>NZ_AEDD01000040.1 GCF_000179615.1 Paenibacillus curdlanolyticus YK9
GCCTTCTTCACTCACGCGGCGTTGCTCCGTCAGACTTTCGTCCATTGCGGAAGATTCCCTACTGCTGCCTCCCGTAGGAGTCTGGGCCGTGTCTCAGTCCCAGTGTGGCCGATCACCCTCTCAGGTCGGCTACGCATCGTCGCCTTGGTGAGCCATTACCCCACCAACTAGCTAATGCGCCGCAGGCCCATCCGTAAGTGAAAGATTGCTCCTTCTTTCCCGATTTCCTCATGCGAGAAAATCGCGTATCCGGTATTAGCATTCGTTTCCGAATGTTATCCCAGTCTTACGGGCAGGTTGCCTACGTGTTACTCACCCGTCCGCCGCTAACTATCAGGAGTGCAAGCACTCCTTCAAGTCCGCTCGACTTGCATGTATTAGGCACGCCGCCAGCGTTCGTCCTGAGCCAGGATCAAACTCTCCATAAAAGTTAAGTTTGTAGCTCATTTTGAAACATTTATACTGACAGTTTCGCTCGTTGTTCAGTTTTCAAAGAACAATTTACGTACAACTTTCACATCTTATCATATGATGTTTAGTT
>NZ_AEDD01000039.1 GCF_000179615.1 Paenibacillus curdlanolyticus YK9
TGCCGTCCGTATTCAATACGTACCACGAGCTGCCGCCAAGGTTCGATGCATGCGTTGCTTTGGCTGCGCCCGGAAGCGATGGGAACGGTACGATTGCCCATTTGCCCGATTGCGTAGCCTCTGCTTTAACGGAAGCTGTGATCCAGTTGCCCGTCGGAACCGCCGCTACATCGCCGCTGTTGAAGGCGCCAACGAATTGGCTCCAGTCGGACGTTACTTTACGATATTGGCTTCCATCAGCGTTTGTACGTCTCAGCCGCTGCTTTCAGCTCTGCATTGTTCGCAAGATTTGGCGTCGTGCCGTCTTCCTTCGTGTACCACGAGCCCGCGATTGAATCATCATGCGGATGAGGCCCAAGTCGTTAGGATCTTGCGTCAACAGGTCCTTGCCAGTTTTTCTTTGATCGCTTTGCCGATGTCGATCAGCTTGTTCCAATCGATATTTTGCAGATCAGCTGCCTTATAGCCCGCTTGCTCCAAGTAATCCGTACGCACATACAAGCCCGTTACGCCGGAGTCGAATGGCACGCCGTATTGTTTGCC
>NZ_AEDD01000038.1 GCF_000179615.1 Paenibacillus curdlanolyticus YK9
TAAGGGAAACGAAGAGACAGTTGAAGAAGTGGTTGTTGTTGATTTAAACAATCGGAATCTATTATCCAAGGATATGCTAGAAAAACCTTGAATAAGCTGCTGGAGATTAGTAAACCTTGCAAAAATTGTACAGACAATAGCTGCACAGCTTCAACAAATTTAGTAAAGCTAAAGCACTCAGTTGTGCAACAGCGATTATTTCTGTTATTGAAAACTTGGGAGCATAGGGCTTCATGTTGTAATGAGAGATATCTTAGGCTTTTTGCGTATGTCATCACATCAGGTAAAAAGTGCATAATTAGAAAAAATGAAGACTCTAATGAAAATGATTATTACAATCTAATATTTAATGGCTCTAACGAATTGTTTACTGCTTTAGCCATATTTGATCCGTATCATTATTCTCATCCAGAGATTGATGAACGTCTATGGAACGGAACCCTCACAGATGGATGGCTATTCCAGGATGAATATGATTCCCCTGAGTATTCAGAAGAACCTTTAGAAGCCTTTAAAGCCTTGAAGAGAAGGTTTATTTGAAAATGAGCGTGG
>NZ_AEDD01000037.1 GCF_000179615.1 Paenibacillus curdlanolyticus YK9
AATCGCGGATCAGCATGCCGCGGTGAATACGTTCCCGGGTCTTGTACACACCGCCCGTCACACCACGAGAGTTTACAACACCCGAAGCCGGTGGGGTAACCGCAAGGAGCCAGCCGTCGAAGGTGGGGTAGATGATTGGGGTGAAGTCGTAACAAGGTAGCCGTATCGGAAGGTGCGGCTGGATCACCTCCTTTCTAAGGATTTATCCGATCACGTCGATGGTCGGTAACACAATTGACAGTTGTGTCTCGCTCGTTGTCAGTTTTGAAAGAGCAATCTTGTTCTTTCTAATGGAGTACCAAAGCGAATATTAACTTTGGCCTTTAGCTCAGCTGGTTAGAGCGCACCCCTGATAAGGGTGAGGTCGGTGGTTCGAGTCCACTAAGGCCAACCATTTCTTTTCAAAACTAGATATGGGGCCATAGCTCAGCTGGGAGAGCGCCTGCCTTGCAAGCAGGAGGTCAGCGGTTCGATCCCGCTTGGCTCCACCAAGAATGTACTTGCACCTTGAAAACTGGATAGCGAATAATGAAATATCCTTAAAGCTTTAGTTTTTAAACACGAAGCGAAGGTTGATCGGATGATTACGCAAGTAACCATTCATCAATCGAGCAACTGGTTAAGCTACTAAGAGCGCACGGAGGATGCCTAGG
>NZ_AEDD01000036.1:0-130 GCF_000179615.1 Paenibacillus curdlanolyticus YK9
GGCGATTAGCGCACTTTTTTCTGCGCTATTCACCCACATGCTGGCCAGTCGGGCGATTAGCGCACTTTTTCTTTATAGCCCCCTAATCAACTTGGACACTTTCACCACTTCATATAAACTTAGAAGAAGT
>NZ_AEDD01000036.1:140-599 GCF_000179615.1 Paenibacillus curdlanolyticus YK9
AAGATTTCTATTCCCTATCCTCCCGCTTGGCCGCCCTCGATACGGATAGGGAAGATTTCCTTTATAGCCCCCTAATCAACTTGGACACTTTCACCACTTCATATAAACTTAGAAGAAGTGGAGGAATTGTCCATGAAAAGAAGGTTTCGATGCCCCGTTACGGTGAAGAGGGAGCTGGTAGCTGAAGTGCTAGCCGGGTATAGGGTAGAGGCAGTTGCCCGACAGCACGGTATGTCTCCGAGTACACTGAGCACGTGGGTTCGTCAATACCAGGATGAGGTGGGTGATATAGTGGTACGCAAACAGGACGAAGCAAAGCAGATGAAACTAGATGCAGCAAGCCTTCATGAGTTACAGAATAAATACAAGGAAGCTATGAAGCTGTTGGGTGAGAAAGAGCTGGAAAACAACATTCTGAAAGACCTTTTAAAAAAAACGAACCCAGCCGCGCTGAAAGAC
>NZ_AEDD01000036.1:609-684 GCF_000179615.1 Paenibacillus curdlanolyticus YK9
CGAAGTGCTAGCCGGGGCAGTTGCCCGACAGCACGGTATGTCTCCGAGTACACTGAGCACGTGGGTTCGTCAATA
>NZ_AEDD01000035.1 GCF_000179615.1 Paenibacillus curdlanolyticus YK9
GTGTACGAGGAGTTGCCTCCCCAGAACGGGACGTAAGGATGGCAATCGCGAGCGGACGTGCAACCGGAATCTCCATAAGCGGTACCTGCGGAATGGCTGTTAGCTGGGCATGACATAATAAATGACCTCCAATAATTTTTTGAATTTTTAGTTTTTTTAAGCGATGTATGCTGTAGCGTCTAATCTTTCAACAACTTCAGCGATTAGCAGCAGCCGCTATAGCTAGTCTCACGGTAGTAGTCACCTACCGGGTTGTTACCTACATCCGTTACACATTTGTCATAGATTTGCGTGTACGATGAGTTGCCTCCCCAGAACGGGACGTAAGGATGGCAATCGCGAGCGGACGTGCAACCGGAATCTCCATAAGCGGTACCTGCGGAATGGCTGTTAGCTGGGCATGACATAGTGAATAACCTCCAATAATTTTTTTGAATTTTTAGTTTTTTTAAGCGATGTATGCTGTAGCGCCTAATCTTTCAACAACTTCAGCGATTAGCAGCAGCCGCTATAGCTAGTCTCACGGTAGTAGTCACCTACCGGGTTGTTACCTACATCCGTTACACATTTGTCATAGATTTGCGTGTACGATGAGTTGCCTCCCCAGAACGGGACGTAAGGATGGCAATCGCGAGCGGACGTGCAACCGGAATCTCCATAAGCGGTACCTGCGGAATGGCTGTTAGCTGGGC
>NZ_AEDD01000034.1 GCF_000179615.1 Paenibacillus curdlanolyticus YK9
ATGTCAATGTACCCGTCCTTTTTGGCACGAGCTCTAATGCAGTCTACAGCCAGTTATATATTGCCATGACCGTTTATGTTTTGCTTAAAATGCTCTTTGATCATGTCGTTCCCCATATACACGTATCTGCCTCATTATCCTTAACCCTATTCGTTCGTGCACTTCGACATCATCATTTGGCTCCCGAATGGAGAGTGGCACTCACTACTTTTCCATTCACTTTCCCATTCCCAGTTTCTTGATAATCAACAGGCCTGCACTTTATACAATGACAAACGCACATTGGGCGCTTTTTTGCCTTATGGGATAGCCTGTCGGCTGCGGACATTGCACAGTTTGCAGGCCTGTTGATTAACCTGAAAATGGTAAAAGGACCGCACTCTCGGGTAATGGGTAGTACCACCCACTCCACCCCCAAGAGGCGATCTTATGAATAAGTCTACTACGTTCAGCCAGCTAGTTCAAACTGCACTACCGAAAGAAATTGTGGATTCTTTTTCAAATTCGGTTGGTTATCGAGAAGTAGGGCGTAAATTCACTGTTTATGACTTATTTTTGTTTTTTGCTCAAGCGGCATCGGACCAGTGGAAAAGCTATCGCGAAGGGGCTTTGCGAGCCCCTGCCTATCACTTGGTGAAAACCTGTTACTCTACCGTGTCCAAAAAAGCTGGAGATGTCCCTTTCGGGATTTTTAAGCAATTACTGCACTACTTGCTTGGTCATTGCAATCGGCAAGCTAAGCGCAAGTTATCTTTGCCAAAGGAACTATTGATCTTGGATTCAACTAAAATTACAGTGGGAGCCGGCCGCCTGCCCTGGGCACCGCTGAAAGGCGAACGTGCGGGGGTCAAGTTGCATGTTGCGTACAAACCAACACAAGGGCAACCTCACCGCATCGAAGAAACCACAGGCA
>NZ_AEDD01000033.1 GCF_000179615.1 Paenibacillus curdlanolyticus YK9
TGCCGCGGTGAATACGTTCCCGGGTCTTGTACACACCGCCCGTCACACCACGAGAGTTTACAACACCCGAAGCCGGTGGGGTAACCGCAAGGAGCCAGCCGTCGAAGGTGGGGTAGATGATTGGGGTGAAGTCGTAACAAGGTAGCCGTATCGGAAGGTGCGGCTGGATCACCTCCTTTCTAAGGATTTATCCGATCACGTCGATGATCGGTAACACAATTGACAGTTGTGTCTCGCTCGTTGTCAGTTTTGAAAGAACAATCTTGTTCTTTCTTTGCCCTTTGAGGCAATTTGCACCTTGAAAACTGGATAGCGAATAATGAAACATCCTTAAAGCTTTAGTTTTTAAACACGAAGCGAAGGTTGATTGAGTGATTACGCAAGTAACCATTCATCAATCGAGCAACTGGTTAAGCTACTAAGAGCGCACGGAGGATGCCTAGGCACTAGGAGCCGAAGAAGGACGTGGCGAACAACGAAATTGCCTCGGGGAGTCGTAAGCAGGCTTTGATCCGGGGATGTCCGAATGGGGAAACCCGGCTGCGGTAATGCGCAGTCACTTCTTACTGAATACATAGGTAAGTAGAGGCATACCAGGGGAACTGAAACATCTAAGTACCCTGAGGAAGAGAAACAATAGTGATTCCGTCAGTAGCGGCGAGCGAACGCGGATTAGCCCAAACCTACGGACTTGTCCGTAGGGGTTGTAGGACGTCTCACATGGAGTTACAAAGGTGTTGGTTAGGCGAAGAGGTCTGGAAAGGCCCGCTAGAAAAGGTAAAGCCCTGTAACCAGAAGCCAGCACCCTCCGAGACGGATCCTGAGTACGGCGGGACACGTGAAACCCCGTCGGAATCCGGCAGGACCATCTGCCAAGGCTAAATACTCCCTAGTGACCGATAGCGAAGCAGTACCGTGAGGGAAAGGTG
>NZ_AEDD01000032.1 GCF_000179615.1 Paenibacillus curdlanolyticus YK9
GCGATCAAAGAAAACGGGAAACCGCTCCGAAAGCTGATCGGGTGTCGCGCAGGTGACGACCGTATTGCGGAAGCCGCAGCGCTCGACGTTTTCGCTTAATATTTTGGCGCGGGCGGGATGAATTTCATTCGCAATAAGCAAGCCTTGATTCTGCATTGCGCCCGCGATTTGCGTCGTCTTGCCGCCGGGCGCAGCAGCGAGGTCGAGTATCGTCTCGCCAGGCTGCGCTTCCAGCGCTTCGGCAGCGGACATTGCGGAAGGCTCCTGAATGTAATAAAGGCCTGCGGCATGATACGGGTGTTTGCCGGGGCGGACTTCTTCATTATAGTAGAAGCCTGTCTTGCACCAATCGATCGGCTCAAGCCCGAACATTTGGGTTAAAGCGTGAAAGCGCTGATCGCCATTCCATTGCTGGGGCGGCAGCTTTATTGGATTAAACCGCAAGCCGTAGGCCCGGGGCGCATCATAGCTGGCGAGAAACGCTGGCGTCTCGTCGCCCAGCAGCTGCCGAGCTTGCTGAATGAACGCCTCCGGGAGCAGACTGCGTACGTGGGTAAGGGACAATTTCAAGCACTCCTTCTAAATCGGAAAAAGTGACGGTTACCGTCCGCGGCGTCCGCCGCCGTTATTCGAGCGGTCGCCGCGCGAGCTGCCGCCTCGAGGAGCAGAGCCACTGCTGCCGCGCGAACCGCCGCGGGGCGCAGAGCCAGCGCTGCTGCGGGAGCCGCCGCGACCGCCGCCAGCAGGGGCGTCGCCCCAAGGGCTAGCGCTAGCGGAACCGCTGTCGCGCTTGCCTGCTGGCGCAGAGCCAGCGCTGCTGCGGGAGCCGCCGCGACCGCCGCCAGCAGGGGCGTCGCCCCAAGGGCTAGCGTTGGCGGAACCGCTGCCGCGCTTGCCTGCTGGCGCAGAACCAGCGCTGCTGCGGGAGCCGCCGCGACCGCCGCCAGCAGGGGCGTCGCCCCAAGGGCTA
>NZ_AEDD01000031.1 GCF_000179615.1 Paenibacillus curdlanolyticus YK9
GTCACACCACGAGAGTTTACAACACCCGAAGCCGGTGGGGTAACCGCAAGGAGCCAGCCGTCGAAGGTGGGGTAGATGATTGGGGTGAAGTCGTAACAAGGTAGCCGTATCGGAAGGTGCGGCTGGATCACCTCCTTTCTAAGGATTTATCCAATCACGATGATGATTGGTAACACAATTGACAGTTGTGTCTCGCTCGTTGTCAGTTTTGAAAGAGCAATCTTGTTCTTTCTGAAAGCTGAATATCCGTTTGGTGTCGATGGCGGAGGGGTTCCACGCGTACCCATCCCGAACACGACCGTTAAGTCCTCCAACGCCGATGGTACTTGGACCGCAGGGTCCTGGGAGAGTAGGAAGATGCCAAGCGGGTGCGAAAGCGCCATACAATCGAATCACGACGCCGAAATTACCGATGAGTAATTGATTGGTATAGTAAGTGGAGTGGTAAGGTTGTTTTCTGTTGCCTATAAAGGCAATTGCACCTTGAAAACTGGATAGCGAATAATGAAACATCCTTAAAGCTTTAGTGTTATACACGAAGCGAAGGTTGATCGGATGATTACACAAGTAACCATTCATCAATCAAGCAACTGGTTAAGCTACTAAGAGCGCACGGAGGATGCCTAGGCACTAGGAGCCGAAGAAGGACGTGGCGAACAACGAAATTGCCTCGGGGAGCCGTAAGCAGGCTTTGATCCGGGGATGTCCGAATGGGGAAACCCGGCTGCGGTAATGCGCAGTCACTTCTTACTGAATACATAGGTAAGTAGAGGCATACCAGGGGAACTGAAACATCTAAGTACCCTGAGGAAGAGAAAACAATAGTGATTCCGTCAGTAGCGGCGAGCGAACGCGGATTAGCCCAAACTTACGCATTTATGCGTAGGGGTTGTAGGACGTCTCACATGGAGTTACAAAGGTGTTGGTTAGGCGAAGAGGTCTGGAAAGGCCCGCTAGAAGAGGTAAAAGCCCTGTAACCAAAAGTCAGCACCCTCCGAGACGGATCCTGAGTACGGCGGGACACGTGAAACCCCGTCGGAATCCGGCAGGACCATCTGCCAAGGCTAAATACTCCCTAGTGACCGATAGCGAAGCAGTACCGTGAGGGAAAGGTGAAAAGCACCCCGGAAGG
>NZ_AEDD01000030.1 GCF_000179615.1 Paenibacillus curdlanolyticus YK9
GTTGCACATCGGCCTTTGGATAGATTTCTCTAAAGGCTTCTTCTAGTCCTGGAAGGCCATCGAAGACGCCAAGCAACTCGTCTGTTGCTCCGCGATTTTTCAGGTCTTTGAGGACCTCTCTCCAGCCATTTGCGCTCTCATGCCCGCCTACGTAAAAGCCGAGGATTTGGCGGATGCCTTTTTCGTCAATCCCCATAGCCAAATAAACCGCCTCACTGCTGACCGTGTTACGCTTCAGCTTCACATACAAACCATCTAGGTAGATCACAGAGTAACGCTTCTCGAGCGGACGTTGTTGCCACTGTTCAATGTCTTCCATAACGGTTTGCGTAATGTTGCTGATCGTCGTTGGCGAGTACTGGGAACCAAACATACTCTCGATGAATTTTGCGACTTCTCGCGTGCTCTTGCCGCCTTTGTACATGTGGATGATGGCCTCTTCTAACCATCCCTCGCGGCGCTGATACGGCTGGAACAGACGGGTCTTGAAGTAACCTTTCCGATCTCTGGGCACTTGCAAGTCATTAATGGTTCCATAGCGTGTTTGGTAAGTGCGCGTGTAGTTCCCGTTAAGGCTGGTACGAGGGCCTTGATGCTCCGTGCTAATGTAATGTTTAATTTCTTCACGAAGCAGCAGCTCGAGCTTCCCCTGCACCAGCAGTTTAGTTACAGCATTTTCAAGTAGATTGTTGAAAGAATTTTCGGGTATATTAGTCATCGAGTAGGGCTCCTTCTTGGTGCGTGTGGTAACCCCGAGAATACCCTACTTTTTTGCTGCCTGTTAAGGCTCCAAATGTTGGTACACAAACAACTTTACATCATCTTCCATTTCGATAGAATAGCGAATTTCTTCGCTAACAACCGTTTACCCGACCTTCTCATAAAGTGATAGAGCGCTCTGGTTGGTTGTTGATTGGTTCAGGACCAATCCCTCTTCCAAAATAACGATTCAGCAGTTCCGCGTACTGCTCGCCTTCGATCTCCTCCTTGCTCATAACGCCATCCGTCCAGACCGTAAGCGAGGTGCTCGTTAAGGTTACGCTGCCAGCTGGCGTCAATCTTGTAATGAGGGGAGCCTTGTTGAAGCGGGAATCGGGATGCTCCACCACAATCCGCTGGATTTCGTTGCTGTCCACGAGGCCGGTGATGGCTCGCTC
>NZ_AEDD01000029.1:0-1015 GCF_000179615.1 Paenibacillus curdlanolyticus YK9
GGCTTGCTGCTTGATGCCGCAACAGGCGAGCTGAAGAGCTGGATTTATCCGCAAGGCACGGAGCTGCCGATGAACGCTGCACCGGAGAATGAAGCGGTGCAAGCCGTTGCGGTTTCGGAAGAGGGAGAGGACGAGCCGCGCGAGGTTCGTTTGAAGATGCCGCTTACGGAAGAGCAGGTGCGTTCCCTTCGCGTTGGCGACATCGTTGTCCTCGACGGCGAGATGCATACAGGCCGCGATGCGCTGCATAGCTACCTGATCAATCATGATTCGCCGATTGACCTCAATGGCGGCGTTATTTATCACTGCGGACCGGTTATGATGAAGGATCGCGAAGGCGTGTGGCATGTGAAGGCGGCAGGGCCGACGACAAGCATTCGCGAGGAGCCTTATCAAGGCGACGTGATGAAGAAGTTCGGCATTCGGGCAGTTATCGGCAAAGGCGGCATGGGCGCCAAAACGCTGAAGGCGCTGCAAGAGCACGGCGGCGTGTACTTGAACGCGATCGGCGGCGCAGCGCAGTATTATGCGAGATGCTTCAAAAAAGTGAATGGCGTACACTTCCTGGATGAGTTCGGCATTCCCGAAGCGATGTGGCATATGCAAACGGAAGGTTTCGCAGCAATCGTAACGATGGATTCGCACGGCAACAGCCTCCACGCGCAAGTGGACGCGGATTCCCGCACGAAGCTGGAGCAATTCAAGGAGCCGGTGTTTAAATAAGGACGGCGGCTGGGCGAATAGGGCAGAGAAATCTGCCCTATTCGCGTTGAGGGCGGCCAAGCGGGAGAATAGGGCAGAGAAATCTGCCCTATTCGTGTCGAGGGCGGCCAAGCGGGAGGATAGGGAATAGAAATCTTCCCTATTCATGTAGAGGGTGGCCAAGCGGGAGAATAGGGAATAGAAATCTTCCCTATTCGTGTCGAGGGCGGCCAAGCAAGGGGATAGGGAATAGAAACGGTTTAACCCCTCAATATTGGACACTTTTCACACTCACATTGCTCAAATCTCATCA
>NZ_AEDD01000029.1:1025-1105 GCF_000179615.1 Paenibacillus curdlanolyticus YK9
AGCCGAATAAGGCCTCCTCGCGGTTTAACCCCTCAATATTGGACACTTTTCACACTCACATTGCTCAAATCTCATCATAG
>NZ_AEDD01000029.1:1115-1227 GCF_000179615.1 Paenibacillus curdlanolyticus YK9
GATACGCTTGTCTACTACCTTATTGCCCGATTGGTCATACGAAAAGCCAGGGATGGGGCGCCCCGGTCGTACGGGTTGCATGCGTTCAGGATGCTGTAAGCGATAGTAGTAG
>NZ_AEDD01000028.1:0-1349 GCF_000179615.1 Paenibacillus curdlanolyticus YK9
CCTGCTTCGCCTTAATCGCAGCCATCGTCCCCGCCGTTCCGCCGCCCACGATGACGACATCCGCTGTATATTCTCTCGTCTCCATGCTTGGATTCACCCTTTCTCACGCTTCTAAGCGATCGTTAGCCATACCAAAAAGGAGATGCGCATTTTACCCGTGGCAAGGCAAAACGGACATCTCCAGTGGGCCGGTCGATAATTCCGATTTGTTTGGTTGTATTTGATCGAAACGAATGTAGCATGGGCTCAAAAGCATCGTCAATGCAATGAATACAATCGACTACCTGTGACTACGAATGATAAATTTACCCATGAAATGGAAATGAAAAGGGTTGCCGAATACCAGCGGATAGGCTAGACTATTATAAATGTTAAATTCCAATGCGTTTAGTCGGGTATTAGGCGATAAATGAAGGAGAGGGGCGTCCTCATGCCGAATGGAAAGTTGCCTTACGTCACGCTGCAGCAAGCGATGGATATGCTTGGCGTCAGCCGTTCCACGATCGACCGTTGGCGGAGAAACAAGCGTCTGCCTTACGTCCAGATTGGCAAAGAAATTATGATCGACCCCGTTCATCTGGACGAGTGGATCCGGGCGCACGCCATCGTTCGAACGCCGGGCACTCCTGCCTTCTGCGAGCGGAATGCCCCTATCACCGTTACGATCGGCTATCAAAGCGCGACTGCGCATATGTGGAGCCCGCTGCTCATTCGAGGACTGAAGCTGTTCGAGCAGGAGCTTGCCGCCCTGCGTCTCCCCTTAGCCGTACAAGTGGAATGGCGCGATGCGGCCAGCGGCCTAAGCCTTGTTGAAGCGATGATCGGCGGGCATGTCCAAATCGCTTCGCTTGGCGACTATCCGATCATGATGAGCCAGCGCCTAAGCCGTATGCTGCCCGACTTCGATGCTGTCCTGCTCGCCTTCGACGGCAAGACAGCCGGCGGGCGCGGCATCTCGGTCGCCGTTGCGAGCGATAAGACAGAGACGCGAGAGGAATTGCCGTTTGAGCGGATCGCAACCGTGCCCCACTCCAGCGCAGGCTGTCGATTGAATCGGCTAATGCGCGCCTCGGGCCGGTCGAACCTGCGGGTGGAGCATTGCACGATGAAGGAAAGCTGGGACGGGCTCGTCGATCGCAAAATTGAGGCCAGCGTCATGTGGGAACCGTACATCAGCCTTGCGCAATATGTCGGCGCGGGCAGCGTGTTGTTCGAGGAGGGCATCGGCGAGGACTATCTAACCGGCGTCGTCGCCAGCACCCAATGGGCTCGGAGCAACGAGGATATCGTCATCGCTTATTTGAAGGCCCATCTTCGCGCCCACCAATACATGCGGGACAACCCAATCG
>NZ_AEDD01000028.1:1359-1500 GCF_000179615.1 Paenibacillus curdlanolyticus YK9
TGGGCAGCCTGCAGCAGCCTATAGGGCAGATTTTTATGCCCTATTCGCGCTTGGGCAGCCAGCGGCGGCCTATAGGGCAGTTTTTTATGCCCTATTCGCGCTTGGGCAGCCTGCGGCGGCCTATAGGGCAGATTTTTATGC
>NZ_AEDD01000027.1:0-213 GCF_000179615.1 Paenibacillus curdlanolyticus YK9
GAATAGGGCAGAAAAAAGTGCGCTATGCGGGAGTTTGATGCGCACGAGCGGGAATAGGGCAGAAAAAAGTGCGCTATGCGGGAGTTTGATGCGTACGAGCGGGAATAGGGCAGAAAAAAGTGCGCTATGCGGGAGTTTGGTGCGTACGAGCGAGAATAGGGCAGAAAAAAGTGCGCTATGCGGGAGTTTGATGCGCACGAGCGGGAATAGGGC
>NZ_AEDD01000027.1:223-1500 GCF_000179615.1 Paenibacillus curdlanolyticus YK9
ACCCCCAGCCGCCCTACGCTTCGCCCAGCTGCTCCGCGAGCACCGCCGTCCAACGCGCCCGCCATAGGCTCGCGTCGAACGTTCGCGCGGTCTCGCGCGCGAGCTTGCCGAGCTTGCGGCGCTGTGCGGGATCGCCCAGCAGCTCGCGAATCGCGGCGAGCAGGGCGGCGGAGGCGGGCGGGACAAGCCGCCCGTTCAGCCCGTCGATGATCAGGTCGTTGAGCCCGCCGACATTCGTGGCGACGACCGGCACGCCGCAGCTCATGGCCTCCAGGCATGACAACGACGTGCCTTCGGAGAAAATCGTAGGAATGACCACAATATCGGCCTTCCCATACGCGGCATGCATGCCGTCCATCGGATAGGTCCGCTGTTCGATTCGCTCCTTCGCCGGATGGGTGCCGTACCACAGCCTGAATGCATCCGCGATGTCCGTTCCTTCCACTAGCTCTCCCGCGAATTCAATCACCAGATCGCTGCGCTCGCGCAGCAGCTCGTCAGCAACGAGCATCATCGTAATGACGCCTCGCTCATAGCTGAGCCTCCGCGGGACGAGCACGCGCAGACCGCGCGTGCGGGGTCTGCCGGAGCCATGCGCGGCCGGGAGATAGCGGCTCGTATCCACGCTATTGGGAATACGGATCACTTTGTCCGTATCTTCGTAGACGCATACGGATCTTGCATAAGTCAAAAAATGCGAATCGACCGAGACGACGCGCTCCAGCGAACGCATCGCCTGACGGAGCGCAGCGGCAACGCCATCTTTCGTTTCAGCTGCAATCGCGCAATGATCCCAGTTAATCCCATGGCTGATGCCGATGCTGCCTGGCCGATACTGAATCGGATGCCACAGGCAGCTCGCATAGACGATCAAGCCGTCCGCTTCAGCTGACATCGCGTCGAATGCTTGCCCCAGTTTACCGAGCTCATATGTGTAGCCGATGACCTCCGTCCCCTCGAACATCGTGCGAAACGGTTCGAAGTAAGACAGCTGATGCACAACGGGACGCCACCCCGCCGCATGAATGACGCCGCACAAATCCCGAATATATCGCTCTAATCCGCCGCCGAACAAGCGATTGAACTGCCGATTATATCCGTCTACATAACTGTGGGTCAAAATGCTAACCGTCCGCATCGTCAGCCCTCACTCCTCCTCGATCCACCGAACGAGATTCGGCGCAGGATCCAGAATGGATTCGTATTGGTCGATACTCCCCCAGCGTCCGTCCGGATCAAGTCGTCTATACCGCTCGTATTTGGCCAGCCGATCCGAA
>NZ_AEDD01000026.1 GCF_000179615.1 Paenibacillus curdlanolyticus YK9
TTTGCATCGCTTTCTGCCAGCCAGCCAGCAGGGCGGGCTTCGCCAAAATGTCCTGAACGAAACGATCGGACTCGTCGTTAGGCTCGCTTTCCTTGAGGTGATCGTTGTAGAAGTCGGTTTTGGTCAGCTCGAGGACGAAGACGGCTGCGGTTTGATACCCTTTTTGCGCCAAGAAATTATTGATGATCTTGATCTTTTCTTTGTATATCGCGTCTTTGTCGTCCGCCGGGGGAGGGCTGTCGTCGAGCTTCGCTTTCATGCTCGCCAGCAGTGATGTCCATTGCTGCTTAAGCGTTTGGTTCACCTGCAGATCGGATACGAACATCATTGCGTCTGCCTGCCACTTCAACTGATTGGGATCGTTCGTGTTAACGTCGAATACGCTGGAACCGTCATTTGCCGTCGTTGCTTGCACCTTTGCCATTGTAATTCCTCCTCAGAAATCGGTTTGTATTTGGGTTGTCGTCTGCTTGTTTGCTACATCACAATCATAAGCGGCTATACGGGAGCGGATAAGTGACTGGAGTAAGCAGTATGTCATATGACGAGGGGATGACTGGGGTAATGGTGCGGCGGTTGGGGGATGCGGTTGGCATGCTACTGTTGGGCGACCACTGCGCAGGGCGAATGTTCCTTCCGATCGCTGTTGTCCCCGGATTCATCGGGTTGTGTAAGACCGTTAAGCGGTCTGAATCCGGGGACAAAGGCAAAAATCTTCCCTATCGGAGCAAACGAGGGCCGGATGAGTGAATAGGGAATAACGATATTCCCTATCGGAGCCAACGAGGGCCGGGTGAGTGAATAGGGAAGAAATATCTGCCCTATTGGAGCCAACGAGTGCTGGGTGAGTGAATAGGGAACAACGATATTCCCTATCGGGGCAAAAGAGTGCCCGGTGAGCGAATAGGGAACAAAAATCTTCCCTATCGGAGCAAACGAGGGCCTGATGAGTGAATAGGGAATAACGATATTCCCTATCGGAGCCAACGAGGGCTGGGTGAGTGAATAGGGAATAACGATATTCCCTATCGGAGCCAACGAGGGCTGGGTGAGTGAATAGGGAATAAATATCTTCCCTATTGGAGCAAACGATGGCCGGATGAGTGAATAGGGAACAAAGATCTTCCCTATTGGGGGCAAACGAGGGCTGGGTGAGTGAATAGGGAATAACGATCTTCCCTATCATAGCAAACGAGGGCCTGATGAGTGGATAGGGAAGAAATATCCGCCTTTCCCCATAAGGGCAATGGGCGCACAAAAAGCCACACAGGCGTTGCAACCTGTGTGGCCTGCGGTTTATAGGCGGGCTCTCAGCGTCTATGCAGCGGAGTCCTCTAGCCAGCGGCTGGCTAGAGGACTCCATGCCGGCCTAATCTAGCCAGCCCTCCGCTTCTACCTAGCCATGCTCCAGCATACCCTTAAGCCTAGCGATGACTTTGGCGCGGTCGTTCACTGCCGACCTTTTCATAGATGACGCTGATGTAGTTTTTGACGGTGCCTT
>NZ_AEDD01000025.1:0-1209 GCF_000179615.1 Paenibacillus curdlanolyticus YK9
ATGTTGCGGCGCTTGATGCGTTGGATGAGGGACGGCGGTTTGGTCCTGACCCGATGACGTTCGTCTAGGCAAGCGGCTGTTGGCATCGGCTATTCGATTAACAGAATGTTCATGGGATAGGAACTTGCGACGAGCTGCAAAATAAGGGAAGCCGCCTGCTTGACACGGTGAACTGTAACTGATATTATTACAGTACAAAGCGGGGTGGCAACCGGCAATGAACAGTGAATTTACGATAGCCGTACACAGCTTGGTTTACCTGGCCTACGTGCCGGAACGAATGGCTTCAAGTGAAGCGCTCGCCGACAATGTCGGGCACGCATCCAGCTCGCATTCGCAAAGTGATGAGCGCCTTCGCAAGTCGGGCTACGTCGCAACGCGGGAAGGCGCGGGCGGCGGTTACCGGCTCACGGCTGAGCCCAATGAGGTTTCGCTTGGCGATATTTATCGCGTAATGGCGCAAGGCTCATTGATGCCAAGCTGGTGCTCGGGCGACCCGGAGATGGATTGCGTCGTCGGCTCGAACATGAAGCAAGTGATGTTCGGCATTTTCTGCACTGCGGAGAAGCGGCTTGAGACTCACTTTAATGCGATTACGATTCGGGATGTGCTTGGGCAAATTCATGATTGTGTAGACTGTGAGTAAGCAATCAGCAGCGGTATGAAGGGGTTCACCCATCCCATACAATTTAGTGGAGAGGAATGATCCGACATGGCAGTAGCATTGACTAAGGAAAATTTCAACGCAAAGCATTGAGAGCGGCGTATCGCTCGTAGACTTCTGGGCGCCTTGGTGCGGACCTTGCAAAATGCAGCTTCCAATCGTTGAGGAGCTCGCAGGCGAGCTTGCAGGCCAAGCAACGATTGCAAAAATCAACGTTGACGAGCAACCGGAGCTCGCTTCCCAATTCGGCGTAATGAGCATCCCTACGCTGATTCTGTTCAAAGACGGCCAACCGATCGACAAGCTCGTTGGTCTGCAAAGCAAAGACGCTCTGAAAACGAAAATCCAAAACAACCTGTAAGGTTGAGCGGATAAGCGAGAAAAAGGCGGTGCAGAAGATTGTTTCTGCGCCGCCTTTTTGTATTTGAGAGCGAGAATAGGGCAGAAAAAAGTGCGCTATGCGGGAGTTTGATGCACACGAGCGGGAATAGGGCAGAAAAAAGTGCGCTATGCGGGAGTTTGATGCGTACGAGCGGGAATAGGGC
>NZ_AEDD01000025.1:1219-2501 GCF_000179615.1 Paenibacillus curdlanolyticus YK9
CATTCTGCCCTATTTTGGTGTGCATCCTATTCGGCGTCCATGCCAAAGTTTTAAAGCTGCAAGAAAATTTACCCTCCGCAAGAAACCTTTTGATTGGAGGCTGCGTTTAAAGAAGCAGAAGAGTTGAACAGCATCGAATAAACGCCATTCCAAACGTTTTAGGAGGGTTACACGCATGACAATGAAAAAGAACAAAAAGCCACGCGTCTCCAGCGCATCGCGCAAACTAATTGCGCTCGCGACTATGGTAGCGCTTACGGCTTCGCTGCCAACGGCGGCTTTTGCCGATAAAGCCGTTAATCCAAGCGTGGTCAGCGGCGCGCCGAGCACGGCAGCGGCCACATCCAGCGACTCCGCAGCATCTCAGCCGGCAAGCGGCGATGATGCATCGGTCAAAGCAGAGATTACGAAAGCAAAGGCGATTGAGCTGGCTCGCAAGTATTTGTCCATCCCAGACGCTTATACGCTTCAAAGCTCGCGTCTATCGACGAATATGCAAGAAAACGGACTTTATATCGTATGGAACCTGTCGTTCATTAATAAGGTGAATGGCAAAGTGAAGGGGACGATTGAGGCCGGGCTAGATGGCACGACGGGCGAGCTGCTCTCGTACTACTCGAGTACGGACAATTCGAATGCAAAGCCTTCTTACCCGCCGAAGGTAAATCGCGAGAAAGCGACGGGGGTCGCATTAGCGTTTCTTAACAAAATACGCGCCCGATTACGTGAAGCAAGTTGAGTTGGATGCCTATGTTGGCGTAGGCACGAAGCCGCCGCTATCTGGCCAAGTGGTTCACTCGCTCCGTTATGACCGTATCGTGAACGGCGTGCCTTATGTTCAAAACTACATCGATTTTCAAATCGACGGTGAAGGCCATATTTTAAGCTATCAGCTCAATTGGGAGCGGGTCGTGAATTTTGAGAAAGCGAAGCCGGCGTTCGCCCTCGACGAGGCCACTGCCAAAATCTCTGCACTCGCCAAGCCGGTTTTATCGTACACGGTTCCATACCAAAGCAAGTCGCGCAAGCCGGTGCTGGTCTACAACATGCCGGCCTTAGCAATCTCTGCTGTAACGGGGGGACCGATCGATTCGCAGCAAGTGAAGCAAACCGAAACGCAGGTTAGCGCGAAGCCATCGGGCACGAAGCCGGTTGCGGGCAAGGAAGTGCTGACGAAGGAGCAGGCATCCGACAGAGTGAAGGCGGCGTTCGATGTGCCCGCTAATGCGAAGCTGAACAGCTCGGATTTCAGCGAGTACACAGACGAGAATGGCAAGGCGCG
>NZ_AEDD01000024.1 GCF_000179615.1 Paenibacillus curdlanolyticus YK9
TGCAGCTGACGAGTACTAATAGGTCGAGGGCTTATCCTACAGCTTCTTGTATGAGAAGCAAACTTCGTGAGCAAGACTAAGCTAAGGATTCATCATTCGCATCCAGTTTTGAAGGTGTAACCTTCAATGTGCCGGTGTAGCTCAGTTGGTAGAGCAACTGACTTGTAATCAGTAGGTCGTGGGTTCGACTCCTATCGCCGGCACCACTTTTAAATGAGCATCCCTCCGGGCAAATTAACCGGTAGGGCTTTTTTGTGTTATTAATTAACTTACTATTACGTTAGAATCATCACTGTCATTGCCGGTGGGCTGTTTATAGTTGTCTAATCCTATGCTCGATACAGGGACCGTAGATCGGATAAGATACTCCCCGAATATATTAAAATGCTGAAGGAGACGGGCATCGATAAGATTATTTCTGATAAGGAGAAGGCGGGCAAGCTCATAAGAATATGCCTGCCTTTTTTAATCCATATTCAGAGAAAAAGCTGCGTATGGCTACCAGCTTTCCGATAGTCGCTCAGCGACATACTGCAGCTCTGCTTGAACTTTTTCGTAAAATGAAGTTGATTGGAGTAGCCGACGCTATATGCAATCTCCTTGACTGAAAGGGAAGTCGCTGTGAGCAGCTCGCACGCTTTGTTGATTCTGAGTTGGCCCCAATATTGCTGCGGCGGCATTCCGACCACTTCTTTAAACAAGTCGGTTATGTATTTGCGGTTTAGTCCAAGGCTCTTCGCCATTTCCTCGATCGTAATCTGTAATAGTACTGGTTCGCATCGAAAAGCTGGTTGAAGCACTGCCTGATTTCCTGCTCCCGGTCACATCTTATAACGGGACAGTCTAGCGTAAAGCCTGCTTGCTTCAAATATTCTGGGACGATGCCGCCGTCGAATGCCACCCAAGAAAAGGTCCATGGCTCCTCCTCATCGGCTTGGTAGAAGGACAGGACATTAGGCGATAGAAGAAAGACATGACCGATGGCCAGTCGGAATGTTTTCTCTTGAACCCGCAGTATGCCTTTCCCGCTGTGTACGTAGAAAAGTTTGTATGAATCTTTGACGCCTGGTCCCCACGATTGGCCAGAAGCGCATTGCTCCGTACCGGTATAGTTGACAAAAGTGTATGAGAAGCTGCACAAGCCGCTCTATGGTCCCAATGACGAGAAAGGATTGTCCCTATATAAAATCCGCCGCCATTTGGAAGATTCTCTGAGGCGCTTGCAGACAGATCATGTGGAGCTTTACCAGATGCATCATATCGACCGCCGTACGACGTGGGACGAAATTTGGGGCGCTTTCGAGGGACTGGTCAATCAGGGGAAAATCGATTATATCGGTTCAAGCAACTTTGCCGGCTGCACAGCACAGGACATGGGCCTAGGCATTAAGCTTTTTCAGGTCTATGCTCCGATTTGGGCGAGAAACCTGCGCATGTAGCGCTCGCATGGCTCCTTGCCAATCCAGCCGTGACGGCGCCAATTATCGGCCCGCGTACCGTCGATCAGCTGCTCGATACGCTGCGCGCAGTGGAGATTAAGTTAGATGAGTCGACACTTCATGAGCTGGACCGGATATTCCCAGGCCCGGGAGGAGCAGCTCCGGAAGCGTATGCATGGTAACCGAATCTAGCAGCGAGAGGGAAAGAAATTTTGGAACCGATTCGAGAGGCATTTGTAACCGGTGCTGACAGAGGCGTTGGATTTGCTTTAGTGAAAGGGCTGCTGGCGAAAGGCTATAAGGTATGGGCTGGCCAGTTTGCGGAAAGCAATGTCGATTTACAGGAACTGCAGGGCGAGCATGGGGAATGGCATCGTTTGCTACGGCTTGATATAAGCAACGCTGAGAACGTTCGTCAGGCCATAGAGGCAATCTCTGCTGAGACGGATCGCATTGACTTACTGATCAATAATGGGGCTATTCTTGGCGATATCGCATCGACCGTGCAGAATGAACTCGATTTCGAAAAAATGGAGACAGTGTATCGAGGAGTGAACACGCTGGGAGCGCTGAGGATGTCCAGCGGACTGATCGATTTCATATTAAACAGTACGGACAAGCTTATTATGAACATTTCGTCCGAGGCTGGAAGCATAGGCGCCAGCAACCGCGCATCGTGGTACGCATACTGCATGTCCAAAGCAGCGCTCAATATGCGATCCAAGCTCATTCACAACCAGATATCTCCGCAGGGAGGCAAAGTGCTGTTCGTTCATCCTGGACATGTGCAGACTTGGATGCAAAGGAAGCTTGATGCGTCAGGTGTGCTCACACCGGGGCAATCAGCTGAGCATATCCTCAGACTTGTGGAGCAGCGGCTAAGTCCGGAATGGACAGATTCAGCCCTTAGTCTGATCGATAACAATGGGGATACATTGCCTTGGTAAAGCATAGTTGGGGACGAGCGAAGCTATTCGCTCGTCTTTTTAGAACCCGCTTAAGCCAAGTCTGACAAGCAATATTTATAGTCGTAATGCGCGCTGCTACATTTCATCTTATAAAATTATTAAAAAGGGTTGCACTATCTATATAATACATGGTATATTCTAATTCCGGCCGAGAGAAGCAACGCCGGCGAGCAAGTCCGATGAGTGACAATCAAGTACTTACTTGAAAGGTTCTTAAAAGAATTGCTTGCAAAAAGAAGATGACTGATATATAATATAAAAGTTGTCGAAATTGTTCTTTGAAAACTGAACAACGAGCGAAACTGTCAGTATAAATGTTTCAAAATGAGCTACAAACTTAACTTTTATGGAGAGTTTGATCCTGGCTCAGGACGAACGCTGGCGGCGTGCCTAATACATGCAAGTCGAGCGGACTTGATGGAGTGCTTGCACTCCTGAAGGTTAGCGGCGGACGGGTGAGTAACACGTAGGCAACCTGCCCGTAAGACTGGGATAACATTCGGAAACGAATGCTAATACCGGATACGCGATTTTCTCGCATGAGGGAATCGGGAAAGAAGGAGCAATCTTTCACTTACGGATGGGCCTGCGGCGCATTAGCTAGTTGGTGGG
>NZ_AEDD01000023.1 GCF_000179615.1 Paenibacillus curdlanolyticus YK9
TAGAAATTCGACTTTGCAGGCCGAGCTAAACAAAGCCATGGCCAACACGCTGATGAAAGACTATGTTGAGCCGATGAAGCAGATGTATGATTTCGCGGTTCACGTGGCTACAGGAAAAGCGACTTACGGCGAAGCGAAGCAATTTGGTCGGAATTTAGAAAAAGTGCTGGAAGGCATTGCGGTTGCTTGCTTGACGGAGGGCGTGGGTGCCGCGCTGGCGAAGGTGGCGCCGAAGTTAGTTGAAGGTTTGGCTGATGCGGGTAAGGCGATATTGAAGAGAAAAGCGGATAAGGAAGTGGATTTGAACGGGCCGGGTGATGTTTCAGTTAATATTACAAAGATTGATTGGAGTAAATACAACCGAGTAGATAATTATAAACCGACATTTGACACTATACCTGATGAAGCAAATTACAGGCTTGCATCAAAGTACTATGATGAGATTAGAAGTGTGGGGATGAAAGATATTGAGCAGGTCGCAAAAAATACTGGATTATCAGTAGAGGAAATAAAGGCTGTAAAGCAACATATCTTTTTTGATTCACATAACATAGCATTGGATGATAGAAATTATAGGGTAGGGCAATTTACTCCAGATGCTGATTTTGGTTATGCATGGAAGCAAGCTCAGCAAGAGAAAGAATTAACGCAATCACAAAAAGAGTGGTTACAACAAATGATTAAACATGAGCTTACGGAAATTAAACTTATGAAGCAAGGATACCCATATAAGAATCCTGAGGCATACCATCCTGACTCGAATTCCTTTGGTTCTATACCTCCAGGAGCACACGACGCAGCTGATCCCCAACCTAAGGGTGAGTTTGATGGAGCGTTTAGCTATAATCTTAAAGAACAAGGTAAGATAGAAAAACAAATAGAAAAAGAAAGAGGAGAATGAAAGTGGGATTTTTAAAGCAGGCGATTAAACGCATTTCCGTAATAGATTGGAGTTGTCTTGGAGAAAAGGAAGCCGTATCACAAGGTTATTTGTGTCGAGAGTACTTAAGAAGAGCAACCAAATTTCTAAAAGATCATCCAGGTACTTGTGTACCCCCTTTTATTATGATTTCAAATTCGATCACTGAGCCAAAAGAAAACATTGAGATGCTTGAAATATTGAATGAAATAAACAATTCTTACCATAAAGCTCTCGTTACGAGTTATCTTGAATTATGCGCTCTTATCGATGAAGAAAATCCAATTGCTTTGGATAACAAGGATCTGTTTGAGCCAGTAATAAAATTATATGAAAGAGGGGGTTTTTTCTATAGAAGGGAAGGATATATATATATAAATGGTAGTTCTATTGTAATTGCAGATGTTGCTTGGGATGAACAGGAACCACTAGATATTAGTGATGAAACTTTAGATGCGCTAGATAACTGAGAATACGATACAACTTAAACACGTTATAAACTTTCAAAGCTCTTTCCTCACTTGAACTAGGAGGTAGGAAAGAGCTTTTTTGCGTTCGTTAATTAGGAGGAATATAGGAGGGTTGTGTAACATCAGTGACACACGACAACTTAGAGATTTAATTGAATCAGTTAAAGGTATTTTAAAATAGGGAGTAAAAATCATGAATGAAAATTGCAGTAAGGCAACTAGGCGAGTTAATAAGATAGATTGGAATAACATGAAATATACCAACAGGAAATCTGATTTAGTGCTCGCAAAAGAATTTATTAGAAGAGCAGCCATGTTCTTTGTCGACATATCCCAAGACAGTAAAACGGCTTTTTTTAGTGCTGCTAATATACTAAAAAAAGATTTTATTTTAAATATTGAAGCGATGTGTCCGAAAGTAACTGAATTAAGTTTGTATAACAAACTGGCATGTAAGCATTATATAGAGGGCTTATTTAGTTGATGAGGGTGAGGCGCTGGCGTTAAGAAATGAGAATCTATATGATCCATTGATTAGCTTGCTTGAAAGAGGTACTATAGTAAAAATGCATCATAGGGAATTCGAGATTGGTGAAAATAGCTTTATATACCTTGAATCAGGAATACGTAGTTATGCATCGGAAGTACCATTGGATATAACTGATAGTGCATTGGCGAAATATGACAATGAACAGAATGGCGATTAACTTACATGATGACAAAAAGTAATTTGAATTACTCTTGTAGCTCTGAGAAATTCGTCAGCATCCAATATCTAATCAATAACAAAGCCTAACCCGTATAATACCGGAAAAAGTTTTTTTATTGTTGTATTGTATGTATGTGTAGGCGCCAGTGTTTTATATCTAAGTTTATCATATGCATTAATTTCATAGTTTAAGTAGCGCTATGTTGTTACATTGAACAGGTCGATTATGGTGAGACATTACCATGAGCGATCTGTTTTTTGTTATCCCGTAACCTCATAACGCGCGCAACGCTTAACATCCGGCGCAACACCACGCTCGCGCAATCCAAGGTCGACGACTTCCTCTATGAATTGAAAAGCAGGGAGTGGGCGCGCAAGGAGAATCTGCTGGCTCCCGACGCTAGCTTGGAGAAGTATAAGGTCATTGCGAAGAATGTGCTGGGTGCGAATGGGCTTGCTGATCGGATTGTGAAGCTAGATGAAGCAAATGAAGTCATACTGAAAGCAAAATCAGATTTTTGGGCGGCAGCTGTCACGATGGACGATCAGATTATGAAGCTGGCCGCGGATAAGCTGAAGGGCATGAGCAAAAACGAATTTGCTACGTTATCAACAGAGTTCAACACGAAGCTCGATCAACTTAACGACGAGATCATTCGTATCTCAGTGGCAAGCGTCGTTTACAAAGGAAATCAGGATCAAGAGGCAGCAATAGACGCCAGAAAAGACGCGATATTGGATGATATCCAACGAGCAAGAGCGGCCAAGCTTACAACGCTCAATGTAAATGACAATCCGTTGATGCAGTTGGCCGAGAAGATTTATGATAACAAAAAGGAAATCTGGAGCTGGCAGATCAACCCTGACATCGATACCGTGCAGCGGGTAGTGAGAGAAGCGACACAAAGCCAATTGAATCAGCTTACGGAAGCTTACAATCAATTAGATAAATACACGAAAGCGACGCAAGGTGAGCATGTCCTTCCGAAGTTTAATATCGATGTTCAGAATGAGCTTGTCGTGAATGCCAAAACGAACGTTTGGCTCGCCATTGAGGATGCCAATCGCGAAGCAGCAGCGTATTATTTCAATCAAGGGTTGAAGCCGCTTAGTGATGGCGCGACACTCAATATTCGTCAGATGGTACCGAATCTGGACACGATCAACTGGGCTGCGAAGGCATGGGCGAAAGAGCAGAAGCTACGAGTTGAGCAGTATAATAAAGAAGTTGATGCAGCGGACATCAAGCGTATGCAGGAAGCGTTGAAGAAATTAGATCTCTATGATGGGCCGATCACCGGAAAATATGATAAAGATTTTCTGATGGATGTGGTGTTCTTCCAGCAGCTCGTCGTGATGGGAGCCGTTGAGGGATCTGTTAAGGCTTCACTAGACGATATTGCAACGGATGGCAAGATTACAAAGTCGCTACTGAATTTGGCGCAAAACGCTACCATCGTAAATCCAGACCGTGTCATCCCTGGGTTTGGAAGAGAAATGATGCAAGCTATTCATAAGGGCCGAGTGGAGCAAATTGAGGCAAACATAGACGAATATGCGGAACTGGCGAGCCGATTGAACCCATTCAGCAGTAGATTATATACAGAGACGCTGCCGGGAATGGCGAAGGTGCTAACCGAGATTTCTAGAAATTCGACTTTGCAGGCCGAGCTAAACAAAGCCATGGCCAACACGCTGATGAAAGACTATGTTGAGCCGATGAAGCAGATGTATGATTTCGCGGTTCACGTGGCTACAGGAAAAGCGACTTACGGCGAAGCGAAGCAATTTGGTCGGAATTTAGAAAAGTGCT
>NZ_AEDD01000022.1 GCF_000179615.1 Paenibacillus curdlanolyticus YK9
ACCCGTCGAGACATGGGAGGGTGAACCTCCAAGGGACTAGTGGAGTTGTGCAGCAGAACGTCAATGGAAAGTGCGTAAACGCGTAACTTCTGTTCCCGCATACCCGAAAGTGCCATCGACTAGTCTCGCCCCTACAACTCTGCACTGTATCTGCCATCTAAGTTGTTGAAATCCTGTGAATGGCAGAGCATTCGTGAGATAAACCCTTAAATACGAGGGACGGACCCCACGGCCGCTATTCAAGCGAATTCGGGCTCGATATGCATCAAATTGGCCAAATAAGCGCACCTCGGTCCGTTAGGTTTGAATTCGGCTCATTTACAGCCAAATAAGGTCTCCCCTGTCCGTTACAGCGCTCGACGACCGACCGACCGCGTAGGCTTATTACAGCGACGACCAGTTGCCACAACAGACTGCGACCAACTAAAAAAGCCGGAAAGCAGCCTCAACGGCAGCTTCCCGACTTTCTATCTCGTCTAACTCGCTCGGGCACTTTGCCTCCCGGCTGCTAGAGCCTATTTGCCTTTGTTCGTCCGGTCATCTTCTTCATACCAAGGGTTCAAATGGATAAGCACTTCCTCCACGTCATTGTGATGGGCCATGATCGTCTGTTTGATTTTGCGGGACACATCATGCCCCTCCTGGACGCTAAGCTGCGCCGGAATGCCGACTCGCACATCGACCATGACATATTGGCCGAACTCCCTCGCGCGCAAACGGTCGATCCGTTTCACCTCATGCACCGAGAAAACCAGCCGCTCATATTCCAACAGCTTCTCGGGCGATACAGCCTTCTCCATTAACACATCGACCGCATCCTTGCCCATATGATAAGCAAGCTTCAGAACAAAGTAAGCGACCACGATGCCTGCCGCCGCATCCCCGTAGCTCAAAACGCTAATCTCGAGCTTATCTCCGAGTAGCGCAGCGCCGATACCGACCACAGCCGCCAACGAAGCGTACACGTCAGCCAAATGATCATAAGCCGTTGCCTCAAGGCTCTTGCTGCTTGTCTTGCGGCTTAGCCTGATGCAGTAGATGTACAGCCACTGCTTCCACACTAACGAAACAGCCGCAGCAATCAAAGCGATAATGCTAGCCTCAGCTGCGACATGGAAAAACGACGTGAACGAGTGATACGCAATGAACAGCGCCGCGAACACCATAATGATGGCGACGATCGCAGAGCCGATCAGCTCGCTTTTGCCATGGCCATACGGGTGATCGTCATCGGCAGGCTTCTGCGCAACTTTCGCCGAGCCTAATGCCGCCATTGTTGCAATGACATCGCCAGCATTGTGGACGCCGTCCGCGATAAGCACCTGGCTATTGAATAAGAAACCGACGATCAGCTTAATGCCTGTCAGCAATAAATTACTGATCAAGCTAATCCAAATGGCAAACACGCTCGATGAACCTCTTTCATTACTCACAGCTCAGTACCTCCATCAATCCCTTTAAAAAAAACAACGGTCTTTATCATAGATGATGAAGGGTGTGTGGGTCTAGAGAAACAGTGTTGTCTTCCGCCTTAATAGTAAGTACGAGCCAACAATGTTGAGTCCGTCCAAAACTTAACAGCTATGTGGTTATTATAGCCCTGAAGCGGCTTGACTAACCAATGCGGACAGCAATTCGCCGTCTACCTCTTGTCCTTGACGAATCTTGATCGTTTTTCGTTCCGCAGGCCCGTCGAACAGCCCCTCTGGAAGCGACAGCTCCGCTGCGTTAAAAATCGTGAAGCTGACGGCGTCTTTGGAGGTGGAGATGACCGCCGCATACTTGCCATTTTTCAAAAAATGGGGCTTCTTATACTGAATGCGCTCCTGAAAATCCGGGATAGCCCCGTGCACAATAAGGCGCAGCTGCGCGCAAAGCTCCTTCTGCCAAGGCTCTTTCACCGTTTCAATAAAATCCGTGACCTCTTGATTCATCGTTCATCGCTCCTCTATGGTTTAATGATCTGCCACGTCACGCCGAATTGGTCCACGACCTCGCCGTAATAGGCGCCCCATGGCTGCAAATCGAACGGATACTTGAATACGCCGCCTTCGCCAAGGCTGTTATAAACGGCCCGCGCCTCAGACTCGCTCGTGTAAGCCAGTGACAAGCTTATGCTCCTATTGCCGGCCTCCGGCTCGAACGCATCGCTAAGAAACAGCGTATTAGAGCCTGCCACCGTAAGCACCATGTGCATAACTTTGTCCTTGATCGCTTCCGGCGTGCCCGGCGTTTGACCAAAGGTCGTAACCGACTGAATTTCGCCGCCCAGCGACTGCTTATAGAACTCCGCTTGCGCTCTTGCATCCTCCGACATCAAATAAGGGGTAAGCTGTACTCCCATTGTTCATCAACCTTTCATCGTGTTTTGGTGGGTGTTTCATCGACTTCTATCTACACGACGAACGGAAAATGAACGAATCGACATCGGAGACAAGTTTTTATAAAATAATTTCAAACTTGCTATCGAACATTAGCTTGGAGCATCTCGCATCCCGTACAAACAGAAAAAAGCAAGGATTGGAAAGGAGCTCGATTAAAGTGAGCGCAGAAAACCGCGTTATTATCGAAACCTATTTAGAGGCTTACAATGCTTTTGACATCCCGGGTATTGTGGCTCTCTTGCATCCGAAGGTCGCATTCCGGAATTTCTCCGATGGTACGTTGACGATGGAAACCAACGGAATAGAAGCGTTCCAGCAGTTGGCGGAACAATCGGCCGCTTTGTTTTCGAGCCGTCGCCAGACGATGACCAGCTACAGCGCCTCAGGCAATCGTATAGAGATTCAAATTGATTACGAGGCTACGCTGTCCGCGGATCTGCCTAACGTCTTAAAAGCCGGAGATAGCCTGCAGCTTCAAGGCAAATCCATATTTGAAATAACAGAGGGCAAGCTCTCGTTAATCGAAGATTACAGCTAATCGCTGTGGCAATCCGCCGCGCGCCTTAACATTAGCTCGCGCTCGGGCGCGTTGCTCGTCAGCATTGCAGCTCGCTCGAACGCTTCACGCGCTTCATCCATTCGGCCCAGCTTCGCCAACAGATCGCCCCGCACGCTCGGCAGCAGGTGGTAATCCCTGAGCGCCTGCATGTCCATCAGCTCATCGATGAGCTGCAGGCCGAACGCCGGGCCAAACGCCATGGCGATTGCAACCGCGCGATTGAGCTCTACGACCGGCGAAGGCATGATGCGCAGCAAAGCCTCATACAATGCGGCGATTCGCACCCAGTCGGTGTCCGCCGCTGTGCAAGCGCGGGCGTGGCACGCAGCAATGGACGCTTGGAGCGCATACGGGCCGAGCGGTTGGCCAAGGCTCTGCGCCCGTTCAAGCGCAGCAAGCCCGCGCCGGATGAGCAGGTGATCCCATAAGGCGCGATTTTGATCCATGAGCAAAATCGGCTCGCCTGCAGCATTGACTCGCGTTCTAAGCCGCGAGGACTGAATTTCCATCAACGCCACTAATCCGTGCACTTCAGGCTCGGCAGGAGCGACCTCGGCGAGAATGCGTCCAAGCCGGAGCGCCTCTTGGCATAGCAACGGGCGGGTCCAACTCCCGCCGGACGTTGCCGCGTAGCCCTCATTGAACATGAGGTAAATAACCTCGAACACTGCCGTTAACCGCGCCTTCAGCTCCTCCTTGTCTGTCGGCACCTCAAATGCAGCCCGTTGGGCGCTCAGCGTACGCTTGGCACGAACGATGCGTTGGGCAATCGTGGATTCCGCGAGAAGAAACGCTCGCGCGATCTCTTCCGTCGTCAGTCCGCCAAGCAGCCGCAGCGTCAGTGCAACGCGCGCTTCCTGGGATAAGGAAGGATGGCAGGTGGCGAAGATTAGACGCAGCAGATCGTCGCCGACTTCTCCCTCCATTGCAAGGTCCGCCTCGTCCTCCGTAAACGTTGCGCCGCTCCGCCCCAGCTCCTCATATTTCTCGCTCTGCTTCTTGTTTCTGCGGATGAGGTCAATCGCGCGGCGTTTCGCTGCCGTCATGAGCCATGCGCCGGGATTATCCGGAATGCCAGTTTCCGGCCATCGCTCTAAAGCGGTGACCAACACATCCTGCGCCAAATCCTCGGCGGCCCCGAGATCTCTTAACATCCTTGCCAATCCGGCAATGAGCTTGGCCGATTCGATCCGCCATATGGCATCGATCGTACGTTGAACGGTTTGCGGCATGCTCACGGTTTCTTGGGCTTGGCCATCTGCTCGCGAACAGCTGCCTCCATGGCGAGCGTCTCAGGGTTTTGCGTCAAATCCATCGGCTCCATAATTTGCCGCAGCTCGATCTCCCCCTCGCCGTTGCCGTGGGGGTCGGGCATGCGCATCGCCCACTGGATCGCCTCTTCTCGAGAGGACACTTCGATAAGCGTGTAGCCCGCGATAATTTCTTTGGCCTCCGTAAACGGTCCATCCGTTACCTTCGGCTTGCCTCCCGGCTCCGGATACGAAATCCGAATGCCGTTGGCGCTGGCTTGCAGCCCATCAGCCGCGAGCAGCACCCCCGCCTTCGCCAGCTCCTCGTTGTACCGAAGCATAGCCTCGAGCAGCTCTTGGCTCGGCATAACCCCTGCTTCCGAGTCCTTCGTACCTTTGACAATCATCATGAAGCGCATAAACTATTATCCCCCTTGTCTAATGTGGAAAATGGCGCCCGGCGGGCGGCGATGCGCGCCCCATAGGGCAGATTTCTATGCCCTATTCCGCCGCTGGCGGCGATGCGCGCCCTATAGGGCAGATTTCTATGCCCTATTCCGCCGCGGGCGGCGATGCGCGCTCCAGAGGGCAGATTTCTATGCCCTATTCCGCCGCGGGCGGCGATGCGCGCCCTATAGGGCAGATTTCTATGCCCTATTCCGCCGCGAACGGCGATGCGCGACCCTAGTAGGGCAGTATTTCATGCCCTATTCCGCCGC
>NZ_AEDD01000020.1 GCF_000179615.1 Paenibacillus curdlanolyticus YK9
TGCTCGCTTGCGGCGTCGCCTTGCTTGCCGCGCTAATGCCCGCCGCGCTATACGCGCGGGTCGGCGGGCATTATGAGACGGCGGCTTCGCGCGCCTCCATGTACGCCGACGCGCTCGCGCTCTGGCGGGAGGCGCCGCTGCTCGGGCGCGGCGGCGATGCTTGGCGGCTGCTTGCAGGCGAGCGCCTTGGCGTCCGCGAAGTGCACAGCGGGTATTTGGATCTTTTGCTTAACGGCGGCATCATTAGTCTAGCAATTCTGCTTGCGTTATTTGCAATAGTCATTGCGGCTATCATTCGCTCGGGCGAACGGCGGATTGTGCTTGCGCCGATCGCAGTGCTGCTGCTGCATGCTGCGATCGATTTCGATATGAGCTATGGCTGCTGGTGGCTCTTGTTTTTCGCTATTGCGGCATACGGGCTGGAGAAGCGGCATGTTTGCCATTCAGCGGCAGCTGAACCCGTTTAATCTATTAGGCGCCATTCGTCCATTCGCACTCTCTCTTTCTTGCATATATTGCTTGTGATTCAACATGCAATATCTATTGCCAATAGGAAGGGAGAGTATCGTCATGACGAGCAATAAACCTCCATATCTCGTACCAGGCGGCGTTATTCGCAAAGTGAAGGTGCCGACGTCCATCCGGCAATCCGGTCCGATCCTCAGCCGCTTTACAGTGGTGTGGGTTCAAACCAACGGCGTGCCGTTCCGCACGACGAACTTTTTTGCGCAGCTTGTCCGCAATGGCGTTGTAGTTGCAACAGCAGGCTTTGATCCGTTCGGGGTCGTACGGTTTAACAACATCACGACGTTGACAACAGCAACATTCCAACTGCGCGCATTCAACCCATTCGGCGTTCTGCAGCGCGTTCGTACCGTACCGAGCGGCGTCGAAGCTTTCGCAATTATCGGCTAATGCCATCCATCGCACATAAAGAAGAGTCTTATCCTGGGAACCGCGCTTCATAGCGGCCGAGGATGAGACTCTTTTTCTATTCTGCGAATTGTAGTGGCGACGGTTAGCCGCCGAATGCATCACGGAATGCTACGCATAATGCGTCGCGATCGACCTCCCAGAGCTCGGCGATTTCCGCGCTGACATTCTCGTCCCACCAATCGGACAGCAGCTTGCGGTTGCTCTGATTTTCAGCGATCCAAGGGAGATTCAAGGCAACCTTTTTAAAATAAATCTTTTCCGCCTCGTCCTGCTTCTCCTTCGGAATCCACGTTTTCAGCCGTTTGGCGGTCCGATACAATTCGTTGCTGCATGCTCTTTTTATTTTGCGTGCAGTTGGATAGCCGGTGGAATGCTTCTCGTTAGTAGGCTTCATACGACAACCGCCTCCTCTACGGCTATCGTATGCGCCAGCCGGGCCGCCGGACACATGGCCGAAGCGTGAGTCGGATGATTATTGCACGACGATATAGCCGACCATCGGGCCGCCGCTCCGCAGATCGGTATGCGTCAGGCATTGAATCGGGTATGTGCCCGCATGCTCAGCCGTAAAGCGGACGATCGTCGTTTCGCCTTTGGTCACCGTTCCTTTGATGCCAAGCCCCTCAATGACGAAAGGATGCTTCTCCCCGCTAATGCCGGTCAGCCGCAGTTCAACAGGCACGCCTTTCTTAACGACAATGTTGCCGGGACTCCATACATAAGCCTCCAACATCTTTCCGGCGCGGTCAGTCGTCTCAAATTCACCGGTTACAATCTGGTAAACCTGTGTTTCGCTGCTGCCGTTCACGCTTTCTGGCGCAGCATTCGCAAGCGTTGGCTCCGATGCATTCCAACGCCATACCGCCGCAGCGACCAACAGGACGAGTACGATGGCCGCTGCCCATTGCAGCTGCCTTTTTTTGACGACCACGAATTTGGTCATGGAACATTCCCTCCGTTTCTGCGTACCAACTCTAGGCTAGTCTATGCGCGGGCTTGTCAGTCGATGACGAGTGTAGCGGCTGGGGCAAAGTGTGTGCTAGAATACGAAACAAGCGAAGACAAGGCCTTGGGAGAGGCGAAAGGAGAAACCATGCATATTTTATCTGACGTGGTGTCCACCATGCTGGAATGGATGAAGGATCTCGGGTATTTCGGTATTTTGTTCGGTTTGATGGTGGAGGTCATTCCGAGCGAGATCGTTCTGGCATACGGCGGATACCTGGTGTATCATGACGGCGGCCACATGCTGTCTTTCGAGAAGGTATCCTTCGTTGGCGCTGTCCTATTTGGAACAATAGGGGCTGTTATTCAAAACTGGATCCTTTACGCAATCGGGCGATTCGGAGGCCGGCCGTTCGTAGAGAAGTACGGCAAGTATTTGAAAATTAAACAGAAGCATGTCGACATTGCCGAGGGCTGGTTTGTCAAATATGGCGCGGGCATCGTGTTTACCGCACGCTTTATTCCGGTCATGCGTCAAGTGATTTCCATCCCTGCCGGCATGGCGCGCATGAAGTTTGGGCTGTTCACGCTCCTTACGGCGCTTGCTTCATTGCCTTGGTCGATTTTGTTCGTATACTTGGGCTGGACGCTCGGCGATCATTGGGAAGATATCGATGAGAAAGCCGGCCAATATGTGCAGCCTGCGATTTTGATTGCGATTGGATTGCTAGTTGCATACGTAGTCTATAAAATCGTGCGTTCCCGCAGCCGTTCGGCTTAGCGAGACACGCTATGCAAGACGCGCTAAGCCCGGCATCTGCCGTGGCAAGGCGCTTTTTTTGTGGAGAAGCTCTTTTGCCTGTATCTGCCTGTTTCTGCTACAATAGTAGAGTGAACAGATACGATTACTAAATCTCGAGAATGAAAGCGAGGTTCGCGATAATGGGCAAAAATGTAGCAGCGAAGCTGAACAAAGGTATTTCGCCTCAGCAGTTTATGGACGGCATGGAGAAGAACAAAGAGGAATTCCGTTCGTGGTACGACCGGTTTGAATGGGCGAACGAAGACGATCGCGAGTTTTTCGAGTCAATGAACAACCGCGACGATATCCGCTGCCTGATTTTGGCGGCTGAATGGTGCGGCGACGTTGTGCGTAACGTGCCGGTAGTGTTCCAAGCGCTGTCGATCAGCGGCATTCCGACGGAAGTGCTTATTATGGAGCAGCATCTTGAGACGGTCGATGAATTTTTAACGATGGGCGGACGCGCGATTCCGATCGTTATTTTCGCAGACACGGGCGGCCATGTGCTCGGCCAATGGGGCCCTCGTCCGAAGCATGTGCAGGAAGCTATGATTGCTTTCAAGCTGGCGAATCCAGACCGCGAAGCAGCAGACTATCAAACGAAGCTCGGCGAGACGCGCCAAGAGATGGGACGACGTTACGGCGACGGTACGGATTATCAATCCGTCATCGTAAGCGAACTGCGTGACCTTCTCTCCTCGTTCTAAAACGATGGCAAAGCTGAACATCCAGACCTTCCAGCTCGGCCCGCTGCAAACGAATTGCTACCTGCTGACGGATGAAGCGGGCGAGCGGGGCATCATTATTGATCCTGGCATGCAGCCTAAACGGCTATTGGAGCGTATCGCGAACATTGAGATTGAAGCGATCGTGCTTACGCATGCGCACTTTGATCATATGGGCGGCGTTGATGAGGTTCGCAAAGCGAAAGGCTGTCCCGTCTACATCCATGACCTGGAGGCGGATTGGCTGACGAACGCGCAGCTTAATGGCTCGGGCCGTTGGAAGGATGTTACTCCTCCGTTAACGACTGATCCGGCAGAATATGCGCTTGACGAAGGCCAGACGCTATCATTCATCGGACATCAATTTTCCGTTATGCATACGCCTGGGCATTCCCCAGGGAGCGTAAGCTTGCTGTGCGGCAGCGACTTGTTCAGCGGGGATGTGCTCTTCCGTTCATCTGTTGGACGGACGGACCTGCCAGGCGGGCGCGAGCGGGATTTGTACGATTCGATTCAGTTAAAGCTGTTTAAGCTTGCGGATGATGTCACCGTATACTCCGGCCATGGTCCTAAGACGACGATCGGCTATGAGAAAGCGAACAATCCTTACGTTGGTTTGCAGCGGTAGGGCATACGATAAGACAACTTAGGCACCCGGGCGTCGTCGAGACTGCCCGGGCGTTATTTTTGACGCATGATAATCGGACAAATGGAATCGACTAGTATTTATTTATAGGGATGGTGTTTCGGACGTGGCAGCAGTGAAGCGGGAAGAATCGACGGAAACAAGCAGCGCGAAGCCGACAGAGGAGCAGTTAGCCGCAGAGAAAGAACGGATCGTACGCCAAATTTCAGAAGAATTGTCGCTTCCGCTTACGAAAGTGAAGTCGGCTGTGTCGCTTTTGGATGAAGGGAACACGATTCCGTTTATTGCGCGTTACCGGAAAGAAATGACCGGCGAGCTTGACGAGAATCAGCTGCGTGATATCGAGGAGCGGCTGCAATATCGGCGCAATTTAGAGGACCGCAAGCGCGAAGTCATTCGCCTGATCGACGAACAAGGCAAGCTGACGGACCAATTGAAACAGTCCATTATTGCCGCAGGGAAGCTGCAAGAGGTCGAGGATTTGTATCGCCCCTATCGCCAAAAACGCAAAACGCGCGCAAGCGTCGCGAAGGAACGCGGACTTGAGCCGCTGGCCAACTGGATCTGGTTGCAGCCTAAGCAGGGCGATCCGCTCGTCGAGGCAGCTCGTTATGTCGATGGGGAAAAAGGTGTCGCATCGGCAGAAGAAGCATTGCAAGGCGCGATGGATATTTTGGCGGAAAATATAGCAGACGATGCTATCATACGGACTTGGGTGCGCAAATTTACTCAGGATCAGGGGCTGCTGCGTACGGAGGCCAAGGATGCGAAGGCGGAGACCGTGTACGAAATGTACTATGCCTATCAAGAGCCGGTTCGTAAGCTTCCTCCGCATCGTATTCTTGCGATTAACCGTGGAGAGCGCGAGGAAGTGCTGCGCGTAACGCTGGACGTGCCCTCGGAGCGTGTGCATGAGTGGATGGGGCGCAATACGATCCGTAAGTTTACGGCTGCGCCAATACAAGCTGTGCTGAGCACGATTATCGAGGATGCCTATAAACGCCTGATTGCGCCATCTATCGAACGCGAGGTTCGCAATGAAATGACCGAGAAGGCCGAAGAGCACGCGATTTCAATTTTCTCCGTCAATTTGCGCAACCTGCTGTTGTCCCCGCCGGTACGCGGACAGGTTGTGCTCGGGGTCGATCCCGCTTATCGGACTGGCTGCAAGCTTGCGGTTGTCGATGACATCGGCAAGCTGCTGGAGGTGGCTGTTTCTTATCCGACGCCTCCTAACAACAAGGTGGCGGATGCCGAGCGGATCGTTAATGGGCTTATCGATCGGTATGGCGTCAATCTGATCGTTATCGGCAACGGCACGGCTTCCCGTGAAACGGAGCAGTTTATTGCGGACTTAATCGGCAAAAGACGCGCTGCTGGCGGAGTGGAGCTCAAATACATGATCGTTAACGAAGCAGGCGCTTCTGTCTATTCCGCTTCCAAGCTAGCGGCAGAGGAATTTCCTACGCTGGATGTCTCTGAGCGTAGCGCCGTTTCCATTGCGCGCCGCCTTCAGGATCCGCTTGCGGAGCTAGTAAAGATCGAGCCCAAAGCGATTGGCGTGGGACAGTACCAGCATGATGTAGGCCAGAAGCGGCTTGAAGAGAGCCTTGGCGGCGTTGTGGAATCCGCAGTTAACCACGTTGGCGTGGATGTGAACACGGCTTCGTCTTCGCTTTTATCCTACGTGGCGGGCATAAACGCTACGATTGCTCGCAACATTGTGAAGCATCGTGACGAGAACGGGAAGTTCGAAGAACGCCGAGAGCTGCAGAAGGTACCGCGTTTAGGCGCCAAATCCTATGAGCAGTGCATCGGCTTCCTGCGTATTCCAGAAGGGGCAAACCCGCTCGATCGTACGCCTATCCACCCCGAATCGTATGCGGTTGTCGATAAGCTGTTCCGTGCGCTTGGGCTGAAGCCAGCCGATGTTGGAAGCGAGCAACTGCGTGCAAAGCTTGGTGAAGCGAACCTTTCACAGCTTGCTGCGGAATTGGCGGTCGGCGTGCCCACGCTTCGCGATATCGTAGACAGTCTGCAGCGGCCTGGCAGGGACCCGAGGGAAGAGCTTCCTCCGCCAGCCTTCCGAACCGATGTTCTTCAGATTGAAGACTTGAAGCCAGGCATGGAGCTGCAGGGTACGGTTCGCAACGTCATTGATTTCGGAGCATTCGTCGATATCGGCATTAAAAATGACGGGCTTGTCCACATCTCGCGGCTGAGCACCAAGTTCGTGAAGCACCCGACAGATGTTGTATCAGTAGGCGATGCCGTGACCGTTTGGGTATTGGAAGCTGATTTGAAGAAAGGGCGCGTCAGCTTAACGATGGTTAAACCTGATTAGCTCCTGTTGGATGAATAACGGACAAAAGCCGCTTGCACCGGGTATCGGTTCAAGCGGCTTTTCTACAACCACGGCTATATCCACTTTTCGTGAACAAAGCGCGGAAAGGTTTAATTGATTGTGACGGAATCTTCTTCGCTCGGACGCTGCTTCGCGCGGTAAAAAAACCAGCAATCGTTCAGCAGACGGATTTGCCGGATATCCTTCTTTTGGTAGGCGCGCATTAATTGGTTGCACAGCCATTGAGGCATATGCGTCGTCCTCCTCCCGGACCGTACTGTACGATTAGCATATGGGCACAGGCGGAAGGAAGTGCAGGTCCAAGCGGATGAATTCGGGACGATTCGATTAACCTTCGTATTCCTCTTCGTACCATTGCTCGAGTTGTGCCTGCAATGCGCGAATTTCGGTGAGCAACGAGATGAGCGGATACGACTTTTCTTGCACGGAAGCGAAGTCTCTCTCCAGCTCATTCAGGTAATCAAGGCCAGATGCAATCGGGATATCGGCATTGTGCAGCTCTACGTTATCGCATTCTGCGATGGCGTAAGGCAAAGATGGTACATGATCAGCCGTAAGCTTGTCGATTTCTTTATGCAATCGCAGGTTAAGCGCGCTTAATTGATAAGCGTACGACTGCGGCATTTCGACGAACAGGATTCGAGCTTCTTGCTGCATAATGACATAGCGCATAGTTGGCATAGCTTGTTTGTTCTCCCCTCATAAAAAACCTACTTGAAGTGTATCGTACCCCGCCTTTACAATTCAAGTAGTCGGAGGAGATTAACGATGAATGATGAGATGCTGCAAGCATGGGTAGAGCGGGTATCAAACGAGAGCTTCGGACGGCCTTTCAAACATAAGGCTACGTTCAATAGTCGCCTGAAGGCGACGGGCGGGCGGTATTTTACCAAATCGCATAATATAGAAATCAGTCCACATCAGCTAGCGGCTTTCGGTGCTGAAGAGACCGAGAAAATTATTAAGCATGAGCTGTGCCACTATCATCTGCATTTGATGAAGCGGGGGTACCAGCACCGAGATGAGGACTTTAAGCGCTTATTGGTTCAGGTAGGAGCGACAAGGTTTTGCAAGCGGCTGCCGGAGCGGGAAGGGCAAGCGGCAAGGCCGTTTAAGTACAAGCTTGTTTGCGGCGCATGCGGAATGGAATATCTGCGCCGTCGCAGGCTGGATCCAGCACGATATGCGTGTGGGAAATGCGCGGGCAAATTAACGTTAAAGATACTTGACTCAACGGGTCCGGCGTGATAAATTATTACTTGTCACTGTACAATTTTCCCTGATAGCTCAGTTGGTAGAGCACTCGACTGTTAATCGAGTTGTCACAGGTTCGAGTCCTGTTCGGGGAGCCATGGAGAGATACCCAAGTGGCTCAAGGGGACCCTCTGCTAAGGGGTTAGACTGCGCAAGTGGTGCGAGGGTTCGAATCCCTCTCTCTCCGCCACATTTTCTGATTTGCAACGGAAGGCCGTGCAATTCAATCGGTCTTTTTCTTTTGTCTTCATTCAGAAAAACAACTTGCATCACTTAGTCATTCGTGTTATGCTCTTCTAGTCGCTCAGTTGAGCGCGCTGAGATTTGCGATTTAAGGCCCGTTGGTCAAGGGGTTAAGACACCTCCCTTTCACGGAGGTAACAGGGGTTCGAATCCCCTACGGGTCACCATGCTTTGAGCCATTAGCTCAGTTGGTAGAGCACCTGACTTTTAATCAGGGTGTCGTAGGTTCGAGTCCTACATGGCTCACCATTTGTTTCTCCCTCGGAGCAAATGTTGAAGAGTTTTTAAAATGTGCGGTAGTGGTGGAATGGCAGACACGCTATCTTGAGGGGGTAGTGGGCGTACGCCCGTGGAGGTTCGAGTCCTCTCTACCGCACCATATCTTAAATGGACAATCACTTTCGTCATGCAGCTGCATGAGTGAAGTGGTTTTTTTGTTTTTAAGGAACCGGCCATCTGATCTCGGCTCGCCAATCGGGAGTGACATTCGTACAAATGTGAGGGTGACTTTCATTTCGTTGTTCATTACATATAAGTAAGCTGGAAGAGGGCTTCGTAAATGCTTTCTATATAGATCGGGAATTAACGCAGCACATGCGCGATAAGAGGTTTGCATTTCTTTTATTTTAATTATAAAAAAAGACTTGCATTGTGATTGGCGTTCATGTTATATTCTAATTCCGGCCGAGAGAAACAACGCCGGCAAGCAAAACTGAAACATGACGAACGAGATCACATCTCGCGAAAATGTTTAAAACAAAAGCTTGCACAACAAAACATTATCTGTTATGATAATGAACGTTGTCGAAACAAAACGAAATAAAAGCTTGACCAACTAAACATCATCTGTTAAGATGTGAAAGTTGTCGAAATTGTTCTTTGAAAACTGAACAACGAGCGAAACTGTCAGTATAAATGTTTCAAAATGAGCTACAAACTTAACTTTTATGGAGAGTTTGATCCTGGCTCAGGACGAACGCTGGCGGCGTGCCTAATACATGCAAGTCGAGCGGACTTGATGGAGTGCTTGCACTCCTGATAGTTAGCGGCGGACGGGTGAGTAACACGTAGGCAACCTGCCCGTAAGACTGGGATAACATTCGGAAACGAATGCTAATACCGGATACGCGATTTTCTCGCATGAGGAAATCGGGAAAGAAGGAGCAATCTTTCACTTACGGATGGGCCTGCGGCGCATTAGCTAGTTGGTGGGGTAACGGCCCACCAAGGCGACGATGCGTAGCCGACCTGAGAGGGTGATCGGCCACACTGGGACTGAGACACGGCCCAGACTCCTACGGGAGGCAGCAGTAGGGAATCTTCCGCAATGGACGAAAGTCTGACGGAGCAACGCCGCGTGAGTGAAGAAGGCTTTCGGGTCGTAAAGCTCTGTTGCCAGGGAAGAACACTTGAGAGAGTAACTGCTCTTGAGTTGACGGTACCTGAGAAGAAAGCCCCGGCTAACTACGTGCCAGCAGCCGCGGTAATACGTAGGGGCAAGCGTTGTCCGGAATTATTGGGCGTAAAGCGCGCGCAGGCGGCTTTGTAAGTCTGTCGTTTAAGTTCGGGGCTCAACCCCGTGTCGCGATGGAAA
>NZ_AEDD01000019.1 GCF_000179615.1 Paenibacillus curdlanolyticus YK9
CGGTAGCGCCGGTGGCGCCCGTGGCACCGATGGCGCCGGTGTCGCCGGTAGCACCAGTAGCGCCGGTGTCGCCGGTAGCGCCGGTAGCGCCGGTGTCGCCGGTAGCGCCGGTGGCGCCCGTGGCACCGATGGCGCCGGTGTCGCCGGTAGCACCAGTAGCGCCGGTAGCGCCAGTAGCGCCGGTGGCGCCCGTGTCGCCGGTAGCGCCAGTAGCGCCCGTGGCGCCGGTAGGGCCGGTGGCGCCCGTGTCGCCGGTAGCGCCCGTGGCACCGGTGTCGCCGGTAGCGCCGGTGGCGCCGGTGGCACCAGTAGCGCCGGTGGCGCCCGTAGCGCCGGTGTCACCGGTAGCGCCCGTGGCGCCCGTAGCGCCGGTAGCGCCGGTAGCGCCGGTAGCGCCGGTGGCGCCGGTGGCGCCGGTAGCGCCGGTGTCGCCGGTAGCGCCCGTGTCACCGGTAGCGCCAGCAGCGCCGGTGCCGCCCGCAGCGCCGGTAACGCCCGTAGCGCCCGTGTCGCCCGTAGCGCCAGTAGCGCCGTTGTCGCCGGTAGCACCCGTGGCGCCAGTGGCACCGGTGATGCCAGTGTCGCCGGTAGCGCCAGTAGCGCCCGTGGCGCCGGTAGCGCCGGTAGCGCCAGTGGCGCCAGTAGCACCGGTGTTGCCCGTAGCGCCCGTGTCGCCGGTGTCGCCGGTGGCGCCCGTAGCGCCCGTGTCGCCAGTAGCGCCGGTAGCGCCCGTAGCCCCAGTCGCTCCAGTCCCACCAGTCTCGCCCATACTAGCGCCAGTCGGTCCGGTAGCTCCCGTAACTCCAAATCCAGTCGGCCCAGTCGTTCCCGTAGCCCCAGTAGCTCCCGTAACCCCGGGATCGCCTTGCATCCCTGTCGGTCCAGTCGCCCCAGTAGCGCCAGTCGCACCAGGCATGCCCGGCCACCCGGGAATGCCTTGCATCCCGCGAGCGCCAGTCGCTCCTTTAGCCCCCGCTGCTCCCGCCGGTCCTGCGGCACCTGTGATTCCAGTAGCCCCAGTAGCCCCAGTCGCACCTGTGGCTCCGGTAGCGCCAGTCGCCCCCGCATGCGCGTGATGCTTTTTCTTTCGTACTCGGCATCCGGAAGGACTAGGCATGCGGCGTCCTTCGCGTTGGATGCACAAGAGCGCATCCTCGAGTATACGCGACGCTTTATGCACGTCGGAGCAATCCATTGTTGGGTTCGAATGAGCGAATTGCAGCAGGCGAATAGCACGATCGATTTGCTGTATGCAGCGCGGTCGCCGTTTTTTGTGTTCGCTCATGTCCTCACCCCCAAGCAGAATCGTCCGCCTTTATGTTTGTTCTGGGCTGCAAAGCTTGCGAATCAGCTCTTGTGCCGCACAGATTTCTTTCGAAGCTGTGCAGCGCTTCCCGCTTAGCAGTGCTCGTCTTGCGCGACGAAGCCGACGGATAGCGCAAGCGAGCTGCCGGCGCTGTTCCTCGCTATGAAGGTGCATCACGGCTAAGCCCCCTTATTCCAATCCATTGCATGCCTGAAATACGGATTACATGCGCAGCTCCGCAAAATCATCCGCTGCCTGGGTTGTCGTCCCGTTGCTCCGCGCAGACTCCGTATAGATCGCATCTAGCGTGCGCCCAATGCGCTTCACTCGGCTCCGCGTTCGAAACGTTCCTTCGCCATCGAGCTCGGCAGCCGTCGCGATGACGCCGCCCGCGTTTATCACATAATCAGGCGCATACATAATATTTTGCTGCTTCAATGCAAGCGCAAATGACGGATCGCGCAATTGGTTGTTCGCCGATCCGGCAACGATGCGGCATTTTAGCCGATCAATCGTTCCTTCATGGATGACGCCGCCTAATGCGCAAGGGGCAAAAATCTCGCAAGCCGCATCGTACACACGATCCGGCGCAACAGGCAGAGCGTTAAACTCGCGAACAGCTTGCTCCACGAGGCTGACGCTAAGGTCGGTGACGATGAGCTGCGCGCCCGCCCGATGCAAATACCGGCACAATGCCCAGCCGACCTTGCCTAAACCTTGAACCGCAATCGTGCGTCCGGCCAAGGCCCTTGAGCCGAACGTGCGCTGCGCGGAAACTTGTATGCCTTCATACACCCCGTATGCAGTCATATCCGCCGTCCAGTCGCCGGTTCCGCCAAGCGATCCGGTCGTATCCGTCACATAGGGGGTGTGCAGCGCAACATGATCCATATCCACCGCAGTTGTACCGACGTCGACACCCGTCCAATAGGCGCCGTTCAGCCGATCGATGAATCGCCCGAGCGCTTCGAACCGCTTGGCGTTCCCGTGATCTCCGACCCTTCCGATGACGACTGCTTTACCGCCGCCGTAAGACAGCTCGGCCGCCGCCGCTTTGTATGTCATAGAACGGGCCAGTCGCATGGCGTCCTGTACCGCTGCTTCTTCATGGGGATATGGCCAAAGTCTGCACCCGCCGAGCGCAGGGCCGCGTTTGGTGCTGTGTATGGCAATAAACGCCGTCAAATCGCTTTCCCGATCCCGGCACCAGACCAACTGCTCGAACCCATCTTGTTCCAGCTCCATCCATAGGGTCATGGATGCATCCTCCTCGGGAGATCGTCTATGCGATAGCATATTCGAGACATCCGCCAACTGCTACGATCTTCCCGTTGGGCAGCCTTCTCGATGCAAAATATCAGGTGAGAAGCGAATTCCGTTAGGCTGACAGAGAGGGAGCAACTTCGAGGTATGTCTTCATTGCAGCTTATACAACGAAAAACGACGGATAGAGCGCTTAAATGGATCGTCAATGCAAAACGTGCAACGGCAAAGTCTTGCATCGGCTCAGATACGAGCCAAAGCTTGCATCATGGCGAGAGGCATTGCACAAAGTGCAATGGGGAGTGAAGCGAGAGGCAGGAAGCAACATCTCGTTGCACAAAATGCAGCGCCCTCATCACGTGGGGGCGCTGCAAATTCATTGCTAGACGAAATATCAAGTCGCTCCTTCCGCGGAGCGACAGCGGATGTACCTGTGCCAGCCTTACTGGCGGAGTAACTCCGGCGACAGCAGCAATAAGCTCCGACCGGTCCTTCGTCTAGACGGGTCAACAAGCGTGTCACTAGCAGCTCAGGTCGAGCAGCAGCTCCTCCTTCTCCCTCGTTATGGCTGCACCGATCCCGCAGGCTGGGCAGCCTGCAGCTGCTGTTCGGCGAATTTGCGGTACAGCGCATGCGACTGCAGCAGCTCCTCGTGCGTGCCGCGTCCGGTGATGCGGCCTTTCTCGATAAATAGCAGTTGGTCGGCGTCGACGACGGTGGACAGCCGATGGGCAATGACAATGGTTGTACGGCCCTTCATTAGGTTGCGAAGCGCCTCTTGAATGTAGTGCTCGGATTCGCTGTCCAGACTGGAGGTAGCTTCATCGAGCATAAGGATAGCGGGGTTGCGCAGCAGCGCGCGCGCAATGCCGACGCGCTGGCGCTGGCCGCCGGACAGCTTGACGCCGCGCTCGCCGACTTCCGTTGCGTAGCCTTCGGCGAACTGCTCGATGAACGGTGCGGCATAGGCCATTCCAGCCGCTTGCCGGATCTCCTCATCGAATACTTCGCGATCCGTGCCATAGGCGATATTGTCGCGAATTGATCCTGTCATAAGCGTGCTTTCCTGCTGCACATAGCCGATCATCGAACGCCACGAGCTAAGCGAGTAGGCTTCGATCGGGGTATCGCCTAACCGGATCGCGCCGCTCGTCGGTTTGTAATAGCGCTCCAGCATGGAGAAGAGCGTCGTTTTGCCGCCGCCGCTCGGTCCGACCAGCGCAGTAACCTTGCCCGGGGGGATGCTGAAGCTGATGCCGTCCAAGACAGGCTCGGCGCTGCCCTCATAAGCAAACCGGATATTGTCCGCGACCAGCGGCAAATCCGCCCGCGATGCCTCTGCGCCTGCCAGCACGTCCTCTTCCGGACCGGCGAGCGTCTCCGTGATGCGCTCGGTCGCGCCGACAGACTTTTGCATCTGGGTGAAGAACATCGCGATTTGGCTCGCTGGCATAATGATTTGGAACAAATAAAGAATGAAAGCGACCAAGTCGCCGGCCGAGAGCGCGCCCGAGGAGACGCGGAAGCCGCCGTAACCAATGATGAGCACGAGCATCAGCATAAGGATGAGCGAGATCAACGGTCCGATGAGCGCTTGTACTCTGCCTTCCTGCAGGCCAAGCCGGAACATGGCGCGAATGCCCTTCATGCCGCCTTCGAATTCGCGATCCTCCGCATTGGATGCTTTTACGAGGCGAATCTCGGACAGTACTTGACTAAGCACGCCGGAAAACTTGGCGGTCTCGTCCTGCATGCTTTTGGAGACGAGATGCATTTTACGGCCGAGCGGCACCATGAACAGCATGAGCAGCGGCACGGCAGTCAGCATGACGAGCGTCATGCGCCAGTCGAGCGCAATCAGGATAGCGACCGAGCCGATGATGCTGATCGTACCTGTGACGAAGCTCGTCATGTGCTCGGTAATGAGCCCTTTGACGACGCCAGTATCGTTCGTCATGCGGCTGACGGTCTCGCCGGTCTGGTGGTTGTCGTAATAGGAGACGGGCAATGCGAGCAGCTTGCGCCATAGCCGTTCTCTAAGGCCGGCGACGACCTGTTGGCCGACGCGAGCGAGCATATAGGTGGAGATGGCGGCTGTCGCTGCTTGCGCAAGGAAAGCGGCAACGAGAAGCATGATTTGAGGGAGCCCGATCGATGAAAGCGAAAAGCTATCGACGACGTTTTTGGTCACAAGCGGAACGACGAGCGAGACGACGGTGGACGATAAGCTGAGCGTCAGGGCGATGGTTAAGGCGAGCTTGGAAGGCTTCGTTGCACGGATCAGGCGCCAGAACGGCCGCCAGCCGCGAAAAGGGCTTTTGCTGATCGATGGAGATGATGGTGACGGTTGCTTCATATGCATTCTTCCTCTCTAGATCCGATGGGTCGCTATACGGTTATTATGGCATATGGTTGCGCTACCGCCATCCAACGCGGGAATGAGCTTGCGCGATCATCCAAAGCGAAGCGGCGGATAGCAGCCTATCAATCTCGGACGAATGCCGCCAAAAGACGCGAATGGTCCTGCTAGCCTAAGAGGCGCCTGTCGGTGTCCCGAGGGACTAGCAAGCTCCGCAACCCTTGACGCTGCGTACATTTCGCCCTTAATTTGCGCTGATGGGGGGAAGTCCAGTCCCTCTGAAACAGCTGCGGCATAAGATAGACTATCTTAAAACTTAGGAGGCATTTACAAATGTCTAACTGTCATCCGCACAAACCTCACTGTCCACAACTTGATCCAGTAGTCGTTGATCCGGTGAATGTTTATAAAGATTTTTACTACTCGCAGCCGTACGATGTGGTTCATCCCATCAATATCATTAACCAGCATCACTGCGTTCCATGCCCTCACCACGTCACGGTCGTTACAGAAACGGACGTAATGGGCAACATGATGGGACCTGGCATGATGCCTGGCATGCGCACGAGCGGTTCCCGCAGCACGCGCGGCATGCGCAGCGCTCGCAGCGGCGGAAGCCGCACGCGTGGAAGCCGTCGCCGTTAATCCGTCTTTCCAAGCGCCTGCGGAGCAATCCGCAGGCGCTTCATTATTTCAAGTTTCGATTAGCAACCAGTCAAGCTCATTGAGTAACGAATGTGAATTTTCATAACATCGGAAGGAGAAAGTTGATTTAAATCGAATAACTCTCCTAACAAATGATTTCAAAAAAGACCGTTTATCAGCGCTCAGGGGGAGGCGTGTTATGACGCTAGTATGGGTGATGTTAGGAATGCTGTCGGTAATCGTATTAGCCATCATAGCCAGCCTTCCGCGGAGGAAGCGGCTGCTGATGCATGCGTCACATCGGATGGCGGGAATCGGAAGCTGGTCTTACAATATCGAGAAAAATCAACTATTCGGTACGGAGCTATTTTTCGGGTTAATCGGGTTGCCCGTTCCGCCGCGCGCGCGAATGAAACTGGAACAATTTCTAGAGCTGGTGCATCCTGATGACCGTGTACGAATCGAGCAGCATCGCGATACGAATCATGAGGGAAGCTTTTCGATCGACTTCCGTATGATTCGAATGGACGGAAAAGTGCGCTGGATGCATGCGCAGATGCAGGCGACTTCCCCGCATCGGTGTGTAGGCATTTTGCAGGACCGAACGGCAGCGCGCAATCTCGAGACAGAAGCCCGCCTCGCCCATCATCACCTGTACTCCTTCATCGATCATCATCTCGATCCGATCGTTATCTGGAGGGCGGACGGCATAGTGATGAGCGTCAATCGAGCGTTTACAAGCCTTCTGGGCTACAGCACCTATGAGATTGAGGGGAAAGGAATTGCGGATACGCCGTTTATTCCAGACGAACATCGGGAGCAGATGGACAGGTACTGCAGACAGACGATCGAGAACAAGACGGCGGTCACCTTCGAGACGGAACGATTGAAGAAGGATGGCGGCAAACTGCACATTTTATTGTCGATTACGCCGCTCGTCGGAGCGGATGGAAGAATGGACAGCTGGATCTCCATTTTGCGGGATTGCACGGAGCAGCTCGCAGCCAATCGCAAGCTGAAGGAAGCGCAGGAGGAGCTGGAAAGCTTCGTTGATCATAACATTGATGCAATCGCATTCTTCAACCGAGATGGGAAAATTCGTAAAATGAACACCGCTTTCCAGCGTATGTTTGGCTGGACGCTAGATGAGCTGCAGGCTGCACCGGTTCAGGAGTACCCGTTCTCGAATGGCCGGACAGAAGCCGAGCTGAGGGAGCGCCTGGAGGAGATCATGAGCGGTAAAGTAACAAAAAATGCAGAATTTCAAGGCCGGCGCAAAGACGGCACTGTCCTGCCGGTTATGGTCTCGTCGACGCCGTTTCCTGACCGCAATGGCTTGGCTGTCATGTTCAAGGATATGAGCGAGCTGAAGCAAACGCGCGATATGTTGGGACGTTCGGAGATGCTATCCGTGCTGGGGCAGCTGGCCGCGGGCGTGGCGCATGAAATCAAGAACCCGCTAACGTCTTTGAAGGGCTTCGCGCGCCTCTTGGAGCCGTCGCTCCAAAATAAAGAGCAGCGGTTTATCGGCATTATGAAAGAAGAGCTGGACCGGATTGAGCTAATCGTGAATGAAATGCTGGTGCTGTCGAAGCCGCAGGTCATCATGTTTGAAGAGCGCGATATGAGCGAGCTGTTGAATTATGTGATTGAGCTGCTGGGTACGCAAGCGATTATGAAGAGCATCGAGATTAAGAAGGAATTTGAGCCGGTTCCGCTTATCGCATGCGAGGACAGGCAGTTGAAGCAGGTTTTCGTTAACCTGTTGAAAAACGCGATCGAAGCGATGCCGGGCGACGGGCACGGGCAAATTCGCGTGAGCTTACAACAGGCAGGGCATTCGGATAGCATACGCATAGAGGTGTCGGATCAGGGCCAAGGCATTGCCCCCGATCGACTGGCTCGTCTAACCGAGCCCTTCTATACGACGAAGGAGAAGGGGACGGGGCTTGGCCTGATGATGACAGCGAGCATTGTTGAGCGGCACGGCGGCACGATCCATTTTGCAAGCGAGCTGGGCGTGGGCACGACGGTTACCGTTACGCTGCCGATCCAGCAGGGGACGAAATAATCGAAAGAGAGGTTTATTTCGTCCTGCTGCAAGAATAAGTTCACCATAACATGATAATAATTATCATTATTGGTTACGCTATTGACGAAATAAAACAAGCAGCCTCTCGGAAAGGCTGCCTGCTTGAAGCTTCATTAGATTTTCGGTTCGAACGTTTTGCAATCCGTTTCTTCGGACTGACGAGGTTGATTGGAACGGCTGACGACATAGATAGAAGAAGCGCTGCATTTGTTGCCGGATGCCCAGAACTTGCATGAGTTGACTTCGCAGAGCACGTCTTTTGCCATGAAATTCACCTCCTGTCGCTTAGGTGCGGCACGTGGTAAACAGCCTGCCGCTCTTCCTAAGGATGGGCTTTTTTGTCATGGTTTTATACTTGTCTGCGGCAGGAAATGTGTCCCGCTGCTGTCTGGAGCTTCAGGCAGTTTCGGCGTCTCGTATGCTTACTTCACCCACTGGACAACTTCGTCCAGCGATTGGCGCGTTTTGGGACGGGGATCGTTGACCCGATAGCCGAAGGCGGCCATAACCGATACGCCGAATTGGGCGGGATCGATAAGCCCTTCCTCCACGAGCACGCGATTAACAGCTTCTTGGTCAAAGCCTTCAATCGGGCAAGAGTCGATGCCAATGAGCGCAGCTGCAGTCAGCATATTGCCCAGCGCGATATACGTCTGCTTGCTGGCCCAGTCGAATAGATAACGGTCATCGCCATACAGGTTGAAATCGGACTCTTGGAATTTGCGATACATGCTCCGTTTGCCCGCCTGCACCTCAGGAGGCAGCTGCTGCACGTTCTCCATCATGTGCGTGATGTGGGGAGCATCCGCGTGCACGCCCTCCTTCGTGCGGGCGAGCAATACGACAAAGTGGCTTGCCGTAGGCAGCGTTCCCTGCGCTCCCCATGTTACGGCGCGCAGCTTCTCGCGAACGGCTTCGTTCTGGACGACGAGAAATTGCCAAGGCTCGAACCCGTAGGAGCTTGGCGACAAGCGGCCTGTCTCCAGAATAAAGCCGAAGTCTTCATCGGAAATCTGACGGCCTGGATCGAATGCCTTGGTTGCATGGCGGAATTGATAAGCGGATAAAATTTCAGCTTTGGATAACGTAGGAATAGACATGAGATTCATCCTTTCTTCTGTGCCTGCCGGGTGAGCCAGCGGCATCTGTTCAATTGGGGGGATTGGCATTATTATAGTGGGATAGATCACCTTCTGATAAGTACGCACATTTTTGTTGTATAGTATCGATTTTGATACTTAGGAGTGGATAACGGAGAGGGGGGCTTTGGATGAATGAGATGCAGCAGCGGGAAACGCAAGAGCTGGATCAGAACGCAGAGCCTGCAGCAGGCTTATCTAACGCGAATCGACGGTACACTTGCTCGGTGGAGGCGACCCTTGATGTGATCGGCGGCAAATGGAAGGGGATCATCGTGTTCCATCTTCTGAATCGAATGCGCCGGTTTAATGAGCTTCGGCGGCTAATGCCCAGCATTACGCAGCGGATGCTGACGCTTCAGTTGCGGGAGCTGGAGGAGAACGGCATCGTCCATCGCGAGGTGTACAAGGAGGTGCCGCCGCGGGTGGAATACTCGTTAACGCCGTTTGGACTGACGCTCCGTCCCATCATTATGCAGATGATGGAGTGGGGCCGAAGCTACGAAATGATGCTCGCGGAGCGGGAGGAAGGGCTGGATGCGCTGTCGGATAGCGACTGCACTTCGGATGACAAGCTCAAATGAATAGCAAAGCCCTCGAAGTTTGCGGCGGATTGTCGTGCTTCGAGGGCTTTTTCATTTGTTTAGCAATTGCTTAAGCATCTGGCGCAGCTGTTCGATCCGACTGCCCTAGCGGCAGCATAACGGTAAAGGTCGTTCCAGCGCCAAGCGCGCTGTCCGCCCGAATTTCGCCGCCGTGCTGGCGAACGATCGTCGCGACGATGGCTAGGCCGAGCCCGCTGCCGCCTTGCGCGCTGCTGCGGGCTTGGTCCGCTTTATAGAACCGCTCGAACAAATGCGGCAAGTCCGTCTCGTTGACGCCAATTCCGGTATCGGATATCACGATGGTCGCTTGCTTGGCCGCGTCATCCTTCCGAAGCTGAATGCGAATGCTGCCGTCCTCCGGCGTGAACTTAATCGCATTATGGAGCAGATTCGTCCACACTTGACGCAGCGCATCCTCATCGCCTGTTATGCTGAGCGGCTGAATATCGATGTCGATATCGAGCTTTTTGGCCAGCCATAACGGCTCTAGCGCAAGGACAGTTCGCTTCAGCTGCAGATCAAGCGAAAAGGTCGTTTGCTCCCCGGGCTCTCGTCGTGCTTCAAGCATTGTGAGCTTCAACAGGCTGTCGCTTAATTTGGACAACCGCATGCTCTCGGATTCGATCATGTTCAAGTAATCGGTTCGCGTCTGAGCGGACAACGACTCATGATGAAGCGCTCGGGCGAATCCTGCGATGGACGTTAATGGCGATTGCAGCTCATGGGATACGTCGGAGATGAACCGCTGCCGAGTCTGCTCCAGCTCCTGAAGCTCCGATGCCATGTCGTTGAGCCCTTCGACGATCATTCCGATCTCGCCTCGATTACGCATCGTGGAGAATACCTTGACGCTGAAATCGCCCGACGCGATGCGTTTCATCGCATCCATCATAATTTGCAGCTGCTTGAACTGCTTTTGCCAAGGGGCTGCAATCGTCGAGAAGATGCCCATAAGCAGCCCGAATAACAGCAGGGGCGCTATGGCATGCCAGTACGAGCTGAACCAAGCCGGCAGCGGCATGCCGATTGCTACCTGATAGCGTTCGCCGTCGGAGCCGGTCACAGTTATTGCTAACGCAGCATCCCGCGCATGGAACGGGTTCGCCCATCGATAAATAAAGCGTGTTTCCTGAGCGGATGGGCTGGCCGCGGCGGACTGCAGCCCAAGCCGATTTACCATTGCGGCCGCGTGTGGTCCGAAGACGGCCCATTGGCCCGAGCGATCCGCTACGGCGATCGATAGATTTTCTTGCTCGGCTAAGGCTTGAAGCAGCTTGTTTCGCCGCTCATCGCCGTTATCGGCGGCGCTAACGTCTGCTGCCTCCAGCAGCTGAACGGCATGCTGCGCGTCTTGCAGCAGCTGCTGTTTCGTATCCTCGCGGTGCATCCGATCGGATGCGTAGGAAACGCAAATGAATAAAAGCGTCCAAAAGATCGTCATCGCGGTGACGGCGCCTACGAAAGATAACGCAATATGCATACGCCGATACCGCTTGGAATGCTGCTCCAGCGATTTCATTCGCCAGCTCCTGCTGACGGTTCCATCCGGTAGCCGAGCCCGCGTACGGTTGCGATGCGGAAGCCGGCTTCCGCTTCAGGGAATCGCTCGCGCAGCCGATTGATATGCACATCGAGCGTCCGCTCGTTCCCCTCGAAATCGATGCCCCAGATCGCTTCAATAAGCTGCTCGCGCAGCAGCGTTTGGCCCGGATAGCTCGCAAGCTTGAAGAGCAGCTCGAATTCTTTGGGCGGCAGCGACAGGCTCGCATCGCCCATCAAGGTTTCGAACGTCCGCCGGTTCAGCGTGACAGCGCCAATCTGGACGGAGGAGGACACTGCGATGCGATAACGCTTCAATAAAGCTTTGACGCGGGCCACCAGCTCCTCGGGAATGAACGGCTTGACGACATAGTCATCCGTGCCGAGGTCGAAGCCTTTTATTTTCTGCGACGTCTCGCCCTTCGCCGTTAGCATAAGCAGCGGCATGTCGGCATAATAGTCTCGCAGCTCCTGGCATAAGCGATACCCGTCCATATTCGGCATCATCACATCCAGAATGACGAGATCGGCTTTGAACGTCTCCAGCTTGCGTATCGCATCCAGCCCATCGACAGCTTCCTCGACGATATAGCCCTCCGTCTCCATGAAGTGGCGGACCAGCTTCCGAATCGCTCCATCGTCATCTACAACTAACAGGTTAGCCATTGCGGCGTTACCTCCTTCATATCCGTTTGATCGCATGGAGCGACCGCTCTGTTCTTATTATCGGTATTCTAGCATCATCGACAGCTTCCCTCATAGGGGCTTGCGGCATTTGCGCCTGCTTAAAAGTAGTGTATAACAGTCATGTAAATGGAATTTAAACAACCGTCCAACAATCGGGTGAACAAATAGTCCGTCCCCCCGGTGTGAATGTTCGTCACATTGGGATGACAATTCAGGGGAGTCCCCTCATATACTGTTCTATAGCAGCGAAGAGAGCGGGGGATGATTGAATGCGGAATACCACTCGGAAAGTAGCGATCGCGGGAGTAGGATTTGTCGGGTCCAGCTGTGCCTATTCATTAGTGAACCAATCGATCTGCGACGAAATCATGCTGATCGACCGTACGCCGGCGCGCGCCTATGCGCAAGCGCTCGATTTGTCGCATTGCATGGATTTTACGCATACGCGGACCAAAATCTACACCGGCAGCTACGCCGATTGCGGCGATGCCGACATTATCGTGCTGTGCGCGGGCGCGAGCCCGAAGCCGGGCGACACGCGACTGGATATGGCGGACACCGCCTATGCGATTTATAAGGATATGATCCCGCAAATGATGGCGAGCGGCTTCGACGGGCTCATTGTGGCTGCGGCCAATCCGGTGGACGTCGTCACGTATATGGTTTGGAAGCTGTCAGGTCTTCCGCGGGAGCGGGTTATTGGTACGGGAACGTCGATCGATTCTTCACGGCTCAAAACGCTGCTGTCCGAGTATTTGCCGATCGATCCGCGCAGCGTCAGAGGGTATGTGCTTGGCGAGCATGGCGACTCGCAATTTCCGGCATGGTCGCATGTTACGGTAGGCGGCAAGCCGATTCTGGATATTCTCGCCCAACACCCGCAGCGGTTCAGCCAGCTGAAGCTGGACGATATCGCCGCGAAAACGCGTAATGCGGGATGGGAGATTTTGCAGCGAAAAGGGGCTACCTATTATGGCATCGCCAACGCGATTGCGCATATTGTCCGCTCTATGCTCAATGATGATTACAACATAACGGCAGTGTCCGCTGTGCTTGAGGGCGAGTATGGCGAGCGCGAGGTTTGCGCGGGCGTGCCTGCGATATTAACGCGGCGCGGCATCGCGGAGCTGGTGGAGCTTAATTTGACGGCGGAGGAGCGGGCGAGCTTTGCATTTTCGAGCAGCGTGATCAGATCGGCGGTTGCCAAATTGCCGTTGTAACAGGCTGTTTATTTGCAAGCGGAGCTGTCGCAGGGTATGGCAATAGTGGCAATAAGTATGGGATGCCTCGAATCGTCGCACGCTATCGGGAGGAAACAACACGATAGCCAACAGATGGAGGTACTGCCATGCCCAGATGGATCGCCCTTTATTTCTCCGATTTGCGTACGTTAGCGACCAACCCCGCTTTATTAGTCATCGTGACAGGACTGTCTGTGCTGCCGTCACTGTATGCGTGGTTTAATATTGGCGCGTCATGGGATCCGTATGGCAATACGCAAGGCGTGCGGATCGCCGTGGCAAACGAGGACCGCGGAGCGGACATGCTAGGCAAGCCTGTTCACATGGGAGAGGAGATTGTCGCTTCGCTGAAGTCCAATGATAAGTTCGGATGGACGTTCACAGACGCCAAGGATGCGCTCGATGGCGTGCGCAGCGGCAACTATTATGCGAGCATTACGATCCCGGAGAATTTCTCCGCACGTATCGCTTCAGTCGTGACGGATACGCCGCGACAGGCGGAGCTGATCTACGACGTGAATGAGAAAATTAATGCGATCGCGCCCAAAATGACGGGGAGCGGGGCGTCCGGCGTCATGCTGTCGGTAAGCAGAAGCTTCGTGCAGACGGCGAACGGCGCTATTTTTAAGCTGTTCAACGAGCTTGGCATTAAGCTGCAGCAGGAGCTGCCGTCTCTTCAGAAGCTCGAAGCGCTCATGTTTCGGCTGGAGGACAACCTGCCGCAGATTGAAGCGGCTGTGAATGCTTCAACCTCAGATATTGCGCGCATGCAGCATATTGTGGGGGTTGCGCAGCAGAAGCTGCCTGAGGCGGAGCGCATTGCGAAAGAGGGAGGCAAGCTGGCGCAAAACGCAAGCGACTTCCTGCAGCGCTCGGACGAGGCGCTTAGCCAACTGTCGCCGAGGATTGGCAGCGACCTTGCGGCGCTTGCGCAAGCGGCGGCGTCAGTGGCGGCTATTGCAGAGCAGTTGCCGATTGGAGGGAGCGGAATTGCCGCTGGAGGAAAGGGCGGAGCTGAGGCGGAGGGAGATAGCGGAGCGGGAGTGAGCGGAGGCGAGGCGAGCGGGAGTGGCGGAGCGGGTGTGAGCGGAGGCGAGACGAGCGGGAGTGGCGGAGCGGGTGTGAGCGAAGGCGAGACGAGCGGGAGTGGCGGAGCGAGAGTGAGCGAAGGCGAGGCGAGCGGGAGTGGCGGAACGGGTGTGAGCGAAGGCGAGACGAGCGGGAGTGGCGGAGCGGGCGTGAGCGGAGGCGAGGCGAGCGGGAGCGGCGGAGCAGGCGTGAGCGGAAGCGGCGGAGCGGGAGTGAGCGGAGGCGAGGCGAGTGGGAGTAGCGGAGCGGGTGTGAGCGGAGGCGAGGCGAGTGGGAGTGGCGGAGCGGGAGTGAGCGGAGGCGAGGGGAGCGGGAGTGGCGGAGCAAGTGCGAGCGGAGGCGAGAATGGGATGGGCGCCAATGGCGCGGCAGCCGATGGCACGGGCAACGCTGCCGATAGCGCAAGCGCGGCGGCGGCGGCGGGCAACAGCCGCGCGCTTGCGGCCGCGCGCGCCGATGCGGCTGCGCTGGCGCGCATGCGCG
>NZ_AEDD01000018.1 GCF_000179615.1 Paenibacillus curdlanolyticus YK9
TCGGTGCCACGGGCGCCACCGGCGCTACCGGCGACACCGGCGCTACCGGCGCTACCGGCGCTACCGGCGACACGGGCGCCACCGGCGCTACTGGCGTTACCGGCGCTACGGGCGGCACCGGCGCTACTGGCGCCACCGGTGCTACTGGCGCTACTGGCGCTACCGGCGACACCGGCGCTACCGGCGACACCGGCGCTACGGGCGCTACCGGCGCTACGGGCGCTACCGGCGCTACGGGCGCTACCGGCGCCACCGGCGCCACGGGCGCTACCGGCGCCACCGGCGCTACCGGCGCTACTGGCGCTACCGGCGACACCGGCGCTACCGGCGACACCGGCGCTACTGGCGCTACTGGCGCTACCGGCGACACCGGCGCCACCGGCGCTACCGGCGCTACCGGCGCTACTGGTGCTACCGGCGACACCGGCGCCATCGGTGCCACGGGCGCCACCGGCGCTACCGGCGACACGGGTGCCACGGGCGCCACCGGTGCTACCGGCGCTACCGGCGCCACCGGCGCTACTGGCGCTACTGGCGCCACCGGCGCCACCGGCGCTACCGGCGACACGGGCGCTACCGGCGCTACCGGCGTCACGGGCGCCACCGGCGCTACCGGCGCTACCGGCGCCACGGGCGCTACCGGCGCTACTGGCGCCACGGGCGCTACCGGCGCTACCGGCGCTACCGGCGCTACCGGCGCCACCGGCGCTACCGGCGCTACCGGCGCTACCGGCGCCACGGGCGCTACCGGCGCCACGGGCGCCACAGGCGCTACTGGCGCCACCGGCGCTACCGGCGCTACCGGCGCTACGGGCGCTACCGGCGCTACAGGTGACACCGGCCCTAACGTGACGGCCGTGTCTGGGTTTGCCGCGAATACCACTGGCGGCGTTATTGCTGTCGTTTTGGCGGGGACGCTCGTCCCGCTTCCAAGCGCGCAAAATCTTGGCACAGGCATCACGCTCAACGGGGCCAATGACACCTTCACCCTAGCACAAGCTGGGCGTTACTACATTACCTATCAAACGAATTTCACTGCAGCCCTGCTGCTCGGAACTCGTCTCATTATTAACGGCGCTGCGAATACCGCATCCACTGTCAATCCTGTCCTTAGCACCGCGTCCTTCAATAACGATGTAATTGTCACGTTAGCCGCGAACTCCACCGTTTCCTTGCAGCTGTTCGGCTTGCTAGGCCTCGCTACCTTACTGTCAGGCAGTGCAGGTGCAGCGGTCACGATTATTCGGCTAAGCTAGCCAACCGCTAGCCTAACTATGCCAGGAGGTCCTGTATGACCACATCCAAAAATGATGAGCAGTCGCCCGCCAATCGCCCGATCCGACTGCTCATCGCCAGCCCCGTCCGCCAATCGCCTGCCATACTGGCATTATTTCTGCATGGCCTGCTTCTCCTGCATGCCGACGGAATTGAGGTCGCTTACCGATTTATCGATGACAATGACGATGACCGCAGCTCCCGGCTGCTCCAGCAATTCGCGCATGCAGTCGGCCCAGCCGCCGCTATTCTTCAATCCTCCGCGCCAGCTGAGGCAGCCGAAAGCTATGTGCGTACGGAACATACGCATCAGTGGAGCGAATCGCTTATTTGGAAGGTTGCCAGCTTCAAAAACAGCCTCATCTCTCACGCTCGCGATGCCCAGTATGACTATTTGCTGCTCGTCGATTCCGACCTCGTGCTCCATCCCGATACGCTGCATCGGCTGGTAGCGGCAGATCGCCCCATCGTCTCCGAAATTTTCTGGACGCGCTGGCAGCCGGAAGCGGCCGCCCAGCCGCAAGTGTGGATGCGGGACGAATACGCGCAATGGGAGCAGCAGCGCGGAGAAAAGCTGACCGAGGAGGAACAAGCCCAGCGTTATGCCGCATTCATCAACAAGCTGCGGAGGCCTGGCCTCTACGAGGTCGGCGGGCTTGGCGCTCTTACTCTGATTAACCAGGCTGCAATGGCGGGCAATGTTCATTTTGGCCCTATTTCGAACCTGTCCTTCTGGGGCGAGGATCGTCATTTTTGCGTGCGCGCGGCAGCGCTTGGATTCCCATTGTTCGTCGACACGCATTGTCCGGCTTTTCATATTTATCGGCAAACCGACCAAGAAAGCGCCGAAGCGTTTCTGCATGAGCATGCGGCTCCTATCGATCAACTGCCGCCTAAAGCCCAAGCTTTCGCCGCAATAGCAGCGGATTGGAGCCTTCGCCCATCGAACCCTTCCACCGCCTCCCCCTCCTCCATCGTTCTACAAGAGCTTCCTAAGCTCACGCTATCCATGACCGTTCGCAATGAAAGCAAACGTTATCTGCGCCAGGTTCTAGCATCCCACCGCCGCTACATTGATGAAGCGGTCATTATCGACGACGCCAGCGAGGACGATACGGCCGCAATATGCTTGCAGGAGCTCGAAGGGATTCCCGTACGGCTCATTCGCAACGCAAGATCAAAGTTCGGCAACGAAATCGAGCTGCGCAAGCAGCAATGGACGGAGACGGCCGCGGCCTCGCCAGATTGGATTCTATGTCTGGATGCCGACGAGCAATTCGAGGAACGTTTTGTTTCAGAGGTCCGCTCCCTGCTGACGCGACAAGATACGGATATGTATTGCTTCCGGCTTTACGACCTGTGGGATGCGTCCCATTACCGTGAAGATTTCTATTGGCGGGCGCATGAAACCTACCGTCCCTTCTTGCTGCGGTATCGCCCTGATTTTGCATACGAATGGCAAGAGACGCCCCAGCACTGCGGACGTCTCCCTATGAACATTTTTCAACTGCCCCATCAAATCTCGCAGCTTCGCCTGAAGCATTATGGCTGGTCGAATGCGCAGGATCGCCGGGTCAAATATGAGCGCTACATGCGCCTTGATCCCGACGGCCAATATGGCTGGAAAGAACAATATGAATCGATTCTCGATGCACAGCCGCGACTGATCCGGTGGGAAGAGTAGCCGCCGCGGCGACTGCTTCACTTTAGCCTTTTGCTTCACGTAGCCATCCGTTTCTCTCCGTCACCGCCCGGCCTCTCCTTTACTTGCCAGCCAGCTTCTGCTTCATCCACCCGACCAGCCCCGTCGCATATTCGGCATGGATCTGCTCCACCGTCTCCGATCCTCGCAGCTCGCCGTTGCTGATGAGCAGCACGCGATCCAGCAGCGGCTCAACCTCATCCACCTCATGTGTCGACAACACGAGCGTCTGCTTCTCCAGATCGAGATTCGCGATGATCGAATGGATGATCGACTCCCGCACGAGCGGGTCCAGGCCGGATAACGGCTCATCCATGACGATCAGCGGGGCGCGGCGAGCGAGCGCCAGCACGATTTTGAACCGCCCGCGATTGCCCTTCGACAATCGGCGCGCGTGCTGGCGGGGCTCCAATCCGAATACATGCAGCAGCTCGTAGGCCTTCTGCACGTCGAAATCCTCATACACATTCGCATAAAAATCGACGGTGCGCCCGAGGTCAAATTCCTCATAAAAAACATCCTGATCCGGCAGGAAAGCAACGTCCCGCGCCGTTAACCGCGTCACACGTTTGCCGTTGACGAGCACCTGCCCCTCCGACGGCTGAAGCAGCCCCGCAATCAGCTTAAGCAAAGTCGACTTGCCGCTGCCGTTCGTCCCGATGACGCCGATAATCTGGCCGGGCGACAGCTCCACGCTAACGCGGCGCAATGCTTCCTTACGCCGAAATTTCTTGCCTACGTTGTCGAACGATATAATTGGACGAGCTGAATGCTGCATTACTGCACGCCCCCTTCGCTGCCGCCAACAGAACCAGCGGATGGCCGACTGCGCTTCAAATAACTGCCTACATGCTCGACAATCTCAATGTCCGCGTACCCCAAATCCCTCATCTCCGCTGCAAAACGCTCCAGCTGCTCCTCCTTGATCCGCTCGCGCAGCTCCATCAGCTGCCTCGTATCGCTCGTCACGAACATGCCCTGCCCCCTTTTGCTCTCAATAACGCCAATGCGTTCAAGCTCCATATTGACACGCTGCACCGTGTTCGGATTCACCCCGTACTGCACGGCCATATCGCGCACGGAGGGCAGCTTCTCGCCCGGCTTATATTCCTGCGCGATTAACTGACGGCAAATCCGCTGCACGATCTGCAAATAAATCGGTTGGGTATTCGAGAAATTGTCTGCCATCAGTCTACCTCTGCCTTTCGGTCAAGCAGCCACGCAGAAAGCATGAACAATGCCGCCAGCTCTATTGCACCCCACACCATCTCGGGTACATAGACGGCCTCATCCCCTGAACCATACGAAGCGCCCCATTGGAAAATGCTTGCGTATACGCCTGTTTCCCCGAATAGCCCATCCACATAAATCAATGCTGCAAGAATCAGGAGCGCTGCCAGCCAGCGCCATTTGCCCAAGCGGTTGTTCAGCAACGAAGCTATCGTATGAAATAACACCGCCAGCACAGAGAGCCCGATGCCGACGATCAAATATACCGCTAACACGTCGTAGCCTTTGCCATCCAGCAAACCTAACAGCCAATCCGCGAAGTCATGCGCATTAAACACATTGTCTTCGCTGCTAACCAGCCAGCCGCCAGCAGGACGATCCGCGTGATACATCCATGCGAAAATGCCCGTCGCCGCCGCAAGGCTGACAAACCACTCCACAATGCCTGCCGCATATTTGGCCAACAGCAGCTGCCAGCCTGCCAGCGGGAGCTGATGCCAGAGCGGCGCGCGTTTGCGCTCGCGCTGCAGGCTGGACAGCATATAGCATGCCGGCCAAATGACCATCCCCATCATAATGACTCCCCACAGCATAGCCACGTTGCCGCTTGTATGCCGATATGCCAGATAAATCGATAATCCGAGCACAGCAACCGCGATTCCGACCACAATACGCTGAGACATCATCATGATCGATCCTTGCCGAAGCTCCTTGCCGAAGCAAGCTAACCAAGCTTTCATCATCAACCGCCTCCATCTTTTCGATGTACTAGTGTTCTACTTATATAGTACACTAACACTTATATGCAGTCAATCATTTCCATGACACAAATTTGAATTTTCTATTCAGAATGGAATTTGCACGCAAAAAAGAGGCTCTCGCGAGCCTCTCTTTCTCCGAACATTGCCTTAACGTTAACTGGCTTACTTGCGTTCGCCCATCGTGAAATCGCCCGAATCCGTTCGCACCTTTAAGATCGGGTCGCCCGAGCCAAAAATCTGCTGCAGCGTGCCGCCGCTATCGACAATTCCAGCACCCCAGCCAACTGCGCCGTCCCCGGAGTCCGAGCGAAAATCAATTGTCCCGTTCACTGGCTTCTGTGACAGTTCATACACGACATCGCCGCTATCGCTCTCAACATCTGCCGCCCATGCCAGCTGAGCCGCACGCCAGCGGACATCGCCGGAATCCAGCTTTGCGCGCAGCGCTCCTTCGGTATCCTCGAATAATTGATCGCCGCTGTCGGACGCCGCCGCGATTGACTTCGCCTGCAGCTTCCTTAGCGCCATATCGCCGGAGTCGCTTTCAAGCTTCACCTCATTCGCAGACAGATCAACCAGCTCGATATCGCCGGAATCCGTGTTAACGGAGAGCGAGTCATACACGCGGGACGGCACTTCGAGCGTCAGCTTCAATCTTACAATCGAGACCCCCATCTCGAACGATTGCTGATGCTTTACCTTTACATCGAGCACGCCGTCCGCCATTGCCGTTTCCAGATTGATTTTGCGCTCCTTCTTCTTGCTAATCTTGCCTTCCAGCCGTGCGACAATAACCCCGTCCTTGCCCGGAACGATCCGAACGTCTTCGCTATCCGCATGGACAGCTAATCCCTTAACGCCATCCGCCTTCAGCGTGGATTCCTTCATCACTGGCACCGTTGAGAACCAATCCTCGCGCCAATGGCTCCATGGCAGCAGCAATCCCACAACTCCGACCGCGATGAGAATAAGACCGATTCCTACCCATTTACGCATCTATTGCACCTCTTCCGTATCATATCCTTCACCCTACTGGCGGCTGCTTTCCTGTATGAGCCTTCGATTCGCTTGCAAATAACGGGATGTGCCGCGCACGAACCAACGCGTCAGCACCTTCGTCAGCGCACCGAACAGAATGCCGAGGCCCGTCGTCACACATGCGAGCGAGATGCCTGCGATTCCGCTATGCATATCTTGGACAAAGCCGCCCCATAGCGCAAGCAGCGCGCTGCCGAAGAACGCAGCAACAACTGCCCACAACGCAACAATGACAGCAGAAACCGCGATAAAAGGAGCTAGAACAAACAGCAGATTAAACACGCCTAAGCTTGTGCCGACGAGCATCACTCTGGTCAGCTGCACCAAGCTGCCGCTCTTGCTTGCCTTCTCCATCCTTACGTTCAGCTTCAATTCTCTCGCGATATCCCGCGGATCGCCGAGCTCCAGGCAAATATCCGCCTCCGGCTGACCGTTCTCGATTGCTAAGCGGAAATGCTCGGCATAATCAGCTAACCACTCGCGGCGCAGCGGCTCAGGAACTCCCTTCAGCTCATGCTCAAGCATTTGCAAATACTGCGTGCCTGTCGTCATCCTACAACCCCTCCCGAATCCATTCGTTAACTGCCTTCGTAAACATGTGCCACTCATCGGTCAAAGCAGCCAACTTCGCCCTGCCTTCTTCCGTTAGCCGATAATATTTGCGCGGGGGACCTCCCGGCGATTCGCGCAAGTAGGTCGTAAAATAGCCTTCCTGCGTCAAACGGTTCAAAATCGGGTACACACTGCCTACCGCGATATCGAATTTGCCCGAAATCGTGACGGCCAGCTCGTAGCCGTAGCGGTCTTCCTTGGCGGCCAGCACCATGACGCACAGGTCCAGCACGCCTTTTTTGAATTGCACGTTCATCGGTATCGCCACCTATTCACCATGGAGTACTATTCTTCAATAAACAATAGATGATCTGGAATGAGTATACATCGAGCTATTCATTATTGCAATATAGTATTCAAAAATGAATAGCCTATTTTGCGGAATGGGAAGGGTTGGTCGCCGTTACGCACCGACGCCTGTATCATATGGATAATGTAGATCATAATAGGGACAGCCTCTGTTCGCAGGGATTGGACATCGAGAAGGAGTGGAGAGCATCATGATTATTCGCGCAGCAGAAGCAGGGGATGCGGAAGCGGTTGCCCAATTAATTTATGAAGCCATTGATGATATTGCATTCCAATTAACCGGGGAGGAAACGGAAGAACGAGCAACCAAAGGGCTGAGAGAGCTCTTCCTCCAGCCTGGCAACCGATTCAGCTCGGGCCAAGTGCTAGTAGCGGTGCATGAAGGAGCGGTCGCTGGCATGATTCTCTGTTATTACGGCAGCGAGGCCGAGGCGCTCGATGCGCCGATTAAAGAGCGGCTGCGGATCGTTAGGGGCGATGCACAGCCGATCATCGACAAGGAGGCCGATGAGGATGAGTATTATATTGACTCCATTGCCGTCTTTCCCGCTTACCGCGGGCTAGGCATTGCCAAAGCACTGCTCCATGCTGCAGAAGAAGCAGGCATTACGCTCGGTTACCAACGCATCGCGCTTAACGTCGAGTACGAGAACGAACGGGCGCATCGCCTCTATCGCTCGCTCGGTTACGTGCAGGATAAGGATGTTTCGATTAACGGACATGCCTATCGGCATATGGCCAAGCCGCTGACAAGCGTTAAACACGCATAACGCACGGCTTCAGCCCGTATTTATAGGTTAGCGCAACAACGGACGAGCTTGCCGCGTCCAGTAAAGTAATAGCAGCAGCGTCGTGAAGCTGCCATATGGCGCAGAGCGTTCGCTACGCATAGCTTGCCCAACATCGGAGGTTGATGAAATGACGCGAATGACACCACCATTGCGCAGACGTTCATGGGGGATAATTTTGCTGATGCTGATGCTCATAATCGGGCTGCTGGCAGGCTGTGCCGAGCAAGAAAGCCCCGTTCCCCCGAAATCCCCTGCCGCAAAGCCGACCGCTCAAACGCCTGTTGATACAGCCAACGCCCCTGCCGCCACTGGAAACGGGAAGCCAACCCCTAAGCCAACAACCCCTGCCGCGCCGACCAAGCCAGCCAAGCCTGCGCCGAGCAAACCCGCCGTCGTTGCGGAGAACAAAGCATTTCGCGTATTCGCGCCTGCGGAGAACAGCGTCGTAGGCAAGACCTTCACCGTCAAAGGCGAAGCCCGTGTCTTCGAAGCGGCCTTCAGCTACTCCTTCGAGGATGGGCATAACGTTCTTGCCGAAGGCCATGTGATGGCTGACCAAGGCGCGCCGGCGTGGGGCAAATTTGCGTTCGACGTCACGATCAAGGAAGCGAGCAGCCCTGTCGGCATCCTCACCCTCTATGAATCCAGCGCCAAGGATGGCAGCAAAATCAACGTGCTCCATATTGCCGTCAAATTCGCAGACGGCATTGTGAAGCCGGTCCGCGAAGGCGAGTAGCGCGCTACGAATCGGTGGGCGGAGGGGCTCCCTCCGCCGCTTTTTGCTGGGCGCTTGGATTATTCGTTGTCTGCTGGTTTTTCCATGGAGGCTCAAACTGGCGGAACCGTATGCTGCCCCAATAAAACAACATTGGAATAACTACGCACAACAGTGCGCTAGCCAAAATACGCCCTGAAGGCAGCCGTCCTAATAGATCTGTCATCATTCCGACCCCTCCGTTCGATCAATATTTCCGCTGCGCCTGATAAAGACCTTCATCTCAACCTGAATCGGACTGCTAGCGAATAGCTGCTCACCTTGCTCCCATTTCGACGCAAGCTTTTGCCACTTCCGATAGTGTTTTCTGTGCAGGTAAGAGCCTAGGCCGATCACATCGCAGTGGTATTGCTGCTGCAGCTTGCTTATTGTCTTCTCCGTAAGCCGTTTGATTTCCTTAGCGGTCGCTTCCTGCATGCTGTGCAACGTACTCGCCGCCAACGTGTCCTGCGAGTAACTCGTTTCATTAAGCGTTCCTTCTACCTGGATACTGATCTTGAACGAGGGCAGCCCATTCGAGCCGAACGAGGCGCGCAGATGGCGTTTCATCCGTTCAATCGCGAACACGCCCTGCTCATTGCCGTTCTGAAAATCGATCTGGCCGCCTTTAATATCTCCCCGCAGGAAATTTAATCCTGCCGTTTCTTCCCCATCAAGAAAGCCGATCAGCCGCTTCGACTGCCCGCTAAATACCGCTGCATCGGAAACCGTCGAGAACGCACGATTGCCATCGCTTACATTTTGTATGACAAAGCTTTCGCGCTTTAACAAAAATTCATGTACGTCTCCGATACGCGACTCCGGCAAAATGCGCGAGCTTTCCTTTGTATTGCTGGAGATCAGCTCAAGATAGGTTGCCGGCAGCCTATCCTCTGGCGGGTGAGTATTCAGGATCTGGGCCGCCTTGCCGCGCGTAACCATAATACGAGTGGATCGACGCATCTCGCTCTCCCGCAGGTAGAAATCAATAGCATCGGCGAATTGATCGCCTTGTCGCGCCACTTCCTCAGACAAAATAATCACTTTAAGATGCTCAAAAAAAGGTGGACGGCTCGTGCGCTGCGCCAGCTTGGCAACCATCGTCGCCATGCTCCTTCCCTGAACGACCATGTGATAATAAGCTTTGCCGCCCGTTTGATCGCCATTCTGGGTCCCTCTCATCCCGCTTGGCGTTACGATCTGATAGGTAACGCTGTAACGCGGCTTCTTGCTTAGCTGCCCCGATTGCTCCCCCGTCGGCTCTTCGACCTGCTCCTTCGTCTGATGATCCGTCCCGTCGCCGGATTGCGTATCCTTCTTCGGCGAATCGATGGCGACCGCTACGATAAAGCCCCGCTGGTCAATCTCAACCCGATCCCAGCAGCCCGTCAGGCATAGCAGGCTCAGCATTCCCGCTGTTAAGATGGTTAAGCGTCTAGGTGCTGCCGTTTCCATGCTTCGCAGCTCCTCCTTTATTGCCCCGGCCAACTAAAAGCAACAGAATTGGGATCGTAATGCCGAAGCTGACGGCAAAATAGCTGATCAACGTCCCAAGCTTCGCGAATTCCGACATATTCTGCGGGAACATACAGACCAGATAAGCAAGCGGCGCAAGGATAAGAATGCGGACGCGTTTCGTTAATCGCTTGAATAGGAAGCTTACGCATTCCGAAGCCAGATCAAATCCCATTGCGGCTGTATTGAATACCGTCATAATCCATATCACGAAAAACAACGACTCGAATCGCTCGAAAAAGTTGCCGGGGAAGCTAATTTCTTTGGCTAATTCGATTGTTGGATACACGATATTCACTGCGCCAATGTTAGAAAAAATGCCGATTGCCAGCTGGTAAATGACCAGATAGACAACAACCGGAACCGCAATGCCCGCCATTACCGCCTTGCCCGCTTTCTCCGGCTTATCCATAAATGCGATGTAATACAAGATAATTTCGAAGCCCAGCAGCGAGAAAACAACCTCTTTTGCCCCCTTCAATATCCCCGTTACGCTCGTAACGACTAGCGGCTGCAAATTTTCCACCTCGAACCACCTGTAACCGAAAATAACGACGACGCTCACTACCAACAACACGGCGGGCAAGAAGAGCACATTCAACCGCAATATGCCGGAGCGGCTGCCCGATGCGGCATACACGATCACTAAAACAAACGCGAGCGACACATATTCCACCGGTGTTCGATTAAACAAATACTGTTTGGATATGTCCGCAATCGCTCTTGTCTCGTAGCCGCAAAAACCCAAAAAATAAATGCCCTGCAACACAGCAAGCACGCAAGCTAACGGACGGCTGATCAAAGAACTTGCATATTCCAGGAACGGCTGTCCGCCTGTGCGCAGCGCCGTCTTGGTCACGAGCATGCCAAGCAGCATGGCAACGCCGCCGGCCAGCACGATCGACATCCAGCCATCGAATGCAACGGTTTCCTTCGCAAGCGCCCGGGGCAGCGACAGAATGCCTACGCCGATCAGCATAGAGGTAATCGTCATGCTCATCTCTAAAGGCGTTAAGGGACGCTCCCCAAACGACGTTTCTCTCATCCGTTGCGCCCTTCTTTCTCATGTCGTTTCTGGCGGCCCTCATTCATGGTCTCCATAATATCCGGGCGACGCTGCATCGCCCGGATCGGCATTCTAATAATGAAGTCGCTCCAATCGCCTAGCCGAAGGGGAGCAAGCGGGGCGGTATAGGGTACGCCGAAGCTTTTCAAGTTAACGATGTGGATACAGTTAAGAATGAGCGCAAGGACGATGCCATATAGTCCGAAAATGCTTCCCGCCAGCATAATACCGAACCGCAGCAGCCGAATTGAAATCGCAAACCCATACGAAGGGATCGCGAACGAAGCGATTGCCGTCACGGCAACGACCACGACCATCACCGGGCTTACGATGCCCGCCGTTACCGCTGCTTCGCCGATGACGAGCCCGCCAACCACGCCGATCGTCTGGCCAATCGACTTGGGCAGGCGGATGCCCGCTTCCCGCAAGAGCTCAAGCGTGCCTTCCATCAGGAAGGTCTCTACGACCGCAGGAAAGGGTACGCCCTCGCGCGATCCCGCGACTGAGAACGCGAGCTTCGAAGGAAGCAAGCCATGATGAAACTCCAACAGCGCAATGTAAATGCCCGGCAAAAATAACGCTATAAACACGGCAAACACGCGTAAAACCCGCAGCACGCTGGACAATAGCCAATTCTGATAATAATCCTCCGGCGATTGAATGAACGATGTAAGCGTAATAGGGAGTATCAATTGAAACGGCGTGCCATCCACTAGTATGCCTACCCGCCCTTGCATGACCGCACCCGCTACCTTATCTGGCCGTTCCGTGTTCAAAATTTGCGGATAAGGCGTCAGCGTATTGTCCATAATCCATTGCTCGATAAAGCCGGAGCCTTCAGGATCATCCATATCGATCGTTTCAACCCTGCGTCGCACCTCTTGAATGAGCATCGGATTAACGATCCCTTCAATATACGCAAGGATGACCTCCTTTTGCGCTCTCCGTCCGATTCGATACGATTCCAAACGCAGCTTCGGGTCCCGAATGCGACGGCGGACCAGCGCCGTGTTCGTGCGAATATCCTCCGTAAATCCGTCTCGCGGGCCACGAATCAACGCCTCTGTTTGCGGTTCCTCGACAGATCGGCTTTTCCACCCTTTGCTCCCGGCAATCGTAATTTCCGGGCTGCCTTCGACTAACAGCAGCGTGTCCCCTGACAACAGCGACAGGATACTGTCGTCCCAATCGCTCGATCGCTTAATCTCCTGAAGCGTAAGATGCTCCCCGATCCATACAGACGTAGGATCTACTGAGCTGAGCGCCATTGTCATTTGTACAAGTTGCTGGACGAACTGCTTGTCCGCCAAACCGTCGATACATACAATGGCAATGGATGTCTGTCCTCTGGCAGTGGCAGCGTTCCGAATAACCAGATCATCCGGGGACGCCAGCAGCTGCTGAATAAACTGAATATTGGCGGCCAAGGATGCAGATGGCTTGGCCGTTGGGGAAATGTCCTCTATTGGATTCAGCTTTTTCACGCCAATCGCTCACCCGCTTCCGTTGTACATATCGTAACTTGGCATAGCTTTCCCTCCTGTGGGATTTTTATGAAATAGAATTGGATATCCTTACGTGTAGAACCACTCATCCGCCAGCTTAGACATGCAACATTCTATCGCCCGACATCCGTCTAATCAGTATCCGCAACAACTTCATGGAAAGGGTGGACCTTATGAACATATATCGCGTACCCCAAAAACGGGCAATCGCAGCGGCTCTCTTGCTTGCGCTATGCTTGGCAGTGATCGCGGGCTGCGGGAATCGCACAGCTTCCGATGAGACAGGCGCTGCAAGCAAGTCCAACGACACGAAACAAACGAGTGCCGCCAGCGCAACGGCTGCGCGAGAGGGAGAGCAGTCGGCAGAAGTATCGATTGCCTCCGCCGATGAGCCGATTGGCAATCGCTATGAAGCAGCCGGCATCACCGATCCTGCGGGATTCGATGCCATGTTCGAGCAGGTCCAAGCCGCAGTCGCGGCAGATGACCGCGCGAAGGTGGCTAGTCTGGCGCTGTATCCAATACGCGTCAACTACTCTGCAGAGCAATCTGTGCAAATTAAGGATGCAGCTCAGTTTATCGCGCAATACGATAGCATCATTACACAATCGGTGAAGGAAGCATTACGCACGCAGGACAAGAAAGAGCTGTTCGTGAATGCGCAGGGAATCATGGCCGGGGCCGGCCAAATGTGGTTTGGCGGAACGGTGGAGACCCCGCAGAAGTATGGCATTATTGCTGTGAATCCTTAAGCATGCACAAAGGGGCTGTCTTGTAAGCGATTAGCTTACGAGACAGCCCCTTGTTTTATCGCCGCTGAATGACGCGTACATGCTGAGCGCGTGGTGCGGCGTACATGTCCGATCATGACGCGTGTGGTGCGTGTGGGGTAATACCGCGCGTGATGCGCATGGTATTCATGCCGTGCGTGGTGCGCGTGGCGTACATGCCATGCATGGTGTGGTTGAAGCGCAAGATGCGCATGCCGTTGCATTTCATACAACGGCATCGTGTCAGGCGTCGCAACCCTGTGCTGCCATTGCATTCTGTACAATCAGCAATGCCGCTGGGTGCATAATCAGATGCAAATGGGCAATAACGACCGGTTGTCATTGCACAGACTGCAATGGGAGCCGTTCACCGAGGGAAAAACGCTGCTCCCATTGCACATTTTGCAACGATGCGATGCGTTCCAGCTGTTCCGCTCAATACGCGCAAATACGTACCAGTACGCTCCATTACGCCTGCTCCAGCAGTTCCGACTATTCCCTCTTCCCGTTGCCATAGCACAACTTCGCCATAACGGGTTTTGCCGCAACCCTACACCGATGCTTCCACCACGCCATGCGCCGGCTCATGCTTCACGAGCGCGTGCTTCTCCCACTTGCGGGATTTCCAGCGGAAGTACATGATAATCGCGCGCAGCCATTCATCCGATGCAATCGCCAGCCAGATGCCCGGCAAGCCCATATCGAGCTTGAAGACGAGCAAATAGCCAAGCGGCACGCTAATGCCCACCATCGTTATCATCCCGATCCAAAGCGGATACTTCGCATCGCCTGCGGCACGCAGCGAGTTAATCAGAATAATGTTGATCGTCCGCCCGGTTTCGAGCACGATGCTGAACAACAGCACATGCGCCCCAAGCTTGATAATCTCTTCATTCGAGGTAAAGATGCCCATCAAGGAATAACGGAAGATGATAACGATTCCAATGACGACAATCGATACAATGCTTGCCGACCAGGCGCTTTTCCATACGCGGACATACGCGTCATCCTGCCGGTTCGCGCCGACGAGGCGTCCGACAATGATTGATGTTCCGATGCCCACTGCAAACGCAAACAGGTAGATGAACATCGAAATATTTTGCGCATACTGTCTTGCCGACAACGCTTCATCGCCTAAGTACGTCGCATAATAAAGGAAAATGATCTGGCAGGAATGATACATGACCTGCTCGAAGGCAGAAGGAATGCCGACCTTCAGAATCTTTCCGATATATTCCTTCGTCAAATTAAAGTAATACTGGAATCGAATGCGCCACTTCATCACACGATAAAGCAACCAGAAAAATACGATGCTTGCTAACGCGCGACTCACGATCGACGAGATCGCAGCCCCTTGCACGCCAAGCTCCGGCGCTCCGAACTTACCGAAGATCAATACATAGTTGCCGATAATATGCACGACATTCATGCCGAGCGAGACGTACATCGCTTCCTTCGTGAAGCCATGCACCCGCACGATTGCAGCCACCGAATTAATAATCGCTTGCAGGAAAATGGCTCCGCCTACGATGCCCAAATAACTCGTAGCGTATTCCAGCGTATCGCCTTTCAGGTGCATGCCTTCCATCATTGTGCCGCTCATGAACAAGAAGAACACGCTGATGACGAGTCCGACCATCAGATTAAGCGTTACGGACAAAGCCGATATTCGCGAGGCTCCTTCATGATTGCGCGCCCCAATATATTGCGCGACTACGATCGAGGCGCCGTTGCCGATGACCTCAAGGATGAGCAGCGCGATCATCATATACTGATTCGCCGCGCCGACCCCGGACACGGCATTGTCGGACAGGTCGCTGAGCATGAAGGTATCCGCAATACCCATTAGCATAAACAAAAAGATTTCTAAAAATATCGGCCAGGTCAGCAGGAACAAATTCAAGTCTTTGGTTTGATCCTTGCCAGCTGGCGCCGCAGTCGTACTCATGTGATGAAGTCTCCTATCTATAAATTGCTGTCTTGCGCGTTAACTCACGGGTATCGTAACACAGCTATACGGTGATTACATCCGGGTTCGCGGTGCTTTTTATATGTAGAATTGGCAAGTAAAAAAGTTCCTTGGCCGTATAAGCGCGGCCATATGGAAGGGGTTACCCATAGGGGCCAAATAAGGTAAAATAGGACCACTAATGAAAGACGGGTAACCCTAACAGAGGAGCGAACACCACCGATGACGGAATGGAACGATAATGATTATGCAGGCATGCTGCTGCTGGATCGGATGAACGAAAGCACCGATGCGACGGATGCCCTGCACGCTTTCGCGATGGACGAGCTGCTCTGCCGCCAAGCTGGCGAAGGCGGGCCTGCGATCTGCCATCTGTGGCGCCATCCGCGCGCCTTCATTTTGGGACAGCGCGATGCGCGCCTGCCCTACGCAGCAGCCGCCATCGCGCGGCTGGCGCAGGCATCGACGCAAGCTGCCGTCCGCAGCTCCGGCGGCGCAGCCGTACCGCTCGACATGGGCGTGGTCAACGTGTCGCTCATTTTGCCGATTGGACGAGCAGAAGAAGCTGGCCCGCGGTTCAACCATGATTTTGAACGGATGTACACGCTGGTGCGCCAAGCCTTGGCATCAGTTAACGTATACAGCCAAATCGACAAAGGCGAGATCGCGGGCGCTTATTGCCCCGGCGATTACGACCTGAGCATTGGCGGATTGAAGTTTTGCGGCATCGCCCAGCGCAGGCAGGCCAAGGCGCTGATCGTGCACGCTTTTGTCGTAGCCGAAGGCAGCGGGCGGGACCGCGCAGCTGCGGTGCGCGCTTTCTATAACGAAGCGGCGGGCGACATCGCCCCCAGCAGCAAAACCTATCCTCTTGTAGAGCCGGGCAGCACCGCCAGCCTGGAAGAACTGACGGCAATAGGCGCCCAAGCGTCGGCCACTTTCGCAGAGGGCGTGAAACGCGTCATTCGCGCTTGCCAGCAGCCCGATGCTATCGCACGATCGGCCGCCAACCTTCGGTTGCCAGATGCCCAGCAGCTGGCGGCAATGGTCGAGTCATTGCGAAGCCGCTACCTAGTTTGAAATTAGAGGAAATTTGTCGAATCTAGTCGAATAACTAGTTGAACTTATTTCTGCTAACAGACATGCCATGCAGATAAACCGAATTAACAGGAGGGCATGACGTGTCGATTAAAGCCAAACTGTCGATTGCCATCTCTGCCGTCGTCGCAATCATTTTGGCGCTCAATATCACCATCTACTACGCTGCCGCCAAAGACGATCTTGAAAAAGCGGCTGAGCAGCGTATGGCTCATATTGCGAATCAAGTGAATCTGTCTGTCAACGCAACGGAAAACGCGCAGGAAACGATCGAAGCGGCATTAGCCGAGCGCCTCAGAGCCGTTGCAATAGCAGCCAAGCAGCAGCTCCCTCCGGACATCGATCAGGTAACGAACGAGCAGCTCGTCAAGCTCCGTAAAGAACTCGGCGTTAACGACATCTCGCTCTGGCGCAAGCTCCCTGGAGATATCATCATTGAGAAATCGTCCAACCGCGAGGAGATTGGGCTGAGCTCCAAGTCGATGGACTATTTTTACCGCGCTTTTCAACAGCTGTTCATGTATCATAATGCTTCAGTAACGCAAGGGCAGCGGCTTGAGCATTTCTGGTCTGGACCGATTAACTTCGCCAAGTCGAACCCCGAGCATATTAACAAATGGGGGTATTACTACGACGGCACGACCAACTACATGATCAATCCGTTCATTGATGCCAAGCCCTTGCTTACCTTTGACCAAGAACACGGCACCGAGACAATCATCCGGACCATTGTGCGCGATACGCCTGAAATCGTGGAGATATCGGGCTTCGACCCCCGGTTTTTCGGGAAAGAGCCGATACTTAAATTTAAAAAAGGCGAGCTCATCCACAACCTGGACGTGCGCGGCGTCATCTTCGGGGCTTATACGCTGAATGACGAGAAGGCCGATGCGGCGTTAGTCGAGCAATCCATTAAAACCTGGACGACCCTATCAGTCGACACTCGCTTGAGCGGCAAGCTCATCCGCAAAAGCTTCTACCCCGTCCATAACGATCATCCATACGTTATCGCCATTCAATTCGACTTGAGCTCGATTAGTAAGGAGCTGCGCGACCAACTGCTGCTGCACAGCAGCATCTCCATCGGGCTCCTGCTGCTTACGCTCGCGACCAGCTACTGGCTTGCCGGCGTATTCATGCGCCCGATCTCCAGCGTGCTGCGCAAAGTCAACGCCATGGCACAAGGCGACTTCGATACGCCTATCCCCATCCAAGGCAAAGACGAGTTCGGCCAGCTCGTTTCTCACGTCAACGATATGGGGCGCAGTCTAAGCCAATACACGAATGAGCTGAAATCCGCAGCTTCAGAGCTGCGCGAAACCAAAGATTACTTGGAATCGCTCATCTCCCATACATCGGATGCCATTCATATCGTGGACTTAAACGGCCACATCGTTCGCGTCAATCACGCCTTCGAGCTCATGTACGGCTGGACGAACGAGGAACTGCAAACCCACGATCCGGCTTATGTGCCGCGCGATCTTGAAGCCGAGCGCATTGAGCTCAGCAAACGCGTGCTGCGCGGCGAGGCGGTCAAAGGTTTTGAGACGGAGCGATTGACCAAGGACGGCCGCAAGCTCTGCATCAGCATTACCGTGTCGCCCATACGGAATGCGAGCGATGATATCGTCGCTTACTCCTGCATCTCCCGGGACATCACCCAGCGGAAGGAAACCGAAGAGCGGCTCGTTCGCTCCGAGAAGCTATCCATCGTCGGACAGCTCGCTGCAGGCGTAGCCCACGAAATTCGCAACCCGCTGACAACGCTTCGCGGCTTCGTTCAGCTCGGCGCAAGCAGAGGCAAGCTGGAAGCCGACCATCTTGGCCTCATGCTCTCGGAGCTTGATCGGATCAACCTGATCGTAAGCGACTTCCTGGTGCTGTCCAAGCCGCAGAAAACGCAGTTCGTTAAGACGGATATTTGCCAGCTAATGCGCGACACGCTTCACTTATTGGGCGTAGAGGCTTCTATGCGCCGTATTCGGCTGAAACCCACGCTCGATCCCAATGGTGCTGCCTTGGTATGCGAGCCCAATCGGCTAAAGCAGGTATTCCTCAATTTGCTCAAAAATGGGATGGAGGCCATGCCTGGAGGAGGCGTACTGACCGCCAACGTCTTCATGAGCGGCGATGTCATCGAAATCAGCATCGCCGATACTGGACGCGGCATCCCCGCGAAGGATCTTTCAAGGCTGGGCGAACCGTTCTTCACTAGCAAAGATAACGGCAATGGCCTTGGCCTCATGGTGTCGCAGCAAATTATTGCCCAGCATCATGGATCCATGATGTTCCACAGCATCGTGGGCATCGGAACTCGCATTGAGATTCGTTTGCCTCGACAGCAGGCACACGCTGGAGCGGAGCAAGAACAGGCCCCAACCGAGCCCCTGCCTATGTAATAAAAACCCGTAAGGCATCAGTATACACGCTTGCTTGAACCTTAAGCGTCGTCTGCCTGCCTTGCGGGTTTTTCGGCTACCCGGAAATATTATCGCGTAAACGCAGCCGCGCTCGCATCAGCCGGAGCCGATGCACCGCCGCCGAGCTGCAGCTGATACATATCGTAGTACTTGCCGCCATGCGCCATCAGTTCATCATGATTGCCTCGCTCGACGATTCGGCCGCGGTCCAGCACGAGAATTTGATCGGCGCCACGGATGGTGGATAGCCGGTGAGCGATCACGAACGTCGTACGGCCTTTTTTCAATACATCGAGCGCCGCTTGAATGATCGCTTCCGTCTCGGTATCGATGCTTGCCGTCGCCTCATCCAGAATGAGGATCGCTGGATCATAGGCTAGCGCCCGCGCGAACGAGATCAGCTGGCGCTGTCCCGCAGACAGCGTCGCGCCCTTCTCGACGACCGGCTCATCAATGCCGCCTGGCAGCTGCATGAACATGTCGTACGCCCCGACATCGCGCAGCGCTTGCTCAATGCGGTCGCGCCCGATCAGCGGATTATCGAGACTAACGTTCGACGCTATCGTGCCCGTGAACAGGAACGGGTCCTGCAGCACGATGCCCATATGCTGGCGCAGCAGCTGTTTCGGAACGTCCCTGACATCCGTGCCATCCACCTTAATGCTCCCTTTGCCTTGCTCGATATCGTAGAACCGGAACAGCAGGTTCAGGATCGAGCTTTTGCCTGAGCCCGTGTGGCCGACCAATGCGACCGTCTCGCCTTGGCGCGCTTCGAACGTAATGTTGCGCAGCACGTATTCGTCATCCTTGTACGCAAAGGTTACGTTGTCGAATGCGACTTCGCCCTTGCTGCGCGGAAGGCTGCCGGACGCGACGTCCGTCCCTTCTTGATCGAGCAGCTCGAACACCCGTCCAGCAGAAACCCGCGCCGTCTCCAAATTCGACAGCTGGTTCACGATGCCGACGATCGGCTGGAACATCCGGTTCATGTAATCGACGAAGGCGAAGAGAACGCCTACCGTTACATAAGCGCTTAGCGAGCCGCCCCAGAACATCCAAAGCATGATTGCGAACAACAGGTTGCGCAGCACGTTGACCAGATTATGCGATGTCAGCGAGTTTAGGCTGAGCAGCTTATTCGCCGAATTAAAGTAATCCTTGTTCATCTCGTCAAACTCCGCCATCGTCTTCTTCTGGCGGCGGAAGGCTTGAATAATCGGCATGCCTTGGATCGATTCGTTGATCATCCCGTTAATGTCGCTCAGCTTGCTGCGGATCGATTCGTTAATGCGGCCCGCATACCGTCGATAGACGATGATCCAAACGATGAGAATCGGCACTAACGGCAGCGCAATCAAGGCTAGCATCGGATCTAGCAGGAATAGCGCGACGAATATAGCGGACATATAAATAACGCCTGAGAAAAAGTTCGCCAAAACGGCGACGAACAGCTCGCGCACCGCCTCCGTGTCGTTAGTAATGCGAGAGACGACCTTGCCCGCAGGCAGATTGTCAAAGTAGTGGACCGGCAGCCGCTGAATATGGGCGAACACGTCCTCCCGCATCCGCTGGACGATGCGATTCGCCGTCGTCAGCAGGAGGAGCCGCTGCCCGTATGTGAAGCCTGCCGCTACAACGAGCAAGCCGAAGTAAGCGCCAGCCATCTTGAGCAGGCGAGGCAGCTCTGGCTTATAGAAGCTGTAGAGCTCGCTCTTCGTCAGCTTAACCGCTGGGTAAGCTGCCTTCTCCCCCGACTTGGAGACGATCGTCATCGTCCCGTCTGTGACGGTTCGTGCGCCGTCGATTGCTGTATTCTCGGCTACAAAATAGTAGTCGCGGCCAACTTGCAGGACGCGCGCTGCCTTGCCTTTGACATCATCGGCTGCGAGCCGATCCTCTCGCTTGTAGCTCTTGCCTGCATAAGAGACCGAGCCGCTCGTGCCAGCCTTCACCTCGTACCAAGGCTTCTCGATGCTGAGGATGTTCTGGTCGATCATGCGCTGCGCGACTAACGGACCAATGAGCTCTGCGCAGACGGCAAACGCCAGCAGCACGAGTGCAAGTATGATTTTACGCTTATAGAGCATGGCATAACGGAACAGCCGCTTGCCTGTGCCTACTGGTTTCGGTTTCGTGGATACCGCTTGGTTTTGCATGAATGTGTACACCTTCGTTTCTGTATCTAAAATACGTCCGGGTCGCCGTGTTGCGAACCGGCCGCGTTACATGATTGTCTCACAAGCTGAGCGCCTGCTCTTACGTGCAGCATGCTGCTTTCTACTTTCTGCGTTCCGCAGGCTTGCTTCTCAACACGCTCGGTTAAGCCTCTGCCAGCGCCTCCAGCTGCTGCCGCTCGAATTGCTCCTTGTACCAGCCGCCAAGCTCCAGCAGCTGCTCATGCGTGCCTTCCTCGGTCACCCGGCCGCCATCAAGCACCAGAATCCAATCCGCGTGCTGTACGGCCGACAGCCGATGCGTCGTAATAAGCGTGGTCTTGCCTGCGCGTTCCGTACGGATGCCCTCGATAATTTCCGCCTCCGTGCGTGCATCGACAGCGGACAGCGCATCATCCAGCATAAGAATTTCCGGATTGGCGATGAGTGCCCGCGCTATGCTGACCCGTTGCTTCTGTCCGCCGGACAGCGCAACCCCCTTCTCGCCGACTAGCGTCTCCAGTCCGTCGGGCAAGAACAAAACATCCTTCGCGAACGAAGCCCGCTCCAGCGCGCGCTGAAGATCCGCTTCCTCCGCCTCGGCTTTCCCGAACAAGATATTCTCGCGAATCGAGCGGGAGAACAGAATCGGCTGCTGCGGCACATAGCCCACCCAGCCTAACATCCGGTCAACGGCAATCTGCTCCATTGGCGTTTCCGAGACAGCTATCGTCCCCGTTCCGAGCGGGTATTCCCGCAGCAGCTGGCGCAGCAGCGTCGTCTTGCCGCTGCCGGTCCGACCAACGATGCCTAGCGTTTGGCCGTGATTCAGCTTGAAGGATACCGATTCAAGATTATCCACTGCCGAGGAAGGGTAGCGGAACGTCACGTTATCGAAAACAATCGAATCCGGCGCTGCAACCGGCTCCAGCCTCTCGCCGTCCGCCACGTCCGGATCGTAGGCCAGCGTCTCCGTCACACGGTCGAGGGACGCATTGCCCCGCTGCATCACGTTGATAAGCTCGCCTATTGCGAACATCGGCCAGATCAGCATGCCAAGGAAAATATTGAACGAGACGAGCTCGCCTAGCGTAATTTCGCTATGGAAAACCAAATATCCGCCATAGCATAAACCGATCAAGTAACTAAGTCCGATCAAAATCTTGTTCGTCGGCTCGAACAGCGCATCGACGCGCGACACCTCAATGTTGCGGGCCAGCACTTCCTCCGTCTTCTGCTGGAACCGGCTGCGATCGGCCTCCTCCTGCACATAAGCGCGGACTACGCGGACGCCGGCAACCGATTCGAGCACTTGGTCGTTCAGTTCGCCGAACGCATCCTGCGCTTTCATGAACCGATCATGGATGCGGCTGCCGAAGTACTTCAACGCCAGCGCCAGCAGCGGCAGCGGCAGAAGAGCCGCCAGCGTCAGCTTCCAGCTGATGAGCATCACCATCATGAACAAAATCGTGAGCATGAACAAGGTCGAGTCGACCAGCGTCAATATGCCGAACCCCGCCGTAGTCGAGATCGCGCCCAGATCATTCGTTGCTCGCGCCATCAGATCGCCCGTCCGGTTCCGCTCATAGAACGTCGGAGTCATGCGCAAAAAATGCTTCATCAGCCGCGTTCGAAGCAGCCGTTCCAGCAGAATTGCGCCTCCGAACAGCTGATACATCCACACATACGTCATGACATAACAAACGACCGTCAAGCCGATCCATGCCGCGATTACCGTATAGAACGAGCTATCGCTCAGCCGCCCCTGCTGGATGCCGTCGATCGTATAGCCGAGCAGCTTAGGCGGAATCACTTCCAGGAAGCCGACGATCGTTAGCAAAATAATAGCAATCACGTAGCGTTTCCGGTATTCTCGGAAAAACCAGCTTAGCTTTCGCAATACAGTTAACATAGGGATAAATCCATCCTTTCCTTGCCGTTCCATCCGATCCGCAAGCGCCAACATAAACACGAAAGGCGCACCGCCCCATTGTGCGATACGCCTTCTCTCCGCCTGCAACGAACACCAGTTCGTAGTCAGCGGTGCAAAAAAGGCGCACAATTACGAAACGTAATCATGCGCCACGGTAGATGCGAGTGTCTAAGCTTAGCCCCGTGCGGATGGATTACGTTTCATTAAACCAAAGTTCATTCCATTAGTCATATGATGCGTATGATTAATCATGTCGTAATCCTCCTTTCGGTTAGTAAAAGCTATTTGCAACTTTACCATCGTTAATATTTGGTGTCAATGGACTTTTTTGATCTGCGAGCGGGCGTCCTTGAGAAAACCCCTCTACCGTTGGGAGCGTTTACTTCCGCTAAATATTTTGGTCAATAGCGGATTCACGACCTCCGACAGCACGAGTCCGATCGCGATTGCACCGGACAACATGAACGCTTTGGCGGCGAGCGGAAGCGAGTCGTCGTACCGATTTTCCACGACGCTGCGCATCGCATCATACGCGACGCCACCGGGCACGAGCGGGATAATGCCTGCTACGCTGTACACGATAACTGGCGTACGATACAAGCGCGCCATCAGCTGGGCGATGACCGTCACGGCCAGCGATGCAGCCAGCGTAGCCGGTACGGCGTCGATTTGAGCATCAAGCAATACGTAAATGATCCAGCCGATCATGCCCGCAAGGCCGCAGTGCACGAGCGTCCGCCTCGGGACATGGAACAGGATGCCGAACGCCGCCGACGCCACGAAGCTTGCTGACGCTTGTCCCGCAAGCGACAGCAGCTGATCCGAGCCGACTTGAAGCAGCTCTGCCATCACGATTGCCATCATCCATCGCCTCCCCGCTTCATTTTTACTAAATCAATAAACCGACAGGACGAATGCGATGCCCGTGCCGATCGCGAATGCTGTCAGGAAGGCTTCGGCCCCTTTGGATAAGCCCGATACAAGATGCCCGGCAATCAGGTCGCGTACCGCGTTGGTCAGCAGGAGGCCGGGCACGAGCGGCATCACAGAGCCGATAATAATCCGATCCAGCTCCTGTCCAAGATCGGTTCGGACGAACAAATAGGAAAGCGTGCCGACGACAACGGAAGCCAGAAACTCCGCGAACAGCTTGACCGGCACGACGCGATGGAACAGCAGCATTGCCGCGAAGCCGCAGCCACCTGCCGCGAACGCTGGCAGGAAGTCGGCGAGCGTTCCTTGGAACATAAGCAGGAAACAGCCGCTCGCGAGCGCCGCTGCCGCTATTTGCAGCCATGTCCGGTACTCGGGCTTCCCGGCTTCCACCTTGCGAAGCAGCTCGCACGCCTCATGCGGGGATAGCTCTCCTCTTCCGATCTGTCTGGAAATATCGTTGACGAGCGTTATTTTATGCAGGTCCGTCGACCGTTCCAAAATGCGAATAAGCCGCGTTACCGGCGCGGCGCCATCTATCGCGAACAAGATTCCGGTAGGCGTGACGAAGCTGTGGGAATTCGGCTTTCCATAGGCGGCAGCAATACGCATCATCGTGTCCTCCACGCGATACGTTTCACCGCCGTTTTGCATCATGATTTTGCCTGCCAGCAGGCAGACCTCCGTGATCCGATCAAGCGTATGCTGCTGCTCCGCTGGTTCCATCCCGACTCCTCCTCGCCAATAGCTGCCGCGTGCAATGCGGCATGGTGCTATACAGCGCGATGCTATTGCTTCGCTTCCGCCTCGCTTATCGCTTCAGCTCCAGCGCTATTCCGTGCTGCCTCGCTGCGCAAATACCGCGCTTCTATCCGCTTCATGATGACGAGCGACAGCGCTACGAACAGCACAACGTACAGCAGCAGCGCCGGCTGCCGATAATACTTACCCACATCATGGCCCACCAGCGATACCGCGAACACCATCACGGCTTTGCCTGAGCCGACCGCAAGCAGGAATGAGCGAAATCGCATGCGCGCGATTGCCGCGGCGATGTTCACGACCACGAACGGGCCGACGGGAAAAATGCTTAACACGAACACGTAGCTAAACGCGTTGCGCCGTACCCACTGCAGCCCTTTTTGCACTTTTTTGCGCTGTGCGTATCGCTCCAAAAACGGGTGTCCGGCGACCCGCCGCGCGATCGCGAACGTGACGAGACAGCCCGCCACCAACCCCAGCCACGAGTAAAGAAAACCAAGCCACAAGCCGTAAACAGCCGCGTTAACTCCTACGATCACAAGCGTCGGCAGCGGCGGCACGAACGACTTCATGAACGTCAGCGCAATGCCCGGCAGCGGCCCGAACGACCGATATTGCTCCAGCAGCTCGAGCAGCCTGTGCTCATCTGTTATCGTTTGCACCCAATCCGATATCCCCATCCCAGCAACCTACTTTCCTCTCAAGAAGCCGCTCCAGACCGATTGCCCAGACGTAATTCCCAACCCTTGATTGCGGCTCTATTTTCTCCTGCTGACTAACAGTTTATGTAAAATCAAAACTACACCCGTCCCGCGCAGCGTCGAAACGCCGCCCGCGTCTCATCTCGCTGGCCCAGCAGCTGCTCCTTCGTCCATGACCCGCTTGCAGCTGCGAGCTCCTGCTCGATTTGCCGCAGCATCCAAAGCGAGCACACAGCCGAGAATAGGCTGTACTCGCGCAGGAATGACTCCCGCTTCTTCGGCACGAGTCCCTCGGCTGCTTGCTCCCAATAAGCTGTGAGCAGCCGTTCCTGCTCAGCATCGCCTACATAGCGTGGAAACAGCGGATGCGCCATATCGATCGCATGATACAGATCCCAATAGGGGCTGTTCCGGTGCACATGCCCCCATCCCACGACGCGGAGCCTTCCGGTACTAGCGGAATTGTTAGCATCGCCGTCAACTAACCCAAAGTTGCCCGCATGCAAATCGCCGTGGCATAGGGCATAAACGATTACTGGCGGCTCCTGCTTCATCGCCTCAACCACCCGCAAGACCAGCGATTCCGCTACTCCGAAAACAAGCGGTTCATCGCTTGCTCCAGCGTCCTTGCCCCTTTCTGCAGGTACCGCGGAACCTCGCCAGCTCCAGCCCAGCTCCGTTAGCAAATCGGCTGCTTGCTCGACATAGTCAGGCAGCTGACCACGCTCAGGACCTAACGCCAAATCGCCAGTCGGCAGCGCGTGCCAGCGGGCCATTTGCCCGATCAGCTCGAGCAAAGCCTGCTCCGAAACCGTATGGTTCAACTCGCCCACGTCCTCATATACGAGCCACGCACGCTGCGTTTCGGCAGAAGGCTCCGCGCCTGCATCCGCTAGCCCATGCGCAATCAGCTGAGGATACAGCAAGCCCGATGCTGCTGATAACACGGGCAGCACTCGCTCGTACACACCCGCCTCCCTTGCCGCTTGCGAAGTATCTGTCGTCGCCTTCCATACGACACGCTCGCCGGACAGCAAATAAAGCCGCTCCACCCGGCTTCCGCCCTGTCCGCTGTTCAGCAGCTTTCTTCCCGCAAGGCGGTCTTCGCGAACCGTGCCATCCGCGGCGATGTAATCTATTGTGCTCGGCACCGTTGCCATGAGCCTCACCCGTTCCTCTGTGATATGCCCCTATTGTAGCACAAGCACGCAGCTGTGTTGGATACTTCGCTGGGCGGGCTGGCCCCAGCGCACCTTAAATAGGGCAGATTGGTATGCCCTATTCACTCGGCTGGCCCGCATTCAGCCCAATAGGGCAGATTCCTATGCCCTATTCACTCCGCTGGCCCGCATTCAGCCCAATAGGGCAGATTCCTATGCCCTATTCACTCCGCTGGCCCGCATTCAGCCCAATAGGGCAGATTCCTATGCCCTATTCACTCCGCTAGCCTGCGTTCAGCCTAATAGGGCAGATTCCTATGCCCTATTCACTCCGCTGGCCCGCGTTCAGCCCAATAGGGCAGACTCCTATGCCCTATTCACTCGGCTGGCCTGCATTCAGCCCAATAGGGCAGATTCCTATGCCCTATTCACTCCGCTGGTCTGCGTTCAGCCCAATAGGGCAGATTTCTATGCCCTATTCACTCGGCTGGCCCGCATTCAGCCCAATAGGGCAGATTCCTATGCCCTATTCACTCCGCTGGCCTGCGTTCAGCCCAATAGGGCAGATTTCTATGCCCTATTCACTCCGCTGGCCCGCATTCAGCCCAATAGGGCAGATTTCTATGCCCTATTCACTCCGCTGGCCCGCGTTCAGCCCAATAGGGCAGATTTCTATGCCCTATTCACTCCGCTGGCCCGCATTCAGCCCAATAGGGCAGA
>NZ_AEDD01000017.1 GCF_000179615.1 Paenibacillus curdlanolyticus YK9
TATGCCCTATTCCGCCGCGGGCGGCGATGCGCGCCCTATAGGGCAGATTTCTATGCCCTATTCCGCCGCGGGCGGCGATGCGCGCCCCATAGGGCAGAATTTTATGCCCTATTCCGCCGCGGGCGGCGATGCGCGCCCCATAGGGCAGAATTTTATGCCCTATTTCGCCGCGAACGGCGATGCGCGCCCTATAGGGCAGATTTCTATGCCCTATTCCGCCGCGGGCGGCGATGCGCGCCCTATAGAGCAGATTTCTATGCCCTATTCCGCCGCGGGCGGCGATGCGCGCCCTATAGGGCAGATTTCTATGCCCTATTCCGCCGCGAACGGCGATGCGCGCCCTATAGGGCAGATTTCTATGCCCTATTCCGCCGCGGGCGGCGATGCGCGCCCCATAGGGCAGATTTCTATGCCCTATTTCGCCGCGAACGGCGATGCGCGCCCCATAGGGCAGATTTTATGCCCTATTCCGCCGCGGGCGGCGATGCGCGCCCCATAGGGCAGAATTTTATGCCCTATTCCGCCGCTGGCGGCGATGCTCGGCTCGCTCCGCTCTCCACCGAACGGCAGCTAACTCAATCCTTTCGCCCAATTGGCGCAAAATTCCTTTTATTGACGACAACCCCGCCCCGTGCTACTTTATAAGGGAATGTCGAAGGCCATGTAACCTTAGGGTTCAACCTCGCTTATAAGCGAAGTTGGGCCCTTTTTTGCATGCTCGCCCATCATTCAAACAACGGAGAGGAGCATCACCATGAACAAAAAACATGCGTTACTGCAGCGATTAGAGAATATCGGCAAAGTATTGGCCAAGAACGGGGACGTGTTAGCCCTATTCGGGCTAGGCTCGGTAGGAACCGAAACAGATCGAATCGATGACTACTCCGATCTCGATTTTTTCGTCGTAACGGCTCCCGGATGCAAGCAGCGATATATTGATCAAGTGGATTGGCTGCAGGAGACATACCCGCTAGCTTACGCATTTAAAAACTGCGATATTGGCTACAAGATTTTGTTCGAGGATGGCATCTACGGGGAATTCGCGGTGTTTGAGGAGACCGAGCTGGAGCACGCCTCTTATACAGGGGGCCGCATGATTTGGAAAGCCCCGCATTATACGAACGATGGCATCGTTTCCGGTAAAGCCGCAATCCCTTCTCGCAGGGCAGCCTCCCTTGATCACGCCGTCGGCGAAGCGCTGACCAATCTTTATGTTGGGCTTGGGCGGTATGCACGGGGCGAAAAGCTGTCCGCGCTTCGTTTTGTCGAGAGTTATGCAATAGACAGCATCCTGTCCATTCTCCATCTGGTCGAGTCCGAAGTCGATTACTACCCCGATGTATTCGGCAATGAGCGGCGGGTCGAGACACGCTTTCCGCAGTTCGCAGCGGTTGTCCGCGACATGATGCAAGGCTACGAGAAGGTCCCTGAATCGGCCACTCATGTTCTAAACTTCTTGGAAAACATTTATCCGATCAACTTACGAATGAGCTTGGAAATAAGGGCGTTGGCGGAGCAATGCATGTCCGAACGAGATTTACGCGCGTAAGCAAGCCGCTCTGACGATGAGGCTCCCGCTGGGGGCCTTTTTTGTTGCAAAAATCAATCGTACCTTCCGGATGATGAACGCGTGCTGGCGAACCGCGCATATTTTGCAGCATTGCTATAAAAATCAAAAGCGCCAACAGTCACCCAGCCATCAACTTCGACTAGACGCTTGTTGGCGCGTTTTGATTCCTATTCCTCTACCACTTAAACGCCGCTTCCGTTCCGCCTTCCTGCTGCTTCGCGCGTATCTCGACTTGGCGAACCTTCAATCGTCCTGGCGAATAGCTTTCGCCTTGGCTGTTGACGAACGCTTTGTAAGAAAACGACGAGCTCCCCCTCGGCACATAGTCTGCATGATACCGATAGCTGCCGTTAAGCGTAATCTCGACGTCTCTCCAAACGTAGGGATCGCCGTTTTTTACGATAAGCTGCGACTTGGTAACCCCAATATCTGCGATTAAATCATTGGGATTGTGCTTATTCAAATCCCCGCATGCCGCCGTTCCGGCGAGCAGCGCCAGCATAAGTGCCGCTCGATGCATAGATTTCATCGCGACGCCTCCTCGCCTTGCGCGAGCTCCGTTGAGATCGCCAGATCGAATAAGAGGTTCGGAGAACCCGGATGGTTGCGATGAACCTCGGCTGCGATGCTATTCGGCCCCTTATGAAATAAGCTCCGTTGATTCGTCACGTCGAAGCGGCGGTTCAAGACGGGCTCATTCGGCTCAGCGAGCGATTGCGGAGTCAGTAGCCCTGTTGCGATAGAGCTGCGCACCAATTCCTCTCCGTTCACATAAACCACGATGCCATCCTCAAAGCTCAAATCCGCATAGATTTTCGCATATCTCTCCGGCTCTTCGTCCAGCATGAACGACGTTCGGAAATAGTAGGAGGGCGCAGCCGTCTTGGCCGGCAGCAGCGTCCGATAGGCGCGCGCACGTTTCTTGTCATCGCTGCTTCCCATCGGCGCTCCGCCTATCACCCACTTGGAATCGTCAAAACCCGGGCTGCGCCAGTCCGTCGCCGGCAGATGGAACCGCTCTGTAATCGGATGCTCCCCTGTCATATCGAAGCCAGAAGGAACGGTGATGGACAAATCATCCCCGCCCACGCGATACCGCCATTGCGAGCCCATTGCCAGAGGGGACGCCAGCTGCCGTATCTGATCGTCGCGGCTTGCAGCCAGCAGCAGCTGATCGATTGGCGAGCCCTGCTTATCGCGGGCAATGATGGATATCTCTGCGGCCCTTGCCCCGATGGACAAATACTCGGCATTGTCGAGCTTTGCCTCAGGCTGCCAGCGATTCCATGTAATCGCACTGCCGGAAACCGGAGGCAGCATGTCCAGCATGTCCATGTCGGAAGGCGGTTGATCTACTAGCTGTGACGGCACATAGATCGCGCCATCTGCGACAACCGCTTCGAGCCCTACTTTGGCAGCTTCATTCCAAAAGTCTGCCGATGTTGGCAGGTGCGCAACGAATGCAATGGGATGATGCTTGTCCGCCAAGCGGGACGCCAGCCACTCCAACTGCGCCTGCAGCGCTTCCGTAGATTGGTTCATGCTCTCCGAATCCAGATACAGCATTTGCACGCTGCCGACGCTTGCTTCATAAACCACTCGGCCATAGCCAGACAGCGACTCCGCAGGCAAATGAGGGTACTTCGCGCTGAACGCATCGGCCGTTTCGCTGCCATCGAAGATCGGATACAAGGATGTCGGCAGCAGGCCGGAAGCCGCTTTGACTTGTTTATCCGATGCAACCAGCAGCTGCGTTCCCGCATGGTCTCTCATCCAAGCTGGAATATCAACTTGCTCCGCGCTTGGCAGCAGCACGTCGATCGGAGCTGGCGGCACCGTAATTTCCATACTCATGTAGCCTTGAGCAGGCAGGTTCGTCCACAGCAGCGAGCTGCCGGTGACCGCAATCGCCAGCAAGAAACTGAGGAATAGCCCATAGCGTTTAGCAAATCTCATCTGTTATCTAAACTCCTTCGCTTCCCTGTCTTAAGGTAGAGCCGGCAGCCAGCCGAAAATCGCATGATATACCGGAGGCCATAGCAGTACCATCAGCGCAAAAAAAATGCCGATAAACGCAAACAGCCATATTTTCAATTGCAGCTGACGATGGCGGAAAATCAGCCACAGCACCAGCCAGCTAAACAGCCAGCCGATTAATCCCGCCGTTTCTTTGCCGCTGAATGGTCCGATCCCATACCAGCCCGGCATCCAACTGCCCAGCTTGTACATAGCCCTGTTCGCCGTTGCCGGCTGCGCAACCGACCATAGATGCGTGCCGATGACGGCCGCCATGCCGATCAAGATGGATAAAAGCGCCGCGGCCGCTTCGCCGTTCCGCGGAGCGCTTGATGCTGTCTTGGACATGAAGATATCTCCTTACACCATTTTCAATTTGGCGAGCCCAATGCCGAGCACGAATGCAATGAGCAGCGTAATCCACATTAACGTCACCAATACGGCGATGACCGTATTCATTCCGGCGGCCTCTTCGGCTGCGAGCCCGCTTCTGCGCACCCTGCGGGTAAGAACGGCCGCGCATACGCTTAGCGCGAGCGGGAATAACGATACGAATTCTTTATATTCCATCAGCACCGAATGGGCAGACGGGATGTTATAAAGCAGCCATTGCTGCGCTTCGTCCGGCAAACGGTATCCGATATACAGCCAATTCCCCAATGCAATTGCCATAAAATTAATGATAGCGGTTAGCCACAGCAGCAGCTCCAGCTTGGCTGCCGCCATTGCCTTGCCCCGCAGCAGACCATAAATGCCATGAATGCACTGGCAGCTCAGCAAGACGGCTGCGCATGAACCGAGTCCATGCAGCATTCCCTCCGTTTTGTGCATACTCGTTCCGAATACGTTGATCAACGGTACGCAAATAAAAAGAAAGGCAGCCGCGGCTGCCTGCGTAATCGCCAAATCCTTGGCGCTAATGAAAGGCTTCATCTCTATGTTCTCCCTGTCCCTGTCTGGCGCTTATTACTGGTACGTGATCGTGAGCTTAGGCCGCTGTGATGCCGTCGACGCTTCGCTGGAGCTGAAGTCGAGTCCATCCGTGTTCGTGCTATTGCTCAAAATAATGCCCTTGTTATTGGCGCTGTTCGCGATCCAGCCTTGTACGATTGCGATGCCCGCCGCATTCAGCGTAACCGTATAGCTGCCCGTCGCTGTTGCGGTAATCGCGCCTAGCGATGTGCTTCCAAGGTCCGATGTCCCTTTCGCTCCTGCCGTCTGCCAGCTGCTTCCTGTAGCGTATTGATTCCAATTCGCTTGGAGCTCAACCCAGCTCCGCTTCATTTCATACAAGCTGTATGTGCTGCTCGATTTGTCCGTTACGTTAATCGTAATCTTCGCATCCGTAACGACGCTGCTGCTTGGAATGGAGCTGACGTCCCACTTTAGCAGCGTCGACACGTCGCTTGTGCTGCCCGACGGCTCGTCCCCGTCGACCATCAGCGTCGTCGCCGTGCCATAGTTCGTCGTTGCGGCATTTTGCATCATATGCGTATCCGTTGTGCCCGCATAGCTGGCGGATGGGGCAACGCCGTCCTGGAACGATGCAGTCGTCGTTGTCGGCGGTACCGTGCCCCCACCGCCGCCGCGCGTTTCCGAGAAGGAATCGATGACGTTCCCGTTAATGTCGTATACCGTGAACGTTGCCGTCTCGTCCGCTACATCCACGACCATGTAATGATACGAAGTGATTGGGCCTACTTGTACGCCTTTGGCGTCTGTTTTCGTCGAGCTGAGCGGCGCGCCCGCTCCCCCTAACGTGATTTGCTGGATGTTATGGGTGAAGCTGTAGCCGTTCGCGCTGAAGCTCGAATCGATTTTGCGGCGATTGTAGTTATGCTCGTGGCCCACCAGAACCGCCGTCACGTTATTGCCGTCGACTACGCTCCAGAATGCATCCCTTTCCGTTGGATTCGCATCCAGCGAGGAGCCGTAATGCGCTCCGATCGGGTACGCAGGGACGTGGAACGTAATGAAGTTGTGGGTCTTGCCATTGTTTTGCAAGTTGCTTTGCAGCCATGTACGCTGTGCGGAATTAATGACGTACTTGCCATTAGCATCGGTGCGGTCCGAATTCAATACGAAAAATCTCGCATTGCCATAGTCATAGTAATACGCAGACCGCTGATAGCCTGCCAGCTGATTGCTTGGCAAGTAGTTGAACACGTTGCTGAAAATCGTCTCATCATGCTCGTGATTGCCTAATGCCGGATAAACCTGATTCGTCGGATAATAATCGTCGACGATGTTTTTCCAATCGGTCAGCTCTGTCTCCACGTCGGAACCGCCTTGGACCTGGTCTCCCGTAAACACAACAAAGCTGGGCTGCACGGGCAGCGCTTTAATTTGCGTCAGCAGGCTTCTCATCGTCGTTTCATTGATGCCGTCCGTTGAACCGCGGGAATCCCCCAACACGACGAATCGAAATGACGTGGTCGCTGCAGCAGCGGGCTGCTCGGTGCGCACATAAACCCCAACCAAGCTGATCAGAAGCACCGCCGAAAGCATAATGAACAAGCTCTTTCTCGTCAAAACAACTGGTAACGCCTTCATTATTCCCCTCCTAAATGGCATTTTTTATTGCCTACTTACTATAGAGGGGCTTTGTCAACGCGCCATTAATTTATAGTGATTCATTTGTAAACGACAATGGTAGGTTCATCGCTTCTGCGATTATTTTAAAATCTGCTTCATCAATCTCGAAGTGCCCCGTTCGAAAGCGATACCCCCAATTGCGCCGATTCTCCCTTGTAAAGCTTAATTGATCTAATAACGAGTGGATTGGGGCGTCGCTGCATTCATAAAAATCAATATCGCGGCGAACAGGAACGAACGATTCGCTCATCGCAAATTCATACACGAATGCGTTCCGCACTCTGCCTATGGCGGTGAATGCCTGCAGCGGCTCTCCGCCCTCCATGGCTGTTTTGGGCGAGTAATAAATTAGCCAATCTCCCTCCCGCATTCGCTTCAAGGGAGCCGCTTTGCCATGGCATAGCTGGGCGAACCCGCCCGCTACGCCTCGCACGACATGCGATCTTGACACAACGCCTATCCAATATCGCGGCGAATGATTAGCGCCCATTTTGACCACGCTCACGCTCGATTTGTTCAGCCAATGCTACTAAAGACTCCACCGTATGCGGCATTCGTTTGGCAATCTCCCCGCCGAACTGAACGCCTACCGTATCAACGTTCGGACCCGTTATGACGATCTTGTGGGTCACCTTCGTGCCTTCTTGCATCGGTTCAATCGTATGCTCCAGGCTCACATCAATGCCGAGCGCCGGCATATACGTCATATCCGAGAAAAATTGCAGCGGCGTTACTTCCAGCAGCTCATAATCCAGAACGCCCTTCCCCTTCGGCTGCAGCGTCCCCTTCATTCCGGCTTGGAATGTCCCCTGCAGCTCCACGTGTATGAACGGGTCCCATACCGCCCATGTTTCTAGATCGCTGTATAGACGCCAAATCGTCTCCGCCTTCGCTGCCGTTACTTCGCTGTGTTCAAATTGCCACATGAAAATCGCTCCTTTGTTTAAGTAGGATTTTTCAATCCGACCTGAGAATATGTTCACTATAACAACCCGCTCTTGCCAGCGTATTGTCAGGAGCAAATCGGAGGTTTAAACCAATAATGACTCGTTCAGATCGGATGCTTGCGATTCTGCTAGAGCTGCAGCGAAGGGGCGTAGTGCGTGCTGAGGATCTTGCCAAACGGCTCGAAACGAGCGTCCGCACCATTTATCGAGATATGGAAGCACTCTCGATTGCGGGCATTCCGCTTCGTTCGACGCCCGGCATCGGCTATGAGCTGATGGAAGGCTTCTTTTTGCCACCCATCCAATTCACTGCGCTCGAAGCGTCAATGCTATTGCTTGGAGGGGACTATATTGCGAACACGTTCGACCATGCTTACGGGGAAATTGCGCATACCGCTCAGGCGAAAATAGAGGCTATTATGCCGGAGCAGCAACGATTGCAGGTGCGGCAGCTGAGGGACAGCATTCATTACTTGAATTTGGACGAAACGTACCATATTCCCCCTATCGATGAGGCGGAGCAGCAGACATTGGGGCTTGTGCGCCGGGCGGTATTGGAGCAGCGGGCGTTATCGTTTACTTACCGGAGCCGCCGGACGTCCCCTTATGCTTCCGAGGAGGAAGCTCCGACGGCGAGAAGCGTCCATCCGTACGGCTTATTTCATTCGCGCGGAAGCTGGAGCTTCGTCGGCCACTGCACGCTGCGGGGCGAGTTGCGCCAGTTTCGCTTGGATCGGATGGCGTCGGCGGCGCTGCTGACGGATACCTTTGAGCGTCCTGAATCGTTCCGCATGAACGCGTATGAGCCCGAGCAAAACTTTTATCAAGAAGTGACGGTGTCTTTTGCCAAAGCGGCTATCCCTTGGGTTCGAGAAAATCCATCGTTCTACCTGACGAGCCTGGAAGAACGGGAGCATGATGCGCTGGCAACTTTTCACTGTCGGCAGGAGGAGGATCTTCTGCAGTGGGTGCTCAGCTGGGGGCAGCATGCCCGCGTGCTTCAGCCGCAATCGCTGCGTGACCGCGTCCGCGAGCATGCAGCAGCTATGGCGGCGGCCTATGCTGAATTAGAATAACAGGATTATTACAACGGGGGGATGCGCTTGCCTCGACTAACGATTGGACAACAGCACTATACGGTAAAAGGGATTTTGTTCGATAAGGATGGGACGCTGCTGGATTTTGTCGCGCTGTGGGGAACTTGGTGCCAGTTCGCTTATGCGCATTTTGCAGAGCGATTCGACGGGCCGATCGCGCCGCTGGATCAGCTGTGGGGCTTGAAGTCGGATGGCGCCGGACAGGTCGTCGATTACGATTGCAACGGTCCCGTGGCGATGGGATCGATCGGAGATCTGCTCTCGACGCTAGCATGGCAAGGCTACCAGCAAGGCCAGCCTTGGGGGGAGTCCATCCGGCTCGCGCGGGCATGTAAAGAAGCGGCCGATGCCGAGATTCAGCGGATTCGGCCTGCGCGCCCGCTGCCCGGCGTTGTTGATTTTGTACACCAATGCTATGGGCTAGGCCTTCTGCTTGGCGTGGTCACCGCCGACGAAACGGAGGATTCGAAGCGGCATTTGGAATGGATGGGCATTCGTCCGCTATTCGCCTCGGTCATTGGCGACGATGCCGTCGAGCGCGGCAAGCCTTTTCCCGATATGGTGTATAAAGCTTGCGGCGAGCTCGACCTCGCCCCTCGGGACGTTGCGGTGATCGGCGATACGAACGGGGATATGCAGATGGGCAATGCTGCGGGGGCTGCGGTCACGATTGGGCTGGCCCCCTCTGAGCATGAGGTTAGCTTGCTGGGGGACGCGAAGGTGATCGTGTCGGCTTATGATCAAATTATTCTGGAAAAATAAATGACTGGCAGGCACCTCGGTGGAGGGGCTTGCCAGCCTATTGATTTTGATTAAACAGTTATTACTGAGTGGGCTCAATTAGCCCAATACCGTCGAGCAGCTTATGCGTCTTGCTGTCAAAAAGATCCCCTGTATCCGAGTCATATTCAAACTCTTGCTCGCCCACCTGCACGATGTATAATCCATAATCGGAACCGTTAAATTGTGTGTCGCCTTCAAGGTTTAACTTTTGTTTGACAAATGCAGCTACTTCATCAAAATCGGGAACACTGTGATCAGAATAGATATTCCCTTCATAGCCACCAGAAATATCGTCAAAATATTTGCCGGAATACGGGTCAATGCCATAACAGAGTGGCTCGCCCTCGGAATTGGGATCAATCACAGCACAATAGTACCAATACCCCTTCTCGTCCTCATACTTAAATTCCAAGGCATCAATATCAGTATCTTCCATAAGCTTAGCCATGATTGCTCGCCTGTTCACTTCCGGTCTGTAAAATTGCTGGGTCCCGCTAAAAATATTATAGGTATTGGAAACTTCATCCGCATCCGGATTGTCCTTCATTTCTGTAATCGTAACTTCGATGACATCTGATTGGAGCGAAATCGTGCCTTTGCCTTGGTGGAACCACCCATCCTCATCAAAGGTAAATGCACCGCTGCCCTGCCCGTCCAACTGTACTGTAAAATCAATGCCAGCAAGATGCGTGCCGTGGTCGGATGCTTGTTGGATCGAAACGGTTGCTTGATTAGCCGAATCGATCTCGATGTTCAGCGTATTTTTACACGTGCCGCATCGCTCAGGCTTGATTAAGGTCACCCACTGCCCATTGTATTGAGCCGCATAATTAACAGTCACAGCATCTGTTTCCGCTATTTCCTGTTCCTTCGGTTCTGCCGATTCATTCGCTACAACCTCCGAAGAAGCCGATGTTTCCTCTACGATAGGCTGCTCAGCAGCACGCAGATCATTATCTGCAGGATCTTGGCTACCGCAGCCAACTATCATGATTACCATAAGCAATGCAATTATTGTTAGTATCCACTTGTGAAAAATAATGGCTCATCCCCCGAGTGCACATCTGTATAGTGTCTAATGCAAACATAAATAAGGCTTGCTCTCTTGCAGGTCATCATAAGTCAATCCGCTGGCAGAGGTCTGCTGGGTATGCAAAACCATCACTACCGACACCGCAAGAATGATGGCTGTCGTCAAAAGCATGATGACTCGAATGCCTGTCATAATGGAGCTATTGTCATCCCAATAGGCCTCTTGCTCAATCTGTTCCACGAATAATCCCCCTTTAATGCCGAGCATTCAATAAGAGTGGACTCTTGGATGTTCTTTTATTTATATCCAATATAATCCTCATGCTCGGATGTTGCAACCACCGTCTGCACGTTCCGAAAATAGCCGACAGTCGCCTTCTAGGGAGAGAGAAAGGGGTGAGCCATCCTTGACGAAAAGGTTATTCATATTGTTGGTCCTATTAGCGCTATTCGGCACTGCATGCTCCGTAAAAAAAGAGCTGGTGGTTGAACAGCAAAGTTTCGTTAGATGGCATGAAAAAGAAGACAGATTAGAGGTACATGCCGCAGTAGCCAATGAGTCAAAAAAAGAAGCCGTATTTGAAGCTAGTATTGTCATGCTAAATCCTAATTTAGAAGACGCGGTCGGTTTTGACTCAAAAAAATTGGAATCAGACGACAGAAACGGAAAAACGCCTTTTCGATTAGGCTCATATCATGAAACAGTATTTACATGTAGTTTTGAAACCGATGGGACATTGACGCGAGATATGCTACAAAATGGGGTTGGCATTAAAATCACAACTTCAAAAGAAAGTTATACTATTCCAATCAAATATGGCGATATATCGAATAAGTTATGAACGCTAAGAAAGTTATAAACAGCGGATGATCAAAACGACATAAGCGGGATGCCGGGGAAGCTTCCATCCTCCGCATCAGCGATTATGGTGGTACCAGCTACCTCAGCACCCTCGGGAACGAGAGGGGTTGTAGATGGATTCGAAGGATATCGACTACCGTCGTATTGCAAAATATGCCGTGCTGGCGCTCCGCCGCCCCCGCCCGACACTTCCATAACGAGGTCATGCCACCCGTTCGTCTTCCGGTCACTCACAATAATCGGCGCTCGAACGAGCGTAAAGTTCGACACGACACGATAACCGTTAACGCTCCCGTTCGGTTTAAGGATAACGGCACTGCAGCCCCCTGTGCCACAGAGGTCAGGCCCAGTTAACCATACAAACGTTTCGGACTCGTTGTCCCCATCTAAATCAATACGATTGTAATAATAATGGACCTCATCTATACCCTGCTGCAGCCCGTAATATCGGGCAATCGTGCGTTCCAGGTTCGCATCTGGCTGCTTGTCAGATGTCACGCTCGCAAATTCGGACCTCCCAGCAGCGTTTATGGGCTGCACCGCCATTTTGCGCATGGTTAGCAGATAATACTCCCCTTGATACCAATAGACAAGTGCAGGCCCCTCTTCCGTGTGCACCCAATTGCGTGTTGGCCATGCATAGTCATAGCAATACGGGAACATGCCTTCCCTCATTTCAAAACGTAATCCTTCAAGAATATGCATACGTTTACGAAGGAGTGCTTATCGGCCTGCATCGTTGTTTTGTATAATGAAGTGAAGTTGTATACGCCGAACGATGTGGAGGGTAAAAAACGGATGACTAAAGCAAAGGAAACAACAAACGCTGGCGTTTATGCGGTTATATTTACGAGCCAACGTACCGAAGGCGACCATGGATATGGCAATATGGCTGATCGAATGGAGGAGCTTGCACGAGAGCAGCCCGGGTTCGTCGGTGTCGAAAGCGCCCGGGGCGAGGATGGCTTCGGCATTACGATATCTTATTGGGAGAGCTTAGAGGCCATCTCGCATTGGAAAAGCAATGCGGCCCATCAAGTGGCGCAAGAACGCGGACGGCAAGATTGGTACGAGCAATATGAGGTGAAGGTTTGCAAGGTAGAGCGCGCTTATGCGTTCGGCCTTAATCGATAGAGCAAAGGGGTTCCGTTCAGGCTTACGCCGAACGGAACCCCTTTTTGATTTATCCGATATGCAGCAGCATCGCTTGGCCGTTGTCGGCTGCCTCCTGATAGTAAGCGGCTAGTTCACGATAATAGTCCATCACATACGCCAACTCGCCTTCATCCTCCCAGGTCGACGGGTAAATGTCCAATTCTGCCATGCGTGCAGGAATGAAGCGGCGCGCCAGCTCTTCCTCTGGGATTTGCTGCAATGCGGCGCTAACCTGCTTAACCTGCTCGACCGTCAGGTAGCGCGCCGGGCTATCCTCTTCTACCTCATCGCCCTCTTCGAAGTTCGGCTCCCCGCCGATGGCTGCGCCGCCAAATACGGCATAGACTAGCGGCTCTTCGCCTTCCCACGCTTCTCCGTTCAACAGAAAATGAATGGCATGCCAAGACTTATCCAAATATAACGTGCGATTAACATCCGACTCCTCGAAGAGGATGCTAAACGCATCTACCTTTTGTTCAATCAGATCATTCAATAGCTCTGGCGAAACCTGCTTCAGATGGCCTATCATGCCCATGGGAATACCCCTCTCACAACTAAAATATAGATATATTCATACCAGAATTCATGTAACAGAACTCCTCACTTGCGAGAAGTCCCTTTGTTGTTGAGCAAATGATAAATTATAATTAATTTTTACACTTACTTATATATTTTTACAACAAATTAACTTATGATTACATATCAGAATCCACTATTCATTGCATAAAGGAGAACGAATGAATCATCCGGACAACCACTCTCAGCTGCTTTACGATTTGCACAGCAAAGGCGATCCGCTCATTCTCATGGCATACGGAACGCCTACGACTCTAATGTTCAAAAGCCCGCATCGGCGACTAGCTAGAAAAGCTTCAAACTGGTTTACGCGTTTATTGAATTTCTTAGGGATCTGACTAGCTCGCTAGACGCACCTTATAGCTCAAGCCGCTTGAAATTCGGAAACGGCTGGTTCGCTTCTTGGAGCGAAGCTAAATTCGCCATTTCCGCCACAGCCATCATCCGCTCCCATATCGGCCAGATAACGGGCGACTTATGCGCCTGGTGCATCGCCTCGGCCGATTTCCATTCAAACATTTCAATAATGGTACCATCGGCCCCCTCCAATCGCGTCAATGGATGCTCCGTTATTAACCCCTCCTGCCTTAACGCAGGCTCATGCTCCTTCACAATCGCTCGCAGCTCGTTCTCCTTGCCCGGGTTTGGGCGATACAGCGCTATCGCAAAATTGGTTTCCGACACAGTCACAACCTCCTATTGTTTGGCCGTCCAATCGTGCTTGTTCAGCCGATAATGGTTATATTTTTCGTCATCAATCTCGACGATACCTTGAAGGTCAAATCTGCATTTTTGAATGACTCGATTCGACGGTTCATTGTGCAACAGCGCAACCGCACTGAGCGTCTCAACGTTCGTATTTTCAAACAAATAGTTGATCATGCCCTGCGCGGCTTGGGTGGTATACCCTTTTCCCCTATGATCCTTAGAAATGGCATACATAATTTCCCGGTTCGGCGCCGGCAATTCGTCTTTAATTCCCGAACAGCACCAGCCGATGAAATCTCCCGTCTCTTTCAAGATAATACCTAGTCGGAGACGGATATCGCCAATGTCCGCTCCTTGCGACACCGCATTGAAAAACTGTTCATTTTCCGGGAGCTCATAGTTCATAAACCAATCTTCGCGCTGCTCCTTGGGTACGTTCCAGCCAGGCAAATACTCGTAGATTTCAGGCTGCCACGTGAGCGCATGAAAAGGATCTAAATCAGAAACGAGAAATTCTCTTAAAATGACGTCCTTGCAATCAATCAAAATCGTATCCATAAACAATCTCCTTAACGTTGTTCGGTTAGCTTCGAATAGTCATAAATATCGACAACTTCGCCATGCTCGAAATCCTTCTTGAACAAGAAGGTTATAATTTGCCGCGCAGTGTCCTCTGGCGTCGTCAGCATCCCCGACTCTTTCACCGAGTCAAACACATCAGCGGACGGGAAAACGGCTTTGTCCTGCGTTCTCGCTTCGCGCTGCAGCTCCGTATCGATCATGCCCGGCCAGATGGACACGATGCCCACAGGCGCTTGCGCGCTATTTTGCTCCAAGCCGACGCATTGGGAGAATACGTCCAGCCCCGCTTTTGCGGCCGAATATAGGCTCATGCCCGGCAGATGGTTCCTTGCAGAAGCGGATGAAATATTCACGATTCTTTTATCCATTGCGCCGTGCTTCGTATGCTTGATGAATGACGCGCTCAACAGGATGGGAGCGAGCAGATTCACCTGTATATTTCGCGTAATTTCCATCGCTTCTGCGGTGTCGATGAATGCGACGGGCGCAATCATGGATGCATTGTTGATAAGGTAGATCCCCTCTGCATGGGACTTATCAATGGATTGAAAGATTTGTTCCATTAGTGCTTCAATTTGGTCGACTTGATTCAGATCGAACGCCAAATAGGTGATGCTGCTGCTCTGTTGAAGCAAGCGCATATTCTTCTCGCGCGAAATGCAGAACAGATGATGGTCCGGCGCCATTAATTGCTCCGCAATCGATTCGCCGATTCCCCGCGATGTTCCTGTGATAATGAAATATTTCATACATTGCGATCTCCTTGTTTGTCTAGCTGCGCTTAAAAAAATCCAATGCCTGATCGATCAAACTCCTATTCATTCTCGCTATCGTTTCCCGCGTAAAGTAGGCTACATGCGGCGTGCAGACGACATTCGGCAGCCTGCACAAATCGGAATCGCGCACCGGCTCGTCCTCGTACACGTCCAGTCCCGCGCCATACAGCTTGCCGCTTCGCAAAGCCTCCGCCAAATCCCTCTCATTGACTAAGCTTCCTCTGGCCGTATTGATCAGAATCGCGCCATCCTTCATCATGGAGAATTCCCGCCCGCCGATTAGCGGCACTCCGCCTGCCTTCGTGGACGCATGCAGCGTGACCAGGTCCGACTGCCGCAATACGTCTTCTAGCGATAAATGCCCCTCCTGCTGCGCGCTTGTGCTCCCTCTGCTCGACGCAATGAGCGGCTTCATGCCGAGCGCCGTCCCAATTGCTGCCACCTCTTGGCCGATCGTGCCATAGCCGATGATGCCTAGCTGTTTGCCGCGCAGCTCCAGGTTCGGGCTCAAGCCCTCTCTCCATTTGCCCGCTTGAACATTATGACCGGCTGCTGCCAGCTGCTTCGTTACTGCGAAGAGCAGAGCAAAGGTATGCTCCGCAACCGCGCTAGCCCCTTCCTGCGGTATCCCTTTAACCGTAATCCCGAGCTCGCGCGCCAATTCCCTGCTCACATAATCCGTATTATGCGCCCGAACCCCTATGTATCGGCATTGCTTGAAGCTCGCTAGTTGTGCTGATGAGATTTTGCTATGGATCAAGAATGACGAATAGTGCCCTAGCCGAGCCTCATCCGTGCTATGAAGGTCTATGTAATCGACAGAAAAAACAGCCTCTAGTCGAGATCGTTCCTCCTCAGAAAGCTGAATCGCCTGATCAACTGCACATTTCACGACGGGTCCTGCCACTGCCGCTCATTCCTCCCCCAACAGACTTTTTAGAAGCAGCTCTTCTATTGACGACTTATGCTCCGTTAGCCAATCCATCCTCGTGCGGAACTGCTGCATAATAAAGGTGAAGTACGGCTCAACCTGATGCCCCGCATAATGCTGCCCGACATAGATATGCAAGACCGCGAGATGATAGAGCCGGGTCAGCAGCGATAGTTGGGCGATCTCTTGCCGCGTAGCTGTGCGATACTCAGAGTAACCCTGCACGAAAGCCTCCGCCATGCTCCGCGACCCATTCGACATTTGCAGCACATGGTTCAGACCGATCGCGAATTCGAGGAATGCAATATCCCAGGACATTAAATCAAAGTCGAGTACCGCATGAATGCGATTATCGATCGCCAATAGGTTGAAAATTAATACGTCATGGTGTACAAACTGCTTCGGCAGCTGCTCCAGCACACCGCTCTCCCTCTCGACGAACGTAAGCATCTCCATATAAAAGGATCGATCTTCATCTGCTATAGCAAAAGGCGGCTCTTTCAAAAATGCGTGCACCGCCGATTTATTCGCAAGCGGATGAAGGCCATAAAAATCCGTAAAAGGCCTTCCTCTGTAAGCAAAGCTATCGGCAGCTGTACCGCTTAATGCCGAAGACAATTCGCCTATTACCCGTCCAAGCCCATACGCCTGCTCGGCGCCCGCCAGCTCATAAACCGTCCCTTCGAGAAACGTCGTAACGGCGCCAAGCGTCCCGTCGGAGAGTTGGACGAATAGCTTGGCATCCAACGTCTCTTGAAATTGCGGAACTTGGAAGGATAGTCCCATGCTTGCTAATTCGGACGTGATCTCCGCCTCAAGCCGCATGGCGGGCACGTTCTTCAAATGGGCGTTGTACATGCGAGCAATGCATTTGCGCCCGTCAACTGTAACAACCTTCGTGTCATTCGTCAGACCGAATGGTACCGGCTCCACAACATAGCCCGGTACGCCCTCAAAGTACCGCTTCAAAAGCTCGTCCCATTTTGTCATTGTTTGCAGACCCCTTCCCCCAAAGCTTCCGAATTTTACAAGATTTAAGCGTTTGCCCCACTATACCAACCGTCCGCCCGATTTGTAAATACTTCCTGCCCAAATATGTAAGGTTAACTTGACACTGTGTATGGTATATATTACATTATGTGCAACAAACTTAACTGGAAAAATTCGTGTGGAGGGATGTTATGAAGGCGATAGTGTTCACGAAATACGGCTCCCCGGATGTGCTGACGCTTCAAAAGAGAGAGAAACCGACGCCTAAGGACAATGAGGTGCGAGTCCGCATTCATGCAGCGGCCGTAACGCCGTCGGACTGTGCGTTTCGCAAAGCGGACCCCGTTGCCATCCGATTCATGTATGGGCTGCTACGGCCTCGCCATGCCATACTGGGCGTCGAGCTATCCGGCGTTATTGATGCGGTCGGGAAAGGGGTTCTGGCCTTCAAGGAAGGCGATGAGGTGTTCGGCATCAGTACACGTACGTTCGGCGCTTATGCGGAGTACAAATGCTTGCCGGAGGACGCCGTGCTTGCAATCAAGCCCTCCAACGTATCGCATGAAGCAGCCGCAGGCGCCTGCGATGGCGCTTTAACCTCACTGGTCTTCCTTCGCGACCATGCCAAGCTTCAGCGCGGGCAATCGATTCTGATCAATGGCGCCTCCGGCTCGGTCGGCGCTTATGCCGTACAATTAGCCAAGTTTTACGGGGCTAACGTAACGGGCGTATGCAGCACAGCCAATGCGGAATTAGTGCGGTCACTAGGGGCTAATCACGTAATCGACTACACCAAGGCAGATTTTACGAAGCGCGGCCAGACGTATGACGTCATTTTTGATGCGATTGGTCGAAGCTCCTTCTCCCACTGCCGGGACGCGCTCGCGCCGCGCGGCATCTATCTCTCGACAGTGCCTTCGCCCGCTATCCTGTTAAGCATGCTTCGAACCGCTAGAAGCAGCGGTAAGAAGGCGATTTTCGTCGCAGCAGGCTTGCGCCAGCAGCGGGTCAATCTTGATTTCCTTCGAGAGCTTATTGAAGATGGACAGATTCGCCCTGTAATCGATCGGCTTTACCCGCTGGAGCAGGCCGCTGATGCCCATCGATATGTCGAGACTGGACGCAAAAAGGGGAACGTCATATTAACGATTGCACCTACCAGCGGCGTATAGAAGCGGCGAGTTAAGGGGATGTTGTGGATTGGCGATAGTTTTGCCACCATCACATTTGTGCCTGCGAGGGATCAGTCAGCCATGTGGCGAAACTTGCGAATCTGGACGGAGAGGCGCTCGCCTGCCCAGGTCATCACCGGCTACTATTTGTTAGCCGTAACGGTATCCATCCTCTTATTCAGCATTCCTGCCGTGCTTAAGCCCGGCGTCCAAGTCTCTTTCTTCGACACGGTCTTCATGGCGGTCAGCGTCGTAAGCGACACGGGGCTTACCGTGTTTAACATCGCAGAAACCTACAGCGTATTCGGTTATTTCGTCATTATGATTGTCTTGCAGTTTGCCGGGATCGGCATTATGGCGATGAGCACCTTTTTCTGGCTGCTGCTAGGGCGTCGAATCGGATTGCGGGAACGGCAGCTTATTATGGTCGATAACAACCAGTTTGCGCTGTCCGGCCTCGTTCATTTGGTCAGGGATATCCTGCGAATCGTTCTTCTAACGGAATTGCTAGGGGCGCTTCTATTCGGTTTCCGATTCCTGCATTACTATCCGACATGGACGGAAGCTTTCCTTCACGGGCTGTTTGCCTCCGTCAGCGCGACGACCAATGCGGGGATGGACATCACCGGACAGTCTCTCGCTCCGTATGCGGGCGACTATTTTGTGCAAATCGTTACGATTGCGCTCATTATTTTCGGGGCGATCGGCTTCCCGGTATTAATCGAGGTAAAAGCGTATATAGCACGCAAAACGCTGCTGGACAATCAGCGTCCCTTCCGCTTCTCCCTGTTCACGAAGCTGACGACGTTCACCTACGGCATCCTTCTCCTGATCGGGACGCTCCTGATCTGGCTGCTTGAGCACCGGCATGCCTTTCAATCGATGTCGTGGCATAAAAGCTTCTTCTACGCGCTCTTTCAGGCGACAACAACGCGAAGCGCGGGGCTGACGACGATGGATATTAACGATTTCACGCTGCCGACGCTGCTGCTCATGTGCGTCTATATGTTTATAGGCGGGTCTCCGAATTCAGTCGGCGGAGGCATCCGAACAACGACCTTTGCGCTGAATATGCTATTCCTATTCCACTACGCACGAGGCAACCGCGAGGTTAAAGTGTTCCGGCGCGAGCTGCATCAGGACGATATTCTCAAATCGCTGGCCATTACGATATTAGCCGTCTTCCTGTGCAGCCTGTCCATTATCGCGATCAGCATATCGGACCATGAGCCTTCGCTTATGGCTATTGTATTGGACGTATGCTCCTCCTTCGGCACGGTCGGACTCTCGACGGGAATCACGCCGGACCTGAGCATGTTCGCCAAATGTATTCTGATGGTGCTCATGTTCGTCGGAAGAATCGGGTTAACCTCGTCGCTCAATCTGATTGGCAACGATAGGGACGATCGGAAGTTCCATTACCCGGTAGAACGCGTGATGACGGGATAAAAATAAAACAGAGCATGGGAGATTGTTGTCTCCCATGCTCTGTTTTTAGTTCCGTAACCGGTTAGGGCGGCGAAGCTACAGGCTCTGCTCGCTTACGCCCGTTTCCGGATCGAACGTCAGCATCTTTGTTCCGATTTTATCAATAAAGAATCGATCATGGCTTACGGTAATGACGGCGCCGGGAAAATGGATCAACGCCTGCTCCATCACCTGAATGCTCGTCAGATCGAGATGGTTCGTCGGTTCATCCAACAAGATGACGGCTGCGCCCGAGAGCAGGCACTTCGCCAGCGCGACCCGCGCCTTCTGCCCGCCGGACAGGTTGCCGATCGTCTTGCTTAGATCCATCTCGGAAAATTGCAGCATGGAGAGGAACTTGTTGACCTTTTTCCGCGGGGCATCCAGTCCCAATCCGTACGTATTAACGGCGTGGCTCACCGTATCCTTCGGGTCCAGCTCTTCCCACATTCGGTTAAAGTACGCGTAATTGACGCCCTTCTCCCACTGTACTTCGCCGGATTCGGGCTGCTCCTGGCCCGTTAGCGCCTTCATGAGCGTGGACTTTCCGCTTCCGTTCGGACCGACGATGACAAGGCGATCTTCCTTCTGAATATCAAAGCTGATGTTCCGGAAAATCTCGCGCCCCTCATAGGATTGCCCGATCTTCTTCACTTCGCACAGCTTGTCCGGAAACCGGAGCCGCTCGTAAATATCGGTGATGAGTACATTGACGGGATGCGGCTCAATTCGCCTCTTGTTATCCGCCAGCTTGCGGGAAAGCCGATCTTTGGACGATTTGCGGCTCGCACGGCTGTCGATCGCCTCCGCCTCCATGAGCAGCAGCTCTTCCTCCCACTCGAACTGGCGGTCCAGCTCCTTCTTGCGCAGCTTCTTTTTGCGGATATAATCCGTGTAGTTGCCTTCATACTCCTGAAAATGATAATTCTCGATCTCGATCGTCCGCGTTACGACCTTATCGATAAACTGGCGGTCATGAGATACGAGAATCATCGCGCCTTTGAACCGATACAGCCACTGCTCCAGCCATGCAATCCCTTCGATGTCCAAGTAGTTGGTCGGCTCATCGAGCAAGACGACATCCGGCGACTCGATGAGCATCTTCGCGAGCGCCGCGCGATTTTTCCAGCCGCCGGACAGCTCGTCAATTGGCTGATGCCGCGACCGATCATTGAAGCCCAGCTTCGAAAGCACGGTATTGATTTCCACGGATACGTTCCAGCCATCGAGATGATCCATCTGCTCGAACAGCTCCGCTTGCCGCGCGAGCAGCTTTTCCATTACATTGTCGTCGGTTACCAGCCCCAGCTGTTCTCCTACTTCCTGAAGCTCCCGTTCAGTGGCCGCAACCTGTTCGAAGCACCGTTCCAGCTCCTGCTGAACAGACAGGCTCCCGCTCAGCTCCGAAAACTGCGAGAAATAGCCGATTTTCACTTGCGGGTCGAGCTCCACTTTCCCGGCTGTCGGCTCCTCTTGTCCCAGAATCAGCTTGAACACGGTCGATTTGCCAGCGCCATTCCGTCCAATCAGCCCGATCCGCTCGCCTTGGCTCACTCGAAAATAAATATCGCGGAAGATCATTGCATCTTCATACCGCTTGGTCACGTTCTCTAGCCGAATTACGCTCATGGTTATCTGATTAGCTCCCTTGTCGTTCCGATGGTATGAAACGATTATACCATTAGATCGACACCTCGAACTCGTTCACGTACACGGCGTTTCCCCGGATCGTAATGCCCGTGCCATTAGCAACGGTCACATCGACTCTGCCGTCTCTGCCGATCTCCTGTCCTTGCTCTACTCGCAATTGGAATAAAGCGTCTTGGCCTTGCTGAATGTATTTCGCATAATAAGCACCCATCACGCCGGAGGCTGTACCTGTAACGGGATCTTCAATCGTACCGGAGAACGGAGAGGAAAAGTGACGAGCATGCATGTGTGCGGCGGGATCATAGGTTTCTAGGCAAAAAGGATGCAGTGATGCGCGCGGCATCTCTTCCAGCACACTTGGGAAAAGCTCATTACGGGGCTTCATTCGCTCGCAAGCAGCCAGTCCCTTAACGGGGATGATTAGCGTCCACGTTCCTGTGCTGCCGTATACCACCGGCAATTCAGTAGCAATATCCTCCTGATCAATGCCCATCGCGTAAGCCAATTGCGCAATTGACCCATTGAACGACGCGAATTGGGGAGCTGCTTGCTGCATCGTAATGAACAAACCTTCCTCTCGTTCATCCAGCTGTATAGACAATATGCCTGCTTTTGTTTCGATGGTCAGCGTCGTCAGATCACCCAGCAGCCCTCTAGTCTTCAATGCGTAAATCGTCGCCATAGTGGCATGCCCGCAAAGGCTGATTTCATGACCGGGAGTGAAGAATCGGATTCGCCAGTCTGCCCGATCGGATGGCAGCGGGAAAGCTGTCTCATTAAACCCCACTGCCGCCGCCACCTGCAGCATTTGTTCCTCCGTCAGGTGCTCTCCGTTTAGGACGACGCCCGCCGGGTTTCCTTTATTCGGAATTGTGCTAAAGGCATCATAGTGATAAACCTTAATAGTGCTCACCGTCGCGTACCCTCCTTGTTGTCGTAACTATTCCACATCCTTGGTTAGGAACATAATCCTCGAAATCTCCTCAAACCCGTATTTCTTATAAAAGAATTCCGCCGGCATTCCGCGATCCGTCAGCAGGGCAAGGTTGCGGACGCCCTCTTCCTTCATCACCTGCTCAAGATGCCGCATTAAGCTTGTTCCAATGCCAGCTCGCTGCACGTCCGTTCGGACACACATTTCGTTGATGAAAAACTCGTCGCCCTGCCACCACTTGCGCACGCTGCCGAATATGAAGCCTTGCAGCACTTCCCCTTGAACAGCCACAATGCCTTTGAACCTCGGCATATTCGTAAAATCGGTCAAGTGCTCCGCCGCCCGCTCCTCCGTCCACTCATCATTCCACGGCTCGGCATTAAACACATCCATGTACAAACGAACACAAGCCTGAAGATCATCAGGCATCAGGCTTCTAATGTTGATCACAAGACGCCCCCCCAATTTCTAGTAATTAAAATTATATCCATAAATTTGTTATCAATCTACTATTGTACGGGCACCCATACAAATGAAGATCTAATTAAAAAAGCCGCGCAGCAGCTCCTAATTACGGAGCGCTGCCGACTTTGCTGTATAATTCATACGCGCTAACCCGATTCCGGCCATCACGCTTCGATGTGTATAACGCCTCATCCGCCTTGCTAAGCAATGTCTCCAGCGTTTCATCATTAGCGCCTGCCACCTGAACGATGCCGAAGCTGGCCGTTACCGTTAATACCCCTTTGGGCGTAAGCAGGGGAGCATATTCCATCGCCGCACGCAGCCGTTCTGCCAATGCCTCCGCCCCTTGCGCTGTGACGAATGGCAATGCCAACACGAATTCCTCTCCGCCATACCGGCCGAACAAGGCATCCTCCGGCAGCCGTTCTTTGCAAATCGAGACAACATGGACAATCATCTTGTCCCCTGTTTCGTGCCCGTACGTATCGTTTACCCGTTTAAAATAATCAATATCGAACAGCATAAGCGCGAACGGCATTCGCTGCCCCCGCATCTGCTCAAGCATTTCACGCCCGAGCCGAATAAACTGCGTACGGTTCAAAATCTGCGTAAGCCCGTCATAATAAGCCTGATGCTCCAGCTCCTGCTGCAGCCGCTTCAGCTCCGTTACATTTATGAGCATCAGCAGGCTGCCTGCACGCTCCCCATTACGATGCCGAAGCATGGAGGAGCGAACTTCATACACCTTCTCGACTCCGTCGGTTGTCCATGTCAGCTCCTCGACGCTGTTATCCTGATCGCGTTTCAGCGGGAATGACTCCCCTGCCAGCTCCAGCCACACCTCATCCAGCTGTTGGCCGATCATCGATTGGCGCAGTGCAGGAATCATCGTGCTGACGGTCCGGTTATAGTCCACAAGCCGCTCCGACGAGTCGAGAACGATAAAGCCCTCCCCCATGCTGTCAAAAATCGACTCCTTCGCTACCGGAATAACCGTAAGCATCCGCGTCGAGAAAATCGCCCAAATAAACAACACCGATGAGACGAATATGCTGAGCGGAACCGGATCAAGGCCAGTCGGCGTTAAGCCGAGCCGGTACGAAATTCCCGCCGTCATCGGCACTAAGAGCCCGCCCATCAAGAAAGCGAGCTCCCTTCGGAACGTCTTCCTCGTCTGCTTCCACCGGCTCAGCAATAAGACAATGCTTGCCACAGTACAGAACATCATATAGAAGTCGTGCAAAATATACCATTGGCCCATCTCAATGATCAGCACGTGCGGCGTAACGCCTTCCTTAAACTTGAATACACGATAGTACATGTCATGATAATGACTCGTTGCCACCATCACCCATGTGATTGCGGGAATAATGAACAACCCCGTTGTCACGATGCGCGATAGCGCACGCCCCAGATACTGCAGAACGAGGATTAGAGCGAGCGGCGTAAACGTACTAAGCCCGATGTATTCAATCGTAATGCACAATCGGACTTGCTCAAGCGTGCTGCTGCCTAACTCAAAGGTGTAACCGAAACAATATATCGACAATGCTAGCGTATACAAAATAAACGTGCGGGAAGCGGCCGTCTCTCTTCTCCGCGAGTACACATAAAAACATAAAAACAAATTAAGTACGCCGGATATCCCGACCAGGGTAATAAATGTTGCAATTTGCGAACTCAATGCCGCCGCCTGCTTTCAATAATCTTATATGTAATTTATGGTAACATATTTAAATCGACATTGAATAGCGACAAAAAAAAGACAAATAACACCGCTCGAATCGAGCAGCATTATCTGTCTTTTTACCCCGTGTACGCAGAAGCGTTAAAGCTCTCCGGTCCCGCCCGCCATATGGTGTCCAGATCGACTGAAGCATAGAGCGTATAGACCAATACGCCGTCGCTTGGCGCGGGGACATTGTAATCCGAAGCCGCCAGCGGAATGAGCTGAATCCCCATATCGCCGGCGCTGTACGTTTGTACGGACTGATACAAGATCGGATCGCTGACCTGCGAGCCTTTAACGATAAATAGGGTCACCTGCAATAGCTTGATGGGCTGTTCAGGGAGCGTAATGCCTACAATTCCATCAAACAAAACCCGAATAATGCCGGTTGTATCGGATGGAACGTTCAAGCCCACCTGACCGATCAAGACAGGCTTGTCCATCGGATATAGCGTCGGCGTCGGCAAAGGCGAATTGATGTTCATGGACGTTCTTGCGTCAATAAGCATGCCCATCACGATCACCTCCTCTTCGCTGGATGATCCATTGTATGCTTGTCTTGCGCAATTGGTACGGGCCTAACCTTATCTAAACTTTAAACCTTCCCACCGCCGCCCTAAGTTCGGTAGCCAGCGAACGAAGCTGCTCCGATGCGCCTACCACTTCCTCAACGGAGGCAAGCTGCTCCTCCGATGCGGCAGCGACCTCCTGCGAGTGCGAAGCAGAGCCTTCCGCCATCCGTTCCAATTCGTCCAGCGAAGCCGCGATCTGTTCGCTGCCTGCGGACATTTGCTCCGATGCGGCCGATACTTCCTGCACCTGCTCCGATACCTGCTTGACGGAGTCCAAGATGGCGCGGAACGACTCGCCGGTTTCGCCCGCCAGCTTCGTGCCGACTTGCGCCTCCTCCGTAGTCGACGTTAATGAGCTCGCCACCTCGCGTGAACGCTCGCCGATCGTATGAAGAATCGACGTGATTTCATCCGAAGACTCCTTCGACCGTTCCGCCAGCTTCCGAATTTCCTGCGCAACGACGCCGAAGCCCTTGCCATGCTCGCCCGCTCGCGCCGCTTCAATAGAGGCATTCAGGGCTAGCAGGTTCGTCTGGTTAGCCACCTCCGAAATATGAGACAAAATATCCTCGATGCGAACGTTCGATTGGTTTAACTCACTCATCGCATCAGCTGCGTTATGCACATGCTCTTCAATCGTCATCATCTGCCGAATCGTCCGGTCAATGATAACCCCGCCATTCTCGGCAAGCACCGACGTATCCGATGCGAGATCGGACACGACCGTTGCGGAATCCGCGATCCGCTGGATGCCAACGACCATCTCCGTCATCGCGCGCTGGCACTCCTGCGAGCTGATGAGCTGCGTTTCGCTGCCAGAGGCCACATGCTGAATTGCATCGGTAATTTCATGCGTAGCGGACGCTGTTTGCGAAGCGGCATCCTTCAGGCTGCCGGACGACTCCGCTACCTCCCGAGACGTTCGTTCGATCTGAATCGTTAATTTGCGCAGGCTGGCAATCATCTCGTTGAACGAGCTTGCAGCCTGACCAATCTCATTACTGCTCGTAACTGGGACATGAACCGTCAAATTCCCTTGCGCGGCCTCCTTGGCCGTCACGGCTAAAACGCGGAGCGGCTTTAACACGGCACGCGTCAGCAGCACGATGAGCGCAATGCCGATCAGATCGATCACGATTCCGATTCCGATGGTTTTCCACAGCATTTTGTTCATATTAGCCTCAACCTTGCCATAGTTGAAGTCCAAGCCGAATACGGCAGCCGTCTTGCCGTCCTCGCCCTTGATTTGCGCCATATAAGTGATCCATTTGCCGAATCTGTCCTCATACACCGCTGTCAGGCCATTGTTATCCTTCTTTGCCTGTTCGAAGCCCTTAAGCAGCGCGCCAATGGTTTCAATATCCTCGCCAGGGGCGCTTCCCGCCTTGATGAGGCTTTCGCTAATTTGCAAATTTCGGAGGTAGGTCTTGCCGTCCTTCTCGATGATTTCTGGCGTTATGTAATAGGCGTTCGTAATGAGGTCGTCATCGGTCATTTTATCGAGCAGCTTTTTAAGAATCAGCATTTCATTGGCAGGAGCCTCTCGCCCCGCTTCAATCGCCGCTCCCGTCACACTAATCAGATTATTGTTCGCTTGTGCCTGCTCCTTGAGCTTAAACCCTACCTGTTCGAATTCATCATAAGCAGCCCCCCTCTCCGCATTGTACATAAGCGAAGTCATAATCCCCACTAATACCAAGAGCAGGAGAGAAATCATGATAGAGCTTGTGAATACGAGACTTCTTCGTTTCATCCATCCGAACAACGCTAACACCTCACGATTTTAGATTTTCCACCATTATAAGGAATAAGTATTAGCATTTTATGTGGTTAAACGTTTGGAATTCGTTAAGATGAGGCCGAGCGACCTTAGATGCGCAGCACAAAAAGGCCGGAGCCGCCATTGCAGTTCATGCAATGACTTCTCCAGCCCTCAACCTCCGCACGCCATCCCATTGCATTCTATACAACGCCAACTGGTGCGCAGTATGCTTTTTAGACCAATTGGAACCTTTCGCGCCGTTCCCATTGCACGTTTTGCAATGAGAGGTTACTTTCAACGTTACTACGGCGCCCCTCATTGCACGTTCTGCAACGGGAGATACACCCTGCCCAGCGTTGCGCCTGCCACGGTGCTCCCCATTACAGTTCATGCAGGCGTTTCCCCGTTGATTCACGCCTTCGCCTTGCGCGGCCACAAGCTGAAACTAAAGCTATAGAGAAAATCAATACCGACGATATAAGACCAAAATTGTATCGTATCCCGCAAGCTATTCGTCCGACTCTCGTCGCCCACAAACCAAATCATGCCAACCAACACGAGACACCCAATCGCCCATGCGAGCAAATGCAGCACCCACATGCGCCGTTCATAAGCTGCATGCTCTGCGCCATGCTTGGGCTTGGGACTCGGCTTCGCCCCCCCTGCAAACCGGTGCGCGAACCGTGCATCCGCCCAGCAGATCATTCTGTGTCCGTAGGCAACGGATACGCCAATATAAATTGCAGATAATCCGTGGATAGCCGTTGCAGTCGCCCCGTTGCGAAGGTCCATGACCGTGGCAATGATCAAAATCAGGTCGACAATCGGCGTGCCTATAAGAAGCACTGCGCCGAGCGTCTTCAGCCGTAGCAAGTAACGGCACGCGAGCCCCGCGAGAACAAGCGCCCAGAAACCAATTTCGCATCCGATGATAAAAGCGGTGATCATGTGTACACTCCTTTATTAAACGATATGAAACTACCACCGGCTCATGCCCGTCATTCGCCACACATTCGTTTCCTTCTCTGCCTGGTAGGACCACCTTTCGTTCACGGTACGTGTTTTTCCATCTTTTTTTGTAACGGAAGTCGATTCCGCCACGAAAATTTTAATGACCTTTTCAGACACGTAGTCCACATGATCAATCACATAAGTACGCCCAAACTGCTCCTTGGTTCCCGCAGCATACATGGACTTGGCGAACTGCCGCTGCTGTTTATCGATAACGCTTCCCGGCTTTAGGATATCGGTGAGACCCTCTAAATAATTATTATTCACAGCCCCTTCCAGCCGCCAGTAATAACGCTGCATCAGACCGTTTAAATAAACCTTTAAGTTCTTATCCAGCATCATCTTCTGGCTGTATAGAGAGCCAGTATATTGATGCGCTGCATTAAAGACATACCCTGTTCCCGGGTTAACAAGATAAGTCGCCGCGGGGGCGTTGTAATTAGGGACAACCTTCTCTGAATTCGGCGATTTCACAAGCGGGAGCAATCCAATCTCTGTATTGCCTCTATAATATTGACCCGTTTCTTTAAGCGTGTAACCGGAGGGAACTTTCTTAAGGATCCGCTGCTGGAGCAACTGGATGCACTGCTCTGTCTCAAGCGGCGGGTCATGTTTATTTTCATTTAAGCACCTATCACTCTAATTAAAATCATGCTTGTAGCCCCTGTTTTTTTGTGCTTTAATAGCTAAAAGATACAATATGTATCGGAGGTTAGGGAATGTCATCATATTCAGCAGATTCAAGAGTAGTAATTAGGAAGTTGCAAAGTGATATGCCTAAAGAACAATTGCAGTCAAATGCGTTAATTCACATTTTTGTCCCTGCATTCATTCTCTTCATGATGTTTCTGTCCCCGCTTGTCCTGAATAAGAATGTTTATTATGCGTTCGAAATTCTGATCGGGTTCGTCGTGCTATCGCAAAGCTACCGCACCTTATCGATTCGGACGGCAGGACTCATTCTGGCGATGATAACATCGTTCGCCGTATACACCCAGCTGAACATCGTCTATCACATCAACAAAATCTTAGTGTTAAACATGGCGACCGTAGCGATGTTTATCGGCGTGTTTGTTCTTAATTACATCTTGATCAAAGCATATCTCATGAAAAATAGCCTTAGCAGAAACGTGAATTTGCTCAAATTTGTCGGGATCCTCTTCAACATCATTTCTATCTACTGCCTATTCGAATATTTGATGAAATTCAATCCTGTGTTCAGCCAATTTTTTAACGCGGACTATCACAGGTATTACAGTATCAAGCGCGGGTATGAATTGTATCGTGTTTCCGGCCCCATGCAGCATCCTATCGTAATGGGCAACTTCCTGATCATTGGCGCGCTGCTTAACTATTATTTATTTAATCAACTTAGGAAAAACCTCTACGCATTGTTCATGCTCGTTAATGTTGCAGCGCTATTTTTGACTTTTTCACGCAGCAGTTACATCGCATTAGGCGCCGGAATCCTCACCTACCTCTTGTTCGCGACGCGCAACAAGGATAACAAAGAGAAGTCGAAAATTCCGATGCCGCGAGCAATTGCCATAACCTTTTCCATCCCTGTCATTTTACTGATCATGATGAGTGTCAACACGGGAGATGGCTCCTTGTGGAGCACGATCGTTGATCGATTTTCTAATGCAGAAGGTACAGCATCCGTAGAGCAAAGGTCCGGTGGCATACAATACGTACTTGATCTGATGTTCCATTCCAAGCCGCTTAATCTCCTGATCGGACACGGCTACGGCATGATATCTTGGAACATGCGCCAGGAAGGAACGTCCATCGTCCTGAATAATTTCTACATCATTGACAATCAATACTTCACATTTTTCTACGAGTTCGGAATCGTGGGGATGTTCATCCTCTTTGCGGGGATCGTTCACATTATTAAGCGGTCATTTAAACACTTGAATACAGGAAATGTCAACATCCTCAAATTCACAGCAGCCTCGTTTGTCGCAATTATGGTTAACATCATTTTTTACGAGGGTGCGTATTGGACCAGCATCGCCTTCTTGCTGTCGTTTATATTGGCCCTGAATACGTATGCCATTTCGAAGGAGGCTGCTGCCTAGCCCCATTGGTAAAATTCCTGAACAAACACTTTATGATCGATTTCAAAATAAAGCTGTTCCCAGTCAAACTCATACTTGTCGTCAATCTCGGTTACCATACGATAAACCGTTGCTTCCCTATCCCCTATAAACGCTTCTAACCATTCGATTAGCTTATTGCTTACGCGATTAGAGTCTTTATCGTATTCGGCTGGGATTTCGGGCGTTAGTTCCCCTTGATCATCGAAATAAGAGAACTTCACCTCGAAATTCTGGAGCCGATAGACGAAGAAAAACCAGTCCGCGCTTATTTTAAACAGCGATTCCTGCCAGTTCTCCAGCTTTGCTAGCGGGAGGTAGTTAATATCATCGTGATGGGCTAAGTGACTTGTTTTATTATAGTGGCGGACCGCTTCCTCAATAGGCAGATCGACCTCGCAGAATTGATATTGATGACCATAACAATTGCCGAAGTGCGAGTTGATATTGCTCAAGCCTTCTAGATATCCATTTATTTTGTTGAATATTTGGGTGTTCATATTTTGCGTTCCCCGGATAGTTGATTTAGCTATTTCAGCCTCCCTACAAACCCCGTCCCCGCCTCATATTCGCCCTCTTCCATCTGCGGGTCCACGGTCCATTCCTTCGCTATAAGCAGCACATCTTCCTCACTTGGCAAATGTGGTTCTTCTACGTCAAGCCCCGTAAAGATCATATGAAGGTAGCGTTCTTCTTGGCTAATCTCTCCTTGGTCGATAATCGCTTCGCCCAGGTATGCATTAGCACGAACAACTTTGCCATTCATCGACTTCGCCCAAGCATGATAATCCACTACCCGATGCGTTCCAAAATAATAAGCTTCTCCGAACTGCGAGCTTAGTTTGTCAATTACCGTCAACGGACTTGGCATCTCCACTCCGCTCAAATCCGGCATCAGCGCATTAACGACCAACGTCCACCCATGAACTGGCGGGGAAACAAAATAGCATCCTTCATGCGCCGCGTCGATACCCGTGCTCCAGTTCGCAAGCTCCAACTCCTGCAACTGCATGGCTTCGATCACCGCTTGCGTGTCGGTCGTTTTTATGGCAAGCCACTGGCATTTGTAGCCGAATGGAACGGGATAGTCTGGCGTCGCGTTAACAGGTGACTTGCTCCTTGCGGTTTTATCGATCTTGATCGGCTCCTGCTCATGGCTCGGCTCCGCCCGCCTTAGGAAGTAAGACAAAAGCAACGCTACAAGAATGACGCCAGCGACTATGTATTGCGTTTTCATCAGCTGCTTCTACACCCCTTCCCGTCTAATCGACCAATAGATTGCCTCTAAACCGCTCTGGGAAATCTTCGGCTGTTAATTGGATGCTTACATTGAAGCTACTGAGTATTTCAGCTAGTAATTCATTTACTTGATGCAAACTGATTGTCGTCGTAACTGAACCATACAAATTACTAAGAAATTTAAAAAACCTATGAAACTTATCAAACAATTTATCATTATCTTTTATTTTATTTCTGTTCGTCACATAGAATTGAATAAGCGGATGATTGGTATTGTAGTAAGCACGGGCAAAATAAATATTACTAACGACTTCAAATAGCAATTGGTTATTTATCGATATGCCCATTCCATAATGGATCGGATACTTTTCATGCGCCTCCTCAGTTTTGGTTATCATTAATAAATCGTTCAAATGTCCATATATCGAGAATGCGTAGTTCATTTCTTCGAAATACTGATAATAAAACCTGCATAACCCATCATTTTCGATAAACATAACAGGAATGCCCGTACGAATTGCAACTCGAATAGCACGTTTATTAAATTTGCTTGCTCCGCCTATAAAAATAAAACTAGGATGTTCGGTTATAAAGTCATTCAACAGCATGTATGCTTCACTCTTACCGATGTACGCCTTGATATAAAAATGATTGTAAGTAAAATCCTCGAGTCGTTTATTGGGAAATAGATACGGCTCAAGATAATAATCAACAAATTCTGAACAAACCTCATAGGATTCCTTATTATCAAATTGGTGAATGCTGCCGAAAAATTTGTGAAGCAAGTCTGATTCAAATTCAGCAATAATTGCATCCAGTTGATCATCGATAAACTCATTTCTGCCTATATTTATTTTTAGGTTTTGTTTAATGTTTATGCTGCATATCAATTGATCAAGTAGCTTGCTGGCCCGTCTCAAGTATTTATACTGGCGTTCTATTACTTTGACGCCTTTCTGGCAGATTAGAACCTTTCCTTCATAAGAACTCGATACCGTGTGAAGCGTACGAGTAAAATTAAACGGTTTATACCCAAGAGCGTTGTCACTGCGTTCAACAATGATGCCGCAAGTTCCCTCGAACCGTTCATTGTTTATGTGGCTTTCTAATAATAGCAAGTCCTTGATCTTATCCCTATTAATATAATCCACTTCATACATCAATTCCGCCTCAAGATCCAAGCTGAACGAATCCCTAGTCATAACCGTACTCGTATCCTCGCTGACCACCTTAATCGGTATATCAACAAACCGAAAACGATCCCTAACTTTCGTGACGAGCGTTTCTACGTTGATCTCACGCAATACCTCTTCCTTCAAATGCAACGTCAATGCCGTTCCTTCAGCAATGTTCAACTTGCCCTCGTCGTAGAAGTAAAAGTACGAATACAAGTTTTTATTGCCTTTAAAGCACAACCGCTGTCCTTCCCTCGTCTTCGTTTCAACCGAGAAGCTGTCGCATAACATGAAGTAAGAGAACACCCCGATACCGAACTGTCCGATGGAGTCGATCTCGAAATCCTTATAGTAAGACTTGCACAACTTCGAGAAATAGTTTTGCACGATATACTCGTCCATCCCTCGGCCGTTATCGATAATGACAATATCCTTATCCGTAAGCCTTACTTCGATCTCAGGCACATAAGTTGGTTCCTTCGCTTTTCTTAACTGACAGGCGTCTATCGCATTCTGGATCGCTTCTCGAATCGCATCATACTTGTCCTCGTAGATGTTTTTGCCCATGAAGGTTTCCGCGATTCCGTTATAGTCGATCGAAAACCCCCATTTTTGGCTAAATGGCGTGTCGATCTTCTCCTCGATAAAATGAATGCTGAATTTGTATTGGGGCTTATACTTTCGCACCTTCGCGATCAACTGCTCCAACTGATGCTTTGTTTCTTGAATATGGCGGTTCAGCGAGATATAAATCAACTGATTATCGCAGTTCCCCTCGAATACAATCCGATCCTCATCCACAATCCTGCTGCTGATTCCGTACGTCATTTCCTCCCATAGCTTCTTGCTCTCCTTATGCTCCTCCATCCCCTGATAATGCTGCAATAGATAATTCGCATTCAGGTTTGCCACATCCAGCCTGTCCGCTATGCTCAATAGTGTATGCAGGTACGGGATACAGACCTTGGTTCTGCCGCCAGCAGGCGCGTAGTCGAAATAGTCGAATGCGTATACATCGCAGTCTTTCTTTTCTCCCGCAACGAGTGCAATTGCTTCCTTCCATGAACGGTCAAGCTTTAGCGCTTCCCAATGGTCGGAAATAAAATCATAGGTGAAGAAGGCATGATGCTCTCTAGCGTATTCCTCTACTGTCTTATTCGCATGATTTTGTCCGCTATCTTCGTACGCCTTGAACCGTTGTTCGATATCCTCATTGGTTCTGCATACGCCGATATCATGAAGATAAGCAGCGGAGGCCAGTACGTACAATTCTGCCTCGTTCAAAGCATCGAGCACGCCCTGGTCCAGCACCTTATCGCCTAACAGCTCGGATACGCTCACAGAATGCTCCTTGTTATGGAACGAATAGAGGATGAAGTTTGCGCTGTACGCATTAAATAATCGATCCGCCTCTTGTTTCGTTTCTTGCAGCTTATGAAACAAAGCTTCATTCTTCTCTTTGAGCCGTCTTTCCAGCAGCCCCGCATCGTAAAACTTCAGTGCCGCTTTTTCTCTCTCAACGAGCAGCTCTTTGAAGCTTTTCTCATCCAGCACAGCCTTTAATTCAAAAAACATCGATTTGATCTGGGAGTTGCTTTCAATCAAAGGATTCAGCGTATCCGGATATATTGTTTCGAATGACATCTTATCCAATGTATCGAATACGCTGCTTTTTACATCGTCCCAAACAATGGTCGCCAGGCCTTTGTTTTTCGCAATTACTTCAACCGCCCATCCCTGAATAACATTCTTGTCATAAGACTGATTCGTCAGGGAAGTCATCAATTTCAATGCATTTTCACTAAAACCATAGGACACGGCTACTTTATACGAAAAATCGTTCACATCCGGGAGCAGCGCCGGATCGAGCAAAGCGTGAAGCACAAACTTCACGATTTCCTTGCCGATCTCGGAGACATCAATATTCGTTTTATATCGTTTGCATTGAATGAGCCCGACCGTCTTGCCTGCGCGCAGCAATAAACAATCCCTGCCTCTTTCGCCGACGCCCTGCATTAACTGAATTTCATCATATGCATCAGTCCGCTGATTCTGGATTTCAGCATGATAGAGACAGAAGACGAGTCGTTCAAAATCCCTTGGTTGCAATTCGCATAAGGGGTAACCGATTTGATGCTCAAAGGCTAATGGCTTATTTAAACAATTGTTATTTTCATCATGTATTTCAGCTTCACTGCATGCACGTTCATACATCGTTTTCACCCATTCTTCTAGTATGAAATATCCATATTATTAATATATCTCCTGAAAGTCGGTATGAACAGGACATCTGCTGCTAGCCCCTATTCGCACTGCCGCGTTCTGGCCGACCGGATAGCGAAGGTTTTTATTCTCTATTCGCACTTCGGCGCGCTAGCCAACCGGATAGCGAAGGTTTCTCTTCCCTATTCGCACTTCAGCACGCTGGCTGACCGGATAGCGAAGGTTTTTATTCCCTATTCGCACTTCGGCGCGCTAGCCAACGGGATAGCGAAGGTTTCTCTTCCCTATTCGC
>NZ_AEDD01000016.1:0-67500 GCF_000179615.1 Paenibacillus curdlanolyticus YK9
CGTTCAATGCGTTGATTTGCAGCATCGTTTCGAGTAAACTTCATGTTAAGCGCCTCCTGATGGGTTTCTGGGTATCCGACCCCGTAACACCCCCATCATACGAGGCGCTCCTTTGTTTTGTCCAAGCTCAAATCTTAGACTCTACAGGAATGTTTACATTTGCAATCGACGCATTTAGAACGATTTAACGGCTCTGGAGTCCGTTAAAACGCACGAGTGTTTTTTGCCAACGGACGGGACGCTAGCCATTCGGTTGTGAGCATAGATGGTTAGTGCATATGCCGAGGGCCGGAGCGCGAATAGGGCAGGAAAACCTGCCCTAAACGGCCGGAAGAGGGGCCGGAGCGCGAATAGGGCAGAAAAATCTGCCCTAAACGGCCGGAAGAGGGGCCGGAGCGCGAATAGGGCAGGAAAACCTGCCTTAAACGGCCGGAAGAGGGGCCGGAGCGCGAATAGGGCAGGAAAACCTGCCCTAAACGACCGGCAGAGGGGCCGGAGCGCGAATAGGGCAGAAAAATCTGCCCTGAAGCCTAAAGCTGCGAGCTGTCCCGGTAGTCCTGCGGCGTAGCCTCATAGTACTTCTTGAATACGCGAATAAAGTAGGCGGTATTGTTATAGCCGACGGCCTCGGCGATTTCAAGCACTTTGGCAGCGGTCGTGCGAAGCAGGAAAGCCGCCTTCTCCATGCGCAGCCGATATACATATTCGGTCAACGCCTCGCCGGTCTCGACTTTGTATATTTTGGACAGATAAACCGGATGAAGATGGACATGATCCGCAATAGCGGGCAATGAGACATCCTTCGCCAGATTGAGGTCAACGAAGCTGCGCACTAAGCGAACGATGGAGCTATGATTGTCGCTCTGCTCTTGGGCAGCGTCGCTGCGAATGCTGCTTAAGATGCGGATGGACCAATCAAGCAGCTGTGCTGCAGTGGAGTAGGCTGGCGACCGGAAATATTTGAGATCCTCAGCTGACAACACGACCGACAATTGTTTGCCATTCTTATGAATGATATAGGCGAACGCTCCGGCAAGTACATGGTAAGCTTCGATTAGCTGCTCGGATAAGTCAAAGTCCTGCTCATCGCCTGCCTGCAGCATCCCTTGGAAAATTTGCCGGATCTTCTTCTCCACATCCTCGAATCGTCCCGCATCCAACAAGCTGAGCAGGGTAGGGGGCTCATACAGCGGCCAAACGGTGTTGATCGAACCCGTCTCCGCTTGTTCGGGCAGCGTAAGGAACAAGCCTTGCCCGTGCCCCATTCTTCTTCGCATGGACGTGACCGCATGGTCATAGATCTCTTTGGCCTGAGCGGGGAATTGCCCCCAGCCTCCTACTAGAATCGAGACTTCGCCCTTCAGGTAATTGTGAACGTTCGTTTGGATTTGCGCCGCATAACGCGCGAGCAGCGCTTTGGGATCGTCCTTGTCCGGCGTCGAGGCTGAACTGCCTGTAGTCCGAGGTTTGACGACCAGCACGATATAATCATGCGAATCCCTTGCGTGCCAAACGACATAGTCGCTGTCCATCAGCTCGCCGACGATGTTGCATATGGCATACTCCATAAGCGCCCAATCCTGCCCAGGCAGCTCGGTGAACCGCGCTTCCATTCGAATGAGCAGCATGCACATCTGATCCCCCGCAACGAAAGGGAGATTCAGCTGCTTCATTTTGTCCGCCAAATCCGATTCCGTATAGCGTTTGCCACGCAGCAGCTCATTCAACGTGTTCGAGCGGAGCAAAGGCAAGTGCTCGTTGAAGGCATAGAGCGCCTTGCGGAATGAAGCGACCTCCTCCCACTTCTCGCGGATTTGATTGCCGACGCGGGTAACGGAATCGATCAGATCTTCATCGCTTACAGGCTTCAGCAAATAATCGAAGGATTGCTGCGCGATTGCCTGCTTAGCATATGCGAAGTCGGCATAGCCGGATAGCAGGATTGATTTGATGTGAGGCCATCGGCTATGGATGATTGTGATCAGCTCAATGCCCGACATGCCGGGCATCCGGATATCGGTGATGACGATATCAATCGGGTTGGTTTCAAGAATGTCGAGCGCCTGTGCACCGGATAATGCCTCATGTACGACGCCGACTCCACACGATTCCCATGGAATCGTTTCGGCTAGCGTTTCGACAACGGATCGTTCATCATCTACCAGTAAGAGCTGTAGCATCGTGTCCACCTGCGCTTTCATTGTTGGGTTGCCATGCAATCGTAATTCGAACGCCGCCGAGCTCGGAACGGGCATAGGTTAGCCCAGCCTGCTCACCGAACAGATAAGTCAACCGCTGATGCACGTTCCACGTGCCGCAGCCCATATTCCCGTCGAGCGGCTTGGCGAGATTTTGCTGAAGCTGGCTTAATCCCTCATCTGCCATGCCTACGCCGCTGTCCTCCACAGTAATCGTGCAGCATCCATCCTCATACGAACCGCGAATTCGAATTTCGCCATCCTCAGCCTGAGGCTCCAGACCATGAATAATCGCGTTCTCAATGATGGGCTGCAGCGTCAAGCGCGATACCGGCTGGTTCAGCAGCTCATCTGGCATTTCAATCGTATAGGTCATCCGCTCAAGCCGCAGGGATTGGATTTTCAAATAATTGCTCACCATATTTATTTCTTCTCTGACGGTTGCTAGGTCGTTCTCCGACCTCGTGATGTAACGGAAGTATTCGCCTAGATTTAAGGACATGGCAACGACGGCCTCTTCGTTTTTCATGCGAGCCATATTTTTAATGTAAAACAGGCAGTTATATAGAAAATGCGGGTCAATCTGCGATTGGAGCTGCTTTAAGGTCGCTTCGCGCCGGCGCAGCTTCTCTTCGTACACGTTCTCGATAAGCTCTTGAATGCGCTGGGCCATAATGTTGAATCGGCCGAGCACAAGGCTGAACTCATTATTTCCAGACGGCTGCAGTCGAACCGAGAAGTCGCCAGACGATAATCGCCTTGTGCCCCGTACGAGCTGCAAGAGCGGAAGCTGCACGCTGCGATAAATAATGAAGACAACCGCGAGGCTCATCACGAGCAAAACGGCGATTGACGTATAGAACAGGTTGCGGCTGTTCGTGATCGGGCTGAGAATTCGCTGCATCGGCACGTAGTCAACGTAATACCAGCCCAAGCTTTTGGAATGGATATAAGAAACGTAATATTCGGTGCCGTCAAGCTCTGTCCGAAACCCGCCGCTGCTGTTCAGCGTGGAAGCCTTGAGTTGCTGCCCAAGCTGCGCGATGAGCTTTTCATTCGCGCTGCCATTGCGGATCGTGCCCATGTCGGCGTTGAACAAGAACGGGTCGCCGCTATTATTGGCTTTGTTCTGATCGAGAAGCCCAGTCAGATGGGTGGCGGGAAAGCTGATCTTCGTAATTAAACGAGACTTGCGAGGATCAGACATCGCCGTGAGCGGCTCGGTCGTATACCACGTGAAGCTGCCGTCGGCATAATGCCAGGTTCGCGGGAGCGGGTTGGCAAAATCATTCGCTTCATAGGTATAGGTAGCGTAGTAGTCGGTAGAAAGCGCATCTTGCGTACGAGGAAAATAGAGCGTGACGATGGAGTGCCACTTGCTCGCCGCATTATAGAGATTCATTTTCTCAAGTATGGCCACGCTCAGCTTCACGCGTTCATATGGATTTTTGATGTAATCGGGACGCTGAAAATCTTGAATGCTGGAGTCTTGCCCAATTGATACCCCATAGAGGGAAAGCTGATAAATATTAGACTCTACCTGCGACGCGAAGGTCGACAGTCGATTCGTCGTATTGTTCTGAATCTCGTTTTCGATAACGCTTACACTTTCCCTGTTGGAGTAGGTATATAGCGAGATGACCGGGATCAGGAGCAATAGCACGAGGAGTGAGATTTTGGTGAAAACATTAAAGCGTAGTCGCATGGGAGAGTGCCTCCATATAGTTAAAATATCAATACTGTTGTTGCAATATTAGGATATAGATTAACTTTTTGCGTTGCTATAATTATATTACAAGGTTTGGAGAGCTATGAAAAGCAAAAATTAATGTAAGAACATGGAGGAAAGTGAATGAAAGAAGTTGCTTATTCGCATTCGGATACGCCTGTTTCGTTGCGTCTGAATAGGAAAAAATGGAATATGAAAAGAAATTGGCCGTTGCACATGATGCTTGTTCCAGCAATATTGCTTACTATTGTTTTCCAATACGTTCCGATGGCCGGCATCGTCATCGCATTCCAGGACTTTAAGCCATGGCTCGGCTTTACCGGATCCAAATGGGTGGGGTTGGACAATTTTCGATTTCTGTTTCGTTATCCGGACATCAATCAGGTGATCTGGAACACGCTAGTCATTGCATTCTTCAAAATCATTGCTGGATTGATCGCGCCATTCCTATTCGCAGTGCTGCTGAATGAATTGCGGTCGATGGCTTTCAAACGGGTGACGCAGACGCTGGTCTATTTGCCTCACTTCCTCTCCTGGGTCATCCTCGGCGGCATATTGCTAGATATTTTGGCGCCGGAAGGCGGAATGGTGAACAGGCTCGTCGTCGCGTTTGGCGGCCAGCCGATCTTCTTTCTCGGCGACGGCGATTGGTTCAGGGTAACCTTGATCGTCAGCGATGTATGGAAGGAATTCGGGTTTGGCACGATCGTATTCCTAGCTTCGCTTGCGGGCATAAACCCGGCGCTCTACGAGGCGGCGGAAGTGGACGGGGCAAGCCGACTCAAACAAACGATTCATATCACGTTCCCGGCAATCGTACCGATGGCGGTCGTGCTCATGACGTTATCGATCGGCAATATTTTGAATGCGGGATTTGATCAAGTGTTCAACCTGTACAACCCGCTCGTTTATGAGAAAGGCGACATTATTGATACGTTCGTATACCGGCTAGGCATTTTGAATGGCAAAATGAGCTTCGCTACTACAGTCGGCTTGTTCAAATCCGTTGTCGGCACGGTATTAATCGTTATTTCGTATCGGCTGGCTTACAAGCTGGCGAATTATCGGGTGTTCTAGGCATAGGCTTGCGTTCACATCGAAGGAGGGCTTTACTTGTATCACAAAACATTAGGCTACAAGCTTTTCAGCGTCTTTAATTATTTGTTTCTGGGCATGATCTCGCTGCTGTGCGTGCTCCCGATCGTTCATATTCTCGCCGTCTCGTTCAGCAGCATGGCGCCGGCATCGGCCAATCTGGTCGGCTTATGGCCGATGGGCTTTACGACGGATGCGTACGAGAAAACGTTCGGCAACTCGAATTTCTTGCAATCGCTGTGGATATCCGCCCAGCGAACCGTGCTGGCAACCGTCATAGGGATGGCGCTTGTTTTGCTAACAGCGTTTCCGCTGGCTAAGGAGGATCAAAGCTTCAGAGGCAGAACGATGTACATTTGGTTTTTCGTCTTCACGATTTTGTTCAGCGGGGGCTTGATTCCAAGCTATATTCTGATTCAAAAAATCGGCCTGATGAATTCGATCTGGGCATTGATTTTGCCGGGAGCCGTTTCTGTCTGGAACATTATCTTAATGTTGAATTTCTTCCGAGGGCTGCCCAAGGAGCTCGAAGAGGCTGCTTTTCTGGATGGAGCCGGCCAATTTAAAACGCTTGTGCTCGTTTATGTGCCATTATCGATGCCAGCGATCGCCACGCTTTCGTTGTTCACGATGGTTTTCCAGTGGAACTCTTGGTTCGACGGGATGATCTATATGTCGGATGTTAAGCATTATCCGCTCGCTTCGCTGCTTCAGACGATTATCGTGCAGCAGGATTTTTCCAAAATAAACGTCGATCCGAAGCTGCTGGAAAACATCTCGCAGCGTACAGTGCGGGCTGCGCAAATTTTTATCGGAGCTTTGCCGATTCTGCTCGTTTATCCGTTTCTTCAACGGTTTTTCGTCAAAGGGATGGTCATTGGGGCAGTGAAAGAATAGGCATGCTGGAAAGTCATCGGCCGGGAGCTGTACGAGCGGCGCTCGGTCGGATGGCGCCTTAGAATGAATGCTCAAGGTTATGAAAATTAGGAGGGTACAAGGATGAACAAATGGATTTCTATACTCATCACTTGCTGTTTGCTGCTTACATTAATAAGCCCAGTCGCTTACGGCAGCGAAGCGCCTAAGCAGTCGGCGACATTATTTCCAGACCTGAAGGGGCATTGGGCACAACAGGCTGCGCAGCGCTTGGAAGCGTTCGGCTTGCTGGGCGGATATGAGGACGGCTTGTTTAAGCCTGGCCAAACGATGAGCAGGGCTGAGCTGATCACGGTATTGGATCGTGTTTTTGGATTTAGCGGACAATCTAGTAAGCGTTTTCAAGATGTATTGCCTGCGGGGTGGTATTACGATTCGATCATGAGCGCATACGGCTCAGGCATCACGGATGGCATGGATGCGGAGCATTTTGCCCCAAACGCTAGCGTCACAAGACAAGATGCGGCAGTTATGCTCGACCGTGCATTTCGGTTATCGACGGGGCAAGAGCCGACTTCCCAGTTAAATGGGTTTCAAGATCAGGCGGATATTGCTGGCTATTCCGAGAAAGCGCTTACTTATCTGGTGGGCGAGAAAAAAGTAAAGGGCTATAATGATTTGCTGCTCCCAAGGGCGCCGATTACGCGTGCGGAATTAGCCGTCTTATTATCCAGCATGGTAGAGGACATCGTTACGGAATCCTCTGTTTATAGCAAGTCAACGATAGAAGGCAATGTGGTCATTCGAGCAGGCGGCGTTACGATAGCCAATACAGTCATTCATGGCAATCTAATTTTGGCAGAAGGTGTCGGAGAAGGCAGCATCACACTTGAAGGCGTTACCGTAACGGGAAAAATCATCGTGCAAGGCGGCGGGCGGGTTGCTTTCACGGATGGGACGCATGCGGGGACGGTCATTCTGCTGCAGCCATCACGAATGGAAGTGTCGAGCGATAGCGTAATTAGCATGCTAGCCGTTGATGCTAAAGCAGCGGCAGCGCAGATTACTAGTAAGGGGACGATAGCCGAGCTGACCGTTGCGGCAAGCGGCGTCAAGGTCAATGGGGAGGAAGTGAAGGCTGGATCGCAAATCTCCTTAAAGCCGGAAGGGGCGGCGCCAACGCCTTCGATTCCAACCAATCCGACCAACCCAACCAACCCGACTGGCCCAGCAGCCGATAAGCCTGTGTCCCCAACAACGATTCCAGACAACCAATGGCAGCTGGTTTGGAACGATGAATTTAACGAGCCGACGATTGATGCTTCCAAATGGACGCCCATTGATACGGGAGTTGTCTATAATAACGAGCTTGAAGCTTACAACCGGAACAATGCGACAATTGCCAAGGACGGCGATCGAAGCGTCCTATCCATTGAGGCGAAGAAGGAAAGCTATAGCGGCAAAAACTATACGTCGGCGAAGCTGATCTCGCAAAACAAGGGAGACTGGACGTATGGCAAAATGGTCGTACGCGCCAAGCTTCCTGTAGAGCAAGGCATGTGGCCTGCGATCTGGCTGATGCCAACGGACGAGTCTCACTATGGCGGGTGGCCTGCTTCAGGCGAGATCGACATGATGGAGCTTATCGGCGGAGCGGCGAATAAAAACCGCGTATACGGAACGCTGCATTTTGACAGCATTCAGCCCGATGGATCGCATGGCTCGGATCAAAATACGTTCGAACTGCCGAGCGGGCAATCGTTCAATGACGATTATCATGATTTTCAACTAGAATGGCTGCCGGGCGTCATTCGCATGTATGTAGATGGTCAATTGTATCACGAGGTGACGGATTGGAAGACAAGAGGGCCAGGGCAGCCGGAGGATTATACGTATCCTGCGCCATTCGATCGACCCTTCTATATGATTTTGAATTTGGCCGTAGGCGGCGACTGGCCGGGCGCGCCGAACGCAGATTTTGAATCGGGCCAAATGAAAGTCGATTTCGTCCGCGTGTATGCATATAAAGACCTAAGCAGCTGGCCGGATGTAACGGGACAGCCTCCCGTGCCAACGCCGCAGCGAGCGCCGCAAGCCGATGGCAATCAATTGTACAATGCGCAGTTTACAGAGGGTGCAGATCAGAATGGGGTGCCCCAAAGCTGGCAGTTTCTATTGAATGCGAATGGCGCTGGGAGCGTCGCAGTCGTAGACGACGCTTTGAAAGGGAAGGCGGCGAAAGTGTCGATCGCGCAGCCGGGCGATGAGTTGTATTCGATCCAGCTTACCCAAATGCCGATGTACGTGCAGAAAGGCAAAAAGTATAAAGTAACGTTCGATGCGAGGGCGGATGCGAGCCGTTCGATTATGACGAAGGTTAACCAGTTCCAGAAGAGCTGGAAAAACTATTCAGGCGAGCAGAGCTTCGCGCTTTCTACGAGCTGGCATTCGTATGACTATACGTTTGATATGCAAGAAAGCACAGATAACAATGCGAGATTTGAGTTTAACCTTGGGCGAAATGCGGAAACGGTATATGTGGCCAATGTGAAGCTCGTAGAAATTGGCGATGCGACGCCGGCGCCGACTGTGCCGGGCAGCCGTGTGGCGCTCCCTGACGGAAATCTCGTGTATAACGGGACGTTCGACCAAGGGAAGGATCGACTTGCTTTCTGGTCTTCCGCTATAAAGCCTGATGCGCAAGCGCAGATCGGCGTGAACAATTTCTTGGCATTTCCGATCATGGAGCGGCAATTGAGTGTCGACGTGGCTAACGGCGGGTTGGCAGCTGAATCCGTCGCTCTCCGTCAGTCGGGCATTCCGCTTGAGAAGAATACGACGTATGGCATCTCCTTCGAAGCAAGGGCAGAAACGCCGAGAAGCGTTGATATTAACCTCGCCAGCGCCAGCAGCAACAGCATTCAGATCGTAGGCGGACCTTCCGTGCAGCTGGGCACAGAGCTCAAATCGTATTCGAAGGATGTCAACATCGGCGACGGCGCAGCTGAATTAGAAGCCGAGCTTTCCTTATTGTTCGGCGGTTTCGCGGGCAAGGTGTACGTCGATAATGTTCGAATGGTCAAGCGCGGCAAGCCAGCTCATGTGAATGGCTACGCGCATATCGCGGCTTCAGACGCTTGGGAGATGCACGGCTTGCAGCTGGAGAATGCGAGCGAAGGCGGCAAAAACGTCGGCTACATGGACGAAGGAGACTTGCTGCAATACAAGATCAGCGTGGAGCAGGATGCCGATTATCGCATATCGGCAAGGGTTGCGAGCGGCCAGGCTTCTTCGCAAATCCGGCTGAGCGTGAAGGATGAAGCGGGCAGCGTGATTTCACAATCGGTTTATCCGCTTGGCGACACAGGCGGTTGGCAAACCTATAAGACGATTTATTTCAACCCGGTGTCGCTGAGGTCGGGACAAGGCTACTACGTGACGTTCGAAGGGGCAGATTTTAATACGGTATGGGTCGATCTGGCAGCGAATCAAGTTCAAAATGGCAAGCTGGATGCCGATTTGCAAGGCTGGAATCTTGCAACGGCAACGCAATCGTCTGCCAGCCGCTCCAATGATGGCGAGCTTGTCGTTCAAGTATCGGACACGGGGACGAATTGGTGGGATGATCAGATCCAGCAGTACGGCTTGAACATCGAGAAGGGCAAAGCCTATCGCCTTGAATTCGATGCTTACGCTTCGATTCCTCGAACGATGCACGTATTCGTGGCGGAGAGCGGCGGCGCGTATGCGAAATATATGGAGCAGCAGGCTGCTCTAAGCGCAACCTCTACGCATTACAGCTATACGTTTACGATGGCTCATGATACAGACGCTGCTGCTTCGCTGGTGCTCGGACTTGGAGAGCCAGTCAACGGCGGTACGGCGCACACGGTTTCTATCGATAATATAGTGCTGCATGAAGTAAATCCGTCAGCGGACAGCGGCGGCCAGCCGATGCACGTCAATTTGCTGAAAAATGGCAGCTTCGCGAATGGAACCGACGGATGGTTCTCTTATGCAGCAGTTGATTCGAACCAACTCACGATAGCGGCGCTGAACGGGAAGCTGCAAGCATCGATTGGTACCGTCGGGGACAACCCTTGGGATCGCCAAGTGATTCAAGAAGGCTTCAACATTCAGCAAGGCTCCAAGTACACCCTCTCCTTCCGAGCAAAAGCGGATACGCCAAGAAAGCTGGGTCTTGGCATTGGATGGGTCGATGTTCCAGCCAATTATGCGTGGCATGGCTATTTTGGGGATCAAATCGATTTGACGACTACCGAGCAGACCTTTACGTTCACCTTCAATGCAACTACGGAGAGTTATCCGAATTCGCGGATATCGTTCGATATGGGCAATATCCCCGGCGGCAACGCCGGCCAGACCGCGATTACGATCTCGGATGTCAGTCTCGTGAACGTTGGTCCTGCTAGTTAGAGCTTGCACGAATTGCATAGCTGAAGTTGCAAAAGCCGCGGAGCTCCGCGGCTTTTGCTGTTTAGACGCAGGGAGATGTCGCGCTGCTGTCCCGCAAGCTCCCCCAACTCTCCTAACGGACCGAGCGGGCGCTATTGCGCTCAAAAAGCAGAGTTTCAGAATCTAACGGACACAGGGGGCGTTATTTGGCCGACAACAGCTAGATTGCAGCGGGAACAAAAGGAATAACGGCGCTGGAGTCCGTTATACTTGCAGCTTGCCGTTTTTTTGCCAATTAGCGTCATTGCGGTCCGTTAGGATCTGGAAGCGATTTGAACCCGATTGCTGCTCGCGAAGTGCAGATGCCTATCCCCCTTCGATTATGCTAAACTCGCAATAGAATTAGCGAATTCATCCATATGAGGATAGGAGAGTTAAAGATGAGAACCATCATGGTTGTGGAGGATGAGCCGGCCATTTCGCGGGTTCTGGCAGCCTATATCAAGAAAGCGGGATATGAATGCGCCGTGTTTACGCAAGGCGAGCTGGCGGTCGAGCAATTAACGACGGTACAGCCTGCACTCATTTTGCTAGATGTGATGCTTCCAGGACTGGATGGGTGGGAGGTGCTTCGCGAGGTGCGAAACAGGAGCACGTGTCCGGTTATCATGCTAACGGCAAAGGGGGAAATTGGCGATCGGTTATTAGGCCTGAACAGCGGCGCGGATGATTATATCATCAAGCCATTCGAGCCGGTTGAGGTCATTGCCCGCATACAAGCGATCCTGCGAAGGCCTTCCCATGCTTTAATTACTGATCATCAGAAGCAATATGGCAGCCTTAGGATTGATTTCAAATCGAGATCCGTCAGCTTGAACGGGGAAACCCTCTCCTTGACGCCCAAAGATTTAGCGCTGCTGCTGTTTCTAGCCGAGCATCCGAACCAGATTTTCCATCGCGAGCAATTAATCGAACGCGTATGGGGAATCGACTATGATGGAAGCGATCGCGCGGTGGATCACGCCATTAAGCGGCTGCGCCAATCGCTGCATCCGATGCCGCCGGAGGACGGAGGCATTCGAACCTTGCGAGGAACGGGGTATCAGTTTTATGCGAATGGCGCCGACTGATCGAACCCGAAAGACGCTGCTACGCTATTGGACGCTGCGGTATGTCATTACGCTGACGCTCGGCTTAGTCGTCATCGGCATAGCCTCCGTGCTGTGGCTGCAGTATCAAGCATTGCATAATCGTTTGCAGCAAATTCGGAACTTCTCCGCGGAGGTTGCCGATTATGTCGTATCCGAGCGTGGAACGATCATCATACCGGATGAGTTCTATATTTGGATCGATAATCACCAGCGAAAATATCGGCTTCCTGCGCAATTCGGGCTGACGGTATTTGATGCGAATGGCCGACAGCTATATTTTAAAGGGGCGCCGAAGCGTCCGGGAGATCCGAAGCCTCATGCAGATGCTGCATTTCCTGCTCCGCCGCCTCTCGAAGACCGCGTTGTCGTAAATCAAATGGACAAGCAGTATACGACGACCACACCGATTATCGATCGCAATACCGTCATTGGGACGATCGCGATTTCGTATGTGAAGAAAGAATTAACGAACATCAATCAGCAGTACGGGCTAATCGTTTCCCTGCTGCTGTTATCCGGCTTGCTCGGGTGGCTTATCCTCTATTGGCTGCTTCGCAAGCTGTCAAAGCCGCTGCAACGTGTCGTCCAAGCGTTCAAGCAGATCGAGGCGGGCGACTATAAGCTAGCGCTGGAGGAAAATGCGAGGGAGCTGGAGCTCCACGAGCTGCTTGTCTATTTTAATACGATGGCCGTACGGCTTGAGCAGCTGGAGCAATTGCGCACCGAGCTGCTGGCAGGGGTAACCCATGAATTGCGCACGCCGATTACTTCGATTCGGGGCCTAACGCGCGCGGTTCGGGATCGGGTGGTCGAATCGGATGAAGCGGAGGAGTTTTTGGAGCTGTCATTAAAGGAAACGAAGCGGCTCGAACATATGGTGTCGGATCTGCTGGATTTTAACGCTTATGCGTCCGGGAGCATTCGTCTGCAAATGGAAGCTCTAGATCTAGGCAAGCAATTGAACAGGATGATCGACCAGTGGCGCTTAGTGCACCAGAAGGAAAGGATCGTCATTCAGGTTATCTTGCCGGATTCCTCAATAAAGGTGCGAGGCGATGCCGACCGGCTGCAGCAAATCATCGTGAACCTGCTGAACAACAGCAGGCAGGCGATGCGTGACGGAGGCAGCATCACAGTCATCGCCCAGCATTATTCGAACGCGCACTATGCCGTGCTGGTGAAGGACAACGGCTCGGGCATTCCGGCAGACGAGCAGGTCAATATATTCGAGCGCTATTACCGAGGCGCGAATAAGCGGCAGCAAGTGCGCGGGCTAGGCCTTGGCTTGACCCTGTGCCGGATGATGGCAAGCGCGATGAACGGAGAGCTGAGTTTGAAGGAAAGCTCGCCTGAAGGGACGACATTCCAGCTCCTGCTTTCTATCGCTTCTGAATAATGGAAATATCCGTATTTTTGCCATATGGCTGCCACATTCCCATCTTAATCTATTGCCAACGGAATAGTTCGCGCCACCCTTCGCCGCGATTATTCTAGTAGGTCCTATATGAAAGGTGGAACATAACAATGGCAAATGCAGCTGTGTATCATGTTATCATTTCTAAAGGGAAGCTGGGCAACAAATCGTTAGCGATTACCGCGTCAGACAAGGATGATTCCGTATTTATTTCATCGCATGAGTATGGCAACGAATATCAATTGTGGGAAAAACGATCGGTTCGCAGCGGTGATAGCAGCGCTTATGCGCTAGTGAACAAGAAGACGGGCAAGTGCATCGGCAGAAGGTCAGTAGCGAACGGCTCGGAGCTTTATCTGGAAGCTGCCTCCCAAGCAGATACAAGCGACATTATGGTGTGGAAAGATGATAGCGTGGCGGGTACCTATAACGCGATCAAAAACTATGCCGATTGGGAGCAAAAAATCAATGTCCCGCACAGTAGATTTCATGAGGGCCAGAAGCTTGTTACCTGGGAGTGGTCGAATGCGGCGGACAACGAGCTCTGGTTATTTTTGGCCGAGAAGAAAAACATCAAGATCAAGCATATGGACTTCCAGCTGGAGGGTGTCTCCCCTCAGGTGGATCAACCGCTTGTAACCGATAAACAAATCGTCAAAAATACGACGGGGATCGATCAGACCCAAGTTTTGACGCTTTCTTATTCCAAAGGAGTGTCGTATAGCTTCAATACGGAACGCTCGTTGAAGATTTCCGAAACGCTCGAGTTCAAAGCAGGCCTGCCATTACTGGGAGAGACCAAGGTGAAAATCGGCGTAGAAGGCACGCGCAAATATTCGGAGACGAATGCGACGGATGACACCGAAGAGCTTACGCTGGAGGTTCCCGTTACCGTGCCTTCCGGCAAAACGATCGAAGTATCCGCAATCGTGATGCAAGGGAAGCTCGATGTGCCTTATACCGCGGTATTCGAGATTTCATACCCGGATGTTACGGTGGAAGAAACGGTTTCAGGCATTTTCTCCAGCGTGAACTCGTATTCGGTGTATACGGAGTTTAAGCTGCTGTAAGCTGGAATATGAGCTCGTTCGCCATCCGTTTGTTTAGTCGATAGGTCTGGAATTTGCCCGCCTTGGCGGATAACGTTTTGATCAACCGAATTTGGCTTTCCGTCGGAGGCTGCTGCTCAATTAACCGTTCATAGTTCTGATGAGCGACCTTGAGTGCAGTCTCTGGCGTTAGCAAGTCGATAATTTCGTAGAGCGCATTCGCCGCTTCCTCTGCCGTGATCCCATAGCCTGAATCGGTTGAGAGCATGAATTTGTCCGGATACTTCTCAATGAGCGGCGCGTAGTCTGCTAATGCGTAGGTGCTCTCGCTGTTGTAGGCGGTAAATCCGGCGAAGAAATCGATATAAAGATTCGCGTGTTTGGTTAGAAGCGATTCGATATTGGCTGGAGCATTGTAAGCATTGGCGTGTCCCAAAATGATAGCGGTGTTCGGATGTTGATCCAGTGCTTCCTCCAGATGCATAATCGGTTCTCCGCTAAGCGGATCGATATGGAGGAGGATCGGCACCTGATATTGGGCTGCCAGGTCATAAATTTTCGGCAAATTACCATCGTTCGGATGCTCGGCTTTCCAAGCCACCTTGGATACGACCGGGGAATTGGTCGATGCAGCGACAACCTCTCCGATGTTCAAATACCCCTGCTCCAGGTTTTCCTTCACAATGGTTAAGCCCTCCTTCTCATACATCGGAAATCCGGCAAAGGAAGGATAGATGCGAGCAGGCGAACGGCGATATTGCTCCCAAGCTAATTGGTCTGTCGTCTGGGCGCTAGGCTCCGAAATGTCGCCAAACAGTACGGTACGATCAATCCCGAATTGTCCCCACTTGTCGATAGCGTTAGGATCGGCTGCATCATGATTATGAATATCGATGACCGTAAGGTCGCGATATACCTCGTAAAGCGCTTCGCCCGAATCCGCATTCTGTCTCATGTGCTCGATAGCTGCAGCATCCTGCCTAGGGGCATAGCTTGTCCATGGCTCAACTGTAACCTTGTCTGCTGATGAAGCGATCGCAGCGGCGGGAGCATGAGCGGGGGCTTTTTTTGCATGCTCAGAGAGCGACTCAGATGATGAGCAGCCGGAAATTGCAGCGATGCCAAGCAATATTGAAATTTTCAATAGTTTCAATCGTATCCCTCCATTAGTGGGAGTATTCCAATCCATTATATCGCGATTTGCTGCTTGTTAATTAAAAGTTCCAAAATAGATATTCGATAACCAGAAAAATCGCCTTTTTTAACTTATTTCGTTTTCCTGCGCCTTCATCTATTCTAGATGTAAATTAGCAGAAGAGGTGAGATTTGGTTGTCGACGCAAACGGTTAATCGAACAAGGCCGAAAGCAATATCGCGGTCGAGGGTGGTAGCGATATTTCTGTTAGGCATATTCATGGGGGCGCTGGATCATGGCATCGTTGGACCAGCCTTGTCTTCTATCTTAAACAGCTTTGAGGTGGGCGCCTCGTGGGGGGTATGGAGCTTCACGATCTACACGCTCCTCTTCGCGGTAAGCATTCCTGTCATGGGGAAGCTGTCTGATCGATTCGGTCGTAAGCGAACGTTTATGTCAGGCATTACGCTGTTTGCCGTTGGGTCCGTTATTGCAGCGCTGGCGCCCAACTTCGGGATGTTCCTGCTTGGTCGTGCCATTCAGGCGATTGGCTCCGGCGGTATTTTTCCGATTACGGCTGCCCAGATTGCGGCCTCCTACCCGCCTGAAAAACGAGGGAAGGCACTCGGCTGGATAGGCGTATGCTTCGGCATCGGGACGATTATGGGACCGTTAGTCGGTGGATTGATCATTTCGTTCGCAGAGTGGCAATGGATATTTTTAATCAATGTTCCGATCGCGCTCGTGATCTTGTTGTTCATTTCGCGTTATCGTTCGGAACAGGAGACAAGCAAGAAAACGATTGACGGGTTTGGCATCGCGGCGCTGAGCTTGCTTATTGCGAGTATGATGCTGGCGATTACCGAGAAAAGCCTATGGCTTGCGCTCATCGCGATCGTGCTGCTGCCGATTCTGATTATGGTGGAGCGAAAGCAAGCCGACCCGATTGTGAAGCTTTCGTATTTTACAAAAAGCAGCACCCTTTTATTGCTGATCGCCTCTCTTGCATCTGGTTTTGTTATGGCGACGGCCATTAACATGCTTCCTTATTATGCAGAGACCTTGCTTGACATTCATAAGGGCAATAGCGGATTGACCGTCATGCCGATGGCAGTCGCATCAATGGTGGCCTCGCTGCTTGCTGGCTACATGTCTGACCGAATTGGAGCGAAACGAGTGCTGCTCGTCGGGTTTGTCATTACGCTGATCGGCGCTGCTGCTCTCGCATTAGGCACGGAGTCGTTGCCCCTATTCGTGCTAACGATTCTCATAATGGGGTTTGGAGTCGGCATCGTCATCGGGGCTCCGCTGAACGTGATGGTTTTGCAAGCGGTTGGCATGCAGGAGATGGGGGCGGCTGTCGGATATTTGAGCTTGCTGCGTTCGATTGGCTCTACGCTCGGGCCAACATTAGCAGGGCAGCTGCTGCTGTCTACCGATGATGGATTTGCGTATTTGTATGTCATTAGTGCGGCGGTATCTGTTGCGAGTCTTGTACTCGTCAGTATGTGGAGCAGCCGTGCCAAGACAGCGAGCGTTGGAGCACTACAAAAATCAACATAGGGGGAATATGAAAATGAAACAGGTAACGTTGAACGTAGAAGGCATGTCTTGCGGCCACTGCATCAACTCAATTGAAGGTGCACTGCAAGAAGCGGGGGCTGTAGGTAAGGTTGATTTAACGGAAGGTCAGGTTCATGTGTCGTTCGACGAAACAAAGCTTGAACTGCAGTCGCTTATCGCTGTCATCGAAGAGGAAGGCTACAACGTACGATAGGAAGCGGGGTGAGCGTTATATGGAAGTAAAGCATCAACAGGTTGACGTTCAAGACCAGACACAGCTGCATATTACGGGCATGACCTGCGCGACCTGCGCATTTCGTATCGAGAAAGGGCTTAAGAAGATGCCTGGCGTAGTCGATGCGAATGTCAATTTCGCGCTAGAGCGAGCATCCGTGGTCTATGATCCGTCGCGCGTCGACTCTGTTGCGCTGGAGCTTAAAGTAGAATCACTCGGCTATGGGCTGATTCGTAAGCCCATAGCGAATGCCGAGACGGAATCGGAGCCGGTGAATCCGCGCCAGCACGAAATCCGTAAGCAACGGATACGAACGGCTGCTGCTGCAGTTCTATCCTTCCCATTGCTGTGGGCGATGGTGAGCCATTTCTCATTCACTTCGTTCATATGGCTTCCGGAGCTGTTTATGAATCAGTGGTTTCAACTAGCGCTTGCTGCGCCAGTGCAATTCGTCATTGGTGCACCTTTTTATATGGGCGCGTATAAGTCGCTTCGCAATGGCAGCGCCAATATGGATGTGCTCGTGTCATTAGGCACGTCTGCTGCCTTCTTTTACAGTCTCTATGAATCGATCCGAACTTTAGGCATGAGCGGTCATATGCATTCGCCGCAGCTGTATTATGAGACGAGCAGCGTGCTTATTACGCTTATTCTGTTAGGCAAGCTGTTCGAGGCGTTGGCCAAAGGCAAATCGTCCGAAGCGATCAAGACATTAATGGGCCTTGGGGCGAAAATGGCGACCGTCATACGCGGGGAGCTGGAGTATCCCATCCGAATAGAGGAAGTTGTAACAGGCGACATCATTGTAGTGAAGCCGGGCGAAAAGATACCCGTTGACGGTGTAGTTATTGAAGGCCGCTCGTCGGTCGACGAGTCCATGCTTACTGGCGAGAGCATGCCGGTGCAGAAGCGTTCTGGCAGCGAGCTGTTCGGAGCGACGATTAACCGCAACGGCATCATGAAAATGAGAGCGACGAAGGTAGGCGCAGATACAGCATTGGCCCAGATTATTCGAGTGGTGGAAGAAGCGCAGGGATTCAAAGCGCCGATCCAGCGGGTGGCAGATCGAATCTCCGGCATTTTCGTTCCTATCGTGATTGGTATCGCACTAGCTACCTTCGCGATCTGGTTGTTCATTGACGGCACTGCTCATTTCGCTAACGCATTGGAAAAGGCGATTGCGGTGCTTGTGATTGCTTGTCCTTGTGCGCTCGGTTTGGCGACACCGACATCGATAATGGCTGGTTCGGGGCGAGCAGCCGAACTTGGCATCCTGTTCAAAGGAGGCGAGCATCTGGAAGCGACGCACCGCGTCGACACCGTTCTGCTTGATAAGACGGGCACGATAACGAATGGCAAACCGGAACTTACGGACGTGGTGCCTGATGAATATCACGCTGAGCAAGAGCTGCTGCGCTGGGTCGGAGCGGCAGAACGGAGCTCAGAGCATCCGTTGGCGGAAGCGCTTGTTCTCGGCATACGAGGAATGGGGATTGAACTGCCAGCAGCCGAACGATTCGAGGCGATTCCCGGTTACGGTATTCGTGCAAGCGTGGAAGGTCACGAGCTCCTGATTGGGACACGCAGATTGATGAAGCAGCACGAGATTGCTGCCGAACACGCATATGAGTTGATGTCCCGCTTAGAGAGTCAAGGAAAGACAGCCATGCTTATTGCAGTGGATGGGCGGTACGCTGGAATCATTGCTGTTGCAGATACGCTCAAATCGACGTCAAAGGCGGCTGTGAGCCGACTGCAAGACATGGGCATTGATGTCGTTATGATTACCGGAGACAATGCAACGACTGCAAGTGCGGTTGCGGCTGCTGCTGGCATTGAGCGTGTATTGGCCGAGGTGCTGCCGGAGGGAAAGGCATCCGAAGTAAAACGGTTGCAGGATGCTGGTCGCAAGGTAGCGATGGTAGGTGACGGCATTAATGATGCGCCGGCGCTAGCGCTGGCAGACATTGGGATGGCGATAGGGACCGGAACGGATGTCGCAATGGAAACGGCAGACGTGACGCTTATGCGGGGTGATCTGAATAGCATTCCAGATGCGATTCGGATGAGCCGCAAAACGATGGCGAACATCAAGCAGAATCTGTTCTGGGCGCTAGCCTATAATGTCATCGGCATTCCGATTGCCGCTTTTGGTTTTCTTGCGCCATGGCTAGCTGGTGCGGCGATGGCACTCAGTTCCGTATCAGTTGTATTGAATGCGTTGCGATTGCAGCGGATCCGACTATAAAAGAGAACCCCCAGAGTCGAGGGAGTCGATCTCTGGGGGCATGCAATTATTCGAATTTCGTTTCCTGTATGAGACCATGTTTTTTTGCTTCTGTGATCGCTTCGGAGCGTGAGCTGACGTTCAGCTTCTCAAAAATCTTAGAAAGATTGTATTCAATCATCCTTTGACTCATAAACATCATGGCGGCGATTTCTTTGTTGCTCTTGCCCTGTGCGATCTCTTGCAGAATCGCTTGTTCACGCTGATTGATCGAGATGTGCTCTAAAGAGTCGTTAGACCCGACTGGCACTTTAATATCGGTCCGGCGAAGTTCTTTAACGAGCATCGTAGGCAGTACGGTCTCGCCCTGAAGTGCGCAGCGGAGAATGTTAATTAATCTAGCCCAAGAGGTTGCTTTATTCACGAAACCGCTCACGCCAGCTTCAATTAAGATATTGAAGTTTGGGGCAATATCGAAGCCTGTATAGATTAGAATAATGGAATCTGGATGCGTCTCCATGATTCGTCTCGTAAGCTCAAGACCATTGATGACAGGCATATTCAAATCAAATAACATAAGATCGAAGAATTGGCCCTGTGCCAACAACTGCAGTGCCTCGGTACCGGACTCTACGACAGTGACTTGAAAATCGGACTCGCGTTCGACGCGTTGTTTCGTTCCTTCTCCTACGGAAGGGTGGTCATCGACCAGTAAAATCGTAGCGATTGGGATCACCTCTTTAGAATGGGATTAGTTTGCTGTGCGTGCATCGAATGCACGAATATGCGATGAAGACAAAGTAGGGATCGTAATGTCGACTTGAAAGCCTTGTCCAGGCTCCGAGCGGAAAATGATGGTGCCTTCCAGACTAGCGACTCGCTCCTGAATGCTCCAAAGTCCCATGTGCGAGAAAGAAGAACGAAGTTGAGTCAGATTCATCCCAATGCCATTGTCGGAATAGTGGATGCTGAAAACTTCGTCAGATCCAGAAAGCGTAAGATCGATATGCGTTGCCTTGGAATGTTTGCCTGCATTATGCAGCAGCTCCTGCACAATTCGATAGAGTGTCAGCGCCTGATGATCGTCCAATCGAATATCGGTATGAAACTCGTCAGTATTTAATTTAATGGAATAATCCGCTCGCAGCCTAACTTTGGAGAGAAGGTTGCGGATCGCTTCGACGATTCCCATTTCTTTGAGAAAAGGTGGCCGCAGCTCGTTGCAGGTTTCTCGGATCTGGTCGATAACGTCAAGCAAACCGTTACAAATTCGTTCAACGTCTTGCTTGGCTCCATGAGAGAGCACGTGTCGAGAGCTCAAGTCTTCTAAATGTTGATACCATAAGATTTGATCTTGCAGCGCTGCATCATGTAAATCTGTGCTAAGCCGCCGACGTTCGTTTTCGGAGATAGAGAAGAGCAAGCGAAGCAGCCAAGTCGGCGTTCGTTTGTCTTTGGCGATGCTCTGTTCCAGCTCTCCGATGAAGTCATCCACCAGCAGCAAGTTTTCATACACAAGCGTTCCGTAATTGAGCAGTGTTCTTAACCATGCAAGCTCGTCTTGATTAAATCGTGTACGATTATACTTATTATGAATCCAAAGCAATTGGCATGTTTCATAGCTGCTCGTAAACCAGTAGCATAAACCTTGTTCAATTGGGAGAAAGCTGCCTGCAGCTCCGCGTGCTGCTGCTAGTTTGATCTCATTGATCGTCGCTTCATCCGCTGGAGTGCCGAATGCGGATTTGATTTTGTGCGAGCTCGATTGTAAGTTTAGCTCCAGCAAAGTGATGGATTTCACGCGCAGCACGGTCTGGATTTCCTTAACGAGCAGATGTTCGAGATCAGCAGGCTTCATGATCCGGGATATTTGGTTCGCAAACCGGTCCAAGCTGGATTGGAATTGCCCGAAGCCGTCGATCCACTCGGATCGCATTCGTGCGTCAACTCGTTCCTTAAGAAATAGGAAAGAAATGATAACGGTATAAATCACGATGAACGCTTGAAACCATTTCACGCCCCAGTTAGAATCATCCTGCACGATGATGTACAAAAGTCCGGCGATGATCAAAGTCGGCAAGATCGCTAGCAACGCAAAATATCTAAACCGTTTCAGCGCATAATCGATATCGAGCAGTTGTTTTGTCGTTAGCAGGTTCAAATACATGATCGGCACAATGCTGACGCAAGCCGAAGCGAGCTCCGACGATACTAGCTGCACATTCGCGATTAAGCTGGGCAGCGCTACAAAGCCTACAAAAGGCAGGAAGGCGAATAATTGACCGAGAAGCAATATGGTATATACCGGGCGTTCGCCTGTGCTGCTGGTCTTATATTGACGAAGCGTAACGGAAAGCAGTGCGACGATCATGATAGTGAAAATGACGAGAATGATCGTTTTAAATTCATCATGAGATACCTTGATAGGCAGATCGAAATACAAACATATTGCGTCGTATGCGGTAGTTAAGCCGATGATCGAATAACCGGCATTGATGAGCCATTTCGTCTTTTTGAGTTTATGACCGTTTTTCTTGGCATGCAAATAGATAAAATGGAGCAAAAGCGTCGGGACGGACGGGAACGTAATGCCTAAAAACAACAGACCAAAATGGTCATATCGCGCTGAAGCTCCAGCGACGATATAGCTGAATGCGACAAATAGCGAGAAAGTAATCAACACGATGGTATCGCGTTCCAATACGCCTTCCGAATTGCGGTAGACGATTGCGCTGATGACAAGCGTAGCCAGCAGGACAACAATCGGCAAAATGCTGTGCATGAACCACGTATTGGATATTTGATAGGTGGAGATTTCAAATGAGAGAGTCTGATGACCATGCTGCATCTTCAGTTGGTGAATTCTTTCGACCCTCATGTCATCTCTTAAGGTATGGTTTTCCGATGGAGGACGATGATCGATCTCGATAATTTCGTCCCCAGGGGAGAGATTATGGTGGCTGGCCCAAGAGTTTTTCATGATGTCGGTAACGATCCATTGATCTTGATTTCCTTTATTATCCGCATCGATACCAATATAGGTATATTTCATACTGATCAGTACGAAATATACCATTAGGGCGATAATGATAAGTAGGCCATACATTTCTTTCTTTCGCAACAATCCTTGCAGCATGACAAGCCCCCTAGTTAGCTTACAATCTCGCATAAATTGCGATTGACCCGCAGCGCAGCAACTTTAGAAGCTTGTCTGCACAGCGGGTTCCGGCAAAGCATTATATTTGATGGGCAACTGGTTATTACCAGTAGTTTTTATTGCTAGTGGAAGCAGCTCGGCGGGAAGACATGATGTCCATCGCTGCCTTCCGCACATTATCTCTTAAGCCATCCATGCGCTGCAGCTTTTCTTCATTGCTCATTGCAGGATTACATACGATCGATTCCAAAATAGGTTGAAGCATCATTATCAATCGGCTCCTTTAAAAGGGGTTATTTGTATTTGATTCCAATGTATCATTGGAGTCGCGGCCGCGAAACGAAAACTGGATTTCGTAGGTGCCGAAATTATATTGCGGTAGTTATTTCGGTCGAATAATGAATAAAGGCATCGTTATACGTCGAATAAAATATATTCACGCGCAGCGTGCCGCCATTCCTCGCGAATCGGCAATTGTTCAAGCAGATCAAGCGCATCGAACTGATGGATCCGCATATGGATGGCTGCATAATCAAGAACGCCCGAGCTGCGAATAAGCTGTTCATATTCCTCTTTGTTCTCCAAGACTTCCTCTCTCGAAGAATGCCCCAATAAATAATTGCGAAGCGGGAAATACGCTTCTTCCTTCCGCTCAATTAAATACAGCATTAGTAAAGTGCGTTTGCGGCGAAGAAAGTCGCTTTTTTCATCCCAACGCAGAATGTCGTTGTGATCGTTTTTAATCTGGGCCGCGATACCGATATGCTGGCCGTACTGCAATACAAGGTCGGCGTGCTGATCCGTTGCGGCCAAAGTCCCGACCAGACAGGCGCATGCGACTAGAGCGCCTGACTTTTGCCGGGTCATTTCCTTATATTCCTCCTCGCTGTAGATTGCATTATTCAGATCGCTGAATTGGCCATTAACGGCTTTGAGCACTTGTGTATTGAAGCACGCGATCATTCGGTCTCGATTGCCGGCAGGGAGATCGATCTGCTCAATTAGCTTGGCGCTAAGCATTAAGAAGCCAATGGCCACGTTCATTGCTACCGCTGGCTCGCACTGGCTCCATATCGATTGGGGCTGATCCTGATCTTGCAAGTCGTCAAATATGTCTAAAGATAGGATCATAAGCTCGACTGCGGCAGCGGCTTTGTAGATTTCCGGAGAGGTTCCATTAAACATCATATAGTGAAGAAGGGTGAGCTTGCCGAACAGAAAGGAAGAATGAATCCTCTTGTATTCGATGCATGCGGCAGCAAGCTTGTTGAATTCGTGATAGCTGAAATGCTGTGCGGCCACGCTTTTCATGACATCGACCATCAAGTTCGTCTTGTCTGGTTCCATGAAACTACCTCCATAATTGTAAAATTATTATCGAATCACGACTATGATACCATGTCTCGGACTGACCGCAATACAATTTCGAAGAAGCGAAGTATAGATTTCGGTGAAAGTTAGGAGGAACTGTATTACGATTTCAGTAGGGAATAGGGGCTGGGACCACAACAAGGACCAGGCCGATCATTCACGGGTTGAGGTGGCAATAATGAAAATCAGTGAACGGATCAGACAACTGAGAGTTCATAAAAAAATGACGCAAGGCGAGCTGGTGGACGGGATATCGTCGGTCGCTTATTTAAGCAGAATCGAGAATAACCAAATTCGGCCGTCTTCGAATTTTCTGAAACAAATATCCAATAAGCTAGGGGTTGAGCTTGAATACCTCGTCACGTTAGACAGTTTCAAGTACAGAGACAAGATCAATGACATTGTTTGGCGTTACAGGAAGACGGGGGAGCTGCCTGAAGAGGATGCGATGTTTCTCAATATGCACTCGGTAGAGCTGCATGATGATGACATTCATCTGCGGATCTATGCCACATTGGTTTCCTATTGTGTCGATCGCGGAGATTCCAAGGAAGCGCGTAAGTTGTATGATATGTCGAGAACGTTCATTCCTGAAGTTTCAGGTGCGGAGCATGGCGAGGATTATTTTTTCTATTATGTGGCAAGCGGCAATTTATTTTTTTATTTGCAGGATTTTTTTCAATCTAACCATTACTATGCCAAGGCGGAAAAATATTTGTCTTGCATCGGCCATTTTGACGCGGCACGGCTCTATTACAATATAAGTCTAGTCAAGCAGCGGATTGTGGAGGATAAGAGTGTCTGTCTGCATTATTCGCAGAAAGCGCATGACTACTTCAAGACGATGAATGACAGGGACCGACTGGCGAAGGTGTTGATCACGCAGGGCATTCAGTCGCATTTGCTGCACCGTTTTGACAATTCCATGAACTACTTGAATGAAGCGCTCGCGATTGTGAATGAAACGGGTGATTTGCAGCTGCTGGCGATGATCGAATATAATTTTGGGCGCATTCATCAATGCATGCAGGAATATGGCACGGCGATCCAGCATTTTGAGAAGGCAGTGGCGCTGAACAAGAGTATTTCATTCGTTACAGAGAACGTCTATGCTTACAAGCGTCTGGTTGAAATCTATATGGAGCTTAAAGTCTGGAGCACGGCTGACAGCTATCTCGATCAAGCGCTTCATATCGCCGAAGAGCATGAGCTTCACTATGATTTCATTGATCTTTGCGCCATTAAAGCAGGGGCTTACAAGCTTCGAGCAGATGAAGCAAAGTATGAGAAGGAGATGCAGAAGGTAGTGGCGTTATGCATTGTGAATAATCAGTTTAGCCATGTCAAGCCATTGGCGAGCGAGCTGGGCGCTCACTTCTATGACAAGAGGGCCTATAAGAAAGCAGCTGATTATTACACGGTCGCTCTTGAATATGATCAAAAGGTTGCGCAATTAACCAAATCCTCCACACCGATCAATGAACGAGTCCTCCAGCGGCAGCAGGCCGTTAAGGGAGTGACCATTCCGTATCTTTAAGAGAAATCACTTCATTTTCCTAGGCAAAACCGACTTTTCGCATATAGCGAGAGTCGGTTTTTTTCTGTAATCGGTAAAGTGGGCGTGACAAAACACGGTGGAGAATAAAGGAAATAATAGTTCGTTTTTACTTCTTATTTTTGCGTTCGCGTATGCGTTATTCTAGGCGTGTAAAGAACAATATTCGAGTTTATGAAGGAGGGACTTTCTTGGTTACGCTGGGTTTATCGGTGAACGTGTCGAACGATTGCGATAACTTGTCGTTGGACCATTTCGGCAACGAGATATGCATCCATCAGGATAACGGTCTGATCTGCGTCAATACGTGCAGCACCTCAAACCCGTCATTGCCTTTTACACTTCAATCCGTTGGCATACAAATGGATGATGTTAACGTCATTGCGTTGTCGTACACGGGGCAAGCATGGATGATTACCGAATCTTTGGTGAAGAAAGTGCGCAAACGGCTCGGCTTAAAGGACAGCCAGCAGGTCGTAGTCGTGCCGTCGCAAGAGCTCAGTTACGCATATACCTCGCATTTTACGAGCGGACTCGATTCGTCGCTATTGATCGTGACAGGCAAATCAGATGAGGACAGTGCGCATCCTAAAATTTCTTATTATGCTGCTGATCGGAATGACGTTCGCCTAATCGACCAAGATTTTACGGACGCTGATTGTATCTCGTTCAATGATGTCTATCGCCAACTTGCACAGTATTTGCATCTGAAGGATGAGCTTGAAATCCAAAAGCTCGCGTTATATGGCAAAGACAAGCATAAAGCAGCCGGCAATCTATGGGCGCTTGACAACGAGTGCCGTATTATCAGCGGAAGTGGGCCAAGCAATCCGCAATCTGGATCGTTTGATCTCATGCAATTGTTAGCGAGCGCGGGAGTTGATGTTCCGAATGAACGGCAGCCTGAAGAGCCTTTGTCGGAGGAACATGCCGAGTTAGCGCAATATGTGCAAAATCAAGTCGAAACGATCTTCATGCGCAAGGTAAATTGCTTGCTAGAGAAACAAAGCGTCAGCAATGTCTGCATCACGGGCGATCTGACAGAAAACCACTTGTTGCTGAACCAGATGGGTGCAACCTTGTCGCAGAAACTATACGTGCCTCCTGTAGATTATTGTCAGAACTTGAGCATCGGCAATACGATATATGCTCTTTTGCATAATGGTGAAGAAAAAGTGCTCCTCAATGAACTGAAGCTCAACTTCCAAATGGAAAATATTTATCGAACCTACCTCTGCTGCTGCAGTTGACGGCGATGATGAGCAAATGAAATGAAGACAGGGTGGTGAGATCGGTGTCGGAGGTTGCGTATAGAAGTGGCGGTCCACAGGATCGGCCGGACGGCCAGAGCGAGGAACGCAATAGCCAAGACCAAGGAGCGTCCTATTCGAATGTCATGGCTTATACCTCGCAAGTGCTGGGGCTGATTGAGAAGGAGGAGCTGTCGAAGGAAGACTCCGAATGGATCAAGTTCGAGACCGTAAACGGCTATAAGGAGCATGTGAACCCGGGCTATCTATTCAGCCGCAAGACGGTTGATATGAATAAAGAGCTTGCCTTCGTGGAATGGAAGGATGCAAGGAACAGCTTTATTGACATTGATGGCAACGAGTATATCGATTGCATCGGTGGAAGGGGCATCTATAATGTTGGCCACCGACATCCGAAGGTGCTTCAGACGGTCATGAACCAACTGCAGAAGCAGGCTATGCATACCCATGACCTGCTGGATCCGTACCGCGCGATACTCGCAAAGACGTTAGCTGAGATTACGCCAGGCGATCTGAAGTATGTATTCTTCACGAATAGCGGCGGCGAGGCAGTCGAGTCGGCGATCAAGCTGGCGAGAAAAGCGACGAATCGTCATACGTTCATATCGACGACAGCGGGATATCATGGGGTGAGCCTGGGCTCGCTAGCTGCGACAGGCAAAGCGTTTTACCGTAAACCGTTTCTGCCTTTCGCGCAAAACTTTCGCCATGCGCTTTTCGGCGATGTCGATATGCTGTACAAGCTGCTTAAGTCGCTTGAAATCGTAGGCGAAGAAGCGGCAGGCGTAATCATTGAGCCTATCCAAGGCAATGCGGGAGTCCGAATGCCTCCTGACAATTACTTGCAGGAAGTCAGGCAGTTATGTGATGAGTTCGGTGCCTTATTGATATTGGATGAAGTGCAAACGGGTATGGGGCGGACGGGCAAAATGTTTTACGCGGAGCACGAGAACGTTACGCCTGATATTCTGTGCCTTGCCAAAGCGCTGGGAGGCGGCATTATGCCGATGGGCGCAATCGTCGCTTCCGAGAAGGTTTACGAGAGCTTTATGGAGGAGCCTTATCGCCATGAGCATACGTTCGGGGGCAATACGCTTGCTTGCGTAGCGGCGATTGCAACGATACATGTGCTGATCGAGGAGCGGCTGCCAGAAAGAGCGGCTGTTATTGGCGAGTACATGCTGAAGGAGCTGCGGGCAATTGCGGCCCGTTATCCGAAACTCGTACAGGAGATCAGAGGGAAGGGCTTATTCATCGGAGTGGAGTTCTTTGACAGCGTTGTCGGCTTTGAAGTGTCCAAGGGCTTGTTCGATAACAAAATATTAGTCGAGGGCACGGTAGGGGATGTCAAGACGTTCCGAATTGAACCTCCGCTTACGATTGAGCAAGAGCAGGTCGATCGCGTCATACAGACATTTGATCTGGTGCTGTCGCAAGTGCAGCGCAAATATAATTTTATTAAATAGCCCAAAGGAGAGTTGAACCATGTTAGCTGTAGATGCACTATCCCATTTCGCAGGCAACCAGACTCAGACGTTCTGGTCCGCGTATATGCAAGATTTTGATGTAAAATCGATTCTTCCGCTTGATCATCCCTCCAATACGGGAAGAGGAACGGCGAGCGCTGTGCATATTTTTGGACTGGGCGAGGAATTAGAGGCGGCGTATCGTCGTTTCATGTCCGAATCGTCCCCTTCGTTGGAAGCATTCCATTATGCGGTTTGGGCCATTGTGCTTCAAAAATACAATAACAGCGACGCCGCTGTTTTTGGTACGCCGAGCACCGAAGGTGCGCTGCTTCCATTCCGAACGCGGTCGGACGCAGCGCAGTCCTTCTCATCATTCCTGGCAGGTATCTCTAACAACGTAAACGAGCGTCGCCATTTCGAGGATATGACGCTTGGAGATATCGCCCGTTCCAGTGAGCTCGATCATACGCAGCCATTGTTCGATTCCGCGGTGTACGTGCAGCGTCAGCATAATCGGACAGGAACAACTGAACCTGCGCTTTTGCTTGAGGTAGTGAGCGAAGCGCCGCTAGAGCTGTCGATCCGATATCAAGCCTCCCAATTCGAGCAAGCGACGATTCTGCGCATTGCCAGCCATATTACGCGTACGATCGAGCAAGTGGTCAGCTGTTCGGAAATATCGCTGAAGAATATCGACATTTTGTCCGCTGAGGAGCGGCATCAGGTAATCAATGGGTTCAACGAATTGACTGTCGAATACGACAGATCAATGACGATCGATCAACTGTTTGAAGCGACGGTTGAGCGAATGCAAGATCAAGTTGCAGTAATATGCGGCGACCGTGAACTCACTTATCGGGAATTGAATGCAAAGGCGAATCGCCTTGCTAGAGTATTGCAGCGTCAAGGGGTGGGACCAGAGAAACTGGTAGGCCTTATCGTCGAGCGGGACATCGAGCTGATCGTCGGAATGCTAGGCGTAATGAAGGCAGGCGGCGCTTATTTGCCGGTCGATCCCGCATTCCCGCTGGAGCGTATCAACTATATGTTCCGCAACGGCAACGTGAACCTGCTGCTAACGAGCAGCGAGCTATCGATCCGTCTGGATTATGAGTGCGATTACTTGAATTTGGACGAGCTTGATCTTAGCGGCGAGGATGATTCGAATCTGCAGAAGGAGCATGATCCGAAAAATCTGATGTACGTGCTGTACACGTCAGGTTCAACCGGGCAACCGAAGGGCGTTGCTGTAGAGCATCGGAATGTAGCGGGCTATGTACACGCTTTCTGCAATGAGTTCCAGATGACAACCAGCGATCGGATGGTCCAGCAATCGACGGTTTCGTTCGATATTTCGGTCGAAGAGATTTATCCAATCCTGCTAACCGGCGGAACGCTCTTAATTGCCAAACGGCACGAGGTGGCCAACATTCCGCTGCTGGTGGATATGATGTTTGATCGCGGCGCAACAATGATTAGCGGCTTCCCGCTGCTGCTGAATGATTTGAACAAGTATCCGGTTCCGCCTTCCCTTCATACGCTGATCAGCGGCGGGGATGTCCTGCGCGAAGAGTATGTCACCAATCTGATCCAGAAAGCCAATGTTTACAATACGTATGGACCTTCTGAAACGACAGTATGTATCAATTACTTCAAGTATAAGGGCGAATGCAGCACGAGCATTCCGACAGGGCGCACGATCGCGAACTACAAGGTGTACATTCTAGATCGCCATCGCAATCCGATGCCAATCGGTCTTCCAGGCGAAGTTTGCATCGGCGGAGTAGGTGTTTCCCGTGAATATTTGAATCGTCCTGATATTACGAATGAACGCTACATTCCGGATCCATATAACAAGGAAGAGAAGATGTTCACCTGCGGCGATCTTGCTCGCTGGATGCCGGATGGCAACGTCGAGTTCCTCGGCAGGATGGACGACCAGATCAAAATCCGCGGCCGCCGGACGGAGCCAGGCGAGGTTCAGCGCATTCTTATGAAGCATGCAACCGTTAATGAAGCCCATGTCATCGCAAATACCGACAAGTACAAGCACAAGTATTTGACTGCATATGTAACGGGATCTGAGCTGCTTTCGGCTGCAGACCTCAAGGCGCATTTGGCTCAATATTTGCCGGAATTCATGGTTCCGCCTTACTTCGTTCAACTGGACAAGCTCCCTTTGACTCCGAGCGGCAAAGTCGACAAGAAGGCGCTTCCTCATGTTATCGATTAGTCATTCTAATAGAATCGGGACGGTGGATAATGACATGTTTACGGTAGAACGTCAAACGTTGTTTATGTACCAGGTGCAATTCGAAACAAGGGGCAGAGGAAAAGTAAGCCTGATGATCGTCGCTTCGGATGAAACGGAGGCGATAGCGCTTGCCCAGCAAGAGATGGAGAAGCATCCGTTCTACTCGTTCTATGACCGCCTATCGTGTAATTGCGAGAAAAGAGCGGTTCAAACGGGCGACTGCTGGATCGTTGAATCCACGAAATATGCCGGTCATCCGGATCATGCCTACGTTGACTTCGGTGCGTTTATCTAAGAAACGGTTAATAGACCGGTTCAATTTCCTACACATTGATGCATGAAATGAGGTCCGTTTTACATCTATTATTCAACCTGAAATATTCGGTATTGTTACCAATAAGCGATGGAAGGGGCAGCTTGACGTGAACGTAAGCAAAGATGCTGTAAGGCGAGGGAGAGCAGCTCTGCTGGCGTCCCATTCAGGGCCGGGACCCATGACGCTATTCCAATGACAAGTTAGGGGAGTATTCATGACGAGTGAACAAGCTGTTGTACGCATGGAGAAACGAGAGGAAATGGCGGCGAAAGGAATCGACGTTCATCCAGACCGCTGCGAAATCACGCATGAGCTTCACGAGGCAGCCATGCTCGAAGATGGGGTTAGCGACATTGCAGTAGCGGGTCGCGTGCGTTCCATCCGACATATGGGGCAAATCGTGTTTGTGACGATACAGAGCGTTCGCGGACGGCTGCAATTATTCGTGCGCAAGGACGAGCTAGGGGAAGGGAGCTTTGACGCTTTCATCCAATATGTCGATACAGGGGACTGGATCGGTGCAAGCGGAACAATGTTCACGACGAAAGCTGGCGAAAAAACGCTTAGAGTCGTCGGCTACCAGTTTTTGGGCAAGAGCTTGCATCCAATGCCGGACAAATGGAGCGGGATGACGAATACGGAGCTTCGGTACCGCTATCGTTATCTGGATATGTGGCTCTCGGATGAGACGAGCAGCCGACTGCTGCGAAGAACGTCGATGCTTCGATCGTTGCGCGCCTTTCTGGACAACAAAGGGTTCCTCGAGGTGGATACTCCGATATTGCAGCATTCCGCATCAGGAGCGCTGGCCAAACCATTCGTCACGCATCATCATGCGCTTGGACAAGATATGTATTTGCGAATTGCGCCGGAAACGTATTTAAAGAGACTCGTAGCGGGTGGATTCACCAAATTGTATGAGGTAGCAAAATGCTTCCGCAATGAGGGAATCAGTCCACAGCATTTGCAAGAGTTTACGATGGTTGAGGGCTATTCGGCATTTGAAAATTACGAGGATGCAATGGCACTTATACAGGAAATGCTGCAGTATCTATTATCTGAGACATTCGGTACGCTTTCTTTCTCGATCGGCGGCGAATGGATCGACTTCTCCGAGCCATGGCTGACCGTTACGTTTCGCGAGCTGATCCTTGAGAAAACGGGAATCGACATTGACTGTTATCCGACTGTCGAGGAGCTTCACGCAGAGACGCTTCGCAAGCATATTCGGCTGGAGCATGAAGCGATCGAAACGCTGGGAAGAGGCAATTATATCGATTTATTATATAAAAAAGCATGCAGGCCTTACCTCATGCGCCCGACGTTCCTGATCGAACATCCTATCGATTTATCGCCGCTCGCCAGGGCCAATGACGAACGGCCTGCCGTTACGGACCGGTTCCAATTGGTGCTTTGCGGGGCAGAGATTGTGAACGCATATTCCGAGCTTGTCGATCCCCTCGAACAGCGCGCAAGGCTTGAGCAGCAGGCATTATTGAAGAGCGGCGGTGATGTGGAAGCGATGGGGATGGATGAGGACTACTTGCGCGCCATGGAATACGGCATGCCGCCGATTGCAGGCTGGGGATTCGGCATTGAGCGGCTGCTGATGATTGTCACGGACAGTCCGAATATTAAAGAATGTGTTTATTTCCCGCTTGTCAGAAGCATGGAGGGAGAAGACGATGAAAGTCGTTAAATTCGGCGGCACCTCGCTTGCAGATGCGCAGCAACTGCATAAAGCGGCCTCCATTATCGCATCGGATGCGGATCGCCGCATCGTCGTCGTCTCGGCTCCTGGCAAGCGGCATCGAGCAGATGCTAAAATGACGGATTTGCTCATTGCGGGGTGGAAGCAAGTCGCGGAGGGCAAGAGCCCCGAGCGAGAGCGGGAGGCGGTCATTCAACGCTTCGCTGAGATTGGCTCCTCGCTTAAGCTGGCGGCCTCTGACATCGAGGAGGCCGTAACGCCGCTGCGTTCACTGCCACAAGCGGTGGATAGCCTTGAGGAGCCATTCCTCCTGGACCTGTGGAAAGCAGCAGGCGAGGACACATGCGCCAGGATGATGGCTTGTTACTTGCGCAGCATCGGCATAGATGCGGAATACGTAAATCCAGGAGCGGCCGGTTTATTGGTGGAGGGAGACAGCGGGAACGCTGTCGTCCTGCCGGAGTCGATGGTCTCATTGCGCAGCCTTCGAGATCGAAAGCGTGTCGTCGTGTTCCCGGGCTTTTTCGGTTACACGCCTGAAGGAAGGTTAGTCACCTTCTCGCGCGGCGGGTCCGACGTGACGGGATCGATTCTAGCGGCTGCTGTCGGTGCGGAGCTTTATGAGAATTTCACAGATGTCGATTCCGTCTTTGCTGTTAATCCGGCGCTGATTCCTAACCCCAAGCAGATTGCGGAACTCACGTATCGAGAGATGCGAGAGCTGTCATATGCAGGATTCACCGTGCTGCATGAGGAAGCGCTTCTTCCCGCGTTCCGCGCTAATGTTCCGGTTTGCATTAAGAATACGAACAATCCGGCGGCGCCGGGCACGAGAATCGTGTCAAGGCGAGCGGTGGAATTGTCGCCTGTCGTTGGCATTGCGAACGACGATGGCTTTTGCAGCATCAACTTGACCAAATATCTGATGAACCGCGAAATCGGCTTTGGACGCAAGCTGCTGCAGCTTCTTGAAGAGGAGAACGTTCCTTATGAGCATACGCCGACCGGTATAGATAACTTCTCGATCATTATTCGTGAATCGCTGGCAGGAGATGAAGTATTGAACCGGATTGTTTACCGGATCAGGGAAGAGCTGCAGGTGGATGACGTCGAGATCGTGCGAGAGCTTGCGCTGGTCATGATCGTCGGAGAGGGCATGCTGGATTCAGTTGGGGTTGTGGCTCGTGCAGCGAACGCACTTGCCAAGGCTGGCGTAAACATCGCTATGATTAATCAAGGGGGCTCGGAGGTCAGTCTCATGTTCGGCGTTCGAAGCGAAGATGCGGCAAGAGCGGTTGCATCGTTGTATCATGAATTTTTCTATGATGAGGTTCTTCATTGGTCGCTGCTGCGCCACAAGGCGGCGCTCTAGGCTATTTGTTCGCAGCGGGCGATGAGGATGAGAGGGGGAAGCAGCGTGATCATTGGAATTCCGAAGGAAATTAAAAATAATGAAAACCGAGTCGGACTTACGCCAGCAGCTGTCTCGGAATTCGTTCGTACGGGGCACGAGGTGCTGGTTGAAACGGAAGCAGGCGTTGGAAGCGGATTTTCCGATTTCGATTACAAGGAAGCAGGGGCCGTAATCGTGCCTGATGCGGCAGTCGCATGGTCAGCCGAGATGGTGATCAAGGTAAAGGAGCCGCTGCCTTCCGAATATGCCTATTTTCGTCCAGATCTGATCTTGTATGCGTATCTTCATCTCGCGTCTGAGCCAGAATTAACAAGGCATCTGCTCGAGCGCAAAGTAGTCGGAATCGGCTATGAGACGATTCAATCGGAAGATGGCGGGCTGCCGCTCCTGCTGCCGATGAGCGAGGTAGCGGGACGGATGGCGGTTCAGATCGGAGCGGGCTTGCTAGAGAAATCGCGTGGAGGCAAAGGTGTGCTGCTGGGCGGCGTACCGGGCGTTCAGCCAGCCGAGGTCGTCATCCTTGGAGGTGGCGTTGTCGGGACCAATGCAGCCAAAATGGCGGTTGGATTAGGTGCGAATGTGACGATTTTCGATGTCAATCCGGACCGCCTAAGATGGCTGGATAATCGTTTTGATGGGCGCGTCCATACGCGAGTATCGCATAGCAGCTACATTGCCGAAGCAGTCCGAAGGGCGGACTTGCTCATTGGAGCCGTTCTTATTCCAGGCGCCAGAGCGCCGCGTCTCGTAACGCAAGAGATGGTGATGTCTATGTCGGCAGGCTCCGTTGTCGTCGATGTCGCGATCGATCAAGGAGGGTCCATCGAGACGATTGACCATATCACGAGTCACAGCGATCCGACCTACATCCGGCACGGCGTCATCCATTATGCCGTTCCTAATATGCCAGGCGCCGTACCGCGCACCTCGACGATCGCGCTAACGAATGCGACGTTGACTTACGGCTTGCAAATTGCAGCCAAAGGATATAAACAAGCTGCGAAGGAAAGCAGGCCGTTGTCCAAAGGCATTAATACAGCAGAAGGAAGAGTGACGTACAAGGCGGTTGCAGAAGCCCACTCGCTTGAATTTACGCCAGTTTACGAAATATTAGATGACAGCCTCATAAGGGTCAAATTCATGTAGGCTGTTTTGAGGAGACGGGAGCCCCCATAAGTGCTTTCGTCTCATATTTCTCCCAACGCACGACGTTTTCTAAGACGATAACCATCATTACCCCAATGACCAGCCCGTTCGAAAGAATCGGCATCAGCAATGGCGGGAATTCAGTAAACGCCGAGCTTGGGATGTTCATGATGCTAATTCCCGTCAGCACGGGGAGTGCAATGCGATAGATCGTTTTGGCATTGAATGCAGTGCCTTGAATCGTGCGGAAGGCTGTTCCGAACATTTGAAGGTAAGCGACGAACAAGACGGCGCTTCCTACAGACATGGGGAGTTGGACCAACCAACCGCTTAAGACAGGGAATGCCCCGATCACAATGAATAAGGCTGCGCCTACGAATAATGCCGCGCGACGCAGCACTTTCGTATTTTCAAGAAAGCCGATAGAGGAAGCAAACGTCCCGAAAGGAATAAGGCCAAAGCATGCGCCAATAATCGAGAAGCCATTCGTAAACAGCACAGAACGAATGTATTGATGCTTGGCTGCTTCGCGCTGGAAAAGCTTGCTTGCCGCCGTCAAACTTGTAATCGTATTCGTCATGTTCACGAGCCCAGCAAGTAATCCGACAAGTAGAATGCCAGGCTCCCAACCGGGCGTTCCCCAAGGCATCCATTCCCAAATCCGCGCAGTTCCAGCTCCTGTTGTTTCTATTCTGCTGTCAGTCCCGAATATCGCAGCGAAAGCAGCCCATCCTGCACCGATCCCAATTAATAATGAAAATTGCCCCAACTTCCCTTTTCCTCGCAAATGCACGATTGCAACGACTGCCATGATGCATAATGACAGACCGGCAATCTGCAGATCCCATTTGCCCTGCTGATCATATCCGATCATGCCCTTGAAAAAGGTGTTCGCAAGCTGGAAGGTGAGCAGCAGCAGGAATACCCCCATGACAATCGGCGAAAATATACGTTTTAATACGGTAATGAATCCGCATAACGCCAAGACGATGACGAGCATGCTGGACAAGAGAAAGCCGCCCATTAGGCTGGCTGCAACTGTGCCCGCATCCATGCCCATCGCGGGAGCGGAGGCGGTGATGCTAAGCACAAGCCCCCACCAAACGCCAGCCGGTCCGTCCATTAGCGCATACCGATGCCCCCACACAATCTGAACGATACATAGCAGTCCGGTCAAAATAAACGAGCGCTGCATCGAGGCTGCGATGTCACCGGGTTCCAGCCCGAGTGCATGGCCGATCGAGAGCGGTACCATGACTGTATTTGTAAATAAAAAGAAAAGCCACTGCACGCCTGCCAGCAGCATGTTTAACGCATTTTTCGTTTGAAGCGACGTAGTCATTCTTACTCCCAGCTTTCCACATGAAGTCTGCATTCCGTATACGAATGCCAGCGGAATGCTTCAACTATGGTATCATGGGGATAAACTATATGGATAATATCAATTAAATTGCTTTCCTATATGAAAATCGAATACCAAGTTGGAGCGATATCGATATGGATTTGAAACAGCTGCGTTATTTCATCGCGTTGGCAGAGGAGCTGCAAGTCACGGCCGCTGCGCAAAAGCTGCATATGTCACAGCCCCCGCTTAGTCAGCAGCTTAAATTAATGGAAGCCGAGCTTGGCGTCCCGTTATTTAATCGGAATGGCCGCAGTCTCGAATTAACGGCATCGGGCAAGACGCTGTATGAGCATGCGCTGACGATCACGCGGTTAATGGAGGAAGCGAAAGCTGAAATTCAGGAATCGGGACAAGGCCTGAGAGGGAAGCTATCCATTGGCATTAATACGTTGTCGGATGAGCGGCTGCCGGAAGCGTTAAGCGCTTTTCGTCGATTGTATCCGAACGTCACGTTCAAAATTCAACAGAATGAAACGAACCTGCTGACCAAAATGATTAAGGAACATACATTAGACCTTGCCATCGTGAGGCTTCCCATCGCGCTGGACGAGTTTGTTTATGTTAATTTGGGAGCGGAGCCATTGTACTTCGTAACCTGCGAAGAGCGAATAGGCGGTGACGGAGAGAAGGAACAGATCACCTATGATCAAATTGCTCAGTATCCATTAGTGCTGCCAAGCACGGAAGGTCTTGGCTTGTACCATTTATTGTTGGATCAGTTCCATGCCAGAGGGTTGTCGCCTGCAATAGTCGGAGAGTGCTCGGATATCGGCATGCTGATGGAGCTAGTTTCCTCCGGATTCGGATCGACCATTCTCCCGAGAACTTCACTGCAGCGGAACCGTGGCCATCAGCTTCAGGCTTATCGAATCGAAGGACCGCATGCATCCTCAAGCTCCGCGATGATCTGGCTGAAGCAACATTACTTAAGCAAAGCGGCGCAGAAGCTGATCGAATTAGTTGAACAGCATACAAAATCTGCCGATCCGTAGTTTCAAATGGGAGACGGAGTCCAATGCCATCTAGGGGGATTTTTCTCTTCTAACCAAATGTAAATAATAGAAAATTACCCATTGATATTCAGTGAAATGGAATTTATATTATTCATTAAAGAGAGTTGAAATCGATTTCAACTACAATTGTGTAAGCGGTTTCGTTCTCTGCATTTCTAGTGAACTAGCTTCAAGGCAGCTGGAGGTGATGCAAACATTGGCATAATGGCATGCTAAATCTAGTAATGCTTTTTAAACCAAAGGAGGAGAATGAATGAAACAATCAAAACTGCTGGCGATGGTGTTAATGGCGAGCATGGTGTTTGGCTTGCTCGGCGCCGTAGGCGTAGGCAAGGCGAGCGCAGCGCCAATTGGTCCAAGCGATTTTCTGAAAACAAGCGGAAAGCAGATCAAAAATAATTACGGGTCCGGCAGCACGGTAAGCCTGCATGGCACGAACCTGGGCGGCTGGCTCATGGAGGAGAACTGGATGTCCCCGCTTGGGGGCAAGGACGAATGGACCGTTCGCGGCACGCTGCTTAGCCGGTTCGGTGCTGGGACGACGGACAGCATCAAGTCCGCCTACCAAGATGTGTGGATTCAAGCAAGCGATCTGGATACGATCAAAAACATGGGTCTGAACTTCATTCGCGTTCCGATCTACTGGGAAAATATGATGAACCGCGACGGCACGATGAAATCCGACGCTTATTCCTTTGCGAAGCTGGACTGGCTCGTGGCGAGTGCCCAATCGCGTGGACTCTATGTGCTGCTTGATCTGCACGGCACGCCTGGCAATCTGAATGGCTGGCAGAGCAGCGGACGCGAGGGCGTCAACGAGCTTTGGTCTAATACGACGTATCAGAACTGGACCGTACAGATTTGGCAGCGTCTCGCCACCCATTTCAAGGATAATCCGACCATCGCGGGCTACGACCTGTTGAACGAGCCTGTCAGCAACAACAGCAGCCTTTCCATTAGCCAAATGTACGATCGCCTGTACAAAGCAGTGCGCGCTATCGATCCGGATCATATGATCTATGTGGAAGCATTCGGCTACTGGAACAACATCGTATCGCCTTCCACCTATGGCTGGACGAACGTCGTCTATGAAGTGCATAGCTATGATTGGAACGATACGAACTACACGAGCCAGTCGAACAGCATCAATCAATGGTTCACGGATATGATTTGGCATCAAAACAATTGGAACGTGCCTGTGTACACGGGTGAATTTACACTGTTTACGCATAATGATTTGTGGGAGAAGTGGCTTTCCGGCTTGGATGCGCTCGATGTGTCTTGGACCAACTGGAGCTACAAGGTAACGAGCGGCGGCAACTGGGGATTGTACCAGAACAATACGAATCCATACCCGGATGTAAACAACGACAGCGTCGCGACGATCCAATCGAAGCTGACGAAGTTCTCGACGAACTACTTCCAGCCGAACACGGCACTCATTAATATTGTTAAAGCTTACGCGAAGCTGAATGCGCCATCCAGCCTGCAAGCGAAAGCGAACAACCAGTACGTTACGGCAGAAAATAACGGCGCTGCGCCGCTTGTTGCGAACCGTACGGCTGTTGGCACTTGGGAGAAATTCATCATGGTGACGAATGCCGACGGCACAGTATCGTTCCTTTCGCTCGCAAACAACAAATATGTAAGCGCTGATTTGAACAACAACGGTCGTTTGATCGCGCAGGCGCAGGGCATTGCAGCGTGGGAGAAATTCAGAAAGTTTACGAATGCAGATGGTACGCTGTCGTTCCAATCGGTGGCGAACAACCTGTACGTAAGTGCCGATCTGAACGTTAATATGCTTATCGCCAACCGGACGAGCATCAGCGGCTGGGAAGCATTCGTTGTCAGCTCTGCTCCGTAAGGTGATCCTTGTTAGATCATGCGAAGAAAAGGCTGCTTGTTCATCGGCAGCCTTTCTTTTGTTTGTAAGATAATGGATCGGGTTAAGTCAGATACATAGCAGCTGCTAGATTTTACATAAAGGGGGTCATCATCATACATGTCCTATAAAATCATCTTTTTCGACGTTGATGGTACGCTCACGCATGCCATCGACGGCACCATCGCACAAAGCACCAAAGAGGCTATACATAAGTTGATTCGTTCTGGTATGAGAGTCGTCGCCGCAACGGGTCGACCTTTATCGATGTGCGAAGAGCTGAAGGAGCTAGGGATCGAGACGTTCATTACAGCCAATGGCGGCTACGTCAAGCATCGCGATAAAGCCATTCATAAAGTAACGATAGAATCACAGATTGTTCGAGAGGTCGCAGCATTTGCCCAAACGAATAATCACGGGCTTTCCTTCTATACTGAGAGCTATTGGATGAACGGTGTGCAAGATGGCAGCATCAGAAGAGCGCTGCAGGAAACCTTAGCACTTCGTGAATATCCTGCTGTACACGAAAATATTTGCTCACAAGAAATTTATTTAATGTGCTTGTTTGCTGCAGATGAGAGGGTGGAATCGTATATGCGAAAGTTTCCAAACCTCATTTTCCATCCATGGCATCCTTACGTATGCAGCATCTTACAGGAGGAGGTTTCGAAATCGGCAGCGATTTATCAAGTGCTCCAGTACTTTGGGTTGGATCGTTCCGAAGCGGTTGCGTTTGGCGACGGCGACAATGATATCGATATGCTGGAATACGTCGGCCTTGGCATTGCGATGGGAAATGGCAGCGAGAAGGCCAAGCGGGCAGCCAATTTTATAACATATAAGTCTAATGAAGACGGAATCGCATTCGCTCTGCACAAGTATGGAATTATCTAAATGCTCTGCGAATCCGCCAGCCCTGCAAAATATGTGATTACGAAAAATTAATGTTTTATTAAATTTTAATTAATTGCAATTTAACAAAAATAAACAGAATTTTATAAAGGTCTTTACGAACGGAAGGAGCGGATCCAGGATGAATTTGTAGATTAATTGGGTTGAACAAACGTTTTCATCTAGTTAATTCTTCGAGATAAGATCGAAGGGGAGCGTTGTTGCAATCGCTTAGCAGTATGAATTTTTTGTTAATGCTAATTCGTATATTTACTAAATCTAAATGAAAAATATGGAAATGTGAGTGTAGACCCAACTTGAGGTTGACGATGGATGCGCATGCCTGGAACATGTTTGCGTGTGCTGTTTTGAGGAGGAGGTTTTAGGGAGACGACCAGAGCCAAGCTCTGGTCGTTTTTCTTCGTACAAGCTTATTTCCAGAGGGAAATAGCGAATACATGCAAGTTCGGTATCGTTGGCAGCACGAGCTGAATAGCGGTTGAGCCTGAACGGGATAATGGCGCTTCGTTTGCAAACAGGTAGACGGTGTTCTCGGTTTTACCTTCGGAATTTCGGATCAGGTCGGCTGTCCAAGCGACCTTTTCCCCTGCAATCGGATAATGACTCCACCAATCCGCGAATCCAAGTTGGAGCTGCTCGCTTGTTCCGTCCGCATATTCGATCGTGAATGCATCGGCACTGCCTCCGAATTGACTGCTGGCAAGCACGGTAAGTCCTTGATATTGGTCCGGTGGAATCGGGATAGCTTGTCCATAGCAGACGGCGTTGTCGTAATCGTCAGCGTTACCGGTAGCTGGGAAGACGAAAGATAAATCTCCTACTCGCAGGATACCATCTTCGGGCAAATGTTCCCGGCTATAGCTGTGACCGTCTCCATCGACATCGGCTGTTCCGAGGCCGTTATCGATGCCGCGAACGGTACATAAGCGACTGATGTCGATGGGAACGACAAGCCGCGTTGAATCGCTGATTGACGACCCGGCAGCAACTAGTGCTTCGCAGGACTGCCCGTCTCCATCGAGAATGGCCAGCACGCGCTGAAGAACTTGCACCTCTGTGTCTGTAGCATTCCGGATTTTGGTACCGAGGCTCGCCATTAGCTTTGCATCTCTACGTTCCGGAGGCATGAAGCTTATTTTGGCAAGCATGCCCCGTACTGTGCTCCATGGGTTGCTCAGGCGGCGAACATCTTCAATGCAAGCGTTAAGCTCTGAAACGCCGAACGTATTTGCGACGTATTCCAGCATGTGGGTGTAGTTGATCCGATTCGTATGGAGGACGTTAAGCAAGATGAACATGGTACTGGCAATGAATCGGGAATCGCCTTCGGCTGCCTCATCCTCGAAGCAGATGTCGCCAATCTCATCTGCGAAGCGTTGAAAGTGATCCGGGGATGTGTTCAGATGCTCTCGAAGCAGCTGCCTAAGACGATCTAACGTCACTTCGCGGTCGAGCGCCCCGCCTGGCGAGGGTTCGATGGTCATGACGCCTAGCAGCCCGTTGCTGAACAGCTCCTTCGAAAGACGTAAATCTTTTTTCGAGAAATAAGGATCGACAATTAAATACTCTCCCGTAATGGAATCGATGCCAACGACGATCATGACATGAGATAAATAGTGGAATTTACCAAAATTGCCATCCCAAGGAGAGTAGTAGGTGTCAAAGTTCAAGCAAACAGGATTTCCTTTACCGAGCTGCTCCTGAATAAGCGCAATGCTGTCGTCAGTCGATATATTCCGTGTTACATGAATTTCATAGCCATGGAATTGTCCAAGCAGCGTGAGCGAGTTGGAGACTCCGGTCTGCATTCGACTGCCAAAGGTGGCTCCCGGCTTGGGAGGTGCAAACTCGAATTTCAGAGCGTTCGCGTACATCAGCTTATAGCCTCTGTTGTACCAGCCCTCCATGGTCACGATTACATCGTCAAAGCAGTCTCCGCCAGCGCTCTTGACGGGTTCGACGTCAAGTACTTTCATCGTTCTTCATGACCTCCTCAGTAGTGCGAAGCTCGTCAAATGAGCTCCGTTATTCATGGATATCTTAACGGAGAATCACATGGCTGTAAATGACTGCCTTGGATGAACTATACTAGAAAATTACTTGACGGGTTCCAGAATCGGCAAGTATGATAAAAGTCACATTCGGATAAACATGTGTGTTAATTCGGCATGAACCCCCATTATTACCTCAAGCTAGTGCAAGCGAAGACTTCTGTAAAAACCGTATTTTCGACGAAAAATGCAATCTACTGCATCACGTGCGAACCTCATGAGACTTAATTCCCAACCACCACGAGCATCTTACCGACCTTTTGTTACAATCGATTTCAAAAACCACATGAACGGATAACTATTACACGCTGGAGGGTTGCCAAATGGGTGCAAAGCGATATCCTCTAACGCATCCGCAGAAGCGCATATGGTATACGGAGCAGATCAATCAGTGCTCCGCGCTTCATAACATTACCGGATCTATTCGCATTCGAGGCCCGCTTGATTACGGGATTCTTGAACAGGCAATTGACGAGCAGAAGCGCAAGCATGACGCGCTTAGACTACGGATTGAAGAAGTTGACGGCACTCCCGCGCAATATGCCATTCCCTTTAGCGAATTGGAAAAGGACGAGCCGTTTGTCGATTTTTCCTCCTTGCCAAACCCGGAAACGGAGTGGCAGCGCTGGGTAGAGGAGACGGCAGCTGAACCATTCTCGCTGGATGGCGGGCCGCTCTGCTCGTTCCCGACGTTCCGCATTGCGGAAGATGACGGCGGATTCCTAATTAAAATTCACCACATTGCGTCGGACGGCTGGTCCAGCACCATGTTGATCGATCAGATCCGAGACGCTTACGAACGTATAGCGCGCGGCGAACAATTGACAGGCGATTCCGCGCCTTCCTATCTTGACCATATTCAACGCGAAGCGGGATATCTGGAGTCAGCGAGATTCAACCGCGACAGAGCGTTCTGGGGCGCCAAGTTTGCTGGATGGCCTGAGGAGGAGCCGCCTCCGGCGTCTTCTGAATCGCTCGCCGGCAAACGGAAAATTTACATGCTGGATGCGGACCGTTCTAATGCTGTCAAGCATTTTCTCGATGAAACGGGCTGCAGCCTTTCGGCATGGTTCCATTTTCTAATCGCGCTGTACAATCGCAAGACAGCCGGACAGGCTGAGACGGTTATTGGCATGCCTGTATTTAACCGTACAGGGCAGAAGGAGAAGGCGACAGCCGGCATGTTTACGAGCACGATGCCGCTGCGCATCGCAATCGACAGCGAGGCCTCCATCACGGATGAATTGATACGGACTCAAAAGGAACTAACAGCGAGCTATTATCATCAGAAGTACCCTTACGATCTGCTTATTTCAGACCTGCAGCTTAAGAAGCGAGGCATAGACGGGCTCTTCGATATTAGCGTGAACGTTTATAACACGAAGGTGATCACCGAGTGGGCTGGCGCATCAGCGGAAGTGTTAGAGCATCATTGCGGAAGCCAGAGTCATTCCCTGCAGCTTGTCGTTAAGGATTGGCTGGCATCTGGCGAGCTGAAAGTGGAAATCGATTTCAAACTAGCGGAGTTTTCCGAAGCGCAAATCGATCGGCTATTCGACCGGCTGACATCAATGATTGATGGCATATTGGCCTCACCTGATTTGCCTGTTGGGCAAATGTCCATCCTGCTTGAACCGGAGAAGGAACGGCTTGCTGCATACTTGTCGACACAAAAGGAATATCCTCGCGACAAGACGGTCATGGCCTTGTTCAAGGAACAGGCACAGCGGACGCCGGATCGGGTTGCTGCTGTATACGGAACGGAGCAGTTGACCTATCGCCAATTGGACGAGCGATCAGATCGACTATCGGCATGGCTTTCATCCCGCGGTATCGGTAGAGAGTGTGCAGTCGGTTTGTTTGTCCGGCATTCACTGGATACGGTCGTTGCCATCCTTGCTGTTCTGAAGGCCGGCGCTGCATATGTACCAATTGATCCGGACTACCCGGTTGAACGCATAGGTTATATGTTGGGGGATGCAGACTGCGGATTGTTGCTCGCGAATGTGGCGGTTCCGGAAGGCACTGGATATGTCGGGCCGATCGGATTCCTTGACGATCCGAGCATGTATACGGAAAAGCCTGACCCGTCCTCAGTCCAAGCTGGACCTGACGATTTGGCATATATCATCTATACGTCGGGCTCGACCGGCAAGCCTAAGGGAGTAATGATCGAGCACCGTGGGCTCGTTAATTACATTTGGTGGGCCAAGAACCAATACACGCAAGGGGAAGACGACGTGTTCCCGCTTTACTCGTCGCTTGCTTTTGACTTGACTGTCACTTCTGTCTTCACGCCTCTAATCGCGGGCGGACGAATCGACATTTACCGCGACGACCAAGAGGAATATGTGTTGGAGCGAATGATGAAGGATAACCGGGCGACCGTTGTCAAGCTGACGCCGTCGCATCTAAGCTTACTGCTAGACCGAGATAATCGGGGAAGTTCCATCAGGCAATTCATCGTAGGGGGGGAAGATTTACGAACGGATCTGGCTAAGCGGATATATGACAGCTTCGGCGGACGAATTGAAATATGTAACGAATATGGTCCGACCGAGACGGTCGTTGGCTGCATGATCCATCGGTACGACCCGGCGGAAGACACAAGAGCGTCGGTACCGATAGGCATTCCAGCGGCGAACGTAGGGCTTCACCTGTTAGATCGCGATGGGAATCCCGTGCCTGAGGATGTGCTGGGCGAGATCTATATTACAGGAGATGGCTTGGCACGCGGTTATCGGAACTTGCCGCAGGTGACGGAGGAGCGTTTCGTCTCTTGCCCGTTCCTGCCAGGCGAACGTATGTACCGGACAGGAGACTTGGCGCGCCGGCTTGAGTCAGGCGTAGTCGAATACGCTGGTCGCGCGGATTTACAGGTCAAAATTCGCGGTCACCGAATCGAACTGGGCGAGATCGAACGGATGCTGGCAGAGCACCCGTCCGTTCGGGAAGCGGTCGTGATCGACCGGCAGACGAATGACGGAAGCAAGTTTTTATGCGGCTATGTCGTCCGAGAGCAGAGCGAGGAAGCGGTGAACCTGACAGCCTATTTAAGCGGCTGCTTGCCTTCCTATATGGTTCCAGCACATATTGTGGAGCTGCCATCTATTCCGCTGAATGTGAATGGCAAAGTAGACCGCGGCAGCCTGCCAGCGCCTGAGTTGAAGCGCGATGCGGCACAAGGTGAACGAAGGGGAGCCGGACATGCAAGTCCTGCTTTGAGCATCCTGCTTGCAGTCGCTAGGGATGTCCTTCAGGATGCCGGGATTGCTGAGGAAGACCATTTTTATTCGTGCGGCGGAGATTCGATCAAAGCGATTCAACTCGCTTCCAGACTTCGTGGACGCGGATTTGCGATCAAGGTTTCAGATGTGTTGGCCAATCCCGTATTCGCTGACATGGCGGATTGCCTCCGGTCGATTGGCTTGGATGCAGCCAATGAAAGTAAGCGAAGTGAAGGCGGACTGCGTTCTACGCCGATTTTGGACTGGTTCCTGACGCGGCCTTTTACAGAACGACATCATTATGTCCAGTCGGTATTGCTGCGGATGAATGACGAACTCACAGCAGGCCAATTGGAAAAGATCATTCGCGATCTCGTTAATCGCCATGACTCGCTTCGATTGAAGCTTGATCCATCGACCGGCGCGATCGTTTTCAATGACGATGCCGCAATCGATGCTGTTAGCGTCTACGATTTGAGTGATGGCTCAGCACAGGAGCAGCTTGATCGAGTGAAGGCGATCGGCGAACAGCTGAAGTCGAGCTTCAAGCTAGATCGCGATGCTTTGCTGAAAGCGTGCATATTCGAATTGGGACAGGATAGCCGCATGGTGCTGTTAACTGCCCATCATCTTGCCGTCGATGCGGTATCCTGGTCGGTGCTGATGGAAGAGTTCGGGTTACTGTATCGGAATATTCAATTAGCGGAGACGTCATCGCTTCCGTCCACTACGACCTCTTATCAGCGTTGGGCAGAGCATCTATGGGGCCGCCTGGAAGATTCAGAGCATGAAAGCGCCTACTGGAAAGCTGTCTTGGCGGACGAGCTATATATTCGGCATGATGCAGACGGACAAGAGGCGGAACCATTTGCAGGGACCGTGAAGGAATGGATGACACAAGAAGAAACGGAGCAGCTGTTGAAGCAAGCCTCCGCTGCATACGGAACGAACACGCAAGAGTTGCTCGCAGCTGCATTGGCGGCGGCAGTGCAAGATGTCTTCGCAATCGAACGCCCCGTAGTCGAGCTGGAGGGACATGGACGCGAGCCTTCCGATCCGTCAATCGATCTGTCGCGAACAGTCGGCTGGTTTACAACCTTGTATCCAGTCCGTCTGCAAGCTGTGGAAGGCGAAGCGTGGGAGACGAGCATCAAGTCGATCAAGGAAACGCTGCGAAGCCTTCCTTCCCGTGGACTTGGCTTCGGACTTTTGACCAGACTGTCTCGAACGCTTCATGATCCCGGCGAAGGCCGTCGAATCCGATTTAACTATGTCGGAGAGCTAGATTCCTCCCTGAATGGAGGAGAGCATTTTACGTTGTCTGAGGAGTCGTCCGGCTCCGATAGCGGTCAAGGCAATCGGCCAACGGCGCCGCTTGACATTGTGGCGATGGTGATAGGCGGCCGGCTGCAATTATCCATTGGCTATGATCGCGGCGCGGTCCGGTCCGAAACGGCGACCGATTTTGCGGGATGTTTCGCAAAGCGCACGAAAGAACTAATCCGCCACTGCTGCAGCGTTCGGGAAAGGAACTATACACCGTCTGACTTTGCTACGATCTCCTTGTCCCAGGAAGCGCTCGATAGCTTGTACCTGTAACGATGTCGTTGAGCGCGAACCAAATAAACCGAAAGCGTGGGATCGAAGATGAGTAAATCGATGACGACGACGGTGGAACATCTTTCCATCTTTCAATATACAAGGGGTCGGGAATATGAGGGCAATCGGTTCGAGATAAGCCCCCGCCCCGAGCGCTTCAAAACCTATAACGGTCCATGCGTCCGATTGAAGACGTCGATTCGCAAAGGGGGAGAGGGTTCCCCGACGTCAGGCAGCCTCAATGGCGTTGAATGGTTGAAACGAGTGATGCTGCCGGCTTTCGGCGTTACCTCCGTCAAGTTTCATGGTCACGAGTCAGAGCTGCTATGGTCGTTTCCGTCGGCAGGGGGTTGCTATCCTGTAGAAGTATACGTGGCTGTCCGTCGGTTAGATGGCGTGCAGCCCGGCCTGTATCATTACAACGCGCTGCATGCCTCGCTCTACTGGATTGAGGATGAGCATGCGGCAGAACGTGTTCGCGATGCACAGCCAGCAGCGACCCGAGACGCGGACGTGTGTTTCATTTTATCCATTGTCCCGTGGAGGACTTGCTGGAAATATGCGCACAAGGGCTACCGGTTCGGGATGATCGACGCGGGTCACGTTGCAGCTAATTTGCAGCTTGTACTGCGGTCATTAGGCTGGCAGTTTGCTGCATACACGAACCTGCGATCGGAGGAACTCTCCGCGTTGTTGAAGTTGGACGCGCTCGAGGTGCCGATCGCGATGATCGCAGCGAGTGCGGGTTCTCCTATGCATGGCGACCATGAGACAAGGTCGGCTGTTCCTCCTCAGCGATTGCAGATCGCTGAACGAGGCGAATCGCTGGATGATGCAGAAGCGCAATTGTTCAACTGGGCGCCGATCTTTGAGTTTCAAGAGAGGGTAAACCGAACGGTACCAGCGCCTTCTGACGATTGGCTGACGCGATTGTCGCTGCCGGAGGAGTGGACGGATTACGACCAACTGCTCCCGCTTCTGATTGACCGGCGCTCGAGCGCTGCGTTTGAGCGCTGCGAGCTACCTATTGAGGATTTAAACACGATGCTGATGTTCATCGAAAAGCTTGAGCTTCTTCCGGTATTTTATTTAATTGTCCACGATGTTAAAGGACTGCCTTCTGGCGTCTATCAATACGCAAAAGGCGATCTTCGCTGCATGAGGGAGGGAGATTTCCGCGACTTGTCTGCTGGAATCTGCCTGGGCCAAACTTTCCTCAAAGATTGCTCTGTTCTGTTCGTTTTCACGGTTGATATTGCGCAAATTTCGAAGGAAGAATTTTCCCAATACCAGCAGAGCTCGATCGACGGGGGCGGACTCGGACAACTCATTCATTTGAAAACCGAAGAGATGGGGCTTGGTTTCTCGGTTATCGGCGGCTTTTACGACGATGAGTTCCGAGAGCTGCTGCAGCTGTCTTCCTCTCATCAAATCGTCTATGCCGGCGCTTGGGGACGCAATGCTCCGAACGCAAGCGAAGCTCGCAAGCACGACCGTTATGTGATGAATAGACCACAATCGTAGGAGGAAGTCATGACGAGAGGCATATATTTCGGCGTTGACCTACATGGTCACGTCAATCCGACACTGGGACTCATACGAGAGCTGACCAGTCGGGGCGAAGAAATTTTGTATTATTCAGGCGAACCGTTTCGGGAACGAATTGAAGCTGCGGGCGCTGCCTTCACTACGTATAAGGAGCCGCTGGGCTTCGGTACGCACGATGCCGGGGGTATTGAGACGTTCCTCGTGACAGCAGATTTCATTCTTAGCCGCAGTCAGAAGATTGTTAGCAGTTTGCTAGAGGAAGTACAGGCATGGGCACCCGATTATATCGTGCATGACGCCTTCTGTTATTGGGGCAAAGAGCTGGCTCTCCAGTTGGGCGTACCGGGCATCTCGGTATTTGCGAACTTCGCTTACATTGATGAGATGGCAGATGTCGACCCTGAATTTTTTATGGAGTATGTGTTGCGGGCGGGGAACGACCCTGTCTATGCGAAGAACAAAGGAAAAACAGACGTCTATCGCAAGCTGGAAGCCAAGCTTTCGAAGATCATCGCTATGAAGTATGGGGTTCATACCACAAGCATAATCAACGATATTTTCTGCGGCAAAGAAAAGCTGAATCTCGCGCCGACATCGCGCGAATTCCAGCTTTACGGGCAAGCGTTCGATGACAGCTACGTGTTTACGGGTTACGCCATCGAGCCGCGTACAGAGCCTGACGATTTTCCGTTTGAATGGCTGGACGGCCGTCCGTTAATTTATATCGCTTTAGGCACCATTTTTAATGATGCCGAGCATATCTACACGAAGTGTATAGAAGCGTTCGGTGACCAAGAAGTACAGGTTGCTATGTCGATAGGCCATCAAGTACCGGTAGAGCGACTTGGACAATTGCCAGATAACGTGATCGTTCGTCCCCATATGCCGCAATTGGCGCTGCTCAGTCGAGCAGCCGCGTTCGTCACCCACGGCGGATCGAACAGCATTCACGAAAGCCTTTGTTCGGAAGTGCCAATGGTTGTCGTACCTCAGAGCTTCGACCAATTCATGGGTGCAATCGCGGTAGAAAAGGCAGGGACTGGCATTTTCCTTCAAGGTGAAGATTGGCAACCAGCCGAGGTGGCGGATGCGGTCCGTCGCGTCCGTACAGAGCCAGCCTATCAAGAAGCCTGTGGACGCATTCACCGGTCGCTCGATGAGGCAGGCGGGCCGGCTCGGGCAGTGGATGCGATTTTCGCTCATGTTGCAGCAGAGCGCGGAAAGGCGTTGCAGCCATGATGAACAAGTGGAGAAAACCAATAGCGTTCTTGCTGGCGCTATTTGCAGTCGTCGTGATGCTGTCTGATCAAGTGAAAGCCGATTCCTATGCGCCCATAAGCGGGCGGTTGGACGAGATCGAAGATTATATTCGCAGCGAGAAGGAGAAGATGGGCGTTCCCGGCCTCGCAGTCGTCATTGTAGAAGGGAACAAAACGGTACTTAGCAAAGGGTACGGGTGGGCGGACCGAGAAGAGAAGCGTCCTGTAACGCCACAGACACTGTTCGAGATCGGTTCGACAAGTAAGGCGTACACGGCACTCGCGGTACTCCGTCTCGAAAAGGAAGGCCGGTTGGATCTGGATGCGTATCTCAGCCGTTACGTGCCGGGGCTTCACTTTACGTATAAAGGGAAGGAAGCGGAAGTTACACTTCGCCAGCTGCTTCATCATACGAGCGGCGTACCGTTCCGAACGATCGGTACCATTCCGCAGGCGGATGACGAAGGTGCATTGGAGCGTACCGTCCGTATGTTGAACGGGCTTAAGCTGGATCGCAAACCCGGAGAGAAATACGATTACGCTACGATCAATTACGATATACTCGCGTTTGTCGTCCAGCAAATTACTGGCTTACCGTTTGAAAAGTACATGCGTGAACAGATTTTGGACCCGCTTGGTTTGACCGGCACGTATATGTACCAGGCGCCGGAAGGAGCGGAGATGGCACAAGGGTATAGGCCGGGCTTGCTCCGCACGTGGGCTTATGACGCTCCTGCATTTCGCGGTAATACGGCGGCAGGTTACGTGATATCGAGTGCATCTGAGATGGAGAAGTGGCTGAAAATTCAACTCGGTGTCGTCCCAGGCCTCGGACTTGATCCGGAGATCGTCAGAAAGTCTCACGAACCGGATCAGACAGTGCCACCGAATCCGGATGGATCATCCTATGCCGCTGGATGGGGCTTGTACTATAAAGGCACTGGCGAGCTGGCGCATGAAGGAAGTAATCCGAATTTCTCCTCATTCCTCATCCTTCGCCCGCAAGACGGCATTGGCGTTGCAATATTAGCCAATGAAAGCGACATGAGAACAATGACATTGGGTCAAGGCATCATGAGCATGATCATGGACAAGAAGATGCCGGATCCACTGAAAGATATGTGGAAAGGGCTGGACGCTACCGCATCAGCAGGTTTGTTTATCTCCGCACCGGTCGTCATCCTTACAATGTGGCAGCTTATAACCGCTATCGTGCAACTGGCGAGGCGGCAGCGCAAGTTTAGAGCAGGAGCTGCTCAGGTATTGGGTGTCTCTGCGTCGCTGGTGATAGGCGTCGCTGTATTAGGATATTGTTTGTACCAAATTCCGGATGCTTTGTTTGGCGGATTGAATTGGCAGTTCGCTGCCGTTTGGGCGCCATTCACAGTACCGGCTGCTGCCTGGGCGATCTTTATAGCGGCAACGTTATTCGGCATCTATTATGCTCTGACGGCGCTTGCTCCGAAGCCTGGAGATAAGTCAATGCTTCCTTTGGTCGTATTGAGCTTAGCCAGCGGCTTCGGCAATGCTCTCATTATCTTTATTGTTAACGCTGCACTTGGTCACATCGATGACGAGAAGTTTCCAAGCGGTCTGCTGCTTTACCTCTTCGCTGGCATATTCTTGTACGTCGTCGGCCAGAAGCTGGTGCGCACACGGTTAATCCGGATCGCTAATGACATGGTTTATGGCAAAAGGGTCGAATTGACACAACTGGTGCTTAAAGCGCCATTCCGTCGGCTTGAGCGGCTGGAGCAAGGGAAAATCCAGGCGGCGCTCAATAACGATACGGAGGTCATTAGCGAATTTTCCAATATCGTTGTGACAGGAGCGACTAGCCTCGTTACGTTAATCTGTTGCTTTGTTTATATGGGAACGATCAGCGGCTATGGCCTGCTCGTCTCTTTGTTCGTCATCGTCACCGCAGCAGGTCTTCATTTCCTGTTTGGCCGTCAGGCACAACGGATTTGGGAGCAGACGCGAGACATCCAGAATGTATTCTTTGGTTTCATTCATCACATGACTTCCGGATTTAAAGAGCTTGCGCTTCACGAAGGCAGACGGGAAGGTTTCCAGTCAGACATGATCGCAAGCTCGCAAACTTACCGCGACAAGCGCATTCGGGGCGACATGAAGTTTGCGAATGTGAATGTGATCGGCGAGCTGCTCTTTTCGGTTGTCGTTGGCGTAGTCGCGTTTCTATTCCCTGTTTTATTCCCTGCAATGAAGGCATCGTCAATCCAAACCTATGTATTCGTATTGCTGTATATGACGGGGCCAATCCATGGCATTCTCGGCTCGATTCCGAATATGATCAGAGTCCGAATTAGCTGGGGCCGAATCAATGCGCTGGCAGCGGAATTGTCGGAAGAGCAAGCAGGCTCGGAGTCGCTTGCTGCCGCTGTACCGTTACCTGCAGGCGTTCCATTCCGCTCCTTAGAGCTGGATCATGTCGTGTACAGACATCCGTCTCGTGAGGATGGGGCGACGTTCGAGGTCGGGCCGATCAACCTTGCATTCCGTGCGGGTGAAGTAACGTTCATTACCGGGGGCAACGGCAGCGGTAAATCTACTCTTGCTCGACTGACAACGGGATTGTATGCGGCGGACGACGGAGAGATCAGAGTGAATGGAATGGCTCAGGAGCCAGAATGGCTCGGACAGCAGTTTTCAGCGATATTCAGCGATTATCATCTGTTTGAGAAGCTGTACGGCGTTGATGTGGCAGCTAAGGGTGACGAGATTGAACGGCACATGTCGCAGCTCCGTTTGCATGGCAAGGTGCGGATTGGCGACAGTCGAATGGATACGCTCGCTTTGTCAACCGGCCAGCGCAAACGGCTTGCGTTACTAATAAGCTACCTGGAAGATCGTCCGATCTATCTGTTCGATGAATGGGCAGCGGATCAAGACCCTGAGTTCAGGCAGTTCTTCTACGAGGCGCTGTTGCCGGAGCTGAAGGAACGTGGAAAATGTATTATCGCAATCACGCATGACGACCGTTATTTCGGTCTGGCAGATAAGATCGTTAAGCTAGAGCTCGGTCAGGTCGTCGGTATCGAGGATGGAAACCGCCTAGCGCAAACGGCGAACGCAGCAGGGTAGTTGCAATCAAGAGGAGGAATTTGGATGAGTGACGCGGCGAAGCTTGACCGTGCAAGCATCGAAGATATTATGGCATTGACGCCCACTCAGGAGGGGCTGTTGTACCATTACCGCAGCGGAATGGACGAGGACAGCTACGTGCAGCAGCTTAGCATCCGGTTTGCAGGTGAGCTGCAAATGGACGTTTTGCGCGCTGCTTGGCGGCATGTGGCGCAAGCTAACGAAATGTTGCGAACGGTGTTTCGGTGGGAGAAACTGGAACACCCCGTTCAGATCGTACTTCGCGAGCCGAACATTCAGGTAGAAGAACGGGATTGTTCTGCGCATACCGCTGAGGAGAGGGAGAAGCTTGTTGCGGATGCAGTCGAAGAGGAGCGGAACAGGCCGGCTGACCTAACGGCAGCGCCGCTGCGCGTACTGGTATGCGTGCTGGACAATCATCAATTCGAGATGATTGTCAGTTGGCATCACATCTTGTTCGATGGCTGGAGCAACGGGATTCTGTTGAAGGAATTCATGCAAGCTTATGATGCCTGCTTGTCAGGTAAGGAACCTAATGCCCCTCGCAAGACGCGGTTCAAGGAGTTTGTGTCGTGGCTGCAGAAGGGAGACCGCGAAGCTAGCCAGCTGTATTGGAAGGAAGAACTGGCTGGATTCGCGGATCGGGCTGTACTTCCGCTTAGCACGGGAGCCGGTGCGGAAGCAGCTCGACGCAAAGTGCCAGGCACATTCTCGGCTCCGATTCCTCCGGAGATGATTGCGCAATTGACCGATTATGCTAGAGGGAAGGGCGTAACTGCTGCTACGGTGCTGTACGGCGTTTGGGCACTCCTTCTCCATAAGTACAGCGGCGCGGGCAATGTTATTTTCGGTACGACTGTCTCGGGGCGAACGCCAGAGCTTGACAATGTGGAAGAAATGATTGGCTTGTTCATTAATACGGTGCCCCTTCGCGTCACCATCGACGAGAATGTGTCGGCAGAGCAAGTTATTCTTGCGGTAGATGCAGCCATTCGTCGAAGAGAGGCATATGAAAGCACGCCAATAACGGATATTGCGGCTTGGAGCGGCGCGGGCGGAGCAGATGGATTGTTTGAAACGATCGTCGTTCTTGACAACTATCCGCTCGACGCATCGGCACTGCGATGCGGCAGTTTGACGGCAACCGACTATCAAATGCGAGAATCAACCCACTACAAGCTGACGCTCGGCATTCACACCTTCGGGGAGTGGATGGTTGATTTCGATTACGATGCAGCAACCTTGTCTGCAAGCGATATCGAACGCATGGCAGGACATTATTTGCACCTGCTGGATCAAATTGTTCATCAGCCTTTGCGGCAGGTAGGCGATCTTGATCTCGTTACTCCTTCTGAGCGGGAGATCATCTTAACCCGTTTTAACCGCTCAATTGAAAAGTCTAGCCAGAAGCTGGCGCATCACGTATTTGAAGAACAAGCGAGTGCTAACCCGACGCTTATTGCCGTTATTAGTGGCGGTCAAAGTTTCACGTACGGTGATATCAACGCTCGTGCTGAGCGTCTTGCACGCAGGCTTCGGCGCGAAACGTTCAAAAGCGGCGAACGATTAGTCGCCTTGTTTGCGGAGCGTTCTGACGAATGGATCGTCGCCATGCTTGCTGTATTGAAGGCTGGCTGCGGCTATATTCCGATTGATAACGCCTATGCGCCAGCTAGAATTGCCTACATGTTGGAAGACAGCGCTGCGGAAGTGCTGTTGATTGGCGACGGCTTGGAGGCTCCGCTTACGTTTACAGGCCGTGTGGTTCAACTGAGCGGTGCTGCTTCTTATGAAGGCGATAGTTCTGACACTCCGCTGCTCAACACCACGGAAGAGCAGATCGCATACGTTACCTACACTTCCGGTTCGACTGGCGCGCCTAAAGGAGTAATGACAGAGCACCGCCAATTGCTGGCCTATGTGCATGCCTTCCAGCAAGAATTCAATCTCGGTCCGGGGGATGTCGTACTCCAACAAGCGTCATGCTCGTTTGACCATTTCGTTGAAGAGGTGTATCCGACGCTGCTTAGCGGCGCTACCATCGTGATTGCTAAGCGCGAAGACGTGCTCGATCCTGACAGGCTGGTCCAGCTGCTGCAAACTAGCGGCGTAACCGTCGTTACCATTCAGCCATTGCTGCTCAGCGAGCTGAATAAGCGAGGAGGCGTCCCTGGCGTGCATACCTACCTCAGCGGCGGAGACGTGCTGAAGGCGGCGCATTATGACCAATTGGTTGACAAGGCTCGCGTATACAATACGTACGGACCGACGGAAGCAACCGTATGTGCCACTTATTGGCGATGCGATCCCGAGGTTGAGAAGAACATTCCGATTGGATCGCCGATTGCCGGCTATAACGTCTACATCGCTGACCGCCGCGGGAAATTACAGCCGATCGGCATACCAGGCGAGATTTGCATCTCAGGTAACGGAGTGGCGAGAGGTTATCTTCGCAACCCGGAGCTGACGAAGAGCAAATTCGTACCAGATCCTTATCGGCCGGGTGAGACGATGTACCGGACAGGGGATGTTGGCGTTTGGCAGGAGGATGGCACCATCCGCTTCGAGGGACGCAACGACGAGCAAGTGAAAATTCGCGGTTACCGGATCGATCTTCGCGAGATCGAGCTAGCGCTGCAAGGGCATGAGGCAATCACTGAGGCATTCGTAATGGCAACGGACGATGCGGCTGGTGAGAAGCAAATCGCAGCATATGTCGCAATTGGAAGAGAGATGACGGCTTATGAACTTAGAGAGCATCTCAGTGACAAGCTTCCGGCTCATATGTTTCCTTCTGTATACTATCGAATCGCCGCTATTCCACGGACCGGCAACGAAAAGGCTGATAAACAGGCGCTGCTTCGCTGCACGGACAGGCTGCCTTCCGGTCGTGTTGGCGTCGAGTCGCAAAGCGAGACAGAGAACGCCGTCATCGCGGTTTGGCGCGACGTGCTGAAGCTTGCTGAAATCGGGCCAGACGATCACTTCTTTGATATTGGAGGCAATTCCCTGCTGCTTATGACGCTGCAAGCTAAGCTGGAAAGAGCATTCTCCGCAGGGATTACCGTCACGGACCTTTTCTCGCTCCCGACCGTCAGTAAACAGGCGGAGTGGCTGGATAACCGGTTGTCACGCCGTGAAGCGTATCCGATCGACGGTTATCAGCCGCTTCCCGAGGATTGCTTCGAGCCGCGTTGGTCGAAAGGTGAAGCAATTGCTGGTCAAATCCAGCTGCAGGTTCCCCTTGAAGTGGTAGCCGCGCTGGATCGTTTGGCAGCTGAGTGCTCGGTGGAACGGTACGACATTCTCGCATCGATGTGGGGATATTTGTTCGCAGAGGCAGCCGGACAGCGATCTGCGGTCTTCCATGCTGCTGTGCAGCACGGGGCGTTGGCGATCCGGCTGGATCTTGATACGCTGCATGATTTTACGGGCTTGTTTGCGAGTGTTAGCGCAAAACTGCGGAACGCTGGAGCTTCGGGCGTCATTCCACTTGAGCGTGTGGATCGCTTCATCCCGGAGCGTGCTCCATCGGATACGCTGCCTTTCCTATGCCGGTCAAGCGCAGTGGCTGAGAGCGAGCGCATCAGACTGCTTAGCTTATATGATTTGATGCTTATCGTTGAGGATACGAGCACAGGTAAAGGCTTGGGCCTGACATTGCAATATCAGAAAGGTCGCTTCCAGCAGGGAACGCCAGAGTGGCTGACTGAATCATATCTTGACCTCCTTCGGCAATTATCCGGAACAGGGGTGGTGTCTTGAGTTTAAGTTTTAGTTTGTTCTTCTTCTCTTCCGACGGCGAGGGGGAGGAGCGCGGAAAATATGACGCCCTTCTTGATCTCGCGGTCGAAGCAGACGAGCGCGGGTTCGAGGCGGTATGGACGCCAGAGCGGCATTTTCATCGATTCGGCGGCCTGTTCCCGAATCCATCGGTCTTAGGGGCCGCTCTGGCAGCCAGAACCCGCAGAATCGCTATTCGGGCGGGCAGCATCTCGCTTCCGTTCCATCATCCGATCCGCGTGGCAGAAGACTGGTCGATCGTAGACAATTTGTCTGGCGGTCGTGCAGGCTTGTCCGTAACGTATGGCTGGCATCCTAAGGAATACGTGTTTGCTCCTGAGTTATATGAGATTCGCAGGGAAGCGATGTTTGAGCGATTGGCCATTCTAAAGCAGCTATGGCGCGGTGAACCTGTTGCGTTCGCTTCGCCCGAAGGCGAGCAGGTGATCGAACGTTTTTATCCTTCGCCAGTGCAGCGTGAGCTGCCTATCTGGATAACGACGGCTAGGACGAGAGACACGTGGCGACGAGCAGGTGAGGTTGGCGCTAATGTGTTGACTGCGCTATATGCGATCGACAAGTCCGAGCTTAAGGATCACATTGCGGTATATCGGGAGGCGCGTCGGATGAATGGACATTCCACGGATGGCCGCGTAACCGTCATGCTGCACACGTTTCTAGGCGATGACTTGAATAAGGTGCGCGAGACGGTGCGCGAACCGATGATACGCTATCTGGCCTCCCACACTGAAATGTATGATGATGCCATGGTTGCTCGAGAGCTGCGTGTTGATCCATCCCGAATCAACGATCGGCACCGTAGAATGGTCGTTTCGGCGGCATTCGAACGATACTGGAATGAAAGTGCTTTGTTCGGGACAACGGAGACTTGCGTGTCCATGACGGATGAGCTTCAGGCGATGGGCGTGGACGAGATTGCTTGTTTGCTTGATTTCGGCGTCTCCGAGCGCGAAATGGCTGAAAGTTTAGCACATATTGATCAGCTTCGGCTGCATTACGCAGACTTGGCCTCGAAGGAAAGGAGCGGAATTAATGGTTAAATGGGCGATGCTTTTTCCCGGCCAGGGATCGCAGTATGCGGGAATGGGCAGAGAGCTTCGCGACGAAGCCGAAACGGCTCGGCATGTTTTTGAAGAAGCGGACGAGACGCTCGGCTATAAACTTAGCGATATCATGATGGGCAAGGATTCAGAACGACTTACCCGTACCGAATTCGCTCAGCCAGCATTATTGACGGTCAGCGTAGCGGCATATCGTGTCTTTATGGAACGTATCGGCGGAACCCCGGATTATATGGCTGGCCATAGCTTGGGCGAATGGTCTGCACTCACCTGTGCGGAGGCAATGTCCTTTGCGGACGCGCTGCGTTTAGTGGCGTTGCGCGGTCGACTGATGCAGGAGGCAGCAGATGCAGGCGAGGGCGCGATGTGCGCCATTATTGGTTTGAACGCTGGCGAAGTCGAAGCAATATGCCTGAACCTGTGCGCGGCCGGTACGGAAGTGGTAGTTTCCAATTATAACTCGCCAGTACAGACGGTTATTTCCGGCCGCAAGGATGCGGTCCAGCGTGCCGTTGCTGAATTCGAGTCACGAGGGGCAAAAGCGGTCTACTTGAATGTGAGCGCTGCTTTCCACAGTCCGTTAATGGCTTCGGCCGCTGAGCGACTGGAAGAGTCTATGCGCGGGGCTAAACTCGCTGCTCCCCGCTTCCCGGTTATTTCAAATGTAACGGCGCTGCCGCATGCTTCAGCGGGCGAGATCGCCCGTAGCTTGGTTGAGCAGATCGTCTCGCCTGTACGTTGGGAAGCGACGATGCGATTCCTGGCAGGCGCAAACGTAAGTACAGCCGTTGAGCTGGGCCCGCAGGCCGTGCTTGCTCGGCTGGTCAAGGCAAACACAGACGGCATGCAGGCCTATTCTTTCGAGAAGCCGTCGCAGACGGAGGAGCTTCACGAACAGCTGAAGCTGGTGCGCTTGGGCGCACGGCAGCAAACCCTCATGTTCGTGGCAAGCTGTCTGACAACAGCGGCTGCTACGCGCAATCGCAATTGGGACGAGCGGGCGTACCGGGAAGGTGTAATGGAGCCATACCGGAACATTGAAGCAATCCAAGAGCGGTTAGATGCCGAAGATCGTGCGCCGGAACCGGATGAAATGCAGGAAGCGTTCCGTAATCTGGTACAGATTTTCCAAACGAAGGGTGTACAGACGGACGAAGCGGAAGAGCGGCTGCTCGAGATCATCATAAGGACGGGGACGGGCGAGCTGTTCCCTGAATACACAGATAAAGCCTCCGGTTCAGAACGTGCCGTGGCTGCGGCTAGGGGGTGAGCGGCATGGAGTTCGGGAAAGTTCGCCTGCAGGGCAGGGGAAGGGCAGAGAGCAGCGCGTCGGCCAAGCCTCCTGTGTCTGAGACGGATATCGCAATTGTCGGGATCGGGCTGCAGCTGCCGCTTGCCGAGAACGAGGAAGAGCTATTAAAACTTCTTCGTGAAGGGGCAGACGCGGTTCGCCCATTGCCAGAGTCACGCCGCAGCGATACGGATCGTTATTTCCGCGCCGCAGGAAAGGATTCGTCTAAACTTGCCTATGGCGATGCAGCATATCTAGATGCGATCGACCGTTTTGACTATTCGTTCTTCAAATTGTCGCCCAAAGAAGCTAGCCTGCTTGATCCCAACCAGCGGCTGTTCCTAGAGACAGCGTATCGCGCGGTCGAGGATGCTGGAATGGGAGGCAGTCGCTTGGCTGGCAGCCGAACGGGCGTATACGTCGGCTTCGGCTCTGATTCGGATTACAAGCGCATGATCGATACGGTGGAACCGGAGTCAGCTTCGATGGCGATGCCTGGTAATGTGAAGCCGATCATCGCGAGCCGGCTGTCGTACCTTTTAGACCTGAAAGGACCAAGCTTCCTCGTCGACACAACCTGTTCCTCGTCGTTGGTAGCCGTCCATCTCGCATGCCAAGGTATCCGGAGCGGTGAATGCGATCTCGCGATCGCAGGCGGCATTCAGCTCCATCTGCTGCCAGTGCGTGATTTCGAGGTAGGGATTGAGTCCTCCACAAGCAGGACGAGGACGTTCGACGATGCAGCAGATGGCACGGGAACGGGTGAAGGGGCAGCTGTAATCGTGCTGAAGCCGCTCGCTCGCGCGCTGCAGGATCGCGATTCGATCTACGCCGTCATCAAAGGGAGTGCCGTAAATCAGGATGGCAGCTCGGTGGGCATCACTGCGCCGAATGCAGACGCTCAAGCGGATGTGATTGCGGAAGCGTGGCGTCAGGCGGGCATTTCGCCTGAGACGATCGGATATATCGAGACGCACGGCACCGGCACGAAGCTTGGCGATCCGATTGAGTTAGAGGGTATCCGTCGCGCCTTTGGCAGATACACAAACCGGAAAATGTTTTGTGCGGTCAGCTCCATCAAGAGCAACTTTGGCCATCTCGACAATGCGGCGGGCATCACAGGTTTGATGAAGGCCGTGCTGGCGCTGAAGCATCAGCAGCTGTTCCCGACGCTGCATGTTGAACGGCCGAACCGGGCAATTCCTTTTGTCGATTCTCCAGCATATATCAATACGCGCCTCACTTCCTGGGAAGCGGGGGACACGCCGCTGCGCTGCGGAATCAGCTCGTTTGGCATCAGCGGGACGAATTGTCACGTCGTGATGGAGCAAGCGCCCGTAGTTCCGGAGGTAGCCGTAGCGGGACTGAATGGGCAGCTTGAACTACTGCCACTTTCGGCACGATCAGAAGCTGCTTTACTCGAATTAGCCAAACGATACGCGGACTATCTGGAATCGCATCCTGCAGTCCGTCTGGTGGATGTTAGTCATACAGCTGCTGTCGGTCGCGGCCATTATCCGTATCGGATTTCGGTCCTAGGGGCCAATCGCGAAGAGCTATTGAAGTCGCTTCGGGAGCTAAGTCTGAAGGACATCCAAGGTCCGACAGTTGCAGATAACGGTTTGAACCTTCTAGCGGATGGGGCGGTTGATCGCTTCCACGTCGAACCGGTCAGTAAGTCCGAAACGCTGCGTGAGCTAGGAAAGCTATATGAAAGCGGCGCTGAAATTCGCTGGGAGCGGTTATTCGAAGGACGGGAGACGGCAAGATTGAATCTCCCTGCGACGCCTTTTGAACACCGGCGGTGCTGGCTTAACCTCCCTGAAGATGCTGGCACGCTAACTAAGAACGGTATTGAGCCAAGCATGACTTATCACCGACTGGAATGGCGGGAGGAGCAGCTGCCGTTAAGCGAAAACGCACAATTCGGACGGATGCCGACTGTTATTGCAGGCGCCGACAAAGCGTTCGTGGCTCAAGCATCAGCGCGTCTACGTACAGCAGGCGTAATGAACGTGACAGAGGCGGTGCTGGCAGCGGATCAATCTTTGAGTGCTGACAATCTCTCGACGCCTACGCCTATTCAGGCTTATGCGGATGAATTCGGCGAGCTGCTCAACCGAGCCGACGGATCAGGCCCGCGGCGAATTGTAATGCATTTCACTGGAGATACAGCTGGGAACTCGCAAAGCCTTTATACAGCAACTTGGCAGCTGCTCGGCTTGTTGCGATCGCTTGCGACTGACGAGCGGAAGGAACCGGTTGAGCTGATTCTGGCGGCAGCAAGCGTTTATCGTATTGCTGGAAACGAATCCTCTGCGAATCCAGATACGGCGGCGTTGTTCGCAATGGGTAAGGCGATCCAATGGGAAATGCCGCATATTCGGGTACGCTGCGTCGATTTCGGTTATTCGTCAGATGATGTCGATGGCTTTATTCATACATTGACGAGCGAAGAATCGTCAGAATCAACGCCTTACACAACAGCATGGCGTGAAGGCAAACGGTATGTCGAGCGGGTAAGCGCGCTGCAAGATCAAGCTGTAAGCGGGAATGCCATTGTTTGGCGGACGGACGGCGTTTATCTCATTACAGGCGGGCTCGGCGGCATCGGTTTACGCATCGCGGAAAGAATCGCTGCCAAGGGCGCGGTTCGGATCGCGCTGCTGAATCGATCGGCATTCCCGCCTCGTGAGGCGTGGGAGCAGATTGAATTGGAGGATGCAGCGTCCGCCCACGCTGATGTGATTCAAAAAATTAGGGGAATCGAGCGAACTGGCACGCACGTGGAAATCGTCTGTGCCAACGTCTCCGACGAGCGGTCGCTGCGCGAGGCGCTAGAGCAGCTTCGACAGCAGTACGGTCGCGTGAACGGCATTCTTCATGCGGCGGGCAGCGGGGACGGAAATTACCTGACGTCGCTCGCGGAGACGGAATTCGAGGCGTTCATCAGCGCGAAGGTTCATGGCACTCGACTACTTGATGAGCTGACCCGTGAGGATGACCCTGACTTCCTAGTCCTGTGCTCATCCGCTATTACGCTAGTTGGCGGCGTTGGCTCAGGTCCATACGCAGCAGCTAACGCATGGATGGATTCCTACGCATCGGCACGCCGTGCTGCAGGCGGACGGGTGTTGTCCATCGGCTGGCCATCCTGGGAACGGACCGGACTTTCCGCGAATTCAGAGACGGATGAACGGAAGGAACTGTTACACATATTGCCTCCTGAACGCGGGATGGAGGCGTTCGAGCATTTGCTTGGCGTGCCAGACCCTCATGTGTTGGTCGGGGAATGGAACCGGGAATGCGTGCTGTTCGAGCTTGCAGACAGGCTGCCATTCCGAATGGACGAAACGCTTGCATCGAGCGTGAAGAAGAATCAGACAAAGCCAGCCGAAGACGTCAAGGCTGCGCCGGTGAAGCTGAAAGGGAAGGGCGCAGGGGCATCCTATTCCGAAGTGGAGCAGAAGGTCGCGCAAGCCTGGATGGCAGTGCTTGGTTACGAGGAATTTGGCGTTGATGACAACTTCTTCGAGCTTGGCGGCGATTCGATCCTGATCGCGCGGCTGCATGAGCGCCTGCAAGCAAGCTTCCCAGGAAGAACGAAAATCGCTGACCTGTTCAGCCACCCGACCATCGCTAAGCTCTCCACGTATCTGCAATCGGAGGATATGACAAGCGACGATAGATCGCGCAGCAATGAAGGAGCTGGCAGCAGCCAGAAGACGCGCGTCGCAGGAGAAGCGACCGATATTGCCATCATTGGCATGACTGTACGCCTGCCGGATGCGCCTGATTTGGATACCTTTTGGGACAACCTTGTTAGCGGCAAGGAGTCGATACGCCCCTATCCGGAAGCGAGGCAAGACGATGCTAGGCGGTTCGTTGATTACTACACGGATGTACCGAAGGAAGCCCTACGCTTCAGCCACGGCGGATATCTACCGCGCGTCGACGAATTCGATCCTGAGTTTTATGGGATTTCGCCGAGGGAAGCATCACTTATGGATCCGAACCAGCGGATGTTCTTGGATGCCTGCTGGCAAGCCATCGAAGATGCTGGCTACGGCGGCGGAAAAATAAGAAGCACACGGACAGGCGTCTATCTCGGGTTTGCGGACTGGCCGGTCTATGGGCAATACATTAACAAAAAGTTCCCGTCGCTAATCCACGCCGCGGGAGCTGGGAATACGCCATCGCTTATTGCGAGCCGGATCGCGTATTTACTTGATTTGCAGGGCCCCGCCTTTCTCGTTGATACAGCTTGCTCGTCATCGCTCGTTGCCGTGCATTTGGCCTGTCAATCAATCCGTACCGGAGAATGCGACATGGCAATTGCGGGCGGGGTGAAAGCATGTCTTATGCCAGTGGAAGGGGTATTCGAGATCGGCATTGAATCGTCGAATCGGCAAACTCGCGCCTTCGATAACGACTCGGACGGCACCGTCTGGGGCGAAGGAACCGTTGCGCTCCTCCTCAAACCGTTGGAACAAGCTTTGGCGGACGGGGATCGTATCCATGCCATCATTAAGGGATCTGCAATCAACCAAGACGGTGCTTCAGCAGGCATCACCGCCCCGAATGCAGTAGCGCAAGAGAAGGTTATCGCACAAGCCTGGGAAGATGCAGGGATTGACCCGTCGACGGTTACGTACATCGAGACGCACGGGACGGGAACGAAGCTCGGCGATCCAATCGAGGTCGACGGTATCCAGCGCGCTTTCGAGCGGTATACGGATAAAAAACAGTTTTGTGCTATTGGGTCGGTGAAGTCGAATATCGGGCATTTGGACAGCGCTGCTGGCGTAGCAGGACTAGCCAAAGCAGTAGCATCTCTGCAGCGCAAACAGTTGGCGCCTACGCTTCATTTTGACCGCCCGAACCGAAATATTGCCTTTGAACGTTCACCCGTGTACGTTGTTGATCGCGCGCAAGCTTGGGAAAGCGACGGTGCCCCTCGCCGCTGCGGCGTCAGTTCATTCGGCTTTAGCGGAACGAACTGCCATGTCGTTCTGGAGGAAGCTCCGGAACCCGTTCGTACGGCCCAATTCGCCGATGAGTCGGAGCACATGCGAATTCTTGCGTTGTCTGGCCGTTCAGAGGAGGCGCTGCGAGACCAATGCGAGCGTTATCGCTCATTCTTGCAGACAAGCGTCGATTCACTTGATCACATCTGTGCTACGGCGAATACGGGGAGAGGGCATTACACCTACCGAATGGCGCTCTTGTTCCGCAATCGAAGCGAGTTGCAAGAGCAGCTGGAATGGTTCGCAGAAGCTAAGGAAGTTGGCAATGCTCAGTGGCCAAATGGCATTTATCACGGCGCACACCGCATTATCAGCTCCGAACGCGAATCGGCAACAGCTGGTCAATTGACCGCATCCGAGCATCGTCGACTGAGTGGTGAAGCTGAAGAGCTGCTGTCCGTTCTCAAGCCCAACTTGGACTCGGGCGCATCAGACAAGCATTGGAGCGAGCTTGCCCGTTTGTATGTGACGGGGGCTAACGTCGATTGGGAGCAACTATACGAAGGCGCGGAAGTACGCAAAGTTCGCGTTCCCACGTATCCGTTCCAGCGTAAGCGTTATTGGCTCGGTCCTGAGCCTAAGCCGCAGGTTGTTGAGACCTTTGTGCAGCAAAGGACAGAACTAGAGGACGCTCCAGCTCAGCCGACCGTAACGTTGAAGGGACTTGGTGAAGGCAGCTCCGACCCGATCTTAGAGCTGCTCGGTCAGTTGTGGGGTAGTTTGATCGGCGTGAGCGAGCTAAGCGTCGACGATGATTTCTTCGAATTAGGCGGACATTCGCTGCTCGCGATTGAACTGGAGCGGGAACTGGCTCGCAATGGCATTGAAATCGATTCAGATGATCTTTATCGACACCGTACGATAACCGAGCTCGCCCAACTTATTCGTGAAGGCGGTGGGGAGCCGGCGGAAGGAACTCAGACACGTGAGTCGGCAGCCAAGCTGCCTGCATCGGTCATTCAGCCACCTATGCCGGCCAATGTGCAGCAGCCGATATTGCCGACAAACCAGCCAACGTTCCAACCGACATCATCGACACAGCTAGCAGAGACGTTGATTTTGCCGGGTATCGAGCCCTTTAACGACATTTTTTATCGCAATTGCTTCTATAACTCGTTGTTCCCGGCTGTCCTTAGCTTCGGCCGCAGCATCGTGCCGTTCCTTGCCAATGATCTTGTCGTTTACGCAGGAGAGAATGGCGAATACGCAGCCACGTATGCAGAAATCCGGCCGATTGAGGATACCTTCGCTTTAGCTGGCGTTCAGTCGGTAACGAGATGCGGCAGCGAGGATATTGTTCAGGAACTGCTGGATAGTTTATCTGCCGGTCAACCAGCTGTCGTTTGGGTGGACTGTTATGATCTACCGATCCGGCAGGATGCCTACGGCAAAAGACATATCGATCATACGCTGCTCATTTTCGGATATGACCGACGTGAGCGGGTGTTCCACATCGTTGAGCATGATCGCATGGAAAATCTGTCGTACCGGAGACGCACGCTGCCGTTTGATGATTTGGCACGCGCGTTCGATGGCTTCATCGAGCGGTATGTCCAGACGGGACAGCACGAGGCGAGCCACTATTTATTCGCGCCAGCGCCACTTCCGACGGGATCGGAAGCTGACCCTACCGTGCAATGGGCTCGATGCTGGCATGAGGGGCAGAAGCAGCTTGCAGACAGTCTGGCGGCGTTGGATCGCTTCCGAGCCGATTACAGCCGTATAACGGCACAGCCGGATATGCTGCAGCAGCATATGGCAAGATTGGTCGCTTTCTTAAACGAAACGGCTTTAACGAAACGTGTGGAAATCTATCGATTGCATTCGCTGCTCCCTGGAGCGGAGGAAGAGCGTACGCTGCTGGGTGAAATACTGGCAGGCTGGGAATTCATTCGAAAAGGAATGGTTCGGTACATGTACGGCGATGCATACCGATCTGAGACATTCGAGTCCGGAGCGGAACGAATCGCTCATATCGCAGAACAGGAGCGCAAGCTGCACCGGATGATTGGCGCAAGGCTCGATCAGATTGCGGAACGAACTTATTAATCCATTTTGAGGAGGAAATAAAATGACAAACGAAATTCGGGAAAAAGTGATGGAAATGTTAGTGGACGTATTGGCTGAGGAAGGAGAAGGCATCGGCGAGATCGGGCCGGATGACGATTTGTCCGAATTTGGCGTTAATTCGATGACCTTTATTCGACTCGTACTCGCGCTGGAAATGGAGTTTGGCGTATCGTGGGAAGACGACGACCTGCAATATCAAAACTTCCTTACGCTGAACAACATTATTCGTTACGTAGAAGCGACAATGGCAAGCACGTCGGCCTAGGCTGTCGAGGCAACGAACATTCTCGTAATATCCATTCATAATCACAAGAGGGAAGGTGGGCGCGTACATGTGGACGAATGCTGGGACGCTTCGTGATGAAAAGCTGGTCGAGCACGTACAGAACCTGACGCCAATGCTCAAGCAATTAACGATTTTTCCGTCTGATATTTGTAATTATCGCTGTTCCTTCTGCCACATTTGGGGAGATACAGGCTGGGCTTTAAAGGAGCCTCAACGTGTCATTCGCGAGCAGCTTGATATTGAAGTCTTAAAGAAATTCATTGACCAGGTTCCGAAAGGACGCAACCCGATTGGCGTTATTTTGACAGGCGGAGAAGTTATGCTGTACAAGCATTTCGAAGAACTGGTCACTCATTTGCGGAGCAAGCGAATGAATGTGTACGTTAATACCAACGGATCGTTGATCAAAAAACGCGTTCAGTTTTTGATTGATAACACGGCTGTCGTCAACATCTCGATTGACGGGCCGGAGGAGTATCATGATGCGATCAGGGGGAAAGGCAGCTTCCAGACCATCTGCGAAAACATTGAAGCATTGATGGCGGAGAAGAAACGGCGCCGCAAAATGTTCCCGTTCATCAGCGTCAACATGGTACTGTCCACAAGCAATTACAAGAGCGCGATTGACTTTATCCCTGCGCTTCGAGAGCGGTTCAAGGATGCGGAAATCGTGCTGCACGACACCAAAAATCCATGGCAGAGGAAACGTGATATCGCAGTCAACTTTGCTCCGCTGCTTTATACGTCGCAGGAGCGCGGGGAAGCCTACGCGCACCAAATGAAAGAGCATTTGGATTGCGATGTATCTCCTGCTTGGCAAGGGTTCGTGGAGGATGAGATTCCGATCGATACTGAGTGGTTGAAGCGTGATTTGCAGGCCATTTGGGAGGCCGAAGGCGTCGATTACTCCCATTATGTCGATATTCACGACTATTATACGGATATCGACAATGTGTTTGGCCGATCCAAATGCGTTGCACCATGGCATGAGCTCATCGTCCGTCGGACAGGGGATGTGTATCCTTGCGTCGACTTGCCAGATTACAAGTTTGGCAATATCAACGAAAACTCGTTCCAAGAGCTGTGGGAAGGAGAGCGCGCTGTTCGATTCCGGGATTACCTGCGTAATGATAACCTGATGATGTGCAATCGCTGCACGCGTCTGTTCGCCGATCCGGAGTCGT
>NZ_AEDD01000016.1:72500-95390 GCF_000179615.1 Paenibacillus curdlanolyticus YK9
GCGAAGCCGTAAGGCGAAGTATACGGGCTGACGCCTGCCCGGTGCTGGAAGGTTAAGGGGAGTGGTTAGCCGCAAGGCGAAGCTATGAACCGAAGCCCCAGTAAACGGCGGCCGTAACTATAACGGTCCTAAGGTAGCGAAATTCCTTGTCAGGTAAATTCTGACCCGCACGAATGGCGTAACGACTTGGGCGCTGTCTCAACGAGAGATCCGGTGAAATTTTAATACCTGTGAAGATGCAGGTTACCCGCGACAAGACGGAAAGACCCCATGGAGCTTTACTGCAGCTTGATATTGGACTTTGGTACGATCTGTACAGGATAGGTGGGAGCCTAGGAAGCCTGAGCGCCAGCTTGGGTGGAGGCGCCGTTGGGATACCACCCTGATCGTATCGGAGTTCTAACCCACTACCGTGAAGCCGGTAGGGGGACCGTGTCAGGTGGGCAGTTTGACTGGGGCGGTCGCCTCCTAAAATGTAACGGAGGCGCCCAAAGGTTCCCTCAGAATGGTTGGAAATCATTCGGAGAGTGCAAAGGCATAAGGGAGCTTGACTGCGAGACCAACAAGTCGAGCAGGGACGAAAGTCGGGCTTAGTGATCCGGTGGTACCGAATGGAAGGGCCATCGCTCAACGGATAAAAGCTACCCTGGGGATAACAGGCTTATCTCCCCCAAGAGTCCACATCGACGGGGAGGTTTGGCACCTCGATGTCGGCTCATCGCATCCTGGGGCTGAAGTAGGTCCCAAGGGTTGGGCTGTTCGCCCATTAAAGCGGTACGCGAGCTGGGTTCAGAACGTCGTGAGACAGTTCGGTCCCTATCTGTCGTGGGCGTAGGAAATTTGAGAGGAGCTGTCCTTAGTACGAGAGGACCGGGATGGACGCACCGCTGGTGTACCAGTTGTTCCGCCAGGAGCATCGCTGGGTAGCCAAGTGCGGACGGGATAAGCGCTGAAAGCATCTAAGCGCGAAGCCCCCCTCAAGATGAGATTTCCCAGTATGTAAGACCCCTGGAAGACGACCAGGTTGATAGGCTCGAGGTGGAAGCGTAGCAATGCGTGGAGCTGACGAGTACTAATAGGTCGAGGGCTTATCCTAAGCGTTTTGGCGAATGCCAAAATCGCAACTTCGTGAGCATACGCTTTGCTTCTTGTATGAGAAGCAAACTTCGTGAGCAAGACTAAGCTAAGGATTCAGTATTCGCATCCAGTTTTGAAGGTGTAACCTTCAATGTGCCGGTGTAGCTCAGTTGGTAGAGCAACTGACTTGTAATCAGTAGGTCGTGGGTTCGACTCCTATCGCCGGCACCACTTTTAAATTCGAGACTCCCGGCATGTTATGCGGGAGTTTTTTTGTATGGTAAGTCGAAACTCCACTGCTTATTATTGGGTAGGGGAATACATAGCTGTTAGTGGGGATCCAGTATACTGGTGAAAAAGTTGATTGAAAGAGCCGTTTGGAAGAAAAAGAAGGTATACTGTATGATTAGTGTAGTTGTGATTGAACATATAAATTAATGTGTGATGTACGTACAGGAGGAATGAAAGTGACAAGCTTACTTAACAACCGAACGATTGTCATTATGGGTGTAGCGAATGAAAGAAGTATTGCATGGGGGATTGCCAAATCGCTTAATGAGCATGGCGCACAGCTTATTTTCACTTATCGGAAAGAACGTTCCCGCGATAAGCTCATTAAACTGTTAGCTGATCATGATATAACTGCGAAGACGGTTTCTTGCGATGTGTTGGACGATGCTAGTATTATTGCGGCTTTCGAACAGATTGGTGCGGAAGTGGGCACGATTCATGGCTTAGTACATTCTGTTGCATTTGCTGAGAAGGATGAGCTACAGGGTGAATATGCGGATACAAGCCGGGAAGGTTACATTATGGCGCAAAATTCCAGCGCATACTCGCTCGTTGCAGTAGCGCGCGAAGCGAAGAAGCTTATGACTGAGGGCGGCAGCATCGTAACGCAATCGTATATCGGTGCAGAACGTGTTGTTCGCAACTACAATGTAATGGGTGTCGCCAAAGCGGCGCTTGAAGCAAGCGTAAAATATTTGGCTGAAGATCTCGGCAAGTATGGTATTCGGGTCAATGCAATTTCTGCTGGTCCGATCCGGACACTTGCAGCCAAAGGAGTTTCCGGTTTTAACGATATCATGTCAACGATCGAAGAAAAAGCACCATTGCGCAGAAATGTTGATCAAGAAGAAGTAGGAGACGCTACGATGTTCTTGCTCAGTAATCTATCTCGCGGGATTACTGGTGACGTTCTTCATGTAGACTCGGGTTATCACATTATGGCTTTGTAATTCAAAGATTTTAATGAACCACTGTTTAGGATTTCGCTTTCGCGAGATGCTAATCAGTGGTTTTTTATTGAAAGCTGTGTAGACGTTGTTTTGGAATAGGTGGTATTATTAGGGAACTGATTTAGGCATCGGTTGGATAAGAGAAAGGAATGAAACTAATGATTATTTTTATTATTGCTTTTGTACTACTTGTGCTGATGCTTTCTATGCTCGATGGCAAGCTGAAACGCCAACTGCAAAATGATGAACGAATTATTGAACGGTTAGACCTGTTAATCGCAACTATTCGAGAGGACAAATCGTTAATAAGGAAGGGTGAGTCAGAAAAGTGAGATATAAGCATGTTTTGTTTGATTTGGATGGTACGTTGACCGATCCCGGGGTAGGGATTACGAAGTCGGTTCAGTATGCGCTTCAGAAGTTAGGAATAGAAGAAGACCGAGAGCAACTATATTCATTCATCGGTCCGCCATTGCAGCTTTCATTTGCTGAGCGATATGGGATGTCTGAGAGCCAGTCGACAGAAGCGATACGGCTTTATCGGGAGTATTTTGCAGAGACTGGTATTTATGAGAATGAGCTTTATGAAGGTATGCAAGAGCTATTAGAAACGTTGAAACGATCGGAAGCAGTGCTGCATGTTGCTACTTCTAAACCAACGGAATTCGCTCAGCGAATCTTATCGCATTTTGGTATCGCAGCATATTTCGAATCGGTGACGGGTAGTTTCTTGGATGGGCGTCGCACGGATAAAACGGAGATTATTCGTCATGTGTTGACAAGCCATTGCATTGCGAAAGAGGATACAGTTATGATTGGGGATCGTAAACATGATCTTATCGGTGCAGCGAATAACGGTATAGCATCGGTAGGAGTTAGTTATGGATACGGCTCGGAAGAAGAGTTGAAGGCCTGCAGTCCGAGTATCATTGTGCAATCGGTAGCATCGTTAGAAGCCTGGTTAACGTTCTCAGGAACTATGAAACAGGCATTGTAGACAGATCTGACGTGCGCTTGGAGGCGATGGCAATAAGTATACGGAGAAAATTGTATTTTGCTGGACTTGCGTTGTTTGTGATCCTTCTCATTATGCCTTCTCCTACGCCGGAATGGGCAGTACGCAAGAAGTTGTTCCTTCACGATCCAATAGACGCGATGCGAACGAAAGTAGCCGAGGGTACAATTAAGAATGATCCAATGTTTGGAGATTTGTATTATGCCACGCGTGCCGAACTATCGTATCTGTACGTCAAGCATGGGGCGTGGGGCTACTATGTGGCATCTGCTGGAACGGCACCTTGAAAAAATAGGATATTTTCTTTAGCAAAACTTTAATGGTTCTGCTCTTCCGATCAGTTAGACTATAGCTAATAGGTATATTTACCCGGTGCAGGGGTTGTATACAAATCGGAATGCAAGAGGAGCGAAGTGGGGATGAACCACACGGATCGATTAATGAAGGTCGCTCAGCAATATGTTATGCAGCATAAGCAAAATAACTGGGTGTGTGCGTATGCTGGAGGATCTGTTGGACGTGGTGAAGAAGATCAGTATAGCGACTTGGACCTGAACATCTATGTGACTTCTCAGTCGAACAAAACGGTTAGTTTGCATGTGCCATACGAGGGAATATCGATTCAACTGCATTTCCATGCATGGCCAGGCAGTCAAGCGCTGCGGAGCGAGCCGTGGGCACATCGTTTTCTCATTGAGTCCCGTACGGTATACGATCCTTATGGCTTGCTAGAAAAGCTTAAGCCTGCGGCGATTCGCTATTTCCGCAGTGGGGATGGCCGCAGACAAATGCTGCTACAAGCGACAGAAGAAGTTCAGTGTTACTTGAATAGGTTAGACCGTTGTATCCGCGAAGATAATCTTCTAGGAGCTTTTGTGGCGATACAGGTGGCTTGGCATGCTGCTGCTACAAGCTTTGCTTGGATGAAGGATGAATGCTGCTCTACAGGAGGGCTTTTCCCGCGTATTCGCCATGCAGAACCGACAATGTATGCAGCGTTTCAGTCGATTTGCGCACAGCCGTTGGAGGCTTCGGTGGAGCACCAATTGCATGCTTTGGCTTCCTATCGTCGATACTTGCAAGAAATAAAGCCTGGCTTGACGACGTTATATGCTGGTGCTGACCAGCTAATCGCACGAAAAATTGAGCGTTATATTGGAATAGGCGAGTTGGATTATGCTAAATGGGTACTGCGGTATGAGGCGATGATGTGTTATATCGCTTCTGTGGAAGATATCCATCAATTCGGTGAGCATGTCGAAACGCTGCCGCAGACGATGAAAGAAGCATTGAGGATGTTAGGCGTTACATCCTATTCGATGGAGCAGCTTTCAGAATTGCTTCATCAAGTTGATTGGCTGACGGAGCGAGCAAAGCTCGCAGTCTGAAGACTGCCCGTATGAAGGAGGAGCCGGTTTCTGCTTATATACGTACTTGCCCGTTTATTGATTGCGGTGCTGCTAGTTCGAGCAGATCGCCATGCGTCGTCCAATTGGTGGGCTTCTTCTTACTTAGTAAGCGCGTCATTATTCGATTTATTTCATACATACATACTTCCTGGAGAAAGCAGCATAACGACCGAGTATAGCTGGATGTACGTCGCAGCGAACGCGGTGCTCATGCTGCTCTCTTTGTTCATCCTGGGGATGAGCCTGACACTGTACCATCTAAACGCGCGTCAACACAGTTTTGCGCTTGGTGTGCTCACAGTTGTATGCACTTCTTTAACTGTTTGGCTGTGCTGGCTGCCTGCAAATGCATGGGAGGGTAGCATCGTTCGATTATGCTGGCTGACAATGACAGTAGGAGGGGCAGCGCTGTTATGGTGGCCTGTTGTCCGTTCGCCGCTTCGCAGACAGAAGCAGGATGAAACAGCTTGGCTTGCAACCATATGGTTAATGGTGCCGATGTTTTTGTTGCAGACGGTGATGGTGTCTCGCTTGTCGGGCCTTGCGCTTGGTTTGACTGGTTCCATATATGTTGCGTTTGGGTTTCTATCGGTGGGGATATTCAGCTATGGTCGATTTATTAGGCCAGCGATGTGGCGAAAGCATTACCGTATGATGGAGCATGGTAAAGAGTTGTCAGAAGAATAGGAGGTTTTGTCGCTTGCCCAATCTGATAGGAAATCGAGTCGTGCTGCGGGAATATCGGAAAGAAGATTTATTATATATGAGGCAATGGGTAAACGACCCGGAAATTGTGGATATGCTCTCCGACGTTTTTCTATTCCCACAGACAATGAATAAAACCGAACAGTTTCTAAATGCGATGCTAGAAGGAAGCGTGGATGCAAGGGGGTTTGTAATCTCTCTTCGCGAAACGTTGGAATATATCGGTCAAATTGATCTTCATCGCATTGATTGGAAAAACCGGTCAGCGGAGCTAGGCATCGTAATTGGCAACAAGTTGCTGCAGGGCTTAGGTTACGGAACCGAGGCGATGCAGCTCTTGCAGCAGTTTGTTTTTGAGCGGCTCCAGCTTAACCGATTGGAACTAGAGGTGCTTGCATACAACTCGCCCGCGATACACTGTTATCTCAAATGCGGGTTTCAAGAAGAGGGCCGCAAACGCCAGCGTCATTATTACAAAGGTGAGTATCACGATGTCATCGTGATGTCGATATTGAAATCCGATTATATCCAAAGAGGAGCGAATCGTAGTGGAACTGGAACCGAGGCATAAAAGCAATCGCAAAAAATCAAGATTGCTGAAGGAAGTAAGGGATTGGTCGACTGCGATTATTCTCGCCGTCGTATTATCCTTTTTCATTCAAAATTATGCGTTTGCTCAAGTAAAAGTGTTCAATATATCGATGCAAAATACGCTCGTGGCTGGGCAACGGCTATTTGAAGATAAGATCACCTATCATATGAGCGTGCCTAAACGGGGAGATATTGTTATTATTGACGACACTAGGGAAGATCGTAATCTTGTAAAACGGGTAATCGGTTTACCAGGAGAAACGATTGATTTCCGCGATGGTTATGTGTTCATTAATGGGGTCAAACTTGAAGAGGCATACATAAAAGGTAGCACCTTGCCGGATCAACAGAAAGTACCGTATACGATACCTGCAAATCATGTATTCGTTATGGGCGATAATCGGGAACATAGCGAGGATAGCAGAGCGTTTGGTGCGGTCCCTTATGCGGACATTGAAGGGCGAGTTGTATTGCGAATCTGGCCTTTAAGCGAATTTGGCGGAATTTGAATAGGCGAAGAAGGCTTGGCATAAACAGGCGGCAAGAAGAATAAAGTATGACTTGACGTTAGATGGGGCTTACTAACGTGGCTGCTTCAGCGGTAATAATGGATAGGCGGTCCGATTGTTAATTTGAGGTAAACAGCCTAATGTCGAAACAATCGTGTACCCTTGTTCAAACGAATCGTGTTACACTAGGGGCACGGCTCTTAAGTTCCCGCCCGCCGGTAATCGCCATTTCAGAACGCAAGGAGGAGTACGCCTTGGATAACTGCGCAATCATTACGAAGCGTGCGATCCATCTGGTCGGCATGAGCTATTGCGGTCCGTATTCGACGTTTCCCGATGAAGCGATTCGTCTTCAGGGTGAATTTCTCGCCAGAAGGCATGAACTGAACGGAGCGGCACTTTCATCTGCGTTGTACAGCCCCTATTTTGGCAATGAGGTGTTCGCAACCTATTGGGCATGCTATGAGGTGAACCATCTCAAAACGGTTCCGCCAGGCATGGTTCAATTCACAATCCCGGAGCGTCAGTATGCGGTGGTCACTTGCACAAACAAACGAATTGGCGAAGGCTATGAGCAGCTTACATCCTGGATGAATGAGCATGGCCTTGTGAAACGGGAAAATGCAGTCTCCCTTGAAATTTTTTATTTGGATGAGCATCTGGAGGAAGTAACGGTTGATCTTCATATCCCGTTAGCCGACAATAATAAATAAAAGTAAGAAGGTCTGGAGCATCACGATGAACGCTAAACAATTTTTTACGCATCCTGCTGGTATAGCAGCGGGATCGATCGGCGCTACGCTCCTTTGGGGAAGCGCATATCCGACACTTAAGCGGAGTTATGAGGAACTCGGCATCGACGGAACGGACTGGTTCGAGCAATTTTTGTTCGCTGGTTACCGTTTTACGCTTGCCGGCTTGCTCATTTTTTTATTTATGCTGGTTATTCGCGAGCCACTTCGCTATCGGCAAGGGTCGCTGAAGTGCATTGTCTCGCTTGGTCTGGTGCAGACCGTCTTGCAGTACGTCTTTTTTTACACGGGATTAGCGCATAGCTCTGGCGTATTTGGTTCAGTTATAGCAGGTATGATCTCTTTCTTCTCCATGGTGCTTGCTTATTTCTATGATCCCTCAGAGCGGTTCACTCGCAATAAAATCATTGGGCTTGTGCTCGGCATTACAGGCTTGTTGCTTCTGGCGCTGCCTCAAGCCGTTCAGCATGGCTGGAATCAAGCGTTTGGCATTGGAGAGTGGCTGCTGCTTATCGCGGCATTATGCGCGGGTTTCGGGAATGTACTGTCGAAAAAGGCAGTGTCCGTGTATCCTGTCGCTTATGTCAATGGCTATCAGATGCTTGCCGGCGGTTTGGCGTTAATATTGATTGGCGGAACAGTGGATGGATTTATGCCTTTTCACTGGACAGCTGCAGCTATCATTTTACTTCTTTATTCGGCCATTATTTCGTCAGCAGGCTTTATCGTTTGGAACTATGTGATGAAATACAACTCGGTTGGTTCAACCGCATCTTATTTGTTTTTAACGCCGGTGTTCGGGGTAATGCTATCTGCATTATTTTTGAATGAATCGATTGGCATAGCCGTTATTGCTTCATTAACAGCGGTATGTGCTGGCATTATTATTATTAATCGTCGAACGGAACAGAAGCAAGCGGCTGCCAAAACAGCGAATGTGCGATAAGACATGCCCAAGGGGGAAAGACAAATGGGTGTACAACGAACAGGAAACGGTAATTCAGTGCCGATCTGGATCGTAGATGCTTTTGCAGAGGAGCCGTTCACTGGAAATCCAGCGGCAGTCTGTATCATGGATGGTACAGGAGACCGTGAATGGATGCAGAAGGTAGCGACGGAGATGAATGTTTCAGAAACGGCGTTTTTGTATGCATCGGCGGATACAGCCTATGAGCTGCGGTGGTTTACGCCAAAGGCGGAGGTAGATCTGTGCGGACATGCCACGTTGGCTGCTGCTCATATTTTATGGGAGACGGGACGGCTTAGTCCGAACAGTAAAGCGCGATTTGATACCCGTAGCGGGCGGCTAACGGCATCCTTAGAGCAAGCTGGCATCCGAATGGATTTTCCAGCTGAACCAGTTTCGCCGATAACGCCTTCGCAGGAGCTAATCGAAGCGCTCGGCTTCATTCCTCGTTATACAGGCCAGAATCGAATGGATATCCTCGTTGAGGCGGATAGCGAAGAGACAGTTCGGCTTATAAAACCTGACCTTGAGCTGTTGGCAACGCTCGGTTGTCGAGGCGTAATCGTAACAAGCCGTGCGAAGTCGAATGCTGCTTATCAAGTTGTTTCAAGAGCGTTCTATCCTTCTATCGGCATTGATGAGGACCCCGTTACTGGTTCAGCACACTGTGCATTGGGACCATATTGGACGAAACGATTGCATACCGACGAGATTTATGCTTATCAAGCTTCGCAAAGAGGCGGGTATGTAAAGGTTAAACCGCAAGCAGATCGGGTTTTGCTCACTGGCCAAGCAGTGACCGTACTTGCTGGAAGATTATTGGTATAACGTTTATAAGTCGGCGGTCATTGTAGGTGAGAATGCCCCCATGCTATAATAGTAGTATTGCAAACAACGAGGTGCTGTAATGACTTACGAGATTCCAAGAAATGTCCAGATTTTCGGTGAACATATTCAGCTTCATGAGCTTCGCTATCATAATCGCAGAGTGCTGCTTTCTAAGGAGTTTACTTTCGATAGTGCGCATCATTTGCACCATTATGAAGGGAAATGCCAGAGCATGCACGGACATACGTATAAAGTGCAGCTCATGATGTCCGGCAAGCCGGATGAACGCGGCATTAGCATAGACTTCGCTGATATGAAGCGGATTGCGCAAGCAAGAATTATCGAACCGTTAGATCACAAATATTTGAATGAAGCTCTTCCTCCAATGAACACGACCGCTGAGAATATGGTCGTTTGGATGTACGAGCAAGTACATGAAGCGCTTGTAGAGGAAGGTTTGTATCCGAATGTTCGCGTAGAGGAAATCCGTCTATGGGAAACGCCGACCAGCTTCGCGGCTGTGACCCGGCAATGGATGGAGGCGTCGGATGATGAATAAAATGGGCGACGCCATCCACGCAGAGCGGGATCCGCTTGACAGCAAGCTTCCGATGGTCGAAATCTTCGAAACGGTCGAAGGCGAAGGCACACGTGCCGGGTTTCCGACCGTTTTTGTGCGTTTGTTCGGCTGCAACCTACGCTGTGTCTGGTGCGATACAACGTATAGCTACCCGCCAGCCAAATCAGAATATTCGCTTTCCATTCGTGAGATCGTAGAGAAAGTGAAATCGTATAGGTCTCGGCATATCTGCTTCACTGGCGGCGAACCGCTATTGTACGGCGACCGTTCTGCAATGCTGTTGAAGGCGTTAGCTGAGATCGACGGCATTGTTGATGTACATGTAGAAACGAATGGCGCAATCGGATTAGCTCCTTTTCTGGAGTCAGTTCCGCTTCCGAATGTTCGTTATGTGATGGATTACAAGCTGCCTGATTCGGGCGAGAATGACAAAATGGAAATGGCAAACTTCGAGCTTTTGCGTCCTCAGGATGAAATCAAGTTCGTTATTGCATCCGATCAGGATTTTGATGCAGCAGTGGAAACGTTACGCCGATATCCGACGCAGGCGCTGCCGATGTTCAGCCCAGTATGGGAGTCGATGCCGCCGGCCAAGCTGGTGGATCGCATGCTTGAAGCGGGTTTGTCTGGCGTTAAATTGAATATGCAGCTGCACAAAATAATTTGGGACCCTGCGAAGCGGGGCGTCTAGGGAGGTTGAAGCGCAATGGCAGACAACAAGAACAAGAAAGCCGTGATCATATTAAGCGGCGGATTGGATAGCACGACTTGTATGGGCTTTGCGAAAGAAGCAGGTTACGAGCTATTTCCTCTTACCTTTGACTACGGCCAACGGCATCGCATTGAGCTGGAGAAATCCCGCCAGGTTGCCGAGCATTATGGGGTCATTGACCGTTACAAAGTTATAAAGCTGGACTTCTTACGCAATATCGGCGGTAGCGCACTGACGGATGAGGCAATTGCGGTTCCGAAAGGGACAGGCGTTGAACAGATGGATGTCGAACAGGCTGAGAGCGAAATTCCGGTTACTTATGTGCCAGGACGCAATTTCATGTTTTTGGCAATTGCTACATCCTATGCCGAAGCGGTAGGAGCGGAAGCGATTTACATCGGTGTGAATGCGCTTGACTACAGCGGTTATCCGGATTGCCGCCCAGAATTTATCGCGAAGGTAGAAGAGGTCATGGCGCTCGCAACGAAGGTTGGTGTGGAAGGCAAACCAATCTCGATCGAGACGCCGTTAATCGCATTGAGCAAAGCGGACATCGTACGAGAGGGCGTACGGATGGGCGTACCTTACGAGCTGACAACGAGCTGTTACAATGGCGAGGAAGAAGCTTGCGGAGAATGCGACAGCTGTGTTCTTCGTCTCAAAGGTTTCAGCGAAGCGGGACATACTGATCCTATTCCGTATCACAAGCATGGATAGTATAGCTATCATTGAAGAAAAAGCGAACGGCTTGTCATACGATAGCTGTTCGCTTTTTTGTATAGGCTAGATGGCTAGGCGCAGACACTAGACGAGCAGGGCGTCGCGTCGTTTGGCTGCATGTCGAATAATAAATAGCCGCCTGGAGTGATCCTGACGGCTCTTCTGTGTTTAGGCGTTAGCTGCCTTGGACGAGCGACGAGTCTTGGAACGTCCAGCCTTGGCAACGACCGACACTTTATTCTTGCCAGTCGTTTTCGAGACATACATCGCCTCGTCGGCTTCCTTGATGACCTCTTGGATGGACTGGCCGGATACGGACGTGCTGACCCCAACACTGATCGTGACGATCGTCTCGGTCTCTACGCGACGGCGAATCGTCTCGGCAACATCCTCGGCCTTGACCTTGGCATCTCCTCGGATGACCGCCAGCAGCTCTTCGCCGCCATATCGGCCCGCGGCGCCGATGGCACCGGATTCCTCTTTAATAATCTCGGCAACCTTCTTTAGCACGCCATCTGCGGCATGATGGCCTTGCGTATCGTTGAGCCGCTTGAAGTTGTCGATATCGCAGAAAATAATCGTAACCGAACCGCGTTCCCGCATCCATTTCTCGCAGCGCGAGTTGAAATATTTGCGATTGTACAGTGTCGTCAGACCGTCTGTAATCGATGACTGATGAATATCGAGCATGCGGTCAATTACCCATTCGAACAACATGAGGAACAGCAGCGTAAAATAGATGAGCGGAACGAATTGCGTCATTAGCGAGAGGCCGCTCGATGCGCCATGGAACACATATCCGTCTGCTACCCGAGCGAGCTGATATACAAAATAGACGACTAGACTAATGGCAAACTTGCGATTGAGAGCAATGCCGCGCGTATCCATTAGGATAAGGAAATTGATGAGCACCGCATAGAAATCGAGCGTAAGCACTTGAATGCCTGCGCCGTCCAGAGCAGGCTTGAGCAGGTCAGGATCCAGATACAGCTGGATGCCGGTAAGAACGAATGGAGCAGCCAGCAGCGAAATAAACGCTGGTCCGATTAATCTTCCAGATGGACGGGTATACAATTTCGTGAAAACAAAGTTTATAATGATAAAAGACTCAATTTGTAGAATGGAAGCGAATAAATGCAGGGCAGGGGAATCGTTCGCTTCAGGCGCTGCTAGAAACAATTGAATGCCATGCTGAACGCCTGCAAGCAACAAGCCGGCAATCAGCCAGCCATAGACCTTATATTTACGATAGCTCTGATGAAGCTTGACTGACATGTACAGCATGAGCACCACGATAATGATGACGCATGCGGAGGATAGAATAATACCGGTCTGACCGGTGAGCCAATTGACGATCGTCATATGTACGCCATACCACCAATTTCATAGAGTTACATAAACTTTACAGAAACATATGTTCTAGTATATCATGTTTAAGCCGAGCCGCCTAGTAGCGAATGGTGTCGGAGCAGTGCTTTACTTACTGGATAGAGGAGGCGATTGCCTTGCATATATTGCAAGCCTTATTTTTCCCCCCGGAACAGCCTGGCGGCGTGTCCTCCATGGTTCCGTATATACAAGAACGGTTTAATCGAGTGGGCTGGGAGATGGAGCTATTCTCGCTTCCGAAGCGCGTTCGCAATAAAGGTCAGGAAGAGGTCGCATTCGCGACGTTTGATGCTGCTTCTTTCGCAGGCAACCCGATCGTAGATAAATATATTCAAACCTACCGGGACTATCTCTGGTGGACCAAAATGAGAATTAAGCGCTCTTATGACCTCATTCATGCCCATCATCCAATCGCGGCGCTTGTCATGCGTCAGCTGTTCCCAGATACGCCGATTATGATGACGATTCACTCGAGCTTCGAGCGCGAGCTTATACTCAACAACCGAATTACAGAAGGCAGCCCGGAGCATCGATTCCTAACGTCGATCTATCGGGAGCTGGAAACGAAGGTCGACCGGTTATTGACGGTGTCGGAGTCGTTTCGCCAATACATGGCTCCCTATTTGGAGCAGCCTGATAACGTTATCGTCATTCCGAACGGATTTGATGAGAAACGATTTAAGCCAATCGCCCACGAAAATCAAGTGACGCAGTTCATTACGGTTTGCCGGCTTGTGCCCGCGAAGGGGCTGGACGTTCTTCTGAAGGCGTGTGCGATTCTGAAGCAAAAGGGGTATCCGTTCGTTCTCCATATTATCGGGGATGGCCCGATTCGTGCCGAGCTTGAGCAGCTGGCGGTCGATTTGGGCTTGTATGATGAAATTATTTTTTATGGCTACATGCTTCATCCAGAAGAATTTATGCCGTTCTTTGACGTATTCGTACTGCCTTCACGCGCCGAATCGTTCGGATCAGTATTCGCAGAGGCCGCACTTTGCTTGCTAGCGCTAATCGGTACGAATGTTGGCGGGATCTCCGAGCAGATCGAGAATGAAGTGAATGGCTTGCTTGTACCGCCTGAGCATCCTGAAGCGCTCGCCGAAGCGATGGAAAAGACGGTCGTGGATCCGAGCTATCGCTATGAGTTGGCAAGGGCGGCGTGGGATAAAGCGAAACGGGTATACTCATTAACGCGCGTCGTGTCCCAATTGAAGGAAGTTTACGTCGAGGTCTTGCCTACAAGCAAGGGGGCCGTTGACGAGCAAGAGGGGAATCCATCCTAGCAGAACGAAAGAACGCGTCAGGAGTGTACCGCTTAGGGCGGCTCGTCCGGACGCGTTTTTTTGCAATTTTGTTTATTTTCGCGGCTTATGCGGGTCTTTGCGGTGCCGAATAATGAGAACTAGCCATCCTAGGCTGATGAGTCCGAACAGGGGATACAAGGTCGACAGCAGCGTTCCGAAGCCGATCTGGCTCATGAGGTAACAGAGAATAAGGATGCCGATCGTGATGACCGTTGGCGACCATGTGACGCGCTGACGCATCTGGAGCGTAAGCCCGTAAATGTCGGCAATAAGCGTTGTGAAAATTTCAGCAAAAATAAGAAAAATATAGATCCACTGCGCCGTATGACCCAGCTGCCGTGCGATGCCGCCCATTGGAATCGCATATTGCTGAATGCCTGGCATATGGAGCGATAAGGCGATGTGCCCAGCAAGCAGCATGAATCCGATGCCGATGCCTCCGATCCACGCGCCGATCTTGATCGTGCTTTTATCCCGAACGGAGGCTCCCAGCGGAACGAGAACGGCTTGGGACATCGACAAGTTGAAAGCGGTATATAAGAATGGCGCGCTCCACGCAGCTAACGGCGATTGATCGGTCACGAGCGTCAGCCATCGGTCGGACTCGGGCGTCGTGAACGTATCATAGAGCACAATCCCTGTGAATAGCAGCATCATCGGCACGACGATGCTGTTCACGGCGAGTATGGCATTCATGCCTTTGCGTAGCAACACAAAGCAGCCTGCTATCGTGATGAGCAGCCCTGCCTGATAAGAGAAGTTCCAATTCTCTTCAAAAATCGAACCCGCGCCTGCAAGCATGACGGCGGTGACGCCCAGCAGAATGAACATCATAAAAAAGCTGATCCAGCTGCCCAGCTTCTCGCCGAACAGCGTTTTGTTCAAATCCTCGTAGGAGTTGGCTTGGATGTCTGCGCTGATCAGCATCATTTTGGTGCCGAGCCAGATGAACATTGCCGTAGAGAGAAGGATCGTCAGAAATCCCCAATAACCGAAACGGGTGAAGAATTGCAAAATTTCCTGTCCCGTTGCAAATCCAGCGCCTACGACCGTCCCCATATAGGTGAAGGCGATTTGCATGACCATGCCGCCCCTTTTCCACATTGCTTCGTCCTCCGTTTCATAGCCTTCTATCACAAGGTATGTACGAGGAGGGACAGGCATGACAGGTTTCGCGACAGATCATCTAAAGGTTAGCTTTCAATGAATAGTTTGATTGAAACGATTTCGTGCTTCTCGGGGTCGATATCCAGCTTGAGGACGGATTGCTTGCCTTGATATGCAATCAGGTAGGCGGATTGCGCATCCGGCTTGCCAAGCGCTTTAACAGCCTTGTCCTCCATATCTCCGACTCGCAGGCCGCTTAGGCCAGTAGCGACGGATTTCGCGTGGATTTCGACGAACAGAACGCCCTTCTTGCCAGTGCCGAAACCGACGGAGTAGCCGTCATACTCGATGATATCAATGCGATTCGCGCCGTCATCCTGGGCGTAAGCATCGACAGGATCGCCGTGTGTCGCCTTCACGTCCGTTTGCTGCTGCCCGATTGTTATGCCCGCCAGCGAAGGATGCTCCTTATCCCATTTTGGCTCTGCCGTCTTCGCTTTCGCATTTGATGCACCGGTAGCTTCCGCTGTTTTTTCATCCATACTCGGCTCGCTGAGCGAATCGCCGAGCGTGTCCGACTGGCCTTGCTTCGGCCCGCTGTTGGAGAGAATTGCGCTGTTCGAGGAGATGGGATCGTTGCCGACAACCTGTTCATCCTCTGATTGCCCCAAGCGGAGCGAGCAGCCGGCCGTCATAGCCGTAACGATAGCGACTGCTAGTGCTGTTTTTATAAAAGGGAGCGCGAACGCTGATTGCTGCTGCGGGTGATCCATCCTTAGACAGCCTCCATTCCGGTATCTGTATATTGATTTGACGCGTGCAAACGCTTAAAGGTTCCGCTCGAATCGGAAAAGAGTTGAAATGGTTGCGCGTACTATCCGTCATATGGTAAGTTATCGGAAAAGGTTTAGCGGTGGAGGTAGCATACGATGGAAAAGTTGAAACAACGCATATTAGCAGATGCTTCGGTTATGTCAACGGACGTAGTGAAGCTGGATACGATATTGAATCACCAGGTTGATCCGGTGCTGACAATGGAGATGGGCAAGGAATTCGCAAGACTATACGCGGAGGCGGGCATCACGAAGGTGATCACCGTAGAGTCGTCCGGCATTCCGGTTGCGTTCGCAACGGCAGCAGAGCTGGGCGTGCCGCTCGTATTCGCTCGACGCAAGAAAACGCTTATTGCAGATCCAGATGCCTATGTAGAGCGCGTACCTTCTTTTACGAAGGGGATCGTTACGGATTTGCTCGTATCGCGCCAGCTGCTTAGCGAGTCGGATCGCCTGTTGTTTATTGATGATATAATTGCCAACGGCGATGCTGCAAGAGGTTTGGTCAAAATTATTGAACGTTCAGGCGCTGAACTAGCCGGAATTGGCATCGTCGTTGAAAAATCGTTCCAAGCAGGCGCAAGGACGCTGCGAGAGCAAGGATACCGCGTGGAATCGCTTGTGCGAATTTCCTCGCTGGATAATGGTTCCATCACATTCGAGTAAATCGAGGAAAAGGTTCCAACGCTTCACCCTTTCCTGACTGGATGTTTTCGCTTATAATGGACAGTAGAGTCCGAGGGGAGGCGCTAGGATATGGGGAATATGTCGAACGATTTTATGATCAAAAAGCTTACGGACGCCAAAACGCACTTCGAACGTGCGCTGGATTGCAAGCACACGGAATTCGATGATCTGTATCCATACATGATAGAGCATCCGCAATTTTTTTGGTATAAAAGGTACGTCGCTTGGTCCGAGTTGTTAACAATCGTCAAGCTGGCTGAAGAATTAGACATGGAATGGCGTGAACAATTCCTGGATCATCAGAAGGATTACATTGCCAAACGCGTGATGTCCTCGCGCGTGCTGGACGAGTGGTATGAAACGAATGATTCGAAGGAACACGTCGATAATATCGGATAATAACAAACAACGCGGGACCTCCGACAATGCTCAAGCTGAGCATGGGAGGTCTTTGCTGCTTATAGCACTTGGTTTAGGCGGCATAGAAGGGTAGTGAACATGATGATAACCGAGCAACAGATGGACGAGTTTCGGCTCAGCGGCGAATCTGTGCGAATTGTACGCGACGGGATTCCTGCTAACGACGTATATGGAATTGTGGTGGCCTGGGATGAAGAGAGCATCGTCATTCGACGGATTAATAAGCGAGTCGTAAAGCTGAGCCGGACATATAAGCTGGAGCGGGCGACGGATGAACGTGGAGAGCCTGACGCATTAAATGTTACATGAATGGTCAATAGCGGAAGGAGGCGGCATGAATGAAATGTCCTGTATGCGCGGACGTACGCATGCGAGAGATTGAGAAGGACGGGGTACTGATCGATGTGTGCCCCGATTGCAAGGGGGTTTGGCTTGACCGGGGTGAGCTCGATAAGCTCATGCAAGGCGTGAAGGAGCTGCGAGGCGATGTCGATGCCTATTATTCGGGAACGCCTGCGCAGCAACAGCCGAATAATAGCTATGGCTCGCAGAGCGGCGGCGCAGCGCCTGGCAGCTACAGGGCGCAACAGCAAAACAATGCAAGCGGGCAGCAATCAAGCGGCGGATACAATTCGTCACCTTCAACAGGTGGCTATGGCTCACAGCCACAATCGCAGCAAGGCAGCTATGGCCAGCACGCTGGCGGGTATGGCAGCCATGCCCAGGGGCAATATGGCTACGGTCAACAGGGCGCTTCCCAGCATAATCAAGGCCATCAGAGCTTTGGTCAGCAAGGCTACGGTCAGCAAGGTTATGGTCAACAAGGCTATGGTCAGCACGGGTATGGCAAGCATGGACATCACAATAGTCATGGCTATCCGCATAAGAAAAAGAAAACCGTGCTCGATGTGCTGGGCGATTTATTCGACTAGCCTGAGCGATTGGCCCCAAGGCCACTTGTGGCTGGCTGGGCGCGAAGCATGGTGTTCTTTTACAACGGACCGTAGAGCCGCTATAACCTCCAAATGCGCAAAGCTATGAATGTAACGGACTCCACAGCCGTTATTCAGCCATTTTTCCGCCTCGGAGGGTTAATTGAGGTCAAATAGCGGCTCCTTGGTCCGTTAGAACAGAGAAGATCCGGAATGAGGTCAAATAAGGGCCGCTCGGTCCGTTAAAAGTAGTCGCATTAGACAATAAAAAGAAACCGCTCCTTTCATAAATGGTTGGTTAGAGCCTCCATTTTACCAAGGAACGGTTTCTTTTTTTATATGCTTGCCAATCTAATGATGAATTGCAAATCGGTCCACTGGCATCCCGTCAGCCGTATAAGCTTCGTATACCAACGTATCTTTTTGAATCGTGATTGCGGCAAACATCGGTTGGCCATTTTGCAAATGAACGGCGTGATAGAACCGATCCTCTTTCTTCTCATTCAGCTTTGCGCCAGACGCGTTCGTTACGACGTACACGGTCCCTGCATGGTCGGCAACGGGAGCATCAGCTTTGCCTGTAATTTGCCCATTACGGAGCGGATAGGAGCGAGAATATTCGTGATTGTGGCCCTGCAGCACAAGATCTACTTTGTAGGTATCGAAGATATCGACCCATTCCTTAACCTTTTTATAGGTATTGCCGCCATAAGGGCCACGGTGAAGCGCAACGATCAGCCATGGCTGATGGGTGGCAGCTAAGTCTTGACGAAGCCAATCGGACTGTTCATCAATGGCTGCTTCGGTGTTCAACACAGCGATATGCGCGCTTCCAATATCGAGCGAGTAGTTGGTTCCGACAGGCGCATCGGCAGCCCCATTGTTCGGCAGATTGAAGCGAGTGGCAAGGGGCCATGAGCTGTCTTTTTCTTTATCCGTAATTTCATCATGATTGCCGGTAACCGGCAAAATGGGAACGCGGGTGATCGAGGGGGAAGCCTGCTCAAACCACTGCTCCCAAGCTCTCTCATCCTCAGGGTTTTCGGTCAAATCGCCATTATGGACAATAAATCGAGCCCTCGGAAACTGCTTGAATGCCTGGTTTAATGTTTTTCCCCATATTTTAAAATCCGCGCTCGTAATCCCTTGTGAATCCGTCACATTAATGAAAGTCATCGCGGTGTCCTCTTGTGGCGGAGGGTCCGTTTTGAACGATAACAGGCTGCTCCATTCGCCCTCCCGTCCGCTACCTACACGATAAGAATAAGTAGTTGCAGGCTGTAAGCCTGTTGCTTCGACTTTATGAATACCAATCACCTCGGCGGTGTGGTTGCCTACGGCTAAGGGTGAGGTTTGTCCCTCGAACGTTAGCTTGGCGGATTGCTCGAATGAGGCCGAAGGATCGGTAACAGCGATTTCGATTATCGTAGGCGTATCTGGCTGCGCTGTGACCCACGTGAAGGCGCGCGAGGTAGAGGCATCTCCATGAAGCGTTAGGACGATCGAATGAGGGGCCATGCGCTTCTCGCTATCCGAAGAACAGCCGACGACGAGGATCCCGACTAACAGGGCGGCCACGAGCATGATGAAGAGACCAGCGCTATATTTGCTCACCAACATGGAAGAAAAGCTCCTTTCTTATCTAATCCGGATCAATCTAGTCCACTTACTATCTCATTAATGAGACGATAGAAGCAAATGAATTGTTAATACTGTGTAAATTTTTCAGCGTTTATTCAGCTAGCAGTAAGAGTACTTTCAAGATAAGCCCCTATAATGAACCTCATCAAGCGATCGAAACGAGGTGACAGAATGAAAGCAATGGAGCAATTGAACGACATGCAATCGGCACTTAATGGCCTCAAACTTGTGGAGCGGCCGTCCCAAGAGATGCGGCCTATCGCGGATACGGTCCCTAGCGCATCTTTGAAATTCCGTCACGAGCTGAAATATTACGTGAATTACCATCAATACTTTATTATTCGCCAGCGTTTGAAAAGCTTCATGGAGCGGGACAAGCATGCAGGCCCAACAGGTGAATACCATATTCGCAGCCTGTACTTCGATGATTTGGACAATAAAGCGTTATCCGATAAGCTTGGCGGGTTGCGGGATCGGAACAAGTATCGTATCCGGATCTATAACGTCGATGATAAGATCATTCATTTTGAGAAAAAAATCAAACAGGATGAGTACATCGCCAAAGTGAAGGTATCGCTTACGCGGGAGGAAACCGATGCGATTATCGCAGGCAACTACGAATGTTTGCATGTGCCGAGCCAGCCGTTGAAGATGGAGCTGTACAACGAGATGAAGCATCGGCTGCTGCGTCCGAAGGTCATCGTCGATTATGTCCGCGAGCCCTATATCAATGGGAATGGCAATGTGCGGATCACGTTCGATAAGCAGCTGAAAACCGGATTGTTCGCAACGGACCTGTTTAATCCGGCATTGAGCACAGTGAGCGCGATCGATGACCAGATGATGATTTTGGAAGTGAAATTCGATGAATTTATTCCGTACCACATTCGGGATGCGCTCCAGCTCGAGGGGTTGCAGCGGCAATCCGCTTCCAAGTACGTGATGTGTCGAAAATATATCAAGATGAATGCGTGGGAGGATCAATAGCATGGAAACGAATACGAACCAGGCTGCAGCAACGGATACGAATACATTTAGCGATATTCTTAAAAATTCCGTCGTCAAAAACTTTGTGAACGATATCAGCTTATCTAAAATCGTGATTACGATGGCAATCGCTTTTCTGATCGGATTTTTCATTTACTTACTGTACAAACGCATCTTTAGCGGGGTGCTTTATAGCAAAAGCTTTAACGTGTCGCTGATCGGCATGACCCTGATTACATCGATGGTTATTATTGCAATCAACTCGAATCTTGTCCTCTCGCTCGGCATGGTCGGCGCGCTCAGCATCGTCCGGTTCCGTACGCCGATTAAAGACCCGACCGACCTTATTTTCTTGTTTTGGGCAGCGGCAGCGGGTATCGTAACGGGCGCAGGCTTCTTCTCGCTTGCGATTGCTGGTTCTGTCATCGTGGGCCTTGTTTTGTTCATTTTCATCAAAAAAGCATCGTTCGAAACGCCGTACCTGCTCGTCGTGAATTGCGATGGCGATGAGAGCGAGCAGCAGCTGATCGAGCAAGTGAATGTGAATGTAAAACGCTACAATGTGAAACAAAAAACAGTGACGCAAGGCAACATCGAGCTGACGCTGGAAGTGCGCGTGAAGGATAAGGAAAGCGGATTCGTGAATGCGATTTCGGAGCTCCGCGGCGTGAAGAATGCCGTCCTGATCAGCTACAGCGGCGACTACGTGTCCTAAAGGTAGCTTAATGAATTCTAAATCCGCCGTCCCAATTCTCGTCGCAAGCATGATTATCGCGCTTATCGCGGGCATTGTGCTTGACGGCTGGGCTAGGGGCACCGGGGATTCCGCGGTTTCGGGCGGCACCTCGGCTGCGGCCAATACCGAGCAGTTGGATCATGACGTGTTTGTAAAGGATAAGGTCGTCGATGTGAAAATTACGATTGACCCGGACGAGTTCCAGTCCATGTTGGACAACGCATCGGCGGAGGAATTCAAGTCGGCAACGGTTGAGTATAATGGCATCAAGCTCGACAATGTAGGCATTCGAACGAAAGGCAATTTGTCCTTGCGCTCGGTCGTCAGCATGCCGGATTCCGATCGTTACAGCTTTAAGCTGTCGTTTGACGAATATATTTCGAATCAGACCTTGTTAGGCCTTACCAAAATCAACATAAACAACAATTACAGCGATGCGACCTATATGCGCGAGTTTTTAACGTATGAGCTTGCCGAATCGATGGGGCTTCCTACGCCTAAATATTCGTACGTGAACGTCTATGTGAATGGTGAATTGAAAGGCTTCTATCTGGCCGTCGAGCAAATTGGCGATTCCTATTTGGAGCGGAATTTTGGCAATGCATACGGGGCGCTCTATAAAGGCATCATGGGCAACGGCAGCGACCTGTTGTATGCAGGCGATAGCGAGTCGGACTATCCTGGATTGTCACGCAAGTCGGAGAAATCCAATGACGATGTCCTGATCGACATGATCAAGGAGCTGAACAGCGGCACCGATTACGAGAGCGTCATCAACGTGGAGGATGCGCTTGGTTACATTGCGCTCAATGCAGTCACAACGAACACGGACAGCTACATCGGCAGCAATAAGCAAAATTACTACTTGTATGAGGATGAAGGCATTTTCTCGATTTTGCCATGGGACTATAATATGGCCTTCGGCGGATTGGGCAGCAATTCGTCGCTTATGATTGACGAGCCGACGGACGGCGCTTTGTCCGAACGACCGCTTGTCGACAAGCTGCTGAAGGTGGGAGCGTACAAAACGCGCTATCACGAGATCATCGAGTACATGCTGAATACGTACTTGAAGGATGATGTATTCCAAGCGAGGGTGAAACAGCTATCAGAGCTGATCGCAGCCCATGTAAAAGCCGATCCAACGGCGTTCTATACGTATGATCAATATGAGCAAGGCGTACAGCAGCTGCTGTCATTCACCTCGACTCGTGTTGCCAATGTTGCCGGGCAGTTGGACGGTACGGTCAAGTCTTCTGGCGACGGCTCCGGCAATGGCGGAGGCATGAGAGGCGGCGGCATGGGCAGAGGAGGCAGAAACAACGTGGCAGCGAATGGGCAAAACAATGCAGCAGCAGCGGGACAGAATGGCGAAGCAATGCAAGGCGGCGGCCAAGGCAACGCAGGAGCGGGCCAGAATGGCCAGGTGATGCAGGGCGGAGGCCAAGGCAATGCCGAGGCGGGCCAGAATGGCCAGGCGATGCAAGGCGGCGGCCAAGGCAACGCAGGAGCGGGCCAGAATGGCCAGGTGATGCAAGGCGGAGGCCAAGGCAACGCAGGAGCGGGCCAGAATGGCCAGGCGGTGCAAGGCGGCGTCCAAGGCAACGCCGGGGCGGGCCAGAATGGCCAGGCGATGCAGGGCGGAGGCCAAGGCAACGCCGGGGCGGGCCAGAATGGCCAGGTGATGCAAGGCGGAGGCCAAGGCAATGCTGGAGCGGGCCAGAATGGCCAGGTGATGCAAGGCGGAG
>NZ_AEDD01000015.1 GCF_000179615.1 Paenibacillus curdlanolyticus YK9
GGGATGCGAAACGTTCGAAGCAGCGCCACCGAATTATCAAATTGCAGGATCCGAAAGGAAACCCTGTTATTTTGGCAACCAATTTAACACGTTCGGCCGAACAAATCGCCGAGCTCTACCGCGCTCGTTGGCAAATTGAGACTTTCTTTCGATGGGTGAAGCAGCATGTCAATGTACCCGTCCTTTTTGGCACGAGCTCTAATGCAGTCTACAGCCAGTTATATATTGCCATGACCGTTTATGTTTTGCTTAAAATGCTCTTTGATCATGTCGTTCCCCATGTACACGTATCTGCCTCATTATCCTTAACCCTATTCGTTCGTGCACTTCGACATCATCATTTGGCTCCCGAATGGAGAGTGGCACTCACTACTTTTCCATTCACTTTCCCATTCCCAGTTTCTTGATAATCAACAGGCCTGCACAGTTTGCAATCACACGGTACTGATGGCGATAAAAGATTGGATCTCGTTGTATGAACTGCAATCCAGCGGAATCTTTAGCTATTGTAGCAGCCCGGGAACATGCCCGTCGTAACCGCAAGGCGGTTCCAGCTGTTAATGGCGTTGACCGCCATAATCAGGGCGACGATCTCGCTTTCGCTGAAGTGCTCGCGCACTTCGTCATAAAGCTCCTGCGGCACGCCTGCATCGGAAATGCGCGTCACCGCTTCGGTCAGCGCGAGCGCTGCGCGTTCCTTCTGCGTGAATACAGGCGCTTCGCGCCATACGACGATGAGGCTGAGCCGCTGCTCGGTTTCGCCCAAATTGCGCGTATCGGTTACGTGCATATCGAGGCAGAAGGAGCAGCCGTTAATTTGTGAAGCGCGGATTTTGACGAGCTCGTACAGGAGCGGGTCGAGTCCCATTTTTGATGCGGCTTCCTCTAGTTTAAGCATTGCTTGAAAGCCGGCAGGGTTGGCCGTGCGATGGTCCATGCGCATTTTCATGTGATATTCCTCCAGTGGATAATCTGTTTTTGACGTTCTCGTTAGTTAAGACAACTGAGCGCATCGATTTGTGACAGCTGCAGAAAGAAATATTGTGGAACGCGATTCAACCGCCAGCCGTATGAATCAAAAGATACCGGTTGGTATCATATTGCCTGCATCATTTGTTATAATGAAAACAACATTTTACGCGACTAAGGGAGCATTCACATGTCTAAAGGGGAAAATACCCGCAACCACATCATAGCGAAGTCCGCCGAGCTGTTTAACCAAAAAGGCTACGCGGGCTCGTCCCTATCGGATATTACGGAGCTGACAGGGATTAAAAAAGGCGGCATCTACCGTTACTTCGCCAGCAAGGACGAAATCGCGATTGAAGCGTATCAATACGCGGGCAGCATCGTAGGCAAGACCATTCAGGCAGGGCTTGCGCGCGAGGAGACGGCGATGGGCAAGCTTCTGGTCTACTTGCAGGTGTACGCCAACGTCAATGAAGCGCCGCCTTTCATCGGGGGATGCCCGCTGCTTAACGCAGCCACCGAAAGCGACGACGGCCATCCGGTTTTGCGCGAGGTAGCGCAGGGAAGCCTGCAGCGAACCTTGAATGCGATGAAGGGGATCATTACGCAGGGGGTGCAGTCCGGCGAGTTTAAAGCGGACATCGATATTGACGCACTGGCGACATTTACATTGTCCGTCATGGAAGGCGGCATTATGCTCAGTAAGCTGGAAGGCGATAACCGGCATGTTCGGATGAATATCGAAAGCCTGAGAACCTATTTGAGCGAGGTATGCTTGGCTTAGAGGGAGCGGGAGATTGGGCAAACTTAAGAGAATAGTTAAAAAGCATGCGCTTAATCTGATATGATAAGGGCAGGATGCAAGCCTAATTTTATCTATAATGTCGGGGTGATTCTGTTTGAAAATCATCGTAGATGACCTCACGGGACCGAAAGTACAAGCCTTAATTCAGGAGCATCTTCAAGGGATGCACGAAGATACGCCGCCTGAGAGCGTGTATGCGCTTGGCATTGAGGAATTGAAGAAGCCGGGCATTACCTTCTGGAGCGCTTGGGAGGGTGATGACATCATGGGCTGCGGGGCGATCAAAGAGCTGGACAGCACGCATGGCGAGCTCAAGTCGATGCGTACGTCGGCAGCGCACCTCCGCAAAGGCGTAGCGAAGCATATTTTGGAACGGATTCTGCAAGAAGCGAAGGAGCGCGGCTACAAGCGGGTGAGCCTGGAGACGGGGTCATTGCCGTCCTTCAAGCCTGCTACAAAGCTATATGAGAACTTCGGCTTCCACTATTGCGGTCCATTCGCGGACTACCCGGAGAGTCCGTACAGCTTATTTATGACCAAAGAATTATAGCCGGACTCGCAGCGCGTTCAAGCCATTGAGCGTGCTGTTTTATTTTGGACAACTCCACTTGCACCTTACGTTACGTTAGGTTTTATAATAAACCCATCGGCATCTTGCATGTCCGAAAGGAGAGCATTATGAGCAGCGGCCAATGCCAATGGAAAGTCGGAGATCTTGCGAAGCTCACAGGGCTGACTGTACGGACATTACGCTTCTATGACCAAATCGGCCTGTTCTCGCCATCCGCCCAGACCGAATCCGGCCACAGGCTGTACGATGCCTCCGACCTGTCACGCCTGCATCAAATCATCTCGCTGAAGGAGCTCGGCCTGTCCTTGGAGGAGATCAAGTCGGCAATCACTGGCGGACAGGTCAGTCCGCTGGACATCGTGAACTTGCAGATTGAGCGGGTCAAGGAGCAGATGAAGCTGCAGCAGAAGCTGCTGGACCAGCTGCGGCATGCGTCCAAGCTGATGCAAGACAAGTCGGAGCTGGCGGTAGAGGATTTTGCCAGCCTGCTGCAAGCGATGAAAGTGGAGCTGGAGAAGCCGGTTATCGAGAGGCAGCAGAGCTGGGAGATGAACTTGGATCGGCTTGGGAATTTCTTGGCTAATGGACCGAAGGATTGAATGAATCACGAACACTAAAAGGAGGAATTACGAATGAGTGAACGATTTGTTAAGCACGCCACCTTCGTCGTTGAACGGACTTATGCAGCAGCACCGGAGCGGGTGTATCAAGCATGGGCAGACCCTGAGGTGAAGGCGCAATGGTTCTCGAAGGCGGATCGTTTCGATTTCCGTGTGGGAGGCCAAGAGTACAGCAGCGGCGGACCGCCGGAGGGGCCGACGTTTACGTTCGACGCGACGTACCAAGAGATCGTCCCGGAGCAGCGCATCGTATATTCGTATACGCTGGATATGGGCGAGACGCGGATTTCGGTTTCGGTGACGACGATTGAGTTGATGAAGACCGAGGGCGGTACGCGACTTATTTTCACCGAGCAGGGCGCATTCTTCGACGGTCACGATACGCCGGAGGTGCGGGAGCATGGCACGGGCGAAATGCTTAACGCGCTCGGCAAGCTGGTGGAAGGCGAAGCCTAAGCAGTGCGAACCAATCCTGAAGCTGTCGAATGCGTTCGACGGCTTTTTTGGCTGAAAGAAGCGGTTGACAGCACCGTCCGGCGGAGCGAATATATAGCTAACAAGGCTATTAAAGCTTCAAAGGGGGCTATACGATGGGCAAACAGTTTGCGTCCATACTGCCGGTGCACGAGGAATTTATTCGGAAGCAGCATCTGTTTTTCGTAGGGTCGGCGCCGCTGTCCGAGGAAGGGCATGTGAACATCTCGCCAAAGGGGCATGACGCCTTTCGGATCTTGTCGCCTAACCGAGTGGCCTACTTGGACATGACCGGGAGCGGGAATGAGACGAGTGCCCACCTGCTGGAAAATGGCCGGATAACGGTTATGTTCTGCGCATTTGAAGGGCCTCCGAATATTTTGAGACTGTATGGCACGGGGAAAGTCATACTGCCTGAAACGCCGGAATGGGAAGCGCTGTACCCATTGTTCCCTCCTCTTCCGGGAGCGCGGCAAATCATTGTGGTTGACGTGCATAAGGTGCAGACCTCATGCGGCTACGCGGTACCTTTCATGACATATACCGAGGATCGGCCGACATTGCAGCGCTGGTCCGTTCAGCAGGGCGAAGAAGGGCTTATTGCTTATCGGCAGGAGAAGAATATGCGCAGCATCGATGGATTGCCGACGCCGCTAGGAAAGCAAGGTTAAGAGATAGATAAAGGCTACCAACAGGAGCGATGACAGCAATGGCTAGAACATCAGTCGCAGCGGCAAAACAAGGGCTATACCGCAATTTCTTCCTGCATGCGGATATCGTCATCATGGCAGGGGTGCTTGCCGCATTGGCAGCAGTCACGCTCATTCACGCGTTCACGCTGGCGAGCGGACTGCTGTTTCTCGCGGGACTCGTGGCGTTCATGATTAGCGAGTATACGACGCATCGATTTTTGTTCCATTTGAAAACGCCGAAGCAAGCTCTTTTCCTGCGATTCCTTAAGCGCTTACACTACGATCATCATACCGACCCGAATGATCTGAAGCTGCTGTTTCTGCCGGTTTGGTACAGTCTGCCGAATTTGACCGTGTTTTCGGCGTTATTTTACGTGGTGACGGGAACTCTTGAAGCAACGTTTGCTTTCGCGGCAGGGCTCGTATGCATGCTGCTGGTGTATGAGTGGAAGCATTACATCGCGCATCGGCCGATCCAACCGGCGACGAGGCTGGGGAAGTGGGTCAAGCGGACGCATCTTTTGCATCATTATAAGAACGAGAACTACTGGTATGGCGTTTCTACGCCGTTCGTGGATGCGTTGTTCGGAACGCTGAAGGACGAGAAGGAAGTGCCGACGAGCGATACGGCGAAGCAGCTGGAGAGGCGAACAAAATAGGCGTTCTTAATTAGGTTGATGTACGTAGCCAAAGGCAGCCTGTACCTAATACGCTATTAGGCAGGAGCAACCTGCACCGCCCATAGGGCGTTCACCTTGCAGAGGGGGCTACACACGACATGGCGCTTGCCCATAGACGTGCTCAGGTAAAGCTGTCTCCGCCGCAGTTCTCGTATTTTCGCGAGGTCTCCTTTTCGGTCGGCAACGACCCGCTCGTTCGGATTGATCCGCTGCGGGAGATCACGCCCGGCGTGTTTCTCATTACGTTGCATGTTCAAGGGCTGAGCAAAGCGAAGGCGCTTGCCACCCTGCTGACCCGCACCAAAACCTTCGGAATGATCCGGGTTCTCGTACGCGTGCGGAACGCCGGGAGGCTCGTGAAGCCGATCACGCGCAAGCTTTCGCCAAACCAAATCGAAGCGCTGTACCGTACGGCATACAAGACGAATCGCTACTTCAGCTTCGTTACCGTACAAACGGGTTTTGGCGTCACGCACGTGTACCCGGTTTATAAGCTTCGGATTATCCAGTTCTTTAACGACGAGCTGTCCGATCTCTATGCCAACTACAATAATGTCGCCGCCTTCGTATTCCGGAATGTTTCACGTGCGATCGTTAGCGGAACGGGCATTCGATTTTCGACTGTGCAGAAGAAATAATGAAGGAGGAGACAGCATCGTCTAGATGCTGTTTTTTCTGTTTCAACCAGCCTGTTTCTCACCGAGCAGATATTCAAATTCGGAAAAATATGGTTCAATAAAATCAATCTACAGCAAGAGGGGCTGAGTAAGTGAAGGTCAATCGAATGGAAGCGTTCAGTGACGGCGTGTTAGCGATCATCATTACGATTATGGTGTTAGAGTTGAAAATCCCCGAGGGACACAATTGGAGCGCGTTGGTGGAGCTAGGGCCCAAGTTTCTCAGTTATGCCGTAAGCTTCGTTTATGTGGGTATCTACTGGAATAACCATCATCATCTGCTCCACATGGTGCGCACCATGAACGGGAAGCTTATGTGGCTTAATTTGCTGCTGTTATTTTGTTTGTCGCTTGTGCCGTTCTCCACGGCATGGATGGGAGAGAGCAGCTTTGCGGCAACCCCTACGGCGCTATATGGCATCGTATTGCTGTTGGCAGCTATATCGTACAAGCTGCTTCAAAATGCGATCCTTCAGCAGCATGCCTCCGGTTCGGCAATCGCCGGAGCGATGGGCGGGGATGTGAAGGGAATGATTTCACCGATCCTGTATCTCACCGCGATTGGAACGGCCTACCTGAATGCTTGGGTATCTTGCTTCTTCTTCGTACTCGTGGCAGCCATATGGTTTGTGCCCGATCAGCGGATTGAACGAGCATTGCGGAAGCGGGCGGAGTAATGACGAGCGGAGCAGATATGGGAGGAGCTTCACCAATGAACATAAGAAAGCTATTGCCGGGAGAACAGCCTCCGATGGAGCTGCTCTTGCTGGCAGACCCGTCCGAGAAGCTGGTAGAAGCGTATCTCGCCGCAGGGGAATGCTTCGTCGCGGAGCAGGATCGCGCAATCATCGGCGTATACGTGCTGCTGCCCACCCATCCGGGAACGGTGGAGCTGATGAACGTAGCCGTCGACGAGCGGCTTCAAGGCCAAGGCTTTGGCAAGAGGCTCGTCAACCACGCGATTAGCCAAGCGAGAGCGAGCAGGTTCACGTCCATTGCGGTCGGAACAGGCAATTCGGGCGTAGGGCAGCTTGCGCTTTATCAAAAATGCGGCTTCCGCATCGTCGGCGTGGATAGGGATTTTTTCATCCGCAATTACAGCGAGCCAATATTCGAGAACGGCATCCAGGTCAGGGATATGATTCGGCTGGAGCAGTCTCTAATCATAGAGGGAGAGATACAATGACTGAATACTACGGCGAGTTATGCACGCGCATGTATGAAAGCGATAAGTCGATCGCAGCGGGCAAGGAGCTTGATTTTTACCTTTCGTTCGTTACGGATCAGAACATGCGCGTATTGGAACCGATGTGCGGCAATGGACGGATGCTGCTGCCATTCATGCAGAGAGGGATCACGATCGAAGGCTTCGATTTGTCGGAGGACATGCTTCACGCCTGCATCGAGAAAGGCAAGAAGCTTCAGCTTGCGCCGAATGTGTACAAGCAGCGCCTTGAGGCGTTCACAAGCGAGAAGCAGTATGATCTGATTATGATTCCGTTCGGTTCTTTCTCGCTGCTGCCCACTGAGCTGGTGAGCCAGAGCCTCGCGAGTATGAAAGCCGTGTTGGCGCATAAGGGCAAGCTCCTGCTCACGATTATGCTGAAACATGATGGCATTCAAGAAATGCCGGAGTGGACGAAGGTGAACGAGCAGCAATTTCAGGATGAAACGATTGTCGTACATAAGAAAGTTCGGTATGACGCGAAGCAAAGCCTACTGGCCTCTCATCTGAAATATGAGCTGGTACGGGGCGGGGAGGTTGTGCAGACCGAGCTTATGGACTTCCCTCTGCGCTTGTACGCGTTGGAGGAGTTCCAACAGACGCTTGCGGCTAATGGGTTTGAGCATATTGTTGTTCATGAGGTAAAGGAAGGGTACGGGGCAGGCACGTATTTTTATGTATTCGAATGTGCAGTCAGCTAATTGTCAATCCACGCCTGCCTGTAATAAAATAGTAGCGCTCGATTATATATAAAAAACCGTGAACGCATCGAGCAGCGATTCACGGCAGGGGGAACGTAGAAGTGAAAATATTTTTAGCTATTAGCCAAATCATTTATGTAATTAGCTTTTTGCCATGGCTGCTCATATTCGGCATGTCGTTCATGTCCTTCGATCAAGGGTTTAGCGTGTGGAACCTTTCATTCGTAGGCGGAATCGCCATCTATCCCGTCGCTGTGCTGCTCGGCTCGATTCTAGGTTGGGTGCTGCACAAACGCAACAAGCGGGCGGCGGTTATTTGGAATCTGGTGCCGATGCTGTGGGTGGTTGGCATTATCTCTCTTTTCCTATTTGCCTAATACGAACGAACAATGCAGGCGCCGCAAGGCGCCTTTTTTCATGCATGCAGCACTACAGCGTCTGCCCGCTATCAGCTGTAATGATTTGCCCCGTCATTGCTTCTTGTTCGAGCGCTGCGCAGACCAGTTGGGCAATGTTCTCCGGCGTTGCAATATGCTGAAGCAAAAGGTTCGGTGCCAGCCGTTGCATCGCGGCCTCCCGTCCAGCCCACCACCTGGTCGCGACGGCTCCCGGTGCGATGCAGTTGACGCTAATCTGAGGGGCTAGCGCTCGCGCCAATGACTTCGTAAGCCCGTGGACAGCAGCTTTGGACACGGCATAAGGAAGCGAGGAGCCATTGCCTGTCGTACCGGCAATGCTGCCAATGTTGACGATTGCGCCGCGCCCGTTAGCCTTCATGATAGGAGCAGCCGCCCGAGCGCAGTAAAACATGCCCTTCACATTCACATCGATAAGGTCATCCCATACCTCATCGGTTACTGCGTCCAGATCATCGAGCGGTATATGGCGGGTCATGCTGGCGTTATTGACGAGCCAGTCCACCGTGCCAAATTGCTGCACGATTTGCTGGACCATCGCCCTGACCTCATCGTCACGCGAAACATCCGCTTGGATCGCAATCGCCTGTCCGCCTGCTTCCTCAATGAGCCGTACTGTTTCTTCCGCTTCTTCTCGCGATCTCGAATAATTCACCGCGACCGCTGCCCCTCGCTGCGCAAGAGCGATGCTCGTCGCTCTGCCAATGCCGGTTCCTCCTCCTGTAACCAATGCGACTTTATCATATCGCTGCTTCATCGTGATCCTCTCCCTCGGTACAATCTTTAGGGTCATTTTATACCGCAGGGGTTCATTGTGTATAATTGAATGTATTGAAGAGGGGATTCAAAATTATTGAATCATGAAGGAGACCTGAATGGATCTCAAAACGTTAAAAACGTTCAATCGGATCGTCAAATACGCAAGCTTCCATCGTGCAGCGGAAGAAATGAACTACGCGCAATCCACCGTCACGATGCAAATTCAGCGGCTGGAGGCGGACCTCGGCGTTCAGCTTATCGAGCGCGGCAAAAAGGTAGCATTAACGGAGGCAGGCAAGCTATTTTATGAGCAAAGCTTAGCGATGGTGGAGCGGATGGAGCAGCTTCAGGCGAATCTGGCTGACCTGCAGTTAGGCGACGCGGGCACGGTGCGGATCGGTTTGACGGAGCCGACGGCGAGCTATCGCATGCCGCAGGTGCTGAAGCGGTTCATGGACGAGTATCCGAAAATCCGCATCGCGATAGAGATCGCCAGCACGCCGGTTTTAATGGAAGCGTTGAAGCAAGGAAGCATCGATTTTGCCTTGTGCTCCGCTCCTGATGTCGGGAAGGAGCTCTATTTTCAGCCGCTATTTCACGAGAGGTTTATGATGCTCATGCCGGAAGGGCATCCGCTGGCGAGTTTGGACGCGATTGCACTGAGCGACTTGGAAGGGCATCGGTTATTGATTACGTCAGCTGCCTGCCCTTACCGCAAGAAGCTAGAGATGATGCTGCAGGAAGCGGGTCACCTTGGGGTTGAAACGATGGAGATCGGCAGCATGATCGCGCTTCAGCGTTATGTGGCGCAGGGAATGGGCGTTGCCCTCGTGCCTCGGATTCTCGTTGATCCTTTGCCCAGTGGCACGGAAGCCCGGCCGATGAAGGGCAGCTCGATTGACATGCTTATGGGATTGGCGAGCCGGACGTCCGCCTTGCAGTTCGCCAGCGCGAAGCTGTATCGCTATGTGAAGCAGGAGCTTGAGGTTGCCCACATGGATTCATAGCGCGCGTAACGTGCGTAACGCCCAGCAAATGTTGTGATGCACCGCATGCTGCGGTCCTGCTGCCATTCCTTGCACTTTGTACAACGACGAAGGCAAGATCGGCCGGCCTCAGAGGTTCTCATTGCAGTTCATGCAACGAGATGCGTCCAGAAGAGGCGCGATGTGCTCCCGGGCATAGAAAGTCGCCTTTCCCGTTGCACGATATGCAATGAAGCCCCCTCACTTCCGTGTACGAGCTGATTCGATTGTACAAACTGCAATGAGCAGCAGGTCGGCGCCTGCACCGCCGCCTCGTGCCCCCGCACTCCCACACACCACCAACCGTTTCAGCGCAAAAAAGGGAATGTCCCTCAGCCGTCGTGGTATTATCCCCTTACGGTAGACAGTGAAAAAAGAGTTCATGCTATGATGAACTCAACACTGTTGACCGGAGGGGATTTTTCATGGCGAAAAAGGGTCAAACATTTAACCGTTATGATGAAGCAACGAAGAAAGAAGCGGTGAGACTTCGCTTAGAAGAACAATGGAGTTATCCAATGATCATGGATAAATTCGGAATTAAGAGTGAAACTCAGATCATGAATTGGGTCCGTAAAGCCCAAAATGGAGAGTCGTTTGAAGACTACCGTGGGAAATGGACGAAGAAACATTTCAACTCTGCTGAGGAAGAGATCGCTCATTTGAAAGCACAGGTCGAGTACCTAAAAAAGCTCAATCCAAATCTACATGGGGAGGGAAGTTGGATAAGCAAGCCCGGTTCGAGTCCATTCGAGAAATGACAACAAGCTTTACGACCGTTCTTCTGTGCAAAATAGCGGATGTTTCTCGTGCTGGTTACTACAAATGGCTGTCGACCTACGAAACCCGTCAAGCACGGCTAGACGAAGATACCGTACTAAAAGAGCATATTCTAGCTATTCACCGTATTCGGCCTCATTACGGCTATTTCCGTATGCGCACTGCATTACGTAAAGAAGGCTTGACTGTGAATCATAAGAAAGTACGACGACTCATGCGTGAGCTTGGGATTCAGTCTGTTATTCGTAAAAAACGCCCCTTTGCAGGTCGCAAACCTTCCGTGCTATTCCCGAATGTGTTGAACCGTGAGTTCACGGCAACAGCAGCTAAACTCAAACTTGTTACTGACATAACCTACGTTCGTGTTGGGCATGAATTTCTCTATCTGTCCGTTATTTTAGACCTCTTCAACAATGAAGTGATGGCTTGGAAGCTTAGCGCGCGAAATGACCTTGAGCTTGTCCTCGAGACCGTCAAACAGTTGAAGACGCCAAAAGCGTTGCTTCACTCCGACCAAGGTTTTCAGTACACCACAAAGACTTATGCAAAGCTGCTGGAGGATCATGGTCTGCAAGGAAGCCATTCAAGGCGCGGAAACTGCTTTGATAATGCTTGCATCGAATCCTTTTTCTCTCACCTGAAGACGGAGAAGCTTCACTTGGCAAAGCCAAAAAGTGAAGTTGAGGCCAAGCAGCTGATTGCGGAGTACATCACCTATTACAACCAAGAACGATTCCAGAAAAAATTAGGCGACCGCTCTCCTGTTGAATTCAGGAATGCGATCGCCGCTTAGTTACTGCTTTTTTAACTGTCTACTTGACGGGGATATGACCATCGCGGCTTTTGGGACATCCCCTTTTATTTTAGAAAGGAAACACACGGGCTTCCTTTTGAACTGAAACCCACTTGCAGGTCGTGAACTCCTCGAAGCCAATTTCGCCGCCATAGTGGCCGATGCCGGACGATTTCTCGCCGCCGAACGGCGCGTTCATGTCCATGTTGATCGTCGTATCATTGACGTGGGTCATGCCGCTCTCCACGGCGCACGCGAACGCGGTTCCCTTGTCCAGATCGCGGGAGAAGACGGCGCCGGACAAGCCATATTCGGTATCGTTCGCCATAGCCAACGCTTCTTCCTCGGTGTCGAATGGGATGATCGTTGCGATCGGGCCGAAAATTTCGGTTTTCGCCAGTCGCGACTTCGGATCGACATCCGCAAATACGAACGGCGTTACGACGTTGCCGAGGCGTTTGCCTTCGAGCACGAGACGTGCGCCGTCTTGCTTCGCTTCTTGGGCGATGTTGAGCACTTTCTGGATTTGTCTTTCGTTGATCAGAGGGCCTATGACGACCTTCGGATCGGTCGGGTCGCCGTACGGCACTTGCTTCGCCCGCTCGACGAACCGCTCGATGAACGTTTCATATAGGCTGCGATGCACGAAAAAGCGATTCGTACACACGCACACTTGGCCAGAGTTCATAAACTTGCTGAAAATAGCGGCGTTCACCGCTTGGTCCAAATCCGCATCCTCAAGCACGACGAACGCATTGTTGCCGCCAAGCTCAAGCGATGTGCGCTTCAGGTGTTTGCCGCAAAGCTCGGCGATATGGCGTCCGACGCCCGTCGAGCCCGTGAACGACATGATCCGCGGCACGGGATGCTCGATCATGTAATCGCCAACCTCGGCTACGTCGTACGCAATGACGTTAACGACGCCCTTCGGAAGGCCCGCCTGCTCGAAAATATCGGCAATGATCGGCCCGCCCGTGATGAACGTCTGCGAGTCGGGCTTCAGCACGACTGCATCGCCTGCCGCAACGGCTGGCGCGACGACGCGCAGAGCCATGTACAGCGGGAAGTTAAAGGCGTTGATCGTGCCAATGACGCCTACCGGATAACGATAGACATGGTTCTCCTTGCCGGGAATGGGCGAAGGGAACACATGCGGAGCGAACATCGAATCAACATAGTCGATGGCAGACAGAATGGAGCCTACGGCAACCATGAATTCGGAGCCGGCCTTGACGACGGAGCTTCCGGATTCCTTGACCATCAGCCCGATCATCTCTTCTTTTCGCTCCATCAGCAATCCAGCGGCACTGCGGAGCACTTCCTTCCGCTCGTCTGCGGAGGATTTCGCCCAAGCCTTTTGCGCTACTCTTGCTGCTTCATAGGCTTCGTCGATGTCGTCACGGTTGGCGAGCCTAATGCGAGCGATCACTTCGTTATTGTAGGGGTTGACGCTATCGTACACTTGCTTGCTGGAGCCATCGCGCCAGACGCCGTTGATGTACTGCTTGTTATATTTTTCAGACATAGGGATGCCCTCCGCTCTTAAAATTTGGTAACAACCGTTAAGCCGAAGCCAGCGTAGTTGGTCATATCTTCGAAGGCCGAGTTGATGTCATCCAATGCGATTTGTTTGGTCACGAGACGGCCGGGGTTAAGCTTGCCCTTCTCGACCATTTGCAGCATTTCGCGATACTCCGGAATTGGCATCGATACGGAGCCGAGCAGGGACAGCTCGTTCATCATAATAAGGTTGACCGGTACTGGCGTCATGCCGCCATTCGGGTTCGGGCTAATGCCGATTTGCACGTGGCGTCCGCGTTTATTCAAGCTAAGGAGCGAGCTGATTACCGTATCTTGAATGCCGAGCGCATCGATCGAAATATTCGCCCCGCCTTTGGTCAGCTCTTTGATCGCTTGCGGCGCATTGACGTTTTTACTGTTAACCGTAGCAACTGCGCCGAATTGCTTGGCGAATTCCAGCTTATCGTCGGCAATATCGACAGCGATAACGTTAGCGCCAGCCGCGGATGCGATTTGAATCGCAGAAAGCCCGACGCCGCCGGAACCGTATACGGCAACCCACTCGCCTGGGCGCACGCTGCCGCGCGAAACGACGCCATGGAAGGCCGTCATGAAACGGCAGCCCATTGCGCTAGCCGTGAGGAAATCCACGCCGTCTGGCAAATGAAGCAAATTAAGATCGGCATTCGGAATGTGCACGTATTGCGCGAAGCCGCCTTCGAAATTGAAGCCGACCATCTTCATGTTGTCGCACACGTTATGGTGACCCGATTGGCAATGCGGGCACGTGCCGTCGCCTTGGCTGAAAGGAACGATGACGCGGTCGCCTTTTTTGAAATTACGGATGTTGCTGCCGACTTCCTCGATGATGCCGCTCATCTCATGGCCGAGAATATGCGGTAGCGGCTGCATGGCGTTGGTCATATGGCCTGCCCAGCCGTGCCAATCGCTGCGGCATACGCCGGTTGCCTCTAGCTTTAGAATAATGCCGTCTGGCGTAAGGGTAGGGTCCGCAACCTCTTTTACAACCAACGGTTGGTTAAACGCTTCCAATACTGCTGCTTTCATATAAAGGGTCATCTCCCTGTGTCAATTGTATGAACTCGATTTCTATTATAGGGAGGTGCAATGGTGGAGTATAATACATAATAAACTATGATATGATAGCTATTAGTCTATATATAAGGGGAATTAAACGTTATGGAGCTTCTTCAGCTGCAATATTTCCAGACGGTCGCAAGACTGGAGCATATTACTAAGGCCGCAGAGGAGCTTCAGATCGCGCAGCCATCGCTTAGCAAGACGATCGCAAGGCTCGAAGCGAGTATTGGCGTTCCGTTATTTGACCGGCAGGGGCGCAACATTCGACTCAATCCGTTCGGCAAAGTGTTCCTGCAGCGGGTGGACCGGATTTTTCAGGAGCTGGAGGAGGGCAAGCGGGAGGTTCGCGACATGGCGGGGCTTAATCGCGGCAGCATCACGCTGGCCGCTTCGATTATCAGCATTTTGCCAGAGCTGCTGAGCGCTTTTCTGGACCAGTATCCGAACGTCCACTTTCGGCAGGTGCTCGAACCGACGGCTGTCCTTAAACGAATGCTGGAGGACGGCGAGATTGATCTATGTATTACGACAGCGCCGATTGAAGGGGATGGCATGGAATGGACGCCGCTTCGGACGGAAAATATTTATTTGGCCGTGCATGAGGGTCATTGGCTGGCGGGCAGAGAGAGCGTGTCGCTTCTGGAGCTGCAGGAAGAGAAGTTTCTCGGCCTGAGGCAGGGCTATTGGTTCCGCGCGTTTACGGATGAGATGTGCAGGCAGGGAGCCGGATTTACGCCGAATACGGTGTTCGAGCTCGATGAAGCGGACGCCGTGCTAGTGCTGCTGCGCAAAGGTCTGGGCATTACGTTCGTGCCTGAATTGGCTTGGGAGAAACGGGCCGCATTGATGCCGCACCGCTTGCGCATCACCGATCATCCCAACAGCCAAGTGACGACCGGCTTAGTATGGTCCAACAAGCATTACCTGTCGATTGCGGCGCAGCGGTTCCGCCAATTCGTTATCGACTATTTTCAGCGTATTAACTAGACTGCGGGAGCCGCGCGAATGCTAGTTTTCATCCAAGGAGGACTATACAGGGAGCGTCTTGGATAATATTTAGAATGAGTCAATTAAGGAGGGATAACGAATGGCGGAATTGAACATCGGCATTATTCTGGGAAGCACGCGTCAAGGCCGTGTAAGCCCGCAAGTGGGAGAATGGGTGAAGAGCATCGCCGATAAGCGCAACGACGCAAATTACGAGATTGTAGACATTGCGGAGTACAAGCTGCCCTTGTTTGGCGAAGTGGATGCGACGCAGCAAGCGACGGCTTGGAACACCAAGCTGGCGAGCTTGGATGGGTTCGTCTTCATCGTGCAGGAGTACAATCACAGCATTACGGCTGCATTGAAGAACGCGCTCGACTATGCCCGCGAAGCTTGGAATAACAAGGCGGCTGGCATCGTAAGCTATGGCTCGGTCGGCGGCGCGCGCGCTGCTGAGCATCTGCGCGGCATTCTGGGCGAGCTGTCCGTAGCGGATGTTCGCATTCATCCGGCGTTGTCCCTGTTCACGGATTTCGAGAACGGCTCGGTATTCAAGCCGGCTGACCTGCATCTGACGAATGTGAATGGCATGCTGGATCAAGTGCTCGCTTGGAGCGGCGCGCTCAAGACGCTGCGCCCATAGATGACGGAGTGGCTTAAGAGCATCCTGTACAGGGATGCTCTTTTTTGCTTTATATTGTAGACCGATGCAGCTGATGCTAGTATTAGGAAGGCTTTGCTAAGTCGATTAGCCTTAAGGAGGAAGCAGCATGTCCCATTTACCCGATTGTCCCGCTTGCCATTCTGTCTACACGTACGAGGATGGCAGCTTGTATATTTGCCCCGAATGCAGCCATGAGTGGCCGCAGCAAGGCGGCGCGGAGGAACAGGAGGATCTGAGGGTCGTGAAGGATGCCAACGGCAATGTGCTGGCGGATGGCGATACGGTCACGGTGATCAAGGATTTGAAGGTCAAAGGCAGCTCTTCGGTCGTGAAGATCGGCACGCGCGTCAAAAACATTCGTCTCGTCGAAGGCGACCACGATATCGATTGCAAAATCGACGGCTTCGGCGCGATGCAGCTAAAATCGCAGTACGTAAAGAAGGCATAGCGAATAAATCGCATTACGATCCAAAAAATAATGGGCAGGAATTGCGCCAGACCGCGAATGACAGGGCTTTCAGCATGCTCCACAGGTGGTTTTATCACAATATTTGTGATAACATGTAGACTGATGTGGTGAACGTGAATGGATTAAAAAGGCTTCTTCGTTCGTCCTCATTCATCTGTTGTTTAAATTATTAAACAAGGGATCAATTGGGTATGATTGAAAGGTCAGTCACCGGCAGTAAATCGCAATTATTTTGAAGGAGGATTTTCACAATGGCATTGGTTTCGATGAAAGACATGCTCAACAAAGGTCTTAAAGAAGGTTATGCAGTAGGTCAATTCAACATCAACAACCTTGAGTGGACGCAAGCAATTCTTGCAGCTGCTGAAGAAGAGAAATCGCCAGTTATCCTCGGCGTATCCGAAGGCGCTGCACGTTACATGGGCGGTTTCACGGTTGTTACGGCGATCGTTAAATCCCTTATCGAAGAAATGAAAATCACGGTTCCAGTTGCAATCCACTTGGACCATGGTTCGAGCTTCGAAAAATGTAAGCAAGCAATCGACGCTGGCTTCACTTCCGTTATGATCGATGCTTCGCATGATCCGCTGGAAGACAACATCCGCATCACGAAACAAGTGGTTGAGTACGCTCACGAGCGCGGCGTTTCGGTAGAAGCTGAACTGGGAACAGTTGGCGGACAAGAAGACGACGTTATCGCTGAAGGCGTTATCTATGCAGATCCTAAAGAGTGCTTCGAGCTCGTAGAGCGCACGGGCATCGACTGCCTGGCACCAGCACTTGGTTCCGTTCATGGTCCTTACAAAGGCGAGCCTAACCTCGGCTTCAAAGAAATGGAAGAGATCTGCCAAACGATCAAGCTTCCATTGGTATTGCATGGCGGCACGGGCATCCCTACGGAGCACATCAAACGTTCGATCTCCCTGGGTACGGCTAAAATCAACGTAAACACGGAAAACCAAATCGCGTTCACGAAAGTGGCTCGCGAGATCCTTTCGAACGACGCTGAAGTTTACGATCCACGTAAATTCCTGGCGCCAGGTCGTGAAGCGATCAAACAAACGGTTGCAGGTAAAATGCGCGAGTTCGGTTCGTCGAACAAAGCCTAATATAGCAGCACAAGCAAGAAGGGTTGGACAAGCGTCCAGCCCTTTTTTGCGTTTAGGGGGCGTAAAAGTTGCCCTATCTGCGCGGCTAGCCCGCCGAAGGGCAAATAGGGAATAGAAAAGTGCCCTATTCGGCTGGTAAGCGCGACAGAGTGCGCATAGGGAATAGAAAAGTGCCCTATTCGGCTGGTTAGTGTGCCAGAGTGGGAATAGGGAATAGAAAAGTGCCCTATTCGGCTGGTTAGTGTGCCAGAGTGCGCATATAGGGAATAGAAAAGTTCTCTATTCGGCTGGTTAGGATGATGTAAAGTTGTTTGTGTACCAACATTTGGAGCCTTAACAGGCAGCAAAAAAGTAGGGTATTCTCGGGGTTACCACACGCACCAAGAAGGAGCCCTACTCGATGACTAATATACCCGAAAATTCTTTCAACAATCTACTTGAAAATGCTGTAACTAAACTGGTGCAGGAGAAGCTCGAGCTGCTGCTTCGTGAAGAAATTAAACATTACATTAGCACGGAGCATCAAGGCCCTCGTACCAGCCTTAACGGGAACTACACGCGCACTTACCAAACACGCTACGGGACCATTAATGACTTGCAAGTGCCCAGAGATCGGAAAGGTTACTTCAAAACCCGTCTGTTCCAGCCGTATCAGCGCCGCGAGGGATGGTTAGAAGAGGCCATCATCCACATGTACAAAGGCGGCATGAGCACGCGAGAAGTCGCAAAATTCATCGAGAGTATGTTTGGTTCCCAGTACTCGCCAACGACGATCAGCAACATTACGCAAACCGTTATGGAAGACATTGAACAGTGGCAACAACGTCCGCTCGAGAAGCGTTACTCGGTGATCTACCTAGATGGTTTGTATGTGAAGCTAAAGCGTAACACCGTTAGCAGTGAGGCTGTTTATTTGGCTATGGGGATTGACGAAAAAGGCATCCGCCAAATCCTTGGCTTCTACGTAGGCGGGCATGAGAGCGCAAATGGCTGGAGAGAGGTCCTCAAAGACCTGAAAAATCGCGGAGCAACAGACGTGTTGCTTGGCGTCTTCGATGGCCTTCCAGGACTAGAAGAAGCCTTTAGAGAAATCTATCCAAAGGCCGATGTGCAACACTGCATCGTCCACAAAGTCCGTAGCACGTTTTCTAAAATCCGCGTATCCGACAAGACCGCGTTTCTCGACGATCTAAAGCTCGTTTATACTGCGGTGGATGGGGATGTCGCTTTAGCTGTATTTGATGGTTTCAAGGCCAAGTGGAGCAAACAATACCCGAAAGAAGTAAAGTCGTGGGAAGCACAGCTCCCCACCTTACTAGCTTTTTACAAGTTTCCTGTACTCACGTGGCCGGCCATCTACACCTCTAACCCGATCGAACGGATGAACAAAGAGCTTCGAAAACGGCTTAAGCCAATGAATAGCTTGACCAATATTGAAGCTGCTGAAAAGATTATTTATTTGCAAGCACTCGACTACAACGAAAAATGGTGCGGTAGAGCGATACGGGGATTTGTCGACGTTGATACGAAGGCGAAGCTTGAACAAATGTATCTGGAACGATACGCCGCGAATCACCCCAACCTAGAGCTTACACAAACTTCTTGACGCTACCCTGGTTAGTGTGCCAGAGTGCGAATAGGGAATAGAAATCTGCCCTATTCGTTCGGTTAGCACGCCAGAGTGCGAATAGGGAATAATAATCTGCCCTATTCGCGCGGCCCAACGCGCCCAACAAAGATAGCGCAGCAAAAAAGCTCCCGATACACGGGAGCTTCATCCGTATTCAAGCGATTAGAAATCAAAGTTGTCCGGGTCCGGACCGACGCGGCGATCTTCGTTAAGCGCATCGATCCGTGCCATGTCCTCTGCAGATAAAGCGAAGTCGAACAGCGCGGCATTGTCGATAATTCGCTGCTCCTTGATCGATTTCGGAATTGTGATGACCCCGTGCTGGAGATCCCAGCGCAAAATGACTTGGGCGATCGATTTGCCATGGCGTGCTGCAATTTCCGACAGCACAGGATGGTCGAGCAGCTGGCCCTGCATGAGCGGCGACCATGCTTCCAACTGGATGTTCTGCGTCGCGCAGAATGCACGCAACGGTTCTTGCGACAGCATAGGGTGGAATTCCACTTGGTTAATCATCGGCTTAACCGTTGCGTCCTTCATGACGTCCTCGAGATGATGGATTTGGAAGTTGCTGACGCCGATTGCTTTCACGCGGCCTTCTTTGTACAGCGTCTCCAGCGCGCGCCAAGCGTCTTTATATTTGCCAGCCTTCGGCCAGTGTATGAGATACAGATCAAGGTATTCCAAGCCAAGCTTCGACAAGCTTGTTTCATAAGCAGCAATCGTCGATTCGTATCCCAGATCGGCGTTCCATACTTTTGAGGTGACGAACAGCTCTTCTCTTGTAACGAGGCCTTCAGCTATCGCTTCGCGAATGGCTTGACCGACGCCTGTTTCATTACCGTAGATTGCGGCCGTATCGATGCTGCGGTAGCCATTTTTGATCGCGGCTTTGACCGCTTGAACAAGCTCTTCGCCTTCTTCGACTTTGAATACGCCGAGGCCGAACCAAGGCATTCTTACTTCATTGTGCAACGTCGTTGTATCCTGCAAATGCTGTGCTGTTTGTGTAGTAGTCATTATGAAGTCCTCCTGAGTGTGTGTTCTTTACTTTCTTTATTTTCCAAAACAAGTGCTCGACCTGTTAACAAAACTGCGCCGCCGACCATAATTGCGCCTACCCACGTCGTATGAAGAAGCCCGATGGAGTCGGTGACAACCCCGCCCAAGTACGCGCCAAGCGCGATTCCGGCGTTGAACGCTGCGATATTAACGGCTGACGCTACGTCTACCGCTTGCGGCGCATAGCGCTTCGCCAGCATGACGACGTAAACCTGCAGACCAGGTACATTCATAAAGGCCAACAGGCCCATCAGGAATACCGTCAGAATAGCTGCCGCTTTGAACGGTATCGTGAAGGCAAGGACGAGCAGGACGATAGCCTGCAAAATAAACATGTAAAGCAGTGCTTTTACCGGGTTGCGGTTCGCCGCCTTACCCCCGATCATGTTGCCGATTGCGATCGCAACGCCGTAGACGAGTAAGATGACGGCGATCGTGTGCTCCTTGAAGCCGGATAGTTCATGCAAGAGCGGAGATAAATAAGTAAAGACGACGAACGTGCCGCCATACCCGATAGCCGTAATGGCGAATGCCATCAGCAGCCGTCCGTTCGTGACGAGCTTCACCTGCTCGCTAAGCGGCGTACGCGTGCCCTTGGGCAGGTCTGCAGGGATGAGAACCATATTGGCGATGAGTGCAAGGACGCCAATGATCACAATCCCGATGAAAGCAGCCCGCCAGCCCATTTGCTGTCCGATGAAAGTGCCAAGCGGGACACCCGTTACAGTCGCTACCGTCAGTCCAGAGAACATAAGCGCAATGGCGCTTGCCCGACGATCTGCGGGTACGAGTTCGGCTGCAATAGTCGAGCCAATGGACATGAACACGCCATGGGCGAATGCCGACAGGATGCGTGCCGTCAGCAGCAGCCCGATCCCGCCAGCGGCAGCGGCTAAGCTATTGCCGGCGATAAACACGATCATGATGCCGAACAGCAAGGTTTTGCGCGGGATGCTGGCTGTCAGCGACGTTAGGACGGGAGCGCCGATTGTAACGCCCAATGCGTATAGCGTAACCGTCAACGCCGCAGTTGTTACGGATATATGCAAGTCTTCAGCGATGAGGGGCAGCAGCCCGACACTGATGAATTCTGTGGTGCCAATCGCGAATGCGCTGATTGCGAGCGCTAGAAGTGCGAACGTGCTTCTTTTTGCATTGTGCGTCATAGGAACGACTTCTTTCATATGGTTTTACCGGCCGGTAAGTGCTATTATGATAGACCTAAGCGATAAAGAACAGTACGTACTTTTATGTGACATAGACACTAAAAAGTAACAATTGGACAACGGCGGCCTTTAAGGCTGATTATAGGGAGGCAAAAGCCATGACAGTGGCGCAGAAAAAGTACAACATTTCCGTAGAAGCAACGCTTGAGGTCATCGGCGGGAAGTGGAAATGCGTGATTTTATGCCATCTAACGCATGGAAAAAAACGCACGAGCGACCTGAAGCGCCTCATGCCAGGGATTACGCAGAAAATGCTGATCCAGCAGCTCAAGGAGCTGGTCGACGATGGCATCATTAATCGGATCAGCTACAACCAAGTGCCGCCGAAGGTGGAATATGAGCTGAGCGAATACGGCAGCAGCCTCAAATCCATTCTGAACATGCTGTGCGAATGGGGCGAGACTCATATTATTAAAGAATACGGGGACAAATATGCGGTGCTTGAGGACAGCATTTTGAATCAATAAGGAGTACTTCATAAGGGTGGTAACCAAGAATGAATGGGGGAGCAGACGAAGATGAAGCAGAACAAATATGATGACCAAGGCTTCTTCGATAAATATAAAGAAATGCCGCGCTCGATCAGCGGGCTGGAGTCAGCCGGCGAATGGCCTGCATTGAAGCAGCTCATTCCGGATCTGCGGGACAAGCGCGTGCTGGATTTAGGCTGCGGCTATGGCTGGCACTGCCGTTATGCACGGGAGCAAGGAGCGCGTTCGGTTGTCGGCGTAGACATATCGGCGAAAATGCTGGAGCGTGCAAAATCGTACGGCGACGATCCGGCGATTACCTATGTGCAGCTGCCGATTGAAGACATCGCGTTTGACGCGGAGCAGTTCGACGTCGTGATCAGCTCGTTAGCGCTGCATTACATAGCGGATTTTGAGGCGGTGTGCCGCCAAATCGCTCATGCGCTCGCCCCAGGCGGCACGTTCGTCCTCTCGGTCGAGCATCCGATTTTCACAGCGCGTGCTGCGCAGGACTGGCACTATGGGGCGGAGGGCGAGCGGCTGCATTGGCCGGTCGATGACTATCAGAGCGAGGGGCTGCGGCAGACGAGATTTCTCGATAACGACGTCGTAAAATATCATCGCACGCTCGCGACGCTGCTCAATGCGCTCATCAGCGCGGGCTTTACCATCGCCCAGCTGTCCGAGCCGCAGCCGACGCAGGAGGCAATTGAGCAGTATCCGGACATGCGCGATGAGACGCGTCGTCCGATTTTCCTACTAGTGGCAGCGTTTAAGGCGGCTTCAACCGAGTAGGCTGTGAACGAAGCTCGGCGTCCAGTGGCGCAGCTGTGTCTTGGCCGCTTATGCTTTCGCTTTGGGATACAGCATCTCGCCGCGCTCCAGCATGGCGATAAATTGCTCGATTCGCTTCGCGCGGGTTTCCGGTTTCTTCGCTTGATGAATACGGAACAGGATAGCGAATTGATTTTGCCGATTAAGCTGCTCATAAAACTGCTTGGCAGCCTCATGCTGCGCAAGCTCAGCTGCAAAGTCATCCGGCATCGACACCGTGCTTTGCGATTCGTAGGCTTTATCCCATTGCCCGTTCCGCTTGGCGACTTCAATAGCGGCGAAGCCAGCGGGCTGCATGCGGCCGTCCGCGATAAGCTGCTCGGCCTTGTCCTTATTGATTTTGGACCAAATGCTCTTCGGCCCGCGCGGCGTGAACCGTTGCAGCCATGCGTGCTCATCCAGCTTCTCTTTCTGGCTGTCTACCCATCCGTAGCATAAGGCGCTTTCGAGTGCTTCATTGTAAGTGACGGTAACGATGTCCGCATTTTTCTTGGCAATTTGCAGCCGAACGCCTGATGATTGCGCATGATGGTCCGCGAGCCATTGGTCAAACGTCTGCTGGTCGGCACAAAGCAGAATCGGCAGCGGGGATGATTTTTTATTCAGCGCGATCGCCTCCTTTTCTTTATTTTACCAAATTCAACAAAGTGAAGCCAAGCCACGGCAGGGCTGCAAACGCTAAAAAACCGCCAGTCAGACGGATGTCTAACTGGCGGTTTTTGTGCAGCTATATGGCAGATGCGCTCGCCTGCTTTTAGTAAGCCGTCCAGCCCGCATCCGCTGTAACGACTGTGCCGTTCACGAAGCTCGCGTCATCTGATCCCAAGAACAGCGCGACTTTCGCGATTTCCTCTGGCTCGCCTGTGCGAGGATTCAAGGTAATGCCCGCCATTGCGCGCTCCATGCCGAACGCGTTAGGCGCGGTAAGGGAGGTGCCGATATTCGTATTAACGCCGCCTGGTGCGATGGCGTTGCAGCGAATGCCGAGAGGCGCGTATTGGAAGCCGACGTTTTTGGTCAAGCCGACCACCGCATGCTTCGCAGCGGTATAAGCAGCGCCCGCTCTGGAGCCTTGCAGTCCGCCAGCGGAAGCGATGTTGATAATGACGCCACTCTTTTTATCGGTGAAGATGGGCAGCACTTTGCGGATCGTCCGCATTGGGCCCGTCGTATTGATTGCAAAAACGCGGTCCCATAGCTCGTCCGTCAGATCGCCCGCGGGTACAAAATTGTCCATGATGCCCGCATTGTTGACGAGAATATCGACCGTGCCGAATTGTTGTACTGCTGTATCGATTAATTGTTGGACGTCTTCTTCTTTAGCTACGTTCGCTGCTACGGCAACAGCTGTGCCGCCGCTAGCCTCAATGTTCGAAACGACCGCTTGAGCGGCTTCTACGCGAAGGTCGGAGACGATGACTTTAGCTCCTTCAGCTGCATACAGCTCGGCGATCGCTTTGCCCATACCCGAAGCTGCACCTGTGATTACGGCTACTTTTCCAGAAAGTCTCATGTGAATTACCTCCCGTTGTTGTACAGATGTTCAATAACCATACACCTGTTAGTTGAAGTATAATGGAGGTGCAAGAACGCAAACAATCAGTAAAAACCGTCGGATTGTTAGGTAACGTACAGTTCGGCCTATATTGTTCATTAAAAGGGTGAGAATTATGCCGCAAGAGCATGCCAAAAAGGACCGGCGCGTCGTTCGCAGCCAAGAGGCGCTTAAGCAAGCGCTGCTCGCGCTGATGTCCCAGAAGAGCTTCGATGCCATATCGATTACCGAAATCGTAGAGTCGGCGAATTACAACCGCGGAACCTTCTATGCCCATTATGAGAACAAAGAGGCGCTGCTGGATGACATTATCGATGAGCTGATCCGGAAATTTCTGGCTTCTTTTCGAGCCCCTTATGAGCATCAGGATGTTTTTCGCATCAACGAGCTAACCGCCAATTCGGTGAAAATATTCGACCATATCCATCAGCATGCGGAGCTTTACACGACGCTGCTGCGCAGCAATGTCATGCCGAACTTGAGAGAGAAGATGTTTCTTGCGCTCAAAGAAATATCGATGGACGAGCTCGAATATCCGACCACCGGTGTGAATCAGGAGCTGCTGGCGATCTATTCGATCCATGCACTGCTCGGACTTATTTTTCACTGGGTGGAATCCGGGTTTGAGCAATCGACCTCGTATATGCAGGAGCAGCTTATTCTGATCATTCAATGGCGACCAATGGAGGTTAAGGCGAAGAAGGAAGGCTGAGCTGAGCAACGGAGCATGAAACAACGGGGGATGATGATGAGGGTATTATCCATCATTTTAGCTATATTATTTAGTACCGTACTGAGCTTGTGGGTGCTGTGGGGCATTATCGTGCAGTTCTCATTGCAGTACAATTATATGCCGCTCTACGTCTTTGCAATCGCTGCCCTTGGAACACTTGCGTTGGCTGTCAGCATGATTATGTTTTATGTTCGAGCGGCTGCGCCACGTTATGTCTATTTGCTAGCTCTCCAGCATTTATTCGTTGCCGCCTCCGGCACGCTGCTGTTGAGCATTCTAAGAGGCTGGTATGTGTGGGTGCAAGGGCTAACGACGGTATATGATGTAGGCTGGTATAATTCAGAAGAATTTACGCTGGAAGACATCTATGATGATATTGGCATCCTGATGCTGACTCGCGTGCCCATACCGCATTGGCATTGGAACTTGTTAGTCGGAATAGCGGCGGCGCTGCTCATTGCCAGCATGGTATGGGTTTGGCGAAGCCGGCCGAGACGAGCGAATCAAGCGAGCCATGGATAGGCAGAAAAAAGGAGTGTTCCAAAAGCCATGACGGCTGAGGACACTCCTTTTTCGCGCTTCAGCGGTTGGTGTTGTGTGCACGGCGCATTTCAGGCGGCACTGTTGCGTGCAACGGCATGCTCATTGCAGTTCGTACAATGGCATCAACACCGAGTGCAGAAACGAGGAGGTATCCTTGCATATGGCGCAACGGGAAAGGCGGCTTTCTATGTTTTGGCCGCCTCATGTCACTTCTTGATCGCATCTCGTTGCACGAACTGCAATGGAAACCTTCGAGGCAGGCCACTCCTGCCTTTCTCGTTGTACAAAGTGCAACGGCACTAACGGGACCGCATGATCCTCCAGAGGGTCTTTAATAAAATAAATAATGATACTGCAGTGATAAAAATAAGAACCATCCAGAAAAGAAGAGCCAATTTCGGACTATTGTCTAGAAAACCGTGATAAACAACGAAATATGAATCATGGAACACAAAATCCTCTTCTTTTGAACCAATGAACATACTTGAGATGAGAGGGAAATTGAATCCCAATAATGCCATCTCAACTATTATCGCAAAGAGGATTCCCTGCCATATCGTTTTCTTGCTCCAAACCATTTCATCTTCATCCTTTAAACTTATTCTCTCAGTCGAAGAACTCAAGCTCTAGAAGGCTCTTCTGACTTTGTAAACTAAAGTTAGTCTTGAGCGACAACTCTTGTTTTGCTCGCCATGCCTCTGCCGATCCGAATGGCCATGAGCGAAGCGAAGAAGCAGGTAAAGCCGGCGATGACGAAGGCTTGCGAGTAGCTGCCGAGCCAGTCGCGAAGAACGCCTGCGCCATAGGCTGCCGTCGAAGCGCCGATCTGATGGGTCACGACGATCCAGCCGAAAATCATGCCGGACTGCTCTTTGCCGAACGATTGGCCAGCGAGCTTGGCGGTTGGCGGTACGGTTGCGATCCAATCGAGCCCGTAGAAGACAGAGAAGACAAGGAGCATTGCAGGCGTCGCATCGAGTGCATAGGGCAGGAACAGCAGCGACAGCCCGCGCAGCCCATAATACCAGAACAATAGCCAGCGGCTGTCGAATCGGTCGGATAACCAACCGGAAATCGTCGTGCCGAACAAGTCGAACAGGCCCATCAATGCTAGCAAGCTAGCGGCCGTCACCTCCAACATGCCATGGTCGCCGCATGCTGCGATCAGATGCGTTCCGATAAGCCCGTTCGTCGAGAAGCCGCAGAAGAAGAACGTGCCGGCGAGCAGCCAGAACGTCAGGCTTTTCGCAGCAAGCCGGAGGCTTTGCAGCGGCGCGAGAAACAGGTTGCCTTTGAAAACAGTCGGCTTCACGATCTCATCGGAGCCGTAAGGAGCGATGCCCAGATCATAGGGGTGATTGCGCATCCAGATCGCAATCGCGACAAGGACGACCAGCACGCCGGCGACTGCGGCATAGATGGCGTAACGCCAGCCGAAGTTCGCGGTCATGGAGGCCATCAGCGGTAGGAACAGCAGCTGGCCGGTAGCGGCGCTCGCTGTGAGCAGGCCGACAATGAGCCCTTTGCGCTTCACGAACCATAGATTGCTGACGGTAACCCCGAGCACATTCGCCATCATGCCTGTAGCGAGGCCGGAGACGACGCCCCAGAGCAGCTCGAACTGCCATAGGGAGGTCATGAGCGGCGTAATCGCCAGGCTAGCCGCAACCACGGATAGCGCTCCGATGACGACTTTGCGGATGCCGTAGCGAAGCAACAGTGCGGCTGAGAACGGCCCGACCAGCCCATATAGGAAGATGCCAGTCGAGATTACGCTTGAAATGCCGCCGCGGCTCCAGCCGAATTCCTCTTGAAAAGGGACGAGCAGGATGCTGGGCAGCGACCGAATGCCTGCTGATACAAGCAGTGTTGCGAAGGTCAGGATCACGATAATCCAACCGTAATAAAGGCGCGAGCGGCGCTTTGGTTCTTGGGATAAAGCTGTTGTATTCATGGGTATCCCTCCGTACTTTTGCTTTTCGTTAAGGCTCACTCCAGCTGTACGCCAGCGTTTTCTACGCTTGCCGTCAACAGCGCAGCAGCCTCCTTGCCGAGAATCGCTTCATACGTTTCTTTCAGTTTCTTGGACGCCTGGCGAATGGGCTGCTCCAGCTCAAAAGCTTTATCTGTCGGATAGACGAGCACTGTCTTGCCTTGCACTTGGCGCTCGACCAGCCGCTTGCCTTCGAGCTTATCGATGAAGCGGGTCAGTGTGGAGGGCGTAATGTAGAGCTTCTCGGACAGCTCCTTCTGCGTAATGCCGGGCTTGCCGATGACGAGGCGGATCAAGTAGCCATAAGCAGGCGCAAGCCCGGTCGTAGCAAAAGCGTCGTCAGCGATGCGCGAAATCGCCCGGCTCAGCCGGTTCGTCGTGAAATAGAGGCATTCGTGCAAAAAAGCTTCGTCAGGAGCGGAAGTCTGGTCATTGGCGGGCGGGTTGATTTCGCTGGACATGTAGAAGTTCCTCCTCGGGTGGAATTGGTTTAGGTATGATTTGCCGTCTACATTGTATTTTGTATGTACAACTAAAATAAAGGATTTAACTTTAAATGTCAATAGGTGCTTCATCGCCCAATTGTGTGATAAGTTAATCGTAAGCTTACATACATGTCCTATAGTGGAGAAAAAGCTGATCGCTAGTCATATCGATAAGATACGATAATCGTAGGGTGCGCTAGGGAAAGGAGCGTGTAGTCAGGTTGGAGAATGTACCTGTATCGAAACAAGCCCACTCCGTTGTAGGGCAAGAGCAGCCGGTAAGGCTTGGCAAGGGCGCTGCGTTATTGGAGGTGCTGCGCGTTTCAACGAAGCTGGGGCTTACCTCGTTCGGGGGACCGATCGCGCATCTTGGCTATTTTCATAATGAATACGTCCGTCGTCGGCAATGGATGGATGAACGCAGCTATGCGGATTTGGTGGCGCTCTGCCAGCTGCTGCCAGGACCTGCGAGCAGTCAGGTAGGGATCGGAATCGGAATTGCGAGAGCGGGATTGCTTGGTGGCGTGGTCGCGTGGCTCGGCTTTACGCTGCCATCGCTTATCGCGCTGATTGGATTTGCTTTGCTCATGCAGGGCTTCGATCTAGGCGCGGCGGGCTGGATTCACGGACTGAAAATCGTCGCCGTTGCGGTCGTGGCGCATGCCCTTCTCGGGATGGGGCAGAAGCTGCTGACGGATCGCGCCCGAATCGCGATTGCCGTTATTACGATGTCTGCTGCCCTCCTATGGCAGACATCGTACAGCCAAGTGCTGCTCATTGCTGCTGCAGGGGCTATGGGGGTATGGCTCTTTCATAATCGGCAGGCGGAGCAGAAACAGCCTGTCAGCGATCATATGCAAACAAGCCGGAGGCTGGGGCTGGCGTGTCTTGCGGCATTGGGCGCGCTGCTGGTACTCTTGCCGCTGTTGAGCTCGTGGAGCTCTAACCTATGGGTCGATCTATTCGATCGTTTTTATCGAGCAGGCGCCTTCGTATTCGGCGGCGGGCATGTCGTGCTGCCGCTGCTGGAGCACGAGGTGATGGCGAATGGCTGGGTTAGCCAGCAGGATTTTTTGGCGGGCTATGGCGTGACGCAGGCCGTTCCGGGTCCTTTATTCACGTTCGCAGGCTACCTCGGCGCAATTGCAGGCGGTCTGCCCGGAGCGATAGTGGCGACCGTGGCGATTTTTCTGCCGGCGTTTCTGCTCGTGGTTGGCGTGCTCCCGTTCTGGAGCCAGCTGCGCAGCAGTCCTCGGATGCAAGGGGCATTGGCTGGCATCAATGCCGCTGTGGTCGGCATTTTGCTGGCCACGCTGTATGATCCGATATGGACGTCGGCGATTGGCGGGGGCGGAGATTTCGCTCTGGCGGTTATTTTGTTCTCGATGCTGGCTTACTGGAAGCTGCCGCCGTGGACGGTGGTGCTGGTCGGTGTTGCCGGGGGCGTGGGGTTGGGGTGGCTGTAGCCAACCTATAAAGTATTTATTTCGTATTGATGCAGAAAAGGCACCCCCTCGGGTGCCTTTTCTACATCCTGCACTATCGCACAGTCATCTGATTCAAGTCCGAAGCCAGCTTGTCCAGCTGCAGGAAGCTTTCGACGATGTCGCGAATTTGGCTGTCCTGCGTGATCATGCTGGCGGACATGTCTTGCGTTGCCGCCATATTTTCCTCGGTAATGCCGGCGATCGTGACGATCTGGTCGGTAATGCGCGTATACTGCTGATGCAGGTCCTCCGCGGAGCGGTCGACCTGTTCGGATTGATCCTCCAAGTGGCCGGAATCGCTGGCGAGCGAGCGCATCACCTCGACAACCTTAGCCGCCGCAGCGCTGCCGCTGACGACGGACTGCTGGCCCTGCTGGACTTGATTTGCAGCCTCGACTGTTTTGGAACGAATGCGTTCAAGAATCAGTTCGATTTGCTCAGTGGAGTCCTTGGACGATTCTGCAAGCTTGCGAATTTCCTGTGCGACGACGCCGAAGCCCCTGCCATGCTCGCCCGCACGCGAAGCTTCAATTGCGGCATTGAGCGCGAGCAGGTTCGTTTGGGTGGAGATCGTTTTGATCGTAGACACGATGTCGCTGATCACTTTGTTCTGCTCGCCGAGCTCGTTCATGAGCTGGACGGATGCATCGATCGTTTCGTTAACATGCCTCATTTCTTTTTCTAGCGATTCCGCTTCTTGGCTGCCGGCTTTTGTCAGCTTAGCGGAGCTGACCGAGAGGTCTCTCATCTCATTGGAACGATCTGCAAGTGAAGTGACAGACTGCTCGATTTCGCGAATGGCTTCGCTAATGTCGGTGATGCTGGATGTTTGCGTCTCGATGCTGGACGTGATCTCCGAGAAGGCAATCGTGACTTCTTTGGAAATCGTGCCCGTCGACGTGACATTGGATTTCAGATTCGTGCTGAAGTCGTTAAGCAGCGCAAGGGAATGCGAGACTTGATCTACGAGCTTCATCGATTTGGCATGCTCTGTCTCCGCGTGCTCCCGCTGTTCGGTCGCTTCGCGCTGCAGCCGTTCGCTGAATTTGGTAGAGACGAATAGGGGCACGGCAACCATGCCTAAGTACATGAACATCGTAACGGGGCTATTATCGGCGAAGATAGCTTCTTTCATATCGCTCATGAAGAAATACGCCGTAAGCACCGCACCCATGGAGCCGGAGAAGGCAATGGCCCGGGAGCTGCTGTAGAGCGTCATAATGGCAAGATTGATGTACACAAGGAAATAGGTCGTAATGACAGGACCGGTATGGATGAGAAGCAGAGTAAGCAAGGTCACGATTGTGGAAATAATGTACATGATGTAGTGCGTGAGCCACCGTTTGTAAGTCATTACCGTTGCTATGCCACAGGTAAGCGAACCTACGATCAATAGGGCGATGATAGAATCAGTGCCAGCTCCAGTCAACAGGTCCACGCCTATGCCGAGTACGAGCATCCCCCAGATAATATTGACGAGCAATTTGTTGCGGCGGTGCAGAGTCTCGATATAATGCACAACATATCCTCCTTTTTCCAGTTCAATTTGTTGTCCTCATAATACCATATAACGGCAAAGTTCGACATAATATTTACAGTAGGCGCAGTATTAGAGTCGGATTAAGTCGACTGTTAACTCGTTAGAGGCTAAATTACGCGATGAGGCTGAGGAAAGCAGGGAATGGAAGGCGAGGGGGCGCAAGGGATGGCAAGGACGGAGGTTGGGAGAAGGCTCATGAAATGCCGGATGCATTTAACGGACCTGGGGGCCCTTATTCGGCACAAATGCACTGGTTTCTCGTGTAACGGACCCCACAGCCGCTAAATCACACATATGGAGGGTCAGCCGGGTGATTTTGTGGCAATAGCGGCATCTGGGTCCGTTGCAGCTGGAAAAGACGCGATTTTCGTCAAATAACGGCTATCCGGTCCGTTAACCAAGCCGAGCGGGGCAAGTAGAGCTTTAGAACGACATGCAGCACGCATGCACCGCAGGCACGCCGCCACGCGAAAAAGCCGCTCCGACATCCATCGTCGAAGCGGCGCACAGCATCGCAGCCTCATGCAAAATTCTGATGATTTACTCGTCATCCTCCGGTATGACAATAACCGAGGCTTCCGCCTGCTTAGGCCCCGCATTGTCTGCCTGGCCCGTGACGGGGCTTGGTATGACGATGTCCTCGTCAGTTTCCGGCGTAACGAACGGAAACCTTCCTGTAATGACGGCGCCGATCGGGAACCGCTCCGTCTGGAACACAACGCCGAGCAGCGGCGCTGCGAATCGATAGCGAATCAGGTCTACATTGCCGGTATTCGTAGACGTAATGGTGAAGTGCACCGTTTCTCCGCCGAACACGACGGGCCGATCGACGGTTTCGCGGATTTTGAAATCAGGGATCGTGAAGGTGACGGTGGAAGCAGGCGCTTGCTCGAACGGCGTCTCATTGGAATAGGCGGTCGCAATGCTCACATATTCTGTTCCGCCTATGGCGTCCGGCGGAATGCGGAAAGGCAGCGTGAATGCGCGGCTTTCTCCGGGAGCAAGCGAAGGCAGCGATGTGGTGAAGGCAGTTAGATTTTCGAATATGCGCACATTCGTCAGCGTGAATACAGAGTTATTTCGAACGGTCACCGTGAAGTAGACGAGGCTTCCCGGTTCAGCAACGGGGCGGTCAACGACGTTGGTCAGCTGCAGCAGGAAATGGGGCAGCGCAATAATGACGTCGGCTTCGCTCTCGACCGGATCGGTCTGCGGCGAAGTGACGATGACCCGATTGCGGACAATCGTACCTTGCGCCGTATGTGCGGGCACGTCGTAGCTGAAGGTAACGATCCGCTCTTCATCAGCCACGAGTACGGCGATCCGCTGCTGCGTACCCGTCAAGGAGTCGCGAATGATAATATCGGTGGCCGTGGCGGCGCCAATGTTGGCGACGGTGACGGCATAGACGATCGTACCGCCCGGTGCAGCGACGGTGCCGTTGGGCAGCTTCGTTACGCGCAGCGCCGTGCTCGTCAGCTCGGTGTACGCGACAACCTCCGCCTCCGCACTCTGCTCTAGCGCCTGATCGGACGAGCAAGTGAAGCGGTTCGGGATGACGGTGCCGTCAGGAACATTTGGAATGACAAAAGGAATTGTCCGCACAATGGTCTCGCCGCCTTGCAGCAGCGGCACGGTTTCGGACAATCCGAGCGTCGCATCGATGAGCCGGACGTTCGTCTGCGGCGAGCTCGACAGATTCGTAACGGATAGGTGATAAAACACCGTCTGTCCCGGCATCGCGAATGCGGGCTCAACAGACTTCGATAAGCCGAGCACTGCGCCGACGACCGTTACGATAGCTTCCGCTTGGACGGTACCCGCCTCAGGCGACACAGCGCTTGCCAGATTGGCTATGGTCGATCCGATTAGCGCATTCAACGGAACGGTATACGTCGCCTCGAAGCGCTGCGATTCGCCGACGGCAAGCCCAGATACAGTCTGATCGATGCCGAGCAGCTCGTCAGTGAGCCGGAACGGCCCAAGCGCCACATTGCCGGGGTTCGCAACGATCAGCTCGTATTGGATCGTCTCGCCGGGAGCCGCTGTAAGTCGATCAGCTTTTTTGGCTAAACCGACGGCGGGCGTCGGAAGCACCTCCAGTTGGGCGCTTCCTTCCACCGGGCCGGTCTGATCGGAGATAGCGGCGGCGGTGTTGAAGTAGGTTTTAGGCGTCGTCTCCAGCGGAATGAGAAACGGAAATGTGATCGGCGTAGACTGCTGAGCTGCCAGCGATGGAAGCGTCGTATCGAGCCCTAACGTAGGGTCGGTGACGCGGACGTTCGTTAGCGGGGCGTTGCCTTTATTGGTGACGATAAGGGTGAAAATGACCGTTTCGCCTGGAGCGGCTTGCGTTCGATCAACGAGCTTTTCAATAGCAAGCAATGAGGTATCGAGCACCTCTACGGTGGCTCCTACCGTTAACGGCGGCAAGGATTCGACGACCGTGGTCGCTACATTCACGATGATCGATCCGATCGTTGCGTTGAGTGGAATAATATAAGGGAAATCCGCCGTAATCGTCGCGCCTTGCGGAATGCGGTCAATAACGGTATCAATGCCGAGCAAGGGGTCGGTGACACGCACGTTGACCAAGTCGATATTGCCGTTGTTCGTCGTCGTCAATGTGAAGGTGACAAGCTCGCCGGGATGCGCTTGTTTCTTGTTGACCGTCTTCGTGAACAGCAAGGAAGGCGTATTCACGATGAGCACAACGGCAGTCGCCGTATGCGGGTCGGCGAAGGCCTCATTCGTCACGACAACCGTGTTCGTAAGCGGCCCAATCGGCGTGTTGGGCGGAACGATGTAGGGGAATGTGGCTACGAATGATTGAAGAGGGGCAAGTGCCGGTATGGTCAAATGAATGCCAAGCAGCGCATCATCGACCTTGATGCTCGTTAGCGGCAGATTGCCGGTGTTCACGACTTGAATGATATAGTTCACCTGTTCGCCCGCGAAGGCGGTTGAGCGGTCCGGAACCTTCAGTACCGATAAAGCGGCGAAAGGCGAGCAGGAGCAGGCGATTGTCGGCGATTGGAAAAACAGCGTACGAGGCGGAGTGTCGTATACGACAACGCCCGCAGCGCTTTGCTGATGGCTAGGCTCGTTGAAGGTGACATACGTTTCTTGATCGATATTCGTAGGCAGCTGGTCGCCATTAGCAAGCGGGTTCGACTGCACGAGATAGGATAATGAGATGCGGGTGTTGCTTGTGTTCGACAGCAGGCCTACGGGCAGAACGCCGAAGTCGATAACGATCGTACCGCTGCTCGATACGGTGGCGTCACTAACATCGGGCAATAAAGCGGCTTTTGGATAGATAGTAAATTCCGGATCATCCGGATCGATAATGACCGGCTGGTTCGGCGATTTGAGCAGCAGCCCGTCGCGGATGCCGCTAATGCGAATCGAGCCTGGCACGTAGGCGAACAGCGCCGTATTGATCTGGTCGTGTAGGACGACCCTCAGTCCGGCGGAAAGCTGGAACAAATCCTGGACGAGCGCAGCCAGGAGCGCTTCAATCTGCCTCTGCGGGTCGCTAGTCGCCGCTTCACGGAAGAAGGACGGCGCCGTTGCTGAGCTGGCGAGCAGCTCGATCACATTTTGCCGATTATAGGGTCCTGGCGACTGCGCGGAAATATCGATTCCTAGCACATAGACCGAGGTGTTGCCGTCAGCCGGATTTTTGAGCTGGTTGGTCACTTCGAGCACGCGCTGGGAGGCAAGGATAATCTCATTGAATGTAGCCGATCTGCTCGAAATTTCGCTTACCAGCGTCGGGACGCTCTGCTGCAGCTGCACGAAGTACTTCCACGGGTCGTTCGGTACATCAGGGAAAAAGGTTGCGTCCGTATCGCCGGGCGCGGCATACGAATTCGGATAATTCGGGTTGATCGAGCGGTTCGCTTGGCCATCGGTTATGAGAATGACGGCACGGCGAAGGATGTCGTCCGACTGGGCAAAGCCCGGCGTCTTGAATAGTTCATAGGCAGCGCGGACGCCAGCCTCTGTATTCGTGTCTTCTGAGTAGGGGATCGCCCACATGAGGTTATCCAAAATGGTGTTGTTCGCGTAGCCGCTGTCATTCATGCTGTAAGGCAGCTCGGTTGCGGTTAACGGCGTGCCGGTGGCGACCGATTTGATCTGATTGGAGTTGTAGGCTGGAAGCGCCGGATTATAAACCGTGGCCAGATAGTTGGATAGCACCGTATCAGGACGGCGAACGCCGGCATCGTCATAGATATCGCTGTATTTGATTTTGTAATAGTTGTAGTAGTTGTACAGGCTCAGCTCGGCGCTCGCCGCCATTGGAGCAGACTGGGTCAGAAAGGTGGTCAAGGCGGCGGCGCTAACGTTCGATTGGTTGCGGTAGCCTAGTATTTGGCCAATGTAATAGCCGGGAAAGGAGGAGGAACGCTTCCACTGGAACAATGTACCGAGATAATTGTACGAGAAGCCCGTGCTGGGGCTCTGATTCGGGAGGAATGCATCGCGCCCGTAAGGAACGATGGTGACCGTCGTATTGCGGTTGACGGCCCACATCTGGTTGATCGTCGCAATAATCGCTCGCTTTGCCTGCGCGAACTTCAGGCTGCTGCCGGACATCATGCTGGATGTGACGTCCAGCACGAACACGACATCGAGCGGATGGGACGGGTAGTACTCGAACGATGCGGCTTTGGCATCCAAATCTAACGTAACCGTCGCTTTGCAATCGCAATTCTCGGAAGATACGAGCTGAGCGCCCTTGGAGATCCGAAGCAGGTCGTTGTAGGTGACAAACCCGCCTGCCCCTTGATTTTGCCCGGCATCAAACAAGACGGACTCGCCGGACCCGATCCAATAATCGGCTTGTGCGCTGTCATTCGTTGGCCGTTCACTAGCCACCTTTCCACCCCTTTTCCGTATGCTGCATAGTCGATTTTATGCATGCGCAGGATATAACATGTGGCAACATTGCGCGAATGTAGCGGGACGGGTGAGATAGAGGAATGGAAGAGAAGTATGTTTATCGGGCTGCCAGCTTGGCAGATTACGAGGCCATAGCCGCATGGGGGGCCAACCAGCTGAACTCGGGAATATTGCGCAGGATGCCGAAGCTAATCGTTAACGTTAACATAGCGGCCATTAGGAGTTTGCTCGCAGGCTGCAGTTGTTTCTTGTTGGCAATGAAGTAGGCCAGATAAAGCGGCAGCAGAGCGAATATGAGCGAATTGTAACGGAAAGCCTGCTCCATATCGAGCGCCAACAAAGCTTTGGCAGCTCTAGTGACGCCACAGCCCGGGCAGTAGAAGCCGGTGAGCTCATGAAAAAGGCAAGGAATGCCGAGGCCTGTCAACGGCAGCCAGACTTTAAGATACAACAGTCCCCCAACGACAAACGAGGAACCCCAAGCTAGCTTGAGGTTCCTCCTGCGAATGGGCGCCATGCTTAGGCAGCCATCCGGTTAATATCTGCTTGTGCAAGCGCATACGTTACGATACCTAGTCCAAAAATGTTCAAGACTACGTACAGCGTCGAGTTGTTGGATACCGGCAAGCCGTGTTGGCGCTGAGCTTCGTCGATGTGCTTGCCCAACTGGTAAGCCCAAATATAGTTCCAAATCCCGCAAGTAACGAGCACGAGGAGGAAATGCTTTCCGCCTGTGAAATCACGATCCCCGCTGAGCTTTCCTGCATCTTCAGTCATCACAATAAACCAATAAATCGCGTAAATTCCGCATGTAATGAAAGATAAAATGATTGCTGCTGCGACGCCCCTCTTGTTAACCACAACACACCGTCCTAGATCATATTTTCTAGCAGAGAATACATCTAAAAACCTGAATTAAATTCCAAAAAACAACATTTTTATTATATGAGAATAAATCAATGCTGACAATAAATATTTTGTAAAAAATAAGAAAACAGTGTCGAAACGCAACAAAAGCCAGCGTTATCCTTACGGAAAGCTGGCTTTGTGAAATAAAGGCGATGTCTGCGCGGCTATGTTTCCTTCATTTGTTCATGGTCCTCTGGGCTGCGTACTGGCAAATCCCGCAGTCCAAACGTAGTGAGCGGCCCGAAATTAATGATGTTCGTCATCATCGCGCCCATCTCACGGGGGGTTAGGGACATCCCGGATTCGAACCAATGCATAATCATCCCAAGGTTCGCTGACGATACGAAGGCAATCATGTAGTCGATCGGAACAGGTAGACCATTGCTGCGAGGCAGGTAGTTGAACTTCTCGTATACATTCTTGCTTATCAGCTTTCGCAATTGGATCGCATAAGAGAGGTCTCCCTTGGGACCAAGCATGACCCGGTAGAAGTCAGCATGTTTTCCCAGCTCCTCGAACAACTCAATAATAACCGGGTATGGCTCGTTCTTGTTCGCATATTGGATCGACTGCTGAGGGTCTATTCGAACGATGATGGTACGCATCTGTTCAAACACCGCTTCCTTGAGCTGCTGAACCATGTCGGGAACGTCTTGATAATGCAAGTAGAAGGTCCCCCGATTTACCTCGGCCCGATTGGCGATATCCGTAACGGTTACGTGCTCCAGCCCTTTTTCTTCAATCAGGCTCATTAGCGCATCGTATAACAGCTGCTTCGTTCGCTGCTGTCTCCGATCCATTTTGTCAGCCATCCGGCAGCACCTCGCATTCCCGCATTCTAAAATTATTGATGATCCCAGTGAACACTGGCACGCCTCAGTGATGATTAATGAACACTGCGCGCAGAAGTGATTATTGTCTTTCTTTGCTCCTTTATTATAATAAACAGTGTGATTATTAATCAACATTGTGTTTATTATAAAATGAAGGAGCGTAAAACCATATGGCATTGTTAAAACAAAAAATGGTATGGATCGGCTTGCTGATTCTGATGCTTGTATTCGTTATTTTCGGCGCGGCAATGATGGGCTCGGTGGTGTCTGTGAAGCCGAAGAATGTACCGGTGGCGCTCGTCGTGCTTGATCAATCCGTTGACCTGCCTACAGGCGGCAAGCTGGCGATCGGCGAGACATTGAAGGAAAAGCTGACGGCGAATAAGCAGCTGCCGCTGACTTGGACGGTTGTGGCGACAGAAGAGGAAGCGCGGGCGGGGTTGGATGACCGCGAATATTATGGCGCATTGGTGCTGCCAGCTGACCTTAGCGCGGGTGTTGCTTCGATCATGAGCCCGACGCCGAAGGCGGCAACGGCGCTCGTCATTGCGAACGAAGGCTTGAATTCGCAGGCTGCAACCGTAGTGAAGCAGGGCCTTGGGCTCGCGATCAAAATGGTCAATACGGAGCTGTCCAAGTCGATGCTCGAGCAAATGGGGAAAGCGACAGGGCAAATCCCGGTTGCCTCGGCGCAGGCGCTGCTGTCCCCGATCAACGTCACGGAAGAGACCGTTCACGCGGTAGGAACGAACAATGCGACGGGCAATGCGCCAGGCATGCTGACGCAAATTATGTGGATGGGCAGCCTGGTTACAGCCATGGTGCTGTTCCTCTCTAATGGGAGTGCACGCAAGACAGGAGCGGGCAGATGGGGGACGCTCATTGCGCAGCCGATTGTCGGTACCGTATTCGTCGGATTCGGCTCGGGCTTCCTCGTATGGATGGCATCCTCGTGGTACGGCATGGAGCTTGCGCAAGCAACGGCAACTTGGATGTTCCTGTGGCTGGCGGGATCGGCATTTTTCCTCTTGCAGTCGGCATTGCTCAATTGGATCGGCTTCCCTGCCATGGGGATTCTCGTGCTGCTTATGTTCTTCTCCATGCCACTGCTGAACATGGCGCCGGAGTTTTTGTCAGCAGCTTCCCATGACTGGATTTATTCGTGGACGCCGCTCAAATTCGTCGCAGTCGGCTTGCGCGAAGTGATGTACTTCGGCGGGTTAGGCGCGGCAAGCGACAACGCTGCGGTACTCTGGTCCATCGCAGGCGGCTTCCTCGTGCTGCTATTATTGTCCGGATTGAAAAAAGGCAAAGCGACGACAGCTGTGAATTCAGCGGCTTAAGGGTAAGGTGAGGAAATGAAAGAGTATTCCATGTGACGCGACTAACGCTATGTAGAATGAGGGTTTCATATAAATGATTGCATAATCGAAAGCATATAGTATTAGTGTTATGTCCAAAATGATTAGCAAGAGGAATAGGGAAATGACAGTTTTTAATAAATAGGTTTTTGTGATGGAATCCTTCATTTAGGTTATTCGCCTCCTCCGAAAAGTTCTTTTTCTACTGACGAATAGTACCCTTTCTTGGTTTTTCCAGTATATGATTTTTCCGTAAATAAGCAAAGAGGCCCCTGGCCCGGGACCTCTTTGCTTTATTTATGATGCTGGTCATCGATATGGCGGCAAAAATCAGTAAAGTCAGGCGTCGTGTGGAGATCATAGGACATAATTTTTTTAATTACGGTTTCGATGATGACCTGCTCCAGATCGTCCTGACGATCACCCTTCATCTTGCATCGCGCCCCATGAATAGCGGGAGCGATGTAGGAAATGACTGTGACCAAAGCTTCTTTGTCTCCATCCTGGGCACGGGCGACTAATTCAAAAAGATCATTTTCCATGGCTTTCCTCGCTCATTTTTTTAGTGATAACTTCTGTTAGCTTCATGATGCTTTCGTTGAGTACTTCAAGGCGTTTCTCAAAACGGATAAGCAAATAACCTGTTAACACAATGGGAAAGCCGACTTGGCTGATTGCAGTTAGCAGAGATGCTTCGTCCAAAGCGATCACCTCCTTCCAGTCATGGCTTGACGAAGGTTCCGAAGGGCAAGGTTTCTTGTCTTTCCTACTGCCTGGGGCGATACGCCAATCATCTTCGCGATCTCATTGTCCTTATAGCTGAGGGCATAGCAGAGCATCGTTACTTGCTGCTGTTTTTGAGAAAGCTGGCTAAATGCTTGTGCCAATTGTTCATTAGATAGAAAGTCAACAAACCTCGCAGGATCTGGGCATATCGGTTCAGCTTGAGCTAGCTGGGTTGAATTTGTTAGTCTTTCGCCCAGCGTGGAGCTGCCCCCCTCACCTTTTAAAGGAAGGTCAAAGATAAGGGGCATGTTTATATCGAGCTTTTGCTGTTTCCGCATTTGATCAAGCGTGCAATACTTTATCGTAGATAAGAGATATTTTATAAATCGGATACGGAAGAAATGTTTACGGAATCGGTCCTCAAGCGCTCTTTTTTCTTCAGCATTGCCATCAAGAGCATTAACCAGCAGCTCGATATGCTGATCCTGTTGGAAAAATTCCTGAACGACACGGTCTTTAAATACGGTTTGGTGGCAGTCGCAATAATCATAGAATCGGGTGCGTTGATCTTCTGATAGCGCCATTTGGTTCACTCCTAGCAAAGCAATTCAATCTCCCTACGCTACTAAAGTGTGAGAAGGGGATAATTAATCAACCAAAACAGGAACATACGTTCTTATTTTTGGTGCAAAAAAACCCCTTCGCAATAAAAAAAAGGGGATCATACGTTCGTTTTAGGAGTATACCACATTCACCCATTTTAGGGGAATGGTCTTCGAGTGCTAGAGGAAAAAGGGGCGCCGGCATATAACGCAAACATACGTAAGCTTGTTCAGCGCGCACGGGTCTGCTTTCGGACAATCATTTCATAATGGCTTGGAATTAATCAAAACGCAGCGTGAAAAGAAGGCCATATTCGAGGCTGCTTAGCGAATCCGGTGAAAAATCCGCGGTGTGAATCATGTCATTGCTCGTAGCCTGCATGCCCCACACGTAAATCGGCGCTGCATCGGTAAGCGAACGAGGTTCGCTAGGCTGGATCAATCCGCGCGTGCTCAGCTTTTTGTCCCATGGAATGGTGAAGGTCGCGAGGCTGGAGCCATCGCCGCGCATCGTTGCTACTTTAATGGTTGTGAACTGCTCTTGATTGCTGCTTGCGCTGGTAACCGTATCGATTGAAATGATAAGTTCAATTTCGCGCTGATCGGTATCTTTGGCATTGAGAAACAAGTCGCTAAGCGAGCCGGCCAAGCTGGCTTTTTTGCCGTCTTTCCATAGCTCAATATCCAGGGCAGCATTGTGCTTAGCGCCTTCGTACTGTACTTTGAACGCTCCTGACATTAGGCCTAGAAAAGGTTGAAACTTCTTGCCATCCCCCTTAAACAGGTCAACGGGGGTAATCGTCACGGTACGGGCTTCAGCCGCAGCAGGCGACGCATTCCCGCGAATCGAGTCGGATGGCGCTGTTTCTTTCGTGCAGCTGGATAAAGCAATGAGCAGGACCAGCAAGCATAGGCCTTTGAATAATCGCAAGCAGCATTCACCCTTTCTGGATTGCGTCGAGCCTTATTTTTGAAAATTATACCATTCCTAATAATCGTCTGTAAAAGCCTTTACCAGTATGCTCCGCCAGTGGAGAGATTGTGGAATCGGCTAAAACCTTGCATAATGGTGCACAGCATGCACGGCTTTCGATAATCGGGGGCGTTATAGTAAATGGCGAAAGGATGTCGGTGGACGATGGAATGGGTAGAACGGATGAACGCGGCGATTCGCTATATCGAGGATCATATGCAGGAGGAAATTTCATATGCCGACGCGGCGAAGGCTGCTTGTTGCTCGTCGTATCATTTTCAGCGAATGTTCTCATTTATAACGGATGTTTCCTTGGGGGAATACATTCGCAGGCGACGGCTGACGCTCGCTGCGTTCGACCTTCAGCATAGCGCGATCAAGGTGGTTGACCTTGCGCTCCGCTATGGCTACGAATCGCCGGAGGCTTTCACCCGCGCATTCGTCCAGCTCCATGGCACGACGCCGACAGAAGCGCGCAAAGCCGGTACCGTGCTCAAAGCTTACCCGCCGATGTCCTTTCAACTCTCGATTAAAGGGGTTGCGGGGATGAATTATCGAATCGAAGAAGCAGGGCCGTTCTCGGTCGTCGGGCTGCAGGAGCAGGTGGGCACAGAGGAGGCATTCAGCAGAATACCGGGCTTGTGGGCAGACGCGCGGGATCGCGGCATATTCGGCGTATTGTGGGATATTCGTCAAGAGGGATGTCCAATCGGGGGTATCCTCGGGGTTTGCGCGAATGGGGAGTTCGGGAGGAATGAATCGTTTGAATACTGGCTGGCGATTGCGTCCGATTCCGATTGCACGGAGCTTCCGGAGGGGATGAACAAACTGGACTTTCCGCAAGCGACGTGGGCCGTGTTCGACGCGCCCGGACCGCCGGAAAACCTCCAAGACATCTGGAGGAGGCTCTATACCGAGTGGGTCCCTGTATCGGGCTATGAGTTGGCGTACTTGCCGACGATTGAGAACTATCTGCCGATGGAGGAGAATAGGAACGAGCTTTGGGTACCGGTGGTGAAAAAATAAAACAAGGCGACTGGCTGCGGGCCAGTCGTCTTGTTTTATTTGGGTAAAGGTACAATGGCGAGCCGCTGCATGCTGCTGGAAGGGCGATCCGCATGGGGGCGTTGCGTCTTTTGTATGTGTGATCGGACAAGCGTAATGTAATTTTTTGGGCGGGGGCGGTGCGATGCAGTCCCCATTGCAGTTTGTGCAATGAGAACGGTGAATAAATGGCGAAGATAGGCATGCCATTGTATTCTGTACAATCACAATTGGCGGCTGATCGCCGAATTAGCGGGAATCACGTCTTTTTCGCGCGCGTTCGGCAGACGCCGTTGCACGAATTGCAATGGTGGAACGCATGCGCGCCAAATGAGTCGCAGTCATTGCATGAAATGCAATGGCCGTGCAGCGAGCCCCGCCCTAGCGCAAGGCCGCTGCATCGCCGTGCAGCGAGCTCGCCTTAGCGCAAGGCGCTGCATCGCCATGCAGCGAGCCCCGCCTTAGCGCAAGGCGCTGCATCGCCGTGCAGCGAGCTCGCCTTAGCGCAAGGCGCTGCATGGCCGTGCAGCGAGCTCGCCTTAGCGCAACGCGCTGCATCGCCATGCAGCGAGCTCGCCTTAGCGCAAGGCGCTGCATCGCCATGCAGCGAGCTCGCCTTAGCGCAAGGCGCTGCATCGCCATGCAGCGAGCTCGCCTTAGCGCAAGGCGCCGCACCGCCGTGCAGCGAGCCCCGCCTTAGCGCAAGGCGCTGCATCGCCATGCGGCGAGCCTCGCCTTAGCGCAAGGCGCCGCACCGTCGTGCGGCGAGGCTTACGGCTTCGCCAGCTCCTTGCGCACGATCGGCGCAACCTTCGTGCCGAGCAGCTCGATCGCGCGCATCACCTCGCGATGCGGCATCGTGCCGACGTTGACGTGCAGGAAGAAGCGCGTCACGCCGAGGTTTTTGCGGAGCAGCAAAATTTTCTCCGCGACGTACTCGGGATCGCCGACATATAGCGCGCCGCGAAGGCTGCGCGCTTGGTCGTAGGTGGCGCGGCTGTACGACTGGCCCCATCCCCGCTCGCGGCCAATCACGTTCATCTGCGTCTGTGTCGGCAGGTAGAACGATTCCGCCGCCTGCTCGGTCGTGTCGCCGACAAAGCCATGCGAATGCGTCGCGATCTGCAGCTTGCTAGGATCGTGGCCTGCGCGCAGCGCGGCTTTCTTGTACAGCTCGACCAGCGGCGCGAAGCTCTCCGGCATGCCGCCGATAATAGCGAAAGCAACCGGCAGGCCGAGCATGCCCGCACGTACGGCGGACTCTGGATTGCCGCCGGTAGCAATCCATACCGGCAGCGGGCTTTGGACCGCACGCGGGTAGACGCCCAAGTTCTGAATGGCCGGACGATGCCCGCCGCGCCAGTTCACCTTCTCCGAATCGCGAATCGCGAGCAGCAGCTCCAGCTTCTCGTCGAACAGCTCGTTATAATCGTCGAGGCTGTAGCCGAACAGCGGGAACGATTCGATGAACGAGCCGCGGCCTGCCATAATTTCCGCGCGGCCGTTCGAAATGCCGTCCAGCGTGGCGAATTGCTGATAGACGCGGACGGGATCATCCGATGAAAGCACAGTTACCGCACTCGTCAGTCGGATATGCTTCGTCATAGCAGCCGCAGCCGCTAACACAGTTGCAGGAGAACTGCCTGCGTAGTCTGGGCGATGATGCTCGCCGATGCCATATACGTCAAGTCCGACTTGATCGGCAAGAACGATTTCCTCTACCGCATTGCGCAGCCGCTCGGCATGGCTCATGATGACGCCAGTCGTCGGGTCGGGCGTTGTTTCCAAAAACGTGCTGATGCCTATTTCCATCGTGTTGACCGGGTTTGTCATGATGAACACGCCTCCTCAAATAGATTGCTATATGTCCAGTTTACTAAAAAACATATAGTTTCTCAATTAAAATAAGTAATAATCGCATTTTCAACGGTTACCCGCCGCAAATCATCCCCGTCGAGAAGGTTTCCTGCCTGCTTACGTAGAAGCAATGGGAGAAGAAACCAGCGAATATTTGGCAAACAACAGGGGGACTCGATGATGGATCAACCTACGAGCATGGCAACAGCTATTGCATGGGGACAGTTTGTAGAAATCGCTTATCAAATGTATGCGTCCGACCAAGTGAATCCGGCAACGCCGGACAATTTCCCGGCAGGCTGGGAGCGAATCGCGAATCTGACGATGACGCCGCGCGTCGAATCGATTCATGAGCGGGAGTTTGGCGGCTTTATCGCACAGTCGGCAGCCGATCCCACGCAGCAGGTTGTCGCAATTCGCGGCACGGAGAGCGGCATGGACTGGATTTCCGATTTTGAATTTATTCTCGAAACGTTCCACGAGGTGCCCGGCAGCGGCAAGACGGAGCAAGGGTTTACGAACTTGTACCGCGGCATGCTCGTTGAGTATGTCGATCCAAGCAAGCCGCAGCAACAGACGCTGCTGGCGCAAATCGATACGCTGCCCGCAGGCACGAAGCTCGTCGTGACGGGCCATAGCCTGGGCAGCTCGCTTGCGACGCTGCATGCTTTCGTAGCTGCAAGCAAAGGCGTGCAGACCGAGCTTGTCACCTTTGCCTCTCCGCGCGTCGGCGACAAGGCGTTCGTTGAAGCGTTCCAAGCGCTAAACATGAACCAGACGCGCATATTCAATGAGCCGGACATTGTGCCCAAAATGCCGATCGAGCTGGCTGGCTATCGCCATATCGAGCCGGGCTTGTCGATTAACTCGACGCTGTTCCCGCTCAAGCATTCGATTCCATGTTATCATGCGTTAAGTACATACTTGTATGTAATGGGAGACGAGCAGGCGGATATCTGCAAATGCAGCAAGCCGAACGCTTAGCCTCAGCAAGCAAGCATTCACATCGATAACGGAGGTGCGTGATGAAAGCTTTATTCATTGGAGGCACAGGCACGATTAGTACGGCGATTACGAAGCAGCTGCTGGCGCAGGGCTGCGAGCTGTACTTGCTTAACAGGGGAACGCGGAACGAGGAGCTGCCTGCGGGCGCTCGTATTTTGCAAGCGGATATTAACGACGAAGCGCGTGTCGCCGAGCTGATCGCCGATCACTCGTTCGACGTTGTTGCCGATTTTATCGCTTTCGTACCGGAGCAGCTGGAGCGCGATTACCGTTTGTTCCATGGCAAAACGAAGCAGTTCATGTTTATCAGCTCGGCTTCCGCTTACCAAACGCCGTTGTCTGATTATCGCATCACCGAAGGTACGCCGCTGTCGAATCCGTGCTGGGAGTATTCCCGCAACAAGATCGCCTGCGAGGAATACCTCGTGAAGCAATATAGGGAGCAGGGCTTCCCGATTACAATCGTTCGGCCGAGCCACACGTACGACGAACGGTCGATTCCGCTAGGTGTACACGGCAGCAAGGGCACGTGGCAGGTTGCGAAGCGGATGCTGGAGAACAAGCCGGTCATTATTCACGGGGACGGCACGTCGCTCTGGACGATGACGCATAACAGCGATTTCGCCAAAGGGTTCATCGGCCTGATGGGCAACCTGCACGCGATTGGCGAATCGGTCCAGATTACCTCGGACGAGACGGTTACGTGGAACCAAGTTTACGAATCGATTGCCAGCGCACTCGGCGTGAAGCTGAATGCGGTGCACGTGGCATCGGCGTTCTTGGACGCTTGCAGCACGGAGGATTATAGAGGCGGACTGCTCGGGGACAAAGCCAATTCGGTTGTGTTCGATAATAGCAAGCTGAAGCGGCTTGTGCCGGCATTCGTGGCTACGACGCGCTTTGATCAGGGCGTTAAGCAGACGATTGACTATGTATTGGCCCATCCGGAGCATCAGATCGAGGACGAAGCCTTCGACCGCTGGTGCGACAAAGTGATAGCGGTACTGGAAGATGCCGTAGCACGGATAAAAGAATAAAGCAAAAAAGTCCTCGCTCTCAGCGGCATAAGCCGCGGAGAACGAGGACTTTTCTTTTGGGTGCAGGGAACCCGGTCCTGCTTATGTGTCGTTATTTCGTCGTTTTTTGTGCCGTCTCTGTTTTTAGCTCGGCAATTTGGACTTTGTACTGCTTCAGCAGCTCGCTCAGCGCTTGCTTAATGTCGCCAGGCTTATCGGCTTGCACAGCTTCAGCCAAAGCGATCTCGGCTTTGATGAACGCCATGTCCGACTCATCCATCTCGGAGACGGCATGAATCTCGATCGCTTTGCCTTCCTCAAGTGGGCCGACTTGGGTTATCGAGATACCGCCTTGGAGCTGGGCAGTTGGCGCGTTTGCAATCTTCACTGTGTCTTTGCCTGCTTCTCCGGCTGGAAGCGCAGGCAGTGCAGGCAATGCGCCCGTGCCGCTGACGCTTTGCGCAATGATAACCTTCGTTGCTTTGCCATCTGCGGAAGGCTTGCCGGCCTCAGCGGGAACAAGCTTGGCGGGCGCCGTTACGGTTGCTGTACCTACAGGCGGCACGGGCAGCGGAGGAAGCTCGCCTGCTTTGCCTTCAACTACTGTCATTACGCCTTTGTCGTCGGCTTGAATCGTGATTATCTTCCCATCAGCACCTGGAGCTGGCACCAGCGCTGGAGCCGCTACTGCGATTCCGCCATGAATGATTTTGTCGCCCGCAAGCTTCTCATACTGCGCTATCGTTTCCTTCCAATCGGATACTGTGTCCGGCGCATACTTTTTGGCGAGCTCGGTAGGGTCGGTGAAGCTGGTTACTGCAAAAGCGGGAGTCGCAGCAACGGTGCCAGCTGGTGCTGCGACTGTCTCTGTTTTAACGGTCAATACGTTAAGTGGTGCGGTCTTAGCGGACGTATTCGGGCTGTCGGCATTCGAGATAGCCGGGAAAGCGACGGCGGACAGCAGGACAGCGGACATGGCGAAACGGGTAATCGTGAGCTTGTTCTTCATCAGTTCAACACTCCTGTTTTAGGTGGATTGGCCTTGCATGACTAACTGTACAGAGCAGGTGTGGCAGAACGTTGGTGGATTTGTGGAAAAACGATGGCATGCCCCTATTGCGGCTAGCGTGTTGTTATACTGAAGGCAGGATAATCAGGGAGGTTTAGCGGTCATGGACAACAGCTCCTATTGCATTGCGGTCGTCGACGACGATGAGGCGATTCGCCAGCTGGTAGAGGCTTATTTACATAAAGAAGGCTATCGAACGGTTGGGCTCGGCAGCGGAGAGGAAGCGTGGGAGCTGTGGAAGGCCAGCCCGCCGGACCTATGGGTGCTTGACCTGATGCTGCCTGGCATGGACGGCTATGAATTGTGCAGGCGGATTCGCAACGAGGCCGAGGTGCCGATCATCATGATCTCCGCCCGAGATACCGAGGTGGATAAAATATTAGGGCTGGAGCTTGGCAGCGACGACTATATGGTAAAGCCCTTCAGCCCGCGCGAGCTGGTCGCAAGGGTGAAACGGCAGCTGCAGCGGCAGCAGCGGGCGATAGCGCCTGATGGCGTCAGCTCTGCGGGGGTCGACGCCGCATCCTCTGCTGCGCGTATTTTGGTGAACGGCCTTGCGCTCATCCCCGAGGAGCGGCGCGTGTTCTGGCAGGGCGAAGAGGTTGAGATGACCAACAAGGAATTCGACATGCTGAGGGTGTTCACCGAGCATCCGAATCGCGCCTTCACGCGGGGAGAGCTGCTGACGCTGGTATGGGGGGACGACTATTTCGGCAGCGACCGTGCGGTTGACCATTTGATTAAGCGGATACGGAAGAAGGCGGACATGCTGCCGATCGAGGCAGTCTGGGGCCATGGCTATCGAATGCGAATTGAGGGGGGCGTGCTGTAGATGAAGCTGGTTCATCAAATCAATTTGGCATTCGGCGCCGCGCTGGTGCTGGTGCTTGGCATTACGGCGTTATTAATCCACTATGTATTGCTCGATCATTTCATCGGCTCGCAGAAAGCGGATATGCGTTCGATGGGGACGGCGATTACCGCTCAATTGGTCAGCGCGCAGCCGGGGGAGTCAATTCCGATACCGGGACTGCCCGTCGATAAGACGACAGCAGGGCAGGGCGACGCGATTGAGGTCCACGGCAGCGGGATTTCGACGCCGATGCCGGTATTCACGCCGACGCTTACGGAAACAAAGTCGGCCCCAATGGCGGCTGGCGTAGAGGCGATTGTGACCGATGCGCAAGGCAATGTGCTGAGCGAGTGGCCGTCATCGCTCGAAAGCGTACACGCAACGCTGCCTGCCACCACTGTGGCGAAAGCGGGGTCGCTAAGCATGCAGAGCCTGTGGGACGGGACGGACGGGCGGTATTTGGTCGAGGTGAACCAGATCCCGCAGGGGACTTTAACGCTGCTGTCACCGATTAGCAAGATAAAGGAAATTGAGTTTGCGCTGCTCAAACAGCTGCTGCTCATCGTAGGGCTAAGCTTCGTGCTGATGCTGATGCTGAGCTATTTTGTAACGAAGAAGCTTATTAAGCCGCTCATGAAGCTGCGCGAGGAATTAACGAAGATCAAGTCGCGCCAGTTCGCGCAGGTCAGCCTCGTGCGGGCAGGCGGCGAGATCGGGTCGGTCGCGAAGACGGTCTACGAGATGGCAGGCGAGTTGAATCGGTTCAATCGGGTGCAGAAGCACTTTTTCCAAAATGCTTCGCATGAATTGAAATCGCCGCTCATGTCGATCGCTGGCTATGCCGAGGGCATACGGGACGGCATATTCGAAGGGGAGAGCGTGCGCAAAGGGCTTGATATCATCGTCCGCGAAAGCGGCAGATTAAAGAAAATCGTGACCGAGATGACGCTTCTGGCTAAGCTCGATAGCGAAGAAGATATTTATAAGCCTGCGCCGGTTCCCCTGAAGGAGCTGCTGACGGAGACGGCGGAGCGGGTTAATCCGATGCTCGTGAAGCATGAGAAGAGCCTTCACCTTGCGTGCGATGCCGGACTGATCGTATATGCGGATCGGGATAAGCTGCTGCAGGCGCTGCTGAATGTAGTGGCGAATGCCATTAGGCACGCGGGCGCGCAGATTCGGATTGAGGCGACGCTTGCGAAGGGGCAGGTCGTCATGACGATCACCGATGATGGAGAAGGAATTACCGAGGAGCTGCTGCCGAACTTGTTCCATCGGTTTGTCAAAGGCAAGGGCGGCGAAACGGGGCTGGGGCTTGCGATCTCCCGGGCTATCGTGGAGCGCAGCGGCGGCAAGCTGTCAGCGGCTAATGGACGGGAAGGCGGCGCCGAATTCCGGTTTGCATTTCCTCAGCCCTGATCAAGGGCGCGTCTTGCGATCCGCTTATTTCACCGATTAGAATAAGGGGATGGGCCACTGAGCCGAAAAGCTGAAGGAGATGGCGATGATGAGTGAAATTTTGCAACAATTGCTTACCCAAGAAGAAGAGCTTCAATTTGATGCCTTCACCCACCAAGACGCACTGCAGCTGGGTTTATTCATTATTCAGATCGCCAATGAGGAAGTCGGCCAAGGCATTGCCATTCATATCGAGAACGATGAGCATCCGCTGTTCACGCATTACATGGCGGGCACGAGCAAGGATAATGCGTATTGGGTGAACACGAAGAAGAATGTCGTAAACCACTTTGGGCATAGCTCGCTGTATGTCGGCGAATCGTACAAAGCGCAAGGGACGACGTTCGCGGAAAGCGCGAATCTGCCATCATCGGATTATCAGGGCGAGGGCGGCTCGTTTCCGATTATCGTGCGGGGACAGGGCAAAGTAGGCACGGTAACCGTGTCCGGACTAACGGGCGAAGAGGATCATGCTGTCGCCGTTGCGGGCGTTCGGCGGCTGCTTGCAAGTCGCTAATTGGGATAAAGTAAGCAATAGCGCAGGTTTTAAATAGAAGCGGCTCCCATTGGAGTTGCTTTTTATTTTTTGCTTAGTTCCTGTCTTAAACGACCTTAATTTACCAAGCGGCAGGGCGTAACATTACCTGGAACCTCAGCGTTAAATAGGTATCTTAACAGGGGGTAAGGGCCTATGAAGTTTCGATCTATTCTTCTTCTCTTTGCATTCGTAATGATTATGGCAGCCTGTAACGTCGGTCATGAAGCGGATAATGATAGAACGCTTGACGAAGTAGTTCGTGCTATGAAAGCAGAGGGACTTACGCCAATTGACAAAGGAGAAGCGGATAGTGACGCACTCGCGCAAGTAAAACCGCGTTTGTTCGCTATATCAGCTCCAAACGAGGATGCAGCTAACGCCGAATCCGTCTATGTTTATCAATTTGATTCTAACCAAGATTTGAAAGAAGCGATCAAACAACAGCATTACACCGTCACGACGTTGACTGCCATTAAAAATTACGAGAAACAAAATGTGCTAGTCGTTTATTTCGCTACAGGCGGTAAGATCGAAAAGTTTGGCGGGAAAATTCAGTCGGCAATCGATGGTTTATAAGAACTATTCCCTAAGCAGGAGTTGTTAAAATAGGAAACCGGTATCCTTAATGAGAGTAGGTGCTAGGATACCGGTTTCCTATTACCCATTGACTGTGTGATTTTGTGATGTTAATATACACCTGTAACCGCATACATGCCAATGTGCAAACGTTTGCAAATTGGATCGGATTTCGAAAAAACGAATATGAGATGAATCTGGTGCTGTCGAGCGGAGCGAGCTCACGGGAGGGAGCGTATAGCGGGAAACTAATCATCAGCGCATTTTTGGAAGCGGTTACATACCACGCAGTCATTAGCCCAGCTTTAATTTTACTTCAGAGTGGATGGAATTGAATAAATGCAGCGCACTTCATGAGTCGGACAAGGATTAACTAATCGGATAAGGGAGAGGAAAGGTAAGTATGAAAACACGGGCTATACGGTTTTGGAGCATCGTTTTATTCGCGGCTCTACTGATTCAAGCGATAAGCTACACGGCATCGACGCCAAGCACGGTGCAAGCAGCGGGCGAGGAATATGGGCTTCCGGCCCAAACGAAGGACGGACTCATCCTCCATGCATGGAACTGGTCGTTCGATACAATCAAGAATAACCTTCCGGCTATTGCGGCAGCGGGCTACAAGTCGATTCAAACGTCCCCGATTCAAGGGACAAAGGAAAGCACAATGGACGGAAGCAAATGGTGGCTGCTCTATCAGCCGACGAACTTCAAAATCGGCAATGCGCAGCTAGGCAGCCGAGACCAATTCAAGAGCATGTGCGAAGAGGCGGCCAAATATGGCATCAGCATCATCGTCGACGTTGTCGCCAACCACACAGCGAATGCCGGCGGGGGCAGCCAGCAGCTGCAGCCTTCGGGCAGTGTCGATCCTGCAATTCGAGATAACCCGAACTTCTGGCATCAAGCGACAACGGTTCAAGACTGGGGCAACAGATGGCAGGTTACGCAATGGGCTATCAGCCTACCGGATCTGAACACATCCAATCAAGAGCTGCAAAATATGATTATCGGATTCCTAAATGATGCGATTTCGCTGGGCGCGGACGGATTCCGATTCGATGCTGCGAAGCATATCGAGCTTCCTGATGATCCTAATGGCGCTGCTTCGAACTTCTGGACTCGCGTGTTAGGTTCGCTGACCAACAAGGATAGCCAGTTCATTTATGGTGAAGTTCTTCAAGGCGGAGCTGACCGTTTCTCGGCATATTCAAACTACATGGGGCTATTGGCTGACCACTACGGCGGCAGCATCCGAAGCGCGGTAACGAACAAAAACGTAGACGGTGCGAAGGACTACAGCGCGGATAATGTAAGTCCATCTAAACTGGTAACGTGGGTAGAATCCCATGATACGTATGCGAACAACGAAAGTGTATCCACTTATTTAAACGATTGGCAGATCAAAATGGGCTGGTCGATCATCGCAGCTCGTGCTCAATCGAATGCATTATTCTTCAACAGACCAGCAGGCGGAGGCAAGTTCGCAAGCACGCTGGGCGTACAAGGCAACGATCTGTGGAAAGATGCTGACGTGGTTGCAGTCAACAAATTCCATAATGCAATGATTGGCCAAGGCGAGTACTTGCGTACGCAAGGCAGCCAAATCATGTTGGTGGAGCGCGGAACGAAGGGCATGACGATCGTTAATCTTGGCGGAGACGCTCAGATTAACTCGGATACGAACCTTGCAAACGGCACTTATACGAATAAAGCATCAGGCGGCGGCACGTTCACCGTATCCAATGGCAAGATTACGGGCTTCCTCGGCAGCGGCAAGATCGCAGTTCTGTATGAAGCTGCTGCTTCAACAGGCATTTCGATTGACAAGGCAGAAGGCGCATTCTATACGGATGCTCTGAGCGTAACGATGTCGTATTCCGGTGCGACGTCAGCTACGTACTCGCTGAACAACGGCACGGCTACTTCGTTTAGCTCGGGCTCCTCGATCAGCTTCGGGGCAGGCGCAGCAATCGGCACGTCCTTCGTGCTGAAAATTACGGCAGGCGCGGTCACTAAGACGTACACGTTCACGAAAGCGGACCCGAACGCTGCGCTTAAAGTGCATTTCTACAAGCCATCAAGCTGGGGAACGCCGAACATCTACTACTACGATGATTCCGTAACGCCGACCAAAATTGGTGCAGCATGGCCAGGCGCTGCAATGCAAGACGAAGGCAACGGCTGGTTCGCTTATTCGATTCCAGCTTGGACGCAAGCGAAAGTAATCTTCAACTCCGGAAGCAACCAGTTGCCGGGCGCAAGCCAACCGGGCTTTGCAGTAACGGGCGAGAAGTGGATTAAGGACAGCGTCATCTATCCGAGCAATCCGGACGTTACAGTAGTAACGCCAACTGTGTCCATCGACAAGGCGGAAGGCACGTTCAGCACCGATAGCCTTGATGTGACGATGAGCTACACGAATGCTACATCAGCTAGCTATTCCCTGAATGGCGCGGCTGCAACGTCCTTTACTTCGGGACAGAAGATTACGATCGGTGCGGGCGCGGCTTCAGGCACAGCGTACACGCTGACGATCAATGCTTCCAATGCGACTGCGGGAACGAGCACGTCGAAGACATTCACGTTCACGAAGCAGCTTCAGCAGCAAAATAACATTACGGTACACTTCTACAAGCCTGCCGCTTGGGGAACGCCGAACGTTTACGCTTACGATGAGTCCGTAAGCCCGACGAAAGTAAATGCTGCATGGCCGGGCGCAGCAATGACGAGTGAAGGCGATGGCTGGTACTCGTACACGCTGACGGGTTGGACCAAAGCGAATGTGATCTTCAACAGCAACGGGCAGCAGCTGCCTGCATCTCAACAAGCTGGTTATGCGGTAACGCAAGATGCTTGGATCAAGGACGGCGTCATTACGGCTCAGAAGCCAGTTGACGGCCAGATGGTGGCAGTTACGTTCAATGTCAGCAACGCAACGACGGTTTCGGGACAAAGCGTATATCTCGTCGGCAGCACGACGGAGCTGGGCAACTGGGATCCGACGAAAGCAATCGGACCAGGCAGCACGACGAATTATCCGACATGGTCGTTCACGGTCAATCTGCCTGCAGGCACTGCCATCCAATTTAAAGCAATCAAGAAAAGTGGCAGCACTGTCGTATGGGAAGGCGGCGCTAACCATACCTACACGGTATCGGCTAGCAACCCAGTGGTAAACGTTACGTTTCAATAACTAATGTGTCAATAAATCAGCAAGCGCAGCATCTAATTCAGGAAATTGGAATACGAAGCCTTCTTGCAAGAGCCGCTCGGGTATCACCCAGCGGCTCTTCGTAATGAGCTCGGTTTCCGTACGAAGCGCGAAGGCGCCGACAGCGAGCATCCATGCAGCGGCTGGCAAGCCGATGCGGCGGTTCATTGCCCGCCGCATTTCGCGCATGAAGATGCGGTTTGTTACGGGCTTGGGCGACGAGCAGTTGAAGACTCCGCTCAGCTCTTCATGCTGCTGGAGAAATTGAAGGATTCGGAACAAGTCCTCGATGTGAATCCAGCTGAAGCGCTGGTCGCCTGAGCCCTGCGCGCCGCCAAGTCCGAAGCGGACAAGGTTGCGATAGGGCGTCATGACGCCGCCGCTTGCGCCGAGTACGATCGAAATCCGCAGCGCAATTTGTCTCGTCCGTGGAAGCTCGAAGGCGAATAAGGCGCGCTCCCACGTTTTGGCCACTTCGACCGAGAAGCCCGTGCCGATATCGCCTTCTGTTTCGGTCATGGGCCGATCTGATGCATCCCGATAGATGGTTGCCGTGCTGGAGTTGAGCCATAGCGGCGGGGGAGAGGTGCAGGCGCCTAACGCTTGTCCCAGAATCGCTGTCGTCTCTGTGCGCGAGCGGAGTATTGCTTCTTTATTAGCGTCATTATAGCGGCAGTTTACCGATTTGCCTGCCAGGTTGACGAGCAGCTCGGCGCCCTCCAGCGCTTCCTTAATGCGAGGGGCATCCTGCCATGAAATATGCTGCGGCTGCCTTGATAGGATGAGGACCTCATAACCGAGCTCTTGATATTTGCGTTCCAAGTACTGTCCGATAAAGCCGGTTCCGCCTGCTAACACAACCTTCTTCTTCACTTGGTATTCCTCCTATGTATGCGCATCCATTTGTACCCATCGTAGTATACTTGTGCATACTTCACAATCTATTTGTTAGTCGAGTTAGTTGATTTGCGGTACAACGGCAGTGGCGGCGGGCTATTGCTGCGGTCGAGGGTCGAAAAGGCGGTGCAGCATATTCTGCACCGCCTTTTTTTGGGGTGTGATGCCTTGAGTCCCGCTATGGTAGGTGGGGTGTTAGGCGGCAGTTATTGCAGTTTGTGCAATGAGAAAGTGCCGCTGCCGTTGATTAATGGCGTACCAATGCATTCTGTACAACGATAAAGTGGCGGCTTAGCAGGGAGCAGGCGGAATAGGCGGTTTCAACGTATATGCCGTTGCACGAATTGCAACGACAGCCCACGATAGCCGCTCTCGCGTTGATGCCATTGTATAGAGTGCAACGGCGGTGACGCTGACGGCGATAGCCGTTGCCGTGGGGGCGAGGTCGAAAGGCGGTGCAGCGTATGCTGCACCGCCTTTATTTGTTACCCTTTTCGCAAAATATTCGCCGCCAGAGCCGGCACCAGCCGGTTCAGCGCCTTCAGCAGCTTCACCTTGCCAATCGGCACCTCATACCGGTTGCGCTGCCAGCTTCTCATAAACGAGGCGGCTAGCGCCTCGGGCGTTATTTTGCCGCGCCCGCGTCCCCTTGTCATCTCGGTGTCGACGACAGGCGGAATGATCTCGAAGACGCGGACGCTGGTCGGCTCGAGCTGATAACGCAGCGCGATGCTGAAGCTGTGTATCGCCGCTTTCGTCGCGCAATAGATGGGGGCGGACTGCTTCGGCACGAGTCCGAGGCCGGAGGAGACATTGACGACGGCAGCTTCTTCATGGCGCGACAGCAGCGGAAGCAGCTTGGCGGTGAGCTGGGCAGGCGTCGTTAGATTCACTGCGATCTCGCGGGCGATGCGCGGCGAGAGGCACGCCGCTGAATCTGTCGTCCAGTCGTCGATATGCTGAATGCCCGCGTTGTTGATGAGTACATTCAGCTCGGGAAAATCGGCAGCTAGTCGCGCAACAAGCTCATCTACCTGCTGCTCGACGCCCAAGTCGCACACGATCGCAGCTGTGTCGGGAAGTCGCTCTGTAAGCTGATTGAGTTTGCGTTCATCGCGCCCAACGACAATGACGCGATTGCCGCGCTGCGCGAATGCTTCTGTCAGCGCTAGCCCGATGCCGGACGCGCCGCCCGTAATGAGTATGGTATGGCCAGCTAATTTCAATCCCTTCCACTCCTCTCTTAGGTCTAACTGTAAGGGAGGAAGGGAGGCGACGCATTAACCTAAGTTTATGCGTCGGCGAATTCGGCTCAGCGCAACCGGCGTAATGCCCAGATAAGAGGCGATATGATATTGCGGAATGGCCGCTGCCAAAGGGCCGTAATGGTCGAGGAACTGCCGGTAGCGCGCTTCGGCGGATAGGATGAGCAGCTCGCGCTCGCGCGTTTCTTTTTTGATATACAGCTGCTCAATCAACACCCGCCCAATCCGTTCCCAGCAGGGATGCTTGTCGAAGAGGGATCGAAATTCGCTGTAGCGGAACACGAGCAGCTCGCTGTCGGCAAGCGCTTGAATGGAGAAAAAGGCTGGCGCGTCCAGCAGCAGCGAGCTGTACGAAGCGATGAAATCGGCCGTGCCGCAAAAGCTTTTATTGTACTCTTCGCCAGATGGCGTGGCGTAGTACATGCGGAACAGGCCGCTCGTGCAGAAGCCGATGAGCCGCGCGGGCTCGCCCGCCTGCAGCCAATGCACCTGCTTCGCGATGGATTGCCGCGAAGCGATCGACCGGAACGATGCCCACTGGGCATCGGGAATCGGCGCGATGCGCTGGAGCGCGGCGCGCAATGCGGCTTCGCCAACGGCGTCAATAGGTCCGCCGCCGCCGAACGTCATGCGAGCGACCGCTCTGCGCTTGTCGTCTGAGGCGCTTGCGCATTTGGCTGCATCTGGGATGTTTGCTGCGGCGACTGCTCCCGCGTCCGAGGCAGCTGCTCCTGTGCCCGTGGCTGACGCTGGCGTTCTTCCATCCGCAGCTGCTGGCCCTCGCGCAGCATCGCCGTCGTTCCGGTGCGTGACACCTCTCGAATGCCGTAAGGCTTCAGAAGCTCGATCATCGCTTCGACTTTGTCGCTATCGCCTACGGCTTGGATGATGATGCTCGACGGTCCGATATCGATGACCGATGCTCGGAACGTATCAACGACGCCCATAATCTCGGGACGCTGCGCGGGCAGCGCCGATACATTGATCAGCGCGAGCTCGCGGGCAACCATGGGGCTGGCGCTGATTACCCTGACTTGAATGACGTCGATCAGCTTATAGAGCTGCTTTTGAATCTGCTCGATCATTGCGTCATCGCCACTCGTCGTAATAATCATCCGCGACAAGCCGGGCTCCTCGCTAGAGCCAACCGTAATGCTGTTGATATTGAAGCCGCGGCGGCCGAACAAGCCGGACACCCGCTGCAGCACGCCGGGCTGATCCTGCACAAGCACGGCAATCGTATGCGTCGCTAGTTGCTGCTTCATCATAGATTTTCCCCCTCAATCATTTGATCTAAGTTGGTGCCTGGGAGCACCATCGGATATACGTTTTCTTCCTTCGGAATAACGAATTCGATCAGCACAGGTCCTGGCGTGTCGAGCGCTTCCTGCCATACGCGCCGTGCCTCCTCCTTCGTCGAAGCTCGCAGCCCTTTTACGCCATATGCGCCCGCCAGCTTCACGAAATCCGGACTTCCTTGCAGGTCGATATGGACGAATCGCTGCTCATACATCAGCTCCTGCTGCTGCTTCACCATGCCCAGCACCTGATTGTTCAGGATAACGATCTTGACCGGCAGGTTATGAATGGCACAAACCGCGAGCTCCTGCGCGCACATTTGGAAGCCGCCGTCGCCGTTCACCGAGATCACGAGCCGATCGGGATTGCCGACCTGCGCTCCGATAGCGGAGGGGAAGCCGAAGCCCATCGTGCCGAGGCCGCCAGAGGTAATGAGCGAGCGAGGACGCGTAAATTTATAAAACTGTCCGACCCACATCTGATGCTGACCTACGTCGGTCGTTACGATGGCTTCGCCTTGCGTTGTCTCGCTCATCATCTCAAGCACGTACTGCGGCTTGAGCTCCGTCTCCGAGTCGGCGTAACGAAGCGGGTGGGTGCGCTTATTGGCTTCGATCTCGGCGAGCCACGCCGCAGAGCGCGACGGCTTTATCGAGCCGCTCGCAAGCGCCAGCGCCAGCAGGGTGCGAATGTCTCCGACGCAGCCGATGTCGGTCTTTACGTTCTTGCCGATCTCGGCAGGATCGATGTCGAGATGGGCGATCACGCGCGCTTTCGGCGCGAAGCCTGCTACACGCAGCGTAATTCGGTCGTCGAAGCGCGCCCCGATCGAGATGAGCAGATCGGCGTTCTGGATCGCGGTATTCGCCGTATACGCGCCATGCATGCCGCCCATGCCCATGAATAGCGGATGGCCGCTCGGGAAGCCGCCAAGGCCCAGCAGGGTAGCGGCTACCGGTATTTGCGTTTTCTCTGCGAACGCCATTAACTCTTGCGCAGCGCCGGAGTAGACGACGCCCCCTCCTGCAAGAATGACAGGCCGTTCCGCTTGTGCGATAGCCTCCAACAGCCGCTCGATCTGCATAAGGTCAGGAGCTGGCGTGGGCGGGTAGCCTTGCAGCGCAATCGAGGTGCACGGTTCGTAAGCAAACGTATGGTTTGAGATGTCCTTCGGGATGTCGATGAGCACCGGGCCTTGGCGGCCCGTGCTTGCGAGATGGAACGCCTCATGCACGATTCGCGGCAGGTCCCGAACGTCGCGAACGAGATAGCTGTGCTTCGTAATCGGCATGGTGATGCTTACGATATCCGCTTCCTGAAATGCGTCTGTGCCCATAACGGTTGTCGGTACGTTGCCTGTAATGACGACCATCGGAACCGAGTCCATGTACGCGGTAGCGATGCCGGTGACAAGGTTGGTCGCGCCTGGCCCGGAGGTGGCGATGCAGACGCCAACCTTGCCAGTGGAGCGGGCGTAGCCGTCTGCCGCATGGATCGCCCCTTGCTCATGGCGCGTTAGCATATGCTTGAAGTCGGGGTTACCGACCATTGCGTCGTAGATGTACAAAACATTGCCGCCAGGGTAGCCGAAGACACAGTCGACTCCCTCCTGCAATAGGCTGCGCAGCAGCGCTTCCGAGCCGGTCACGATAGCCGGGTCCACGTGCTTGCCCTCCAAATTTGTCGTTGCATTCGCGTTCGTACTTGTTGTCATCGATGCTTCCTCCTCGCGTGTAATGGCAAAATAACCCCTTTCATCCCATACCGGCAGCATGTGCCGAGTACGAAGGGACGAAAGGGGTTAGCTTATCGTGGTACCACCCTGATTCGCTGGCATCCTGCGATGTCCAGCCTCAGGAGGCAAGGCGAGCGCAAGCTGCCTTGTCTCCGCGCGATAACGGGCGCATGACCGTTCTGGCATACTGGCCGAATTTTGCAACTCGGGAAGGGCAGCGGCGCATGGCACCTGCTGGCTCTGTCCGATCGGCGTTCCGCTAGAAAGCTCCGAGACGACATCATGGCGGGATTACGGCGAAGGTCGCAGCAGTTCCTTCGCTCTCTGGGCGCAAGAGCCCGCACACTTTTATTCTCATCATCGCATGGCATATGAATGCACAAAACCCCTCTCATCCCGTTCCGGCAGACGACTGCCGGGACGAAGGGACGAAAGGGGTTAGATTTTCGCGGTACCACCCTGATTCGCTGATGCCTTGCGGCGATCAGCCTTGTGGGCAAGGGAATGCTTGGCGCATTGCCTTGTCACGGCACGGTAACGGGTGCCACTTCGTTCAAGCCTACTTGCCAGCTCCCGCGATTGCATAAGCGATTCGTCAGGCGTTCGGATGAAAGCTCCGAGAGGACATCATACAGGGGGTTATGGCGAAGGTTGCAGCGTTTCCCTCGCTCTCTGGACATAAGAGCCCTTGCACTTTCATTCTCATCTGCGCTTTTTTAACATGATTCATTTTGAATTTCACTCATGATAGCACAGTTCATCTCACTTGCAAAGCAGGCATTTGAAAAAATAGGAAGTCTACATATAATGCGATTTTTCCGGACCAGACGGGAAGCGTGCAGGCCAAAAATGGCTTCTCGCACATATATATGCGCCAGTTGGCAAAAGATGAACAGGTGTTTATGAGGCATTCGCGTCAACGCGATTTGCCCGGGCTACATCGACACGCCGATGATCCAAGGGCGCAGCGAAGCGGTGAATCAGCATCTCATCAGCCTGCATCCGATGGGACGGCTGGGCAGGCCGGAGGAGGTTGGCAAGGCCGTGCTATTCCTTGCAAGCGAGGATACATCGTTCATTACCGGCACCACGCTGCTCGTCGATGGCGGGTATACGGCGGTGTAAATTAGCTTGGCTCCCGAGTGGCAATATAGTATGCTGGATTTAGATATAAATCCCATATTTTGAAGAATCCATCCATCATGTCCTGCTTGAAATATTACTCGCAAGGAGGAAGCGCATGAGTGTGAATAACAAGGTTCATGAAACGCAGCAAGCGTATGAGCCTATGCAGCTGCAGTCGCCATATGTAGACGAGGGCCTACTGCCGATGCAAATCATCGAGGGCGGCGGGAACGCCCAAAGTGCTGATTTTAGCGCAATGCCCGCGCCAGTTCGCTACTTCGGTTACGCCTTTCTTGGACTGATGCTTTCGTTTGTCCTAGCTGTTGTTTATGTCAGCATGTTCCGATAACGGCATGTCCGCCAAGTCGAATAGACGGCTCCCCTCAAACATGCTATGATCTCAGGAGCAGCAACTATTAGCGGCCCATACGGGGGCTAATCGCAGAGGAGAACGTGACAATGGCTAGAACGAAAAACAAACGCGTTGCAGGCGTGAGCAAGCTTGACCACCGGGTGACGGTGCAGTTGAAGGAATGGGCGGGCTTGAGCGGCTTTTACGGCTATAAAGACATGGATCTTGAGCAAGTGCTGGCACTGCTCAACACCGAGGGCTGGAAGACGGAAGTCGACAGCTCGGATCCGAACGCGCGCATTCTGATTATGCTTAAGGGCGATACGGTTCGTAAAGGCAAGTTCGTGATGGACGACAAGGGTCGTGCCCTGAAGCTCCACTAAGCGCGGACAGGTCTCTTTTTTCTAACGGACCTCAGAGTCGCTATTCACCTCTAAAAGTGTCCGTTGCAACTGTAACGGACTCCACAGCCGCTATTTAGCCATTTTGTTGCTTCGTGAGGACGATATTGGCCGAATAGCGGCTGTTCGGTCCGTTGCTATGAACGTTTTAGTCAATTCTCCAGTATTTCCATGCAGTTTCTCAAGCACTAAGCGCGGGAGCAAATATGCGAGCGACGGTTGGCACGCTGCTATCCGTGGGTTGGTTACCACATTTTATGCCTTCGTCAAAGAGAGCGATCACAAGCTAGCAACGCACGTTCAGTTTTTCAACTTAGTGCAAACGGACCACGTGGATTCTCTCTTGAACCTTCGTTTGCTCCCGGGCCTAGTGCTCGAGATTGTTTTTCTTTCTGGCGTGTTTGAATACAGCCTAGAACTAGGCTAAATTTGTTTGGTCACAGGTGCGAGCGGCCGCCCATATAAAACCAGCCAATTCACGAGCGACTGCTCCAATTGCCACATTTTTGTGCTTATTCATTCCAAAAACAAGCCGGCGATACTTCTTATGCAATCTCTCTTGCGCTTTCCAGGACAGCAGTTGCAAGTTGGGCGGCATGCCATCTAACCGTTTTGCCAATTCCCCTTTTACCGATGGGCGGTGACGGTAACTCCAGGCAGACTCTACCAAGGCTCGCCTTAAATGAGGGTTGCCGGCTCTTGTCATGCCTCCTCTTTTTACACTTTGCCCTGTCGAGTGTTCGCGCGGAACTAAGCCTAAATAGGCCATTAATTGCGCAGGTGACCGGAAGCGCTCAAACGAGTCAATCTCGGCGGCGATTGTAATTGCCGTAAGCAAAGCGACGCCGCGCAGGGACTGCAAGGCCTGAATAATTGACGCATGAGGGCCTTGGGTGCCTAATTGGAATAGTGCTTTTTCAATTCGCGCCATGCGTTGTTCAATTTCTTCGAGGGCATGCAGCATCTCAGTAAAGCAAAATTGCAGCGCCTCTTGTTCAAAAGTAAGCTGTCCAAGCCACTCCCGATACTTTTTGGTCCACCGACGTTTTATCGTTACGGGCGGATGGATCTGGTGACGAAGCAAAAACTTCAAAATGCGTTGTGCAGCGCGGTGCTTGTCTTCTTTCGCAGCTTCACGAGTACGAACAAGGTCTCGCAACGCTTCGCTGTCACGCGATGGAACATGAATAGGCGTCAGTTCTCCTGCACGGAATAGTCGAGCGAGTTGCACCGCGTCTCGACGATCGGTTTTAATGTGATCGCCTGGTCGTTTCGGGATGAGAGAGGGAGCAATGACGACACAGCTAGCGCCCATTGTTTCAATCCAGCGATAGGTTTCGTAGCCAGTCGGCCCAGCCTCGTAACAAAACGAAAGGCTTCCCGCCGGACCTAACTCTTTGATTAGTTTTCGAAGGGCAGCCGGGGTATGCGCAACGGTTCCGTAGTAACGAGGCGCTTCTCTTCCCTCGTCAGCAATAGCAACAGAAATTTTTTCTTTGGACACATCTAAACCGATGTATTTTGTGGCAGAATGCATAGTAACAGCTCTCCTTTTGCTTGTAGCTCTGAAAATGGTGGTTTTCACACTATCCATTTTTAACCTACGACCTGAAGCAAATACGGAGAGCTGTTACTTATTTACGTTCATCATAGCTAGCGCGCAAATGTGCATAATTGTGGTCGAATAAGGGCTGCTTGGTCCGTTAGAATTTCAAAATGTAAAAGGGTGATCCCAAGCTTATGCTTCGGACCACCCTTTTTTTGCATCGACTATTGCGCCCAAAAGTTAACGTTGACGTGAACGTTAGGTTTGGAATAGTATAAGGAAGTCGCGATACTACGATACGGAAACAGCATTGGAGGTCGAGGCGCAATGGGCCCATACAAGATTGACGAGGTTTCGAAGGCATCGGGCCTGACGAAACGAACGATTCGGTATTACGAGGAGCTGGGGCTCATGCCCCCTCCGTCTCGAACGGATGGCGGGATGCGGTTGTACACGCAGGAGCATATCGATCGGCTGAAGCAGATCGTGAATGCCCGCGATATTCTCGGTTCCTCGCTGCAAGAGATTCAAGCGTTCGTCGCGATTCGCGAAGAGCTTCAGGATTACAAGAAGGCCTATGGCCAAACCGTAGACAAAGCAGAGAAGCGGCGCCAACTGGAGAAGACCCGGCCAATGATCGAAAAGCAGCTGCAGATGCTCGATGAGAAGCTGGAGAAAATGACGCAGTTTCGCCGCGATATCGGTCAGATCTATCAACGCGTATGCATCGCCCTCGATCAAGAACACACACCAAATGAAGGAGTTTGAACAACTATGCAGTCCCCGTCTAAAACCCAATCTCAACCCACGCCATTACAACCGAATACGAGCATGTTCAACCAGCCGATCGCGGTATGGGCAATCGCCTTTGCCAGCATCATCGCGTTCATGGGCCTCGGATTAGTCGATCCGATCTTGCCGTCCATCGCGAAAAAGCTGCATGCCTCGTCCAGCGACGTGACGCTGCTCTTCACGAGCTATAACGCCGTTATGGCCGTCGCCATGCTGATTACCGGCGTTATTTCTTCCCGACTTGGCGCCAAATGGACGCTCGTCCTCGGCGTTGTCATCATTGCGGTCTTCGCCGCGCTCGGCGGCAATTCGAATAGCATTACGGCGCTCGTACTGCTGCGCGGCGGCTGGGGGCTTGGCAATGCTTTGTTCGTCGCCACTGCATTAGCGGCAATCGTGTCGCTGTCACGGACAGGCGTTGCAAAATCGATTATTTTGTTCGAAACGGCCGTAGGCCTCGGGATCTCCGTTGGCCCGCTGCTTGGCGGCGAGCTTGGCTCCATCTCATGGCGCGGCCCATTCTTCGGCGTAGCGATACTCATGCTTCTAGCATTCATCCTTTTGATCGTCCTTATGCCATCGCCGAAGGCGAATAAGTCGGCACGCAAAACATCGCTCGCAGATCCATTCCGCGCGCTGAAACATCGTGCGCTTCGCACATTCGGCATCGCGGCGTTCCTGTATAACTTCGGCTTTTTCACCTTGCTCGTCTATGCGGCGCTCGTGCTCGGCCATTTGGGCCTTGATGAGCATGGATTAGGCTTCGTATTCCTCGGCTGGGGACTGCTGCTGGCAATCACGTCGGTCTTCATGGCGCCTAAGCTGCAGAAACGGTTCGGCACGTTGACGTCGATGTGCCTTATGCTCTTTTTGTTCGCGTTGACGCTGTTCGTGATGGCGCAATGGACGACGGACAAAACAGTCGTCATTTGCATGGTCATTCTGGCAGGCGCGTTCCTTGGCAACAACAATACGCTCATCACGACGGCGGTCATGAATGCAGCGCCAGTCGAGCGTTCGACGGCATCGGCCGCATACAGCTTCCTGCGCTTTATCGGCGGCGCCATTGCGCCGTATCTCGCAGGAAAGCTGGCGGAATGGTTTAACCCGCATGTGCCATTCACGGTCGGCGGCGTATGCGTTATGCTCTCGGTCATTTATTTGTGGGCAAACCGCAAGCATCTGAAGCATGTTGATGAAGCAGAGGGCCACTAAAGCGGGCCGAAGTGAAGTGCAGTCTCGTCCCCTTCCTCAGTCTGATGACTGGCGAAGGGGATTTTATATTTGGGATTAAATGGAATAGTGGGTGCAACCTCTCTTGTGTTCCTAGACCAGTTCTGGGACAATAGAGAGAGCGATTGAAACAGGCCGAGGATTGCATTGGCGATTGTGAATTGTGAAAAGAGGATCGACAGATGATGACAAACCTACCATCCATTTATGGATTAACGCAGGACCAGCTTGCCGCATGGCTGCTGGAGCGAGGACATAAGAAGTTTCGAGCGACGCAGGTTTGGGAATGGCTTTACAGGAAGCGGGTAACTGACTATGCGGCGATGACGGATGTTAATCCGGATTGCATTGCGCTGCTTGCAGAGCATTTTGCAATAACGACGCTAGAAGAGCATACCAAGCAGGAGTCGACCGACGGGACGATCAAGTTTCTACTCCGTTTGACGGACGGCAACTTGATCGAGACGGTGCTTATGCGGCATAAGTTCGGTTTATCGGTGTGCGTGACGACACAGGTCGGCTGCAACATCGGCTGCAGCTTCTGCGCAAGCGGGCTGCTGGCGAAGAGCCGAGATTTGACGAGCGGCGAGATCGTTGGGCAGATCATGAAGGTGCAGCTGCATCTCGATCAGGCGGGGCAGGGCGAGCGGGTGACGCATATCGTCGTGATGGGCATTGGCGAGCCGTTCGACAACTTCGCGAATATGGTCGACTTTATCAATGTGGTGAAGGATCATAAGGGGCTGGCGATTGGGCCGCGGCATATTACAGTGTCGACCAGCGGGCTGGCGAACAAAATTTACGAGTTTACCGATTCCAACCTGCAGGTGAATCTGGCAATCTCGCTGCATGCGCCTAACGATGAGCTGCGTACGCGCATTATGAAGATTAACCGTGCGATTCCGATTGCGAAGCTGATGGAAGCGATCGATTACTATTTGGCGAAGACGAACCGCCGGATTACGCTGGAATATATACTGCTCAAGGACGTGAATGACCGCAAGGAGCATGCGCTGGAGCTGGCAGAGCTTGTCGGCGAGCGTCGAAGCCTTGCGAACGTCAATCTCATTCCGTACAATCCGGTAGATGAGCACAGCCAGTACCAGCGAAGCGAGCAGGATTCGATTCGCGAGTTTTATGACACGTTGAAAAAACAAGGCGTCAGCTGCAGCGTTCGCCTTGAGCACGGCACGGACATTGATGCCGCCTGCGGCCAGCTGCGAAGCAAGCAAATTCGGTCCGCTAGAGAAGCATAAGCATGCAACAACGTCCCGCACTCCCTCGTCTGAGAGATAGCGGGACGTTGCGCGTTGGAATAGCGCGGCTAGCGTGCTAGCCGGCAACCGTAGGAGATTCAATGGACTCATTCGTCTCAACAGGCAGCGGACGGAGATTTCGGGCAATGCAAAATTGCGCGGTATAATAGGTGGTCATAATGAGCGTTCCAGCATACTGGATCTCGGAGACGAACAGGTTCCAGCTCAGGAACGAGTCCGATATCATGAACAAAACCGCGCCTACTGTCGCCCAAAGTCGGCCCGTCATGATTGCCGACCATGTCATAAGCCCGATGACGGTTATGTAGAGCAGGACCGGAATGATGAGCTCCTGTTTGTTATCTTGAATAAGCGACTGGACGAGCTGTGTACTCATGAATACGGCATATGCCGCTATTGGGATCAAGGTAGCTGCCCGAAGCTTGGAGAAACGCCATTGGCCCAAGAAGCCGCTCATGTAGAACAAGTGTCCGATTAGAAACGCAGATAGGCCAATTACGAACCATCCCAGTAGGCCGTCACCTAACATGCAGAAGATCAGACCGATCTGGGTAAACCAGTGAAAGCGGTTGCTATTATCTGGACTATTTAAGTAGGCATAGGAGATCATTAGCCACATTGGAATTAATTTGAATAAAAGCTTAACCGCATGCGGCTCAGCAGGAATGATGAACATATAAAGCGCGCTCGTAAGTAAGATGAGTGCAGGCAATGCGAACTTCAGTGTCATCGTATCGCTCCTTGGTGAAAGATGGCATATGGTATCATTCTATCACGAACCTTCTAGAAAGGAACGATGAATGTGCAAATCTATGAATTGCTGGAGCATCAGAGGCAGTTATTTGCTTCCGGGCGAACGCGCTATTTTGAAGAACGGCAGCATCGGCTGCGCGAATTAAAGGCGGCCCTTAAGCGGCATGAGCCGGCGCTACTGCATGCATTGAAGCAGGATCTGAACAAATCGGAGCTGGAGGCCTACTCGACCGAAATCGGACTCGTTTATCACGAGATTAACCATACGCTGAAGCGGTTAAAACGCTGGATGAAGCCGAAGCGGGTGCGAACGCCGCTAACGCATTTGGGAAGCAGAAGCTATATTATGGCGGAGCCTTACGGTGTTGCGCTCATCATTGCGCCTTGGAATTACCCGGTGCAGCTCTCGCTGCTGCCGTTGATCGGCGCGGTTGCGGCCGGCAATACGGTCATCTTGAAGCCCTCGGAGCTGGCGCCGAATGTGGCGGAGGCGCTGGCGGCTATCATAGGCGAGGCATTCGAGCCGGAATGGGCGACAGCGGTGCTGGGGGGCGCGGAAGTGAGCACCACGCTGCTCGCGGAGAAGCTGGACTATATCTTTTTTACCGGCAGCGTAAAAATCGGACGGGCTGTCATGACGGCTGCTGCAAGCCAGCTCACGCCGGTGACGCTTGAGCTGGGCGGCAAGAGCCCATGTATTGTACATAAGGATGCAGATCTTGCGTTAGCTGCAAAGCGGATCGCATTCGGCAAATTCACGAATGCCGGGCAGACATGCGTTGCGCCTGATTACGTGTATGTACATCGCGAGGTAAGGGAGCAATTCGTGGCGCACTTGGCGCAAGCCATTCAGGAGCTTTATGGCCAGGAGCCGCTTCATAATCCCGATTACACGCATATCATTAGCGATAGGCATTTTGCGCGATTGGCGAGCTTTTTGTCCAATGGTCATCCCGTTGTTGGCGGGCAGGTGGATCCCGAGCAGCGGTGCATTGCGCCGACGGTGCTTGAAGGGGTAAATTGGCAGTCGCCGGTTATGCAGGAGGAGATTTTCGGCCCGATTCTACCGCTGCTGTCGTATAAATCGATTGGCGAGGTGTACGATGCGGTGCTTGAGCGACCAAAGCCGCTGGCGTTGTATCTGTTCAGCAATAGCCGCGTGCAGCAGCGCGAAGTGCTGCAGCGTCTCTCGTTCGGCGGGGGCTGTGTGAATGATACGCTGCTTCATTTTGCTTCGCCGTATTTGCCGGTTGGCGGTGTGGGAGACAGCGGAATAGGCCGGTATCACGGGGCAAATTCTTTCTTCACTTTCTCGCATCAGAAGAGCGTGCTGCATCAGACGACGCGGTTTGACATTCCGTTCCGATACCCGACGTCTCGGCGCGGATTGGCGATTATTCGCAGGCTGCTGAGGTAGAAAAAGACGGAAATGGCACTATTATTAAAGCGCTTTCAATTGAAATGTCAAACGCGTAGTTGTATAATACAAATATAGCTTGTTTACCTTATTCGCTACATGAGGGGGAATGACACATGCAAGCGCATGAGATCATGAACAGCCAAGTGTACAAAGTAAAAGAAACTGATAAGGTACGCTCGGTCATCGAGAAGTTCATTGCCCATGGCATCAGCGGTGTTCCAGTCGTGAATGAGCGCAATGAAATTGTCGGTTACGTGAGCGACGGCGATATTATGCGTTACATTGGCAAGCATAAGGATTATGTGATTGATTGGTTTTATTATTTGGCGGTAGTCAAAGGCGACAACGAGGAGTTCGAGGAACGGGCGAAGCATTTGTTGAACCTGAACGTCATGACGATTGCGAAGAAAAAAATCGAGACTGCGCAATGGGACGACGAGGTGGAGACTATTGCAGCGACGCTCGGAAACAAGCAGATCAAGAAAGTGCCGGTTGTCCGCAAGGGCGTGCTCGTCGGCATCATTAGCCGCGGCAACGTGATCCGGCATGCGTTCAAGAGCCTGCTTTAATCGATAAGAACGGCAACGCGCAGCGTTATCTAAAATAAAAACCGCAGGCCCACGGGCCTGCGGTTTTGCTGTTGAAGCGGATGCTTATTCCTGTGGAATGGCATCGAGAAACGATTGGTTAAACTTGCCGAGCAGCTCGCCGAACCGCTCGCGGTCTTCCTCGGGCCACTCGCTCAGCATATTCTGGATAAAATTCAGCCGTATTTCTTTGAATTGCGCCAGCATTTGATTGCCAAGCTCCGTCTTATGCAGCTCATAGGACCTGCGATCATTCGGGTCCTGAACCTTGTAGACGTACCCTTTTTGCTCGAGGGCGGCAGCTTGTCGACTAACGGTCGAAATATCGAGATGAAGCCCGTCCGCCATTGCTTTAACACCTGCGGGACCATGGGCGGCAATGTAATGCAGCAGCAAATAAGCGGACCGATCCAGATTGCCCAGTTTCCGATTGGATAAGAACGTGATTCGGCGCAAGAGCAATGCCATCTCAAGCTCAATCGTTTCGATAGATGGATCGTACATAACCATACCTCCAACTGTGCAATATGCATCTATCGTAGCACAATGGCCAACGTTTTAACATTGCTGGGGACAGCTTTGCCCTGCCGTTATACTTTGTACAACGAGAAAGGTGTGCGCGGCCTGTCCCGGGGGTTCTCCGACCGCGGTCCGCACTCAACTCCAATACAACGCTAAGCACAAAATAGGGGAGCCCTCAGCCATTGTGGCTTTTGGACGCCCCCATAAAATCAGGATGCTTGCTTTGCTCGTTCGCGCCGTTCGATTGCCCGGAACGTTAAGCGAATCAGCGGCGGAACGGCGAAGTAGATCATCCATGTTCGGAAAACTTGATAACAAGTTACGATGGACAGATCGGCGTGTACCTCATTCGCGATCAAGCCCATTTGGTCCATGCCGCCGGGCGCCAAGCTAAGAAACGATGTCGCCGGCGACACGTCATGCAGTACCCCGAGCAGCACGCTTAAGCCGAAGGCGCCGCCCATGAGCAGCACGCCGCTCAAGAGGGCGAGCGATGCCATACGCAGCTTGTTTGTCAAATTCTCAGGCTTCAGCAATAGTCCGACGTAGGTGCCGATAATAAACTGCGCAGTATTCAGGACGCTTAAGGGCAGCACCGGGCCATGGACGCCGGACAAGTGGAGCGCTGCCGTGACGATCATAGGCGCGAGGACGAATGCTGACGGAAAACGGTAACGCTTCGCAAGGAGCGAAGCGCTGACGCATATCGCCCCATACAGCAAGATATGGGCGTCCATGCCGCTCCAGTCGGCAGCCGCTCTGCCCGCGGCGATTGCGCCAGACGCCCCTTCAGCATGGCTAGCTCCGAACAGGGGGCTGAATATAAGCAGCGGCACGCCGAAAATGATCATAAGCAGGCGGGATACTTGCAGGAACGTTATGATCGTAATGTCGATGCCTTTGGTATCCTCGGCGAGGACAAGCACTTGATTTAATCCGCCCGGGATGCTCCCCATGAGTATCGTCGGGAACGAGATGCCGGATAATTTGGATATGATAACGGCAATCAGCACGCAGAACAGCAATAGAAGCGTCGTCATGAGCACCATGGTCGGCAGCTGATGGCGCATTTGGCCCAATGTTTCAACTGTAAAAGACAAGCCGATGGAGTAGCCGATCGTAATGAGAGCTCCATTGCGAAGCAGCCCAGGCCAGGACGGCTTAATGAACGGTAGCGCCCGCGTCCCCGCCAGCATGAAGGACATTGGGCCGAGCAGCCAAGGCAGCGGGATATTCAGCCACTTGAACAGAAGCCCGCCCGCGAGGGCAGGCAGTGCAGTGAACAGCAGCCGAACGACGGGATGCGAGAGGCGGGTATGGGCGTTCGGCGAAGAGGGTTCGGTAGATGGCAGGCTGCTGCTCATGGCAGCTACGCCTGCGCTGCTGCGGCTAGCTCCGCAATACGCTTGTTCACGTCAGGTCCGCTATAACGCCCGCCGTGGTAAGCGATGACCGTTTCGATGTCGTAAGCGGCCAAGCGCGACAACGATTGGGTTGCAAGCGTAAGATCCGGCGTCATGGCAGGGATCGGGCCGCACAGTACGCCGTCGGCAATGACCATGGCGTCGCCTGCGATAAGTGTTTTGCTCGCATGGTGGTACAAGGAGACATGGCCTGGCGTGTGGCCCGGCGTATGGATAACGGTCAGCCCTCCGGCGATAGACAGCGTCTGCCCGTCGATGATAGTGTCGGTTACATTTTGGCGTTCGCCCGAGAAGGTCCGTTCGAACGATTCGCGCAGCGCAGCAGGCATTGCCTGCAGCAGCATCGCGCGCCGCTCCGGCGGGAATTTGATCGGTGTTGTCGTGCCATTGATTGCCGATTGATCGCCTTCGTGTGCATAGACAGGCAGTTGTCCGTCTGCGGCATGCTTCTCCAGCCATTCCGGGAGACCGCCGATGTGATCGATGTCTTGATGGGTAAGCACAATGCCGCGCAGCCTCAGCTGCTGCGTATCGATGTCCCCTTGCGCGATCAGCGATTGGGTTTGTTCATAATAGCCGGGCATGCCCGTATCGATTAGCCAGTAGCCGGTTTCGTCAATCATGACGGTCGGGTTCAAGATCATCGAACGTTCACCGGCGGACACGTGAAGTTCAAGCATTTCGATTTGTGGTGCTATTCTCATTTGGAATCGCCAAAGCCTCTTAATCGAAGCCGTGGCTCACCTCCTTGTGCAGGCTTATTTGATTGGTGAAAACTCATGAGTTCAATATATGACCTTATAGTTTTCGTGTCAACAGCCAGCATTGACCTGCTCACTTGATCGTGGCAAGATGAGGTAGGGTGGTGCTGACGAATGGAACAGTTGAAACGTGCCAAAATCATAGATACCGCAATTGTCGTATTTCGGGATAAAGGCTACGCTGCCGCATCCATGCAGGACATTGCAGAAGCTTGCGGGATGGCGAAGGGAAGCATATATAAGCATTTTAATTCTAAGGAAGATTTATTTACCGAGGCGTTCACCGCATGCCATCAGCTGTTATTTGCGCAAGCGGAGGAGCTGGATCGTACGATGTCGGCGAACAAGCTGCATTCGAAGGAACGGCTGCGGAGCAAGATCGAGCTGCTCATGGATTACGCTATTGAATATCATCTGTTTTTGTTTGATTTCAAAGAGCTTCCGATTAAGGACAACGAACGATTTCGAGAGGCTTGGAAAAATAAAAAGGCCACGCTGCTCGCTTGGCAGCGGGACTGTCTGATGGAAGCGTACGGTCCGTCGCTCCAGCGTTACATATGGGATGCCGTCGCTGTATTCCGCGGCGTTCTGACGGAATACTTAACCCACGCGAATCAGCGCACGCTGTCGCTGTCGATGGCAGAGCTTGCGGCTTTCATCGTCGCTCGTCTGGATGCGGTCGTGACAGACCTGATCGAGACGGCGCCAGAGCCAGTGCTCGTGGAGGCTAACGCCTATTTTCATCATCTGAATCCGATGGACGAGCAATCGCGACAGCAAGTGCTGCTGCAATTGCTCGCAGGGATACAAGCTTTCATTCAAGGGCTGGACATGGCGGAGCGTTCGAAGGGCGAGCTGCTGGAGGTGGCGGGGCTGCTGCAGACCCAACTGGAGCAAGAATCGCCGAATTCGCTGCTGACGCGCGTGTATATGGCTTATTTGGACACGCAGCCGGAGCTTCGTCCAAGCATTCGCCAGCTGAAGCACATGCTGTAAGAGAAGCGGCGGATGCGCCGCATGAGAGAATAGGGAATAAAAACCTGCTCTATCGGCTCGCGGATGCGCCGCATGAGGGAATAGGGAATAAAAACCTGCTCTATCGGCTCGCGAATGCGCCGCATGAGGGAATAGAGAATAAAAACCTGCTCTATCGGCTCGCGAATGCGCCACATGGCGGAATAGGGAATCAAAACCTGCCCTATTGGCATGCGAATGCGCCGCATGAGGGAATAGGGAATAGAAAACTGCTCTATCGGCTCGCGGATGCGCCGCATGAGAGAATAGGGAATCAAAACCTGCTCTATCGGCTCGCGGATGCGCCGCATGAGGGAATAGGGAATCAAAACCTGCTCTATCGGCTCGCGAATGCGCCGCATGAGGGAATAGGGAATAGAAAACTGCCCTATTGGCTCGCGAATGCGCCGCATGAGGGAATAGGGAATAAAAACCTGCTCTATCGGCTCGCGAATGCGCCGCATGAGGGAATAGGGAATAGGGAATAGAAAACTGCCCTATTGGCTCGCAGGCGAGCCGCATGGCGGAATAGGGAATAAAAACCTGCCCTATTGGCTCGCAGGCGAGCCGCATGGCGGAATAGAGAATAAAAACCTGCCCTATCGGCATTCAAATCAAGACCGTTGTCCATGCCCGCTAGGGTCGGGGGCAACGGTTTTATTTCAATTACTGAGGAGGAGTGCTGATGTCCAGCTTCCAAACAAATGAGAACGTAGTGCCGGAGCAGGCGCAAGCATGGGTGTTGCAATCGATCGGCAAAGGCGCGGAGTGGATAGCGTCCAATCGGCTGAAAGGCGGGGTGTCCGCTGCGGTGTATGGCGTGACGCTTCGCGTTGGCGAAGACAGCGTACGGGTTGTCCTTCGGCTGTTTGATAACGAGGATTGGCTTCGGCAGGAGCCTGATTTGGCGCGGCATGAGGGCACTGTGCTGGAATGGGTATCGCGCACCGATGCAACGGCGCCGCAATTGATCGCTTATGATGAGACGGGCAGCTTGGCTGGCATGCCTGCCGTGCTCATGTCGCATCTGCCGGGGGCTGTCGACCTGATGCCTATAGACCAGGCGCAATGGCTGGATGAGCTCGCGGCCGCGCTGTCCCGCATCCATTTAACGGATGCGAATGACCTAACGTGGGCATATTTTACCTACCAAGATGTTTCCGTTTGGGAAATGCCGACTTGGTCTGTGCATACAAACGATTGGGCGCAAATTCAAGCAATTGTGCGGGGGCCGCGGCCGGCATTTGACCCCGTATTCATTCACCGCGACTATCATCCGACGAACGTGCTATGGGAAGCGGGCAAAATAAGCGGCGTAGTCGACTGGGTCAATGCGTGCATTGGGCCTGCCGGCGTGGATGTCGGGCATTGCCGGATGAATCTTGCGCTGCTGTTTGGCACGGCTGCGGCAGATCAATTTTTGGAAGCGTATCTCCGCCATGCTGGCGAACGTTTTCGTTACGATCCCTACTGGGATGTGATCACGATGGCCAATTTTTTATATGGCCCACCTGGCGTTTACCCAGGCTGGACGGCGCTTGGCGTTTCCGGACTGACAGATGCGCTCATGGCCGAGCGGACGGATCACTATATGAAGAGTTTGCTGCAGCGCCTTTAATCCATTTTTTGACGGCGTAATTCGAGTGTTGATCTCTAAGAAAGTCGCCTAAAAACCGATATAAATGGAAGAGAGAAATCGGAGAAATCGGTTTAGGTCATTGGAACTAATTAAATTTAGGCATAAGGTCTCACCTTACGGGGAGGCAATTCCTCTATAATAGTAATGATATAGTTCGACATGGTGTGTCAATTATTGACATTTTAACTGAAAAGGTGTTGAGCAGGAAGTGATTTCTCCTTTTTTCAAGAAGAAAGAGACAACAGACAAGCAAGCGGACCAAAATCTTAAAAAAACGAACGCTTCTACGCAGCCTCTAGAGGGTCAAGGCGAAGAACGTGCTGATGAAGTTTTTGTAGAGGACGTACAGTCCGTCATGGCTTCGGTAGGCAAAGCGAATATGGATAAGAAATCGCTTGATTTGGTATTTGCCGTAGAGCAAATTATTCAAGCTAGACAGCATGCGGAATTGAGCATTTATGAACTCCAAGACCGTTTGACGCATTCCGCCGGGCATGTCGATCGCCTCAATCGCGATCTTAAGAACCTCAATAAAGTGATCGATGAGCGTGAGAAAAACATTCTTGAGCTTGAGCAAAAGCTGACGGAGAAAAACCTCAAGGTCGATCAAGTGATGGAGGATTATCGGGAGCTGCAAGGCACGATGACCGCCGAGATTGAGGAATTGAAGAGCGTAATAGATCTGGAGCAGCAGAAATACGGCAGCTTGCTGCAAAAGCATAACGAAGCATTGTCAGATAAAGCCAAGAAAATTAATGATCTCGAGGACAAGATCGGAAGACTCGAAGTTGAGAACTCACACATGAAGCAGAAGTACGAATCGATGCGCCAAGAGAAGAATTATTTGTCCAATATGATCAGCGACTTCACGAGTCGTATGTCCGCGCCGCTTGGGCAAGGCAAGAACGATCGCGCAGGCGATTAATATCGATGTCCTTGTCACGAGGGTAGGAGAAAGACGAGGACCTCTTCATGGAAAATTACACTGTCCAGATGATAGAGCTATTAGCGCTCAAGCAAAGCTCCACTGGTTATCAGATGGAGCTTATCATAACCCGAAACGATGGAATCGTGTTCAACGATGTCCTTGAGATAGATACATATACGTACGACCAGCTATCCCTGCTGCAGCCGCTGGGCAACCGTGTCCGGCTCTCGCTGTACGCAAAGTGGGACCCTTATCAGCGAAGCTATTACAGCACGCTGGTCCGCGTGAACGGCACGTTTAGGGAAACGCTTTATTTTGCTTGTTCCGAGGACTATGTGTCGCGGTTGAAGGAATTAAAACATTTCTCGCCTAAGGATATGGGCATTGAAAATGCTGGATCAGGGCAGACAACGGCGGAGCCGTCGGCATCAGGGAAGTCCAATGCGGTGGGAATCATCCAGTTGGGTCAGAATCGGTGGACGATGACACTGCGATGGCTCGTTATTGGGATTATGCTGCTGCTGCTGTTCCTTCGGGCGAACGATTTGCTGTTTAACGATCCAGCGATAGCTAGCAGCTCGAATGTGACGATGCCGCTGACGCAAGGCCCTACGATTACAAAAATCGAGACGAATGGCGTAGGGCTTGCCCCGGCTGGCTTCTTGCGAGAGATGCCTGAGATGCCGGACGAGAAACGGCAGGCGAATGAGCTGGCTGTGGTGAACAAGCCGGCAGCCCAGTCGGAAAGCAAGCCAGCGGTTAAGCCTGCGAAGCAGAAACAGCCGGCGGCGAACAAGCCGAAGCCCGCATATGGTATCATGAAGCTTTCCGCGGACGAGTACACCTATGACTTGCCTAAAGGCTATGTGGCACTGACGTTCGATGATGGACCGTCAGTTTACACGAAGCAGCTGATTGAAATTCTGAAGGCTAACGATGTGGCGGGGACGTTCTTGTTCATTGGGAGCAACGCGAAGCGATACCCGGATATTGTCGAATATGCGTACAAGCAGAACATGTCCGTGGGCAACCACTCTTGGGACCATAGCAAGCTGACGCGCATGAACAAGCAAAGCAGCGAAGCGAATATCGCGAAGGCGAACAGCGAGCTGGACAAGGACGGGGCGAAGTCGGTTACGGTGTTCCGGCCTCCATATGGATTAATTAATGATGCATTGGCGGGCGCAGTGAAAGATCAGCAGATGAAGGTGCTAATGTGGAATCGCGATCCGGAGGATTGGGATGCGAATACGCGCGATGAAATTATTGAGTACTTCGAGAAGATCAATCCATCCGGCGGTATATACGTCCTGCATGAGAAGAAGCATACGGTAGAAGCGTTGCCTGCAATCATCCAATACTTAAAGAAGAAACAGCTGAAATTCGTCATTTTTCAATAAGCGATGAACGTTGCAAGGGTGTCCCGAAGCCACAATGGCTGAAGGGCACCCTCTTTGTTTGCGCTGCGGCATCGGTTGGCGTTCGTGCGTGCATTAATCAGATTAATAGCAAGCAGTCTGCTCATTGCATTTCGTACCAAACCTACCTTACTCGTTGTACAAAGCGCAACGGCATAGCAATTAGATAAGAGGAAGAAACTTCGTTCTGCGAAGCTGCCTTAGCAGGTCTATGTGGAGCAAATGAAAGGCTGCCCTAAAAGTGATATGCTCCACTTAAGGTAGACAGGTGAAATAATAAAACCTGTGTTGCCGTAAAGGGAGCATTTTTCATGTCTAAAAAAGAACATACAGCGGCTATTGACGATTACATTCACTTTTACAATCACGAACGGCTACAAGCAAAACTAAACGGCCTAAGTCCAATGGAGTTCAGGACGAAGGCCGCTTAATTAGCTTTTATTTTTTGCCTGTCTACTTGACGGGGTGCAGTTCAAAGTCTCTTGATGACTTTTGGACAGCCTCTTTGTGTTATTTAACCTGCATTGCAGTAACGCCGAATGCGCTGTATCCGTTAGTAGGCGTAACGTAGATCGTAAGCGCACCGCCAGTAAAGGACCATCCATTAACCGTTGCGCCTGGCGTCACATAAGGAATGTAATAGAACCCGGAGCCAAGCAACGAAGCCGGAAACGTAACGGTGATGCTGTCATCAGGCTGCTTCGCGGCAGTAACGCCGGTACCAGCAAGCACGGTGCCATCCTCTTTGATTACACCAGTGAATGTTGTAACGCCGGGCCCCGGCTCGCCTTGAATGCCCTGAGGCCCTTGAGGACCTGCTGGTCCAGTCGCGCCTGGGGCTCCATCCGGGCCAGCGGGACCAGCGGGGCCAACAGGGCCAATCGCCCCGGGCTGACCTGGGATGCCTTGTTGACCTTGAGGTCCGATTGGACCAATCATTCCTGGCTGGCCTTGCGGTCCAACCGGGCCAGTTTCGCCTTGAATACCCTGTGGCCCTTGCGGTCCAGCAGCGCCGGTATCGCCTTTTGTTCCTGTAGCGCCAGTTGCGCCTGCAGCACCTGTATCGCCTTTTGCTCCTGTAGCGCCAGTTGCACCCACCGCACCTGTGTCGCCTTTCGTTCCTTTGGCGCCAGTTGCCCCGGCTGCTCCAGCGTCCCCTTTAGGTCCAACAACATTCCACGAGATCAGCTGCTCTGTTTTGGCGCAAGAAGGCTTGGCCGGTTCTTGTTTTTTCGAATCGGCAGACGATGAAGCTTTGGTTGCTGTCGGAAGCAGCAGCCGCATCGAGCCATCTTTCTTAACGCAGGCTTGGAGCACTTGCGTCGTGGTCACTGGCTGGCTTGTTGCTGCATATACGCCAATGCCAGATAAGCAAAGAATAATAACAGCTGCAATGATAATAAATGCTTTTTTATTCACATACATGTACTTGAACACCGTCCTTAAATACGAATATTTACCTCTGGTATCATAGAATAGTTGAAAATTAACGTCAATAAATATTTTAGGGAGCTAAAATAAACATAAAAAGGCGCCAGTGATCGGATCACTGGCGCCTTCTTTATGAAGGAATCAATATTAGTGAGCAAGTGCGAACATGCCGTGGATGTGCGACAGGTAACGAATGTTACTTGCTTCTTTCATCAGCGTAGCAGGCAAGCCTTTGAGCTGCGTTGCGTTACCGCCGATTGTGCCTACGCCGTCTTTACGGCCGAGGCTGCCCAGCGTACCGGAGAATACGGGTACGAATTTATCCATCGTGCCGCCTTTGAACATAACGGACAGGTTGAAGCCGACAACTTCGCCCATTTGCCAAGCCAGCTGTGCTGTCGGCGGGTAAGGACGCTCGCTGCCCTCTGGGAATACAACCGCGCAGTCGCCTGCGAGGAATACATCCGAGTGGGACGTCGATTGCAGCGTCGACGTTACTGTCGAACGGCCGCGGTCTTCTGCGAGTCCGCAGCTGCCGACAACCGGATTGCCTTTAACGCCGCCAGTCCAGATAATCGTGCTGGACTCGATCGTTTCACCATTTTTGAGCGATACGGATGTTTTCGTTGCTTCCGTGATTGCTACGCCAGTGATGAAGTTAACGCCGCGTTTCGTCAAGCTCTCCATTGCACGGTCGATCAGCACTTTAGGGAAGATCGGCAATACAGCAGGGCCAGCTTCTACGCAGTACAGCTTAATGTCGTTGAAGTCGATGCCTTTGGCACGGCAAACTTCTGGCAGCTTGTCAGCGAATTCGCCAACGAGCTCAACGCCAGTCAGGCCGCCGCCGCCAACAACGATCGTTGCGTCAGCTTTGTTGCCCGATTTTTTGTAAGCGTCTAGACGCGCTTCCACATGGTTGCGAATGCGGTTTGCATCTGCAACCGACTTCAGCACGAGGCTGTTCTCTTCCAAGCCCGGGATGCCGAAGTAGTTCGTTTCGCTGCCTAGGGCTACGACGAGCGCGTCATATTTGTGGACAGCGCCGCTCTCAAGAATCACTTGCTTCTCGTTAGGCTTGATGTCCTTAACCGTATCTACAACGATGTTGATGTCTTTGCTGCCCAGAAGCTTATTCAGCGGCAACGCTACGGCGCCCTCTGCAATAGTGCCTCCTGCAAGACGGTGAAGCTCGGTAATGATTTGGTGAGTCGGGAAACGGTTAACGATCGTGATGCTAGCTTCCGCAGGCGTCAGGTGCTTGCGCGCTGTCATAGCTGCGAGGACGCCGCCATAACCGCCGCCCAGGATCAAAATTTGTTTCGACATGTCCATCCTCCATTCTTACTCAACCGTACAGTTGGTGTTAGTTTTTCCGTTCAGCCATTACGTTCAGGAAAGCCTGAGCGAAGCGAAGCGTTTTTTGTACTTCCGGGTCCTTCAGCATTTTGAGCATGCCGAACAGGCCAACCGTCGAAGTATCCGCTTGTGCGCGATCTCCTGCTTCGATTGCTGCTGCTGCGATGCCTTTTGCTTTTTCTTGAACCGGTTTGACGAACTCGCCAATACCTTGTGCAAAATCGTTAATAAGTACTTTGTCCGTTGCTACGCCATATGCGAAATCATAAGCTTTCGTCATCATCGTAACCATTTCGGCAAGCTTCGGCAGGTTTTCCACCAATACAGTCAGGGATTGTTGGATCTCCGGCTTCGTCAATTGATCAAGCACGTCTAACGATTTAGCTTCTTGTGCGAGGCCTACTGCCACCTCTTGTTGAGCTGTTTGAGACATAGAGAACGTCCTCCTTTGCGTTGAAGTTTCCTAGGCTGTGGTCTCGATTAAGGGTTGTAACATTTTTCACAATACACCACACGTATGAACCTAATCGGGTTTGACCTATTGATTCTATTCTACACCTTTTTGCACCGAAATAAAAAACAATTTAATTTTTTTAACTCGAATGTAAGCGATTTATTGCTGGGAATGGAATGAAATCGATGAAAACGTCCACAATATATCCGAAATTCGATAATTCTACGTGCAAAAGGAGAACAAATGTTCATGGTTAATCGATTCACTCGACTTGCAATGGCTTGCTTGTTGGCAACAACTGTCATCTCTCCCGCAGCGGTAAGCGCAGCGTCTGCGGAGAAGCCCGTTGCGCATCAGACCCATTCGGGCTGGACGACCAGCAAAGTAAAGCTCACCTGCGACATGCGCCGGCTCTGGATCGATCATGCGGAGTGGACGAAGTATTACATCATTAGCGCGATCGCGGGTCTGGAGGATCAGGAGCAAGTGCTGGCTCGATTGCTCCGCAACCAGCAGGATATCGGGAATGCCTTTAAGCCGTACTATGGCGAGGCGGCGGGCAATAAGCTGGCAACGCTGCTGCAGGAGCACATTTTGCTGGCTGGCAAAGTGCTAGCAGCTGCCAAAGCGGGCAATCAAGCGGAGCTGGCTGCAGCCAACAAGGAATGGTATCGCAATGCGGACGATATCGCGCGATTCTGGAGCAGCATCAATCCGAACTGGCCGGAGAATCAGCTGAAGGATATTTTGTACAAGCATTTGGAGCTCATTACAGAGATCGTTGGGGCAAGGCTGAAGAAGGATTGGGCAGCCGACATTCTTGCTACGGATAAAGGGGAAGATCACCTCATTATGCTGGCAGACGTTTTGTCCGCAGGCATTATGAAGCAGTTCCCGAAGGCGTTCAACAATTAAGCATGTAAAGTACAAGCAACGATTCGTCCTCCTGCATTTGCTGTAGCATCTCGTCAAATTACAGGAGGACTGAATCGATTGATTAGCTCAAAAGCATCCGACAAGCGCAGCTATTCGTCCAAATGCCAGCCAAAACGAAGACGAACCGCCACAACGCTCGCCACGTACACAACTGGCATCCTGCGGCGCCCGCCGGGCACGCAGTTCGCGCTCGTCGATGCTGTGAATCTCAGCGCGTTTAGCCGCAGCGTCACCGTTCGCGTGTATGACTGGTCCAGCGGCACGCCAGTCGCGTTGCCCGTATTTCCTTGCGAGACGCGCAGCTGCACATTGTGGCTAGGGGCGAACCGTTCGGATTTTTTGTACGCGGATGTTTCGAATGTTCAGTTCAAATATGAAGTTCGCATTACGCGGCTGGCCGACCGCAATCTGGTAACTAACGTGTTCGGCGTAAGCAACACGCCCTTCACGCCGCAGACAGGCGGTACGGTGCTGCAGAAAAATTTGGTCCGCATTCGGCGCATGCGATAGCGGAGCGAGCGGCAACGCTAATATAAAGTTCATCGTGCAGTAGGCGGTGAGCTTTTTTGTCTCATTGTCGGTGTTATGTTCGAGAAGATCGCAACGCCGCAATATGTTGGTCACTTGCAAGCAGACGTGTCGTACCGCGACGGACAATTTAAACTGTCGAATTACGAATTCGATGTAGAAGAGAATTTGTAACGCGGAGGTTTTGAAAGTCCAAGTCCGCATACCTCAAGAGGTGTGCGGGCTTGTTTTTTTGGTGGATAAAGTATAACCGATCGTCTGGATGCCTTTATGCCGAGCATACTTTATAATAAGGACAAAAGAGCGGGTGGAGGGGCATGCGTGGAACCATTTACGCTGCGAGTCATTGAAATTATTAAGGGCATACCGGCAGGGCGTGTCATGACCTACGGGCAGATTGCGGCGTCGGCAGGGAGCCCGAGAGCGGCGCGGCAGGTTGTCAGGCTGCTGCATTCGCTGAGCATGAAGCATGGGCTGCCGTGGCATCGGGTTGTGAACGCGAAGGGCGAGATCGCCATTCAAGACGTCGAAGGGCGCGACACCCAGCTGTTCTTGCTAGAGCAAGAAGGCATCGTATGCGCGTTCGGCCGCATTGATTTGGACAAGTTTCGGTACGAGGGACCGCTGCATAGAGAAGAGGACGAGGAATGAGCCAGAATGGATTTGTACAGTACGGATTGAGCGAGGACATCGGGAGAGCGCTGGAGGGATTGGCGTTCAACGAGCCGACGGAGGTGCAGCGCGAGGTGATACCCGTTGTGCTGCAGGGGCGGGATATCGTAGTGAAATCGCAGACGGGGAGCGGGAAAACGGCTGCCTACGGCATTCCGTTATGCGAGCTTGTGAGCTGGGAGGAGAATAAGCCGCAGGTGCTTATTCTAACGCCGACGCGGGAGCTGGCGGTACAGGTGAAAGAGGATTTGACGAATATCGGGCGATTCAAAAGGGTGAAGGCAGCCGCGATATACGGGAAGCAGCCGTTTCACATCCAGAAGCTGGAGCTGAAGCAAAAGACGCATATCGTTGCAGGCACGCCCGGGCGCGTACTGGATCATATCGAGAAAGGGACGTTCCCGCTGAGCAAGCTCGCGTATCTTGTCATTGACGAAGCCGACGAAATGCTCAACATGGGCTTTATCGATCAAGTCGAAGCGATCATCAAGCGGCTGCCAGCCGAGCGAGTGACGATGCTGTTTTCCGCTACGCTCCCAGAGGACGTGGACCAGCTGCGGCGCAACTATATGCGAGATCCGGTCTCCGTTGAGATTCAAGCGACGGGGTTGACGACCGACGCGATTGAGCACGCGCAGATCAAAGTAAGTGAGGCGGACAAGCTTGAGCTGCTTCAGAGCATCACCATCGTGGAGAATCCGGACAGCTGCATTATTTTTTGCCGGACGCAAGAAGGGGTCAACGAGCTGTTCCGCAAGCTGGCGCGCCTGGAATACCCGTGCGACCGCATTCATGGCGGCATGGCGCAGGAGGAGCGGCTTGAGGTAATGGGCGCGTTTCGCCGAGGCCAATTCCGCTACCTGATCGCGACCGACGTTGCGGCGCGAGGCATCGATATCGACAATATTACGCATGTGATTAACTATGATTTTCCACTTGACAAAGAGGGCTACGTCCATCGGACCGGACGGACGGGCCGTGCTGGAAAGCGCGGGCAGGCGATCACTTTCGTGACGCCAAGCGATGAGGGTCGTCTGGCTGAGGTGGAGCAGTACATCGGATTCCGCATTCGCCGGATCGAAGAGCCGACCGCTGAGGCGGTTGAGTCGGCGCGAGACGCGTTCGAGCGGAAGATCAATCGGCAGACGCGGCTCAAGAAGGACAAGAGCGCGCAGGTGAGCGCCGAAGCGGGCATTATGAAGCTGTACTTCAACGGGGGCAAGAAGAAGAAGCTGCGCGCCGTCGACTTCGTCGGCACGATCGCCCGTATCGACGGCATGACCGCGGATGATATCGGCATTATCGCGATTCAGGATAACGAGACGTTCGTTGACATTTTGAATGGCAAAGGGCTGCTCGTCCTGCAAGCGATGAAGAGCACGACCGTTAAGGGAAAGCTGCTGAAGGTGCATAAGGCGAAGTGATGTGATCGGGTTAATGAAGCCATCGTTCTCATGAAATGATGGCTATTTTTTATGCTCATTTTTGGAGTGATGCCTTGCGAAGTTTTACAAAATGAATCATTGGACCCGTGAATAACGTTCGGAGGAGATTTAATCTGTTTGTATGCAGATGGGAATTTATCCATAAGTTTGTTTCAAGCTCTAATTAAAATAGGCAAAGGGGATTTTATGAATGAAAATTAAAAAGGCTGTACTAGCAGGAGCTATATTCATGACGTGCTTCGCTTCCAGTGGGTATGCAGCTGATTTATTATCCGCAACGATTGTTAAAGCATCAATCTACATCAACAACACGAATCAAACACAATCTTTAGATGAACCCATTAAGATATATATCTAATCAATTAGGGGCGGCGGTAGGTTATGATTCGGTATCAAAATCCGTCTATATAGACAATAACGCGTTGACTACATTTAAATCTGAAAATGTTTCAATCGCAGAGGATGCAACCTTTCAGCTAAAAATGTTAGCAAACAAAACAGCGTTCAAATATGGTGAACCCATCACGGTTTGGACTGAAATGAATTATCTCGGCAAAGAAAGTTCCGATATCTATTATGGCGGTTCGATGGTGACTTATAGCCTTACGGATGCAGACGGTTTTAGTGATTCGGAACTCGGCTCTCTGGTATTACAAAAGTCTAAATTTAATGTTAATGACGCCTACATGCGAATATTGCCCCAGTCTCTTATCGGTTCTTATCTCATGCATAAAAACAATGTTGAAGATCCTGAAAAATACTTGAATGAAGCTGTTCGCCCGGCAGCATTGCCTATAGGAACCTATACACTAAAAGTTTCAGCAGAATATGGCTTAGAAGAGTATTCTTCTGCTTCTAAACAAACGTTATCGGCATCTATGACCATCGTAATCGAGTAATGCCCCCAGCGCCGCATAGGCAGTGGGGTTGTTGTATAATAGAAATTACGAATTTATTAGGATGAAGCAGGAGAGGGGAGGCGGGGCCAGTGCCTACGCAACAGCGTCAACAACATACAGAGGCTTACCTGCATCAGCGCGACGGTGTCGTGCCCGCCGTTTGCTCGCTGGATTGTCCGGACCAATGCGGCCTGCTGCTGCATAAGAAGGACGGCAAAATCATTAAAGTCGAGGGTGATCCCAATCATCCCGTTACGCAAGGCAATATATGCAACAAGGTGCGCCATATGGGCGAGCGGCTGTACGATCCGAAGCGTTTGACGCAGCCGATGAAGCGGGTCGGAGCCAAAGGCGAAGGCAAGTTCGAGCCGATTAGCTGGGTAGAAGCGATCGATACGATCACGACGCGCTGGAAATCGCTCGTAGCCGACTACGGTCCGGAAAGCATTCTGCCCTACAGCTTTTATGGCAACATGGGACGGCTAAACGCCGAAGGGATGGATCGACGGTTTTTCAATCGATTAGGCGCTAGCCAGCTGGATCAAACGATTTGCGCTTCGGCGGGAGGCGTCGGCTATGCCTATACGATGGGCGGCAGCTTCGGCACGGACCCGGAATCGACGGTGGACACGAAGCTGTTCATCATGTGGGGCATCAATACGGTCAGCACGAACATGCATCAGGTTGTATTCGCGGAAAAAGCGCGTAAAAACGGCGCCAAGGTCGTCGTGATCGACGTGCATCAGAATCAGACAGGCCGATGGGCGGATTGGTTCATTCCGATCCTGCCTGGCACGGACAGCGCGCTTGCGCTGGGGATGATGCATATTTTGTTCGCCGAAAATCGCACAGACGAAGCGTTCCTCACTGCGTACACGGTCGGTCATGAGCAGCTGCGGGAGCATGTGAAGCAGTATGATCCCGAGACGGTTTCGGCGATTACGGGCGTGCCGGTCGAGGATATTTATAAGCTAACGCGGCTATATGCGGAAACGTCGCCGTCGCTCATCCGGATCGGCAACGGGCTGCAGCATCACGACAACGGGGGCATGTGCATTCGGACCATCGCCTGCCTGCCTGCGCTGACAGGCCAATGGCTGGTGCCGGGCGGCGGCGCAATGAAGGGGAACAGCGGGTTCCTCCAGTTTAACACCGACGCGCTTCAGCGGCCGGACGCAAGACCCGACCCGAACGCGCGTCTTATCAATATGAATCAGCTGGGCAGCGCCCTGCTTGAGCTTGATCCGCCGATTCGCTCGTTGCATGTGTATAGCTGCAATCCGGCAATCGTTGCGCCGGAGGGCAATAAGGTGCGCAGCGGGCTGGTCCGCGAGGATTTGTTCCTGGTCGTGCACGACTTGTTCCTGACGGAGACGGCGATGTACGCCGATATCGTGCTTCCTGCAACGTCCTCCTTCGAAAATACGGACTTCTACACCTCGTATTGGCATCATTATGTGCAGTTGCAGCTCCCTGTGATGGAGCCTTATGGGGAAAGCAAATCCAATGTCGACGTATTCCGGCTGCTGGCGCGCGGCATGGGCTATGAGGATGCCATGTTCGAGGATAGCGAAGCAGATATGATCGAGCAGGCGCTTGATTTCCCTGCGAACCCGTATTTGGCGGGCATTCATTACGAGCAGCTGGAACAGGAGACATTCGTCAAAGCGGACGTAACGCCCGCGTTCATCGAACGGCTGCCTACGCCGAGCGGCAAAATCGAGCTGTACTCGGCTGCGATGGAAGCAGACGGCTATCCGCCGCTGCCAACTTACACGCCGCTCGTGCAGGACGGCGATTATCCATATTTGTTCGTTCCGGCGCCGAACCATAATTTCTTGAATTCCACATTCGCGAACAACGACAAGCATATTCGAATGGAGAAAACGCCCAAGCTGTTTATGAACGCAGCTGACGCAGAGGCGGCTGGGATCGCAAGCGGAGATGCGGTGCGCATCTGGAACGATCGCGGCGAGTGCGAGCTGACCGCATCGGTCGGGGAGACGGTGCTGCGAGGCGTTGTCGTCAGCCAAGGCTTATGGGCCGACGGCGGGGATGCGAAGCATTTCGTCAATGCGCTAACGCCGGACCGGGTTGCCGATATGGGCGGCGGCGCGACCTTTTTCTCCGGGCGCGTACAGGTGGAACGGGTCGCAAGCGCTGCGAACGGGTAGGATATGATCGATTGAATCGTGCTGAAGAGCGGCTGGCAATGAGAGGATGAGGTGAAAGCGTGACAAGCGACATATCGGCTCCGGTACAACTAGAGCAACTGACGAAGCTGTGGGCGAACTATAAGCCGCTCATTGCAGAGCTGCCAGCAGGCCGGGCTTTAACGAGGGATGAGCTGTTAACGCCTGCATTTCGCGTCGAGCAGAGCGGAAAGCTGGAGATGTATTACGCCCCGCATAACGAGCATGTAAACCCGGCGGCATCCGTTCTCATTGTCGGTATTACGCCAGGCTGGACGCAAATGCGCATCGCCTACGAGACGGCGCGCAAAGCAATGGCAGAGGGGGCCTCGGATGAAGAGCTGTTCCGCCGAACGAAGGAGGCAGCGCGATTCGCTGGGCCGATGCGCGCTAATCTGATCGCCATGCTGAATGAGCTTGGGCTCCAGCATTATATGCAGCTCGACGGTTGCGCAGCCTTGTTCGAAGGAAGCCAGGAGCTGCTGCATTCGATTTCGGTTTTAAAATATCCCGTATTTTTCGAGGGGAGCAACTATACGGGGGCACGGCCGCCGCTGCTGGCTAACGCATTTTTGAAGGAAAGGGCGTTGTTCTTCATGCGAGAGGAGCTGCGTTCCCTTGCCCGGCCTGCCCTGCTGATTCCTTTGGGGAAGACCGTTGAGGGCGTGCTGCGGCTGTTGGCAGAGGAAGGAGAGCTCGACGTTGATGCTTGCCTGTGGGGCTTTCCTCATCCATCAGGCGCGAATGGCCACCGCCATAGGCAGCTTGCCGAGGGGCGCGCCTCCATGCGGCTTATCATGGAGCGATGGTTTCAGGCGAAGGAGTAGGAGAGGGACGGTTTTCGCTGGGAGGAAGAGGTGGTATGCTTCATTCATAGCCCTTAACAGGGTGTGACAATGAAGGAGCCAAACCTCATGCAATCTGCGATCCTGCCATATACCTACGGGCTAGCAGTAGCCCTTGCTTTACTAGCTGCACTTTCCATCGTGTATCGAAGCTTGCGCAACGGAATCACGCCGATGCCCTCTTCCGCGCCTGTTCGGCGTGCCGTGGCGGCTGAGTTGAGCCGGATCGCCTCTCGCGGTACGCTTGTTGAAGCGGGCTCAGGCTGGGGAACACTGGCGATGCACATAGCCAAGCAGTGCCCCGGCTGGCGCGTGATCGGCGTAGAAAATTCGCGCATCCCCTATCTGTTCGCCAAGGCTGCGGCACGCTACATGATTCATCGGAACGCGGCATTCGAGCGCAGCGATCTCTATGCGTATCCGTTCGGAGAAGTGGATGCGGTGGTCTGTTACCTTTACCCCGGCGCAATGGCTCGGCTTCGTCCGCTGCTGGAGCGGCAGTTGGCTCCCGGGAGCTGCGTAATCAGCGTCTGCTTCGCGATGCCAGGCTGGCGGCCGGATCGCGTTCTTACCTGTCGGGATCTGCATCGGACGCGGGTTTACGTCTATAAAACCCAGCAGCAAACGCTAACCTAAAATTTACAATTAAACGTTTTCATAAACGGGTTGGCTTTCTTGAGCGGAGTGTGTTATACTACAGATGCTCATAAATTAAAACCTTAATTCACATATTACAAAAGGTGAACATTTGTGCGATGCAACCTTTTGCAATATGTGAATTTTTTTCTTTATGATCAACATCACACTTTTTGGAGGTAATACACATGCAACAAGGTACAGTTAAATGGTTCAACGCAGAAAAAGGTTTCGGTTTCATCGAAGTTGAAGGCGGCAGCGACGTATTCGTTCACTTCAGCGCTATCCAAGGCGACGGCTTCAAAACGTTGGACGAAGGCCAACGCGTTGAGTTCACAATCGCTCAAGGCAACCGCGGACCACAAGCTGAGAACGTTGTAAAACTGTAGTACTCAGCTACCTATAGAAACAGCCCCTAACTTCGGTTAGGGGCTGTTTTTGCGTTCGCATTTTAAGCGGATATTCAGGCGTTATTCAGGGTTGTCCTGCCACGGCGGCGTATACTTAGGGGAGAACATTCTAATCCATGCAGCGGATCAAGAGAGGGCGATAACGGATGAGCATTGCGTCAGTATCCGGCAGGACAAGCACTGCCTATAGCGCGAACGCATCAACAGCGAGCAACACGGCTGATTTGGAGAAGCAGCGGACGGCGCTGCAAGCGGAGATTCGCAAGGAGCAGCAGAGCAAGGATGATCAGAAGTCGAAGAATGAGAAGCTGCAGCAGCTCCAGCAACAGCTTCAGCAAATTGAGCTGCAAATCGCACAGAAGCGCAGCAGCGCATCAGGCTCTTCGGGCTCTGTTAACCATAACGGTCTGGGGGATGCATTAGACGTCCATGTTTAGTGCGATCTTGAAAACAGGAGAAGCCCCAAGGGCGCTCTGTTCTGCATTGCCGCAGAATGGAGCGCTCTCTTCTTTTAGGTTGCAACATTTTGAAGAGACGGACCGTTAGAGAGGAAGAATTCAATGCGCTACGCATACAATACATCAAGACTAAGGAGAATGGATGATGAAGAAAACGATGATAGCAGCAGCACTTACACTGTCACTGCTTGCACCGCTGAGCAACGGGCAAGCTTTCGCTGCGGCGCCATTCACGGATATTGGCGGCAGCAGCGCGCAGTCGCAGATTGAATCGCTGCAGGCGCAAGGCATTGTGCATGGGGTGACGGAGAAGGAATTCCAGCCGAAAGCGTCATTATCGGGCGCGCAGGGCATCTCGCTAATCGTCAGAAGCATGCAGCTCAGCCTTGCGGCGATCGATTTCAATCAAGCGCCAACGGCTGAAGGCTACTTCAGCAAGGTGAGCAACACGGCATGGTATGCAGATGATTTCGTAATCGCTAAAGCGAACGGACTGGACATCCCCGCCGACATTGATCCGAGTCAGCCGCTAACGCGTGAGCAATTCGCTTATTGGCTCGTTCAGGGATTGGAGAAGACGGGGCAATACCCGCTTATCAAAATGTACATTAACATCAATGACGAAGCTGATCTGACCGTTGCCTACCAAGGCACGATCCAGCGCGCGCTGCTGTATAAGCTGACGTCGCTGGATGCGGACGGTAATTTCAAGCCGAAGGCGATCGTAACGCGCGAGGATGCAGCCGCTATGATCTATGAGGCTGTACAATTCGTCGCTGCGCATAAGGATAGCGAAACGGGGCAGGCGCCGACGGAATAGGCGATAAGCTATACAAGGAAGGGGATGTTCCCAGCCGTGAAGGCCTAGGAGCATCCCCTTTTTTTGTGGTGAGCGGATTATGCTTCAGTCAAGTCTCAGCCAAGTCCCAGCAGAGTCTAGACGGGATCAAGGCGAAGCCTCCACGAGCAGCGTAGCTTCGCTGCATGAGGCTCATCGTCGCGCGATATCGCGCATCTGCGCGCATACGCGGTGCGGTTAGGCGGAAGCGAAGGGACAAGTAACCGTGCCCTATTATGTTGTTGTCGTTGCAATTTGTACAATGGCATCGGTTGAAGGAGCGAAAATGCGCGTTGTCATTGTATTTTGTACAACGCGCCGGAGGTTTACTGCTTCGAAGACTGGGATATTGGCGGTTAGGCCGTGCTGTCATTGCGCGGATTGCAACGACAGCGAGCTTTATGGCAGTGCCGCCCGTTTTTCATTGTATAAGTTGCAATGAACGCGGACATAGATGTCCATGACTGTCGTGACTGTTGTGACTGTCGTGACTGCCATGACTGCCATGACTGCCATGACTGTCGTGAATGCTGTGACTGCCGTGACTGCTATAACTGTCATGACCCCCATGACCCCCATGCGGCCCATGACCTGCATAACGGCCGTAACGGCCATAACGTGCCTTCGCCCTCCTCATGCCCTCTCGGCTCCTTACTTTCTGCCGCCCATAATGACGGAATCCTTCGGCAGCAGCAGCGCGAACAGCCCGAGCAGCGGCAGGAACGCGGAGAGCTTGATCATATAGTCGACGCCATGCGCGTCGATCAAGGAGCCCATGACGACGGAGCCAAGTCCGCCAAGGCCGAACGAAATGCCGAAGAAGAGGCCGGCAATCGTCCCGACATGGCCGGGAAGCAGCTCTTGCGCATAGACGATAATGACGGAGAAGCCGGACATCAGAATGAGGCCGATCGCCAAGCACAGCAGCACTGCGCCGAGCGGGCTTGCGTATGGCAGCAGCAGCGAGAATGGCGCTGTGCCGAGAATCGAGAACCAAATGACCTTTTGCCGGCCGATCTTATCGGCTAGTGGCCCGCCTATGAACGTACCGGCCATGCCAGCGAATTGCAGCGCGAACAGGCATAGCTGCGCTTTTTCGAGCGGGAGATTGTATTTGTCCATGAAATAGAAGGAATAATAACCGCTCATGCTAGAGAGATAAACGAACTTAGAGAAGAGCATCAGTACAAGAATGCTGAGCACGAACGCAATGAAGCCTTTGCTGAAACGGCTAGGCGACGCTGACGCATCCGCCGCGCGGGCTGTGGCACGCATCTTTTCGCGCGTCTTCGCACGGTACCATTGGCCGATCTTCGCCTGGATGACGATGCCGATTACGGCAAGCAGGGTGAACCATAGGAAGCCGTGCTGCCCAATCGGGCTGATAATATAAGCGACCATGAGCGGAGCGAGCGCCTGGCCGGTATTGCCGCCTACTTGGAAAATGGACTGCGCAAACCCTTTGCCCTTGCCGGCAGCCATATGGGCAACACGCGACGATTCGGGATGCAGCACCGAGGATCCGACGCCAATGAGCGCGGACGACAGGAGCAAATACGCCAGTGAAGGCGAGAGCGCCAGTCCGACCATGCCGAGCAGCGTAAATACCATGCCGAGCGGCAAGAGCATTGGCATCGGGCGTCGATCCGTGTAATATCCAATTAAGGGTTGGAGAATCGAGGCTGTGATATTAAGCGTGAAGGCGATCCAGCCGATTTGAGCGAAGCTCAGGTGGAGATTTTCCTGGAACATCGGAAACACGGCAGGCACGACGTTCTGCATGGCATCGTTGAGCAGATGCGCGGCGCTCACGCCGAACAGTACGGTCATGGCCGTGCGGGTGGGATTGGGCGCGGCTAGCGCCGTGGCTTGTGACATAGGGCGATCATCCTTTCATCTATCGGGCGGTGGCTTGCAACTGATCATCATCCTACCCGATTCAGCAGGCCAGTGTCATCGTGAAAATTGCGGAAATCGAGCAATAATTATAGCTGGAGCAGTCGTCAGAGAGGGGGCAGGCACTACCGATGCATATGCAAATTAAGCTTCCGCAGCTGGAGCTGCACAAAATCGTCAATCGGTTCGAGAACGTGCCGCATGCGCACGAATCGGACTATCAGCTGACGATTCCAACGCATGGAACATGCCATTTTACGTATGAAAACAAGCAAGTGACGTTATCGGCCGGAGAAGGGCTGCTGCTGCATCCCCGGGATCGGCACAGCTTTCACTTGAACGATGAGGCAGGCGTTATTATCGTTGTCGTCAAGGACCAGCGGCTGCAGCCGTTGATGGATATTAGGCGTGATGAGCAGGCGGTTCGCCATCATTTTGAGCCAACGGTGATTACGCGTTATTTTCGCCAATGGACCTCGACGATGTTCGAGGTGGATGCGCTTGATCGATTGGCAGCGGAGGAGACAGAGCTTCGGGTACTGGGCGATCTGCAAGGGCTGTTAGCAGACAGCAAGCCGCTTCAGCCTGCGAGACTGCCTGTCTGGAGCAGCGCCGATCCGCATATCGCACGCGTATTGGAGTATGTCCATGCGCATTATACAGAGCAGCTGGATATTGATTCAATGGCGGCTGTTGCGCTTCAAAGCCGGTTTCATTTTATACGATCCTTCAAGTCGGCAACGGGCTTCACGCCTTATCAGTACGTGTTGTATTTGCGGATGGAGCAAGCGAAGCAATGGCTGGCCCAGACCGTGGATACCGTAACGGACATCAGCTTCAAGCTGGGATTTTCGAGCGCGAGCCAGTTTTATCGGGCGTTCGAGAAGTCAGTTGGCACGACGCCAGAGCAGTATCGGGCGGGTATTTGATTACGATGATAATGAACTAAGGAGGCTAATGCGAGGATGCGAATGGTGCTTTATCTCGGCGTTGTGCTGGTTTCGCTGGTGAGCATGCTGACCGGCATGGGGACGACGGCCACCAAGGCGGTGACCAATGGTATTGGAGCAGCACAAGCGGAAGCAGTCCTACCATCGAATGGCGGCCCCAAGCGAATCGTTTCGGATGCGGCGTTTATTCGCGGGGGCGGCTTGTGGGTGAAGCGGGCGGGACAGGAGCAGCAATTAGCGCCCGGAGGAACGGGAGCAGCGGCAGCGCGATATCCGAGGTGGTCTTCCGACGGGAAATGGCTGGCGTATACACGGGGCGCGATGAGCAGCAACCAGCAGCTGCGCGTGATCGAACGAAGCAAGGGCGTCGAGCTCCAAGTGGCGCAGCAGGTCGATCGATTCGCTTGGTCGCCGGACAAGAATCGGCTGGCTTATTTGCGGCAGGGCATCTTGTTCGTGGTAGACGCTGCGTCGCCTGACAAGCCTGCCGAGATTGCCCGGGAAATGAGCAATTTTGCATGGTTGCCGGACGGGAGCGGGCTTCTCGCTTCGACGCAATCCAAGCTGTTGGATGGGGAAAGCAATTGGACGCGGGTGCGATTGCTCCAAATCCCGATATCAGCAGCGGGTTCGGCTGGGCCAGCAGTGACGCTTTACACGCTGCCAGAGCAGTCGGATGCGTTCTTCGCTGTCGGGACGAGCACGTTCAAGTGGTCGGCGAACGGCCGTTGGATCGCCTTTCTGGCGACGCCGACAGCATCCCTGTCCGCAGACGGAAACACGCTGTGTGTGCTGTCAGCCGACGGCAAGGTGTTCCGCAAGGTGGACGAAATGGTCAATCACGAGCAATGGATACAATGGTCGCCTGAGGGCGAATCGCTTGCTTATATTGGCGGCGTCGGTCGTGAGGCCACGACCAATAAGCAGCTGAGGGTATTGGCGAAGCCTGATGCGGGACAGCCAACGGTTTATACGCCGCAAGGGAAAGCCGCAGGCGATTTTACGTGGAATGGGGCGAATTCCATCATCGTCTCGCAGGCGGCAGAGCAAGCCTTCAGCAGCGATCCGAAGAAGCGTCCGCGGCCGTCGCTCGTGGTTGTGGATTTGACAAGCGGCAAGCAGCTTCCTTTGACGACACCAACTGGCGGTTATGGCGAATATGATCCGATCCTGCTGCCAGGGAAGCAGCTGTCATGGATTCGATATGACGGGCAGCAAGCGAATGTTTGGCTTGCGGATAAGGCGGGGCAGCCGGGAGCGATATGGATCAACAGCATCGATCCCGGAGACAATTATTATGAGCAGTGGGGCTGGGACGCCGTGCTGGATTATGCTAAAAGATAAGGCTGTGCATGCAGCAGTCGAATCGAATGGATTGGGCTGCAGAGGCGACGAGGTAGCCTTCTCCCCATCTTTAGCGATATAATAGAGGCAAAAGGGGCGTCTGGGAGCGGGCGCCCTATTACTTTCGAGAAGGAGTGGGGACGGATGAATACGACGAATCGCAGCATTCCGGGGCCGCCCCGTTTTGGCATAGCGGTACATGCATTAGTATGGCTTTCGCAGAGCGGATGCGTAGTGTCGAGCGCTATGATGGCAGGCCAAGTGAACTCGCATGCAACCTTCCTGCGGCGTATTATGGTGCATCTCGTGCAGGCGGGTATGGTGGAAGCGAAGGAAGGGCGCGACGGCGGCTATTTTCTGCGCAAATCGCCTGCTGACATTACGCTGGCAGATGTGTATATGGCGGTAAAATCCGATTGCGGTACGGAGCAGGCGAGCGTCGCAGCTGACGATGAAGGCGGCTGCGGAGCGGCTGGACAGCAGCTGGACAGCGTTTTGGAGTCGATTATGGGACAAGCGGAGCAGCACACGATTGATTATTTGCGCCAGTTTACGGTCGATGATGTGATGCGGCAGGTTGATTTTACAGCATAGAAATCAATCGTTTGCATAAAATAAACGACTTGAAAAAAGTAAGCGGCTGAATTATAATGTGCTTGTAATCGTTGCAGTCATTATTGGCTGCTTTTATTTTGCACAATACTGTGCTTGATTACAGCTCAGTATAGACAAACACAAGAGGGGGAATAGGTTGTGCACGTAATATCGATCGTAATTTCGGCTTTGCTCGGATTGATGTTTTTGATGGCAGGCATAATGAAGATGTCGGGTGTGAAGATGCACGTCGAAAACTTCCGCAAGCTGGGGCTGCCGCAATGGTTCCGCGTGTTTACGGGATTTTATCAGGTCGTATCGGCTGTGATCATTATCGTGGGCATCTGGGCAGACGGTGACAGCTGGTCCCTATGGGGCGGCTTGCTGCTGGCATTGACCATGCTTGTGGCGGTGCAGGTTCATATTCGCGCGAAGGATTCTGCCAAAGAAACGATGCCAGCCGCCGTGCTGTTCCTTCTTGCTGCTATCGTTGCGGCCATCAATCTGTAAAGGCTAGAATAAGGGAATCGAAAGGAGTAGGATCTATATGCAAATTGAAGTATGGTCGGATTTTGCTTGTCCCTTCTGTTATATCGGCAAACGCCGTTTAGAAGCGGGACTTGAGCAATTTGAACACAAGAATCATGTCGACGTCGTCTATCGCAGCTTCGAGCTAGCGCTGGACGCAGACGTTCATATTCCGCATGATGTGCACGACATGCTGGCGCAGAAGTATGGCATGACGCGTGAGAAGGCGGTTGAAATGAACGCGAATCTCACCGAGCAGGCTGCGCAGGTTGGACTTGATTTCCGGTTCGACACGCTGGTGCTGACGAATACGTTCGACGCGCATCGGCTGTCGCATTTTGGCGGCCATTATGGCAAACGTTCGGAAGTGACGGAGCTTCTGCTCCGTGCGTACTTTACCGATTCCAAGCATCTGGGTGACCATGCGACGCTGTTGGACATCGCAGAGGAAGCGGGGCTAGATCGCGAGGAAGCGGCGGAAGCGCTGCGATCGGGAAGATTTGCGGACGCGGTTCGGGCTGAAGAGCAGGAAGCGAACCAGCTGGGCGTACGCGGCGTGCCGTTCTATGTCATCAATCGTAAATACGCGGTGTCGGGCGCTCAGCCGCCAGAGGTGTTCTTGCAGGCGCTGCAGCAAGCATGGGAGGATGCGAATCCGATTCAGCTTGTGAACACAGGCGGCTCGGCCGCTGGCGTATGCACGGATGATGGGTGCGCAATCGATGGAGAGCCATCGCGCGATTAGATGATTAGAGTAGCAAGAGAGTATTGTGAAACAGCAGGCAGTCCCATAGTTTTAGGGGCTGTCTTTTTTATGCTTGGAAATGGCATTCATAAAACGCTGCCGCTTGGAGATGGTACGTGTAGCAGGCATTTTACGTACGGCGAGGAGGTGGAGGAATGAGCAGAAGAAACCGCAATCGGCTGCTTGTGCCAGAGGCGCGGCAGGGTATGAATGCCTTTAAGAGTGAAGTGATGCGGCGCGAGGGCTATGCTGTCGATCCGTCGCGACCAGACGACGTCAAATACGAAGTTGCGCAATCGCTTGGCGTACCGCTCTCGCATGGCGATAATGGCGGGCTGACGACAGAGTCGGCGGGACGCGTCGGAGGCAAGATAGGCGGCTCTATGGTACGCGAGATGATCCGGCTGGCGCAGCAGCGGCTGTCCGAGGAGCCGGGCGAATAGGTGCAATGAATGACAGGTGACAGGGCTGCTGCCCTAGCGCTATGCGAAAATGGGATGTGCACGCACGCACGCACGAGCATGCAGCGCAAAAAAGCACCCTTAGCATCTAACCGAATCGCCCCATGTGGGGAGGTCGAATTGATCCTAAGGGTGCTTTCCGTTTTTATCTAATCCTTCTTATGCCTTCACGAGCGCTTTGAGCGCGTCGTCGATAATTTGTTGGTTCGCGATGTAGCCGCTGTACAGCCAACTGCTCGATGGCGCCAGCTCGTAGAGGTGGCCTGCTTTGACAGCCTTCAGGTTTTTCCACGTGTTCTGGTTGAGGACGGAGTCCGCTGCTTCTTTGTCGCTGTTGATCAGGAAGATATGATCCGCATCCAGCTCAGCGAGCTTTTCAGCCGAGATCGCATTCCAGTTCGCTTTTTGATCAGCAGGCAGCTCTTTGACGATGTTCGGTTGTGCCATGCCCAAATCCTTGTACAGCACTTCGCCGCTCGAACGCGTCTCGTCAACGATGTAGAACTTGCCGCCAACCAGCCAGAGAACGGCTGCGGATTGCTCGCCAATCGCTGCTTTGAGCTTGTCTTTCGCTTCGGATGCTTTGGCGTCATACGCTGCAAGATCCTTAGCTGTCTCATCCGATTTATTCAGCAATTCGCCGATTTTGGTGAAAGCTGCGCGCCAGTTGTTGTTTACTTCTGCTCCGAGCACGTAGGTTGGAGCGATTTTGTTGTATTGGTCGTACAGACCTTTCTCGACTGCCGATTCCAGGCCAATGATGATCAGATCCGGCGCTAAGCCAACGACTTGCTCGACCGGCATGTCCCAACCGAGTGTCGGAACGCCTTCCAGGCCGCTTGCTTGCAGATAATCTTGAATGCCGTTAGAAACCGACCATTGTGCAACGGGTTTTACGCCGAGCGCAACGAGGTGGTCTTCCAGGTAAGAGCCGAGAACCTTTTGCGGATTAGCCGGGATCGTAACCTGATGGCCCATAGCGTCCGTAACAATCTTCGGTTCAGCTGCTTTCGTTTCATCTGTTTTGGCCGCATCTGCGCCTTGCGTCGATTCTGTCGTCGTTTTGTCGCTATCCGATGTTTTGTCCTTATCGCCGCAAGCCGCGAGGAACATCGTCAGGATAAGAATGCCCATTAATAGAACGCTTAGTTTACCGAATTTCTTGTTAAACATGCCGTAGCCCCCTGAGAATCTGTAGTTGTCATCGTGATGGTGCCAATTGTAATTTAGTGAAACCGCCCGCAGGCTCTTTTATCCTCTCTCATGATAATGAGAATTAATATCAATGTCAATGTCAAAAAAACGACTACGGAAGTAGTCGCTTCATAATTTGCGTCGATAAATCCTCGAATACGGGACGATGAGCTGGCTGAGCATCGATCCGCTCGCCGTTCGCCAGCCGCAGCCATGTTGCGAAGGGGCGATCATCCTCATAGAGCTCGATCAGGCGTGCGCCGCGCGGCATATCATCCCGTCCATAGCCGCTAAAGCCAGTGGCGCGTCCATAGCAGAGGCGGATGCCATGCAGCGTACCCCAATAATCATTCACATGGTCATGTCCGACGAATACGCCTCGAACATCGCCGCGCTCCACCATTGCCGTGAACATGCCGGAATTTAGCTGAGGACTGCCGACCCCTTCATAGTTATAGCCATGGCAAACGTGAAAATCCCACATCTGCTGAAATTCAGGCAATGGAATATGGAAAAAAGCAAACGCAGGCAGCGGCTTGCCCCCACGGACAGCTGCTTGATGCTTCGATTGCTCGACGTACCAGTCGATCTGGTCCCGTGAGATCCAGGCCGCATCACCGATTGCAGGCGGCGCGTAGCTGCCGGAATCCAGCAGATAAAGCACAGCGCCTGCCGCGCCGTCCTTGCCGATTATAGGGAGCATATAGTTGCCGATGCCGCAGGCTGCATGGCTTGCGGGGACGACACAGCCCGGCAGTTCTTGTGCGAACGCGGTTATTTGCTCCTTCATCCCTTCCTCCGCATCGTGATTGCCGAAGACGAACGCCCATGGCACATGCCGATCGGACGCGGCGGCGAACGCGTTCCTGAACGCGTCGCGATGGTCTTGAACGTATTCGCTGTGAATCATGTCGCCTGTAAATACGACGAGATCAGGCTGTTCTTGCTCTATGATTTGATTCATAAGATCGCGGGTTTGCGGATCGTCGGTTGAATGATTTTGCCAATGGAGATCGGTAAATTGAACGATGCGGAACGACCCGTCGGGCCGGAATTGCAAAGGCTGCATGAGGTTCTCTCCTTACAAATGACGAATAGAATCTATCTATATTTCACTATTGAGGAATTATGACAGCAGGACGGGAGGGGATGGCAATTGCTAAGGAATTGTAAACGTAATTAATGACAATAATCATTGATTTGTATAGGAGGATTTCCGTGCAAGTTGAACGAATTAGTATAATATAAAGCGCTTTCAATCAGATATAGAGGGGGAATTGATTATGAACAAAAAGGGAAAAAAACGAATCCAGTCCGCTTTTCTCGTCGCGGTGGCCGCGCTGTCTCTTGCAACTGCATTGTCCGGCTGCGCTAGCGGGGATGCTGGAGCGAGAAGTCAAGACGCAACGCCTGAGAAGCAGCCGATCACGACAGGGGAATAGAGCGGGGGATGCGCTGGCGAGGCGGCGGCACTACATTGTGCGGCTGCTATGCGTGAATCGCACAAGCTGCCCTTTCTAGCAATGCATAGGGTAGCTTGAGGTGAGAGATATGCATCCCAAAACTTATAGAAGCGCCGCAATTTGGGGCAAAAAGCGCGTGTGCCGTTATCTTGCAAGCGACGGCGCGCTGCAGCATCTCGTGCCGCAAACGAAGGCGCTGACGATGAACCATTTGCGGGAAATGCTAGATCACCATGCAGTTGTATACGTGAAGCCCGATATCGGCTCAATGGGAATCGGCGTGAATAAGCTGGCTCGAGCGGACGTCGGTTACACGCTATATGCAACGCAGTGGCGCAAACAGGTACAGCATACCTATGCAACCTTAACGGACTGTTATAAGGCAATAAAGCGAAGAAGCTCATCTCCGATGATTATTCAAGAAGCTGTTGCGATCGATAGTGTCGGGACCAGCGAGCTGCCCTACGATATTCGGGCTATGGTGCAGCGCAAGCCCGGCGGGCCCTGGACGTGTACGGGGTTTATGGTGAAGGTCGGTGCAGCTGGACGCATTGTGACCAATTATTATCAGGGCGGACAGATATGGACGCTCAATCGCTTATGGAAGGAAAAAGGGTACGACGAAGCAATCGGCTCGTCGAGAACAGAGATGCTGAAAGCCAAGGCGCTGGAGGTTGCCCAGCTGCTGAGCCGCAAGAAGCAGGGGATGCGCGAGATGGGCATCGACTTCGCCTTTGACCGTGAGGGGCGGCTGTGGGTGCTCGAGGTAAACTCGAATCATCCGCAATTTCACCCGTTAAAACGAATCGACCCGACCGCTTATCGGCGGATGATGTCGTTCGCTAGAGCTTACGGGCGACATGACGCCCAATAGCGGCGCTAGGTGTCTCTACGGCCGAATCGGCTGGGGGGCGCTTTTTTTTGTGTTTATTTAGCTAATGGCGGGGAGGAGGACGGGCAGGCAGGGAACCGCGTGAACGCAGGCCAGCGGAGTGAATAGGGCATAGGAATCTGCCCTATTGGGCTGAACGCAGGCCAGCCGAGTGAATAGGGCATAGGAATCTGCCCTATTGGGCTGAACGCAGGCCAGCGGAGTGAATAGGGCATAGGAATCTGCCCTATTGGGCTGAACGCGGGCCAGCCGAGTGAATAGGGCATAGGAATCTGCCCTATTGGGCTGAACGCGGGCCAGCCGAGTGAATAGGGCATAGGAATCTGCCCTATTGGGCTGAACGCAGGCCAGCCGAGTGAATAGGGCATAGGAATCTGCCCTATTGG
>NZ_AEDD01000014.1 GCF_000179615.1 Paenibacillus curdlanolyticus YK9
GTAGCCAAGTGCGGACGGGATAAGCGCTGAAAGCATCTAAGCGCGAAGCCCCCCTCAAGATGAGATTTCCCAGTATGTAAGACCCCTGGAAGACGACCAGGTTGATAGGCTCGAGGTGGAAGCGCAGCAATGCGTGCAGCTGACGAGTACTAATAGGTCGAGGGCTTATCCTAAGCGTTTTGGCGAATGCCAAAATCGCAACTTCGTGAGCAAGACTAAGCTAAGGACTCATCATTCGCATCCAGTTTTGAAGGTGCAACCTTTCAATTCTCGGCCCGTTGGTCAAGGGGTTAAGACACCTCCCTTTCACGGAGGTAACAGGGGTTCGAATCCCCTACGGGTCACCATTTCTGACGCGGGGTGGAGCAGTTCGGTAGCTCGTCGGGCTCATAACCCGAAGGTCACAGGTTCAAATCCTGTCTCCGCAACCAATATCGTATATGACAAGTCGCCATTATGGCGGCTTTTTTTAATTGCCACAATCACATAAACGATAGTCATTATCTACTATTGACCGTGTGAGGGAGCAGGACTACACTTACGAGAGATCATGATATTAATGGCATGGATGTCACTTGCCCGGAGAGAGGAACCGATCATAATGGGACAACAGCAGTCGAGTCGACGTCATGACAACGTTGTTAAGTTCGGCTTGGCCATGACGACACGTGTTTGGTACAACGCTCGGATTGATTTTGGAGCATCGATGATTTTTGCGTTATTTAACGTGGTATTGAACCAATTTTTTATGCCTTTTGCGATTCGTGAAGGTGCGTCGAATCTGCAGGTAGGGTTATTGTCGGCGGCGCCAGCGATTGGGTTAATCTTTTCCCCGCTATGGGCGAGCTTGATCGAACGTACGGGCAAGCCAAGGCCATTCTTTTTTATACCGAATGCGATAGGCAGGATGCTGCTTATTTTACCTGCACTGATGCCTCATCCAGCTGTTTATGTTATGACGGCGATCACGTTTCAATTGTTAATGGGTATTCAGGCTCCAGCATATGTTACGCTCATTTCTCGCATGTATCCAGGACAGGTTAGAGGGCGTCTAATGGGTTATGTGCGGGTAGCAATGGGGGCATTAATGATTCCACTGGCATATATAGTTGGAAGCTGGTCTGACGCAGTAGGACCTAAGGGACCGTTGTTAGCAGCAGCATTGTTTGGAACGGTGTCTATCATTTTGTTTAGTACGATTCGGCTGCCGAAGCAGGCGCCTTCGCATGCTGATGCACAAGAAAGAAGCAAACCAGCGGCTACGTTTTCGATTAAAGATCAATGGAAACTGGTTAGAGAAAATCGGATATTGGCCGTATTTTTGCTGGCAACTACGTTTGCTGGATTCGGAAATATGCTAGCAAACCCGCTCTATCAGATCATACAGGTGGATGAGCTCGCCTTAACGAATGTACAGATTGCGTTTGCTAGAATCGCTTATTATATTGCGCTTTTACTGACCTATTTGATTGCTGGATGGATGATTGATCGCTTTGATATCCGCTACACGCTAATGGTCGGAATTTGTGCTTATGCGATTGTTCCAATGCTGTACGGGCTATGGGGAACGTATAGTGCTGTAATTCTCGGCAACGGGATTCAAGGGATGGGCGAAGCGATTTGGGATATTGGGATTTTGTCGTTTATTTTCAGATTAGTGCCTGGGCGTGAAGCGACTGTGTTTGGACTGCATCTGATGTTATTCGGATTTAGGGGGACGATCGGGCCTCTTCTGAGTGCTGGCTTATCGGAGTCGGTTTCGTTGACAGGACTGCTCGTAGCGGCATCGATCTGCGGTTGGATCGGTACAATGTTATTTGTACTTGGCAGCAGGGGCAATAGATTAGAGGCAAGCGGCTGACTTTCAGTTCGCACAGGATAAGCGGCTAAGCGCTTGGTGGGAAATCGCCAAACGTTTAGCCGCTTTGTTTTGTGAAGAGATGCAATTAGTTTGCGTTCACTTCCGGTTGCTCTCTGAGCAGGAGAAGGTCAATCAATTGCTGCTGCGTTACATTTCCAAAGTAGTGAGCAGTGTCGATCGATGCAAGTGCGGCTGCCAAGGAAGCTTCCTCATAACGAGTCCCTTTCAGCTGCTGCTCGACTTCTGCAACATCGCCAACGCCGAAGTAGTCACCGAATATGCGTAGGCTGGTGATGAGGCCATCCTCGACATCCAGTCGGACATCGAGTATACCGGCCGGGAACTTGTAAGCATTCTGAATGTTGCATTTGGGCGAACGCCCGTAGTTCCATTCCCAGTTGCGATAGCGGGATTCGGCCAGCTCATGGACAGCTTGCCAATCCGCTTCTGTGAGCGCATATTGAGGAACTTGGGACACTTCGGTGCCAAAAATATGCTTGAGGAGCTCAGCTCGAAATTGCTCGATTGTCATAGGCTGATGGAGAAACTCCGTGATGTTCGCGACGCGTGAACGGACGGATTTGGTCGCTTTAGAAGCGACCTTGATAGGTTTAACCTTCAGGGCTGAGGCCACATGGTCCATCTCCGATTGGAATAGCAGCGTTCCATGGCTGAACAGTCTGCCGCGCGTGGCAAACATGGCATTGCCGGACACTTTGCGTTCGCCGATCTGGATATCGTTACGCCCTGTGAGCGCTGCATTCACGCCGAAGCTTTGAAGCGCGTCGATAATAGGCTGCGTGAACTTGCGAAAATTATGAAAGGATTGTCCATCATCCTTGGTCAAGAAGCTGAAGTTGAGGTTGCCCGTATCATGATAGACGGCACCTCCTCCCGATAACCGGCGCACGACATGGATGCCGCGCTCTTCCACATAATCGGCGTTGATTTCTTCGATGGTGTTCTGGTTTTTGCCGATGATGATTGATGGCTCATTGATATAAAACAAGAGGTAGCTGTCGGTCATGGGAAGCTGCTTGAGGACAAACTCCTCCAGAGCTAAATTGATAGTTGGATCCGTAATTCCGCGATTATCGATGAATAACATGGGGCTCCTCCTTGAATGTAATCGATAAACCGATGGTAACACATGCAAGGCAGAAGACGCGAATCGAACAAGTGCCTGCACAACGAATGCGGCGTTCGATAGTTAGTCATGCGCAAGCGCAAGAACGAGATGATTAGTTCGGCGTATAGTAGGTTCGGAACACAATATCCTGATTATAGTTGCCGAAATCTTTGCCGAATAGGGTTAAGCCGCCAACGTGGGCTGCATCCTCATCGACAGCGATCCGAAATGTCCATTGATTGCGTTCCAGCACGAGCGCTTGGATGCCGTTATCCGATATTTTCAAGCCGTCTATGAAGGTTCCTTCCTCATTGATGCGAAGCACTTTAAGAAAACCGTATTGATTAATGTTATCTGGCCACCATTCCGGCGTTAAAGAGCCACGGCCGCTGCCAGAGTCTCCGGGGCTTGTCCAATAGCCTAAGCTGGTGTGATTCAATTCGAAGCGAATATCGGAAGGCCAATTGGGATTGATGCCCGGCGCTTCAGACGACAGCTCCATCGAAATTTCGATTTCGGTGAGCTGCTGAGAGGGCAGCAAGTAATTCGGAATTTTGTATTCAATGTAGCCCTTGCCGAACCATAGGATGTGTGCGTGCATGCGTTCGGGAGATAGGAAATAACGCGGGTCATCAAAATGCCCGATAAATTGCGAGGTCGTAGCGAGCCCGCATGTAGGATGAACTTCAAAGGCTGTATAGTGGCCAATCGGAACGGAGACTTCATGCATGGCCCGCATGTTTTCTTCCAGCTGTGGAAGCGCAATTTCAATTGATGTAGCTGCAAGCGAATTGAGTTTGTGAGTGCCGCTGTTTATCCGAACCATTTCGGAATGGACAAGGCCGGCTTGCTGCAGCTTACGGATATGCATCGTAACGATTGCGCCGCTTAAATGCAGCTGTTCTGCAATATCTTTGTTGTTCATCGGTTTAATGGCCAGAAGCTTGAGGATGTTTAGTCTTACCTCACTAGCCAGCGCTTCGAAAAGCGGCAAGTGCTTGGTATCAGCGCTTGCTTTGATCATGAGAATTCCTCCGTTTATTAGGCAGCTATTTATAGGTTATCAATTAACATTCGAGTTAAACTAACGATGAGGTGTATGGCTATAATTCAATATATACATAAAGCGAAGAATTGAACAGTACTTCTAAAAAAATGAGCTGCATTCGTAAAAATAATCGTTTTTAGTATTAAAAGAATTAATATTATTTAACCGTAGTTAACATATTAATTAAATCAAATAGGGAAACGCGTCCGTTTCTGTAAGGCTCTTATCGTGTAGGAGTTGTGCAGCCAAATATGATATGCTAGGCAGCGGAGGGGTCCCGATGAATCGATCTGAAAAACAAAAGCGGCATTTTTTGTTCGCGGGGGCAGAGCCGTCTCTGCCTATTGTTGTCGAGAGCATTGGCTATAATCCAACCCAAGAAACGTTCGATCGCGCCGAAGGTTATCCGTGCTTTCATTGGCTTCAAACGACAAACGGCGAAGGCGTCATAGAGGTGGCTGGCCAGAAGCTTGCGCTGCCGGTTAATACGGGCATCTTGCTCTTTCCGCATGTAAAGCATTACTATGCCCCGTCAGGTGAAGAGCAATGGTCAACCGTGTACATTACGTTCGAGGGGCCTCAGGCGGCTGCGTTTGTTACGCTGCTAGGGTTCCGCCATTCCGAATGGTTTCGGTGGGAGGAAGGCAATGAGCTAGGCGCACATCTTGAAGGGATGCTCAATGCGATGCAGCAGGCGGGCGATCGGTCGGGGCTGGATGCTTCAAGCGGGCTTTATCGGTTTCTCATTTTATTAAAAAAGCATGGTCAAATCCGAACCGGCGCATCGCTGTTCCAGCATATGGAGAAGCTCAATCCGCTGCTGCAATGGCTGGATCGCCATTACGATGATCCAGCGTTAGGGCTGCCTGAGATGGCGGAGCATCTTGGCGTTAGCGCACGTTATTTGAATGTACTGTTTCGAAGAGCTTTTGGTATGACAGCGTATACATATTTAATCAGGCTGCGGCTGACGAAGGCCAAGGAGCTGATAAGCGGGCCAGAGCGCTTGTCAATTACCCAAATCGCACAGCAAGTCGGTTACCGGGACGTTAGCCATTTTATCGCAGTATTCGGTAAAGCGGAGGGCATGACGCCCGAGCAGTTCCGCAAACTTCACTGAGCATCTTAATCCGAATTCGAATAGGCAGGTTACTCGTATGCGCATGCCTCCATTGTCTAAATGGTTGAACAATATGAAAATTCGAACCAAGCTGTTTCTATCACTAGTGCTGGTGGTTGCAGTTCCGGTTCTGATCGTTGGCCTCATTCTAACGACGCAGTTTCGCGAGAAGGCGCTGGATGATGCGGTATCGCAATCGCTGAACAATGTGGATCGGATCAAACAACGAACCTCGGATCTGCTGACCATTCCGATAGACGTCTCGAATAATTTGATGTATGATGAGCAGCTTAAGCGGGTTGTGAATACGCAGTTTACGAGCCCGGTCGACGTTTTTCGCGACTATCGGGATTTTACGGCATTCCACAGCGCGATGAGTTTGCACACGGAAATAAAGAGCATTCGGTTCTATATGGATAACCCGACGCTTCTGAACAACTGGGAGTTTATGCAGCCGAATGCGGCGGTACAGAAGCAATTTTGGTACGAGTCCGCGCTTGATAACTCGCTTGCCCAATGGTTTTATTTTGACGATGAAACGACGGGCGGCTCCAAATACTTAAGCTTGGTTCGGCGCGTCGATTTTCTAACATACCGGACCAGCGGCGTCTTGATTATTTCGCTTAATCGAACGGAACTGGCATCTATGCTTATGAATGAGCCATTCGATACGATGATTATGGACGAGAATAACTATGTGGTCGCATCGACGCGCCCATCGGAGGAAGGCTTGAAACTGGCGGACGCTAATATTTGGAAAGTGCTGGGCTCCTATAAGGATGGGACCTATGATACGGTTGTCGAAGGCAAGCGGTCGAAGGTCGTCGTAGAATCGCTGCATCCATCCTCAAGCCGCAACGGGCTAAGAATCGTATCGGTTATTCACATAGACGGCATCGTGAAGGATGCGAATCGAATCGGTATGCTTGGATTCATCATTATGTCCGTCGGTTTCTTGATTGCTGTCATTATTATTTCCTTAGTTTCAAAGCTGCTGTCCAATCGCTTGCTTGTGCTAAGCAGAGAAATGAATAAGGTGACGACCGGCAACTTGAATGTATCATTGCGTATTGACGGGAATGACGAGGTTGGCCAATTGTCGCGGCAATTCAACGGGATGATGCATAGCATCCGAGATTTAATGGAGGAGGTGCAGGAATCAAACCGCCAAAAAAACTTGCTGGAGATCAAGCAGAAGGAAATAAAGCTTCGCATGATGGCCAGCCAGATTAACCCGCATTTTTTGTTTAACGCGCTGGAGTCCATTCGGATGAAAGCTCATATAAATAAGCAGACGGAAATCGCCCAGACCGTTAAGCTGCTCGGCACGCTGATGCGCAAAAACCTCGAAATCGGCGGCTCCAGCATTTTATTGAGCGACGAAATCGAAATCGTACGATGCTATCTGGAAATTCAACGATTCCGATTCGGCGATAGGCTATCGTTCGAGCTTGATATTGACCCTTTATCGTTGTCAATGCGGGTACCGCCGTTAATTGTACAGCCATTGGTGGAGAATGCAGTAGTCCATGGCTTGGAGTGTAAAGAGGAAGGCGGCTACGTCCGTATTCGAACCTCCGTGTCGGATGATGGGGAGACTTTGCAAATCGAGATCAAGGACAATGGACAAGGGATGGACGAGCAGCGTAAGCAGCAATTGCTTGCTTCTCTAGAAGATATGGAGGACCGCGAAGGTTATCGCATCGGCATGCGAAACGTCCATCAGCGATTAGTGTTAACCTATGGAGAAGCTTATGGGATGACGCTTGAGAGCGATCCGGAGAACGGGACTTATATCGGGCTGAAGCTGCCTGCGGGGAGGGATACCTTTGTATAAAGTGTTAATCGTAGATGATGAGCCAGCGATTCGGGAAGGGATGACAACCCTAATCGAATGGGAAAGCTATGGGTTTGAGGTGTGCGGGACGGCTGCCAATGGACGTGATGCGCTTGAGAAAGCGAGCATCCTGAAGCCCGATTTGATGCTCGTTGATATACGGATGCCAGGCATGACCGGGCTAGAGCTTATTGAACGCCTTAGGGAGAAAGACGGGCAATGCCATATTCTCATACTTAGCGGTTATTCGGACTTCGACTATGCGCGGCAGGCGATTGGTTATCGCGTAGATGGATACATGCTCAAGCCGGTCGATGAAGGCGAGCTATGCGAGAATCTGGAGCGGATTCGCGACAGCCTCATTACGGAGAAGGAGCGGCAGCGCCGTCAGGAAGCGGACATGGCTTGGCGAAGCGAACAAATTATGAAGTCGGTCGTTACGGGAACGATTGGCGAGCCGTTGGATGAAGCGCTTTGGCATTCAATTGCTGAGCGGTTGAATGTGGATTGGGACGGGTTTCAAGTCGCGCTGGCGGAGCCGGACATTGATGAGGATGGCGATCCCGGGCGCATCGGGCTGTTGAAGCGCAAATGGAGCAGGGAGCTAAAGGTGAACAACGAAGGCTTCGTGTTCGGAATCGAGCCCTATGTGGGCGTACTGCTTCGTCATGAAGAAGGAACTGGCATTGATCGCAAGCTGCCGATCCAGCCGGATGACGGCGATGGTTTTACCGTATTTATTTCCGTTGGGGAAGCAGCAGCTTCCTTCCAGCAGATTCATCATTCCTATGAGACAGCGCTGGAAGGGCTGAAACGGCGGTTCGTGCTTGGTTCAGGCATCGCGTATGCAGCAGATGGCAGCCGCCAGTTTGACCTGAAGCATCAGGACAATGGCGGCCTGCAGAAACTTTCGCTAGAGGAGCATGCAGACCAGCTATTCTATGCGCTCGATATCGGGAGCAAGGATAGCGCTGAGCGTACGGTTATGGCAGTTGCCCAGTCGATGAAAGACGCCCGATTAGATGAGGAGGCCGTGAAGTCGTATTTTGCGCAAATGATGTCGGCAGCGTTCGGTAAGCTCGCGCTCGCGAATCCGAAAACTTATACGTCTGTACAAGCTTTCGCGCCTGCGATTTCGGATATTTTTCGCCAGAAAAGCTTGTCGGCGCTCGTTGCATATTTGAACCGAACGATGGAGGAGACGGTGCGTTACGCAGCAGAGCGAAGCCCCGAGACGATCGTCAAGCAGATGGAAGAGTTCATTCGCCGCAACTATAGCGAAAACCTGAAGCTGGAGACGATGGCCGAATTGTTCAATTACAACAGCGGTTACTTGGGCAAGCTGTTTAAGACGCATACGGGCGATTACTTCAATACGTACCTGGATAAGGTTCGGATAGAGAACGCGAAGGAGCTGCTGGCGCAAGGGCTTAAAGTGCATCAAGCGGCAGAAAAGGTTGGCTATGCAAGCGTCGATTATTTTCATACGAAATTCAAGAAATATGAAGGGGCATCGCCGTCGACGTTCAAGGGTCGCCCTTCTTAGGCTAACCGATGGTTGTATTGCGCAGCCGCTTCGACATTCATAATCGAATGTTGAGGCGGTTTTTTTGCATGTATGGAATCTCTAATTTGTACGGTATTTCATGCCGCATTTGTCGGGTAGGTTTAGGAGCGGACCATGGTGTACCATTAGGTTACAAGCTAATGAAATCGCTTACAGGATAGTCGGATGGGACGTATGCCATAATAATGCAGTCCATAGATTCTGTCGAAATTGTATATGATTTTTGCACGAATCTATCGGGTGGGAGCCCTCAACACAATCGAGTAACATGAGAAATATAGAGAAGGAGGGCTAGCATGGAAGCGATAACACTGAACGAGAAGAAGCCTGCAGGAGCGAAAAATAAAGGCTTCTGGTTCAGGATGGTGCAGCAAAAGTATTTGTATTTCATGACCATTCCATTCGTCATTTGGGTATTCGTATTCAGTTATTTGCCGATCTGGGGCTGGACGATGGCGTTTCAGAAGTATAGACCAGCGCGATCATTCTGGGACCAGGATTGGGTAGGCTTCAAACACTTCGTGGACTTATTCAACGATGATCGATTTTATCTGGTTATGCGCAACACGCTTGCGATGAGCTTTATGAGTTTGATTGCAGGGTTCACGATACCGATCTTATTCGCCGTATTGCTAAACGAATTGCGCAATCAAGTGTTCAAGCGATTCGTGCAGACGATATCCTATCTTCCCCACTTCGTATCATGGGTCGTCGTAGCGGGCATCGTTACAAAAATGCTATCGATCGACGGCGGCGTCATCAACGACTTGCTCGTCTGGCTTCATATCATCGATAAGCCGATCGTATTCATGGGCGAAGGCAAATACTTCTGGACGATCGTCACTTCATCCGATATTTGGAAGGAAATGGGCTGGAACACGATTATTTATCTCGCAGCGATTACGGGGATTGATCCCGAGCAGTATGAGGCTGCACGCGTAGACGGTGCAGGTCGCTGGCGTCAGATTTGGCATATCACGCTGCCAGGCATTCGGACAACCATCTCGGTACTGCTGATTATGTCGATCGGGCACTTGATCCAAATCGGGTTTGAGAAACAGTTCCTGCTCGGCAATCCGCGAGTCATCGATTACTCAGAGGTATTGGACCTCTATGCGCTGAATAACGGATTGGCGCTCAATCGATTCTCGTTCGGTACGGCGATCAGCATATTCAACTCCGTCGTAAGCGTCATCTTACTGTTCGTAGCTAACGGCATATTCAAGCGTGTGACGAAAGAAAGCATCATGTAAAGGAGGATGTCATCCATGAGCAAGTCCAAAAATAACTACTTCAACGCGACGCTCAGCGATAAGCTGTTCGATGCAGCAAACGTCCTCGTGATGTGTATCATACTCGTCGCAACGCTTTACCCGTTTCTTAACGTGCTGGCGATCTCATTCAATGATTCGAATGATACGATTCGAGGCGGACTAACGATCTTCCCGCGTGAATTCACGCTTAAGAACTATGAAACGATTTTTGCCTATCAAGGCTTGATTACGGGCTTCTGGAACTCGGTGCTTCGGACGGTTATCGGTACGCTGCTCGGCTTGCTTAGCGGCTCGATGTTAGCGTACTGCCTCGCTCGTCCCGACTTCCAGGCACGTAAGTTCGTCTCGACCTTTTTGGCCTTGACGATGTATGTATCCGGCGGCCTTATCCCGGTGTACATCCTGATGCGTGACCTGCACCTGATGAACTCGTTCGGCGTGTACGTTCTGCCAGGTCTCGTAAGCGCGTTCAACGTATTCGTCATCCGATCGTTTATTGACGGGCTGCCCTATGCGCTGCAGGAATCTGCGAAGATCGATGGCGCGTCGGACTTCAGAATTTATTGGCAGGTTATCCTGCCGCTCTGCAAGCCGGTACTGGCGACAATCGCGCTGTTCCTTGCCGTTGGTCAGTGGAATTCCTGGTTCGATACGTATCTGTACAACGGAGGTACGCCGAGCCTGACGACGCTGCAATATGAGCTGACGAAGGTGCTGCAATCGACGACCAACCAGTCGGACATCCGGGGCAAGAACATTACGGATCTCGTGACGAGCGTATCGCCGGAATCGATCAAAATGGCAATTACCATCGTCGTGTCGCTGCCGATTCTCGTCATCTATCCGTTCTTGCAGCGCTATTTTGTTAAAGGAATGACGCTCGGCGCGGTTAAATCGTAAGCCGGTTTAGCTCGACTCGCTTTCACTCACATTGGTATCAACAGGTTACCTGTTATACAATAGATGAATTACCTTAGGGAGGGTTCTTGAATGAAAGGTAAGGTCTTGAAGGGAACAAGCTTGTTGCTTGCAAGCGTTATGCTCGTCGGATCACTCGCGGCTTGCTCGTCCAAAGAGGAAGAGAAAAAACCAGCGGACGAAACGGGCAAGACGAATACGGCAGAAAATACGACCGAAACGCCAACAACGGACAAATCGCCAATCACTTATACGATGCTAGCTGCTGACCCGAGCCCGGATTGGAACCAGATGCAGGATGAGGTCGGCAAAAAGATTACGGAGAAAACAGGCGTTACGCTCAAAATGGACTTCGCAACCGATGCGAATAAAGTCGCTCTCGTTGCAGCGAGCGGCGAATATCCGGACATTATTTCAGCTAAAGGCAGCTCGAACTTATTCGTAGATGCCGGCGCAGTGCTTGATCTGACCGATCTTATCGATCAATACGGCCCTAACCTGAAGAAAGTATACGGCGACTATTGGAACCGTCTAAAATGGAGCAACGATGATCAAGGGGTCTACGTTGTTCCAACCTATGACGGTGTAGGCAACACGTACTTTGATGCTGGCGGCGCATTCAGCTTGCAGCACCAGGCAGTAGAAGAAGCGGGTTACCCGCAAATCAAAACGGTAAAAGACTACGAGAAAGTAATCGCTGATTATGTAGCGAAGCACCCGACTACGGCAGACGGCAAGAAGACGCTCGGCTTGTCGCTACTTGCAGACGACTGGCGCATCATGATCTCCGTTACGAACCCGGCTTTCCAAGCTACAGGCGCATCGGATGACGGCGAAATCTATATCGATCCCAAAACGTACCAAGCAACGTTCCACTATCGCCGTCCGGAAGAGAAAGAATATTTCCGCTGGCTGAACCATATGAACGACATCGGTCTCATTGACCCGGAATCGTTCGTGCAAAAAGAAGACCAATACAAAGCAAAAATCGCACAAGGCCGCGTTGTCGGCGTAATCGACCAGAAGTGGGGCTTCCAATCTTCGATCGATTCGCTGAAGAAAGAAGGCAAAAACGCAGCAACATACGGCTTCTACTCCGTTCAAATGGACGACAAAACGGTTGACCATACGTTCGAACCTACGGGCTTCATGGGCGGATATGGACTGATGATCTCCAAGGACGCGAAAAACCCTGAGCGTATTATCCAGATGCTCGATTACCTTGCTTCCGAGGAAGGCCAAGTGCTCATTAACTGGGGGATCGAAGGCAAACATTACAACGTAGAAAACGGCAAACGTGTCATTCCGCAAGCTGTGCAAGACCAAAAAACGAATGATGCATCGAACTTCAAAAAAACGACGGGTATCGGTCTGTACAACAACTACGGTCCGCACTACGGCGATGGCGTTCAAGACTCGACGGGTAACTACTTCACGACGAACTTCCCTGAGCAAATTCAGAAAACGTATTCGGAAGAAGACAAGAAAGTGCTGGCTGCTTATGGAAAAACGACGTGGAAAGACTTCTATCCGTCGGAGAAGGAATTCGCAGCGAAGCCTTGGGGCGCTGCATGGAACTTGCCGGTTCCGAGCGATTCCGATGCAAACATCATTTACAACAAGCTGACGCCTATTGTTCGCAAGCGCATTCCAGAAATCATCCTGTCCAAGCCGTCTGAGTTTGATGCAAAATGGGATGCATTCCTGGCGGAGCTCGACAAAAACGGCGTGAAAAAGTACGAGGAAGAGTACACCAAATACATCCAAGAGCGCGTTAACCTGTGGAGCGGTAGGTAAGGTTTCTAGGGCGAGCGTGGTGCATAACGCGAAAAAAGGGTTATCCCAAAAGCCAGTAGGCTTAGGGATAACCCCTTTTTTGATTTGTATGCTCCGACTCCGTACCGGACTCTAGCGCCCAACCCCGTCTCCGTGATCAGGCTTGCTGCACAATGGTGGACTGATTGTATTTTATACAATGAAAGCAGTTGAAATACTGGGCAGTGGGAGCTGCGGTTGCATTTTCTGCAGGGCTGTTGATTAGCCAATTATTGGTCAGAGCAATGTACGAATGTTTTCCAAAAAGGCCCTCCATTCTGGTGGTAAGGCCTGGAGGGTAAATAAACGGTCGAAGTCGGCAAATGTCATGCGTGCATACCAGTGAACCACCGCATTTCCTTGGTCGAACAAAAACTTCAGGAGCACATAAACAAGCAACGCTGTGTACAACTGTCCATACACGGCATTAGGCGTCGTACCGAACAGAGTGGGAATATTCAGATGTTGCTTGATCCATCGAAAGAACACTTCAATCTGCCATCGTTTTTTGTAAATGTCTGCGATCCGTTCTGCCGAATGCCAATGCAGATTGGTAGCCAGAATTACTGGCCTGCCCTTCGGGTCCTTCAGTATGACCACGCGAAATCGATGCTTGGAAAGACGGTGCCCTTGACCTAACTGGCAGGTGAAATCTTGTTCTAGCGGCTCCACAAATGGCTGTTTTCGTTCTCTCGATTGTTTTGCTTGAAAGCGCGTATTGTCACGGAGCCTGATGACAAAATACTGCTGCTGCTCAAGGTATTCATCGAATCGCCGATGTTTGCCATACGCTCGATCAGCCACCACGATAAAACGATTGTCGATCACCTCAGCACTGCTTTTAAAATCATGGGAATTTCCCGTGGTTTCGGTTACTTTGTGAAGGTGGTTTTCGTCAGCAATAAGAGACACATGCAGCTTGATGCCTGCACGTTCACCCTTGAGCGGCGCCCAAGGTAACCTGCCATGGCCAACCGTTATTTTTGTAGAATCTACAAGCAGTAGCTCTCGCGGTATACCTAACTTACGTCGAGTCGAACGATTGCAACGTTCAATCATAAGTTCCAACAAACGTTTAAAAAGAGAAAATGGGACGTCTTTTGCCTTTTTGGATAGGGTAGAATGATCGACGGGTCGCAGTCCGCTGAAACGCATGCGCTGTTCGCCGTCGCGATATCCGCTCCACTGTTGAAAGGCGGCTTCCGCTAAAAACAAAAAGAGGTCATAGACCGTAAACTTACGCGCAACATCCACATAGCCCAGCTCCTGCAGGAGAGGGAGCAGGGATTCATTGGGTATCATCAATTGCAGAATCGTTGATAATGAAGTAGAATTTTTCATGAGACCGCCTCGTTTCGGATGTTTGTAGGGGTACAAACACATTACCGAATGAGCGGTCTTTTTGCTACCTTTTTTTGGCTAATCAACAGCCCTGCATTTTCTGCAATGGCGCAGCGGCTTCAAGCTTGTTTAGGCTGGATCTATGCAACTCGGCTTTTTCTCATTGTACAAAATGCAATCGCCTCCCTCATCCCAGATGGAGGAGGCGGTTGCCATTGTATAAATTGCAACGGCACGAACGGAGCAAAGTGATCCGATCGACGATCTTCTCGCTTGTGATGCACGATAGGAAACGAGAAGCGCTACGGGAATCGGACCGCGCTACGCTTCAGGCGTTGTTTTCTGCAGCTTCGACGGATTGTTGATTTTGTACGGAACAGGGTGCTTCGTCAGCTTTTTCGCAGCGATCTTGGCTTCGAACGTCAGCACATCGCCGACTTCGAGCTCCAGCTTCTTGAGCGTCGCGCTATGGCTGGACCATGCATCGCCGATTTCAAGCGGGGGCTCTAGAATGGCTGCCGCTTCATAGATGATGACTTCGTCATCCTCATCTGCAAAATGGTTCGGCACGGTCGTAAATTCCTTGACGATCGCCGTCATTTTGACCTTCACCTCAGGCAGCTGAAGCTTCGGCGCTCTGCCCTTCTTTTCCTTCGTTTTGGGAAGCGGGGCAGGCTCGCCATCGGTGGACGATGTAGTCTCAGGCTCAGCCGACACTGGCTGAGGAGCGCTCTCCGCTGCTGGCACAGCCGCAGCCGCTTCAATGGAATCATTTGCGGCAGCAGCAGCTTGCTCTGGTTCCGTTGCTGCGACTCCCGCTGTGTTCTCCGCTTCTGCCGCCGTTTCGCCAGCGTCCTCAACCGAGGCTGTCGTATTGCGCTGCCCGAACTGGGCAGCCTGCATTTCTTTCAAATAAGAAGGGTGAATGCAATGGCGCTGCTGGTTGTCCAATTCGATAACGGCAGTCATCGCGTCTACGTAGCCGACAATCGAGCAAGGCAGATGCTTGCCGTTTTTTTTGTATACATAGGTTTTCGGCTTGGCAGCCTTCTCCGACAGGAGTCCCCATTGTTTGCACATATCCATCTGGTCCGCTTCGCTGTCGAAGGCGGTATAGGTACCGGGAGCAATGACAAAAGCATAGTCCATTCGTTGTGTCGCCGCCTCTCTAATTTCTATAGCTGTATTTTACCACAATCTTGGAGCAGTTTCTTATGAAGCGGACGAGTAGGCGCTTACGGGGAATAATCTAGTACTATCATCCTAATTAATGGGTTGAAAGAGTATATATCCCTCACTATAATAGGCTAGTAGACTCATAGAGAGGTGATGAAATGAAAAGAATCATTATGCTTATGCTTGCCGTCACGTTGGTGACGGGAGTATCGGCTTTTCCAATGAAAGGGGCATCGGCTTATGCGGCGTCGACCTCGTCCGCTTCAGAGCTGAAGGATATTAGCAAGCACTGGGCTAAAGTCAGCATTGAGAAGCTGGTCGCACAAGGGATCGTGTCGGGCTATGAGGATGGCACGTACAAGCCGGATAAGGTTGTAAGCCGAGAGGAGTTTCTATCGCTTGTCATTCGAGCGAAAAAATATGCGCTGGCGGACGTAACGAATCAGCCGTTCGCTGACGTTGCGACAGGGCGCTGGTCAGCGCCGTTCATCCAGTCAGCTTTGCAAGCCAATGTGATCGCACAAAAGGATTACGGCGCCAAGTTCCAGCCAGCGGGCATCATTAATCGTGTCGAGATGGCTGGGATGCTCGCGCATGCGCTTCAGCTTGATGATGCGAGCAACGCTTCCTTCAAGGATGCCGCATCATTCGCGAGCAAGAAAGGGATGGTAGCGGCTGTCGCCAATGCAGGCCTCATCACGGGGTATCCGGATGGCACATTCAAGCCTAGCGGCCAGCTGACGCGAGCGGAAGCAGCGGCTGTCATCGTTCGGCTGATGGATTTTAAGCGGGATGATAAGGATTATGTGACTTACTCGGATAAGGTGAATGAGCAGACGGAATCGTCCCCTATTACGGGCTATTTAGCAAGCGATAACAAGGTGACGATCGGCAATGCGCAAGCGGAATCGATCAAGGCGGGACAGATCATCCTGTTGGCGCCTTCCAAGACCTACCCTTTCGGCGCAGCGAAACGAGTGGAAAGCGTAAGCGTGAACGGCAATCAGACCGTGCTCGCGACGACAGAGCCGGAATTGGAGGACGTGCTGCGTGAGCTTGACGTGACGAAGGACGTGCCGATGACGGCGAGCCAGTTTGAGATTAATCCGCAATATGTGGGCCAAGGAATCTCCTACTCGCTTCCGTCCCCGAAAGCTGAGGCGGGCCAGCCGTTCGGACTGTCAGACCGCGTGAAGGTGAATGTGAGCACGGACAACGGACTTAAAATTTCATTCGAGGACATGGAAATCGACTTGGACGATCAGCCCATTAAGCTGGAAGGGTCCATGACGATGCGCGACCCGGTATTCCACTCTGATGTCAAATGGGGCTTGTTCGGCTTAAAGCGGTTTAACAGCTCGATGTCCTATACGTTGGAAAATGAACTGACGATCTCCGTCCCAGTAGACGGGGGCGAAGGAAGCATTAAGGGAGGAGCGGCTATCGTCGAATCGAACGGCGCTGCGGGGGGAGCAGGCGTCGTTGCAAAAGCGAAACGAATCGGCACGCATGATCAACCTCATAAGCTTACGCTTGGCAAATTGACAGTGCCCGTATACGGCCCGTTGGGCGTCGTGGTGGAGGTTCATTTGGTCATCGAAGGCGATATGACGGTCGGCTTGACGTTCAAAGTGGAAGCAGAGGCAGTCAGGACGATCGGCTTAGAATATACGAAGCCTGGATTTATGCTGAAGGATGAGGTAACTAACGCTGACGTCGATTCTGAGCTGACTGCCGATGCGGAGATTGGCCTCCATGCAGGGGCAGGCGTAGGGATTTTGCTGGGATTGTTTAACTATGGGTTAGGCGGCGTAGAGGGAGAAGCTGGACTGGCAGGAGAAGCAGGGGCTCATCTGAATGTAACAGACCCGACCCAAAGCTGCTATGACTTCAAGCTGGAAACGTATGCGAAGGCGAATGCCGTATTAGATTTTCCGAAGTTTTTCTTTATCGATGATATTACGTATACGCTGGCTGAGAAGCGCTGGCCGATCTGGGAAAAGTCGAACTGCAAGCCAGTCGAAAACGCGGGTACGCAGGATAAGCCATCGCAGGAAGAGGACCCGTCCAAGACTGATAGTGGTGCAGCAAAGCCGGACGACGGCTCGTCCAAAACGTCGCCTGCAGGCGAATCGAAGACCGTATTCGTCCCGGCAGCGGGCAATCCGCTCAAAGGCAATTGGACGGCCACGGGCATAACGGCCAAGCAGGGCGGCACGCTCCAGATCGAAGCAGTGGGCACAGGCGATTACAACGCCCACAATTATTATTTGACGGATCCGGACGGCAGGCAGCTCGACATTAATACGCTTGAGGATATTGGCGTCAAAATGGATGGAAACGCCGTGTTCAGCAGCTATCCGATCGGTGCGCTCGTGGGCGTCATTCGCAAGGCGGACGGAACGCTGAGCGAGCCATTCATGCTCGGCAAGCATGTTACCGCGCAAGCGCCGGCAACAGGCGAGCTGCTGCTGGCTTATAATGATGCGGCTACTGTGGGCGATGATGGCTTCCTGAACAACTCGGGCGGCTATACCGTGCAGGTGACCATCAAATAATTAAAGTCCTCCGGTCGGAATTTATGGAATAAATGGAACTTCACCCTGCACGGAGGCATAGAATAGCTCTAAAGCAGGGGGAAACGCCATCGGCGAGGGCTTGACAGATCGAATGCTTATGCAGGAGAATATTGGTAGGTATTTTCGCGGAAGCTCCGCGCAAGCCGTATAATCCGTTTACCGGTCGAACTGGAAACGAAATCGATGATAGCCTATTGGGGTTTGAACCGGTTTCGTTTTTTATTTTGCGGATGAGCAGGCGGCTGGTTTTAAAAAAAAATCAGGAGGTTTTCACCATGTCGAACGAGCAAAAACAGTGGCGTCCCGAGACGCAAGCGGTACACGCAGGCCAAGAGATCGATCCAACCACATTCTCACGGGCGGTGCCGATCTATCAGACGACCTCCTATGGGTTCCGTGACACCGAGCATGCGGCAAACCTGTTCGGGCTAAAAGAATTCGGCAACATCTATACGCGCATTATGAATCCGACTAGCGATGTGTTCGAGAAGCGGATCGCGGCGCTTGAGGGCGGCGCTGCTGCGCTTGCTGTCGCGTCCGGTCAAGCGGCGATCAGCTATTCGATTTTTAATATTGCAGGGGCGGGCGATGAGATCGTGTCGGCAGCAAGCCTTTACGGCGGCACGTACAATCTGTTCTCGACGACGCTTCCGAAGCTGGGCATTCACGTGAATTTCGTCGATCCTTCCGATCCGGAAAACTTCCGTGCGGCGATCACGCCGAAAACGAAAGCCATCTTCGCCGAATCCATCGGCAACCCGAAGGGCGACGTGCTGGATATCGAAGCGGTAGCGGCGATCGCGCATGAGAACGGCATTCCGCTCATCGTCGACAATACGTTCCCTAGCCCTTATTTGCTCCGTCCGATCGAGTTCGGCGCAGACATCGTCATTCATTCGGCGACCAAATTCATCGGCGGCCATGGCACGTCCATCGGCGGCATCATCGTCGACAGCGGCAAGTTCGATTGGGCAGCCAGCGATAAATTCCCTGGACTGACGGAGCCGGACCCGAGCTACCATGGCGTCGTCTACACGGAAGCCGTAGGGCCGATTGCGTATATTATTAAAGCGCGCGTGCAGCTGCTCCGCGACCTGGGCGCTGCGATTGCGCCATTCAACTCCTTCTTGCTGCTGCAAGGGCTTGAAACGCTCCATCTTCGTATGGAACGCCATAGCTCCAATGCGCTGGCGGTTGCCAAGTACCTCGAAGCGCATGAATCGGTTGAATGGGTCAGCTATGCGGGCTTGGAGAGCCATCCTTCTTATGAGCTCGGCCAAAAATATTTATCCCGCGGCCAAGGCGCGATCCTGACATTCGGCATTCGCGGCGGACTGGAAGCGGGACGCAAGCTGATCGATTCGGTGCAGTTGTTCTCGCATTTGGCGAACGTAGGCGATTCCAAGTCGTTGATCATTCACCCGGCCAGCACAACGCATCAACAGCTGTCCGAAGCGGAGCAGGTAGCGGCAGGCGTTTCGCCGGGCTTGATTCGCCTGTCGATCGGTACCGAAGCGATCGATGATATTCTTGAGGATCTCGGCCAAGCGATTAGCGCGGCAGTGAAGGCGTAGGACATACCGCTCGCCGTCAAGGATCGGATCTCGGATCGGATGAATCGCGTTCCACAGGTGGGAATTACACTTGTCGAATCTCTAAACATTCCTGTAGAGTCTAAGATTTGAGCTTGGACAAAACAAAGGAGCGCCTCGTATGATGGGGGTGTTACGGGGTCGGATACCCAAAAACCCATCAGGAGGCGCTTAACATGAAGTTTACTCGAAACGATGCTGCAAATCAACGCATTGAACGAATTACCAATCACCATGCCATTGTAGGAATCGACATCGCCAAAGATATACATGCCGCACAAATCACAGATTTCCGTGGGCGGACGCTCACACCACGTCACGTCTCCTTTACCAATACAAAGACAGGATTTGAAAAGCTACTCACTTGGATCCAGGCGGTTGGTGACAAACACGGCAAAACCTCTTTCCTTGTTGGCATGGAACCCACGGGTCACTACTGGCACAATCTCGCCGACTGGCTGCTGGAGCAGGGTCTAGAAGTCGTACTCGTCAATCCCGTTACGACCCATCGTAATAAGGAAAACCGCGACAACAGCCCCTCCAAAAACGATCCCAAGGATGCACTTGTTATCGCCGATGTGGTCAGCCGAGGGTACTACACCGATTATTCACCCCAAGAGCCTGTGTTTGACCAAATCAAAGCCGTGATGAGCGCACGCGAATATTGGTCGGGACAATCTACTAGTCTGGGCAATCGTATCGTACGCTGGATCGACTTGTACTTTCCCGAGTTCCGGCATGTGTTCCCGGAATGGGATGGTGTCCGCGCATTAGCTACGCTGAAGGCTTTTGCCTTGCCTGCCGAACTGCGAAAGTTGAATGCGGAGGAAGTAGTGGAAGGATGGCGCAGCCAAGGAATGCGACGCGTAGCCGGAGCCAGCGGCAAGGCAAAGGCTGTCGAGCTGCTAAGCGCTGCCGCACGCAGTATTGGAAAATCCAATACAAACGATGCAGCACGACAAGATATCTTGCGTCTTCTGCACGTTTATGAAGAAACGCAGCTTATACTCACGAAGATGAAGCAAGAACTTGAAACGCTTTTGGAACAGGTTCCTTTTGTTCAGCAACTTTATAGTTTGCGTGGTTTGGGTACCATCACGATTGCCTCTTTGCTCGGCTGCGCAGGCGATCTGCGCCACTACGCCCATGGCAGGCAGCTGCTGCGACGAGCCGGTCTGAATTTGGCGGAACGAACATCGGGGAAACACAAGGGGCAGATTAAACTCTCTAAGCGAGGGAGCAGTATGCTACGCAAGTATTTATATTTGGGGGTGCTGGGCCTCGTGCGACAGCATCCGGATTTCAAGTATTGGCATACGAGAAACCAAGCGAAGGGGATGTCGAGGATGTACTCCATCTTCAAGCTTATGGGGAAGTTAGCACGCATCATAATTGGCATGATTCAGCGAGGAGAAACGTACCAGGGCCAAATGCCTCAGGCCGTAGCAGCTTAGTAACGAACAGCATCTGACACATCGAATATCTTTACGAATGCTGTCCCGTTCACGGGACTCAATGACAAAGAACGCGCAGAGAAACCGAGTATGGTGGTCCGTTAGGGCATATGACCCGTCATCTAAACGCGATCGGCCTCCACGCCTTGGCCAGGTACAACGAAGGAATGTAAGGGCAATGACCCGTCGAGACATGGGAGGGTGAACCTCCAAGGGACTAGTGGAGTTGTGCAGCAGAACGTCAATGGAAAGTGCGTAAACGCGTAACTTCTGTTCCCGCATACCCGAAAGTGCCATCGACTAGTCTCGCCCCTACAACTCTGCACTGTATCTGCCATCTAAGTTGTTGAAATCCTGTGAATGGCAGAGCATTCGTGAGATAAACCCTTAAATACGAGGGACGGACCGCAGAGCCGTTATTGCGCTGCAAATGCGCCAGTTGCAAATGTAACGGACCTCATCGCCTTTATTTCGCCATTTTAGTGCCACGTGGGGACGATTTCGGTCAAATAAGAGCCGCTGAGTCCGTTAGGGCGCAAATGCGGCTGATTTTGAGCAAATAAGGGCCGCTGGGTCCGTTAAAGCACTTTTAGTTATTAAAATAGGGTGTCCCCAAGTTCACGCTTAGGGGACACCCTCATTTTATTTACAGCTGCTAACGTTCTTTCATTAAAGCACGAGGTCGCAGGCCTCGATCGGCATCCAATGCTCATCTTGTCCGTCCCACTTGATGTTGCAGCCGATCGGATTCGTTAGCGGTACGGTGATCGGTCGCCCGCTCAGGTGCTCGTGAAGCGCGTCCTCGAGGTTATTTACCGTTATTAAGGTTGTGTCGCGCGGATAATCGACCCCGCGTCCGGTGTAGATCAGCTTGCGATCGCGATCGAGTACGTAAAAATGCGGCGTGCGCAGCGCGCCGTACGCTTTGGCAACCGCTTGCGAATCGTCGCGGACATACACCCATGGGAACTTATTCGTCCGCATGCGCGTCTCCATATGCTCGAACGCATCGAGCGGCTTCGTCGCTACGCTGTTGCTGTTGCTGTTGATGCCGACGAAGCGGACGCCGCGGGAAGCGAACCGTTCTGCTGTTGCGCGCGTTACTTCATCGGAGCCGACGACATAGGGACAGTGATTGCAGGTGAAGAAGACGACGAGCGTATCGCTATCGGCAAAATCCGCAAGCGAGTACGTTAGACCGTCCGTAGCAGGCAGCGAGAAGTCCGGTGCCTGCTGCCCGAGCTGAAGCGTGAATGACATGGGGAAATCCCTCCTTTTACCATGAGTATAAGGGGAGGATGAGGGGTGATTCAACATAGAGACAATGGTTTTCTAAACATCTTGATAAAAGAGGAGGCCGACCCTAATATAAGATGTAGTAAAAATATTTATGAAATAATTTCCCAAATTCCAGGTACAAGTACTTATTAATAAACTTCGCGTACAAAGCAGGACGACATGGAGGAAGATATGAAAATTTGGGAAATGAATTCACATGAGAAAAGTAGAGAATTGACTTATGGTGCTGATTATAGTGGTAACCATCCTTTCTATCAATTAGCAAATGGGTTATCTGTAAGTTCCATTTGGGAACCAATGAAAGTTAAAACATATAAAAAGGGTAAATATTTAGACTTTACAAGTTTTGGTAGCGGAGTGATGGTGTTCTCTAACAAATCATTTGAATGCCTTTCGCATTTAATGATGAATGATGTTGAGTTTTTACCGGTGGAGTACGATGAATATGAAATCCAATTTGGCAATGTAACGAAAGTGCTTGATTGTGTTGATAAACAAAAATCGGTGCCAATCTCAGAAGAGTTATTCTTAGGATATAAGAAAATAGTATTTCATGAGACTTTAATCCCATCAGATACGAATGTCTTTATTGTTCCTGAACTGACGGCAACAAAAATATTTGTAACCGAAAGAATTGTCCAAGCCGTTCAGAAAGCAAAGCTTAAAGGTTTTGTATTTACCGAGATCTGGGACTCTGAATATACGGAAGAGATGGAGCAAGAACGTAAACAACGTTATGAAAATATCCTCTCTGAGGTTGAACGCAACAAGGGACCGGAGTTTACTTATGATGAAGCAATAGAGAAGCTAGAGAACAGTGCTGTGGCTAGCGGCAGATGGCGGATGCAGCGCGATGAACGAGGAAGGCTTTGGCTTGGTCAACTTGGAGATGATTGCGAATTTCACTGGTTAATGCCTACATATATGCCGCCTATTTTACTAGCACAACAGTGGCATGTGATTGAGCGAACAGTACGATAACCGAAATATTTATCCATCGTTAAAAAGAACCAAGTCTTACAGCATGGTTCTTTTTCTGTTGATAGAGTAACCGATTTGAACAAATCAAATGGAAATAATACGTTTCTCCTTGCTTTACGGGGAACATTCCCAGCGCTTCCTTGCGATGTCATCGGATTTTCGTTAACATGAAGAAAAGGTTGCATGGGTCGATGGCGGATGCTGCACAATGGGGAACGGAGCGGGAATGGCATGGAGATGAAACAATGCGAAGGCTGCGGCGCCGAGAAGCCGCTTGAAGCTTATCCGAAGCGGTCGGGGCGCAGCACCAGACGAGGCGTGTGCCGTGCATGTTTGCGAACGCGCAAAAAGGTGAATGCGCTTCATCGGCAGCAAGCGGGGGAAGCGGCAGCATCGGCTGAGGATGGGTTGGAGCAGCAGTTGGGCGGCGAAGCGGAGCAAGTTTCTAATGAACGAAACGAGAGCGACAGCTCGTCGATGACGAAAGGTTCCGGCGGTGAGGTGCCGGAGGCGGCGCCTTCTAAGCAGAAACGTAAACGCAAGCGTAAGCGGGGACGCGGCAAGAAGAAAGCCTCGAAAGCCGTTTCTAGCGCGGCAGCAGATGAGCAGAACATAAATGAACCGATGCTGGAGTCGGCGCACGAGCAGACGGATTCGGCGGAAGTGGGCGAACAGGCGCAGCTGCTGGAATCGGGTAGCGCGCTCCATCAGCATGAGGACGAGGCTGTCCCAGCGAAAAAGCGCAAGCGGAAGCGTAAACGGGGGCGCGGCAGGAAGAAAGCGAAGCTGGAAGCGGGCGTTAGCGGCAGCGAACTGGAACAGGCAAGCTTAGCGGCAGTGAGCCCAGATTCGCTTGAAGCGATGGAATCGTCTGACGAACCGGAAGCGGTTGCATCCGAGGAAGAGCAGGCTAGTGAATCCACTATTCGTCCGAAGAAGCGGAAGCGGCGAAAACGGAACAAAAAACAGCAAGTGTCGACGTCTGCGCTGGCGAATGAGGACGACTGCGAACAACCGGCATCGGCGCTGGAGCGGGAAGCGCTACTTTCGGATAATGCGGCGGAAAGCGAAACGGCGGACGACTCCCTAGACGAAGCAATAGAAGAGGAAGCGGCACCGCGCAAACGCAAGCGGAAACGGCGCAGACGGAAGAAAAAGCGCGAGGAAGCTTCAGGTTCTGAGCCGCAGGGGGAAGCGGAAGCAAAGCCAATCCCCGTTCGTCCGCCGGATAAGCGGATCGTACCGTTCCACGGCCCATTCTCCTACAATGCGGCTATTCTGAACGATAAGGGAACGGGCATGATTCGGCTTCGCGGCCGTCGCGAGACCGGCAAGCGATGGCATACGGAAATCGAGAAGGACATTGCGGTTCGAATGGTGAAGGAAGGCGCGGCGGGGATCGTTCATCCGCGGCTCATTCATAAGCTTTATACCAAAAGCGATTTCCGCCTGCTTGTGCTGCAGCGCGACAACTATGTTTGCCGCTATTGCGGGAAGTATGGCGACACGATCGATCATGTGATGCCGAAGTCCAAGGGAGGCTTGTCCTCGCCGATGAACTGCGTGTGCGCATGCAGCGAATGCAATCTGCTTAAAGCGGATAAGCTGGACTTCCCGTTCCCGGATGATGGAGAAGAATTCGAGGACGAGTAACAACGGCTCATTCAAGAAAGCCGATTTGCGGCATGCAAGTGACATTCAATGGACGACGATGGTCCCGTGTCAGCGGACAGCCAGCGTCGTTTTTTTGCTAGGGGGATGAAGATGAGTAAACGAATTTTGGTTGCGGACGATGAGCCAGGCATCGCAAGCGCGATTGCTTATGCGCTTCAACGCGAGGGCTTCGAGGTACAGGTCGCGTCTGATGGAGAGGAAGCGCTGGCGGCTGTGGCGGCGTTCCAACCGCATGTCCTGCTGCTCGATGTGATGATGCCGAAGCTGAATGGCTTCGATGTTTGCCGAAGGCTGCCGACGTCTGGGCGTCCGGGCGTAATTCTATTGACGGTTAAGAACGATATTGTGGATAAAGTGCTGGGGCTTGAGCTCGGGGCGGATGATTATATGACGAAGCCGTTCGACATCCGGGAGCTGCTGGCGAGAACGAATGCGCTGCTGCGCAGGCTGGAAGCGGGCAAAGCTGTGGAGCCTGCGGCAGGCATCGAAATCGGCGGGCTGCTCATTCGGACGGATAGCCGAACGGTGACGGCAGACGGTTCCGCGATCGAGCTGACGCCCAAAGAGTTTGATCTGCTGGCGCTGCTGCTCGGCAAGCCGGATCGCGTATTCTCGCGCGACGAGCTGCTGGAGCTCGTGTGGGGAATCGATTATGAGGGCGGTACGCGTACGGTGGACATCCATGTGCAGCGGCTGCGCAAAAAATTAGGCGCGCAGCATGCCGCGCTGCTGCAGACCGTATTTGGCGTCGGCTATAAGGGGACGGCGAGCCGGACATGAGAATCGGCATTCGGTGGAAGCTTGGCCTGTTCATGGCGGGCTTGCTTGTTCTGACTGTTGCAGCGCTAAGCTTCCTTGTGCTGGAAGGGATTGAACGGAAGCAGCAGCGCGACCTGGAATCGCAATTGGCTCAGCGCAGCGCGCTTGCGGAGATCCGCGTGCGGCAGACGTATGTGACGGGCGAGCGAACCGAGCCGCTTACGTTTATGCGACGGCAGGGAGACGCGCTTGCGAGCGAAATCGGTCAGATGCTCGGCACGCAGATCGTATTATATGATCGCAACGGCCAAGAGGTCGGCAACTCGGTTCCGGTGAGCGGCGCAAGCCCGGCTCCGAATGTGGCAGATACGCTGGCCTTTGCGATGGACGGGCAGACCGCCTATGAGAAAACAGACACGACGGTTCGTTACTTCACGCCGCTGCAAGGGCCGGATGGCCGACTGGGCATCGTACAGGTGAACGCTTCGATATCTGCGGACCGCGCTTTCCTGACAAGCATCCGAACGCTTATTTGGCAAGCCGGCGGGGTAGCGCTGCTCGTTAGCGTGCTGCTTGGCTTGGCGTATTTTACGCGGTTCGCACGCGCGATCCGCAAGCTGACGGAAGCGGCGGACGCCATTCGGACGGGGCGCTATCTAGCGAATCCGACGCTTAAGCGGCGTGATGAAATCGGCAGTCTGAGCGAAGGTATCTATTATATGAGCAAAGAGATCGAGCGAAACTTCGGGCGGCAGAAACATTTTATCAATAACATTAGCCATGAATTCAAAACCCCGCTGACCTCGATGCTCGCCTATTCGGATCTGCTCGCTATGTATGCGGAGGACGAGGCAATGGTTCGCGAAGCCTCGGGCCATATTCGCCGGGAATCCGAGCGGCTGTACGGCATGGTCGAGCATGTGCTGCAGCTGTCGGCGCTGGAACGCTACGAGCAATGGAGCGATTCGGCGGAGCCCGTGAAGCTGCATGAGCTGCTGGCCGACCGCATGAAACAGATGCAAGCGCTGGCGGCGAAGGCAGAAGTTAAGCTAATTAGCAGCGGGACGCTGCAGCAGGCGACGGTGTGGGCGGATCGGGACAGCCTCGTCCATTTATTCACGAATCTCATCGACAATGCGATCAAATACAATGTAGCGGGCGGCAGGGTGGAGATCAGCCTTCAAGCGGAGGAAAAGCAGGCTGTTATTCGGATTCGAGACACCGGCATTGGCATTCCGGAGGAAGCGAGGGAGCAGCTGTTCGAGCCGTTCTATACGGTCAGTCCCGATCGTTCGAGGCAAAGCGGCGGAACGGGGCTTGGATTGTCCATCGTGCAAGAGATCGTTGTCCGGCAAGGCGGGACGATCGACTGGGAAGCGAATGGGGATAATGCCGATTCCGGCGTCACGTTCATCGTTAAGCTGCCCTTGCTGGATTAAGATGTTGAAGGAAGACGCAATAAGTTTACATTTTGGAAACATGGCGAGACGAGGAGGAAACAACCGCTCCCTATAATCAGCTTATAACGTTCAATAAGCAGGAGGAATGCACAATGAAGCTGCATCATACGAAAAGGGACCGGGAATTCACTCGGGGAGCAATGGGCGGTCGGCGAAGCGCGATGATGCTTCTGGCATCGGGTATCGCAATCAGCTTGCTGGCGGGCTGCAGCTCTTCCGCAAGCGAGGAGCGCGTCGTCATTCAGAAGCCGGATAAGGAAATCAACGTCATAACCCCGGAGAAGAAACCGGTGGAGGAAGCTGTCGAGGTGGATCGAATTGACAAGTTCGAGGGCGTTCGGGGGATGGATTGGCTGACAGAATCCGAGATCATTATTTCCCGGGAAAACAAAGAGCGGCCGCCGATCACGGTGGAAGGCGAGAAGCGATACCCGCTAAATCTGTTTGCATACGATTTGAATACTGGCAAGGAACGACTTCTCGTCGCGGACGAGAACAATAAGCATGCGAACTTCGCCGTGCTGTCGCCAAGCAAAGCCTACATGTTCTACAAGATGAATATCGAGGAGTCGGCGTACGCTTATATTTTGAACCTGAAGACTGGCGAGAAGAAGCAGGTGAGCGAGGAGCTCGTCCCGATTCGTGATGGCGTATGGGATGGCGACGATACGGTCGTGTTCGCGGGCATACCGGGGCAGGTATTTGCGGCGCATCCTGATCGCAATACGGAGAAGCTGTTATCGGATGCAGGCAGAGCGATGAACCCTGTTATGAGCCAAGGCGTCCTTTACTACACCGACATGCTGACGTTGAAAGCCTACCAGCCGAAGAGCGGCAAGACGTCGACGATTAGCGCAAAAGTCGAAAATGTAATGCCATCGCCAGACGGCAACCAGCTGGCTATCGTGAAGATGACGGGCGATACGGAACGCACCTTAGTTATTACGGATCTCAAAGGTAACGTGAAGAAGACGCTGTCGACAGGAACGCAAATTTTCGGCGTGAGCTGGTCGCCTGACGGCACGAAGCTTGCGTATAATCTCATTGATGAGGCCGAGAACGGCGTGAAGGGCATCGTCGTCGCCAATGCCTCGACAGGCAAGACGACGTTCGCTACGATCGATGTTCCTTATGCAAGCGATCCGGTCGCTTGGAGTCCATCTGGCAAGAAGCTGGTCGCATCGACATTCATTAATGATGACAAGGGCAACCGAGTCGTGACGTATGTGATTAAGCTGAAGTAATGAAGCGGTTGTGAAAAACGAGAAAACCTCCCCGATTGCCCTTGCGCTTAGCGAAGGCAGTCGGAGAGGTTTTTTCGTGCTGGGCAGGGGCGCCAGCAGCACGGACACCGAGCCGACGCTCGTGCTGAGCCCCTCATCAGCAACTATGCCTCGGGTAGAGGAACGCTTCATTCCTCCAAGCTTATCTTCAACTAAGCCGATACACGGCGAACGGCTCGCCATGCCGGAACGAAACGCTCAGCTCGTCGAGCTGCTGGAGCATGGCTTCGCTTAGCTGAAGCTCGACGCTCGCGAGATTAGCTTCCAGCTGCTTCGCGCTGGTCGCGCCGACGATGACCGTCGCCACGGCAGGGCGCTGCATCAGCCAGCTGATCGACAGCACCGCTGGCGTGCAGCCAGCTTCTTCGGCGAGCGATGCGACCTGCTCGCCAAGCGCGATCCGCTCTTCGCTCAGAAATCTCGCGAAGCTAGGATCTGTATCTACTCGCGAGCCAGCAGGCGTCACGGCTCCCGCCCCCGATGTCGAAGCGTATTTGCCGGTGAGAATGCCGCCCGCAAGCGGGAAATAAGGGATGATGCCGACGCCTTGGTCGAGGCATAGCGGCACAAGCTCGGTCTCGGGCGTTCGGTCGGCTAACGAATAGCTCGTTTGGGTTGCAACGTAGCGATTCAAGCCGAGCTGTGCGCTCGTGCCGAGCGCCTTCATGAGCTCCCATGCCGCATAATTGGAAGCGCCAATGTAGCGGACTTTGCCGGAACGGACCATGTCGTCCAGCGCGCGAAGCGTTTCCTCCAGCGGCGTGTTCGGGTCGAACGTATGGATTTGGTACAGATCGACGTAATCCGTTTGCAGCCGCCGCAGGCTGTTCTCCAGCTCGCGCATCAGATGATGGCGGGATGAGCCGCGGTCATGCTCGCCCGGTCCGCAGGGCAGCCCGGCTTTGGTCGCCAGTATGGCCTCCTGCCTTCTTCCCTTCAGTGCGTTTCCGATAATACGCTCCGATTCGGTTCCGGCATAGATGTTGGCTGTATCGATGAAGTTAATGCCGCGGTCAAGCGCCAAGTGAAGGATGGCTGCGGATGCGGCGGCATCCGCTCGTTTGCCGAATGCATTCGTGCCAAGGCCAAGCGCAGATACCTTCAGCCCGCTTTTGCCCAAATAACGGTTTTTCATAAGTGGCTCCTCCTCGTTTACGAGCTTCTAATCGCTATTCTAGTTTTGTCCTATTATAGCGGCGCGCCGCAAGCGGTACAACCGTGCATGCTATTGCCGAAGATGTTTAGCTTTTAGCTGTTCGACAGAATCGGCGAAAGGCCAGCGAGCGGGCTGCCCAAGTTTGTAGCGCATGCACAACGGCGTTTGTTTCTTTTGTATGCAGCGATAAAAAAGCTGGCGGCGTATTGAGCTGCCTCTGTGCCGCTACTATACTAGCAGTAAAATCGCGAGGCGCGGGTGAGGTGAGTCTCATGGTGGGCAAATCGAACGCTGCAAGCATCGTTCAGACGGCTACCCTTGAACTAGACGGACAGCGGGGGAGCGGGAATTTGGCTGTGGAGCTGACGGGCATATGCAAAAGCTTCGGGGATACCGTCGCGCTAAGCGGCGTGGACCTGCTGGTGGAGAAAGGGGAAATCCACGCGCTGCTTGGGGAGAATGGCGCGGGCAAGAGCACGCTGATGAGCGTGCTTTTTGGCATCTACAGGGCAGACAGCGGGACGGTGAAGCTAAGCGGAAGGGAAGCGCGGATTCGTTCGCCGAAGGATGCGGCAGCCTGCGGCATCGGCATGGTGCATCAGCATTTTCGGCTGGTACCGTCCATGACGGCGCTGGAAAATATCGTGCTCGGACAGAATGGGGGAATTGGTGCCATCTGGCGGGGCAGGGGTTGGAAACGGCGAAAAGCAGCGGAGATCGCAGCATTATGCGAGCGTTACAAGCTAAGCTTTCCGCTGGATCGGCCCGTGTGGCAGCTATCGGTCGGCGAGCAGCAGCGCATCGAAATCATGAAAGCTTTATATAGGCAATGCGACATAATTGTGCTGGATGAGCCAACAGCCGTGCTGACGCCGCTAGAGGCAGAGAGTCTGCTGGAAACGCTGGGCGAGCTGAAGAAGGACGGCAAGACCGTTATTCTGACGACGCACAAACTGCGTGAGGTTATGGCGTCATGCGACCGGATTTCCGTGATGCGCAAAGGTCAGCTAGTGCGAACGGTTCGCGCCTCCGATACGAATGAGCAGCAGCTGGCGGAGTGGATTATGGGGCGGGGGACGGCAGGCAGCAGCCTGAAGCTAGAGCGGCGAACGGCGGCGGTCGGCAAGCCGCTGCTGAAGCTTGAGGCCATCACCGCATTAGGCGATCATGGCGAGCTGGCGCTGCGAGGCTTCGATTTAACCGTGCGCCGCGGCGAAATCGTAGGCGTAGCAGGCGTTGCCGGCAATGGACAGAAGGAGCTTGCCGAGGTTATCGCGGGAAGCCAGCAGCGGACGGGCGGCACCGTGATGTTCAATGGCGAGAGGCTGCACGCGATGACGATTCAGGGCATGATCAAGCGCGGCGTCGCCCATGTGCCGGAAAATCGGATGAAGTCCGGCATGGCGGGCACATTGAGCGTTGCCGACAATTTGCTCATGAAATCGTATGCTAGCCCGCAGCGTTCGACTGCTGGATTTTTGCGTCGGCGGGCTAATGTGGCGTGGGCGGAAGAGATCGTGGAGCGCTTCGCCGTGCGGACGCCCGGGATCGGGGCACCTGTGCGGATGCTGTCGGGCGGCAACCAGCAGAAGCTGCTGTTCGCCCGCGAGCTGCAGCAGCGACCGCTGCTGATGGTGGCGGTTCATCCGACGCAGGGACTCGATGTCGGCGCAGCCGAGGCCGTTCATCAGTGGCTGTTGAAGCTGCGCAGCGAAGGAAGCGCGGTGCTGCTCATTTCGGAGGATTTGGACGAACTGCTGAAGCTATCCGACCGGATTGTTGTGGCCTATAACGGCGTCGCACAGAGCGAGTTTGATCCCGCCGAAGCTTCGCGTACGGAGATTGGCTTGTCGATGGCAGGTAGCGGGGCGAACGGGAGAGGGGGCGGAGGCCGATGAACGGCAAAGCGGTCATGCTGCCTGGCGGCAAGTATCGGGTAGTTGTAAGAAAGCAAGGTGCGGCAGCCACGACAAGCTCCGGTATATGGGTATCTGTGCTGTCAGTTGTGCTGGCGCTGCTGTTCAGCGGCATGTTCATCGCGATCAATGGCATCAATCCGGTATCCGTGTTCCGCACGATGGCCATCGGCGCTTTCGGCTCCATGAATGGCATTAGCGAGACGCTGGTTAAGGCGATTCCGCTGCTGCTATGCGGCCTCGGCGTCTCGTTCGCCTACCGCATCTCAATCTGGAACATAGGGGCGGAGGGACAATTCGTCGTTGGCGCGATTGCGGCGACGGCGGTTACGATGTATTTGCCCGGCCTGCCGCACTGGTCCTACCTGCCGCTGATGCTTATCGCTGGCGCAGTCGCGGGCGGGATATGGGGGCTGATGGCGGCAGTGCCGCGCACCCATTTTCAAGTCAATGAACTGATCACCTCCTTGATGCTCAACTACATTGCGCTGCTGCTGCTCAACTATGTCGTCTTCGGTCCGTGGAAAGATCCGCAAGGGTTCAATTTTCCGGGGACGCCGGTGTTCGAGGCCTGGATGCAGCTGGCGACGATCGGCTCAGGCCGGCTTCACATCGGGCTGTTTCTTGGTCTCGGCGCGGTGCTGCTCTATGCGCTTATCATGAGCCGGATGACATGGGGCTATAAGCTGCGGCTGCTCGGCGCCAATCCGGAGGCGGCGCGTCAATCCGGCATCTCCGTGACAAAGCAAATTTGGCTCGTTATGCTCATCAGTGGCGGCTTGGCGGGTGTAGCGGGCATGGCTGAAGTGTCAGGCGTGTCGCATCGCCTGATGTACGCGATTTCCCCGGGCTATGGCTATACGGCCATTATCGTTGCTTGGCTGGCGAAGCTGAACCCTTGGGGCTTAATCGTCTCATCCGTACTGTGCGGCGCGGTCATTGTTGGGGGCTATAGCGTCCAAATGATCGGCTTGCCGTCCTCGATGTCGCTCATTCTGCAAGGCTCGATACTGCTGTTTCTGATCGGCGGCGAGCAGCTGCGCGGCTATCGGCTGCAGTGGCTTCGAACGGGAGGGGAATAGCATGGACTTCACAACGGCGCTGCTCGTTGCTGCGCTGTCTGCCGGCACCCCGCTGTTATTCGCGGCGCTTGGCGGCATTCTTTCGGAGCGCTGCGGCGTTATTTTTCTCGGTACAGAAGGCGTCATGCTGATGGGAGCGGTCGTCTCGATCATCGCGCTGTCCCGAACGGGCAGCTGGCAGTTTGCCATTGTCGCCTCTATGGCGGTGGGCGCTTCGCTTGGTCTGCTTCATGCGGTGCTATGCGTCACGTTGAAGGCGAACCAAACCGTATCGGGTATGGCGATCACGCTGTTCGGAACAGGGCTCAGCGCGGTTCTCGGAAAGCCGTTTGCGGGACTGCCCGTCCCGTCAGGGGTACCTAATATAGAGCTGCCGTGGCTGGAACCGATACCCGTCCTCGGCGACTTATTCGCGGGGCAAAACGTACTCGTCTGGGCGAGCTTCCTGCTTGTCGCAGTGCTGCAGCTCTATATTTATCGCACGTCATGGGGGCTTAACCTGCGTGCAGTAGGCGACAGTCCTTCCTCTGCGGATGCCATGGGCGTTCGCGTCGCTTTTGTGCGGTACGGGCATGTCATCGCCGGCGCGATGCTGATGGGTATGGCGGGCGCTTATCTCGTGCTCGTCTTCTCGCCGAACTGGATCGAGGGTATGACTGCCGGCCGGGGCTGGATTGCCGTCGCGCTTGTCATCTTCGCCCGCTGGAATCCGGTTCGAGCGCTGCTCGGCGCGTACCTGTTCGGGGCGTGCGAAGCGTTAGGCTATCGGATTCAGACGATAACGGACGCGATCCCGCCCTATTTTCTCAAAATGCTGCCATACGTGATTACAATAGTCGTGCTCATGCTCCTCGGCTGGAAAAACCGGCGCAAGCCGTCCGGCCAGCCGCAGGCGCTGGGCGTTCCGTATTATCGGGAGGAGCGGGTGTAGGTTTGGTGTCATCGATTCGAAGGGGGATATGGGAAGGAAGCCCGCTCTTGCGAGAGCGGGCTTTTTGTCATGAAAGGCGATAGTGCGACATTTAAAGTGGAAATGTTACAAAATACCCCCCCTTTAACAGCGAGGTGAAATATTTCATAATAATATCGCAAATGTAATTTAATAGATTGAATGTTAGGTGGAGGATAATGTCATGTGAATAAATAGCATGTTGTGATTTATTTTATGTTTATTGATTTTCTAAAATAAATTTATGAAAAGAGGATTAGAACCATGCAAATGCTTATTAAGAGAGTACTGCTCAGTGGTTTATTGCTCGCATTGTGTTGTCCGATTGTGTCAGTCGAAGCTGGAGTATCCGACAAGAAGCCAACCATTGCGATCGTCTCAGATCCTGTAGTCCCAGAACAACAGACTTCCAGCGTTGGGGAAAGTGCTCCGTCTACAGGAACAGATTCTATAGCTGTGGCCCCTGAACCAGACACTACACTTGCAATCCCCGCGGAAGTGGTAGCGAAAGCCGAGGCTCAGCATAAAACCGTTGTCAGGGAAGCTACTGGCTTCCGCAATGCGAATAGCAGACACTACCAATTATCAGACGGCTCTTATTTAGCGAGTATTACATTAAGTGATCAGAACTACATGGATGATGCAGGAACGTGGCAGCCGATACAGACTCGGCTAATAGATGAGGCTGATATTGATAACATGAACATCCCACTCTCGCAGGCCTCTTCCGCGGAGCTGAAAACGATCATGAACACGAATAAGGAGCTTCGCAAAGCGAAAAAGATCGATAAATCAAACACCGACTATCGAGCGCCACAGGTTCCGTTCGATGTGAAAATTCCGAAAAAGATAAACAAAGGGTATTCCATCGGCAAGGGAGCAGAGAAGCTATCCTTTACCCCACTAGGAGCCAATTCAGTTACGGGTTCTGTTTATGGAAATAAAGTTAACTATAACGAAGCGTGGACGAATACGGATTTGCAGCTAGAAGTCCTCGACTCGGGCTTGAAAGAAACGATTATTCTCAAAAACAATCAAGCCCCAACAACCTTTCAATTCCAGCTCACCAGTGGCGATTTAAACAACTTAACGAGCTTTACCCTACAAGCGCCTTGGCTAGTCGATGCAGCTGGAACTAAGAAAGATGTTAAGCAAACGATTCGTGTACAGGATGGGAAGCAGCTCATCGAACTTCAAGTAGATCCAACGGGATTAGAATATCCCGTCACTATCGATCCATCTGTATTAACTAAGGTGGCCTCTCAGGATGCTACTTGCGATTATGATGCATTTTGCAACAGCTCTTCGCAGTATACATCTACCCTCGCTCTAGGTTCAAATGATTATGTTTACAACGCGAATAGCATCTACGCGCAATTCGATACCTCGTCCATCCCTTTAAATAGCACGATTAGCAGCGCAACCATGAAATTATATATTGAATATGGATATGACGATAACGCCTATATGGGTTCGGCTTATTTAATTACGTCTCCTTGGAATGAGAATACGATGACGATTCAAACGAGACCAACCTATGATTCTGCTCATCCGGTTTCATATAGTACGGGGTGGTATGGCGCGACGCTACCGTCCAGTTATCCTAAACCGGGATGGATGCAAGTTGACGTAAAGCCATTCGTACAATCGTGGACCACTGGGACAGCTAATAACGGGATATTGCTTACACTATTTGGGTACCAGAGTACGAAATACGTGTACAGTAAAGAATATTCGGATCCAACCTATCGCCCCCAGCTCATCGTCAATTACGAGAGCCCTCCCATTCAGCCGACCATCCTAACTCCCAACGGAGGAGAAACAATCGACACCACGTACAACATAAGCTGGAGCCCAGCTACCGACCCAGACACTGTTCAAACCCAATTGCAATATCAAGTTCAGCTTTCGCAGGATGGTGGGGCGAACTGGGCAGATCTGATCGCTTTAACTGCGGCAGGTCAAATCCAACTAAATTATGACTTCTCAGCCAAACCGAATTCTGCCAATAACCTCGTCCGTGTCAGAGCCTACGATGGCGTCCAGTATGGAGCATGGGATGCATCGAATAGTGTATTTACGATTAAGCACAACCAAGCGCCGAATGCCCCTGCAAGTCTGAACCCAGGCTCGACTTCTTCTGCAACGCCCGTACTTGTTCCAGGTAATGCAACGCTTAGCTGGTCATTCACTGATCCAGACGCTGGAGATACCCAAACCGCGTATCAAGTTCAGATTTATAATGGTACGACACTTGTAGTGGATTCGAATTGGGTAGTGTCTTCGCTAAACTCATATACGGTATCCGTAGCTAACCCTTCAAGAAACACAACGTTTAACTGGAAAGTCAGAACGAAGGATAATGCAGGCGCTATCTCAGCATTTTCCCCGCTTTACTATGTCAAGACGAATGCGCTTCCTACAGCTGTCATCACTTCATATAGCGATGGACAGCAGTTGGCGGACAATGTACTAACGTTCACATGGACCTATAGCGATGCGAATGGACAGGCACAGTCGAATTATCAGATTCTCGGCAGCCAAAATAACTGGGCGACGGTTGCGTATAACTCGGGCGTGCTTAATGGAGGAGCCACATCATTTACAACGACCCCTCTGGCAAGTGGCAATTGGAGCTTCAAAATTCTGGTGAAAGATGGAATGGAGTGGTCGAGTGATGTCTATCGTAACAATCTAACGCTCCCGAATGCATTCGAGCCTAATGATACGAGCGCTCAAGCATTTCCGATTAATTACAACCAAAATTACACTTCGCTGATTAACGCAAGCACGGATATTGATTTCTATAAATTTACGGCAACCACCAATGAAATTGATCGTTTCGTATTGAATGTACCGGCTGGATTGAATTATGACGTGTACATCTATGATTCAACCATGAAGCTAATTACAGCTGGCATTCAAAGCGCAGGAATCGCAGAGAACGAGTTGTTCGACGTGAAAGCAGGAAATGTGTACTACATCAAAATTGTTGGAGTGGGAGGCAGTAACAGCACAACTGTGCCTTACAGCTTCATACTCGCACCAGCCACCATGCAATTCCAAACCATCTATCAGTATGACAGCAATGGGAACATCATCTCTAAAACAACAACAACGACTTCATAAAACGAACGGCTAATTTCGAAGGAGGATCTTCTTGTGCGTAATTTATTGATGAAGTCGATGATCATGACCGTAATCCTCTCTATGCTGATTTCAGATATGCAATATACAGGCTTGGCAAGCTATGCGCAGGCAACCGGAATGGATCGTTCCAATTCCGTTGCGATGGCCGATACACCCAGGAAGCTGTTAAGCCAAACGTCGTCATTCTCAGAGCGTGCCATCCAGAATGTGCTTAATCAAGGCTATTCGATAGAGGACGTAAGGCAAGCAATAAAGCAGCAAAAGGTAACTGGCGGGTCATTGGACAACAGCCTGCAACAGGTGAAGCCACAGCCGATTAATCGTTCGAAGCAAGTGAAGAGCAGCATCTCAAGTGAGGTGGCAGCGAGGAGCTTGGCTGCGGCTTCCGAAACCGCTGTCCCTGATTACAGCTATGTAAAAACCAAACCGGATGAAGCGCCCTTCACTGTTCGGCTCGACAACGAAAACATCTCCACGCTGTCCGGGGCACTTTCCTTACAGCAATCGGATCTCTCGCTTCCGGGGCGTAATGGGCTTGGTTTTACATTGTCACGGAGCTATGATAGCGGCTCGTCACAATTTGACCAAATGGGAATTAGCTCCCAAATGGGAATTGGCGGCAGTTCCAATATGCTTGAACCGTCGCTTGAAGAGAAGCGGTTTCCAATTGGGAAAGGGTGGAGCTGGAATATTTCGTTTCTTGAGATCAAAGGAACAGATAAATACCTTCACTTAGCAGGCTCGGGCGTATTCAAAATCGATGCTTCCAACACGTTGGTCGGCTACCCATGGAAGGATCTCACTTTTGCAGCAGATACGAGCGTTACGGTGAACGGCGTTGGATCTGCGTATGTGGTCAAATCCATACAGCATACGAATCAATACTTTAATGCGGATGGTCAGATGATCCAGATCTCCGATGCCTATAACAACAAAATAACGTTTAGCTATGTTATGGATGGCTACTACGGCTCTGTATTAAGCGCAATAACGGATTCGATTGGCAATACGATCAACATCGTCTACAATACGACATCGGTTGTGCTCACCTCGGGTTCGAGAAGCGTCACCTATTACAAAACCTATCAAAATGGCAAAGAGCTACTAAGCCAGGTTGTTGATGAGCTGGGAAGAACAACAACCTACGATTACAGCATCAAGAACGCACAGTTTAACCTGCTGGGAACAACGCCTTCCATGAATAATCCATATGCCTTAATTACAGGCGTTACCTATCCGACTGGCGCGAAGAGCGTGTACACCTACGAGGATTCGCCCGTCACTCGATATATTCAAGATAATGCGGTCAACCAAGTGTACCGCGTGAAGTCGCGTGAAGATCAAATTCGGTTAGCGGACAGCTCAATTAGTCATGTGAATCATAAAGATATTACGTACCCTAGCGGAGATATCGGCAGCTCCAACGATGCAGACTTGACGTTCTCGGTCCAGATTGATGACGGTGCCATCAAGACAACCTTTACGAACGACAAAGACTATATCGATAGCTCGAATTCCCCAGTGTTCTATAACACATCTATCGTGGCCAAGGTCGTGTATCTAGCAAAAACCTATACGAACACGACAGAATTCACCTACGATCGAGCTAGAAAATGGCCGGTGCCCATCAACACGAAAACGACACGTTCTGTCTCAGGGTCATCTTCTACGTTCATTACCACTAATTCAGCGCTTTACGATGATTACGGGAATATTATTTACGCAACGGACCCGATGGGAACCGTTACCCGCAATACATTCGATACCTCCACACATTTGCTGCAGTCGGTCGCAACCCAAATAAACGGAACGCAAAAATGGAAGTATACCGTATTTACACGAAATGCTTTAGGAACAGTAACACTGGAGCAGGTTTATGCCGGTGATAGCAACAGCTATGCGGGAAGCCCACTGCGCGAAACCTATTATGAGAATATCGATGCAGCGACCGGCAACGTCGGACAAGTGAGAACGAAGAATGGGTCGCCGAATGATACAACAACCGTAATTGAATATGCTGCTACCTATCAATATGCGTATCCGACGAAGACGACGACATCGGTCCATGATAGTGACGGCAACTCGTCGACAGTAATCAAGCAGTATCAATACGATATGGCAACGGGCCGACTCCTCAAATACACAGATGGCAATGCCAATCAAACGAGCTATACCTATGACGCTTTGGGACGTGTATTGAAGGCGACGCAATCGGGAGACAACAGCACGATTACGATCAGCTACAATGACGCGCTAAATCAACTGACGGCTACGGATCAAACGGGTATCAAAACGGTAACCAAATGGAATCCGCTCGGTTGGAAGACAGAATCGGGCCTCATTGACCATAATGTGTACAAAGCGAAGTCGAAGTATGGGTATGATGCTAGCGGTCGTTTGGCTTGGACGGAGGATGCGGTTGGCAACCGAGTTCAATATGGCTACGATCAATGGAATCGTCAGAATCTTACCTCCTATCCAGATGGAGGGCCGAGCTCGACTGTCGTCATCGATGACATAACCAATACCAAAACAAGTACGGATCCAGAAGGCTATTCGCTGAGAGAATCGTACGATCAGCTTGGCAGAACGATCAAAACAGAAGAGATTAAAAGCGGAGGACAACCCGCACTGCTAATGTCGTATAGCTTCGACAATGCAGGTAATATGCTTACGTCAACCGATAATGCTGCTCCTGCCAACACGACCACCTATGCGTACGATGTGCTTGGGCAGCTAGGAAGCGTTACGAATGTAGTGAATGGAGCCAGTCAAACGACATCCTATGCCTATGATTTAATGGGTAATATGACGCTCATCACGAATCCGGACAACACGACTACAACCAAAAAGTACGATGAATTAGGGCGTCTCATTCAGAATACCGAAGCGCCAGTTAACGGCAAGAACAACATCGAGAAGTTCTACTATGATGCAAACAACAATCAAACGAGGCTCATTGATCGCAACGGATCACGGTTTAAGTACACGTATGATAGCCGTAATTTATTGAAAAAGAAGGAAATCGTTGACGCAAGCTGGAATGCTATTGCAGGCGAAGAAACGATCTCCTTCGGGTACGATTTGGCTGGCAAAAGAACGAGCCTGACGGACCAGACCGGAACAACCAGCTACGCCTACAATCTGGCTGACGGCTTGCTTGCTAGCGTAACTTATCCAGATAACAAAGTCATGAAGTATGCGTACGACGAGAACAGCAACCGGCAAGCACTGATCGATCCATTCGGGGCGACCTCGTATTATCATTACGATGCGCGCAATCGCTTGGACGCTGTCGGGCCATCGAACGACTTTACCAATGATTACGATGCCAAGTACGACTACTATCGAGATAATCTGCTTCGACAGATTACCCAGCGCAATGGCGTCACGTCCTCGTATACGTACGATGGCAAAAACCTGAATACGCTGCTCGAGCGCAAAGCCGACGGCACGGCATTAAACAGTTATCAATATACGTATACCGCTAATGGAAATATCAAATCGAAAACCGAGAATGGGACTACGAATAATTTTGGCTACGATGAGCTAAGCCGGATTAAGACATCGTCCCAGTATAACGAAACCTACACCTACGATGCCCGCGGCAATCGCGCCAGCATGTCGACGAACCATCCTTTTGAACGTCCAGATCAGACCACCGCCTTCGATAAACGCGATCGGTTAACGAGCGTTACGACAGCAAGCGGATCGAATGTCACTTATCGGTATAACGGGGATGGTCAGCTCTGGGAGCGTACAGAGAATGGTCAGACGACTCGGTATTATTGGGACGGCGACCAGATTGAGGCGGAAGCAACCGTCGTCAGCGGCGTTGCAACGTTCAAGGCTCGTTACATTCGCGGTCAGGGGCTTATTGCGAGAGAGGATACCCAGACCAAAGCTTATTATGTGGCGAACGGCCACGGCGACGTGACCGATCTTATGGATCGCAGCGGGATGACCCGTTTGAACCAGTACAGCTACGACATATTCGGGAACATTGCCTCGCAGACGGAGAGCATTGCGCAGCCGTTTAAGTACGCTGGGGAGATGCAGGATAGTACGACAACCTTGCAGTATCTGAGGGCGAGATGGTATGACCCGAGTGTGGGGCGGTTTATGAGTGAGGATACGTATGAGGGGCAGATAAAGAATCCGCTTACACTGAATCTTTATACGTATGTAAGTAATAATCCCTTGAGGTATACTGATCCTACGGGGCATCTTCAGAATGATGATATGAATCTTAGTTCAGATGACAGAAGTAAAATCGCTTACTGGACGATGGAATTTAATATTGCTAAGAGGGATCATAATATAGCTGCTATGCAAGTTGCTCATGATAATGCTGTTGCTATTCGGTTAGCAAGTGGCAAATATGAGATGATACAGAGGACAAACTTTACTACGGGTAAATCAGCCTCTATTGAAGGTACAGTTGGGGGGGTTACAGAAGATTGGTTAACGTTGGGTTTGGCTGTTCCTGCCATAGCTATTGGAATACTCTATGCCCCTGCAGTAATTGCATCATTGAGAACATCATCTCAAGTATTAGCATTAGGAACAGAGACTTCATTAGGAACTGTTGTTAGTGCACCTGGGCAAGTAATCACAGGCTTAACAGAGCATGCCCTACAGAGAGCCGCACAACGGAATGTAACAGAAGCATTGATGAAGCAAACTGTGGCAAATCCGTTGCTAGTCTTAGATCAAGCAAAGACTAACACATATTTGTACTTGACCAAAGAGGCTGTGGTGGTTCTAAATAGGGCAGGTAAGGTAGTTACAACATACGGCAAAGAATTTTTTGATGAAGGGATAGAATCTTTGTTGAAGGTGGTAAAGTAGATGAATGATGGTGAGTATTATTGTCCACTCCTCAAAAAGATAATAGATATGGGACTATGTATGGACATAAATTTTGAAAGAGAAGGGAAAGCAAAGTTAGGGATCTTAAAAGAGTTTGAAATAACTAAAAGTTTTGCTGATCTTAATTGTTGTCATTGTCCACGCTTACCATTTACATGATTTTGGCATAGCCACTACATGAATTGTAACCTATTTTAGAATAGTTCGTAGCATCTACGAGATGACTTCTGAATTTGAAAGGAGTCATCTTATTTATTTAAAATGATATTGTCTATTAGAGGATTGAATGTACTGTTGGAGCGCTGGGAGGTTAGCAATGAATAAAGCAATAATCGATCATTTGGGCCAAGTTCTTATATCAGGAGTTAGAGATGCTTCGATCGAGCTTTGGGAACAGATGTTTGAAGGTAAGATAAAAAGTGCTGGCGCTAAGCTTTTATATAATAAGCTTGTAGACAATTTTGATCAACCTCAAAGAGAGAAGATTTTAGCTATACTGTCTCAAGTGGTGGATACAACGATTCATAATTTCCTTTGGACAATTGAGCAAGCAGATGACATTGATCTTGTCCTGAAGAAGGAGCAGGAAAATCTATCAGTCAAGAGCTTAAGTGATGGTTTGACAGGTGAACTTTACACTGAAGATGGGTGGATACTGAGATTTAGTAAGAAAGCGTATTTTGAACCGTCATAATACTTAGCAGCTACGGGATGACTTCTGAATTTGAAAGGAGTCATCTTTTTTATGTTAATCGATATCGTCTACTAGTGAGGTGGGGAAACTGAACGTTACCATTGATCTGACTAAGCATAATTTCGGAAGAATTGACTTCACGGAAGCTCGCATTATCGATTTCTTTTGTTCGTACAATCTCCCTAGTAGTCTGGAATTTAAAGTTTGGGGAGCAACTTTATTATTAGAGCCGCGTTGGAATCATGTTGAAAAGCTCGATAGCTCATTGCCGACTGATACGGATATGTACGTTGCAGGCAATGGAACGCTACGAATCGATCATTTGGTTGGCGGAACAATGGAAGTTTATGTATATGATCATATAAAAAAACCTGGTCAAACCGACACAGCCAAAAACTGTGATGGTTCGGAGTTGCGATTAAGAAGAGAATGGCCATTTGAAAAAACAGATCGTTTAGATGAATATCTGTGGGAGTGCGTGATTCAATGGCCGTATGGCTTTTGTATTTTAAATCTGTTTAGTGAGGATGGAAAAGTAACTTTCCAATTCGATACCGAGGATATGGTGCCAGCTAATGACTATATAATGAATCCGAAGTTATATGGATTTAACGATAAGAATATTAAGGGTTATTCAAAAGGTTCTATTAACCCTTTAAAGCGACTGTGGGGTATATTCCGTGGAAAATCGAATAAATGATATACAATCACGATTAGTTAGGAAATGTGAGGTGAGGAAATGAACATTTCAATTGATTTAACAAAACATAACTTCGATAGAATTAACTTCATGGAAGCGGAAATTATTGATTTGTATTGTCAGTATGAGCTTCCCAAAAGTTTGGAGTTTAGTATATGGGGAGCGATCTTATTATTAGACCCCTACTGGGATCATGTTGAGAAGTTTGATAGCACGCTGCCTGATGGGGAGGATCTATATGTTGCGGGAATAGGAAATTTAAAAATTGATCAATTAATTGGAGGGAAAATCGAAGTTTTTATTTATGATCATGTTAAACAGAATGGTATCACTAAAAACGCCAAAAACTGTGATGGTACCAAGATAATTTTAACAAGGGAATGGCCGCTTCTTCATACAGATGGCGCAGATGAATATCTGTGGGAATGCGTAATTAATTGGCCGTATGGTTACTGTAGATTAAACCTTTTCAGTGATGATGGGAAAGTGACATTTCTATTTAACAGCGATGATTTGATATCTGAAAATGCTTTTCGTACGAATCATAAGTTATATGGATTTAGAGACAGAAATATTAAGGGGTAATCCACACAGCCAACATATGAAATGGGAGGTTAAGTAATGATTCGGAAATTGATCGAACAGCTAGAAAAACGAGATGATTGTAATGTATACCCAGTCGCTACCCTCCCAGTACTTCAAAATGAAAAGCATGAACTTCCTCAAGATTTACTAGAGTTTTATGAAGTGTGTGGAGGAGTGGAACTCTTTACTGAGGCAGATTTTCGTATTAGGATCGTGCCCCCAGAAAAGTTTGTCCTTGCAAATCCAGTCATTGTAGGGGAACTGTGTGCGTATGATCATCTCTCGTCCAATTGGTATATTATTGGGGAGTACGGTGGTGAATATATTACAATTGATCTTTGGAAAAGTAGACTAGGTCGATGCTATGATAGTTTCTTTGATAGACACGGATCGGTAGGTAATTGTGATATTGTCGCAAGATCTTTTACCGAATTGATCATTCATTTAATAGACAATGGAGGAAAGAGCTTATATTGGACAGAAGATGATTTTGAATATCTAGGCGATGCATATGATGACTGCTGAAATAAAGGAGGTCAATTTTTGAGATTTTTCTCCGACGAATTATTGCATCAATCGATATTCGAAGAGACCAAAGAAACCGAGGAGCAATGGAATCAAGCGCTGCACAATTATTGCATGAGCCTGGAGCTGCTGAAAGGAAAAGTTTCCAAGCCAATATGGGATATCGCCTATCATAATCGATTGCATGACGCCAAATTCGCTGGTATCGTCATTCAACATGGAGAGAACCAAAACCGCCCTACCCACATTGAAGTCAGCTTTCAAAAGGGAAAAGCGATTCAAATTCAGTATCGAAAAGTGAGTAAGTTTGTTGTTACATTTAACGAAGCAGACACCGGAATTGATCATTTGGGCATCGACGACTGTGTATATTCAGAGCTGCTGGAAGTCGGTGAAAAGCTATTTTCCCACGAATTGTTGTTTTCTTCAGGTGCGAAGTTTTATATAGAGTTTGAGAAGATTAGTTTAAGGAGATAGCCAGTTCGACTGAGAGAGGGAGGAGACGGAACTTCGCTCATGTTGAATGAAATAAGAACGGTTGAACTACAAAACGTGTCACTATCTTGTAAGCCCAGGATGATGAATTTTAAATCGATAGCTGAGCATCTTAGGTTATTCTCGCATGTTTTTACGCAGGGAAAGACCTACGCCATTATAGGGGAGCAGGGCATGGGCGGAGGGGCCTTATCTTATTTGCTGTCAGGAAGAGTGAGGTCCTATAGGGGGCACATCTTTATTAACAATAACCGATGCGACACGATGACACTTCAACAAGCCGGATGGTATGTAGGGGAAGGCACAGCCGAAAACAAGACGATTCGAGAGCAGCTAGAGAGTGCTCCGCCAAGCGTCCATACCACCACCAGTCAATTGATTGACCGATTTGAGCTATCAGAGTCTCGGCTTGATCGAGAGATGAGGTATATTAGCAACGAACGCTGGAACGCTTCTACTGCAATAGGAATGGCTTTTGGCAAAAGCATTTATTGTTTCCCTTGGCTCGATGACACGGTGAAAGAAATCATTCGAGCCAGATTAAAGCATTGCAGTGCGGTTTTAAAGCAGAATAATCACATATTAATCATACCCGCTCACAGCACTTCGATTATTGAGGAGTTTGCAGATGAAATTGTATATCTCAATGAATAGGGCTGAGATTAGTGATGACTCCTACGTGATAATTGAGGTTAGCAAGGAAGTGTATGCTGTTTAGGACAGCTCGGAGGTTATCATCTGCGACGATCGTCTTGGGAGAGCAGGAGAATGAACTTAACAAGTCTTTTAACAAAGAAGGGGCCTATTCGTACTCCGGCGCGTTAGCGGACGGAATAGGGAAGGTTTATCTTCCCTAATTGAACTCCGGCGCGTTAGCGGACGGAATAGGGAAGGTTTATCTTCCCTAATCGAACTCCGGCGCGTCAGCGGACGGAATAGGGAAGGTTTATCTTCCCTAATCGAACTCCGGCGCGTCAGCCGAGAGAATAGGGAAGGTTTTTCTTCCCTATTTGTACTCTGGCGCGTTAGCCGACGGATTAGGGAAAGTTTATCTTCCCTAATTGAACTCCGGCGCGTTAGCGGACGGAATAGGGAAGGTTTATCTTCCCTAATCGAACTCCGGCGCGTTAGCGGACATAATAGGGAAGGTTTATCTTCCCTAATCGAACTCCGGCGCGTCAGCCGAGAGAATAGGGAAGGTTTTTCTTCCCTATTTGTACTCTGGCGCGTTAGCCGACGGATTAGGGAAGGTTTATCTTCCCTAATCGCACTCCGGTGCGTCAGCCGACGGATTAGGGAAGGTTTATCTTCCCTAATCGCACTCCGGTGCGTCAGCCGACGGAATAGGGAAAGTTTATCTTCCTTAATCTTACTCTGGTGCGTCAGCCGACAGAATAGAGAAGGTTACTGTGAGTGCCCATTAGAAGCAAAAGGAAGGAGCCAAAGCTATAAGCTTTGGCTCCTTCCTTTGCTTACTTCCAATCAACGAACAAGCCTACGCTACTTTCCGCGCTTGTCCGCCATAATCGTTAACTCGTTCACGAGCGCATCAAGCTCGGCATATCCGTGCACGATCTGGCCGATCTTGCCGTCCTGATGCTCCATGCTGGCAGATACCTCTTCGACAGAAGCCATATTCTCTTCCGTCGTCGCTGCAATCTGGACGACCTGTGAAGCCATGCGGCCGTATTCATCCTGCAGCGCGGTGGAGGAGCTGCTCATTGCATTGGATTGCTGCTTGACGATGTCGGAGTTCTCGCCGACCTTCCTGATGATCTCCTCGACCTCCCGGGAGGCTTCATAGCTGGCCGAAACGGCGGTTTGGCCAAGATGAATCTGCTGTCCGACGACCTCGATCTGGGAGCGGATGGCGCCGAGAATTTGGGTCACTTCATCCGTTGCGCGACGGGAGTTGTCTGCCAGCTTGCGGACTTCGCCGGATACAACGGCAAAGCCTTTGCCATGCTCGCCGGCCCGAGCGGCCTCGATGGCTGCATTGAGGGCAAGCAGGTTCGTCTGCTCGGAGATGTCGTTGATCGTGCTTACAATGTCGCTGACACGTTCGTTATGAGCGGTGAGCTGATCCATCATAACGACGGTCTCGTGGACGATGGTATGTACGACGCCCATTTCTTCGGTTAAACGCCCAATCTGGGCTGCGCCATCGGTGGAAAGCGTTGCGGTATCCGTCGACCGCAGCGCAAGCTCCGATGCGCTATTGACGACGGTTTGAACCGATTGCTCGATATCCTGAATCGATTCGCTGATGAGAAGGACGGTATTCGTCTGCTCCTCGATCGAACGTGTCATCTCCGAGAAGGTGGTTGTCACCTCGCGCGAGATTTGTCCCGTAATCTGCACATTTTCCTTCTGCTCGCTGCTGAACTTGTTCAAGAGCATAATCGATTGCTTCAGCTTATCGACCAGTTGCTCGGCGAGCTCCTTCGCTTCGAGCGCCTCCTGCTGCTCGCGTGTCACTTGACGCTGAAGCCTCGCGCTGAAGTTGGCCGATACCGCAAGCGCAACTGTCGCGAAGATGAGGTACATGTACACGTACAGGAGCGAGTCGCTAGGGTTGAACAGCTTTGAACGCAGCGTGTCGTCCATGAAAACGTAGGTGCTGACACCCATTCCTAGCACGCCTGCAAGAATGATCGGTTTGTAGTTCGCGTAGAGCGTGATTACAGCAATGTTCACATAGACAAGAAAATACGTGCTGATGACCGGATTAGGGTCGGAGACGATTAGAATGAATGCTAGCGATGTCATGACAATCGGCACGAGATACATGATGTAGGAGACGAGAATGCGCCGATAGGTCATGAACGTTGTAATGCCGCATGTGACAAGCCCAACGCCGACGAATAGCTCGATTAAATGCCAGCTAAGCCCGGCTGCAAGATCGCCAACAAACCCGAGGGCTAGCAAGCCCCACAATATTTTGACGAAAAGTCGATTGCGCTTGTCCAGTACGAGTTGCTCTGTATTCATATGTTCTCAACCTCGACTTCTGCTTAGTCTAGGATTGAACGGTTATTTGCCTGCCAAAACATTGCCTGCTTTTGTCGGTAGGGATAGCCAATCGTAGCGATGGGCATTATTGTAAACCTGCTCCATATCGAATACGATCGGGACGACATAGTCGCCTTTGTAATAGGTTTTGTCTGCAATCTGCTCCATGGGGAGGCGGAAAGAGACGCGGAGTGCTCGGGCGAATACGGGCTCAAGCAACGTGATGAAGTAGCGAAGTCCGAGCTGCTGCGCGCAATGGACGGCCGTCGAGACGAGCTCGCCCGAGTAACGCAGTCCGCGAAACGGCTTGAGCAGTGCGAATTTATCCAGTTCAGCGACTCTCCCTTGATTCGATAGAATGGCGGGATGATCGGCGAATGGCGCAATTTCATCGATGAAGCTGTTGCCTGCCTGGTAGGGTTTAACCTCCGAGGTGCCTACATATTCTCCTTCAGGTGTGATGACGACATAACGGGCTAGCGTATGACGGGCATATTCCAATTCATATCCTTTTTCTTGCCATACGGAGACCCACACATTGTTAAACATGGCGAGGTCATGCTGGTCTTCTACTTGTCTGTACATCGGATCATTCACTCCTATTCCTATCTTTAGTTTCATTCCCCGGGTATTACAAGATTATGAATGTCCCTCCTTTATGTCCTGTTATTAACATCAATCGTACCAATTATTGGGGAGAAAGAAGATAGGTCATAAGTCCGATTGTTTGCATGATGCAAGCAGAATCGGTACAGTACGCACCGTATAGACCATAATATCGACATAAATATGTATATAGTTTAGATAGATGGGGATATATCTCCTCAGTATGCCGTCATTTTTTAAATTAAACATATAGGAATTATAAGGATTATGGTATCCGCCGAAAGGCTAGGGGGTCTTTGGGTAGTGTCGTGCGTCTATCGGCGGATATTTGGCAAGGGGTTGTCAGATAACGCTGTCATCTCATGTCGAGATGCGCGGGTCATCCCGTGTAGTGCACATGCTGAAGCAGCAGCTTCCAATAAACATCATTCGCATTCCAAATGTCGGGCTGCTCCGGCAGCGTAACCGCGCAGACATGCTTGTGCGGCCAATGGTCTTCGATTAGAGTGGGCACCGGGTTATGGTTGACCAGCAGCACATGAAACTCGCCTTTAACGATCCTTTTGAGCGCTTGCTCCAACTCTAACGCTTCGTCGGGCATCCCGCCCGTTCGTACGAACAAGATACGGCGGCAGCTCGCCATTTTGTTCAAAAACCGTTCGATTCGCCGATCCATCTTCGTGCGAAATGCATCGTAATCCGGCCAATAGCCTGCGCTGTTGCGGCTCAGGGGGAAGTCGTGCACGATGATCATGCCGTTCACAACGTCGCGCAGCAGCAGGAAGTAGCCTGCGGTGCCGTGATAAACGAGGTTGTGGCGGAGTCCAAAATCGCTGAATCGATTGTTAATCATGCGATTCACATCGGTTAAACGGATGACCTCTACCCAATCCAATACGCCGGTATAGGGCCGAATGCCATTGCGCTCAAGCTGGATGGCGGGCAGGCAGTTCAAGCCAAGGCTGAATATCGCGTCGTATTGGCCGGATATTTCGTTTAGTTCCATTCGAAAGTCCTCGCTTTCCATCTAGCAGATACCCTATTCTATGTTCGCGATTGTTCGCCCGTACGGGCTGCCTTGACCAAGCATAAGATAGAGGGAATAACAAACGGAAGATGGATGGATGATAGGAGGATTTCATAGACGATGATGGAAGAGGCGGCATTCAAGCTGGACAAAAGCCAGATCGTCCCTTTCTTGCTCACGGATTGGGAGGTGCCGGTCGCGACGCTTACGCTGAAGACGCATCGGCGGAATACGCGTATCCGCCTTACCTTTGAAATCGGATGGAGCAAGCCGGCGACGGCCGATTTAGGAGAGTTCGAGGTTATTATTCGAGAAGGGTCGTCTACCGGCGCAGAGGTGTTTCGAGGCTCGGAGATGTGCCATTGGAATGCGCTCATGCAGATGGACTGCGAGCTTATCGCGCCATTCAGCGGGGAGCATTCTTATTGGATGAACGTGATGTCTGACGGGAGACGCGCCATTTTGAACGGACCGATCGCGTTTCATGCTGTTGCCGTAACCTAGCTATAAATTCAACTGGATGAAGGAGGGCCTCCATGCAGCCTATGCAAACGAAAACGACGATTCTTCGGCTGCCGAATTATCCGCATCCCTATGCGATCAGCTCGAACGCGGCGGATATGATTCTGGCGGGCATCGAGAAAAGCAGCGGTTATTATGAGCCTCATATTATGAATGTGCTTCGCCATATCGTGAAGCCAGATAGCATTTGCCTGGATATAGGCGCTAATATTGGGGCGATTTCGCTTGGCATGAGCACCTATGCGCCGCAGGGGCGGGTATATGCATTTGAGCCTTCAGCGGTGAATTTTAATTATTTGTCTTATAACGTGCAGCAGAATGGGATTCGCACGGTGGAGCCGGTGCAGCTTGGCGTTTATGATCGCAATACGAAGCTGAAGTTTTCTTATATTGATTTTGGCGGCGGTTGGTCGCATATTACGACGGAGCATGCGGAGCGCGGCATTCAAGAGACGGTGCAATGCGTTCGTATCGATGATTGGGTCAAGGAACGGAAGCTTTCGCGACTGGATCTGATTAAGCTGGATGTGGAAGGCGCTGAAGTGCCAGCCCTGCATGGCATGGCCGGAACGATCGGGAAGTTTAAGCCCGATCTGATTGTGGAATTCAATCCTGGCGCCCAGCAAGTTATTTTTCAAGAAAACCCGAAAATTCTCTATGATACGCTGCGCGGATTGTATCCTAATTTGTATATTATTGACTTTAATTACACCGTTCCTCGTTTAGTTTCCTTCGAGCAGCTTATGAGCTTATTCCATAGCGGGCGTGAAGTCGTCGATATTTATTGTACCTTCAAGGGCTGAATCGGTTGAGAAAGATGAGAAAGCATCTGAGAATGCTCTAATCTTTTCCAAAAACTGATCTGTGAACGTAAGGGTCCCCACGTGTTACGATGTTGGCGTCGAAGAGAACGGATGCCATGGGCTTCCATTCGAACGGCGAATAAACCGAACACGGGGAGGACTCACATGAAAAACATGCTATTGATTCGCAAAACGGCAGCAGTTGCCCTTATCGCAGGAATGACATTCGCAGGAATTGGAGCAGCAGCCCAATCGGCTTCGGCGGCGACGCCAGTGACGACTTCATATAAAACGATCACAATCAGCAATCCGAGCCAGCTGCAGCAGATTGCCGCGCAATTCGGCATTACGCTCGATTGGAATCAGATCTGGTACGGAGGAGGCAGCGTCCCGACGACGAAGCCGAGCACGGGAGCAGGCACAACGACGAAACCAAGCACGGGAACAGGCACAACGACGAAACCGAGCACGGGAACAGGCACAACGACGAAACCGAGTACGGGAGCAGGCACAACGACCAATGCGAGCGCATTTGCGCAGCAGGTTGTAACGTTGGTTAATCAGGAGCGGGCTAAGGTCGGCTTGGCTGCTTTATCGACGGATTCTTTGTTGACGACGGTCGCGACGGATAAAGCGAAGGATATGTACAATAACAACTACTTCAGCCACACGTCGCCAACGTACGGCTCTCCATTCGATATGATGCGTGCCTACGGCGTAAGCTATTCGTATGCAGGCGAGAATATCGCGAAGGGGCAGCGTACGCCGCAGGAGGTTATGACGGCCTGGATGAACAGCGCGGGCCATAAAGCGAATATTCTAAGCCAAAATTTCAAAAAAATCGGCGTTGCCTATTACAACGGCGAATGGGTGCAAGAATTTACAGGCTAACGTTAGCCAAGCCAAAAGAGTTAACCTTCAGCAAGCGCGATGCGCTGTATGCTGAAGGTTAACTCTTTTTTTAGGATAACAAGCCTAACGTTTGCAGACGCTGCTTCATCGCTTGGCCAGTGCTAAGCGGATGGAAGCGGGCATGCAAGGAATGGGCGGCCATTGTGCCAAGCCGCTCGCATGCGGCACGGTCGCTTGCAAGCCTGCGCATATGACCGGCTGCATGTTCGATGTCAGGCTCTGCCCAGTAATTTCCGGCTTCATAGGGGCCGATCGTTTGTGTAATCGGGGTGAGCGTGTAGCGGACCGGACAGCCGGTATTGGGCTGGACCAGCTCCGTGCTGCCGGACCAATCCGTAGAGATGGCGGGCTTCCCGCGCGCCATCGCTTCTGCAATGCCGAGTCCAAAGCCTTCTGCCCGATGCAGCGATACATAAGCGTTGCAAGCCGCTAGCAAGCCGCCTGTTTCCTTGCGGGTCATCCCGGCTTCTATATAATAGACGTTGCTGCTGCCGACCATCCGCTGCTTCAGCCGTTCGAGCTCAAGGCTGCTGTTATGCGCGTTGTTTACCTTGATAACCAGCCCGACGGAAGGATCGTGGCGGCCGAACGCTTGCAGGAACGCCTCCAGCGCGCCAATCGGGTTTTTGCGTTCAATGAAGCTGTACGTATCGAACATGGTGACGAAGAGGAAAGGCTCTTGCGGCAGTCCGTAATAGAAGCGCCCCGGACGGAAGCCGTCGTCGGGCATGCAGCCATAAGGCATCGTGATGACCGGTAGAGGGCTTTTGGCAGCGATGGCTTCTCGAACGAAGGCGGAGGGCGTCCAAATTTCTTGAAAGTAAGGCCAATAATTCGCCCATTCGTCTGGAATGGAATGGAGCTCCCAATGCCAATAGCCGACCGTATATTTACGCTCGACTAGGCGATGGCCGTACCTCGCGAATACATGAGGAAGCATATCGGGATTAAATTGCAGGATGGAGCATCGGTGCAGCGGCTCTGTTTGTTCAAGCGATACGGTGGAGAGATCGGTTGTACGATTCAAGGAGAGCGCATCGCAGGAAACGATCGAAGTAGGGACGTTGGCTGCAAGCAGTGAAGCGGCTTGCAGCCGGCACGCTTCTCCGACGCCGGATTCGGCACGGCTGAACCCGATAAGCTGAACGCCGGGCGCCCCTTCATAAAGGGGAGCCTGCGGCTCTGCCGTCTGCTGAAGAGCCGGAGCAGGCTTCCGCTGCAAACGCGCCTGCCGACGCAGGCGCTGGCTGCGCCTGAAGCCCGCATGGCGCCCAACGCGTCTGGCAGGAGCGCCGGCGCGAGAACGTTTTGCCCGACCCTTCGTTTTCCTTGAGGAAGCTAGCGGCTGCTGCTTTCGGCGCTGCGCCCTCATAGTCCCGCGAGGCGGCCTTTCATCCGAGCTGCCGAATGGTCCCACGTAAACCGTGACTGCATATCGAACGCCGCGCGCCGTCCCCTCTCTGCAGCTTCTTCGCGATGAGCAACGACATGCTGCATCAAATGGGCGAGATGCTCGGCGTCCGGCTGCGCCCAGTTGAAGCCGTGGTAGTAGACGCAGCGCGCTTCGGCGGGAATGAGCCTCTCGACACGGAGCGGATAAGCGTTCGATTCATTCATAAACTCGGTCTGCGCGCTCCAGTTGGTCGCAATGACAGGCAGGCCGCATGCCATAGCTTCCATAATCGGCATCCCCCAGCCTTCTCCGCGCGTAGGCAGAACGAAGCAATCGGCTGAACGGTATAAGCTGCCCATCCAAGCGGAAGGAATTTTATCGTTATGAAGGACGAGAATGCGATCAGCGGCCGCCCCCAGCTTCAGCTTGCGGATCTCAGTCGGAACATCGAAGCTGGGATCGTTGTTAATGATTTTGCATACGAGCAATACGTCGTCTCGGTGGGCGAATTGCTGGGAGAACGTCTCCAGCAGCAGCTCAGGCGCTTTGCGCTCCCCCCATTCGAAGACGGAGAGGAAAGTGAATTTATCCGAGAACCGTTTGCTTCGAATGCCGGGATGAAAATAATCGGTGTCAACGCCCAGCGGCATCACATGGATCGGGACGGTAACGCCGCTGTTGCGAAACGTCTGCGCATTGAAGTGCGAGGGAACCCATACTTCATTCATGCTATTGCTTTGGGCGACCCAATCATGCGGCAGGCCGTCGACCTCAAGCATCGTATATCCGATTTTGTAGCGGCCTCTGTTTTTATAGAAAACGTCGCCTTGCCCGTAGACGATCTCGACAGCCTCAGGCGATTGCGACCGCTGCTTGAACAGGTTGATCCGCATGTCGGGACCGGTGTCCGGCTCTTCGAACGGCATAGGCGTGCCAAGGCCATATACATATTCATAGTTAACCTTCAGATGCTGCCGCTCCAGGCCAAGCATTAAGTTTTTGGATGTCTCCGTGTAGCCGTACAAAGGCAGATGCACAACGGAACGCCAGTTAAGCGGCCGTTCGTATCTCATTTGCAGCAGGGTTTGCCATTTGCCTCGGAAAACCTCACGCGACTTATTGTACATGTCCCAGAAATCCACGCCGTTCACGTGTGTGGAGGTATTGTGGTAATGATGGAGGGTGACGCGGCCGTCATTGATAACGCGGTAGCCGGCCATAATCGCCTTCAGGCAGTAGTCCGTATCCTCGAAATAGGAGAAGTAGTCTTGATCGAGGAAGCCGATGCGCTGGATTAATTCTCTCTTCAAATAGGCGCAGGCGAACACGATGCCCTGAACATCGCGCACGCCGTTATATTGGCGCACGTCAGGCTCTTCTCCGCCGATCTGCTGCCCGCTTAGATTATCCGGCAAAATGTACGTGCCTGCATGGTGCAGCGAGCCATCCGGCCCGCGCAGCCGTGCGCCGACAATGCCGATATCGCGCGAACGATAGGCGGTTTCCTGCAGCTTGGACAGCCAGTCGCCCTGCTCGGTTAGAATATCGTTGTTGAGCAGCACGATATCGCTGTCGGGGCGCGCATAAGGCAGCGCGGCGTGGTTGCCCGCGACAAAACCGATGTTCGTCGGGTTAAAAATAGGGCGAATCCACGGGATCGAGCGCAAATACTCAACGGTGCCGTCGGTGCTGCCATTATCGAATACGATGACATCCACCAAGCCGGGCTCGAGCGTCGGTGCCAGATGCTCGAAGCATTTGCGCGTGTAATCAAGGCCGTTCCACGTCAAAATAATGATCGTCACGGGGCGGCTGAGCGGCTGCTTGTCGATAATGGGAGGATCAACCTCGGTATGGCCGGGATTGAAGGTTCCGTAATGCGGGTCGCTCTCATAACGGTCCCAGTGGTGGACATGGACAGGGGGCGCTGGTTTTTGCCGCTTCGCAGCCCGGCGTTTTCTGGCCAGCCATGCGGCTCTTTTTTTGGACAGCTTTTTCGAGGCCAGCCGTCTCCGCTTGCCCGTAACGCTCGTGCGCGATTTTTTTAGTCGCCGTTTGGTTGACGTGAACCTTTTTGGGGTGCCCGAGTTGCCGCGCCGACGGCTTGCGCTTCGTTGCGCTCGGCTCGGTTTGCTCCGGCTTAGTGCCGTGCTGCTGGTCATAGTCGTCTCATGCCTCCTTAGCGGACGCTCCTAAACGGGAGAGGTTAGGACAGTTTGGCGCGCCAATAGTCGAGCAGATCCTGCATCGTTTGTTCAAAAGGCACTTCCGGCTTCCAGCCGGTATGCGCCATAAATTTGCTGGCATCGCCTAGCAGGATTTCAACGTCGGATGGCCGCATGCGAGCAGGGTCCTGCTCAACGGTTACGTTGACGGATGACAGCGAAAGCAGCAGCTGAAGCATCTCATCGATCGTCACGCAGCTTCCGGAGGCGATATTGTAGCATTCGCCCGGCGTTCCTTTCTCCAGCGCCAGCCAGTAGGCGCGCACGACGTCGCGGACATCGGTGAAATCCCGTTTGGCCTCAAGATTGCCGACATGAATAACTGGGGGACGAAGTCCTTTCTCGATCTCGGCGATTTGTTTGGCAAAGTTAGAGGTAACGAAGTTTTCTCCTCTGCGCGGGCCCGTATGGTTGAACGTGCGGGTGCGTACGACGGGAATGCCGTAGCTGCGGTAATATTGGTAGCCCAAATAGTCCTGTGCGACCTTACTCACCGCATAAGGGCTGAGCGGGCGGATCGGGTTTTCTTCCCGAATCGGCACCTCATGCGGATGCACTTCGCCATATTCCTCGCTGGAGCAGGCGATTTGCACCTTGGTGGGAAGGTTGAATCGACGGATTGCCTCGAATAGATGAATTTGGCCAACGACATTGTTATGGATGGTATCGATCGGGGAGTTCCAGGACGTTGGGACGAAGCTCTGCGCGGCGAGATGGAACACATAGTCCGGACGCTCCTTCTCCATCAGCTGTTCGACCGAAAGCGGGTCGCGCAGCTCGCATTCGACCAGATGGATGTCCTTCTGAATATGGGCAATGTGGTCCATGCGGCTCCGCTGCCGGATTGTACCGACGACGTCAACGCCCTCCGCCAGCAAATATTCTGCCATATGACTGCCAACAAAGCCGCTAATGCCGGTAATTAAAGCTTTCAACGCGAATATCACCTCGCAATAGTAGTAAGCCAGTGCTTGAGCCGCGGCTCCTCGGAGCGATGGCACACGAGCAATCCAAAAGGGGTAGACACGACAATGAGATCCTGGACGCCGATAAGCAGCGTCTCCGTCTCGGAGTAGACGGTATTGCCTTCGCTTTCGTACAGATGGACAGAGCCTTGGGTGACGTTGCCATGGGCATCCATCGGGAAGTGGCGGCGGAAAGCTGCCCAGGTGCCGATATCATCCCAGCCGCAGTCGACGGGCACGCAGCGGATTTCGCTCGCTTTCTCCATCACGGCGTAGTCGATCGAGAGCTTCGGCATTTCTGCGTAGGCAGCAGCGATGTCATCGGGAAATTGGCTAAGCTGCCGCCATAGCTCCGGAACGGCGTGCGCCATATGATAAGCGATAGAGGAAGGCTTCCAGACAAAAATGCCGCTGTTCCAGTACACGTGAGTTTGCTGCAGCAGCTCGACTGCCTTGTGAGCGTCGGGCTTTTCGAGAAAACGGGCAACTCGGCGGGCAGGGCGGGATGCGAGGAGGTCGCTTGCCGCTTCGTGCGCGCTTTGCGCGTCGTCGTCTGCGCTGTCCTCCTCTAGCGCCAGCTCGATGTAGCCATAGCCGGTTTCAGGCCGGGTTGGCGTGATGCCGAGCGTTGCAATCGCGCGAGGGGTGCGAGCAGCTTCCGCTGCATGACGAATCGCCTCAAGGAAGCGGGCTTCGTCCGCGATCCATTGGTCAGCAGGAACGAAGACGATGGGCCTGTCGTCGCCGCGGAGAAGCATGCGGTGGGCAACGTAGGCCATGCAGGCTGCCGTATCCTTTTGCTCCGGCTCGATGAAGGCTTGCTCAGGCAAAAGTGCGGGCAGTTGCTCGTAAACGAGCGGCATGTAGGCAAGCGGCGCAACGACGAATAGCTGATCAGCAGCGGCTAATTGGCGAAAACGATCGTAGGTCTGCTGAATGAGCGTCGGTCCGCTGCCGAAGGAGAGAAACTGTTTCGGAATCGCTTGGACGCTCCTTGGCCAGAACCGGGTGCCTTTGCCGCCGGCCATAATTACGACGTTTATCGTGATGAGACAACACCTCCAATCGAGGGCATGCAATCAAGCAGTATTCATGCAAATGTTATGCCATTGTATTCAATTGCCAATCGGTCCTGTAACGGCATTTGTACGGGCAGGCGAAGCGCGGGGGCGGCAATAGCCATCATTTACCGGTTTCGGGGCGCGACGCATTGTGTTAATGTTTAACGCGAGCCGAAACAACCAATCGTGCGGGGGAGATTTATGGTAAAACGCAGCATGACGCTGCGTTGTTCCTCGGGGTGAATCGCATTAAGCAAGCAATAGCTGCAGACGCGTAGGGTGACTCCTTCATCCGAATCCGACAACTAACCTCGTAGGCCAAACACAAGGAGGAACACATAATTGAATATTCGTATGACCATGCCAATGAAAAAATGGGCGCGAACGGCGGTTGCCGCACTAGCAGGCATCTCTATTGCTTGGTCCGCGGCGTCCGCTGATGCTGCGACAACGCACATCGCTTCCAAGACGACAACGTTCTGGACGTTGTCCCAGTATTACGGCTTGACTGTTCAACAAATTGCTAAAGCGAATCCTTCGGTAGATGCGAACAATATTGCGGTCGGCTCAAGGCTCGCCATTCCGACGCCGGATACGGCGAAGGAGAAAACGGCTACTGCAATGAAGATGATGGAATCGACGAGCGACCAACAGCTGATCGCTGGCGGCAAGACGTATGACGTAGCCAAAACGGTACAAGCTACCGCTACCGCGTATACGGCGGCTGCCTCTGAGAACGGCAAATGGGGCGCGCTCGACTACTTTGGCAATTCCCTTAAAGTTGGAACGGTCGCGGTTGACCCGAGCCTGATCGCGCTGGGCACCAAGCTTTACATCGTCGGCTACGATTATGATGGCTTGCCGGTCGGCGGAATGCTCGCTAGCGCATCGGATATGGGCAGCAGCATCAAGGGCAACCGAATTGATATATTCGTGCCAGGCAACACGTCGCAAGCGAAAAGCTTCGGTATGCAATATGTCAAAGTCTATGTGCTGAAATCGTAAAAAAAAACCGGATGAATCGCTACCTGCCGCTTCGCGGCATGCAGGGGCGATCATCCGGTTTTTTCTTAATACGGGCCAATTTAATAGCGCTTTCGGCTGACAGAGGTGCCAAGCAGCTCGGGTACGGTAACCAGCTCGTAGCCCTTGGAGCGGAGCAGCTTGATGATGCGCGGCAGCGCCTCCACTGTGCCGGATAGATCCTGCGTTGGCCCTCCGCCGGCGTGCTGCAGAATGATCGAGCCGGGCTGCAGCGTCCGCCGGATATTGACCATAACCATCGCGCTGCTTAAGCTTCGCCAATCCACAGAGTCGACATCCCAATTCACGATCACGTAGCCGTTGCGCTTCGCCCACTGAAGCTGTCCGGGACGAATCTCGCCGTACGGCGGCCGAATGTAGCGCGGGCTGTATCCAACCAACGCTTGAAGCACATCGTCCGTTCGCGTGATTTGCCGATTCAGCCGCTCCTGCGTCAGCTGCGAGAAGACGGCGTGCGTGTAGGAATGGTTGCCGATCGCATGGCCTTCCCGATCCATTCGTTTGACAAGAGCAGGATAGCGCGAAGCGAGAGAGCCGACGACGAAAAACGTTCCCTGAACGCGATATTTGGCCAGCACATCGAGCACTTTGCCTGTATAGCGGGGATCGGGAACGTCGTCAAAGGTTAAAGCGGCTTTGCGTGTGCTTCTAGGGCCATGCGTAATGAAGACGCCGGGATAACGCCTTTCTAGAGCGACCCAGCTGATAACGGGAGCACGGCGTTTTCTCGCACGCCTCCCTTGTGCAGATGCCTGCGCTGACTCTGCTTCGTCAAGTGCAAACAGCGGCCAATGCGTGAGCCGGGCTTCCGGCTGCGTGCGCAGCTGGCTCGAACTGGCATTCACATTCTGATTCACATGCTTATACGGATAGGCGACAGCCTTTGCTCTTGCCGCACCGATGTCTGGCAGCAAAAGCATGATCGTTAACCCTATGAGTGTCATTCGAGTCATTCGAGGGATTAGCTTTCGCATCGTGTAGGAATTCCCCCTTCATGGGAACGCGTGCACGGGACCATAATCGAGGTTCGAGGTGCGGGTGCATTCCATCACTCTTGGTGTTCCCTTGAAGGAGAAGGTTCATGCGCTTGACATACGATCAGGCTCTCGCAGTTGAATCTTAGCTTGGCGTGACGCCTCGCATTCGAGCACGGAACGCCTCGGCTGTACAGCCGACCGTTTCCTTGAACATCCGGCTGAAATGGGCAGGATGGACAAATCCGACTGATAGCGCGACCTCAGCGACCGAGCGGGAAGGTTCGAGCTGCAGCAGCAGCTTGGCTTGATTGATCCGGCGGTTGTACACATATTTGAAAATCGTCGTGCCCGTCACTTCCTTGAACAGTTGAGCCAAATAGGGCTTGGTCAGATGGAGTGCATCTGCAATTTGCTCCAGCGTCAACGGCGCCGTGAATTGCTCTTCGACGAAGGTGATTACGCGCTGAACATGTCGTTCGCGCTCGGAGGAGGGCTCCAGCTGCCGGCGTTGCGGCTTATCGAACCATTCGCTCACTGCGTAGAGCAGATCTGCGAAGCGAAGCGCCAGGCGCTGGGAGGCGAACAGCGAGCCGCTTTGCTTCACGGCATCCATCTCCGCAAGCAGCTTCTCCGCTTCCGCTTGCTCTGCGGCGTCCAGCGACAGGCGCGCATTGCCGAAGCGCTCATAGGGCTCGAACAGCGTCGCCGCATCATTGGGCAGCTGCCGTTGGAGCATGGCAGGCTCAAAATGAACGATCGAGCGTACATAAGGCACGTCAGGCGAAGGATTCGGACAATGGAGCGTCATGCCGTGCAGCAGCAAAATGTCCCCAGGCGCAAGCGTCCACAAACGGTCGCCGACGATGTACGAGCATTGTCCGCCATGGAAGTAATACAGCTCATAAAACGGGTGGGAATGGAATTGCGCGCCTTCGTAATGCCCGGTGTTGCGGAATGTGAAGTCGAGGCCGTTATGCAAAGCGGTCGACCGGCTCTGATACCTGCAGCTGGAGCGCGTCGCGCTGTGCGATCAAGCATAGCTCCGCTGCCTTGAACGCATGCTCCTGCGTCATTGCAAGCTCGGTTCCATCCAGGCAATCGCGGATGAGCTGGCCGAAGAACGGGAAGCCGATTTGCCCGCGAACGTCGAATTGGAACTCGCCCTCATGATTGACCAGAATGACATGGTCGCCTTCGCCGCCGCGAGCGACGTCTATATATTTGCGCAGCTCGATATAGCCGTCGGTGCCGAGAATGACGGTTCGACCGTCGCCCCATGTGCCCAGACCGTCAGGCGTAAGCCAGTCCACGCGGAAGTAGCAGGTCGAGCCATTGTCGCCGACAAGCGTCGCATCGCCGAAGTCCTCGAATTCCGGATAGCCGCTATTGCGGAAATTGCCGACTTTGCTTGCCGTGACGGTAGCATCTTGGCAGCCGGCATAGTAGAGAAATTGCTCAATTTGGTGACTTCCGATGTCGCAAAGAATACCGCCGTAATTCGCTTTGCGATAAAACCAGTCCGGCCGATTGCTGCCATGGCGATGCGGTCCCGTGCCGAGCACCTGCACGACGCGTCCGATCGCGCCGTCTTGGATGAGACGTCCGGCATGCACGGCGCTTTCGACATGAAGCCGTTCGCTGTAATACACCATATATTTGCGTCCCGTACGGCTTGCGGCTTCCTTCGCTGCGGCAAGCTGCTCAAGCGTCGTGAACGGCGTCTTATCGGTAAAATAGTGCTTGCCGTGCTCCATCGCCTTGATGCCAAGCGCGGCGCGCTCGGACGGGACAGCAGCAGCTGTGATTAGTCGGATCTCGGGGTCAAGCAAAATTTGCTCCGGTGACGAAGCGGCTTTCGCTTGCGGGAATACCGCCAGGAAAGCTTCGACCTTCGCCGGATCGGGATCGTACACCCATTTGAGCGTCGCGCCGGCTTCGACTAATCCATTGCATTGCCCATAAATATGGCCGTGATCGAGCGCCATCGCCGCGATCTGAAATTCGTCGGGGGCGCATACAAGGCTCGGCTTCGCCGATTTGGGCGCATAGTTCATGCCGTCTTTATTGCCGAATGTTGCGTGTTGTTCGTTCGCCATCTTCGTTTGCGCCTCCTCTTAGTGTGTGCCCTTCAAATCGACAGGGGCCGATGCTTGCTCGGGCTCGCCCGGTTTGAACGAGGAGCTTGCTGCGCGCTTGCGCAATTCGGCTTCGTATTGGGACTCGTCGAACGGAAGCTCGACCCAATCGTTCAGCCAAGTAGAAAGGTGCATCGCATTGGAAATCAACAGTCCGTTAATGCCTTCATCACCTGGCGCAACCAGCGGCGTACCGTGGTTAATCGCATCTGCAAAATTTTGAATGATGCCGACATGCTGCGGGTTCTTGCCCTCGATTGGCACCTCAAGCTTCGTGTAAGCCGGTTGGCCGAACGGCTCGGCGTTGCGCAGGTTGAAGGCCGACTCCGATTCCTCCAGACGCCAGAAGGTGAGGGTATCGTTCTCGATGACGACCTTGCCTTTATCGCCGGAAACTTCAAATCGGTTCGTGCCCGCCGCTTCGCCCGTCGTCGTAATGAACACGCCCGTGCCTCCGTTCGGATATTCGACGTATGCGGTTACTTGATCCTCGGTCTCGATGTTCCGGCGGCTGCCGAATCCGCAGAAAGCACGCATGCGCACGGGCATCATGCCGATCGTCCATTGCCATAAATCCAATTGATGCGGGCATTGGTTAATGAGCACGCCGCCGCCTTCGCCGGCCCAAGTCGCGCGCCATGAGGCGGAATCATAATAAGCCTGTGAGCGGTACCAGTCCGTAATGATCCAGTTCGTTCGGCGAATCTCGCCAAGCTCGCCTGCTGCGATCATGTCGCGAAGCTTGAGATACACCGGATTTGTTCGCTGGTTGTACATCATGCTGAATACGAGATTGGATTGAGCGGCGGCTTCATTCACCTCGCGCACTTTAGCGGTGAAGACGCCGGCTGGCTTCTCGACGAGCACATGCTTGCCGGCTTCAAGCGCACGCAGCGCCTGCTCGGGATGGTCGTAATGCGGCGTCGCCACGATTACGGCATCCACTAGCCCGGATTGCAGCATCGCTTCCGAGGTTTCGAAGACCGGAACAGTAGGCAGCGCTTCGCGCGCCCATTCGCGCTTGCTTGTCATCCCGTCGCATACCGCGCCCAACGTTGCCCCTTGAATGTGTCCAGCCAACAGCTCCTTTGCATGCGAAGCCCCCATATTGCCAACGCCAATGACGCCGATTCGAACGCTGCTCATTTACGCTTCCTCCCACCATGTTTTCATTTGCTCTACAAATAAACGCAGCATCGTGCTGCTGTCATACGTTTTGCTGAAATCTTCTACGCCGAACGCGCCTGTATAGCCGACTGCCTTCAAGTCGGTCAGCACCTGCTTCCAAGGCACGATGCCTTCGGAGATCGCTTTCCATTCACAGGACCAGCTAGCGGTTGCAAGTCCTGCTGCAAGCTGGCGATTCGCTTCTTCTACTTCTGAATGCCGCAGCACCCATGCTGCATTTTTGACATGAACATGCGCAAGATAAGGCCCGAGAATTTCCAGTCCCATTTTGTGACTCTCGAAGCCTTCGTGAACGAGATTGCCTGGATCATACAGAACGCCGATCGCATCAGGATCGCAGCCATCCACAAGCTGGCGGGCTAGCGATGCGCTCGGCGTGATCGTTTTATGATGCGTTTCGACAAGCTCTTTGACGCCATATTGCTTGGCAAGCTTCTCCGCTTCCTTGACGTAAGCGCGCGCTTCTTGCATGAGTTCGCCGAACGGGCGCGTGCCATCATACCCCGGAACGCCGATACGGATCGTTGCTGCGCCAAGCTCGGCTGCGATTGACAGCATCCGTTCGGTTTCCGCCAGATCGCCGCATTTCAAATAAGGGACGACAGCTAGCGATTGCAGGCCGTGCGCTTCCGTTGCTGCTCGCAACTGGCGAAGCTCTTCCATTGAAGCCGTAGGCTCAAGCGTGCAGCGATTATTGCCCCAGAACGAAGGCGCTTCGCTCTTCACTGCCTCTGATACATGCGTGCAGCGCCATTCGATAGCATGGATGCCAGCTTCGCGGGCAACGCCGAGCAGCTGCTCAGGCGACAAATCCGGTGTAGCAACTGTGAATACGGATAACATCATGTAGTTTTCTTCCTCTCCATTTAACTCCGATTATGGTAAAAGTATATCTTGGGAATGAGACGGTATATTAGAATTACGATGGTTTGATTGTATCATATAGGCATGTGTCGTTGGATACGGTTACATAATGACCTTAATCACAGTTAAGTGAGAGGAGCGATTCCTTGCTCTCGATTAATCGTTTACGCTTAATGCCAGTTAATTGCTTGTAGCTGCTGAAAAAGGTGTGTTAAACTATGTTTGAGAAATAAAACTGTGGTTTTATATACAAAACTATTTTCGTTCGATTTGGAAGGGGCAAGACAGCGCTGTGACAGACAATTATCAAGTCCCGGCTGTTCGGCGAGCGTATGATGTGCTTGATCTGCTTGCAGCTGAGCCTTCACGCCATCGGCTGATCGATGTTGCCAAGCGGCTGGACGTGAACAAGAGCTCCATGTTTGCCCTGCTGCATACGCTGGAGTCGCTGAGGCTTGTTGAGAAAAACAGCGATGACCGGTATGCATTAGGCTCTGCCGTGGGAGCGCTTGGAGGCGCTTTCTTCCGGCAATATGATTATATTTCAGCATTCCACCGCGAGGCGCGTGCGGCAGCGGCGGGCTTAGGCGCGACGTTTCAGCTAGCCCGGTTAGAAGGGCGCGAAGTCATTTATCTTGCGATTGAAGAAGCATTGACGCCGATTCGGCTCGCTTCTTCTCCGGGTATTCGGCTGCCTGCGCATGCTACTGCGCTTGGCAAAGCGTTGCTTGCTTCGCTTGATGAGCATGCGCTAGCGCTGCTTTTCACAGAGGAGCAGCTTGGAGCGCCGTTGACGCCCTACACATTAACGTCTCGCGAGTTGTTGCTGGAGCAGCTGGAAGTTGTACACACAGTGGGCATAGCAGAGGAATCGCAGGAAGCGGTGCTTGGCATTTGCTGTGCTGCAGCTCCCGTGCGGGGGCGGAATGGGCGAGTGGTGGCTGCAATCAGTTGCTCAATGAGCGTGTTTGAGTGGGCGGATCGCCGCGAAGAGATTCGTCAGGCTGTTGCCCAGGCGGCGGCTCGAATATCAGGATCATAAATAAGATGAAGGCGTAATGCCACATGGAGGAGAATGGCGATGTTATTCGAAGCTAAGGACAAAATCGTACTGATAGGCGATTCGATTACAGATTGTGGCCGGGCATTGCCGATTGGCGAAGCGGGCAATGGCGACGCAGGCAACGGTTATGTCGAGCTGGTGGACGCTTTCCTGCAATCCGCCTACCCTGAATTGAAGCTGCGCTTGGTTAACGTGGGGATAAGCGGCAATACGGTGCGTGATTTGAAGAAGCGATGGGAAACGGATGTGATCGAACAAAAGCCGAATTGGCTGACGATCATGATCGGGACGAACGATGTATGGCGCCAATTCGACCGTCCGGCCATTCCGGAATGGCATGTCTATATCGACGAGTACGAGCGGACGCTCGAAGAGCTGGTCATTCGGACGAAGCCGCTTGTCAAAGGGATTGTGCTGATGACGCCGTTTTTCGTCGAGGCATGCCGTGATGACCAAATGCGGGCTGCTATGGATCAATATGGAGCAGTTGTACGGGCGATCGCAGAGCGCCAAGGGACATTATTCGTAGATACGCAAGCCGCGTTCGATGGCGTGCTGGAGAAGGCATATTCGGCCCAGCTTACATGGGACCGGGTTCATCCGAATAAAGCGGGTCATCTCGTTCTTGCGCGGGCGCTGCTGGATGCCGTAGGGTTTGATTACGCGAAACGAGCATAGCGATTAGGGTATAAAATGAAGGAGCTGTCCCAAAAGTCATGGCTAACAGACTTTTAGGACAGCTTTTCTTTTGTTCCAAATGGACACTGTTGCCATGCCACTGCATTTTGTACAACGAGAAAGGCAGCTTTGGCCTTCCCCGAGGGTTCCTATTGCAGATCATACAACGAGATAAGATTTGAAGGGGAGTTATAGGCTCAAAACAGGGAAAGCCGACTTTCCGGTTGCACAATATGCAATGACGCCTCTTCACTTCCGAACTTGAGTTGATGCGATTGCATGAATTGCAGGCCTGTTGATTATCAAGAAACTGGGAATGGGAAAGTGAATGGAAAAGTAGTGAGTGCCACTCTCCATTCGGGAGCCAAATGATGATGTCGAAGTGCACGAACGAATAGGGTTAAGGATAATGAGGCAGATACGTGTACATGGGGAGCGACATGATCAAAGAGCATTTTAAGCAAAACATAAACGGTCATGGCAATATATAACTGGCTGTAGACTGCATTAGGGCTCGTGCCAAAAAGGACGGGTACATTGACATGCTGCTTCACCCATCGAAAGAAAGTCTCAATTTGCCAACGAGCGCGGTAGAGCTCGGCGATTTGTTCGGCCGAACGTGTTAAATTGGTTGCCAAAATAACAGGGTTCCCTTTCGGATCCTGCAATTTGATAATTCGGTGGCGCTGCTTCGAACGTTTCGCATCCCTTCCAATTTGGCATGTGAAATCTTCCAAAATGGGAGAACCCACGGGTTTCTTCCCCTTACGGGGGCGAGGCTGATGGAATGTAGCGTTGTCTCTAATGCGAATAACAAACGATTGCCGCTCCTGGACATAGGTATCAAATCGAATGAATTTGGCATAAGCACGATCCGCAACGATGATGTAATCCGTATCCCGCAAGGCATCGCTACTAAGCAAATCCGGCCGATTGCCTGTGGTTTCTTCGATGCGGTGAGGTTGCCCTTGTGTTGGTTTGTACGCAACATGCAACTTGACCCCCGCACGTTCGCCTTTCAGCGGTGCCCAGGGCAGGCGGCCGGCTCCCACTGTAATTTTAGTTGAATCCAAGATCAATAGTTCCTTTGGCAAAGATAACTTGCGCTTAGCTTGCCGATTGCAATGACCAAGCAAGTAGTGCAGTAATTGCTTGAAAATCCCGAAGGGGACATCTCCAGCTTTTTTGGACACGGTAGAGTAACAGGTTTTCACCAAGTGACAGGCAGGGGCTCGCAAAGCCCCTTCGCGATAGCTTTTCCACTGGTCCGATGCCGCTTGAGCAAAAAACAAAAATAAGTCATAAACAGTGAATTTACGCCCTACTTCTCGATAACCAACCGAATTTGAAAAAGAATCCACAATTTCTTTCGGTAGTGCAGTTTGAACTAGCTGGCTGAACGTAGTAGACTTATTCATAAGATCGCCTCTTGGGGGTGGAGTGGGTGGTACTACCCATTACCCGAGAGTGCGGTCTTTTTACCATTTCCAGGTTAATCAACAGGCCTGCATGAATTGCAATGAGCGGACCGCAGCCTCATCAATAAAATCTCAACAAAGATGTATGCCGCACCACAATCCAATCACTGGAGTGCAAAAATGGGGTGTCCCTCGGCCAATTGGCTTTTGAGACACCCCTGTTTGATTACATTTTGAACACTTGAACCGTTTTTTGCAGCTGCATAACGCTGTTCATCATCCGGTCCGCTTCGTCTACGATGGCTTGTACGGAGCTGATTTGCTCGTTCATGGAAGCAGACATTTGCTCTGTGCCCGCTGCCGATTGCTGCGTAATCGCCGAGATGTTCTGAATCGCGGAGGAAATGCGCTGTGCACTCTCAAGCATAACGTCGCTCTCCTCCGAGAAACGGGCGATTTGTTCGGCAATGAACTCGATGCTCGATGCCATTTCGCCGAAGATGCGTTCGGAGGCTTCGATCGTCTCAGCCTGTACGCTTACGGCTTGTTCATTAATAATGATGTTTTCGATCGCTTGTTTAATGCCGCGCTCGATGCCGCGTACGAGGGTGAACACTTCTTTCGTCGAAGTGGACGACTCTTCAGCGAGCTTGCGCACTTCTTGGGCAACGACTGCGAAGCCTTTGCCATGCTCGCCTGCGCGAGCGGCTTCAATCGAGGCGTTGAGCGATAGCAGGTTCGTTTGTTCGGCGAGCTCGGAAATCGTGTGCGTAATTTTCGTAATGCCTGCCGCGTCGCGTGCCAGCTCCCGGACGGTTTCCGATACTTTGGACGTGGCATCCGAGTTGCTGCGCATGCTCGTTTTTTGGTTGCCGACGGCTTGCACGCCTTGCTGTACGAGCTGAAGGGTATGCGTGGAGCGTTCGTTCATGCCCTTCACGGAGCTTGCATACGAGCCGACCTTATCTTCGATGTCTTTGATGGAGTCGGTCATATCCGAAACCTCGGAAGAAATCTCGTTCGCCCCGATCGCGAGCTCATTGGAAGAGGCAGCGACTTGCTCCATGGCGATTTTCATCGCTTGGTTTTTATCATAGATGCCGCGGCTTGCTTCGGTTACATGACGCGAGATTTTGGAGGTTTCAGTAATGATGTCACGCAGTTTGTCGATCATGCTGTTAAAGGAGTGGCCGAGCTCTCCAAGTGCGGCGGAGGAGGTGTCGACCTTTTGCGAAAAGTCCCCTTTTGCCAGGCTGGATGCTGCCATTCTTAGTTCATAGGTCGCTTCGGAGAGCGCTTTCTCAGTGAAGTTAATAATAGGAAGAGCAATAAGTGCTAGCACAATGGCGACTACAATTGCGATAATTACGGATCCGCCGGCAACGGACGTCATTCCAATTAAAGCGATAGAAAAAAGGAGAACAATGGAATAACAGCCGACGAACAGCTTGTTGCGGACCGATAAAGCAGAGAACCACTGCATATGTAAGCGCTCCTTTTAATAGAATAGACATATTATAGCACTGGTGTCGATTTAGGTCTATGGGTGCAGAAGATTGTAACGAGGCTTTTGATTATATTTAAATACTTTAGCATTATTCGACAATTTTGATTAATAATTTCAAAATAATTGTTGTTTGATATTGTGACGTGTCATATAATAGGCACCAAGGACCAGTACTGGTAATTTGGTCCTTAATTTGAAAAAGTTAAATTGGGGGGAGACGATTGTTCAAGCAGGATGGATTACCTTTGGCGCGGCAGGTAGATTATGTTTTTAGGCAACTGGAGGGAGAATTAAAGAACGCGGCGGCAGGGACCGTACATATTCATGTGCGCAATAATGCAGTTGGCAAGTTTGGCATGAAGCATCATCCGATTGAAAGCCGCAACGGCGAGCTGAAGAAGGCAGAGGACGGGCTTTCGGAGCAGCAGGTGCAGTCTTTCCGCAAGATGGCAATTGAAGCGTTGAAGCTCAAGCGAGACTGGACGCATGGCGAAATCTCGTATGATTTCTCCGTTCGCCCTGGCACTGGCGGCTGGGCAGCCAGCGTAATGTACGAATCGAATTATAATATGTCCAACCATACAGGCGCCTTGTTCCATTACACGGCGAAGCAGCCCAATTATCGCAGTCAAGAAGAACGTTAATAGCAAGAGGGGCTGTCCCAAAGTCATGACCAACTGACTTTTGGGACAGCTTTTTTATTTGTTCCTGATGGATTGGAATTGCGTTAGTGGCAGCTGCGTAACTGCGTAATGCGAAGGTTATTCTGAACGCGCGGCTGCACTTTTGTACAACTGAGCGCGTCGTTGCACATTGTACAACGAGAAAGGAGGAATTCGCCGCTCTGTTCATTCTCATTGCAGTTCATGCAACGAGATACGAGCAAGGGGAGGCATGATGTGCTCTGAACATAGAAAGTCGCTTTTCTCGTTGCGCAAAATGCAATGAGACCTCCGCACGTCCCGCGCACGAGTTAGTTCGGTTGCACGAATTGCAATGAGCAGTCTGTTAAACGCACCAACGTCATCTTCAATGCGAAGTACGCCGCGGTCCGCACTCAAACATCGAATGGTCAACCATAGTACAAAGCACAAATCAGGGGTGTCCTTCGGCCGTGGTGGCGTGAGGGACACCCCTTCGCGTGTAGCGAAAAGTCAATTAACGAGCAGGCTGCCCGGAAAGCTGTTGTTCGGCGATTTGGACGAGTCGGCGTGTAATGTTGCCGCCGATGGAGCCGACTTCAAACGTCGTCATGTTGCCGTAATAGCCATCTTGCGGAAGTTGGATGCCGAGCTCTTGCGCGATCTCGAATTTCAATTGTTCGAGCGCCATTCTTGCTTGGGGTACCACGAGCGTATTGCTGCTGCGGGATTGTGCCATGCTGCTCATCTCCTTAAGGTTTTGCGAATGCTTTCGATCCGACTGGATCGGAATGCAGCAAAAGCCGCCTCGGAAGCATACGCTTTGGTTTTGCGAATGCTTTCGATCCGACCGGATCGGAATGCAGCAAAAGCCGCCTCGGAAGCATACGCTTTGGTTTTGCGAATGCTTTCGATCCGACTGGATCGGAATGCAGCAAAAGCCGCTTTTGAATGCATTCGTATACTCCCTTATTATGGTTGATAAGGTTTAGTTTATTCGGTTAAGCCAAACGATATCGGGAAGTAATTATTGGAAAATATGATGATGGTTCGGAAGTCATAAATCAAAGTCGTAATTCGGGTAAGCGTAGGTGTCGGCGGGCGCGGGAACAGGCGTGATTGAGGTCGCCTCAAGCATAAGAATCTTGTTGTTCTGGAAGGTTGCAGTTGTCGCCACGCCGGTGAGCGTTACCCATGCATCGTTTTTGTAAACCGCAGCCTGCTTTGAATGCACCATTAGTCCATATGGCATTGCATCGGCGGAGCAGCAGCTCATGACGAATCGGCTAACGGCAAACTGTTCGTCATTCATCTCTCGGTCACGGTATACGAACCCTGTAAGCGAAACGGTTTTGCCGACAAAGTTAGACTGGAACAGGTCCAGCGTCGTTAACGTTTCGATGAATAAGGCATCATCTACGACTATCCGGGGTTGTTGATAAAGCTTTTTGCCGAAATTGGCATACGAGCTCGTATACTCATCTGTTGCGAATAGCTGGTCCAAGGACAATTTCCCTTCCTGTGTCCCGGCAGAAAGCGAGTCGGATGAGGCAGCGGATTGAAGTCCGGAAAAGCTCATGCCCTTCTTGGCTGCCAGCGTACTGTTAAGCGGTTCATGAGGCATAAGGAAGCCAAGGAGCAGCGGCAATAGAAAAAGCGCATAGATCAGCGTATTGCGAAGCAGCGAACGGGAAGGGCCGTGGTCATGGTCGCAGCCGCATTGCTCTTGATGGCTGTCACGCCACATGCGGAATGCAGAGTAGGCTTGGTAGGCGGCAGCGGCGTACAGCCCGAGCGCCGATAGCTTGACGGCCTGCTCCGTTCGCGGAGCGACGAATAAGGACAGGTCGCCATTGCTGTTCAAAAATACGATGAGAAAAGCATACCCGCCCAGCAAGGCCGCGCGGAATAAATAATGAGCGATGAAGGATCGATTGGAATGAGTTGTCGACATGGTTAGACTCCTTTCCTAAATCATGTACGGCCTAGCGGAGAAGAAGCTCTGTCAGCCAAGTCATTGTCAGCACAAGAATGGCTGTTAACGAAATAATGGCAATGACGACACGTATGCGGAATACGGATAGCAGCATGAGCGTATTTTTGAGATCGATCATTGGGCCGAATACGAGAAAAGCAAGCAGCGGTCCTGACGTGAACAAGCCGCTGAACGATGCGGCGATAAAGGCGTCAGAGGTGGAGCAGAGCGATAGGATATAGGCGAACAGCATCATAAACACATGGGACAAGCCGGGGATCGAGGCAAGCGATGCGATCGATTCGCGATCTAGCCCCGTTTGAATGACTGCAGTAAGCAGCGCGCCGAACAGCAAGTATTTGCCCATGTCGAAAAATTCTTCAGACGCATGTCCGAGTGTCGAGGCTAATCGGCCTCCAAAGCCTTTGGGGAGCTCATGTTCATGCGTATGGCTGTGAACGTGTTTGTGTAGGTGACTGTGTTCGTCGTGGCGGTGAACGTGATCGTGGTTATGATCATGGCCGTTGCCGTGGTTCTCATGATGGCTATGGCCGGTGTGATGATGCCCATGGTCGGTTTTGTTCGCAGCAGCGTCTTTGAGCGGATTGGATTTCATAAATCGATAAAGGATGAGGCCGATTACAAAGGCGACTAGGAATCCAAGAATCATACGAGCATATACGATGTCTGGCTGCCCGCGAAATGCGGTGTATGTAGAGGCGAAGACGACGGGATTAACGATCGGTCCGGCAAGGATATACACGATGCCGACATAAGGCGGCATGCCTTTGCGAATGAGGCGACGGACGACGGGAATCATGCCGCATTCGCAAAGCGGGAACAGAATGCCGAGCAGCCCGCCGAATATGGAGCCGAGCACGGCATGCTTAGGCGCGATGGCGCGTATCAGGTTTTCGGAGACGAACACCTGCAAAATCGCCGATACAAGGACGCCGAGAAGCATGAAGGGCAAGGCTTCCAGAATGACGCCAAGGAACAGCATCGTGAAGGAATTAAGCTCAGCGCGGCCGATTGCAGGGAGCGATTCGCTCCGATTAACGGCGATAAGCGCGATCATGGCTGCGCAGCCCAAAGTGAGCAAAGGGGGCGACCAGCGAAGCAAAAAACGCATGATTTGTCCTCCTAAAGCGTTTGGCGACTAGCGATCCATTGGATCGTACAGCCAAACGCAGCATCGTAAGCATAAACTCAGCGTTTGGCGATAGCGATCCATTGGATCGTACAGCCAAACGCAGCATCGTAAGCATAAACTCAGCGTTTGGCGATTAGCGATCCATCGGATCGTACAGCCAAACGCAGCATCGTAAGCATAAACTCAGCGTTTGGCGATTAGCGATCCATTGGATCGTACAGCCAAACGCAGCATCGAAAGCATAAGTTTTACGTTTTTCATAAACGCCGCATCGCTTAATAGTAACAATTACGATTATTCTCGCTTAGTATACTCTATGCGGAAAAAGCAGGGAATAGGACAACTTTACCCTTCTTGACAATCTGTTGGCGACGAGTATAATCGTTGTAAACGCGATGAACGGAACAAGTAATCGTACGTATTTGCGATCAGAGAGCCGGTGGTTGGTGCGAATCGGTGCAAGGCGTGCGGCGAATGGATCCTGGAGCGGGCAGCGGAACACGAGCAGAGATCGTCATCTTGTAGATGCCGTATGAAGCTCGTTAATGCTGGCTCGGCTGTTCCCCGTTATGGAACTTAAGGCAAGAGTTGATTATGGCATGCCCCGATTAGTTTTCGGTGTCGGCACGCTTCAGCTTTTGCGAATAAGGGTGGCACCACGGTCCCTCGTCCCTTGCGACGAGGGCCTTTTTGCGTTCTTTTTGAACGAAATAAGCGGTATCCATATCTAAGGAGTGATCGTTATGAAACGCGTATTATCAGGCATTCAGCCGAGCGGACAGCTGACCCTTGGCAACTACATCGGCGCAATGCAGAACTTCGTAAAACTGCAGGAGACGGAAGAATGCTTCTTCATGGTCGTCGACCTGCATGCGATAACCGTGCCGCAAGAGCCGGCAGCGCTGCGGGAGCAGACGGAGTCGGTTACGGCCCTCTTCATTGCCGCTGGCATTGATCCAGCCAAATCGAGCACGTTCGTACAATCGCATGTGCGCGCTCATTCCGAGCTGGGCTGGTTGTTTACGACGCTTGCTTATATGGGCGAGCTGGAGCGCATGACGCAGTTTAAGGATAAGTCGACGGGCAAAGATTCGGTAGGCGCAGGCTTGTTCGTATATCCGACGCTGATGGCGGCAGACATCCTGTTGTATAACGCGGATTTGGTGCCTGTAGGGGACGATCAAAAGCAGCATTTGGAGCTGACGCGGGACTTGGCACATCGCTTCAACAGCCGATTCGGCGATTTCTTCAAAGTGCCTGAGCCTTATATTCCAAAAGTAGGCGCGCGCATCATGTCCTTGGACGATGCCAGCAAGAAGATGAGCAAAAGCAATCCGAACCCGGGTTCCTTCATCGCCTTGCTCGATTCGCCGGATGTTATCCGCAAGAAGCTGAGCCGCGCAACGACGGATTCTGGCCGCGAGGTCAAGTACGATCCTGCCAACAAGCCGGAAGTCAGCAATCTGATGACGATCTATTCCCACTGTGCAGGGCTGTCGCTGGATGCGATTGAAGCGCAGTATGACGGACAAGGCTATGGCGCATTCAAAAAAGATCTGGCCGAGGCTGTCGTATCCGTAATCGAGCCGCTGCAAGCACGCTACAACGAGATTCGCAGCTCGGGCGCGATTCACGACATCTTGAAGCAAGGCGCGGAGCGCGCATCTGTCGTTGCAGACGAAACGCTCGCCAAGACGAAGGAGCTTATGGGCTTCCTAGCGCCTAAGCGCTAATCACTGAAGGTTTAAGTGCGAGCTGCGGCGACGCATACGCCGGATTTGAAGTCCGGCGGCCTGCCCATTGCAGTTCGTACAATAGAATTAACGCAAGCACGACAGTGGGGAGATGCCATTGCAAATTGCGCAACGGGAGAGGCGGATTTCTTAGATTTTGACACATTGTGCTACTTCGAGGCTTTATCTCGTTGCATGAATTACAATGAGCACCTTCGGGGCAGGGTGCTGCTGCTTTTTTCGTTGCACATAGTGCAACGGCGTGGCAATGATGAGAGACGAGGAAATGCCTGGTCTCACAATGAACGCATCACGAGTACGTTATCGAGGGCTGGGTCAGTCAGCTCCTTTCAAACAGCAAACGGCCGCCAGCGGAATGACTTCCGCTGGCGGCCGTTTTTGCTATCTCTATTTCACGAGCTGGGCTGCCGCTTCCGCGCGTCTGCGCAGACGCGCTTTTACGATGAAGCCGAAGCCTACGTTGCAGGTTGTCACGATCGCTCCAAGTATGGCTAGCCAGCCATTGTAGCTAATCAGAATAGCGGTCATGCTCATGAGCACGATCGAGGATACGGCGAACCATAACGATAACATTTTGGACACGGTGAACACTCTCCTGACAGGAAAAAAAGAAAATTTGAAAGTTACGTATTGAAGTAGCATAGTTCTCGAATGGCCGAGACATAATATGTTTGCAAGCTTGCAACCCATCACATCGTGCAAAGGAGAATTACTATGTCAAGCCAATCCCGCAGCAGCAATCAACTGGTGGTACCTCAAGCAAGCCAAGCTATCAATCAACTGAAAATGGAGGCTGCTCAACAGCTGGGCGTGCAAATTCCTGCTGATGGCTATTATGGCAATGTCTCCACTCGCGACGCTGGTTCGCTTGGCGGTTACATCACGAAGAAGCTGGTTCAAATCGCCGAGCAACAATTGTCCGGCGGCCAATATCGCTAACGATTTAACTATACACAGACGAGAAAGCTCAAGGGAAACCTTGAGCTTTTTTCGTCGATCTGCTTTCATTGTGCAGAAAAAAAAGCCCCGCGTCAATACGTTAGTACGTATTCATGCGGAGCCGTTTGGCTAACCTTTCATCGCTTAGCCAGCCCACGTAGGAGCCGACGGTTTTAAAGTCTTTATCCATCATGAGTACCGCGACGAACGGATATTGCTTTCGATGCCTGTAGCGTACATCGCTCCAGCGCACCTCATAACCCCAATCATGCTCGGTTACCTCGGCGCAGGCGAATGAGGTTAAATACAGGAACGATTGAATAGAGGGATCGTTCTTGGATCGATCGACCGCCGGATGGCTGGAGCAGGTGGCATGATCAAGCCAGCGCAGGCGGCTGTTCTTCAGATCGCCGATGACGAAGCTGCCGTCATGCTTGCGTTTTACAACATTCCAGTCATGAAGGGAAATCGTTGGAATGAGCCAATAACGGTCGCCATCGCCATGCTCTTTGTCGATCCTCTCGACCAATGCCCTCTTTCGAAAATGAACGGTCGTTCGCCACACATAATAAATCGCCAGCAGGCTGTAAAGCAAAGGGAACAGCACGGCCGGATTCGCTAGTCCGAACGCCCATAACGATATGGCGATCACATGGCTCGTGAAGATAACCGGATCGAAGATATGGATGATGTTCCACGATATCCACTTGCTGGAGAATGGTCTAATGGCTTGCGTCCCATAAGCGTTAAACAAGTCGGTCATGACATGCACGCATACGGCTAGAAGCACCCACCCGATTATGTGCAGCCAAGGCAGCGTGCCTCGATAAAAGAGCTGAAGCACGATCGTAATAAGCGCGGTCCATCCAATAATGGCCGGGATGGAATGCGAGGCGCCGCGATGATGGCGAATGTAGGAGGCATTGCCCTTGAATCGAAGCAGCGTATCGAAATCGGGCGCTTGGGAGCCTACGACAGTGCCAATCAGGACAGCGGTGTGCAGCGTCGTGTCTCCTGCAATAACCGGGTCTACCGAGGCTAGTCCAGCAAGGCCCAAGCCGATGACCAAATGCGTTCCGGAGTCCAATCGGGATTCTCCTTTCGTAAGCGTGATATACTATCCGATGGCATGGCATTAGTGTCGGTCGCACGGCGCATTATCATACCCGGAAGATGAAGTCGAAATGGAGAGGTGTATATGTATATTTGTTTTGCGGAATATTGCATTACTCCCGAGCATCGGCAAGCTTATCTCGCGTATTCGGCACAGGTGGCTCGCCAAGGTGAATCAGCCCCGACAATATATGAAGGAACAGATCAGCCTAATGTGTTCGTTGAGCTGTGGACAGCCCCTACGGAGGCTGAGGCAGAGGTGATCAAGCAGGAGCGCCTCAGCGAGCAGTCGCCGTGGCATCGAATCAAGGAATGGGTGGAAGGGGGAGAGGCGAAAGTCCATGTATGGACGTTCCGCCCCATTTCGAGCGCCATTCCCGAATAGCTGATCAGGCTTAGGCTTAGCGCGGAGTTGCAGGCGTTACTGGCGTTACTGGTGTTTGGTTCGTAATTGTTCCGCCGGCGAATGGATATTCGTAATTGATCGGGCCATCGAACGTTACATAGTCCAGATTAAGCATCAGAAGCAGGTAACGCATTCCAGTCGTTGGATCGCTAATAATAATATGATCGCGGCCAGCAGCTTCAATGATTCCGCGGAAAATTTTGGCATTCCATTCACGGTTATTCTCGTACGTCATATAGAACGTTCCAAGCTTGCCGCGGTTCAAACGGAGGATGTTCTCGACATACGACTCCTCCATCTGGGGAGCTGCCGTTACGACAGTCGTGCCTTGAGGCGTTACGAAAGAGCCATTGGGAACCATTGGAGGCATCGGAGGCATTGGCATTGGCATCATGGACGGCATCATGCCAGCTGCTGCTCCCGTGAACGGCGTCGGGATTGGAGCGCCTGCTCCAGGAAACGGCGTCGCGAAGCCGTACGAATAGCCATATCCTCCTTGGGAAACCGGGCTTACCGCCGCTGGACTTACCGCTGTTTTGTGGCCATAACCGTTAGACATTGTGTGATTCCTCGCTTTTCATTAAGTAATAGTTCCTGCGCATACCTGCTTACTAGTACACGCTAGGACAGTCGGCGCTCGTAGGCGCGAAGAAGCAGTGCTTCTTGAACCTTCCCGTATTGCGCTGGTCGTACCACGTGCTCGGGCAATTGCCCGCCGGGCGGAAAAACCAGAGCGCATTGGATGCGGGATGCTGCCGCTCGCCGTTGATCATCCGTCTAGCAAGGGCGATTTCGCTGTCGCGCGCGCCTTGATAAAAGTAGCTTTTCGTCGTCGCCTCAAAGCCCCCCGGTTTCTGATAAACCATCTGAGGGATGGAGCGAATGTTTTTGAAATCAAGACAGTTTCCGCGCACACGATTAACGCCAACATTGCCTACCATCATCATGCCTAAGTCGCCTTCGCCCTCTGCTTCAGCGCGCATGAGCCGGGCAAGCATTTTGATATGTTCGCTGTTTGCTTTGATGACTGCCATGCTGCTGCTCGCTCACTCCTTCTGGGCTTTCAACTACACACCCATCGTATGCCGGTGTTTCCAATTGGGTTCCTGCCTTGGTTCAAACGAAAAAAGCGAGCGTTCGACAAATCGCCATGGGAAGATGTCAAATTGATGAACAGCTGGGGCGAACGTTGTCAATGCTAGCATTTTTCTGTATGATTAGAACGATTCGATAAGCTAAGCCGTCTTTAACGGCCGCTTGCTGCAACGGAACGGGAGGCTTTCTTCGTGTTGAAGGATTGGATTGAATTAACAAAACCGAGGCTGCTGCGGCTTAATGTATTCGCTGCCTTCGGCGGATTCTGGGTTGCTTCCAAGTGGAGCTTCGATTGGTGGAACATGCTGTACATGTTGATCGGCACAACACTTGTCATGGCCTGTGCCACGGTCATTAATAATTATTGGGATCGCGAGTTGGATAAGAAAATGGCGCGCACGAAGGATCGCGCATTGCCTAATGGACGGGTAAAGCCAGGCGCAGTGCTCGCTTACGGCATTATCCTTGGGATTGTAGGACTTGCGACCCTCTTCTTCTTAGTCGATCCGATTTGCGGGTATTTGGGTCTTGTCGGGTTATTCGCCTATATTGTAGTCTATACGATGTGGCTGAAAAGAACGTCGACGTGGAGCACCTCGATCGGGGGCATATCCGGTGCAATGCCGCCAGTGATCGGCTATTGCGCAGTTACGCATACGATTGATGCTGGGGCATGGATTTTGTTCGCGTGGCTGTTCTTGTGGCAGCCGGCGCACTTCTGGTCGCTGGCCATTCGCCGCGTAGAGGAATATCGTGCGGCTGGCTATCCGCTTCTGCCGGTTGTGAAAGGCATTCAACGCACGAAGCTGCAGATGATTCCTTACATTACATTGCTCGTTGCGACAGGCATTTTGTTGTACGCGTATGATTATGTCGGTGTTGTATTCCTTATCCTGTCTACGCTGCTTAGCGTAGCGTGGCTCGTTCAGACGCTTATGGGGCTGCGAGCGCCGGATGTGGACAAATGGGCAAAAACGAATTTCTTAATCTCGGTCAACTACTTGATGATCATCTTTATCGTCATGATGGCCGATACGGTACACGTGGGATAGTTCAGGGGAAATAGGGGAGAGCGGATCATGCAGTTTTTATTGAAGCATTCTTTCAAGTTTGCTGTCGGAGCGCTTGTTGTACTGATGGGCATTTATTTGTATTTGACGTACGGGGGAAGCTCAAGCGATACGCCTAAGCTGCCGGTTCAGCAGGCAGCGCCCGATTTCACGATGACGGATGCCATTAGCGGCGATCAGGTGAAATTCTCGGATGCGAGCGATAAAGTGCGGCTCATTTACTTCTACTGGGCGAATTGCCCTGACGTATGCCCGCCGACTACGCAGTTGATGTCGCAGGTACAGGACCAGCTCAAGGCAGATGGCAAATTCGGAACAGATGTGGAACTTTTTTCGGTCACATTCGATCCGGTGCGCGATACGCCAGAGGCGATTAAGAAATATGCAGGCAAGTTTTACGCAGATTTTAGCGGGTGGAAGTTCCTTCGGGGAGAAGAGGAGCCGACCGCAAAGCTGATCAAAGATTTTGGATTGACGGTCATCAAGGATCCGAAGACAGGCGAGTTTACGCACTATGACAGCCTTATTCTGGTCGACCGCGACGGCAACGTTCGCAAATATATTGATGGCAGCCATAATGAAACAATGACGGCAGATCAGATTATGAAATATGTTAAAGCTGTTTTATAGTCGCAGAGTATGGCAATTTTTATAACGATATTATGGAATAACGTCGTCCCGCTGTCGGTTATGATCGCCATTGGCATCATACTGCAGCGGGTTTTCTCTCTTGATATACGTACGTTATCCAAATTGAACTTTTACTTATTCGCTCCAGCCGTCATGTTTAAGCTGCTTTATACGACAGATATTGCCGGGGAAATGTTCGGTCATGTGCTCTTGTTTTTCGTTCTGTTCATGGGGCTGCAATACGGCCTGATCGAATGTGCGATTCGCTTCCGAGGCTTATCGGAAGAACGGCGCGGCGCTATGCGCAACAGCGTGCTGTTCTATAATAGCGCCAACTACGGCATACCGCTGAATCAGCTCGCTTTTCATGCCAACCCCGCCACGCTAGCTGTTCAAGTGATTATTATGACGATGCAGTCGCTGCTGCCGAATACCTATGGCATCTACAGCGTTAATGCGCACAAGAGCAATTGGCGGTCGATTGCCAAAGTAATCGTCGCGCAGCCTGTCATATACGTCATACCGGCTGCTTTCCTAATGCATGCTTATCGCGTTCCGATTCCAGGGCCGATTATGACGCCGATCGACCATTTGGCGGATGCTTTCATCGGTACGGCGCTTGTTACGCTTGGCGTTCAATTAGGTTCGATGGAATGGAAGCTGGATAAGCGAATGTTCGGGGATGTCGCGTTGTCCAATGTGCTGCGGTTAGCAGGAGGGCCGCTGCTTGCAGGCTTGGTTGTTTGGGGATTAGGCATGTTAGGAACGGAGCTCGATAGCTTGACGGCAAAGGCGCTAATCGTTTCCTCGGCCGTGCCGACATCGCTTAGCAGCGTGCTGCTCGCCGTAGAGTTCGATAATGAGCGGGAATTTGCCTCGCAGGCAGTATTTACTTCAACGGTACTAAGCATGTTCAGCGTAGCTCTAGTAATCTGGACCCTCGGCGTCTAATGGGACGCGAGGGTCTTTTTATGAAATCAGGAGAAGTCCTCTTTGGCGAATGGCACGGCGCTATCTTCTGGATATATAATATAGGCTTCCAGCCCGGCCTTCTCTAACTGCTCGATCAGGTAAGCTTCAGGCGTGCTTTCGACGCCAGGATAGCCGCGGCGCGTGTACATATGCTCGGCATCCGGGAACATGTCGCGGAGCAAGCCGCGGATTCGTTTGCCGGAGGAGTCGTTATCCGTAAATACATAAACCTGCCGGTCGCCGACCTGTTTGCGCAAAGTTTCCAGTTGGCTTGTGCCGGGCGTTCCGTATGTACATAGGACAGGAACATCGCTTTGAAGCACGCGGCGCAATCGGCTGCGGTCATTCTTGCCTTCGACGATTATTGTGATATCCATCATTAGCATCACCTCTCTTGTATTGTAACCGATTGATGCGGCTGCGGATACGCAAAGCCAAAACCAGCCCGCTGCATCGGCAGCGGGCTGGTTGAAGGGGCAATTATTTTATTAGCAGAAGCAGCCGGAGAACACGATTACGAGGAGGATGAACAGTACGAGAATCACGCCAGTGGATGTCCACAGACCGCCAACGTGGCCGTGTCCGCAGCCTTTGCTTGCTGGATCAACATAGTTCATTTATATTGTCACCCCTTTTCCGTTCATGAGGGTCACGAGCACTGCCGTGATGGCTGTCATCCCGTGACACAATGTATAGTATGTAAGCGGAGGGGGCGTGCCCTGTGCATTCACCCAGATTCAAGAAAAATGGGTGCGAGCGGTGATGGTTCGCGAGCCATGGAACGGTAAAATCGCTGCGGCGACCATAAGAACCAGGAAGGCCAAATAATAAGGCGAGACGACGTCACGCAGCATGCCGGCCGCCATCGGTCCGATGAATGCGCCGATGGAATAAGCAATAGAGAGCAGCGAGAACGTGCGTCCGTAGCGTTCTCCGCCGCTAAGGTCGATAAGCAGGGAAGGCAGCGCCGGGAGAATGATCCCTTTGGCCATGCCGAGCATGAAGAGCATTGTCGCCATCGGCAGCGGTACGCCGACAGCGATGGCAAAGTACAGGAAGGCGAGCATGACGGCTCCCCATAAGGTGCGCAGGTATGGCGACAGCTTGTTTAAGAAAAACATGCTCAGCGTCACGAGTGCCCCGAAGCTGACGATGGAGAATAAAATGCCCGTTTCCATGATGGAATGGCCGCCATGCACGCCTGCCATTAACGGGAGCTCGAACGAGAGAATGCCTTGGGCGCAGCTAGTCGCAATCGGCAGTACATAAACCGACCAAGGGAGCGGCAGTGCCGCAGGCTTTGCTGCAGATGAGTCAGACCTTGGACTTGCATGGCGGCCGTGATGAGCACCGGAATGGGGAAGGGCCTCGTCCAGCGAATCCATCGCACGCGGTTTGTTTTTGACATCATGGATGAAAAAGATCGCGCAGGTCGCTGTCGTGATGAGCAGCCAGCCGAGGCATTCGAATGCCCTTGTAAAGCCAATCTGAGCGACGAGAAGCGCTCCTGCGGCTGGCGAGAACACAGAGGCGAACGTATGGATGAGGCCGTTGCCGGCCATCAACTTGCCTTGTTGAATGCGGTCTGTAGCAATCCGCGCGAGCAGCGACATGCAGGCAGGAGACAGAAAGGCGAGCACGAAGCCACTGACCGATCGCAGCGCGAGCAACTGCCAAGGGTTGGCGATATGCGCTTGCAGCAGCAGGATAACGCCGGCGCACATGAGACTGACGATAATGAACAGGCGGCTGCCGAACCGGTCTACGCCGAACCCGGCAATCAGATTGCCGGGCAAATGCGTAATGGAGTAGATGCCCATCATGAGTCCGATGAAGGAAGGGGCAGCGCCGAGCGAGACGGCGAACGGCGTGAGAATCGGATATTGCGCGTGCAGATCAAAGAAAGCGATAAACAGAAACAAATAAAGCCATACGGCTGTTTTCACGGTAGCCCTCCTTCGGTTAAGTAGCTGTATATTAACTTGTACGCTTGATTCGGACGGGTTATGCCGCCTGTCCGCTGCGTGAACGTTTACCCCGTGCATATCCTCGGCTATAATGGGAATAGAGTTTTGATATGTTGACAGTGGCAAGGTATAATAAGGGGGATGCGCGGATCATGGATTTTATTTATGACGAGCAAACGTGGACGACGTTTTTCCAAGATAATTGGCTCGTGCTTGTACTTGCGCTAGTTGCATTGTTTGTCGTGATTGGCATCGTTCGGACGATTGTGAAATGGGCGCTGGTCGCTGCGATCGTCATTGGCGTCATTGCGTACAGCGGTTATACGCTGGAGGACGTGAAGTCCATCGGCACGAAAGTGACGGACAGCGTGAAGCAGGAAGCGATTCAAGCGATGGCTGGCGAGGCGAGTGCAGCAACGTATACGAGCAACGGCGACGGTACGTTCACGGTAAAGACGAATAACTTGGAATTGACAGGCAAGCCGAACGACAACGAAGTGGAAGTGAAATTCCGCGGCGCGAAGATCGGCACATGGAAAATCGACGAGACGATTCGGACGTTGATCGATACAGCGAAGAATAACGGATAAAGCAGCCTGCCCGTCCGTCGCTGGCGAGAGGAGCGATTAGGATGGCAGATTGGATAGAGGGAATAACGACGTTCGAACCGGTGGCGTTAGCGGTGCTGGCGCTGCTGCTCGGTTCGCTCGTGCAAGGGCTTGTCAAAGGCGCATCGGGCTCCGCGAAGCGTCTTTTCTTTTTTGTATGGGACGGCTTGCTCATGCTCGGTTGCCTTGCGCTGGCGGCTAAGGCGGCAGCAATGCTCTCGGCCAGAGCAGCGCATTGGCTGGAGGGCGTACATCCGCCGGATCGTGAAGTGGGGACGCTCGCGCAAATGTGGTATACCTTTGTGACGAGCCTTCGAGATTTTGCGCTATTTCGATATGGGGTGCTGCTGCTGCTTCTGTACGGCTTGTTCCGTTGGCTGGCAAGCTTTCTCGTGTCGCCGGTCGAACGGTTTGTCGTTGGTTTCGGCTCGCGGCCCAAGGAGAAGCGTTCCGTGCTGGATTTCTCGGATGACGGGAAACGAGCTTGGCCAGGAGGCAAGGCAGCCAGTCGTGTTATTGGCGCGGCTATCGGAGCCGTTCATGGCGCTGTTCGCTCGCTGCTGCTGATCGCTGCGTTATTCGTGTACATCACGCTGGCGCCGAACGGTCCTTTCACGGAGGTCGTGCGCTCTTCGGATGTATACAGCGAAGCCTCGTCTGGCTTACTTGAGCCTGTAGCGGGCCAGCTTCTGGCTGATCGCGGGCCGGTCCTCACAGAGGCGGTCGGCGACGAGCTGCAGCGGATTATTCAGCGCAAATATGAGATTGCTGATTATGCCATTCCGGACAACATAGCGGATGCAGCACGGACGGTCACCAAGGACGCGAGCACGGACGAGACGAAAGCACGCGCGCTTTACGGTTGGATCGGCACACGAATCGCTTATGATTGGGACAAGGCTCGCAATTACGAAGAACGGGGCCAGTGGAAGGAACAGACGCCGGCCGAGACGTTCAAGACTAGGCTCGGCGTGTGTATCGATGTGGCTCGGCTGTATGCCGTAATGGCGAGATCGGTTGGGTTGGAGGTGCGTGTCGTGACCGGCGAAGGCATTACGGGGGACGGCACCTCTGGACCGCATGCATGGAACGAAGTGCGCATCGCAGGGACGGACGGGAAGCCTGTATGGGTGCCGCTGGATGCGACATGGGCGATCTCGGGCGATTGGTTTAATCCTCCAGCTTTTGCGCAGACGCATATCCCGGATATTTAGCGCATTTTATTTGGAGGGGCAGGCAATAAAAAGAAACTTTATGGGACCCTCCCTCGTCATAGAGACGACTAAGAGAGAGAATGGACTACATTACATCCGTTAACGGGGAATAGGAGGAGAAAGGCAGATCATGCACAACGATCAGCAAAAACGTGAAGCCGCGAGTCGGAGGCATTTTTCATTTCGGCTGAACGCATTCTTTTTTATCATTTTCTTATTGTTTAGCGTCCTAATCGTACGGCTTTCGATTCTTCAGTTTGTGGAGGGTCCGACACTGAAGGCGGAGGAGAACAAGATCGGCACTGTTCCGATCAAGCTGCCGCCGATCCGGGGCAACATTTTGGATTCGACCGGGTATCCGATCGCGTATTCCACGTCAACGCAGTCCCTCTATTACAAGCTTGATCCGGACATTCGGCGCAAGCTGAAGAAGGACAGCACACCGAAGGAGCAGCAGAAGGAAATCGAGGAGCGCTTGCGGCCGTTCGCAGAGAAGCTGTCAGCGATTTTCGCTCAGTACGGCGATCCGACGAAACAGATGGGGCCTGACGACGTGCTGCGTCAGCTCGACCTCGGCTTCAAGAAAAATAATATTTCGACGCCGCGCCGGGTGAAGTCTGACCTGACGAACAAAGAAATTGCTTATTTTATGGAAAATCGCGACCAGTTCACAGGCATTGATATTGTAGAAGAGAGCGTCCGCCATTACGATAAAGGGTCGATCTCCGTCCAATTGGTCGGTTATCTGAAGAAATTCAACTCCGCCGTTAATTCGCTCGACTTCTATGCGAAGAAGAAGGAAGAAACGACCGATCCGAAGCTCGTGTACCTCGATCAAGAGGATGTCGGCATGGATGGCATCGAGCTGATGTATCAAGACGAGCTGCGGGGCAAAAACGGCCTGAAGGTGTTCCCGGTGAATGCGCTAAGCAAAATTATCGGGCCGCCGACAATCACCAATCCGCAGAAGGGCAATGACCTGTATTTGACGATCAATAAGGCAGTCCAGATTCGGACCGAAGATGCGATCACTAATCATCTTGCTTATTTGAAGACGAGCCCTGATATTACTAAAATCAATCAGAAGCCGAAGACCGGCTACGCTGTTGCGATGGAGGTCAATACGGGTAAAGTCGTCGCCATGGCGAGTATGCCGGACTACGATCCGAACATTTGGTCAGGCGGCAAGATTAGTCCAGAGGATTATGACAACAGTCTCTATATGCTCAAAAATGGCACCATTCGTGACGTTCTTGCTCCTTATGAGGATGAGAAGGAAGCTGGAAAGCATGCGCCGTCGATGGTCATGCTCGGCTCGACCCAGAAGCCGTTATCGATTCTGGTCGGTTTAAATGAAAAGCTGTTCACGACTACGACGACTTATCAGGATTCGGGGTCATTCTACTTCGGCCGTAAAGGAAGCGAAGTGAGAATCGGTAACGCCTTGGGCCATGCCTACGGCACGCTGGATCCCGCGCACGCGATCGGCAAGTCCTCCAACCCGTTCATGGCGGCGATGGTCGGCAATAGGATGTTCGATAAGTACAAGAACAGTGCCAAAGGGAGTATCGAAGGCGTTAATGTATGGGATAAATACATGAAGCAATTCGGCCTTGGCGTGAAGACCGGCAGCGACCTGCCGTTCGAGAACGAAGGCATTATTGAGTACTACCATGAAGCGGAAACGGCAAGTACGCAATCCGCGCTCATTCGTGCATCGTTCGGCCAGCAGGCGAGATATACGGTGCTTCAGTTGGCACAGTATACAGCTATGCTTGCGAATCGAGGCAAGCGGATGAAGCCGCAGTTCGTCGATAAGATTACGGATTCGGATGGCAAGATCGTACAAGGCTTCAAGCCGGAAATACTCAATACGGTTGATATGCCGGAGAAGTATTGGGAAGAGGTTGAGTACGGCATGCGGCTCGTTAACGTAAGTGCCGCATTCGAAGGCGTTAATTACACGTATGCGAGTAAAACGGGTACATCCCAGCAATCCGTCGGCGGCAAAACGGTCGATAACGCGGTGTTTATCGCGTATGCGCCAGCGAATAACCCAGTGCTCGCCGTCGCAGTCGTCGTCCCTGAGGGCGGCTTCGGCGCGAAGGGCGCTGCTCCGATTGCACGGAAAATTTTCGACGCGTACGACGATGAGGTCGGCCTGACAGGCACGCCTCGCAACCCGTCGGTCAAAACGCCTGTTAATACAGGCAGCAGTAATACCGGAGCTGCAGGAGCGAACGGGGCTGCGAATACGGGCACGAACGCTAACGCGAATGCAAATAAAACGAACACTGCTGGCACGACGCATCAGTAAGCAGCAATGAGAGGTGCCGCCTTTTCAATGAGAGAGGGCGGCGCCTTTTTTTGAATATAAAAGTTGCACTGCTGCAAGTTTGTTGCATATGTATAAACTAGAAAGGGAATTCGGGCAGGAGGCGCTAAGCGATGAAGACGCGAGGAAGATGGAATGGCGCAATCAAACGGTGGATTATGACGTTGATGTTTCTTAGCGTAACGCTTATATGCTACGGCGACTTTTGGCGATAACTCGGCCTCTATACCAAAATGCAATAAAAACGTACCAATGCACGGGGAAGCGCAATTGTCCGTAACAAACTATAATGAATGTAAGCCGTAAGGCGCGTAAGCATAAGGGGATTAGGCTTGTACGCATTTGCGAAGTCGTTTCGTTTACGTGTTGCTTTACAGATTTGCGCAAACGTTTGCCTTGAGGGGTGGACGAAAGTCGAGGGCGAAAGCCCATCGATAGCCCATGTGTGCGCTTCAGGAAATATGCTACAATATCGGAAGCAAAGAGCGGGGCGGCACAGCAGGAGAGCAGCCGCGAAATTCCGCCGATATGGGAGGCATACTGGAATGGGTACATACAAATTAGTAGCGCTTGACATGGACGGCACGGTGTTGAATGAAACGCAAGAAATTAGCGAGACGAACCAACGGTGGATTCGCAAGGCGATGGACGCTGGCGTAATCGTATGCTTCTCGACAGGCCGCGGGTTCCGCAGCGCGCTGCCCTATGCAGAGCAGCTTGGCTTGATGGACATCCCGATGATTACGGTCAACGGAGGCGAGATTTGGCGTAAGCCGCATGTGCTGCATCAACGGACGCTCGTCGATCCGGGAACGATTCGGCGCCTGCATCAGCTTGCGCTTCGGCATCCAGAGGTCTGGTACTGGGCTTACTCAACGAACGATGTTTACAACAAGGAAAAATGGATCGAGCCAGCGGACTACTATGCGGCACATCATTGGCTGAAATTCGGTTACTATACCGAGGACGACGTTGCACGCCAAGCGATTCTCTCGGAAGTATCGTCGTGGGGAACGCTTGAGATCACGAATTCCTCGCCATGGAACTTAGAGATGAACCCGCTGGGCATTAACAAAGCGTCCGCGCTCCGCGAGCTGTGCAAGCTGCTGGGTATTGATATGTCGCAGACAGTTGCGGCCGGAGACAGCCTGAACGATATTGCGGCAATCCGTGAAGCCGGCCTCGGCGTCGCGATGGGCAATGCGCAGGACGAAGTGAAAGCGGCGGCTGATGTCGTTACGTTCACGAACGAAGAGCATGGCGTAGCCGAATTGCTTCGCCGGTACGTTCTGAACGATGAGGGACCGTTGTAATGCTGGAGATCATCGGCTGGATTGTTGTAGTTGCGTTGTTCGTCATCGGCATGGCAGGAGCTATTTATCCGATATTGCCAGGAGCGTTGGCGATTTATGCGGCATTTTTCGTTTATGGGCTATGTATCAGCTTCAGTCCGTTCGGCTTCTGGTTCTGGGCGATCCAGTCGATCATCGTTATTGTTTTGTTCGTCGCGGATTATGCCGTTAATGCATGGGGGGTCAAAAAGTTCGGCGGCTCTCGGGCATCCGTCATCGGAAGCACGATAGGCGTGCTGATCGGACCTTTCGTGATCCCGGCGTTCGGCCTTATTCTCGGTCCGCTAATTGGCGCTGTGCTGGGCGAACTTTATGTAGGCTCGGATTGGAACAAGTCGCTGAAGGTAGGCTTCGGCTCCGTTGTCGGCTTGTTTACCAGCACAGTCGTGAAATTTGCGCTTCAGCTTACCATGATCGTTTTGTTTGTCATTTGGCTTATTTAATCTAGAGGAGCGATAATCGATATGGTAAAAGTTACGATTTGGAATGAATTTTTGCACGAGGTTGAAAATGAAAAGGTACGCGCAGTGTATCCTGACGGGATCCATCAAGCATTGGCAAAAGGCATCGGCAGCGAATCCGTTCAAGTTCAAACGGCAACGCTCGTACAGCCTGAGCATGGCCTGACGGAAGAAGTATTGGCGAACACCGACGTATTGATCTGGTGGGGCCATATGGGCCACGACCGCGTAGAGGATGCGATCGTTGACCGTGTTCACCAACGCGTCATGGACGGCATGGGCTTGATCGTGCTTCACTCCGGCCACTTCTCCAAAATTTTCAAAAAACTGATGGGCACAGGTTGCGACCTGAAATGGCGTGAAGCTGGCGAGAAAGAACGCATTTGGGTTGTTAACCCGGCGCATCCAATCGCAGCAGGCTTGCCAGAGTACATTACGCTGGAAAACGAAGAAATGTACGGCGAACACTTCGACATTCCAGCACCGGACGAGCTCGTATTCGTCAGCTGGTTCGAAGGCGGCGAAGTATTCCGCAGCGGCTGCACGTTCTATCGCGGCCAAGGCAAAATCTTCTACTTCCGTCCAGGCCACGAGACATATCCGACGTATTACAACCCAGAGGTGCTGCAAGTGATCAAAAACGCTGTGCAATGGGCAGCTCCATCGGGCGCAGCAACGCCGGTTCGCGGCAACCATCAGCCGCTTGAACCAATCGGCGCCAAGGCGTAAAATAAAATAACGGTTACTATGCAGAAGCAGGCGGCACAATCCCCTGGTCTTCCGGTCTTTTGTTGCCGGAGGAACGGGCGAATGTGCTGCTTTTTTGTGCGAAAGCAATGATGGAGAGGACGAAGCACCCTTTATGATCAAGAAGGACTCATTAATTAAAGGTACGATTATTCTTGCTGTTGCTGCTCTTGCAGCACGTGTGCTGGGCATTTTCCAGCGTGTGCCGCTCGACTACATGATGGGCTCGGGGGGAGGCGCCGCGCTCGGCTTATCGAATACGATGTATTTGTGGCTGCTAATTATCGCGACGGGCGGCATTCCGAGCGCAATCAGCAAGATGGTGTCCGAGCGTCATGCGCTCGGCAAGCCCGGGGAGGCCCAGCGCATCTATAAAGCGGCGCTGCTGTTCGGCGCGATTGCAGGCGTCGTTATGGCAGCCATTCTATTCTTTATCGCGCCATGGTACAGCACGCATGTTTCCCATATTCCGCTGGCGGATAGATCGATTCAGGCGATTGCTCCAGCGCTGCTGCTCTTTCCGACGATCGCGATGATGCGCGGTTACTTCCAAGGGCGGCAGATGATGGCTGCAGGCGGAATCTCACAAATCGTCGAACAGATCGTTCGCGTTCTGCTTGGGGTAGGACTCGCCTTAGTCGTTGTATCTTGGGGCTGGGGCGACCGCTGGATTGCTGCCGCAGCATCGGTAGGCAGCGTGTTCGGCGGCATTGCCGCACTGGGCGTCATGATCTGGTATGGACGAAAGCTGGGCAGGATGGATGCGGAGGAAGTACGTGCGGGACGCATGCGATTCGAGAAGTCCAGCTTGCCTTTCCGTTCCATTTACAAAGAAATATTTACGATGTCGATGCCGATTGTTGTTACCGCAATGACGGTCAATCTGCTCTATATGTTCGACAATTCGTTTTTGGTGCAGCTAAGCGGTCATTTCTACTCTGAATTACAGGCCGAGAAGGTACTGGACGCGTTCAGCCTTAAAGCGGTTTCGCTGGCTGGCATTCCGCCGATTCTGGCGATTGCGCTCAGCTCTTCGATCATTCCGATTATTTCCTCCGCCTTCACGACGCGTAACATGAACGAGGTGCAGCGCCAATCCTCGCTTGTCATGCGTATCGTTGTGTTTACGGGCGTTCCGGCAGCGCTCCTCATGACCGTTGCGGCACAATCGATAACAGGGCTCATTTACGAAAATGCTTTCGGGAGCGGGATCGTCGCCGCCTTAACGGCAGGGACCATCTTCCAAATTTCGATGATGACCAGCAATTCGATTCTATACGGGTTCGGCAAGCCTAGAATTCCGATGTACAACACGTTAATCGGGATTGCCGTGAAGCTCGTTGCCAGTGTAGCGCTGGCGCCCGTCCTCGGCATGTACGGCATGATTATCGGCTCAACGCTTTGCTATATTGTCGTCACGATGCTGAACCTTCGCGCGATTCGTCAAGTTGTGCCGATACAGACGCTGGGTGGCAAATGGGCAGGGTACATCGCAGCAGTCATTGCGACGGGCGCTGTCGGATACGGCATCGATTATGGCATTCGGACGATGCTATTCGACACCTTGCCGCATAAGCTGGCATACCTGTTCAGCTGCGGTGTTGCGGGTATTGCCGCTGGCATTGTATATGTCGTATTGCTCGTTATGCTGCGCGTTGTTCAACCGTCAGACCTAGGCTCGTTCCCAGGTCCGCTGCGCAAAATATTTCGTCCGTTGATGCGTTTGGCTCCATCCTCGGCAAGAGGTTAGGACGCGCGAACCATTTTATAATTTTCGCACCGGAATCTATCTCCACATGGTAGAATGAGAGTGGTAATTAACCATTTATTCATTATTCTTTCATGTGAAAGGGGTTTTCCGGTTTTGAAGTGGACCAAACGTATGAAGCGTGCGACGCTGCTCTTGTTAGCATCGCTAGTTGTTGTAGTAGCAGGTTGCCAAGCGGTTGCAGGCGTCGATTTTAACAAAGTGATTCTAAACGCCTTGAAGGTGGATTCGGTAGAGAGCAAATCTACGGTCTCCTTCCAACTGCTAACGAATGAAGAAGCAATTGATGATATGGACCTTCCGGAAGAGGAAGCTAAGCTGCTTTCGCTTCTCTCCAACATTAAACTGCAAGTGAATGAAGCGAAGGTACAAGACGCGAAGCACATGTCGGCCAAAGGCGCCCTGTCCCTCGGCAATCGCTCGGTCGGATACGGCTTGGTCGTAGATGGCGATTCGGCGGTTATTACATTGGACGGCGCGAAGAAACCGTTCTTGCTCGATATGACGGGTACGACGGCATTCGAAGCGCTGGGGCTGACTTCTCCAGTGAGTGATGCCGCACCGGTTTCGGACGAGTCATTAACGGCGCTTGGCAAGAAGCTGATCGATCAAGTGGGCGGATACTTGGTAGGCACGATGCCTAACCCGGAAGGCCTGAGCGTCACTCCGGCGCAAGCAAGCGTGAACGGCGAGACGCTTACGCTGGCGCACGTAAACGTGAAGATGGATGCAACGCAAGTATGGTCTTGGGCTAAAACTTACCTGAGGCAGCTGCAAGGCGACCGTGAAGGCTTGCGTACGCTCATCGTAGGCGTAGTTGACCTGTTGATGGAAGATCCGGCTCTGCTGCAAGCAATTGCAGGCGAAGACAGCGAAGAGCCAGTTACGAAGCCGACGGATGAAGAAATTAATGGAGTGGTAGATGACATTCTGGCCGGAATCGGCTCCATCATCACGGTGATGAACGATACGGAGAAAGAACAAGACTACAAGAAGCTAATTAACAAAGACAGCTACCTCAAGGCAGATTTGTATGTCGATACGAAGTTCGATATTCGTAAAACGGCGTTCGAAGCGAAGTTCAAGCCGGACGCGTCGATCCTTGAGGAATCAGGCGTTCCATTCGAAGGCTTCGTTCTGAATGTCGATCAAGAGATGTGGAACGTGAACGGCACGGTCGTATCTGACAAAGTGGATACCGCAACGAAAAATTCGGCACAGCCGCTTGAAGCGCTGGCAGAGAAGCAAGGCTACGAAGTGCTTCGCATGTTCGATACGAAGTCCACGATCTATGGCCTTTTGCGCAACGATTTCCATATCGGCAAACAAACGGTTGAGCTCTATGTATGGGATGAGATCAATCCGCCAATCATTACACCTGCAGGCGTTACGCTAGTGCCGATTCGCGAAGTAGCGAATCAATTAGGCGCGAAGCTTTCGCTTAGCAACGGCAAGCTGACGTTCTTTGATCCAGCTAAGAATACAAGCATCGTGATGCGCAAAGGCAACAAACAGGTGCTGGTTAACGGCAAGAATCAAACGTGGTCCTTCCCGGTTACGACGATCGGCGGAACGACTTACGCGGCTGCGCGTGACTTGGGCAAAGCGCTGGGCACCAAAATCGAATGGATTGGAAGCGGCGGCACCAAATACATCTTCGTAATGGAACGCGAAGTTTCTTAAGAAGATTGCCGCACCGCACTACAGGAGGAGGATACGCATGATTAAGATTATGACGGATGAAGCTTTTCGCGAGACCATCGCTGAAGGGCTAACGATCGCGGTATTCAAAACAACCTGGTGCGCAGATTGCCACTACATCGACCCGTTCATGCCGGATGTGGAGCAATTCTACGCAGATCGCATCAAGTTTGTAGAGGTCGATCGGGATGATCTGCCGGATCTGTGCAGCGAGCTGAACATTCTTGGCATTCCAAGCTTCATTGCATTCAAGGACGGCAAAGAAGTCATTCGGTACGTGAATAAGCTGCGCAAAACGCGCGAGGAGATCGAGCAATTCCTCGATCGCGCAGTGGAAGTCGCAGCGGCGTTACCGCAGGAATAAGCGGCGTATAGCATGATTTAAGAAGCCTAGGCGGGCATCGGAGCAATCCGATCCGTTGCCTGGGCTTCTTTATTGTGTTAATGCGTTCGTAGTTGGCGATGAAAAGAGCAGGAAACGCGCATGCTATCGGATACGAGCGAGCGGAAGTGTCCCATTTTCGACATAGCTTTCAATTAATCGTAGGGCTATAATGAATGTAATTATTTCAAGTCATGATGGCTTACAACTATTTAGAAACTGGGTGATGATTGTGATATCGAGTCGTTATCGTGCGGTAGCTACCGCTTCCTGTATTGTCATGCTGCTCGTCCTGCTCGCTGGTGCACTCGTTACGAATACGAATTCCGGCCGAGGGTGCGGAGATGATTGGCCGCTCTGCAATGGCCAATTCGTTCCAGCCTACACGCTGGAATCGCTGATTGAGTATTCACACCGCTTGATTAGCGGATTGGCCGGCATACTGACGTTGGTCACGTTCTTATACGCTTTGATTCATAAACAGTATAAAGAACCTTTGTTTTATGCTAGCGCTGCACTAGCTCTTACAGTCGTACAAGCGCTGATGGGGGCTGCTGCAGTCATGTGGCCGCAATCCGATGCCGTAATGGCAATTCACTTCGGCATATCGCTGCTGGCCTTCGCTGCTACACTGCTGCTGGTCGTATGGATTCATCGGTTCAACAAGGGCAGGGAGATGCTCGGATCCGCCTCCGCTGTTCCGAAGCGGCTGCATGGGCTGCTGCTGTTTACGGCGATTTACAGCTACTGCGTCGTCTATCTGGGCGCTTATATCCGCCATACCGATTCATCGGGCGGCTGTATTGGCTGGCCGTTATGCAACGATCAACTCGTTCCGAAGCTCGAAGGCGCCACGCTGCCGGTCTTCTTGCACCGTATCGCTGCTGTTATTTTGTTTATTATAATCTTGTACCTATACGTTACGATTCGTCGAATCGGCGCAGGCGGGCAAGCGCTTCGCGTATCGAGCGCTTGGACGCTCGGACTCGTAGTCGCGCAAATCGCCAGCGGCGCTTGGCTGACGCTTACGCTAACGAACGAGGATTGGTTCGTGTTCACGAGCTTGCTGCACAATTTGATTATTTCGGGCTTATTTACGATGATATTGGATATGGTGATTCGCAGCTGGAGCGCCAGAAGGCAATTTTAACCGAAGCGAGCTAGACGACAGGGGGATGAATGTGTGCTGCGTATGATGTTTGGGGAACCGCCTCGCATACCGGAAGGCCAGTTGGCTGATGCGATTGATCAGATGTGGTCGTTTGCTGAGCTCATGCAGCGCCATATTCAATCCGATGGCGATCCGGAGCATAAGCTTCGGAAGTATGAAATATGGACGCGCGGCTTAATCGGTTCCATCGATGAGATGGAGCAGAGCTGTTATGCAGCTAACCGATTCGCAGAGAGGCTGACGGGGGCGCCCGTTCATGAGATGACCGAAGAGGAGCAGTTGGATTATCATCGTTACGTCTTCTTTGATAAAAATGGCTTTATTCGCATGTTCGCCTTGCTCGACAAATTGGGGACGCTGCTTAACAATGTGCTTGGGCTGGAGACGGAACGGATGAAGGCGCAGTTCTCCTACTTCACCGTACTCCGGAATATGCGGCTAAATAAGAAGCATCCTGCATTAGGCGCGGCGCTCGATGAGATTAAGGAACGGTATAAAGACCCGATGAACCGGCTTCGCAAACGCCGTAACGTTGAGATTCATTACATGAATTCCGAGCTGCAGGATGATTTGATTCAAAGCTATAATCAAGGCAAGGAAACGCATAGGTTAGAAAATATAAGACTGCAGACAGACGATTTGAGGCTAGGTCTGGAGCTTGTGCTGGAGGCGCTCCAGCTATCCTACCGGTATTGCTGTGAGCAATGGGGCTGCGAATAGAACAATTAAATTGCTTTTAAAAAAGAGTCTTGTCACATCAGCGGCTAAGCCGACTGGGGACAAGACTCTTTGCATTGTGCGTATCTAATGCTGCGAAGGACGATTAGAATACCTGTACAACCTCTTGTACGCCTTCTACTTCTTCGAGCAGTGCGCGTTCAATACCGGCTTTCAACGTGATAGTCGAGCTTGGGCAGCTACCGCAAGCGCCTACCAGGCGGAGCTTTACGATGCCTTCCTCTACGTCTACCAGTTCAACGTCGCCGCCATCGCGCTGAAGGAACGGGCGCAGTTTATCGAGTACGTCCAATACTTCGTCGTACATCGTCGATTGGTTGGTTTCGCTCATTGCAATCAACTCCTTTCTCCCCTATTATAGTACAAAGCGATTCAAATGAAAATGGACCTGAACGTTCGCAAGGCCAAATTCACTTTATTTTTTTTAGTAAACATGGAGGTGTACCGCAATGCTGAAACCGATCATTGAATTTTGTGCGAGCAACATGCATCACGGCACCGATCGGATCATGAAGCGGCTAGAGGCAGATCCCGATTACGAGGTGATCGAGTACGGCTGTCTTGGCAACTGTGGCGAATGCTACCTGTTTCCGTTCGCGCTCGTAGACGGGGAGATTGTAGCCGCTGAATCGGCGGACCGACTCTATGATGAGATCGTACGAATGACGGGCGAGCAGCGCGCTCATCGCGAGGCGCTGGACAAGCTCATCGATGATTTATAATAAGTGCATTAGCCAATATGATGCTTGGACTTCCACAACACGCCTGTTTTGAGCATGCGCGGCACGCGGCCCATAAGCGCGGTTTTACCCATAAGGCCAAAGCCGGCTTTTTTGCCAAGCGATCCGAGCATGCCTTTTAGCTTGATCTTGCCAAGCTTTGGCGTTTTGCCTTCCCAGATTGCATGGATAACATCTGCAACCTGCTTGCCTTGTGCGCCTGCGGCTTGACCGCTTGGGGCATAAGGGAGCGAAGCGCAGTCGCCTACGATGTACACATTCGTATGCTGCGGCAGCTGGTGGTATTCATTGATGATCAATCTTCCCGACGGGTCTTTAGGCAAATCCATTCGCTGTACGAGCTCGACAGGCTGAATGCCTGCTGTCCAAACCGTCTCGTCCGTGTAGATCGGATCTGTGCAATTGCCGTCATACAGCATGCCCGGCTCTACGCGTGTTAGCGAGACATTGCCGCGCATTTCAACATCATGCTCGCGGAACCAGTCTGATACATAGCCTTGCAGCTTAGCTGGGAACGCAGACAGAATGCTCGGCCCGCGGTCCAAAATGCGGATGTTCAAATCTCCCCGGCTCTCGCGCAGCTCCGCCGCAACCTCTACTCCGCTAAGACCGCCCCCGACAATCGTCACTTGACCGTTAGGCTTTACGTCATTCAGCAATTGGTATGTTTTCCGCGTAGCAGAGAACGTTTGAATGCTGCATGCGTACTCCTCAGCGCCTACAATGCCATGGAACTTATCGGTACAGCCTAATGCGATGACCAGGTTATCGTACGCAATCTCTCCACCGTCGCCATCCATAATGACGACTTGACGCTGCAGATCAACGTCGAGCACTTCGCCATAAGTGAGCAGAAGCCGCGGATCGCGAGGAAACGCTACACGAACCTCAAGGTCGCTGACCGTTCCCGCCGCTAGCGCGTAATACTCTGTTTTTAAACCTTGAAACGGCATCCGGTCGATCAGCGTAATAATGGTATCGCTCGGAACTCCGTGTTCAATTAACTGATTCGCAACGGCCTGACCACCATAGCCGCCACCCAAAATCACAACTCGTTTCATAATATGCACCCATTCCCATATCCCGTGTTGTACCCTTTAGTCTGTCCTGCTGTATCCTTGCTCATGAATCCAAAATAATAGAAAACGCGGTACGGCGATTAGTCGTATACGCGGATTTCGTTATACAGCGTATCGCGCTCGATCGCAATGCGCCCTGCGCCCTTCACGAGCCAGACGAGCTCGTCGCGCGTGATGCCTTCCGGCGTTAAGGCGCCGGCGGCATGGCTAATGCGCTCCTTCACCATCGTGCCATGCACGTCGTTCGCGCCCATCGCGAGCGCTACTTGCGTCAACTGGAGGCCGATGTTAATGAAATAAGCTTTAATATGCTGGAAGTTATCCAACATCAGACGGCTGATCGCAATCGTCTTCAGATCCTCGAATGCCGAATTGCGGCGCTTAATGCTCGCTTTCGGGCTGATCGGCTGCATCGACAGCGGGATGAATACGAGGAACCCGTTCGTCTCGTCCTGCAGCTCGCGAATTTGGATCATATGGTTGATGCGATCTTCCTTGCTCTCGACTGAGCCGTACAGCATCGTCGTGTGCGTTTTGAGGCCAAGCTCGTGAGCGGCGCGGTGCACTTGAAGGTACTGGCTGACATCTGCTTTCGTAACCTTCATTTTCTTTCGGTACTGGTCGGACAAAATCTCGGCGCCGCCGCCCGTAAGCGAAGCGAGGCCAGCCTTGATGAGCTCTTGCAGCACCTCGGTGTAAGTGAGTCCGCTAATCCGCGAGAAGAAATCGATCTCCGCCGCTGTATAAGCTTTTAATGTAACCTCCGGATAACGTTCCTTCAGCGCTTTAAGCGAATCGACATAATATTGGAACGGCACATTCGGATTATGTCCGCCAACAATATGGAACTCGCGTACGCCTGGGTGGAAATGCTGATCCACATAATCAATCATTTGCTGACCGGACAGCGTGTAGGAGCCTTCTTGTCCCTCGTCCTTGCGGAAGTTGCAGAAAGCGCAGTGCGCCTCGCATACATTCGTAAAGTAAAGGCTCATGTTCTCGATGAAGTACACTTTGCGGCCATTCTTGCGCATATTGACTTCGTTTGCAAGTTGGCCAATTGTCAGCAGATCATCGGAATTGTACAAAAAAACGCCATCCTCGAGCGTCAGACGCTCTCCGTTGCGTACTTTTTCCGTGATTTCTTGCATCCGCTTCAAATCGTTTGGCAGCGCAATGTTCATTACCGTTTCCCTCGCTTTCCCTTGCTTAAAGTCTATGTTCGGCAGGCGACCCGGCTGACCAGCAGCGAGAAAAGAAAACCACGCGATAAAGGCATTCCAACGGAATGCCTGCCGATGCTGTGCCGTATGCCTTATTGTATGTTGGCGACGCCGCAGCAAGTCAGGCTTGGCCAAAGTTTGTGAAAAAAAGAACTTGGTCATCCCAAAAAAACAACTCTATTCATTATAAACCTGTCGGGAAGGAGCGGCAACCACAAAAGTAAGCAAGGTGCAAGATGGCAGCCAAGGGATTGCTGGACACGGCATTCTTGTCCGGTTATGGGCAATCGACCCCTTGAGGGGACGGAATAAAGGGAGTATACTAAGGGCAAATGAAACACATGTTTGAACTTGAAGGAGGGTTTGCCGTGATTAAAGTTAGCGATACGGCTGTCGATAAAATCAAAGAAATGCTCGCAGCAGAGGAAACGCCAAACATGTTCCTGCGCGTAGGCGTGAAGGAAGGCGGCTGCAGCGGCTTCTCCTACGGTATGGGCTTCGACGATGAGCAGCATGAAGGCGATCAGGAGCTGAGTGCGAACGGTTTGAAAGTCGTCGTTGACGGCGACAGCGTGAAGTACCTCAACGGTCTGGAGATCGACTGGAAGGACGCAGCGATGGGCGGCGGCTTCACCATCCACAATCCTAACGCGACTGCTACATGCGGCTGCGGTTCAAGCTTCCGTACGGCGACAGAAGCGGGGAATCCTGCGGCAGAGCCTTGCTAAGTGAATTGAGATAAGTATTTGTAAAGCCTCTGGAGGCATGACGATGACGTCATACTGCCAGGGGCTTTTTTGCTGCAAAAAGACGGTCCTATTGAGAGAATATGGTATTTATGTTAGACGCATTTTCAAAGTATGCAAATCAAACGGATTTTCCTAGTATGCATCATTTTACTGATGCGTAGAAGTAGGTCTTGCTTCAAAATGCGGTTTAGATTACGATCTAATCACTCCTAAGAATGTGACGAAATCTCATCACAAGCTTAGGAGTTTTTTTATGTGAGCAGAAAAATAAGAGGAAGCGCAGAGAGGACGAGTGTTTATGGGAGAGGCAAACAAGAATCTAGAGCTGATCAGCAGATTTTTCGAATGTTATGGAAGCGGAGATTTGGAAACGATGAAACGAGATATTTTGGCTGAAGATGTCACTTGGATCATCCCTGGCCATCATCCTTTAGCTGGTGTGAAGAAGGGTGCGGACGAAATCATCCAATATTTTGCGACGATTGCCAAGGCGAACTTCAAGGCCGAGGTTATATCGCTGTCTGCGAGCGAGCATAATGTCGTGGATGTGCATCGCGGCTGGGGCGAGTACGGCGAATACAAAGTGGATATGAACTGGGTGCTTGTCTACACGATTGAGAATGGCCGGATTAAGTCAGCGCAGAACTTCGCAGCAGACCAGCATGTGGCGGATCAATTTTTCTGGAATGTATGGGGAGACGATCTGAAGCCGGTTCCTGAACGATTGAAGGGTTAACGAATTTCCATTTACTTGCTGCGACACCTCTGATCTGTTATCATTTTAGTTACAGAAAAGTGGAGGTGTGGCAACATGAAACCCATTCAAGTGTTAGCGATTTCGGGAAGCCTTCGGCAGAAGTCATCGAATTCAGCGCTTATGCAAGCCATTATGGAGAGAGCTCCGGAAAATATGACGTTTAGCGTCTACCGTGGCGTAGGGGATTTGCCGCATTTTAATCCGGACATTGACCTTGATGAGGGGCCTGTGTCTGTTCAGGATTTACGGTCACAGCTGAAGCAAACGGATGCGGTGCTCATTTGCTCGCCCGAGTATGGGAATGGCGTACCTGGATCGTTGAAAAATGCGCTCGACTGGATCGTATCTTCCGGGGAGTTTGTCAACAAGCCAACGGCGGTGATCACAGCCTCGCCAACGCCCATGGGCGGAGATAAGGCGCATGCCTCGCTGCTGCTGACGCTTCGCATGATTAATGCGATTATCGTGGAGGAGGCCTCCATCATGATTCCGCAGATCTCGCTTAAGCTGAATCAGCAGGGAGAGATCGTCAGCGAAGAGCTGCAGCAGCAGATCGATGCTGTATTGGATGCACTTCTGCATGCGGGCAGCGGCGGCGAGGAAGGAAGCAAGTAAACAAGCAAGTAAACAAGCACACAAATAAAGAGGCCCTCGCGGGCCTCCTTGACGGTGGTTTGATTGACTGGTTTCATCAAATTAAACACTTTGCGTTGTTAGCTTTCTTGGGCACGCGTTAGCGTGTGTGACTAGAGGAATACTCTGCGACACAACCCCTCGCTTCCTTGGCTTCGTGACAATTAAATGCTTCCCGTGTTCCCTGTACCCTTAAGTGAGTCCAATGGAGCCACACCTCTCATTCGCACCGTCCTTAGTATGATGCTCCGTTTACAATACCTTTATACATCGTTCTCGAAATTTTATTTTGAAGCTTGATTCTTGGGAGCTTTAACGGACTGAGCAGCCCTTATTTGGCCTAAACCAGAACGATTTGTGTTTTAACGGACCGAACTGACGCTATTTGCCCAGTATCGTCACTATGTGGCAGTAAAATGGCGAAATAATGGCTGTGGAGTCCGTTACATTTGCAACAGGCACTTTTGGAGGGGGATAGCGGCTCTGAGGTCCGTTAGAGAGTAACGGCGTATGAAAAAGGAAGCCTTTTTTAAGGGCTTCCTTTTGACGGCGGTTGATTGTTTGAGTCTTCGAATGGAACACATCGCGTTTGTTAGCTTAACTTGGGCACCGCTTTTTCAAGCGCATGTGAATCAGAGATACTCTGCGACACAACCCCTCGCTTCCTTAGCTTCGTGACTTTTCTTCAGTCTCCTGCAGTCCTTGCACCAAATGGTCCAATGGAGCTACACCTCTCTTCGCGCCGTCCTTAGTATGATGCTCAGGTGCGCTTCGAGATATGCATGGCATTTACAAAAACTTAGAAAACGTCTATTTTTACCAATTGGGAAGCGCGATCCGAAGTTTTGCGCTATAATAGAATTTTGTAATGAACGATATTCAGGAGTTGATTGGTTTTGAACAAGTTAGGAAGAAACGAGCCTTGTCCATGTGGAAGCAACCTGAAATATAAACGCTGTTGTATGGAGAAGGATCAAACGCAAGCGAGGGAGCAAGCGGCGAAGGCGAATCAAGCGGCCAAAGCAGCTGCAGCTGTTCCAGTAACGGTTGAAGGCATGAACAAATGGATCTCGGAGCTTTCCTGGAAACGCCCAGAGGATCAGGAAGCGGCAGAGCTGCTGGTTACTCGAATGGATGGCGAATACGAACCGAATGTCATCGTACGAGCGGTGTGGGTATGGCATTGCTACGCAGACGAGACCAACATTTCAGCGGCGATCAAACCGGAGTCGTATTGCGCAGCTGTTGAATACTTAATGAGCGAAGCGCATGACGTGCCAGTAACGCAAAAAGCGGTTGCTGCCAAATACGGCGTATCACCGACGACGCTGTCGAAGCGCAATAAGGAACTGACCGAATTTTTCAGCGAGCGCGCTGCTAATGGCGTACAGCCGAACGATGAGCGAGTGCCGGTAATGGCATAATGGCGTTCAGATTGGTCAAATGGACAGGCGGATTGCATACGTGCAGCCGCCTGTTTGTTTTCCTTTCGAGCCACCCGCCGATTGACGATGGATTTGTACAACCCTATACTTACTATTAGTAACTAAGGGTCGAATGGACAAGCAAGACCTTGGACATCATGAAAACGGGTGGCGATAACAGATGGAACTACAATCGGATGTATGTATTGTTGGGGCAGGTCCAGGCGGGGCGCTGTTAGCCATTTTGCTGGCGGAGGCGGGTCTTTCGGTGACGCTGCTTGAACGGCACGCCAGCGTATTCAAGGAATTTCGCGGCGAGCATCTGAACGAGGATGGCGAACGGATTTTACGTAAACATGGCGTATATGAGGCAGTGTCCAAATTAGGGCTTCTGCTTATGAAGCGCATCGAATATATGGAGCATGGCCAGCTTATCCGCAGCATTACGCCAGAGGAGGGCCATGCGCATGTGGGCATCCATGTTCCGCAGAAGCATTTGCTGCAGGCGCTGTTTGATCGTCTAGAAGCCTACCCCAAAGCACAGCTGCTTACAGGAGCAGTCGTTAACCAGCTTTTGTATGACGAGCAAGGCGCTGTTAGCGGCGTAAGCGGCAAAAAGGGGGATGACGCGTTCAGCGTGCGCAGCCGCGTAGTCGTTGGCGCGGATGGACGATACTCGACCGTGCGCAAACTGGCGAATATCCCGACCGATGTGCTGAGCCATGGCTATGATCTGTTGTGGGCACGCATCCCAGTTCCTGCTGGATGGGAGCCTGTTATTCGGATGACGCTTGCGGAAGGCGCTCAGCTGGCGTTGTTCACGCAGCAAGGCGGCTTTGTCCAAATTGGCTGGAGCATTCCGGAAGGCGCCTACTCCGCCATGAAATCGGGGCCAATCGACGGATTGGTCGATACGCTAGTGAAAGCTTATCCGGATCTCGAGCCATCGGCTAGAGCTCATCTGCAATCCTGGCGCGACATGGTGCTGTTGAAGGTGCACAGCAGTCGTGCGGATTCGTGGGTGAAGGACGGTCTCGTCATAATGGGCGATGCGGCGCATACGATGAGCCCAACGGGCGCTTTCGGCTTGAACTGCGCATTGAACGATGCGGATACGCTGGCAGGCGTCCTTATTGAGGCAATAGCCGAAGGCGATACGAGCGCGAAGCGCTTAAGCGCCTTCGAGCGCTCGAATCGCGTGCCAACTGAAGCGCTTCAGGACCGCCAAATGGAGATGGAGCGAACGTTTGCAGGCAATTTTAGCATATAGGCATTCAGCGCGTTTAGATCCCCTTGCTGCTCGCAGCCGAGGGGATCTTTTGATTTGCGTGCCGCTCCTTGCAGTGGGTTCGCTATGTCTTTGTCTTGCAATCGACTCTATCAGCTACCAAAACAGGCGATTCCCCTTCTGTCATTCATCCAAGAGATACCTGTCTTTCGGTCATATGTTATCGTATGACGAATAGGAGAAGGAGTCGATAGATATGGTTGAATCGCAGGGAAGGCAGCTGGCCAGCAAATGGGCCAAAACTGCCGCGCTGCTGGGTCATTCCATGCTGGCTGCACATATCCCGCCAACCAGGATGTACTCGGCGGACAACTTGCGTGCAATGCTTAACGCCCACGACATGGTGGTCATCAAGCCGGTGCGCGGAGCGGGCGGGCACGGCGTGATTAAGGTACAGAAGGATGGAAGCGGCTACTCGCACAGCTACTATTCCAGAACGAGCCGTTTTTCCAGCTTTGAGGGACTGTTCGCTTCGCTGGCGTCTGTGAAGAAGAAGCGCCCCTATTTGATTCAGAAAGGCATTCGATTGGCAACCATCGGAGGGCGTCCGATCGACTATCGCGTGAAATATGTGAAGACAGAGACGGGCTGGGTCTATCGCTCAATGGTGGGCAGGCTGGCTAAGCCAGGCCTGTTCGTAACGAATTTATGCCGTGGGGGAACATTGATGACGGCTGCGCAAGGCATCAGCCGCTCGCTTTCTTCCGGGCACGTAGCTTCCAAGAAGCGCGAGATGCGGCAGCTGACTGTTGCGGCAACGCAAGTGCTGGAATCAAAGTTCCCGGGGATCGGACAGCTGGGCTTCGATTATGGGATCGACAGGAACGGGAAAATCTGGATATTCGAAGTCAATACTCGACCACAATAAACTGGATTCCTGCTCCGTTTTTACTCGAAACTACTCATTTTATGATATAAGATGCTAATTATAACCAATCGGATCGATTAAAGTTTTTTATGGAAAAAAGCTATCCATAGGCTGTGTATAAGACTATCCACATGTTCCCCATTGCAATGCCTTGCGATTCTCCATATACCCACACACTGTACACATGCTGTACACACCATGTTGTGGATAATCGGAACGCTTGTTCCGTTCCTAGCCCCATGCTAATATGAGTTAGGAAATAAAGGAAACTCGCGTGAAGGGAGTGTGGGAGATGGAGTTGCTGTCTGATGACTTGCTTGTGGACACCTATTTTGCGGCTATCCAATTGCATCTTGACCAGGAATTTATTCGCCTGATCAGCGAAGAGATCATGCGCAGACAGATCAACCCAGAGAGCTACCGTTTAGGAGCGTAACGAATGACCTGGCCTCTAATCCATTTCTTCCGTAACAGCTACCTCGAAGGTATTGACGCAATACGGACAATAGGCGACATGACGGCATGACGCCACAGCTTCTTGTTGATTAGCGGCATACTCGACTTCTATCGGTTCATAAGGCGCATAAGGTCCCATCCAGTCACTTGCTTTGCCGTTATCCTCCGCTATGGCGGAACATGTCAGACAGCGTGCATCAAGTAAACGTAGACCGTTGCAAACTGCGCACACATGCATAAGGGTATCCTCCTTGGCGGCTCATATCGCCTTTCCTAAGGTAGGATACCCTATTTTCTATTCCATCATTTATAGCTTCATATTACTGCTGTGCCCGGGAGAGAGCTTGGCGCTTGGATCCAAATAAACCTTCGCGTTGTTCACAGCAGTTGGGGCTTCCCCGAACCCGACTGCAATCAGCTTCAGCTTGCCTGGATAAGTCGTAATATCCCCCGCTGCAAAAATGCCGGGAATGCTCGTTTCCATCCGCGAGTCGACCACGATCGAACCGCCTTCAATCTCGATCCCCCAATCCGAAATCGGGCCAAGAGAGGAAATGAACCCGAAGTTCACGATCACGGCATCAGCCGCCAATTCGGTTCGTTCCTTCGTCTTCACATGCTCTAGCACCACGCGATCGATGGAGCCGCTCCCTTGCAGGGCAGCGATCTCATAGGGGGTTGAAATCTGTACCTGAGATCGATACAGGTTCTCGACGCTATGCTCATGCGCCCTGAACTTGTCGCGGCGATGAACCAGCGTAACGCTGCTTGCGATCGGCTCCAGCATAAGCGCCCAATCGACCGCGGAATCGCCGCCGCCGCTAATGACAACGTGTTTGTCTTTAAACTGCTGAAGATCATTAATGAAGTAGTGCAAATTACGCTTCTCATATTGCGCAGCTTCGGGAAGCTCCAGCCTGCGCGGCTCGAAGGCGCCGACGCCTGCGGTTATGATAACGGCTCTCGCATAGTGGACGGTTTTGTCCGTCTGAATTTCGAATAATCGCTCATCGCGCTTAATGACCTGGACAACCTTCTCCTCAAGGCGGATGTTAGGAGCAAAATGGGCCATTTGCTTGTGCAGCTGATTCACAAGCTCGCCTGCCGTAATGGAAGGGAAGCCTGCTACATCATAGATGTGCTTCTCTGGGTACAAGGCTGCCAACTGGCCGCCAAGCTGAGGCATGCTTTCAATAATGGTCACTGAGGCTTGGCGCATGCCGCAATAGAATGCTGCGAACATGCCCGCAGGCCCGCCGCCGATAACTGCAATGTCAACAGGTTGAAGCTCGAGATCAGACAAATTGAGAACCTCCTTCGGGAGCTGAACTTTGTCTTACGCTTACATCGTCAAAGTGCGTGATCCTCTTTCATTATAGACGGTTTTTAGGGCGTTGGGGAACGGCCCAATTGGAACTTCTGACGAACATTTTCGTATAAATAACTATTGAACTTTTGGTGAAAACTATGTATCATTCTTCATGAATGTTTTGTTCGACAAGCCGTGTCGACAAGCCTCGGAGAGGCACTTTGACCGGACAAACGGGAGATTGATCCTTATTTTTTAGGCTTGGTTTGTGTAATTTTTCACAAAGTGTATTCGGTCTAATTATAAATCTTACAGACATATAAAAACAAACGGATAGGAAGGGATTCTACCATGAGTAACATACCGAAAATCGTCATCTTGGGCGCTGGCTACGGCGGCGTACTGACGGCGCTTCGTCTGCAAAAGCAGTTGAATTACAACGAAGCCGACGTGACGCTCGTGAACAAGCATGACTACCACTATATAACGACTCATCTTCATATGCCTGCGGCAGGTACGGATAATCCAGAGAATGCCCGCGTGAGCATTTCCAAACTTATTGACGAGTTCAAAATCGATTTCGTAAAATCGACGGTTGTTCAAATTCGCCCGCAAGACAAGAAGGTTATTCTTGAGGACGGAACGCTTTCTTACGACTACCTGGTTATCGGTCTTGGCGGCGAGCCAGAGACATTCGGAATCCCAGGCTTGTTGGAGAATGCAATGAACATTCGCAGCATCAACTCGGTTCGCCTCATCCGCGAGCACATCGAATATCAATTCGCCCGGTTCAAACGCGAGCCGCATCGTACGGACTACCTGACATTTGTTGTCGGAGGCGCGGGCTTCACGGGCATTGAGTTCATCGGCGAGCTGGCGGACCGTATCCCAGAGCTGTGCAGAGAGTTCGACGTTGATCCTAACATGGTCAAAATCTACAACGTAGAAGCGGGGCCTTCGGCACTCCCGGGCTTCGATCCAGAGCTTGTCGAATACGCGATGAATGTATTGACCAAGAAGGGCGTTACGTTCAAGATCGGCACAGCGATCAAATCGTGCTCCCAAGACGGCGTTGTTGTTCAAAAAGGCGAAGAGCCAGCGGAGGAAATCCGTTCGCAGACCGTCATCTGGTCTGGCGGCGTTCGCGGCAACCGACTGATCGAGGAAGCGGGCTTCGAGACGATGCGCGGCCGCGTGAAAATCGACGACAATCTGCGTGCGCCAGGCAGCGACCATGTTTACATCGTGGGCGACAACTCGCTGATGTTCAACGAAGATGGCCGTCCATACCCGCCAACTGCTCAGATCGCTATGCAGCAGGGCGTTGTATGCGCGCATAATCTGGTCGCTTCGATTCGCAACCAGCCGCTGAAGAAGTTTGTGTTCAGCAACAAAGGCACCGTTGCATCGCTCGGCAAAGGCGAAGCTGTCGGCATTGCATTCGGCAAGAAATATAAAGGCCGCGTTGCAGCATGGCTGAAAAAAGTAATCGATATTCGTTACCTGTTCATTATCGGCGGCTTGCCGCTCGTGTTCCGTAAAGGCAAGTTCCTGTAATGCGTCATTGCAGCGTACAAGTACGCGGTCTGTTGACGAGAGAGGAGCTCGACCGATACAATGCCTTAATGGAAGTCGGCTCGTTCCTTGAGTCGCAGGGCAGGTATGATCTTGCTTATACGGTGCAGAAGGAAATCGATATTCTCATTATGCCAGCAATTGAGCGGTTGAAGGATAAAGGGCGTGAAAGAGACCGCGCCACAGCTGAATATTTGGATGAGAAGCGTCGTCTCGCAATGGAGCTTGAGGACGAGGAAGACGAAGACGAAGATTAACGAACGCAAACGTTTGAATCATAGAAGATACGAACCTACATGACTACAACAACTACCTATCACCACGAGCCTCCGACTGCAGCATGACAACGTTATGTTGCTGTCGGAGGCTTTTTCTATTCGCGACAATTGGAAGGGGTTCCCTCAAGATGAATAGTTTGCAAACGCGTATCGTGCTTGTATTCTCTATTATTATTACGATTTCTGCTGCGGTGCTTGGCTTTACGATCGTTAATGATGCGCAGCGGCTCGTCGTTCGCTCGATGGGCACGCAAGCAGAATCGATTGCTGCCCATGCGGCGCAAGCGATTGACAGCGGCGAGTTTGCCAAGCTTGCTGCAGCGGGGGCGTCGGACTCGGATGCTTATTACAAGGCGCTTCGGACGCAGCTTAATGAGATGAAAGCTGCTTATGGTCTCAAATATTTGTATACGATGAGCAGTAAAGAGGCAGAAGGACAAACGCAGTATTACTATGTCGTGGATGGAGCTCCGCTCGACCAGACGGAGGATGTATCCGCGCTAGGTGAAGTCGAGGAGGAGCAGTATGACGGACTCGTTCGCTCGTTCCAGAAGCAGGAAGTGACGGTAGGCGAATTAACGAGCGATGACGTCTATGGCGCGACAGTAACGGCTTATGTTCCAATTCGCAATTCGGATGGCAAGATGATTGGCGTCGTCGGCGCAGATTTTGATGCGACAGAGGTTTACGCGCTTATGAAGCGCAACAAGACGACGGCGTTATCGATCGGCATTGGCGTTCTGGTGATCTCATTGCTGGCTACTTTGCTATTTGCAAAAAGGCTCGTTATGCCGCTTAAACGGCTTACTGTTGAAATGGCTCGCGTTCAGCAGGGCGATTTGACGGTACGCGTGACGACTCAGGGCAAAGACGAGACGGGCAGGCTAGCAGGCGCGTTCCAGTCGATGGTGGATGATCTGCGCGGGATGATTGTTCGGCTTAATGACAATGCGGTACAGCTTCACTCGGCATCCCAGGAGCTATCGGCGAGCGCGGAGCATACGCAGTATAATGCGGAGCAAATTACGACGCTTATTAAGACGACGGAGGAAGAAGGCATTCGCCAGTCGAAACGATCGGAGAATGTGCTGTCCGCCATCGGGGAGACGGATCAATCCGTTCAGCGTATTGCGAGTGCTGCGACGGTCGTTGCGATGGCTTCGCACGGGACGGCGTCAGAGGCGGCGGCAGGCGGCCGCTCCGTTCAGCAAGCTATGGGCCAGATGGAAGCGATTCATCGCAATACAGCATCCATGAAGGATGATGTGGAGCAACTGTCAGAGCGGTCGGACCAGATCCGTTCCATCATGGAGATGATCGGATCCATCGCATCGCAGACGAATTTATTATCGCTAAATGCAGCAATCGAGGCTGCGCGTGCGGGGGAAGAAGGCCGAGGCTTCGCAGTTGTTGCAGAGCAGGTTCGGAAGCTGGCGGTTCAATCGGAGTCTTCATCGCGTATCGTTTCGGAGCTCATCATGGACATGCTCGTGCGCATTGAGCGAATCGTGGATGCTGTTCATGGCGGCAGCCGTGAGGTAGAGGAAGGGCTGCTGATCGTCAGGCAGGCGGAGGCTTCATTCGCTTCCATCATGGAGGAAATCAGTAAAGTGTCGAACCAGATGGATGAACTGTCCGATGTGTCGAGTCGAATGGCGGCGGGCTCCAAGGCGGCGAATGAAGCCAGCACGGAGCTGGCGGCCAGCGTGCAGCAGTCTGCGGAGCGCTTTGCGAAGGTTGCGTCGGCAGCAGAGGAGCAATCTGCGTCGATGCGGCAGATTTTCGTTTCCTCCGAGTCATTGGGCGGCATGGCGAATCAGTTGACTGAAATGATCGCGAAGTTCAAGTCTTAAGGCGAAGTCCTGGTTACGAAAAGAAGGGTGTCCCAGTGCGTAAGCATGGGACACCCTTCTTCTATTTTTATAGCAGAAAGCAACCGTGTGTCGGTTGAATTGTTATAACGGACCGAGCAGCCCTTATCTGGTCATAATCCGGCACATTTGTGTTTTAACGGACTCGATAGCCGCTATTTGGCCAATATCGTCCTCACGGGGCAGAAAAATGGCTAAATAACGGCTGTGGAGTCCGTTACATTTGCAACGGGCACGTTTAGAGGAGAATAGCGGCTCTGAGGTCCGTTAGGAAATTAAACCGACAGCAGCTCGCTCAGCTTTGCTTCCGTCAGCAGATTGCCGACATAGAACTCGCCGAACTCGCCGAAGCGTGCGCTTACTTCGTCGAAGCGCATTTCATATACGAGCTTTTTGAATTGAAGCGCGTCGTCCGCGAACAGCGTAACGCCCCACTCCCAGTTGTCGAATCCAACGGAGCCGGTAATGATCTGCTTTACTTTGCCTGCGTATTGGCGGCCGATCAAGCCGTGGCTGCGCATCATTGCTTTGCGGTCATCCATGCTGAGCATGTACCAGTTGTCGTTGCCTTCGCGGCGCTTGTTCATCGGATAGAAGCAAATATGATTCGCTTTCGGCAGCGTAGGCTTCAGGCGAGCGACAACCTCAGGCACTTGGAGCGGGTCAACGCCCGGCTGTCCCATGTAGTTGCTCAGTTCGACGATGCTAACGTACGAGTACGTAGGCTTTGTAAACTTCGCGAATGACGTTTTGTTAAACGCATTTTCGAGTGCGTTGAGCTCTTCCAGTGTTTCACGCAAATGCATGAACACCAGATCCGCTTTTTGTCCGATAATCGTGTAGACGGCCGTGCTGCCTTGCTTCATCTCGTTCACATGGTCCCACAGCTTTAAGTAAACATGAAGCTCGTCCGTCGCTTGCGTACGCTCCTCTTCGCTTGCGGCTTTCCAAGCCTGCCAATCAATCGTGCGAAAATCGTGCAAGGCGTACCAGCCTTCTAAGGTTTGTGCTGCTTCACTCATCGTAATTCCTCCGTATCGTTCATTTTCGCAATTGTTACCATTGTAGCGTAACGAACGATCGAAGAGCAAATGGCGGACTTGTGACATTTGTTTATAGCAAATTGACTTCCGAACAGGCTTTCATTAAACTGAAAATAGCAAATCTTATCGGATATTGATCTCAGAGATAAAAGGGGCATAAGGTCGATGATTCAAGTAATTGTGGCAATGGTGCTGTTCTTTATAATGATGTTCGGCATCGGGTTCATTCTGAATATGCTAATGAAGACGACGTGGTTCCCGATGTACCTGTTCATTATCGTGCTCGTGCCGTTGATGATCTGGGGCACATGGGATAAAACTATTTCGTTTGCCGACAACTTTACCGAGTTTACGATTATTGATATACTGCCGGCCATCACTGCGTTTATCGGCGCTTATGTGAGCGGTTGGACGATTCAGGCGCTGCGCAAGGGCGGCTACAAAATGTTTTAATCGCAATGTTGTGACAAATTCCCTCGATTGGTTCGGGGGAATTTTCTATTTTTCGACGTCTGCCTTGCGAGTCTGCTTTATGATAGAATGATAGGAAAGTCAGTTACGGGATGGAGTAGATGCAATGCGCATTACACATGTGCTGCAGTTTACCGAACACCACCGGTATTACACGTTTCGCGGTTTTTCGTTAAGCCCGCTCGATATGCGGATGCTTTCGTTAATTTATCAGCCGATGATCGGCACTTCAGCAATAAGCCTCTATCAGCTGCTGTACCATCAGGTGATGGAGGGCAGAACAGGATATTCGGCTGTCGAATCGCATCGGATGCTGTTTCTGGCGCTAGGCCTGGAGATGAACGAACGGGGACGGAAGAAGCTGCTGGACGATACGTCCCGGCTGGAAGCGGTAGGCATGCTGCAAACCTCGCGTTTGGCGATGCCGGATAATGATGATGTCGTATATGAATATGAGCTGTCTGCACCGCTTGCGCCGGATGAGTTTTTCCGCAATCAGCATCTTACGCTGCTGCTTCGTGATCAGATTGGCAAATATTCGGTTATCGCCTTGCGCGAGTCGTTTAGCTCGAAGGAGCCAGATGAGCTGGCAGAAGCGAGATGGCATAAGGAAAACATTTCGGTGCCATTCTATGAGCTGTTCCGCTTGAATACATCGAATGTCGATGACGAGCTGGAGCAGGCGCTTACGGAGGTTGCACCGGCACGCCAGCCGGCGCCGCAGAAGCCGCTTTCGTCAGAGACGGCGGGCCTGACAGCGGGCGAGCTGCTGATGCGCTTCCCGCGCGGAGCAGGCAACCGCAAGTACGTGGAACGTCTTCGCAGTGATGCCGATGGAATGGCGCAAATTAATTACGTTGCTTATAAATACAACATCGGAGCAGCGGATGTGTGCCGGTTGCTGGATGAAGACGGCGTCTTTACTGCGCAAGGCGAGCTGCTCGTAGAGGAGCTGCAGCTGCGCGCAAACCAGCTGTATCGCCAAGATAAGAAACGGGAGTCCGACCGTCAGCGCGTCATGGCCAAATCGCAGGCCGCTGCCCGCGAAACGAGCGACACCGAAGACGAGGAAGAGTACGGCGTTCCCGAGGAGCTGTATATGGAAGTGCCGAAGCGTCTGGAAGGGCGCTGCGACATTCATCAATACAATATGCTCATGCGCAATGAGCCGCATACGCGTTTCTTGCAGCGTTATTTCCCTGGCGCAGTGCCGGATATGATCGATCGCACCTTTGAACGGATCGATCTGAATTATAAGCTGCCTGCGGCGGTAATCAATGTTCTTATCCATTATGTAATCGGTACGAATGATTCACAGCGCGTTACCAAAACGTTTATTGAGGCTGTCGCATCCAACATGCTGCTCAAGCAGGTGGATACGTTTGAGAAGGCAGTGCGCTACGTTCGCGAGCAGCAGGTCATCGAATCCGCACGCGGCACAGCTGGAGGCGCAGTTTCCGGCAGCGGGCGCGGAAGAGGCAGGCCGAGCGGCTCGGCATCGCGTAAGCCGGCGATTCCAATCGTACAGGAGCAGGAGCAAGCGGGAGGCGCGCCATCGGCCGAGAAGCTGGAGGAGCTGCGGCGGTTGGCGCGCAAGCTGGACGGCAAATAATAGAGACAGGCAATCGGAGACAGGAGGAGAGCCGGCATGGAATCGCTTGGCGATTTATTGAAACGGACGCCCATCGGAGGCGAAGCGATACGCCGTTCCGCCCAATTGATGGACGAACTGCTCGCCGACCCGCTTATTCAGCGGTTCCGGGCGAAGCATCCGGAGCTTGATGAGGGTACGATCCGTATCAATTTGAACCGGTTCTACCAATTCGTGAAGGAATACCGCAACTGCGAGCAATGTCCGGGGCTCGACCGGTGCCCGAACGATTTTGAAGGGCATTATACGCTTCTCCAGTGCGAAACCAACGGCGGCGGGGTACAGATGTATGACCGTAAAGTATCCTGCAAGAAGTTCATCGCCCGGCAAAATGAAGAGCAGATTCGCAGCCGAATCCGCAGCTTCTATATTGATGAGAAAGCGTTGAACAACGGCGGGTATTCCGCGGATGAGATTTTGACGAACGACCTGAACCGCATTGAAGCGGTTGGCCAGTTAATGGAATATATCGATCGGACCAAGGAGCATGGACTGCAGACGACGGGACTCTATCTCGCTGGCCGATTCGGCACGGGCAAGACCTTTTTGATGTGTTATTTGCTTCATGAGCTGGCGAAAATCGGCCATTCGGGCGTCATTGTCTATATGCCGGACTTTGTTGAAGATCTGAAGGCGATGATGCACGAGCCGGGCAAGCTGAAGGAAACGGTCGATATGATGAAAGAGACCGACTTGCTCATTTTCGACGATATTGGCGCGGAAAATTTGAGCCCATGGGTGCGCGACCACGTGATGGGCGGCATATTGAACTATCGGATGGAGCGCAAGCCGACCTTCTATACGTCGAACTATGAACTCGATGCATTAGAGCAGCATTTTAGCTTCACAAGCAAGGATGGCGATGAGCGCCATAAGGGTGAGCGGATTATGGAGCGAATCCGTTCTTATGTCGACGTCATTCACGTGACAGGCGCGAATAAGCGCAGGCGTTGACAGGTAAGAGTATGCTCAGGCAGGCAAAGGCATGCAAAAGAGTGGAAGGTAAGCAGACAGCAGTCGGTCAGGTGGCAGACAGCGGGCGCGGGATGCGCATGCTGATTGTCGGCCTGATTCGGCTGTTTTTTTGTTGTGGCTTAGCTCACAAACACGGCTGCCGACGCGAAGCCAGCAGCGCAGAAGCGCTCATAGGGAATAAAAACCTTCCCTATTCGCACGCCAGCTGCGCAGAAGCGCTCATAGGGAATAAAAACCTTCCCTATTCGCACGCCAGCTGCGCAGAAGCGCTCATAGGGAATAAAAAACTTCCCTATTCGCNCGCCAGCTGCGCAGAAGCGCTCATAGGGAATAAAAACTTCCCTATTCGCAAGCCAGCTGCGCAGAAGCGCTCA
>NZ_AEDD01000013.1:0-273121 GCF_000179615.1 Paenibacillus curdlanolyticus YK9
TCACGCCCGAGATTTGGATGTCAAACGATTCAAAGACTTATGCTGGCGGCATTGTTTATTAGCGCTGGATGACTGGATTTTCTTGCCGATCGCCTACCTCTCGATCAAAGATGAGCCCCAGCGCTGTCAGCAGCTCGTGCTCTCGTTCATCGGCAAATTCATTTCGAAGGAACTGCCTTCCGAATGGTCCTGGTTGGAGGCAGAAGCGGTCCGCTTTGCTCGGCGCCTGCTTCGTCCGTTCGCCCCATCTGAGCTTGCAGGCCATTTGCGTATTACGGACCGCCATGCACGGAGGCTGCTGCACAAACTTGTTCATCTGGGCGTATTGATTGCGACGAGCGGGAAAACGAGGTATCGCCTTTACCGTTTGCGTCTGGATTAGCTGCAACGGCGCGTTTCGCGGGAAATAGAGCTCTGCGGTCCGTTAGAAATGCGACTACTGGCTTTCCCCAGTTGTCGGGCGGTATCTATTCAATCAATCCGAGCATGGACGGGGATTCTAACGGACCGAGGAGGCCTTATTCGGCTCAAATCGGGCACTTTTTTGCTGTAACGGACTCAGGAGACCTTATTGGGCCAAAATTGCCCCTTCGCAGCCCAGAATGTGCTAAATAAAGGCTGTGAGGTCCGTTACAGTTGCAATCGGCGCGTTTCGCGGGGGTTAGCGGCTCTGGAGTCCGTTAGAACGTTCTAATGTTAGAAAACCGCCTCCCCCGAAGGGAGAGGCGGTTCAAAGAGATCACACATGTGCGGTACTTTGCCACATTGTCCCACGATACGGTAGGGATGCCTTTCCGTATCATACTCTCGCATTACGTCGTACAACACTGCCATGCACAGCCGTACTCTGTCATGCAACCGTGCGTGCCAAGCGAGACATCCATACTACCCCGCCGCTGCTACTACATCAAATAAACGCGCGCCTCATATGGCCTTAGCGTACAATGCTCCAGCGCATTCGCACTCGCATTCGCATCCGCATCCGAGCCCTCGACCGGGTAGTTATGCAGCGCAAGCCGCACATTGCCGTCGACTACTCCAGCAGGAAGATGCAGCTCCGCGGCATGCGGCGAGAAGTTGCATATGACCAACGCCTTGCCGCCCTCGCCGGAGCGCGTATAAGCGAAAATCTGCTCATGCTCTGCCAGCAGCAGCTCATACGTGCCATAGACAAACAACGAATGCTCCTTGCGCAGGCGCGCCATCGCTTTATAGAAGTTCAGAACAGAATCCGGGTCCGCCAGCTCGCGCTCCACGTTAATGTTACTGTAGTTCGGGTTAACGCCCATCCAAGGCGTTCCTGTCGTAAACCCGGCGTTCGGCGCGTCGGACCATTGCATCGGCGTTCGCGAATTGTCGCGGCCGCGGTTCCAAATGATTTCCATCACTTCTTCATGCGGACGCCCATTCTCGGTTTCAATGCGATAGTAGTTTTTCATGCCGACATCGTCGTAATCGTCGATGGACTCGAATCGAACGTTCGTCATGCCCAGCTCTTGACCTTGATAAATGTACGGCGTGCCCTGCATGAAGAAGTAGCACACGCCCAGCATTTTGGCGCTCTGCACCCGATATTCGCGATCGTTGCCCCATGTGGATACCGAACGAGCCTGATCATGATTCTCGAAGAATAAAGCGTTCCAGCCGCGATTCTCAAGCCCCTTCTGCCATTTGGTAAGCGTATGCTTGAGTGCAGGCACATCTACCGAGCTGTCGGCACCTCTATCCCAAAGCCCCAGATGCTCAAACTGGAAAATCATATTAAACTTGCCGTTTTCCTCGCCTACCCAATCGTCAGCCTGCTCGATGCTAACGCCGTTCGCTTCGCCAACGGTCATGATGTTGTACTTGTCGAAGGTGCGTTCCTTCAGCTCCTTCAAATGCGTCTGAATGCCTTCGCGATTCATATGGCCATCGAACGATGACACATACTCCCGGCCATCCGGGTTCGGCATATCCGGCAAGCCCGGCAGCTTTTTGATATGACTGATCGCATCCACGCGGAAGCCGTCGATCCCTTTGTCCAGCCACCAATTGACCGTGTCGTACAACGCTTCGCGCACCTCAGCATTTTCCCAGTTCAAATCCGGCTGCTTCACCGAGAAAATATGCAAGTAATATTGCCCCGTCCGATCGTCAAATTCCCAAGCCGAGCCGCTGAATATGCTCTCCCAATTGTTCGGCTCTCTGCCATCTCGGCCATCCCGCCAAATGTACCAATCTCGCTTCGGACTATCGACAGAGGACCGGGATTCAATAAACCACGGATGCTCGTCGCTCGTATGGTTAATGACTAGATCGAGAATGAGCTTCATGCCTCGCGCATGGGTCTCCTTCAACAACTCGTCAAAGTCCGCCATCGTGCCGAACTCATCCATAATGTCTTGATAATCGGAAATATCATAGCCGTTATCGTCATTCGGCGATTTGAAAAACGGGCATATCCACAGCACGTCAACGCCAAGCTCCTTCAAATAATCCAGCTTCGCGATAATGCCCTGCAAATCCCCGATGCCGTCTCCGTTGCTATCCATGAAGCTTCGTGGATAAATCTGATAGACCACAGCTTCCTTCCACCACACCTGATTCATTATGCTTCCGCCTCCCATTGCTAATCCATGCCTACTTCAACAATTTCCCACAATTGTCCGCTCTCCATACCTTTTCTATATAAAAAAACCCTTGATGCTCAAGGGTTCCTCTCGTCTATTTCCACAATATTCGTTTAGCGGCCCGTTCGTTCCGCTACAGCCACAGAACCAGCGCCAAAGCAATCAATGCAGGAAGCCCCTGAACGAGAAGGATCGAACGTTTCGCGCTAAAGCCCCCATATAGAGCCGCAATGAGCACACACGTTAGGAAAAAGATTTCGACTTCCTTTCCCGTCGCCGCATTCGGATGAATGAGCCCCCACACGAGCCCTGCGGCAAGAAATCCATTATATAGCCCTTGATTCGCCGCCAACGGCTTCGTGATCTCGGCTTGCTCGATGCTCGTCCCGAAAGCCTTCCGAGCGCGCGGTGTCGTCCATAGAAACATCTCCAATATTAAAATATAAACATGCTCAACTGCCACTAGCCCTACGAAAAATTGTGCTAACATATCCGTTCTCCTTCTCTTGGCCTCTACCGCTTCATCCCATCACGATTTTGGCGAATTTTCTTTTTCCTGCCTGAACAATGTCACCGCTTTGAATGACGACGCTCTCGTTAGGGTCAAGAAGCTTAACCTCATTGATTTTTACCGCTCCTTGCGCAACACTGCGCCTCGCTTCGCTAGTGGAAGCTGCGAATCCGAGTGTTACCAAAAGCTTGCTGATCGAAATGCGCCCCTCCTCCAGCAGCTCTCCCCCCACATGCGCTTCGTCGATTTGATCAGGAAGCGCTCGCTTCTGGAATACAAGGTTAAAATGCTGCTCCGCTTGTTCAGCAGCCTGCTCCCCATGATACATGCGAACCAGATGCTTGGCGAGCTGAACCTTAACATCGCGCGGATGAACGTCTCCTGCTTGCAAGTCTTGCTTCAGCTGTTGAAGCTCCTCAATGGTAATGCTCGTGCTCAGCTCATAATATTTTAGCATCAGCTCGTCCGGAATCGACATCGTCTTCCCGAATATTTCATTCGGTTCTTCATTAATCCCGATGTAGTTGCCTAAGCTTTTGCTCATTTTCTGAACGCCGTCCAGCCCTTCCAGCAAAGGCATCAGAATAGCGACTTGACCGTCTTTGGAACCAAATGCGCCTTGCAGCGTTCTGCCCATCAAAATATTAAAGGTTTGATCCGTACCGCCAATCTCTATATCGCTCTCCAGCGAAACCGAATCATATGCCTGCATAAGCGGATAGAAAAACTCATGTATGTGGATAGGCTGACTGTTTCCATATCGCTTGGCAAAATCATCGCGTTCAAGCATGCGGGCAACCGTAAGCTTCGATGCTAGCTCCAATACATCTTGGAAATTCATTGTTTCGAGCCATGCCGAGTTAAAATGAAACTTGGTCTTCTGCGGGTCAAGAATCTTATACAGCTGCTGCTCGTAGGTTGCCGCATTTCGTCTGACATCCTAAGCTCAGCTGATCCAAAATCAAAAGGCGGCGCCGAGGATCAACCTCTGCACCGCCTATCTATTTCAGTCCACAATTAATCGTGGAAGTTCATGCCGTTCGTTACCGCTTGAACGTAGCCCGTGCGAACAACGAAGTCGCCAAAATGCTCGCCTTTGTTGCGCTCAGCAGCGTAACGGTTGATGATCGGCTGAAGCGTACCGATAATTTCATCTTCTCCAATGTTTTCACGGTACAGCTTGCTCAGGCGGTCGCCGGAGAAGCCTGCGCCCATGTACATGTTGTACTTGCCTGGCGATTTGCCGATGAACGCGATTTCGCCCAGTGCTGGACGCGCGCAGCCGTTCGGGCAGCCTGTCATGCGGATGTTGATTTCTTCATCGCGCAAGCCAGCTTGCTCTAGGATCGGCTCCAGCTTCTCGATCAGCGTCGGCAGGTAACGCTCAGCCTCAGCCATTGCAAGACCGCAAGTTGGCAGGGCTACGCAGGACAGCGCGCTGCGGCGCAGCGCCGAATATTGCGTGCCTTCCGCAATGCCGTACTCGTTCAGAAGCGCGACGATTTTCGTTTTCTTCTGTGCGGTTACGTTCGCAATGACCAAGTTTTGGTTAGCTGTCAGGCGGAAATCGCCTGTGTGGATTTTCGCGATTTCACGAAGCGCCGTTCTCAGCTTGTACCCTTCGATGTCTGCGATACGTCCGCTCTGGATGTACAAGGTAAGATTCCATTTGCCGTCTTTGCCTTTGATCCAGCCATAACGGTCGCCCGTATGCTCGAACTTGAATTCGCGAGCCGGCTGAAGCTCCCATCCCAAACGGTCTTGCAGCTCATCGACGAACCAATCCAAGCCGTGGCGGTCAACGGTATATTTGAAACGTGCGTATTTACGTACGGAACGATTGCCATAATCGCGTTGAATCATAACGGTTTTCTCTGCCACGTCCAGCACTTGGTCAGGCGTGATGAAGCCGATAACGCGAGCAAGCTGCGGATACGTTGCCGTATCGCCGTGCGTCATGCCCATGCCGCCGCCAACGCTAACGTTGAAACCGACAAGCTTGTCGTTTTCTACAACAGCGATGTAGCCAAGATCCTGCGAGTACACGTCAACGTCATTGGACGGCGGTACTGCGATACCGATCTTGAATTTACGCGGCAGGTAAACAGGGCCATAGATTGGCTCGACTTCTGCCGTCTCGCCATTTTGCTCCAGGCTGTCTACAACCTTCTCGCCGTCGAGCCAAATCTCATGGTAAGCAGGCGTTTTCGGCGCAAGATGCGACGTCAGCTGCTGCGACCAGTAGAATACTTCGCTATGCACTTCCGACTGGTATGGATTCGGATTACACATGACGTTACGGCTTACGTCGCCGCAAGCTGCCAGCGTCGTTAGCAGCGCATCGTTGATTTCTTGAATCGTGCTTTTCAGATTCCATTTCAATACGCCATGCAGCTGGAAAGCTTGACGCGTCGTCAGACGCAGCGTACCTGTACCGTATTTGTCAGCCAATTCGTCCATAACGAGCCATTGTGCAGGTGTCGATAAGCCGCCTGGCGTAACGACGCGAAGCATGAACTGGTAGTACGGCTCCAGCTTTTGCTTCTCCCGCTCGTTGCGGTAGTCGCGGTCATCCTGCATGTAGCTGCCGTGGAATTTCAGAAGGCGGTTGTCCAGCTCAGGCAGTCCGCCCGTTACGCGGTTATTCAGCGATTGCGTCATCGATCCGCGGAGATAATTACTCTCCAGCTTGAGAAGTTCTACGTCACTCGGCGGTCCGCCGATCGGCTCGACCTTATGGTTTTTTGCCATGATTGTTATTAGCTCCTTTGCCCGCATCCGTCGGATGGGTTCATGCTTATTGCATCTATGTCACGATACGCTTCCGAACAAGCGCTTAATATACGTCGCGTTGGTAACGTCCTTGATCCTGCAGCTCCGACACGTATGCCGCTGCCGCTTCAGGCGATTTGCCGCCATATTGGCCGATAATCGAGAGCAGCGCTGCATGGACGTCATGCGCCATATGCTTCTCGTCTCCGCAAACATATACATGCGCGCCGTTTTGCAGCCATTTGTACAGCTCTTCGCCATTTTCAAGCATCCGCTGCTGAACGTATACTTTCTCTTTCGAGTCGCGCGAGAATGCTACGTCCAGATTCGTCAGCACGCCGTCCTTCAGCATGCGCTGCCAGTCGGTTTGGTACAGGAAGTCCGTTACGAAATGGCGGTCGCCGTAGAACAGCCACGTTTGGCCGCCTGCGCCCAGCTCTTCGCGCTCTTCAAGGAATGCACGGAACGGCGCTACGCCTGTGCCCGGCCCAACCATGATCACCGGCGTATCCGGATTAACTGGCAGCTTGAAGTTCGGGTTCTGCTGGATGAAAATCGGCAGCTTGTCGCCCGCTTCAAGACGCTCGGATGCGAACACCGAGCAAACGCCTTTGCGCTCGCGGCCATGCGCTTCGTACTCCACTTTGCGGATCGTCAGATGCACTTCCTCCGGATGGGAGTTGATGCTGCTCGCGATCGAATACAGGCGCGGCGGGAGCTTGCGAAGCAGTGTCGCTACGTCAGCCGCTGCAAGCGTCCAAGGACCGTGGTCGCGAAGCAGATCAAGCAGATCGCGGCCAGTCGTGTAGGCTTTCAGCTCTTCTTTATTTTCTGGCTTCACCAGGTCTGCCAGCTTGCTGCTGCCCGAGAAGGCAACCGCTTTTTCCAGCAGGGGCTTAGTCAATACCGTAATTTCAAAGTGGTGCAAAAGCGCCGTGCGCAGCGAAGACGTCTCGCCTGCTTTGCCTGTTACTACTGCATCCTCCGAATTCCACTTCAGCTCCGCGATGATCGCATCAACCAAAGCCGGATCATTCGTCGGGTATACGCCAACTGCATCGCCAGGCGCATACGTCAGGCCGGAGCCTTCGAGCGAAAGCTCAACGTGGCGCGTCTCGCGGTCCGAGCCTCTGCCGTTCAGGTTCAAGTTGTCGAGCACTTCCGCCATGAACGGGTTGTTGCGGGAATATTCGGATTCCGTTGCTGCTGCAGACGCGGAAACAGCTGCGCCTGCCGTGCTTTGAACTGCTGCTGCAGGAGCCGCAGTTACGGCACTCGTTACAGCTGCGAGCCAGCCAGCTGCCGAATCTTCGAAGTCTACGTCGCAATCGACGCGGTCAACGATCCGCTGTGCGCCAAGCTCTGCGAGCTTCGCGTCGAAATCTTGGCCTGTTTTGCAGAAAAATTCATACGACGTGTCACCCAGTGCAAGCACGGAGAATTTCACTTCGTCCAGCTTCGGCGCACGCTTGCTGTGCAAGAACTCATGGAACGACATCGCGTTATCCGGCGGATCTCCCTCGCCGTGCGTGCTTGCCACGATGAAGAGATATCCCGCTTTTTTCAAATTGTTCGTTTTGTACTTATTCATCGCCGACAGCGTAACCTCGAAGCCCTCGCCCTTCAGCTTCTCTGCCAGACGTCCTGCCAATCGCTGCGAATTGCCCGTCTGCGATCCGAACAAAATCGTCGCTTCGCGTGGACCTTGCGGCACAGCCGGCGCTGCTGGCGCCTCCGCAATCGCGCTTGCCGCCGCTACCGATGCTGCTGCGCTTACGTCCCCTGCGCGATAAAAGGCTAAATAGCCGCCTAACCAATTAATTTGAGCTTCCGTCAACGTCGGGAGCAGCTTGTTGAGTACTTCTGCTTGCTCGCTCGTAAACGGACTATTCGTCACTTGAAGTTGCAACTCCATCCACCTCACATCATTCTCTGAAAATTCAAAATTCCGACCATGTTACTAAGTTTTAACCTGTGTTAATACTACCGCAGACTACGATTTGGTTCAATGATTTCGTCGACATTTGTCTATAAGATATTCTGTAGTATTTATTATTTTTAGTTATAAAGGCAGTGGCTAGTCAAATAATGGGGAAATGCGGTGTCGAAAACGTGAAAAAAGCCACTTTGGATGAAGTGGCTTGGGTTAGTTATGGTTGAAGGAGCCCAAGTAGTCCTGATCGACAACTAGTACACCTCTGTTGTGTAGCTTTGAAACGTAGTTAGCAGGAAGCGAGCTTTTCATTTTATTAAACAATTCCCGTCCCATCATACAAAAAGGCTCTATCGATGGTTGGGCTCCTTTGTTAAGCTTCCTTAGTCGGACCGGTTCCCCTAGTTCAAGATAGGTCTGAACAACACTTGCTGGTTGGGAAGTCCATAGATCAACGGAAAGATTAATAAAAGGCTGTAATTTAGACAAATCAAATCTTAATGGAGGATAAGCTAACAGCACATCATCCTCAGAGGTAATGAAATGTAATGTAATTTCATTAGCACCATACATCCAAAACAAGCGAAGTTCGTGATGCATAGCTGAATCTAACAATAATTGTTTATAATCATGTGTATAATGTTGGTCATAACCTAGTATGAATTTTTTAGACAGTAATCTATCATTCCACTTCACGATTTCCTCAAACGAATCATGCTCGGCATGCCAATATCCCGATTTAAAAGGAAAGTACTTAAAAATAATCGTATAAATATCTTCTACGAATGTAGGAGAATAAGAAGAATAAGGAAATGAGAAGTGAATGCTATAATAGGGGGGCATTCATTCAACTCCCGACGAATGATAATTACAAAGTTTATAACGTTGAGAGCCTAAAACTAATTCGCTATAGAGATACATGTATTGAAGTATGTAATCGGAATCAAACTTATTATTTTTATGATATTTCAACAGAAGTTCTACGTATTCCCTATAAAATGCTAACGTTTGAGCTGACTTCTTATTCAACTTTATTGATTTTAAATAGGCGTCTAGACGGGCTAGCTTATCAAAGGTAAATGTTGAAACTTTTTGAATCTCACATTCACTCATGATTTCAGAATGATTACCCGTTCTAATCGAATGCCATAAATCATCTAACCATTGCTGATCTTCGGCTAGCATTTCATAAACAGGCTTAATTAATGCTTGGTCTGACTTCAGTTTTCTAGATTTCACAAAATCCACTTTTGATCGCCTCCCTCACTGATGGGTTGCAAAATGCTATGAAATACCTTCGCACTGCTCCCTAAACTCACGTATTGACTCCAAATAACCTACTTGTGTCTCGTATTTAGATTTCATCTTCAATATCTCATTCTTTTCTTGAACGTACTCAACGATTAATCTCGGATCATTCAGCAATACCTCTATTCGATACCGTTCAAGCTCCTCGAAGTGTTCAATTTGCTCAGCAGAATACACCGATAATTGAGCAACAACTTGTTCCTCTTTTGCCACAATCACTTCCGATACGTCTGACCATTTCATTAAGCCACTGTCGAGCAATATACACGCAGCCTTCAAATCGTTCTCTTCATATGGATCTAACCGATTAAGAAGAATGATTAATTCAGCCTGTACTGCTTTAACTAAATGGAGAGGCCAATTTGGAATTAATCGCTCCAAAATCCAATAAACCCACATCGTATCATCAGACAACAAAATCCCCTTCACATGCGGCATTACTTCCTCAGGATGAGCACTCAGTATTTCAACAATTGAACAGGCGTTCGGCCAGTTCATATCCTGTATGCCCTCGAGCAATTCCGGAATGAATGGCTGTATATCTTTCGATTGAACGATAAATGCTAATCGAACATCATCTACCAATCGTGTGTTCCCCTCACCTAATGTCCCTCACTGTTACTATGCTCTGATCGCGTTAAGCCATATGTAATTTAACATTCAACATGTCCCCTATTGAATTGTTGTAGGAAACCTACACAATTGCAATAATTCAAGCAATGTCATTACTTCTAACGGACTCAGCGGGCGTTATTTGGCCGAAAAGCAAGCTTTTCTGATTCTAACGGACCCAGGAGACGTTATTTGCTCAAATTGACTCCTGCGAGCATGTAAATCCTCCAAATAACGGCACTGGGGTCCGTTGCAGAGGAAAACTAGGCATTTTACTCGAAATAAGGGCTGTGGAGTCCGTTAGCCGTGTGGCGTAGTGACGACACAATGACAACAGTGACGCTATAGTAGTAGTCGGGCAGCAGGGGGAGGGACAACAGCAGCCAGAAGCGTGAGAAAGATCTGACGGTTGAACAGCTGCTTGGCGAGTTTAAGCAAATTAGCGACCGACAATGTGCAATTACGGCGGTGCGACTGGTGCAGCAGTGCGACACTCGCGGCTTTAGCCGCAATAGCGTCCATGACGGCATTTGCAGTAATTCCACCGGCCGCACACTTGCAGCTTTAGCCGCAATAGCGCGTCCCGGCATGACCACAGCGATCTCTCGCAGCTCGCCAAATACACCAGCACCGGAGCACTCAAGGAGCAGCAGCAGCAGCAATAATCACCATCCACGGCGATTATACCATGCCCTGCCAACAACGATGCTGCCCAAAAACAAACCAAAAACCGGCACGCCCCATCGGGCGTACCGGTTGCTTCTAAACCACGCGATGCTTGGATTGGTATCGGTGTCGCTAGTCGCTGCGCTAAGCCGACTCGCTCCCAATCGCCGCGACGAAGCGCTCTGTAATCTCAAGCGGCCTCGTAATCGCTCCGCCGACGACGGCGGAAGCTGCGCCCAGCGTCAGGCAGCGCGCCAGCATGTCCGGCGTGCGCACATTTCCTTCCGCTATAACCGGAATCGAGACGGCTGACAGCACAGCCTTGAGAAACGCGAAGTCATTATCATACAGCTTGGAAGCCGATGTCCCAGCCGTATAGCCGTGAAGCGTAGTCGAGACGCAGTCAAACCCCAGCGCCGCGGCGGCTACCGCTTCCTCGACCGTGGAGATGTCGGCCATAAGCTCTACAGATGGGCTGCACCTCCTGCAATAGTCGACGAGCTCGGCGGTCGTTACTCCGCCCGGCCGCACCCGGCTCGTTGCGTCCATTGCGATCATTTCGCACCCGCTTTCCAGCAGCTCGTCTATTTCCTGCATGGTCGCGGTAATGAAGACATCGCTGCCTTCATAATCCCGCTTGACGATACCGATGACAGGCAAGGAAACTTCGGATTTAATCGCGCGAATATCTGCCAAGGTGTTCGCGCGAATGCCGACCGCCCCGCCCTGCATGGCGGCCAACGCCAGCTTGGCCATGATCGAGGGACTATGCAGCGGTTCATGCGGCAGCGCTTGGCAGGAAACGACGAGACCGCCGACGATTTCCTTAAGCATCGCGTCCATCTCCTTCGGCTCGCTCAGCCCCTTTAGCTCCCTCGGCTCCCTCGGCTCCCTCGGCTCCTTCAGCCCGTTCAGCTCCCTTAGCTCCCTCAGCCCCTCCCGCCGCCATTCCATAACGAGCAATCGCAGCGATGATTTCCTCATTCAGCACAGCAAGCGAAGCGTGGTCCTCCTCGCGCACCGGGAGCAGCGGGAGCCGCGGCTGTCCGGTCTGAATGCCGCGCAGGCCAAGCACATATTTGCATGCGCCATACAGCGAAGGGTAGCCGAGCAGCTTTTTGATCAAGCCGTTAATGGTCGTCTGCAGCGCTTGCGCCTCCTGAATATGACCGTCCTTGAACAGCTGGTTCAAGGCGCAGAACAACTCCGGCATTACGCCGTACGTACCGCCAATACCGCCATCGGCTCCCATAATTCGTCCAGCCAGAAACTGCTCGTCAGGTCCGTTGAAAACAAGGAAGTCGTCCCCGCCGGCAACCTTAAATTGCTGCAGATCGAAGGTGCTTTCACCGGACATTTTGACCCCGATCACCTTCTCCTGCGCAGCCATTCTCGACAGCAGGTTTAAGGAAAGGTTAAAGCCAGTCGTCTGCGGGATGTTATAAATGATGAACGGCAGCGACGTGCTGTCGATCATTTGCTGCCAGTGGTTCTCGACCGCAGCCTCTGACAGCCGATAATATATGGACGGCACCGCCGATATCGCATCCGCGCCCCATTGCTCGGCATGCCGCGACAGCTCCACGCTGTCACGGGTAGCGTTGGCGCCTACATGCACGATAACGGTCAATTCGCCTTTCACTTCTTCCATGACCGCCTCCAGCATCCGCTTGCGTTCTTCCACGCTTTGCAACATCCCCTCGCCCGAGCTGCCGCATACATACAAGCCCTTCACGCCTGTCGAAGCATAATAACGGGCAAGCTGTCGCGCACGCTCCCGATCGACCTCACCGTTCTCGTCGTAAGCCGAATACAGGGCGATATAAATCCCTTCAAATTGATTGATCAATGCGGTTGCCATAGCTGTCACGCTCCGTTTCTTCTGTATAAAAAAATGGATAGATTGCGCCATACAAGGCGGCCCGATTGCCCAGCTGGGCTGCCACCAGCGGTGCATGCCCGAACTGGGCGGGCACATAACGATTCAAATGTGCTCGGATAAAGTCCAGCAGGAATTCCTTCTGCTCCGAAACGGCCCCGCCGATTACGATCATGGCTGGATCGGCAACGAGCGTAATTTCGGCTAAGCCTCGCGCGACTTCTTCCGTCCAGCGAGCGATCAGAGCCGCGCACGCTGCATCGCCGCTGCGCGCGAGGTCGAACAGCTCGCGCCCGCCTCCGTGAAAGTCCGGCAGCTCGGCCGCTGCCATTTGCATTAAAGCCGTCATCGATGCCCGCTGCTCGTAGGTCGTTCCTGATCGTTTATCGTACAGCGCATGCCCGACTTCACCCGCCCGGAATCGCCGTCCGTGAACGAGCTGGCCGCCGCTGAAGAGCGCGCCGCCGATGCCTGTGCCGATCGTCACGCAGAAGAAATGCCCATAGCCGCGTGCCGCTCCCTTCCACCATTCGCCGCATGCTGCCGCATTCACATCGTTCGCGACAGCGACAGGCAAGCCGTACCGCTGCTGAAGAAGCGCCTTCAGCTTCGTGCCCGCATATCCCGGTAGCGTGTCTCCCGCGAACAAGATTGCTCCGCTCAACGGGTTCACCACGCCTGCCGTACTGATGCCAACTCCCTGCACGCCGTCATACACCGACATCAATTGATCGATAATGCCGTATAACGCCTTCGGTATCTGATCGCCTGCATTCCCGATAGGCGTCAACACTGCATGATGGAAGAGGATCGTCGCCTTCTCGTCGAAAACAGCATATTTGATCGAAGTGCCGCCGATATCAATCCCGATATAATGCTTCATGCTACATCCCCGCCATTTTCGTTATTCCTTCACGGCCCCAATGGATATTCCACGGGTAAAATACCCTTGGAACAAAATGAAAATGAGGAGCATTGGGACTGCCGCGACGGTTGCGCCAGCCATTTTATAAGCGAAGTTCGGGTTCAAATCCTGCATCAGCGTCGCGATGCCGACCATAAGCGTCTTGCTTTCCTTCTCTTGGCCAACCACGAGCTGCCATAGGTAGTCGTTCCAAACCTGCACGAAATTCAAAATAAACAATGCGCCAATACCCGGTTTGACGATCGGGAGCAAAATCTGGAGAAACGTTCGGACTTCGCCCGCTCCATCGATCCGCGCCGCCTCGCGCAGCGCATCCGGCGCGCTGTCGAAGAAGCCCTTCAGCAGAAACACGCCGAAAGCGATTGCGACATTGGGCCATATCATGCCGTATACGCTGTTCACCAGTCCCAAATCCTGCGTAATCCGGAACAATGGAACGATCATAACTTCCTTCGGCACCATCATGCTGGAGACAAACACGATGAAAATAACGTTTCTCCCCTTGAACCGCAGCTTCGAGAATGCATAAGCCGCCATAGCGCTTGCGATGACGACCAGCAAGGTTGTTAACCCCGCGACATACAAGCTGTTGAAGGTCCAGCGAAGCGCAGGCTGATTGCGAAACACTTCGGTATAATTGGCGAACGTGAATGTCCGTGGCCACCAGTCCGGCGGCATCTTGATCACATCCGAGCTGTTCTTGAGTGAGCTTGTAAACAGCCAATAGAGCGGAAACAGGTTAGCGACCGCGAATACGCAAACCAAAATGTTAGCGAAAACATCGTACAGCTCCCGCTTTTTCGGAAGATTAACTGGTTGCATGGATATCCCTCACCTCTCTTTGAACATCGCTCTTAGCTGAGGCACAGAGAGCAGCAGCGTAATGATAAACATGATGACCCCTACCGCGGATGCGACGCCAAGCTGGTTATACTTGAACGCATTATTGTAAAGGTAGTACATCATCGTGACGGTCGCATTGTTCGGTCCGCCGCCGGTCAGCATCTGAATGACCACGAAGATTTTCAAGACGGCGATAATGTTAATGATCGTAATGTAGATCGTTGTCGGCTTGACGAGCGGAATGAGGATTTGGAAAATGACCTGTACTCGGCTTGCGCCGTCCACCTCGGCCGCTTCGAACAAATCCTTGGGAACGCCGATCATGGAAGCAATATATAAGATGATCGCCTGACCGACATTCGTAGCGAAAGTGACGAAGATGACGACCGGCAATACCGTATTTTTGTTCCCTAGCAAATTAAAAGTAGAGAGGTTCATCTCCCGCGCGGCATACGAAATAAGCCCATTAGCGGGATTGAGCAAAAATCCCCATACCATACTCATGACGACCATCGAGACCATAACCGGAATGTAGTAGCTTCCTCTAATGAACGAGACATACTTCGCGTTCTTGTCAAAGACGGCTGAGGATACGAATAAAGCAAAGCCTACGGTCAAAATGACGATAAAGACGACGAAAATGATCGTGTTGACAATCGATTTGAAAAATACCGGATCATGGAACAGCGTGCTGTAATTTTGAAAGCCGACGAACGTTTCTTGCTGATATTGCACCTTGTACAGGCTCAAGCGAATCCCCTCAATAATGGGGTACACGATAAAGATCAAAAACAGTACGAGCTGTGGCATGATGAACAGATAGCCCGTTACGTTTTCCTTCCAAGTCTGATTGCGTAATAATTTCATGGACATCCGTTCCCTTTCTTATCCGGCGCTCCATCGCCACCAGCGGCGATGGAGCGCCGAGCATGAATTGATAACCTAATGCGATTACTTCAGAACGGAGCTTTCTCTCGCCTTTTGAATGACGCTGTTGCCCTTGGTTTGATAATCCTTCATGGCCTGCTCCGGCGTTTTCTCGCCGACATAGATCGCTTGCAGCTCTGGATAGAGCACTTGTCTGAGCTCGCTATAGCCAGGCACGTTGCCCGTGAAGCTGAACATGTGCGGAGCGTTGGCATCGTAAGCCGAGAACAATGGGTATTGCGACTTCAGCTCTGCAACGACGGAGCTTCTGACCGGAATGCTGTTTTTGGAAGCCTTGACGAGCTCCGGATCGCTGGAGAAGAACTTCACAAAGTCCTTGGCAACCTCGGTTTTCGTCGCGTCGCTCGATTTGAATACGCTGGCGCCTACAACGTATGTGAATGTAAGCGGATCGCCGCTTATCGATGGAATGTTAGCCAATCGGATATCGAACTTCGGCGATTTGCCAGCGTTCATATCCGCCTTCGCATTGTTGAATAGAATCGCGTTCGTGAAGCTGATCGCCAGCTGCTGGTTCTGGAACATCGCGTTCGCATCATTGGACGATACGGACTCCGCGCCCGGGTTCGTATAGCCTGCTTTATAAATATCCTTCAGCCATTGCGCAGCCTGAATGCCCTTCTCGTCAGCGATGGCGATGTTGCCTTGGTCGTCGAAGAATTTGCTGCCGAACATCCGGAGATAAGCAAGGTTCCAGGTATCGCCTTGATTGTTAAGCGCATAGAGCGCCATCGGGTAAGCGTTCGGATATTTGTCCTTCGGCAGGTTCTCCTTCAGCCCCTTCAAAATTTGGTTATACTCGTCCATTGTCCATGTTTTGATCTCGTTGTCGCCGCCGACGAACGATTCAAGGCCCGCCGCCTTCAGCATATCTGCGTTGTATGCGAACGTTCCCGGGTTATGCGAGAACGGGTAGAAGTAAATATCCTTACCGTACGTGACGTTGTCCCAATAGCCTTGGTCGATATCCTTCTTGGCTGCATCGTCCACGATATCGTTGAGCGGCACCAATGCGCCGCGATGCGCATAATCGCCCATTGCAAAAGCGCTTTCAAAGAACACGTCCGGAGGTGTTCCGCCGTTGAGATTGACGTTGAGCAGCTCATCGCGCTGGTCGCCTGCTACGACTTGAACGTTTACTTTTACATCGTACTTGTCATACTGCTTGGCAAACTTGTCCGCCGCATACTTGAAGAAACTGTCATAATCGGCATCCGCTTCCGTTGCGTCGAAGACGCCTTTCCACTGCGGCGTAAGCCATAACGCGATTTCGACCTTTTTCTTGCCGCTTGCTGCAGTATCGGCGCCCTTATCGGTACCGGAGCTTGCGGAATTGCTGGAGCAGCCCGCCAGAAGGGCAATGATAAGCAGGAATGAAGCCACTGTCGACAAACGTTTGTTGCGCATCGTTCTTTTTCCCCCTCGATTATCGTGTTGATTTCTGCTGCCAATCTTCGAGATTAAAACAATCCGACATGAACCTTCATCACGACTTTCCGCACCTTGGAGACGGCTGACTCCGTTAACCCCGGCCGATGAATGTCATCCGGGAACAGCACCATGTACATGCCCGGCTTCAGCGTCATCATCCTCTCGCCTTGCAGGTCGCCGTATAACGCAAAATCATTCACTGCATCATAAGGCTGCGTTGGCTCGTTTAACCCGTCATCCTGTTTCCAGCCGATGATCTCTTCGCCCTCAATCACATAATGAATGTCAAGATATCGTTCATGCTTCTCGGCTGGCTGCTCGCTCTTAAGCTTGGTCTCATAGCGCATCACCCTTGCAGACAGCTCCCCGCCCCAGACAGGGTACACACCTTCTTCCAGTGTGCCCATATCCTGCTGAGCCAAATAATCGATCGCCTTGCGAAGCACGGGATGCATTCGTTGCCGCTGGGTTTCCCACTGGCTGATGGAGCCTACAATCATCTGTGTCTGTCCCCCTCTTCTCATCGTCCGAGCCTTCCTGAACTTCGGTTGCGAAAGGTTCTACGCTCATTATAGGGCCCGCAAGACGGGTCCCAACAGGAACGGAATTATCGGGATTTGTTCACTATTATTCGAATTTCCGATACTATTCACTTTCTTGCGATCGACTGTTCACAAATTTATGAATACGCTTACACAAAAAGAGCCCCCCGATCATCGGGGAGCAGAATGCGCGCTATTTTTTCTGATGCAACGCTCGATATTTCTGGGGGCTGACGCCTTTTATTTTTTTGAAAATGCGGCCGAAATAATTGATGTTCTCATATCCGACCTGCTCTGCAATCCAATAGCTCGGGTGGTTCGTCTGTTCAAGATAAGCAGCCGCTTGCTCGATGCGCATGGCGTTAATCCAATCCGTGAACCCAAGGCCCGTCTCCTTCTTAAAAATCGTACTCAAGTAGCTTTCGCTCATATTAATCATGGCTGCCGCCTGCTTGAGCGATAGCTCCATCGTATAATTGGCGCCCATATAATCCAGCAATCGCTTGATATCCTCGCGCGACGGCTCGCGCCTGCCCTGACCGGCCACCGATGCGATTGCAGCCGCATAGAAATCGGCAATCTCCTCCCAGCCGGTTAACACGCCGCTCCATTCCGCCGATAGCGTTATGCCGAGCAGCTGCTGCGATGCGCTGACAAGATGGCTTACGGTCCGCTCCAGCTCTCCCTCGTCATAGGCTGGCAGAGCTAGCAGAGCAACCAGCCCTGCGCTTTCTATGGCGATAGGCGATGCGCCCAGCACCTCCCCCAGCTCCGCCAAGACCAAATGCTCCAGCAGCCGAATCGCCGATTGCGCCATTGCGCCGTCCCGGATCTGCTTCACCGACAATACAAGAAGAACGCTTGTCGCTGGCAGCTCCTCTTCGCCTGCAGCATCCGGCTTCTCGCCTGAAATCCAAGCCCCCAATCGCCGCGTTAAGCCCTCTTTATCGTTCTCCTTCAAGCTCGTCCCCTGTTGTTCGGGAGCACTTGTCTGCGTAACGCTATCGGCTAATTTGGCTGAGGCTTCAATCAGCAGCTCCAGCAGCTCCGAAGGCTTCATCGATGTCTTCAGCAAATAGTCCTCCACGCCGAGCTTCATCGCCTTGCGGACATAGTCGAATTCATTGTGGCTGCTCAGTACGATGGCTAACGTCTGTGGATATCGCTTCTTCACGATCTCGATCAGCTCCAAGCCATCCATGCGCGGCATGACGATATCGGTCAGCAAAATATCCGGGATTTGCCGCTCCATCAGCTCAAGCGCCTTCTCTCCGTCCGGCGCGTCACCGATAAACTCGAAGCCATGCTTCTCCCAGTCGATCAGCGATTTGATCCCCAACCGCACCAGCAGCTCATCGTCGACCAGCATCACCTTCATCTTCATCGTTTATCCCTCCCGTCTCTTTAGAGGCAAAATGCATTGCACCCGCGTACCGTTATCCTTCATGCTTTCGATTCGAATGCCAAAATCATCCCCATATTGCAGCCGAATCCGGTCATGCACATTTTTAATGCCGATCCGCTCCGGCGGAGCAGCGGTTGCATCAGCAGCCAGCCGCTCGCGAATAAGCTTCAACCGCTCCTCGTCCATGCCAACCCCGTTGTCCCGCACTTCCAGCATAAATTGCCCGCTATCGCCTTGCGCCTGCAGCATGATCCGTCCTGCTTCGTTCGAAGGCTCGATGCCATGCATCAGACTATTTTCGATAATAGGCTGCAGCATAATCTGGATCACCTCTTGCTCCATCCACTCCTCAGCGATATCGAATTCCAGCGTCAGATCAGGAAACTTCATCTTCATCAAGCCAACGTAATTCTCGATGTAGCTTAGCTCTTGGCGCAATGGAATAAGGCTGCTTCCCCTGCCGACGCTGCCTTCCAGAATGCCGCCCAGATTGGAAAGCATATCGCCGACCTCGCCGTCGTTGCGAATGTAAGCCATCCATTTGATATTGTTCAGCGTGTTCAGAATGAAATGAGGATTAATCTGCGCTTGCAGCGCACGGAAGCGCATGTCCTCCTTCTGCTCGTACTCCTCCTTCACCCGAATCAGCAGTCCCCGAATCTCCTTCACCATCTTGTTGTAGGTTTCGATAAGCGAAGCGATTTCCTGCGGACCCGATACCGATAAGGTCGAATGGAATCCCTTGTCCTCCAGCTCGCGCATCCGTTTCCTAAGCAGCTTAAGCGGCTTCGATATCCCGTAAGCAATCGACATCGTAATAAGCAGGAATACGATAAGAATAAGAATGAACAAAATAATATTCGTATGGCGGATGTCGTAAATTTCTTTGAAAACCGTATCGTACGGAACTACCTGGACAATCTTCCAGCCATTCATCTGTACCGTATCGTAATTGACGATCCACTTTCGCCCGTTTTTCTCGATAATTTCTTGCCCGTTCCGGCCCGCGCTTACGCTATGCATGTAGCTTTCCTTCGATAGGCTTTGGCCTACCATCGCCTTCGTCGGGCTCGACACGACCGTTCCCGCCTGATCGACGAGATACACTTCGCCCTTCAGGCCCTTCAAATAGCCGCGAATGTCTGTCTCGTTCACGCTAAAGGCGACCATGCCAATATTTTGGGAGCTCTGAAGCTCCGTTATCGTCTTCACAAGCGTGATGATCGGCTTACGATCCAAGTAGAGCCGCTCTTTATGATTGAAAAACCATTTTTGCTGATATGGCTTGCTCATCATTTGCCGATACCAGGTGGCGCCTATGTATTCTTGAAGCAGGTTTTCCGTCAGGTAGCTCGTGCTTAGCCAATTGCCCTTGCGGTCGAATAACGTCACATCCGTATTCGTAAAATAGGAGCTATGCAGCCGGTTAAGCACCGCATCGTTCAACCGCAGCTTTTCATAAGGACTGAATGCTTCCGGCTCCTTCAGCAGCTTCGTGATCGTCGGATTCGTCGCGATGCTGAGAGAGGATTGCAGCATGTCCTCCAGAAACAGCTCGATGTTGAAATTGACCAAATACAACGAGTCCTGCGCGGCACTGCCGATCTTCTGCTCAATCACGTTTTCCAGCTTTTTATTCATCCAATTGAAGGTTAGAATAAATGGAATTATAAGGAATACTAATGTTGAAAAGAAGATTTTGTAACGGATTGAGTTCATGATTTCCTCACTCCTTTCGGCCGATTACTCATCATTATCTAGATATTATACTTTATCGTTTCCAATCGCCAATTGATTTAATGATAGCAAAAACACCTTAATCAGCAAGGCAGCCGATTAAGGTGTTCGGAGAAGCGGAGGCGCCGGATGAGGCGATCCGCAGATGAAGTTTTTATGCGGCTCCTACGTCCGTCGCATATAAGCGCGTACTGTGAGCGGCGCGAATACCGCTACGATAACAATAGCGCCGATGAGCGCGATCACGAGATCTGAGCCGGCAGTGCCTGCGTTCGTCAGATCACGGACAGCCGTAACGAGATGCGAGATTGGATTGATGTTAACAAACCATTGCAGCCATTTCGGCATCGTTTCAACAGGCACGAATGCATTCGAGAGGAACGTGAGCGGGAATAATACCAGCATGGAAATGCCTTGCACGCTCGAAGCTGTACGTGCAATGACGCCGAAGAAAGCGAAGATCCAGCTAATAGCCCATGAGCAGAAAATGACGAGCAGTGCAGCGATCGCAACATAGCCGAACCCGCCGTCAGGACGGTAACCCATAATATAGCCCATGCCGAACGTAAGCACGGTAGCGATCGTGTACCGAATCGTATCCGCCAACAACGCCCCCGCTAATGGGGCTATGCGCGCAATAGGCAGCGATTTGAATCGATCGAATACGCCTTTATCCATGTCCTCGCGCAGCTGAACGCCGGTCACGATTGAGGTTGTAATAACCGTCTGGACGAGAATGCCGGGAATAATAACAGGCAAGTAGCTTTGCACATCACCGGAGATCGCACCGCCGAAAATGTACGTAAACATGAGCGTAAAAATGATCGGCTGAAGCGTTACGTCGAATAGCTGCTCTGGCGTGCGGCGGAGCTTCAGCAAGCCGCGATAAGCCATCGTTAACGAATGTCGGACCGACTGGCCAAAGCTCGTGTGGTTTTTCAGCTTGCGGCCTGCGCCTGGTTTAATCGTTGTCGTATTCATACTCTTGCCACCTCTTGTTTATTCGATTCATTGGACGCTTGCGATGCGCCTTCGCCTGTAATCGTTAAGAATACTTCATCGAGCGTAGGCTTTTGCACGCTCATCTCTGCCAATTGAATGCCCGCCGAGCGCAGCTCGATCAACAGGTCGGTCACGAGATCGACATTCGCCATCGGAGCCGTAATTCGGCCAGCTTCCGACGACACGCTGGATTGGACGCTCAGCACCTGCTCGATCTTCCTGCGTGCAATCTCGATATCCTGCGGATCTTGGACTCTCAGATGCAAAGACGAGTTGCCGACAGATGCTTTCAGCTCATCAACCGTGCCTTCCGCCACAACATGGCCGCGATCAATCACCGCGATCCGATCCGCCAACTGGTCTGCCTCATCGAGATACTGCGTTGTCAGCAAGACCGTCGAGCCTGTTTTCACCAATCGGCGAATCGTTTCCCACATCTGCGCTCTTGTGCGCGGGTCTAAGCCTGTCGTCGGTTCGTCGAGGAAAATAAGCGGCGGCTGTGCGATCAGGCTCGCTGCAAGATCCAGACGGCGACGCATGCCGCCGGAGAAATTTTTGAGCGGGCGCTTCGCGGCTTCGGTCAATCCGAACTCCTCCAGCAGCTCCTCTGATTTGCGGCGTGCTTCCTTGCCTCCGAGCCCAAGCAGCCGGGAAAAAATAATGAGGTTCTCCGTTGCGCTCAGCGACTCGTCGACCGATGCATACTGACCGGTCACGCCAATCAATTGACGGACGATTTGCGACTCCTTCACGACATCGTGACCGAAAATTTTAGCCGATCCCGCATCCGGTCTTAGCAAGGTTGCCAGCATACGAATCGTCGTTGTTTTGCCTGCGCCGTTCGGGCCAAGCACGCCGTAGATCGAACCGGTCTTAACCTTCAAATTTACGCCATCCACCGCGCGGTTATCGCCGAACGTTTTGACGAGTCCGTGCGCTTCGACTGCCCAATCGTTATGTTCTTGTTTCATTGTTAATTCCTCCAATTCAACTGTTGATAATGTGATCATACCGCTCGTTTATAAACTGAATTTAAACAGCGTTAAAATAACGGCCTGCATCATGAGATTTACTTATCCGACCCACGCAAAGCACAGCCTGATCAATTAGAAACGATTAATCGGCTGCCCGTTAAGGCGCAGGAATCGAAATGCGCCAGCGTAACCAATGGTACTATAACGGGGAAGCCCCTAACAGGCACTCCGGAATGAATGAAGCTCCGCCTCGCGAAGGAGAACAAATGCCAAATGCCCCGAAGGTCCATTAGAGGCCCTCGGGGCATTTCGTTCATTTTTTCAGTTCGCTAAACCAACGTTTCTCAGCAGCTTCATGACGAGCACTGTCGCTTGCGACTTCGTTACTTTCGCCTGCGGAGCGAGCTTGTCGGCCGAAACGCCGTTCAATATTCCCTGCTCCACGAGAATCGCGAGCGACGCTTGCGCATAGGTGGAGACGGCCGCTTTATCCGTGAACCGATCCAAAACTGCGGAATCTGCAACTGTCTTCTCGCCCGCATACGCCAGTGCTTTCGCGAGAATGACCGCGAAGTCCTCGCGCGTGACGGCGGCATTCGGATCGAAGAAGCCGTTCCCTCTGCCGTTCACGAGGCCCGCCTGCTTAGCTGCTGCGATGTCCGCTGCGAATGCTGAACCAGCGTCAACGTCCTTGAAAGCTGTTTCAGCTGCCGTTGCCGACTTCTCCGGCAAAATGCCGAGCGCTCTGACGATAAGCGACGCGACTTCCGCGCGCGTAAGCTCGCGTGAGCCCCCGAACAAGCCTACTGAATCAGCTTCGACGACTAGCCTTGAAGCAGCGGCTTCAACATCCTTTTTCGCCCATACCGGCAATGCATCCGTGTAGGAAACAGACGTTTTCACAATGCCGTAGACGCTATTGCCCTGCCGCTTCAGCTCTGCGGAAACCGTACCATCGCTGTTGTCGGCGAACAGAACGGGCACGGGACGCAGCTCATTCGACTCTGGCACATAAACGACTCCGGCCGCATGGCTCTGATCGAGGCCAGACGCCTTCAGCTTGAACAGGTGCGAGAGGAACCGATTGTTGAAGTTCTCGATTTCGGCGTACGAGCCGTCTGACTGCTTGCTTTCAATCTGGAAGGCAACTGGCGATGCGATGGATGAATACCCGCCTAGCTCCAACAGCTTCTTCCATGCTTCCAAGGTCTTCTGGTCCGGCTCCCCAATCGTGATGCGGATATCCTTATCCGTAGGAAGCGAAAGGATCGGAATGTCGAAGGATATATCATTCCAACGGATGACTAGCGCTGCATCGTTACCTTTGGCAGCGATTGCGGCTACAATCTCCTTCGATACGGCGATTTGAATTTGCTTCGCTTCACCGTCAATGATGACAGGAATCTCAGATGACGAGGAAGCTTGAATCGCCCTCAGGGCAGCGTCCGTCGGCAAGCTAATTGCCAGCCTTTCTCCTTCCTTCACGCTCCGCGTCTCCAGCCCTACCTTCACAGAAGACTGGAACGTTATCCCCGATGGCACGACCGGCGGCTGGATCGTCTTCACAGCCAAAACGCTGCTGAACATCGAAACATTGCGCAGGACGCCGCCAGCCTTTTCGACCGCAAGCACTTCAATGCTGTAATTCGTCTCCGGCGCAAGACCTGTCAATGTGAATGACGTACCGGAGGTCGTCCCCGCCAGCACTTTGCCGACATAGACCTCATAAGCGGTCGCTCTCGTCGATGCATGCCACTTCACTTCAATCGTATTGCTTCCAACCGTGGCAGCTTTCAGCTCCGTCGGAGCAGCTAGCGCATCGGCATTCGGCTGCCCATTGATCGGCAAATCCTTCGCCAATCGCGTCGTTAGCGTCCGATTGCGGTCGCCGCTAATTTCCCAGCTCATGACGCCTGGCAAATCAAGCGACTTCGCGAGCGAAGCGATGTACATCATCGACGCTTCGTCGTTATAGGTGAGGAAGACGCCGTTCGCCGGATTGAACAGCGAGGCCGCTTTAGACGCTTCGTTCCATTGCTTGGCATAGCCCTCATGATTCAAATAATTTTCCTCGATATCGGTGAAGTCGAACGCGCCGTTCTCCCAGGTGCCGAATGGCGCCGAGCTCTGGCAGGTTTGATACTCGCCGGCTGCCGGACATCCTATCCAACCTTTTCCATAAAACGGAATGCCGATTTGCACCTTGTAATGCGGTACGCCGCCGTTCAGCTCGCCCAACACACCGCCAAGCGTATTGTTGCGTGGCGCGTAATCTTTGGGATGCTTTGTGTCGTAATAAAGCGGTGAATTATGGTGAGCAAACGGCTCCCAGCTTCCGCTGTAGTCATACGTCATGATGTTTATAAAATCGAGATAACGCGACGAATCGGCCAGCTTCGCATTCGTGACGAAGTTGTCGCCTTGCGATGCAGCAATCGTCTGCAAATAATATTTGCCATCCTCCGAGCCGGCAGCGTCAAGCGCTTCACGCACGGTCTGGACCATCAGAGCAAAATTGTCCCGATCCTCCGGACCTCGCGCGTTGTCGTCCTCGCCGCCCTCCACCGGGTATTCCCAGTCGATATCTAACCCGTCCAGCATATAAGCTCGCAGGAAATCCACGACGGAATTCGCGAACGCGCGCCGCGTCTCCTCGGTCCGCGCCATGTTCGAGAAATTGTTCGACCAGGACCAGCCGCCGACGGAAATGAGCAGCTTCAGATGAGGATTCGCATCCCGAATCGCCGCCCACTCTGCGAAGAGCGGCAGATCTGTCGTCGGATCGCCGACGATCATTTCGCCGTCAAAGACGTAATCCTTCTGCAGCGGCACGTTATCGTTCTGGCAAGCGGCCGCGCCTGAGCCGAAGCCCTTCCAGCACAAATCCGCAAAAGCGAAATTCAAATGCGTAAGCTGCGAAACATCGACGTCCGCAGGCTTGAAGTTGCGCGCTGTTTCGCTTGCGGACCACAGGGTATAGTACGACACAAGGTTATAATCAGCGCCGGGGACGACTCTCGCCGTCTCGCTGTCAGGCGACCGCCAGAGCGCGTTTTTGGCGACAACCTTAAATGAGTAAGCATGCCCTTCCTGCAACCCCGATGCAACGTAACGATTCTCATTGCTTGAACCGATCAGCGCGCCGTCCGCAAAAATATCGTAGCCTGTCGCGCCCGGCGACTCTGCCCATCCGAGCGACACAGCCGTACGCGTTGCGGTCACCGCTTGCACATCCCGAGGCGCAGCAAGCTCTCCCCATTTGATCGTTACCGCATTGCTTGTCTTCGATGTTTTGGGCAGGTTTTGCGCCGCTACCTCGAATGTATAAACAGCGCCCGTGACGGTAACATCCGCGGGCAGCGAATAGGTAACGGTATTGGAGCCGTCCCATACTCCCTGCTTCCATGCGCCATTGACGTAGAAATCATAGCCATTCGCGCCGGGACTGCCTGTCCATTGCAGCGTTATGCCCGTCTCGGTAACCGCCGTTGTGCGGAGGTGCGAAGGCGCTGCGAGCGGCGGCTCGGGATAAGCGCTCGTGTCCGGCGCGGTCGTAAACTCGAGCACATTGCTCTTATACGCAAGGGACGGCCGATCAGCGTACCATGTAATGTAAATGCGGTACGTCGTATTCGGCGTCAGCCCGCCAATCGTCTGGTTGCCGCGATCCCCCCAGGTAAGCCAAGCGTTCGTATCCGCATTCCAAATATCGATATCGTTGTTGTTGGAAGCATCGCCAACCAGATCCCAAGCGATTTTCGCCGTGTTATGCGTAATCAAGTCGTTGCCGTTGTCATCCTTGGCGATGTGAAGATTCGCAGGCCCGATTTTTCCAGCATCACTGCCCCCTGCTTCTGCATGGACATGCGGCGGCGTGAAAGCAAGAAGACCTACCAGCAAAACAAACACGAGGTAGACTTCGAGGGACAGCGCATATTTTTTTATCATGGATAATTTCAATAGAATCACCTCTATCGGATGAAGTAGGTGGAGCATGATACAAGGCACATTTGTTGCGGACATAAGGGAAAGTCACAGAGATGCGAATGCAGAGGAATGCTGGGGCACAAAACGAGGTCAAGCTGCGTAACGCGCATGAATCACCACCAAGTAATTTATGTAATTAATGTAATTTACTTCTTATTTATATTTTGGAGCATAAAGGAGTACGGGGTAAGGTGCACAATTCTATTATTAGGGGATAATTTAATACGAGCGAGAGGAAAAATGCAGAATGTGAGGTGCGGAAGGGTAAGCGATGTGCAGGCGCGAGGCTTAACTCGGACGAGATTCTCTTTGTTTTCTGTGCGGGTCGCTCGTTCTCCTTTGGCGAGAAATGAGAGGTTTCGTCGAACGGGGGACGCGGAGGCATTGGGGTACGGGCAGAAGGATGCAAAAGGCGCGCGAGGACCATGCTGGGCATATATTCCACAAGCAGCATACCACATGCCCCCGGCTTCGGCGGCTAACGGACTCAGATGACGCTATTAAGCTAAAATGAGCAGGTTTCAGACTCTAACGGACACCAGGGACGTTATTGCTTGCATTTTGGCTCAATTATGCTCTTTTTCGGTCCATTAACGGCGCTGGTGTCCGTTAGATTCGAGAAACATCCGTTTTCCTCGAAATAACGGCTCCTCGGTCCGTTAGCACTCGCGGGTGGGGGTGCTTGCGGCGGCACGGGATTTCATTGCGACATCTGACGGGTTACCTGCACATCTGACGGGTTACCTTCGACGTCTCGCGTTATCTATGACAACTCGCAGAATGCTCACGGCGTCTCGCGAATGACCCGCGGCATCCCCACGTAGGCAGCGTAAACCAATCAAAAAAGCAGTACAGCACACGCGCTGCACCGCTTTTTCCACCCACCGTTGCGAATAAGCGCTCGATGTGCCGGTCAACCGACGACCTTCAAGCCTCAGTCTTGCGCGACCGTCACGACCACATTCCCCTTCTTGTGCCCTTGCTCCACATACGTGTGCGCTTCAACAATTTGTTCCAGCGTATAGCGTCGATCAATGATGGCTTGCATTTTCCCTTCTATAATGAGGCTGTGAAGCTGAGCGAGATGTTCATGCTTGAACGTAATCGAGGATCGAACGGAGACGTACTTGCCTTGTTTCTTAAGCATGGACTTACAGCGTGAAGACGATAATTTGCCTACTGCGTCGAAAATCAAATCATACGACTCGCCGAGCTTCGTTACATCCTCTTTCGTATAGTCGACGACCCGATCGGCGCCGAGCGATTTCACCATCTCTACATTCGCGGTGCTGCATACCCCTGTGACATCTGCCCCGCAGCATTTGGCAATCTGCACAGCAAACGTGCCTACGCTTCCAGAAGCGCCGTAGATGAGCACCTTCTGTCCTTGCGCAATGCCGCCTTGCCGAAGAAAGCCCATTGCGGTTAACCCTCCGACAGGGACGGCGGCGGCTTCCTCATCCGTCATATTGACGGGCTTCATCGCCACTATGCCCTCTTTTGCCCTCGTGCCATCTTCCAACAAGCAAATATAATCGGCATAAGCGCCGAAGCCCAGACCCGTATAGGCAAAAATAGCGTCGCCTCGCTTGAAGCGCGTCACGTCTTCACCCACCGCATCGACGACACCAGCCAGCTCGAACCCTAGCGTCTTCACGCGTTTGGGACGAAAAAGACCGTTAAATAGCCTGGCTAGAAACGGGTCAGCCTTCCTTATGCGCCAATCCGCCGCCGATACGGTCGTCGCATGAACTTTTACACGGATTTCGTTGCGCTTCGGCACGGGGACAGCCACCTCTTTCAACGAAAGCACTTGCGGCGGTCCATACCGTTCATACACGATTGCTCTCATGAAACTCCACCTCGCTTCTAATTATCCCTCATCCCCATAGGTGAACACTTCCTCAAGCGAAAGCTTAAAAACGCGCGCGATCCGAAACGCCAACTCCAGCGAAGGCGAGTACTTCCCCTTCTCAATCGCGACAATGGTCTGCCTGGTCACCCCAACGAGGTCGGCGAGCTGCTGTTGGGTCATTTCGCCATGATTGAATCGTAAGCTGCGGATGTTGCTAGTAATGTGACTTTGGACCATCTTAGACTCCTTTTCGATAGAGATAAAGCCGCAATCCGATGCCGGCTACCTCGGACAGAAACCCCGAGAGAATCAAAATGATGAACATTACGGATATTTTCATCTCCAGCACCAATGAGCCCATCGCAAGCAAAAAACCAAAAACGAACACGAGGTAGGAAAATCGCATCGCTCTCAGCTCGATTTGCTTATCCAATTCATCGGCAAAAGCGGGCGCTGCCTCGTTCGTTGCGATCCGGTTAATGATGACAAAGATGATTTCAATGATGATTTTGGCCACGATCGTAACCGGAATGAGAATCAGAATGACGGCGCCCCAAAACCGGAACAGCTCCGTCCCTTCCATGACGGCATCATGATACCGCAAATAAACATAGAAACAATATGACCCGAAAATCAAGATCGAGCTAAATAGCGAAACGATATGTTTCTTCTCCTGATAGGACATGGCACGGCTCCTTTGCGTCGGTGCCCCCGCGAGCGGAAGCGGCCTGATCTGCTCAGAATGTAACATTTACCATACCTTATGTCAAATATTTTATACATCTAATCCGCATGAAGCAGCCTCATGCCCGCTTCGACTTGCTGCGCTTCCCGGGAAGCAAGGAACCCCTCCCTTTCTTCGACGATTCAACAGAATAAATCGTTTTTCGCATAATCGCTTACATTCGAAAATGCTTTTCCCTCATCTGAAACCCGGTATAAATACACATACATTCATTAGAGTTGAACATTTTTTCAACGCGCCATTTGCACTAATCTTGACTGTGTACTGTTTCTAATCGCACTGAAGGAGTGGATAGGCGTGGCAAAAATAGCAGATAAGTATCTCGTCGTAGATACATGGAAGGTCATCGAGAACGGCTTTGATCCGGCGCGAAACCGCGTATCGGAATCGATCTTTTCCCTCGGCAACGAATATATGGGCGTTCGCGCATACCCGGAAGAGGGCTATAGCGGCGACTCCTTGATCGGCAGCTACTTCAATGGCCTATTCGAGGAAAGCAAAGTTTCCGCCCATTATAAAGGCATCATTCGCTTCCTCCGCTTCATGGTGAACGCGGTGGACTGGCTGCATACCCGCATTAGCATTGACGGCGAAACGCTTGACCTGGCGAAGAGCGAATTCAGCGAATTCACCCGTGAGCTCGACTTCAAGCGCGGCACCTACCTGCGCAGCTTTATCTGGCAGCTGTCGGATGGCAAACGCGTGAAATTGACGTTCGAGCGTTTCGTCAGCATGAACGTTTCCAATCTAGGCTGCCAGCGCATCGTCTTCGAACCGGTGAACTTCTCCGGCGAAGTCGTCGTACGCACAGGGCTTGACTTCTCCGTTATTCACGAGGATCAAGGCCGCAGCTTCTGGCAAAGCGTACAGCATGGCCAAGCGAATGGCGTAACGGCGATGCTCGGCGAAACGGTCAACACGAAAAACCGTCTCTTCTCCGGCTTCTCGACTCATGTACCGAACGCGCTGAACAGCACGCTGGTCGAAGGCGACCGCTTCATCGGACAAGATATGACGATCAAGCTGGTGCAAAGCGAAGCGTCGACGTTCGATAAGTTCGTTTACAACTATGCCGAGAAGGATCTGGCAGTTACGAACGAGCAGCTGTGGAGCACAGGTCAGCAAAACGCGCAAGCATACGTCGGCGCAAGCTATGACGAGCTGGCGCAGCAGCAAGCGAACTATTGGGCTAACGTATGGAAAGAGTCGGACATCGTCATCGAAGGCGACCCGGACAACCAGCAGGGCATTCGCTTCTGTATTTTCAACCTGTATCAAACGTATCACGGCGACAATCCGGGCTTCAATATCGGCGCCAAAGGGCTCACGGGCGAAGCATACCGCGGCCTTGCCTTCTGGGATACCGAGTCCTATTGCTTGCCGTTCTATATTTTCAACAACCCGAAAGCAGCCAAAAGCTTGCTCGAATTCCGCTACAAATCGCTGGATTACGCCCTTGATCGCGCGAAGGATCTGGACTGCGAAGGCGCCTTCTATCCGATCGCAACGATCGACGGCACGGAAAGCTGCGACCTGTGGCAGCACTCGAACCTTCAGCTCCATGTCGGCACGGCGGTCGCTTACGGCATTCGCCACTACGTGACCATCTCGGGAGATACCGAATTCCTGTATGACAAAGGGCTCGAAATGCTCATTCAAATTAGCCGCTTCTACGCGACGCGCGGTCAATACGGCCAACAAACCGGCCTGTACGGCTACTTCGGCGTTATGGGACCAGACGAATTCCAGCTCATGGTCAACAACAACTGCTACATCAACCTAATGGCGAAGAAGCTGTTCGAATATACGCTCGAAGTGATCGGCAGCATGTCCGAGCAATCGAGCGAAGCGTTCCAAGCATTGGCTGAACGCCTTGCCCTCACAGCGGAGGAGCAAGCGGACTGGAAGAAAAAGGCGGAGCTCATGAAAATTCCGAAGGACGAGAAAACAGGCATCTATGAGGAGCATGACGGCTTCTTCGACATGCCGCATCTCGATATCCACTCGATCCCGGTAACGGAATTCCCGCTGTACTCGCACTGGTCGTATGACCGCCTGTACCGCTACGACATGATCAAGCAGCCGGACGTGCTCATGTTCATGTTCCTGTACAGCGGCGACTACTCGTTGGCAGAGAAAGCAGCCAACTACGAGTATTACGAATCGCGCTGCATTCACGAATCGTCGCTCTCGCCTTCCGTTCACTCCATCTTCGCAGCGGAGATCGGCAAGGATGAGGAAGCGTACCAATTTTTCGAATTCGCGACGCGTTTGGACTTGGACAACTACAACCGCAACACGCGCGAAGGCTTGCACACGACCTCGATTGCAGCGGCATGGCTGAATATCGTGTACGGCTTCGGCGGCATGCGCTCCGACGGCGACAAGCTCGTCCTGCAGCCAACGATTCCAGCGCGCTGGGACAGCTACAGCTTCCCGATCTCTTACAAAGAATCGAAGCTGCATGTTGAAGTCAACAAGCAGAGCGCTTCTATTAAAGTCGTATCCGGCGCAGCGATCGAGCTTACGATCTACGGTCAAGCGTACACGGTAGATGCAGCTGGCGTTACGATCGACCTCGTGAAGGTCGGCATGCCCGTTTAGCTTTGACATTTTGAAACGATGAAGGAGAATACCGCATGTTAGAGCATATGAAGGGCGCCATCTTCGATCTGGACGGCGTTATCGTCGATACGGCAAAATACCATTACCTCGCTTGGAAAGCGTTGGCTAACCGGCTAGGCTTCGAGTTCACAGAGGCCCATAATGAACGTCTCAAAGGCGTTAGTCGCGTGGAATCGCTTCGCATTCTTCTTGAAATTGGCGGAATCGAGGTCGACGAGCAGACGTTTAACGAAATGGCAGAAAGCAAGAACAAGGAATACGTGGCGTCTATTGCGAAGCTTCAGCCTGAGGAGATTTTGCCTGGGGCGAAAGCCTATTTGCAGCAGCTTAGAAGCCAAGGGGTCAAAATCGCGCTCGGCTCCGCGAGCAAAAATGCCGAATTTATTTTATCCAAATTGGAAATTGCCGATCTATTCGATGCCGTAATCGACGGCAACAAGGTGTCGAAGGCAAAGCCGGATCCCGAAGTGTTCGTGTCGGCAAGCGTCGCGCTCGGCCTCGATCCGAAGGACTGCGTCGTATTCGAGGACGCGGAGGCAGGCGTGCAGGCAGGCAAAGCTGCTGGATCGAAGGTCGTCGGCATCGGCAGCCCGGAGATTTTGAGAGAGGCCGATCTCGTTATCGCAGGTCTTGCTGAGCTGGCCGGATAAATCGTCGCAGCAAAGCGCCCACACTCGCTTTTACAGGAGTTTGGGCGCTTTTTTTGTTCCTCCAATCGATTGAAGGACAGCAGTGGGTTAGCCCCTATCCTAACGGACCCAGCAGCCCTTATATGCTCAAATTCAGGCAATTTTCTGTTGTAACGGACCGAGCAGCCGCTATTCTACCAATATCGTCCTCTCACGCCAATAAAATCGCTAAATAACGGCCGTGGTGTCCGTTACATGTGCAGTTGGCGCTTTTTTGGAGTTATAGCGGCTCTGCGGTCCGTTAAAAAAAGGGTGTCCCTAAAGCAAGCACTGCGGTGCAGCATCCTGCTTACGAGACACCTTCTTTTATCGCTCATACTACAACAATCACGCTACCAGCTCATCCAATCCGCGCACGACGCGGTTGGCCGCGCCCAGAATAGCCTCGCTTCCGATGCCGACGACGTACATGCCCGCGGCAATCGCCGCCTGCACGCCAGCCTCCGCATCCTCGAACACGACGCAATCCTGCGGCGTTAAGCCCAGCTCATGGCAGCCGAGCGTGAACACTTCCGGGTCCGGCTTCGCCTTGGACACCTTCGTGCCGTCGACGATGCTGTCGAACAGCTCCAGGATGCCGACCTTCTCCAAAATGAACACTGCGTTTTTGCTAGCCGAGCCAAGCGCGATTCGAACGCCTTGCTCCTTCAGCTGGAGCAAATAGGCCTTCGCACCTGGCAGCAGCTCCGATTCGTCCATGTTCCGAATATATTGCAGATACCGCTCGTTCTTCTCCTCAGCCAACCGGTGCTTCTCCGCCTCGGACAATGAAACCCCGCCAACCTCAAGCACGATTTCCAGCGATCTCGTCCGGCTTACGCCTTTCAATCGCTCATTGTCAGCCTCGGTGAATGCAAAGCCTAATTCCTCCGCAAGCTGCTTCCAAGCGAGATAATGGTATTTGGCCGTATCGACGAGCACGCCGTCCAAATCAAACAAAGCGCCTTTTACATTATCCAGCAAGGCCGCCACCGCTTCCCGCTCCATCCAATCGAATCGTCAGTTGGCTGCCAGACTCCGCTTGTACCCGTTCTTCGCCGATCTTGAACGTCTGCACCGTGCTGTTGCTGCTGTTCGAATCAATAACTACTTCGTTAGCCGTAATATGCAATCGGAACTGCTGGCCCTTGATGAGGACAGGAACCGTGATGGACTTCCAGCCTTGCGGCAGCGACGGCTTCACGACGATCTCTCCGCCTGTCAGGCGAACGCCTGCGAAGCCGAGAATGGCCGCCATCCAAGCGCCGCCGTTCGCGGCCGGATGCGTTCCGCCAATATAGAGCGTTCCCACGTACTGCTTGGATTCGCCAGTCAAATCGATTGTCGCCGTCTTCATGAAATACTTGTACGCCCAATCCGGCGATCCGATATCCGAAGCAACCAGCGCGTAGATACAGGAGCTCAAGCTGGAGCCATGCTCCGTACGCGGCTCATAATAACGCCAGTTCGCCTTCTTCACTTCCTCCGAATAACGATCCTTCAGCAGGTGGAGCATCAGCACAACATCGGCTTGCTTGAGAATGCGCGTCGTCGTCGCAAGGCCGTTGCCGCCGCCCAAATACTCGTTTTTGTTCAAAATTCGTGATTTCAACGTTGGCAGATCCACATCCTCAAGCTTCATGTAGCCATCGAATTGCTCGATGAGCAGCGTCTCCGGATCAGGCTGCGGCACATACAGCTCCCGATGCATATCGCGCAGATGCTCCAAGTCACCAGCAAATTCCAGCTTCGCAAGCAGCTCGTTGCAGAACGCAGGATGCTTCTCCTTCAGCAGCTCTACCGTTTCCAATGCGATCTCCAGCGTCATGCTGACCATGGCGTTCGTAAACGCATTGTTGTTGACGCGCTCGTGGTATTCATCCGGTCCCGTTACGTCCAGCAATTCATAACGATTCTTATCAACTTTATAGTAGGAGTAGGAATGAAGGAATCTCGCGCACTCCAAAATCACCTCAGCACCGCCCTCCAGCAGCGCGCTCTCGTCCCCTGTAAACCGGTAATATTCCCAAATGCCATGCGCCGCGTCCGCGCTGATATGAATCTGCTTGTCGCGGAAATACGTCCGCATCGGACGATTCGTGAAGACGTCCGTCACGTTGAACAGCGTGCACGCGTCGTCGCCCGTTTCTTGACTCTCCCATGCGAAATAAGCGCCGCGATAGCCATATTCCGCCGCTTTCCTGCGCGCGCCTTCCAGCGTATGTACGCGGTACATGACGAGATTTCTGGCGATTTCCGGCTGGCTGTACAGGAAGAACGGCAGCATGAACATTTCCGTATCCCAGAAAACGGCGCCTTTGTACACCTGACCGGACAATCCCCGTGCCGGAATCGATACCTTCTCGGAATGGCTTGGCGCAATGATATGCAGCTGATAGAGGCTGTAACGCAGGGCAAACTGCGCTTCATCGTCGCCGTCGATCTGCACGTCAGAAGCTGCCCATTTGCGCTCCCATTCCCGCTCATGCTCGCTCAGCAAGCGCTCGTAGCCCGCTCCCATCGCTTCCTTCACGCTATTCATCGCAGCTTGGGTCGTCTCCGACTGATCCTCGCCGAACTGGACGGAAACGTACTTCGTAAACGAATACGTTTGGCCCGCTTTGCACGCGAACGCCGCTTTGCGATAAGCGCTATTCGCGGAACGAACGGACATCTCTGCGCCGTCGATTCCCGACCATACGATGCCTTCCGCCACGCATACCGTTTGGCGAAGCTCATGCGTGAGCGCCGACAAGCCAACGATGCCTGCCTGTTCCGCGATTGCAAAATCCTCAAGATGTGGACCGTTGATATCCCAAACGTCACCGTCGATGCCCGTCTCTACCGTCAGCTCGCCGTCTTCCGAGCAGCGTACTTCCACCTGCATGACGATCAGATCAAGCTTGCGCATGCTGATAAACCGGCTGGAGCGAACCTCTACTTGTTTCCCGCCAGAGGTTACAAACGTTGTTGCACGCTGGAAAACCGCATTGCGCATATTCAGCGACTGCATATGCGATTCATGGCGCGACGTCAGCAGGCCCAGCGGCTCCCCGTCGCCAAACCAGCGCGTCGACAGCCCGTTCGGCGCATTGATCGGCTCCCGCCACTGATCGCCAACTTTATCGTACAGTCCTGCCGGCGTACATGCCGTCAGCTGCTCCTTAGTGAATTCCTCCAACGTCCCTCGGTAGCCGAGAGCACCGTTGCCCTGCATAAATTTGTTCCCGTTAATCGTAATCTTGTCCGGATCGAACCCGGATTGTTCCACGATCCAACTCATTGTCATTCCCCACCTTCGGCATCGAATATCCTTCCATTGTAAGGCGGGGCAAGTGGGGCCGACAGGCGCGATCTTATTGAAATGATGGTTGATTTTAAGGTGTTGCCGCATTTTATATTTGAACTATCGTTCCAAAATAGCTATACTACTGTCAAGGAGGCTGGAGGCAATGGTTCGTACCAAAGAATTTGAACCTTCCGCCGCTTTGGAGAAAGCGCTTCGGCTGTTCTGGCGCAAAGGCTATGAACGGACGTCGATTAACGATCTCGTGTTGGAAATGGGAATAAACCGAGGCAGCATCTATGACACTTTCGGAGATAAGCATTCCTTGTACCTCCAATGCCTTGCACGTTATTCGGATACTTACATCTCGCAGACGCTTGGCGTGCTTGCCCGCCAATTGCCAGTTATTGCGACGCTGGAACGCTTATTCTCCAACGTAGCGGAGCTCGTTCACGAAGATGGATGCAATTGGGGATGCTTCATGACGAATACCTCAACCGAGCTAGCCCTGCATGACGCGAAGGTCGCCGATCTGGTGACCCAAAATTTCGAACGGCTAGAGCAAGCCTTCGCCCAATTTATCGAACAAGGGATTCATTCCGGCGAGCTTCGATCAGACCTTGACCCGCAAGCGCTGGGCCGATACTTTACGAACGCTTTCTCAGGCCTTGCTACACTTGCCAAAACAAACCTGCCTGCCCCCTTCTTCAAGGATGTTGTGCAAAGCACGTTATCCATTCTGAAATAGATGGCCTGTCTGACGAGACAGGTCCCTATTTTACGATATATTTGAACGATCATTCCAATAAGGAGGTGATGAGATCGATCAAGAAGCATTGCCGCTATTTTGTCCCATATAAACTGAAAGGAAGGGATAACCATGTCAAACGATAAACCAAAAACAGCTGTAATTACGGCATCCTACTCTGGGCTAGGCACGGAGTTATGCAAACTGCTTGCCCAGGATGGCTATCATCTCGTGCTCATGAATAGGGATAGACTTCGAACGGAGCTGCAATTGCATGACTTGCGCCAATCATTTCCGGGACTTGCAGCTGTACCGATCATTGCCGATCTGTCTAATCATGATGCGGTTCGCGAGGCAGCAATGAAGATTGCTGAACAACATCCTCATATTGACAGACTGTTTCACAATGCAGGCATCCTCCAGAACCGTTTGGCCTTCTCCCCGCAAGGAAACGAAATCCATTTTGAAGTCAACACCGTCGCTCCCGTTCTGCTGACACATCTGCTCAAACCTCAGCTCGCTGCATCAGGAGGCGCAATTGTAACCGTAGTCGGATCAAGCGCGATGAGAATGGCACGCCAGCTCCATCCGGGCAAGCTGCGGAAGCCAACGACATTTAAAAAATTCACACCTTACGCCCAAAGCAAGCTCGCCGCGGCAGCTGCATTCATCGCATTATCCGAACCGTTCGCCCGAGACCATATTCTGCTGTGCATCGTCGATCCCGGACCGAATAAAACAGCAATGTCAGAAAGCAGCGGACTGCCTGGCTGGTTTAAGCTATTTCGTCCTTTCTTCTCCTCCCCTGCTGTCGGAGCCAAACGAATTTATGAGGCCGCGCATGACGCTGCGTTCGACGGTCAAACAGGCATTTATATCGAAAAAGGCAAAGTCGCTCGGCCTCCCCACATTGCCCTGAACGGCAAGCTCCAAAACGAGCTTCTGCTGCAATTGCGGGAAATCGCCCATATTTCAGCATAAGGCACTCGAAAGCAGGCTGCCGATAGACGTTCGGCAGCCTGCGATACGACGAATGGATAGGGATTCTACTGCTCCACAGCCTTTGCAGCAACTACCGCTTGCTTTTGGCGGCGAGCTACTGAAGCCAGCAGGGCAAAAGCGACCACAGCGGCGAAGAAGCAAGCGATAGCAGCTAGGAGAAACGTGTCGTACATGCCGTCCGTAAACAAGCTGGCTACGCGACTATCCTTAAATCCCGTCGCCATCGTGGCAGTTGAATGACGCAGCCGCTCCGACACGAAGGTTCCTGATAGCGCGACGCCGAGTACAGCGCTGACTTGGCGGGACGTATTCGATACGCCGGATGCCGTGCCTGCCCATTGCAGCGGGACAGACGACATGAGCGCAACCGTAGCCGAGGAACCAGCAAACGAGATGCCCACGCCAATGCCCGCCAGCGCCCCTACATATTGGACATAAGGCGTATCAGGCGCGATCATCATAAGCCAGAACAAGCAAGCCCCCATGATCACCAGCCCGGCAGGGATCATAACGATTGGTCTTACGCGACTCGCAAGCGAGCTGCCAATGACGGATGCGAGCATGATGCTGACATTCAAGGATAAGAACCGAACGCCAGCCTCCATCGGCGATAGCCCATTCACATTTTGAAAATAAAGCGTCATTAGAAAGACGACCGCGAAGAAGCCGAAGAAACCAAGGAAATTAACGAGACAAGCGACAGCGAAAGCAGGAATTCGGAACAATTGCAGCGGCAGCAGCGGCTCCTTAACCCGCGATTCCCATAGCAAGAAGAGGACAAGCAGCAGGCCGGACGTGAGGAAGCAGCCGACTATCGCGTAGGAGCCCCATCCGAAGGAATGGCCTTGAATAAGCGCATAGGCCAGCGTGCCGATCGTCGCAATAAACAGCAGCTGCCCGGGAGCATCCAGCTTTCGTTTCGCGTTTCGGACCGTTTCCCTGTTTGCCAGCAGCATGACGATGACGACGACAGCGCCGATCGGAACGTTGATCCAGAAAACGCTCTCCCACTCAAAGGCTTCCACCAGCCACCCTCCAGCCAATGGCCCGACAGCCAGCGCAAGCCCGCCAAGACCGGCCCAAATGCCAATCGCTCTGGCTCTGGCAGATGCATCCTCGTACATATGGCGAATGAATGCCAGCGAGGATGGAATGAGCAGCGCTCCGAACGTTCCTTGGAGAAATCTGCTGACAATTAACCACTCGATCGTCTCGGATAACCCGCAACAAATGGAGAAAACCGTAAAACCGATCATGCCGATCGTAAACACTCGCTTATGGCCGACGATGTCGCCGATCGTCCCAGCTGAAAGCAGCAGGCAGGCGAACGCAATCGCATACCCGTCTACGACCCATTGCAAGCCCTCCATGCCGATTCCGAACGACCGCTGCAGCTCCGGAAGCGCAACGTTGACGATCGTCGAATCCAAATACACAACAAACACGCCGAGGCATAATAGGGCAAAAAACCACCCGTTATTCCGTTTCCCTTTGGGAACTGATTCTATTGTATTCACTCCACTCCGCCCTCTCTGTTCGCTAACTGATCGGATATCCGTTCCGCATCCCAATTGTATAATTGACAATACATAACGTCTAATTTATTGTTTTCATATATATCATGAATAAGGTTTATGATTTAAACGTGCGAGAAGAGAGGGAAGCGGCATGGAGATCAACCAACTGGAATATTTTTTGACCGTGGCAAACCTGCAGCATGTCACCCGAGCGGCCGAATCGTTATCGATTACCCAACCGGCGTTAAGCCATTCGCTCGCGAAGCTGGAGGAGGAATTAGGGGTTCCGTTGTTCGAACGAACCGGACGAACGGTTCAGTTGAACCGTTACGGCCGCCTCTTCGCCTCACGGGTTACGGACGCGCTTCGGGAGATTCGCGTTGCCAAGGAAGAATTAGCGGAATTGACCGCACCCGAATCGGGTATCGTATCGCTCGCCTTCGGCACTATTCTGGGTACGCAATTTGTCCCTGAGCTCATCCAAAAGTTTCATGTCATCTATCCGAACATCCGCTTCGAATTGTATCAGGGTTCGTGCTCCCACACGCTGCAAGCATTAGAAAACGGTCAGTGCGATCTCTCGATCACATCGCCTCGCAGCGGGAAGCCCGGCATTGCATGGGAGACGCTAGTCACGGCAGACTTATACGTTGTCGTTCCCGCTTCGCATCGTTACGCCCAGCTGGAATCAATCACGCTGGAGCAATTGGCCGATGAGCCATTCATTGAAGTGAATAAAACGTGCGGGCTTCGAGCAACGATCGACTCTGTGTTCCAGCTGCACAGCTTCCAGCCGAAGGTCGCGTACACGACGGAGGATTTGCACACGGTTGCCGGGTTCGTCGCAGCTGGTCTAGGCGTATCCCTCCTGCCCCAATCCCGCGGGCTGCGGCTTGAAGGGACGCACTGGCTTAAAGTAAATAACCCTGGCTGCGTGTGCGAGGTCGGGATCGAATGGAAAGAGAAGCGCTACCTCTCCCCCTCTGCTCGGCTGTTCCGAGCGTTTGCGCAGGAGCACTATCGGCAGCGGGTTGAGATGTAGGAAAGGGGAGGAGAGCGGGTTGTCCATTCGCTTGTATAACAAACAAACGGCACAGGACTTTTTCCCATGCCGTTCCCGATTCCATTAATGACATTGCTCAATCGCGCAGTCTTTTCGCCTCATTAACCATTAATCTCCACTAGCAGCTCGGACAAAGCCTCTAGCGTCGAATCTGCTGTGGAGCAGGCAAGCACGCGGGTCGCTTCGACCGGCAGCAGCGGTTCGTCGTAAGGGTTGCGCATCACCAGTGTGACTAGCGGCTTAACAGCCGCGGCAGCCTGCGCCAGCTCGATCTGCCCTTCGTGCAGATGCGCATTCACCGTGCACAGCAGCACCGCGTCGCATGCCGCAGCCTGCGCCAGCGCTTCCGCAATCTCGGAGGCGCTCGGATTGATAGGCACCAGAATCCGCATAACGCTTAATCCGCGTGCCGATAGCCTCTCCGTCAAGCCAATCTCATTCTCTCCGGAAATATCAGCCTTCGTGAACGCCTCCTGTTTCGTCTGGATCAAGGCGTATGTCCGCGTCCGGTCTAGCGGCAATAGTCCCCTTGGATCGGCGGCTACCCGGATCGTGCTCCGGGCGAGCTCAAGCGCTCGCGCCGCCCATTGCTCGCGGGGTACCGGTCTAGCCTCCCGCCGATATACCTCCATTGTCTCGTGCATGCGGTCGATTCGCGCCACGGAAGCGTCTATTTGGGCCATCGGGATATCGCCCCGTTCTACGGCGGCGACGATCCCGGCGACGACTTCGTCTTGGAACTCCCGCGTATGGCACATGAGAATCATATCGTTGCCCGCCATTACGGCCAGCTCGCCGATCCTTCTCGGCTCGAAATTGTCCATAATCGCTCCCATCTCGACGTCGTCCGTGCAAATGACGCCTTCGTAACAGAGGCGATTACGCAGCAGCTCGGTCACGAAGAAGGGACTCAGCGAAGACGGCAAGCCATTCGATTCCGGAATACGCGGGAATAGGATATGCGCCATCATAATGGCGTCAGTCCCAGCATTGATTGCCCGGACGAACGGCACGATGGGACCTGCAAGCAGCTCCTCCAGCGTTAAATCGCAGGACGGCAGCACATAGTGCGAATCGCCTTCAACTTGGCCATGCCCTGGAAAGTGCTTCGCCGTTGCGGCGACGCCCACTTCGTGTAACCCCCGAATGAACGCTGCGCCGAAGCTCGCGACTTGCTCCGGCGACTCCCCGTACGCCCGAATGCCAACTACGGGATTCGCGATATTCGTGTTCACGTCCAATACCGGCGCCCAATTCATAGGAACCCCGAGCTCGATTAGCTGGCTGCCGATTAGCTTCCCCTGCAAGTATGCCGCTTCCGAATCGCCCGATAATCCCACTGCCCGGTTGCCAGGCAAGTACGGGTAAAACCTGCGAAAATTCGATAGGCTTCCGCCTTCCTCGTCGATCGAGATGTAGTACGGCTTCGGTAGCGCCAAATGCTCCGCTGCCGCGGCAACCCCTTTAATAAACTGTCGCGCCTGCGACTCCGATTCAATATTGTGGGGGAACATGCCAATCCCTCCGAAAGGCAGCCGCCGCAATCGTTCTCCGAATGACACTCCCGGCTCGTAGCCCGCGATGCCGACTACGCACATCCGCGCTGCCTTCTGTTCCAAACTTAGCTCTGTTGTCTGGGCGGATACCATGCGTAACCCTCACTTTCCTGCCGCTCACGCGGCCATTTTACTTGATCGCTCCCGCTATGATTCCCTCGGCGATACGCCGCTGGAAGAAAATATAGACGAAGACGACCGGTACCATCGAGATGAGAAGCCCAGCGAACAACGGTCCCCATTCGACGCGGTACTGCATTTCCGCCTGCATGATCGAGATGCCTACGGGAAGCGTGTATTTGCTCGGATCATTAACGAAAATCGTTCCCATCACGTACTCGTTCCAGTTATTGAGCGCATTCATGATCGCGATCGAAACGATACCCGAACGCGCCATAGGGATCATAATCTGGAACAACGTCCGAAAATACCCCGAACCGTCGACATAAGCCGCTTCCTCTAGTTCTTTGGGCAATGACCGGAAGAAACCGCCTAGCACGAACACCCCAAAAGGAAGCGACCAAGCTGTGTATACGATGATCAGGCCAGTCAGCTTGTTAATCAGCCCGAGATCGTCGAGAAGGAAGAATAACGGTACGAGACCGAGAATCATCGGAATCATCATCGCCGCCATATAGACGCCGTACATGAGCCTTCTGCCTCGAAACTCGAAACGCGAGAACACATAGGCCGTAGTCGCGGATAGCAGAATCGCGAGGACGGAGCTGACTGTCGTGACATAAACCGAATTAAGAAAATAATCGTTGAAATGATACGTCCGCCACACATAAGAGAAATGCTCCCAATGTAATGGCGATTTCGGGAGCGCCCACGGTCTTCCCGCGAGAAACTGGGAATTGTCCTTGAGCGTGCTAAGCAGCGTCCAAAGGAGTGGATAAAGAACGGCTAACGCCCATAGCACGAGGGCTAGTTGCGCAGCTGTTTTCGTGAATTTCGATGGTTGACTGAGCATTCGGCACCTCCTTAGGACAATTCGACCGGGTCGCGGCGGAGCAATAACTGCAGGACCAACGTCGTCAGCATCGACAGTGCAAGTATGACAACGCCCAACGCTGCAGCAGCACCCATATGAAATTGCTTAAAGCCCATTTGGTACAAATACGAGCCGAGCACCTGCGTCGCGTTGTCCGGTCCGCCTTCGGTCATGAGCAGCACCATGACGAATGAACCGTTCAGCGTCGTCATGACGATGTGCAGAATACTCACTTTCACTTGCTCCCAGATAAGCGGCAGCGTGATACGCCGAAACTGAGTAGCTTGCGAGGCTCCATCGATTTCCGCCGCTTCGTAGAGCGAAGCCGGAATCCCGAGAATCGCCGCGACAAGCAGCAGGAAATAGAAGCCAACGCCTGCCCAGATCGATGGCCACAAAATCGACCAAAGAGCCGTGCCCGTATCACCAAGCCATGGCGTCTTCACCGGCGTATCCGAAAACAACGAAAGGAACGCATTCAGAAACCCGATGGACGGGTTATACACGAATCTCCATAGTACGCCGATAACGACGATGGAGATAATGTTCGGGATGAAAAAGACGAGCCGGTAGAACGCGGCTCCGCGAATACGAAGCCGCGTCACCGATATCGCGAACAAAGTCGCGAGCAGGACAATGCCGATCACTTTGCCAACGACGAGAAAGTAATCGTTACCGATTGCTTTCCAGACGATCGGATCCTCGTATAATGCCTTGAAATTGTTCAATCCAATGAACGTCATATGCTCAGAGCTTCCGGACCAATCGAACAGCGAAATATACATGCCTCTTACGATCGGGTAGATGGTGAACAAGCAGAAGAACAAGAACGCAGGGACCAAACATACGAAAATAAACAGCTTACGTTGCGCGTTATGGGTCATCCATGTTCCTCCCGTGCCAGATGTCGATAATAACCGGGATAAGCCGGCCGGCCCGATGCTTGGCGTCCGCGGCCGACCGGCGATTCAAGGTGCGCCCGGCTTACTTTCTAACTTTGGCAGCCGCTTTCTCTACACGGTCCGCCCATTCTTCCGGCGTGATCTTCTTCATGGTCAGCGCGATCGTCGCGTCTCCCATGACCTTGAATACGTCGGCATTAAAAACGACGACTGGCGCGACGATCGTGTTGTCGCTGTTGTAGTACTTCATGGCGTTCTTCGCGGTATCGCCCGCGCTGGACGACTCGAGATCAACCTTGACGTTCATGAGCGCGCCGGTTTTCTCCGCCCAGCTTAGGGATGCTTGTTTCGTGAAAATAAATTGGATAAAGGCTTTGGCAGTTTCCGGGTTTTTCGCTTTCTTGGCGACTGCCATCGTGCTGGTGTATGGCAGCGCCACGAACTTGCCGCCTTTCGCTTGCGTGATCGAAGGGACGAAGCCGTATTTGAAGTCGGCCGGAGCGTCCTTCTTCATCTCGCTCTCGAGCCATAACCCGTTAGGGATGAAAGCCGCTTTATGCTGCAGGAACATCATTTGGGAATCCGTATGGTTGATCGCGACGGCACCTGGATCAATGTAGCCTTTATCCGTAATCTCCTTTAATTGATTAAGCGCTTTCATGACCGGTTCGCTTTTGAACACGCCCTCTTTCATATCGCCCATGTCCTTGAGGATTTGACCGTCGTCACCATTAGCGGAGATGATCGCCGGATACAAGAAGCCGCCGAGAATATAATCCGGATAGATGCCGGCGTGAACATATGGGCTTATGCCGGATGCTTTGATTTTATCGCTGAGGGCCAGGAAGCTTTCATAGTCTTGCGGAACTTCCCAGCCGTTCTTCTCGAACAGCGCTTGATCGTAGAACGTCCCGTACGAGCCAAACACGAGCGGAATATTGTAGATACTGCCGTTGTATTCGTCCGGCTTCGCAATCATCACATCGAGCAGCTTCTCGCCGTCAATGTTTTTGGCGTCGGCAATCCAATCAGTTAGATCGAGCAACTGGTCGTCTTCGACCATCTGGCGCGGGTTGCTCCCCGATCCATCGATGTATACGACGTCCGGCGGATTGCCCTGGATCCATCTCGGTTTCATTTGGTCGTTAATCTTCGGTCCGGCAGACTGCTTGATGTTGAGCTCTGGATTGAGCTTCTGAAACTGGTCGATGACGTCCTTCCACCACGCATCTCCATAGCCGCCGACGAAGTATTGGATTTCAAAGTCGCCTTTCAGGCCGGTCGGGATTGCTTCTGGGGAATTCGACGCCGAAGTCGATCCGTCAGGGGAGCCGCTTGCTGATTCGCTCGTGCCGGGCGACTTGTTGTTATCGTTGCCGTTGGTGCCACAGGCGGCGAGCAGGAATACGAGAGCCGTAACGAGCATAACGAGAATGCCTTTTTTCATCGTCAAACTTGACCTCTCCTTTGTGTTCCTTAATTATTTTGTCCACTGAACTAATTATATAGTAAACGGACTTATAAGTGCCTGTCAACGGGTTAAAACGAAAAAAATCCCAATCTCGCCAAGAGGCAGAATGGGACTGAATTGCTCCTATTATTTTAAAACCGATGCACTGAAAATTTTTTGCAGCATTAACGTCGCCGACCCATACAGGGCGCCCTTCTCCCCGAAAGTCGCCGGTTGAATCCGATCCCCCGAAAATGGGAACGGGAACGGAAACGCCTCAAGGGCCGCTCGCAGCTTGTCTGTCAACTTCTCGGATTTATTGAGCCAACCTTCGACGATGACGATCTCCGGGCTAATAAAATTAATCATGCTAGCAAGCATGAGACGAACGACATTCAGGATCTGATCGAACACCGGATCGAGCCACGCCTCTCCGTTCTCGTACCTGGCGATAATCTCTTCGATCGTCTGGGGAACGGACAGTTTCATCTCTTCGGCTAGCCTGCGGCACTTCATAAGCACATAAGGACTTGTTAGAACCGTCTCCACGCAGCCTTGCTGACCACATGTGCACAGCTCCCCGTTTAGGTCGACGGGAATATGGCCGATTTCGCCTGCGCCGCCCTTATAGCCCGAATGAATATCGGAACCTAGAATGATGCCGGAGCCGATACCTTCGTTAATCGTCAAATAGATGAGGCTGCTCTTGCTCTTGGCTGCACCGAAGTAATGCTCCGCGAACGCGGCCGCGTTCGAGTCGTTGACGATCTTGATCGGTATATTCGGGAAGAACGCGCCGATTTGCTTCCTAAGGTTGAAATTATTGAGCTTGAGCAAGCTCGAATACAGAACGGTCTCCTCTTGCTCGTCGATGATGCCCGGCGTCGAAATGCCGATGCCGAGGATCAGGTCCACGTTCAGGTTCTCGACTTGGTCCATGCAGGCTTTCAGCGCCGAGTTAATTCGCTCGGCTAACGAATCATTGCCTATGGCGATCTTCGTCTTATATTCGGTGACGCATTCGCCGTGCAGGTTCATGACCGCGCAGATAAGCGAGTTATTGCCAAGCGAAATGCCGATGACATATCCCCCATCTTTGTTGATCTGCAAGGAGATCGCCCGTCTTCCGGCGCCCGGCGTGATTTTCTCCCCGATCTCTTCGACGAAGTTTTTAGCGATCAGCTCTTCGATAAGCACAGAGACCGTCGTCGCGCTCAGCTTCGTCATCTTCGTCAATTCCGCGCGCGTAATTTTGCCTTCTCGATGAAGGAGATTCATAATCATGGCCGTATTGATTTCTTTCATTAGTTGTAGGTTACCCTTTACTTGCACGCCGTCAACCCTCCCGGCTTCTCTATCGAAAGTATATTACTCCATTCATTGGATTAATTATAGCATAGTTGATCCTTCGCGTGGAGTAAATCGAATTGCTTGTCTGAATGAAAGAAAATCACTAGCAGCTCTGATTAAGCATAACCATTGATCATCAAATCAAAGTATCGTTCCTTCTGGACATTAAAATGAATGGAGAAGTAGTTCGGCCCTCCGTCGAACATTACAACCAACTCGTTCTTCCAGTCACCAGCAGAGCCCCGTATCAGGTTGCAATAAACAACCTTTTTCCCCGACTCGATTATCCCGACATACTGCCGTTTGTATTCGTTGAAATGATCGAGCACATAGGTGATCCTTTTGGCTTCGTTATTTGAAGTTTCGTCCAGCTCCCCTGCATCCTTCAATTGGGAAACCAGATAGTCCCGAAAGCCGTTTTCAAACTGTTCTATATTCTCCTTGCTGGGCGTCCATTCGCTCATAGAGGTATCCGGCAAAATCACGCCTTCATATGCATCAGTCTTGATCAGAATTGGCGGTGTTGTGCTAGGTTTCTTGGTAACAGCATCTTCATTTATCTTGCTATCGACTTGCGTTGTGCTGGGTTGCTCGGTAATAACTTCTTCTGGATGTGCTGGTTGACTTGAACAACTCGCGGATACTACGGCTATTGCAACCATGCCTGCTATTAAAATGCTTCTGCCTATGAAAATGCCATCATCTCCAAATCAAATTAAAAATCTACTCCACATAACCAAACCCCAAAATCGTAAACCGCTTGTCCGCGTCACCGACCGCCATGCTAATTTCCACCGTATGCGCCTTCGACTGCTGCTCATGCAACAACAACACCGCATTGCAGTGCGTCCAATTGTTCACATGGGGATCGGCAAGCTTCATATACTGCCCATCCACTCGGATTTCTGCTCGACCGAATTCGCTGCTGCCCGAATCCTTAAATACCAGTATAAGGGACTTGCACACTATCGTCATCCTAAAGCTATCTATCCCGGATGCAGCTGTATGCATCCAATTGTTCGGAAATTGCGGCGTTCCATGCGGATCGCCATCCATCTCGACCATTTGCAGATCGGCATCCATTTCTTGAAAACTGCCTGCTTCTATGGCGGCTGCACCTTTACCGTTGCTTCGATCCAGCAAAAGCATGCCGACGAAGTCGTTGCCGATGACCGGCGGCTTGGCGATCATAATGTCCTCCTGATCAGGCGCAGCATGATCGGTCGCAATGAACAGATTGCGAAGGCAATCCGCCATAACCGCATGTCCCGCATTGGTCGGATGATAGATGTCGTAGAAATATTGCCTTTTGGAAATCACATTCCCTTCATCCTTCGTTAAGCGAAACTGTTCCACTACCGCATCCTTGACGCTGACCATCGGCAAATCATAATGTACGCCAACAGGAGACAGCCGGTCCTGAAGGTTCCAATCATTCACAAACACGCTAAATAGCAAAATGACGGCAGGCTCATTGCGTGCGGCCAGCGCCTTCAATACAAGGCTCTCGTAGCAGTTTCCTCTCGTTTCGTCGCCCTCGTCGTTCACGGCAAATTCCACGATCACGACATCCGGCTCTACTGTCCCATCACGCAGGACATCGCGGTCATATCGCACGATTCCGAGCTCCGACGGCGTGCCTCCCACACCCGCCTTGATGAGATGAATATAGTCACCGCCGTCTTGGCCGAACAACTGCTTGAACATGGTATACGACTGATGGGCGTAGCAGGCTGTATGGATGGGCTTCGCGCCCGCACCTTGCGTAATGGAGCCGCCGATATAGGCGATCGTGACATCCTCGCCCCTCTTCGCTTTGGCTATCGCCGCTTTCAGTCGTTTATTGTTCCCCATGCTAAGGAGAGATCGGGCGATCATCTCTCGATAGGCATCCGACTTGAAGTCCACTGGTGGCTCAATCACAGGCTCAGGCGCTTCATACCCTTCATGCAGATATAAAATAACGCTTGCCGTCGCTAATGCTCCCGCTTGCTCGAATTCGAATGCGAATTTGCCCGGCACATCGTCATCCTCGGACCATTCGTAATCCTCCAACGTCAGGATCATTTCCGATCCGTCGGTCGGGCATGCCATGCTCAGCCGAGTACCCGATTCGTATTTGCTCGTTTTTCCCCAATTTTCAAAAGTGAACAGGATGCTCGCACCCGCTTGCTCATGCATCTCTACGGCTATTCCGATGCTGTGCACCAGCTGCCGAAATCCGCTGCTTCTCCGCAGAAGCGCTAGCATTTCCTCGTCCGTGACGCCGCCTGTGAATTTGGCTTTATCGGCGAGCCGCTGCCCTTCTAGGTAAATCTCTTGCGAAAATCTGCCGTCAGGACGGGCAGTCGCTTCGATTATCGATTCGAACATGACAAAAAACCCGCTGCGTTGTTCAACGGGGTCATGCGGTGCAGATGGGCCTTGCTTGATGGGTTTATCAGTCATGAGGATCAGCCTCTTTCGCTCTGTTTTCGCGTAGATGCTCTGATTGTAGAAAACAACCCGCGAAATTGCGTTAGAGAAAGTATAGGGGTTATGGGAGATAGTAAAGTCCTACGGATGGCTAAAGCTAAAGCTTAACCCTACTCTTATAGTACCTCGTCGCCATCTCATACAGCACAGCATCTATCGCTTCCGCAAGGTCGATCTCCTCGCCGGACTCCACTTCATAGTTCTCGCAAAGGGCTCGCAACGGGTTATCCTCGGCAAGCGTGCTGGACTCCATCCATTCCATTTCACCCTCATAGGCGGCACAAAGCTCCTTATCCGTCAACTTCGCGAAAAAATCTAAATTCATTGCTTCCTTCCTCCTTTGCTATCCTTCAGCAGCTTACTTTATGATTATGCTAATAGGCAGTTATACATTTCATGCTATGAAGGAGGCGAATTGTATGCTCTATATCTTTAGCGGGTTGCCAGGCACCGGAAAGTCCACGTTATCAGCAGCATTGGCCCAAGAGCTCCGGGCCACCTATCTTCGGGTCGACGTCGTGGAGCAGGCTATGCGGACTGCTGACGTCTGGATGGATGGACCTGCGGGATATATGGTGTGTTACGAGATCGCGTCGCAAAATCTCCGATTAGGCCTCGACGTTATTGCGGACACGGTCAATCCTATTCATGAAACGCGCCAAGCATGGCGTGACGTGGCGGGGTCTCTTGCTGTTCCGTTTGTGGAGATCGAAGTAGTCTGCTCAGATGAGCATGAACATAGGCACCGAGTTGCTACTCGCGTAGTCGACATTCCTGGCTTCGCTCCGCCCACGTGGGAAGAGGTCATCACTCGAACATACCAAGCTTGGGATCGCGATCACATCGTGATCGACACGGCTCATCAGACGGTTGCCGAAAGCCTGTTGACGTTGCGTGAGCAAATCGACCGGACGCGCAAAACAGGCTAATGTCCTGTTCCTAGATCCATATTATCTGCTGCAAGATATTTATTCATATGATAAGGCGGCTTCGTGTACGTCTGTTTGTTGTCGCTCACTATGAAATAACAAAAAGGCAGAGTACTCACTCTGCCTAACTCATGATGGGATATGTAGTTTCAAGAAACAGCTAGTGCACAAACGTCATTTTCACCCGTTTCGACCTTACAAAATAATCGATCCATATGATTTTGACGATGATGCCGACAATCAGCCAGGAATCCGGCACTTGGGCTTCACTGCCTGAAAGCTTCATATACTCGTAAATTAAAACTACCAAATAAATTATTTCAAATGCGATGATCATTTTCGGAACATGGCGTTTTCTTGAATAAATCAGCTTCACTGAAATAATCGACAGGATCAGAACCACTAAGCCAAGAAGCTCGATGATCAACGCATCGTTAGTTGGCAGCCCCCAAGAGGCTGCGGCCTCCCCTAATCCACCATTCATGACACTGACCACGCTTTTGATGGATTGAATAATGCTAAACACAACAAAAATAATATACAGGAATAGCCAGCCTGCGATTCTGTTAACATTCAATTGATGTACACTCCATCTTTTCAATTTTATTGCTCCAACAGTATATTCAAAAACGATTGTGCAGTCAATTCATCTAATCGAAGGCTCAAACTTCATATACCCCTAACCCCCCTGCTTGTGGCAATGAGTGTTAGGGGTGAATCGCCCGCTCCAAATTTTCTCACCTATGAATACCGTATCCCCTAGCGATCGCAGCTATTTTCTTTCGTTAGTCATTGGAAGAAGCCCCACGCATAGAGATAAGCAACATCGATCACCGAAGCGGCCGTGAACAAATATTGCAGCCAGGTCACCTTCCGTTTGTAAACCAACATGATGCCGATTCCGGCCACTTGAGCGAATACAATTAAAAATGGCAGATGCATGGCCCAGTCCGCCCACCATGGGATGGCATTGATGAACAATTCTACCGTAGACGCAATAAAAATGAAGTACCCGATAAATGAAAGCGATGCGAGCGCGTCAAGCCAATGGAATTCATTCGGTTTATGCCGAATCCTTCGGATCACCCAACCCATCACTGCTGTTAATAGCCTTGCAGGATAAATGAACGTCAGCGCTAAGAAAAGAACAAGATGCAAGATAGGGCTGTAAAAGGGCGAGTTTTGGCGTTCATACATCATCGTAGGGATGGCGCTGTGTGCAAAAGTATGATGAACGGAATCGATAAATAGCCGTTGATCCGTATCCTCCTCTTTATAAAAGTAATTAGGAGCTATCGCCTTATACCGCTCGTTATCCAGCATAAGGACCCCGTCCGCTATGGCCTTCAAACGAACGGTTGACAGGTTTTGGGCGAAGTTAAGCGGCCCCTTCATATGTGCGCGATTCGGGATATAATAGCCCTGCCATTTTGTAAGCTCCTCCAGAGAGGGAATGGTCCCCGTGGATGCTGTTTCTGGCTGTTTGGGATAAAATCGAATCAAATATTCGTTAATCAATTGCTCGGTCGCATCCGTCCCCCCGCCAGCGTTCGTTGCGATGAAAATCCCTGTTTTTTCCGAAGGAATGAGATACATATAAGCAGCAAAATCATCAATGCCGCCATCGTGCTCGATCAGCCTCAACCCATTCTGATAACGCTCAAAAAAACCATAGGTCATTCCCGGCATCCGCTTGTCGATCGTAAATTGCGTCGCGTGCATCCATTCCGCTGTCTTCTCTGATAAAATGCGGCCGCCTTCGAAAAGGCCCTGTTGAAGATGGGCGATCATATAATGCGACATATCCGCTGCCGTTGCATTCATTGCGCCAGCGGGCAAATGATGAATGTAGGAATATGGCGTAGCCGTATATTTTCCTTTTGCATAGGAATAGTTCTTGGCTAGGAAGGGATCTGTCTCTACCAAACGAAAGCTTGCATGCGTCATCTTGAGCGGCTTAAAAATGTTGTCTCTTACATAATCCTCATAAGGGCGATCCGAAACCCGCTCCACCAGATAACCCGCCAATGACATCCCTTGATTGCTGTATGCAATTTGCTCGCCCGGTTGTCGACAGAGAGCAGGCAAATGGCTGCTTATCGCTTCTGCGAGGGACACTTGTTTGCTTTTATCTCGCCCAACCCCATAGACCGATTCACAAAACCCGGCCGTGTGGGTCAGTAAATCATGCGCCGTTATCGGCTGATCGTTCCGACCGCCCAAGTCAAGCTCTGGGATATATCGTTTGATATCCGCGTGCAAATCAAGCTTGCCTGCTTCTTGAAGCTGCATGACAGCCGTAGCTGTTATCGACTTCGAAATCGAGCCAAGCCGAAAAATGGTACGATCAGGATCAGCAGCGATTTTCCGTTCAAGATCCGCATATCCATATCCGCTTAACACCTCAGTCCTCCCGTCACGTACAATCGCAACGACCGCCCCCGGAATATGATCCTCTTTCATTTTGCGCGACATAAATTCATCGATAAATATCTTTGCCTCATCGGCATTCGGCGCACTTGCGTGCACCAACTCTGGCATTAACATACACGCCAACAATGCCAAGACAATCATGCGAACCCACTTGGACATGACGTATTCCCTCCACTCCTATTCATTAATTGCAGTTTACCAGCCCCTCCTTTCTCTTCGCTGTCTGCAATCTTACTTTTACCTTAAATGGAAGGAATCAAATGAAATCGAGCGAAATGTAATGCTAAGATCTAGCAGAAAGGACTACACAGCATGGATATGACCATTCTGATCACAGATGACGAAATTGAAATCGCGGAGCTGCTTCAGCTTTTTTTGGAGAAAGAAGGCTATCAGGTTGTGGTGGCTTATAACGGTACCGAAGCTTGGGAACTGCTCCAGCATCGTACAATCGATCTTGCCATTCTCGATATCAACATGCCGCTGATGGACGGCTTTGCATTGCTCAAGCACATTCGAACGATTCACACCTTTCCCGTGATTGTCATTTCCGCACGCAACAGCGACTATGACAAAATACTAGGTTTGGGGCTGGGAGCCGATGATTTCATTGCAAAACCATTTAACCCTCTCGAGGTTGTAGCACGTGTACAGGCACAGCTGCGGCGCGCGAACGAATTTAATAAACCAAGCGTTCCGGAGCAACCCGCGGATACGACAACGTTGGGCCGCTTAGTGCTGGATCATTCATCATGCACCTTACTTCGAGGGGATGAGCCTATTCCTCTTACTGCTTTGGAATACCGATTGCTAAAAACATTCATGCTGTCTCCCGGCAAAATTTTCACGAAGCGGCACTTGTTTGAGCTGGTTTGGTCCGATCTGTACCTAGGAGACGACAATGCGATTATGGTGCAAATCTCGCGTCTGCGGGAGAAGATCGAGGAGCAGCCTAAGCAGCCGAGATATATTCAGACGGTCAGGGGACTCGGTTACAAATTTCAAGAAAAGGAGCATTAGCTTGAAGCGCGAACGACGGCTATTTACCACCTTGACCAAATCCTACGTCCTATTCGGCATCACGATTATGATCTTATATTCGACGCTGGGCTTTCTAATCCGCGAGGGCTTGGATTTAGGCAGGAGCCATGAGATTACGGCCGGAACGCTGGTTCGCCCCGATTATGAGCATATTCCTTACGACAAAGTGGAAGGTGCCGGAGGCGCTATTCAAGTATTGGATGAACGTAAACACGTGGTTTATGCGAGAGGTGAATTTGACGGGACGATTACGGATCGTTATTCCTCAGAGGAGCTGCTTCATTTGCTCGAGGATGGGACCCCTCGCTCCTATAAAACAACATTGGCAGCCTTTCCAAGCGAGTCCGGCCAGACCTATTATCTTCTTGCGATGATGCCTAAGAGTGGCAGCTATGTCCATCTCTATATCAATTTTTCCCTGCTGCTATCGTTTCTAGTAACCGTATATATGTTCAGCAGGTGGACTGCCAATCGGATTACAGGGCCCCTTGAGAAAATTGTGCATGGCATTCGGAGAATGCGAGACGGCAAATATCAAGAGCGCCTCTCTTACGAATCCAATTATGAATTCGCACAGATCCAAGAGCATTTCAACCGAATGGCTGCAGCCTTAGAACATGCCGAGCGAGACAAGAAAGAGCTGGAATCTATTAAACAAAGAATGATGCTGGACTTGTCGCATGACCTGAAAACGCCGATCACCACCATCCAAGGATACGCCAAGGCGCTGCAGCTGGGGATGGCGAACAATCAGGAGCAGCAACAGCAATATTTGGACATTATTTATCGTAAATCCCAAACGGTTACCTTGCTCATTGAAGATATGTTTCAGCTAGCTGTACTGGAGAGCCCCGATTATCCCTTCGCATCAGTATTGTGCGATCTCGCTGAGCTGCTGCGAAATCTGACGATTGAATTTTATGATATTTTCGAGAATAAGGGCTTTCTAATCGAAATCCACATCCCCGATACACAGCTGCTAGTTCCCATGAACGACAAGCTGCTGTATCGTGCGCTTTCCAATCTGCTTGCCAACACCTTGCAGCATAATCCCGAAGGGACGCAAGTTTCGATTCGATTGGAAGAAACAACGTATGCTGCGCGCATCCTGATCTGCGATAATGGCGTTGGCATCCCCGCAGAGCTGAAGGAGACATTGTTTCAACCCTTTGCGAGAGGAACCACGGTTCGAAGGTCCGGCGGCACAGGGCTTGGCTTAGCCATCGCTCACCGGACGGCGGAACTGCATAAGGGTACCTTGCGGTTATTGGACGATGCAGCACAAACCGTTTTTGAAATGAACTTGCCAAAGCGCGTGAATGACTAATTGACATTGATGAATAAAAAAACCCAAGCAGTTAAGCTGCTTGGGTTTTTCAAGTCATTCAAGTATGCCTCTCATCGCCTACTATCTGCCAATTCGTGCAAACGGAACCGTCAAAAGATCAATATCTGCCCATTCCAGCGGCGAATTGGATTCCGATACGCCTGGCGTATTCGAGGTTGCTGGATCGTTAGGCAGCGTATCCATCGGCGAGAATTCGCCCTGATGCAGCATAACCCCGATGCCATTCGCCTCAATGTTCGGATTGCCGATCGCGCTCAACGGAATTTTCGCCTCATAGAACGTATCGCGATTCACATTATGGCCTAATGCAATAAAATCAACCAATGCGCTCGGCTTTGCCACATCATCAGCATCCTTCACGCCCCATAGCGTGCTGGACCCGTTCCCTGCCGCGAACTTCACTTCGATTCCGGCTTGCGTACCTGTCTTGTAGTTAATGCCGCCGTCATCAACAGGGAACACGCCGTTAATCGCTTTGGAGAGATATCCGCTATGATACATTTTCGAAGCGATGTTAAACTGGTAATCCGGCAGGTTTGTGCCTCCCCAAATCGGCTTACCGCCGTTCTTCTTCCACATATCAATGGATGCGCCCGCGCCTGCGATCGTATCGATCGCGATCGTTTGCGGCAAATCCATGGAGCGGATTGGCGTTCCGCCCGATGAACCCGCATTCGCTGGGTCAATAATATCGGTAACATCCACATACTGCCATGCCAAATAGAGATTCTGGTCATCCCATGCAGCCCATAGATGCGTCATATCCATCGGTGTCTCATGCATCGTCCAGTTGCTGCCGAGGGAACGCGGGTCGTCGCCAGCCATGTCTATCGCGATGAGCATATCGTTGGTCCATTGCCCGCCGTTCACGCCGTCAATAACCATCGGCGTAGATACGCGTTTGCCAAAGGTAGGGTTCGTCGAGTATGGCAGCGTGCCGCCAGACTGAACGACCGGCTGCTTCGGCGTTACGACCGTGATGGCGTCGCTTGCTTCTGAGACATTACCAGCCAAATCATAAGCTTTGACCGTATAGCTGTAAGTCGTTTCCGGCGTAAGCCCGGTGTCTGTGAATGACACTGTAGCGGACGTCCCCTTCTTCACACCGTTTCTGTAAATCTCGTACCCGGTTACGCCGACAGCATCCGTGGAAGCCGTCCAGTTCAAGGCCACCGAAGTTGGAGAAGGCGTGCCCGCTACGCCTGTAGGTTTCGTAGGCGCGATCGTATCCACGCCGTTATCCGCAGCAATGATGGCCGTTGCCGCTGCGCTGTACGCCGAGAGGTTGCCAGCAGCATCGAAAGCGCGAACCTGATACTGGTACGTTTTCCCCGCAACAACTGTACTGTCCGTATACGTCAGTACGTTCCCGACGGTGAATTTAACGGGAGCATCCGTACCCGAAGTGCGGAGGATTTCATATCCTACCACTGCTAGGTTGTCGCTAGCTGCGCTCCAAGTCAGCGTTACGGACTTAGGCGTGCCCGTATTCACGACAACATTTACGCTTCCCGGCACGGTAGGCGCTGAAGTATCTCCAGGCGCGACCCCGAGATCCACTTTCCCAGGCGTATTGTTCGCGCCCGGCGTGTAGGTGTTGTTGCCTACATTGAAGAAGTAGTTTTTCGTTGCATTGTTGTCCCAAGTACCGCTGCCGTTATTGAAGCAAGCTTCCAGCCTTGTCGCGGTTCCGATATCGATCGTAATCTTGCTGTAGCCCGGGTTTGCCGGGTCATTCTCCATCTTCACGCCCGGGACCGCTGTCCACGTGCCCCCTTCAGGACGATAGTGGATGTTTACCGGATTAAATCCTTGCTTATAGTACACCGTCACTTTATTGCCTACAGGCGGAAGGCCAGGCTTACCTGCCGTCACCGTGCCTGCAGCACCGTTCGCACCCGGAACGAACGTGTTGTCTCCTACAGTAAAGAAATAGTTTTTCGATGAATTGCTGTCCCAGCTGCCGCTGCCGTTATTAAAGCAAGCTTCCAGCCTTGTCGCGGTTCCGATATCGATCGTAATTTTACTATAGCCGGGGTTGGCCGGATCGCTCTCCATCTTCACGCCTGGCGATGTCGTCCAAGCGCCACCTTCAGGACGATAGTGAATATACCCTGGATTGAACCCTTGCTTATAATAAACCGTTACTTTATTACCTTCAGGCGGAAGGCCAGGTTTGCCTGGCGTTACCGTACCAGCGGCGCCATTCGCGCCAGGCGTGTACGTGTTGTCCCCTTGATTGAAGAAATAGTTTTTCGTCGCATTGCTGTCCCAGCTTCCGCTGCCGTTATTGAACGCCGCTTCCACTCGGAGCGAAGTGTTAATGACGAATTTGGCATATCCCGCAATTTCGGAATCGGCCATTTTGACGCCAGGCGATGTCGTCCACGTGCCGCCCTCCACGCGATAATGGATATAAGGCGTTGCAAAGCCTTTTTTGTAATAAATCGTTACGGCGCTATCCGTCGTTCCACCCTGCATTGTTGTTACACTCAGCTCGTTGCTAGCATCAGAGGATGCCCCCGACGAGCTCTTCGCGATTACTTTATACAGGTATTGCGTTGCCTGCGTTAAACCAGTATCCGTATAGGTCGTGCCACTGGACGTTCCTACCTTCACTTGATTCCGATAGATGTCATAACCCGTGATTGGAACGCTATCCGTAGATGCTGTCCATGACAAGGCTACTGTCGTAGCGGTCTTGGTAGAAGCAGCCAAGTTAGCAGGAGTTGTCGGCTTCGTTATCTGTCCGCGCGGATCCGTATCACTCCATGTGCTGCCATCGAACCAGCCGGTTGCTGTCCGCGTGAAGCCCGCCAGGTTTTTAGTTGGAAGCTGTTTGTTCGAGCTGTCCTTGAAAATAAGTGTAGCTTTCTCTGCGGTGTCGAACGTGTAAACATACCAGTCGCCGCCAGCGCTCTCCATCGCAGGGGAGGAAGCCCACAGCGGCTCGGTTTGTTTCGGCAAGGTATCGTAGAAGTACAGTTGCGGCGCGCTCCAGTCAGCCGGTTTCTTGAAATAAACCTGCAGCTTGGCGTTCGGATCGGCTTTCGTGAACGTGTAAGACGTTTTGTTCGTGCCCTTGTCATTCTCAGCATACAAGCGCAGCGTGACCGTATCGTTAAACGCCATATTGGCGCCGATAACGATGGAAGCGCCATTAACAAATGACGTTCCCGCGGCAGGGTCGCTGCCGTCGAGCGTATATTTGCCGCTCGCAGCGCCTGTCACCTGCAGCGTAATCGACTGCGTTTCCGTCTTGAACTTGCCGCCGGCTGGCGTTGCGCTAATTTGCGGCAAGCCGACGATCATGCCCTTCACGCTTTCAATCAGGATGAGTCCGTTCGTGCCTGCCGTGAATCTTGCTTTGCCGCCGGCTACGACGGTTTCCGCACCGGTATACGCATCACGAACCGCTTCACCGTCTTCGAAAATCCCCGCTACCGTTACATCGACGGTGCCAGATGCTCCTGCAGCGACGACTACTTTATCCAGCAGCCCATCCTTCTCGTACGTACGAGCGAAGGTGTATGGGCCATCCGCCAGCTTCTTATGCGCTCCTGCACCTACAGCAATATGATTGCTTCTGAATTTACCTAATTTCTGCCAATGGGACAAGACGTTTTGATTGATGCTGTTCCAATTCATGTCGGAACGCGTTCCCTGCTGCGGATCGGAACCGCCGTTACCGAGCGCTCTTGCCGTTTCATCCCCATAGAACGTCTGCACGCCGCCAGGCAGCAGCAGCATGGCCGTCCCTGCTTGGATCAGATTGCCGCGATCATACAGCGACGTATCATGCGAGGACAGGTAACTTAGCATGTTGTAGTTCGGCGCACTGCCGTTCAATTCCGTTGCATATCTGGAGAACAGCCCCTCCAAATCCGTCATCGATGATGTTTGGAAGGAGAAGTTGATGACCGAATCAAATCCGTTGTCAAAATAGCTGCTTCTGCCGAGGCCGTGCCCGAATACTTCAGCCGTCATCCAGAAGTTGTCTTTCCACTGCGCACCCGGCTTGGTCGGGTTATTCTGTCTCCACTTCTGGAGCGCCGCGCTCGCCTCTACCTTCAGCTGTGCCCAACGGTTCGTTTCGATATGCTTAGCGGTATCCGCGCGGAAGCCGTCAATACCGAATTCCTCGACCCAAGAGGATAACCATTTCACCATGTAATCTTTAGGCGCGATGTTCAAATCTTTGCGGTACTGTTTCGCCGCCGGAACGATCCAATTGTCAAAGCCCGTGCTCTCCGCTGCCCATTTGTTTTTCAACAATGGCGGCAGCGCCACGCCGCTCGTCGACTCCGTCTTGATGTCCGGCAGGAAGCCTACGCACATCGTCAGATCACCGCCGCCGCAGCTGTCATAGCCGGCGATGTTCGATGCGCGAATCCAGTCCTTGCCCCACCAGGAAGCCCAAGCTGTGGCATTTTGCGTATTCATGATTTCGTTGTGGGTATGAAAGTTCTGTCCCTTGCTCTTATCCGGTGTCCATGTTCCCGTTAATCCGCCCATGTCGCCGTAATGGAAGTCGGACATATCCTTCAATGTTGGATAGGCTGTGTGATTCATGATCACGTCAAGAATAACGCGTATCCCTTTGGAATGGGCGAGATCGACGAACTCCCGCATTTCATCGATGGTCCCCATATTTTTATCCATTGCCGTAAAATCAAGCCCGTAGTAGCCATGGTAGCCGTAATGGGCGAAATCGCCGTCCTTACCGCCGACCCAGCCATGCATCTGCTCCCAAGGCGCTGAAATCCAGATCGCATTCGTGCCAAGCTCGGTAAAGTAACCTTCCTGCAGCTTCTTGGTCAAGCCTTTAATATCGCCGCCATGGAAGGTACCGATGTCAGTCCCCCATGCATCCTTGTTCGATCTGCCGTACGAATTGTCATTGCTCGTATTTCCATTGTTAAAGCGGTCCGTAAGCACGAAATACACATTGGCATTATCCCAACTGAACGGCTTATCCACCAATTCAGCTGCCTCAGCCCGCTGGGCTGGAATGAACGACATTGTGCCAATCGCGGAGAAGAATACGATTAAACTAAGCAAAGCATAAACTGAGCGTCTGAACTTATTAACCATTTTGAATGAATTCCTCCTACTTCTTCATCGTATTGCTTTGGACCCCATTGCATCCGAAGCGAAAGCTTGCAAACGTGTAAAACGCGCCTCCTTCCGATTTTCGATAACGCTTTCATCACAAACATCAGTTATCTTATCAGCCCAACTTAAAGCGCTGTTAAACTTTGCAAATTTAATTTTCAGGTCAATATTTTCCACATTTTCGTTCAATATTGTCCCATGTTATTCCAATCGGTTGAACTCTATAATAAAAGTTGGACTGTTAGGAAAGCGGTTTCCTACTTGGCTGGATTGCAGGCTTGCAATTAGGGGTGGGGAAGCTGTACATGAATGTGAAAACGTTTGCACAAAAGGTGGTGCGTTCATTGCGCGAGAAAATAATCGTGATCGACGATAACCGTGAGGTGTGTCACCATGTTGCCCGTTATTTGACCCGCCATGGATTTGAAGTCATATGTGAAACGTACAGCAATCCCGTTCTGTCCAACGTGTTTCATCAGCATAAGGCGGATCTGCTTCTGCTCGACCTCAAGCAGCCGCATTTGGCCGGAATCGAATTATGCGAGGAGCTTCGCAAGTCTACCGATACGCCTCTGCTTTTTATTAGCAGCCATCATGAGGATCAGCTCAAAATCCAAGCGCTCACGTCCGGCGGGGATGATATTATAACGAGGCCGTTTAACCAGGACGTGCTGCTCGCCCGCATCCGGGCGCATATCCGAAGAAATAAGCGTGCATTTCCGACTCATCAGCAGCATCTGCTCGTCTTGCCCGATCTGGAGATTGATCTATTAAGCCAGCGCGTGCTCGTAAGCGGGAGCGAGGTGAGCCTCTCCTCCAAGGAATTCGGACTGCTTGCTGTTTTGGTGAAAAACCCGAATCGCATTTACTCCGTCGAATCGTTATACGAGCTCATCTGGACGGAGAGCCGCATGAGCAGCTTGCAGACCGTGATGGTGCACATCTATAACCTGCGCCGCAAAATTGAAGCCGACCCGCATAAGCCGCGATACATTCACACGGTGAGAGGAGCCGGCTATAAGTTTCAATTTGAGCCATAACAAGCAGCAATCCAGCCTGACAGGCATGCTCCGCCCGCCGCATCGTTAGCTATGGAAAGCTCGCCTCCATGCCGTCTAACGATTTTCCTCGCGATCGTAAGCCCCAAGCCCGCTCCGCCTGTTGACCGGTTTCTGGATTGCTCGCCGCGGTACAACGGCTCGAACGCACGCTGCAGGTCCTCCGCCGAGAAGCCTGGACCCGCGTCCCGAATCGCAAAGGTGACGTTATCGCCATCCTTGCCGCATTGCACGCGAATCTGTCCATGCGCTGGCGTATGTCGGATCGCATTGTCCAACAGATTAGCTATCGCACGCTCCAGCAAATGCGCATCGCCAGCAACAGCAGCATCACCTTGGGCGAAATCCGTCATGATGGACAGTTGCTTTTGACGCGCTAGCGGCAGCAAGCTGTCGATTGTTGTCTGCAGGATGACTTGGAGGTCAACCCTGCTGCAGGGCAGCTCCGCTTCCACATACTCGATCTTCGTGAACGTGAACAAGTCCTCGACAAGCCGATCCAGCTGCACGGATTTTTCCTTGCAGACCGCAAGATACTTCTCCAGCTTTTCAGGCGAATTCGCGATTCCCTGTTCAATGCCGTCCAAATATCCCCGCAATGCGAATAACGGCGTCCGCAAATCATGCGCGACCGCCGCGATGACGAACCGCCGTTCCGCCTCAAGCTCCGCTTGCTTCTGATTGGACGCTTGCAGTCCCTTCACCATCACATGAAAGCTGTCTCGCACTTCGGCGATTTCTTTAATTCTGGACAAGGGAAGCTGCTGCTCCCAAGCTCCTCCGGCGATTTCCCTTGCGGCCGCGCTCATTTGCTCAAGGGGCTGAAGCAGCCGCCTGCGCATGGCGCCTCCGACGAGTACGAAAGCAAGCACCAATCCTGCAACGGCCGCACTTATGGGCACTATCAGACGCTCCCCCGGGGAACGCTGCTCTAGATTCAACGTACCGGTTACCGTAAAGTGGGCCGCAACATAAAACAACCACGGAATCGTCAGAATCAGAAACAAGCTGAATAAGGTAAACGTACGAATGCGTACCGTTCTCATGTTAACCCTCCCTCAAAGCGGTACCCGACGCCCCATACGTTAATCAAATAGCGGGGCTGCGCCGGGTCCGATTCGATTTTATCCCTAAGCCGACTAAGATGGACGCGAACGGTATGCTTGTCGCCCACGCCTTCCCACAGCTTATCGATCAAATGGTCATAGGAAAAAACTTGCCGTGGGCGCTCCACGAACAATTGCAGCAGCTCAAATTCCCTAGGTGTTAGCGAAATGCTAGTCCCGTCAACGAATACTTCGCGCGTGGACAAATTTATCTGAAGACGCCCCTCATCATAATCCAGCACAGCGAGGCTTCGCTCCTGCTCCTGCTGAGCGCTTGAGCGCCGCAGCACGGCCTTGACTCTGGCAACAATTTCGCCGGGCGAAGCCGTCTTGACGATATAATCGTCGCCGCCGAGGGTCAACCCTCGGATCTTGTCTACATCCTCGCCGCGCGCGCTCAGGAACAGAATCGGAACGCTGCTTGACGATCGGATGGTTCGGCATAATTCAAAACCGTTTTGTCCCGGCATCATCACGTCAAGGACGATGCCATGCACGGGATGCTGCTGAAATAAGGCAAGCGCTTGCGCTGCATCGCAGGCCGTTAGAACCTGAAAGCTTTCATATTCCAAAAAGTCTCTTAATAGCTCAACGATGCTCGGGTCATCATCTACGACTAGAATCGTTCTCCATTCACTCACGACTATTCCACCTTCAACATCTGATCTTGCGATATGCATCTTAGTCTATCATCTTTACTTCAGGAAATAACATCGTCACGCAATCTGTGATCGTTTGTTTATTGTTTTGTGATGTTTGTATGCCCTCGTTTGTGAGCTTCCCTCGTTATGATGGCAGCAGAGCCTGACTCACAAGGAGGATTCATTCATGTTACCTGTTCAAATCGTATTGTTTGACGGCTTCGATCTGCTGGACGCCATCGCGCCATATGAAGTGTTTAGCGCCGCCGAAATATCTGCCCCCGGCGCCCTTCGCGTAACATTCGTCACCGCCGAAGGCCCGCGAGCCGTGACCAGCGGGATCAACGGCGTAAAGCTTGAAGCGAGCGGAAAGCTGGCTTTGGAGCATCCCGGCATCCTTGTCGTGCCTGGCGCAGCAGGCGGCATCGAAGGGGACGGCCCCGATTCGATCCCGGCTATTCTAGCTCGCACAGCCAACACCGAGTTAACCCCGCTGCTTCAGCAAGCACTGGGACAACCCGATGCGATCGTCGCCACCGTTTGCGGAGGGTCCCTCGTGCTGGCGATGGGAGGACTAATCGAAGGCCGACCGGCAGTAACGCATCATCTGGGCATGGAGGCGCTGGCGGCCACTGGCGCGGTTCCGATCCAAGCGCGCGTCGTGGACGACGGTAATTTGGTGACGGCAGGCGGCGTAACATCGGGGCTTGATCTTGCGCTTTATTTGGTCGAGCGAGAGCTTGGGCCTCGTATCGCGCATGCCGTAGAGCAGTTGTTCGAATACGAACGAAGAGGCACCGTTTGGCGCGCACAGGGCATTACCCCTCACCAGCCAACGGCTGTCGAAAAGCCGCAGCATGCAACAGCTCCTCCTGTCGCCCAACTAGACGACGCCATGCAGCCCTCCGCCTTCGACGGCGAATGGGACACGAGCATCGCTACACCGGTCGGAAAAATGCTGGTCAAGCTGCGGATCGCAACGACCGATGGAGCCATTCATGGCACGGCAACGCAAGGGGACGATGTGTCCGAGCTGCTGAATGCGGAGCTGCGGGGCAACCTGCTCTGCTGGTCGCTGCGCATTGCCAAGCCGATGCACTTGAACCTGAAGTTTGAGGTTAGCGTCGATGGGGATCAGATGAGCGGCATTGCCAAAGCCGGATTGCTGCCAGCATCCAAATTAACCGGCATGCGGATTTCATAATCGCATGATGGATAATCGCAAATGGCTGTACCGTTTACTGGCGTGCGTAACGATTCTGTTTATCCTTTATGCTTTAGTGGACAATTATATCCTCGACCCCCAAGCCGAAAGCTTTCTAAGCCATAAGGCCGGTTTAACGCGTCAGCCTGCGCTGCCCGTCTGGCTAAACGTGATGCGCGTTCATGTGGCATGCGCGTGCATCGCCATGGCGTCGGGATTACTCAACTTTTCATCGCGCATTCGCGAGAAAAGCCATCGGTTCCATCGCAGCAACGGCTACGTTTATGCAGGGGCCGTCCTGCTCGTCGTGCTGACTTCCGGATACATGGCGCCTTACGCCACCGGAGGTAAAATCAGCAGCATGGGCTTCAATGCGTTGAATCTCATTTGGCTGTTCATCACGATAACGGCAATTGTCCAAATCAAAAGGAAACGAATCGTCGCGCACCGTCATTGGATGATTCGAAGCTACGCCTTTTGCTTTACCAATCTGTTGATCCATCTGCTTACGACGATTCTCCATCAAGGATTTGGGCTCGTTTATGCAAGCAGCTACACGATTGGCATCTACGGCTCAATTGCGCTGCTGCTCATCGTGCCTGCTCTTTATTTAAAAAATAATAGATCACATGTCAAATAGCGGCGAAAAATGGAAAGGAATTCGGTCTTCCATGTCGAATTCACCCCGAACGAACGCTACAGCGAGCATTCGCCGTATTTAAAGTAGCCGTTCATACACATTACGGGTTGGGAGAGATTTTACGTGTCACAATTTGATTCGATTCAACAATCCATTCAAGCTGCAAATGTCCAAATTGCAGAGCTTAATCAGCTGCTGGCCCAGCTTCGGGCAATCTGCCCCTCTGATGATCGTACCGTCGTAGACGTACCGGAAGATCTTCAAGCCGAGTTGCAGGCTGCGGGGATCGTGATCGATCCGACGCAGGATATAACGGGCACTGTCATCAAGACGTGGATCGATCAAATCAAAGATCAAATCGATGCGCTCAACAGCGCACAGCAATTAAGCATGATCCAGCTGCAGAGCCAAATGAATAAACAAAATGAAGCCTACGATCTGCTATCGAGACAAATCAAACAGATGCAAGATGCGACGAATAGCGTGATCAACAATATGCGATAAGCAGTAGTAGGCCCGGTAAATAACGAAAACCGCATTGCCATGACGGCAATGCGGTTTTTGAAACATCATCAACCTAATGGTCTTGTAGCAGCCTCTAGATCACCCTGTTCATCCAAATGTTTCAACATTTGTTCTACGTTGCTTACTTCAAGCGATCTCATGATCATCAAATGCTTGGAACTTAGGTAATCGTCACCTCAACAAAATTGTTCGTAGCAACATCATCATCAAATTTCCATGCTTTCATGATTAAATTGGAACTTGCCCTAACTCAAAATACGATTTGCCAATCCATATGCGTCTACCATGGTAGCCAATAATGCGATATTTATCGGCATCCATTCCAACAATTTCATACGTTTGGCCTCGGGTTAATGCGTGTTTATACACGCCAACGCAGTTACACGTGACGACCTGATCTTCCATCCTACAAATCCAACCAAATCAGCTCTACAACAGCGAGACATACGCCCACCGCGTTCGCAACGATGAAGAACCACTTCCGCGCCGTCTTGCTTACTGGCTCCGATGACCAGAACCATTCCCATAACACGATTCCGTTCAATACAGCGATAATAATAAGAGCTAACCACCAATTGGCTGCCATGTCTCTTATCCACCTCATTATTATATTTATTTGTTGTAATTCTCATCTACGATCGTGCGAAATTGATGAAATGGAAGCAAGTCTTTCTCTTTTTCTTTATATAAGTTATAGCTTATTCCCCCTACTCTAGTTTCCACCTCATATTCTCCTATAGCGTTATCCATTAACAAAAATAAAGCAGACTCGATATCGTCATTCATCTCGTTAACCCCTGAAACGAATGTTTCTATTCCAATCTTTCCACCCTCTTCTTCTTCCCATCTGAAATAAACTTGCTCGCTTTTTAAAGTAATATTTCTATACTTCACTTCTGTTATTTCTGTTCTTGGCCTAAAGGCAATAACATTAAGCTTATCAACCCCGCTGGCTTTTTCAACGATTCTCTTCACATATGGAAATGCAGTCAAAATGCCATCGGCCGAAATGATGAAATCTCTCTTACCTTCCCTTAAAGGGCCGATCATAAAAGTTAAATCGGGATCAAAGCTTTCAAGCTTCGAAGATAATTGAATACGTGTAGCTTCATTATCCGGATCCCTATCATAGTTATAGATCTTATCTTCATGCTCGGAAACCCACCGCCAAAAAGCTGCTAGTTTCTTTTCATCCAATTTTATTTCAACATTCTCAGGTCTAACCTCTTCTTTCTCAAGTTTAGTTTCCGAAGCTATTTTTTCAGTTTCACGATTTGAGGTACAGCCGATAATAAATAACAGACTACTAATCAAACAAAAGACAACCACTATTTTCTTCAAAAGACATCCTCCCATACCTGCAATAATCAACTGTTTTAGTCAAAGCATTTCTAAATCATACCAGTGTATCACTGTTCCATACAGATATTTCTTGTCACTTGAACGAAATATAAAAAGTCCACGATCTTCATCGTGGACTTCTCACTTGCCAACCCCTACATTAAAACTTACCCAAATAAAACTACGATTGCAGCAGCGATCAGAAGGTTCAAAATGGCCGGGAACGTTTTTCCAATCGGATGCTTGACTCTGAAATGCGAAAGGCACGCCAGCAGCATCATAATGCCAATCATTACGCCAGTCCAAGCGGCAACTTCTGGATACCAGTAGCCGATAACGAGGCCTACGGCTCCAGCGATTTGCACATAGCCCGTCACGATGCGGAACCATTGCGGAAGCTTAATTTCCTCGAACAGGTCGACTTGATGTTTTGCTCCTGCAATTTTGCTTCCCCCGAAAAATGCCATGGAGAAAAGCAGCCAGCTTTGAAGAATGATAGATAAGATATACATAATAAACTCCCCTTTTCTCATTCGCTTTACTAACAGGACACCATTAGGTGTCCTATTACATGATAGGACACCTAATGGTGTCCTGTAAAGCAATAATTATGTTGATTTTGAAAAGGAATAGGCAGGGTTTTGTCGAATCTAGTAGTTTGTTGTCGGAGCCTTACATTATAACTAAAGGTGGATCTAGAATGGCTGCGCTACCCCGATCTAAAAACAATGCGCTTCAACCTAAGCGAAGCATTAAGCATCTCATCATTACGGCGTTCTGTATCATTATCGGGATGGTTCTGTTAATTGGCGCCAGCGCTTATTACGGAATGGACCGATTAAACAGCGTCAATGAGCGCAATAACGACTCGAACATGGTGCTTCTTCATATGAATGGGATCGAATCCGCCATTAAAGAAGCGGAGGATACCCTCACTTACTATTACTCGGGCAACGGCTGGAAAACTTACGTGGATAACGGAACCAGCGGCTCTGCTTTCTTTAATATGGCGGAAGGACAGCTGATGACGAATGTGATCTATAACGGGACGCAGTTTTGGACGATCCAAATTATGCAAGGTTCTTTCAGGCTGATCCACAACAACACCTATACACTTACCTTCGAAGCCAGCTCGACGATTGATCGCGATATCGAGGTCCTGCTTGAGAGCAGCGTCGATTATAACAAGCACCTCGTGCATCAATTCCATTTGACGAAAGAGCTGAAGACGTTCAGCTTGCCATTCCGCATGGACAACGCTACGGATAAGCTGGCACACATCGTCTTTGCGCTAGGAAATGTGAATAATGCTGCATCCGGCCTGCCCGAGCACAATGTTGTATTGCGCAACGTCTCGTTGATGCATGTGGATTCAGGCCAAGAATTAATTAATAATGGCCAATTCCTTCGACAGGACATTGACGGCATTCTGGCGGATGTAAAAAACAAGTTCGATCTAGCTACGAATACATCGCGAATGCTGACTGCCGATAGTCAGGAGCAATTGGATGCGTTAAAAAAGCTAGCGGATTTGGAGAAAAAGTGGCTGGACGAAATGCAAGGCATGATCACGGAATTAAATTATAAAATCAAAATTTCCGGCGTGACGAACACTGACACGGAGCTTCAATCCTATCAATCCAATCGGGATATCGAAACAGCGATGAAGTCGGTCATCAGCCAAATCAAACAAACGGAAGCAGCTCGGCTGGAAATACGCAAGAAAGAGTCGCACAGCATCTCTCACCTGATTTATATCGCGTTCGGCGTCGTTGTCGGCCTCTCGGTCGCGCTATCCGTGGCCATTTATGTATATTTCAATAAAGCCATTACACGGCCAATCATCCGAACCTCCATCCTGCTCAAGGAGATGGCAGAAGGCGACCTCTCCCGCAGCAAGGGACTAGAGATCAAGCAGGAGCAGGTGTCCCTGGCCATCCAGGAGGTAAGCGAGCTCTACACCCACGTTGTGCAGGTGCATCAATCGTTCCAAACCCAAATCCGCCATGACAGCTTGACCGGGTTATTTAATCGAAGGATGTTCGATAACGTCATTCAGGATTGGGTGGATCAACGGCTCCCCTTCGCGTTGCTCTTGCTCGATGTCGACAACTTCAAGACGATTAACGATACGTTTGGCCATCTGACAGGGGATGAAGTGTTAAAAAAACTGGCGGAGACGATGCTCGCAGCTTCGCGAGAAGAGGATGTTTGCTTCCGATACGGAGGCGAGGAGTTCGGCATTCTGCTGCAGCGCGATACGGCGGACGAGTTGTATGCGCTGGCGGAGCAGCTTCGCCAAAATGTCCATGGGCTGCGCGGGAAGGATTTGGATTTGCCGCCTATTACGGTTTCTATTGGCATTGCCAGCTTGCATGTGATGGATGAGAGCCCTTCTTCGGTTATTGAGAGGGCGGATGCGGCGTTGTATGAGTCGAAGGCTCGCGGGAAGGATCGGGTGACGTTGGCTTAGCTATATACTAAAACCATTTGTCTTTAACTTGAAGTGCCCCCTTGCAGTAGACATCGGAAACCACCTCAGGTGTAGACCGATGAACACTTTAGGGGGTCTTTTCAATTACGACATGCTGCTCGTCTAAATGATTACGGATTGCGTATGACATTGATCTCATCCGCCACAAGATATTTATTTATATGATTAGCTGGCTCGGTATGCACTTGTTTCTGCTCTGCGAGATATGCCCAGAACTCGACTGACGCCTCCTTGTTTTCCGTTAAGTATTGAAGAAACTTTTCGATATCAACTGCATCTTTTTGTTTCTTATCATTTGATAATATGAAAAATCTCGTTTCTTTTGTAACCGTTAATATTCTATCCTTCGTGCTTTGATCATACTGTTTGTTATATAACTCAAATTCTGATTCTGAAACAACAAATCCCCTTAATATCATCGTATAATTCTCTTCTAAATTATTTTCCAGCTGTATAGGTTTTTTTTGATGAACTGCATCACCTATAGTACCTGAGAAGGAATAATAATGGGATACTGAACTTCCTTCGAGATTCTTTTCTTTGCTGGAACATGCGGAACATAAAAGAAAAATACAGATACACGTGAGAAAAATAATGCTTTTCATCCTATACCTCCTATTAAATAATAATAATCGCCCCCTCCTTAACAGGGACGATTACCATATATTTTGTATTAAATTAGTGCTAGCTTACAAAATTGTCTTGGTGCTCGTTTATGAATTTCAATTGGAGCTCTAATAAATCCTCTTTATATTCATAAAACTTGTCATCCAACTCATCTAATCTCTCTCTTTGTATTTCTGTATATTCGTCATCTTCATCTTCTTTTGTACCCGGTGGATTCGGATCCTCGACGATCCTTATTGCCTCTTCCAATAAACTAGCTGTATAACTGGCACCAATTTTTTTCAATGATTCTAATGTTTCGAGTTTATACTCACCTGCGCTATTCAAGAAAAATTGGTCAAATCCACCGTTATTAACTTCTCTCTCTATTCCCATCAGACACAAAATTACTTGTTCACTTTCTGTGAGTACGTGAAACCCTGCTTCATAGTATTTTTTATTTATTTCATCTCCTACTGCAAACAATAGTTCTAGATCTTCCTTTGTCTTCAAAAACTCTGTGGCGTATTTCTGCATTGCGAATGCCTCCATTATTATAAATGATTTTCATGTAACTATATGATATGCGAATTGCACGATGAATTTTTTACTTTCTTTACTGATTCGATCAACTGAAGTCCCGCCAAACAAAAACGCAGCCCCGAGGGACTGCGTTTTTGTTTTTGATAAGCCTTCTAATTCCCGGTTTGGAGCTGCCACATTGTAGGAAGAATCGACGGGAGCCAATTTGGTTGCGACGTATGTGCGATAAGACATTTATACGTTTGACCAGCATAAGTCACAACATCGTTAACCGCATAATAATGATACGCTTCCCAGCTTGACCCTGTAGAAGTCGCACTTGTCGTAATATTAATCGAATTACTAGTCGAGGATACGTTTCCAGCAGCATCTTTCGCTTTGACCGTAAAATTGTACGACGTATTCGGGAGAAGGCCATTCACTGTCGCAGAACTAGTCGTCCCGTCGACGCCTAGCACCCTAACACCATCTTGGTAAACATCATAATTAGTTACGCCAATATTGTCGCTGGACGCATTCCAAGCAAGCGTCACAGAATTACCCGTCTTTCCCGTCGAGATCAGATTGGATGGTGCAGTCGGAGCCTGAGTATCCTGCGTTGTCCCTCCGAGTGTTACATTATCCGTGAAAGAAATGGACTGCGTTCGGTAATTTTGTATTTCCGCATCAACCTGTGCTGGCGTGAGGGCCATGTCTTTTGCATGGTAAACCCAATCGACGTCCATCTGATAACTTCTCGTTCCGCCAGTAGTCATTAATGCTTCAGCCAAAAACCACTGATTAAAATCAATGGCCATATTGGCTCTTGGATAGTATTTGCCGGAATGCGTCGCAAGTAAGTTCCCATCCGCATAATATTTGATTTGACCATTTTTCACAATCAAGACCAAAGTATGCCATCCGGAAAAACTACTATTACTGTAATTATAAACGTTATCCTTGCTCCATGGATTGTTGCTGTAGGTGTACCATGAGGTGGTCCACAAAGTAGGACCTGAAACGCCCCAACCTCCGTTGGATAGATATTCAAAGTCCAATTCGCTATAGGTAGGATCATTATCATATCTTAATGGAGAAATCGTGAAAAATGTTTGCGCGATACCATCACCGTCGTTTCCGGAAACAGGCGTGTCCGAGAACTTTACTCTTGCTGCATAAGTCCCTTCAAAATACTTCGTCGGAGTCAATATTTCAGCCTGGCTTGTTCCTGACGGAGTGCCATTCGTACTTGAAGTTAGCCTCAATAACTTGTTACTCGCTGTGTTGGAATCATTTACGAAAGTAATATTGTTCGCAGACCACGTGGCACCTGCAGGGCCAGGTCCAGCTACCCCTGTCTTTACAGACCATTGGTGTGCAGCAAGGTTAGAATCGTTGGAACTTGTATAATTAAAATCATCAAACATCGCATAGGTTGTCGTTGGAGACGCTTCGGAGACGTTCGTGAATATGAGAGCCATTAGTAAAGAAGCCAACAATAATATAGTGTACTTCTTATTAAACTTAATCGAATATACGTCGCTTGTTTTCATACTAACATCACCTTTCATTGTTTTATTTGATAACAAAAAAAGAAAGATAATAGTTAATCCATAGCGATAAACCGTATTGGCACTCCCTCCCCTTATTGATATAGAAGAAACATGATCAAATCTAAAATGCCAAGGTTCTTTCTTCATTCAACCTCCTTTAGAAAGCAAATATTTATAGACAAGACGCATGTCTCGGCTATCATGAATAAAGAGAACGGTCCGCAAAAAAACTTGCATGAATCCGTCTCGTTTGCGGGCCCTTGCATGGTTATGGCAAATGGTAGATCCTATTCATCAAGACGGCAGTTTCCGCCCGAGTTACATGTTACAAACGATATTCGTTTTATCCGTAAATGGGGCCCAATCTTCCGCGTTACCGAAGACGAGATCGGAACGTGTAAGCTTCATTGCTCTCGCCAGCACTATCATCATGTCCTGCCTTTATTTAATTTGTTCACTGGACGAATTAAATATAATACGAGTTCCCATTATTAGTCAACTAAAATTTCACTGTTTAAAGGTGCCTTCACAGCTCTCCTAGGACACTCCTGCTTAGCGTCTCCGATCCTCTCCATCCAAGTTTCTATATCCTTATTGAGTTAATGTATCCCTAGGTTTGGTGGTGGGTTCACCCTTCGAGAGAGAACCATATCTCTCACCTTAGATCCGCACTAGTAAACCAGAACAAAATCGCAGCCCCGTGGGACTGCGTACGTTTATCGTGTTTGGTGGAGCCTAGGGGGCTGTATGATTCTTGATCATAGGCTGACGAAGCATACTCATCGAGGACTTTTAGCGTTAGATTCAGACGCCTTGCTCCTCCATTCGATGCCTTTCTTCGAAGCCAACTCACTCCACTCCGTCCGCGCGGACTGAACCCCGGGGTTCGCCCCCTTCAGTGGCTCCAACTCGCACAGCTCGTCTCCGCGTCATGAGATGTCCGAAGCATGATTGTAGACTGACGAAGCATACTCATCGAGGACTTTTAGCGGTATATTCAGTCGCCGTTCTCCTCCATTCGAGGAACTTCCTTCGAAGCTGCTCACTTCACTTCGTCCGCGCAGGTGAACCCATTAGGAGTTCTCACCCCTAGGCAGTCCACAAAAAAAAAGTCCACGAAATTTAATCGTGGACTTGTCTTTATTATATGATGGAGCCTAGGGGGATCGAACCCCTGACCTCATCGCCGCCAGCGATGCGCTCTTCCACGGATGGTCATTTACACAGCCATAATAAACACTTTTACTGGGGTGCCTTATTTGCAATAGCATCTTCAATTAATTGCTCAATCTTATCCTTGATATCATCATACACGTATTTACTTGAAGAGTACACTGAATCAAAACAAGTCACATATTTGGATAACCGCTCATTATTTTCACCGATAAATATATTATAAAAGGGGTTACTTCCTTTTGTAGTTTGTTTACCTTGGGAGTCCTTTAGATTATGGATATGAATACCCACTATCCCCTTATTTAACTCGTAAGCTTTTTCAATTTCATATTTAATCCATTTTCTTCCTGATGTCGTGGCACCAATCAACACAACCAAACATGAGCGCATTACCATTTGGCTGTCAATCCATTCTTTAATTTTTGCATCGCTTTTTTCTTTTACTTCTTCCCAATCATTCGCCGAGAATGTAGAACTACCATCTACTTTCCCCATTTCTTTTATCTGAGAAGCTCTCCATGCATCCTTATTATATTCAAAGCTGAAAAACACTTGGCGTTTAGCCATTTAACATCTCCCTCTCTATCATCGAGTTTTAACGATGTCATAACCTTTTGCATTATTTTCACTCTTATCGAATGCATTATTTATATATTTCTCTGGATTAGACAGAAAAGTCTCTTCTTCAACATACGCAATATACGATCCAGTTAATGCATCTACTGTCTTACACGTATCACAACTATATACTTTAGGATTCTGATTAAAACGATTATTGTTAATAATTCCATATACCTTATTTTCATCATAACTGGAAGAAGAACATCCGTCAGACTTATCCGAAGAAGTTTTAAACCAACTATAACCTCCATTATGTTTCATAATGACACCAACAACTCCATTAGTATGTGAGGTTCGACCTTTTCGAGAAATGTTCTTAAGGCTATACTCGATCTCCCATTCAATCCATTCACTTTTTTTTATGTTAGGCGAGATTATTACAATTGTGACACTTGTATCATACATCATATCTGTCAGCTTTCTCTTAATATTCTCGGTCGATGTATCCGTTAAGTCAGGTGAATCGGAGGTTTCACCTTGATAATATGTAGCATCTTCACCTAGTGATTGAATTATCAAATCGCGTAAACTTCTTGCCTCACTATACTTATAGGATATAAACGTTTTATGAGCCATTTCAGCTTCCACCACCTTAGATAATCTGCTGGTTTTTAATAATACTATATATTAAATCAATGAGTGAATCAGCTTCGGTTACTTCTGCCAACTTATCTAAGTATCCATCTAAATACGGATACTGTTCACTATTTTTAATCACTTCATTGTAAATAATTGCAGATGCACCACCAGTACTGCAAACCGGAATTATTATTTTTCCTTGTTTTTTTGCAATTTTGAACTCTTCAATCATTCCATCTGCCACAGTTATGTCCCCGTTCTCATCCTTCTTGTTGCCGAAAATAAACACTGCAATTCCAGCTTGCTGAATCATATCCACACGGTATTCCTTAATAAGTTCATTCATAGGCATTTCCCCTGATGAATATTGAGGGAACGGACGCAAACACAGATGTTCATCGACATGCTTATATTTGCTCCTCATAATTTCTTCTAAAGCGCCATTTATAATTGTTGAACCGATACCAAAACCAAAACCAGAAACAATTCTGTAATCTTCAAGAACTAATTTTTTTGCCAAGTTATGAGTAAAAAAATTAACTCTCTCCCTAGTCCATTCCTCCCCAAACTCAGCAATACTTCCTGAGATAAAAATATTTTTCAGGAGATATCCATGCTCAATATCTTGAAGTATCTCAGTAATTTCATCATAACTATCTAAAATAACAGCTTGTATCCCATACCGGCGTAGATCCTTTATCCTTAGATCCTGACGGGCTAAATTATATTGATAATCGGCTTCGCTTTCGCCATTCTGCTTAGAAATTTTTTGAAAGAAACAATAATGATCTCGTTGCGACTCCCCTAACAGTACACGTATTTGGCTTAATACATAATCAAGATTAGGGTCTTCAAAGCTAAATCCGATAAATAGAAACGTTTTTGAAATCAAATCACCTTGAAGGGCTGTTCTGAAAAGAGGACGTTCATTTCCATATAGTTCATAATCATCCTTAGTAAGGACTGCGTTTTCGGGGGATCTTACATCCCCATGCATCTTATAAACAACTGCATCTCTATCGTATATATTATTTGCCAGTGATTCTTGGGTCGTCTTTACATCAGCCTTTCTATTATTTCTTCTGAGGTTCTCTTCCAACAATTCATCATAGTTTGTTGTCCAATATGTAGATATAGGGAGTCTGGTAAGAATCTCAATATTTTCATTGTCTACGGCACCACGTGTAAATTCATTTAGAATTCTTTGATTAATAGCGTAACGCGTACCTCGTTCATTACGATAATATTGAGCAATTGCAATTAAATCATGCTCCTTATCCACATTTAAGCCAATCTCTGATGCTAAAGGTCGAACGAGCTCTTTCCAATTAATATAGCCTGAACCGCGAGATAGACCGGCACCAGCAAAAATCGCTGCATAACCCTCAGAAACAGCTCTTACAAATTCACGAACTAATTCTTGTTTGCTAGCCAAAATACAATCCACCCTTACTCAGGATTCTTTGAAACCATGGAATAAAATCTATCAAACTACCAAAATAACTATAGTCGACAGCACATCATAGCTATTTACAAATACTTATTTGGGTCTTCAATTGATTCTTAGGAACTATAATATAATGATAGCCTTTTCACATAGCAAAATCAAGAAATTACTTCCATTTACGACAAAAAAAGACCCCTGCCAACAAGCAGGAGTCCTATCTCAATTTTTATTCTAATCCGCATGAACTTGACCGCCAACCTCCAAACCCATTGTAACATCTGAAATAATTCAGCACATTTGTCGGTTAGCTGCCTCCTGAATCATTAACCTTCTTCATCATCCATAATGCTAAATCGAAATCGATTAGTTGAACACCTGCAGACGCCGTGCTCTTCCGTGAAACCTGCACCAAAAGCCCCTCATCCACTCCGTCCGCGCAGACGAACCCATTAGGGGTTCTCACCCCTAAGCAATTCACTAAATAAAAAAAGTCCAGAAAACTAATCGTGGACTTGTCTGTTTTATTATTGTGGAGCCTAGAAGCTCCGACTCGCACAGCTCGTCTCTGCGTCATGGGATGTCCGAATCCTGATTGTATGCTGACGAAGCCTATCCTTCGCAGACTTTTAGCGGTAGATTCAGACGCCGTGCTCCTCCGTGAAGCCTACTCAAGAAGCCCCCTCATCCACTACGTCCGCGCGGACTGAACCCCGGGGTTCGCCCCCTTCAATGGCTCCACCATATAACAAAAAAGCACGCCAACTAAGGCGTGCTTCAAATTTGTTATATGGTGGAGCCTAGGGGGATCGAACCCCTGACCTCATCGCTGCCAGCGATGCGCTCTCCCAGCTGAGCTAAGGCCCCTAATCGGCTGTACCTGCCAAATATAGGCGGGACAGGTTAGATCGTACCACGCGCAATCGCGCAGTGTCAATCCTTTTTCAACCCGTCCGTGGCGCCGGCGCCGCCTGTGAGCGGATGCTTGGAGAGCAGCAGATTGAGTTCCTTCATAAACATGTCGATATCTTTGAACTGGCGGTACACGGATGCGAAGCGTACGTATGCGACTTCGTCTACCGGGTACAGCTGTTGCATGACAAGCTCGCCGATAATGCGGCTTTCGATCTCGGCGTGAGCCGTTGTGCGGAGCTCCTTCTCGACCTCGGAGACGACGACTTCCAGTCGGTCTGCGGGGACGGGACGCTTCTCGCAGGCGCGGATCAGACCGCGCAGCAGCTTCTCGCGGCTGAACTCTTCGCGGCTGCCGTCTTTTTTGATGACAATCAAGGGCGTTTCTTCGATCATCTCGAACGTCGTGAAACGGCGGCTGCATTTTTCGCATTCGCGTCTGCGACGGATCGATCGGTTTTCGTTGGCCGGTCTTGAATCGAGCACTTTGGAACCGGAATAATCACAATATGGACATCTCATTTTGGTTACCTCCATGACCCTGCGGGGCCATCTCAAAATTCCCATACCTTACCTGTAATGAAGTTCGCAAAAACGCACATAATACATTTACCAACCGCAAGGAGGTGAACGACAATGAGCACAAGTAACCAATTGGTTGTACCACAAGCTTCTGCAGCACTCGACCAACTGAAATACGAGGTTGCACAAGAATTGGGTATCGCGATTCCACAAGACGGTTATTACGGGAACATCACGACGAAAGACGCTGGCTCCATCGGGGGCAGCATCACGCGTAAACTCGTACAAATCGCAGAACAATCGCTTGCAGGCCAAGCAGGCCACTAAACGTTGACTTCATCACCAAGCTAGGGCGAACCCGCCGGGACATTAGGTCTCGGCGGGTTTGTCCGACGTCATTTTACCCGAATGTCGGATATAAGTCTTTGTACTTATTATAATAATAAAAGACGCGTTGTACATAGTGCCTTGTCTCTCCGAACGGCACATTGCTGACGGTGTCCATCGCGCCGTCCCATACCCCGTTTTCCATCCACTTCTTTACGTTGCCCGGACCTGCATTATATGCTGCAACGGCCGCCACCGCATTTCCATCAAATTGCTTATGCAAGCTGCTAAGGTACCATGATCCAATCTGTATGCTAATGTCCGCCCGATGGCGGAGCGTGTCTTCGGTTACGTCGGAGAAACCGGCCTTGTTGATTACCCAATCTGCGGTATCAGGCATAATCTGCATGAGCCCCAATGCGCCCTTATGCGATTCCTTGCCTGTCTTGTAGTTGGTCTCTACTCGGATGACTGCTGCAATCAGGAGTGGATCAAGACCATAATCCCATGCGCTGGCACGTATGTCTTCCTGGTAATGAATCGGATACATCCACCGAGCCATCCAGTCCGATTTGATGAAAAGAAAGGCGACGAATCCCACTATCAGCAAAAGCAGCAGCCGTTGGCGCTTCCTTCGTTTCATGCGTCAGCTCCTTCTCATCTGCCGATTGCCCGCCAGAGCGCCGCGACTTGCTCGCGTGTCTGCTCCAGCGTCCCTCGATTGTCAATGACCCACTGCGCGCGCTCGCGCTTGCGCTCGATATCAATCTGAAGCCCAATGCGCCTGTCCGCTTCTTCAACGGATAGCCCATTGCGGCTCATCAGCCGCTCCCGCTGCACGTCCTTGGGCACATAGACGACGATGACGCCTTCATACGCCTCGTCTTGTCCAGTCTCGTACAGTAAAGGAATGTCTGCAATAACGACCGCATTCGGATCTTCTTTCTCGTAGGCTTCCATCTGTTCTTTCATGTGCTGTCGGATAGCAGGATGCAAAATCGCTTCCAGCTCCTTCAGCCGCTCCGCTTGTCCGAACACGACAGCGCCCAGCGCTTGCCGATTCAAGGAACCATCCTCATGGAGCATAGCTTGTCCAAACTTCGCAACGACGGCGCCCAGCGCCGGCTCGCCCGGAAGGACGACATCTCTGGCAGCCTGATCGGCATCGACCAGTCGCGCGCCGAGCTCGACCAGCATCGCCGCAACGGTGCTTTTGCCACAGGCGATGCCGCCAGTTAACCCGATTCTCATCGTACGCCCCTCCGAATTTTCGTTCATCAATCATGAATCCCAGTCAGTCAATCAGAACATCTTAATAATGCCAATAATGATCAACATCATACCTGGCACAGCGGATAAAGCCTGCATCCCGCGCAAGCCGGCATATTTGAGCCCGACTCGCAATCCGGCCAGCAGAAAAATCGCGCTCGACAACGAAATCGCCACCGAGGTTACGCCGGGCGACAGGCCGATCAGCGCTGCGCCAAGTCCCGCTCCGAATGCGTCAAATGACAAGGCTACGCCGAGTAAAACCGCCTCCGACGACGAAATGCTGCCAGATCGGTCGACGTCGGCGACCTGCGGCTTGCGCAAGATTTGAATCACGATGCCCAGTCGCTTCAGCTCGAACCGAATTAATGTATTTTCGCTCGGCTCCAGCTCCAGCACGGCATGCTCATTCTGTTGCTGTTCCAGCTCGTCAACGGCTTCCTGCGGACGGCTTTTCTGGCGCCGCAGCTGCAGGAGCGCCCAAATCCCGATAACGATCAGAATCGATGCGCCAATCATGCGAGCAACGATCGGTGACAAATACGCCGTCATCCAGCCGCCTACGGCCATAGATAGCCATATAATGATGCCGGAGCACGCCGCGATGATGAGTATGGAAATGATAGGTATGCGGATCCGCCGCAGCCCATACGTGACGCCGACGCCGAATCCATCCAGACTGACGGCACAAGACAGCAACAGCAGCGATGCGAAATGCGCGAACAACTGATGTCCCTCCCCGCAGATGACTGTTCCTGACCGGAACATTCGCCTATGTTCGATAGGAACATCATATGCAGGGAATCCATTCTCGTGCTTCTTAGTTGCTCGATTCGTTACGAATGGATCTTAGGCGAAACGCCCTCCGGGCGCTTCTGGCGTGCTGCCGGCTTCGCCGATGCGCCGCTTGGCCTAGGCTGGCAGCGCGGGCACACATGCGTGCCGCGCCCGCCGACGACGAACTTCTCGATGACCGTTCCGCAGCTCGTGCACGGCTCCCCGCCGCGTCCATAAGCCAATAATGCATGCTGGAACATGCCCATCTCGCCCTGCCCGTTCACGTACGACTTAATCGAGGAGCCGCCTGCGGCGACCGCTCGGCCCAGCGTGTCACGGATCGCTTCATACAATCGCGTCCATTCGGCCCGCTTGAGCGTGTCCGCTGTCCGTTCCGGATGAATGCCCGCTTGGAACAATGCCTCATCTACATATATGTTGCCGAGCCCGACAACATACGCCTGATCGAGCAGCAGCGGCTTAATCTTCGTCGTGCGGCTGCTTAACCGCTCCCGAAGCGCCTTCTCTGTGAAGTCGTCATCCAGCGGCTCCATTCCCAGCTTGTTCAGCGGCGGCAGAAGCAGATCCTCCTCCGGCGCAAACAGGTCCATCGTACCGAACTGGCGAACATCCTTATAACGAAGCTCGGTCCCGTCTGTAAAATGAAAAATGACATGCGTGTGCGTCTCGACAAGCTCGTCCTGCCTGTACACGCCGTAGCGTCCCTCCATCCGCAGATGGGAGACGAGAACAAGCCCGTCGAGCACCAATCGCAAAAATTTTCCTCGGCGCTCAACGGACGTAATCGTATGGCCAGCCAGCGCAGCTGCGAACTGCTCCGGCTCGGCAGGTCTTCTTATAATACGCGGCAAGCTCACCGTTACACGCACGATCGTCTTGCCTGCGACCAATTCATTCAATGTTCGGCGGACGGTCTCCACCTCTGGCAATTCCGGCATGCTGTCTTCACCTCATTGCCCATTATAACGCATTATGCCGCGGGATGCTCCTACGATAACGCATCTCGCTTTACTTTGCCTCGTACCAATTGTCGCCAAAACTAACGTCTGCCTTCAGCGGCACATCCAGCTTAATCGCACTCTCCATCACCTGCGGCACGAGCTCCTTCATCAGCTCCAGCTCATCGGCAGGCACCTCGAACACGAGCTCATCGTGCACCTGCAGCAGCATGCGGCTTCTTAAGCCCCGCGCGCGCAATTGCTCATCCATGCGAACCATCGCCAGCTTGATGATATCCGCAGCCGTTCCTTGAATCGGCGTATTCATCGCCGTCCGCTCCGCGAAGGAACGAATGTTGAAGTTGGACGCTTTAATTTCTGGCAAGTAGCGCCGGCGTTCCAGAAGCGTCGTTACATATCCATCGGTGCGCGCTTGCGCCACGATGTTGTCCATATAGCGGCGAACCCCTTGGAATGCGGCAAAATATTGCTCGATAAACTGCGCCGCTTCCTTCCGCGTAATGTTCAAGTTGTTCGATAAGCCGAAGTCGCTAATGCCGTAGACGATGCCGAAGTTAACCGCTTTGGCTTGACGGCGCATATTGGCATCAACGTCCTCCGGCCGAACGCCGAAGACATCCGAAGCGGTTTTCGTATGAATGTCGAGATCCTGCACGAATGCTTCCTTCAAGCCTTCATCGCCCGAAATATGCGCCAGCACGCGAAGCTCGATCTGCGAGTAGTCGGCTGCCAGCATGAACCAGCCTGGCTCTGACGGCACGAACGCTTTGCGAATCTGGCGGCCTTCCTCCAGGCGGATTGGAATGTTCTGCAGGTTTGGATATTGGCTGCTTAAGCGACCCGTTGCCGCAATCGTCTGCCGGTAATAGGTATGGATTTTGCCCGTATTCGGACGAATCTCCTTCAATAACCCTTCCACATAAGTGGATTGCAGCTTCGCCAGCTGTCGGAACAGCAGGATCGACGGGATAATTTCATGATACGGCTCAAGCTTCTCCAGCACGTCCGCGTCAGTCGAATAGCCTGTCTTTGTCTTCTTGATAACCGGCAGGCCCAGCTTCTCAAACAGCACCTCGCCCAACTGTCTTGGCGAGTTAATGTTAAACTCCATTCCCGCCAGCGTGTATACCTTCGTCATAATGTCCGAAATGCGGCTTTCCAGCTCAGCGCCAAGCTGCTCAATGACGCTAGCATCGCAGCGGATGCCCTGCAGCTCCATTCCTGCAAGCACGCGGGACAGCGGCTGCTCCAGATCATAGTACAGCTTATGCATGCCGGTCTTCTCCAGCTCTTCGCGCTGGATCGCCGCAATGCTGCGGACCGCATCCGTTTTCGACGCGATATGTCCGTGCAAAACGCCAGCCTCCGGCAGCTTGAATTTCGCGCCTTTGCCATAGACAGACTCGTCCGCCTGTACGGTCGGCAAGCCATATTTGCCGCATAGCCCGCTGATCGATTGCGTCGAGTCCGTCGGATCGAGCAAATAAGCAGCCAACTGAATATCGAAGCTGATGCCCTTCAGCGCAATGCCGTGCCATGCGAGCGATAGCTCCGTCCGGTGCAGGTCGAACCCTGCCTTCTCCATATCGGCGTCCGCCAGCCACTCGCGTACAAAGCCAAGCGCCGAGGCTTGAAGCTCTGCCATCGGTACGACAAAAATAACATCCGCTGTCGCCAATGCGACCGCAATCGTCTCGCTCTGATGCGGGTTCTCGCCGATTACCTCGACATAAACGCTCTCCACCGAACGCAGGCCAGCCGCCAACGCGGAAAGCGCGTCTTCGTCGTGGGCTGCAACGGAAACGACGTTGAGCTCGGCTGCCGCTACTGTACTTCCCGTTCCTTCTCCGGTCAGGTCGAGCCGCTCAAGCAGCGACTTGAATTCCAGCTTGCGAAGCGCACCGGCAAGCGTTGGCCGATCATAGCCGCCGTACGCCATTTCCGAGGTGCCCCGGTCAAGCGGAACCTCGCGGAAAATCGTTGCCAGCTTCTTGCTCATGATCGCATCGTCCTTGTGCTGCTCAACCTTCTCTTTCATTTTTCCTTTGAGATCAGCTACATGTTCAAGAACGCCCTCGACCGAGCCGTATTCATGCAGCAGCTTAAGCGCCGTCTTCTCGCCGACACCCGGAATGCCCGGAATGTTATCGGACGTATCGCCCATCAGTCCTTTCAGATCGATGATCTGCAAAGGCGCAAGTCCGTAACGCTCGTGAATGAGCGCTGGCGAATACCGATCGACATCGCCTACACCTTTGCGCGTAATCGCAACGGTCACTTGGTCGGACGCAAGCTGGAGCATATCTTTATCGCCCGATACGACCAGCACCTCAGCGCCCTGCTCGTCCGCCATGCGCGTCAATGTGCCGATAATATCATCCGCCTCATAGCCGGACAGCTCAAACTGGCTGATGCCGAACGCTTGCAGCAGCTCTTTAATAAGCGGGAATTGCTCGGATAGCTCAGAAGGCGTCTTCTGCCGTCCGCCTTTATATTCACTGTAACCCTCATGACGGAACGTAATTTTGCCCGCATCGAACGCGACGAGCATATGCGTCGGCTGCTCTTCCTCCAACAGCTTCAGCAGCATCGTCGTAAATCCAAATACGGCATTCGTATGTAATCCGCTAGCATTGGTCAACAAGGGCAACGCGTAAAATGCACGGAATGCAATGCTGTTGCCATCGATTAATATCCACTTTTCCATTAGCGGCATCTCTCCTGCGATTCATATTGATGGGACTGCCTTTTCCTGCCTTCTATCATACCATAAAACGACAACCCTTTTTTGCATTGCGGCGGTCGGCGTGGCGTTATGTTTCTATTGCGAGCTTCGAGTGTACGTCGAATTTAAGCATGCACCAACCTGCCAACTTGCTCATTGCAGTTCGTGCAATGGAATCAACTCGAAGGCGGAAGTAAGGAGGCATCATTGCATATGGTGCAACGAGCAAGGCGGCTTACTAGGCTTTGGGCACATTCGTGCTCTTCAGGACAGCACCTCGTTGCATGAACTGCAACGGGAACCTTCGGGGCTGGCCGCTTCTGCCTTTCCCGTTGTATAGAATGCAACGTACGGTAATGAGAGTCGGGGAAGGATAGAACACAAAAGTGTTATTTGGGGGATACCGTACCGTTCTTCATCCTTTTGAAGCAAATAAAAAAGCTATTCCAAAAGTCCATTGATTCTGACTCTTGGAACAGCTCTCTTCAAATCCCCTATACATGACGAAAGTTAGTTCAAATCCGGACGTTTGCCCGTGACGAGATACACGACGCTCTCGCCGATATTCGTTGCGTGGTCGGCAATCCGCTCGATGTAGCGGCCAACGAAGCTGAGCTGCATCGATTGCGAGATCGTCAACGGATTTTCGAGCATAAGCGAGAACAGCTCTCGCGTAATTTGCTTATACAAGGCGTCGACCTGATCGTCGTCCTTGGCCATTTTGTAAGCCAGATCGACATTCTCCTGGACGAACGCTTGAATCGACTCGTAAATCATCGTCTGCACGATATCTGCCATGCGCGGCAGGTCGATCAACGGTTTAATGAGCGACTGACCTTCCAGGCGCATCGTGACTTTCGCGATATCCAGCGACAGATCGCCCATCCGTTCAAGGTCACTTGCAATCTTGAATGCGGACAAAATGCGGCGAAGGTCCTTCGCGACAGGCTGCTGCGTCAAAATAAGCTTCGAGCCCAGCTCCTCGATGCGCTCCTCCAACCGGTTAATATCCGGATCGGAAGCGATGACCTGCTTCGCTAAATTCGTATCCAATTGCTGCAGGGATTGCATCGACTTCGCCAATGCTTGCTCTACGCGTTCGCCCATCTCAACGAGCATCTGATGCAGCTCACCGAGGTACTGATCAAATTCTTTGCGCGGCGACATCTCTACACTCTCCTCTGTCTTAGCCGAACCGGCCGCTTATATAATCTTCCGTACGCTGGTCCGACGGGGTCGAGAACAGCTTTTCCGTTTCGTCGTATTCGATAACTTCCCCGTTGAGGAAGAATACGGTTTGATTCGATACGCGAGCCGCTTGGTGCATGTTGTGCGTAACCATGACGATCGTATAACGATCTTTGAGCTCCTGCACCAGCTCCTCGATCTTCAGCGTCGAAATCGGATCCAGTGCGGAAGTCGCTTCATCCATCAGCAAAATATCCGGGTTAACGGCAAGCGCACGAGCGATGCAAAGACGCTGTTGCTGTCCGCCGGACAAGCTGAACGCCGAACGCTTCAGGTGATCCTTTACTTCATCCCACAATACAGCGGAACGCAGGCTTGTTTCTACGATTTCATCCAGCACTTTGCGGTCGCGAATGCCGTGAAGGCGCGGACCGTAAGCAATGTTATCGTAGATCGATTTCGGGAACGGATTCGGCTGCTGGAACACCATGCCGACCTTCTTGCGAAGCGTCTCTACATCGACATCGCCAGAGTAAATATCCGTGCCGGAGATCGCAATCTCGCCTTCGATACGCGTGCCTGGAATCATGTCATTCATCCGATTCAGCGTACGAAGCAGCGTCGACTTGCCGCAGCCCGATGGTCCGATGAACGCCGTGATGGCTTTCTCCGGAATTTTCATCGACACATTCTTGAGCGCATGAAAAGCACTATAGAAAAGGTTCAGCCTGTTAATTTCAATTAAGGTTTGCATCGCGTATCCCTCCGCAATCGATTCGTTCGTATCGTAGATTAAATATGCTTGTTGTATTTGTTGCGCAGCATGATCGCCGAGAAGTTCATGAGCAGCAGCATCGCCAATAGGACGATAATGCCTGCGGCTGCAAGCTCCTGGAACGCTTCCTGCGGACGAGATACCCAGTTGTAAATCTGAATTGGCATAACGGTGAACGAGTCCATCGGACTATCCGGCAAGAAGGCGACGAACGTCAGCGCGCCGATCATGACGAGCGGGGCCGTTTCTCCGATTGCCCGCGACATCGCGAGAATAACGCCTGTAAGAATGCCTGAAATGGACGATGGCAGCACCGAGCGGGCAACCGTCTGCCACTTTGTTGCGCCAAGGGCGAACGAAGCGTCGCGTCGCGACTTCGGAACCGCGCGAATCGCTTCTTGCGCCGATACGATGATGATCGGAAGCACGAGCAGCGTCATCGTGAACGCGCCGGAGAGCAAGCTGCGGTCCAAGTGCATCATGCGAACGAAAATGGTCAGGCCCAAGATGCCATAGACGATCGACGGCACGCCGGCCAGCGTACTGATGTTGAGCTGAATGATGCGAGTAAGGCGATTTTTCTTCGCATATTCTTCGAGATAAATCGCTGCGCCTACGCCGAGCACGAACGAGAGCGGCAGCATGATAGCGAGCATATAAAGCGTTCCGACGATTGCGGACTTCATGCCCGCTTGCGTCGCTCTGCGCGATGGGAAGTTATTGAACAATTCCGGCTGCAGCCGGGAGAGGCCGTCCATCACGATATCCGTTAAGAGCGCCATTAGCGCCAGCACACCGATTGACGTTGCGAACAGGAACAGGATGCGCAATACCCAGTCGATGCGGCGGCGTTTGGCAATCTGCTTGCGGTTCGCATCTTCGAATATGTTCATGTTAGTACTCCTCCCGGAACCGTCTAGCCACATACTGGGCAAGGATATTCAATAAGAACGTAATGACGAATAGCGTCATCCCTACCGCAAAGATCGTGCCGTACTCTACGCTGCCGTGCGGCGTATCGCCGAGGCTCACCTGTACGATATAAGCGGTCATGGTCTGGATGCTTTCGAGCGGATTGCCCGTCAGCTTAGGCGTCGAGCCTGCAGCTACGGTAACGATCATCGTCTCGCCGATAGCACGGGAGAACGCCAACACAGCCGATGCGACAATGCCAGAGAAGGCAGCCGGAACTACGATTTTGAGCGCGACTTCGAATCGGGTAGCCCCTAGCGCATAAGCGCCGTCACGCAAGCTGCGCGGCACTGCGGACATCGCGTCCTCGCTCAGCGAGCAGACCATCGGAATGATCATAATGCCAACGACGATACCGGCGCTCAAAGCGTTGAACACGCCAGCTTGCGAGAACATCGCGCGAATGACAGGCGTGATGAGGCTGAGCGCGAAGTAGCCGTATACGATCGTCGGCACGCCAGCCAGCACCTCAAGGATCGGCTTCACGATTTTACGCAGGCGCGTAGGCGCATATTCGCTCAGGTAGATCGCGCTTGCTAGCCCGATCGGCACCGCTACCAAACATGCGATGACGGTGATCAGCAGCGTACCGCAGATGAGCGGCCAAATGCCGAAGCTCTTCGGCTCAATAAGCGGCGACCATTTGGTCCCTGTGAAAAATTCGACGATCGATACTTTTCCGAAGAACGAGACCGTCTCCCCGATCAGGGTGAAAACAATGCCTATCGTTGTCGCGATGGACAAGCCTGCGCAGAGAAACAGAAACACTGGCATGATTTTATCCATCAAATGCTTTTTCCGGTTTTTGAACAGCCCTTGCTGCTTGACGGCTGTTGCCTTCTTGTTGGCGGTTTGCACAACTTCGCTCGGCATGCTGGATTCTCTCCTTGCCTCTACATTTACAATTCGTTAACGTATATTTCGTGAAAAATGTGATGTCTGTTTTAGACATCACATTTTTCTGGATGTTAAGTGCTTATGGTTTAATTATTGAAGTTTAGCCGCTTCTGCATCGTACTTCTCGTCTGGCAGCGGAACATATCCTACTTCTTTTGCCATATCGCCGATGTTGTTGATGTAGTAGTCGACGAATGCGCTAACTTCAGGACGTTCCAGCTCTTTTTTGTTCACATAGATGAACAGCGGGCGGGACAATGGCGCATACGTGCCGTCTTTGATCGTTTCAACCGTCGGCGAAATTGCGCCTTTGCCTGCGTCAACCGGAACCAGCTTGAGCTTATCAGCGTTCTCTTCATAGTAAGCGAAGCCGAAGTAGCCAATTGCGTCTTTGCTGCCTTCTACGCCTTGTACAAGCGTATTGTCATCTTCGCTGAACGAGATTTGCGTATCGTTGCGAATGCCTTTTTTCTCAAGAATCTCTTCGTTAAAGTAGTCATACGTGCCGGAATCAGCGCCTGGGGAGTACATTTTGATTTCTTCTGCAGGCCAGCCAGCGCGCACATCAGCCCACGTTTTAACTGTCGAACCCGTTACAAAGATTTTGTTCAGCTCTTCAACCGTCAGATGGTCGATGAAGTCGTTGTCTTTGCTTACTACGATCGACAGGCCGTCATACGCGACTTGCAGATCCGTGTACTCGATGCCTTTCGCTTTGCAAGCTGCTGCTTCTTCGTCTTTGATCGGACGGGAAGCATCGCTGATTGCCGTTTCGCCGTTGCAGAAGCGCTTGAAGCCGCCGCCTGTGCCGGATACGCCTACCGTTACGCGAACATCCGCGTTATCTTTGCCGAACTCTTCCGCTGCCGCTTCCGTCAACGGATATACCGTACTCGAGCCGTCGATTTCAACTTCGCCTTTAAGGCCAACTGCCGCTGTTTCTTCGTCGCCGCTTTGCTCATTCGTTGCCGTTTGATCCGTCGATTGTTCCGTATTTGCAGGCTCTGTGGAGCCTTTCGTTTCTTCTTTGTTACCGCATGCTGCCACGAGCATCATGAGCAGTGCGACCATCATCACCAATACGATTCCTTTACGACCTTTCCCTTTCAACAACTCAACCACTCCTCTATCCTCTGTTTTATGGCACGTCCTTCTTGGTTTTTATATTAAAGGGCGAATGTAAATCGAGTATCTTTTGTTTGTTAACGCCATGTTAAAAATATTGAACTGATGCATGGCTAGATTAACATTTGCCCCCTATCTGCAAAATGACATAACAAAGGACGGCCGAAGCCGTCCTTTGGCTGATCGGGAACGCCGTGCGGCGCTCCGATCTGTATAGTGGACTAGTCCAATTTGCTAGCTTGCGATTTGTACCAGCCGGACGAGAGCGGAATGTAGCCGACTTCCTTCGACAGCTCAGCGCCATGCGCCATGTAGAACTTCGCGAACTCTTTCACTTCTGGACGAGCCAGCTCTTTTTTGCTCACATAGATGAAGATTGGACGCGACAGGAAGTACTTGCCTGTAGCAATCGTCGTAGGCGTAGGGCCTACTGGCGTTTTACCGTTAGCCATATAAATCGCTACCGATTTCAGCTTCGCTTTGTTTTCTACATAATAAGCGTATCCGAAGTAGCCAATTGCATATTTGTCTTTCGTCACGCCTTCTACCAGAACGTTATCGTCTTCGCTGAACGTAATTTGCTTGTCGCTGCGGCTCTCTTTGGCTTTGCCGTTTACTTTCTCCGTGAAGAAGTCGAACGTGCCGGAATCAGCGCCTGGCGAGTAGATGTTAATTTTCTCGTCCGGGAAGCCTTTGCGAACGTCTGCCCACGTTTTCACTTTGGAATCCTTCTGGAAAATCGACTTCAGCTCAGCTGTCGTCAGCTTCGAAGCCCATGTGTTGTTTTTGTTGATAACAACTGTGATGCCGTCATACGCGACTGTCAGGTCCGTATACGTGATGCCTTTAGCTTTGCAAGCGTCCTTCTCGGAGCTGGAGATTGGACGCGATGCATCTGAGATAGCGATCTCGCCGTTGCAGAAGCGTTTGAAGCCGCCGCCCGTACCCGATACGCCTACCGTTACGCGAACGTCCTTGTGCACTTTGCCGAACTCTTCAGCGACTGCTTCCGTGATCGGATATACCGTACTGGAACCGTCGATTTCAATCGTACCTTTGAGATTGCTTGCTGCGCCGGCTTGTGCCGATACCATCAGCGATAAGCATGCAGCAACGACTGCAAGCTTCAATGTTAATTTCTTAAACAAGAATGACCACTCCTCGAATTAGGTTCGTTTCTACAAGATTGATCTTAGAGCTTGTCTGTTAAGAGAAAATTATCTTCATATGAAGGTCTAGTAAACTTATCCATTTGTTTTCATCGTTCCCGCTAATGCCGACATCCGCTCTTGCACGCTTGCTGAACGAACATACGCTTGATCAGATAGGGAAGCGACTTGCCTGCTGCTCTCACTGTTATGGACGGCAGAGCGGAAGAGCCGTTCGAAGGCCGCTGCTGCCGACAGAACCAGCTCGCTGCTCTGCGACGTTTCCAATTGGCTTTGGCTCGTCAGCTTCGCGGTCTGCTTAATCGCCTCCTGTATGCCGTGAACGAGCCCGGCAATCCGATCAGCCGAACGTTTGGTCTCGGTTGCCATTAAGCGCATATGGTCCGCTACGACAGCAAAGCCCTTCCCATGCTCTCCTGCTCTCGCCGCTTCAATGGCAGCATTCACCGCAAGCAGATTCGACTGCTCCGCCATATCGCGGATCAGCACGGTGACATCGCCCACATCGTTCGCGACGTGCTGGAGCTCATTAAACTGCTCCGCTTGCTCCTGCGTCTGATCGATTAGCCGCTCGAATGCGCCTTTTACCTGATTAAGCTCGGTTTTCCCTTGCAGCGTCATCTCGACCATCTCGCCCGACATTCGCTCCCCTTCTGACGTCGATGCCTTCACCTCTGCAATCGCTGAGTCGATCGCAGCCATCAGCTCTCTGGCTTCGCGGAGCGTCGCCGACTGGCGCCGAACAGCTTCCTCCTGAACATCGCGGGAGAGACGCAGCAGGTCGCCAACCGTCAACACCCCGTTTACAGTGCCATTCTCCGTAACGATTACACAATCGTATAAGGTCGCTTCATCCCGTCCTAACGCTTCGCTGATGAGAACGGACGGCGACATTCCGCCTTGCGCTAGCAGCGGGCTGCTGTCCATCAGCTTTGTGATCGGCTTGTCATAATAAAGCTCCGCACCGAATCGTTGGCTCAAATGCGTATAAAACCGATTGCGCATAATGAGCCCCATCGGCTGCTGCGCTTGATTCACAACAACTGCGCATTCTGCAGCCGCATTTCGCTTGAATGCTTGAAGCAGCGCAAGACATGTCATGTCTGCCTTCACCGTCGTGCAGGGCCTGGTATAATTTCGAAGCGTTATTTCACGCAGGGCAATACGGGAAGTTTTGTCCACCTCGGTGGCAAATGAGTCGTTAGGCGTAATATCTGAGCGAATTTCCTCATTTTCTGCTGCTTCCGACCTTTTTTTCATGTTGAGAGCCATCAAATTCACCACTCCTCCGATTAGAAAATTCTGTTTGTCTAGCTACACTATAGGCGAAATAGTTCAAATGAACTCCACACTTTTGTTTGGGGAATGTAAACTTTCGACAATATTCGATTAATTTCTAACGATTGTTAGCTGTGAAGCACACATGATTCCGGTCATTCGAGAAGAACCTAGAGGGGCGATATGCTTCAAAGGATAATCGCGAACATGAACTCATCATCAGAATCGAAAGGGTTTACGCCAACATGACTACGTCCAAAAACCGCCGCGTCAACGCCTGGCACCAACGCAAGCATAACCAGCATCCGCACGGTAAAATCAAATCGTTCGCGGAGCTGGCCGAGGAGCCCGGCACGCTGCCAGCCTCGTTAGCGAATGCCAAAGGACCAAGCATGCCGGACCAAACGCCCGACAAAGCGCACTAACGGCAAAACGGCTGTCGCGCTTACGCAGCTCAACTTCCCTGCGTAAAGCGGCAGCCTCTAATTTTTGACTCCTCCCCCATACAGGGAAGTATAATGAACGTATAACTGTTCAACTCTAAACGTACGGGGAGGCAAACGAAATGACCATACCGAAGCAAATCGTCGATACGATCGATGCGAATGCGCAGCGTTGGACATCGCTCTCGCTGGATATCGGCGCGCATCCTGAGCTTGGCCATGAGGAATATCGTTCATCAGCGCTGCTCGCGGAGGAGCTGGAGCGACATGGCTTTGCCGTAGAACGAGGCGTGCTTGGACTGCCGACGGCTTTTATCGCCACTTATGATTCGGGCAAGCCCGGCGCAACCGCTGCATTTTTGTGCGAGTACGATGCATTGCCGGAAATCGGCCATGCATGCGGCCATCATATAATCGGCGTGATGGGGATAGCCGCAGCTGTTGGGCTGAAGGCGGTCATTGATCAAACCGGCGGTTCCATTCGCGTATATGGTACGCCTGCGGAGGAAACCAAAGGAGCCAAGGTGACGATGTCGCAGGCAGGCTTATTCGACGATTGTTCGTTTGCGCTGATGGCGCATCCTTACCATACATACGAGAAATCAGGCCAATCCTTGGCCATGGATGCTATCCAGTTCGAGTTTTCGGGCAAAACCGCGCATGCGGCAGCCAATCCGCATGAAGGCATTAATGCGCTCGATGCGGTCCTTCTGCTATTCAACGCATTGAACGCGCTGCGCCAGCAAGTCCGCAGCGATGCGCGTATCCATGGCATTATCGATGCTGGCGGACAAGCGCCTAATATCATTCCGGATTACGCGTCGGCCAAGTTTTATTTTCGTTCTGCGCAGCGCGCTTATACGAATGAATTAACGGCGAAGGCAATCCGCTGTGCCGAAGGGGCTGCGCTGCAAACCGGCTGTACGCTCAAAACGAATGCCTACGAGTTCTCATATGACGAGCTGCTGACGAATGAGACGCTGTCCGAACTCTTCTCGGCAAATCTAGTCGAGGGCGGTATCCCGAGCTCCGCTATTACGTCCGGCAAAGATAATGGATCATTAGATCTAGGCAATGTGTCCGTACGCTGCCCTGCCATCCATCCGTATATTCAAGTCGTAGATGAGCCCTATCAGCTCCACACGACTGAATTCCGCGATGCCGCGATGCAGGATCGTGCGATGCAAGGCCTTATCTTCGGGGCGAAGATACTGGCTTCAACCGCTTATGATGTGTGCGCGGATCCGAGCCTGCTGGCGCGTGTGCGCAGCGAGTTCGAGGAGAAGCGGATCTAAGCGCTGCTGCAATAACGACGTAAAAAAGGCTGTCGAGACGTTCTCGACAGCCTTCCTTTGTATAACATCATGCAGTCGTTTCTGATTACTCCAAATCCTCAGGAGGACGCGACGGCTGCTTCAGCCTGCCTGACTTAGCCAGTGCTTCGCGCAGCAAAAATTCGATATGCCCGTTTACGCTGCGAAACTCATCGCCCGCCCATCTCTCCAGCGCCCGGTACAGCTCCGGATCCAAGCGGAGCGGAAACGCTTTTTTGTCCTTGCTGGCCATCTGCTGCCCCTAACTGTAAAGCGAGCCCGTATTAATGACCGGAGTAGCCGCCCGATCCGATACGATGGACACCATCAAATTGTTGACCATCGCCGCACGCCGCTCATCATCGAGTTGAATCCCATTCGCCTCCAGCTGCTTGAGCGCTGCATCCACCATGCCGACGGCGCCCTCGACGATTTTCTGACGCGCAGATACGATGGCCGTTGCCTGCTGCCGCTGCAGCATTGCGCTTGCGATCTCCTGTGCATAGGCCAAATGCGTCAAACGTGTCTCAATCACTTGAACGCCAGCTACGACCAATCGCTCTTGAAGCTCCTGCAGCAGCTCAGCCGCTACTTCATCGGCGTTGCCGCGTAGCGAAGCCATTGGCTTGTCGCCAAACGTATCATAAGGATATTTAGCCGCGATATGGCGAATGGCCGTCTCGCTTTGAATTTCAACAAACCGTTCGTAATTGTCCACGTCAAAGCTCGCTTTTGCCGTATCCAGCACTTTAAATACGACGACGGCGCCGATTTCGATCGGATTGCCTTCCTCATCGTTCACTTTCAATGTCTGGCTGTTAAAATTGCGAACTTTCAGCGACACCGTCGCTTTATTCGATAACGGGATAACCATCCAAAGCCCGCTGTCGCGAATCGTTCCTTTATACGAGCCGAAGAACGTTACAATCTTGGCTTGGTTCGGCTGGACAATCGTTAAGGACGAAACGCCAACAATGAATACCACGAACAAAATAATGCCAGCAACGATCAATCCAACGTTAGGCTCCGGCTCCGTCGTACCGCCTGCAGCAACCAGCACCACACCGCCAACAATGGCGATAAGCGACAACAGCAGCGCTAAATATCCGTTAATATGCCAAGCTTTGTATTCCTTCATCCCTTCAACACTCCTTCAACTATGAATGCAAAACGGTATCTTTTTGATATTTTTATGATATCACTTTTTACAGAAATAAACAACTGTAAATTCCTAGCATTCGTATCCCGATCTTGGTCATGCTAAAATGTAGAGGAAATCGGAATCTCCGGAGGTATCCCCAATGAAACAAGAACTCATTCAACGCTTCACCTCATATGTAAAGATCGATACGCAAGCCAACGACGCGAATCCCGAATGCCCCTCCACCCCCGGACAATGGGTGCTTGCGCGCCAGCTCGTAGAGGAGCTAAAACAAATCGGCATGCAGGAGGTCACGATCGACGAGCACTGTTATGTCATGGCTACCCTGCCGTCCAACACCGATATGCCGGTTGATACGATCGGCTTCCTCGCCCACATCGACACGGCGACTGACTTCACAGGCCTGAATGTAAAGCCGCAAGTCGTTGAGAACTATGACGGCAGCAATATCGTGTTGAACGAAGCGCTCGGCGTCGTGCTGTCCACACAGGATTTTCCGGAGCTCGCGGGCTACGCTGGGCACACGCTCGTCACGACGGATGGCACGACCCTGCTCGGGGCAGACGACAAGGCTGGCATCACGGAAATTATGACAGCGATGCATTACCTGATTCAGCATCCCGAAATTCCGCATGGCAAGATCCGCGTCGCCTTCACGCCAGACGAGGAAATCGGCAGAGGACCGCATAAGTTCGACGTCGCTGCCTTCGACGCCAAATACGCCTATACGATGGATGGCGGCCCGCTTGGCGAGCTGCAATATGAAAGCTTTAATGCGGCGCAAGCACGGATTACAGTGCATGGAACGAACGTCCACCCAGGGACTGCAAAAGGCAAGATGGTGCATGCCGCCAAGATCGCAATGGAGCTGCATGCGAAGCTGCCCATACAAGAAGCGCCCGAGTATACGGAAGGCTATGAGGGCTTCTATCACCTCATTCATATGGAGGGCGATGTTTCGCAATCCGAGCTCATCTACATTATTCGCGACCATGACAATGCCAAATTCGCTGCCAAGAAAGCTTATTTGGAGCAAATCGTAAGCGAACTGCAAGCAAAATATGGACCGTCGCGTATCGAATTGGCTTTGAAAGATCAGTATTACAACATGCGTGACAAAATTGAGCCCGTCAAACACATCGTCGATATTGCTGATCAAGCGATGCGCAATCTCGGGATCGAGCCAAACATTATCCCGATTCGCGGCGGAACGGATGGTTCGCAGCTGTCCTATATGGGCCTGCCTACACCTAATATTTTCACAGGCGGAGAAAACTATCACGGCAAATACGAATATGTGTCGGTCGACAATATGGAGAAAGCCGTGAAGGTCATTATCGAAATCGCCAAGCTGTTCGAGCAATCGGCAGTGAAAGCTTAAACAAGCCCGCTCCTATTAGTGGAATCGCAACGCAAAAAAACGAGGCTGCCCGCGCGGGCAGCCTCGTTTTTCATGTACAATCCTATTCCATCAAATGACGGTGCAGGAACCGTTCCAATGCCAAGTAGAAATCCAATTGATTTTCTGGCAATGCAAAGCCGTGTCCTTCATTCGCCTTCAGCATATACGGCACATCGATGCCGCGGTCGGTTAGCGCTTTGACGATACTGTCGGATTCCGCTTGCTTCACGCGCGGATCATTCTGTCCTTGCGCCACGAACAGCGGAGCTTTGATCTGGTCAACATGGAACAATGGCGATACGGCTGTCAACAAATCCTTATCCTTCACAGGATCGCCCATCCGCGTATAGAACTCTTGCAATTGGGTCGACCAGTACGGAGGAATCGTGTCCAGCAGCGTAAACAGGTTCGATGGCCCGACATAACTAACGCCTGCCGCATAGACATCCGGCGTGAACGCCAAGCCAGCAAGTGCCGCATAGCCGCCATAGGAAGCGCCGTAGATCGCAACTTTATGTTTGTTCACGATTCCCTGGCCCACCAGCCAGTTGACGCCATCCGTCAAATCATCCTGCATCGCTTTGCCCCACTGCTTGTTGCCTGCATCGAGGAAGGCTTTGCCGTAGCCCGTTGATCCCCGGAAATTGACTTGCAGCACGGCATAGCCGCGATTCGCGAGCAGCTGCACTTCCGGATTAAAGCCCCATTCATCGCGTGCCCAAGGCCCGCCATGCGGATTGACGACGAGCGGCAGATTTTTCGGATCAGCGCCCTTCGGCAGCGTGAGATAACCGTGAAGCGTCAAACCGTCCCGCGACTTATACGTGACAGGCTTCACCTCTGCAAGCGACTCCTCCTTCAGCCATGGCGCGGTGTCCGCGATCAATGTCAGCTTGTCAGCCTTCGCATCATAAGCATAATAAGTTCCCATCGCCCGGTCGCTGTAAGCGAGCACCATAATGTTTTCCAAGTTGTCGTCGATGCTCAAGAACGAGATCGATTTGCCTGGCAGCTTGGCTTGCAGCCTTTCATACTTCGCTTTCCAATCCGCATCAGTGAATTCATAATGCACCTTATCGGATATGTAGTACCCGCCGGTTATTTGCTTCGTTTTGTTGGAGAAGAAAATGCCCGAAACGTCGACGTCCGCATTCTCATAAACCGTCTTCACTGCTTTCTTAGAGACAGGATCAAACTGCACGATTGCCGCCTTATCGCGGCCAACATTGCTAAGCGCGTACAGCTGCTTGTTATCGTACGTAAACATAATTGGAGAAAATTGATCCCCGACATTCGTCGTATACAGCTCCTCGAACGGCTTATCCTCGGTTTCCCGATACAGAATCGAAGAGATGATGCCATCAGACGCGATAGCGATTCGAAGCTTGCCGTCATGGTCGGTCATCCACCCGCTAATATTGCCCGGGTTTTCTGCAACGAGCTCAAGCGCGCCGCTCTCCATATTCAATCGATACACATCAAACACGCGCGGATCGCGTTTGTTCAGCGCCACGAGCAAATAGCCGGGCTGGTCCGCAAGGCCATCTACGAGCAGCGCCCGTGTATTCTCGTATGGCGTCAGATCCTTGCGGCCGGTGCCATCCGCATTGATTTTGTAAATATGATAGTTCTCGTCGCCGCCCTTATCCATCGCGTACAACAACGTATTATCCGTCTTCCAAGCGAAGCCGGCGATATTGTTGTCCGTCTCCTTCGTCACTTGGACCGCCTCGCTGCTGCCCGCTTGCTTCACGAACACATTAAGCCGGTTATTCCAAGGCTGGATATACCCGATTTTCTTCCCGTCGGGCGATGCCTGGAAGCCGAACTGGGCTGGCTGGCGGAATAAATCCGTCAGCGGAATCGAGCCTTGCTGCTCGACATCAGAGCCGATTGCGCGCTCTAATGCGGTTACAAATTCATTCTTATTGACACGATGCTTCGGATCGAACGTCAAGCCATCCACAATAAAATATTGCTTCAATCGAACGGCGTCGACTTGATGGGCTTTCCCAATTTTCTGCGCATCCTTGTAATTTACCTGTATCCCATTATCATGGAGGCCAAAAGCCCGAACGATTAAGGATGCCATCTGTTCGCGTGTTAACGGATCGTTAGGCTTGAAGCCTTTGGCATCGCCTTTGACTATCCCCTGCTGCTTCAGTGCAGAGATCGCTGCTGCCGCTTTATCGCTAACCCCAACATCCGTGAAGCTGTCCAGCGCCTTAGGCGACTCCAAGCCAAGCGTTTGCTGCAGCAGTACAGCGGCATCGCCGCGAGTAATAGCCCCGCTGCCACTTTCTTGCGCTGCCGCTGGAATGGCTGGAAGCAGGAGTGCCAGCGCCAACAACGCAATGACCCATTTTGACAATCGTTTGCTGCGAACCGAATTCATGATCCCTCTCCATCTCCTCTCATTCATACTCTCTTATTCTATCAACGATTAGATCATTCTTCCAATTTTGGTATGACAATTTAGGGAATCTTTAGGTTATCCGTTGGTAAAAATAAAAAAGACGCCCGCAATCGCGCGAGCGTCTGTCAAACGAACTAGCTTCTATTCAAAATATACGGCTTTGCCCGTACGGGACGATTCGTAAATTGCTTCGAGAATCTCGGAAACGACAAGCGCTTGCTCCGGTTTCACAACAAGCTCTTTATCATTAAGAACATGCTCGACCCAGTTGCGCTGCTCCAGTACAGCCGGATCATCGGATTCGCCTTCATAGAAAGCAACGCCGCCGCTGCTCAGTTCGATTTCCTTCGTGTACAGACGGCTGTTGCTTTCGCCGTTGATGCGAAGGCCGCCTTTCATATCGGCTCCTGCTTCTGTACCGCAGAGGGTAACTTTTGCTTCGTCGATTTCGAGCGTGTTCAGCGCCCAGCTGGATTCCAGCACGAGCGATGCGCCGTTCTCCATTGTGATCATCGCAAATGCGGAATCTTCAACCGTAAATTGTTTTGGATCCCACGGTCCCCATGCATTCGCCGCGTTCTCGCGCTGCGACAGCTTGTGGTAAGCGCGTCCGAGAACAGCCTTCGGCTTGTAGTTGTCCATCATCCAGAGCGCGAGATCAAGCGCGTGCGTTCCGATATCGATAAGCGGTCCGCCGCCTTGCTTCTCTTCGTCCAAAAATACGCCCCACGTTGGAACAGCGCGACGACGAATCGCATGCGCTTTCGCGAAGTAAACTTCGCCAAGCTCGCCGGCTTTAGCTGCCTCATTCAGATAGCGGCTATCCGCGCGGAAACGGTTTTGATACGCAATGCTTAGCTTCTTGCCCGTACGCTTCGAAACTTCCAGCATACGGCGAGCGTCTGCTGCCGTCTTCGCCATTGGCTTTTCGCACAGCACATGCTTGTCAGCTTCCATTGCAGCAATGGCAATCTCAGCATGCGAATCGTTCGGCGTGCACACGTGCACCGCTTCGATTGACGCATCCTTCAGAAGGTCTGCATAGTTCTCATATACTTTCGACTCGGAGGAGCCGTATTTTTCTTTAGCTTGCTCTGCACGCTCCAATACGATATCGCAAAATGCAACGATTTCAACTTCATTCACTTTAGCGAGCGCTGGCAAATGTTTACCGTTCGCGATGCCGCCGCATCCGATAATACCTACACGTAATTTAGACATTGACAAATCCCCCTTAAACAATTCCATGTGTTGTTGACTAGCTCGAACACTAGACTTAGTATAGTTCAGCGCGTATGATAATGGTATGTTTGTTGTAGCGAAGCTTTTATGCGATTTTGTCATTCGGAGGAAATGCCATTGGAAATATACAACGAGAAAGTCGCTTATGAAAACCCTTTATTGTCATTGCGCATCTACTCGACAATGCGGGATCACGATGCTTACATCAACTGGCATTACCACCGCGAGGTGGAAGTGCTGCTCGTCAACGAAGGCGGGCTTGAGGTCCATGTGCAGGACGACCAATTCCAGCTCGATGCCGGTGATCTCATGCTAATAGGTTCCTCTCAGCTCCATCGCGATCGAAGCTATAGCTCTCCGCTTAACTATATCGTGCTGCAATTTGACCTTGAGCAATTTTTTGATGGCAGCACCATTCCGTTTATGCGCTATTTTGCCGAGGCCCAGAACCCGCTCAGCCAGGCCAATTATATTTTTCGCGAGAACCCGCAGGTTCGACAAGAAGCGGCCGACTGCATACGCGCGATTCTTCGCGAAGCAACGGACAAGCAGATCGGCTATGAAATCGCCGTCAGCATGCTGATCAAGCAGCTGCTGCTGATCGTCCTTCGGAACGATACGCGCAATGTGCTAAGCGAGCAAGACGACTTCGACCGCGCGCGGCTTCGCCCCGTGCTCACGTTCGTCGAGAATCACCTGACGGACCGCATTCAGGTCGAAGAGGTGTGCAAGCTTGCGAACATGAGCTACTACTACTTCGTCAAATTTTTCAAAAAATCGATCGGTTTGTCCTTCACCGAATATGTGAACTATCGGAAGATCAAGTGGGCGGAACGTATTCTGCTGACGAAGGATCTCAGCATATCGGAGGTTGGCGAACGGATTGGCATGCCGAACATGGCGCATTTCTACAAGATGTTCCGCAAATATAATGACTGCTCGCCGAAGGAATTCCAGAAAAAAATGCTTGCCTGGGGCCGCGGATAATCGCTTCACCAGAAGCCAGTCAGGGCAACTTAATAGAGATACAACACAAAAAGAGGTGTCCCCAAGCAAGCCCGCTTGAGAGGCGCCTCTTTCCTAACGGACCCCACAGCCCTTATTTAGCCATTTTGCTGTCTCACGAATGCTATATTGGCCAAATAGCGGCTGCTCCGTCCGCTAGAAAACAAATGTGCCTGATTTGGACCATATAAGGGCTGCTCGGTCCGTTAGAACGTTCAAGAAACGGATTTCTCTTTGTTTTAAAAATGGAAAAAGGGTGTCTCCAAGTTTACGCTTAGACTGGTACCCATACTCTGGACACTTAAAAAAGTGTTTAGCGTGTGGGTACCAGTTTTTTGTATACTGAAGTGAACAGTGGGGGCGAATTTATGAGCAGAAAATACTTCAATCAGAACGAACAGGAGCTATTATCGAAAAATTCACATGTCTTACGAGTCAGTGAAAAATCCATTACATATGCAGATGAATTCAAGCGTCTGTTTATCGATGAGTACATGTTAGGGCGGTCGCCAAGAGAGATTTTCGAAACATGTGGTTTTCAAGTAGATATCCTCGGGATGAAGCGCATCGAACAATGTGCAGATCGGTGGAAGAAAGCTTACGAGAAAGACGGGATCACTGGTCTTGCGGATTCGCGAAAAGAGGCCGTTCTACGCCCTGCAAGGCGGGAGCTATCCCCTGCCGAAGTCATTGCCAGACAAGAGGCGAAGATCAAACTTTTGGAGGCTCAACTGGCATTCGTAAAAAAGTCAGACAGGAACGAAAGGAGGCTGTTAGCAAACGGGAAAAACCTAAACCAAAGTGAATGCTTTAAGTTAATCCAAGAGGCTGTTCAACAAGGCTTGGAGCGTATGACACGTTATCTTTGCCAACTCCTAAACGTGTCTCGCTCTGGTTATTACAACTATCTAAACTCTGCCGACAAGCGCGAGGAGCGAGCTTCAGCCGATGAACGAGCAGGCGAGCTCATTAAGAAAGCTTTTAATCGAAGAGGCTACAAGAAGGGCTCACGGTCCATTAAGATGACGTTAGAGAACGAGTACGACACTTGTTACAACCTAAAGCGTATTCGAAGAATCATGAAGAAACTAGGCTTGGTGTGCCCTCATCGGAAACCTAACCCTTATCGACGTATGGCTAAAGCTACTCAGGAACACCGAACACTTCCCAATAAGCTGCAGCGGGATTTCAAGAAGAACCTTCCAGGTCTTGTGCTGCTCACGGACATCACCTACCTTCCGTATGGCAATTCGCAGACGGCTTATTTGTCGACCATTCTGGACGCTTCCACGGGCGAACTGTTGGCCCACAACCTCTCCGATTCCCTCCAACTACCGTTAGCTACAGAGACCATTGAATCACTAATGAAGCAAAAACGTTTGAAACTCCATAAAGAGGCCTTTATCCACTCCGATCAAGGAAGTCATTACACAAGCCCTGCCTATCAAGAGTTATTGAAGAAGAAGGGGTTAGGGCAGTCGATGTCCCGACGTGGAAACTGCTGGGACAATGCCCCTCAGGAATCCTTCTACGGACATATGAAAGATCATGTAAAGAGTCGACACTACACGACTTTTGCTGAAGTAAAACGTGAAATCGATCGCTATATCCGATATTACAATCATCATCGATATCAATGGGGACTAAAAAAGATGACTCCTGTACAGTACAGGAATCATCTTTTAGGTGTGGCTTGATCTTCTTTTTTTGAATCTGTCCTTGACTAAGGGTCTAGTTTAGCTCTTGGGACACCCTTTTTGCCTTACCTTCTATTCAAATCGCAAGTTTTCACCAGCGCTTTCACAGCTCTGCGAACAACTGGCTTGCTGTGCCCGGCATAGGCTTCTGCTATTATACGAACCTCGTCTGCTAGCTCTGGAACCATCGTTACCACATGAAGAAGCCCTGCAAGCGCTCGCCCGGCATGCTTCCCGTCCGCAGCAAGAAGCGCCTCCTGCAATAAGGGATAGACTGCCGACGCCGATTCCCGATCCGCTCGAGCCAAGTTCCCCAACGCATCCGTTGCGTAATCTCGCACAATGGTGCTCTTATCCGTTTGAATCATCGCCTGCAGCTGCTCAAGCACCGCTCCTGCCGCCTCTGGAACAAGATGCGCTACGAGGGAAAACGCATGCATCGCTTCCCATCGTACTTTCGTCGTTCGGCTTGACAACAGCGGCACAATGCATGTAATGTAAGGCGCCACAAGCCCCGGCTTTTGTGAAGCCACGATAGTCATTACCTCGGCGCAGTCGCCAAGCAGGGCGGCTTCCTTGCCGCTCAGAGCCTCTGCCATCGCTGCAAGCAAAGAAGGGTCTTCCAAGCATCGTTCCGCAGTCGATCGATTGGATTGCTGCGTCTCATCTCCTGTTCGAGAGGACAATGTATCAAGAATGGCCATTAATGTGTCATCCGTATCCTTCATCATGCGCGCCGCGCAGCCGCTTCTAACAGCGGCAACGCCGTTCGAATGGATTGAAGCACTGTAGCCAGCTGCTTATCCAGCGCGTCCAGTAGCTGCATCGTGCGCTCAACGCCCTCGTTATGCAAATCTTGCTGAAGCCATGCCGCCGCTTCCATTAGCTCGTCTGCCCCTATGTTGCCTGCGACGCCTTTGAGCGTATGTGCCAAGAGCTCCGCATGGCGATTGTCGCCATCCGTAAGCGCCGCTTTGATTTTCTCAGCATCCCCTGCGTGATCGCTCGCAAACCGCTGCAGGATTCCTAGATAGAGCGCCTTGTTTCCGCCCAGCCGATGAACGGCTTCTGTAAGCTGGAGCCCGGGCAATCGATCCGGCACCGCTGCCGTTTCCTCAACTAGCCCCGCAGCATGCTCGTGTTCTGGCATCAATCGCTGCAGCAGCTCGTACAGCGAGGCCGGGTCAAACGGCTTCGTCAAATAAGCATTCATTCCGTTTTCCAGCACCTTTTCCTTCACGCCCTTCATCGCATCAGCGGTCATCGCAATTATCGGCATATTGTTCAAGTCCTCCCGCTCCCGAATCCGTCGCGATGCTTCCATTCCATCCATTACCGGCATTTGCAAATCCATCAGAACGACATCATATCGTTTATGTTCCAGCAGCCTTAACGCTTCGACGCCATTGGATGCAAGGTCGACGGCGGCGCCCATACCGCTTAGCATTTCGAATGCGACCTGCCGGTTTATTTCATTATCTTCAACCAACAAAATACGCTCGCCGTGAAGCGCTGCGTACTTCTCGGTATGATTCTGCTCTTGTCCTAGAAGCTGCTTATCCAATATGTGCTTGCGGAAAAATCCTACCAGCTCATTGTAAAGCTGCGACTGGCTCATCGGGTAATACAGCACCTTCTCGATGGACGTGTTGCGAATCCGCTGCTGAAGCGCCAAGTCATGATACGCGCTAACAAGCACAATCACCTGCAGCGACGATGAGCCGAACTGCTTCATTCGTTCCGCCAGCTGGATCGGGTCTGCATCCTGCAGCTTCCAATCGACGATGACCAGATCATACCGCGTCCCCTTGTAAAGCTGCTCGATTGCCGCATCCTCCGTTTCCGCAACGGTGATATGAAACTGGAATTGCTCCAGCTGGCTGCGCAGCACCATCAGCATTTCCGGCTCATCGCATACCAGCAGCACGTGCAGGAAGCTTAACGGATTCTCAGGCTGGATGTTAGCAAAGGTGCGCGAGCATGGCGCAAGCTTAGCCGTGAAGCTAAAGCAGCTCCCATTTCCTTGCTCGCTCTTCACCGTTAACGTGCCTCCCATTAACTGTACGAGCTCCTTGCTTATGACCAAGCCAAGGCCTGTTCCGCCGTATTTGCGCGTGGTCGACATATCCGCTTGCGTAAAATGACGGAACAGCTTTGACTGCTGCTCTCGCGTCAAGCCGATGCCTGTATCGCTCACCGCGCAGCGAAGCAGCACGGACGAGCCTGTCGAGGGCAGCTGATCAATTGCCACGGATACCTCGCCCCGCTCCGTAAATTTGACCGCGTTGTTCAATAAATTGACGAGCACCTGCGCGAATCGATGCGGGTCTCCCACCAGCATCTGGGGCACTTCATGATGAACCGAGAAATGAAAGTGCAGCCCTTTCTCGTAAGCTTTTACATTCACAATATTGGAGACGTTATGCAGCACTTCAAATAGATCAAAATCGATCTGCTCAAGCACGATTTTATTCGCTTCAATTTTGGAATAATCCAATATGTCATTAATGATCGTGATGAGATTGTTTGCGGACAGCAGCATTTTATTCGAATAGTCCTGCTGCTGATCCGTCAGCTCCGTCTGACGAAGCAAATGGTTCAAGCCAATGATGCCATTCATCGGCGTACGAATCTCATGACTCATGTTCGCAAGAAACTCGCCCTTCGCCCGACTCGCCTCCTCAGCAGACAGCTTCGCTTCCACTAGCAGCCGATTGTTCGAAGCGAGCTCCTGCGTCCGCACCTCCACCAGCTCTTCCAGATGCTCCTTATAATGCACAAGCGTCTGCTCCGTCTCATAGCGCTTAATCTCATAAGCCATAACGGAATAGAAGACTGGCACGGCAATCGTATGAAAAATGATGAACGTTGTAGCAAATTCGCTTTGAAACAGCTTCATGCTATCTGCCGGGGCCAGGAACGACCATAGAACGGTCTGAACGCCGATAACCAAGCCAAGCCCCCAAGCTATGTATAAGAAACGCTTTTCGTTGCGCAGCCGTATGCGATAAGCGGCCGCACTCAACAAAGCGGTAACAATTAAAGCGCCCGTCGGGAAAATAATGGCGCCCCCTAACGAGATCCGATAAACGCCGACGACAACTGACGTAATCAACACCGACCACGGACCGCCAAAAATGCCGGCTAGCGCCACGCTGACAAGCCGGACGTCCATATGCAGCCCATGCTTCGTTTCCAAGGGCATCTGCATAACGAGCAGTCCCAACAAGCTAAAGAGCAATCCATAGCTGATTGTTTTCCAACCGACGACGGATTTTGATAGATAAGGATAAATCCATCGGGTAACGATGATCAACACAATCAGCAGCGTGCTATATTGACCGAAATAGACTAGTACATTGGTATTCATTCGAACACGCCCCTGCTCCCAAAAATGGATGAATAAGTTGATGGTAGCATGGGCATCAAAACAAATGCAATGAAAGTCCGACTGAATTCGACGCAATTCTACTTAAAGATAATAATAGATTAACTTACAGCAGCTCGCTTGCCTCCTCCGCTGCCACCGGACGGCTGAACAAAAAGCCTTGGGCATATTCGCAGCCCATCCGCATCAGCGCGTCCAATTCCTCGTCCCGCTCAACGCCCTCTGCAACGACATGGAGTTCCAGTTGAGCGGACATCGTTAATAACGCTTGGACGATCGCCGCATGAACGACATTTTCTTCTATATGCTGAATGAACGAACGGTCGATTTTGAGCTTGTCGACCGGCAGTTCCTTAAGGTATTTGAGCGAGCTGTAGCCCGTGCCAAAATCATCGATCGCCAGTTGGATGCCGCGCGCGCGCAATTCTCTTAAAATCGGCAGCGTCGTACGAATGTCCATCATAACGCCTTCCGTTATTTCCAATTCGAGCCACTGGGGCGCAAGGCCGGTACGCTGCAATATGGCATTAAGCGCTTCAAGAAAGCTCGGATCGTAAAACTGGCGGGAAGAAAGGTTTACGCTCATGACAATAGGAGACAGTCCCGCGTCCTGCCACCGTTTATTTTGAAGGCATGCCTCTTCCAGCACCCACATGCCTATCGGGGCAATCAGCCCGGTCTCTTCCGCTAACGGAATAAATTCGCTCGGCGGAATCGCGCCTAACGTCGGATGAAACCATCGAATAAGGCACTCCATCCCGATGGCCTGTCTATTCTTCAGCGAAATAATCGGCTGGTAATAAAGCGTGAATGGCCAATGCTGTACGGCTTTAGCCAGCTCCGCGTGGATCAGCAGCCTTCGTGCCAGCTTCTCGCTCAGCTTCGGATCATACATCTGTACGCGGCTTCCCATCTGCTCCTTGATGTCCACCATCGCCATCTCCGCCTTTTTCAACAGCTGGTCTGCACTGCTCGCGTGCTCCGGGAATCGGCTTACGCCGATGCTTGCTCCAATATAAATAGATTGGTCGCCCAGCCGGAAGGGCAGCCTCAATTGTGCATTAAGCTGGTCGATCACCTCATGAATATCGCTAACCGTGCAATACGTAAACAGATACACGAACGAATCCCCGCCGATTCGAACCGCATGCGCATCCTGTGTTACGAGCCGATGCAATCTTCTTCCTATGCTGAACAAGAGCTGATCGCCAATATTGTGCCCGAACGATTTATTGATTCGTTTAAAATGATCCAGTCCAATGTACAACAACGCAATTGTTCTCCCCTGTCCGCCCTGAACCTCCAGCACCTGCTGGATATATTGCGTTGCAGCATCGCCCCCCCTGTACGGATCCACATTCAGCCCCCTCACACGACTTTATCTTGCCTCCTGCAATGATCATTCGCGCCAGTGAAATCGATTTTCTGAGCGATTTCGCTCCTCGCTTTAAACATAAACCGCAGCACGGAGCCGCCGATTTGCTCACATTCCATCGCATAGGTAAGCAGCATAAACTCTTCATTGCACCGAGCAGACATCCCCGACAGCTGCTCCAAGCGAATGTACTTCTTCGGTATCGTGATGGAATATTCAAACCATACCTGCTGATCTCGAATCGACATCTGAAACAGCTCGTCGTATCGATCTCTCTTGCGATGCCAGTGGCTAACTTCGCCTGTCAGCAGCTCTTCGCTCCAATCCGATTCATGATGTATACAATTGGCAATGAATTGACTCCTGTAGTAAGGTAACAAATTCATCGTTACACCTCCGTGTTCTCTTTTTGCAGTATAAGCACTAATTGTTAAAAAAGTTCATCTGTAACTATTTGCTCTTTATTAATCTGAACAACCTAAATAAGCCGTCCCCCGCACGAAAAAGGCAGCAGGTAATAAAAAAGGCGTCCCGCAAGTGTGAACTTAGGGACACCAAAATCAAGCGCTTAACGCTAGGCGGCTTATTCTAACGGACCGAGCAGCCCTTATTTGGTCAAAATCAGCCACTTTCGTGCGCTAACGGACCCAGCTGCCGCTATTAGACCAAAATCATCTCCACAAGGCGCCAAAATGGCGAATTAACGCCCGTGGAGTCCGTTACATTGGCAACTTGCGCGTTTGGAGCTTTCTAACGGCTCTGCGGTCCGTTAGAAACCATGCTCCTCGACCATTCCCTACAAGCTCTCCGGCATGGATGCGATAATGATCGTGATTTCAGCGACGACTGCATCCAATACAGCGCGGTACGCCACCGGATTATCGAGCAGCGTGGCCTCCAGTTGGATCGCTGTAACGGTCAATCGATGCGCGGACAAGTTTTTGGCTACGCCAATCAGCGTATGCGCTTCGCGCTCGGCATCGCGGAATCTCCCTGCCTCCATGTGATCCGTCAAACGATCGGCGAACGTGGCGTACTCCTTCTTGAACAAATGAAGAATATGCATCAAGATAGAAACTTTGCCTTCTAGCCGCTGCAGGACGCTCCCAATCTCAATGCCTTGAATGCCTAATTGAATAACCTCATCCACCGTGCGCTGCTCCGAAGTCCTTCTGCTGCTCGGCCTTGGAGCCAGCCATTTGTTCAAGCAATGGTTTAACCGTTCGGCTTCAAGCGGCTTAAGCAAAATCTCGTTAATGCCAATCTCGTAATAAGTTTCATGATCCTGCTGCATCGCATTCGCCGTCAACGCAATGATCGGCACCTCTGCATAAGCTGCATCTTCGCGAATGCGCTTGGAGGTTTCGTATCCATTCATAAGCGGCATATACATATCCATTAGAATCAGATCAACGGCATGATGCTTCAGCAGCTCTAACGCTTCAAGGCCATTACTGGCAACATGAATGTCCAGCCCTCTCATCTTCAGCAGTTCAATTGCCACTTGTTGATTGATCATATTATCCTCTACAAGCAGCACGCTTCTACGATCTGTTGCCGCATGTGACATGTCCAATCCTTCTGATCCGCCGTCATGAACACCTGCAATCTCATTCTCCAGCGCTCGTTCCTTACGATGGACAATCCGATGCAGCGACCGGAACAGCTCCAAGCGGCTAGTCGGCTTATTAAGCAGAGCATCCGCACAACGCTCGCCCATAATATGAACGATTTCCTCCCGCGCGTAAGCCGATGTAACCGTAATGACGCCAATGTCTTTATGCTCGATCCGCCCCATGACCTGCTTCCACGAATGCTCGCCGTACATATCGTCCATCTCCATATCCAATAGGAGGCAATGAATTCGTTCCCCTGTCCGTTCCGCTTTATCGAGGAACCGATAGAGCGCTTCCCAGCTCGACGATGCCGTCACGCGGCAATCGAATGAGTTTAACGAACGCATCAGCACCTCTCGCATCAGTGGATAATCTTCTACAATGTGCACATGGTAAGGCCCATTCTGTGACGGAAGCAGCCACTGCTGACGGTCTCCTTGCTGGCGTACTTGAAAATCCAGCTCAAAGCAGAAGCAGCTGCCAATTCCCGGACTGCTCTCGACTTGAAGCTCGCCGCCAAGCAATTGGACAAGCTCCTTCACGATTGGCAGCCCGAGCCCCGTTCCAGCCAGCTTGCTTGCGCTTGCATACTCGGCTTGCCAGAACGGCTCATACAGCATATCGATCTGGTCTTCCGTCATCCCGATTCCGGTATCCCGGACCGTAAACCGCAGCCGAACGATTCCGTTCATTTCAATTACGCGTTCAACACGTACCAAAACGTGGCCGTGTTCGGTAAATTTAATCGCATTGCTGCACAAATTCATCAAAATCTGCTTTAAGCGCAGCGGATCGCCAATTACTTTATCCGGCAGCCCGGCTTCCGATTCGAGAATGACTTCAATTTGTTTAATGCCCTTGAGCACCCCGACCGTGCTCGTCAGTTCATACAGAAGCTCGTCAATCTGGAATTCGAGCTGCTCCATATTCAGCTTGCCGGCTTCAATCTTGGATAGGTCAAGAATGTCCGTAATAATGCCGAGCAGCAGATGGGACGATGATAAAATTTTATGCGCATAGTCCTGCTGCGTATCCGTCAGCTCGGTATGCTGCATCAGCTGCGTCATGCCGATGATGCCATTCAGCGGCGTGCGAATTTCGTGGCTCACCCGCGCCAGGAACCGGCTCTTCGCCCGGTTCTCCTGATCCGCTTGCTTGAGCTCCGTAATTTCGTGCATGCTGCAAATCATCGACTTGGAGCTTTCCATTGGCCCCTTGATCTCCGACAGGGTCACATAATACTCGCTCACGCGCCCATCCATAAGCACGATGCTCGTCTCAAACCTCGATTTCTTGCCGGACGTTGCCGTTTCATTCAAATGCTTGTTCCACTGGGATTCGTTAACAATGAGTTTCAAGCCGAACAGATGCTGATCAGCGGCCAGCTCCGGCCCAATTCCGGCAATTTTGCAAAAATAGCTGTTTGCGAACAAAATGCGCCCTTCCTGATCCAGCTCCAATATACAATCCTGCGGATTTTCGGCAAGCGATCGATACCGCTCCTCGCTCTCAATCATCTTGCGCTCCGCTGCTTTTCGCTCCGAAATATCGACGACGCCACCGATGATTGCAGTAACGACGCCGTCCTCGATAATCGGCTCCAAGGTGGCCCATACGTTGGTTCCCCCCAGCATGCCTTCGAATGCATAGGGAGCGGCGCTTTCCCAAACCCGTTCATAATACCGTTCGAGCCTGCCGGAAGATTCTGTTGGAAGCAGAGAGAAGGGCTTAATATTCTCATAAAAATGCTCCTCCGAGCCGAGCGGCATCCCCAGCAAACCGAGCAGCTTTCCGCTAATCATCTTATAATGAAACTGTCCATCAAGACGAACCAGCTTAAACGTAATGCCATGCTGAAGCCGAAGCGTGCTGCTTAGCTCATCCTTCGTTTCCTTCAGCTTCGTCTGCCAATCGTCAACCTTCATCAGATAACGCAGCAATGCCGCCATGAACAAATTGCCGAATAAGCTTGTCAGCAAAAACGCCACGAGATTCCGATCGAACTGTCCTGAGCCTGCGACGCAGCAAGCTGCCATAAAAATAAAAACAAGCATGAAAGATTGCAGAATCCATCGGTACCAATACGACCGGATATGCTTCTTCATGACGACCGCTCCGAACAAGATGATCGTGCCGACCACCATCGATCTTACCCACACCGCGGGGTCATTCAGCTCGGGTATGGTCATTACGGCAAGCGTGATGAACCCGGAAACGCCTCCGCCGAAGTGAACGGCAACCAGCAGCGCGATCGAGCGTAAATCCAATTCCGCATCCAAATGATAAGGCACGCCAAAAAATAACAACGATGTTCCTATTAATCCGATATAGATACCGACCGATATCAATTTTATGGCATTTGACCGGCGGCGGACGAAATTTTGTTGATAGAGCTGTACACCGATAAACGTAAAGATGGCCAATAAGGAAAGATTCAAAATAAAATGCTCAAACATACGATTGGGGTGCCTCCTATCGGATTCCAACTAAAGTCTTATTCTATTATAGCCAAATTATAATAGACGAGCATATTTCGACATTATATAATGATCTTACCTATGAAATATTAGGAAAGTATTAGTTTTGCTAACAATGTTTCATTTAAGGCGGGGGCATTCATGACAAAAGTACTAATTATTGAAGATGACAACATCTTTGGTGACATGCTGAGCCTGTATCTAACGGAAGAGCAGTATGAAGTCACGCGCGTACCAAGTGCCGGCGAGGGGCTGCGGGCACTGCAGGAATTTGCTCCTAACGTCGTTCTCTTGGATTTGATGTTGCCAGACACAGAGGGCATTAACGCATGCGCAATGTTAAGAGGATTTACAACGATTCCGATTATCGTGATCTCAGCAGAAACGAAGGTGTCCGAACGCATTCTCTCGCTAAGCGAAGGGGCAGACGATTACTTATGCAAGCCGTTCAGTATGCAGGAGCTCAAAGCACGGATCGAGGCTGTGCTGCGGCGCACCAATATGCAATCAGCCGTTATCGCTCCGCCAGCAGCACCTAACGCCGACGAATGGACGCTTGTCCTCGATATGGCCAGGCGGCTGCTGATCTGCAACGGAAACGAGATCGAGACGACTTTCTCCGAATTCGAAATCATTAAGCTGCTCTACCACAATCCGGGCAAAGTGTTCAGCCGTGAAGAGCTGATCAACGCGATCCGAGGCATCGATTCTTATATTAACGAACGCGCGATCGACGTACACATTACGAATCTTCGCAAAAAAATCGAACAGAACCCGAAAGAACCGCAGTATATAAAGACGGTTTGGGGCGTTGGCTACAAATATATAAAAAAATAGAGGGGATGCCCCTCTATTTTTTTTGTTTGTTCTATGATGCCTGGATCGTTTTCTCCAACGCTATTTTCAACTGCGCCTTCCGGCTCTCTGCCGTGCTGCCGCCGATCTCCTCTATCGTTAACAGATTGCTCATGCAGATGGACATCAGCTTCCGTATGCTGTTAATATTCATTTTACGAAAAATGTTAGCGACATGGTTTTTTACCGTCTTCTCGCTAATGCACAAATATTCCGCTAGCTCCTGATTCGAATACCCATTGAACACGAGCAGCGAAACAACCTCAAACTCGCGCTTCGTCAGCCGACATTGCTCATCTTCCAACTGTTCAATTCCGTTCATTCGATCCTCTTTCCCCGAGTGTATTGTTGTTGGGAACTGTTAGCCCTTTTCCGGTCGTTATCTTCTACGTATCTACTATAAGCCAATACTATTAGATTCCAAATCGAATAATCATTAAATATTGCTTTGTTTTCCTAACACCGGCTTAACAATTACCTGCAAACGAAAAACTCGGTCCCCTCATCATTTCGATGAAGAACCGAGTTTTTTAGGCATGACCAGCTTGTAGCCGACTCCGCGAATCGATTCGATCTGTACCGACTGCTGACCAAGCTCCAGCTTTTTGCGCAATGAGCTAACATGAACATCAACCGTACGCTGGCCGCCGATATAGTCGAAGCCCCATACAATATTCATGAGGTCATCTCGCGTAACGACCATGCCTGGGCGCTGAACGAGATAGAGCAATACTTCGAACTCCTTGGGGCGAAGCGGAACGGATTCGCCGTTGAGGATAACCTCATACTTCTCTGGAAAAATCGAAAGCTCGCCAGCTGAAATCACCTTTTCATTCGATTCGACCGTTGCTTTCCCCTCATCCAGCTGCGTCCGGCGCAGCACCGCAGACACTCGTGCAAGCAGCTCCGCTACACCGAACGGCTTCGTAATGTAGTCATCCGCTCCATGCTTCAGCCCTTGCACGACTTCCTCTTCGGCGTTGCGTGCCGTCAAAATAATGATCGGCGTACGAATGCCGTTCTGGCGCAGCTTCGTCAAAATCTCGAAACCATTCAGCCCTGGAAGCATGATATCGAGAATAATCAAGTCAAAGCTGCGCTGCAGCGCAGCCTGCAGCCCCTCGGCGCCATGATCGATCACTGTCGTTTCATAGCCTTCTTGGGTCAGGTTATACGACAACAGACGCGCTAATGTCGGTTCATCTTCGATGACAAGCACCTTGTGCGACATGGAAACCTCCAACTCGCGTATCGCCGGCAAGCGACAATTTGCGTTGATTACAATTTTATATCTATTTTATCACGTTTTCGTAAAGAGCGGTCAAGCTTTTCTGCAACAGCTACGGGTGCAGCACTGGAAGCTCGATAATAAATTTGGTACCTACCCCCACTTCGCTCTCTACGGCTATTGATCCGTTATGCATCTCAACCAAATGCTTGACGATCGACAAGCCAAGTCCGGTACCGCCTGAACTCCGGGATCGCGCCTTATCCACCCGATAGAACCGTTCGAATATGCGAGGCAAATCCTTCTTCGGAATGCCGATACCCGTATCCTTGATCGTAATTCGAATCCGGTCATAATCGTCGCGTTCTTCATCGGTGAGCAGCGACCTGCCTGTCGATGCCGGCCACACAGGCTCGACCGTTACCGTCACCTTACCGCCTTCCGGCGTATAGTTAATGCCGTTCGATAACAGGTTCATCATAATCTGGCGCAGGCGATCCTCGTCAGCCTCCACGTAGATTTCGTCATCTGCCTTCAGCTCCAGCGTAATCCGTTTGCGGTTCGCCTCAGCCTCCATTAACTGGACCGTCTTCGCGGCGAAAGAGTCCATTTCCACCGGCGATAGCATGAGCGGCACTCGACGCGATTCGATTTTGGACAGCTCAAGAATATCGCCAATAAGCCGATTTAACCGTTCGCTCTCATCATAAATAATTTGCAGGAAGGAGCGCGCCGTCTCTTCGTCGTTCACAGCGCCGCCCAGCAGCGTCTCGGCAAACCCTTTGACCGCAGCGACCGGCGTCTTCAGCTCATGGGAAACGTTCGCAACGAACTCGCTGCGCATCCGCTCCAGCCTGCGTATCGCCGACACGTCCTGCAGCACCAGCAGCACGCCGACGAAATCATCCTTGTCCTGCAGCATCGGCACAATATTAAGCTCAAGCAGCCGTTCCTCCGGATAATAGAACGTCATTTCTTCGTGAATGTAAGTCTGCTTCTCGAACGCTTCCGCTATAAGCTGCGACAACTCATGCTGCTGGCGTGCTTCCGTATAGTGGCGGCCCACTAGCTCGCGCGCCGAGATGCCGAGTATTTCTTCCGCCCGGCGGCTTAAGAGCACGATATGACCGCTTCGATCGATCATGATGATGCCGTTAATCATGTTGTCGAGCACGCTCTCCAGTTGGCTTTCATTTTGCCGGATGCGCTCCATCTGCACCTGCAAGCTGTCAGCCATCGCATTAATCGCGTAGCCCAAATCCCCGATCTCGTCGCTCTTCTTCACATCGACCCGCGCGCGGTAGTCCATCCGCTGAATCCGCTTGGCCACCTTCGTAATCTGCTCCAGCGGCCTTGTCATGCCGAGCGCGACGCGATAGCTGACCAAGGCAGCTACGACGAAGAGGACAAGCAGCCAAATAATAAGCGCCGTCCACAGATCGCGAATGCTCTGCTCGACATCCTGCAAACTCATGGCAAGACGGATAAAATACTGATGGTTATCCATCGTGATCGGTACAGCAACGTACAGCATGTTCTGATTGACCGTATCGCTAAGGCGAATGCCGCGCCCAACGCCCTCGTGCAGCGCTTGCTGCACCTCTACCCGTTGAAGATGGTTGTCCATGCTGCGCGGGTCATGATCCGAATCGCCCAGCACGATGCCATCGGAGCGTATGAAGGTAACGCGCGAGCCCGCATCCTTCTTCAAGCTTTTGGCCAGCTCGGAATAGTAATCGTACTGCGCGTTCATTTCTACGTTATCTGAAGCCCACTCGGTATTAGACGCTATAATATGAATTTCCCGAACCATGCTTTCCTCTAAGGCATGGATATGATTGCGTTTGAACGTCTGCGCCATAATCAAGCCCGAAGCCAATACGGAAAAGCCAATTAGCGCAATCATGATCAGCGTCAGCCGCGTGCGAAAATGATTCATTCTTCGTGTCATCCCCCGTTCGTCACCTCTCATCAGCATACGATTTCTATCGTACATGCAGGGGCGAGGATGCGCCAGCTTCGCGTTTGTTAAGTTTTTGTAAAACATAGTGATGCAGCGTCGCCATCGGCTGTTGAATTAGAATCGACAATACGACCGGAACCGCTGCCAGCGGGCTGAAATAGCCCATCGCGAGGACGATGCCGAGCGAAATGTTCCGCATGCCCGAAGCGTAGGACATCGTAACTTGAATCTCCTGGCTACGCAGCGGCATTGCGCCAATATAGCCAAGCGCATAGCAGATCGCCACAAGCAGCAGACAGAGCGGCACTAAACGTACCATATCATGCTTCAATTGCTGCACATGCGGTTCGATCGCTGCGGCATTAAGCGCCACGACGCCGACAAAACAAAGCTTGGACAGCGGAGCGGTATACGGCTGCACCTTAGCCTGCAAACGACCGCGCGACAGCTCGTGCAGCAGTACGCCGACGACGGTAGGCGCCACGATAATAAGCACAAGATCGCGAATGAGGCTCATCGTATCGATCTGTACCACCTCTCCGAATAGCAAATGAATGCCAGCGGGCACAACAAGCGGACTAAGTGCCGAGTCCAACACGACGAGCGCCAGCATAAGCGGAACGCTGCCCCCGGACATCCCGACCCAAAGCACGGACGATACGCCGAGCGGAATAATGGCGAACAGAACAAGTCCCACGACGTAAGGCGAATGCGGTCCGAAAATAGCCGAGCCGATTCCGTAGGCGATCAGCGGCGCTATCGCATGCGTCAATGCAAATGTCCAAACCATGATGACCGGTCGGCGCATCACATGCTTAAGCTGCGTCAGTCCGCACCCGATCGCCATCGTTAACGTTACGTATGCGAATAAATAAGGCGCTGCGCCTACATATGGCGATAAGACAGACGAGCATAGAAAACCTAGAACAAGCGAGCCGGGAATCAACAAAAACATCCATTTTTCAAACCATCGATTAAAAGCCACTAGCGTATTCCCCTCTCGAACTCCATTCTGTTCAGTATAGCAGATTCGCCTATTGACCAGAAGCTGGATGACGCTTATAATAGCACCAACTTCATTACATGCATTATGCCGATGACGAGCATCCAACTCCGAGGCGTTTTCGCCAAGCGGTCTGCGCCTTCCGCGCATGCTGTCCTAAGTTAACCGGGCCCGCCCGTTACAGCGGATCAAAGATGGAGAACGCGCAAGGTTCTCCGAATTTGGGTGGCACCGCGAGCACACGCTCCTCGTCCCAATGGGATGAGGGGCGTTTTTTGTTCATTATGAGGGAGGCGCATAGGAATGAAGGCAAAGGAAACGTTGCATACGAGGCTTTACAATTTCAATCCGGGTCCGGCAGCTCTGCCATTAAGCGTGCTTGAGGAAGTAAAGCATACGACGGTGGAATACGGGGGACGCGGCATATCCCTGATGGAAATGTCGCATCGCAGCAAGCCCGTGGAGGCATTGGTCCATACCGCAGAGCAGCAGCTGCTGGAGCAAATGGAGCTTGCGAGCGGGTATCGCGCGCTGTTCATGGGAGGCGGCGCGAGCATGCAGTTCGCGATGCTCCCTTTAAACCTGCTCACGAAGGGCGCCGCAGCCGACTACATCCTATCGGGCAGCTTCTCGGAGAAGGCCGAGCAAGAAGCGCGTTATATCGGACAAACTCGCATTGCTGCCAGCACGAAGGCGAGCAATTGGCAGCAAGTGCCCGATGTACGCGACATCTCGATCCCGGCTGACTCGGCTTATGTGCATATTACAACGAACAATACGATTGAAGGCTCGCGTTTTAACGCTTTTCCACGGACGGGCGACGTCCCGCTCATCGCGGACATGACGAGCGATCTGCTAAGCCGCCGGATCGATTATCGCCAATTCGATATGATCTATGCCGGGGCGCAGAAAAACATCGGCCCAGCGGGAATTACCGCTGTCATTATTCGCGAGGAGCTGCTGGCGCGCTGCTCGCAGCAAATTCCGCTAATTTGGCGATATGAAACCTATGCGAGCAACGATTCGTTATATAATACGCCCCCTGTTCACACGTTATATGTGCTGGAGCGTATGCTCCAATGGACGAAGCAGCAAGGCGGCATCGACCAGATTGAGGAGCGAAACCGCGCCAAAGCCGCGCTGCTGTACGCGATGATCGATGGAAGCGACGGATTTTACAAAGGCATGATCGACGCCGAGCACCGCTCGGATATGAACGTCACATGGCGTCTGCCAAGCGAGGAGCTTGAACGGCAATTCGTGCTGGAAGCAGAGCAGCGCGGGTTTATAGGTCTGGCGGGGCACCGCAGCGTCGGCGGGCTCCGCGCTTCCGTATACAACGCTGTTCCCGTTGCGGCATGCGAAGCATTAGCTGATTTTATGCGGGAATTCATGAACAAGCATTAACATTTTATTGCCAAATGGTTCAAGTTTCCTTATAGTATTGTCTAATTATAGGAATGGAGGAGTAACCGATGTCCACGAACCAACGTCTTCAGCCAAACGAGTACGCCCCTTATTTTGAACGTTACACGAAGCTTGTGCCTGAGGGCAGCATAACCGATATTCTTGCTCAGCAGTCGAAACAGCTATCCGCGCTGCTCGGGCCGATTAATGAAGAGCAGGCTGAGTTTCGATATGCCGAAGGCAAATGGAGCATTAAGGAAGTGCTCGGGCACATTACGGACAATGAACGAATCTGGGCTTATCGGCTGCTCCGGATCGCGCGTGGCGACAGTCTGAATTATGCAGGCTACGACGAAAACCAATTTGTTAGCGCCGCTGATTTTGACCGCGTGCCATTCCATGATTTGTTGGATGCGTTCGACGCCGTCCGTAGAGCGACGATCCATCTGCTGCGAGGGCTTTCGGAGGAAGCTTGGCTGCGCACGGGAACGCTGTATGACCATCCATTGACCGTCCGGGCGGCGGCAGCCGTCATAGCGGGGCATGAGTTCCATCATTGCCAGGTGCTGAAGGAGCGTTACGTTCCGCGGCTGCTGGTGGATTAGGGAAGGGGATTCCAAAGGTAAACGCTGGCGCTCCTGCAGGCGATGCTTCACCTTCTAATAAGAAATAGAAAAAGAGAGGATTGATTGTTTTGTTCAAGAAATTTGCATCTGAGGCTTTCGGCTTAAGCGATATCGGCCAAATCGTATCTCCCGCTGATTATGATAAAGTAGATTCGGACGATTATGTGTTCCATGAGGACGACGAGAAGATCTTCTTTGTAATCAAGTCCAAAAAAGACGAGTACTGCTTCACCAACCTCGCGCTCATCCATCTGGACGGCGACAGCGCGTTGAGCTCCAAACGACTGCTTAAGCGTTACGCCTACAGCTCGTATAGAATTTCGGATGTATTCCTCGAAACGGCCGGCACGGTCGATATGGACGTTGAGATCAAATTCATGGTCGGCGATACGCCGTTCTCCATCGATGTAAAGAAGAGCCAACTGGAATCGCTGAAAGACCTGTACAAAGCGTTATACAAAATCTCGGAAATTAAAGCGCATAACAGCACGTATTTGAAAATTGCCGATGAGAGCATTGAAGTTGCCAAAGCAACGTTGAGCCACTCGATGCCGCAGAATGCTGCGCTCTCCACGCAGTTTGATCAAATCAATCTGATGGTGTTCGAATGGAAGAAAAATAAACTCGACGAATATAAAGTGAAAGACTTCGGGTTTGTTTTTGAGAAGTATATTAATAACTAGGCTAGCTATTATTTATTTATATAGATGACAAAGCGGTGCAGGGAGATCTCCCTGCACCGCTTTGTTTTGGTCGCCCTTGACACGAATAGGGCAGATTTCTATTCCCTATTCTCCCGCTTGGCCGCCCTCAACGCGGATAGGGCAGACTTCTCTGCCCTATTCTCCCGCTTGGTCGCCCTCGACACGAATAGGGCAGACTTCTCTGCCCTATTCTCCCGCTTGGTCGCCCTCGACACGAATAGGGAAGATTTCTATTCCCTATCCGCCCGCTTGGCCGCCCTCGACACGAATAGGGAAGATTTCTATTCCCTATTCTCCCGCTTGGTCGCCCTCAACGCGAATAGGGCAGATTTCTCTGCCCTATTCTCCCGCTTGGCCGCCCTCAACGCGGATAGGGAAGATTTCTATTCCCTATTCTCCCGCTTGGCCGCCCTCGATACGGATAGGGAAGATTTCTATTCCCTATCCTCCCGCTTGGCCGCCCTCGACACGAATAGGGCAGATTTCTATTCCCTATTCTCCCGCTTGGCCGCCCTCAACGCGGATAGGGAAGATTTCTATTCCCTATCCTCCCGCTTGGCCGCCCTCGATACGGATAGGGAAGATTTCCTTTATAGCCCCCTAATCAACTTGGACACTTTCACCACTTCATATAAACTTAGAAGAAGTGGAGGAATTGTCCATGAAAAGAAGGTTTCGATGCCCCGTTACGGTGAAGAGGGAGCTGGTAGCCGAAGTGCTAGCCGGGGCAGTTGCCCGACAGCACGGTATGTCTCCGAGTACACTGAGCACGTGGGTTCGTCAATACCAGGATGAGGTGGGTGATATAGTGGTACGCAAACAGGACGAAGCAAAGCAGATAAAACTAGATGCAGCAAGCCTTCATGAGTTACAGAATAAATACAAGGAAGCTATGAAGCTGTTGGGTGAGAAAGAGCTGGAAAACAACATTCTGAAAGACCTTTTAAAAAAACGAACCCAGCCGCGCTGAAAGACTTGAAGTAGCGATTCGTTGGATTGAAAAAGGTTATCCCGCTCGTACGGTGCTACGGATCTGCCAGGTGCCTCGGTCAACCTACTACTATCGCTTACAGCATCCTGAACGCATGCAACCCGTACGACCGGGGCGCCCCATTCCGGGCTATTCGTATGATCAATCGGGCGATAAGGTAGCAGACAAGCGTATTCAGCGTTACATTCGAAAGCTAATTCAAGGGCCTGATTCATCTTTTGGTTATCGGAAATTAACCGTTCTTTTGCGGCGGAGATATAGGCTTGTCATTAACAAAAAGAAAGTTTACCGCATCTGTAAAGAGATGCTCATTCTCCTCCCACAACGCGAACAAGTAACGCGGGTGCCAAAACGAGTCGCCAATAACCGCATCGTTACAGGGGCCAACCAGCTCTGGCAAATGGACATTAAATACGGATATGTAGCCGGACAACGGCGGCACTTTTATTTGGCTAGCATTATTGATGTGTTTGATCGCGCGATTGTTGCCTACCACAGAGGAAAGGCATGCAGCAAGGACGATATTATACTAACGCTCCAAAAAGCCTTGTTAAAACGAAGTGCGCATGGCCCGATTAGTCCGGTTATTCGAACAGATAACGGGCCACAATTCACGAGCCATGCGTTTCACGCGTTTTGTGAAACAGCCGGAATTGAACATGAGCGAATCCCAAACCAAACTCCTAACAAAAATGCCTACATCGAGTCCTTTCACAGTATTTTGGAACGAGAGTGCTACCAACGTAACTGCTTCGAGAACTACGAAGAGGCATTTAAGGAAGTGGACCGGTATTTGCATTACTACAACTGGGATCGCATTCATGGCAGTCTTAATGATTGGCCTCCCAGCGAATATCTGCGATTAGTTATGCAAGGTGCCATAAAACCCAGAGATATAGCGCTATGATGAGATTTGAGCAATGTGAGTGTGAAAAGTGTCCAATATTGAGGGGTTAAACCGTTTCTATTCCCTATCCCCTTGCTTGGCCGCCCTCGACACGAATAGGGAAGATTTCTATTCCCTATTCTCCCGCTTGGCCACCCTCTACATGAATAGGGAAGATTTCTATTCCCTATCCTCCCGCTTGGCCGCCCTCGACACGAATAGGGCAGATTTCTCTGCCCTATTCTCCCGCTTGGCCGCCCTCAACGCGAATAGGGCAGATTTCTCTGCCCTATTCGCCCAGCCGCCGTCCTTATTTAAACACCGGCTCCTTGAATTGCTCCAGCTTCGTGCGGGAATCCGCGTCCACTTGCGCGTGGAGGCTGTTGCCGTGCGAATCCATCGTTACGATTGCTGCGAAACCTTCCGTTTGCATATGCCACATCGCTTCGGGAATGCCGAACTCATCCAGGAAGTGTACGCCATTCACTTTTTTGAAGCATCTCGCATAATACTGCGCTGCGCCGCCGATCGCGTTCAAGTACACGCCGCCGTGCTCTTGCAGCGCCTTCAGCGTTTTGGCGCCCATGCCGCCTTTGCCGATAACTGCCCGAATGCCGAACTTCTTCATCACGTCGCCTTGATAAGGCTCCTCGCGAATGCTTGTCGTCGGCCCTGCCGCCTTCACATGCCACACGCCTTCGCGATCCTTCATCATAACCGGTCCGCAGTGATAAATAACGCCGCCATTGAGGTCAATCGGCGAATCATGATTGATCAGGTAGCTATGCAGCGCATCGCGGCCTGTATGCATCTCGCCGTCGAGGACAACGATGTCGCCAACGCGAAGGGAACGCACCTGCTCTTCCGTAAGCGGCATCTTCAAACGAACCTCGCGCGGCTCGTCCTCTCCCTCTTCCGAAACCGCAACGGCTTGCACCGCTTCATTCTCCGGTGCAGCGTTCATCGGCAGCTCCGTGCCTTGCGGATAAATCCAGCTCTTCAGCTCGCCTGTTGCGGCATCAAGCAGCAAGCCCTGGCGGCGATATGCCCAGCAATTGTAAGCAACGGATACGAAGAAGCTGGCTGGCAGCCGATTCATGACGCCCACTTTGCAGCCGAGCAGCGTAACCGCGCCGCCAAAGCCCATCGTGCCGATGCCGAGTTTGTTTGCATTTTCCAATACGTAATCTTCCAGCTTCTGCAGATCCTCGATCGGATTCACATCGTCGACATGACGGAACAACTGCTGCTTCGCCAGCTCATAGCCCGTCGTGCGGTCGCCGCCGATGCCTACGCCGATGAAGCCTGCTGAGCAGCCTTGTCCTTGCGCTTGATAAACCGCGTGCATGATGCATTTGCGAATGCCGTCGAGGTCGCGGCCTGCTTTGCCAAGCCCTTCAATTTCAGCCGGCAGGCTGTATTGAATATTTTTGTTCTCGCAGCCGCCGCCTTTGAGAATAAGACGAATGTCGATGTCTTCCTTCTCCCATTGTTCAAAATGGATAACCGGCGTGCCCGGCCCGAGATTATCGCCCGTATTCGCGCCCGTCAACGAATCAACGGAGTTCGTGCGCAGCTTGCCATCCTTCGTTGCACGCGCAATTGCATTGCGAATCGCTTGCTTCATAACGATTTGATTCGCGCCAACTGGCGTATGCACGAAGAAGGTTGGCATGCCCGTATCTTGGCAGATTGGCGAAACATTGCATTCCGCCATCTCAATATTTTCTGCAATCGTAGACAGGGACAAGCCTGCGCGCGTTGCGCGGTCCTCCGCCTCTTGAGCTGCCTTAATGGCAACGCGCACGTCGCCTGGCAGGTTCGTAGATGTTTCGACAATCAGCTTGTATACGCTATCCTCAAAATGTTGCATAATCGTACGAAATCTCCTCTCTAGTCGCTTTACTCCCTAACCATTATAATAGCATACATAACATCACCCCCGCATGTCCGGAAGGGCGGGAGAATCGAACGAAAAAGGAGAGATTTCGCGTTGGAGAGCGATTTTTTTGCTTATATGTACCGATTGAAGTATATCGAACGCTGGAGCTTGATGCGCAACACAACGCGCGAGAGCGTAGCGGAGCATTCCTTTCATGTCGGATTGCTTGCGCACATGCTGTGCGAGATCGGCAATCGCGTATTTGGCCGTTCATTGAATGCTGACCGCGCAGCAGCAATGGCGCTGTTTCACGATGCGACGGAGGTGTTCACAGGAGATATTCCAACGCCCGTCAAACATCATAATCCCAAAATGCTCGCCAGCTTCCGCGAAATCGAAGCGATGGCCGCAGAGCGGCTGCACAGCATGGTGCCTGAACCGCTCCGCGCCGCTTATGGGCCGCTGCTTGGCATTCCGTCCGAAAGCAATGACAGCCATTCGACAGCACAACGTGAAGATAATGAGCTGCACGTCATGCTCAAAGCCGCCGATCTGCTCGACGCTTATCTCAAATGCTTATCCGAGGTTGCCGCAGGCAATCGCGAATTTGCTGTAGCGAAGGTCGAAATCGAAGCGAAGCTAGCTTCGCTGGACATGCAGGAAGTGAACTGGTTCCTCGACCATCTCGCGCCAGGGCTTGGCCGGACGCTTGACGAGCTGAGCCGCAGCGAATCTTAACCAGAGAAAATATTGGAAGGTATATTGAAAATTATACATGTGGTTCATTCCGGGCCATGTCGTGTATAGTGTGATAGGTAACTTTACACGTTTAATAAGGTGGTGAGCTACATGAGATTGATACGAAAATGGGGAATACTGCTCGTCCTTGGCGGAATACTTGGCGTTTTTCTAGGGTACAACGGCGCCGAATTAAGCGGGAAGACGCTGCTGATCATATTCGGCTGTGTGCTGATCGTCGCACTCGCGCTGAATATCATTCAGACGAATTACGTGCTCCGCTATTCGAGAAACGATCATACTGTGGCCAAAACCTTGCAGCGATTAAGCCGCTCAACTCCCTATTTTGCCGCAATCTCCGATCTGCTTGAAGGTCGAACAGAATCGGCAGCCGCAAGACTGGGCAGCATAAAAAATGACAAGCTCCGTGCTGTTGTAGGCGCTGCTATTGCCATGGAGAACGGACTGTGGCATGAGGCCGAGAAGCATATTCATATTCAAGATAACAATGATGCACGCAATACGAGCAAAGCGCTTCTTCGCCTTTATCAAGACGATTGGAAAGGCTATGAGGAAGCGAAGCGCTTGGTCGACCATCAAGGGCTTCAGTATGCGCTCGAAGCAGATGCCGCTTTCCGCCGGGGAGACCTCGCAAAAGCCGATGAGCTCGGCGAGCTTGCGATTGCGCATACCGCAGGGATGCAGCGGTACGCGCTGATCCGATATCGGGAGTTGCGCAGCAAGGAGCCGCAGCGGCGGAATTATTTTTAAACTTTCAAGAGACTATCCAGTGCTGTCCTAAAAGTCATGATCAAGAGACTTTCAGGGCAGCTTTTCATTTTTTCAACCGCGCAGAGCGAGCGGCCTTCCGATCACAGTCGTCACCGGATTGCCCTGACGTTGCACTTTGTACAACGAGCAAGGGATAATCTCCCCTTCCCCGTAGGCCTCATTGCAGTTCATGCAATAGTATCCGATTCGGAAGAGATACGAAGTGCCCAAGCCAAAGAAACCTGCCTTTCCCGTTGCGCAATATGCAAGGACACCCCTTTCACTTCCGCGTTCGCGTTGATTTTATTGCATAAACTGCAAGGAGCAGTCTGCTGCGCGTACCAAAGCGACCTCAAATCTGACACGCAGCGCAGGGATTGCTTTCCTCTTGGTCAAAGCAAACCATCGTTCCCGAACATAAGTAAGCGAAAAAAATAGACATCCAAACGATAAGTCGTTTGAATATCTATTTCATCACCAATCTTCCATTCACCCAGCCGCTACTCCTGCCTCCAGCCAAACGGATAAGTCGGCGATACGCCGAGCGGCAGGCGCCCTTGCGGCACAAGCGCGCCTGTCAGCGCTTTGGCTGCGGAAGACAACGCCAACGGCCGGCATTCGTACACAGCGATATAAGCGGAAACCTCTGGATATACGTTCAAATCAAGCGGGTTGCGCACCGACACCGCAACGGTTCGATCCGCTGCGCGGCGGAGCACGTCTGTCGCGATCGTCCGCTCCAGCTCATGCTTCACTGCGTCATACGTCACGAGCACGATGCGCTCGAACGCCTCCAGCCCCTCAAGCGGATCGCCGTCGTTCATTCGACGCTCCACCACATTCGGCATCGACTGGGCCAAATAGCCGCCCAATGTGCCGTCTCCTTGCAGCAGCTCATCGGCTTCCGACACCGCTACGATCTCCGGCCACAGGACGAGCGTCTGCGCTTCGGTAGGAAGCGGCAGCAATTCGGCATCATTTTTGACCAATGTAACGGATGCCTCGCTCCAACGCTTCGCCGTTTCCCGATTCTCAGGCGTTCCAATCGCGTGCACCACCGTATCCCAAGGCGCGAGCGCAGTGCCGTACTTCGCCTTCAGCGCCATTACGCGAGCAAGCGACTCATCAAGCCTCTGCTCGGACAACTCACCCCGTTCAACCGCTGCAACGACCGCTTCGACGGCTTGCCGTTGCTTCTCATATGTGTGGCATACAAGCACAAGATCCGCACCAGCTTGCAAGGCCATTACAGCTCCCCGCCCCGGGCCAAAACCGTCGTCAATCGCTTTCATTTCTAGGCAATCCGTAATAATAGCGCCTTCATAACCGAGCTCCTCGCGCAGCAGCCCTGTCAGTACCGCATGCGACAACGTCGCAGGAACGCCCGCTGGCTCCAGCATCGGCATCGCAATATGCGCCGTCATCATCACATCCACGCCTGCCGCAATCGCAGCTTTGAACGGCACAAGCTCAATCGCATCAAGACGCTGACGATCATGCGGGATTACCGGCATGTCCTGATGGGAATCTACCGCGGTATCGCCATGGCCGGGAAAATGCTTCACAGTTGCGGCAACGCCCGCTTCCGTATACCCTTGCACTGCCGCTACGCCCAATCGCCCAACGACGTCAGGATGATCGCTGTACGAACGAACATTGATCACCGGATTATCCGGATTGTTGTTCACATCGAGGCATGGAGCAAAGTTGACATTAATGCCGAGCTTCAGCAGCTCCTCCCCGCATATCCGCGCCGTCTCGCGCGCCGCCTGCTCCGTGCCCGCAGCGCCGATTGCCATGTTGCCAGGCATTAAGGTAACGCCGTCCACAATGCGCGATACCATGCCGCCTTCTTGGTCGATCGACACGAGCATTGGCGGTCTCCCCGCTTGCTCGGCAGCCTGATGCAGCGCAGCCGACAAGGCATGCACCTGCTGCGCGCTTTGCACGTTACGGCTAAAGTAGATGACGCCGCCCAAGCCATAATCGGCAATATGCGCTAATACCGCTTCATCCGGCTCATAGCCGTGGAATCCGAATATGAATAGCTGACCCGCCTTCTCCTTTAAGCTCCATTGCCGCCAGTCTTGCTCCCCCATCATGCTTTCCCCTCTTCCCTTCGCTCCTCATGCTAGCCTTCCTATGCAATAGGCCTAACGTCAGCCCTTCATTCCTGCTCGGCCTCTACCGACAAGGCGCCAGCAGGCATCCGGCTGTTCCGATAGTCCGTCGGATTTTCCCCTGTATACTTCATGAACACTTTCGTAAAATAGCGCCGCTCCGAGTAGCCAACTTCCTTCGCAATCTGCGCAACGCTCTTCGGCGTCTCTACGAGCAGCACCTTCGCTTTGTCCATCCGCTGACGCGTTACATATTCGATGAAGGTGCAACCGAACGTTTGCTTGAATAACAAGCTGAAGTACGATGCGCTCAGCCCGACCTGCGTAGCCGCTTCCTCGACGCTCAGATCACGGAACAGATTCCGATCCATGTAAACCTTCGCTTCAAGCATCGATCGCTCGGATTGCTTGCGCGTGTCGCGCTCCAGCCCTGCATCCGATAGCTGGCGGATCATCGCGATCAAATCCTTCACGCCGTACAGCTTATCGAGCTTGCGCCACAGCTGATCCTCCTGCTCCCGGCGCAGCAGGCCCGTTTCCTTCATCTCCCGAAGCACATGCAGCGCAAAAAAATGAAGCATCGGCCGCAATCGGCCATAAGCCGCCTCGTCGATCCGCTGCAGCTGAGCGCTTACTTCTCTCAGCTCCGCATCGACCGCCACCCCATCGCCGCGCTTTAGCCCGCTGACAAGACGCTCGGCGATGCCCCACATCGCCTGCTCTGCACCCGATTGCCCCGGCGTATCCTGCGTATGGAACCGAATCGGCTCGTCGCCGCACTCCGTCGCCAGCTGCATGCCGCGCTGTACAGTCTTGTAGGCGTCCGCTAATTCAACAGCCGAAACATAGTTGGGATAAATCCCTGCCTCCAGCTTCAGCTTCACATGCTTCTTCACCTGATCGAGCAAATCTTGCGCCCAGCACTGGACCGCCTCACGGTCGAAGGGAACGGATGAACCGGTTTGTCCGCCGCCCGCCTGCTCAATAAGCACGCACCATTCGCCGTCGCGTGTTTGGATGACCGCATGGGCTTGACCGAGCTGCTCCATCGATTCGCGCAATACGTTGCAGATGGCAAAATTCCACAGCTTGCGCTCCTTGTCGCTCCACTCCCGCCAATCCTTCGCAGCCTCCGCCCCGACATCATAATTGAATAAGGCAAGAGCGTAGGTCCGGTCCGAAATCCGGCTCTCATCCCCGTTAAGCAGCCAATGGTCAGACGAGAGATCCGTATAATCCATCAGAATGTCATACAGCATCTTCTCTCCCGCCAAGCCGATCATCCGCCCCAGCTTGCGTTCTTCTTCCTTACGCTGAAGCCGCTTCTGACGGCGCTCATTCATCACGCGGGCGATGACCCCTGTCAGCTCATCGTACGGAATCGGCTTGAGCATATAATCCTTCACGCCATATTGGATAGCCATCCTCGTATAGGCAAAATCCTGATAACCCGACAGCATAATGATATCGACGTCCAGCTCTTCCGCACGAATCCGTTTGACCAGCTCAAGTCCGTCCATAACGGGCATCCGAATGTCACATAAAAGCAGATCCGGCGACTCCGCCTGAATCAGCTCATGAGCCTCAACGCCATTTCGAGCGGTGCCCACGACCTCCAAGCCGAGCATATCCCAAGGGATAACCTTCTCGAGGTTACGCGAGATATGCGGCTCATCATCAACGATAATTACTTTGCCGTTCACAGACGTCCCTCCTTGCTTCTAGGTATCGTGCACCGGATGATCGTGCCTTTTCCTTCTTCGCTGCATAACCATAGTCCGTATGAAGGGCCGTAATGGATTCGCAATCGTTCTGCAACGCTGCGAAGGCCGAGTCCGCGGCGTTCGCCCAGCTCCGCGGCTACCGCTTCCCGATCCCGATCTAGTCGGCCATCGACCAATCGTTTAATGACGTCTGGCGCCATTCCGATTCCATTATCCGAAATCGTAAACACAATGCGATGCTTCTCAAGCGTTACATCAATTCGGATAAGGCCGGTACGTTCCAGTCCATCGAAGCCATGCTGGATGCTGTTCTCAACCAGCGGTTGAAGCGTGAGCTTCAATATCGTATAATCAAGCGCTTCCTCTGGAACGTTCAACTCGTACGTGAACAGTTCCTCGAATCGATACTTCTGAATTTCCAGATAGCTGCGCACATGTTCAATTTCTTGATGGACCGAGTTTACTTCGTTGTCGTGCATGCTCGTTCGCAGCAAATTGCCCAGCCTGCGAACCATCATCATAATTTTTTTGCCTTCATTCTGCGCGGCCAGAGCATTGATCGACTCTAGCGTATTGAACAGAAAATGAGGCTTGATCTGCGCCTGCATAAGCATCATCTCTGCCCGCTGCTTGCGCTCCTGCTCCTGCCTGACTTCGGTCAGCAGCTTGCCGATCCGATCGACCATGCTATTGAAGCTGTTGGCGAGCATAACCGTCTCATCCTTGCCGCCTGCAGAGATGCGGATATCGAGCAAGCCTTGCTCGACCAGCCTCATTTTGCGCACGACGCGAACGATCGATTTGGCAACCCGCCCAACAAAGAACTGATTGAACAAAATGGCCGATAACAAGCAAATCGCCGTAATAGCGGCAATCCACTGGATGAACCGCACATTCTCATTCGTTAGCGAATCCCATGACTTCACAGACACGAGCACCCAGTCATTCAGCTCCAAATTGTAGGAGGAAACCAAGCTGTCCTTTCCATTGAAAGCTTCACGATTGCTCGTATAATGCGACGTCTCTTGCGGCGTCAGTGTCGTTAACGTGTTAAGCGGCTGGCCATCCAGCTCCCGCTTGCTGTCCAGCATGACCATCCCTGCCCGGTTGACGAGCATATAGCGCGTGTGGTCATCCTCCTGCGAGGATTTGCCGAACGTCTCCAGAATGCTCGCGACATCCGAGGTTTTGAACTGCATAACGATAACGCCAAGATCGCTCAGCGTATCGACATCCTTCACGATGCGCAGCTGCGTAAACAGCGGCGGATCTTGTCCGGTAATTTCCTGATGCTCATAAGGCCCAATCCACAGCGGACGTCCGGCGCGTTTCGTCACTTCCTTGAATACCGCATGGTTTTGCAGCAAGTCATAAGAAATGGGACGATACGTCGTCGGATCATTCCGGTAGGATTGAAACATCGTTCCATCCTTTGCATATAACACGATCAACGAGATCGCAGGGTGCTGGAACAAATTGCGGCTGATCGATTTCTCCGCGAGGTTGAGCTTAATTTGATAGCTCGCATCCTTCGGGCTTTGCATGCTGGACTTCAGAATGTCCTGAATGGTGCTGCTCGTAACGCTAGCATCCGACAACTGGCCGAGCTCCTTGAAGAAATAGCGGATATTGCCGCCGACAGCCGTCAGCGTCATCTCCGTTTGTTCATTATATTTCTTCTCAAGCAGCCGCTCCGAGTTCAGGAACGACGCAATGCCCAGCGAGAAGATCGGGATGACGATTAGCGCAATGAATGCGACGAGCAGCTTCAGTCTCAAGTTCATGTCCGGCAAGCCCCTTTATGCCGCTGCGGATTATCCCTTCACGCTGCCAGCTGTCATGCCGTCGATAATTTGCCGCTGCAGGAACATATAAACGACAAGGACGGGGACGATACTCATAATGACTGCTGCAGACAGCGACGCGAAGTTCGTCCGATAGCCGTCGTTGAACGTTGCCATACCGGTGGTGAGCGTTCGCTTCGCCTCGGAAGAGATAAACAGCTGCGATAATATAAATTCATTCCAGTTGGCGATAAAGTTCAGAATCGTAACCGTAACGAGCGAAGGCAGCGAGATCGGCAGAATGATGCGGAAAAATAACCCGCTGGCACCCAGGCCATCCATAATGCTTGCTTCTTCCAGCTCGTTCGGAATCGAGATCATAAACGCATGCAAAATAAAAATGGTTATCGGCAACGCATACGTGCAGTATACCAAAATCAACGACCAATGTTTATCGTACAGGCCCAAATCGTTGATCAGGCGATACAGCGGAATGAACAAGGCGCTTGGCGGAACGAGCAAACCGAGCAGAATGAACTGGTACAAGCCTTTGTTCATCAGCTTGAATTTCATCCTTGCAATGGCGAAGGATGTCGCTGCCGCAAAGAGCAGTGTGATCAGGCAAGAGACGATCGTAATATATAAGCTGTTGAAAGCATAGCCGCCAATATTGGCGCTCTCCCACGCTGCTCGATAGTTATCGAAATTAAACGTCTTCGGCAAGCCCCAAGTATTGACCGTAATTTCGCGATTCGTTTTGAACGAAGACATCAACAGCCAGAGCAGCGGGAACAAAATGATCGCCACATAGACCAAGAGGAACAGGTGACCCGGCAATTGCTTCTGGCGAATGCGGTACCATAACGAGCCTGTGTGGGTAGAGCTTGCGGTGCTGCTGCTCATTGTGTGCAACGATTGCGACATTTTCGCCATTAGTACTGTACCTCCTCACGCCGTCTGGAGATCAATTGAAGAACCCCGGTCATGACCAAAATAATGATAAACATCGCGACGCCAATCGCGCTTCCGTAACCAAGCTCCATCGAACGGAAACCGACCTTCAGCATGTAAGTCGACATAACCTCCGTGGATTGGAATGGACCGCCGTTGGTCATAATTTGAACGATATCGAGCACCTTCATCGTACCGGACACGGAAAGCAGCAGCATGACGAATAGAATCGGCCGAATCAGCGGCAAGGTGATCAATCGCGTCTCACGCCAGGAAGTCGCCCCGTCAATGTTGGCGGCTTCGACAATTTCCCGGGGAATATTCAGGATAGCGGCCAGGCACAGTACGATGAAGAAGCCGATATTTTGCCAAGCATTCGCAATCAGGATCGAGAGCATCGCAAGCTTAGGGTTCGACAGCCATTCCTGTGCCCAGCTTTCCGGCCCGATCGCGCGAAGGACTTGGTTAATGAGTCCAGATTCGTAGTTATATAGTACGCCGAACAAGATAGCCACTGTTGCCGTCGAGATGACGACCGGTACGAAAACAGCCGATTTATAGAAATCGCGCATCCGTCTTACTTTGCTAATCAGAATCGAAATGAGCAGGACGAGCGGAATGTTAACCACGAGCGAGAAAACGAGGAAATACATGTTATTCCAGAACGATTTAATAAACACTTCATCCTTCAACAGTCGCGTAAAATTATCGAACCCAATGAATACTTTGTCCGTAATGCCGTCCCATTGGAAGAAGCCATAATACAACGAGACGATTACCGGATAGATGAAAAACAACACATAGAGCGCGAGGGTCGGTAAAATGAAGGCGGCGTATGTCCAAGGATTGCGCAGCGCTTTATTCATGAGGTCAGCCTCCTGTTCCTTCAGTTAAGCATGAATGGCATTAAGGAGAACAAAAGGGCGCCTTCCGGCAGGAAGGACACCCTCTCGTCCCAATCAATCGTTATTTTTGAGCGTTTGCTTTCTCTTGCGCTGCTTGGATGTGCGCCGCTACGTCAGCCGGTTTTTTCACTTTGCCGATGAGCTCTTGCAAGCCTACGCCGATATCAGCCGTAACGCTTGGTTGTACGATTGCGTCGAATGCTTTCCACGAGTTCGATGCGTTGCCCATAACCGTCAGCACTTCGGAGATCAGCGGATCTACGCCCGACAGATCGGACAGCTTCATGGAAGGCAGCAATTTGTCTTCTACGAGCGTACGTTTTTGCACTTCTTCCGTGAAGAAGTTTTTGATGAATGCTTTCGCCATAGCGACTTGGTCTGCGCTTAGGTTAGCCGAGAAGCCGAAGCCGTTCGAGTAGCTTGCGTTGATCGACGTTTGGTTGCCTTTGCCGCCCGCTACGCTAGGGAATGCGAAGTAACCGATGTTGCCTTTCAGGTCGCCAGCTTCATCGCTCGTGAAGCGGTTAGCATCCCAGCTGCCCGTGAAGAGCATAGCTGCTTCGCCTTTGAGGAACTTAGCGCCTTGATCTGCATATGGCAGGCCGAGCGCGCCTTTCGTGAAGTAGTCATTGTTAACGAGCGTAGCGTACGCTTCGAAGCCTTTGATGAAGTCAGGATCGGTCCATTTCGTTTCGCCCGTTACCACTTTGTTCAGGGCGTCCATGCCGACATAGCGCTCCATAACCGAGTTCCAGAGCATGCCGTTAACCCAAGCGTCCTTCGCAGCGAGTGCGAATGGCGTGAAGCCTGCGCCTTTTACTTTATCTGCCGCTGCGATCAGCTCATCCCACGTCGTAGGAACGGCGATGCCAAGGTCAGCAAACATTTTTTTGTTGTAGAATATTGCTTCGCTATATCCGCCGAACGGCAAGCCGTATACTTTGCCATCCACCGTGAACTCGTCAAGGCTTGCGAATTTATCTTTAATGCCCAGCTCTTCAATGATTGGCGTCAGATCAAGCATGCGGCCTGCTTTGACGTACAGGTTAAGGTCAGCGCCGCCGAATACTTCGAAAACATCTGGCGGGTTGCCTGCTGCCATCTCCGCTTTCAGCTTCTGGTCGCGGTTGACGACTTCGTCAATGCCTTCCATCTCGATTTTCAGGCCTGGATTTTCTTGCTCCGTCTTCGCTACCACGTCTTGGAAAATTTTGAGACGCACTTTGCTCGTTTCTTTAATTTGCGTGTGGCGCAATTTCAAGGTGACGTCTTTCTTCGTTTCCGTAGGCGTGTCTGTCGTCGTTGCCGTTTCCGTGCTCTTGTCTGGCGTTTTCGTCTCCTCTTTGTCGGACGAGCCACAAGCGGATAGGAACATCGTGCTAGTAAGCAGCATTACAGCAATCAGGGATAGATTTCTCTTCATCATAGTAAGACCTCCTCAAGAAAATGGCGTTTCCACTTCCGTTTCGTGTTTCCCTTGCAACTTGATTATATAAGGGGAACGGTACATGTCAGGAGGTTGAAAAAAACGTGAGATAGGGAGACTTTTATATTGTGGACCTGCGAGGGGGATAAAAATGCACGATGGGACGGATACTTTTCCTTTATGTATGTTACATAATATAACACATTGGTATCGCTTACATGATTATATACGAAAATATCTTGGGTTTCCAATCAATTTCTCGACAAAACCTGACATGTACATGCCACTTTCTGACCAGAACACTAGGCCATTAGTGCCAACGTAACCTAAACTCACGCGAAAAAGAGGAGGAACATAAAATTGTCCCCCCTCTTCGATCACCCTACCCTTACTTCGATTCATCCTGACGATTCCCGCTGTTAAGGAGATCCGCCTCTCCCGCGCGCAATCGCTGCATCGCATCGCGAACGGCGGCGTAGAACGGCCGCCAAGCAGGCAGCGCATCAACCGGTCCAACCGCCGCCTGCTCACTCTCCGCTTCCGGCTGGCGTTGAACCTCTTCCTGTCCCTCTTCTAATCGTTGCAAGAACTCCCCTCCTTAGGGATGATGCTCTGACGCCCTTCCACATCGGCTGACTATCGCGCGAAACGGTCGCTTCGAAGCGCAAACAGCTCTCGCAGCTCGTCGGTTGACAGCTCTGTTACCCATTGCTCCGACTGGCTCACGATCTGGTCGTTCAACGATTGCTTGCGATCGATCATCTGATCGATCCGTTCCTCCAGCGTGCCGAGCGTGACGAATTTATGAACCTGCACCTTCTTCGTCTGTCCGATACGAAACGCCCGGTCTGTCGCTTGATTCTCCACCGCCGGATTCCACCAACGGTCGAAGTGGAACACATGGTTGGCCGCTGTCAGGTTAAGCCCCGTCCCGCCTGCTTTTAACGAGAGAACAAAGGCGCAGCCCGGCGCGTCCGAATGCTGGAACCGCTCAATCATCGCATCTCGCTGCGCCTTCGGCACGCCGCCATGCAAATAAGGAACCGGCAAGCCGATGCGCTCCTCCAGCAGGCGCTGGAGCGTCAAGCCCATATCGACAAACTGCGTAAACACGAGGCATTTCTCGCCTTCGGCAGCAATTTCTTCGATCATTTCAACTAAGCGAAGCGTTTTATTCGAACGCTCAATGTCCCATGCGTCACCCGCTACGCCTTCTCCAAGGAGCAGCTGCGGATGATCGCATAGCTGCTTCAGCTTCGTTAAAGCAGATAAAATGAGCCCCCGTCGGCGCATCGGCCCTTCTTTGTCCAAGTGCTCCAGCAATCCCGAAACGATGTTTTCGTACAGTGCGCCTTGCTCTGCCGTAAGGGAAACGAACATCTTGGCTTCATTCTTATCCGGCAGCGAGTCGACAATGGCTGGATCGCTCTTCACCCGCCGCAGCATGAACGGCCTCGTCCACCGCTGCAAACCTGCGATTGCTTCTTCGTCCCGCGTCCGTTCGATCGGAGCAACGACATGCTGGCGAAACTCGCTAAGACGGCCGAGATAACCCGGATTAATGAAGTCGAAAATCGACCACAGCTCCGTCAGGCGGTTTTCCATTGGCGTACCCGTCATTGCAATCCGATGGTAGGCCGGCAGTCGCCGAATGGCGGCCGATTGCTTCGTATTGACGTTCTTAATGTTTTGCGCCTCATCCAGGCACAGCGCGTTCCATTCAATCGACTCAAAATCCTCTTCATCCAGCGGCACGAGCGAATAGGACGTGATGACAACATCCGCAGCTTCAGCAGCTTCAACGAATGCCGCTCCTTTGTCCCGCTTCGGCCCATAATGGAGCATCACCTTGAGCTCAGGCGCGAACCTCTCAAGCTCCTTCTCCCAGTTGCCGATGACTGAGGTTGGGCAAACGAGCAGCGCAGGCCCGCCACGACCCTTGCCTTGTTCATACATCTGTTTCATGTACAACAGATACACAGTGAACTGTACGGTTTTGCCTAGCCCCATATCGTCTGCAAGAACGGCGCCCAGGCCGAATCTTCGCAGAAAAACAAGCCACGACACCCCTTGCAGCTGATAAGGCCGCAGTTGCCCCCGGAATGATTCCGGCACAGTAATATCGGGAATTCCACCCGCCTGCTGCAGCTGCTCCAGCCATTGAGACAGATGGCTATTGAGCTCCACCTCTGCCGCGAGGGAGATGCCCTCGTCCTCATCCTCGCCCATAACCGGCGAGGCACCCCGCAGATGAATTTCGAGAATATCGCGCAGCGTCAGCCCTTTTTTGCGTCCGACCTGCTTCATCCACCGTTTGATCCGTTCAATATCCTCCGGCTCCAGATGCACCCATTCCCCGTTGATCCGCGTCAGCTTCCGATTATCTTCTGCCAGCTTCATAAACTCCGCTTCCGATAGATCAAGATTGCCGACTGCCAGCTTCCAATCAAATTGCACCAGCTCGTTCAGACCGAACATGGGCTGCTCGGAGGAACCGACGGAAGATTTCATCTTAGCTTTCAGGCGGAACTTCCGCGTACGCACCGTCTCCCACCAGGAAGGAAGCAGGACAGGACAGCCCGCCTGCAGCAGCCTCAGGCTCGTTGATTCGAGGAAGCTGTACGCTTCCGAGTCGGTAAGCTCGGTGCGAAGCTGTTCGCTGCCAGGTTCGACAAGATCAGGCGCGGACGATTGCCACTTGCGCTGCTCGCGTTCCAGCCGCTCGCCGAGCAGCGGCAGCCATTCATCCGGCAGCGCTTCTTCTCCTGCCGAGACATATGCGCCTTTGCGATTGCGCTCTAGCGGCAGCCACGTCCCGCCATCCCGGTGCTGCACAGCTGGACGCAGCCGCCAGCCATGCTGCTCATCCGGCTCAGCCAGCTGCAGCGCCGTACGGAAAGGGAACACGTCCTTGCGAATTCCGGCCGCCACGAGCCAATCCTCTTCGTCTGCGGCGCCTCCTCTAAGCACGGCGGAACCGATGTCCGCCAGCGTAGAATGCCATGCAGCCGCAACCGGTTTATCCGTCTCGATCAGCTGGTTAACCGCAAGCGACAGCCACTCGTCTATCGCGCCCGGCTGGCCTGCTTTCTCCCAGCTTCTAAGCAGCTCAAGAAATTGCTCAGCGGCTGTCGGCTCGATATGCGCCGGTACATCGGCTTTCCAGGCCGGCTGTTCCACCGACCAACGAATGCTATCGGGTACAAACCAACCCTTCAGAAGCGCTTGGCGCAGCCATTCGGCTGTTGCCCGAATGCGAGCGCCGTCTTCTGTCCAATCAATGTTAAGCAGCCGAACATGCTGAGGCGCATCCAAATAATCGATAGCGAGCAGCGGCGGAAGCAGCAGCGTCGTACGACCGAAAGCGTCTTTATTCTCAATCTCTGCCCCATACCAAGAGGAGGTATGCCATGCGAACAGCAGCCGTTTCAAACGCGAGCCGTACGCGGTATGACGCTCCTCCATCACATACACGCCTTCGCCGGATGCAAAGCGCGCATCCAATACGAGCGGCTGTTTGACGTCAAGTCCCCTCATGGTCGTATGTTTCCTTTCGCCATTTCTTCCTGAAGCGCGCGCAACCGATAATATTTATCCGATAGCAAGGTGACATATCGGCTCCAAGTGCTCTGCTGATTGATTGCTTTGTACAGCTTCTCCATCTTCTTCATCAGCTTGACGGCTGTTTTATAACCCTGTCGATTACGCGAATTGATGGCATCGTCGATCGCCTGATGATAAATCGGCAGCAGCGCTTGCGGCTCCGCATTCGCGGCCTCCCGCAAATCCTTCGCATCCAGATCCTCCGGCGACATGCCCATGAGCAACTGAAGATCCGCCCATTCGTTGAATCGGCCCAGCTCGATCCAATGATCGGCTAGCGAGCTGTACGAATAAGGCAGCAGCGCTACCATCCACTGCATCCATTGCGGATTGTCCGGCTGCGCAAGATCAGCTTCGCGGCACAAGAACAAGAAAGGCACAAGCGCCCGCGTATTGGCCGCCTTCGAACGGCGTTCGAAGAAAAATTGCATCCAGACTTGGAAGCTATCCCAATTGCGTTCGGTCAGCCTCGTCTGTGCATACATCTGAACGAGCGGCTCGATCGGGTCGATCGGCGCTGCAGCCAGTCGGCCGGCAGCATCGCTGTCTCGGCCCTCGAACATATCCAGCGCAGCGAGGGCGATGGGCGGGAAGGGCGCCTTCTCCTTGCTTTTCGCCGCATCGCCGCTCGCGCCATTCGGCTGCACCGCAGCCGCAAGCGCAACCTCCGGTTGCCCGTTTGCTCGGACTTCCGATTCCTTGCGTTCCAGTCGCGAACGCTCAGCGTCTCGCCAATAATCATCGTCCAGCCTGCCGGAAGTCAGGCTTAAATAAAGGAAATCCCAGCGAAACAGCTCATTCCATTCGTCACACGCTTGATTGCGCGCGTATTCCGTGACGACGTCAAACCAGTTGGACTGTTCATCCGTCCAATCCCGCCAATGATGCTGCTCGGCCGCCAACGATTCGTATTGCTCGATCCATGGCTCCGCCATGCGGGTAAAGCTCATCTGTTGATAATATTTGCTGAATGGATCCACCAGCGTAAACGCCTTCTCCGCTTGGCGCAGCGTAAACAGGATTGCGAGCATCCATTCATATTTTTGAATCGACTTATCCCAATCTCGCGCGTAGCCCTTCAGACCCAGCAAGACGGACTGCAGCGGATGAAGCGTGTACCGGCATTGCCGCCATGCTTCGCCAAACTGCTCCTCCATGCGGCTAACGATCTTCCGATGATCAGCGCCATTCACTTTGCTTTTCTCGGAAACCTCTTGCGCTGTTGATGACTGCTCCGGCAGCTTCTCTGGCGCAGCTAATCCCAGCAGCCGCCTGCGCGCATCTTCCGGCGTTCGCATGCCTGATTTGGAGCATGCCGCAAAATAGACAGCCGCCATATGCTTGCAGTAATCCGTAATCGGACAAGTGCATGTACTATAGCCAAAATGGCCGACGTCCAGCATTACGCTGTACATGTCGGTCCCACGGACAGCACCAATCAACGTATCGCCTTCCACCAGCTTAACGCTCTGTACTCGCCCTTTTATATAGTAATCCCAGCCTCGTTCCGCAACTGCGGGGAGCATATGCTCCGCGAGCTCCGACTCTAACGATTGCAGCAGCAGCTGTTCCGTCTGAAATAAGGAGTCCATCCATCCACTCCGTTCTTCGTGCATTCCATACATTATACCATAACCGAATCACGTTTCGCGCCAATTCACGCAAAGCAAAAGAAATGGGCTCCCGCAATCGCTCTCGATTGCTGAAGCCCTGTTTATAAATGATTAATAGTGCGGGATTCGTACGGAGAATATGATACATTCTTCGGAATCGGATGTGACCTGCAGCGTTCCCTTATACATCGAGACGATCTGCTTCACGATCGGAAGCCCAAGCCCCTGATGGCCCCCATCCTTCTGCTTCGTGGAGTAGCCGGGATCAAACAACTGCTGCGCGCTCAGCACCGTTTCCGGCGAATCGCATGTGTTGCGTATAACAAACGCGAGCTCCCCATTTTCCAGAACGCCCTCCAGCCTGATTAAACGACGCTCCTCCGGATACTTCATAACCTCATCGAACGCATTGTCGATCAGGTTGCCGATAATCCGAGTCAAATCAAGCGATTTGATGCCCAAATCCAGATTATCGAGCCCTCGGAACGAGCTTTCGAACTGAATCTTCCGTTCGACGGCTTGGGCAAACTTGGAACGAATCAGCGCCGCGATCGCGGGATTGCCGATGTTGATAAAATCGTTCGTCAGCTGCACATCGCCCGCCAATTCCTTCGTATAAGCTTGCAGCTCCGCCGTTTTCCCAAGCTCGGCAAGCGAATGGATCGTCTGCACATAATTAAGAAAATCATGCCGCTGCGCGCGTACGGATACGAGCAGCTGGTTCATTTCATCCACGTAGGTTAATTGGGCATGCTTCGCAATCTGGTCCTTGGATCGGCGGAAATAGCTCGTAACGATCACGACGGCGATCATGCAGAGAATCGTAATCACCGTAATAATGAGGCCGATATTCAAAAACTGCTCATCGAGCGAATCTTGAACGAATTGATAATCGGACACAATCGTCAAAATATACCGGTCAAGCGACTCGCCTTCCTTGCCCAAAATGCTCGAACCCTTCGGGATTTGGACCGGGATAAACGTTTTTAGCACATGCTTGCCGTTCGCATGCGTGTTCATCGTGACGGTGCGCCCCGTTCGATAGGACTCCTCCACGCTCTTCACATCGCCATCGTTTTGGTACGTATACTTGCCGTAAATGACCGGCTGCTGCGTAATATGTTCAACCCATTCGCCTACATCGTTTTTGGTGAGCACAGGCCCGCCTAGCGAAAACGTCGCTGGATTAACCGCTGTAATTTCAAGCAGCGAGGCATTCTCCTCGACCGCCCGCTTAATTAAGCGATTCACGCCGGTTGCGTCCTCGTATTGCTGCATCATGGCATTGCTAATGTAAGGATCGATCAAATAGTTGGTCGAGCCGTCATAATAATAGCCCCACTTATAAATCTTATCGACATCTGTCGAGGCACTCTCGAAAGGGCCTGTCCAAAACTGCGGCAGCGTCTGTCCCCATTTGACGGAAACAGGCTTAAGCGCCAGCAGCTGCTGGAATGCGTCATACCAAGGGTCCCATGTTTTGGAACCGCGATTCAGCTCCTTCGGATCGGACGACTTCTCAATGATGATATCGTCTTTCTCACTGTTCTGCCGGAACAAGGAGATGTGCGTGACGTCCAGCTTGTTCGACAGCTCGGCGAGCTGGTCGTTCGTCACTTTGTCGATATCAGGATCAAGCGCATACTCCGCAGCGATCGACACTGCGCGGAGCTCCCGTCCGATCTGATTCTGGAACACCTCGCCCCCTAGCCGCGACTGTTCAATGGATAGCTGAATTTGCTTGGCAACCGCCAGCATCTCGTGGCGCATCCCGTTTTCGAGTGACCGTTTGGCCATGAAGTAGTAAACTGTGTTGTTAATCCCGATCAGGACGATGACTAAGATAATGGCCAGCTGCCATCTATTGCGTCGCATCATTCGTTCGTTGCTCCTCTTTGAAGGATATGGCGCATCTGCTGCCGAATCGAATCGTACTGCTTATTGCGTCCAGCGCGCGAACAAGCTTAACAAGGCCCAGCGGCGCTCCTGCCGTTTCTTGTATCGCGGGAGCTGTCGGTAAAGCCGTAATGAATCGTTAAGCGCTTGTTTCGCCTCCGCTTTGCGGCCCAGCAGCTGATTCAGCTTCGCCAGCCGGTAATAGCCCTCGCAGGAAGACGTCTGAATTTGCTGGAACGCTTCCAAGTCGTCTAACGCCTTCCCAGCATCCTGCTTGCCTATCTTTGCAGCTAATCGCAAATACGGCTGCCCATATTTGACCCGCGGATTTATCGAAAGCGCTTTACGAATTGCCGCTTCTCCCGCTTCCGGCTCGCCTGTATGTAACAAGCTTGTGCCAAGATCATCCCAATATTCAGCGGATTGCTCGACAGATTCTCGTTCTTGAAGCGGCTCTAACAGCTCTCTGGCTTGACGATAGCTGCGTTTGTCGATCAGCAGCTTTGCCAGTTCAAGCTTGGCAGACAAATCATTCGGATTCATATCCAGCAGCTGCCTAAGCTTGCGGATTCGTCCAATACGCCGGATCGGTTTGACTAAACTAGGTGATAAGCCGACGAATCGGCGGTCGATGATGTAGAGGATAACGACAAACGCGATGATGGCAAGAATCGGATTTCCAAAAATCGAAAGCAATAGTCCGAACAGCAAAAATTTTCCGATCATTGTTTTCCTCCTGCGCACAATAAACTCAGGCTCTATCATAGCATAAAAACTTGCTCCATCGAGATAATGTCCGCACAATTTAAAGTCAAATCATACAACCATGCGCTTCATTTCTCGTAAATACAATTTAATATGCAGCCGACTGGATTAATAAATATGTTATTAATTCATTACCGTCATTTATTCTCGCAATTCTATTACGTTTCATTCAAATAACAGAATAAATTGATTACCATAATAATCAAATTCCAAACTTTAGCTTCCTCTTGTTATTGCTTGTTTCCCCGTAAACCGTACGTTATATTGTTCATATGTACATTAATTGGCTTTTAGTACAAATCTCGTTTCCAGCTTCTGTTCTATTCTATTGATACTAGGAGAGTCGTTCATATGAAAATTGATACTACCTTGCATTCGCTTCCGATTTACGAAGCGCTGGCCAGCAATGTTCGGCTTCAGGTCATCAATTTACTAGCTCGGCAGGATATGAACATCAAGGAGCTTGCGCAGGCCACAGGGCTCAGCAGCGCGATCATGACGATGCATGTGAAGAAGCTCGAGAAAGCTGGCATTGTTCAAGCAACGATGATTCCGAGCAAAGGCGGCATTAAGAAAGTGTGTTCATTGGTCGCCGAAGCGATTACGATTGATTTTCCGCGCAAATGCGATTCCTCCTCAGGGCGTACCTATCACCAGACCGTCGTGTCTGTGGGCCATTATACCGACTTCGAAATCGAACCCACCTGCGGTCTCGCGACGACAGAGAAGGTAATCGGCGAATTCGACGAGCCTCGCTGCTTCCTCGATGCCCAGCGGTTTAATGCCAAAATTGTATGGTTCGGCCGCGGCTTCATCGAATATAAGGTGCCGAACTATTTATTGAAAGATGAAATGCCGGAGGAGCTTGAAATTTCAATGGAAATTTCATCTGTGGCCCCTTTCGTGAGCCAAAGCTGGCCTTCGGACATTGCTTTCCACCTTAACGGCGTCGAAGTTGGCATCTGGACAAGCCCCGGCGACATCGGCGGCAAACGCGGCAACTTTACGCCCAACTGGTGGTCGGACGAAGTGAACCAACATGGTTTGCTCAAAGTGATCAAAATAAATGAAAGCGGTACCTCCATAGACGGCAATCAAATCTCGAATGTTTCGATTAACGATCTGAAGACGCGAGAAAAGCAGTGGAATTTCCGCATCAGCGTCAAGGAGGACTCCCCGCGTGCCGGCGGCGTTACGCTATTCGGCTCCGGCTTCGGCAACTACAACCAGGATCTCGTGTTTAAGCTGTATTACCAGCAAAGCGAAGTGCCTGCTGCGAAGGCAATTGATGAAGCGGCGGATCGAACCGCAGCTTGCAATTAACCTCCATAGGTCAAAAAGCTGTCTCACAACCGGGATCCCCCGGATGCAGAGGCAGCTTTTTTGTGCGTGGATGCTATTGGACCTGTTTGAAACGCGCGGCATGGGCAGCAGCAACCATCAAGTATCACCTCGGATGCGCAAACGGACCGGAGTGCCGTTATTCGATATGTATAGCGCAACATTTTGAATCTAACGGACACCACCGCCGTTATTGCTCGGTTTTCTCAGCTTGATCAGCCCTATTCGCATCAATAAGGACGCCTCAGTCCGTTACAATTTCATAACGGCGCAATTTAGCCAAATAGCGGCTCTGGAGTCCGTTACGACGGCTGGCTGCCGGTCAATGTTGAGACAATTTTACAATCGAATTCGCGATTCGTATTGCAAGCGACTCCCCCTTCCGACTAGACTAGCAGTAAGATGACAAATCATGTAATTAAACGTATCGTACAGGGGCTGAGATGATGAACGAGCAATGGAGACATTTGACCACGAAGTTACCGGAATGGCTGGACGATTGCCGCCAATACGCCAAGGACGGCGAAGCGGCCTCCTACATACCCGAGTTAGCGAAGGCGCCAGCCGATGCGCTGGGCATCTCCATCCTTACGCCGGACGGCAGCATGATCGCAGGCGGAGACAGCGGCTTGCAGTTCACCATGCAAAGCATATCCAAAGTGTTCACGCTGCTGCTGGCGCTCGTCGATCATGGCGAGGAGCATGTGTTCAGCAAAGTGGGGATGGAGCCGACAGGCGACGATTTCAACTCCATTCTCAAGCTGGAGCTCGTGGAGCCGGGCATCCCGTTCAATCCGCTGATTAATGCAGGCGCCATCGCGGTAACGTCGCTTATTAAAGGAAGCAGCGTCGCAGAACGTACGGAACGCGTGCTGGCCTTCATCCGCTTGATGGCTGGCGATGACGCGATCGATTATAACGAAACGGTAAGCCGCTCCGAATCGGTTACCGCGCATCGCAACCGTTCGCTCGCTTACTTCTTGAAGGAAAACGGCGTGTTGGACGAGCAAACCTCCGTCGAAGAGGTGTTGAGTGTCTATTTCAATCATTGCGCGATTGAAGTAACCTGCGGCCATCTCGCCCGCATGGGCCTCATCCTCGCCTGCGGCGGCTTCGATCCGCTATCCGGACGCCAGCTAGTGCCGCGCCGCTACGTGCAGATCGCCAAGACGTTCATGCTCACCTGCGGCATGTACAACGCCTCCGGCGAATTCGCCATTCGGGCGGGCATTCCTGCAAAGAGCGGCGTCGCGGGCGGCATCCTTGCCGTCGTGCCCGGACAATACGGCATCGGCGTCGTCGGCCCTGCCCTCAATCGCAAAGGCAACAGCATCGCCGGCATCCGCCTGCTGGAGACGATGTCCGTCGAATGCGATTGGAGCATTTTTTAAGCAAAGCGTGTGGGGCGACGTTTATATATTAGAAAAACAAATGGCCCATTCTGCTGATTGAATCAGCGGATTGGGCCATTTTGAAAATACAACGATCTGAGAAATAATTTTTTATCTATTATTATAGTTCAATGTTAAGGTTTGACTTCACTTCTTCATTCGACGGGTCTTCTGTTACTATTGATCGAACTTTAGTAACAACGGATCAAAATCAGTTAGTTCCTCCACCTTAAGAAGTGTTAACTCATGATTGATTTTGTTTTTATATTTATGAACACTACGTTTTACCATCTTCTCTTGTTCATCAAACTCGACGGTTTCTACATCATTTTCATATGTAGCTTTCTTTGTAATCTTCATAATTCCTCTTTTTTGATCACTCTTAACTCTTTCTGCAATTTCTGGGGAAAGGAATAAATGTGGGATAGGAGAAACATCAACTCCTAACTTATTTGGAATTACATTAAAATTACCCATGTCATTACGATACTGATATACGTTTTCTCCATCCCAAATCTCATAATCTCCTTTATATGGCCCAGAAACTACATTCATTCTATACTCCCCAAGCTCATTAAACCAAACTTCAAAAGTTGAGGTTTGTAAATTACCATCTTCGGCTGCTGAGCGCTCTGAGAACACGATATGTTTATTTTGCAAACCCACATTTGCATTATTAGCAGTTTGGTCCCCCTTCATGGCATACGTAACAGTCGCAACAGTACCAAGAGCAATAATGCCAACAACTAGAGATACAAAAAGAATAAATTTTCTCATGTTTCTTCCTCACTCCTTAACTTAACTAAAGTTTTTAAGATTTCGTCTAGGATAGTAATGACTAGATGGTGAACCGCCAGATGTATATAACTGTATATCAAAAGTCCCAACTATATAATTATTACCTAATGGAACAGTGACATTTGGATTAAACGTCTCATAGTAACTAGATGATCCTGCTGTTTGCTTTAAGTACTGATATGCGTAACTATTGTACACTTGATTTGCAACGCTTAAATCACTCCCGCTCTTCATAATCTCTAATCTTTGCAGAGTCCATTCATCTCCGTTTTGATTAAAATATGTATAAGTAGCAGAGGCATGTTTAATATCCGCACTATTTGAACTAGAAATTTTATTCCAATAAATTTTTAATTCAAAATGGTCAGCATAGTGATCACCACAAGTAGCTGAATTAGGGTCTGAACAATTATAAACATAAAGCGCCTGAGTATTGGTTTTGTAAGTTGTGTCATTAAAAGGATCTGTTGCGTGCGCGATACTAAATGAAGCGATAAACAACATAAAAGACAGCATAATAATTACAATTTCCTTCTTGCGAGATAAGATATTCATAAATAACCCCTCTTTTTATATTGTGATAAAAACCAATCACTCCCTAAAGATTGATTTTTTATCCATAGCAATATTAACACATATTCACTTTAACAGTAAATTAATTTATTTATTTCTTTAATCGCCCAACAACCTTACCTTTAATTAATTCTTGGTTAATTGCCCCAAAAATATTGCTTGATACAGAACGATGCAGCGCATCGCCTAATACGTAATAGCTGTTTTCTGGAATTTGAACTTCTTTTACATTTTGTGAAAAGTACTCATTAATAAATTTCCTCGTATCTTCGGTATCAACTAATCCTGACTTAGGATCTTTTAAGGAATCTAGTACTTCCTTTTTAGTTTCTCCCCAATACATGACATGCCCATAAAAAGTATCCAGCTTCTTGCCGTTGATATAATATTGACCGTTTTTTATCGAAAAACGTTCACCCGGAAGTGCAATAACTCGGGCAATTTCAAATTCCCGCGGCGTTGCTTTTATTTTACTAGAATCAAAACTAGGCACTTTATAATAAACAACATCCCCCCGGGAAATCTTATGGGAACTGTAATAACCCCCGTCAATCACTAATTCCCCTTGATATTCGCCATGACTTCTCGACATCCAGTCATTCACTTCATTATTAAATATCCACTGATCATGATTTGTGTTTCTGATCATGTCCACTTTTTCATTTGTAACCGTATCTTTAATCGTTGCATCTGAACAAGATAATAAACACAATACAATCCCAACGTATAACATTAACATCCTCATAAAATACCTCCCATTTTTTGAATGAATCAAAAAAACGCTTCTCCTTCAAATAAGCTAATGAACCAAATAACATTAACAAATATCTCATGTCGAAATACCAAAAAAAATGACGAGCAATAAATTATTTTGTGGATGAGTTCCTCTCAAAACTACCGTCATACGGTTGTATTACCTTAGCTACCTAATTTCGTTTAAATCCTAATTTTGGAATGCAATATATAAAACGGATTGTATTGCACATTTGTTGCATAGGAATTAAAAAAACGTCCAAGTATGTAAGTACTTGTGGTTCCTTAGTCTTTTTTAATTGACGAATTGTAATATGAAGTGCGACAGCTAAAAACAAAGAAGCCCATGAATGGATTCGTGTAAAATGGAAGTTACCACACCACCATCTAACACAGGAGAACCCAACATGAGCTACTCCCATCTTAGCATAATCGAACGCGGACAACTAGAGACATTGAATGAGCTTGGCTGGACGACTAGAGCGATTGGTCGAAAGCTTGGTCGCCATCACTCCACCATTGCGCAGGAGATCCAGCGCGGTTGTACCGAGAAGGGCTACGAAGCCGAGCCATCTCAACAGGCGTATCATGAGCGAAGAACCACTTGCGTGCCTTCCGGGAAATACTCTCCTGAGCTTGCAAAAGAACTGGGCCAGCAATTGAAGCAACCGTGGTCACCCGAGCAAATCGCGGAGAGACGAAGAGCGGAAGGAAAGTCGTTCGTATGCTTTAAGACGATCTACAGGTGGCTCTATACAGGACTCTTGGCAGATGGCAAGGCAACGGTTTTGCGGCATAAAGGCAAGCGTCAGAAACCGATGGAAACACGGGGACGCTTCCTTGTTGGCACTCCCATCACCCAGCGTCCCAGAGAGGTACGCAAGCGTTCGTCTGTTGGCCATTGGGAACTGGACACGGTGGTCTCCAGTCGAGGTAAAAGCCGCGCCTGCGCAGCGACCTTCATCGAACGGAAGACACGTCTGTAGGTAGCTGTCAAAATGCCTGATCGAACAGCTCATTCTATGGAAGTCGCTTTTGGTGTGGTAGCTAGCCAGTATCCTCAGGGGACCTTTCAAACGGTGACAACCGACCGTGGTAAAGAGTTTGCTTGTTACCTAAATATGGAGGCATTTCACAGTGTGAAGGTATACTTTGCGGATCCGTATTCCTCCTGGCAGCGCGGCTCCAACGAGAACGCAAACGGTCTCCTTCGGGAGTTCTTTCCCAAGGGTCACGACTTTGCAGAAGTCACAGATGAACAACTCGCGGACGCGATCCGGTTAATTAATAACCGCCCCCGCAAATGCCTTAGCTGGAAATCCGCTCACGAAGCTTTCATGAACGAGGTGTCGCACTTAGCTTGACAATTCGTCAATTAAAAAAACGAGCGCACCATCCGGTCGTGAACCGAACAATTCGCTCGTCTTTCTATACGCTCACCGTCTATCGTCCCGCCTCACCGCTTATTCCGCTTCCGGAACTCCTGCGGGGTGAACCCTTCCTGCCGCTTGAACAGCTTGGAGAAATACGAGAAGTTGCGGTAGCCCGTAATCTCCGCCACGTCGCTCACCTTCAAATCCGACTCGCTCAGCAGCCGCTTCGCCTGCTTCATCCGCTGGTCCATAATGTAATCGGACAGCGACAGCCCTGTCTCCTTCTTGAACAACCGCGACAGGTAGGCCGGGTTAAAATGCAAAAAGGCCGCGAGCTCCTCGCGCGTCAAATCCTGCGAAATATGCGTCTGTACATATTGCTCAATCAGCTCAACGACCGATGGGTCGCGCTCGCGGCGCTTCTCGACGGCCTGAATGGCGGCTTCGATCATTCGTTTAGTCCAAGTGCGCAGCTGCGAAAGCGATTTCGTTGCTTGGGCCATGTCTTCGTGCCTGCTCAACGAATCAAGCGAGGAATCCACGGAGATGCCGCTTTTGTGAAACGTCTGATAGACCATTGCGACAAAGTGATAATAAAACGCTTTCAAATGCTCCTTTGATAACGATTTCTGATTCTCATAAGCGGTGAATAATTCATCGAGCCTCCGCTGCAGCTCATCTTTTTTCCCAGATTCGAACAGTACAGCAAGCTCCGATGGCCAGGAGAAAGGAAGCATGCCTTCCTGATCCTCATAATATTCGCCCTCAATGAAAATCGCATCAGGCTTGTTTACATTGCGCCGTTCCATGTCCAGCAGCGTGGCGCAGCTCGCAGCGATTCGCGCGATGGACTCGGGCAGGCCGATATAGCAGGACACATGGCTGTAAAAATAATGATTGCAATCCGCGATGAACCTTCTGCAGCGGTATTCCAGCTCCTTCAGCTGCCCATTCAGCTGCGCGGCTTCATAGATAATAAGGAAAATCGCGCCGCTCCTGCATTGGACCACAGTGCCCGGCCAATCCCGCAGCACCGTCTCGCGAGCGGAGTTCATCATCGCGTACTCCAAAATATGCTCATCCTTGCTGCCGAACCTTCGCTTCCACCGATCGACGCTGATCAGCACCGAAATAAAGACGTCATTGGCCGAAAACTCGGGCTGAATCATCGACAGGTACGCCGTATGCGGCTCCGTAGCGTACGATGGCCCGCTCGGCTCAATAAGATCGGTCCAGAATCGGTCGACCAGCACATGCTTTTGCGACTTCATCAAGTTCTCGTAACGTTCCGCCCGATTGTGCATCGACAGCTTCTGCCGGACATCCTCCAGCTTCGTAAGCGCTCTCAATACCGTTTCCTTTAAACGCTCGTGCCGGATAGGCTTCAGCAAGTAATCGAAGCAGCCCATCTGGAGCGCCAGCTGTGCGTAATCGAACTTATCGTGGCCGGTTAGAAAAATCGTTTCCGTGGCAATGCCTTCATTTCTCATCCATCCTAGTAAATCCAGCCCGTTCTCTCCCGGCATCTCGATGTCGCATATCATCACGTCAACGGCATGCTGGGCGAGCAGTGCCTTCGCTTCTTCCGCATCCATTGCTGCTAACACCTGCGTGATTTGCAGAGAATGCCAATCAATCGTATCCACGACGCTTTTTAATGCGAACGCTTCATCATCGACGACCAGAAGCTGATACACCATCGATACCCCCTTCTCATCATGGATGTGAATAAGGAGATTGCCTGTGACTAGTAGCATGAAGCCGCTTACACTTTCAGTCTATCAAATTTCGGATTATCGTACAATAATTGCCTTCATTGATTAACAACCGCACCGTGTCCCCCTTCAAAAAGGCGCATACGGTGCGGTTGTTTGGCAATCTGCTGCGTTAAACGTTCGTTAACCTCTTGGCGCGATTACGGCTCCAAGCCCCACACGAGCGAGCCGCTCTGATACAGCGTCACTTTGCTCCAATCGGCATAAGCCGTCTGCGCGCCATTGTACGAGTAGTCATTCGCTTCATTAAAGTTCGACCAGTCAGACTTCGCGATCCGAATTTGAATATCCCCGCTTTGGCCGCCTGCGGCAATCGAACCGGCTGCTGCGCTGAATGACAGTTCTACGTACGTATCTGCATTCGTTTTCGCCGGACTTACGGCAGCGAACGTCCCGCTCACATTGCTCGATCCGACCTGCGCATAGTCCGTCCACATGCTCAGCCCTGCGCTAGCGCTGTCCTTGGTCAAATAATACCGCAGCTTCAGCGTGCTTAGGCTAACCGCGCTTGTTCCCGTATTTTTGATGTTCAGCGTCGCGTTAATCATGTTGTCCGTCGCATTGGCATTGTTCACTTTGTATTGGACAATCAAACTGCCGGATGGCGTTGGCGGCGTGCTGCCGCTGGTCGGCGTTGCGCTTGCTTGCGCTGAGTTCGCGCTCTCGCCCGCGCTGTTCACTGCACTGACAACATAATAATAGGCCGTGCCATTCGTCAGTCCCGTATTCGTATAGGTCGTGCCTGTTACGCCCGTCGCAACCGTCGTATAAGGACCGCCGCTAGACGTGGCGCGCTTCACGTTGTAGCTCGCCGCGCTTGTCGATGCCGTCCAATTCAGTACAACTTGGGCATTGCCCGCCGTTGCTGCAAGCGTTGCAGGCGCTGCGGGTACCGTTGGCCCAGGCGGATTCGCCGTGCCGAGCGGCTTCATGATCCGGTCCAGCATCGCTTGCTTCGGCGAGTTCCAGGTGAGCCAATCATCCAACAGCAAGCCGCCTGTGTCCCCGCTGTTCGGATTTAACGACCAATAGGTCCAGTACAAATCGTTCGTTTTAATGTAATCGACCAGCTTGTTTTGCCAAACCCCTTCCGTCGTCGTCAGATCGACGCCGCGGCCGCCGAACTCGCCGATCAAGATCGGCGCTATATTTTCTTTGCTGATATAGCCCCAATACGAATCCCATAACGCAGGCATATTATTCGGGAATGCCGGATCGCTGAACCATGTCTGAGTGGCAACGCCCGGACCATAATCATGCGGGGAATACACAAGGCGATTCGGCACATCCAGACGAACCGGATAATTGCGTGCCCCCTTCAGATTGCCGCCCCACCAGTAATTGCTGCTTTCGCCTTGCACATTGGAGGAAACGCCCTCCACGAGGATGAGCCAATTCGGATTTGCCGCCAGAATCGCATTGCCTGCGCGTTCGGCCGCCAATCGCCAGTCCGTGGCAGCAACGCCTGTTCCCCAAGATGCCGTGCCATGTGGCTCATTGTGCAAATCCGCGCCGATAACGGTCGGATTATTCGCATAACGCTGCGCCAGCATGACCCAATCGTTGATCCACCGCTGCTCCGAGTATTGCGCCGTATACCATAGCTCCGATTGGCCGCCCGAATCCGGACGATGCCGATCGAGAATAATTTGAATGCCGCGCTCGCCTGCCGCCTGCACGACGCGGTCCATCAGCTGGATCGGCGTCAAGCCGAGCAAATCGGGATTCGTCGTCGTATTCAAGCTGGTCGGCATGCTGCCCGCGTCAAACATCTGGTTGCTGTAAGGCAGCCGAATCAGGTTGTAGCCATGCGCTTTGATTTGATCCATGACGCTGTTCAGCGAATAGGACCATAAGCCATGCGGCGAATAGTTGGCTGTCTCAAAGCCGAACCAGTTCAGTCCGTTAAAAATAGCCGGGTTGCCTCCGGCATCCACGATCCGGCTGCCGGAGGTGTGATAGTAGCCTAAAGCAGCTGCCTCTGTTTTGCGTGCCCCGACGATCGTAAGTAAAGAACAGGCAAGCGCCGCTGCCAGCAGCACCATGCTCCATCTTTTGAACGTTGCTGTCGCTGTCGTCATCTCAACTCATCTCCTTAAGCTTGATACGCATCGAAGCGCCCCGAAAGGCGCTCCGATCTTGCGTGATTATGGCTCGATGCCCCATACCAAGGAACCGCTCTGGTAGAGCGTCACTTTGTTCCAGTCGACGAATGCCGTTTTGGTGCCGTCATACGAGTAGTCATTCGTTTCGCTGAAGTTCGACCAGTCGGACTTCGCGACGCGGATCTGAATGTCGCCGCTTTGGCCGCCTGCCGCAATCGAGCCAGCCGCTGCGCTGAACGACAGCTCCAAATACGTGTCAGCCGTCGTTTTGGACGGGCTCACCGAGGCGAATACGCCGCTAACGTTGCTGGAGCCGATTTGTGCATAATCCGTCCACATGCTCAATCCTGCGCTCGTCGTATCCTTCGTCAGATAATAACGAACCTTCAGATTGCTCAGATTAACCGCGGTCGTTCCCGTATTTTTAATATTCAGCGTCGCATTGATCATGTTGTCCGTCGCATTCGCATTGTTCACTTTGTATTGCACGACAAGATTGCCTGTTGGCGGCGTGATGCCGCCCGTTGGCGTTGCGCTAGCTGCTGCGGAATTCGCGCTCTCGCCTGCGCTGTTCACGGCGCTGACGACATAGTAATACGTCGTGCCGTTCGTAAGTCCCGTGTCTGTGTAGCTCGTTGCCGTTACGCCTGTCGCTACCGTCGTGAACGCGCCGCCGCTCGTCGTCGAACGCTTCACGTTGTAGCTTGCTGCGCCTGTCGATGCGCTCCAGCCCAGCGTCACTTGTGCACTGCCAGCTGCAGCTGTCAGGCTGCTAGGCGCTGCCGGAACCGTGACGACAGCTGGCGTCGTTGCGCTTGCTTGCGCCGAATTCGCCGATTCGCCTGCGCTGTTCACCGCGCTAACGACATAGTAGTATGTCGTGCCGCTAGCCAAGCCTGTGTTCGTGTAGCTGGTTGCCGTTACGCCAGTCGCTACCGTTGTGTATGGACCGCCGCTCGTCGTTGCGCGCTTCACATTGTAGCTCGTTGCGCCAGTCGATGCTGTCCAACTCAGCGCTGCTTGCGTGCCGCTCGCCGTTGCATTCAAGCTGGCAGGCGCAGCTGGCACCGTCACCACTGCCGTTTGCGGCGTTGCGCTCGCTTGCGCCGAGTTCGCCGACTCGCCTGCGCTGTTCACCGCGCTTACGACATAATAGTACGTCGTACCATTCGTGAGCGCCGTGTTTGTATAGCTCGTTGCCGTTACGCCAGTCGCTACCGTCGTGTATGGGCCGCCGCTTGTCGCAGCGCGTTTTACGTTGTAGCTTGTCGCACCTGTGGAAGCCGTCCACGTCAACGCAACTTGCGCATTGCCGCCTACAGCCGTCAGCGATGCCGGTGCAGCTGGCGTCGTAACCGTTACCGGGCCTGCTGGGATGGCAGGATAAGCATTCGTCACCAATTCAACGAATTGGGCATGGAACCAGTGGCCCGATACTGGCGCATTCGCCAGTGCGCCCGTTGGCTGGCCGCTTGCGCCGATGTAAGTCGGATCACACATCCGGTCGAAGCCTTTGCCTTCATTGTTCGGGATCATGGAGCTGGAGCCGTCGGAGTCGCCCGGCGGTTTCACCCATACGAGTGCATCAAGATGGGAGGCTTCATAGCCAGCTGGCGTTACTGTAGGAGGAAGGCCCATGCCCGCTCCCGCTTGGTTGCACCAATTGCCGCGATGGTAACGGCGGTCGATTCGGCCGGAATCAGCATACGCGCTCACCGTTGTGCCGCTTGCCATCGTCGGGCGGTTCGGTCCGCCCCAGCCATTGCGGGACGTGTCAACGAGGAAGCCGATCGTCGATGGCCAGCCTTTGGCAACGAAGCCGCTGTACAGCGCAGCCGTGAAATCAGCCTCGTCGAAGTACGGGTTCCACTCATAGTAAGAAGCGGATCGCAGCGGGCTTCCGCCGATGGACAAATCCGGATTCGGCAGATTCGGCTCGACGAGCGGCGTCGTGTTCGCCGTGTTCGTGATGAAGCCGTCAACGCTTGCCAGACCGGCTGGCGTGCCGCTGACAACCGTCGTGAACAGGTCGATTGCCGGTCCGCGGTTGGAATCCCAGCCCAACCAGCCGGAGTGGCCGATATCCATGTACGTGTACACGTTAGGAATCGCATGGAGCTTTTCCAGTGCGTAGCGCGTAGCCGATACATAAATGCCGGAGGAATTCGCAGCCGCACAAGCAGGATCGCTCAGGTTGGTTACGAGGTTCGGAAGCGAATCCGGCTCGATGACCGTCACGATGCGAATGCCTGCGTATTTGGATTTCGACAATACGCTCGTAATGGCGTCGATGTATTGCGTTTTGTACGTTTCCAAGCCAGCAGCCGTCAGCGGCAGCTCACCATTGGAAGCCAGCGCATGGCAATCGCGACCTGGCAGATCATAGATAACGAACGTGACAGCGATTGGCGTATCGCCTTGCTTCGTCGCAAGGACCGTATCCATCGTCTGCTCCAGGCTTTTGCGCCCGCCGTTCGCTTCTCCGCCTTGGATGGCAGCGATGCGGTCGAGCCAGATCGCCGTCGGGTACGTTTTGACCGTTTCCATCTTCGCTTTCAGCGTTGCATCCGTCACTTGGGCAATCGACGTGTCGACCAAAGCGGCATAGTCAGGGTTCACATATTGCGTAGCGCCAACGAATGGATTATCGACATGCTCCACTGCAGCCGAGCTCGTCGCGGCACCGAGGGTGACGAACAGATTAAAGACGACTGCAAATACAATGAACAGCTTTACCGCGCGTTTCGTAATGGGCTTAATCAATGCCTTTCAGCTCCTTCTTTTATAAAATGCTTGCCTAATGGCTTGGCATGTGGAACCCGATTGCTCGGGTTCCGCTGCCTGCCGTACCGTTCTAGGGCTCAATGCCCCATACCAGCGTGCCGTTCTGGTACAGCGTCGCTTTGCTCCAGTCGGCGAACGCTGTTTTCGTGCTATCGAAGGAATAATCGTTGGTCTCGTTAAAGTTCGACCAATCCGACTTCGCGATCCGAACCTGAATGTCGCCGCTCTGTCCGCCTGCGGCAATCGAGCCCGCTCCTGCGCTGAACGACAGCTCCAGATACGTGTCCGCAGTCGCCTTCGCCGGGCTGATCGACGCGAATGCGCCGCTCACGTTGCTAGAGCCAACCTGCGCGTAGTCGGTCCACATGCTCAGCCCTGCGCTGGCGCTGTCTTTGGTCAAATAGTACCGAAGCTTCAAGCCGCTCAGGCTAACAGGCGTCGTGCCCGTGTTCTTAATGTTGAACGAGGCGTAAATTTGATTGTCCGTCGCATTGCTGTTATTCAGCTTGTATTGGACAACCAGATTGCCCGTCGTCGGCGTACCGCCTGATGGCGTTACGGAAGCGCTGTTGGAATCTGTCGTGCCAGCGGCATTCACTGCTGTAATCCGGTAGCTGTACGTCGTGCCATTGACCGCTGTCGTATCCGTGTAAGCGAGGCCCGTCAAGCCCGTTGCGATATTCGCATACGAGCCGCTGCCCGTTGCGCGCTGCACGTTATACGTCACTGCGCCTGCCGACGCCGTCCAAGCGAGCGCTGCTTGCGCATTGCCCGCTGTGCCCGTCAGCGTGAATGCGCCCGGAACGGCGATTGGAGCCACAGGTGTAACCGACGCTGTATTCGATATCGTCGAGCCCGCCGTATTCGTCGCAACGATTTTGTAGTAGTACGTCGTGCCGTTCGCAGCTGTCGCGTCTGTGTAGCTCAACGCTGTCAAATTGGACGCAAGCGTCGTGTAAGTGCCCGTGCTCGACGTTGCGCGCTGCACCGCATAAGTTGCTGCGCCGCTCGAAGCCGTCCAAGCGAGCGCCGCTTGCGCATTGCCTGCCGTGCCCGTCAGCGTGAACGCTCCCGGAACGGCGATTGCTGCCGTAGGCGTTACCGTCACTTGCACGGAATTCGCAGACTCGCCGACCGTGTTCACCGCAGATACGACATAGTAGTAGGTCGTGCCATTCATGAGGCCGGTGTTCGTGTACGACGTGCCCGTTACGCCAGTAGCTACCGTCGTGTACGGACCGCCTGCCGTCGTCGCGCGCTTCACATTGTAAGATGCTGCATTCGCGGATGCTGTCCATGTCAGCGTCGCTTGCGTGCTGCCCGGCGCTGCCGTTACGGTAGCTGGAGCAGCAGGCGCCGTAATCGGTGCCGACGAGCCGATCAGGCGATCATATTCGGCGTATGCCGTCGCGATATCGACCTGCGACCAGAAGCGATGATACGTAAAGGTCGGCGTGCCTTGCTCCCATTTTTTCGTAGCCGGGTTGTAGGAGGTTTGATACAGGTTAGACAGGTACGACCACATTGGATCAAGCGTAATTTTCGGACGCAGATCGGTGTAGCTGATATAAACGCCGTTGCCGCCCTTCGCTGGATCCGACGCGACGCCGTTCGCGCCCGGAATGACGTTGCCTTGGCCCGTCGTGCCGGACCAGCCTGCTGGCAGATAGATTTCTTTCGTAAAGTAACGGAAGTAGTCCGCGCGCGCCTCCGGCTTCACGATGCCCACGCCGTCGTTCAGCGTCCAAGCGACGTTCAGCAGCGATTCCGCTGTGTTTTTCGCCTGCGTGCCTAGCGCCGAGTACGAGCCTGTTTCCGCTTTGGTCGCTGCCGCGAAGAACGTCAACGCTTTCACATAGCTGCCGAGTACGCCAACGTCTTGGCCTGGATCTTTGGTAATCGTTTTGTAGGAAGGGTTGCCCGTGAAGGCGGATAAGCCGTTCCACGTATCCGGCTGGCCGGACCACTCCAGCGTGCTCGGCAGGTAGAATTCGCCCGGCGCCGACGTCGTTGCGATGGATGGATTGAGGCCGCCCAACACTTTTTGGCCTGCAGCGTTCAAATAGTAGCCGCTCGCATCCGTTACCGGCTTCTGGTTCACGAACACGTAATCAAGCGAGTAATCGACCCACTTGGTCATGATTTGCTTCGCCATCTTGTAGTTGTCGCTCGTCAGATCGCCGCTGGAAGCCAAAATGTAATACATCTCCGCTACGCGCTCGAGCGGCCATGCCTGGAAACCGAACCATCCGTTCGAATTCGGGTCGTGATAGACTGGCGCTTCCTGATACGCCATGCCATAGAACGTGCTGACGCCCGATGGATAAGCGGAATATTCGCCATTCCAGCTGTTCGTTGCGCCGCCGCCGACAGCGCCTTCCGCGGAAAGCAGCCACGTATAAAATTCCAGCTGACGTTTCAGCGACGTGTTCCAATCCGCTTGTGCAGTCGGGGAAGTTGGAATTAAGCCGCCCGCTGATGTCGACAGCGCGTAGGCTGCTACAGGGTTCTGGTACGCTTGATGCGCATGGCTCGCACCGATCCGCCAAGCCCAGTTGCCGCTGCCATTCTCGCCAAGGCCGCCGCCCCATGCAGAGTACCAGGCGAGCAGATACATGCTGGAATCTTTGCCCGTGCCCGCTGTCGAGCTGCCGGTTGCGGAGCTGCCGATTTTTTGGAAATATTTGTCGTACATATCGTAACGAAGGTAGTCGCCCATCTTCTTCGCTTTATTCAAATACACTTGGTTGCTGTAGCCGAGCTGCTTCGCCCAGTACATGACCTGAATGACGCGGGCATCCGCATCCGAAGCGTTCGTATACCGCCATTGCGCCGCTGGCGCTTGGCTTTCTTTGTTGAACAAGGACATGAAGCCCTCGTTCGCTTTGCCGAACGTTTTGTTATCTTGGGATGGATGGGTCACCGTCTCGAAGACGGATTCCTGCTCGCCCCGTTGGAACGTATTCACATACGTCGAGGTGTGGGTAGGATTCAGCAGGTTGCCGTAGCCATACCAGTTATCCACGTCGATCAACCAGTGCATGAGGTAGGTCTGGTTGTTGCCGTACGTCGATTTCAGCTCCGCATCGAGCGGGTCCTTGCCTGCAGCCTTGCTCGAGCTGAGCAATACGGGGTATTGATCCGGCTGCGGTTTTTCCGGGGCATATGTTGCGGGGCTGTTCGGATTGTAATAATTCATCGTCGGCTGCTCTTCCTTGCCGTCGCCTTCATTGATCGGGATGATGTACTTCTCCATGTTGTCCCAAGCTTTCTCCAGATGCGTCCAATCTCCGGAGTAATAGCCATACAGCGTTTCTAACCAGAGCCAGTAGCTGTACGCCTCCGATGTGCTCATATGTCCGTAATCCGGCGCTTCGCTCAGCAGCGTCTCAATTGCGTGATACGGAATTCCTTCCGGGGAAAAATACCCGCTCGTCGGGCTCGTCAGCTGATTGTACAGCTGCAGAAACCGTTGTCCTTGCACCGTCTGCGCGGCGGCTGCCGCCTCTGCTTTCTTGGGAGCCACGCTCGCTGTGCCAGCGAAGGATGTTACTGTCAGCGCCGCACCGAGAACGAGCGCCAATCCCTTGCGGGAGGCCGATCGTACCATGTTCTTTATCCTCCTTTTAAACGATTGTTTTGTAAGCGCTGTCATTCAAGACCGAACGCTTATGCCTTTCAACACGTATTGCCCACTTGCGATACCGCGCTTAACAAGCCATGCTGCGCTAACTATCCTCTACTGTTACTGCTTTCACCGCCAAATAAGTCGGATCCGAGCTGCCGTAATAGAAGCATCGAACGCGTTCCCAAGCTTCGCGTCGGTTCATTTGTGCTAACCCAACTCCTTCCCGTCCCATCTGATCTTGGCGCTTATGCATTCATGCTGGCTTCATGCCTCCTCCTTCCATCGATGTGTTGGCAGCCATGTGGCGGTAGTTCTAATTTATAGCATCCTGCATGACCGGACTAGCGACTACCATGACTTCTTAGCTGTCACTTTGATGACCTTCGGCGTAAGGATGGATTTGTATAAAAAGGTGGCCCCCGTCGGTTGGCGGCTGCGCTGCGCCCGGTAACTAATCAGCTCTTGATCGCAAAGTGTGCGGACGTACACGCTGCTGTGCCGCGGTCCGCCTTCGGCGTCGGCGCTAGGCGGCGGCTAACGGACCGAGTCCTCCAACATCGTCGGCCAAGGCGGCTAATAGACCGAGCCGATTCCAGCATCACCGCCAAGGCGGCTAACGGACCGTGCGGGCGTTATTTGGCCAAAAAAGCTGCAATTGCTGCTCTAACGGACTCAGATGACCTTATTCGCTCGAAAACAGCTGATTAGTCCGACAAAATGGCCAAATAACGACGCTGGGGTCCGTTACGTTTCGAAACGTGTGTTTTTTCGACGAATAACGGCTGTGGAGTCCGTTACAACATCGCCGTCACGCCAACCAATCGTATGCAGCAACTCATTCAACGTACTCTCACACAGTCGTCGCACGCCTGCTGACGGAACGATTCACTTCCAGCATCGTCGCCAGACAGAAGCGGCTAACGGACCGAGCGGGCGTTATTTGGCCAAATATGCGGCAATTGCTGCTCTAACGGACTCAGGTGACCTTACTCGCACGAAAACAGCTAATTAGTCCGACAAAATGACCAAATAACGACGCTGGGGTCCGTTACGTTTCGAAACGCGCGTTTTTTCAACGAATAACGGCTGTGGAGTCCGTTACAGCATCGCCGTCACGCCAACCAATCGTATGCAGCAACTCATTCAACGTACTCTCACACAGTCGTCGCACGCCTGCAAACGAAGCGACCTATAGACGTTGATGCGCCAAACAAACATGCCAAACGCCAAAAAAGCCGCGGGCGATCCGCGACTATACTCAAGTTTCTCCATGCTCACTCCGCTTTACAAAAAGGTTACTATTACAGGACGTTCGCCCGCGCAGCAGCAATCGTCTCGCTTTCCACCATCCGCGATATTGCCGTTGTCCCAGCCTATGCGAGCCCGATAATCATTCGTTCAGATTGGAGTGCCCATTTTAACCGATGGACCGCACCATCCGTCCTTGGTTTTCATAATATAAGTTGACTGTATCCCTTAACCTTGTTAAACCATACAAACCCGAGCAAGGAGGGGTGACAAACTTTGAAGGGCAGCGACCACAAGAGCAAATTTTTATTGACGCATCGCGAACGTGAGGTATTCGAGCTGTTAGTACAGGACAAAACAACGAGAGATATCGCACAACAACTGTTTATCAGCGAGAAGACCGTACGCAATCATATCTCCAATGTGATGCAAAAGTTGAATGTCAAAGGTCGTTCACAAGCAGTTGTCGAGCTGATCAAGCTTGGGGAATTACAGATCTGATCATCGTTGATCGTATAGATCCTGATTCGGTTTTGAATCGGCCTTCTAGCCAACCTTCCCTTCATGGGAAGCGCGGCGGGAAGGTTTTTTTGATGGGAAACCGGTCCGGGATCTAGATCTAATAAGTAAAAAATTCATCTCGTGATACGCGCATCAACTGATTATCTTTATACACGCCATCGAATATTTCATGTTCATGCAATATCTTCACCTTTTTAAACCCACACTTCTCATAGCTTCTGATTGCTCTTGTATTCGATGTTTGGGGATCCACAAAAAGGTCTGTTGCCCCCTGCTCTGTAAATAAATAATTAATAATTAATTCCAGCGCAGTAGTGCCCATTCCCTGCCCCCAACAATCCGTCTCACCGATAAATAAATCTATTCCGTATTGCAGTTGGTCAGTTTTCGCTCCATACTCTTGAATTTCAACCTCTTGCAGCTGATAAAATTGTAAATAACCAATCGCCACATTGTTATTTTTAATAATACAGGGTGTGACATAATGTTCGCCTCGTGCCCTGGGGCCATACTTTTCAACAATCTGGCTTCGTGTATATGTGGTACTTGTACCTTCAATAAAGTTGAGAAGCTTTTTATCATTTAACCATTTAAATAGCAAAGAAAAATCATCATCATTATTCTGCAATCTTATAATGGATACATGACCTTCCGAAACTAACATAAATGTAATCCCACCTTATTTTGTAAAATTAGTGCTACTAAAAATAATTCTTACGTTCGTATCGTTTCACTACAGTATTCTCATCAAAACCACCTTATTCGAGGAATCGACATTGGAGGTATCATTTTTCCTGCACACAAACATTAATTGAGCCACTCGAAGCAGTACCTCCCATTGTTCAAGTCGCTTCCGCACCATCTAATAAGAATTTCATACTAGCTATCCAATGCTTAACCTAACGATATGGGCGGTGTATTCTATACATACAGCGGTGACATCGGCACAGCTTGAAGATCGAATGAACGGGTGGCTGCATGGCGACTGGAAGATCGAGATTATCAACAAGACGAAACAATAAGCGGCTATGCTGTCTAGCAATCCCTTCCCACACAGGGGCGAAAAAGCAATAGATGTACTGGCATTAATTCGGCTTACACTCGCATGCACCTATAACCTCACCCTACGACGAAACCAACCGCATCACATGCTTATCCAAATCCGGCTTAAAACGCAGCGTGCCTTTCGCTTCGCTGCCAGCAGCTTGTCCTTTCTCTACGACCAGCTCATTCTCTACCACACGCACTTCGGTGTTTGGGGCATAACTGAAGGAATTCGAGGTCCCTTCTTCGGTTACGAATGTAAACGGGTAAGCTCCGCTATCATCTATCCCTATTAGATAAAAAGCAACGCCGTGGCAATCCGTATATTGTGGCGCAATGACAACAGCCTGTAATCCCTGAAAAGATAGCGTCTGAAGCGCGATCGGCTCCTTCCCCGGCGCAATAAACCTATGAACCTCAGTAAGCGCCAGTACAGTCTCCTCGCCTTGATGATCCTTAAATACGACGCTGTAATCCGCTTCTATCGCATAGTCCTCCGCCTCGCCGAAGCAGCTGGGCGCGCCTAATTGCTCTATCGTTTCGTCGTTCGTCGGAATGACCAGTAATTTGCCTCTATCCGTTGTTCCTACCGCTCTTGGTTCCCGCTGCGCCAACGACCCATCCGGCTCAGACGGCACTGCTGCTTCCAGATGATCTGTCACTTCCGATTGCCCCGAAACAGCCGGTCCATCCGACGCCTTCTCGCTGCAACCCGCAGCCACCAATAAGCCAGCTAGAATAAGCAGCACCGTTATCCGTCTAATCATCATCCTAACCACTCCCCATTGCTTCCCTCTCATTAAAAATAGTATACCACCCAGCCTTTTCCATCGAAAGGACTGCCCCTCTATACTTCTATCCTTATCTTCTTGTCTCTAGTTCCCTAACATCCTCGCTTCTAACATCGCGCTTCACCCTTGTCTCTAACTCTTTCAACTCCCCTTCAGCTTCGTTTTATGCTCCTTTTAGATTCATTTAAGACTCGATTAAGGTTCCGCCCTCATGATTAGGGTATCAAAACGTTGGACGATCACCAGACGGTCGATGACGATACCAACTCAAGGAGGAATCAACCATGAAAGACAACCATAACGATCAGAACCGGAATTTCCTTACACATAATTGGGTAGAAACGCATCAGGATGACAATGGTACGTATGTAACCCGCGTCGGCAAAGGCTTTGAACAGCTCGCTGCCGAGCATCAGCAAGCACAGCTTCAGCACCACCAGTTGCTCCAAGGCCAATCAACGGCAAAACCGCGCAAAAGCTTGTTCGTGCCGATCGCTGCAGCTTTTCTGGCGGGCGTGCTGACGATTGGCGGGATGATGTATTCTGCCGATCGCTACAACTGGTTCAGCTCGCCTGCGGTTGTGCAGGCTGCGAACGAAGCGGCTGGCCAGACGACTGCTGGCCAGGGCGCTGGCATTACGACTGCATCCGCATCTGCGGCAGTAAGCACAGGGAATATTTCCAGCATCTATAACGCTGCCAGCCCAGCAGTCGTGAAAATCGAGACCTTCGTGCAGCAGCGTCAAAGCATGCGGACGCGCGGCGGCATCTGGTTCGATCCGAGCAATGGCGGGCAGGACCAAAGCCAAGGCCAAGGTTCATCCCAATCCGATCAAAGCAATCTGCAAGCGGTCGGCACGGGAACTGGATTTATTTTCGACAGCTCAGGGTATATTATGACGAATCAGCATGTGGTCGCTGATGCAGACGAGGTGCAGGTAACCCTGCAAGGAGAAAGCACGCCATACACGGCCAAAGTCGTGGGCGCACGCGAGGATATGGATGTAGCGATTCTTAAAATCGAGAAGACAGACGGGACGTCCAGCTTCCCAACAGTACAACTCGGTGATTCGGACAAGCTCAACATCGGGGACATGGTCGTTGCGATCGGCAATCCTTACGGATTCGACCAAACGCTTACCGTCGGTGTTTTGAGTGCGAAGGAACGCCCGATTCAAATCCAGGACGGCAATACCGTGCGCAACTATGAGCATTTGCTGCAAACGGATGCTTCCATCAATCCTGGCAACTCCGGCGGACCGCTGCTGAATGCGGACGGGCAAGTCATTGGCATGAATACGGCTGGCGAGTCGGAAGCGCAGGGCATTGGCTTCGCCATCCCGTCATCGACGATGAAATCCGTCATTCAAGAGCTGTTGCAGACGTCAAGCGGAATGAACACGAACACGAACTTATAGCTTTTATAAATTTTTATAAACAGGATTATATAGACCTTATCATCCCCCATATCGCTTCAAAAAAAACAGAGCCCTGCACCGCCATCGGTGTCAGGGCTCTATCTAACTCCATTCTCAAACGAATGTTATCGGCGCGTGCCCGCTTCAGCCGGGAACAAGCGCTCAACCATTGCATTAAACTCGGCAACGAAGCCTTGAATCGGATGGCCGGCCTTCACATCATTCCAATACCCGCTCATCCGGTCAACGAAATCCGGATTGGCCGATACATACACATTGTTTACATTTGGCGCAATCCGTTTGACTTCGTCTGCGATGCGGTTTTTCAAAGCGTCGGTGAGCTGAATATCCGCATTGGCAGCCGCACCGCCATTCGTGCTGTACATGCCATAGCCATGCCCGCGAACGCCGCTCATTCCGTTCATGCCGTAGCTGTTTGTCGCGTTCGTCGAATAGGTGTGCTGGCGGGACGGCGTTATATAATCTGTCGCCCCATTATTGCTGCGAACACGGTAAGGCTCATAACCCGGCGTTGCTGTTTGGCTGTCGAATCGCGTAATATCGCGCGAGCCTACGCCATTCATTTCTCCTACATAATTCGTCCCGCCAATATTCGAGCGATGAATCGTTCTGGAGCCGGCGCCACTTGCTGCGCCTAAGCCGTCGCGCAGCGATACCGCGACGTAAGCATTGTGATTGGTCAGCATCACGTTCGCGGTCTTAACCTCTGGAATCGTCGTCAGCTTATTGGCGATGTTCTCGCTCATGTCCAACCGATAATTGTCATGCTTTCCGACAATATTATTGCTGTTGAGCCTGCGGCCGTCGACGCGGTTCATCTCATTCATTTGATCATTGGCGAACCGTTTGTCCAAGATCCGATTGCCATTCATGTCATATCGGACGCTTTGGGAATGATAATTGCTGCGATTGCCCAATTCTCCTTGATTAGCGGCACAACCAGCCAGTACAGCACCAAGCGCGACAGTCGTCGCAATCACCTTGAACTTACGTTGCATGTTGTTCCTCCATTCGGATATGAGGTGATGATGAATCAATGAGTAACTGCGACCCGTCTATTATCGTTGGCACATCGGCTTATCGGTATGCTGGTGGTCGTATGGCAATCGGCATCATGGCAAAAAAAGAGGACGCGATTGTCATCGCGTCCGCAAGAGCCATTGCACAGCTTCGCTTGCTTTAGGGGAGTTCGAGTTCCTATAGAACCGGAACTACTTACAACAATTGAAGCAAAGGATACAGCATAACCGCCGCTTGCGCGCGATTGGCCATATGCTGCGGCGCAAATCTGCCGTCAGCCATGCCGTTGATGAGGCCTGCTTGCTGCATCGCGGTTACTGCCTCTTGCGCATAGTCCGCAATGGCGAATTGATCCAGGAATGCAGTCATTTCGCGATTGGCTGGCTCCATTGCCGCCCCCGCTGCATGCAAGGCGCGGAAAGTCATTACCGCCATATCTTGACGGCTGATTGTATCCGAAGCTCCGAATGCTCCATCCCCTCTGCCATTAATAACGCCGAATTGTTGTGCGGCTTGAACCGCATCATAATACCAGTCTCCTTCCTTAACATCGCTAAATGCCCCACTGCTTGGGCTATTAACGGCGCCGTTCGGCTGAAGATTCAGCGTACGCACGAGCAACTGCACGAATTCCGCTCTCGTTATTTCCTGCTTCGGCCCGTATGCTTCGGCTGATAAGCCGCTAATGATGTCACGTGCGGCCAACGCGAGGATGCTGTCAGCAGCCCATGCCGCCTGATTCAGGTCAGCGAAACCCGATTTTACGGAAGCGACTGCGTATTGGCCGACATGGTCCATTTTAAATTCAACCCTGCCCGTCGCGGCATCATAATGCCCGTTTCGAATTACTTCAAGGTCCCCTTCCTCCGAAACGGAGTAGACGACCACTTGCCCTGCTCGTTCTCCAGGCTGAAGCGTGTAGGGAATAGCTACCTTGACCGATTGTTTGGCGCCGATCAGGCTTTTCGCTTTTCCACCTATGCTAATGCTTAGGTCTACAACCGCATATTGGCCCATGCTGCTCCGATTCCCGTCCGGCAAACCTGCCTCGTCCGCTTTGCTTACGCTTAGCTCGATTTTATCGCTCCGGCTCGCGCTTTCGAATAAGGAGATTGGGAGTTCAAACGTGGCAAGTCCTGTATCGATCACAATCCGATGAACGCCAGCATCCGCCGCATCCTTCACTTGGCCGGCTGATAACGCAACGGCGACGCTTGCAGCGCTGGCAGGCGCTTCGATAACAAACCCGATGCGCCCCGCTTTGGCATGATGCAGCGCCTCAGTGAAGGCTTGCTCGCCTATGTTTGCTGTCGCCCTGCCTTCGTTATCGACAATGACTGTAATCGAGCTCGAAGGGATAGATGGTCCCGAACCTGAACCAACGCCTGGATTAGCGCCTTGGCCCGCTGCTGCCGCGAACTGTAAAACGCCGAAGCGTGACGTATTCGCATAAGATTGACCTGTCGGATCATTCCAAGAAAATACGCTGTCTCGCGTGCTTCCATCATCGTCATTGTTCACTTGAAGATCAAAACCAATCATGGTCCCAGCCGCTGGCGAAATCGTATCGAGTGCAATTGCCGTTTCCACAACGTAGCCTCCGTCAGCCTGCCTCGCAGCTGACGTATAGTTATCGTTGGTCGCATGCCCGCCAACCGTCTTCCCATTCTTGTAGTTAATGCGATATTGCCCGTCATCGCCTTGGTAACCGTTCGTCTTGCCATTGTTCTGGTCAACGAATATTTCGACCGAATCCTGCTCCCAAGCATTCGCGATCGCATCGCTCAATGCGCGATCCGCCACTTTGGCGTAGACGTATAGGTTGTGCTCATCCCACATCGTACGAAACTCCGCTTTTGCCACCGCGTCATTATGCTGTTCAACCTTCACATCTGTCGTATATACTGGGGCATTCGCCCAAGCCGCATCCAACTCGCCATCAATGGCAGGCGTTCCGTATATGGCGCTGGCGAGTCGGGTTTCCTCGATGTAAGTCAGCACGCCATAGCCTTGATCGTCGCTATCCTGCGCGTTACGCGGATCGCTCCAGGAAACGATCACGCCGTTGCCGCCCTGCTCCGAGCCGTCGTTAATGCCCTTGTCGGTTACCCGCGCATCGAACTTCACCTGCTTGCCCAGCGTCCCGTTGAGCGGAATTGCCGTTTCCAGCACGTAACCGCCGGATACTTCCGTTATAGAGAAATCGTTGCGAGCAAATGCCCGCTTCTGCGCGCCATGGTCATCGACGACGAACAGCTCGATTTGGTCCGTGCTGGTTACGGTCGCATCCTTAGCTGCTACGCGTACATAGAGGTTATTCGCATCCCACAGCGTCTTTACATCTGCTTCCAGCGTGCCTAATTGCTCGGTTTTCATGGCCGGCACCGTGCTCCAGACAGAATCGGTGACATGATCGACAACCGGCGTGCCTTGGCCCGTGTTCGCTGCTTTCGCTGTTAATGGAAGATGCGAAGGATTAAGCGTCTTCACGGCTTCGATCATGCCCCAATATGCGTATTTCGCTTGGTACTGCTTGTCGAATGGGAACGGCGCGTCTTGTCGTGTCGTTCCCCGATTATGAAGCCAAGTGTGATCGTCGGCAACGCCCCAAAGCGTAACGTTGCTGATCCAGCCGTCGGGGTTGCCCGATTGTTTGCCCATTTCGTCGAGTCGTACCAGCTCTTTGAACAGCTCCTTGAAGCGGTAGCCCTGCTTGACGAGAATGTCTTCGGGAATCGGCTCGTAGCTCGTGCTGTTATTCGTATAAACCGACACATCGAGCTCGGTCAGCTGGTTGTCGAAGCCAGCTTCCCCGAATTTGCGGATAGAATCGGAAATTTGCCCGATGGAAGGCCCGCTTATGTTTATATGCGTTTGGTGGCCGATGCCATCAATCGGAACGCCATCGGCTTTCAGACTTGTGACTAACGCATACAGGAAATCTCGTTTCTTCGGGTCTTGCGTATTAAAATCGTTCAAATACAGCTTCGCATTGGGAAGCTCCTGCCTTGCAACGGTAAAGGCTGTCTTGATGAAATCGGTACCTGTCAGACGGAACCATTCGCTCCTCCGCATGCCATCCGGCTGGCCTTCGTCAATGACCTCGTTGACAACGTCCACGGCATTGATCGTAACGCCTAAGTCCTTGAAGTGACGCGTAACGGTTTGAATATAGGTCGTCAGCCGGTCGAGAACGAGCTGCTTATTCGCTGGCGTTGCGGCTAGCGGTTGGTTGCTAGCATCCTTGAACATCCATTCCGCAGCCTGCTCATGCCATGCGAGCGTATGCAGCCGGAAGTCCAAGTTGTGGTTTTTGGCATATAACGCAACCTTATCAGCCGCCGCCCAGTTCCATACGCCATCTGACGGATTCAGGGATCCCGGCTTCGTAGAGTTCTCAGCAACGATAGAGTTGTAATGATAGTCCAGCAGCGCATGCACGTCGCCTTCGAGCTGTGCCGGTTCAACCGCAGCGCCGATTTTGAAGTGATTGGAATAGGCGTCTTTCAAAGGATCGAGATCCGTTTGAACCGGTTTTGGCCCCGCTACTGGTCCGATATAGGTCAGCGCAAAATCATCGATATAGAACGCTCTGCTATCGTTAATGACATCTGCAACCTCCACATAGGCGTTTAATACGCTTGGCGTAGTCGCAACGGTGAACGTACCGGTTAGCTGCACCCAGTCGTCAGGCGAAACTTTACTATTCGGCGAAACGTTCGTGAAGGCGCTGTCGCCGGATTGAACGGAAATCCGCAGATTGGTCGCCGTCTGGCCAGGCGCCATTTTGACCCAAGCGGAGAGGCTGTACTTATATCCCTTGTGCATTTTCCCCATCACGTCCAACAGCGGGCCGTCATACTGCTGGGATACGGTCGTCAACAAGCTCTGCACGCCGCTCGTCGTATGATTATCCGCCGTCGTCACGCCGATATTGCCTGTGCCGTTGCGCCGTACCCACGCGCCTTGCCCGCTCTCGAAATCGGACAGCATGCCGGATTGGTCCACATTGCCGGGATCAGGCGTTGTATTCGGCGTTACATCCTTAATCATAACCTCGTCGATATAGATGTCCGACTTCGATGTTGAGCTAGAAACGGATTCCAGCCAAATGCGGAGCTCCGCCGTATTCGCCGGAACCTCGTAATTTTTCAATTCGAAGGCTGTCCAGTCACTGGAGGTTACGCTTTTATCTCCGATCAGCCACGGATATTTGTTCGTAAGCAGCGGAGAGTCAACCTTCGAGGCGACATGCAGCGTATCGCTGCCTTCGCCAAGTCTGGCTTTTAACGATACATCATAGACATGCCCTGATTTCATCAGGCTGGTCAGATTGATCGTCGGACTGCTTGCTCTCGAATCTCGGCCGCTGAATTTCAAAGATTTGGCCCCTTCGGACGCATAAGCCGAGGAAACCTCCGTCGTGCCGGTCCCGTTCCAAGACAGGTTTTCCCAGCCGCTAGTTAGGCCGTCTTCGAAGCTTTGTTGAAAGATAATCGAACCTGGCGGTACAGAGGGCGGCTGAGCAGCCGGTAAAGAAACAAGCTTTACAGAAAACGAATCCACATAGTAATCAACCGTCGCATTGTCCGTAGATTGCACGTACACCTGATAACCGGCAGCTCGCTCATCAAGCGTCCATTGGCCTTGAAGAAGGGTCCAGTCCGCTGCTGTTACCGATTGCGCATCGATGGCTGCGTATGTCGCAGGGTCGTTGCTCGGCAGGCCTTGCTGGTTTATATCCAGCTCTACGGTCGCAGAACCGGTCGTCCCTTCTTTCAATTTGGCATAAATCGAAAATTCGTACGTAGCGCCCGGCTGCAGCGCGCTTGCATTGACGCCCGGTCCGTTCCAGGATGCACTGCGGCCTGTCGTTAGCAAACTCCCCGCCCCGCTTTGGGCCGTGACGGCGCTCTGCGACACCGTTTCGCTCCCGCGCTTGAACCAGCCGTCGGCTCCTGAATCGAAGCTGCTGCTCATGACCGTATCCCCTACGGCTGAAGCATAAGCGTTCGAGGCTCCCCTGCCTTGCGGCATGCAAAGCATGACGGCCATTATAATGGCTAATACAGCATTTCGCTTGCTCGACATCTCCTTTGTCCCCCTTAACCTCGTTTGATGTAAGCGCTTACTAATCTCGCATCATTTATTATGACTAGTTTCGTTTCTGGCCGGTACCCTACAAAATATAGACAATACTGTAAGAAATAAAGATCATCCATAGGCGTAAAAAGGCATAAAAAAACCGCCGTATCGGCGGTGGTCGTGCGCTATTGCGCGCCCGGCGCTGCAAGCGAGCCCATAGGGCAGATTTTTATGCCCTATTGCGCGCCCAGCGCTGCAAGTGAGCCCATAGGGCAGATTCTTATGCCCTATTGCGCGCCCAGCGCTGCAAGCGAGCCCATAGGGCAGATTTTTATGCCCTATTGCACGCTCAGCGCTGCAAGCGAGTGCATAGGGCAGATTCTTATGCCCTATTGCGCGCCCAGCGCTGCAAGCGCGCCCATAGGGCAGATTCTTATGCCCTATTGCGCGCCCAGCGCTGCAAGCGAGCGCATAGGGCATGTTTTTATTAGCCTTCGTAAGGCTCGATCGTTCGAATCGTGCCGTCCTCATTGTATTCAAGCTCGGTGAACTTCACGGAGCGCTTATTATCGGCACCGCCTGACAATGAGCTGTCATGGTAGAACAGGTACCATTTGTCGCCGAATTGAACGATAGAATGGTGCGTCGTCCATCCGAGCACTGGCGTTAGAATCGTCCCTTGGAACACGAATGGTCCTTGCGGATTGTCGCCGATAGCATACACAATCTTGTGCGTCGTTCCCGTGGAATAGGACAAATAATATTTCCCCTTGTACTTATGCATCCATGGCCCTTCAAAATATCTGCGTTCCTCGTCTCCCGCGAGCAAAGCATTGCCCTGCTCATCCACGATCGCGATCTCGACCGGACGCTCTCGGAACGTGAGCATATCCTCGCTCAACTCCGCCACTCTTGGTCCAAGCGCAGGCTGATCAGGCTCGATCTCTGCCGGTTCGGCTACATACGCATCCGTTTGCCACTTCTCCAACTGGCCGCCCCATAATCCGCCAAAATACATATACGCGCGGTCGTCTTCGTCCACGAACACCGCGGGATCGATGCTGAAGCTCCCTGGAATATATTCCGGCTGAGGCTCAAACGGGCCCGCTGGCGACGGGCTCGTCGCGACGCCGATTCTAAAAATATCATCGTGGTCCCGTGCAGGGAAAAACAGATAATACGTATCATTCTTAAAAGCGGCATCCGGCGCCCACATCTGCTTGGAAGCCCATGGCACGTCTTTGACATGAAGCGCTTGGCCATGGTCTACGCATGCCGAGTCGGGGCCATCCATCGATAACACATGATAATCCTCCATATCATATTGGTCGCCGTTATCGTTGGATTCCTTCACGTGATCAAGATCGTGGGAAGGATAAATGTAGAGCTTGCCCTCAAACACATGCGCCGACGGGTCAGCCGTATAAATATGGGTAACAAGCGGTTCGTTGCGATTCGTCAATTTTGTCATGGATTAATCTCCCTTTCCAGTATGCTAATATATTGTTCGTCCCCAAGCATCCGCTATGCCGCTTTTGCGGTAAAAGTACGTATTGATTCGATCGCGCCATTCCTTCGCATGCTCCGCTTGCTCAAGCAGCCTGGCCTCTGCCGCAAGATAAAGACCGTCAGGCATCAGATGCCGAAGCGATTGCCACTTCCGGGCCAGCTCTCCCGCACGCTCCGCACCGTCGAAATGCGTATTGTAAATATGCTGGATGACCGTCACGCCCGACTGAAGCTTATGCGTATAAGGCACGTGGTGGAAAAATAACAGCAGCTCATCCGGACAACGGTCCAGCGACTCGAATGCCTTCGCATTATCGCCAATATATTGACCCGCATACCCGGTTCCCGATGCTACCGTTCTGTCCACGCCAATGCCATATCGATCAGCAAAATGATACGTTCCCCATTTGTCGTACTCATAACCATCCACGTTCGGGCCATAATGATGCTCCGGATTCACCATCCAGCCTACCCCAAGCGGCGCCGTATAGGACTCGTAAATATCCAGCGACTCCAGCAGCATCGTGCATATCGTATCAACGGCTTGCGGATCCGGGCCTATCGCTTGCGCAGCCCATTCAGCCGCAATCGTCTCTGCGGACAGCTCCGGATTCCAAGCCAGCCGCCCGTAACCATACAGGTTCGCTTGCGCCAGCGGATGTCCGGTCCAGTTCTCGTCGCAGCCAATATTGGATACAGCCGCGAACCCGCCATAAGGCCTTCCGAAAACCGTGCCATCGACGATCCGCTTCACCGGCGCACCCTCATGACATGCGAATGTTTCGAAGTCAAGCACGGCCTTCCACTGCGGAACCAAATAGCAAAGATGCCGCTGCTGCCCGGTGTACTCCTGCGTTATCTGAAACTCGATCAGCTGATTCGTCCGCTCCATAGCGCCAAACAACGGAGAAACCGGCTCCCTAACTTGAAAATCCATCGGGCCGTTCTTGATTTGCAGCAGTACATTCGGGTGAAAAGTCCCATCCAGCGGCATAAAATGGTCGTAAGCCGCCCTAGCTCGGTCGGTCGTCCGATCCCGCCAATCCTGCTTGCAATCGTAGACGAAGCAGCGCCAGATCACGAGCCCGCCATAAGGCGCAAGCGCCTCCGCAAGCATGTTCGCGCCATCCGCATGATTGCGCCCATACGTGAACGGACCCGGCCGATTTTCCGAATCCGCCTTCACCAGGAAACCGCCAAAATCGGGGATCGCCCGATAAATGTCATCCGCCCGCTCCTTCCACCATAGCCGGACATCCTGCGCCAGCGGATCGGCTGTCGGCAAACCGCCAACCTCAATTGGGCTTGCAAAGTTAACGCTTAAATAGAGCCGAATGCCATAAACCCGGAAAATCGCAGCTAGTTCAGCAATGCGTGACAACAACGGCTCCGTAATAAAACCAGATTCCAGCCGATGCACGTTAACATTGTTGATGGCAATTGCATTTAAGCCTACGGAAGCCAACAATCGTGCGTAATCCCGCACTCGCTCCGGCTGGAAGGCGATCGCGTCATTCGCGTAAAAAATCGATTGTCCCGCATACCCGCGCTCGATGCTGCCATCAATATTGTCCCATTGATTGATCATGCGAAGCCCATTGGCCGGACGCTCCATCACGCTGAGGTTCTCAGTGAGTTCTCCAAGCGCAAGCAGCCGAAGCAGATGGAAAACGCCATACAGAACGCCCGAAGGCGTGTTCGCGCCTATCGCCATGAGCCCCTCCGACGCTCGGATCGCGAAGCCTTCCGCTCCAAGCTGCTCGGAAGCGTCTCCGCACAGCGCGCGAATTCGCTCATTTCCATCGAACGTTCCGATGACAATCCCCTGTTCGATGCGATTCGGATCGATCTCACGCAGCTCTTGACCAAGTATGCTCCTGATTCCGTTTCTTAGCTCGGATACAGCTGCTGCTATCGTATCGTGCTGCTCGCATGCTGCAAGCCAATCGTATCGCGCAGCCTCACGCTTGCGCTGTGCCTCATCCGCTCGGGCATGCAGCGCAAGCCAAGCCTTGTAACCGCTCGTGTCCTTCGCCTGCTGACTACCCATCTTCAAATCTCCTTTTCTCTAATAGCTCCCGAACCGTGACCAGCCGATAGCCGTCTGCCGCCAATTCGCGGACAAGCGTTCGAACCGCCTCTACCGTTTGCGAACGATCGCCGTATCCATCATGAAATAGCAGAATGCTACCGTTTGCGGCATACGCCCTCGTCGTGCGGACAATATGCGCAACCCCCGGCTCTTCCCAGTCTCGCGCGTCCAGATTAAGGGCGCCAATCGTCGTATATCCAGCCTCTTCCGCTATGCTTGCAATATCATCGTTCATGTCCAAATAGGGCGGACGAAAGCACTGCACTGCCTCGTGCGTAATGGAACGGATAAGCTGCTCGGTCTTGTTCAGCTCGTCCGCTGCTTCCGCCCTCGTCAGCTTTGTTAAATAAGGGTGACTATAGGTATGATTCGCAAGCTCATGCCCCTGCGCGTAAACCGCTTCGGCAATCGCTCGATTGGCTTCGATTTGCTCGCCAATCATGAAGAACGTCGCTTTCCCCGCAGTCTCTCGAAAAATCGCAAGCAGCTCAGCCGTATAGACGGGATGAGGCCCATCATCGAAGGTGAAGGCGATCACCTTCTCGCTCGTCTCCACCTTGTCTATAATGAACGGCCTATTCATGCTCCTTCACTCCATTCCAATCCAATCCGATTCCCCCTGCCCCTGCTGCTATCCCTTCACGCCGCCAAGCGTTAAGCCCTTCACGAAATACCGCTGCAGGAACGGATAAACCATAATGATCGGCAGGCTTGCGACGATCGTCATCGTCGATCGAATCGACGTCGGCGTCACGAAGTTTGCCGAGGACGAGCCCGAGCTTGCGAAGGCGCCGCTCGCATCGGTGCCGCTGACGGATGCATTCGAGTTCTGAAGCATCTTCATCAGCTCGTACTGCAGCGTGCTCAGCTCCACATGCGAGGAATTGTACAAGAACACGTCGAACCAAGAATTCCAGTGAAAAACCGCCGTGAACAGCGAGGTTGTCGCCAATACCGGCAACGTCAGCGGAAGCACAATGCGCAAGAAGGTCGTAAATTCGCCTGCGCCGTCGATACGGGCCGACTCCATGATTCCATCAGGGAGCCCTTCGATAAAGGAACGAATGACGATAATGTTAAACACGCCTAGTATGCCGGGAATGATATACACCCAGAAGCTGTTCATAAGGTGAAGCTCCCGGATGAGCAGGAAATTCGGAATGAGTCCGCCGTTGAAATACATCGTCAGAATGAAGGCCAGCGTTACAAACCGGCGAAGCACGAACTCCGGACGGCTGATCGCATAAGCGACCATCGCCGAGCAGAACGTCGAGATAATCGTGCCCAGCACGGTCCGCAGAATGGAAATGCCCGTTGCATGCAAAACCGTCGATTCCTTAAATACGTATTGATAGCTGTCGAAGGACAAGACGCGCGGCCAGAAGTAGATGCCGCCTTTTACGGAATCGCTCGCATCATTCAATGAAACCGCCAGCATGTTGATGAACGGATAAATCGTCACGATCATGAGGCAAATCATGAACACGATGTTGAAGATATCAAAAACACGATCGCCTATCGGTACGCGACGCTTATATGCTTTTACTGCTGCTGCTGCCATAGTGGTCCCTCCTAGAACAGTCGATCCTGGCCGAATCGCTTGGCTATGTGATTCGCCGAGAATAACAGAATGATGCTAATGACGGTCTTGAAGATTCCTGCGGCTACGGATAAGGAATAATTGCCAAGATTCATGCCGTATTTCAAAATGAAAATCTCCAGATTTTCAGAGTAGTCGATATTAAGGCCGTTCCCGAGCAAATACTGCGGCTCGAAGCCTGTCTCCAAAATTTGGCCCAAATTCATGATCACGAGAATGACGATGACCGGGCGCAGCCCCGGCAGCGTAATATGCCAAATGCGGCGAAGCCGGCTCGCGCCGTCCATCTCTGCCGCTTCATACTGTGAAGGATCGATCGTAGTCATCGCTGCTAGATATATGATCGTGTTCCAGCCGATATTTTTCCAAACCTCAGAAGCACCCATGATTCCCCAGAACAATTGCCCTTTGCCCAGCCATAATACCGGCTCGTTGATGAACCCAAGCTTCATAAGCAGCACATTGACGATGCCGCCGTCTGCCGAAAGCGCCGTCTGAATGATCGTGGCCGCCACAACCCAAGAGATGAAATGCGGCAAATAGCTGATCGTCTGAACAAGACGCTTAAAGATGGCATGCCGCAGCTCGTTAAGCAATAAGGCCAGCACGATAGCGGTTACAAAACCAAGTATGAAATTAATGAGGCTCATCGCCAGCGTATTGCGCAGCACCAGCAAGAATCGGTCATCCTGAAACATGAATCGGAACTGCTTCAAGCCCACCCATTGCTGATCGCCGAACGCTTTAGCCGGCTTATAATTCTGAAAAGCGATCGTCCAGCCCCATAGCGGCAAATATTTGAAAATAAACAGCCAGATCAAGAACGGTACCGTCATTAGCACAAGCACGCGCTGGCTAATCAACTTTTTCACCAGATCATTGGTTTTGCTCATCATTCCACTTCCTCTTCATGATGCTGGAAGGCGAAAGACGGACAAGCCGCCTCTCGCCATCGCCATACTTGTACATCGCTGTTTTATTTGCCTTGAATTTTCGCAACCTTCTTCTTGATCTCGTCGCTCATCGTTTTCTCATACTCGTCGACTGGCGTCTTTCTGTATTCCTTCACGTAATCGTTCCAAATGCCATCGAATTCCGCAGGCTTGGCAAGCACGAGCTTCGCAAAATATTTTTTCTGCAGATCCGTTTGCTTCACTGTGAAAATTTGGGCCGGCGTGCCTTGCTCCAGCGCAATACTCCATGCCGGGTACCACGGACGAGCGTCAGGCGCGGCGAACAATTCTGCGTACGTCTGAACGCCGTATTTCGTGAGGCGATCCTTCTCTTCCGGCGTGAAGGACGCTTGCGCGACTTCAGGCTGTCTGCCAGGATCAACGGAGTTGCCGTCTGGGTACGTGGAGCCTTGACCGTACATCGGCCAGTAGTACGAATAGTAGCTGATGCCGACTTCACGGGAATAATCGTTGTCTTTGAGCTTCTCGATTTGTTCAGCCGTACGATACAGACGACCTTTGTCATCGATCTCATAGTTCTCGCCTTTGATGCCCCAGCGCGTCAGCTTCTGGTTGTCGTCCGTCAGCAAATTGTCGAAGTACTTGATGATGCGAACCGGATCGTCCGCGCTTACCGTAATGCCAATGCCGCGATTGTTAACGAATGCCGGCGGATCGAGATATTGATCCTTCACGTTCTCGTCGAATACGATCGGCAGCGGGAAATATTTCAGATCGTCGTTGCCATTCTTGTTCAACGTATTGAACGCTTGCTGCGCCTGCCAGCCGTAATCGAAGAAGCCGAGCACTTTGCCTGACGTCAGCTTCGCCAAGTATTGGTCATAGTTGTCGACGAACGACGATTTATCGAACAGCCCTTTCGCGTTCAGTTCGTTAAGCGTTTGAAGCCAACGCTTCGTGCCGTCGTTGTCGCCATAAACTTTGGCATCCATCGTAGTCAGGTCGACCTGTACGCCGCCGTCATTCGGGAAGCCAGCCAAGTGGTTCGGCGGGTTGGTCGTATCGAAGAAACGCCAGTCATGCGTCAGCGAAGTCATGCCGATCAAATCCTCGCTCTTGTGCTTCTCGCGATAATCGGCGATGAGCTTCGTGTATTGATCCAGCGTTTTAATTTTCGGATAACCCGCTTCCTTCAGGACACGGTTTTGAATCCAGAACGCGCCTTGGTCGATCGTCGGATTCGGCTTATATTCGCCTACGAGCGGCGAGAACGGCAGGAAGTAGATGTTGCCGTCATCCGCCTTCATGAGGTTGAAGTAAGGCTCATACACGCGTTTAATGTTCGGGCCGTACTGATCGATCAAATCGTTCAGCGGAATGAATGCGCCTGCATCCAACATTTTATCGATGCCCGCATCCGGCTGGATAACATCCGGAAACTCGTTGCTGGCAATCATCGTGCCGATTTTCGTTTGCAAATCGCCAACCAGAAACTCCTGCTTAAAGTTGACGCCTGTTTGATCCTCTAAAATCTTACCGATCTTGGTTTTATTCGTATCGATGTCTTTGTTTGCGGTTGCATTGAAGTACGTGAACGTGACGGGCGCCGGCTTGGCATCCTGCTCTTTCGTCGCCGACGCTTCGTCGGCATTGCCCGTTTTGGCCGGTTCAGTTGGACTGGAATCATTGCTGGAGCACCCGGAAATTGCAATTGCGAACGTCGCAGCGAGCATCGCCGTCAGCCATTTTTTATTACGCATAAATGTGCTTCCCCCTTAACAACCTTGTATTGTAAGCACTTTCATTATAGGGTCAGAAGCCTACGCAGCTTAATGGAGAAACTATACTTGTTACTGCATTATGTTTAGATCACGTGACAGCCGCCTGGCCATCAGACTCGCGGACGATAATCGACACGCAGGTGCCGACTCCCGGCTCGCTGCTCAACCGGAAATCAACCGCATCGCCATAAAAGAGCTTCAGCCGATAATACACATTCGCAATGCCGACATGCTCGCCCATTTCCTCGCTTTGCGTCAGATTGTCGTTAAGCGCCTGCAATTTGTCCGGTTCGATTCCGCCGCCATTGTCCGTAACTTTGCAGACGAGCCCGTCCCCCGTACGCTGGATGCTGACGTTAATCAATCCTGAACGCTTCACCGCTTCGATGCCATGAATGCTTGCATTCTCCACCAGCGGCTGCAGCGTCATCTTCGGAATGAGCGCTTGCTCGACGGAAGGATCGACATCGATGCTATAGTGCAGTTTATCCTCGAACCGATATTTCTGAATTTCTAGGAAGCAGACGACAAGGTCGATTTCCTCCTTCACCGTCACCCAATCCCGTCCCCAAGTGAGCGATTTGCGGAAAATTTTCGCCATATTCGAAATGATGTGCGCCGTCTCGTTCTCCTGCTTGATCAAGCTGCGCATCCGTATCGTCTCAAGCGCATTAAACAAAAAATGAGGATTAATCTGGCTCTGCAGCGCGTTCAGCTGTGCCTGATTGCGCTTAAGCTCCAGCTCCTTCTTCTGAATATCCGCAACGTACACATCATTAATGAGCCGGCGGATTTGCAGCGTCATCTGATTAAACGCTTGCGTCAATTGCCCGATCTCGTCGCGGGTTTCGGGCTCCACAATCGGCTCGAACGTCTGATTTTTCACTCGCTTCATCTGCTTCAGAATTCGAATAAGCCGCGTGTTCAAGGAGCGGTTAAACAAGATGATAATCAAGGTGGGGACAAGCAGATTAAGCATGGCGAAATACAGGACGAACTGCCGCGACCGGCGCACATCCGCCAACACGGTTTCTTCCTTAAATACGCCGACTACTTCCCAATTCATTAAATACGAGGCAGGAAACGACTCCTTGAATACGAGCGTCCCTCTGGCAGGCTTCGAGATGGCCGCTTCGGTCGCCGCACTGTCCGTCGAATAGAGCAAATGATCGTTTTGCAGCAAATAGAGCGTCCCGTTCAGCGACACGTTGCGGAACACATCCTCCATCAGATCCGGATGAAAATCTAACCGCAGCAGGATCGGCTGATTGTCGCCCTCCTCGCCACCGCTAATTCGGCGAAATAGGCTAAGCGTGTCCGGCTTGCCGGGCAAGTCCGATTCGATCTTCTCGATCGCGACTGCGGAAGGCGACGCTTCGATCACCCTTCCGTACCAGCCCTGCTGCTTGATGTGATCGGTAATCGGCTGAACCCGTCCGCCGTAAATGATCGTGTCATTAGTCGTATAGATCGTGATGGACTGTATCGTTTTATATAAAGGGCTGTATTTCTCAAGCATCAAGCTAATGTAGCTGTTGTACATCTCAACGTAATCCGCCAGACTATCGTAAGGCTGCCGCACATATTGCCATAGCAGCGTATCGTTATAGAGCACCGTGGAAATGCCCGCCGCCGCATTGATCTGGTCTTGAAAATCATCGCGAATCTGCTTGACGGCAAGAGAGATGTCATGCTTCTTCTGGTGGCGGATGTTGTCTGCCGTAATCGAATAGAAAATCACGTTCGTCATGACGACCGGAATAAACACGGACAGCATGTACATGATCAGCATTTTGTTTCGAAAACGGATATTGTTCATGTTCAGGCGCATCCGAAGCTTCGCGATCATGGCGTCTTCGCCAGCATGGCCTGCTTATAATCGGTTGGCGAACGCCCCTCCACCTTCTCGAATTGTTTAATGAAGTACTCGGAGCTATTGAAGCCCACCAGCTCTGCGATCTCATAGATTTTACGGTCGGTCTGCCTAAGCAGCCGTTTCGCCTCATCGATTCGAAGCTGCAGCAGAAAATCGTTAAAATAGACGCCATACGTATTTTTGAACAGCTGGCCCAAATAAACGGGATTAATGTAAAACTGCTTAGCCATGCTCTTCAACGTTATTTCCTCCTGATAATGCGTTTCGATATACTGCCGAATGCGATGGATGCTTCCGCACGTTTTATTTTTGCGAAGCTGCTCCATATGGCCGGCGCTTTCGAGCAAGAAGTGCAAGAGATCCTTCATGAGCATCGACAACGTCTTCGGCGCCTGATTCCACTGCGTCATAATCGAATGGGAAACAACCTTCGGCTCTTGCTCTTCGCCCATGCGGCGAAGCACCTCAAGGGCGCGCATCACGCATTTGGATACCGAAGCGATGACCGCATCCGGCGTAAACGCGCAGCGCTTGAAGTCGCTGCCCATTCGCGCCACCAGCTCGGAAATCGCCGGAATGTTGTTCTCCTCCAAGCCATCCTGCAAAGCGTTGTACACCTCTGCCTCTAAGTCCCGGAAAGATAACGCGATTCTTGCTGCCCGCTCCGGCGTAATCACTTGGCAGTCGTCGAGCGCAAATTTGTAACGCATCGCCTCCCGCGCTCCGTCGTACGAGCTTTTCAAATCCGCCGGACGCATCACGCGCGGGCCAACATAAATTCGGATGGCGGCAGCCTCGTCACTTGCAACCGTTCGCAGCAGCTGCGCTGCCATACGATCGCCGAACATGTCGCCCTGGAAAGCGAAATCGCTTTGTGCCATGAGAAAACCGAAGGTGTGCGGGCCCAAATCATGCAGGATCGGCGCGCTGCCGCCTGTTCGCATAAGCGCTTCACCCATGCTTGTTTTCCATTTGCGAATCGACTGCACCTCCGCCTCAGCCGACTCCTCTCTGCTGTTGCGCTCGACGATGCAATAACAGCAAGGTTCCTGCTCACGCAACCCCAGCACCGCTGCAACGTCTGTTGGAGGCTGCTCTGGCGACTGCTCGAAGAGCAGCTCGTTCAATACGGCTTCCGCCGTACGATGGGAAGCAGATTCCGCTTTCTCCAGCTTCGCCCACCGTTGATTGATGCGCTGCAGCGTACCGACCAATTCATCCTCGTCAATCGGCTTCAAAATAAAATCCTGCACGCCAAACCGCAGCGCGCGCTGCGCATAAGAGAACTCATTGTAGCCGCTTAATATAATAAATTCGGGCGAACGGCCGCCGCTTTCCTTAACCGTCGCGATTAAGGTCAAGCCATCCATGCCAGGCATGCGAATATCCGTTAGCACGAGATCAGGCTGCAGCTGCTTGATCAAAGCAACGGCCTCATCGCCGTCCTCCGCCTCCGCAACCACCCGGTAGCCATGCTCCTCCCACGGAATTAGCTCCATTAACCCTTTGCGCACGAAGATTTCATCATCGACCAACATGACTTTTCGCATGACGCTTCCCCCTTTTGTAAATCTAAGATTTCCGCAGCACGTTCTAAACTTATTACCTTTCTTCCCGCTGGCGTCGGCAGTAAGCTAACGATGTTGGAGTACTTTCTCTTATGGGAGGCCTAGTGGATGATAAAATCAGAACGACAAGGCGCTTTTCACACCGGCCAATATCGCAATTTGCTGCAGGAATATGGCTACAATCAGCAGGACATTGATGCGCGCATCCAAGCCTGCTGGCAGCAATTATTCGGCGATGCGCCCGATACCCGCATCTATTATGAAGCCGGCGATGATATGGGCTATATGCTGGACACCGGCAATCTGGATGTACGGACAGAAGGCATGTCCTACGGCATGATGATGGCTGTCCAGATGGATCGTCAGGATATTTTCGACCGCCTCTGGCGTTGGACGATGACCTATATGTTTCTTGAGCAAGGACCTAACGCAGGCTATTTCGCTTGGTCCTGCCAGCCGGATGGCACCCGAAATTCCGACGGCCCCGCGCCAGACGGCGAAGAATATTTCGCGCTTGCTCTGTTCTTCGCTTCCCATCGCTGGGGAGACCGTGCAGAAGCGCCTTTCAACTACAGCAAGCGCGCGCGAAGGCTGCTCCATGCCTGTATTCATAAAGGAGAGAACAACGACGGCTTCCCGATGTGGAATCCAGACAATAAATTGATCAAATTTATACCAAACTGCGAATTTACAGATCCTTCTTACCATTTGCCTCATTTCTATGCGTTATTCGCGCTGTGGGCGGACCCGAAGGATCGCATGTTCTGGACGGAAGCGACTCATGCGAGCCGCCAATATCTCGTCGCCGCCTGCCACCCCATTACGGGACTTGCTCCCGAATACGCCTACTATGACGGAACGCCGAACAACGAGCGAGGCTTCGGGCATTTCTACAGCGATTCGTATCGGGTAGCTGCCAATCTGGGCGTCGATGCCCTCTGGTTCGGCACCGAGCCGCCATTAGCAGACATCGCCGAGCGCATCTTAACATTCTTCTCGGACAAAGCACCTGCGGATTATCGACGTTATGCGATCGATGGCCAGCCGTTCGAAGAACAATCGCTGCATCCTGTCGGTTTGATTGCAACCAATGCAGTCGCAGCGTTGGCCGCATCAGATAGCGAGCATGCGCGACAAGCCGTCGAGCTATTCTGGCAGACGCCGCTCCGAACGGGCGAACGGCGTTATTACGACAATTGCCTCTATCTGCTGGCTCTGCTTGCGCTTAGCGGGCGATATCGGATCTGGCATCCGCAACGCATGTAATGGGAAGGACGAGTTCAGTTGCTACGGAACTCGTCCTTTTTGTAACCCCTTACAAAATTCTGGACCGTGTATGAAAGCAACACATATGCAACGGTTAGCAAGATGGTTGAGTCAGTTTACCATGGCGGAATTAGGCGGACAAGGACGCTGCGTTTGGGGAATGTCTCGTTATTTTTGGATGTAGTTTCCCGTTAACAGTTCCATCGTAGAGGAAGCGCGGGCTTGAAGGGGATGAAGGAATTAAAGAATTTGTTGCGAAAAGTATAGGGGTTTCTGCGGAAAAGCCCTTTTTCCTTCTCTATCCACTCTGAAAGTCATGATACAGAATAGTCGTTAAGGCGTACTGGCGAAAAAACGAATGAATTTATGAGATTTAATGATTCGGAATGGGAAAAGCCTCGGGGGAATGGGTTCCTCCGAGGCTTTTTGGACTGTAATTTATGGCCGCCCGATTACAATAGGAATCTCGTCAGGTCCATACTTAGATGTAACTTTTAGATGACATAAGTAGCCATTCATTCATCCCCTATAATCCTCTTCAATTACATATCTCAGTATCGTCTTCTTCTTATTAAATATATAAATCCGGGAACAGCTAGTGCATCGCCAAGCTTCGTTTTTAGGATCTGCATCGAAGATATCCATTAATCCATCTTGAACGTCTTCACAGATTTTTTCCCATTCCCTTTGCGAAACAGAATCAGTTCCATATCATTCGGAGAATCTACATTGGACATTAACGTGCCACATACACATCTCATGGATGCCATCGCTGGTCCCTCCTTCTAGAATCCATTTGACACAAGCTGCTGAGATATTAATTTGATCGCCAGAATTTTATACAAATTCCAGTTTACCTCGTTCCATTCAACACTTGCGTGCGCATATTTTGATGAAATCCAATGCCGCTTTATTTTCAGGATCATGATGCAATATCTCGCCAGCAACCTTTTTTGCCTCTTCATCTTCGACAACTTTATCAGGCACTAGATTAAGCAGCAATAATAACTCTTTTATCAAAACATCAGCAGAATCTAGTTCGATTGCTCTTCTTACGTGAAATAAACTTGACGCGTACGCCCCTTCCAGCAAACTTAACGGACCTATCAATACAGTTGCTGCAAGCACATGTAAATCACTAGTTTCATTCTTCATCAATTGATAACAAATAAATGAATATACGGAGACATCGAGCATTTCATAAGCCAGCTCAGTGATTAGGTTATCTAAATTCTCTCCAGCATTTTGACATTCTTGAAGTGCCTCTTCATACCTGCCGTTACTGATAAGATATTTTAATTTGAGTATCATTTAATCCCCCTCGTATTTATCTGTACCAGAGTTAAAAGAAGCACTTGAAACTCACCCTGACTGGGCGTCACATCAAGTGCTTTACGTGGTTTTCAAGCTCAAATCCAATACTTTCTGCTAAAGCAAATACATGCTCATATCCGCCTCGGCGATCTTTTTTTGTAGGATAAATATACCCATTATTAACATCCCAGGAGAGCACAATAAGCTTTTTATTTTTATTCATTCTCCCACCTCTTTTTCAATCAACTTCCCCGCTTCCCACTCTTGCAATATCATATTGGCTTCCATTCCTAAGAGCCCTCTCTCCTTAGACAGTTCAACGAGGGTATACCGTGCCTTCTCAGGTGCATAAGAAATAATAGTAAACGCTGCCTTTAAACGAACATAACCATCCTCATGCTCTAATAGCGTAACTAACTCTCCATAATTAAAATCAGATATTGCTTTAAACTTCAACCGAAGATTCGTTAACTTTTCAGACTCCGTATTAACGGCTCTGTGATCTCCTTCTAATTGTGCTGCACCATATTTAATTGATGTTTCAACAAACTCTTTAATTAACTTAGTACCCTGATCCATAGTTCACCTCTTTATAGTAGCAAGATAAGTTTATTTTCAAACCATTTCTTGCAGCACCATTTTAGCATTGAATCCAAGGAAACCACGTTCGATTTGCAAATCTTCTAGTACGGTTATTGCCTTGTTTTTTACTTGCTCAACTCGAATGAGGTAACTTCCTGCTGCTAGCCGAACATAAGGATTTTCATGAACTAATAAACTCGAAAACAATTGAATATCTGATAGCAATGCAGCCGAAAGCTTCTCAATTTTCTTATACTCTTTATTCGTCACCTTATAATTCCCTTGTTCTGTTGCCTCTCCATGCTTTATCGATGAAATAATAAAATGTTCAAATACCGTATCGATATCCATAGTTCACCTCCCCATTTAATGGTTTAATTCAGGTTGCCCTCTCTCCATTCAGATAAAATCAATTTCGCTTTAAAACCAACACCATCAGGCTCATTTACAGATTCCACTAGTTTCTTTTCACCTAGTTCGGGATGAAATGAGAGTACATGAAATGCTGCTCCTACTCTGACATGACCGTTTTCATGTTTCAATAAATTCAACATTTCCTCTTGCCCGTTTTCTCCTAATGATTTAATCTCTATAAAATAATTTGTCTTGTTCTTGTAATGTTTATTGGCCTCTTTATAATTACCAGATTCACTTTCGACACCATGTTTTATGGTTGATTCGATGTATTTATTAATTAAATCATTTAATTTTTCCATATAACCTCCTAAAATCATTCTAGGATATTTTCAATAACATGTTAAAAAAGAACCTGTAAGGGCTCACTTTCTTCAAGCGCACACCTCACAGGTCGAGTTCAAACATCTTAAATATTTAAAATTTCAAATTCCCATCTTCCCACTCTTTCAATGTCATCTCGGCGCTGAACGAGACATTATGTGAGAGGGATGATCTAAGCTCTTCAAGCACTTTTTCAGCTTTTTCTTTGTTCAGTATAAGCGTATATCTAGCTGCCCAACATCTAACACCTTCATTTTCATGATCAAGTAATATTACCAATTCAGAGACATGATTATTTTCTTTTAACCATACATAAGAGTTATAAAGTTTCTTGTATGATGCATTTGCTGTTCTTGAGTCTCCTTGATCTATACCTTCTCGATGTTTAATTGAGGCTTCTATAAATTTAGATATTGCAGTCTTCACATTCATAAACAACCTACCCTTTAATGCTTCATAGATCCATTTTACGGATAATTCCTCTACCTATACACTTCGAATGATGTCAACTCCAACAAGTAACTATCAGATTCAACTGTTATTGTATGCAGGCTGTTTTCTCCAAAATGAAACCACTGCATTGCCCCGTTCACTTTATAGTTCCATGAAATCTGACCATCCTTCTCTAAACACCAAAGAAATGACTGTGACTTCTTTTTTTTCACTGTTGTCTGCAGATAAATTTTACCCTCGCAGTCCACAATCGGAGTATATTGCGTAATGTGGCCAATATCCGTCTCCCATATAAGCACCCCGTTTAAATCAACCGCTATTACTTTGAAAGAAGTAATTCCCACTATTATATACCCCTCCTTACTTAACGCCGGGGATGAAACAATTCCATTATTATTATTGGGCATGTATACCCAATTTACAGTCCCATCTTGACGAATAGAATATAGCACATGTTTATTTTCTTGACTGGCTATCATGTATAAGTTTCCATGCTCATCTATTATGGGTTCATATTCCAAATAACACTTTCCTATCTCTTTACTCCACCTCAGTTGACCATTGCTAGTCAATGAAATGAGTACCCCCTCATCTTCTACGACACCTCTACTCGAAAAATATAAATCTCCTTTTCCATCCACTACAGGGCAAGTACTTATGTTTCGGCACTGGTATTCCCAAATTATCTCCCCTTCTGGGCTAATCTTAATTAATTTAGACCAAGTAGTTACATAAATTGAACCTTCTCTATCAAGAATAGGCTCAAAATGAAAATCATCGTCTATCAGGCAACTCCAAGCTTCATTACCGGAAGGGCTTAAACAAAGAAGTTTATGTCCAACATTATGATTATAGTCACTGAATATCATATATATATTTCTATCTGACCCAATAACAGGACTTGATATTGATCCTTCCTCACAAAAATAAGACCAGTTTACATCTCCCACCTTTGAAATAGAGGTAACCTTACCATAGTGTGTTCCGAAAATGATATTAGAATCGCGGTCTATTACTGGCCTTGAACTTGATATTGTTTCAGTAAATGGCACTTTCCATTTTATACTCTTTATTTTTGAAGGCCCTGCATAGTTTGTACGCTTCAGCCAAGCTGCATTGGTCGGATGTACGCTAAAGACATCATAACCTTCGTTATTGTATTCCATAGATACTCGCTCCTCCTTAAATGTTGCTTTTTTTGTAAATAGAAACATAAAAATTATAGTTCTTTTCCTCAAAAAATATAAATGATAGTCTTATGGCACAAGTACAGGCACTCCACCTGGAACTACACCAGGTACAGGAATACTAGGAACACTTGGAGTAATAGATTCGGGGAACTTAATTCCATATTGATCTTTAAGCACATTGTATACTTCTTTTGTGCTCATCGCAGTGACGATTACCTTACCATCCTTCCCCGTTTCCTCTCTGTAAAAAGAATATCTGGCTTCTCCATCACTGGGGAACTCAATTCTGCCCCAAGCTGTCCCGGACGTTGATCAGCTGACCGTTAGCATCGTAAGCATAGTACGTCGATAACGATTTGCCATTCGACGTCACATTCATGCTCGCTAGGAAGCCTAATGGCGTGTGCGCATACGTCGAAACCCTTAGCTTCGTCGGGCTTTTTTTCCTCCACTCTAGTTTTGCGCCCGAGCTTATCGTTGTAGGTCCACGTTTCTTTGCCATCCGGCTCGACGGTTTTCACCGTCTGCTGCAGATTGCCTTCGGCGTCGTTCGTCGCATAGGCAGCGTTGCTGTAATAGAAAGATGTCTTCTGCCCAAGCGGGTCCGTGACCTCGCTGATTTGCCCATTCGCGCCGTACAGGTAGGTCGTTTTCTTGGCGCTATCGTTATAAGGCAACGCTGCTTTCAATAAGGAACCGCTGCTGTCCGTTTCGTTCTTCAATATGATTTTGCTAGCTGCTCCAATGCTTCTCGTCTGCTTGTCCACTTCGCCGTAAGGCGTAAATGTGGTGGAGGTCCGCTGCCAACACGGTTTATCGAAAACAGCACCGGCGCTCAATATTCGACGAACGCGAACGTAAAGGAAATGAACCTGGAGTACGACGCCAAGCTCATGAACGTAACGAAGGAGACGGTAAGCGCCAAGCTGGGCAGCGGGCAGGCCTTGTTGCTGGTGGTGTAGGATAGATAGTCGGTTGTAACCGTATCCTGCAGCACCTTGTTCGTTTTTCTAAATGCGCAAAATGATGACTCCTGATGGTAGCCAACATCAAAGAAGCCTTGAAAGGCATAAAGCCAATCAAGGTTAAAGTTACAGTTACTTTCAATTATTTACTTGATAAACTGTTATGGCCTCTCCCATTTCTCCCATAATTGATTGCCTGATTTCTACAACAACTTTTTTATCAGGGAATAATTCCTTAATCAAATTTGACCAACAGTATGTTATTAAATTACAAAATTCACCGAAAATTTCATCATTATCCAGTGATTCATCTCTTGATTGCAAGAAAAAATCTGTTAAAGACCAACTATTAACAAACATTTCTATTTTCCTTTTATCATGTTTAAATTGCTCCTCCAAACTGTCGATGTTATCATTATAAAACTCTTCTATAAAAATATAATCTCTAACTAAAATAATCCTGGGAAACAAAACACTTGCAACTGATAAATAGCTTTCAACTCCACAAGTATTAAATGCATGGTTAATCATCGATTTACCCATAGGATTTCTAAAGCTTTTTAATATATCCTCTTTAATAATACTGGGAAATATCTTCATTATTTATCCTCCTACTTCAATAGCTCTGTTGGAAAAGCACCCTCAATTAAAAAATTAATCCTGAGAGGCTTACGCCTTTCAAGATTAATCTTATGTAACTGTTATATTTTAACTTCTTTTCTCATTAAAGAGTCAACTCTATCAGTCTTCATGGACCAAAAATCTTCTAATTCTTTTACCACAGGTGCCGTTTTATTAAATCTAAAAATTTTAAGAAACCCTGCCAATGAGTCCTGAGCTAATAAGAGGAACTCTACTTGTTAAAAAACTAATTTTATTCCAATATCCGCTTCGACCAACCAGTTAGAACTGTTATTTTGCCAAGTAGCAACATCCTTTAAAATAAGTATGTCCTTCAATCCCTCACCAACATACATTAATTTACAATCAAAGTTTAGTGTCGTTACATCCTCAATTATCAACTTAGGGTATTCATCACCATCGGAAGCATGCGTAGGAACTGAATTGAGCTTGCGCCCATTTCCTCTGTCCACTATTGCCATTCCTAGACACCTCACTAATATACCATTTATCACTCGGATCATAATACCTACCCTTAATTAAATTAGCCCAGCTTCATCATCATAGTAATCTCCAGAATACAACGTAGAAGTTTTTTCCAAATGCCCTAATCATGCCTGTTCACCTCAAAAACAACCGCACAAGTGAAAAATGCGGTTGTTTTTGAGTTTTTATCCGTAAACTTCATTGCTCATAAAGAGTGATTGAAAATCCCAACTCCCCCATAAACCCTTCACTATATTCAACAATTATATCTCTGTCTGGAAATAATTCTTTTGCTCTTCTCATCCAGTAAAATACTAAGATGTCTCCGAACTGTTTTAAGATTTTCTCATTATCCATAGACTCACAGTCTTTTCCTACAAAAAAATCGCCAAAGCTCCAACTATTTACCCATTGTTCAATGTGTTTTTTATTAGAGTTGAATTGTGACTCTAATCTTAATAACTTATCTACTGCTTTGTCCTTTTGAGTATCAAAGAAATCAGCGATAAATATATAACCATTAACTTCAATAATATTTGGGCATAGAACATATGCCACTGAAATAAAATCCTCAATATAATTACTGTTCGCTGAATGGTTAAATAACGAATTTCCCCTTTGTTCTTTGAACTCATGAAAAATCTGTTCGTTTACGATACTTTGGTATAATTTTAAATCATTCATCTTATCACCATCCAAATAAATCTTTAATGAATTGCGGAACTGCCCCATCTAACTTATATGGCTGGTAGAACTCTTTTCCAGCAGGATTAACGTTGATACTAAATGCCTTAACCCTATCCCCACTCAGGTCATAAATTAACTTCCCTTGTCCATCGTACACAAAGACATGCTCGCCATTTGCAGTAGTATAGTAACTATTTGGAGCGCCTGTCACTGGGCGATTACTCCCTGATGAATTAACTTTTACTACCCCATTATTCTTCAGCCCCTTAAACTGATTAACATTTAACTCAGAAGTATTGGTTGCGCCCCTACTAAATGCATTACCCGTACCCTTAGTAAATACACCTTTTACCGCTTTGTATGCAGATGTTGCACCTTTGGCAATTCCCTTTCCTGCCGCTTTTGCAGCACCTACAGTTGCTGTTGCTGCTACACTGGCAGCATCAGCAACATAAGCTGCAGGTGCAACCACCCCGACCATAATTATTTCAGTTACGTAGTCCTCACTAGCGCAGTCCATACATCCAGATACGACCCGACCATTGTCAATATAAACCATACTAGCACTGAGCTGAGCTTGCGCCCATTTCCTCTGTCCACTATTACCGTTCTTAGATACGTAAACTAAATAGTCGTATTGATTCTGACTATACTTAGGACTGAATCCTGTTGGATCCGAAAATATTATGTGGATTATTGCTCACATACGTATACAAATTCAAACTCAACGGATTCGTCAATTCTCCCTCATACGAATCCTCACTAATAAACCGCTTATCACCCGGATCATAATACCTTGCCCTTAAATAAATAAGCCCAGATTCATCATCATAGATTTCCCCGCTATACCTAAACGGATTAGACATCTGCTCCACGTAAGACGTGATCTTTCCCCAAATGTCATAATCATACTTGTTCAGCACAGCGCCGGAGCTGTCTCGGATGGCGATCACATCACCATGGCCGTTATACGAATAATACCCAGCCTTGTTCTTCGTGTAATCCACCCGATAGAGCAGCTCATTGCCCCAAATATTACGCCCAACCGGATTGCCGCTGGCATCCAGCTCCTCGATGACTCTTCCGTTCAAGTAAACGTAGCGAGTCTTGACGCCATTGACGGTTTTCGTTGCACGCAAGCCGTCTCCGTAGTACGTGTAGCTTTCGATTATGACATTAATAAATCATCCCACGAACACATCTCCACAAACCAGTAATCTCTCAAAGAGATGCTTCACAGCTCAATAAAATATAACCTAAAAACAGTGAGCATTAAAAAAGACGACTCCTAATGAATTCAGAAGCCGTCAATTCGCTAATAAACATAAAAGAATGACACAGTTCAACGATATAAGTGTAATGATCTAATATTATTCTTTAAATCCGTATTTAGATGGATTAATACGGTATTCTGTAACTGGAATACAGTCAGATAAATCAAACTCTAGGATAACTTTCCCTTTAGCAATGATATTAAGCTCACAACTTCCAAACGGATTATTATTAACCCCGCCAAATGAATATTTTTTCGCAGATTCATCTGGTAATTCCACTAGCCAGCTGTGAGTTAAGTTAATAATTTCTCTATCGTTACTGAGCAAGAGCTTCTTTGAAGCTTTATCGAGTAAGGCAACTTCCAAATCCCCACCTAACACTTGAGAAATCGTAAAAGTTGCCAACCCTACAACATGTAAATCTTCTTCATTATTTAATCGATCAGGTAATTCCATTAATTTATCTTTTCCAAATGAATATATTAAGTCAACTCCCCAGGCTTGAAACGAAACTGTCTGAGGTAATTTTTCGATTGGATTGAAAAAAAGGAGCGCTTCAGATGTTCCAATTAAATCGAATAAATTATCGGAAACGTCTAATGTTACAATCATATTCTCTACCCCCCTATTTTCCTTAATACAATCTGCATCAGTTTTTCTGGATTAATATCAGTGCCATCTGTAGTCTTTGTACCATACTTATAAGCCTCTTCTGCTTTCCCTGTGGAGACAACCTCATAACCCAATAGCTTCAGATCTTCCGCCGAAGCATTATAAAAGACTTTAAACCATGGATTACTAATAGTTCCAACTAGTGTGAAAGTCCCTCCAGGTTTTAAGGCAGCCGTTGTGAAAGAATTAACCGCAGCATATCCATATGGATTAAGAGCAATCATAGCATCAATAGATTCATCTGCGTACGGTAGTGCTTTTGTAGCATCAATAACTAAATCGATTCCTTTGCCTGTCTTAACATCGCTGTTTATTACTCCAGATATAATATTTTCACCTGCTCCAAGATTCAATACCTTCAATGCTTTTGATTCAGTGAATACTGCTTTTAAAATACCACTAACATATTTAATGGCGTATCCTATTGAACGAATAGATGAGGCTACTCCTGTGCCTACGGGATTTGAATTCAAGAGGTTGTCAGCCATAATTTCTACTGCAGCAATTGTAGGAGCTCTATGCGCTATTTGTAACTGCCTGTCAAATTCCCCTTTGGCTCTACATTCATTATCCCAATTTGCACAAGTTGGCCTGCCCATGTTACCAGTTGGATCAGTGTAATTTAAAGGATTATTGTACACATACGTATAAAGGTTCAAACTCAACGGATTCGTCAATTCTCCCTCATACGAATCCTCACTAATAAACCGCTTATCACTCGGATCATAATACCGTGCCCTTAAATAAATCAGCCCAGATTCATCATCATAGATTTCCCCGCTATACCTAAACGGATTAGACATCTGCTCCACATAAGACGTGATCTTTCCCCAAATGTCATAATCATACTTGTTCAGCACAGCACCGGAGCTGTCTCGAATGGCGATCACATCGCCATGGCCGTTATACGAATAATACCCTGCCTTGTTCTTCGTGTAATCCACCCGATAGAGCAATTCATTGCCCCAAATATTTCGCCCAATCGGATTGCCGCTGGCATCCAGCTCCTCGATGACTCTTCCATTCAGGTAGACGTAGCGAGTCTTGACGCCGTTGACGGTTTTCGTTGCACGCAAGCCGTCTCCGTAGTAGGTGTAGCTCGCAGTCGTCGTATCTGTAGAGTAACCAGATAGCTGATTCAGCGCATTATACGAATAGGAACGGCTTGGGATAAACGTTTCTTCCGTATCACTAGCCGAAGACACCAAAGCGGAAATATTACCAGCGCCATCGTAGCTGTAATAGGTATTCTTGCCGCTTGGAGGCTTCTCCTGTTTGATCCGATTCAGATCATCATATAAATAATCTGTTGCTGCCCCGTTCTCATTGATGTTTGTAATATTGCCCATTCCGTCATAGCCGAACGTTTCGCTCCATAACGTCGCGCCGACGCTATTGCTGTGCGTCACGCTTGTTAATTCGTCGAACGCATCCGTCACTCTAACCTGCTTAATGCCATAAGGGGAAGTCTGCGTATACTTATTCGAATTGCTGCTCGTTTCATAGCTGTTCGACACGCCGCCCATGCCCGGGTAGTAGACGGATTTTAATCGGCTCAGGTTATCGTAGGTGTACGTGACGGCTTGATTGTCCGGATAAGTTAAGGTTGAGAGTCGGTCATTGTTGTCGTAGCCCATCGCATAGGTTCTTCCCGCAACAATCTGCTGATCCTGCCGCTTCCACTGATCGTAATGGAATGCCTGGCTTTCATTCTCGCTGGTCGAGATACCCGTTAATAACCTTGTGGTCGGATCATACACATAGTTTCTTGCGTAGACCTGCGTACCCGAAGCGTTCTTGATCGTTTCACTCTCGACTTCATTGTATGCGGTATAGCCGGAAGTATGGGTAAGTCCTTTCTTATCTACGAAACTGTCTAACAGTCCATTTGTCTTGTAAGTATACGCTTCCGATTGCCCGTCAGCATTGGCCTTCTGAATCAACTGGCCGATTTCATTAAACACGTTCGTCGTCTTCGTCTTGGCATTGATTTTCACATTCGTAACCTGTCCGGAGCTGTTATAGACGTAATCGTATTTCTGTCCCAGGCTGTCCCGGACGTTGATCAGCTGACCCTTAGCATCGTAGGCATAGTACGTCGATTGGGATTTGCCGTTAGAAGTTACGTTCATGCTCGACAGGAAGCCCCATGGCGTGTACGCATACGTCGAAACTCTCAGCTTCGTCGGACTTTTTTCCTCTACTCTAATCTTGCGCCCGAGCTTATCGTTGTAGGTCCACGTTTCTTTGCCATCCGGCTCGACGGTCTTCACCGTCTGCTGCAGATTGCCTTCGGCGCCGTTCGTCGCATAGGCAGCGTTGCTGTAATAGAAAGATGTCTTCTGCCCAAGCGGGTCCGTGACCTCGCTGATTTGCCCGTTCGCGCCGTACAGGTAGGTCGTTTTCTGGGCGCTATCGTTATAAGGCAAGGCTGCTTTCAATAAGGAACCGCTGCTGTCCGTTTCGTTCTTCAATATGATTTTGCTAGCCGCTCCAATGCTTCTCATCTGCTTGTCCACTTCGCCGTAAGGCGTAAAGGTCGTGGAAATCCGCTCCCCATCCGGCGAAACGACATCGATCGTCCGATTGGCATCGTTATAAGCATAGCTAGTCGTTCGTGAAGCAGCTGTCGTTACACTGGAAACGAAGGTGTCGGTCAAAATCCGATCTTTATAGTCATACGTATACTCAGCTCGGCTATTGTCTGGATACGTGACGCTTCGCAATCGCTCTAGTTGGTCGTAAGCATATTGCTTCACGATCGTCGACTTGGCCTGCCCGCTGCCCAGCTTGGCGCTTACCGTCTCCTTCGTTACGTTCATGAGCTTGGCGTCGTACTCCAGGTTCATTTCCTTTACGTTCGCGTTCGTCGAATATTGAGCGCCGGTGCTGTTTTCGATAAACCGTGTTGGCAGCTTGCTGGTGGTGTACGATAGATAGTCGGTCGTAACCGTATCCTGCAGCACCTGACTGCTGCTGTTCGGATCGCGGTAGCTGCTCGTCTTCGTTGCTTTATTGACGGTACCATCCGCGTTGTAGACATAGCTTTGCTCAACGCTTGACAAGCCGTCGCTTGCTGTCTGCTTGGTATAACTCACCTGACGATACGGTCCGGCGTATTGACTCTCGACTTTATTGCCGAGCGCATCCTCCTGATAGGTCAGATTGCCGTACGCATCGTACTCGGTCTTAACCAATGTGCTGTACTTCTCGATATTGGCTGGCAGCGTTCGCGAATTGCCGTTCCGCAGGAAATCTTTGATCGCGGCTGGCGTATTATCGTTGGGCGCCCCGTCACCGAACGTTTTCGTTAAATAAGGCTTCGTTTTGCCATCATCGTATTGATAGCTGACGATTTGCTTCGGTGCATTGGCATAGCTATATCCGTTAGCCGTGAAGCTGAGCCCATTCGTTAATGGCACCGTTTCATTCGTAACGGCATCCAACTGGAGCTGGCCAAGCTTCGTTGCGGAATACGCATAGCTTGTTTTCGTTTTGTAATCCCCATAGTAGTACGTAAACGTATTGTTGACCTTGTCGCCGGAACGGAACGCCCCTGCCTGTTCCAGCCGATGGATCGGCAAATATTTGCTATATGGCAAATCCGTTATCCGCTTCTTCGGCCTCATCCAGATTTCATTGGCTTTGGCGGTGTTGTCTGCCGTTACGCTCATTTGCAGCGATTTGGCAGCATTGTCGCTGTTCTTATAGCTATAGAAGATGTTCACGACTGGGAGATAGCCCGTGTATTTGAGCAAATATCCGTCCAAATAGAGATGAACCGTTCCGCGATGAGCATCTCTTTCTTTGTAGGTCGGGTACGACCTCCAATTTTTATCATAGGATGCATATTGAACCGTCGTTTTGAAGCCGGTATCGTCCGTAACATCCTTGAGCAGCAAGCTCAAAGTTTCGCCGTTCGTTGCATGATCGACGTAATCCGACTCTATGCCCGTGCCGTCGCTGTCCTTGACTTCCAGTACGGCGCCTTCCGTATCGTTATAGGACATGACCCAGTCGTCCTCGAAATTAAAATCGACGACCGTTTTGGCTGATGGCTCGTAGTACGTGTACGTTTTTAACGTTTTGCTGTTTACAGCATCGCTTACAGAGGCCAGCCTGTAATACGTAATGACATATTGCGTGTTGCCGTAAGCTCGTCCATTCAATACCAGCGGCTCATTGCTGCCCACATACTCGGTGTTATACACGATTCGCTTGATCAACGCGCCGCTGCTATTGGACACCGATATTCCGGTAATGCGGCTGCCTGAGCCTCTTCGCTCGATGACGATCTTCTGATTTAACGAGTCGGTAATGGTCGTATCCGGATAGGTTGAATCATCGGCGTAGGCGTACGTCACTTTATCGCCATAGGCATTCGCCTTCTCCAGCAGCCTTCCATTCGAATCGAAAAGATAAATAAGCTTGTCATTATTAAGATATAATCGGCTCTCGAATCTTTGCTTCTGGGCGTTGTATACGGAATATTCCATTCTCGCATCTTCATAAGGGCTGCTAATCGACTTATTCGGCGCTGAGGTAAGGAATTTATACGTCGTCCCATCCTCAACCGTAAAGGAAACGATATCCGAGGACTTGCCTTGCATGCCCGTTGTATACATCGCTTTGCCATAGGGAGGCGCATAAGGATACCGATCATCAATCCTCATATCGAAGTCCAGATAGCTCCCGCTTGTCATAGCGGGTAGGTTAAGCGACCAGCCGCTCGCAATAAAATTATTATCTGAGCTGTCGCCTGCATTCGTAATCATATTGACCAGATTATCCGATAGGCTGCCAATATCACTTACGCTGCACGGTGTCGATACCATCCCTTCGCAGCCGTAATACGGACTCCATGTATAGGAGCTGTTAGAGGAATAGCTGCGGACGAGCGAGATATCCAATCCTTCTCTGCCCGGCAGATAGATATCGACATCTCGCTGGTGAAACGCTCGGAGAGTAGGATCAACATCCCCTTGCGTGTCCTGTTGGTACTTGAAGGTAGCGTCCTTCAGCGAGTAAGCCAAATTGTTAGGCGCCGCGGCGGCGGCTATCAAGCTGTTCGTCCCGGCAATGGCATTTTCCCCTTTGCCATACACCGAGCCGGATACCGTAGGCAAGTCGTTTCCATCGCCATACACACTCTCCGTAACGGTTGACGGCGCTTCGTTACGGTAATCCGTCACTAGCGGAGTAAACCGTTGCAGAAGCGCAATCTCATCGCTGTTCATCTTGTCGACCATCGTGCGAATGCTTTGTTCATCCCAGTTTAATAAGCTTTGAATTTGGGTCGGGTCTAGCAGATGCGTTAGCTCGGGGTAAAAGTACGCTGCGGCCATTAGCATGACAGGCGTGAATTGCTGCTTCAACTGGGCAACCTGTTCCGCATCGAAATGCCCATAGGAATAAATGATGGACTCCTCCGAAACGGTGCCGGCATTACTTACAGGCGTATCCACATGATCCCACGCGGCAGTTTGAACGTCCTGCGCTTCAGCCTTGTTCGAGGTCGGCAGCGGGGTGGCTGTTATGATTAAGATTAGTCCGAGTAACAGGAGCGCTATTTTCTTCATTCGTACCCTCTTCTCCTAATTTGTTAATCCTATTAACTATTGAGATAAAGCTTCATATCGTCCTGAAGCTTTATATAAAAGGTTGGCGAGGCATCTGCAAAATTCGTTGTGATTCTCAAATATCTGGCGCTCAGCCCATTGAAGGTAAAGGCATGCACCATTCGCCCGTTGACGACGCTTGCACTGAACAACCACCCCGTAACAGCCGTATAGGTGATGTTATCGTTGCTCTTGTAAATAACGTAATTCCCCTGCGATAATCTCGTCGTGTTATCCGAGTCCGTCAGCTCTGCTTTCGCAATGCCTCTGCTGCTTCCGAGATCGACGCTTACACTCCGATTGTTGGCATCCAATCCGATAAGACCGCTGTAGCCAGCGTTATCAAATGGGCTGTATGCAGGGCTCGTATCCATGTCGCGATACCCCAAAATTTGCTTCGACATGAGTTTCCGAGTCAGATTGCCGTTCGAATCATAGAGCATATCCGTTTGATGGCGATATAAGCCTTTTTGAACATACGTTTGAAGGAGCTGCCCAGGGCTGTTGTACACATATTGTTTAACGACTTGCGACAAATACAGCTGATAGATTGCGGTCATGTACTGCCCGCTCACGCCCAAAACTTTGATGTAGTACACATTGCCGGGCGTAACGGGGAACGTAACCTCCTCCCATTCACCTGTCGGTTTTGTTCCGGATGCAACGACATTCATGGCGGAATCATAGAGGATTACATCATAATTTTTGATTGACGGGACACTAACGGTGACATGATTCACTGATGATAGAGCTGTAAATTTGTAGTAGTCGACATCTGTCGAAGAGGAGATCATCGAAAAATATAACGTCCCATAATTGATCGGCAATGCCGTTGCTGCCGTGTTATCCGGCTCGTTGGCATCCGCAACGGCATATACCGTGACGCTGCTGCTAGAAGCAGAGATGTTCCCGGCGCTATCCACCGCTTTGACCGAGAACGTATACGCTTGGTCCGCCGTCAAGCCCATAACCCTGTAGGTTGTCGTCGTAGATGTACCCGCCAGCGCTGCGCCATTGTAAATCTCGTACCTCGCGATTGTTCCCGCAGTGCTTGTAGATGGCGACCACACTAGCGTAATACTCGTTGTTGTGCTCACCGTAGACCGCAGTCCCGTCGGTGCAGTGACCGTTTCCGCTGCCAGAGCGGATACGGATAATGCGTTGGACCCCGCATTTCCTTTGTTGGTTAAAGCCCCTCCGCTAGGCGCCCCTGCCGCCCCGATTGATGACAATAGCATGCTTCCTATGATACTTCCGACCAAAACGACGTACCGAAACCTCGACCACGTAATGAAACCAGCTTGTCTATTCACTCTCTCTCCTTGCCTCCTGTTAATAGAATCACTTCCTAAAATTCTTCAATATACTACAATATAAAGGATAATTTTACATTAGCTAAATCTGTAATTTATTGTCGACTGAACCGCGATTCGCTAAAGATTTCCTAAAGCGTTCGCTTCATGTTCGCCACTACACCACACTTTAAATCTGCGCAGGGACACTTTAAATCCACTCTATTTCTCCTACAAAAGTCGGATTTTTTAGCTTTACACAAAAAATGATTGATATGGAACCAATTCCATAAATTAAGATAATGATGCTTTAAGAGAAGGTTAAATAGAGAATCAGGAGGAGTGGTAACGATGCTGTCTGCACCATCATTTAATTGCCCCGCTTACCTTGGATCAGACGGAATTATGCGACTAGCGGAGATTGCTTACAAGGATGACAAATGGGCAAGGTTTGAACTGGGCTCGGAAGGCATTTTCAAAAAATCAGGCTCCTATCTCGTACCATCGATTCCAGTAGAATTCCATTGCCACGGTATCGGCGAATACGATTTCAGCAACCTGGACGAGCTGGACATGGACAAAATCAATGCGTTAGCCGAGCGCGAAGGCATTTATTGCGTCCCGTCGATTTTCCTCCCTCATCACCAATTGGATCAATTCGTAGCGGTGATGAAGGCCTTCCATGAGCAAAAGAAAAAAGGAAACTACCCTAATATTCTAGGCATTTCGCTAGAAGGCCCGCTGTTAGCAAGCTTCGCCGGCACGCCGGAGAAGGGAAACTGGGCGCCGCTGAAGGAAGAATGGAAAAAAATCGCTACATGCGGGCAATATGGCTTGTTGTATACGGTGCTTTCTCCCGACGCCATGACGGAAAACTCCTATTTGAAGAAATACATTACGCCGGAGCACCCAAGCATCGAATGGATCGTGGATACGCTGGTCGAGGCTGGCGTCAAACCGGCTTTAGGACATTTCCAGAAAGCCTATCCGGAAGAAACGTCCAAGCTGATTACGAATGTGATCAACACGGCGCAGAAAAGAAGCAATCATGCTGGATCAACGGCTGTATTGACCGACCACTTGTTTAATGACATGCCGAACAATTTCAAGCATACGTGGCGGACGCCGCAAGAGCGGACGCAACGTCTCGAAGGTTTAAAATCCGCTCAGTTAGAGCAATGGAATATAGAATCCGTAAATACATTAGTTGGCGAGGTGCCTGGAACGTTAATTCGAGCAGCAAAGGAGGGATTATTGACGATTTGCATGAATTTCGATAGCGAGCATGTGGATCTTGAGGTAGCTCGGCGTGTAGTTGAGCTTGTCGGCTCACAAGGGATCATTGCCATGACGGATCGGATCGACACCGATGAGATGTGCGGGCAATCGCTGGAGAAAATCGAAGGAAACAACCTATGGTATCAAGGCAAAGGATACGTTGCCGCAGGCTCTTATACGATTGACCGCTTGATGCACAATATTCGTTCGATCGGCTTTAACGAGCAGACCGTTTGGAACTTGACCTCCTTCGTTCCATTGCGGGCGGCGGGTCACCACCTGAATGCACAAGCCGCTCACGCGGCACAGCCGTTCAGCTTCATCGATGAAACCAAAGGCAGAAATCACTTTAAATCGCATGTGCCTGAATTCGTACTAGCTTAATTCACGACAATAGAAGCCCTATCTCATCTGATGAGACAGGGCTTCTTTCTATCGCTGCACAGCCGCGCTTTAAACAACAAAACAGCCGTTACGGCTGTCAGGTGGAGTTTCGTTTAATGAAGCTAAGGTTAAGCTTATTCGTGCTTGGAACATCATGGCTGTGAATCAGGTTATATAACAAATCCGCTGCTGTATTCCCCAGCTCCTTGATCGGCTGATGGATCGTCGACAGCTCCACTACTTTCGATATCGGCTGATTATCGAATCCGGTTACGGCCAGGCTATCCGGTACGCGCACGCCTTGTTTCCTGGCTTCATAGATAATCCCCGCCGCTACATAATCGCTGCCTACGACCATGGCTGTTGGCCGATCTGGCAGACTGAACAATTGTCTAGCGACTTGAATGCCATCCTCTATCGTATACTTCCCATCGAAATACCAGTCCGCATGCCATCGCAATTGATATTTCTGCTGATAATTGAAAAACGACTGCTTCCGATTGATGCCAACGCCGCTCTTCGCATTGCCAATGCACAGGCCGATATGCTGGTGGCCCTGTTCCCTTAGATGATCGAGCGCCAATTGCAAGCCGGATTCGTGGTCAATAAACACGCTTGCAATCGACTTACTCTCCGATACCTCGCACGATATAATCTTGCCGTAGATCGCCATCTCATCAAGCACATGCGGCGGGCTGATGGTAGAGCCTAGTATGAGTCCATCCACAAGCTTATATTTAAGTTTGTTAAAAAACTCAAGCTCTTGATTGCTATCATTGTTAGACTGATGCAGCAATAAGCTATAACCGTGACGATTGCACGCGTCGCCAATACCAGCAATCAGCTGGCTAAAAAAAGGATGGTCGATCTTCGGCACCATGACGCCAATAATATTCGTTTTGCCTTTGGACAAATGAACCGCATTAAAATTCGGCACATAATGCAATTCCTTGATCGCCTGAAGTACAGCATCGCGTTTATCCGCTTTGACATAAGGATGATTATTCAGCACCCGGGATACGGTTGTACGAGACACCTTCGCTTTCTGTGCGATCTCAAAAATATTCGTCATACAGACTTCTCCTCATTGCGGGCAGCATGGACGATTGTACTGGAAAAACCGATCTGGTGAAGCAGCTTGTCGAAGAAATTGATCAGTACGCCAATGCTTAACATCACGATTACGGTTCCCACGCCTACCGGCCCTTTAAGAATAACAGCAAGAATAAGCGCTGAAGCTTCACCGATCGTTTTGGTAATGTAAATTTTCCACCCCGTACGCTCCGTAACCGCCAGCATCAGCTCATCATTCGGAACCGAAGGCAGCTTGGCGCGCAGATAGATCGAGATGCCCATCGCTAAGATGCATAAGCCTGCCAAAAACAATATCCATTGATAAAGCGCAGCATCAAACTTTAAAAACGTGAGCACTTTCAAATTGAGCAGATCCACGAACAAACCAATGATGATGATGGGAATGCCTCCCGCTAGGTTAGGAAACTTCCTCTTTATTACACTATTAACCAGAATGATGAAACCGCCAACAATGAAAACCCATGAACCAACGGTAAGGCCGACATTGTCTGTTAATGCCACATTAAGCGCATCCCATGGCGCAATTCCTGTGTCCGCTTTGATCATGCATACGACGCCAAGCGATAAAATAAACAATCCAATAATATAGATGACGCAACGACCGAGCATACTCATTGTGGATTTCTCCCTATCGCAAGATTTTCATGAAGAAGAGGATTAATATATTGCTCAAAAGCATACGATACGCCGCACTCCTGATTCGAGCGCGTCTGAAAGGCTGCGAACGGAACCAATAATTGATCGGCATTCCCCATCGCGATGCCAATTCCTGCTACCTTGAACATCGGCAAATCATTTAAGTTATCGCCAATGACAATCGTCTGGTACAGCTGAGCGTTATAGTGGCTGCAGGCTTTATGAAGAGCTGCTCCCTTATCTACTCCGGCGCTTGTGATTTCGAGGTTGAACATGCCGGAGCTCGAAACGGTACAGCTTTTTATTTGCCCAAAATGCTGCTTTGCTTCGATTAGTTTATCGTGCTGCGGCGACACAACCATGATCTTCACCACATTCCGATGCTGGTCAGGCTCAAGCGTTCCGGCTGCATACACGAGGCCATACTGCTCGGTCTGCGGTTTAATTTCCTCCCAGAACAAGGCTTCGGAGAATGAAGGCTCCTGATTTGTTACCGCATGAAGCTGTGCTTTAATTTGCTCGATGCCAAGACTCGATACGATGATTCTATCATTCAGGTACACCTGGTAATACATGTGATTGTCGTTTAGCCAACCCATGATCTGCCTGGACGCCGCATCGTCCATAAAGTGCTCGTAGATGACGCGATGATCGACTTCAATCTGCGCGCCGTTGGAAGCAATGATCGGCAAGCTTAAGCCATGGTTATTGAGAATATTGTGGGCATCGAATAAGGCTCTGCCCGTTGCAATCATTACCTTATGCCCCTGCTCGCAAGCTTGCTTCAAGCAGTTTACATCGTCTGCATGGATCGACTTATCTGAAGCCAATAACGTACCGTCCAAATCTATTGCAATAACCCTCATTTGATTCCCTCATTTCTCCATATAGCGAGCTTAGGAGGAGTTTAACGTATGGTACGCGTTTCAGAGCAACCGCTATTTCCGTCTGATCAAGCCCAAATGTCGAAAAAAAAAAGCAGCTGCCATTGCAGCTGCTCTTCTTACTCAAGTTATGGCGTTTGGAAGGTGAACAATTGATTGTCTCCTCCGAAGCTGGTCCACTGTTGAACAACAGCGCCGTTCGCGGTGGAGCTGTTGGAAATATCCAATCCCTTGCCGCTGCTTCGGTTAATGATCTTGTAGTAGCCGTTACCTGCGGAAACGAGCTGCCACTGCTGATTCAAGCCACCGCTACCGGAGACTGTCCACTGTTGGACTTTGGCTCCGTCCGCTGTTGAGCTGCCATCCACGTCCAGCCCTTTTCCGCTGTTCAGGTTGATAATGTTGTAGTACCCATTCCCCGCATCTCTTAGCGTCCATTTCTGATTGTTGCCGCCTGCATAATCCCATTGCTGAATCGTTGCGCCATCGGCAGTCGATCCGCTTGTGACATCAAGTGCTTTGCTGCTGACCTTCGCCGTGATCTGATAAGTGCCGCCTGCAACTGGCGTAACGCCCGTAACCGGTCCAGTGCCTGTAGAGCCGTTGCCTGACCATTTGAACGTAATCGCGCCTTCAGCCGGCACTTGATACGTGAACGATTGGGAGCCCCACTGGATCTTCACGCTCTTCGCGCTTGCTTGACGGTTGGAGAGAATGAGTGCGATCGAACCATCCGGGTTTTTGTATGCAACGTCTTCCATGCTGTCTTGGAACGTGTTCGTATCGATACGATTAGCGCCTTGATCAACGAATTTACTGCTGTGTCCAAGACCGTAGTATTGCGGATTGTAGCTTACATTGTCTGTAGCGTCGGAACGGATCGTGATCAGGCCGCGGTTCGTGCCGTCAATGCCTGCCAGCGCAGGTCCGCCGTTTTGATCCAGCGCGATGTTCCACATGATGTACGATTTCGCCCAATTGCGAGGGAAACGGATCGTGTGCATGATCAAATCTTGGAACATGCCTTTGCTCGTTCCGCCGCCAATCCACGTGCCGCTTCCGCCTTCCGTAAACCAAATGTCTTTGGACGGATACTGGTTATGGAGAGTCGTCAGGTTCGAGTGGCTTAGATTCGAATAATAGTGGAAGGCGCTGCCGCTCACGTAGCTCGAAGCGCTGGAGCTAAGAACCGTAGACGCATAGTTGATATCGTCATAGTTGTGGTCATACGCCATGATTTTGGTGTTGAGCCCGTTCTGGGAGAGCTTAGGACCGAGCACATTGATGAAATTGACCTGCTCGTTCGCTGTCATGACCATCCCTGGCCAGTTCGGGTTAAATTTCGGCTCGTTTTGAACGGACATGGCATAGATCGGCGTTCCCTTCGCGCTGTACTGCTGAAGGTATTTGACCAGATAGTTGGCATAAGCTTGATAAGCATCCGTGCGCAAGGTTCCGCCTGTGTTGCCGTTCAGTCCTTTATTGGTTTTCATCCATGCAGGAGGGCTCCACGGTGCAGCGAACAGCTTGATCCGGCCTTTGTTCACATTGTACGCCTGGTCCAGCATCGGCCGAATATAAGCGTCCTCTCTCCAAAGCGAGAATGAATTTAAATTCATGTCGTCTACATTGTTTGTCGTATCGTCATAAGTCCACGATTCCCAGTTGAAGTCGCTGGCGCCGATCGGCTGGCGCAGCGCGCTAATGTTAATGCCGGAAGGGCCGAACAGATTGTTCATTACTTCCGTTCGTTTGGAAGCCGAGAGCTTATTGGCAAGCAGCCAAGCGGAGCTGTCTGTTAGCGATGCACCAAAGCCGTCCATCGATTGATAAGTCGTTCCATTGTTTACGTTAATCGTGTAGTCGGCGCCGCCGCTGGAGCTCGCGAAATTCACATCGGCTTGACGAGCAAGCCAGGTATTGTTATTCGGGTTCGTTAGCCAAACCTGAACCGCTTCTCCTGCCGCATGGGTTGTGACAGGCAGCGACGGAACCGTCAATGCCAACACCGTGAGAGCGGTTACAATTTTCTTTTTCATCATGGATTTGATTTCCCCTTCTGATTTAGAATCGTTCTTCGAGGTTTCTTCAAGCGCATCGAGCACCTAGGTTTTTGGTTTGTATGCGTTTACATATTTTTGCCCTGCAAATGAACGAGCTGCACGCTGGCCATGCATGCCTTTTTACTTGAACATTGCACCGTATTCGATTCGTTAATTAAGCAAACATTTCGATACTTGAAAATGTAAACGATTTCATTTATCCCTTTAAAAAATACCTAGGCTTAGGACACTCCCCCTTGCTAAGTAACTGTAAACATTAAAAGGAATTCAGCTGTTTCCGGTCAAGAAATCTAGAATTTCTTAACAATCACATCCTAACATGTTTTGAAATCGATTTCAAGATGTTAAGTATAAAACCGTCTTTTAGCCATCAGACTGCCAAGCCGGCACTTAAAAGCTGCCCTAAGGCAGCTTTTATTGTTATAGCGTTTGCGAAGCCCGATTCGCTCTCCCTAGCCCCCGCTGTGTAAAGCTAACGAATGCGTATGCTTTTCTTCCAAGCGCTGGATTAGCCCTTTCAATGCTTTAACCTCTATGTCTCTCACCTCATCAAGCATAGCATATAGTTGGTCAAGCTCCAGCTGATTCCGCAGCTTCATCTTGATAGCAATGTTGCGCAAGCGCGCCGCTTGCTTCTCCAGCTGCTCAAACTCCTGCACCAACCCATAGGGCATATTGATCAGTTGGCTTTGATTCAAATACTGAACGCGGGCAAGCATCAGCTTTTTATGCTCCCATAAGGTCGTAAGCGCAATTAACGGATCAAATTGCTCATAATGCGCATAAACATAGGCAATCCAGCCTTTAATCGTCTCATAGATGGATAGGCCAAAATCATAACAATCCACGTTAACGTTCTGCTTTACGACTTCAGACCTGCAGGTGGATTCCATGTAATCGACCAAATCGTTCAGCAATAACCGGGTGTCCACCTCATGCCATTGAGGCCTGAATGCGAATGCGCCTTCCGGGCACTGAATAAAGTACATCTTTTCATTCCAAAACTCATAATTGCTATTTTGAATCGCTAATTCCATATCGCCAAAGCTAACCTGAATCGTAGTAAACTGCTTATATTTATTGTAGCAAAGAACGTAATACAACTCCTTGTCCTCATCAACTCCGTACACCAAAATATCCTGCGTAACCTGTATGTCTTGATAAAAAGGCGATGAAGGAATATAAAATTTGTTTGCGAACATGTAGACGTATTTTTTGTTAGCGATCGCGCTGCGCACCACCTCCAAAACGGAGCAATTTACCTTTTGGAAGGACGGCGCACTCATCACTTCCAAATCAATCATTGACGTATAATAAACCGGGCTGTCACTCTTGCAAAATCGCAGATCATTGTTGAGATTGCCTAGAAAATCCGGCTTGTTGCACTGTAAATTCACGAAGCTGCTGAATAGCCAGGGCTCATGGTTTTCCATCTTGGTGATGATCGCAAGCATCATTGCATAGTGCATCCGACAATTAATGATCGGCGTCTCATCGATCGGTAAAATTGTTGCCATTGATTAGCCTCCTACATATAAGCATGCACGCTATGTAAGCGAAACCGTTGCATACGAATACATTTTTTATACTAGCAAACAGATATTAGCATTGACTGAAATCGATTTCAACAATTTTAATTAAAAACACCTATCTCTAGGTGTTCAAGCAAACCAACTCGCGTATTTTTGCCTTATATAAGCCAGCTTCGCCTCTGTTTGCACAGCGCCGCCGCCTTCGTGGCCATTAAACGGGTAAATGTTGATTTGCTTCTCGCTCTTGATTCGGTTATACGTGGCGAAAAACATATCGGGCGGGCATACCTCATCCTTTAATGCTACTGAGGCGAACACGCTGCAGGTAATCCGGTCCGCCATATTCATCGTGTCAAAATAGCTAAGCTGCTCCAGCACATGATCCAGCTGCTCCGGATGCTGCTTGATATATACCGTCACCGCCGCAAAAGCGCCATGCATCCCTTCTACGCGCCGTTCCAAATTGCTGTTGCTTGGCACATCCGCCATGGCAAGCACCGGCCGATCATCCAGCGCCGCCATCGCGATCGTGAGCGCTCCCCCTTGGCTTCCGCCTTCTACCACAATCCGCGAGCTGTCAACTTCTGCTTGGGCGCAAGCAAAATCGATCGCCTTCATGCAGTCCATGTACACAAATCGATAGTAATACTCATAGCGGTTATGGACGCCTCTGCTCGCTACATTCATCGCAAATCCGCTCGTAGACGAAGCGCGGCTGCCAGTGGCCCCGCCTTGATCCCTGCAATCAATTGACAAGACGGCAAACCCCATCATGGCCCAATGCATGAAGTCGGATGGCTCCCCCCGATGATGGGTAAATCCATGATAGTGAATCAAACACGGATAACTATCTTTTTGCAAAAAAGCAGGCACGATATACCAGCCGTGAATGGGTGTCCCGTCCATCCCATCATATTGAATATCATAAATATCCACATGCTCAATCGGATGCGCGACCTTACGCTTGACTGGATTGAGCGGAACAGCTCTTGCCTCGCGAATGGTCTCCTCCCAGAATGCATCGAAATTTTCCGTTCTTGTTAATGCCGGCAAGTAAGCGTAAAGCTCTTTCGTCGTTCGATCCATATACCCCATGTCGCTAACCTCTCTTTATCGGTTAAATTCATAGCTTCTATGTTTGACTTCGATATGCCGATGCCGAAATTCCTTCCCATGGTCAAAAAAGTCTCGTAGAACGTATTATCGCATCTCTACCAATTGAAACAAGCCAGCCCTATGCAAGACTAGGGCCGGCTGCTTTTTAGTTATGGCTGTAACGTTATTGGATCGACGGAGAGCCACTCCAGCGCGACCTGCCCGTCAGCTGAGCGAACCACGATGCGGCCGTTGCTTCCCTCCGAGAACAAACAGCCGCTCAATGCAACGGTTTGCCAATCGCTGCCCGTGAGCTCCGCTCGCCCCGCCGCTTTGCCGTCGATCTCAACTTCGACAGTCGCCTGCCCTTCCGGCGCGGCAACGCGCAGCATAACCGTATGCGCAGCGCTGCTCGCCGCATTCACCTCATAAGCGAGCCAATCGCCCTTCGTGAGCCGAACATGCAGCCATTCGTCCGCCTCCCATGCCAAGCCTCGCCCAGGATGGAAGTTCGGCTTATCGCGCTGGCTGTCGGTGAAGCGAATGTCAGTGCCGTCGTCCGAGCGGAAGCCAAGCGTGTGGCTGATTGGCTGCTGGACGCCATAGCTGACGCCTGCACCGTGAAAGCCGTAGAAGATCGCAGGAATGCGTACGGAAGGCCGAAATAGCAGCGCGTTCACGACCTCCGTATGATAAGTGCACGATTCAATCCGCAGATTATCCAGATACGTCCACAAAATCCGCTCCGCCTCGCCGCTCTCCGGCTTTTGCCCCCCTTCCAAGTAGGAAACAAGCTTGTCCCACCCTTCCGGCTGGTTGACGGAGCATGGCGAGTTGATCGTTTCAAGTTTTTTCCACGTCCAGAAATTCCACGAAATATCGTGATCCTCGTATAACCGGAACCCGCCGATGTACCATTCGATATTATTTTCGCCGCCCTCGCCCATATAGATCGGCACATTCCACTCGTCGCGCTTGTCGAGAAACTTCTGAATGCTCGCTGTATCCGGGTTATTCCAATATTTATGGAATTGCAGCATCAGGTTGTTTTCATCCGGCTTCTCTTTGAAAATCGACCAATCCGTCGCCCAATGCGCGCCTTCCAGAATAATCATATGCTTGTCGTCAACCTCGCGAATGGCGCGTATGATATCGAGGTATAATGGCATGATCTGGTCGTTGTACATCGAAAAATATTCCGGCAGCGGCTCGTTAAGCAGATCATATCCGGCTACAATCCACTCATCCTTATAGCGCTCGGCCAGCATCCGCCACATCTCCACCGTCAAGCGCTTGTTGGCCTCATCCTGGAACAGCTCCGGCTGGTCGTTGCGCGAATCGTCGATATTCGCGCCCGTCTGCCCGCCAGGCGCACCGTGCAGATCAAGCACGACATACAGCCGATAGGTTCTGCACCAATCGATCACTCGGTCAATAAGTGCAAGATGCTGCTCATCGAATATAGGCTTAGTCTCTTCCTTCAGCAGCGACCGGGCATTGATCGGCACCCGTATGGAGTTGAAGCCCTCTTCCGCAATGCGGCGAATATCGTCCTCCGCAATATAAACATCATAATAGGTGTCCCAAAATTGCTTCGCCTTGTCTTCGCCGATCAACTCATCAACCATCTTCTCAATCCGCCGCGGGCGGTCGCCCGCTACCGGGAAGCGCCACATGTAACCCTCGGGCAGCAACCAACTGCCCAATCCGACGCCGCGCAGCAAAAACGCTTGGCCTGCGCCGTTTACGATCTTGCGGCCCTCTGCTTTCACAAATCCCTCCACCTCATGACTAATCTTGTTCATAAGTTCATCTCCTTTTGGAATCGTTTTCAAAACGGTACAGAAACTTGCTTAACGCCAATGGCTGCCACCATGGGAATTAGCTAATTTTAGTTAGATTGTTCCCTTATGTATACCCCTCGTTTTTCGGGTCAAGGTGCAGTTTTTTGTTTTTACGAAAAAACGATCTGTTTATACATAAATCAAAGGACAAGAATCGCTCATGAAAAAAGAGGCTGCTGCGCAGCGCGTCGACCACGCCATTGCACGCTGTACAACGAGAAAAAGACGATTTGCCTTCACTAGACGCTCCCATTGCAGTTCATGCAACGAGACACGATCCAGAATAGATAAAATGGGCCCGGAATATAGAAAGCCGTCTTTCCCGTTGCACATTTTGCAATGATGTTACCACAGTTCCACGCTCGAGTTTGATTCTATTGTATGAACTGCAATGAGCAGACTGCTGTACGCACCAGCGTCGCCTTCAATATGACATACAGGCGCAAAAAAAGGAGGTGTCCTCAGCCGTCGCGGCTTTTTGGCCCCCCTTTTGTTGCTCCTCGGTTTCATACTGCTCCTTCGCTTGCGAAGGACTCCGTCTCTATACTCCTCTACTTTCCTTCATGAGGTAAAGCGATCTCATCAAAGTCCGTTATCAATCGTTGGAGGCTCGTTGCCAGCAACTCCCCTTCCATCGGTTTGCCGTGCCCCGTTACGGCGATTAATGGCTTCAACGCTTCTAATTGCATGATGGAGTCACGTGCAGAAGGCCAATCCGTCGTAAAGTATTTTGGCGGACCGCTGATTTCCATTTCTTGCATAAATACTTTATAGATAGACTCTTGTTTCACAGTAACAAAAGCATCGCCCGCGATTAAAGCTCTGGCACCCGAATGGAACAATGAAACATGGCCTGGCGTATGCCCTTTCGTGTGAATCCACCTCCATTGCGGAAGATCAGGAATTGACCTGTCCGCTGGCAGCCTCCGCAGCTTGTCTCCGAGATTGATTGGCTCATTAGGGAACCATGGGGACATTCGTGACACCAGTCCTCCACCTACTGAAGGATCAGCTGGCAAATAAGCTTGTTTGCCTGTCAGGAAAGGGAATTCTAATGGATGGGCGTACACGGGCACATCCCAATGCGCAATCAGTTCAATAATCGAACCGACATGGTCGAAATGGCCATGGGTCAGCACAATAGCTCTAGGAGAGCAATTCGGTCCGAAGCGTTGCTCTGCTGCTTGAATGATGTGGCTGGCAGAACCCGGCATCCCGGCATCAATGAGCATCCAATGTTGGTCTTCAGGCGAGCCTACGAACAAAACGTTCACGATCTGGACAGTCAAACCAAATAAATCAGGCATAATCTCTTGGCCGACACCACTTTCTAAGGAGGTCACCGGCAAATAATGATAATCGGATCCATAGGACATTTCTGTTTCAATTTCCATCTCGATGCTAAAGCCCCTCCCAATAACCAGCATGGAACGATAGCCGTTAAGCCATTCATTCGATTCTAGGCGTTGTCTGCAAATTAGAATGAACCTATTCTGACAAAATTATAAATAGAAGCAGATATGTCCGATTCGACAGGCAGAAGCGGAATAAACAGGAAGCGCAAAGGGCAAAACAAATCGGAATTTACAAAGCCCAATGGAGGTTTACCATGCACGAGGTGAAAAACCGGCTCTCAATTATCCCCCTTGGCGGCGTCAATGAGATTGGAAAAAATATGTATGTCATTCAATATGATGACGACATCATCATCGTTGATTGCGGCTCAAAGTTTCCGGATGAAAGCTTATTAGGGATTGATTTAATTGTCCCGGATATTGCTTATTTGCTTGAAAATAAAGAAAAGGTTAGAGGGCTTGTGGTTACCCATGGCCACGAGGACCATATCGGCGGTATCCCTTATATCATTAAACAGTTCAATATGCCGATCTACGCAAGCCGACTTACTTTGGGTCTAATCAAAGGAAAATTAAAAGAACATCGCCTGCTGGGCACGACAGCGTTGCATCAGATTGATGCTGATTCCAAAGTCGTTCTTGGAAGCATTCCGTTAAGTTTTTTTACGACTAGCCATAGTATCCCTGATTGCTTAGGCATCGCCTTTCACACGCCTCAAGGCACAGTCGTACATACTGGCGATTTTAAGTTCGATTTCACTCCGGTCAATGATCAATTCGCTGATATTCATAAAATGGCTGAAATCGGGAAAAACGGTGTGCTTGCCCTTTTGTCTGAAAGCACCAATGCAGAACGTCCCGGCTTCACGCCTTCTGAACGATTAGTCGGCGCAAACATCCTTGAAGCTTTCATAAACGCAGATGGAAAAATATTTATTTCAACCTTTGCGTCCAACGTACATCGATTGCAACAGATTTTCGACGCAGCCGAAAAGACGGGCCGCAAGGTTGCTCTTGCTGGCAGGAGCATGGTGAACGTTGTGGATGTAGCTTCAACGTTAGGGTATTTGAGCATTGCTGCAAACCAGCTTGTGGAACTATCAGAAGTTAACAAATATAAAAACCATGAAATTGTTGTTCTTTGCACGGGAAGCCAAGGGGAACCGATGGCCGCTTTAGGACGAATTGCAAGCGGCAACCATCGCCAGATTGGCATTGCTCCTGGAGACACGGTTATTTTTGCTTCTTCCCCTATCCCAGGCAACGAAAGAAACGTGGCGCGCATTGTAGATAATCTCTTTGCAAGGAAGGCTAAGGTTATCTATGGCTCAGCCACAGTTACGGGGATGCATGTTTCCGGGCATGCAAGCCAAGAGGAATTGAAGCTTATGCTGACGCTGATGCAGCCAAAATACTTTATTCCTATTCATGGCGAATACCGGATGCTTCATTTGCACCGAATATTAGCGGAATCTGTCGGCGTAAACGCAAGCAACATTTTTATCGTTAGCAATGGCGATGTTGTGGATTTCATCGGTTCTGAAGCTATGCAAGAACGAAAAGTAGCTAACGGGAATACGCTTGTGGACGGACTTGGGATTGGTGATGTCGGTAATATCGTCTTGCGCGATCGAAAGGTGTTATCCGCCGACGGCATTCTCATCATCGTGCTGACGCTCGGAAAATCGGACAATAAAATTGTCTCGGGACCTGAAGTCATATCAAGAGGCTTCGTATTCGTGAAGGAATCCGAGGGCTTAATGGAAGAAATTCAACGACTAACTTTAGATGAAATTGAGAGGCTTCAGGAGCAATACACCAAGCTTAACAATCATTGGGGAATCTATAAACAATCGATCAGAGATTCCATCGGGAAATTTTTGTTTGCGAAAACCCAAAGAAGGCCTATGATCCTGCCAATTATCATTCAAGTGTAGTCATACAGAAATCAACACAAGCTTCAGATCATACAAAATAGGCCAACCTAACGTTTAGGTTGGCCCGCCTTTCGGTCAAGTAAAAAGCCGCTCATTCACTTCCCCATCTAACTAAACCCGTTATGGCTTAACTCGGGCACCGATAATTACGGGGGTAGAAGAAACTGCGGGCACCACCATAAAGAAGTTAACCGTAATCGTAGCCCCGGCTGCTACAGGGCCTGTGTCGATCATATCGCAGTAGTAGCCCGGTCCTACCCAAGCGTATGATTGGGATACACCCGCCATATTAACGAAAGGAAATCCGGAACCGCCGGAAGCCGCCGTTTTGCCGATCATAATCAGGAAGTTCTTTGATACAGTGAATGTGTTCTTGATCTTCATCGAAACAGCGTATTGCTGGCCAAAACCGCCTTCAAGCAACCCCGTCGAGTTATTGCCCGTCGGCGCGTAGTCTGTCACTGTCGGGATATCGTCTGTACCGAACACGCCAGGATTCGCAGCCGATCCGCAAACTCTATATGCAATGCCGTTTGTATCAACAGGTGCAATTTCCGCTAAGTTCATAGGATTGTAGTATGTCGGCGCCACGCCTCTCCGCATCGATGGACTTTTCAACGTTGCCCAATCCGTTGCACCGATGTTCGTATTAAGATAGGCAACATCGTAGAAGATCGCATTCGCAGCAGCACCGGTGCTGTTGTTCACGACATTGGTGCGTGCCACAATACCGAAGTTATAACCTGCTGAGATGGTTTGTTGGAAAATCGTCCCGAATGCGTTTGGCTGAATAACGATCGGGGTCGGCAAGTGATTGTTTCCTGAAAAGTACTGTGTCCATCCTGCAATGTCCGAACCGCCATTGGATTGCGTGAGACCATTGTTGGAGGATGAAACGGAAATCGCGAAACTGTTGGGATTGTAAATGAGCAGTGCATGCTTAAACGGTGCGCCCGAGCCATTGGTGTGCCACATATAAACAAGTCCCGCTCCATTTACTGTTGCTTTGTTAAGCCACCGTTTCCCGCCTCCATCCACCAGATCGAAACTACCTAACGCCGGCCCGTTTGTAACACTTTCCGGGTTGTCCGAGTAAAAACAATATCCTCCTTGGCGATTTACTGTACTGGCGCCCTTGCTGGTTAGAATCGTTGGGTTGAGCGCATTCTTTAAAGAGTTTGTTACTAAGGTTGGCATAATCAATCATCCTCCTTTTATCCTGAAGCTCAACGCATTGGCTCAGGTTACTTTATAAAGTGAAAGAAATCTTCTAAATCGCAACCTTGCAGAATATGAAAAACACCTTCAAGATTGTACCCAGCACTTTCGAATTCGAAATCTGGATACACTTGAAGGTGTTTCACTCCGTTAAATACTCGAGTTATTTACTCGATTAAGCAAGTTGTCTAATGCCATAGCTACTTCACTGCGTGTGCAATTGCGCGTCGGAGCAAACTCCCCATTCTGCAATCCTTGCAGGAGTCCATATTCAGTCGCTTTTTTTACGGCGTCCTTCGCCCAGGCTGCGATCTGATCAGCATCCGTATATTCTCTTTCCTTACTCGTGAATGCATGACTGCCAAATGCGCTATATGCCCTTACTAACATAACCGCCAATTCTTGACGGGTAATTGGGGCATTCGGCATAAACTTACCGCCAACACTGCCCTGCACCAATCCTGTCTCATATGCAGCGGTTAGCTCTTCTGCATACCATGCTGTCGCAGGTACATCAATGAACGAAGCATCACTGCCCTTGCTCTCCAGATTCAAAGCTCGTGCTACCATCGCTGCAATCTGTGCTCGAGAGCTCGTTTCAGAAGGTGCAAAGTTAAATTCCGTCACCCCTTTGATCGCTTGCTTCGCAACCAAAGACGAAACTGCCTCGAAAGCCCAATGGGTGCTTGGCACATCTACGAAAGATTTCTCATACTCGAAGAACGCGAATGCCCCCTGCGTTGCTAGTCCGGCATAGAAACTCTTGTCATTCGTATTGTAATGCCCTCCGGCATACGCCCACTGCCCACTCTTTTTGTCATAGACATAAAGACCGAGCAATTTACCGCTCATTTTTAACCCGTCTACACGGTAGGCAAGGTTTACGCCCGGCTCCAGGCTTTCAGTCTCGAGCGTTGTGCCGTCCTTCATCTTCAAAGTCATTTGGAGGGAATAAAAGCCCCCTTTTTGCACGAATGCTTGTGACGGAGTTCCTTTAGCCGGGTTATCAATCGGAGTAAGCTTTACCTCTAGATAAGCCCCTTCCTGCTTGGCTGCACCAGCGCACAGCTTCTTAATCGCACCGGCATTCCAGCTCAATGCAAGCGGTCCGTACTGCAGCTCTAGCTTGTTGCTTCCGAGCAGCTCGCCTGCTTCTGCAGGAATTCGTACAGACTTCATTTCGCTTGGTAATGCAATCATTACTTTGCCGCCATTCGCCTGCTGAAGCTCTTGCACTGTAACAACTTTCAGTCCATCAGCCGCTGGTGGAACCACAACTGGAATGCCTGTACCAGATGAAGAAGAATTGCCGCCAGCATTAAAGATCTGTTGTACCGTGCCCTGTTGGGGATTGCGGTCCACTACGAGCATCGACCAATAAGAGACCGAAGGAACGTTAATGAGGATATGGTCTCCGTTCCAAGTGTAAGTTAGTTCTTTCATGGCTCCTTCATTGCCATCCGGAGTAGCCGCGTATACTTTCAGATTTGGAGCTGCGTCCTGCGTAAGCCCGAGCGCATAATCGACCTGAATATCTTGCAGAAGCGCCGGCTCATTCGCCGCATTGCGCCAATCCGAAACCAAATGAATGAGATCATACGTTTCAAAGCTCGCATTACCAGCATTTGTGCGAACCGTGTACCAAAGCGTATTCGCTGTTCCATCCTTGCTTGTTTGCATAGCATCGCCGTTAGCATCCTTTACGCCGATCGTTCCGGAAGTATCCACCTTGCTATCAAAGAGCAAATTTTCATAGGCAGCGAAGAACTTATAGTAATCTTTCATCGCTTCTTTCGTATTCACCGTCATTTTCTTGCTTCGGTTCGGATAATACTCGTGTGCCAGCATGTTGGGCCCTTCTTCAATCCGTTCCGCAGTGCCGATTTCAATGTGCGTGGCTCCCATTGTTGCCAATGCTGCATCCATTAACCGAACGGAAGGCTCGTTGAAATACCCGGCTGTCACGCCTCGAAGCTGAACCGTGCCCCGCTCATCGTCCGCTTCCGCCTTCAAGGTTACGGTATGATTCCCCGCTGTCATAGCAGGAACGATGACATAGCCGTCTTCGCTGTATCTATCTTTGCTCTCGGTGCCCGAGAACCAAACTTTCAAGTCATTCCCGCCTGCATCTTTTGCCCGAACGCCATCGATATAAACGGAACGAGAGGTGCTCGCGCCAGCATTCGAGTAAGTGAAGATCAAGCTTTGCTCGCCAGTCTGCGGAATCGTCACTGGATACGTCACCTGTTGGCCAATTTCACCGAAGTTAATGACCGTATCTTTATACAGGGAAAAAGTTTCTGCTTCCCGAATGCTTTCCGCCTCATAGGCATAAGCTTCATCCGCTGGAGAGCCGCTTGTTTGAACGGTCAGCTTATCTAGCTTGATCCCATTGTCTGCCTGAGCATTCATTTTAATTTCAATGCGATTGTTCCCTTGCTGCAGCTGTACGCCGCTTGTTACGGCTGTCTGCCAAGAATTGCCCAGCGTAGGCACAAAGCTTACCGGTACGCTTTGCCCGTCGCCAACCGTTACGCTGCGAATCGCCGTCCCTGCGTTTGGCGCATTATTCTGGTACACCCAGTTCAGATCATAACTGCCAGCTGCATCTGCCGTCACATCGAATACAACCCGGTCATTCTCATTATTGAAATCATATACATAGCCTACCAATGGCACGACACCGCCGTCACCCTGTGCGCTGCCCGTGCTGTATTCAAAACCGCCAACAAGGATGCCCCCAACGTTAATATATTGCCCGCTAGACTCCATCTTCAGCGTCACTTCGTGCTTGCCTGCCGGAATTGCTACCGTCAGCGTCTTCGGCTGCATTGCACCATCCCAACCGCCTGATGTCCGCAGGAACGCCACATTCTGTGCCTGCTGCGCGGGCTGGCCATCGACTAGCACCGACATGACAGGATCGTTATCGCCGTGGTATAGCACAGTAATGCTATCGACAGCTTGGGCGTTATTCACTGTATAAGTGATGCTCTGACCCGCTTGGCCAAAGTTATCCGTCTTGCTTTCGCTCTGCTTAATGCTGTTTGTCTGCGGAATATCCGCGTAGAGCGCATAATATTTATTTGCCCCGACAGTCATATATTGCAGTTTGATGCCCATATCATCCTTAGGGGCTGCTAGTTTGACCGTATTGTTGCCTGCAGCTAGATGCACAGTAGACATGTTTTCCCGTTTCGTGAATTTATCCCATGCGCCTGCTCCTTGAAACGCTACACGGCCTTGTTGGACATCATTCACAACGAGTTCGCGATCTACACTCTGCCAGTCAGAGGCATAACTGAACCCAAGCGGATAGTCTCCTTCAGCAGGCACATTCACGTGGAAGGTTACATAGTCGCCTTTCGTATCAAAGTTATAGACATTGCTATACTGATCGACAATGACCGTATCCAGCTTAGCATCTACCGCTTCAAAGCGTTCTTCAATCCCTTGTCCCTTTACATCAAGGCTCGCCAAATTCAACCATAGCCCATTCGTATTCAATGTTAACTTGACGGTATTCGTCCCTGCCTCAAGCTCAAGATTCACTTTGGACCCAGATACCGGATTACCCCATCCCGTATTTGAATCAAATGCTATTGCATCTGCAGCAACCTGACCGTTTACCGTTAACTTCCCCTCTGGATACCCAGACCCGTTGCCTTGGCCATAATTTAGTGTCAGCTCGTATGATCCCTTAACGGGCGCGTTAACCGTGAAGGTAACCGCATCCGTATCCTTACGACCAAAGTTGCCGACCCACCCGTATGCCTTGGTTATACGGGATTGATAATCTGCTTCTGCCGGTACATCCATTGCATCAGTGCCACGGGTCGTCACTCCTGTCGCCTGCTTATAGTTCATGTAGCCAGCGATGACCATCGCTTTGCCCCCGTTTTTTCCTCTCGTATCCTCTACGACTTTCTGCAAGTCACGATATTGATTGCGATCCTGCCATATTTCACTATAATCAAAGTCTGTTTTCGTTTGTGGATTCGTAACCGCACTATAGTCGGCATTGCCGCCAACCATGTTGAGCGTAACATCGCTTTTCTTTGGATTGTTCGCTACAAGCGAATCCTTGACGGCGCCAATCAACTTATCGTAATCCAGCGAGTAATATCGTTTGTTTCCGTTGTAATCGTAAAGGAAATCATTGTCGCTAGCGCCCCATTGATCGAGATGAATCCCATCGAAGCCAAATACATTCACCGAACGATTAAATTGTTTCGATATATACGCCTGCCATGCCGTATTTCCGGGATCCTGCAAAAACAAGGATGTTGGCTTGCCATTAACTTCAAATGTAAACCCGTTCTGATCCTTCTGCGGATTTGTTGGGTCAAGGGGGAACTGCGCTGACTTGTTATACAATCCCCATTCCGGGCTAACGCCGAAATCCGTATAATTCTCTCGGGCTGCGTAATTCATCTGATAAGCCATTGCAGCAGACCCATATTTTTGTGCCGATTCTACCTGCTGCTTGACGGACATTGGATAAAGCGTTCGCCCAAGCAGATCAGTATAATGGGTGCTAGCATTGATTTCTTCCGTAATATAATTGCCATTCCCATCCTTCAGCGGTTTGCCGTTTTCATCGGTTTTGGAATAAACCGAGACGTCGTGACGCCACATCCAATCGTAAAACTGATACCCATTCAGATAGTAATCTTGCGATAATTGCTTTAGCTTAGCATCGCTTTGCTCTGCCGTTTCATTCGGAAACTCACTAACATACCCATAACGCGGATACCGTTTCCAATCGCTTGATACATCAATGGCAGCGGTTGCAAAATCATTCTCGCTAGCGCCATTCACCGATGCCTTCACCAAATAGCCTGTAAAATCCCGTTCGGGCGCTTTCCATTTGACCTGCAGCTCCCCTTGTCCTTGCTTCACCGCTACCGTCTTTGCTCCACTAGCTACTAACTCATTGATTTGATAAATTTGCAAATTCAATGTTCCCGTCCAGTCCACTCGGTCCGCCAGCTTGATTGTCAGCGTGACTTCTTCACCAGGCAGATAGCGCGCTTTATCTACAGAAATTGAAGTAACCGTTTTCAACATTTCTTGCATGGTTGCTATTCCATTTGCTGCTCCAGCATGTGCGACTTGTGCATCTCCTGCGTTGCCTTGAAACGGAATCTCTCCTTGTCCCGCAGCAATGACGGATAACGTGCAGAGCAATATTGTTTTCTTCATCCCCATAATATCCTCCTAATAATTGTAAAATTGGCTTCTTGCACGTACAAACAAAGGGTATAACCGCGTAAGTTATACCCTTTGCAACTACTTCTTATTTGCCGTTAGCCTTGAGCCAAGCGTCGAGCTGCTTCTGTGCTTCCGCAATAACTTTGCCCGCTCCCGCTGCATTTTGCTTTTCGATCATTTTCGGAATGTTAACCTCAGGATCGAGTTGGCCCGATTTGATGCCATCCGCAAATGCTTTCTGTGCTGTATCAATTGCAATCATTTCGTTCTTCACCGGCTCTGGATCAAAGATGAATCCGAAAATACGGGATGGATTCTCAGACACCATTGCATTGAACTTCTCGTAATTCTCATATTTCTTTGGATCTTCGCCAACACGCGTATAGTTCAACATCTGGTTGCCGATTTGCCACATAATATCATGATAGTAGCCTACATCATTGTTCGTTTTGCCTTCTGGCAATGCGATTTGCCCGTCCTTCATCACATAATGCTTGCCCTCGACACCAAAGTTGAATAACGTGAGCAATTTTTGATCTTTAAAGAACAGATTTAATAGCATCATTGCGCGAGCAGGGTCCTTGGATGTCTTGGAAATCGCCTGCATGGTTGCTGTCATCTTGCCGGTTTGCAATCGGTCAACATTCAATGGAATTTGCAATACTTCGCGGCCTGCTTTCAAAGAGCCGTTCGGCGATTTCGCCACGGAGCCGATCGACATATCTGCGATAATATCCATATCCCCAACTAGAGCAAACGCCTTGCCTGACTGGAACTTTTTCCATACGTCAAGGCCAGGAGTCAAAGCGTCTTTGTTGATATAACCGGCTTTAAACCACTTAAAGGTGAGCTTCGCTAGTTCCATATAGCGCGGAGTAGAGAACGTGTTAACAACCGTATAGTCCTTCGGATCTGTTCCCAGAACATTCACGACAGCCAAGCTGCCGACGCTATCCGTCGTCCCGGAAGAGTAGTACGCTTCAAGCGGGAAACTTGGAGCAACGAGTGGCGTTATGCCTGGCTCGTTCGCTTTGATTGTCGCCAACATCGAATCCAGTTCTTCCACCTTGCCGGATTTGAACACGCTCAAATCAAACTTATATTTATCTACCAAAGCTTTATCGAGATAGACGCCTTGGGTTCCGCCCAATTCCTGATGCGTATGAATGCCGTATAGCTTGCCGCCGCGTTTAGCTGGCTCGTGGTAATCCTTCTCTACTGCTTCAATATCGGGTCCATATTGTGCCAACAGATCGTTCAACGGGAGCAAACCGCCTTTAGATACCTGTTGGTTATACCCGAGCCAATCCGCTGTAAACATCAGATCGAACTTCTCGCTTGAAGCCATCATTAAATTGGTTTTATCGCTCCACGCGCCCCAATCGATCGGATTCAGCTTAACGGTCATATTTAGATCGGGGTAAGTCTGCTTCAAATAGTCATTCATTGCGCTTTGCACAGTTCCAATATCATCTTGCGGCGAATCCGGATAAACCATAACAACCTCATAGGGCGATAACGACTTCGTTCCATCTGCGTTCGTTTTCGTTGTTGCCCCTTCTCCGCCTGCATTGCCATTGCCTTCGGAATTTTTGCCGCTCGAGCAACCTGTTGTTGCAAGCGCAACAGACATTAGCAGTGTCGTCAACACCATAGATGCTTTCTTGAATCGTTTCATGTTGTAACCCCCCTAAGAATTAGCAAGTATAATGGCCTTCTATATACTAAACCGAAATAATTTCGGATCTAGCCCTTCACAGCACCTACAGTCAAGCCTTTAACGAAGTACTTCTGTAGAAACGGAAACACGAGCACGAGCGGTCCTATTGCGACCATAGCCATCGCCATTCGAATCGATTCCAGCGGCTGCGTCACATTCGCTGTATTACTATAGGCTTTGTCGGCTATAGATTGTAGAAAAGCTGCATTCATCAGTGTTTTGTTAAGCAAGTACTGCAACGAGTAGAGATTCTCATTACTTATGAACACCAAGCTTGTAAACCAGTCGTTCCAGTACGATACTACCGTGAACAAACCGATCGTTGCCATGACTGGCAAAGAAAGCGGCAAAATGATACTGAAGTACGTTCGATACTCACTTGCTCCATCAATCTGAGCGGAATCAAGCAAGGATGGCGGAATGCTGTTGGTAAAGAACGTACGCATTATAAACACATTGAAACCACTAAGCAGCCCCGGCAATATGAGCGCCAACAACGTATCCTGCACATGGAGGAACCTCGTGTATACGAGATACCAAGGCAGCAGGCCGCCAGAGAACAGCATGGTGAAAAACACGTAAAAACCAAGGGCATTTCTAAACGGAAAATCAATTCTAGACAGCGTGTAAGCCATCGCAGATGTAATGAATAAGCTGGCGACCACACCTACAACCGTGACAAAAATCGTCACCCCGTAAGCACGAATAATATTGGCGGAGTCGTGAATCAAATATTGATAAGCGACCAGATCAATTTTTTTGGGCCAGAAACGATAGCCGTACGAGGCGATATCATTCTCATTCGAAATGGACACCGTCAGCACGAGCCAGAACGGGATCACGCACGCCAAACTGAAAAGGCTTAAAAATACAATGATAAACGGGTTCGTTCGCTTGTTTAACACCTCGCCCATCCTCTCCTAGAACAACGCGTTCTCTTTGCTGAATTTTCTTACGATGAAGTTGACTGAAATCACAAGCACGAATCCTACAACCGACTGTAAAAGGCCGGCTGAAGAGGCAAGTCCCGTATCTCCCGTTACCAGCAACGCATTGTAGACGTAGGTATCGATAACTTCGGTCGTTTCCTTCAGCATCGAGGAGGCCATAGTCGCTTGATAGAACAATCCGAAATCCGCACTGAAAATTCTTCCTATCGCTAACAGCGTCAAAATGATAATAACCGGCGTGATCAGCGGAATCGTAATGGCCGTCATTTGCCTCCACTTGCCTGCGCCATCAATCTTGGCCGCTTCATAATATTCTTGGTCAATTCCGATAATGGCAGCTAGATAGACGATGGCAGCATAGCCGACTGATTTCCAAGTATTAACGATTGTCAGGATATAGGGCCAATACTCCGGCGAAGCATACCACGCTACCGTTTCTTTCCCCATCGGTTCCAATATCGATTTATTAACGAAACCGAGCTCTGGATTCAAGAAACCGAATACCAAATAGCCAACGATAACCATGGAGACGAAATTAGGCAATATTGCGGTGCTTTGGAACACCTTCGATAACACTCGGTTTTTCACTTCATTGAGCAGAATCGCAAGAAGCACAGCAAGCACGGTGTTGATGACTAGAAAAGCAACGTTGTACAGCAGCGTGTGCTTAATAATTTTCCATGCGTCATTGGATGCAAATAGAAACTCGAAGTTTTTAAACCCGACCCATTTGCTTCCCCATATCCCCTCGGTATAGTTCAAATCCTTAAAAGCAAGGAAAATCCCGAACATAGGGAGATAGTTGTTGATGAATAGCATGATAATCCCTGGCAACGCTAAAATAATAAGTGCTCGATAATGCCATACTTTTTTCAGAACACTTTTTCGACGAGTATGCGTCTGGGCATTCTTTCCTACCGCTAAATCTACTGCGGCCATACGCTCCACCTACTTGTTTAGTTTTGTATGACCTCAGTATACTTCGAACGTTGTTGCGCCTCCGCCGTTTTTGTAACCTGGGTTTAGTCGTTTTGTGACATTGCGTTGCGATATTCCTGTGGGTTCATGCCAAACTGCTTTTTGAACATTTTTGTAAAATGCGAGAAGTTACTGTAGCCAACCTGCAGTGCAACTCCACTTACTGTCAGCGAAGTTGATTCCAATAATTGCTTGGCACGTTTCATCTTTGTCTCAATGAGATAATCAATCAAATTGGCGCCCGTTTCTTTCTTGAAAAGGCGAGACAAATACGCCGGATTCAAATTCACATGATTGGCCACGTCATCCCGTGAGATATTCTCCTCCACTTGCTCCTTTATGAATTGAATCACTTTCTTCACAACCCCATCCGATTCCCTATTGGCTAGAACAGTATCCATAACGGCCCATATCAGATTTTCAGACCAATGCTTGTACTGCGATAAGTTGCGGATTGGAATCGCTGTCAAGATTGAAAATTGAGGCACATCATCCGCTTTAATCCCCTTAACATGAAGATAATTGTAGACAACCTGCAGCGTATCATGGTAATACGTATCCAACTGCTGTTGAGTAAGCGTTGGCGTCGCTTCAAGCTGTTCTATGCTCTGATGAATCAGCTCGATCAGCTTGTCCCGCTCTCCATTGAGCATATAGGCCGACCATAGCGAAACGTCGATGTGGTTGGGGACTGGCAAGGAGCCAACCGTAACCGCTTGCGGCTTGTAAAAAATGACAGACTCCTTTTGGTTAACATTGTTCCGCTCCATGCTCTTCAGCGCTTCGCACAATCGAGATACCTCCTGCAATTGCGCCAGACGGCCGACATAACAAGTGACCTGACAGTAAAAGTAGGTACGGCAAACATCAATAAACCTCGTGCAGGCCTGCGTCCAATCATCCCCGCTAAAACCATTCTCCCGGACCAACACCAATAGCACTCCGCTCCGATCTGTAATAACATCACCGGCGTAATGGGAGCCTGATAGAAAAACCTCTTCTGCCGCCTTCTTTAATGCATATTCCATAATCTCCTGATCTCGCGCATCCAATGGCTTCTGCCATTCCTCAATGCTTATTAGAATGGGCATGACCTTGTCCGTTGCACCCAAATCTAATTGCGCATCTTGAATGGCTCGTTCTAGAAAATCGCCAAAGGCAAAGATGCGCCGGGACAGCAAATCCTGCCAGAAACGCTCAGCCAACAGGGGCTGCTGCTTTTTCCACAATTCCTTGTACTTTAGATACATCTCGTTATGCTGTATGCTCTCTTCCTTCTCTTTAATTGCCTGAAGCATACGTTTAACTGCTTGTGCCAGCTCCTCTCCATCCACAGGCTTGAGCAGATAATCAAAGCTGCCCAAATTGATAGCCTGCTTGGCATAAGTAAACTCCGAATGGCAGGTAAGAAATAACGATTCGGTACATGGAGAATTTTCCTTCGTCCAGCGAACGAGCGACAGCCCGTCTTCATCCGGCATCTCAATATCACAAATCAGGATGTCAATTCGGTACTCCATTAGAATTTTTCTCGCTTCATCGGCATGATTGGCCGTATGCACCGATTCAATCCCTAATGCACGCCAGTCTGCACACTGGCAAATTCCCTCAACAGCAAACCGTTCATCATCCACAACCAGCATTTGCGTCATCGCTCATCCTGCTCCTTTACATGTTCGATCGGAAGATGCAACCGTACTCCTAATCCGCGTGGCGCATTGTGAAAGAAAACAATTGCCGCTTGATCGCCATAGCGAATCGACATCCTTCTTTTCACATTCCAAATTCCGATATGATTGCCTTCCGACACCTGCCCCCTCCATTCCGTCGATAAGGCTTCGAGCAGCTCAGGCGAGACCCCTTTGCCACTATCCTTCACTTCCAGAACCATTCGTTTGTTATCTGCTTGGTCTAGTCCTGCTAAAATATGCAGCGTGAACGGCTCGCCCTTCACGCTCATGCCGTGTATCATCGCATTTTCGACAAAAGGCTGGACAATAAGCGAGGGAATTTGTGCTTCTCGCAGCTCCTCTGCAATGTCTAGCTTAAATTCGAAAGATTCTTGATAACGCATCTTTTGGATTTCCAAGTAATTGCGGATATGCGCGATCTCCTGATCGACCGTGATTGTATCTCGACTCGCATTTAACATGAACCGAAAATACTGAACGACATGGCGGACGGTCTTTTTCACCAGCTCAAAGCGTTTCATGTCTGCTAATTGAAAAATGATGTTTAACGTATTAAGAAAGAAATGGGGATTAATTTGCATCTGCAAATGCTTCATCTCGGCCTTCTGCGCATTCAACCTTTCTTCATACACGCCGATCTTTAAACCTTTGATTTCATCCACCATCGTATTGAAGGTGTGGTGAATGATATCAAATTCGGTGATGGAAGAGCCCGGCAGCTTCATTTCCATATCCCCGTCTTTCGTTCTGCGAATTGCCCCGAGAAGCAGAAGGATCGGATGATAAATTATTCTTCGCAAAATATACAAATAAATAAGCAGAATAAGGAACACGATCAAAGGAAGCAGATAAGTAAAGGTTTCGAAACTTTTCAGCCCTCGCAACAGCTCAGAATAAGGCAGAACAACGGCCATGTTGATCCTGCTGACAGGAGAGCTGCTCGTTATAATAAAAAGATCTTCTCCCTCGTCCGAAAAGGAAAAAGAGGTATTCGCCATCAGCTTCTCAGCCGGTAACCGGAACTTCTTATTTAAAGTTGGAGAAATGTCAGATAGGACTGTCCCGTCTTCGCCTGCGAACAAGACGTCTCCGCCTTCACGCAAATCGAGATTCCCCAACGCCATTTTCAAAGTGTTCACGTTGATTAGCGCACCTATGAACGTGTTATTGCTCGTATCGTTGCCCACAACCCGGTGAAGAAAATGTTGATTGCCGATTCGCACGATCGACCATTGATACATCAAGGATTGTCGTGCATCAGATGTTTCCAGGGAATTAGTGATCCAATCTTTAACCTGATCATGATCCGATCCCGGAATGACATTGGTCGTTGCAAGCCGATCCGTTGCCCTGGAATAAATGTAGAACATGTCCACCGTATGATAGTAGGAGCGATAGGCTGTGTTCCGTTGAAGGAGCTCCATTTGGGCAAAATAATACTCGGAATCGGTGAGGTCACTCCTCCCGAACTTCTGGAAATTCTCATCATGATCAACGATATAAACCATGTTCGTTGTAATATCATTCAAACTCCGATCGATCATATGAAGATTGGAGTTAACCAAGTTTTGATAAGAATTGGCTACTTGCGTTAGAACAATTTTTTGAGCGTAATGGCCGGCACCAAATAATATAAGAAGCAACGGAAGCGCAAGAGCAGAGAAAAGCAGAATGAATCGGGAGCTAAGTTTCCTTGATTTCTTATGTTTCATTTCAAGCCTGACCCCCTCGTGCAAGTTTGAATAAAATGCGTAACGGGCCCACCAGTGCAGACCCGTCACGCATTTTATTAGTTAACATTGGAGTTTATAGACAAGGGCTTCGTACGGTCGCAACGTTATGCTCCGAATATCCGTGTCAGCTTTTGCCTCGTAATTACTAATCAATAATTCATGCTTATGGAACGTAATGTCATCCGGCAGTTGGAATTGTGCAGGCTCCTTGAAGAAATTCAGTACAACGAGCAGCTTCTCATCCCCCAGCGTACGAACGTAAGCAAATAGATTTGTGCTGTCCTCCATCAATAATCGGAAGGCTACGTAACCGGTTACGTTATGCGCATAACGAAGCTCGATTAACTTCCTGTAATAATGATAAATGGAATGCGGGTCTTTTACCGCTTGTTCGGCATTGATGCTCTGATAATTAGGATTAACGGCAATCCACGGCGTCCCCGTTGTAAATCCGGCATGCTCGCTTCCATCCCATTGCATTGGCGTTCGTCCATTATCTCTGCCCTTCACATAGATGGCGTTCATAATGGTGCCAATATCTTCGCCGGCAGCCAAGTGCTCCTCGTACATGTTCAATGTTTCAATATCTTTATACTCGCTGATGGAGTTAAACTTCACATTGGTCATGCCAAGCTCTTCGCCTTGATAAATATAAGGTGTTCCTTGAAGCGTATGGAGCAACGTTGCCAGCATTTTAGCCGATTCCATACGATAGACCGTATCGTCACCGAACCGGGAAAGCATGCGAGGTTGATCATGGTTATTCAGATACAGGCTATTCCAGCCTTTGCCTTCCAACCCGATCTGCCACTTCGCAATAATTTGTTTCATTTCTCGCAGATCCCAAGGTTTTACGTCCCATTTGCCGTGTTGGCCTGAATCAACTTCCATCAGCTCAAAATGAAATACCATGTTCAATTCGTCCCTGTCCTCGCCAACATAAAGCGCTGCATCCTCTGGCGTTACTCCGATCGTCTCGCCAACCGTCATAATATCGTATTTGGACAATACCTCACGATTCATCTCTTTCAAGTACTCGTGTACGCGCGGACCGTTCATGAAGTGCTCGCCGCCAAAATGGTATCCCTCTCCATTGCCAACCGATGGCAGCTGAGGCACTTTGGAGATCAAATTGATTACATCCATCCGGAATCCGTCGATTCCTTTGTCGAGCCACCAAGTCATCATCTTATAGATCTCTTGGCGAAGCTTTGGATTTTCCCAATTAAGATCCGGCTGTTTTTTGGAGAATAGATGCAGGAAATATTCGTTTGTGCCTTCATCGAACTGCCAAGCTGAACCGCTGAAGAAGGACCCCCAGTCGTTCGGTTCGCTTCCGTCCGCGCCAGGCCGCCAAATGTAATAGTCTCTATAAGGGTTGTCTTTCGACTTGCGGGATTCCACGAACCAAGCATGCTCATCGGAGCTATGGTTGACGACTAGATCCATAATGAGCTTCATATCACGATTATGGATTTGCGCAAGAAGCTCTTCCCAGTCCTCGATTGTCCCGAATTCCTTCATAATGGATTGGTAGTTGCTTATATCGTAGCCATTGTCATCATTGGGCGATTCGTAAACCGGACACAGCCAGATCACATCCACGCCCAGCAGCTTCAAATAATCCAGTTTAGAAATAATGCCCGGGATATCGCCAATGCCATCCCCGTTGCTATCCATAAAACTGCGCGGATAGATTTGATACACAACGCTATCTTTCCACCACTTGTTTGCCATTTATTCCAATCCCCTAACCTTTCTATAATGAGTTGAGTTCCTTTACGGTCTGCCTTTCCATAATACGGTGCGGCAGGATAAGGCTTGTTGCCACCTGTCCCGTTTTAGCCATCTCCAACAATTTCCCTGCAGCCTCCTGCCCGAGCTCCCTTAGAGGCTGATGAACGGTAGAGAGAGGCGGATGAACCATCGTAGAAAGCCGGATATCGTCAAAACCAATAATGGACAATTGATCCGGCACATGAATTCCCGCTTTAGCTGCATAATGCATAGCGCCGATTGCCATTTCATCGCTAGCGGCAAACACCGCTGTAAATTCAACATTATCCCTCAGCAATTGTTCCATGGCTTGAGCTCCGCTTTCATAGAAGAAGTTCCCATAAGCAATCCATTGTTGATTAACGGCAAGTCCATGATCGAGAAGCGCTTGCGTATAGCCTTCCATTCTCGGAATCGTTGCATTTAGGTCCTCCGGTGTGCCGCTAATCATCGCAATTTGCCTATGGCCTTTAGTGATCAGATAGTTGGTAGCATCGTAAGCGGCCTGACGGTCATCTATTTTGATGTGTGGATATTGAGGATCGTCGGTAGCGGATGAAACCAAGACGACAGGGATTTTCATCGCACGAAGCTCCTCTTTATAAGCCTCCGTCAACACCTCACTGACGAAAATGAGACCGTCCACCTGCTTTTCGCGGAGCACCTGCAAGTAATCTAGCGTTCGATGGCCATCTGTATCCGTGTTGCATACTAACACGCTATAACGATGGTTATGGGCATACTCTTCAATGCCATGCAGCAGGGCTGATGAGAACTCGCTGTTGAGTGCAGGGAAGAGAACGCCAATCGTCTGAGTTTGCCTGTTGTTCAAGGATCGGGCAATCGCATTTGGACGGAAGCCCATTTGCTCAATCGTCTCCATCACTTTCTGCTTTGTTTTGTCAGAATAACCGCCCAGATCGTTCAATATTCTTGAAACAGTCGCGACAGAAACATCTGCTTTCTTAGCGACATCTCTTATTGTAGGTATAGCGTTCGCGCTCATAAGCCACATCCCATACTCGAATTCCTGCTTTCACACGTTTACGTAACCGGTTACTCAGAGTATAAATTCGAATATGCATGGCGTCAATTAGCTGTTTATTGGCTCGATCGGGTTTACGCGACCATAGGATACGGAAGCCCCCTGTGCAGGTGCAGCCCATTTTACAGCGTTTTTAATCACTTGCAAAATTTGTGGGTGATGGTACACCGGGAATGTTTCATGCCCTGGACGGAAATAGAACAGCTTCCCTTTGCCTCTTCGATAGCAGCAGCCACTGCGGAATACTTCACCGCCCTCAAACCAGGAAATAAACACCAATTCATCCGGAGCTGGGATTTCAAACCGCTCGCCATACATTTCTTCTTTCGGAATCTCGATGTATTCATCCAAACCATCCGCAATTGGGTGCCCGTGTTCAATGACCCATAGTCGCTCCCTCTCGCCGTCATCCCTCCACTTAAGCGCCCCAGTGCGGGTACCCAACAATCGTTCGAACACTTTGGAGCCGTGGCCCGAGTGAAGCACGATTAGGCCCATGCCTTGCAAAACACGGTCTCTCACCTTATCTGCGATGTCGTCCCTAACATCACCGTGCGCCATATGCCCCCACCAGATTAATACATCCGTTTGATTAAGCACGTCATCCGATAACCCATGATCAGGTTCGTCAAGCGTCGCCGTCACCACTTTCAATGCGTCTACGTTTTGCAAATAACCTGCTATCGCATGATGAATCCCTTCTGGATAAATCGCTGCAACCTGGGGATTGGTCTTCTCATGCCGATACTCGTTCCATACCGTTACTTTAATCGTTTTCATGAAGTCTTCATCTCCTTTTTAATGGAAATCCATTTTTGCTCCGTGAACGATTGAATAATGGCGTCAACTGCCAATTGGTTTACGTAACCGTCCGTCATCGTCGCATCGTACCCGTCTCCCATCCCATTCACGAGATCGAAAAATGCTTGCATTTGCCCGACTTTACACTCGTCTGGAGCTTCAACCTTGCGGAATTCCATGTCGTTCTCATCTGCAAGCTTCACCTGAAGCGTATCCTCATCTTCCAAGTTGTAAATTAATGCACCCTTGGTTCCATAAATTTCGATCTGCTGATAATTTCCTCGGCCATACGCAAAGCGCGAGATCATCATTGCTGAAGAGATGCCGCCCTCGATCCGAGATAGGACATGGCAGTAATCATCGACATCAACCGCTCCTTTACCCGAGCCGTCAAGAAGCTCGCGTTCAGCGATCACCGTATCTGCATCTGCCAGCACACGTTGCGTGTCTCCGATAAGAAAACGGGTTAGATCCAGAATGTGGCTTCCCAGGTCTCCGATCGCTCCGGAGCCGGTCAGTTCCTTACGAAACCGCCACACTAACGGAATGTCGTCTCGAAGCGCCCAGCTTTGAAGATATTGGCTATACACATGATGAATTGTTCCGAGTTTGCCCTCATCAATCAATTGCTTCGCATATCTGACGGCGCTCTTATACCGATAAGAGAAACAAATGAAGTGCGGCAGCGGCTTTTGTTCGATTAATTGCTGCAGAATAGCTGCTTCGCTAGCATTTAATGCAACCGGCTTCTCAAGAGCAAATGTTTTGCCGTTCTCAATGGCCGACTTCGCGATCTCGAAATGGTTATTGTTTGGCGTTCCAATCGTGACAGCATCCAGTTCAGGATCTTGGAGCATAATCTCATAATCCAGATAAGTGCGTGAAGCCGGAATATCCCATTCTTTGCTTCTGCGCTCAAGTAATTCTGCATTGCAATCACTGATTGCCCAAATCTCTGCATCAGGGCTTTCCAGTATCCCTTTGCTGTGAAAATCCGCGATGCCGCCCAGCCCGATTAGGCCGACTTTGAGCTTAGCCATATACGTATCACCCTCACAATAGGTTGGTTGAACTTCATTTCAAGCATAGACTGTGATAGGATGAATGAAAATGTCGGATAAAGACTATTTTTGTACAAAAGCGACTTTAATAAAAAATGCAAAGAGGGTCTTGTCATGCTTGCCGTGAATATGGAATGGATTCCGCGCATTACCCTAATGGGATTCGTATCTTATAAAAGTTTGTGGATGCACTTTAAGCGCACGTCAGACGAGCATATTTTATACATCATCAAGAGTGGGGAGCTGCATATTCAAGAGGAGGGGCAGCGGTTTATCCTGCGGGAGGGCGATGTGTTCATGCTTGAGCCTCATCTCGAGCATGAAGGCTTCGAGATGCACATTTGCGACTATTATTTCATTCACTTTAAGCATCCCGATATTTCCGCACTCACCATAGAGGATCCATTATCCTTTGCCCAAGCCTTCTTCTTAGAGGATCATGAGCACCAGCAGCACAACCGTTCGTGTTTTCCAAAACAAATGAACCTTACAAGCAATTCAGCCAAATCACAAATTTATGGCGGGTTGAACGAAATGCTCCGGCTCTACCGGCGAAAAAACTACAATCGGGCGCTTACTGCACTAAAATTGTCTGAGCTGTTTATCTGGATGTCACGCGAATATATGATGTTGGTTTTGCAAAGCAATCAGAAACGCACGACGAAATCTAACTTGAAAGTGTACGAGCTGCTGGATTATATTCATCAGCACTATGCTAGCAAAATTACTAGTGAACGAATTGAAAGCGAGTTCGATTGCAATTTTGACTACATCAACCGGACATTCAATCAACTGACGGGTTATTCAATCGCCCATTATGTGAATAAGGTCCGAATCGATCATGCCCGCGAGCTTCTTCAAACAACCAAGCTTAGCATCGGCGAGATCGCCGAGCTTGTGGGGTTTTTCGATATTTATCATTTTAGTAAAGTGTTCAAGCGATATGTAGGTGTTTCACCAACTACCTATTTTAAAGGCATACAAGAAACAGTGTATGGACTCTAGCGCAAACTTGGCTCAAGCACATGACTACGTCTTGTGTGGTGTCATAATTCGTGAGAATACATGAGTAAAAAAGTGCTTAATTTTGTCCCAAGGGATCAAGGTTAAGCACTTAGTTTTTTGAGTATGGATTGAATCTACTGTTATTTACTAGCGTTTAACGGCATTACGACTTACGATTTCAAGCAAATGGCCTATCTCTGGTTCTGTGCGCTCTTGGCCTACTTTATAACGACATATTCCAAGTTAACCAGCTTGGCGTAGGTTACGATCTGGTCTGTCTTCAGGTTCAAGGATCCGACAGTATGATGGCCGCCGCCATTCTCGATCCAAGCTTTAACGCCATCCTGGAAGTTTGGCTTCACGCTCCAGAGCACGCGAGCAACAGGAAGATTAGGCGCCGGAACAGTCGGCTCGAATGCGGAAATCTCGTTAATTAGCAATTTATAATGCGTGCCTAAATCCACCATGGATACGACGATACCTTCTCCAGCTTTGCCATCAAACACAAGTCGAGCCGGATCTTCACGATTACCGATGCCGAGCGGGGAGACGATGATTTTGGGCTTAATACTTGCGAAGGACGGGTCTACCTCAAGCATATGGGATTGCAGGATCGCTTCCTGACCTGCTGCCAATTCGTAAGTATAATCTTCCATAAAACCTGTATTCTGATGGCGGCTCATCACCTTCATTAAGCGACTAAGAGCAGCGGTTTTCCAGTCACCCTCGCCGGCAAAGCCATAGCCTTGCTCCATCAGACGTTGAACGGCAAGACCAGGAAGCTGCTTCATGCCATGCAAATCTTCAAATGTCGTCGAGAAGGCATTGTACCCTCTCTCGTCCAAGAAACGTTTGATGGCAATCTCATAGCTCGCTTGGACTCGAACGCTAGCTTCCCAAACTTCTTTCGGATACGTGCCGTAGTCGAAATCGTAGAGCTCCGCATATTGGCCCATCAGGTCATCGATTTCTTGCTCTGCAACGGCATTCACGTAGTGCACAAGGTCGCCGATACCGTAAAAGTCTACTGTCCAACCAAATTGAATTTGGGCTTCGACCTTGTCGCCATCCGTTACGCCTACATGGCGCATGTTATCGCCGAAGCGAGCGACTTTGATGTTGAAGCTCTCGTTATACGCAACCGCAACATCCATCCAATCCGCCAGCTGTTGCTGCACTTCCGGACGTTCCCAGTAGCCTACAACAATTTTATTTTGTTTCTTCAGACGGGCATTGATGAAGCCGTACTCGCGATCGCCGTGAGCGGCTTGGTTCAGGTTCATGAAGTCCATGTCGATCGTTGCCCAAGGAATGCGCTCATTGAACTGGGTTGCCAAATGAAGCAAAGGCTTCTGCAGCAACTTCGTGCCGCGAATCCACATTTTCGCTGGCGAGAACGTATGCATCCAAGTGATGACGCCCGCTACTTCATCGCGATAGTTGATTTCTTTCACGATGCTTGTAATTTTATCAGCACTGATAGCCAGCTCCTGCAAAACAAGCGGATAAGGAAGTACGCCGCTGTTATTCAAGGCATCCGTCATCTTCTGTGCATTAGCTTTTACTTCAGCAAGCGCCTCTTCACCGTAAAGCTGTTGCGAACCTACTACGAACCAAAACTGTTTAGCTGTTGCGTCAGACATTCTAATCATCCTCTTCTATGAAATCAATGCAGAGTAAAGCGATTATTTCTGCCCGTAGTAAGCATCCGTTCCGTGTTTCCGAAGATAGTGCTTATCCAGAATGCCTCGCGGCAATTCTTTGGCAAAATGATTCAATTGCCGAGCATATAAATTCATTTTGCAAACCTCCTCCAGCACGACGCTGTTCACGACTGCCGATTTCGCGTCTTTCCCCCAAGTGAATGGCGCATGTCCATGAAGCAGGACAGCCGGGACGGCCATGATGTCCAGCCCGCGTTCCTCGAAGGTTTCGATGATGACGCGACCTGTCTCCGCTTCGTATCCCCGGTCGATCTCCGTTTGGCTCAAGAAACGGGCGCAAGGTATATCGCCATAGAAGGTATCCGCATGCGTCGTCCCCATGACAGGCACATCCAATCCGGCCTGCGCCCAGATGGTCGCCCAAGTCGAGTGGGTGTGAACGATTCCTCCGATTTCCGAATAGCGCTTGTATAGTACAGCATGAGTCGCAGTGTCCGATGAGGGTCTCAACTCTCCTTCGACTACGTTACCGTCAAGATCCACAACGACCATGTCGCTCGCCTTCATCTTCTCGTAGCTGACTCCGCTCGGTTTAATGACGAACAGCCCGCTAGCCCGATCGATGGCACTGACATTGCCCCAAGTGAATTTCACCAGTCCGTGCTTTGGGAGATCCAAATTCGCTTGATATACCTCTTCTTTGAGTTCTTCTAACAAAGTTAGTCCCTCCCGTTCTCTAACAGATGGTCTACAGCCGCTTGTTCGATCGCGAGACCCGCTTGATATCGATGGATGAATGTTTCGAATCCTTTGACATCCGCTGGGTCCGGGGCAATCTCCAGTCCTTTGGCATCCTTAAAGACCCGCTTCTCAAGAAAGTCCTCCAGGCTCTCTTCTTGCCCCTTGTTGATCATGTATGAAGCCAGAAGCGCCATGCCCCATGCTCCGCCTTCACCAGCCGTAGACATCACCGAGATCGGTACGTTCAACGCAGCGGCTAAAGCTTTTTGTCCCACTACAGGGGTTTTGAAGAGGCCACCGTGAGCCAAAATGCTGTCTATCGACACATTTTCGTTCTCGGTCAGAATATCCATGCCAAGCTTTAACGCTCCAAAAGCAGTGAATAAGTGCGTCCGCATGAAGTTAGCCAGATTAAAGTTGCTTTCAGGCGAACGAACAAACAGCGGCCGGCCTTTGTCCATTCCTGTAAGGTGCTCGCCCGAGAGATAACCGTAACTCAGCAGCCCGCCGCCGTCCGGATCGGCTTCGAGAGACTTGTTCAGCAGCACGCTGAACAATTTGCCAGAATCTACTTTGCGTCCTATAGCTTCGGAGAATTCGCGGAACAATCCCATCCAGGCGTTGAGATCGCTGGAACAGTTGTTGGCATGCACCATGCCTACTGGGCTGCCGTCTGGCGTCGTAACCCTATCAATCTCGAGATATCGCTTGGATAATTCCTTCTCCAAAACAATCATCGCAAACACGGAAGTTCCCACGGAAATGTTGCCCGTACGTTTTCTGACACTATTCGTAGCGACCATGCCTGTTCCCGCATCGCCTTCTGGAGGACAAAGGGGAATGCCCGGCTGCAGATCCCCGTCTGGATCCAGCATGTTTGCACCCGCTTTCGTAAGTTCGCCAGCATGTTCGCCGGAGAGATGCACCTCGGGAAGAAGATCTGCAAGCTTCCATGTAAAGCCTTGGGCCGTGATTAAATCATCGAACTGCTTAACCATCAATGAATTGTAATCATGATTGCATTCATCAATAGGGAAGATCCCAGAAGCATCTCCAATGCCTATCGCTTTGTTGCCGGTCAACAGCCAATGGATATATCCCGCTAGTGTTGTTACGAAATCAATGCGAGGCACATGCTCCTCTTGGTTTACTATCGCTTGGTATAGATGCGCGATGCTCCACCGCTCTGGGATATTAAATTGGAACAATTCTGTGAGGTCCCTTGCTGCCGTACCCGTTGCTGCGTTGCGCCAAGTCCGAAACGGCACCAGCAGCTTATCCGCGCTATCGAATGCCATATAACCATGCATCATAGCGGAAAAGCCGATTGAGCCCACAGTACGAAGGGTGACTCCGTACTTCTGTTCCACTTCTTGCTTCATTTCACGATAAGCGGTTTGAAGGCCGATAATGATTTCCTCCTGGCTGTAAGTCCAGTACCCGTCTATTAACCGGTTCTCCCACTCATAGCTTCCCGAAGCGATAGTCTCAAATCGATGATCAATTAGCACCGCTTTGATCCGCGTAGATCCGAACTCGATTCCTAGCGCGGTTTCCCCATTGGCTAATGTTTCTTTCATGTCTGCAAGATTCATGTTCACGTAAGTCCCCTCTCTGTTCGTGGTTTTCGACTTTCAATCGAAAACAGGAGCGTCCTCTTACTGACAGCCTCAGTGTATTTTTTGTACGTACATTTGTCAATATTAATAATTAGTTATACCTACATGTTAGGCATGACGGTTATACGGCTCCAAAACAACGACGCACTGAGAGTGAGCGTTATACTTGTACCATTGGACTTTTAGACATGTCTCATTCCATTTGCATTCCTTACTGTATGTGATAAAATATGTACGTACAACTATACGGACATCAATGAAAGAAGTGGATGACATGAAACCAAAATACCAGATCGTAATTGATGATATTAAAAGCAATATCCTATCGGGAACTTACAAAGAAGGCGAGAAAATCCCTTCCGAGTACACCATGCAGGAAAGCTACAACGTTAGCCGGCAGACGGTAAGAAAAGCCATTCTGGCGTTATCGAACGAGGGATTCCTCAGAAGCGAGAAAGGATCAGGCACGTACGTGAGCACTCACTATCGATCCAAAGTGGGTGGAAAAACAATGAATAAAACGATTGGCGTTATCACGACCTACATTTCGGATTACATCTTCCCCTCCATTATCCGCGGCATTGAAAGCCGTTTGAATGAAGATAACTTTTCATTATTGTTAGCCAGCACCAATAACGATATCACCCAAGAAAGAAAAGCTTTAGAAATGATGCTCTCCAATGGCGTGGATGGGCTGATCGTAGAACCTACCAGAAGTAATGTTTATAACCCCAATATCGCTTACTACCTGTCTTTTAAAGAGCAGGAAGTGCCGTTCACGATGATCAATGCCTATTATGAAGAGCTGGACGTCCCTTTCTTCTGTCTAGATGACGTACAATCCAGCTATCTTGCAACGCAGGAGCTGATTGCCAAAGGACATACCCAGATCGGTATCATTGCGAAAATGGATGATTTGCAAGGAAAGTATAGAATGAAGGGATTTATCAAAGCGCTGGGGGAAGCCAAATTACGATTTAAGCAGGAGCATGCGCTTTCATTCGATACAACGACAAAGTCGAATCTGTCCGCAAACTTGGAAGTGTACTTACACGACAATCGAGATGAATTGACTGCGCTTGTATGTTACAACGACGAAGTAGGCTTGGAAGTTGTACATGCGTGCAGAAAATTGGGGATCTCGATACCAGACAAGCTATCTATCATTGGTCAGGATAATTCCTATATTGCCAAAAACGCAAATATTAAACTAACGACGCTGACACACCCCCAGGAACAGATGGGACGCGACGCAGCGGATTGGATCATTAAGCGTTTACAAGGCAAAAAAGACTTACCCACCAGCACCTACTATCAGCCTGTATTAATTGAGGGCGAGACCGTAAAGGCGATTGAAAAGGAGGTGGAATAATGACATAAAAAATCCACATCCGATTTCCCATCGAATGTGGATTTGGCGTTTTATTTATTGATCTCATCAAGAACTTGATTCAATTCATTAACGGACTTCGTAAGTACTTCTTTATCCAGCGGATCGACGCCGGCGCCTGCTTCAATAACATGCAGCGGGGTTTCAGCTTTCTCGTACAGCTCTTTGGACTTGTCTTTGACGTTGTCCTCGAACTTCGCCCATGCTTCCTCCAGGTTGGCAGCTTCGGTCTTTGCCTTTGCCGCATCTCCCGCGTCAACCGCTTTTTGGACATCCGTTAAAACGGTCTTCATGTTGCTTACACCGTCGGAAATCTTGTTGTCCTCTTTGTTTCCGCAAGCCGACAATACGATTGCAGCTGTCAGCATCATTACAACTCCGAACTTCATTCTTAACTTCGACATGATGAATCCCCCTAATCGTTTAAATATTTTTTATCTTTAATTGCTTTTGCAATCTAAGATTCTTCATTCGGTTCCAGATGACGATTCCGACGGCCGCAATGAGAAGGAACAGCTGTGGCACGAGTCCTTCCCAAGTTGGATAAATCGCGAGGAAATCAATCGTCGTTAGACCGCTCACATCCGTCGCCGGAAGCATGCCCGAGAGCTGCAGGCCGTGCACGCCCATGCCCGCGAACTTAAAGCAAAGGTAGAACACAAGCAAGCTCGAGACGAGGAAGAACGGACGGATCGGTATTTTCACTCCAAACTTCAACATGATGTAGGCGACGGCAATTAGGATCAAAACCGCGATGCCAATACCTAAGAGAAGGTTGAAAAGCGAAATCGACGAGGCCATGCCAATCAGGAACAATACCGTTTCGGTGCCTTCGCGAAACACCGCCAGGAACGCTAAAATCGCAAGTGACCACAAGCTTCCTTTGGCTAGTGCATTTGAGCTCTTTGTCTTGATGTATTGATTCCAATACGAGATGTTCGCGTTACTATGCAGCCAGTAGGTCATATAGAGCAGCATAATTGCAGCGAAAATACCAGTGAATCCTGCGATCATAAAGTTGTTCGATCCGAACACCCCAGAAGAAAATAGCACTTGAACGATGACTCCGAGAATCAAGCTAACTCCAATTCCAACACCGACGCCGGACCAAATCCATTTGCGTTTGTCTTCATGACCCGATTTCTTCAAGTAAGCGAGCAATGCCACAACGACAAGAAGAGCTTCAAGCCCTTCACGCAGCAGGATGGTTACGGCATCCAGCATGTTGTAGGTGGTTTTGTCGGCAAGCGGCTTCAAGTAGTCGACCATTGTTTCGATCGTCTGCAGGGCTTCCTCCTTTTTCGGAGGATCGTTCGATAGATAAGCATAGGTAAGCACCATATCTCTTTCGGCATCGCTATAGGCAGATGCGGATTGGGACAAAACAATGCCTTCGATATCGAGCCATGATTCACGGAACTGCTCGATCTCAGCCTTGGCTTTATCGGTGTCCCCTTGCTCCAACGCTTGCTTGGCTTCATTCAGCAGTCCGATCAGAGAGGAGACGCTCCCCTTCGTGTTCGCAGCTGCTGGATCTTCTAATGCGTAATCTCCTGCAATAAAACGCTTATTTACATCGGAAAGCTCATTGAGCGCTTTGACGGCATTCGCCTTGTTAACGGGGTCTTGCAAAAAAATAAATTCAATTTGGCCCATGGCATCCTCAACTTCTTTGTAAGTCGAACGGGATTTCTCCTTGACGCCTTGTTCGATTTCAAACCATTGCGATTTAAAACCGTCGAATTGGTTCTTCGCTTCAGTAACGTCCTGACCATTCACCAGCGTAATCGCTTTTTCCACTAAAGCATTCGCCTGCTTCACGTTTTCCTCGGCTGTTTTTCCTGCCGCGAATGCGGAAGATACCTGAAGTCCTAGAAACAGTACAAGCGCAATCACTAGCCCATATCGTATTTTCACCGATGCTACACCTCTATTTTGAATGGTCTTACAAAATTGACATTGATAATGATTTTCATGTGCAATACAATCGAATTATATGAGTTGCCATTCATTTTGTCAATAAAGATAACATAGATCTATCAACAAGTTCGTTTTCAATGCTCACTTAAGACAAGACATCTAATGTCAAACCAGCAAAGATGCGGTTTACGCGGCTTCTTAGGCAGATAGTTTACTCCCGTAAACTCCCAAATATCTGAACTTTACTAGTGGTCAGTTTTCTAATCATAATAGGAAAACGAAAAAAGGCCACTCCCCACTGGAGCGACCTCGTCATTCACTTCTTCATCTTGTAAAACTCATGATAAAGCTTCGTCAACGCCCGCTTCTCAATCCGGCTCACATAGCTCCGCGAAATCCCCAACTCCTTCGCGATCTCCCGCTGCGTCCGCTCTTCTCCCCCTCGCTAACCCCTCAAAATGGATCGACACTGATACACTAAGAAATCTCCATTGGCCGTATCGTTTTAGCCTGATACCTCGAATCAGCTTGAAGGCGCTAATGAGATGTGAGAACTAAAGAGAACCCTAAAGATTGTAGTACTAGTTTTTTGTTAAAATCGATCACTCAATAACAACTATAGAATTTTGAATACTACTAATTAAATGGAAATAAGGTGACTATAATGTCAGCAAAAAAGGACTCAAAAGACCACATCGAGGAAATATTTATGCGTGATACTGATCTAGAGTCATTGCGATTAACTGACGCTGAAATGCCTCAAAAAAAAGAAGAGGGTGGATACGAGTACGGCATTGTAAATGCAATTTGTCAGCCTGGTTACTATAATGACTCATTTCATCTATATGATGCTTATTATCTAATGCTATTTGTATTATCATTAGTAAAAAGATCGCCACATCTCGGATGAACCAAGTGTGGCGATCTTTCATTCATTACTTTTTACCTGTTCATTTCTTTGACCCTATTAATTAATTAGTAACTACAGGTACATTCACATCATCCACATTCAAATGTCCAAATCCTCCCGTAGCGCTATCCACGATCTTAATGTAGCAGGAAGTTCCTACATAGGAAGCAGCGTTCCATTGAATGCGACTATAAGCTTCATTATTACTGCCGGTCGCCTTCAATAATTCCACGCCATCTGAAGCTCGAACAAGGGCGATATACAGGTTATTCAAATCGTTGCCCCCGCCAATCAAGAAGTCGATCGCTCCAGTTCCCCCAAGCGTAAACGTCTCCGATTTGAGAACGCCGACTTGGCTGTCTCCGCCGTCCTTGTATCCCCACAAATGATAGGATCCGCTTTGGTTGAATGGACCTCCCCAGCCCCAATTCACATCAGTTGTAACATCTCCTGCGCCAAAGGCATTACCGCTTACAATTGTCCAGCCTGTCAAGTTCCCGCTCTCGAAATCATGATTGGCCAGTGCGCCAACTATTCCTGTTTTCACTTGCAATGAATTGCTTAAACCCGACAGATTGTTGGCTGCATCAATTGCCTTTACGGTGAAAGTATAAGTAGTATTTGCTGTAAGCCCGGTGTCTTTAAAACTTGTCGTTGATGTACTTCCTACCTCTGTACCATTTCTATAAATGCGGTAGCCCGTCACCCCCACATTATCTGAAGAAGCAGACCATGCTAGTGAAATGGATGTATCCGTCTTACTAGTTGATGACAAGTTGCCAGGGATGGTTGGAGCTGTCGTATCGATCACGGCAGCACCTGTCGGCACATTCACATCATCCACGTTAAATGACCAAATCCACCTGTAGAGCTGTCTACGATCTTGATATAGCACAACGTTCCTACATAAGAAGCAGCGTTCCATTGGATTCGATTATAAGCTTCGTTATTAGCTCCGGTTGCCTTCATCAATTCCGCTCCGTCGGAAGCACGAACTAACGCAACATACAGATTATTGATGTCGTTGCCTCCGCCAATCAGGAAGTCAATCGCTCCTGTACCTCCAAGCGTGAATGTTTCAGACTTGAGCACGCCAACTTGGCTGTCTCCTCCATTCTTGTATCCCCACAGGTGTTTCCTTATACTAATTTGGAAACGTTTCAAATTCAATCAGAATAAAGTAGCGGGCATTAAGGGAATAACTCGAATGAAGTCGCAAGAAATTTAAAGATGAATAAATCGAATTTGATTGCTTTATTATTGCCTAGTATATGGAACCCTTTCTTTTATATAAATTAATACTCTGCAATAGTGGGGGCAAGCCATCGTCGTATATCATACCAGCGAATTCACCAAGATGAGTGACCATTTCGGCCTCTAGCATCTCTTGGAGCGTCTCAGCGAAGATATAAAAGCCAGAAGCCTGCGTCTATTAGACACAAGCTTCTGGCTTTAATCATCAAAGGATTCTAATGGTTCCTTCCGAATTCGGCATCTGTTATCGACAAGTAGTGAATAAGCTCATAATCGGTATTTGTAATTAGTGCACTTATATAATAATCAATCTTCTGGCCACTATTATTGTTCTCGACAATACCCAGACCACCTGTCTCATTTTCCTTAGCAAGTGCGTATGTAACTCCTGTATCATTGGAGAATGTTGGTTTGCCATACAGCCCTTCCATTACTCTCCTGTTCGTTAGTAGCCCGACTCTCCGTGGAGTTTCATAAATTTTTGGTGAATTATCATTGAGCCGTAGCGTCAGGCTTACAACGATATCATTCCTGTACCCGATTACTATTCCATCATATTCAATCGGAACAACATCCTGGCTGCCTAATAATATTCCAGTACTTTCAATCCCGTATATGTTGCTAACAACCGGAAGTCCCACAATAGCTTCTGCTTCATGTCTTGTCATTCCGAGGGCAACATTGGATTCCGTTCCTTGAATTACGAAAGCTAAATCGGTAGAAGTTAACGGTTCTGGTTCATCAGTCGATGCCTCCTCAGCATTCCTATATGCCATGTTCCCTGCCATTTGAGCCTTGTAGTCGCCCCGTTCGATCTGAACGCTGTAGATATGCCCCTGCAAATCCCTTCCTAGCTTCAACTCATAGAATTTTCTACTTCCTTCATAAACCTTTAGTGTCTGCTCACCAAACACTTGTTCGAGCTTGCCCTCATCCTCATTCCAAAGGTATCCATAGGTAAGCGTCTGCGGGACCGATGGTGCTCCGAGAGTCGCCTCCAATTCTGAGGGGATCAAAAAATCACTATAAAAGCTATTCCACCATGACCTATTATCACTCAGAGTAAACTTTACCATGGCAAGTGACATATCCATATATCCCACTGTTACATCGCCATATTTACAATATAAAGGCCCTAAAGGAGAAATATACTCCACTTCTTTTCCAAGCAATCGGCCTATATCGAACGAATTCATGCCCATTCGGATCTTTACAGACTCTTTTCCTACTAATTGTTCGAAAGACAGCTTATCATCCATCACAATATAGCTTGGTGTAGTTGACCTCAGCTGATCTGAGACAATAGCAGCAGCGATAGCGAAGGGAATGAGCAGCAATCCAATAAGAGCTAACCTATTTTTTCTTTTCTTTGCCATACGTGTATCTCCGTTTCTTCATCTAGTCTAGAATTCTGTAATAATCCATTTTATAGGTCTATTGTCGGTTCATGGTGTAGGAATAGTGTACTACATTTCTAATTTCGAGACTATCATAACACTCACAACAAGCCTGCCACTTTCGCCGCTTGACACCCGCCTCCGATTAGTACTAGTATTAGGTATTAGTATCTGGTACTAAATCATGAAGGGAATGAATGCGGCATGACTCAATCCTATAGCCTTTTATCTAACGCACGTATTACGGCAATTGGCTCTTACGTACCTGAATCAATCTTATCCAACGCGGATTTGGAGAAAATGGTGGAGACGGATCACGAATGGATCGTCCGCCGCACCGGCATCGAGGAGAGACGCATTGCGGCGCCGGATGAGTTCAGCAGTGACCTATGCATACAAGCCGTTGCCGATCTGCAGCGTCGGTACGACGTTCAGCTCGACGACGTCGATTATATTATCGTCGCGACGACGACGCCGGATTCCCCGTTTCCTTCTACGTCTGCGCGCCTTCAGCAAGCATTTGGGATGAACTGCAGCGGCGCGATTGACCTGCAAGCGGCATGCGCGGGCTTCACCGCCGCCTTGCAAAATGCGAACGGCCTGCTCCTGTCCGGCGCGGCACGCAAAGTGCTCGTCGTAGGCGCGGATACGATGTCCAAAATTACCGATTACACGGATCGCTCAACGTGCATCCTGTTCGGTGACGGCGCTGGCGCGTTGCTGCTGGAAGCTGAGGAGGGCCGCGAAGGCGACCTGCTCGCCTCCTACTCCGTAACGACGGGCTCCGGCGGTCATCATGTTTATCTGACTGGACTCTCGGAGGTCGTTGGCGAGCACAAGCTCGAAAACCCGGGGAAGGTCGTACAGAACGGCCGTGAAGTATACAAATGGGCCGTCGGCACGGTACCCGAAGGCGTCGAAAAGCTGCTTGAGCGCGCTCATCTCCAAGTGGAGGATCTCGACTGGTTCGTGCCGCACAGCGCGAATCTGCGCATTGTAGAGTCGATCTGCGAGCGTACCGGCATCCCGATGGAACGCTCGCTCGTTTCGCTTGTAAAGTATGGTAATACCTCTTCTGCGTCCATCCCGCTCGCACTGGATCTTGCTGTTCGCGAGGGACGACTAGAACCCGGCCAGCTTATGCTGCTGTATGGCTTTGGCGCCGGATTGACGCAAGCAGGCGTCATTGTTCGCTGGAGTCTTCCCAAGGCTTAATCAGGAATGATTATGCACAAACAACACTTGCAGCTAGAATAACGTAAGCGTTTTATGCCGCCCGCTCGGGCCTGACCTTCCTAGCATAATATAGAACAGACCCATGGCGATGCCGGTGTCAGTTCCATATGTTTGCTAGGAAGGCGGGTATGCCGAATGAAGCTATTATTTACTTATTTCGTACCGAGCGGCGGCATCGAAACGTTGAATCGGCTTCGCGCGCGCGTCCTGCGACGCATCGGAATCGAGAGCCATCTTTTCTATCTATGGGACGGAGCCGGCGTCCAAAATCTCATCCGCACCGACATCCCCTATCTGATCTCCAACGACGATCATCACATCGCGACGATGCTCGCGCTCCATCAATACGATGCGATCATCGTAACATGCGACCATTTCTTGCTTGACCGTTTGAGGGGACACGGCTATAAAGGGCCGATTCTGTATGAAGCGCAAGGCCACGGCACAAGAGAGCATGCGCTATCTACAACTCGCGAAGCCTACCCTTACATTCGGAAGCATGCTCAAGCTGTACTTGGCCCTCAAACCTCCCATCTCATGGCGACCTTTAATCACTTTTTTCACGACTTCCCCCGTTTCTATATGCATAATCCTGTGGATACGGAGCAATTCCATTACCGCACGCTGCCAGAGGCTAATCCCGGAGGCGCTCCCGTACTCGCATGGATCGGCCGACTGGAGAGCAACAAGAATGCCCCCCTCTTCCTTCAAATAGCGGCGCATCTCGCACGCTCCGTTCCTAATTTGCAGCTTTGGATGTTCGTCGATCCTTCCCTTGGCGAACCGGATCAACGACTACTATTCGAAAAGCTGGTACGCGAGCTAAATCTCGGCCATCGACTAAAGCTGCTTGCTAACGTCCCGCATCATCACATGTCCGATTACTTATCTGCAGTCGGCGACAGCGGCGGCTTCCTTCTATCAACTTCCGGAACGGAAGGGTTCGGTTATGCGATTGCAGAAGCGATGAGCTGCCGCTGCCCGGTGCTCGCTACTGATTCCGATGGCGTTCGCCATTTTATCGAGCATGAACGAACCGGCTTGTTTTTCCGTACGGGTACGGTCGAGGAAGGCGTCTATTACGGGCTTCAGCTGCTAACTGACCGCGAAGCGACGAGCCGGATGCGCAATGCAGCTTACCACTTGATGAAAACGACCTTCAGCCCGGATCGTTATTGCGCCGATTTGACGAACGTTCTAATTGCGCTTGGCATTCGCCCGCCGCTTTAACGCCCGCTCCGCTGCCTCTTGAGAGGCTGGCCTGAGGGGATTTTATAGGAATCGAAATGGGTCCAAATTAATGGCCAAGGCTCGGGCATTCGACGTGACCCTATTTCTCTAGCGCTCGTATAGTAGCATATAACGAACTAGGAAAGACGGGGTGTACCTTCATGCTGCCGGCAACCGGCCTCCCGAAAGTTTCGATCATCATCCCCTTTTATAATGACCCTTATGTGGCCCACTCCATCTCCAGCGCGCTAGGCCAAACGTATCCGAATATTGAGGTCATCGTCGTCGACGACGGCTCGACCCGCCATCAGGATAAGCTTGCCCCCTTCCTCGGACGCATCCATTATATTGGCAAAGCAAACGGCGGCACCGCCAGCGCGTTGAACTACGGCATGAATCTGGCGTCTGGCAAATATGTCGCATGGCTAAGCTCGGATGATCAATTCAAGCCGGACAAAGTGGCGAAGCAAGTCGCGTATATGGAGCGGACCAGCGCGCAGATCAGCCATACCGACTACGATGTGATGAACGAGAACGACACGATTACCGCAACCTGCGCATCGGCTAAATTCCACTCGGCCAAGGCGTTTATCGCTTCGCTATTGACAGGCTGTGCGGTGAATGGCTGTACGATCATGATGACGAAGGCGCTGTTCAGGCAGCTCGGCGGATTTAATGAAAGCCTGCCCTATACGCATGATTATGAGCTGTGGATTCGCGTCGTGCTCGCCCGTTACGATTTCCATTACATGAATGAATCGCTCACGGTTTACAGGCGCCACCCCGGGATGGGGACGGCACGCTATTTCGATACGATCGTGAAGGAAGCGAATGCCATTATGAACATCTATCGGCAATCCTTAACAACGCTCATTGCCCAACTGCCAGGATAATGGAGACGCGTAAGCCGCCCCCCTGCATGCCCAGAGCCGAACGGAAGCTCAGCTGCCGCTATGCTCGGGCGGGTACCAGCCTGATCGCCGCAGAGGAATCCCGCAGCCGCTTGCATTCGTTCGGCTTGCCGCATCTGGCCTCATTGCGGGGCCTTTCTTCCGGCAGGCTTGTCCTTCCGCCTTGTTGCTCCCTCGACAGCGAATTGCGGACAAGCGGCTCTCCCTGATTCTCGAGACCGCCGCTTGCGCTGCCGCTGCCGTTGCCGCCGAAGCACGCTTTTCAACCACTCTATTTTATGCCTAGCTGCAATAGAAACGCTTTATATCGGTTTTCGTATCTATGGAATGTTTCTTGCGTTTCTTGCTCGATCGCCTGCTTGTTCCGCAGCGTCCCCATCTGCTCATGCCAGCGATAAGCGATGAGCGGATCGGGCGTCAGGTGGAACGGGAAGCCGGCCAGAAGCACGCGAAACCAATAATCCAAATCCTGCGTATACGGCAGGCGCTCATTGAAAGGGCCGATCGCTTGATAGAGCGGCTTTCTCATCATGACCGTGCAGCCGTTAACGGGGTTGCTGTGGCGAAACGACCGCAGCAGATCATGCGTATCCTTCGGAGGCGCTATGGCGAACTGGGTATATCGGCCTTTGCCGTCAATGCAATCGAAGCCGGTATGTCCAATCCAAGCATCGACGCTGCGCATACCGTCGAGCTGCTGTTTAATTTTGTCCGGATAAAACACGTCGTCCGAGCTAAGCCAAGCTATATATTCCCCGCTGGCATGGCGAAAGCCATGATTCAGCGCGCTTGCCGTGCCGCCATTGGCTTTGCCCAGATAATGAATACGATCCCCGTACGGCTTAAGCAGCTCGGCATGCGCCGTGGAACCATCGTCGACGACGATGACTTCTATATTGCGATACGATTGCGATAGCGCGCTGTCGACAGCTTCACGCACGTAAGGGTCATTATAAAACGGAATGACAATAGAAACTTTCGGTTCATGCCTGCTCATCCCCGGTCCCCCTTCTGCAGCAGCCTTGCTCTTGCATCCTGTAACGTGTCCTGCAGCGATTGTTCCAGCGTAAAGCCGGGCTGCCAGCCGAGCGACCGGATGCGGCTTGTGTCGGCAGGAGCAGGAGAGGGCGACGTGGACTGACCGATGTCAAAATGCAGCGGGCAGCACGCAAGGTCGGCAAAGCGCTCGGCCAATTGCTCTAGCGTAACGAATCGGCCCGAAGCTACGGGATACACGCCGCCTGGCGCGCCTTGCTGCAATAACAGATCGTACGCAGCCATCGCATCGCGAACGTCCAAATAATCGCGCTGCTCTGTCCGCGACGACAGCCGAAACGGCTCGAGCTGCCGGGTCGTCACCCCCCTGCTGCTTGCATCGCCAGTCGCGGCGGAATTGTTCGGCGCTGCCTCAGCTTGCGCTAGTGCCTCCGCCTGCGCCGCATACCTCGCCAAACGCGCACACAGCCCTTGCGATCGGCCAGGCCCTATTAGGTTCGATGGCTCCGCAATGACAACGTCCATGCCATACAGAATCGGCCAGCATTGGGCCAGCAGAACCTGCATCGTTTTGCTGACGCTGTAGGGATGCGTCGGCTCAGGCGCTTGATCGCCTGCAGGCAGCTCGAAGCGAAGCATCGATCCTGCGACGAGGACGCGGCAAGGGCGCCCAAGCCCGCGCACAGCTTCCAGCAGATGGACCGTCCCCATCACGTTGGTCAACAAATAGCCAGCTGGATCGTGCCACGATCGGTCAGCTGCGTTCAGCCCTGCCAGATGAACGACATAATCCGGCTCTACGGTTTGAACCGTACGTTTGGCAGCAGCAATGTCGGTCCAGTCACATGCGATCGCAGCGGAATGCGCTGGGTACTCTTGCCGAACCGAAGCGACAGCCTCATACCCCGCCTGCGAAAAATAAGTCATTGCGTGCTCCCCGCAAAACCCGCCAGCACCTGTAACGAGCAGACGCGGGCTGCTCATCGCACCCGCATCCAGTTCGCCAGCTCAGCAAGCATCTCGCGATACGGCGCCGCCTGATAACGCCAATCCGATCGCGTGGCCAGCAGCGTTCGGTCGATAGCAGGCTCGGCAGCCGGAATGATCGTGACCCCGTCATGCTGGTAAGCGTGCTGGAATAGCCGCAGCAGCTCCAGCTTGCTGACGGTTTCCGGCGCCGTCAATTGCACGATGCCGCCAACCTCCGGATGCCTCATCGCATACGCAATCGCTTTGGCCAGCTCCAGTGTCGTTACGCCGTTCCAATAGACGGAAGCATACCCGCGAACCTCGCCCTGCTGCTTAAGAAACCATTGCAGCAAGCCGATGCCCTCTGCCTTCGGGTCTGGCCCGATGATGGATGTACGTATCGTCAGATGCCGCATCTCATTCGATTCGCCCAGCGCCTTGGTCCGTGCATACATGGAGGTGCCCTCTGGCGCGTCATACTCCGTATAAGAGCCGCGGTCGCCCGAGAAGACGCAATCGCTGCTAATATGAATGACTCTAGCACCTATCGTATCGGCCGTATGGCGAAGCCAATGCGGGAGCCATCCATTCACTTGGAAGGCGGCAAGCGGCGCTCGCTCTGCCGCCTCGTTCAGTATGCCGACTGCATTAACGATAACGTCAGGGCGCTCCCGCGAGATGACCGCCTCTACCTGCTCATAATCGGCTGCATCAAGCCATATGCCGCTTGGATCGTCCGCTCGTCTGGTCGTATATGCGACTTGGAGGTTTGATCTGTTTTGGAAGTATCGGACAATCATATGCCCTGCCATTCCGTTGCCGCCGATAACGAGCAGTTTCATGCGAGGAACCCCCCGCGTACGAGCATATCCCGAATTTCCTTCTTATTCATGATTTCCGTGCTGGAGCTGAAGCTTTCGAACGATACAGGCGAATAAGACGCATAATGGCTCTTCAGACCTGGGATGTCCAGCGCAGGCAAAATAACCAAATACTCGTCATCATAAACAACCGTGCTGTTGCTCTCGAATTCGGTGAGCAATATCTCGTGCAGCTTCTCGCCAGGGCGAATGCCCGTCTCGATAATTTCCGCATCTACGCCGAGCGACTCCATCAGCACCTCCGCGAGATCGACGATCCGGCAGGTCGGCATCGTCATGACGAAGATCTCGCCGCCAAGACTCTCGGACGATGCCTTGAACAGCAAGGAAATCGCATCCTGCAGCGTCAGGAAAAACCGCGTCATCGCAAGGTCCGTAATGCCGACCTGCTTCTTCGTCCGAATCTGATTCATAAACAAGTGGACGACGCTGCCGTTCGTGCCGAGCACATTGCCGCCGCGTACGCAGACGAACTTCGTCTCCGATCGAAGCAGGTTTGCATACACGATCAGCTTCTCGCCAATCGCCTTGGTCATGCCATAAAAGTTTGAAGGGTTCGCCGCCTTATCCGTCGAGATGTAAATGACGCGTTTGACATGATTGGCGATAGCGGCTTCAATCACATTTTGGGTACCGATAACATTCGTCTTGAGCGCCTCATACGGCTGATCCTCACAGACGGGAACATGCTTAAGCGCCGCCAGATGAAAAACATAATCCACCTGATCACATGCGCGCAGCAGCGCTTCCTTATCTCGAATATCGCCGATGCAGAATGTCAGCCGGTCATCCTCGAACGTCCGGCTCATCGCCACCTGGCTTGATTCATTGCGCGAGAATACGATAATTTGCTTCGGATTTTGCGGCAGCAGCTGACGGATTAATTCGTATCCCCATGAACCCGTCCCCCCGGTCACCAGAATACGCGTATTATTAAACATTCCATTTCCCTCCAAGCACAAATTTCACCACAATATCCGAAACGTTCGCCGCCTTGTAGCCCTCCGGGCTTTCCCAATCCGCCGGCAATCCCATCATGACAGCCGCCGCCCCCGCAATCCGCTCCGGCGACAAGCCGCATACGACGTTGCTGCCGCAATCGACCGTCTCGGGACGTTCCGTCGTATCTCGGATCGTCACCGTCGGCACACCGAACAAGCAGCATTCCTCCTGAACCGTCCCACTGTCTGTAATCGCCAAACGCGCATGCTGCTCCAGCTGTACAAAATCGAAAAATCCGAACGGCTCATGAAGCTCGACGAGCGGATGCAGCCCTTGCTGCATCTCCGCCTGAAGCTTCGACCGCGTACGCGGGTGGACGCTGCAAATGATGCGAAGACCGAATTGCTCTGCTACCCGATTCAACCCATCGAAAATCGACTGCAGCCGCCGAGCGTCATCGACGTTTTCCGCACGATGCGCGGTGACCAGCACGTACTGGCCTTTTGCCAAGCCCATCCGCAGCAGCGCATCGCTGCGATCGATCTGGGGCTTATAGTGGGTAAGCACCTCGTAGATCGGATTGCCGGTTTGCACGATCCGAATCGAAGGAAACCCTTCCCGCAGCAGATTGCCTTTGCTATAGGACGTGTACGGCATGTTAATGGTCGACACGGCGTCGATGACGCGCCGATTTTTCTCCTCCGGCACCTTCAAATCAAAGCAGCGATTGCCTGCCTCCATATGCACGACGGGAATCCCCATTCGCTCGGCTATGATCGCGCATAATGCGCTGTTCGTATCCCCGAGCAGCAGCACGACGTCCGGCCTTTCCAGCAGCATGACGTTCTCTGCCTCGCTGAACGTTGCCGACAATTGGGCGCCCAGCGATTGCTTGCCTGCTGCCAACGTATAATCAGGCAGCCGCACGCCCATTTCCTCGAAAAAGATGCCGCTAAGTGAAGGCGAGAAGTTCTGCCCGGTATGAACGAGTACATGCTTCTCCGCCAGTCGATCCAGCTTTGCAATAATGAGGCTAAGCCGTATTATCTCGGGACGGGTGCCGAGTATAGTCATGACGCGCATCTTGTTTCTCTCCTCTCTTCCAGCAATTAACGACGTCTGCTTCTTCGGCCTCCCGATTTGCGAGGCCGGCTTGCTTGCTTCCGGCGGTTTCTAGACCGGCTGCCGCCCCCGCTTTGCCGGCCTCTCCTGCGACTCCTGCTGCTTCGCCTTGCTCGCAAGCTTCCGCGAAGCTTGCGCGATGCAGAAGATACAGGCGGCGCCATCAGCAGAACGGGCTGCACGGCAAGCGTGCCAATCGGCTCCCCGAGCGGCAAAGCCATTAGCGTTGCATCGTCCACCTGCTTCACCTGCTCGAATGTGTAGCCTGCTTCCAGCAGGGCCGTATCCGATACGAACGGCCGGCGTTTCCCATTGTCGAACAGGTAAACCGTTGGCGTGCTCCCCCGCATCAAATGCGGCAAGCCCTGCACCTTGAAATTCATGGCATCAAGCAGCTTCATCAGCCGGCTGCGATAAGCCGCGAGACCGTAAGCCATCTCCGCTGCATGGCTGTTCCGGCTCGCCACTGCCTCCATCTGCATTCGGTCATCGAGCAGCTCGCTCACCTTGGCGATAAGCCCTCTTACGTAGCCAGTCGGAACTGCATAAGCTTGATTGCCTGTCGCACGCATAATCTCGGCAAGACCGCCTGCAGCGAATGCGACGACAGGCTTGCCGAATAAAATCCCTTCCAGCGCGGTCAAGCCGAAGCCCTCCGACGTCAGACTAGGCACCACGAGCATATCGAACGCCGGATAAACCGACTCGATCTGCTCCTCGAATCGGATCCACCGGAACCGGTCCAAGAGGCCTTTGTTACGCGCGAGATCCAGGCCCGCTTCGAACAATGGCGGATCGACGGGATTGCCGATCAGGAGAAACATGGCGTTCGGGTAACGGCCCGCCACCTCGACGGCCAGCTCCATGAAGGCGAGATAGCCTTTGTTCTCATAAATGGATGACGCAATAAATCCGATGAGCTGCTGATTCGGTTTAATCGCAAGGCTTGCGCGGCGACGCTCGCGATGCTTGGGCCACGATGCGGGCTGCAGTTCCTGCGGGTTCCACGATGGAGGCAGCAGCAGCCATTCCCGCCGATGCGGACAGTTCGATTGAATCGGCTCCAATGTGGATTCCGAAATGCCTACAATCCAGTCGGCGTATTGATCGATGATTCCGACGGCTTGCGCGGTAAAGGCCGTTCTCCGAATCGTCTCCATTAGCATCCATACAACAGGTATGCCTAGCTCTTTGGCCGCGATAGCCGGCATCGGGTGCACGGACGTATTCACGAGCACGGCGTCCGGCCGCCGATCTGCCAGCAGCTGCACGAGAGCGGCATATTCCGGCGTGCTGCGGAACTGATGAAGCTCATCCAACAGATGAGACTGCGCCAAATAAAGCGATACCGCCAGCGGGACCGGGAGCACGAAGATCGGTATGCCGGCAGCGGCTGCCCGCTCGGATAGATAGCCGTTATTCGGAACGACAAGCGTGCAAGCGAAATAAGGTTTTAGCTCTTGAAGCATGAACAGCAGAAGCTTCTCCGCTCCGGTAACATAGGTTGGACTGCAAATATGCGAGAAGACGTACAATTGCGGTTTGGAACGCAAGAAGACGCTCACCTCCTAACAGTTGATGCTTCACAGCAATCCCAGGTAGTACAATATATTGGCGAGACGGTCGTCATGGCACGACAGATGAACCCGCAACAAATGCACAAAAATTGGCGGTTCAGACACCGCGCCTGCAACGCCGCGCATCCGCCCGCCTCGTTTAGCCGAACAATATGGACAGCATCGTTTCCAGGCGCTTGGCATACGTATGGTCACGCATCGTCCGGTACAAGCCGCGCAGCGCGATTTGCTGCCTTTCCTGTTCATGGTTTAAGTAATAATCGATCTTCTCGACCATTTCTTCTGGCGAAGCATACGTAATAATCTCGACATCCGGCGTATAATACAGCGGTAAATCCTCGCGGATATCCGTTAGCTGCAGCGTGCCGCAGGCGGAAATTTCGAAGGTGCGCGGATTCGGCGATACGGCTCCAATGTTCGCGCTGTTATTGTTGAACGTCTCGTCATCATGCGCCCGGTGCATGTTAATGACAATCTGCGCGCCATTGTACGTATGCGCGGTTTCCGCAGGGTCCATCCAGCGGCCAAGCGCAATTTTGGGCTCAAGCTTCGCAAAATCGCGCAGCCGCTCCCACCAAATTCCGCTGATGAGCGTATCCTTCGTAGCCAAATAGCCTGTAATTTGATTGAAGAAATCGACGCGTCTCCAATAGGCCGAACCGACGAAGCTGATTTCCCGCCGCATGCCGCGGGGAGGATTAAGCGGCCGGAACGAAGCCGGATCAACGCCAAGCGGCAAATAATGAACATTGTTGCAGCCTAGGGCGCGGTAATAATCAACACAGGTGCGCTCCAGTGTAAAAATGTCATCATAATGCGGTGCGAGCCGGGATGTAATGTCGGTATAATAGGGGTCATCCGTGAACCAGACAACGGTTCGTATGCCCAGACGGCGCATCTCATCGACCTGCTCCGTATCAAATTCCAGCCCGTCCAGCACGATGACGACATCCGGTCTTAACCGGGCGGCTACTTCTGCAACGGGCTGATTCGACGTCGTGATGCTAAGCCGCGCTGTTAAAGCACGCAGCGTCTCCGCGATCGATTCGTCCAGCGGGGAATAAGGAAAGCCTTTTCCTGTCGCAACGAAGAGGACATGCACCGGCGTCACGCGAACGTCCTGCGGCATCGCCCGCAGCAGCGACTCGCATCTGCCGTACCAATAGCCATGGTCCCAGCCCTTGCGGAAGCCATCGTCCCGCCCTTGCCGGAACGCCCCCTCATATCTGCTCTGCCGTTTAACCTGGCTTCTCGGCGTAGCCAATAAGATCACCTTCCTTCTGCAGCGATTTGGGATTAATCAAAATAACGCAGCGCCTGCATAACCTGCTCCATCCGCGACATGTAAGTATGATCTCTCAGCGTTCGCGCGAGCCCCCTCACCGCAATCGCGCTGCGGAGCTCCTCGTTGGCAAGATAGTAACGAATTTTCTCGCCAAGCTCCTGCGCATGCTGGAACGTATCCAGCTCAAGCCCCGGCTGGTAATGCCGGACCAAATCCTCTCGAATATCCGTCAGCTGCAGCGTGCCGCAAGCCGCGATCTCATACGTGCGCGGATTAATCGACCGGCCGGGATAGCGATAGCCATTTTTGTTATCCAAGCCTGCTTCAGTCGTCCGATGCATGTTAATGACAATGCGAGCGCCGTTGTAATATTGAATCGACTCTTCCACGGGAAGCCAGCCTTGCCGAATAAACGGCTTTAACTGATTAAACGCGGCCAGACGTTCCCACAGCCCGCCTGCGATAAACACCTTCAAGCCGGCTAATTGCTCAGCAAGCGCATCGAATAGCTCAACGCGGTTCCAAAATGCTTGCCCGATAAAGCAAACATCCGACCGATACTCGGCAGCAGCGGGAGCGGGCCTAAACAAAGCAGGATGGACGGCGAGCGGCATATAATGCACGTCGCGGCAGCCAAGCGACTGGTACAGCGAAATCGTGCTTAGCTCATGCGTCAAAATCGTGTCGTAATGCGGAGCCACCTTCACGGTGTCGTCCGTTACGTACGGATCATCCGCGAACCAGATGATCGTGCGTATGCCGGCAGCGCGAATCGTATCGATTTGCGCCAAGTGATTCTCAGGGAATACATGCAGACCGTTAAGCACGAATACGAAATCCGGACGAATGAGCAGCGCCTGTTCGGCCATCTGTTCCGCTGGAATGACATGCAGCTCCTTGACGGTCTCCGCCAGCGCGTGTGAAACCCCTTCGTCAATTGCCTGAAACCCTTGCGGCACATAAATCGCCCTAACGCTTCTTCTTCTTGCAACGGGCAGGGCTGTGTGGCGAAGGACTGCTTCGCAAGCGCCATCGCGCCAGCCCATCCGATAACCTGCCTCAAAGCCTTCGATTACTGCGTCGGCATGGGGCACGATCACCGGGCCCGGCACCGCGCTATGGATGCCAGCTCGCCTATTCCGGCTCATACGGTTCACCTCATCTCCACCATATGCTCTCCATGTCGAACACACATAGGGTATGTGCCGCGTGTCCGCCAAATTTGGCGAATGCCCGCCGTCCCTGCCTGTCCAGCCATAACAAATAGCCCGGCAGCTGCCATCAGGATGGGCAAATCACATCCGATATGGCGCTAACCGGGCAATCGAAAGCGGCTCAACCGATTATGGCTGCTGCTCGTAGGCAAGCTGATGACCATCCTCGAAGCCTTTGGCAAAGCCGGAATTATATCCCTCATTGTAAGCTTGATCAAATCCTTGATTGTACGATCCTTGCTCCGTCAATGCCGGACGCTTGCGGCGAGTCGCCGCTCTTCTTTTAGATATCACCTTGGATTTCCGCGAGGCGGTTCCTTTTCTAATTTGCGACTTTACCGACTGCCTGCTGCGCTTCTTCGTCCTGGTCGCCTGACGCCTTGCCCGCTTCGTTCTCTTGCTGGCTATCATTCCTCATCCTCCTTGACCGATCGGCTGCCAATACCGGCCTGCCGCTGCAGCCACGGCTCCGCTGGCCGCCCCAAGCGCGGCTTGCCGAGCCGGAGTCCGGTGGCGGACTCCATCAGCATCTGCTGCATGCGCGCGAGCCGCTCGACATTCTCCTTAAGCGTGCGGGCAAGCGGGTCGGATCGTTCCGCAACGTCGGCGATCGATTCCAATATCCGGGCTAGCGCATGCTGGCTCCGCGCAATCGAAGCCGCAAGCTCCAGCTTCACGGCTCGCTCTTTATGCTGTAGACGGCTCACAGCCGACCTCCTGATTGGCCGCCCCCGAATAGGTTGCCGCCATCGCCTTCATTGTCCAGCCCATGCTCTAGCGCTACCTTCATGATCGCATTCATGCCCCGGCCGAGCTTCGTCAGGCCATCGATGACTTCGACGATCTGATCATGCAGCCGCATCGTTTCTTTCAACTGCTGATGCTGTTCAATAAAGGAATCCGACGAGACATGATTGAGCATCCAGTTTCGTACTTTTTCCGCTTCTACCGCTTTCGCTTCCAGAATCATAGAGACGTTCCATTGCAGCTTGGCGGCGGTGTCCAACATTCGCTTATAAGCCTGTTCGCGGTCCGCCATCGTCGAAAGCAAACCTCCCTTGCCAAAGGCTATTCTTCTTCCTCTTCCATCTCCATAATGACGTGATACAGCTGCTCAGCCATCATCTCTTGCAGCTCAGCCACGCTATTCAAATACGCAATGACGCTGTTCGTCACGCCATTGGCTTGATCAAGCAGCCCCATGAACCCGCCCAGCTCCGGGTCTTCATCCGGCAGCGCATGCACGACCTGTGCCATTCGGACGGCAACATGCCGTTTTGCTTCCAACACCCTTACCAGCTGGCGATTCGTGTGAGATACGTGCTCGATTAACGCGTCGATCGGATCCTCCACGACGTTGCCCCTCTCCCCCACGCCTTACTGTTACTAACATATGCGGTCAGCCTCATGCGGTGACTGCGACGTACTCGCTCCCTTGCTGCTACAGCGACTGTCGCAATGTGATCGGCGCAATGACAGGCAGCCCTTCCGGCAGCTCGTTTAGCTCCGATTCCGTTAACGTCATGATCCTTCGCTGATCAAAGCCCCAGTGCTTGGCAGCCGCTGCGGTTACGATTGGCCGCTTCGCGCTTGCCTCTATTAAGTAGCAAACCGCACCGTTCTCCCCGGTTACAATCGTACCGTCACGAAGCGCGGCGCCTTGATGCACGGGAGCAGCGATCCGCGCCTCCAGTTCGCTAGCATGGATCGCCGGGCCGATCGGATAACGCCGAATATCATATTGGGACAGCCTTGTTATAGGCAGCGCCACTTCGCCCTCGAGCGGCCGCCGCTGACCATTTTCCAACCAAAACACGAGATCCCCGATTCCCTTGACCAGCACGCCCTCCGGATAAAAGGCCGATTCCCCATTCGCAATGGCGGCCAGCCCTTCTTTGGGCTCTTCCTTCGCTCTGCGCTGCTCATTCACCCGATGGACCCATTCGTAGGGATTGCCCCATTTGTCCATATAGAACCGCATATTATGGTCGTTCACCGATTCAAATTCGTTCCCGAGCGCCTTCATGCTCACGCTTCCGAAATGATGAATAAACGAATCGCGGGCAATGACGAGCGAATAGCCCTGCAGCCGTACGCGAATGTTGAAGTCGTCATCCTCGTAATTTCCGATTTCATAGCCTTCATCAAAGTAGCCAGTCCGCTCCAGCAGAGTCCGACGAAACAATAAGCAGAAGCCCGTCAATCGGTCGGTACGCTGCCATTTGGCCGGATTCGTCTCATTGTTGCGCTTGGCATACTCATACATGTCCTCGATTTCCTCATAAGGAACCTCGACGCGCTGGTCGCCGCTAATATAATTCGTTACTGGCCCGACCATGCCGATGCGCGCGTCGCTATGCAGGCACGCCAACATATTATCCAGCCAGTTGTCCGTGACGAGCGTGTCGTTGTTGAGCAGGAGCACCGTCGTTCCCTTCGCCATCATCAAGCCCGCATTTACCGCCCCCGCGAACCCTAGATTGCTGTCCAGAATACGATATCGAACCTGCGTCCCAATTTCCCGCAAATAAGCGCCCGTCTCATCCGTCGACTGGTTGTCAACGACGATAATTTCATACGGCAAATCCGTATGGTCGCCAATGCTCTCGATGCAGGACTTCAGATAGGCGGCTTTGTTATACGTTGGTATAATAATGCTCGTGCCTTCAAAGTGGGTCTCAAAGCTATCAAACCCGGAGCGTTGGCCCTCATCATAACCTGCGCGATATCCTGCCTCGTAACGCTGCTGCCGCCGATCGACCTGCTGTCCGCGCCTTCCGGACGCACTGCGCCTTACTCTGCGATTGGAGCGTCGAAGCGGCTTAGCTGTGCTTCTCATGCCCTTCATCCTTTCTCCCGTATCTTAGGGTGAAAGCTGTATCTGGCCTTTAACGATGGCATCAGCCATATGGCCAAAATCAAGCGCAACCTTCCCCAGCTCCTCTGCAATTCGCCAAGCGATAACCGTTGCCGGAATGCCAGCCGCAACCAACGCAAGATCGAATTGCGCAGCCCTCGTTTCAGCCATCACTCGTTCAATGTCGGCAATTCCTCGCACCGGAGCAATGATGCCGGAAACGATGTACCCCAAGCCATGCAGCACATTTGCCAGCGATGGGCATGTATTGCCGATGAGCAGCAAGCGTTTGCCGCGAAGCAGCGGCTCCAGCAGCCCTGACTGGAAGAGGCTGTAGTTGATCGTCGACGATGTCAAGCGGAGCTGGTGGACCGAGATGCCGTGTGCCCGTAAAACGGGGTAAAGGAGCGGTTGAAAATAATTGCGGCGCGAAAGCGGCACGCCGACAATGTTGGCGCTGCTTACCGCCCTTGCCAGCAGATCGCGCGCGGACAGGTCCGGGGGATTAACGCCTGCGTACGGCAAGAAAGGCGCCTCCTTCAAGATGAAGTCTGCCGGATAGACAACATCCTGCGCCAACGCCATCAGCTCGCCATCGCCGATCCGAATAACGGAATATGGCTGCGAATCACGGATCGCGGCTTCCAGCTCATGGTAAACCGTCTCGGTATCGAGCAGCGGTATCGCTGCAGGGAGCAGCTTCTCTACCCCGGCGGCGATGACGTCGCGCAGCTCGATGTTCGGCAGCAGCATATTCGCGGGAATCGCCTTCTCCAACCAATGCTCGCCAGCCTCATACACAGCGTCCGCAATCGGGTCCTCTACGCCGTTCTCGCCGATTATCGGGCGAGCATCCAGAGGAAAAACAGCTGCCGGGCTCGCGGCATCCGTAGACGACGGCAGCTGCTCTGCCACTGCGATCAGCTGCGGACGAATGGCAGCATGCAAGCCATTGGATGTTCGCCGGCGCACCGTGCGGCGGCGCCTTGCAGGCGCAGCGGCGGCTGCCTTCCGTTTCCGTCTGGCGTTATCCTTGGGCACTGCAGCACGCAGCGGGCGGCGCTGGCTGCGAGGGCTTCTCTCGCTTCGAAGGCTTCGAACGCTTCGAACAATTCGAGGGCTTCCTCCTTGACTTGCAGCGACTGGCTTCACTCGTTGCAAAGGCATCACCTCACCCCATTCCTTCTCCTTGCTCTGTGCCACTGCCGCCGCTTGGTTTAGCCAGCATTTGATGCGCCGCCTCATGAAGCGACTCGAATGTGCCTGCATCCGCCCACCAGCCTTGCAGCGTTGCATAGGATAGCAAGCCTCGCGTAGCATAAGCATTATTCAAGTCGGTAATTTCAAGCTCTCCACGCTGAGATGGCGCAAGATCCCCGATCAGCGAGAAAACGGTCGAATCATAAAAATAAATGCCGGTTACGCTAAAATCCGTATCGGGATGCTCCGGCTTCTCCGTGATGCGCGTAATGATTCGGCCATTCTTTCCTTCGCCGAATGTCGGCACGCCATAACGATGCGGGTCCTCGACCTGCTTCAGCAATACCATTGCGCCCGCTTCCTGCCGTTCATACTGCTCGGCATAGCCTCGCAGCGAATGCTCAAACAAATTGTCGCCCAGCAGCAGCACAAACTTCTCGCCGTTGCCGACGAAGGGCTCCGCCAAATCGAGCGCTTGCGCGATGCCGCCTGCCTCCTCCTGAATGCGATAGGTGAGCGATACGCCCAGCTCCTCACCGCTGCCCAGGTATTGGATAAACATGCCTGCGGCCATTCGTCCCGTAATGAGCAAAATGTCTGAAATACCCGCTTCCTGCAATTTAGCTACGGCATAATGGATCATCGGATACCGGCCAACGGGCAGCATATGCTTATTCAAATATCCGGTCAACGGCTTCAGCCGCGTTCCCGTTCCGCCGGCTAATATGACAGCCTTCAAGGCAACATCCCTCCTGTTTTGGTCAAATGAACGGCAATGCTCCTAATGCCTCAACCGGATACGAACGTGTTGGGGTCTATGCCCCACTTGTCTATAAATTTCTGGCGATTCGCCGCCAGCAGCTGCGAAAGCGCATCCTGATCCGTATGTCGAAAGCTCGCGCTGCCTTCGTGATAGACGAGCGCATCCCTGCATAGCAGCAGGCCGTAGCCATGCATCCGAATACGCAGGCACAAGTCATCATCTTCGTAGTGGCCCGGCGAAAACCGTTCATCCAGATCGCCGACCCGTTCGTACACCTCGCGCGTAAACAGCAGGCATAAGCCGACGAGGCGCATGACACGCTCTCGTTTGAGCCGGCTCGGCTTATTCACTTCTCTTGCGATGTTCACGAACTGCTCCAATGTTTCGAAAGGATAGTCGACCTGCTGGATGCCGCTTGCATAGTTCGTTACAGGGCCCACCAGTCCGATTCCCGGCTCTTGCACCAGGCCTTCCGAGAGATTCGCAAGCCAGTTGGGCGTCGCCACGATATCGTTATTCAGCAGCATGAGCCGATCGCCAGCGGCAAGCCGCAGTCCTTTGTTACAGGCGGCAGGGAAGCCCTCATTCGACCCTAGAGACAGGAAGGTGAGCCGCTCATTGATGCACCACTGCGCCGTGCCGTCCTGCGATCCGTTATCGACAATAATAAGTTCGTAAGGCGTCTCTGCCGCATTCGTATGCTCGCGAATGGACTGCACGAGGCGCTGCAGCAGTCCCAATCCGTTGTAGGTCGGAACAATTATGCTAGTCATCGGCTTCGTCATCGGCTCGGCTTCCTTGACCCGTCGCTCCGCTGCCGCATCGTATCGAGATGCGCCAGCCTACGCCCGTCCTTCTCCATGACATGCTTAAGCGCTTCGACATGATCGCCGACGATTAAGCGGGACATCTCGTTATGAAGCCCCACATTGTTATCGCGATGCCTGTTCGGCCCAAACACATTCACTGATGCAGCCGTTTGGACGCGCAGCCCTTCACGCAGTGCCGCAGCCTGCGCCTTCGGAGGGACTGCGAGCAGCGAGCTGCCAATCATGTTAACCGCACGGCGGGATAGCGCGTGAGGAACGGAAGTCATCGAGTTCGCGAGCAGATCCGGCCGGCCCAGCGACAGGTTCAAAAAAGCTTTGAGCCTCGTCACGTCGTCCCAATCGCGGAATAACGGCAAGTAAGGCGTAATGTTGTTAAGCGCGACGTCCGCCCCTCGCGCCACGGCTGCGATGAAGGCACGCAGCTGTTCTGCGCCAATGCGAAAGTCGCCGTCAACAAACAGAACGATATCCGCCTTTGTCAGCCTCGCTCCTATCGCCCGGCCAACATCGTGCCCAAGCTTCTCTGCATAGTGTACGATCGTTGCGTCGGGGAACGATCTCGCAATGCTGAAGCTATTGTCGGAGCAGCCGTTCAGCACAACCACCGTTTCGGCGAGTTGCAGCTTGGCAAGCTCGCTGAGCACGAGCGGAAGCGTATCCTGCTCATTGTGGGCCATGACAACGGCCGCTGCACTTCCTTGAAACGCTGTCGATGCGCTAGGGTCCGAATATTTGATCCTTTTGATTCGTCGACTGCCATTCATCCGCTTACGCTCACTTCGCATATTGCCGCCTCCTGTAAGGATCGCGGAAGCCGCCTCGCTCGCCGCTCCGCTCAGTCAACCAATCGATCGCCTCCAAGTGGTCGCCGACAATGACAGTTTCAAGCGGCTGGATCCGCTCTCGCTCCCGCCTAGGGCGATTCAGCTTGCCAACGTTAATTCGCTTAACTGCCGCCACGCGCAGCCCCGCCTTGATCGCTCTGGCATGCGCAAGCGGCGGCACTGCCAACGCCTCCGTGCCAATAGCCGACAAGGCAGCACGGTTCATCGCATGGGGGATTGCGGTCAAGGAGGTGCCATTCAAATCCGGCCGCTCGAGCAGCGCATTCAACGCATGCTTGGCAAGCACGACGCTATGAACGACGGTTTTGGCCGTAGGGCCTGAATAATCATTTAACGCCACGTCGATGCCTTCGGATGCCACTGCCTTAACGAACGGCCGCAGCTGTGCCGATGGAATGACCATGTCGCCATCAATAAACAGCAGTACCTCGCCCTGCGCAGCGGCCGCGCCTACTGCTCGGCCAACATCATGCCCTAGCGGCTGGGCGTATTCAATAACCCGCGCGCCCGCGCGCCTCGCCAAGCCAGCTGAGCCGTCGGTGGAGCCATTGGCGACAACAATAACTTCTGCTGCCGGATGCACCGCGAATGCTTCGCGAACGACGCGGCGAATCGTTTGGCGCTCGTTCATGACGGGGATCACGACGGACACAAGCGGTACTGCTTGCGAACGCGCAGCTGCTTGTTCGGCTGGACCAGCGTAGGCTTCAGATGTCCGCCGACGCATGCGCCTAGCGCGCTGCTGCACCGTGCCTTTCTTGCGTGCGGAAGCTCGCGGGCGCAATTTAGCGGACGCTGCTTGCGAGCGTTTGCTGCTAGCAGGCTTGCGAGATCGGCTGCCGCTTACCGCGATACGCTCCATTCGATCACCTCCTCATGAACAGAATCGCTAACGAGCGAAGTAGCTTATCTGCTACCTTTACAAGCTATTGTATGTAGGGAGATTTGCTTCGCAACGGCGTATGTACGACAAGGCATTCGCGGGTGCGCAGATGCAGCGGCGACGATCGGCACAGTTGTCCCGCAGCGCCTGCCTAATTGGCGCGATCGCGCGGCCCGGAGGCCGATAGGGCAGGTTTTTATGCCCTATTGGCGCTTTCGCGCGGCCCGGAGGCCGATAGGGCAGGTTTTTATGCCCTATTGGCGCTTTCGCGCGGCCCGGAGGCCGATAGGGCAGATTTTCATGCCCTATTGGCGCTTTCGCGCGGCCCAGGGGCCGATAGGGCAGGTTTTTATGCCCTATTCGCGCGATCGCGCGGCCCGGGGGCCGATAGGAACCAAAATAAATCCCACGCTCTAATAAACGTGGGATTTATCCATAATCCAGGGCTGCCGATAGCTTCCGATTGCCCCTCTTATATGCAGCTTGCTTGTTGCTGCTCTAGCGAAACTTCCTGATCCTTACCCCATTCCGATCGCGATCCAGTTAATCGTGCCGGAAAGCTCGCTGCTGAACCGGATGCGCGTCACGTTAATGACCGCGAACTGCTCAGTTTTACTTTTAATTGATGCGATACAAGCGCCATGATCCGTAGTGGTGACGAACGTATAGAATACATTGGCGAACGGTTCATCGAAGGGAATGATGACTTCGCATGTTTCTTCTTGGCCCGCGAATGTAAATGAGCTCAGTCCGAACTGCTGCAGAGGCGTCGGGCAGCTCGATGGCGTAATAATCGGATTGCAAGCTAGCTTGTCGATAGTAATGGACTTCGCAGCCAACTCGCGATTGCCCACCGCGCCTTCCGCCAGCTGCCGCGCTTCCACGGAGCCATCGGCGATTAAGTTTCCGGTGATCGGGCCAACACTTTGCCCTTCCGCTGCGGGCTTTTGCAGCAGCTCCAGCACATCCGGTCCCAGCTTGCTGGCAACAATACTGCCATCCTCAATGGCTCTGCTCGTTACGACCCCTTCTTGCAAATGCCTTGGTTCAATGCTGGCAGTCGCAAGATGAGCAGAACGGATCGCGGCATTCGCCACATGATCGCTTTTAACCGCTCCAGCAGCAAAATGCTCCGACTCAATGCTCGCATATGCGATGTGTGAAGCCCGAATCGATACATCCGCCAGCTGATCGCTTCCGACTGCGCCCGGGGCCAGTTTTTCCGATGTGACGGCGCCGATGGCCAGCTTGCTTTCCGTAATAGAAGCGGATGCCAATTTCGGACTCGTTACGCTAAAATCAGCTAATTGCTCAGCTCCAACTGCGCCTGGCGCCAGCTTCGCGGCACTGATAACGCCGTTCATGAGCTTATTGGACGTAATCGCCCCATCGGCCACCTTCGATGTCGTTACCGCGTCATCACCCAGCTTCGACTCGCTTACACTGCCATCCTGTAATTGGGCATTGCCAACCGCTTGCGCCGCGAGCTGCTGCTGCGAAACCGCGCCTTCCGCCAGCTTCTCGCCCGTCACTGCGCCATCTGCCAGCTGCGGCGAGTCGATCGCTCCCGATGCAATCAGGCTCGTTGTGATGGCACCTTTCGTGATTTTGCCAGAAGTAATCGATCCTTCTTCCAAATGATCGCTTCCGACTGCGCCATCCGCCAATTTATCGGACGTTACAGCGCCGATTGCCAGCTTACTTCCCGTCACGGAAGCAATAGCCAGCTCGCCGGTTCCGATCGATCCGGGGACGAGATGCACGCCAGACACCGCGCCACGCGCTAATTTAACGCTCGTTACGCTGAAATCCGCCAGTTGGTCGCTTCCGACCGCGCCGCTTGCCAGCTTATCAGCGGTGATTGCTCCGTCTGCCACTTTCGATGCGGTGATCGCCTGATCGCCAAGCTTCTGCTCGCTTACACTGCCGTCCGCCAGTTGGTCGCCGCCGACCGCACCCAGCTCCAGCTTATCGCTGCTTACTGCGCCGCTTGCCAGCTTATCAGCGGTGATTGCTCCGTCTGCTACCTTCGAGGCGGTGACTGCCTGATCGATCAGCTTCTGCTCGCTTACACTACCGTCCGCCAGTTGGTCGCTTCCGACCGCGCCGCTTGCCAGCTTATCAGCGGTGATTGCTCCGTCTGCCACTTTCGATGCGGTGATCGCCTGATCGCCAAGCTTCTGCTCGCTTACACTGCCGTCCGCCAGTTGGTCGCTTCCGACCGCGCCGTTCGCCAGCTTATCAGCGGTGATTGCTTCGTTCGCCACTTTCGATGCCGTGACCGCCTGATCGCCAAGCTTCTGTTCGCTCACGCTGCCATCCGCCAGCTGTTCGCCGCCAACCGCACCCAGCTCCAGCTTATCGCTGCTTACTGCGCCGCTTGCCAGCTTATCAGTCGTGATTGCCCCTTCCGCTACCTTCGAGGTTGTGACGGCTTCGTCAATCAGCTTCCACTCGCTTACGATGCAGTCCGCTAGCTGATCGCTGCCGACTGCGCCAAACGCCAGCTTATCGCTGCTTACTGCGCCGTTTGCTAGCTTATCGGCCGTGATCGCGCCTTCTGCGATTTTCGAAGACGTAACCGCTTCGTCGATCAACTTCCACTCGTTTACAATGCAATCCGCGAGTTGATCGCTGCCGACTGCGCCGAACGCCAGCTTTTCGGACGTAATGGCTCTATCTGCTAACTTCGAGGCCGTAACCGCTCCATCGCTCAGCTTCGATTCGCCCACGCTGCCATCCGCCAACTGGTCGCTTCCAACTGCTCCCTTTGCCAGTTTCTCAGCGGTGATCGCTCCGCTGGCTACCTTCGAAGCTGTGACTGCCTCGTCGTCCAGCTTCGATTCGCTTACGCTGCCATCCGCCAGCTTATCGCCGCTGAACGTGCCGTTTGCCAATTTTTCAGCGGTAATTGCGCCATCCGCTACCTTCGACGCGGTGACCGCTTGGTCGCCCAGCTTCGACTCGCTTACGCTTCCGACCGCCAACTGGTCGCTTCCAACCGCGCCCAACGCTAATTTGTCGCTGATTACGGCGCCATTCGCCAGCTTATCGCTCGTTATCGCCCCATCGGCTACTTTCGACGATACGACAGCTTCATCGCCAAGCTTCCACTCGCTTACGACGCCGTCCGCCAACTGATCGCTGCCAACCGCACCAAGCGCTAATTTGTCGCTGATTACTGCGCCGTCCGCCAGCTTGCCGCTCGTTATCGCCCCATCGGCCACTTTCGACGATACGACCGCCCCATCGCTGAGCTTCCATTCGCTCACAGCGCGATCCGCCAGTTCGTCGCTGCCGACTGCACCAAACGCAAGCTTAGCGGACGTAATGGCTCCGTCTGCTATCTTCGAGGCCGTGACCGCTTCATCTTCCAGCTTCCGCTCGCTTATGCTGCCGTCCGCCAACTGGTCGCCGCCAACCGCACCAAACGCTAATTTGTCGCTGTTTACTGCGCCGTTCGCCAACTTATCAGCCGTGATGGCGCCTTCTGCTACCTTCGACGTGATAACGGCTTCGTCGAGCAGCTTCCACTCGCTTACCGTGCAGTCCGCCAGTTGATCGCTGCCGACTGCGCCGAACGCCAGCTTATCGGACGTAACGGCTCCGTCCGCTATCTTCGAAGCCGTAACCGCCTCATCGCCAAGCTTCTGCTCGATTACACTGCCGTCCGCCAGCTGCTCGCTTCCGACTGCGCCAAACGCTAATTTGTCGCTGCTTACGGCGCCGTTCGCCAGCTTGCCGCTCGTTATCGCTCCATCGGCTACCTTCGACGTGATGACCGCTTCATCGAGCAGCTTCCACTCGTTCACGATGCCATCCGCGAGCTGATCGGTGCCGACTGCGCCCAGCATCAGCTTGGCGCCGCTTACTGCCCCATCCGCGAGCTTATTGCCCGTAATGGCGCCATCCGCTACTTTCGACGAAACCACTGCCCCATCGCTCAGCTTCTGCTCGCTTACGCTGCCATCCGCCAGCTTATCACTGCCGACCGCGCCCCGCGCAAGCTTCGCGCTGCTTACGGCTCCATTCGCGAGTTTATCGCCCGTGACAGCACCATCCGCTACTTTCGATGACACAACCGCTTGATCGCTCAGCTTCCACTCGCTTACGCTGCCATCCGCCAGCTGATTGCCGCCGACTGCGCCTTCCTCCAGCTTCGCGCGGCCAACCGCGCCATTCGCCAGCTTATCGCCCGTAATGGCGCCATCCGCTACTTTCGACGACACGACCGCCTCATCGCCAAGCTTGCGCTCGCTCACGCTGCCATCCGCCAACTGTGCGCTGCCGACAGCGCCATCCTCCATCTGTTCGCGGCCGACCGCGTGATCCGCCAACTTATCCGAGGTAATGGCGCCTCTTGCTACCTTCGAGGTAATAACGGCCTCATCGCTCAGCTTCCACTCGTTTACGCTGCTGTCCGCCAGCTGATCGCTGCCGACCGCGCCCCGTTCCAGCTTCGCGCTGCCGACCGCTCCGTTGGCCAGTTTATCGCTCGTAATCGCCCCGTCAGCCACCTTCGACGAAACGATCGATTCATCGCTCAGCTTCCACTCGCTAACGCTACCGTCAGCCAACTGATCATTACCGACCGCGCCCCGCGCAAGCTTCGCGCTTCCGACTGCGCCGTTCGCCAGCTTCTCGCCCGTAATAGCCCCGTCCGCTACTTTGGACGAAACGACCGCCTCATCGCTCAGCTTCCATTCGCTCACGCTGGCATCCGCTAGCTGATAGCTGCCGACCGCGCCTTCCGCCAATTTATCCATTGTTACTGAGCCTGTCGCAAGCTTCCCTTCCGTAATCGATGCCGTAGCTAACTCGCCTGTTCCGACCGATCCTACGGCGAGATGGACGCCCAATACCGAGCCTGGCGCCAGCTTTGCACTCGTTACGCTAAATTCCGCCAGTTGATCGCTGCCGACCGCGCCTTGCTCCAGCTTATCGCTGCTTACTGCGCCATCCGCCAGCTTATCAGCCGTTACGGCGCCTTCCGCAATCTTCGCGGCGGTGACCGCTTCATCATTTAACTTCGACTCGGTGACGCTGCCTTCTTGCAGCTGCTCGCTCCCTACCGCGTGCACGGATAGCTGCAGCTGCGAAACCGCACCCGGCGCCAGCTTACCGCTTGTAACGGCTTCATCTGCCAATTGCGTTGTATGAACCGCGGATGGCGCAATCAAACTTGTCACAATGGCGCCTTCCGCAATATTGCCCGATACGACGGCCTCATTGCCCAGTTGAAGCGAACCGATGCTGCCCGGCTGAAGATGATTCGAGCCTACGCTTCCCGCTGCCAGATGCTCGCCTGTTACCGTGCCGTTCTTGAGCTTATTGCCGCTGAGGCTGCCCTCCGGCGCTTTATCGAACGCTAGCGCTTCGCCCGATAGATGGGACAGCGTAATGGAGCCTTTGCGAATGTGATAGCCTTGAATCGACTCCGCCTTCAAATGCTTGCCGCTAATCGACTCCAACGTCAGATGGTCGCCGTTTACTGCGCCTTGCGCGATTTTGTCTCCCGTCACCGCATGCGGTTGAATCGACGCCGTCTGTACCGATTTTGCGGACAAATGCTCTGCTTTGATGCTATTGGCGGACAAGTGACTTGCCTGCACAGATCCCTCTGCCAAATGAACGGCACGCACTGCCCCATTCGTCAAATGGTTCGATGCGACAACTCCGTCCTGCAACTGCGTCGAGCCGACCGCATCCTGCTTCAGATGCTTGTTGTCGATGCTTTCCGGCGCCAAATGCTCGCCCTCAACCGAACCGCCAAGCAAGTGAATCGAGCCAACGCTCTCTGGCGCCAGGTGGAAGCCCAATACCGCGTGTTCTTCAAGCTGCCTGCTGCCAACCGATTCAGGGGACAAATGCTGCCCTTTCACCGCGCCATCCGCGAGCTCGCGGCTCGTGACGGCTCCCTCCTGCAGCTTCTCGGAAGTGATCGCGCCTGTCGCTAACTGCTCCGTTTGCACCGCGCCCGTCGCCAGCTGCTCCGTTCCAACCGCTTCTGCCGCAAGATGCGAACCCTTCACAGCGCCGCTTGCCAGCTGCTCCGAGCCGACGCTTTGAACAGCCATTTTCTCGCCTGTCACGCTGCCTGAAGCCAGCTTGCTCGTCGTAATCGCATAATCGGTTACCTTATCCGTCGTAACCGACTCCGGAGACAGCTTGAGCGAATTGACCGCGTAATCGGCCAAATGATGCGAAAATACGGTGCCATGGCCCAAATGGCGCTCCGTTACCGACTGCAAAGCCAGCTTGGCGGACGTCACCGCGCCATCCTTAATCACATCCGACCCGACCGACAGGCTGCTCAGATGCTCCGCTTCGATCGCGCCCGTACGAATATGCTTGGCATCGATCGCCTCTTCCAGCACGGCTTCGCCGGTAACGGCTCCTTCCGTCAGATGATAGGACCGAACCGATGCCTGCGCGAGCTTATCGAACGTGACACTTTCATCTTGCAGATGCGAAGTGCCTACTGCCTCTCGCGCCAGCTTCTTGCTCGTCACCGAACCGGCAGCCAGCTTGCCTTCGACAACCGACTCTGCCGCAAGCTGCGTCATGCCAACGGCCGCGAATCCGATATGCGTTTCGCGGACGGATTGCGGCGCCAGCTTCGTTTCGGTTACGCTGCCTTCGCGAAGATGCTGCCGATCGATCACATTCGGCTGAAGCTTATCAGATGAAACTGCCCCTTGCGCAAGCTGCTCCTGCCTTACGCTTCCTTCTGCAAGCTTCTCGCTCGTCACGCTGGCGCGGCCCAAATGCTTGCCTTGCACGCTTTCCTCCACCAACTTCGACGACGAAATGCTCGTATCCGCCAGCTTCGATGACGTAACCGCATGGTCGGCCAGCTTAATGGTCGTAACGGCCTGCTCCGCCAATTTCGAAGAGGTCAGCGACTCGTCGATAAGATGATACGCTTCGATCTGCGCTGCCGCGAGATGAATGCCTCTTACTGCATCGGCTTGCAAATGCTCAGCGGCAACGGCGTCTGCTGCCAGCGCGTGCGAGGTGACGGATGACGATGCCAGCTCCCGCGCGCCTACCGCTCCTTCTGCCAAATGCTCGGAGGCGATTTCGCCTGGCACCAGATGCTTTCCCTGCACGCTGCCGAACGCGACATGCTCCGCCAGCAGGATGCCCGGCTTCAGATGTGTCGAATCAATCGCCTCAGGAGCGATTTTATCCCCGGTCACGACGCCGTTGCGCAGCTTCGCTTTGGTCACAGCGCCATCAGCGAGCTTGGATGTCGTAATCGCTTCGTTCGCCATGTTTTCCGTCTTGATCGTGCCGCTGCGCAGCTTGCTTGCCGTAATCGATTGGTCTTCCAGCAGATCCGTCGTAATAATAAAAGGTTTCAAATGTTTGGACTCAATCGAACCTTCCGCGATTTTATCCGAGCTGATCGTTCGATCGGCCAGCTTCTCCGAAGATACGCTGTTATCGCGCAGCTTATCGCCCGTAATGGAGCGATCGCGAATTTTTTGGCCGGAAATCGCATTTTTCGCCAAATGCTCGCTCGTGATCAGCTCGGGAACCAGCTTCGATGACGTGATCGCGCCGTCCGCGATTTTGATCGACTCTACCGCATAATCAGCAAGCAGCGACGTTTGTATGGCGCCCGGACGGATCTTGGACGTATCAACCGCTCCGGGAGCAAGCTTATCGGTTACGACCGCTTCATCCGAAATGTCATCGGTAAAAATAATCGCTTGCGGACGCTCCTGGCGTTTCTCCTCCAGCTTCTCCTGCTTCACTTGCTCGTCAATAACCGGAATAACGACTTCCGCTGCCGGCGGCTGTACCTGCGAAACGGGAGCCTCTGGTTCGCTCGGCGCGGCGAGCTGAGCTGGCGCTACGGCTGAAGCCGCAGGAGGCGCTGCTTCCGCGACTGGCGTATCCTGAACTTGGCTGGCTGGCGAACTCTTCACTGGACGCGCGCCGCGCGACTTCCCATTTTGCAAGGCTGCCTTGGTAACGGGGGCAGGCTTCTCAGCAGACGGGTGTGCTTGCTGCACCGTGGAGGCTGACAGCTCGAAAGGGCTGGCGGCACTCGGCTGGGGCAATGCTTCAGGCAACTGGGGCGCTGCTTCAGGCGGCTGCGGTTCAGCAACAGCTGCTGCATGCAGCGTCACTGTTCCTTGCTCTTCCGCTTTCGGCACATTCGCCGCAGAAGCTTTCGCCTCCATCGCTCTTACTCTTGCGTCTTTCTTTTTCTGCAAATCATCAAGCCAACGCAGCTCCGATGCGTTTGGATTATCAACGTAAAATAGAGGCTTCCGTCCCTTGGGGCTGCTCCCTTTCTTGCTCTTCGCCATGGCCATCTCCTTCTTCCACCTAAGATGTCATAGGCAATATATGCGTATACCCATGGGCGCGACACAGCAAATGGGAGAACTCCAGAAATCGAATGCTTCTTATACAATCCGCACGATAAAAAAACGCCGCAGAGGGCACACCTCTGGGCGTTGCAGAATAATTCAATCAGCCGTTTTGAACCACGCCAGTTATGGGTCGGTGACTATTTTTCACCTGGTAGCGATAAACAAGAAAATACGCTGACATCGATAATGCGCTCAACGCCACATTGATTCCAATCAGCAGCTGATAGTTATGCAGCAGATCGAAATTCGCACCGCCCGCTATGCCAGCCAGTATGCCTCCAACCTGATGAACCATAATTAATACACCTGATTGCAGGCCGAATTTTTGCTGCGGCTTCAAACTTTCGCTCGCTAATAATATTCCACCCGGTATTGCCCCGAGATAGCTTGCTCCGAATATGAGTGAAAATAACAGAGGGGTAGATTCCCAATGCATGAACAAAATAAAGAATGCCGCAACCCTCATAAAGAACAGCGCCGATAGTGCTGCCGCCCGATTCAATCGATCCAATAGATAAGAGAATGTAAATCCGCCCATTAGTTCCAAAACACCAAGCATGCTCAAGGAAGCCGCGAACACAGCAGCGTTGACATGCTCATGTTGATGAATGGCCATTAAGTGCATTTCTACCGTTCCCATACCAAAACCACAAGTAAACAAAGAAAATGCTACGACCAATATAACCCGATTGTTTAGGTACCCGTACAGGACCCTCATCTTGTTCGCAAAGCTCGCTGATATAGCCTCATCTTCTCGAGCAGCATCGGCTGCCGCACCTGCATCCTTATTGTGCTTACGTTCATGAACGAATAAAAGCGTAAGAGGGATAAATACGATTCCGATAAAAAACAATATCCAATACGCACCGATCCAGTTCAACCACGATTTGTTGCTTACGAACACGGGTGTGAGGATCGCTAATCCCAACGACCCGGCGCTCCCGAGTATCATCAATGCCTTCGCCCTGTGATGACTAAACCAGTCCGTAATAATCACATACCCTGTCGTAGCCCCAATACCCGCAAGGCCCGAACAGACCCCGAAACCTAGAAAATATCCTATCGGATTGGTAGCCAGTAATATAATGGTAGAAGAGAGCGTCCCCAGCACACTCGAAAAGACAATAACTAGCTTATAGCCATATCTATCTACGAGCCAGCCGCCTAGCGGCGCGCTAAGCGCCCCAATCAATATACTAGTCGACCATGTTACACCTAGAAAGCTTCTCCCTATGTTTAGCGTCTCTGTAATATCGCTCTGATAATAAGCTAGTACGAACCTACCGATTGAACCAATAAAGCCAAATATCCAAAAGAACAACAAAATAAACCATGCGTAGCTTGATTCCTTGAACCACATCTTTTGCTGCATGTCATGTTCCAAACGCGATACCCTCCCTTTTCGCTGCCTTCTTCATAAAAAAACAAAAAAAACAACCCCAGTCACTCTGTCAGCCAGAGATACCGGGGTTTGTTAGTAACCAAATTGGTTATAAATCAGCGCCCTCATCATTGTAATTCATCTTAAATTTACTTATTTTATGTGTCAATACAATTATTTCATTTATTTTACAGATAGGTGATGCATGTCTTATTCCTGCTTTCATCACTGCAGCAAGTTCCCTTGAGTAATACATCAGCCGTCAGCCTTTTATAATAATAGTGCGCGATTCATCACAAGGGGGGAGTTGACCCAATGATCGAACGATTGACGGCACTCGAGCAGCGTCTCATTAACCAGCATCACCGGGACTTATTTCTTCATACGAAGCATACGATCAAGGCGATTGACGACCTTGCGGAACAGCACCGCCTGCTAAGCGCTGCGCATGCCATTAACGGCTATAAAATTGTCGGCAGCGAAGAGGCTTTGTTCTACGAAACGTTAGCGCAGGCGAAGGAGCAAATTCTGCTTACGCTGGAGAAAACCTTGGACGATCTGGAGCATAAGGGCGACAAACACTATGATAAAAATTTCAAGGATGGCGTGGAATAATAGATGTGATACACGATAGACGCATAAAGCTGCTGCAGCTTTATGCTTTTTTTCTTTCATGTCCGCTTTACATTGACGTTACGTTAACGTTTAAGGTATGACTGTAGTAGGTTTAGGAAGGGGGCGTCTTGTTGTGAAAATAAAAGAAATCGCTGAACGGCTCAACCTGTCCGCCAGAGCCATTCGCTTCTACGAGCAGCGGGGATTAATTGCGCCTCTCAAGCAGGCCGGCAACCGCTATCGCCGCTTTGACGAGAAGGACGTGTGGCGGCTGCAGACGATCATCGCGCTCCGGGAAGCAGGCATGGCGATTGAAGAAATTAAACAAGCATTCGCCGAAATCGCAGGCGATGACTATACAGCGCTTCAGCATTATCTGGCGCTCCAGCGCGCCGTCTTATTCGCCAAATGGGTTGAGATGAAACAACTGATCGAAACGACAGACGATATGATTCAGGTGCTGCGCAACGAGAAATCGCTGCCGATCGAGCAGATCTATCAGCTGGCCGAGGGGTCCAAGCGGCTGCGAGATCAGCGGAGCAATTGGCAGGATCTATGGAATTTTGATCAATTGGCAAGCCTGCATGATCAGAACGTAAGCGCGAATGACCAGGAATATAAGGATTATGAGCTGGCACTGGATTTAACCGTGAAATGGGTATCCCCGATTGCTGGCGAGAAAGGGCTCGATATGGGCACCGGTACGGGCAATTTAGGTGGAAAACTCATGGCACAGGGGGCCCAGATGGCAGGCGTCGATCAGTCCAAAGAGATGCTCAACGTATGCCAAAGCAAATTTCCGGCGATGGACTGCAAGCTCGGAAACTTTCTCGCCATCCCGTATTTTGATGGACAATTCGACTTTGTCGTATCCAGCTTCGCGTTCCGTCATCTCGAAGTCGAGCAGCAGCAGCTGGCAATCGATGAAATGCGCCGCGTGCTGAAGCCTCGCGGACGCCTCTGCCTGACGGACCTCATGCTAGCAGATGCGACAGATGGGCAGCCTCCGAATCGGGACAAGCCTTATCCGAAGGTCGCGGACCTCATCAGCTGGCTGGAAGCCCGAGGATACGTTACCAAAACGTTTCGTTACAACGAATCGCTTCACACGATATACGCATTGCCCATTCGATAAAAAAAGGATTGACCTTCTCGTAACGTCAACTTTTATCATTAGCAGCGAACGATCGTTGACCAATTCAAGGAGGACATCCACAATGCCACAAATGGACCACAATCTCGTTTATCAAAAAGAAGCCGACCAGTACCATCTGCTGATCAGCAAACAGCCGCAGCTTGCCGACGTCGTGAACAGCATACGGGCGTGCAGCGGATTAGACATCGTTGATCTTGGCGCCGGCACTGGAAGGCTTACGGCCGCTTTGGCGCCATACGCCAAGTCGATTAAAGCGCTGGACGCATCGGCAGCGATGCTGCAGGTTAACGCCTCCCGTCTGCTGAAAGGCGGATTCGCCAACTGGACGACGGCAGTCGCGGATTTGCGTAAGCTGCCACTGGAGGATCAGAGTGCGGATCTCATCGTCGCAGGCTGGTCGATCTGTTATTTGGCAAGCGACAACGACCCGAGGTGGAAGAACAATCTCCAAGAGGTAATGGCGGAAATGCATCGCGTGCTGCGGCCGAACGGTGCGATTGTCATTTTCGAAACGATGGGAACCGGAACGGCCGCGCCCAACCCGCCCGGCTTTTTGAAGCCTTACTATTCCATGCTGGTTGAGCGCTACGGCTTCTCCCATAAGTGGATTCGCACGGACTATCAATTCGAAAGCCCGGAGCAAGCCGAAGAGCTGGCGCGATTTTTCTTTGGAGATGAGCTGGCGGATGAAGTCCGGGAGCAAGCGCTTAGCGTCGTGCCGGAGTGCGCGGGAGTTTGGTGGCTGAATCGATCCAGCCATTCGAAATAAACAACAAACAGATGACTTCTGAACCATCAGGAAGTCATCTGTTTTTATTTATGACTTAAAATAACCGTTTTTTGACGAACGCATGACGCTCGCACTTAAGAGCATTCCGAATAATGACATGATCAGAACGCCGACAATAACAACAGCCTGAATAGACACTATCTCGGCCGCAGCGCCCGCAGCTGCAGTCGCAGCCATGATCAATATCGCTTCAAGCAATCCGTTCATGCTGCCTACTCTCCCCATAATTTCGACCGGTACATGATTCTGATAGAACGTATAGAATCCAGTATTAACAAAAGCCAGAAAAAAACCTAGAGCAAAAAAGCTGGCAGCGGCGACAGCAAAAGTAGTGGAAAAGGCATATACAAGATAGCCTGAACAAACACCCAGCGTACCTACACCGATCATTGTCAAAATGCGAACCTTCTTTACGATTAGCGTGTTGATGCTCGCTCCGACGATCACGCCCGCCCCCGAAATGCTGACAAGGATGCCGTAATCACGCTCAGACAATTGCAGCACCGCTTTGGCGAACGCGGCTTCAAGCGAATCAACCGCCGATGCCATAACGATCATCACGATGCTGAATAGCAGGCAGATAACGCCGACAAAAACATAACGGCGATAAAATTGAATGACGACAATCCAATCTTGCTTCAGCATCTCCCAAGTTATCCGTGTTTGCGAGGATGCTAGGAATGCTCCCTTCTCAATGTTCGGCATGCCGATCGTAATCAGCCCCGATAGGAAGAGCGCAGCGGCATTCATATAAATCGCTAGCGACGGCGATCCGATCATGAACAGCATGCCGGCAATCGCGGGACCGATCATAAAGGCGCCTGACCCCATCAGGCTGTTTAAGGCGTTAAACCGCTGCCTTTGTTCCTCAGGAATCAATTTTGTTATATAAGTGCCGGAAGCCGGCCCAAATACCGAACCTGCCATATTGATTATGAAAACAAATGAGTAGATGTACCACAAAGAGGAGCACAGCGGGAGCACCGAGATCAATACTGCCCGCAATAGGTCGAGGGCTGTCATCACATTGCGTTTGTTCATTCGGTCGATCATGCTGCCTGCCCAAACATTCGTAAACAGCGTCGCCAATGGCCTCAACATATACAAAGCGGATACCGCCAACGCTGAATGCGTCAAATCGAGGACAATCAAATTGAGTGCAATAAAATACACCCATGCCCCAATATTAACGACTCCAATGCCGAATAACAGGAAGGCTGGATATTTCCATGTTGCTGCCAGCGCTTTTATGTTCATCCGAGTTGCTCCTCTCTTATCGATTTATTGAGCGAATTAGTAACAGGCATCGGATTGTTGCACGCAAAAAAGCCCACCTCCCAAGACCTCAGTCTTGGAGGCGAGCCTTACCCTCGCGGTACCACCCCAGAATCGTTAACATGTCGCCATATTAACCTCATCAAGTAAGCCATTGTCGCCAATGCTTACTTCTGCCCGATAACAGGAGCTCCTGTCACACCATCCCTTCAGCTTAGGTCAGTTCCGATGTGATGCTCAGAGGCTTGCTTCAATAAAAGCGTCCTTGCTCCTTCTCATCTGCCGGAGCTCTCTGTTAGAAGAACACATTTATTTACTCTTCTCTTCATCGCATTTATATAATTAGGTACTATATCAAATGGGAGGGCAGATTTCTATGCCCTATTCCGGCGCTTGGGCCCGCCGCGGGCGGATAGGGCAGAT
>NZ_AEDD01000013.1:273131-273366 GCF_000179615.1 Paenibacillus curdlanolyticus YK9
TGCGCCGTTCGCCAGCTTATCGCCCGTAATCGCCCCGTCCGCTACTTTCGACGACACGACCGCTTGATCGCTCAGCTTCCATTCGCTTACGCTGCCATCCGCCAGCTGATTGCCGCCGACTGCGCCTTCCTCCAGCTTCGCGCGGCCAACTGCGCCGTTCGCCAGCTTATCGCCCGTAATCGCCCCGTCCGCTACTTTCGACGACACGACCGCTTGATCGCTCAGCTTCCATTCG
>NZ_AEDD01000012.1 GCF_000179615.1 Paenibacillus curdlanolyticus YK9
CGCGTACCGATGTACGCGCGCTTTTTGTATTATTTCGTGCTAGACCCCACTATGGTTGCACCATATGTAGACCGTTCGGCCTTATTTCATCCAGCTCTCCGTAATCATAACGTAATCGGAGAATGCAAACACGGCAAGAGATACCGTCGCGAATCCGATTGCGAAAATGTTTTTCTTCGGTCTAACCATCAACAGTCGGACCAAGCCGATTGCGATTAGTACCGTGAATGCGAGCATAAACCAGTCGAACGTGTTGATATTGCTAGTCGTGGCTGCAGCCTTTGCCGCTTCTTCCGCAAGATACATGGGATGACCTCCTTTTCGTCACACTTCACCTATCATATTCCTATGTTAGCGGTTGCTGCCTTTCCTTGCAAGTCCAAGCGGTTAACCGTAACAACTTTGTCACCATTTTTCCTCAAAATCGTTCAATATAATCAGAGGAATTACTGCACATAATAAACACTTAAATTCCCTTTTCGTTAATCGAATAGAATATCGATCTCTACGTAATCCAAATTGCGATAAAGCAGCAGAAATTGTTTGCCCGTCGCCTCCTCTTGGATGACGATACGATCTCGCCCCGTGCTGACGATGACGCCTTTGAACACTTTGGCATTCCACTCCGCATTATTCGGATAAGTCATATAAAAAGTCGCTTCATTCCCTTTGATCGATGCCAGCCACCGACGAAAGCCCATATGCTGCTTGGACCGAACATGTTGCCCTTCGCGTTGATAACGGCTTGGTCCGTTGCATCTATTCTTCTTCCTTCTCCATTTGGTTTTATTCACGCCCTATCCTCTCCCCTGCCTCGTTCTCCCTTCTTGTTATAGTATGAATCATGCTCATGGAGCGTATGGACAATCTGCATGGAGCATTCGCATAACTGGCAAATGCAACAAGCCCACTCGCCATATTTCGCTGGCAGGTGGGCTTGTTCCCGCTAAGGGGGATTTAGGATTCTGCTGTTGCAGCAGCAGCAACGCGTTCATCCGTTTCACGACGTTTGACGGTTCGCTCACGATCACGCTCAAGAATCGGTTTGAGATACCGGCCCGTGTATGAGCCTTCTACCTTCACGACAGCTTCCGGTTTACCCGTAGCGACGATTGTTCCGCCACCGCTGCCACCCTCTGGGCCGAGATCGATCAGATAATCAGCCGTCTTGATGACGTCCAGATTATGCTCGATGACAAGCACGGACTCACCGCTCTCCACCAACCGATGAAGCACTTGCAGCAAACGATCGATATCATCCACATGCAAGCCTGTCGTCGGCTCATCCAAAATGTAGATCGTCTTGCCCGTGCTTCGACGGTACAGCTCAGCTGCAAGCTTCACCCGCTGCGCCTCGCCGCCAGATAGTGTCGTCGCCGCTTGGCCGAGCTTCATATAACCAAGCCCTACATCGAATAGCGTCTGCATCTTCCGGTGAATGCGCGGGATGTTGCGGAAGAACTCCACAGAATCCTCGATCGTCAGTGCTAATACTTCTGAAATATTCTTCCCTTTATACTTCACTTCAAGCGTCTCGCGGTTGTATCGGTTACCCTTACAGATCTCGCAAGGCACGTATACGTCAGGCAGGAAGTGCATCTCGATCTTAATAATGCCGTCTCCCCGGCACGCTTCACAACGTCCGCCCTTTACGTTAAAGCTGAATCGGCCTTTCTTGTAACCGCGAACCTTCGCTTCATTCGTATTGGCAAAAACGTCGCGAATGTCATCAAACACACCCGTGTAGGTCGCCGGATTCGAACGCGGCGTACGGCCGATCGGCGATTGGTCGATATCGATCACTTTCTCGATATGTTCCAGCCCGCGAATTTCCTTGTGCTCACCTGGCCGTACCTTCGCCTTGTTCAAATCACGCGCCAGCGTCTTGTAGAGAATCTCATTGACGAGCGTCGATTTGCCGGAGCCCGATACTCCGGTTACGGCTGTAAAGACGCCAAGCGGAATCTTCACGTTCAAGCCCCGCAAATTGTTTTCTTTGGCGCCTCGAATCTCAAGCCACTTATCAGAGGTTGGACGCCGCTCCAGCGGCACTTCGATGAACTTCCGACCGCTCAAATAAGCGCCTGTGAGCGAGTTCTCATCTGCCATCACTTCCTCTGGCGTACCTTGCGATACGACATGCCCGCCGTGAATGCCAGCTCCTGGCCCGATATCGATAATATAATCCGCTGCAAGCATCGTATCCTCATCATGCTCGACGACGATAAGCGTATTGCCAAGGTTGCGCATATGCTCCAGCGTTTGAATGAGCTTGTCGTTGTCGCGTTGATGCAAGCCAATGCTTGGCTCGTCCAAAATATACAGGACACCCATCAAACTGGAACCAATCTGCGTCGCCAGTCGAATGCGCTGCGCTTCGCCGCCAGACAACGTGCCCGCCGCGCGGCTAAGCGACAAATATTCGAGGCCGACGTTAACGAGAAATCCGAGACGACCATTGATTTCTTTCAGAATGAGCTGGGCGATCATCCGATCCTTCTCATTCAATTGAATCGAATCGAAGAAGCGCTGCGCTTCGCCGATCGATAAAGAGGTCACATAAGCGATATTGTGCTTATCAACTGTAACAGCAAGCGTTTCCTTGCGAAGGCGCTGGCCTTTGCAGCCGCTGCACGGTTTGGCGCTCATGTAACCCTCGATCACCTCGCGCATGAAATCAGAGCTTGTATCCCGATAACGGCGCTCCAGATTGTTGACGATTCCTTCGAACGCAACCAGCGCTTCTTTCCTGTGGCCGAAATCATTCTCGTACTTGAATTTCACCAGTTCGCCGCCGGTGCCATACAACAGCTTCTTCATCTGCTCGGCATCCAACTCGCCCACTGGCACATCGCGCGGAATTTTGTAGTGGTGGCATACCGCCGCAAGAAATTGCGGATAGTACGTCGACGTGCTTCCCGCCCATGCCTCGAATGCTCCGTTTTCAATCGATTTAGACGGGTCGGAGACAAGCAGATCTGGATCGACCAGCATCTTCGCGCCTAAACCATCGCAATCCGGGCAAGCGCCGTAAGGGCTGTTAAACGAGAACATGCGCGGCGCAAGCTCATCAATGCTGAAGCCGCATTCCGGACAAGCGAGATTGGAGCTGAACATCAGCTCCTCCTGATCGATCACATCAATGATCACTCGGCCCTCTCCAAGCTTCAACGCGGTTTCAATCGAGTCCGCAAGCCGGCTGTGAACATCGGACTTCACGACAATACGGTCAACGACAACCTCGATGGAATGCTTCTTGTTTTTCTCCAACACAATTTCTTCATTGCCCAGCTCACGCGGCTCGCCATCAATTCGCACGCGAACGAAGCCTTGCTTCTGCACTTCCTGCAGCAGCTTCGTATGCTCGCCTTTACGGCCTGATACGATCGGCGCCAAAATCTGCAGACGCGTCCGCTCCGGATACTCCATCACCCGGTCAACCATCTGTTCCACCGTTTGCGAGGCAATTTCAATGCCATGCTCCGGGCAATGCGGCTTGCCGACGCGCGCGAACAGCAAACGCAAATAATCATAAATCTCCGTTACGGTACCAACCGTCGAGCGCGGATTGCGGCTCGTCGTCTTCTGATCGATCGAAATCGCCGGGGACAGCCCGTCAATGGAGTCGACATCCGGCTTTTCCATTTGCCCGAGAAATTGACGAGCGTATGCGGACAACGACTCGACATAACGGCGTTGGCCTTCCGCATAAATCGTATCGAACGCCAGGGATGACTTACCGGAGCCGCTTAACCCCGTCAATACGACGAATTTGTCACGCGGAATCGTCACGTCGATATTTTTCAAATTGTGAGCGCGGGCGCCCTTAACAACAATACGATCGCTTGCCACTCCAGCTCCACCTTTCTCTATTAAAACGCGAAATGAAAGCTATCATTATCCGTTCTCCGCCCGCAGCTCCAGCAAGGCGTCGCGAAGCTCCGCAGCGCGTTCGAATTGCAGATTTTTCGCTGCATCCTTCATCTCCGCCTCCAGGCGCTGAATGACGGATTGGCGGTCCTTCTTCGACATCTTGCCGCCCGCGTTCACGCCCGTCAGGTAGTCCGCCTTCTGCTCCGCTACCTTGGTCGCCTCGATAACGCTATGGATTTTCTTGCGAATCGTCTGCGGCGTAATGCCATGCTTCTCATTGTAGGCCAATTGAATCGAACGGCGGCGCTCCGTCTCCTTGATCGCTTTATCCATCGAGTCCGTAATCTTGTCGCCGTACATAATAACCCGGCCTTCACTGTTGCGCGCTGCCCGGCCGATTGTCTGAATGAGCGAACGCTCGGAGCGCAGGAAGCCTTCCTTATCCGCATCCAAAATCGTAACAAGCGTAACCTCCGGCAAATCAAGCCCTTCTCGCAGCAGATTAATGCCGACGAGCACATGGAAGGTGCCCAGACGTAGATCGCGCAAAATTTGCATCCGTTCCAGCGTCTTAATATCGGAGTGCATATAACGGACCTTGATTCCGACATCCTTCAAATAATCGGTCAGGTCCTCCGCCATCTTCTTGGTCAGCGTCGTAACCAGCACGCGCTCATCCTTCGCAATGCGGGCGCGAATCTCGCCGAGCATGTCATCGATCTGCCCTTTGGTTGGACGAACTTCAATGATTGGATCGACCAGACCTGTCGGGCGAATAATCTGCTCGACCATTGTCGGGCAATGCTCCAGCTCGTAAGGGCCCGGCGTAGCCGATACGTAAATCATTTGCCCCGCCTTCTCTTCGAACTCCTCGAAGCGCAGCGGGCGATTGTCCATCGCGGACGGCAGGCGGAAGCCATGCTCCACAAGCACTTCCTTACGTGCGCGGTCGCCATTGTACATCGCTCTGATTTGCGGCAGCGTCACATGAGACTCGTCAATAACGATCAGCATGTCGTCCGGGAAATAATCCATCAGCGTGTATGGCGTAGCGCCGCGTTCGCGGAAGGTCAGCGGCCCCGAATAGTTCTCGATGCCAGAGCAGAAGCCCATCTCCTGCATCATCTCGATGTCGTAGCGCGTCCGCTGCTCCAGCCGCTGCGCCTCCAGCAGCTTGTTTTGGCCGCGAAGCTCAGCCAGCCGCTCTTCCAGCTCCCGCTCAATGTTCACGAGCGCCCGCTTCATCGTCTCTTCCTGCGTAACGAAGTGAGACGCCGGGAAAATCGCGATATGGTCGCGCTCGCCCAGAATCTCGCCCGTCAACACGTCGATCTCCGTAATCCGTTCGATCTCGTCGCCGAACAGCTCAACCCGAATGGCGCGCTCATTGTTCGCTACGGGGAAAATCTCAATAATGTCACCGCGCACGCGGAACGTGCCGCGAATAAAGTTAATGTCATTGCGTTGATATTGAATGTCGACAAGTTTATGCAAAATCGCATCGCGCGGCTTCTCCATCCCTACGCGAAGCGACAGCACGAGGCTGCCGTACTCCGTCGGAGAACCGAGACCGTAAATGCACGATACGCTCGCGACGACGATGACATCCCGCCGTTCAAACAACGAGCTCGTCGCCGAGTGACGCAGCTTGTCGATCTCGTCGTTAATGCTCGAATCCTTCTCGATGTACGTATCCGTTGAAGGAATATAAGCTTCCGGTTGAAAGTAGTCGTAGTAGCTGACGAAGTAGGAGACCGCATTTTCCGGAAAAAACTCTTGAAACTCGCTGCACAGCTGCGCCGCCAGCGTTTTGTTGTGCGCGATGACGAGCGTCGGCCGATTCAGCTTGGCGATCGTATTCGCAATTGTATAGGTCTTGCCGGTGCCGGTCGCGCCTAGTAAAGTCTGATAGCGAAGACCGTTATCAATCCCCTCTACCAGCTCCCTGATTGCCCCCGGCTGGTCGCCTTGCGGCTTATAATCCGATAAAAGCTTAAACGTTTGCTCCGGTCGTTCCTTGTCCGCCATTCATCCGCCCTCCACTCTTCCCGATTGATATCTATGATAGAAGTCCTATTCAACTTTATGCCCATTCGACCCGATAAAATAGACAGAATGAGGAAAACGCCATCGAATATGACAATTTTCGACTCGAATGTGTGTTCCCATTTGTTCATTATATCGGTTTCCAGTTCCCGATGCAATTTGAATATATACGCATCAACAATAGAAGAAGGACGTGATTGTTCACATGGATTTGACAACGATTATCGGCATCGCCGCGGGGCTCGTCGCCTTGATCGGCGGATTTCTGCTGGAGGGCGGACAGTTCAGCGGACTGCTTCAGCTCACCGCCGCCATTATCGTGTTCGGAGGCACCTTCGCCGCCGTCGCGGTCAGCTTCCCCTACAGCAAATTGCGACAGCTCCCCGCTGCGCTGCGATTCGCTTTTACGAAACAAACGCAGAAGCCTGAAGAGGTCATTGACCAGCTCGTCGACATGGCGATGGTTGCCCGCCGCGAAGGCGTGCTGGCGCTCGAACGCTCCTTGCCCGAACTCGACAACGTTTACATGCGCGATGGCTTGCAAATGGTGATCGACGGAACGGATCCCGAGCTGACCAAGGGGATTCTGACATTGGAAATCGACTCCGCGGAACGCAAGTGGGAGCAGCAAGCCAAAATGCTGGAGTCTGCTGGCGGCTACGCGCCAACGATGGGCATTATCGGAACCGTCATGGGTCTCATCCGCGTGCTCAGCAACCTGTCCGATCCTTCATCGCTCGGTCATTCGATCGCAGTGGCATTTACCGCAACGCTTTACGGCGTAGCAAGCGCGAACATCGTGTATTTGCCGCTAGGCACGAAAATCAAGGCGCAAGCCGCTGAGCAAACGCTGCTTATGGAACTCATTCTTGAGGGCATCCTGTCTGTACAGGCGGGCGAAAATCCGCAGCTGATCCGCAAAAAGCTGTCCGCGCTGCTGCAGCTGGAGCCTGGCGAACGCCGCAGAGAGAAGGTGCCTGTCTATGAGACGCAGCGGGCGTAGGCGCAAAGGCTTGACGGCGGACAATCAGGATCGTTGGCTGATTACTTATGCTGATCTGATTACGCTGCTTATGATTTTTTTCGTCATCCTATATGCGATGAGCCAAGTCGATTCCAAAAAATACGAGGTGCTTGCGCAGTCGCTCCAATTCGAGTTCCGTAAAGCTGACTCCGTCATCGAAGGCGGCAACGGCGTCACCGGCGCCCTCGATCCTTCCATAAAGCCCGCCCCCGTCAAACCGCCAGAGGAGAAGCCGAACGCGGCGCTGGAAGAGGAAAAGCGGAAAAATCAAGAGCTTGAGAACGTATTTGCGATTATTCAAGCGTATATTAAGAACAACAAGCTTGAGGAGAAGGTGTTCGTCACCAACGAGGAGCAAGGCGTCTCCATCCGGCTAAGCGATCAGTTCCTGTTCGACTTAGGCAAAGCGGATCTCAAAAAAGCGGCTCGCCCCATCCTGGACAAGCTATCAAGCCTGTTCGTGAAGCTGGATCATCCGATCAGCATCGAAGGACATACGGATAACTTGCCGATTCAGCCGGGCGGCGAGTTCCGAGACAACTGGGCATTGTCCGCAGGACGCTCGCTGTCGGTGCTGCGCTATTTCACCGAGATAGCGCAGCTTGAGCCGACCAAGTTCCAAATCGCAGGCTACGGCGACACGCGGCCTATCGCGCCGAATACGACGGACGCGAACCGCTCGCGCAATCGGCGCGTTGAAATCACGATCTTGCGGCATAGCACGTCGAGCAGCCTTGCTTCGAAACAGTAATCTCATTTCCCTGTCTTATAGCAAAAAGAGGCGGTCCCAAAAGTCTGATCGAGACTTTTCGGACCGTCTTTCATTTGTTCCCGACTGCGGACGCTTCTCCAGAAACAGTCGTCTGTTCGGCGGCGAATAAGATGCCACCTTTCTCACTGCGCAAATTACAATGATACCTCTCGACTTCTGACGCTTAAGTTGCTTCTATTGTACGAATTGCAATGAGCAGCAGGCCGACTGCCTCTCGACCACCCCACTTTGCACAGCGCAACAAAAAGGATGTCCCTAGCCGTCGCGGCTTTTGGAACATCCCCTTTTTTTGTACTATACTATCAAATTAATGCGAAGCATCATGCGGCTTGCCGCTTGATCGCCCGCTGACATACACCGTTTGGCCCACGCTGCTGCTATCCCGCTCCGCGCGGCGCATGAACGGCCAGTAGTTTGCCTCGCCAAACATCCGCACCATGACAGGGATAAACAACGGGAGCATGATGAGCGCGTACATGAACAGTCCGCATAATACAATCGTTGCGATCTGCAGCAGCGACATGACGCCGGAAGGCAGCATAGCCGCGAACGTACCGCCAAGAATGACTGCCGCCGACATAATAACGGTTCCCATGCGACGCATCGCCTCCAGAATCGCTTCGGATGGGGAAAGGTGGCGGTATTCTTTGAACCGATCCATGAGGAAAATGCTATAGTCGATGCCAAGCGCTACGAGCATGACAAAGCCGAAGAACGGCACCGCCCAGCTAATGCCCGAGTAGCCGAGCCAGCGAACGAATATAACTTCCGCGACAGCCATCGACGTGTAGAAGGTCAGCATTAATGAAGCAATCATATAAAGCGGCATAACGATGGAACGGAACAACAGAATGAGAATGATGCCGATTCCGATCAGCATGAACATCACCGTTTTGGCATAGTCGCTATCCGAAATGCCGTTCAAATCGTGGTTGACGCTGGTGACGCCGCCCACTGCAAATTCCGCGGATGCATACGCCGTGCCATCCAGCCCTCGTCCGACCGCAGCTTTGACCGCATCAATCTGATCCATCGTAGACAACTCATACGGGTTCCCCGCGAAAATAACATCAAACTTAACCGTCTTGCGATCCGGCGACATATAGGCGTCCAGCGCTTGATCAAACTGCGCGTCCTTGGACGCTTGCGCCGGCACGAACCAGCCTGTCATTTGCTTATTAGGGGAATCTGACAGCTCGGTCAAATAACCTTGCGCAGAGCCTAGCCCGTCGGTCACTTGCTTCAAGCCGTTTACGCTTTTGTCCAATCCGCCAGTCAGCTGCGCCAGTTGGCCATTCAACTCAGTGAAGCCCGTCTGCAGCTCCTTCTGCCCGCTGGACAGCTGATCCAGGCCTGTCGTGACGCCAGGAAGCTTCGCTACGATCTGACCCTGTCCCTGCGCTGCTTTATCAAGGCCAGCTTGCAGCTTCGTTATGCCGGCAACTAGCGATTTCAAGCCTGCCGCCAACGCCTCTTGGCCCTCCGCTGACTGCTTCAAGCCAGCATTCGCCTTGGTCAGCCCGCCCGTGATGCCGCTCAATTGACCGTTTAGCTGCGCCATCTGCGTGCTCAACGAGGAAGCGTCGCCTTGCAGCTTGTTAACGGCGCCGACCGCCTTGAGATATGCCGCGTCGCTTTGCAGCTCCGGATATTTATCCGCCAATCCACCAAGGTCTGTGCCGACGGCTTTGAGCCCATCAGACAGCTTGCTTTGTTCAGCTGCAATAGCTGCATACGCGCCGCTAAGCTTCCCAAGCCCCGTGTTCAACTGCGTGTAGCTGGCTTGCAGCTGCGAAGCTGCTGTCGCGAGCTTATCCGCGCTCTTGCGCGCTTCTTCCAGCCCCTTCTTCAGCTGAGTTGCTCCAGCGGAGCCATCCACCATGCCTTGCTGAATTTGCTTCAAGCCGCCGCTAAGCGCTGTAACGCCAGACTTCAGCTCAGCTGTTCCCGCTACGAGCTTGCCTGCGCCATCTGCCGCTTCCTCCAGCTTTGGCGCATTCGCGCTCAACGACTGACTCGCTTCGGACAAGCCGTCTCCAATGGCGCTCAGCCCATCTCCGCTTTTACCCAGCCCGTCGCTGACGGTTCCAACCTGATCAGCTACGAGGAAGCCTTCCGGCGCATCGCCCGTCGGTCTCGTCGCGCTGCGAACGACTTTGACGCCTTCAACCTTCGACAGCTCGCGGCTTACCTGTTCGACAGTCGCCAAGCCATCGTTCGAATCCATTGGCTTATCGGACTTGATAACGACCGAGGTAGGAAGCGTCTCGCCCGGCCCAAAGCCGTCCGCGATCAAATTAAACGCTTTGACCGAATCATATTTATCTCCGATTTCATCCAAGGAGTTAAACGAAATCGATCCTTTATAGGCAGTTAGAAACGGTACGGTTATGACGGCCAAAATCGCGAGCGCCCAGAGCGGACGCTTCAAGGAGAAGGCGCCAACCGCGCCCCACAGGCGTGACGGCTTATGCTCCAGCGACCCTTTTGCCGGCCAGAACAACGCTTTGCCAAACACCGCCAAGAAGAAAGGCACGAGCGTGAACAGCGCAAGCAGCATGACGGCTACGCCGACCGCAACGGCAACCGCCGAGCGGTACAGGACGAATGTCGAGAAGCCGATCGAGGCAAAGCCGACGAGCACCGCGAGTCCCGAGAAGAGGACGGTACGCCCTGCCGTGCGGTATGTTGCAACAATCGCTTCTGTCCGGTCGCCGAGATGCACAAGCTCCTCTTTGTACCGGCTGATCAACAGAATGCAATAGTCAGTGCCGATGCCGAATAGGACGGCCACCATGAAAATTTGCGTGAAATTCGATAGCGGGAAATCCGCATATTCGACCAAGTATGCAACGACCGACTGAGAAACTAAGTAACTAAAGCCGACCGCCAGCAGCGGCACGAGCGGCGCAACCGCCGAACGGAATACAAGGAACAGAATAATCAAGATAAAGCCGACCGTGATCAGCTCCGTCTTTTTGAGCCCTTCCTGCGAGCTCTGCACGACATCCTCGCCTATGACCCAACCGCCGGTGAAATAGTGATCGACCTTCGTCGAATCAATCGCATCGTACAGCCCTTCTTGCATTTCCTTTGGCGTACGACCGTTCGGTTCAACCTTCACGAGCGCGAGCACGGTGGATTTGTCTTTGGAGACCAGCTGATCCGCCAATTCCTTCGTCTCAAAATGCGTCGTAACCGAAGTTACGCCAATAGCAGACCCGTCTTGCTTCAGCTTCCGTACCGCTTGCTCAGCTTGCGTCAAGTCATCCGCGGTCAGCCCGCCTTCCCTGTGGAATACGAGTACGGTGGATTCCGCTTTGTTTTTGTTATCACTCTCGGCTTCAGTTACGCTCTCACCGCTTAGGCCCTCCAGCAGCTTCGCTGCATTCGAGGAATTGTAGCCGTCCGGCACATCCACCTGGCCCTTATCCCTTACAAGCTGCTCCATATTGGGAGCGGTCACCATCAATGCGGCAGCAACGGCCAGCCACAGGACGAGCACCAGCCATTTGAGCTTCAATATCGTTCTCATCGTTTTCCTATCCCTCTCTCCCTCTATCTATGTGTCATCCAGCTGGTTCTAGGTGTGAACGAGTACCGCAGCGAGCTTCTCATACGTCTCGATGAACGCTTTTGCTTCCTTGTTGTCAAAATGAATCAAATACTGCCCCAGCAGCTCCTCCAGCTTGCTGTCAAACAGCCTCGTCATCTGCTCCCCTTCAGGCGTCAGCACCAAATACGTCACTCGGCGATCCTTCTCATCCGGTACGCGTTCAATCAGATGCTTGTCGAACAGCCGCGTGATGATCGCCGTGATCGAGCTTTTGCCGACGCAGAAAATGTCCGCAAGCTCCGACGAAGTCGAACGACCATTCTCGCGCAGGTAACGCAGCGTCGCGCTTTGTTCCGCTGTAATGCCATCGGGAAGCACGTCCCGGATCATCGCGCTCAGCCTGCGGTTTACCGTAAAGGAAGCGGCAATATAGCGGTCGATGGTCTGCTGCAATCGTTCTCTGTCCATTGTTTTTGCTCCTTTTTGTATCGTTAATTCTTAGGTTGTTCGATTATCGAATAGTTGCAATGTAGAATAGTTCTACTGTTGAACTATACCAAAACAAACCAAGCGCCGTCAATCGAACAAAATGTGAACAGGATGGGACGAGGGCCGCGGACAGCAATGAAAAACAGAGAGTGAAACAGCCGGTTGTTTCGGGGTTAAAAGGTGGGGTTGGGGTTGGGGTTGGGGTTGGGGTTGGGGTTGGGGTTGGGGTTGGGGTTGGGGTTGGGGTTGGGGTTGGGCGGAAGCCGCATAAGGGTATATTTCATGTGCATGAGGATTCAATGGCGGATGCAGCTGTGGAAGTGTGTAAATGAGGGAGACCAGCCGATTGCAAACACGGGGTGAACTTTCAAGAATGAGGATGCAGGTAAGCACAAAAAACGCTATTGGACGCTACTAATTCACCAAAACAGCCCCCACTGAATAGTCAGACGATTGGCTCTGAAAATCCATTAAGATCGTTTTTTTAATGGGGGAAGATGCACCACGTCAAAAATGTGTGTTATTTCGCATATTTTATATTCCAAGAAAATATTGCATAATAGGAACGTATGTTCTATAATCAACTCAGCGTGACGATTATGATTTTCAAAGGAGCCGTTCAACAATGGTAACCCTTATTCCAACACCCTACAGCTATTCATCAGCAGTCGTAGCGGGAGAGTATGTATTTTTAGGTTTGCATCGAGGGTTCGGAGAGACGTTCGCCCAACAGCTTCATGATGCGTTCGATCAGCTTCAAAAGACGCTCTTGCAATGCAATGTTTCTTTGGAACAACTCGTTAAGATACATGTATATCTAAAAGACATAACGAACTTGCCAGAAATGGAGCAAGCCATTTACAGCTATTTTGAACATAATCGTTTCCCCGCCAGGATGACAACAACCACTGAATTCGTCGACTCAGATTGTTTGATGATGATTGATGGCGTAGCTTACAGCCCAATCTCTCAATAAAAAAAGCCGAAGCACAGGCATAAGCGCTGTCCTTCGGCAATGAGCATAAGCCTCACAGGCTGCATGTATATGATCAACTGTGCAGCCTGAAGCTTATCATTATTCAACAACGAAATGCAGCAGCACGCTTGCAAAGTCGTGATGGAAGAGCGGCATTGCAATCCCCGCATACATCAATTCATCCCCGCCGTATACGCGATCCGTGCCAACCAGACGATAATCGAGCGCCGAGCTCAAGCCCTTAAGCTTGATTCGCCCGAATGGCGAGTTCGGTTCGTTGAGCACTTGCACATAAACCGCCATTGCCTCGCGTTTATCTTTGGACACGGACATCCATGCCGTCTGATTGCCCTCGAACGGGCTGAGCAGGCGGTAGAAATCCCCGAATTGAATAAGGCCGCGAAGCGTTTTGTACGATTTGATCTGATCTTTCACGATGACCTTCTCTTCCTCCGTGAACTTGGTCAAATCCAGCTCGTAGCCGAAGTTGCCGGACATCGCGACATGGCCTCGCGTCTCAAGCGACGTGATGCGCCCAACCTGATGGTTCGGAGCTTCCGACACATGCGCGCCCATCGCGCTGATCGGATAAACAATGCTTGTACCGTACTGGATACGAAGACGAGAAATCGCGTCCGTGTTGTCACTCGTCCATGTTTGAGGCATGTAGCACAGCATACCTGGATCGAAGCGCCCGCCGCCGCCAGAGCAGCTTTCGAACAACACATCCGGAAACGCAGTCGTAATTTCCTCCAGTACATGGTACAAGCCAAGCATATATCGATGCGCCGTCTCACGCTGGCGATCCGCTGGCAGCAGCGCTGAGCCGATCTCCGTCATGTTGCGGTTCATATCCCATTTGACGTACGTAATTGGCGCGCTCTTCAGCACATCCGATACCGTATCGATCAGGTATTGCTGCACATCCGTACGGCTCAGATCCAACACGAGCTGATTCCGCCCCTGCGTGCGATAACGGTTCGGTACATGCAGACACCAGTCAGGATGCTTGCGGTATAGCTCGCTATTCGGCGAAATCATCTCCGGCTCAAACCAGAGTCCGAATTGCATGCCACGCTTATTAATCCGGCTGGCTACATCCTTCAAGCCGCCCGGCAGCTTGCGCTCATCAACGAACCAATCGCCTAGCGAGCTGTTGTCGCTATCCCGTTTGCCAAACCACCCGTCATCCAATACAAACAGCTCCATGCCCAGCTCGCTGCCAACCTCTGCAATAGCTTCAAGCTTATCTGCATTAAAGTTAAAATAAGTCGCTTCCCAGTTATTCACGAGCACTGGACGGGTCGCGTCACGGTAAACTCCTCGGCACAAGCGCGTGCGATACAGCTCATGATAAATGCGCGACATGCCGCCGAGTCCATCCGGCGAGTAAACAAGCACGACCTCTGGCGCTTGGAACTCCTCTCCCGCTTCCAGCTTCCAGCTGAAGTCGAATGGATTAATGCCCATAAATAGGCGCGCCGTTCGGAATTGGTCGACCTCTACGCCGCCAATAAAGCTGCCCGAATATACGAAGCTTACACCGTATACATCACCACAATCTTCGGTCGCACCATGTTCGAGCATAGCTACGAACGGGTTTTGCATATGGCTGCTGGAGCCGCGGCGGCTTTCGATCGATTGCATGCCTGGGCGGAGAGCACGACGGAACACGTCACGCTCTCGCGACCAAGCACCGGACAAATGAAGCATATCGTAACGGTCATGCTGGAAATCAACGCTCATCGATAGAACCCGCTTTAGCATTACCGCATCTACACCTTCATTCACAAACGATACTGAGCGAGTGATAGCATCCAGCTCATTAAATACCGTATACGTCAGCTTTACAGCAATTCCTGACAGGCTATCGCGCAGCATAACATGAAGCGTTTCCGCTTCCGAGTCCGACTCAACATAGGTAGCAGGCAGCCCGGCGAGCGCCAGTTTTCCCTGTACAATTTCGTGGGACTCATAACGAAGATCGGTAACGGTCGTACCATTCGCATACTGAATCTCAAATGCTGGCGTACGGAAATCCGAGTTCCCGTAGCCTGGATATTCATGCGGCATCGTATCAAACGAGATTTCATGCCGATTCGGCAATGGATTCGGCGAGAATGACGCTCGCTCTTGGCGGCTATTCAGCGTATGCAGCTGATTGCCACGAATGCGGCGACCCCAATACACATGGGAAGGATACTGTCCCTCGATAAGCTCGAAAGCATAACTCGTCGAACGGGACTGCAAATGAAACAGCTGTCTGGCAGCATCATATTGAATCGTCACGAAGGTATCCCCTTTTCAGCTAAGGTAGCAGCACCCTCCCTATTGTGAATCCTCACAAAAAAAGAATGCGCATAATGATGAGTTCATTATGGCATCCCATTGTTCATTTGAGTATGGAGGTTTCTCGGATCTATATGGACAAATGTAGCGAACTAACTCGCTACCCCTTATGACGCGAGCTACGGGAAGGCATGCGGGGCACCAGTTCTTGGCCATCCGACGCCACTGTCTCCGAGCCCGCTCCCTCACTTGTTTGCAGCAACAACTGCTCATCACTCGGCACGTTTGGCAATTCGCCCGCTCCTGCCGGAAGCGCAAGGGCAGCCGCTTGCTCCATCGCCGCTGCGCCTGCCTGCTGCGATGCGCTGAATGATGATTCGCGGCGGTTCGCCGCCCGCCCGCGAAGGAACAGCTCCAGCAGCGAGCCCGGCGACGGCTCCGCATAATATTCGGCGTGATCGTCCGGTGCCAGTATAACACCAAGCTGATGATGTTCCCCCGCATATCGCGCCCGTTGGATAAAGCGCTGCTGCCCTTCCCGATTCAGCACCTCCAGCTTGCAAAATGCCGAATTGCGGTGCAAGGCGTCATACAGCTGCTCTTTCGTTCTCACGCGCATGCCATTCACTTTGTGCAGCATTTCTCCGCTCTGCAGCCCCATCAGTGCAGCCGGCGTTCCCGGAACGACGCCGAGTATCATCAGTCCGCGGTCATCATGGACAAAAATCGGCGTCGCTTCGGTTTCCTTCCGATTGCTCAGCCAAATCAGCAGCTCATGGAGCACGAGCGCTCCGAATGCCGCAACAGGCAATAACGCTGGCAGCCACGCTGCCGCAAGCGCAAGCAGCACAACCGCGATACTGTACCAAAGCAGCGATTTGGCCGCATGCCGCGCCTTATGCTCAGGCAATTGCGAACGCGTCCATTCCGTAAACCCGATTACCATCGGCACCGCTGCAAATGACCAGCCCATCGCATTCGAGCCTGCCGACTCGCCGGATAACCAAGGCAGCAGCGGCATCCATGGCAACTGCACGCCGCCTCCGCCCGTCGGCACGAGCAGCAGCAGCGGCACTGCCCAGTAGCCTTGCATGCGGTACGCGCCGATCAGCTTTCCTCGCTTGCCTTCCATAAACAGAGGCGTCGCAAACTTAGAGCCTTGACGGCGCACAAGAAGCGCTTCCGCGCCATGAAGCAGCGCGACTAGCAGCAGCACTGCCGGCATATCGATCGCAGCCAGCGAAGCAGCCATATCCCCTAGCCAATCGCTGCGTTCATCGGTTTGCATGAATGTGTTCAACCATTGCAGCAAACCGAGCACACCCGCTGCATAGGCGAAGCATAAATAGCGAACGCGAATAAGGGCAAGAACACCTGCCGTTCCCCAGAGCCATAGAGCAGCTTCCGTTGTTAAAGACGCGCCAATAAGAATGGACAATCCAGATAATATTGCTCCCGCAACCAAGCCCGCCGCAATCGTTCTAATAAGCAGCAGCGGCCACGCATGCAGCCGAACATGGAACAACCGGCGTTCCATCGTCGTTCCGCGTATATAAACAAGTGCAATTAATAGCAAAGCAATATAATAAAACGGCTGTGCAACCGCATGAAGCACACCGTCTCCAATTAATCGCAGCCACTCCATTGCTGCATCCAAGTGATCATCTCCTCCGGACTGATTTACGCTGTCAACCGAATAAAGGCCGCTCCGCTCAAATAGGCAAAGTCGACCTTTACTAAATTCGACATTTGTAACGATATTCCTGCCCCCGATGCCGCACGGACAATAGCCGCTTTTTGACACCCCGATGCTCGGCTAGCACATAGAAAAGGGACGCTCAGTAGGAGCGTCCCTCTGCTTAAAACCATATTCGCGGATTAATCGTACATATCGGCAGCTATAGATGTATTGTTTTGACCGAGCCGCATCATGCAATGCTGCACAACGCGCGCCGAAAGTATCGCACGCATTCTACAGCTACGCCGTCCCTCCACTAGCTTGCCGCTTTGCTCAGCTTTTGCTGGACAACATCCAGCGCTTTGTTGAGCTGTACATCATGCTTCGTGTCGCGAATCCACGCTACAACCTCTTTCTCAATAGCGTCGGCTGTTGCATTGTTCACAACCCCGTTCACCGGCAGATCTGACGCTTGCTGGAATTGGCGAACCGCTTGATCAGTCACCGCGCTAAAGTAGCCATCGCTACGGTCCACTTTATAACCCAGCGCCTTCAGCATCTGCTGCAGGCTGCGAACATCGTCGCCTAGTTGATCTTTGCGCAGCTCGGACGAGCGGGACAAGCGCGCTGCTTTGTATACATCAGGAGGGGCAATTTCGATGTTCGGCGAAATACCTTTCTGATGTACCCACGTGCCGTTCGGCGTCAGCCACTTGGCAATCGTCATTTTGACCATACTGCCGTCACCGAGTGTCTTATCGTAGCTGACTTGAACCGTCCCTTTGCCAAACGTCTTCGTGCCGATCAGAACAGCGCCCGCGGACTCTTGCAATGCACCCGCAAGAATTTCCGAAGCGCTTGCGCTGCCTTCGTTCGTCAGCACCGCGATCGGATAGGAACGCCCTTCGCCCTTGGACACGGTTTTCTCCCGCTTCCCGCTGCGGTCCTCCACCTGAACGAGTGTTTTGCCTTTCGCAATAAATGGTTCAATGATCGAAAGCACGACCGGAAGAACACCCCCCGGATTGTTTCGTACGTCGATCACGAGCCCTTTCATCCCTTGGCTCTCCAGCTTCTCCAGCTCTTGCGCGAAACGTTCGCCGGTATTCATCGAAAACTGGCGAATTTCAATGAGACCGACGTTGCCAGTCTTCATTGAGCCGTATACCGTCTCCACGTCAATATCGTCGCGGACAAGCTCCAGCCGAATCGGCTTCAGCGTGCCTGTACGTTGAATTTCGAGTTTCGCCTTCGTCCCTCTCGGACCGCGAATCTTGGCTACTGCATCGTTGAGCTGCAGTCCCTCCAGCTTATCTCCGTTCACCGATAGCAGAATATCCTTCGGCTGCATGCCTGCACGCTCCGCAGGAGAGCCCTTGATCGCCGAGATGACGACAACTTTACCATTCTCCAGCGTAACTTCCGCACCGATGCCCGAGAATGAGCCGTCAATCGATTCCGAGAAATGCTTTGCCGTATCCTTCTCCATATAGACGGAGTAAGGGTCGCCAAGCGATGTCATCATGCCGGCAATCGCGCCGTTAACGACGTCCTCGCGATCGACTTCTTTGTAATATTTGTTTTCGATCAAATTCATGACTGCGCCGAGCTTCGCCTCTTCCTTGCCGCTAAGCCCCTCAGCAGCAGCCGGTTCGCTTCCGGCCGGCACGCCGCCCATTCGCTTCACAAACCAACTCTCCGTCACCATCAACGTCCCGAGCACGGATATCACCATTGTAACAGCCATAAAAGCCGCTACGGTACGCGCTTTGAAATGCATGTCGTCACCACCTTGTCTTTCCATCTCCGTTGTTCGGACCCCGCTTCATGGGCGCCCGTTTCAACACAACTAGTAGTATATGACAAGCCTTCCCGTTTTATTTGGCAAATTCTCAGATATAAGGAAAGGAGCCACTCTCGTGACTCCGCTCCCATTCTCGTATAATCGATCGATGATTGCGTTATTTCAAATAACTCGAAGGATCCTTCGGCGTGCCGTTGATGCGCACCTCAAAGTGAAGATGGTTGCCCGTAGAGTTGCCGGTCGAGCCAACCTCGGCGATTTTCTCGCCGCGCTTCACGTTCTCGCCTACCTTCACTTTAATGCCGCCTGTCCGAATATGGCCGTATAACGTCCACAATCCATTGCCATGATCCAAAATAACGGTGTTGCCGTATCCGCTTGTCCAGCCCGCCGTAATGACAACGCCTGATTCCGCTGCATAAATATTCGTCCCCGCAGGGGCTGCGAAATCAATGCCTGCATGGAGCTTCTTCGTATGATAAATCGGATGAATGCGGTAGCCGAAGCCCGAGCTGACACGATAAGCATCCTTCAGCGGAATCCCAAGCTTGCCGCCTGTGTAGAATACCGTCTGCTTCTTCTGCGCTTCGCGTTTCTTGCGCTCCAGCTCAGCCGTTTTCTTCGCCAGATCGATCAGCAGCTGCTCCTGCTCCTCGCTAATATCCTCAAGCTCTTCCATTTGCTTGTTATATTGCGCGATCATCGTTTCTTTCTTTTTCTCTTTGACTACGAGCACGCCTTGGTATGCATCCAGCTTCTCGTACATCCCTTTGACATCCTTAAGGTTCTGCTCAACCTCCGCCTTCGCTTTGGCGATGAGCGCCTTATCCTTCTTATGCTCCTCCAGGATGTTCTTGTCCTGGTTCACAATCGATTGCAGCGCATCGAACCGGTCGATAAAATCAGTAAAGCTCGTCGCGCTCATAAGAACATCCAAATACGAAACCGTACCGTTCTGGTACATAATTCGAATACGCGATTGAAGCATCCGCGCACGTTGCGTTACGCGATCCTCCGCCGCTTCGAGCTGCTCGCCCGCAGCCATCAGATCGTCCTCGGTCTGATTGATTTGCTGCTGCACGCCATTCATTTGCTGCCCGATATCATCCATCTGCTGCAAAATCTCATTAACTGACGTCGCCGCCTCGTTCTTCAGCGCAAGCACTTCCTTGCTCTGCTGCTCCGCAGACTTGCGCGCGTTCGCCGCCTCGCTCGCCTGCTTCTTGATCGTGGCCAATTGCTTATTAATCTCGTTGACCTTGGAGGATGCCTCAATCTCTGGCGCTTGGGAGCTAGCCTGCCAAACGGTAGCCGTCATTAGCAGCGCTGTCAGCGCCACTATCGTTTTTTTCCATGTTCCAGACCTCTTCACGTTCTCGTTCACCTACACTTTCAAATACTTGCGTACTGAAATGGTGCTGCCCCAAACGCCGATCAGCGTCCCGAGCCCTACGATGACGACCGTCAACAAAAATACGACGTCTTGGAATTTCACTAACGTAATCATGGAGAGCACCAGATCGAACTGGTTGCTCTGCGAAATTTTCCAATAGCCATACAGCAGCGCGCCTAGTGTCAGCAACGAGGCCCCAAAGCCGATAATGGCGCCCTCTACGAAAAATGGCCACCGGATAAAGCCGTTCGTTGCGCCAACCAGCTTCATGATGCCGATCTCGCGCCTGCGGTGGATAATCGTCATTTTGATTGTGTTCGATATGAGGAACATAGCCGTAACCGCAAGCCCGATGACGACAATGAAGCCAAAGGTGCGAAGCGCGGAAGTGATTTTGAATATTTTCTCAACCGTGCCTTGGCCATATTTCACGTTCGCGATCGGCTTCAGCGGGTCCGAATTGTTAATCGCCTCGATCTTATCCGCCACGGCGGCAATCGTCTTCGGCTCGAACACCTCAATCGTGAAGGAGTCCGGCAACGGATTGTTCGTCTTATCGAATCCTTCAAGCAAGGCCTTACCGTCTTTCCCCAGGCTCTTACGAAGATTTTCCAGCCCTGCATCCTTGGATACGAAAACAATACTCTTCACATCCGGCATATTGCCGATATCGTTATTCAGCTTGTCTACGACCGCCTTGTCTACGTCCACCTGAAGAAACACCCGGATCTGCACCTGGCTTTCTACCTGATCCGCAAAGTGGCTCACGTTAAGCGACAAGAGGAGAAACACGCCGAGAATAAAAAGCGAGATAAAAATAGAAGCGACCGAGGCGAACGACATCCAGCCGTTGCGCGCTACGTTCTTGACCCCTTCTCGCAAATGTCTTAACAGGGTCCTAATTTTCATAACCGTACTCCCCTCTTACCTCATCGCGTACGATTGTCCCGTTCTCGATGGCGATGACGCGCTTGCGAAGCGAGTTTACGATCTCGCGGTTATGCGTGGCCATAATGATGGTCGCGCCGCGAAAATTGATTTCTTCAAGCAAGTTCATAATGCCCCATGAGGTTTCAGGGTCGAGGTTGCCCGTCGGCTCATCTGCAACGATAACGGACGGGTTGTTGATAATCGCCCGAGCGATCGCAACGCGCTGCTGCTCGCCGCCTGACAGCTGGGATGGCAGGCTGTTATGCTTGCCTTTAAGCCCGACCATCTCAATCACTTCCATCGTTCGCTTGCGCATATGGCGGCGGGGCGCTTCAATAACCTCCATCGCAAAAGCGATATTTTCGTAGACGGACATTTTGGGAAGCAGCCGGAAATCTTGAAAAATAACGCCGATGTTGCGACGCACATAAGGAATTTTGCGAGGTTTCAGCTTGCCTATATTAAAGCCGTTCACCGAGATCTGCCCTTTGGTCGGAATTTCCTCCCGATAGATCAGCTTCATAAACGTGGATTTGCCTGCGCCGGAAGGTCCGACGAGGTATACAAAGTCATTACGATCTATTTGTACCGATACGCCACGAAGCGCGTGCGTGCCGTCTGCATACGTCTTCCATACATCCTGCATTTCGATCACGTTATCACATCCTGTAAGTAGTCAGCACAACTATTTCGACAGGAAGAAGCGAAATCCTCTATAAAACCGTCCTTTTCCACCTTTTTTAACAATTCTAATGCAAATGGCATTCGACAAAAGCACGATAAAATAATGGTCGAATCTGGAATTCACAGATTCATCCTTCAGGAAAAAGCCTTCGCTTGCGAACAGCTGTAGTCTTTAGGAAAACTTTAACTGAAAATGGGCTCTGCCGCCGTAACTTCCGGGTTCGTCCGAGCGTCATTAGTTTCAACTAACAATTGGGAGGAATGGATGATGCGGGGGAAGCTTCGAATGCAAAGCTTGGCTGCGTGCTGCGCACTCTTGCTAGTGGCGTCAGTGCCTGCCAGCGTTGATGCGGCGAACAGCAAGCCGGCGCCAGCCAAAGATTTATTGCAAGCGAGCAATCTGGATATCGCTTACGCGAATAATAAGGGGACGATGCTCCTCAGCCTCGGCTTAACGAAGACGGACGACGCGGAGCGGTATACGCGAACGATCTGCGAGCCGAACAAACCTTTCGCGATCGTGCATTCCGGCTATCAAGAGGGTGACGACCAAGGTACCGGACGCCAGACAGCAGCAAACTTCGCCCATGAAGCCGGGGCATTGTTTTATACCAAATGGGACGGCAAAGCGGCCGCAAACCAGACCTGCATCCTCTCCACTACGGATGCATGGTCCAGTTATAAGTTCTTGGCCTATAAGCCTGCTAATGGCGAAAAGCTGACCGCAGCCATCGTCAAACGAATCGAGGCGGTAAGGCAGCGCAAGGTCGTTAAACATGAACGCATCGGGACGATCAGCCAGAATACCGCCGTGGCGGTCGTGCAATATGAGCCCCGCAAAGGCGAGAATCCGCTGGCGGGGATCGCATTAGTCACGCCTGATACGACCATCCTGCTCCCTCTGTCCGGCAATGACGATCCAAATTCAACTTGGCGCGTCGATGACGGCGGCGTCATCGACGCGAGCCAATTCCGCGTGATCGTCTCGGCCAAATCGGCTAGCGGGTATGCGCTGGGGCTGGAGTGGTACGGTGCGGAGGGCAATTCCATCTATGTGCTGAAGCAAACGGGACGACGCTTTGACCCCATCATGCATCAAGGGCGTTACATGGCGCCCGTATAAGCTGCTTGCAAACGAAAAAATGCAACTAGCAAGAAACGATTGATGAACAATTAGCAAGTTTGCGCCGCATGTCTGCATATGTTGTTCAAGTGGGCTTGGGCTTAAGCTTAGGCGGAAGCGATTAGAGGAGGGCATAACGACGAATGAAACGAATGCACATCGTAGTTACGGTTGTGTTAGGCTTACTGCTGCTCGCCTCGGTCGGTTGGGGAGCGGTATGGATGTACGCCAAAGGAACAGACGTCCCCCAAGGCGTGAAGGCTGCTGGCATTCCAATCGGCGGAATGGATATCGACGAGGCAGTCGCTGCCTTGTCGCAGTACGCGACCAATTGGGAGCAGCAGCAGGCGATCGTCAAAGCGAATGATCAAGGCGGCGATGACCGCGTCTGGACGTTGAAGGAGCTCGGGTATTCCATTAATGTGAAGGATGCGGTAGCGGCGCTGGAGAAGCTTCACGATGGTTCGATCATCGAGCGTGCCCGCTACCGGCGTGATTTTCAATCAGAGCTTCATATCAGCTTCGCCGCTGATTCGACCGTATTGACGAATACCTTAAAGAAGGAATGGGGCTGGCTGGAGCACAGCGTAGCGACGAATGCGACTCGCACAATTACGTCTAACGACCGCGTCGTCTATACGCCGCATCAGGTCGCCTATCGGGTAGACCGCGATACGATACAGGCCAAGATTGATCAATGGGCAAAAAACAGTCAATCCAAGCCGCCAGCTAGTCCGGCCGACATCGCCAAGATCGCGCAGCAAAAGCTGGAGGTTCAGCTTCCGATCAAAACCGTCGAGCCGGAAGTGACGCTGGAGAAGCTAAAGGCGGAAGGCATCGACCGGATGATCATGTCCTTCACGACGGATTTTGCCTCCAGCGCTTCAGGCCGTGCTTATAACGTTACGGCGACTGCCAAGACGCTTAACAATGTGGTGCTCGCACCTGACGAAGTATTCGATTATCGCAAGATCGTCTCGGCAACCGAGAAAAATGTAGGCTATCGCGAAGCGCCAGTCATTCAAAACGGCAAGCTTGTCCCGGGAGTCGGCGGCGGCATCTGCCAAGTATCCAGCACGTTATACAATGCCGTTATTCGGGCAGGCATCGATATCGTGGAGCGGCGCAATCACTCCCTCCCCGTCTCCTACTTGCCAATCGGGCAGGACGCGACCTTCGCGGACGGCGCGATTAACTTCCGATTCCGCAACTCAACCGGCAAGCATCTTATCATTCGCACCGTCGTCGAGAATCGGAAGCTGACCGTTAAGCTGTTCGGGACGCTGCCGGAAAATGTCCGGTATGATATCGAATCGGTCAAAGTCAAAACGATTGAGCCTGCGGTCAAAGAGGTCGTCAGCGATCAGGTGCCAGCAGGCGGCCGCCTTATTCTGCAGCAGGGCAAAGTCGGCTATATCGTCGAGACTTATCGCACGTACTTCAAAGACGGCGTCGAGGTTTCGCGCAAGCGCATCTCCCGCGACACATATAAAGCGCAGCCAACTACGGTTGGCGTGAGCAAAGATACAGCGCCCCAGAATGGCAAAGGCCCTGGAGCACCTAAAGGCAATGAGCCTGACGATGCCATCATCGAGGATGGCGTGGGCGCATAAGCTGCATGATGCGATGAGATCAAGCATAAAAGGGACCTCACATAGAACGAAGGATCGAAATTGTTGGGCTCTTCTGCGAATAGACGGCGGCCGTGCGATTGCACGGCGCGGTCTATTTTTTTCTTATATAGATAAAAAGAACGCTCTGCCCAAATGGCAAAGCGTTCTTCATAACTAGCGGCTTTTCTCCACGAATTCCGTTACCCAAGCTGCGGTTGCGTCCAGCTCGCGCTCAGCGCGTGCGATCGCTTCCGTCACTTGAGGCGTCGCCGTACCGCCGTATACGTTACGGGCGTTCACAACGTTCTCTGGCTGCAGCACCGAGTAGATGCGGTCATCGAACAACGGCGAGAACTGCTTGAACTCTTCCAGCGTCAGGTCGAGCAAATATTTGCCCTGCTGGATGCAGTACAGCACCGTTTTGCCGATCACTTCATGCGCTTGGCGGAATGGCAGGCCTTTGCCTACGAGGAAATCCGCGATGTCCGTTGCGTTCGAGAAGTCCTGGTTCACGGCTTGACGCATCGTGTCCTTGTTCACCTTCATCGTCGCGATCATCGGAGCGAACAATTGAAGCGCGCCTTGCAGCGTGCGAACCGTATCGAACATGCCCTCTTTATCTTCCTGCATGTCCTTGTTGTAGGCGAGCGGAAGCGACTTGAGCACTGTCAACAGGCCCACGAGGTTGCCGTACACACGGCCTGTTTTGCCGCGCACAAGCTCCGGAACGTCCGGGTTTTTCTTCTGCGGCATAATGCTGCTGCCTGTGCAGAAGGCGTCATCCAGCTCGACAAAATGGAACTCCGTGCTCGACCAGAGGATCAGCTCCTCCGACAGGCGGGATAGATGCATCATGATAATCGATGCATGGGACAGGAATTCGAGAATGAAGTCACGGTCGCTTACTGCGTCCAGACTGTTCTCATAGACGCGATCGAAGCCGAGCTGCTTGGCAACAAAATGGCGGTCGATCGGGAACGTCGTGCCCGCGAGTGCGCCTGCGCCGAGCGGCAGCGTGTTGATGCGCTTGTAGCTGTCTTGCAAACGCTCCGCATCACGGCCGAACATCGAAACGTAAGCCATCAGATGATGAGCGAACAGAATCGGCTGCGCGCGCTGCAGATGCGTGTAACCAGGAATAATCGTATCGATGTTCGCTTTCGCTTGCTCGATGAGCGCCGATTGCAGCTTGTGCAGCAGATCAACGAACTCAACGACACGCTTGCGCAGGTACAAGTGCATGTCGGTTGCCACTTGGTCATTGCGGCTGCGTCCCGTATGAAGCTTGCCACCAACCGGACCGACATCGTCGATCAGTGCCTTCTCGATGTTCATGTGAATATCTTCGTCCGCAATGGCATATTCCCAGTCGCCCCGTTTGATGCGCTGGAGCACGCGGTGCAGGCCGTCCTTGATCGTATCCACATCGTCAGCAGGCAGGATGCCTTGCTTGCCGAGCATCGTAACATGCGCCAAACTGCCTTGCACGTCTTCCTCCGCCAGCTCTTTGTCAAACGTAATGGAAGCCGTATATTCCTCAACCAGTTGGTCGGTTTTTTTCGTAAAACGTCCGCCCCACAATTTACTCACGTTGTAACACTCCTCTTCGTCCTTATACACAGAAATAAGAGTCGTCGATTTCGACCCTTATTCCTGTTTCGTGCCTATAGCGTATCTCAAATCCGCGCGGTCAGATAAGTCGCCCACGCGGGATATGGTTTACTTGTTGTTTTGTTCAACGCCGGAAGAAACTTTCAGGCGCAGCGCGTTCAGGCGGATGAAGCCCGTTGCATCGCCTTGATCGTACGCTTGCGTAGGGTCCGCTTCCATCGTCGCAATGTCAGGGTTGTACAAGCTCACTGGGCTTTGTACGCCAGCGCCGATGACATTGCCTTTATATAGCTTCAGGCGAACGACGCCGGTCACGTTCTTCTGGCTTTCTTGTACCAATGCTTGCAGCGCAAGGCGCTCTGGCGCGAACCAGAAGCCGTTGTAAACGAGCGTAGCATATTTCGCGATCAAGCCGTCACGCAGATGCATCACGTCGCGGTCCATCGTGAGCGACTCCATTTTGCGATGAGCCGTGAACAGGATCGTGCCGCCCGGCGTCTCGTATACGCCGCGGCTCTTCATGCCGACAAAGCGGTTCTCAACCATGTCGACACGGCCGATGCCGTGTTTGCCGCCAAGCTCGTTGAGCTTGTCCATTACGCCCAGCGGGCTCAGGCGCTCGCCGTTCAGCGCGACGCAGTTGCCTTGCTCGAACGTCAGTTCAACGTACTCGGATTGATCTGGCGCGTCCTCTGGCGATACGCTCAATACGTACATATCTTTGCACGAATCGGCGCTTGGATCGAACCAAGGATCTTCCAGCATGCCGCTCTCAAAGCTGATGTGCAGCAGGTTGCGGTCCGTGGAGTAAGGCTTCGATGCCGATGCCGTTACCGGAATGCCATGCTTCTCCGCGTAAGCGATCATCTCTGCGCGGCCTGGGAATTGCGCGCGGAACTCCTCGTTGCGCCATGGCGCGATGACTTGAATTTCCGGTGCGAGCGCGGCAGCCGTCAGTTCGAAACGAACTTGGTCGTTGCCCTTGCCTGTTGCGCCGTGCGCGATAGCCGTAGCGCCTTCTGCGCGAGCGATCTCAACCATGCGCTTCGCGATGAGCGGACGCGCGATGGACGTGCCGAGCAGGTATTGGCCTTCATACAGCGCGCCTGCTTGGAACATTGGGTAGATGAAGTCGCTTGCGAACTCTTCCGTCAGATCGTCGATGTATACTTTTGATGCGCCGGTTGCAAGAGCTTTGGCCTCAAGGCCGTCGAGCTCTTCCTTCTGGCCGATATCCGCCGTGAACGCGATGATTTCCGCGTCGTATGTTTCTTTGAGCCATTTCAAAATAACCGATGTGTCCAAGCCGCCCGAGTAGGCAAGCACGATTTTTTCTTTTGCCATGATTGCTAACGCTCCTCTATGATCGATAATGTCGTTGAAATCTGAAATCTATAGGTTAACAGGCTTACATAATTGCAGCCATGATCGCTTTCTGCGCGTGCAGACGATTCTCTGCTTGGTCATAAATGATCGAGTGCTTGCCGTCGATGACGCCCTCGCTCACTTCTTCGCCGCGATGCGCCGGCAGGCAATGCATGAACAGGTAGTCGCTCTTCGCGTACTTCACGAGCTCCTCGTTCACCTGATAGTTCGCGAACGCGATTTCGCGTTCCTTCTGCTCCGCCTCAAAGCCCATGCTAGCCCATACGTCGGAGTAAACGATGTCCGCGCCTTCGATCGCTTCACGCGGATCGCGGCATACATGGATTTGCGAGCCTGTGCCCGCAGCTACAGCCTTCGTCTGTGCGACGATGTCTGGATCTGCCTCGTAGCCTTCCGGCGACGCGACGGACATGTTCATGCCGAGCTTGGCAGCGCCCATGAGCAGCGAGTGCGTCATGTTGTTGCCATCGCCAATGTAAGCAATTTTCAGCCCTTCAAGGCGGCCTTTATGCTCGAGAACCGTCTGGTAGTCGCACAACGCTTGGCAAGGATGCGCCGCATCCGTCAGGCCGTTGATGACTGGAACCGTTGAGCTGCGCGCCAGGTCGATGACGATCTTATGCGCGAACGTACGGATCATGATGCCGTCGAGGTAACGCGACAGCACTTGGCCCGTATCCCAAATCGGCTCGCCGCGGCCGATCTGCAGGTCATTACGGCTTAAGAAGAGCCCTTGGCCGCCCAATTGGTAGATACCGACTTCGAACGAAACGCGCGTGCGCGTCGAAGACTTCTCGAACACCATGCCGAGCGTTTTGCCCTTCAGCGGCTGGTACACTTCACCTGCTTTTTGCTTCTTCTTAATATCGATGGCCAGATCGATCAGGTAACGAACCTCTTCCGGCGAGTAATCCGCCAGTGCAAGAAAGTCGCGGCCTTTGAGCGAAAGAGCCAGTTCTTCATTCAACGTATGCTGCATGAATGGTCCCCCCTACTTCTTATATAGTAAGTCTCTGCCTTAGCGGCCGTTTAGCAGCTCTGCTAGGATTGCAACCGCTTGGTCGATTTCCTCTTTGGTAACGAGCAAGTTCGGCAGCAGGCGCAATACGTTCGGTCCAGCGGAGAGCACGAGCAGTCCTTTGCCCTGCGCTTCCGTAATGATCGAGCCGACCGGCTCCGCACACTCAATGCCGATGAGCAATCCGAGCCCGCGCACATCCTTCACAAAATCGCTATGCTTCAGCTTCGCGCGAAGCTGCTCCATCAGGTACTCGCCCTGCTGCGCTGCACGCTCCGGCAGATTTTCCTCGAGCACCGTCTCCAGCGTCGCCTTAACCGCTGCTGTCGCAATCGGCGTTCCGCCGAAGGTCGAGCCGTGGCTTCCTGGCCCGAACGCTTCGCGAAGCTGCTCCTTACAACCCATCGCGCCGACTGGGAAGCCGCTTCCGAGCCCTTTAGCCATCGTAAAGATGTCCGGCTCAATGCCATAGTGCTCATGCGCGAACAGCTTGCCCGTACGTCCCATGCCCGTCTGAATCTCGTCGACGATCAGCAGCACGCCGCGCTCGCGGCAAAGCTTCACGAGACGGTGCAGATAAGCCGGATCGACTGGCAGCACGCCGCCTTCCGCTTGAACGATCTCCAGCATAACAGCCGCCGTTTTGTCCGTAACCGCCGCTTCCAGCGCCGTCAGGTCATGCAGCGGAATGTATTTGAACCCTTCTGGCAAAGGCGCGAAGCCTTCCTTCACCTTCTCTTGCCCCGTCGCCGTCAGCGTTGCCAGCGTCCGTCCGTGGAATGACTGCGCGAACGTTACGATTTCATAACGGCCATTGCCCAGCACCAGCTGCTGATAACGGCGTGCCAGCTTGATTGCCGCCTCGTTCGCTTCCGCGCCGGAGTTGCAGAAGAATACCGCATCCGCGCTGCTGTTCGCCGTAATGAGGCGCGCTGCATCCTCCTGATTCGGAATGCGGAACAGGTTCGACACATGCCACAGCTCGTCGAGCTGCTTCACGAGCGCTTCCTTCACTCGCTTCGGCGCATGGCCCAGATTCGTAACGGCAATGCCGCTTACGAAGTCGAGGTATTTGGCACCTTGATCATCCCATACCCAGCTTCCTTCGCCCTTCACGAGCGAGATCGGAAATCTTGCATACGTCGGGAGCAGCGCGTCTGTTACGCCTGCTTGTCCATTCTGTTGCCCGCCCGCTGCTGCGGCTTGCTTCACCGCTTCGCTCATCTGAACTACCCCTCTCTCTTGCCTAAAATAATCAAAACGCTATCGTTCGCAAGCGCTCACTCATCCCGCCTTAGCGCACGATCCGCGTGCCTACGTTGCCTTCGAGCACCGCGCGCGTCAATACGCCCGGCTCTTCGCCTTTGACGATTACAACCTCGCTCACGCGACCTTGAATGCATTGAATCGCTGCGCGAACCTTCGGAATCATGCCGCCGTAGATTTCGCCGCTCGCGATCATCGCCTCAATCTGCTCCACCGTTACCGTCGGAAGCACAACCTTCTCGCCGTTCATAATGCCCGGCACGTCCGTAACAACGATCATCCGCTCGACGCCCAGATGCGATGCAACTGCGCCCGCCGCCGTGTCTGCGTTGATGTTGTACCGCTGCGCGGCATCGTCGATGCCGATCGGCGCGATAACTGGAATGTAGCCCATCGCCATAACGCCTTCGATAACTGCGGCGTTCACGTCCGTCACATCGCCGACAAAGCCGATTTCGGCACTGTTCGCAACCGGCTTCGCCTGAATCAGCTTGCCGTCTACGCCCGACAGTCCGAGCGCCTTGGCGCCGTTATGCTGAATTTTACGTACGATTTCCTTGTTAATCCGTCCCGCCAGCACCATCTCGACGACGTCGAGCACTTGGTCATTCGTCTTGCGCAAGCCGTTCACGAACTCCGACTCGATGCCGAGCTTGCCAAGCGTATCATTAATGGCAGGTCCGCCGCCGTGCACGATAACCGGACGAACGCCCGACTGCTGAAGCTCCCTCAGCTCCGCAAAAAAGCTGTCCGGCAGCGCCGCGAGCGTACTGCCGCCACATTTCATTACAAACCGCTGTTCCATAAGTTGTCCGTTCTCCCCGTTCTGCGCTTACGTCCGGTAAGCGGCATTGATGCGCACATAATCGTACGTCAGGTCGCAGCCCCAAGCCGTTGCCGCACCTTCACCCATATGCAGGTCCACGCCGATCACGACGGTATCGCCCTTCAGATAAGCAAGAGCAGCATCCTCGTCAAAGCCGATCGGACGGGATTGCTCCAGCGTCACGATATCGCCCAAACGGATGTCGACCGTGTTCGGGTTAACCGGTTGCCCCGCGCGTCCGACGGCCGCAATAATACGTCCCCAGTTCGCATCCGCGCCGAATACGGCGGATTTCACGAGCGAGGAGCCGATGACCGTCTTCGCAATCGCTTGAGCTGCATCGTCGCTCACCGCGCCGCGCACTTGCACCTCGACGAGCTTCGTCGCGCCTTCGCCGTCGCGTGCGATCGCCTTCGCGAGCACTTCGCACACATAACGCAAGCCAGCTGCAAAAGCGTCCCAGCCTGCATGGGCAGGCGTCAGCGCCTTATTGCCCGCGAGGCCGCTCGCCATCGCTACCAGCATATCGTTCGTGCTCGTATCGCCGTCGACCGTGATCATGTTGAACGTCAGGTCCGTCGCTCGGCGAAGCAATTGCGTCAGCTCTTCGCTGCCAATCGCCGCGTCCGTCGTAACAAAGCCGAGCATCGTCGCCATGTTCGGGTGAATCATGCCGGAGCCCTTAGCCGCGCCCGCGATGTGAACGACTTGTCCATCCAGCTCAAGGCGTACGCATACCGTTTTTTCAACCAGATCTGTCGTCAGAATCGCTTGGCTAAAATCAGCCGCTGCTTGCGCGCCGCCTGCCAGATTCGTCGACAGCTTGCTGATGCCGTCGCGCACGCAGTCCATCTTCAGGTTCTCGCCGATGACGCCCGTCGATGCGACAGCGATATGAGCCGCCGGAACGCCGATTGCTTCCGCGAACTTCGCACGCATCTCGTAGGCGTCAGCATCGCCTTGCTCGCCTGTGCATGCGTTGGCGTTGCCGCTGTTCACGATAATGCCGCGCAGCAGCCCTTCCTCGCCAATGCTGTCCTTCGTGACGCGGATTGGCGCCGCTTGGAACACGTTCGTCGTGTAAACGCCGGCAGCCGATGCCGGCACTTCACAAATAATCGCGCCCAGGTCGTGGCGCGTTGTTTTTTTCAAGCCGCAATGCAGGCCGCCTGCTTGGAAGCCGCGCGGCGTCGTGACGTGTCCGTCCGCTACGACTTCGTATGCTGCGGGTTGTCCGATTCCTTGTGCCATGGTGTTCTCCTTTGTGTTCAAAGGAGAATGGCGGATGCTTGTTAAGGGCGGGAGGCGCTGCGCGTGCGAATATATTCTTCCGATCGCTGTTGTCCCCAGATTGTCTGGATTTATATAAGTTCCCTGTTCGGGAACAATCCGGGGACAAAGGCGACCACTTCGTTTCTACAGAACATATTCGCCCGCTCCGCTTACCGCCGACACTAACTGCATAAAGCCATGTCTCGCTTTGAACTTGCGTATATGTTGGATGGGCTCTTCGGCTGCTCTCTGAGCTGCGAAGTCGCCTTCATGAACTGAATTGACGCGACGCGCTGCCCGCTTGCGCGGAACGCAATATTGTTGCTGAACGTATCCGTTCGCAACGTTACTTATGGATAAACCGGTACGAACTGGAGACCGAGCGTTTCGTCCCAGCCCATCATCAGGTTCAAGTTCTGGATCGCTTGGCCGGCTGCGCCTTTGACGAGATTGTCGATGACCGACACGATCGTCACGCGGCCTGTCCGCTCGTCGACCGAGAAGCCGATGTCGCAGTAGTTGGAGCCCCATACTTCCTTCGTCATTGGCCATTTGCCTTCTGGGCGAACGCGAACGAATTTGCGGCCCTCGTAGTACTGGCTGTATAGCTCGACGAAGTCTTTATCCGTACGCCCGCCAATGACGGTCGCGTACATGGTGGACATGATGCCGCGCGTCATCGGAACGAGATGCGTCGTGAACGTCGTCGTTACCGGCTTGCCGACGATGTCGGTCAGCACTTGCTCGATTTCTGGAATGTGCTGATGCTTGTTGATTTTGTAAGCGCGGAAGTTCTCGTTCAGCTCCGAATAGTGCGTGCCGAGGCTAGCGCCGCGGCCTGCGCCGGAAACGCCGGACTTCGCATCGATGATGATCGTCGCCGGGTCAATCCAGCCAGCCGCTACTGCCGGGATCAGACCAAGCAGCGATGCCGTCGGGAAGCAGCCTGGGTTCGAAATCAAGTCAACGTCCGCTACGCGGTCGCCGTATACTTCAGCAAGGCCATAGACCGCTTGCGCGAGAAGATTTTCGTCTGCAGGCGTTTTTTTATACCACTGCTCATAGAGGGCAGGGGATTTCAACCGGAAGTCTCCGGAAATATCAATAACCTTCAAGCCTGCTTCGAGCAGGTCAGGTACGAGCTTCGCAGCAATGCCAGCTGGCGTTGCTAGAAAAACAACGTCCGCTTTGGCGCGAATCGCTTGCGGGTCGACGCCGTCGAGCAGGTCCGTACGGATCTCTGTCAGATGCGGATAACCTTCTGCGATTGGCGTCCCTTCGCTCGAAGACGAAATAACCGATGTCACTTCAACGTACGGGTGGCTGGCCAACAGCCGGATCAATTCCACGCCGCCGTAGCCGGTCGAACCGACGATGGCTGCGTTCACTTTATTCGTGCTCATAAACGTCTCTCCCATCCGTTATAGAAGCAGATTTTCTGCATTTTTATTTTCCCTAATTACCCATTGTACATGATTCCACCCTAAAGTGGAAATGATCGTTTCGTGATTAACTTCGTATTATTATACATCCATATTTATATAAATACAACGACGAAAAAGCGGCATTTTCCGCGCCGCTATGCGGGTTGTCGAGGTTTGTCGGGGTGTCATCGCTACCGCCGATTATTCGACCTTGAAGCCTTGGCCGAGCACCTCTGTCGTCTGGCTGATGATGACGAACGCGCCCGGGTCAACCGACCGGACGAGCGCCTTCAGCTTGGGCACCTCGTTCTGACTGACGACGACCATCAACACCGTTCGACGCTGCCCGGTGTAACCGCCATGCGCATCCAGCTCGGTGAGCCCGCGGTCCAGATCGGTCAGCACCGCATCCGCGAGCTCCTCCGTCCGATCGCTTATAATGAAGGCAACTTTCGAAAGCGCAAGGCCGGTCTGGATAAGATCGATCGTTTTGCTTGTGACGAACAAGGCGATGAGCGCGTACAGCGCATTTTCGGGCGAGATGAGAATGCCCGCCAGCGCAATAACGAGGCCGTCGAAAATAACGACCGTGAGACCGAGCGAGATGCCCGTGTATTTGTGCAGGATTTGCGCGGCGAGGTCGGTTCCGCCGGTCGATCCGCGGCCGCGGAACACGAGGCCGAGCCCAAGGCCGACGCCTACTCCGCCATAGACGGCAGCGAGCAGCGGATTGTCCGTCGGCGGCGGCCAATGCGCCGTGAGCAGCACGAATAGCGGCAGCACAACGGAGCCGAGCAGCGTTTTGGCGGCGAAGCGACGCCCGAGCAGCCATAATCCCGCGAAGAAGAGCGGGATGTTGATCGTCCACTGCGTGAATGCAGGCTGGATGCCCAGCGTCTGCTTCACGATGATCGAGAGGCCCGAAACGCCGCCGGAGGCGATGCCGTTCGGGACGAGGAATAAATTGAAGCTCGCGGCGATGATGAAGGCGCCCGCGAGCAGCATGGCAATGCCCCAAGCCGCTTGCGCGCGGGGGCTTGAAGGCGTGCCGATCCGGCGCCGCTGACGCGAGGGTCTGGCCGATGCGGGTCGATTCATGGTGAGATGCCTCCTCGTGCTGGGTGTGGTGAGTGCTGTATGTAGGGTGATCGTTCGTTAATTTTATCGATGATGCGCTTACTTGGTTACTATTGTATTCGTACGGCCGGCGCGGCGAACGGATATTGGCGGAGATGGAAGCGGCGAGCTGCCTGGGGTTAGTATCGCTTAAATGAAGGGGGAGTATAAGTGGGGGAATGAAAAGAGCCTGCCCGGGGGCAGGCCCAAATGATGTGTTCCATTTGACTCAAGAGGAGGAGGAGTTAACAATACTTCTGGAGCAGCCTTGAACACAAGTCGGACTCCCGATCGCCAAGCCAGTATTGATGTAAGATTTTTATCTCAAATACGCTGTTCATTTGTTCCCCTCCTCTTTACTCCCATATATACATTTTTCGTGCTTATTGCCACGCGGCGTAATAAAAATACCCTGCCATAGGCTGAAAGCCAGACAGGGTAAGCTAACTAAACCGGCTATTCGTGCCGAATCTGGCTCCGCAAATATCCGTCGATAAACGCATCGAGGTCGCCGTCCATCACCGCGCCAACGTTGCCCGTCTCCACCGATGTACGATGATCCTTGACCATACTGTACGGGTGGAAGACGTAGGAGCGAATCTGGCTCCCCCATGCAATGTCGGATTGCTCGCCGCGAATCTCAGCGAGATGCTTTTGCTGCTCCTCGATCTTACGCTCATACAGCTTGGAACGGAGCATCTTCATCGCTTGCTCGCGGTTCTGGATCTGAGAGCGCTGCGTCTGGCAGGCTACGATGATGCCCGAAGGGATGTGCGTAATCCGGATCGCAGACTCCGTCTTGTTGACGTGCTGGCCGCCCGCACCGCTGGCGCGATACGTATCGACCTTCAGGTCCTCAGTCCGAATCTCAATCTCGATATCGTCCTCAATCTCCGGCATGACGTCGCACGACACGAACGACGTATGGCGGCGGCCCGATGAATCGAACGGCGAGATGCGGACGAGGCGATGCACGCCTTTCTCCGCCTTCAGATAGCCATAGGCGTTATAGCCTTTGATCGAAATCGTAACGCTCTTAATACCCGCTTCATCACCTGGCAAATAATCAAGCAGCTCAACCTTGAAGCCGCTCTTCTCCGCCCATCGCGTATACATCCGGTAGAGCATCTGGCCCCAGTCCTGCGACTCGGTGCCGCCAGCGCCTGGGTGAAGCTCTAGAATCGCGTTCAGCTTGTCGTACGGCTGGTTCAACAGCAAGGTCAGCTCAAAGTCGCTGATACGCTTCACAAGTGATTCTACGCCTTCTGTGAGCTCGGATTCGAACGAATCGTCGCCCTCTTCCTCCACCATCTCCAGCATCGTGGACAGATCATCATGATCCCCTGCGAGCTTCTCGTACTTCTCTACCGTTGACTTGACCGCATTCATCTCTGAAATAACGGCTTGCGCTTTATCGTTATCGTCCCAGAAGTCGGGCGCCGTCATCTTCTCCTCGAAGTTGGCAATGATCTCTTGCTTAAGATCTAAGTCAAAGAGACCCCCTGAGCTCTTGGAGTCGCTTCGCCATCTCACGAAGGTCTTGTTTCACCTTAATGTCCACCATGGTTATCGCTTCACCTCAATCTGTATGTTCCCGTCCTACACGTTATGCCGCATAGGCGCTGGACGTGAAAAGAGAGGCGGACCGCGCCGAATGCCTCGAACGCGTCCGCCTACCATTAACTCGCCGTATTGCTAGTAATATTGCTTACTTGCCGTGGCACAGCTTATATTTCTTGCCGCTGCCGCAAGGACATGGATCGTTGCGGCCGATGCGCTCCGCCTCATCCTTCTGGACTGGACGCTTCGCCGCTGGTTCGCCGCTGCCGCCCGATTCCGTCTGGCCCTTCGCCACTTCCTGGCGCTCAAGATTATTCTCGACATGCGCCTTCATAATATACTTCGTAATCTCTTCTTGGATGTTCTCGATCATTTCCTTGAACATCTCGAAGCCTTCGAATTGGTATTCACGCAGCGGATCCGTACCGCCGTATGCACGAAGGTGGATACCTTGGCGAAGCTGATCCATCGCATCGATGTGATCCATCCACTTGGAGTCTACCGCACGGAGTACGACAACCTTCTCGAACTCGCGCATCGTTTCTTCGCCGATCAGCTCTTCACGCTCATCGTACAGCTGTTGCACTTTATCGAACAGCAGCTCGATGATCTCTTCTTTCTCCTTGCCCCATAGCTCGTCTTTCGTGAGCGTGTCTTCCTTCAACAAGTTGCCGTGCGCGTAATCAACGATTGCCTGCAGATCCCACTCTTCCGGAATGTCGCCTTCGCAATGCGCTTCCACGATCCGCTCAACGACCGGCTTGATCATATCCGTCGCGATTTGGCGAATGTTCTCGGACTCCAATACTTCGCGGCGTTGTTTATAAATGATTTCGCGCTGCTGGTTCATTACATCGTCATACTGCAGGACGACTTTACGCATATCGAAGTTGTTGCCCTCGACGCGCTTCTGAGCCGACTCTACCGCACGGGAGATCATCCGGCTCTCGATCGGTTGATCCTCATCGAAGCCAAGACGCTCCATCATGCCCATGATGTTCTCGGCGCCAAAGCGACGCATAAGCTCATCCTCGAGCGACAGATAGAACTGGGACGAGCCTGGGTCGCCTTGACGTCCCGCACGACCGCGCAGCTGGTTATCGATCCGGCGGCTCTCATGGCGCTCCGTGCCGATAATGTGCAGACCGCCTGTTTCCGGAACTTCCTCGCCGAGCAAAATATCCGTACCGCGGCCAGCCATGTTCGTTGCGATCGTAACCGCTCCCGCTTGGCCAGCGCGCGAAATGATCTCCGCCTCTTCGGCATGATACTTCGCGTTCAGTACTTTGTGCGTAATTCCACGTTTCTTAAGCATCTCGGAGACGCGCTCCGAATTCTCAATCGATACGGTACCCACGAGCACTGGCTGGTTGTTCGCGTGACGTTTGACGATTTCCTCGACTACCGCCTTGAACTTGCCGTTCTCCGACTTGTAAACCACGTCCGGGGAGTCCTGGCGGATGTTCGTACGGTTCGTCGGAATTTGGACAACCTCGAGTCCGTAGATCTTCTTGAACTCTTCTTCTTCCGTCTTTGCCGTACCCGTCATGCCCGCGAGCTTGCGGTACATACGGAAGTAGTTCTGGAACGTAATCGTCGCCAGCGTCATGCTTTCGTTCTGTACTTTGATTTGTTCCTTCGCTTCGATCGCTTGGTGCAGGCCATCGCTGTAACGACGTCCAGCCATCAGACGACCTGTGAATTCGTCGACGATAACAACTTCATCGTCCTGTACAACATAATCCACATCGCGGCGCATAATGAAGGTAGCCTTCAGCGCTTGCTGAATGTGGTGGTTCAAGAGAACATGCGCATGATCATATAAGTTATCGATGCCAAAAGCGCGCTCTGCTTTCTCGACGCCCGCTTCCGTCAACGTTACGTTGCGAAGCTTAATGTCGATCGTAAAGTCCTCGTCTTGCTTCATGCGGCTAACGAAACGGTCAGCAGCAAAATACATCTCCGTCGACTTCGCCGCCTGACCCGAAATGATGAGCGGCGTACGCGCCTCGTCAATCAGAATCGAGTCCACTTCGTCAATGATGGCGAAGTACAGCGGACGTTGAACCATTTGTTCCTTATAAAGAACCATATTGTCGCGCAAATAATCGAAGCCGTATTCGTTGTTCGTGCCATACGTGATGTCGCAAGCATAAGCTTCTTGCTTCTCAGCATGCGTCAAGCCGTGCAGGTTGCAGCCGACCGTCAGGCCGAGGAACTCGTATACTTGTCCCATGAGCTGGCTATCCCGCTGCGCAAGGTAATCATTGACTGTGATAACGTGAACGCCTCTGCCGAGCAATGCGTTCAAATAAACAGGTAGCGTACCAACCAGCGTCTTACCTTCACCGGTTTTCATCTCTGCGATTTTGCCGTCATGCAGCACCATGCCGCCAATCAGCTGTACGTCAAAGTGACGCATGCCCAGCGTACGCTTCGCTGCTTCGCGAACCGTAGCAAATGCTTCTGGCAAGATATCATCGATCTCTTCGCCCTTCGCAAGGCGCTCCTTGAACTCCTGCGTCTTCGCACGCAGCGCTTCGTCCGACAGTCCCGTGAACTGCGGCTCTATTGCGTTAATTTGTTCGACCGTACGCATCAACCGTTTAACTTCACGTTCGTTCGCATCGCCAAATATTTTCTTCACTAATCCGAGCATCAGCAACCGCCCTACCTTTCATCGTACCCCGTATTCAAATACGTCATCTTGCCAGTCGCCGCCAGTCATCATACGGATTCATATGAGGGCGGGTACGCTTTCTCTCAATGCCTAAATTGTAACAGTTTGAACACTTTGTCGCAATGTATACAATTCGCTTTCCAATAACATCCGTACATAAACAGAAAGCTGCCCTAGTTCCTAGAGCAGCCAATCTTACAGTTATTTGTCGATTATGATCTAACGTTCAATATTAATTAAGGGTAAACGCATTCGCTGGTATAACTTCCTTAGCCTGAGACTGACTCGACCATTGCAGTTGAACGAAACCGTTCCTAGGCCCATTGAAATATTCCATTTTAATATCATACTTCTGTCCGGCGACAAGTGCAATCGTGCCAGTAAATTCCGAAACGCTGTTAGTCTGCCAACGATCAATAATTAACTGCCCATCGATCCAAAGCCTTACGCCATCATCTGTTAATGCGTGAAAATTGTAAGTGTCCGTATACAAGGGTTGAATCTTTCCCGTCCAACGAACCGAGTAGGTTTCCGGATCGATCAATGCGTCCGGGACAGTCATTCCCCAGTTGAAATCAATCTGCTGATCTACTCTCGTCGTTTTGAGATCCGTTAGGTCTTCATTATTAAAATACTCTGCTTGCAATCCTTGCTGCGCGCTCGGCGGTGTTAGGTTATCGATCGTCCCCCCAATTGCGCGGAGCATGCCAGTCGGACCATCGCTCATATAAAGCGTACCATCGCTGCCGATGGATAAATCAAACCGGCCCACCGTATTATATGAACTTTTAAGCGAACCTTCGGGAGTTACAACTTTGATTGCAGCAGGGCCCCAAAAATAAATCAGTCCTTGACTGTCCACGATTGGAGTCGTATAAATACTCACACCCGTGTTTAATTTCCACTTGACCGTTCCGTCCATGTTCAATGCCGTAAATTCCGCTTGCGCATTTGAATTGCCAATGTAAATAGTCTCTCTTTGCTCATCAATAACCGGGAAGGTAAATACGAGATCACCAACCGGATATGTCCAATTCAAGGTGCCATCATGACCTACGGAATATAAAATCGCCTCATTGCGTCCAATCGCATAGACGTTGCCATATTTATCAATTGGCGGAGCCGTGTAGTAAATAGATTCTGTTGCGGTTGACAACTTGGTCGACAATGTATTTCTCCAATAGGACGTGCCGTCTGCATGGAGCGCAATTATTTCGATACGTCCATCCATAGCTTGAGCGAAGATGGTGCCATCTTCAGCAATTGCCGGTGCAGATAAGTCGTTAACGTTAAGATAGGTTGTCCATTGTATCGATTGTTGCGTTGGATTAAAGGACAATATATATCCATTCCTGCAAGAAATAATAAGGTTACCGTTATGATCAATAGCTATTCCGCTTATCGGTTTCCCAATCAGCGAGGTGAATACGTCTGCCCCGTTCGAATTAATTGCAACCAATCGCTGACCTGCCCCAACATATATCGTTCCGTCCTGTCCGATAATAGGCGATGTTGTAGCGGCATACTGGGTACTATTTGACCATTTCAAAGAACCATCTGGGTTTAAAGCATACAACTGTGAACTGCTCGATGCCATATTCGCGATATATATCGTGCCATCAGCGCCAATCGTTGGTGAATAATTCGTATTCCCAATCGCATAAGTCCACTTGGTATTTAGATTAGCATTAACCCCAGCAAACCTCGAATTTCGATTCCAGCTCGTTGCCAACGGCTGTTGAGCGTTCAAATCATATGCTCCTTGCGCATAGCCTTGTCCTTGCGAGAATAGCGTAGTCGAAGCCGCCGCTGAAGTTGCCTGTACTAATATCGCAGTTAATAAACAGACTAGCGCGATGACTCCCTTAGTTTTAATAAATTTTCTCATCTGGAAACCTCCCCCTTGTGTATAATTGTATATCGGATGGCAAGTGGGAATTTATTACTATTTTTTTCAGACGCAATAAAGCCCCTTCTCCAGCGGAAAAGGGGCTGCCATATTCAATGGGATAGTTGTTGGTGCGTAAAGAGCGTTAACGCTGCTCGATGAGCCCGTATTTACCGTCGCTACGCTTGTAGACGACATTCACTTCCTTCGTGTCAGAGTTGGCAAAGACGAAGAAATTATGCCCAACCATATTCATTTGTAAAATCGCTTCCTCCACATCCATCGGTTTGAACGTGAACTGCTTCGTGCGGACTACCTCGAAGTCCTCCTCTTCATCTAATACTCGGACGGTTGATCCCGACTCCTTGAAGAATGTACGTATGCCGCTTTCGTTACGGATTTTGCGATTCACTCTAGTTTTGTGTTTACGAATTTGACGTTCCAGTTTGTCCACTACCGCGTCGATCGAAGCGTACATATCCTCGCTCTTCACTTCAGCCCGCAGCATGGCACCCGTCAGCGGTATCGATACCTCAACTGCATGATATCCTTTGGTTACCGATAGGGTAACATTCGTTTCGGAGGTTTCTGGTGCTTCAAAATACTTTTCTAGGCGGCTAGTCTTCTTCTCGACGTATTCGCGAAGCGCTTCCGTCACTTGGATGTGTTGACCTCGAATATTGTATTTCATAGGGCACTCCTCCTTTACTTGTTCTTATTATATCACAGGGTCAGGCTGTCGAACATCTTTATTTTCAGTTATTTGTGAATTTTCTGATATTTTGTTGAAATCAATAGAATTGTCTGTAATCACTGTAATAGAACGCGTACTTTTGTCGAACCCCAAGTCGATCTAAAACATGAAAAACCCCGGTTTCCCGGGGTTAGTCTCATGTCTGGTGTTGACACCTTCTATGATGTTGGCTTCAAATTAAGCCGAATGATTACAGTTTAGTAACGTTAGCAGCTTGTGGACCACGTGCGCCTTCGACGATGTCGAATTCGACCGCTTGGCCTTCTTCCAGCGTTTTGAAGCCATCAGCTTGGATAGCGGAGAAGTGAACGAATACGTCGCCACCTTGTTCCGTCTCGATGAAACCGTATCCTTTTTCTGCGTTAAACCATTTTACTTTACCCTGCATGCATAACATTCCCTTCATCTTCAAATGCTGTGAATCGCCTTGTAGTAAGGCCCACAAATCGAATATAACGCGACTTCATATAATTGTCAAACATTTTTTTGAAAACGGATACATTGAGAATTATTAGGACTTTAGAAGTAATTATCTTCAGTGTTTTTCCCAGCTTATCTCAACTTATCCCCTCTATTAACCGATATTCCTATCATTACGATATAGGAGGGTTTAATTCATGGGTCTAAAGACACGTCATTGGAAACTAGCATTCGCCGCATTGCTAGTAACGCAATGTATGGCTGTCGCTCCAGCCGCGTACGGTGAAGCACTAGAGAACAACACCGCAAATATTCTCGCTTCTACCCAGCCTTATGTAGAAGGTGAGTTGATCGTTAAGTTCAAAGAAGGCGTTAACCCTGATGCGGTAGCCGAACTCATCGACGGCGACGTTTCAACAGAAGCAGATTCTGACTCAATTAACGTATCGACAATCGAACTGGCACCGGGAGCTACCGTTGCATCAGAACTGCCCAAGCTTCTGGCTGACAACCGCGTTGAGTACGCAGAGCCGAACTATATCGGAACGATACTTGAAACACCTTCCGATCCAAGATATGCCGAACAATGGTATGCGCCTCGAATTAAAGCAGATCAAGCTTGGAACACGACAACCGGAAGTTCGGGCATGATCGTTGCCGTTATTGATACAGGAGTGGATTCCGATCATCCTGATCTAATTGCTAACTTGATACCTGGTTACAACACAATCGACAATACGACCAACACAGAAGACATCCATAGTCACGGCACACATGTATCCGGAATTATCGCCGCCTCCATGAACAACGGTCAAGGCATTTCGGGAATCGCCCCGTCGAGCGCCATCATGCCGCTAAAAGCCATGAATGATGGAGGGACTGGCTCTTCTCTTGATGTTATCGAAGCCATTCAATGGGCAACCGATCACGGCGCCAAAATCATCAATATGAGCCTCGGCTTCTCAAGCTACTCGCAAGCGATGCAAGATGCCGTTAATTACGCTAATAGCATGGGGGTTCTAGTTGTTGCCGCTGCGGGTAATAACAATTCCTCGGCAGCAAGCTACCCAGCTGCGCTCGCTAACGTCCTTAGCGTCGTAGCTACGGACACGAATAATGCTAAGGCATCGTTCTCCAACTATGGTACGACCGTAGATATTTCCGCACCAGGCACCGAAATCCTTAGCACTGTCCCAGGCGGCGGCTATGAATATAAGCAGGGGACGTCTATGGCTTCGCCTGTCGTTGCTGGCGGCGCCGCACTTGTGTGGAACAGCCATCCGGAGCTTTCTACTTCGGAATTGACTCGACTTTTAGAAACGACAACTATCGATCTTGGAACGGCAGGACGCGACAACACTTTCGGTTACGGGCTCATTGACGTCAATGCTGCCATAAATGCGGATCCAAACGCTAATACGCTGGGACTGCGTGTGAATCAGGTCTCGGCTGATCCATTTGGCCCTACTGGTTCCAACACCACCACTGTTACGTTCTCTTTGGATGTCGCAGCTAACGTTTCCGTAAACATTTATGATTCATCTATGAATCTCGTGAAGACCGTCATGACCAATCTCGCCAAAAAAGCAGGAACAAACACGTTCACTTGGAACGGTAAAAACACGGCTAACCAACTCGTACCTTCCGGCGAATACCAAATCGAACTAGATGCAAGTGCAACAGGTTTGGGTTTCCAACGAGCTTATGAAACGATTACTATCGACCGCGAAGCGCCAGCTTTCAACAACTTAATTGCAGGCCCGTTAGACCAAGGTCACAAATACGGCTATACCTATGACTTATCAGAAGAAAGCTACGTATCTCTAACCGCCTACAATAACTTGAACAAGCTTGTATACACGTTTACATCGAATGAGCTTCAACAGGCAGGCAATCATACGTTGCTCTTCCTCGACATGGATACTGATCTAGGCATCCGGATTCCGGGTAAATACATCTATCGCCTCGAGGCAAAAGATCCAGCAGGCCATACGACAAAAATCGAACAAATTAGCTATGTGAACTATACAGGTCCAAACCTGACTGCCGTCAGCGCTTCCGTTAGCCCCTTCAAGCCGACGGGCACGAGTACTACTGCTCTGAAATATACGCTTGGCGATGACGCCGCAGTTACTGTTCAGGTACGTGACGCGAACGGTATCGTCGTCCGGACAATCGTCAACAAACAAGCTCAAACGATGGGAGCTAAGTCAGTAGCATGGAACGGTAAGAATGATAACGGCGCTATCGTCCCTGACGGCGTCTACAGCTATCGCATATCCGCTGACATCGAGATTGCAGAGGGCATAGGTTTCCATAACGAAGCATCAGGAACTGTAACGGTCGACACGACTGCGCCTGTTATCAACGGACTAACAGCATCGACTTCATTATTCGAGCCTAACGGAAATAACACGATTACATTTAATTACTCATTGTCTGAAGCAGGCAAAACGACAGTTGCACTTGTCAACAGCAGCAATGCAACGATTAAAACATTCGCAAGTAATATCGCAACTACGGCTGGCAGTCAGTCTGTTACTTGGGACGGCAAAACATCCGCAACTGCATTCGCTCCAGACGGAACGTATACATTAAAGGTAACAACGACCGATGCCGTCGGACTTATTGCAACGAGCACCGTGCCATTCACATTGGAATCAGGTGCTCCAAAGATTACAGCCGTCAGCGCAACGCCTAATCCTTTCAAAGTAACAGGAACAGCTAATGCAACGATTAAATATACGAATTCAGAACCGGTGACAGCATCCATTGTCATTGTTGACGGCAACGGAAGTACGATTCGCACGCTAGCGAATGCGCAATCACAAACGACAGGCGCTAAATCTATCACTTGGAATGGTAAGAATGATGCCGGGGCGCTTGTTGAGGATGGAACCTACACGTATCGGATTCTCGTAGAGGACGGCACAGGACTGACAGCCGAAGCGACCGGTACAATCGTGACAGACAAAACAACACCTGTCATTAGCGGTCTGGCTGCATCCCCTTCCGTCTTCGCACCAACGGGAAGCAACAATTTGCACGTTAACTTTGCATTATCCGAGGCTGGCAAAACAACTGTTACTATTGTGAACAGCAAGAATGTGGCGGTTAAAACGATTTGGAGCAGCAAAGTAACCGAATCTGGCAATCAAACGCTCGATTGGGATGGAAAGATCTCCACGACGGCATTTGCACCGGATGGTTCCTACACAGTGAAAGTTACCACCACTGACGCTGTAGGATTTAGTTCAACGCAATCGACTGCTTTCGACATCGAAACTGGCGCCCCACGCCTTACCGCTGTGAGCGGTACTCCAGCTGTGCTGAAGGCGACAGGCACAACGAATGCAACGATCAAGTACACTGTTTCCGAGGATGCTATTGTATCCGTCCTGATCTATGATTCAGAGGATACGCTCGTACGTACGCTGTACAATGCATCTACGACAGCAGGAGCTAAGTCCGTACTTTGGAATGGCAAGAATGATGCTGGGGTTGTAGTTGAGGATGGAATCTATACGTACAAAATTAATGCAGTTGACGTTGAAGGCCATGCTTCAGAAGAAGCGAGTGGTACAATTGAAACTGACAAAACGGCACCTTCGATTACGGGTATCACTACATCCCCTTCTACTATTGCAGTTGGGGGCAGCACAACGATCGGATACACGGTCTCCGAATCAAGTAAAGTAACAATAGCTGTCTATACGTCGGCTAACGCACTCGTTCGTACACTGCAATCGAACGTGCAACAAGATTCGGGAAGTTACTCCATAACTTGGAACGGCACAAAGTCAACAAACGTTGCCGCCACTTCTGGAGTCTACACTGTTAAAATTACAGCAACTGATGCGGTAGGATTCCAAACGATCACGACTGTGAATGTAACGGTACAATAATTGGTTAAATGAAAATAAGCGACCTCATTGATACGATGAGGTCGCTTTTTTCTTTTATTCTTTGATTGCCGTGACTTCCATCGAACCATTATAATGCCCGGATATGCTATACTGGACAACTTTAAAGCCCAGACGGTTGAGCGTAATGCTCAATGAACGGAAAGAAAAGTAATTAAGATGCTCGATAATCCGCCACATCGGATCGGAATCCTTCTTTATCATAGAGAATGCACTTTCATAATTCGGTGTTGAAATCCATAATACACCGTGATCAGACAGTAATTCTCGGGCTTTGCTTATTGCGCCCACCGGATCACTCATATGCTCGATAACGTCGCCCATAGCGATAAGGTCATATTTATCATCTGTTCGATATTGTTGAAAATCATCCGTATATACGGGAATATTCAACATTTCAGAAACAGCTTGAGCGTACTTAGGTCGAATATCCAACCCCGTTACGTCAAATAAATACTCCTTAGCTACAGCGGAAAACTCCCCTGCGCCTACTCCTACCTCCAGTAATCTAGGACCTTGTACATGTTGACTCAAGTTCATCACGATATTACCGATTGTCGGGAGTAAATGTGTTTTGGGATTCAAATTGAATTCAAAAGCAGATCCCGACAGTAGCTCACCAAGATTTTCTGGATATCGACTTGCATAAAGATGATGACATTGTTCACAATGCATCCAGAGCCGAATAGGATCAAAGCCAGGAATATAATCCAGTGAAGTCACCGTATTGTATGCCGAATGCGGGGTGCCATCTCCTCCACATAATGGGCAAAATGGTACAACGATCTCCTTATCAGGTTTTTTGTAAGAATAACTGTGTGATGGATGTTCATCTTTAACCAAAAGTTTTGAGAAGGATGGATTTAATTGAAAAGCTTTTGTGTGATAAGCATATGATGTAGGAGCATCCCCCATACGATTACATATTTCACCCAATCGAAAACAAGCTATCGCTGCAGTATCTTGATGCCCTATTATTTGAATATATTTTTCAGCAGCGAGCACATCGTTCTTCCCTAGCAATTGCTCAGCTTGACTAAGTACCTGTTTAGCATCAATCATCAATTACGACTCCTCTTAATTCAAAGTTGTGTCTTAATTAAAATATCGGTCGCTCTCTCGAATTCGTTTAATCGAATGACAGATTTGATCCGATATATATAAATAAACATACTTATTTAATGACCGGAGGAACCATGCAGCCATCCATTTCCCTATGTATGATAGTCAAAAATGAAGCTCCTTCTTTAAAACGTTGCCTGGACAGCGTCAAAGGATTGGTAGATGAAATCGTAGTTGTCGACACTGGTTCCACCGATAATACTATTGACATTGCACTTCAATATACAAGTAATGTCTTTTCATTCACTTGGATGAATAATTTTGCAGCGGCAAGAAACGAATCTATACGCCACGCCACAAGCGATTGGATCCTTGTATTAGATGCCGATGAATACATTCAATCCGAGGATCATGATAAATTAAAATCATTTCTGTCTCAGTTCGATAAAAGTATACCTGCGGGCATCGTTCTAACAATAAATAATTTCATGAGCAACGAAACAGATTTCAGTCAAATCATGGAATCAACAGGCGCTAGGTTGTTTGTTAATCATCCTTGCATTCATTATGTGGAACCGATTCACGAGCAATTAATTTCCACTGATATTCCAATTAACTGGGTTTCATACTCGTTCCATATTTTCCATACCGGATATACAAAACAGACAGTAACAACTAAAAATAAATCGGAACGAAACATGTCCATATTGATGCAGCTTCAGGCTGAGAAAAAGAATGATCCCTATTATAACTTCGTTCTTGGCAATGAATATGCCAATATACATGAACATCACAATGCTCACCAATGTTATATTGTATCTTATGAAGGGACAAAAACGACCGATACCTGGTTTAACCATTTACTCGATAGATTGATTGCAACTGAATTACAGCTGGAACTATATAATGAAGCAAGTCGCCATATCGAGCAAGGTGTTAAGCTCTATCCCCAAAAAGCGGATTACCATTGTCTTCGAGGAGTCCTATTAGAAAAATTAGGCTTTAGAAAAGAAGCTGCCCTTCATTTTTCTAAATGCCTAGATATATTTAAACAAGCCGGTAACACCCCTTATTGGGTCATCCAACCGTCGTTTGGGACAACCCTTCCTATGCAAGCTCTAGCTGATATTTATAGACGCCAAGGCAACTTCGAACAAGCTGTTTCTTATTGGATACAAGCACTTCAGCAACAGCCTGCCAACTACTCACTACTTAAGGTCTGTCTAGAACATTGGGGTCATATTGCGACAATTACCAACATCATTGAGGACTTGGGTCTGATCTATCCTAACTCGATTCCATTGAATCAGGTTATGCTTTTCAAAATCGCATTACAGACCGGCAATAGAGACATAGCGGCTTACTATCGAAAAAATGTTAGTTCGTTCCCTATTCAATGGAGTGAAGAAGATGCAATTCTAGATCGCGTTCTTTTTCCGGATTCTTCCTCAACTCTTCAAACCAGCGGTTCTAAATCTAGTATCCCGGTTTCTATAGCTGTTTTAGCTGCGATTACACTAAATGATAATCAATATTTAAATCCATCTTACATTTCAGATGATGCTATAACATGGGTTTTAGAGCTACAGCAACTTTTAAGCAATAGACCGATTGATTTGACAAAACTTCCAGGCCAAGAGGGATGGTATGCAGAGTTGCTCTTGCAACTTTGGAAAATGCAACAATATGACGTTTATTACGAACTTTTACAGAAGACTGCTAATTCACCCGTGCTAAATGCCCTGGCGAACTTGCTTTACAATTCCGGCCATATCGAACATGCACTAGAATTATTGCTTCTCTTGCTAGAAGAACAGGCACTAGATTCTGACGCGCTCCTTACCCTTGCGGAATGGGGCTTGCATCATGACAATATAGATGACGCTTTCGATATGCTAAGCATCATCATTGAGTCGCAGTCCAATTCAGGAGCGGTCGGTCTCTTGTTAGAACATTGCAACAACTCAAGATATCATGATCGAATCAATAAAATGCCCATTGAGACTTTTCCGAATATCTCTACTCTCTATCCCAACAAGTTATCTTAATGAAACAAGAAGACGCCCCATCCAAACGGATGTGGGCGTCTTCTTGTTCTAATACTGTCTATTAATTGTACGTGTAAGTGAGCGTATTGCTTTCTTGACCATCAGGATTTACTACTTTCACGTCTACTGGACCCGATACTCCAGCTGGAACCGTTACTTTAACCCTCGTCGCACTTACAAATGTCACGGTCACCACTTGCGTGGAACCGAAGTACACTTTCGGTTTATTAACAAAGTTCTTACCATCAATATAAATAATATTACCGCCAGCAGCAGTACCACTAGTAGCTGTCATACTAGTCAGTATCGGAGCAGGCGCCACCAATCCATTGTCATACGTAAACGTCGCCGTCACGCTCAAACCATTGGATAACGTTACAACGAGAGGAACATCACCAATCGTCGCGTTTGCAGGTACTGTAACTTTCAAGCGAGTTGCATTTACCAATGTAACTGCCGCACTATTGCCGTTAATCGTTACCGTAGCTGTGTTATCAAAGTTGGTACCATCCACATAGATAATGTCCCCGCCAGCTTTGCTAGCATGGTTTGGCGTCATGCCCGTAATCGTAGGTAAAGCTGCTGTATATTCGAAACCTTGAGCCAGTGAACCCGTGCCGCCATCAGTATTCGTTACTGTTACGTCTACTTTACCAGGCGTTACAGCTGCCGGGGTCGTTACTTTAATACGCGTAGAACTAACATAGCTGCTGCTTACAATGTTTGAGCCAAATGCTACTTTAGCTCCCGATTTGAAATTAACACCATCGATATATACAATTGTGCCACCAGCTAACAAACCAGTGTTTGGTGTTAACGACGTTATTGTAATCTGGTCAATTACTGGAACAGTATACTCATAAGCTGCTGCAAGTTCAGCCTCCGCTGTTCCCGTTGTAACTTTGACATTAACCTTGCCGACATTGTCGCCAGCTGGAACCGTCGCCTTAACTCGCGTTGCACTTACATAAGTCGTCGGAGCATCTTTACCGCCGATCGACACTTTCGTAATGTTCGTGAAGTTGCCACCATCTACATAAACGATATTGCCGCCAGCCAAAAGTCCTGTATTCGGCGTTACTGCTGTGATAGTAGGGATCGGATAAACAATAGCTGTATACGTGTATGCTCCTGCCAGCGTATAGGTTTTACCCTCAGCGTCCACGACAGATACGTCAACTGCACCTGCTTGATCACCAGCTGGAATCGTCACTTTCAATCGAGTTGTCGAAACGTACGTAGTTGCTGCGCTCTTGCCGCCTACGAGTACTTGTAACCCGTTTTTGAAATTCTTCCCATCAACATAAGCAATGTCCCCACCTGTTACTACACCTGTATTAGGTGTAATTGACAGTACTTCTGGGTCTGTTTTTGGCGGTTCATTATAAGTATAACCGTCATCAACAATCTTGCTTGTTTCATCAGGATTCAAGATCGTTACGTCTACCGGACCAGCAGCTGCGCCCTTAGGTGCCGTTACTTTAATATACGTTTGATTGGAATACATCGTAACGGCTGCAGTATTATCACCGAACTTAACGGTCAAACCTTTCATCATATAGTTACCTTGTATGATGACTGTATTACCGCCGTCTAGTGCACCATTCGCTGGCGTAATGCTCGTTACAATTGGATCAGTTTTGTACTGGTATTGTCCGATTGCCTTTTGAGTATCCGGATTTTTCACAGTTACATCAACAGTTCCCTGCTTACCAGCAGGTACCGTTGCCGTAATCGTAGTAGAGTTTACAACCGAAACGTTCGTAGCTGCAACAGTACCAAACGTAACAGTAGCTCCATTAAAGAAGTTTTTACCGTTAATTGTAACCGTCTCTCCGCCATCTGGGTGACCGAAAGGTTGGATAATTGATGTGATCTGCGGAGCCGGCAGTTTCACTGTAAGGTTAACACTCGGAATCAGTTTGTACCGAGCTCCCCCTGCATAATCTTTGTACGTAATCTTAGATGTTGCTGTTGAAACTGGGAAAGTACCCGATTTCGTTTTATCTACTGGACGAATTTTGTACTTGAAAGAAAGCGTACTATTCTTCAACTCATTGAAATCCCATACTAACGTGTTACCTGTAACAGTCGGTTTAGGAATGTTGTTATCATACGAGCCAGGTACGATCTCGAAGTTTGGATCCACGTTGTCCGTTACCGTCACGTCGTATGCGCTTGCCATACCGATTTCTTTAACAATGGCAGCGTAAATTTGGCTCAAACCAGTGGAACCTAGAACGAAGTGATGGTGATCCGAAGTAGTAGCCATTTCTTTCAGCAAGATGTTCGGGCCACTAGTTACCGGATCGTCAGTCGATTTCAACAATGCAATCGTGTAGAAAATAATTCCATTATCTTTTGCGAGTAATGCTTTTTGTTTCGCATATCCATAAGGATCCGTTGAAGGCTGGGTAGCATCTCCATCCGTCATAATTACAATGACTGGTTGTGCTTCAGGTCTGTGGTTAGCAAGCAAGGCAATAGCAGAGTCGATCGCATCGCCTGTTGCCGTCGATCCATTTGCATTGATGGTGTCAATGTAGTTTTTCGCTTCTGTCGGATTCGTCGTAAACGGAAGATTGCCAATCATGTTGCTGGAAGAGAAATCCACTATAGCAACGCGATGTTTTGTCAGATCCATCAGATCAACAAATCCTTTGGCAGCTTCTTTTGCATTTAACATTTTGTCCTCGCCATTGTTATAGCTCGGAGCCATACTTCCTGATTTGTCGATAATGAGTACAACGTCATTTGGCACGACAACGTTTGCTGGCGGAATACCAGTTACATTAAGCGTTACTTCAGCTTCATCCTCCGTCGTAATCGTTGTTGGATTTACAGTTTTTGTTACCGATACGTAGTCATTCACAGCTGCATTTACTAGTGGTGCTTGTACCATTAATCCGAGAACTAGACTCATGGTGACAATTAATGCAAAATACCTTTTCAATGTCCGCATACTAGACCTCCTATACTATTTTCAAAAATAAAAACAATAGTAGATTACTATTGTTTGTTACCACAGTAATGGGCAACCTGGCGATCTTTCACTAAAATGTGCGAAGACCCATAGCTTTGCGTCACTATATTTCTATAGCTTTGCCAAGTATTTAAATGTATGGAAGTGTGCCTTTGTTACTTATATTATATGAAAAAAGTAATGCAGTTTCAATTTGTTTCTACAAAAATCTGTTACTATTTTACTAAATTTATTCTTGTGAATCTATAAACGCTCCCATATAGGTCGAAAAATCGTTTTGATAAGCCGATTTGGATTGTTTAGCTTTACGAATTAATGTCATATGATTATTAAGTTTATTCATTTCACTAGATAATCTAACATTCAATTCACGTTCCTGTTCTAATAGATCTTTCAAAACTTCCATTTCTGATGCCGATAAAGAATGCAACACAATCTGTTCGAGTAACTTTTTTTGTTCAGACTGAAGAGAAAGAAGCAAACTAACGTCTGCTTCTTCTTCTAGATTTAGCGTATGAATGATGTCGATCATTTCTTGCAATCGGGTAAAATGATTTCTCATAGAATGTTCAGTGCTCATGATGTTGTTATTCCCCCGCGCTTCAAACTCTTTAACGCTTCTAACCATGTATCCCTTAATTCAGATATTAACTGGATACATTCCTCAGCAGCTGCCCGATCCATCTTTACGTTGGCAAATGACAGTTTCTCCTGAATATACGTGTATAACTGAAACAAACCGTTCGACAGCTCATATTCCATGTTCAAAGTCGACTGAAGCTCATCAATAATGTTTTGTGCCTTAATGAAGTTTTCATGCTTTCCATGAACATTCTGATTCTCCATGGATTGAAGTGCTTTTTTAATAAATTTAATGCAACCGTTGTACAATAGTAATGTTAATTCCCCAGGAGATGCCGTCTGTATTTGTGTATTTGCATAATTCGCTTGTGCTTGTAGCATTACGGCATGTCACCTCTTCTCGTCGATTATTGCACCTACTGTCAGCTCTTGAAGTTTTTCAACGAGTTCAATAAACTTTTCTGATGGGATTTCATGAATAATTTCATGCGTTTCTTTATTCAAAATTTGTACGATAACATGACCGGAACCCTCGTGATACTTGTAGTTGAACTCATGAGGTGTCCCGCTTACCGCTTTATTGGCTTTGTCAATTGCACTAACCAATGCTTTTTCGCTTACGGTCAGAAGTTGGGATTTGCTCTTTTCTTTCAGTTCGTTGTATGCCCCTGCTACCTGAATATAAGGTCTGGATTCTTGATTTGTCGTACTGATCGCGGAGGGACTCTTCTGAGTTATCTCCATACCCCTTCTCATCTCCAATTCTACTTTCTTGGGATCTTTACCCTAATTGGCTTTGAAGCCACGAGATTTGGGCATTGCTATTCGCAATCGCCTTCTCCATGTTTGAGAACATTCTATAGTAATAATCTTCACGCTTTGAAATCCGCTCATTCATATCTGTAACCTTACTGTCAATCTTTCCGATTTGTTGTGAAAGGCTTTCTGCCGTCGTAAGACCGCCATAGAGCTTACGCGTAATCGAGGTGATTGCCTTGTCTGCAATCTCATATGCACGTTGGAAAATCCCTTTTCCACTCTCAGCCCCTGCATCTTGACGGGAGAACATAGCAATTACATCGTCACGATTAGTGGCAAGTGCCGCCCTTAGCTTGGTCTCGTTCACGATTAGCTTGCCGTTGTCAGCAGACCCTTTCATATAGGCTGGAGTAGTGATGCCAATCTCCGTCAACGTGTCGAAGCTTGTGTTAACGTCGCTGCCGATAAGCTTAGTAGATGTTAAACCTCGAAGATCTTTGACTGCGCGGCCCAACACATCATCATTGCGCAACGAACCACTCTTTGCTTTCGCTTCCCAATTGCTAATATCCGATTCACTCATGGCAGCCTTTTGATCTGAAGTAAGCGGTTGGTAATCTCGATACTTCTCTTCATCCAATTCCGTATTGAGTGAGGAAACCATATCGTTGTATTTACTAGCCATTTCTTTTACTTTTGCAACAATCTCATCGTCAGTTAAAGGAACTCCGGATGAAGATTTAGACCAATCACCTGAAAACCTTGCCGTAGACAACGAATCCCTGAATGAAGATAACTTCAGATTCATTGACTTATAATCATCCATTTTCCATTGAATCGTTTGCTTCTTCTGCAACAGTTTATCTACCGGCATCTTTTCAGCTTTAATTAATTCTCGAACCATCGATTCTGTATCGAGTCCTGAGGTTAGACCTGTCAGTCTCATTGGCATATTCGTCCCACTCCCTCTGAATTTACTATATATAATATATATCGAATTATATATTGCCTTTATTTAGTCTTTTTTGAAAGTTCCATTAGCCTTTTAACGGAAGGCTCAAAATCGTAACGAATTGCTTCACTATACCAGTATTTAGCGGAGTCTAAGTTGTTTGTAACTTCATAAAAAACAGCTAAATTATGAGCTGCCCTATAAGTGCCGCATCCTACGACTGTCGTATAAATATCAGTGTCACCGATCTCTAACGCCTTCTTGTAAGCAGGTTCAATCTGATCGAAAAACCCAGCCTCCATCGCAAGAATTCCCTTCAAGAAAGCAAGATCCGGGTATTGTGAATAACGTTCACTAACGGAAGAAACAAACTCGTAAGCGTTCTTAGCCATACCCAGTTCTTTGAGCGTGTATCCGAACATTACTAAAAGCGGAGGATAATACATTTTGTCGAGTTGCTGAAGGTTAACCGCCTTCATGAGTGGATCATATGCTTCGCGATATTTTCCCGTCGAATAATATAACTTCCCAAGTTGATACAGCATATAACCATCATTTTCATTATTACGCAAAGATTCCTCGTACAGCTTTACATACCTTTCAAACTTCTTTTTATCATCATATGATTGTTTCAAATAACCATAGTGCTTTATCGTAATTGAGCTGTTCAAATACTCAACTTGTTTTCCCTGATTGGTTAATTGCTCATGCACTGAACCTGCAAACTTATAGTTTGAATTATTCGGAAATAATCGCACAGCCCGGTGTCTCGTTGGCTCGGTTTCCGATTCATTATGTATCATAACAGAGGCCGCCCGGCCCTTATGGAGTTCGATAAACCGTTCTATATTTTGTTGTGTATCCGAATCCATCTCTTCATCGGCATCCAAAATAAATATATACTCACCTGTAGCTTTACTAATGGAGAAATTTCTTGCTTCCGCAAAATGATTTTTCCACTCCAACCTATGTACTACAGCATGATACTTCAAAGCAATTTCAATCGTACGATCCGTCGAGCCTGTGTCGATAACAATAATCTCATAATGATCAGGAATGCTGGCAAGAGCACGTTCGATTTGTTCCTGTTCATTTTTAACAATCATACAGACGCTGATTTTCACAGAGTAACACTCCTTACAAAAAGAAGAGACCCACACATAATGTGGGCCTCTTCTTTTTTTTGTAAATTAACGCAGCAATTGCAGAACGCCTTGTGGCGCTTGGTTTGCTTGTGCGAGCATCGCAGTCGATGCTTGTTGCAAGATGTTGAATTTCGTGTACTTCATCATTTCAGCAGCCATGTCCGTGTCACGGATACGGGATTCTGCCGCCTGGAGGTTCTCAGCATTTACGCCTACGTTGTTGTATACATGCTCCAGTTGGTTTTGGAATGCGCCCAGCGTCGAACGAGCTGTATTAACAGTCTCGATAGCCGTATCGATCAATGCGCCTTCAGTTACTGCTTGAGCATTGTCCGTCAAGCCCGTCAAACCAAGGCTCGAGATGTTAGCGTTCGTGAAGTCAACTACAACTTGATCAGCTGCGCCGCCACCCGTTTGAATCGTTACATTGCTAGCGCCACCCAACAGCGTGATACCGTTGAATTGGAAGTTAGTAGCGATGTCACTGATTGCAGTGTTAAGTTTTTGGTACTCGGAGTCCATAGCAGCGATGTCCGTGGAGTTATACGTGCCGTTTGCTGCTTGAACCGAAAGTTCTTTCATGCGAGTCAGCATGTCGGATACTTCGTTCATAGCGCCCTCAGCCGCTTGTACCATCGAAATACCATCTTGCGCGTTGCGCATACCTTGGTTCATCGATTTGATTTGAGCGCGCATTTTCTCGGAGATCGAGAGGCCTGCAGCGTCGTCAGCAGCGCGGTTGATGCGGTAGCCGGAAGAAAGCTTTTCGCTCGACTTGCCTTGTTGGATGTTGTTAAGTACCAAGTTGCGGTGTGAGTTCATTGCGTTAAGATTGTGGTTGATAATCATTGTTTGTTTCCTCCCTGATTTGTATTGTCCACTTCCATGTGGAGCAGGATTTCTACCCTACAAATACTATATCGGCGTGTCCTTCGATTAAGTTTATAGATAATCGAATTATTTTCCCGAAATTTTAATCAAACTTATGACTTTCTACCCAATTTTTCAAACGACTTATGTCATCTTTTGTCGAAACCGCATTCTTATTGGATTGCTTTACGTCTTCCACAACTTCTTTTCGAACAATACTATACTCTTTTGGAGCTGATATCCCAATCTTCACTTGTTCGCCTTCTATGGCTGTAACGAATATTTCGATATTCTGATTAATCACAATGGATTGACCACGCTTACGACTTAGAATTAGCACGTTTTTTCCTCTCCGTTTCTTAGGGGGAAAAGCTCTGCATTAATTTTGTAATCGGTATGGTTTAATATCACCTGTCTCCCTTCCCCTCGAGACACATTAATAACAATTGGTGCGACTAAATTCATTGTTGATTTCGAAAAGGGCTGTTTAACAGTAACGATTGAATATACGGCTACATCTTCAGGTTGCTTAATATTCAAATTTTCTAACACTTCATCATTAATCCTGAATTCGTATTCAGGGTATGTATCGAAAGGAGATACAACAACAAAGCCGATCCCTTCGTCCTCATCACTATTTAACATCGCGTAAGGACTTTCTTCATTAATCCCCTCTAGCTTGAAATACTTCAAATGTTCAAATCCAATTATACTGTTGGCCAAATCAATTCTCATATTTTGTAATGCTTGGTGGATCATCGTGTGAAGCCTCCAATCACATGTGGCACTCTTTTTAACTGTATAAATAATAATGCTATAGCTTTCGCTATAGCATTATTATTTATACAAGTCATACGTAGATACTTCTATAGATATCGAATTCCTTTGTCTCAGGTAAATATCCAATTTGCCTCGGTAAGCCTCGATCTCCGCCTTATGGGGAGTATATTCTATAACTACAGGCGAGGCTTCAATGTCAGTGCTAACATCTCCTGGGGCAAACTCCAGTTTCACATTATTATAACTAGGTTCAGCAACCTGATAATCAACCAAATTGTCACGGAAAAGTGCATCTTGAGCCAAATCAGCAAACGCGCTTCGAGGATTTGTAATGTTAGACATTCGTTTGCCTTCCTCTACTTGGCGAGCAAGGTTCTGTAAAAACACCGATTTCATTTGACTATAAATTGCACTACTCCACTCTAAATTTGGCCCTTTACCTAACGCATGCCATGCCTGAGAGGAATCTATTGATAACTGCGAATTGGTTGATTCAAAGTTCATCTTGGCTGCTGGTTGCTCAATCAGTTGTTCACCTCTCGGAAGCCTCATCTCCTGTGTTGCAGGCTCCGCATCGATTCCAATCGAAGCAAAAGTTTGGTGAATTGATAACCGCAAGTTGTTCAAATGTGCACCCCCTATCTCAAGTAATCAATAAGGGTTGGAGAAATAATTTTGGCTCCTGTAGACAAAGAAGCCTGATACACTGCCTCTTCCTGATTATATTTCATGATTGTTTCCGCCATATCCGTATCTTCCGTTTTACTCTGAAGAGACGTAAGATTAAAATTCAAATCCTGTAACCGCTGGTCAATGAGATCAACGCGGTTTACTCTTGCCCCTACCTCTGAGCGAAGATTAATAATCTTATCATATCTTGTACTAAGATTTTGATACGCAGTCTGTAAATTCGCCATATTCCCGGCAGGAGTTAATGCATTTTTTATGTCCTTCAACACTTTAAATAAATTATCCGCATCGCCATTCGAACCAAAAAGATCCTCTGCCTTCACATTAATTGGAACCGTAACTCCAGCAGCAAAACGAACTTGTATTAATTGATCATCTGGCTCTTCGGCCGCATTCGTTCCCGCGGTCGCCGCATCAAATGGTATTTTATCTGTCTTCTGTCCATTAAATATATACTTTCCATTTAATTGATCGTTGCCAATCGTAATAGCCTGTTCATAAATTTGGCTAACTTCCACAGCAATTGCATCCAATGCGGATTGCGGATTGGTACCATTCAAAGCTTGAACAGACAACTCCTGAACGCGCTGTACGATATCATTCAACTGGCCTACTACTGTATCAGTATGTTCCAACTGCGATTTTGCCTGTGCAATGTTTTTGTCAAATTGCTCATTCATTGAGAGTTCGCTTCGGTATCGGAGCGAATAGGTAATGCCCACTGGATCATCGGACGGTTTATTGAGTTTTCTCCCTGTTGAAAGATCATTCTGTTGGCCCTGCATCCTAGTTAGATTATGGTTAATATTGCGCATGAGTTGTCCTTGTATCATACCTGGAGTTACGCGTAGCGCCATGATTAATTCCCCCTCGGATAGTCTTTTCAATAGGAAAGCGGGCCTTTGCCCGCCTTTATTTGCTAATTAAGAATGCAATTGCAATCTACCGACCGACGATTCCCATTCCATTGATCACTTTATCAAGCGTCTCATCAATCGTCGTCATGAATCGTGCCGCTGCTGAATAAGCATGCTGATATTTAATCAGCTCAGACATTTCCTCATCAAGCGAAACGCCGCTTACCGACTGACGTCGGGAATCGACTTGGGTAACAATGTCCTGCTGATTTGTTGCTTGACGATTTGCTTCTTGAGATTGCAAGCCAAGCTGCCCAATCATAGAAGCGTAGAATTCATCAATCGTGCCGTTAGTTATTCCGTTTTGACTGGCCACGGGGGAGAATTGGAACTTGGTGTCCTTTAGCCCTGCCATAAGATTAGCCAAGACGTTATTACCTTTTACCGTCTCATTCACGCCATTCGTTACTGCCGTACGCAAAGAAGTTGCGATATTCATTGGATCATCAATGATATCTTGGCTCAGCCGGATGTTCGCAGCTGTAATAGTAGGAGTCCCATCACTAGTCACGAAAATATCGTCTGCTTGTGTCGGCGGATTCGTGAACAAATAACCTAGGTTATGCAGCCCGTTAATGCCCCTAACCGTTGTAGTAAGATCCGCAGCTAGTTGTGATCCATTATACGTCGAACCCGCTGGAATCGTAATCGTGATCTCTCCATTTACAAGCGTATCCGCCATTGCATCAAGCTGACTCTCGTAATCCTTTAGAATCTGGTCGCGTGAGACAAGCAAGCCTTGGATTTCGCCACCGACTACTCCCCCGCTGTTGAATTGGGTCTCGAGTGCCTGAACCGTCGTGCCCGGCGCATTCAAACCGTCTACCAGCATAATGTTGCCTACCGAAACGTCATATCCATCAGCTGTGTTGACAACAGATACGTTAATCATCTTGGAAAGCTGGTCGACGAGGTAATCACGCTCATCCATCAGGTCGTTCGGGTTATCGCCGTAAGCCTCAAGACGTTTAATTTCTAAGTTGAGGTCCGAAACTGACTTTGCGATAGAGTTAATTTGTTCGGTCTTGGTCGCGATATTCGTTGTTAAATCCGCATCTAAATCTGTCAGGTGTTTACTTGTCTCATTGAACGCATCCACTAGTGCAAGCGCGTTCTCGCGAACGATTTTACGGCCCGTGATGCTCTCCGGATCTTTACTGAGGTCCGTCCACGACTTCCAGAAATTATCCATAACCGTACGGATACCGGAGTCCGATGGCTCATTAAACACCGTTTCCAGCTTGCTCAGCGTGTCCGATTGGATCGACCACTCACCGAGGCTGCGGTTCGCGTTGCGGAATTGGTCGTCGAGGAATTTCTCGCGCACGCGCGTAATCGACGTGAACTCAACGCCTGTACCGAGCTGCCCCGGGATGTTGCTGCGCATGTAGCCCGGCGCCTCGATTGGGCGGGATGCGACGAGGTTGACGCGTTGCCGTGAGAAGCCCGGCGTATTCGCATTCGCGATGTTATGGCCCGTCGTGCTGATATTCGCTTGTTCGGTGAATAGGCTTCGTTTGGCTGTTTCTATGCTATGGAATGTCGATCTCATCGATTACGCTCCTTAGAACTTCGAATTGTATCGTCCCGCGTTGGACGGACCGTATTTGAACTCTGCCGGATTTGAGTAGGTGTAGCTCTCGTCCTCCGGGCTTACGATTATCTCTAACGAGAATTGAATAAAATCAAGCGACTGCTTCAGCAATTGCTGGTTGTCCTCATTGACTTTAACTAGCTCCTTCACAACCTTGCCGAGCTGCTCGTGGAGCTGTTGGAGCCTCACCCGCTCTTCTACCTCGAACACGACGCTCATCAATTGCTTCTGCGTAACCGCAACACGCGAGTACACGCCTTTGGCAGCCATCACCTTCGTTGATTCCAAGCCACGCTCGGCCTCTAGCTGCCCGATCCGTTTGTTAAGCCGATTCTCGGTCATCATATGCTTGGTCAGCTGCTCCAGATCATTCGCGATGATCGCATGCTTCTTGATCCGCGCCGTCTCCAGCAATTCCTCATGCGCTACGACCATCTGCTCCAATGTTTCGATTATTGCTGCCACTGACATGCTGCTCACCCGCGCTTCCGCCGATTAGTTCCGATCCTGTTGTTTCAAATAAGGGAGAAGCTTTTCTGCGATTTTGCCCGACTCTACATGGTACGTACCCGTTGATACTTGCTCCTTGAGCGCATCGATCTGCTTCTGACGCTCTGGCGACGTGACGTTCTGCTGCGATTGCAGCATCTCCATCGCCTCGGCTGAGATTTGAACATTGTCCGTTTTCTTCTTGCGGCTTGCCTCAGCTGCGCGCTGCTCGTTATGCTTCGCATATGGATTGACGGCGCCGAGCCGCTGGGTTTCGTTGATCTTCATCATTATCCACTCCGTTCGTCGTTCCCAAAAATAAAAGGGCCGATAATCATCTACATGTATTATCGGCCGGCGTATTGGATTTTTTTATAGGAAAGCTTGACATGCCAAAAATGTACCGAAAGTACTGAACGTTAATATTTATCCCGGTGGCGGTCAACGGATTGATAGGCCCCGTTGCCCTGCTTGGTGTTGTATCCGTGTCTGTCCGTATTGAGATTCAATTTATTAATATCCTTCGTCAGACGCGAACGGCAGGACTCGCAAAGGTTGCCCTCGCGGATCGTATTCGTGCACATCTCGCAAGGGTATCCCATATTAGGCATGTCCATAAGCGAAATACGGCCCTCACGGATAAATCTCGTAATCTGAGCGATGCTTACTTCCGTACTCTCGGATACTTCATAAATCGTTGCGCCGCGATTTTCCCTGAGATAGGTTGCGCAGAGCTCGTATTGTTGATCCAGATCCTTAATGCAGGCTGGACATAGGTCACGTAAGTTCTTCGCATATAATTTGCCGCAGCGAGGACAATTATCCAAATTCATTTGGTGCAGCCCCCTTTGACCACGCTAGGTCAAGTTGTTTATTAGTGCTATTTTACCTCACCTGAACCGCTTTTTCATAGCTTTTTCGATCATATCTGCAAATTATATGTCGATTTACCCCGAACGCGCAACGGTTATTGCATAGACTTGCACCTCCGCTTGGGGGATATGCCCTTGCAGCGCTTCCTTCAGCACTTGCGCGCAGGCGTTGACTGTGCTTCCCGTCGTATAAATATCATCTACGATTAGCAATCGAAGGATGGATTGTTGGTTATGTCGCGGATGCTGTGGGGAGGCTGCGGATGCGATTGAAAGGGAGCCGCGTGTAAAATGGCGCTCAAGCGCCGCCTGATCAATTGCAAACAGGCCATCGGCGCTTTGCATGCGCGCATGACGGGATTGCAGGCTCTTTTTCTCCGAGTGGCGCGTTCGAATCAGCAGCTCAACCAGAGGCAGATTCCTCTGCGTACAAAGCTGCCTCGCAAGCAATTCCGCTTGATTAAAGCCGCGCTCCAGCAGCCGCTCCTCGCTGACGGGCACGGGAACGACAGCTTCCCACTTCACGCTGAAGTTTTGGCTGCGGCTGAGCAGCTCCAGCTCTAATCGGCGGAAGGCATAAGCCAATAAATCGGACAGCGGGGCGGACAGCTTCTCGTCTCCGCGATATTTGAACAGGGCAAGGCACTCCCTTATCCGATCATCGTAACGTACCGCACTGCGGTTGCTTATAAAATAAGCCTCGCTGCGTCGCGCACAGTCATTGCATGGTCCTGGACGGCCGCATACCGCACATGCGATGGCGTTAATCCATGGCAATTGCTCCGAGCAGCTCTTGCACAATTGGCGGAGCATCGAGCTCGAAGGCAGGAGTGCGCTGACCTGAATCGGAAAGAGCGCTGCTTTATGAGCGGGTAGGCTGCATAGCGGACAGGGCGATGGCGAGGGGCTTAACAGAGAAGCGAACTGATCTGCCGCTGTACGGCATTGGGTGATCAAATAACGGAGTGGCCAGATCATCGTAATCGTCCTCGTTTTGAGATCGGGCGGGTCGACTGTTGCTGAGAATGAGAAGCTTTAGGCGGCCTAGCGCGCTCAGCGCTTGGCAGCAGGAATCCGCGAACGGATGCTTCTTTGTTCATGCTCGTAATTTGCTTGATCGCCCGGCGCTGAGGCTCGCTGCGATTGGACGCGCAAAAGTAGACTCGCCCTGCCGGATCATCCTTTGAACGGCCGGCTCTGCCGGACATTTGAACGAGCGATGCTTCGTCAAACAGCTTCCCGTCCGCATCGAGAATAAAGACGTCGCTATTCGGCACAGTGACCCCTCTCTCCAAAATTGTCGTCGTCACAAGCATGCGAAGCTTGCGCTCGCGGAACATGACGACATGCTCGGAGCGCTCGGCGTCCTGCGACGAGGTTGCGCCGATCGGCAAATTGGGCATTGCCCGCCGAAGCAGGGCAGCAAGCGGCTCGGCATGGCGAATCTGTTGAACGAAAATAAAACACTGCGCGCCGCGGTCGATTGACGCTTGCAGCTTGCGTCGCAGCAGGTCCGGGATGGATTGGCGAGCTAAAACTTGGGCAACCCTCGGCATTCGAAGGTAGGCTGGAACCGGCAACGGATGCCGATGAAAACGTACCGGCACGCGGGCGTATTCGATTAACTGTTTACGAGCGGCTCGTTGTAAATGGGCTGGCGGCGTAGCCGATAGTAAAATGGTGGCGCCGCCTGGCTTGCCCGCTTTAGATGCGGCGTAGTAAAGCAACGGGTCGCCGTGGAATGGAAATGCGTCAAGTTCGTCCACCACAACGAGCTCGAACCGTTCATGAAGTCTGAACAGCTGGTGGGTCGTTGCCAGCGTAATCTGGCCATCTTCCCAGCGTTGATCGCTGCCCCCGTAAAGCGTCGCGACCGATGCTTCCGGAAAGGCCCGCCGAATGCGCGGATCCAGCTCCAGCACTACGTCCCGCCGAGGGGTGGCGATTAAGGCTCTTCCGCCCGTTGCGAGCGCTGCTTCGATAAGCGGAAAAATCATCTCGGTTTTGCCTGCGCCGGTTACGGCCCAGAGCAGGAAGGGCGCTGCGGGTTGGGATGGACTGTGCGCTGATGAAGGAGCCAATGCTATTGGAGGCAGGGATGGGGATTCTGCCGTGGTGGGCAGGTGCCCCGGCGGGGACGGGCAGGCAGACTGTGGGGGATGCGCGCGATTCGCGGTGGCCCACTGCGTTGCCGTGGCGGTCACTCGCCCCGGCAGCGACGGGCACGCAGGCTCTGGCGGGCGCGCACGGTCCGCGATGGGCCACTGTACTGCCGCGGCGGGCACACGCCCCGGCAGGGACGGCCACGCCCCCGCTTCGCTGCGGGGCGCGTCTTGCGCCGCGGTGCCCGCGGCTGCCGCCAGCGCAGCCAGCCTCGGCCGCGCATAGCGCAACGCCGCCGAAGCGGCGGCGTGCTGCGCTGGGCTGAGCCCCCAGCGCGGGCTCGGCTCCGCCGAGGGCGCAGGCGCGGCTGCCGCCCTCGCCGCGGCAAACCCGGGCGCCGCCAGCCTGCCTGCGGAGGCGGCGCCGTGCGCGTCTGCGAGGCGGCTATCGCCTCCACCAAGGATCAGCAGCCCGCATTCGCGGCTGCGACCCATGGTGAGGCAGGCCTCGCAGTACGCGCACGCGGATGAACCGCACGCTGCGCATGCCGTGCGGTTCATCCGCGCTTCGCCGCTGCCGCATCGCAGGCAGCGGCGGCGCCATGGGCGCCCGCGCCGAAGCGGCGCGGGAAGCAGCCGGCGCCACGGCGAAGCCGGGGGCGGCAGCGGCGCGACCGCGCTGCGCAGGCGCAGCAGGCCGCGAAGCGAGGCCAACTGGAGCGCAGGCGCTAGCGCGCTCCAGCCGCCTGCGGCGATTGCGACGCAGGCGAGCTCGCTGCTAGCGGCAAGCAGCGCTAGCGCTTCGCCGGCAAGCGTTGCCCGCCCTTGAAGCCTTGCCGCTACAGCTTGAAGCACATGCTCAGGCACGGCGGCTGCCCCTCGCGTCTCGGTCAACTGCAGATCTACTCGCCGAAAAGCTCCGCCCTTGCAACTCCCCTTTTCATTAGCCAACAATGCTGCTTCGATGCAGCGCTGCATTAGCCGAAGCGACTCCCCCTGTTCCCGCTCGTCCCCCTCCCCCTCGTGCCAACGCGAAACGGCTTCTTCCGCAAGGCTAAGCGGTAGCTTGGCATCCCATCGCCACATCACTGCCTCCTCCCGCCATTCATGCTGCCAGAAAGCCATATCTGTCTGCAGTTCTAGCGTCCATGCCGCTTTCCATTGATTTTGAATGCAAACCATGTATACATCCGCCTTCATATTCTCTTGCTCCCCCTTATTTACCCAGCCACTTCCTCGACATGATCAACTAATCCCCGCACAGAGGTCCGTCTTTGCATGAACACACAAAAAAAGCACACTCATCGCCTACTGGCGAAGGAGTGTGCTTCACGTCCTTAAACGCTATTTGCCTTACATTCATCGTCATTCCGAATATCGGATGAGCTTACTTTCGCTCATTCCCATCCATTGTAAATCATTATCCAGCCAGCCGCAAGACGCATACAGACCGTTTGCTAAGCTGGCTGCCTTGAACAGCGATCAGAATAACGGCAGCTTCGCCAAATCCTCCGGTCGGTTCAAATCGACAAAAACCGATTGATTGGTTCGCGCCAAACCGTCACCCGCTTCAGCAAACCTGCCATTTAGCCCTGCCTGCGTTCGAGCTGTTCCACGATCATAGCTGCTGGACCTCAGCTGTCGGCCGTGGTCAACATAGGCGTCATCCACGATATATTCCAAGCCTGAAGAAGCTAACCGTCCTGCTATCGCTACTGTCTCGTCAGACGAGCCGCAATCTACGATCGTAATGCGTACGTCCGTGCCCGAGCGGGAAGAAAACCAATGAATGGAGCGGATAAACCATTCCATTCGCGGCGCATCGTTGCGCGCGAAGAGCACATAGTGCCTGCTTTCAGCCTTATTCCTTCGACTGGCATAGTAACGGATTAGGTGTACCGACAACGCCGCAAGCACGTAGCTGCCGAGTACAAGCGCGAGCAATGAAATCATCTCGGCCACCTCCTTATGCGACACTATATGCGGCGCGCCGCCCATCGGTTACGGGCGAAGAGGACAACAAACTACGGTTAACGGCTTACACGATGGCACTATTCTTCTGTTCTTGCTTCGCTGCCCTGTCATTCGCATTCGTGTCCACCTGCAGTTCACAAGCACCTTCTCGCAACGCAGCTCACACAGTACAATAAGCTTAATGCTCATTGCACACTGTACAATGAAATGATCAGAACGAGACAACAATAGATGTCCCCGTTGCAGTATGTGCAAGGAAATCGCCCTCCCCGCACCCAATCAGCGGTTAAACCGTCAAATCGTCTGATTTCTCATTGTACCATCTGCAACAGTCCGCCCATCTGAACCATTTAAAGCTTCCGGCGTTGTATAAACTACAATGACGCCCAACGACGCCAAGCTATAGAAGCACGCCCTCAGTCTCTCCTCTGCTCCGTTAACTCGGCCAATCCTGCTTCGCTTTCACCTTTAGCCGCAGTGCTGCCGACGATGCTGTGCTCTCTACTTGTTCTCCCACTGCCGGCAATACTAGCGCTCCTCTGCTTGCTCTCCCGCTGCCGCCATTCTAACGCACCCCAGCCTGCTCTCCCGCTTACGGCTACTGCTTTAAGCTACTGCCGCTTCGTCCGCGACCACCCTTGAGGCAGCTTTCCATCAGCGAGCGTCACGTTATTATTGCCCGTATCCAGCTCCACTGGCATCTGCTGAGGCAACACGACGGTCGCGTTGCATCGCGCGCTCGTATCGTTGAACCCGCGGCCTTCGGCAGGCTTATGCAGGCTAATATACATCGTTCCGCCTACCGTACGCGCACGCGCCATTTCAATCGCTGCTGGCTCCTTTCCTCCGCTTGAAACGGCAATGCGACAATCGCCAAAAGCGGCTGCTCTAGAAGCAGCCCCATCGACTGAAGGCGCGGCATCGACGCGAATCGAACCGCCAAGCCACTCGTCTGCCTGCAGAACGATCCGCTTCACCGATGATTCTAGCTCTTGCTCAACCGGCGCGATGGAAACCGTGCGATATTCCGAATCTAACGATTGCTTCATTTCATCCAGTATGCCTGTCGACTGTGCAGCAGCGAGAAACAAGCATAATCCGCCTACGAGCGATAAAGCGACGATACTGAACAAGTCATAACGAATAATCGGGCTTTGCTCTTTACTCATTGCCAAATGAATGATAATTTCAATACCCAGCACGATGGCAAGCAGCGGCCACCATAACCATATATGATCGATCCAGCCCGAGGTTCCGTTGAACTGAGCGGCGCCCAAGAGGGCCCCCGTCATAATAAGCGCTATGCCCATCGACCATGTTCCCACACGCCATTGCTTGACAGGCGGATTCGCCGGATTAGCCACGATCAGCCGCCTCCTCGCCGCGCTTGCCGCCAAGCAGCAGCTTTACGCCCCCGATCACGAAGGCCAATGCAACCGCACCTGTTTGGACATACCGCTTAATTTCATAGGTAAGCTGAAAATCGCCATAATACCGTTGGATTAGATCCAATCCGATTTGATCGAATACATAATATCCGCCCAGCAGCAGCAGGCCGATACCAACCCAGCGCTGGCGATTCACGAGCCATTCAACGATCGGACGATCCTCCATCGCCGCATTCCCTCTCTCCTCGCTTCGCGATACATGCTGGAGCGCATCAAACAGCGAGTAGCACCAGATCAACGGCAAGAAAACGAGGAACAGCGACAGCCGAAGCGTATCTAGCAGGTAGAAAGCGATAAAGAACCCAGCCATCAGTTGAAACCCTCTCCGCTGCAGCCCCAGATACATGTGGCCGGCACCCGGCAAAATCGATAGTAAAATCGCTACCCAACGGCTGCGTTTGCCGCTTTCCCTATGGCTTTCAAAATCCTCCAGCACTGACCGATCGACCAGCGTCTCGCCCGCTTGTTTGCGGCCTACCATCCGCACCGCATCGAACATGCTGTACACCCAGATAATCGGCAATGCCCCGAGAAAAACGAGGAAGCCTGGCTGATTCGACAGCATGCTGACGAATACGATCATCATAAATAAGCCGAAGAATCCTACCATGAAGGTAATGCCTCGCTGCAGCAAGCCGAGCTGCAAATGCCCAAGGCCCGGTACGAACGATAAGAGAATCGTATAGAAGCGCTCGTTCGTCTGCTGAGCCTTCACTTGGCTGGCTAGGCCTTGCCCATTATAAAAATCTTGCGTCCCCGCTTCCGCAAACCGCGGCTGTATCTCTCCTTGCCCCAGCGCGCTTTCAAAGCCTGCATGGGATGCAGCTTGAAACCCTTGTGCCATGCTATAGCCCGATGAAGCACCCTGCGTACGCGAATAGCGCAGCAGCCCAACGACCAAATCGATCATCTGGATTACCCAGATGAAAAAAGCGATGACGATCCCCACAACAAGCGGATCAACCGCTTCAGCCATGATGGCCGCCATAAACAGCAGCGCCAAAATTCCAACAATAAGCACGGGATACACAACAGCCCGTGCTTTGCGCCCAATCAAATAATGTCCGACTCCCGGGATAAAGCCCAGCAGTAAAATCGCAACTGGATTCACGATTTAATTCTCCCCTCGATTTTGATGATGCTCGCCGCCTGCAGCCCTGTCCGTCCATTCATCCAGCAGGCCAACCGTCCGTTTCATAACACGCTCGACATAAGATGCCTTGCCCGCTTCAAGCCCCTCTGCGCCTGATACCGCGGCCTCCTCCATTGTTGGCGGCGAAGGCGGCTGGGCATGGACCCCTTTAAGAACTCCGGTAGACATCAGCGCAAAGGTGATACAGACAGCAGCCGCATAATGAACCATTGTTCGTCGGCGGTCCCTGCGATAGCGCTGGCTCTCGCTGCCCCGACGCGATTTGGCTTGGCCAGCAAGTTTCGTTATGCTCGTCGTCGTAAACAACCCGTCCTTCGCATCTTGCTGCTCATACTCGCTTGTTAGGTAGCCAGCCGCTTGACCGTAATCAGGCAGCTCAGCAACTCCCGCCATAATCTCATCCGTCAGCGCGATCGCCGTCTCCTCCGAGAGGGACGGCATGGGCATAACTTGCTGTGCCTCGGCCATCGCTGCCATCCATCGTTCCAAGCAAGCATCGCATTCGTATAAATGCGCTTCTGCCTGCTCCCGCTCCATGTCCGTCAATGCGCCCTGAAAATAATCCTTCCATTGCTGCATGCTCCAATGCATTAGGTACCGTCCCCCTTCTCCCATTGCGACCGCAGCCACTGTCTCGCCCGGTACAGCCTTGATTCAATCGACTTGAGTTCAACCTTCTCTTGTACAGCGATCTCGCGTTGGCTGCATTCATCCATGTAATAAGCCTTCACAACCCGCATTTGACCTGCCGGCATGGCTTCGAGCAGTCCGTTCAGCTGCGACTTGCTTTCTTTACGCAGCCAAGTTTCCTCAGGGCTAATGCCAATGCTTCCCGCGTTGTGCAGCTGCTCGTCCTTCGCAGCTTGCTCCGTTACCTCCAGACGCCTCCGTTCTCGGCGCTGGGCATCAATAGCGGCATTGACGACAATTCTTGTCATCCATGTCTTCAGCCCATCCAAACGGCAAGTCGGGAGAGAGAGATAGATGCGCAGCAACGCCTCCTGCATCACATCCTCAGCCTGCTGCGCATCCCGCAGGACGGCATAGGCAGCCGCGTACATCGATTGACGGTGGCGTTCCACTAGCACACGGAACCATTCCTTTTCCCCGCTGAGCACCTTCTGAACAATATCCTCGTCGCGAATCTCTCTCCCCCCTTTCCCTATGTAATAGACGAACGAGAGGGGCGAACCCCTGCATCCCGCCAAAAAATAATTTCTGCCCCCATAAACGCAACAAAGCCGCCTTTGGACAGGTTCGCCCAAAAACGGCTTCGGATGATGAGAAATAAGAATGCCTGAATGAATTATAGCGTTACCCAACCGAACTTGATTGAATGGATAACCGCTTGCGTGCGATCGTCAACTTCCATTTTTTGAAGAATGCTGCTGACGTGATTCTTAACTGTTTTCTCGCTAATAAACAGGAACTCGCCGATCGTCTTATTGCTTTTGCCTTCTGCCATGAGACGCAGCACTTCCGCTTCGCGGCGGGTCAGTGGATTGTCCTCTCCCGCAACGAACTTCACGCCGGTCTCCTTGCCCGCTGCAGCGCCCGATACCGCTCCCATCTCGTCGAGATAGGTCATGCGGCGGAGCTGGTTAATCAGCTTGCCTGTCACTTTGGGGTGTATGTAGGAATGCCCCGTCATGACCGAACGAATGGCGTTGATTAGAGCTTCAGCTTCCATGTCCTTGAGCAGATAGCCCGTCGCCCCTTTGCGGAGCGTTTCGAACACATAACTCTCATCATCATGTATCGATAAAATAATAACTTTTATTTCGGGGAACATGTCGCGCAGACGCTCGGTTGCAACGACACCGTTCTCGATTGGCATATTAATATCCATCAACACGATTTCCGGCTGTGTATGATTGCAAAATTCAAGCACTTGAATTCCGTTATGGCATTCTCCGATAACTTCCAAATCGTCTTCCATATTCAGAATCCGCTTCAAGCCTTCACGGAAAAGCTGATGATCGTCCGCAATAAGAAGTTTAATTCGTCTCTTATCGACCGTTGTTTTTACATCCATCGTCATGTTACTCCTTTCTTTCCTTCGCGTTTACGGGAATGTGGATCGTGATCTTCGTTCCCTGATCTTTAGCCGATTCGATCTCCATCCTCCCCTCCAGTAACTCGACGCGTTCCTTCATTCCGATTAAACCGAAATGAGACCCTGGCTGCTCTGTTTTCGCTTCTGACGGTTCGACTTGGAAGCCGACCCCATTATCCACCACGCAGATTTTCACCAATTGGGCCTGATACGTCATCTCGAGGGACACGAACGTAGCATTGGCATGCTTCATGACATTAGTAAACGCCTCTTGAACTAGTCGATATATCCCAGCCTCCATCGCGGAGGGCAGTCGAACTTCTCGACCGATCGTCTCGAATGTCGTCCGAATCCGTGTTTTTTCTTCAAAATCCTGCACATATTTCCGTAAAGTCGGCACCAAACCTAGATCATCCAATGCCATCGGTCGCAGGTTGAATATGATTTTGCGGATTTCCTCGAGACCGGTACGTACTTGCGCCTTCAAGTCTATTAATTCGTGCTGCACCATCTCAAATTCCTGCTTCACGATCATTCTTTCTGCAATTTCCATCCTAAGAACTAGATTCGCCAGTCCTTGTGCCGGGCCGTCGTGAATCTCGCGCGCAATCCGTTTTCGTTCCTCTTCCTGTGCCAAAATGATCTTTAGCCCAATGAGCTGCCTGTTTTTGGCGGATTCAAGAATGCGTGTCACTTGGTTCAAATCGCCTGACAAATATTCGAGCACGACATTAATCTGGGAATGGATCGTCTGCGCCCGCTCGATCGAAAGATCGACGTTTTTGACCCGCTTCTGCAGATCGTCCCGCCTCGCCTTCAAGTACTGCTCTTTCTCGCTGTACATCAGCTTGTCGACTTGAATTTGCGTAGCTTTCTCATAGGCGCTCTTAATGTCCTGCTCATTAAACGTGACAAAATCACGGCTAACCTCTGTCAAACGAATGCGCGCAAGCCGATACTTATGCTCCAGCTGGTCCACTTTCTCAATGACTTCGGCTGCTTCACGCAGCACCTCATTGAGCTCCTGCTCCAGCGCTTGGAGCTCCTTGCGCGCCGATTCGCATATTTCAAAGATTTGAACTTTACTATCTTCCATGACGCTGATCGCATTGCTAATCACTTTATTAATGTCTTGAATCCGAGTATCCATATCCGCTCTGGTTTCCTTTCTATGTAGGGAAGCTGTCTTCATTATAACAAAACTTCCTACATCCTAGAAAACCATATATTACCGACTAATAGCAATCATGCGGAATACCTATTGTGAGCGGTTACTCGACCGTTACCGACTTCGTCGCGCCATCAAACCCAACCTTTAGGCCAAGCTGCTCCGAAATTAAACGAAGCGGCACTAAAGTACGCCCATCCCGAATAATCGGCGCGGCTGCTGCCGGCTGGCGTACGCCATCAACGATAATATCCTTGCTGCCGATCTGCATATCGATGATCCGATCTCCGCGAATGACAGTTACGCGCTTCTCAGCGGATTCCCAGCCGACCTGCGCATCCATCGCATCGGCGATGAATACGAGCGGAAGGTAGGTGACCCCATTAAGGGCAATCGGCGCAACATCCAGCTTAACAGCCGTGCTGCCGATTGTTGCTGCTTTTTGGTTCAGCGTCAGCTTAACGAATGGGCGCTCCAATGCCGGAAGAGAAGGTGGATAAAGCATCGTCATATCGTCAAAAGCGACCGCGCCTGTCGCGCTGCGTTCATCCTGATCTTGCGCGATATTCGCGACATAGAGCCGTTTGATCGTGATCGGATAATTCAAGCTGTAGGTAGCAAAATCGATTTTTAGCGTCTTCCAGCCCGTCCAATTAATCGACTTCGCCAGATCGATGTAAGCCAGCTTGCCCGCACTGTCCTTCACTTCCATACGAAGCCAGTTGAAGCTGTTATCGCCATAGACATCCAACGCCATGCCGCTTGGCGTTCCGCTTACTTGACGGCCTGAGCCGTTAAGCGCTGCGTATGCTGCGAGCGTTTTGCCCGAACCGATTCCTGACGTGAAGTCGTAACGAAGCTGCAGCGCCGTTGACGATTCTTTGCCAGACAAGCCGTTCACCAGCTGAACGCTCCCTGATGCGCCATCGGTTGATTCAAATGTAATGCCGTAAGCAACCTTTTCGAATGTTTCCCACATCGTAGAGGCGGAGCCTTGCGTTAGCGTAAGCATGGCGGGATACCCGTCATATCGGGCAATCGCATATCCGACTGCAGCACCACTATTCACTTTGTCGACCGTGAAGCTATTGCCGCTAACGGATGCGCTAAAGCCTTTGAACTCCCACTTAATTGATTCGGAAGGCACCGTATAATTGAGTCCGTCTTTTGTCGTAATTTTTATCGTAGCCTTCACTTGCGCTCCTGATTCCAACGAACCAGCCGATGCGTCGATAGTCATGCTCGCAATTTGATCAGCGCCAATTACATTGACAGGCAATTCACCGGTGACGCCTGCTGCTGACGCTTTGATCGCGCCCTGTCCTGACTTAAGCGCAGTAAACGTCGATCCGTTAAACATGCCGATGCTGCCCGTCGCCTTCCATTGCGGCTTCAAGTCTCCTGCATCCACTGGGTTGTAATAGGTATCGTACGCCTTCAGGCTATAATCTGCGGTCTGTCCGATAAACAGCGTGTTCGCACCGCCTGGCATCAGGCCAGCCAATTGCCCTTTTGGCGCCGTACTGAAGACGCCAATGCCGTTGGCAACTGGACGGAGGTACGTGCCTCCTGTCGTTGGATGCGCCGTCTTGAGCGCGAATTCGCCAAGCGGACGCTCTACCATCGTTGTCGATCCGCCGCCATCCAGGTCAACGCCCTTCCATACGCCGAGCGCTACCATCGCCTCCTGCAGCTCCTTGAGCGTCATCCCGTTGCGCGTCGATGTCCCCTCAGCCGTGAGCATAAGCACCTTCTTCGCATCCTTCGTATACCCGACTGCCGTCCGATAGACGGCGCTCGAGCCGCTGACGCCGCTAATGTCCCGCGAGAAAGCTGCCGCTTTGCCATTCTCCACAAGAATCGTATGCCCGCCTACCATCATTTGATAGGATGCCGTGTCGATCTTTTGTCCAGTCGTTTGCGATACGAGCGAATAGTCGGCATTAACGGCGGAACCGACGGTCAAATGCTCATTGATAAACTTCGCCGCCGTACCATGCGCTCGCAAAATATAACCATCCGCAGGCGGCTGCATTTGCAGCGTTTCGCCGCTCTTCGTAATCTGAACGACTTTCCCGTTACGCACGAGCACTTCCGTCGGGGTCGTATTGCTGTCCTTCGGACGCGTCGCAGCCGTCCAGGCGCTCGTGTATACATAAATCGCATTCGCATGGCTGTACCCATTGTTCGGCTCTGTTCGATAAGCCGACTCGTTCATGCCTGCGATTGGAAACGCGCTGCCGTCCTCCGCCGTCAGCTTGCCATCGAAGCTATACAAGTCGATAGATGCCGCTTTGCTCTTCGTTACGCCAAAGGAATACATCCCTTTCAGCTGCATCGGACCGGACATGAGCGTGCCGCTCGTAATTTGCGGGCCCATTGGCGAATTGTCGGACGAGCTGCCCGTTTGGAACACATCCGCATTGACAGCTGCGACAGCACCGTTTTCTTTGGCCAAATTAAGCACGTTACTCAAGTTCGCGACGGTATTCCCTTTGCCGCTCATCGCGTTTAGTTGAACATACGGATTGGTCAGGTCAACCTCGATCACATGAACGTTGACCGTGCCATTTCCCTTCGCAGGCGTCCAGCGATAATCGATTCGATTGACGCCGGAGGCGATCGGCTGACGGCTCTGCTCCGTCATCGTCATATTCGCTGTTTTCAGTGTATCGGCCGTTGATGCCGCTGCTGCTTTCTCGTATGCGAATGGCAGTACCCCTTGAAGCGGCTGCAGCAGCAGCGCGCCCCCAATAACGACGACGATTGCTTTACGGGTCAAGCTATGGTTGAAAGGTACGAAACGAACCTTGTAGCGATCTAACATGTTGGTACAACTCTCCCATCTATGAAGTCTATAAGTAATAGACTTCTTCCAGCGTAAAAAGTTACGTTCGATAGAATAACTCTATCATCTCTTGTAAGGTGATTCATAATGGTAATGAATACAAAAAGGCTGATCTCTTACCGCCGATAGACGGTAAAAAGATCAGCCCCTTGCTTGTTAAGCCTCAATGAAATCAATATATACGAGCAATCGTTTAATCATAATAACTGCTTCCGCCCGCGTGGCATTCGCCTGCGGCGCGAATGTCGTGGATGTCTGACCGTTGATCAGCTGTGCGAATACGGCCTTCGCAACATCCTGCTGCGCCCATGTGCCGATCTTCGACTTGTCTTTGAACTTGTTCAAGTACGTCGAAGCGGTCTGAGGCAAATCAACGCGTACATCAGCAGCCGAAGCGGCCCTCATGAGCATGACTGCCATTTCTTGACGAGAAATGTAGCTGTTCGGCTTAAACGTTCCGTCCGAGTTGCCCAGCACGATTCCCGCTTTGGTCGCTGCACCGATATAAGATGCCAGCGTCGCATTCTGGTTAACGTCTTTGAATTTCGCTGCCGAAGCTTTGTCGCCCGAAAGGCCGAGCCCCCGCGAGATGAACATGGCGAATTCACCGCGAGTGACAGGCTTCGTTGGCTCAAACTTCGTTGTTGAGCGTCCTTCTACAATATATTTGTTCGCAAGCAGCATAATGTCGCTGTAAGCCCAATGCTTGCTCGTATCTGTAAATTCGATGCCGCCCTTCACGATCGCATACGCGCTATTGCCTTTGCGCTTGAATGTAATCGTGGAGCCGGTAGTGTCCTGTGCGACAGTCGTCGGGACATAAGACAGTACGCCCGTCTCCGGATCTAGCCATACCGCAGCCGTCTGGCGCGGATCAAGCTTCGTTGTCGTATGAACCGTACGCGTCAGATAACCGCTGAATTGTTTAACCGAATTCGTAGCCGAACCGTTCACGACGAACAGTTCGTACGACAGAGGCCCTACGATCAATTGTGCTTTAGAGGTTGCCAATGCAGTTTGCATGGCCGAGCTCTGTGAGCCAGCGCCCTTATCCATCGTGAAGAGCAGCGAGCCGGACGTTCCGCCAACCTTGCGCAGCTCTACCCAATCAATAGAAGATAACGGCACTTCATAGGTTAGATCACCGTATCGCACCATGAAGGAAGCATTCGCCGCACTGCTCTTGGCAGCCTCCAGCGCAGAGATCGGTACCGCAACAAGCGCCGCTCCTTCCGTCGGTGGCACCTCGAATGTGACGCGCGGCAGCTTCGAGCTGCTAGTGCGCGCTGTATTGAAGGCTGCTGTCACCTTATCAGCAGTTAGCGTATACCGCTGTGCCGACCGTCCGCCAGGCGAAAGATCGCTTGTTGCAGTTGCATCTAGCGGCTTCAGCACAACGTTACCATCGGTTGTCGTTCCGCCCGTCTGGCCGTTAGTCGTCAGGTTCGTTACGGAGACGGACGAGATGTCTCCAATGAGTGTACCTGACATTGTACGAAGCAATGCATTGGTAGAGCTGTAAGACAGTGAAACAACATCGCCTAACGTCACAGGACTTGTGAGCGTCAAGACTACGGAATTGTTTGAAATACTCGCCTGCAAAAGTGGACGAACGATATTGTTCACCTTGACCGAGAATTGCGTAATTAGCGGTACATAAGATGAATTCAACACTTCGTTAAATGACAAAGTTACCGTCGCGCCGGTTACGGATGCGCCCGTCACTTGCGTCGAACCATTCACAATATTAGCTGTAACACCGCCAAAAGTCGGTGCAGCATTGCCTGCCAGGTCCTTCAGCGCCGGCGTGCCCGATACATAACTTACGATTACGCCTTGCGTGCTGCCTACGGCAACGGACAATGTCAGTATAACTTGGTTGTTATTGACTTCTACCGATTGAACTGGCCTTGTCGTACCTGCAACAAGTACGGAAAACTGCGAGCTGCTCGGTACCGAGCTGCGATCCAAACCTTCGTCATACGTCAAGGTCAGCTTGTTGCCTGAAGCTGCCGCGGACATTAGAGCAGGAGCTTTCGTATCTACGCCGTTACGGATGTAGAAGTCCGTAAACGATTGAACTGCATTGCCGGCCGAATCCTTCAATGGATAGGAGCTGGCAGTATAGGAGACCGAGACCGATTGGCCATTCGGCACCGTGCCTGACAGCGTCAAAATCACGTATGAACCGCCGCCCATAGCTGAAACGATCCCATAGCTGCTGCCGTTCACTTTTACTTGGAACTGGTAATAGGCATAACTGCTAATCGCCGCCAGATCCTCGCTGAATTGCAAAGTGAGCGTATTGCCGTTCACTGTTCCTGATAGCGGACGAGGCTGCGTTGTGTCTGATGTATTCGTGACAGTATAGCCTGTAAAGCTCGTTGAAGCATTACGCGATATATCCTGTACCGGCGTTGTTCCTTTGGAGTAGGACACTTTCACGACTTGCCCGAATACGACGGAGCTTTGCAATTGAATGCTCACGGTTGCTCCGCTGATCTTAACTCCGACAACGGCACGTGGGACATCGTTAACCGTTACATAATAATTAGCGCTCGATGGTACGGAATTCGGATCAAGATCCTCATTGTATTTGAGCGTGATCCACGAACCACTGGACATCTCAGCGCTCATGAGCGTAGGAGCCATGCCGTCAGATCCAATCGTACGGAATGACCATTGATATTCATTCAATATGCCTACAAATCGATTGCCAGCAAGGTCGGTAACCGAGCCTTCCTGCATTTCGACATAGTATGACGTATTGGCGCTTAAAGCGTCTCCCGCCCCAGCTGCAATTGGCTTAATAATGAGTTTCTTGTTATCCTGCGGATCAATCGACAATTGCGTCGCTAGTGCGCCAGTGGATGTGCCGGAGCGTTTGATCGTTACTGTACCCGTTGCAGCCGGCAGTGCGATCGGCTCGCTGAACACCGCGATAAACGAAGCATTCGTTTGAACTGTGCTGGACCCGCTTACAGGCGTAACCGATGCAAGCGTAGGCAGCGTCGAATCCTGCGTTACTCTGAATGTCCATTGTCCAGTCGACATGCCGGCAAACAGATTGCCGCTGCGGTCGATGATCGCTTGGTTGCCAATTTGCACCTCGTACGAGGCGTTATTCACAAATGACTTCCCTGCAGGCAAGTTGATCGTTAGCACATTCGTTCCTCCGCCTGTGACGAGGGAAGAAGTAATCGGAATCGTCTCAAACACGGTGTTGTTATCCGTGTTACGAATGACGATACTGCCGTTTGCCGGCAATACGGCTTCATTGAATTGAACCGTCAGCGGAAAACGAAGTGTGCTTTGGACACTGCTATTAAGCGGGCTCAATGCGCTTACAACAGGCGGTGCCGTATCGACTCCCGGCTTCGTTCTGAAATTCCAAGCCGTGGCGGACGAAATCCCTTGGAACAGCACGGCGCCCGAAGCAGCATCCTTATAGGAGCCTGCATCGATTAACACGTAATATTCCGTTCCTTCTGCCAGCGTTCCGTAAGGAATGCTGACGGTCGCTCCATTGATCGAACTCGAGGCAACTGAAAGCTGCTGCACAGTCGCGTTGTCGGCTACACGATTAATCGAGATTTTCTTATTGCCATCAGCAACTGCCACATTCACCCCAAAATTGATTTGCAGCTGCCCGCTTAATTCAGCATTTGTTGCATTATCTGCCGGGCTCTGCGGTACGTAGGCCATCGGAGGCGCAGAAGTGGTAAACCGCCATTGTCCTGAACCAATACCCACATAAGCATTGCCATCGCCATCTGAAAACGCTCCGCCCGGAACGAGCACCTCATATGTATTGTTTGGCAGTAATGCGCCTGCAGTCATAATCGTCAGCGTATCCGTACCGCTGCCGCGTACATTCGGCGATACGACGCTGATCGACTGCGTGTCGGCTGCATTGCCCGTCGTTATATTTTGAATCGTAATAATGCCCGTCGCCGCGAACACAGGCTCATTAAACTTCAGTGACAGCGCTGTATCAATTGGTGCAACTGCTCCTGAAACCGGTACCTGCTGCATTAGCTGCGGCGGCGTTGCATTGCTGCCCCTCATCCAGAAATTCCATGACATTGCATTCGTAAGCCCTGCAAAGTTCTGGCCGTTGTCATTGCGGAACGCGCCCGCATCTACCCATACATAATACGCTTCTCCTGCCACAAGCAAACTATCGGTAGGATCGATCGTCACAACACTGCGATTCGCACCGATCGATACCAGCTGGCTTGTAGCGATCTCATAAGATTCCGCTACGCTGTTATCAGACACCTTACGGATGGACACAGCAGCAGAGCCTGTCCCGCGTTGCACATTCTCGTCAAACGTAAGCACAAGCTTATCGCTCGGGCTAACGCCAGTCGCGTTGTCGGATGGACTCATTGCAATTAGCAAAGGTCCGTTAGCGGCTGCCACCGCTTGCTGCGGACGACCCACAATTCCGGCTATCGCCAATTCCAGGACGAGTACCATAGCTACAATAAATGATAGTTTTCTTCGAATCCGAACCAACATGACCACTCCTCAAAAAAGTCACTCGTACCTCTATTAACGGCATTTGATAAGGAAATGTTTAGAGAATATGGTTGAAACAAAAAGAAGCCTCGGACAATAAGTCCAAGGCTTCTTTTGTTCTATTCGATTAAGCGAGCGCGTCAGCTTTAAGCTGTTCGGATTTGTCCACGCGTTCCCAAGGAAGATCGATATCTGTACGGCCGAAGTGACCGTATGCTGCTGTTTTGCCGTAAATCGGACGACGCAGATCAAGCATTTTGATGATGCCCGCTGGACGCAGATCAAAGTTTTTGGAAATGACTTCAACGAGTTTCTCGTCATCGACTTTGCCTGTTCCATAAGTATCAACGTTGATCGATACTGGTTGCGCTACGCCGATTGCATATGCCAACTGGATTTCGCATTTGTCAGCCAGACCAGCTGCTACGATGTTTTTCGCAACGTAACGTGCTGCATAAGCTGCCGAACGGTCCACTTTCGTTGGATCTTTGCCGGAGAATGCGCCGCCGCCGTGGCGTGCATAACCGCCATACGTATCAACGATAATTTTACGGCCTGTCAAGCCTGCATCGCCTTGTGGTCCGCCAATTACGAAACGGCCCGTAGGGTTGATGAAGAATTTCGTTTGCTCGTCGAGCCATTCCGTTGGAACGACTGGTTTGATAACATGCTCGCGAATGTCTGCTTGGATTTGCTCCAGCGTTACTTCTTCGGCATGCTGTGTCGATACAACGATCGTGTCTACGCGTACAGGCTTGCCGTCAACGTATTCGATCGTAACTTGCGTTTTGCCGTCTGGACGAAGGTAATCCAGTTGGCCGTTCTTACGAACTTCCGACAGGCGGCGTGCAATCCGGTGCGACAATGCGATCGGAAGCGGCATCAGCTCTGGCGTCTCGTTCGTTGCAAAACCAAACATCAGGCCTTGGTCGCCTGCACCGATGTCTTCGTTCTCTTGTTGTACGTCTTTGCCGTCACGCGACTCGAGAGCTGCGTTAACGCCTTGTGCGATGTCTGCCGATTGCTCGTTGAGCGATGTCAGAACTGCGCAAGTGCTGGAGTCAAAGCCATACTTCGCACGAGTGTAACCGATTTCTTTTATCGTACGGCGCACGATTGAAGGAATATCGACATAATCTGCGCTGCTACTGATTTCGCCGATAACAAGCACGAGGCCCGTTGCAACCGAAACTTCGCACGCTACGCGCGCATTAGGATCAACTTCCAAAAATGCGTCCAATACTGCATCGGAAATCTGGTCGCATATTTTGTCCGGATGGCCTTCTGTGACCGATTCCGAAGTAAACAAATGTCTGCCTTTCAAAGACATCTCCTCAAACCTCCTATTAACCTTATCTTTTTTTATTATGCGCATAAGAGCGATGTGCCTACACAAAAAATGAACCTTTTCCGTTAGGAAAAGGTTGTGATTACAACTCTTCTAAAACAGTATGATACCGGAAGAAGACAAGCATGTCAATGGATGGATGTCCCTGAACCATTCAATACCGATTCCGCCTGCTTAATGAGACGACGCGTGATTTCACCGCCTACTGAGCCCGCATCCCGCGTTGCTAATTGCGACCAAGGGACATGACCGCCAACAGCGCTTACCGTCCCGAACTCGCCAGCAAATTCAGTATCCGCACCAGTCACTGCCCCTGTAGATTGCATTAACCCTAATTCTGCGGCAATTTCGTATTTCATTTGGTTCAGCGCATGCTTACTGGCTGGTACAACTTTTTGATTCGAACGACTCATTAATGAAGCACCTCCAAATTGTTGTTTGGTACGTGCTATTAGAGTGCGTCCTTTGTGTGAAACTGAAGCGTATAACCTTTTGTCAGGCGGGGAAGAATTATGAATGAATTATTTCAACTCATATCCGCCACGAACCATCACGGTAAGCCCGTTCTTCTGTGCAGGATCCGGCAATACGCCTCGTCCTCCACGCGGGAATAAGATGAGGTGATTGTTCGGAACGGCTTTGCCATTCGTAATATCTTTCCCATCCGTCAAATCCGAAATGCCATTCGCATCGCCGCTATAAGCAACTGCTTTTCCCGCTCTTACGACGAATTCAGCGCCGTCAGCCGCAAAAAGCGTCTTACCCGCAGGAACCGCAACAACGACGACTTGATTCATGGACTTGGTTAACTCGCCTTTCAGATCGTTCAGCATCTGCTGTACGTCCTCCGTGCTGACGCCGCTCTGTTTGCTCACCGCTTGATCAACATAGCTTTTGGTAACGACCGGATCATCTACGGAGCCCGGAGTAACCGTCTCGCCATCGCCCTGCGCTGTACTTACCCACTGAGAACCAACTAACGCTCCGCCGCCTAGAAGTACAACAGCTAAAGCGAGTTTCTGCCAAGAATATTTCATGCATTATACCTCACTCTCGTATTCTTCTACTCTAAGGATACTAGAATACGACAGGGTAAACCACCATTACCCTTCCACAAACCACGAAAGTTTCTTCGATCCGACCAATATCTTCGCATTCTGGAACACATCATACACGTTCAGGGTGTACGAATCGTAATCATTAATTTGGCTCTGTACCTGTGTATCGTTGAACAAGACGGTTAATGGAATTGCTGTGCCTTCCTTCAGTAGTTCGCCTTGCGCTCCCTCTACTGCCATAAGGTTGAACGTCTTCGTATAGGTTGCCTTCTTGTTATCATTATTGATAAATTCCAGCATAACCTTATGTTCGCCTGCAACAAAATCATATTGCGTGTCCTTGCTTAACGTATACTCCATCTTCAATTGAATGCCTTCGACGTTAAATCCGCCATTGACCTGCAATTCTGCACGAGCCTTTTGTATAGACAAGTCATAGGATGCGAATGACACGTGCTGCAGAGTCGTGTTTGTTGTTGCTTCTTCTTTTCCAAGCTGGTAGTTCACCGGCTTAATAATAACGCTTTGCGCTGTTGTCGCCCCTTGTGCAGGAGCTGTTTCGACACTTTGGCCAATAAACAATCCGTAGGCGGTTTGATCGAAGCCTGAAGGAAGTGCCGCCCACGCAGACATAAGCACTTTGCCATTTGGCATAACCTTATCTTTCATCGTAGCGAACGTAATTGGAACGATTTGACCATTTTTGTCCTTCAAATAGGCGCCTAGCTTTGCTAAATTAGCCAGCCTGCTCTCTTTATTTTGAATAACAAATTCCGCATAAAAGACGCTCGATGAATCATTTTTTAATATCGAGTTTCTAATCAGTTGAACAGTTGCATGCTTGCCTGTGTTCGTGATTTTATAAGGATTATTTTTCTGGTAAACAGGGACTGTATTAACTGCCTGTCCGGAGAACTGGTAAAGCTTTCTCGCTGGCTTATCCTTGACTGGCTCTGTCGCAACAAACCCGATTTTACTAATCGTCGTCGTATACGGAACGCTAGTGTAAACAATGTAATTATAGGTCTCGCCTGGCCCTATTGTAATTGTGTCATCCAAGGCGACCAATTTGGACTCATTTTCAACTTGCACACCGTTCACAAGGAAGTATCCGCTAATCGTCGGTACTTTCTTGGAAACCTTACTTGTATTCGTCACTGCTATATCCGCTACAAGCATATCGCTATCTTCCATTGGCGTTCGCTGAATGCCATTCAGCTTAACGGAATACGTGGTGTCATATGTAAACGTGCTGCTAATCGTTCCTTCTTTAATGACTTCGGTGGAGGTTGTCTTATAGCTGCCAACTACATAGCCCAGATCTTTATCTGTAGCTGCTGTACGTACGATGAGCTCACAATCTTCAACCTTCACATTACCAGGGATTTCACCGGTGAGCGTAAGTGTTTTTTTAATGCCTGGAATCAGTTTGCTTTCATCCTTCGTAAAGGTCAACGGATAGTTCACGTTCGACTTCGTTTTCAAATAAAACTCTAGATCCGGCATCTTCAACGCTTCAGAGCCTTTATTCAGTAGCTGGAATTCAAGTGAAACGCTCTTATCCGTCGTTGACTCAGATTCTTGATCTACAACGGTTGTTGGGGCGACTGAGGTAGTCACAGGCTGTCCATTTAAATATACGCTGCGACTGCCGCCTACAGCGGTAACTGGAGCGGACGTGAGCGCAGGAAGAATAAACTCACCTGCAGGCAGCAGCAACTTAGACGCATCATCATTCAAAGCCACTACAAGCGCGAGCGGCTTGCTTGCTACTTGAAGAGGCAGCTTAACGTTCAATGTCGCGATTTTTCTTTCTTTTGGCTGAATCGTAGCTTGCTCCAATTCTGATGCTGAAACTTTATACACAGAGTTACTTTCAGTTTGAATATAGAATCGCATATTAGACAGGTCAGTCGTGTTTAGACCCGCATTTTCAAGCAGTACGTTTATTGTAATGTAAGCGCTTGTCGAGTCCTTTGTTATAAATGCTTGTTTAATAGCTGAACGAATTTTGGAGCTGCCATAAATCATTGTTTTATCTTTAAACGCTGCAACTTTATTCGTTTCCTTACTGGACGCCTTAATCACGCCAAGTTGGCGTTCATAGTTGGGCATAGAGAAATCCCATTTGATGATTTCAAACTGTAGATCCGATACCTTCGTGCTTGAATCGACGACAGCATAATAAGTGAGATATTTGCTTGATTTGGCAGGTATCGATGTAATGTCCTTCTGAGAGTCAATGACAGTGGCCTTAAATGATTTTCCGCTTTTTGTTTTGACGCGCAGCCAGTAATCAATCAGATCAATGGATGAATTTCCATTGTTATTGATGCTTACCGTAAAGGTGAGCACCCTTCCTTTTTCCTGCATTAAAAATTGTGCATCGCGTATGGACAATGTCGCATTCGCTTTCAAGCCAACGAATTGAGAGCTAAGCGTTTTTTCGATTGTTGCTGCTTCAACCGACTGGGGTGTAATCAAAGGTGCGGTATTCAGTACAAGGCTGCTAGCCGTAATGGTTATAACCCCGTATTTTATCCACTTCTTCACGGTCATTCCTCCTGTTTGTTGTTACTCATTTGACGGTTGAAGCACGTACTTTGTTTCATCCTCACAAGAATAAATTATTATCAATAAGTTAATCCTAACATCATTACATGAACAGTAAATGAACAAAAAGACGCAAAAAAGGCAGAAGCCGAAGCTTCTGCCTTTCTTGAACCGGTAGAGACTAGTTTACGAGAACCGTAGTCGTAGCCGTTTTACCGTTCGACGTTTGGTAAGTTACTACCGCAACGCCTTTCTCTTTACCAGTAACTGTCAGCGTACCGTTAGTCGTAACTGCTTTGTCAGTGGAAGATACGAAACCATTTTTAGCGAGTTCTACGCCGTATTGGTCTTTAACTTCTACGTCAAGAGCTACAGGAGTACCTACAGTTGTTTTGTATTCAGCTTCTTTGAATTTAACGGACGTTGCAACTGGAGCTGCATCGGAAGCCGTTACTTTCACTTCAGCAACTTTACCGCTTGCCAGGGAAGCAGAGATCGTAGCTTCACCAGCTTTGAGTGCGAAGATTTTGTTACCAACGCGTGCAACTACGCTCTCATCGGAGCTGGACACGAATTGTGGAGCGGAGTTAACCAATGCAACAGCGGAACCGTCGCTCAGTTTACCGTTCAGTTTGATTTCAACTGCATATTGACCTGCTGCAGTGTTGTCCTTGTTACCATAAACCGTACCAACCGATTGGATTTCGTACGATTTGATATCTTCGGATTTAACAACTGTTACAGCGATTTCTTTCTCAAGACCGTTGAATTTAACAGTCAGTTTCGTCGAACCAGCAGCTTTAGCTTCCAGAACGCCGTTGTTGTAAGTAAGAATCGTTGGATCAGCCGAAACTACGGAGTACGTAGCGCCAGTAACCGAGTCCAGCGTGCTAACGCGGCCATAGTTGTCAACGATTTGAATGTTTTTGTCAGCAAGCGTTACTACTGCGCCGTTTTCGAACGTCGAAGCAACATCTTTCAGACCTTGGATCGATTTGTACTCTTTCGCTGCGGAAACCGAGAAGGAAACCGACGAATTCGTCATGCTGGAAGGCGTAGTTACGAATGCTTGAAGCGTTACAGAACCTTCTTTAGCAAACTTAACAACGAGCTCGCCTTTAGCGTTGATGTAAGGAGCGCCTACGAAGTCAACGTTCTTAACGAACGTAACGTCAGCAAGGTTTACATCTTTACCCGCGATAGCATTGCCATACGTATCAACAGCCGTGAACGGAATGATTACGTCTTCGTTAGCAATTACTTGCGAGATTGGGTTTTGCAGTTTGAACTCTTTCAGTGTTGCTTTGCTTTCGATTTTGAACGAAGTCGATGCATAAGCACCTGTAGCCAGGTTGCTTGCGGAGATGATTACGTTACCTGCTTTTTTAGCTGTGAACGTAACTACGCCTTTGTCGTCAACTTTGATCGTCGAGATTTCGCCGTCGCCGCCCACGAGGAACGTGATGCCGCTCAGGTTGAATTGACCGTTAACAACTTCTGTCGAGTAAGTAGCCAGCGTTACGGATTTACCGTATTGGTCAGCCAGTTTGATTGGCAGAACAAGGCCTTTGTCTTCAACAGTGATGCGGCTAGCATCTTTCAATGGAGCTGGAGCGCTCAGCTCGATTTTCGTAGCGGAGCTAGCAGCTGTTACTTTGAAAGATTTCGTGTCATTCAGACCGTCGTTCGTGTATACGGAAACTACGATCGTGTCGTCAACTTTAGCGTTGTCGTCGTTCGAAAGGTCAAGTTTACCCGAAGCAAGAACTGCTTTCAGATCTTTACCTTTAGTTGTGTTGTAAACGTTCGTGTAAACCGCTTGGCCTACCGAAGTTTCTTCGTTGAATTGGTTGAACTTTTTGATGCCGAGGTCTTGGTTTGCAGCTTTTTGCAGCGATTCAGTCGTGATGCTTACTTTTGCTGCTTTTTCAGCTTCAACTTTAACCGTTACTGCTTCAGCATCGCCAGCTTTTACTACGATGTCGCCAGTTGGCAGGTAGTTAGCTTCGAGGACTACCGATTTCAGGTCGTCAGCGAATTTTTTCGTTACAGCAACAGTAGTCGACAGATATTTAGCTTCGATAGCGATATCTTTCGTTACTGGTTTGTTGAACTCAAGCGTAATTTTCTTAGCGCCCGTTTGGGATGCTTTGCTTACTTTCAGAACTTGTGGGTTCTGTGCTTGGATGTACTCGTACGATGCTTCAACCAGAAGAGCGCGTTTTGCTGCTACTTTGTAGTTAGCAACTGCGTCGATCAGTTTAGCGTCGAGTGCTGCTTGAACATAACCAGCTGCCCATGCGCTCGTACCTTCAACTTTTGCACCTTCAACTGGCTCAAGACCCAGTGTCAGTACAAGCGTTTTAGCCAATGCTTCAACCGTTACGTTACCGTTAGGGTCGAATTTGTTGTTGCCAACGCCGTTCATCAGTTTAGCTTCAGTTACTGCACCGATGAAGCCTTTTGCCCAGTGGTTAGCTGGAACGTCTACGTATTTCGAAGCTGCAGCATTCTCTTCCAGCTCGTTGAGCAGGCCGAGAACTTTTGCGAATTGTGCACGAGTCATGTTTTTGTCGAGACCCGCGTCACCGTTTGGTGGATAACCACTGAAGATATTAAGTGCTTTCAGAGCGTCGAATTTCTCTTGTGTCGTAAGTTCTTTATCAGCTGCGGATGCTACGGAAGCGAACATGGAGACAACCATGGTTACCGCTACGAGCAAAGACAAACTTTTTTTCATAACCTTTTTTTCTCCTCCTCTAAATTGCTTCGGTTGTTGAGAGTTTAGTTCAGATAGTGAATAGCTCGTTTCCCTCATTTGCCGATTCACCCCCTTCCCAGAGTTGAGCAGTAATTTGTTATAAATGATGTCTGCAATCATGTTAAACCCTTTATGTAAAAACATGTCGCAGAAACTCGTAAACGATAGAAGAAAATTCTGGTAGAGAAGCTAGACCACTTTAACATTATACAGTAGTCTACCTGTACCGTAAAGAGGGCGGTGAGAATATGTTCCATTAGAATATTCTCAATAAATCCGCTTCCCGCTTGTGTTTACTAATGAATTAGACGCACGTCGCGAGGAAAAGTTGCGTTCATTTCAAAATCTTTTTTCTGCGATCTCGCTTCCAGCTGTGTCTCTCGCGTTCCAGCACCGGAAGATGACTCTAGTATAGCCCGTAGAACCATGCCGCGTATATGCAAAACATTTTCCAGAGACCGTCGTGAATATCCTAGAATTTGTCGAAAATCGTAGACATATATTCTACCGCGCTGTCATAAACAAACTGGCCCGTGGAATCGCTCCACAGGCCAGCTTTTGCGATCAGCTATCTGTTAAAGAATTCTCGCGATTAACCGTTGATCTTAGGCAGGCGTTTGAGATCCGCCAACATCTTGCCAACAATAATGGATGCATCCGAACGAAGCAGATTGGACTTCGGTTCGAATACGGAACCCGATTTTTTGTTGTTCGGGTCAATCAAAGAGCCTTGGATGTAACCCTTCTTCGCTATCGCGATTACAGAAGCGCGCGCGTAGAACGTTACGTTGCCGTAGTCTTTGAATGTTTTTTGAAGCGTTGCGTTAATTTTATTCGTGTCCGTCTCCAGCTTCAGCTCCCGGGCACGTGCCAGAATAACTGCCGCTTCCTCGCGTGTGAGGTAGGAGTTGGGCTCGAACGTTCTTGGCTGCGTACCTCTGATGATGCCTTCGCGTGCTGCAGTCTCTACATAACGATAATCCCACAGCGCATCCGGGTTAATGATAGCCGGTACATCATCAAAGTGCGGCTTGCTAAGTTCATAGTTGAGCGGAATATCCAATGCCTTAACGACCATGCGAGCGAATTCGCCGCGCGTTACGTACAGGTCTGCACCGAACTCGTCAAAGCCGGCAGGATTCATAACGCCTTTGGAGAAGATCGCTTCCAAGTAGTTACGGGCATAAGGATGTGCTGTCATATCCGTGAACGAGTAAACCATCTTGCCTACAACGTAGTAACCGAATTTACGGAACGGAACCGTGATCGTATTCTTGCTTGTGTCAACAACTCCGCCCATGTTCTCCCAGTACTTGTTGTCGATATCGTAACGGAACACCGTCACGAGCGTTCCAACTTCCTTAACCATGCTCTTGTCGAAAGTCAGCGTCAAAGTGCCTGGCTTCGATACGAGCAATTCACGGTCGCCAGGACGCATATCATACGTCGGAATCGACGTGCCGCCTGGGCCTGTAGCGCCTGGGAATTGATAAGGGTCAGCGCCCATTTTGAGCGGATCATATGCACCTGTTGTCAAATCATCCGCCATGCCTGCATCGATCCAGTAAGTCGGGCTGGCTTTCGTGAAGCGCGTTGGGAACGATACTTTAAAGCGCGTGCCGAACGATTGCAGGATCGCGTCAAAGTTGGATGGCAGCGTCTCGAATTCATGACGGTCAACAACGCCGTCTTCCGAGTTCGCGATGCCGAACAACAGGGAGTGACCCGTGAACACTTGGTTCTTGTATTGCGATGGAACGTTATAATCCGTACGGATCAGCGTCGTCCCTTTATCAAACTTCAGGTTAATCGCGCCGTCGAACACTTTGTGCGAGTTCGACATTGGCGCCATGAAGCCTGCACCAGGAACATTAGTCGGCGCGTACGTTACATCTACCGTACCCGTCGTTTTATCTGTTCCGCTGGAAATTTCGAATTTGATCGAATTTTTACCAGCCTTCAAGCCTTGCACATAAACGCGGAATGCATGTTCATAATCGATTTTGCCGTCATTGTCGCTATCGTACTTCAGCTTTTCGGCCGTTTGCTTGTTAATCGTGACTGTCTTCGCGCCTGGTGCACTAATAATAATCTCTACGAAGTTTTGGTTCACGATTTGCTTCGCCGGCAGAATCGGACGAATGATGGAGTAAGGAATAGCTGTCGGGTCCACTTCCAAACGATACGAAGCACGAGGGCCTGCCTCGCCGCTGTTGTAAGCGTAGAAGTTGTAGACGCTAGGCGTACCATCCGAGTTTAATTCTTGGTCTTTGAGAATGAAGTAGAAGGATTGCGAATCTGTATCATAAAAGACCGAGAGATTATCGTTCTGTCTGCCTGTACGTGCTACTGCCGTGAACAAATCTGCACCATTAGCATCTTTCGTAACAACAGTGAAGTCAGTATTCAAATCCCAGTAAACTGGAGACTTGAGTACAGGGCTGTCTACTTTCAAAATGTAATCCTTCGCCTTATCTGCCGTTACGCCGTTTACAGTCGTAACCAACGTACTAAGACGTGCTGTTACCTCGCCAACCGTCTTACCAAGATCGATAAAGTCGAACGTACCGTAAATGTTCATTTTATCGCGAGTTGTGTTGTATACAGAACCATTAAGCGTAAAGTCCGGATCATTCGGCAAAGGCTTAGGCTGTTGGTTGCCATAAGGGAACACGCCGAGCGAATTTGGCACTGGAATGATTGGCAGGTTCGTTGGGATCAAATAAACGCTAATCGTTTTCTCATAGGAATTTTTCGCGCCTTGGAATACGATTCGGATTTTGTTTTCTCCCGGGAACATTGCGCTCATAACTTCCGTTGTGCTGTTAGCAATAAACTTCGTCGCGTCACCCGAGCCATTTTGCTTGAGCTTAACCTGCGTGTTATTAACGTACATAAAGACCGTTTGTGCAGCAGTTGTTGAGTCATAACGGATGTCGGCTGGGTTCGCAATATTAAGGAATTCGCCCTCTAAGCTTCCAAGCGCATTTTGAACAATTGTCGTTGCTGGCGTCGTGTCGGTCGAATCATATTGAATTTCCATCTTATCGAACACTTTTTTATACGTTGCATATGGTCCGAAGAGAAGCGTAAACTTCACATCTTTCGTTGCAACGTTGCCATTAAGATTAAGCGTAAGCGTCTGCGTTCCTTCGAACGGCATCTTCTTGAATTCGAGAACGACACGTTGGAACGTTTGCGGCACTCCATTAACCGTTCTTGTTACGAAGTTGTTAACGAGTGTCTTTGTAGCGTAGTCCGCAGCCGTCAAATTCACTGTGCTGCCTACAATATCCTGAACTTTCGTAGCCGTAATTGTTTGTTGTGCATTTCCAACATTACCGACTAATATTTCAACTGCAAAAGGAAGCTCATATAAATTCTGGCCTTCTAATGCTTTACCCGTGAGCTGTTCATAAGGGCTGTTCAGTTTGTAGCCCGGCAAGTAGTTAACTTGATAGAAGTACGGGCTCGTACCGTTTGCAAGCGTAAAGAACAAAGCATTCGTTCCTTCGTTCAAGCCTTTCTCTTGGTTAAACGCCTTCAAATCCAACTGGTACGTCTTACCGAATGCAAGCGCGCCTGCACCGAATGTGCTAGCTGGCAATGAATATTCGTATACAAAGAATGCATCTTTAACGGTCGGGTTGCCTACCGCTGCAAGCGGTGTATAAACCGAACCCGTTACAGTACCGCCTGAGCGATCCGTCAATTGATAGCTAATTGCGATTGGCTGCATTGGATCCGGATGAGGCACTGGATCGTTTACATTGTTTGTCGGCGTATCATCGTAATACTTATTCGGTACGATAACTTTGCCTTTGATTACGAGATTGTTAATCGTAGTTGCCAAGAAAGTCGGGCTGTACGCTAATTCCGCCGCTGCCGTCGTTGTGCTTGTCTCCGACAATTTCACATCGTAGAACGTCACATCGCCGTTATAGAACGCGATTTCACGTGTCGTTTCAACCGTTTGGCTGCCGTTCTGTACTTTGATCGTGACCAAGTTTTTGCCTTTCAGCACGTTGATTGGAGAAGCCGCGAACGAATAGCCATTCGTGCTGTTTACTTCATAAGTACGGCTGCTGTTATTCACGATAACCGTAACCTTCTGCGCATTCGGCGCGTTACCGCTGATGCTGATGTCTGCGCTGGAACGGCCGCGCGACGTCGTCGATTGGACAACCGTCGTCTCGTTCTCTTTCATCGGGAACTGGTTGCCGTCAAGGCTTGCTACCAGGTTGTACATAACTGGACCATTGCGGTAATCGATGTAGATCGAGTTGGATACAAAGCCGCCGCCTTGTACGCCCTTGAACGTAATCCGGTTCAAGCCTGGGAACAACTGCAGGTTATAGATTTGAATGTTGAAGCCGTTGACATAGATATTGCTTGTAATGTCTTCCCGCTTTTGACCAATCTGGTCGTCGACGGGATCCGCATTACCGTTCGTGTTTACAACTTGTACGACATCATAAGTAATCGTTGATGCATTAACATTCGTAACCGTTCCGTCGAGTGTTACGCGTTCATCCGAAGTGACGCGCGGCTGCAATGGATCATCGCTCTCGCCCAAGAAGTTAAAGTTCCCGGTAGCCGCATTAACATGATTTGCGCTTGATAGCGGCAGCAAGGTGACAATCATCGCGAACACCATCAGCCACAAGCCTAGTTTCTTTACCACAATTAGCCTCCTCCAATGACAAGGTATTTCGCTTTTTTCACGTACTTAAGTTATCGGACCTGCGCGCAGAAAAGTTTAGGTTAAACGACCAATTCATTCATAACCAACGACCACACCGCCTAGTAACGCTCTCTGGCCAACATAAAAAACCCTGCGACTCCTAAGAGCCACAGGGTTAAATGAATGGATAATTGCCGTCTATTCGGAACGCGATTCCGCTTGTGTTTTGAGTCGATTGCGAAGCAGCAGATTAAGCACCGGACGCCTGCGTCTGGAGTTGTCCACGATGCCGATGATCTCTGCGCCGATCTGCAAGCAAAGCATCAAGACGAAGATAACGATAAAGGTAATCCAGTTTGCCGCATGCGACTGCGTAAACGTCGACTGCACGATTGCGCATGCACCGAAGAATGCCGCAATGCCCCAAATGATAAGCACCGTACGGCGGTGTCCGAAGCCTAGCTCCTGCAAACAGTGGTGCAAGTGACCCTTGTCCGGAGCGAAGATCGGCTTGCCGCTGCGCCAGCGGCGCACGATCGCAAAGAACGTGTCCGAGAGCGGTACGCCAATAATAAGGAGCGGCGTTACGAACGATACGATTGCAACCTGTTTGAAGCCAAGCATCGATAACGTCGCCAAGCAGAAGCCTAAGAACAAGGCACCAGAGTCGCCCATGAATATTTTAGCCGGATGGAAATTATACACGAGAAACCCGATGATGCCGCCGAGTAGAATCGTGCTGAGCAGGATAACGGGAACGAAGCCCATAATAGCCGCCATGATCAAGATGGTCGCAATTGCGATACCCGATACGCCAGCTGCCAAGCCATCCAGCCCGTCAATCAAGTTAATGGCATTCGTAACCCCTACGATCCACAAGATCGTAATCGGAATACTAATCCACGAAGCAATAGGCTGCATCGCTTCGCCGAACGGAATGTTCAGCAAATCGATTTTGACGCCAAAGCCGAATACGACAACGCATGCTGCAGCAATCTGGCCTACCAGTTTCACCTTGGCCGATAGCTCGAACCGGTCGTCCAGCGCACCCAGTGCTACGATAATGGTTCCCCCGACCAGAATGGCCCGGATCATATCATAGTCATATGCGCGCAGCAGCCCTTCCGGTATGAAAGGACCTACAGCTAACACTGCGCCAACAAAAGCAATATAAATAGCAAGGCCGCCTAACCGCGGCATAATACGCGTATGAACTTTTCGGTAATTCGGTTTATCAATGGCACCCACGGCAAAGGCAAGCTTCTTGACAATCGGAGTCATCACGAGAGCCAGTGTTAAAGCAATTGCGAATGCGATTCCATAGAGAATACCCACAGGCATATCCATATCCATCTCCTCTTTTTTTCTACCGGAGTTGATTATACTCTGATCGAAAAATAAACACCAACCTCGTTTTTGGGCGATTTAGACGATTTTCAGCAATTTTCACGAGATTGGACGAGTTTTCGTCACCTTTTCTTTCTCGCGAATCACTTTCAATACGAATTTCGGCAAAACGAGCATGCGTTTATAACGAGATGGCTCCTGCAGCAGCCGATAAAACCATTCAAGCCGCAATTTTTGAAAGAGCACCGGCGCTCGTTTTAGCTTGCCCGCTATGATATCAAAGCTTCCGCCTACACCCATAATGAACGGTACGTCCAGCTCTGCTTTGTATTGGGCGATCCAAGGCTCCTGCGTCGACGCAGACCGTGCGACAAACAACAGATCCGGTCGAGCCTCGCGAATGGCCGCAACCACCTCTGCGTCCTGCTCCGGGCCAAAATAGCCGTTCCGTACGCCCGCAATCCGTACACGCGGAAATTTGCGCTGCAAATTCGCAGCCGCCGTATCGATCGTCTGCTGATCAGTACCAAGCAGATAAACGCTCCAATTGCGCGTTTCGCCTTCTGCCATAAGGCGATGCAGCAGGTCAAAGCCTGCAACACGCTCTGCAACCGGCTCGCCGACATAGCCTGCTGCCCAAACAACGCCTGCGCCGTCCGGAACAATCATCTCGGCTGTACGCATCATCGCGTGATAAGCTGGATCCTCTTGGGCACTCATGATCATGATCGGATTAGCCGTAATCACATGCGTTACCCGGCGTTGTTCAATCGCCGCCGTCAGGTAGGCGACTGTATCGTTCATGTTCAGCTTGCTGAACGGGAGGCCATAAATGGATACCGTCGGCACTTTCGCAGCGTCAGATGGACGGCTTTTCGTCATACTCGTCATCATAGGGGTCTCACCTTCTTGTCATTTGACGCAGCAGTGCGGCAATTTGTTGCGCAGGTCGCTGCGATTCACGCTTAAGCCTATCAATAGCTTCGGCATGGTTTTGACGCCATGCGTCAGGGCCATCCAACAGCGCCACGGCGTGATCCGCGAACTGCTCTGCCGATAGGGATTCCGTCGTTCCGATCGCTGTAATGGCTAATCGTTTTAAAAACTGGTCGATCTTAGGATCATAGGATAGTCCAAGCATGGGAACACGCTGGTTCGCCGCATAGATAAGCGCGTGCAGGCGCATCCCGAACAGCACATCACATCGACTAACCTCAAGCAGCATCTGCTGAGGGTCATCGCCGGGAGCTGCCAGCTCCATCGCGCTGTTGCCCAGCCCAATAGCTTGCAGCCGCTCCATTACTACATTCGACGCCTCAGCATCATCTGGCGTATGGAAAGGCAGGAAGCGCAGCTTCACCGCGCGACGCTTCGCTAGCACGGCCAAGGCTTCCGCTGCACGCTCCAGGTCAGCGCCATCCTTGCGCCAATAGCGCAAGGATATGCCTACCACCGGAAGCTCTTCTGATGATCGCTTATGGCTACTAGCAGCAGAGCCTTCCGGCAATGGCAGCCCCATTACAGGATCGGGCACGACCTCGATGCGATCGGTCGGAACGCCCATTCGCCCAAGCAAAGCAGCTGACTCCTGATCTCGAACGGATAAATAGCGACTGCGTTTCATAACGCGGCGGATGGGGGCGAAGAGCCACCCCCGATTAACCGGACCAACGCCTTGCGAATAAATAAACGTCGGCTTGCCAAGCATTTGAGCGAAAGCAAGCACGCCCGTATAGTAAGGGATCGTCTTCCATCCCGTAGCATCTTGCAGCAAGCTGCCCCCGCCGCTAATCAAGCCGTCGCAGCGTCGCAGCTCGCGAAGCAAGACAGAAGGGCTCATGCGCGGGACAGCCTCGCAGCCGTACATCGCTGTCGTCCAAGCCGGATCGGCGGATAGGACCACCGGTTGAATTTCGATCCCCTGTGCCTCGCCTTCCGAACGCAGCGCATTCAGAATCGATTTGAGCACAGCTTCGTCCCCGCTATTACGAAATCCATAATAGCCAGAGACGATTACTCGGCGGATGGGACGATTCTCGTGCGAAGCCATCGATGCCAAACCCCTTCCCCAATCTGCCATACCGCGATCAATACACAGCCGATAATCGCGCCAAGGCCAAGGCCCAGCAGATCACGAATAAGCGAAATGTGCATTGGCGTATGAATGTGTGCGAATGTATCGACCATCGACAATTGACCAATCGAACCTACAATGATTAATACCCACGCCGCCCGGTACCGAAGCGCCAGGAACAAGCCAAGCAAAAGAAGCGGATGGGCAAGAAGGAACTCCTTGGACCTCGGACGAACGCCGAACGTCGTCTCCAGCGTATTGCGCATAAGCATCTCAAGCGATGAAGCATGTCCTGCATTGCCTGTCCGCGATAAGTAGTATAACCCGACAATGCCCAATATCCCCACAACAGCTATCCAGAATACGGTGATCTGAATCGACAGCAGTCGGCGCAGGTTGGCCAGCACAGAAGTACCCGTGTACAAGAATACATAAAGCGCAACGAGGCCAATCGGCGCAATATGAAGCAGGCTAACGCCGCGGAATTGCTGCAATACCAAGCTATACTTAATGTTGTTCAGCAAGCCGAATACGAACGGCACGCCAAGCAGCGAAATGAGCGAGGTAACAATGAACAAAACAACTGCATTGCCAAACCGCTGGCTTGCAGTTAGGCCGTTAAAAATCCATTTGATCCGGCCGATTGCAAAAATATCTCCGAGCAGCGATCCCCAGCGCGGCGCGTCTCCAGCGCGTACAGCGCCGCTATAGGCACCTGTGGGGCTCGTATGGTTCCAATCACTGCCGGATACCGCCCGACGATTCCCCTCCGTACGCCTCCGCACGACGTTCATCGCCCAAATCAATGCCAACGACGGCGCGCTGATCGCTGCGCCTAACGCTAGCCCTTGCTCCAACGTCGAAGCGGATAGGACGTACAAGCCTGCGCTGCCGATTAGGCCGAGCACGAAGGCAGGTATTGTCAGCCAGCTTGCGAACGCTCCAATCAGCAATGCGATGATGCTTACGGCACCAAGGCAAACGATCGCTTTAGCCGCCTTAGCCCAGCCTGGCGTATCAAAGCTGAACGCTTCCGCATTTCCAGAAGGGAAGCCGAAATCAGCCAGCTTCTGAATCGTGCCATCAGGTCCGCTTAATGCATCTGCAAGCTTCTCTAGCGGATCTGAAATTCCGCCTTTATCGAAGCTGCGGGAAGGCGCCGCATTCAGATAGAACATGCGAATATTCCGATCTTTGGCTGCTAGCAAGAACCTGTCCGTTAAAGTCTCGGGCGTAATCGTAGCCGCCAGTCCAGTTGGAATGGAATGCAGCCGGACTACGTCATAATCCGTTAAATAGGAGAGCGTATTGAAACCTTGCTGCGGGGACTTGAGTCCTTCAATAGCAGCGAGGCCAATATGGTTATTCTTCAACAGCTCGGCGAAGCCATACAAGCTGTTCATATCCGCATTGTCATTGAAACCCTTGACGGCGTCGCCATCGAACAGGATACGATCAACGTTATATTGCTTGAGCTGAGCAACCAATTCGCCTGCCGCCTCTTGATTATAGGGACGAATACGGTCCGATAAACGAGGCAAAATGCGGAAGCCGGCGGCGTTGATTTTCTCCAGCGCCATCGGATCCGGATTCATGGAAACAAGCGTCGCATTCTCGATCGGCGTGTTCAGCTTCAAGCCCGGACGACCGTCGTAGGACCATGGCTCAACCGTAATATCCTTGCGTTCAAATGCCTTCTCGATGAGCGGGCCCAGCTTCTCCTGCTCTTCTGTTCCGGCAAACAAAACATAGGTTTCGTTGCGTCCCGGCACTGGCGCCTTGCCTTCGAGCAGCGCCAATTGGCCGCGGTTGTAAATATTGATGTGTTTAGCCATTACAAACTCGTCCAACGTCGATTCAAAGACCGCCATCGTCGTAACGCCTGCCGCTTTCATCCGATCCAATTGCTGATCAAGAAAAGCCGCCGGATCATTCTGGTAGGACGCGACGAGGACAATATCCTTATAATCCATCACATATTCGACTTGTTTAGACGTCGACTCCATCTGCCATCGCAACGCACCAAGCGGCAGCGCGGCGATCACGCCGATTAGCGTGAGCGCCCACAACACGACTTTGAGCTTGCGATTCCATTGCTGCCATTGAAGCACGGATGTTCTCTCCTTATGCGGGTTGATCGACGCGGTCCATGACTGCGGTCGTCAAGCGTTCTAGTGCTGCTGAGGCATCATCCGGAGACTGTCCGCGCACAGCGAAGTATACTTTGATTTTTGGCTCCGTACCGGACGGGCGCAAGCAGAACCAGGAGCCGTCGGCGAGCATAAATTTCAATACATTTTCTTTAGGAAGCCCGTCAAGGCCCGTATTGTAGTCCAGCAAACGGTCAACCTTCACGCCTGCCACCTCGGCCGGCGGATTGTCCCGCCATTGCTCCATAGTCGCCGCAATTTGCTGGACGCCGTCCAGCCCTTTGAGCGTGCGGGATTGCAGTCCTTCGAGATAAGTGCCATATTGCGCATATAGCTCAAGGAGGACGTCGTACAAGGTTTTTCCTTGATTTTTATAGTATGCCGCAGCTTCGCAAATCAATAAGGAAGCTACGACGGCATCTTTGTCGCGCGCGTAAGTGCCCGTCAAATATCCATAGCTCTCCTCGTACCCGAACAAGAAGGTATGCTCGCCCGTCGCTTCATACTGCGTCATTTTTTCGCCGATATACTTGAAGCCCGTCAACGTGTTCGTCACAGACGCGCCGAACGATTGGGCAATATCCGCCCCCATCTCGCTCGTAACGATCGTCTTAACGACGATGCCGTTGGCTGGCAGCTTCCCTTGCTCCTTCAATTGGCTGAGCGTGTAATATACCATAATGGCGCCAGACTGGTTGCCCGACAGCACGACGTATTCGCCTTCGTTGTTTTTAACGACAGCGCCCATGCGGTCAGCATCCGGGTCAGTACCGATAATAATATCGGCGTCGACTTGCTTCGCCAGCGCAATCGCCTTCGTGAACGCTTCGCGTTCTTCCGGGTTTGGCGATTTCACTGTGCTGAAATAACCGTCCGGCTGCTCTTGCTCAGGAACGATATGTACGTTGCTGAAGCCTGCTTTAGCTAATACGCTGCGAACCGGCACGTTGCCCGAGCCATGCAGCGGGGTGAAGACGACCGAAACTCGCTCGCCAAGCCCGTTTTGAAGCAGCTCCCGATTTAAGCTGCAAGCTGCAACCGTCTCCGCAAACTGCTCATCCTCGGCTTGTCCAAGCCAGAGCAGCAGCCCATTCGACTCCGCCTCTTCACGCGAAATCGTACGCACTTGCTCAAAGCTTGTTACCGCTTGAATGCGTGCGATCGCTTGCTCTGCTTCATGCGGCACAAGCTGGCAGCCGTCTTTGTTGTATGCTTTGTAGCCATTGTACTCTGGGGGATTGTGGCTTGCTGTAATAACGATGCCTGCCGTTGCCTTCAGCGCGCGTACGGAGAACGAGAGCTGTGGCGTTGGACGTAGCGACGGGAACAAATAAGCCGTGATGCCGTTCGCCGCCAGCACGAGCGCCGCGTCGAGCGCGAATTCAGGCGAGTTGTTGCGCGAGTCATGCGCTATAACGACGGAAGGGGCTTCCGCTCCTTGCGAGAGCACCCAATCGGCCAAGCCTTGCGTCGCTTTACCAACTGTGTAAGCGTTAAGACGATTCGTGCCCGCGCCCATGACGCCGCGAAGACCGCCTGTGCCGAACTCCAGATCGCGATAAAATCGGTCGACGATTTCTTTCTCGTTCCCGGCGATGCCGCGAAGCTCCTCTTTCGTCGTCTCGTCGATTGCCGTATCATTCAGCCACGCTTCATATTTTGCAATTGCCGCTTCATTAATAGACATATCATCAATCCTCTCTCCCCAAAATCTCGCCGCAAGGCTTCTCTACTCATCTTGCTTCTGTATGGTTAGTCTCTCTAGTTCAAGGTTGATTGCGCAATCATGCTGCTATTAATTAAGATGGATCAGACAATGCAAACATAATGCCGCCTTCGGCCACTACTTTATCATTCACCTTCGCCGTAGCATGGCCTTTGCCGATCTTGCCCTTCAGGCGAGTGATCTCGACTTCAAGGCGAAGCGTATCGCCTGGCGTCACTTGCCCGCGGAATCGGAACTCATCAATGCCCGCAAAAAAAGCCAGCTTCCCGCGGTTTTCCTCGATTTTCAGGATCGCGACCGCGCCAACCTGCGCCAATGCCTCAACGATCAATACGCCCGGCATAACCGGGAATCCAGGGAAGTGACCCGCAAAAAACGGCTCATTCATCGTTACGTTCTTGATGCCTACTGCGCGAACGCCTTCCTCCACCTCGATAATTCGGTCAATTAGCAGAAAAGGGTGGCGGTGCGGAATGATTTGTTGAATTTCATTAATGTCCAGCATATAATCCCTCCTACGGATAGTAAAAATAAAGACCGGCGCGGAGCATAATCCGTCCGATCGGTGACAACCTAATTCTATCCTTCGCGAAAACTGCAGTTCGCGCAGGTTAAGATAAGGGAGCTCGCTTGTCCATCGGCATAATTGTCCGGGATTGGCGGGCTTCTTTGTGTGTATGCTTCCTATAGTTCGTGATGCTGACCGGTTTTTCCTGTTAACTGGCTGCGACTGCGGCTGATAGGCTGCACTTGATCCCGATTAATCGCGAAAATCTGGATCATATACATAATGGATGTAACGAAGGAGAACACAACAACTCCCCACAAATACATTTGGGCAAACGAAGCCTCAATGAAGATGAAGAAGATCGCAGCGTAATAGAGCACAGTCGTTAATTTCCCCATCCAGTTGGCCGGCACGGTCTTTCTGCCGCTAAAATGAAACACAGCGGACCCTGCAATCATGCCGATGTCTCGAATGAACATCAGTATGGCTGCTGCAATCGGGATATGCCCAGTTGCCAACAACGACAAGATAACCGTAAGAAGCATCAGCTTGTCCGCTAATGGATCGAGCATGGCGCCAACAACTGTGATCTGGCCTCGCTTGCGCGCGATATAGCCATCCAATACGTCGGTTATACCGGCGGCAACGATAACGGCGAACGCTGGAAGCATCCGTTCTCCGCCTGCGAAAACGACGATATACACAGGTATTAACAAAAATCGCGATATCGTAAGCAGATTCGGAAGATTCAAACGTTCACGCCCTTTTCCCGCTACTAATTGGATGCCGCTTCAAAGTTACCCAACTCATTATACCTCTACCTATTAAAAAATAAAACCTTTCGCGCACCCCCGCAGCTTCTGCTCTTCCTCTTCATTCTCCCCCCCTCGATGCCGTTATTAATGAAGAGGTAATTTTTCCAATCCTAACTGAGAGCGAGGCTGATTTCTTCCCTATGCGTCACAACCCGATTCATTCGATGCGCGGTCGATTGACCGTGCTGCTTGCTGCCGTCCTAATTTTCGTATGCATTCAACCTGCCGTATATGCAGCCGATGACATCGTCAACGGCTTGGAGCTAGACGCTGCGTCCTCCACTCTATCGTTATTCGTAGGAGATTCGACCGAGCTGTCGGCGTTAGCCTCCTATCAAGGTTATGTCAATAAACGCGAAGTCACAGCGAGCGCAACATGGAAAACAACCGATTCCTCCGTTGCTACCGTCAGCCAAGGCAGCGTCCGTATCGTAGGCGCTGGCTCCGCTCGCGTATCCGCTACCTATGCCGGATTCTCGGCAACGGTCCAAATTAATGCTACGTATGCTTATGACAGCATCTCCTTAAGCAAATCCGATACCGGCGCTGCAGTTGGCGATACGCTCGATGCCACATTGGGCAGTACGCTCAAGCTGCTCGCAAGCGGCATGAAGAACAGCGCATCCAACGATCTGACTTCTTCCGCAACATGGTCGTCTTCCAATACCGCAGTCGCTACGGTTGAGAAAGGCGCCATCACGCTCGTTGGCGCGGGCAAAACCACAATCACAGCTGCTTATAAAGGAAAATCAAGCACCGTAACGCTGCAAGTGAAATCTCCATACCAATCGCTTACCATTAGCCCGAACGACTTGATTGAGCTGAAGGTTGAGGGCAGCTCAGCTAAACTCACAGCTTCGGTGAAGACCGCTGCTGGCAGTACGGAAAATGTAACAACGTCCACCGACACGGTATGGACATCCAGCAATGAAACCGTCGCTACTGTTACTGACGATGGCGAAGTGGAACCCGTCGCAGCTGGCACAGCGGTCATTACCGCTTCCCGCTATGGCGTATCCGATACGGTTACAGTCGTCGTGCGCCCCGAGTTCCAAGCGATGAAAATTACGCCAGACGCGAACCTGGATATGCTCGTGCAAGATTCGCCTGCTAGCCTTACCGTTTCGGTACTTGACGCTGCGGGAGCAACGAAAGACATAACCAAGGATGCCGTATGGACATCCACCAATGTCATGGTTGCAACCGTTAGCGAAGGCGTAGTAACGCCGATGAGCGCAGGCACGGCAACCATTCGCGCATCTTACAAGGGCTTAAGCAAAGAAGTGCAAGTAACCGTTTATCCGCCAGTCGTATCGATCGCAGTAAGCACAACAGAATTAGACGCTATCATCGGCGACAACAAATCGCTTCCAACCGTAACCGGAACAGCATTTGGCGGCGAGAAAACGAATGTGACTTCGCTCGTCCATTGGACATCCAGCGACGAAGAAGTGCTTACGGTTAAAGATGGCAAATGGGAGGCGAAGAAAGCCGGCACCGCTGTCCTGACAGCTACGGCACGGTCCCTGAAGGCTACCGTTACCGTCACCGTTTATCCGAAGCCATTGCTGCTGTCTACCGATTCCGAGGATCTGAGCTTAATTATTGGCAAAGAAACCGATCTTCCTAAAATCAAGGTAACGAATGTGGACGGAACGGAAGAAGACGTAACAAGCAAGGTCAAATGGAAATCCACTTCGGATAACCTGCTGCTGCAATCGACCAAAATGAAAGGGCTCGTCGCATCCCGCGTTAACCTGACGGCGACCTACTTGAATAAATCCGTTACGATCCGCATTACCATTGAAGAGGAAATCGTCAAGCTCGCGGTCGATCCGGCTGCCCTTACCCTGAACATCGGAAAAACAAAAGCGGTTAAAGTAACGGGCACTTACAAGAGCGGAAAAACGATTCAGCTGGCTACCAAAATGAAGTGGACGGTTGGCTCCGAAAGCGTAGCTAGAATGACCACATCCACGATTAAAGCACTAGCCGTGGGCGCAACAACGATTACGGGCGAGTATCAAGGAAAAACGGTAACGATCGCCCTGACCGTCGTTCCGAAGCTCAAAACGTTCGTCGGTTCTGACAAGTCCGTTAATATGGCAGTAGGCGCTGCCTATACGTTGAAGGTCAAAGCCTTCTACGATAACGGCAGCTGGATTGATGCAACGACGTTATCGGATTGGACAAGCTCCAAGCCATCTGTTGCAACTGTTGTGAATGGCGTTGTAACCGCGACTGGCAAAGGAACGGCTTCCATCAAGGCCACCTTCCAGGGCAAAATCGTATCGGTTCACATTACGGTGAAATAGCCGAACGAGCGCCTTCATCCATAGAGCATAGCGTGCATCTCATATGCGCGCTGTGCTCTTTTTTCATCCCCTGTTCCCGCCCGCCAAGCTCTGCTCAAACGAAAAAAGCCGCCGGCATCGCTGCCAACGGCTTTCTCCTGTACGTCCATTACGAATTCGAAAAGATCAGATCGTATAGATGCTTCCAAGTCTCGACCTGGAACACTTCGCCGCCTGGCTGCTTGCCCAGTACGCTGTAACCAACGTACAGACCGGCAATGATGGACCAGAACAACAGAATGGGCACCACTGTCCAGCGAAGGAGCGTCACCCACGCCTTACGCTTAGGCTTAGACTTCGACTTGCGTTTCTTGCCCGAAGCAGCAGGCGCGCTGCCGCGTCCAGAACGTTTCAACTCAGCAGATTGCTCGCTCGCTTCCTCCGAACGGACGGAATTCCGCAGTTGGCTAACTTCGCTATCGCGAACGATCGTTTGCTGTAAATCCTTACTCATATCTATCAATCAACTCCGTTTATGCGCGCAAGTTGTTGGCAAACCCCATCATCGAATCGCTCGAGGTCAAAGCCCGGGCGCTCAACTGATACGCACGCTGCACGTTAATGAGATCCGTCATCTCGCTTGTCATGTCTACATTGGACTGCTCCACATAGCCCTGACGCAGCGAAACCTTGCTATCCGCTCCGGCTGATACGGTTCTCAACACATCTTCTACATTAACACCTTCTGCCACCGCATACAAGTTATCGGCTACCGTTGTCAGCAAAGAAGGACGCGTTGCCTGAAGCAGCTTAAGCTTGCCGACCGGGCTTGCAGAACCGTCTCCCGCCACTGCTTGTACCGTTCCATCCGCATCGACACGAATCGTATGATTAGCCGGCACTACAATCGGCTGATCATTCTCACCCATGAGAAGATTGCCGTCACTCGTCGCCAGCACAGAGCTACCGTTCGCGAGAGGCGAGAGCTGGAACGAACCGTTGCGCGTGTACGCGGTGCCGTCCGGCGTCCGCACTTCATACAAAGCGTTGCCCTCAATCGCGATGTCCAGCGTGTTGCCTGTCTGCTGCAGCGGACCTTGCGAGAGATCCGGTTCGATCGTCGCCAGACGAACGCCCCAGCCCTGTGTGTAGTTCATCGGAGACATGCGGCCCGGCTCCTTGAATGCGCTTGGCTGCTGCTTGGCATTCGTCAGCAGATCCTCAAAGGACGCATCCTTGCGCTTATAGCCGACCGTATTCAAATTCGCGATATTGTCCGCCAAAATGTCGAGCTTCTGCTGCAGCCCGTTCATCGATACCATTGCATTAATCATTGAACCGTTCATCGTTGAACCTCCTACGCCTGTAGCCGATGACTAGCAAACGCTAGACTCGCCCGATTTCGTTAACCGCCTTATCCAAGCTCTTGTCATAAAATTGAACGACCTTCTGGTTCGCTTCATAAGCTCGGAGCGCAGCCATCAAATCGACCATCGACTGGGCAGAATCAACGTTGGAGCGTTCATAATACCCTTGCTTGACGACAACGCCATCCTCAGCCGCAACAGCTTCTGCCAGATTCGCATCGCCTACGAGACGGAACTTGCCGTCGCCTTCGCGCACAAGCGCATTCGGATCAGCGATCTTCGTCAACTGGAGCGATTGCCCCGTATCTGCGCCGGTCACCGTATTAATGAATCGGAAATCATCCGTAAGCTGCAGATCGTCCATACTGGTGCCTGCTTGGAACTGTACAGGCTGTCCGTTCTTGCCGAGCACGCGCGAGCCGTCCGCCATGATCAAATAGCCGTTCTGATCCAAGTCAAACCGTCCGTTGCGCGTGTAGCGCGGCTGGCCATCCTGGCCTTCTACGGTAAAGTACGCTTGTGGCTGGAACGTCACTTCGCCCGTATCCGAAACATATTTGCCAGACTCGTCGAATGTAATGCCCGGCACCTGAATGTTAGCCGACAGGCCAAAATCGCCGGAACGCTTTGTTTCCGTCAAGTCCCCTTGCAGCTGCAAGGACAGGCTCTCCTCAGCAAACACGCCCGTAGCAAGCTTGCCGATCCTCTTGTCGGAGTTGTCGTTCGTTCCCGTAAGCGCCAACAGCATTTCAGGGAACGACCTTGTAACCTCGTTCGTTTGCTTATAGCCCGGCGTATTAATGTTCGATATGTTATTCGTCACCGTGTCGTGACGGCGCTGCTGCGTCGTTAATCCGGCCGCAGCCGTGTACAGCCCTCTTAGCATACAAAAAATCCTCCCGGCTTGTCCGGTTCACACCGGCGAATGTGTGCGCGATATCTGTCTCTATACCTACTAACTCTTTATATCGGCAAATCGGGCCATACCTTTAATATGTCTAAGGCATGGCCCAATCCCAAGGAATAGCCGGCTTCGGCGCGCTCCCCCGAGCGCCCTACCTGCCGGAGCTATTATTTTTTGTAGCCTTTGTTCTTCGAATTAGCGACTTTGTCGAGGTTATCCAGCATAATGCCAGTACCTTTGACGACACAGTGCATCGGATCTTCAGCCACAAGAACCGGCACCATCAGCTCTTCCGAGAGCAGCGTGTCGAGCCCGTCCAACAATGCACCGCCGCCGGTCAGAATGACGCCGCGGTCGATAATGTCTGCCGACAGTTCAGGCGGCGTACGCTCCAATACCGACTTTGCAGCGGAAACGATCGACATGACCGAGTCCCATAGCGCTTCGCGCACTTCCGCCGAACGAATCGTCACCGTGAGCGGCAGGCCCGTTACCATATCGCGTCCGCGGATGTCGATCTCGTCATCGCGACCTTCCGTGTTCACGGTACCGATCTTGATCTTGATATCCTCGCTCGTCCGTTCGCCGATCAGGAGCTTGTACTTATTTTTGATATACTTCATAATCGCGTCGTCGAACTTGTCCCCCGCGACTTTAATCGACGAGGACGTAACGATGTCGCCCATGGAAAGGACGGCCACGTCAGTCGTGCCCCCGCCGATATCAACGACCATATTTCCGCTTGGCTGATAAATGTCCATTCCCGCACCGATCGCTGCTGCTTTCGGCTCCTCTTCCAGGAACACCTCACGAGCTCCGCTGCGTTCCGCCGCCTCGCGAATAGCCTTCTGCTCAACGGAAGTAATGTTCGTAGGCGCGCAGATCAAAATACGCGGCCGCCCGTACCAATTGCGGCCCCCCACTCGATCGATGAACGCTTTCAACATCACTTCCGTGATTTCGAAGTCCGCGATGACGCCGTCCCGCAGCGGACGAATCGCTACGATATTGCCTGGCGTACGACCCACCATCCGATGTGCCGATTCTCCTACGGCAAGCACCTTCTTGGTGTCACTTTCAATAGCTACAACCGAAGGCTCGTCAAGAACGACGCCCTTCCCTTTTACATGAATTAATACATTGGCTGTGCCTAGGTCGATTCCGATATCCTTGCTGAACATAAGGCTTGAGTCCTCCAACGAATAAAAATAAGGTGCAACGATCGCGATAGATCTCCACGTACACGGACGCAGAATCTTCTTACGATCAGTATTCGCTGAATTTCTCGAAATCCCTCTATTTTTGTAGAAAAATTTATGCAATCAGCTCTTAGCGGCGGCGAACACTTCCCGCTTCTTGCTGCTCTTCTTATACTTGATTTTGGTCGCTTCTCCTCCCCTCAGGTGCCGGATCGATTTGTGGTATTCCAGAATGTGTTTCACCTGATCCGCCAGGTCGGGATTGATCTCAGGCAATCGCTCGGTCAAATCCTTGTGAACCGTGCTTTTGGAAACCCCGAACTCTTTGGCGATTGTCCGAACCGTGTGCTTCGTTTCCACGATGCAGCGGCCTATTTTAATGGTTCGCTCTTTGATGTAATCGTGCACGTTCCCGCCTCCCTACTCGAGATAGTTTGGTACATTATATGAGGGGTGCGGGTATATATGCTCTAAGGCCAAGCGTGACAAGCCATAACGGCTAATAATTTTCATTTTTCTGTTAGTTCGATGGGTATAAAGCCTTATTGGGGCATCAAAAAAACACCCGCTCTCCTCGTGGAGTAGCGGGTGCCGGGGTACGCTTACTTTTGGACCAGTTCGTTCGGGTTAACGACTTTGCCGTCCTGACGCGCTTCGAAGTGAAGGTGAATGCCTTCTTCCTTCTCCAGATCATTGCGGCCCGCTTTGGCGAATGCCGTGCCTTGCTTCACTTCGTCGCCTTCTTTGACCGTCACGTCGCTCAAGCTTTGGTAGATCGTCACAAGGCCGTTGCCATGCGAAATTTCTACCGTTGCTCCATTGATCGGATGCTGCTCGACATGCGTCACTTTGCCGCTAAGGGCCGCCAGCACATCAAACGTCGTGTTGTCCGGCTTCTGCAGATCCAAGCCTACATGCGGAGTGAACTTGTTGTCCTGCTGAACGAACGCTGCTTGCTTCTCCTCATTCGTGCCTGCGGCATCATAATAAGGGAGCGATACTTCCAGGTCATTGAAGTTGGCTACCGGCCATTGCATCTCTTCGCCAGTTGCCGTAACCGCGATCGTGTCGTCTGCCGGCTTCGTCGTCACATCTTCACCTTGACTGACTTCCGTATCGGTAGGTGTCGTCGTTGTCTGATCCGGCTGATCTCCCCGATAGAGCCACATTAAGGTTACGATAATTGCCGCCGCTGCCATGAAAGCCGCTGGTGTCACCCATTTGCTCGTTAACACCTTCCGCCAGCCCTTCGATTTGGCTGCTGCCGCGCCTCCCGGAATCGATTTGGGAGTTTCTTTTGGCTTGTTGTTGTTTTGTTCATTCATTTGCTCATCACCTCATCAGCCATTGTTGCCAGTTAATCTTGGTTTATACGTGAGGTGAAAGTATTTTCATAAAGTTTTAGATTCGACAAATTTCAAGCCCCGCGCGGGTTATGAGTCCGATGAAGCGGCTAGTAGCTTATAAGCTTGCTCCAGCTTTACGCCCGTATAGTAGTGAAGCAAGATTTGCTCCGCGCTCGCGCCTTCCTTCGCCATCCCATCCGCTCCCCATTGACTCATGCCGATGCCATGTCCCATTCCAAGCGTTGTAATCGTCACCTCCCCGTCCTGGATCGTCCAGCTAAACTCTGAAGAAGCAAGGCCGAGCTTTTCCCTCACCTCTCTGCCGGTGAAGGTTTCTCCTCCGACCACAACGGACTTCACTCGCCTGCCGTCCGTCAGCTCCAGTACGCGCGGAGCTTTCCCGTCATCCTTCACGCCCAGCTTTCGATACAGCTCCTTCTCTCCCATCTGCACCGTCTGCTTATAGCGAGGGGAAATGGCCGAATCCCAAGGACTCGCTACGCTGCGCAAATAAGGGACCGACAGCTGCCAGTAATCCTCCGCATTCTCGGTATAGCCATTGCTTGTGGAGAAAAATGCCGCCTCTATCGGTTGTCCTCCATACGTGAGCACGAGGCCTTGCGTCTCCTCCACCGCCCGCGTCAGCTTCCCAAGCGTCGCTTCCCGCTCCTCGCCAGCCGGCCAACGGTCAACCAGCTCCTTCAACGGCACATAGACTTGATGGTCGATCGTATCCGTAACATCTGCTTGCCCACCGGGCACGCCGCTTCTATCCTTCTCGGCCAGTCGCCTCACAATGTAGGTGCGCGCTGCAACCGCTTGTGCTTTGAGCGCTTCGAGCTCGAAGTCGACAGGCATTTCGCCTGCCAATACGCCGCGTACGTACAGCTCAAGCGGCACCGTCTCCACTCTGCCTTCTTTGGTCAAATAGACATGCACGCGCAGCTTCTCCAGACCCGTATGGGGCTTGTCCGTTGGGCCTGTGCTCTTTGAAGCCGATGGCTGGTTCAATCCCCCTGTTGATGAGCTTGGCTTGCTTGTCTTATCTCGCTTGTTGGATAGCTCGGACACGGCTTTGCCGCTTGTTGCTGTCGTTCGAGGCGCCGGTTGCAAGCCAAGAGCAGCCCCTTCATCCGCCTCTATGTCGAGCTTGCTGCGCGATCCAGCCGAATGGCCGATCCCTGCAAGCAGCAGCGCTACCCCCAGCACGATCCCCCCTGCAAACGACACCCACCATAGCCTGCCGCCTATCGCATGAGCTGCGCGATGCGGACCTTTTACCGCCCTGCGACGGCGCCATCCTTTGAATCCGAGCTTATTCATTGATCCGATCATATTCTGCTCCCTTCATTCCCCAGAGTAAAGTAGCCTCATGGAAAAACAAAAGCCCGCGCATGGGCGCGGACTTAAGTCTTTCGTCCCTATAGCTCTACTATATGAACGAGAATGATAGGTTAGAAGGCAATGGGCCAAATAATCGCTTGTTAATCGTGCCGAAGCGCATCCACGGGACGCAATCTAGCGGCTTTGTTCGCTGGGAATATACCAAAAATAACGCCCACGCCCGCGGAAAATGCGAACGCCCAGCCGACCATCGATAACGAAACCGCTGTTTCCGTGCTCATCACAACGCCAATCACATGCGATGCAATATAGCCGATGGCGATGCCGAATGCGCCGCCTAAGCCACTAATGGCCACTGCTTCGATAAGGAATTGCAAGAGAATGTCCCGCCGCTTCGCGCCCAGCGATTTGCGAATGCCAATTTCGCGCGTCCGCTCCGTTACCGAGACGAGCATAATGTTCATAATGCCGATGCCGCCTACCACGAGGGAAATCGCCGCAATGCCGGCCATCATCGACGTCATCGTCTGCGTAACCGAGCCTACCGTCTCCATCGCTTCCTGCTGATTAATGACCCGGTAAGCATTCGTCGTATTCGGGAATTTCTCCGCGAGCTTCCGCTCCAGCTGTGCTTGCACAAGCTCGGATTGATCCGTGTCGCTCACCTTCAGGTAGATCGACTTTACGCCTTTGGACTGGAACATTCGCTCGCCCGTCGCCAGCGGGATCAGAATTTTATCGTCGGCAGATCCGTTGATCGAATCCCCCTTCGTCTCCAGCTGACCCACCACCTTATAGCGGCTGCCGTTAAGCAGAATCGTTTCCCCGACAGGGTCCTCCGTCCCGAACAGGTCCGTTGCGACATTAGCGCCAATAAGCGCGACCTTGCTGTAATTCACGTTGTCCAAATCAACGATAAAGCGCCCTTTGGTAAAGCCAACGTCCCGAACCGTTTCGTATTCCGGCGTAACGCCCTCCACTGTATACGACTCGCTCGTCGTTCCGAATTTGGCGGTAACGCTCCCGTTTACGATTGGCGAGACGCCCTCCACATTCGCAATGTCCGCGAATGCCATCGCTTCATCCTTCGTCAGCGAGGTTGTGAGTCCTCTTCCCGTAATGGTCACCTGCAGCATATTGGCCGCTCCAAGGCTTTCCACTTGCGCTTGCACCTGTCTGGAGGAGCCCTCGCTCATCGCCACCAATGCAATAACCGTCGCAACGCCGATCAGCATGCCAAGCATCGATAGCGCAGTTCGGAGCTTATTGGACCAAATGCTCTTAAACGCCATTCGGAATGCTTGCGATAGCTTCACGCCGGTTCCTCCTTCCGCTCATATCCTCCGTAAGCACGCCATCCTTCATTCGAACGACCCGCTCAGCACGCTTCGCTACATCCATATCATGCGTGATGAGCACGATCGTATGGCCTTGGCGATGCAAATCCTCCATCAAGGCGAGCACTTCCTGCCCGGTTCGCGTATCGAGCGCGCCCGTAGGCTCATCCGCCAGCAAAATCGGCGGTTCGCCGGCTAGCGCCCTCGCAATGGCGACCCGCTGCTGCTGGCCGCCGGACAGCTCGCTCGGCTTATGGTGCATCCGATCCTCCAGCCCAACCTTGCGCAGCGCTTCGCTCGCCTTCGCTTTCCGCTCCCGCGTCGTCATTCCCCGGTAAATGAGCGGCAGCTCTACGTTCTCGATCGCCGTCAACCGCGGGAGAAGCTGAAAGCCTTGAAAAATAAACCCGATCTTATGGTTGCGAATCGCCGCGAGCTTGTTATCGCTTAGTCCCTTTACCTCTGTACCATCCAGCCGATAACTGCCGGAGGTCGGAATATCCAAGCAGCCGATAATGTTCATCATCGTCGACTTGCCTGAGCCCGAGGGGCCGACAATAGCGATAAAATCGCCGCGCTCGACCGTCAAGCTTACTTCCTGCAGCACCGTCACGATTTCTTGGCCCATCCGATACGTCTTGACCAGCTTCTCGATCTCGATCAGCGAGCTATTCGAGGGCCGGCTCATCGGCTGCCGCCTCCGCCGCCTGCGCTGAAGCGAGCACCGCCGCCTCCACCGCCTCCAGTGAACCCGCCGCCGCCGAATTGAGCGCCGCCGAAGCCGCCGAACTGGCCGAAGTTCATTTGCTGCTGCTGCGAGCTCGAAGCTGTCGCCGTGCTAACCGTCGGCATCGGCAGATAAACCGTTTCACCCTCGGTAAGCCCCGATTTGATTTCTACGTAGGTTTCATTGCTCAGACCGATTGTAACCTCAACCATTCTGCCTGCTTGCTGCGCGGCATTCCCTGCACCGGCGCCGCCAGCTCCGCGTTGACCTCCAAATTGCCCAGCCTGGCGTTGTCCGCCATAACCGCCGTAAGCGCCTGCTTGGCCTGTGCGTCCGCCTTGGCCGCCAAACCCTTGCTGCCCTCCGGCTTGGCCGTTTGGCGTGCCAGTGCCCGCTCCAGCGCCAGTGCCGCCATTGCCATTGGCGTTGCCCGATGGGGCGCCGCCATTCGCGCCCCCTCCTGCTCCAGCTTCGCCAGCAGCTCCCCTGGCAGCTTGCCCGGTTTCGGTTGCGCCAGTGCCAGGCTGCTGCGCCTGTCCCTGTGTCTGCGTACGCGCACCCGTACCAGTAGTAGTAGTGCCAGTACCCGCTGTGGATGACTCCGGTACACGAACGATGCTCCGGCCGCCGACTGTACGAACAGCAGCAATCGGCACGAGCAGCGTGTTGTCGCTAGATGCCGTGATGACCGAGGCTTCGCCAGACATGCCGGCAATGACGCCCGTCAGCTTATCCAGCGAGACGGTTACCGCGTATGATGCTGAGCCATTGGAGGAGGAGCCCTCTTGCGCAATGGAAAGCACCTTGCCCGTCAACGCTTCGGTCGGCAGCGCATTTAGCACGATGTCTGCTGCTTGGCCTACTTTTATTTTGGGAATATCCAGCTCATCGACGTTCATCGTAAATTGGAGTTTCGAATAATCGACGATCTCCGCAATTACTTTGGATTCGTTCAGCTGATCGCCAACCGCAACGCTCGCAGTCGTCACCGTGCCGTCCGAAGGTGCGACTACGCTCGGTATTGCGGCCTCCTGCTCCTTAAGATCAGCCAGTTCCAGATTGGCCGATTCGATGTCCAATCGAAGGCTATCGATTTGGAGCTTGATGTCCGCCTGGCGATCTTCATCGCCGTAAGCCTCAATATATTGCTTCTTTAAGCTGGCCAATTGAAGATCCTGCTTCTTCAAATTAAGCTCAGCTTTTGCGATTTGGTTCGTATAGTCCTCTTGCTCGAATGCGATCAGGAGCTGACCTTTCTTTACCTTATCGCCGGCTTTGAAATTCACTTTGCTGACCTTGCCCTGTGCGCCTGCGCTCACAGATACCGTCTCAACCGTGTTGACCGAGCCAGACCCGGATATTTTAACCGAAATATTCCCCTTCGTTACTCGCGCTGTCGGCTGCACGGTGGCTGCCGCTTCGGTCTGTCCATCCCGTGTGTACCAATACAGCGTGCCGGATGCCGCGATCAACACGACCGCCGTACCGACCAGTATCCACTTCTTCATTGCCCGCTCCACCTTCCCATTCCCCTATTCCTGCTCGTAAGTGAAGGTACCATAAGTTCGTGAACAGAACATGAACAGGCTTATTCATATTCCGTTCATCGTTGTGTGGTAGGATGTCGATTATCGAGTCAAAGAATGGAGTGGTCAATCCTATGAATAAACGTTGGTCGAACGGATTAAAAGCAGCAACGGCGCTGCTTCTCGCCTCTGCCTTGCTCGCTGCTTGCGGATCGAAGAACAGCGCCGATACGGCTGCAGCGAACGGGCAGCAAGGCGATTATGCGCAGCAGCAAGGACAAGGACAGGGGCAAGGGCAAGGCCGCCAAGGCGGCTTCCAAATGGCAGCCGCACCGAACCAGCCCGATCGGCAAGCCGATATGATGGCCAAAATTATCTCGATCAGCGGCACATCCGTTGTCGTTCAAGCCGCTGACCTGAGCGCTATGCCGCAGCGCGGCGGCAACGGCCAAGGCCGTCAAGCGCAGCAGGGCGAGGCCAATGGGCAGCCTCCTGCTGACGGACAAGCTCCGCAGGCTGATCCAAATTGGCAGCCTCCCGCTGACGGACAGGCGCCACAGGCTGATCCAAATTGGCAGCCTCCCGCTGACGGACAGGCGCCACAAGGCGACGCTAATGGGCAGCCCCCTGCTGACGGACAAGCTCCGCAGGGCGGCGGGAGACAGATGCCGAATCTGTTCACGGGCGAACAGCAGACCATCACAATTCCAGAGAGCGCGGCAATTTATAAGCTTGTGCGCGATGACCAAGGCACAATGAATTATGAGCAAATCAAATTGGCAGATTTAGCGGCCGACGATATCGTCAACATTTGGATCAAAACAGGAACAAAAGAGGCGGAATACGTGTCGCTGCGGGGAGGATTTGGCGGCGGCTTCGGAGGCGGCGGCTTTGGCCAGCGCCGCGGCAATGGCCAGCAAGGCGCTGACAATGGCAGCAGTAATGCCAATGCGGATGGGCAAGCAGTCGGGCAATAGGGAAGGTTTTTATTCCCTATTCCCTCAGACCGCCCGCCAACGGGGCAATAGGGAAGATTTCTATTCCCTATTCCCCCAGACTACCCGCCAGCGGGGCAATAGGGAAGATTTCTATTCCCTATTCCTTCAGGCTGCTCGCCAGCGGGGCAATAGGGAAGGTTTCTATTCCCTATTCCCCCAGACTACCCGCCAGCGGGGCAATAGGGAAGGTTTCTATTCCCTATTCCTTCAGGCTGCTCGCCAGTGGGGCAATAGGAAAGGTTTCTATTCCCTATTCCTTCAGGCTGCTCGCCAGCGGGGCAATAGGGAAGATTTCTATTCCCTATTCCCCCAGACTACCCGCCAGCGGGGCTGCCCCAAAACAAAAAAAGGCGATGCAGCATTCTGCATCGCCTTCCTTTATTACGCCCACGTAGGCTGGACGTTCATCATCGCTACTTCTTTCTCACGTTTGAACGGCACAGCCTCCACCACGGTTACAACCGCTGGCTCTTGTGAAGCTACCGGAGCTACCGCAGCAGCGGGTGCCGGAGCTACTGCCGAGTCAACCCGTTCGATCTGCGCGCCAAGCGCAGCAAGTTTACCCGCAATATTCACATATCCGCGATCGATATGATGCGTACCCGTAATTTCCGATTCCCCATCAGCCACCAATGCCGCGCAAATCAGTGCAGCGCCAGCGCGAAGATCCGTCGCGCATACTTTCGCACCGGACAGCGGCGCCCCGCCTGTAATAATAGCCGCGCGGCCGTCCACCTTGATCTGAGCGTTCATCTTCGCGAACTCTTCCACGTGCATGAAGCGATTCTCGAAGATTGTTTCCGTCACGACGCTCGTACCATCAGAGACGAGCAGAAGCGACATCATTTGGGATTGCATATCGGTTGGGAAGCCCGGATAAGGCAGCGTCTTCACGTCAACGGACTTCAGCGGTTTGTCAGCTGTTACACGCACGCCGTTGTCTGTCGCCACGATAGATACGCCCATCTCCTGCAGCTTCGAAATAACAGGAGCAAGATGGTCAGCAATGACGCCTTCGATAAATACATCTCCGCCCGTAATCGCAGTCGCAATCATGTAAGTACCCGCTTCTACGCGGTCAGGAATAACCGTATGACGAACGCCTTGCAGCCGCTCCACGCCTTCAATGCGAATGACGTCCGTGCCCGCTCCGCGCACATGAGCGCCCATCGCGTTCAAGTAATTCGCCAGATCGACGATTTCCGGCTCCTTCGCCGCGTTCTCGATCGTCGTCGTGCCTTCTGCCAGCGAAGCTGCCATCATGATGTTCTCAGTTGCGCCTACGCTTGCAACATCGAGATAAATTTTGGCGCCCTTCAATCGGCCGTTCACCTTCGACTCAATGAAGCCCTGACCAAGCGTGATCTCGGCGCCCATTGCCTCGAAGCCCTTTAAATGCTGGTCAATCGCCCGCATGCCAATCGCGCATCCGCCAGGCAATGAAATGCGTACCTGTCCGGTACGCGCGAGCAACGGACCCATCACGAGAATGGATGCGCGCATTTTGCGTACCAGCTCGCTTGGCGGCTCATTCGCCGTTAAGCGGTTTGCCCGAATGATCATCGTTTCTGGGCCCTGCTGGACATCCGCTCCCAGCGATGCGATTACTTCCCGGATCGTCAGCACATCGTCGAGGAGGGGAACGTCGGCGATGACGCTTTCTCCTTCGCTTGCAAGCACTGAGGCTGCAAGAATGGGAAGTACTGCATTTTTGGCACCATGAATCCGAACCGTACCCGACAGCCGTCGGCCTCCGCGGACGATAATTTTGCTCATGTTATGAATTCCCTCCGCACGCTGCATTTTTGTTCTCTGCCGCTTCTTCTTTTATTTAAACGTCTATAGCTGCGTATTCGACTTCGATTAATTACGGTGTATAACGGCTGCCTTACTTCCCGATGCTAGTCGGGACGAGCGTCTTCAACATGCCGTCTTGTAGATGGTAATTAGTTCCAACTCTGCCGCTCAATAGTCGTTTACTCCAACCTTCATATTACCATTCCTCTACACGAATCGACAAGCGTTATTTTGTTCCGGCGCCTGCCTTTGCTATTTGCCTCCGCAATGTGCGAAAGCCCGCCATTTCGCGTTTTCCGGGCGATAATCGAAAGCTGTTTCGCCTGCCAAAACGTACCTTTTTGACAACCGTTTTCATACTATTCGACTCGAGTTGCATTTTTCGTTCCGTCATGTATTACCCATTGTTGACACGTTTCGCAAATGTTATTCGACAAATCCCTTCAGCATCGTCGTCCACTGCACGTAATCCAGTATAAAAGATGCGAAGGAATGGCCGATCACGGTTGCCAGAATAAGCAGCAGCAACCGGGCTTTCGGGCTTCGCGGATTACGGAAAAGCGTCTCGAGCTTTAGCTCTTGCAGCGCAAACCAAGCCAACAGAATGCTAAGGATCACGACCACGATTGAAAGCAGGCCATTAATCCCGTAGCTCAGTTGAATATCTTCCATATTCATCGGTAAAATTCCCTTCATTCATTAGGTCCTCTGTCGACTAATGTCGGATGCGATAGAGCATCGCAGCAAACTCGGCACGACTCGCCGATTGCCCCGGCATAAACCGATTATCAGCATAGCCGCCAATCATATGCTTCGCAAGCATCGCCGTCAGCATCGGCGCAGCCCAATTGTCCGCTGCCACGTCGCGGAACGGCGGCTGCTGCGTTCTGACCGGACGCACGCCTGCAGCCTGACCGAGCATAACGGCCATCTCTGCGCGCGTCAATAGCTGGTCTGGCCCGAAGCGATTGTCTGGATAGCCGTTCATATACCCTGCGCCTACTGCCGCAGCCACGGCCCCAAAGGCCCAGTGCCGCGACGGCACATCGCGAAAATCAATCTTTGCCGGCTCTGCTTTCGATGCAAAAGCGCGAACGAGCAGCGCTGCGCCTTCCGCACGGGTAATGGCGCGATCAGGCGCGAAGCGATAGTCCGAATACCCGGAGAGAATGCCCTCCTTGGTTAACGACGCTATTGCGGTTTCCGCCCAATGACCGTCAATATCTCGGTATCCGGCCACTAATGGCGCTGTCTTAACCTTAAACCGATAGTATTGCGAGTCAAACGGCGCATCCGAGGTGAGTTTGAACGTGTACTGCCCTTGGTTCAATAACAGACCCGCCGACAGTTGGGCATGGCCCGCAACGGATTTGATCGTCTTCACCTTCGCTTGGCGCTTATCGTATACCGTTACCGTCATTGTCCGTCCCGACGGAATGCCGCTAAGCGCCAATGACGCGTAGCTTTGCCGATCCAATCGAAGCTGGAACCAATCCTCATCCGAAGACTTATCGATTACGCCTACGTATTCCGTACCCGACCGCATGACGGTTGAAGCATACGATTTGTCATTGGGTTCGTTCGGATCATCATATTTGCTCACGACTTCCATCCGCAGGCTATAGGTTCCGACAACGGGACTCGCGTCCGAAGCCGCCGCATTGAATACCCGAATATAGTACTTGCCTGGCGTGACGGTGATGAGCGGCGATTGCTCCTGCTCCCCGTCGCCGTTATCGTCATACGATACCAGCTGCTGGCCCGCCCGTTGAACAGCTAAGCTAGGATCAATGCGCACCGTATCGGTCGAGAGTTGCAACCGAAGCGTCCCGCTGCGCTGAAAATCGACGACGAACCAGTCGCGATCGCCCTGCTTATCGAATGTCCCTGCAATCACTTGCGATCTTGCCTGCAATACGGATGCCTCATAGGACTTGTCATTGCTCTCGTATGGATCGGAATAAATTCGAAAATCCGAGGTCAGCAAATACGGCAGCTTATCCGTCCGTGTCCGGTCATAAAGCTGCAATTCAATATAGTTGCGTCCCTTCTTAACCTTCCACTCCACCGTCGTATTCCCCAGCTTCGCATCCTGCGAGCTAGCGGCACGGTCGCCCGCATACATCGTCAAGCGCACGGGCGGCATCGTCGTATTCGGGCCGTTCAAGCCTTGCAATTGGATGGAGAGCGTTCCGTCGTACGGCGCGTCGATCACATACCAATCCTTATCCTTGCCGCCCGTTAGCTGCGCTGAGAGGCGTGTCGGCACGGGAAATCTGGCAGCGCGATCACGCGAATCATTCGGCTCATACGCGTCGACCTTCAAGCTTCCCGTCACCGCACGATTCACCTGCAGCAAACCATAGCCCGATTGCTCATCCACGCCGTCTGCCCCGATATCCTTCGCCGTCTGGCGCAGCAGCTCGCGCACCTGATATGGCTTATAGGACGGATGCATCGCCAGCACCAATGCGGCAGCAGCAGCTACCTGCGGCGATGCCATAGAGGTACCTTCCTCGTATTTGTAGCCGCCTCCTACTGCAGTCGTAAATACATCCCACGGGGCTGCGAGGTCAACCTCCGGTCCCGCGCTAGAACGCGGCTCCGGCTTGCCGCTTGGCATAACGCCCCCTACCGCTAGAACGGTTGGATATGCCGCCGGATACTTTACTGCCGCTTTGTTGCCGAGCTGCTCCCCGTCATTGCCGCTTGCCGCCACCAGCAGGACGCCTTTGCCTTCCGCATACTGTGCGATATCCCGCATGTACGGCGAGTAGCGATAGAGCCCGACGGACAATACGACGATGCGAGCCCCTTTGCGCACCGCATACAAAATCGCCTCGCCCAGTTTGCTCTCATCGCCTGATCCGTTTTCGTCCAGCGCCTTGATCGGCATAATTTTGGCGCGCCATAGCAGCCCTGTCACGCCTACTCCATTATTGCCGACAGCAGACAAGACGCCTGCCACGCTCGTTCCATGACCATTGTCGTCCTCCGGCGGCGTTCCCGGCCGGACGAGGTTTACCCCCTCGACCAGATTGCCCTTCAGATCAGGGTGATCCAAATCAACACCCGTATCGACGAGCGCAATCGTCATGCTGGTTTGGTCATGGACCGTTGCCCATGCCTGCTTGGCGCCAATCAGATCGAGATAACGCTGTTTCGCTAAATTCGGATCGTTCGCCTGGCCCGGAGCTGCCGTCGCTCCAAGCGCATGCACCGCTGCGTTCGGCACGACGTAGGAAACATCCTCATTCCCGCGAAGCATCTCCAGCCACTTGGCCACATCAACCGCGTTCGCATCCGCGGGTGCGATCACATCGACTGGCGGCTCTACCTGCCGCTGAATAAGAACAGTGTCAGGCAGCCGTTTCGCGCTCGATGCGTCCTTCCAACGAAGCAGCCAGCTTGTTGCTGGCAGGCTCGCTTCATCGCTCTTGCTGCCCTTCGCGTTCGCAGCTTCGTCAGCGGCAACAGCTGCTGCTGCCGATTGGGATGCTTCAGGCGCAGCGGCGCTGAACAGGCCGACCAGCAGTGAAACAGCCAGCAGCCCAAAAAGAATGGCGCGAAATCTCGGTTTCTTTTGCCCATATCCGCGGTTGTCACCGTCTATGCCTTGCCCCATATGCTGGATCTCCATTGAGATTCGTGTCTGTGTACGCTTCTGATTCCACATGTGACCTCGTCCTTAGTCAAGTCCACGGCCGGTTATCGACCATTGCAGTGTCTACAAGGTTAAACGCCTTCCCCCACCTATAGTTTCGATCCATCCGCATATTTTCCTTGCTGATAAAGAAATAATGACTTTCGCCCTATCCGTCCGTTTCTATAGCCGAAAAATGACCGGTCTTTCCGAGTTCCGCACGCGGCGATTTTCTCTATGAAGCACCGCGCGGACGACGACTCCCCCTCCGCTTTCCTACATGGCAAATTCCGCCTTACTCTATCCATATGGCCGATGTCGGCGTCCCAATCCTAATTCTGAGTAAACTTGTCCAGCTGCGCTAAAAAACGCCCGACCGAGCGGCTGTAAGCCGCATCGATCAGGCGTTGAATGATCGCGACGGAGATTTGCCCTCCGCTATTGCATGTAAACGAACAAATCGCCAGCTAGCGTGAATACGTGCTCGAAAGCTTCCATCAGCCCGTTCGGATAGACGCCCAGCGCAAGCGTTGCCAGCGTACACAACCAAATGGCGGCGCCTGTCGCTGTCGGCACCTTCACCGCTTCGCTGCCGGAGGAACGCATGAACATCTGGCGCACGATACCGAAATAGACAGCGTAGGAGACGACGCTCGTCGCAACCATAACCGCAACCAGCCAGTATGCATGCGTGCTTGCTGCGCCAAACAAGATAAACAGCTTGCCGAAGAATCCTCCTGATACGGGAAGCCCGGCCAAGGAAAGCACAAGCGCAATCATCGCCCCTGCCGTCCACGGCGCTCGGTAATACAGCCCTTCGAAGGCGCGCAGCTCGATGACCCGCTCTCCCGTGCCTCCTACAATAGATACCACTGCGAAAGCACCGATGTTCATAAACAAGTACGCCGCGGCATAAAAGTACAGCTCCGCTGCATTATTCGTATGCACCCCGTAGAAGGATAACCCGATCGGGACGAGCAGATAACCGGCATTAGCCACGCCAGATAGGGCCAGCAGTCGCTTCACGTTCCGTTGGCCAAGCGCGCTGACTGTGCCGACAACCATGGCGCAAGCCGCGATAACGAGTACGGCGCGGAACATCGTCGTGCCGATCTTGCCATGTACGCCGCCCGCCGAATAGACGAGATTGTAAAACAACCGGAGCAAGGCTGCGACTGCCGCTGTCTTCGTGACAACAGCGAGCAAGGCGCTGATCGGCGTCGGCGCTCCGTCGTATACATCAGGCGCCCAGGCATGGAAGGGCGCTGCGGCGATTTTGATCCCGAAGCCCGCCAGCAGGAAGAAGAACGCTACAATCAGCAGCTCTTCGAAGGAAGCCTTGACCTGCAGCAGCCCGAAGGCGATCTCACCGATATTCGTCGAGCCTGTCAGCCCGTAAATATAGGACATGCCGAACAAAATTAGCGCGGACGAAATGCCGCCGGTCACGACATATTTGAATGCCGCTTCCGCTGGCTTCGCTGAATAGGTCTGCGCGCCCGTGCCGTCTGACGACGCAGCCGATGCGAATGCCGCAGACTGTGCAGTAAGTGCCGAGCGGCTCCGCAAGCCTACCAGAATATAAGTGGACATGCTCAGCAGCTCGAGGCCTACGTACAGCGTTACGAGGTCGCCGGTCGAGACCATGATCATCGCCCCTGCCGCAGCAGGCAGCAGCAAATAATAATATTCGCCTAAGTGCGCTACGCGCTCGGACGCCCCCTGCTTCATTGCGCCGAGGCTCCACAGCACGATAAGCGCAGTAGCCGCCAGAAGAAGAAGCTTCAGCATAGAGCCGAAATCATCCATCCGGTAGCTGTCATGCAAAATGCTAATCGTCTGCTTCGCCTGTTCTCCCCCGTCAGTGCTGTTGCGTTCTACTAAACGCCAGACGAGACTTGCGGCCGACCCCAGCAGGCTTGCCAACGACAGCCAGCCGATGACCGCGCGATCGAATCGTCTAGGCAGCACAAGATCCACAATGATCAGCAGCGCCATCATCGCCAGGAGGATAAGCTCGGGAGCCATATATCCGGCATCCGCCCATGTCATGGGCAGCAACGTATGTTCAGCAGCCATGCCTTTATCCCCCTACCCTCATGTTGATGTGATGCAGAAGCGGATCGAAGCCGTGCTTCATCAGCTCCGTCAGGAACGACGGATAGATGCCAAGCAGCAGAACGAACGCAAGCAGGACGACAATGGGCAGCGCCTCAATGAACCGCGCATCCTTCATGCTCCCGTACTTGGCTGGAAGCTCTCCGAACGTTATCCCCATTATGGCTCGCAGCACATATGCGGCCGTGAGGATGATCCCCAGCAGCGCGATGGAAACGATCACTTTGTGCGTATCGAACAGCCCCAAGAGCGCAAGCAGCTCTCCAACGAAGCCAGACAGCCCGGGCAAGCCGAGCGAAGCCAATCCCCCGGCGAGCAATGCGCCCGCCATGAACGGCGCTGCCTTGGCTAAGCCGCCAAGCTCATCGATGCGCGACGTCCCCGTTCGTTCGTAGAAGCTGCCGATAAGGAGAAACAGCAGCGCAGAGATGAGGCCATGCGATACGAGCTGGAATACCGCGCCCTGCATACCGATGACATGAAGCGAAGCGAGGCCCAGCAGCACAATACCCATATGGCTGAGCGAAGAATAGGCGAGCATGCTTCGCAGCTCCTGCTGCCGATAGGCGATGACCGCGCCATAAAGCAGGTTGATCAGGCCCAGCACCGCCAGCGTTGGCGCGAACCGTTCCGCTTGCTCCGGGAACAGGAAGAAGCCGAAGCGGATAAGCCCGTAAGCGCCCATTTTGAGCAAGATGCCCGAATGAATCATCACGACTGGCGCCGGCGCTTCACGGTGGACGCTCAGCATCCAGCTATGGAACGGGAAGATCGGCAGCTTGATGCCGAATGCAATTAGCAGGAGAACGAATAATGCCGTTTCCATCCCATTAGACAAGTAGAACGGATTCACATTGCCTGCCGCCACTTGATTAACGACAGCCTGCGGGTCGCTCAGATTCGCAAGAATGGTTTCGTAGCTGCCGCTGTAGCTGAACACCGCACCGCCGCCCTGGGTGTCGCCAATCGAGAAGCCAGCTGTCATCACCACGATTGCGAACACGATGAGCATAACGGCTGAACCGAGCCCGTTGTAGATCAGGAATCGGGTAGCCGCCTTCTCGCGGTTAAACAGCCCCCAGATGCCAATGAGGAACAGCATCGGAATTAAGGTGATTTCGAAAAAGATGAAAAACAGGAATAAGTCCCGGGCCAAGAAAACGCCCAGCATCCCGCATTCCAGCACGAGCAGCCAGATGTAGTACGCCTTCCACCGCTTTCGGATCGTGACAGAGGCGAGCGCCGCCATCGCCGTGATGACGGTCGCCAGCAGTACGAGCGGCAGCGACAGCCCGTCAATGCCGAGCCGATAATCCAGATGCAGCCCATAAGACGCCGCGCCGCCGCCAAGCCCTGCTTGATCGAGCGGGATGTTCACCCATGCGGCGTACTCCTCGAAGGAATCGCCAACCCGGTTCGCGTCAAAGTCCGCATATAACCACAATGTCAGAGCCAAAGGCAGCAGCGTCGCAATAATGGCGGTGATCCGCAGCAGACGCGCACGTTGCTTTGGCATGGCCAACAGTACGGCTGCGCCGGCAAGCGGGGAGAAGACGATAAGCGATAAAATCGGCCAATCCGGGATCATCATGACCACAGCCTCCTTCCCGCCAGCACGACGATGAGCACAAGCAGGCCAATGACGGCTGCCAGCCCGTAGGTCTGCACTTGGCCATTTTGCAGGCGAGCCGTTCCGCGGCCAAGCGCGGACACACCGAATGCAGCCAGCTGGACAAGCCCATCGACGACATAGCGGTCAAATAGCTGTACGCAAGAGCCCAGCAGGCGATATGGCTTCACGATCAAATGAGTATATAGCGCATCGAGGCCGTAGCCGTTCTCGAGCAGCCTTCTCGCGCTTGGCATGGCGTCCAGCGCAGCGGAGAGCCGTATCGTCCGCTTCACGTAGGCAAGCCAGCCGATATAAAGGCCGAGTAAAGCGACTGCGGCACCGATTATCGGCACAGTATAGCCGTCTGCTGCATGTGCAGGCGCTTCATCGCCAAGCAGCCATTGGCTAAGCCCGTCATACCATGGCGTCTCGACAAATCCCGCTCCAAGCGCCAGCACCGCTAATGCGAGCATCGGAATCGTCATGACCGCTGGCGATTCGTGCGCCGCCTCGGATATCGCGCTCGGTTTGCCCGCGAAAACGCGGAAGAACAGCCTAGCCATATACAAGGCCGTCAACAAGGCGCCCAGCAGGCCTGCCGCGAACAGCGCGGGATTGCTGTCGAGCGCTGCCGCGAGAATCGTATCCTTGGACCAGAAGCCTGCAAATGGCGGAATGCCGGACAGCGCCAGCGCCCCGACGCCGAACAGCAGCGCGGTCAATCGCATGCGGCCGCCCAATCCGCCCAGCTCTCGAATGTCCTGCGTTTTGGTCGCATGAATGATGCTTCCTGCGCCTAAGAACAGCAGCGCTTTGAAGAATGCATGCGTCATGAGATGGAAGATCGCGCCTGTCAGCGAGCCGACGCCAAGCGCCATCATCATGTAGCCAAGCTGGCTGATGGTGGAGTAGGCCAGGATGCGTTTCACATCATGCTGGACGAGCGCGATCGATGCGGCAAACAGCGCAGTGAAGGCGCCTATGTAAGCTACTGTATCCATGGCAACAGCCGATGCTTCAAATAGAACGAATGTCCGTGCGATCAAGAACACGCCTGCCGCTACCATAGTGGCCGCATGGATAAGCGCACTGATCGGCGTCGGGCCTTCCATCGCATCAGGCAGCCAGACATGCAGCGGGAATTGGCCCGATTTGCCGATTGCGCCCATAAAGACGAGAAGCGCGATCAGCGTTGTAATTTGGGCGTCCACCGCGCCTGACTGGCCTTGAAACACGTTCTGGATGCCGACGAAGTCAAGCGCATGGTTCGGCATATACCAGAAGAGCAGCAGCACTGCCAGCAGCAGACCGGCATCGCCAATGCGCGTAACGATGAACGCTTTCTTCGCAGCGGCTTTCGCTTCCGGCTTATGGTACCAAAAGCCCACCAACAGGAAGGAGCAAACGCCGACCAGCTCCCAGAACAGGTACAGCATCAGCATGTTATCCGCCAGCACGAGCCCCATCATGGCGAAGACGAACAGCGACACGTAGCCATAGAAGACGGTCAGCCGCTCATCATCTCTCATATAGCCAGCGGAATACATGCACACGAGGAAGCTGACGATCGACACGATAACGAGCATGAGTGAGGTCAGATGGTTGACGTCAAAGCCAATGGAGAGCGATAAATCGCCGATTTTGATCCAATTGATCCGATCCCGATACTCGACGCCCTCCACCATGACGAGAACGGATAGCGCAAGGGAGCCAAGCGTCCCGATCGAGGCAATGATGGGCGCCGAGCGCCGGAAGCTGCGCCCTAATGCCGTCAGTACGAGGAAGGCGGCTAACGGGAACACCGGAATGAGCCAAGCTGCTTGTGAATATGCCATTGTCTGCTCACCCCCTCAGCTCATCGATTTCATCCGTCTTAATCGTCCCGCGCGCTCGGAACAGCGCCACCAGCACCGCAACGCCCACCGCCGCTTCTGCAGCGGCTACCGCGATCGTGAACAGCGCGAACATTTGGCCGCTTAGCGACGGCACAACGCCATATTTGGAGAAGGCGACTAAATTCAAATTGACGGCATTGAGCATCAGTTCAATCGATAAGAGCACGATAATCGCATTCCGCTTCGCCAGCGCCCCATATAAGCCGATGCAAAACAGAATAGCTGCGATTGTCAAATAAGATCCGAGCATTCTAGTCCGCCTCCTTCCTCGCCAGCACGATCGCCCCGATGAATGCAACCGTCAGCAGCACGGAGACAAGCTCGAACGGTACGATGTATCCATGGAACAGGAGCTCGCCAATCGCTAGCGTATTGTCAGCCGCAGGCGGCGGCGCCGCGCCTGACGTATCCGTAAAATCCGCTGCCTGAATGACGAAGAACAGCAGGCCGAACAACGCGATCGCCGCTACAGCCGCAAGCGTTTCGCGCAGCGGCTTTACCGATTCGCCGGACGCCTCCTGATGGTTCGTCATCATGATGCCGAATATCATCAAAATAGAGACCGCCCCCGCATAGATCAGCACCTGCACGAAAGCAAGAAACTCCGCATCCAACATAATGAACATGCCGCCAACGCCCAAGAAGACGGCTGCCAGCGACAACACCATATGCACGACCTTCGTGAAGCTGACCATAAGCACCGAACCGGTGATCATCAATACCGAGAGCACGAAGAACGCGACAAATTCACCGTTCCAGTCGATGCTGCCCATTCATTTGGCTCCCCCCTTCTGCGGTGCTCCTATATTGTTATTGTCCTCGCGAACGCGCGTATCGTTATCCGTCAGCCATTGCTTATCCTTGAAGAGCTCGTCACGACTGTACGAAGCCAGCTCAAAATTGCCGGTCATGACGATCGCTTCCGTCGGACACACCTCTGTGCACAGATCGCATAGGATGCAAATTTCAAAATTAAGATCAAACGTGTCGATGACTTTGCCTTTTTTATCGGGATCAGGATTGGGCTTGCCGGTCAGCGTAATGCAATCCGTCGGGCAAATGCGCACGCACTGGTTGCAAACGATGCATAGATCCGGTTCAAAATGCTGAATACCCCTGTATCGCTCCGGCATAAAGTATGGCGCGTCGGGGTATGAGGTCGTTACCTTCGGGGCGGTCATCGCTTTGAGCGTGACGCCCATGCCTTTGAAAATCCCTTTCATCCGATGCCCTCCTCCATTGTCGGGTAGGTGCAATTCTTGCTAGCGCTGAAACAGCTCGATAAACACCGCCGTGACGAATACATTGGCCAGCGACAGCGGGAGCAGCACCTTCCAGCCCAGTCCCATCAGCTGATCGACGCGGATACGCGGCAATGTCGCCCGCAGCCAGAACAAGAAAAAAACGATAAACGCAAACTTCAGCCCGAACCAGATAATGCCCGGCACAAAATCAAGAAATGGCGCTGGCGCATGCCAGCCGCCGAGAAACAGCGTCGTCGCAAGCCCCGCAATCGCATAGACGTATACATATTCCGTCAGCATGAAGAACGCGAAGCGGAAGCCGCTGTACTCGACATGGTAGCCTGCTACCAGCTCCGATTCCGCCTCCGGCAGATCGAACGGCGTCCGATTCAGCTCCGACACCGCCGCTACGATGAAGACGGCGAAGCCGATAATCTGGGGCAGGAAGTTCCAGTCCCAGAACCAGCCGCCGGATTGCCCGTCTACGATGCCCCGCAAATTGAGCGTTCCGCTCATCATGACAACGCCCGTCACCGAGATGACGAGCGGCACCTCATAGCTGATCATTTGCGCAGCCGAGCGCATCCCGCCGAGCAGCGCGTACTTGTTGTTGGACGCCCAGCCGCCAAGCACGATCGCGAGCGTGGAAATGCCGGACAACGCGACATAATAGAGCAGCCCGACGTTAAGGTCAGCGAAATAAAGCTTCTGCGTGTACGGGATAACGGCCAGCACGGCAAACGAAGGAACGAAGGCCAGCACTGGCGCGAACATGAACAGCGCCCGGTCGGCTTTGCGAGGAATCGTATCTTCCTTGATGAGCAGCTTCAAGATATCGGCAACGGACTGCAGAAGGCCGAGCGGGCCTACCCGATTCGGTCCGATTCGATACTGCATCCAGCCGATGACTTTGCGCTCGAAATAGATGGCATACGTTACAAAACCAAGCACGGCGAGCATCAGCACGACGCCCCAGAGGAAGATGATCAAGGCTGTGCTCCAGGTCATAGGCGAAGCAAGCAGCGAGCCCATTAGCAGTCGACCTCCCCGACGACAATGTCGATGCCGCCCAGTATCGTAATCAGGTTCGTCATCGTTTCGCCGACGAGCAGCTTCGGCAAAATTTGAAGGTTCACGAACGAAGGCCGCCGGAACTTGAGCCGATAGGGCTCCGCCTTGCCTTTGGACACGATATGGCAGCCGATCTCCCCGCGGGGCGACTCGATGCTCACGTAAATTTCGCCCGCTGGCGGCCGAATGGCGCGCGGCACCTTGCCCATCGTCTCGCCGCCTTCAGGAAACTGCTCCAACGCCTGCCGCAGAATGCGCAGGCTCTGCCGGATTTCTTCTAATCGCAGCACATAACGGTCATAACAATCGCCGTTTGTGCCGACGGGCACGTCAAATTCGAACCGGTCGTACAAGCTGTACGGCTCCTTGCGCCGCAGATCCCATTGCACGCCGGTGCAGCGAAGATTGGCGCCAGATAAGCCGAAGCTGATGGCTGTTTCGGCATCATAACGGCCGACGCCGCGAATACGCGCGAGAAATATTTCGTTGCCTGACACGAGGCGGTCATACTCCTCGAGCTTCTGCTCCATGTAAGGGATGAACTCGCGCACCTTATCCAGCCAGCCGGGCGGCGCATCCCATTTTACCCCGCCGACTCGCATATAGTTGTAAGTCAGCCTAGCGCCGCACAGCTCGTTGAACAGCTGGACAATCGTCTCCCTGTCGCGGAAAGCATACAAAAACGGGCTCATCGCGCCGATGTCGAGCAGATACGTTCCCCACCAGACGAGGTGGCTGGCGACGCGCTGAAGTTCCATTACGATCAACCGCAGAAACTCTGCCCGCTCCGGCACCTCCAGGCCCATCATCTTCTCTACCGCATGGCAGAGCACGTAGTTGTTCGTCATCGCCGACACGTAGTCCATTCGATCGGTATAGGGAATGATTTGCGTAAAATTGAGATTCTCCGCAAGCTTCTCCGTCCCGCGGTGCAAATAGCCCATCACAGGGATGGCTTCCTTAATGACCTCGCCATCCAGCTTTACAATAATGCGAAACACGCCGTGCGTGCTCGGATGCTGCGGACCAACGTTCAACAGCAGCTCTTCGGTTCGAATGGCGCCCATCGCTACACCTCCGGATCTAACGGCTCGTAGTCTTTGCGCAGGGGGTAGCCCACCCAGTCATCCGGCATCATAATGCGGCGCATATCGGGATGCCCCTTAAATTGGACGCCCAGCAGATCATAAATCTCGCGTTCGTTCCAATTGGCCGTCTCCCAGACGGGCGTCACGGAATCTACGATCGGATCCTGGCGATCAGCACGCGATTTGATCGTGTAATTCTCGCCCGTTTCCAGATTAACCAGATGATAAACCACTTCCAGATGCGTCTCGTAGTCCACGCCTGACACATTGCGCAGATAGCGACAGCTAAGCGACGCGTGCTCCTTGAACAGCTCCGCCGTCCGCAGCAAATATTCCGGCCGGACAACAAGGGTTGGCGCCTCTGAGCCCAGCTCATTCACATAAGCCTCTTCAATCGCTTCCTCGCCTATCGCTTCGCGGACAAGCGCTACCGCCTCGTCGAGCAGCGGCTGAAGCGGGGAGGCCGGTTTGGGCTCGGCCGGAGGCCCGTCAGCTTCAGCCGACACCGCCGAAGCGTCCGCTCTTGGACGCCTCGGCTTTTCGATTGGCGTATCTTCGTTCATCCTTTAATTCACCTGCTTCCCGGTTTTGGCTTCGTAGCGGATTTTCTCCTGCAGCTTGTTAATGCCATAGATCAGCGCCGCCGGGCTAGGCGGGCAGCCTGGAATATACACGTCGACCGGCACGATCTGGTCGACTCCTTTAATCACGGCATACGATTTCACATATGGGCCGCCAGCAGTTGCGCAGGAGCCCATCGCAATGACCCACTTCGGCTCCGGCATTTGATCATATAGGCGGCGAAGAAGCGGCCCCATCTTTTTCGTCACAGTGCCCGCTACAATCATGACATCCGCTTGGCGCGGAGACGTACGGAACATCACCCCGAATCGATCCAAATCATAATGGGAAGCTCCCGTTCCCATCATCTCAATCGCACAGCAAGCAAGGCCGAACGTAAGCGGCCATAAGGAATTGCTGCGCGCCCACGCTTTCACCTGCTCCAATGTGCCGAGAAACACATTGCGCTCCAGCTCCAACCGTTCTTCTTGCGAAATCCAGTCTAAACGGAATTCCATGTCAGCACCTTCTTTTTCCAGGCATAGGCAAGTCCAAGAACGAGCATGCCAGCGAAGATCAGCATCTCCACCAGCGCAAAAAGGCCGAGCTTCCCGTAAGCAACGGCCCAAGGATATAAGAAAACGGTTTCCACATCAAAGATGACGAACATGAGGGCGAAGTGATAATAGCGGATATTAAACCGTACTTGTCCCTCTCCTACCGGCTCGTTGCCGCTCTCGTAGGTCATCTCCTTCGGTTCAGTCGGCTTATGCGGCCGGAGCAAGCGCCCTACCGTCAATGCAACAGCCGGAAGCAAAATACCAAGCAGCAGGAAGATCACGACGACAACATACTGGTTCAAAACATGATTCACCCAATCGCCTCCATTAGCCCTTGCAGGGAACATTACGAACACGATGTACTGGACAAATTTACCTCATAATTATAACAAATGCTACCACAAGCGTCTATGCTGCCGTTGCAGCGCTGCTATGCAGCGTTACTGCCGCCTTCGTCGGCCCGCAGCCAAGCGACGCCTTATGCTGTTATGCCTATTCGCCTCTCGGACGATCTATGCAAGCTCTATGCAAGCAGAAGCAGCTTCCTTCAGCAAGCTCTCCTACGAAAAGGAGGAGCATGCCCCGTTCCGCTTGCGCGGACGGGATGCCCCTCCCTCTTCCTGCTTTGGCTGGCGTTAGCCAAGAAAAGCCTTCAGCATCCACAAATGCTTCTGAACCGCTTCGCGCTTCGTAACGAGCAAATCCGCGGTCGGGCCATCGCTTGCCGCTTCTGCCGCCTCCACCCCTTGCTGCAGCCGATCCGCTATGCCCGACAAATCGCTGGCCAACGTGCGAACCATGCCCGTCGCATCCTCATTGCCCGCTGCTTCAGCTATGGCCGACTGCTCCAGATACTTCTTCATCGTCGATGTCGGCTTGCCGCCTAGCGCAAGGATGCGTTCGGCCACCTCGTCGACGAATGCCGCCGCCTCTGTGTACAGCTCCTCGAACTTCGCATGCAGCGTATAGAAATTCGGCCCCTTCACATGCCAATGATAATCATGAAGCTTCACGTACAGTACGCTCCAATCCGCTAGCTGGCTATTGAGCGCTGCAATGACGCCCCCGCTGTTCCCTACCTTCGTTGCTGTCATCGTTTCGTTTGCCACGTTGTCCTCTACTCCCTTCGTATTGTTCGTTCCTGAACGAATTTAGCATTTTATACAAATCGATGGATTATTCAGCTGGAAAAATGAACAAAATAACCGCAAATCAGGAAAGGGGTGCTCCCGATGTCCAATCCAAAAGACGAACGAAGCCTGCAACCGGACACCGGAGCCCCGCCTGGATCCTCCGAACCGGCGCCAGGCCAGCAGCCCCCGCAGGGGGAGCAGGCCCAGACTCAGCAGGCTGCGGGGAGTACGGTGAACAGCGCAACAGGGGCTGCGAACAGCACAGCTGGAGGCGCAGCAGCTCCTGCCCCTGCTCCCCCGTCTGCCCCTGCTGGCAATGGCATTCAAGCTCAGCCGACGCCGAGCGTCCAGCAGGTGCTGGATCACCAGCGCGAGCTGCTTGCTAAGCCGATTGCCGGCAAGCTTGCTGCCGATATCGACGTGATGCGCCAAATTTACTCGGATTGCTCGGATGTGATCATACATGAGTTTGATGTACGAGAGGGCCCGGCTGTTGCTGTCATCTATCTTGATGGCCTATGTGATACCAAAGAGATTGATCTTCATATTCTGAACCCGCTTCAGCATACTGGCACATCCGGAGCAGCGGATAAGGGCGCGATCGTGAAATGCGTAACCCTATCTTCCATGCTAGAGGTCTCAAGCATGCAGGACGCCACTGACAAAATCGGCTATGGCAACGTCCTCTTATTTATAAATGGCGAAACCTCTGCGCTCGTCTACTCGCTTATGCATCTGACGCTGCGTTCGATTGAAGAGCCGCAGGCGGAGACGGTCGTCCGCGGGCCTCGCGAGGGCTTCGTCGAGAACATTCAAACCAATATTTCGCTGCTTCGCCGCAGAATTCATTCGCCTGCCATGAAGATGAAGAGCGTTTATATCGGGCGCTATACGAAAACGGCAACCGTCATTGCCTATATCGAGGGCATCACGGACCCTAATCTGGTCAAGGAAATGGAGCAGCGCTTATCTGTTATCGATATCGATGGTTTCATGGACTCTTCGCATATTGAGGAATGGGTGGAGGACAATCCCTTTTCCCCCTTCCCCCAACTCATGTCGACGGAACGTCCAGATGTCGTCACTGCCCACTTATTAGAAGGGAAAATCGTCGTGTTTACCGACGGGTCGCCGGTAGCATTGATAGCTCCAGCGCTGCTCATGAGCATGATGCAATCGCCGGAGGACTTTTACCAGCGTTCGCTTGTCGCAACCTTCATCCGCTGGCTGCGCATGCTTTTCTCGTTCATCACGGTATTCGGCCCATCGCTTTACGTTGCCGTGCTGTCGTACCACCAAGAAATGATTCCAACGACGCTATTGCTGACCATCGCCAGATCGCGGGAGCAAATCCCGTTCCCTGCGCTTGTAGAGGCGCTGCTCATGGAAATCACCTTCGAGGCGCTGCGCGAAGCGGGCATACGGCTGCCTCGCCAAGTCGGCTCTGCCGTCAGTATCGTAGGCGCGCTCGTGATCGGCCAAGCTGCCATCGCTGCTGGCATCGTCTCATCGCCGATGGTAATGGTCGTAGCCGTCACGGCCGTGTCCTCGTTCCTCATTCCGAATTACGCGCTTGGCATCGCCATTCGATTCATTCGGTTTCCGATTATGCTCTGCGCGGGCTTTCTTGGACTCTACGGCATCGTGCTGGCCGCACTTGTGATCCTGCTTCACTTAATGACGCTGCGTTCATTCGGCGTACCTTATCTGTCGCCGATCGCGCCGGTCCAGTCGAGCCAATTCAAGGACACGCTCATTCGGGCTAACCGGTGGCATATGAAAACACGTCCGCATTTGACCGGTTCCTTCTTCAACCGAATCCGCTCGCGTGCTGATCTATACAAATCAAGGAGGAACTACTGACATGTTTCCTTTCATCCGCCTTGCGCCTGCGCTGCTCCTGTCTGCTGTCCTGCTCACTGGCTGCTGGGACCGAACGGAGATCAACGACTTAGCTATCGTCACTGCTGCAGGCATGGACTTGGCGGATGATGGAAAAATCAAGCTATCCGTTCAGATCTTCGTACCTAGCGCATCTACTTCGGATCCCACGTCCTCCGCTTTCACGGGAGGAAGCAACCAAACGATCGTACGGTCAGCAATCGGGCTTAATCTCGCTGATGCGACTGCGCGATTGCAAGAAACATTATCAAGGCGAGTGTTCTGGGGACAAGCCGACGTCTTCATCTTCGGACAAAAGCTTGCCGAGCGAGGCATTAATGAACCGATGGACTTCCTCACGCGCCATCCTCACCCTCGCGAGCGCGCGAACCTGTTCGTCAGTGAAGGAGAGGCCACAGAGGTGCTCGAGCTGCGCACGCCGACAGAGCGCAACACGGCGGAGTTGCTGCGCGAGATGGCGATCCTGCAATCCGGTCTGAATATAACGATGCTGCAAGCGGTCGAAGAGCTGTCAGAGGAAGCGCACACCGCGGTTATTCCAATGGTCGTCGTAAAAAAACGCGACAAGACCATGGTGCCTTTTATCGGCGGCACGGTCGCGTTTAAGGACTTGAAGGCAGCTGACAAGCTAGACACCATGCAAACGCGAGGGCTGCAGTGGCTCCGTAACGAAATCAAAACGGCAACCATCACTGCGCCAGTCCCGCCAAGCGGCGATTTTGCTTCCGTCTATATTTTTAAAGCGAGCTCGAATCTTGTTCCATCCATCAAGAACGGCAAGTGGTCGATCAACGTTCATATCAAAGCAATCGGCAACTTGAATGAAACGGCTGACGGCATCGATGTAACCAAGGAACCGACCATTAAGAAGCTTCAACAGATTTTCCAAGCTGCACTGCAAAAACGGATCGACGAATCGGTACGCAAGGCTCAGCAAAACAGAACCGATTATCTCGGCTTCGCGGAGCAATTTCATCGCCACTACCCGAAGCAATGGCGTAAAGCCAAAGCGAACTGGGATGAGCGCTTCCCAGAGGTTACGGTCACTTATGACATTAAGCTGACCATTGCTCGCAACGGCTTGACAGGAAAAAATACGGCGCTGCAGCGCAGTGAGAAGCCATGACGACTTTTTTATTTCTTTTTGCTCTTGGATTCTGCATCGTTGCATTCAGTTGGTTCGAATGGCCTTCTTTGCCGGATCTCCGAACCAAAACGACTTTCGCTACGATCATTTTCCTCACCTACGGATTAACGGTCGCCATCACATTAAAACCCGAGCTGCCTGGGCCTTTCCAATTGTACGAGCACTTACTAGCTCCGTTAGTAAGCGATTGGATGAAGTCTTAGCCAGCTCTGCTCACGGAGAGGAGACTTCGGCTTATGGAAAAAGGACGCATATCTGCAGCGCAGCTATCGATTCTTGCGTTCATGTCCGTCTTGGCGACATCCCTGCTAGCCGCCCCCGGGATCGTCGCGGGTGCGGCTCACCAAGATATGTGGCTGTCTCCTTTATGGGCGTCCAGCGTGGGCTTTCTCGTCATGTGGATGCTAGTGAAGCTTAACCAGCTGCACCCGAATGAAACGCTGATTCAATATGCCGTCACCTTGCTCGGCCGTCCAATCGGCAAGCTTGTCGGCGGGTTCTACCTCTTCTTCACCATCTATACGACGAGCAGCGTTCTGCGCCAGTTTACTGACTTTGTAAAATTGACCTTCCTGCTCAAAACGCCTTCTTTCGTCATTTCGAGCAGTATGGCGCTCATCTGCGCGTTATGCGTCAGAGGCGGTATCGAAATGGTTGGCCGGCTTCCCATGCTGCTGCTTCCATTCATTGCAGCATTTATTCTGATGATCTACATGCCAAGCATTTTTGAGCTGAAGATGAGCAAATTTCAGCCCTTTCTAGGTGATGGAGTCCCTCCTTCCTTAATCGGCGCGTTCAAGCTGATGTCTTGGCTGCCCGGCTTTACGTTCACAAGCTACTACTTGCCCTACGTCGCAAACAAACGGCATATGCTTCGCTGGGCTTGTCTGTCCGTTGCGCTGTTTACTTCGGTGATGTGCATCACCTTCGTGATCATATATGCGGTCTTAGGTTCCGCAACAGCGAATTACGCCTATCCCTTCATGGTCATCGCGCGTTTCGTGAGCTTTACTGAATTTTTCGAGCATCTCGAATCGATTGTGATGATGATTTGGACGCTCGAGATTGTGATACGAATTTCGTTCGGCATATACGGCACATCCCTCGGACTCGCCCAGTGGCTTAATCTACCCGATTACAAGCCGGTTGTTATTCCTCTGGGCATGCTGCTCGTCTTATTCAGCTATTGGGGCATATCGAATTCGTACTTTGTTTCCTCGCCGCAAATGATTTTGTTTTATTTGCTTTTTGGACTTGTCATTCCCGCAGTGCTGCTTGGAGTCGGTCTTATCCGCCATCGAATATTGCGCCCAGCCGCCAGCGGCTTGGAAGGAGGTAAGCCTGCGACATGAATATCTCATTGAACAGCTTGTTTGCGCTGGTCGTTGCCGGAATTGCGATGGTCGCCTACGATTGGCGCAGCATGAAGGACATTCGGACCAAAGCGGTCTATCTTGTGCTGTTCGGCTGCGGCTTCACGCTCTCCGTTACGCTGCTTTTTTATCCGGAGCTGCCTGGTCCTTCCGATTTGCTGCGGCCCATTTTCGCCCCGGCTGCTAAGCTGCTTTTGAAATAGGTTTGCAAAATAATGAGAGAGGAGGTCGGCGGGGATGATGGAGAAAGGCAAAATAAGCGCAGCCCAGCTGGCATGCATGATGTATCTGTCGCTTCAAGCTACGGCCACGCTGGCTTCGCCTGCGCTAGTTTACGGCATTTCTCAGAACGACATGTACCTTACGCCATTGTTAGGCTGCCTGGGCGGCTTCCTGACCGTTTATATTGCGATGTTCCTCCAACGGCAGTATCCCGGCCAGACGCTCGTCCAATATAGCGAATCGATACTCGGCCCATGGCTCGGCAAGCTGGCCAGTCTCTCTTTTCTGCTCGTATGCCTGTTGATGAATGCCTATCAGCTTCGCCAGTTTTCAGAGCTGATGAATCTTGCCTTCATGGCCCTTTCGCCTCCTGCCGTATTCTCCTGCACCATGGTGCTCGTCGGATCAATTGCCGTTCGGCTTGGCGTCGAGATTATAGGCAGGCTGTCGCTGCTGTTTACGCCTATCATTGTCGTTATCGTTGTCATTCTCGTGCTGCCGCTCATACAGGGCATGGAGCCCGATCAATTGCTGCCTTTTCTGGATAAAGGGGTTATGCCGGTTGTTAAAGGAGCTGCCATTCTGCAAATTTGGTTTCCGCTTTTCATTTATTCCGCCATGTTCTTGCCCTATGTATCGAATATCAACAAGGCTGCTCGATGGTTATCGTACTCCGTTTGCTGGGCAACTCTCACATTCATCATTACGTTCTTCTACGTGATCATGTCGATCGGGGCCGCCACCCAGCTGTTTTCCTATCCATTCCTGCTGCTCAGCCGATACGTCGTCATCGCGAGCTTCATGACGCATTTGGATTCATTAATTATGATCATGTGGGTGCTTGACGTGTTTATACGTACGATTGTCATGTACTACGCTGCTGCTTCTGGCATAGCCCAATTATGCAAGCTGCCGTCCTACAAACCGCTTATTTTGCCGATCGGCTTGTGGATCGTCATTCTGTCCTTCTGGTCCGTACCCGATATCTCCACCTTTAACGAGAACATCGGAAAGCTGCTTATTTTCGTTTATAGCTATGCCCATCTTGTCATCCCAATCATCCTGTACGTTGCGGCGTTGCTCAGGAAGATGACCGCGTCCAACAAGCAGCCGCCCGCAACGAACAACCAAGGAGTGCAACCGAATGGAACAAGGTAAAATATCTAGCGCCCAGGTAGCCTGCCTGTTTTTTATGGCGACATTATCTACATCCATGCTCACAGGACCTTCTTTCATCTTCAACCTTGCCGGTCGTGACATGTGGCTATCCGCCATTCTCTCGCCGCTTGTTGGGATACCGCTCATATTCATCATCATTTTCCTGCATAAGCTATTTCCCGGCCAAACGATCATTCAGTATAATCGTACCCTGCTCGGCAAAGTCATAGGCACGCCGCTCAGCCTGCTGTTCCTGTTTAACCTGCTCATTCTCAACGGCATCCAGACCAGACAGTTTTTCGACTTCATGTCGCAAAATTATTTCACTAAAACGCCTGGCATCCTTTTTGCCGCAAGCATGACGCTTATCGGAGCCATTGCCATTCGCTGCGGGGTCGAAATCATCTGCCGGATTGCCATGCTGCTGACGCCGCTTATTATTTTGATCGTATTCGCGATCATCCTGCCGCTTACGAAGGAGATTGATCTTAATCGACTGCTTCCCATAATGGAAAACGGGTTTGTTCCTGTGGCCAAAGGCACGTTCGCGCTGCAGACCTGGTTTTCGATGTATGCCTATATGTCATTTTTTCTGCCCTTTGTTTCGAATGCGAAGCGTCTCTTTCATTGGGGCTTTATGGCTGCCCTTTGGACGGCTGCTACTTTCTTAAGCGCCTTCGTCTATATCATCGGCACACTTGGCGAAGCGGTACCCAACTACATGTACCCCTTCATGATTCTTAGCCGTTATGTAGAGATATTCGAATTTATCGAGCACTTGGATTCCTTACTTATGCTATTTTGGGTGCTGGATGTTTTTTTGAGAACCTGCATGACCTATTTCGCTATCACAGCCGGCTTTGCCCAATTGTTCGGCACCGCCAATATACGCGCGATTGTGATGCCTGTCGGCCTGCTGATCCTTTGTTTTTCTTTCTGGTCGATACCTGATTTGACCGCATTCCGGTCTATGACCTCTACTTACACGCTTTCCTACGTTGTTATGAACATGATATATCCCTGCCTGCTCCTTGCTATTGCCGTATTGCGAGGGTTTCGCCCCCCGGCCTCCGATTCTAACGCGAACGATCATGCGCTAGGCACAACGGGGGCGAACGCTCCTTCCTAACACAAAAAAACCGCAGGCCTCTCTTCATCGAGAGACTTGCGGTTTCATTCTGTTCGCCCTTTATTCAGCAGCTCCTCTGCCAAACAGCCGTTTCATTTTACCCCACGCTCCTGTTGCATCTACAACCGGTACAGCTAAAGAAGGTATCGGTTGATCATCGACCAGCAGCTGAGCGTTGCGCTTATATGCCGTTGCAATACGGCTACCCAGCTTATCTGCGACCTTCTCATAAGCTTCCTCCAAGCGGAAGCTTCTCCGATCGCAATGATGGGCGTCTGAAGAAACCAAATGGATGAGTCCCTGTCTGCACATCATCCAAGCTGCTCGTTCAATGCCTTTGCCGAATGAGCCAATCAGCGAGTGAGCTGTAACCTGCGCCAACGCGCCAAGCTCGATGAGACGCAACAGCTTGTTCGTATCGCCCGCCAGCTCGCGATTACGCTCGGGATGAGCAATGACGGGGATGACCCCTTTAAGGGACAACTCATAGATCAGCTCAGGAACGCCGTCCGGCACAGAACCCGAAGGAAGCTCGAGCAGCAAATAACGCGATCCTGCTAGCGTCACTAACTCCCCTTGCTCCAAATTGTCCAGCAGCTCCTTGTGATACCGTACTTCTTGTCCATGTCGAACGGACAGCGGAATGCCGGCTTCATGCAGCCGTTCATTCAACTGTGCGGTCAACGCGACTACATCCACTGCCTTGTTGTAATAGCGTTCATCCGCATGATGCGGTGTCGCGACGACCGTCGTAATTCCCCCTGCAACGGCTGCCCGTGCAAGCGCCAAGGATTCCTCCCAATCACTAGCTCCATCATCAATACCAGGAAGAATATGCGTGTGGATATCAATCATACGGACACCTCGCTCGACATACATCTTTTATTTTGTTGCTGATAATTATGTACGTCATTATAGCACAGAAGTGTCCAAATACAGATATAACCAAAAAGAAACACCGCCCCTAAGGACGGTGTTTCTTTTCATCGGAATACCGCGATACGGTAAGAGCCGATTATTTTTTGATGCTAATCCGGTTCAATGCACGTTGAAGGGCAAGCTCGGCACGGCGATAGTCAACCTCGTCGCGCTTCGCGCTGAGACGCTGCTCTGCGCGCTCTTTCGACGCTTCTGCACGGGCAAGGTCGATGTCGCCAGCCAGCTCAGCGCTCTCCGCGAGGATAACAACTTTATCCTTGCGAATTTCGATGAAGCCGCCAGAGACAGCCAACGTTTCCGTAGCGCCGTCCTTCTTGATGACAACCGGGGCGATCCGAAGAGGGGTTACGAGCGGAATGTGATTCGGCAAAATGCCGAGCTCGCCGTCCGCGCCCTTTACGCTCACCATATTGACTTCCTGCGCGTACACTTTACGCTCAGGCGTAACAATCTCTAATAAAAGGGTGCTCATGTGGAATCCTCCCGCCTATCGCTTTACAGCGTTTTAGCTTTCGCCACAGCATCTTCAATCGTACCGACGTTATGGAATGCTGGTTCTGGAAGATTGTCATGCTTACCTTCGAGAATTTCTTTGAAGCTGCGAACCGTTTCTTTAACCGGTACGTAAACGCCCGGAATGCCGTTGAACGCTTCAGCAACGTGGAGCGGCTGCGACAAGAAGTTCTGGATACGACGCGCACGAAGAACGGTGAGTTTGTCTTCTTCAGACAACTCGTCCATACCGAGGATCGCGATGATATCAAGAAGCTCTTTGTAACGCTGCAAAATTTTCTTAACGGATTGAGCAACTTGGTAGTGCTCTTCACCGAGAATTTCTGGCGTCAGGATACGCGAAGACGAAGCAAGCGGGTCAACAGCCGGGAAGATACCCATTGCTGCGATGTTACGCTCAAGGTTTGTCGTTGCATCCAAGTGAGCAAACGCCGTAGCTGGAGCCGGGTCCGTATAGTCATCGGCAGGAACGTAGATTGCTTGAATGGAAGTAACGGAACCTTTTTTCGTCGACGTGATCCGCTCTTGCAGCTGACCCATTTCCGTTGCGAGCGTAGGCTGGTAACCTACCGCGGACGGCATACGGCCGAGCAATGCGGATACTTCGGAACCTGCTTGCGTGAAGCGGAAGATGTTATCGACGAACAGAAGTACGTCGCGGCCTTCTACGTCACGGAAATATTCTGCCATCGTCAGGCCTGTCAGTGCTACGCGAAGACGCGCGCCTGGAGGCTCATTCATCTGACCGAATACCATCGCCGTTTTTGCAATAACGCCGGAGTCGCTCATCTCGTGGTAAAGGTCATTACCTTCACGAGTACGCTCACCAACGCCGGCGAATACGGAGATACCGCCGTGCTCCTGTGCGATGTTGTTGATCAATTCTTGCATCGTTACCGTTTTACCTACGCCTGCACCGCCGAAGAGGCCGATTTTACCGCCCTTCGCGTATGGAGCCATCAAGTCGATAACTTTGATACCTGTTTCCAGCATTTCTTGCTGCGTCGACAGCTCTTCGAATTCAGGAGCTTGACGGTGAATCGGGTTCGCGATCGAACGATCTACCGCGCCGTTGTTGTCGATTGGATCGCCAAGAACGTTGAATACGCGGCCAAGCGTTGCAGGACCTACTGGTACTGTGATTGGAGCGCCTTGGTCTACCGCTTCCGTCCCCCGTACCAATCCGTCCGTCGTCGACATTGCTACGCAACGAACCAGGTTGTCGCCAAGGTGAGTTGCAACTTCAACCGTCAGGTTGATGTCGACTTCGCCCGGGTTTTGAGCTTTCTTTTCAATCTTTATCGCATTAAGAATCTCAGGCAGATGGCCGTTGTCGAACGCAATGTCAACAACCGGACCCATTACCTGGACTACACGTCCCTTGCTCATTCCTGTACCTCCTTATTGTTGTCATTCGCAGCCTCATTACCGTTCCAGCTGTTTGAGCGGAACCAGTCTCTTATGAGGCTGCATTGAACGAAACCTTATTGCTGCGCGTTCGCTCCGCCAACAATTTCCGCGATTTCCTGTGTAATTGCTGCCTGACGTGCACGGTTGTACGTCAACGTCAAGCTTGCAATCATCTTCGTCGCGTTCTTCGTTGCATTGCCCATCGCGGTCATACGTGCGCCGTGCTCACTCGCTTTGCCTTCCAATACAGCGCTGTAAATAACAGTCTCTGCATATTTCGGAAGGAGATTGTCGAGCACCTTCTCAGGTGACGGCTCATATTCATAGCTCGCGCTCGTTGTACCCGTCAATTGCGACTGATCCAATGGAAGCAGCTGCTTCAGGGTAGGCACTTGCGAGATTGCGTTAATAAATTGGTTGTACACCAGATAAAGCTCGTCATATTTGCCTGATTCGAAGCCTTGAACAGCTGCTGCTGCCAAAGTCTTGATGTCAGCAAATCTCGGAGAGTCGGAAAGCCCGATCACTTCTTCAACGATCGCAATGTTGCGACGCTTGAAGTAATCGCGGCCTTTACGTCCGATGACGAAAAGGTCGTACTCAGCAGGAGACTTATGCTTCTCCTGAATCGTCGTCCATACTTTACGAAGCAAGTTGGCATTGTAACCACCTGCCAGACCGCGGTCCGAAGTGACGACCAAGTAAGCCGAACGCTTCACTTCGCGGCTTTGCAGCATGGGATGCTTAACCGTGCCTCCGCCCGATGCAATGCTCGCTACGACTTCTTTGATTTTGTCGGTATATGGACGTGATGCTAGTGCAGCATCCTGGGCTCTTTTGAGCTTTGCGGATGATACCATCTCCATTGCCTTCGTAATCTGTTTCGTATTCTGCGTGCTCTTGATCGAACGCTTGATTTCGCGCATACCTTTAGCCATTCGTTGTCACCACCTTATTACCGGACAGGGGGCGAAATCGAAATTTCGCCATGCCTGGTTCTATTCCGCGTTATTGTGAAGAAATGGTTTATACCGACGCTGCAAAGCTTTTCTTGAATGCGTTGATCGCATCAACAAGCGCCTTCTCGTTGTCGGAAGTCAAATCCTTCGTGTCGCGGATGGAAGCGAAGATTTCTGGCTTGTTTGCATCCACGTAAGCAAGGAATTCTGCTTCGAAGCGACGTACGTCCTGTACAGGAATATCGTCAACATGTCCGCGCGTAACAGCGTAGATTGCAACGACTTGACGTTCTACAGCAAGCGGAGCATTGATCCCTTGCTTCAGAATTTCAAGCGTGCGCTCGCCGCGGTTCAGACGGGATTGCGTTACTTTATCAAGGTCGGAGCCGAAAGCGGCGAATGCTGCGAGTTCACGGTACTGAGCAAGGTCAGTTTTGAGCGTGCCCGCAACTTTTTTCATCGCTTTGATTTGAGCCGAGCTACCTACACGGGATACAGAGTTACCTACGTTAACCGCAGGACGCTGGCCGGAGTAGAACAGGTCGGACTCGAGGAAGATCTGTCCGTCCGTAATCGAGATTACGTTCGTAGGAATATAGGCAGAGATATCGCCTGCTTGCGTCTCGATGAATGGAAGAGCAGTCAAGGAACCGCCACCCAATTCGTCGTTCAGCTTAGCTGCGCGCTCAAGAAGACGGGAATGCAGGTAGAATACGTCACCTGGGTATGCTTCCCGACCTGGAGGACGGCGGAGCAAGAGCGAAAGCTCACGGTATGCAGCCGCTTGTTTGGACAGGTCATCATAAACAACGAGAACGTGCTTGCCGTTGTACATGAAGTACTCGCCCATCGAGCAACCCGTGTAAGGCGCGATGTACAAGAGCGGGGACGGCTCGGATGCGCTCGCCGTTACGACGATCGTGTAATCCAAAGCGCCTTGTTTACGCAACGATTCAACAACGGTACGAACCGTCGATTGTTTTTGGCCGATTGCAACGTAGATACAGATAACGCCGTTGCCTTTTTGGTTAACAATCGTGTCGATCGCGATTTGCGTTTTACCCGTTTGACGGTCGCCGATGATCAATTCCCGTTGGCCGCGGCCGACTGGGATCATCGCGTCAATTGCTTTGATACCGGTTTGCATTGGCTCGAATACCGATTTACGGGCCATAACGCCCGGAGCTGGCGATTCGATTGGACGCGTAGCCGTCGTGTTGATCGGACCGTTGCCGTCAACTGGCTCGCCCAGTGCGTTAACAACGCGGCCGAGCAGCGCTTCGCCTACAGGTACTTCCATGATGCGGCCAGTGCGTTTTACTTGGTCGCCTTCACGGATGCCTTTGTATTGGCCCATGATTACGACACCGACATTGCTTTCCTCGAGGTTGAGTGCCATGCCGATTACGCCGTTGGAGAACTCCAAGAGCTCACCTTGCATCGCATTCTCAAGGCCGTGAACGCGGGCGATACCGTCACCGACGGAAATTACCGTACCAACGTCAACCACTTGAATTTCGGATTTATATTGTTCGATCTGTTGCTTCAGCAATGTGCTGATTTCATCAGGTCTGATACTCAATTCGCTCACCCCTATCTACAGTGCTCGTTTGTTCAACGATTTTTGCAAACGATCCAATTTGCCCGCCAAGCTGCCATCATACAGACGGTCGCCGATGCGAACTTGAATACCGCCGAGCAAAGCTGGTTCAACCACTTGCTCCGCCGTAATTTTCTTGCCAGTCAATCCGCTGAATTGCGCGGCTACGTTGCCGAGTTCCTCTTCGCTAAGCGCTTGCGCCGTATATACAGTCGCTCGTGCTTGACCGAGCGCCTCGCCCGCGATTTTCACGTAAGCGCCGTAAACGTCGCTGACGACATTTTGACGGCCGTTCGCGAGGAGCAGCTCCAGCGTATTCAGTACGATGTATGAAACCCGATCCGCAAACACGCTGCGGAGCAGTTCGCTCTTGCGAGCGGCGTCGACCGATGGAAGCGCCAGAAACTTCTGAACGTCCGAATCGCTCGTGATCGCCTGTACGATCAGCTTCAGCTGGTCTTCGACTTCTGCGACAACCTGCTGCTGCTGTGCAATATCAAACAAAGCTTTGGCGTAGCGCTTCGCTACTACGACATCGCGGCTCATTTGCTTCCTACCTCTTTCAGGTATTGGTTAACGAGCTGCTCTTGCGACTTCTCATCGATTTGTTTCTCGATGATCTTCGAAGCGATTTTAACGGACATGCCGCCGACTTCGCCGCGAAGCGCTGCAATTGCTTTGTTTTTCTCGCTCTCGATATCTTTAACCGCATCGTCTTTCAGGCGGGACGCTTCCGTCTTCGCGGTAACGATGATGTCGTCCGCTTGTTTGGAGCTCGTCGCTTTCGCCTGCTCGATGATGTCATAAGCTTCTTTACGCGCTTGTTGAAGTGCTTGTTTCTGTTCTTCCAGGTGCTGCGCTGCTTGGTTGCGGCTATTCTCTGCATTGTCAAGCTGGCCTTGGATCAGCTCTTTACGCTGCTCCATAATGCCAAGCAGAGGACCGAACGCGTAACGCTTCAACAGCAGGAAGAGAATCAGAAACGCCGCTAATTGGATGAAAAACGTGGACCAAGTGATATGCACTGGGCGTCACTCCCTTCTTTAGCAATCGGTATTACACGTGCGTACACGGATCATTCATTGTTTAGGAGGAAAGCCCGTATTGCATCTTGCGGATGAACCGGACTTTCCTGTCGAACATAAGGAAGGCGCGGAGGCTAAGGCACTCCCCGCCATTCCCGTTTATACGGTTATTAAGCTTTGCCTTGGAACATGAATGCCAAGACGAGCGTGATAACTGGAAGTGCCTCGACGAGCGCGACACCGATGAACATCGTCGTTTGAAGCGTACCGCGGAGCTCAGGCTGACGGGAGATACCCTCAACCGTGCGACCTACGATCAGACCGTTACCAATACCTGCGCCAAGTGCGCCCAAACCGAATACGATTGCTGCTGCAACCAATGCTAAAGCTCCCATTAGAAAAATCCTCCTTAAATATGTTTGAATGTATTGAGGCCTGCAAGACAGGCCGTTGTTCCTGTACTTCCGAAAATAACCCTGTTGCGAGCATCCGTGGAATACGGATTAATGCTTCTCTTCGTGTACGATCGATTGCGACATGTAAACCATCGTCAACATGACGAAGACGAAAGCTTGAATCGCGCCGACGAATACGCTGAAGCCTTGCCATACGACGAGCGGGATAATCCCGACCCATCCCAGACCGCTTACGATAACGCCGATCATAACCTCGCCGGCAAAGATATTACCGTAGAGACGAAGCGCAAGCGACAGCGGCTTGGACACTTCCTTGATCAGGTTCAATGGCAGGAAAGGAACATACGGCTCGAAGTAGTGTTTGAAGTAATGCTTCGTGTTGCGACGCATACCTTCGATGTGCGTGAGCAGGATAACGATAACCGTCAATGCAGCCGTAACCGCTACGTCAGCCGTAGGCGATTTCCACCAAGCGACGTGAGCTTCGCTCTCGCCTCCCAAGTCCAGCTCCATGCCGAAAATCGTTGCGCCATGATGCACTTCCGTCGCAATGCCGAACGGCAGTCCGAGCATGTTGCCGACAAAGATATACATGATCAGGGAAAGACCCAGAATCAAATACGGTTTGCCCTTCTTGAAGTCCATCGTCGTACCAATAATGTTGATAACAAATTCGATAACCCATTCCAGGAAATTCTGCATCTTGGTAGGCTTATCCACCGACATACCGCGCACGGATACGAGCGCCAGCACGAGCACGATGATGCTGGTGACAATGATCATGAAGATGGCCGCGAGGTCAAATTCAATTCCCCATTTGTGAACGACAGGAAAAATATGATCCATTAGTTGTTTTCACCCCTTTCATCGAGGGATTGCGTACGCTCCCGCTTGCGTATGGTCCAAAATCCCAGTAAGAGTGTTGCCAATTGGGCGACAATTAATCCAGCGGCAACTGCCTCAATACGGAAATCGAACGTTCTTGTCGCGATAACTGCCGCGAGTACCCCGATACAGGCGCGTGTGACGTAGCCAAGCGTTGAACGCCTGTTCCCGCCCGCCGCCGCGTTTTCCCCGATACGGATCACTTTCCAGCCCAGGTGAAGCGCATTCACCAAGCTTGCGATTGTTCCAATGACAAGACCGCCCCACCATGCTTGCTGCGCCGGAAAAACAGCCCAACACACACAGCAAACGGACAAAAAAAAGAACGTCAATCGTGTAACGGTTTTCAGGTAGGCCGACAAGTTGTCGATCAAGATCCTCTGCCCCCCGTGAACACCCGTATTAGAAAATAAATCGTCACGACGCCGACGCCAAGGCCTGCAAGCAGTCCGACCAAGTACCAATAGTTCGTGCCTTGTGCGGCATCCGCTTTGGAACCGAGCCAAACGCCTACCCCTAAACATACGGCAAGGTCAGCCCCTACGGTGCCGACCAGCCCCATTGCGCGCCAAGGATTGTCCCCAAGGCCACTGTCCCGCGCGTTTCGATTATTTTCCGAAGGTGGTTTTTCATTGGACGGATTCATTGGGAATCACTCCAAAACTCTCATTTATTTTAGCGAAGCGCCCACCGTTCTGTCAATTCATATAAATTCAAACATTTAGTGAACGGTGCTCCGAAAACCCTTATGCAGCAAGGATTTCCGGATTTTCAAACCGTACAGTACAACTGTATGCTGTAGTCTTCTAGCAATGACCCGCTTCCGCCTCAAAACTATGAACGTTGTGTGAACGACTCCGGACGGTTGTCCGCTTTTCCAAAATGGTGCAGCAGCCCTTGCACGATGCGAACAGATGCTTGTCCATCGCCATACGGATTGGCCGATTTGCTCATCCGGTCATACAGCTCGGAATCGCTAAGCAGCGCTCTCGTCCGCTCATAAACAGCCGCTTCCTCTGTTCCCACGAGCTCCAGCGTGCCCGCTTCTACACCTTCCGGACGCTCCGTCGTGTCACGCAGGACAAGAACAGGCACACCGTAGGATGGCGCTTCCTCCTGCAAGCCGCCCGAATCCGTCAGAATCAGGTGGGTATGCGGGTAGAAGTTATGCAAATCGACCACGTCGAGCGGATCGATCAGCTTGATGCGCGGATGGTCGCCGAGAATCTCCTGTGCAGGCTCCTTGACCGCCGGGCTCGGGTGCACCGGATAAACGATCGCAATATCCTCGAACTCGTCTGCAATGCGGCGTACCGCATTGAAAATGTTGCGATGCGGCTCGCCCTGCGATTCGCGGCGATGGGCTGTCATAAGCACGAGGCGCTTGCCCTCCGCCCAATCGAGCACGGGATGCGTGAAGTCCTTTTTAACCGTGTATTGGAACACGTCCGTCACGGTGTTGCCCGTTACGTAAATGCGTTCCTCCGCCTTGTTCTCCTTGCGCAGATTGCCTGCCGACCATTGCGTTGGGGCAAAATGAACGTCCGCGAGCACGCCCGTCAGCTGGCGGTTCATCTCTTCCGGATATGGCGAGAGCTTGTTCCATGTCCGCAGGCCCGCCTCTACATGTCCCACTTGAATCTGCTGCAGGAACGCCGCATAGCTCGCGAGGAACGTCGTCAGCGTGTCGCCATGCACGAGCACGATGTCCGGCTTCGCTTCGCGGAGAACCGGCTCCAAGCCTTGCAGAACGCGAATCGTAATCTCGTTCAGCGTCTGGCGGTCCTTCATCACGTCCAGATCATAATCAGGCTGGATGTTGAACACTTCAAGCACCTGATCGAGCATCTGGCGATGCTGCGCCGTTACGCAAACAATCGACTCAATTTGTTCAGGGTGGCGCTGCAGTTCCAAAATGAGGGGCGCCATCTTAATCGCTTCCGGCCGAACGCCGAATATGGTCATTACTTTTAATTTAGACAAAACGAATCTTCATCTCCCTTAGCATGCTTGCAAATAAAATCAAAATTAATGGGTGCCAAACATTCGGTCGCCCGCATCGCCAAGACCTGGCACGATATAGCCATGGTCATTCAGCTTCTCATCGAGCGCCGCGGTATAAATATCGACATCGGGATGCGCTTTCTGAAGCGCGTCTACGCCCTCTGGAGCAGCGATCAGGCACATCATCTTGATCTGCTCGCAGCCCCGCTTCTTCAGCGAATCGATTGCCGCAATGGCGGAGCCGCCCGTTGCCAGCATCGGGTCGATGACAATGAGCAGACGGTTCGTCGCATCCGTAGGCAGATTAATATAATACTCGACAGGCTGGAGCGTCTGCGGGTCGCGGAACAAGCCGATATGGCCAACCTTGGCAGCCGGAATCAGCTTCAGCATCCCGTCCACCATGCCAAGACCCGCGCGCAAAATCGGGATTAGCCCCAGCATGCGGCCGGATACGACCTTCGATTCCGTCACTTGAACAGGCGTTTCCACCTGCACCGTTTCAAGCTTTACGTTTCGCGTAATTTCATAGGCCATCAAGGTGCCGACTTCGTCGACGAGCTCCCGAAAGTCCTTCGTATTCGTGTTTTTGTCGCGGATAAAGGTGAGCTTATGCTGGATCAACGGATGGTCGCAAATGACCAATTTGCTCATGCTGTGCTGCCTCCCTGATTATGCCTTGGGTAAATACCCCGTTTATTATAGCATTGTAAAAGGCACGTTGCATCCTCAGCTGTCCACTCGCAAAAAAGCGTTAATTCATGCGGATTTCAGCCACTGGACAAGCTAATCTCCACCGCCGCCGCAGGAGGACCCGCAAGAGGACCCGCAGGACGAGCCGCTGCTGCAAGAGCTATTGCCTCCGCCTCCGCAGGAGGAAGAGGATCCGCCGTCATCTCCATGGTGGTGGTTATGATGATGATGGTTCGAGCTGCCGCCAGAATCGCTGCCTGTCGAGCATTGATTCGTATGGGCGCCCCCGGAGGCGTTGCGCCTATGCTCTTCCTGAAGCGATTCGTCTACGCGCTGCGAGAGATGGTTCGGCTCCAAAACGGAATAATACAGCAGCAACCCGCCCCCTGCCATGCCGATGAGCGAATCGTCCGTCCTGCTTGCGCTACGCCCCGAGGACGATTGCCGTGCGCGAGCGCCCGCCACCTGCTGCTTCGCCGCTGCGATCAAAGCAGTGATCGTCGCATCCAGATCGCTATGAACCGCCGCTGTATCGCGCCGGAATAACGACTCTCGAAGCGTTTGCTCGTCGCTGGACTCCAGCTCTGCCAATTGACTCTCCTTTAACGGATGCCGATAAAAGGAGCCCCACAGCTTACCGCTGGCCGGCGACATACCGAATAGCTCCGCATAAACCCAATCGAACCATGCCCTGCCGCCAGCATCCGGCTTATTCTCCCCCGGAGCATGCGGCGCATGATGAATGTAAACGCCGCAAAACCGTTGGCAGAACGTTTCGTATTCCCGCGTAAACATAAGCATTTCATGCCAGACCTCATCGACCTTGTTGCTGTACATCGGCACATTCCGCAGCAATGCGCACATCAAGAAAAACCGTTTAAGCTCAAACCACGTCCACTGCCACTCCGCGGCTGCCACTGCAGGGCGCGCTTGAAGCACGCGATCGTGCACCCGCGATTCGAAGCCCTCATCCAGCGCTGCTTCCAAACGTTCAGCCGCACTGCGCGCAGGATGACCCACAGGCAGCCCTAACGCTGCCGGCGGAAGCTCCTGGGGGAACCCTCTGCCGAGTCCTCTTCCACGGCCTTGCTGCTTGTTTCGATTCGATAGACTGCCCATCACTATAGCAATTAAAATGATGCCGCCAACGAACAATAAAACCTCCATATGAAGCTGCCTCCCCAATCATTCCCATGATTGACATTAGTATATCATGACAATCCCGACCGGAGGATACAAAAAGCCCCCTGCTCCATTCGAGGAGAGGGGGCTTAAAGCCAAGCGCGTCAAAGCGCGCAGGCGATTAGTAAGTCATTCCTGGGTAGAGCGGGAATTGTGCCGTCAGCGCTTGAACTTTACCGCGCGCTTCTGCCAGAACCGCTTCGTCCTTCGGATTTTTGAGCGTCATTGCGATAACTTCCGCGATCACTTTCATCGCGTCCTCGTTCATGCCGCGAGCCGTAGCCGCTGGCGTACCGATCCGGATGCCGCTTGTAACGAACGGGCTTGTTGGGTCGAATGGAATCGCATTTTTGTTACACGTAATTTGAACGGAATCCAGTACATGCTCGGCTTCTTTACCTGTGATGTTCAGGTTGCGAAGGTCGATCAGCATGAGGTGGTTGTCCGTACCGCCCGATACAAGGTTCAGGCCGTGTCCAACGAGCGCGTCAGCAAGCACGCGAGCGTTGTTGACAACGTTTTGGCCATATTCCTTGAACGAAGGCTGGAGCGCTTCGCCCAATGCAACTGCTTTAGCTGCGATAACGTGCATGAGCGGTCCGCCTTGGGAGCCTGGGAATACCGCTTTGTCGATTGCTGCAGCCCAAGGCTTGCGGCAAAGGATCATACCGCCGCGCGGTCCGCGAAGCGTTTTGTGCGTCGTTGTCGTTACGAAGTGTGCATGCGGCACTGGGTTCGGATGCAGACCAGCAGCAACAAGGCCCGCGATGTGCGCCATATCAACCATGAACAGCGCGCCTACGTCTTGTGCGATTTGGCCAAGCTTCTCGAAATCGATGATGCGCGGGTATGCACTTGCGCCAGCGACGATCAGGCGTGGACGGTGCTTAAACGCCAGCTTGCGAACTTCTTCATAATCGATCGTGGAAGAGTCCTCTTGTACGCCATAAGGAACGAAGTTGTAAAGAAGGCCCGATGCGTTAACTGGGCTGCCGTGCGTCAAGTGTCCGCCATGCGCCAGGTTCATACCAAGAACCGTATCGCCTGGGTTGAGGCATGCCAGGTAAACAGCCATGTTTGCTTGTGCGCCGGAATGCGGCTGCACGTTCGCGTGCTCGGCGCCGAACAGCTCTTTTGCGCGGTCGCGTGCGATATTTTCAACGATATCGACATGCTCACAGCCGCCATAGTAGCGTTTGCCTGGGTAGCCTTCTGCATATTTGTTCGTCAGAACCGTGCCCATTGCTTCGATTACAGCTTCACTAACGATATTCTCGGATGCGATCAGCTCGATGTTGTCGCGTTGGCGTTGCAATTCAAGTCCAAGTGCTTCTAAAACTGCTGGGTCTTGCTTACGTAGGTTTTCCATTCTCAATATCCTCCTCTAATGTCCTTGCTTATATGGTTAAGCTCAAAAAGCGCAAGCTGAATCTCCGTCAAACTCGAATCTATAACTCTCGCAGTAACTGCCTATTAGTCGCAAGTGCCGCTTGCTTGTTCAGCTGTCTGCTCCCGCTCATAAACGGCCCTTGCTCCGCCGATCAGCTTCGGCCGCGCGAACGCCATCGTCAAATGGGCCGCCCCAATAGTACGCACGGATGGACGAACAGGGACCGCTACCGCGCGCAGATGCATCCCGATAAACGTGTCGCCAATGTCAATGCCGGCATGCGCGCGTACGCTTTCGACGAGCACAGCATCCGGCAGCGCCCGATACGCGTGTGCAGCCATCGAGCCGCCCGCCTTCGGCACAGGCACGGCTGCAACCTCCTCCAGTCCATAGCGATCAGCCGCTTCACGCTCGACGACGAGCGCGCGATTGAGATGCTCGCAGCACTGGAACAAAGGATAAAAGCCGATTTCGCCGCGAACCGCCTCCACGCCTGCGAAGATCGCTTCCGCCGCCGACGTCGTGCCGGATGTCCCTATTCGCTGGCCGAGCACCTCGCTCGTGCTAACGCCAATGACGACCAACTGGCCGCGCTTTAACCCGCCGGCGGCAACCAGCTCGCGAAGCGCCGTTGTAACAGATTGCTCAACCGACTTAGCTTGTACATGGTCAAATGCCGCAGCACTCATGGCCATTACCTCCGATTCGATGCGGGCTAGACGCGATTCGAAACCTGCTTTTCAATATTCATCACTTTATTGATGCGTCCGACATGGCGTTCGCCATTGGAGAACGGCGTTTCCAGCCAAATGCGAACAATCTCTTCCGCGATACCGAAGCCAAGTACGCGCTCGCCCAATGCAAGGACGTTCGTATCGTTGTGGTCGCGCGTCGCTTTCGCCGAGAACGTGTCCTGCACGAGTGCACAGCGAATGCCTTGCACTTTGTTCGCTGCGATGGACATCCCAATTCCCGTGCCGCAGATCAAAATGCCGCGATCCGCTTCGCCCTTAACGACTGCTTCGCATACGGGAAGCGCATAATCCGGATAATCGACGGATTGGTCGCAGCTGCAGCCGACATCTTGCACTTCATGGCCGAGCGATTGGATGATCGGAACTAAAACTTCTTTCAAGCGGTAGCCGCCATGGTCGGCTCCAATCGAGATTTTCATGAACGTGGATCCTCCTTAGGATTGTGCGATTTGCGCTAGCCTTAGTATACCTAATTTGTCCGAGTTACACGACAGCCCTTACGCCCGAAAAAAAGCAAAAAGAGCATAGCGTGCTCATGCACGATGCTCTTTGCCCAGGCGACCGGCCGTATATTCCGATGCTCCACCGTGGTATCCCACTTCGTCGCCAGTTACATCGGAAACCGTTAATTTGATTTCATTTTACTCCAACCTATCGGCAAAATCAATCCTAAAACGCATGACTCGACACCCAAATCAGCGTTCGGTTCCAGCCTCGCCCAGTTTGTCCAAAAGCTTGTCCACAGCCGCTTCGATCTCCGCCGCGCAGCTCTCATACACCTGCAGCGGGCCGCCGAACGGATCAGCAATATCGAAGTTGGGGATACGCTTCTCCAGCTCCAGCATGCGCGAACGCTCCGCTTCAGGCATCTGCTGCCCGAGCGCCTGCTTCATTTGCCATTCCGTATATAAACGCTCCAGCTCCTCGAGATCCGCCACCGTATCCGCACTAAGCGCCGCGTATTCCATCAGCGTATGCGTCTTGTCAATCGCCTCGGGAAACCGGCCAATCAATCCCCGTTTATGCGCCGAGGTCATCGTCAAAATCAGATCCGCCCATTCCACGAATGATTTGCCGAGCGCGCGGCTTGCCCCTTCGTGGGAGACACGCTTGCGTCTGAGCGTCTCCGCCGCATTGGCCGAAATCGGCAGCCCGTCTACGGTCGAAACGCCCGCAGAGCGGATTTCGAGGTTCATGGAGCGGCTTGCCGCCCGATCGCGCATGATGGCCTCTGCCATCGGTGACCGACATGTATTGCCAGTACAAACGAACAATATCCGTTTCACTTAGATGCCAATCTCCTTTCCGTTAGAACACAAATAATAATCCGAACGTCAGCAAAATGATGCCGCCGCACGCCTCCCCGTATTCCCCAAGGCTCCGGCTTGCGCGGCGTCCCAGCAGCAGCCCAAGCACAGACATGAGACCGCCGAAAAACCCGAATAAAAGCACCGTGTACAGCACGTCTGCCGCAAACATGCCCAATGAAACACCGACCGAGAACGAATCGACGCTTACGCTAAAAGCGAACAGCAGCATGCCCCAAATCGTCTGATGATTCACCGCAGGGCTATCGCCGCCCCGAAATGAGTTGTAAACCATATGACCGCCCAGCAGCAGCAAAAGAACGCCCGCCGCACGCGATGCCACGCTGCCCAATAGGTCGCTGACATATTGTCCGGCCGTCATGCCGAGCAGCGGCATAAGCACATGGAACAACGCTATAATCGCGCTAAGCAGCAAAATCCGCTTTAGCCCGATGCCTTTCATCCCTATTCCAACGCCCAGCGAGAAAGCATCCATCCCAAGCGCTACCGCCATAATAAGCAGTGTTAACCATTCTCCGGCACCCATACTCGAACCCAGCATTCATCCATCTCCCCCGCGTGGCCCTTAGTTGTACCACTTTATGCGGACGAGCGCTGAAACATGTTCGGAGGCTCCGCCTCTAGGTTAAATAAACGATCTGGTGGCCTGCTGCCTTCTCCAGCCGATTCATCAGCGCCAAGCCAATTCCGTCGCTCGAGCAAGCCTCTGCCCAAATGCGCTGGACGCCTCTGGCATCGAACTCGCGCAAGGCAGCGTATAGCCCTTGCGCCGCTGTCTCCAGCTTCATCAGGCTGCCGCATGAAATAACAGCGTCCGCATGATAGCTCGCTGCATGCTCATCGTAGGTCAGCACGCCTGTTATCTCGCCTTCGGCTGCCGCAGCCTGAAGCGCTTTTGTAATGTATGCGCGAACGTCGTCCGGCTCGCCATGGACCAGCTGCATGCTGCCGCGCGGCGCGTAATGCGTATATTTCATTCCGGGCGACCGTGGCGCTGCGGCTGGAACGGCAGTTGCAGTACCAACTGCGGGGGAGTCCGATACGACGGCCCGCTCCTGCGGGACCATCGTGGCGTCCTTTCGCTCCAGTGCTTCCAACGATTCGTCCAGCAAAACAGTCGGCGCTGCTTCACGCAGCTGTACCGGAGTAATCCCGCCTGGCCGCAAAATGCGAACAACGCCTGGCGCCTCGACTTGCACAACCGTCGATTCAAGCCCGACTCCCGTCGGGCCGCCATCTACAATGCCGTCGATCCGGCCATTCAAATCTTCGCGCACATGCTCAGCAACCGTCGGACTCGGCCGCCCGGAGCGATTGGCGCTAGGCGCGGCAACGGGACAGCCGGATTCGGCAATCAAACGCAGCGCCACCGCGTGATCCGGCATTCGCACCGCTACGGTATCCAACCCTGCGGTTACGCGCGGCGATACCGCGCCCTCAAGGGCAGGCAGCACGAGCGTTAGCGGCCCCGGCCAAAACCGGCGCATGAGCGCCCGCTCCGTGTCGCCATACGGCTTTACAAGCGTTCGAAGCTGCGCTTCGTCAGCGATATGAACGATTAGCGGGTTGTCAGAGGGACGGCCTTTGGCAACAAACACATTTTCCACTGCCGATGTCTGCCGCGCATCTGCACCCAGCCCATACACGGTCTCTGTCGGAAAGGCGACCGTTCCGCCTGTACGCAGCAGCTCCGCAGCCGCTGCAATTGCAGCCTCATCCGCTGCCGTTTGCTCCTGCAAGTCCGCCTTCACCTGCCAGAATTGCGTCTTTATTGTCATAGAAGCGATTCAATCCTTGTCATTTTGCATTTTATGCTAGTATAACACACCAAAGCCGGCTGCTTGCGCATGCCGGCTGTAATCACTTAAACAATGAGACCCTGCAAGAAATGAATCACGCGAATAAAGACCGGAAGAATCCAATGATTGCTTCAAAAATCTCAACGATGAAAAATTTCGCTTGCGGCGTCTCAGTCGATTGGTCCGCCTGTGCGCTAACTGCTTTGTCTGCTTGATCTAGTTTCGCCTGCTGTACGTGCGCCTGCTGATTTTTGCTATCCGCTGTCGACTTCGACTTGGACGTCTTAGCTGCCGCAGGCTGCTTGCCGTCTTGTTCGGCCGCCGCCGCTGCTACAGGCTCAGCCTCGCCCGATGCCGCATCCACAAAGCACAGTGGCGGGAATAGCACGCACCACCAGTTTTGCCCGGCGCCTTTGCCGAGCGTGATGCGGAGCGCTTCATAATCGCCGGCGGGGTAGATGCGATTGCCGTACATTTTAGTAGGGAACGGAACAACAGCCAGCTCGGCTTTGAAGCCGTAATCGAACCCGCGAATCTCCAGCTCATGCGCAACGATCTTCTCGATTTCCCCCATGTGCGAACGAATCGTCTCGCGCGCAGCTTCAATCGTAGAAGGACCCGCGACCCAGCTGTTCATCGCTTGAACGACAGCGTCGCGCACATGCCGCTTTACCGCCTGATCAACCGGATTATCGGAGTTGGCGAGAATGCGCAGCCGGATCGACTGCTCCGGAATTGCGCCTTCAACAGCTGCAGCGTCCGTCCGCACTTGCTCCCAGCTCATGACTAGCACGAACAGTGCAATAATAAGGTATCCATACATTGGGCGATATGCAAAACGGCTGCGCCGCGGTTTGTCCAATTCAATAGAACGCGCTTCAGAACGAACGTTAGGAGTGGAAGAATCAACCGAATAATAGGAATGATGGCGAATCATAGACACAAGCCCCTCTCAGGCACCCGTCGGTGCTAGCTTGCGTTCCGGAACGAATCTATCCCTATTATGTCCGGGGGATAGAATCTATAAACCTATCAATTTGAAAAAATGTGGGCGTTGCGGAGCAGTGTGCCAATAGGGCACATTCTTGTGCCCTACCCGCTCGCGCGCGGGCGCGGTGCGCCACTAGGGCAGATTCTTGTGCCCTATTCGCTCGCGCGCGGGCGCGGTGCGCCAATAGGGCAGATTTTTGCGCCCTATTCGCTCGCGCGCGGGCGCGGTGCGCCAATAGGGCAGATTTTTGCGCCCTATCCGCTCTCGCGCGGGGCGCGGTGCGCCAATAGGGCAGATTCTTGTGCCCTATTCGCTCGCGCGCAGGCGCGGTGCGCCAATAGGGCAGATTCTTGTGCCCTATTCGCTCGCACGCGGGCGCGGTGCGCCAATAGGGCACATTCTTGTGCCCTATCCGCTCGCGCGCGGGCGCGATGCGCCAATAGGGCACATTCTTGTGCCCTATCCGCTCGCGCGCGGGCGCGGTGCGCCAATAGGGCAGATTCCGTGTGCCCTATTCGCTCGCGCGCGGGCGTCACAAAAAAATGGATGTGCCGAGGTCCCTCTTCGACACATCCATCCCTATTTAATGCGAGCCGCCGCTCGCCCGTTTTACGGCAACGACATGCCTGTCGATGCCGCCGTAATCGGTAATGATCCGAATATGATCCCAATAACCGATCGAACGCAGCAGCTCCGCCACGTCCTCCGCCTGCCCCATGCCCAGCTCGAACGCGACGATGCGAGGCAGCTCCGCAAGGCGCAGCAGCTGTTCTGCCATCCGGCGATAAGGGTCCAGCCCGTCCATGCCGCCGTCTAGCGCGAGCCGCGGCTCATAGTCGCGAACCTCCGTCTGTAGATCAGGCAGGTCTCCAGCCGGTATATATGGCGGATTCGATACGAGCACATCGATTCGCAATCCAGCAGCTTGCGTAAGGTGCGATGTACGATGCGCATTACGCTGATCTGCATCGGAATGCTCCAAATCACGATGTTCCCCATCAGTATCCACCGCAGACACAGACGACGCATCCGCAGCTGGCGACGGCTTTCGCCCTGCCGAGGCTCTATCCGCCTCCGTCTCCGGAACAGCAAGAAACGGCGTCAGCAAATCGCCCTCGACAAACGCAATACGCCCCGCTCCCGCATGTCGCCACGCGTTGCCCAGCGCAACTTGCAGCGCGTCCGGCGACAAATCTGACGCGTACACGCGCCAGTCGCTTCGCTCCGCAGCAAGCGTGACCGCAATCGCGCCGCTCCCCGTGCCAACATCCAGCACCGTCAGTTCCCTGACTCTCGCTTCCTGCCCGGCAGCCGCAGCCTCTCCGCGCGGCCACAACGCATCCGCCTCCGCCAGCACCGCTTCGACGAGCAGCTCCGTCTCAGGGCGCGGAATAAGCACGGCCGCCGTCACTGCAAACGGCCGCCCATAAAACCATTGCTCGCCCAGCAAATATTGCACCGGCTCCCCCGCAGCTTTGCGCGCCACAAGCTTCGCCCATCGCGCGAATGCCTCCTCCGGCATCGGCTCGCGCCAATCACGGAGCAGCTCTGCCTTGCCAAAACCAAGCACGTGTCCGATCAGCAGCTCGGCATTCGAGCGCGGCTCGCCGATTCCATGCCCAGCAAGCAAAGAAGAAGCCTGCAAGCAGGCTTCTCCAATGGTCATGCCGGGCCGATAGGCGACGGACTCATTCGTTCCCGTCTCCATGTTCGTCATCTTCGCATGACACTCCTTTTATTAAACTGCGAATGCGCTCGCCCGTTCCTCCCAAACGCTGCTTATGCGTTCGAGTTTTCCTGTTCCAGCAGCTCCGCTTGCTCTGTGATCGTCAGCGTCTGCACGATTTCCTCGATATCGCCGTTCATGATGGCATCAAGGCGGTGCAGCGTCAAGCCGATACGATGATCCGTCACCCGACTCTGCGGATAGTTGTACGTCCGGATTCGCTCGCTGCGGTCGCCCGTACCGACTTTGCTTTTACGCTCGCCAGCATATTTCGCTTCCTCTTCTTGACGGTGAATCTCATAGATCCGAGCGCGAAGCACTTGCAGCGCCTTCGCTTTGTTCTCGTTCTGCGATTTGCCGTCTTGGCAGGTCGCCATGATGCCTGTCGGCACATGCAATACGCGGACAGCGGATTTCGTCGTATTAACGGACTGGCCGCCAGCGCCGCTGGAGCAGAACGTATCGATACGGATATCCTTGTCATGAATCTCGATATCCACTTCCTCAATCTCCGGCATAACCGCAACCGTCGAAGTGGACGTATGAATGCGGCCGCCCGACTCCGTTGCTGGAATTCGCTGCACGCGATGAGCACCGCTCTCGAACTTCAGCTTGCTGTAAGCGCCCTTGCCGATGATCATGAACACGACTTCCTTGAAGCCGCCGAGATCGCTCTCGTTCATATCCATCAGCTCTACGCGCCAGCCTTGGCTATCCGCATATTTGTTGTACATCCGGTACAGGTCATACGCGAACAAAGCAGCCTCATCGCCGCCAGCCGCGCCGCGGATCTCGACGATAACGTTCTTGTCATCATTCGGGTCCTTAGGCAGGAGCAAAATGCGAATGCGTTCGTCGAGCGCCGTCTTGCGTTCATCCAGCTCGCCGATCTCCATTTTGACCATCTCGCGCATCTCGTCGTCCAGTTTCTCGCCAAGCATCAGCTTGGCATCATCCAGCTGCTCGCAAACCTGCTTATATTCCGTAAAAGCTTCGTATGCTTCTTGCAGACTGGACTGTTCCTTCGAATATTCACGCAGTCGCTTCGGATCACCAGCAACGTCTGGGTCGCACAGAAGCTCGCTCAATTTCTCGTAACGGTCGGCTAATACTGATAAACGGTCTAACACCGTATCTTCACCCCTATAAGGTTCGGCAAAAGCCGCAACCTTGTATTCATCCGGTAATTATAACACAGGAGTGCCACTGTATAAACTAGTTTGCCCATGGAAACGACCGGATTCACGCCCAATTTGCGTAATTCCTCTACACTTTGAACGTTCCGACAGCCATCAGCAGCTCCTCAGCCGATGCTTTCATCGATTGCGAAGCCGCCTCAACCTTCCGCATTAACGACAGCTGGCGCTCTGCGGCATCCGCTGCCGAGGATGCATGATCCGAGGAACGTTCCGCAATCCGCTCCAATTCATCCAGCGAAGCGGCGATTTGTTCGCTGCCCGCTGACATTTGCTCAGTCGAAGCCGACACCTCTTGGATCTGATCCACCAGCGTGCGAATGCCATCTGCGATGGACAGGAACGATTGGCCTGCTTCTGCCGCTACGCCCGAGCCATGCCGCGCCTCTTCCAGCGAACGGCTTATCGCATACGCCGTCGAATTCGTACGCAACACGATACTGCCTAGCATGTCACTGACCTGCAGAGAAGATTCGCCAGTCCGTTCCGCTAGCTTCCGAATTTCCTGCGCAACTACTGCAAAGCCGCGCCCTTGCTCGCCTGCGCGAGCTGCCTCGATCGATGCATTCAACGCAAGCAAATGGGTTTGCGCCGCCACGTCGCTAATCAGCTCCATCGCTTCGCGAATGCGGGCCGTCTCCTCTTGCAGCTCATTCATTGCGGCGTTCGTTTCCAGCAGATCCGATTCGATCGCTCTCATCTGAACGACCGTGCCTTCGATCAATTGGCCGCCATCCTTCGCTTTGTCCGACGTCTCTACCGCAAGCTCGGATACGACAGAGGACGATTCCGCGATCCGTTGAATCCCGATCGCCATCTCCGTCATCGCACGCTGGCTTTCCTGCGAGCTTTGCAGCTGCTGGGCCGAGCCTTCAGCAACCTCTCGAACCGCCTCCGCTACCAGTCTCGTCTGCTCCGACGACTCCCCGGCATTCGCATTCACGGCATTCGCATTGCCGCTTACATCGCTCGATAACGCCTGCACATGCTTGGTTAGTTGATTAAGGCTAGCAATCATATCGTTGAATGAGCCGGACAATCTGCCAATCTCATTGCGGGAGAGCACTTGCGCAGAAACGGTCAAATCGCCGCCCGCCGCTTGCTCTGACAGCTTCGTCAGCTTCTTCAATGGCGCGAGCATGCGCAGCAGGAACAGTACGATGACCAAGATGCCTGCCGCTTCCGTCCCCACCGCAATCAGAAGCTCGCCCCTCAGGCTAGCATTCAGCTCTTGCTGCATCTTTGACTCCGAATAATCGATCCCGAACCAAGCGATCCGATCTCCGTCAGAACTGACGATCGGCGTCAAATACGTTCGGTAAGTGCCATTCTTGTTCGCATAGGCGTCCGACAGTGCTTCCCCATACTTATTCGCCTGCTCAATAGCCCTTTCAAAATGTTCAGTAATTGGATATACATCGCCCAGCCTGCCATCCGTCCCGGTAAAATTATCGCTAAGCAAGTAGGTCATCGTACTTCCTTGCGCATCCTTCTCCACCTCCGGAAGCAGCAAATACGCATGCTCTACGTTGGCTTGGCCCGCCATCGCAACGAGCCGGCGCTGCATCGCGACGGAGGCCGGATCTTTGCCGTCATTCTCGCCCTTGTACAATCGATCGGCCGCCAGCTGCACCTCTGCGCTCTCGGCGGCGAGCTGCGTGCTCAGCAGCCTGCCCTTTTCTTTCATATCGCTCATGTAATCCTTCCGCCACCGCATGCTGCTCTCCATCGTCATCACGCTCACAATGACAATAATTAATACAGACACGACTAACGAGCTTTTCCATACCAGACTCATGTTGCGCCACAATCTCATGATGTTCATCCTCTCTGTTCACGCGGTCACATGAATGAATTTCGTTAAATTCACGCTTTATGCTTCAATCGCAAATGACCTTTTTCTTATGTTAACGGCCGACAGCACGCCATCTATTAGCGAAGCGCCTTATTTTTTCAAAAAAAGACGCCCCGGCAGCAGGACTGCCGGAAGCGTCTCTTATTTGGAAGGATTCAACTATACATTAAAGCGGAAGTGCATAACGTCGCCGTCTTGCACAACATATTCCTTGCCCTCCAGACGAAGCTGCCCCTTCTCCTTGGCCGCATTCATCGAGCCCGCTGCAACCAGATCGTTATACGAAACAACTTCGGCGCGAATGAAACCACGCTCGAAATCAGTATGGATAACGCCCGCCGCTTGCGGCGCTTTCATGCCTTTGCGAATCGTCCATGCCCGAACCTCTTGAACGCCTGCTGTGAAATACGTGTACAGGCCAAGCAGCTTGTACGCCGCATTGATCAGTCGGTTCAAGCCGGATTCCTGCAGTCCCAGCTCCTCAAGGAACATCGCCTTGTCTTCGCCCTCGAGCTCTGCGATCTCGGACTCTACCTTCGCGCTGATCGGCACGACTGCCGCGCCTTCCGCTGCAGCAAATTCACGCACGATATTCACGTAAGGGTTCTCATCAGCATTCGCCACTTCCGCCTCGCTCACGTTAGCTGCATACAGCACGGGCTTAATCGTCAGCAAATGCAGGTCACGAATCAATTGGCGCTCATCGTCGCTAAGCTCGACGCTGCGAGCTGGCTGATCGTTGTACAGCGCTTCTTTCAGACGCTCCAGCACTTCGATTTCCTGCGCGTATTTCTTGTCTCCGCCCTTCATATTCTTGCGGGAACGGTCGATACGGCGGTCAACGGAATCGATGTCGGACAAAATCAGCTCAAGGTTAATCGTCTGAATGTCGCCCAGCGGATCGACTTTGCCCGCTACGTGCGTAATGTTCTCGTCCACGAAGCAGCGAACGACATGCACGATCGCATCCACTTCACGGATATGCGCGAGGAACTTGTTGCCCAGGCCCTCGCCTTTACTTGCGCCTGCCACGAGGCCGGCAATATCTACGAATTCAAAAGCAGTCGGTACGGTCTTGTTCGGTGTAACAAGCTCCGTCAGCTTAATCAGCCGCTCATCCGGCACTTCGACAACGCCGACGTTCGGGTCGATTGTGCAGAATGGATAGTTCGCCGATTCCGCACCGGCTTGCGTGATTGCGTTAAACAGCGTCGATTTGCCGACGTTCGGCAGTCCGACTATTCCACAAGAAAGCGCCATGACGCATAACAACTCCTAACTGTCTTATCAATAATGGTCATTATACCCGAACCTTGCGCACATGGAAAGCATATCGCCTATTGTCCCAACAGCCGATCCACTTCTTCCAGCTGCTCCGGCGTCGGCGGCGTGACCTCCTCTGCCTGCTTGGCGCTGTCCGGCACCGTTATTGCCGTGCTTTCATTCCACTTGCTGTACGATACGTCCAGCGTTTCGCTCAGCTTGGAACGATGCCCTGCTTGCAGCTCAATCGTCAGCTCCAGCTTCAGGCCCACTTTCGCGGGAAGCTTCGTTTGTGCATCAATCGACTGCTTATATTCGAACTGTTCGACCGCGATGCTGTCCACAACCTCTTGCGTCATGGCGCTGCCGCCGAACGTGCCACGCAAAATATCGTCAATCAACGCGCGCGCGCCCGCATCCTTGCCGTCTCCTGTGTATACATACTGGATCTGGCCGCCATCTGCCGTTGTCGTGCGTTGCAGCTTCTCAGACGCGGTAGCCAGCCGCTCAATCGGCTCAGACGGCATGATTTGATAATCCGACAGCGTTTCCTTTACTTGCGGAATGACCGATTTGGCCATGCGCGTCCAATCGTCGCTCGTCATGTCATGCATGTAATAGCCGTCCGGGGTTAAAATGGTTTCCATCTTAGACGTTTCTCCCCCGTACTCCGAAATGATCGTCTGCTTCAACTGCAGCGGCTCCCGCCGAACAGGACCCTCGGATGTCATATTCATCTTGGAGGGCTGTCCATTCTCGTCCAGCTGCTGGTCCAGCTTCAGCGTGATCGCCCACCCTGCCGGATTTGAAGCAGCCTGCGCCGATTGTGCCAGCTCCTCGCGAATCGCAGCGGCCTCGGATGCTGCGACCGATTCCTCCGCTTTGCTTGCAGACGGCACGGCCCGCTTGTCCTGTTGCGCCGGTTGCTCTGACGAGCACGCAGCCAGCAGAACAATGCCCGCCAGAAGCAGCACCACAGCTAGCAGCGCTCGCATACCTTTTATTTGATGATTTCGTCGTTGGTCCAATTTATCCATTGTTTCACTCACTCCCCGCTCTTGAATGCCGTACCTCTAGAATGTCCCGCCCGCGGCAGGGGATACTACGTCTCAAGGAGGTGTAGCCACATGGAAAATCAGTCGCATAAGGGCAATTACAAAGGCACTACCCACATGAAAGCCAAAAATCAAGATATGGCCTTCGTCAATGATACGATTGAAGATGCAAAATCCGTTACGAACTACAGCGGCAAGAAGAAAAAATCCGACTAGCCTGCCTCCCATAGCCTACTTACCCATTTATGAGCAAAATAAAGCCCGCCATCCGATTCGCAATCGGCTTGGCGGGCTTTGGAATACGAATCGTGCTGCAAATCTAATTGCGCAGCGGCGCCTCTTGCAGATCAGCGCGCGCTTGCAGGAAGCGGAAGAATGCCGCAGCCGCTTCAGCTCTCGTCACTTGCTTTTCCGGCAAGAAATTTCCATTTTGCAGCGACATAATGCCTAACCCTACAGCAATCGCCGCTTGGCCCCGCTGCTTGGTTTTCGAAGCATCCTTGAACGTGACCTTGAACAGATCGTTATGCTCCGCCAGCGCGTTGAAGCCCAGTGCGCGAACGATCAACTCCGCCATCTCCTCACGGTCCACTTTGCCGTTAGGGTCGAACGTGCCGTCCCCGATGTCGATGAGCTGCTGGCCTAATGCCGTCTCGACGTAAGCAAAGTATTGCGAGTTCGCCGCCACATCAGCGAAGGACGCTTCCGTCTTCTCGTCCGCTGCGCCATACATCGGCTGCGAGCCTTGATTCATCGCCAGCACGAGCATTTTGATCATTTCGCCGCGTGTAATGACCGCATTCGGATTTACTTTGCCATCCTTGAGATCAAGCGCTTTATACGCAACCATCAGCTCTAGCTCACGCTGAGCCCAGTGCCCGTCAATATCGGTCGCCATAGGACGCTCAAGCGTTGCCGCTGTGCCATCCTCGGCGCTAATCCACTTCCCGGTCTGCGCATCGAGCGTAACCGATTGGTCCATGACATAACGCGGGACGAGTCGGTAAACGAGCTTCGCCTCTCCTTTGGTCTCGATCTCGGAAGGCTTAGCCTCCCCCGAAGCGAGCATCACTCTGTATTTTTCCACAGGGATTGGTTGGCCGTTCCAGTAATACGAATAGTTCGATTGATACGTCAGCTCCACGCGATAAAAATTCATCCACGCCGCAATCGCCTTGGCATCCCCGATGACAGACGGCGCCTGAGCCGGATAATCATAACCTCCGGAATATGACCAGTAGCTAGTTACAGACCCGTTAAATGCACTAATCGATACTTGCAAATTCTCATCTTCCGCAACTGCGCCATGCACCTTACGCACCGCACTAAAATAAAACTCGCCAATCTCCTCCGGCTTTTTGTCCGTATAACGAGAAGGATCTCCTTCGACCAAATAATACTGGTCCGCTTTCCAAGAGACGCGTTCCTGCAGCACCTTAATGGCTTTCGCCTTTGCCTGGTCATACGTAATGCCTGCGCCTGTTCGCGTAGAGGAATTGTACGCATTGTAGGTGCGCACCTCGCCTGTCCAAGCATCAACCTCTGCCCAAGCCGATTGCCCAACCTCCTTCTCTTGGTCGAGCGAGTAAGCAAGCTGCCAGCTGGCACGCGCCTTGCCATTCTCGTCTGTGTACTCGCTGAAATCCGAGCTGTTCAGCTTCGCATTAGCGGGCACATCGAACGCCGCCTTCACTCTGTCGGATGCCTGCTCCTTCGTCAGCACTTCCTTGCCCGCAACCGGCTTCGTGCCCGATGGCTTCGCGCTAACCTGCGTTTCGGTTTGCTTCACTTGCTGCGAATCGATCGGTCCCCCCGTTACAGCAGAGATTGCTAAGGCCGGCATGTTGTAGACCAGCACCGGCTTGCGCGACTTGCTTTGGTATGGAACCGTGTACGATAAAACCGGCTTGGCGAGTGCAGAGATTTTGGCAGTGGCCTCGTCGAGGGCGAACGCCGGCTTCGCTTTCTCAAAATTCACGACCCGCTCCCAATTGAGCTGATAGCTTAAAATATGGCCTTCACCGTCGATTTGAAAATCGATGTAGTTTTGAACATAAGGCACGCCGTTCACGATACGGTCATAACGGAGCGAGTGAACCACTTGGCCAGATAGCGGCGGCTTCGTGCCTACGCCAACATAGGCATCCAACTCAACTTGCTTCACGTAATCGGGCGCGATTTTGTTAAGAAACGCTAATGCGACCCCCGTCGCTTTCTCGCGATTTACCTTCGGCGGGTAAGAAGGCTTTGCATTCGAATTGTCCGTACTCGAGTAGTACGAGAGCAGCTCGCCCGTCGTGCCATCTAGCCCGGCCTCAATCGTCCCCTTCACTTTGCCATTCACCTTATTAATGAACGACAGGTTCCATACGATATAAAGTCCGTTTTCTTGCATATTCGTCGATAGACGCGAGCTTTGAAGCGTATAAGCGTCTGGGATGGACAAATACTTGCGAGCCAGCTCAATCGCCTTTGCTTTCGTAATCTCTGCTTTGACCGATGCATCATCGCCGCTTGCCGGCTGAGATGCTGCGGAGTCGCTGGATGTGGCCGCTGCCGTGCTCGGCGCGCCGCTGACCACGCTTGGATTAACGGCTTTATCGGCAAAAGCCGCCGTTGGCAGCGAAGCCGTAAGCGCTACCATAGTCGCGAGCGCAATTAGTTTGCGCGATGCGCTGGAGACGCGTGGCTTTTTGTTCTTTTTCATTGTCATGCGTGTAACCCTCCTAAAACGTTTGGAATGGCGTTTATTCGATGCTGTTCAACTCTTCTGCTTCTTTAAACGCAGCCTCCAATCAAAAGGTTTCTTGCGGAGGGTAAATTTTCTTGCAGCTTTAAAACTTTGGCATGGACGCCGAATAGGATGCACACCAAAATAGGGCAGAATGTTCTGCCCTATTCCCGCTCGTGCGCATCAAACTCCCGCATAGCGCACTTTTTTCTGCCCTATTCTCGCTCGTACGCACCAAACTCCCGCATAGCGCACTTTTTTCTGCCCTATTCCCGCTCGTGCGCATCAAACTCCCGCATAGCGCACTTTTTTCTGCCCTATTCCCGCTCGTGTGCATCAAACTCCCGCATAGCGCACTTTTTTCTGCCCTATTCTCGCTCTCAAATACAAAAAGGCGGCGCAGAAACAATCTTCTGCACCGCCTTTTTCTCGCTTATCCGCTCAACCTTACAGGTTGTTTTGGATTTTCGTTTTCAGAGCGTCTTTGCTTTGCAGACCAACGAGCTTGTCGATCGGTTGGCCGTCTTTGAACAGAATCAGCGTAGGGATGCTCATTACGCCGAATTGGGAAGCGAGCTCCGGTTGCTCGTCAACGTTGATTTTTGCAATCGTTGCTTGGCCTGCAAGCTCGCCTGCGAGCTCCTCAACGATTGGAAGCTGCATTTTGCAAGGTCCGCACCAAGGCGCCCAGAAGTCTACGAGCGATACGCCGCTCTCAATGCTTTGCGTGAAATTTTCCTTAGTCAATGCTACTGCCATGTCGGATCATTCCTCTCCACTAAATTGTATGGGATGGGTGAACCCCTTCATACCGCTGCTGATTGCTTACTCACAGTCTACACAATCATGAATTTGCCCAAGCACATCCCGAATCGTAATCGCATTAAAGTGAGTCTCAAGCCGCTTCTCCGCAGTGCAGAAAATGCCGAACATCACTTGCTTCATGTTCGAGCCGACGACGCAATCCATCTCCGGGTCGCCCGAGCACCAGCTTGGCATCAATGAGCCTTGCGCCATTACGCGATAAATATCGCCAAGCGAAACCTCATTGGGCTCAGCCGTGAGCCGGTAACCGCCGCCCGCGCCTTCCCGCGTTGCGACGTAGCCCGACTTGCGAAGGACGCTCATCACTTTGCGAATGCGAGCTGGATGCGTGCCGACATTGTCGGCGAGCGCTTCACTTGAAGCCATTCGTTCCGGCACGTAGGCCAGGTAAACCAAGCTGTGTACGGCTATCGTAAATTCACTGTTCATTGCCGGTTGCCACCCCGCTTTGTACTGTAATAATATCAGTTACAGTTCACCGTGTCAAGCAGGCGGCTTCCCTTATTTTGCAGCTCGTCGCAAGTTCCTATCCCATGAACATTCTGTTAATCGAATAGCCGATGCCAACAGCCGCTTTGCCTAGACGAACGTCATCGGGTCAGGACCAAACCGCCGTCCCTCATCCAACGCATCAAGCGCCGCAACATCCGCATCCGACAAGTTAAAGTCAAACACATTCGCATTCTCCGCAATGCGCGCAGGCGTGACCGATTTAGGAATCGTAATGACGCCGCGCTGCAAATCCCATCGCAACACGATTTGGGCAGGCGACTTGCCGTATTTGTCCGCCAACTGCCGCAGCAGCGGCAGATCGAGATTCCCTTGCATAAGCGGACTCCATGCTTCTAGTCGAATGCCATGCTCCTTGCACAGCGAATAGAGCGAAGGCTGCGTAAGCAGCGGGTGAAACTCCACTTGATTCACCATCGGTTTCACTTCGCATTCGCCCAACAGGTCATGAAGCTGCGGCTCCAAAAAGTTGCTTACGCCAATCGCGCGGATGCTGCCGTCACGGTATAGCTTTTCTAGCGCGCGATACGTTTCTTTATATTTGCCGGTAACGGGCCAATGCACGAGATAGAGATCGATAACATCCAGCCCTAGCTTGCGGCGGCTCGTCTCGAACGCTTGCAGCGTCGACTCATAGCCCTGGTCCGCATTCCAAACCTTCGTCGTGATGAACAGCTCGTCCCGCTTCACGCCGGTCTCCCGGATCGCGCGCCCTACGCCTTCTTCGTTCCCGTATACCGCTGCCGTGTCAATGCTTCGGTATCCCGCTTCGATTGCCGCTCGAACAGCCGTTTCAACCTCCGCCCCATCTGCAGCCTGCCACACGCCGAGCCCTAACCACGGCATTGTTACGCCGTTCGCCAGTTCAACCGTATCCGCAATATGCTTCGCCACGCTCATCGTCATCGTCTCCTTTTCTTATGAACATGCCCTTCAAAAAACGTTCTTCATTATTTACCCATATTTAATCGCCTAAAATCAATCGAACAAGCTCAGCTGCTCCCCCGCAGGCGGCGGGAGCTCCGGCAGCGGCGGAACAGGCTGCCCCAGCATCGCCATCAGCTGCCTCGCATTATCAGCGGCATCGCCGCCCGAATTATTATTGAAGATAACGAGCAGCTCGCCCGTCTGCTCTTCCAAGCGTCTCAGACGCTTCGCCCACTTCGACAGCTCCTCCTCGCTATATCGATACAAATACCGTACGTCGCGCCAATTCGGCTGGCCCGATGAATGCCAACCCGCCGCATGCCGGCCATGGAATCGGACTAACGTCAGCTTCTCATCCGTCACCGCCTCTACAATCGGCACGCATCCATCCCCCACCTGCGGCTCGTCGCAGACGCTATGCATCCAGCCGTCTCGCCTCATATAATCGAGTGTTCGCTCCCGCATATCCGCTTCGAACCAGCTCCGATGGCGAAACTCCAACATGCACGGCACGTCCCCCATCCGCACCCGAGCTTCGCGCAGCAGCCGCACATGCTCACGCGTGCAATCAAACCACGGCGGGTACTGAAATAAGGCGCCTGCCAGCTTGCCCTTCTCCTGCATCGGTGCCAGCGATTCGCGGAACGCACGAAACATCGCTCCCTCATTCGGAAACGGAATGCGCCCTCGTGTATGCCCCGTCATCCCTTGGTAGGCTTTGACCACGAAGGAGAAGCCCTCCGGCGTTTCGCTCGTCCATTTTTCCATATTGCGTACCGGCTGAACGGCATAGTAGGAGCTATCCACCTCCACTACCGAAAACAGCTTTCCATAGGTCACCAGCTTCTGACGAGCCGCCTCAGGCGTACCATACAGCTTGTCTTGATCGCCCCAGCCCGCCAATCCAATTCGAATCATATCCGTCAGCTCCTTATTGAGCGACTATCGTCCATCCCTTGACTTTACAGGAAACCAATACCGGGATACAAGTTTGCAAATACGCTTATTTTGACGCATTTTCATGGCATGTGAACAAGCGGGTGGCGAATACAATGAACCAGAACGTCATCCATTAATGCTCAAAAGGTGGTGCATGTCCGATGTTATGGCTGTGGAGCGCGCTCTTCGTGATCGTTATAGCCGCAATCATCGCTACAATTGCTTCTTCAAGTTCGCGCTGGACCGTCATTCTGACCGAAGGAGGCACGCGGGTCGACCTCGTCGACCGTTTATACGCTTACCTAAAGTCGCAGGGCGTGAAAACCAAGCTGTCCGGCGATGCCAACCTCCGACGACTGCTTGTGCATAAGCGGGATGAGGACCGGGCGAGGCGTCTGGTGCAATCGTTTCAAGCGGAAGTGTAGCCGCGTCCGACTAGGACATTTACACCTACTTGCCATAAACCTTGGCATCTGGTCTTACAAGCTCCACCCGCCTCTTCGAGCGTCGCCAGTCAGATCGGCGGTCGCTCTTTTTCTCATGTCCATAAAAGCCGCTGCGCGGGCGAAGCCTTTATTTGTGGTCCGACGCTTAATATGGGATACTAAGCACACAATGAATCGCATAATCCGCCGACTATCGGACTACCCGCACAGACAAGGAGACTGACTTGCATGCACATCGAGATTTATAGCGATTACGTATGTCCATGGTGCCGTATAGGCAAAAAAAATCTGTTCGACGCGCTGGCCGATTGGACTGCCGAGCATGGCATTCAACCCACTCTTACATATCGCGCCTTTCTGTTAGACCCCAGTGTACCGGAACAGGGATCGCCCTTCCAAGACTGGATTAACCGTAAAATGGGCGGCTCCGCCCCATCGGAGCGCGCAACCGCTCAAGTAACCCAAGCCGCAGCGGCTGTCGGCCTAACGATGCAATTCGACCGCATCTCCATCTATCCGAGCACACGGCTCGCCCATCGCATGATCGCCCTTACGCCGCTGCAGCAGCAGACTGCCGCTGTGGATGCGCTGTTTAAGGCTTATTTTGAAGAGGGAATTGATATCGGCAGCATCGAGCATCTCATGCGAATCGCAGACGGTATCGGCATAGAAGACACCGATGAGCTGGCCGCGAAGCTGCTTCTCGGCGACGGCGAGGAAGACGTTGCCGCTGACCTGCAGCGCGCCGAACGAATCGGCGTAACCGGCGTGCCGTTCTTCGTCTTTGACGGCAAATACGCGTTATCCGGCGCCTATCCCAAAGTGGATTTCGCCGCGCTGCTCAGCCGGCTCGCTTTCGATCCGTCGGCTGGCGAGCGTTAGCAGCAAGCCCAATAGAAGCAGCAACCTAAACAAAACGCCCCTGGGCGGCATCCGTTATTTCGGAAGCTGCGTCCCAGAGGCGTTTCGTTATCTTCATGATTAACCGTTCATGCGCCAACTTTGCTTGCTCCTCCTTCACCGCGAATGGTTGAGTTGTTAGCAACCGTACCGCCCTTCGGCGCTTCGCGATATTTTTGCAGCCCCATCATAATTGCGCCAATCGCTAACCAGCCTAATCCCAAAAACACAGCCCGACCGTTCAAGTTGCTGAATAGCCATCCGATTGCGATAAAACCGGCCCCTGGCAATAGCCCGCTCGCAAGCCAAGCTTGCCATCCGCTACGCCGCAGATTAACAAACTCGTATTTGATGACACACAGGTTCACACAACCGAATGCCAGCAAGGCGCCAAAGTTAACGAATGAAATGGTCGTGCCGAGCGGCAGAACCGCAGCCAGCAGGCAGATCGCTCCGACGAGCAGCACATTGCGCACCGGCGTCTGATGCTTCGGATGCAGATAGCCGAAAATCCGCCGCGGAAGCACGCCATCGCGCCCCATAATATACAGCAGGCGAGAAACGCTTGCCACGCTGGAAACCGCCCCTGTAAACATCGCTCCGATCATCGAACCGACGAACACAGCTTTAAGCAATCCGCCCCCAACAAGCAAAGCCAACGCCAGCGAGGCCGTATCCGGATCCTCATAGCTGTAGCCCGGCAGCACCAGCTGCCCTAAATAGGTAACCGTTATGTCTACTACGCCGCATACAACGATGATGATGAGCATGGCGCGCGGAATGTTCCGTTGGGGCTTATCCGCTTCCTCCGACATGATGCTAACCGTATCGAACCCGAGGAACGAGAAGCAGAGCAGCGAGGCGCCCGCCAGCAGTGACGGAAGCGTCAATTCATCACCGAAAAATGGCTGCATGGTGAAGCCGCCCACTCCATCGGCATTTACGCCAGCGAGAATATGATAGAAGCTGCCTGCGCAGAAGATGCCGATAATGGCTAGCTGAATGATCACGGAATATTTGCTGACGGCTGCCGAGAGCTGGATGCCGAAGTAGTTGATCACGCAGACAAGCGCCACGAATGCCGCTACCCATAAGAAGAACGGCACAGCAGGGAATAACGCTTCCAAATACAAGCTGAACAGAATACAGCACACGATCGGATTAAATAAGTAATCCAGCAGCAGCGCCCAGCCGACCATAAAGCCCGCTTCCGGACGGAACGTCTTCGCGGCATAGCCGTAAGCAGAGCCCGCATGAGGCAGCTGCTTCGCCATTCTGCCGTAGCTATAGGCGGTGAAGGACATCGCAAGAAGCGCGATCGCATACGCGGTAGGCAAATAACCATGCGCCGCCTCGCTTGCAATGCCATAGTTTGCGAATACGATCAACGGCATCGTCCACGCCATGCCTAGAAAAACCAATTGCAGCAGCGACAGCTTTCTCGTTCCCCTCAACTCTCCTGAACTCTGCACGCTCGATTCCCCCTCTAAATCTACGTCATGTTACATGCCATAGAAGCTTCCGAAATAAATTTAACCTCAATATAAACCTTTGTGCTACACAAAAGTCAATATATATGTTAGGTTATATAACATAAAGTCTGCGGATAAAAGCGAGGTTGAGGCTCACTCATGAAAGAAAAGCTTACAATTAGCGAAATGGCACGCCTACGCCGTCTGACAACCGAAACGCTCCGCCATTACGATCGAATCGACTTGTTCAAGCCAGCTCATACCGACCCATCTACCGGCTATCGTTACTACTCGATCTTTCAATTCGAAATATTAGGGACCATCAAGGAGCTGCGCCAGCTTGGCATGAACACCGACGAGGTTAAGCTGTTTTTCCGCGATCGGCATGTGAGTAAGTCACTGGCAATGCTGAAAAGCAAGCACGAGGAGCTTCAAACGAAGCTTAAGGAGTGGGTAGAGCTCGAACGGAACGTGCGCGAGAAGATCGCATTCCTCGAGGAGGTTACTCGTGCTGAGCAGCAACACCAGCCTCAGCAAGTCGTCCTGCGCGAATTTCCCGAACGCGCGCTGCTAACGCTGGAGCGACCGGTCCGCAACAACCTGGAGCTGTGCTACGGTATATTAGATCTTGAGAATAACTTATCAGAGCGTGCGCCTATTCTCGCAAGCAATCGGCTAGGCGTACTCATTCGCCGCGAGCATCTGGCCCTGCGGCAATTCGATCAACCCTCCACGCTGTTTGTTTCCTACAAGGACGCAGCAAAGCCGCCCGAAGGGTCAGTCTATCTCGCCCCGGGCGGCTCATATGCCTGTCTCCGCTGCATCGGCGAGTTCTGGGAACGAACCGAAGGGCTAGAGACCTTATGCGATTATATCGAGCAGAACGGTTACCAGATCGCTGGCGATGCGCTGCAGGTCGTGCAAATTGACATTACGATTACAGATCAGCCGAGCGAAGCCATGTTCGAAATCCAAATCCCTATCGGACAGCCGCTCGATTAGTGCGCTGCACCGCCAACCATTTTCAAACCGATAACGCCGACGATAATCATGCCGATAAACACAAGCTTGCGCCAGTCCTTGGATTCACGGAACAGCACCATCCCCAGCACGACACTGCCAGCCGAGCCAATCCCGGTCCATATGCCATACGCCGTACTGATCGGGATTTCTTGCAAGGCGCGCGATAAGCAGTAGAAGCTGACGATGCCCGATAGGATCGCACCGACCGTCCCCTGCCACTTGCGGAAGCCGTCCGACAGCTTCGTGAACGTCACGCCGCTAACTTCGCCAAGACCGGATATAATCAAAAACAACCAAGCCATCACTGCACCTCCTTCACTTGCTCATGCTCATGCTCATGCTCATGCTCTTGCTGCCGTTCAACCTCAGACCGCTGCTGTACAGACTGCTCTTGCGGCTGCTTCTCCTTGGCCACAACCTTCAATCCGACGATTCCGCACAACAACAGCGTCACGAAGAACAGCTTGCCAATCTGCACCGGTTCATCGAGAAACAGCATGCCGACCAGTACCGTACCAGCCGTTCCCAATCCCGTGAATATGGCATAAGCCGTACCAATCTCGATCGTCTTCATCGCCTTCGCAAACAGCATAAAGCTGGCCGCCAGCGTCACGATCGTCACAATGCTCGGCACGAGCCTCGTGAAGCCGTGCGACTCCTGCAAACCAAATGCCCATCCAACCTCCAGAAAGCCCGCTATGATCAAATACATCCAAGACATTATTCGTCACTCCCCTCTCTTGATGCCGTCCCAGAACCACTCCCAAGCCAGTCGCGTCCGCTCCCGATGCGTATCCGTATCATAAAGCTGATATTCCACGAGCAAACCATCAATCAGCGCATAGAAAACCGCAAGCAGCCGCTTACCATCCACCCGAGCCGCACCCGCTTCAGCCGCCGCATCCTGCAGCAAAAGGAGCAAATGAGCCGAGATGGTGTCCTCATAGGCGAGCAAATCCTTCCGTATTCGTTCCACTAAGCCGCGAGGCGGCACAAGCACCGTTCGCTTTAGAAACGTCTGTCCAATGGACAGCTGATTGAAATCGGTAAAAAACTCGAAAAATAGTTTCAGCTTCGCTTGGGCAGACTGCTCAAGCGCGTTGCTTCTTTCCATCATCGCCATCCAGCTTGCTTGCTCTTCACCAATGACCTCTTCGATCAGCCGAATGAACAACTGCTCCTTGGATTCATAATGCGCATAGATCGATGGCGTTTTAATCCCAACCTCCTTGGCGATATCTGACATTGAAGTTCCTTCAAATCCATATTCCGTGAATAGCCGCAATGCGGTCTGCTTAATTCGAAGCGCCGTGTCATTCATGCGATACACCTCAGTTCCATTCGCCTAACGAACGTTAGTTAGTTAATTAATTACCGACCATTCTATCGAAAACGCGACACAAAGTCAACGAACAACAGCACAAAAAAAGGCGGTTCCGAAGAACCGCCTCTTGTTACGTCATTTAATTAAGTTCGCCGTCATGTCCTATTCGCCATGCCGCCAGCGCATTCACCCACTGCATTCGCAGCGTCGATGATCGCTTCATCAGCGGTCGAAGGATCGAGCGTCGCATCCGAGGAACCTATGCCTAGCGTTCCATCAGCTGCGCCCGAATCGTAATACTTGGACATCGCGACGACCATACTGCCCATTCGTTCCTCTTCCGGGAACAGCACGCGCGCCACGCCTTCCTCATATAACGCTTCCGCCGTCACTTTACCAACAGCTACAGCCAGCACCGGTCCAGCAAACACGTCAAGCACTTGCTGCCGCATGCCCGCCGTTGTGGCCTGTTCCATGACGTAACGAACCTGCACCGTGCTTGTAAAAGCAACGGCATCCACTGCACCAGCAACGATCTCGCCAAGCAGCTGGCTAACCACGTCGCCCTCAGGGGGAATGTGGCGGTAAGGGAGTATTTCCTCGCATTCAGCTCCCCACGATTGAAGCACTGCATTCAACCGCGGCGCCGGATCGCCGTACAGCTGCAGCCCGACACGTTGACCCGACAGATCGTGCGGTTCCATCAGCCGCAACAACCCTGCTGTCGTGCCATCTTCGTCTCGAACGAGCGGCGTCAATCCTAGTCGGCGCAGTACATTAACGGTCTTATAGCCCCGTGCAGCAAGCTTCACGCCACGAAGCGTCTCAATGAAGCGATCAAGCTGCCCTAGCTTCTCAGCCGTGGACAGCAACGCTTCTGTTCCGACTCCGGTCGTCAAGACGAGCCAGTCGACCGGCTGCTCGATAAGCGACTGCAGCTGCTCCGCAAATTGCGAATCATCCAGAAACACCGTGCCCTGCGCTGGACGAACGACTGCCTCCCCACCGAACTTGCCGATCATTCGGGCCATATCCTCCGCTTTGCGCGGCCCTGTAATTGCGATTTTCTTCCCCTCTAACCGCACCATTGGCGATCCCCCCTCGACGCAAGCTTGCTACTCTATGATACCATTAACCGAGATGCATCGATATGAAGAACGACATCGCCGTTGCTCTCCACCGTTACTTCGAACGTTTTCACACAGCCTTCATCAGGCTCTTGCACCACGCCATTGGTTAGGTTGATTTTCCAATCATGCAGCGGGCAATATACATGCCCATCGCATACGATACCTTCGGATAGCTTACCCTGCTTATGCGGGCAGCTGTTTTCAACCGCCTTGATTGTGCCGTCGCTCAGCTTGAACATCGCCAGCTCCAGCTCGCCCATTTTAAAAATCTTGCCCCGACGCTCCGGAAACTCCGAAATCTGACCTACGATATATTGCTCCATCCATGCCCTCTCCCTTCTACATCCGACCACATCATTAAACTTGCCATCCGAACAGGCTCTCTCCACGGGGCGCATCACTCTATACTCTCTGATGCGCCTGTCGTCCCATCCGTCCGATTATGCTTTAGGCTCGCCAGCAGCAGCCGCTTCCGTCACAACAGGCGCCGTAAGCGCATCGAACGCGCTGCGGAGTCCATCATCTTCAATAATTTGCTGCCATGGATCCTTCATCAGGTCGAGCGTCTTATCGATACGAGCGTTCAACGCATCGCGGTCTTCCTTCTTCTCGAGCGCCTTCTTCACCGTATCCAAGCCGATGCGCTGCGCCCATTCGCTCGTACGCTCCAGGTAGTGCGCGTCTTCACGGTAATATTGCAGGTAAGCGCCGGTCCATTCCAGAACCTCTTCTTCCGTTTTCACCTTAACGAGCAGCTCAGCAGCGCGAACCTTCGTACCGCCGTTACCTGCTACATAGAGCTCCCAGCCGCCATCGATCGCAATAACGCCCAAGTCCTTAATCGTCGATTCCGCACAGTTACGCGGACATCCCGATACGGCAAGCTTCACTTTATGCGGTGTATTCAACCGTTCGAATTTTTTCTCCATGTCGATACCCATCTTGATCGAATCCTGTGTACCGAAACGGCAGAACGTGTTGCCTACGCATGTTTTTACAGTCCGGAGCGACTTGCCGTACGCATAACCCGATGGCATGTCGAGATCCTTCCACATTTTTGGCAAATCTTCTTTCTTCACGCCGAGCAAGTCAATCCGTTGTCCCCCCGTAATCTTAACGAGCGGCACTTCATACTTCTCTGCAACTTCTGCGATCCGTTTCAAATCTTCCGGCGTCGTTACGCCGCCATATATACGAGGCACGACCGAGAACGTACCGTCTTTCTGAATGTTTGCGTGGTTGCGTTCGTTAACGAAGCGCGATTCTTGCTCATCTTCATGCTCTGCCGGCCATACCATGCCGAGGTAGTAGTTAAGCGCAGGACGGCATTTGGAGCATCCCTCCGGATTTTTCCAATCCAGCACAGCCATCACTTCACGGGAAGTCGTCAGGCGCATGCGCTGAATGGACTCCACAACCTCATCGCGGGAATGCGACGTACATCCGCAAATGCCTTCTTTGACAGCCGACACGTTATCCGCACCAACCGTAGCAAGCAGGATTGCTTCTACGAGCGGTTTACAACCACCGCAAGAGCCGGAAGCTTTCGTGCACGCTTTGATCTCTTGTACGCTAACGCAGCCTTTTTCCGTAATCGACTCAACGATCGTATCCTTCGTTACCCCGTTGCAGCCGCAGACGATTTCATCGCCGCTCATCGCTTTTACGAGATCCTCTGGACCCGAGGATTTGCCGCCAGAGGCGCCGAACAACACTTCCTTCTCACGACCAGTGAAGTCCTCCCCGCTTCTCATATAAGAGAAGAGCTTGGAGCCGTCTGCCGTATCGCCGAACAACACCGCGCCTTGCACTTTGCCGTCGCGGAATACAACTTTCTTGTATACGCCATCCAGATCGTCCTGCACACGGAGCGCACGCGTCTCTGGTGAATCGCTGAAATCGCCTGCCGAGAACACGTTTACGCCCGAAATCTTCAGCTTAGTCGACAATACGGAGCCTTTGTACCCCTCGGAATCCACGCCCGCAAGCTTCTTCGCCAGAATCGCGCCTTGCTCATACAATGGAGCGACGAGACCGTAAACCATTCCACGGTGCTCTGCGCATTCGCCAAGCGCATATACGTTAGGCGTGTTCGTTTCCATGTAGTCGTTAACGACGATACCGCGATTTACTTCAACGCCCGCCTCTTTCGCAACGCCTACGTTAGCTTTAATGCCCACAGCCATGACAAGAAGGTCAGCCTCTGCCGTCGTGCCATCCTTGAACGTCAGCCCTTCGACGCGATCTCCACCAATGATCGTATCGGAGTTTTTGGAGAGCAGGAACTTAATGCCTTGACGTTCCAGTTCCGCTTGCAGCAGCTTAGCTGCCGTCTCATCCAATTGGCGCTCCATTAAATAATGATGAATATGGACAACACTAACTTCCATATTCAAATTAATGAGTCCACGCGCCGCTTCTAGCCCGAGCAAGCCGCCTCCGATGACAACAGCTTTCTTATATCGTTTCGATGCGTCAAGCATCGTCTCGCAGTCTTTAATATCACGGAAAGCAATAACGCCTTCCTTATCGGCACCAGGCAGCGGCAGCATGAACGGGAGCGATCCCGTTGCGAATACGAGCTCGTCATACGCTACCGTGACGCCTTGATCAGTCGTTACCGTCCGATTCGCCGTATCTACTGCTGTAGCTGTTTGACCAGCATGCAGCTGAATATTGTTCTCTTTATACCACTCCCAGCTGTTCAATACGATATCTTCCATCGTCGCTTCGCCAGCCAACACCGAGGACAACATAATCCGGTTATAGTTGGGATGCGGCTCCGCACCAATAATCGTAATTTCGTAACGATTCGGATTCAGCTTCAAAAGCTGTTCTACGAACGATACGCCGGCCATACCGTTACCGATCATGACTAATTTCTTCATCGTCTCTCCTCCTGACGTTTCACCGTGGTCGATAACCTCACATCGCCTCGGATCCTGTATGAAAACATAAAGAGCCTACCCCTAGCGTGAGTGAGTGTGTCTTCATCCACGGAAGTGATAGGCTCCATTGCCATCGTTTGCGGCACGCCATTGTGCCGTCTGCTATTCCTTTAACTGTTCCCAGTATATTAAACATCCTTCGATATGTCAACTATCCTGACATAAAAAAATGTCGTACTACGATTATCTTTTCGTTATGACGTTTTATCGTCGACAGCCCTCTAATGCTATGTTATATTTTATAACAAATAAGTATACAGTCGGGTATTAGAAGAAAGCTTTTAGTTTCTTAAGCGAGGTGAACCGTCCTAGTGAAGACCATCTTAGTAATTGATGAAGGCAATAATTCGGATTTGCTCTCGCGAATGCGGGAGGGAGGAAGAACCGTTCACCACGTGGCATCCGACAAGGATGCGTGCAGTCTGATCGCCGTTGCGGACGCCGCTGTAATGGCCGTAAAGCTGGAGCGCATGACAGACTGTCAGGCCTCACTCGCCGCAATGCGCCGCCTCCCGATCTTTTGGTATTGCACGGAACAGCGGCTGCCGCAGCAAATGGACTGGGGCTTTTCCTTGGACGGCGTCATATTCCCTTCCATGAGTTCTACTGACATCCAACATATGCTGCAATTTGGAGCCCGGGTACATCAGCAACGCAAGCGATGGACGGATGAGCGCGAGCAATTGCTGCAGCGGATCGAGGAACGCAAATGGATCGATCAAGCAAAAGCAGTGCTTTGCGAGATCAGAGGCATTAATGAAGCAGAAGCCTATGACTTCCTGCGCAAACAGGCAATGAACGATCGGAAACGAATAGGCGAGGTCGCCGCTTCAATCGTGAAGGTTTATCAGCTCATTCACGGTTAAGACACAACTAAGCTGACATCTAAAAAAGTTGTGTCAGGTATATTGACATGAAATTAACGTGTATCATATAATCCAATTACATTCACAAAGTCGTGGATCAATCAACGGTTGACACAATGTCGTGTCTCCGATGGCAATGAGGCCAAACTGTTATCCGAAACGGAGCGCAGTTTGGCCTCTTCTTTTTCAAAAAACGAACACCTAACATGTACGTTACACGAAAAGGAACCCTACAGACAGAGAGAGAGCAACTGCTCGAGCAACAAAGACAACTGATTCGCCACTTGGAGAGGAGTTTTGCACTATGGCAGGTAAAGGATTTTTAAAAAGCGGGCACACGCCCTCGCTGTTCAGCTCATTCGCCTATTTCGACATCAGCTTCATGATTTGGAGCATGCTCGGACCGCTATCCGTCGTCATTATGAGCGACTACCCAATGGACGCTTCGCAAAAAGCGAACTTGGTTGCATTGCCTGTACTCGGAGGCTCCATCCTTCGCCTCGTGTTCGGATTCTTGACCGACTACATCGGCCCAAAACGCACCGGACAGCTCGGCATGCTCATCACGATGGTCCCGTTAGTGCTTGGCTGGAAGTTCATCGACTCGTTAGACGGCTTATATATTGTAGCGCTGCTGCTCGGCTTTGCAGGCGCTTCGTTCGCTGCGGCACTGCCACTTGCAAGTCGCTGGTATCCGCCACAGTATCAAGGGCTAGCAATGGGCATCGCCGGAGCTGGCAACAGCGGCACGGTATTCTCGACGCTCTTCGCCAACCGAATTGCAACGCACTACGACTCCTGGCATGTCGTATTCGGTCTCGCACTTATTCCAATCGTGATTGTCTTTATCGTCTTCTCGATTTTGGCCAAAGACAGCCCGAACCAGCCGGCTCCAAGAAAACTGTCTGACTACGCCAAAGTATTATCGATCCGCGATACATGGCTGTTCTGTTTACTGTACGGTGTAACATTTGGCGGATTCGTCGGCATGGCTAACTACTTGACGATTTTCTTCAATACACAGTACGATCTAAGCCCAGTACGCGCTGCAGACTTCGCAACGCTATGTGTCATCGCAGGCAGCTTCTTCCGCCCTGTAGGCGGATGGCTCTCCGATAAAGTCGGCGGCATCAATATGCTGATCGGACTATACAGCATCGCGGCGATTATGCTGCTCGGCATTTCGACTTTGCCATCGATGGGACTTATCATTGTACTCCTCTTCGTTATGATGATGTCGCTAGGCATGGGCAATGGCGCCGTATTCCAACTCGTACCGCAGCGGTTCCAAAAGGAAATCGGCCTGATTACCGGTATCGTAGGCGCAGCGGGCGGATTAGGCGGCTACTTCCTGCCTAAGCTTCTGGGCAACATCAAGCAATCGACAGGTTCTTATACGACTGGCTTCCTTATCGCAAGCGCCATTGCAGCACTATGTGTCGTAACGCTGCTGGTCGTACAAGGCAGCTGGAAACGGAGTTGGCTCGGAACGGGCGGTAAAGCCCGCGTAGAGAACAACGCTGCACTTAACTCCTAATCACAAAACACTCGATTTCGCAATCGTTCAGACACTACCTTAAATTTGAGAGGATGATCGCATATGTTCACATGGAATACAGCAGATACAGCTTTGGCAACAGGATTACCGGAGACGTTCGCCTCCGCCGTCGACTTCGATTCCGCTTGGGATATGACTGATCTAGGGGATTGGCTGGACGTTACGGATATGTTCGAGATATTCGAATAGATATTCGAATAAAACCAATGCGGGCGCGGAGCGCGCGGCATACGGGCGCGGTCCCACCACCCACTCCCTCCGCCCCCGACAGCGCCGCCTGCGCCCGCAAATCATTAAAACAAAAAACGGCCACGTTACCCTCCTCGGAACGTGGCCGTTTTTTTATACTCGTCGTTACATTGACTTCGTTGATGAGCTTGATTCGCCGCTGCCCTTCGGGATCGTTGCCGAATCAGGCACACTAAGGCCCAGCCCACGACGCAACCCACGCTTATATCCCACATATTTGCTTGCCGACTCAAGGACAAGCCGCACGATAAGCCATGGTTTGCGGTGCTGCCAAATTGCGCGAAGTTGGGTGCGAAGCAAGCCTGAGCCTGCCTTCTCCGCCTGTGCATGCACAGCAATCCAGCGATGCGTCCCAATCGAAACGCCATTGTCATAGAAACGCCGGTAAAGCTGCTTCAACGTGAATGTATGCGAGTGCAGCACCTTGGCATCCGCCGCATACGCAATTAACCCGCCATCCAAGACACAGCGCGCGGAGAACAATAGATCCTCATTGAACATGACCGGCTCATCGAATTTTCCCATCCGCTCGAATGTTTCCCTGCGCATAGCTGAGCAAACATTCGAGCAAAAGAAAGCCTTAATGCCCAAACGAGGAATGTCGTGCCGAGATTTTATCATCGATTCGTTCGGATAGTTATGCGCCCTTGCCGTTCGTTCAAGCAGATTGGCATCGGGATAAGGCAGCTGCCTTGCGTAAGCGTAAGCCACTTCCTCCGCAGCAAGCGGACGAATGAGCGCCTCTAGCAAGCTATCATCCGCTGGCAGGGCATCCTGTGTCATAAACACCAATATATCGCCTGTGGCAACGGAGGCCGCCCGGTTCCGGGCGCCGCCGTGATCAAACGATTGCTTTGCAATCGTCATGACGATTGCGCCAGCCTGGCGCGCCAACTCCGCCGTCCCATCTGTGGACGAGGAATCTATTACGATAACCTCGTGAGGCTTAATCGACTGTCGGCCTATGCGGGTTAACAATTCCTCGAATGCTTCACCGGCATTCAAGGTCGGGATAATAACCGATAGACGAGGAACTCCGCTATTAATAAGCATTTTTGTTCACGAGCCCCTTCACAATGGTCTTCATAATAATTTTTATATCGAATAAGAATGTCCAATTCTCTAGATAGAACAAATCGTGCACGATCCGATCCTCAATGGAGGTGTCGCCACGCAGACCGTTGGTCTGCGCCCACCCCGTAATACCAGGACGCACATGATGCTTAACCATGTATCGCGGCACTTCTTCCTTGAACTGCTCCACGAAGAAGGGACGCTCGGGACGAGGCCCGACAATGCTCATTTGACCCGATAAGACGTTGAAAAACTGCGGCAGCTCGTCTAGGCTAGTCCGGCGCAGAAAAGAACCGAACGCCGTACGACGCGGATCATTCTCCACCGTCCACTGCGTGTCCGAAACCGCGCCCGTTGACACATGCATGGAACGAAACTTGAACATCATAAACGATCTTCGATTAAATCCCACGCGTTCCTGCTTAAACAACACCGGGCCTGGAGAGGTCAGCTTAATGCCCAAATAGATCGCGAGCATGACAGGTGACGTGATTGCGATCGCAACCAAAGAAAACAAAATATCGAAGGTACGCTTGAGCAGACGATTGCTAAGCTCATCCAGCGGAATATCTCTTACATTAATTAGCGGCATACCCGCAAAGTTATCAAAAAACGGTCGTGCTGGAAGCAGATCGAAAAAGTCCGGGATAATGAGCGTCTTTACGCCTGCTTTATCGCAAATCTGAATGAACTCCGCATACTTCGCATGCGCCTCAAGCGGCAGAGCGACAATTACCTCATCAATGACCGGATTGTCCGCCAACGTTTTCTCCAGCTCATCAAGCCTGCCGATGATCGGCTTGTAAGCGCCAGCGCCGTCCGCATCCATCGGCTCTTGCTGATAATCATCCAAGAAGCCATAGACTTCATAACCAAGCTCGGATTGGCTAGCAACCCTATTGTGGAATCTGCGCCCAACGGAGCCTGCGCCCAAAATAAGCACGTAACGCTTGTTGTATCCTTTGCGTCTCAGTATAAATAGCAAACGTTTGACCGCTAACCGGTATCCGATATTGGATACGAAGGACGCCGCGAAATACAGCCCCAGAAACTCGCGTGAAATATGCGTTTCTCTCGTTATATAGAGCAAGCTCAGCACCAACAATCCACTTATGCAGTGAACTTGCACGATTTTCAGCACATCAAAGGAAAACCGCTTACGCCGTCTGGGTGCATAATGACCAATATAGAAGCCGATGATAACAGCCGCGAAAGCATATACCGTTCCCCAAATCAGATAACTCTTGAAGGGCAGCGCCGAATAATGGGACAGAAGCCCGCTATGAAACTTCAGCCAATAGGCGCCTAAAAATACGAGCAGTGCGCATACTAAGTCGGTAAGCACATAAACCTGCGTAAGGAAGCGTTGATTTTGTCGAATCATCTTATCCGACTCCAATCTCGATAATTCGAAGAATCTATCGTCTATCATTCTATCAAATAAACTGCCGAAAACCAATCTCAATAACCATAAACATACAAATTGCCCAATTAATCTAATATTGGACAATCTACCCTTTGCTTCTCTTTTTATTTATTATCCGCCGTTTTCGCAGCATTTCGGGCAAAACCCTTACGATTTGAGGCCAACACCCCAACAGCCCTGGCTCTCTCAGGATAATGTAACCAAGCTTAGCTAATTCCTTAGCAGCGATTAAAGGCCATGCATAAAATGAATGCCAACTCATTTGCTCGTTCTTAAACAGCAAGAACCATTGGTTCTGGTAAGAGTGCTGCCGGACCCAAATCGAGATCGCTCGGCGCCCCCCCTGTTTCCATCCTCTTCCGTGCACCGCCATGGCAGTCGGAATATAAACCGCGCGCCACCCAAGTGCGCGAGCACGCCATGCAACGTCTACATCTTCCTTGTAAGCAAAAAAAGTTTCGTCGAAAAATTGCCCATCAACCGATATATCGGCAATCATCCGCGAGGCATAAAGAGCGGCTGCACCTGAAACGCCGAATACTTCATCTTGCGTCTGCCAGCGGTTTACCGCTTCTCCAGCTCCCCGGTCAGTTGCCTGCCGCGTACGGCTCATCGCAAGTCCCGTACTATCGACGACTGCATTATCGTCTGCACGAACAAGAAGCCCGCAGCCACTTCCGATTCCCGAATCAGCTTCCATCGCTTCAATTATGCGTGAGGCATAATGCGGCTGCAGCCGAACGTCTGGATTTAATACGAGCACATAGTCGGTACCAGCTTGCTTGATAGCTATATTTTGCCCACCTGCAAAACCAGTGTTGGTCGAAGAGGCGATAAGGGTAATGCTATCCGCATAAGGAGCCAACGCGTTCAGCGTCCCATCTGCCGATGCGTTATCCACCACAACGATGCGAGCGATTGGATAAGTCTGAGCAAGCACAGCCTGCAGGCAGTCTGCAATATCACTCTCGCTGTTGTAAGTTACAATACACACGCCTAATGTTGGGATAGCGCCCTCCGCGTCTCTGCTATCAGAATGCAACAATGAGATCATACCTCTCTTCCTTTCCAATTCTCGTCGACGCAACTCCTATACTCGCTAATCGTTAAGAACGGCCCCCACCCTCCCATTTGACTAAATATCGCCTGGGGGAGCGGACGCCGCCTCTCCTGTCTTATAGTTACAATACGACTATTCCTGCTGCTTCGCCAAATAATCACGAAGCGCTTCGCGCCAATGGCGAATCGGCGTGAGACCATTCGTCCGGATCGCGCTGTGATCGAGCACTGAAAATGCCGGCCGAGGCGCCGGCCGAGGGAATTCTTCCGTCGTACACGGCTCTGTGCTCACTTGCATGCCGCTCTCCTCGAAGATCGCAACAGCAAATTCGTACCACGAGCAAGTCCCTGAGTTGGAAGCATGATACACCCCGTATGCATCTGTACGAACCAATTCCAGCAGCATAGCCGCTAGATCGAATGTGCATGTCGGCGAACCAATCTGGTCATGAACCACCTTCACCGCGCCACGCTCTGCGCCAACCTTAATCATCGTCTTAACAAAGTTAGCGCCATAAGCGCCGTACACCCATGATGTTCGAACGACAAAATGCCGGTCATGAAGCGTCCGAACCAATTCCTCGCCCGCCAGCTTCGATTTTCCGTATACCGTCCGCGGGTTCGGCCGATCATATTCATTGTAAGGCACGGCCGACGAACCATCGAATACGTAATCCGTACTGACGTAAGCCAGCTTCGCTCCTGCTTCGCGCGCAGCAAGCGCAATGTTGCGCGTGCCCGTTGCATTGACAACAAACGCGCTATCCGGATCTGCTTCGGCCTGATCCACAGCCGTGTAAGCAGCGCAATGAATGACTGCATGCGGGGCAAAAGCTGTGATTACCGCTCGGCATTGCGACAAGTCCGTAATATCCAACTCATCACGACCATAGCCGCGAATATCAAGCCCTTCCGCCTCTGCTGTAGCCCAAAGCGCAATCTCACGGCCCAGTTGACCGTTAGCGCCAGTCACAAGCACGCGGAATTTTTCAGCTGCGCCCGTCATGCTTCACCATTCAGACGATCGCCATATTGCTTCTCATAATAATCCCGATAACCGCCGCTCGTTACGCCATTCATCCAATCGCGGTTGCTCAAGTACCAGCGTATCGTTTCGCGGATGCCGCTCTCGTAATCATGCTTCGGCGACCAGCCGAGCTCGTTCCGGATTTTGTCCGCATCGATTGCATAACGACGGTCATGACCCAAGCGATCCTTTACATACGTAATGAGCGATTCCGGCTTGCCAAGCTCGGCAAGAATCGTTCCGACAACCTGTACGTTCGTTCGCTCATTTCGTCCGCCAACATTATATACTTCGCCATTGCGTCCGCCCCGAATAACGAGGTCAATCGCACTGCAGTGATCCTCGACATATAGCCAATCACGCACGTTTAGCCCATCTCCGTATACAGGGAGCGGCTTATCATCAAGCGCGTTTTGGATCATGAGCGGGATCAGCTTTTCAGGGAATTGGTAGGGCCCGTAGTTATTTGAGCAGCGCGTAATGTTGACCGACAGGCCAAACGTCTCATGATAAGCGCGTACGAGCAGGTCAGCCCCTGCTTTACTTGCAGAGTACGGGCTATTCGGCGCCAGCGGCGTCTCCTCTGTGAACAAACCTGTCTCACCAAGCGTACCGTATACCTCATCCGTCGAGACTTGCACGAATTTGCTGACGCCATATTGCTTTGCCAGATCGAGCAAAGTCTGCGTGCCAAGGATGTTCGTACGCACAAAAATATCAGGATGCAAGATGCTGCGGTCTACATGCGACTCCGCCGCAAAGTTCGCCACGACGTCAATGCCTTCCGCAAACAGCGGCTCTAGCGCCGCGCGATCGGCAATATCCGCTTTAACGAAACGGTAATTCGCGTTATTCTCTACGGAACGCAGGTTTTCAAGATTGCCTGCATACGTAAGCGCATCAACATTAACAATCGTAACGTCCGCATATTTGCCAAGCATATACAATACAAAATTGCTGCCAATAAAGCCGGCACCGCCGGTCACCAAAATTTTCATCCTATTCACCCTTTATAATCGAAGTTAATATCTGCGTCCGCCAGCACAGGATGCTTGCCATCCTTATTCGAGAGGATCGGATAATTCGTCGGCCAGTCAATGGCCAGTGCAGGATCGTTCCACGCAATGCCTCGGTCGTTCTCAGGTGAATAATATTCGTCAACCTTATACTGCACTTCGCAGTTCGGCACCAACGTACAGAAACCATGCGCAAACCCTTGCGGCACAAGCAATTGCCGCTTATTGTCTGCTGAAAGAATAAAGCCTTGCCATTGCCCAAACGTTGGCGACCCGCGCCGAATGTCTACCACAACATCATAAATTGCACCCGCTGTCACGCGCACCAGCTTCGTCTGCGCTTTCGGGTTGAGCTGGTAATGCATGCCCCGCAGTACGCCCGCCTCTGCAGATAAAGAATGATTATCCTGCACAAACCGATGCGTAATCCCGTTCTCTACGAAGCGCTGCTCGCTATAGCTCTCTGTAAAAAATCCGCGATGATCGCCGAACACGGCTGTCTCGATTAATTTAACGCCAGACAACTTCGTATCAAGTATTCTCATTAACCATTCACCACCTATCTTATTGCATTAAAGCTTCAGCTTGCCAAATTCCTCACCGAACAACAGGTCCTTCGCCAGCTCGTTCGCTTTCGTCAACGATGCATGCGTACCTGCGTCAGTCCACCATCCTTGCAACATATCATATGTAAGTTCATTCGAAGAAATATAGGCATTATTAACATCTGTAATCTCTAATTCTCCTCGGCCTGAAGGTACGAGTGTACGGACGATTTCAAATACGCGGCTGTCATACATATAGATGCCCGTTACCGCATACGAACTTTTCGGCTGTGACGGCTTTTCCTCAATGGAAATGATCCGTTCGCCCGACAGCTCCGGCACCCCATAACGCTGCGGATCATGCACTTCTTGGATCAAAATCTTAGCGCCGCTCTTCTGACTCTCGAAGTTTGCCACGTAAGGCGCAATCGAATCCGAGAATACATTATCGCCAAGAATGACTACCATTTGATCATCGCCAACGAACTGTTCTGCGAGCCCTAGCGCTTGCGCAATTCCGCCGGCTTCGTCCTGTACTTTGTATGTAAATTCCACATTCATCTCGTATCCGCTGCCAAGGAGGTTAACAACGTCTCCCATATGTTCTTTTCCCGTCACGATCAAGATGTTCGTAATGCCTGCTTCTTTTAATTTAGCCACTGCGTGATAGATCATTGGATATTTTCCTACTGGAAGCAAGTGCTTGTTGGTTACCTTCGTAAGAGGATACAGGCGGGAGCCTGTACCTCCGGCTAGGATTATGCCTTTCATTGAGAGCCCTCTTTCTATTCATTTTATAAATACACAAAAAATAAAAACAGAAATCTGGCATTACAGGTATTCGTTTTCCTCAAGGAATTGTACAATATGCCCTACAGCTGCCTCAATGGACAACTGTTCCGTATCAATAGTGATATGAGGGTTCAATGGATGCTCATAGGGTGCGGAGATACCTGTAAAATCGGGAATTAACCCTTCTCTTGCCTTCTTATACAATCCTTTCGGGTCGCGTTTCTCGCATTCCTCGAGACTGCATTTTACATAGACCTCAATAAAATCTCCTGCTTCAAACAGCTCCTTTATCATCTCCCTATCATTCCGATAAGGTGAGATAAAAGCGGATAATGTCACGACACCAGCATCCACCATCAACTTAGACACTTCTCCAACTCTACGGATATTTTCGATGCGATCCGCCTCGGAGAATCCTAAATTACGGTTTAATCCATGACGGATGTTATCACCATCCAAAATATAAGTCAGGTGCTTTCTCATGTGAAGCACCTTTTCCAACTCAACCGACAACGTTGATTTTCCAGAAGCCGACAAGCCAGTAAACCAGACAACGAAGCTCTTATGTCCGTTTAACCGCATCCGGTCCGTTCGCGTGACCTTACTCTCATGCCAAGTTACATTTTTCTCCGACACGCATATCAACTACCTTCCTTTTTTTATACATTAGACGGCCGCGGAGACTTTCTCTTTTTCACTCGATGCAGTGCATACCCAATAATGATGATAAAGAACAAAACGAACAACATAGCATAATTAAATGGTTTGGCGAAGGTAACCCGGCCCAACTCGGCTGTTGTACCATCTTCAAATTGTATAATTACTTGCGCTAGGTGCTCACCTTTATACGACTTCGTAATGTCAAGGTCATACTCAAATTTGCTATCGGAAGGGATTCGATCACTCTTATCGTTTGCCGCTGTCGGCAATCCAATTCTCGCGTCCCCAATATAATAATGGTCAAGCCAGATCTGGACCGCTTTCAACGGCTTGTCCGATGAAACCCACCCTGCCATCTTAAGTACATGCCCACTCAACGAGATGCGATCAGTTGACGGCATATTAAGCTTGCCCTGAAATGATCGTTCCCTTTTAAACGACTTACGAGCAACCAGAAACGAAGTTCCTTGCTTGGATACGCCTTTAATGGACAGATTGTGGGGCCCTTGCGGTACGCCAGTTAAGTCTAGCATATACCGAAATCCACTGTTTACTGAATTCGAATAAGCTGGCAGCGCCTCCGCTACATCTTTGCGAACTGCCCCATATTCTGCGCGCCCTGCTAATCGCCCATCAACATAAACGTCTACAGCCTCTACTCCTTCTGTATGAACTGCCCATCCGCTTATGTCAAGTGAATCACCCTCTACAATCGCTTGATCCGTTAATGATTCCAGTTGGCCATCAAATTCAGAAACAGCGTGAGCAGATGAAACCGATAAAATTACGCTAACCAATATCACACACAAAAAAATACCCATGTACTTCATTAAATTTCACTCCCACTTGCACTTCTCTGATGTCTCGACTTCTGAAAGACCAGCATCATGAGAATAAAAAAAACATTTCTAACAAAACCGTGCTTTAATATTCGAAACCTCAGTAAACGACTTACCCTGGTAAACCTGCTAGTTTGCAGCAGCTGACAAAAAGCATTTAACGCATCATAATTCGGCTGAGATAGAGCATCCAAATGCCTACGCTTGAACGCTTCTGCTTGCCTTATGATGGAGAGATTCGCCGTTTCTGATTCTTTAATTTTATCCAGTCTCTTCCAATAACTTCCCCATGCATATGACTTAGCACCCACTACATTTTTGTCATGCTGTCTGTACATCATAGTGGCTTTGTTCACGACAACAATTTTCCCGAATGCAGCACACGTCAACGCTATCCACCAATCGTGCATCATAGCCTCTTGCGGAATTGGAACGCTAGCAGCAACAAGTTTTCTATTCAACATCATCGTACATCCTGTAACATGGTTTTGTATGAGAAATTGATTCATTCTCGCTGCATTTTGATTAATATTTTGAAAGTTCCAAAAGGAACGGTTAATTGGTTGCAGTTTACTATCCGTTACAATCAAGTCACTATGCACAAGAATAGGTTGACTAGGATACTCACATTCTGCAGTTTTCATAGCCTCTAACGTAACATCAATTTTATCACGCATCCATACATCATCTTGATCACACAGCATGACATATGGCGAATCCACGACTTCTAGCAAAGACCCGAAGCTCAAGCTAGCACCGAGTCTTGTTGTCGTTGGAACAATAATGATCCGGTCTGGATACATTGCCTGGTAATCGTAAATAATTGAAACGGAATTGTCTTCCGATCCGTCATCACGTACGAGCAGTATCCAATCCTTATATGTCTGCTCCACGATTGAATTGAGTTGCTCCCTAAGATACGCAGCGCCATTAAATATCGAAAGGAGGATTGTAATCTCAGCATTTCTTTTTGGCGATAGCTTTATAAATTCGTTCATATATGAATGCTTCCTGTTCTATGGTAGGAATCATAAACTTTTTAATATTATCTTTCAGCTCATTCAGCTTCTCCGGCATCTCAACAAGCTTCTCAATTGCTTCTCTCAACTCATCAGCATTACCAATACCAAAAGTATAACCGTTGTGTCCATCTATAATTTTCTCTGACATCCCGCCCAAATTCGTAACAATAAGCGGAATATTTGAAGCTAACGCTTCGTGTAGAGCAAGCGGATAGTTCTCGTACCAAATGGACGGAACGATCGCAACATCTGTCTCACTATATATACGGCTTACATCATTCTCTGTGTAAACCCCACAAAATGTAATCCGCGAGTCATTCTCCGCCATACTTTTTAAGCGGTTCATGTAATCCGGAGTATGACTCGAACCATAAATATTCAAAGAAATACGATCCGATTTTATTTTAGTGAACGCCTCGATAATTAAATGAACACCCTTATGAACGGTAAGCGCCCCACCGTAAAAGAATGTAAGGTGGTCGCCCGAACGGTATACCCTTTTATTCTTTTTGATTTTACCGTAGCTCATACCATGATTAATAACTTGTACGTTGATACCCGGATATTCTTTATTAATCATTGAAGCCACGAATTGTGACGGAGCATATATGCCTTGCGCTGGCGTCAATAAACGAAGCGCCTTTGCTCTCCGCTCCTTCTCAACAGGAATTTCACCGCAATGTGCCTGGCAAGCCAAGCCTTCTTTTGGCGAATCGCACAAATCAAAATTGGGGCGAAGCAAGATACATTTCGGGCACATGAAATAAAAGTCAGTCAATGTTAGCGTATAGGGGATATCAAGCCGTTGTGCTGCTGCAATGAATCCGCCTACGCGCATAGGGTGCCCCACATGGATGAGATCAGGGTTTTCTTCTTTCAATATGTGCTCGCTGAAATCATTCATTTCTTCATTCACAATTTCATAATGGATGTGGGGGGGAATTTCCAAATGCCTAAACGCAATGACCGGTATTCCTTCATGCACATATCTTCTAAAGACAAAATTGCCATACGATTCATCAAACTGTTCAATCGGATTAAAGCTATACGTAATCACCTTAACCTGCATCTGATTTCGTTGCGACATTTTGGCGATATTGAGTACAAACTTTTCCGTACCCGTGTAAAATTCAGGATAAAATTGGTGAACCAAGTAAATAATCTTCATTTCTAAACCCCTTTAGTTAACTCTCCATGGATTTCAGCCAAAATGCTCTTGTGCTGCTCGTCACTAACGTAGCACAGGGATAGATGCGCCCCTGCCTGAATAGCGAATGCCTTCATAAGCGCGCTTTTGAAATCCTCGAGTGTATGCCGGTCGATTACTTCATAGGATCTTTTCAAATAATCGAAAATGGTAGTCGAGAAGCCCTTAAGTGCATGAAGAAGTATGCCATCCCCATTGTATTGAGGATAAATTTCCATTTGTTTATATTCATCCAGCAGTTTTGCAACAAACAATTGTGTCTTCTCGTCGGCATACTCACTCACCGGCAAATGGGCAAGCACAGCGTAAGGCACTACAATCGCTTCGTCCAGCATTCGGTGAATCAGATTTTTGAGATCATCAATGCCCGAATAATGATCAGGGTTTCGAGAGATCTCCTCAATTATGTTAGAAATGACAGTGAAGGTATATACGATATCCCTCTTCATTGCGGCAGGCTTTAAATTCGGCACACTATAGTCATCAAACATTTGGTGCATGAACAAGTTGTCCACAAAACCTCTTTTAAGATGATAGTATGGCGGCCGCTTGTGTGAATGAATGACCTTCGTTTGACCAAGAAGCCCTATTCGATAACCATCGGCAATCAATCGCAAGCCCAGATCCAAATCTTCGGCATAATCAAATCGATATTTGTATTGCATGAAAATATCTTTTCTTAATAGGCAAGCGACATCGGATAACTGTGCATTGCATCGCAAGTTCTCGTAATTCCGCACCTTCGGCATTGACATGATACGATCACAATCTTCTACACCTAAGAAGTTATAATGTGCCCAGCAAATGATTCTATAAAATAAATCAACGTCTTCTCTCGAGGACTCCGCACATGAAACTGCCACTAAATCATTAGCTTCTGCAGCAGCATACAACTCATATAACCAATGGTCTGAGGTAGGCATTGCATCCTGTGTCATGATCAGTAAGTAGTGCTCGGCGGACGCATGCTCTGCTCCAAGATTTCTTGCATAAGAATGTGAAAATTGCTCGGGCGAGATTTTCACTACTTTTGCACCGTATTCTTCGGCTAGATCTACTGTGTCATCCGAGCTCCCCGAGTCAACAACTACAATTTCAATCGTCTTAAATCCTTGCTGCCGATTAAGCATGGCTAATAACAATTCAAAATCCTGCCCCGCGTTAAGCGTTGGGATTACGATAGATACCGTTAAATTGGAGGATTTTGAAAAATCATAAACAGCACCTGCATTTAACGCTTTATCTAAAGTCAATACAGGAACATGCACATTAGACGAGCCTACGTTTCTTACTAACTTGCCTTTCGCTTTCTGGATCGTAGTACTTACGCCATATGATTTTAGATTCCTAGCAACAGTTTTTGCTAATTTTAGCGCTCGCTTAGTCAACTGTATTGCTTTTCTGCGTGTGCTTCCAACGGGAAAACTGCGATCCCTTACCTTATAATATTTCAACAGCGCTCGCCAGCCGCCGGAACCGTAGATATGATTCAGCTCTGCCTGATAACGCGCTTGTTCAATACGATGCTGTTGAACCTCTGCTTGAGCCTGTCCATAACTCTCATTTAACCTCTTATTTTGATTAGCAAGCTCCGATGATCTAGATTCCAGCATAGATCCTTGATGTTCCAGTTGTGAGATCTTCTCTTGCAGTTGAGAAACCTGATCCTTATACTGGTCGATATTCGCTCGGCTAGTCTGCTCAGCTAACCGATACTCGTCTAATTGCATGCTTATTGCTTGATTTTCTTCACGGTTTGCCTTCAATGCAGCTTCGAGTTTCTCCTGTGCAATTTGAGCATTGCTGTAGCGACCCTGTATTTCTTCTACTAATGCATCCATTAGCCGATAATGGACCATTGTAATCTCAAGTTTACTAGGCGAATGACTCATTTCGAAGCGTTCAATGAGCAAACTCGGATCATGATTAAGAGATAGACCAACATAACCTTGGTTTTTCCCCAGCGTTAGCATATTTTCACTAGCCGTAACATGATCATACGATTGATCGGCACTCCACTCTCCTATCAATCGACCGCTGTCCAAGTCCGTTAAACGAATCGAGCGAATAATTACTGCACCCGGCGTATCCGACACATCAATTCTTAGAGGCGCATAGACACGTGGCGGCAATTGGAATGAATACGTTATATACCGTCCATCCGCCTCAATGTGAGCGATCTTAGAATGCTCCTCGCCAAACGGTTGTTCAGGCGATGTCTTGTAAAAGACTTGAAGCTTAGCATGCCTACGTGAACGGGCCCATGTCTCGTGCAGTTGCTTCAAATCCGAATAAATTTGATCAACCTCCGCCTGCAACTCAGCGCTAATGACATCGGATTCTGCAGCCATAGCTAAACAAACACGATATAACTCACGGTATATAAATGGATATTGAAGATTACTTGTAAACGCTGTTGATTCGGAATTGGAATGGCGCAAGGATGGATTCAAAAACTCCTTTACTTCCGCTTCCATACGCTCATATTCCATTTCGGAGCCAATAAACCGGCATAAACGCTGCATATAGGGTACGGGGTGATCAAGAAAAGCATCATACTGCACAAATAACCTTTCATCTGATGCAGTCCAATGAATAGCCGATGCCGTGTAATGTGCCCATAAGCCAATCGATTTAGATTCAGAATACCCGTCTCGTTTATGTAACGAGGCATACACATCAAGCGGATTTCGAATCGAAAGCACAAACTTCGCCTTCATCTGCAGCTCAGAAAAGACTTCTTTCCATAGCGGAAGCAGAATACAAGTTCGCGGGTCTTTAAACACCCACAAACGATTATCCATAAACTTATCAGAAATGATTGATTTAATTTCTTCTTTTATTGAAACGATTTCTTCGCGCGTCCACCACTTGTCCGGAAAAACATCGACTGTATCCCATGCCGAATCAAGTTGATTCAATACCCGGTCATTAATATCAACAAACTCCTGGTACTCCCAAAACCCTTTTGGATTATCGACCAGTGGTTGAACAAGCTCATTAGACTCTCCAACATACGCGCCGGCAATGTTAATGGCTCTAGTTATGGCCGACGTGCCGCTTCTATGCATTCCTAGTACGCAAATGACAACTTGCTCGTCTGCTTTCATCTTTCTACTCCTAACGCTTTTAATTTCCCATTACTCTTCTGGCAATACTACCGTTCAATTGATACAACTTCAGGCATTACATTAAAATCCACGATAGAGGTCATGAATGAGGATTCATTCGGCAATATTTTAAACGCAAGGAGATCAATTCTTCTATCCAAGTATACATCGCTCGTCCCATCGACTCCCAACACGCCTGCATTCAAGAAATATACGCCTTGCGTCAAACGGGGTGTGAATGAGAACTCTACCTTGCATACTTCTCCCGCATCAACGATCGGTCGCCCACGTCCCAGTAAAGCAGACTGCGCCCCGCCTAACTCTAAACCACTGCCCGTTTTAATCAGCATCCCAAATCGAACGTCTGCACAAGTCCTATCGAATCGGACATAATAACGATAGATATATTTTTGGTCAGCCAATAATATATTCACTTTTTCCCCTTCGATATTAACAATCTCCGCATCGAATATCTGGGCGCCGCGCGTTTCATAAGCTACCATCTCGGTTGGGATTAAGTGAGGATCATACATCGCTTCTTTAAAATTCGGTTCATTCGACGCCACGGCGTCATTGATTCCGGTAGACTCATAAGCCTCATCTATTCTATCGGTTGCCTGCGACACTCCTTGACCAGTCTCACGAAGGCTTCTGATCTCATTCTTAAGCGCAGCAATCTTGTCAGCAGGAGCAAATACAAGCTTTTGATACAGATTGACTACCCGCTTGCTCGTATCCATGATAAGCTGTTCCCCGGAATCAATTAATATCGCCCGATCGCACAGTTCTACGATTGCTGCAGCAGAATGGGAAACAAAAAGTATCGTTCCACCTTGTTTCTTAAACTCCTCGATTTTCAAAAAACATTTTCGTTGAAAAAGCTCGTCGCCTACGGCTAGCGCTTCATCGACGATAAGTATTTCCTTAGGCACAACCGCTTGGACTGCAAATGCCAAGCGCAAGGCCATGCCGCTGGAATACGTTTTGACTGGCCGATCTATGAATTCTCCTATCTCAGCAAACGATACGATTTCATCATAGAGTTCATTAATTTGCGCGCTATTTAATCCTAATATTGTTCCATTCATTAAAATGTTCTCTCGCCCTGTAAACTCTGGATTAAATCCGCTACCAAGCTCTAGCAAAGCAGCCACTCTGCCCCTGATATCAACACTGCCGCTTGTTTGCTTCAATGTGCCTGCGATAATTTGCAATAATGTACTTTTCCCCGAGCCGTTCCTGCCGATAATGCCGATCGTTTCACCTTTATAAATATCAAATGAAATATCATTCAATGCCCAAAACTCCTGAAAATAATCCTTCTTACCGCGCATCAAACTTTGTTTCAATCGATCCTGCGGCTGCTTATATATTTTAAAGCACTTGCTTACATCTCTAACGGATATACTAATATTATTCACGTAAACCTCCGAATGCCGCGCTACAGAACATCAGCGAACGCGCTTTTGGATTTCTGAAACCATGCATATCCTATGGCGCAAATGAATACACCGATAACCGTACCGATTCCAAGCCATGTCCATTGCGGCATTTGCCCCCAAATGACGACCCGTCTCGTATCTTCGATCACATAGCTCATAGGATTGATATAATAAATAAATTTGATATTACTCGGAATGGAGGAAATGGAATAAAAAATAGGACTTAACAGCATCAACGCTTGTACCGATATTGCAATGATTTGGCTCAAATCTCGCAAGAACACCCCAAGAGAAGCAAGTATCCAGCCTAATCCCAAAGCCATAAGAATCAAGGGAATCATGACGATAGGCAATAAAAAGAGTGTCCATTGCAGCACACCCAAGAACAGCATCAGCCCAACGAGCAATATGCTCATACTTATAGCTGCATGTATGAGGGAGGATCCAAGAACAGCGACCGGCAATATTTCCAAGGGAAATACAACTTTGGTCACATAATTCGTATTGGACAAAATGAGTCCTGGTGATCGGACAATCACTTCAGAGAAAATATTAAATACAACTAAACCTGCAAACAAAACCAATGCATATTCAACTTTATTTTCTCCGCCCGTCCCCCAGCGAGCTTTAAACAACGAGCTAAACACAAAGGTATAGACGGTGAGCATTAATAAAGGGTTCAAAAAAGTCCAAAATAAACCTAAAAACGAGCCTTTGTATCGCCCCACAACATCTCTTCTAACAAACTGTGTAATTAAATCACGGTACTTCCAAAAACTTTTAAGGGCTGGGATTAGCATTGTATTTTTCTCCTAAAATAACTATTTATTCGCCATTAATTAATTCTCAGACTAATGATTCATGTCTGGGAGAAATTAATGCGTGTTCTGCTAAATTCACTTTTACATAAAAGTTCAACCTGTTACAATGGTGATATTATGCAGTCATTAATTCTAACTTTTAAGGAGTTCTGCTAGTTATGAAGAAGTATGCGTCAACCAATAATTCCTTACTGTCATCACCGTTTACAGTAATAGCGCTCTTACTCGGTCTCTGGTTTATCATTTTCCCGTACCAAACAGGCCTATTCAACGCCCTACTCTTCAATTTTGAGAATTCGATCCTTCAAGCTGCCCTGTACTTGGTCATTTTGCTGCTCGGCACCTCGATCGTTGCCGTCATGCAGCGGAAGCAGACCGAGGCGTCAACTCTAGGAGTTGTCGCAGCCGTGTGGGTTATTCCGTTGTGCTACGTCATTTCATCGTTCGGCGCCGTCTCAAGCTACTATGCGCACTGGATGATCTTGATTAATGCGTTAGCTGCCGCAATGTTCTTCATAGCTGTTATCGGCTCCCGCCACGCAATAGGTAGAAACATGATTGAATGGTCCATCGTCGCTTCCGGTTACATCATTGTCGCATGGGGACTGTTGAACGCATTCGGTATTGCCTATAGCCGCGATGCCCTATGGGAAGCGCAGCCTGGCCAATATCGCCTAACGTCAGTCTTTCAATATTCCAATACTTACGCAGCCTTGCTGATTGCACTGTTCCTAGTAGCACTCTACTATTCGACACATGCGGCAAACCGCTATTGGCGCGCGCTGCATGCGCTTATGCTCGTTCCGATTTTCGTTTCCTTTATGTTGACGTTGTCGCGGGCCGCATTGTTGCTATTACCAGTGTTGGTGCTTTGCCTGCTTCCGTTTCTCCGCTTGTCGAAACAAATTCTGCTTTTATTGTACATGATTGTGTCGATCGGTGCATCCCTTATCATTTTGAGTCAAATCGACACGAATATGCTCGAAATTGCACTACAAGTCGTGCCTAGCGGGCTACAAGGAGATGCCATGCTATTCTCTCCATTCGATCGTTTGTCCTGGTCGGGCTGGCTGCCAATGCTTGGCGTTTCCGCTGTTGTCGCACTCTGTGCATGTTACCTGCATGAGAAATTGGAGCGTTGGCTGGATGGCCGTCTAGCACGAATCATTGGCCGAAAATGGTCGCTGTTTGCCGTGCCGGCAGTGCTTATTGTACTCTTCGCCCTTGGTGCAGCCCTTGTACTCGGCAGCAGCGCAATACGAGGCATACTTCCGGCATCGATCGCTGATCGTATCGAGAACATTAACTTCCAGCAGCATAGCGTGCTGGAACGCGGAACCTTTTACAAAGATGCAATGAAGGTTTCCTCCGACTATCCAGTGCTTGGCGCTGGCGGCGGCGGGTGGGCCGATTTGTATCAGCAATACCAGCACAACCCGTATACCAGCCGTCAAGCGCACAACTACTTCATCCAAGTGCTCGTTGAAACCGGATGGGTGGGCTTACTCGCACACCTGGCCTTCTTCATTGGCTTGCTCGTTCTCTATATTCGAGGCCACATTCGTTATCCAGAGCGTCGCGGCAGTCATTTGGTTCTGTTCATAATGGCATTTGCCATTCTCGCGCACAGCATGCTGGATTTTGATATGAGTTTTGTATATATGATCGCAGTCGTATTTGCTTGCTTAGGAGCGTCAGCAACCGCATTTGCGCCGACAACGGGCCGGGCTAAAGCCCTAGAAGCGGAAAAGGCTTCGTTCGCTGCCAGCTGGCCTTCCTGGATCACTCCGGTTGCCACAGGAGTAATCGCTGTTGTCGCGATCGTCTACACCGGACAGCAGCTTAGCGCGCATAGCAACTATGACAAAGCGATTGCGCTCGCCCAACAAGGCAAGCCGATCAACGAAGTAATGGTTCCGCTGGATAAAGCGATCAAATCGAGTCCAGACCATCCGACCTTCTCGACTGTGAAAAGCCAATGGCTTATGCAGGTATACCAGCAAACGAAGACGGAATCGTATGCGAAGGAAGCCGGCGAGCTGATTGACCATGTTTATCATGCGAATCCATATGATGAAGCTATAATAAGCACAAAATATCAAAACGAGTGGGCGATCGGGCAGGAGGACGCCGCTCTCGCGACGTTGGAAGAGCGCATTGCGAAGTTTAACTGGAACATTAGCGCGTATAGCGATGCTATGCACTATTATTCACTCAGCGGCTGGAACGCTGGCACTTCCGACAAAAAGGAACGCCGCCAACAGCTGTGGGGCCGAGTCGATGAGCTCCACAAGGAAGTGCTCCGCCGGATGGAAGAGCTCAAGAAACTGCCAGAAGGCCAGCTGCAAGGGCGCGAGTTCGACATCGTGCCTGCGATTCGCCAAGCGCTGGGGTTTGTCGCGTACGGCCGCGGCGACTATGCCAAAGCGATTGAATGGACGCAGCCGCTTGCGACTGGCGACCTGACTAAGCTGAAGGAAGACCCTACTCTTGAGTATGCTGTCCGTACTTATCTGGCAGCACTTGATGCGACAGGACAATCCAATGACGAACTGAAAAACCAGCTCTTCGCGGCCAACCCGGATGAAGAAGCAATGTTGAAAGCATTAATTGCAGGTCGAACCAAATAATCTGCAATTATTGAAGAATACCAATAACGAATAACGCGATCGCATGCGATCGCGTTATTTTTTTGTAGTAGGAAAGCTGTAGCAGTTATGATACAATTCGTATCATATAGACTAAAAAACTTCCGGAGGCGCATCCTTCATGTCGTTCTCTCAGCTTGCTGCTCAGTATGCAGCCGATTGTTTTACTTGCATCCACGTCATAATCCCGATTCTGTTCGCTCTCATCGTACCTTCTGTTTTAAGCACAGGATCGCTTACAGCCATATCCGTTTCTAGCATCGCCGTATACGCATCATTGTTTATTATGTCCCACGCGATCGGCATGCGCAGCATGGCGCGCATGCCGCGCTCGCTCGTTATGATTATTCCGACGGTGCTCATAGCGGATGCTGCGGTCATGCTTATCGGCATTCACGGCTACGGGCAAGAGGTGGCGTCGCTCACTCTACGCGGCTCATAATAACACTTTCGCAGGACAAGCGACTAACAGCCTCATCAGCTTATTTATTACAGTGATGCCGTTTCTGAACGTTCTCGCTTGAGTGCAGGCCGCCCAACGGAATAATAGCGTAATCCTGTAGAAGCCACCTGCTCTAACCGGAACACATTACGGCCATCGATAAGCACGGAACCGCGCAGCAGCGATTCCACACGCTGCAGATCTGCTTGGACGAATGCGTCCCATTCCGTCAGCAAGCATAGCGCATCGCTGCCCAACACAGCTTCCCATTGCTCCTCGCACCAAATAATGTTGTCATCCGAACCTGCAGCGTTGTAATATGTCCGTTTAAAGTTCACCATCGCAATCGGATCATATACCTTCAACACAGCCCCCGCTTCGATCAATGCCGCCATAATATCTGCCGCTGGCGATTCACGCACGTCATCCGTTCCCGGCTTAAAGGCCAGTCCCCACAGCCCGATCGTCCTCCCGTTCAAATGACCGAGCGAGTCGGCCAACTTCTCCAGCACGCTTCGACGCTGCAGCTGATTCACCTCGACGACGGATTTCAATAGCTTAAAATCGTATGCGACGTCGCCCGCAATCTGAATAAGCGCCTGCGTATCCTTCGGAAAGCAGGAGCCCCCATAACCAATGCCAGCCCGCAAGAAAGAGCCTCCGATGCGTTGATCTAGCCCCATGCCAGTAGCAACCTCCTCGACATTCGCCCCAACCTTCTCGCACAGATTCGCAATCTCGTTGATGAACGAAATTTTGGTCGCCAGAAACGCATTGGACGCATATTTGATCATCTCTGCGCTGCGGATATCCGTCCTCACGATCTGGTCGGTCAACGGACGATGAAGCGACTCCAGCGCAGCAGCTGCACGCTCGCTATCCGTTCCGATAATAATCCGGTCAGGGTGCAGCGTATCCCGCACTGCCGAGCCTTCGCGCAAAAACTCAGGCACCGAAGCGACATCGAACGGCTGTGACGTATGCGCTCCTACCCAGGCAGCCACGCGTTCATTCGTGCCAACGGGCACCGTGCTTTTCGTCACGATAATCGCATAGCCTGCAAGCACCTGCCCGATCTCTTCTGCCGCTTGCTGAATAAAGGAAAGGTTTGCTTCGCCATTCGGCAATGAAGGTGTTCCAACCGCAATGACCACAAGGTCCGCCAGCTGCACCGCTTCTGCCAAGCTTGTCGTAAAACGAAGCTTGCCAGCGGTTCGATTAGCGTTCATCATTTGCTCAAGCCCCGGTTCGTAAATAGGCACCTTCCCGCTATTGAGCTGATCGATCTTCGATTGCAGCTTGTCCACGCATGTCACATCGTTGCCAAGCTCTGCCCAGCATACGCCCGACACCAGTCCTACATAACCTGTTCCGATTACCGCAATTTTCACCTTGGCACCTCCACCGCAGCCATCGCTTTCATTTCATTCAGACCGTCCGCGACATGCTCGCGAACAATCGTTTCCCAGTCCAGCGCCAACCGAACGATATCCTCTTCCGTCAGCTCCGTTCCCGTCTGCACCTCGATGATCTCCAGCTCCGCAGTTGCACGGATACTATGCTTCATCAACGGCGGCACAATGACAACATCGCCTGCCGCTATCGTATGCAAGCTGCCGTCGAGCACCATTTCTCCTTGTCCCGCAATAACCGTCCAAACTTCCCGCCGCTGAGTATGATATTGATAGCTTAAATTACGCCCAGCCGAAATGCGAATGCGCTTCGTCAGTACCTCGCCGCACTCGGGATGCTTCGTATAATCAAGCACGCGATACCGTCCCCAGCGCCGCTCCTCATACATCGGGCGGTATTCGCGATGCTGCATCACTTCTTTGATCCTCGGGCTTGCCGCTTTATCGGCTACGAGAATGCCATCCGGACTGACCGCAATGACGGCATTAGAAACACCCAACACAATCACTGGAAGGTCCAGCTCGTTCACGACATGCGTATTAAGCGATTCGTCGCATTTGATCGCATGACCGATCAATGAGCTGGACATCTCTTCCGTGAGCGTATTCCAAGTACCAAGGTCCTTCCAATCACCCGCATAGGGTAGCACGATGACCCGCTCCGCCTTTTCGACCACCTCATAATCAAAGCTGATCTTTCGAAGCTGCTGGTACTGCTCCAGCAGTCGGTCATAGTCGGTTGGCAACCCCCTAGCTTCAAGCTCCTGCACCATATATCCAAGCCGAAAGGCAAATACGCCGCAGTTCCACAGCGCCTGCTGCTCCATGAGCTGGAGCGCGCGTTCCTCATCAGGTTTCTCTTCAAAGTGGCTGACTAGCCGATAGGGCAAACTTGGATCATTATTCTTCCCGCCGATTGCATCAACCGGCGTATCTGCTATCGGCACGATATATCCGTACTTCGCAGACGGGTAAGCCGGGCTCACGCCGAGCAGCCCAATGTCCGCATTGGACGAGAGCAGCGCCTCTTCCAATTCCATGACTTTCGCAAAAAAATGGTCCCCTACGAAAGGATCGACTGGCAGCACAGCAACGACTGCATCAAGCGGCACGCCGTGAACCGCGTACAAGCAGGCCGCTGACAGCGCTATAGCAGGGAACGTATCCCGCCGTTCTGGCTCCACAATTATGGCTGGCTCCTCGCCGAGCTGGCTTTGGATAACCTCTACTTGCGCGCGCCCAGTCGCGATATAGGCCTGATGTCCGAGTCCCGCCTGCGACAGCTGCCCCCATACGCGCTGGACCATCGATTCATGCTCGCCAGCATCGTTGCGAAACAACTTTAAAAACTGCTTGGACCGCGCATCGTTGGACAGCGGCCACAGCCGCTTGCCAGAACCGCCAGAAAGCAGAATAACGTGCATGACGTTGCCTCCCTCGCTCATTCGCCTCTTACGCGAAGCAGCTGTTTTTTATCCATCCACTTAACAATGACGCCGACCAATAAAGATTCCAGTAGCAGACGCTGCATCAATACGACGTCATTCGACCCGCCCGCAAACGAGAAACGAGCCAGGAAATAGCACATGCTAGCTACGCAAAAGCCATACACCCACCGATGATCCCTCAAATACCGATCCAGCAGCATGAGCCCCGCCATCGAAATCATGCCTAAGGCAAGACCGCCCAACGCGATGCCGACTACGCCGCTATCGAGATACATGACGCCAGGTCCGGTTACGAAAATCCCGCCCTTGCTCCAGCCCCACACTTCAAATGTAAAAATATTCGTAACAGGCAGATCCCACTTCGATTTCCATACTGCCCGAGGGATTAGAATGGTGAGCGATTCGAACCAAAAATGCCCGAACTTGTAGCTCATTTCGTCCGGCACGCGATTAATGACCGACAGGAAGCCGTCATAGCCATTGAATGAGCTGCGATAGATATGATTGAAAATGTCCGCCGGGTTCGACAGCAGCGCTTGCTTCGCCCAGTATAGGAATGATCCTCCCTGCCGCAGCAGCGAGCCCCGAACGAACGAAATCATATATCCGATGTAGAAGACAATCGTGCCGAGGATCGCAAAGATCGGCAGCTGGCGATACAGCACCTTATAGCCCTTATGCTGAATAACAAGCGCAAGCAGGATAAGCGATATCGTGACCATTTTGGTCCGGTTGCCCGTGACGAGAGACGTGCCTAACAACCCTACGAGCGATAGCCACCACAGCCGCCCGACTCGCCCTCTCCGATACGAGTACCAGAGCAGCAAATTGACGAACGGCATCTCAATCAGCATAATCGACGGCCCTTCCCCCGCTACGCTTACGCGACTGTTCTCTAGCTGCGCGTTGGCAATCAACGTATTGCCGCTTGCAATCGACTTGAGCGTCAGCAGCAGGCCGGGACCGGACAGCACGAGCAAAATGCGCAGGATCCACTTGCCGCCGTAGGAACTCGCTTCGCCCGTCTCGACTCGCGTGTAGTTCATCCGCTGGGCAATCATGCGCGTAGGCCATTGCACGAACAGCGCCCCTGCTGTAAACGTCCCGTTAAACAACGCCAAATAGAGCAGCGAACGGTCAATCAGCCGGCCATCGGGAAAATAATCGCCCGTCGGTCCGAAAACCAGATCGGTTCCGCTTATAATGAGCAAAAACCGGACGAAGACGCCGAGAAACTCCCCAACCGCAAGAAACATAAAAATAATATTGATCGGGCCGGTCGATTGGCGATTGCGCGCCATCATAAGCATCACAATAATACTAAGCATATAGGCGCCTATCGCCGGCGAATGTTCGAGCATAAGGCTGGCTCCTCTAGCGGGATAACAGCATGGCCTCCCATTGTTGTATGATCTCTGGTGTACTGAATTCACGGTTCAGCCATAGCCGAACCTCCGATGCGGCTGCCGCCTCCTGCCTGCTCTCCAGCATCCGTGCAATGGACGAGCTGAGCGCCTGCGCGTCGCCGCGCGGCACGAGGTAGTCTCGCCAATAGGGGGCAACGATCTCAGGCAATCCGCCTGCCGTCGTCGCGATCATCCGGCAGTTGCGGGCTTGCCCTTCCGAAGCCACGACTGGGGCCGGATCATCCCAGTTGCTCGGAATGACCAGCACATCATGGCGGTCATATACCGCAATCAGCTGATCATGCGAGATAAACCCGAGCGACTCATACGATACACCGCTCTGCTCCAGTTGGCGGATGACCGATTGAATGTAAGGGCTGTCCGCCGATCCGAGAAAATGGCTACCGCCTGCAATGCTCAGCTTAACGCTTTGCTTTAACGGCTCTGGCAGCTGTGCCAGCGCATCCACAAGATAGTGCAGCCCTTTCTCTTCTACGATCCGTCCGCAATATAAAATAGAGTTCGGCTGCCGCGTTACTTGAACGCCTGCTTCCAGCCATTCCTGGCCAAGCGGGTTATGAATCACCTCATGCGTAAGCTTCAGCGCGCGCGGTATCGTTTCTTCAAGCGACGCTTGCAAAAATGCGCTGACGCTAATGATGCCATCCATCGGTTTGCACCACCACCGAAGTGCATGCTTCGTCTTTTTCTTCACGTTATGGGCGCTCCAAATGATCTTCGCATCCGCGCTCCACTGCCGAACAATCGGCGCTATGTAGGGATCAAACACAACCACATGGGCATAAAGCGCGGGGTCCACGTTATGCAGCAGCCGCCTAATCGTCCTGCGCGCATTCCAAATGCCGCGCAAGCCCCCCGACTGAATCGGCGTATCGATCGCATGCCAGCGCAGCGGCTTCTCTGCAAACGACGGCTGCCGGGCGATCGACTGCTCGGTCGTCATCGTCATCATCCCGACGTCCCAGCCTCGATTGGCCAGCTCCGCTGCAATTTGGCCCAGCACCTGCTGAATCGCGCCGCCGGAAGCGGCAGGTATCGGCAAGCTGCTGGAATTAATAAATAAGATACTGCGATCTCTCATCGTACACGCTCCATCGTCGCCATCATGCGATCTGTCATTCGATCCACGTACCCTTGCATCCGAAAACGCTCGCCGCAGCTCGTATACGCATGCTCTGCCATTCCCACTCGCAGCGCTTCGTTCTGGGCTAGCTTGAGCACATGCTCTGCCAGCGCCTCCGCTGTCGGCGGCACGACCAATCCTGACCAGCCGTGGCGAATAATTTCCCGGCTTCCTCCCAGATTGGAGCAGACGATCGGCAGCTTGGCGCCAGACGCCTCCAGCAGCACCGTCGGAAGCGGATCCGGTCGAATAGATGCATGGACGAAAACGCTGTGGGCCGCGCAGCAGGCAAGCTCATGCAGCGACTTGTAGCCGCCATACATAAGGAACTGCCGTGCAAAGGGCGACCTTGCCACGCGAGCGCGCAGCTGCTCGGCATACGCCATGCTTCCCTGCGCGTCCTCAGCGGCAGCTCCGGCAATGACAAACTGCCAATCGGGCAGCTGCGCCGCAATGCGCTCCATCGCTTCGACGAATACGTCGAACCCTTTCCACGCTAGCAGCCAGCCGGCGATAATGATGCGTTTCTCCTCCGTATGGCGCTGCTCCGCTACCGATGAGGCAGCCGGCTTCAGCTCGTATCCGTTATGCGCATGGCTGATGCTCGCACCGGTTGCATCGTTGATGAACGTCCTCAGATCGCTCTCTACACTTTGCGATACGCAGCTGATATGATCCGCATGGCAAAGCGCGTAGCGGAACATGCGCTTAGCCATTCCGCCGAAGCTGCTTGGAAAATCATGCAGCCGAACGAACGTCGGGGTCTTGCGGCGCATGAGGTTGACGAGCAAATGCGCTTTCACCGAATTGGAGTAAATCAAATCCGGCTGCTGTTCCTTGATTATTGCGTTGAGCTTGCGGAACAGCCGAATCGTCTGTCCCGCATCGCGGCCGCTCAGCTTGCCCCGCGTCGTATCCATCCGTTCGAACTCTCGCGCCTCGATCCATGAAATTCCGGCCTTTATCGCTTCCTGCTGCATGGCGCCTTCAGGCGAAACCAGAACAGGCGCCACACGGGAACGGTCCAGATGCAGGAGCAAATCCAGCAGCACCCGCTCCGCGCCGCCGAAGCGGCCCGTTTGATTAACGAACAGCGCCTTCTTGATCGGTCTATTCATACTCATCGGCTCACTCCTCTCCCAGCAGCTGCACGCTGCTGCGCGAGCAACGCCTCGTAAACGTAGTGATACGCCTTCGCGCGCTCGGCCCAGAGCAGCGACCTACCTTGGCCAAAGCAGCCGTCCCGCCACGCGCGAAGCTGGCCCCGCTCGATGAATTCATCGAGTTGCCTTGCCCATGCCTCCGCATCGCGCTCCTCCAGCAGCCAGCCGCTCTCGTCATGGCGTACGATCTCGGCAATGCCTCCCGCGGCGTAGCCGAGAACCGGACAGCCGTGATAGATGCTCTCCGCAGCAGCCATTCCGAATGGCTCATACGACGAGCACGTCATATAAGCATCCGACGCCTGCAGCAAATGGCCAATCTGGCTGTTCGGCACGCGGCCAAGCAGCCACACGCGGTCACGCACTTGCCCGTATGAAGGAAGCGCCTCGACGAACGCCTTCGGCTCTCCAGCAAGCACCAGCTTTACTCGCGCATTGACGCGCTGCATCACATCCAGCAAGAACGACAAGTTGTCCTCCTTGTCCATTCGCCCGATGTGCATCAGCACCGTGTATCCTTCGGCTTGTGCCGCACGGATTGCCGAGATGCGTTCCCGTGTTTCTTCCTGTATTGTCGCGTCATACGCATCCGGATCTATGCCAACCGGAGCATAATGCGCGGGCTGCAGCCTCAGCTCCCCCGCATAGCGCATCGCTGCCTTGGTTTTGCATAGGACTCCCTGCACTTGCGAGCGAATAAGCGCTGCGTTGCCTTGGGTCAGCCATGTCTTCAAACGGCGGTTAGACTCGTATTCACCGAGAGAGAGCACAAGCGGAACACGGCTGCGTTTGGCCGCGTAATGTGCAGACACGATCCCGAGGTTGCTTAAATCCTGGCATTGAATGACATCCGCACCTTCACGGAGCAAGCTGCCATAGCCACGGTGCGGCCAGCCGGTGAGACGACCGCCAATGCGGGGCAGCTCATGCCATACTAGCCCTTCCTGTACCGGAATGACCTCTTCCTTCGGACCAGACGAGTACACGGTGACGCGCCAGCCGAGCCCGGCAAGCGCTTTGCCCAAGCCGATCTCCTGTACGTTATAATGGCGAGGATTGACATACTGCGAGCTCCCCCGCATAATCGCCAGCTTGTTGGCATTGTGCTGCATCACATCTGTACCTTCTTCCTTGGAATGAGCCGCTTCACGGCCTGTTCAACCATTTTTAACAGCGTCGATAAAATATCATTGTGCCGGAAAATCGCCTTCGCCACGAGCAGCACCAGCACGCCCGTAACGAGCAGCGCTCCGCCGCCCCTTGCCATCAGCAGCAGCTTGCTTGCTTCAACTGAGGACGGTACAACCAGCGCGTAGCCGATCAGCGCAGCCAGCAGCACCGCTCCGCCAGGAGCGACAGCTTGCAGCACCTGCAGCGAGTGGCGCAACACCCCCGCCTGCAGCTTGCGCATCGCGAGCGTATACAAAATGAGTACATTAGCCGCGACGGATAGGCCATTGGCGACGACGAGCCCCTTCACGCCATACGACTGGACAAGCGCATAACCGCATACAAGATTGGCAATGACTGCGCCTACAGAAGCAAGGATAATTTTCTGGCCTCCATGGAAGGAGAAGAAAAACTGCACGGTAATCGGCAGCATCATGTAGAAGAATGAGAACCCGCCGTAAATTTGCAGCAGCGAGGCCGTCACATGCAGGTCGCCAAGCGTAAACTTGCCATGGTAGTAGAACACCGCTACAAGCGAATCGCCATAAAAAATCAGCCCGCTGCTAACGAGCAGCCCTGCGAAGATAATCCATGACACGCCTTTGCGATACAACCGCCCCATCTCCCCGAGGTTGCCCTCGTTATGGCTGCGCACGAACCGGATGTACATTGTCGTGGCGATTGTCCCGCCAATCAGCCCCGTTGGCAGCTGCCCTAGCTTGGAGGCGTAGTTCAGATTGCTAATTTGCCCGGCAGGCAGCCCCGAGGCGAGTATCCGGTCCACGATTTGATTGATTTGCGTTAACGCTTGGCTCAGAAAAATCGGCACCATCGCCTTCACGACGATTTTCATCGAAGGATGCCATAATTGCAGCTCCAGCTTGAGCTTCCGCGACCGGAGCAGCGGCACCATTTGCACAAGGCATCGGCCAACGACGCCAGCCAGCAAACCATACGCGAGCGCCTGAATGCCTAACCATCGATAAAGCACGAGCAAAGTCAGGAAAAAGAACGCGTTATACATAATGCCGACAAGCGAGGAATAAACAAATTGCTCGAACGTATTGTTAATGCCTGAGAACAAGCCCGATAAAGCCGAAAATAAAATGGCAATTGCCATAATGCGCAGCAGATCGTCCCCCGTCTCATGCTGCATCGCACTAAAATTCGGCGCCAGCAGCCCCACCACTTGATGCACCATCACATAAACGCCTGCGGCAAGCGCCAATGAGGCTGCTCCCACGTACAAGAAGGCGGTCGTAATCAGCTGCTCTCCTGACCGCAGCGACCGATCCCACTCCTTGCGCAGCACGGGAATCAGCGCATTGGTTACCGTATAGCCGATCCAGCCTGCGACCAGATCGGGTACGATCATCGCCACATAATAGGCATCCGTCGCATCTGTTGCACCGAATAGATACGCAATATAGGACTCTCGGCCGAAGCCGAGCAGCAAACTAATTAAAGTCAGGGTTCCGACGATAATCGTATTTCTCTTCACGAAGGCTCCGTTCCCTTCCGTGCGCTTCTTGCAGCAGCTCTTCTGTATACGCCTTAAACTCCGTTACGAACCGCTCCGTCGAGAAGCGCTTCGCATTGTCCAAGCAAGCCTGCGAGCTAATGCGCGCCGCATGCTCCTCGAATCGCAGGACACCCTCCACAAGCGAGGCCACCGTCTGTTCCTTGAAAAAGACGCCCGTCGGCTGCACAGCCGCATTTTCTTCAGCCGCAGCGATATCGATCACGGTCTCCAGCGCGCCACCTTTGCCGAAGGCGATGACTGGCGTCCCCGCCGCTTGCGCTTCGACTACCGAGATGCCGAAGTCCTCCTCCGCCGCGAATACGAATGCACGCGCATGCTTCAGAAGGCTGCGTACATTTTCCTGCGACTGGTAGCCGAGCAGCTCAACGTTCGACGTCGCTTTGGACTTGATTTTGTTATAATCCGGTCCATCGCCGACGACGATCAGCTTCTTGTCAGGCATCGTTGCGAATGCCTCTACGATCAGGTCCATCTTCTTATACGGTACCATCCGCGACAGCGTAATGTAGTAGTCCTGCTTGTCCTCCGAGTATTCGAAGCCTTCAATATCAACCGGCGGATAGATTACCTTCGCTTCGCGTCTGTATACCTTCCAAATCCGATTCGCAATAAAATTCGAGTTGGCCATGAAATAATCCACGCCGTTCGACGTCCGATAATCCCACATGCGAATGCGGTGAAGCATCCACTTCGCCATAAACCCTTTGAGTCCCCGTTCCAGCCTGCTTTCCTTCAAATACTGATGCTGTAAATCCCAAGCGTAACGCATAGGAGAATGCACGTAGGACACATGCAATTGATGCGGGCCGGTCACAATGCCCTTGGCAACCGCGTAGGAGCTGGAGATGATGAGGTCGTACTTGGACATATCGAACTGCTCGATCGCCAGAGGCATAAGCGGAAGCAGCTTGCGATAGATGCGTTTCGCGAAAGGAATGTCTTGAATGAAGGAGACATTCGTCTTCTTGTTCAGAATGAAGCCTTTCTTGTTCTCCGGCAGGAAATCGACCAACGAATACAAGTCTGCCTCCGGATAGAGCAGCAAAATTTGTTCCAACACTTTCTCTGCGCCTGCGTAGGTTACAAGCCAATCATGTACGACTGCAACTTTCAATGCGGTTCACCCTTCTCGTCTGTTCTTCTTAGTAGGCATTCTTCGAACCGAACAACACTGCAACCGTACGCAGCACAATCCAGCAATCCAGCCATATACTCCGCCGCTTAATATACGACAGATCAAGCTCAACCATCTGATCGAAGGTCAGCCCGTTGCGCCCGCTTACCTGCCACAGGCCTGTGCAGCCCGGCGTAACAGCCAAGCGCTGCTTGTCATACTCGGTATACGTCGCGACCTCGCGCGGCAGCGGCGGACGCGGTCCGACAAGACTCATCTCGCCCCGAAGCACATTAAGCAGCTGCGGCAGCTCGTCCAGGCTGGTCTTGCGAATAACGCGACCGATTCGAGTAATGCGCGGGTCCTCCTTCATTTTGAACATCGCGCCTTTAATCTCGTTTTCACCGAGTAAATGGTCCAACTGATTCTCCGCATCCGCGATCATCGATCGGAACTTGTACATTCGAAATTCCTTCTCGTCCTTCCCGACGCGCGTCTGGTGGAAGAACACGGGGCCTCTCGCATCCTCAAGCTTAATGAGAACGGCGAGCAGGAGAAATACAGGACTCAGCACCAGCAGACCCATTCCTGCGCCTGCCAAATCCATCGACCGCTTCACTGCGTGATACCTTGTCCTTCGCCTTGCTGTGTTGTCTACGGTTGAGACCGTGGTTAAGCCCCCTGGCCCGCTTTCATCGGTCACAACGGCAGCTAAGTCCCCCTCAGTATGGCCGGCTATCGTCATCTCTCGCTCTCCCAACTGCTTTATCTATTTATCAAAAAAACGGGCTATCCTTTTCTGCACATACGTAGAAAAGCATAGCCCGTTCTTCGTGGTTCCGAACAAGCGTGGTGTCGCCCCTTGCTGTCATTCCCTTATGCTACATACAAATCTGCAAGTCTATCAGCCGATTGACTGCTACTACGCTCTTCCATACTGCCGCAGCAGCCGCTCCATCGTCTGGATTGCCTGCTCCCGCAGCTCGTCATTGCGCATTGCAAATTCCAAAGTCGTATCGATAAATCCGCCCAAATCGCCGACATCGTACCGCGTGCCTTCATAAGCATAAGCGTATACCTGCTGCAGCTCATTCAACGATTGGATGGCATCCGTCAATTGAATTTCCCCGCCAACGCCGCGTTCCTGGCGCTCAAGCAGCTCGAAAATTTCCGGCGTCAAAATGTATCGGCCCATAATCGCCAAATTCGATGGCGCCTGCCCTATCGGCGGCTTCTCCACAAGGCGCTCCACCTGATAGAGCGGCCCTTCCTCGTTCCTCGCCTTTACAATGCCGTACCGGTTGGTCTCCTCATCAGGCACATGCTTGACCGCAATCACCGGGCTTTGCACCTTCTCATAGGTATCAATCAACTGACGGATGCAAGGCACCTCAGCCTGCACGATATCATCGCCGAGAAGCACGGCAAACGGCTCGTCATTAAAAAATTTGCGCGCAACCCAGATCGCGTGCCCGAGCCCTAGCGGCTCCTTTTGCCGAATATAGTGAATGTCTGCCATCCGCGAGGATTGCTGCACCCGCTCCAGTAGCTGCAGCTTTCCTTGCGACTTTAGCATCTCTTCCAGCTCAAAGGCGTTATCGAAGTGATCCTCGATCGCTCGCTTGTGCTTGCCCGTTACGATAATGATATCCTCAATGCCAGCGGCAACCGCTTCCTCCACGATATATTGAATCGTTGGCTTCGCCAGAATCGGCAGCATTTCCTTCGGCATCGCCTTGGTTGCGGGCAGGAATCGCGTTCCAAGCCCTGCTGCTGGAATTAGCGCTTTACGAATGGTTTTCATGATTAACATCCTTTCTCATTTAGCTCCCGCTTACAGTTCCCTAGCAAGATAATACCGATAAGCTCCAGGTGTATTCACATTCATGAAGGCCGCTTCCTCCGAAGCGCCTTGCGGCTCGATAATGATGCTTTGCAATTGCTCCAGCAAATCCATCATGCGATAACGCTCTGTTGACAGCAGCGCAGCAAGAATGGGAATTGCCCTCGTATGATACAACGCATGAAAAGGCTGGCTCGAGGCGCCAATAAAGGCTGCCCCCTGCGCATTGGCGAAGCCGGTCTGCGAGGCCAGCCGAGCGGCGTAACCAGTCGATAGACTCGGCATGTCGCATGCGATAACGAAAACATAATCATGACAGCCGCTCTGCGAGATGGCCGTTAAAGCTGCATGCAGCCCCGCCATGGGGCCGCAATCGGGGTATTGATCCGTAACAAAACGCATTTGCCCGATTTCGATCCCGGATGCAGCAAGAACCTCGCGGTAGGCATCCGCTCGCTCTTCACTTCCAGCCGCAATCGTAACCTGCATGCCTAGCGCCTGCAGCTCCAAGCTTAGCTTCGCAAGAAGGGGGCGGCCATCGACAGGCAGCAGCGCCTTATCCTGCCCCATACGGGTGCTCCTTCCGCCCGCAAGCACAATCGCCTCCGTTAACGGTGAAGCCGCTCCTCGCCGTGACTCCATCAATTTCCTCCCCCTTCCTAATCTGCCGCTGCAGCTGTACATATCCCGATCCGCTTTATGCATACACTCTTATGAAACCGCCATTCCAAGAGGAGATGATCAGCTATGGCTCAACAGCCAACTGCTACCGACCGGCTGCTCGCTCAGGTGCTGCCGCTGGAAGCCCGCAATTACAACCCGCTTCCAATCGTCATCGTCGAAGGCAGCGGCGTATGGGTAACCGATGCGGACGGCAATCGGTATATGGACATGCTCAGCGCCTACTCGGCCTTAAACGCTGGCCATCGCCATCCCCGCCTCATTCGGGCCCTGCTGGATCAAGCGATGCAGGTAACGCTGACGTCCCGCGCCTTTTATAACGAGCCTTATGTCCGGCTTTGCGCCAAGCTAACTTCTTATACAGGCAAAGAAGCCATTCTTCCGATGAATACTGGCGCCGAAGCGATTGAAACAGCCATAAAAGCGAGCCGCAGATGGGGTTACATGCACAAGGGCATTCCCGCGGAGCAAGCGGAAATCATCGTATGCGAGGGCAACTTTCATGGCCGCACCGTGACTGCCACTTCCTTCTCTTCCACGGAGGCCTACCGCAGCGGCTTCGGGCCGTTCACGCCCGGCTTCCGCATTATCCCTTACGGCGACATCGAGGCGCTGGAGGACGCTATCACTTCCAACACCGCTGCCTTCCTCATCGAGCCGATCCAAGGGGAAGCCGGCATTATTTTGCCGCCTGACGGATACCTCGCGGCCGCTGCTGCGGCATGCCGAGCGCATAATGTGCTGTTTATCGCGGACGAGATTCAGACGGGCTTCGGACGAACGGGCAAACGATTCGCTTGCGACCATTACGGGGTCGTGCCGGACATGTACGTGCTGGGGAAAGCGCTCGGCGGCGGCATTCTGCCGGTTTCGGCGATTGCCGCCGACCGCAGCATTCTCGACGTATTCGATCCAGGTTCGCATGGCTCGACGTTCGGGGGCAATGCGCTGGCCTGTGCCGTGGCAGCCGAATCGATCGCCGTAATCGAGGATGAGCAGCTCGACGCCCGTTCCGCCGCTCTCGGCGCAAGGTTGCTTGAAGCGGTTAGCCGCATCAGCCATCCGCTCATCCGCGATGTTCGCGGAAGCGGATTGTTCGTGGGCATTGAGCTAGCCGTTCCCGCCCGCCCGTATTGCGAACGTCTCATGTCGCTTGGGTTGTTGTGCAAGGAAACGCATGAGCATACGATCCGGCTTGCACCGCCACTGACTATCTCGAGCAAAGAGCTGGAATGGGCGATTACGCGCATTGAAGCCCTGTTTGTCTGATCTGCGCTACGTGATACCCTCATCGGCTTAAGCAATCCTTGCCACTGGCAATTCGCTTGCAATTGCCGCACGGGGCGACAGCCAGGCAAGCATTGCGGCCGCCTATCTTTGGCTGTACCGCTTCGGAAGCTTCTTGTGCTTGCCGTGCGTCAACGCTGTGCCTAATACGGCTACCTCCGCTGTCTCCAGCAACGCCTTGACGCGCAGCGCATCCTCTTCCTTCGCTACTCCGCTTCGCAGAACAAGCAGCGCGCCATCGCATGCCCCCGCCAGCATTTGCGCAGCTGCGGAGGACAAAAGCGGCGGCGTGTCCAGCAGGACGACGTCGTACTCCTCGCGCCATTGCTTAAACAGCGTTTGCAGCTGCCCGGCAGCGACGAGGTCAACGCCCCCAGTCGCTTTCGGCCCTGCCGGCGCGATGCTTAAATTCGGCAGAACGCCGTGCTGCACCGCCTCATCCGCTTCATTCGCATAGACCAGGATCGAGCTTAATCCGACCCGATTGCTGATGCCGAACAGCTTATGAAGCATGGGCTCTCGCAGATCGCCGTCTACGAGCAGCGTCCGCCGTCCCGCCTGGGCGTAAGCGATTGCCAGATTCGCAACCGTCTCGGTCACGCCATTGCCCCTGTGGGGAGCCGCTACAGCTACAATCGTTATGCTCTTGCGCGACGCAGATGCGGCGTAGTCCAGCTGCGCGCGCAGCGAGCGATACAGATCAATATGGGGCGACTCTACGCCGCCAAGCATGATTAGCTTATTTCTCCAACGGGACATCCCGGTCTTCCCCCGCTCTCCCGCGTTTTGGCATGCTTGCTTTCCGACCGCCCATCCGTTTCTTGCTTTCCATGTACAAAGGCAATTCAATGAACGTCGGCAGCTGCAGCACACGCTGAATGTCTCGCTCGCTGCGAATCGATCGGTCCAAATAAGCCAACAGCACACAAATGCCCGCTCCCAGCATCGACGATACAATAAACGCGATCGCGAGCAGCATCTTCAGATTCATCCCGACAGGAGCCGGCAAATCCTTAGGTGCAGGATCCGCTTTATATAACAAGTCCATATTGCTTACGCGAAACACTCGCTTCGCCTCGCTTAGGAATACTTCCGACACCGCATTCGCAATTTGTGCTGCGCGACTGTATGACCCGTCATGCGCCACAATCGTAAGCAACTGCGAGTTTAGCCCCGCGTTTACTTTGATTCGGCTTGCTAACTCGCCCGAACGCAGCCCCAGCTCGGGATGCTCCGCTACCACCTTGTCCATAACGACGGGCGTTCGAATAAACTCCTTGTACGTATCCATCATTTTCAGATTGGCTTCTATCGCATCGATTTCGGAAGCAAGCGCCGAAGCATCGTCAACCGAATGTCGAATGACCAGCTTTGCATTCGCCTCATAGTTCGGCTTTTGCATAAATTGGCCATAGCCAAACGCGATGCTTACACCGAATACGACCATCACGATCATAATCCACAAGCGATGACGCAAAATGCGCCAATAATCAAGCAATTCAAGCTCTTCCGGCACTGGCGATGTCCCTCATTCCCCATCATCAAGCTGTCGACACCATTTTTAACCAAAAATAGTAGAAATTAATGTTAATTTGACACATATTGTCGATCCTACGAATATGAGCCTATTCTATCATTGCAAAATTTACATCGTCAATCCCATAGAAATTGCTGGCTTCCCAGCCGTCTTTACCATAAAAAAAGCTGGAATTATCGTACGATTGCGTACCATAATTCCAGCATTGTTCGGTTATAATACTAAGCTTTGCTCGGATCGAACGAGCTCTTGAGCGATACAACCCGGTTAAACACCAGCTTATCGGCTCCCGACAGCTTCGGATCTACATTGAAGTAGCCGTGGCGGAAAAACTGGAACTTATCTTGTCCGGCCGCGTCGGCCATCCCTTGCTCCACGAAGCCTTGCAGCACCTCGAGCGAGTTCGGATTGATCCGTTCAAGGAACGGCTTGTCCGCATTGCTCTCATCATCGACGAGCAGCGGCTCGAATTGGCGGAACTCCGCCGCTTTCGCTTGCGTAGCCTCTACCCAATGGATCGTTCCTTTGACTTTACGCCCCGTAAAGCCGGAGCCGCTCTTCGTCTCCGGATCGTATGTGCAGCGCAGCTCGATCACTTGCCCTGCCTCATCCTTAATGACCTCTTCGCATTTTACGAAGTAAGCATGCTTCAAGCGCACCTCATTGCCAGGGAACAGACGGTGATACTTCGCCGGCGGGTCTTCCATGAAGTCGTCCTGCTCAATGTAAATCTCGCGGGAGAACGGAATCAAGCGCGTGCCCATCTCTTCGTTCTCGGCGTTGTTCTCCGCTTCGAGCTGCTCAACTTGCCCCTCCGGGTAGTTCGTAATGACTACTTTCAATGGACGCACGACAGCCATCGAGCGAAGCGTCTTCAGCTTCAGGTCCTCCCGGATAAAATGCTCCAGCATCCGCTCGTCGACCAAGCTGTTCGCACGGGCAACGCCGATCTCGCGGCAGAATGCGCGAAGCGCCTCAGCCGTAAAGCCGCGGCGGCGAAGGCCGCTGATCGTCGGCATGCGCGGGTCGTCCCAGCCGTCCACGATGCCTTCGTCGACGAGCGATTTCAGGTATCGTTTGCTCATAATCGTGTTCGTAATGTTCAGGCGCGCAAACTCGTACTGATGAGGCGCAGCCTCCATCTCGCATTCCGCGATCGTCCAATCGTACAATGGGCGGTGATCCTCGAACTCGAGCGTACAGATCGAGTGCGTCACGCCCTCAATGGCATCGCCCAGCGGATGCGCATAGTCGTACATAGGATAAATGCACCATGCATCGCCCGTCCGGTGATGATGCGCATGGGCAATTCGATACAGAACCGGGTCACGGAAGTTCATGTTAGGCGAAGCCATATCGATCTTCGCGCGAAGCACGCGCTCCCCATCCTTGAACTCGCCTGCGCGCATGCGCGCGAACAGGTCGAGGTTCTCCTCCACGCTGCGGTTGCGGTACGGGCTCTCTTGACCCGGCTCCGTCAGCGTGCCGCGCGTTTCGCGCATTTGCTCCGCGGACAGGTCGCATACATACGCTTTGCCCTTTTTAATAAGAAGCACTGCGCGATCGTACATTTCTTCAAAGTAATCCGATGCGAAACGAAGCTCGTCCCAGTTAAAGCCCAGCCACTGCACGTCTTCCTTAATCGCATCAACGTATTCCGTATCTTCCTTCAGCGGATTCGTATCGTCAAAACGCAGATTCGTCCGCCCCTTGAATTCATCCGCCAGCTCGAAGTTCAGGCAGATCGACTTGGCATGTCCGATATGGAGATACCCATTGGGCTCCGGCGGGAACCGCGTAACTACTTCGCTAACAGCGCCGTTCTTCAAATCCTCAACGACGATATTGCGGATAAAATTCGAGGATGATGTCTTGTTATTGTCCATTCCGATCAACCCTTCCTGCGACAAATATCTATCCTCTTATAATACACAATTTACTAGCCTTTTATAAATAGTCTTCATGAAATAATCCAATGGCGTGCAAGCAGGGATGCGTTGACGCTTTTAATTCACATACATATAATTAGGTTAGCTAAGTAAACTATAAATCATAAAGGAGCTGATGCCTTTGTCGGAGCATAAGCAAACAACCAGCGAACTTATCCGAGCATTCCGACAGCTGCGGAATATGAATTGGACCGGATTTAAACCAAGCGGCGGTTATACGAAAAGCGAAATTATGACCCTATTCCACGTGCGCCACATCACGCAGCGCTCCGATCATGGGCTCAAATCCTCCGATCTTGCCCGTTCGCTCAACGTGACGCTTCCTACGGTAACCCAAACGGTCAACGTACTTGAGGCTCGGGGGCTCATTGAACGCCACCGGGACCCTTCCGATCGGCGTGCCGTCCTGCTTCGGCTGACAGCCGCAGGCGAACAGATGACGCAGGATGCCGAAGCGACCATGCTGCGAACAATCGGGGGCGTCGTCGAGCATCTAGGTCTGGAACGGAGCCAGCAACTGATCGGCCTATTGGACGATATCTTCCAGTTTTATGCCGATAACGGAGCTGCGTCCTGCACGCCCGAAAACCATGAGCCCCCTGCGCCTAAGCGTTAATGGCGGCCCCCTACAATTATTAAAATGAGGTGAATGTCAGAGGATGATTAAGCTATTACGCTATTTGAAGCCTTACCGAATTGCTGTAACGCTTGTTCTGCTGTTCGTCTTCCTGCAATCGTTGTCCGATCTCTATCTGCCTACCTTAATGGCCGACATAGTCGACAAAGGGATTGTAACCGGCGACACCCCTTATATTTGGCGCATCGGCGGCTTCATGCTGCTCATCGCGCTCGGCGGAGCAATCTGCTCGGTCGGCGCCAGCTATCTGTCAGCCAAATCGGCTGGCGGCTTCGGGCGCGACCTGCGCAGCAAGCTGTTCGCCCACGTCGAGAAATTTTCGCTCAATGAATTCGACAAGATCGGCACCGCTTCCTTAATTACTAGAACAACGAACGACATCACGCAGGTTCAGCAAGTGCTGACAATGATGATGCGCGTCATGGTCATGGCTCCGCTCATGTGCTTTGGCGGCATTATTATGGCCCTGTCGCGCGATGTTAAGCTTTCGTTCGTCATTATCGGGCTTGTTCCAATCATCGCAGTGGTCATTCTAATCGTCTCCATGCGTACGATCCCGCTTTTCAAGCTGCAGCAAAAACGGCTCGACAAGCTTAACCTCGTGCTGCGCGAGCATCTGACCGGCATTCGCGTCATCCGCGCGTTTAACCGGACTCGCCATGAGCAGTCTCGCTTCACAGATGCAAACACGAATCTGACCGATACGGCGATCCGGGTCAATCGGATGATGGCGGCTCTCATGCCGGTCATGATGCTGGTCGTCAACTTCGCGAGCATCGCGATTATTTGGTACGGCGGTATCCGAATCGACAATGGCGGCATGCAGGTCGGCGACCTGATGGCATTCATCCAATATGCATGGCAAATCATGTTCGCCCTGATCTTCGCATCGATGATGTTCGTCATGGTCCCTCGCGCCTCCGCATCCGCGGCACGCATTCAAGAGGTGCTCGATATGCAGCCGAACATCGTCGATCCTGCCAAGCGCGCTGCTGCTGCAGCCGGACAAGGCGAGGCAAAAGGCTTCATCGAGTTCCGCAATGTCTCGTTCCGTTATCCCGGCGCCGAGATGCACGCCCTGTCGGACATCTCGTTCACCGCTGCCCCTGGCGAGATTACAGCCATTATCGGCGGCACGGGCTCTGGCAAATCGACGATGATCAACCTCATTCCGCGCTTCTATGACGTCAGCGAGGGCACGGTCCTCATCGATGGCGTAGACGTCCGGGAGATGACGCAGCATGCGCTGCGCGGAGCGATCGGTCTCGTCCCGCAGAAGGCTTCGTTGTTCACCGGCACCATCGCCGAGAACATCCGATTCGGCCATGAAGAGGCGACCGATGAAGAGGTTCAGCATGCGGCGACAGTCGCACAAGCCGCAGACTTTATCGGCAAAATGCCCGATGGCTACCAATCGCTCATCACGCAAGGCGGCACCAACGTTTCCGGCGGGCAAAAGCAGCGGTTATCCATCGCCCGCGCCCTCGTCCGGAAGCCGTCAATTTATCTGTTCGACGACAGCTTCTCCGCGCTCGACTTCAAAACAGACGCGAAGCTGCGCGCCGCCCTTCGGCCAGAGACGACCGAATCAACGCTGCTCATCGTTGCCCAGCGCGTAAGCACCGTCATGGATGCCGATCGCATCATCGTACTCGATGAAGGCCGCATTGCCGGCATTGGCACGCATCGCGAACTGCTGGCGAATAACGAAATTTATCGCGAAATCGTCACGTCACAGCTGTCAGAGGAGGAGATCGCATGAGCAAATCGATGAAGATGCCTGTTATGGCGGCTGATCAAGGCGCAGGCCAAGGCGGACCCCGCCCGGGCGGCGCTGGCCCTCGTCCCGGCGGACCTCCCGGCGGCGGCATGAATCCTAGCGCGATGGGCTTTGGCCCGCGTGGCGGCCCAGGCGGCATGATGGGGCCAGGACAGAAAGCGAAGGACTTCAAAGTAACGTTCCGCCGTCTCATTCGGTACTTGCATCCGCATCGCGGCGCACTGCTCGTCGTTCTGCTAACTGCCGTGCTTAGCACGGTGTTCTCGATTCTCGGCCCGAAAATTCTAGGCAATGCCACAACGAAGCTGTTCGAGGGCTTGATGGCCAAAAAAAATGGCATCGCAGGCGCAGCCATCGACTTCGACGCCATCGGGAAGATTCTGCTCACGCTCGTCGTGCTCTATGTCATTAGCGCGGTGTTCAGCTACATTCAGCAATACGTTATGGCTGGCGTAGCCCAGCGTACCGTGTACGGCATCCGCGAGGACGTCAATGCGAAGCTCGCGAAGCTGCCGCTGAAATTTTACGACGGGCGCTCCCATGGCGAGGTGCTCAGCCGCGCAGTCAATGACATCGATAATATTAGCGGTACGCTCCAGCAAAGCTTAACCCAATTCATTACGGCCATCGTCACCTTGATCGGCGTTGTCGTCATGATGCTGACGATCAGTCCGCTGATGACGCTCATTACGATCATCACGCTACCGCTCAGCTTTGTTGTCATCAAGATGATTGCGAAGCGGTCGCAGCGGCATTTTGCCGGACAGCAGAAGGCGCTTGGCGAATTGAACGGACACGTTGAGGAAATGTACACCGGCCATCCGATCGTCAAAGCGTTCGGCCGCGAACAGACGTCCATCGCCAAGTTCGATGAGGTGAACGAACGTCTCTATCAATCCGGCTATCGCGCCCAATTCATCTCCGGCATCATCATGCCGCTTATGGGCTTCATCGGCAACATCGGCTATGTGCTAGTCAGCGTTGCCGGCGGCATTCTCGTCCTGCATAAAGCGATCACGATCGGCGATGTGCAAGCATTTATCTCTTACTCGCGCCAATTCGCGATGCCGATTACGCAGACCGCGCAAATCGCGAACATCATCCAATCGACGATCGCCTCTGCCGAGCGCGTATTCGAGCTATTGGATGAAGAAGAGGAAGTGCCGGGAACAGAGCGCAGCGTGGATTTGCACAAAAAATCCGCTTCGCAAGGCGAGGTTCGTTTCGAGCATGTGAAGTTCGGCTATAAAGCCGATGCTCTGCTCATGGACGATTTGAACATCAACGTTCAACCCGGCCAAACGATCGCCATTGTTGGTCCTACGGGCGCCGGCAAGACGACGCTCATCAATCTGCTCATGCGATTCTACGAATTGAATGGCGGTCGAATTACCGTCGACGGCACCGACATTACGCAAATGTCGCGCGCCGAGCTGCGCAGCAGCTTCGGCATGGTGCTTCAGGATACATGGCTGTTCAACGGCACGATCCGCGACAACATCGCCTATGGCCGCACTGGGGCATCGGAAACCGATGTCGTGCGGGCAGCGAAAGCGGCTTATGCCGACCACTTCATCCGTACGCTGCCGGACGGCTACGATACGGTGCTCAATGAAGAAGCGTCGAACATCTCGCAAGGGCAGAAGCAGCTGCTTACGATCGCGCGAGCTATTCTTGCCGATCCTCAAATCCTTATTCTTGACGAAGCAACGAGCAGCGTCGATACGCGAACCGAGGTGCATATCCAGCAGGCGATGAACACGCTGATGGAAGGCCGCACCAGTTTCGTCATCGCGCACCGGCTATCTACAATTCGCGACGCTGACCGCATCCTCGTCATGAACCAAGGCGCGGTCATCGAGCAAGGCTCCCACGAGGAGCTGCTCGCGCAGCGGGGCTTCTACGCTGATCTGTACGAAAGCCAATTCGCTGCATCGAAGAAACAGACGGAAGCGATCTAGCATTCCGATCCATATTGCATTTAACGATAACGGTCCGCCATCCCCTATTTAGAGGAAGGCGGACCGTTTTTTTGGCAAAATTTTAATGGACAACCCCATAATTCTCCAAGTATAATGATCGACGCGATCTAGGAATATCGACTTAGTCCAAAAGCAACGAAACAGCTTGATTTATTTTCATTTATTCCATTTATTAGTCGGAGGTGCGTTTGTTTTGTCCAGAAAAACCTTTTACAAGCTGCTCAGCCTGCTCGCGATCATCGGCCTGCTGCAGACGCAAGCCATTGCTTTCGCCGATAAGGGCGACGATTCCATCGAACAGGCACAACACATCCAAGTGAATCAATCGTATGCCGGTCTTCTATCGGACTACAATGATGCAAACTATTATCATTTCCGCTTGGATACGGCCGGACAGCTCGACGTTACGATGCCGAACGTCAGCGGCAAGAGCTGGCGTTATTCGCTCTACGATGGCACAGGCAAAGAGTTCCCTTGGTATGCTTATACCAGCTATAGCGAATTGGCCAAAGGCGATTCCGTTTCCAGCGTGGGCCTTCCAGCTGGCGATTACTACTTGCGTATCGGCCGTTACGATGGCGACTTAACCAAGACGCCTTACAGCGTTCAGCTGAAATTCACGCCGGGCGACACGTTCGAGAAAGAAGCCAATGACACGCTCTCGACTGCGACGATCATCTCGGTCAACAAAAACTACCAGTCCCGCTTGCAGTACTATAGCGATGTCGATTACTACAAGTTCAGCCTGACGAAGAGCGGCAAAGCATCGATTATTCTTCCGAACGTAAGCGGCATCAGCTGGCGTTATCAGCTGTATGACAGCGAAGGCAACGCGTTCCCTTGGTATAACTATACCGAGTCAAACGAGCTTGCCAAGGGCAACAGCATCTCGACCGTTGGCCTTCCGGCTGGCGATTATTACGTAGGCATCAGCCGCTATGACGGCAACGTGGATATCGCGCCGTATACGCTTCAAATGAAATTCACGGCCGGCGACACGTACGAAAAGGAAGGCAACGATACCTTGTCGACAGCCACGTCTGTCAGTGTGAATAAAACCTATGACACTGCATTGCAGTACTATAGCGACGTCGACTTCTATAAGTTCAATTTGGCGCAAAGCGGCAAGCTTTCCCTGGTCATTCCGAACGTAAGCGGCATCAGCTGGCGCTATCAGCTGTATGACAGCGAAGGCAACGCATTCCCTTGGTATGGCTATACCAACTACAGTGAACTCGCGAAGGGCAATACCGTGTCAAACGTCGGCCTTCCTGCCGGCGAATACTATGTGCGAATCAGCCGTTACGACGGCAATGTGAGCGGCTCGCCTTACTCGCTAACGCTGAAATTCACGCCAGGCAGCACCTATGAGCAAGAAAACAATGACAAGCTGTCAGCAGCTACGCCTATTGCCGTAAACAAGCTATATGAGTCGGGTCTCCAGCACTATAGCGACTATGACTACTACCGCTTCACCCTGACTTCCCGGTCGGTGATCTCGATTGGCCAGATTAAAGGGTACGCCGACCAGAGCCTATACCTCAATCTGCTGGACAGCAAGGGCAATTACCTCGATACGTCGAGCGGTAAAACAACACTCGCTGCCGGAACCTACTACCTCACCTTCAGCGGCAATGCCGGCGACTACAAGTTTAAAGTGAACGCCGCTACGCTTCCGCTGAGCACGAAGCAAGTAACGATTGTAAACAAAAAAGGCGCGTCCAGCGACACCGTGACCGTCTCCAGCATCAAGAAGGGCGACGTCATCAAAGCGTACAGCAAGCAAGGCAAGCTGCTCGGCCAGACGACTGTTGCATCGGGAACGAAAGCTACGCTTAAGCTTACTGCGCTAAGCAGCATTGGCGGCGAGCTGTACGTTTCATTAACGAGCGCAGGGCTGCAAGAGAGCGGCAAGATTGCGGTGAAGTACGGGAAAGAATCGTAACCAAGCTTATAGTAAGTGAAAAGCCGTCAGGGCACGATGTCCTGGCGGCTTTTTTGCAAAATAATAACCGCCTATTAAAAGGGATTTATGGGTATTCCTCGAATTGTTTCCTTATACCAATATCTGAACAAGGAGCGTATGCCTGCAATGAGATTCAAGAAACTCAGTGCCTTATTCGTCACCGTCGCTTTCATCCTGTCTTCCTTCGCCACCTCCGCCTTCGCCGCCCCTACGAAACCAGCGCCTTCCGCCACCGTCGTGGTAGACGGCAACCCCATCAAGATCAGCGGGGAGCAGCCGTTCGTCGACAAAGGCACTTCTTTCGTTCCGCTGAAGCCGCTGTTTAACGAGCTGCACATCGCACTCCAATGGAACAATTCCGCCAAAACGTTAACCGGCATTAAAGGCGACCTCACCATCGCGCTGAAAATCGGCAGCACCACCGCCAACGTAAATGGCAACGCCGTCCAACTGACCGCCGCCCCGCGCATCGTAAACGGCACAACCTTCGTACCGCTCCGGTTCGTTGGGGAAGCTACCGGATATGCCGTTGGTTGGTCCCAATCGACGAATACGATTACACTGACCTCCAAGGTACCGCAAGCCGAAGCAAGCAAAGGCTTCATGTGGAAAGTCCAAAACAACGGAAACACCGTTTATCTCGTTGGTTCCATCCATGTTGCCGACAAAGCGATGTATCCGCTGCGCAAGGAATATGAGGAAGCTTTCAAAGCTGCGGATTACCTCGCCCTTGAGGTTGATTTGACCCAAGTCGATCAGGCGACAGCTAACAGCCTTATCACCAAATATGGCGTCTATACGGACGGCACGACGCTGAAGGATCATATTTCGGCCGATTTATACAAGCAAGTGACCGCCATTCTGAAATCCCGCAATATTAAGGAAAATGCGCTCGACACCTACAAGCCTTGGGTCGTAAGCCAAATCTTTTCGACGTTCCAAACAAGTGACGAGGGGTACGATCCTTCCCTCGGCATCGACCAATACTTCTTAAACAACGCAATCCAGACGAAGAAGCCCATTATCGGACTGGAGACATACGAGCAGCAAATCCAGATGTTCGCCAGCTTCTCGGACGGCCTTCAAGAAAGCCAGTTGAATGAAACGATCGCTGAATACAACAATCCGAGCACAGACGAGAGCGGAATCGATCAGCTAACGGAGATGTGGAAAGAGGGCGACGAGAACACGCTGTCCGCGCTAGCCCAGCAGATATCCTCAAACGAGGAGTACTACAAAGCGATGCTGGCGGATCGCAATGCCGGCATGGCGGAGAAAGTAACGGGTTTCCTGAACAGTCCGGACAAAAAGACGTACTTTGTTGTCGTGGGAGCACTCCATATGTTAGGTCAGGACGGCGTCGTGACGAAGCTGCGCGCTGGCGGATTTACGGTGGAGAACTACTAACGTGAGGAAAACCAAAGAATAAGGGCGTTAAGCGGGTACCCATACACTGGACACTTAAAAGTGTTTAGCATGTGGGTACCTTTTTTGCATATTACGCCTACGATCGGAATTGAAGGACATACGCGCGAGGGGTTACCCCCACAATACGTTTAAAATGGCGGTGCAAATGACTCTGATCGCTAAAGCCAAGCGATGCAGCAACCTCGTGAGCCGATTTCCCGCTAAGCAGCAGCTTTTGCGCCCTGCGTATTTTTTCTCGAAGGATATATTGATGCGGCGGGAGCCCTGTAGCCTTATTAAAAAGCCGCACTAAATGAGAGGGGCTGACATTCGCAGCTGCTGCAATATCTTCTAAAGCAATATCTTGCTCTAGCATTTCATGTATAAAATCTAAAGCCCGATCGATTTGGCTGCGAGCGAGCTGCTGCGGGCTTGCGCTCTGTTTCACAGAGGCGGTTCCATACTGTTGAAGCAAATGGACAACCAGCATATGAATAAGCGAATCGACATATATTTGGCCTGAGCTGCCATTGTTCAAATCCTCAAACAACCACCGGGCTAACTGAACGACGCGCTCATCGCCTAACCGAATATGCCTTCCAAAATCGACATCAGCACCTCTGGAAGCAAGCTCGAGCTCATTAGACACCTTTTCGATCAACGACGGCGGCAAATCGAGGCGGAGAAAGGAGAGGTCTTCTTCCCATCTGCAGAACGACATATCGCCAGCAGAAAAAATGTTGATATCATTAGGCTTCGCTACCCCTTCCTGATGATACCCATCCGCTTTCTCCAAGACCCTTACCGCTTTGGGTGTCGTATGAATAACGATCAAATGATCGGATAGCGCCGGTTCAAACGCTTCTTGCGGCGATACGTCTCTCCAGCCCGACAATTTTATAGAAGACGAACCAAAGCTACTGCTAGCAATAATCGGAGTATCCGGCAAGTGAAACCCTCCAATGGTTAGCGCATTTTGTACAACTTTCTGATTGCTTTGAACAAGAAATAAACCGCCGTTTTCCTATAAAATGATTTTACCACATAAAGTTAATAATGGAGGCTGGAAGAAATGAAATATACCCAACTGGGACAATCGGGTTTAATCGTATCGAAGCTCGCATTCGGTTCAATGACTTTCGGTTCAGGCAATATCCCAAGTGTCTACAAAGTAGCGGACAATGAAGCACAGACAATGGTTGACCAAGCGCTGGATGCAGGCATTAATTTCTTTGATACAGCAGATGCGTATGCTGACGGACAGGGTGAAGTCATTCTAGGCCGCCTCCTTCGTTCGCGTCGACATGAGACCATCATCGCTACCAAAGTCGGGAACCGCGTCGGCTCCGGACTTGTCCAAACCGGGTTATCCCGCAAGCACATTATTCGCTCTGTAGAAGACAGTTTGACTCGGTTAGGCACGGACTATATTGATCTGTATATTGTTCATAAAACCGACCCGTTCACCCCGCTCCAAGAAACATTGGAAGCATTAAATGATGTTGTTCGTCAAGGAAAGGTGCGCTATATCGGCTACTCGAACTGGCCTGCCTGGATGGCTGCTCAAGCCGTTCAAATGCAAAAGGACCGTGGATGGGCTGCATTTATAAACGGTCAAATGTACTATTCATTGATTGGACGGGATATTGAACACGAAATAACGCCTTTCATGCAGAGTAACGGAATCGGCCTTACGGTATGGAGTCCGTTGGCTGGCGGCTTTCTGAGCGGCAAGTATACGCGTGAAAATATGAAAGATCCAAGTCATAGACTGAGCGGCTTTGATTTTCTCCCCCATGACAAAGAATGGGGCTTCACCGTCCTAGATACCGTCCAAGAAATTGCTAAAGCGCATGCAGCAACAGCTGCCCAAGTGTCCGTCGCATGGTTGTTGGCTCAATCCCATGTGAGCAGTGTATTGATCGGAGCCAGCAATCCTTCTCAGCTAACGAACAATTTGCAAGCTGCACAGCTCGAGCTGACAACAGAGGAAATTGCAAAGCTTAATCTGCTGACCCGTCCTCAGCCCCTTTATCCAAACTGGTTTACAGACATGCTGCTAGATCCGCAGGTTGTGCAGGCTCTCAAATAAAAGCAGCTTGGAAGCTGAAACGATCCCTTCCGCCGAAACGGAGGAGGGGACTCTTGCTGTTCGTAAGCAAAAGTCCCCTCTTGGCCGGTCGGTGAACACTATCTTGTTAACTGTTTAGTAGCATTGGACCGAATAACATCGTTTTCTGATTGCGCGAGCAGCTGTAGTTTTTCCCGCGACTCTATAGTGTTGATGTCCCCTAATGCCCAGATGCATTTCACAGCTAAAGCATAGCTTTCATCAAAGTCCAAATAATTAAATTTCATCAATGCGGTACGATAAAGGTACGGAATGCTTTCCGGCGATTTTAACCTTTGAAGAATCATCGCTATATTTTCATGCTGATAATGCCAGGAAGACTCGATAAGCTTACATAAAACCGCTACAACATCTTCTGTAAATACGTCAAACGTGAAACCAACAAATAAAGCATAATCTACATCATCCGCTTCTCGATTCTCATAAGCCTCTTCTAAGAGTTGAATGATGTACTTAGGGTTCTCTTCAATATTTTCGCTAAACAAGCCATTGAATTCAGCCTTAGAAATGGACTGTCTCATTAGCTTCTTGACCAATTCTCTGTCATCATTTTTCATGGCAACATTGACCTGCTCCCTGCACCAACATCTACGATTCTGCTATCTATTTTCTTTAAAATAACGGGAATATTCATTTCGTGCTTCCTCACTTAAACTCATCAACCAGCTTTGTTGTTCGCTTAAATAAGCTTCTTTATCAGCAACATGCTCCATGCACTGCAAAGGAGGATAAAATACTCCATTAAACTCTGGTTGTTCGCTTCTTACCTCCATAAGCAATTGACCCAGTTTGTTTTGGCCACTGCCATCCCCGCCGTCAGCCCAATAAGAATCATTTTTGGTATGTTCGATTAGCAGGCAATTTCCAGTAGAAACTAGGATATCCCTTACGCTTTCATGTTGTTCACATTTGGCTTCAATCGCTCTCCGCATTATGATCTCTTTCATTTCTTCCCAATCTTTCCGGAGCGGCTTGTTTCTATCGCGGCCTGCTATAGCTGCCTCCATAGGCGTTCGCAGTAATCTTATTTCCTCTTCAAAGCTGGTGTTCTCGAATTTCATCGCTTGAAAATAATGTTCAACAGTGGCCCATCGTTTATTGTTCAGCTCAATGGGATGCTTCGAGAAATTAGAAAAGCAGCCGTAGGGTTTGTTTGTCTCATAAAATTTGATCTGGGTCATGTGTGACAGCTCCTTTTTTTATGGGTTATCTAAAAAACCTTGAACAGCACCAGCCGTTCAAGGTTAAGCACAGCACATAACTATCTAATTAAGCTAGCATTTAGTATATTCATAATATTTTCTTGTAGTTCCCAGCAAAACTTTATTAAAAATTCCTTATCTGTTCCTTGAGCATATTGTATTTCCGGCTCTATCATTAGATAAGTTTGTAACAACGTAGCAATAATATTTTTAGGGATCCAGCTTTCCGAATGATACGTCCTAGCAATCTCTTTTAATAATCCAAACAACTTTTCCTGCTGCTTAATATCCACCTTTTTATCCGCATGGGCAGCCATACAAATGCTTGGCAATAAATCTAATAACTTATCCTTGTATAAAGGGTAGTCCATTAAGTATAAGATCCCGGTCGAGGACAAGTTTCATTATGAACCCATACGCCTAACCCACTTACAAAGTAAGTATGGAATTCGGCCACTTCGAAGTTATAAACGGTTTCTTGGCGCTTCTCAATAGTTATAGAATCAATCTTTAATGTACGACCGCCCGTCTGAAGAAGCGAGTCTCCAACCTCTAGCTCCGCTGCCAGTACCCATTTCTCACCCTGAACCCAAAAAGGATGGTTACCTGTTGCTTCAATAACCTGATCGCCAACATGGATATTATAAATTTCATAAGCTTCCCTCTCAAATAAACGAATGACAGGTTTATAAGCTTCTTCACCTGTATTCTCATTCCGTGAAAGAACCTTATCTCCAATCTTTATTTCTTCGATTGGCTTATCTCCATTATCGGTTAGGATCAAGGTACCTGCAGTAAAGCAGTTACATCCCTTGCTCCGGTGGTTATTACTACTATTACTACTGCTCTTCTTCGGCTTAATCTTGCTCAGCAGCTTCTCCAGCTTCGGTATGACACGGAGAACCGCCTTCATTGCACCGCCGTTGCCGACGACCATCTGCAGCGCCGTGCCCAGCTGGTTGCCGTACTCTTTCACCTCTCGGTTGCTCGGATCTCCTTTCCATACGTATCTCGAATTGTTGTAGAGGTACATAAACGGTCCCGTTACCGAGGATATGAATGAGCGTGCAATATCTTTGAACGAGATTTTGCCCTTCGCAATCGCTTTGCCCGTCTTCCACAACGCGTCGAGTGTCTTGAAGCTGAACAGGCCTGAAATATCGCCTAGCGAGGACAAAATGCCCTTCGCCAAGTCGTCGACCTGCCACCAGCTCATATGACCCGTCGGGTCAACGAAGTTTACTGGGTTGTTGAGCGCGTACGTATACAGGTTCAAGCTCAGCGGATGCTCGCCTTCGCCGCGGTAGCTATCGGCCGAAATAAACCGCGCTTCCCGAGGGTCATAATACCGCGCCTGCTAATAGTACATTTGCGTTCCAAAGAATCCGGATATTTAAACACCAAGACCGCCTTGCGATTACATTAGCAAGGCGGTCGATGGCTGTCCATTGATTCTTGTTTACTTCAAAAGAGCCTCATGATATACCTTGATCTTTATTAGGCAACATTTGCTCAAAATCACATGCGGCGACTGCTGTATATCGACCGTCCCACAAGTCAGTCAACAGTTTTGAAATACAAGATATATACTGGCTTGAATCCACCCCATCATTTGGTTCAATATCAAGGTAATACCTTGAATACAGAAATCCACCTACACTCTCTAATCGCTTGAATTCATCAAATTCATCATTTTCCCTCAAGTAAATAGCGCAGTAAGGGCTCGAAATATTCCATTTTTCTACAGTCCCAATTATACTATTCGACACATAATGAGCAATTTCTTCGTAACTAGCATCTGTATCAATGAACACTTTACAAAATAGATCAATCTCATCTAAAGGCACGTTATCACCCCAACTCTAGTTTATAGGTATATATGGACCCTTATCAAAAGATCCACCTATCTTAATTATTGAAATGTCCACTTTGATATTAAGTTCCTGTTCTAATTGTTTTCTTAAACCACTCAATCCCGCTTCTCCAGCTTGAATCTTACCAGTATTAACAGCATGATGCATAGTTTTTTCTTTAGCCGAACCTGGATTAGGCGTTCCAAACCGTTGTTTTACTAGTTCATTAAACTTTGCAGGCGACACCCTTACTGCAAAATCAATATCAGAATCGGGTCGTGCTGTCCCTTTTGCACGGCTCCCTTGTACTTGTATATCGTTACTTATCGCTCCGACCTTTTGTCTAATCATCGAGGATACATTAATAAAGTTTTCTGCCGTCAAACCCTGAGGGATTTTCCCCATCCCTCTTGGAACATAATATCTAAGTTGAGCTATTGTTGCTGCTGCTAGATAAAAATATTCTATTGCTTCAAAACCCGATAGAACACCTGCTGCAAATATAGCAGGCCCATCTTTAAATACTGGAGCAAGGACCCTTCTCTTAACCTCTAACTCAATATCATAATCATTCTCCCCAACCGTTCGATCATCAAAGTAATAGTAAAGATAAAATAAATCATCAACCGTAACTTGTGTTACGTTTTTAATTAGTTCTTGTAATGCCCATTTACCTTTACCGGAATTCTGGGTCGCTGTTCTTAACAGGTATTTCAGTTGATTATGATTAAATGACCCGTAGAAGTGAACACTTTCTAGTAATTGCTTTAATGACCAGTAATACGCTCCCTCATTTTTCTTTGCAACCTCTACCAAATATTTAACATTCGCCTCGGATATCTCTTTATGAAACCCGCTAGGATCAAAGTAAAACAGTGGATTATTTTCAACATAGATGAATCCATTTTGACTTTTAGGATTCTCAATCTCACCTACATAAGCATCCTTTGAAATAAACCGCGCTTCCCGAGGGTCATAATACCGCGCCTGCAAATAGTACATTTGCGTTTTGCGGTCCCAATAGTAGCCCGCATAACGATACGGATTAACTTTCGTAAGCTCTGTCGTGATGTCTTCGGTCGGCTCAGTCTCAGTTGCAGCTAACGACTCGCCTTCCAGCCATGGCAATACATCTGTCGTTACTGCTGCTTCTACCGAATCGGTCGATGCAGTCGTTCCGTCCGCTGGCGCGTTGCCGGTGCCCGGATGGTAGTCCGGCACGGTGTTGCCGCTGCTATCCTCCGGTCCCTGCAGGGAACCTGGGCTGCCGTTGCCGCTTTCCAGATCACCGATCCAGCCAATTCCCTCGCGTACTCGCTCGCCAAAGCGGTTGTACATCCTGCTGACGAGACCCCAGTCGTCGTATTCGTAACGCGCTGCCACTTCGCCGTTCTTATCGGTTAGCGCCGTGACATCGCCATGTCCGTTATAGACGTACCAGAATGTTTGTCCCTTGAACGTTACGGACAACGGACGGCCTTCCTCATTGAACGTATACGACAGGACGGTATTGCCTGCGCCATCCTTCTCGTCCGTAATGACCCACGTATCGCCTTTGTAATGATAAGTGGTCGTTTCTTGTATGTTGCCTTGGTGATTAAACTGCGATTTCGTCATGCGGCGTCCGAACAAGTCATAGGTGTACTTCTCGCCGAAGCCGTCCGGGAATGTTACCTTCGTCAATTGACCGCGAGCGTTCCACTCATACTTGCTGCGGCCATCCGTGAGCAGATTGCCGTCAGTATCGTACTTGTACGTGTAGTCTTCGAGACGAATAAGGTTGGCGCGTGTTGCCATTTCATTCTTCGCGTTATACGTCCATTTCGTGCCAATGATGGTGTAGCCCGCTCCGACCTCTCGAATGCGCTTGAACAGCTTCGGATGCTCGCCCGGCGGCAAATTAACTTCGCCATTGACGATTTGGTCGATTGCGGCAAGGATATGCTCGATTTGTCCTGTTTCTTTACCTGTCGTATCTGTACCAATCACGGCTGCTGCATACTCTTCGCCGTACGTTTGGCCGAGCTTCTCGCCAAGCTTCTTATACAAGCCTAGCTTCTTGCCATTGCCATTGGATAGCGCGTTTTCATTGCCTTTTCCATTACTATTGCCATTACCGTTACCCTCACCATTGCTGCTGCCATTGCCGTTATTGCTGCAATTGCTGCTGTTTCCGTTACCTTTGCTATTGCCGTTGCCTTTGTCTTTATCATGACCGTTGGCATTGCCTTGACCATTGTTGCCCGGGCCGTCGCCGTTGTTGTCTTTGCCTCCAGCAGTACTGCTGCCTTTGCCATTGCTGAGAGGCGTGGCTGCGCCTAGCGAATAGTTAGACGGCCCTGCGACAATCGAAGAAGACGCAACCTTGTTGTTCCCCTTGCCATTGCCTCCGCCATTACCATTACCATTACCATTACCATTACCATTACCGCTATTGCCACTACTATCGCTACCACTGCTGCCATTATCTTTGCTGTTACCGTTGCCATTGTTACCACCATTGCCATTACCATTTCCGTTATTCCCACTGTTGCCATTTCCGTTACCGTTATTTCCGTTGTTTCCGTTCCCATTGCCGTTATTCCCATTACCATGATTTCCATTGTTACCGTTATTACCGTTATTACCGTTTCCATTACCGTTATTCCCTTTCCCATTCCCTTGATCGGCATCGGTACTGCTTCCCGTATCCGGCGTACAGACCGGCACCTCAGGATCTGTTCCGTCACCCGGATCAGACGGATCGGTCGGATTAGTCGGATCGACTGTATCTTCCAGCTTCTTGCCCAGCACGAGCTCAAGCAGCTGCTCAATATCAATTTCTTTATGCTTGTCGGCTACCACGCCGCCTTGAATAATCGCTTTGCGAACGGTCCGGTTGCCCGCGCCGTCGTATTCGTAGGCAATAATATCGCCCGCTGCTGTGGTAACGCGGTCCATCTGTTCCCGAGCGTCATATCCATAGGCCGATTTACGGTCATTCTCGGTCACGCCCGTTACGTAGTCACGCTTGTCATGCTCGTATTTCGCCGTCTGAAGAACAGCGCCATCCGCTTTCTTCACCGTCTCGCGCATCCCGATAACATGCCCAGGCTTGAACGTCGTGTTCGTCGCAGTGCCGTTCGGGTAGATAAGCGACTTCACGTAGCCATCCGCATCATAGACGAACGAGTACTTATAGCCTTTCGTATCCGTATAATTCGTCGGTCTGCCTGCGGAATCACGCTCGACATCCGTCGTTTTGCCATTAACGATCTCGGATTTCACATCGCCGTTCTCGTCATAAACGTATTCCAGCGTGTCGCCGTTCGGATAGGTTGTCTTCTTCAGTTGGTTATTCTCGTAATACTCGTAGTGGACAGTTCCCTCCGCTCCGGTCATCGTCAATACGTTATCGGCTTTATCGTACGTATACGTAATTTTGCTGCCGTCGCCGTACGTCTCGCTTGTTTTGCGATTCATGAAGTCGTACGTATAGACAGTAGTCAAGCCGCCGGGCTTTTTCTCCATCGTCAGGTTGCCGTTCGGATCGTACGCATATTCGAAAATATCCTGCACAAACCCTTGCGACGTCAGACGGCTGTAAATTTCCCGCGTTTTCTGGCCGGATTCGTCATATTCGATCAGCGTCGTCTGGCCGTTCGGGTCCTGCTGCGAAATCCGGTTGCCGACCTTGTCATACGTATATTTGGTAATGAGCTTACCGGTCGGTCCTTGCTCCGTAACAGCTGTCAGCCGATCCCGGAGATCATACTCATTGCGGACGACGATCCCTTCCGGACGATTCTCGACCTTCGTATTGCCGACTGCATCATACTGGTACGTATGCGTGCCATCGTTTGGCGTCGTTTTCTCCGTCATACGGCCTGCTTTGTCGTAGCGGAAAATCGATTTATCGCCTACCTTGTTCGTTTCAGTCAGCCTTCTGCCGTCCACGTCATAGGTGAACTTGCTAACATTGCCGAGCGCATCGCGCTCCTCCAATACATTCCCGCGGTAGTTGTTCGTCGTCTGCGTATCCCGTCCAAGCGGATGGCGCTCCGCTGTCGTATAACCGCCCGGACTGTACGTATAAGCTGTCCATTGGCCGGAAGGATCGGTCACCCGAACCTGCTGGCCTTTCAAATCGTACGCATACTTCGTCGCCTGCCCATTGCCGTCGATTTCCTGGAGCAGTAAACCCCGCGGATCATATTCGCTGCGCTCCGTGATGGAATCCCCATGCAGGTCAGGGCCCGTATGCGTCTCCGTCAACGTGCGCCCTTCACCGTCATATGTCATGCGAACAAGGTTGCCGTTCGGATCCTCCATGAGCGCTACTTGGCCAAGACCGTCCAGCACGAACCGGGAGTGCGCGGCCTCATTCGCAGCTGTCAGCGACGCTGCGCCTGCCTGATACTGGATCAGCTCCGTCATGCCTGCGCCATTGGCATAGACCATTCGAGCAGCGTTGCCCTCTGCGTCCAGCGCGATCAACCGATTACCAATTGTATCGAAAATATATCGCTCCGAGCTTCCATCCGGAAGCTGGCGTTCAATCTCGTTACCCGCTGCATCATAAACCATGCGGGTCGTGCGGACCTGCTGCGCGCCGCCAGGCAGCGTATTGCGCTCCGTCTGCTCCGTCACACGTCCTTGGTCATCATAGGCGTACTGCGTAATAAGCCCAGACGAGCTAGCTATCTGCGCTAAATCCCTACTTGAGGAATACTCAAGCTGCGTTGTCACCCACTCGTTATCACCGAGCTGACGCTTCTCTTGCACGATATTACCCCAAGCATCGTTCTCGTACTTGACCGTCTGGGTTGTGCCAGACGCATCAATCGTCTCAATCGTCTCGGTCAGTCGGCTGAATGCATCGTAATGGTTCGCAACGCGCTGACCGTCCTCATTCACAGCTTCCGTTTGCATACCGAAAGCGTCGAACACAGCAGTCGCTCGTTCGCCCGCTTCGTTCACCGTCTCCACAACGTTGCCGTCCGAATCAACCTTCTCGGAGGTTGTAACGGTAACCAACTGCCCTGACTCGTCGATCGCCTTCTCTTGCGTCTCCGTCGTAGCGCCATCGTAGCTATATGATGTCTCTTCATCATTGCCGTCCATCTCGCGCGTAATCCGCCCCTGCTTATCGAACACAAAGGAGCGCTTGCGCAGCAATTCTTGCCCGGCATTGACCGTATCTGGCGTACCGTCCCCTAATTCTTCCGCTTCATATACGGGAATGGGGCCGCCTGAAGATTCACTTGTTCGATTGCCGTTGCCATCATAAGCATAGCGGCTCCACGAACCATCGGGACGCGTTTGCTGGACGAGCTGTCCCAATGTATTGAATACCGAGGATGTCGTCAGTGTCTGGTCTGGCAACTCGCCCACCGCAACCGGGAACGTATCCGGTTGGATCGCTTTGGCGGTCACTGTTTCCGTCGTTACGCGGTCTAATCCGTCGTAGCCATATACCGTGCGTCCGCCTTCCGGCGCCGTAACAGCCAACAATCTTCCTGCGTTGTCATACTCGTTCAGCGTCACGAGCGGCTGATCATCAGGCGATACGACCGTTTTGACCAAATCGCCCGCTTCGTTATAAAAGCTGCGCGTCTCCAGCCCGCGTGCATCGACCGACTTCGTCGTCAGGCCGCGCGAATCATACGCCGTCGTCACCAACGTTTCGCCAGACGTGCCCGCTTCCAGCGGCTTCGTCTTCGTTGCTGTGACGCGTCCTTCACCGTCGACCGTATAAGACGTCTCCGTCAATCCATCCGACTCGCGAACGAGATAGCCGCCGTCATTATAAGCTTTCGTACGCGTTACGGCCCGCGCTGCGTCGCTGTCATCCTTTTGGACTTGTTTCACTTCGCGGCCATAAATGTCGTATTCAAAATCCTCAATAAGACCCGCCGCAGACTCGCGATGTGTCACACGACCAACAGCATCGTATTCGCTAACCGAGGATGCCTCATCTGACGTTCCTGCAAGTTCAGTCTGCTTCACGACATTGCCGTTCTGATCGTTCTCATAAGTCGTATCCGTACCGTCGGAGATCACGAAGCCGTTAGCATCATAAGCATAGGCAAACGTGTTGCCCGCTCCGTCTGTTCTGGACGTTAGAAGCCCCTTAGCATTGAACTGCTCCTTCGTCACAACCGAGTACGGAGCGTTAATGCCTGCTGGGTCGCTAACACGCGTCGTCTTCGTCGCGCTCTGAATGTTGCGGCCATTCTTCACGTAAGCGTAATCGATCTTATAGCCGTTCGGACCGGATTCCGATAACAAATCACCTTGGCTGTCGTACGTGTAGGCCATAATTGAGCCGTTCGGCTTCAATTCAGACGTTTTCCGGCCATTCGCGTCATAGTTGAAACGCTGCGTTCGGCCTAGCGGATCCGTCTCTGCCGTCTTCAGGTTGCCGCTGAACGCATAGGTCGTGACCGCCTCTTTATCGCCATCTGGCGTCGTGACCGTCTGCACCTTCTCCGTCGGACGGAACGCCTCGTTCCAGCGCAGCGTGTAGCTGCCCGACGGCCGGTCTACCTTGGCTTCGCCGTTGCCATAAGCGACTGCAACGAACTCCTGCACATTGTCCTGCTTCCGCGTCATGCCGATGCGCGTCACGCGGTTGTCCGCATCATACGCCCACTGCGTCGTGACCGAGTCGGCCGTCTCGCCGCTCTCTTCGCGGACATTGTTGCCGTTGTCGATCACTTGCTTCAGTCGATGAACGCTGTCATAGACGAAACGCGTCATTTTCTGGGACGGATCGCGGTATCCGACGAATTCGCCCTTGCTGTTATACATAAAGAAGAACTTCTTCAACGTACCCGGCTTATTGCCGATACCGTCGAGCTCAGTAATTGTTGTCGAGAAAAGGTCACCCGAATCCGGCGTATAGGCAAACGTCACCTCATGCCCCGCCGTGTCCTTTACTCGCTGGATCCGGTAGTCGTAACCATACGACGTCGGCCAGTAAATCCACGAGAAATAGACCTCGTTCTGGTCACGGTCTTGAATGAGCCAGAACCGTCCGTCACTCTTAAACCGATAGCGAAGCTGATCCGGCCATTCCAGCACATAAGCGTTCAGGTCATCCGGATTCGACTCGTTCGGATGGAACGTCAGCTGCGGATAAGCCTGCTTCTGCCCGCCGACATACGTCACGAATTTATCGTTTTCCTTGTGGAACCAATACGACGCGCCATCCAAGCCAAGCCATGTGATATCGTTGCCGTCATTCCACTTCTGCAAACGGGAATCCAAATTAAAGCTCCAGCCGTACCCGAGCGTCCCGTTTACCCGATTCTGATGGTTATAAGTAAAGGAGATATCCAGATCAACGCCCGGTCCTTGCTGCGTAAAGCCCTGGAATACTTGATATCCGTTGCCCTGAGCCAAGCCAACCGTAACCGTCTGGCCCGCAATGGCTGCTTCCGCCTGCGGCTGATAATCCTGCTTTCCGGTATCCGGTACGAATGGCTTCAGCGGAACCGTCTCGGTCTGCTTGTTGCCGGCTTCGTCCATCAGCGTCACGCTAAGCTTCTCGCCGTCACCCGGCTTGAATGCATAGGCCGCCTGCTGCGGCTGATCGCTGAACGCATGGGTCGCCGATTGCGCCCCGCCCGTCGCCACCAACTGCTTAACGCCCGTTACGCCGTCACGCGCCTCTATTGCAATCTTGCCGTTGCCGAGCGGATGCACGGCCGCGAGCACCGGCGCGGTACGGTCCAGCGCGACACGGACGAACTCCCCGTAATACGACGGAATACTCTTCGGTACAATCGTCGGCGGATCGTTAGGGTCGGCTGCATCCACCTTGAAGGAGACCGAGCCCCCATCCGCGCTTAGCTGCACATAATAGAAACCATCCGGCAGCGGCTGCCCTTGAGCATCCTTGCCATTCCAGTCATAGCGGTTCGTCCCCGGCTGGGACACGCGGTCTTCGAACAACGGATAGACGCGTCCGCTGACGGCATCCTTCACCTTCAAGGTCACCTTATAGCCTGCCGGCGGGTTAATCGCCGTGCCGTCCTGCGCTGCGATCCACTGGCCAAGCTGGTCCTTCCATTCGATCGCCAGCTTGCCGTCGACGACCGGGAATATCGTCTTCATCGTATCTGAGAGCGACAAATAAGGGCCGCCTGCGCCCCCTTTTGCATCGCCTATATCCGCCTTGCCCTGTAAAATCTGCTCGCCGTCAAACGTAAAATACGTCGGCGCCTCCGTTGCATCAGCTTGATCCGTCCATCCAGCAGGAATAACCGTTCCCGTCTGGGAACCGCCTGATGTCGTCGCCGCGGAGCGGACCAGATTGGCCGTACTCGCCGCTGCTCGCGTGACTGCCCCCGCTGCGGTGCCAGCCGCTTCTGCCGCGCCTTGCCCGATAGCAAGCCATGACGGCGCAGGCATAAGCCCGGCAACCATCGTGGCTGTCAGCAGCGCTGCGATCCCTCTCACTAACCGTTTCTTCATCCCCCATAACCTCTCTCTCATTTCGACCAAAATGACAAAAAACCGCATGCCTAAAACAGGCATGCGGTTCCTCCCTGCGCCATCTCCCCCATCCGGCAGAGCCGTATGGAAGAGTGGGCAGTATAAGACAGCTGCTGCTTCGGCAGTCTGGCGATCCATCTAGGGACCCATGACTTTGCGTCCTCGCCTCGCGACGAGTTTGCCATTATCGGTCATAGCTTCAAGTAATCTAGTAATACACTTCTACTTACTGGGATTATATCGACAGAAGTTGGAAGTTTATATAGGTCAATTGTCGCATTTTGTTACTTTAACACTAAAAACCCGTTATCCCTTCGCAGGAACAACGGGCTATATAAATGACTAATGAATGTGCTCCCTGCCCCTGCACCAATCCGGTCATCCGCCCATATGATGGGTTACGCACCGCCGCCCAGACTCTGCGGCGTGCAAGAAGGAGGCTGCCGATGAAGCCCGCGCCTATCGTTGCGGAACGCTCTGCCGTCGTTATTTTCCCGGATGCGCCATGGCGCTCCTCTGCCTTCAAGCCGCTAATAGCCCAGCTGGCGAGCAAGCATCCGCTGCTCTGGGTAACGGACCAGCCTGAGCTTGCGCTTCAAGGGGCGCCCGCCTCCGTCTCCGCATTAGCGCTTCAGGAGCTCGACCAAGTGCCTTGGGGCCAGACGTCCGCGATGCTGCTGCATCCGTGCTGGACGGTGACCGCCCTTCCGCTTCGCCCGAGGCTGATCGGCGCATGGATGGCAATCGATGCTCAGGAAGGTAGCCTGCCGGCCAAATGGCGTGCCGTGTTAACAGGAGAAGCCTCCTTCGTGCTGTCATTATCGGAGCCTTATTATTTGGACCTATCGTTTCGTAGAGATGGCGTCTTCGTGCTCGATGGCGCCGACGAAACATCGGATTGGTTCGCTTTGCAGGCCGTCCTCTGGGCTGCCGACGGCACCGATCCCTGCTCGCTTGCCCGCTTGCAGCAGCAGCGGCGGGAAGCGGCTTATCGCGAGCGGCTGGCGACAGCGGCGGACGCTACGCTCGCCTTTTACCGGAGCGTCTATCTCTATCTGCTGGGAGATATGGCGCAAGCCGAGCGGGAGCTGCTCGCTGCATTTGAGCAGGCGGTGCTGGGTGGCGGAGACCATGCCTTGGCGGGGGTCTACCGGTGCCGATCTGCGATTCAGGCTGCGCAAGGCAACGTAGAGAAAGCGGCGCTCACCTATGAATCGTCCGCTGCGACAGATAGCGAGCGCATGCAGGCCGACGAGCTGAGGCAGTTGATTGCGAACGGGGAAACTGCAATGGCGGCTGCCGCGCTGCTCCGATTGAACGATGACCATCGACAGGCGATTGAACGGCTGGAACGGCTATGCGCTACATGGGATAGTGCAGCCAAGGAGCTGCGTGCCGCAGCAGATGCGCCAGAGGATGCTGGGCAGACGATTAAGCGAGCGGTGCGGCCAGCAGGGCGACAAGCAGGGACAGGGGCAAGCGAAGCTGCGACGGAGCGCCAAGGGATTGAAAGCCATCCGCTAGCAGCTGGCGGGAATGCGGCTCAAGAAGGTACGGAGAACCAAACTGTGCGGCGTAAGGATTACAGCAGCGCACTCGCGGCAAAACGCGAGTTGGCGGAACGGATGCTGCTGGACTCCCTGCTGCAAGCGGGAAAGATGCGCGCGGCCTATGAACGAATCGCGCCGGAGACGCTTGCGTCGGTCAAGGACCGCTGCGAGTATGCGCTGCTGCAAAGCATTGTACAGCTGGTGGACGGCAACCGTCGCGGAGCCATCACCGCGCTGCTCCGAGCGACAGAGCTTCAGCATGAAGCGATTGGCTCGCTGACCGAGCTCGTTCGGCTCGACGCTGCGGTTCAGAGGCTGGCAAATGGGACTGTCGAGGATGCGCCCAGCCGAGGCTCGGACGGCAAGGCTGCCGCGGACGGGACCCCGGGCGGCGGCGGCTCATGAATAGGCCAGCCGATGATTTTTCATTAGGAGGCGTTCCCATGCGGCGCTTGCGTAAAGCATCCGGCAACAAGCTAACGGTTATGATGCAGGTTCGCAATGAACGAGGACGCTATCTGGAATCGTCGCTCGCCCAGCTGTCAGAGCTCGCGGACGAGATCGTCATCGTCGACGATGCCAGCACGGACGGCACGCCGGAGCTATGCCGGACGTTCCCCAAGGTGGTGCGGCTCGTGGAGCTGCGCCGCCCCCTTTTTGCCGAGGAGTGGAAGCTTCGGTCCCTGCTGTGGGAGACGGCGGTCTCGACCGACCCGGACTGGCTGCTGGCCATCGATGCGGACGAGTGCTTGGAACGGCGGACGGCACGTCAGCTAAGGGAGCTCATCGATCAGGATCAGTATGACTGGGCGGCGTTCCGCATGTTCGATTTCTGGGGTTCGGTAACGCATTATCGCGACGACCTGTGGTGGAACCTGCATCGGCGGCATACGATGATGCTCGTCCGCTATCTGCCCGGATACCACTATGCTTATCCCAAATGGGATCATCACGTCCCCCGGCTCCCTGTAACTTGCGCCGCACTGCCAGGACTGCGAACGGAGCTGCGGGCAAAGCATTGGGGCTGGGCGGGCGACGCTTCGGATCGGCTGGCCAAATACGAGCGGTATAGACGACTTGATCCGGACGGACGCTGGGGGAGTATCGACCAATACGAATCCATTCTGGATCCTGCGCCGAATCTCGTTCGGTGGATCGAGGAGGAGTGAGGGCTGACGATGCGGACGGTTAGCATTTTGACCCACAGTTATGTAGACGGATATAATCGGCAGTTCAATCGCTTGTTCGGCGGCGGATTAGAGCGATATATTCGGGATTTGTGCGGCGTCATTCATGCGGCGGGGTGGCGTCCCGTTGTGCATCAGCTGTCTTACTTCGAACCGTTTCGCACGATGTTCGAGGGGACGGAGGTCATCGGCTACACATATGAGCTCGGTAAACTGGGGCAAGCATTCGACGCGATGTCAGCTGAAGCGGACGGCTTGATCGTCTATGCGAGCTGCCTGTGGCATCCGATTCAGTATCGGCCAGGCAGCATCGGCATCAGCCATGGGATTAACTGGGATCATTGCGCGATTGCAGCTGAAACGAAAGATGGCGTTGCCGCTGCGCTCCGTCAGGCGATGCGTTCGCTGGAGCGCGTCGTCTCGGTCGATTCGCATTTTTTGACTTATGCAAGATCCGTATGCGTCTACGAAGATACGGACAAAGTGATCCGTATTCCCAATAGCGTGGATACGAGCCGCTATCTCCCGGCCGCGCATGGCTCCGGCAGACCCCGCACGCGCGGTCTGCGCGTGCTCGTCCCGCGGAGGCTCAGCTATGAGCGAGGCGTCATTACGATGATGCTCGTTGCTGACGAGCTGCTGCGCGAGCGCAGCGATCTGGTGATTGAATTCGCGGGAGAGCTAGTGGAAGGAACGGACATCGCGGATGCATTCAGGCTGTGGTACGGCACCCATCCGGCGAAGGAGCGAATCGAACAGCGGACCTATCCGATGGACGGCATGCATGCCGCGTATGGGAAGGCCGATATTGTGGTCATTCCTACGATTTTCTCCGAAGGCACGTCGTTGTCATGCCTGGAGGCCATGAGCTGCGGCGTGCCGGTCGTCGCCACGAATGTCGGCGGGCTCAACGACCTGATCATCGACGGGCTGAACGGGCGGCTTGTCCCGCCCGCCTCCGCCGCCCTGCTCGCCGCGATTCGCGAGCTGCTGGGCGATCCCGCACAGCGCCGCAAGCTCGGCAAGCTCGCGCGCGAGACCGCGCGAACGTTCGACGCGAGCCTATGGCGGGCGCGTTGGACGGCGGTGCTCGCGGAGCAGCTGGGCGAAGCGTAGGGCGGCTGGGGGTGCGCGGTTAGCGCACTTTTTTGTTTCCTATTCGCCTCCGGCGGCGCGGGGCGCGCGGTTAGCGCACTTTTTTGTTTCCTATTCGCGTCCGGATGCACGGGGCGCGTGGTTAGCGCACTTTTTTGTTTCCTATTCGCGTCCGGATGCACGGGGCGCGTGGTTAGCGCACTTTTTTGTTTCCTATTCGCCCTCGGTGGCGCGGGGGCGCGGTTAGCGCACTTTTTTCTTCCCTATTCGCATCAGGAGGTGTGGGGCGCGTGGTTAGCGCACTTTTTTGTTTCCTATTCGCGCCCGGATGCACGGGGCGCGCGGTTAGCTCACTTTTTTGTTCCCTATTCGCCTCCGGTGGCGCGGGGCGCGCGGTTAGCGCACTTTTTTGTTCTCTATTCGCCCTCGGTGGTGCGGGGCGGGCGGTTAGCGCACTTTTTCCTTCCCTATTCGCATCCGGCGGCGTGGGGCGGGCGGTTAGCGCACTTTTGGGGCAGGCGACCGGGGGGCGCGCAGCATACCGCGATTGTTTACCTGGCGCGGGCAATACTCTCGCTCAAGGCTCATAAATCGCCGCAAGAACAATGAGCCTCAGCTCTGCAAAGCAGCGCGGGAGCCCCGCTTTCGCGCCACGGCCTTCGGCGCGTGTCACTGGAGCCTCCAGCGCGGCGGCGGCGCGCGCTGCGAACGCCGCTGCAAGCCCTGCAGCGGCCGCGCGAGCCTGCACCGGCGACGCCGCTACACTGCGGGCGACGGCGAAATGCTCCGCCGCCTCCGCCCAACGGCCAGCTTCGCTGGCTCGCAGTCCAACCGCTAACGCCTGCGTAGCTGTCGTGGCCTTCAGGTGCCGAGCCGCAGCAAGAGCGTTTGGCAGCAGCAAGTCGTATAAACCTGCGGGCGAACCTACATCGCTTTCCGCTCCCGCAGCTCGCAGCGCCATCGCTCTCGCCATCTTCACCATCAGCCCTGCTTCGCCGCAAGCCAGCAGCCGCAAACGCATCTCTGCCGCCTCATAGGCAGGATGCTCGCCGAGAGCAGCGCGATAATGCGCCGCCGCCTCGCGCCAGCGGTACAGGCGCTCGCAAGACGCGCCCGCTGCATAATGCGAACGGAAGCCGCCCGCGCCAGCGACGGACGAATAATATGGAGCTGCCGGCCCGATTGCAATGGCCTGCTCCAACGCACGCAGCGCAGATGGCGCATCGTCACGCGCCATATAAGCAGCGGCTAGCGCCTCACACATATCCGGAAAATCCGGATATTCCCGCACGCCCGCTTCTGCATGCGCAATCGCCGCCTCCAGCTGACCTGCCAGCCGATAAGCATGCGACAGCTTCAGCCGAACATCGGAGGCAAAGCCACATGTCTCCCCTAGCCCTTCCCCTTCAGCCAGCGGCGCAAGCCATTCGATTGCTTCTAGCCAACGCCCCGCTCCAAACAGCTCCGTTCCTGCTGCATAACGAAGCATTATATTATCCGGCTCCTTGGCCAGCGCCTTCGCAAGCAAGCGCGCGTTTCGCTCCGGTTTGCGGCGTTCTTCGATCACATTCGCCCGGTAGCCTTCATGGCGGACGGTTACCGGGGCAATCGCCACAGGCCCTCTCTGCGCGAGTGCAACTGCCGTTGCGCACTCCTCATGTATAATGCCCGAGAAACGAATTTGCGCATCATTGCGAAATAACCGGCATACCGCGTCCGTTACCAGCGTGCCGCTCCCTTGCTCCCCGCCCGTCCGCTCCAATACGCTAATCAGCCTTACATAATACCCAGCAGCCGTTTCATCGCACAATAACTCCCGCCACTGCGACGGCTCTGGCGCTTCCAGCCGTTCATCTGCATCCAGCACTAAAATCCAGGGATGCGCCGCAAGCTCCAGCGACAGATTCCGGGCCGCTGCAAAATCATCGTCCCACGGAATCGAAACTACCCGCGCACCGCATGCGTGCGCGATCTCCATCGTTCGATCGGTCGAGCCGGTATCGCATACGAGCATCTCCGACACGTATGGGGCAGCAGAAGCGAGACACTCCTCAATAAAAGCTTCCTCATTGCGCACGATCATACACAAGGAAACGCCCGGACTCTCCCTCAGTTCCATCTCCTTATGCCTCCCCCTCACAACCCGCTAACCGCAGCCGCGCCGAGCGCAAAACACGCTGGACCGTCGCCCCCGCTGAACGTGACTGTAAGCTCTGTTCCAGCTGTTCAAGCCTTGCATCCGCCCAAGCAGCCAGCCCCTCGACGCCTCCGTGTGCCGCTTCGTCGCTACCATGGCGAATGCTTTCGCCCACAGCTTGAAGCACGCGTGCCAATCGGTCGCCGGACGCTCCGCTGCTTGCCGCCTGTTCCGCTTTCTCTTCCCTTAAAATCCCCGCCACGCACGCCGCCAGCTCCTGCGCCAGACTGCCCCGAACGTCCGCTCCATATCCCTGACAAAAAGCCGCAGCAGCTTCCGCACCCTCCGTTATCTGAAGCACCGCAGCATATAGCAGCCTCAGTCGACATTTGGCTTCCCCCATCGAATACGACTGCCGTCGGTCCTTCGCATACTCAGACGCCTGTGTCTGAGACTTTTCCACCCCCGGCTTTGTCACCTCGCCAAGCGGGCTTCCCTGTTCCGGATGCCGTCCCCCTAGCCACACCGGCATTTCACCATCCGCTTGCCCCAGCCCATGTCCATGTCCAGGTTCAGGTTCAGGTTCATGCCAATACCCGTGCCCGTCATCCAATGCCTTAGCCGCCCATCGGCGCGCCTGCGCAAACCGCCCTTCCGATGCGGCAAGCTCCGCTTCCGCCAGCATGAGCCACGCCGCCGACGCTTCCCCCCAACACGGTCCCGCCGCCCGTTGGCGCAGCCACTGCACAGCTTCAGCATAACAGCGGCTATCCAGCAGCAGCGAAGCGATTTTCAGCGATCCTTCCTCCGTGCTGAAGGCAAACCGCCGCTCCAATAGTGCAGGAAGCTCATCCCCTCGCCCGTTCACCCGCAGCAACCGGCACAAGCGCAGCAGCGGCGGCAGCAGACTCGGCTTCATCCGCACCGACTCCACGTACCAATGCACGGCCGCATCCACACGCCCGCCCCGCTCATAGAGACTGCCAAGCAAAAATGCCGTTCGGTGCGCACCCATCCCGTCCTCCGTATGGTACACCCCTGTAGGCGGACCCGCCCGCAGCGCAGAACAGGCGCCACTTATCGCTTCACGCCAACGCCCGGCTGAACAAAGTGATTCCGCAAGGCAGTGCCACAGATCCGCATAATCGGCAAAAAGCTTCGCTCCCTCCCGTGCAGCAGCAGCCGCCTCCTGCCACGCCCCCAGCGTTTGCAAGCTTCGCACCTCATACTTGAACACGAGATGAGCGTAGCTTAACCGTTCAAATGACGCAGCGCCCTTCGCCGAGCGAAAGGAAGCAAGCGCCTCAGCAGGCCTTCCCGCACGGAGATATTCCACGCCCAAATTAAACCGATGAAACGGCTGTTCCGGCTCCTCCTCTATCGCTTGAAGCAGCAGCCTCGTATTGCGCTCGATTTTATCCTTCTCCGCAACAGTTGACGGTCGATATCCATAATGGCGGATAACCGTTTCGCCTAGACGCAGTTGGGCATCCGGCGCTGCGCGTAGAATAGAAGCTGCGATCTGCTCATGAATCCGCCCCTCGAACCGATGGCGGGGATCGTTGCGGAACAGGCGCAGCACCGGATTGATGGTCGCCGTCTCCTCTTCCTCGCCGAGCAGGTTCCATATCGGCAGCAAAATGCCCGGCGACGCCTGACTCTGCACCAGCGTGCGCAGCTCCTGCGCAGCACCAGCCGACAGCTCTTCGTCCGCATCAAGAAACAAAATCCATTCGCCGGTCGCCTGCTCCAGCCCGACATTCCGTGCCGCGGCAAAATCGCCTCGCCACTCCGCTTCGATGATCTTCGCTCCGAAGCTACGCGCAATGGCGATCGTTTCGTCCGTCGAGCCCGTGTCGACGACGATGAACTCATCCGCCGTGCCAATGGCGCTGCGCAGGCAGCGCGCGATACAGGCAGCCTCATTCTTGACGATCATGCATAAGGAAATCAGCTTCGTGTGCGCCGCCACTGCGCATTCGCCTCCTTTGGGCTCCGGTCCGTACCGTTCGCCAGCCCAGTCCCTCCAGCCGCGCCGCTGAGGATGCGAGCCGCCGCCGATCCTCCTGCAGCCAAGCAGCGGCAGAACGGTCCGCCTCCCGCTCGATTAGCGCCTCGGTCGCAAGCTGCATGCAAGCCGCCGCCGCCCCCAATCTCGCCCGTTCATCGGCAGGAGCCGTCTCTATCGCACGCTCGAACAGAGCGAGCGCTTCGCCGTATAGCTTGCGATCGTATAACATTTCGCCCAAGGCGGCGTAACCGGGCGCGGCAAGCCGCCCTTCCGCCATCCGTTGCAGCAGCCGTTCAGCAGCCGCTTCCGTGTAACCGTGCCGATGCAAGGACACGGCGAATGCCTCCTCCCGCGCTGCCGCCCAGCGTAACGCCAAGCGCAGCAGGCCGTGAGAGACCGCCCGGTCCATGAGCTCAGCCAGTTCAGTATTCGACTCTCCGCCGCTCATATCCGTTCCCGCTTCCTCGCTATGCCCGAGCAGCACCCGCTCTGCCAGCATGCACAGCGCCAATGTCCCCTCCTCGAGGAACAAGTCTGCATACTCAGATAGACGAGTGCCTTCCATCCAGCAGCACAACGCCGCATCCAACCCTAAGCTATGCGACAGGCACCTATTGTTTTCATAAGCTTGCTCATACAGCCATGTCGCTGCTTCCCTGTATTGTCCCGAACGAATCAAACAAGCCGCATACAGCTCCTGCCTGCTCACCCCGTGCAATGGCTGCTTCGCCGATTCGCCGACTGCAACGCTTCCCCCCGCCGTTGCCCCCTCCGTATCTACCGCCCCATTCGCGCCGAAAGGCACGCCAGCCAAACGCCAAAGCGGCAATGCAGCGGAATACGCGCCGATTCCCGTCAACGCTTGAGCGACGGCCGCCGCTCGCTCTTGCCGCCTAATGTCACCATGCCCTGCTTCTGTCCGCTTCCCATCGGCAGCGCTCATTCCATGCCCCCGCTGCTGCTCGCGGCACTCCTCGTATGCCGCTTGTACTTCCTCTCCTGCATATGCCACAATCGTCCGGGCGATCGCCGCATCCTCAGCGCCCGCTTCATGCAGCAGCTCCGCTAATCCGTCCAACGCCTCCTGCCAACCAGGCTGCTCGACTAGCGCTCGCTCAAAATAGTGCGCCGCCGTTTGCCGATCGCCCCTGCGGCGCGCCAGGTTTGCAAATGCCGTGCACGCCTGATACCCGCCTGCACCCGCTTCCGTTATATAGGCCGCGGGACGGATCGCCGCGGGCCCTCCCGTTAGAGCAGTCTCTGGCTCGCTGCCCTCACCTGCCCCCGCCGCGATTGCAGCGAAATAGGCCTGCTTCGCTTCATCCCATGCGCCATGACGCTCCAGCAGCCGTCCATGCAGCAGCTGCATATCCGCATAATTGGGATAACGCTGCACCCCGTCGCCGAGCAACGCCAGCGCCTCTTCTTCCTTCCCCTGCGCCAGCATTGCGCGTGCGCTATCCAGTATAAGCGATGGCCGATATGGCGCATCCGGCGCAGCAAGCATCCTCGCCCGTGCAAAAGCGACGGATGCCTCCGCCGCTTCCCCCTGCTGGCAGCAGGTTACGCCTAAGTTGTACCAATAAAAAGGGTCGTCCGCCCGCTCGACAAGCTGCTCGCGAATGATTCGGCCGTTGCGTTCGGCGGTTCGTTTTTGTGCCATAAGCGCTGGTGAATATCCCGTATGCATGAGGCGAATCGCAGCTAACGGGCCGTCCACGTCACGCAGCCTGCCGGACCCGTCCATTGCAGCCAACTGCTCGTGAATGGCGCCCACATACTGATAGCCCAGATCCGCGCGAAACAACCGAATCGCCTCGCTGCGCAGCAGCGGCTGCTCGTCTCCCTCTGCGCCGCCCAGTGCATTTTCGATCATGACGCGATACGCCGTCTCGCCGGAGGCCAGCAGCATTTTGCGCACATTCGCCCAATCCGTCTCTGCCCCGACCCGCTCATCCGCATCCAGCACAAGCACCCAACGTGTGCGCGCTTGTCCCAAACCAATGTTGCGCGCTTGGGCAAAATCGTCCGCCCACGCCGACGTCACGATTCGAGCGCCATAAGACGCGGCCAGTTGGACCGTCGCATCCGTAGAGCCTGTGTCCACGATGACGAGCTCATCCGCCCATGGCCAAACGCTGTCCAGACAACCGCCTAGCCGTTCCGCTTCGTTCCGTACGATTAGATGAACGCCGAGCAGCATGCCGTCACCCCTTCATTGTTGGCGATTAAGTGCCCTGTCCGTTGAAGAACACGTCTAGCGTCGTCGGGTTGCCCGTTAAGCTTGAACGATACGACAGCCGTGTATATTTCAGAAAACGCTGCGGTACCAGCACATCAACCGAGCCCACCGCAATGCCCGTCGTCGTGGTCGTGTCGGTGTACCAGTTCGTGCCGTTCGCGCTGATTTCCACTCGGGCATCCGCCCTATTAGTCCCCGGTCCCGTGTTGTATACAAAGAAGGAGTATGTGCCGAACACGCTCGTCGTAACCGTCGCCACGGGGGTATACGCATCAGCTGTCACAAGTCCGGCGTTGCTGATTTCGGTAAAGCTTTTTTGCGAAATGGACGTCACGCTGCTAAGCGTTCCCGCCGTGATCGTCGCTCCCAGCACGCTGTTGATCGTTCCCGCCGTGATCGTCGCTCCCAGCACGCTGTTGATCGTTCCCGCCGTGATCGTTGCTCCCAGCACGCTGTTGATCGTTCCCGCCGTGATCGTCGCTCCCAGCACGCTGTTGATCGTTCCCGCCGTGATCGTCGCTCCCAGCACGCTGTCGATCGTTCCCGCCGTGATCGTCGCTCCCAGCACGCTGTCGATCGTTCCCGCCGTGATCGTCGCTCCCAGCACGCTGTTGATCGTTCCCGCCGTGATTGTCGCTCCCATGACACTCGTGATCGTACCTGCTGTAATCGTCGCGCTTTGAATCGAGATGTTGCTGATCGTACCGTCCATAATGACGCTTAACAAATTTCCGCTTGTGTCTGTCGCCAGCGCCTGCGGCTCCAACGTTGCATCCCGGCCGAAAATAAGCGTACGCAAATTGTCCGGGTTCGGGTTAAACGACGAAAAGTTTGGCATGTCTCATCACCTTTACCTTAAAATCCGACGGAGCATCCGGGAAGCCTCTAACGTAACGCCTGTGCCTGAAAATAGACCGTAAGCGCCGTCGGCCGATCCTCGATTTTGGAACGAACAGCCAGCCGCGTGAAGCGCAAAAATCGGGAAACGACAATGACGCCCGTCTCGCCAGGCGGAATCGTCTCCTCGACATCCTTAGCAAAATGCTGCCCGTCGGGGCCGACCTGCACTTGCACGACTGCCGGCGCATCGCCTTCGTTAATTACCGCATAGGAGTAAACAGTCAGATGAGTCGTGACCTGGGTCGGGAGCGGCGTCAACGTATCCGTCGTGTGCACATTGGAATAAAGCTGCTCGATAAAAAGGCTCCGGCCCTTTTGCCGATGCTTGTTATTATGGCAATGCTTTTTCGGTCGACAGCTGTCTCGGCGCTTGCGGGGCTTCGGGGAAAGGCACGATGATGGCTTCCTCCCCTTGCGCCCGCGGCTTGATGCGATCGTCATACCATCTTCCCCTCGGCGTCCATGCTCCGATAGTGTATGAGCTCCTTTCGCCGCTTGTAACGGCGTCTGTCGGACCCCGCTCTGGCCCGATTCGCTTCGGCATCCGTCCGAGCCCTCAACCTGACCGGTTGGTGCGCATAAGCTGTATGACTAGCTTGTATCGATTGACTAGAAGGCATAGGCAGGCCGAGAGGGGAGCAATCATCCGCCATGACCAACTACTCTGTGTTTAACAATGAAAATAACCCCGTCTACATGCAGGCGAACAACGGCTATACAGCGCCGGCTATCGTAGCGCCTTCCCAATACGATGCCGCAGGCAGCCAACGCTTGTTCTATCTGACAACAGGCAATGTAAGCATCGGCTCGGGCTCCAGCCTTCTGCTGCAGATCACCAACCCAAACGCCAGCGGCCGAACGATCTACATCTCCCGAATTGCCGGAGGCGCTTCGAACTCGATTACGCTTACGGTGTATTCCGGCGGGACGATCACAGGAGGCACCACGCCAACGCCAATCAACGGCTACCTGGGCAGCGCCACCGCGACCGTTGTAACCACAAAGCAAAATACCGGCACGCTCGGCGGCGGCCCGGTTTCGATTTTCACAGCGATGGCGTCAGACCTCTATAGCGTCGATTTCGAGGGAGCCCTTATTGTGCCAGCGAATCAAACGTTGTCCGTTACCGTCGGCACGGGTTCATTGACGGCCTCCATTAACCTTGTTTGGTGGGAGGTATAGATGCCTAACCATTTTATTTTTGATCGGTCAAACAGCTCCTTCTATGGCAGGCTCACGAACGTGTACAGCGATCCCGGTATCGTAGCGCCAACGGACGCGGGCGCTGCAACGAATGATCGGTCTTTCATTTCCAGTGCCAGCAACTCGTCCAGTCTTGGCATTCTAGGCGGTACGGTTAACCTCACTCTGCAAATCAGCAACCCGTCGGGCAGCGGCCGAACGATGTACATAGCTGACATTATCGGCGGCGTTAGCGTCTCGCTCAGCCTGCTGTCCAGCTTCAGCGCCAGCGTGACGCTGTATCGGGGAGGCACGTTAACCTCGCCCTCGACGCTCACCCCGTTTAACGCCAAATTCGGCAGCGCCGCGACGAGCAGCATGACCGCCCGCTCCTCCACTTCCGCGCCGTCGGGCGCGACCTCGTTCATGTCCTTCGCCCTCAGTCCCGGCTTGTTTGAGTTTCCGTTTCAGGGCGGTTTGATCGTGCCGCCCAACCAGATTTACACGATGAACGTCAGCGCCGCGCTGTCCGTGGCGGGCGTGCTATCCACCACGGCGAGCGTGGTGTGGTGGGAGGTTTAAGGGGCGATCAGCGTGTATGGGAATAGAGCAGAATTCCCTGCCCTATTCGCTCCCACACAGGCTGCCAACAGTAATTGGGTACTCCTCCCGACCATTCCCCCCGCACAGCACAAAAAAAGCGTTAGCAGGGCATCCCTCTGCTAACGCTTTTTCTCATTTGTTTACTTCAGCATCTCCGCCAGCGTCGCTTCCATCACGGCTGGCTCATCGCGCGGCTCGAAGCGGTCGACGACTTGTCCGTCACGGCTGACGATAAATTTCGTGAAGTTCCATTTTGGATCGTTGTCGACTTCGGCTGCATCCGACTCGCCCTCGAATGGCGCCTCAGCGGACAAATATTTGAACAGCGGAATCGCCGTTTCGCCGCGAACGTCGCATTTCTCGAACAGCGGGAATTTCACGCCGTAGTTGAGCTTGCAGAACGCTTCTACCTCTTTGTTCGAGCCCGGCTCCTGCTCATTGAACTGGTTGCATGGGAAGCCGAGAATTTCGAGTCCTTGCGATTGATATTTTGCATACAACGCTTGAAGCCCTTCATATTGCGGCGTCAGACCGCATTTGCTTGCCGTATTGACGATGACGAGCACCTTGCCTTTGTATGCGGACAGGCTGACTGGTTCACCTTTAACGTTGTTCACTGTGAAATCGTATACGCTCATTACTGATTCCTCCTAATAATAGATGAATTAAAATGAACTGCCCTGCAGCCGCTGCATGTCTTGGACAAGCTGCTGCAGCCGTTCGCGGAGCTGCTGTCCTTCTTCAAGGTCCATCCCCGTCAGGCTATATACTTTCTCAGGAATGCATACCGCTTGTTCGCGGAGCGCTTTCCCTTCCTCCGTCAGTTGCACTAATACGCTTCGTTCATCCTTCGCGTCTCTCACCCGCGTGATAAGACCCATAGCCTCCAGCTTCTTCAGCAATGGCGTGAGCGTTCCGGAATCGAGCAATAATTGTTCGCCTAGCTGCTTCACGCTGACATTGTCGCGCTCCCACAGAACGAGCAGGGTTACGTATTGCGTATACGTAATGCCTAGCTCATCAAGGAACGGCCGATACAGCTTTGTCATTTCCCGCGAGCATGCATACAGAGCAAAACAGATCTGATGTTCTAGCTTAAGTTGAACCGGATAATCCGTCACGCCCGATCCTCACCTCCTTGCATCGATAGAACGCCTGCAATTAAATTGTATAAAATCTTTATGGACTAACGATACCATAGTTAAGCGCACAGTGTCAAACCGCATAAAAAAACTGCCTGCGCATCTCTGCACAAGCAGTCTTTCCATCCTACTTATTTGAAATACGTAAGCAGCTCGTCGATCATTTTGTTAGCGGCAATGTAGCCGCCAGCCGTATTCCAGATCGCATCGTCAACGAGGTGAACGTTGCCTGCTTTTGCAACCGACAGGTTTTTCCACAGCGGATCGTTCATCCACTCTTCTGCCAGCTTGCTTACCGCATCCGTTTTGTCCGGGTTGTATTCGAAGTAGAACATAATGTCGCCGTCCATGTCTGGAATGCGGTCTTTGTTCACGTCATCTGCGAAGCCGTCCTTCGTTTGCGCATCCGGGCGAGCGAATCCGAGCTGGTCCAAGAGCATGCCGGAGAACGTTTCGTTATAGTAGATACGCGTTTTGTCAGGCATGAAGCGAACGATCGAAACCTTCTTCTTCAGGTTGTCGCCGAGTGTTGCTTTCGCGTCCTCGATTTTCTTGCTGAAGTCTGCGAGCAATTGATCGCCTTCCGCTTTCTTGCCGAGCGCTTCCGCATACAGCTTGAAGTTGATCTGCCAGTCGCCGCGAAGCGTCTCGGACATCACCGTCGGCGCAATTGCGCTCAGTTGACCGTAAACCTTCTCTTGGCGCATTTTGTTTCCGATGATGAGGTCCGGCTTCAGGCTTGCGATCAGCTCGATATTCGGCTGCGACTCGTCGCCTACGACTTCAACGCCTTCCATTTGGTCCTTGATATGTGCATACCATGGGTCGCCCGTCCACGACTTCACTGCGCCTACCGGCTTAACGCCCATAGCAAGAAGCGCTTCAGTTCCTTCATTCGTCAAAATAACGACGCGCTGCGGCGTACCTGTAATTTTCGTTGTTCCCATTGCATGCGTCACTTCACGCACATCCTCCGACTTCGTTGCCGTCGAAGCCTCGCCGCCGTCTTCCTTCTTCTCTTCCTTCGAGCCGCAGCCCGCTACTACCATAGAGAATACGAGCAGCATCGCGAACATGCTGAGCCAAAGTTTTCTGCTGTTTTTCATTGTAGAATCTCGTCCCCTTCACTTCTAGTTGTATGTAGCAAAAATTAGAAAACATGCCAATCGAGTGATAACCATTCTCATTTTCACCGACCCCCGTATCATAGTACACCTGCTTTGCCGCTGTCAACGATTTTGTGAAAATGATTCTCACCCTCATTGACGCCGCTTCTATCTTTCCCTAGAATGAAAGCAGCATGTTCGGTTCGATTAATCGACATTATTCTATAAGGCAGGAGCAACCGTCTCATGAACCATTATCTCAAAAGCCCCGGCCAAAAGGCCGCTTTCCTCGTCCTTGGCGTCGTCTTGCTGCTGCTCGCAGCGGCCGCGAGCTTGCTGCTCGGCGGCAAATCGTACACGCCGGCGCAGGCATACGAAGCGTTTGCCCACTTCGACGGGTCAAACCAAGCTCTCATTATAAGGAACGTCAAGCTGCCCCGCATGGCAATCGCAGCTATTGTAGGCGCCGGCTTGGCCATCGCCGGCGCATTCATGCAAGCGATGACGCGCAATCCGCTCGCATCGCCGTCCGTCATGGGCATCAACGCAGGCGCAGCGCTCGCTGTCGTTATTGCCCTTGCCGCGGCAGGCAGCGTCTTCTCCAGCGCGCAGCTTATTCTCATTGCCTTCGTCGGCGCAGCGATCACGGCGTTCGCCGTCTTCACGCTCGGCAACATCGGCAAGAGCCAGGGCGAAACGCCAATTCGGGTGACGCTTGCCGGATCCGCGGTAGCGGCGTTCGCCTCCGCATGGACGTCGGGCATTTTGCTGAAGCAGGACAAAATGCTCGACGACATTTTGCTGTGGCTCGTCGGCTCCGTCTCTGGACGGGACATGCATCATCTAACAGCGATTCTGCCTTATACGCTCATCGGGTTGGCAGGATCGCTGCTGATGACCAAGTCGGTGAACATTCTGAGCATGGGCGAAGATACCGCGCGCAGCCTTGGACAGCAAATCGGTCTCGTTCGTTTTCTGCTGGCGGTCCTCATCGTGCTGCTCGCCGGCTCTTCGGTCGCAATCGCTGGCCCAATCGCGTTCGTAGGCGTCATTATTCCGCATCTCAGCCGGTTCTTAGTCGGCCATGATTACCGCTGGATTATTCCGTACTGCATCGTACTCGGCGGCATTCTGCTGCTGGTGGCGGACACGGTCAGCCGGTTTATTTTGCAGCCAGAGGAACTGCCTGTCGGCGTAGCGACCGCGCTGGTAGGCGTGCCATTCTTCATCTATGTCGCGAGAAGGAGAAGCTATGCGCAATCTTAAATTCACCACGATGCTCTCGCTGTTAACGGTTCTCGTCTTCGCTGCTGTCGTCGTCTGCACGGCGATCGGCAGCACGTATATTCCGGTAGGCCGAGTTGCGCTAACACTGCTCGGGCTGGGCGATGACCAATCGTCGCTTATTATTCTGAAGCTCCGGCTCCCTCGCATCCTGCTGGCTGTGCTCGTCGGCGCATCGCTCGCTGCTGCTGGAGCTATCCTGCAAGGGCTTGTGCGCAACCCGCTCGCATCGCCGGATCTCGTCGGCATTTCCGGCGGCGCAACCGTTGCATCCGTCCTGTTCCTGACCTTCTCGGCGGGCAGGTTCAGCATTCAATGGATTCCGCTCGTCGCCATCGTCGGCGCCTTCATTACCGCGGCAATTAATTACGCGGCGGCTTGGCGCAAGGGCGTTTCCCCGCTCCGTTTCGTCCTCATCGGCATCTCGCTGGCGACAGCGATGAGCGCGTTGACGACATTCGCGTTGAAGACGGGCCCGGCCTATCTCGCCGTGCAAGCGCTCGGCTGGATGACCGGCACGCTCTACGGCTCATCCTGGATGCATGTATGGACACTCATGCCATGGGCTGTCATCTTGCTCTTCCTGAGCATTTACCTGTCTCGTTATTTGAACGTGCTGGAGCTCGGCGACGAGCTGGCCGTAGGCATCGGCACGCCGGTGCAGCGCACTCGGCTGCTGATGCTCGCGCTCAGCGTCGGCTTGACGGGCGCTGCCGTCGGCATGGCTGGCGGCGTCGGCTTCATCGGCCTGATGGCGCCGCATATCGCGCGCCGGATCGTCGGCCCGAAATACGGCCGGCTGATTCCAATCGCCGCGCTGGTCGGCGCCCTGCTGCTGCTCGTTGCGGACCTCGCCGGACGAACGCTGTTTCTGCCGAGCGACATTCCGGCCGGCGTATTCACAGCCGCGATTGGCGCGCCGTTCTTCCTCTACCTGCTGCTCGCCAAGCGCGGCGGCGTCAGGGGCTAAGCTCTCACACAAAAAGGCATTCCGCCAGTCGCTTACGCGATGGGGAATGCCTTTTTCGTTGTCGCTGCCCATGCGGCCCTCGAAGCCGCCGTCATACGCGGCGAATAGGGTAGAAAAATCTGCCCTATTCTCACCCTCGACGCCGTCACACGCGAATATGGCAGAAAAATCTGCCCTATTCTCACCCCCGACACCGTCACACACGGATAGGGCAGAAAAATCTGCCCTATTCTCACCCTCGACGCCGTCACATGCGGATAGGGCAGAAAAACCTGCCTTATTCTCACCCCCGACGCCGTCACACGCGAATAGGGCAGAAAAATCTGCCCTATCTATTCGCCTTCTCAAAGCAACCGGCGATACCGCTGCATCATCGCCAACCGCCAAGGCACCAGCATGCCGAATGCCAGCAGGAAGAACAGTGCGCCTGTCTGCGCGACGCTGACGTAACGTTCCACGACATCATGAAGCGCGATACGCGCGATGAACAGCCCGATGATGATGTAAATGAACAAGCGCGAACGGCGCAGGAACACCTCATCGCCTACCCGCTCAAAGTTCGAGGTCGCAATAAGCGGCGGCGCGAACAGCAGCATGCCCGCGGCTAACGCACCGAGCGCCCATGTGAACGGCACGCGCGTCAGCGGCGAAATGAACATGAGAAAGCCCGTCGACATGCCGATCGGCGGCATGATGATTTTGCGCAGCGTCGTCGGCTGCTTCGATGCCCTCATTCTCACCATGATGACCGCCGCGCCTACGACGATTGACATCAATAACGATCCATACTTAATCAACTGTGCCGATGCCAGCAACGCTGACTCCCCCTCCGCCTGCGAACGTACTAGTCCGATTTGCACGAATAAATTTATCGTACTTGAAATCCCAGTGTGCTGCAAGCGAGAGCGCTATTGCTCAATCACCTCGAACGCTTTTTCCAGCAGCACGAACGTCTGCTCATACGTCAGCTTGCCTTTGGGCCCGAACTGATTGTAGCCCGTGCCATCCATCAAGGACAGCGCAACTGCCTTATACACATTGTCCTTCGCCCAAGCCGAGATGCGCTTGTCGTCCTCGAACAGCGTTGTTTTGCCCTTGCCGCCCGCGGCAGCCTGCTTGTCATCCTGGCCCGTCAGCTGGCCTAGCTTATTGTACAGGTTCAACAGCAGCATCGCCGCTTGCTCTCGGGTGATCGTATCATAAGGCGAGAACGTATTCGCCGAGGTGCCCTTAATAATCCCATTCCGATTCGCCCATGTGACGCGCCAATCATCCACATCCCGGAACGGCGATTTGCCGTATGCGACGTCATCGCTATAGAGATTGCGGCCAATAATCGTCTCGGCCATCTGTACAGCCAATCCGGCAAAATCATACCGCGATATCGGCTTCAAATACGAATGGTCGTACGATGCGTCGACTAATCCATTGCTTTTGGCCAGCGTGTAATCCTCGATCGCCCATTTGCTCACTCGATCAGCTGGGTCAGCGTCCACAACGCGTATGTTGATCGATTGCCGGCTGCCCAAATAATCGTCTACGGATACCCATGTGCTCCCTTTGCCTACCGCTCGAATAACGCCGCTCCCGTCGATGGCCGCCACCCCGGCGTTGCCGCTAACAAACGTGTTGCCTTTCGTCTGGGCGCCCGCCCGCAGCCCGATCGGAAGCGTCTCGCCTTTGCGAAGCTGAATGGCATATCGCGCGATCGGATCAGGCAAAAGATTAAAGAAGGTTGTTCGATAATCTATCGCCGTTTCTTGCCCGCCTGCGGCATACAGCCCGTTCACATGAACGCGGAACGTATCCTCCGGCTTAAACTGCTCGATGCCGCCGGGACGGAAAATGATCGCAAACGGAATGCCGTAGCCGCCCGTCTCCACGTTAAAATATTCGCCGCTCCGATCGCGATCCTCTTGATCCAGCGTCCATGACTTGCCGTCTCGCTCGCGCGTCAGCTGCACGCGTATGGCTTCCGTTCTCGCTTTATCATAACGGGCCGGATTTAACGAAATGGACCATGCGTCCGAAGGCGCGAACACCTCCTCCGGGAAATAACCTGCCGACGGCCAAGCGATATAGTCATAGCTCACCTCGGAGCTGGCACGTTCCCGATTAAATGCATACATCGACGCGTAGGGCGGCGAGTAGTCGTTATTGCCGCCTGCATATACCATGCCGAACATCGTCTTCTTCATTGCAGGATTCAAAATCCAGCGGCGGTGCCCTACGCGATCGATGTTGCTCGGATCGCTGTCGGACATATAGCCGAGCACATTATCATAGAACGTCGGGCTGCCTTTGAACAGGTTGCTCGTGCTTGCGCCCTCGTACCCCAGCTCGAACATCGACTGCTCCATATCGCCCGGCTTGCTCGGAAAATGCGTCAGCTGATCGTTAACGGCATTGACGAGCGCTGCCGTCTGCTCCTGCTGCTCCAGCGTCCAATCTGCGGCGAGATCATTCGGAAGCCCCGCCAAATAACGAACAAAATTCGCGGCGTTGATGCCGTCTTCAATATAAGCTGGCTTCAGCTTGCCCGCGGCATAGGGGGCCGTCAGCTTAGGCTGTATAGCGTAAATGCTAGTCGACGGCATGTAATAATGGCCGGTGGCCATCGGACGGTCTTGCAGCCACTGGTCAACGATTTGCTGCTTCGTACGGCTTGCGGTTAACTGCTGGACATCGTTCGCAGCTGCGTGTACCGGGGCTCCCGCCGTTGTCATCGCCGGCGCGATCATTAGACAGGCGAGCAGGAGCATCCACGGCTTGTTAAGTTGGCGTGTCACGGAAGTCTGAACATCCTTTCAATGGATCCGATTCCAGATCCTTATCCTAGTCGTTACTGCTCCCATTCGACAGCAACAGCCATTTTCCTCCTAGTGAATTCCAATTAAGCAGTGCATGCCTGTACGGCTTCATCAGAACGTCATACCGTTCGCCCAATAGCAAAAAGCAGTGCAGGGGATTCCTGCACCGCTTTCACTGCTGCTTTTATCATAAAATTATTCTCGCGGCGCGTGTCCGCCAAGGTCAACGCCGAGCGCTGTCGCAAGCTTTGCTCCTAGCCCTGCATCCGCCCGGAAGAAATTGCACACCGCACGCAGCTGCGTCTGCTCCGGCGTCTGCTGCAGCTCGCCGATCAGATTGCGCACGAGCCACTCCTGCTCGGTTTCGGGCAGCGAGCGATATCGCTCTCCGGCTTGCGTAAAGTCATCGGTCTTCGTTATCTTCTGCCGGGCCACAGACCCTTGCAGCGGCGCTGTGCTATCCGCATAGGCCGGCGCCTCCTTCGGGCTGGACGCATCGCTGTTCGGCTCGTAATTAACCGAGGACGGATCAGGATTGATCGTCATCGCGCCATCCCGTTGATGGTTCCGCGCAGGCGCATACGGGCAATTGACCGGTATATTCAAATAGTTGGCTCCAAGCCGATACCGCTGCGTATCCGGATACGAGAACAGGCGGCCCTGCAGCAGCTTATCCTCGGAAGGCTCGATACCCGGCACCAGCGCGCTCGGTGAGAAGGCCGACTGTTCGACTTCACCGAAATAGTTGACGGGGTTCCGGTTCAACGTCATCGTGCCGACCTTCACGAGCGGGAACTGATCCTCCGGCCATGTCTTCGTTGGGTCGAGGGAGTCGAATGGCAGCGTATCCTCCGCTTCCGGCGCAAGCAGCTGCACGTACAGCTCCCATTGCGGGAATCTGCCCAGTTCAATCGCGCTGTACAAATCGCGCGTCGCGTGGCTGAAATCGCGCGCCTGCATTTCTGCCGCTTCGTCCGGCGTGAAGTTCACGACGCCCTGCTTCGATTTCCAATGATATTTGACGTAGGTCAGCTTGCCCTCCGCATTGATCCACTTGAACGCATGCACGCTGAAGCCGTCCATCTGCCGATAATTCGCTGGCGTGCCAGCATTCGAGAACAGCCAAGTCAGCATATGCGTCGACTCCGGCGTCAACGTCATGAAATCCCAATAGCGGCTCGGCGTCTGCAGATTCGTGTCCGGCGACGGCTTGAGCGCGTGCACCATGTCCGGGAACTTGATCGCATCGCGAATAAAGAAAACCGGCAAATGGTTGCCCACGATGTCGTAATTGCCCTCCTGCGTGTACAGCTTTACGGCAAAGCCGCGCGGATCGCGCGACGTCTCCGGTGAGCCTTGGCCATGGATAACGGTCGAGAACCGGACGAATACGGGCGTTTCTTGCCCCGCATTTTGCAGGAAATGTGCTTTGGTGTGAGCCCCCATCGCATGCTCGGTTACGAATACGCCGTGCGCCCCCGCTCCCCGCGCATGTACGACCCGCTCCGGAATGCGCTCCCGGTCGAAGTGCGCGAGCTTCTCGATCAGATGGTAGTCCTCCAGTACGGTCGGCCCTCGCTGCCCCGCCGTCCGGCTGTTTTGGTTGTCGCCTACAGGCGCCCCTTGGTTCGTTGTCAAATGATCGCTCATCGTCATCTTCTCCTCTCGTTTCGCTAACGGTTATGCGGCAATTCGGCCGCTTATTCGCTCTATGTTTGATTTAGATTTAGACTGCTTCTAATTCAAGTATAGGGCGGCGCCTTCGGCCCTGCATGAGCCTGCCATAAACGTCCGATGAAGATCCAATGAAGTTTTCATGACCGTGCAATGCAATAAAAAAAGCACCGTTTCCGTTAGACGGAAACGGCGCTCGCTGGCGCTGAATAACGAGGCTGCTGGCCTGGGCGTTCATCGGCTAGCCGATAACCCGCTCCTCGGACAGTTGCGACATACTTCGGAAAAATGGCGTTGTCGCCGAGCTTTTTACGCAATGTTTTGATATGCACATCCACCGTATTGCTGTTGCCGAACATCGCGCAGCCCCAGATGCGCTCCGTAATCGCATCGCGCGTGAGCACGCTGCCATCAGCGTTCAAAAGCACGAGCAGCAGCTCGTATTCCGTCCGCGTCAGGCGAAGCTGTCGATTATCCCGATACACCGCCATTCGGCCCAAGTCGATGTCCAAATCCTTAAACTGGCGCACACCGTTGGCCGCCGCCGCATTTCCACCGCTATCTACATGCCTCGCCTCGCTTGTCTGAGCAAGGGAGGCTTCGCTCGAAGCTCCGCTGCGCATCAAACGGCGAGCATGCAGCAGCGCCTCTCGCGCATGGCCCGGCCATACGAGCATCTCCGCTGATATGCCTGCCGTTAAGCAGTCGGCAAGCGTCGGCTCAGCGACGAGGAACAGGATGCGGGACGCCTGCACGCCTGCGTCGACGAGCAGCTGCGCAGCAGCGGCCACGGCATCGGCAGCCGCTGCCTTCTGCGGCGACAAGTCGCAGATCAGCAGCTCGATCGCGAGCTGCGTGACCTGCTCGCGGCTAGGAAGCTGTTGCGACAGATAGACGTCAAAGCCGTCGTCCATGAGCAGCGTCACAGCTTCGTGGATGCCGGCCGTATTTTTGGACACCATCATCATTCGCCGATTCGGCTGCCCCGTCCGTTCGGGGAGGAAGCCTGCGCCGGCCGCTGTCTTTATTCGTTGCTCGAAGCTGCTGTACATGCCGCACACACTCCTTCTAGCACCACGGAAGCGTGATGCACGTGATAGTTCGTTTCTTGCGCAGCTTTGCCAAGCCAATCGGCAGGCAGCTCCGTTGTAACCTCATCCACGCGGCCGCAGCGCACGCATACGATGTGGTGATGATCCTCCGTCCGCGCGTCATAGCGGGAGGCCGCCTCGCCAAGCTTCAGCTCCTTGACCAGTCCGACCTCCGTCAAATACCGCAGCGAGTTATATACAGTGCCATAGGCGAACGCATAACCATTCGACTTCAGACGATCCATGACGTCCGCTGCCGTCGGGTGATCATCCGCATGCTGGACAATGTCGAGCACCGCCTTACGTTGGATTGTCAGATTCAGTTTCATGATTGAGCGCCATCCTTTGCTGTTAATAGTTGAACTAAGTATTAATTTATAATTATTATAAAATTAGAATCAATTCAAGTCAATTCTCTTATCGCGGACGCTGCCCGGTAAAAGCAGGATATGCTATGCTAAAAGGCGGAGGTGCTGCAACGTGCTGCTTCATCGCAATGATATTCTGTTCAGGCAAGGGGAGACAGGCCCCCTCTATCGAATGGAAAGCGGCTTGCTCAAAATCGTACGCGTCCAAGAGGACGGAAAGCAGCTGCTGCTTAATTTCATCGTTCCCGGAGAAATGATTCCTCACCACTCGCTGATCTCGCCCAAAGCCTATCACGGCACCGCAATCGCGCTCACAACCTGCCAGGTCGAGCCTGTCGCTGCCGCCGAATGGTACGCGCGGCTTGCCGTCGATGCCCCCGCAGCGCTAGAGGTGGCTCGCCTGCTCCAGAGCAAGCTGCGCATGATGCAGGAGCGCATCGATCAGCTCGCTATGAGCAGTCCTGCCGAGAAGCTCGATGCCTTCCGCAGCTGGATCGCAGCCTATTTGCCGCCGGATACGGCAATAACGGATCTGCTCACGCAGGAGGAAATTGGGCAGTTTCTCGCGATCCGCCGCGAAACTGTCAATCGCCTGCTGCGCGGCGGACAAGGCTGAAGCCGTACTGGCGTGCAGGTCGAGCTATATGATAGCGCGGCTTGATCGCCGACGTGAGACTTGGCGCCGCGGGCCGCAATGGCGTCGCGGCCCGCGATAGCACCGCGTTCCGCGATAGCACCGCGTTCCGCGGTAGCGCCTCGTTCCGCGATAGCACCGCGTGCCGCGATAGCGCCTCGTTCCACGATAGCGCCGCGTTCCGCGATAGCACCGCGTTCCGCGATAGCGCCTCGTTCCACGATAGCACCGCGTTCCGCGATAGTACCGCGTTCCGCGATAGCACCGCGTTCCGCGATAGTACCGCGTTCCGCGGTAGCGCTTCGTTCCGCGTTGACACCGCGTGCCATCGCGGCCTTCGCTTTGCGGAATATCCCCCGCACTCACCCCCGCTCGCCCGCCGTTGCACTTTGTACAACGATAGCGCCCAACTGCTGCGCTTAAGCAACCTGCCATTGTATTTCGTACAATGGCACAACGCAATTAGAGCTCTCACTCCAGTTACCTCGTATAATCAACCTCTGGTCGTTGCACAGACTGCAATGACTCATCCCTAACCACCGTCAAAACGCCGCTCTGCTTGCACATTTTGCAATGAGGCGCTCACGTTCGATCGTGTCCGCAAACAAAAAGAGCGTAACAGCGGCGGCACTACTTGTCGCGATGACACCACGAGCCGGGGGCAATTCGTGCCATCGCGGCGCCCGCGTTGCGGAATATCCTCGGCTCCCACCCGCTCGCTCACCCGCCCGCCGTTGCACTTTGTACAACGGTAACGCCCAACTGGTGCGCTTAAGCAATCTGCCATTGTATTTCGTACAATGACACGACGCAATTAGAGCCCTCGCTTCAGCTAACTCGTATAATCAACCTTTGGTCCTTGTACAGACTACAACGACGCATCCCTAACCACCGTCAAAACGCCGCTCTGCTTGCACATTTTGCAATGAGGCGCTCACGTTCGAACGTATCCGCAACAAAAAAGAGCGAAGCAGAGAGCGCATCTCGCCTTCGCCCCTCTCTGCTTCGCTCCCCGCTTCGCCCTATCGTTACAGCTGTCCAGCCGGACCGAAAAACTCGTACCGAATCCGCTCATCCGCCACGCCTTGCGCCCGCAGCGACTCGACAATCGATCGCATGAAGGCTACCGGCCCGCAAATGTAGAACACGCCATCGACCGGCGCCTCCGCCGCCAAGTACGCCGCGTCAATCCGGCCTTCATGATGGAACCGCTCCTCTGCCCGATCCTCTGCCGTCGGATGCTCGTATACGAAGCGCACTTTCGCTCCGCCGCCAGGCAGCCGCTTAGCTGTCTCCAGCACCTCGTCCCTCAACGCATGCACATTGCCGTTCACCGCCGCGTGCAGGAACGTAACGGTTCGCTGCGGATGCTGCCCGCTCTCCGCATCGGCAGCCGCTGCATGCAGCATGCTGACCATCGGCGTTAATCCAACGCCGCCGCTAATCAACACGACCGGACGGCTGTCTTCACGATCCATATAGAAGTCGCCCGCAGGCGCCGACAGCTCTAACACATCGCCTGCTTGCAGCCGCTCATGGAAATAGGTCGATACGATGCCCGCTTCCTTCGGACCATCGACAACGCTATCCTCGCGTTTCACCGTCAGCCTATAGTACGGCTTGCCCGGTTCACCCGACAAGCTGTATTGCCGGTTTACCGTATACGGGTAGCCTGGAATGTCCAGCTTCACCGTCACGTATTGGCCCGGCTTGAACGCCGCAATCGCTCCGCCGTCCTGCGGCACGAGGTACAGCGATGTGATAATGTCGCTCTCCGGCTGCTTGCGCTCGACGACGAAAGGCCGGAACGCCTCCCATCCTCCTTGAGCCTCCTCTGCTTCGCGATACATCTCCGCTTCTACGCCGATGAACGCATCGGCGATGACGCCATACGCTTCTCCCCATGCGCCCAAAATTTCCGGCGTTGCCGCATCGCCCAGCACCTCCGAGATCGCCGCCAGCAGATTCTCGCCGACGATCGGATAATGCTCGGCACGAATGCCCAAGCTGCGGTGCTTATGCGCAATGACGCGAACAGCTGGCAGAATCGCTCCTAAGTTATCAATATGCGCGGCGGCTGCATATACCGCGTTAGCCAGCGCCTGCTGCTGGCGGCCCTGCTTTTGATTCGCTTGGTTAAACACATTCAGCAGTTCTGGATGCTGCTGGAACAATCGTTTATAAAATTGCTGCGTGATTGCCAAGCCATGCTCAGCCAGCACGGGCACTGTCGACTTAATCGTTGCGATGGTTTGTTCAGATAACATAAATCCCGCTCCTCTACCGATTCAATTTGGAATTGCTAACCGAAGTATAACGCTATTGCCCTGCTTCCCGTTGTGATTACAATCACACCAGCCGTGAACGCCATGTGACAATACTCACAATTCGAAGTGCATCCGCATCCAGCACCACTCGTCACGCATGCCGCGTGGCATCGCCCAAGTCTTTAACTATTTTGTAACTTCTTCACCCGGTCCGTCGTCTATGATGAGGTCATAACGAAATTAGTTCTAATTCGGGAGGTTACCCTAATGAAATCCCCATTCAAAATGCTCACGCTCGCAGTTGCCGGCTCCTGCCTGCTCGCCATCTCCGCTCCTCTTGCATTGGCGCAAACCGCTGATCCCTATACGGTCAACGCTAGTACGGCTGCTGCTGCACCGACCGCTAGTACCGCTCAGTCCCAGCACATTACGGTCACGGCCAAGCTCGTGGAAGAAAAATCCGACACGTTAACAGTTAAGCTGAGCATCCCCGTCATAGCAGGCATGCTCGATACGAACTATCAAGCCGCGCTTAACGGCAACATCGAGCGACGCGCGATGGCAGATATCGATAAGCTGAAGAAGCAAGCGGCCGAGGACCAGAAATTCGCGCAGGAAAGCGGTTATGAGTTCCGTCCTTACGATCTCGAATTTTCATATGAAGTGAAATCGGATGGCAGCGCAGCAGCTGGCAGCGTGCTCTCGCTGGTCACCTACACGTATCAATATACCGGCGGCGCGCACGGCGGTACGCTAGCTACCTCCTATAACGTGAAGGCCACTCCGCAAGCGACGCGCATTACGCTGGAGCAAGCGCTTGGCAAAGGAGGGCTAGCCAAAGCAAACAATGCCGTCCGCCAGCAAATTCAAGCGAATCCGGACATGTTCTTTTACAATGAAATCGTGGATTTCCAAGGCGTATCTGCAGATCAAGCATTCTTCATCGAGAAAGGAATCGTCCATGTTGTTTTCCAACAATATGAGATTGCCCCATACGCTGCCGGAATACTCAAAATTGCAGTGACCGACAAGGCGGCAGCCGGCCCTTCGGTATCGATCACCAGCAAACAGTTCGTTCCTGGCAACGGCGGCGCGGTGCTCGTCCCTCTGCGTCAAACGGCAGCAAGCCTTGGCTACAAAGTTGCTTGGAACAGCAAAACGCGTAGCGCCGAGGTCTCACGCGACGCGCAGTGGACTTCTGTCACCCTGAATAAAAACAGCTATTCGCTCAATAAAATGGCGCCGATTAAGCTGAGTGCTGCTCCTAACCAATTCAAAGGAACGATTTATGTACCCGTTGATTTCTTCAGCACTATTCTAAAACTAAACGTGACGAAGGATTCCAAAACGGGAACCATTACCATTAAAGGGTAATCTCAAGTCGCAATGCTATTGCGCAAAACAAATAAAGGGTCGTTTCTCTCTAGCAGCCTGCTAGGAGGAACGGCCCTTTATTCGTCTTCCAATACTTTCTTCGTCTGCTCTACAATGCGCATGAACGTCTTGAACGCCTTAGGAGACAAATCCCGCTTCGCACGAAGGATGAACTGCACCTCCGGCTCGTAAAGCGCATTCTCTTCCTTGACCATGCCCGATATCGGGGCAAAGCCCGCAAGCATGAGCAGCTCGTTCAGGTCAGCGCCCTTCAAAGCCTCTGCAAGCGCAATCGTCGTTTCTCGGGATGGAGCGAATCTGCCCTTTTCCACCGAGCTAATGAACGAGTAGCTGATGCCGGATTTCTCGGCCAAATCCCGAAGCGATAAGTTGTTCGTCAGCCGCAGCAGCCGAATCGTCTGTCCAAGCTTGTTCTTATCTTTCAACTCGCCCAAATCAATCACCCACCATTATCTTACATGTTTTGTTTTACAAAACACAATCCTATCAGCAAAACATGTGCCCATTTTCGAAACAAACGTGTTGTCATTCAACACAAATTCCTGTATATTATACACATGGGCATTTATGGAACTAATGACGTTTACTACTTAAATTTGGCGGTGATTATGTGTCTACTCAAGAAGCCGCGATCGGCAATCGCATTTCTCGCATCCGCAAGCATCGTGGCATTACGCAGCAACAGTTGGCTGATGCACTCGGCATCGATCGCGCATCCCTCTCTCAGATTGAAACTTGCCGGTACTCCCCACGTGCAGAAACGATTCGCAAGCTTTCTGATTTTTTCCAGTTACCAATCGGAGACATCTTCTTCAATCCTTTATTGGAAGCGGATCGCGATCGCTTGATCGATTCCCTCAATGAATCATTGGAAAGCGTATCTTCCATGAAACGTTAGTTAAGTCAAACAAAGGGCGGACACTTACATAAGTGCCTGCCCTTTGTTTTCCCACACTCAACACAATTTCCAATATATAGTTGACACCCTCTCGATTGCCGATATATTATGCTAAGAAAATGTCGCGAGGTGGTTCGATGGATAACCGATATGCAAGTACAGCCCAATGGTATGATGCCGATAATCGGGCCGTTTTCCAAGCGGATATTCCATTCTACATCGCCAGAGCGCAGCAGCTTGGCGGTCAAGTGCTTGAGCTCGCATGCGGCACCGGCAGAATTACGATTCCGCTCGCAGAAGCAGGCATTTCAGTCACCGAGCTCGATTACTCTCCCCAAATGCTGGAGGTTCTGCAAGAGAAGCTTCAGCCAAAGCCCGATCTGGCGAAGCAGCATATCCGCATCGCGCAAGGAAATATGACCAGCTTTTCACTGTCCGAATCCTTCTCGCTCATCTTCATCCCCTTCCGCAGCTTTCAGCTGCTAGAAACCGATGAACAAGCGCTGCAATGCCTCCATGCCGTCGTCAGCCATCTTGCCGACAACGGACAATTCATTCTGAACGTGTTCAGGCCATACGGGGAGATCAGCGACGCTTGGATTCAACGGGAAGAACAGCTGGATTTTGAATCTTACCTTCCTACCCGTGAGAAAGTAACGCGGCATTCCATTAAGAAGGCATGCGACACCGACCGCCGCTTGCTGTATACAGACTTTATCTATCGCCTGCATAAGCAGGACGGCGCCGTAGAGGCGTTCCATGACAGCCTGAGGCTGCGATACTTCTACGGAGATGAGCTGCGCGCCCTTATTCAGCAAGCCGGACTAACGATTATCGAAGAATACGGCTGGTATGACGGCTCTCCTGTCGAAGCCGGTCATGAGTTTATATTTGTATGCCAAAAACAATAAAAAAGGCTCCAGCAAACGACGAATCGCTGCCAGAGCCTCTTCTTCTATACCCGATCTGCCTTCGGATTCAATTGGAACACGTGGCCTGCCTTGACAGCAGGAAGCCCTTTCGCGTACGGATTAATAATTGACACAGTTCTGCCGTTCTGTCGCCTACCACCTCCTGCATCAACGATGCGCTACAGGTTTTTCGGCACTAGAATTGCACAGTCAGCTGCGTGGAACGTCACTTTCTCGCCTTGGCTGAGGAAGTGCATCCGCCTGCTCATTGCAGTTTATACAATAGAAACAACGCGAGCGCGGGAGTAAGAGGACATCATTGCATTTCGTACAGCGGAAAAGGCGGCTTTCCATGTTTTGGGGACATCGTAGCCTTTTAGACTGCATCTCGTTGCACGAACTGCAATGGGAACCTTCGACGCAGACCATTCCTGCCTTTCCCGTTGTACAAAATGCAGCAGCATGCAGGACCACCGCATCATACGGCGCATGTTCACATATTGAACAATAAAAAACTGTCCCAAAAGTCATTGGAAACGACTTTCGGGACAGCCCCTTGCAATAAACTGATATGCCTTAACTCGCAACCGTGTTGTAAGCCATAATCCAAATCGAACCGGCTACGACGACAACGAGAATCAAGATGGCGAACAATAACGCTGCGATGTTCCACTTGGCGTTCTCGCCTTCCTTCAAGTGCATGAAGAACCACAGCTGCACCGCAAATTGAAGCACAGCGAGAATGAGAATGAGCACAATCGTGCCATTCTTGCTCATCATGTCGTTCATAACGACGACGAGCGGAATGATCGTCAGGACGATCGACATGATGAAGCCGATGACGTAAGACTTCAGCGAGCCGTGGCCGCCTTCGTGGCCTGCGCCATGATCGTGATGTTGACCCATCTTACATCACCCCCATCAAGTAAACGACCGTCAGGACGAAAATCCACACGACGTCGAGGAAGTGCCAGTACAGGCTGAGCACTTCAACTTTACGTTTGGTAACTGGCGTAATGCCGCGTTTGCGAAGCTGCAGCATAAGGCCGATCATCCATACGAGACCGATCGAAACGTGCAAGCCGTGCGTTCCGACGAGCGTGAAGAAGCCCGACAGGAAGCCGCTTGTTGCAATCGTTGCGCCCTCATGGTTGACCATGTCGACGAACTCGTATACTTCAAGGAAAATAAACGCTGCACCCAGCGCGGCGGTAACGCCGAGCCAAGTGATCAATTGATTTTTCTTGCCAGCATGCATCGCGAGTACCGCGAGCCCGCTCGTGAACGAGCTCGTCAGCAGGATGAAGGTTTCAGCGATAACGCCTGGCATTTTGAACAACTCTTCAGCTGTTGGCCCGCCTGCCGTATTGTTGCGCAATACGACGTAGACGGCGAACAAACAACCGAAGATGATAACGTCTGTCATAAGGAAAATCCAGAAACCTAGCGTCTTAAGCGATTCCTGATCATGATGGCCATGATCGTGGTGATCGCCCGCTTGATGCGCGTGCGAATTCGCATTTGCCATTAGACCGACGCTCCCTTCATTGCCGCTTCTTCCGTTCGTTTGATCTCATCGACCGGGATATAGTAATCCGTATCGTACGAGAACGATCTTGCTAGCATGCAGATTGCAACGCCGACCATCGAAGGAATGGCCATCCACAGCCAATCCCATACGAAACCAAAGCCTGCGCCGAACCAGCATACCGACATAATGAACGGAATAGCCGAGTTTTTCGGCATATGGATCGGTTCGAGCGGCGGTTTTGCCGGCAGCTTCTCGCCTTTAGCAAGCTTCTGCTTCGTTTCCCACCAATCGTCGACATCCTTCACCGTTGGTTCTGTTGCAAAGTTATACAATGGAGCTGGCGATGGAATCGACCATTCCAGCGTACGAGCATCCCAGTAATCGCCCGTCGTATCCCGTTTGTGCACCTTGATGCTGTAAGCGATCTGCCACACCTGGAAGATGAAGCCGATACCCATGATGAAGCCGCCAATGGTCGAAACCAGGTTAAGCGGTCCCCAGCCCATATCGAAGTCGTACGTGTACACCCGGCGAGTCATACCATCCAGGCCGAGGAAATATTGCGGCATGAAGCACACATAGAAGCCAATGTTCCAGAGCCAGAACGCCCATTTGCCAAGACGCTCGTCGAGCGCAAAGCCGAACATTTTCGGCCACCAGTAGTACAAGCCTGCGAAGTAGCCGAACACTACGCCGCCGATCAACACTTGGTGGAAGTGAGCGATCAGGAAGTAGCTGTTATGGAACTGGAAGTCAGCTGGCGCGACCGACAGCAACACGCCCGTCATACCGCCAACGATAAAGCATGGAATAAAAGCAATCGTCCAGAGCATTGGCGTCGTGAAGCGTATACGCCCTCTAAACATCGTGAATAGCCAGTTGAATACTTTGACCCCTGTCGGAATCGCGATAATCATCGTTGTTACGGCGAAGAAGGCATTTACGTCTGCGCCAGAGCCCATCGTGAAGAAGTGATGCGCCCAGGTGAAGAAGGACAGTACGGCGATGCCGATCATGGCGAATACCATAGAGCCGTAACCGAATAGCTTCTTGCGGGAGAACGTGGCGACAACCTCCGAGAATATGCCGAACGCCGGTACGACGACGATATATACCTCCGGATGGCCCCACATCCATATCATATTGATGTACATCATCGGGTTGCCGCCCGCATCTAAGGTGAAGAAGTGCGCGCCCAGGAACCGGTCCAGGAATAGCAGCGCCATCGTTACCGTCAGAATCGGGAAGGCGAACAGGATCATGAGACAGCTGGACAATACCGACCATGTGAACATCGGCATTTTCATCAGCTTCATGCCTGGCGCGCGCATTTTGAGAATGGTGACGACAAAGTTGATGCCTGTTGCAAGGGAACCGATACCCGAGATCTGAATCCCCCAAATGTAGAAGTTTTGGCCGACGCCCGGACTATGTGAAAGCTCCGATAAAGGCGGGTATGCGAGCCAGCCTGCATCCGGCGAACCGCCGATAACGAACGATACGTTAAACAGCATTGCACCGAAGAAAAACAGCCAGAAGCTTAACGAGTTCAAGAATGGATAAGCGACGTCGCGCGCGCCAATCTGGAGCGGTACGACGATATTGAACAAACCGAACATAAACGGCATGGCCATGAACAAAATCATGATGACGCCATGGGTCGTAAATATCGCATTATAGTGCTCTGCGTGCAGGAATTCCGTATTCGGCATTGCGAGCTGAAGCCTCATGAGCAAGGCGTCGACACCGCCGCGGAACAGCATCATAATCGATGCAATGATATACATGATGCCGATCTTTTTATGATCGACCGAGGTGAGCCATTCGCGCCAGAGCCATCCCCACTTTTTGAAAACGGTGAGGACGAATACGATCGCGATCATGGCGAGCGCTATGCTGACCTGCGCACCGAGAATCATTGGGTCTCCGGTTACGAAGAAATCCGAGAAACTGTGTAAGTTCCCCCACATAGTTGCCGCCTCCTTTCATTCAGTCCGTATTATTTGGATTCTTCACTGCCGCCGTGGTGATGTCCCTTGCCGACGACATATTTGTTAACGATTTTCTCATGCAGTCCCTCTGGGAACGAGGAGAAGTATTGACGATCCGACGAAGATGGCTCAGCCAGCTTCTCATAGCCTTCGAGCGTCAGCTCGCTGCCTTTGCTCTTCACTTCATTGACCCATTGGTCAAAGTCGGCATCGCTTGTCGCCTTCACTTCAAATCGCATGTCTGCGAATTGCGGGCCGCTGAAGTTAGCGCCGGAACCAAAGTATACGCCCGGCTCATCGGCTTGCAGGTTAAGCGTCATGTCCATGCCGGACATGGTGTACATTTGACCGCCCAGCTGTGGAATCCAGAACGAGTTCATCGGCGCGTCCGACGTCAATTGGAATCGAATCGGACGATCCTCAGGTATTTCAATGTAGTTAACCGTAGCAATGCCTTGCTCCGGATAAGTGAACAGCCATTTCCAGTCGAGCGATGTTGCTTGAATCACCAATGGCTCTTTGTCCGACTTGAGCGGCTTGGATGGCTCCAACGCATAAGTATATTTGACCGTCACAACAGCGAGCGCGCCGATAATGATGATCGGAATCGCCCACCATATTACCTCGGCCTTCGTGTTATGCGACCAGACCGGCATGTAAGCCGCTTTATTGTTTGGCTTATCACGATAACGCCATACGATCCACGCGGTCAGAATGAGCACCGGCACGAGCACGATCAGGCACAATACCGTCGATATGACGATCAAATCCCGTTGATCAGCGCCTACCGGCCCTTTTGGATCCAGCACCATCATCGACGTGTCGCATCCCGATAACAGGATCATCATCATCATGAACAGCAGCGGAACCGCGTATTTGGTTAGTTTTCTCCGCATGTTAGTCTTCATCTCCTTCATCCGCCCCGAACCCGTCCTCGTTCGGAGGACTTTTCCGAGTCGTTCGTATCCGTATCCATACGATAGCAGATAACGTTGCGTTTTAAACCTATGTTTGCAAATACGTCAATTATTATTCTCCAATCTGTAAAACAAAGTTCACGAGATTGACGATTGTTTACTATTTGCAAACAAAAAACCCCTCATGCGAGGGGTTAAAAGGAAAACCGCTAAGGTTATGAAACCGTTGGCTTGGTCAAATTATGACGAAATCGCCCGTTAACGGTCGATCTGGTCGTTAGCGTTCTGCTCCCGACGCTCGTTCACAAGATGAATCGCTGTGCGAATAACATAAATGTTGACGCTACCTACCAGGAATCCAATGCCGATCATCAATCCCCAGTTCTGGTCATTGAACGGCTGCAGGTACATCAAGCAAAGAACAACGCCTACGGTCAGTGCGGCCCAAGCGGCGACTGTCATCAGCCATACAAGTGGGCGGAACCCGCGTTCCGTTGCCTTATGGCTTGAGATCGATGCATTCTTCGTCGTCATGGTGAACACGCTCCTAATCCGAATGAAAGTGCTTACTTACTCGTAGTATACCACATAATCGGAAAAAGTGTTCATATTTTGTTCAATATTTGATCAAAGTTCAGACAAAGTTTTTGGAGCGGTTTCCAGTTCAATGCGATCATTACTCAAAATTAAAGTATTGTACGGCATTTTCGTAACAAATCCCCCGAATAATACGGCCAAGCAGCTCATCGTCATCCGGCGCTTCACCGTTTTCAACCCACTCGCCGAGCAGATCACATAGTATACGCCGGAAATATTCATGGCGTGTGTACGATAGGAAGCTGCGCGAATCGGTCAGCATGCCAACGAAGCGGCTAAGCAATCCTAGGTTGGCCAGCGTCTTCATCTGCTCGTTCATGCCATCCTTCGAATCGTTGAACCACCATGCGGCGCCAAGCTGGATTTTGCCCGGGATGCCGCCGCCCTGGAAGCTGCCCATAATCGTGCCGATCGGATAATAATCGCTCGGATTGAGTGAATACAAAATCGTGCGCGGCAGCTTGTCGTCTGCAGCTAGACCGCCCAGCAGATGCACGAGCCCATAAGCGACGGAGCTGTCGTTAATGGAGTCGAAGCCCGTGTCCGGCCCTAGCTGGCGGAACGAGCGTGGATTATTGTTGCGCGCGGCGTTAATATGCAGCTGCATCGCCCAGCCATGCTCGGCATACCGCCGACCGATGTGCAGCAGCGTAAACGTTTTGTAGCGAGCCTCGGCTTCCTTACTTACCTGCTTCCCGCGCAGTGCAGCAGCGAAAGCCGCTGACGCTTCCTCCAGCGTGGAGTCGGCATACATCATCACATCAATCGCATGGTCGGAAACGCGGCAGCCTGTTTCGTGGAAAAAGGCGATTCGCGCATCCAATGCACCCAGCAGCTGTTCATACGACTCGATTGGACTGCCCACAACATCAGACAGCTGGCTGATCCAGCCGATGAATGAGTCGCGATTCAGCTCCAGTGCTTTGTCCGGACGGAAGGAAGGCAGCACCTTCACGTCATTAAAGTCGCCATCCTGCCGCAGCTTAATATGGTATTCCAGCGAATCAACCGGATCGTCCGTCGTACAGATTACTTTAACCTTTGATTTGCGAATCAGGTCGCGAGCGCCAAAGCCGTCGCCGCTAAGCTGTTTATTCACCTTGTGCCAAATTGCTGGCGCGTTCTTCTCATTAATAAGCTCATGAACGCCGAAGTATCGTTGAAGCTCTAAATGAGACCAGTGGTACAGCGGGTTGCCGATTGCCATCGGAACCGTGCCCGCATACGCCAGGAAACGCTCGTAATCGTCAGCCGGGCCCGTTACGAGATGCTCAGACACGCCGTTCGCCCGCATCGCACGCCACTTGTAGTGATCTCCGTTCAGCCAGGCCTCGGTCAGGTTGTTAAACCGCTTGTTTTCAAAAATTTCTTGCGGACTCAGATGGCAATGATAATCGATGATGGGCAACGCCTTGGCATGCTGCTCGTAAAGCCGAACTGATGTCTCCGTACAGAGCAAAAACTGCTCGTTCAAGAAAGGCTTCATTATATATGCCGTCCCTTCTAAATCATTAATTGATGCTAGTGTACCTTATTCACTGATAAATAACAACGTTGTTATTTAGTTATAATCAAAAGCCTCTGCTTCGCCATCGCGTTGCTGAGGCTTTTGCGGGAAACTATTGAATCGGCTCCCCCTGAACGATTTCTTGCTGCCGAAACTCGGTTGGCGTCACATTAAACCGCTTGCGGAACAGCTGGGAAAAATGGCGCATGTCCTGATAGCCGATTCGTTCTGCTACCTCGGCCAGCTTCAGGCTCGGATTGTGCAGCAGCCGCTTGGCCTGCTCCATCCGCAGCTGAATGACGAAATCCTTATAGCCCTGACCCGTTTTCTGCTTGAACAGTTGGCTGAAGTAGACCGGATTAAGAAAGACGACTGATGCCACCTTCTCCAGCGATAAGTCCTCTCGGAAATGGGACTTGATATATTGGATAGCTGTCTCAATCGCTCGATCACTGCCACGCTCATCCTGCTCGTACACTTGCGTATCGGACGCTTGGCGAAGCCGGCGAATCTCTGCTGGCACATTGCGGAAGTCGAGGATCAGTCCTGAGTGCATCACTTGGAACGGAACACGTAAATATTTGCGAAGATGCGTCTTCAGCTCTGTTAGAAGCGGCGAAAGATTATTATCGTCCGCCATTGAGACTACGCCGATTAAGCTTTGTGCGTCATAGCTGACGACAAACCCGTGACCGAACCGCTCAATAAGCTCCGACATCACATTCTCGATAATAAAATGCTCCAAGTGAACCTGGCGATCCGCATCCATCTTCACCATGATGAGATTAAAGGACGGATACTCGTCGGAGAGCGGCTTCATATCGAAGTTGCCAATGTCCAAGCCCGCTACCCAACGCTGGAACACAGCCTCTCGCAAATACTTGATGTTTGAGCCCAGCTCCCTTGCTTCGCGCGTCTGCTCCGAATCGCGGCGCAGCTCTTCGCCTACCAGCTCGATTAGCTCGATTACACGTTCCTTGCCGATCGGCTTTAATAAATAGTCACGCGCCCCTAGTCGAAGCGCTTCCTGTGCATAAGCGAACTCTGACTTGGCCGAAATAAACACCCATCGTACATGCGGATGCTGCGGCTTCGACACCTTCATGAGCTCAAGCCCCGTCATGCCAGGCATCATAATATCGCTAAGCACCAGATCGATGGATTCATTACGCAGCTGCTGCACCGCTTCATCAGGAGAAGCAGCGAGCCAGATCCGGTAGTTAGGGAAACGGTTCTGTATTGTTCGCTTTATACCGCTTCTTATGATGTTCTCATCGTCCACGATCAAAATATTCATCGCCGTCATTCATCCTTTCCTATCCTACGCGTGCTGCTGCTCCTTACCTCTTAGGCGCGCGGCGGCAGCGGAAGGGTCACTTTAATGGTCGTACCTTTGCCCAGTACGCTATTTACGGTCAGGCCGTACGATTCTCCATGCATAAGCACGAGCCGATGATGCACATTCGCAATGCCAATTCCTCTTCGTCCTTTGGACGCGACTGCCGAGGCGTTATTCGTTTCTTGCCCAAGCGCTGTTTGCAGCTGAACCAGTGCGTTATGCTCAATGCCTACGCCATTATCTGCAATCGTAATATATAATCGCTGACCATCAACCTCTGTATGAAGCGTCAGCTTTCCAGGCCGCAGCGCTGGTTCCAGACCATGCTTCACCGCATTCTCGATGATTGGCTGAAGCGTCATCTTCGGCATTGGCACATCGAGCCACTCGTTGCCCACTTCAATCTCTGCCGTCAACCGATCCTCCAGCCGAGCTTCAATGATCGTGAGATAATGCCGAATTTGCTCTAATTCTTCCCCGAGCGTCGTAGGCAAATCCTCGTTCCAATGGCTGCTGTACTGGAACATATGGGACAACGAAAGCACAATACTGCCTAATCGGTTGTTCTCCTGCTCGTCCAGCATCCAATAAATCATATCGAGCGTGTTATATAAGAAGTGCGGATTCACTTGCGATTGAAGCGCCTGCAGCTGGGCTTGCTTCTCGCGCGCCGAGGTTTCTTTTTCCCGGTTGATCAAGTCGTCCATACGATGCACCATTTGGTTAAAGGACGCAACAAGAATGTCAATTTCCTCATAAGAGGACTTTGCCTTCACCGAGCCTCGGAAGTTGCCGACCTCTACTTGCCGCATTTCCTGAACAAGCCGCTTCACGGGCGATGTAATGGTGCGCGAGATGAAGGTTGCTATCGCAATCGAGACAATGACAAGCACCGACACGACGATCACAAAATAATGTTTGGTCTGATCGAGCTCGACGTTCAAATCCTTATTCGGCGTCCGGCTAACGAAAGTCCAATCAACCTCGGTCGCTTTGGAAGCGACGACAAGATCCTGCTTGCGATTCTCAAAAGCAACTTCCCCGGCATTAATATTATTATGCATCGTCGCAAGCAGTTCAATTGCTTCGCTTGCCGTCGTATAATTATCCGTCTCCGCGCCTGTGCCTGAATCGGCAGCACGCGCTATCGCGGCTTCCGAGGAATTCGGCGTCCGCGTCCCGATCTCCGCATGGATGCTCCATGGCACCTCTGCCGCCGTTTCAAGATTATCAGAAGCTAGCAGTCGACCATCCTCGGATAAAATGTAGGTTTCGCTGTTCGGCCCAAGCCGCATATTCGTTAATGCAGAAACAACCGGTTGAACGTTCATTTGAAACAGCAGTACGCCAATCGGTTTGTGCTCGGTCAGATCATACAGCTGGCGCCCGAATGCGAAAACAGGCTGATTCACCGTTTGATCGGTCAACGAATGCTTAAACACGCCAAGCCAAACCATATCGCCATCCGATTTCTTAATGCGATTATACCAGTCTCTATAGCTAAAATAAGGGTCCACCGTATTCATGTAATTCCCGTAACTATAGACGGCGCCCGATGGGGAGAACACGTGAATCGATACGATATCCTCTCGAGAATAAAATAAAGTGCCTAGTATGTTGGTTATTGCCCGCTCGTTGATGAAAGCCAATGCGGGATTGTCTTCATGTGTCTCCGGCAGCTTCCGCAGCAGATCGGAGTTGCCGATTAGCGACTTGGAAAGGCTGTTATAGCTGTCTAGCAGCAGATCATACACCTGCATCGTCTGCCGCACATTCTTCTCGGCAATCTCCGTTACCTTATCGTGATACTGGTCGGTAGCGCGCTGATAATATAAGTAGCTGACAACGGAAAGCAAGCTCACCATGCTGACCAGCAGTAAAATAAACAGTCTTGTGCGTATGGAACGAAAACCGCGGATCATGACATTTCCCCCGTGAATTAGTTAACATTGCTTTCATCATATCACAGAACAGAAAAATAATAGGCGCTTATGCGCCCTGCCGAACAGCAGGAAACCTCCGGACGCAGCAAAAGCTGCGACCCGGAGGCTTGAATTACGATTCGATTGGGGAATCAAATTGCGAATAAAGATTAACCTTTTACTGCGCCTGCAACCATGCCGCTCGTAATTCTCTCGGAGAGAATGAAGTACATGATGATAACAGGCAATGCGCCCAGTACGAGATAAGCGCCAATTGCGCCATAGTTCGCCGAGTACTGGCTAACGAAGCTGTTTACACCGAACGGCAACGTTTTGAGCTTCTCGGAAGAGATGAACGTCGCAGCAAGGATGTACTCGTTCCAGATCGTAATGAACGTCAGAATGCATACGGTCATGATCGGAGGAACCGTGATTGGCAAGATGATGCTGCGGAATGTCTTATAAACCGAAGCGCCATCCATATGTGCCGATTCTTCAATTTCATGCGGAATCGTCCGCATAAAGCCAGTCAGAATGAATACGGCAATTGGCGTTTGATAAGCCACATAAGGCAAGATAAGCGCCCAACGCGTATTCAGAATATGAATGTTTTTGAAGATGATCATCAGCGGCAGCAATGTCGATTGAAGCGGCAGCGTCAGGCCTGCGAGGAAGATCAGCAGCACCGCATTGCCCCACTTCCATTTGAATCGAGTGATCGCATAAGCGACCATGCTGCTAAGTACGATAACCGAAACCATCGTTACGACAGTGACGATAACCGAGTTTTTCAGGTAGTCCCAGTAATGCGCTTCGACTGCAGACTTATAGTTGCCCCATTGTAGCGTGTGAGGCAGCGAGAAAAATTTCCCGGACAATATTTCCTCATTGTTTTTCAAGGAATATATGACGAGCCACAATAGTGGGTACAGTTGCGTCACGAGCAGGATGCCAAATAGTGCGAAGGCAATCGCTTTGCCGACCGTTACGCGCCGTTTGCGCGTACCAGCGGATGCTGGGCTAGCCGCAGCCGATTTGAGCACTTCAGCCATAATACATAACTCCTTTCACGAGCGGTTCTTGGCGTTAGCTAACCTTTTTTTCAATTCCGCGGAACAGAAGGTTAATGACAACAGTAGCAATTAAGCATACGAGAACAAGCACTGTTGCAATTGCGCTGCCGTAACCGTATCTCATCGACAGGAAGGACATGTTGTACATATGAGTTGCGATTACGTCCGTCGCATGCGCTGGACCGCCGCCCGTCATGACCATGATCATATCGAAGGACTGAAGGGAACCGATGAAAGAAAGGATAATCGATATTTTGAATATCGGGACCACCAATGGGAACGTAATGTAACGGTCTGCTTTGAAACCGTCCGCTCCATCAATCTTGGCTGCCTCGTAAATTTCAGACGGAATGTTTTGAATACCTGTAAATTGAATGAGCAAGTGATAACCCAGGTATTGCCACAAAGCAACGAAGTAAAGAGCATACATCGCGAAATCCGGATCAGAGAGCCAATTGTGCGTCCAGCTGTGCAAGCCGAGCGAATCTAACGTTTGGTTGATCATACCGCCGAGTGAAGCCGGGTTGTAAATCGTTTTCCAAAGCTGACCAATGATGACGACAGATAAAATAACAGGTACGAAATAGCTCGAAACCAAGAAATTCGGCTTCTTAATAAAGCGGTTGAGCAGGATAGCCAATCCTAAGCAGAATGGAATCTCAAGCATGGAGAATACCGAGAACAACAGCGTATGGCGTATTGCTGGCCAGAACACTTTGTCTTTAGTAAACAGTTCTACGAAATTGTCCATACCGACAAATTTCTTTGCTCCGATTCCGTTCCAGTCCAACGTACCGTTATACAAGTTAACGGCTATCGGGATAAATACAAGACTCACGTAAATCAGTAAGCATGGGAGCACGAATACGGCGATTGTCCGTGCGGGCACCTTGAGCGCATTCATGGGGTTCGCCTCCTTGAATCAAGTGTTGCGCATAGAAGAAAGGGAACGACTAGCGCTCCCTTTCGCAAGCGTCTATGCGAGTGCGGATTACTCCGTCACTTATTTGTTGCTTTCAAACGCCGTTTGGTGTTCTTTAGCTACTGCTTTAGGATCAACTTGTTGTACGAACAGGTTTTGGATGCTCGTCAAGTGAACCTGGGACGTACTAGGGTTCATCGTGTTATCGAACGACAGGTCGCCGCCTTTAACGTTGCCTTTGAGTGCTGCTACTTCCATTTGCAGATCCGAGTATCCAGCCGCTTTGAAGTCGCCGTCAACTTTTTGTGCAACCGTAACTGCATTTTTCATGTCGAACGATACTTTAGGGTACTGCTGCATGAAGTAATGCAGGAAGTCTTTCGTTTCTTGCAGGTGTTTGCTGTTAGCCGAGATTGCGAATGCGGAACCTGGTGCAAGCATGTACTCGTTAGGGTCGCCTTTGCCATCAACAGTTGGGAATTGGAACACGCCTACGTCAGGACCAACCGAGGATGCGTCGATTGCGCCCGTTGCCCACGTACCCATGAAGTACATTGCCGATTTGCCGGTTTTGAACAAGTTCTCGCCAGCGTTGTAGTCCATCGACGTTGCGCCATCTTGGAATGCGCCTGCTTGAACCAGTTTCTCGAAGTTCGCTACAGCGGATTCGAATGCTGGGTCGTTGAACGTTTTCTTGCCGTCAACTACGTCTTTCAGGAAGCCTGGGCCGCCGTTCGTACGGAGCAGCGTGTTCATGAACAAGAACGAGCCTGTCCACGTATCTTTTTCACCGATAACGAGTGGCGTGATGCCTTTGTCTTTGAGCAGTTTAACGTCTGCAAGCAGCTCGTCGAACGTTGTAGGCACTTTAGCGCCAGCTTGCTCGAACAGTTTTTTGTTATAGAACACTACCGCTACGTTGTTGCCGTCTGGCAATGCGTAAGTGTTGTTGTCGAAGCTGTAGAAGTCGAGGATGCCTTCTTGGAACGTACCTTTGAGGTCGTCTTTTTCCAGCATGTCGTTCAATGGCGCCAACAGGCCAGCGTCAACGAAAGGCTTCATTTGAGCTGCCGGGTTCACGATCGTGATGTCCGGAACTTCTTTGGAAGCGGCTTGCGTTTTGAGCTTCAGCTTTTGTTGGTCCGTGTTCAGCGAGTCGAGCTCGATTTTCACGTTCGGATGATCCTTCGTGTACTGATCCACGATTTGTTTCATGATTTTGTACGAAGGCGTTTCTGGGTCTGGGTAGATATTCTGGAACGTGATCGTTACGTTCTCAGCTTTAGGCGTCGTTTCCGTACCCGTCTCCGTACCTTTGTTTTCGTCTTCTTTCGAGCTGCTTCCGCAAGCTGCGAGGCTCAGCGTCAGGGCGCCGGCTAGTGCAAGGTTCATCCATTTCAAGCTTTTACGCATTTGTTGATTCCCCCTTGTTTGGTGTGTCTTTATTATGCCTTTTAGCCCTAATGGCATACAATGTGCGAACTTAAGGACATAGGTTTGTGTTTTCAAGGTGGTGAAATCTAGATTTTACATACGAAATGGCACACTTGATGCAAAATAAAGCCGAATCACGCGAACAGAAAAAGAGCGCCAAAGGTCCCGCTCAGTCAGCTGAATCTGACCGTGGAACCATTGACGCTCTAAGGGTTGCGGGCTTTTGGAACTAATCCATTTCATAGATGGAGCCCGTCTTGCTAGCATATAATTCATTGTACACTTTGGAAGCGTAAGCATCCGTCATCCCGGAGATGTAATCAGCAATAAACCTTGGCCAGGACCAATGTGCCGCATGCCGCTCGAAGCTTTCGATCCAATCGGGAGGCAATATTAATCGCCCGCGATCTGGATCTTGGAAGCTGTCCCATAATCGGCGAATCATAATTTCGCTGCGCATTTGGAGCCTTTGTACACGAAAATCTTTAATTAACGTCACCCATGCCAGCTTTTTCAAAATTTCCATCGTTCGCAGCAATTCAAGATCCTCCGCTCCGTCGCGCACGAACGTCACCCGCTTCCAGCCTTTCGCAGCATCATCAATAATGCCGACTCTCCCGGCGAATGTGCTGACCCATCTTGCCTTCATCTCTCGTCTGGTTCGGGAGGATTCGCGCTCGCATTGCAGATAGAGCTCCTCCCATTGCTCAAGGTAATCATCCATCGCTTTGCGGCACATCGCGCGCATGTCGACCTCATGCCAACGCAGCTCGCTGTTGCCCTGATCTACCGTAATTTCGTGCATCAGATGGTCGATCAGCCGCTCATCCTCGAAAAACGTCCGATTCATTTGAATTTTACCCGCGCGTATCCCGTCTTCGATATCATGGGTGGAATACGCAATGTCATCGCATAAATCCATCAGTTGGGCCTCGAGCGTCGAGCAGCCTACAGGCATTTCCCAAAGCTCGCGGATATAGCTGATGCGCGCCCATTCTTCGCTATATACACCCTTCAGCCGTCCCGTATCATCAATGCAGTACGGGTACTTATTAACGCCGAGCAGCACCGATGCTGTCAGATCAAGACCGCTTCCGCTGCCTGCGCGCTTTTCAAGAAACATCAGAATGCGGAAGTTTTGCGCGTTTCCTTCATATTTCATCCCATACGACTCGGAGAGCAGCTGATGCAGCACTTCTTCCCCTTTATGTCCGAACGGAGGATGGCCAAAATCATGGGCCAGCGCCGCGCACTCCACCACCGTCGGCTCCAGCAATAGCCCCGGATGCTCGCGACGGTCCAGAAACGGGTACTGCTTGCCGAGCCGCCTCGAAACCTCCCGTGCGATCTGGGACACTTCCAATGAGTGAGTCAATCGGGTCCTGTAATAATCGCCCGAGCCAGCGCCGAACACTTGCGATTTGCCCTGCAGCCGGCGAAATGCCGGGGATTGAATTAATCTCGCATAGTCTCTCTCAAATTCTTCTCGTTCCTCGCTGAATGTACCGATTGCCGGCTCATCCAACCGCAGCTTCCGCAAGTCCATGCGTTTCGCCTCCCGCCTCTGCCACCCCAGTGTGGTCTCATCTTGTTTCATCTACTCTATGTTATTAATGTTCACATTGTCAAAGGTGCGGAGGAGGCGATTTCCGAACATCGCGAAGGGCATTCCTCCATATAAAATGAACGCGGGGAGACTGTGCAAATACAAGCGACTGTTCGACGCAAGCAATAGCCGAATCAAGATGCCCTTTAATGAAGCTAATGGAGCAGGCCTCCCCGCTTCGCGCGCTCTAGCATCCCCTTCGCGAGCCGATTGACAGGCGATTTGAGCACCAGTCCAATGACAAGGAACAGCGCTACGAAGATGACGAGCCGCTGCATGTCCCGATACACGACATCCCATATCACGCCGCCCACGGCTTCGCGCATCATGCTGATCGCGTAAGTGAACGGAAGATAGGGATGAATGTGGCGGAAGAACGGCGGAGCGACTTGAATCGGAAACGTTCCGCCGGAGCCCCCCAGCTGCAGCACCAGCAAGATAATCGCCATCGCTTTGCCGACGTTGCCGAATACCGACACAAGCGTATAAACCATTAACATAAACACCGTTACAATGAACAAGCCAAACAAAATGAACATCAGGTGATCCGCCGCGTAAGTGCCGAGCAGATAGAGGTCGCCAATCGTAATGAGCGCAGACTGAACGAGCGCAATCGTAAGGAAGGTTAGAAACCGTCCGAGAAACACGATGCTGTCCTCGTGCCATCTAGCTGCCCGCACCTGCCTTGGGCGCGGACGGGACGGCGTTGGTTCCGCAGATAAGCTGGAGACGGACGAAGACGGATTACGAGCTGATTCAGCGTGTTCGCTGCCTCCGTGCCCGCCTGCATCGTGCGCCTCTACGGAAAGCAGCGATACGAGCAGCGTCGCTCCCACCCATAGCGACAATGTCGAGAAGAAGGGTGACATCGCCGAGCCATAATTCGGAATCGGGAAAAGCTTATGCTCCTGCAAAATGACAGGCTCGGCAAAAAAAGCGCTCTCCTTCGCGTAATCATTGCGCAGCAGATCGATAATCGTCTGAATATCCGCCTTCTTCTCCAGCTCGCGAATATCATGATTCACCTGAAGCAGCTTCGCCTTCGCGCTCGGGAATGCGCGCTTGATGGCGGCGGCTTCCTTCGCGCCGGCGTCCAGCGCCTTCGCCGCTCGGCTGAGCGCATCGCCGACGGCAGGCAGCTCCGCTGCCGCCTTGGCGAGCAGCTGCTGCGCGCTCGCCGCCGTGCGCGCGGCCTCGCCGAGCGCCTCACGCACGGCTGGCGCGATGTCCGACGCATAGCGGTCGGACAGCTGAGCCAGCGCATCGGCCGCGAGGCGCGAGCGCTCGCGCAGCTTCGCGAGCGCCGCCGCCGGCAGCGGCTTGCCCGCGGCGGCGGCCGCTTCGAGCTGCGCGGCCAGCGCTGGCAGC
>NZ_AEDD01000011.1 GCF_000179615.1 Paenibacillus curdlanolyticus YK9
CGGGCCCGCCCAGCCGCCGAAGGCGGCCTCGCGCGGCGGCGCTGCAGCCGCGCCCGCGCCGCGCCGCGAAGCGGCGCCAGCGCCTGCGGGGGCGAAGCCCGCAGGCGAAGCACCCGCTGCGCCTAAGCGCGCGCAGCGGGTGTATGTGAAGATCGCGGCCGGGCGAGAAAATCCGGCCGCGCTCGAGCGGCTCAAGCAGCTGCTTGTCGCTCATCCCGGGCCGCTCTCGACCGTGCTGTTCTATGAGCGCGACCAGAAAATGCTTGCGCTCAGCGAGCAATATAACGTCAAACCATCGCCTGAGCTGTTCGGCGCCATCGAGGCGCTGCTTGGGAAAGGCGCGATCGCGGTCAAATAATGACCGCGATCTTTTTTTAGTCCTTTTTGTCCAGTTTCCGCCGCGAGTCCGCCGTTGTCGCCTGTCGCCCGTCCTATTTTTTATGCACAATTGCCCGGATGCCTGCATACATTAGGAGACATTGGACGGTTCCTGCCAAGGGACTTGCCTATGATGCGACCTGACGGCAGCGTTGCGCTGCTGCCCGGCTACGGAGGGATGACTATTGGCGAGCGGGATTGAAGCTTGGCTGCAAAAGCGTGGCGTATCTGTCGCGGATGTCGCAGAAATCGTCTATACGCTGCAGCGGCCGTATAATCCGGATTTGACCATGGAGCAATGCGAGGAGAGCGTACGCGCTGTTTTGGTCAAACGAGAGGTGCAGTACGTGCTCTATACGGGCATTGCCCTTGACGAGCTTGCGGAGCGCCGGCTGCTGCCGGAGCCGCTTCAAGCGATCATGGAAAACGACGAGTCGCTTTATGGCGTAGACGAGACGCTTGCCCTTGGCATTACGAACGTTTACGGCATGATTGGGTTGACGAGCTTCGGTTACCTTGATAAAGTGAAGCCGGGCATTATTCGGCAGCTGAATTTGAAAGGCGAACGCATACACGTGTTTCTGGATGATCTCGTTGCAGGCTTAGCGGCCGCTGCGTCCGCGCGAATCGCGCATCAGGACCCGAAGGCTGCGCGCTACGATTTGCCGGAAACGGACTAGAGAGCTGCCCCCGAAGACACGGTGGACACGGCTTTGTTGCGGCCCGAAGAGTAGTTATGCTATCATTAATTCAATATAGGGCCTGGATACCGATGTTTTTAGGGGGTACCTTTCATGTGGACGGTTATCTATATCGCGCCTACGACGAAGATTGCAGAGAATATTAGAACCCGATTGACCGAAGAGGGATTTCTCGTGCAGCTGCGTCCTATTAACCTTTCGAAACAGCAATACGAAATTCTAGTCCCGTCCGGGGAGCTGGAGGAAGTTCAGGAAGTGCTGAACTCGATCCTTCATCCGTGATAGTGGGACCTAATAACTGCGCCGTGAGAGGTGTCAAACGTGTTTAAGGACTTATTTCATAAGAAGAAATATGCGACGGTTCCTTCCGTGCCGGCTCCTGTTCAAGAGCGGCCGAAGAAGGACATTCCAGAAGGCTTGATGAACAAATGCCCAAAATGCGGCAACATTGCCTTCAGTAAAGAGCTGGAGAAGAACCTCAAAGTATGTCCGTCATGCGGGCATCACTTCCGATTGTCCGCCATGGAGCGTATTGGAATGACGCTTGATGACGGACGTTTGCTTGAATTCGACGCGCTGATGGAGTCAGTCGATCCGCTCGGCTTCCCGGGTTATGAGGCGAAGCTGAAGGGGCAGAAGGATAAATCAGGCTTAAACGATGCTGTCGTGACGGGAGAGGGCACCATTGGTGGCGTCCCTGTAATTATAGCCGTGATGAGCTTTGAATTCTTCACAGGCAGTATGGGATCGGTAGTCGGAGAGAAAATTACGAGAGCGATTGAGCAAGCGGATCAGAAGAACCTCCCGCTCATCATCTTCTCGACATCCGGCGGCGCCCGCATGCAAGAAAGTATACTTAGCCTTATGCAGATGGCGAAGACAAGCGCAGCGCTTGCCAAGTTCCAAGGCAACGGCGGCCTCTTCATCTCTGTATTTACAGATCCGACGACCGGGGGCGTATCGGCGAGCTTCGCAAGCCTTGGCGACATTAATTTGGCCGAGCCTGGCGCACTGATCGGCTTTGCCGGACGGATCGTTATTGAACAGACGATTCGCCAGAAGCTGCCTGATAACTTCCAGACGGCGGAATTCAACCTGCAGCATGGACAGCTGGATAAAGTCGTTCATCGGAAAGACTTGAAATCGATGCTGACGAAGCTGCTGGAACTTCATACCGTAAGGGAGGAATGGTCCGATGGCGAATGAGCTTCCATTTGAGAAACCGCTTGTCGATCTGCGCAAGAAGGTCGACGAACTGAAGCGATTCGGTCAAGAAAAGGGAATCGATTTCTCCGAAGAGATTACGAGGCTTGAACTCCGCTGCAAGCAGCTTGAAGACGAATTGTACAGCGAGCTGTCGCCAGCACAGAAGATGCACTTGGCCCGGCATCATCAGCGCCCGACCTCGCTTGATTACATTCAGTCGATTTTCGCTGACTTCGTAGAGTTGCACGGCGATCGTTTGTTTGCGGATGATTTGGCGATTGTAGGCGGCATTGCCCGGTTGAATGGCGTGCCGGTAACGGTCGTGGGCCATCAACGCGGCAAGGATACACGCGATAATATCGCTCGCTTCTTCGGCAGTCCACATCCAGAAGGCTTCCGTAAGGCACTTCGGTTCATGCAGCAGGCGGACAAGTTCAAACGTCCAATCATCACGTTTATCGATACCAAAGGCGCCTACCCGGGTAATACGGCGGAAGAACGTGGACAGTCGGAGGCAATCGCCCGAAACTTGCGGGAGATGGCCACTTTTGGCGTTCCGATCATCTGTGTCGTTATCGGCGAGGGCGGCAGCGGCGGTGCGCTTGCGCTTGGCGTAGGCAATCGCGTGCTGATGCTGGAGAATGCCATCTACTCGGCCATTTCGCCGAATGGCGCTGCATCTATTCTATGGAAGGATGCTTCCAAGGCGGATCAAGCGGCTGAAGCGATGAAAATTACGGCGAAGGATCTGAAGCAATTCGAGATCATCGAAGAGATCATTCCCGAGCCGCAAGGCGGCGCCCATCGCGACCTGGAGGCACAGGCAGAGTCGATTAAGGATGCATTATGGCGTCATCTGAAGGAGCTGTCGGCGATGACGCCGGAGCAGCTGATTGAGGATCGCTACAATAAATTCCGCAAGATTGGCTACTTCCAAGAACGGCAAGCATCTGAGGCGCATGAGCCGAACGCATCATCGGAAACGGTGGAGCAGAATGGCTTGGTTGCGGATGCTGAATTGTCGAACGTGAAAAACTTGGCAGAATCTGCTAAAGTATGATTATAATTTGCAAAAATTACACTGTACAAAGCTTCAGCCAATCCTGTAGGTTAGGTTAGGCTGAAGATTAGACAGGAATGTTTCCTATAACGGAGGAATGAATGTAATCATGCGTAAAACAAAAATCGTATGTACGATTGGACCATCTAGCGAATCGCTCGAAAACACGAAGAAGCTTATTGAGGCAGGCATGAACGTTGCACGCCTCAACTTCTCGCATGGTGACTTCGAGGAGCATGGCAACCGCATCAAAAACCTGAAGCAAGCGCGCCAGGAGCTCGGCAAAACGGTTGCAATTTTGCTCGATACCAAAGGTCCAGAAATCCGTCTGGGCAAGCTGAAGGAAGAGCCGATCGAGCTCGAAGCTGGCGAAGCGATCACGCTTACGACGGAAGAGATTCTAGGCGACATTACGCGTATTCCAGTTACGTACAAAAATTTGCCGCAGGATCTCACGGTAGGATCGACGGTTCTGATTGACGATGGTCTGATCGGCCTTACGGTTGAAGGTATTGAAGGCACTGAAATTCATTGCCGGATCGTCAACAGCGGCCAGATCAAGAGCAAGAAGGGCGTAAACGTTCCAGGCGTGAACATTTCGCTGCCAGGCATTACGGAGAAGGATGCTGCTGATATCGTATTCGGCATCGAGCAAGGCATCGACTTTATCGCAGCTTCGTTCGTACGCAAAGCCAGCGACGTGCTTGAAATTCGTGAGCTGCTTGAGAAGCATAACGGCAGCCATATCCATATCATTTCCAAAATCGAGAACCAACAGGGCGTCGACAATCTTGACGAAATTCTTGAAGTGTCCGACGGCTTGATGGTTGCGCGCGGCGACCTCGGCGTTGAAATTCCTGCTGAAGAAGTGCCGCTCGTTCAAAAGCAAATGATCGAAAAATGTAATCGCGTAGGCAAGCCGGTTATTACGGCAACCCAAATGCTCGATTCCATGCAGCGCAACCCGCGTCCGACGCGCGCTGAAGCAAGCGACGTTGCGAACGCGATCTTCGACGGCACGAGCGCGATTATGCTCTCTGGCGAGACGGCTGCCGGCAAATACCCGGTAGAATCGGTTCAAACGATGTCCCGTATCGCTGAGCGTGCCGAGTCGGCGCTTGAATATCGCGAGCTGTTCATCAAGCAAGCGAATGCGCAACAGACTTCGGTTACGGAAGCGATCAGCCAAGCGGTTGCAAACTCTGCGCTTGATCTGCAAGCTGGAGCGATCATTACATCGACGGAAAGCGGCTTTACGGCTCGCATGGTATCCAAATATCGTCCGAAATCCCCGATTATCGCGGTTACGCCGAATGAATCAGTCATGCGCCGCCTGGCGCTTGTATGGGGCGTTATTCCAGCTTACGGCAGCGAAGCAAGCACGACGGACGAAATGTTCGAAACGGCAGTAAGCGGCGCGCTGAGCACGGGTACGGTTGGCTTGGGCGATACGGTTGTCATTACGGCTGGCGTGCCTGTTGGCCGCTCCGGAACGACGAACCTGATCAAGATTCACCACATTGGCGAGCTTATCGCTAAAGGTCAAGGGATCGGAACGCTGTCCGCTAAGGGCAAAGTTGTCGTAGCTCGTTCGGCTGCAGAAGCGAACGCGAAGACGACGGAAGGTTCGATTCTCGTCACGATTGCAACGGATAAAGATTATATGCCAGCGATTCAGAAAGCAGCGGCTATCGTGACCGAACAGGGCGGTATTACGAGCCATGCGGCGGTAGTCGGCCTGAATGTAGGCATTCCTGCTATTCTTGGCATTGAGCAAGCAACAGAGCTGCTCAAGGACGGCATGGAAGTAACGCTTTATGCGGAGACGGGCGTTATTTACACCGGACAATCCAAAGTACTGTAAGGTACGTTAGGCAATAGATCAGCAAGAAGAGCGACGGACATTGTGCCCGTCGCTCTTTCTACCATTTGGGTCGATCTTAGCAATGTCGGCTTGAGATTAGGCATGATGGCAGGTGATGAAGATGACTACTGAGCAGGAACGCTGGCATGTGTTTCCATTGCGGGTCCGTTACGAGGAAACCGATCAGATGCGCGTTGTTTTCCATGGCAATTATTTAACGTGGTTCGAGATCGGACGGACGGAGCTTATCCGGTATGCCGGATTTGCTTATAAGGAAATTGAAGCGGCAGGCTTGCTTCTACCAGTTATTGATATTGATTGCAAGTACGTGAAGCCGGCACGGTACGATGATATCGTCCTTGTATGTACGCGCATCGTTGACTTTACATCGATTCGCATCTCATTCGAATCTCAGATTAGACGCGGTTCGGAGCTTGGTTTAACTGCGGGTAGCAGGCTGGAGAGCGCAGATGCGTTGGAATCATTCGAATTGTTAGCAGCTGGCGGGACACGGCATATGTGGGTTAATTCAGATTTTAAGCCAACGCGGCTCGAACGGGCTTTCCCGGAATTATACGATAAATTGGCTCAGGTTGTTGCCCAATCCGATTAGATACAGCTTGGAATCACTTTAACGATGGAGGTGACAGCCTTGCGCAAATGGCTGTTGGCATTGCTTATTATTATTCCGGCTTTAGAACTGTGGACAATTGTAACGGTAGGCTCGTGGATAGGCGGCGGTACAGTGTTATTGCTGCTGCTGCTTGTGGGATTCGGCGGATTTTATGTTGCTAAAGCAGAGGGGCGCAAAGCCTGGTTGGAAGTGCAGCGGCTCATGCAGCAAGGCCAGCCGCCGGGTCCAGCCATTTTGGATGGCCTATGCATTCTGGCGGGAGGACTTCTGCTTATGATCCCGGGGTTTATTTCTGATATTGTTGGCCTGACGCTGCTGTTCCCTTTGACTCGTCCGTTATATCGCCGTGTGATGCTGCAATTCATCGAGCGTAAAATGCGAGGCGGCGGCGGTGGCAGAGGCGGCGGCACAACGTTTACGATCGGACGCTGGTAGTAGGGCCGGGCACTTGCATATGAAAACAGCAAAAGCCAGGCGTTAGCCCGGCTTTTGCTGCTGTTGCAAGAGTAAGATAGAAACATCTACTTAGTGCCTCGCATGATGAATTGATACAGATCGCGGAATACGTTAGCTCTGTGGAAGGCGAATAGAATAACGAGCGATACAGGACCAATGATGAGGCCAAGAACCCCGAACAATTTGAGGCCGACGAACATCGCGATTAATGTCGGGAGCGGATCTAGACCGACGCTGCTTGCCAGTACCTTAGGCTCGATCATTTGCCGCGCAACGAGGATGACGCCGTATAAAATGGAGAGTCCAATCCCAAGCGACAAATCGCCGTACAGGAAGGTATAAGCGATCCATGGGACCATGACGGCGCCTACGCCGAGGTACGGCAGCAGATCAACCAAGCCGATCAACAGCCCGATGGTGATCGCATATTGAACGCCTAGCAGCAGCAAGCCGATAATGACGACGACAGCCGTTATGGAAATCATAATGAACTGGGAGCGCAGATAGCCGAACAGCGCTTTTTGCAAATCAGTCCATACGGTAGCCATCGATTTGCGTATGCCTTCGGGCAGCCAGCCGCCTAGCGTAGCAGAGTGCTTGTGCCAGTCCTTCCCGATAAAGAACGAAGAAAGCAGGACGACAACCATGATGGTGAGCACATTTGGCAATGAAATAAGCAGATTGGACAGGCCATTGAAGAAGTAGGTAACTAGATCAGAACTCGTCTGCGCCAGCAAATTCGCGGTATCCGCGATTTTATTGTTAATGGGCTGCTGATACTTTGGATTTTCGTTATAGAAGGCGCTTATTTTATTAATGAGATCCTGCATTTCGGGCGTTGCGATGAACTTGTTGAATTCGTCCCGCCACCAATTGATCGTGCCATTGATCGATTGGGACAGATGAATGATTTCCGCGACGATACGCGTGATGAGCGCAGATACAATCGTAACGGCTGCCGTAACGAATAGGAGCAGGGAGAGCGTGACGGCAAGCCATCTCGGCAAACGCGCTTTGCTTTGCAGAAACCGGATGAGCGGATTAAGGGCATACGCTAGAATCCATCCAATAAGAAATGGATACACGAGCGGGGTTACATACATAACTGCAAGAACAAACAGCACGAGCATGACAGCTACAAAGATGCCCCTCCATGCCCGCATCGCAATAACTCGGTTCAATAGTCGCACCTCCATCAGCATAGAATGTACAAAAAGTTTATCATGAATGAGAAGCATTTACCAAAGCGGCTGTTACTGATTTACACTATTGTTATATGATCGATGGCGGTTTTACATGGTATTTACAAATCGTTAACATAAGACGAACACTCGACAGCCATAATGAGGACAAGAACGGGGGAACGTAAGATGACTAAACATATGTCCCACTATGTCAATCGCGATCTTAGCTGGATCGAATTCAATCGGCGTGTCCTGAGCGAAGCGCAGGATCCGACAACGCCTTTATTGGAGCGTGCAAAGTTTCTAGCGATCGTATCCAGCAATTTGGATGAGTTTATGAGCGTGCGCGTCGCTGGGCTCCAGAGCCAGATGAAAGCGGGCTATACGAAAATTGATTTTACGGGCTATACGCCAGCCGGACTGTGGAAACGGCTCATCAAGCGTACGACGCAGATGGTAAGCGAGCAATACCGGACTTACCGAGAGGTGCTCCGCGGCATTGCGAAGGAGGGGATCGTATTCCGCTCCATGGAAGAATTGAACCTGACGCAAACAGCGGCGATGGAACGATATTTTCACGATATCGTGTTCCCGGTGCTTACCCCGATGGCAGTTGACCAGAGTCGTCCGTTTCCGCTTGTACATACGAAGGAGCTGTATTTGTCCGTTCTGCTGCGCAAGGAGAACGAGTCGGTAGACGAGGAGCCTTATTTTGCGATCGTCCAGGTACCGTCGATCCTGCCTAGGCACGTCGCATTGCCGGTGCGAAGCGGCAGTAAGCGATCGGAATTTATTTTGCTGGAAGACCTCATAGAGAAGCATATCGGTACGCTGTTCAAAGGATATACGACGTTCGCTGTGCATCCGTTCCGCATTACGCGCAATGCGGACCTTGCTCTGAACGAAGAGGGCGCGGAAGATTTGCTCGAGGAGATCGAGAAGGAAATCCGCCGTCGCCGGTGGGGGATGACGGTACGCCTGGAAGTCGATAAAGGCATGCATCCTTATGCACTTGATATGCTCAAGGATGAGCTAGAAGTTGGCGATAATGTCATCGAAATCGATGGCCCGCTGGACTTAAGCTTTTTGATGCGTTTTTGCTCTTCGCTGCCTAACTATGATAATTTGCGGTTCGAGCGGATTGATCCGGTCTATCCGCGCGAGTTCGACGATGATGACGATATGTTCCAAGTGGTGCGCGAACGCGACGTGCTCGTTTATCATCCTTATGAGTCGTTTGAGGCCGTAACTGATTTTCTCGTCCAAGCGGCATATGATCCTGAAGTTTTGGCGATCAAAATGACGCTGTACCGCGTAAGCGGGCAGTCCGAGCTGGTGCAGGCGCTAGCGAAGGCGGCCGAATCGGGCAAGCAGGTTACAGTAGTAGTGGAGCTGAAGGCACGGTTCGATGAGGAAAGAAATATCGCTTGGGCAAGACAGCTGGAGAAAGCGGGCTGCCATGTCGTGTACGGCTTGATCGGGCTCAAAACGCATGCCAAAATATTGTTGGTCGTTCGGCGCGAGCAGGATGGCTTGCGGCGATATGTGCATGTCGGAACAGGCAACTACAACGACAACACGGCAAAGCTTTATACCGATGTAGGGCTGTTTACATCCCATCCGGTCATTGGCGAAGATGCCTCCGCGTTGTTCAATGAGATGACCGGCTACTCGGCGCCTTATGAATGGCGTGCGTTCGGCGTAGCGCCGACATCGCTCAAGGAGAAGCTATATGCGCTTATTGATCGCGAGAAGGAGCATGCGCTCGCAGGAAGGCCGTCTCATATTATCGCGAAGATGAATTCGCTGTCCAACCAAGAGATGATCGATAAGCTGTATGAAGCTTCCCAAGCAGGCGTGAAGATCGAATTGATCGTTCGCGGCGTCTGCTGCTTGCGGCCGGGCGTGCCGGGACGAAGCGAGAACATCCGCGTGATCAGCATCGTCGATCGATTCTTGGAGCATTCGAGGCTGATGGTATTTTCCAATGGCGGTGAAGAAGAGGTGTATTTATCAAGTGCGGACTGGATGACGCGCAACCTTAATCGTCGAATCGAGCTGATGTGTCCCGTATTCGACGATCGGCTGCGCAGCATGATCAAAAACATGCTGTACTTGAATTTGCAGGATAATGTGAAAGCGCATGAGCTGCTGTCGACCGGCGCATACGGCCGAGTAACGAACGACTTGCTGCCGATGCGCAGCCAGTTTGAAGCGAAGCAAATCGCGATGTGGAAGACATACGAATAGCTGCACGTTTGTTTTACACGATGTATGGCGAATGAAGAATAGGCGTCAGCTGCCATATTTTTCGAAAATCTTTGGATAGCTCGTCTACCTCGGCCCGCTCAACATCGAGCGGGCCGCTGCATGTGAGCGCATCCAGCTTCAATGTTCCTTGGGAAACGCTTATCGCTAGCCGGCCGATGGACTGGGTTTCGCTCCGGTCAAGCGCGACAGCCAGCTGCAGCAGCATGCCGAGCTGCGCGACGATTTCGATATCGGCTTCATCGAGAAGCTCCCGATACTCTGCAACCTGCTGGCGGAAACGGCTTTTGCTTTTGAAGGATGCGATTGCGGCAATCAGTACGATTTCTCGATGCGTTAGCCCGTTTAGATTCGAATTGACGATTAAGTAGAACGTATGCTTCGCATATTGCAAATAATCGATGGAAGCCCCGATCCGGAATAGGGAAGATGCGGCGTCTAGCCATACTTCGGTACGAGCCGGCAATGAAGCTTGTTTCTTGAGCGACTCATAGAGCTGCATAGACAATCGATTGACTTGCATAAGATGCGGCTGAGGCGCTTCGGGATGTAGGAGGCTCAGGTTGCGAACGCTATAGCCAAGCACATCATCCAACCTTGATTGATTGGTGAAGCGGGTATCAAAAAACAACCCGTCTCGCAGCCCTGCGCCGCAAATGAGATAATGCGTCGAACGAAGCTTGCGATAAATGACGCGCAGAATAGCCATTCCGATGACGATAACATCAGCGCGGTCTTTGGATAAGCCGGGAACCTTGCGTCGTTTGTCTAGCGGCATTGTGCGCAGCTGGTCGAAGATGGCGTCCGCATTGCTGGAGCTGATCGCATAATTATGCGTTAAAGGAAAGGCATAGCGAGTGGCAGCTTGGTCAAGCTTGCCTAGAGCGCGTACAGTTCCGCCTACGCCGATAAGCGGAAGCCCGGGCGTCCAGCTTAGCCAAGGCTCCTGGTCCAATGCTTTGCTGATGGCATGCTCAAGCACGGACAGGTCATCGTCAGCTAGCATGCCGGAATCGTCCTGGAAAGCGCGGGTCATATTCACGCAGCCAAACGGGAACGATACGCTCTGAACGAGTGTTCGGTCACGGAATAGCGAAATCTCGGTGCTGCCGCCTCCGATATCGATCAGGAAGCCTTCCCGGATATCGATCGTATTAATCATCCCCAGATACCCGAAGCGGGCCTCTTCTTCGCCGGAGAGCACCTCAACGGCAAGGCCGGTTTCGTTCAGCAGGCGTTCGACGACCTCATCTCGGTTCGTGGCATTGCGAATAGCAGCCGTTGCGACTGCACGTATGCGTCCTGTGCGGTGATGGGCACAAATCAAGCGGTAATGGTTCAAAATTCCGATTAATTCATCAATTTTTTCGGACCGAATGCGGCCTTGCTCATCAATCTCGCCGCTTAATCGGGCAGGTCGCTTGCCGCCGTCGATGACGCGATGGGCGCCATTGGCCGTCCGTTCGTAGACAGCTAAGCGAATGGAATTGGAGCCGATATCAATAATGCCAATGCGTTGTTCAGTCATATGTATAGTCCTCCGAAAGACGAGTAAACAGCCGAGCGGCTTGCAGAGATGGACACGGTCTGTAAGGACATTTTACCACTTGCGGGGCTTGAATAATAATCGTTTATTTTTTGGCGGAAAGGGCAGTATACAATGTTGTGGGTATTGTGTTTCTAAACGTCTGTAGGCGTTCGTTACATAACGTAATTTCATTGCAGTTAAAATTATTTAATGATGTCGATAAAGGAATTCTATTCGTAGTTTTGGCTGGATTTGTTCACTTCGGGTTCAAAATTCGTTATGATTGAAATGTTGAATTCTGATGCGATCCCATTTTAATTTATAATTCCGAAGCTAAAGGAGAGAAAAATATGACAGCAACCAAAGGATTGGAAGGTATCGTTGCAACAACGTCTTCCATCAGCTCCATTATCGACGGAGTTCTTACGTATCGTGGCATTAACATCGACGAGCTCGCTGAAAATGCTACATTTGAGGAAGTCGCTTATCTTCTCTGGTACGGCAAGCTGCCTAACCAATCCGAACTGGACGGACTTATTCGTCAGTTAGGCGAATTCGCTCCGGTGCCAGCGGAAGTGATTGAGCAATTGAAGCTTTATCCTAAAAACAGCAACTCCATGGCAGCTCTTCGCACCGCGGTATCGAGCCTTGCGCTCTATGATGCAGAAGCGAATGACATGTCGCCGGAAGTAAACGTTCGGAAAGCAATCAAGCTTCAGGCGCAATTGCCAACGGTTATCGCAGCATTCGCTCGCATCCGCCAAGGCAAAGACCCGATTCAACCGAAATCGGGCGTTTCTGTTGCTTACAATTTCCTGTACATGCTGAGCGGCGAAGAGCCAAGCGAAGTTGCGGTTAAAGCGCTTGATCAAGCGCTCGTCCTCCACGCTGACCATGAGCTGAACGCTTCGACGTTCGCTGCTCGCGTTACCGTTGCAACGCTGTCGGACATCTACTCCGGCGTAACGTCTGCCATCGGCGCGTTGAAAGGCCCGCTGCACGGCGGCGCTAACGAAGCCGTTATGGTTATGCTCGAAGAGATCGGCTCGCTCGCTAACGTAGAGTCTTACATTAACGACAAGCTGGCTAACAAAGTGAAAATCATGGGCTTTGGCCACCGCGTTTACAAAGATGGCGACCCGCGCGCGAAGCATCTGATGAAGATGTCCCGCGAGCTGGGCAAACAGCAAAACAACCTTGAGCTTTATGAAATGTCGGTGAAGATCGAAGAGCTGGTGACAGGCCAAAAAGGACTGAAGCCAAACGTTGACTTCTACTCGGCATCGGTATATACGACGCTTGGCATCGCGCGCGACCTGTTTACGCCGATCTTCGCAATCAGCCGCCTGTCCGGCTGGACAGCTCATATCCTTGAGCAATACGAGAATAATCGACTCATTCGTCCTCGTGCAGAATACACGGGTCCAGCGAACGCGAAATACATTCCGATTGCTGAGCGTTAATCGCATAGGTTGACCTGCATGGCGGGTAGTCGGTATCATCGTAGTAGCGATGGTGCGCTGGCTTCCCGTCGGGCTTTGTTATGTAATAAATTCATTTAACTTTTAGGAGGAACCATTCATGGCACAATTCGAGAAATTCGCGCTTCCTACAGAAGGCGAACAAATTACGATTCAAGACGGTAAATTGCAAGTTCCTAACAACCCAATCATTCCTTTCATCGAGGGCGACGGCACGGGCCGCGACATCTGGCGCGCATCGGTACGCGTGCTTGACGCTGCTGTAGAGAAAGCTTATAAAGGCGATAAAAAACTCGCTTGGTACGAAGTGTTTGCAGGCGAGAAAGCATTCAATACTTACGGTGAATGGCTGCCAGCTGACACGCTGACGGCAATCCGCGAATATATCGTCGCGATCAAAGGTCCATTGACGACGCCAATCGGCGGCGGCATTCGTTCCCTGAACGTTGCGCTTCGCCAAGAGCTTGACCTGTACACTTGCCTCCGTCCGGTGCGTTACTTCGATGGCGTGCCATCCCCGGTTAAACGCCCTGAGCTCGTAGACATGGTTATTTTCCGCGAGAACACGGAAGACATCTACGCAGGCATCGAGTACCAAGCAGGTACGGAAGCTGTTAAGAAAGTACTCGCGTTCTTGCAAAATGAAATGGGCGTTAACAAAATCCGTTTCCCAGAAACGTCGGGTATCGGCATCAAGCCAGTATCGGAAGAAGGCACGAAACGTCTTGTTCGCGCAGCGATCGAGTATGCAATTGAGCATGGCCGCAAATCGGTAACGCTCGTACACAAAGGCAACATCATGAAATTCACGGAAGGCGCGTTCAAAAACTGGGGCTATGAAGTCGCAGAGCAAGAGTTCGCTGAGAAAACGTTCACGTGGAGCGAATACGACCGTATCAAAGAAGCACAAGGTACGGACGCTGCTAACGCTGCGCAAAAAGCTGCTGAAGATGCAGGCAAAATCATCGTAAAAGACGCAATCGCAGACATCGCTTTGCAACAAGTTCTGACGCGTCCTACGGACTTTGACGTTATCGCTACGCTGAACCTGAACGGCGACTACCTGTCCGACGCACTTGCAGCGCAAGTAGGCGGCATCGGCATCGCTCCAGGCGCTAACATCAACTACCTGACGGGCCATGCAATCTTCGAAGCTACGCACGGCACGGCTCCTAAATATGCAGACAAAGACGTTGTAAACCCAGGTTCGGTTATCCTGTCCGGCGTCATGCTTCTTGAGCACCTCGGCTGGCAAGAAGCGGCTGACCTGATCTACAAAGGCATGGAAACGTCGATCAACAACAAAACGGTAACGTACGACTTCGCACGCCTGATGGAAGGCGCGAAAGAAGTGAAGTGCTCGGAGTTCGCTGATCAAATCATTGCGAATATGTAGGTTGTAGTAAGGGGATTCCCTTACGAGCCCGGTTTTACCCCATCCCCCTAAATCCCCCTTCCTTGGAAGGGGGACCCCAAAGGGCTTCGCCCTCTGGACACCTGAAGGTATCGAGAGGATGATGCGCTTGGGATAGGGTGGTGCGGGGAGCCGCTTTCGTCAGATCCCCTTCCCGTTGGGAAGGGGATCTGACACGCTTTTGGGCGTGCGGGTTTAGGGGCTTTGGGAGTTGGGTGGTTCGAGCGGTTTGTGTTGTTGCGTGCTGGCGTGATTGGTAGGGCGTTGGAATTTGCATTTATGCTTGATGCATTTATGCATTGGACTTGAGCAGGACTAACATGATAAAGCATTTACAATACACACTGGAGGCTGACTTGCTATGGCGATTAGACGTAATAAGATTACGGTAGTCGGCGCTGGTTTTACTGGCGCTACGACAGCTTTGATGCTTGCGCAGAAAGAACTGGGCGACGTGGTATTGGTCGACATCCCGCAGCTCGAGAATCCTACCAAAGGAAAAGCGCTGGATATGCTGGAATCGACGCCTGTCTTGGGTATCGACTCGAAAATCACGGGGACGTCGAACTATGAGGATACGAAGGATTCGGATGTTGTTATTATAACGGCCGGCATCGCTCGCAAGCCTGGCATGAGCAGGGACGACCTTGTGAGCACGAACGCTGGTATCGTGAAGTCCGTATGCGAGAACATCAAAGTTACGAGTCCGAACAGCATCGTGATTATATTGTCGAATCCGGTGGATGCGATGACTTACGCAGCGTACCATACGCTTGGCTTCCCCAAAAATCGCGTTATCGGCCAATCCGGCGTTCTCGATACGGCGCGCTACTGTACATTCATTGCGCAAGAGCTGAATGTGTCGGTAGAGGACGTTCGCGGCTTCGTACTCGGCGGCCACGGCGACGACATGGTTCCGCTCGTTCGTTACTCGAACGTTGGCGGCATTCCAGTCGATAAGCTGATTCCGGCTGATCGTATCGATGCGATCGTTCAACGCGCGCGCGTCGGCGGCGGAGAGATCGTTAATTTGCTCGGCAACGGCAGCGCGTATTACGCGCCTGCTGCTTCGCTTGTGCAGATGACGGAAGCGGTACTGAAGGATAAAAAACGAATTCTCCCGGTTATCGCTTTGCTGCAAGGCGAATATGGCTATGATGGCTTGTTTATGGGCGTTCCGACGATCATCGGCAGCAATGGTATCGAGAAAGTGCTCGAGCTTGACCTGACGGCTGAAGAGAAGGCAGCGCTTGATAAGTCGGCCGATTCGGTACGCAGCGTCATCAAAATCGTACAGGGTTAATTCGATCAAACACACATAAAGCTACATTCATTTAGCATCGGGAAGACCCTGACAGGCTGTGAACTGCCAGGGTCTTCTTTTGTTTTAGAGCGGGGGGCGATACATTGCTGGAACAGGCAAGGCGATTATTGAAGCAAGTGTACGGATATGATTCTTTCCGTAAAGGGCAAGAAGCGATCATTGGCGGCATTATGGAAGGAACGGATACGCTGGCGATTTTACCGACAGGCGGGGGCAAATCGATCTGTTATCAAATCCCTGCGCTTCTGATGGATGGAACGACGCTGGTCGTATCGCCGCTCATCTCGCTGATGAAGGATCAGGTCGATGCGTTGAACCGCGTTGGCGTGAAGGCCGCTTTTCTAAACAGCTCACTAAGCGCGGTTGATTATAGGGATGTGATGCGGCAAGCGTTTCAAGGCGAATATAAATTGTTATATGTCGCGCCGGAGCGATTGGATGCGCCGATGTTCGCTTCGCTGTCCGAGCAGATGCATATTCCGCTTATCGCGATCGATGAGGCGCACTGCGTATCGCAGTGGGGGCATGATTTTAGGCCAAGCTATCGGCAGCTGGCGGGCTGGATTAACCGTATGCAAAATCGGCCGCTGGTAGCGGCATTTACCGCTACGGCAACGCAGGAAGTATCGCGGGATATTTCGGATATGCTTGGGCTGCGCCATCCGAAGGTGCATGTGACCGGCTTTGCCCGCGACAATTTGTCGTTATCCGTTGTAACCGGCGCTGACAAGCCAGCTTTCCTGCGTAAGTTCATGTCGGAGCGGACAGATCAGTCCGGTATCGTCTATACAGCAACCCGCAAGGAGACGGAGCAGGTGCATGCGCTGCTGGCCAAGCAGGGCGTGCCTGCCGGCAAATATCATGGCGGGTTAGCCGATGCCGAACGAGCGGAAGCGCAGGAGAAGTTCAGATTTGATGACGTGCGGGTGATGGTCGCAACCAATGCGTTCGGCATGGGGATCGACAAGCCAAACGTTCGATTCGTCCTGCATTGGCAGATGCCAGGCGACGTGGAGTCGTACTACCAAGAAGCGGGACGTGCAGGCCGAGACGGCGAGGAGAGCGAATGCATCCTGTTGTTTGGGCCGCAGGATGTGGTGGTGCAGCGGTTTTTGATCGAACAGGGGACCGGAGACACCGATCGCAAATCGATTCAGATGTCCAAGCTGCACAATATGATGAATTATTCGCGGACACAGCGCTGCTTACAGCAGTATATCGTCGAATATTTCGGCGAAGCAGACGTGGAGCCATGCGGCAAATGCAGCAGCTGCCTGGATCGAAGCGAGCAGGTGGATCGAACGGAGGATGCGCTAAAGGCGTTGTCATGCGTCGCTCGATTGAAAGGCAAGTTCGGCGTAACGACGGCCGCCAAAGTGCTCAAAGGCTCCAAGGATAAGCGCGTATTGGAGTGGGGGCTGGATCGCAATTCTACGTATGGCTTGTTCTCGCGCTGGCCGGAGAAGGAAATTTCGGATTGGCTGTACTGGCTGGTGGCGGAGGGCTATCTGGGCATGAGCGAAGGGCAGTATCCAACTGTCGCGCTAGCGGCGGGGGCGCTTCCCGTGCTGGAGGGCAGAGAGCGGGTTCACCAACGGATGCGGACGACGGTGCGCAAAGCAGCCTCATCTGCAGCGGGCTCGCCATTGTTCGAAGCGTTGCGGGATTGGCGTAAAGCGGCAGCCGCTCGGGAGAAGGTGCCGCCGTTTATGCTCTTCTTTGATGCAACGCTGCGAGAACTGGCGGATGCCGCTCCACAGACGACGGAGGAGCTGCTGACGGTCAAAGGGATTGGCGCAGCGAAAGCGAACAAATATGGCGCAGAGGTGCTGGCCGTCATTCAACCGTTTATTAGCGGAGAGCCGATAAGCGGCTCCGATCAGGAGCTCGCTGCGGCATCGCCAGCGGTGCTGCAGCATTCAATGCCAGTTAAACCAATATCGGGCCAGCCAGCTGCTGTCAAATCAGCTTCAACCGCGTCATCCTCATCGTCTTCTTCGTCGAATCGGATCGACTCCGGCAGCCATCTCTTATCGCTGGAAGCTTTTAACGAGGGCGCTGACATTAAGCAGATTGCAGCGGAGCGCGAGCTTAGCGAGGTGACGGTTGAAGGACATTTGATCCGCGGCGCGTTGGAAGGGCATCCGCTCGATTGGGAACGTATTTTGCCGGCTGAATATGAAACGAGCATTCTTGAAGCTATTGAGCAGGTCGGCGGCGATAAGCTGAAGCCGATCAAAGAAGCGCTTCCGGATTCGGTCACTTATTTGATGATCAAGGCTTGTCTAGCGAAAAAAAGCTTGGCCGATCAATAGAGCAGGGTTGACGAATTGGTGAAGTATAGGCATTGCGCTTTGCGATTCGTCGATCATTTAGTATACTGAGATGGATAGAGAAGGTAACGTTTTCAAGGAGGATGTAGACATGTTTAAGATTATGTTATTGCTTCACGTGATCGGTGCAGCCGGAATGGGCTTTTACCTGATCTTGCCTGCTCTGGTTGGTAAAGTGACCAAGCTGACTGGCGCTGGACAAGAAGGGCTTGCAGCAGGACTTTCGAGCGCGAACCGGATTGCGCAATACTTTTTGATCGTACAGCTCTTGACGGGCGGATACCTGATGTCCCAAAGCGACTACTCGGTCGCTTGGATGATCATTGCTACGGTAGGCTTCTTGGCCATTGCAGCGCTTGGCGGCATCGCCAGCAAACCGCTGAAGCTGATCGGCACGTCGATTCGCGACGGACAGAGCGCAGCTGCTCATATTGGCAAAGCGCGTACGCTGAGCTTCATCATTCTTATCATTTATGTGGTCATTTTGTATTTCATGGTAAATCCAATCTATAAGTAAGATAGAAAGCTGGCAGTGATGGATGCCAGCCAGTTATGGGGGAGTCCAGCATGAAGTCAGAAGCACCAGATTTGATTACATTCGGCGAATCCATGGCATTGTTCATGCCTCCAGAGCATCGCGCTCTGGAGCGTGCAGTGTCGCTGGAGCAGGGCTTCGGCGGCGCTGAGAGCAATGTGGCGATCGGAGCAGCGCGGCTTGGCGTATCCGTCGGCTGGTTCGGCGCGCTTGGCGACGATCCATTTGGCCGGATGATCGTGAAGACGATGCGCGGGGAAGGCGTCGATGTCTCGCAAGCGAAGCTGAGCACGGAAGCCTCCACGGGGTTAATGTTTCGGGAATCGGTGGCAGGTCGGCTTGCTGTTCATTATTATCGCAAAAACTCTGCAGCTAGCCAGATGGCGCCTGACGATCTGAATGAGGACTATATTCGCGGAAGCAAGCTGCTGCATGTAACGGGAATTACGATGGCGCTTAGCGAGAGCTGTCGGCGTACGGTTTTGCGTGCGGTTGAAATTGCGCGCGAGGCGGATGTTCCGGTTAGCTTTGATCCGAATCTGCGCCTTAAGCTTTGGTCGATTGAGGAAGCGCGCGAGGCGCTGCTGCCGATTGCGGCAAAAGCCGATTATTTCTTGCCTGGCTGGGACGAGCTTCAGCTATTGTATGAGACAAGCGATTGGGAACTCGTGAAGGCGCGCTTGAACGAGCTGAATGCGGTTTCTATCGTGAAGTCAAAGGATGATCAGACCGTCATTCTCGATAAGGGAAAGACGGATACCGTTCCGTTTTATCCGGCTGACAACGTTGTCGATACGGTAGGCGCGGGGGATGGCTTCTGTGCAGGCTTCTTATCCGGCATCGTTAAAGGGATGACGCCGGTTGAGGCCGTGCGGCTTGCTAGCGTGACGGGATCGCTGGCGGTACAGATGCGCGGAGATTGGGAAGCGCTGCCTACATGGGCTGCTGCTGCTCAGCGTCTGGACGGGAAAGCGTGGGTGGAGCGTTAATATGGCAGAATCGCAGCTATCCAAGGGACAACGGCGTCGCGACGGTATTTTGAACGAGCTGAAGCGGACAGGACGCATTACGATTGCTGAAATCGTCGAGCGCTTCGGTTGCTCGGAGGTTACAGCAAGGCGGGATCTGGAGCTTCTGGAAAGGTTGGAGCCGATTATTCGGACGATTGGCGGGGCGATGTACGATGGCATGAACGCTGCGAGGGATGTCAGCTTCGCCGAGAAGGAAGGTTTGTCCTACCTGGAGAAGGAGCGAATCGCTGCGAAGGCTGCTGAGCTAATTAATGAGGGCGATGTGATCGGGCTGTCCGGCGGGACGACGAATTATCTCATTGCACGTTCGATTAAAAACCGGCGAGGCATTACGGTCGTTACGAATGCGGTGAACATCGCGATGGAGCTTGCGGGCAGCGAGGTGCAGGTTGTTGTGACTGGCGGCATCATGCGCCACAATAGCTTCGAGCTGTGCGGCCCGCTTGGGGAAGCGATGGTTGCCCATCTGAATATCGGCAAAATGTTTATCGGCGTAGATGGCGTTAGCGAGACGGGCGGCATTACGACGTATTCCGAGCAGGAGGCTCAGATTGCAAAGGCGCTGATTGCACGGTCGCAACAGACGATTGCGGTGTTTGATCATACGAAAGTCGGAAGGACGTCGTTATTTTCCATATCGCCTTTATCTTATATCCATTCGTTCATCACCGACGCTCCGCTTACGCCAGCTGTTGCTTCAGAGGCTGAGCGGCTTGGCATTGAAGTGCAGCTTTGCGATAGCTAGACATTGAGCGCAAACAACGAACAAAGCCATTCATCGAAGGTATCTTCGAATGAATGGCTTTTCTGTGTCGTATTAAACGGGCGCCTTCCAAACGGTTCGTCCGGCAACCCAAGTCTGCTGAACATCCCATTGATCGTTCAAAAGGACGAGATCGGCGCGCTTGCCGACTGCGATGGAGCCAGTTGTTTCGGCTATTCCGAGCAGCTGTGCAGGATTGCCGCTCGCTTGCCGGCTGGCTTGCTGTACGCTCATGCCAACCTGCTCGACCATTAGCTTGATCGCGCCGTTCATCGTGAGCGTGCTGCCTGCCAAATTGTTGCCCTCCTGCAAGCGAGCGATGCCATCGGTTACGACGACGGCTAGTCCGCCGAGATCGTACAGGCCGTCGCCGAGACCGGCTGCTGACATCGCATCGGTGATGATGACGAGTTTGCCGGCTGGCTTGGCCGCAGCTAGTACACGTATCGCGGCCGGATGGACATGAATGCCGTCCGGAATGATTTCGGCATATACGGCATCCTCGGTGAGGACCGCTCCAAGCGTGCCCGGCGCTCGGTGATGGAGGCCGGTCATCGCGTTATACGTATGCGCGGCTTGGTTCAAGCCGGCCTTGACGGCTTGAACCGCTTGCTCGTACGAAGCGTCCGAATGCCCGCAAGCGGCGTTAATGTTGTTCTGGCGCAGCCACTGGATCAGCGGAAGCGCGCCTTCCTTCTCCGGCGCGAGCGTCATTTGGCGAATAAGGCCCGGCCAGCGTTGCTCCCAATCAGCCAGCCAATCGGCGCGCGGCGGGGATATGTGAGCTGGATTTTGCGCGCCGATCCATTTGTGACTCAAGAAGGGACCTTCCAGATGCACGCCCAACAGTTCAGCATAGGGCATTCCGTTCTTCTGATAGCGAGCTGCTGCTTCGAGTACAGCTTCAATCGCTTCAGGCGGTGCGGTAACCGTCGTTGCGAGCAGGCCGGTCGTGCCGTGTGCGGCATGGAATTTCGTAATCGTGTCATAGGCCTCGCTGCTGGCATCCATGAAGTCTGCGCCGTAGCCGCCATGAACGTGAACATCAATAAAGCCGGGAAGCAGCCAGCCGCCCTGTCCGTCAATGACAGCGCCTGCCGGGGCAGCTTGGTTCGGTTCGCCATTGGCGATAATTGCCGTAATGCGGCCGTTCTCCACCACGATGCGGCCATCGATAATGTGTTCGCCGCTAACGATGCGGACATTGGTAAGGGTATACGTTTGCTGCGAGTCATTGGCGCTCATCAAAGCGATAACTTCCTTCCCGCTTCGCGGTCGAGCAGCACGATAACGTCGCCATGCGTTTGCAGCAGCGATGCGGGACATTCCGTTGAAATCGGCCCGAACAACGCTTCGCGTACGATGTCGGCTTTATCTGCGCCACGTACCGCTAATATGATTGTTTTGGCTTTCAAAATGGAGCCGACGCCCATCGTGATCGCATGAGTCGGCACGTCGTCTTTCGAGTCGAAGAAGCGTGCGTTTGCATCGCGCGTTCTTTCTTGCAGCACGACGGCATGCGTATCGCCTGACAGCGTATCGCCCGGCTCGTTAAAGCCGATATGGCCGTTATGGCCAAGGCCAAGCAGCTGGATGTCGACGGGCTGCTCTGCGAGCATGCGCTCATAGTGCTTGCATTCCTCTTCTAGCGAAGCGGCCATGCCGTTCGGGAGATGGGCATGCGTTGCCGGTAGATCGATATGCTGGAATAAGTGCTTGTTCATGTAGGAAGCATAGCTCTGCTCATGATCAGGGGCGAGGCCGACGTATTCGTCGAGATTGAACGTCGTAGCTTCACGGAACGAGATATGGCGGCTGCGATGCTTCTCTACCATTTTTTCATAAATGCCGATCGGTGTCGAGCCTGTCGCTAATCCGAGCACGGCGTCCGGACGCCGTTCCACCGCACCGATCAAATATTCGGCTGCAATATCATCGAGCTGCTCCTGCGAGTCGAGTACACGAATGTTCATGTTGGACACCCTCCAAATTATCATTTGATTGTATTGTATGATAAATGAACGATAATGACAATAAAAATGATCGAAATGATCATTTTGATGATTTTAACAATCAAGAATTAAGGGCGTTAATTGAAACGCAAAGGTCTGGCCAATGGGTGAAGTTGCCCGCTGGCATAGGCTGCGTTATGATTGACAGAAGGCTTTATAGAGGGGGAATGAATGGTGACACATTCACCGCGGATCGTGGGAGAGGATGCGGAAGCAACGGCCAAACGCAAGGGCGAGCATATCCGCATCTGCTTGGAAGAGGAGGTCGGAGCTGTCGGCGTGCAATCGGGCTTCGAGCGGTATCGTTTTCTGCATAATGCATTGCCGGAGCTTAGCTTCGATTCGATAAGTTTGGAAACGTTTTTTTTGGGCAAAAAATTGCGTGCGCCGCTGCTTGTCAGCTCGATGACGGGAGGCACGGACGAGGCTTCCTCCATTAACCTGCGGCTGGCGGAAGCGGCTGAGGCAAGAGGCTGGGCGATCGGCCTCGGCTCCATGCGGGCTGCGATTGAAGAGGAGTCTCTTGCGGCTTCGTTCCGCATTCGCGAGGTGGCGCCGAGCGTGCCGGTGATCGCGAATTTGGGCGCGGTTCAGCTCGGGCTTGGTTATGGCGCGGCGCAATGCAGGCGGGCTGTCGAGCTCGCTGAAGCCGATGCGCTTGTGCTTCATTTGAACGGCATGCAGGAGCTGTTTCAGCCAGAAGGAGATACGGACTTCAGCAGCTTGCTGCGCCGGATCGGGGAAGTATGCGAGCAGCTTGAGGTTCCCGTTGGCGTGAAGGAGGTCGGCTGGGGCATCGATGGCCGAACGGCAAGCAGGCTGCTCGATGCAGGCGTTGCCTTTATCGATGTAGCGGGTGCAGGCGGGACGTCATGGAGCCAAGTCGAGAAGTTTCGTTCAACCGATCCGATGCGGCGCGCTGCTGCCGAAGTCTTCGCAGATTGGGGCATCCCAACGGCAGCATGCATTACAGATGTAAGGCGCGAACAGCCTTCCGCGGTTCTGGTTGCAAGCGGCGGGTTGCGCAATGGGGTAGAAGCGGCCAAAGCGATTGCGCTTGGCGCTGATCTCGTTGGCTTCGGAAGAACGCTGCTGCCGAATGCGGCAACGCTTGAAGGCAATGCTTCCGTCGAGCAGCAATTCGAGCAGATCGAATTCGAGCTGCGTGCTGCGATGTTCGGTATCGGAGCGAAGGATGTCCAGACGCTGAGAGAAACGGATCGGCTCGTACCGATCGGAGGGAGTTTCTGATGACAGAGCGAACGATAATCGTAGCAGGCAGCTTGAATATGGACATCGTCAGTCGAGTGCAGCAGTTTCCGCGTCCAGGCGAGACGATTCAAGGCGATGAAGCGAGCTATATTCCAGGCGGAAAAGGCGCGAATCAGGCGGTTGCTGCAGCAAGGGCAGGAGCAGTTACGTCTATGGTAGGCGCAGTCGGGAAGGATGGCTTCGGGCAGGAGTTGATCGTTTCGCTGGAGCAGCATGGCGTAAACGCCGATGGCGTGGCAGTGCTCGCGGGAACGTCGGGGCTTGCATTAATTACGGTGAATGGGGGCGGAGAGAACCAAATTATTTTGTGCCCAGGCGCTAATGGCCAAGTCGGGACGGAAACGTTAGCCGCTTTCCTGAAGAAAGCGGATGGAGCGGGAGCCGTGTTGCTCCAGAATGAAATTCCTTGGGCAGCCAATGAAGCGATCATGCGAAGCGCGTGCGAACGCGAAATAGCGGTTGTCTATAATCCGGCGCCTGCACGAGACATTCCGGAAAGCGCGTTTTCTTTAATTCATACGATCGTGTTGAATGAAACCGAAACGCTTGCGATAACAAGCATCGACCCATTTGCGGAGCACGGGCTCCATGATGCAGCAGCCCATCTGATCGATCTTGGCGTACAAGCCGTTATCATTACGCTTGGCGCGGAAGGCTCCTATTATGAGGATCGGGAAGGCTTCGTTTGCCGGATGCCCGCCCGCAAGGTGACGCCGGTCGATACGACGGCAGCGGGCGATACGTTTATCGGCGCATATGCGGCTATCCGGTTCGGTGGCGCGCCGGGCATGAGCGATGATGCGACGCCAGAGACGGCGCTTCGCTTCGCAACAGCTGCATCAGCGATTACGGTAACGAGGCATGGCGCGCAATCATCGATTCCGTCCGCGCAGGAGATCGTTGCTCTCCTCCAATCGGGTTCGCTCCTTTAAAGCGTACCGTTGGACCGAGGGACTCCTGTCGAGCTGCCGATCACGAGCGAATTGGGCAGCATGCACTGCTGCGGCGTTGAGCTGGACGATTTTCCTTCAATGCGATCTACGAGCAGTTGAATGCCGCGAGCTCCGAATTGATAAGCAGGCTGCACCGCCGTCGTAAACAGCGGATCGATTAAATCCCGATGTCCAAAATCGTCAAAGGTAACGATGGACATTTGGCCGGGGACATCGATGCCGCGGCGCCGGAACGATTGCAGCAGCCCGAGCGCGAGCATGTTGTTGCCGGCGAGAATGGCGGTTGGGGCAGAGGATGCCGATAACAGCTGCTCGGCGGCTGCCTCCATGTCCTGCATCCGATAGTTGGCCTGCAAGACTAGCCTTTCGTCATAGGGGAGGTCGTTCGCGGCAAGCGCTTCTCGATAACCCTCGTAACGATATCGGGCAGTGGATACGTCGAACGATCCGCCTACAAGGGCAATGACGCGGTGGCCAAGTCCGGCTAAATAATCGATAAGCTTACGCGAGCCGCCGATGCTATCGCCAACAACATTGTCGCAATCAATGCCAGGCACGTCGCGGTCGATCGTGACGAATGGCGTGCCGTGTCTTACGATCGTTTCAAGACGCTCCTTGGAGCTGTCTCCGGCTGGCGTGATTAGAATGCCGTCCACTCGCGTCGACAGGATCATGTCGATATACTCTTTTTCCTTGTTCGCATCCTCGTCGCTGTTGCCCAGCAGCAGCTTAAATCCAAGCGAGCGGGCTGCATCCTCCGCGCCGCGCGCAACGGTCGTATAGAACGGGTTCGTAATGTCCGTTACGAGCAGGGATAGAATGCCTGTCTTCTGCAAAACGAGTCCGCGCGCCATCGCGTTGGGCACGTAGTTCAGCTCCTCCATGACCTTCCGAACCTTTTCCCTCGTTTTTTCGCTTATTCTTCCTGTATTGTTAATAACGCGCGATACGGTCATCGCTGACACATCCGCTTGTTTTGCAATATCGTAGATCGTAACCATTCAGACCAGCCTTCCTTGCCCTCCATGCTTATTCTAGGGTGTTTTCATCGTACTCAATTTCAGGATTGACAGCAACCCTGTCGTTTGTTACGTTAGAGTTATCGATAACTCAATCAACTCAAGTCCATGCAAAGCAATCTAACTCAATCAAACGCAAAGGGAGAGGTTCCTATGGGCAAGGCGATTGACAGCGGGTCCGTTGCCATCGTGATGGATGATCGCGATCATGTTGCAACGGCGCTCCGTGATCTAGTTGCTGGGTCGGCGATATCGTATAAGCTCGGCGGCGAAACGGTGGAGCTGCTCTTATTGGAAGCGATCTCATTTGGCCACAAAGTAGCTGTCGTTGCTATTACAGAAGGCACGCATGTGCGTAAATACGGCGAGGTCATTGGCCGCGCGACGGTCAGTATCCCAGCGGGCCGTCATGTACATGTCCACAACATAGAAGGCATCCGCGGACGCGGGGATCAGGCGAATTCGGGTATGAGTTCGACGAAAGGAGCAGCGCAATCATGAAGACCTTCCAAGGGTATGCAAGAGCCAATGGCGATTTTGGCATACGCAATCATTTGCTTATTATTCCGACCGTCATTTGCTCGAACCAAGTCGTGAATCGGATCGCTCAGCTTGTGCCGAATACGGTTGCCATTCCGCATCAGCACGGCTGCAGCCAAATCGGGGCGGATAAGGATCGGACCTTCGAGGTTCTGGCGGGAACAGGGATGAATCCGAATGTGGGCGCTGTTCTTATCGTCAGCCTTGGCTGCGAGGTTGTGGATCCCGAGCAGTTGGCCGCTGCGATCCGTCGCACGGGCAAGGCAGTTGAGTTTTTCGATATCCAAAGCGTAGGAGGCTCCGTTAAAGCGATTCAGCACGGTGCCGATATTGCGAAGCGTTTGCGTGTGGAGCTGGATGCGCAGCCGCTGGTCGAGGTGCCGTACAGTGCACTCCGCGTCGGAGTGAAATGCGGAGGCTCGGATGCAACGAGCGGGCTGGCATCGAATCCTGCGCTAGGCGTAGCTTCCGACCTCATTATCGCCAATGGCGGAGGAATTGTGATCGGAGAGACGACGGAGATTATCGGCGCTGAGCACATTCTGGCGGATCGCTGCGTGAATGCAGAGGTTTCGGATAAGCTGTATGCGATTGTAAACCGATTCGAGCGCGAGGTGGAGAAGGTCGGCGCGGATATGCGCGGAGGCAACCCAAGTCCGGGCAACATCGCGGGCGGCTTGTCGACGATCGAAGAGAAATCGCTGGGCTGTATAAGTAAATGCGGAACTGCGCCGATCCAAGGCGTTATCGAATACGCGGAGCAGCTGCCAGGAGCAGGGCTGTACTTCATGGATTCGCCAGGCAATGATATTGAATGCGTGTCCGGCATGGCGGCCGGCGGCGCGCATATCGTTTGCTTCACAACGGGACGCGGTACGCCGACGGGCGCTGCTGTTGTGCCGGTCATTAAAATTACAGCGAACCAGCGGATGTACGAGAAAATGTCGGATAACGTGGATGTGAATGTGTGCGGCTTATTAACGGGGGAGATCGATCTAGCCGAAGCGGGAGCATGGATCGGGCAAGAAATTTATGAGGTCGCCGCTGGCAAGCTGACGGCAGCCGAAATCATTGGCCATCAGGAATTTAGCATCAATCGAATCGGGCCGAGTCTCTGAAGAGCCGGTAAGGAGGGACAATTGCCGTATGAATCGATTACGCAATAAAATCGCGCTCGTCACCGGCGGAAGCCGCGGCATTGGAGAAGCAATCGTTCTCCGCTTGGCGGAGGAAGGCGCTGACGTCGCGATCAATTATACGTCTGAACGATCAGAGGCGCTGGCGAATGCAGTCAAGCAGCAGGTCATTGCGGTCGGTCGACGTGCGATTGTTGTAAGGGGCGATGTCGGAATGAAGGCGGATGTGGAAGCCATGTTCGAGAAGGTCGAGCAGGAGCTTGGTGCTGTCGACATTCTTGTCAACAATGCAGGCGTAGCGCCATTCGAGCCGTTCATGAGCGTGACGGAGGAAACATGGGATCGTACGATGAACACGAATTTGAAATCGATCTTCCTCTGCTCGCAGCGTGCTGCACGCGGGATGATCGAAAGGCGACGCGGCAAAATCGTGAACGTGCTGTCAACGGCGAGCCTTGTTGTCACAAGCCCGGTCATCCCCCATTATCAATCGTCCAAAGCGGGCGCTTATATGTTAACGAAGGGCATGGCGATTGAGCTGGGCCAATTCAATATTAACGTCAACGCGGTTGGGCCGAGCACCGTCGATACTGATATGTGCACTGATTTTCTAGGTGCTCCGGGCATGCGGGAGCGTGAAGAGCAGGCGAATCCGATGAAGCGGATCGGCACGGCTCGCCAGATAGGCGACGCGGTCGTATTTCTGGCATCGGAAGAAGCAATGCAAATCAATGGTCATCTGCTCATGGTCGACGGCGGGCTTAGCGTGAAAGCGGCGCAGCCGGAAGACCATATGGAGCGTTAAGCGAACGATAAACGGGGCAATCAAGCAGAAGACAGCGTCTACTTGATTAGCCCCGTTCCGTCTATATGCACGCTCGTGCTTACCTCAAACTTGGCATCGGGATACAGCTTCAGCCAACGGTTCCATGTCGCATCCGAGCCGATATGCGTGGCGCGATAGCGCAGGCCGAAGCCGTATGGATCAACGTTCGCGTCGCGAATTTTCGTGAACAACGCCTCGGCTGCGGCTGAATATTGCTCGCCAAACGCCTTCTCGATCGGCCCCCATGGGGTGTTGTACAGATCACGAGGCGCTTGCTCCAGCACGCATTTGATTCGAACCTTCATTTTGATGGTTGCTTGCCCATTGCTTTCGACAATCCGATAGTGGCGGCTGATGCTGGACACGACCGCTACGATTTTTTCGCCCTTGTAATCGGCTCTTAGCGACGACTTTATAAATTTGAAGTTGAGCTGGTTAAATTGCTGCGTTTCCTCGCTTGTGAGCATCAGCTTCATCTGCTTTTTATCTAGAAAAGCAACTTTGCTGATCATATAGGTCATCTGATCCCTCTTAATGACCGGGAGCAACGGATCCAGGCCTCTCTCCATGAACCTCCGTTCAAAATCGAAAATAAATTGCTGCACCGTAAAAGGCGAGTCCGTCCCTTGCGTGCCGAACGAGAGGAACAACGTATTGCCGGGATAACGCTCTGACGGAGGCTCTGCGTAGAGTACGTCATGTGCAGTCGGACGGCCGATGGCGACATCCGCAACGCTTTGGATATCACGTCGCCGCAGCATCCAGGTCAGCGCTTCGGCATAGTCCGAGCGCACGAGCGATTCGCCGAAGACGAACACTTTGCAATGGCCAAAATCCAATTCCTTATCCACGTGAGCCTTGAGCAGCCGAACGCCCTCTGCAATCGTAGCCGTTTCAATCGTTTCCATTTGCGATTTGGATGCGCCTGGCTCCGTCTTGGGAGACGGAATGGCAAGCCGCAGCGTGACCCGATATGGCTTATCTGGGTTGTCCGTACGGTCGATCCCGGTGGAGACGACGAAAAACCGTTTATCGATGTCCTTAAAGCCGCAGCCTGAAAGCATTGTAATCGTAAGGCCGATTAAGGCGGCCAGCATCATAAGGCGTATTCGAATCATGTGGGTTTTCTCCTTGTAAGACTTAGCAGGAATATCCAAATGACGAGCCCGTATTCGGCTATCATGCGCAGGATGAGCCAGTATTCGGTGAGCTTCGAATAATCCTTTTCGTTTAGCAGGTAGAGCGACAGGATCGTGGTCAAGGCGAAAATGGAACAGATGACATAGTTTCGTATCGGGATCGGATGCTCGTCGATGGCCAGCTTGTAGCGAGGCAAGCAGCTTTTGACAATTTCCATCGCTTGATGCCAGCCGGAGGCGGTATACACCAGCGTCAGGTTCAGATACAGGATGAGAAACACGAACAGGACGCGTTCGATGAAGCCATACTCCATGACGAGCGAATCGGAGGTCGCAGTCCATACATACAGGTAAGAGCCTACGCCATCCGTGCCATGCAGCCCGATCGGAACAAAATACGAAACCGCGAGCACGGCGATGCCGATCGTTGGAATCAGCCATTTGAGGCGAAAATGAAAATTGGGCGGAAACGCGCGGTTATAGACCGACAGATTCACATAACCGGTAAAGATAAACGTTGCCGCTGCGATAGGCGCAAGCTTTGGCATAATGTGAAAGTAGTTGCTCGCCGTTCGAATTTCATCCCATAAAAGCTGATTGCTTCGCGCCGCTTTAATAAGCAGCAGCAGGATGAGCGGCGTGTTAACGATCAGCACAATTTCCATATTAAACATCATGCTCAAGGTCGATCGGGTGGCGGCGTAGAGGCAGATTACCGCCATTATCGTTAAGATGACAAGCGTATTCGCATCCGGATTGAAGAACCGATTAATAAGCAGGGCATAGCCGGCCAGCGCGATGCTTGAAGCCGTGAACCACATAAAGGCAAACACGATCAGCACAGGGATGACAGCCCATCGGGGATGCCGTTCGAATAAAATCTCGGGAACCCCTTTGCTCGGAAACTTCGACATCGCGTGAATGAACAGCAAAGCGGCAGTCGTTCCGATAAGGGCGGCGACAATTAAGGAGGAGACGGCCCCTTTATAACGATATTGGAACAGGATGTTTGGCACGAACAGCATGAGATTCAGAAAGCTGACGAGAACAAAGTTGTAAATGACGTATCGGTTCATCTCGCATTCACCTGCCCGATGTCGCCCTTGGCATGCTTAATGCCTCCGATGAACCGGAAGTACGGCTTGCCGAAGCTGCGAAGCTGCGACAGGTAGACGATGTAGATGAATAGCCCGAACGCAACGCCGGTAACGCCGAAGAAGATGGAGATGACGATTAACGGATATTTCAAAAACCGGATCGCGTACGACATCGAAGAAATCGGGACGACAAAGTTTGAAATCGCCACGACGGACGTCACGATAATCATAATGCTGCTCACCAGCCCCGCTTGCTGCGCAGCTTGTCCGAGGATGAGACCGCCGACGGTCGTCGCGGTTGATCCGATATAGCGCGGCAGCCTTGCGCTCGCTTCAATTAGCGCTTCAATAAGGAAGAGCATGAGAAATACCTCGATGAATGATGGGTATGGAACCGCCGATCGACTGCCGGCAATGGAGAAGGCGAGTTGAACACGAAAAAGCTCCGGATTGTAGGAAATGATCGAGATGTAAAGCGCCGGAAGCGTAATCGTCAAAATGATCGCTAAATAACGGAGCAAAATCAAGGTGCGCGTCATCCAGAACGATTCGTATCGATCCTCCATCGCGTGCATGAAATCAAAAAAGGTCGCGGGCAACACAATACCGAACATGTTGCCGTGCATGAGCAGCACCATTTTGCCTTGGCCGAGCGCGCGGGATATACGGTCGGGGCGCTCCGTAATGAGCATGGTCGGGAACAACGAACGGCTAGGATGAGTAAGCAGCTTCTCCAGCTCGCCTACCGCATTCACAATTTCGGTCGAAACGCCCATCAGCTTCTTGCGCACATTGGCTAGTACCGTCGGGTCCACACGTTGTTGGTCGTAGAGCAGCAGCAAGCGCGTTTGCGACAACGAACCAACGGTTCCTTCCTCGATTTTGAGCTCAGGAGAAGGGTAGCGGGTACGTATCAAGTTGATGGAGTCGATCAAATCTTCATTAAGCGCGGTTTGCGGTCCCTGCACCGTGCTTTCAACCTCGGCGACGGGGGTCTGATTCCGAATAACGCGCGCAGCATCTAGTGCGTATACATAAGATTCGATTTGGAGCAGCACGAATCCTCGAAGCAAGGTATCAGCCCACCGCGCTGGATCTTCTACAAGCTTGAACGACGGATTCGTTGCGAGAATCTCTTTGAACGATTGATGCTCTTGCGTGAAAGGAACGAGAATGAAGTCGCTCACCTTACTTTCGTCCACAAGAGAGCCGATGTAAGCAACCTCCAGCACGAAATGTTTATTCTGAATGCGATGCGTATTCAAGTCCTTGGCCTCAGCAAAAATCGCAGTGACTCGCTGCAGCATATCCGCTCCGCCTCCTTCCAATTTCCGGTCATGCCCCTTAGTGTGCACCTTCGAGCGGAAAATATGTCCTATTCAAGCGATTAACGGAAATCGGCGAAACGTTTTTTGCCGCAGCAGCTATAGTTGCAGTACAATATAACGAAGAAAAGATCGGCAAACAGCCGGCATAATGGGAGCTGTGAACATGGGAGAATGGTTTGAGCGGAGCTTCGGAACCGACTATATGGTTGTCTATAAGCATCGGAATTGGGAGCAGGCGAATCGCGAGATTAAACAGCTGTGCGACTGGATGGAGCTGCCGACCGGCACGGAGCTGCTCGATGTCGGCTGCGGGATGGGACGGCATGCGCTAGCGCTGGAGGAGCTGGGCTACACAGTAAGCGGGATGGACTTGTCGGCTCCGCTGCTGGAAGAAGCGAGACGGCATGATGAACAGCAGCGCGTACGCTGGTTCCAAGGGGATATGCGCAAGCTGCCGTTCGAGGACGGCGCCTTTGACGCGACCGTTAATTTATTTACGTCCTTCGGCTATTTCGAGGAGGAAGACGAGAATAAGCAAGTATTGCGCGAGCTGCGGCGAGTGCTGCGCCCGGGCGGTCGTTTCGTGATCGATTTCCTGAATGCGAATTATGTGGCCCGCACGCTCGTCCCTCTGTCTGAACGCTTAGATGACGAGACCGGCTGGACGATTCGCGAGGAGCGGCGGATTGAGTCAGGCGCCGTATGCAAAACGATAACGATTCAAGCGGGCACGCCGGAGGAACGCCGGTACGAGGAGCGGGTGATGCTCTTTCATCTCGAATGGTTCGAACAAGCGCTTGCCGAGTCCGGGCTTCGACTGGAGCGGACAGCTGGCCAGTATGACGGGAGCCCCTATGATGCAGCGCAGTCCATGCGGCTCATTATGTGCGGGACGGTGGCGGAATAATGGACAACATTAAACCGCTGCAGGTGAAAACGTGGAACGAGAATTGGCTGCAGGTGAAGGTGCCGCTGCCATTCTCGCTCCGTTACGTGAACAGCTATGTTCTGCCGGAGCCGACTGGCGGTTATACCGTCGTTGACCCGGGCTTGCATACGCCGGAGGCTGTAACAGCATGGGAGGCTGTGTTCCGCCATGCTGGCATTGCCTTCACAGACATTGTGCGCATCATCGTCACGCATCAGCATCCCGACCATTATGGGCTTGCAGGCTTGTTCCAAGAACGGTCCGGAGCACAGGTATGGATGACGGAAGCGTCCCATCGCTACGCCATTCGGATGTGGGGGGAGCATCGGGAGCTTGGGGACAAGCTGACCGCGCAATTTAGCGCGCACGGGATGCCTGCTGGGCTGGTGGAAGGCATTGCGGATAACCTGGATAGCTTCCTTGCTAGCGTATCGCCGCAGCCAACCGTTACTTACATGAAGCCGGGCGAGCCGATCGCCTTCGGCGGCATTGCATGGCAGTCGATTGACGCGCCAGGGCATGCCCTTGGCCAGCTTCTCTTCTATGACCCGATCAGTCAATCGATTCTATGCGGGGATCAAGTGATGCCGGATATTACGCCGAACGTCAGTCTCGTGCCTGATGAGCTGGATGATCCGTTGGACGCCTTCATGCAAAGCCTGGAGGAGCTTAGCGTGTTGAACGTTTCGAGAGCATTCCCCGGGCATCGCAACCCGTTCACTTCTTTTTCGGAGCGCTGTTTGGAGCTTAAGCGGCATCATGCGCAGCGTTTGGATGCGATCGTCGAGCTGCTGGAAGAGCCGCAGCGGCAATTGGCAACCGGCTTTGAGCTGTGCGAGCTTTTATTTGGCACGCGGCATCGCGAGAACAAGCATAACCTCCGTTTTGCGATGGCCGAAACGTTAGCGCATCTGGTGCATCTCGTCAAACGAGGCCGTATCGCCCAAGTGGAGCGGGATGGGCAGCTGTTTTTTGTCAAAGCGGATAGGCAGGGCGGCAGCGCTGCATATTAATGCCATCAGACGAAGGAGCTGACGCCTTGGCTGCGGCTCCGGATCAGGGGTGATCCGATGAAGGGCAAATTGATTCTCATCACAGCCATCTATAGCGTATTTACCATCGGTTACATGCTGATGATGGATCTGTTCATGAATCTGACGGTCAGCCAGTCGTTTCATAAGCTGACGAGCCAGATGATGACGATGCAGCCGCTCGAGAAAGCGGCAGGCGCGGGCTGGTGCCTCGCGCTTCTTTATTATTTGTGCAATGGCTTCGGCATTAAGTGGAAGAAGCGCCTCCCGGGCGGCGTCGAATAAGGGAGACGATGAGCACGATTGCAGGGATGATGAAATCGAACGGGAAGATGACGTAGGGGTTGAGAACAAATCCTTCGACGTAGTTTTCCGCGTAGCTGCCGGCGAGCATCATGCAGCTGAATAGCACAATAAAGCCGATCGGCAGAGCAAGCTGTTTGATCGACACTCGCCATAAGTCGGCGATTGCCATCGCTGCAACGTAAGCATAGATCGCGCCTTTGAAGAAATAGCTCAGCATTAAGGTCGAGATGGCGATGGCGTCGACCTTCTGGATAAAATCGCCGATGTTGATTTGCGAGGTTGTCGTCATGAGCGGAAACACCGATCGCATGAACAAGTCGCTCCCCAGCACGGCAACATTCAAGGCCATTGTATACGCAAGCACGAATCCGGTCGTAATCATTGTCCACATGCCTGTGAGGACGGATTTACGGCCTTTTGGCGCGACATAAGGGAACAGCATCGTAATGACAAGCATCTCCCCGTAGGGGAGAAAATACGTGCTGGGAACGGAGTTCATAACAGGCCTCCAGCCATTTTCCATGACAGGAAGCAGTCGGTTCACATCGACGACGCCAGAAGCGAACAAGAAAATCGAGGCCATAAAGCCAAGTCCGACAATGCCGGTCAAGAAGATCGTACACGATCGGCTTATGCTTTCAATCCCGCAGTATAGGAGATAGATCAAGGCCAGCCCCATCAGTGTCAGCATGGCGAATAGCGGCGTCTGGTCATAGACGGAAATGACGAGCAGATTGCCGCAGCCGCGAACGTTGCGCGTCGCCTGATAGATGAAATGCACGCTGTACAAAAAAGCGATCGTCTTGCCGATCGGACCGCCAAGCACATCTGGCAGGTAGCTGGTCAACGGCTTATTCGGATGCAAGCTATAGAGCTTGGCATAAATGGCATATAGAAGAAGCCCGGGCACAAGCCCGAGCAAAATCGCCAGCCATACATCCTTCCCCGCCCCAACGCCAGTGCCGAGCGCAATGGTGCCGCCTAATAAATACATGCCGATCAGCATATAAAAATGCAGCCGGCCAATTCGGACTTGTTCCACAATGCTCCCCCGTTATTATTGCTCATTTTGCTGCTGCTTCGCATTCTGATTCATCTTCTGCAAATACGATTGATTGCGCATTCCCTGATGGCGAATATAGGTGTGCACCGTCACTTGTACGGGGCTGTCTGCGAACAGCTGCGTCCAGTTGGACTGCACACGCCGCCATGCTTTCGGAAATTTGCGCTTGAACGATTCGTTAAGCTGGATATAATCCAGTCCGCTCTCTTGCGCATGCGTGACCGCCTGCAGCACCTCTTCCCGAATGGCTTGGGACCAGCTCTGCTCCAAACGCACTATTGCTTTGGGCTGCGACAGGTCGACCGGCGCGCGAAGCTCGGATACCGAGCCTTCCGCCGTAATCTCGACTCGGAAGGACGGCTTGCCGTCTGCTAAGAGCGGGATGACCTTCGAGCGGGCCCCCATCACCTCTATGGTGACAGCCTTCTCTTCGCTTCCGCTCGTTGTGGCTGGAACGTTCATGACGGTGCTGTGGATTTTGTTCAACGCCCATAATGTGCCGCGGGCACGAGGGCCATCCAGCCATTCCACGAGCTTGCCGTCGCGAAATACGCCGATTTTATTCATCGCAATCAGCGAGTAGGAGTTCGTTTTCTCGACATTGGCCTTTTGTTCCGCCTCTAACGCCGGGCCGTAACGTTTCACGCCGCTGATGAGCAGCGTCCGATTGTTGGATACGAGCATGCGGACGACATCGTTTGCGGCGGTCGTCAAATTTTCGCCCCACAGCTTTGAGGAAAATTTGATTTTGCCCACGAAGGCGTTGGCAGGCAGCTTCTCAAGCGGCGTTAGCGTCTGAAGCACCGACTCCGCCGTGCTTCCGCGACTGATGAGAACGAGCGATGTCATGCGCGTTTCCCGCGAACGCTCGAAAAAATCGAAGAGCTCGGAAATGCCGGACCGCGCCATCGTTTCACCGATCATGATGAGCCGGATATGGGCGAAAAATAGCTGCCGGGGCACCTTCTCCGCTGTTTTGCGGATCGCTTCGAAGATGGATACGCCATTGCTCGCAAACATCGTAATTGGCACTGCGGCAGAGTTGTTGTTGGTATTGGAAGCGACTACGCCGGAATTGGCGACCTGGAACGACACGCGATACGGCTCCTCGGCTGTTCCTTTATCAATGCCTAACGCCATGACGATGGCCAGATTTTTAGGCTCCCTGCTGTTCCAGCAGCCGGTGGTCGGGAGCAGCAGAAGCAGCGCGAGCAGAACGAGAATCAGCCGCGAGCGGGCGCGTCTCATGCTTGCGGCATTCCCTTCTTCTGATGAAGCGCCATATAGGGCGTTCCGAATGAACGAAGGCTGCACAGATGGGCGACGAGGAAGATCAGCCCGATCAGAATGCCGAACAAGCCGAACGTTCCGGCGAGCACCATAAGCGAAAATCGCAAAATCCGGGCGGAGATCGCAATATTAAACGCGGGCGACGTAAAGCTGGCAATGCCGGTCGAGGCGACTACAATGACCATCGCGGCTGAGACGATTCCCGCCTGTACGGCGGATTGGCCGAGGATCAGCGCGCCGACGATGGAGACGGCTTGGCCGACGGCGCGCGGCATCCGAACGCCTGCTTCCCTCATGAGCTCGAAGCTGACCTCCATCAGCATGGCTTCCGCGAATGCCGGGAAGGGTACGCCTTCGCGCTGCGCGACAAGGCTGATCAGCAGCGGAGTCGGGATCATTTCCTGATGGAACGTAATAGCGGCAATGTAAAGCGATGGCCCGAGCAGTGAAACGATATATGCAACATAACGCAGGACGGTAAGCAATATACCGATATCGGCTCGCTCATAGGCATCCTCGGCAGCCCGAAAGAATTGATAGAACGTAACCGGAACGACCAGCACGAAAGGCGTGCCGTCGACGATGATCGCGACTCGCCCGCTTAGGAGAAGCGAGACGACGCTGTCCGGCCGCTCGGTGTTATAGATCGTCGGGAACGGCGTGAAACGCTTTTCTTGCATAAGCCGTTCCAAGGAGCCGGAATCAAGCACGCCGTCGGTTTGAAGCGATTGCAGGCGTGTGCGGACCGTTTGGAGCAGCGCCTCCTCGGCTTTTCCGTTCACGAACATGATCCCGATTTGCGTACCGGTGACGGATCCGATTCGGTAGGTTTCGAGCATGAGTCCGGGCTTTTGAACGCGTCTTCGGATCAGCGATATATTCGTTGCAAACGATTCAGTGAAGCTGTCCTTGGGGCCGCGGACGACGACCTGCGTGGTCGGCTCCGTTATGCTTCGCCATTCCAGCTGGCGCGTTTCGCACACGATAGCGGTGTCGAGCCCATCCAAGAGCAGCACAGCATCTCCCCTAACGATCGCATGGAGGACGGATTGCCAATCGCTCGTCGTGTGAATCATGCCATTGGCCCATTCGCCGCTTTGAATGCGGGCGATAAGAAGCGCGGGCGAATGGGCTTGATGGAGCCAGCCGTCGATCCCGCATATTTGATCAATCGATTCCGCGTGCGACATCGTCATATTATAAATGAACGAGCCCGCTGTACCGTCGTCGCACTGCAAGGAACGGTAGGCCATATCGCCGTGTAGGCCGAATAATTGCTGGAGCTGATGAAGGGCGGCCGACAAGGAGCGTTCGATCGGCTGCGGCGTGCCGTTCTGCTCGAACTGCGGGTTAGCTTGGGAAGTTTGTCGAATCACGCGATCACCTCCGCTATAGGATGATCGGAAATTATTGGAGATATACGGCGTGCGCGAATCGAAGGCAAAAAGAAGAGGCAGCCTCCAAGCCGTCATGAGACGGGTTGAATGAGCTGCCTTATTTGATGCAAAGGTTGAACTAGGCCTACTGCTGCTGTTCCAGCTCGGCATGCTTGCGATGGGCGATACGGCTTGCAGCAGCCGCTGCAATCGCTCCGACGATGTCATCGAGGAAGGTGTGGCAATCGCGGCCGTTTTTTTCATTTAACCGTTTTAAGATGCCGGGCTTTAGCTTGTCGATATAGCCGAAATTCGTAAATCCGATGCTGCCGTACACGTTGACGATCGATAAGGCCAGCACCTCATCGCAGCCATAAAGCGGCTCGTCGTTCATGATCATGTCCTGCAGCGGCGGCAGCAGCTTCTGCTCTTCGGCAAGCAGATCCAGCTGAATGCCGGTCAACACCGCATTTTGCACCTCGCGCTTGGCGAGCACCGACTCGACATGGACGATGCATTCTTCTACGGTCAGATCGGGGTAGTAGGCTTTCTGCAAATCATGAGCCAGCTCGGCGATCTGGAGGACGGAAACGTTGCGGCGGGCAAGCCACTGCATGGTCGCGTCTGCGACCGCACGACTGTTAAGGCTGTACGGCTTCGGTGTGGACATGGCGCAAGGCCTCCTTATCGAGTCTCTCGTTCTCGCAATAATTCATGGGACAAAACTGGTCTAAAATACCGGGGGGCTCGTATACATAGTACTACAAAGCGACCAAATGAACCAAATTCGCCGGAGACGGCGATTAGATGATGGGAGGAACGGACGGAGATGAAACGAAATCGCTGGATTCGCCGAGCAGCATTGACAGGGGTAGTCGCGTTGCCGTTAATGACGGCAGGATGTGGGGTTTTCTCGAACAATGCGTCCAAAGAGATCGATCCGCCGCCAGTCGAAACGCAAAATAGTCCAAGCAGCACGATCCCGCAGGGCGGCGGGGGAATAGAGACGGGCTCGACAGTTGATTTGCAAACAGGCGAGTCGCAAATAACGGTCTACCTCTTGGACGACAACGGCTACCTTGCGCCTGTTACGCTTCGGACAACCTTAGGGGAGAAAGAATCGCTGGGCAAGAAGGCGCTTGAGATGATGGTCGATGGCGGGGATTATGCAGATCAGCTGCCAGCAGGGTTCCATGGCGTGCTGCCCAAGGGTACGAAGATTAATGGGTACGTGGAGTCGAAGGAGAAAAAGCTTGCCACCGTCGACTTTAACCAATCCTTCGTCAATTATAACGCAGCGGACGAGCGCAAAATTGTCGAGGCGATCGCGTGGACAATTACGGGCATGCCGAATGTGCAAGGCGTAGAGCTGCGACTGGAAGGGGCCAAGCTGGCTGAGATGCCTGAGCAGGCTTATCCGCTGGACCGTCCGCTGGACCGCACGGTTGGCATTAATCTTGAAACCGCGGAAGGCGTCGATTACAGCCAATCGTCGCCGGTTACGCTCTATTTTGCAGCAGAGACGCCGGAAGGCGATTCCTACTATGTTCCTGTGACGCGCTTGATTGACCGGACGGACAATCTGGTGAAGGCATCCGTCGATCAGCTCGTGCTCGGGCCGGAAGATCAAAGCAATCTGATCGGGCTCATGACGCCGGACGTCCAAGTGAAGAGCGTTCAGACGAAGGATGACATGGTAACGGTCGAGCTGCAGGATGACGCTTATGAGGAAGGGCAAAAAGAGCCGGCGGACATGATGCAGGCGATCGTATTGTCCGTCACGGAAAATGCAGGCGCGTCCAAGGTATTGATTAAATTGAACGGCAAATCGAACTTCACGGATGAGAATAACGTTTCGTACAGTCAGCCTGTCTCTCGTCCAACATCGGTTAATGCAGTTAAATCTTAAAAGGTGGATGCTTGCCCGCGTCAAGCGGCTGGCATGCGATACGAACAGAAAGCGGCAAGGCTGTGCGGGATACGCAGGCCTTGCCGCTTTTTTTGTTGTTTTTGGCGGCAAGTCGATTTTATTGCGGTCGTCTGGTAAAATGGGGAAGGTTATCATTTGCGCCATGGGCAGTGGGCACTAATTCAAGGAGGACCAGCATGAGAATCGATGGACGAGAGGCTGCGCAATTGCGGTCGATTACGATAGAGACAGGCGTTAATAAATATGCAGAGGGCTCCGTGTTGATCGCATTCGGCGATACGAAGGTGCTCGTTACGGCAACGGTCGAAGACCGCGTGCCGCCTTTTATGAAGGGACAGGGCAAGGGATGGGTAACGGCGGAGTATTCGATGCTTCCGCGCGCGACGCAATCGCGCAACCAGCGCGAAGCGGCAAGAGGCAAATTGGGCGGCCGTACAATGGAAATCCAGCGGCTCATCGGCCGCGCTTTGCGCTCGGTCGTCGATCTGCAAGCGCTCGGCGAGCGCACGATTACGCTGGATTGCGACGTCATCCAAGCAGATGGCGGCACGCGCACGACCTCGATTACAGGCGCGTTTATCGCGTTGGCGATTGCGGTCGATAAGCTGGCGGAGAAAGCGTCGTTCAAGAGCTATCCGATCACGGATTATTTGGCATCGGTTAGCGTTGGCGTCGTGAATGGCAGCCCCGTGCTCGATCTGAATTATGACGAGGATTCCAAAGCGAAGGTGGACATGAATGTGGTCATGACCGGCGCAGGGCAATTCGTCGAGGTGCAGGGCACGGGCGAGGAGTCGCCGTTCTCGCGCAGCGAGCTGGATGCGCTGCTCGGTTTGGCGGAAACGGGTATTACGGAGCTCATCGGCAAGCAGCGCGAGGTGCTTGGACAAGCTGGCGCTCGCATCGGCGAGGGCAGCCGATGATCGGAAGCGGGAATGTTGTCGTCGTTGCGACAGGGAACGCAGGCAAGGTAAAGGAATTTGCTCACGCTTTTGCGCAGCTTGGCGTAGAAGTGAAAAGCTTGAAAGATTTCGACGGACTTCCGGACATCGTTGAGGATGGCGATACCTTCCAAGCGAATGCGAGGAAGAAAGCGAAAATCATCGGCGATGCGCTCGGGCTGCCCGTCCTCGCTGACGATTCAGGGCTATGCGTCGACGCGCTCGGCAACGCGCCCGGCGTTTATTCCGCGCGTTATGCTGGCGAAGGAGCGACGGATGCGGACAACAATGCGAAGCTGCTGCGGGAATTGTCCAAGCTGGCAGGCGCAGCTGCGGATATTCCGGCGGTCGCGCCGCATGGCGTCACGCTGTTCGGGGGCGCGCGGTTTGTATGCGCGCTAGCCTTGTACGATCCTGCAGACGGCTCGTTCATGGATGCTGAGGGCGATGTGCCCGGCCGCATTTTGTCCAGTGCGCGCGGGACAGGCGGCTTCGGCTACGATCCGCTATTTTGGCTGCCGGAGCTTGGCCGAGCGATGGCGGAGCTTTCGACGGAAGAGAAGCAGGCGATCAGCCATCGCGGCGCTGCGCTTCGCAAGCTGTTAGCGCAGCTGAACAACTAACCAAGCATCAACGCATGCATGACGCATGAGAAAAGGCTGTCACGCCCGCTCGCGAATTGGGATTCGCGAAGCGGGACGACAGCCTTTTTGCGCATACTATTCGATTCGCTTAACCGATGGACACTTTATATTGGCGAAGCCACAGGTCCGCTTGCCACAAGTAGGCGAAGAGCTGCGGTCCGCTCATCAGCTGGCCGAACCAAGGAATGTTCGAGCTTGCATCGGCGGAGGCGGCGATTTCACGTACCTTTTTGACGTTAAGAAGCGGAAGCAGCGGCGAGCTGGAGTCGTCGAGCACCTCGAGCAGCATCGTGCGGACGGCTTCGAGATAGTTCGGATTATGCGTTTTGGGATACGGGCTTTTTTTGCGCCACAAGACATCCTCGGGGAGAACGTCGACGAGCGCTTTTCGCAAAATGCCTTTTTCGCGGCTGCCGGACGTTTTGATTTCCCACGGAATATTGAACACGTAGTCGACCAGACGATGATCGCAATACGGTACGCGAACCTCAAGTCCGACGGCCATGCTCATGCGATCCTTCCGGTCGAGCAGCGTGGGCATGAAGCGGGTTATGTTCAAATAGGACATGATGCGCATGCGGCGAGCAGCTGCATCCTCGCCATCGAGATGAGGCACTTCTGCCAGCGCATCGGCATAGCGATCGGCGAGATATTGCTGCGGCTTGATCCAATCGGCAACCTCCGGGTTCAGCAGGTCGCTGCGCATGCCGGTTGCTAGCGACCATGGGAACGTATTGGCATTCAGCGCTTCTTCCCGGTGGAACCAAGGGTATCCGCCGAATATTTCATCCGCTGCTTCACCGGATAAGGCGACGGTTGCTTCCTTCTTGATTTCCCGGCAGAAAAGCAGCAGCGAAGCGTCGACATCCGCCATGCCTGGCAGATCGCGAGCCAGTGTTGCCGCGCGAAGCGCATCGACCAGCTCCGGCGTATCGAACTGGATCGAATGATGAATCGTGCCTAGATGTTCGCTCATTCGTTTGATCCAAGGCGCATCTGCATTTGGCTGGAACGCGTGAGCTTTGAAGTTCTTATCGTTGTCGACATAGTCGACCGAGAATGTATGGATATTGCCTTGCCCCGTGCCTTGATAATACTTGACCGCCAGCGCGGTGAGTGCGCTCGAGTCGAGTCCGCCAGACAGCAGCGTACACAGCGGCACATCGGAAATCAGCTGGCGCTCCACCGTGTCTTGCAGCAGCTGACTGACGCGAGCAGTCGTTTCTTCGATGCTGTCCGTGTGCGGACGGCTTTCCAGCTTCCAGTACGTATGAATGGCGTTGCCATCGCGCGTGACCGTCATGCATTGGCCGGGGCGCAGCTCGCGCAAATGCTTGTAGACACCATGGCCAGGCGTCCGCGCGGGGCCTACGATGAAAATTTCGGCAAGCCCTTCCGCTCCCACCTGTGCAGGTACCTCGGTATGTGCCAGAATCGACTTCGGCTCGGAGCCGAACATGAATTTGCCTGCGCTCGTTCCTTCGCTGAAGAAGAGCGGTTTGACGCCCAGTCGGTCACGGGCAAGGAACAGATGCTGCTCGCCCGAATCCCAGATTGCAAAAGCAAAAATGCCATTAAAGCGCTCGATGCACGCTTTGCCCCATTCCATATAGGAAACAAGCAGCACCTCGGTATCGCAGTTCGTCGTGAAGCTTCTTCCGCGGCTTTCCAGCTCGACGCGCAGCTCAGGCGCATTATACAGCTCGCCGTTATAAACGATGACGTACGTATGTCCGCCGGCATGGCGAATCATCGGTTGAGCGCCATTCTCGGGGTCAATGACGGATAAACGGCGATGCCCAAGAGCGCAATGCGCCGAAATCCACGTTCCGGCAGCGTCGGGACCGCGAGGGGCCAGCGTTTCCGTCATTCGTTCCAAGTGCTCGCTGTCTTGCGTCAGATCACGGTTCCAATCGATCCATCCGGTAATACCACACATGAAACTCATCCCTCTCTCTAGGAGGCTGTCTACTTTTGCTCGCTCGTCCGTTATTTGCAGCATGACAGCAAATTGGTACTGCGTATTCATTCGTCTGTCGAGATGATACCAGTTATATGCGGAATTATAGGATAAAATGTCTGTCCATGGGGGGAACCTATTTGAGGGTACGCATCAGTAGAATGAAGAAGGAGGGGGCAATAGCGATGCCGCATATCGATTTGGCAGATGATAGCGAAGCGGGCGAGCGGAAGCTTTATTATGTATCGGTTGCTGCCGGACAAGTATTGGACGATCCAGAAGCAGCGGCGTACGAGCTGGTCATTAACGCCAACAGAGAAGAGGTGAACCGGCTCAAAACGCTTTTTAACGACTATTCGAGCATGGATGAGGCGCAGGCGTTTCATTTTGTCCGGAATCCGTACGAAACGACCTCGGATGCTGAGCTGAACGGTGGAACGGACGAAATTATCGTTCAAATCTACCGTCTGCTCCGTGAGTTGGGCACGGAGGAAACGAAGCGGTTTCTGACTTCCAATCGCTTGGGCGATTAAGGACGTTCACAATGAAAAAGGCGGTGCAGCAATTTTCTGCTGCACCGCCTTTTGTTCGTGCTTCGTGAGGGAAGGCTAAGGCGTCGCCGCCATGCTCGCGAAAGCTCGATTCACCGTAGGGAATAGGGCATGGGAATCTGCCCTATTCGCCCTGAGGGCGGCTCGCCGAGGGAATAGGGCATAAGAATGTGCCCTATGCGCTCTGAGGGCGGCTAGCCGAGTGAATAGGGCATAGGAATGTTCCCTATGCGCCCCGAAGGGAGCTCGCCGGGTGAATAGGGCATGAAAATCTGCCCTATGCGCCCTGAGGGCGGCTTGCTGCGCGAATAGGGAACAAAAATCTGCCCTATACGCCCCGCGGGGGGCTTGCTGCGCGAATAGGGAACAAAAATCTGCCCTATACGCCCCGAGGGGGGCTTGCTGCGCGAATAGTGAACAAAAATCTGCCCTATGCGCCCCGAAGGGGGCTCGCTGCGCGAATAGTGAACAAAAATGTTCCCTATACGCCCCGCGGGCGGCTTGCTGCGCGAATAGGGAACAAAAATGTTCCCTATACGCCCCGCGGGCGGCTTGCTGCGCGAATAGTGAACAAAAATGTTCCCTATGCGCCCCGAAGGGGGCTCGCCGAGGGAATAGGGCACAAAAATCTGCCCTATTCGCCCCACCCCCGCGCACACGCTACTCCAAATCGATGCCGATGCCGTGCAGCGTCGCGTGCTTGGTAATGGACGACGCAACGGCGATATCAAAGATCGCCATGCCCATCGGGCTGAACAGCATGCGGCCGTCGGCCGGCGCGCTGTTCAAACGGTCGCCGAGCACGGCTTCCGCTAGCGTTAAAGCGTTCGCTTGCGACCAGCCGGCGTGGCGATGCATCAGCTCGATGTCGGTATTTTCGCGACAAACCTCTTCCCAATCATCGACGATGATCGTGTCGACAGACCCCAGCGCCGCCGGGGCATAATCGCGCAGCGAAACATGCAGCAGCAAGCTGCCCGCTGCCGGCGCGGCATCGATATATCGGCTGCCGGAAACGGTGCAGGTGACGACGATGTCGGCATCGCGATAGGCTTCGCGCCAATCGGCGGCGGCATGTCCGGCGTCGCCGACAAGGCTGGCGATTGCTTGCGCGCGCTCTTGCGAGAGGTCAAAGGCGGTCAACCGTCCCAGACGGCTGCCAAGCACCGAGCGAAGCATGCGGGCATGCCATTGGCCGATTGGTCCGCATCCGATCAAACAAACGTTCAGCGGCCGATCATGGCGCTGCGCAGGAAGCGTCAGCCATTTGCGCAGCATTACGGCGCTGACGGCAGCGGTCCGCACAATGCTCAGCAGAGGCCCATTAATCATGGCGACAGGTACGCCGGTATCCGCGTCATTCAAGACGACGACGCTATGCGCGCGCGGGAGCCCTAGTGCGGGGTTGTTCGGAAAGCTCGCAATCCACTTCATTCCGGCGATATCGAACGGCCCTCCGATATAGGCAGGCATGGCGATGATCCGATTGCTGGGATGCTTGAATCGCAAATAAGGCTTGAGCGGCTGCACATAATCGCTCGCGATCATGCAGCGAAGCGCTTCTGTTATCGTGCTGGCCAGCTGGTCCCAATCCGCGCCAATCGACTGTAGCTGCTGTTCATTGATATAGCGCATCGTTAAACGTCAGCTGCCAATTGCGCGAGTGCGGCTTCGCCGAATCCGCTTCGAATCCAGTCGTCGCTGTACACGGTATCGAGATACCGTTCGCCTCTATCGGCCAAAATCAAGACCACGTTCGCCCCGTCAGGCAGCTGAGGCAAGCGCCGCTCCAGCGCGGCTACGACCCCGCCAGCCGATCCCCCAGCCATGATGGATTCTCTTCGCAGCAAACGGCGGCAGCCGGTTGCGCAGTCGAGATCGCTCACGGTCTCATGCCCATCCGCCAGCCCAGGCGCGAATAGCGGCGGCACGATGCCCGCGCCAAGCCCTGGCAGCTTCCGGCTGCCAGGCCCGCCAAAGATGACGCTCCCGCCAGCATCGACGCCAATGACCGCAGTAGGCATTCCTTTATTTTTGATATAGTCGGAGCAGCCGCGCAAGCTGCCGCAGCTGCTAACCCCAACGAGCAGCATGTCGATGCTTCCGAGCTCCTGAACGATTTCAGGCAGCGTCGTGTCTCGATGTGCGGCTGCGTTGAACGGGTTCGCATATTGGTTGGGCCAAAAGGCGTCGCCGATTTGCTGGACAAGCTCCTTTACCCTTGCAATTCGGGCAGGGAGAAATTCGCCCGTCGCAGGATCTGGCTCAGTCACATAATTGATTTCCGCGCCATAAGTGCGAATGATCCGAAGGTTCGCTTCGGCTGTTCGCGGATCGACGACGCAAATGAACCGAAGTCCAAGAATTCCGCATATCATGGAGAGACTTATCGCCATGTTGCCAGAGCTGGACTCTACAATGGTTGTGCTAGGACGAACGAGTCCGGCTGCTATCGCTTCCTTCATCATCCGCAGCGCAGGCCGGTCCTTGGCGCTGCCGCCGGGGTTAAACATTTCGAGCTTGGCATAAACGTTAACGGACGTTTCCGGGTACAGCTGCTTCAGTCGAACGAGCGGCGTTCGGCCGATTAATCCAAGCACGCCCTCGTCCAGCTTTAGTTCCCATCGGTTGGCTGATGCCATTTTTTTTGTTTCACGCTCCCTTGCGGCATTTCGCTTTCGCTGCTTGCCAGCACGATTTCGATTCGAGGCAGCATGCCGCCATGAATCATGGCTCCAATCTCTGGAACACGTTGTCCAATTTCAGCTTCAATGCGCGCTGCACGATCGGGTGTCGCATCCGGTCCGTACAAATAGAGGATCAGCCGGTTGGCGCTGGATGCGGCGCGGACCTGAACGCGTTTGGCATGGGCAAAGACGGCTGCTTCAATGTCATGGATGCTTATTTTTTCGCCATGCTTCAGTTCAGGTCCAATCCTCCGGACGATGGCTTCGAATGTGGCGCCCGCATGCTCGCTGGCCGGTTGAAAGCCGCGAACGACATCGCCGGTTACGAAGCGGATTGCTGGAAATTCGGCGCGCTGCGTGGACGTGAGTACGAGCGCCGCCTCGTCCGAGGCGAGCGTATCAGCAAGCCCTATCGCCGCAGGCGCAACGGCTTCTGCATGAATCCCCTCTGCAAGACGATAGCAGCCGGCGTTGTCATCGAACCATGCGATCGTGCCGATCTCGATCGACCCGTACGTATCCATGACGTCACGCGCATCGATGCCGAAGGTGCTGGCCATCGCGCTTCGCCATTGCGGCGATGCGGCCTCGCCTACAGTGATGATGCATTGGATGCCAAGCGAAGCGGGATCGTCGAGCGCGCATGCAATGCGTTCCAATAACGAAGGCATCGTGTACAGCAGGTCTGGTCGGAATTGCGTCAGCCGCTCAATATGCCGCTCGATTGGTTCATCGTAGGCAATGGCTTCATTTTCCCAGCCCAGTTCCTTAAAAATCGCGATCGACGTCGCGGCGGCATGGCCCGTTCCCATATCCGCGAAAGCGCGCCTAATCGGCCGGTCGCCGGCTAATTGGGCGAACAGCCGCGTTTTGACGGCCAAATACCGGCGCTCATCCGCTTCGGAATAGGCGATCATTTTGCGGCGGCCGCCGCTTGTGCCGGATGTCCGGTATACATAACAGCCTTCGGGCGCTTTGCTGTTGTAATAATGCTGCTCCAGAATGTCGGCTGTCAGATAAGGCGTTTCGTTACCAAGCATGTCGTCCGAGTGTTGCAGAAGCGCCGCATACCAGTCGTATTTACGTGCGTAATAGGCGGCAATTCGGTTCATTCCTTTACGATTCAAGCTCACCCCTCCCCGGTGTGTTATCGTATGTTGGCTTTAACCGCTCGGAATGGGTCTGCGTCCACGAAGGGTTCATCTTTGTGACATATGATGATGAAAACCTTATGCGGAGGCGAATACATTGGCTATGCGAAGTGTAAGAACGCGGCTCGATCATAATAAGATGAGAAAAACGAAAGTGCTGCTCCGGGATCCGGTTGTACGCCGGGCGATTCCGAAGACGGTCATGCTGACGGAGGCAAGGCTTCGCAATATGCTAAGGCTGTATAGCACGGTTTATGTAAAGCCAAACGTTGGTGCGCTTGGCATTGGCGTGATGCGCGTAAGGAAGCTGAAAACAAGAGGCCGCGTGCGATACGAATGGCGGTACAAATTGCTGACAAGGCATACGAGAACGATATCGGCGCTGTACGGGTTAATTCGCGCGTATAAAAAGAGCGGCGCTTATCTTGTCCAGCGCGGTATCCACCTGCTTCGCTATAAAGGAAGGCGATATGATCTGCGCGTCATGACGCAGCGCCGCTCGACCTCGAGGCCTTGGAAAGTAACGGGGATTCTTGCGCGTGTGGCAGCGCCTGGGCGCATCGTGACGAATGGCAGCCAAGGCGCTTCGATTCATCCGATCATGCAGGTATTCCGGTCGAAGATGTCCCAAGGCAAGGCGGCAAACAAGCGCCATCAGGTGGAGCGTCTGTCGCTGCGGATCGCCCGTCGGTATACCAGGGCTCACCCGTCCTGTGTGGAGCTAGGCCTCGACGTAGCCGTGGATCATCGATTGCGTTCATGGCTGCTGGAGATGAATACGAAGCCTCAAATCACGCCTTTCCGTAAGCTGAAGAATCGATCGATGTACCGAACCATTCTTGCTTATCGACGAAGCGCACGAAGATAGGGAACACGAGCAAGGGTTGTTCTCTGTTACATTAATGTTATAAAATCTAACAAATAGGTTGCTGACCCTGCGAATTCGGCATACAATGTCAATTAAGTTGACGTGTTGATTGCCGATTCGGGAGGGATGCGCATGCGAATGACGGTTGAACAAGCGCTGTCTGTGTTTCCATTGTCGGAAGGGAAGTTAATCGCAGGTCGGGACGGATTGAATCGAGTGATCTATGCGGTCCATGTCATGCAATCGACGGACATGGCCGGACGTGTCAAGGAAGGCGATATGCTCATCGCATCAGGCGCTTCGATCCAGGGGAGCCGGGAGGATGCGATAGCGTGGGTTCGCTCGCTGCATCAACGCGGGACAGCAGGCATTAGCGTGAGCGACAGCCCGGAATGGCGAGAATGGGCAGCCTTCATCGCAGAGGAAGCGGATCGGCTAAGCCTGCCTGTCATTGCGCTTCCTGACGCTTTTAACGACGAGTCGGATATTGATGGCTTGCTTCGCGCAGGCATTGCGCGCCAGCTGTTCGCCGTGCAAGACGTGCTGGAGAAGCAGAAGAAGCTTATGCGTCTCGCGCTTAAGCGGGATAAAGCGAGCGACCCGTCTAGCGTTCTTGCTGACATTATGGAAATTGTAGGCTTGCCAGCGGCTATCATCTGGCAGGGTGATCGCGTGCTGTTGAATGCAACCTCCTGCCGGGAGGCGGCATTGCTCCAGCATTGGAGGCGCCTGCCAGTTGGCCGTTGGAAGGCGATAGAGGGTGTTCGTTTATTGCGGTATCCGCTGCATGACAGCGACGAGGAGGGCGGCGGGACAGTGCTGTTCCAGTCTGTCGGACAGACGTCGAAGGCGGAGGATCAGCTGCTTCTGCAAGCGGCGGAGCTGATCGCGTCCTACGCAGTGCTTGCGCTTCCAGGCGCGGCAGGCGCAGCTGCTCCGGATGATTTGGGTACGATGTTCCTCCGTTATTTGCAAGGCGGCATTCCAAGCCGGCTCTTAATGGAGCGAGCGAGAAAAAGCGGCGTTATGTTATGTAATGGCGAATATTATTGTGTGCTGGGCGTTCATAAGGATGCAGGGAAGCTATCAGATCGCGGATTAAGCCAAGCGCTGATGGCGCATCCGCAGCTGACAGGGCTACAGATTGTACACTTTACGGTTGAGCAAGGGAGCTTGTACGTCGTGCCTGCTGAAACCTTCCAAGGCGTCGATAAATTGGCTGCTGTGCTGAGGGAGTGTGCAGCGTTGGTACGGGGCCGCGGTGGGCCAGCGCTTGCGCGTGTTGCAATCAGCTATAAGAAACCGGCTTCCAATCAGCTGCGTGAAGCGTATGCGGAATGCGTGGACGCGATTCGGCTTGCGGATGGCATGGCTGACGAGGAGGTGGTCATCCCTTTCTCGGATAAAGAGCTCGCTTATTTATTCGAAGGGATTCCGAGGGAAAGGATGAGCCGCTTTTATAAGACGGTGTTGAAAAAGCTTTCGGATGAAGAAAACGACCACGAGCGCGAGCTCATGCGGACGCTAGACATGTTCTTGCAGCAGGATGCTCAAGTTGGCGAAGCGGCGAAACGCCTATATATTCACCGGAATACGGCAGCTTATCGGCTGGAGAAAATCGGCGAGATGCTGGAGGTTGATTTTAAGAAAACATCGGATTTGCTTCGCATGAAATTAGCGTTCCTGTTCCGGCATATGCTAATGGAAGAAAATACAGCGGACTAACAATCGCCGCCCGGGGAGGAAACGCATGGGGAATATGCTCATTCGCAATGCGATAATCGTGACGATGAACGAGGCTGGCGATGTGCTGCGAGGCGATGTCCGCATCGTGAATGATCGGATTGTTGCATTCGGCAATTTCGAGGGTGCGGAGGACGGCTTCGTTCCCGATACCGTCTACGAGGCTGATGGCCGCATCCTGCTGCCGGGCTTTATTCAGACGCATGTCCATCTCTGCCAAACGCTGTTCCGAGGGCGGGCCGATGATATGGAGCTGCTCGATTGGCTGCGGACGCGGATTTGGCCGCTCGAAGCCGCGCATGATGAGCAATCGGTTTATGTGTCTGCGCTGCTCGGTATTGGCGAGTTGATTCAAAGCGGGACGACGACGCTGCTGGATATGGAGACGGTCCATTATACGGATTCCGCGTTTCGTGCGATGGCGGAAAGCGGCATACGTGCGATATCAGGCAAAGTGATGATGGATCGCAAGGGCGGCGACGTGCCGGATGCGCTGCAAGAGGACACAGCACGCTCTATTGAGGAAAGCGTTGCGCTGCTTCGCAAATGGCATGGATACGATGGAGGCCGGCTGCAGTATGCCTTTTGCCCGCGGTTTGTCGTTTCCTGCACAGAGGAGCTGCTAATAGCGGTACGCGATTTATCCGCGGAGCATAATGTGCTCGTCCATACCCATGCCTCAGAAAATCGGGGCGAAATCGAGCTGGTCGAGCGGGAAACGGGGCTTCGCAACGTTGCTTATCTGGACGCCATTGGCTTAGCGTCGCCGCGACTTGTGTTGGCGCATTCGATTTGGCTGGATGATGCAGAACGCGAGATAATAAAACGAACAGGGACGAAGGTGACGCATTGTCCGGGCTCTAATTTGAAGCTGGCTTCAGGGGTTGCGGATGTTCCGGGGCTGCTTGGCGATGGCGTACAAGTGGGGATCGGTGCAGATGGCGCGCCTTGCAACAACACGTTGGACATGTTTCAAGAAATGCGCCTGACGGCGATGATTCACAAGGTGCATCATGGCCCTACGGCAATGGATGCCCGAACGGTGCTGCGGATGGCTACGATCGGAGGGGCGGAAGTGCTGGGCATGGAAAAGGAGATCGGTTCGATCGAAGCAGGCAAGAAAGCAGATCTTGTATTGCTGGATCTGAATAAGTTTCATGCCTTCCCTTCCTATGATGCCGACCTTTATTCCAGAATCGTTTATTCGGCGGGTCGTGGCGATGTGCATTCGGTGTGGATCGACGGTAGGCTTGTCATGGACAATCGGTGCATGACGATGATGGATGAAGCCGACGTGCTGCGGAAAGCAGACGAAGCAATCGCCCGTTTGCTGACAAGGATGTCCCTATGACGACAATCGTCGGATTGCTCCTTGCGGCTGGCGCAAGCTCGCGAATGGGGCAGTCGAAGCTGGCGCTGGAGTGGCCGGGGACAAGCGAGACGGTTGGCGCTCGGTGCTTGCGTCTGCTCCAATCTGCTGTGAGCGTATCGTTGGTCGTCGTACGGCCAGAGCAGCCGTTGTCTTGGATGCGGCCGTCCTTGGCTCCGGCTGGGCTGGACAAGGAACGCTTGCGAATCCTTCCGTGCGCCAATGCGGCAGAAGGGCTGTCTGCATCGTTGCGGATGGGGGTGTCCGCGGCGGGAGCGATGGGCGCGGACGCTGTGCTCGTTATGCTGGCCGACCAGCCATTTGTGACGGAGGAGGTATTAGCGTCGCTTGTCCGTCGTTACGGCGATGGCTCCGAGCTGGATTGGGTGGCGGCGACGGATGGAGAAGGTCCGAAGCCGCCTATCGTATTATCTAAGCGGCTCTTTGAACAGGTCGAAACGTTGAGAGGGGATGAAGGCGCCAGACGAATCGTGAGGCAGCAGTCATCGCTGCGGGGCGAGCTTGTTTTGGTTGATGAGGCTTGCTTTTTCGATATTGATACCCCTGAGCAATGGGCTGAGGCGAAAAGGAGGTACATAAGCTGAGTGATGAGGAAAGGCCATATGGAGCGGCGATTCGGTGCATGGAGCACAATCGCTGCTTTTTGTTTTGGTTCAATAACCAATGTTGTGTCAGGTTTGTTGACCTCAAAATGACATTTTCATATAGTGAGATTACTTAAAAGAAAGGCGCCAAGAACGGAGGGGTCCGGATGGATAGCTTTCATTCGTTGCTGAAACGCCGTCGTCAACGGGAGTGTTCCGGCGTGCTAGCGACATTGCGGTCAGCTGAAGGCCATGCTTATCGGAAGCCTGGCGCTGCGATGTTGATCGGACCGAATGGACAGCTGGATGGACATTTGAGTCCGGGCTGCATTGAAGCCGATTTGGCACGGCTGGCTGATCGGGTGCTGGAGAGCGGAAGGTCTGCGTTCATGGTTTACGACGTGCGTGAGGCTGATGATTTGTCCTGGGGAGAAGCGGTAGGCTGCGGCGGTCGGCTGGAGGTGCTGCTGGAGCCGATGGATGCGACGCTAGTTGCTGCGCTTGACGCGGTGGAGCGCGCTTTGGATGAAGGGCATGCGGTGAAGCTTGCGCGGCGGATGAATGGCGAAGGGCTGGTCAGCGAATACCGGGTACAGTATGGGGATTGCTGGCATGAGCGTTTTTCAAGACCTTTAGATGGCATGCAGCGGGTGGATCAAGTGATCAGCTTCTATTACGAGGCGAATCCGCGGCTCCTTGTTTTCGGTGCAGGCGATGATGCGATGCCAGTCGTAGAATTGGCGTCTCGAGCAGGGTTTTCGGTTATCGTTGCGGATCGTAGAGAAGCGCTGTGCAGCCGATTGCGATTTCCTTCTGCTTCCCTTCTCGTGTCCGATGGCGTGAATGAGATGGGGGCGGCGCTGGCGATCGGCCCCAGAGACCGGGCTGTCGTTATGACGCATCAAATGGCACAGGATCGCGATCTATTGGTGCTCCTTGCGAAGTCCCCTGTACGATTCATAGGCTTGCTAGGGTCTTCCAAGCGCGTTCGTCGATTGACGGAAGGTTTGCTCTCGCCTCGCGATTCGCGCTTGCATGCCCCTGTAGGAATCGTCCCTTTCGCAGAAGGGCCTGAACGAATCGCGATCAGTATCGTGGCTGAGCTGTTAGAGGATATTCGGCAGGAAGGCGCCTCAATCTCCTTGCGAGCGGCGGTCGAAGCAGAGAAGGGGTGAGGGGATGGCGTCTCTGGAGCGGGATGTGCCGGCGTATGCGGCCGTGAAGGTTTGGCGTCCGCATACTGCGGAGGAGGCTTGGCGATTAAAGCGGCAATTCGGGGCAGCGGCCCGTTACGCTGCAGGCGGCACTTGGCTTAGGACGCGGTGGGAATCAGGTGCGGCTATGATGCCGCTGCACCTGATCAGCTTGGAGCAGATTGCTGACATGCGGGGTGTCCAACAAATTGAGCTGGCTTCTATAGGAGAACCCCAAAGCTCGTTCCTTCGAATCGGCGCGATCACTTCGCTTGCCCAATTGATGGAAAGCCCTTTGGTCACGGGTGTCGCTCCTTTGCTGCAAGAAGCGGCAAGATCGATCGCAGCCCCTTCCATCCGACAATTGGCAACCGTTGGCGGTAATGTGTTGACGCGAAGCGGCGACTTGATCCCAGCATTGGCAGCGTTGGATGCGCAGCTTGTCTTGTGCACAGGAAGCGGGGCGAATGGCGGCCGGCATAGCGGCGGTTATGAGCGCCAGCCGTTAATCGAATGGCTTGCTGCGAGCGGCAATGATTCGGATAGCAGCGTAGTCGTTGCCGTCGACATTGCAGCTGAACCGCGGAGCAAACCGTATTGGTTTCGCAAAATTGGACGCCGGGAGTCGTTTTCGCCATCCGTTATAACGGCAGCCGGAACGTTCGGCATAGACGCGACTGGGCGACTGGACGACGTTCGAATCGTCGTTTCGGGAACAGGGATGCCTGCCGTGCGCCTGTATGACGCGGAGACGGCAGCTGAGCAGGGAGCGTACGGAATGGCGCTTTATGCGGCAGTTCGTGCAGGCGTACCGTCCGTTTCAGATGATTTTGCAGGATCAGCCTACAGAAGAATGGCGGCGGCGAATATGATTGCATCGGAGCTGGATGCGGCGGTTCGATCGATTGCTGCAGTAGGGGAGGTGTCAGCCGATGGATAGCCGGTTGAATGATTCGCCAGGCAGGGCGGCTCCCTCGGTGAAGCTGAGCAGGGATACGGCTGGAGCGAGGTGGATGGATCGCCCTGATGGCCATGCGAAGGTGACGGGGCAGCTTGCCTACTTGACAGATCGAAGCATCGAGTCGATGCTCCATGGCAAAGTGCTGCGCAGCCGGCATCCCCATGCCAAGCTCGTTCATGTGGATATCGCTGCGGCTGTGTCGATGCCTGGCGTCCATGCGGTGCTGACGGCGGAGGATGTTCCGGGGTTAAACGGGTATGGCATCGTCACGCAGGATATCCCGGTATTTTGCACGGATCGGGTGCGCCATGTCGGTGATGTCATCGCTGCAATTGCGGCGGAGACGCCGGAGCAGGCAGCGGCGGCAGCAGAGGCGATTCATGTTGATTACGAGCCGCTTCCCGTTGTCGATGATCCCCTTCATGCGCTTGAGACGGATGCGCCGCAGCTGCACGAGATGGGAAATTTGCTGCATGAAACGCGCGTATGCCACGGTGATATTAATGAAGCATTTGCACAGTGCGCAGCGATTGTCGAGGAAGTGTATACGACGCCGCGCCAGCTTCATCTGTATATGGAAACCGAAGGCGGCTTGTTCATTCCTGAGGAGAGCGGGCGGCTCACCGTCTATTCAGCGACGCAGCATGGGTATAAGGATCGGATGCAGCTGGCGCGCATACTAGCAATGCCTGAATCCTCGATCCGCGTCGTATCAAGCCCGATCGGCGGCTCGTTCGGCGGCAAGGATGAGCTGAACGTTCAGCCTTACGGCGCGCTGCTGGCGCTGCGAACCGGTCGTCCGGTTCGGCTGCACAACAGCCGGAGAGAGTCGATGCGCGCGAGCATCAAGCGGCATCCGATGCGCATACGCATGCGGACAGGCGCCGATGCGCAAGGGATGCTCATCGCGCATCATACGGAGATCATAGCGGATACGGGAGCATACGCAACGCTCGGGCGAGAGGTGCTCCAATTTGCGACCGAGCATGCAACAGGTCCATATCGTATTGCGAATGTGAAGACGGAAGGGAAAAGCGTGTTTACGAACAACGGCATCGCCGGGGAGTTTCGCGGATTCGGCGGGAATCAGGTCATCTTTGCGCTGGAGGGCCAAATGGACCGGTTGGCAGAACGGCTTGGCATGGATGCTTGGGAGCTGCGCCGTCGCAACCTGCGCGAAGCGGATGATCCAGGGCCGCTGGATCAAATCATTGTGCCAACCGACGGAGCCAGCGATGTATGGGCTTCGGCGATGCGATCGACGATGATGGCCCGTCGAGGGCGGGTGACGCAAGGCGCGAAGCCATGGCTGGTGCGCGGGGTAGGTGCCGCTATCGTCATGCATGGCGGCGGCCTCGGCTACGGCATACCCGATCCTGCGGGCGGGCGGCTGGCGTTGTCCGCTGACGGGAAGATTGAAGCGGCCTTCGGCTTCGAAGAGTTTGGGCAAGGCGTATTGTCGGTGCTGCAAATGCTAGTATGCGACCGGCTTCAGTGCTCGGCTGCTGACGTCCGCATCGTAATTGGCGACACCGATGCTGTGCCCCATACGGGATCTGCGACTGCTTCGCGAGCGACGGCGATGGCGTGGCAGGCGATGCAGAAGCTCGTGCCGCCTTTTGCGTCAGCGATTGTTGAACGGGCGGCGCAGCTGCTAGGCTGCGAGCGAGAGGAGCTGTTTACGAGCGAAGGCGGCGTGTGGCGGCGGGCCTCGCCCTTGTCTGCAGAGCTGCCGCAGCTGGCTTTGACTTATAAGCAGCTGGCAGAGTCTTCTCCTGCGCGCATCATAGAGCAGGCGGCGTTTGATTTTCCGGTCACGCCGACGGTTGATCCGGTCTTTGGCGCGCATTTTCTGTATACGTATGCGTCCGTTGCGGCGGAAGTCGAGGTGGATTTGCTGACGGGCCGCGTGCAAGTGCTTCAGACCGATCATTACGTTGCGGCGGGGCCAGTCGTCAATCCGATGGGCTTTTTGGGGCAGATTGAAGGCGGTTCGGTTATGGCTCTGGGCTTTGCTTTAACGGAGGATGTCGTCATGGAAGAAGGCCGTTATGCGAGAGGTCAGCTGGATACGTACATGATTCCCACCATCCGGGATATTCCCGCAGCGGTAAACGTGGAAGCGATCGAGCATCTGCCGGCTGGCGATCCGTTCGGGCCGCGGGGCGTTGGCGAGATCGGCACAGTGGGCCTTGCTCCTGCTATCGCATCAGCCATTCGGGCGGCATGCGGCACTTGGGTGAATCGGCTCCCGGTACGGCCTGAGCAGCTGATTCGGCCTTATCATACCTTTTTGGAGGGACGGCTTCATGATTGAAACCTCGTATCGGTTAGGCTGCATGCTGAATGGAGAAGTTGTGTCTCGCCAAGTGCCGCCGGTGCGGCGGCTGCTCGATTTGCTGCGGGAGGACATGGGGTTGACGGGGACGAAGCCGGGCTGTGATGTCGGAAGATGCGGCGCTTGCATGGTGCTCGTGGACGGCAAGCCGATGAATGCATGCTTGCTGATGGCTTACCAATGCGAAGGCAGGTCAATCGAGACGATTGAATCCATTGCGGGGCCGTCAGGGGAGGGGCTGCATCCGATTCAGCAAGCGCTGGTCGCAGAGGGCGGATTGCAATGCGGCTACTGCACGCCCGGCATGGTCGTCAGTCTCAAAGCGCTTTGCGACGAGGTGCCTCAGCCAACGAGAGCGCAAATCGAAGAGGCGTTAAGCGGGAATTTATGCCGTTGCACCGGCTATGAAGGCATCATCCGCGGGGCATTGCGAGTATCGGCGTTTTATCAGCAACCGCATCCAGATCCGACACCTTGAAACCAAGACGGCGAATACAAGCTTTGCGTGCCGGCTGATGCCGACGCAGGCGATTCGCTTTCGATACGGGAGGAGAGATCAGCGATGAAGAAATGGACACTGCTGCTGGCGCTCGCGCTGCTCGTCATAACGGCTGCTTGCTCGAAGGAGGCGAGTGCGCCGAAGGATGAAGGGTATCAGAAGGCGGGCGACGAGCAGGCGGTTAAGCCGGATGACAAGGCTAGTGCCAAGCCCAGAGTCGCTTTCGTGTATATTGGCGTTCCGGGTGATGGCGGCTGGACGTACCAGCATGATCTGGGCCGCAAAGCGGTCGATGAGAAGTTCGGCATTACGTCCACAATCGTCGAGAACGTGCCGGAAGGGCCGGACGCGGAGCGCGTTTTCGAGGAGCTGGCGCAAAAAAACGACATCATATTCGGCACGAGCTTCGGTTATATGGATGCGATGGTTAATGTGGCGAAAAAGCATCCCGACGTCAAGTTTGCGCATGCGACAGGCTATAAAACAGCAGAAAATTTATCCACCTACGCGGGGCGCGGTTATCAGACCGGCTATTTGTCAGGCATGGCTGCCGGCCTCATGACGAAGAACAATAAGATCGGCTACGCGGCGGCGTTTCCGATTCCCGAAGTCATCTACACGATCAATGCGTTCGCCTTAGGCGCGCAAAGCGTGAATCCGGCTGCAACCGTGCAGGTCGTATGGACGAATACATGGTTCGATCCAGCTGTCGAGCGCCAAGCGGCGGTCAGCCTTCTCGATCAGGGCGTTGATGTGCTTGCCAACTATCAGGATTCCCCTGCTGGCATTCAAGCGGCTGCCGAACGCAGCGTGTATGGGTTGGGCAACGATTCCGACATGAATAAGTACGCGCCTGATTTTTATTTGACGAATCCGGTATGGAACTGGGCGCCTTACTACGTCGATCAAGTGCAGCAAATCGTTGACGGCACGTGGAAATCCTCCGACTATTGGGGCTCGGTTGCTGATGGAACGGCGGATATTGCGCCATTCGGCAAAAGCGTTCCGCAATCGGCACGCGATACGATCGAAACAAAAAAGCAAGCGATCAAAGACGATTCGTATCATGTATTCACGGGTCCAGTTTACGATCAAAGCGGAGCGGAGAAGGTAGCTGAGGGCAAAACGCTATCTGACGCAGACATTCACAGCATGATGTGGTTCGTTAAAGGCGTGAGCGGGACGATTCCAAAATAGCGTTGCCCATTTTTTTGGACGGAGGTGTTTCGATGACTCCGCATTTTACGGAACGAGCATTAATGTACGGCAAAGGCGACGTGTTCGTCTATCGCATGTATGCAACGCCGCTTACGGGAGTAAAGCCGATTCCGGAGTCGTCCTACACGGGCGAGGATAACATTATTTTCGCGTGGAATGTCGACGTGGCGCTGGGCGGCGAAGCGTTCCGCTCGTCATTCACCGAGGGCGACAACGGGCTGGTTGTGGCGACTGACTCTATGAAAAATTTTATCTTGCGCCATGCCGCTGATTTTGAAGGCAGCACGATTGAATCCTTTCTATCGGTAATGGCGACTCGATTTATGGATCAATACGGTCATATCGATCGAGTTGAGCTGGGAGCGGAACGGCTGCATTTTGATGCTGTTTCCGTCGGTAGTTCGGAAGGCGTGAAGCGAAGCGATACCGTGTTCCGTCATGCGCGTAATGAACAGGCAACCGCGAGAATTGCTGTTGTCCGCGGGCAAGCTGGCAATGAAATAGTAGCCTTGGAGGGAGGCTTGCGCGGCGTCCAGTTAATCAAGGTGAAGGGGAGCGCATTCGCCGGCTTTATACGCGATGAATATACGACGCTGCCCGAGACGAGCGATCGGCCGCTATATATCTATTTGAACGTGGCGTGGGCTTACGCTGATGCTGAGGACGCTGTCTCCGATGATCCCACTCGGTATGTGCCAGCTCCGCAGGTCGGGGACATCGTTCAGTCTGTGTTCCACGAGGTGTATTCGCCTTCGATTCAATATTTGCTTCATCAAATCGGGCTGCGCGTGCTGGAGCGGTTCCCGCAGCTTGCGGCGATTTCGTTCGAATCCAACAATCGGACATGGGAAACGATCGTTGAGCAGGCAGCGGCTAGCTCAGGTGCTGTGTATACGGAACCGAGACCTCCCTACGGCTTTCAAAGGTATACCTTGACGAGGAGCGATGCGGATGAGCATGGGCAAAATCACGACGCACGCCTTGGATCTGCTTCGCGGTAAGCCGGCTGCTGGACTGAAGGTGGAGCTGTGGAAAATCGAATCGACTGAGCGGCGCCAGCTAATAGCTGTCGCCGAGCTCAATGAAGACGGCCGGACCAGCGGCCCTCTTCTGGCGGGCGAGGAGCTGGATGTCGGAATCTACGAGCTGCAATTCGCCGTCGGCGACTATTTTGCTTCGTCGCCAGTTGCGGGTTCATCCCCCTCGCTATTCACGATTGTACCGATCCGCTTCTTCGTATCGGACTGCATGCAGCATTACCATGTGCCGCTGCTGGCTGCGCCTGGCGGCTATAGCACGTATCGCGGAAGCTGACAGGGGGCGTGGCGAACGATGGAGTCCATTGCGCAATTGAAGCAGCTGCTCGCGAATCAGGTGGAATGGTTGTCGCATTATGGCGCAGACAGCGATGGCGGAGTGACGCGGCTGCTTTACACGCCAGCGTGGTTAAAGGCGCAGCAGGCGTTGGCAGAGCGGATGCGGGAAGCTGGATTGGATACGTATTATGATGATGCAGGCAATCTGTACGGGCGTTTGGAAGGGACGGAGCATCCGGAGGAAGTTGTGTTAACGGGCTCGCATATCGATACGGTGCGATCAGGGGGGAAATATGACGGGGCGGCAGGCATTTTGGCTGGTTTAGCCTGCCTTAGACGGCTATATGCGCAGTTCGGAAGGCCTAAGCGAACATTGGAAATTGTTTCGTTATGCGAGGAGGAAGGGAGCCGGTTTCCTATTACTTTCTGGGGATCAGGCAATATGACGGGCCGCTGGAGCATGAGCCGCATACCTGATGTGGCGGATGCCGAAGGCGTCTCGTTAGGGCAAGCGATGGCGGATGCCGGATTCGGCCCGGGAACGCATCGTCCATGCCGGCGCTATGATTTGGTTTCGTTTATTGAGCTTCATATCGAGCAAGGCATGGTATTAGAGCGGCTAGAATTGCCGATCGGAATCGTACAAGGCATTGTCGGTCAAGTCAGATTGACATTCGAGGTGTGCGGGGAAACGAACCATGCAGGGACGACCCGGATGGCGTGGCGGAAGGACGCGGTTGCAGGAACGGCAGAGATGACGCTTGCTTTGGAGCGAGAGGCTAGGTCCGCAGGCGATCCATACGTTGCGACTGTGGGGAAGATGGTCGTAGCGCCGAACGTGTCGAATGTGATTGCCGGCAATGTGCTGTTTACTGTCGATCTGCGCCATCCGGATGCGCTTTCTTTAGAAGCCTTTGCGCGTCGCATTGTTGAACGGTTTTACAGCATTGCCGCCGAACGCTCGCTGCAGCTGTCGCATCGACAGTGGATGCATGCGGACCCGGTGCCGATGAACGAAGAGCTGGTCCATAGGCTGGAGCAAACGTGCAAAAGTCTGCAAGTCAGCTACCACGAAATCCATAGCGGAGCGGGGCATGATGCGCAGCTGCTCAGCGCTGTTTGCCCTTCGGCGATGCTGTTCGTTCCAAGCCGCGCAGGCATCAGTCATTCCCCGGATGAATATACGGATGCGCAGGACTTGGCAGTCGCGACCCGCGTGCTAGCCGATACGCTGTACCAGCTTGCTTACGTTGGCGGTCAACGGCAAGCGTGAAATTAGCTAAGCTGGGATAGCACTAGTCCCATTAATGCAATTACGACGATAACCGTGCCGATCGCGAGGCCGATGATCAGTTTAGGCGAGATGTTCATGGATAACGGCTCCTTTTATTGTAAGTCAGAAAAAATCCCCAAAACCATTGCTGCTGCTGGGTTTTGGGGATTTTGTATCGTATGTATCGATCATTGTCGAATAAAGTGGCGTCCCGGAAGGGATTCGAACCCCCGACCGACGGCTTAGAAGGCCGTTGCTCTATCCGGCTGAGCTACCGGGACACAACGGAAATTATTGTAGCATACGATTGCCTGTTTGTGCAATCCGAAATTTTTTATCGGCAGCTATCGTTTAAATCGGGGTAAACTCGGACAAAACTGCTACAGGATGCTTGCGAGAAAAGGGGGGCGCTTCCATTCGTGTGTTTCATCGCGTAGCATGGTATAATGAACCAACCAAAGATTGGCGAAACGAATGTTTCCCAAGCGCAAGGCGGTGCTACCATTACGGAGAAGAACGAACCCCGGGAAGACAATCGAGATAATGTGTATCTTTTCCCAAAGATGCTTGACCACTATCAGATCCAACTAACGCGGATGTTGGAAGCCGAGCAATATAGCGACGCTAAGCAGTTGATTCGGTTTCTGCTGCAATGCCGAGGAGAAGATGCGCGGCATTATGAGGAATGGGGCAACCTGCTGTCCTGGCTGGAGATGGCGTTTCCTGACGAGGGATCGCCGCTTGATTATTCAGGCCTGGCTGATCAGGACGAGGAAGCCGAGCTGCGGCGAGCGGCGCTGAAGCCGACGGAGCAGGATGAGGCTTATGTGAAGCAGGTGCTTTACATTATTCAAAATCATCCTTCCATCGACCAGCAGATGCTTGCGCTTGAGCGAGCCGTGCATTTGGATCATCCTGATGTAGACCCGACGATGATCGAGTGGCTGACGACCGCGCCTGTCCATCCCGTCGTGCAGTTCAAAGCGCTGCAATGCTTAAGGCGCCGCGAGGTGACGGGGAAGCTGACGATGGAGCGGCTGGATGAGGTAACCGAGCTCGATATCGAACTGACGCCGCTTGCGCTGGAGGATTTTCCGGCTCCGGTTGTTCAGACGGTGGAGCGGGTAGAATCGATGTCGGAATCAGAAGATCCGACGCTGCCGCATTTTGCAAGAGAGCTCTGGAAGGAATGCTTGCAATTCTTATACGGAACTTCGGCCTACAATCGAATGCTTGAGGATGAAGAGGAGACGATCGATTGCTGGGCAGCCGCGCTGCACCTGACGCTGCTGATTACGGTTTACGGGTCGGCGGAAGATGATGCGATTCGCGATACATATGGCATTTCAGAGCCGCTTCGGTTCCGGTATGAGCAAGCCTGCCGCTCCCTGCGTCAGGTCGCTGGATTCGGTCGGTTCGACGACAGTCCCGAGTCTTGATAATTACGGGGATGTTGATTATAATAGAATGGTTTATTAAACGTGAGATTTTCGCATTGAATGCGTAATGTTGGAGGGGAAGGCAAACCATGAAAGCAACTTGGGAAAAAATAGACACGAACTTGGTATCGCTCAACGTTGAGGTTGGAGCGGAGCAAGTGACTGAAGCGCTCGATAAAGCGTTCAAGAAAGTTGTACAGAAAGTAAACGTGCCAGGATTCCGTAAAGGCAAAGTGCCGCGCGGCATCTTTGAAAGCAAATTTGGCGTAGAATCGCTCTACCAAGACGCGATCGACATCATCCTGCCGGACGTTTACGCGGCAGCTGTGACTGAAGCTGGCATCCTGCCGGTTGACCGTCCAGAGATCGACGTTGAGCAATTCGCGAAAGGCCAAACGTTCAAGTTCACGGCAAAAGTAACGGTTAAGCCAGAAGTGAAGCTTGGCGATTACAAAGGCCTCGAAGTTCCTTCCGCAGAAGCGGTTGTAACGGAGGAAGAACTGAACGAGGAACTGAACCGTCTGCAACAGCGCCACGCTGAGCTGAACGTTATCGACGAAGGCACAGTAGAGAGCGGCGACACGGCTGTTATCGACTTCGACGGTTCCGTTGACGGCGTAGCATTCGAGGGCGGCAAAAGCGAGCGTTACTCGCTCGAAATCGGCTCCGGCTCGTTCATCCCAGGCTTCGAAGATCAAGTAATCGGCATGGGAACTGGCGACTTCAAGGACGTAGAAGTATCGTTCCCTGAGAGCTACCACGTTGCTGATCTGGCTGGCAAAGCAGCAGTGTTCAAAGTGAAACTGCATGAGATCAAACGCAAAAGCCTGCCAGCGCTTGACGATGAGTTTGCTAAAGACGTTAGCGAATTTGAAACGCTTGCTGAGTACAAGCAGGATCTCGAAAACAACCTGAAAGAGCGCAAAGCGAAAGAAAACGAAGCTACGCGTGAAACAGCTGTTGTAGAGAAAGCTGCAGAAGCGGCGGAAATCGAAATTCCACAAGCAATGGTTAATACGGAAACGGATTACATGCTGAAGGACTTCGAGAACCGTCTGCGCATGCAAGGCATGAACCTTGAACTGTACTTCCAATTCTCCGGCCAAAACGAGGCTGCTCTTCGCGAGCAAATGCGTGGCGACGCTGAGAAGCGCGTTCGCAACAACCTCGTGCTTGAAGCAATCGCTAAAGCCGAAGGCATCGAAGTAAGCGAAGAAGATGTGAACGCTGAACTCGAAACGCTGTCCAAAGCGTACAACCGCCCTGCGGACGAGCTTCGAGACATTTTCTCCCGCAATGGCAATCTCGAAAACTTGAAGGAAGACGTTTCGCTCCGCAAAACGATCAAATTCCTTCTCGAAAACAGCAAAGAAGCAGTTAACGCATAAGCAAGGCCTATCGGCCAGCTTTTCAAGCGTATAGAGGGGTAAGGCACGTTCTTTGAAACGTGCCTTATTTTTCCACTAAACACATACATATGTAACACTCGGTTCCAGCTTGGGGGAGGAATCCCCGTACTTAATGGCAAGACCGCGTCGTATACTGTTAGAAGCGACCTCATTTGGAAAAATGACAGCAACGCATCGACGTGATAAAATAAGGAAGTATCCATTCCGCCTAAAGAAAGAAGGTTGGTCGCATGAATTTAGTACCGATCGTAGTCGAACAGACGAATCGTGGAGAGCGTTCTTACGATATTTACTCCCGGCTTTTGAAGGACCGGATTATTTTCCTCGGGAGCGCCATTGATGACGATGTCGCTAACTCCATAATCGCGCAGCTGCTGTTCCTGGCGGCCGACGATCCTGAGAAGGATATCCACTTATACATCAACTCCCCTGGCGGTTCAGTTACCGCTGGTATGGGTATATTTGATACGATGCAGTTTATTAAGCCTGACGTATCGACCATTTGCGTCGGTATGGCAGCGAGCATGGGCTCGCTTCTGTTGACGGCTGGCGCCAAAGGCAAGCGTTTCTCGCTTCCGAATAGCGAAGTGATGATTCACCAGCCGCTCGGCGGCGTTCGAGGCCAAGCTTCCGACATTAAGATTCACGCTGACTGGATCATCAAAACGAAGCAGAAGCTGAATCAAATTTATGTGGAACGCACGGGTCAGCCGTACGAGAAAATTGAGCGCGACACGGATCGCGACAACTTCCTCTCGGCAGAAGAAGCCGTTGCTTACGGGCTGATTGACAAGGTGGTTACGTCACTATAGAAAGGGTGATCCCATGTTTAAATTCAACGACGAGAAGGGCCAGTTGAAATGCTCGTTCTGCGGCAAATCGCAAGAGCAGGTTCGTAAGCTAGTAGCCGGTCCCGGCGTTTATATATGCGACGAATGCATCGAACTGTGCACGGAAATTGTCGAGGAAGAGCTCGGCCATGAGGAAGAGCTGGACCTCAAAGACATTCCGAAACCAAAAGACATCCGGGGCATCCTTGATTCTTATGTCATCGGCCAAGAAAGCGCGAAGAAATCGCTCGCAGTAGCGGTTTATAACCACTACAAGCGGATTAACTCGCAAAACAAGCTCGAGGACGTTGAACTGCAGAAGAGTAACATCCTTCTGGTAGGTCCAACAGGCTCCGGTAAGACGCTGTTGGCGCAGACGATGGCGAAGATTCTTAACGTGCCATTCGCAATTGCAGACGCGACTTCCCTTACGGAAGCTGGCTATGTAGGCGAGGACGTTGAGAACATTTTGCTGAAGCTGATTCAAGCGGCGGATTACGATGTGGAGAAGGCTGAACGCGGCATTATTTATATCGACGAGATCGATAAAGTAGCCCGCAAATCAGAAAATCCATCGATCACGCGCGATGTTTCCGGCGAAGGCGTACAGCAAGCCCTTCTGAAAATTTTGGAGGGCACGGTTGCTTCGGTACCGCCGCAAGGTGGCCGCAAGCATCCGCATCAAGAATTTATTCAGATCGATACGACGAACATCCTGTTTATTTGCGGCGGCGCGTTCGACGGTCTGGAGCAGCTCATTAAACGCCGGATCGGCAAGAAAGTGATCGGCTTTAACACAGCCGGCGACAGCCAGAAGGAATTGAAGCCGGGCGAATACTTGTCGATGGTGCTGCCAGAGGACTTGCTGAAATTCGGATTGATTCCGGAGTTCGTCGGTCGTTTGCCAGTCATCTCGTCGCTTGAGCCGCTTGACGAAGAGACGCTTGTACGTATCCTCTCCGAGCCAAAGAATGCTTTGGTGAAGCAGTATCAAAAGCTGCTTGAGATGGATAACGTTAAGCTCGAGTTCGAGGCAGGCGCGTTGGAGGCGATTGCCCGCGAAGCGATCAAACGCAATACAGGTGCTCGTGGCTTGCGTGCGATTATCGAGGGAATTATGCTCGAAGTCATGTATGAGGTTCCATCGCGCGACGATGTGAGCAGCTGCCTGATTACCGAGCAGGTTGTCAACGAGAAGATTATGCCAGAGTTGACGCCGAAGAAAGGCAAGAAAAAAGAAGAGAGCGCCTAATTATTAGGCGATTATACATTACCGTTGATGCTTCCACCCCGGCGGGCGGCCTTATTTGGCCGTCTGTCCGCCGGGTGGACTTTGACGTTCATGGGAGAGATACCTCATGTATTTGCGTAAGGACACCGTACCAGTCAAGGTCGGCCCGCTGACAATTGGTGGAAGCGACGAAGTGATCATTCAAAGCATGTGTACGACAAAGACAGCGGACGTGGAAGCGACCGTTGCTGAGATTTTGCGGCTGGAAGAAGCTGGCTGCCAGATTGTACGGGTAACGGTTAACAACAAGGAAGCTGCTGATGCAATTAAAGAAATCAAGAAGCGCATTCATATTCCGCTTGTTGCCGACATTCATTTTGACTATCGTCTGGCCCTTGCGGCGATTGAGAATGGCGTGGACAAGGTTCGTATTAATCCAGGCAATATCGGACGCCGCGAGAAAGTCGAAGCGGTTGTTAAGGCTTGTAAGGAGAAGGGCATTCCGATTCGGATCGGCGTTAACGCTGGTTCCCTTGAGAACCATCTGCTTGAGAAATATGGTTACCCTACGCCAGAAGCAATGGTAGAAAGCGCGCTGTTCCATATCGGCATTTTGGAGGAGCTTGATTTCCACGATATTATCGTGTCCTTGAAAGCTTCAGACGTACCGATGGCGATCGCCGCTTACTCGATGGCAGCAGAGAAGATTAAATATCCGCTCCACTTGGGCATCACGGAGGCAGGAACGCTGCATACCGGAACGATCAAGAGCTCCGCAGGCATTGGGGCGCTATTGGCGATGGGAATCGGCAATACGGTTCGTATCAGCTTAAGCGCGGATCCGGTTGAAGAGGTGAAGGTAGCGCGCGAGCTGCTGAAAACCTTTGGTTTGATTACGAATGCGGCAACGCTCGTGTCCTGCCCGACCTGCGGCCGTTTGGATATCGATCTATTCTCGATCGCCAACGAGGTTGAGGACTACATTTCCAAAATCAAAGTGCCAATCAAAGTTTCGGTGCTCGGCTGTGCAGTTAACGGTCCTGGCGAAGCGCGCGAGGCGGATATCGGCATCGCTGGCGCACGTGGGGAAGGCATGCTGTTCCGTTACGGGGAAATGATTCGTAAAGTGCCTGAAGCCGAGATGCTAGATGAGTTGAAAAAAGAAATCGATGAGATCGTGCGTGTCTACGAGGCGACAGGCGAAATTCCTGGTCGAAAACAGCATTCGCATATCAAGTAAACGTTAGATGCGTTTCGACTCTCCTTTTTGTATATTCAAACACCCGCAGGGAATACTGACAAGTATTAGACCTGCGGGTGTTTTTTGTATTGGCCATGCGCCAACATTAAGGAGGGGATTTGAAATGTCTCTAAGTTTCGTGTTAATGCTGATCCAAGTGTTTTTTGCTGTCGTTATCGGCTTATATTTTTGGAATTTGCTTCGTAATCAGAAGACAAATCGAACAGCCGTTGACCGCGAATCGCGGAAGGAGCTGGATAAGCTTCGCAAGCTACGCTCCATTTCGCTTACGAAGCCGCTTGCCGAGAAAACAAGGCCGCAAGCGATGCAGGACATCGTCGGCCAAATCGACGGCCTCAAGGCGCTCAAAGCGGCGCTATGCAGCGCAAATCCGCAGCATGTTATTATCTATGGCCCGCCTGGAGTCGGCAAGACGGCTGCAGCGCGCGTCGTGCTTGAGGAAGCGAAGAAAAACCCAGCTTCCCCATTTTTGCCAGAGGCGAAATTTACGGAGATTGACGCGACGACTGCTCGATTCGATGAGAGGGGAATTGCAGATCCGTTGATCGGCTCTGTCCATGACCCGATTTATCAAGGTGCAGGCGCAATGGGCGTCGCAGGCATTCCACAGCCGAAGCCAGGGGCAGTGACCAAAGCGCACGGCGGCATTCTGTTCATCGATGAGATTGGGGAATTGCATCCGATTCAGTTGAATAAGCTATTAAAAGTGCTTGAGGACCGCAAAGTATTTTTGGAAAGCGCCTATTACAACTCTGAGGACGCGAACATTCCGATGTATGTGCATGACGTATTTCAGAATGGCTTGCCAGCTGATTTTCGCCTCGTCGGCGCGACAACTCGTTCGCCGCAGGAGCTGCCGGCTGCGCTCCGTTCGCGTTGCATGGAGGTTTATTTCCGTCCGCTGCTCGCTGAAGAGATTTCACAAATCGCTTCGAACGCCGTGAAGAAAATCGGCTTCGAGCCATCTGCCGATGCTATTGAGGTTGTGAAGCGGTATGCGACGAATGGACGGGAAGCCGTCAACGTTATCCAGCTCGCAGCGGGACTTGCGCTATCGGAGAAAAGGGATACGCTGACTGCGGCGGACATTGAATGGGTCGTCAACAGCAGCCAAATTCCGCCGCGCCCGGATCGGAAAGTGCCAGCGGAGCCGCAGATTGGTTTCGTTAATGGCCTAGCGGTATACGGTCCTAATATGGGGACGCTGCTCGAAATTGAAGTGAGCGCGATTCCTGTTCGCACGGGCAAAGGCACGTTTACGATTACAGGCGTAGTTGACGAGGAAGAGCTTGGCGGCGGTTCGCGCACGCTGCGTCGCAAGAGCATGGCGAAGGGGTCTGTCGAGAATGTATTGACCGTGCTGCGCCGCTATGGCCTTCGTCCGCATGATTATGACCTGCACATTAACTTCCCTGGCGGAACGCCGATTGATGGCCCTTCAGCAGGCATTGCGATGGCGACGGCCATTGCCTCAGCGATCAAAGGGGAGCCGGTCGATAATAAACTCGCGATGACGGGCGAGGTCGGCATACATGGCAATGTGAAGCCTGTCGGCGGCGTGCTGGCCAAAGTGGAGGCAGCTTTCCAAGCTGGCGCTGAGCGAGTGATTATTCCTCGGGAAAATTGGCAAGCAATATTCGAAGGATTAGAGGGCGTGCAAATTATCCCAGTTGACCGTGTAGATGAGGTGTTTGCGCTCCTTTTCCCTCAGGCGGAGGAGAAGTTCCATCAGTTGGATTCAGTCCCGGCGACAGAGCTGTATATCTCTCCTTCGGTGCCGTATTTGCAGGCGGATTCCGCGGAGTGATAAAATGGTATAGACATCATTAATGGAGGTGCTGGTATGGGGCCTGGAAAATCGAAAGGTCGTAGATTGCCCCTGCTTCCGCTCAGGGGGCTGCTCGTATATCCCAGCATGGTTCTCCACCTCGACGTGGGACGGGAAAAATCGGTACGGGCGCTAGAGCGCGCGATGGTCGATGATCATATGATTTTGTTGTGCTCGCAGTCTGAAGTGAACATCGAGGAGCCGACTCAGGAGGATATCTATCGCATCGGGACCATTGCGCGCGTTAGGCAGATGCTTAAGCTGCCTAACGGCACGATTCGCGTACTCGTCGAAGGTGTCGTTCGCGCTGAGGTGCTTGATTATTTGCCGAATGAAGAGTTTTATGAGGTTATGATCAAGGAATTGCCGGAGCAGGAATCTGAGGATTCCGAGACCGATGCGCTTATGCGGACCGTTCTGAGTCAATTTGAGAATTACATTAATTTGTCTAAAAAGGTCACGCCAGAAACGCTTGCCGCCGTTTCTGACATTGACGAGCCTGGACGTCTTGCAGACGTCATTACGAGCCATCTGTCGCTCAAAATTCGCGATAAGCAGGATATTCTAGAAACGGTGGACGTCCGTCAGCGGCTGGAGAAGCTGCTGGACATTCTTCATAATGAGCGCGAAGTGCTGGAGCTGGAACGGAAAATCAATCAGCGCGTGAAGAAGCAGATGGAGAAAACCCAGAAGGAATATTATTTGCGCGAGCAAATGAAGGCGATCCAGAAGGAGCTTGGCGATAAGGAAGGCCGGGCTGGCGAGGTTGAAGAGCTGCGAAGCCAGTTGGAGGAAGCGGGGCTTCCGGAGAAGGTGAAGGAGAAGGTTGAGAAGGAAATCGACCGTCTCGAGAAAATGCCGTCGACCTCTGCTGAGGGCGGCGTCATCCGCAATTATATCGATTGGTTATTGTCTTTGCCTTGGAACAAAGGGGACGAGGAAGGCATCGATCTCGATTTGGAACGTGCCGAGGAGATTCTTAACGAGGATCACTACGGTCTGGATAAGCCGAAGGAGCGTGTGCTTGAATACCTGGCAGTACAGAAGTTGGTACAGAAGCTCAAAGGGCCGATTCTATGCCTTGTAGGGCCTCCAGGCGTCGGAAAGACGTCGATTGCGCGTTCAATCGCCAAATCGCTGGGGCGCAAGTTCGTGCGCATCTCGCTTGGCGGCGTTCGGGACGAGGCTGAAATTCGCGGACATCGGCGTACATATGTCGGTGCAATGCCAGGTCGCATCATGCAGGGGATGAAGACGGCGGGTACGCTGAATCCCGTATTTTTGTTAGATGAGATTGACAAAATGGCAATGGACTTCCGGGGAGACCCTGCCGCTGCATTGCTAGAGGTATTGGATCCCGAGCAGAATTCGACCTTCAGCGATCACTTCATTGAAGTGCCGTTCGATCTGTCGAACGTCATGTTCGTAACGACTGCCAACGGCCTGCACAATGTACCACGCCCGCTGCTTGATCGGATGGAAATCCTATCGATCCCGGGCTACACAGAGCTTGAGAAGCTGCAGATAGCCGAGCGTTATTTGCTGCCGAAGCAGAAGAAGGAGCACGGGCTGGAGGAAAACCAGTTGGTTGTAGATGACGGGGCGCTGCAACAGGTCATTCGCGAGTATACGCGCGAGGCTGGCGTTCGGAATCTGGAGCAGCAGCTCGCAGCGCTTTGCCGCAAGGCAGCGAAGCAAATCGTGTCCAAGGATCACGATGGCTCGGTCATCATCGTCGATTCAGACAAAATCAAAGAATGGCTCGGACCGATCAAATTCCGTTATGGGCAAGCAGAGCAGGACGACCAGATCGGGGCAGTGACGGGGTTAGCTTGGACTGAGGTCGGCGGCGATACGCTCGTCATCGAGGTGACCGTCATGCAAGGCAGCGGCAAGCTGACGCTGACAGGTAAGCTTGGCGATGTGATGAAAGAGTCGGCGCAAGCTGCATTCAGCTATATGAGGTCCAAAGCAGCGGAGCTGAACATCGATCCCGAGTTCCATGAGAAGAATGACATTCATATCCACATTCCAGAGGGAGCTATACCGAAGGATGGACCATCAGCAGGCATTACGATGGCTACAGCGCTGATCAGCGCGTTGACGAATCGTCCGGTTTCTCGCGATGTCGCGATGACGGGCGAGATTACGCTCCGCGGCCGCGTGCTGCCAATCGGCGGATTGAAAGAGAAGTCGCTGGCTGCCCACCGTGCGGGCATTAAGAAGGTGCTTCTCCCGAAAGGGAACGAGCATGATTTGGTCGATGTGCCAGAAAGCATCCGTGCAGAAATGACCTTTATTCCGGTCGCGCATATGGATGAAGTGCTGCAGCATGCATTATTGCCGCTGTCGGTACCTGAACAGAAAGCAGGGACGCACGTTACATGAAAATTACATCAGCAGAGTTTATTATCAGCGCCGTAAGACCGGATCAATATCCGGAAGATGCCTTGCCAGAGATTGCTCTGGCAGGGCGTTCTAATGTCGGCAAATCTTCATTGATCAACCGTATGATTTTACGCAAAAACTTGGCGCGGACAAGCTCGCAGCCAGGTAAAACGCAGCAATTGAACTATTATAAAATTAATGAGCAAATCTATTTTGTCGATTTTCCGGGTTATGGCTATGCGAAGGTGTCGAAAACGGAACGAGAAGCATGGGGAAGAATGATCGAGACCTTCCTCAAAGTAAGAGAAGAGCTTAAGCTCGTGCTTCTGATTGTGGATATTCGTCACGCTCCTTCCAAGGATGATTGCTTGATGTACGATTGGCTAAAGCATTATGAGATTCCGATTTGTATTGTCGTGACCAAGGCTGACAAGATTCCAAAAAGCAAATGGGATAAGCAAATCAAGCTCGTAAAGGAAACGCTTCAAGCAGACCCGACGGATAAGGTCATTATGTTTTCATCCGAGCTGGGGCTTGGACGCGAGCAGCTGTGGGATTACATTCTTACGGAAACCAGTGATTAAGCGAGAAAGTCGCGTGACTTTCAATCAAAATCAAAGGATAAAGGGTTTTACAGCAGACTGTTCGGGGAAACTAACGGATTTTTCAGAAATATGCGCGAATATCGCGAACGCTCGGCAGGAATAAACATTCGGGATGACGTATAATAAGAATAGGCAGAGAGTTAAACAAGTGCAAGCTTAAAGAATTGAGGAGATTTTTATGGCTGAGCGGTTAGCCACACAGTATGTAAAAGCCAAACTGCAGTTGTCGAGTGAGGAAATGTCTCGTTTTGTCCGTTTTTTCGAGGACCAGCAAATTCGCTACGGCGTGAAGGTGCTTGAGAATGGAAGCCAAGAGGTCGTTCTCGAAGACGTAGCAGGGAGGGAAGAAATCCGCCTTGTATTTGAGCGTCATCATGATGACTACGTTTGTGAACTTTCATGCCGCCTTGTCCATCCTGGATTAACGAATGCTATGCGTAAAGCGGTATCAGCTTTCCGCGGTGATGCGATCGTCAATCGAATCTACAGCAATTATACGATGATCTATCATTATGATAAGGGGCAAGTCCGTCGGATTGTAGAAAGTAATCAGAACGGGGAGCGCGTTGTGTTCGAGCATAAGGATACGCTCGGGCAGCTGGAATGCCAATTCCGCAGTAGGATTGTCGAGCATGAGATTGAAATGGTGCAGGGCGCCATTAATGAACTGCTCGATCTTCGCAATCAGACGACGGACCCGTGCCAGATTCGAGAGATCGATGAGCGTCTTCGCCAGTCGACCCACCAGTTATTCGTGTTGGAGGCTTAAGCTGAAGAAGATTGCAGGCATGGTCCAGGAACCGCACATAAGTGCGGTTCTTTTTATTATGGGGATGATGTCGTGGCGGAACAAACAACTAGCCCAACTCCTGTCTAAGTCGTGCACATTAGCGGCGAGGTGAACATACGTTGTATACGGAATTAAAGTTGGTTGCTTTTCTCGACGTGCTTCGTAAAACCGCCCAAAAAAAACAGTTGCATTTCAAGTCGATAGATGTTATTTTTATTTTCGTTGAACAAATAATAGGAACCAGGATTCACTCAGGACATAGTAATGTTGCGAGAGATTATTCCCTCGGGAAGTGAATGACGTAGGTCCTAGCGGATGAAATTTTTTCAAACATTTTATTCCTAGGAAGGGGGAACCGAAAGATGGAATACTCAACTTTCGGAAGACACGTTGCTGTCGATGCTTGGGGTGTAGATTTTGACTTGCTAAACAATGCAGAAGCTCTGCAGTCACAAATGGTGGAGGCCGCAGAAGCGTGCGGAGCAACAGTGCTCTCGGTTCAAGCCAAACAATTCGATCCTCAAGGCGCGACTGTACTCGTGCTCCTGTCGGAAAGCCATCTCTCGATCCATACGTATCCAGAGAAAGGTTTTGCGGCACTCGACTGTTACACCTGCGGTGAAACTGTGGATCCGCAGCTGGCAATTGATTACATGCTTGCCGTATTGAAGCCAACGACTTCGCATGCGAAGAAGCTTGTACGCGGCATGGGTGAACTGCAAGTTGTTGAACCGGTAATGAAGCAAGCAGAACTCGTTTAATTAAACGAAAACCTGCTGCAAGGGAACGAAGAACGCGTTATAGCGTCGCATAGAGGAAATGGCCATGGAGCAATCCATGGCCATTTCTTTTCACTTTATACAGATTGCTGTGCACATAGGAATAATGGGAAGAATCCCTGTCCACACTAGGGGCAGGAATGGTTTCATACTTTTTTCATAAATGAAAGCGTACGGGTTGTTGAACTATGCTATAATTTATCGAGACCATGTCGGATACATTCCAAGAAGAAGGAGGCAGGGACGTATGCATATCATCGTAGTAGGCTTGAATTATCGGACAGCGCCCGTCGAGGTGAGGGAACGATTCACGTTTGCTGAACGGGATTTACCTGCGGCATTACGGCAATTAAAACAGACGAAGAGCATACTCGAAGGCGTCATCGTCGCAACCTGCAACCGGACGGAGCTGTATGCTGTCGTGGATCGGCATCATCTGTGCGGCCACTATATTCGAAGCTTCATGGAGCAGTGGTTCAAGCTGCCGCGGCAGCATTTTACGAACCATCTCTATATGTATGAGGATGATCAGGCGATTGAGCATCTGTTCCGCGTAACGAGCGGATTGGATTCCATGGTCATTGGCGAAACGCAAATTCTAGGTCAAGTGAAAGAGGCCTTCCTTCTCGCGCAAAAAGAGAAGGCGACAGGCACTTTATTTAATATGGTGTTTAAACAAGCGGTCACGCTAGCGAAGCGCGCGCATTCGGAAACCTCGATCGGCGAGTCTGCCGTATCGGTAAGCTATGCGGCTGTGGAGCTGGGCAAACGGATTTTCGGCCACTTCGGCAAGAAGACGGTCATGATCATTGGCGCTGGCAAAATGAGCGAGCTGACCGGCAAGCATTTGGCGGCTAATGGCGCGGATCGCGTCATAGTAGCGAATCGTTCGATTGATCGTGCCATTGAGCTGGCGGACAAGCTTGGCGGGTTGCCTTGTACGATGACGGAGGCGGTCCATCGGCTGCATGAAGCCGACATTGTCATTAGCTCGACGGGAGCCGACGGCTTCGTTCTGAAGCGGGAGCAAGTGGCTATTGCGATGCAGCGCCGCAAGTCGCGTCCATTGTTCATGATTGATATTGCAGTGCCGCGCGATTTGGATCCGACCATCGCTGCGGTTGATAACGTCTTTTTGTACGACATTGATGATTTGGAAGGCATCGTCGAAAGCAATCTGGAGCAAAGACGCAAGGAATCCGCGAAGATCGAGGCGATGATCGTGGAGGAGCAGGAATCGTTCAGAAGCTGGTATAAGACATTAGGTGTCGTTCCGCTAATTAAGGCGCTGCAGAGCAAGGCGGAGGTTATTCACTCGGAAACGATGGATAGTTTGATGAATAAGCTGCCTGATCTTGGTGAGCGTGAATTAAAAGTCATCCGCAAATTAACAAAAAGCATGATGAATCAAATGATGAGCGACCCTATTCTGGGCATTAAAGAAACAGCCGGAGAGAAGCATGCTGGAGAAGCGATGGATTTGTTTGTTAAGTTGTTCGCACTCGAGCCACAGCTTGAACAAGCGCAAGGATCAGCTGTCGCGAAGTCGACAATATCTGCGCCAACGACGGCAGCAGAGTCGACCTCGGCTCATGTACCGGCTGGCGTTGCGGCTGCAACGCCGTAAGGAGCCGCCGCATGCACGCGGCGGTTTTTGCTGTTTTACGTGACTGTGAAGGATGGAGGCGCTTATGGTTACGTCAAATTGGTTTTACGATGCCATGCTGTATGTGTACGCCCTGAGCCTTCTGTTTTATTTCTCTGATTTTGTGGATGCGAATCGGAGTGCCAAACGGATCGGCGCAGGGCTTCTCGTGTTTGTCTGGGCGCTGCAGACTGGGTATCTGGTATATCGGTTAGCATCGCATTTGGACATGTCTTACATATCAGGGTTTGAATATTGGTTTGTCTTCTCGTGGCTGTTAGTAACGGTTTCGCTCGTCATCAGCCGGTTTTTCCGTATTGAGTATATCGTATTTATCGTTAACTTAATTGGATTTGCCGTACTTACTGCTTTGCTTCTTGTTAACCCGGGGCCATCGCTTCCGGCAGAGCCTTTCGAGGCGGCTCGCGATTTGCTTATCGTTCACATCAGCTTGATGACCTGCGCGTTCGCGGCATTGACGATTTCGGCCATTTTTGCAGGCATGTATATGTTCTTGCATCGCAAGCTTAAGAAGAAGCGTTGGACTAGCCCGGTCAGGCGGCTGCCGAGTCTGCAATTAATTGACCTGTATTCGTTCCGCCTTGTGTCGGCGGGTGCGCCGCTGCTCGCGATGTCGCTTTCCGTTGCGATCGTATCCATTGCTGTGGAGCATGAGTGGGCGTATTTGTTTGATTGGAAAGTGATCATTTCACTTGCAGCGCTCGTGTTATATATCGTTTATTTGGTTCGGCGCAAAGTGAAGGGTCAGATTGGATTTTCTGCCGCCCGGCTGAATTTACTATCGTTTGGGACGCTCATATTGAACGTGCTGTTGAATCCGATTTCTCATTTTCACTAAGGAAGAGATTTGAGAGGATGGGCAGGGGGGGAAATGATGAGCGAGATCCGCTATTATCCGATTATGGTGGATTTGTCTGGCAAACGCTGCCTGGTCGTCGGGGGCGGTGAGGTTGCTTGCCGAAAAGTGAAGGGGTTGCTCGAAGCGGGAGCTGACGATGTCATTCTAATCAGTCCTACGCTTCATGATGAACTGAAAGAGCTGGAACGTAACGGTCGGATTCAAGTTGTACAGCGCGGTTATATTCCTGAGGATATAAACGGTGCGAATCTAGTATTTGCGGCAACAAACCAGTCACAAATGAATGCTAACATTGCGGACGAGGCGAGAAAGCTAGGGATTTGGGCGAACTTGGCCGATGACGGTGCCCAAGGCTCATTCGTAACGCCGGCTGTACATCGCCAAGGCGATCTCGTAATGGCTTTAACGACAAGCGGCGCAAGCCCGGCACTCGCTTCTCGCATTAAGCAGGAGCTTGCTCTTGCATACGGGGATGAATACGCGGAGCGATTGTCCGTATTGCGGCTGTTGCGCGCAAGGGTGCTGCATGCTGGCGCAAGGGATGGAAGCGGAGGAGAGATTTCACCCGCAGTTCGGCGCCGATTGCTGCGGCTCGCAGCGGAAGATGCTGAAGGCTGGAAGCAGACTGCGTGGGCGCTTCGGGAGGAGCCAGATCTAGCTGCGGCGGAATTGGAACGATGGATGGAATCGCTGCGGATGCAGCTTTTATAGAGGGGGCAGTTGGAATGATGAATCAAGCAACAGAAGGTATGCGAGTCATCCGGGTAGGAACGAGGCAGAGTGCGCTTGCATTAACGCAGACTGGGCAAGTGATCGAGCAGTTGAAGGAACTTAGCGAGCGCCATGGGCTGCCTTATACGTTTGAAACCGTTAAGATTGTAACCAAAGGTGATCGGATTCTCGATGTTACGCTTTCTAAGGTAGGCGGTAAAGGGCTGTTTGTAAAAGAAATTGAACAAGCGCTGCTGGATGGTGAAATCGATCTGGCCGTACACAGCATGAAGGACATGCCGTATGAGCTGCCAGAGGGCCTTATGAACGGTTCCGTGCCGAAACGGGTCGATCCTCGTGATGTTCTAATCACAGCAGATGGCGGAGGCTTCGATGCCTTGCCGAACGGTGCAAAAGTAGGTACGAGCAGCTTGCGTCGCGCCAGCCAGCTCAAAAATCGCAGGCCGGACATCGAAATCGTGTCCATCCGCGGCAATATCGATTCCAGGCTGAAGAAGTTGGAGACAGAGCAATTCGATGCGATTGTTCTTGCTGCGGCTGGCATGACGCGAATGGGCTGGGAAAATCGCATTAGCTCGCCGCTGCCCGTAGATATCTGCGTTCCAGCTGTTGGTCAAGGCGCACTTGGCATTGAATGCCGCGAGGCAGATTCGGATGTGCGTTATTTGCTATCGCTCTTGAATGATCCTATTAGTGAGCTCGCTGTCCGAGCGGAGCGCAGCTTTTTGGGCGCGTTGAATGGCGGCTGCCAGATTCCGATCGGCGCGCACGCTACAGTAGCCATACCAGAAGGTGCTTCAAACTTAGAGGGCGCACTGATCGAGTTGGTCGGTATTGTCGGCTCGCCGGATGGCGAAATTTTGCTCAAAGAAATCGGTAAGGGCACAGATCCGGAGGCGCTCGGGCTTAGCGTTGCCGCTGCGCTTCGGGCGAACGGCGCGGATCAAATATTGTCTCAGGTGAGAGGATGACGAGTATGAAGGGGAAAGTATATCTGGTCGGAGCCGGTCCAGGCGATCCGAAGCTGATTACGATGCGGGGCGTAGAGTGCTTGCAGCGTGCAGAGGTTGTCGTGTATGACCGATTGGCAAGCCCGCGTTTGCTGGCGCATGTAAAGCCAGGCGCGGAACGCGTCTATGTAGGCAAGCTGCCAGACCGCCATACGATGAAGCAGGAAGAAATTAATCAGTTGCTCGTCGATCTTGCATTGGAAGGAAAGACGGTTACTCGCCTTAAGGGCGGAGACCCGACGATATTCGGCCGTGTAGGCGAGGAAGCTGAGCTGCTGGAGGCGAACGGGATCGAATTTGAGATCGTGCCAGGCATTACTTCGGCTATCGCAGTTCCTGCATACGCAGGCATTCCAGTTACGCATCGTGACTTGGCCTCATCCTTATCGATTATTACGGGGCACGAGAGCCCTGAGAAGCTGGACCGTTCCATTCACTGGGATAAAGTGACAAATGCAACAGGCACGCTTATTTTTCTAATGGGCGTAGCCAAAATTGGCTATATTAGCGAACAGCTCATTACGCATGGCAAATCGCCTTCGACACCTGTAGCGCTTGTGCGTTGGGGAACGCGTGTCGAGCAGGAAACGCTTATAGGCACGCTGGAAAATATCGCAGCTAAGGTAGAAGAGGCTAACTTCAAGCCACCGGCGGTTATCGTCGTCGGCGAGGTTGTCAATCAACGCGATTCGCTGCGCTGGTACGAGAAAAAGCCGTTGTTCGGCACGCGCATTCTCGTGACGCGCGCTCGTACGCAAGCGAGCGACCTGGTCCGTTTGATCGAAGAGCTTGGCGGCGAGCCGTGCGAATATCCGGTTATTGAAACCCGCGAGCCTTCGGATGCCAATACGGTTCAGGCGATTGAGCAGGCGCTGCGCGAAGCGGATACGTTCGACTGGCTCATGTTTACGAGCGTGAACGGCGTAGAGGCATTTTATCGCTGGCTGAAGCGTTATGGCGTAGATATTCGGAAATTTGCAAAAGCACGTATCGCTGCGGTTGGTCCCAAGACAGCGGAAGCGCTGCAAGAGCGCGGATTGGCGGTCGAGGAGCTGCCGGCGCAATTCCGGCAGGAAGGGCTTGTCGAGAAGCTGGACGCATCGCTTAAGGCTGGCCAGCGCGCTTTGATCGCTCGGGGCGATCTAGCGCGTGAAGTGCTGCCTCGCGAGCTGAATGCTCGCGGCGTTGAAACCGTTGAGTTGGACGTATACGAAACAGTTCTCGCCGAGCATCAAGATGAGATGGCGCTGGAGCTGCTGCAGGAAGGCGCTGTGCATGTCGTGACGTTTACGAGCTCGTCGACGGTAACGAATTTAATAGAGCTGCTTCGCCGCAACGGGGTCGAAGAGCCGGAGAAGCTGTTGGCCAAATCGCAAATTGCAAGCATTGGGCCGTTGACGACAGCAACAGCTGCTGAAGCGGGTCTGCATGTAACGATTGAACCGGAAGAAGCGACGATTGAAGCGTTGGTCGCTGCGATTGCCGCACAACGGCTCGCCGATCGCGCAAGTCGCGTTTAACAATAGATAGAAGCAGGAGGAGGTACGGCAAATGAGCTTTCCGACAGTTAGACATCGCCGTCTTCGCGGATCGGCAGCGCTGCGCAGCATGGTGCGCGAAACGATTTTGACAGTGAATGATTTCATTTATCCGATATTTGTAACCTACGGCACGAATGTGAAGGAAGAAATTCCGTCCATGCCGGGCGTTTACCATTTCTCGATGGATCGACTTGAGGAAGAGATTCGCGAGGTTGTCAGCCTGGGCATTCCGTCCATCCTGCTGTTTGGCGTACCGGCTAGCAAAGATGCGATCGGATCTTCGGCTTATGATCACAATGGCATCGTTCAGGAAGCTACGCGTGCGATCAAGCAGTGGGCGCCCGAGCTTGTCGTTATTGCGGACACTTGCTTGTGCCAATTTACCGATCATGGCCATTGCGGCGTCGTCCATGTGCATGAGCAGACGGGCAATGCCGAGGTCGATAATGATCAATCGCTGGAGCTGCTCGTGAAAACGGCAGTCTCACAAGCGGAGGCTGGTGCTGATATTATAGCGCCATCCAATATGATGGACGGCTTTGTATCTGCTATTCGCGACGGACTGGATGCAGCAGGCTATACGAACGTGCCGATTATGTCCTATTCCGTCAAGTATGCTTCTGCCTTTTATGGCCCGTTCCGGGATGCGGCTCATTCGGCGCCGCAGTTCGGCGACCGCAAAACGTATCAAATGGACCCCGCCAACGCTAGGGAAGCGCTTCGCGAAGCGGAGTCGGATGTGCTGGAGGGCGCAGATTTCTTGATGGTGAAGCCGGCGCTTGCCTACTTGGATATCGTACGCACGTTGAAGGATCAATTCGATCTGCCGCTTGTTGCGTACAACGTGAGCGCGGAGTATTCGATGGTGAAAGCGGCGGCAGCCAATGGCTGGTTAGATGAGCGGGCGATTGTCCTTGAGACGTTGACCGGCATGAAGCGTGCCGGTGCCGACTTGATTATGACGTATCACGCCAAAGATGCGGCGCGCTGGCTGCAAGGCTAAGCCGGCATAACGGCATTCGGATAGAAGGAGACGATAACGATGAGCCAAACAATCGATCCCAATCGCCATAGGAAGGATGAGCGCTCGAAAGCGGCGTTCGAGGTGGCGAAACAATATATTCCCGGTGGCGTTAATAGTCCGGTTCGAGCATTCAAATCGGTCGGATTGACTCCTGTCTATATGGAGCGCGGAAGCGGTTCGCGCGTGTATGATATCGACGGCAACAGCTATCTCGACTACGTCGCCTCATGGGGACCGCTCATTATGGGGCATGCCCATCCGGAAGTTGTAGAAGCGATTAAACGTACAGCCGAGAACGGAACGAGCTTCGGCGCTCCGACTGAGCTTGAGACGCTGATGGCACAGCTGGTATGCGAGCGCGTGCCTTCAGCCGATATCGTGCGCATGGTGAACTCGGGTACAGAAGCAACGATGAGCGCCCTGCGCTTGGCGAGAGGCTATACGAAGCGGAGCAAGATTTTGAAATTCGAGGGCTCTTATCATGGTCATGCGGATAGCTTGCTTATTAAAGCAGGCTCGGGTGTGGCTACGCTAGGGTTGCCGGACAGCCCTGGCGTACCGGAGAGCGTGGCGACCCATACGATTACGGTGCCGTACAACGATATCGAATCGGTCAAATTGGCTTTCGAGAAGTTCGGCGAGCAAATCGCCTGCGTGATCGTAGAGCCGATTGCGGGCAATATGGGCGTCGTGCCGCCGCTGCCGGGCTTCCTGCAAGGGCTGCGCGACGTGACGACGCAGTATGGCAGCCTGCTTATTTTCGATGAGGTAATGACGGGCTTCCGCGTTCATTATCACTGTGCGCAAGGCTTGTACGGCGTAACGCCGGATCTGACCTGCTTAGGCAAAGTGATCGGCGGAGGCCTCCCAGTTGGCGCGTACGCTGGCCGCCGTGATTTGATGGAGCAGATGGCGCCAGCCGGCCCAATCTATCAAGCAGGCACGCTGTCGGGCAACCCGCTAGCTATGGCTGCAGGCTATACAACGCTGAAGCTGATGACGCCGGAAGTGTATGAGCGGCTTGAGCAGCTGTCGGTAAGGCTCCAGCTCGGTTTCGAGCGCAATGCCGTGAAGCATGGCGTAGCGAGTACGATTAACCGTGTAGGCTCGATGGTATGCCCATTCTTCACCGAAACGCATGTTATTAACTTCGATACGGCCAAAACATCTGATCTAGAGAAGTTTAAGAAATATTTTGGAGCCATGCTGGATCTCGGCGTCAGCGTAGCGCCTTCGCAATTCGAAGGCATGTTCGTCTCCGGCGTGCATACCGAAGCGGACATCGATTTCACGATTGAAGCGCATGCTGAAGCGCTTCGTCGTTTGTAGAGAATGGCGAGCGCGCTGTTTGATTGGAACAAGGGTGCCGTTCGGGAGGGCAGAAGGCTCTTTCTGATGAAAAGCGGATGCAGCGGAGCGCTGTTGGAAGACTGGCCGAAAGCAGGCAGCAGCCCGCATCAGCTTAAGCTGTGGCTGCAGCAGCAGGAATGGTTTCCGCTCAAATGGGTGAACCTGCTGTTTTCCGTTGGCGGCATCCAGCAGGATGGGGAGCGAATTGCACTGGATGCGTTCCCTCCTGCTGATTTGGACAAGGACCCGCTTTATCGCCTCGCATCAGAGGGGGAAGCAGGCAAGGCCATTGCAGCATGCCGTGTGCTGTATGAGGATGATAGCATCCTTGTGATGCACAAGCCGGCAGGCGTCCCTGTGCACCCGTCTAGGCCGGGCGAGCGGGGCACGCTGGATGAGGCCGCAGCTCGGCATATGCTGAAGAAGGGGGATCCGCTTCCCGTTCGGCATATCCATCGGCTGGATCAAGAAACGTCGGGACCGGTGCTGTATAGCAAGAACGATTTAGCGCAGCTTAGGCTCGATGAGGCGATGCGTCAGAAGACGATTGAACGCGTCTATCTCGCATTCGTGCAAGGGAAAATAAGCAAGCCGAGAGGCGTCATCGACGCTCCCATCGGTCGCGATCGTCATCAGCCCGCGCGTCGGCGGGTCATAGCAAACGGAGACCATGCAGTCACTCGTTATGAAACGATGGAACGATATTCGAAGGCGACGTTGGTCAGGATACGGCTCGAGACGGGACGAACGCATCAAATTCGTGTCCATATGAGTCATCTTGGCCATCCGTTGATCGGCGATTCGCTCTATGGCGGGGATACCGCTCTTCTGAAACATCAAGCGCTGCATGGCGAAATGCTCGTATTCCACCATCCGCTCAGCGGAGCGCCGGTTAAGGTGTTTTCGCCGCTTCCGGATTGGTACGCGCAATTGAAGCAGACGTTATCGCAACCCATCTCGCCTTGGCTATAGATGGAAGGCCGCTCCTTAACGGGGCGGTCTTCTTGTTTTATGGCATATGCTGTGAATTTCATAGTCATGCTCTATGCGCGGCTGCCATATGATAGGTATTGGATGAGAAGATAGCCCAAGCTGCAAGGTGGAAGGGAGGACTGGAGCGTGCCGGATCAAACGAACGGTTTGCGCTTTGATGTGTATGAACGTGTCCATTTGCCGGATGAAGTTGCCGCGATTGAGGAATTAGAGGAGATTGAGCTTGTTCCCCGCATCCAAGTCATTCAACAAGGCGAGCAAGCATTATTAAAAGGCCAGCTGCTGCTGACGGGTGTTTATCGTTCCCAGCATGATTTGCAGCAGCCGCAGTCATTGGAGCATTGGATTCCGGTCGAAATTACGCTGCCGATGAATCGTGTGCAAAGCATTGCAGACATTTCAGTCGAAATCGATCACTTCGATGTTGATCTGCTGTCATCGCGAACCTTGAATATTACGGGGATTTTATCCCTGCATGGCATTCAAGTGGAGCAGCAGGAGGAAACGCAGCAGGGATGGCGGGATGAGGAGCCAATTACGGTCGTGCATCGCCGTGAGGCAGCGCCTCCTTTAGTGGAGCCTTGGTATCCGAGATACGATAGCCCTGAGGTGCCAATCGAGCAACAAGTGCAGCGGGATGACTACGGACAGGCTGAGACGCCGCAGCCGCCGTTAGCGGAGCAGAGCGAAGTATTGTTCCAGCCGCCTCCGCAATATCCGCCGTCTTGGGCGCAGTCTTATTACCAGCCCCAAGGGCGACCGGAAGCAGAGGCGATCCCGTATTCGGCAAGCCCTGCTTATAGCGTCGAAAGCGAAGCGATTGCTGAGCGAGAGCAAGCGCCGTCGGTCATAAACTGGTCAGCATTCGCGACGCAGCAGCCGATCGAGCAGTCGGAGGAGCCAGCAGCGGAAGCGGCACCATTGGACGAACGGCCGGATAGCTGGACGATCCCGGCTGCGGTTGAGGCGGAAGAGGCACGCATCGATCAAAGCTTCTACGGAAACGCGAGAGAGGAGCAGCAGTTTGGTGATATTGCCCTGCCTTCTGCGCAGCATGAAGCCTCGTTCGTAACGGAAGCGCCTATTGAAGCGGAGACCGAGCGAACGAACTTTTCACAGCCGCAGTGGGCGCCAGTGGAGCAGGAGCCGGCGCTGTCTTCCCAAGCGCAAGCAGTGGAAGAGACTCCTTATCCGTCGGCAGGCATCGCTGATGCAAGGCAGCAGCAGCAGGAGGCAGAGGCTGAACGCAAAGAGCTGAAGGTTGCATTTGGCCGCAAACGGGCCGAGGAAGCGCCTCCGGAGAGAGAGTCCGTAGGTTTCCGGTCTATTCTGCAATCCTCCCGCCGCGAGCAGGAGGCGCGAGAGGCATCAGATTTGGCGAATGCCGCCGCAAAGGAGCCTTCACGCGTTACGACCGGAGATGAGATCGAGTGGAAAACGTTGTTCTTAGGCAAGCTAGCTGATGAGCAAGGCTTCCGTAAAGTGAGGATGTGTATCGTACAGCGGGAGGAAACGCTGGAGGATATCGCGGAGCGTTACGGGAAAAACTCGCGGGAGCTTTCGCTCCACAATCGCCTGCAGGATCAAGCCGTAACGGAAGGGCAAGTGCTGTATATTCCTTGACCTTGCTTTCTTGATTAGAAGCGGGAAAGGCGCTGTTAGTCGCTCGTGGAAGTGAGCGATAGCAGCGCCTTTTTGGGCATAGCGATTACGGATTGACGGATTTGATTTGTTTAACAATTTCAAGCCGCTGGCGTTTTAATTCCCACATTTGCAGCTGGATGCTTTTCATATACGTCTGGTTTTGCGAGTGGGAGCGCATTTCATCGAACAATCCGAGCAGCTTTTGATTAATTAGATCAAATTGTCCCCACAGCTCTCGTTTCAATTGCTTTTCTTGAAGCGCCTGTACATATTCGTCCTTACGTGACAATTGGAGTAGAATGGATTGCTGCCATGCCGTATCTCCCTTTTGAATCGCATAATTGTACAGATCGAGGTGGTCGTTAATCCATGCTTCGATTTGCTGGTTGACGATCATGTTCATCTCGCATCACCTATCGTTTTTGTTTATATACCGAGTATTATACTAGGTTTTTAAGGAAATACAATGCTTTTATCGCGAGAAGTTAATGGTGCTTGTCGCTTGACTTTCACGGTCGAGGGCGGTTAAGATAAATGTGATTTTACTATCTATCATGTCAGGGGAAATTTTAATGATTACTGGTGTTCTTAACTAATCAATTGGATATTTGCGGAAGACCCAATCTTATATCGTAAGCTAGCGCAAAAAACCTTGTCTTTACAATGGTTTGCTTTGTGTTGGATGCGATATGGTACTCGTGAGGGCTCCGTACCAATTAGTTAAGAACATGAGAGATTTCCGCCTGAACGTGACATTTCCGTTCGGTCCAATCGCCGTGCTCTAGCAGCACGGCTTTTTTGCGTTTATCGCGTGATTGGATTGAATGCTGGAATGCTGCGGCTGTTTGGGGACGGAACGCCTACTCGCGTTTCGTCCTTTTTTTGTACCCTCAATAGGCTGAAAAGGAGCTGTATGGACATGATCAACGAAGCGACTAAAAGAATGCTTGAGTTGGACCAGTTGTTAGAAATGGCAGCAGATTTCACAGTGTCGCCCGCAGGGCGGAGGCTGGTGGAGCGGCATGGGCCGAGCAGAGATGCCAGCCGCGTGCAGGCTTGGCTGGAAGAGACGGAAGAGGCGGCAAGGCTGCTTGCGCTTGGCGCAAGCGTTCCATTATCAGCGATGGAAGGGATTGACCTTATCGTCTCCCTGCTCGGAAAAGGGAAAGTATACGCGGAACAAGAGCTGCATCAGCTTGGCGTTTGGTTAGCCTCGGTAGCCCAAATGAAACGATATATGGAGAGCAAACGCGAGGTAGCCCCGCGCATTGCTTCATATGCGGATTCCATGGACGATTGCCCGGAACTGCGCAAGGAGCTGGCTCGATGCTTGAGAGGCAATCAACTGACGGATGAGTCCAGCGCGGAGTTGGGGCGTATTCGTCGCCAGTTGTATGCGCTGGAAGCCAAGATTGAGAAAAAGATTGAGCAGGCGATGGGAAAATACAAGTCGGCGCTGCAAGAATCGATCGTTAGCAAGCGTCGCGGCCATTATGTCATTGCCGTGAAGCGCGAGCTGCGCAAGCAGGTGCCGGGCACCGTGTGGGACGAATCCGCCAGCGGCCAAACGCTATTTGTAGAGCCTGTTGACGTAGCGGGGCTCCAGCAAGAATGGGATAGCTGGAAAGCGGATGAGGAGCAGGAATGCTATATGATTAGAGCGCAACTGTCGGCTATGGCGGAGGCGCGTACGACAGAGCTGACCTGGAATGTGGATGGGATGGGGACATTTGATTTTATTACGGCCAGAGGCAAGCTATCGCGCACTTACAACGGGCAAAGGCCCAAATGGAGCGCGGAGCCTGTCATTAAGCTTCAAGGTGCGAGGCATCCCCTGCTGCCCAATGAGCAATGCGTACCGCTCGATGTAGAGATGGGGTATGAATGGAAGCAGCTCATCATTACCGGTCCGAATACTGGCGGCAAGACGGTTGCGCTCAAAACGGCCGGACTGCTCGTCCTTCTGCATCAGGCTGGCTTCCTTATTCCTGCGGAAGCAACCAGCGAGCTGGGCTTGTTCCATTGCTTGATGGCGGACCTTGGCGATGGGCAAAATATCGAGCAATCACTGAGCACATTTTCCGCTCATATGACGAACGTCGCCGCGATGGTCAAGGCAGCGGACAGCCGGACTTTGCTGCTGCTTGACGAATTGGCTGCAGGTACAGATCCCGGCGAAGGCATCGCGTTGTCGATCGCGGTATTGGAGCATTTGCTATCGCAAGAAGCGCTGGTGGCAGCGACGACCCATTTTAACGAGATTAAACGATACGCATCACAGACAGCCGGCTGCATGAACGCAAGCATGACCTTTGATCCGCAGACGCTGCGGCCGCTCCATCGGCTTGTCATTGGAGAGGCTGGCGAGAGCAGAGCCTTCGCTGTAGCTAGACGATTTGGTTTGCCGGAAGCGATCGTAGCCAGAGCGGAGGCTATGGTCTCGAATGCTCCTCAAAGCAATGAACGGATAACGATGGTTGATGCCGACAGCGGGGTGGCGAGAAAAGCCATTCCGGGTAACCAGGCTAAAAAGCAGGCCAGGCCGGGACAGAAGCGAAACGATGAGGAAGCGCCGACCAAGCCAAAGGCATTCCAGAGCGGGGACTGCGTCTGGATTTACCCGCTGAAGCGGACAGGGATCGTATATCAGGAGGCTGACGAGCGCGGGAACGTGATCGTGCAGGTCGAACAGAAGAAGCTGACGTTCAATCGCAAGCGGCTGGCGCCTTATATCGATCGAAGCAAGCTGTACCCTGGGAGCGATTACGATATGGCGATCGTATTCGATTCGAAGTCGGATCGGAAGAAACGCCATCTAATGAGCCGCAAATATGTAAAAGATGTGCGAATCGAGAATCCGCCAGATGCCGGTGAATAACCCCTATGCGTTGACTTGCGACGTCAAGAGCAGTATGATTACCATATACGCGATCATTCCGCAAGTGATCATTTTTGATCCGGACGATTGGATTGATGGCAAGTCAATATTGGCAACAACATGGAAAGGGAAGCGCTGCAGTCGTGCCTTCAGAGAGCGGAGCCGTTACGCTGAGAGGAACCGCAGGACATTCGACGCCGCGTGTCGCCCCGGAGTTGCTCGGGCTGAACGGATTTTGCTTACGAAGCATGAAGCATCCGCTAGGCTCGGCCGGTCACAGCCGTTATCTGTTCAAGTGCCATGTGGCGCGCGTTGCGCGTAGATCCGCATGGAATGAAGGTGGTACCACGGAAGCTAGAACCTTTCGTCCTTTGCGACGGAAGGTTTTTTATTTTTTTTAACCCGATGGAGGTAGTATAGGATGTCAGATAACCAACCAACGACCGCGATGCCGACAACTTATGATCCGAAGAGTGCGGAGCACAAATGGTACGAGTATTGGATGAAGGGCGGCTATTTTGAAGCGGGCAAACGTCCCGACGCGCCCAAATATACGATTGTTATCCCGCCTCCGAACGTAACCGGCATGCTGCATATCGGCCATGCGCTCGATTTTACGCTGCAGGATATCATGACGCGGACTAAGCGGATGCAAGGCTTTGACGCGCTCTGGCTGCCAGGCAGCGACCATGCCGGCATTGCTACGCAAACGAAGGTGGAGCAGAAGCTTCGCGAGCAAGGGCTTTCGCGTTATGACCTCGGCCGCGAGAAGTTTCTGGAGAAGGTTTGGGAATGGAAAGAAACCTACAATAACACGATCCGCGAGCAATGGGCGAAAATGGGCTTCGGGCTCGATTATTCCCGCGAACGGTTTACGCTGGATGAAGGCTTGTCCCGTGCAGTGCGCCAAGTATTCGTGAAGCTGTACGAGAAGGGCTTGATCTACCGCGGCAAAAAAATTATTAACTGGGATCCGGCCGCTCGCACTGCTCTGTCCGACATTGAGGTCGAGTACAAGGAAGTCAATGGCAATCTGTATCACCTGCAATACCCGCTCGCAGACGGCAGCGGACATCTGACGGTCGCAACGACGCGTCCGGAAACGATGCTGGGCGATACGGCAGTTGCCGTACATCCAGAGGATGACCGGTACAAGCATTTGATCGGCAGCACGCTCATTCTTCCGATTATCGGCCGCGAAATTCCGATCGTCGGAGACGAATATGTCGAGAAGGATTTTGGATCCGGTGCCGTAAAAATTACGCCAGCGCATGATCCGAATGACTTCGAGCTGGGCCTTCGCCATGACCTGCCGCAAATTACGGTCATGGACGAAAGCGGTACGATGAACGATCAGGCCGGACCTTATGAGGGGCTTGACCGTGCGGAATGCCGTAAGCGCATTGTGAAGGATCTGCAGGAGCTCGGCGTTTGCATCCGCATCGAGGAGCATGTCCATCAGGTCGGCCACTCGGAGCGCAGCGGCGCGGTAGTAGAGCCGTACTTGTCCACGCAATGGTTCGTTGCGATGAAACCGCTGGCCGATCGCGCGATTGAAGCCCAGCGCGAAGGCAAAGGCGTTAACTTCGTGCCGGATCGGTTTGAGCGGACGTATCTGCAATGGATCGAGAATGTGCGCGATTGGTGTATTTCCCGCCAGCTGTGGTGGGGACATCGCATCCCAGCATGGCATCACGCTGAGACTGGCGAGATTTATGTCGGAACGGAAGCGCCGGAGGGCGCTGATGCGGAAGGCTCGCCTTGGAAGCAGGATGAGGATGTGCTTGATACGTGGTTCAGCTCCGCGCTATGGCCTTTCTCGACGCTGGGCTGGCCAGATGAAGATCACGAGGATTTCAAACGCTTCTATCCGACGGATCTGCTCGTAACAGGCTACGACATCATCTACTTCTGGGTTGCGCGGATGATCTTCACTGCCCTTGAATTTACGGACCAAATTCCGTTCAAGGACGTGCTGATGCATGGTCTCGTCCGTGACGAGAACAATCAGAAGATGTCCAAGTCGCTTGGCAACGGCATCGACCCGCTCGATGTTATCGAGAAATATGGTGCAGATGCGATGCGCTTCATGCTGTCGACGAACAACACGCCTGGCCAGGATCTCCGGTTCCGTTGGGAGAAGGTTGAGCAAGCGCGCAACTTTGCCAATAAGATTTGGAATGCATCGCGCTTCGCATTGATGAATTTGGAAGGCGTATCGGCTGCCGATATTGACATTACTGTACCGCTCGGGACGGCTGACCGTTGGATTCTTCATCGCTTGAACGAAACGTCGCGTGATGTGACGCGGATGATCGACAGCTACGATTTCGGCGAAACGGGCCGCCTGCTTTACAACTTCATTTGGGACGATCTATGCGACTGGTATATCGAGTTTGCGAAGCTCAACTTATATGGCAGCGACGCAGCGGCGAAGAAAGCTACGCAATCCGTCCTTGCTTATGTGCTGGACCGGACGCAGCGGTTGATCCATCCGTTCATGCCGTTTATTAGCGAAGAGATATGGCAACACTTGCCGCATGAGGGCGAAACGATTACGCTTGCAGCTTGGCCAGTATATGAAGCTGCGTTGGAAGCGCCAGAAGCGGTTAAAGAGATGGAGTTGCTGATGGATCTCATTCGTTCCGTTCGTAACATTCGTGCGGAAGTAAACGTGCCGATGAGCAAGAAGATCGAGCTGATCATCAAACCGGCAGGCCAAGCCGAGCTGGCGATTGTAGAGCGCAACCGCGAATTCGTGGAACGCTTCTGCGGCACCTCCAAGCTGGATATTGCGCTCGCTGTCGAAACGCCAGAGAAGGCGATGACCGCGATTGTGACCGGCGCCGATCTGTACTTCCCGCTCGCGGGCCTCATCGACATTGCCCAGGAAATAACTCGCCTGGAGAAAGAGCTGAAGACGCTGAACGGCGAAGTGGAGCGGATCGAGAAAAAGCTTGGCAATGAAGGCTTCGTCGCCAAAGCTCCGGCTAAAGTGATCGAGGAAGAAAAAGCGAAAATGGCGGATTACGCCGACAAACGCGACAAAGTGCTGGCCCGCATCGCCGAGCTTCGCGGATAACGGCCGGAAGGAAGGTAGCGGATACAGATGAACGATAAACAAACAGGGACGGCGGCAGACGCCGTTCCGCTTCACTCCTATACAGAAGCAGCAGATTGGATTAACGGCTTGATTCCTTTCGGAATTCGCCCAGGCTTAGAGCGGATGCAGCTGCTCATGGAACGGCTCGGCAATCCGGAGCGCAGATTGAAATTTATCCATGTGGCAGGCACGAACGGCAAAGGCTCGACCTGTGCGTATTTGACATCGATTCTGCTTGCATGCGGTTATGATGTAGGGACGTTCACATCCCCGTACATTACGAAATTTACGAACCGGTTCCAATACAACGGCGAGGATATTCCAGAGGAAACGCTTACGAATCTAGCGAATATGTTGAAGCCGCATGTCGAGGATATCGCAGCAACAGAACTGGGTTCTCCGACGATGTTTGAGGTGTCGACAGCGATTGCCATTCTTTATTTTGCTAAAGTTACTTTCCCTGATTACGTTGTATGGGAGACGGGACTGGGCGGACGGATGGATGTGACGAACATTGTGTCGCCCGTGCTCTCGCTGATCACGAACGTCGGACACGACCATATGGATGTGCTGGGCGATACCATCGAGGATGTGGCTCGCGAGAAGGCTGGCATTATCAAGCCGGGCGTTCCTGTCGTGAGCACGGCTACCCAGCCGGAAGTGATCGCTGTGCTGAAGGAAAAAGCGAAGCAGTCGAAAAGCACGTTGTATTTGCTCGGCGAACAGTTTAACTATGAGCGGCGTATTGTAGAAGAAAATCGCCAAACATTCGATTTCACAGGGCCGTTCCGTTCCATCGAATCGCTTGAAATTACGTTGAATGGCGGCCATCAGGTGGACAATGCCGCATTGACGATTATGGGACTTGAAGTGCTTCGCCAGTACGCTGCGCTGCTGCTTGACGATGAGGATCTCGTGAAGGGACTTCGTACGACCGCATGGCCGGGACGGTTGGAAATGGTGTCGCAAAAGCCGCGTATACTCGTGGACGGCGCACATAATCCCGAAGGGGCGAAGTCTTTGGCTGCCGCGCTGCGTACGACCTACTCCTATAATCAGGCGCATGTCATGATGGGAATGCTCGAGAATAAGAATCACAGAGACGCTTTGCGGCATATACTGCCAATAGCGAATACGCTGATCGTGACCGAGCCCGATTTTCGAAAAAAAATGGACGCGGCTTCGTTTGCGTCTATCGTACGAGAGGTTGCGTCAGAAGAAGGCTTGACGGTGGAAGTCATTGTCGAACCGGATTGGCGTGCGGCGCTCGATAAGCTTGAGACACTGACAGCAGATGGCGATCTTGGCGTCGTGACGGGAACTTTGTATCTCATTTCTGACGTGCGCGCCCAGCTGCTTCATATCAAGGATTCTGAAAAAGGTTGGTGAACCGTCTTTGAATACGGCAGAACATGTGCATTTTATCGGCATCGGCGGTTATGGGATGAGCGCAATTGCGCGTGTCATGCTGGAAATGGGTTATAAGGTGACGGGGTCCGATGTGGTCCGCGCAGAACTGACGGAGAAGCTTGCGCAAAAAGGGGCAGGCATCTTCATCGGCCATGAAGCGGAGCATGTTAAGGGCGCCGATCTCGTTGTGTACTCAACCGCGCTCTCGAAAGACAACGTAGAACGGAAGGCTGCGGAAGAGCTGAACATTCCGGTGCTGCATCGCGCACAGATGCTTTCCCGACTCATGAATGCTGGCAAGGGCGTTGCAGTTGCAGGCGCCCATGGCAAAACGACGACTTCGTCGATGATTGCGCTCGTGATGGAAACGTGCAAAATCGATCCGACGTACATTATTGGCGGCGAAATCGTCAATGTGGGCACGAACGCAAAAGCCGGCAAAGGAGAATACGTCGTTGCAGAAGCGGATGAGAGCGACGGCTCATTCCTGCAATACCATCCTACAATTGCAATTGTGACGAATATTGAACCAGATCATCTTGAAAATTACGAAGGCGACTTCAACAAGCTGAAAGAAGCGTACGTCCAGTTTCTGCATCAAGTGAAGCCTGACGGCAAAGCGATCGTATGCATTGACGATACGAATCTGCAGGAAATGCTGCCTTCGCTCCGCGGCGGCGCTTTGCGAAACGATCAAATCGTGACGTACGGCATTGATCAGGAGGCTAATTATCGCGCATCAGATCTTCAATTAGGCGACCGCAAGGTAAGCTTCATCTTGCATCGTGACGGCGAAACGCTGGGCAACGTTGAACTGTCCGTTCCCGGTCGGCATAATGTATACAACGCGATGGCTACGATTATTACTTGCCTCGAGGCAGGCCTCTCGTTCGAGTCCGTCGCTGAAGCGATTCGTTTGTTCCGCGGGGCCAAGCGGCGTTTCCATGTTCTTGGCGAGAAGAATGATATTCTTGTCATCGATGATTACGCGCATCATCCAACGGAAATTCAAGCGACGATCAGCGCGGCCAAAGCGACGGGCAAGCGGATTGTTGCTGTATTCCAGCCACAGCGATATACGCGTACGTATTTCCTGCTGGAGCAATTCAGCTGTGCGTTCGGCGAAGCAGATGAGGTTATTATTACGGATATCTATTCGCCAGCAGGCGAACAGCAAATTGAAGGCGTGCACTCCCGTAAACTGGTCGAGATGATCGTCCAGAACAGCAATGCGAATACCGCTTATGTCCCAACGAAGGAAGAAGTGCTGGAACGGCTGATCGCGTCGAAGAAGCCGGGCGACCTGATTATTACGATGGGCGCCGGCGATATTTGGAAGGTAGCTGCGGCATTAGCGGAAAGTTTATAACAATACATTCGAAGTAAAATGGCAAATAGGCAAGCTCGCGCATAGCGAGTTTGCCTATTTTTTTCTTTATTTTAAAAAAACACTGCCGTATACTGGAGGGGAAAATAAAAAATACATAAGGATGGTTGAATTGAAACAGAAATTATCGATTTTATTGCTTATCTGTATGGCAGTGATGCTGGTGCCAGCCACCGTATTCGGAGCTGTCGCTGTCAGCGTCACGGTTGACGGGACGGCTGTCAAATTTACGCAAGCGCCTGTACGTAAAACAAACGTTACGATGGTAGAGGCTAAGCCGTTAGTTGCCAAAATCGGCGCAACCTATGCGTTTGACACGAAAACCAAAACCGCAACGATTAAGAGCGGCGCTTCCGTGGTGAAGCTGACTGTTGACAGCAAGTCGGCGGTCGTCAACGGCGTGAAAAAAGCATTGACGGTCGCTCCGTACAGCCTCAAAGGCTACATCATCGTTCCTGCTGAGTTCGTTGTTCAGAGCTTGGGCGGCATTGCCAAGTGGGACGGAAGCAGCAAGCTGGTCGTCACTTCCCCAGCAGCTGTCACAAAGCTGAGTAAAGCGAAAGCGCTTGATGCGGTGAATCAGTATATTCAGTTGCATGCCAAAGAGGATGCCAAAGGGATTCAGGCAGCATGGCTGCCAAAGTATTGGAATGCGGATTTCAAGGAAGGCATGTTTGCAGCGTTTGAACAGTATGACATGCAAATTAAGGTAACGAGCAACGTTGTAACGGCGTTCTCTGCTTCGCAGGTTACGATTGAAACGGAATTTAAAGTGCAGTATTCGAGCGAGTTGTACATACCGGGCGAGGTTGTTTCTGAGACATTCGTGCTAGTAAAAGACAGCGCTGGCGCCTGGAAAATCAAGAGCGAGAGGTTAGATGACTCTGTTCTAGATCTTCCTGAAACGCCAGCTGCAACGACGCCAGAATTCGCTTCAGGCGTGAATAGCTTCGTTCAACAATATGTGGCTTCGCTGAACGCTGCAGATGTGGAAGCAATTGGCGGCTTGTTCACGGCGGATTCGGCAAGCAAAGAGGAGCAGCTTGGATACTGGGAACAATTGTTCGCTGATTATACTTCCGTCTTTAAGGTCGAGAATCCATTCTTCCTTTCTGTAGATGAGAAAAACGGCAAGGCTGCCGTCCTCATCACTTACGAGATTGAAGATGAAGAGGAAGAGTACTCCTATGAATCGATTCTTTATCTATCGAAGGACGATGCAGGGCAATGGAAGATTAGCGATGTATTAGACCTTTACTAAACCGAATAACGAGTTGATCCAAACAAGCGGCAGAATTCTTAACGGAAATCTGCTGCTTGTTTTTTCATTGGGCGCGAAAATGGACTTGTCGTCATAAATCTCGCAGCCTGCTCATAGATTAGTAGTACAGAACGGGAAGAACGAATGCTTTCGAAGGAGCGAAGGACGATGAAACGAGAGTCACGAATGACATTCCGCTTTGATGCGAATGAAGCACAGTCGGGCCGTTTAGCGGCGGATGAGAAACGGATAAAACCGCAAATGCGCGTAGTGTCGGACAGGCTGGATGCAGCAGAGGGCGTTTCTTCATCGCTGCCTGAGCATATGGAGTCGAGCTCTCGCGATCCTTTATTCCAATCGGATATTCAAGCTTTGGAGCTGCTTATTAGATCGGAGAACGGCGCGATTAGTGAGACGTTCGAGCATGGGGAATCGAACGGACAACGGCAGGAGCCTGCGAAGGAGGCCGCTTCGGAGCGCACGTGGCATTTTCCCGAACCGATTCAACGAAACAAGCGAAATCTGGATCATACCGAACGAAAACTAATTTCGATTCCGAATCGTATACAGGTAGAGGACGCAGACGTTGAAGCTGCTCGCGAAACGATGTCGATTGAGCCGACTGGCTATCCGGATGAACGCGTGGAGGATTCTCCAAAAAAAGATGCTATCGTTAAGCCTGATTTATCTGACTTGCTTACGGACGAGTCTTTTGTCGAATTAACAGGACAACGTTTCGACAAGAGGTCCCTCGGGGTAGATTATACAAGGACGCACCCGCGAGGCCCTTCTTGGCTTAAAGTGTTTGCTTCGGTGACAGGCGCCATAGCGACGGGGGCGCTGTTCGGGTACTTGGCGCTTTCCCTATTCGCAGGACAAGGTCCTTGGGCAGATGATGCTAAAGGGCAATCGCCTGCGACCTTGAAGACTTCCGCTGAAAATTCGGATCGAACGAGCAATGGCGAGCAATCGGTCATTTCGCTCCCGAATTCACCGGGTACAGGCGCCGCGGAACCGACTGGCTCGTCTGGTTCATCCGCTTCGGTCAAGCTTAATTTGCCTGCAGTGACCTACTCGACGCTCCAATATGGGGTGTTCAGCTCGGCAGAAGGTGCGGATGCGGCAGTGAAGGAGCTTAAGGACAAAGGACTGGCTGCTTATCGATGGGATACGGAGCAAGATTATCGCGTTTATGTAGGCGTCTCGCGAGAACGGGATGGCGCGCTTGCGCTAAGTCAATCGCTCGGCGGTATCGAGGTGTATGTAAAATCGATAGAATTGCCAGCTGTCGACAAAATGGCTTTTGCAGGCGAATCGTCCCAGCTTCAGCAATATTGGGAGCAGACGAATGCGCTCGTTTCCACATTGGACCGGTTAACGCTGGACCAATTAGAGCTGGCGACGCCGCAACCTATAAGCGGAGCGCAATCAGCGGCATGGTCGAAGCAGCATGAGCAGTGGCTTGCAACCTCATCCGCCATCCGTTCCAAATTAACGGATGAGCAGAAAAAATTAGCCGTTCGTTTGGAGCAGGCGATTAATACAGCTGCGGTTTCCTTGGCGGAATATAACAAGAAGCCGGCTGAGGCTCATCTGTGGAATGCGCAGTCCGCATTGATGACCGCGATATTCGTTGAAAAAGGATGGTTGGAATCGAACCCTGGATTGTAAACCGTTTGGATACCGCTTATAATGTCCATAGGTGTCAATTCATGGCGAGAGGCGTTGAAGGATGAAGAAGAATGGCTGGACCCTCCTTCTATTTATCGTGCTCGGCTTGCTTTCGGGAGCACTCGTAGCAAAATGGTTAAAAAAGGTGTCAGGCCTTTCGTTTTTAACGAATACATCGACCATCACATGGTCGCCTGATGCGGATTTATATGTGTTCAGCTATGATCTGACGATCCGGCTGGAGCTTAGCTTGCTTAGCATACTTGGGGTAGTTGCGGCAATCTGGTTGTATCGCAAGCTTTAGAACCTCAAGCGGCAGCGATGCTGCATGCAAGTCAAGAGAGGAAGTGCCTTTTTCAGTGGCTCATAACGGAATTCGTTCCGAAACCAATCATATAAGCCAGCTCGTGCTGGCCTCATCGTCTCCGCGCCGGCAGGAACTGGTCGCATCCCTCGACCTTTTTTTGCCGGTTCGTATTTTGTCCAGTGATGCAGACGAGTCCGTGCCTGCTGAATGGTCGGCTTCGCAGGTTGTCGAAAATCTGGCATTGCGTAAAGCGGAAGCGGTCGTAGCGACACTTCAGCATGAGGCGCTCGCTGATCGTGGCGGGAGCGGCTCATCGCTAGTCATCGGTGCCGATACCATTGTTGTATTGGACGGAGAAGTGCTTGGCAAGCCTGTTGACAAGCAAGACGCTATTGCTGCTTTAAGTCGGCTGCAAGGCCGCGCCCATGAAGTGTTCACAGGCGTAGCGCTCGTCGATTCGGCAACTGGACAGCGTTCCGTGAAGCACCAGCGGACGCAGGTATGGATGAAGCCGTTGTCGACAGAGCGGATTACAAGGTATGTAGAGACGGGCGAGCCGATGGACAAGGCGGGAAGCTATGCGATTCAAGGGCTTGGCGCCACGAATGTGGAACGGATTGAGGGCTGTTATTTTAACGTCGTTGGATTGCCGTTGTCTTTGCTGTCAGACATGCTGGCCGATTACGGCATAAACGTATATTGATGAGAAGGCAGGTTGGGGCATGGAGTTGAGAGCGCAATTGATGCGCGATGTCCCCCGTGAAGAACGACCTAGAGAACGCATGATGGCACATGGGGCTGAGGCGCTGAGTCATTCGGAATTGTTGGCGATTTTATTGCGAACGGGTACGAGCCGGGAATCTGTCGTTGAGCTGGCCTCGCGCTTGCTTCAGGAATGCGGCGGACTTCGTAATCTGGTCGATTTCAGCCTGGAGCAGTTGATGGAGCTGCATGGCGTAGGACCGGCTAAGGCGCTTCAGCTGAAAGCGGGAATTGAGCTCGGGCGAAGAATTGCTGCTTCCCGTTTCGGAGACCGGCCTGTCATCAAGCGGCCGCAAGATGCAGCGGAACTCGTGATGGATGAGCTGCGTTATCAGTCTAGAGAGCATTTCATGTGCTTGTTTCTAAATACGAAAAATCAAGTCGTAGCGAAGGACATGCTATCGGTTGGAACATTGAATGCTTCATTGGTCCACCCGCGAGAGGTGTTTCGCGAGGCGATTAAGCGCAGCAGCGCTTCCATTATTTGCGCCCATAACCATCCCAGTGGTGACCCAACGCCCAGTCCGGAAGATATCTCGTTAACCCGGCGTTTAGCGGAAGCGGGAGAGTTGATCGGAATCGAGGTTTTGGATCATCTGATCATTGGAGATGGAAAGTTTGTTAGTTTGAAGGAGCAAGGCTTGTTGTAATATAATAATTAGGATTGTGGTTATGAAGAGAAGGGAGCTTTACAAACATGTTTGGAGGATCGAAAGATTTAGGGATCGACTTGGGAACGGCGAATACCCTGGTCTATGTGCGTGGAAAAGGAATTGTCGTTAGGGAGCCATCTGTGGTTGCCTTACGTACTGATACGAAGACGATTGAAGCGGTAGGCGAGCATGCAAAGAAAATGATCGGCCGAACACCCGGCAACATTCGGGCGATTCGCCCGATGAAGGACGGCGTTATTGCTGACTTTGAAACAACCGCTACAATGATCAAATATTTTATCCGCCAAGCGCAAAAGCAGCGTGCGCTTTTCCCGCGTCATCCGAACGTTATGGTATGTGTGCCATCGGGCATTACGGCCGTGGAAAAACGCGCGGTTGAGGATGCGACCAAGCAAGCGGGCGCGCGCGAAGCTTATACGATCGAAGAGCCGTTCGCAGCAGCGATCGGTGCTGATCTTCCCGTATGGGAGCCGACAGGCAGCATGGTTGTCGACATCGGCGGCGGTACGACTGAGGTAGCTGTCATTTCGCTTGGCGGCATCGTGACAAGCCGTTCCATTCGCGTCGCTGGCGATGAGATGGATGAGGCGATTATCCAGTACATCAAGCGCGTATACAATCTGATGATCGGCGAGCGGACTGCTGAGCAGCTAAAAATGGAGATCGGTTCAGCTATGCCGTTCGACCGCACGGAATCGATCGAAATTCGCGGGCGCGATCTTGTGTCCGGCCTGCCGAAGACATTGTCCATTTCCTCGGAGGAAATGAGAGAGGCGCTCACAGATACGGTTAACTCCATCATCGACGCGGTAAAGATCACGTTGGAGAAGTGCCCGCCGGAGCTGTCTGCTGATATTATGGACCGTGGCATTGTTTTGACCGGCGGCGGCGCACTGCTGCACAGCCTGGACAAGCTGCTGGCACGCGAGACAGGGATGCCTGTTATCGTTGCCGAGAATCCGCTCGATTGCGTAGCGATTGGCACGGGACGCGCGCTTGACAACATTCATTTATTTAAGAACAAATCGTCGTCTTCCCGCTCTAAGCGTTAGGTTACAGGCGGTTTCTCTTACGTATTAGTTTACCAATGGGCGGTGATTGAACTGTTTAATCTGATGAGAAACAAACGACTGTTCGTCCTCATGATCGGATTGATCTTGTTCATCGCAGTGCTCGGATTTTCGCTTAACGACAGGAAGCTGTCGGCACCCGAAAAGTTCGTCAATGATTCCGTCGCCTACGTACAGCAATGGTTTTACAAGCCCGCTGGCTATATAGCGGGCTTGTTTGAGGATATTGGCAGCATCCGATCCCTGCATGAAGAGAATGAGCAGCTCCGGACGACGGCAGCGGCTTACGCGCGAGACAAGATCAAGTACAACGTCATTGAGAAAGAAAATGTACGGCTGCAGGAAAAACTCCATTTTACAGAGCGACAAAAAAAGTTGAATGATTATGAATATTTGATTGCGCAAGTCGTCGCTGTAAGCCCTGATCCTTATAATCCGACCATTCGCATTAATCTCGGGTCAGAGAACGGGATCAAGAAAGATATGGCGGTAGTTTCGGAAGATGGGCTGGTAGGCATTGTCGATAAGGTGTCGGCATTCTCCTCCAGCGTTCAGCCGATTTCTTCTCTGGATGAGAAATCGCCAAACTCCAAATCGATTTCCGTCACGGTGCTTGGTCGTGAAAATGAATCATTCGGTATTATTAGTACTTACGATAAGGAATCGGGAAGGCTCATGATGAGCCGCATTCCCGAGAAGGATCCGATGATGGTGGGCGATACGGTCATCACTTCTGGCTTAGGTAACGTGTTCCCTAGTGGTCTGGTTGTCGGGACAGTGGAAACGCCGCCGCAAGCAGGCGATTTTGGACTGACCAAAGTGGCGTCCGTGCGGCCATTAGCCGATTTTGACCGTCCAACGGAGCTCTTCGTCGTGAAGATGTCGGAGACAGGGGATGAAACGCCATGACGACCGGGCGACTGGTCGTCTTGATGTTCGTTCTTTTCCTGATCGAGGGCACGCTTGTTCCGTGGTTCATGCCAGAACAGCTGACAGGCAGGCTCATCCCGCATTTTACATTCGTCATTGTGCTGTATACGGCGTTGTACGGCGGACGGCATAAAGCGCTTGTGCTCGGGCTTGTTTTCGGGTTGCTGCAAGATATCGTCTACTATGGCCATCTGCTCGGCATTCATTCGTTCTCGATGGGGCTGCTTGGTTATCTAACCGGGCTGCTGCTGGAGAAAAAGCGGGTTACCATGATGAGCGCATTGCTCGTTGTGACTGTTTGCTGTCTCGTCTATGAGACGGTTATTTACGGTGTTTATCTCGTCTTCCGGTTTACTCGCGAAACCTATGAGTACGCGATGATCGATCATATTTTGCTTAGTACGTTTCTTCAATTGGGCTTTGCTTTAGTTGTTTACGTGCCGGTTCGGCGTTGGGTTGACCGTTCGGGCTATGCCATGAAACCGGAAAATGAAGAAGAATAAGCGCGTTCGGCAGGATTCGAGGCATGTCGAAAAGAAAGAGTAGATTGGAGGAGGGACGTTCGTTGACCGAGAAACAGCATATTACGATTAAGGGCGTTAAAGAAGGTCTCGTGTTCCTTCTCGATGATCGCTGCGAATTTTCGGCTTTGCTCGATGAGCTTCACTATAAGTTGGAAAAAACGCATCAGCAGCTGCTGTCAGGACCGCTTATTCACGTTCATGTCAAATTAGGCAGCCGTGAAACGACAGAGGATGAGAAGGATCGGATTAAATCGGTGCTGCGCCAAAGGGGCAACCTGCTCGTGCAATCCATTCAAAGCGAGGCAGAGCAGGTATCTGCAGCAAACAGCAATAAGCAAGAAATGAAAGTGATGTCAGGCATTATTCGATCCGGACAGGTGGTCACGCATGACGGAAGCTTGCTTCTGCTTGGTGATTTGCATCCTGGCGGGTCCATTATATGTACAGGGGATATTTACGTCATGGGAACACTGGCTGGTATGGCACATGCTGGGGCTGAAGGGAATGCCGATGCGATTATCGCTTCCTCCTTGCTTCGTCCGACACAGCTGCGCATTGCTGAAGTGATTAGCCGGCCTCCAGAGGAATGGATGACTGGAGATGCTGCTATGGAATATGCATTTTTGCAAGAAGGCATCATGCAAGTCGACAAGACGACCCAATTGTTCCGGATGCGTAAAGATCCGATCGTGTATAAGGGAGTGTAGTTCATGGGAGATGCGATAGTCGTAACTTCAGGAAAAGGAGGCGTCGGCAAGACGACGACGTCTGCGAATTTGGGCACGGCACTTGCGCTACTCGGCAAAAAAGTATGCATGGTCGATACGGATATCGGATTGCGCAATCTGGATGTCGTGATGGGTCTTGAGAACCGTATCGTATATGACCTTGTCGATGTTGCAGAGGGACGCTGCCGCTTGCAGCAAGCGCTCGTGAAGGACAAGCGGTTCGAAGAGTTGTATATGCTGCCCGCCGCTCAAACGAAGGATAAGCATGATGTTTCGCCAGAGCAAGTGCGCGACATGATTCTTGAATTAAAGAAGGATTTTGATTTTGTTATTATCGATTGTCCAGCAGGAATTGAACAAGGTTTCCGTAATGCAATTGCTGGGGCGGATCGGGCAATTGTCGTTACAACGCCGGAAAACGCGGCTGTTCGCGATGCGGATCGCGTGATCGGTTTGCTTGAACAATCGCAGGTTGCATCGAAGCTCGTGATCAATCGAATTCGGCCAAGCATGTTGAAGACAGGCGATATGCTCGATATCGACGAAGTGTGTCAGGTGCTTGCAATCGATTTGCTCGGTATCGTGCCGGATGACGAGAAAGTCATCAAGTCTGCCAACGCCGGAGAGCCGACGGTCATGGACCCTTCGTCGCGTGCCGCGATCGCTTATCGCAATATTGCGCGCCGAATTTTAGGCGATATGGTTCCGCTTATGCCCTTAGAAGATAAGACGGGGATGCTCAAACGATTCCGCAAGTTCCTTGGAATAGGATGAATTGAATGTGATTAATAAATTCAAGAAGCTAGACTGGGGTATCCTCGTATTGCTGCTGCTGTTTATGTGCATTAGTACGATGATCGTTCACAGCGCGACATCATACGATCCGCGATACGCCTCCTATGATACGAAGACTGTCATTTTCTATTGCATTGGCTTTGGTGTCGTTCTGCTCGTCTCCTTGATCGATTATCGGTTGCTCTTGAAGGGCTGGTATATCTGGTATGCGATCGGTCTCCTATCGCTCGTGCTCGTTTTCTTCTTAGCCAAAGAAATTAACGGCGCGCGCAGCTGGTTTGAGTTCGGCGGGCTTCAGTTTCAGCCGGCGGAGATGGTCAAGATCGTGCTCATTATCGGCATTGCTTTCCTAATGGGTAGGCGACAGGGAGAGCCGCTGCTGCTCACGAACGATGTTTTGCCGGTTGCCCTGTATGCCTTCATTCCATTTATGCTCGTCATGATGCAGCCTGACCTTGGCAATGCGATTATTTATTTGATCATCGTGCTGGGTATGCTTTGGATCGGAAACGTCAAGTATTCGCATGTCCTCGTAGGGCTATCGGTCGTTGTCGGCTGCATTCTCGTGTTCGGCATTTTGTTCAATACGTACAATGCTCAAATCAAGACGTATCTGACCGAGCACGAGAAGCTGCATTGGTACCAGCGGATTAACGGGTTTATGAATCCGGGCAACGCATCGGAGAAGGAAGTTTATCAAGCAACCAAGGCGAAGATCGCGATAGGTTCAGGCGGACTTGCGGGCGATGGATACTTGAAGGGCGATTCGAAAAATAAAGCGTTCATCTCGTATCCATACTCGGACTCCATCTTCGTCGTCGTCGGAGAAGAGTTCGGTTTCCAAGGGTCTGCTGTGCTCCTTCTGTTGTATTTCCTACTGATCTACAGGATGATCCTAATTGCCTTCCAGTGCTACGACAAACGGGGGTCGTTCATGATTATCGGGATTGTCTCGATGTTCGTGTTCCAGATCTTCGAAAATATCGGAATGATGATCGGGCTGATGCCGATCACGGGGATCACGCTTCCGTTTGTCAGCTACGGCGGTACGTCATTGCTGCTTAACATGCTATGCATCGGGCTCGTATTTAGCATTAAAGTGCATCAAGAGAAGTATGAATTAGATACGTAAGCTGTCAGCTCTCCTTTCATCCTCGGATGAAGGAGAGTTTTTTGGTGCAATAGGACTGGTCATTGTGTACAAAAAAATAGGGAAAACATTAACGATATGACCTCATGACAGGCGTATATTCGAGGTGTATCATGTCACTATACCTAACCTCCGCAATTCTGTGCCCAACTTTGCAAACCACGGACGGCTTTATGGTTCGCTGAACGATTGTGAATGGTGGAGGATGATGCGAGAATGACACAGTTCGAATGGATCGTGCAAGGCGGAGATGTCGTCCTTTCAGATGGGGTGAAGCGGCTAGATATCGGAATTGCAGGCGGCGTAATCGCGGCATTAGGCGAGCAACTGGACGCGGGCAACGCCCAGATCATTCCTGCTGCGGGCTTGACCGTTCTGCCGGGAGCGATTGATGTCCATGTCCATCTCAATGAGCCAGGCCTTGGCCATTGGGAGGGCTTCCGTACCGGAACGTCAGCGCTTGCGGCAGGCGGTTGTACGACCTGCTTTGATATGCCGTTGAATGGGAGGCCGCCGACCGTATCGCTTGCCGCTCTAAAGCGCAAGCAGCGTGCAGCTGAATCGGCGTCGCGTATCGATTACGGCCTGTGGGGCGGATTAATGCCCGGTTTTCTGGATCAGATTGAACCGTTAGCGGAGGCTGGCGTCATCGGGTTCAAAGCTTTTATGTCTTCGCCGGGAACGACCGAGGAAGGGGATTTCCGCGAGGTGGATGATCTTCTTCTGCTCAGAGGGATGGCGCGGATCGCGCCCACCGGAAGGCTGCTCGCGCTCCACGCGGAGAGCGAATCAATCGTCTCCGCCCTTGCCGACGAAATGCGTAACGAAGGGCTTGTGGATGCCCGTTCTTATGCGATGACGCGTCCCGTATGGGCGGAGCGCGACGCTGTGCGGCGAGCATTGCTGGCTGCCGAGCTAACAGGCTGTCCGGTCCATTTTGTTCATATCAGCAGTGCGGAGGCAGTCATGGACATTGCGGAAGCGCGACGATCGGGCGTGGACGCGTCGATTGAAACCTGCGCCCATTACTTAACGCTGACGGTAGATGACTTTGTGGAGCTCGGAGCAATCGCCAAGTGTGCGCCGCCGCTGCGAGATACGTCCAACCTGGAGCGGATGTGGGAGTTGATCGCGGACGGTACGATTGATCTGGTTTCCTCCGATCATTCGCCCTGTCCGCCCGAGCTGAAGCTGGGCGATAATTACTTTGAAATATGGGGCGGCATTTCGGGCGCACAGAGCACGATGGAGCTGATGCTCGACGAGGGCTGTCTAAAACGCGGGATTTCCCTCGTGACAGCAGCTCGCGTTCTTGCGACTGCGCCGGCGCGGCGGTTCGGAATATCGGATCGTAAGGGTGAGATTCGAATCGGGTTAGACGCTGATTTGGCGATTGTGGATATGAACCAGCCGTACACGCTGAAGCGGGAGCACCTGCTGGATCGGCATCGGCAGAGCCCTTATGTCGGCAAAACATTCGGCTGCCGCGTTCTCCGCACGCTAGTGCGCGGCCAGACGGTCTACGAAGCTGGCGGTGCTGGGATTGCCGATAACCAACTGGAGGGCATCCTCATCCGTCCCACGGGTTTCTCAGAGGCCCAGCGAATAGAGAGGGGGAACGCAGCCGATGGACGAGGATAAAGGAAAGCTATTGGCGTGGCTCGATCAGCATGATGAACGGTTATATGAGATGATTCAATCGCTCGTGCGCGTACCCTCGGATAACCCGCTTGGCGATTGCAGGCCGATTGCAGCCAAAACGGCGGAGCTGCTTGCCCAGTGTGGCTTTGCTCCAGTGAGGCTGCCCGTGCCTGCTGAGGCCGTACAATTAGCGGGCATGCAGGCTGTCGATAATGTCATGGCAGAGCTAGTCGTAGGCGATGGCCGAGGGCCGGTCATCGCTTTGAATGCTCACGGCGACGTTGTGCCGCCGGGCGAAGGATGGCGATTTGATCCATACGCTGGCGATATCGTGGAAGGCAAACTCTATGGTCGCGGAGCCGCGGTATCCAAGTCGGACATCGCGGTGTATACGTTCGCTGCGATGGCGCTTCGCGAAACGCGTGCAGCCGGTGCGGGGAAGCTCGTGCTTGCGTTTACCTTTGACGAGGAAACAGGCGGCGAAATCGGCCCGCAGCGGCTGCTGAAGCAAGGTCAAATCCGGCCGGATTATGCGATTTGCGCAGGGTTTACCCATTCAATCGTGAATGCGCATAACGGGTGCTTGCATCTGGAGGTAACCGTTAAAGGCAAGTCGGCGCACGCCGCCATCCCGGATACGGGAGCAGATGCCATCGAAGCGATGAATGGACTGCTGAATGTGCTGTACGCGCATCGCGCAGAGCTGCGAACGATACAGTCGAGCGTGATCGGCATCCATTCGCCGACGCTGAATATCGGATTGATTAACGGCGGCATCAACACGAATGTGGTGCCGGATCGTTGTGCGATTCGGCTGGATCGTCGAATCATACCGGAGGAGCGGCCAGAGCAGGTTGAGCGGGAGCTGATAGCGCGGCTTGAGCAAGCCGCCGAGCGATATCCAGGCGTTGCGATAGAGGTTCGCCGCATTTTGCTGGCATTGCCGTTCGGTCCTGTCTCGGAGAGCTCGCCGCTTATCGGCGCGATCCAGAGCAATGCCAGCCGAATGCTGGGAAGCCGTTTGCCGGTCGAAGGCGTGCCCTTGTACGCGGACGCGAGGCATTTTTACGAAGCGGGCATTCCGACGGTCATGTTCGGAGCGGGTCCGCGTACGTTGGCAGAAGCAAATGGACATCGAGCGGATGAGCATGTCCGGCTATCGGATGTTTCAGCTGCTGTGCGGATCGTCGCCCTGTCGCTGTATGATTTATTAAACCTTGCATAAGTGTGCAATTGAAGGAGATCAGGCATGAACATAGTGGTGTTGGATGGCTATACGCTGAACCCCGGCGATTTGAGCTGGGCGCCGTTGGAGCAGCTTGGCAGTTTGACTGTATACGACCGCACGAGGCGCGATCAGCTGCTGGAGCGCGCGCAAGGCGCGGATGTGCTGTTTACGAACAAAACGTCCTTGGATGCGGCTGCAATTTCTGAATTGCCCAATTTGCGGTACATTGGCGTACTGGCCACGGGTTATAACGTAGTCGATACGGCAGCGGCTTCCGAGCGCGGCATTGTCGTGACGAATGTTCCCGATTATAGTACGGCTTCGGTCGTTCAGCTTGTTTTTGCTTATTTGCTTGAGCATTGCCATCACGTGCAGCGTCATAGCGATGAAGCGCAGGGAGGGCGATGGAGCGCTAGCGCCGACTTTATGTTCGCCAGCTATCCGTTGATCGAGCTCGCAGGCAAAACGATCGGGATCGTGGGCTTCGGCCAAATCGGCCAGCAGGTGGCGCGAGCAGCGCTAGCCTTCGGCATGCAGGTGCTGGTCCATTCCCGTACGGCGAAGCAGGTGCCGGGACTGGAGCAGATACCATTCGTTTCGCTGGAAGAGCTGCTGGAGCGCTCGGATTTCATTACGCTGCATTGCCCGCTTACGCCGCTCACGGAGGGGCTTGTGAACAAGGCAGCAATTGCACGAATGAAGCCTTCGGCGTTTTTCATTAATACGGCGCGCGGGGGCCATGTGGTGGAGGCGGATCTTGCGGAAGCGCTCAATGCTGGCACGATTGCGGGAGCGGCATTGGATGTGCTCGCAGTAGAGCCGCCGAAGCCGGATAATCCGCTGCTGACGGCGCGCAATTGCATCATTACGCCGCATATCGGCTGGGCAACCCTCGAGGCGAGAGAACGACTGATGGGAATTGCGGTCCAGAACTTGACACAATATTTGGCTGGCGAGACGGTCAATCAAGTAAACGAGTAAAGTAAATACTTAAGCTCATTTGGTTGCAAAAAAACGGTTATAGCGATTGATGCGCAATATGCATCTTTGGCTGCAACCGTTTTTTTTGATTCATTCGTAATCAAGCGGACGCACGCCTTCACTTTGTTTCATAGTTGTCCCAGCGTTGTCATACATATAGGACAAGTGAAGGAGGGCGATGAGGATGAATGATCGCATCCGCGAGAGGCAGCAGCAGCGGATTCGCCGTATTATCGAGCAGGGACGAGCAATTCCATCTTGGGAGGAGCCCTATATTGAGCTTCCGCCATATTCGCAAGGCGGAATGACGAGCGTGCCGCCGCCTGCCGCCGTGCAGGCAAAGCCGGCTCTGTCGCCGCCATCGCCACAGCCAAGGCAATCTCATCCGCCATCGCCCCCATCTTTTGCGAGAAAAACGGACATGAAGGATACGAAGGCAATGGCGCCTTATGAGCAGGACCCCGAGAAGCTATGGAAAGCCAACGGAGCGCCGTGGCTTGGCTGGGAATCGGGGCCGCAGCGGCCGACAGACCCGTCTATCCGATTGCATGCAGGCGGCGGGCCGCGCTTATGGCGGATGCTTGGCTTACAGCTGGCGGCAAGCGCTATTTTGTTCGGTGCGGTGTGGGGAATGTTCAGGCTCAATGAAGGCCCGGCTGTGGAAGGACAAACGTTCGTCACGGCTGCGCTAACGTCCGAAATTAATTTTAAAGGCGTATCCGACTGGTATGCCAAAACGTTCGCAGGCTCGCCTGTGTTTATTCCGCTATTCGGCGATAATCACGAGGCGCAGACAGTTGGCGGCGGCGCCCAGACGACGATGGCTGTCGTCTCTCCTCTGCCGGAATCGACGCTGGTCAGGTCGTTCGCGGAGTCGCTAAGCGGCATAGAATTGGCAGGGGAATCGGGTGAGGCGGTCGCGGCTGCAGAAACAGGGCAGGTTATCTTGCTTACGCCGGATAACGGCGAAGGACAAACTGTCGTCATTCAGCATGCGGGCGGAAGGCAAACGCATTATGGCAAGCTTGCCGCCTCATCGGTAAGCAAGAACGATTGGGTAGAAGCGGGCGATGTGATCGGACATTTGCGCACGGCTGCCGAGGGCGAGTCGAGCCTGCTTTATTTTGCAGTGAAAGAAGAAGGGCGTTACGTCGATCCGACGGACGTGATTCCGCTTGATTAAAGCGTTTGGCATTATATGGTCTGTCCATCCGCTGTTCGTCATCGTGATGCTGTTATCTATTGCGGCAGGCCGGTTTGCCGAGCTTTTGACGCTGTTCGTCCTCGTTTTTGTGCATGAGCTGGGCCATGTCGTGGCGGCGCGCGCATTTGGCTGGACGATACGTGAGGTTAAGCTGCTGCCCTTCGGCGGCGTTGCCGAGGTTGAGGAAGCGGGAGGAATGCCATCGCGAGAGGAAGCGATAGTTGCGTTGGCGGGGCCGCTTCAGAACGTATGGATGGGCCTTGTCGCTTGGGGGCTAGGCCAGACCGGCGTATGGGATGCGGAGTGGACGCAGGGGCTGATTCAGGCCAATGCGATGATTGCGTTGTTTAACCTGCTGCCGATTCATCCGCTCGATGGCGGGAAGCTCCTGCAGTGCTTGCTTGGCAGCATGTTGGCCTATCATAAAGCGTTGTCCTGGACAATCGGCATAAGCATTGCGCTCAGCCTGCTGCTAGGTTTGTCGGCTTGTGCTTATCCGCTATGGCCGGGAGATCGCATTCAGCTGAATTTGCTTACGATCGCGATGTTTCTAATTGCGACCAATTGGACGCAGCGCCGTCACCTTCCGTTTCTTTTCATTCGGTTTCTCATGAATCGGGACCGTTATGCCCAGCGTAGAATTGCCAAAGGCGTCAACGCATCTCCCATCATCGTTCGTCCTGAGGAAGCGGTGCAGTCCGTGCTGCGGCTCTTGCTGCGTGACAAAATTCACCTGATCTATGTCACTACACGACGAGGAGAACTGCTGGGCGTGCTGCCGGAATATGAGCTGCTGTATGGATTTTTTTCATCTGCCAATCCTAATCGCACGATAGGGGAATTGATCGTTTGACCCGCTGTCGGATCGTGCTATAATCGTCCTGAATAATCATGGACGGGCAGGTGAGCGTATTGAAGCAATTACTGGTCCAATGCCGAGTTGGCGGCGTTCAGGCTGCGGTTCTGGAGAATAGGGTGCTGGCCGATTATGCATCGGAGCGGCAGGACCCTGAGCAGCCGGGGCGTACGCAGCCGGGCGCTGTTCTTGGCAATATTTATCGCGGCAAAGTGGTGAATGTGCTGCCTGGCATGCAGGCGGCTTTTCTGGATATCGGATTGGCAAAAAATGCGTTCCTCTACATCGACGACGTGCTCGGCGTTGCCCAAGGAAAGAACCAAAATAAAGAGAAGCCTTCCATTCGCGATGTGCTGAGGATCGGCCAGGAGCTTACCGTCCAAGTAATTCGGGAGGCGAGCGGCGTCAAAGGCGCAAGAGTCACCATGCATGTATCGCTGCCGGGAAGATGGCTTGTCTATATGCCAAGCGCGGGTTATGTAGGCGTGTCGCGCAAGATCGATGACGAGAAGAAGCGGGAGCGCCTCCGATTGTTTGGCGAGCGAATGCGCCTTGCTGAGGAAGGCGTTATTTTACGTACGGCAGCAGCAGAGGTTATGGACGCTGCGCTAAGCGACGATTTGTCCTCGCTTCGTGAACGCTGGCAGAAGATTGCCGGGCTTGCCAAGCAGCGGAAGGCGCCTGCTGAGCTTCATCAGGAGGCCGGGCTCATTTATCGCATCGTCAGGGATATGCTGACCGCCGATACGGACGAGATCTGGGTCGATGAAGAAGCGATATTCGAGCAGACGGTGGCGCTGGTTCGCGAGATGGCGCCGGGCAGCGAACGAAAGGTCAAGCTGTATCCGGCAGCGAGCAAGGCCAGCCTGTTCGCCCACCATGACGTCGACCGGCAAACGGAATCGGCGTTCAGCAGAATCGTTCAGCTTGCCAGCGGCGGTTATATTGTATGGGACGAGACGGAGGCATTGACCGTCATCGATGTCAACACGGGCAAATTTATCGGGACGGACAAGCTGGAGGACACGCTTTATCGGACGAACTCGGAGGCCGCTGAGGCGATTGCCCGATTGCTGCGGCTTCGGGATACCGGCGGCATCATTATTATTGATTTCATCGATATGGAAGAGGAAATGAACCGGCAGCGCATCTCGCAGCAGCTGGAGGAGCTTGTGCGCCGCGACCGTTCCAGATGTACCGTTGTAGGCTGGACAAGGCTTGGGTTAATGGAAATAACTCGCAAAAAAGCAAGGGCGACAGCAGCATCCTTTTACCCGATTCGACCATAAATCATGCATAAATCATCCGCTCCTTTTATTCAAAGTTTGCATAAGGGTTGAACAAATGAATTGGGCGTGATACAATACTCGGGTGCATGTTCGCGGGTATCCCCGTGGGACGCACAAGGTACCGCTCCGATCGGGTATAGAAGCGCAATGCGCTTGGCGCATGCCACCTAGATTCAGGCGAGTCTTCGACTATAAGGAGGTGCACCATCCATGTACGCAATTATTGAAACGGGCGGCAAGCAATACAAAGTCCAAGAGGGCGATGTTCTTTTCATCGAGAAACTCGAGGCTGGCGCAGGAGAAAGCATTACTTTCGATCGCGTTCTTGCCGTATCCAAAGGCGACGCTCTCGTCGCAGGAACGCCGGTTGTAGCCGGAGCATCGGTTTCTGCTAAAGTTGAGAAGCAAGGCCGCGGTAAAAAAATCATCGTTTACAAATACAAAGCGAAGAAAAACTACCGTCGTAAACAAGGCCACCGTCAACCGTACACGAAAGTGACGATTGAATCCATCAAAGCGTAATCGGTTCACGTGATGATTACGGTCACATTCGTGCGGAGCGCCGCTAATCGGCGAATCGTATCGTTCGCAGTCTCCGGACATGCGGATTATGCGAAACGTGGACGAGATATCGTCTGTGCGGGCGTTTCTGCAGTTACCGTGGGAACAGTGAATGCGATTGAAGCAGTTGCAGGCGTAGCGCTTCCGGCGTCGATGCGAGACGGTTGGGTGCAGTCGGATATTCCGACGCAGGCTGATCCGTCCGTCGACGAACGGGTGCAGCTGCTGCTTGAGGGCATGGCGGTCATGATCGATACGATTCAGCAATCGTACGGCAAGTACGTTGCTATTCAAGAACAACTCGTCGAATAAAGGAGGGAAACCACCATGTTGAAATTAGATCTTCAGTTGTTCGCTTCCAAGAAGGGCGTAGGCTCGACGAAGAACGGACGCGATAGCCACTCGAAACGTCTTGGCGCTAAACGTGCAGACGGTCAAACGGTAACGGCAGGAAGCATTCTTTTCCGTCAACGCGGAACGAAAATTCACCCAGGCACTAACGTTGGAATCGGTAAAGATGACACGTTGTTCGCATTGGTAGAAGGCGTCGTGAAGTTCGAGCGTTGGGGACGCGACCGTAAAAAAGTTAGCGTTTATCCAGTTACTGAAGCAGCAGTAGCTGCAGCAGTTGAATAATAACGCTTCATCCAGTGCCCGGCCTGATGTTATAGGCCGGGTTTTTTAATAGGAAGAACACTCATCTGTATGAATCGGCATGTACCGCACTACATAGAAAGTGGGATATTCGCGAATGAAACGGGTAGGTTCGGCTAAACTTTACGTATCGGTATCGTTGCTGCTGCCAGCAGCCTGTTTGTTCATTTGGCGAACAGCATGGTGGCCAATTGTCGTTTTTGTCGTTTGGTCGGCGATCACGATTGTGCTGTGGATGTATTCGGAACGCAAGGAGCAGCGAGACAGGCAAGCCCGGCTCGGGCATGCGCTCCAGACTTCGGCAATCCGGACGCTTAATCATCATCGGCATGACTGGATGAATGACCTCCAAGTGTTGTACGGCTATATTCGAATGAATAAGCAAGACAAAGCTGTTCAGTATGTTGAGGGTATTCGGGAGCGAATGATCGCAGAGAGCCGTATTGCAAAGCTTGGTGTTCCTTCGCTCGTAACGTACTTGCAGTCCTTCCGTACGATGACCCATTCGCTGCAGCTGCATGTTGTGATTGATGGCGAGCTGGATTTGGAAGAATTACCGATCGATAAGAATGGCGTGGCTGAAACGTTAATCGATCTCATGAATATGTATCGATTCGGTATGAAGCAACGAACGGGAGAACCGGCCAAGCTCACGCTTCAGCTGGCTCGGGACGACAAGTCATTGCATGCCGTCTTTTTCTATGATGGGGAATGGAATGACATTGACGATGCATTGCACAAAATAAAACAGCGGCTGAGAAACTCGCCGCTGCAGCCGATCAGTTCGGAGCAGTCGCTTGCAGAGCTGCCGCTAAAGGCTGAACTGCGAGGTTGAACGGAGGCTAAATCAGCATGTTTGTAGATAAAGCGAAAATATTTGTAAAAGGCGGAGACGGCGGCAACGGCATCGTGTCCTATCGCAGGGAGCTCTATGTGCCGGACGGCGGACCTGCCGGCGGCGACGGCGGCCGCGGCGGCAACGTCATTTTCCGCGTGGATGAAGGCTTGCGTACGCTGGTCGATTTCCGCTACCAGAAGCATTTCAAGGCGAAGCCGGGCGAGCGAGGCAAGGTAAAAGGCATGCATGGTGCAGGCGCGGACGATATGATCGTACGCATCCCACCAGGCACGGTTATCGTGGACGACGATTCGCAGGCGATCATTGCCGATATGACGCGCCACGGGCAAGAAGTGATCATTGCGCGCGGCGGGCGCGGCGGACGCGGCAATATGCGTTTTGCAACGGCGAACAATCCTGCGCCTGACATATCGGAGAACGGCGAAGAGGGCGAAGAGCGTTGGGTCGTGCTCGAGCTGAAGGTTATGGCAGACGTAGGGCTCGTTGGGTTCCCGAGCGTCGGCAAGTCGACGCTGCTGTCTGTCGTATCCGGAGCGAAGCCGAAGATTGGGGCGTATCACTTTACGACAATTACGCCTAATCTGGGCGTTGTTGATGTTGGCGATGACCGCAACTTCGTTATGGCGGATTTGCCGGGCCTGATCGAAGGCGCGAGCGAAGGCGTTGGGCTTGGCCACGAGTTTTTGCGGCATGTCGAACGGACACGCGTTATTATCCACGTTATCGACATGGCGGCAACAGAAGGCCGTGATCCATTCGACGATTGGGTCAAAATCAATGCCGAGCTGAAGCAGTACAACGAGAAGCTTGCCGAGAGGCCGCAAATTATTGCAGCCAACAAGATGGACATGCCTGGCGCTGACGAGCAGCTGGAGCTGTTCAAGGAGCAGCTTGCTGAGGTGGCGGGGGATCGCCATTACGACATTATTCCGATGTCCTCGTTGACGCGTCAAGGGGTTCAGGATCTGCTTTATAAGGCAGCTGACGTACTGGAAACGGTGCCTGACCAGCCGGCGCTTGAAGAGGTAAGCGATCTTGCCGAACGCAAGGTGTACAAGTTCGAGAAGAATGAAGAGATTACGTTCCGCGTATTCCGCGAGGATGAAATATTCGTCGTCGAGAGCGAGGGCATTGAACGGCTAATGCGGCGTACGAATTTGAATTCGTACGATGCGATTATGCGATTTGCCCGCATTTTGCGTAACCTGGGCGTCGATGCCGCGTTGCGGAAAATCGGGGCGAAGGACGGCGATACGTGCCGAATCGGCCACTACACGTTCGAATTCTTCGAGGGCAGCGACTATCAGTATTAATCAAGACGGCGCAGGCCGTCTTTTTTTATAAGCTTTTAGGCAAAAGCGGGGGCAAGCCTAAGTTTGCCTATTGTCAAAGTACGTAAATTCACGTACAATGTCCACTATAGGTGAACAATTGTCTCTTTCAGGAGGACGATAAAATGACGGCACGTTATTATGTCGTTCGCGAAGACATTTTGCCAGAAGCGATCGTTAAGACGATTCAGGTGAAGGACATGCTGAAGCGGGGCGAGTCGGCTACCGTGCATGAAGCGGTAGAGCGCGTTGGATTAAGCAGAAGCGCATTTTACAAATATAAGGACGGCGTCTACCCGCTTAGCGAGCTGGACCGTGAGCGAATCGTGACGGTATCGATGGACCTGGATCATCGCTCGGGCATTTTATCCCGAGTGCTCGGATTGGTTGCAGGCTTGGAGGGCAACGTGCTGACGATTAATCAGAGCATTCCGCTGCAGGGACTGGCCAATGTGGTCATTTCCGTGGATACGTCATATATGACGGAAGATTTGTCAGCGCTCATGGAACGGATACACAGCTTGGAGGGCGTTCGCAAAGCCTCGGTCATCGGACAGGGGTAATAATACGATTGATGGGGGTTATCGGATGAAACCAGTTAAAGTAGGATTGCTTGGTCTAGGAACGGTCGGAACCGGCGTGGTTCGGATTGTAGAAGGGCATCAAGAAGATCTGCAAAGCCAGGTTGGCTCGGCAATCGTCATCGAGAAAATTCTCGTTCAAAATAAATCGAAGCAGCGTGCGATCAGCATTGATCCTTCGAAGCTGACAGAAGATCCGTGGGATGTCATTCGTGATCCGGAGATCGACGTTGTCGTCGAAGTAATGGGCGGAATTGGCGATACGAAAGCGTACATTCTTGAAGCGCTTGCGCGCGGCAAGCATGTCGTGACGGCGAATAAAGATTTGATGGCGCTGCATGGCCCTGAAATCATCGCGACGGCAACAGAGAACAAATGTGACGTATTGTACGAAGCAAGCGTTGCAGGGGGCATTCCAATCATCCGTACGCTGATTGAAGGCTTCTCGTCCGATCGCATTACCAAAATTATGGGCATCGTGAACGGCACGACGAACTTCATTCTGACGAAGATGAGCCAAGAGGGCGCATCCTACGATGCAGTGCTGAAGGAAGCGCAGGAGCTGGGCTATGCAGAAGCTGATCCGACTTCGGATGTTGAGGGACTTGATGCTGCACGCAAAATGACGATTTTGTCGACGCTGGGCTTCCGCGCGAACGTGGCCCTTGAAGACGTTTCGGTACAGGGCATCTCTTCCGTTAGCCAGGAAGACATCGCTTATGCCAAACGTTTGGGCTATGAAGTGAAGCTGCTCGGCATTGCAGAGCGCCAGGATGACCTCATCAGCGTCAGCGTACAGCCGACGATGGTGAAGCTGAGCCATCCAATCGCATCGGTAAACGGCGTATTTAACGCGGTTTATGTGCATGGCGAAGCGGTTGGCGAGACGATGTTCTATGGCGCAGGCGCAGGCGAGCTTCCGACGGCAACGTCCATCGTAGCGGACTTGGTCGCCGTCGTCAAAAACCTGAAGCTAGGCGTGAACGGCAAGCAAGGCGTTATTTCATACAAAGAGAAGAAGCTGAAGACGGACGAGCAAATTTCGTCGAAGTACTTCTTGCTGCTGAACGTTGCGGACCGCGCAGGCGTTCTGGCTCGGATTACGCAAGTGTTTGCGGAGCACGAGGTTAGCCTGCAATCTGTCTTGCAGCAGCCGAACCCGCACAATCCGGAAGCTGAAATTATCGTCATCACGCATGACGCGAATAAAGCGGCCATGAACCAAGTGCTGAAGGCGTTCCAATCGCTGGACGTTATTCGCGAAGTGAAAAGCGTTTATCGTGTAGAAGGCTAGACTTCTAAACAAGACATTTTTCGGGCGTCGCTTAGGCGGCGTCCGATTTCGACTATATACGAGAAGGCTGGAGTGAGGGGAAACATGTACGGACCACGCATAATCGTTAAGGTGCCGGCGAGCACAGCAAATCTGGGGCCGGGCTTTGACACGCTCGGAATGGCACTGTCACTGTTTGCATGGATTGAGATGGCACAGGCGCCAGAAACGACAATTACGCTGTATGGCGATCAAATGAACGGCGTACCGACCGATAAATCCAATCTGATCTATAAAGTGGCGCAAATGGTGTTCAACGAGGCTGGCGTTTCCGTGCCGGAATTGTCCATCTCCATGTATAGCGATATTCCGCTAACCCGCGGGCTTGGCAGCAGCGCATCGGCAATTGTCGGCGCACTCGTTGCGGCGAACGCGCTAATTGGCGCTCCGCTATCCGACCATAAGCTATTCCAAATGGCAACGGCGCTCGAAGGCCATCCGGATAACGTTGGCGCTTCGTTGTTCGGCGGCATAGTTGTTTCTGCATGGGATGGCGAGCAAGCCGACTATGTTCGAATCGACCCGCATCCATCGCTTCAGGCGCTGGTAGCTGTGCCGGCCTTCCAGCTGTCGACGGAGAAGGCGCGCCATGCGCTGCCCAAAGAAATTAGCATGGGCGATGCCGTCTACAACGTAAGCCGCAGCTCACTGCTTGTCGCAGCGCTGGCGACTGGCCAATTGGAGCTGATTAGCAAGGCGATGAAGGATCGGCTGCATCAGCCGTATCGCGCTCCGCTAATTCCAGGCATGGAGACGATATTGGCTCATGCGTCCGAGCGTGGCGCGTTAGGCGCGGCGTTGAGCGGAGCGGGCCCTACGCTCATTTCATTCGTAGATGCGCAGAGCGGCCGGAAGCAGGAGCTCGAGCAGTTCCTGGTGGACACGCTTGCTGATGAAGGCATCGAGGCTGAAACGATTTGGCTGAAGCCGTTCAACAGCGGACCGCAGCTGGTTCAAGTCGAGGAAGGCGATGACTTGCCTCTTATCGATCGGATTCAAAGCGAGGTGCGCGTATGATTCGGGTTTCCGTGCTGCCGAAGGGCTCAACTTCGGATGATGCGGCTCGCCATTTGTTCAGAGGGATCGAAGGGGTATCGTATGATTACCACCGCATTATTGCGGATGTGTTTCTGAGCACGGCTGAAGGCCGCTCGGATTACGCTGTCATCCCCATCGAGAATACGATCGACGGGTCGGTCGGCTTGCATACGGATTGGCTGATCGACGAGGTAGATTTACCGATCCAAGCGGAATGGGTGTATCCATCCGTGCAAAATCTCGTAGGCTTGCGCTCTGAGCTGGCGGACGAGAGCGGGGCGATCGATTATTCGCGCATTAAGAAGGTGATGAGCCATCCGGTCGCCATGGCGCAATGCTTACAGTTTTTGCGCAAGCATATTCCGCATGCAGAGCTGGAGCATATCGGCAGCACGGCGGAGTCGATCCGCATCGTTAGGGACAATCCCGGGCTGGGATGGGCTGCGATTGGCCAGAAAACAGCCGCAGCTGACAATGGCCTGGATGTGCTGCAAGAAGGCGTTACGGATCATGATAACAACTTTACCCGGTTTTTGCTGGTCGGTCCTAAGCCGTTTGAAGGCAAAACGTCGGATAAACAGAAAACGACGATCATCGTTTCCCACCCCGAGGATTATCCGGGAGGGCTTCATCAAGTGCTGTCCGCATTTGCTTGGCGTCGTATTAACCTCTCTCGGATTGAATCGCGTCCGACGAAAAAACGGCTGGGCACATACTATTTCATGATCGACATCGATAAGTCGCTGGATACGATTTTGCTGCAATCGGCAATTGCCGAAATCGAAGCGATCGGCTTCCAGGTTCGGGTAATGGGCACGTATCCAAGCTTTACGTACGAGCCTGCAGAAGAAATGGAATAGAGAACTGTAATAGGAAACTCTTTGGGCGTTTTGGCTCCTGAAGAGTTTTTTTTATTTTACTGGGGACATCTGCCTATATTCTGCATAGGATGTAAGGATTGGCGGGAGGGCATCGTTATGCCTAGCTCGCTTAGAAGACCGTGACAGGAGGTTTGCGGGGAGTGAAAATCCATATCGTCAAAAGAGGAGATACGCTGTATTTGATTGCCCAGAAGTATAACGTATCCGTTGATGAGATTTTGAAGCTTAACCCGAGTATTACGAATGCCGACGTGATCGACGTAGGAATGAAGGTGAAAATTCCATCGCATGGCGGCTCCGGCGGCTCTCATGCTGGTGGCGGCAACGGCATTATGCATCAGCATGTCGTTAAGCAAGGAGATACGCTCTGGAAGCTGTCCAAGGCGTGGGGCGTATCGTTGAATGATTTGATTAAAGCGAATCCGCAGTTGACGAATCCGAATGTGCTGCTCACCGGAGACATCGTAAACATTCCAAAGCCGCATGGCTCGCATGCGGAGCAAATCGTGCATCAGATGAACATGGAGCCTGTTCAGAATGGAACAGGAGCGGGATCTGGCCACGGCCATTTCTCGCCATCCTCAATTTTGAACAATGTGCAAGGGCTCGCTGGCAAAATTCCGACAGGCATCATGCCAGGGAAGAAGCCGACAGGCAAGACGCCTACCGCGCCGATTACGAAGACGCCAACAGCGCCGATCGAAGAGTCGAAGCCGGAAGCGTTAGCGCCAATTGCGCCTACGCCACTGCCTGCGCCACTGCCTGCGCCAATTCCAGCACCGCTTCCGGCGCCAGCGCCAGCTCCAATCGTGCTTGAAAAGACATATCCCGTGCATGTCGAGTATCATACGCAGAACGTCCATTTGTTTCAGCAATGCGGCATTCCTGCTGTGGAGGCGGGAGCCGTGTATGGCGTGCCGCATATGCCAGAGGTTCTGCCAGCTGGCCAAGGCTACGGCTACGGGCATCCTGTGGCAGGCGTGGCGGATGAGCACTGCGATCCGTGGGGCAATCCGCTTGTAGGCGGTGCTTTTGACCAAGGTCAGGGATATGGCATGCCTGATGTGTCGCCAGCCCAAGTCGATCCTGCGCAATTTGGCTATGGCTCGCCAACGCAGTTGTCGCCAGCGAATATTGGCCCCGAGCATCATGGCTATAATTCACCGCTGGTATCGCCAGCGAATGTTGGTCCTGAGCATCATGGTTATGATTCACCGCTGGTATCGCCAGCGAATGTTAGCCCTGATCAATACGGCTACGGCTCGCCGCTGGTATCGCCAGCGAATGTTAGCCCTGATCAATACGGCTACGGCTCGCCGCTGGTATCGCCAGCGAATGCGGGTCCTGATCAATATGGCTACGGCTCGCCGCTGGTATCGCCAGCGAATGTGGGTCCTGATCAATATGGCTACGGCTCGCCGCTGTTATCGCCTGCAAATGTGGGCCCCGATCAATACGGCTACGGTTCGCCGCTAGTATCGCCAGCAAATGTGGGTCCTGATCAATACGGCTACGGTTCGCCGCTCCTGTCGCCAGCAAATGTGGGTCCTGATCAATACGGTTACGGGTCGCCACTGGTATCGCCAGCGAATGTCGGCCCTGATCAATACGGCTATGGCTATGGTTCACCGCTCGTGTCGCCATCGATGACGGACCCGTTTGCTGCCGGGCACTCCTCGTGGCCATATGGCGCCTACCCAACATGGCCTGTTCAGGCGGCTGTTGCTGACAAATCCTGCGGGTGCCAAGGCAAGGGCAGGGAAGAGGAGTCGAAGGCGGAAGTACAGGAGGCTGAAGCTGCCCCTGCGAAAACCGTCAAACGGAATCCGCCACGCAAGCCTGCTAAGAAAGTATCGGTGCGCAATGTCGTTCCGCGTCCGGTCGAGCATCGTCGCAGCAAGCCTTGGATTAACGATAATTAAGCCATTCCTAAGGCGCAACAACGGGTATTGCCGCTAATGGATGCGGGCGATGCCCGTTTGTTTTGCATTTCGTGTGAATAGTTCCCTGCATTTCAGGCACAATAACGGAAAAGGAATGTAAGGGGATATTCGCCATGAAGGCATTCAGCCTATGGAAACAGCTCAAACGAAAGCTACGCCGCAGCGGTCGTCCAATGTGGACACTGGGCAGTATAGCGGCGTTCGTCACATACAGTTTGTTGTCCGCCATTCCGATGGATCGGGCTTATGGGACAGCATTTGATCAAGGATCTAACATGGAGCCTAAGCAAATCCAAGCGATCATTCGATCGCTTTCTGCGAAAAACAGCTCGGTGACGGTGCATCTTCAACGCCATTTTATTTGCGGAGAGGAGTTCCGTTCGCTTGGCTTACGTTCGTCTGCTGAGGCGGTTAAGCTGATACAGCGTCCTAACGTTTCGCATGTGAGTTTGCATGCATCCACTCAGGGCGAGCCGATTTTGGAGCTGACGGAGCAGGTAAGCGATTTGTCCCTCCAGTGCAAGGAGAATGCGATGTTCGGCATTGATCCAACTGGGAGGCTGACGCTGTTCGAGGGCCCTCCTAAAAAAGAAAACGCGGTCCGCACCTTCTATCAGCTGGACGTTCGCTTTATGGAGAGCCGCCTGCCGAAAGAAGAGTGGAAGCGTCTGGTCGATGGCATTCGAGTGGAGGATAAAGCTTCCTATTACAGCGTTTTGTCTTCGTTCAGCGATTTTGCAATCGATGCTTCACGCAATGTGATGAATCCGACTCGGCGTTAGGTAAAAAGGTGTATACGAGAGCGGCAGCCCAAGCGGGCTGTCGCTTTTTTTGTGGTTCATAGCAGGGTGGCGGCAGTGTGCAGCGAAAGAGAAACGCGTGTTCTCATCGATGCGGTTCTTTGCTATAATAGAGGGTAGTTCTGTGCATAGCAGGCTGGTAAGGAGAGGAATGCATTGCGTGTGCTCGGCATAGATCCCGGGATTGCGATCGTGGGATTTGGATTCATAGACAAGGACGGACACAAGCTCACGCCCGTGCAATACGGTTCAATAGAGACAAAGGCGCATACGCCTTCGGAGACACGCCTATTGCAGGTCTATGAATCGGCATCGGCGTTAATGGACAAATACAAGCCGGACTCCGTCGCGGTGGAGAAGCTGTTTTTCAACCGCAACGTGACGACGGCTTTTGATGTTGGGCAAGCAAGGGGCGTTATTATTCTAGCAGCGGCTCAGCGCGGTCTTCCCATTGCGGAGTATACGCCGCTGCAGGTGAAGCAGGCAGTCGTGGGATACGGCAAGGCCGAGAAGCGGCAGGTGCAGGAGATGGTGCGAATGTTTTTGAAGCTGAGCGCCATTCCGAAGCCGGATGATGTCGCGGATGCGCTTGCAGTTGCAATTTGCCACGCGCATTCCATTGTGCTGACGAATAAGTTGAACGGGGGACCACGATAATGATCGATTTTTTGAAAGGTCCGGTCGCCCACTGGGAAACCGAATATATTGTGCTAGATGTGCGGGATGTCGGGTATCGGGTTTTCACGCCGAATCCTTACGGATTCGCGCGGAGCAATGAGCCAGTAACGGTCTACATTCATCATCATGTGCGGGAAGATGCAATTCAGCTATTCGGGTTCGCCACGCGAGAGGAGCAGACGATGTTCCGAAAGCTGCTGGACGTTTCGGGCATAGGCCCTCGCGTCGCGCTTGGCGTGCTGGCGGGCAGTCGTCCGGAAGCGATCGTCGCGGCGATTCAGCAAGAGAACGTAACGTTCCTCACGAAGCTTCCGGGCATCGGCAAGAAAACGGCGCAGCGGATGATTCTCGATTTGAAGGACAAGCTGGGCAATGCTCCGCTCGCGTTCGGCGCTGATCCCTCGGTGTGGGATACGAACGAAGGCAAAGGCACGACGGGAGAGCAGGCGATTGCCGGCGCATGGCCGGAGGCAAGGGAAGCGCTGGGCGCACTCGGTTATACGGCAGCGGAGCTGGATAAGGCATTTGAGGGTTTACGCGCTTCGATTACAGCGGAGGAATCGGTTGATTCCCTCATGAAGCGTGCGCTTCAACAATTGTTCAAAGGGTAATGATGGAAAGAGGGATGGCATGTGGAGGATGAACGCATCATATCCGCTAACCTGATGATGGAAGATCAGGCCGTGGAATTAAGTCTGCGTCCCCGCTATCTAGCGGAATATATCGGGCAATCGAATGTCAAAGAGAATTTGAAGGTGTTCATAGAAGCGGCTAAGCTGCGGAAGGAAGCGCTTGACCATGTGCTGCTATACGGGCCGCCGGGACTGGGCAAGACGACATTGTCGAATATTATTGCTAATGAGCTAGGGGTTAGCTTGCGCACAACGTCGGGACCAGCAATTGAGCGACCTGGCGATTTGGCTGCCTTGCTGACTAATCTGCAAGAAGGCGACGTCCTGTTTATCGACGAGATTCATCGGCTTAATCGTTCCGTCGAAGAAGTGCTGTATCCTGCGATGGAAGATTTTGCGCTCGATATCATGATCGGCAAAGGACCAAGCGCGCGCTCGGTTCGTTTGGATTTGCCTCCTTTTACACTAATAGGTGCTACGACGAGGGCAGGGCTGCTGTCCGCTCCCCTTCGCGATCGATTCGGCGTAGTGAGCCGATTGGAATATTACAAGACGGACGAGCTGGCCTTCATCGTGTCGCGGGCGTCCGATATTCTCGGCGTCAGCATCGTTGGGGAAGCGGCGACCGAGATCGCCCTGCGTTCACGCGGTACGCCGCGGATCGCGAATCGGCTGCTGAAGCGGGTGCGGGATTTTGCCCAAGTCAGAGGCGACGGCATTATTACCCACGAGCTTGCACGATATGCGTTGGAGTTGCTTCGCGTGGACCCGATGGGGCTCGATGCGATCGATCATAAAATGCTCAGAGCGATGATTGAGAGCTTCCGGGGCGGACCGGTCGGACTGGATACGATTGCTGCTACCATCGGCGAAGAAAGCCAGACGATCGAGGATGTCTACGAGCCTTACTTAATGCAAGTGGGGCTGCTTCAGCGGACGCCGCGCGGCCGGATTGCGACACCGCAGGCTTATCGCCATCTGGGCATCCCGGTGCCGGGCGAATCGCCATAAACGTTAGCAACGAACCGGATAAGGAAGGGGTTAGGCTAGTGAAGCATAGGTTGAAAAAGCGAACGGCGATTTCCGCATTAACGCTTGCAATGGCCGTATCCGTCTCGATCTGGTCGGAGAAGCCGTCAGAGGGCGCGTCGATTCCTAAGCTGGATACGATTCGCGTTGCGTTATATATCGATTCTGCCAAATATCATTACAACACGGCAGCAGCTACCTTCACGGCCGCAGGCGGGTTGAAGATTGGCATAAGAACGCCTGCCGCCGTAGAGCAATGGTTCAATGCCGGCACGAATGCCGTTCGGATTGCTGTGGATGATTATAAAGCGAAGATGATCGAAACGACAGACTTTAGTGCAGCTCTAACGATGCAGAAGCGGCTTCAGGCGCTGGGCGGATCGGCTGTCGTTACTTCGCAGTCGAAGAGCGGGAAGCTCGTTTATATCGTCTCTGAGGGCAGCTATAGTACGGCGTCTATTGCCAAGGCCGCAATGGACAAATGGAGCAAGGACGCGAACGTAGCATCGCTGCTCGGCAGTGCCAAGCCCGGCGTGTCCGGCCCGCTGCGACTTGAGGGCGGCAGCTACGCCTCGGAGGATGCGGCACGCAATGCCGCGAAGACGTTTGGCGCCGCTGGTCTGGACGCCTATCCTGCCGTACGCAGCGCAGCGGGCAATCGGACGTACAGCGTCATGGTCGGCTCCGCAGCGGATGCGACAGCTCTGAACAACGTGAAGTCGCTGGCTGCCAAGGTAAGCGGAGCGCCGGCGCTTCGCGAAGCAGACGCGGCAACGCCGTATTTGCTGCTTCGAGACGATCATACGGTCACGGCAACGGCACAATCGAAGCAGGTGTCTTATTCATTCCCGGCCGGTTCGACTAAGCTGTGGCTTTCGACGGACGCCGCGCAAGGCATCAAGCTAAGCGAGCGGTCGAGTCGAACGTATCGAGGCGCATTTGAGGCTAGCGTATATAATGGGAAGCTGGCTATCGTCAACGAGCTGCCATTTGAACAATATCTCTACTCGGTCGTTCCATCGGAGATGCCGTCCTCCTGGCCAGCGGAAGCGCTCAAGTCGCAAGCGGTCGCTGCGCGGACCTATGCGTTATACCAAGGGCTGGCGTTCGGCATAGCTCACGTCAACGACACGGAGCTCAGCCAGATGTACACGGGGATAGCCGGAGAGAAGGCTTCAACCACATCGGCTGTAAACGATACAGCTGGCGTGATTGCCTTGTACAACGGCAAGCCGATCGAAACGCTGTTCTCATCCAATGCCGGCGGCCAAACGGCGGATGCAACGGAGATTTGGGGCAATGCCGTTCCGTATTTGAAATCGGTGCCCAGCCCGGACCAGAGTGCAGCCAAAGGGTTGAAAAATTGGTATCGCGTCGTTCTTCCAACCGGTGAATCAGGATTCGTGCGGGAAGATCTGCTGAGCGATACGGGCAAGGTGAATCCGGTAGGCGCACGTATTTTCGCGACAAGCGCGGAGGGTGTCAACGTTCGGCAAACGCCGATTGTGAACGAGGCATTGGCGTCCGTAGGCAAGCTTCCAAAAGGCACGAATGTCGTCGTTATCGACAGCGTAGTTGAATCTAACAACATGAACTGGGTAGCGGGCCCGTTCACGCCAGAAGCGCTGCAGAAGTCGACAGGCAACGCTTCGCCGGTCAAGACGCTGGATGCCGAATATGGCGAGTCTGGGCGCGTGATCCAAATGTCCGTCAACGGCAAGCCGTTGAGCGTGAAAACGCCAATTAGCTACCGAACACTAATGGGCGGATTGCTGAGCACGCGGTTTACAATCGACGAGACGGCGCGCACTACGATGCTAGGGGCTGACGAAGCGAAGGCCGAAAGGCCTGGAAGCTCCGGCACCTTATACGTGCGTGGCGCTGATGGCGCTAGCAAGCCAGCTTCGGCGAATTACTATATAATGAATGGGTCGGGCGAGGTTCGGGCCGCGACGCGCGATCCGCAGTTTCGATTTTACGGCTATGGCAACGGTCACGGTGTAGGGCTGTCGCAGTATGGCGCATTGGGACTGGCACAATTAGGGTATGACTACGCTTATATCTTGCAATACTACTACAAAGATATTACGATCGAAGGAAAGTAATGGACAGTAAGGACGGGCGCTATGAATGTAGATTTATTTGATTTTGAACTGCCGGAGGAGCTGATCGCCCAAACGCCGCTCGTCGAGCGGACGGGATCGCGTCTGCTGACGCTGAACAAGCGCACCGGAGAAACGCAGCACGGCACCTTCCTCGATATCGAGCAGTATGTGCAGCCGGGTGATCTGCTCGTATTGAATGATACGCGCGTTATCCCCGCTCGCTTATTCGGCATTAAGCGCGATACGGGAGCGAAGGTAGAGCTGCTGCTGCTTAAAGCAATTGGCGATAATCGTTGGGAAGCATTGGCCAAGCCGGCGAAGCGGCTTCGGATTGGTACGGAGCTGGCGTTCGGCATGGATGAGGCAGGGGAGCCGCTGCTGCGCGCAGTTATCGAAGAGGAAGGCGAGCATGGTTCGCGGATTGTCCGATTTGAATATGAGGGGATCTTCCAAGAGCTGCTGGATCGTCTGGGAGAGATGCCGCTGCCGCCGTATATTAAAGAGAAGCTGGATGACCGGGAACGGTACCAAACGGTATATGCTCGGCATGAAGGCTCGGCTGCGGCACCGACTGCGGGCTTGCACTTTACAACCGAATTGCTGGAGCAGCTGCAGCGCAAAGGCGTAGGGATCGCGTATGTGACGCTGCATGTCGGACTGGGAACATTTCGGCCAATGAGCGTCGATACGGTAGAAGAGCATGTGATGCATAGCGAATATTTTGAGTTATCCGAGACGACGGCTCAACAAATTGTTGAAACCAAATCTCGTGGAGGACGTATTATTGCCGTGGGCACGACATCTGCCCGCACGCTTGAAAGCGCGGCGTCGATGTTCACCGACGGCCAAGTACAAGCCTGCAGCGGATGGACGGACATTTTCATATTCCCCGGCTATTCGTTCAAACTCGTAGATGCTCTGCTGACGAACTTCCATCTGCCGAAGTCGACTCTCGTTATGCTCGTAAGCGCCCTGGCGGGGCGGGACGCAATTATGCAAGCCTACCGGGAAGCGGTGGCGCTTCAATACCGATTTTTCAGCTTTGGCGATGCCATGTTGATTTATTAGCTTCACACTTACGATCAATAGACAAGATGGAAGAGGGACTTTCGTGGCAGTTAAATACGAATTAATTAAAGTTTGCAAGCAATCTGGAGCGCGTCTGGGACGTGTACATACGCCCCATGGCATTATCGAGACGCCAACGTTTATGCCCGTCGGTACGCAGGCAACCGTTAAGACGATGAGCCCAGAAGAGCTCAAGTCGATGGAAGCCCAAATTATATTAAGCAATACGTACCATCTGTTCATCCGTCCAGGACATGAGATTGTCCGTCAAGCGGGCGGCCTTCATAAGTTTATGAACTGGGACCGTCCTATTCTTACGGATAGCGGCGGATTTCAAGTGTTCAGCTTGGCTAACATGCGTAAGATTACGGAAGAGGGCGTAACGTTCCGTTCGCACTTGAACGGGGACAAGCTCTTTATCTCGCCAGAGGTAGCCATGGAAATTCAGAACGCGCTCGGGTCGGACATTATGATGGCCTTCGACGAGTGCCCGCCATATCCAGCCGAGTACGATTACGTGAAGCAATCGCTTGAGCGTACAACGCGTTGGGCAGAACGCTGCTTGAAGGCGCATGCTCGTCCGCATGATCAGGCGCTGTTCGCCATTGTGCAAGGCGGCATGTATGCGGATCTTCGCAAAATGAGCGCGGAGCAGCTGACTTCGATGGATTTCCCTGGCTTTGCAATCGGCGGACTTAGCGTAGGCGAGTCCAAGCCGCTCATGTATGATATGCTTGATCATACGGTTCCGCTGCTTCCGGCAGGCAAGCCGCGTTATTTGATGGGCGTCGGTTCGCCGGATGCGCTCATCGAAGGATCGATTCGTGGAATCGATATGTTTGATTGCGTTCTCCCGACACGCATTGCGCGTAATGGCACGACGATGACCAGCGAAGGCCGCCTCGTCATTCGCAATGCGAAATTCGCTGATGATTTTGGCCCGTTGGACCCGGCTTGCGATTGCTACACTTGCCGTAACTATTCCCGCGCGTACATCCGTCATCTGATCAAAGCCGACGAAACATTTGGCATTCGACTGACGACGTACCATAATTTGCACTTCTTATTGCAGCTCATGAAGGACGTACGCCAAGCGATTATGGACGACCGTCTGCTTGATTTCCGGGACGAGTTCTTCGCGCGCTATGGCCTGAATGACAACGAAAGAGGCTTCTAAAGAAAGGAGGAACCCATATGTATCTTGCAGCAGAAGCGGCGTCCTCGGGCGGCGGAATTTGGGGACTGGTATTGCCGTTTGTTCTCATGTTCGCAGTATTCTATTTCTTGCTGATCCGCCCACAACAACGGAAGACAAAAACGCGTAATCTGATGCTGAACCAGCTGAAGAAGGGCGACAAAATTTCGACCATCGGCGGCATGCACGGAACGATCGTAGAATTGACTGATGATGTAGCTGTTGTTCGCGTGAATGACACAGTCAAAATTACGTTTGAACGCAGCGCAATCAACAATGTTATTTCCAGTGCGCCTGCTCCGACGGACAAGAAGCTTGAGAAATCCGAGAAATCGGAATAGTTGTCTGGCGTCGTATCAAGCAAAAAAGCCAGTTCCTCAGGGGGACTGGCTTTTTGCTTGTCTATTTTGTAATCGGACACTGTGCGTATATTCGTTATTAGTTGCTCTCCTCTTGGGCGAAAGCGCGAACTGGCAGGCTTGGATTCGGCAGCCGCCGTACGGTTTGCAGCTGAGCAAGCTTCATTCCCATCGTGGATGCGAACAAGCCAAGCAGCATGCCGCCGCACATGTCGATTAACCAATGGATGCCCAGATAGAAGATCGAGAAAATAATAACAGCAGCAAACGTACATACAAGCGCCGCCCATCTTTTGTTGCCCGAACGTAACGCAAGGACGGCCATGGTTACGGATAAGGAAGTATGCAGGCTAGGGAAGCAATTGTTTAAGCCTGACAATGCGCGATATTCGGTTTCGAAGGTCGGGAACACATCTAGCATCAGGAATTTTACATTTGGATCATAAGACCACACTTCGTTAATCGGGAAGAACAAGAAGAATGGAATCGCAATCAAATAGTTGAGCATAATCGCATAGCAGGTAGCATAGAACATTTTTTTGGATTCGCTTTTATACGTATAAATGCCGATCGATGCAAGCATTATCGCTTGAAATACTACGACATAGGTAAACGAAACGAATGTGGTAATGACATCATTATGGAACGTGTGCTGAATTGTAGCGACAAAGTTACCTTCAATCGATTTAAAGAAGGAGGTGAAATTGGGTCCATAATCCATTTTATTTTCAATTTTCATCTCATACTTGTTCACAAACAAGATGGCGGCTAATGCTGCAAAATGGAGCAAATACCGACGGGAGATAACGAGATGCTTTAGAAATGCGTATGCGGCTGCAAACGGATTCCCGGCTACGCCATACGCAATAAACAACGTGACGACAACTGTTGTATAAAGCGCGACGTCCCCCATATCGTGAAACAAAACCATTCTTGATCCCCCTAAGACTGTAAGACTGTAAGACTTTTGTCCAAAAGCGCCTGCATTAGTATATCACAATTCAGGGGGAAATTCGCAAAGGCAAGCATCATTTCTTCAGATTGACACCAATCATGCCGCCAAGCGAGCCAACTGGAATGACAATGGCCAGCAGAGACCATGTCTGCGAGGAAAAGCCGGCGTTAACGGATAAGAAGCCGATGAGAATGATGAGAATCGCATAAACAAGACCAAGAGCGCCGCCGTAATACCAGCCCTTGCGCCCGGATCTTTTGCCAGAAGAAAATCCGCCGGCAAGCGATGCACAGCCATGGACAACTAATGAGGACATCGGGAGCGACGTTTCCTGCATGCCGCTGAATCGCAAGGCAAATGAAAGGATAAGCGCGCCTGCCGCGAGCCAGATGCATGCCGTCAGAGCACCTGCCAGCGTAGGGGATGATACGTTTACTTTGGAAACATTTTTAATGGGATTCATTTGATTACAGACCTCCTCCACGAATATTGGACTTACTTCCACTGTATGGCTTGGCATGCTGGTTTAGTACAAGCGCGCTTGCTAGGCATCAATGGAAATAAGCAGTATGCATCTGATGAGAATGGGCGTGCTGCCATATATTCGATGCTTATCCATCGCATGACGGTGAGATCGGTAGGTGACAATACCGTGTACAAGACGAAGGTAGCGTAAGGAGGGCGTGAGGTGTGGAGACCGGCGAGCTTGGGAGTCTGCTCATAAGAACGATTCTGATTTACTTTGTCGTCTTTTTGGTGATGCGGTTAATGGGCAAACGGGAGATCGGTAAAATGTCTGTCTTGGACCTGGTGATTTCGTTTATGATCGCGGAGATTGCAGTCATCGTGATTGAAGATACCAGCCGATCCATGTGGCATGGGGTCGTTCCAATGGTGCTGCTTATGCTTATCCAAATTATGATCTCGTTCGTCGCTATGAAAAACCGGAAGATCCGTCTGCTATTCGACGGGAAACCGAGCATCATCGTGGAGAATGGCAAAATAAATCGAGGGGTCATGACAAAAGGGCGCTATAACTTAGATGACCTTATGCTGCAGCTGCGGGAGAATGGGGTAAGTACGGTAGGCGATGTCGAGTTTGCCATTCTGGAGACAAGCGGCAAGCTGTCCGTTATCAAGCGGGAGAGAGAAGATTCAGGAATGGAGCGCGGGTACCGAAGCTCCACTGCTCACGAAGATACAGACAAGGGTGAAGCAGGCCAGCAGGCGGCTGAGCAGAAGGAGCGAAATCATGTAAGCGCATTGAATCCGGCAGCGTCCAGCACATCCGGTTCATCGCTTTTTCCCAATCGATACCGATTCGAGATGCTTCCGGTTCCGCTCATTATGGATGGCAAGGTGCAGGACGAGAATCTTGAGAAGCTGGAGAAAACAAGATTCTGGCTAAAAAACGAGCTTCAGCAGCGCGGCGTATCCGATTTTAAAGAGGTATTCTTATGTACGGTCGACCATCGAGGCAAATGGTATGTCGATAAAAGCCGTACTCGCAAATGAAACAACGCATCGTATGGATTGCAGCAGAGCAATCAAGCGATGCGTTGTTTTTTATGATTTGAACAGACGGCCGATAAGCGGTAATCGCGGCAAATCAGATCGATTGATGATGCCGGTTATCATCATGATGACCAGATAAATCATTAATCCGCCGAACGAGGCCAGCATAACGTTTAAGGCTTCATGCGGCAACCAGGCGTTGTTCATTAGCCACAGTGCAAATGCGCCCATGACCGTCATCGCAGCGCAGACTTTAATGTAATCCAGATAAGGCAGACGGAAGCCGACGGATCGTGCAACGCTCCAGCCATGAAGCGCTGTCACGATGGCGATGTTGACGCAAATGGCAATGGCAGCTCCATAGATCCCAAGCTCAGGCTTGGATGCAAGCTGTACGATTAAAATAAGCTTGATAACAGCACCGATAAAGGTGTTTAGCAGCGCAGTTCCTGGCTTATCCAGCGCTTGAAGCGCAGCTTGGAACGGGCCTTGCAAGTAGATGAACAGCCCAAACGGCGCGATTAGCTGAAGCATCGGCGCAATATCGGGATGATTGTAAATTAAACGGCATAGCGGCTCAGCGAATAACGTCATTATAACGACGAAAGGCGCGCCGGAAACGAGGGACAAGCGCAGCGACTGAAGCAATCGTTTCTGTATTAGTGCATAGTCGTCGCGTGCAGCAGCCTCGGACAATGACGGGATTAACGATACGGACAAGGAATAAGTCAACGCCGTAGGGAGGAGAATTAAGGGAACGACCATCCCCTGCAAAGCCCCGTATTGGGAAGTGGCAACGCCAACGACGATGCCTGCTGCGGCAAGGCTGCGGTTAGTCAGAATCGTCTCGAATAAATAGGACAATGAGCCGACTAATCGGCTTGCTGTGACTGGAACCGAAATTTTAAGCAGCCGCTGAAGGACAGGCGTAGGGCGCTCTCTTTTGGACCATGCATGCTTGTTTACATTTGGTTGGTCGTTTGCTTCTGCTTCTGCGGAGGCTTCCATAAAACGTTTGCTGCGGCGCTCTTTCCGGTAATGGTATAACGTGACAGCAAGCCCTGCAATCTCGCCAGCTACCGTACCCAGCATCGCGCCTGCGGCAGCCCATTGAAGCCCGAAGGGAAGCAGGGCGGCAGCGAGCACAAGCGCAATGATAATGCGAATGATCGTCTCGGTTACTTGGGACACCGCTGTTGGAATCATGTTTTGCATGCCTTGGAAATAGGCGCGATAGACGGAAGAAATACCTATAATAATGACGAGCGGCGTCATACATAGGAACGTTTGATAAACGCGGGCATCAGGCAGGACATGGGAAGAGATTAGCGGTGCGAATAGAAGCAGCAGCAGGGTGAGGGCAAGTGAGAGCGAAACCGTTAGCAGCATAGCCGTTCTAAAAATATGTTTGACGCGCCGATGGTCGCCTTGCGATTCCGCCTCGGCAATCCATTTGGCGACAGCGAGCGGGATGCCCCCAATCACGATCGTGAGCATGACGGACAAGAAGGGATAGCCGAGCTGGTAGATGCCAACACCTTCGGCTCCTATAATACGTGGCAGCGCAATGCGCGGCACGAATCCGAGCAGCCGATTGATGATGCCGGCAATAAGCAGAATCATAGCGCCTTTCATAAAAGACTGTTTCGTCACACGCTTCCCTCTCTTCATAAGAACAAGCTCTCTCCATCCTTATGCGGGATTACGACTGCGCATGTCCACTGCAGGCGGCAATTTGTACAGAGTTTTCAATATTTGGCGGAAGGAATCTGATTATTTAGGGCGAATATATGCTTGTTGCCCTTTGCGCGTATGTAGCATGGCGATGGAAAGGTAGGGCGAGCGATGACGAACATGACTGACGAGGAGTTCAACAGTATGGTGCAGTCGCTATGCGAAAGCAAGGCAGAAGAGTTCCGGCTAATCGGATACGAGCATGTGGAGGCGGAGGAAGTCTGGTCCTGTGTGCAAGCGAAATATGCGAAGCATGGGCAGCCCGCGCTGCATGTCATAGTTAACGACATTTTGTCGCTTAAAGTGACGAGTTTCATGAACCAAATGACGTTGGACGCGTATCGGGGAAGCCGTTTCTAATCGAAACGGCACTTTTTTTGACTGCTTTTTGCCCTGTCGGTATAATAGGACTATTGAGATCATAAGGGGGATAATGGGTCGATGAAAGGCAGCAGCAGGTTAGTAGCCTTCCTGGGTATTATCGTCATCATGGCCGGCGTATTCGCTTGGACCACTCCAGGACTAGTGAACGACATCAGATTGGGATTGGATTTGAAAGGCGGCTTCGAGGTATTGTATGAAGCTTCCCCAATGGAGGGTGGCGAGAAGGTTACGCCATCGTCGCTCAAGGAAACAAGAAAAAGCTTGGAAGCTCGTATCGACAAGAAGGGGATCGCAGAGCCTGAAATTACGACCGAAGGCAGCAACCGCATTCGCGTGAAGCTTGCCGGCGTAACCGATGAGGACGAGGTTCGCGACATGCTGAAGAAGCCTGTTAACCTGACTTTCCGCAGCGGTGCGAATCGGGATAAGATCGAGCTGAACGGCACGGACTTCGTACAAAACGGCGCCGCTATTCAGCGTGATGAATTCGGCAATCCGATTATTACGATTAAGCTCAAGGATGCTAAGAAATTCGAAGAAATTACAAAACGATTGACCGGACAAGAACTGGCAATCTTCCTTGATGACGAGCTGCTTTCCGCACCGAAGGTTAACTACACGATCAGCGGCGGCACAGCGCAAATTAGCGGCAACTATACGACAGAAGAAGCGACGAAGCTCAAGGACACCATTAATCTTGGCGCGTTGCCGCTGAAGCTGACGGAAAAATACACGCAAAGCGTAGGCGCGAAGCTTGGCCAGCAATCGCTTCACCAAACCGTTGAAGCGGGCTTGATCGGCTCGGCCATTATTCTTGTGTTCTTGGTTATTCTCTTCCGTATTCCAGGCGTCATTGCCGGTATTACGGTCGTATCGTACGTTTGGTTGCTATTACTTGTATTTATTATGATGAATGCAACACTGACGCTGCCTGGCATCGCAGCATTCGTGCTCGGCGTCGGCATGGCCGTCGATGCGAATATCATTATGTACGAGCGGATCAAGGAAGAAATTCGAAGCGGCAAGAGCTTGCTATCCTCGCTAAAAGCAGGATCCAAAAACTCGCTTCGTACGATTATGGACGCGAACATTACGAACATTATCGCCAGCGTGGTGCTGTACGTTATCGGCAACGGCGCGATTCGCGGCTTTGCGCTCACGATGATTTTCAGTATTCTCGTCAGTATTTTGACAAACATCTTCTTCTCGCGCTTCCTCATTCACTTGCTCATTCGGAGCAACAAGTTTAACAAGCCAAGCTACTATGGCGTGAAGGAGGCGGAGATCCGTGCACTATAACGACAAGTTCCATACTAATATCCGCTTTGACTTTATAAAGCATCAGAAGAAGTTTTTCGGCGCTTCCCTCGCTTTGGTGGTGCTGGGCATCGTATCGTTGCTCGTCTTCGGCCTTAACTACGGGGTAGACTTCAAAGCCGGCACGAATATGGATATCGAGATTGGCAAGGCGGTAACGCAGGAGCAAGCCAAAGAGCTTCTCGGCACGCTTGGCTACAAGGATTTGGCGCCAACAGTAGGCGGCGCATCGAATCAACGCTTGTCCGTCCGCTTCGACGAAGTATTGGAGCAGCCGAAGGTAACGGAAATTTTGAACGCATTGAAAAAGCAATACGGCGATCAAGTGTCCGCAGAGGTTAACGTCGTGTCGCCGGATATGGCGCGCGAACTCGGCGTGAAGACGATTTATGCGGTCATTATTGCGAGCGTTGCGATTATGATCTACGTAGCGATTCGCTTCGAATGGCGCTTCGCGCTAGCTGCGAACATCGCCATTTTGTATGACGCCTTCGTCGTTGTTGCGTTGTTCTCGATCTTCCGTCTCGAAGTCGATCTGCCGTTCATCGCGGCAGTGCTCACGACGATCGGTTACTCGATCAACGATAAAATCGTTATCTTTGACCGCATTCGCGAGAACTTGCGCTTCAGCAAAACGAAAAATAAAGAGCAATTGGCAGAGATGGTTAATGCGAGCTTGTGGCAAACGATGGCTCGGAACGTGTACACGGTATTGACGGTATTGATCGTTGCGATCAGCTTGTATCTGTTCGGCAGCGAATCGATCAAGCTGTTCGCGCTTGCGAAAATAATCGGTTTGACGAGCGGCGCGTACTCTTCCGTATGTATCGCAAGCCCGCTCTGGCTTATGCTCAGAGGCAAGCAAAAACCTAAGCAAACGGCTAAAACATCGGCTGCTTCTTAAGAGGAGGCAATCATGAGCGCTAATCGACTATCAGACAAACGGTTCTCGGGGATAAACGCGGGAATATGGGGAAATGGTGCATTGGCGCTTGGCAAGGCAGCTGTCGCGCTTCTATCGGGCAGCACGGTATTGATGGCAGATGCTGTTCGATCAGTTGCGAATGGCGCAGAATCACTCGGCAGCAGTATACGTCCGCAAGAAGGCATAACGAGAAAACAATCACTATCCCCAGAAAATGGCGTTACCGCGGCAGTCATTATCGTCTCGGCGATCACTTTGCTGCTCGGTGTAGAAGTCGGCTTGGAGGCCTTCCGAGTTTGGCAATCAGGAGCGGAATCCGCTCCTGATTGGACAGCCGCCGCCTTTGCACTGGCTATGCTGGTGCTTAAGGAGTGGCTGCTGCCTGCAAGGAGCCAAGCATGGCTTGATCGGCTGGCATCCGGCATCACGATTGCAGGCGCGGGATGTGCAGCATTTGGACAATCCGCATCGGTGCCAGCTTTGAAGGCAGGAGATTGCTTGGCAGCGATCCTTGTCGCATTCATAATTGTTTATAAGGGCTATCATTGTCTCTTAGGTTTAGTGCAGCACAAAACGAATGCGATCGGGCCGGAAGAGCAAGCGAACGAGCTGATGGAAGTCATTCAACGGGTAGAAGGCGTTGTAACGGTGGAGTCTCTACGTGCACGCGAGCATGGCCATTACATTGTGGCTAGCATTGTCATCAGTGTAAATCCGCGTATCTCCGTATTGGATGGGCATGAGATTGCTAAACGTGTGAAACAGCTCATCATGAAACGGTTTATTCATGTGACGGAGGTTTCCGTCCATGTCGAGCCGTATGATCCCGGTTATCCATACAAATCAAATCATGATCCAAATCAAGAACATATGCCGACGCTGCTGCAATAGCTGCAGCGTCTTTCATTGTGTAAAGATAGGAGGCTTGCACCGATGATTCGATCCAAAACACGGTGGTCACAGCCTGATTGGGATGAACGACGTGAACAAGCGGCTGGCCATCTCATGCAAGCTCTTGCGCTTCCGCCGTTAGTCGCCCGCCTGCTCGTCGGACGGGGCATTGAGAGCGAGGAAGCAGCGACGTCCTTTCTGCATGGCGGAATGGAATTAACGCATGACCCTTATTTATTGGCGGGCATGGAAGCTGCAGTGCAGCGCATCCGTCATGCGATCGAACAAGAACAGTGGATTCGCATTTATGGCGACTATGACGCGGACGGGGTCTCGAGCACCTCGTTAATGATTCATTTGCTTGAGCGTCTCGGGGCTAAATTCGATTACTATATCCCGCACCGTACGCGTGAAGGCTATGGCATGAATTGTGCTGCAATCGACTTAGCAGCGGAGGCAGGCGTGAAGTTGATTATTACCGTTGATACAGGCATCAGCGCTGTAGACGAAATTGCTTACGCAAAAGCGAAGGGCATAGAGGTCGTCGTAACGGATCATCACGAACCGCCGGAAGTGCTGCCAGATGCCTACTCGATTATTAATCCGAAGTTGCCATACTGCCAGTATCCTTACAAGTCGCTTGCGGGAGTAGGAGTTGCCTTCAAGCTTGCCACCGCTTTGCTAGGGGAAGCGCCGCTGGATCTGACCGATATTGTTGCGCTTGGCACAATCGCTGACGTTATGCCCTTGAATGGCGAGAATCGCGTGCTCGTTCGGCAAGGGCTTAAGGAAATGGCGTTAAGGACGCGCCCGGGATTTCTAGCGCTCGCTGAAACAGCAGGCGTACAGTTGCAGGCTGTCACTTCAACGAATGTTGCCTTCTCGATGGCGCCTCGTATTAATGCAAGCGGCAGGCTCGATCACGCGGGAGGCGCAGTGGAGCTGCTTACTACATCAGATCAGGAAGCAGCCGAACTGCTCGCGGCGAGGCTTGATGCCCTCAACCGCGAACGCCAGCGCATCGTCGAAGAGATGGTTGACGAAGCGATGAGCCAATGGGCAGAGAAGTGCCGCATTGCCGCAGAAGCGTGCCAGTCACCTCCTGCAGTTATCGTGTTGGCTGGCGAAGGCTGGAATGCAGGCGTAATCGGCATCGTCGCTTCCAAAATGCTGGAGAGATACTACAAGCCAACCGTAGTTTTGGGGATCGATACAGAGACCGGGAAGTGCAAAGGCTCGGCCCGGTCGATTGACGGCTTCGATCTCCATGCGGCACTTACGGCTTGCGCGGATTTGTTTGACCACTTCGGCGGACACCAAGCCGCGGCCGGCATGACCTTGCATCGAGACAAGCTGGATGCGTTAGAGCAAAGCCTTAGCGATTCGGCGATGGCATGGCTGTCTCCGGAGGATTGGGTTCCGAAGACCTTCATTGACTTGGCCTGTTCGCCGAAGGAAGCCTCACTGGATACAATCGATCAGTTGGCGCTGCTTGAGCCTTTTGGAGCTGGGAATCCCGCGCCGCGGTTTTTGTTCGAGCAGCAGCCCGTGACAGACAAGCGTACGATGGGGAAGGAAAGCAAGCATCTGCGCCTTGCATTGGGCGGCCAACCATCGCGTTTGGAAGCAGTAGGCTTTGGCTTCGGCGAGTTAGCGGAACGAATTGCTTTTGGCGCCCAAGCGGATCTGGTAGGCGAGCTATCTGTGAACGAGTGGAATGGCAACCGTAAACCACAGCTCTTTATTCAAGACATCCGCATTGCAAATGTTCAGCTGTTTGACTGGCGGGGAGAGCGCGAGCCCTACGCAATGCTCCGCAAGCTGCTTGAGACGGCTAGCCGAACGGGCAGAAGAACGCTAATCGTTACAGCTGAGCATGCCGTACGCGAGACCGCTGCTGCCTGCGCCCGCACGGATGCTGCAGCGGGAACCTACCAGCTTTCTTCCTATGGCGAGCCGCTTGAAGAAACGTTGCCGGTTCAAGAGCTGATTGTGTATGGCCTGCCATCTTCGGCCCTGGCGCTGCAAGAGCTATCGACATCGCTTCGTGCACTTGAGAGCATTCATTTGCTATATCCAGGTCGAAGCAAGTCTAGCCCTCGCTCAACAACGCGTGCGATTTTCCCGGATCGAACAGATTTCGCAGCCGCCTATCAGTCGATTCGAAGACAAGGGCGGCTGGCCGAGTCAGGCTTGGCCGAACGGCTCTCCGAGCAGATCGGCTGGCCGGCAGAGACGATTGGCATGATGATTGCTGTATTTGAAGAGTTAGCTTTCATTACACGGGCAGACGGCTGGATAACGGTGAATGGGACGCCGGCCAAAGCGGAGCTTTCTTCGGCTGTCGCTTATCAGCAAGCTTTATTGCAGGCGGAAGCGAACGAAACTTTATTTGGAACGGTAGAGCAATTAATGGAACTTATTCAGAGAGGACGTATGAAATCATGAATTTTAAGGATTATATCCGCGTTATTCCAGATTATCCGCAACCAGGCATTCGCTTCAAAGACATTACGACGCTGTTGAAGGATGGAGCAGCATATCGTGCAGCAATCGAAGCGATGCATAAAGCCATTGCCCACAAAGAAATTGATTTGGTAGCAGGACCAGAGGCTCGGGGCTTCGTCATTGGAGCTCCGCTTGCGATCTCGCTTGGCGTAGGCTTCGTGCCCGTTCGTAAATCCGGCAAGCTGCCAGGCGAAACGGTTGAAGCAAGCTACGATCTTGAGTACGGCAAAGACCGCCTTGCGATCCATGCCGATTCCATCAAGCCGGGCCAACGCGTTCTGATCGCGGACGATTTGCTTGCAACGGGCGGCACCATCGCGACGACGATCGATTTGATCCGCCAGTTGGGCGGCGAAGTGGTAGGGGCGTCGTTCCTGATCGAGCTGAGCTATCTGCCAGGCCGCGAGAAGCTTGGCGGCATTGAAGTACAATCGCTGATTACGTATTAAGCAAAGCCGATACAGCCTGCGTTTTTGCCGCCAACTTTGGCAGCGAGAACGGCAGGCTGTTTCTTTGTTTCACGGGAAGGGCGGTTCCTTGATTCGGTTCGAGAGTTGACGCCGCCTTGGTTTAGCAGGCATAATAGCTTTAATCCATTAATCACGAAACGTGAACGGCAAGAAGTTAAGTTTTTGATAAGGGTGAGCGAGGGCATCATTCGACTCGTTTCGGAAAGGGACGTTGCATGGGCATAGAGCAGTTACTCGAAAAGGCATCGACCTATATGAAAGACCAGGATTTGCTGCGAGTACGGGAAGCTTATGATTTTGCGGAACAAGCGCATCACGGCCAGGTCCGCAAATCAGGCGAACCGTATATTTTGCATCCGATTGCAGTCGCAGATATTCTGGTCGACATGCAGATGGACGTCATGTCGATTATTGCGGCATTATTGCATGATGTCGTCGAAGACACGACCGTCAACCTCGACGGCGTGCGTGCCCGTTTCGGGGATACGTGCGCAATGCTTGTCGACGGCTTGACCAAGCTGGAGAAAATCAAATTCCGCTCCAAGGAAGAGCAGCAGAATGAGAACTATCGCAAAATGTTCGTCGCCATGGCGCAGGACATTCGCGTTATTTTGATAAAGCTTGCTGACCGGCTGCACAATATGCGTACGCTGAAGTTCCAGTCGGAGGAAGCGCAGCGCCGGATCGCATATGAGACGCTGGAAATTTTTTGTCCGATCGCGCATCGGCTCGGTATCAGTGCAATCAAGTGGGAGATGGAGGATATCGCGCTTCGCTACTTGAATCCGCAGCAGTATTACCGCATCGCCAATCTGATGAAGAAGAAGCGGACGGAGCGGGAGCAGTATATCGATGAAGTCATTGGACGTATAAACGAGAAGCTCGATGAGATGGGGATTCAAGGTGACATCTCTGGCCGACCGAAACATATTTATAGCATTTACAAGAAAATGACGATGAAAAACAAGCAGTTTAATGAAATCTACGATCTGCTTGCAATTCGAATCATCGTTGATAATATTAAAGATTGTTATGCGACGCTCGGGATCATCCATACGCTATGGCGTCCAATGCCAGGGCGATTCAAGGATTATATCGCGATGCCGAAAGCGAACATGTACCAATCTCTCCACACGACCGTAATCGGACAAAATGGCGAACCGACCGAGGTCCAAATTCGGACGTGGGACATGCATCGTACGAGCGAGTATGGCGTTGCGGCGCATTGGGCTTATAAGGAAGGCGGCAACCACGTTGTCGCAAGCGGGAATTTTGAAGACAAAATGTCATGGTTCCGCGAGATACTCGAATTGCAGCAGGACGCCAAGGACGCATCGGAATTTGTCGAATCATTGAAGATGGATTTCTTCTCTGATCTTGTTTTCGTATTTACGCCAAAGGGCGAGGTATTCGAGCTGCCGGCAGGATCCGTTCCGCTTGATTTTGCTTATCGCGTACACACGGAGGTCGGTAATCGAACGATTGGCGCGAAAGTCAATGGCCGTATTGTACCGCTTGACCATAAGCTCAAGACTGGCGATATCGTGGAGATTTTGACCTCCAAGCATTCATATGGACCAAGCCAGGATTGGGTCAAAATCGCTCAATCGTCGCATGCGCGGAGCAAAATCAAACAATGGTTCAAAAAAGAGAAGCGGGATGAGAATGTAGCCAAGGGACGCGAGCTCCTTGAACGTGAAATCAAACGGCTCGGATTAGAAGCCTCCGCATGGCTGACGGACGATAAGCTGCAAGAAGTGGCGACTCGCTTTACGTTTAACGACTTGGAGGATATGCTGTCAGCTATTGGATTCAACGGCATTACGGCGGCCCAAGTATGTTCGAAGCTGACGGAGAAGCTTCGTAAGGAAGCGGAAGAAGCAAGCTTAATCGAGCTGACGAGCGAACCGCGTGAGATGCGCACGCCGGGAGCTAGGAAAAATCGGCCGAATCATGGCGTTACGGTTAAAGGCATCGACAACCTGCTCGTGCGGTTCGCACGATGCTGCAACCCTGTGCCGGGCGATGAAATCGTCGGCTATATTACGCGCGGACGCGGTGTTTCAGTCCATCGCCTCGATTGCACCAACATTCCGTTTGGAAACGATGGGGAAGAGGCGGAACGCGTCATTGAAGTAGAGTGGGAAGAGTCGATTGAAGCGAATTATAGCGTCGACATCGAGATTACCGGGCATGATCGCCGCGGCGTATTGAATGAAGTGCTGCAAGCGGTATCGGAGAGCAAGACGAACATTTCTGCTGTTACGAGCCGAGCGGTCAAAAATAAAATGGCGATGATTCACATGACGATTCTGATTCGAAACGTGCAGCATTTGGAATCGGTTGTCGAGAAAATCAAGCGTGTCAAAGACATTTATTCCGTTCAACGGATTATGCAGTAGCCTTGTCATGCTAAGAATAAGAGGGTATTCACCTTGAGAATCGTATTGCAGCGCAGCAAGAAAGCGTCCGTCGAGGTTGATGGAGCGATTGTCGGAACCATTGATAAGGGTCTCGTATTGCTCGTCGGTGTTACGCACGAGGACACGGAGGCTGATGCCAAGTGGTTGGCAGACAAGGTCGCCGGGCTCCGCATTTTTGAAGATGGGGCTGGCAAAATGAACCATTCCGTACAAGAGGTCGGCGGGGACATCTTGTCCATCTCGCAATTTACGCTATACGGCGATTGCCGCAAAGGCAGAAGGCCGAATTTTATGGCTGCTGCCCGGCCTGAACCGGCTGAAGCGTTATACAATCGGTTTAATGAGCTGCTGCGCGAAACGGGGCTCCGAGTCGAAACAGGCGTGTTCGGCGCTATGATGGATGTGTCGCTCGTCAACTGGGGCCCGATCACGCTCGTGCTCGATAGCAAGGCGGAATGATGGTTTCGTCGTTTAGTTTGTCCGAGATCGGAAACAATAGCGGTAGAGTGTTGTTCCAACACAAAATTCCGCTTGATGCGCCTATCGGGCGCGCCAACCTGCAAGGGAGTGTTTCTGATGCACCAATCGCGCAAGGAGCAGAGCATAGAGCGGGCATCTCGCCGCCTGCTGCTGACCGACCGTAAGGAAGCGATGATGCTGGACGAATTCGACGATGAGGTAGAAGTCGCTGCAGAATGGGCTTTCGGCGCAATGCCAGCCAAGCGGCAAAGCGCTGACCAGCCGTAGGAATAGAATAGGAACGAAGGCAAGCCGCCCCAACGTCGGTTGGGTGCGGCTTGTCCGTTGAATTGAAGGGGATAGAGGAAATGAACGTCCATGTACAAGCGGCAGACGCCTCGTTCGAGCGGTCATTATGCAATATTGTGCCGCTTTTTTTTGAGGAAGTTAATACGACTTTCAGCGCGGAGCCTGGCGGCGAAGCTGATCTGCAGATCATACTCGACTACCATGAGCGGGAGAATGGCGTCTATGCGTCAGCATCCTTGCTCGCTAACGGGGAAACGCAGTCACTTGAGACTGCGCAGTATGAGAGTCCAGTGGCAGGCGATGCGCCAAGGGAAGAAAAGCGTAAGCTGCTCAAACAAGCTGCCAGCCGCGTATTGCTGGACGTTTTGCAGAAGCATACAGGGCTTGTGCAGCCTTGGGGGATCTTGACGGGCGTTCGCCCGACCAAGCTGCTGCATGAGCGCGTAAGGCGCGGCATTCCTGCGGCGCAAGCGCGCCGCGAGCTGCAGGAGCATTATTTGATCAGCCAAGAGAAGATTGAGCTGATGGAACGAATCGTACAGCGCCAGCTGACGGCCATTCCGGATCTATACCGTATTCGCGATGAGGTCAGCATCTATATCGGAATCCCGTTTTGCCCGACCAAATGCGCTTATTGCACGTTCCCAGCTTATGATATCAACGGTCGCCAAGGCTCCGTCAACGGCTTCTTGACCGGGCTTCATGAAGAAATGCGTGAAATCGGCGAATGGCTGAAGCGCAACGATGTCAAGATTACGACGATCTATTACGGCGGAGGTACGCCTACAAGCATTACAGCGGAAGAAATGGATGCGATGTATAGCCTCATGTACGAGGTATTCCCGAATGTGGACGACGTGCGCGAAATTACGGTCGAAGCCGGGCGTCCGGATACGATCACTCCTGAGAAGCTGGCTGTCATGCAAAAATGGGGCGTTGACCGGATCAGCATCAATCCGCAGTCTTATATTCAGGAGACGTTGGAAGTCATCGGCCGTCATCATACGGTAGAAGAGACGATTCGCAAGTTTGAGCTGGCCCGCGAATGCGGCATGGACAATATTAACATGGACCTCATCATCGGGCTTCCGAATGAGGGATTGCCGGAATTCGAGCATACGCTGTCAGAGACGGCGAATTTGATGCCGGAGTCGCTCACCGTCCATACGCTTTCGTTCAAACGGGCTTCGGAAATGACGCGCCATCGCGGGGATCAGAAGTTCAAGGTGGCGGATCGCGAAGAGATCACGGCCATGATGCGGCGTGCAGTGGAGTGGACCGATGAATACGGTTATATTCCTTATTATCTGTACCGTCAGAAAAACATCCTTGGCAACTTGGAAAATGTCGGCTATGCGCTGGCGGGAATGGAAAGCTTGTACAACATTCTGATTATCGAAGAAATGCAGTCGATCGTCGGGCTTGGCTGCGGCGCTTCGAGCAAGTTTGTCGATCCGGCTACCGGCGAGATTACAAGGCTCGCGAACCCGAAGGAGCCGAAGGCGTACAACGATACGTATAAGCAATATACCGATGCCAAAATCGAAGTGCTTGAGCGGTTATACGGGTCATCACGTCGCACCCAAAACGAGCACACGTCTACGCTAGCTTAGATTTATTGATAGGCCTAAAGTGGATAGCGCTTTAGGGAACCGTAAAGTAAACGCTTTATAAATTGTAATGTTTTCGTAACGCGATTAACATCTTTCTTTAATATCATCGGACTATACTAGAACTCGACCCCCTTTTTAAAATATATACTTTTGATAACCTACAACGCTGTTGTAGGTTTTTTTCTGCCCATTGGGCAGGTTCCGCTATGGGGACAGAATGCAGCTTGACTTCGGTACGTCTGACGAGTAAAATTTAAAGGAATATGTTGTCGATTCGATGATAGGACAAAGTACTCACGTGCATGTACACAGAGAGAGGCGCCTTTGGCTGCAAGCGTCTTTATGGTGGCGATGAGGAAAGACTTCCTGGAGAACGGGCGGCGAACGCAAGGTTCAAGCAGGGAGCGGGTGCTTCTTCTCGCTTCAGCTTCTACGGAACCATTGCAACTAGTCGTACCGCGTGTAACGGGCGTTAACCGTCTAAGCGGAGCATCTCATGAGCAGCGTTATTGTGCGAATGAGCATGTCCGGAATGTGGGTGGCACCACGGGAGATCAGCATAAATCTCTCGTCCCTGACTGACCGTTCTGACGGCAGTTAGGGACGGGAGTTTTTTATTTTTTTGACCTATAGATCAGCAAGGGGGATTCCTATGGCATTCCAGAAACCGCCAGGTACACAAGATCTGCTGCCGGGCGCGGTTGAGCGCTGGCAGTTCGTCGAGAGCAAGGCGCGCGACATTTGCCGCCGGTTCAACTTCCGTGAAATTCGGACGCCAATCTTCGAAGCGACGGAGCTGTTCCAGCGTGGAGTAGGCGAGACGACGGATATTGTAGAGAAAGAGATGTATACGTTCACCGACCGCGGGAACCGAAGCCTGACGCTTCGTCCTGAGGGTACGGCTGGCGCTGTACGGGCTTTTGTCGAGAATAAGCTGTACGGCGAGCCTGATCTGACGAAGCTGTATTATATCGGTCCCATGTTCCGCTATGAGCGGGCGCAAGCGGGCCGGTATCGCCAGTTCCACCAATTCGGCGTCGAGGCGCTTGGAGCAGTCGACCCTGCGCTTGATGCGGAGGTAATCGCACTCGGTTACACGTTCTATACGGAAGTTGGGCTCAAAGGCGTCCGCGTGGAGATCAACTCCGTCGGTACGCCAGCGGTTCGTGCGGCCTTCCGCGAAAAGCTGCTGTCGTTCCTTGAACCGAAACGCAGCCTGCTATGCAAAGATTGCCAGTCGCGCATCGACCGCAACCCGCTGCGCGTGCTTGATTGCAAAGTGGATCAAGCGCATTTTGAAGGCGCGCCTTCGATTCTGGAAAGTCTGGATGAAGAGTGCCAAACGCATTTTGACAAAGTAAAAACGTATCTGAGCGATATGAACATTCCGTTCGAAATAAACCCTCGACTGGTGCGCGGTCTTGATTACTACACGCACACAGCATTCGAGTACAAAGCAGAAGGCATCGGCGCAATCGATACGGTTGGCGGCGGAGGGCGTTATAACGGCCTTGTCGCCGAAGTCGGCGGACCGGATCAACCGGGCGTCGGGCTAGGCCTTGGGCTTGAACGGACGGTTATGCTGCTGGAGCACCAGCAGACAGAACTGCCGAACGCGACGGCGATTGACGCTTATGTCGTAGCGCTGGGCGAAGCCGCTGAGCGCGAGACATCGAAGCTGATCTATCAGCTGCGGTCGAGCGGATTGTCGGTCGAGCGCGATTATCAAGGGCGCAAGATGAAAGCTCAGATGAAATCAGCCGACCGTCTTCAAGCCCGGTATACGGCGATCCTTGGCGATGACGAGCTCGCCCGCGGCGAGATTGCGCTCAAGGAGATGGCGACGGGCGAGCAGCGGTTTGTCTCGCTGGATTCGCTCGCTGAAGCGATCAAGAAGCAGTAGCTTGCTGCGTATCCTCGGATTTTCGATTTTCGGATTCCATACAACCTTAACAAGAGGAGAATGATTCCCCATGATGTTGAAAACTCATTCCTGCGGCACCCTGACAAAAGCAAATGTAGGCGAGACCGTTACGCTGAACGGCTGGGTACAGCGTCGTCGTGACCTTGGCGGCGTATTGTTCATTGACCTTCGCGACCGGACAGGTATCGTTCAAACGGTCTTCAACCCGGATTTCTCAGGCGCTGCGCTTGAGATTGCGGACAAAGCGCGCAACGAGTTCGTATTGGCTTTGCGCGGTACGGTCGTTGAACGCGATCAAGAAACGTACAATGCAAACCTCGCTACGGGCGAGATCGAAATCCGCGTGACGGAGATCGAAATCATGAACGCGGCAAAAACGCCTCCTTTCCCGATTGAAGACGGAGTAGAAGTAGACGAGTCGATTCGTCTGAAGCACCGTTATCTGGACCTGCGTCGCCCGGAAATGCAGCGTACGATGCTGCTTCGCTCGAAGGCGTCCAAAGTGTTCCGCGACTTCCTGGACGGCGAAGGCTTCCTCGATGTCGAAACGCCGATTTTGACGAAAAGCACGCCGGAAGGCGCGCGTGACTATCTTGTGCCTAGCCGCGTTCATGCGGAAGAGTTTTTCGCGCTTCCGCAATCGCCGCAAATTTTCAAGCAGCTTCTGATGGTAGGCGGCCTTGAGCGTTATTACCAAATCGCACGATGCTTCCGTGACGAAGACCTTCGCGCTGACCGCCAGCCTGAATTTACGCAAGTCGACATCGAGACTTCCTTCTTGTCGCAAGACCAGCTTCTCGCGATGATGGAGCAGCTGATGGCGCGCGTGTTCCGCGAGACGATCGGCTACGAAATCCCGCTGCCGTTCCAACGCATCACGTATGCTGAAGCGATGGACAAATACGGCTCCGACAAGCCGGATCTTCGTTTCGGGCTTGAAATTAAAAACATCACGGACATCGTTGCGAACAGCGACGTGAAAGTATTCGCATCCGTAGCTGCTTCCGGCGGCGAAGTGAAAGCATTGAACGCGAAGGGCTGCGCGAGCTGGAGCCGCAAAGAGCTCGACGATCTACAGCCGTTCGCTGCCCGCTATGGCGGCAAAGGCTTGGCATGGATCACGGTGAAAGACGGCGAATGGCGCGGGCCGATCGTTAAATTCCTGAAGCCGGAAGAAATTCAAGCGTTGACGGCGCGTCTTGAAGTGGAGGAAGGCGACCTGCTGACGTTCTCGGCCGATAAGCCGAAAGTCGTTGCAGACGTACTGGGCAACCTTCGTCTGAAGTTAGGCCGCGACCTTGGCCTGATCGACGAGTCCCAATACAAGTTCCTGTGGGTGGTCGACTTCCCGCTGCTCGAGTGGGACGAGGATGCAAAACGTTATGTCGCGATGCATCATCCGTTCACGCGCCCGAACGAGGAAGATCTCGAGCTGCTTGCGACCGATCCAGGCAAAGTGCGCGCGCAAGCGTACGATATCGTGCTGAACGGCTACGAAGTCGGCGGCGGCTCGATGCGGATTTACAAGCGCGACGTGCAAGAGCTGATGTTCAAAACGCTTGGCTTCTCGATGGAGCAGGCGCATGAGCAATTCGGCTTCCTGCTTGATGCATTCGAGTACGGCACGCCACCGCATGGCGGCATCGCGTTCGGTCTTGACCGTCTCGTTATGCTGCTGACGGGCCGCACGAACCTGCGCGAGACGATCGCGTTCCCGAAAACGGCGAGCGCTACCGACCTCATGGTCGATGCGCCATCGCAGGTTGAGCTGTCGCAGCTGGAGCAGCTCCATATCCGTACAGTGCCTAAGCCATCGGTGAAGCCTGCACCGGCACCTGCTGGCGCTCCGCAAGCTTAATTCATTAACGGACACGAATATAAATGTTCCTTCGCACGCACATGGCGCGCAGCGCAACCATAGTCGCGTTCGCGTCATAGCTGCTGCATAGGAACGGGCTCGTCCGGTGTGCTTTTGCTGGCCTCAGCAGGAGCGCGCCGGACGTTTTCCCTATTTTGGACAGACCTAATAAGGAGGCGAATACGAACCATGCTGCATCAATTTTCTAGAACGGAGCTTGCGATTGGCCCGGAAGGGCTGGACGCGATGCGTGGAAGCACGGTAGCGGTGCTCGGCATCGGAGGCGTTGGCTCGATCGCAGCGGAAGCGCTGGCAAGAACGGGCGTAGGACGCATTATTTTGATCGATAAAGACGTGGTCGACATTACGAACATCAATCGGCAGATCCATGCGCTTACGACGACGGTCGGCGAGCCGAAGGCCGATCTGATGCGTGATCGAATCAAGCTGATTAATCCGGAGTGCGATGTGATCTCGCTGCGAATGTTTTATACCGAGGAGACATATGAGCAGCTGTTCGCTTATCCGCTGGACTATGTCGTGGACGCCTCCGATACCATTTCGTACAAAATCCACTTGATCAAGCAGTGTCTGGAACGCCGGATTCCGATCATTTCGAGCATGGGCGCAGCGAACAAGATGGACCCGACGAAGTTCCAGGTCGTGGATATTAGCAAGACGCATACGGACCCGATCGCGCGGGTCGTGCGGACGAAGCTTCGCAAGGACGGCATCCGCAAAGGGGTGAAGGTCGTCTTCTCTTCGGAAGAGCCGCAAAAGCCTCGCGAGGATGTCACGCAGCGAATCGTGCCGGAGAATGCGCCTGAGATCCGTAAAGCGCAGCAGCCTCCTGCGAGCAATGCATTCGTGCCGCCGGTCGCGGGGCTTATTATGGTGAGCGTCGTTGTGAAGGATTTGCTCGAAATCAATGAAAAGGCGCGCAAGCAGCAAGCCGACCAATAGCAGCAGACAAGCATTCCAGTTCGGCGCGTACAGCGCTGCGGAATGCTTTTTTTATTAAGTACCCAAGTTCCTTTGATCCGAACAAATGTGCGGATATTCCGCCGATATGCTATGATGGGAGAAGTTATGGTGTTCGTTACGTGTGACTAAGCACTAAGTCTAGAAGGAGCTGCGGCGTTCATGGATTTATTCAGCTATGGGGAAGAGCAGACCCCGCGGGCGCGATTGCTGGCGGATCGAATGCGTCCCGAGACGTTAGATGATTATATTGGACAGGAGCATATCGTTGGGGCAGGCAAGCTGCTGAGGCGTGCAATAGAGGGCGATCGGATCTCGTCTATTTTGCTGTATGGGCCGCCAGGCTGCGGCAAGACGACGCTGGCCCATATTATTTCGAAACGAACGGAAGCCGATTTCGTTAAGCTGAATGCAGTGGACGCCTCCGTGAAGGATGTCCGCGATGTGATTGACCGTGCGAAGACGGCGAAGGCGATGTACGGCCGCAAGACGATCTTGTTTCTGGACGAAGTACATCGCTTCAACTCCTCACGGCAGGATGCCTTGCTGCCTGCTGTCGAGCAAGGGATCATTATTTTCATCGGGGCAACGACGGAAAATCCGTTCCATTATGTTAACGGCGCATTATTGTCCCGCTCGACGCTGTTCCAGCTGCAGCCGCTTACTAAGGAGCATGCGCGCGAGGCGATGGTTCGCGCTTTAGCTGATGCTTCGCGCGGGCTAGGCTTTATGCGGCTTGAGGTCGAAGCGGAAGCGTTGGACCACATTGCGCAAACCGCAGGGGGCGATATCCGCCGTGCGTTGAATGCGCTAGAGCTGGCCGCCGTAACGACGCCATCCGAGCCGGACGGGTCCGTTCGCATCACGCTGGAAGTTGCGCAGGAATCGGTACGCAAGCCGACAGCCAAGGCGGACGAGTCAACGCAATACGATGTATTGTCCGCCTTTCATAAGAGCGTGCGCGGCTCCAGCGATGCGGCTTTGTTCTGGTTTCTGTACGCAGTCGAGAAGCTTGGCATGGAGCCGATGACGTTTATCCGGCGGCTAATCGTTGCATGCAGCGAAGATATCGGTTTAGCGAACCCGCAGGCGATGCTGCAAGCAACGGCTGCGCTGGATGCTTATCGCAAAATTGGCTGGCCAGAGGCCAAATATAATATTTCCCAAGCAATATTGTTCGCGGTGGAAAGCCCGAAGTCCAACGCAACGGCGGTAGCGATTGGACGTGTGATGGATACGATCGGCCAAGCAGGCACGATGGAGGTGCCGCTTCATCTGCGCGATGCTCATTACAAGGGCTCAGAGAAGCTTGGGCATGTCGGCTACCAGTACCCGCATGATTTTCCGGGCCATTACGTGGCGCAGCAATATTTGCCGGACCAGCTGCATGGCATGAGCTTTTATACGGCAACCGAACAAGGGATGGAAGATCGCATTCGTCAAAATCAGCAAAAGCGGCGCATAAAGCCTTCTCGTTAAAACAGCTTGCGGTAGGAGCGTCGAATAGGAAAAGCCTTCTCATTTGCAGTACGAGAAGACTTTTCCTATTTTTTACATAAAAGTTGCAGTTGACAAACTTTTTTGTATGAATACAATGAAAAGTAGGCACAAGTGCAGACACTCCTGCATAGAATGAAGTCGGATCCCTTTTTTTACTATAAAAGTTGACCTAGCGCAAAACCCTTTGCCTAGTACAAATATTGAGATGAGGTGAATGTTATGGCGAAGGACACAGGTTTAGCCATGCATGATCAAGGCTGGCGCAAGCAGCGCTCGGCCGATACGCTTCCGGAAGTTTACCGCTCGATGAAGATTCCGAAGACCGGATCTTGGTTTCGGAAGTTTCTGGCATTCGCCGGACCAGGTTACTTGGTAGCAGTAGGCTATATGGACCCGGGCAACTGGGCGACGGACATTGCCGGCGGCTCGATGTTCGGATATTCCTTATTATTTGTTATTTTGTTATCGAATTTAATGGCGATGCTTCTTCAAGGCCTTGCGGGTAAGCTCGGGATCGTGACGGGTCGAGATCTTGCGCAAGCATGCCGCGATCATTACAGCAAACCGGTGGCGATGGCACTGTGGGTGCTTTGCGAGCTTGCTATCGCAGCTTGCGACCTAGCAGAGGTGTTGGGAACCGCCATCGCTTTGCATTTGCTGTTTGGCATTCCGATATTATATGGCGTACTGATCACTGTTCTTGACGTATTTGTCGTGCTGATGCTGCAGAGCAGAGGGTTCCGTTACATCGAAGCGATCGTGATTACATTAATCGGGACCATCGGCGTCTGCTTCCTGGTTGAGATCATTTGGGCGCAGCCTAGCGCAAGCGGCGTGCTGGCAGGCTTCGCGCCTCGTTCGGAATTGTTCACGAATCCAGAGATGCTGTATATCGGAATCGGCATTCTCGGCGCAACGGTCATGCCGCATAACCTGTATTTGCATTCCTCGATCGTTCAGACGAGGCAGATCGAACAGACGCCCAAAGGCAAACGCCAAGCGATTCGCTATGCGACAGCGGACTCGACAATTGCATTGTCGCTAGCCTTGTTTATCAATGCAGCGATTCTCATCATTGCAGCGGCGACCTTCCATACGACAGGCAACACGGGCATTGCCGAGATCGAAGATGCTTATCATATGCTGGCTCCCCTTCTGGGTACGACTGCAGCAAGCGTTTTGTTCGGCGTAGCGCTTCTGGCCGCCGGCCAAAATGCGACGTTGACAGGCACGCTCGCAGGCCAGATCGTTATGGAAGGCTTCCTTAACATTCGGCTCCCAGCATGGCTGCGACGCCTTATTACACGGCTAATCGCCGTAGTGCCGGCTGTTATCGTAATCGGCATCATGGGGGACAGCGGTACGCTGGATCTCCTCATCCTCAGCCAAGTCATATTGTCACTGCAACTATCGTTTGCTGTAATCCCGCTGGTGAAGTTTACGAGCGACAAGAAGAAAATGGGCGAGTTTGCGAATCGGCTCTGGCTCAAACTTACAGCATGGATTGTGGCGATTGTTATTGCCGGTTTGAATATTTACCTGCTTGTGCAGACGGTCGGCGGATGGATCAGCTAGTTTGAATAAGCAAGCCTCAAGCAATAATCGGTCAGCCGCCGAATGTTGCTTGAGGCTTTTTTTGTATCCCAATCCGTTGCAGTAGGCTATGATTTCCGGAAAACGGCAGCATACACGTGAATGACGTGCATAATACAGGTCCTTTACTGAATACAGTGGATTACAGGGCGAATAGCGCCAAAACGAGGGAGGATGCGGTTTGACGCTATGGTTGTCTATCGAATAAGCTAAAGATTAACATACGGCTCGATTGTGTTATTTGTACAAAATAAAGGAGGTGCGCCTGCCATCGTATCGGATCGCCTTGAGGGCGGCATGCGGTTGGCAGGGTTTCGTTGAGTAGTGACCCTTTACCGATATGGTTGAAATTGATACTAATTGTGGTGCTGGTTGCCATGAACGGCTTCTTTGTATCTGCGGAATTTGCGATGGTCAAAGTGAGGAGCAGCAGAATCGACACCCTATTGTCCGGCGGGCATAAGCGAGCGAGGTTCGCGTCGTTGCTAACGGGCAATCTGGACGGCTATCTATCCGCCTGCCAGTTGGGTATCACGCTCGCATCGCTCGGTCTTGGGTGGATTGGCGAGCCTGCAGTCGCTGCCGTATTGGAACGCTTATTCGCAGGCGTAGGAATGAATAATGAGGTGCTTACGCATACGATTGCGTTCATTATCGCCTTTTCGTTCATTACGGTGCTTCATATCGTGTTGGGCGAGTTGGCTCCGAAGACGATCGCGATACGCAAAGCCGAAAGCGTCACGTTATGGACCGCCGCACCGCTCGTTCTATTTCACCGCATCATGTATCCGTTCATTTGGGTGCTCAACGGAATGGCGAATCGCTTATTGAAGCTAATGGGAATTGAGCCGGCATCCGAGCAAGACTCCGCGCATACGGAGGAAGAGATTCGAGTCCTCGTGAAGGAAAGCCATCGAAGCGGGCATATCGACAATACCGAGCTTACCTTGGTTGATAATATTTTTGAATTCGCCGAAACGCATGCCAGAGAGATTATGATTCCGCGCACCGAAATGGTCTGCCTCTACATGAATCTCTCTTTTGAAGAGAACAAAGCAATTGCGCTGAAGGAGATGCACACTCGCTATCCCGTATGCGATGCCGATAAAGACAACATCATTGGATTTGTCCATATTAAGGATATATTGAAGGTCTCTTCGCAAAATTTAAAAGATATTCGCATCATCACGAGACCGATGACGACCGTGCCGGAATCGATGCAAATCAGCATGCTGCTTAAGCTGATGCAGAAGCGGCGGACGCAGATTGCGATATTGATTGATGAGTATGGCGGGACATCAGGGCTTGTTACTTTAGAAGATATCATGGAAGAAATTGTCGGGGAAATTCAAGACGAATTCGACGAGGAGCGCCCCGAGCTGGAGAAGCGGGAGGACGATACGTATTCGATCAGCGGAATGATGCTGATTGAAGAAGTCAACAGTTATTTTGGAATGGGCATTGATACGGATGATTATGATACCATAGGCGGTTGGCTTTATTCGCAGATCGAAATTCCGCCTAAGCGTAATCAGCGTGTGCCTATAGATGAAGGCTATGAATTCGTGGTCGAAGAAACGGATCATCTGCGTATCTCCCGGGTAATGGTGCGCAAGCAAGCTGCCAGCGAAGAGAAGAAGGTGGAGCGGGACAGCGAGTTTGGTTAACGCAATAAGCGAATGGATCGTAAAAAAAGCCAAGATGGCGCAGGTATGATGCTCATACCTGTCAACGCCGTCTTGGCTTTTATTGTTGCGCATGCTGCTGGTTTAAGCCTGCAAAGCAAAGCTTGCTTCATCTACCATGTGCACCGTATGGATCGTACCGCCGCCCAAGCAGATGTCCCCATCGTAAAATACGACGGCTTGGCCAGGCGTTATCGCCTTTTGCGGCTGATCGAACACGACCTCAGCCATCCCGTCAGCGCTAAGCGTCACCGTGACGCCTTGGTCAGCTTGCCGATAGCGGAATTTAGCCGTACATGTGATCGGACCCTCTGGACGATTCGGGGAAATCCAGTTGATGCCTTCCGCCGTCAAGCGCTCCGAGTACAGCCTTGCGTGCGAATCGCCTTGCACGACGTAGAGGATGTTGCGTTCCAGATCTTTATCTGCGACAAACCAAGGCTCGCCATTGCCGGAACCGCCGATGCCAAGCCCTTGGCGTTGGCCTAGCGTATAGTACATCAGGCCATCATGCTGGCCTTTCGTTTCGCCTGAGCGCAGGTCGATCATCGGACCCGGCTGGGCTGGCAAATAGCCGCTAAGGAATTGTTTGAAGTTGCGCTCGCCGATGAAGCAGACGCCCGTGCTGTCCTTCTTCTTCGCCGTAGCAAGTCCGGCCTCCTCCGCGATGCGGCGCACCTCCGGCTTAGGCAAGTCGCCGATCGGGAACATCGCTTTGGCGAGCTGCGACTGATCGAGCTGGTGAAGGAAGTATGTTTGATCCTTGTTGCTGTCGACGCCGCGAAGCAGCTTCGTTTCACCGTTTGCCGTACGTTCTACGCGGGCATAATGTCCGGTAGCGAGATAATCGGCGCCGAGATCAATTGCCTTTTGAAGGAATTCGCCGAATTTGATTTCACGGTTGCACATGACGTCTGGATTAGGCGTTCTTCCGCGCTTGTACTCATCGAGAAAATAAGTAAATACTTTGTCAAAGTACTGCTGCTCGAAGTTAACCGTATAGTAAGGGATGCCGATCTGATCACAGACGCGGCGGACATCCTCGGCGTCCTCCTCTGCGGTGCAGTGACCGAACTCGTCCGTGTCATCCCAGTTTTTCATGAAAATGCCGATCACATCGTAGCCCTCTTGTTTGAGCAGAAGCGCTGTTACCGACGAATCGACGCCGCCGGACATGCCGACGACGACGCGTGTCTCCGCTTTCGTTTTGACCATGCTGGCCTACCACCTTTTCAACCTTAAGAATGTATGTATTGTATCACGCCTTCTCATCTTTTTCACCACAAGCGGGAAAGCCTATACCGCGGACCTTTATATTTTCATAATAAAGTCACGATAGATGTACCCGAAGCCGTGCGGATGTGCTAACATATACATTATATATGATATGGGAATACCATGATTTATATGGACCGAATCGGTCATCCATTATACGAATCACTAGACGCTGGAAAAGAGGTGCCGTTTTTTGAAAATTTCGACGAAGGGCCGTTATGGGCTCACAATTATGATGGAATTGTCAGCTAAATTTGGTGAAGGACCAATTTCGCTGAAGAGCATTGCAGAGAAAAACCAATTGTCCGAGCATTATCTGGAGCAGTTGATCGCGCCGCTGCGGAATGCTGGGCTGGTGAAAAGCGTTCGAGGCGCATATGGCGGTTACATTTTGTCTAAGGCTGCGGATCAAATTACGGCGGGCGATGTCATCCGCGTATTGGAAGGTCCGATCTCGCCAGTCGATTTCACGGAAGAGGACGACCCGGCGAAGCGCGACCTGTGGCTGCGTATCCGCGATAGCATCGCAAGCGTACTGGACTCGACGACACTTGGCGATCTCGTTACCTTCAAGGAAGAAGGACAGATCGACAACTATATGTTCTACATTTAGCGTGTACGGTTAGAATTGAGGAATCGCAATGAACAACTATTATTTTGACCACGCGGCGACTACGCCGATGCGCCCTGAGGTTGCATCGGCTATGCTTGCCGTTATGATGGAAGGCCCGGGCAATGCGTCGAGCATGCACCGTTACGGACGTGCGGCGCGCCAGCATTTGAATCGCGCGCGCGATATGGTAGCCAAGCTGCTTGGCGCCAAGCCTTCGGAGCTTATTTTCACTTCGGGCGGAACAGAAAGCGATAATTTAGCCATTATCGGAGCTGCACGCGCTATGCGTGCAAGAGGGAAAAACCATATCATTACGAGCGCTGCTGAGCATCACGCCGTACTTCATACCTGTCGAGCTTTGGAACAGGAAGGCTTCCAGCTGACAGAGCTGCCTGTCGACGAATACGGACAATTGTCCGTTGCTGTCGTTTGTGAGGCGTTGACCGAACAGACCGGCTTGGTAAGCGTTATGTATGCGAACAACGAAACAGGGACGCTGCAGCCGATTGCAGACATTGGGCGTGCTGTTCAAGCGCGGGGAGCGCTGTTTCATGTGGATGCTGTTCAGGCATTAGGCGCTGTGCCAATTAATCTAACGCAGCTTCCCGTTGATCTGATGAGCTTTTCCGCCCACAAAATCAATGGACCGCAAGGCGTCGGCGCATTGTATGCATCCGCAGGCGCGGGGTTGTCTGCCGTTCAGCATGGCGGTTCGCAGGAACGCAAACGCCGTGCAGGAACGGAGAACGTAGCGGGAATCGTCGGCTTTGCGGCGGCTCTTGAGGCTGCGGCGCAGACGATGCAGGAGCGGAAACTTTTAGCGGACAAGCTTCGTCTACAATGGATAGCGCGCATGCAAGCGGCGACTGATGGTCAGGTGGCAGTAAATGGGCATCCGACAGATCATTTGTCGCATATTGTCAACATCAGCTTCCTGGGCATCGATACGGAGACGATGCTGATGAATCTCGACATGGCAGGCATCGCCGCTTCGGGCGGTTCGGCTTGCACGTCGGGCTCGCTGGAGCGATCGCATGTGTTAACGGCTATGGGACTGCCTCACGAGCGATTAATGACAGCGATACGTTTCAGCTTCGGAATTGGGAATACTGGAGAGGAACTCGACGAAGCAGGGCAAATTGTTGAAACGATTGTCCGCCGCATTCGTAGATAACTTGCGAGGAGGCTCTCCATGCCGTGATCAAATTGCAGCAGCTGATCGGCTTACCAGTAGTTGACCTACATACCGGCAAGCAAGCAGGGAAAGTGAAGGATGCTTTATTTGACGAGCATTGGTCGATGCAGGGCATTATCGTGGACGCTGGCAAGTGGCTGCATCCCAAGGATGCTATCGTACAATGGGACAAGGTTACTTCCTGCGGTACGGAAGCTGTGATGATCGACGGGATGGATTCGGTTATGCCTCGAGAAAAGAAAGCAGCCGGGCGCTGTTTTCAGATCGGACAAGTGAAGCTGCGGGATATGCCAGTCGTTACCGTACAAGGTTCTCAATTAGGTCGCGTGTCGGATGTTTATTTTGAGCCCATTCAGGGTACACAGATAGTAGGATACGAATTAACGGACGGATTTATCTCAGATTTGCTCGAAGGACGCAAATGGCTGAGGACGCCGGAGGCATTCGATACCGTAAAACTCGGGGAAGATGCGATTATTGTTCCGGCCTATTGCGAGATGCAGTTGCTGCCGGTCGCGCCTTCCGATTCGAATATAGGGAGAAATGAAAGATGATGAGATGTCCGAATTGTAGCTCCAAAGACATCGGTAAAATCGGTTCCCATCAGTTTTATTGCTGGGGCTGCTTCATCGAACTGACAGTGAACGGCGAGAAAATGTCCGTTTATCAGGTTGAGGAAGACGGTACATTGAGTTCGCTCGATGACTTGTTCTTTGAAGAGGAAATGCCGGAGATCCACGCGAACGGATAGCACTGTCCGTGTGATGCTCGGCTAGTTGAGGCAGACGCGCAAAAGTGTCTGCTTTTTTCTATTGATGAAGCGGGCGCATACGCGCCAGTAAGCGCTCTACGTCGCATGACCGACGTGGAGCGCTTGTTTTTTGTGCGCAGACAAGGATGATAATAGCCGCTTGTACATATAATGTACGAGTCCGCCATTATGCGATTAACAGGCGAGTTTGGCCGTAACATCCCAAATGACGGGTTTCCGTGAGGAAAGGAGGCAGCACATTGGAGCGGTTTACGAATAGCCGTCTGTTCCGGACGTTCATTTATATCATTCTAGGCTTGATTATTGTTTATATGCTGCTGCTGCTGAAGCCGATTTTTATGGAGATTTACGCTTTCCTGCGAGCCGTGCTTGCGCCGTTTTTCATTGCGATGATTATTTCTTACGTGCTGAATCCTGTTGTCAGCCTGCTGCATGTGAGGAAGATGCCCCGGACGGTCGCTGTGCTGCTGATTTATACTGTATTTTGCGGGTCGTTGACGGTCGTGCTGATGAATGCCGTTCCGATGTTTATGGAGCAGCTTCAGGAGCTTAATCGGCATGCGCCGGAGCTGACGGTTCGCGCGCAGAACCTCGTGGAAAATTTGAATAACAACTCTCTTATGCCGGAAAGCATCCGTTCGGGCATTAACAATTCGCTATACAAAATGGAAAAGAAATTGTCCGAGTCCGTCTTCGACTTCGTGAACAATATCGGAGCAATGGTGAATGTCGTGTTTATTTTGTTCATTATTCCGTTCCTCGCGTTTTATATTTTGAAGGATTTCGAAGTGTTCGAACGGACGGTCATCACCTACGTGCCGAAGAGCCACCGCCAGCAGACGGTGCGACTGCTCAAAGACATCGATGCCGCGCTGGGCAGCTATATTCGCGGGCAATTTATCGTTTGCTTGATCGTCGGCGTGCTGGCTTATCTCGGATATTGGATTATTGGCATGCCTTATCCGCTGCTGCTGGCTGCCGTCGTTGCGATAACGAACGTCATCCCGTATTTGGGACCGTTTATCGGAGCGGCCCCGGCGCTGCTAATGGCAGCAACCATTTCGGTCAAAATGATGATTCTTGTCGTTGTTGTTAATACGTTATGCCAAATTCTAGAGAGCAACGTCGTATCGCCCCAAGTGGTCGGCCGTACGCTGCATATGCATCCGCTCTCAATTATTTTAGCATTGCTTGTAGGGGGAGAGCTGGCGGGCATCGTAGGCATGATATTGGCCGTTCCGATTTTCGCAGCGTTGAAGGTTGTCGTGCAGCATATGTTCGCTTATTACGTCCGTCGCAAGACGATTTGACAGACTAAGGGAACGACAGTATACTCTAGACAAGTATGCTTGAATATGAATGAAATCCGTGATGAAGTCGAAGTACGCCATAGCCCGTCATTCAGAGAAGGACTCCTTCGCGCAATTCGCGCGTTGGCTGCGAGAGTCCAATGGCGAAGAATGGCCGAAGCTGGCTTCGGAGTGTGAATGAACTTCACCGGTGGGACCCGTTATCGTCCAGCTAAGGCGATTGCCCGATGACCCGTATCCTTTTTGCATGGATGCAGCGGCGGGGCAATAACCAGGGTGGTACCGCGAGATCTTCGTCCCTGTTCATGACAGGGGCGTTTTTGTTTTTTACAACTATTTGTATTTATTGGAGGTCGTTTTCCTATGAAGGCTAGTGAAATACGTTCGAAGTGGCTTGCTTTCTTCGAGAGCAAAGGACACCATATTGAACCGAGCGCATCGCTCGTCCCGCATAACGATCCGTCGCTGTTGTGGATCAATGCCGGCATGGCGCCGCTGAAGCCGTACTTTGACGGCCGCGTCATCCCTGACAACCCGCGTATTACGAACTCGCAAAAGTGCATTCGTACGAACGATATCGAGAATGTCGGCAAGACGCGTCGCCACCATACGTTCTTCGAAATGCTCGGCAATTTCTCCATCGGCGACTATTTCAAAGAAGAAGTCATTACGTGGGCATGGGAATTCCTGACGGACAAACAATGGATCGGCTTTGATCCGAGCCGCTTGTCTGTAACGGTCTACCCGGAGGATACGGAAGCGTTCGAATTCTGGAATAAAAAAATTGGCCTTCCGGAAGAGCGGATTTACAAGCTGGACGAGAACTTCTGGGATATCGGCGAAGGCCCTTGCGGTCCTTGTACCGAAATTTTCTATGACCGTGGCGACAAATATGGCGATTTGAACGATCCAGAATGTTGGCCAGGCGGCGAGAACGAACGTTTTCTGGAAGTGTGGAACCTCGTATTCTCGCAGTTCAACCATAACAAAGACGGCAGCTACACGCCGCTTCCGAATAAAAACATCGATACAGGAGCTGGTCTCGAGCGTTTCGCTTCGATTTTGCAGGATGTGGATTCCAACTTCGACACGGATCTGTTCCGTCCGATGATTGACCGCACTTGCGAGATTGCCAACGTTTCGTACCATGTGAATGCTGACCATGATCTGGCGCTGAAAGTGATTGCCGATCACATCCGTACTGTGGCATTCGCTGTAGGCGATGGCGTATTGCCATCCAATGAAGGACGCGGTTATGTTATTCGCCGTCTGCTCCGCCGCGCGGTGCGTTATGGCAAATCGTTAGGCATCGACCGTCCATTCTTGTTCGAGCTGACCAAAGTGGTTGGGGATGTAATGGGCATGTACTATCCAGAGGTTGTCGAGAAGCGCGAGTTTATCGAACGCGTAATTCGCACGGAAGAAGAACGTTTCCACGAAACGCTGTCCGACGGTCTTACGCTGCTGGGCGCGCTCGTTTCGCAAGTACGCGAGGCAGGCAAGAATGAAATTAGCGGAGAAGATGCGTTCCGTCTGTACGACACCTATGGCTTCCCGTTCGATTTGACCGAGGATTATGCATCTGAAAATGGCCTCACCGTTGACCGTGCCGGATTTGACTCGGCGATGGAAGCGCAGCGGGAGCGCGCGCGTGCAGCGCGCCAAGAGACGGGCGGCATGAACGTACAGGGCGGACCGTTGTCGGAGTTAACGGAGAAGAGCGAATTCGTCGGCTATAGCGAGCTGACGACGAATTCGAAAATAACAGCGATCGTTCATGAGGATTCGCTCGTTGATATTGCGGGCGAAGGCAGCCGCGTGCTCGTGCTGCTCGACCGTACGCCTTTCTACGCGGAAAGCGGCGGCCAGATCGGCGATCGCGGCGTCATTCAAGGCGATGGGTTCGTGCTGAACGTCGAGGATGTGACGAAAGCGCCCCAAGGCCAGCCTGTGCATCATGCGATCGTAGCAAGCGGAACGGTTCGCGTTGGCGAAAGCGCGCAAGCTAGCGTGGCACGCGACCTTCGTGAAGATATCGTGAAAAACCATACGGCAACGCACTTGTTGCATAAAGCACTCAAGGAAGTACTCGGCGAGCATGTTAATCAAGCGGGCTCCCTCGTGAAGAGCGACAGCTTGCGCTTTGACTTCTCGCACTTTGGCGCGATCACCGAAGAAGAGCTGGCGGACATCGAGCGTCGCGTGAACGAGCAGATTTGGATCGGCACGCCGGTTGTCATCGAGAGCAAAGCGATTGCTGAAGCGAAGGCAATGGGCGCGATGGCGCTATTTGGCGAAAAATACGGTGATGTTGTTCGCGTCGTGCAAGTCGGCGGTTACAGCATTGAGCTGTGCGGCGGCTGCCACGTCGCGAACACCTCGCAGATTGGCACATTCAAGCTGATTGGCGAGAGTGGCATCGGTTCAGGCGTTCGCCGGATCGAAGCGGTGACTGGCCGTCACGCTTATGCTTATATGGAAGCTCAATTCGATTTGCTGAAGCAGGCTGCAGGCTTGCTCAAGTCCAATACGGCTGATGTGCCAAAACGGATTGAAGCGCTCTTCGGACAAGTGAAGGAGCTCGGCCGCGACAACGAGTCGCTCCAAGCGAAGCTGAGCCGCATCGAAGCGGGCTCATTGACGGATCAAGCGAAAACGGTCGGCGACGTTACGATATTGACGGCTGCAGTAAGCGCGCCAAGCATGGATGCGCTTCGCGGAATCGTTGACGAGCTTAAAGCGAAGCTGCCATCCGCGATTATTGTATTAGGTGCGGCACAAGACGACAAAGTGAATTTGGTCGCCTCCGTATCGCCTGATTTCGTGAAAAAAGGGTTTAATGCAGGCAAGCTTGTGAAGGAAGCGGCAGCTGTATGCGGCGGCGGCGGCGGCGGGCGTCCGGATATGGCGCAAGCCGGCGGCAAGGATGCCTCCAAGCTGGCTGATGCATTGAAACTTGCGGAAGAACTAGTTCTTGCACAAGCAAATGTGATATAGTAATAATTGACACTGCCGTTTATTAAGCGGTTTCCAAAGCGAGGTGCTGGCGATGAGCTCCATGGACAATACGATGAAATTCGACGTAAAGGCGGAAGGATTGGAAGCATCGGCGAAGGACATTCTGCTCCAAGTGCATGATGCGCTCCTGGAAAAGGACTATAACCCGATCAACCAGATCGTCGGCTATTTGCTGTCTGGGGATCCTGCGTACATTCCGCGGCATAACAATGCAAGAAGCTTAATCCGGAAGAAAGAACGAGACGAGCTGATCGAAGAGCTTGTTCGGTATTACTTAAGCGGACATAAATAAGACGGGAGCCTGGCGAGAAACGTATGCGAATTATGGGTTTAGACTACGGGGACCGTAATATTGGCGTCGCGGTTAGCGATGCTTTCGGCTGGACGGCGCAAGGTACTGGTGTTGTCCAGCGGAGGCATAATCGCGGCGAGTTTGACGAGATTGCCCAGCTAGTGAAGGATCACGAGGTTACGGAGATCGTTGTCGGATTGCCGAAGAACATGAACGGCTCCGTTGGGCCGCGTGGAGAAATTTGCATAGCATTTGCAGAGGAGCTCCAGCAAAAGCTAAACTTACCTGTTCACCTTTGGGACGAAAGGTTGACGACCGTATCTGCAGAGCGAACGCTCCTGGAGGCGGATGTCAGCCGAAAGAAACGAAAGCTGGTCGTGGACAAGTTAGCCGCGACATTCATTTTGCAAAACTATCTCGATTCTAAGGCGAAAAGGTGAGGGTGAGCTATGGCTAAAGAGGAAAAAGGATTCGAAGAGCCGGAAATCATTTATATTCCGGACGAAGAAGGCAACGAGGAAGAGTTCGAAGTCATCATGAAATTCGAAGTGGATGGCTCTGAGCATAAGTACATGATGGTTGTGCCGCTGGAATCCGATAACGAAGAAGAAGATGAAGTATACGCGTTTCGTTATGAAGAAGAAGGCGACGACCTTAAGCTATACACGATTGAAGATGAAGAAGAGTGGAGCATCGTTGAGGAAACGTTTAACACGCTGCTCGGCGAGCTCGATGAGAGCGATAACGATTAATCTCAAATCGAATTGCGGATAACGCAGTAGGAAAAGGAAGGAAGGTGCCGGTATGCACGAGGTCGGCATGTCGCCGCAACGCGGGACGAAACTGAAAGAGAAATACGGCAAATTTATTGAGTTAACGAGCGGCGACGGCTCGGAAACAGCTTACCGGATCATGTCCGAGTTTCAGCTTGGCGAGCATTATTACGCGGCGCTTCAGTCCGAAGCGATGCGTGAAGAGGGCGAAGTCGAGATGCTGCGTTTGGTCGTAGGCGGAGAAGAGCTGCAGCTCGAGAACATCGAGAGTGACGAAGAATGGGAAACGGCAGCAGAAGCCTATGATACGTTGTGTTTTGACGAGCATGACAGCTAAGGGCCAACGCTAGAAGCGCCTTTTCACACCACACTATAGTTGAAACGAATGGGGCGGCCAACACCGCCCTTTTTCGTGGAAATGGAGGAGCACAAGTTGTCGCAATATCCGCAATCGGAATCCTACTTGGATGATGAAGACAACGATTATCCATCAAGAGGCCCACGTAAGAGCCGAATCACGATGTGGGTAATCCTGTCGCTGCTTGGCATTATCATCATTGGCGCAGGGAGCGTCGCGCTTTATATTTGGAATGGGCTTCGTCCAACAGCAGCTGGCGACGTAAAGCGAGTTGAAGTGAAGAACGGGATGTCGCCGTTTATGGTCGCTGAAACGCTTGAGGATGAAGGCATTATCCGCAACGCATTTATAGTTAAGTACTACTTGAAGCTGAAGGATGAGGGCGCGCATTTCCAAGCGGGCAGCTACGATATGACGCCGGGTATGGAGCTGGATGCGGTTATTGCGAAGCTGAATGCAGGCGATACGGTGAAGGAAGCAACGGTCAAGTTTACGATTCCAGAAGGCTTTACAGCGACGCAAATAGCCGACAAACTGAGTGAAGAAGGCATTGCCAGCCGAGAAGAGGTAATGAAGCTCATCGACACAGACCGCAAGTGGGAAGACGTTGATGCAGTTCTTCAAATTCCAGCTAAAACATCCGTGCTTCATCGGCTTGAGGGCTATTTGTTCCCTGAAACCTATGAGGTGAAGAAGGGCTCTACGGCTGAGGATGTCGTGCATCGCATGTTGAGCGAGATGGACCGGAAGCTCGACAGCATCCCGGAGCTGGACGAAGCGTTGGCGACCAGAAACATGACGCTGCACCAGCTGCTTACTGTTGCCTCGCTTGTTGAGCGGGAAGTGGTCGTAGATGAAGAACGCGCGCGCGTTGCCGGCGTCATCTATAACCGATTAAAAGAGGACATGCCTTTGCAGATCGACGCAACGGTGCAATATTTGCTCGATAAGCAGAAGGAGCGGCTGATGGAGAAGGACCTGGAGGTCGACAGCCCTTATAATACGTATCGAACAAAGGGATTGCCGCCTGGCCCGATTGCCAGCCCAAGCTTGAAGTCCATTCAGGCTGCGCTTCAGCCGGAAGCGTCAGATTATCTTTACTACGTAACTAAAAAAGACGGATCGCATTCGCACTTATTTGCAAAAACGTACAAGCAGCATTTGCGCAATATCGAGCTGAGTAACGAAACAGCTGAGCAATAAGGGGGAGGCAGCTGCTCAATCGCAGCGCTCATCGCCAAGCGAATACGACGGAGGAAGGCATCGCGGGATAGCCGGCGATGCGCCTCCGTCTTATCTTTTTTTCATGCTGGCGCAGAGGAATGCAGTTGTTAGGAGGATGAATGCTTATGATGGCCTACAAGCCGGAGCTGCTCGTAACGGCAGCGAATTTGGATGAGTTAGAGCGTTTTATCGAAGCAGGCGCAGACGCGGTCATTATCGGTGATGCGCGGTTTGGAACGCGGCTTGCCGGGGAATTTGACCTGAATCAGATGGCGGAAGCCGTTCGAATCGCCAATCGCAGCGAGCGTCCGATTCGTATTTATGGCGCAATGAACAATTTAATGGATAACGGTTCGCTTGAGGCGCTCCCTGATTATGTTGCTGGCTTGGTGCAGGCTGGCGTAAGCGCAGTCGCTTTTGGCGATCCTGCCGTGCTAATGGCAGTCCGTCAGCATGCGCCGCAGCTCAAGCTGCACTGGAACGCGGAGATGACCTCGACGAATTATGAGACCGCCAACTTTTGGGGCCGCCGGGGAGCGACGCGGGTTGTTGCGGCTCGGGAGCTCAATATGGAGCAGGTTATCGAGATGAAGCAGAAGTGTGTGCTGGAGGTTCAAGTTCAAGTGCACGGCATGACGAACATCTACCATTCTAAGCGTTCGCTTGTTCAAAGCTATATGGAGCACCAAGAGAAACCTATTCAGATAGGGGAAGCTGGCCAAGAAGCGAACATCTATCTGATGGAGGCGGAGCGGGCTGACGAACGATTCCCAATCTATGAAGATGCGAATGGCACGCATGTGATGAGCTCGGACGATTTGTGCATGCTTGAAAATTTGCATGAGTTGATGGAGGCTGGCGTCGATAGCTTCAAAATCGAAGGCCTGCTCAAGCCGGCCGATTACAATGAAACGGTTATCCGATCGTATCGCGCAGCGATTGATGCTTATTGCTCAGCACCTTCGGAATATCGATTCAAGGAGGAGTGGCTCGAGGCGATTCAAGCCAAGCAAGACCCGAATCGCGAGCTTAGCTTCGGATTTTTCTATAAAGAACAAGTGTATTGATAGGAGGTTATCCAAGTGACTGTCCAATCAGCAACAACGACAGGACGTAAGCTGACAGGCAAGCGTTATCGGCTGGACAAGCCGGAGCTGCTGGCGCCTGCTGGCAACTTAGAGAAGCTGAAGTTTGCAGTCCACTATGGCGCGGATGCTGTCTATATCGGGGGGCAAAAATACGGCTTGCGCTCCAATGCGGACAATTTCAGCTTCGAGGAAATGCGAGAGGGCGTCGAGTTCGCTGCGAAATATGGCGCCAAAGTGTTCGTTGCTACGAACATCTACGCGCATAACGAGGATATTGAAGGGCTTGAACAATATTTGATCGGGCTTGAGACGGCAGGCATTGCAGCGATAATCGCTGCTGATCCGGTCATCGTCGAGACTGCTCAACGGGTTGCGCCAAAGCTGGAGGTGCATCTGAGCACTCAGCAGTCGACCTTGAATTGGCAGGCCGTTCAGTTTTGGAAGGATGAGGGGCTGCCGCGCGTCGTGTTGGCGCGTGAAGCAAGCTTGGAGGAAATCGCAGAAATTAAAGCGCATGTCGATATCGAAATCGAGGCATTCATTCATGGCGCGATGTGCTCCTCATTTTCCGGCCGCTGTGTGTTGTCCAACCACTTTACAGACCGCGATTCGAATCGGGGCGGCTGCTGCCAATCCTGTCGCTGGAAGTATGATTTGTTCATCGACGCCGAGCAGTTCGAGGATAACGGCGACCAATTTACGATGGGCTCTAAGGATCTGTGCATGATTGAGCATCTGCCAGCCCTTATCGAGGTTGGGATCGATAGCTTCAAAATCGAAGGCAGGATGAAGAGCATTCATTATGTTGCCAGCGTTGTAAACGCCTATCGCCAAGCGATCGATGCTTATTTCGCTGATCCAGAAGGTTATGTGCTGAAGCCGGAATGGCTGGAAGAGATTCATAAAGCGGCCAATCGTCCGTTGAATACGGGTTTCTTCCTGGATGTGCCGGGAGCGGAGGATCACATCTACGAGCCGGAGGATAAAGCTGCGCCTTATGATTTCGCTGGTATTGTCCTTGATTATGATGCGGAGAGCCGCATTGCGACGGTACAGCAGCGCAACCATTTTAAGCCAGGCCAAGAGATTGAATTTATCGGCCCAGGCGGCGTATTTTTTAAACAGACAGTAGGCGAACTACGCGATTTGGAAGGCAATGTGCTGGACGCAGCAAGACATCCGCTGCAAGAAATTCGTCTTTCGGTCGAACAGCCGGTGAGGCCGATGGACATGATGCGCAAACGCATTCGGTAATTTCAACTATCGTTTAAACCTTTAAACTTAGAAGCTGTTCAACACGTTGTCTATTGCATCAGGAGCACAGGCGACAGTTGTCAGCTTCTTTTTAGCATAAAAGGAACAATTCGACACATTCTTAAAAAAGTTTATCGAAAAAATGTTGCGTTTCCATATTTTTAAGCCTACAATCATGCTGGTACTATCCGATATATAAAGTGTAGGTAAAAGGTTTTGTTATAGGACTTTGGTAGTATTTGCTACCGTTCTACATCTTACATATTTCAGAGCAGGTGGTGTCATCGATGTCGGGGAAAACAAAGACAGCAAAAGAGAAAAAGACTAAGACAAAAATCCGATTGGCGTCGGGGATTAAAACGCTCAATGCGGACAAATTCAAGGCAAGCTGGTTTAATCCAAGCCGTTCAGTCGGCGCCAAAATGTTTTTGTTTATTTTTGTTAGCATTCTGGTATGCGTTTTAGTAGTCGGAATGCTTGCATACAACACCTCGAAGAGCATTATTCGAACGAATGCGATGAATTCGAGCTTCCAAACGATTCAACAAGCAGGCGGAAAGCTGGGGCTCATGTTCGAAAATTATGAGGCATTGACGCTTCAGGTTATGGTCGATGCTGAAATTCAAGAGCAGCTCAGAATTATTCAGGATCCTGCGGTCGAACAGTATGAAGGGTTTCAAGCGACGCAGAAGCTGAATTCGCTGCTCCAGAAGTATGTACTTAGCAACAGCTCGATCACCAACGGCTATCTCATACCGCTTAAGGAAGGCGAATACGCGCTCGGCAGCTCTGCTTTCGACAGCAAGAAAGCGCATGAAAGCCCTTGGTATAAGCGTATGGTCGGCGGGGATGGACAAGCGGTGTGGATTGAAACGCAGCCGAAGGGCTTAAACGGCTACATTCCTGAGCCGACGATTGGTGTAGGTCGATTGCTCAAAAACACCACGACGAATCAAGCGCTGTTCGCCATCGTATTCGAGATAAAATTAAGCTCGGTTGAAGAAGCGCTGGGTAACATTTCATTAGGTGATGGCAGTACGGTAGCGCTCGTGGATGATAAGAATCAATACATTAGCTATATAGGCGAGGATGCCGCTGAGAAATACGGCAAACCAAGCGATACCACCATTCCCAACAGCGGTGAGGAAGCCAAATCGGGATCAGTCGAGGTGGATGATGCAGCTGGAGCATCTGTTCTTGCCGCATATGAGTCCTTTAATACCTCCGGCTGGCGGATTGTAGGCAAAACGCCTGTTGATCAGCTAGTCAAGGATGCTAATGCAATTTTCGTTATGACCTTTATCGTCACGGCCATTGCTGCCGTTGCAGCGGTAGGCATCAGCTACATGCTGATCCGGATGTTTGCTCGTCCGCTCGTACAGCTCCGCAACTTGATGAATGAAGGCGAGCGCGGCAATTTGAGCGTTCGGCTCCATCTGAAGCGTTCTGACGAAATTGGCCAGTTGACGGATAGCTTCAACCGAATGATGACGGAAATTACGTCACTTGTCGATCAGACGAACGTGTCGGCCAAGGATGTGCTGGATACGGCGAGCGAGCTGACGGAAGCATCCCGGAAAACGGCCGTCGCATCCAAAGAAATTTCGGTTGCAACAGAGGAAATCGCCGGGGGCGCAACGAGCTTGGCGATGGAAGCAGAGCGCGGCAATGATTTGACGGCAACGATCAATACGCAAATGAAAACCGTTATGAGCGCTAATAACTCAATGGAGCAATCGGCAGCAGCTGTCGAACAAGCCAGCGAGCAAGGCACACTTCACATGAACAGCCTGATTCAGAAGACGGGCGAAACGGAAGAAATGACGCGCAACATGGTCAGCAAAGTCGATAAGCTGAAAGATTCGACGTCTTCCATTCGTAAAATTTTGGACGTATTGAACAATATCACGAAGCAAACGAATATTTTGTCCCTTAATGCAACGATTGAAGCGGCGCGTGCTGGCGCAGCAGGCAAAGGCTTCATGGTTGTAGCGGACGAAATTCGCAAGCTGGCAGATCAATCGCGCCAATCCATTGATGTCGTGGGCCAGATTACAGAGACGATTCAAAAAGAAATTGATGAGACGGTAGATGTGCTGTCTGAAGCTTACCCGATCTTCCAAGAGCAAGTGGCGTCGGTTAAGGAGTCGAACCAGATTTTCCTGACCGTACAAGGTCATATGAGCCGTTTCGGAGAGAGCTTGGGCTCTGTAACGGAAGCGATTGGCAAGCTTGATGAGTCGCAAAACGTATTGACAGACGCGATGAGCAGCGTGAGCGCAGTCGCCCAGCAATCGTCTGCTACCTCTGAAGAAGTGGCATCGCTTAGCACGGAGCAGCTCAGCATCAGTGAAGGGCTCGTTCGACTGTCGAATCGACTGGAAGATGTTTCGAACAAGCTCAAAGAATCGTTGTCGAAATTTACGACTTCTAATCACTAGTGAATCGATTTCACAATGAATAAGGCTTCTCGCAATTATTCGTCATATCTCCTGCTCCTTGCTGTCATCCTTATGACGGCAGGGAGTTTTTTTGTTTTGCGATCGTGACATTCGGCAATAATGGTTGAGTAATGATGGGTAAATGTTATGTTCGATTAGGAAGGGAAGATCAATTCGCCTTGAACAATAGATTGGTTAAAGTCGCAGTCGGTTTCGTGGTATTGTTCGCAATATGGGAGTGGAAGATGGCATCCATCTCGTTGTGGCCGAGCCATGATCATCCTGAGAGCCGTTCTGTTGCACAGCTGGCTGTTTCGCAGCGGAATCAGGAGCTGATGATCGATTCAGGCCGAGGCGATTTTGTCGATCGATTCGGAATGCCGATTACGGGGAAGACGATTCATACGTTGGCTGTGTTTCCGATTGCAGGTGACCGAGGCAGCCAGGAGCAACTTAAGCGCTTGGCTTCGCTGCTGCATGAAAATGTGAAGGAGCTGGCACTGCGGTTATCCGAAGTAAAACAGCCGACGCTTTGGGCGGATGCAGGAAAGCATGAGCCCATGAGCTTAACGGCTGAGCAATTGGAAGCTTTAACGAACATTCATTTGGAAGGCATTCGCGTCGTTCCTTATCGGCAACGCTACTTGGCGCCATACGCGGCAGCGCAAACCATCGGTTTCATTAGCCAGCACCCCGAGCGGGTACAAGCCGAATACGGGCATGAATATGCGACAGGCATGATGAAGCTTGATGCGGTAATCGGGGCATCAGGTCTTGAACGCTCGCTTGATCGGCTGTTAAGAGGCGGCAAAGAAACGATGGTTTCTTATTATTTGGATGCTGCAGGAGAGCCGCTGCGCGGATTGGATCTGAGAGTTGTGTCCCCCGTTAATCGGCTGTACCCGTTGACAATCGTAACTACGCTGGATCTTCAGCTTCAGAAGCAAATCGACCGCTATATCGATCTTCAAGGATTAATGGAAGGGGCGGTCGTCGTATTGGATACGGAAACAGGTGATATCGTTGCGATGGCTTCGCGCCCTTCCTTGAACCCGGGCCGGATAGGGGCTGAAGGAGCCGATGAAGCAAACCATGCGATTCGTGCGGTTGAGCCAGGGTCGATCTTTAAGCTCGTGACGGAAGCTGCGGCATTAGAAGCTGGCGTTACCTCGCCGAACGAGACTTTTCATTGCACTGGCGAATATGGAAAGTATGGCTTATCAGATTGGAAGAAAGGCGGCCATGGCGATTTGACGCTGCGGCAAGGCCTTGCCCACTCGTGCAACATTGTCTTTGCAACGATTGCAGAACGACTTCACGCGAAACAGCTGGCGGATACGGCATTTCGGCTCGGTATCGGAAGGCAAGTCGGTTGGCACTCAGCGGAATCAATCGGGCCAATCGCAGGGCCGCTCAGGCTCTTAATGGAGGAGGAGCCGGGGACATTGTTTGCTACTGCAATGGCAAATGATGATGGAGGGCTGCTAGCACAGACTGGGATTGGGCAAAGAGATGTCAAAGTCTCTCCGCTTCAGGCGGCGAATATGATCGCGACTATCGTTAATGAGGGGAAAGGGATTGAGCCTCGCTTGGTGAAGGAGGTGCGGTATGCCAACGGGCAACGATTTGCTTCATTCCCAATCAAGCCGGCATCCGAAACGAAGGGGCGTATTTCGCCTGCAACGGCAGAGGAGTTGAGAAGGGGGATGGAGGATACGGTAGCGGAAGGCACTGGTCATTCGATTCGCGGCGGGATATGGGAGGTCGCCGGGAAATCCGGCACGGCGGAAGTGGTGCGGTCAGGCTCCGATCGCGTGAATCAATGGTTTATCGGTTATGGACCGGCCAAGCGTCCTCGTTATGCGATAGCGGTGCTTGCGGAAAATCGTCCGCCGAACAGTCCGAATCAAGCGACGCAGTTATTTCGCGGCATTATGGATCTTGCAGCGCAGCATGACAAGGAGACCGGAAACCATTAGTCGTTGAGCGGAGTGCAGAATAGACAAAAAGCCGCAGGAGCGATGCTCCTGCGGCTTTTACTTTTTAATATAAGTCTGATGGTTGTATTAATCTTGATCGCCGACAGGCTCTGCGGGCTGGTTCTCATACTCGCCTTGCGGGAGGCGGATCCAGCGATGGAAGTAGCCTTGATCGTACAGCGCTTTGAGGAGAATGATCAAAATCGGGGACAAAATAACGCCTGCAATTCCGAATAAGGAAAGCGATATGATCATGAACGCCAGCATGGTGAAGGCAGAAACCCCAAGCGTGTCTCCCGTAATTTTAGGCTCTAAAATTTGGCGGGCAAGGACAACTGTCAAAAATAGCGCAGATACCCAGATTGCCAGCGTCGTTTTGCCTACAATGAACAAGTAAATAATCCATGGAACGAACACCGTGCCGACGCCCAGCAGCGGCAATACGTCGAATATCGCGGATACAACCGAAATCGTAAACGCATTATCGACCCCGAGGAGCAGCAAGGAAACGAAGATGACGATAAAGGTGATCGATATCAGCTTTAGCTGCGATTTGAGATAGGCGCCTATCCCTTTAAACACATTATCCCGCAGGAAGGAGAACGCCTTCTTGAACGTGTTGGGCGTCTTATCCGCGGCGACCCGTTTCCAATCTTTGATCTCCACGCTTAGGAAGTAAGCTAGAATAATCCCGATTGCGAAGTTGAAAATAAAGGCGGAGAAGCTGGTCAGATAGCTGGAGATGGTCAGCAAAAATTGCGTCGCCAGATGCTGGCCCTTGGATGTAACGTAATCGACGACCTTATCGAATTGCCCCAACAGGTCAGGCGGAAGCGTATCCATCTTGGCGGCGATCCAATCGGAATGAAGCGCAACCTGATCTTTCATAATTTGCTGATAGACCGGCAGCTTCTGAATGAGCCCGTTCGCCTGATCTGCAATAATATAGCCCGTTCCCAGAAATACGCTTAGAATAACAAGTGTAAATAGCAGCACGCTAATGGCGGAGGCGATCGATTTCTTAATGCCGAGCTTGTTCATCCACCGAGCTGGCGGTTCAATAAAGATGTAGATGAAGAACGATAAGAATACCGGGGTTGCGATCTTATACAAGTGGCTGAAAGCAAACATGATAAGATAGACGGTAAGGGCAATCAGCGCGATATCAAACGCAGTCCGCCAATATTTTTTATAGAAGGTAATCAAGTAAGTGCAGCTCCTTTGGCAAAATGAGTGCTTATTGCATAAGCGGCAGCATAGGCATACTTAACATACATTGTTGTCCATTACCACCAATTCTATTGTACTACAGTTCGGAAAATGGTGCCTATTTTTGTTGAACGTATGTTACAATTGAGGGAGTGCTTTCGATGAGTAACACCGCCGGTTAACGGCGGAATAGATATAGAAATCTGGTGGGACAATCGATGCAAAATTTACTCATGCTCATTTTTTATGTCTTTTCGTTCTATGCCTTTCTACCGGGTTTAATTAGTCGTACATTTGGATTTCGTGCTTTCAAACGCGGCAGAGTCGAGCGAGAGATTGCTTTAACGTTTGATGATGGACCAGACCCGAGATATACCCCGCAGCTGCTTGATTTACTGAAACGGTATGGAGCGAAGGCGACCTTCTTCGTTGTAGGCGCCCATGCAGAACAGCATCCAGAGCTACTGAAGCGCATGGTCGAAGAAGGCCATGTCATTGGGATTCACAATTATGAACATAAAACGAATTGGCTGATGCGCCCGAAAACGGTCAAACGACACATCCATCGGACAGAAGATGTCATCAAGCGGGCGACAGGATCTCGCGCGATTTATTATCGTCCGCCGTGGGGCATCGTCAATATGTTCGACTATTCGCTTGGCAACCTGCACATTATTTTATGGTCCTCGTTATTCGGTGATTGGCGATACAAGCTTGGCGCTAAGCGGCTTGAGCAGCGGCTGATGCGGAAGCTGAAAGCGGGCGAAGTCATCCTGCTGCATGATTGCGGCACGACACCGGGCGCTGACGAACGCGCGCCTGAGAACATGATTAAAGCGCTCGAAGCTTATGTAGCAGAAGGAACGCGCAGAGGTTTCCGATTCGTCGCGATTGATGAGATGATTGCTTTGACGGAGAAGAGCAAAGCGTTGGTGCCAAGCCGCGTGAAGCGTATCATGATCCGGCTGTGGTTGAGCTGGGAACAAATTTTCCATACGGTGTATCGGACTATTCCAGTCGGATATCCGGAGCCGTCGTTCCATTATCGAATGACCAAGTATCATGGCGGTGATCTGCCTTTAGGCGAGAATCAAGAGCCTCTCCGCAAAGGCGATCCGATCGTTGAGCTGCATTTTGACAACAAGCTGCTGATGAAAATTGCGCATAAGTCTTCGTCTCCTATTGCGTCAGCTATTCGATTAGTAAGGGCGATGGAGAAGGAGCTTCCCCATCTTGCAGCCGTTATTGGGGAGGATCCGATTGCAAGAGAGGCGAAGGCGATGTATGGCGTGACCATGATAACACGGGGCGCTGATCGCTTAGGGTTCCAAATCCATGACTTGCCCAAAGGTGTTTTCTTGCGAGTAACGAAATTATATTTGCGTTTATTGATGAGCGTCTTAACGCCCTCGAACAAGAGCGGAAGCGATAAGAAAAGCGATAAATTGGCGAGCGAAATCATTCCTCGCATCGTTACCTTCTCGATTCCTGAGCTGCTGAAAATTGCGCAATCTGCCAAAGTGGTCTCTGTACAAGAGAAGGAATCAAGGCGTAATCGGAGCGTTTCCCGTCCGGTTCAAGATGCGGAGCAAATGGATATGGAGCTGGATGGTGCTGTAATGGAGCGTCCAGGCGGTTAGTGCTTTCGCGATGGTTATATGACCCAACGTACCGTTAGGGCCTCTCTGTAGGAGAGGTCATAACGGTTTTTTCTGTTGGGGCGAAGCGTAAGCTGGCAGCATGTACTTGTCCCGGATAGGGGAGCCTAACGATCACATATAAAAAAGACCCGCCATATAAGCGGGTCTTATTATACGCTGCATGCTTTGCTGTTACTTAAGAACTGCACCCATGCTTGCATTCGTTACGAGTCGCGAATAGCGAGAGAGGTAGCCTTTGGTAACCTTCGACTCGAAGCCTTGCCATTCAGCCTTGCGGCGTTCCAGCTCTTCTTCGTCGATAAGAAGGTTGATCGTACGGTTGTTCAAGTCGAGCTCGATCTCTTCGCCATCGCGTACGAATGCGAGTGGACCGCCTTCAGCCGCCTCTGGCGAGATGTGACCGATGCTGATGCCGCGCGATGCGCCGGAGAAACGTCCGTCGGTGATGAGGCCGACCTTAGCGCCCAGGCCCATACCCATAATTTGCGATGTAGGAGCGAGCATCTCAGGCATGCCTGGTCCGCCTTTCGGTCCTTCATAACGAATTACGACGACATGACCTTCTTTGATTTTGCCGTTTGCGATGCCTTCGAGGCACTCTTCTTGCGAATCGAAGCAAATGGCAGGGCCTTTATGGTAGCCGCCAACCGATTTGTCGACTGCGCCGACTTTCACGATTGCGCCGCCTGGAGCGATGTTGCCGAACAGAACAGCGAGTCCGCCGCGCTCCGTATGCGGGTTGTCGAGGGTATGGATAACTTCCGTATCCAAAATGTCGCATCCAGCAACGTTCTCACGAAGCGTTTTGCCCGTTACCGTGAGTGTTTCGCCGTGAAGCGCGCCTTCTTTTTTGAACAGCTCATTCAGTACGGCGCTTACGCCCCCTGCATTATGAACGTCCTCGATATGCCAATCCGATGCTGGCGCGATTTTGGCCAGATGAGGTACGCGGTTTGCTACTTCGTTGATGCGTTCGATTGGATAGTCGATGCCTGCTTCGTGTGCCAGCGCGAGCGTATGGAGAACCGTATTCGTCGACCCGCCCATTGCCATGTCGACAGCGAATGCATTGTCGATTGCTTCCTTGGTTACGATATCGCAAGGCTTGATGTCTTGCTTGATCAGCTCCATCAATTGGCGAGCCGATTTCTTCACGAACTCTTTGCGCTCTGGCGCAACTGCAAGGATCGTGCCGTTGCCTGGCAGCGCAAGGCCAAGTGCTTCAGCCAAGCAGTTCATCGAGTTTGCCGTGAACATGCCGGAGCAAGAGCCGCAAGTCGGGCAGCCGTATTGCTCGAGTTCCGTCAAGCTTTTCTCGTCGATTTTGCCGGATTGGAAAGCGCCAACGCCTTCGAATACGCTCGACAACGAGATGGAACGGCCGTCAGACGTTTTGCCGGCTTTCATCGGTCCGCCGCTGACGAAGATCGTCGGGATGTTGATGCGAAGCGCAGCCATCATCATGCCTGGCGTGATTTTGTCACAGTTCGGGATACAGACCATGCCGTCGAACCAGTGCGCGTTCACGACTGTTTCTACGGAGTCAGCGATAATTTCGCGGCTTGCCAGCGAGTAGCGCATGCCGATGTGGCCCATTGCGATGCCGTCGTCGACGCCAATCGTATTGAACTCGAATGGTACGCCGCCTGCTTCGCGAATCGCTTCTTTAACGATTTTGCCGAATTCCTGCAAGTGAACATGTCCAGGAACGATGTCGATATACGAGTTGCATACCGCGATGAACGGTTTGCCGAAATCTTCTTCTTTTACGCCAGCTGCACGAAGCAAGCTGCGGTGAGGCGCCCGGTCAAATCCTTTTTTGATCATATCGGAGCGCATTTTGTTGTTTTGTGCCGACATTGAAGTCCCTCCCATGAGTTTGTCCATAGCTAATAGTGTACCACAATGGGCGGTAAGTGACTACCGGAACGTGGGGCAGATTGCCCCCATCAATGGCATAATCGCCCTGTCGGACACGATATCTTAACGAGATGTTAAGAAACGCTTAAACCTTGTTAAGGTGCTTGCTGCCGTAAGACAAAGCGATCCGCCTTCGTGTATAGTAAATGTAACTAACGTCGACATAAAACGGAGGAAACGATTGTGACGCGTACGATTCTAATTGTCGATGACGACCGCCAGATTGCGGAGCTTGTCGATATTTATTTGCGAAATGAAGGGTATTCAACTGCAATTGCCGGCGATGGGGAGGAAGCGCTCCGGATGTTCGAAGCGCAGCCATTCGACCTCATTGTGCTCGATGTGATGATGCCGCGAATGGATGGGCTGGAGCTATGCAGGCGCCTGCGAAGGGATAAGTCAGCTGAGACCGTGCCGATTCTGATGGTAAGCGCCAAGGCGGAGGATATGGATAAGATTATGGGCCTGATGACGGGGGCCGACGACTATATGACGAAGCCGTTTAATCCGCTGGAGCTGACTGCGCGCGTCAAATCGCTGCTGCGCCGATCGTATCAATATAGCAAGCCTGCCAAGTCCGAGGATGACGGCAGCTTATTTATCGGCGGGCTCAAAATGGACCGTACGACGCATAAAGTGGAAGCCGATGGCCGTTTGCTTCATTTGACCTCAACAGAGTTTGGCATCCTCTATCTGCTGGCGAGCCAGCCCGGTCGTGTCTTCAGCGCAGAGGAGATATTCCAGCACGTGTGGCGCGAAAAATATTTTGAGTCGAACAACACGGTTATGGTTCATATTAGCAAACTGCGGGACAAACTCGAGCAGGAGACTGGCGATAAGCTGATTGCAACAGTATGGGGAGTCGGGTACAAAATCGATGCGTAATATTGTCGTCCGTATGTCGCTCCGGCTCATTTGGCATCTGTTTTTTGCTATGGCCTTGTCGTTTATAACCTATTTCCTGCTGATTTCGGTAGGTCTTCAGCTCTTGGTGCAATTTCCGAAAATGTATCGCGCGACGGCGGATTTGGCGATCGGTCTCGACGAAATGTTCGTGCCCAGCCTGCTGATCGCTATGTTTTTGTTTTATTTGATCCTGCTCCAGCTTCGGCAGTACCAGTATCTCGCACGCATCATCCGCTCTGTTCAGGATATCGCCGAAGGAAACTTCAATCATCGAATACCGGTCCGGCAAGGGAACGAGCTGACGGAGCTGGCGGAAATTACGAACCAGATCGTATCGCGCATGTCGGAGACGCTGGAGGACCAGCGCAGATCCGAGCAGGCCAAGAACGAGCTGATTACGAACGTCTCACATGATCTTCGAACGCCGCTTACGTCAATTATCGGCTATCTCGGATTAATCGAGCAGGACCGTTATCGCGATGAAATCGAGCTGCGCTATTATGTGCAAATCGCGCACGACAAGTCCAAGCGGCTTGGCATTCTGATCGAGGATTTGTTCGAATATACGCGGATGCGGCATGATGCGATTCCGCTCAAGCGGACGGAATTTGACTTGATTGAGCTGCTGAGGCAGCTGCTGGTGCAATATCGCGTCGCATTGTCAGAAGCGGGGCTCGAAGGCGCTATGCAGACGGAGGAGCCGGCGGTTCCAATGTTTGCAGATGCCGATAAGCTTGTTCGCGTATTTGAAAATTTATTTGCGAATGCAATCGCTTATGGCAAGGAGGGCAAAAGGCTGGACATCATCGTTCGATCCGAGGATGGCCATGCAATCGTTGAAGTGATGAATGATGGCGAGCCGATTCCTTCCGTCGATTTGCCGCATATATTTGACCGGTTCTATCGCGTGGATAAATCGCGCACCGAAGAGGCGGGCACCCGGGGATCGGGCTTGGGGCTTGCCATTGCCAAGAGCATTGTCGAACGTCACAATGGCACGATTGCGGTCGTTAGCGACACGTCCCGGACTGCTTTCGTGCTGCGTTTGCCGATGCACAAGCCTTATCCGGATGCGTAGGAGGCAAATATAAAGCAAACTTAAGGTTTTCTTATGAAAGGGTTATGGATCGGTTTCGGTTTCGTTAAATCGGCTTTCGTACAATGAGGATAATCACTTGATGTACGGAGGTTCGCTAATGAAACGAATGTTGATTGCTATTGTTGCCGTCGCGGCGGTGCTTGTTTATATCCAATCGACAGGCTCTGCGCCGGGTTGGCTGTTTGGCAAAGGGGCTGTTCCTCATATTGAAGCAAAATCTGCGATATTGATCGATGCGAATACCGGACAGACGATTTTTGCGCAGGGAGCGAATAAAGCGCTGCCGCCGGCCAGCATGTCGAAGCTGATGACCGAGCTTGTCGTGCTGGAAACGGTGCGTGCGGGGAAGCTGGGGTGGAAGGATCAAGTAACGGTGAGCCCTTATGCAGCTAATGTCCTTGGAGCGGGCGCAGGTTTGAGAAATGGCGAGCGCCACACGGTTAAAGAGCTATTCGAGTCGATGGCGGTTCATTCGGCCAATGATTCGGCAGTCGCGCTAGCGGAATGGATTGGGGGCAGCGAGCGTGAATTCGTCAAGCTGATGAACGAGAAAGCAAAAGCGATCGGGCTGTCGGACAGCACGGTATTCGCTAACGCAACCGGCCTTAGCAGCAGTGACCTTGCAATGTATGCGCAATCGGCTGCGGCTGACGGAGAGACGGTGATGACGGCTCGTGACGTAGCGCTGCTGGCACGCTATATGATTCGCTCGTATCCTGAGGTGCTGACGATTACTTCAAGAGAGGCCGTCGGCTTAAATCCGGGTGCATCGGATGATGCCGCATTGCGAACGACGAATCTGATGCTGCCGGGAGAGCGATTCGCTTATCCGGGCAGCGACGGGTTGAAGACGGGGTATACGGAACGCGCCGGGTACTGCTTTACCGGTACGACCTCAAGAGGCGGAACGCGGTTAATTGCTGTCGTGATGGGGGCGGAGTCAGCTGACGGCCGATTCATCGAGACGGAGCGGCTATATGATCTTGGCTTTGGCGAGAAGAAAGGAGCAGGGAGCAAGCTCGCGGCCGGCATATCCCGCTTGCTGCTAACGGTTGCGCCTTCACGAACAAACGGATAAGTATCCTGTTATTAGGCAATTAGCTCATTGTTAGACCTATATTGAAGCTATTCCTATCCTGTTGGATGAGGAATAGCTTCTTTTTTGTTCGGATGCCGGGAATTGGTTCACGATATTACTGTTAAGTTTGCGTGATGTTTACAGGTAGTTCGTAAAGCGATTGAATGAAAATGACACACTTATGTAATAAAACCTAACATAAAATAGTTTACACCTCATTTGGAGGCTACTATAATATGGATAGATTGTACCGCGTTAAGCGGCTAAGTAGTCGAATCCTTCATACGAATGAGGTGTAACGCAATGCAGCTGACGGAACGCGAGAAGGAAAAGCTGCTCATTACGGTCGCGGCTGATTTGGCCAGAAGGCGTATGCAGCGAGGCGTGAAGCTTAATTATCCCGAAAGCATCGCGCTCATAACTTCAGAAATTATGGAAGGCGCGCGAGACGGCATGACTGTCGCGGCGTTGATGGCTTACGGCACAACGATATTAAAGCGCGATCAGGTCATGGAAGGCGTGCCTGAGATGATTCACGAAGTGCAGGTTGAGGCGACGTTTCCGGACGGGACGAAGCTGGTGACGATCCATCATCCTATAGGAGAGTGAACACGATGATTCCAGGCGAATACCGCACAGCAGCGGGCGAAATCGAACTCAACGCAGGACGCAAGGGCGCGGAGCTGATCATCGCCAATATCGGGGATCGTCCCGTGCAGGTTGGCTCGCATTTTCATCTGTTCGAGGTGAATCGTTCCTTGCGGTTTGATCGGGAGGCGGCCTTCGGCATGCGATTGGATATCCCGGCAGGTACAGCGGTGCGATTCGAGCCGGGCGAAGAGAAGCCGGTACGGATCGTTGAGCTGGGGGGAGCGAAGCGATCCTTCGGCTTGAACGGCTTAACGCAGGGCGAGGCGGTTAACGGGCAAATGAGCGATGAGGTTCGGGCAAGATGGCAGGCTTGGGAGGCGAATGGCAAATGAGCAGAATCGATCGGCAGAGCTATGCTCAAATGTTCGGGCCGACGGCCGGCGATGCGATTCGGCTGGCGGATACCGAGCTTTGGGCGGAAATTGAGCAGGACTATACCGTTTATGGCGACGAGTGCAAATTTGGCGGAGGCAAGGTTATCCGCGATGGCATGGGCCAGTCGAGCGGCGCCCTGCGGGACGAGGGCGTGCTGGATACGCTCATTACGAATGCAGTCATCATCGATCATTGGGGCATTGTGAAAGCAGATATTGGCATAAAAGACGGCATAATCGTCGGTATCGGCAAAGCCGGCAACCCGGACATCATGGACGGGGTAACGCCAGGGATGATCGCTGGCGCAAGCACGGAAGTGATCGCAGGTGAAGGTAAGATCGTAACGGCTGGCGGCATCGATTCGCATATCCATTTTATATGCCCGCAGCAGATTGAAACCGCATTGTCCTCCGGGGTGACGACCATGATCGGCGGCGGTACGGGCCCGGCAACCGGGACGAATGCGACGACGGTAACGCCAGGCGTATGGCATATGTCGCGAATGCTGGAGTCGATCGAGGCTTTCCCGATGAACATCGGTTTGACGGGCAAAGGCAACGCTTCATTCTTAGGGCCGTTGGTGGAGCAGATTGAAGCGGGTGCGATCGGGCTGAAGCTGCATGAGGATTGGGGGACGACGCCCGCGGCGATCGATACCTGCTTGGCGGCAGCGGAGCAGTATGATGTTCAGGTTGCGATTCATACGGATACATTGAATGAAGCAGGTTTTCTTGAGGATACGCTGGCGGCGTTCAAAGGCCGCACGATCCATACGTATCATACGGAAGGGGCTGGCGGCGGCCATGCGCCGGACATCATTCGTGCAGCTGGCGAGTTGAACGTCCTGCCTTCTTCGACGAATCCGACGCGCCCTTTTACGGTGAATACGATTGAGGAGCATCTCGATATGCTCATGGTTTGCCATCACCTCGATAGTCGAATTCCAGAGGATGTGGCGTTCGCGGATTCGCGGATACGTCCGGAAACGATTGCTGCGGAAGACATTTTGCATGATATGGGCGTATTCAGCATGATCAGCTCCGACTCGCAGGCGATGGGCCGGGTGGGCGAAGTGATCATCCGAACCTGGCAGACAGCTGACAAAATGAAACGCCAGCGAGGCGCGCTCGCGCCTGATCCAGCCAGCAACGATAATTTTCGAATTAAACGTTACATCGCCAAATACACGATTAATCCTGCGATCACGCACGGTGTATCGCATCTGGTAGGCTCGCTCGAGGTCGGCAAGTTTGCCGATCTGGTGCTGTGGCATCCGATGTTCTTCGGCGTGAAGCCGGATCTTGTTTTGAAAGGCGGCAGCATCGCGTATGCGCAGATGGGCGACCCTAACGCGTCCATTCCGACGCCGCAGCCGGTATGGGGCAGACCGATGTTTGCGGCCTTCGGCAAATCGTTATCGCACAGCTCGATTACTTTCGTATCGCAAGCCGCCTATGACAGCGGAATTAAAGAAAAGCTTGGTTTGCAGAAGCGGGTCGAGCCCGTCCGCGGATGCCGCAAGGTGACGAAGAAGGATATGATTCATAACGATGCTACCCCGCGCATTGAGGTTGATCCTGAAACGTACCGCGTAACGGTTGACGGCGAGCATGTGACTTGCGAGCCTGCAGATGTTTTGCCGATGGCGCAGCGGTATTTTTTGTTCTAACCGATGATGGCGAATTGGTTGGCGATGCAGCAGCTGCTTGATTCTGCGCTCCCGATTGGCGGCTTCTCGCACTCCTTCGGGCTCGAGACGATGGTGCAGGAGGAGCGGGTAGTGTCGAGCAGCCAGCTGGAAGCGTATATACAGGCCATGCTTCGGCAAAACTGGGCGACCTGCGATGCGATGGCCATTCGGGCCGTTTACCGCGACGCGCCAATCGATGATTGGGAGCGGCTTTGGACCGTCGAGCGGCTCATTCATACGCAGCGAATCGGGATTGAGACACGGGTCGGCGTTGAGAAAATGGGCAAGCGGCTGCTCAAGCTTGCGGCCGATATTTGGCCGCAGCTGGATTGGTCGGACGTAACGGCAGCATTAAAGGCAGGCAGATGCCTCGCGACGCATCCGCTATCGCATGGGTATATTTGCTGGCGCTTGGGCGCAAGCGAGCAGCAGGCGGTGGAGAGCTATTGCTATACGAGCATTGTCATGAGCGTGAACAGTGCGCTTCGGCTCATGTCGATGGGCCAGACGGAAGGGCAGCGGCTTATCGCACGGCTGACGCCAATGACTTCGGAGGCTTGGGCGATTGCCCGGGAAATAGAACCGGAAGATGCATATTCGAATATGCCGATGGCGGAGCTGGCTATGATGCGGCATGAAACGTTATATTCGCGATTATTTATGTCATAGCGAGCAATTTCGAATGGCATTTGAACGGGTTGCCAATTACGAGGAGGAATGAACGATGTGCCAAGGACAAGGACATGATCATAAAGAGTGGGTACAGCCTGCAGTTGATGGATCGAGACCGATTCGCATCGGGATAGGCGGTCCGGTTGGCTCTGGCAAGACCGCTCTAGTGGAGCGGCTGGCGCGCGAAATCGCAGGGCGTTATAGCGTTGCGGTCATCACGAACGATATCTATACCAAAGAGGATGCGCGGATTCTTGCGGCGACGGGTGTTTTGCCTGAGGAGCGCATCATCGGCGTGGAGACAGGCGGGTGTCCGCATACGGCGATTCGCGAAGACGCATCGATGAATTTTGAAGCGATCGAGGAGCTGGAGAGCCGGTTTTCGCCGCTAGATCTTATCTTCATTGAGAGTGGCGGCGATAATTTGGCGGCAGCGTTCAGCCCGGAGCTGGTGGATCGTTTTATTTATATCATCGACGTGGCGCAAGGCGAGAAAATTCCGCGTAAGGGCGGGCCTGGCATTATGCGCTCCGACCTGCTTGTCATTAACAAAATCGATCTCGCGCCGCATGTTGGCGCAAGCTTGGAGGTTATGAACGCAGACTCCAAACGGATGCGCGGGGATCGTCCATTCGTGTTCTCGAACCTGTTCGGCGGCGATGGCGTAGCGGATATCGTCGCATGGCTGGAGCATGAGATCGCGCATGCCAGAGGGCTTGCACACGAACATGAGCAAGAGCATGCGCAGCATTCGCATAACGATCACGGCCATGCCCACAAGCATGAGCATTCCCATTAATACGGCGCCCGAGGCCAGCCATATTACGGCGCTGCGCGCTACCTTTCATTGCGCTCGGGAGCAAACGGTCATAGCGGAGAAGTACCATACTGCCCCGATCAAGATCGCCAAGACGTTCCCGCTTGGCCAAGGCATTGGCGCGATCGTCATGGACGTATCCCCGGGGTTGCTCGATGGTGATCATTATGCGCTTGATTGGCGTTGCGAAGCCCGAAGCCGCGTCTACGTGACGAACCAATCGTTTACGAAAGTGCATCCTGCTGGTGAGCGGAACGGCGCAGTGCTGAGGCAAACGTTCACGCTTGGCGAAGGGGCGGTAATGGAGCATATGCCGGAGCCGGTCATGCTCTATAAGGATGGAGCGCTCCGAAGCGAGTCGAAGGTAACGCTGTCGCAAGGCTCTGTCTGGATGCAGGCGGATGTGTGGTGCCCCGGCCGGACGCTTCGCGGCGAGATTTTTCAGTATCGGAGATTCGAAAGCCGCATAAAGGTGCATTATCAGGATGAGCTTATTTTCAACCAGCGTCAGCTGCTCGAGCCTGCTTCGCAGCTGCTTGCTGTGCCGGGGGGCTGGGAGCGAGCGAGCCATATCGGCGCTTTTCTCGCATTCGGCGACCGAATTGGCGCAGCACAACTGGAGGCGGCACGCGACGCGCTTGCAGCGCTGCCTGATCGTAGTGCATATGGCGTTTCGATCGGCGCATCGCTTACGCATAAGCATGGCTTGGCGGTCATGGCAGCGGGTACCGCATCTTGGCCGCTGCAGGAGGCGCTGCGTGCAGCTTGGGCAGCCGTTCGACAGTCTGTGCTGGGAGAAGCACCGCTGCAATTGTTGCGGGTGTAGTCGAATAGCCGCGAGCAGCAGCTGCTTGCGCGGTGTTATAGAAAAGGCGATGGAGAAGCATGCTTCTCCATCGCCTTTTTTTGCAGCTTGTATGGGCCAGCATGTGGGTGAATAGCGCAGAAAAAAGTGCCCTAATCGCCCGACTGGCCAGCATGTGGGTGAATAGCGCAGAAAAAAGTGCGCTAATCGCCCGACTGGCCAGCACGTGGGTGAATAGCGCAGAAAAAAGTGCGCTAATCGCCCGACTGGCCAGCATGTGGGTGAATAGCGCAGAAAAACGGTTTAACCCCTCAATATTGGACACTTTTCACACTCACATTGCTCAAATCTCATCATAGCGCTATATCTCTGGGTTTTATGGCACCTTGCATAACTAATCGCAGATATTCGCTGGGAGGCCAATCATTAAGACTGCCATGAATGCGATCCCAGTTGTAGTAATGCAAATACCGGTCCACTTCCTTAAATGCCTCTTCGTAATTCTCGAAGCAGTTACGTTGGTAGCACTCTCGTTCCAAAATACTGTGAAAGGACTCGATGTAGGCATTTTTGTTAGGAGTTTGGTTTGGGATTCGCTCATGTTCAATTCCGGCTGTTTCACAAAACGCGTGAAACGCATGGCTCGTGAATTGTGGCCCGTTATCTGTTCGAATAACCGGACTAATCGGGCCATGCTCACTTCGTTTTAACAAGGCTTTTTGGAGCGTTAGTATAATATCGTCCTTGCTGCATGCCTTTCCTCTGTGGTAGGCAACAATCGCGCGATCAAACACATCAATAATGCTAGCCAAATAAAAGTGCCGCCGTTGTCCGGCTACATATCCGTATTTAATGTCCATTTGCCAGAGCTGGTTGGCCCCTGTAACGATGCGGTTATTGGCGACTCGTTTTGGCACCCGCGTTATTTGTTCGCGTTGTGGGAGGAGAATGAGCATCTCTTTACAGATGCGGTAAACCTTCTTTTTGTTAATGACAAGCCTATATCTCCGCCGCAAAAGAACGGTTAATTTCCGATAACCAAAAGATGAATCAGGCCCTTGAATTAGCTTTCGAATGTAACGCTGGATACGCTTGTCTACTACCTTATTGCCCGATCGGTCATACGAAAAGCCAGGGATGGGGCGCCCCGGTCGTACGGGTTGCATGCGTTCAGGATGCTGTAAGCGATAGTAGTAGGTTGACCGAGGCACCTGGCAGATCCGTAACACCGTTCGAGCGGGATAACCTTTTTCAATCCAACGAATCGCTACTTCAAGTCTTTCAGCGCGGCTGGGTTCGTTTTTTTTAAAAGGTCTTTCAGAATGTTGTTTTCCAGCTCTTTCTCACCCAACAGCTTCATAGCTTCCTTGTATTTATTCTGTAACTCATGAAGGCTTGCTGCATCTAGTTTCATCTGCTTTGCTTCGTCCTGTTTGCGTACCACTATATCACCCACCTCATCCTGGTATTGACGAACCCACGTGCTCAGTGTACTCGGAGACATACCGTGCTGTCGGGCAACTGCCTCTACCCTATACCCGGCTAGCACTTCAGCTACCAGCTCCCTCTTCACCGTAACGGGGCATCGAAACCTTCTTTTCATGGACAATTCCTCCACTTCTTCTAAGTTTATATGAAGTGGTGAAAGTGTCCAAGTTGATTAGGGGGCTATAAAGAAAAAGTGCGCTAATCGCCCGACTGGCCAGCATGTGGGTGAATAGCGCAGAAAAAAGTGCGCTAATCGCCCGACTGGCCAGCACGTAGGTGAATAGCGCAGAAAAAAGTGCGCTAATCGCCCGACTGGCCAGCATGCGGGTGAATAGCGCAGAAAAAAGTGCGCTAATCGCCCGACTGGCCAGCATGTGGGTGAATAGGGCACAAAAATGTACCCTATTCGCTCGGATGGCCAGTTTGTGGCTGAATAGGGCACAAAAATGTTCCCTATACGCTCGGATGGCCTGTTCGTGGCTGAATAGCGAACAAAAATGTGCCCTAATCGCTCGACTGGCTAGTCCGATTCGCGATGCACATATTCCGGCACGAGCAAGGTGCGAGTAGGCAGGCTGCTCGCATCTTCAATCGCCTGCAGGAGCGTTGCGGTGACGGCGTCCGCAAGCTTGGCTTCGGGGACGCCGACTGCGGATAGCGGAATGTCGAGCTGTTCCATGTGAGGGATATGGTCATAGCTGACGATTGCAATGTCGTGCGGTATCGCGATGCCTTCTCCTTGGAAGGCGCGCAAAATACCGCTTGCCAAGTCGTAGCTTCCGCTGATAACGGCGGTTGGCCGTTCTGGCATAGCTAAGAGCCGTTTGGCAGCATGATAGCCGTTTTGCCATTGCAGGCCTTCCGAATCAAGAAGCAGCTCGTCCGCTAATGGAATGCCAGCGGCTTGCAGCGCTTCTTGGTAGCCGATCCATTTTTCCCGCTGCTGCATCGATTCATCGATATAAGGGCCGACATAGGCGATGCGAGTATGCCCGTTCTCGACCAGCTTGGCGACGGCAAGCTTGATCGCCGCTCTCCGATTCATATCGACGGCAGGCACATGCTCGCGCAGCGGAGTGCCGATCGTGAGCACTGGAACGGTGGGCAGCTGATCAACCGCCGTCATGCGAAATGCACTTTCCTCGAACATCAGAATCGCATCGACGCGCAGCCGTTCGAAGGTTTGGATCGCTTCTTGCGGCTCGTGGATCGATAGAAGGGCGGTGAGCCCTTTAGTTGCCAGCCTCCGCTGGATAGAAGTCACAAGGGAGGATAATGCAGCGCGTTCGACGGAAGGCCAGACGATGCCGACAAGGCCTGTCCGCTTCGTCACGAGGCTGCGCGCCGCTAAATTTGGGCGGTAGCCAAGCGATGCGGCTGCTTCTACGACTTTGCGTTTGGTTTCTTCCTTAACGAGCGGGCTATTGTTGAGAGCCTTGGCGACGGTAGAGTAACTGACGCCGACTTGCTTGGAAATATCTTTGATCGTTACGGACATGAGCGTGGTGTCCTTTCATGGTTCAATCCCGTTCATCGTAATGGGTATAGCCTTATTATAACGGGTGTGATCGTTCTGACAATGCTCAACTGCTAGCGGAGCACTCGGAATACCACCATTATTTCAGCAAACATTCAGTTTGCTCCCATGTTCCATTCATGTTCATGTGGTTGAATAGAGCCATCGGAAGGCGCTTGCAGCTACCGCTGTCGAGCTGGCAGTTGAATGAAATGGAGGAATGGAAGTGGGGAAACGGTTGAAGAGATGGAAAAGCTGGAAGTGGCCTATCGGCGCTGCGGGCTTCATCGTCGTACTGCTGGGCGTTCATGCGGTCAAAACAAGCCCTGAGTTCGCGGAGGCACAGGCGGCGGAATCCCATTCAAAAGCGGCGATGGACGACACGGTGCGTGCGAGTGAGCAGTCCGGCGCTGATGCGTGGATGGAGCGGCGAGAAAACGGGAGCCGTATGGAGGGCAGGGATTCCTTCGGGCATCGCGGCAGAGGGGGCGGCTTTAGCGATTCTGATAGCGAGGAGAGCCAAGGCGGCAATTTCTCGAATCGCGATGGCGCGTTTGGTTCTACCTCAAGAACTTCGTAGAGAGGAGGAACGCGATGGACACGAAAAGGTTAAGGACACACACGTTTCGCGCGATGAATACGGCGATCGAGCTGTCTCTCGTTTGTGCCGGGGATACGATGGAGAACGCGATCCAGCTTGCGCAGGATTGGTTCGAAGAGGTGGAGCGGGTATTTAGTCGATTCCGCAGCGACAGTGAGCTAAGCCGCATGAATCGAGCGAATGGCGCGCCGGTGCTGGCATCCACGATGTTTATCGATCTTCTGCAATTGTCGGAGCAGTACCACAAGCAGACTTTGGGCGCATTTTCTCCCTATGTCGGCAGGCAGCTGGCGGAAGCAGGCTATAATCGTTCGTTCGAGCAGTTGGCAGGATTGCAAGAGAACAATGATTCAGTGGCGGACGCTTCGGGTTTTCCGATTCGTGAATCGGTCGGACTCGTCCAATCGCCGTTTCAGTTGGACTTTGGCATGCGTGCGATTACGCTGGACGCTGACGTCCAGTTGGATTTTGGCGGCATCGCCAAAGGGTGGGCAGCCGAGCAGCTCGTTCGCTGGCTTCAAACCCATTATGAAATGGTGACAGGGCTCGTGAATGCCGGAGGCGATCTGCAAGCGTGGCATCATGAGGCTGCGGCTGAGGAGCCGCGATGGCTGCTGCGCATAGACCTTCCTTCGGCGGATAGTGGCGAAGCGTTCCATCAGCGCGTGAACTACGGAGCGATGGCCACATCCGGCTCACACCGGAGGCGATGGAAAGTTGGTCAAGAGACGAAACATCACCTGATCGACCCGTTCACCGGACAGCCTTCGGATAGCGGTATTGTGCAATGCACCGTTTTCGGCAGAAATTTGATCGATTGCGAGGTTTGGGCCAAAACGATTTGTATCGTCGGGAAGGAGCGAGGGATAGCTATGCTGCAGGAGCGGGCGCCTTGCTATGAAGCGCTGCTGGTGGATCATGCAGGAAACGTAACGGAGCATGGCGCGGGATGGGCGAGAACGAAAATGACGGAAGCTGGGAGGTAGACAAAATGATAGATTGGATCGTGCATTGGCCGACATGGGGGCTTGCTCGCGCATTCGGAATCATCGCATACGTGCTGTTGTTTGCTGGCATAGCCACAGGCATGCTGTACAGCTATCCGATGTTCAAAAAGCGGCCTAAGGCAAAGGCAGCCTTGTTTCGCTGGCACACCTATATGACAAACAGCGGAGCGCTTGCCGCGCTAGCGCATGCAACGATGCTGCTAATCAGCACTTATTCGCCTTATAGCTGGAAAGAGGTGCTCGTTCCATTTGCGGCAGCTCGGAACCCGTTCTGGAACGGTCTCGGCACGCTTGTGCTGTACGGCGTAATCCTCTTGCTGTTATCATCTGACTTTCGCTCCAAGCTCCGCCGCGCGATATGGTTCGGCATTCATTTGTCCGCGTATCCGATCTTCGCAGCGGCAGCTCTTCACGGGTATTACATGGGGACGGATAGCGGCCATATGGCAGCCGAGCTAATGTACGGCGCAACGATCGTTATTGTCGTTGCCTTGTTCGCTATTCGTTTGTGGTTTCGCGAACGTTCGGGAAAGGATAAGGCCCCAGGCAAGGCAGGCAGCTCTTGGGAGGGCGAGCCCCGGCTGCAGCGTTAGCAAGCCTCCTTTAACAATCTGTAGCGTAACTTCGGTCATTTTCAAAACAAGCTGTATAGTGAAACCGAACGATCCGTCCTGTAACATTACACTTAGATATAGCAATCGCTTAGAATTTGATGGAACCGACTGAACGATGTTTGCATGCCTTGAATCGAGGAGGTTGAAAATCGATGAGAACGATTCATCGCGCGATCAACGCCGAAAGATTGGCGCAGCGGCTGAAGGAGCTTTCTCAAATCGGGCGGTTAGGCGAGAGTGGCGTCTGTCGGCTAGCCATGACGCCCGAGGATAAAGCAGGCGTAAGGCTCGTACGGTCTTGGATGGATGAAATCGGCCTTGCAACCAGAATGGACGCGTTCGGCAATTTGATCGGCCACCTCTCCGGGAGCGACGCTAGCGCGCCAATTCTCATGCTGGGCTCGCATATTGACTCTCAGCCGTATGGCGGACGCTTCGATGGGGCAATCGGCGTGCTTGGCGCACTGGAGGCGGTGCAAACGCTGTTGGAATCCGGTGTAAGACGGATCATGCCTATTGAGGTTGTAGCCTTCAGCGACGAAGAGGGCTGCCGATTCAACAAAGGGCTGTTCGGCTCGCGCGGGATTACGGGGAAATTGGAGGAAGGCGAGCTGGAGCGGGTGGATCGTAGAGGCGTAACCCGGTTGGAAGCGCTGCGGGCATTCGGCGGAGATCCGAATCGATTTGCGGACGATCAATACGCAGCCGGCGCGATTGCGGCCTATCTGGAGCTGCATATCGAGCAAGGCCAGGTGCTGGAGGCGACAGGGGAGCCAATTGGCATCGTAAGCGGCATAGCGGGGCCGCTATGGCTAACCGTTGCGCTTACAGGCGAAGCTGGCCATGCAGGCTCCGTGCCGATGGCGCTACGCAAAGACGCGCTTGCAGGCGCGGCAGAGGTCATTACGGCGCTGAATGGGCTTGCGCTGCGCGAAGCAGCTGGCGGCGCGTCGATTGTTGGGACGGTCGGTTCGATGTCGGTCTTTCCGGATTCCCGGAACATTATTCCAGAACGCGTAACTTTTACGGTCGATTTGCGGGATATCGATGTAGATCGGCGACGCAGGCTGGAGCGAGAGCTGCGTGAGCTCGTCGAGGAAATCGTTGATCGGCATGGCTTAACGCATGCGATTCGCGAGGATATGAATCGCGAGCCTAGCTATTGCGCGGACTGGATCAAATCGATCCTTCGCCAGGAGGCGGCGCTGATGGGGCTTGCTCCGCCCGAGCTAATGAGCGGACCTTTCCATGATGCGCTCGCTTTATCGGAGATATGCGATTACGGCATGATTTTCGTGCGCAGCAGGGGCGGAATCAGCCATCATCCAGCAGAGTATTCGGACCCGGACGATATTGCTGTGGGAGTGGAGCTGCTCTACCGTGCGGCTGCTCGGCTCGCAACGGATGACGAGAAGGAGGACGCCGCGGAACGCATGAGGACTACTGTAGCCTAGCCGTGGGCTTCTGAACGGATAGTTGGCGTTAAGGCTATATCGTTGTAGAAATGGATGGAAATCGAAGCGGGGGCATGGGTCGGCATGCGCCCGCCTTGCAATGGGGATCGCTAACGATGGATATTATGGCGAAGGCTGAGGGGAGGCAAAGCGTCAGCTGACCTGCCTGCTTAATCGAGCAGCAGCGTCGGTGAATGGGCAGCTGGCGCTCTAACGGATGACGCCGTGCACGTATTCATAGCCGCGCAGCGCGAGCTCTACAGCCATCCGTTTGTCAGGCTGCATGAAGTCTTCGCCGAGCAGCACGGCTATCTTGTCTAGCCGATGATAAAGGGTTTGCCTGACGATAAATAAGGCTTTGGCAGTTTCCTGTTTGGACCCGGCACAGTGCAAATATGTTTTGAGCGTAAGGAGCAGGTGGCCGTTTTTCTCGGAATCGCAGCGGATGATCGGGCCCAGATATTCATTGACAAAAGGGGGCAGGCCGCCTGATTGATACATGACCGACAAAATGCGGTAGACATGAAGCTCTGAATATAGCGGGCGGTCAAGTGGGCCGATCCGCTTCTGGATTCGAATCGTTTCTTTGGCCGAAGCATAGCTGTCCGGGATGCCTGACAGCGAGGCGGTTTCTGCGCCGATGCCTGCAAGGCGGGCAGCGAATGGGCCGATCCCGTCCTGCTTCAGCTTGTGGATGGCCCGCAGCAGCCGTTCGGACAGCTGCGGGCGGCCTCGTCGATCGAATACCAAGTAGACAAGCTCCTCCTCCGTACGAGCAGCCTGCACGTAGAAGCCCTCTCCCTCGAATGCCTTCCGCGCTTTCAAGTTAAGCTGAACGATCGAGCCGTCCATCCCGTTCGCGACTGTGCAATGCTCTCCTCCGACTCCCCATTCAAATAGCACGACGGCAGCCGATACCTGTGACAACGAAGGGAATGCCGCTGCCAAATACTCTTTAGCTTGCTCCTCCGTTTGCTTACCCTCTAACCACCCTAACAGCCATAGATCGGCGCGCTGGCGATTGCGTTCCTCCATATAAGTCGTCCTCATCATTTCTTGCGCAACCGCAGTCGCGCAGCGATCCAGCGCAAGCTTTTGAAATTCGGACAGCTCCTGCCGGCCAATAAGCAGCAAATCCGCAAATAAGTGATCGAGTGCTAATATCGGGCGATGCGCTGGCGGATGGTTGACAGAGTCAGGCTGCTGCTTCCCTGAGATCCAGTCCGCCAAGAGCGCATCGGCTTTCGGCTTTGGCATTGGCGGGACGAAGGCGGGCTCGCCTTCCACAGGGAAAAAGGCGACCTGCGCGTTCGCGGTCTCGTTGAGCAGTTTGAGAAGCGGCAGAATGCCTTTTCCCGAAAGCAGCAATTGATTGAAGCGGGCGGATAACGCTTCCAGCGCGGCGACCATTTGATGATGGCGATTGAGAAATAGGCGATGCAGGTCTTGGGTGATGTCGATGTACCGGACCTCGGGCTTCAGCAGGATGAGGGGAAAATGCTCCCGCTCTGCCAGGCGAATGACGGAATCAGGGAGCCGATCCATGCCGCCTGTAGTGGCCAAGCATAGACCGGAAGCGCCGCTGTCAATAAGCTGGCGAAGGTATGGCAGCGTAGTTTCTTCGTTCAGCCATCCTTCGGCGGAGGATAGTATCAGCTCGTGTCCGCCTTGGGACGGCGCTGCTTGCAGCGATTCGGCTAAATGCGCCCATTGGACGATTCGTCCGAGCGCGCGCTCGCTCGCAATCGTATGCGCCTGATGAAAATGGGGGCGCTGCAGAACTTCTTTCACGGTAATTTGAAGCACGGTATTGACCATTGCCGCACCTCCATATGTGAGGGTATGTAACTCGTAATCTGTGGGATGAGTGGTGAGGAGTCTGGGGAAGTCGATTTATTTTATTATACATGACCTGCCCTCATGCTGGAAGTAATATTTATGTAAGTTAATCTGACATGAATCTTGCCTTTCGACCGGCTCGCGCTCCTGGCTGCTCAGCGTATCCTCGTGCCGATTCCTCCCAATCTACTTTCATCTCTGTCGCAACCGCAGGCGAGCTCGTATAGCCTCAGAAACATATTTTTGCGTAGGGGAGGTCATAAAAAGCGGTTCGGTTGGGAATATTTACTTAAGGCAACTGTACAGCACGGAATGCTGCGGTTGCCTCTATTCGTAATTATCCCGGAGCCGATACAGGCGAATTATACACACGAGAGGAATTAGATGGACCCATGATACTTAATGCCGAGCAATTGGAGCAGAAGGCGCATGAGCTGGCACTTGTTCATAATCCGAGCGTAACGCGCCCCAATGACGCTGGCGTCATACGCGCTTGGGAGCGTGATATGGACAGCTTGCGGCAATTTACTGCCGTGTTGAAGGCGGACGGGGGCGTTTGCACCCAGCCCGCAGAGCAATGGCTGCTCGATCATGCCGATTTTATCGAGAAGGAAGCATTGGTCGTGCAGCGGGAGCTCAAGCGCGGCCTGCTGCGCAAATTGACATGGCTCAAAACCGATGGAAGGCCGCGCGCGCTTGCGATTGGCGATGTGTACTATCGGTCCACCAACGGCCTGCTTACCTTCGACTCGCTGACCGCATTCTTGAACGCATATCAAGAGATCGCCGCATTGACGCTGGCAGAGGCATGGTCGATGCCTGTGCTTCTTCGGATTGCAGCGATAAGCCGGCTCGCCGATCTGATGCGTGACGTGCGCGAGCGGCATGAGGCTTGCGCGAGGGTGGAGCGGCTTCTTAAATCGCTTGGGCCGCCGGACACGAAATTGCATGCATCCGCGATTAAGGAGGCGCTTGAGCGGCAGGGCGATTCGTTGCCGTTATCGGGCGCGGTGCTCGTCCATCTGATCAGCCATCTCAGCGAGTGGGCAGAAGATGCGGGCACAGTTCGCGAGTGGCTAATATGCAAGCTTGATACCGGTACTGAGCATCTGAATCGGATCGTTACCTATGAGCATCAGCTGCAAGCCGCGCATGAGGTGGAGTGCGGGCATCTGATTGGCAGCATTCGTACGCTGTCGAGGGGACAATGGAAGCTTGCGTTCGAGCAGATCAGCGTCGTCGAGCGAACGCTCATAACCGAGCGTTCCGGCGCGTATCGGAAGCTCGATGAGCCGAGCAAGCATACGCTTCGCCAGCGTGTAGAGCAGCTTGCTTCACGCTTTGGCGTCCCTGAAAATCTGATCGCCTCGCAAGCGATTGAGCTGGCAGACATGCGTGCGGAGCGTTATGGCAGCGAGGCGTTCGATATTGATCTCGCGGGAGACTTGCATCCTGTAGATCGAAGCGGTGCAGCCCCTCGCGACACGTTCGCGGCGTTTTACCTGCTTGACACGAGCGGCGTAGAGCAGCTGCACCAGTCGCTTCACGCCTGCAGCGAGCCGCGCAAGCTTCGCGGGGCTGTCGTTCGCAGACGCCGAGGCTCGGCTTATGCGATGTCGATAGGCGCGGCCTTTATCCTGTTTGCAGTCGTTTTCATGACGTGGGCGGGTATCGGCGCGGGGCTTACGGCAGGCATGTGGGCAGCGGTTATCGTTACGCTGCTGATGCCTGCGGCTGAGTGGGCCATTACGGTAGGCCACGGCTTGATCGGTAGCGCGGCGCGCACGCGTCCGCTGCTCCGATATGATCTGTCCTCCGGCATTCCAGCTGAGGCGAAGACGCTGGTCGTTATGCCGATCATATGGAGCAAGCCGGAGGAAGTAGAGGAGATGGCCGATCGGCTGGAGCTGCATTATTTGGCCAATCGGGACGATCAGCTGTACTTTGCGCTGCTTGGGGATTACACGGACGCGTCGAATGAGCGCGCGCCTGGCGACGAAGCGCTGCTGCGCGCTGCCCGAGAGCGCGTTGCGCGATTGAATGAGCAGCATCCGCGCGAGGACGGCGGACGGACGTTTCACTTGTTCCAACGCAAGCGGCAATGGAATGAGGCCGAGAACGTCTGGATGGGTTGGGAGCGCAAGCGCGGCAAGCTGGTGGAATTCGTCGGCTTGCTGCGCGGAGACGCCAATACGAGCTTTTTGAACAGCAAGGCATTAAGCGAAGAGCTGTATGATGTTCGTTATTTGATTACGCTTGATGCGGATACCGAGCTTCCGATCGGCGCGGCGCAGCGCATGATTGGCACGATGCATTTGCCCTATAACCGCCCGCGCCTGAATGCATCGCGCACTCGCGTGGTGGAAGGCTATGGCGTGCTACAGCCGAGAATCGGCATAAGCTACGAATCGGTATCGAACTCCCGCCTAGCGCGGCTGTGGTCAGGCGAACCCGGCATCGATCCTTACGCTTTCGCAATGTCCGATCCGTATCAGGATGTTTTCGGGCAGGGCATTTTTACAGGCAAAGGGATTATGGATATCGATGCATTCGCAGCCGTGCTCAGCGAGCGAATTCCGAACAACACGGTGCTAAGCCACGACCTGCTAGAGGGCGGCTTCCTTCGCGGCGGCTTGTTATGCGATATCGAGCTGATCGACGGCCATCCGGCGACGTTTAATGCGTTCCAGAAACGGCTGCATCGCTGGGTGCGCGGGGATTGGCAGCTGCTATGCTGGCTCATGCCCCGCGTGTGCAATCGGACGGGCGAACTGCAAACCGTCGATCTGTCGCCGCTCACCCGCTGGCAAATTATCGATAATTTGCGCCGCAGCGCGTTGCTCCCCGGCATCGTCGCGCTATTCCTCGCTGCCGCTTTCATGCCGACGCAAGCATGGGCTGTGATGACGATCGTTGCTCTGCTGACGGTGTGCATGCCGATTGTTCGAACGCTGGTCCAGCCTGTCCGGTTCATGCGGAAGCCGAGTACGCTATTATCTGCGGGGGGACAATCGATCGTTGCCCTTGTCACGTTGCCTTATCAGACCGTGCTGATGATCGATGCGATCGGCAGAACGCTGTTCCGCATGTATCGGTCCCGCCAGCGATTGCTGGAATGGACAAGCTCAGCGGAAGTGGAGCGAAGGAGCGAGAAACCGCGGGCCATCCATGGACTAGGCTGGGGAATTGTTATTGCACTCGCATACGGAGCCGTGTCCTTCCTGTCTGCACATGCGGCTGTGCGTTGGACGGGCGTATCGATTGCGCTCATTTGGCTGGCGGCGCCTACCGTCGTGCGTTGGATCAGCTCGCCGCCAGCGAAGCTGGATAAACCGTTATCCGAGGATGAGCGCGCCCAATTAACGAGGCTGGCCGCTGATATTTGGTCCTATTTTGACCGATATGCCGTCGAATCCGACAATTGGCTCGCGCCGGATAATGTCCAATTGGACCCGCCTAACGGACCCGCGAGGCGGACGTCGCCGACGAATATCGGCTTGCAGCTGGCATGTACGCTGGCTGCGAGGGATTTTGGATTCATTGAAACAGCGGATATGCTGACGCGGATGGAGCGGACGGTCGATACGATCGAACGGATGGAGAAGTGGAAGGGTCATCTGTACAACTGGTACGAAACCCATACGCTGCGCCCGCTGCCGCCGCTTTACGTCTCCACGGTCGATTCGGGCAATTTCGTCGGTTATTTGATTACGGTGAAGGAAGGCATAGCCGAGTATATCGCTGGCAAAATGACAACAGGCGGGAAAAAGCCGGATAACGCTTTGCGCGAACGGGGATTGCGACTCAATGCCAGATTGGCGAAGCTCATTAACGAGACTGAATTTGCGCCCCTGTACGATGATGCGTCACAATTGTTCACGCTTGGTTACCATGCGTCAGCCGAGCGGAAGGAAACGATCCTATATGATCTGCTGGCATCCGAAGCGAGGCAGGCGAGCTTCCTCGCAATCGCATTCGGGCAAGCGCCGGCGGCGCATTGGTTTAAGCTTGGACGAGCGATGACCAAGTCTGGCAAAGACGCGACGCTGTTGTCGTGGTCCGGCACGATGTTCGAATATTTGATGCCTGCGCTGCTCATGAGGACGTACCGCAATACCCTCTGGGACAAGACTTACCGCGGAGCCGTGCGCCGTCAGATCGAATATGCGAAGCAGCGCGGCGTGCCATTCGGCATATCGGAATCGGGTTATTACGCATTCGATTACCAAATGAATTACCAATACCATGCTTTCGGCGTGCCGGGGCTTGGTTTCCAGCGCGGGCTGGAGGATGATCTCGTGCTTGCGCCGTACGCGGCAATTATGGCGCTCCCTTATGCGAAGAATGAAGCGCTCGAATCACTCCGCCGCATGGAGGAGATGGGCGCGCGGGGGGAGCATGGCTATTACGAAGCGATCGATTGCACGGATAAGCGGATGCCGGATGGCCAACGCTCGGTCGTCATTCGCAGCTTCATGGTGCATCACCAAGGGATGAGCCTGCTTACGCTGGCGAATATGCTGCTGCCACGTACGATGGTGGACCGTTTCCATGCGGACAAGCGGGTGCAGGCGGCTGAACTGCTGCTGCAGGAACGCATGCCGGAAAAGCCGGCGTTAATTGCGGATTCCGCCAAAGCCTACTCGTCGCGGACGACAGCTGTGGAAGAGCAGGAGCGCACGGCTCCGCTGCGAGAGTTCACCGATCCGATTACGACAGTCCCAGAAGTATGCGTGCTGTCCAATGGCTCGTTTTCTTCAGTTGTCTCGAATAATGGGGGCGGCTTTACCCGGTTTGGCGCGATCTCGATTTCCCGTTGGCGCGAGGATCCTGTGATCGATCCGCCCGGCATCGGCATGTATATTCGCGATGTCAGCAATGGCGCCGTCTGGTCGCCGGCTTATGAGCCGAGCCGAGTCGCATCGTCTGAGATGCGGACGCAATTCTCACTGCATCAGGCAAGCTTCCTGCGCAAGGACGGGCCGTTCGAGACGGAGCTGGACATCTGCGTGTCGCCTGAATATCCAGCCGAGGTAAGGCGGATTATGGTGACGAATACGAGCTCCGACATCCGGATTGTGGAAATAACGACTTATACGGAGCTGGCGTTGGCGCCGCCGAATGCGGATGATGCGCATCCCGCGTTCAGCAAGCTGTTCGTTCAGACGGAATACGATGCGGACGCGGAATGCCTGCTGGCCGTTCGACGGCCGCGCGACAGCCACGAGAAGCCGAGATGGGCAATTCAGTCGCTGTCGATTGGCTGCGATGCGCTCGGTCCGATTGAATACGAGACGGACCGCGCTTGCTTCATCGGCCGCGGACATACGCTGCAGCATCCGCAAAGCTTAAGCAGTCGTTTGTCAGGCACGGTTGGCGCAGTGCTGGACCCGATCTTCGCCATTCGGCGGCGGGTCTCGATCGGTCCTGGCGAACAGGTGAAGCTGTTCGCTATTACAGGGACGGCTGAATCCCGCGAGGAAGCGCTTAGCATTACGCAAGCGCTGTGCGGGGAGCAGCAGATTGAACGGACGTTCCAGCTTGCGTGGACGCATAGCCGAATCGACCTGCGCCATCAACGTTTAACGGCGCATGAAGCTTCGCTGTTTCATACGCTTGCAGGCCGCATCCTGTATCCATCGCCGCTGCGGCCAGAGCGTGCCGAAAGCATCGCGGCGAATGGCAAAGGGCAATCAGGCCTCTGGTCGATGGGCATTTCCGGCGATTTGCCCATCGTGCTCGTAACGCTGGAGGATCGGTCGCAGTTTCCGTTCGCGATCCGTCTGATGAGCGGCCACGGGTATTTGTGCAGGCGGGGCCTGCCTTATGATTTGGTCATTTTGAACGAATCGGCGGGCGGATACCAGCAGGATGTATCGGACAATCTGCGCGTTGCAATCGAACAAAATGTCGACAAGCAGGCCGTTCGCCCTGGCGGGGTCTATCCGGTTGCGGCGAATCAGCTGTCTGTCGAGGAGCGCACGCTGCTTCTTGCCGTTGCGCGCGTCGTGCTTCGCGCGGATGGGCCGAGCTTGAAGGCGCAGTTGAAGGGGCTGGCGGCGGGCCAACCAGCCGATGGTCGCGAAGCGCTCTCGCTTGCGACGGAGGGGCAGCAAACACTCCCGTATGCTCCGCCTACCGCGGAAAGTCCGGAGGAGCTGGAGCTGTTCAATGGCTGGGGCGGGTTTACGACGGACGGGAAGGAATATCGCATTATTTTGCGCGGCGGCAAATTCCTGACGGCGCCGTGGAGCAACGTAATGGCGAATCAAACATTTGGTTTTCTCGTCACGGAGCTTGGGACCGGCTATACCTGGTGGCGCAACAGCCGCGAGTTCAAGCTGACGCCATGGTCAAATGATCCTGTGCTCGACCATCCGGGCGAGGCTTGCTACATTCGCGATGAGCGGACGGGCGTATTCGGTTCGCCGACGCCAGCACCCGCATCTGCTGATGCGCCTTGTATCGTATCGCATGGGCGAGGCTATACGCGCTTCAATAAGACCGAGAATGGCTTGAAGCAGCAGATGACTGTTTATGTGCCCAAATCCGATCCGGTCAAAATCGTTGAGCTTACGCTCGACAATGTGACGGATCAACAGCGCGAGCTGTCGGTTTCGTACGTTTGCGACTGGGTGCTCGGCGTGAAGCGGTCCATCAGCGCATCGCATATCGTGACCGAATGGGATGCGGAGGCTGGGGCGATGCTCGTCCGAAACGCGTATCAGGAAACGTTCCGTGACGATTGGGCGTTCCTTCGCATGCATGATGCGGATGAAGCGGCGAGGGGGAACGATCTGGAGGAGTCAGGTACAGCGTCGCGCCTTTCATTCACGTCGGATCGGGCCGAGTGGCTTGGCCGAGGCGGAACGCCTGCGTCGCCAGAAGCCATGAAGCGGGAACGGTTGTCCGGCTTTACCGGCGTACAGCATGACGCCTGCGGCGCAGTCCAGCTGAAGGTAACCGTAGAGCCGGGCGCGTCCAAGACGGTTTACGTGCTGCTCGGCGCCGAGCATTCTCGAGAGGGTGCATTGGCAATCGCGCGCAAGTATAGCCAAGCTGCGGTATGCCGAGCGGCGTTTGCGGAGGTCGTCCAATTCTGGGAGGAAACGACGCTCCAGACGAAGGTGGCGACGCCGAACAAGGAAATGAATTATTTGCTCAACGGCTGGCTGCTCTATCAAGCGCTCTGCTGCCGCATGTGGGCAAGGACCGCGTTCTATCAAGCAGGCGGCGCCTTCGGCTACCGCGACCAGCTGCAGGACTCGCTGTCCATGCTGCATGCTAGGCCGGATATTACGCGTGCGCAAATTGTGCTTCATGCCGCGCATCAATATGAAGAGGGCGATGTGCAGCATTGGTGGCATGAGGAAACAGAGCGCGGCATTCGGACCAAATATTCCGATGACCTGCTCTGGCTGCCGTACACGGCGGCGCGTTATATTACGCAAACCGCAGATGCTACCGTATTGGATGAGATCGCGCCATACTTGACGAGCGCGATGCTGACGGACGAGGAGCACGAACGTTATGAAGCGACGATCCAATCCGAACAGCGGAGCACGGTCTATGAGCATTGCGTTCGGGCGATCGAGCGGGCATCACGCTTCGGCGAGAACGGCCTGCCGCTCATGGGCATCGGCGACTGGAATGACGGGATGAACTCCGTCGGCGACTTGGGCAAAGGCGAGAGCGTCTGGCTGGGCTGGTTCCTCTGCGAAGTGCTGCGCCAGTTCGCAGAGGTTTGCGATTTGCGAGGGGATGCGGAGCGCGCGGAAACGTACCGCAATCGTCGGGAAGCAATCGCAGCAGCGATCGACAAGAGCGCGTGGGATGGCGAATGGTATCGCCGTGCGCGTACCGACGAAGGCAATTGGCTCGGCTCGACGCGCAACGAGGAATGCCGGATCGATGCGATCGCCCAGTCGTGGTCGGTCATATCCGGCGCTGCGCCGAAGGAGAAAGCGCAGCAAGCGATGGCCTCCTTCGACCGCGAGCTCGTGGATCGGGACATTATGGTCGCCAGGCTGCTGACGCCGCCGTTCGACCGGACGGACCCAAGTCCAGGCTATATTCAGGGCTATCCGCCGGGGCTGCGCGAGAATGGCGCCCAGTATACGCATGGCGTCATCTGGAGCATCGTGGCATGGTGCGGCCTCGGCAATGGCGACAAGGCGATGGATCTGTTCCATCTGCTCAATCCCGTCACGCATGCGCGGAGCGAGAGTGACGTTCGCAAGTATGCTGGCGAGCCCTATGTAATGGCGGCCGATGTTTATACGCGCGACCCGGTCAAAGGCCGGGCGGGCTGGACGTGGTACACCGGCGCTTCAGGCTGGATGTACCAAGCGGGGTTGGAATGGATTATCGGGCTTCGGCGTCGCTCGAACCGATTGTATTTTAATCCGGCCGTTCCGCGGGAGTGGCCTTCGTTCGAAGTGGAATATCGTTACGGCAAAACGGTCTATCACATTAAGGTAAAGCTGGTCGATACCTTAACCGAGCAGGAGCAGGCGATGCCGCTCGATATCGATGCGGCAGGCGATTTGCAGCCGCATCGGGATTCGACCGCGGTGAAACGCGACGAGCATGGAAGCTATATCGAGCTGGTGGATCGAGGCGGTATCCAGCCCGTGGAGATGACATTGCCACGTGCTGCGCATCATGCGGCAGCTCCAACAGATTCGCGCGCATAACGGATCCGATCGATCCATCGCTATGTGGCAAAAACAGCACCCCGCTCCTTGCGGCTAACAGCCAATAAGGACAGTAGGGGTGCTGTTTTGTTATGCATTGCGGTGCTCGCGTCCCGTAACGCAGTACCAGTTAAAAATAGTACTAGTTCAATCCAGCAGCTCATTCTACAATGAGCCTTATTTACACACTTGGCGTTGCTGATCAAAAAGGGGGGATGCCTATGTTTCAGCCATATTCGGCTGCCCATTGGTATGCGTTAATCGGTTGTATGTGCATGTGCCTTGGCTTAATCGTCTTTCGCAGAAAGCTCCGCGACCATCGCAAGGCGAGCAGGGCCGTCGCTCTTGGGATTGCGCTCTTATTGGCGCTTCTGGAAACGGCCCTCTATGCCACGTATACAATTCACAGGCAATGGAGCGCAGCAGCGCTGCCGTTTCAGCTTTGCACGATCACTTTATGGCTGTCGGCCATTATGCTGCTGACCCGAAGCCGGCGGCTGTACGAAATTCTTTTCTACTTAGGTACGCTCGGCGCGCTGCAAGCAATGCTGACGCCTGACCTTACAGAGACGTTTCCGCAATTCCGTTATTTTCATTTCTTCCTTGGCCACATCGGCATTATCGCAGCCTCGGTCTATATGACGGCAGTCGAACGTTTCCGCCCTAGGCTGCGATCGCTTCCAATGGCCGTGCTTGCGCTCCATCTGTTTGCCATACCGGGCGCCATCATGAATGCTGTTGCGGGCACAAACTACATGTTTCTTGCATGGAAGCCTGTTGGGGGCTCGATGCTTGATTGGCTTGGCCCTTGGCCATGGTACCTCGTGGAGCTGGAGCCGATCGTTTGGCTGTTATGCGGCTTGCTGTATGGTTCGCTGTGGCTGTTGGACCAGCTACCCCGTTGGCTTCCATTTCATAAACACAAACCCGCCCAGCACGATGAGCAATCCAACTAGCGTTCGCCATGTCGGCGCTTCCTTCATAAACCACCAGCCGACGAGCACGCAGAGCGCCAGCTCAATGCCTTTGGCTAAGCTGAGCGAGAAGGTCAGGCTGCCTAGCGACTTTTGTACCCCGGACACGCCGTACCCGATCATCAGATTGGCAACAAAAAAGCAAGGCAGCAGCTTAAAATGATACCATGCGGCTCGCGGCAGGGCATGATCGATATGGACCGCCTGATAAGCAAAAATCGTATTGATGATCAGCAGCCCTCCGGCCAATAGCCCGACTGCAGCCCATATTGCCATCGTTCTACGCACCTCCCTGGTTCACAGAATGTTTCCTTCATGCAACTATTTTGTCCGAGAGAACATCGGAATATGTCCGCCATCGAACATTAGAATTCTCTAGGAAAACGTTGGCGGACGACCAATAATGATACAATTGAACGCGTGTGATCGTTTTCATGCCATTATTTCTCGCTCAATTACGTCATTGGAGGTACTTAAATCGATGTTCAAAAAACTCGGACTATATGCAGCGGCTATTGTATTATTGTCATGGATCATCATCCCGCAGGCGCAAGCAGAAGCGAGCAATACGTTCGTTACCATGTCGGTAGGGAGTAAAGGCCCGCAGGTGGTGGATCTGCAGCAAAGGCTCCGGATGCTCGGCTATTTAAGCTCGGAGGCTGACGGCAATTACGGCGAAGGAACGAAGGATGCGGTTCAACGCTTCCAAAAAGGAGCAGCGATTGCGCAAACGGGCGTCGTTGGACAGACCACGATGCATGCGCTTAAAAAAGTAACGGTCAGCCGGACCGATCTGTCCATGCTGGCGAGAATCGTTTATTCCGAAGCGAGAGGCGAACAATATGACGGTCAGGTGGCGATTGCCGCAGTTGTACTGAATCGCGTTGCTTCGAATGATTTCCCGGATACAATTGAAGAGGTTATTTTTGCGCCTGGCGCATTCCATACGATCGACAGCGGTACATACTGGCTTGAGCCGGATGCGGAGGCGTTCCGCGCGGCGATTGATGCGGCTAAAGGCATTGATCCGACGAACGGCGGCTTGTATTTTAACGGGGTGAGCGCGAAGCAGAACGATTGGTTCAAATCGCGTACGGTCACGGCGACGATTGGCGGTCACATTTTTGTGAAGTAAGTGCGCGCCAGGAGGTTTATACTAAGGTATAGATGAAGGATGGGAAGGTGGAATTTCAATGGCGGCGCAGCAGAGGGCAATATCGAAAAGCAGCGTGATCGGGTTCATCGGCACAGGCATTATGGGAGCGAGCATGGCAGGTCATCTGTTGCGGGACGGCTACGAAGTCCACGTAAACAACCGGACCAAGGCGCGAGCGGACCAGCTTGTACAAGCTGGCGCCCATTGGCAGGACTCGCCGCAGCTCGTGGCAGAGCGGGCGGATGTCATCTTCACGATGCTCGGTTATCCGAGCGACGTGGAGAGCGTCTATTTTGGCGAAGAGGGGCTGCTGGCGAACGCTCGTCCCGGCTCGTACTTGCTTGATATGACAACATCAAGTCCCGCGCTGGCCAAACGGATCACGGCAGCCGCAGCGTCGAACGGGCTGTGCGCACTGGATGCGCCGGTATCCGGCGGCGACATCGGGGCTAGAGAGGCGCGATTGTCCATCATGGTAGGCGGTCCGAAGGAAGGCTTCGAGACAGTCGAAGAGCTGCTCCAGCTGATCGGGACGAATATCGTTTATCAGGGCGATGCCGGAGCGGGCCAATTCACGAAGATGTGCAACCAGATTACGATTGCATCGAATATGATCGGAGTTAGCGAAGCGCTTGCGTATGCCAAGGCGGCGGGGCTTGACCAGGCGCAGGTGCTGAAGAGCATCCAGTCGGGCGCGGCGGGAAGCTGGTCGCTCACGAACCTTGCACCGCGAATGATCGCCGGCGATTTTGCGCCTGGGTTTTATGTGAAGCATTTTGTGAAGGATATTGGCATTGCGATTGAATCGGCTGCCGAGATGGGAATCGAACTTCCTGGACTTAAGCTCGCGCAATTGCTGTATGAGCGGCTTATGGCGCAAGGCGGCGCGGAGTTAGGCACGCAGGCGTTGTATGAAATCATTGCCGGGAAGTAGGCAACATGTCGAAGAGATGCGCATCCGTGACGGATGTGCATCTCTTTGCTGTATGTCTGGATTCAGCGGATGAAGGAGACAGAGAACGATGGCTGATCCGTATCGCGCGCATCCCTTTCATGCTGGCGGGGGAATGCGCAAATTCGGGAATGGCGAGAAAGCAAAGGCGGGCAGCATTTGGACCATGCTTAGCCGGGTCTTCAAGCATGCGCGCGTCCAATGGCGGCTGCTTATCCTTGCGATTATGTGCATCATTGCGATTTCGCTGCTGGAATTTGCCATTCCGCAGCTGACTCGCTATACGATTGATGTTCTCATTCCAGAAAAGCGTTATAACCAGCTAGTCGGGTTAGGCGTGGGCTTGATGGGAGCAGCACTTTTGCTTGGCGCACTTAACTATATCAGTACATCGACGACGGCGTCGCTTGGCCAACGAGTGATCTACGATCTGCGCAATGATTTGTATCGGCATATTAATCGGCTGGATCTCAGCTTCTTCGACCGGAATCGGACAGGCGACCTCATGTCCCGTGTGACCAGCGATGTCGGTGTGCTCCAGCAGCTGATATCCTCGACGATGATTCAGCTCGTAACCGACCTGTTCACATTTAGCGCCATTACGATCTATATGCTGTTTTTGGATTGGCGGCTGACGGTGCTGCTGCTGGCGACGTTCCCGGTCATGATTATGACGACGAGGCTGTTCGGCAAGCGCATACGCCGCTCGTTTCGGACGGTGCAGGAGTCGGTGGCGGAGGTAAGCGACCATTTGCAAAATACGCTGTCCGGCATTCGCCTCATCAAATCGTTCGCGACCGAATCGCTGGAATCGGACCGGTTCGCCGATCGCAGCAAGCGGAACATGGAAGCGAACATTCGGGTGACGAAGCTTCGCGCGATGTACGAGCCGATTATTGATTTGCTTAATTACCTCGGCCTTGCGATCGTGCTCGTATTCGGTGCTTGGCTGACGATGAAAGGGTACATGAGCGTCGGAACGGTTGTTGCGGTAATCGCTTATTTGCGCTTGCTGCAAACGCCGATTCGGCGCTTCAGCCGCCTCATCAATACGATTCAGCAATCGGCGGCAGCGTATGAACGGATTTCCGAGATTATGAACACGGAGCCTGAAATCGTCGATGCGCCCGATGCGATTTCGCTGCGGAAGGTACGCGGGCAAGTCGAGTTTCGCAACGTAAGCTTTCAATATGCGGGCTCCGGCGATCAGGCGGTGCTGGAGCATTTCGATTTATCGCTCGAAGCAGGCAAGGTGACGGCGTTAGTCGGCTCCTCCGGCTCTGGCAAAACCACGATCGCCCACTTGATTGCCCGATTTTATGAGCCGCAGGGGGGCGAGATTACGCTAGACGGGCATCCGCTTCGTCAGGTTGCCATTACGTCCTTACGGGAGAGGCTGGGCATCGTCTCCCAGGATATCGTGTTATTTAACGGCTCCGTTAAGGAAAATATTAGCTATGGCAAACAAGATGCGACGGACGAAGAACTGATGGTTGCGGCCCGCGCAGCGAATGCGCATGATTTTATCGAGGCGTTCCCTGACGGATATGAGACGGCGATTGGCGAGCGGGGCGTAAAGCTGTCCGGCGGGCAGAAGCAGCGCATCTCGATCGCCCGCGTCATTCTCAAAAATCCGGAGCTTATTATTCTCGACGAAGCGACCGCGTCGCTTGATACAGAATCGGAGCATCTCATTCAAGAGGCGCTCGCGAAGCTGCTTCGAGGGCGCACCTGTCTCGTCATTGCGCATCGGTTGTCGACGATTCAACAAGCGGACAGCATTCATGTGCTGGAGCGCGGAACGATTGTCGAGAGCGGTACGCATGAGCAGCTGCTGCGGCTGAATGGACGATATCGGGAGTTGTACGAGCTGCAATTTCCGCAAGCGGAAGTGTAGCTATCTCAAATAAAATCGGTTCAAGCGGCTGCTGCTGCGCAGAGCGCCGACTACGTCGTTGCATTTTGTACAACGAGCAAGGGGGGATTAGCCTGCGCCGGACGTTCTCCTTGCAAATCATGCAACGAAGTGCGATCGAGCAGAGAGATAATGCGCCCAGACGATAGGAATCGGCTTTTCTCGTTGCGCATTATGCAATGCAGTGACCTCACCTCCGCGCTCGAGTTGATTCCATTGTACGAACTGACTGAAGCTAGAATAAAAAGTGGACACGATGCTGAGAGATACAAGATAATAATCGCAGCAAAGTGAGGTGTCTGTGGTGAGCGAGCATCGCAAACGGTTTACGGAAGAGTTCAAGAAACAGACGGTAAAATACGTACAAGAACAAACGAAATCAATAGCGGACATTTGTGAGGAGTTAGGGATCGCTAAAAGTACGGTTCATCAGTGGATGAATCAGTTTAGGCAGTTCGAGAACGAATCGGTCAATTTGCCCGAGAAGATTCGTCAGTTGGAGGCACAGAATAAGTCTAAGGATCGCGAGTTGGCGGATCTGCGCGAAGAGATGGCGATTCTAAAAAAGGCACTGCACATCTTCAGCAAGGAAAGGAACTGAGGTTCCAATTCATCGAAAAGTATCGCTCCGAGTTTCGGGTGGAGAAGATGTGCCAGGTGCTGCGTGTTTCGCGGAGCGGATATTACAAATGGAAAACTAAGAAAATCAGTTCGCAAGCGTACCGTAAAGAGCAGGTGGTCAAGCGCATCTCCTACCACTTCAAGGATAACTCAGGACGTTACGGAGCACTTAAAATTACAGCTAAACTGCGTCTTGAGGGGCTCACAATCTCAGAACGAACGGTAGGCAAATACATGAGGGAGCTGAAGTTGCGAGCCTGTGTTTCTCGGAAGTTTCGGGTCACCACCACCGACTCGAACCATGATCACCCTATCGCGCCTAACCTTTTGAATCAGAACTTTAAGGTTTCCCAGCCGAATAAAGTATGGGTTGCGGACATCACCTACATCCCGTGCAAAGGGCAGAAGCTGTATTTGGCAAGCATCATGGACTTGTGTACACGTGAAATCGTTGGCTGGCGGTTGGACAATCACATGACGACGGAACTGGTCATGGGCGCGTTTGAGGCTGCTTATACGACCAAGATGCCAAAGGAAGGCCTCATCCACCATTCCGACCGTGGAACACAGTACACCTCTAAAGAGTACCGAGCAAAACTCAAGGCATGCGGAATGATTGCTAGCATGAGCCGCAGGGGAAATTGTTATGATAACGCCTGCATCGAGTCATTCCACAGCATTCTCAAGAAAGAATTGATCTACTGCTCACCAAAATTCAAATCGCAGCAAGAAGCTTATACTGAGCTCTATCGCTACATTGAGTTTTTCTATAACCGAAAGAGGATCCACAGCTCGCTGGGCTATTTGAGTCCAGTTCAATTTGAGTTGCAATTTTATAAGAAGGCTTCATAAATTTTCACAAGAATACGGTGTCTACTTTCTTGACTGCGGTCCAAACCGTCTGCGCATGAAGCGCTGGCGGTTTTTTCTTTTAAACTTTAACGGACTCCACAGCCGCTATTGTGCTGAAAAGCGCAATATTTGAGAGCTAACGGACTCCAGAGGCGTTAACTCTATTGAAGTCGCAGCAGAAGATGCGAATTTGACCAAATAGCGCCCGTGGAGTCCGTTACATTTTCAATTGGCCTCATTTGAATGAAATAGAGGCAATACGGTCCGTTAAGCAGGAAGAACAAAAAGGCTGCAGCAGACGGCGCGATTTATCGTGAAACAGCGGGCGTGACTTCCCTGTTCACGAACGGATATTTATGAAAATGCTTCATACGATTTATTTCCGTTGTTTCCTTCGTTGTTCATGCATAATCATTATTGATCAGCCGAGCTGGGGGCCATCGATTGCGTTACCGGTGCTAACAAGCGGCGGCGATTAGGAGCAGCAGATGAAGAGTGTTAGAGGAGCGAACCGCAACAGCATTGTGAGCTATCCCAATGCATCCGTGGAAATCGACCGCTTCTTGATGCAGGTCCAACAATGAGAGCTGAGGGAGAGGATGGCCGTGAACGATCCTAGCTTTGCGAGTATGTTTGGGGAGATGCCTGTATTCATGCAGTTTTTCTTTGCGATTGTCGTCATCTTAATCGTCGGCGGCATTGTGAGTGGGGTGACGAGAGCCGTTTCGACTGGACTCTCCAATCAAGCGGCGGAGCTGCTGACGGAATATTGCCAAATCGTCAGTAAACGGACGAAGGTTTCAGGTGGCGATGGGGACTCCAGTGCGAGCACGAGCTACTATATTACATTCGAATTTGCGAATCGCAGCCGAACGGAGTTTCGCGTTACGCCGCAGGATTATGGACTGCTGGCCGAAGGCGATTTTGGCTATTTGTCGTACAAAGGAACACGATTTAAAGGATTCGATCGCCATGCACAGAATCAATACGATAGCAATTGATTACTAGATGAAGCTGGGGGACATGGCATGCAGCTTAGCAAAGGACAGAAGATTGATATAACAAAAGGACGTGACGTCAAGCGGTTGACGCTCGCTTTTGGCTGGGAAGTAACGAATCCGGGCGTGAGTGTAGATGCTTCCATCTTCATGCTGTCGGAGCAGCTGCGATGCGAGCGGGATGAGGATCTTATTTTTTATGGAAATCCTCATTCTATCGATGGAGCAGTCGCATACGCTCAAGATGAAGCGGGCGGCCGAGGGACGCTTAGCGTCAAGCTTGATCAGTTGCCGGAGCGAATCGCGCGGCTTGCTGTAACTGTAACCATTTACGAAAGCGTCAGACGGGGCCATACGATGCGAGACGTTTCGTCCCTCTACGTGAAGCTGCTTGCTGACGATCCGAACGGAGGCGGAGAGATTGCTTCCTATGACTGTGGAGATACGATTTCCGAAGAAACGGCTATTGTGGTGGGCGAGTTGTATCGCCATCAAGGCGAGTGGAAATTCAGCGCGGTTGGCAGCGGATTTCACGGCGGAATGGAAGCGTTGGTGACGCATTACGGTTTGGAGCTGGAAGAGTCGGAAGCAACAGCTGAGGTTGCGGCAGCTGCTGCGCCAGTTGAAGAAGCCCATCCAGCTGCTCAAGCTGCCGAGCCGCCAGCGAAGCCGGGTTCAACCATTGATTTACGCAAAAAAGCCGTGTCGATCACGTTGACCAAAAAGAATATCGCAGGCGTTGTCGCTCGCGTTGGCGTTGTACTTGATATTTCTGGTTCGATGCAGACGTTGTACCATAACGGAACGGTGCAGGACGTGGTCGAGCGTATTCTTGCAATCGCGTGCCAATTCGACGATGACGCTCAGTTGGACGTGTGGGTGTACGACAATGAATTTACGCGGTTGGCTTCTGTGACGGAGCGGGAGCTAGACGGTTACGTGAAGAAACGAATTTTAAACGATCCGAATGTTCATAAATTCGGCCGAAACAACGAGCCGTCGGTCATGGAAGACGTCATTCGCAAATATACGGTAGAAGAGGACTCGGAGCTGCCAGCCTTCGTTATATTCATCAACGACGGCGGTGTTCTGAAGACGATTCAGAAAGTAATCACCCGCTCGGCTGTTCTCCCGATCTTCTGGCAGTTCGTCGGCATTGGCAAATCGAACTTCGAGGTGCTGAAGCGCCTGGATACGATGAGCGGGCGCGTCGTCGATAACGCAAACTTTATCCATTGGGACCGGATCGAGACAGTGTCAGACGAGGCGCTATATGACCGGCTGCTGGATGAGTTCCCGCAATGGCTGGCGGCTGCGAAGCAGAAGCGGATTGTGCGCTAGGCGCGAGTTGGCAGCGTCGACCTAGCGATAGGAATTGAGTAAATGACTAATATTCTTGAAAAATAAAGCCTCGCTTCGGAATGAAATCCGGGCGAGGCTTTTTGGGCTGCTAATTACTCATATATGCTTCAACATAATAAGTAACTTGCCCATCGCAGCCGTACATGCACGTCTGGGCCTTTGCCCACATACAATGAAGAACCGACTTCAATGCGTGCCGGAAGGGCGACTTATCAGATACGCTGTCGCTTCACGCCGGCCTACCAACCTGGGGGTGTACGGTTCATGGGATTGTTCGCTGCTGTCGCCTTATTCATCAAGCAGCTTTCGCTGCTCGTCTCTTATGTCAAAAACAATGCGTTTCCACAGCCGCTTCATGAGGAAGATGAGATGAAGCATTTGCAGTTGATGGCCGAGGGCAACCAGCACTCGCGCAATATGCTCATCGAGCATAACCTCCGGCTGGTCGCGCATATCGTCAAAAAGTTCGACAACACAGGAGAGGACCTAGAGGATCTTATCTCCATCGGCACGATCGGCCTGATCAAAGCCATTGAGAGCTTCCAGGTCGGCAAAGGCACGAAGCTCGCCACATTCGCCGCACGCTGTATAGAGAATGAGATATTGATGCATTTGCGATCGCTCAAAAAGACGCGCAAGGACGTGTCGCTGCATGATCCGATCGGGACGGATAAAGAGGGCAATGAAATCACATTAATCGATATTCTCGGCAGCGAGGCCGATGATATCGTCGAGAAGGTGCAGTTGAAGATCGAGAAGAGCAAGATTTATCGGAACCTCGATATTTTGGATGATCGCGAGAAGGAAGTTGTCGTAGGGCGGTTCGGGCTGGAGCATGGCGGGGAAGAGCGGACGCAGCGGGAGATAGCGAAGGAGCTGGGGATTTCGCGGAGCTATGTGAGCCGGATTGAAAAGCGGGCGTTGATGAAGCTTTATCATGAGTTTTATAAGGTGAAGAAGTGAATAGTGATTATCAATTGGTGAGAACTACCTCTTATGAGGTAGTTCTTCGTATATCATAAAGTGAGTAAGTGGGCTACTTAAGTCTAATAAGGACCGTACTATTTATGAGACGTATATAATTTAATAAAATTAAAACAATACATCATATAAATAGAGAATGATGTGTTACTCAACAAAGATGCCTGACGCCTGTAATGAAATATTTATAAATCACGAGACTTATCTTCTGAGCACCTCTTCAAGAAGTCATTTAATACTGATTGTTTCTAAGTGGAATCGCTTGTTGTGCGAGTATCACCTGCGCCGCGCTTTTTATTTAAGATGCGAACAATAAAAGTGGAGGGGATTACTATGGGCAACGGAAGCAGTTTGATAAAGCATTTATAGAACAGGTTGTATTCCGTATTTCAACTGGAGAATCAGTTGCGGATGCGGCTAAGAAATTGGATGTTCATTACACCACGGTGCGAGACGGAGTGAAATTTTATAAACGTAACGGAGAAAGTGCGTTTCCAAACTGCGGCGACCTCAAGACTGAGGATTATGAGATTTGTAAGCTTCGAAATCAATTGGCTGATTTAAAGGAAGAGAACGGTATTCTAAAAAGCGGCGGTCTACTTCGCGAAAATCAGAAACAACGAGGTTCAAATTTATCTTTGAGAACCGCTTTGAGTTTCATATTGCGAAGATGTGTCAGGTCCTTAGCTCCTTGAGAAGCGGCTGTTATGCGACTAGCTAGGAAGCGTAGCAAAGCGAGCCAAGGGCTGCTTGATGCGATAAAAGATCTCCACTTCAAGCGTTTAAACATCACGGCATTGCTTGGAAGATTAAAGAAGTGCCTGTGAAGCTCACCGGCGTGTTGGATGACATTATAATCAGAGGTAATGTAATACGCCATGCGTTTTTGAACTTGTTGTTAAGAGGAAGTGAAGTCGCATAAAGCAAAGGGTGGTAATTAGGATGGTATGGTGATTTTTTTAAAGTGCCGCAACTTTTTCAATTACCATATCGTTTTAATATTTGTAAAGTACAGGGATGAAGGAGGTATAAGCAGGAAATGCCTTCTATATCAAGAGACTCAAGCAAAGGAGAGGGGTTAATGAGAAAACCCAAAAAGTCAAAGTCAATGGTGTATGCCCTCTTGATCCTGGCAGCCTCAACCACGTTATTGTCAGGTATAAGTTTTGCTGAGACGATTAAGCAGCAACCACAGGATATCAATGCACAAGACGTCGACTATTATGAAGCCTTCTTAGATGAGGCTAAAGTCAATGATCGTATGAAATTTAAAGAGTGGATGTTGAAGAACTTTAAAGATAAGTTTGGAGGAGTATATACTGACGAAAACGGTAATTTTGTCTTTGGGGTAACGGATGATTCGCTTAATTATGAGAGGTACATTCAAAAAACAAGCAAGTATGCAACTAATTTTGTGTTCAAGAAAGTTAAATTTTCTATTAATGAACTGGAAGCAGCGCGGGAGGTTGTTCAGAAATTTGATGTTCGAGCAACTTCAATTAATCCAGCGACTAATAAGTTGGAAATTTATATTAGTGAAAAATCTCTGAGTGAGAATAAATCCGATATATTGTTAGCTATTAAAGATGCTGAATTAGTGGAGTTTCATGGAGGTTCTATAACGGAGGAACTACAATAGAATATACTGCATTAAATCCAATTCAATAAAATCTTCTAAACAGTGATCACTGCTGCAGGTCGTCGTTTTATTTTTCTTTATTACCACAAAATCCTTATTTCCCATTGACAACATTTTTTTGGTTATATACTATTGTATGGTAATCATTTCAATGTATAGGAGGTTATGATGGTATCTTAGGCTAATTAGTCTACTATTTAACGTTCAATGTGTTCGTCGTCTAGAAGCAACTACTCTGCTAGAATTACTTTCTTGGTTAAGTAGATTAAAAAAGGAGATGGAGTCCAATGAAGAAATCTAAAAGAATTATTTTAAACGTGATTTCGACTTTAGTGATCTCTGTAACACTATTGTCTGGTATTAGTTTTGCTCAAAATAATGAGGAGCAACCCAAAGTTTTAAAAGTACATGAGTACAATGGTAAGCTGTATAGGTCATTAGCGGGGGCTGGCGAGGTCAGCGTGAATGCAAAGAAGCCAGACATTGACTATAATCAAGCATCTTTGGAAGAGGCTAAAGTCAATGATCGTATGAAATTTAAAGAATGGTTGTTAGAGAACCACAAAGATAAATTCGGAGGAGTGTATACTGACGACAACGGGGAATTTGTCTTTGCGATAACAGGTGACTCTCTTGATTATGAGAACTATATTAAAAAGGCTAGTATATATGCTACCAATTTCAAGTTTAAGAAAGTAAAATACTCCAATGATGAACTTGAGGCAGCACAAGAGGCCGTTCAGAAGTTTAATGTAGCGACATCCATTAACCCTAAAAGCAATAAACTAGAGATATTTATTGACGAGGAATCTCTAAAAAAGCATAAGACTGACATCTTACTAGCCGTAAAAGATGCTGAAATGGTAGAATTTCTCGGGGGTTCTATTACAGAGGAGCTGCAAGCAGCAACATTGTTTCCTGGTGAAAAAATTGATTTTCAAGAAGCGTCTGGCTGGACCTGGTGTTCGTTAGGATTTAATGCCACAAAGGGATCTTCGAGTGTTGGAGTAACTGCAGGACATTGTGGAAATAATACTTACTATGACCTGTCTGATAATTCTAGCAGTATTGGTACAATGACAGACGCCAATAACAGCGGATATTATGATGCTGGCTCTATTACATACAATTCCAATGCCATTAGAAGCCATGTCTTAAATGGAAGTACATTGACTATTGGAACATACGATTACACTGGAACATATCGGGAAGTTGGTGATTATGTTAAACTTCATGTGACTTCTGGAAATGGCGCAAGTTATGGTAATTATAAAGTTATAATGTTTCTTAATGAACCCGGCACAGTTCAAGATCGGGTTATTATCGAAAAACCTCCAGCAATTGGTGGGGACAGTGGTGGCTTGGTATATACAACTGCTAGTGCTCACGGAACAAACTATGCACGCATAGAAGGTATTCACAGAGGACTCATAACTATTAACGGGACTGAATACGGTCAATTTATAAAGTTTAGTCGAGTTTATGATGGGTTAGGTCTGAGTGGGGTGTTTGTGGACTCGTCCTATTAATATTTAGGTCTAAACAAGATTCATTTGTGACATCTTTGAAAATCAATATATTGAACAATAGCTGCAAACAAGCAAGCTGTATCGTATTATGCACTTCAAGTTGACACTCGAAAACTGTCATTTCATTATGAAGGTTCTTTGATTGAGGCTTGGAGGGGAAATGGGGATTTGGTATCGAAAACCATCAAACCTAGAGGGTATGAATTTATGCCTGATCTCGATATCGAAGTGCCATTTAAAGTATAAAGACAGTGAGTTGCCGAGGCTTTAATGAAAGTAATTAGGCAATCGAAATGTTAAATCACTAGCTACGAAAACCGATTGTTGAGAAAGGTCTCATTATGAAAACCAAAAACGAGCTAAGGATTTGTCAACAGTTGGGTGGTTGCACGAAAAAATAATTGCTATGTATTTGTGTATACCAAAGAAATCTTCAGTTAGTGTAATTTTATGGTAATTAAGGTCTATAAAAGTGTAGGGCTGCCCTTTTTTGAGCATAGCGTAGACGTGATGAAGTAACTTGTTAGCACAAGCGATCACGGCTACTTTATGGGGGTTGCCCTTACTTTTTTCTTGTGCCGTAAATTTTCCTAAACTAATACACTGGGGCCTAATTCGGCGAATGCGACGACTTGCTTTGGGTGACTGAACTGCGATGCGTCCCCAACTTCAGCAACAATAGCCGCTGCTAGCTTTGTACCACACCCGGAATCGATTCAATGAGCTTCACTTCCGAATGGTAGTGGGAAGCACGATACGAAATCTGATTATAGATCGACTTGGGGGAAGTGTAAATATAGATCCAGATGCTTTGGCGCGTGGAATTGACGGTGAAAACCCGGAGCGGCGGAAGGTATCGGCAGGAAAAGAAGCCATAAAGTTGGCTAGAGATTGTATAAGAAACAAGAGAGACTTTACTGTTGAACCGACGCTAGCTGGCGGTAACGTAATAAGGCAATTGAGAGAAGCCAGAGGAAATGAATTCGAAGTGATCATGTTCTACGTTAGCCTAGGTGATTATCGACTTAACATTGAACGTGTTGCCGCAAGAGTTAGAAACGGTGGTCATCACATTCCAACGGAAGACATTATCAGAAGACATCAAACATCTACGGTCAATTTGCTAATTCACCTCGATTTAATTGATTACTTAATTATAATTGATAATAGTAATTCGGATGGCGAGATCGTTTTAGAAGCAGATAGAGATTCAATTAAACATCGCTCAGCAAGTATTCCTAAATGGGTGGCTGTAATTGAGGATCAATTGACCAATCGGAACAATATTCAACAATAGCCGTTCACTAGTGAAACAGTGGACGGTTTTTTGTTGTTAGATTCATCGCAGTGATATCGTTTCGGTCCATACCATTATGAATCGCACAATTTCCTTTTATTTGTTTATTCCGAAAAGAGTAGGTCTGTTATACTTTGAATAATTAGTATAAATGTTAGGGGAATAATCAATGGAGACAAAGAGAATAATTGAGCATTTTCTTCAAGCTTTAAAAAAAACTACTATCACGCTTGAAGAATTGGAAGCTCTCTTTAGCGGTGTCCGCATTGACTGGAATGAATTTTCCACTGTGCTGCTATGCCTTGAAGAAGATAAGACGTTGGAAGCAGTGAAGTCAGCAGGCCGGACAACCAGGTCGCCAAAGTTAGCGTACCGCTATCGGGTGAATAAGCATTTGATTAGCAGTGCGAGTCGGAACTTGTTGAATATGGATCAGCTTGCCTATCATTCTTCTGTTAAATTGGACTATTACCATTCTGTTTCAGTTCAGGAATACGAGCAAGATAAACAATGGATTGCACGAATCGACCAATACATAAAGCATAATGGATTTCCTGAAGAAGCTGCGCCAGCTCCCGAACGAAGCTTTCAATTAGTTAGTAATGAAAAATGGATAACGGATTTTGGCGGCGAGACTCTTCTGAAACGGATTGGTTTGTGGGAGCAAATGCGAATTTATCCGGTATCTGATCCCTTAATGTTAGCGGTTAATCCGGGGCTATTCGACGATCCCATTAGGAACGAGTGTACGCATCTCATTGTTGAGAATAAGACTACTTTTCAAGCGCTGCTTCCGGTTCTTCGCGATACGGCTTTCCACACGCTCATTTACGGCTGTGGTAACAAGATTACGGGTAATATCGATATGTTTCCATTGCAGTACCCTGTGAATCATTGTGAACATCAATTCTTTTATTTTGGAGATTTGGATTACGAAGGGATTCGAATCTGGTATGAGACGAATAAGCAAAGACCAATCAGGCCGGCAACTATTTTCTATGAAGCCTTGCTTGAAATGCCCTTTGTTATCGGAAAAGATAACCAAAGGAGAAATGATGCGTCCGTTCAAGCTTTTTTAACACATTTTACACAGACGCAGTGTGAGAAGATTGAACGATGCCTGACTTTCGGAGGCTATTATCCGCAGGAAACATTAACAACATCGCAATTGCAGCTGCTATGGAGGAGAGAACAGTGGAAGCAATGGATCGAAATGAACTAGAGGGTACGCTTGCAGGGTTTCAAGATCGTATGTCCAAAATTGCACTGTTCGATCCATTATTCGAACTTCAACGCAAAAAGCAAATGGATTTGGACGGTCAGCCGATTGCAATGATGGAATTGGGATTACTGACGCTGCTGTTTTTCTTCGAACAGAAGCTGATGCGATATGCGAAGGTCGGGGTGAAGGATTTAGCCTCTTTTTTAAATCATCTTACAGCGGAAAAGTATCGTGTGGAGCTGGTTGAATGGGAAGAGCTGTCGCGTACCATCATTCAGGTGTTTCGTCCGGCATCAGGCAAGAAGAGGGAGTTTGCATTTTTTAACTGGGAAAATCTTGAGCAACAAACAGTATACACGTCCATCTTGAAAGCTAATGCGTTTGATTCGAAGACAAATACGCAATATTATGCGCTTGATGAGGATGGGCTGGAGCTTGTTTTTGCCACCAAAGAGTTTTATTCAGAATTCCAACTCTCGATTCATCAGCTTGTACTTCGTAAGCAATTGGAGAAAGGTGAGTTCCAGGGGGCGCTGCGACAAATTAATGAAATGCGTGTTGACGTTGAATCATTACAAGACCGGATGATCAAGCTAGAGCATGAAATTAAGAGGAATATTGCGTCCGAAGAAACGATCCACCGGTATTCGATATTATTAGAAGATATATATATGAGATTGCAGCGTGAGAATGATGAGTTTGAAGAGCTTAAGCAGTTTGTAAAGGAAACGAGAATGCGGCTGCATGCGGACATGAATTTAGAGAAGCAGCAGCGTGCCTATGAATATATTCTTAAAATTGCAAGTGAATTAGAGAAAGTGCATGGCGACCATTCGGGGTTGTTGAAGCAGAGTATGGATTTGAAGAATCAAGCACTCCATTCCGCCAAGGAGTCACTCTATTATACGGGAATAAGCGCTTTTAATTTTGATCAGGATATTGCAAGTCTTGTTATGGGTTCCCCGCTTCCGACTGAAGCCTTGAAGGCGGTAACCGCACCATTCATGGGGCTTGAACAGACCAAAAGTTGGTCGCCGCTAACGGTATTTGCAGAACAGAGTATAACAGGCCAGAATGAGCAGGAGCCTCGAGAGGACGCATTTCTGGAAGTAACCGAAGAGGAGGATATTAACGGGTTCGCTAGAAACAGGCAGTCTTTTTTCAAAGTCATTATGGGATTGGTAGTAGAGCAATTAGAACGATATGAATCAGTAGAGCTGCAACAATTATTCAATATTCTCAAAAATAACGGTCGTTCTGAATGGCTGACCTATCGAAGTTTCTATGATTTCTGGTTAATACTGCATCAACGTAGCCCGGTACGAGCCGTTTTTTCAAACCAAGATAGTTGGGATACAAGCTTGGCGGAAGTATTCTCACTCTTGGGCAGGCGTGTTCTTCTAGTACAGGAGCTACCACAAATCATAGCCGATGACGCAACACGTTACCAAATTCAGAATATGAAGCTTTCCTGGGAGGAGGAACGAGATGCTCTATAACGATGACAAGGTAATGCAAGCCTTTCGAATCTATACACAATTAGCAATGACAGGTTCTGCTGAGAAAGAAGTACAGAAGGCTTATATGGTAGATGACCAAGTTCGGGGACTTGTCGATCAGTTTGCCGCAGAGGTGGATTGTACGGTTATTGCTACGGGAGAACAGTTGTTTCTTATTCCGCTTGTTCGATTATCTCCTTTTCATTTCAGCAATGATTATATGAAGAAGACTTATTTGCGGGCTGCTGCGGTAAACGCTGATTTATATCTGATGTATGTAACGATTATGGTGTTTATAGGCGCCTTTTATGATAGCTATCAAAGCCTGGAGCCGACTCGGAATTTTATTCCACTCGATGAATGGGCAGCTATCGTGCAGGAACGAATCGACTCGCTGCGAGAGCATGACGAAGAGAAGCTTAAGTTGTATGAGAAGGAATTTTCATATAATTGGTCTGCAGTAATTGAAAAATGGGACACGATGGATGACATTAAGGAGACTGCGAAGCGGCAAAGCGGAAACACGATAAGTCGACTAAGTTTTTTGGATACGGTTAAAAGATTTCTGGTAGAGCAGCAGGTGGCGGAAGAAGTAGGCAGCGGCGAAATCGGGCTTACGGAGAAAACGAAGGTTATTGTTCAACGTTATTTTATGGAGCTTGAATATAATCGCGGTATTCTTCAATTCTTATATGATATGGACGGATCAAAAAAGATGAGCGAGGAGGCTCGCGATTATGCCCGCAATATCAAAAATTAGATTCACGCATGTCCTCTATGAGGGCGGCAATAAACGATATAATGACGAGACCTTCTTCTTCGACGGCCACAATGGAGCAATTGTACTGGAAAATGGCGGCGGGAAAACGGTGTTTATTCAGACGGCGCTTCAAGCGATACTGCCGCATACAGAGCTCGCGGGACGGAAGCTGAAGGATACGCTGCTGCTTGAGAATGGTCCTGCGCATATCGCTATAGAATGGATTCTGAACGATAAGCCTCGTCGGAGATATGCAGTCACTTGTATTAGCCTCTTTCTGAACGGTAACAGTGTGGATTCCTACCGATATGTGAATGAATACGGAGAGCATGACCCAGATAGCATTGATCGTATTCCGTTTGTCAAAGAAAATATGGGGAGAACGAGACCGGCTGATAAGGGAGAAATACAAGATTATTATTCGTCGATGGCACATCGGCACCATCTTAAGGCCCGAACCTTTGATACGATTAAGGCGTACAAAGGTTATTTGGAGGAAAACTTCCATATTATTGCCTCTGAGTGGGATGCTGTTGTGAAAATCAATGATACCGAAGGTGGTATCGAGAAGTTTTTTGATGAGTGTAAAGCAACGTCGCAGCTGTTTGATAGACTGTTGATCCCGACGGTCGAGCAGGCAATGGAAGGCTTCGAGGAAGATCGCTTCGTTAATATGTTTGAATCTCATCGCGAAGGGTTCAAAAGATATAAGGATTTGAAAGAGCAAATTGAAGACAACAATGGGATTCAGCTGCAGCTAATCCAGTATGTCAAGCTGCATGAACAACTTCATAATGCTGAAGTGAAGTATGATGAGGCGCGCAAGGAAGCTCGTACATACCGGGAACTTGTGCAACTGCAGCATCGCGAGCTCCAAGCGGAGGAAGCGAGACTCATTGAAAGCCAGCACAATTGGAAGAGCCATCACGATGCATTGATCCGGGGTGAGAAGTCGCTTGAGCTTGCCGAAGAAGAGCAGGAGAGGATGAATGCAGCACTTATTCTGGTACAGCTACGGGAGGAATCTGACGGCTTACAGCAAAGGCGAATTGACGCTGAGCGTCATTATTACTCTGGACAGTACGCGGAACTAAGAGTGAAGGCGGAGCTGGCGAAGTCTAGGCGAGTCGAGTTGAGGAATAACCTGAACCGAATGGAGCAGAGTGAAGATGAACAGCAGATCCATGAGCGGTGGGAGCAAGCAGGCGGACAATTACGAACTGCATTCGAGCAGGATGAAAAGCGGATTTCACATAATTTGAATGAGCAGATATCAGAGCTATCTACGTTGAAGGCTAATCAGCAAGAGACAGAGAAACAACTGAAGAGAATTGAAGCTGAGATTCGACAATGGGAGATGCAAGTAGGGCAGAAGCAGTCGAAGCTTGAGGAGAAGCGGGAATATCGGAATAAACTAGCTAAAGGTATATTGGCGAATCCCGTTCTCGAGAAGGTAGAGGAGCAAATGCCGATCTGGTCCGCGCGGCAGCAACGTGTCGAGATGGAACGCCTTGCACTTCTTGAACGATCGAAAATATTGGCAGCGGAACGTGGCGATATTATAGAGCAGCAGAAGGCGAACGAGATTAAATGTCGTCATATAGATCGTCAGAAAACAGTGAACGAACAGCAAATGAATCATCTCGAGGCAGAACACTTGAATGTTCGGAATGAGCTTGGAAATCTGCGGTCGGACTGGGATCGTTTGCTATCGGTATATGAGAAGCTTACTTCGATTACAGAACGGCTTCATGATGGGATTGCGAAGCGGCAGGACCAGAAGAATTATTTGATGCTGCAAGAAAGATATGCATTTCGTTATGTTGATGATTATAACGATCAACAGCTCTTTTTTGCAGATCCGTCTATTGAACGTAGGCTGCAAAGCTGGAAACGGCAATTTTCTATGCTGCAAACTGGTGTTGAATACCTGGCAGGAATCGAGATTGGTAAGCAGTTGGAGATAGCTGATCGATTATGGTCGATTACGCTCGTGACAATCGAAGCGGATAAAGCGGCACTCGGTTTGAAGGTAGCCGAGGCTGATGACATTGTCTTTCCAATCCGGATCCTCAGCGTATCGGAAGCAGTATCCATTATACAAGGTAATCTGCCGCATATGGAAGATCGTTGGGTTGTACCTGGGCATTGGAACTATAATACCGACTCGGAAGCCTTCGATAAGTGGAAGCAATCGCTACAAGAAGAGGCGATGTCTGTTAGAACGAACCGGGAAAAGAAGGAAGCAGAACTGGAGGCGTGGTGGAGAACGGAGCAGAGTCTGACAAGCTTCGTTGCGACATACCCTCTCATTCGATTTAATGAAATCGACAAATCAATCCGTGAGAGCAGAGAGCAGCTCATCCGATTGTCACAGGAAAGTGTGAAGTTGGATCATCGTTTGAATGAACTGATGGCATTAGAGGGACAATTTCGGTCAGACTCGGAAGTGATGCAGGCAGAAATTCAACAATTGGGCATCTGGCTAAGAGATGGCCAGCAGTATATGTTAATTGGATCGGAAATGCAGAAGCTGGAAGAAGAAATTGTGCCAATCAAGGAACAGATTGCAGGCTTGCGCTCGCAGCAACGCATGAAAGATTTCCAACTGAAGCGTACACTAGATGAACGGGAAGGCATTGAAGCAACAATTACGGATTTGAAGATAGGCCTTCAAAACTTGAAGAGCAATGAGTTATATCAGGCGGTACAATCCTTTGCCTATGTGAATACCAATCATACATTAATTGAATTGAAAGAAGCATATAAGGCAGTAGACCGCGAACGAGATGGCATTGGGCGGGTACGAAGCCAACTGGAGCTTGAATATAATCATGAGCAGGAACGTGAAGTGCAAGCACGGACAGGGATGACGACACTTTTGCGAGAGCATCCGAATCTGGAGCAAGAGGCGCAGTTGCCGGCGGACATGGATACCTTCAATAAGGAATGGTGGGAACGTGTCGAGAAATATCGCGAACAAGCAAAGAACGCAGGCGAGAAATTTTCTGATCAACATATGCAATTGATGAAAATAGAAGCGACAATTGAGAGAATGCTCAAGGAATTTGGAGAACAATTTCCTGGGGGACAACGAATACAGTTTGATGATAACCTGTTCGATGTGAAGAATAACCTGCGGCTCAAGGCGGAGCAGCTCGAACAGGAACAGAAGGAATTAAAGCAGCGCAGCAAATACATCGAACGTCATAATCGAGAATTGGATAGCGTACTGCAGCTGTGGAATCAATATATTTTGCTGCATCGTCTGGAAGATATTCGACTAGCTCCAGCGCCGATTGAAGAGCAGCATCGGAGAGAATTCGATTACGCCCGGATGGATTACACAGAGCGTTCGATCCATTTGCTCGAATCGTGCAAGCAAGCTGTCGATAAGGAACAGATGAACGTACGCAAAGGAATTCAAAGCATGAAAGCTTATTGTCTTGAGCATGTAAAGGATATTAAGCTGCGGCAGATGGTCATTCAAGGTATCGAGTTTAAAGAGACTTATACCGATATTATGGAGTTTCAGCAGGTGATGGAAACGAGAATTCAGAAGGCGATTCATATTATGACGGAGACGATTCAGACTCATGATCGTGAATTGCAAGAGTTTATTCATCGTATTCATACCCATTTGAAGCAGATAGCGAATGAACTGCGGGAGCTGCCCAAGAAAACTCGTATTCGCACAGCCGATGGATGGCGTGAAATTTATAGCTTCTTTATACCAGAGTGGGATAATCATGAGGGCAAGGAGCGAATACGAGAGCATATTGAGTGGATTCTAATTCAATTAGAGAAGGAGCAGTACCAAGATGAGCCGGGTAAGGACATCCAACAGAATGTTCGTAAAAGCTTGGAACAATGGCTAGATTCGAAGCAATTGATAAAGGCTGTAATGAAAGGTGAAGCAATGAAGGTGTCATGCCGCAAGGTTATGAACGATTATCAAGTAACGAAGGCGGCTTATTCCTGGGAACAGTCGAATCGTTGGTCCGGCGGAGAGAAGTGGAGCAAGAACATGACGCTATTTCTTGGCCTGCTCAATTATGTCGCTGAGAAAAGGCAGTTTATCCGGGCAAATATGAAGCTGCACAGAAGCGTTATTCTGGATAACCCATTCGGGAAAGCATCAAGCGATCATGTATTAAGCCCGGTATTTTTTATTGCGGAACAACTTGGTTTCCAAATGATCGCTTTGACAGCGCATGCTGAAGGAAAGTTTCTGCAAGATTATTTTCCGATTGTGTATAGCTGCCGTTTACGGTACACAACGGATTCCTCCAAGCAAGTTGTTGAATCAACCAAGCAAATTCGGCATGCGTATTTCAAGGATAATGCACCACAGACACTTGAGCGCATCGATGGGAGAGCCGGGCAGATGACTTTATTTGATTTTTAGTCGAACCGAATATTGATTTAGAATAGATTGTCCTTATTTCATATCGTTTTGTGTCACAACATCAAGAAATTCGATACACCCGTTGTATCGAAAATGAAATCCTTATGCATTTGCGGCTATGTGAGCCGGATTGAAAAGCGGGCGTTGATGAAGCTTTAACATGAGTTTTATAAGGTGAAGAAGTAGGACTGTGACCGCTCCTGCCGGAGCGGTCTTCATTATATTCGATAGTAGATCAGAATGATAATGTTTAAAATATTCGACGAGGAATAGAGTTGAATGATATATAATAAATTTAGAAATTAATACCTACTTTATGACAATTAAACTTGAGGAGAAAACAAATGCAGGACATCCTTAAATTATATCGTGATAGATTGACCGACTTAACAGCCAATAATAAAAGTCTTAGATTAACGCGATTAACTAACAAAAATCATTTTGATATTCATACGTTGGAAAGTATAGAAAATGGACTCGAAGTTCGTGTAATGGAGGGAATTTGTGCTCAGAGTGAAGAGATTTTGCTTATGCCACAAAATAGTCTCGAGGAAGGTGCTATTTTAGCGAATCGCAAGCTGACCCAATTGAAACGGGAAATAGATTTAATTGAACAGGAAACAGGTAACAACCCTTTTTATATAGGATATGGATTTCTTGAAGGTTATTTAGTCCCTGAATTTTTTGTTAGATGTCCGATTTTGTTTTATCCTGCGAAATTGTTGAAAAAATATATAAACAACAAACCGTTTTGGGTATTAGAGGTCGGTGAGGAGAATCCGGCATTTATTAACCGAACTTTTATAATGGCTATTCAGAAATACATAGGTGGGGATATTAGTTTATCAATTCAAGATCAACTAGAAGCACTGCCTAAAAGTTTGTCGGACGTTTTGCCTTTTCTAAGGGAATTACTACGGAAACATGACGTTACAACGGCACTTGAGCTAGAAGAAGCTACTATCACATCTTTCAAAAATATGAAGAAAGAAAATATCCCTCAAGTATCAAAGGGATTTACGTTATACCCTTATGCGGTTATGGGCAAATTTCAACAATCAGCTAGTACGTTGTTGAATGATTTTAATGCATTGCTTGATAATCCCCCTGAGAGCGGCTTTTTGAGAGAATTGTTAGAAGGGGCTGAAGAAGACGAAAAGGCTTTTGATGAAATTTCCATTGATGAGTTGAACTCCGTTCATCCATCAGATAATTATTTTGTCCTTGATACTGATGCGAGCCAAGAAGCGGTTGTTGTTGCGGCAAGAAATAAAAAAGGGCTAATTGTTCATGGTCCACCTGGAACTGGTAAATCTCAGGTTATTGTAAATCTAGTTGTCGATCGCATGTCAAAAGGGCAAAAGGTTTTGTTAGTGTGTCAAAAACCAGCTGCTCTCGATGTGGTCTATAACCGATTGGGTCAGATTAATTTACAAAATAATGTAGCATTGATACATGACTTCAATAAAAATAAAGCAGATGTCTATCAGAAAATTGCTTCTGTTATTGAGCGTTCCATTCCCACTACAACGATGGATTATACGAGAATTTCGAATGAGAAGCATGCCTTAGCCGTAAAACTAAATCAGATTGCAAGTTCGTTACATGAAGTGAGACCATTCGGGAAGAGTCTTTATTATTTGTATAGTAAGGCAAAATATGAGCAAGCTGAAATTTTTGAAGTTGAGGATTTGTTGCATAACATCACCTATGATGATTTAGAAGCACATCTAGTTGATCTTAGGACAATTATTGAACTCAAAAAGAAGTACGACAATAGAAACTACCCTTGGAGTAAACGTAAAAGTTTTGCTAACTTTTCGATTAAGCAGCATCTTGAATTAAGTAATGTATTAGATCGTATGGTGACAGAGATTAAACAAGCAATCGGTATCAAAACTGAGATTCATCTTTTGTTTGAACCTGTATATTATCTTGAAAACGTTCATTTGCTTCATGAGCTAGAGGTGGGAATTGAAGGGCTGAAAGAAAGAAGCTTGCATAAGCATATTGTAAAATTTTTCAACGATGAGAACCGTGAATATGAAAACGAAGAACAATTAAGTTTTATTGGAACAAAATACAACTCAATTTTTAAACAGTTAAGTGCTTTAAATGGTCTTCCTGAACCAGTCGAAAGCCTAGCTTATGATGAAGCAGTAAAATGGAAAGAAAAAATAACGTTATTCGATGATATGAACAAAAAAATATCGAGATTTGTTAATTCGAACTGGTACTCATTAAAGAAGGAGATTCAAGAACATTGTAAAGTCCAGGGAGTATCGTTCGATGGTCATTCTGTTCGAGAATATCGAGACAAGATTGAGTCATTTTTACTATTTGAGAAATTACGTCGAGAAACATTGGAAACTTATTTTTTCGCAGACCCTTTAGTGGAAAATAACTTAAAGCATTGGAATGAATGGTTGAAAGCAAAGGATAAGGCTATTAAATTTCTACATGCTTATGTGCAGGCTCAAGTAGCATTTCCGGATTGGCTTAAAAATCCTGAGAACAGCAAAGCCCTGGAGGAATATCACAGCGAAGCTTTTATAAAACAAGTTCAACGACTTATTGAGCTTACAGCCATTACTCAAAGTTTACATAGTAAATTGCGTATCTTAGAGAATTATTTAATTAATGACGAAATCGCGGACTTCATGAAGAGCCTTAATAAAGGGAGTTACGATACCTCTATTTATGAGGGGCTTCAGAAAACTTTAGATCAGTTTGATAGTTTGTGTCGCTTGGATCAAATGAAAGAGGAAATGGGAAATCTGAAAAAAGACCTCCTTGAACGTTGTGAAAAGAAATCTACGCTAGAAGATACACTGGATGTGGTTAATAATTGGATTTGTCTTATTCGAAATAGTTTTCTTCACGCTTGGATTTTACAAGTTGAAGCATCTGATCCTCATGTAAAGGATGTTTCAACGGAAATCTACCAGCGGAATGTACAACGATATGGCGATCTTCTAAAGGAAAAACGTAAGGCAGTCCCGCCTATGATTGACTTGTTATTGGCAAACAACTCAGTGCAAGTAATGGGACAAACTAGACAGAAATTGAAACATGAGTCGAATAAAAAACGTAAACTAATGCCGCTTCGCCAAGTAGTAGGACATTTTTACGAGGACTTGCTTAAGCTTGTGCCATGTTGGTTATGCACACCCGAGGCTGTGAGTGCCATTTTTCCAATGAACCAGGAAATGTTTGACCTTGTTATATTCGATGAAGCCTCACAATGTCCGGTTGAAAATGCGGTTCCTTCCATCTATCGTGCAAGACAACTGATTGTTGCAGGTGATGAAAAGCAGTTGCCGCCTAGTTCTTTCTTTCAGGCAAACACGGATGATGATGAAGAGGACGAGGAAGAAAATAACGTTTATGTCGACAGGACTGACATAAATGCTAAGAGCTTGTTGGAATGGGCAAAACCAAAGTTCCCTGATAAGTGGTTGACTTGGCATTATCGTTCTGAGTTTGAAGAGTTGATTAATTTCTCAAATTACGCTTTTTATGATCAAAGAGTTCAAATAGCACCGTCTGTAACTAAGATGAGCAGCAGCAAGCCTATTGAATTTATTAAAGTCGATGGGCTATGGGAAAACCGTTCAAATCGAGTGGAGGCGGAAATGATAGTAGAACAAGTGATAGAGATTCTTCGAAACGATTCAAGACATCCAACACTTGGAATCATTACGTTTAATAAACAACAAGCTGATTTGATTAATGATATCTTTGAAGAAAGAATGACCGAAAATGTAGAGTATCGAATGTTGATTGAGGAGGCGAAGACACGTAAGAACGGTGAAGAGAGTGTAGGGTTATTTATTAAAAACATTGAAAATGTACAAGGTGACGAACGAGACGTAATTCTATTCTCTGTGGGATATGCAAAGGATACTGCGGGTAAAATGGTAAGTCAATTTGGTCCTCTCTCCAGAGACGGGGGAGAAAACCGTCTAAATGTTGCAATCTCGCGTGCGAAAAAGAAAGTATACATTATTTGTTCATTTGAACCAAGTGAATGGATGAGAGTTGAAACGTATGCTAGAGGCGTTAAATTGTTCAAAAGATATCTGGAGTATGGGAAAGCATTATCTGATGGCAATTACGAGCTAGCGCAGTCAATTCTCAATGGACTAGTTGATGCGACTAATGTACAGGAAAGGCAAAACAATCAATTGATGTTTGATAGTGTTTTTGAAGAGGAGGTATGCCAAGCTTTAATAGCTTGTGGTTATGAGGTGCACACACAAGTTGGCTTCTCTGGGTATCGAATTGATTTGGCAATCGTTGATCCGGTAAGCAAAGAGAAATATTTACTTGGAGTTGAGTGCGACGGCGCTGCTTATCACTCTTCAAAAGTAGCACGTGAAAGGGATCTTTACCGGCAGCGGTTTTTAGAAAGTAAGGGGTGGAGGATTCATCGAATTTGGAGCCGGAACTGGTGGCTTTCGAGAGATAGAGAGATTCAGAAGATTGTTGCTTTAATTAAAGAAATAGCGTAGTTAGCATTAATGTATCGATACATGTCTAATGTCGCTAACGGACCGTACAGCCTCTATTACCCTGAAAATTGGGCTATTGGATCTGTAACGGACCTCAGAGCCGCTATTGTAGTTAAATCAGCAGATATGAGCCCGTTTTAGTACAAATAACGGCTCTGGAGTCCGTTGGAATCACAATCGCCCCTATTTTCCGCCAAATAACGGCTGCGGGGTCCGTTAGCCCATGAGGGTGTAGGCAGTGGCTGTCGCTACTGAGTCCGTTAGCCGAGAGGGCAGGCATCAAAACATCAAACGCGGATAAACGCAGAACCAACATACGCGATCTCGACTTTGATTCTCCAATCGCTATCCCAAGGAATATGTTGACAATATTTATAAACAGATGGTAACCTAATGCAAATACAATAAAATCAATCGGAATAGGCGTCATTACTATTCACAATCACATATAAGATGCGATTCCGTTCGAATATCGCGTCTACCGGATCACCGGAGACTTCCGCTTTCTTAGCCATTAATGCGGAGGTCTCCTTTTTTATTTAATCTGCTCTTCGATGCGACGCTGTTTTATTCATGATCGAATTGTTATATGACCGCATAGAACTTCTCTATTATTCATACCCAGAAATGGATGATACAGTTAGATCAACCTTTAATTCTAACTTAACAAGTTGGAATTATCGGATTAACGAATAGCATAAATGGAGGTCTTTACAAATGAAAAAGTTTACCGTAGTCGCATTCACACTCGCTCTGGCGCTTGCTCTTTCCGCATGCGGAAGCAAAAGCAAAGAAACGGCCAGCGGCGCGGAAGAAGGCGAAGCCGTCAAAAAAGTAATCGTAGGCACGGGGAATGATTTTGAGCAAGTCGCTTTTCTGGACGATAAAGGCAATCTGACCGGCTTTGACGTCGAGCTGATTCGTGAAATTGACAAAAGGCTGAAGGATTACGAGTTCGAGTTTCAATCGATGGAGTTTTCGAACATTTTGCTAAGTTTGGAAACGAAAAAGGTCGACATCGCTGCGCATCTTTTTGAGAAAAATCCGGAGCGTACCGAGAAGTTTGACTTTAACCAAGAGCCATACGCCTACTGGCGCAACAAAATTATCGTTGCGTCGGACAACACAGATCCGATCAAGTCGCTGGACGATCTGAAAGGCAAAAAGGTGCTCATCGGTCCAACGAGCGCCCAAGCGCAAATTTTGGAAAACTACAACAAGGAACACGAGGATGCGAAGATCGATATCGTCTACCAGCAGAACGATGCTAACGACGAGGTGCAGCAAATTTCGTCGGGGCGGGTATACGCTACGCTCGGCGCTGATTTCTTGCTCCCACTCAAAGATCCGCAAGGCAAGCTCAAGACGGTTGGCGATCCGCTGAACGAAGGCAACATCCTGTATGTATTCCGCAAAAATGATCCGGAGTCCAAGAAATTGTCTGATGCGGTCGATGCGACGATCAAGGAGCTTAAGGCTGACGGCACGTTGAAAAAAATTAGCGAGCAATGGCTCAAGCAAGATTTTTCGAAATAGATGGTCGCAAACGGCATCCGCGTTCGGCTGGGGGAGTGAAAACGGAAGATGGGCCAGCATCAATTTGAAATTGTCTACGTATTCGAATATTTGTACAGATTGCTTCCGTCCTTGAAGGTTACGCTGCTAATCGTCGCAAGCTCCATCGGCATTGGGGCGCTGGTCGGGCTGCTCGTCGCGCTTCCCCAGTTGTACCGCGTGCCGATGTTGAGAAGGCTTTCGCAGCTATACGTCTCGTTTTTTCGCGGCACGCCGATTCTTATTCAGCTATTCCTGTTCTATTATGGCGTTCCCGAAGTGCTGAAGGCGGTCCAGCTTGACGTTACGCGAACGCCTGCGTTGTTTTTTGTTATCCTTACGTACTCGCTGCATAGCGGAGCCTATATTAGCGAAGTGATTCGCGGAGCAGTTATGGCGGTGGATCGCGGACAGGCGGAGGCTGCGTATGCGGTTGGGATGAATGGCTTCCAAGCGTTCAGCCGGATCGTGCTGCCGCAAGCGATTTCGCTTTCCATCCCGGTATTCGGCAATGTTGTCATCGCCAATTTGAAGGACACGTCGCTTGCTTTTACGCTCGGCATTTTGGATATTTCCGGAAAAGCGAAGACGATAGGCACGCTCTCCCAAAGGTTTATCGAGACATACCTTTCTCTCGCAGTGTTGTATTTTATTATCAGCTTTGCGCTGCAGAAGCTGTTTGACCGGCTTGAGAAGAGGATGCTCCGCCACGAGCCGGCAGCGGCAGGGTTAACGAGAGACGCAACCTCCAGAATATCGTTTTTCCGCAAAAATAAGGCGGCAGCCAAATGGCGCAGCAAGGAGGCGCGGCTATGAAGCTGGATCTTTCCTTCATATGGCAGGCGCTGCTCCAATTGCTGACGGCTGTTCCGACTACGATTGCCATCACTGCTGTATCCATCGTTTGCGGCCTGGTTATCGGCACAGTCGTCGCCTTGATCCGAATTAACAGCGTGCCGGTTCTGAATGCGGCTGCTGTCGCTTACGTCACCTTCATTCGCGGCACGCCGATGCTGACTCATCTGCTGCTTGTTTATTTTGGTCTCCCATTTGTCATTGATGCCATATGCACGAATTTCGGCTGGTCGTTCCGCTCCGTGTCGATTCCGATGATCGGCTTTGCCTATATCGCGTTCTCGATCACAGCAGGCGCTTATTTGTCCGAAGTTGTGCGCTCAGGGCTGCTTGCTGTCGACAAGGGGCAGATCGAAGCTGCTTATGCGGTCGGTATGACGACGACGCAAGCGATACGCCGAATCGTTTTTCCGCAGGCATTCGCGATTTTGCTGCCCAATTTGTCGAATGGCACGATCAGCATGCTGCACGGCTCCACGTTGGCGTTCACCGTCTCGGTCGTTGACATTAATGCCAAATCGCAAATTATTGCATCGTCCAATTGGAAGTTTTTTGAATCGTATATTGCGGCTGCGGTTATCTATTGGGGGCTGACGTTTCTGATCGAACGCATGACTGCAATGGCGGAGAAACGAATTCAAACGTATAACCGGGGAGGCGTGGCATGAAAAGCTCGTCGTCCGTTGCGTATGCGGAAGCATTCGAGGATGGCCGCTGTTCATACGATGCGTAAGATTTCTTCTATTCGCGAATAGATTTCTTCTATTATTCAAACGGCTGCGGTTCAGGTATGCTTTTGTTAGATAAAGTTTACTAATTTGGTAGGAATTATTGGTATTTGTAAACAAGCCAAATGGAAGGAAAGCAGGCGGAGGGGCATGGCCATTCTTCTCGTCACGCATGATTTGGGCGTCGTGGCGGAAATGGCTGACGAAGTGATCGTCATGTACGCGGGGCAGGTCGTGGAGGCGGCGGACGTCGCGTTTACGCTCAAGCTCGCGCTTCATGCGAAGGTCGAAACCTCGTTTAAGCTAGATCGCGCAAGGCGAGCAAGAAATCGACGAGGCGAAGCGGCATGCGATCTACAATCGCCTGCAAGAGGTGCTGCACGAGGATGTGCCGACGCTGGCCGTCTATTCCGAGAAGAGGCTTCAGGTCGTTTCCAAGGATGTTCTCGTTGGCAAACCGCTGAACCTTGGCACGTTCAACAACGTCAGGGAATGGGACATCGCCGCAAAGTAAGTTATAAGGGATTCAATCCGTTATAATAAATCATTTTTTTAAATCCCAATTGGAGGTGCAAGGAGAATGGCAGAATTGAGCTGTCTCGTATGCAAGTCGGACATTGAGGTGGAGGAACAAGCAACAACAGGAGAAATCGTAGAATGCGAATCCTGCGGACAAGAGCATGAAGTACAGGTTGAAGCGAGCCTCGTCACCATTGCGCTGGCTCCAGAGATTGAAGAAACTTGGGGAGAGTAGGTGCAGCGATCCATGGAGAACAATAGCGACATCTTGTTGTGCATCACGAAGATGAGGGAAGAAGAGCAGCGTATCGTTGATCATCTCGGTCAGCTTGGCATCCGCGTCAAAGTGAATTTGGACTCCATGGAACTGCCTGTCGGGGCCTCAGACGCCCCGTCATTCGGGCTGGCGCTCATTCGGTGCCTTTCACAGAAAAACGCGTTGAGCCGTACGCAGCTGCTCGAACTTGCCGGTATCGAAACGTTGAATTCGGGCAGAGCGATTGCGATTTGCACGAATAAGATTCATCAGGCGATTGTGTTCAACAAGCATGGCATCCCGCAGCCGAGGTATCAAGTCGCCTTCACCCCTGCGAAGCTGTTCGACGCGCTTTCGGATTTCGGGGACATATGCGTCATCAAACCTGCAACCTCTTCATGGGGGCGGGGAATCGCCAGAATGACGGGGAAGGAATGCCTGGAAGGCTGGATTGCCGCCAGGGAGTCGGTCGACCCAAGCCATCAATCGTTTCCCGTTCTCGTGCAGGAATATGTGGAAAAAGGCGATTACGACATCCGTGTCGTCATCGTCGGCCGCAAGCCGATCGTCGCTTTTCGCCGCGTGTCCGCCGAGAATTGGAAGACGAACACGCATTTGGGCGCGGAGATCGAGCCGATCGATATTAACGACGAGATCGCCGCGATATGCGCGGATTTGGTCGGTGTATTAGGAGAAGGCATTTACGGCGTGGACTTATTTTTCGATTACAAGCAGCTGCGATACGTCGTTTGCGAAGTGAATCAGAATCCGGAATTCGCGAAATCGTGGAAGGTGCATGGCGTAGATGTCGCCTATCATATCGCCGAATATGTGAAGGAGAAGATCGGCCAGAAAAGCAAGGTAAACGTCGGCGTTAATCCTTAGTATGCGGGGAGGAATAATTAAAGAATGAGCGATACATTAACGAAACCGGCAGCGCCGGCGATTGAGAAGGAACATTATTTTTCCTTATCCTTCGTATTGTCGAGAGTGCTGAATTCAGGCGTCATTATGAGTATCGAGAAAAACGACCACGAATTAAAAGGGCTGGAGAAGGCAATCGCGAAACTCACGAATACCCGATACGTTTCTTTGTTTAACAGCTTCACAGGTGCGGTTCACGGGGCATTGTGGGGACAGGACATCGTCTACGGCTCGACGGCGCGCATCGACAATGCGAGCGAGCAAGAGCGGAAATTCGCGAACTGGCTGGGCATCCAGCTCGTAACGAATCCCCAAACGGAAGCCGCTTATTCCGCGATAGCGGTAGACGGGCAAAACCTCCATCGGCTGGACCAAGCGGTACGGGACTCCGCCGGGCAGTCCCCCGTATTCGTCCTCGATTTCACGGGACTGGGCTTCGGCCCGGTCGCCGCGATCGCCTCGAACGACGAGCTGATCTGGAAGAAAGCGGAGCGGCTCAAAATATTCGGCGCCTTCGACCTGCAGACGATGTGGACGCAGGAGGAGAGCTCGCCGGAGCTCCAGCCAGCCGCTCAATTCAACTACAGGCTTAGCCCGCTCGTGGCGGCCTGCGTCAAGATATCGTTGTTAAGGAGGAAGCAATCCTCATGAAAACCGATTTTATTCGCAAACCGCTGCAGCTGCCTGACGAGGAGTGGATCAAATCTCCGCTTGCACTCGACGGGGGACCCTCGATTATTCCTGAAGACGTTCGCAAAACGAACTTCCCCATTATTACGAAAGAAGACGTCATTCAATTGTTCGTCTCGATCCAGCAGGACGGCGAAAGCGTCGTCGAGGAGTTTAAGGAAGCTTATCGCAATTATGTAGGCGCGAATTACGCGATTGCAACGTCAAGCGGCACGTCGAGCCTGCATCTTGCGCTCGTCGGAGTAGGCGTGCAGCCCGGCGACGAGGTCATCGTGCCTGCGTTCACGTTTATCGCGACCGCGCAGGCGGTCGTTGCCGCCAAAGCGATCCCGATTTTCGTCGATATCGATCCCGTCACCTATTGCCTGGATGCCACGAAGGTGGAGGAAGCGATTACGCATAAAACCAAAGCGATCATGCCGGTTCACGTGCACGGCTTGCCAGCCGACTTGTCTGCGCTGCGCCAGCTGGCAGACAAGCATGGTCTACGGCTGGTCGAAGACGCTTCGCATGCCCATTCCGCATCGATTGACGGGCAAGTGGCAGGGTCGATCGGAGACAGCGCGGGACAGAGCCTGATGGCCGACAAAAACTTCCCTGTTGGGGGCGAAGGCGGCATCGCGTTTTTCCGGGAAAAAGAGGATTATGAGCGCGCACTCGCATTTTTGGATGCGTCGGGCATCGATTATCGCATGTCGTGGATCGCTGCGGCTTTCGGCCTCAGCCAGCTTGATCGGCTGCCTTATTACGACGCGATTCGTGCGAGAAACGCGGCCTATTTGACCGATGCGCTCAAGGAGACGAAGCTGTTCAGCGGGCCTTTCGTTCCCGAAGGGTACAAGCATAGCTACAATATGTACCGGGTTAAGCTGCATCCTGAACGTCTGGGGCTTGGGGATCTGGACGATTACCGGGTGAAGCATGCGGTCGAGCAGCTGATTCATGCCGAAGGCGTCTTTGCAAGGGAATGGCAGAACGTGCCGATCCCCGGCCATCTTCCGTTCAAGAACAGGAGGGGCTTCGGCAACGGCTACCCGTTCTCGTTATCGGATCGCGAGGATTTCGGCTACGATTTGAACCGATTCCCTGTAACGCTGAACATGCTGCGCAGCACACTCACGATCTGCAGAGAGCTCCGAACGCCGATCGAGTACGAACGCATTCAGGCTTACGCCTTGGCATTCAAGAAAGTCGATGCGAACCCGCATAAGATACGCGAGCTTGTTGAACAAGGCGGCGATGTGAAGATCGTGTACGAAAGAGACGCGCGGCTAGGATGAGCGGCGAGTCGCGATTGAAGCGGGTAGCCATTCTCGGCGGCAGCGGGTTCACTGGCGCCGAGCTGTACAGGCTGCTTCGGAAGCATCCCGGATTCGACGTAACGTTTATTTCCTCCGAGTCGAATGCCGGGCTTCCGGTCGACAAGTATTATGCCGCATCGGTCCATAAGAAGAAGATTAGCTCGCTTAAGTTCAGCCGCGCCTCCGAGCTGGAGGGGCATTATGACGCCGTATTCTCATGCTTGCCTACTGGCGAATTGCCGAAGCTTATCGCGAAGGTTACCGAGCATGCGGACTATGTGTTTAATGTGAGCGGCGATTATCGCATCTCCGACACCGCACTCTTGCAGCGGCATTATCCGGAGACGCTGAAGCATGCGTTTGAAGGCGGGTGGCATTATTTTGTGCCCGAATTCAGTGAAATCGACCGAACGAAGAAGGTTATTAATTTGCCGGGATGTATGGCGGTGGCGACGCTTTATACGTTATTTCCGCTAGTGGCGCATGACTTGATCGAGGAGCGTGTCGTGACGGATGCCAAGACGGGTTCGAGCGGAGGCGGCAAGTCGACGAGCGAGCATCATGCCGAGCGCACGAGTAACTTCAGAGCGTTCAAAGTGCACGGCCATCGGCATAAGCCGGAAATCGAACAGGCGTTGTTTGACCCGTTCGGCCGTACGGTCGATCTGCAATTTTCGGTATATAGCCTTGATTTGCCGAGGGGGATTATGGCGACCTCCTATGCTTTGCTCAAGGAAGGCGTTACCGCCGTTGATGTGAGAAAAGCGTTTTACAGCACCTATGCTGATAAACCGTTTGTCCATTACCTCTCGGCTGGCAACGGAACTCCCATGATCAAGACGGTGAACGGCACGAATTTTGCAGAGGTCGGGGCATATGTGGAAGGTCGAAATTGCGTTTCCTTGGCGACGATCGATAACCTGCTCAAGGGAGCGGCGGGGCAAGCCGTTCAGGCGGCCAATCTGTATTTTGGGTTCCCGGAGGAAGAAGGATTGCCCCAAGAAGGCGAAGGAGCGTGGCCATAATGAGCAGCGGCAGCCTATATGTCATCAAGCTTGGCAGCAGCACCATCGTGAATCATCCCCGCATTTTCGAGGAGATTGCCCGCATCTCGCGCAGAGGGAACCAAGTGCTGCTGGTTGCCGGCGGAGCGGAGGCAATACGCCAGAAGTATGAAGCGCTATCGCGGCCGATGCCGTTCTTGACGCTGCCGTCCGGCGATGACGTGCGCTATTGCTCCCCGGAGGAGATGCCTTATATTCGAGACGCTTACCATGCATACATTTTGGCTCCGATCCGGGAGCAGCTGAAAGCGCAAGGGCTAAGCGTATTCGCGCAGTTAGGCGGCGACAACGGTCTTGTGCGCGGGCGAAAGGCGAAGCCGATCAAAGCGATCCAAGGCCAGAAAACCGTCATCGTAAGGGATTCGTTATTCGGCCAATACACGGGCAGCCACACGGAATTCCTCCATGCCGCTCTATCGGCTTTCGATGTCGTATGCTTGTCGCCTCCCATCTGGGATTCCGAGATCGACTCTTACATCAATATCGATGCGGACGTTCTTGCCGCCGAGCTTGCTGTCGAGCTCGAAGCGCATCATCTTCGTTTCGTGACCGGCACGGCGGGCTTGCTGCAGGATGTCGGAGATGCGGGCTCGACGATTCCGGATGTGTACGAGGACGAGGAGCTGGCATCCGTCCAAGGGCGAATGAAGCAGAAAGTAAGGGCGGCTCGTCTGGCGGTTAGCCGGGGAGTTTGCGATGTCAATATTTCCGGTCCTCACTCGGTGGAGGAAGGAGGCCGGACATGGTTCTGGCAAGGCGAACGCGGGGCACCCAGCTTCGAACTGCTGAACAAAACAATCCGAATTCCGTCCGTTTCCGAAGACGAGCATGAGCTGGCTCGGTTTCTGCTTGAAGAAGTGCAAGACCCGTCGATAACGGGACAGATCGACGAGGTAGGCAATATCGTGTTCCGCAAGGGCAATGGTCCCCATACGCTCCTGCTTCTCGGTCATATCGACACGGTGCCGCATGTGTGGCCTGTTCGAGCCGACGCAGACGGGGTGACCGGAAGAGGCGTCGTGGACGCCAAAGGCAGCTTCGTCAACTTCGTCCATACGCTGCTGGAAGCAGAGGTGCCCGAGAATGGCTCGCTGCTAGTGATTGGCGCTGTGGAAGAGGAAATTTCGTCTTCGAAAGGCGCTTTTTACATTCGGGACCATTACCGGGCGGACGCAGTCGTCATCGGCGAACCGAGCGGCGAAGATAGCTTGACGTTAGGATATTACGGACTGTTCAAGCTGCGGATTTCCATTCGGAGAGCGCAGGAGCATACGGCGGCGAAGGATAGCGTGAGCGCCATCGATGAGCTGTATCAGGTTGCAGCTCATATTCGCGGCATCGTTCAGGAGCTCGATCAGCAGAGCTTGTCCTCCTTGATCGATATCGAGCATCTGAACGAGCGTGGTTTTATTACGGCAACCGCGATCCTGAATTTCAGAATATCGCCGGAAGCGGGCAACGACTATAGGGACAAGGTCGAGCTGTCCTTCGGGGAAGGGGTGACGGTCGAGGTGCTTCGCTCGACGCCGGGCTTTGCCAATTCGCGTTCGGATACGCTGGTGAAATCGTTCGTGCGAAGCTTCGCCAAGCATGGAAAGTCGATTCGCTATTTGAAGAAGCGGGGAACGAGCGATATGAACACGCTGGCGACGACGTGGACTTCCGTTCCGATGGTGGCATACGGGCCGGGCGATTCTAGCCTGGACCATACGAACGACGAATATTTGCGCTATGAGGAAGTCGAATCTTCGCGAGCCATTCTGAGAGAGGCGGTTAATGAATGGTTCCGGTTAAACGGAGGATTACATGGAGCAATCGATATCGGCATACAAGGTACAGGAGCTTCCGCCCCCGTCGTTAGCCGATAGGGCAAAAGAAGCTAGAAAGCTGATCATCGACATGGCGGCCACCCCAACCGGCTGCCACATCGGGGGCAGCTTATCGGTTATCGACCTGTTGATCGCCGCTTATGCGAAGTATGGGCATGACACGCATTCCTCGATCATTTTGAGTAAAGGACATGCGGCGGCGGGCTTGTATGCGGCTTTATACGTATACGGAATCTTGCCCTCTAATCCGGCGGAAAGCTATGGGAAGCAAGGCTCGCTTTATACAGGGCACCCGAACCACAAGCTTCCCGGCATCCCTTTTGCAACCGGCAGCTTGGGCCATGGCGTCGCCTATGCGGCGGGTTGGGCTTTAGCGCAAAAGCTGCGAGGCACGGAAGGCCTCGGCATCGCGATCGGAGGAGACGGGGAGCTGCAGGAAGGGCTCATTTGGGAGACGGCTCAAATCGTGCAAGCCCAGTCGCTGTCGAACTTCATCTATATCGTGGACTGCAATGGCGGTCAAAATGATGGCTATGTCGATGACATTTCGCCAATCCGCAACCTAAAGGAGCGGTTCGAGGCATTCGGGTTCGCTGTCCGGGAAATCGACGGTCACCAGCATGACGCTATATTCGATGCGATAACGCCGGATGGCGAGAAGCCGATCGCCATTCTTGCTCGAACGATCAAAGGCAAGGGCGTTGCCGCATTAGAGGGCAATCCGGATGCCCATTACGCTAAAATTCCGGCCAATCTGGCGAAAAGATGGAAGGTGAGCCTATCATGACGACGGCGACGCTATCGGGAAGGGATGCCTATAAGGACGAGCTCGCCAAGCTCGCGGAAACCGAAGAACGAATCGTTTGCCTAGAGGCGGATTTGGGCGGCAAAAACCATCCGTTCCAGACCCGGCATCCGGAGCGGTTCTTGAACCTTGGCATCGCGGAGTTAGCCGGCGTCGATATCGCGGCAGGACTCGCCGAAGCGGGATACGTGCCCTTTATCTCGACGTTCGCCGCTTTCGCGGCACTGCGAGCTGCGGAAAGCGTGAAATTATCGCTAGGCTATATGGGGAAAAACGTGAAGCTCGTTGCTCCGTACGGCGGCGTGTCAGGCGGATGGTTCGGCACGACCCATCATGCGCTGGAGGATATCGCGGTGATCCAGTCTTTTCAAAATATTCGCATCGCGTGCCCGCACGGAGAAGAAGAGACGCGGAGGGTGATCCGCGAAGCGGCGGCATCAACGGAGCCGTACTACATTCGCCTATCCCGCAATGATGCGTTCGAAAGCTTAGCCCGAGCCTCGGCATCCTCATGCAGAGAGCTTCTGGTAGAAAGGGGGGCGGTTCATGGCCGAGCCAAGCTTTGCCTCCTGTCCGTCGGGGAGCAAGCGACCGAGCTGTGCAAAGCGCTAACCGAGCAATTCGAATCGGTTGTGCACGCCCATGCTTGTTATGTCGACAGCCAAAGCTTGAAAGCATATGTGGAGCCGCTTCAGTCATTAGCCGATCGGTTCCTCGTCGTCGAGGAGCATCGGGCAACCGGCGGCACCGCGTCTTATCTGGCGTTGATAATGCCGGAGCATCCGGTTTATTCGCATAATTGCGGGGAGCAGTGGCCGATGTATGGCGGCTCGCATGCGGAGGTGCTTGCCGATCTAGGCTTCGGCTTAGAGCCGCTGCGTCAGCAAATTCAATCGCTGCTAGGAGGGTCGGATGATATTTAGCGTGCTAAGAGCGAGCAGGTTTCGGAATTATTTCATCGCGGATATCGTATCCGGCTTCGGCGTAGGGATGAGCACGATCGGCGCCAACTGGTATCTGATGGACCAGACGGGATCGATTACTTCCGTAGGGCTCATGCTCTCGCTTAACGTGATCGCAGGCTTCCTCGTATCTGCATTCGCCGGGACGTTCGTTGACAAATGGAATCGGAAGTCGATCCTTCTGTGGGCGAATGTTGTAAGAGCCGCAGCGCTGCTGCTCATCACAGGCGCCTTCTTCGGGACCGGCTTCCATGTTGAATACTTGTATGCGTTCGCCGCGGTCAACGGCATGGGCTGGGCGCTCTATATGAGCGCTTCGCGAAGCCTTGTGCAAGAGCTGTTGACCGAGAAGGAGCTGATACACGGCAATTCCTTGATCGAAATCAGCTTGCAGGTCGGCATGTTCATGGCTGGAGGCTTATCCGGGGTTCTGTACAAATATATCGGCTTCGAGGCGATCTTGCTCCTGAACGCAGCCGCTTTTCTCATCAGCAGCCTCTTCCTCAGTCGAATTTCGTATTCGGCTCTGCCGGTCGAGCATGACGAGACGTCGTTCTTCGACTCCTTCAAGGCGGGCATTCATTATTTGGCGGAAAGACCTTCTCTATTCATTCTGGGCGTCGTATCTATTATCCCGCTGGTGACGACGATGGTATTCAACGTCGTGCTGCCGGGTTACGTCAGTACATCGGTAGGCGGGGATTCCATCGTGTTCGGTTTGTCGGATATGAGCTATGGCATCGGGGGGCTCCTGTCCGGTTTCTTGGCCGCTCCGCTTGCGAGAAAGCTGTCGCAGCACGGAACGATTCTGCTTATCTTCCTCGTATCCGTTGTAAATCTCGTGGCAATCGCCTTTAATTCGACTGTGCTTTTGCTCTATATCGGCTGCGTCATCATCGGCTTGACGAACTCCTCTCTGCGCATCCTGATCACGACATCGCTGATGGCGTCGGTATCCAAATCGTATATGGGGCGCGCGACTTCAGTCTGGATGGGCATTTCTTTGCTGCTGCAGACCGTCTCTGCAACAGGGCTTGGCGTCGTCATCGACCGATTCTCGCCGGGGCTTGGATTCATTGTGATGGGTGGGTTGATGCTCGTCGGATTGATTGCTTATTACGTGCTGAACAGCAAGTCGAAGCTGCCGCAGAAACAAACGGTGGAAGTCGAGGCGTGAATGGAATGCTTACATGCACAATGCACAAATGCATATGTAAGCATCCACAAATGCAAAATCATGCTGCTGCGGTTGCAGCGCCCAACATAGCAAATTTTGTCCGAAAATTTCGTAAGGAGTGAGAACAATGCCAACGGTCAAAACGATTGCGTTTGTCGAGCCTAGCTTTTACGGCGTTAGCTTTGCTAGAGTCGCCTATGGACAAGGGCATCGCGTCATCGCGATTGTATCGTCTGAGGATAATCCGAAGAAATACGGGTACGAGGGCATCTATCATGATTTGATCGTAGCCGACATCCGAGACGAACAATCGCTATATCAGGCGATAACGGATTCGCCATACGCGGGCAAGCTGGACGCCCTCATTCCGGCAACCGATTACGCCTCCCACTTGACGGCGAAGGTCGCGGAGCGGCTTGGCCTGCGAGGCGTGCCATACGAAGCAGCGCTAAAATCGCGGAATAAAGATTTGGCGAGGGAGGCTTACGCTGAACACGGCGTTCCTAGCGCAGCGTTCCGTAAAGTAACAAGCTTTGATGAAGCTGCTGCGGCTGCCGCAGAAATCGGCTACCCCGTTGTGCTGAAGCCGACCAATTGCGCGAGCAGTCAGCATGTATTTTTTATCCATAATGAAGTGGAGCTGCGGAAGTCGTTTGAGGCGATCGTCGAGTTTAAAGTGACTTATATGGATTTCAAAGTCCGCGAGGACTACTTGATCGAACAATATTTGCAAGGACCGGAGTTCAGTGTGGAGCTGTTCCTGCAGCAAGGAGAAGCAATATTCGCTGCCGTGACAGAGAAGCTGACGACACCGTTGCCCTATTTCGTAGAAACGTTCCATACGCTGCCGTCTCCTTCTTATACCGAACGACAGGACGATATTATTCGGGTGGCAGTTGAAGCGCTTAAAGCGATTGGATTAACCGATGGACCGAGTCATGTAGAGGTGAAGCTAACCTCATCTGGGCCCCGTATCATCGAAGTAAACGGAAGACCGGGCGGGGACAACATCTCGTCGGACTTGCTCGTATTGGCCTTCGGCGTAGATGTATTCGAAGCGACAGTTAACTATTATCTCGATCAACCAGTTGCCATCGAGAAGAAGCATGATCGTGCGGCCTCGATTGCTTACGTGACCGCCGAGCGCGATGGCGTGCTCGAGCGACTTGAAGGAATCGACGATGTGCTCCAGCATCCGAAGGTTATTCGGAGCCATGTTTCGGCGGTGCCCGGCGATAACGTCGCGAAAGCAAAAAGCTCGGATGATCGGCTTGCGTACTTTATTGTCGCAGGCGATACACCGCAAGAAGCCAAGCAGCTGGCGCTTACGCTGCTCCAGCAAGTGAAGGTCGTTTATCGCAATCAAGAGGCCGTGATTGCATAGCATAATAGAGGCGGCCACAGCTATTTTGCGAATGAGGGGGAATGTTTACGAATGGGCATCGCAGTCATTTACGGAAGCGCTAGAAGAAACGGAAACTCGGACCAGCTTGCCAAACGGTTAACCGAAGGGTTTGATGCCGTCCATCTCTACCTGTCCGATTATACCATCGAGCCGATCAAGGATTACCGGCATTCCGAGAAAGAGCCCTACCCCGAGGATGATTACCACTCCGTCATTGAGCAGGTGTTGGCGCAGGATACGATTGTGTTCGCCACGCCAATTTACTGGTATGGGGCATCCGGGCTCACGAAAACGTTCATCGACCGATGGTCCCAATCGCTGCGAGAAGATAGGGAAGGATTCCTCGCGAAACTTTCAGGCAAATCGGCGTGGGTAATCGGCATCGGCGATGACGAGCCTCATCTGAAGGGCATACCGCTCATTTTGCAATTCCAATCGATTTTCGAATTTACGCGCACGAAGTTCGAAGGCTATATTCTGGGCAAAGCCAATCGGCCCGGCGATATTTTGGAAGACAAGGTTGCGTTGGCGACGGTGGAGGAAATACGGAACAAGTGGCGGGGGGTGTCGGGTTAGGCGCGAGCTGGAAGGATAGGAATGTGGAAGGGGACTGAAAGGTGACTGAAAGCTGCGGAGGCGATCCGCGGCTTTTTTCGTGTTCCAACTGGACGCACGCTCTCGCGCTAACGGACTGTAAAGCCGTTATTACGCTGAAAACAGCGAAGTTGATTCTGTAACGGACCTCCGAGGCGTTATTGGGTTAATATGGGCGCGAATGGGGTTATTTTGGTGCGAATAAAGGCTTTGGAGTCCGTTACAAATTCAAACCCTGTCTTTTTCGCCAAATAACGGCTCTCAGGTCCCTTAGCCGAGTTATTTAGTGAGTGATGCATTGAAGCAGACGTACCTGTATAGGGAAACGTCTTTTGTTGTTTTGCTAGGAATGAAAGTGGATCGAGAGCTGTGGAGTCGTGGTCGATCTATGCCATTTGTCCTTGTCTGCACACATTCACTAGAAAAACGAGGGAGAAATTCGTCTAAATTCGACAAAATGTGAATTCACGAGAGCGGATTGTTCCCTTATAATAGGCAATAGGAACCAAGATAGGAAGGAAGTACATCGGGCAATTTGTCGGGTGATAGACAGGAGTATTTTTACTTGCGGCAAGCTGTCCGTTATCGATTTTTAACCGTGTATTAACCTTGGATTACTGTAGTTAATTTGTTTATTAACGAGCATTGAACGGGTGATTTAAAGCATGCTTAAAGTACGTGAAAAAGGAGGAAGGCAAGTGAACGACTCAATAGGATCCGGTGCGATCGCAATCGTCGGTGTCAGCGCGTTGTTCCCTGGATCGACCGATAACAGGGGATTCTGGAACGACATCATGGCTGGTAACGATCTGATGACCGACATTCCTAGCTCGCATTGGCTCATCGAGGATTATTACGATCCTACGCCGATGACGCCGGACAAAACCTATGCCAAGCGAGGCGCTTTTCTGAAGCAGGTGCAATTCGATCCGAAGGAATTCTCGATGCCGCCAAGCAACATTCCTGCGACGGATACGAGTCAATTGCTCGGCCTGATGGTGGCGAAGAGCGTGCTGGAAGACGCGGCGCAAGGTCAATTCAGCTTGATCGACAAGGATCGGATCAGTGTCATTCTCGGGACAGCATCCGCCTCGGAGCTCACCGTGGAGCTTGGCAGCCGCATTCAGCGGCCGGTCTGGGTGAAGGTGCTTCGGGAGAGCGGACTGCCGGAGGATGAGGTGCAAGAAATTAGCGACCGCATTGCTGCCGAGTACGTGCCATGGAAGGAAAGTTCGTTCCCCGGCTTGCTAGGCAACGTTATTGCGGGAAGAATCGCCAACCATTTTAACCTCGGCGGTACGAACTGCATCGTGGATGCGGCATGCGCCAGCTCCTTAACGTCCATCTCGATGGGCGCGATGGAGCTGTTGGCTGGAAAGTCCGATCTTGTCATTACTGGCGGCGTAGATACGTTAAACGATATTTTCATGTTTATGTGCTTCAGCCAGACGCCAGCGCTATCCCCGACAGGCGACTGCCGTCCGTTCTCGGATCAGGCAGATGGAACGATGCTCGGCGAAGGGTTATGCATGTTTGCGCTACGGCGTCTGGAGGATGCAGAGCGAGACGGCGATCGGATCTACGCTGTGCTGAGAGGCTTCGGGACATCGTCCGACGGGAAGTCCAAAAGCGTGTACGCGCCTGTTTCCAAAGGGCAAGCAAAAGCGCTTCGGCGTGCATATGAGATGGCCGGGTATTCGCCTGCTACCGTAGAGCTTATGGAAGCGCACGGAACGGGGACGAAAGCGGGCGATGCGGCGGAATTTGCCGGGTTAGCTTCGGTATTTGATGACGGAACAAGAGCGGATCGGCAATGGTGCGCGCTCGGCTCCGTCAAATCCCAGATCGGACACACGAAGGGAACGGCGGGAGCGGCTGGCATGTTCAAGGCTGTCATGGCGCTTCGTCATAAGGCGCTGCCGCCCACGATTAAGGTCGATCGGCCCAATCCGAACTTGGATATTTCGAACAGCCCGTTTTATTTGAATACAAAAGCGCGGCCTTGGATCAGGGGGGCTTCACATCCGAGACGAGCATCCGTCAGCGCGTTCGGCTTCGGCGGCAGCAACTTTCACGTCACCTTAGAGGAATATAAGGGACCGGGCCGTCAGGCTTGGAAGCTGCGGACCATGCCGTCCGAGCTGCTCCTGTTCAGCGCGAACAATCCGGCGGATTTGCTAGCCCAGTGTGAAGAGCTGCTTGCCGGATTGACAGACGACGAAGGATTGCATGCTTATCTCGCTCGGCATACACAGTCGTATTATGATCCGAAGCAGCCGGCGAGGCTGGCGCTTGTAACCGCGGATCTGAGTGATCTAAGGATCAAACTGGAGAAGGCAATCGCAGCGCTTCGTCATCATCCAGAGCAACGGATCGATGATAATAGCGGGATTTATTATGCGAATGGCGCGATTCCAGGCAAAATAGCGATGCTGTTTCCCGGCCAAGGAAGCCAGTATCTGAACATGGGATCGGAGCTGCTATTGGCATTCGACGAAGCACGTGCGGTGTGGGATAGGGCGGCTGATGTGTCAATGGATGCAAGCAGCAGCCTGCATGAGATTGTCTACCCTCGGCCCGTGTTTACCAGCGAAGAGCTGGATACGCAGCGCAACCGATTGCAGGCAACTGAATGGGCGCAGCCAGCCATTGGCGCGATGAGCATGTCGGCGCTGCATGTGCTGCGCAAGGCTGGCGTTCAAGCAGAGCATTTTGCGGGTCATAGCTTCGGTGAGCTTTCCGCGTTGTGCGCAGCGGGTGTACTCAATGAGGCAGACATGCTGCAAGCGGCGAGAAAGCGCGGCGAGCTAATGGCTGCCGCCTCCGCAGCATCGGCAGGCAGCGGCGCGATGTGCGCGGTGTTCGCCTCAATAAGCCAGGTGCGCGCGATAGTAGAAGAGAGCGGACTAGCCGTGACCTGCGCAAACCATAACAGTCCAAGCCAAGTTGTCATCTCAGGGGAAGCGGAAGCCATTAGCCGCATGGAGGGAGCATTGTCTGCGCAAGGCATAAGCTGCCAACGGCTGCCTGTATCCACGGCCTTTCATTCGCCTCTCGTCGCTTCCTCTGTACCGGAGTTCCGTACGTATCTGGCGGACTGTTCCGTTGAAGCGGGGCGGGGTGTGGTGGTGTCGAACGCAGACGGCCAGCCGTTCCCTTCAACTCCGGACGGATTGCGAGATCAGCTGGCCGCTCAAATCGCGCAGCCTGTTCTGTTCGCAGAGACGGTTCAGGCGCTCTATGCGAGCGGCGTACGCACATTTATAGAGGTCGGACCGAGCGCCGTCCTGACTGGTCTTGTTGCGCAATGCCTTGCAGGCAAGGATATTGTGGCCGTCGGCACCGATCGCAAAGGGCAGCACGGCGTCCATTCGTTGTGGCACACGCTCGGTCGGCTGGCTTCTGCCGGCGTACCGATCGATCTCAGGTCGTTCTGGGAGGATTACAAGGAAGAGGGAGATCCTCGCAACAGTCATAAGCCAGCATTCACCATTCCGCTCAGCGGCGTCAATAACGGTCGGCCTTATCCGCCTAAGGGGGGAACGCCAGCGCTGCCGAAGCCAAATGAGGCTAAGGCGATGATTAACGCCGCACCAAGCTCAGGAACGGAGCTGCGGGCATCTGAGGCGGCTCTGCCGAACCTACAACAAGAGGCTGCAGCCCAGCGTCCGGCACTCGCCTATACAGCCGTCTCGCAAGTTGGCGCTGGAGCATCCGGCATGGATTTGGCAAGAGTTACTTATGCAGAACAACAGCAGGCTGCTTCGAATATAGCAATGTCTCGAATCAACGATATTCAGGGGGAAACTACGATGTCTAACTATTCGATTACGACCCAATCCGTTCTTCTTGGCGCGATCACAGAGATGCAGCGCCAGACGATGGAGGCGCATGCTGCCTACCAACGTGCCATGGCGGACAGCCACATCGCTTTCTTGCGCACGGCTGAAGTTTCGCTTGCCGGGCTAAGCGCCCTGGCAGCCGGAGGGCTCGGCGCTTTCGCCGCGATGCCTGAAATTGCAGCCTCTGCTGCTATTCCTGCGCCTGTGGCACCAGCAGCGCCGGCATACATGCCGCCAGCGCCAGTGGCTCCAGCAGCGCCGGCATACATGCCGCTAGCGCCAGTGGCACCAGCAGCGCCGGCGTACATACCGCCAGCGCCAGTGGCACCAGCAGCGCCGGCATACATGCCGCCAGCGCCAGCCGCTCCAGCAGCGCCAGCGTACATGCCGCCAGCGCCAGTGGCACCAGCAGCGCCGGCATACATGCCGCCAGCGCCAGCCGCTCCAGCAGCGCCGGCGTACATGCCGCCAGCGCCAGTGGCCCCAGCAGCGCCGGCGTACATAGCGCCCGCGCCAGCCGCTCCAGCAGCGCCAGCGTACATGCCGCCAGCGCCAGCCACGCCAGCAGCTGCTGAAGCAGCAGCACCCCCACCGTCTAGCGATGTGAGGTCGGTCATGCTCGAAGTGGTAGCGGAGAAGACGGGCTATCCGGTCGAAATGCTTGATTTTGATATCGAGCTTGAGTCGGGGCTTGGGATCGATTCGATCAAACGCGTCGAGATTTTATCCGCGGTGCAGGATCAGCTGCCGGAGCTGCCAGACGTGCAGCCGGGCGAGCTGGCTGCGCTTAATACGTTGGGCGAAATTGTTGATTATATGAACCAAGCGCTCGGTAAGGGCAAGGAGTTTGCAGGAAAAAAGTAGTTGCCCATGGTAGCAAAAGGCCTGCCGTTGTGCGTTACGGCGTGAAAGCTGCTCCCGCGCCAGCGGCAGGCTTGGCGATGCCGGGCCTGTGGGACGGCGCAGCTATTGAAATCATGGATGACGGGAACGGAATTGCAGAAGCGCTCGCAAAGCGCATGTTAGCAGCAGGAGCGCAGGCGAGAGTGGTAGCCTCTGTTTCCGATAAAGCAGATGCTGTCATCTGGCTGGATGCGCTAAAGACGATGGACACGGATGAAGAGGCATTATTGGCGAACCGCCGCGCCTTCGAGGCAGCGAAGACGGTTGCTGCAAAGTTTGCCCGGCAGGGCGGCGTTTTTGTCACGGTGCAGGATACTGGCGGCTCATTCGGCCTAACGAACTTGGCGTCACCCCGCAGTGTGTGGACAGCTGGCTTAACGGGGCTTGTGAAGACAGCGGCGCGTGAATGGCCGAAAGCCGCCGTCAAGGCGATCGATCTCAATCGTGAGGGGCTCACGGCAGAGGAATCATCTGAGCGGATTTTCCAGGAGCTGTTTGCCGGAGGGCCCGAATACGAGGTTGGTCTTCAGGCTGCTGGAACGCGAATAACGCCAATATTAGATCTGGAGTCAGCTGCGTCTGCTTCGGTCAGCGATGGAAGGGATGGCCAAGCACAGTCGGAAGAGCCTGCCGTCCTGCTCGTATCCGGAGGAGCAAGAGGCGTTACGGCTGCAGCGATAGCAGCGCTGGCGCGGACAGAACGGCAGCGCTTCATTTTGCTCGGCAGAACGCCGCTCGAAGAAGAGCCTGTCGTATGCAGGGGGATCTCTGATGACGCGGGAATGAAGCGCGCGCTGCTCGAACAGTCAAAGGCGGACGGCACAACCTTGCCATTGGCGGAGCTCGGCCGAAAAGTACAGCGTATTGTGATGAATCGCGAAATTGCCGATAATCTTCAGACGCTGAGAGCGCTTGGTTCGGAAGTCGTCTACGTGCCAGTCGACGTGCAAAACGCTGAGGCGCTGCGGGAAGCGCTGCTTCCGATCCGCGCGCAATGGGGGCCGATCACCGGCATCGTGCATGGCGCGGGGGTGTTGGCTGACAAAGCGATTGCGGACAAGACGCTGGACCAATTCGACTATGTATTCGATACGAAAGTAGGGGGCCTTCGCGCTTTGCTGTCCGTAACAGAAAGCGATCCGCTTTCGCTCATTTGCCTGTTCTCTTCGGTATCCGCCCGCAGCGGCAATGTTGGGCAAGCGGATTATGCAATGGCCAATGAGGTGCTGAATAAGTGCGCCCAATCCGAAGCGATCCGCCGCGGCTCAGGCTGCATCGTGAAGTCGATCAACTGGGGTCCGTGGGACGGCGGGATGGTCAGCCCGCTGTTGAAGAAGCATTTTGAACAGCGCGGCGTCAATCTGATTCCGCTGGAGGAAGGAACCGCTGCTTTCGTAGCGGAGGCGACGGACATGAACGGGCCTGTCGAGGTTGTCATCGGCGGCTGTTCGGAGGACAGGCCAACTCTGATCGAAGGCGCGTCAGAGAGAAGCTGGCATGCGGAATTGTTTCTGCCCGAGCCCTCGCATGCGCCTTGGCTGAACGATCATCGGATCGGCGGCAATCCCGTCGTACCGGCTGTGATGGCACTGGATTGGTTTGTACGCGCTGCATCGGCAGCCTATCCGCATCTTACGGTGAAGCAGTGCTCGAACTTGTCGGTCAAAAAAGGAATTGTAGCTGCAGCAAATGACGGTAAACGCATTCGGCTGACCTTGGCATGCTTCGACCGAACGGACGGTCTTGCGCATGCTCGGCTGAGCTTCGAGCTCAGGGGAGAGGAAGGACTCATTCACTATACAGCTGACGTCGAAATGGGTATCGTGCATGATACTGAGCAGGGGGATGCGCCTATGTTTGAAGCAGCTGGCGGTGAAGCATGGCGTTGGCAATTGGCTGACATCTATGATGGCAGCAAGCTTTTCCATGGATCAGCCTTCCGGGTCATTCGTGAGCTGACGCTGGCAGGCCATGAGGGCGCAGAAGCGATATTCAAGCATGACGAGGCGACGGCATGGTCGCATCAAGAAGGGCAAATCGATCCGGCGATGCTCGATGGCGGCTTGCAGCTCGCACGGCTGTGGGGAATCCGAATGTTTGGCGAAACGACCCTACCGACCACGATCGGATCGTATGCAGCTTACCGAAGCATGCCCGAGCATGAATCGATCGTCTGTCGGATTCGGAGCGAGCGTCGCGGTAGGTACAAGACGGTTTCGCAGTTGGCTTGGTTGAACGAACAAGGCGAAGTGCTCGCAGAGCTTCGAAACGTCGAGATGCATATCGTTGCCGGCCAATAGCAAAGCAAAGAAAGCACATGAGTGAGAGGAAGGTTGCAGGATGAAATTCGAGCCGATTGCGATCGTCGGGCAGGGCTGCGTGTTTCCCGGTGCGGCGAACCCTGAGGAATTATGGCGCATCGTCGCTGAACGGAGGGAGACGCTGACGGAGCCAGAGGAAGGCGAATGGCGTCTGTCGCGTGAAGCAGCCCGCCGTGGCTCGGACGGGACTGACTGGTCGATCCGCGGCGGATATATCAGAGGGTTCCAATTGGCATTGGATCCAGCCTCGCTGCGGGTTGATTCGGCGCAGATCAGCGCGATGGACCGGATGGTCCATTGGCTGCTTCATGCTGCTGCGGAAGCTCTGCCGAATCCCGCAGCAGGTCCTGACGCGCATAAGCGTACCGGTGCGGTAATCGGCAATTTGTCGCTGCCAACGGTCTCGCTATCTCGCTATGCAGAGCATATATGGCTGCGGGATCAGGACGGGGATGTGCCAAAGGCGCTTCTTGCCCGGGAAGTTGGCGAGCCGCCAGAAGCGGTTAACCGTTTCATGTCGGGTTATCCCGCCCATTTTCTCGCGGAAGCATTCGGCCTAGGGGCTGGCGCGTTCTGCTTGGACGCAGCTTGCGCTTCGTCGCTCTATGCGATCAAGCTGGCTTGCGATCGCTTGCATGACGGCACTGCCGATCTGATGCTTGCTGGCGCCGTCAACGGAACGGATGCGCTGTTCCTGTATACCGGCTTTCGCGCGCTTAAGGCGATCAGCCGAACGGGGCAAAGCCGCCCGTTCCATCCGGAGGCGGATGGCCTTGTTCCCGCTGAAGGAAGCGGCTTCGTTGCGCTGAAGCGGTTGGCGGATGCCGAGAAGGCAGGCGACCGCATTCTTGGCGTCATCCGCGGCATCGGTCTATCCAATGACGGGGGACAAGGCGGCATGCTGGCTCCCGCCCGCGACGGCCAGATTCGAGCGATGCGGCAGGCTTACGAAATGTCGGGCTTGAAGCCGCAAGACATTTCGCTGATCGAATGCCATGCCACAGGTACGGCGTTGGGCGATGCGGTGGAGATTCAAAGCATGAGCGACGTTTTCGCAGGGTTAACAGGCATTCCCATCGGCTCGATCAAAGGCAATATCGGACATCCGGTCACGGCGGCGGGAATGGCAGGCTTAATGAAGATGCTTCGTGCGATGGAAGAAGGGGTTTACCCGTCGACTTTGCATGCTAAGGGTCCGGTGAAGCTGCTGGAAGGGACGCCCTTCCGACTGCCGGAGCCGGGCGAGGCTTGGAAGCCAGAAGCGCCGCGGCGGGCGGCGCTAAGCAGCTTCGGCTTCGGAGGCAACAATGCGCATTTGATCGTGGAACGCTATGAGCCCGAAACCGCAGCTGCGTCAGCAATGCCCGTTAACCATAGAGACGCGGCAAGCTCTACGGCTGCAGATCTGGCGATCGTCGGCATTGGCGTTAGCGCTGGCAGCAGCAGGACGGCAGGGGAATGGACCGCGGCATTGTTCGGAACGGACAATGACGAGCGGACGGATGGGGACGCTTTTCGCACCAGTGACATTGGGCTTGCCTTGCAGGATATTACAGTACCGCCAGTCGATCTGAAGCAAGCGCTGCCACAGCAGGTGATGCTGCTGAGAACGGCTGCTGAAGCAGCGACGGAAGCGGGCGGGCTGACAGGTGATCGCGCCGGCGTATATATCGGTATGCAATGCGATGCCGAGATTGCCCGGCACATCGCACGGGTCCGAATCGGCGATTGGGCGCTCAAGCATCAGAACCGGTTTGATTTTGAAAATGCGGCCGCTGCCGTCGATTCGCTTCAGAGCGCGTTCTACGGACCGCTGGAATCGTCGACGGTCGTCGGATTGCTGCCCAACGTGCCGGCCAATCGGCTTAACAAGCATCTGAAAATTTCCGGACCGGGCTTTACCGTCTCAAGTGAAGAGCTGTCGGGCATAACCGCGTTAGAGCTGGCGTCCCGTGCATTGCGGAGCGGAGAGCTGGACGCCGCCCTTGTCGGGGCGGTCGATCTTAGCTGTGAAACCGTACACCAAGCTGCAGCGGACGCTTTGCTGGAGAGCGGAAAACAGCGGGCCGGCGATGCCTCTGTCGTGCTGGCGGTCAAGCGGCTCGACGATGCCCGGCGTGACGGAAATACCGTCTATGCCGTATTGCCCGCATCCGTGGATGAAGCCGCGAAAACAGCGCTCAGGCTGGGCTCAAATGACGAGGCTGCGGTGCATCTTGCTGCTCGTTTTGGCCACTCGCATGCGGCTTCGGGTCTGCTGCATGTGGCGGCGGGCGCGCTTGCTTTGCACAATGGCTTGCAGCCGAACAGCAGCAGTCGACATCCTCGTCCATGGCTGCGAGGGGAGCGGGAGCGGACGGTTAAGGTTGACATCGATGCGCTTGGCGGGGCGTCGGCCTCCGTCTTCCTGAAGGAAGGGGACGGCGGCGCTCCGTTCTGGCCGAACAACAGCAGTTCCCGCGTGCCGAGGGTGCATACCTATGCAGCCGGTGACCGCGTCGCGCTGCTGCAATCGGTTCGCAATGGAACCGAATCATTGCAAGGCGCCGTTCGTTTGGCTATTGTGGCACACGGGGCCGAGGAGCTGTTGGCAGCGAGAGAAGCAGCCGCAGCGGAATTGGAGCGGCTCGAGCTCGATATGCCTCCCGATTCCGGCGCGTTCCGGGAGATGCCGGGTGTCTATTTTGCTGAATCGCCTGCCAGCGGTGAGCTGGCTTTCGTCTTCTCTGGTGCAGCGTCCGCTTATGCAGGCATGGGCAGTGGGCTGCTGGCGGGCATCCCTGAACTGGGTGCAGCAATTCATAATCGGTTCCGCACAGCGGAGGAAGCTGCCGGCTGGATATACGCAGAACGCGCGAACCGAGCGCCGGATCCGTTATCGATGCTCGGCGGCGCTTCCTTTTTAACGCAGATTCATGCCGCTTTTACGCAGCAGTGGCTGGGGATGAAGCCTCAAGCGGTAATCGGGCTATCCTCAGGCGAGACGAACGCGCTTGCCGCAACTGGCGCATGGAGCGATCTTGACGGATTATTCCGCGATTTGCAGCAGTATGGCATCTATAGCAGCGAGCTAGCTGGAACCTATCGCGTCTTGCAGGAAGCGTGGGGAGAGCCGCAGCCGAAGTGGGAAAATTGGCGCGTGAAGGCATCGCCGGATGCCATCCGCGAAGCGATTGCATCCGAAGAACGCGTCCGTCTTACGATGATCAATGCGCCGGGGGACTGCATGATTGGGGGCGAACCGGCTGCATGCAAGCGAGTGATGGATAAGCTCAGGCCAGCGCCTGCTTATCCGCTCGGCTACGATATGGTCGTGCATTGCCCGGAGCTGGCTGCGATTGCAGCGCGTTGGTGGGAAATTCATCGCCGCCCGACGCAGCCCGTGCCGGGCGTACGCTTTTACTCTGGCGTTCGTGCATCGCATTACGTGCCGGATGCGGATCAGGCGGCTGATGCGCTTTTGGAAATGGCAACGGGTATGATTGATTTTCCGCGTACGATTCGTCAGGCATGGGACGACGGCGTGCGCGTATTCGTCGAGCACGGTCCCCGCAGTTTATGCTCGGAATGGATCGGCCAGATTCTAGCGGACCGCGAGCACCTGTGCGTCGCATTGGACCAGACTGGCGTTGAATCGCTTGAGCAGGCTGCATCGGCAGCCGCCCGTCTATTCGCTGTCGGTATCGATTTGGACATGGGGCGTTTGCAAGCGCGGCTTGACGATCTGGCGTCGGGTCAGATCGCTAGCGGAACAACGGCAAGCATGACGTTCCCGGCGCATCTGCCGGCCGTCGTCCTGCCGAATGTCCGAACACGAAAGCCGGACGCCGAGCATCTAATTGGACAGGAAGAGGTTAAGCAATTGAACAACATACATGTGACAGCGCCGATGCCGGTCCTACCACCGCTTCCCGCACATGCCGGAGAGTCGGCTTATGCGACTACGTTAGCCGGGGAATATGCCCGGACGGCAGCCGCGCATCGTCAATATATTCAGCTGCAGGGCAGAACACAGCTGCAGCTAATGCAGCTGCTGGCGAACAATCGGGCGCTGGGATCTGTGATCGCGCCAGCTGTGCAGGAGTTGGCTGCGGCAGCTATCGTGCCGATTGCAACAGCTGACATGCCAATCGCTACAGCTACTGCGCCTACAGCTTCAATCAAATACGCACCATCCAATGCGGCTGTAACGGCGCCGATACCGAACTTCGTACAGGCTGAGCAGACAGAGCCCGCAACAGCGAAGAAGCTCAGTTTCACGCGTGAGCAGCTTGAAAGGTTATCATCTGGTCGAATCTCCGACGTATTCGGCCCTGCGTTCAAGGGACAGGACGGTTTTGCGCTGCAGGTGCGCATGCCGGAGCCGCCGCTGCTGCTGGCGGACCGGGTCGTACAGCTTGAAGGCGAGCCGCTTTCCATGGGACTAGGCTCGATTGTAACCGAAACCGATGTGCGTTCCGACTCCTGGTACTTGCACAAGGGGCGGATGCCGTTTGGCATTATGATCGAATCCGGACAGGCGGATTTGCTGCTCATTTCATGGCTTGGCATTGACCAGCTCAACCGGGGCGAACGCGTCTACCGGCTGCTCGGCTGCGAATTGACTTTCCACGGCTCTCTGCCTGCTCCCGGTGAAACGCTGAACTACGACATTCGCGTCGATTCGCATGCGAAGCATGGAGATATCCGTCTGTTCTTCTTCCGTTACGATTGCACGGACAATCAAGGCAACCGAAGAATGACGATGCGGCATGGACAAGCCGGGTTCTTCACGAACGAAGAATTACGGGATTCGGCTGGCGTCATCTGGGATCCGGCAAACGTAGAAATTCGCCCGGATGCGCAGTTGGATTCGCCTCATGTCCACAGCGCTAAATCGCGGTTTTCAGCGGATGAGGTTCGCGCTTTTGCTGCTGGAGATACCTATGGCTGTTTCGGCGAAGGCTATGATTTTGCACAGACTCACACATGTTCGCCTTCGATTCAGAACGGCCGAATGCTGCTGCTGGACGAAATAACCGTATTCGAGCCTTATGGGGGGCCGCTTGGACGCGGCTATCTTCGCGCAGAGACAAGCTTGAGCGGGGAAGAGTGGTTTTTTGCCGGACACTTCAAAAATGACCCGGCGATGCCGGGGACGCTTATGCTGGAAGGCTGCGTACAGGCAATGTCCTTCTACTTGGCGGGGCTCGGCTATACGCTGCGCAAGGACGGCTGGCGCTTCGAGCCGGTGCCGGATCTGCCGTATCGGATGATCTGCCGCGGCCAGGTGACGCCGGAATCCCGCCGTCTGATTTATGAGGTGTTCGTCCAAGAAGTCATCGACGGGCCGAAGCCGATGGTTATTGCCGACGTGCTGCTGACCGTTGACGGACGCAAGGCATTCCATTGCAGCCGGCTTGCCGTGCAGCTTGTGCCTGATTTTCCGCTGCATACGGAGCTGCGCCATCTTGCTGAAGGCGCATCCGGCGACCCGCGGGCGGCTGCGTCGGCTGGCGTAACCTTTGACTATTACTCGCTGCTCGCTTGCGCATTCGGCAAGCCGTCCCATGCGTTCGGAAGCCGGTATGCCGCCTACGACGAGGGCAAGCATGTGCCGCGTCTGCCCGGACCGCCTTATCATTTCATGTCGCGGGTCACGGAAGTTAGCGGACAGCTTGGCGTGCCGAAGAACGGAACGGTCATTACGGCTGAATACGATGTTCCGCCGGATGCATGGTACTTCGAAGAGAACAGCAGCGCTACGATGCCATTCTGCGTGCTGCTGGAGGCTGCATTGCAGCCATGCGGCTGGCTTACGTCCTATCTCGGCATTCCCGAATCGCCGGAGCAAGATGCTTATTTCCGCAATTTGGATGGAAAGGCGACACTGCATCGGGAAATACTGCCCGGCGCAGGCACGCTGCGTACCCGGGTGAGCATGACCAGCCTGTCGCGAATGGGCCATACCTATATTGAATCGTTCCAGGTGGATTGTTTCCTGAAGGATGCACCGGAAGCTCCGGTATTCACGATGTCGACTGTGTTTGGCCATTTCACGCTGACGGACTTGTCCAATCAGGTCGGTCTTGGAGCAAGTGCGGAAGAACGGGAACGAATGCAGGAGCCATCCGATTTCGAGGTTGATTTGCGCGGGAATGATCGCCTCTTCAAAGCGGGAGCGACGGCAGTTCGGCCCCAGCTCGCCGGCGGCAAGCTGCTGATGCTGGATCGCGTAACCGGCTATTGGCACCAAGGCGGCAAACATGGCCTTGGGCGGTCCAGAGCGGAGAAGCGGGTCGATGCAGGCGATTGGTTCTTCAAGGCGCACTTCTACCAAGACCCGGTGCAGCCCGGATCGTTGGGCGTTGAAGCAATGCTTCAACTGCTGCAGTTCCATATGCTCCAGGAGGGCATGGATTCGGGCATGAAGCAGCCGCGTTTCGAATCGCTCGGAACGGGCATGGAGATTGTGTGGAAGTACAGGGGGCAGGTTACGCCGCAGAAGGATAAGATCGTCGTGGATCTCGATGTGCTGGAAACCGGCCGCGACGAGCGAGGCGTATACGTCGTCGCCGAAGCATCGCTTTGGGCGGATGAGCTGCAAATTTATTATGTTCCACGCATGGGGATGCGGATTGTGGATGACGGCGGAGACGGGACGCAGCTGCGCGAACATGAGGCGGAACCGGAAATAGCCATCGAAGAAACGTTATTTGATCCAACGGAGCAGGCATGGGTCTGGGACCATTGCCCGACGTATACCGCGCCGGCGCTGCCTTCGACCTTTATTATGGAGGCAATGGCGACGGCTGTGCGCAATCGGGAACCGCATTTATCCGTCGTAGGCGCAGCGGATGTACAGTTCAAGCGATGGCTGATCTGCGATCATCCCCGCCGATTGCGGACCGAAGTGCGCAAGACAGCGTATCAAAATGGAAGCGCGGAATGCTTCTGGTATGACGCGACGCTTTATGCTTGGCGGGAGGCATCAGACCCCCGGTTGTCCCGATTTGAGGAGATCGCATCAGGCCGATTCGAGCTATCGCGCCGCTACCCGGTTATGGACGAGGCGGCAAGCCGGCCATTGGAGCCGCTCATCGATCCGATGCCTGCTGCTGATCCGTACGATACCGGACGGCTATTCCACGGACCGGCCTTTCAGGTCGCAAGGAAGATCGTACGCGGCATGAATGGCGCTTCCTCCCTTTTGTCGGCAGCAGGCAATGCAGCGTGGGACGTTGCAGTTCTGGCAGGATGCTTGAATCCGCTCTTATTGGATGGAGCCACGCATGCGATTCCGCATGACGAGCTGAACCTATGGGCTTCCGAAATCGATGCGGACACGGTAGGCTATCCGCATCGCATGACCGTTTGCCGTTTCTACGGGGAAACGCCATATGCAGGCGAAGTTCGCTGCGAAATTCGATTCGACGGCTTCGAGGGAAGCGGTCGTTACCCGGCATTTTGTATTAGGCTCTATGCTGGCGATAAGCTCTGGGCAGCGATTCGGCTCGTCGAAGTGCTGATGCCTAAGGGGCGGATCGGTCTGGGCAATGGACGGGATCGGAAAGCTTTTTTGCAGGAAGGCCTTTATGTGGAAGGAGTAGGGTTGTCCCGTCATGAGGGAGCGTTTACGAAGCTGACGGAAGCCGAAGTGCGAGGATCGGATTGGCTAGCGGGCACCGTCGCGGCCGTTTATGGCGCAGGTGCATCAGCGAGTTATAAGGAGCTTACGCGGATGGCAGCGATCAAGGACCATGTGGCGCAAATCGCATGCGTTCATCCTTCCACCGTGAGTTTGGACGAAAGTGATCGGTGTGCGTTCAGCTCGGTATATCCGTATGAGCGCTTTCCGATCACAGTCGAGGAACGGGACGGGGAAATCCGCGTTAGCTCACAAACGCCGGTCCGTGATATTGAAGGGGCTATGGGTTACTGGAGGGATAAGCTCGACAGCCATAACTGGCTCGGCGAAGATTTATACCGGGCGCTGATCGGCAGCTTCGTTGGCCGGTTCGTTGTCGAGGATCCCGTACGGTTCGCACAAGCGAGCCAAGGCCCGGTGTTGTATCTCGCGAATCATCAAACAGCCGTTGAATCGCTGCTGTTCGCCTGTCTGGCGGAAGGGCTGACGCGAAGTCCCGTCGCAGCGATTGCCAAGAAGGAGCATCGCGATTCCTGGATTGGCCAAATGCTAGCTTATCTTGCAGCGAGCCCGCATGCGCGGTTTACGATTCCGATTGTCTACGTTGACCGGGAAGATCAAGGATCGATGCTTCAAACCTTGAAGGAGCTTGCCATCCGAATGCGCGAGACGAAAGAATCCATTCTTGTCCATGTTGAAGGGACCCGGGCACGGAGTGAGCACAAGGAGGTCGAGGTCGTAAGCGGCATTTGGCCGGACCTTGCCCTGCAGGGAGGCATTCCGATTGTTCCGGTCCGGTTCACAGGTGGTTTGCCAGCGGAAGAGTCTGAATCGCGGCTGGAGTTTCCTGTCGGATATGGCAGGCAGCATTATCAGATCGGCAGGCCGATTTTCCCGGACGAGCTTCGAGCACTGCCTTTGCCAGCGCGCAAGCAGCTCATTCTTGATGCACTGAACGGTGCCGGTCGGAAGCCTGTGAAGGATGCGCATCATCAAAATGCCGACCGCACGGGCAATCCAGAATTGGCCGAAGCGATTAGTGCCCTGATGGGACAAAGCGGCTTGCCGTATGAGCAGGCTGTGCTGCTGGCCTCGCTTGCGCGCTTGGGCAAGCGCAGCGACGAAGGTTCAGCGGTGCTGAATGGCTTGTCGGCTGGGAAGCTTCGCGTCGGCAGCGGTCCAGATGGGCAATGGCTCGCGAAGTTCGCAAGCTGGCTGTACGGTGAAGCGGGACCGAAGGTGCAAGTGACGAAACGGAGGAATAACACGCATGCAGACCATGCTTAGATGGATACCCGGCGACGCGGCGCCAGCTTTTATGCAAGAAGAACTTACGGCGCTGACCGCTCGCGTGCGCGAGCCTGCGTACATCGTCGGCAACAGCGAAAGCGGCTCGCTAGGGCTCGCGCTGGGAGGGGCTATTGCTCCCGCGGGGAACGCGAGTGGAACGGACTATTCGGTTGCGGCTATGCTTCCTGCGCTCTATCCCGAGTGGCTAGGAGGAGGCTCCTTCACGCGGGCGCATGGCGTACGCTTTGCTTATATCGCTGGCGAGATGGCGAACGGGATTGCGACTGCGCGAATGGTCATTGCAATGGCGAAGGCCGGCATGCTCGGCTTCTTCGGCGCAGCGGGCCTTCCGCTTGAGCGCGTACAACAAAATCTCGACGTCATTCAGGCTGAGCTCGATCCAGTCGGGCTGCCTTGGGGCATCAACCTGATCCATACGCCCAACGAGCCTGCGATGGAAGAGCATATCGTCGATTTGTATCTCCGTCGAGGCGTAAGACGCGTATCGGCTTCCGCTTTCATGGGGCTTACGCCGAGTATCGTACGTTACGCGTGCAGCGGACTTTCGCTCGACAATAACGGCGTGATTCGCCGCAAAAACCATCTTTTTGCGAAAATCTCGCGTCCCGAGGTCGCGAGGCCATTCATGTCGCCGGCTCCGGACAAAATGCTTGCGGATCTCGTGCGCCGCGGCTTGCTCACCGCGGAAGAAGCAAGGCTTGCCGCCTATGTGCCGCTTGCGGAGGATATAACGGTTGAAGCGGATTCCGGCGGACATACCGACAACCGCCCGCTTACGGCATTGTTCCCGGTGATCATGCGCCTGCGCGATGATCTTCAGCGGGAATATCGGTACGCGTGTTCGATTCGCGTCGGCGCTTCGGGCGGGCTCGGTACGCCGGCTGCCGTAGCAGCTGCTTTCGCGCTCGGCGCGGCGTATGTGATGACCGGCTCCGTCAACCAATCGGCGGTCGAGTCGGGCCTCTCCGAAGACGGACGGGCTATGCTGGCTGCGGCCGGACTGGCAGATGTGGTGATGGCCCCGGCCGCCGATATGTTCGAGCAAGGCGTGAAGGTACAAGTGCTCAAACACGGCACGTTATTCAGCTCGCGCGGTTTCCAGCTGCTGGAGCTATACCGCAGCTTTAACCGAATCGAAGATCTGCCGGAGCATGTCCGCCTTAAGCTGGAGAAGGAAGTGTTCCAAGCGCCGCTTGATCAAATCTGGGCGGATACCGCTCGGTTCTTCGAGAAGCGGGAACCGGGGCAGCTCGAACGGGCCGCACGCGACCCGAAGCACAAGATGGCGCTGATCTTCCGCTGGTATTTGGGCAAAGCAAGCCGGTGGGCAATTGACGGCGCGCAGGAGCGCAAGCTCGATTACCAGATTTGGTGCGGTCCAGCTATGGGATCGTTCAATGCTTGGGTTTCGGGATCCTTCCTTGAACAGCCTCAGAACCGTACGGTTGTCCAGATTGCTTGCAATCTGCTGGAGGGTGCGGCTGTCGTCACGAGAGCGCAGCAGCTCCGGAGTTACGGGCTTCCAATCCCGGCCCAAGCGTTTGATTACAGGCCGCGGTTGTTTCAGCTATGATCGGAGGCGTGTGAATTGTTGTTAGCTTTCTATATCGTTACGCTTGCCATGATCGGATTTTTTACGTTAACCGCGTTGCTCGGGGGCAAGCGGGAGGTTGCGGTGCGCGGATTGACGCTAATCGTGCTGCAAAATCTGACCTGCCTCGCCCTCTGGGCCGGCTATCCGGTCTTTCGCTTCTATGCAGCTCTGGTCCTGTTGATCGGACTGTTTGAGCTTGCTCGTCACTATCGGACCGTTAGCAAAGTACGGCTGCGCTGGGCGATGCCGATGCTTGTCCTTGTAGCGGCAGCTTCCGCAATGCTTTTTCTTGAGGCGGAGCATGTTGGCCGATATGTTGCGCCAGTTGGCCTCGCGCTTGCCGGATTCGCATTTTGGGCATCTGCCAGCAAGGTGCGAGAACCCGCTTTTGGCGCATTTTTTGCCATTGGCATTGTTGCGTTAGGAGCCGGCAGCCTAGCCACGCTGGCGCAAGACGGGGCAGCTCCCGTTGTGACCTTCCTGCTGCTGCTGCAGATGAACGATGCGTTCGGTCTGCTTGCTGGCAAGAAATTCGGTCGAACGAAGCTGTTTCCCCGCATTAGCCCTGGTAAATCGCTTGAAGGCTATATCGGCGGCGCAGCAGGTGTCATCGCCGGCATTCTCATGCTGAACGGGTGGATTCCGGCGCTGGTCGATGCATCGATTAGCAAACAGATCATGATTTTTATTTTTGTGCTGCTGTTCGGCAATATGGGGGATCTGCTTTTCTCCGCGCTCAAGCGCAAGCTTGGCATCAAGGATTTCGGCGGCATGCTTCCCGGCCACGGCGGCATCCTTGACCGATTCGATAATATTGTGTTCGGCGCCCCGCTCTTTGCAATACTATGGGCGGCGCTGCAGTGAATCTTTCAGTGAAAGGAGGGGGAACGATGCTAAGAAAATGGTTTCCAGCGCTGCGCTACTGGAATCTAGCAAATGCGATAACGACCGGGGGAGCCATATGCGGGCTGCTTGCCATGGTATTCTTCGTGCAGAAGCATTACGCCTTGGCGTTTACGTTCTATGGAGCAGCGATCCTGGGCGATTATGTGGACGGCATCATTGCCCGCAAGCTCAAGCAGTCTTCGGCTTTCGGCCAAGAGCTTGATAGCCTGGCTGATGCGATCAGCTTTTGCGTGCTTCCGGCAATCGGCGGCTATATGCTTGGCGTGACGTCTCCGCTCGGTATCGCAGCTTTGGTTCTGTACCTGATAGCGGGACTATGGCGGTTGGCTTTCTTCAACGTAAACGGCTTGGAGGCAACTGGCCGACATTCTTACTATACAGGTGTGCCTACGACGATTGCGGCCAGTTGGCTGCTCGTGCTGAGTCCGCTGTTTCTGGCAGGCGACTTCCGTGGACGTGAGGCAGCATTAGCTGCAATCTTTGCGATTTGCGGCATTCTTATGCTGTCTGCCGTGCCGTTCCGCAAGAACGGCTTGGCTACCAAGGCGCTGTACGTGCTGCTGCCTGTTGCTGCTGTGTTAAATTGGTTTGTGGGAGACCTATGATCCGCCGCTAGTGTTTGGACTCATGGGCTCATAATGAGTAAAAAACCGATTATGGCATCTGCCATGATCGGTTTTTTTGATTAGCATGAGCGCTAACGGACCGTATGAAGCTAGAATAAAAAGTGGACACGATGCTGAGAGATACAAGATAATAATCGCAGCAAAGTGAGGTGTCTGTGGTGAGCGAGCATCGCAAACGGTTTACGGAAGAGTTCAAGAAACAGACGGTAAAATACGTACAAGAACAAACGAAATCAATAGCGGACATTTGTGAGGAGTTAGGGATCGCTAAAAGTACGGTTCATCAGTGGATGAATCAGTTTAGGCAGTTCGAGAACGAATCGGTCAATTTGCCCGAGAAGATTCGTCAGTTGGAGGCACAGAATAAGTCTAAGGATCGCGAGTTGGCGGATCTGCGCGAAGAGATGGCGATTCTAAAAAAGGCACTGCACATCTTCAGCAAGGAAAGGAACTGAGGTTCCAATTCATCGAAAAGTATCGCTCCGAGTTTCGGGTGGAGAAGATGTGCCAGGTGCTGCGTGTTTCGCGGAGCGGATATTACAAATGGAAAACTAAGAAAATCAGTTCGCAAGCGTACCGTAAAGAGCAGGTGGTCAAGCGCATCTCCTACCACTTCAAGGATAACTCAGGACGTTACGGAGCACTTAAAATTACAGCTAAACTGCGTCTTGAGGGGCTCACAATCTCAGAACGAACGGTAGGCAAATACATGAGGGAGCTGAAGTTGCGAGCCTGTGTTTCTCGGAAGTTTCGGGTCACCACCACCGACTCGAACCATGATCACCCTATCGCGCCTAACCTTTTGAATCAGAACTTTAAGGTTTCCCAGCCGAATAAAGTATGGGTTGCGGACATCACCTACATCCCGTGCAAAGGGCAGAAGCTGTATTTGGCAAGCATCATGGACTTGTGTACACGTGAAATCGTTGGCTGGCGGTTGGACAATCACATGACGACGGAACTGGTCATGGGCGCGTTTGAGGCTGCTTATACGACCAAGATGCCAAAGGAAGGCCTCATCCACCATTCCGACCGTGGAACACAGTACACCTCTAAAGAGTACCGAGCAAAACTCAAGGCATGCGGAATGATTGCTAGCATGAGCCGCAGGGGAAATTGTTATGATAACGCCTGCATCGAGTCATTCCACAGCATTCTCAAGAAAGAATTGATCTACTGCTCACCAAAATTCAAATCGCAGCAAGAAGCTTATACTGAGCTCTATCGCTACATTGAGTTTTTCTATAACCGAAAGAGGATCCACAGCTCGCTGGGCTATTTGAGTCCAGTTCAATTTGAGTTGCAATTTTATAAGAAGGCTTCATAAATTTTCACAAGAATACGGTGTCTACTTTCTTGACTGCGGTCCAGTATGGCCGCTAATACGACTAATTTTGCTGTTTTGCGCGTGTAACGGACTCCAGAGCCGTTATTCCCGTCAAATTGGCGAATTGAAGGCGGGTTTTGTGCAAATAGCGGCCCCCGAGTCCGTTAGAATCTCAAAGCCTGTGTTTCTTTCTGAATAGCGGCTTTCCGGTCAGTAATTTGGTTGGCTACCGTGATTCGTTGACTATCCCCAAGCACCTAGCTCCAGCTCGAAATCGTTCGCAAAATCTGGACTGATCGGCGTGACGCGAACGTTTACGTTCGCACGCCATACGTCGATCGGAATGTCGGGGGAAGCGCCCTCATAGACAAACTGCCCAGCAGTCAGCTGGTGCACCGGCTCCAGCTTAGACCGCCAGATGCCTGAGCGTCCGTCAGAGCCGACCGCTTCGACGCGAACGTCCTTGCTCCAGATCGCGCCGAGTGCGATTTCGGCACGGAAGATTGACTTCTGCCGTCCGTTGCTGCCGCCATCCGCATCCAGAAGCTCGACCTTCTTGACATGGACAGCCGACCAGTTATCTCGAATGAATTGCTTGTAGGCGCCAACTCTTGATGCAATTTCCAAGCCGTCTGCAGCGAACCTCCTGCCCCTAGCCATGGCGGGGACATAAATTTGATTCCAATAATCGCTTACCATGCGATGCGTGTTATAGACGGGCGTGAGGGAACAGATCGACTCTTTCATCATATTGACCCATTCGGTCGGGATCGCGGTGTCGCCGCGCTCATAGTAAAGCGGAATAATTTGTTCCTCTAGCAGCCGGTAGAGCATGTCGCTATCCTGCTGGGCTTGTTGATCAGGGTCGCCGCTTGTGTCGCCGTCTATGGCCCAGCCATTTCGCCCATTGTAGCCTTCAACCCACCAGCCGTCGAGGACGCTGCAGTTGATGACGCCATTCATGGCGGCCTTTTGCCCGCTTGTACCGCTCGCCTCCATTGGCTTCACAGGCGTATTAAGCCACACGTCGACGCCTTGCACAAGCTTCTTCGCTTTATCCATCGCATAGTTCTCCACGATATGAACGCGACCCTTGAACCGCTCCTCTCGCGATAGCTCCACGATTTTCCGGATCAGCTCTTTGCCGGGTTCATCCGCGGGATGCGCTTTACCGGCGAACACGAGGCAGACGGGGCGCTCCGGATCGCTTAGCAAACGCGCGAGCCGTTCCAAGTCGCTGAAGATGAGCAGCGCCCGCTTATAAGTTGCAAACCGTCTGGCGAAGCCGATGATTAAAGGGTTTTCGTCCGGCGAAGCAAGCGCAAGCCCTAACTGCTGAACCATCACCGATTTTGCCTGCTGATGCTCCTCCCACAGCTCATGGGCCGGAATGTCTCGAACAGCAGCCCATACTTGGGGCTCCTGTGTACGGAACGCCCAGTCTGGGACGAGATGCTTATCGTACAGCTTCTTTATGCCGTCCGCGAGCCAGGTTCCGACATGGACGCCGTTCGTGACGGAATCGACAGGAATGTCCGGTATCGGAATATGCGGCATCCACCGATGAAACAATTCCCGGGTTACTTCGCCATGCAGCTTGCTTACCCCGTTTACCTTCGATGAAGAGCTGACGGCAAGCCTCGTCATATTGAATACGCCATCCAACTCGCCGAGCGACAGAATTCGCGCTCTGTCCGCTCCCAACTGCCAATAATAACTGCCGAGATAATGGTCAATCATCCCGATGGAGAAGACGTCGTGCCCAGCGGGTACCGGCGTGTGCGTCGTGAACACCGTACTCGCCTTGACGGCTTCAAGCGCCGTCTCGAACGGCACGCCTTCGGCTGAAAGCATGCGGATACGCTCGAATGCGAGGAAAGCGGAGTGGCCTTCGTTCATATGCCAGACAGCTGGCTGAATGCCGAGCGCAGCAAGCAGCCGTGCGCCGCCGATGCCAAGCATGATCTCTTGGCTAATGCGGACATCGGGATGGCTCGGATAGAGGGTGTTGGTCAAATCTCGATCCGCATCGCTATTCGCGTCAACATCCGTGCTAAGCAAGTACAGCGTAACGGAGCCTAATCGGATGCACCATGCGGTCGCGTGCACTTGTCTCCCCGCAATCGTCACATCGATGATGATTGGCCGTTCTTCGGCATCCATGACGGGCTGCAAGGGGTAAATACTAGCCTTCCGATCGACATCGGGATAGTGCTGCTGCTGCCAGCCGCTCTCGTTAATTTGCTGTTGGAAATACCCTTTCTTATAAAATAGGCCTACGCCTGTAAGCGGAATGTTCAGGTCTGCGGCTGCCTTGATATGGTCGCCTGCTAATATGCCTAGGCCGCCGGAGTAAATGGGTAAAGACTCGTCAAGTCCGAATTCTGCTGAGAAATACGCCACCTCGCCATTTGGCATTTTCCCACCTCATTTCGCAATAGTTGCGTTATGCCATGTAAGCGCCTGACTTGATGCCTCTATACTATATGCCGGGCTGCGATCCGCGTGCCTATGCCTTGTGTGAGCTTTCATGCGGATAGCAGGCCAAGGGGGGAATCGGCAGACGAGTGTTGTTTATCGAGCAACGGCGTAAAGAAGAAGAGCCAAGACGGGAGTCTTGGCTCTTTATTGTTAGCTGAAGGGGATGACGATTTTGGATTGGCTGCCTTGCGAGGATGTTGCGTCGGTACGCACTTCGGACGATCCGTTGCCGATTGCGCTCCAAATTTCTACTCTTACTTTGCCGTTGCTAAGGTTGGCGAACGAACCAGTCGAAGATTTCAAGCCTTTGGTTTGGTTGTAATCTTCAGATCCAGTAACGTCGTTCGTTGCAAAATAATTGTACGTTTCCAAGCGGTCATACGTGCCATCGCCTGTGAAGTCATAGGAGATGCGAACTTGAACGCCATTGCCTACCGATGATAACGAGTCAACGAATAGGTTGAACGCTGTTGCTCCGCTATTATAAGTTCCCGTTAGGCCGGATGCTACATAAGTAGTCGGGGAATGAACATTGCCGTCCCAGTTCGCGCCGCCGCCGGAAACAATCGCGTCCGAGCTGGCATTGGAGCCTGCTGTCGCCGACAATGTACCTGTAACCGTCGAAGATGCGCCATCGCGAACAAATAACGTACTAGGCGTTGGCGTCGTAGTCGATCCCGAGTTTGTCGTTACTGTAATCGAGCTGCTGTTTGCGGATACATTACCCGCGGCATCTTTCGCGCGAACCGCATAAGTATATGCCGTGTTAGCGCTCAGGCCTGAATCTGTAAAGGTTGTTCCTGTTACTGTTGCGATCGTCGCTCCGCCTTTAATGACATCGTATCCGGCAACGCCGACGTTATCGGTCGAAGCTGTCCAACTGAGGGAGATGGAGCTCGACGTTTTCGAAGGCGAGCTTACATTGGTCGGTACAGAAGGTGCTGTCGTATCGCTTCCGCCGCCGCCAGTTGTCAGATAAGAGCCAGTAAATGGATTAAATCGGTGAGCAGCGATAATGAGCCAACCCGTACTGGATACGCAGTTTTCCATTGCCATTCTCCAGTAGTTGTTGTTGGAGCCTTTCAAGGAATAAGGAACGCCGCCGAGCAGGGAGCCGCTCGTACCTTGTTTTTTCACAATCTCATTGATGATGGAATCCGCTTTCGTTTGATTGCCTTGCATGTAGTAAGCGAGCGACATGAAAGCGGAGCCTTCGAACCACACATCCGCGCAACGGTTGCCGATCGGATTGCCGTTCTGGTCGTTAGCTACTGCGCAATCGTATTGCCAGTCAAAATCGTATGCCGTTAATAAAGCGCCAGAGCCGTCGTAGGTTAACGATTGAACATATTTCGGGCTCTCCGTCGTTCCGGAGCCATTCGCATTCTCAATGTAGGAAAGCGAAGCTTGGTAATTTCTTGTACCCGACAAGCCCAGAGCGAGTACGCCCCAAGGGTTTACGTCCATTGGTACGGAAGGATCGATGAGGTTCGTGTTGTTTTTCCAGCCGCCTCTCCAGCGGTTGTTCGCGCTGTCCCACACGACATTGTCCAAGAAGCTTTTCACGTTTGTCGCCGCATTGTTGTAAGTCGTTGTACGATCAGGGAATTTGCCTGCATAGTATTTCAAGATTTGGTACATATCCTCGTTCTGCTCCGTGGAGGACCAAACTTCGTCGCTCCAAGCCCCGTTCAGATCCCAAGTCGTGCGTCCGCCGGAGATGCCGCCGTTCGATTTTTGGAACGAAACCGCCCAATCGAGCGCTTTTTTCGCAGAAGCCTGGTAGGTTGTGCTGCCATACATTTTCTCGTATGTCATGTATGCCATAACCATCCATGCGACAGGACCAACATGTTTACGGATTTCTTCGCCGTAACCGTTCCACCAGTAGGAGTTAATCCATGATCCGTCTGGATCTTGAATGGCAACCATTTTGTTCAAAACTTTCTCTGCCCGCGTACGATCGCCTTTCACCATAAACGCAATTGCGGCAACCGCTTGATCGTACGTATACACGATCTGGCGGCGATCCGTTGCATTCCACCAATCATCGAAGCTATCCACCAAACCGTCCAAAGCAAAACCAGTCGTCAAATCCTGCTGAGCCTTCAGCCAAGTGTAGGCATTGTTAGATGCCGTCGCGTTGTCTGCTGCGCTTACACTTGCCGCAGGGAGGGCTTGCACAAGCAGCATTAAGCATAACAATACCGCCACAATTTTCCGTTTTACGTTGTTCACTTTTTTAATTCTCCTCTTCAATTTGTCATTTATATCAAGCGAAAGCCTGAAGCATGACTTAAGGCTTCCGATGTGATACCGCAGGAATAGAGAGATGCTGTAGGTGTGGACAAGGATGTAGGTAAGGAAGAGAATCGAAATGCAGGGAGGTCGTAGGTGTGAGAGAAATGAAAGTTAACTAAATTTAACGAAAGTTTCGAAGTGTCTTGCAATCGTTATTCTAGAAATATTTTCGCTATTCTTGATGAAGGGGTCTAACTAGGTGAATTTTTCTGTGATATTTTTCATAAATCTTCGATTTGTTCTACTTTCCTAGGAAGATCTTTTCTAAAACTTTAGGAAACCGCTTACACCTGTTACTATAATTACGAAAATAAGTTTCGTAAAGAGTTATTTTGAAACTTATTTTTTCGACAGCAAAAAAGCCTCCTGTTGGGCGTGTGATTACGCCTTTGCAGGGGGCTTTTCCCAATCCAATTAGGGGCATTCCTTTATCGGTTCGATATTCAACGAACGGGCGTTCCATTCGGTACATCAGCATCCGGCGACAGAAGAACAACATCCCCTTCTGCAGGGACACCGCCGATGACGAGCACCTCGGATTTGAACCCGGCAATTCGTCTGGGTGGAAAATTGACCACTGCGGCCACTTGACGCCTAATAAGCTGCTCCGGCGAATATCGGCGCGTGATTTGTTCAACTATGCATCCTCGTCATGGAAGAGTCTGTTCATTCATTATACGAAATGAGGAACGAGAAAAGAGCACAGACTGCCGTTAGATAACGGGCCTGCGCTCTTTTCTTTGAAGCATGGTTGAAACCGATTTCATATTCAGCATATAACGCTATTAGAGCAGAGTAATGCCTAAACCTTTATATTCATTCACAATTCGTTCGGGCCAAATCGAAGCTTGAACCTGACCGATATGCGCTTTTTCGAGCAGGAACATGCAAAGACGCGATTGGCCAATGCCGCCGCCAATTGTATAAGGCAGTTCGCCGGCCATTAATGCGCGATGGAAGTCTAATTCCATCCGTTCCGAGCAACCCGCTAAACCTAATTGCAGCTCCAGGGAGGCTTCGTCGACACGGATGCCCATGGAAGATAATTCGAATGCAGACTTCAAAACAGGGTTCCAAACCAGAATGTCGCCGTTAAGGCTCCAATCGTCATAGTCAGGGGAACGGCCATCATGTCGGATGCCGGATTTCAGCAATCCGCCTATTTGCATTACAAAGACTGCGCCGTATTGGCGAGCGGCCTCGTTCTCGCGTTCCTTCGGCGTCAAATTCGGATATTCGTCTTCCAATTGTTGCGAAGTAACGAATGTAATCGTTTCTGCCAGTTTGTTTGCAAAGCAAGCGTAGCGCTCGTTTAACTGTTTTTCGGTATTTTTAATCGCGTTGTAAATGGTTTCCACGGTTTGACGAAGCGTTCCGAGCGTACGTTCCTCGTGAGAGATGACACGCTCCCAATCCCACTGGTCGACATAAATGGAGTGATGGTTGCCCACAATCTCGTCGCGCCGAATAGCGTTCATCCGAGTGAATAAGCCTTCTCCATTCGAAAATCCGCTGCGCTGCAGCGCCATCCGCTTCCACTTGGCCAAAGAATGGACGATTTCAATGGATTGCTCGCCAATATCGCTGGCCGTAAAACGGACAGGCGTTTCGGAGCCGTTCAGATTATCGTTGACGCCGGTGCCGGAAAATACGATCAAAGGTGCTTCAATATAGGTTAGGTTTAACGCGGAGGATAGTTCTTTCTCGAAGGTTTGTTTCAATTGATGAATGGCGGAGTAAGTCTCTTTAACATTAAGCTTGTTAGCCGAATCTCGGAAATCGATTTCAGATAAGGAGACTGATGGATTCATAATCTACCTCTTTCCAGTATTTAGAATTTTATACTATGATTCTATCAGAATAGTGCTTCGATGTAAACTATTGTGACGTGTGAATTTTTTATCAATTTTTGTTGGTTTTGACGACAAGCTGGGTTGACGACCGACCTGCATAGATTTACCATGAAGGCATAATATTAACTACACTTCATAGGAGCGCATAAACAGCAAACAATACATGATAGGCGAGGTGGCGAGTATATGAGAGATGACGAGTTGGATTGGGGAGATCGTGAAGTATACAAAGTAATTGTAAATCATGAAGAGCAATATTCGGTTTGGCCGGCTTTGCGTGAGAATGCTTTAGGGTGGAACGATGTTGGCAAAGTAGGAACCAAAGCCGAATGCCTTGAATACATTCAAGAGGTCTGGACAGATATGCGTCCGCTGAGCTTGCGGAAGAAGATGGAAGAGTTAGATAAGGATCGTGGATAGTAACCTTTCGAATCAGTGGAGGAGGTAGCTGAGAAAGCAGGCTGCCTTATTTGTGTTGATGGACAATGATATTCCTTCCCTGCATGCAGCTTCTTTCATGATTTTGTACACCTTGTCAACGATTGCCTGAATAGTGTACCATTAATCTGCGCAATCGTTTGCATTCCAAATTTATGAAAGAGGAGCATGGCGGAACATGATAATTAATCTCCCTTTTATTCAGCCAAACAAAGACAAATATTTGCTTGATCAAGTGAATTGTATCGAGAAGCCATTATCGATCGTCGCGGAGAGCAAGAGGAGCCAATTTTCGAACTACTATATCATGCTGATGAAATGTTTCTCGGCCTATCGAATTAAATCATTGACGAGGGGATCGGGCGATCCACAAGAAATATACGAGAATACGACGGAGGTGATGAATCTTCTCGGTCTGAGAGTGAATCATTATCCTGTAAGCAAAAACATGCATGCTATTATTCGGGAACAAATTAGCCAGCAAAAGCCTGTGCTCGTATTTGGGAACCTGCGTATGCTCTATTATTCCCATCATTATAGAACGTCGGACTGGAATCATTTATTTTTAATTAAGGGATACAACGACGATACAGATGTCTACGCCATCATGGATAGTGCGCAAAAGAAGGATGAAGGCTACAAATTCGAAGAATTCGTCATTACTTCCGAGCAAATCGACAATCTGGCTGCGTCCGCTCATGAGCGATTCAATAATGCGTGCTTCTTCTCAATCGAGCATACCGCACACGAGCCGGTGGAGTTCGAATTGCTGATTGCCTGCATCAAGGAGATTATAGAAGCGCCCCTACTCAATAATGAAATTGTTCAAATGGAGTTTCATCAGAAAAGCAGCGATATCGATCGTAAAAAAAATGAAGATATCGGAACACAGCTGCTCTGGTTGATTAAATCGAAAGAGGTTCTCTATAAGGAGTTAATCCAGCAATTAAGGAAGCTGCTTCAGCATGATGCGCTCATCCAGAACATGGAGGAAACAGCTGCACGGCTTATTCAAGAATGGAAAGCGGTTATTCCGCTTTATTTGAGAAGTATGCTTAGAAAAAACATGACATTTGACGTAAGAAGTAGCTCGCTTAAAGCGCTGGAATCGGAGAAGCGTTTAAAAGCAATTCTTACTGAAATATTATCCATTCTCAACGCCTATCAGGAAAGTCATAGCGATCAGAAGTCGAGCACACGGTGGTTTGAAGAAAATAATGAAGAAGGCATTATCACGATTGAGAATGAAACGATACAGTTCAACTATGTTTCCGAAACGGAATATCATTACACGAATTGCCCGAAGGTCATGCTGCCCAAAAATACATTAGCGGCGCAGCGAAGTTTTGTTTATAAAGTAGATATTTCTATTCTTAATACACCGCACGTAAATGCTTATCAGGCGGGCATTGTGTTTCGAACGAGCTATGGAGAGACATTTATCTGGGGCATTTTTAGTAATGAGAAGGTCGTATTGTCCAAGGCGGTCGATCCGATCTTCAGCGTGAACATGGCCGATGTGAAACGATTGCAGATTAGGCTGGAGCCGAATGGCGAGTATGTATTCTCATATGGCGTTCATGAGGATGCCGTTATTGATGTGTTCCGGACGAGCGCACTCTTCACCATTTCTGAGATCGGGGTGGGAGGACGGAATTGGTATTCGGTGGAATCGCTGAAACTAGCTTTTAAGCCCGAGATTGAAGTTAATGCAAGCGTTGAAGTGAATGCTTAAAAAAATAGAGCCTTCCTTAGCCTACAAGCTGGCCCGGTCTGTACCGGAGCTGGCTTTTTGTGCTTGGTGAAGTTAGAAATCTTGTTATCAGCAGGCTAACATTACGACAATGGAACGAACGGCTCGGACGAAAACGCTTTATTGTTGTAGAGCGTAATATTACACATATTCTCAGTAAGATGCGACTTGTCGACATTTACATTTCACATTACCATTGTTAATTATAGAAAACTCTTCCTGATTGCTCGTATGGAAGAGTAGAGGTTGAGGATTCATGAACAATTCGTAACCAAATGCGAAAAAATTGTTCAGAATTTTCAGAAATTAAATGGAAAAGAGGGAAAATCATGAAACTAGAAGAGATATCGAAAAATGCGGCTGCCAGTGCGCAGCACAGCATTTGCGAGCTTTTCGAACAAGCAGCTAAAAGGAAGTCAGACGCTGTCTGCATCGAACAGGGAGCAGACGTGTATACCTATCGCGAAATCGATGAGCGATCGAACCAGCTGGCCCATTATTTGCTTAACAAAGGGGCAGCGCGTGAAACGATCATCGGCATCTATCAGGATCGTTCGCCGGATATGATCATCTCCATGCTGGCTGTGTTGAAAGCTGGAGCCGCCTATGTCCCGCTAACGACCGCTTATCCGGCCGAACGGATTGCGCATATTGTGCAAGAAACGCAGCTCCGCCTGCTGCTAACCAGCTCCCCATTAGAGGGGACCGTTGCTGACATCGCACCGACTGCTGCACTGGAGTGCCTTTCACTCGATCTGGAATGGGAGCAAATTCAGGAACAACCGTCGGTCTCGCCAGCTGTTAAGCCCGCTCCATCCGATCTGGCCTATGTGATCTATACGTCCGGGTCGACCGGCAAGCCGAAAGGCGTCATGATCGAGCATCGCGGGCTTCCTAATCTCGTACAGGAGCAAATCGCGGCGTTCCAATTGACCGCACAAGACCGCGTGCTGCAATATGCAGCGTTCACGTTCGATGCATCGGTATCGGAAATCTTGACGACGCTGATTGCCGGAGCCGCACTCGTTCTATTGCCGCCAACGGGGACGTTCGGGGGCGACGAGCTTTATCAGCTTATGAAAGAAAAAGAGATTACGGTCGTCACCCTGACGCCATCCGTCCTCGGTACGCTTCCGCAGCATGAACTGCCAGCCCTCAAAACGGTTGTAAGCGCAGGAGAAGCTTGCACCAAAAAGCTAATCGGTTATTGGAGCTCCAAGGTGAACTTTGTGAATGCCTATGGCCCTTCGGAGGCGACGGTCTGTGCCACTATGCATACCTGCGTGCCGGACATGGACACGGTGTCGTTAGGCAGCCCGATGAATGGCGTGGCGGTCTATGTGCTTGACCCGCAATTGAACACGGTCGCACAGGGCAAAACTGGCGAGCTCTATCTATCCAGCGTTGGCTTAGCACGCGGGTACTTAAACGAGCCTGAACTAACGGCCAAGCATTTTATTCCGAATCCGTTCAAGGATGGCTACAGTGACCGACTGTACCGAACAGGCGATATCGGCCGGGTGAATGCGAGCGGCAGTCTGGAATGGATGGGGAGAGAGGATGACCAGATTAAGGTTGCTGGCGTTCGCGTCGAGCTCGGCGAGGTAGAGCACAGCTTGCGGAACCATCCGCAAATCCAGGAGGCGGTCGTTACTTATCATTATAAGAAAAATGCGATCCATGCTTACCTGCAGCCAACCTCGGACGTGAAGCCGAACATAAGCCAGATCCGCAGCTATTTGGAAACCCTGCTGCCGAATTATATGATTCCTGCAAGATTCATGTATGTCGAAAGCTTCACCATCACGATTAACGGCAAAGTGGATCGGAATCTGCTTCCGGCCATCGAAGATCTGCGTCCTGAGCTTGAGGCGGATTATGCAGCGCCGCGCAATGAGCTGGAGCAGGCGCTGTCCAACATTTGGAGCGAAATTCTCAACCTCGATAAAGTCGGCATTCGCGATAATTTCTTCGAGCTGGGCGGTCAATCGTTAATGGCTACCCAAATCGTATCCCGTATCCGCGGCTATCTAGGCATGGAAATCCCGTTATACGTCATTTTCGGGGCGAAGCCAACCATCGAGCAAACGGCTGAGGCCATCGAGCAGTATCAATTGGAACAAATCGATTCGTCGGAGCTCGAGCGGATGCTGCTGGAGCTGGAGCAGCTCGAAGGAAATTAGTGCAAACGCCATATTTGTTGAAAGCGAGGATTCAGCCGTGAAAATTTTACTCATCCAGAACATGGACTACTTATATCCTTGGGGCGGCGCCCATAAAGCCAACCGGATACTGATGGAGGGATTGGCGGCAAACGGCCATGAATGCATGGTCATTACGCCGTCTGCGGATGTGCAGGGCTTTAAGGAGTATTTCGAGAAGCAGCGCGAGGCGAAAGCGTTCGAAGTGTTAGAGGAAAATAAGGACCTGCTATGCATTCGCAAAAATAACGTCGTGGCATATACGGTCTTTAGCTTCTTTCAAATCTATTCGTTCGTCAGAGCTCAAATCCAATCGTTCCATCCAGACATAACAATCGTGTCGGAGCTTACGCATAATCAGCTAATGCTGGAAGCAGTGCTGGAAACAAATGCGAGAACGGTGCTTTTGTCGCACAGCCAAACGCTTCTACCCTTTGGCCCGGAAAGCTATCAAGAGAAGCCGGCGGATGTTCCGATGCTCAGAAGGCTGGATGGCATCGTTTCGGTAAGCAACTATTTGCAAGACTACACAAGGGTCTATGGGGGCCTCGATTCGAAGGTTATTTATTTCCCTTCCTACGGGGAAGGGCCATTCCCTTATCTGGGCAGCTTCGACAATCCGTATATTACCGTCATTAACCCTTCAGCGATCAAAGGCTTTTCCATCTTCATCGGGCTGGCAAGGGCAATGCCTCATCTGTCCTTTGCCGCGGTACCGACCTGGGCGACATCGGTTGAGGAACTGGACGAAATGAAGTCCTTGCCGAACATTACGATTTTGAAGCCAGCCGAAAATATTAACGATATCTATAAGCAAACGAAAGTGTTCCTGATGCCGTCCCTGTGGGGGGAATCGTTCGGACAAGTCGTAACGGAAGCGATGCTGCGCGGCATTCCCGTTATTGCGAGCCGTATCGGCGGCATCCCGGAAGCAAAGATGGGCATAGACTATTTGCTCCCTGTTAAGCCGATTCAACAATATAACACGTCCTATTTGCTCTCCTCCGTCATCCCAAGGCCGATTGTGCCGGATCAGGATCTTGCACCTTGGGTTGAAGCATTGACGAAGCTGACTTCCGATCGGGCGCATTATGAGGAGCTGTCGCGCATTTCCTATGATGAGGCTGCTGCTTTTCACGCGAAATTGGGCATTGCGCCATTCGAACGTTATTTTCAACAGTTAATCGATACGGTTGAAGATCGGATAACCATCGAGGTCCAATCAGAAGCGGACGCCAATAAGAGCAAGATGCTGGAGCGCATTCGCTCGCTCACGCCAGAGAAGCGGGAAGCGCTGCTGGCAACGATGAAGGAAGGCAGGTGAAAAAGGCTTGAACGTTTTGCTGGAGCGGATTAACCAACTGCCCCCCGACAAGAGACGGCAGCTGCTGGATAAGATCAAAACGAAAATGGCCAGCGAGCAGCCGCATCAAAGGATAGTGCCGCAGCCGCGCGTAGCGGGCGAAAATCGGTTCCCGTTGTCCTTCTCCCAACAACGGCTCTGGTTTTTGCATCAATGGGAGCCAGACAGTCCCTCCTACAATATCCCGTGCGTATTCGAATTTCGCGGGGATGTCGTGCCGTCCTTGCTTGAACAGGCGATCCATACGATCATCGAACGCCATGAGGTGCTCCGTACGACGTATCAGACAATAGGCGAAGAGCCTGTTCAAATTGTTCATCCGTTCATCCCGATCGGCTTGCAGGCAATCGATCTGCGACAGCTGCCCGAGCAAGAGAAGCGAACAAAGAAGGACGCGCTGATCAAAGAAAAGGCGCTTGAGCCTTTTCGGCTGAAAACCGAATTTCCGATCAAAGCTTATCTGTTCACGCTCAGTCCTGACGAGCATACGCTGCTTCTGAACATTCACCATATCGCCTGCGACGGCTGGTCCATCGGCATCATCCAGGATGAGATTATGAAAGCCTATATGGCTTATTCTCGCAACGAGCAATTGGAATTGCCGACGCTGAGCGTGCAGTATGCCGATTTTGCTAGCTGGCAGCGCAGCTATTTGACCGGGGATGTGCTCCGTTATCATCAAACCTATTGGCGGGAGAAGTTCCAAGGCGAGCTTCCGATCCTTGAGCTTCCGCTTGATAAGCCTAGACCGCCGGTGAAGAGCTTGCGCGGCGCGGATTTGGACCGTCCGATTGCCAAAGAGGCAGAATCCGCCATTAAGCGGTTCTGCCAGCAGGAAGACGTTACGCTGTACACGGCGATGATGGCGGCCTATGCGATTCTGCTCTATCGGTATTCGGGACAAGCCGATATTATTATCGGCTCGCCTATTGCAAGCCGCAATCGGGAGGAAATCGAGCGAAGCGTCGGATTTTTCGTCAACACTTTGCCGATCCGCATACGCTTGGACGAGCATGCGAGCTTCAGAGAAACGGTAATGCAAGTGAAGCAGCTGACGATGGAGGCTTCCGAGCATCAAGACTTGCCGTTGGATAAAATCATCGAGCCGCTGCATTTGGAACGAAACTTAAGCCACAGCCCGTTATTCCAAGTCATGCTTGTCTTGCAAAATATGCATATGTGGGGAGAAGAAGCGGAGGAGCTGACGATGGCCTTCCACGGCTCCCGAAATACGGACTCCTCGAAGTTCGATTTGACGTTCTCGATATCGCCGGGCATCGTCCATGCGGAGTACAGCACTGATCTCTTCGAAGAGGCCACCATTGCCCGTATGCTGGAGCATTACATGCACCTGCTGGAGCAGGGATGCGAGCAGCCTGAGCAGGCGATCGCGCAGATCGCCTTGATGTCCGAGGCCGAGAAAGAACAAGCCGTTAAACAGTGGAATGATACGGAGGCGGCTTACGAATCCGATTATCATCTCGTAGCCGGCATTGAAGCGCAAGCAAGTCGATATCCGCATCACGCCGCATTAGTATGCGAGGGCATTACCTATTCGTATAGCGAGATGAACACGCGCGCCAATCAGCTCGCTCATTATCTGATCTCGCAGCAGGTCGGACCTGACCAGGCAGTAGGCATTTTCATGGAGCGTACAGCGGATGTGGTCATCGCGATGCTTGCGGTGCTTAAGGCAGGAGGCGCATACGTTCAGATCGATCCGTCCTACCCGAAGGATCGCGTCCAGTATATGATCCAATCGTCGGGCATGCGCGTATTGATTACGCAGGATAAGCTCGCAGCAGACATCGATCCTCAAGGCGTATCCGTGCTGGATTATGATCGAGATCGACGTAGGTATGACAGCTTAAGCGGGGAAAATCCGGCAATTCGCACAACGCCAGAGCATCTTATGTATATGATTTTCACATCGGGAACGACTGGCATGCCGAAGGGCGTGGGGGTCGAGCTTCGCCAGTTCCACAACTACATTCTAGGCATGACCAAGCATTTGAACATACAGGAGCCGCTCAGCTATGCCTTAGCGTCCACGTTTGCTGCCGATCTCGGCACCACCAATATTTATGGCGCGCTATGCACGGGCGGTACGCTTCACGTGTTAACGTACGATCGCTCCTGCGATCCCGACGGGGTCGCCGATTATTTTCGGCAGCACCCGATCGACATCATGAAGGTCGTTCCCAGTCATTTTGAAGTGCTGTTGAGCGCTGAGCAGCCGCAGCATGTCATTCCTCACAAAGTTTTAATTCTTGCTGGCGAAGGCTTGAGCTGGGATACGGTAGACAAAATCAGAAAGCTTCGGCCGGATTGCCAAATTCAAAACCATTACGGACCTACCGAGACGACAGTGTCGGCGATGGCCTATCCGTTGCCGGGCGAGCTAAGCGAGCAAGGGCTGATGGCGGGCGGCGGCATGGTGCCGATCGGAAAGCCGATTGGCAACGTGCAAGCATATGTGCTGGATGCTCATTTGAATCCGGTGCCAGTCGGGGTACCAGGCGAGCTATATGTCGGGGGCAGCGGCGTATCGCGGGGGTATATCCATAACCCGGAGCTGAACGAGACTCGGTTCTTATCGAACCCGTTTCGAGAGGGACTCATGTATCGAACGGGCGATCGCGCGAAGCTGCTGAGCAGCGGCGATGTCACAATTTTGGGCCGTATGGACCGGCAGATCAAAATACGGGGCTTCCGCATTGAGCTCGGCGAAATCGAGTCCGTCATGACGGCATATTCGTTCGTGAAGGATGCGATCGTGCTGGTGAAGGAAGATCGCAAAGGCGATAAGCGAATTGCGGCTTACCTTGTTTTCGAAGCGTCTTCCTCTTCCGAAGAGGCGCCGATGGCGGAGCTCAAGAAGCTGCTCAAGCAAAAGCTGCCGGAATATATGATTCCAACGTACATGATCGAGCTGGATGCGCTACCGTTAACCCCTAACGGGAAGGTTGACCTCGCTGTGCTTTCTTCGATGGAGCTATCTATAGCGCCTTCGTCTTCCAGCGCTTTAACGCCCGAAACCGAAACAGAGACGCGGATTCTTGAAATCTGGAAGGACGTGCTGGACCTCGAGACGATCGGCATGGAGGACAGCTTCTTCGAGCTCGGCGGAGATTCCTTCAAGGCGTTGAAGGCAGTTCGCCGGCTGGGCGATTGGATTGGCATTATGGACTTTTTCAAGCATCCGACGATCCGGTCTATGGCGGCGTATATGGATGGCGGCGAACAGTCGGAGCATGGCATCATGCATAAGCTGACCAAGCCGGGCATACGGGAGCGGGTGTCGTTCGTTTGTGTCCCTTATGCCGGAGGCAGCGCCATCACGTACCAGCCGTTAGCTGCGCAAATGCCAGCGGGGGCTGCGTTGTACGCTGTCGATATTCCGGGGCATGAATATACGCGGAAGTCGGAGGGGCTGCTCGCGCTTGAAGAGGTAGCGCGGATGTGCGTGGATGAAATCGAAGCTTCGATTCAGGGACCCGTTATTTTATACGGGCACTGCGTGGGCGGCGCCTTAACGGTTGAGATCGCAAGGCAAATGGAAGCCAGGTCGCTTCCGCTGCAGTGCGTGTTTCTAGGCGGGACCTTCCCGATTGCTCGCATGCCGGGCAAGCTGTTCAACCTGTACTCAAAGCTGTTTCCGACAGATCGCAGCATGTCCAACAAGTCCTATCACGAGTTTCTGAAAGCGCTGGGCGGATTTACCGAAGTTGAGGATATGGCGGAGCGCGATTTCATGATTCGCTGCCTGCGGCATGACGCGCGCGAAAGCGAGAACTATTATACGAGAGCCTATTCGGTAACGAATTGGACCCCGCTCCATGCGCCGATTACATGCATTGTTGGCGAACGGGATCGGGCGACGGAATTTTACGAGGAACGATTCAAGGAGTGGGAATATTTCAGCAGCCAAGTGGAACTGGTCGTCATTCCACAAGCCGGCCATTATTTCTTGAAGCACCAAGCAAAGCTGCTAAGCGAGCTGATGGAGATCACCGCACAAGCCTCCGATCATGCGATGGGAGAGAGCAATGGCGAATTGGCGTTTGCTAAACAGCAGACTGCTGCGGCTGGCGCTGAGCAGCCGTCTGTGCCATGGCGCGCCGACTCGGGAGCTGTTGCGGACAAGCGCGCAATGAAGCCGAGCATTACGCCAAACATCCGCATGTTTATGATCGTCGTGCTCGGGCAGCTGCTATCCGTTTTCGGTTCAGGCTTAACGGGGATAGCGGTTGGCGTATGGATTTTTTCCCAGACAGGCGCGGTATCGGACTTTGCGGCGATCTCGGCAGCGTCGCTCATTCCCGGTATTCTTGCATTGCCCTTCGCTGGCGCTATCGTAGATCGATATGATCGGCGGCTTGTTATGCTTTACAGCGATATTTTGATGGCCCTTCCGCTTATAGCGCTGGCTATTTTAATGGCAACACACTCGCTGGAGGTTTGGCATATTTACATTACGTCAGCCGTCAGCTCCGTGACGCGATCCTTCCATCGGCCTGCGTTTGTCGCATCGATGACGCAGATTATCCCGAAGCAATATTTGGGGCATGCCAACGGGATTGTTCAATTAGCTGGCGCAACCAGCGAGCTGATCGCCCCGTTGATTGGGGTTGCTCTCTATGCGTGGATCGGGATGACCAATATTTTTATGCTGGACTTGGTCAGCTTCGCTTTTGCGATTATTTCCCTGGCAATAATTCGGTTTCCGAATACGTTGTTCCATCGGCAGGAGGAGCCGTTCTTTAAAGAAATGCTTATGGGCTGGAAATTTATTGCGCGAAGGCCTGCCTTGTTGTACATGATCGCTTTCTTCTTCTTGGGCAATGTGCTGTTTGGGTTAGCGACCGTATTGATTCAGCCGCTAGTTCTTTCCTTCGGCTCGCCGAGCGATCTTGCCGCCGTCTCGATGTTGGGCGCAATCGGAACCATGGTCGGCGGATTCGTCATGAGTTTGTGGGGCGGCACGCAACGAAGGGCAACAGGCATGGTCGGGTTCGTTATTATGGAAGGCTTCTTCATGATTATAGCCGGACTTCAACCAAGCTTGCTGTCCACAGCAGTCGGCATATTCGGAATCTGGTTTTCCGTTACGTTAGTGAATGCCCACTGGCAAGCGCTGATTCAGTCCAAAGTCGGGCTGGAGCTGCAAGGGCGCGTGTTTGCAACGAATCAGATGATTGCCATGTCCAGCATGCCGTTAGGCTACTTGCTGGCTGGCGTGCTTGCGGATTCCGTATTCGACAAGGCGATGCAGCAATCCGGGTTTCTCGCGGATACCTTCGGCCCGATCATTGGAGCGGGAGCAGGCAGGGGGATCGGATTACTCATTATTGTCGTCGGCATACTCGTTATGGTCTGGTCGACGATCGGCTTCAACTTCAAGCCCTTGCGTTATATGGAGGACAAGCTGGAGGATGCGATTCCGGATGCAGAGATTGCGGATAAAGATACTTTGCAGCGGAAGCTGGATCAGCGCGTTGGAATCGAACTTGTTAAACCGTCATAATACACAATAGGTGCAGTTTCTGGGAAATGATAATTTGAATTATGCCGTTTTATTTTATGTGGGAGCATAATAATGCTTTGAAAAGGAGGTTTGACTATTTCTTGCAAGAGGGTGTTCTTCGATGGGCTTTCTAAGCTTTCATCCCTATTCTGAACAGTGAATGGCAGAAGAATCCGCGAAGTGTCGCGGATTTTTTTATTTAGGCATGGCTAGATTATCTCAGGCTTTAATAAATGCTATCCATCTTGGAAGTTTAGTATAGTCCGGCATTTGCTCGGCAACGTACAATAAGCATGCCAGAAATGAAAGCGCTTTAATAATCGAATGGAAGGAGGGAGGTTAGGTAGGAAGATGGATAGTTGAATTCGTTTCATTTCTGGACAATTCGGTGGAGGTGCGGTATGAAGAAGAAGTCTTGGTGGGCGATTGCAATTACTTCTGTTTTATCTTTAACGCTCATGACGAACGTGTACGGTGCGTATGTATTTTGGGAGCCGCTTACGTATTTCAATTCTGCAACTTGGCAAAAAGCAGACGGTTATTCGAACGGCGGCATGTTTAACTGTACGTGGCGTGCGAACAACGTGAATTTTACGAGTGACGGCAAATTGAAGTTAGGCTTGACGAGCTCCGCCTATAACAAATTCGATTGTGGCGAATACCGTTCGACGAACAAATTTGGATACGGTTTGTATGAGGTGAGCATGAAGCCGGCGAAGAACACAGGCATTGTCTCTTCGTTCTTTACTTACACGGGTCCCTCTGACGGCACGCCATGGGACGAAATCGACATTGAATTCCTAGGCAAGGATACGACGAAGGTGCAGTTTAATTACTTCACGAATGGCGTAGGCGGACATGAGAAGGTGGTTGATCTTGGCTTCGACGCGTCCGTTGGCTTCCACACGTATGCGTTTAATTGGCAGGCCGGATCGATCAAATGGTATGTTGACGGGGTGCTAAAGCATACGGCGACTTCTAACATCCCGACCAATCCCGGCAAGATCATGATGAATATTTGGAACGGAACAGGCGTCGACAGCTGGCTCGGCGCGTATAACGGGGCGAATCCGCTTTATGCGGAGTATGATTGGACAAAGTATACGAGCAATTAAGCGAAGCGGGCTGTAAGTGATGCTCCAATAAGCTAGCAAGCCAAAGGCAGCCTGCCGCGGAGGCTGTCTTTTGTTATTTATAAATGGTTTATATTGGTGGTCATTTTCTCATTGTATGCGCATATCGTTACCAAGTATTATTGGATTATAAAAAAATGAAGATACATATTCAATTTTCAACATGCTAAATAAGTGCAATCAAAGTTGCAATCTTAGTATAGGCCATGAACTGCTAAATCCTTATGATGAACGTTGTAAGCACTTTGACCAAACAGGGGGAAATGCAGTTGAATAAACACAATAAAAAGTTGCTGCCGTCCGCGCTATTGGCGGGGATCATGTCACTGACAGCCGTTTTGAGCGGGTGCGGGAACGGCGATACGGCGGACAGCGGTAATAAAGAGGCTAGCAAGCAAGTTGCGGAGGGCTCTGATACAAGCAACGGCATGAAGGACGGCAAATATGATCCGCCGATTACGATTTCGTATTTGCGTCCTTGGGGACCTGATGTGAAATTCAAGTCGGGCGAAGATCAAGATAACAATGTCCATACCAAATGGGCGCATGATAAATTCGGCATTGATTTGAAAAACCAGTGGATCTCGCCGTCAACGAACAACGCATTCGAGACGAAGCTGCGGCTATCGCTGGCAACGAATGAAGAAATGCCGGATATCATCTCGTATCGCGGAGATCTGAACCTCGTTCGGGATTTGATTGATTCCGGCAAGTTCATCGATGCGGGCGAGTTGTTCGACAAGTACGCCAGCCAAACGTGGAAGGATGCGGTGAACGAGGATCCTTCCGTGTGGTATCCGTTCATGCAGGATGGCAAGCGGATCGGTATTCCGATTCTGGATTACGCTTACAATGGCGATCCGGTCATGTGGATTCGCGAGGATTGGATGAAGAAGCTGAACCTGCCTGCTCCGAAAACATTAGCGGATCTTGAGAAGGTCATGGATGCTTTCACGAATCAAGACCCGGATGGCAATGGCAAAAAAGATACGTACGGTCTGGCGATCGGCTTCAAAAACTGGATCAATACTTGGATGTCGGATGCAGGCTGGGTGTTCGGCGCATTCGGCACGATGCCTAACCAATGGAATAAAACGGCGGATGGCAAGTTGGAATACGGCACGGTAACCGCTGGCGCGAAGCAGGCGCTGGGAACGCTGCAAAGCTGGATGTCCAAAGGCTATTTGCCTACGCAAGCAGGCTTGTATGACGAAGCGAAAGCAGCGGAAGATTTTACGGCAGGAAAAGCAGGGATCGTGGTCGGACCTCACTGGATGCCGGCATGGCCGCTTGAGGACGTGAAGAAAAACAACAAGGATGCGCAGTACAAAGCGTACCCGATCCCAACGGGGCCAGACGGCAAAGCGGGAAGACACGGCACGGCCAACGTGAACGGCGCTGTTCTTATCAATAAAGATATGAAGCATCCAGAGGCGTTCTTCACCTACCAGAACTATTTGTTCGATCAGTTTGCAAACCCGTCAGTGGGCGGCGAGTTCGAGAACGGTCTCGCGGAAGGCTATGACTGGGTGATGCTAGACGGCAAGCCAGTAACTGATGCAGCCCATACCGGCGGCTATGCCCCAGAGAAATATACGCTTACGTTCGATGGCGCGCGGATTCCGAGCCTCATGATGCAGACCTTATCGAAATTGGCAGACGGAGCGGAGCCGACGACCCCGTTCGAGAAAAAAATCAAATCAAGCTCGCCGCAATCCATGCTTGAAGCGGCTAAGATCGTCATGAGCCAGAAGGATACCGTATTGCCGCAAATGTTCACAGGCGCCCCGACGCCTACGATGCAGACGAGCAATGATATTTTGCAAAAGATGGAGAAGGATATCGTTTCCCAGATTATTTATAGCAAAGTTTCGCTCGACGACTTCGACAAATTCGTTGCGAAATGGAAGTCTTCCGGTGGCGATAAAATTACGGAAGAGGTAAATGAATGGTACCAATCCGTCAGTGGCGGAGCGAAGTAACGTTTACGTTGAAGAGCAGCTTCCTGCGTAAGGAAGCCGCTGTATGAAAGAGCGGTTGCCCGAGCGGTGGGCCGTCAAATCAAAGGGCGGATTCCCGATGGGTAGTCCGCGATGTGGAAAAACCTTGCGTTTTTAAAACGTAGGGTTTTTCTTTTGTTTTGAGCTGCGTAACAAAACGGTCAGCTAATCAGACCAACGACCATGCGATCTCCTTGTTCTGGCATTGATGAATCGTGTGTTTATCGTCGGCAGCGAGCGGCCGTTTGCTCTAACGGACAGGGGAGCCGTTATTCGGCCCCAATCGGACACTTTTCTGCTGTAACGGACCCAGGAGCCGCTAAGTGAACGAATCAGTCCCTTTGAAGCTGCAAGTGGGCTAAATAACGGCTCTGGAGTCCGTCCCTCGTATTTAAGGGTTTATCTCACGAATGCTCTGCCATTCACAGGATTTCAACAACTTAGATGGCAGATACAGTGCAGAGTTGTAGGGGCGAGACTAGTCGATGGCACTTTCGGGTATGCGGGAACAGAAGTTACGCGTTTACGCACTTTCCATTGACGTTCTGCTGCACAACTCCACTAGTCCCTTGGAGGTTCACCCTCCCATGTCTCGACGGGTCATTGCCCTTACATTCCTTCGTTGTACCTGGCCAAGGCGTGGAGGCCGATCGCGTTTAGATGACGGGTCATAT
>NZ_AEDD01000010.1:0-165000 GCF_000179615.1 Paenibacillus curdlanolyticus YK9
CCAGTTTAGTTACAGCATTTTCAAGTAGATTGTTGAAAGAATTTTCGGGTATATTAGTCATCGAGTAGGGCTCCTTCTTGGTGCGTGTGGTAACCCCGAGAATACCCTACTTTTTTGCTGCCTGTTAAGGCTCCAAATGTTGGTACACAAACAACTTTACATCATCCGGCTGCTCCGATAGGGCAGATTTTTGTGCCCTATTCGCGCCGGGGCGCGGCGGCTGCGCCGATAGGGCACATTTTTGTGCCCTATTCGCCCCGGGGCGCGGCGGCTGCGCCGATAGGGCAGATTTTTGTGCCCTATTCGCGCCGGGGCGCGGCGGCTGCGCCGATAGGGCACATTTTTCTGCCCTATTCGCGCCGAGGCGCAGCCGCTGCTCCGATAGGGCACATTTTTCTGCCCTATTCGCGCCGAAGCGCGGCGGCTGCGCCGATAGAGCACATTTTTGTGCCCTATTCGCGCCGGGGCGCAGCCGCCCAGCGCAACCAAAAAAAGCAGAGCCGAAATCGCTCTGCTTTTTTGCATATATGCAACTATGAATCCGATCACAAGACTAATGATTCTTCGCCAAGCCGCAGCTGCATCGCTTGCTGCCGAACAGCATGTTATAGCTCGCAGGAAAAGCTTGATTGACGCGCTGCACGCCCTTAACGAATTGCTTCTGATCCGTAGGAACCTCGTTCAATCGGTCCGCTTTGGCCTGTGTATCAATCATTGCACCCGGCGGGACGAACCGATTCTCGCGAATGCGCACGCCGCTCGTGACAACCGCTTGATTAGAAACAAATGCACCGCTTCCAACCTCCGCATCGAACACAAGCGCCTGAAACCCGACAAACACATTGTCTCCTATAGCGCAAGGGCCATGCACGAGTGCACCATGCGCGCAGGTGACGCCATTGCCGATGTAGATCGAATACGAGCGCCCGTTCACCGTAACCTGTTCATCCTTCAAGCCATGCAGCACAACGCCATCTTGAATATTCGAGCCATCCCCGATATAGAACGGCGATCCCTCGTCGGCACGTATGCTGACGCATGGCGCAATAAATACATTATCGCGGACCGTCACATCGCCGATAATGCTCACGAACGGGCTGATGAACGCCGATCCGCTAATCGCGGGCGCTTTCGATTGCGGAACCGTGGGCGTCCTCGGATTCGGGCTTATAAATCGGATGAACATATTAAACGGACCTTCCGGCTTCAAAAAATGGGTCAGTGCCCGGAGCTTGCTGCTCTCCCCGGCCCCCTCTTTGCTGTCTGCCTTCATCGCATCCCCGCCTCGACTCGTTTCTTTCACTATATGAGCAGAGAGGGAACTCCTGAACCGGAACCATCCTGTGGGCTGTTTGACGATTTGGTTATTGCCGATACGCTATGCCGCCGACGGAGCTCATGCGCCGCACGATTCCCGAATCATCAGCTCCGGCGTATGGTTGATGCTGATCTCTTCCTCCGAGCCATTAATTGCGCTTATGAGCTGCAGCACCGCCATTCGCCCCAAATATTCATTATGCTGATCCAAGGAAGTCAGCCTCGGGACGCTGTATTCGCCCGATGGGAACTGATCGCAGCTGGCAATCGCCATATGCTCCGGGCATTGAAGCCCTCTATCCTTCATCGCGCGAATAGCGCCGAGTGCGACCATATCGTTAATGGCAACGACAGCGGTCGGGAGCTGCGAGTTGGAATCCGCGTCCCCCGCCATGTCGAGCAACTGGTTCATCGCGCTATATCCATCTTGCGCATAATAGTCGGACAGCACCACATGCCGCGGGTCCACTCGCTTTCCTAATGCAGACAGCGCCTGCTGGAACGCTTCAACGCGGGCCGAGGTAACCCGGATGCCCGGCTCTCCCCCGATAAACCCGATGCGTTCATGATTCAGCGCGACAAAATGATGAACAATCGCCGTAACGCCCTGCTTCAAATTGCGTTCGACGAACAGGCAATCGCATCCATCGACGCGGCTGCCAACGATAACGACAGGCACTTGGCGGTGCATCTGATTCAACGCCTTCAGGAATTCGTCCGGAATGTCCTCCTTATCCATGCTGCCGCCGAGAATAAGTACGCCGTCCACTTGCTTTTCGAGCGCTATTTTATAATAATCCGCTTCCGTCAGCTCCTCTGCCGGGCGCTGCTCCCCTCGCACGAACATCGTGTTAAACATGAGCGTCGCGTATTGATGCTGCAGTGCGAAACGCTCGACCTGCTGGAACAGCGAAGCGAAATAAGGATTCGTAATATCCGGTAAAATAACGGCAATATTGCGCGTCGTATGGTTCACCATCCCTCTGGCAAACACGCTCGGCGTATAGTTATATTCGTCGATGATCCGCTGGATTTTCTCCCGCTTCTTCGGGGATACCGACGGGCTGTTGTTCAGCACGCGCGATACGGTTGAGACGGATACGCCGCTTTTTTGAGCGATTTCGCTAATCGTTATTTTGCTTTTCACGTCAAGTCCTCCAAATCCGTCCGATAACATGGGCTATGGCTCGATTTTACTCTAAAAGAAGGATCGAATTCAACGCTAGTCTGGTATCGTTACCAAATCAAGTTCAGCTCTGACGCTTGCTCGCCGTCCACACAAAAAAAGGCGGTGCAGCATCCACTCTGCACCGCCTTTCCCGTATGTACACCTCCGCGCACGTTACCGCGTTCGCGCCACCCACGTCTTGATGGACGCCAGCAGCTGCTTCGCGTCCTCGTAGCCTTGCCGATGCAGCGCTTCGAGCTTCCTCGGATTACGCTCCATCCTTCCGACCTCCAGCGGGCGCTGCGGACGAATGACGAAAATGTTGCCCTTGCGCTCCTGATCGTCGATATAGGCAAGCGTATCATTGTAAATTTTGTGCCGGTGCAGCAATATCTTCACGAATTCCGGGAACTTGCCGTACGCACGCCGCACGAACCAGCCGAACCGGTTGCGCCCTTTGCGATACTCGCTATTCCGGGTCAGCACGACGATATTGCGCTTGTAGCCATCCCCCTCTGCCTGACGCAGTGGAATGGGGTCCGATATCCCCCCGTCGAGCAGCGCTTTACCCTCGTACTCCACAATCGGCGCGATGAACGGCAGCGAGCTTGACGCTCGCAGCACCTTCCACAGGTCAAAGCCCGGGTCTGTCTTATTATGATAAATCGTCTTGCCCGTACGGATATCTGTTGTGCCTACGACGAATTGCTCCGGGCTATCCATAAACGCTTGATTGTCAAAAGGAACGAGCACGTTCGGAATCTCATCGAATATAAAATCCATGCCAAACAATTGACGGCTCTTCCACATGTTGCGCCATGAAAGATACCGCCAGTCTTTGACCCACGTCTTATTAATTTCTTGATTCCGTCCCAACTGTCTCGATATATAACTCGCGGCCATGCAAGCGCCAGCGGATACCCCTACCGTATAAGGAAAATAGATATGTTGTTCCGAAAAATAGTCCAGCACGCCTGCCGTGTACACGCCGCGCATGCCGCCGCCTTCTAAAACCAAGCCGACGCCTTCCATTCCCATTTGCCCCCTAGACACGATACGTTAACGTTAACTTTACCTATTGTACCTATCGGTAATCAAACTCGTCAAATGCTAACAAACGGCAGCGATAAGCTGCCTTCTGGTCAGGACGCATACACATAGTAGCCCCCGACCATTGGTCGGGGGCTGCCACTTTTCCTACTTCACTCTACATTAAGAGCCTAACACTTCGAACTCCCACAAGGAGTAGCCATAGCCTGTCGTACGTGCCGTGCCGTACATGCGAACGTATCTGCCGTTGACCGGGGAGCTGAACGTAATGTTTTCTACGCCGCCCGTTCCGTTTGTTTTCGTATAAGCATCCACCCACGTCGCGTTGTCGCTGGACACTTGAATCTTGTAGTCTTTGCCCGCAGCCGTTTCCCAGTTCAGCTTAACGCCCGTAAGCGAGTAGCTTGCGCCAAGGTCAACTTGAATCCATTGCGGATCGCTATTGTTGGATTCCCAACGCGTATTCGCATTGCCGTCGAAAGCCGCTGCCGCTGTGTTGCCACCTACTTGGGAGAAGGCGGTTGCCGTTTTGTTCAGCGCTTTGTTCGTCGGCGTGCCGCCGCCAGTGCCGCCGGAACCGCCTGAGCCGTATACTTCAAACTCCCACAGCGAGTAGCCGTAGCCCGTCGTGCGAGCCGTGCCGTACATGCGAATGAATTTGCCGCTTGCTGGCGTTGCGAACGTAATGTTTTCTACGCCGCCTGTTCCGTTTGTTTTCGTGTATGCATCCGTCCAGGTTGCATTATCGTTGGATACTTGGATTTTGTAATCCTTGCCCGCTGCCGTTTCCCAATTGAGCTTCACGCCTGTAATGGTGTACGTAGCGCCCAGGTCAATCGTAATCCACTGCGGGTCTTGGCCAGCCGATTCCCAACGCGTATTAACGTTGCCATCGATTGCCGCAGCCGCTGTATTGCCGCCTTGCGCCGTCAATGCCGTAGCCGTTTTGTTCAATGCGATATTGGAAACCGCGCCGCCGATCGTAATGACCGATGTTGCAACTGCGGAATCCGTGGCGCCCGATTTGAACGCAATTGCCTTCACCGTCGTAGTCGCCGTTACCGGGAATGCGCCTGCATAGACCGTACCCGTCGTTGCCGTTGGGTTCGAGCCATCCGTCGTGTAACGGATCGATGCGCCTGCCGTTGCCGTGCTGATCGATACATTTTGCGTTCCTGTGTACGTGCCCGTTGCAGGCGTAATGACAGGCGTATCTACCTGCGTTGACGTTGCTGGCGAGCCGTAAACCTCGAACTCCCATAACGAGAAGCCGTAGTTCGTCGTTCTTGCCGTGCCAAGCATGCGTACATATTTGCCGGTTACTGGCGCCGTGAACGTGATGTTCTCAATTCCGCCTGTTCCACCTGTTTTCGTATAAGCATCCGTCCATGTCGCATTGTCGCTGGACACTTGGATTTTGTAATCCTTGCCCGCTGCCGTTTCCCAATTGAGCTTGACGCCCGTAACGCTGTACGTTCCGCCAAGGTCTACCGTAATCCATTGCGGATCGCTAGCAGCCGATTCCCAACGCGTATTCACGTCGCCGTCAAATGCTGCTGCAGCCGTGTTGCCGCCTTGCGCCGTGTACGCCGTAGCTGTTTTGTTCAGCGCACGGTTTACGTTCGTCGCGCCAATCGTAATGACGGATGTTGCTAATGTGGAGTCTGTCATGCCGGATTTCACTGCAATTGCCTTCACCGTCGTCGTTGCCGAAACCGTGAACGCACCTGCATAAACCGTTCCCGTCGTTGCCGTTGGCGTAGAGCCGTCCGTCGTATAACGGATTGTTGCGCCTGCCGTTGCGTCCGTAATCGTTACGCTCTGCGCGCCAGTGTACGTGCCCGTTGCAGGAGAGATCACAGGCTGCGCCACTTGGCTTGCCACGTTGATCGTGTACGTCGCAGTCGACGTAGCCGAGTCATTCATCAGATCCTTGAATGCTTTAGCTTTGATTGTCGTGTTCTGCGACACAGTAATCGGCGCCAAGTATTTCGCGGAAGAAGCATTCGGCTCGGAGCCGTCCGTCGTGTAACGAATCGTTGCGCCTGCCGTCGTCGTGGAAATCGCTACCGATTGTGCAGCGCTGTACGAGCCGCTTGCTACGCTGAACGTCGGTGCTGCGACTTGACCGTTCGGTGCTGGCGGTTGAACGCCGTTCACTGGGTTAGCCGCTACCGTTTTCAGCGGAGGCACGGTTACCGTACCTACGATGCTGCCAGCAGCATTGCGGAATACAACGTATTGCGTCGTGCTCGTCGGGTTCCAAATGTTTGCCGTGTACGTGCCGTTCTTCTTGAACATTTGGTACGTCGTCCAGTTGGACGAATAGATATCGGTCGTACGCGTACCGAATGCATCCATTGCATGGAGGAACCAGTACGTGTTCGGCCATTCTTTCTTGCCGTTGTTATCGTCGTTCGCGATTTTCGTTGGATCCCATTTCGCCAATGCGCCTTGCGGATCGCTCAACGCTTGGAATGGCCAAATGATATGGTACCAGCCCGTTTCGTTGCCGCCCTTATCTTGCTTGAACGCCGTGTACGCTCTTGCAGCTGCGTCTGGGCGCACGCCGAAGTACGTCATGTAAGGAGCGGTCGGCAGCCATTGGATGCCGTACATATTGTTCGCGTCAGCCGCGAAATAAGTGCCGTAGTAGTTTTTGCTGCCGTAAACCTGTGCAACTACGCCATGATTGAAGCCTGGCAGCCAGTTGTCCTGGTCATAGTTGAACCAGTATTGAAGAACCGAATTCGTTTCAACCGCATATACCCACATGCCTGCATCGCGGTAAGCTTTGTTATCCGTTACAACGCCCCACAGATATTCGCCTGCGTAAGCGAACAGCGCTTCGGACGTTGCTTCTTGGTTGTTGCCGTCATAGTTATCGCCATAGCCGCCTGCCCATGAAACGCCCTCATACGGATCGAAAGCGCGCATGAACGGATACATCGAATCCGTGCGCGACGGGTTGCCTACGTCACGGATCAGGTGCTCGACCATGCCGCCGTAGTTGTTCAGGAAGTCTTTGTCGTACGTTGCGAGTACTGCAGATGCATAGATGTAGTAGCTCCATACATAGTGATGGTCGGACATCCACTTCGCCATGCCGTGGTCGCCGCCGTCGCCTTGCATAGCGCCCCACTCAGGCGAGTAGTACAGGTAGAATGGATAGTCGTTCGGCCATCCGCCGCTGTACGTGTACCAGTTGGTGAGGATATTTTTGAGAATCGACAAGGACTTGTCCCGAATTGCCGTCTCTCCCAATTGGTCTGCAATCAGCACCGCTTGCGCGAGCGGATGCAGGTTTTTGCCTTCCCAGTACGGGTCATCCCACATGTAGTTGTTCTCAAGCATCGTGTTTGTGTTGTTCAGGTAGCTGATTACTTCAGCGCGATTGTAGCCTGCGGAGCCTGTTGGCTCAGCGAATTGCGGAATAATGCCCTCAAATTTGTTCTGAACGAAGAACGTATTGCCTTCATGCACTTTCATCGTGCCGCGGATCGATGGATACGTCAGTGCCGTCAGGGACGTTGCGGACGTAATCGTCTTCCATTGGTTAGGCAGGAGCGCCATCAAGGAATCGGACGAGAAGCCGCTGCGCTTCAGTTGAACCGTCGACTGGTACGTCGTCGAAACGTTGCTTGTTGCGTCTTCTACGTTATAGCTTGCTTTCGTGTCCGTCACGAACGCGTAACCATGCTGGTAGTAGTAGTTCAGATTGCTGTTAGCAGGCAGTGTGCCGATGGACAAGTAGTTTTCGCCGCTGCCCAATTGGATCGTCAGCTTGCCGTTAACCTTCTTGAACACCGTGCCAGCCGGAGCAAACAAGCCGTACGATCTTACTTTGTTGTTGCCGCCCGTGTCGACGTTCGCGATTTCCACGCCGATGTGGTCAGCCGTTACAGTCGAGCCCTCTGCTGCGAGCAGCGTGTTGTTGCTGTCATCGAAGAAGCGAGTCGACGTGCCGTTCAGCACGAGGAATGGCGAGGATGGATCCGAGAACTCGTTGAACAGGTAAGGCGAGCCCTTCACGATCGTCGTCTTCATTTTGAACGTGTTGTCATCGCTAAGCACGGCTCTTACCGAGTAGTCGCCATAGCCGTCAACCTTGGACGACATCGTCATCGGGTTGATGTTGCTGGCCATCAGGTAGAAGTCAGGCGCGCCTGCCGTGCTCATCGTTTTGCCGTCTGCCGACACATAGCCTGCACCCGGGTTCATAACGCTGAGGCCTTGGTCCGTGTACTGCGTACGGAATGGCAGCGCGACGATGCCGTCACTCAGGCGTTTGATCAGAATCGATTGCCACCAGCCGCCGGAAGGCAGCGGACCCGTAACATTCGCTGTTTTGTAAGTTGGATAAGTTGGTGAAGTCGTCGTAATATCGTTGGTTTTGTAGCTGCCTGCGCCAACGCTTACGATTTGCGGAACCGGTTTAGCCGGAATTTGCACCGGTGGAATCGGATCGCCATTCACGAAATCATAGACTTCCATCTCGTACAGCGAGTAGCCGAAGCCCGTGCCTCTTGCGAAGCCGGACAAGCGGACATAACGCCCGTCAGCCTTGATCTTGATCGTCTCTACGCCGCCTTGGCCATAGAGCTGGCGGTATACCGTCGTCCAGTTGGTGCCGTCATTGGACACTTCAATGTCATACGATTTGCCGTAAGCCGATTCCCAGTTCAGGATGACCGTACCAATCGTATGCACGCTGCCGAGGTCCACGCTGATCCATTGCGGGTCCCATGACTCGGAAGACCAACGCGTCGTGTAGTCGCCATCGAATGCTTTGGAAGCATTCACGATTCCCGGATCCGTCGACCACGTAGGCACTTCCCACGTCGAAGCATTTGTCGGCTTGTTGATCGCAATGTTCGTAGGCGCCGGAGGCTGTGGCGTCGTGAATTCGCCATATACTTGGAACTCATATAAGGAGAATCCGAAGTCCGCCAATGCGCGCTGTTGGCACAGCACCCGCACATAGCGGCCTGAACCCGACAGGTTCGTCAAATCGTTGATGCCGCCAGTTCCCGTTGTCGTCGAATAGATGTCCGTCCATGTGTTCGCGTCATTGGACACTTGGACTTTATATGCTTTGGCATATGCGCCTTCCCAGCTCAGATATACGCGATTGATATTCGCGACGGAGCCCAGATCGACATAGATCCACTGCGGGTCCATCTGCCATACGCTCGCCCAACGCGAGCTAATGTTGCCGTCTACCGCCCGTTCTGTCATATTGGCGCCTTCTGTGGAAGATGCCAGCACCGGTTTACGAAGCGACAACAGCTGGGAAGCTGCTGCGTGGGCCGGGGCCGCACCCACAAGGGACATCAAGCTGACCAGCAATGCCATACTGAGCGTAATCGCAATCATGCGATTCATGCTTCTGAAGCTGTTCACTTTCAATTGATGCACTTCAACTACCTCCTTCAATGAATGGATGAAGCATTCTCGCGCCAAATGTGTCAGTATCCCCCCATTTACAGTTCAACCATCGTATTCCTCCAGTAAATGAGAATGCATTCCCTATAATGGTAGAGGACGGAAAGATAGATTTATAGAAGTCATATTTCCATTCATACGGTGCATTTTTTAGATAGTTATCTGGCGCATAACGATTGGCTCACTTGAAAACAACGTTGTAATTGTGCCACAATAAAACAGGCAGCGTTTACACGCCATTATCGACATACATACGTACAGGCACAGCCTGCGAGGAGGATACAAATTGATGAGAACGATCAAGCTCGGAACTAGCGCGCTAGAGGTTCCTGTAGTCGCTGTAGGATGCATGCGGATGCAATCGCTGGACCAGACAGGGGCGGAGCGCTTCGTCCAAACTGCGATCGAAGCAGGCGCGAACTTCTTCGAGCATGCTGATATTTACGGCGGCGGCGAGTGCGAAACGATTTTCTCCAAAGCGATTCACATGAACGATTCCGTTCGCGAACAAATCATTCTCCAGTCCAAATGCGGCATTCGCCAAGGCACGTTCGACTTCTCCAAGGAGCATATCCTCAACTCCGTTGACGGCATTTTGCAGCGATTGAATACGGACTACCTCGACGTTCTGCTGCTGCACCGTCCGGATGCGCTCGTGGAGCCGGAAGAAGTAGCCGAAGCGTTCGACCTGCTGGAAAGCTCGGGCAAGGTTCGCCATTTCGGCGTATCCAACCAAAATCCGATGCAAATCGAATTGCTGAAAAAATTCGTGAAGCAGCCGCTTGTAGCGAACCAACTTCAACTGAGCATCACGAACGCGCACATGATCGCCAACGGCGTCAACGTGAACATGGCCAATGATTCGGCTGTGAACCGCGACGGAAGCATTTTGGACTACTGCCGCCTGCATGACATGACGATTCAGCCATGGTCGCCGTTCCAATACGGCTTCTTCGAGGGCGTATTCCTTGGCAGCGACAAGTTCCCGGAGCTGAATGCGGCAATCGATAAAGTGGCGGCAAAATACGAGGTAAGCAGCACGACGATCGCTATTGCTTGGATTCTTCGCCATCCGGCGCGCATGCAGCCGGTCGTCGGCACGATGAACCTGGAACGCCTGCAAGACTGCTTCAAAGCAAGCGAAATTACGCTGACGCGCGAAGAGTGGTACGAGATTTACCGCGCGGCGGGCAATATTTTGCCATAGAAAATTCCGTAGGTAGATAGACAGAAGGTGCTTGTTCAAAAGATCAATTGATCTTTTGAACAAGCACCTTCTTAATGCTTCAATCTGTACCGCTAGGTCACATTTAGAGCAGTCTTATAAATATGGCAGGCATCTTTATCCAATTTCGGACAAGAATACTTATCTTCTTTATTCATTTGATGGTGAATAATTCGGAGTAACTTCTCAAGCGATAATCCCCAGATATTATATGTAGAAGCTATTCCGACAAAATTTACTTAGTTAAGAATCATGTTTAGCCTGCATTCCGTGATTCCTTAATTAATCCTACAACAAACCATAACGCGCCTATTACGCTAAGAAGCACGCCACCTGCGATTGTGTAGTTCGTGATATTCCATATTCGAGATGGAACCGCTTGAATAAATAATTGATATGAATCTCCTATATTATTAGCTTTTACGCCGTAGATAATAATTTTCTCGAGTGTTCCTAGTACAATTAATTCAATACCAAGTATGAATATGACAAATTGATAAATGGATCTGTTCATGATTAACCCCCCTTATATTATCGAAAAGAGTTAAACGATTATACGAGTTTAACTCTTTTCAAGTATATATGAAAGTACTAGACAATAAAATATAATTACATTTTATGCATCAATAGCCAAAGCCCATACGCCATAAGTGAAGTGTTGATTTCCTACAGAGAATTTTTCTGGTGTTGCTCCCCATATTCCGTTTTTCGTTTCGACAGGTACATAGCCTACAATATCTGCATAGTAGCCAATTACCAAATCTCCTTTAGAGAAATCATAGATTGGCGCAAACGTAAGGTGTCCCTTTTTCCCTTTTGCAACATAGAGCGTATATCCAATTTGGCTAGTCTCCGCAGTACTCCATGTATAAGAAAAGCTAGAACTACCTTTTATTGCACTCTTTTCAGCCTGTGCAGTAATGTTTGCCGACCAAGATTCGGTTGAAGTAATTCCGAGGTTAGCTGTGATCGCACAGTTTTGCGCGGAATTTCTACAATCTACAATATCTGATGCAATTCGCGGAGTCTGAACTGCTGACCAATGTTGGGTTTCAGTATAGAAATATACTGAAGTCATACTCATTGGCTGGATTCCGATATTTGAGTCCGCTGGAGCGATTGCTTGATTACCATCTTCAATAGTTGGTAAGTTATTAGAATTTGAGTTTTCTAATATTTCTTTGTACGACTCAAGAGATATTGGAGTTCCGTCGGACATAAAGGCTTGGGTATAATCTACATTGGCTACACTGTCATGGAGTAATTCAACACCATTTTTCTTAGTAATTTCATAACGAGCGTGTTTCCCATCTTTTGCCGATGTAAATCCCGTGTTCAGCGACAAAACAACCAATAACGATAAACTACTAAGGACAACCGTTTTAAAGCTTTTCTTAATCACAGTACACATTCTCCTTTTTTTACTTTTTTTGTATTTTACTACTTCAAAATCTTAGCACTCTTTTTTTTCAGGAACAAGACCTATTATTTCGACATAATTTGCATAATTATTAGATTGGATAAGGAGGTAAGATTTCCATATGAATGTGAAATTCGGATATTTAGCAATTAGTCGGGAGGTTGCAAGTAAGACATTTCCTATGTATAAATGATAAATTGGACCTAAGTATCACATAGTGCTGACGCGCGAAGAGTGGTACGAGATTTACCGCGCGGCGGGCAATATTTTGCCATAGGTTTAAGTTATTAGAACGACAAACGGCTGCATGCGGGTTCGATTCGCGAACCAGCATGCAGCCGTTTTTTATTATGCGCTAGGATGCGCAGCCAAGAATAACATGTTTACTTTTATGGCATATGGTTCCCTATAAACTGATAAGATCCGATCGGGTAAATATTCCATTCACCGTATAGAGAAAACGTAGACGAACCGGAATAGATGCCCGACTTCCTAACGATCGTTCCGCCTGCAGGCAGCAGCTGATCATGGGAGCTAGGATCTCCGATCACATCCACGACCTGCCCGTTTTTCTTCAGCACAAGCGCGACGACATTATACGCGGTTGGATTGTACAGATTCGCCTCTTCGTTGTAATACATCGCGTTCGTTAGATCAAAGAAATCATAGAAGGTCGAATTAATCACGATATACGGCATGTTGGGATAAGTGCTGAACACCGATTGCGTATCAATCACCACGCTGTTGCTCTGTTTATTGAACCTGTGCACTTCCAGTGTATAGCCTTCCGCCTTATGGGAGGGGTCTCCGTCCCCATTAAAGTACAGTTCAATGGCACTTCTCCCATTGCCTCCATCCATGTACTCGGAGAAGTACATGCCTAGCGGCCCCTGTGCCTCCTCAATCAGTTGAATGACCGCAGCTTTTCCATCGGCTCCTACAACCCAGGTCAGATTCGCAGTGTCTTGGACGGTTATGGCTGTTCCGTTAAAGATCGTCGGCCCTGATAGCGTAGCATCTGCGTTCCCTTTGTATATCGTAAAGGACGTCTCGTTAGGGAATAGCGCACGCAGATCATACACGATTGGATCTTTGATTCCCCGCTTCGTTCGAATGACAACTGAACCATTCGTGACAAGCGGAGCTGAACGCACATTGAAATCATAGGAAGCCGTGCCTCCTCTGCCGTCGTCCGCCGTAACGGTTACGACTGCGCTTGCAGCTCCAGTACCCGGCGTAACCGTAAGCATGCTGCCCGAAACCGATACATCAGCGCCCTCGGAAGAACTGCTGACTGCGGAGAACGTCATGACATCTCCTTCCGGATCGCTGAACAAGTTGCTCAAATCGTAGGTTCGCGTCGCCGTAATGCCGATTGTCAGCACTTGAAGCGGAATCGAGGCGACAACGTCCGGGTTGTGATTCGCATTGCTCGGCGCGGCATTGACGGTGACCGTAAACACCGCGTCCTCCGCCGCTCCATGCGTATCCGTCGCCGTCAGCGTTATGTTCGCCGTTCCCGCAGCTGCGCCATGCACCGTCAGCTGCGTGCCGCTTACGCTGGCCAAAGCCGTGCCCGCGTCCGATGACGACGCCGTGAAGGTCAGCGCATCCCCGTCGCTGTCGCTAAATACATTGGCCACGTCCAGCGTAAAGTCGCTTCCCCCTACTGTGAGCGTCTGCGCGCTTGGCGCTTGGATCACCGTTGGTTTGTGGTTCGGACTGCTCGGCGCCGCATTGACGGTGACCGTAAACACCGCGTCCTCCGCCGCTCCATGCGTATCCGTCGCCGTCAGCGTTATGGTCGCCGTTCCCGCAGCCGCGCCATGCACCGTCAGCTGCGTGCCGCTTACGCTGGCCAAAGCCGTGCCCGCGTCCGATGATGCCGCCGTGAAGGTCAGCGCATCTCCATCGCTATCGCTAAATACATTCGCTGCATCCAGCGTAAAGTCGCTTCCTCCTACTGTGAGCGTCTGCGCGCTTGGCGCTTGGATCACCGTCGGTTTGTGGTTCGAACTGCTCGGCGCCGCATTGACGGTGACCGTAAACACCGCGTCCTCCGCCGCTCCATGCGTATCCGTCGCCGTCAGCGTTATGGTCGCTGTTCCCGCAGCTGCGCCATGCACCGTCAGCTGCGTGCCGCTTACGCTGGCCAAAGCCGTGCCCGCGTCCGATGACGACACCGTGAAGGTCAGCGCATCTCCGTCGCTGTCGCTAAATACATTGGCCACGTCCAGCGTAAAGTCGCTTCCTCCTACTGTGAGCGTCTGCGCGCTTGGCGCTTGGATCACGGTCGGTTTGTGGTTCACAGGTTTGATGGTAAGTACAAACGACTTTGTCAGTAAGCCGCCTCGTCCATCGTCCGCTTGGATCGTAATCGTCGTTGTCCCTGCAGTGAGAGGCGTCAACGTCAGCTGGCTGCCGTTCATCGTAATCCTCGCGACCCGAACACGGGAAGAAAGCACCTCATAGCTTAAGCTGTCCCCGTCGGGATCGCTGATGAGAGAATCCAGCATCAGTACAAGCGGCCCGTCGCCAAGCGTCAATTCTTTATCTTCAATGTTGGAGGCGGTCGGCGGCATATTAGACGTCGCAGACCCTTGGCTAGATGCGCTCCCCGAGGTCACAGAATACGTAACGGTCGAAGTTGGAACACCCGTTCCATAAGTAATAGAAGGAATTCCATTTCCTTGGCCGATTTCAACATGCGCCTTCGCATCCAACACCTCAAGCTTGTTGACGGTTCCCCCATTAGTCAGCTGAACAGACGCCGTAGACTGTACGGAAATGGTACCGATCGTTCCACTGGCAATATTCAGCTTGATCGACTGCGAGCCCGTAATCACAAGGTTCTCTATAGAGCCTACAATCTTAAGCTCGGTGACGCCATCCGCCAGTTCAACCTTCTCCACCTTCGCGTCGCTGCCACTAAACAGGAGGGCATCCGATGAGACCGTCATCTGCGCGATCGTGGTGCTGCCCGTCGCTTCAACGCGCACGCCGGTCTTGTCCACATCGACAGTTCCAAGCTTGGAATCCTCGAACACAACCGTGTTGTCATCGCCGCCCTGCACTTCAGTGCGACCAAGCACCGTTAGCTGATGGGCAAAAAAATCGTTTTCCAGCTTGGAGGATATCTTAAAATTACCGGAAACGGTCAAATTGCAGACCGTAAGATAGTCGCCATCCAGCGTCAAATTGCCTTCCAGAACGGAACCATGGCCATCCAGCGTTAAATTTCCAGTGAATTCACCTGCATCCTTGCCTGCAGCTTGTCCACTGGCATGCAGCTGAAGCGATGTGATGCGTTCAAGCTTTCGACCATTTGCACTAAAGGTCAGCGTAGACCCCTTCAGCACTTCCGCATTTGAAGGAGACAGCACGCCTTTAACCTTATCGGAAAGCTGGTACTGCACTCCGTTTATCCAGACCCGGTTCTCCTCCACTTTGCCCAGTTGGCTTGGACGGGCGGTTGGAAAAAAGGTCTGGAGCAGCATTTCCGCAGCTTCCTGCCTGCTAATCGTACCTTTCGGATGGAACGCACCCCCTTCGGCCGTCATTACGCCCTGGCTAAGAGAAGTCAACACATAAGGACGAGCCCATTCCCTGACGGCTTCCCAGTCCGTCACCTCGGCAGCAGCTGCTTCCGATTGGACCAGTGCCGATTCAGAAGCGCGCTCCAGCACAACCGCCAGCTCTTCACGCGTAATCAGACTTGCGGGACGAAAGCACCCCTCTTTGTCTCCCGTCATAATGCCGGCAGCGCGTACCGCCTCGATCGCATGCTCTGCCCAACTGCCCGGAATCACATCGGAGAAACTTCCTTTAACGCCAGCTTGAGGAAGCTGCAGCGCCCGTTGAATGACAACCGCCAGCTCCGCTCGCGTCAATGCCGCATGCGGGTGAAACTCGCCCGTAGGCGTCCCCAGCAGCAGCCCTTGCCGCGCTGATTCTATAATGGATTGCTGAACATTCTTCGGTACGTCAGCAATATCACTAAAAGAACCCGCTGGAGCTGAAGCGGCGCCAGCAGCCGTTGATTCGGAAAGATGAAGTCCCGAAGACAAGAGCGCTATTGCCAAACAAGCAGCTAAATGTTTTTTCATTAATCTCTCTCCAATACATATGTAATAAGACCTATATCGGTAGAACCGAGAGGGAGGTTTAGTGTATAGTTCTAAAGGCATATAAAAAAATCAAAGAATAGTGGCTTGCAGCGTACTGATGCGAGTTAAACAGCTGTGTAACGGACCGGAATGACGCTATTTGCCGAAAATAGGTCGTTTAAAAATCGTAACGGACCCAGTAGCCGCTATTCACCCTAAAATGCCTCGTTCAGGCCAAGTTTCGCACAAATAGTGCCCCCTGAGTCCGTTAGCCGCAAAGCTTCGCGTATTCGTGTTAATTAACGCCCGCTCGGTCCGTTAGCTGTCGTTCATTAGATCCAATCACAGAACGTTCCCCCTCTCATTTCCATCCTTATAATGGAAACAGAAACACTCCATCCCTCACGAAATTTCGGCACAAAAAAGCGCAGGAAAGCTTCCTACGCTTTTCTTATCCATACCCTTTTCTCATCTATCCGTTCCCTTCACATCCGTTTAGGCAGCTTCAGTTCGGTAAAATAATATAATTTTCCACCATAAATCTAAGCCGTTTGCTTATCAAATCAAAGCATGCTAGAGTAAGAAAATCATACAAATAATTACTAAAATTGATAGCCTTATAGGATGCTAGGCAAAGCCAAATTAGCGACGGGAGTGTTCGTTCATGTCTGATGCGACGCAGTATGCGAATACAGGCAAATTCAATGCTAGAGTTGAGCTTCACGCGAGGTTTAGTACGAACGCTTATCCGTGGCCCCGGTGGGTGCGGGATCAAATCGAAGCGCCGGAGCAAGCAGATGTGCTGGAGCTTGGCTGCGGCACAGGGCTGCTATGGCTGGCGAATGCGGATCGTATTCCCGCCGGCTGGCAGGTCACGCTTTCTGACTTCTCCGAAGGAATGCTCGAAGGTACGAAAGCTGCTCTTGCGGCAGTCAATCATCCATTCCGCTATGAGCAAATGGACGCTTCGCATATCCCCTACCCTGATGACTCATTCGATCTCATTATCGCCAACCATATGCTTTATCACATCGAAGACCGCCAGCAGGCGCTTCGTGAAATCGCTCGCGTCCTGCGGCCCGGCGGCATTCTATGCGCATCGACGATCGGGAACGGCAACATGCGTGAGGTCAAGTCGCTCATGCGCGACTTCCGTTCCGGTTCTAATTATGAGGCAGCGCTGGGTACCGTTTCCGAGCGGTTCTCGCTCGATAACGGAGCCGAACAGCTCGGGCAGGTTTTCAAGCAAATCGAAACCCGATTGTACGCCAACACCCTGCACGTAACAGACCCGGAAGCAATCGTGCGCTACTTGCTTTCGGTCAACGGCTTAATCGAAGGGGCTGTGGCGCTTCCGCCTGAGCTTGTGGAATCTTTCAGCGCCTTCCTGCAAAGCCGGTTGGACGATGAAGGCGCCTTCGATATCAGTACGGAGTCGGGGTTGTTCATCGCCCGTAACAACGGGTAGCCTACAAAAAAAGCCGCAAGATAGAGGCAGTTAACGATGAACCGTTAACGCCCCTGATTGCGGCTTACTTTTGCATGGACTAGCTTATGAACGGGATCAAATGCTCCAATCCACGTTCTCCTCTTGCCTGAACTCCTGCGGCGCACGGCCTCGAATAATCAGCTCCGGATTTTTAACCGTGACGCGGGCTCCTTCCGGCACCGACTTCGAGATAAACACATTGCTGCCGATGATGACGCCCTTGCCAATGACGGTTTCTCCTCCGAGAATCGAAGCGCCGGAATAGACCGTAACATCATCCTCCAGCGTTGGATGGCGCTTAACGCCATTCAGCGCTTGTCCGCCGCGCGTCGATAAAGCGCCCAGCGTCACGCCGTGATAGATTTTCACCCGATTGCCGATGACGGTTGTCTCGCCGATTACGACGCCTGTGCCGTGGTCAATAAAGAAGGAATGGCCGATCTTGGCGCCTGCATGGATATCAATTCCCGTCAGGTTATGCGCGTACTCCGTCATGATCCGAGGGATTAGCGGGACGGACAAGGAATGGAGCTCATGCGCCGCACGATAAATGCCCACCGCGAACAGCCCCGGGTAGGAGAAAATGATTTCGCTCGTATTGCTCGCTGCAGGATCGCCATCATAAGCGGCCTGTACATCCGTTGCCAGCACCGCGCGCAGCGCCGGGACCCTGCTAAGAAACTCGGTAACGATCGTCTCTGTCCGATCCTTCACCTGCTCTTGGAACGCTGCATCCTGATGGTCATTCTCATAACGCAGGACGCGGCAAACTTGATCGGACAAGATCTCATGGATTTTAATGAGCGTCTCCCCGATTTGGTAATTCATTGTCGCCTCGTGCATATTTTGCTTGCCAAAATAGCCCGGGAACAGCAGCTCGCGCATTAAGTGAATAACCTCAATGATACGATTCCGGTTTGGCAGCAGCGTAGGATCGATCGAACTATTTATCGGGTAATCCCGGTAGCTGTTCCCAATGTTTGCAACTAACTCGTTAAGCTTGCCATGAAAGACGCCACGCAATGAAAGCTCCCCTTTGCCTGTGTAATAACGGTCATATATAGCACAAACATACCATCATTCCTCGCGATGCTCAATCTTTTGACGGAAATCGAGAATGCCCTTGTCTGCCACTTTACTTCTGTAATTGGCTATGGTAAATTAATTTCGAAAATATTAGAAATAAAGGTGAAGACCATGGACGCAGCCCAAATGCAAGCACACGCCATTAAAGTTCATCGCGCATTAGGCGAACAGACGCGCTATCGCATCGTTCAGCTTCTAACAACAGAGGGGGATCTCTGTCCTGCGGAGCTTGAGAAGCGGTTGGAATCCATTCCGCTCTCTACCCTGTCCCATCACTTGAAGCAGCTTGTCGAATGCCAGCTACTCACTCCCCAGAAGCAAGGAACCTTCATTTACTACAGCCTAAATAGAGAAACCGTTCAAAAATTCGCTGCTTATTTGATCAGCTAAAAAATTTTAGTTCATATTTCGATATTACCGGAAATATCGAATTTATATAGATAGTTGACCATAAAGGAGATTTCGCCAATGTCCTCCACATGGAAAATCTACATTCTTACGCTAATCAGCTTCCTAGTCGGCACGTCTGAATATGTGATTGCAGGGATTCTCGATCAAATAGCGGCAAGCCTTTCGATCTCGCTCGTCGCCGCCGGTCAGCTCATTACCGTTTTCTCGATCGTCTATGCGTTTGGCACGCCGCTGCTCATTGCGCTTACCGCCCGATGGGACCGCCGCAAGCTGCTGCTTAGCGGGCTTGGTTTATTCGTCTTAGCGAACGGGCTCGTTTTTGCCCTCCCGGGATTCACGCTGTTTCTAGTTGCACGGATTATTATGGCGCTCGGCGCTGGCATTGTCGTCGTGACCGCGCTCACCGTCGCTTCTTCCATTGCGCCGCAGAACAAGCAAGGCAGCGCCATTGCCACTGTTATTATGGGCTTCACCGCGTCCCTCATCATCGGCGTTCCGATCGGTCGCATCGTCGCTGCTCATTTTGATTGGAAAATCATTTTCGCCGGCATTGTCCTGCTTGGCCTTGTCGCAATCATCGTGCTCTGGGCAACGATCCCTCATACGCAAAACGCCGCGCCCATCCCACTTCGCCAGCAGCTCGCCATCCTTCGGAGCCGTACAATCATACTCGCCCTAGCCATCAGCTTCTTCTGGCTGGCAGGATACTCAATCGCTTACACCTATATTTCTCCGTTCCTGCTGGATGTCACCGGCATGAATGAACAAACCCTCAGCGCTGCCCTGCTTGCATTCGGCATCGCCAGTCTCATCGGCTCCAAGCTCGGCGGCTACGGTACCGATCGTTGGGGCGTGCAGCGAACGCTCGTATCTGGCATGGTCCTGCATGTCATTGCATTGCTGCTGCTGTCGACAGCCATTCACTCGCCGATCATCGTGTTCGCAGCCTTAATGCTGTGGTCGTTCGCCGCATGGTCCTCAGGGCCAACGCAGCAATACAACCTCGTCACCTTAGCGCCAGAATCAGCCAGCATTATGCTCAGCCTCAACAGCTCCGTCATGCAGCTCGCCATGGCGGCTGGCGCAGGCATCGGCGGCATTGTGGTCGGGTCCGTGTCCTTGCGGGCCGTAATGTGGATGGGCGCGATCGGGGTTGCACTAGCAATTGGCATTATCGCGCTGTTAGCCCGATATGCGCGGTCGAACTGCCCCGAGCGCCACAATGCCGAAGCAGAGGAGCTGCAGCAGGCTTGACCTATACGCGGAAAATGGGTGCATAACGCATAAAAACCACAGCCCGCTAGGCTAGTGGTTTTTACGTTTGCGCATGAGCTAAATCCTTGAACTCCCTGTCTTATCCAGCTATACTTGCTCGATACACGCTATCCATTCATTCCTGGAGGAAGGGATTTCAATGGAAAGAACCATTATCATCAGCGACGTTCATGGATGCCTTACGCAATTGGAAGCCTTATTGCATCTGGTTCAGTTTCAGCCCCGCCGCGATCACTTGATCCTGCTCGGCGATCTGATCGATCACGGCCCGCAAAGCCGCGAGGCGATCGACTTCGCCATCTCGCTCGTTCGTGACGGCGCCGCTACAGCCATTCGAGGCAACCATGACCAGCGATTGATCGAAATTGTAAATGGCGATCCAGAAGCTATCGCGAAGTTTTTCAAGCATGGCGGCCAAGCGACGTACGAGAGCTATATCGGACCGCGGGAGCAACGGACGGAAACTGAGATGCTTCGGGAACTGCAGGAGCGAATTCCTGCCGAGTTCCCGCATCATCTGGATTTTATCGAGTCGATGCCTCACTACTTAGAGGATGAATCGTATATTTATGTGCATGCTGGCATCCATCCCGATTACGTGAGCGATTGGCAAAACCAGCCGCTACGGGAATTCCTGTATGTGAAAGAGCCATTCATCTCGCAGCCGACAGGCCTCAGCAAGCCCGTCGTGTTCGGTCATACGAAAACGATAGATATCCACGGCAAACCCGACATTTGGTTCGGTGCAGACAAGATCGGCATCGATGGGGGCTGCGCTTATGGGCATCAGCTGAACGCGCTTGTCGTGACGGGGGATGGAGAGCTACGGATGTACAGCGTGCCCGCTTGATTAGTAGCGAGGTTTGCACGCTCGCGCGCCAATAGGGCAGATTTTTCTGCCCTATTCACTCGGCTTACGCGCTCATGCGCCAAATAGGGCAGATTTTTCTGCCCTATTCACTCGGCTTGCGCGCTCACGCGCCAATAGGGCAGATTTTTCTGCCCTATTCACTCGGCTTACGCGCTCATGCGCCAATAGGGCAGATTTTTCTGCCCTATTCACTCGGCTTGCGCGCTCATGCGCCAATAGGGCAGATTTTTCTGCCCTATTCACTCGGCTTGCGCGCTCACGCGCCAATAGGGCAGATTTTTCTGCCCTATTCACTCAACCAACACGCTCAACTCAGCTCCTCGCGCCTTCGTTCGCTCACACCGGCCGCTCCACCGTAAACAGCTCGCCCAACTTCGCATAATCATTGCCTGCGAGCCTGCTCACCGGCCGCAGACCGTGCGGATCGATCCGTCCGTTCTCGTACAGCGACTCCGCAACGTGAAACTGCACAATCCGCGCAATCAGCAGGTCCGCCGCAGGCTGCTCAGCGGTGCCGCCGAGCGGGATTGCCCGTTCAAGCACGCATTCCATGCGGATGCTCGCCTCGGCGATCCCCGGTACGGCAACGCGGTCGCTCGCAATGGGGGTCAGCCCTGCCAGCGCCACTTCGCTCTCATCCGGCGGCAAACTCGCTGCGGTCGCATTCAGCTGTTCCACGTAGGATTCGGACGCAATGTGTACGACCAGCTCGCCTGTCGCAATTGCATTGCGCGCCGTATCTTTACGCTCGCCCTGCTTACGCTGGACGGAAATCGCGATCATCGGCGGATTCACCGTCACGATGGTAAAGAAGCTAAAGGGCGCCGCGTTCATCACGCCCTCCTGCGACAACGTCGTTACGAATGCGATCGGCCTCGGAATGATGCTTCCGATGAGCAGCTTATAATTGTCCTTATCGCTCTGTTGAGAAGGATCGATAGCAATCATGCGTTCAGCCCTCCGTTCTATTCCATGTGATCATCACGCAAAATTCCGTTCAAACCACGCCGCCGCCGCATCGGCCTCGGTTCTCGACAGCTGATGCCCTGTCCGCTCCCAATGGACCTCAACCTCCGCTCCCGCGTCGCTTAGCAGCTGCTGCAGCTCCTCCGTCTCCTGCGGCGAGCAGATCGGATCGTTCTCACCTGCCCCGATGAAGACGGGCACGCCGGGCAGATCAGGCAGCTTCACGCCACGGCGCGGCACCATTGGATGATGAAGGATTGCGCCTCTGAGCGAGCCCGCATGATGGAAGAGCAAACTCCCTGCGATGTTCGCCCCGTTAGAGTAGCCCACAGCAACGAAATTGCTTCGATCCAGCCCATATTCAGCCGCTGCCCAATTCAGAAAATCATGCAGCTCCTGCGTGCGGAATACGAGGTCCTCTTCATCAAACACACCCTCTGCCAGACGGCGGAAAAATCGCGCCATGCCATTCTCAAGCACATTGCCTCTTACGCTCAGCACCGAAGAAGTCGGGGAAACGAGCCTTGCCAGCGACAGCAGATCCCGCTCGGTGCCGCCCGTTCCGTGGAACAGGACGAGCACCGGCGCATTCAAATCAAATCCAGCCTGGAATAAATGTTTCATGCTCATTGTGCATCCTCCTCTAATACGCGCACTTGGATGGGCGGCAGCAGCGCTTCGATCTGCCCGCGATGCTCTTCGAACCATTCCGGCAGTTTAATTTCCTCGCCAAGCGCGTCCGGCGCTTCGTCGCGAGCGAATCCCGGCGGGTCTGTTGCAATCTCGAACAGGATGCCGCCTTCTTCACGGAAGTATAGCGCGTGGAAATATTGGCGATCGACGATCGGCGTCGGATGGAAACCGCTCTGCACAACATGCTCTCTCCACAGCGCATGCTCGGCATCATCCGCTGCGCGCCACGCAATATGATGGACGGTGCCTGCTCCGCCTGTGCCATGCGGCACCGCTTGAACCGGCAGATCGATCACGTTGCCGATGTCAGCCGTCGATTGGTACCGGGCATATACGCCTTCTTGGCCGACTTTGCGCAGGCCCATTACATGCTCAAGCAGATGCGCCGTTTTGTCTGGCGCCGTGCTGTACAATACAGCACCGCCGAAGCCTTTGATCGCTTTATCGACCGGCACGCCGCCGAATGCCCATTGACTAGGCGCCCCTGCTTCGCGCTCAACGATTTCAAGTTTCAGTCCGTCGCGATCTTCGAATTGCAGATAGGTCTCGCCGAATCGAACCGTCGTTTCATACGCAACATTAAATTTCTGCAAGCGCGCTTCCCAGAATGGCAGACTGCCCGTCGGTACAACATAAGAAGTGATGCCGACTTGGCCGCCGCCAACGCGGCCTTTACGCGAATTCGCCCATGGGAAGAACGTGATGATCGTGCCCGGACTGCCCTGTTGATCGCCGAAGTACAGATGGTACACTTCCGGCGCGTCGAAGTTAATCGTTTTTTTCACCAGCCGAAGCCCGAGAACCCCTGCGTAGAAATCAACGTTTTCCTGTGCGTTTCTTACGAATGCCGTAATGTGGTGGATACCTGCGGTTTGTTTTGTCATTTTAGCCATCTCCTTAAGCGGGTTTAGTTTTTATTTCGTTTATGATTAGCCTGATTGATTGACTTAGGTTCATTTTAAGAATCTTAAATTTAAGATATATGATGTGCAAAATGGCTCTACTTGAATCCATCCTGCGCGAACCGGCCCAGCTTCTTCAGCAACTGACTTGCCGCCTGCTTCTCTTCTGCCGTCAGTCCCGCCATCGCTTGGCCGATCACATCCGTATGCGTCGGAAATACTTCCTTGATAAACTGCTTGCCTGCATCCGTTATTTCCGCGAAAATGAGTCGGCGATCCTCCGTCGATGTCTTCCGCGATACGAACTGCTTCTTCTCCAGCTTATCGACGACATAAGTGATGTTGCCGCTGCTCATGAGCACTTTGCTGCCAATCTGTTGAATCGGTTGAGCACCCTTATGATACAGCAGCTCGAGTACGCCGAATTCGGTTCGGTTAAGCCCATGGCGCCGAATATCGCGATCCGCATGTGCATTCACCCACTGACTTGCTCTCGAAAGAGCAATGTAAAGATCCAGCGTTACGTCCTTATCCTTCGTCAGCTCCGTCATTGTGATCACCTCGCGTTCGTTTCATTTATCTTGATTTAAAGATAATACAATTTAAGATAGTTGTCAAGCGGGTCATGTTATGAATTTACGGATTTTCTTAAAAAGGCTGCGGTCGTAATGAAGACAAGCGGCAGCACGTATACCACCCCGACCCATAATGGATGAACGACGACCACAAGCTCCTCCCACTCCAGCATCGTCGCTGGCAGCGTAAGCGCCATTAGCTGAGTCATCACGCATAAAGGGTTAACCATTAGTCGACGATTGTTGATTTTGAACAGGTCCGTTACAATCGTCAAAATGGCAAACATCGTGATCGTGGCTTTCATAAGCGAGCCTGCGATCATGGACATCCCCACGATTGCTTCCATCCGTTCGATGATATCGCCAATCTCAATAATTTGAGCGAGCACGAACAACGGATATCGCTTCTCCGCCGCTAACGGGCCTAATGTCATGATCGTACAGATCGTCGACAAAATGAGAATGACGACGTTGATGATCATCATGCCGACAAGCATGGTTTTCAATTTTTTGGGGGCGCCTGTACGTGCATACGGCAAGACTGTCATAAATAAAACAACCTCTCCATAAGGAAACCCGAACGTAAAATAGCTGCCCAGAAGCATTGGTTTAATCCCTTCCGGGAAAATCGGAGCCAAAAAATCGAGGTGATAATCCGGGATAAGCAGCACGATGACAACCGCCCAAAATAAGATGACGATGACCGTCATAATGACAAACATGCGCGCTATGGTTTCAATACCCGCTCTCAATAATAGGGCAACCACAATAAACATCATGCCGGTGAATACGTATGCTGGCGTCTCCGGGAGCATCATGCTGTTCATAAAACCGGCGACATCAATTAAAATACCGGCCGCCATATGAAAAGCCATCGTTAGCATCAACCCGGCGACTGCAAACGTCGGCCACTTGCCGATTGTCTTTCGACAAATATCAATAAAGGATACGCCCGGATACCGATTTATCAAATAGAGCATCATCGCTAGCAAAGCGAGCCCGAATGCCAAGGAGATCAGAAGCGACAGCCATGCGGCATTCATCGCCATTCCGACGAGAGGCCCCGGGATGACGATAATCGCCGAGCCCGTGATGTAGATAAAGAACAAAAAGGCAGTTTGTACGACGCTGATCGTTTGCAGATTTTTCATGACGGCTTGACCTTCAAATAGCCGACGATTTGCCTTGCAGGCGCCGTCAACAGATGGTCCACGACCGTGTGCATATCCGGCAGTTCTCGGATCGTCAGATAGTCGACACAATAATAAATCGATAGCGTGAGGATGGTGTAATACATCCATTTTTCCCGCACGGCGGCGGTACGGGATGCTCGAAGGTCAGGCAAGAGCGCGATGGCGTAGGTCAATACCAGAACGATCATTTTCTCCTTCATCGGACTGCCTCCTACTTCATATAGATGGGCTTGCCAATGATCGTTAACGTGTTCAGCAGTCGAACGCTGCCCTTGAGTTCAATGTCAGCCTCGGCATAACGAGCGCCCCAGTCTTGCTTCCATTGTTTCCAAACACGCGGATTCTTCCGATACAAGGCATTCCCGATTCCGAGCAAATCGACTTCTCTCTTCTGCGTCTCCCGAATCGTACCGAGCAGACGCGCCTCCATCATTTGTTGGATTCGCTCGACGAAAGCTTTCTCATCCGATCTCTTCTCCAGCTTGGTGCACCGCAGGCTTCCGATATTGCCTGATAACTCGAAAGTCATTTGGACCCTCAGCTTGCCCGACTGAATGATTGGCTTCATTGTCGTTCGGACCGACTGCACCTCAATCGCTTCGGATTCCCCTTTTCCCTCTCCTTCATGGATGCAAGGGACATTCAGGATTCCTTTCTTAAACTGATTGGTAAGCATTAATAAATCTTCCGTCTGCGAAGCCGACATCGTGCCTACCATTTTACTGTCCCGGATGACTGCGAGTCCCGACATCGTCGCCTCCCCCTTCGGTTTGAGAGTTGCGATTGGAAGAATCGTATTGGGCACCTCGCTCTTTAATGCCTGAGCAAGACGAAGCAAGTTGACGGTCAGCGCCTTGCCCGAGGATCCACTTGCGTTTTCTTCCGTTTTGTTAAACTGCTGCGAAATGGTTTGCTCGATCATCGGCCTGACCTTCAAATATTCGGACGGTTCGCCCTTCGTAATCAATACTCTCGTTGTTATTCTCGCCTCATGATCGCGGTAAAAATATTCAAGCAGGGATAACAAATTATTCGTTCTCGCTGTTTGTTCGTCAAGGATGATAATGCGCATATGGCTCCATTGCGCTTTGCGTCCCAAATGAAGCGTGATATCGCGTACGGCCTCGAATATCGATCGGCCTTTTGTATTAATATTAATAAAGGATTTCTGCATGCTGCCGCCCTGTCCGCCCGCCTTCTGCGACGGTTTGAATATTTGTACGGTCAGGTGGACGATTTCCGGCTCGACGCTTTGGATCGCAACGCCCATCACGAAGCCTTTATCCAGCAACTCCACCCGGTTCCAACATCCTGTCAACAGGAATGCCGCCAAGAGCAAGGAAACAACCTTTCCTATTCGTCTCATCTCGCGCATCATACTTTCCTCAGAGTTGTATATACCTAACCTTCGCCTGTCCGATGTTTGAACGATCGACCCAGCCTTTTCTTCACGGATGGACGAATAAATACATCGCCAAGCGAATTGGGGTCGGCAGGCTGAATCGGGCTGAGATACGGTTGTCCAAGCGAACGAAGCGCGCATAGATGCCACAATACGACTAGGAGGCCAAACATGAGCCCAAAGCCGCCAAAAGCAGCGGACAGCGCCATTAACGGTAAGCGAATGATTCTAAGCGCGATGGCCATGTTGTATTGAGGAATCGCAAACGAGGCAATCCCCGTCAGCGCTACCACGACAACCATGATCGGCGAAGCTACCCCCGCATTAATAGCGGCTTCGCCGATGACGAGCGCACCTACGATGCTGACTGCCGAGCCGACTGGCCGCGGCAGCCGAATGCCCGCCTCACGCAACAGCTCGAAGAAAAACTCCATGATGAGCGCTTCAAAGAATGCAGGAAACGGAATGCCTTCCCGCGTATCCAGAATGGTAAGCAGTAAATTGGTCGGTATCATCTCCGAATGGAACGTCGTAAGCGCAATATAAACGCTAGGAAGCGTTAATGCCAGAAAGAACGCGACGATTCGAAGCCAACGAACCATTGAAGCGTACATGGAGCGTTGATAATAATCTTCGCTCGATTGAAGCAGCTCTACGAACAACCCGGGGCAAATCAGCATGGAGCCTGTCCCTTGCACCAGCACAACGATTTTGCCGTCCAGCAGGGAAGCAACCGCCGCATCCGGCCTTTCCGTATAGCGGAATTGGGGAAAGGGCGAATACGTCACGTCTTGGATCAGCTCCTCGACATATGAGGTCTCCAGTATTTCGATCTGCTTCGCTCTCTCGATCCGTCTCTTGAACTCCTCTAGCAAATCCGGTTTTACCCTTCCTTCCAAATAGCAATATACGATTTCCGTATTCGTCTCGCCGCCCCCGTTCAGCTTTATGAGCTTAAATCGCGAACTCATGAGCCTTTGCCGCAGCAAGCCGATGTTTTTATTAATGTTCTCGACGGTGCTTTCCCTTGGGCCCTGTACGACGCTTTCATTCGCAGGCTCCGTAATTTGCCTCGATTCCATGCCCGATGTCTCGAAGGACAGCGCTTTGTCCCAGCTATCGAAGTAGATGACGAGGTTGCCATTCAATATTTCTTTGACGGTTTGATCGAAACTGGCTACGATTTGGGCCGATTCATCGGATACGCCGTGCTTCTCGAAATGCGAAATGATGTTTTCTGTCAGCACCTCGGTTCCGGGACCGACTTCGTGCATGACGAGATCTTGAAGCACCGTCTTCATGTAATTTACTTTTTTACGTTCCGCAATTGTCCCGAAATAGACGGAATACGCCTCATGTTTCATGTCCGGGCCATACTGCCAAGTTAAACACTTTAGATCGTTGCAATCGCGGAAGATTTCGTCCAAGCGTTTCCGGGTTTCATGAAGCTCCTTCGGAATCGGATTTGAAGGCCGAATGGTTGCATCGGATTGAAGCGACAATGTGATCATCCCCTACATACCTATCATGCAGTATTGGATTCAAAATTATTCCTTTTTCACCTAATTCTCGATCTAGGCATATGCTGAACTATTCAGCAACGGGGAAAGTGACGGTACCGACATGAAAATCAAACCGAATGTTTACGGCTATAAGACCCAATGCGAGAACATTCCGATTCATTACTTGCCGGAGTATCAGCCCCAGCAGCCTGGGCTCGAATATTTGATGAAGCAAAGGCCTCTCTCAGAACCGCCGCCTTGTGAAGGAAAGAGAAAACTTGAGGGAAAAGTCGCCGTTATTACAGGGGGAGACAGCGGAATCGGCCGAGCAGTCGCATATGCCTTCGCCAAGGAAGGCGCCGATCTCATCGTAGCCTACTACAACGAGCACATCGATGCGATCGAAACAAAGACGCGGGTCGAACAGCTTGGGCGTCAATGCTTGACGATTGCCGGAGATATAGGCGACGAAGCGTTCTGCCGACATGTTGCAGAACAGGCGGTCCGCCAATTCGGGCGAATCGACATTCTGGTGAATAACGCAGCGGTCCAGTTTTATCAGCCTCGCCTTGAGGATATTAGCCGCGAACAGCTGGAACTGACGTTTCGAACCAATATATTTGCCATGTTCCACCTAACCAAAGCCGTTCTACCCCATATGAAGCCAGGCAGTGCAATTATTAATACATCATCCGTATTAGGCACCGTCGGGCTGGATGTGTTAATCGATTATTCCGCTACGAAAGGAGCAATCAACGCCTTCACGCGGGCGCTCGCTGGCTCTGTAATCAGTCGAGGCATCCGTGTCAATGCCGTTGCGCCTGGCGCGACATGGACGCCATTGGTGCCTGCGTCGTTCCCGCCGGAAGAATACGAATCGATCGGATTCGACTCGCCGATGAAGCGCAACGCCCAGCCTTTCGAGTTAGCGGGAGCCTATGTTTACTTGGCATCGGACGACTCGTCCTATGTTGTCGGAGAAATTATTAATGTAAACGGTGGAGCGTATTTCGCATAGGGATGTGAACCATTTGACAGTTAGCGCGGGTAATGCCATCGGAATTTCGACGCCAAGCTGGCTGCCGACTACGACGCTGGATCAAATGAGCAGGAACGAATACGATGTGTTGGTTGTGGGTACGGGAGCAGGCGGGGGCGCAGTCATTTGGCGGTTATGCGAGCATTGGAGAAGCACCGGCAAGAAAGTCGGCGTAATCGAGGCTGGCGATCTGATATTGCCCACCAACCTCCGCAATGTAGAGACCATGAATCCGGAACGCGTAGACGCATTAGCCTATGGTTCGGGCGGCATCGTAATCCCTGTACCCGGAACTAAATTCCGAGAGATCATTGCAGTCGGTGGGCGAACGCTCGTATGGAACGCGATCTCGCCGCGCATGCGGGTGAAGCGCGAAAGTTGGCACGTACCGCTTCAAGAGATGGATCAATATTACGACATTGCCGAGCAAGCCCTGCAGGTATCCGGCGCTTATGTGGAAGGTTCGCCGATTAACCGCATCTTGCTAAACCGGTTATGGAGCGAAGGCTATCATTATGCACGGAAAATGCCGACGGCAACGGATATGGTTCCGACCAAATACGGCGAAATGCATTCCAACGTTTATTTCAGCTCGATTAAATTTCTAGCTGGGGCGGTTAACCGCAGGCCAATCGACCTTGCCGTATTGTCGCGCGCGGTCGGCGTATTGGCGAGCAATGGAAAAGTTGAAGGCATTGAAGCGGCGACGCCCGATTTGCGGACCTACAGAATAAAGGCCAAGAAGGTCGTGTTATGCACCAGTACAATCGAGACGCCCCGCCTGCTGCTCTATTCCGGCATCCCCGGACCGGCGATTGGCCATTACCTGACGACGCACTCCGTCGTTTGGGGCGCTTTTCCATTCAACCGCACATCCTATCCATACGTGACGGGAACGGCAGGCATTCTGCTGCCTGAGCAAGAAGGCCGCCCATTCCAGATCCAAGTCGAGGGTCCGAGCAGATCCTTGTTTTATCACGATCCTTTCATCCCGTTTCAAAGCGTGGAGCGGATAAAGGTCGCCGGGGTCGGAACCGTTCAACCGCGCTATGATAACCGCGTCTCGCTTAACCCCTGCAACCGGGATCGGTATGGCGTTCCGGAAGTCGACGTTCAAATGACTTACAGCCCCCATGATTATGCTGTAAGCGCGTTGGCCGAACAATCCGTCCTTCGCATCGCGTCCTTGCTTGGATTTCAGTCGACGCCTCTTACTCGCGATGTGCCTTTGCAAGGCGACCATGAATCATGCACATGTCGGATGGGCAACGATCCTATGACGTCCGCTACGAATCAGTTTGGACAAATCCATGGTATCGCCGGCCTCTTCATCGCGGACAACAGCGTTATTCCAAAGCTTGAAGCGGCGAGCCCTACGCTGACAACGATCGCGCTTGCGCTTCGAACAGCAGATTACATCGCACGTACATCCTAAGATGAGCCGCTTGAACGAATCTTGATTTTACATTGGAGGCGGGGTATTCGAGTGCGGATGACCGTCCGCCGCCCATAGCATGCCTCTGCGAATCATTTCCGTTACTTGAGGCATCTGTACGATATCGGGCCGATGGCCGAGCGAATTATAGTAGATTCGGCCTGCTCCATATAGTTTCACCCATGATGCAGGCATAATGACCGGACGCCACACAAGCGGGGGAACAGGCCGATCGAAGTACGTTGTTGCGAGCACGACGACCGAAGGGTCAACCATCATGTAGTATTGTTCGGTCCTGACATAAAAATCGCCGATTCCGGCGACGAGGGGGTTATGCGGATTCGGAAAATGGACGCGATATATCGCGGTATCATCGCCAGGATGCGCGAGAAACTGGCCTCCGATCATCGCTTGATACTGGATTTCACCGCGAAACGCGTCCGCCGATCCATGAATGCCGGCCAAGCCCGTTCCTGCAGCGACCGCTTGCAGCAAATTGTTGAGCGGTTCCGCTTCGATTTTGCCATTCGTCCATAATGGCACGATCAGATCGGCATGCATCAACTTGCTGCGATCGTTGAAAATTTCCAGCGTATCGTAAACTTCGACGATAAAATGCTCAGCTTCTAATATCTGCGCTACCATATTGGCTATTTCGCGCGGCCGATGCCCTGGATATCCGCCTTGCACGATCAACGCCCGTTTTCGTCTTGGAATCGTCATCTGCTGGACCACTCCCCTTCCGCATACGCTCCATTCACAAACATATGAGAACCGCGGCCAATTATGCCGTAACGGGCCATTCCACGGATCAGGCGGCATTCACTTTCGTAGGTAATAAAAATCGCTGCTCACTTCCTCTCTAGAGGGAAGTGAGCAGCGATTACGCCGAATGCCCTTTTCAATCGCTTATGCTTCCGTAACAGGCTCCACAAACAAATGCTGATACTTCTCATAGTCAGCCTTCCTGCACTCCATCGTCAGGCGGGTTCCATTGGGCTCATAATCAGTCGCAATGACATTCGCATTGGCATTGAAATACGCGACCAAGCGGCCTTCCTCGAACGGAATGATGACCTCACAGGACATATAGTCTTGGAATATCTGCTGCTTCACGAGCGTAATGAGCTCGCTGAGCCCCGCCTCTTCCTTAACGGACAGATACACCTTATCCCCGTTCACTTGCGGATACTGCTCATCGGTGAGATCCGTCTTGTTGTACGCATAAATCATCGGAATGTGATCGGCGCCAAGCTCCTTCAGCGTCGTATTCGTCACTTGAATATGGCGTTCGTATTCCTCATTGGAGAAGTCGACGACTTGGATCAGCAGATCTGCCTCGGTCACTTCCTCTAGCGTGGAGCGGAACGCTTTGATCAAATAATGCGGGAGCTTGCTGACGAATCCGACCGTGTCGGTCAACAGGAACGACTTGTTGTCAGGCAGCTCGATGCCGCGAACGGACGTTTCAAGCGTGGCGAACAGCATGTCTTTGGCTAATACTTGCTTGTTGGACTCCGGCATGAATTCCTTCAATACGGCGTTCAGAAGGCTCGACTTTCCCGCATTCGTGTAGCCCACAAGACAGACAACCGGCACGCCCGTCTTCTGCCGCTGCTTGCGCTGCACCTGACGTTGGGCGACGAGCTTCTCCAGCTCCGACTGCAATGCGGTAATTCGCTCCTCGATGCGGCGGCGGTCCAGCTCAAGCTTCGTCTCGCCTGTGCCTTTGTTTTTCATGCCGGAGCCGCCGCCTTGACGGCCGAGCGATTCGCGCAAGCCAACGAGCCGCGGGAGCATGTATTGCAGCTGAGCCACCTCAACTTGCAGCTGCGCTTCGCGCGTCCGAGCGCGCTCGCCGAATATATCAAGGATGAGAATCGTCCGGTCGATCACCTTTTTCTCCAACGAGCTCTCCAGGTTGCGAATCTGCGAAGGCGACAGCTCATCGTTGAAGATGACGGTCGACGCATCCAACCCTTCCACCAAAGCAAGCAGCTCCTGAATTTTGCCGCTGCCGATGTAGTGAGGGCCGTTGACCTTGGCAGCATTCTGGGTAAGCTCCCCTACGACCTCAATGTTGCATGCATCCGCCAGGTTGCGCAGCTCTTCCATCGAATACGCAAAATCCGGACGGTTCTGTAAATTAACGCCGACGATAACGGCTCTGTTGTTCACGGGTTCCATCTATATATTCCTCCTCTGATTAGAGCAATTCATTCATTTCTTCAGTAACAAGCCATTCATGCCAATTCAACAAAAAAACGCACGGGCGCGCTAAGGCCTGTGCGTTGTTCGATACACGTATCGAATAGAGGATTTCAAGATAACGTTGGTCTTGTCGGAGCGTGATGCTGAATAGACCCGCCGTATTGGCGAGCATTCGCATGGATCGCATCGTTTCCGAACACTTCTCCCATAAAAGCACGAGAACGATATCCGATTCGTCTCGTCGTAACCATTCTTAGTGTGGGTTACCTCTATGTGGGCAGACCTATCCTGAGTCCTCTGCACAGGGCAGAGCCTTGGCGCTGTTCCATTAGCCGCGCGAAGTTCTAACTCGGATAAAGTCTATCACACGTAACCCTCCGTTCCAATTTAAGTAAGGCCATTCTAACACGGGGATCGGTTGGAACGCAAACAAACTTTGGCGTTCCAAGCAAAAAACCGAGAAAGCGGCGCAACCGCGCGCTCTCCCGGCTTTTCTAGCTGCTTATACACTGAAGACGTTAGTTCGTAAACACTTGGAACTCATAAATCGAGTAGCCCCAAGGGGTATTGCGCTCCAATCCGAGCATCCGAACATACTGACCAGTGCCGGAGACCGGGATAAGATCCGTTCGCGGCGCCTGTGGCAAGCCGCTCTCGTTGAACGAGCCTGCATCGCGCCAGCTGCTCTCGATATTCGGCGTATCGGTAACTTGAATTTTATAAGCTTTAGCCGATGCGGTTTCCCATGAAAGCTGAACAGCTGTGAGGGTCATGCTTTGCCCCAAATCAACGTAAATCCACTGGTCATTCGTCTGTGCCGACTCCCAGCGCGTTCCGTTATTGCCATCCGTTGCAGGTACTGCGTCGCCAGAGGAAGCTACTGCAGCTTTGCCAAGCGCCGCATTGTTCAAGGACAAACGAATCACATTGATCGTGTAGGTCTTGTTTAGCTGCGCACCCGGCTTCGCAACCGTGAAGGTGACGACATTGTTGCCGACCGCCAAACTTGCCGTGTAGCTATTCGGGCCGGATGCCGCCGCACCAGTGACCGAATCCATATTGTTGTCCAGTGCCAACACGGTCGTTAAATCAACGCTTGCCGTCGCGTAGCCGACAATGAGCGTGTAACGCAGCGTGTCTTGGTTGAATTGCGGCGTCAGCGTGCCTTGGCTTGCCGCGAGGCCAACTAACCCGTCCGCTTTGGTCAGCTTAACAAGTGCCGCAACTGCTCCGGACAGGGCTGCCAACGCATCGTTGACTTCCGTTTGCGTTGCATCGACCTTCGCATACATGGCATTGGCTGTGCTCAGCGCCGTCGATACGGCAAGCCACGTATCTGCCGAATAATCAGCTGCATCAAGTGCGCCTACCGCAGTGATTTGCTGCTGCAGATCCGCCTTAAATGCACGGTAATCCGCTGGGCTTGCGAACGGCTCGCCCGTTGCTGAAATTTCAAACAGCGAGTAGCCATATTTGACACCGCCGAACGAGAACCGGTCAGTTCCCGTCATTCGGATGTAACGCGCCGTAACGCGATCCGGAATGGAGATGGTATCGGTCGGGCCGCTGCCCGTCGACGTGCGGTAAACGGTTACCCAATTCGTTTGGTCGCTCGAAACTTCAACCTTATAAGCTGTAGCACGGGAAGTTTCCCAGTCGAGTTTGATCTGCGAAACATTGTAGCGATCGCCCATGTCTACCGTAATCGACTGCGGATCGCTGTGATCCGATTCCCACCGCGTGTTGATGTCACCATCTACTGCTAATGAAGCATTGCCTGAGGTGCCGGTAATCGCTTTGCCTTTAAGCAAATTGAACGGCGTGCGTACAACATGAATCGTGTACGCCTTCGGCACCCGCCCTTGCTGATCGACAATGAAGGTAATCGCATTCTCGCCTTCCGCCAGCGAGGCTACATAATCGTTGCCGTTCTTCGTCGCGCCGCCGATCAACGAAATATCATTATCTGCAGCGATTGTTGGCGTCAGCGCAATGCTCGTTACGCCAGCAAGAACTTTAACCGTGTACTCCGTCGTATTGCTGTCAAACGGCTGATTTAAGCTGCCCTGGTTAACAGCCAATGCCGTGAAACCGTCCGCCTGTTGAACTTGAATCGGCTCGCCCGGCACGTCAATCGTGAGCGGATTGACCGCCGATGATGCTTGCTCCACTGCTGGAATTTCCGCAAATCGGACTTGATCCAAATAAACGTCATGTTTGCCGGCTGCCGTGCCGATTTTGCCTAAGTTAAAATCAATTCGGCTGTTCAGATTCGTCGCTGCGTTCATCGTGAAGTCGAAGCTATACGTCTTAAGCTGCGGCGTCAGCGCGATCGAATCGTATAACGCATAAGCATAGTTATTGCTTGGATCGTCGATCGTAAGACGCAGCTTGCGGCTTACTGACGAGCGCGCTTCGAACGTAACGCGGTAGCTCTTGCCCTTGTAGAGCGCTGCGCCCTGCTGGCTGAACTGCAGCCCCCAGAAATCATCGCCCTGCGCCGTAATGGCGAGCTTCGTCTGGTTTTGCTCTGTCGTAATGACTGCACCGCCAGCGTTCTGCATCCACACGTCCCACATGCTCGTGTTCGCATCCATGCTGCCGTTACGAATGACGTTCGGCGAGATCATGATATGGTCCAGTGTGTAGCCTGCGCCAGAGAGGAGCAGCATCTGCGTCCCAGCATTCAAATGCACAAGATCCGTTACCGTCTGGAACCGGTCATTGCCGCCCGTATTCGGGAGATGGATCGTCCGCGTATGCGGCTCTGCGCCCTTCGACGTCAGCTTCGCCGTATTGCTGTTCGTCGCTAAGCGATAAGACAGCACGTAGTCGCCATCGGTTGGTACGGTTACGTTGTATTGGAGCCAAGCTGCAGCCGAGCCATCCGGCGTAACTGCTCCGTTTTGGACCGTAAAGGCTTGCCCGTTCGTAAAGGATTCCGCCTCGACGACTTGATATAGCGGCGGATAATAATTTGTCAGCTTCACATCGTCGATGAAAATATCTCCGCTATTTAGGCCCAGATTAAACGCAAGCCGCGCTTTATTATCCGTAGCATCGTTCATCGTGAAGATCGTGGAGTAGGTCTTCATCGTGTCATCCAGCGCAAAAGCTTTCACGCCCGAATAGCTCGTGGCTGGACTGCCTTCCTTAAACGCCTGAGCTTCAATGGTCTGTCCGGCGTTGGCCGCCCGGGCCTTGAAGGTCAGCTGATACTGCCTATCCCGCACAAGCGGAATGCCTGGCTGGCTGAGCTGCACCGAAGATGCGTTCGCTCCGCTGCTCGCAATCGATGCTTTGAATTCGCGTTCGTTAATGGCAGCGCCGACAGCATGGGATGCCGTAGCAGTACCGTCCTCTTTATACTCCCAGAAGCCCATCCGCTCAGCGCCTTCATCGAAGGTGCCGTTGTAGATGAGTCCGCCCAGTCCGGCTTCCGGACGCGGCGTCGGCACGTTAGCCGTGAGCGAGGAAGCTGGGCCTGCGCCTGGATCGCGATACGACAAGCCATCCTTAAGCTTGTAGACGCGAACGTAGTCGACGAACATTTTGCTCGGAATAATCGTCGTCTTATCCGGGAATTGCGGCCATTCGCCGCCAACTGCCAGGTTCAACTGCATGTAGAAATCCTGGTCGAACGGAGCCGGCCATGTGATCGGCAGCGTCTCCCCTTCGCGTTTGGTGTACCAATCGTTCTGGCGTTGATAGAAAATGCCGTCTACATACCAGCGAATTTCACCCGGCTCCCATTCGATCGAGAACGTATGGAAGTCCTGCGAGAAATCCATGCTGCCCGGCAATTCGAAGCTGGCATTGGTATATTTCCATGGCAAACCGTAGTGCAGCGTACCCCACGCCTTATTCGGCTCGCTGCCGATCAGCTCCATGATGTCGATCTCGCCCGTCGCCGGCCATGGGCCATAGAGGTCGTAGTTCGTCGGCATCATCCAGATTGCCGGCCAAATGCCTTGCGATTTCGGCACCTTGGCGCGAATCTCGTATTTGCCGTACGTCCAGTCGCCCTTGTACTGGGAGTACAATTTGGCCGATGTGTAATCATGGTCTTGGTATTTCTCTTTGCGCGCTTCGATGACTAACGCTTTGTTCGAGCCGTCGATCGGTTCGATGCGTGCGTTTTCCTCGCGAGGCGTGTAGTACTCCAACTCGCGGTTGCCGAAACCGCCGCCTTTATTTACAAAATTCCACTTGGATTCGTCGATCTTGGTTCCGTTAAATTCGTCGCTCCAAGTGAGCTGCCAATCTGCCGGGTTGCGTCTAACTTCTCCATTAGCATCTGCCGGCTTTTCTTTGATCACGTAAATATGATACACAGCGTTCGCTTTACCCGACTCTGCTACTTCGAATACAACCTCATTCGTACCCGTGTCAACCAATGCTGTGTATTTGCCGTTTGCTGCCGTCGCCCCGGTCACCTTGCTCAGCGTATTATTCGTCGCCAGCTTCGGATCAAGCACAACCGTCGCAACATTGCTGTACGCGCCGATCAAGTAATTGAATTGATTCGGACGGAAAGCTGGCGTCAGCTCCATCTTCAGATCATTGCCACTGCCGTCCGTTATCGCAATGCCCGTAAGGCCCGCTGCGCGTACGATGCGCACAAGTGCCGCCATCGATTTCGTCAAGCCTTCCAGCGCCTGATCCACTTCCGCTTTCGAAGCGCTATTCGAGAAGCTTGCTTCCTTCGCCGTAATCAATGCGCTCTCGAATAATGACCACGAAGCTGGCGTATAATCGTTCTGCTCCAGCTGTTGGCCAGCCTCGATCTTCGCATCCAGCGCAGACTTGTCTACGATCGATGCCGTATTCGCCGTCAGCTTCACATTGTCGATGAACACGTTCACCGGCGCCTTCGCGCCTCCCAGCTGGAAGATCAGCTTGCCCGTAGGCGTTGACATCCCCTGCATCGTGAAGGTAAAGGTGTACGAGCCCGCTTCCTTCATTAACGCGAATTTACGCGGCGTCGATACATTTTTCACGCCATCGCTTACGACAACGACCATATCGCGTTCGATCGATGCACGCGCATCGAAGGAAACGGTGTAGATCGTTCCGCTAGATAACGAGAGTCCCTCACGAATGATTTGCACGCTCGCAACGTCATCTCCAGCCGATTGAATGCTTGCTTTCATCTCGCCCTGTACCGCTGTAAGCGTACCTGTCGACAATCCTGTCGTTTCATTGCCCCAGAACGCTTTCCAATTGCCTAGACCATTGGCAAAAGCGCCATCGTCGATGAGATCAACGGTACTACCAGTGCCTGAACCTGATCCCGAACCCGATCCAGCGCCGCCGCCGAAGCCGCCCCCGCCAATACCGCCGCCCGCTTGGGCTTGGCCGATGACGAGCTTGCCGTCCGTGACCGACGCTTGGTCACCCTTCTCCAGCTTAGTGCCGTTCAGCGTCAGTGGCGCTTGAATATCCACTTGCTGGAGCGAACCGCCTACCGTCACTGTGCTGCTGCCGCCCTGCGCGGCTACGCGAAGCTGTCTCGCCGACGCCTTCTCATCCAGCACCACATTCGCCGGTGCATGGAGCGCAAGTTCGTCGATGCTGCCTGATGTGAGATGCAGCGACGGCTGGCTGCCGTTAAGCGTCACATCGCCAAATGTACCCGACAGATCCGCTGCAACCTTCTGACTGCCTGCTTCTACGATGATGTTGCCGAAGCCCGATCCGCCAGCCAGTCCTTCCTCTTGCAAGCTTGCATTGGAATACAGGTGAACGTCCCCGATGCTGCTTTTGCCGGAAGCGACGATAGCAGTCGTGTCGCTCGCCGTGTTAACGATGACTTCCCCCAAGATTGAGTCCTTCACATCAACGGTTACTTTGCCGCCGCCGATAATGAACGTCTTGCCTTGGACAATGACATTCGTAAGCGTGACATCGCCCGTTGCAATAATGAACAGGTTGCCGCTGATTACTTTACCTGCCAGCGAAGCGCCTGAAGCACTCACAATTGCGCTGCCTTGGCCCGACGCTGAAGGGAACGACCCCTGCGCATTCGTGTAAAGGCCAATCATCTTGTCGAGCAGCGCCGCGATTTCAGCGCGGGACAAGCTTTTGGCTGGCAGCATGCTGCCATTGGCATACCCAGATAGATAGCCGTTCGTCGCCATGATGCCGACGGCTTCACGCGCATAGGAGGCTATCGCCGAGCTGTCCGTGTAAGTGCTCGACTGCTTGCTTCCGGCGATCAATTGGAACACTCGGGTCAGCATGACCGCCGCATCCTGCCTGCTCACCGTATCGTTCGGATGTATCGAGCCGTCCGGATACCCTTTCATATAGCCTGCGGCTTTGGCCTTCTGCAGCGCCTCTTCATACCAAGCGCCCGCAGGCACATCGGACATCGCCGATTTGTCGTTTGCCGCGAAGCCAAACAAGCTGTTCAGAATGACCGCGAATTGCGCGCGCGTCACCGAATCATTCGGATGGAACCGACCATCCGAGAAGCCTTTCATAATACCAGCTTGTACCCAACGATTAATGGGCGCAGCCGCCCAATGGGCTTGTGCATCCGCAAGCGTGCCCGCCTGCGAAGCTGCCGCTGTCGCAGCGCTCGCCTGTGCCGGTACGGCCATGCCGGATAAGAGATTAACGACTAAAGCCAAGACGACTGTCATGCTTAGCTTACGCATCATGCTGACTCACTCCCCTTTGTATGGTCTTGTTGCCGCGAACGTTTACCAGTTGCCTGGAAGCGCTTGCATCAGTGTTGGAATTCAAACTTCGAGAGCAGATCTTTCCGCGTTTTTTCGACATGATTCACCAAAAACTAACAAGACCTTCTACCTATTTTAATATGCTTATGTTCCTATCGAATATGGAATAAACTAATGATTTCTATCATTAAACAACGAACTTTTAAAAGCTTGCGATCATCCAGCGACCCCGTCAACTTGCTTCAAGCCTGTTTGTCTTCCATAATACAAGGAGTCCCTACCTATAAAAATTGGAGCGAGGAGAGATCACGAATGACTTTACAAAACAAAACCGCAATCATTACAGGTGCTGGCAAAGGAATCGGCAAAGCGACGGCAATCGCGCTTGCCAAGGAAGGCGTTCATCTCGGCTTGCTCGCTAGAACGTCCAACGATTTGGAGGAGCTTCAAGCATCGCTTACAAGCGAATATGGCATCAAGGTATACATAGCGACAGCAAATGTGTCCAATAAAGCAGAGGTCGACCAAGCGATTGCTTCGCTGGCGCAAAGCCTCGGCTCCATTGAAATCTTGATCAACAACGCAGGCATCGCCCAGTTCGGCACGCTGCTCGACATGGATCCGGAGCAATGGGAACAAATTATCCAAACAAACCTGATGGGCACCTACTACGTGACCCGCGCTGCCCTTCCTACTATGATTGCGCAAAATAGCGGCAGCATCATTAACATTGCATCGACGGCAGGCGAGCGCGGCTTCGCGACAGGCTCTGCTTATGTCGCTTCCAAATTCGCTGTCATGGGCCTCACCGAATCGCTCATGCAAGAGGTGCGCAAATCCAATATTCGCGTGACCGCCCTCACGCCAAGCACCGTCAACACCCCGCTCGCGCAAAATGCCGGGCTGAAAATCGGCGACGAAGACCGCATGATGCAGCCGGAGGATGTAGCTGACCTGATCCTCGCAGCCTTGAAGCTGCCGCAGCGCGTGTTCATTCGCACGGCGGGCATTTGGACGACGAATCCGCAGTAAAATGGTAAATCGAAGAGGGTGTCTCAAAAGCAGCTCTGCTTTTAAGACACCCTCTTTTCTAACGGACCTCAGAGCCGCTATTCCCCTCCAAAGTGCCCATCAAAAAATGTAACTGACCCCACTGCCTTTATTTAGCCATTTTGCTACCTTCTGAGGGCAATATGGACTAAATAACGGCCGCTCGGTCCGTTAGAACGTAAATGTGGCTGATTTTGATCAAATAAGGGCTGTGTGGTCCGCTAGAACAGCAGTCTGAGGCTGAGCGGTAGCGGCAGCGAACGGAGTTTCAACTTGCGCTTCCTTGGCCCCTATGGCTCTCTATCGCGCTTTTACAATACGCCTTCCTACTTCTCATCCACCATCCGGTTCGTCAACGCGCCAAGCTTCTCAATCTCGATCGTCACCACGTCGCCGTCCTTCAAATAGACACGCTCGTCCACCGGCTTGCCGAGAACGACGCCCTCCGGCGTTCCCGTCAGGATGATATCCCCCGGATACAGCGTCATATGCTGGGAAATATAGCTGACGATCTCGTCGCAATGGAAAATCATATCCGACGTGTTGGAATGTTGCCTCACTTCGCCGTTCACGATACATTTGATGTTCAGCTCGTTCGGATTGCCCACTTCATCAGCCGTCACCAAGTATGGACCGAGCGGGCTGAACTTGTCGCAGGACTTGCCCAGCAGCCATTGCTGCGTGCGCATCTGGAGATCGCGGGCGGACAGGTCGTTCGCGTTGCAGTAGCCGAACACATGCGACAGCGCCTGCTCCTTGTCCACATACTTCGCCTGCTTGCCGATAACGATCACCAGCTCCGCTTCATAATCGACCTGCTCCGTCACCCGAATCGGGAGCGGAATATCGTCAGAGTGGGCCGCAATCGTATTGTTGAACTTGTTGAACAAAATCGGATATTGCGGGATCGGCGCGTTCGTTTCCTCCGCATGCTTGCGATAGTTCAAGCCGACGCAAATGATTTTGCCCGGCTCGGTAACAGTGGGACCATAACGAAGCGACGACTCCTCATAAAGGAAAGAGCGTCCTGCTCCTTCGCCGCCTAGCACGCGGTCAATATAGCTCTCTAGCAACGGCAAATAATGATCCGCCTGCGCGATAACCGCCATAATGTTTATCTCGCCTTGCAGCCCTTCCGCCGGGACTGCTTTCAAAGCTTCCGTTACATTCAGCACGCCTGCGTCCAGCTTCACACCCAGCTCAATGCCGCCATTGCGATCGATTGTTACGAGTTTCATTACAAAAACATCCTCTCTTCGCGTAACTTTAATCGTCTCTATCTATTAGGAGTCAAGCATACCACGCCTGACGTTATGCGTTCTTGCCGAATACAACGCCGCCATCGATGTACAGCGGGGAGCCCATCATAAATTTCGAGTCATCCGATGCAAGGAATAACGCCGCTTGCGCCACATCCTCCGGACTGCCGAGGTCATTGCTAAGCTGCCTGCCTTTGATCGAAGCAAGCGCAGCCTCGGGATCATCGTAGGCGTTTTTCAAATAGTTCTCGACGAACGGCGTAAGAATCGTTCCCGGCAGCAGCGCGTTTACCCGAATGCCATACGGCGCGTAGTCGACCTGCATCGACTTCGTCAGCGCCAGCACGGCCCCTTTGGTCGCTGCATAAGAGGCCCGATTCGCAAGGCCGATCTCCGCTATACAGGAAGACATATTAATGATGGAACCGTTCTTCTGCTCGATCATGTGCGGGATAACGTATTTAGAAGGAAGAAAAACACCGCGAATGTTCACGTTCATGACACGGTCCCACTGCTCCAGCTCGATCTCATGCAGCACGCCCACTCCGCTAATTCCCGCATTATTAAACAGCACATCGATGCGCCCGCATTGCTCCAGCGCGTGCGCTGTCATCTGCTGAACAGATTCCGGATGCGTCACATCCGCCTGAATGAACACCGCCCTGCCGCCGCCCGCTTGAATCTCGGCAACGGTCGCTTCGCCTTTGGCCGCGTCCAGATCATTCACGACGACATAGGCCCCTTCTCGACCAAAAAGAAGCGCTGCACTTCTGCCGATACCCGATCCAGATCCCGTGATTAACGTCACTTTGCCCTGCAGCTTCATCGCAAACCCGCCTTCATAAGTTTATTATAATAAACTAAGTTTATAATATTAAACATCGTGCATTCAGTTTATCATCCGTCTGCATGACACGTCAACGTTAAGGCAAAAAGCCGACCTGTTATCCCTCATGGGATGACAGGTCGGCTTCATTGGCCCGACTTGGCCTCATTCCGTAACGCCGCTAGCTGACAAGGAACGTGCCAGCTGCTGGATTTCTTCTACCGCAAGCGCCTGCTTCGCCGGCCAATGATGAACAGACATCGAGCAGCTAACGGCCCCGATCGCTTTGCCGCCCCGATCCAACACCGGAGCCGCGACGCAGCAAAATCCGAGCGCTACTTCCTCCCGGTCGAGGGCATAGCCGAGCGCTCTTGCTTCATTAATATGCTGTTGCAGCTCAAGGGTACTTTTGACGGTATTCGGCGTGAAAGCCTGATAATCCTCATCCGCGTATAAAGCGTCGATCTGCTCATTCTCAAGCGAGGCGAGCAGCGCCTTGCCCATCGCAGTCGCATATGCAGGCAGCCGCATGCCTGGCTCGGAAATCAGGCGGACATGCGTCGCAGCTTCCTTTTTGGCCAAATAGACAAGCTCGCCCTTCTCCAGCCTCGCTAGCTGAATCGTCTCGCCGAGCTTCCTCATCGTCTGCTCCGCTTTCTCCTCAAACAGCTTCACCAGATTCATCCCGGCAAAATAAGCGTTGCCCAGCACGCCGAACACAGCGCCCAGCGCATACGTGTCACCCGGTTCCTTGATCACCCAATTAAGCGTCTCCATCGTCTGAAGAAGCGAGAACATCGTGCTTTTATTAATGCCCGTCGCAGCGCTCAGGTCCATTAGCTTCAGCTTGGAAGGCTGCGATGCAATCTGCTCAAGTACATCATTTGCTCGCTCTATCGCCGGAACCCAATATTTTCTTTCCATCTCGTTACCCCACATCTCCATGGACGTCCTTATGCCTCTGATGATAACATAGTTCGGCCAATCATGTGCGGATGAGAAAACCGCATCCAAAGCGGATGCGGTTCCTAGGTGGATGCGCGCATGCTCGCCCCCTGTCCGAAGGATTCGCCTGCTTATTTCGTCTTAAACTGTGCCAACGACTCCTGCAGCTCCTGCGCCATATTGCTCAGATGCTCTGCCGACGATGAAATCTCTTGCATGGAAACCTTCTGCTGCGTCGAGCCCTCCGAAATGTCCTGCGTATGCCGATACGTGTTGTCCGCCATATTCACGATTTCGCCCATCGAAGCCGTCACTTCCTCGGTTCCAGCCGACATCTGCTGCGATGCTGCGGATACTTCCTGAATTTGATCGGAAATCTCCTCGAAGGTAAGGGAAATACGGTTAAAAATGTCCCCCGCCGCATGAATGAGGTCTGCGCCCCGATCGACGTCGGACACCCCTTGATTCATCGCTAGAACCGCTCTTGCAGTCGCCGTCTGCACTTCACGAATCAGGTTCGCAATATCCGCCGCGGATGCTGATGACAGCTCCGCCAGCTTCTTCACCTCGTTCGCCACGACTGCAAACCCGCGTCCTTGCTCGCCTGCCCTCGCCGCCTCGATTGAAGCATTAAGCGACAATAGCTGCGTTTGATTCGTAATATCCGTAATCACCGAGACGATGGAACCGATCTGCTGCGAATAGCCTTCCAATGCGCGCATGTCCTCTGCCGACTTCCCGACAGAATGATGTACGGATTTCATCTGCTCGACCGCCTCCGTAATCGCGACGCGTCCCTTCTGCACTTCCTGCAGCGAGCTAAAGGATGCCTCGGTAACGACCGACGAAGATTCGGCAATCCGCTGCACGCCGATGGCCATCTCATTCATCGCAATGGACGTTTGCTCAGCGCCTTGCAGCTGAACCTCACCTGCCCCCAGCACCTCTTGCGTCGATTGCACGATCCGATTCGAGATGTCCAAGGAGTCAATCGCAGTAGCGGTCAGTTCCTCAGACGACGCGGCAACCTGCTCGGCAGCAAAGCTTGCTTTCCCTACAATATCCGAGAAGGAATCCAGCGTTTGATTCATATTATCGGCAAGCTGTCCGAGCTCGTCATACCGTCTGATGGTCAGACGCGGCGTAAGGTCGCCTGTCGCCAGCTTTTTCACCGCACTCGTAATCGCTGTGATCGGCTTTACCATTCTCATGGAGATGAATAATGCAACGGCCGCAACGACGACGGCTGTTGCAACGGCTAGGATGATCGACATTTTCTTCGCGGATTGCACCGATGCATAAACCTCATCCGTGGCTACGCTCGAGACTAGGCGCCAGCCCGTTGAAGGAATGCGGTCGTAGCTATTTTGCCTTGCGACCCCCTGCTCGTCCGTGATGCTATAGCGTCCCTTCTCTTCTTCCAGCACCGTCCGGTTGATGGCGTCCACCTCAGCTGGGGAAAACACCTCTTCGATGTTTTTGCCGACTTTAGAAGGGTCCGGGTACGTAATCAGCATGCCGCTCGGAGATAAAAGATACCCGAAGCCGGACTCTCCGATTTTGATCGTCTTCGTGAAAACATCAAGACTGGCCGTCGTTAACGAGCAGAACACGCCGCCCATGTAGTTCTCCTGCTCATCGAGAATCGGAACATAGATGACGATGATATGACTGCCAGTTGCCTTGCTCACGAGCAAATCGCTAATAATCGGCAGCTTGGCCGCTCTCGCTTGCTTCGTATAATCGCGGTCCGCTACGGATAGCTTCTGCATCGCGGTCGTGGTCGCCATATCATGCTTATCGACATATACGTATTGCTCTACTTCTTTGTTCGCCGCTTCCAGCTTCTTGAAGAAATCAATGACCGCCGGCACATTGCCGCTCTTGACGTCTTTATTGGTTGCAACCAGCTCTTTCAAAAATGCGACTTGGCGCTGAATCGAATAATCCACCGCAGCTACGTTAGCCGTCACGACAGCCTCTTCCTTCGTATGAATCTCATCCGTTACGACATTCTTCAAGTAATTGGAGAAAAACACCGTACTGAACACCATTGGCACTAACGAGATAAGCAGAAAAATAACGATCATTCTCGCTTTAAATGACCGCATCGCAAACTTGCCTATCCATGTGTCTAGCTTTCTTAGCTTCCCCTTCGATTCCATTAACGTTAACCCTCCATATCGGCTGTGCATTGCATTCTCCATTATCGTTCGCTGCCTGAATACCGTTCCTTATTGCAGTGCATCAGACAGTATACTAATCAAATGTTAAATGAAATCGATTTTAAAATTGAATTAAATGGGTTTAAGCTAATAGTTTGCTCACATTTGTTCATCATCCGCCTAACAAAACAAGGGATGTCCCACAAGCCATGACAGCTCAGGGGCATCCCTTGTTTTGCGGTACAGCAATCGATGCGGTGTGCACGTTCAGACTGTCGTATACGCCATCGTACTTAAGGCCGCTTTGTTGCACGCAGCAATAAGCAATCTGCTCCTTGCAGTTTGTGCAATAGGATCAACTTGAACACGGAAGTGACGCGGTGTCATTGCAAATTGCGCAATGAGCAAGGCGGTTCTCTATGCTTTTGGCACATCGCGCCTCTTCAGGATCGTTTCCCATTGCATGAACTGCAATGGGAACCTTCGAAGCCAGCCACTCATCCCTTATTCATTGTACAACGTACAACGGCATGACTATCGGATGAGAGGAAACCCCGTTCCTCAGAACCGCATCATACGGCCCCCAGCCCCCCTAACCTACAGTGAGGGTAGCATGATTTATAATCGATTTATTAGTCATTCTAGTCAACGCGCTTATAATACAGCACCGTCGCATGCAGCTCCCCATTAGCCGACTTCGCAAAATCCGGTATGCGGCCTGCCTCCAGATAGTCCAGCGATTTGTACAACAGGTTGGACGGATCGCCTTCTCTCGTGTCCAGCACAAGCAGCGTTCGTCCTTCCCGCTTCGCCCTCGCTTCCGCTTCCAGCATGAGCGCACGCCCTATTCCTTGCCGGCGAGCATTCGGATGCGTCATCAGCTTGGCAATTTCCGCGCGATGCGCGCCGTTTTGCTTTGAGCAAAGCTGCAGTTGAACGGTTCCTACCATTCGCGCATCTAGCCGAACGACATACAGGATCACATCAGGCCCTGCCGCTTGGCGCCAATAAACTGAAGCATCCTCAAGACTCAGCGGCGGCAGGAATCCAATCGACGCGCCATCCTCCACGACTTTTACCAACAGCTCAGCCAGCTCTTGCAGGACCGGCCCTATTGCACAAATTTGCTCGATGGTCGCATTCCTATTAAGCATCTTACTCTCTCCTTCTGTTACCCTCTAACTGTATATAGCTCAAGGATAAGGGATAAGCTGTGGGTTGTATAACGAATCATTCCTATTGCAGTAATCGATATGATCAATGATGAAGGGGCACGCAATGTATGGATTCCTCTCAGCTCGAAGCTTTCCTAGCCATATGCAAAACCATGAATTTCACCAAAGCCGCGGACTACTTGCATATCTCGCAATCGGCGATCACTGCGCGCATCAAAGCATTGGAGACCGCGATGGGCAAGTCGCTTTTCTCTCGCAACAATCGCAACGTCACGCTTACGAAGGCAGGAATTGCCTTCTATCCTTACGTGGAGCGCATGCTGCGCTTGTACGAGGAGAGCAAGCTTACGTTATCTGAACAATTCGATCAAGCTATCGTCTTGAGCGGTCCCGGCTCCGTGTGGCATTATCGCTATTTGCCAAACATTCTTTCCTTCCGCCGCATGCACCCCAACGTCGCCATCAAATTTCTAAGCGACATCGACCCCGGCTACATGATTCGCGATCTGCTGCTTGATGGAGTCGTGCATGTATCGATTCGATTCGATCCGCCTGATCATCCGAAGGTTTCCAAAATCCAATTGTTCGAGGATGAGATCCTGCTCGTCTCGGCGCATCCGGTCAGCCATCCAATTACGGGAGAGGATTTTCGCTCCTCCTCCTATTGCCATATTGAATGGGGTTCCCCCTTCCCCGATTGGTTCGCAGGCATCGTCGGGGCCGGCTATATTCCCGCTCTTCAATCCGACCACTCCGCTATTATGCTAACGATGCTTTTGCAAGGCGCCGGCTATGGCTTCTTGCCGCGGTCTATCGCGCAGCCTTATCTGGATTCGCGGCAGTTGTTCCAGCTCTCCTGCGCCTTCCAAATCCCAACAATGACCGCCAGCGCCGTGTATTTGACGGAAAGTCAGGAGCAGGCAAGCGTGCAGCTCGGGTTAGCACTGCTGCAGCGCGCATAAAAAAAGGAGCAGCTCCAACAACTCATGCGAGTTGGGAACGCTCCCCTGCAGCTATAATACGTTGGATACAGCAGTCTCATTGTACATCGAGGCGTCCATCGTATACAAAATGTTCTGGTAGACTCTGACGATTTCCTCCGCAATTGCGCGATGACCCGCTAAATTCGGATGAATCGGATTGCCGATTGGCCTCAAATCGAGGAACCGACCGTACCGATAACCGTCAATCCACTCTTTCTCATTGCCTCGGAACAGCTGCTCCAAGTCCAGCAGATGCACATTTTCCATCATGCTGATTTTTCGAATCGTTTTATTAATCATTTCGGTAACAGTCTCCATTACCCACCAGTTTGGAAATGGATTGTACAGCGTGCCCAGCAATATGGTCGTGTTCGGCTGAGCGATCTGATTGATCATCTTCATCACATTGTCGAATAGCTGCTCGGATGCTGCATGTAAGCCAGCTACTCTCCCCGTCAACAGCGGCAACGTATGCTTAATAACATCATTCCCGCCAATGATGATGGTCGCTAAACGAGGCGCTTCACAGAAGCGATCCGCGCTAACGGACAAGGAACGAAGCAGCTTGCTCGACGTCCAGCCCGGCTTGGCATGCAACCGCAGCTGCACCGGACTTGCTTGGGCCAGTAAGGCTTGAACATGGATCGGAAAAGGCAATTCCTTTGTTTTTGGGCTGTGCCCGTACGTAATTGAGTCCCCCAGTGCTAAATAATTCATGGTCCCCTGATCCCCCAACTGTACCACTCTGGTAGAGTACTATATATGTCAAATAGCACAAGGCTATATGTCATAATTTAGTGAAACTATTATAAATGATATGAGCGATAATGTCTAATCGTGCAAATCATGGGACACGGCACTGAACGTGAACGCCCTCTAAAGCCTGAACCGCTCAACGAGCGTCTGCAGTTGACCGGCCATCGCGGTAAGGTGTGCGGATGAAGAGGTAATTTCCTGCATCGAAGCCAGCTGCTGCTCCGTCGCTGCCGATACATTTTGCGTGCCGGATGCAGCTACTTGCGCCACGCCAGCGATCGATTCGATCGCATGCACGACCAGCTCCGCCCCTTCCGAAATATGCTGCGCAGCCGTCGATACCTCGCTAGCTTCGTCATTCACTTCTTGCACGGAGCGTTCAATTTCTGCAAAGAGGCTTCCGGCTGCATGGACCACCTCGATGCCCGTCCGGACTTCATGGGTTGCTGCATGCATCGAGTGATGCGCCTGACCAATCTCACTCCGAATTGATGTAATTAAATGTGCAATTTGGCCTGCGGACTGAGCGGATTGCTCCGCCAGCTTCTTCACCTCTTCTGCGACGACTGCAAAGCCGCGCCCTTCTTCGCCTGCTCTCGCCGCTTCAATCGCTGCATTAAGCGACAGCAAATTCGTTTGATGCGACACCTCATTGATCGCTTCCGTAATCTGGCCAATCGCTTGCGAGGCTTCAGCCAGGCGCGCAACGATCATGGCCAGCCCATCGACCGATTCGCTGATCGCCCCCATTTGCTCGATAGCCTGATGAATCGCACGTCCGCCTTCGGCAGACTTGTCGGAGGCCAGCGATGTCGTGCTTGCGACCGACTGGGCGCTGGCGGCGATTTGCTGGATTTTCGCCGATACTTCATGGATCGTAAGCGCGCTTTCGCCAACAATATGAACCTGATGGCTAGCCCCTCCCGCCATCTGCTCCACGATGCCTGCAATGTGCTCGGTGGCGTGCGAAGTCTGCTCCGCGCTTGCGGTCAGCTGCTCCGAGGAAGCCGCTAACTGATGGGAGGATTGCGTAATTTGAAGCAGAACAGCCCGGAACGATTCGCCCACCCGATTAAAGCTGTTCGCAACGACCTGCAGCTCATCTTTGGTCTGAATAGCGATCGTGGCTGTCAAATCGCCCTCTGCAAGCCTGCCCGAAGCGCGTTCAAGATCATAAACGACTCGCGTGATCGAACGATAAAGCGCGAAAAATAAGTAAACCGAGAGCAGTACCGCCGCAACAGAGAGCAATTGGATCAGCAGCATATCTCGCGTGCTCGCCGATGCTTGATTCCGTAAACCTTGCTCCGTCCAGTCGATTGTTCTATCCCATTGTCCGTAGAGCTGCTTAGTCGCCTCCTCGGACGCTTTCAACCACTCTTTGTTGCTCATAAGCAGCTTAAACGGCAAAATCACCTTCGTCTGAATGTCCTCGATTGCTTGTGCGGAAGCATCCCCCGCTTTCGCTTCGCCATCGCCGCTCTGTACGAATGCGGAGGAATGCTCGACGATTCCTTGCCATTCCTCATCAACAGCGTCTGTCTCTGAAGTAATCCTGCTTTTATCATCGCTGCTAATGATCGATTGGGTAAAGACCCATTGCATTTCCGCCTGCAAGCTGCTCCATTTCACCAGGAGAGATGGAAATTGCCGAATAAGCGCATTCTTCGCTTGGAACATCTCCGGCTGCGTGTCTAGATGGAGCCCCGTCGCACTGCCCAATTGATCGACCAGCTGCACGACCTGGCCCAGCAATTGCGCATGGATATCCGTACTCTCGATGCGCTCTACTTCTACGCCCTTCGCTTTTAATTGCTCCCATTGGCCGACGAACCCTTGCAGCGTCTCCTGAAGGGCTGGCTCTCCCGTTTGCTGGCGAATAGCTGGCGTTAACGCTTGAATATCTTTATCGATCGCTTGCTGAACTGTCTCCAGCCGCTTCGAGTCAGCCGGGTTCGAACGCACCTGCTCCAGCAGCGTGCGATGTACAGCAAGCGAGCCGAGCAATTGAGAGGCTGCCCTCACTCCACCCAGCGCATCGATTTGCTTCTCCACTTGCGAGACGGATTGATACGAATTGATGGCTGACCGACCTGTCAACACGATTAACGGCAGCAGTACAACTAGTCCGATTAACACAAATTTGCGCCAAAACGATAATCGATTCATAATCCCTATGCCTGGCTTCAAGCCATTCGATGCGATTGCAGACAACCATCCTTGTAAAGAAAATACCCGTTTCATGCTCATACCCCTCTTTATCTAAAAATAAATAAAATCATAAACCGCTAATTACATATAATTCTTATTAGTTTACTAGGTTTTAAAGTTACCATGTTCCAATATTTGTGTCAACTCTATGATGTTAGCTAAGTTTACAGCCGATATCAAAAATAAAACCCTGACTTCACTCAAAGTCAGGGCTCTTATGCGGCAAATTACATCCTAAAATGGCTCAGCTGCTCTTTCGAGACCTTCGTCATTTGCAGCAATTCATCCGCCGATTCCAGCAGCGTTTTCATGATGCCTGCTTGCTTCGTCATCGATTCCGAAGCATAGTTCGTGTTGTCCGCCGACTGTTTGGAAATGTAGGCAACCTCATGGACAGATGCGGTCACCTGCTCCGTGCTGGCGGAAATTTGCTCGGTAAGGATGGATACCTGCTGCACGCGATCGACCAACCGCTGGGAAGATGCCAGGATGCCCGTGAATATATCATTCGCAAGATGAATCGCTTGCATGCCGTGGCCGACCTCCATCTCCTCATGCTCCATCGATTCGCCCAAGCTGTTGATTTTGGAAGAAATGGCTTCCAGCTTGCCAGTGATATCATCGGTAGAGCGTTTGGACTGATTAGCCAGCTTCTGAATTTCAGAGGCGACCACCGCAAATCCCTTCCCGTGCTCTCCAGCGCGCGCAGCCTCGATCGAAGCGTTAAGCGCCAGTATATTCGTCTGTGCCGAGATTTTCGCGATGGTTTCCACAATGTTTTTCACTTGCTCCGATTGGCTCGTTAGAAACTCTACCAATTCGCTTGAATCTTTGACCGACGCGTTAATTTTATTCATTTGATCAAATGCGCCATCAATCGCCAGCTTGCCCTCCAGCGCTTGCTGATGGGAATGGGTAGATTCTGCAAGCACGTCTTGCGCAGACTCGGCGATATGCTGAATATGCGTTGCAATTTCGTTCATCGCCTTGGAGCTTTCCTCTGAATGGAGAAACTGCGCGCGGCTTCCCCCGCTCAACTCTGCCATCTTCTGATTGATGTTATCCATCTCCGCTACGGTCTCCGTAATGGCCGATGATAATGCAGATGAGGATGTCGTCACTTTATTGCTTGAAGCTTTGCTTGCGCTAATCATATTTTTGAATACTTGGATCACCGTATTAATCGGATTTACGATGTCCCCGATCTCATCCTTCGTATAAGAAACCAACGTATTGGTCAAATCACCCTCACTGACCTTAATGAGCGAAGTGCTGATATAGCTGATCGATTTCTTAACTGAAATATAGAAGCCAATGAAAATATACAACAAAATAATAAACCCGATGATGACTGCAATATTAAATATCATCGCTTTGGACTCGTAAGCGTCTACCCGAGCTTTGATGAGCTTATCCAGCACCTTCAATTCTACCTGATACAGCTCCGAATGATGCTGAATAAACGCTGACGACAGCTGCAGGTAATCATTCTTGGAAAGATTCAAAGCGGTGGCATGAATCAGCTCTTCGTTCACGACCTTCGTAAAGCTCGCTCTCCCCTCTTCCAGCTTTAGCCGAGAGGCTTCGAGTTCCGACGCTAATGCAGGGTTTTCATCGATGACCGAGAGAATGCCGCTGCTGATTTCATTCATTGAATAGTTTAATAGGGACAACAGCTCCAGCAGCTGATCACGCTGCTCACTCGTTACCGACTTTGCGAGCAGGAACGTTGCGCCCAGATCGCGGATTTGCGTAAGCTTTTCCGTTGCAAACGGGATTTTATTAATGACGCCGTCCATTAAGTAGTAGCTGTCCAGATCCGGATCGAGGATGAGATTCGACGAGTCCCCTACTTCCGCGATGAGCTTAATGCTCCGGCTAATGACCGCGCTATAGCTGTTCAGCGGATCGACATCCCCCGCTTTCTTCCACGCGTTATAGATGTCATGTATCGTCCCATCGACCTTCAATTCTTCGCCCAGTTTATCGTTTATAGCAAACGTTGCCTGAAAAGCCTGTTCGATTTCGGCATTGTTTTTATCGATCTCCCCAGTCATGCCAGCATCCTTGCTCGAGGCTTGAACATAATAGAGGCCCCGTCCTTGCTGCAATTTCGTAATCAACTGATGCAAGGGAGCAATATATTCGACACCCAACCTCTCTTTTTCATTAAATGAAATAAGCTCGCTCGATTGTCGTTGGTACATGAAGGACATGACAACCATCGGTATGAAGATCAATAACCCAATCACGATAAACTTGTACGCGTACCTTAGTCTTCGAATTAACTGTTCAGACAACCAAAACAAATTCATTGTTATCCCCCTGTTTTCTAATGTAACCTTTTCTGACATGAATCAGTCCACCAGTATTTCTTCAACATTCGACAAAATCCTTTATTTAGCAGTGAAATAATTGTATTTTTTTGGTCAAAAAGCAAGCGAGTCACATATACATGCAAAATGCACCCTGCCCGTTAGGTAGCATCTAACAGGTAGGGTGCATTTTTTAATTGTTACATGAGCGCAGCATTGGCCGCCTTTGCTTATTCATTAGCCTTTTGTTGCTGCTGAGCTAATAACGCTTGCTTCTCTTTCAACTGCTTTGACGACTGCGTGAGCAGGACGTTAATTCGTTCAACTTCTTTCTTCAGCTTTATTTCACGCGAGATTTTACTGCTCAAATCGCTGACTGACTGGCTTACTTTCTGATCGCGCTGAAGCTGGCTTATCTTAGCAAGGGACTTCTCGCGTTTTGTTTTCAATTCACGGACGAGCGAATGAATGTCCGCTATTTCTTTTTCTAACCGAGTAATAATCGAACGGGTGAAGCTAATGGCCATCCTGGCACCTCTTATTCCTATAGTCTTGCATCCCCCTCATTCTACTACGATATCTGCATCGCGTCCAAGACGGCTCCGAGCTCCCGTTCGCACTCCACCGCCGTCTGCCACCGTTTCTCCAGCAGCCCGCGTATGAAATCCTTTACGGCCGGCTCCAGCTCCAGCTCTTCCTCCCAGCTCCGTTCCTCCTGTCCCTCGACCGAAACGTACCCCGCATACATCAAAAACAAGAATAAATGCCCAAGTCCGTACAAATCGCTCATCGGGTAAGGCTCCCGCATCTGCTGCTTGACGGCTCCCCAGCTGTCCGCAAACCCGCTTGGTTCCCCTTCCCGCTCCTCCGCAGCTTTCATCCGGTCATCTGGCGCTTCCTCGCCAATACGGCATGCTAAGCCGAAGTCGATCAGGCCGATCCGTTCGCCGCTTGCCAGCACGTTCGGGATACGTACATCCCTATGCACATAGCCTGCTTCATGAAGATGCTTAAGCGGGCTTATCAGCTGCCCAACGATGCGCAGCGCATCCGCCTGCGTGTACGTCTGCGCCCGTTCCATGATCCACTCCTCTAGATTGTAACCGTCCATGAATGCCATAATGAGAGATGATTCGCGCCGATGCTTGACGTTGCCCAGCCACCTCGGAATCTGCGGGTGGGTCAGCTGCCGCATCATCTCGCTCTCCCGCTTCAGCATCTCTCGCCCAATGGCATGCTTGCTTGGCTTCGCCCGCTTCATCAGTACAACGGCGCCGGTCTGCATATCGATGCAACGATACGCTTGGCCATAGCTGCCCATGCCAATAAACTGCTCGATCCTGTACCTGCCTGCCCACATCTTTCCCTGCCGAAGCGGATAGTCCAGCCACTGGCGTCTCCATTGCTTCCATCTTGTGCTCAACCTGCTGAACATCCGAATCACTCCCTTGCTTCCACATACGTCATTCAGAGCCGCGAGGTTCCCGTTCCAAGCGCGGAGCAGGCTTTTTTTGACGAAACCCTGCGTTTACAATTGCGTAGTATTGTATAAGTCACGCAAGCACATCACGATGTGCATGCTTTAGGAGGTCATTACATGATCAGACACATGTTGAAACGATTAATCGGTTCGCTCACGGGCCATAAACATCACGGTCATCATGGCAACTACGGCCACGGCAACGGGCATGGATACTACGGCAACAAACATTACAGCAGCAGCGACTATAAAAAAGGCAGCTATTATCCGCCGCAGCATCCGCCATACGGCCACGGACACTACAAGAAGAAACATAGCAGCTTCAGCAGCTAAGCTATCACCAGAAATTTTCCGCCTAACCATTAAGCAGCTCCTCAAGAAGCATCCACCGCTTCTTGAGCAGCTGCTTATTTCTTTTCCATCGTATAAGCCCGAGTCGCACTGATCCCATCAGCGTTCACACAAGCCACTCCCTGGGTCTATGGCTAGATTATTGGATGCTAGAACATCCCAAGGCGCGAGCTACACCAATCTTGGATCAACGATTACTTTACTGGCTAATACACCGACGATCATCGGGGTGGTCGGGTTGAACACCTTCGGCGCAAACGGAAACATCCGCGTGCAATTCACGGGAATCGCTGAATTGCTGCTCCCGCAGCCTTTAGCGTCCGATACGGTTATTGTGCTAGCCATTGTGCGTGGCACAGATATGACCGGCACATCGGTCGCATATACGCTGCATGGCACTGGGAACACCGTTTCCCCTGTACAAGCCATTACCATCAATGCTTCCGATTTCGATGTTCCCTACCCTCCAACCAATGAACTCGTCTACACCCTCTTTTTATTTTGCACAATTGATGCCATTCGAATTGGCATGGAAAGCTTCAACGCAATTGCATTCTCGGATTAAATAAAAAAACGGCTTGCAGGATGCTACTCTGCTAACCGTTCTGGAATGTGGATCTACTCTTTGATCTGATTCGGGCTTGTATTCACGACCGCGACCAGCATTTTCTCGCTTTTCACCATCTCGGACTGGCATAGGGAGCATACGGGAGCGACGGAGAATGCAAAATTATCCCTCATCCATCCCTTACAGTTCTCATCCGTACAAGACCATATTACGGTTAGCTCATTAGGCACATCCTCAACCGGTCTTTTCCGTGAATAATACATGTGCATCCCTCATTTCTCTGATTTGGATAAAGCGATAAAAAAATGCCCCTAACGAGATGTTCGGGGCATTTGACTTCATTTACAGTTTTACAACATTCTCAGCTTGTGCGCCGCGATTGCCTTGTACGATATTGAACTCAACGCTTTGGCCTTCGTCCAACGATTTGTAACCGTCGCCTTGGATCGCGCTGAAGTGAACGAATACGTCTTCTCCGCCTTCAACCGAAATGAAACCGAAGCCTTTTTCTGCGTTAAACCATTTCACTGTACCTGTTACCAAACCAATTACCACCTTCAATTATATTTGCATGACCATCTTGATCGATGAGACTAAAAATTCACATACCGTTCAAGGATCACAAGCTCAATATATCCATTATAGCATCTTTCCACACCATTAGCCCTGCCAAATATTATTTAATTTTTATCAATCCAAAATACGCACGATTCCAGGGCCAAGCTGCATGCCCCAGACAGGATATTCTTCACTCACTCATGCGGCCGCTCGAAGCCGCCAGCTCCTCATGCGCTCAACCAGCTTGTAGAGCAAATACGCCGCGACATTTAACGAGAGGAAACAAATGACCCAGAACACGTTCAAGCTCCCCCTGCGGTGCGCGTTCATTACGTTCCACAGCCCGAACAATAGCCAGTACAGGGCAAAGCAGACGACGGCGGTTACGAATAATACGTGCTCCTGCGGCGGGAATATCACTGAATTGTTATAGTAGATGTTCGCATACCACTGAATGCCGGTCACATCGGTCTCTATTCGCACTGGAAGATAGAAGCGATTGCCGGCAGAAGCTTCTTCGGAATCTGCAGGATACGCATACTCCGAAATCGGCACCGCACGTTTCTTTTGTGTCAATGACACAGAGCGGACAACGCCCTCGTGCCGCTCGACATAGGCCTGCAGCTCCGCATAAGGGATGCTGTTCGTTTGCTCAACAGAACCTTTCACTACCCCGAAATCATGATTCATATGATCGAAATTCGCCAGTCCTCGCTTCTCCAGCGTTCGAGAATAAGACACGAAGAAAACGGACAGCAGCAGAAAGAATACAGAAGCGACCAGCATCCATTTCTTAAAGCTTTTATGAAAGCGATACTCCCTCCTCAGCTCGGCGTTTAGATTCGACTCCTCCCCGAACCGCTGCAGGGCGATGGCCACACTTTCCTTCTCGGAGTACCCTTCCAGCCGCAAGGCGTTCACCGACTCGGTCAGATGGCTCCGGATCTCATCTTGGAACGAAGCCATCTCCTCCGACTCTAAATTGACATGCTTGCTCAGCGAGCGTACATAACGATCGATTGCCTTCATCATTAAACCCCCTTATAGAAAAGATCCATCATGTTCTTCAGAAAATCCCACTGCTGCTTTCGCTCGGTCAGATAGCGAATGCCTTCCTCGTTGATCTGGTAGTACCTTCGTCTCCCGCCGCCGCTTTCCGTCGATTCATTCCAATACGATCGCACCATGCCGTTCTTCTCCAGCCGCTTCAGTACGATGTACAGCGTTCCTTCCTTGATTTCGAATGTATGTTCACTTATGTCACGAATTCGTTTGCAAATTTCATAGCCATAAAGGTCCTCTTCCTTTAACTGGCTTAATATAACGCTCTCGATGTTGCCTTTGATCATCTCTTTATTCAGGTCCAAGCTAGCCCGCCCTCCTGTGGGTATTTATACCATAAACTACTCTATAGAGTATAGTAGTTTTGTGGCAGCTTTTCCTTTCTCACTTCATAGGAGTCTGGTAGAATAGATACAAACTATGGAAGCTTCTTACATAGCCAGCCTCCGCGGCATCGCAGTCCTGCTTGTTCGGTTTTGACTATTTAATAGGAGTGGATTCGGAATGGACGCAACTTACATGGAAAGTAAATTAAAAGAGATATTTATGAGTTTGGAAATCGCTTATCCTTCTAATGACTTTATCCATTTGGCCGAATGCGGCGCGAACTCTGTCAACTTCGTCAATATTATCGTCGGTTTGGAAACAGAGTTTAATATGGAAATACCGGATGAAGAGATCCTGTTCGAAAACTTTAAAAACTTGGCGCTCATCAAGAAGAAAATCATGACGAACGCCGCGAGCGTTCAAAGCTAATACCGGTAGCAGACCGCTTCCGATGCATTCAAAAAAGCACGAGCGCAAACCGCGCCGTGCTCTTTTTTTTGAAATTTCGTCCCATCATTAGTTAACCGATTTAATCATATACGTGCCTACATCACCGTTGGATGCCGCCGCAACGCCATCTTGACTGACATACAGCGGCAAGTATGCCGATCCGACAGCCTTAGTCAATACGATAAAGCGCTCGTTCCCATTCGGGTCCACCGAATATAGATGCCCGCCGTTATCGAGGAAATAGGCATTGCCTTGATTATCGCTCATTAAGGAGGCCCAGCGTATCTTGGCATAGCCGCTAAACCGAATCTTGTAATGCCATAGCACTTGTCCTTTTTCGTTAAACTTAATGATTCCGTTCCCCGCAGGCAAGCCATACGAATCTTCCTTCTCCGCCGCATAAAACCCGCCTTTGCGGTCATTCGGAAGGGCAAATCGGTCGTAGTCCGTATAATCGACCTTCGGGCTCTTAACGACCTTACCCGTTGTGACGCTGTAATAGACGTGCTTCATATGTTGAGCGGCTAGTATATATTGATCCTTACTCACTAACTTCAGCGACGCATCCGTCCCGATCTTTTCCTTCCAAACCACTTGACGCTTCGCATCCCGCTTCTCCAACCAGCCGTCTCGATCTAATAAATAGATGTTTCCTAATCGATCAACATCGATCGATATAATCGTCGTTTGCAGCCGGTCTAACTCGTTAATCAGAGTAGGCAGCTTCAGCTCCCATGCGATTGCCCCGTTCTGAATGCATACTAACGAGTCATTTGTTTTCGTATAGAAGGCATCCTTAAGCGCTACCGCGTCCATACTGAACATCTGCTGCAGCTCAGGGAACGTATATTTCCATTTGAGCTTGCCGTTCAAATCAAAGGCATAGAGCACATTCGGCTTAGTTGCCTTTAACATAATTGACGGAAAGACATACACATACAACGTTTCATCCTGACCAGGAATCAGCTGCTGATATCCTTCCTCCGGAATAGCCGCCTTCCACCTTTGCTTTCCTGCAGCGTCGAATGCAAACAGAGCATCTTCATCTATCCCCTTAAACACTTCAAAATTCCCGAGCCCATAGGTTAATTTGGAAGTAGGCGAATAATAAATATCCTTAGGCATCGTTCCTTGCGATAGGCTAGTAAATGTAAACGAAGTAGTCCCTCTGAATTGGCCTTGGTTTATGCCCTTAATGTTCAACGGCGCAAATTGACTCGGCGGAATTTGCTGCAATGTCCCTTGTGCAGCCACTAGATTAGAGCCTATTGCAAACAGCAGGCTAAGAATGATAAAACTTCGCAAGACGGTTTTGGACGACATTCGACTGTTCCACCTCATTGTTCGATATTAGGCACCCTAACGATCCCGGTGAATCATATAATTCAATAAATGCTTCAAAAACGTATTCTTTCTTGACAGCTTCTGCAGCGCCTCCAGCGCCAAGCAGTAATGGTCCCACATCTCCCGCTTGGCTCCCTCCAGCCCCAATACGGTCACGAAACTCGACGTGTTGTTGTCCGCATCTTGACCTACGGGTTTCCCGAGCAGGTTCGCATCCCCTTCCACGTCAAGCAAATCATCCTTGATCTGAAAAGCAATCCCCGCATGATACGCGAACGACTTCAATAGCCCGATTTCCTGCTCAGGCGCTTGCGCGAGAATGGCAGGCATGACGAGCGCAGCCTCGAACGCAATGCCCGTCTTATAGAAACAGATCGCGTTCAGCTGCTCCAGCGTCAACGGTTTCCCTTTGGCATTCAAATCCATCGCCTGTCCGGCACATAGATCCTCGGCCTTCTGGGACGAGTATCGAATCAAGGCCAGCACGCTTCTCGGGTCAAACTGCGCCAGTGACGCCTGCTCCTGCGTCGCCCGCTGGATCAGCAGCAGCCCAGTTAACTCTGCTGTGGCGCTATCATGCACCTCATGAAGCGTCGCACGCCCCCTGCGCGTAGGCGCATTATCCTGCGACGGCAGGTCATCGAAGATCAGGGAAGCCGTATGCATATACTCCAGCGACCGCAATAGCGGAACAAGCGATTCGGGGCGCATGCCATATTGCTGCACGCCCATTACCCAGGTTAAGATCGGGCGCAGCCGTTTGCCGCCTCCCGTCAGGCTGTAATTGGCTGCATCTATGAGCGTTCCTTTCATCGGCGGAATGTCCTCCGACTTGGCGATTTGCAGCGTGCTGTTGATCTGCTCTCGAACCGTTCGGACGGTCTCGACGAATTCATCCTTCGATTTCCGATCTGTTTGGAGAGAGGCGACCATCTGGTCTCGCAGCATTTTATCCAAAAAGTCAACGTCGTCCGCTCGGCTCACCATCTTCTGGACAAGTCGGTTGAATGCCGGGCTGCCGGTGTCCAATATTCCCATCATTTCGTTATACTTTTCCTTGCCAAGCCTTGCTTTACAGCGCTTCAAGCCATTAATGGCGCGATTCAAAATAACCTCGCGTGCCTTCGCATCGGAATGATACACACGGCGAATCAGATGGGCAATAACCGTCCAATACAATGCGAATGGGTTAATCAGATCGGGACGCTGATCGCGGTATTTAAGAAAATACGTGTATGGCGTCACTGCTCCGTCTCTCAAATCGTCCAACATATCGGCAAAATCGTCCGCCAACTGATTATAGATGCCGTAGTAGAACGTTCGATTATCGAAGCCCTCGTCCGCAGGAGCAGCGATAACGGAACGGGCGATCAATCGCGAGGAGGCCGATTTCAGAATGATCGGAAGATAAAGCTCTTCGTTCGTGTACGATGGATAGTCCAGCACCTTGGCACGATCAATTTCTTGGGAATGAAAGAATACATAGGCCTGTTCGAAAAACGAATGCTGTGCGTCTGGCTTCTGATGCTGCTTGATATAGTCGAATGCCTCTCCCAATTCCGCCTGTATGTATCGAATCAGCTCCTTGTTCGATCCTGTCCACTCCCCCAGCTCCGGCACGGCTCCCGACTGAAGGGCAGCACGGATGACTTGAGAATACTGCGCCTTCTCCTGAACGGTTAACACCTGCGCATCCAGCAAGTCGTCAATGAATGGATAGGTCAAGCCGTAGCAATAACCCAGCCTGATTGCTTCATCCAGTTTGCGAGCACGCGCGGCAGACGGCTCTCTGCCCTCGATCTCTTCCATTGCATGCAGAACTACGCCGAGGATAATCTTCATCAGCTTGCGCTGGGCATGCTCCGCATTCATCCCCTCCGGGATGTTGGCCGCTACCGTCTTCAGCTTACCGATCATCCAGATGACGGCGCCCTCTACGCCCTCCTTTTGGGCCCACCGATACAGCTCCACGATGCTAAAAAAGGCCGGCTGCCCTCCTCCGCTCGATGCGGTGGTTTGAATTAAGCGTTCCTTCATATCGGCAGCCAGACGCTGAATGCTTGCCTGCGTGTCCGGCGCATCGATCGCTTTGCCCAAATCTCTCATATACATATAGGAGACGCTGCGATCCAAGTAGTCGTCTAATTTGTTCGTATGCCTCAGCCATTGGATATATCGATAATCATCCCCAGCATGCGATTGCCGCTTTCTCCGCGGCAGCAAGGATAACCAAGATCGCCGTTGAACGTGTTTGCGCTGCCACAGCTGGATGTCCGCCATCAGATCAGGCACATAGACCTGTGTCTTCACTTGTTCAAATAGCAATGCAAAATAGCGAGCAGCCTTCTGTTCAGCAAGCTGATAGTTAGCATCCGCCTCTATGATCAATGTTTTATTCATATGGTGTGTTCCCTCGGATTCTATTGTTGTAATAACAGTATGCCTGTTACATACGGAACAAGCGCGATCTGGTTACGTAATCGTAACCAGTCGAACGATTTTACAGTATTCGACATTAACGGAGCAGGTTCCTGTCCGTTAATGCAAACAAAGCACCCCTATAGCCGTCGTCGGGGCTACACGTTGCGTGTTTTCTCCGATACGCGCTATGGGGGTGCTGCAGCAGCCGCTATTTTTTGATCACGTTAAAGTTGTCTTCAATCAGCAGCCAGTTTTGCGGGAAGCTCAGCCCCAGCTTCCAGTAGCTGATGCCCCGCAGCCCCAGCTCCTTAAGAAGATCGAATTTGGCCTGAATCGAACGCGCATCCTCGAACCAGACCACATGCTCCTTCTTATTATCGTCCCAATAATTGAAATGTGGGGCCTGCGCTTGCTCGTCGTACAAAATCGCTGCATTGCGCTGGCGAGCGAGGGCAATCGCCTGCTGGGGACTGAGCGCTCGGGCATAAGCCCCTCCCGGGACAAAGGGCAGCGTCCAGTCGTAGCCGTATAAGTTTTGGCCCATCATGATCTTGGAGGCTGGAATTTCCGTTAACGCATATTCCAATACATTTCGCACCGGTCCAATCGGCGATACCGGCATCGGCGGACCGCCGCTGTAACCCCATTCGTAGGTCATGATGACAACGAAATCGACGATTTGCCCATGCGTCTTGTAATCGTGCGCCGTGTACCATTCCCCCGCCTGCGTCGCGCTCGTCTTGGGCGCCAGCGCCGTTGAGATCAATAGCCCTTCCTGATGAATACGGGCAGCCGCCTTGCGCAGGAATTGATTATACGCTTCCCGGTCCACAGGTCGCAGATGCTCCAGGTCAAAATGAATGTCTCGAAAGCCCAACTGTCTCGCCGTTCGAATGACGTTATCCAGCAGCCGATTCTGCACCTGCTCATCATTCAGAATAATCCGTCCCAGCTCCGCGCTGAACTGGCCGTTCTCCAGATTCGTCACAACCATCATGAGCACCGCGCGATTCCTTCTCGCGATCTCGGCAAGCCCATTCAACGCAGGCGGCGTCAACGTGCCGTCCCGGTTAATGCGGAAGCTGAACGGCGCCAGGTACGTCAAATGCGGCGCCGCTTCGCGGGACGCATTCAGCAAGGGCCGCGCAACGCTATTGCCCCGCGGCTCCACATAAGCATTAATTTCCGCGGCGCGGCGCGGCCTCGGCGGGATGTATAGGCGCGTCCCGACAGCTAACGGATCGGTTAACGAAATGCGATTCACATCCGCCAGCGTTTGAGCAGTCGTTCCGTACCGCCGGGCTATACTCATCAGCGTATCGCCCGAACGTACCCAATAATACGTACCGACAATGGGAATGACCAGCGTCTGCCCGACAACCAATGTGTCATTAGGTGAAATCTCATTCGCTTCCGTTATCGCATCTATTGGAACCCCATACTCCTGAGACAATTCATAAAGCGATTGACCGGGCCGAATCACATGAATTTGCATGACAGCCTCCTCCGCTCGGAGCAACCTCGAATTTCTGGCATCTATAGACAGTATTCAGAGCCAGCCGAATTATGCATAACGAGAAAAAGGCGCCCGCGTGGGCGCCTCTTCACAATCTGCTCGGCTAATTGCCGCTTTTATCTGCTTGTCGTTACTAATTTATCTGCCAGCTCCACGCTCTTGAGCTGCTTCATCTCATTCACATGAATATCACTCTTGATCCGATCGGTAATTTCCAGTAGAATCGATTCCGTTTCTTCGCTTGTAAACGAATATGCCGTGCTTGGAAACGCCTCGCTTGCGAAACTCATCGTTTTGCTTCTCATGTTCATATTCCTCCTGCGGAAAGGTTATTTTCATACAAAGGATATGCAATCGGCAAAGTATAGTGTGATAGCATCTGAACTAGCTTTTCAAGCGGCTCGTTTGGTCGTCTCCAAGCGAAGAATCCGGGATAATGGATGGAAATCAAGCTTTCTAATCCAGAATACGTCGAAGCTGTCGCATCAAGAACAATTTCACCAAGCACTCTCTTATTCATGTATTCATCCTGCAAAGAAATCTCCGCGACCCAAATAAACTTGGGCATTGGCAACTGAGAATAAACCATTGCAATCGGCTTATCAATTCGTTCATTCACGTAATTCAGCGATCTGAATCGTTTGAACTGTCGGGATGAGGTGAGGAATAATCGGATAACCATAGGATTGCTCTCGCCATATCTATGAATACCTTCGACTTTACCCGAGTCGATAAGGTCATTTAATTGGTTTAAGGCATTGACTACGCCCATTTTCTCGTGAAATAAAATGTTCCGGGAAATCGTATCCGCTTCCGTCGCTTCAAGAAATATCCGCTTATATAAAGGAACGACGATTCCGTCGATGACAGGATCCTGATAGGTCGTCACCGCTGTATAATCCTGAACGGCAAACGGGACTTGATTATCATCCATTATAACATACTGAGGGAAAAAATCAGCCGAGTTCACAAAATGGATACCATTTGAATTTTTGGGAGTGATGTTCGTCTCCATCTTATCCGAATGGCCGATACAAACGACCGCATGGCCGACGGAAACGCCGTTTTGTTTAGCTTTTACGCTTAACGCGACAGGAATACCTGATTCCACATAATAATGTAGTATTCGTTTGAACTCGGGATCGAAGAAAGCGCCTATCCCCCTGGAATAAATTCTCGGCGAGAACCCGAAGCTTTTCACTAGGGAAGAAATCTGGACAAGCGACAATCCTTTGGAGGGAAGCACCCGTTCATTGGAACGGTTCAGAATCGTATCCACGATTTCGCTCGGGTATGCGACCTTATAATCCGCATATCTTGTGCCGTAATACTCCAATATACTCCACACCGAAGTTTCGGCGCATGTCATCGTTTCGGTATCTTGCGACGAGAAAGGAAACGAATCGATTTCGAATCGAACGCCTAGAATCGTCGGATTAAATCTCGTCGTTCGAACATAACATCGATCGATGTTTATTTTCTTCGGGTCCAAATACGTACGCCCCAAGCAGCCCGGACTGATCGGCTTCAGGACGGCAAACCCGATGAAACACTCCTGCAGCCGCTGATGCCCTTCCTCCGAGAAGAAATCCTCGAATGCAATATCGCCTGTATAGAATGAAATCCGCCTACAGTTCCGGCTAGCGTCAAAGTGCTTATTGGAGAAGTATTTATAATAGGAGTCCCTATAGACCTTATCCACATAATGGTTTTCGACCAAAACGGATACGGGCTTAATAAAGCGATCAAACAAATCTTTGATCCGGCTTTTATCCGCTGAGTTTGGCAGCAATAGCGCAATAAATTCATCAACCTCAGCGTCGTCATTTAGCAAATAAAGTTCAACTGGCTGCTTCGTCATACAGTATCTCCAATCAAGGTGAAAAAGCGCACATCTGTATAACAGTACCAATTCTGCTCTTTCTCTGCAAGCCTTTTCAATAAAATTGGCAATTCGCCTCCAGCAATGGACGCGCCCGCTCTCCACTCTATCATGGATACTTATGTTATGATAGAAAACACTAGACATAACAGTCCACAAGGGGTTGTCAGCGTGAGTTCATTGTTAATGGGCATAAAATCCAAATCGAGCAACTTATTTCGAGTGGAAGGCTTTCCTTCCCTGATTTTGATCAACATCCTGTTTGGCGTTTCATTCTCGTTCGTCCTGCCGTTCACTTCCCTCTTCGGCATCGATGAAGTCGGCATGTCCAATACGTCCTTCGGCGTCTTCATGACCGTCTCATCCATCGCCAATGTAATCGTTTCCACCTATATCGGTAAAATATCCGACGGAAACCTCAGCCGGCGAAGCCTTCTTCTGATCTGTTCATTAGCAGCGGCCGTCGGTTATGCCACTTATGCTTTTGTGCGCGATTACTATGTGCTTCTTATCGTCTCGTCGCTTGTGCTAGGCATTGCCTCCTCCTCGCTCGCCCAGATGTTCGCATATGCGAGGGAGCTGCTGACCCGTTCCCGCCTTCCCGAGAATGAAACGCCCCTCTACATGAATGTGTTCCGGACGTTTTTCGCTCTTTCCTGGACGATTGGGCCCGCTCTCGGATCGTTTATTTTGATTAAGCTTGGATTTAAAGGGCTGTATCTCTTTGTAGCCGCGATCTATCTTATTATCATCGTGTCCGTATTCTTCTTTATGAAGAAGAGTGACGATGTACAGGAGAAGGAGCTCCGGACTCGGGCTAGCGCGCCTTCCGTGCCTCTGCGCACGATTATTTTTCAGTCTCATATTCTCATCAATCTGATTGCATTTACGCTCATCAAGGCCGCAACAACGATTGGGTCCATGAATATGTCGCAATTTATGATCAAGGAATTGCATAGCGGCGAAGAACAGATTGGCATCGTGTTCAGCATTCCGCCGATTTTTGAGATTCCATTCATGCTGCTGACCGGAGTGCTCGCAACTCGAGTCGATAATCGCATTCTTATTCGCTTGGGCATGCTGAGCGCAACTTTGTATTTTACGCTGCTATACGTAGCATCCCACCCGTGGGAGGTTTATTTGATCCAAATTTTGAGCGCTGCAACCATCTCCATTACATCGGGCGTGGCGATTACCTACTTCCAAAACTTCATTCCCGATATGCCTGGAACAGCTACGTCACTGTACATGAACACATCTACGGTCGGGTCGATGGTCGCGTTTCTGCTCTTTGGCTTTACGGCAGAACTGTACGGCTATCGCTTCGTTAATCTCGTCTGCGCGCTGTTGGCTGTCGCTTCGTTGGTGCTGCTGCTGGCGGTGAGGAAACGCGAGGCTCGGGCGAGCGCATAAGAGTAACCCCCCCGGCCAGTGATGGCCGGGGGGGTTATTTAATGTGCCTGCTGTGACGCGAAATGCTCAGTACCGCAGCACTAACGCTAACGGACCGAGGAGACGTTATTGGGGCTAAAATAGTCAGATTGCAATTGTAACGGACCCCACAGCCGCTATTTGGCGTCTTCATCCCTCGAATCCGCGGGTTTGCGAGAAATAGCGGCGCTCGGGTCCTTTAGAAATATAAATACGCGGAAATTCAGCACTTAACGGCTATACGGTCCGTTAGCCATTCAAGCGACGATTCATTGAACGAGCCAACTCCTCACTAATGCGTCCATCAGCCGTACAGCTCTGCACCTTATCCGGATTCACAACGAAATACAGCCCCCGGAATACATGATCCTCAGACTCCATCTCCAGCATCAGCAAAGCCGCTGGATTCCCATTCTCGTAGAATACTACGCCCGGCTGACCGTTATGGACAGCCATTGCATACGTCAGATGCGCATACCGCTTGGCGGATACCCCGAGCAAGAACGCGACCACTCTCTCCCTGCCATACAGCGGATTAATCGCCGTATTCACTTTGCCGCCTCCATCGGATATGAGGATCGATGTGTCGGTCAGTAAACGTATTAATGTTGACGAATCCCCGCTCTGAAAAGCTTTTACAAACAGCTCAACGCATGCTGCCATATGTGCTTGGTCGGTTGCTGGCCGTACCCGATTCGGGTCCAGCTTCTTTTTGCCCCGGCTGTATATTTTACGGCAATTCGCCTCTGATTTGTCCAACAGCACTGCAATCTCCGAATAGGGATAATCATAACCTTCCCGCAGCACAATAATCGCTCTTTCCATCGGCTCCAACTGCTCTAACATGACCATAAAAGCATAGGACAGCGATTCTCGCTGCTCCACCACCTGATGCGGCTGCTGCCAATCCCCTTCGGATGCCGGCTCCGGGAGCCAGACGCCCGGGTAAACCTCTCTTCTCACCCTCGCGGATTGAAGCACATTCAAGCAGCGATTCGTCGTTGCACGCGCTAGATAGGTTTTCACGTGCTCAATCGAATCCAGATGATCGTGTACATCCAGGAATAGCTCCTGCACGATGTCCTCCGCCTCCGATACCGACCCAAGCATATGGTAAGCCACCGAATGCAGATATGGATAATAGGCAGCGTATGCCGTTTGTAAATCTACCATTACAATCCCCCCGAGACAAGAACTATATAAAGTGAATTTTATGTAAATATATGGTTATACAGATTCAAAAATAATTGTACATGCCTCATCAGGAAATAGCTATAAAATGATGTCACAAAATGGTTACCTCCTTTGTCTATATGAGGCTTAAGCAAACTTATATGAAGCGAGGAGATCAAACATGAGTACACGATTCGATTATTACAAGGCTTGTCCTGAAGCAACTGAGGCGATGTTAAAGCTGGAGGAATTCATTAAAAGCAGCGGATTGGACGCGAAGCTATACGAATTGATCAAGCTGAGAGCGTCGCAAATCAATGGTTGCTCGTACTGCATCGACTCCCATACGGGCGACCTGAAGAAGATGGGCGAGACCGACCAACGCTTGTATTTGCTGTCCGTTTGGAGGGAAGTTCCATTTTATTCCGAGCAGGAATGCGCGGTCTTGGCATTAACCGAGGCTGTATCGCGAATATCGGAGGCGGGCGTGCCGGATGACGTATACGAGCAAGTGATGAGGCACTACGACGAGCGGCAATTCATGGTGCTGATCATGGCCATTAACACCATTAATAGCTGGAACCGCATCGGAATCGCAACGCGGCTATTGCCCAAGCAAAAGTAATTGCCGCACAGGGCGGATCAACATGCTTCGGCACTGCATTCACAACAAAAACGCGAACACGTTAACGTGTTCGCGTTTTGATGATCGATATAAACTGCTGCACCTCAGCTGTAGCTGCTTGGCATACTTCGCTCTTATCTGCTCTTCACCAGCAGCTCGACAGCTTGCTTCACAAGCTTGCTCGTGTCCCCGCCCGTCTTCTGCTCGTCCAGGATGCATTGCTGAAGATTCTCGGCGACGATTTGAGCGATCGCTCGATCGGAAGCGTTGCGGACGGCCGACAGCTGGCTCACGACATCCTTGCATGATTTTCCTTCATCCATCAGACGCAGCACGCCGCGAACCTGCCCCTCGATCCGTTTCAACCGCGCTTTCAGCTCATCCGAGTAGTTGTATTCCATCTCTTCCTCACCCTTTCATCGAACGCACACTTACAAATACAAGTATGGGTATATTATAAAGCAAACAAGAAAGCATTCATACCGTCTGTCTACGTCCGCGTTAGATGAACAGGTTCACGTTGCCTTCGGAAGCATCACCGAGATAAGCAGCCACGCCGCCTAGCTCGATGCCGTCCAGCAGCTCCTCCTGCTGCAAGCCCAGCAGATCCATCGTCATCGTGCACGCAACCAACTTCACGCCCATCTCCTGCGACAGCTCAATCAGCTGCGGAAGCGTCATTGCATTATGCTTCTTGATGACATGCTTGATCATCTTCGGCCCCATGCCGAACATCTGCATCTTGGATAATCCCAGCTTGTTCGCTCCTCGCGGCATCATCCACCCAAACATTTTTTCCAGCAGCCCTTTATTCGTCTGGACCGGCCCTTCCTTCCGCAGCGTATTCAGCCCCCAGAAGGTTGAGAAAATGGTCACTTCGTGATCATACGCCGCCGCGCCATTCGCAATAATGAACGCAGCCATCGCTTTGTCATAATCGCCGCTGAACAACACAATGGTCGTTTTCTTCTTCCCCGTCTGTTCCATCACGTTTCTCCTCCCCCTTCTCCTATCAGACTTTGCGTACGTAAAACTTATAGACGCCTTGCTCTTCCTCATGCTTGATCAGTTCATGGTTCGTTTGCTTCACCCATGCTTGGAAATCATTAACCGAACCTTTGTCCGTCGACAGCACTTCCATCACTTGGCCGGGCAGCAGGCTATCCAGCGCCTTCTTCGCTCTAACGATCGGCATTGGGCATGCCAGTCCTTTCGTATCAACAACCAGATCCTTATTCATATTGTTAGCCTCCTCAGATTTGTTGGCCGCATGGCCGTTTGATGATTCGTTTTCGTATTAAAACTGTTCCGTCGGCCCATTCCACTCCGTCATGCCTGGCACGACATTCGCGACGCGCTCGAAACCTTTGTCCTGCAGCAGCTGGCAAGCCAAATCGCTTCGCGTACCCGTCCGGCAGATGACGGCGATAACGTTGTCGCCAGACAGCTCCCCAAGGCGACTTTCCAGCTCGCCAAGCGGAATCGATATTGCGCCAGCGACATGCTGGAACGCATACTCTGCAGGCTCTCGCACATCCAGAACCGTTATCGCTTCGCCGCTGGCAAGCCTCGTTTGCAACTCGTCTGCCGACATCGTAATTGCATACTTCGATTCCGGCTTCAGCTCATTCGGGCTTGATTTGCGGATATAATGCTTGAGCACAGCGTTTTCCTCAATCGTACCCAAGTATTGATGGCCGGTCGTTCTAGCCCAGCCTTGGATGTCGGCCAGCGAGCCTTTGTCCGTCGCCTGAATTTCGACAACCTGCCCGGACTGCACCGTCTCGATGGCCTTCTTCGTCTTCACGATTGGCATCGGGCACGCCAGCCCTTTGCAATCGAGCGTAAGATCCACTTGAATCTGTTCATGCATAGTCATTGTTGGTATCCCCTTTCTATCTTCGAAAAGTTAAGCTTATTTATCATGAATCGCGCAGCGGTTTGGACCGATCTCCATCTCGCGCTGCTCCTCGGCAGTCGGCGTGATTTTGCCCATATTCGTATGCCGGATTTCCTGGTAAGCGTTCGGCTGCGGCGGCAGATTCTCCGTCACGGCCCGGCGGAATTCCGCTTCGTCCTGCATATTAAGACCCGGATTGTGCTTGTACAGGTCCCCCAGACGAGCGGATACTTTACCGCCTTCGCCAAGCTCCGTCATTTTGCCAAAATGGGCTGGAAGCACGATCAGCTCCTCGGACAGCTCCCTGTAGCGGCTGTACAGCGTGTCGCGAAGATCGCCCACCCAGTCTTCCGCAAGCCCCGCCAAGTCAGGGCGTCCGATCGATTCCACGAACAGAATATCGCCAGACAGCAAGTAACGATCGTCAACGATAAAGGACGTACTGCCGATCGTATGGCCCGGCGAGTATAACGCTTGGATGACAATCCGCGTTCCACCAACCGTTATTTCGTTGCCGTCCTGAAGTGGTTCGTACGCGAATTGCACCTCCTCGGCATCCTTCGGCGGGAGCCAATACGTGGCGCCTGTCTTTTCCGCAAGGGAGCGGCCGCCGGAAATATGGTCCGCGTGCAGATGCGTATCAATCGTGTGCTTGAGCTGTACACCCTTCTCCGCTACAAATTGCTCATACACGTCTGTCATGCGAAGCGCATCGACCACTGCGGCTTCGCCGCCCGATACGACCATGTACGACAAGCAGCCTTTGCCGATTCGAACGAACTGATAAAGCTCGCCCCCATCCCGCAGATCGCCGACCTTCACCGGCTCAAGGTACTCGCTCCATGCCTTCATGCCGCCTTCGAGGTAGAAAATATCGGACCGGCCCGTCTCGGCCAACTGCTCCGCCACGAATATGGACGAGCCCTCCTTGGCGCATACGACAAGCACTTTTCCCTCTGCCGGGATGCGGTCCATCACTGCGTCCACGCCTTCAAGCAATTCGAAGTACGGAACGTTTATCGATTCGATCGTCTCCCCTTCAATCCGCCAATCGTTGTAATCTCCCTCGTTGCGAACATCCAGAATAAACAACGGCTTTTGGTCCAAAATAAAACGGGTAACTTCCTTCGCTGCCATCGGGTGATACGTTGTTGATGTTGTCATTTATGCTCGCTCCTCTTTTTATACCCATAGGGGTATGTTTATGTGAAAATTTTTTTGCCTCTTCAGGCAGCCTCATTAACACGCATATATACGATCAGAACTCGATGCTACCCTTCCAATTCAGCATGCCGCCCGACATATTGACGACCTTATAGCCAAGGGACTCCAAATGCTCGCATGCCAGCCCGCTTCGATTCCCGCTGCGGCATACGATGATCGTCTCCTGCTTCGGATCAAGCTCGGTATGCCTGCTGCTGATTTGGCCTAGCGGAATATGCTTAGCGCCTGCGATATGGCCAGCATCCCACTCATCCTGTTCGCGTACATCAACGATGTGCAGTGTCTTTCCTTGTTTGATCAACTCGGCCACGTCATCCGATGTCATTGCTTTCGAGAACTTTCCAGCCATTGTGCTCGCTCCTTTTATGATCTGTCGGTTTATTTTTTCAATTGCCCTCGCCATGCCATGATTCCGCCTTGCAGATGTGCGAGCTCTCGGTATCCGTTCTTCGCGAGAATACGCGCGGCTTGCTTGCTTCGCATTCCGCTTCGGCAGTACAGGTATACGCTTCGGTCAGAAGGAATTTCGTTTAGCCGCTGCTTCAGCCGCGACAACGGAACATTAATCGCTCCTGCAATATAACCTTGCTTGACCTCGCTCGGTTCGCGAACATCAATTAAGACATGATTGCGATTCGATTTCAGTTCATTCTGCAATTGGTCGGCGTTCAGGCCGCGGAGTCCTTTCACCCCTGCGAACCGCTTGGCAATAAACCAAACCATGCCGACAACAATCACTATGTTAATCGCAAGATTTTGATCCAATGCACTCACCTCCTATACTGGGGATGATGAATCTTTTATACCCCATGGGGTATGTTTTAGGTTAAAAAAATAGATCAACAACTTGCTCTTATCATATACCCTATGGGGTATAATTGCAAGTGCTAAAACACTGGGTAAATTTGGTTAATCCGTCATCGCGCCCTTACAAGAGCATATCCAGCCAAATTTTGATAACCGTTGCCGTAATCAAGCCTGCAAGCAACAATTGCAGTACCTTCACGTTCATCTTCTGGCCGATCTTCGCGCCAATCGGCGAACCTATAATACTCGCCACAACCATGACAATGGACGGAATCAGCAGCATATGGCCGCCCATCGCTTTGCCAACCGTTGAGCCAATGGAGGCGATAAAGGTAATAGCCAGAGAGGATGCAATGGCAACCCTCGTCGGAATTTTCAACACAACGAGCATGATCGGTACCGTAATAAAGGCGCCAGCGGCGCCTACGACGCCTGACAGAATACCAACGATCGCAGCAGTTAAAGATGCAATTAGACGATTGAATTTGAGCTCGGCGTACTCCCCATTCTCAGCGCCTTTCTTCGGCATAAACATCATGATCGCCGCAATAAGCGCCAGTACTGCATACGTTAAATTGATCGCCGAGTCCGGAAGAAATTTGGAGCCGTAACCCCCGATAAAGCTGCCAATAACGATTGGAATGCCCATATAAAGCACGAGCTTTCTGTTAATCAAGCCGCTTTTCCGATAGGCGAATACACCCGCGATTGTTGCAAAGAATACTTGTACCGCGCTGACCGCCGATACCTCCTGTGCCGTAAAAGCGACAAACCCGAGCGCCGGCGGAATATAGAGCAGCATCGGATATTTAATGATGGAACCGCCGATGCCAACCATGCCGGAGATGAACGACCCGATTAAGCCAATCGCAAACAACGTAAGAACCCAACCCAGACTTAGATCCATATGAATGCTCCATTCTTTGTTAGTAATATGGATAAAGGACGACCACATACCCTATGGGGTATAAAATTTTGCATAAAAAACGCGGCCAGCCAGATACTAACTGAACGGCCTCTCCCCGCTGCATAGATGAACCCTGCCTCCCTTTCGATACGACATATTCATGCTACATATACCCCTATGGGTATTATATTATGCCGTTATCCGATCCATGTCAATAGAGATGAAGAAGGAAAGGATACCCTAATAGAAGAATCATGTATTAAGGTCGAAAATAAGGAGGTTATGATGGGCAAAGTCGTTCATTTTGAGATCCATGTCGATGATATGGATCGTGCGAAGACATTTTATGGCGAGGCGTTCGGCTGGACATTCGAGGATTGGAGCGCGTACGCTGGCATGCCCTATTTTGGCGCTACGACAGGCGATGCCGACGCTATGGGAATCAACGGAGCCTTGATGCAGCGTCAAGGTCAGCCGCCGCAGCCGGGCCAAGCATTGAATGGCTTTGCTTGTACACTGGGCGTTGAAAACTACGATGCTACCGAAGCAAAAATCCTCAGCCTTGGCGGCAAGCTCGCATTGCCGAAATATGCCCTGCCCGGCATGGCGTGGCAAGGCTATTATTTGGACACGGAAGGGAATTTGTTCGGCATTCATCAGCCGGATAAGGATGCGAAATAGTCTAGATCGCTGCCTGTTCATCGGCGCATTTACGACAACCCGACCGCGCGCGGCCGGGTTGTTCGTCCAGTTGCTTGTCTAGCTTCCTCAGTCAGTTCCCCGCCTAATCAAGCCAAGAAGCAAGCATCCAGGATCTTCACCACGAATCAATCATTTTCGGTTAATGCTCTAATCTGCAACAATAGTGACATCCCACAAGTGTAGTTTCAGATTAAAATAAATAGTAATGTTTTTACAACCCTTTTTCTATGTACAATAACTATTACAACCGCTGCATAGTATAATAAACAGAAAATATATGAAGAAGGTGAAGGATATGAAATATAGGATTACCGAATTTGGTAACAACCCAAACATTACCCAACCGGAAGTATTAAAGGAAATAGAGATTGATTCCGCTTTCTTAAAAACCCTCATGCAATTAATGGTAGGCTATGATGATACTTTAAAAAAGTTAAAAAATCGCTAACATCCGCAACCACGCCGCCCGATTTATACAAATACGATCTGTCACCATCCTTCTACATTTCGAGCGAGGATCGTAGTCTTGGAACATACATGGTGGAAGCAAACCCTTAGTTGTGCATAACTATTCGACGCAGTGTGATAGTCATGTGATATTGCAATGTACAAGCTCCCTTGCTACTTCCTTGCTCTGATATAATATTAGTGTCGTTTGAATATAGAGGAGGATGAGGAATGACAAACAAAGAACGAGTGATTGCAACTTTATCCAATTTGGAATTATGTGATGACTGCTTGTCCGTTGCATCGAGTGTTGCACCGAGACAAACCGTCTATTCAATATGCCGTTCTTTATTTGAAGAAGCATACATTTTCAGGCATCATGGTATATGCGAGCATTGCCACAAAGCAAAAACAACAAACCAGCTTCAAAATAAAAGAAATCATCTCGAGGAGATGCCCAAACCTGAGTTAAAGATTGATTCATCCACCAAACCATGGTTTTGGGAGGGGAATGTACAAAGTCACGTAGTGAGTTATCTTGCTAAAAATAGCTACAAAATTCGAAGTATAGCTGATACTGCGTCCCGAACAGCCGGTAAAGATATAATTGCACTTTCACCTGAAGGCAAAGAGATTTGGATAAGTGTTAAAGGCTACCCCGAAAAGAGCTCAAATGTTCAAGCACGCCATTGGTTTTCCAGTGCTCTATTTGATCTCATCTTATATTATGGAGAAAACCCCCAAGTGCAACTCGGCATAGCTCTCCCAAAAGATTTCACTACATATGCTAATTTACTTCCTCGTGTCGGCTGGCTTAAAGCTCAGATGCAATTCAATGTATTTTGGGTTAGTGCAGAAGGAACCGTTACAGTAGAATAATTAAATCGATCTCAAAAAAACTGAACCCTTGTCCTCATTAACTGTCATGGATCTTTAAGGACAAAGGTTCGTTTCCCCGACAGCAACCTAAGATATAACATAATTCCTACAAACATTAATCCTCTATGCTAGCTTTCACTGATTTCAAAATGGCAGCATGCGTTTTTCTTAAACCAGAAACATCTTTAATCTTATCGATTACTTCACTTTCGAAGTGTGCGGGGCGAAGCAAATTGGACCTTTTGGCAACGTAACCATTACTAATATAATAGTTAACAGTCACCACTGGGGCATTTGACGATAATACAATATTCAATACTTTAAATAATTTATCTACATTTCTACTGATCATTTTAAAGCTGTCACTGAAGAAGAATGGTTGCTTCCCTTCCATAACAAAATTCAAAATGTGTTGTAGTTGATCAGTAATAGTCGGATCAATGCCACTTTGGACCTCCACCGTCTTCATTCCATCACTCATCTTTGGATTAATAAATATAGTGGATGAAGCTTGATCACATTCAATGGGATTGTACTTAGTATAGCTTTTGCACTGGCTAAGATTTTTAATTGCTTCCCAAGCTATAGGATATTTACTCGATAAGTCAATATAAGGATTGTTAGCATTATCCACTAAAGAAATAGCCACTGTATTGGGATCATGTTTATTGAAATAATTTATGGCCTTACCAGTGATCTCCCTAATCAATTTATCATCGATAATTACCTTGGACAATCCAAGTCTTCTGGCAGCAGCTAGTGTACTTTTCATATCTTCAATCAAACTGTTTCGTATAGCAACTACTACTAACGACTTGGTTAATAAATCTGCATCCGGCTTATAATAATAGGCCTCTTCTAACCCCGTCAGTAATATCGTATTACGAATCTCTGGTTGCTTCCAAAGATTAATTACGGAAGCCAACCTATACTTGATATCCCTTTTCACTTCACTGGCTGATTGCACATTTGCTCCATAGTAAATTAGTTGTGGTAGAAGTATATTTTCCACATAATCTTCAATCAAATTCATGATTCCACTCAATCCCTCATTAGTTTTATTGCATTACTGATTCACGGGAATCCACGCAATCTTAAATATAGACCAACATTATTCAAACCATGCTGCTATTGAATTAATCCAATACTATTTCCCCCGAAAAATCCGCCTCAACATCGAAACCCGGAAAAACGCGGTTGAGGAACGCTTCAGATTCATCACCTGCGCTAACCGCAAATAAACCAGGCTGTCATGGGCCGACGCCTGATAGATTTTCTTGGTGAACCACTTTTGCACACCGATTCCGAACGGCCTCTTGCCCACAATAGCAGGATGTCTGTACGCTTCGACGAGCGCCATGCTCCAAGGGTCATCGGTAAGCTTAGGCAGCTTATTCCAATAGCTTCGGACGACCGTATCCATCGATTCACCGTTCAGCATACGCTCCAGCTCCGCATGCAGAATTTCCGCCTCCATGGCAGCTACCGTCATCCCTTGGCCGTACAGCGGATCGAACCGGCAGTAGGCATCCCCGATCATGATGAAGCGCCTCGGGAGCTTATCGATCATATCTTTCCGTTTACGCGATTGCGAGGAAATTTTATAAATTTTCATTTCACTGATCGGCGTAGCTTGTTGAATAAAGCGATATATATCCGGCTGAGGAAGCCGTTTCGCAATTTGCTCGAATTCCTCTTCGGTTTGGGGAGGCTCCTGCAAGTACCCTCCGAGCGTAACGCCGATTTGTCCATTTTCAAAAGGAATGACGACCCCTGCATAGGGCTGCTCCGGCAGCTGGGCCGATATCATCAGATTGCTCCATCCGCGATCGACCCCGTCGTTACTATAGAAGCGCGTAGCATAAAATAGATTAATTTGTACGACTTCGCTCGCGTCTGTATCGATATTCAACCACTTCAGTGCTTGAGCGCCCGCTCCGCTCGCTTCAACGACCAGATCCCCCGGCATCGCTTCTTCATGGCCAGACGCTTCGTCTCGGACCTTGACCCCCTGAACATCCTTCTTATCCTCGGAGACGATGATACCCGTTACACGGGAACGATACTGAATGGAGACATTCGGAATTTCCTCGACCCGCTCGCGAACATGATGCTCAATGAACGGCCGCGTTTGCTGCACCGCTCGGATTCCACTGTGGAACCGCTGCTTCCATTGCCCAAAATGAAACCACTGCAGATCATTCGTAAAATCGGTCACGACACTTCCGTTCTGAATCATTTCCTGAATAATGCCCGGGAACAGCCTCTCCAGAATCTCTTGGCCTCGTTCAAGCAAAATATGCGAATGATAGCTTTGCGGCACCTTGCTCCGAGGCGTTGGGCCATCCGGGGAAGCATCCGCCTCCATGATGATGACTTCATTAAACACATCAGACAACGCTCTCGCTGCAAGCAGTCCCGCAATGCTGCCCCCGATCACGATCGCCCGCCCTGCTCTTTTTTGCAACATATTAGGTTGAGCCCTCCGCGGATATATTGAAATTTTTATCGATTATACCATGGATTTCAATTCCGTATTCAGCATAGTTTGGCGCGCATGACGAACAGAAAAAACCACTGCCTCAGGAGGCAGTGGTTGATTCATTGCGTTCATCCAAATATCCATCAAGGTGTGCGCGCTGCACATGATTACGACCTTTGTTCTTTGCCATATACAACGCCTTATCGCAGGATGAATAAAGCGTACTTAGCTCGGTCTGTCGGTCCGGAACAATCGTAATCACCCCTATGCTGATCGTATACGCTGCGGGCAAGCCTCGGGAGGCCGCGCCCCCTAGCGATTCTTTCATCCTTTCGGCTAGTCGATTGGATGCTGTCTCGTCCATCCCTAGCAGCATGATGCCAAACTCATCGCCGCCGTAACGAACAAACAGCGCTTCCCGATCCAGCTGGCTTCGGATTTGCGACGTCATATCCTGCAAAACCTCGTCCCCCGCCATATGCCCGTACGTATCGTTAATGACTTTAAAGTTATCAATGTCGAACAGCAAGAAGGAGATCGGCATCCTCCGCTTCGCATGTTCAGCCAGGCAGCGGTTCGCTTCCAAGGCAAACGTCCTGCGGTTCAACGTATTCGTCAAATCGTCAAAGCTGGCCAACCGAATCAGCTCTTGATCCGATTTCTCCTTCAGCAGCAGCACGAACCCCGAATTTTCCACGATCATGAGAAGAAACAGCGACAAAACCATTAGTGTCTCAAAAATGCTGGGCGTAAATGTCTGTATGCGACTACCGGACAACAGCGCACCTGCCCCTTTTAGACATCCCAATGCAAAAACAAGCACATACAGAAAACCCGTCACTCGCATGAGCGCAGTCGCCGATCTTCGGATGAGCATGCGATACACCGGGAACAAAATGACCGTAGATACCATCGAGGAGTACGCTACTCTCACGCTTTCTTTGTTATAAAAAAGCTCAAGCAGCGCGAACCCGACGATGCTTAACGCCGTTAACGCATAATAGATCCTTCTCGTCCTCGGACGGAGTTCTTCTCGTAGACTCAGCAAGGCCATAATCTCGCAAGCAGCAGCTATATAGAGCATCGCGTTAATAATCAATAAATACAGCATGCTCGGATGCTCCGGACGAAGCGCCGAGCCTAGCCATGCGACAGACTCCGCGCACTTGCCTAACAGGAACAAGTGAAGCAGCTTGTTTTTCGGCTGGCCGTACCAGTAAGCGCCGATCAGGATGGAAGTAAATAAATGTCCGAGTCCGATTAATACGAGAACCGTTTTCGTATCCACATGCAAATTCATTGTTCTGCACCAACTTACGCAGGGTTATTTAAATTTTTTGTTGATTTGGCAATTTCATTAAACTCATTAAGAGTATACCACATAAATTGTCGGCGCTTTGTTGAAATACCATGTATCATTTGGGGCGTTAACGATTGTTCAGATTAAGGAAGCATATCCCTGTTCAAGTTAATCGTCGATTAACAAATCAACCTTATACTAAGCGTATCGCAACCAACCATCCCTTTTTCCAGAAAGGAATCCACCATATGGGTATCCATACGTATTTTCAATCGCTAACCGATTTGGAACGAATCATTCGCTGCCCAGGTAAATTCAAATTCCAGGAGCATAGCGTTTCGGCTCATTCCTGGAAGGTCGTCCAATACGCGAAGACGTTGGCCGATATTGAAGAAAGCAATGGCGTTGTCGTGGATTGGAAAAAGCTATATGAGATTACGACCAGTCATGATTACGGCGAAATCTTCATCGGAGATATTAAAACGCCCGTGAAGCACTATTCGCTAGAGCTCCGCGCCATGCTGCAAAAGGTGGAAGAAGGCATGGTCGAGCATTTCATCGATGAGCATATTCCCGAGGACCTCAAGCACATCTTCCGCAGACAGCTGCGCGAAGGCAAAGACGATTCCGTGGAAGGACAAATTTTAGAGGTCGCCGATAAAATGGATCAAATCTACGAGGCGTTCGCAGAGCTCCAATTAGGGAATACGGAGAAGGAATTTATCGTCATGTACCGCAATGCCCTTATCAAGATCAAACAAATCAACCTGCATTGCGTGGCATATTTTCTGCGAAATATTTTACCCGACTTGGTTCGAGAAGGATCTAGGTCCCCCATCGATATTGAAAAGATTACGAAGGAAGCGTTGGCTTCTTAGCGTCGCTCCCCTTATTCCAATAGCAAAAAATCCACTACCTCATGCGGTAGTGGATTTCCCCAAGTTAGGATTGATTAAGCATAATCGCCTGGCTTTGTCTTACTCTTCATTGCCACTCCAAAATCGGTATAAATGCGATTGCGTAGCTCAATGCCTTTTGCGGTAGCAATATGATGGGCCAAGATCTGGAACGGAATGATCATGATGAATGGCGCCATCTCTTCTGTTAGCTCAAGTTCTAGACCAATCGTGCGTTCATCGCTTGGACGGGTTAACGACAACGTATAGGTGTAGTTTGTATACTTGCTCTCATAGTCGCGCAGCAGTTCAAGCCTCTCCTGTATCCTGCCTCCTATCTCCAAGAAGAATATTCGGTGCTCGGGATTCACTTCCAGGTATGGGCCATGCATGAATGCCTCCAGCTCAATCCCTTGCGAAGGCATGCGAACCGTCTCGCAAAATTTCGTTTCGAATTCTTTGATGGTTCCGTACGCAGGCCCATACCCAATTGCCGTAAAGCGCGGTGCGTTAACAAAATCATCTTGGTGCCTATCGAAAAATTGCTCCGTCTTCACAATGGTCAATGGGATTGCGTCAATCGCTCGCTCAAACTGGCGCAATATTTCTTGCTCCTTCTCCTGCGTAATCATGCCATTCACGGCAGCGGTACGAAGGCCAGCAAGCATTAAGGTGAAGACGGTTGCAAGAAATCCCTTTGTTACAAAGCCTACTCGCTCTTGGCCACAGCCTATATCGATGGTGACGTCAGCTGCTGCCGAGATTTCGGCGTTCACATTGCTCGTAAACGCAATCGTCGTAAGCTCCGTTTCTTGGCGAGCTCGCTCTAACGCACCGATTGTCGATGTGCTCTGCCCGCTTTGGGATATCCCTACAACGAGATCCGTATACGGACTAAACGATTCATAGTTCGAAAAATGAAAGGGCTCGCGTATATCAATCCGAACACCAGCCAATCGCTCGATGAAAGATTTCGCACTGAGCGCAGCATTGATGCTTGAGCCTGTTGCAAGCACGAGCCAATCCGCCTTCGTCCAGGCTGTTGCTGCGAATGCTTCCACATTGTCCGGATAGGCAGCAAGAATGCTGCGAGACATCGCCTCTTCCTCATGAATGTAGGTCATCATCGTCGGTTTCCAATCAAGATTCATTGTGCACCTCCCCCGCTTCGAATGATTCTGTGGCGAAAGAAGCATCTGCCGCATACAAATCCGCCACTATGGACATCCATTTGCCTGCAAGCCCGACCCAAACTTCCTTATATGTGGCGTTGTTGAATTGCGGCCAGTAAGGGACGTCCTCGTTGCCGAACGTTTGTACGCCAACGGGAAGCTCCCCGGTCATCTCGCCGCTCAATACGGAATATTGCTGCGCATAGCGATAGCCTTCGCCGTACATGAGCGATTGACCGAACGGGTTTTTCCCGACAATCCAATGCAGCTGCCCCTCTGCAATATCCAGAAGCTCTCGATCCTTCAAATATAGCCCGGCGATCGAGGCCGCTTTCCCTGTAGACAGCACGATCGCATTGTTTCCTTTGAAAGAGAACCATACTGGGAAACGGCGTACGTATATCTCTTCCGATAATTGAACGCCTTGCTGCAATTGAAGCTTATAGTCGTCATACGCACGGTCATCTACGAGCAAATGCTGATGCCCAAAGCTTCGCTTATCCAGGTGCTCATCCACATGGTAAAGGCCACTTGCGATCATCGGATATGGCGCCGTATATGAGCTTAATTTTTTCAGATACGAGCCGTACGCTTGAATCGATTGAAGCCAGCGAACGGCTTCCTCGTGGCAAGGCTGTGTCTCATGTACAGCGGCCAACGCTTGCAGGTAGAGATGCTCGCGAGCCTGATGGTTGAAGTGCTGAATGACCTTCTTCTCAGGATTGCGGTAGAAGAAGCCCCGGAATGACGCTCCATCCTGAAGCGAAATGCCTTCTAATTCCTGTGACTGTTCCACATAACGGATAAATTCAACCGCCTTCTCTGCGTATGGCTCATCCCCTGTTGCCTTGTATAGCATTGAGGCTGCCCAAGAGGCTGTCGCCATGAATAAGCTCTCCGACGTTTGGTACGTATGCTCCCAGAAGATCGGCTTCTGATCGAAGCCCACCTCCATAAAGACATCGAGCGCATATTGGAAGTCTTCCTTCGCTATTTCCAGCAGACGCTTGGATAAGGCCTCATCCGGGAGACGGGAGTGAATGTAAGCCTCGATTCCTGCACAATAAAAATTCTCATAGGCTTGGTTATGCACACGTGCGGCGCAATCATCCATATTGCCAATGCGGCCGTCCGTCCAGCGGGTAATTCCTGCGCTAGTTGCACGATAACCGTCGCCGTATCTCGTTTTTAGCAGGAAATCCAGTCCCCACTCGCCTTCCTCTACTAAGCGAAGATACAAATCCTCATCGATCGGTTGCATCCGCTCCGCCAACTCAAATAACGCAAGCGTTACTTCAGCGGTCTGAATCATTTGCTGCGACACATCCCCCGCATCATGCCAACCGCCGTGGAAGGCCAGCTTCGTCCCGTTATGCTCCGCGATAATATCTGCATGACAGGTGCCATGGATGCCAGGAACCGGATAACCGCAGCGTTCACAGAACACAAAGTTCAAGGACTTCCAGATCGAAGCATGCCACACCTTAGAGGCGGACCCAATCGTGAATGGGTGTGAGGTGATTTCGCCAACCCGGATATAATAACGACCTTCCTCCGCAACCTCTGTAAAATCCATCAATTGAAACGGCCCGATGCCTGTCTCAACGTGATCGATTGCACCTGTATATACGAGTTTGCCGCTTTTCTCGCTAAAGATCTGGAACTGCTCCGCATCTAGCTGCTGCGCTAATGCCGTCTTCGCGCTATCCGCCCGGTATCCGGAGTGAGAGCATACAATTTCACGCGGACTTGGCGACCAGCCCTTCGTCACTTCCTGCTGATCCACGAGCTCTAATCGAATCGATCTCACGGACAGCTTCATGGCATCGCCTGTTGCATAGCTCTTGCCATTAATAAAGTAGCCGATCTCGATCTCTGTAATAACATCTCGCGGAAGCTCTGCAATGTTCAGATGAACGGTATTCCACTCCGTATTCGACAAGTTCACGCCATGCACGCCTTCACGGAAATAGATATCTGGAATCGGAATCTCGCCTTCATTCCGGAATTTGAGCATCACGTACGTGTTCGGCGTACCTTGAAAATCGGCTTTCAGCTCGATTGAAATACGGTTGAAGCGCTTCCAATTCTCGCCTTGGAATTGCCGCACTAGCCAAGCCTCACCGAAGTTGACGTAATCTCCGTCTGCCGGCGCGCCTTCCGGCCAATGTGGCATCACGGTAGGCGATGTGATGGACACCGCTCCATCATGATCGACCTGCATTTCGCCAACGCCTTTAAATGTCCATCCACTAGCGTCCGTCTCACTTGCGCAATACAGCGTACGAGAATCGAGCACTTCCAGCTGCTCTTGCGCTGCTTCTAAGGAATGCTCCGCGTATCTAGGCAGCGGGCGATGGATGTAGCCCGACTGCTTAATATCGCTCAGCAACTGTTCACTCAGCATTGCTTAGTTCCCTCCTCTTCTTGACCGACTTGCCTGGAGACCAGCTAATGCTGCGCCAACAAGTCCCGTCTCTTCACTCCCTACTTTTGTGTATACCAGTCCATTCGCGACAAATCGCACTGTACTCGGATTCAACGCCTGCTTGACCCGCTCGAAAAAGTAGGGATTGCGAGCAACGCCGCCGCCAAGCACAATCGTATCAGGATCAGTCACTCTCACCAGATTCATGATCGCTGCCGCAGCTGCACGCGCTGCATCATCAACAATTCGCGATGCAAGCGGATCTGCTTGCGCTGCTGCTTCCAATATCGTTTGGACAGCAATCCGTTGTCCCTCTACCAACTCAAGTGAACTGGACGGATAATTCGGGAGCAAAGCAACCACACGCTCGTGCATGCCTAAGCCTGAGGCGATACGTTCAACACAGCCATAGCGGCCGCACCCGCACCGCACATCGCTATCCATCGCAACGACCATATGTCCAACCTCACCTGCGTTAAATTGGTTCCCTTCCACGTAGTGTCCATCCACTACGGTTCCTGCCGCAATACCCGTTCCAATGTTGAAGTAAATAAAGTTTTTCGACTGCCGTCCCCAGCCAAATGTCTGTTCCGCACGTGTCGCGCAAGCAACATCGTTATCTACACCACAGGGCAATTGAAAAATAGATTCAAGCTGCTCGCTTACGTTCATCGGCTCCGTCTTGCCAGGCTGTATCTGATGCCATACGCCATTATGCGTATCCACACGTCCAACCACGCCAAGGCCAATCGCGATTTGCTCGCGGGCAATCAAGTTACTTCCATCTTGAAAATCGTTGATCGCATGAATGACTCCTTGCAATGCGGTATGCTGGCTTGTTGTATCACTTGGATAGGATTTGGTTTGCAGCACCTCGCCTGCAGGAGTTACTTCACCGACAAGAATTTTCGTCCCCCCTAGATCAACTGCAATTATCGACTGTAATATTTCCATACGTGTGTCCCCTTACCAATTTGGTATCGGTACCAAAAATAACTGAAAATCTGTTCGCGAACCAAGCATAGCAAATTGCAAAAAGAGCGTCAATACACTATTTTTCTAGTGAATACTTCTGATTCGGCAACTAATCGATCACTTCTCCCTAACAAAATTTACGTGGTATCGTTACCAAAAATGCTTGTTAAGCGATCTTTTTCACAGTATACTGATCCTAACAGAAAGGGCAGATCCCCATGTAGATGAAGAACTGCCCTCCCTGTCTATTCCATTACTTCAAGATCTCATCACCGGTCTCATGCTTGAACCGGATGACTGGAGCCGTCAGATGCGCCGAGATAGTCTTCGTCATGCCGAATACCGTCGTGTATTTCACATCCGCATACACATCGATGTCTTTTGTTTGAGTGATTTGATAATGAGTCAATTTGATCGGAGGAACGGAGCTGTCATTGTTGAGCTCTTCCAACAACTCTTTCATCACCAATGACTGAATGTCCCCATGATTCATATTCACTACGAAATACGGATTGCTCGGGTCCTCGACTTTAACGCGTTCTACGGCGCTGTGCTGTACCGCATTAACCGCATTGTCCACCTTATCGTTCAACGCTTGCTCAAGCGCATCCCGCTTAGACGTATACTGGTTCGCGCAAAGAACGAATCCGGCCAACAGAGCAACGATAACGAGCAGTATCCAGAGCTTCGTTCTAGTCAATTTCATGCTCGGAATGAGACCTCCTAGTAACTATTGCGATTTGATCGCGCTTGTCGAAGTAGAATACTCTTCTACGGTGCAGTACTTTTACCGGAATTTTCATTTATAAACTGACCATTGAATAGCACCCATAGTCGCAAACCCTACATTTAAATTTTTAAACTTATATGGGCATTCTCCCCCACATATAAGGTTCCCATCGTTGTTTTTTGAGAAAAAGCAAAAACCCCGACACACACAGTCGAGGGGCCTAATGGTGGGGACCTGGTCATTATAGCATACGTCCCCTCTATATCCCATGGCTAGACTGACGGTAACGCAGGTGAATAATAAAATTAGAAATCTTTTAAAACCAAAAAAAAAAAAAAAATTTCACAACCTCATGCGGTTGTGGATTTACATGGTTCTCAGCGCGACGGTTGAGTGTAGTCTGGCGACACCGTGTTCGACTGCTAGTTTTAAGTGACGCTGAGGGAGGGAGAGCAGGCGCTGCTCAGTGGTGGGATTGATGTCTAATTGATACGGTGGATTTGCTTGGACATCGGGAACGCCTCCTTGGAAGATTTGTTGTATGTCAGCTTCCTTTCGACGCTTTTTTCAAGGTAAACCCATCAACTTAATTTAATCTATTAATATAAAAAAAGCATCTGCAGCGGTTGGCTGGAGATGCGACAATATGCTGGAATCCTTACTTGTTTAAAATTTATAATCAATTCAACGGTTTACCATTCAAAGAGAATTGTGTTGCAAAATCAAAACTTAGCAAAAAAAGCAGGCATGCTTTCAGGGGAAACTGGAACCGGATCATTACTTGCACCTGATCTAGTATAATAATTGTTACCAAAGATTGCTGCTCCATTGTCACAAACAATTTTCATTATTACAACAGATTTGGAGTAATAATCAACCATTCTCATCTTCGATCCTAATTGCCTTTTATAATGTTCGGAGATAGGCATACTGTTTATAGCATTCTTAAACATTGTATAATAAGCATCATAATCCCCTTTACTGAATTCACTCACCTCACCATCAACTCCAGTAATATAAAAGGAACCTACTCTTATATAATCGGCGTTATAGCGCCTTTTTATTTTTTCTGCGTCTTCTATCTTATCAGCTACACCAACAACGACATATCCAACAGAATTCTTCCCCGAATTAGCCATAGCTGTTAGTGTTTTCACTATTTTCTTCAATAGCTCATCATTTCGTTCTCCATTAGCTAAGTTATATATTCCCTGTTTAAAATCATACTGACTATTCTCAGTACGTGATTGTTTAAGTAATGTCTCAACTTCTGTCGTATATGAATAGTACATCGGGTCACTGTCAGTACGATCCACAAAATTTGAAGCAATGACGCCTGTTGTTGCTGCTACTAGTTCCGTTTTTTCCTTACTTGTCCACCACCCACCGCCACCAGCAATGTTCATTGTTCTGCTACTTATGCCTTCTAGCTGACAGTATAAACTATCATAATCACGAATTTTTTTCTCTTGTCTTATTAACAAGTCATACATTGATAAGAATAAAACTTGAAAATATCTTGGACCTTTATATATTCTTTGTCCAACGATATGTCCAATTATCGATTTTGAGCGATTATAAAATACTTTCTTAATTTCATCTACAACATAAAGAAACTGTTCAGATAATCTTTCTGGGTTTACAGCTAAAACAGCATCTTCGACTTTTTTTCCACGTGTTTCTGAATCAACATTTCTGAAACCATAGTATTCATCCAAAACACTTACATTTGAAGGAGGCACAGGGTGTAGAACCATCGCGGCTAAGAGATCTGCCACCTGCTCTTCGTCCATGGATTGACGCAGATCCTCTTTATTAATTACATTTTCCTTGACCCAAAAGACAGATTCAGCATTAATTCCCATATCACCGATCTCTTGATTTATACTTACTTCCTTCATTTGAGAAAGCAGAAGAACATCGTCGTGTGACACATCTCCTCGAATTTGTGTTGACAACAACCGAACCAATTGAGCAAATTCGCCTGTGGCACCTGCCTGCCTAATTTCTTGGCGAGATAAATGTTGACCATTTGAATTAATCCGTCTAAAAACTTCATCAATTACTTCTGGGTCACTTTCATTATAAATTGAGTAGGGCAATTCGTAGCTAACAATTCTAACGCACTGTGATCGATCAAGTGTAGGATGTTTCTGATGCAATAGACCGTTATCCATCAAATCTTTTGTAATAGCTGTTGCAGATAGATCAAAGTAACAACCATTCTCTAATGAATATTCATTTTCGATAAAAGAAAAAATTGCATTTAATCTTTGCATTCCGTCAATAATCTCGTTTCTAACAATACCTTTGTAGGCACTTATCGAAAACAGAAATAATGGTACAGGATACCCGTTTGCCAGAGAATCTATGAATGCTCGTTTCTCAGAAACACCCCAAACAAGTTTTCGTTGATATCTCCTGTTAACAAGATATAAATTATTACGATAATCTTCGTAGGACCGTTCTACCACTTTGCCATTAATAATTGGCTGATTTGCCATGCCACGGTACCTCCTATGTTAATCTATCAAACTAAAGTCTCTATAATAATCGTTAAATCAACACATCACACATCATAAATTCGACAGACAAGTAAATTTCCCTCTTAACATTCGAGTTAAAATGTCCCATAGATACATATCCTCTGTAAACTGAAGCATAACAAGATCTAGGCAATTAAGATATGAGGAGTTTATGCAAATTCTATTGAACAATTCCGTCACATTCCATCAATATTACGTGCTCAATACAAGTGGAATTTGCAAACATTTCAGTAGACAAAATGTCTACGAAAAAACCACCTTCAACACCTAAAAAAACTGATGTCTAAGAATTTGGGCAACACAAAACCCCGACCTCATGCGGTCGGGGTTCCTGATGGTGGAGGCGAAGCGTGGCTGTGCAAAACCACAATTCGCCGGAGTGTGCTGCTCAGGTTGTTTGGGGAGGTTGCGTAAGCTAAAAACAGTATGTTGATCTGTCTGAGTTCGTATTCCTACAATTAAAAATGTTATACCTTATTCAAAGCTGAAAATCATCGGGATCGTCATCATTATTACTGTTACTGGACAGGTAGAAGATGTCGCCGATCAACTTCACTGTCCTAAACTTTTTGTTCAAATTCAAGGACTTATCACGAGTAATGATAATAACCTCTTGTCGGATTGACGAATCAGCAACTTCTGCTTCTTTACTCTGATCTGAAATGATCGCCTTAAACACTTGCCGACCAGATACAAAGAACACTGGACACACACTTATAAAATCCGTCTTTACGTAAATTGCAATGACAATCAAAACAATTGCTACAGTTACCATTAGATTAATACCTGATGCTTGATCAAGAGAGACTAACGGCAGCAGCAAAGTCATCAAGAAAAACGAATAGTCATTTACACTCAAGCGTTCATATTTCCTTATCGAAACAATCTTACCTATTTCCTTAGCCCGCAATTGACGATCATAGTTACTGAAGAGCCATATTGCAACCAAGCGATAAATTAGCAACGAAATGAAAATTATTCCCGCAATAATGAATACGTCGAATACCGTCTTATCTATATATTGGGCTAACCATGTTGCCCATTCAGTTTTCTTGAAGAAGTCATTACTATCAACGAATCTGTAGAACATGATAAGGAATAAAGGAAGATATGCTGCTGTCCATAAGATAACCTGTTCACGCTTACCCCACATTTTTCTCTCCCTCCCAAGAAGAATACATCCCTCAAAGCATTATTCTTCGTAAGCAACAGCTACTTTAAAGTCTTCCGTTACGAAAGACTTTACGATCTTATCAGCAAAGAAGTGTAACAAAGGTCTTGGGGAATCACCCTCATTAAAGATAATCTTGCGGTTTTCCATATCAATGTAGTCGAATAATTCCCAAATAGTGCCGTACTTCGCCAAATACCGTCCCTTCTCAGTCTCATCTACAGGAAGATTTGCTTTGATTTGTGACAGCTCGTTACATCTTTCTTGAAAATTAGTCTGAATCGCAGTAAGGGTGACAGGCTTAATTTGAGCTAATCCCCGTGAGTGGATGAATTTTTTACAGGACTCCTCAAATATCCCTTTGTTTGAATTCTCACCGTCAAAGAACGGCATTGAAACAATCTCAGTCAGATTCCGATCTCTCTGTTCATTTATATGGTCTCGGTAATCAAAAGCGAACTCAAAATTTCGGACATTCATTATGAACATAAAATCTCCAACTACAAAGAAATCGATGTTACCCCCTAGATCAATTACAGTATCCTCGGCAAAAACAAATTGGTTCGCATTCTTAAATACCATCAACTTTTTAGAGGAACGCATGCTATTTTTCTTAACCCCTCGATAATAACAAAAATACGCATCTTGCTCATCTAAGGTTAACTTTACTATCTGAAAACTGGTGTACTTTTCTGGATACTCAGGATCAGGACTACGAAGTGCTGTGGTTAGCTTTCTAACTTTATCTAAAAGCCCTTGATCTTCTGATAACTCTAGCTTAGCAAGTTTGTCATTTATCTTAATTTCATGGTTGTAGTTACCGACCAGAAAAACTCTACTTTCGGTATCATCAACTTCCTTCAACTCTTGTAAAGTCTTAACGATACTTTTCTTAACCCACTTCCCTACATCGGGTGCAAGTTGAATACCAGACGATTGGTAAAATGAATCAGCTTCCTTTTGTAGCCTTACAAGGTGTAATGAAAGATCCACCTCAGCCAAAGTATCTTCCGTCATATTGCTGAGTCTACAAATAATATTTTCATTGTTGTTTATATCCATTCAATCTCGCCTCCCACCTCACTATTTCGTCAAAAGGAATAAACTTCCTCTATTGTAATTGTAGAACTATGCTGAATTGCATCGAAGGCCTGGCCTTTAACTCTATCCTTCGCTTTACCACAACGAAATGAACCCCTATCCATCTTAACCATTATGGTTTTTTATGGACAAGAGTTCATTTTTCGGAAGCGTGGCTGTGCAAAATCACAATTCGCCGAGGTGGTGTAATGCTAAGGATGTTTGGAGAGGTTGCTTGATAGCAAGCACTTCAACCTGCCAACTTCCCATTCCAGGGAGGATAGTTACCCCATTTGCAGAATATCTAACCTTATCAGAAAAGATCTGATTTGGAGGCTATCCACTAATGAATATGTACGACGTATTGTCTTCCCTCTCAATAAAATCCCCTGTTTTCCGCTCTCAGAAGGAATTTCAAAGGTTGTTAATTAACGAATTAAAAACCCGTGGTCTCCATTGCATGCCTGACAAAAATATTAACAAAAACACAAAAGTAGACATCTGGGTTGAAGATCCCAAATCCGGCGAGATATGGATTTTTGAACTTAGGAATAAGACTAAAGAAATATCGACTTCCTTAAATGGGAAGCAAGTTGAACTCAAAAATCATGGCGCACAAGACCAAGGAAGATACGATTTTCTTAAAGACATTGAAAAGATTGAGAAAGCAGTATCAACCCGGGACAATGTAACGGGCTTTGGTATTATCATTACAAATGACCCTTATTACTGGGAGCAGCCAACCAAACATGATTCTGTTGACCGAGATTTTCATATCAACGAAGGACGGATAGTTAGCGGTATTCTAAGATGGGACCCACTTGCCTCACAAGGGACCAAAAAAAACCGTGAAGAACCGATACAGTTAAAACAGACTCATAGTGTGAATTGGAGCAATTACTCTTCGATACCTTCTGAAAAAAACGGATTATTTCGATATTTACTTTTGCAAATTAGTTGAGCCATTATAGTCGAAATGAACCCCTGTCCATCTTAACCATTGTGGTTTTGTATGGACAGAGGTTCATTTTTCTGAAGCGTGGCTGTGCAAAACCACAATTCGCCGGAGTGTATTAATTCGGAAATCGGGGCAAGTCGCTTAAGAAAACTTACCAACGATTTTCCACACCGTTGATTGGTGATCCTCAAAGTTACCCCCAATATCAAGTTTCGCCTTAACAGCAGCTGTCTTGAGTCCCACATTAACTCCGAGATCATCCTCATATCTCACGGAGAGAGAAAAATCTTTCATTCCGTATTTCAGTCGTCCGTCTGCAATCTGCTGCCAAGTCGGTTCGTGATGAAACCAAACTAAATTAGAAGGTAATTCATTTGTAGTATTTCCGCTAAAGTTTGCTGTAAAAAGTATCTCAGAACCAGAAGTTTTAGTTGAAGAAGAATTCACACCACCTTCTATTTCTGCATGAGGAATTGAAATATCCATTTTTGCAGAAAATTCTTTTGACCACCCTGTAACATGTTGCACCTCAATGTAAGTTGCCCCTAAAGACATAAGTAGAATGACAGCCTCTGAGAATTTATGTTCAAATGTAAGACGGTGAAATTGAGCAAAAGGGAAGTAAACATTCTCTGCAGCAGGGTGTGCTATGTAAAGAACACCAAACCTTGGATGACCAGGAGGAAACTTAATTTCCTTAGCATCACTCTGTGATACAGACAACGTTTTAACTCCCTGTTCCCTTAGGCTTTTTATCGCTCTATATAACTCGATTGTCGCTTCCGCAAAAATAATCGAAGGTGAAATCATTTTCGATACCACGCTTACAAACTTAGCCAAACCCGTTTCCTCTTGTTTTTCTTTAAACTTTTGTTGTGCCTTTATTTCCTCGTCATTTAAAACGACAATTAATTGTCGTTCAGCATAAGGACGCGAAAGCAAATCCACTTCATGCTCTGCCTGTTTCAATTTGTGACCTACTCCTCATCTGCAACATATGTATAAATGCTTCAAGTTTAAGTTCGACAGGTTATTACAAATCCCTCCAGTAAATGCCGCAAACTTATTGGAACGCATTGAACCCCTGTCCAAAATTATTGCTGTGGTTTTATGTGGACAAGGGTTCATTCTTCTTCCGAAGCGTGGCTGTGTAAAACCACAATTCGCCGAAGTGTGATGCTTAGATTGTATGGGGAGGTGGCTTAACTCTCCCCACTTCCCCTATATCGTAGATTCTCTTTCATAGATTGGTACACTATCCTCCTGCATCGCATCAGATGAAAGGTGACGAAAGCCTTTACCCAACACTAATTGCAAGTTTTTAAAATTGCAGTTACCTCTTCTGTGGGTGTTCCATCAAAAAGTGGCACCGGCCCCAGTTTTAAGCTGGCAGTAGAAGGCATCTCTTTGCGGTGGTCCAAAACGCTTACTAGGAGTCTTTATAAAATTGAATAATCATACTAATATTATAGGTAGCTCTAGTGCGTAGTATCTGATCTTAAAAATTTCACCATGGAGAGAAAACCATGTACATTTGGATGGAACCGCTTGGTTTTGTTGATGCCTATTGGAGCAAGAACCGTAAGTCGGTGCAAGAAATTCATCACTATATCAATACTTTTCCTGAGAACGTGTTCCAACGAATTGTTAAAATATTAAAATTAGAGTTGTATTATCATGGTAAAAACCCCTATTACATCGTCCCGGCTAGTATTGGCCTTATTGATTTCAAAGAGGCATATAAAGTCTTTCAAGCGGAAAACAGACTCTTGAAATGGCCCATTATGCCTAAGAAGTTGCCTCGAACAAAACTTTCGAAAACGGTCCGCAACCCCGCATTTAAAACTGTATACGAGTACGAGCACTTCATCTTCTCCGATGTTCAATATGTTCAAAATTTAGCAACTCGAACTTACGAGTTGTCTGCTCAGCATGCGCAAATTATCTATACAATTCTTGAGCAAATGAAGCTCGTTCCGTACGAGAGGTTGCATCAATATCTGATGGATAACCGAGCTGCGTTTCCTCACAGAAACGGTGATATCGTAATTGCTTGTACGAAGTCAAACATCGATGAGTTTAAGAAATTAGCTGAGCAAAGTCATCGCAATACCATGGAATCAGCCATTACCCTGAAGAAGCAAGATGTTCCTAATACTCAAAAGGTTTCAGTATCTTCAAAAGTTCGAAATCCCAATACAGAACAGGTTCAACGTGAGCAAAGAAGTGATGTTTTGCCTTCGGGAACCCGACAAGCTGCTGTCATTACGAACCCTAATAAAGACCCTGGATTTCAGCCAATTGAAACGAAGATTTCTTCACAACAACGGAATAAGAATCTTGTTGTCAAGCCAATTGGCACTTTGCTACCTGTCAGAGTAAAGAATACAGTATCCCGAGTTGTTCGCAGTTCTAGCCTAGTTAGGTACTTAAGGGATCTGTATAGTGATGCATGTCAAATTTGTGGTCAAAGAATCGACCTTGGCCCTGGCGGCACCTTTAGTGAAGTTCATCATATTCAACCTCTTGGTAAACATCGTGGAGCTGACGTCATAGAAAACATGATCGTCGTTTGTCCTAATCATCATATAATGTTCGACAGGGGGGCGATCACAGTAGATCTTTCAAATAAGAAAGTTATACATGCGAATCCGAAGAATGAATTGAATGGCAACGATATTGTTTTAAAGCATGAGATTGAAAATCGATATATCGAATATCACAACCTCTATATTTATAATCGGGAAGTGTCTGCTCCTTCAGTCGTTACTGAGATCCTGGAAACGAACGGGCACTTCGGAAAGACGATGCTGTTAATTGATCGGTCGAATGGTGAGGAAATAACAATTAGATTCGAAATGTACCATCAAAGAGAGTTTATGACAGGCCTACAACGAGCCGCACTATATCGGAATGTAGACGATGTGTTTGAATTTGGCGGATATAAATATAAAGTAGTGAATATCGGTCTATAACTCCCCCTCCGCTCCAAGACAAAAAAGCCGACCTCTTGCGGTCGGCTTTCGTCATGGGGAGGCGATTAATTGTCTTACCTTCTATAACCCATTAATTAACCATTATGGTTTTATGTGGACAATGGTTCATTTTTCCGAAGCGTGGCTATGTAAAACCACGGGGAGGCAGCCTAATCAAGTGCGGCAAAACGGCTGTATCTTGGGGGAAGGTTTCGCTTTGATGATGCGTAAAGTTGCCTCGTTCCATATGGTGCTCCATAAGGAAGCGGCCAGGTCCCCATTAAACAATAAAGGCCTTCTTAGGTCCCTCTCGTCATGGGCTTTTACTTTAACCCGTGCATTTTCCATAATTTTAACGAGATTACTAAACGGAAATTCTGTTAAACGATAACCTGTTATTGAAAAAGGCTTTTTATCAGAAACCCAAGGAATGAACGAATAATGTGGGAACTCTAAACTCGGAGGGTACATGGAAGCAAAAATCGAAGAATATGGTCCCCTTATCGTTACAAATTGGTGTGAGAACCTATGATCGTCAAAATGATATTTCCAAACATCATCTTTTGTAGTAAACTCATCTGATTTGGGTGGCTTCTTTAATTCCAACTTCCTTCCTACTTTACCAATGCCCCATTTTTCCTTGGCTCCAACCACAAGGACCGTATCCACCCAAATCTCAGATATTGTGTGATTATTATCAAACTGATAATTACCAAAAAAAACAACATCTCCTAACCTAACCTCATGATTCAATAGGCGTGGAGTAACCCAAGGAGCTTCACCTGTCGCATCTACTACAGTATTGTGTGAGGTTTGATGAATATTCCCCTTTTTACCCATTCTGCAGTACGACCAGCACCAAGGCAACGGATCAGAAAAAATACATGGATCCATATTCGGCCCTAAACTATTCACACCATATGCATCGCCTAGAAACGAAAGATATGTAGTATTAATCGAACCTAATTGATCAATTACTTCAACCTCTGCCGCTAAAGGATATCTCCCAGGCACATCGCCACTCCTTTTAAGTGGATGTGTGATAAAGTAACCTCTCAGAAGACATCGCCTCCTTAAACCCATCCTTTTTTAATTTTATATCCTTAAACAAGCTTCTAGACGTAATTCTGAGTAAGTGAACCCCTGTCCTAAATTAACCGTTGTGGTTAGATATGGACAAGGGTTCGATTTTCGAACCTTGGCTATGCAATACAACAATTCGCACTTTAAAGGCCTAGTGATTTTAATATATACTGACTAATCAATTTAACAGGTATTACAAAATGACTTGCAGAGGAGTCGCTTTCCTTAAAGAACATCTGCGCAGGATAAACACTTTTTCCCGGAGTATCGTAGATGTAAATACCTATGTCTTCATAACCCTCTTTTGTTCGTAAATTACCAACAATTTCACTGTAATGATAATTGTCATATTTAACGGTATTTTTATGTGTAGTGTTAAACAGTTCTTCTTTTGCCGTGCTTATATTTCTCTGATTTGTAAAGCAAATTAAAATACTTTCTAGAAATTCCACTGCATCCTTAACAATTTCAAATGGTTCAATGAATTCAATAGGAACATCTTGAAATAACTCAGTTCCTATATCTAAGTCAACTAAGACTTGCATCGTATATACTCTCTTTTCCAGACCCTCATATTTTGGGTCAGTAAGCATTTGAGTAGCACTGTGTCCATCTGAAAACCTACCTATAGGCTCTTCCATATTGGTAACGGTCTTACCAACATAAACTGGTATTTCGCTATTTTCTTTACATTTAACTTTACCATTACTAATTCTATTACTTCTATATGCTACTACACCTTCACATTCCTTTTCCAGTGTAGTAATGTAATAGATTGGACAAAGCGGTTTAGGTAGAGGTTTAGTATTATTCTCTAAGTATGCATCTAATTCTTTTCGAAATTTCTTATAGTCTTGAACGATATGATGAGCTAAGTGAGATTCATAGCATTCCCTAATATATAGTCTATATTGTTTTATTTCAAAATCTCTCTGTTTTCCTGAATTATCAAGATTGAATTTACCATTAAGTATCTGGACTTTGTGATCATCAATAAATGACTGCATGTTTTTCAAACTGCCTCCTTTGTTTTTTAACCATTAAGCCTTTCTCATGAATTGGAATTGTCCTACGTTTCGAAAACGTCGTTTTTATTTTCCACAACAATGAGAAAAGGACACGATCGGTGGCCCTCAGTATTCATCGTCAAGATTCAGCGTCCGTAGCGCGCTCACCCTAGCGTGCCTTTCGGTGTGTCCTCATCTTTCTTATCGAGTTGATGGTCATCCGATTCGGCAGCTCGCACGTCCTCGATCTCAACTAAAGGTATGTACATGATCCCATCCGGCAGTCTCAGCGTAAGCGTCCATCTGTCCAGTTCCTGAATGATGCCCGTGTATTTCTTTTCGTCGTCTGTAGTGATCGTAATACGTTGCCGAGATATCTTCGCCTTCTTTAATGTCAAACTGATCTGTTCAATAATTGGACGCACCTCTTTTGAGCTTGTCTTCTAACATACACATGTATCAATAACAACCCCATTGTACCAAATCAAAACATTTACATCTCCTTCATTTTGTGGTTTTTTACAAACAATTCCGCTACACTTATAAAGTAAGTTGTTTTGCTCCAGTATAATATCTCTACTCAAAAACATTCACTTAGTTCATCTTCAGCTTCCCAGCCTTTCCTCAGCAACTGAAGTGTTTGCACTGTAAGTACTCAAAGGCTCTATCAGAATGGTATAATTATAATTGGGGGTGAAACAGTATGGAGAAGTTTAAACAAGCTCTTGATGACGCAATAAACTCTTGGGCTAAGCTTAGCCAGGAATGGGAAAAAAACGAGGATGTACTCGCTGATGTTATAACTGAGGGATATCCATTTAATAAAGATTTTAATGAGGTACTCTTGGATCTAATTAACTGGAGAGATCAGTTTTTAGAAAATCAAAAATAAAAACGAAAAAGCCGCCTACTTTGGTGGCTTTTTCGTTTGCACTTCATGACATTAAAAAAGATACCCCATTGTATACTCTGGTTCCTCTTTCATTTTTATAATCCAGTTTTCTGCCGTTAGATCAATTGACTCAACAGCATGAATACAATATCGTCTAATTGCCGCTGCTGACAGTTGCACCTCTATAAACATACCATTCTTTAGCACTCTGAACTCATTGAACTGGGATTTGTCGGGACCTATTAACTTTGGAGAATCACTAGCTAGCTGTTGAAACCTTTCAGGATCCAAATCTGCGATAACATTGAGTGTATTCTCAAGAACATCTATCCATGAACGAACAGCAATTTTTTGACCAACTATCTCTAGAGATCGAGGCAAAAGACCACTCACATCATGAATATTTTCTGTTGATGATTCATAACCAAAAAAGGGCCATATCTTCAATATAAGATCAGCTAGTGATTGCGTTCTCTCTTCAATTTCCTTTATTGTCCAGCAGTCTTTATCATTAAAGTATTTATTAATTTCTAAATGACTATCTCCAAGCATTTTCTTCTTAGCGTAGAAACTGTCGTTAGCCAATTCACTATTATATGCCGTGAGCGTCAAGTTCCCTAAGCTATGCAGGTAGACTGGATACTCGGCTTTTCCCTCTTCGCCTAAGTGCTCTTCCCACTCCGCTGTCAAGGTTTGCGGCATTATGTGCTCTATAGATAAATTCATTTTCTCGAAAGAGACCTGTTCCTTATGTTTATAAGACTCCTCAATTGTTTCAAGAATTAATTTAGTCTTCTTAGCCCTATCACCAGCACCATAGAACTTAGCCGTGGTCAGTCCGTGCCTAAACTCAATATCTGTAGGGTAGCCTTTCGTTTCAAGCACCTTTTTTACGCTCTCTGATAGTGGGGATGGATTTAGTTTTGCCTGGTTGTATAACGATGGAAAAATTCCTTTTAACCTGTCAGTGGGAACATTACAAACAAATCTTCTTATCAGAAAATTTTCCACCGTTTTCAATATCTCGACAAATGCCAACTCATCGAGCAACCCCATCCTGAAATCCTCATAGCAATTAAGTAAAAAAGGATAGCATGTAGTGGATTCAATTCGATTGAGTCGCTGAAGTTTTTTACGAATAGCGCTAACATTCTCATTATCTGGCCTTATAATCTTATGATAGTACTCTGCAAACCTCTTCAACCTCTTTAGTTCTTCAAGAGCTTCACCGTTGGAGATGACCTCTTTTAAATGAGAGAAAACTTCATTTTTCCTAATAACTATTCCATTTCTCATCAAGTAATGTCTAACAAACTCCGTTAAACTATCTCCCAACATTACCTGCATTGGCTGCCATAGCTCACTATAGACTTCCTCATGCCTATCAGTGTGGATTCTCATAAAAAAGTAATTTCTAAAAAAATCAGATTGGGTTAATGGTGTACCTGTACCATTAAGGCTTTGGAAAACCAAATGAGGGTTGTCATCTGAGTCTAAAACGATACTGACAATCGATAAGTAGTTTGAAATTATTGTTTTAAGACGTGCTTTGTCATCAACTGATTTAACTTTTCGCTCAAAAAATTTGTACGCTTTTGTAATATGATCCTCTTTGCCCAAGGGCGCTTTATCCATGATCTTTATAAAGCTATCCCGGTCAGTTTGAGTTGGAAGCATTTTATAATGGTCTAGTCCCTTCTTCCACTTATTAATAAGCAGATTCTCATTAATTTCGTGGGCAAGCTCGACTGACTCCCCATCCCCCTGCTTCTCCAGAGTATCTCTTAATAATGCTAACAAAATAAAAACAGTCGTCAACCGCTGCTGACCATCGATGAGAAGGTATTTGGAGACACCCTCTGGAACTGACTCCGTTGGCAAGGTTACAATCGAACCCATAAAGTGAGCCCGAGGATTGCTCGCACCACATAGCTCATTAATATCTACCCACAAGCTCTCCCATTGTGATTTATCCCAACTGTATGGTCTCTGAAAAAGCGGTACAAGATACTGTTTAATTCCTTCGATTATTTGTTGCAGCTTCGTTTCGTTCGCCTTCATAATGCAGCTCTCCTTATCAACTACTTTTGGAAGTGCAACAAACAGAGTACATTTATACAATAAAATTACAATTGTATCCTCATTTTACTTCCAAACCTCCATAGGCTGTCAATCCTGAATTATGATCGCATCTATATAGCAATTATGTTTAAATAAAAGATAGAATCCGACACATATTTAAAGAGGTGAGTACTCTGCCAATCATTCTCTCCCAGCGCATCGATTCAACATCCAATTACAAAGATGTACCATTTTCTTTATATCACTATCCCAAGAGATACAGAAACCAAGTAAATACCGGCGACACCTTTATCTACTATCAAGGGGACCGATTCAAGAGAGAGAACAGGTACTATTTCGGCTTTGGCGTTATAGGAAAAATCGAGGCTTCCAAAGACGGGGAAGATTATTATGCGGAAATACTAGAGGGAACACAGTTTTCGAACAAGGTACCAATTTATAAACCTTCCGGCGGCTTCTTTGAATCAGAGGATTACCAAGAAGTACGAGAGAAACCCACCCCAGCTTGGCAAAGCTCTGCACGCAAGATCTCCAACAAGGCTTTTAATGAAATCCTAAAAGCAGCAAATATAGAAAATGAAACATTAAGCCTCTATGGTGCCATTTCAAACATCGAGTCTCAGGCTGACCCGATTTTAGTGTTGAAATTGCTTAATGAAAAGTATCGAAGTTTTTCACCCGAAAAAAAAGATAGACTAATCAGTACACACGTAGATAGGGGGACATCCGTTACCAATGCACTAAAAGAAGTTTTAGGGCCACAATGCCAAATTTGTGGTCATATAGGCTTCAATAAGAAGAACGGGGGAAGATACATTGAAGCTCACCACCTTGTCCAGATAGCTCTCAAAAAGGAGGATTCGCTTTGCTCAGATAACGTGATCCTAGTTTGTCCTAACTGTCATCGAGAAATCCATCATGGAGAAATAGATGTAGAAGACCGCGTTAACCAAATCTTTATTAGACTTGGTACAAAAGAGGCTATAGTGAATAAAAATACAGTTGAATACTTAGACAAATATCTAAAAACTCACCAAACTAATCACCCATGAGCAAAAACCGAACCGGTTAGAGAGATTAATGTTTCTCTAACCGGTTTTGTTGGTTATAAACTTTCCAGAAAGCTCTCCATCCCTTTCGGGTCAAATTTATTCCATGGACCATTATCACTTAGGTTGTAAACAAAGAATTCCGAACAATCATATTTGTAAAGGACAATGTATGCCTTTACGCCCAAAATTGAAGCCAGCCGTTTAGCTATTTTGCCTTGAAAATCACGAATTTCAAATCTTTCAATGATCTTATCTAAATACGCTGTTCCAATCTGTTGGTCCGAATCAGTCCTCGTAATCTCCATAACGCCAACAGGGATCAGCTCTCCATCACGTACCCGCCATTCGATGGAATCCACATCAAGCATATACAAATTTCTTTTCAGACCCCTGTGCCAGTTCTTATAACCCAACGCTCTATCCTCTTGATCCGATCTCTGATGGGCCTTTGCCTTACTCTCGGTAAGTTTCTTTTCCATTTCACCTTCTCCTCCACCTTATGACCTTACTGCCGGAGCATAGATCTGCAAGAAATTTTCTCGTTCTAAAAGGACCCCCCGCTTTTCCAGTCCATCCCTGCGGGAATCCCAAAGTCTTCCTAAAACCTCTAATTTACTAGGTTCAGAACTATAATGCAGAAGTCGGTGGCATGTTGGGCATAGCGAAACAATGTTCTCACAAATGTCCAGGCTTACCGAAAAGCGCCCTTGTAATGAAATTGGAATAAGATGATGACACTCCATAAAAGGCTTCCCTGAAACCCCAATGAATGTCTTGTGGGTTGGATCAACCTCACAACAATATCTTGCTTTTTCTAATGCCTCTAATGCAACCGATGCTTTGCGGGGGTACCTAAGTACTGTAGTTTCCGTCGGCAATTCAACCGCAGCAGCCCCTACCTCTTTTTGGTAGACATCATCCTCGTCGTCCAATGCCTGGGACGCAAGAAACTCCACGGTTTTTGTATTAGGTGGATCCATTAACACTCCCCATCGCTGAGATGACATGGTACCAACGTGAGGAATTTCCTCCCCTTCTCTCACAAAGATAAACCAAATGTCATTCTCTTCGGCCTCGAATCCCTCCTTCTTAGAGAAGTAAAGGCGCAATTCTTCACCTTTTCTTTTCGGATAGACTACTGAAAGCTCTACTTGCTTCGTCATACCGGTTTCAGTATGAAGAATAAAAGGCCGGTGTGTTGCGTTACTACTATTAGAAGCAACACCGCCTTTCCTTGCAAAGGTATCTGACGGGTATACTGAGTGAATCACGCTTTTTTCATTAGCATCGACTGTGACGCTCTTATCTCCTGTCGCCTCCCGTCTTGTTACAGTGGAATAAGCACCGATTTCAGCTTGGAAATGTTTCCGTAAACTACTTGAAAATATCGGCATTGTATTACCTCCTAAACTGGGTTGTTTCTCGTTTAACTACATGTTACCCGATAAAACACAGGGTGTCAACCCGATTTTTATACGGGTAAATACCCGAACGTCGACAGGGTAAATACCCGAATTTTATCAGGGATTGAATGTTTGGCATAAGTTACTTTTAAAAGCATTGTAATTATGGTGATACAATGAACGTAAAGTTTTTAGCGTTTGGAAAGTTTACAACGTCTTCTCGTACAGCAGTGTCTATGTACTACTATTAAAAACAAGCCTACCACCGCTCAAGTAAAATAGGTATAATTCAATAAGAATGTATGTTTGTAGTAAAACGAATCCGTCCTAATCAGGATTTTCCGACAAAATAAAAAACGGATGGGAAGGAGTCACCATATGTATAAAGTATTAGATTTATTCTCGGGATGCGGAGGGTTAGGAGAAGGATTTCTTCAGGCCGGATTTGATATTGCTGCTTCCGTGGAGATAGATGAGAAAGCATGCGCTACTCAAAAATTTAATCACCCCGAAACTCAGGTGCTTCAAGCAGACTTAACTCAGCTTGCCCCTAGGGACCTCTCTCTTGCGACAGGAATCACTAATTTTGACCTGATAATCGGAGGGCCTCCATGCCAAGGGTTCTCACTGATTGGAACAAGACTCGGGACCGGTAAGGGATTCGGGGAATTCGGAGAAGATCCACGAAATAAACTCTATAAAGAGTTTGTACGATACGTAAGATACTTCCAACCAAAAATGTTCTTGATGGAAAATGTGCCTGGCCTTTTTTCAATGCATAAAGGTGCCGTTAGAGAAAATATCGAGCAAGATTTTTCATTCGACGATCCAGAAGGACTTTTTGTAGGTTACCATGTTGTTTCCGATATAGTTAAAGCTGTCGAGTTTGGTGTACCCCAAAGTCGTGAGCGCGTTATTTTTCTCGGTGTACGAAAAGATCTAAATATCATTCCAGAGCATCCCAGAGCTGTTTTTAAAGAGGAAGACTTTTTCACTGTTCAAGATGCGATTGGTGACTTGCCAAAGCTCGACATACGTGACGGAGAATTCTCGGTTAAGAACACGCCACGGAATGAAGCCCCCTACTTAAAGCTACTGAATACTAATGCAAAAAGAATTAAAAGGGATACCGGATTTGAAGATGGTTACTTATATAACCATACCACGCGCTTTCAAAATGAACGTGACCGAGAGATATTCAGGATATTAGAACCATTTCAGAATTTAAAGACACTTGATCCAGACTTGATACCAATTCGACTAAGAAATGGTTTTGATGATTTTTACAGAAAATTAGACTACAAAAAGCCTTCCCCAACTATAATTGCTCACTTACACAAGGATGGACTCGCCTTCATTCATCCTGATGGCAATCAAGCACGTTCGATCTCTGTTAGAGAGGCTGCTCGACTTCAGAGCTTTCCAGATAATTTTGTTTTTATCGGACCCCAAACCGCTATGTTTAAACAAATCGGTAATGCCGTCCCCCCACTACTTGCGTATCATCTAGGATTGCACATAAAAAAGACTCTAGATGCCATAAACGAAATTCCGGCAAGAGAACCTATAAGTACACGATCATAAGTCGTGTTGTAGAAGAACCAAGACGTATATACGTCTTGGTTCTTTTCATTATTTTCTACTGTAGGAGGATTAAAATGTCCATTATTACAGAATCAATATGCTCTATAGAAGAGTTAGCAAAAGGTCGAGGTTTTATTCATATCAAGTGCACTTTTTATAACTGGGTAACCTACCCTGGGTTCTTGATTGACCACTACAATCTCACTGCAGATCAATACACTTTTAGCGGTTCTTATTTCAGCATTATAAATCAATTAGCGAACATTCCAGTAGTAGGTAAAAGGAGAAATAAATGATATGAACTTCCTTGAAAACCGTGTTCTTCCCCTCTTACATGAACAGTTTTCTCATAATGGTCTTGAGGAGTCTTATCAACAGAATGTTTGGGTCATGGCTGCTTCCGTCGCACCATATTTACTTTCACCTTATCCACATGACGTATCAAATAGAAGTCCAATACCAACACATACACTACGTGTTGTTCTAAGAACAACAGACGAGTTTGGCACCAATCCTTATGTCGATGGCACAGAAATCTACTTAAATGTAGATGAAGAAACAAATACAGCTGGATTAGTGTGGGTGGATCTTTGGGAAGAAGGGTCACCCATTTTTCATGGTGGGACTATAGTTGATGCACTCAAGTGGGTGCGTGGACTAAACGAACCGTTTTACATTCAGTTGGAGGATCCATTCATAACACCCGTGCAGCACTTCTTCATCGACAATAATGATTAGGGTAAGAACGTGCTATTAACACAATTATCGCCATTAGAGTTTCTTAACGTCGATTATAAAGGCGTAAGATTACTTATATTTTGGAGGCAACAACAATGTCCCTAACACTTAACGAGAAAGATAAACGCTCATTAGCTGCACTGATTCAAGCGCGTATGGAAGAGCATATTTCAAGATTTCCTTTTGCAAGATACCCAATAGAACCTGTTGAAGAGTGGAAACGAATTTTCTATGATCCCATATCCATAACACCAACAACGCTCAAACAATCCCTTAGCTGGCACTTTGGCAGCTGGCAGCGTAAAGACCTAGCTTTAGCACACCGAAAGGTTATCTCCACTATAGTCGTCAATTGGAGTGAGTATATCAAGAACCCCTACTCCCTCACCGATTCGCTTCAATTTTGGCAACAAAAGCTCCCCAACTGGAAGACTGGCTTTAATGCAGTCGCCTTTTTGCTCCACCTCACTAGACCCGATAGCATAGAGCTTGTCGATCACCATCGCCTGCAAGCCATGACAGAACTCTTGAAAGAGATCAAACACAAAGAAGCGGAGCAGACGTTTTCGCTCACCCTGACAGACCTCGAATGCTACTCCAGCTTCTTCAGAGCTGTCATGCCCAAGTTACCATTTGGGCTGAGGAACCGTATCCTGCTAGATCGCTTCCTAAAGGCATATGGGAACCGCTGTGCATACAAAAATACCCACGCCGACTATAGAACCATCGAACCTGAGATCACAACTTTTTCATGGAACAGTTTCTCCGCGAAACATTTCGATCTAACAAAAATCACACTACGATCAAATGCCGACATCCTATTCGCTTGCCTCCTCCTATCATTAGACAGTCATCCAAACACCCTCGACGGACTTACCATTGGTCAAATAATTGAGCGTCTTCCACTCGGTACAGCTAACATCTGCAATCCCGCGAGTTTTAACTACGCAATGATCGCTTTATTCGGCAATCAAAAAGGCCGAGACTACATTCATTTTGAAAATTCCACTTTAACAGAAGCCTTCACCAAGCAGGCCAACCAATCCACTCGAAATATGCGCTTTTACATCCATCATTCTTCCGAAAGAGCCATTCTAAATCCGAAATATCTCCGCATATAGACGATGCGCCACTCGTCCATAGATAACAAGCAATCGCCATCAACTTTTAATAATTGGTAACAAACTATATAGTAGGAGGTCCCTCTTGGATAACGATCTAAATGGCACTTCGCATAGAGCAACAAAGGCTTGTACAGCCCCAAAAAAAATGTTCCAGCGCCATTTTGACCAAAACAGAAAGCCGGAAGCGCACCACCCCAGAGGGCCCCCTCGATCGTCTTGAGATCGTAACAAACCAAAACGAAGCATATAAAAGGAGAATATTCTATGTTTGAATCCATTTTCGAACTCATTGTTATTCTGATCTTAGCTATTGTCACCTTTCGAACTATTAACCGTCTATTCAAAATAACGTATTTCGGATTCAAGGCGCTCTTCGTCATGTTTGTGATATGCTGCCTCATCGCCGGTCTCATTGTGGACTACGCATTTTCATTTATTGCGGCTCACTACATTTGGACCTTTGTGATTGTTATTGTAGTCTTTATCTTATTTGGCCTGGCCAAATCTAAGTCTCGAACTATTAGTGAGACCCAAGAATCCGAAAAGATTTAAAAGAACATAATATGAGCAAGGTAATGATTAGAGAAAGAATGGTTGAATCTGCAACCATTCTTTTTTTATAAAACAGGTCCGTAGGGCAAAAAACAATCAAAAAAGAAATAATATATTATTCGTTAGAACGACGCCGAGACGCTCGGCGTGCGGCACGTAACTGGAACATAGAAGAAAAACGCCTTATCTACAGACTCAGATTTCATATGCGCAAAAACATTCTTATAATAAAGTCGACATCGACGTCGATGTCGACTTCTAACACAGGGGGTTGATAGAATGGATTTTTATGGGCATGAAATAAAAAGAAAGCGTAGTATCGACTTGGGAGGTACAAGAAACGAATCCTCGTTCGGCTTAAACTGGGAGTCTGAAAGCAAGGAGAATGATCTCAAAACCGGTCTAAATATCTCCCCGCAAACGTCCGAATGTCCAACAACAGAACTTGATGGTCAGAAAATAAACGAAGAGCAGATTACCCGTTCCCCTCATTTCGGGAACGGGTATCAGAAAGTTACAGTCTATCTGCCTGTCCAACTTTTCGAGGTACTGAAGAAAGAGAAACAAATGAGAAGAATTCGAAGCTTTAGTGAAGCAATCACTCATGCTCTTTCTGGACAGTTCTCTGAACATAATAAGACGTGAACTAGCCGTACAGATTACTTGTTAAGAAGTCCATGCTGGCGAGATATTCGGTTTCAGCGATGTTAAAATTATTGGTCTTTATTACCCTATTCCGAAAAGCACTGAGGTTTACTCCATGCCTTAATAATCCGACAATATATATATACCTTAAACTCAACTATATCGTCGGAGGAAATATGCAAGAGAAACCGTACAATAGATCAACTCATTATAGCAATAATAATGCTAGGAGCCAGGCTAAGGAAAAGAACAGAGAAGGGAACAACGGGAGGATTAACGAGAAAAGCCATTACTCGTTGAAATCTTTAGCAAATGAAATATATCCAATCCTAAGCGAAGACCGTGCTTATCGCAAAACCCTTCAAAATTTCAAATCGGCATGCAAACTCATGGGTAAAGATCCTTCGGACTATAAATCCGGTCGAGATTATGAAATCCCTAAAGAGCAAAAAACTGTTTTTATCTTGTTCATAAGACATGTTACCATCTATGAATCAGGACTGTCCTTTACAGTGCAAGACTATGAGACCATGTCTTCTTTTGCCAGAGACTTAATAGATATGAAAGACAATTTCGAGAGAACAATAAAGAACCTTCAAGAAGAGATTAACTTTGAAGATATATCCAGTTTCAGTGAAGTTTACTACACTGATTCTGATATTCGTCTCCTAATCCTTCACGAAAAGAAACTACAGCTCCTCGAGAAAATTCAGAAAGAATTTGATTACATCTTAAAACATGTACCCCATGACCGGGTCACAATATATACTGATTATTTCACTGAAAATGTTTCCCAAGCAGTAAATAACGCAGGCAAACATATTCGTATAATGACAAATGAGAAGTGGTCGGAACAATAAAGCACCCCGCACGAGGCAGCCGTAAGGCTGCTTTTTTTCTTTCCCTATTAGAAACATACGTTCGTGTGCAAAATACGATGATAACGAGGTAAGTGTACATTTTTTTCGACCTCAATCATCCCTATGATAAACGTACAGATTCTAAAGCAACTGTAAATACAACATAGAATCTGTGCTCTTTGCTGGGAGTTAAAGCTTCGATAAAGTCATCGGGGCAAGAAAAAAAATAACTGGAGGAATGAAAATGCAATCAGAAATTCGTACACAATCTATCCATCTTTTAAAAGATGGGCATGCCCGCAGTCGTGTAACTGACTTATTTGCTCAGTGGGATGCCTTTAATCAAGCTAGTTTTTTGGACAACATTTACTTCGAAGTCTTCGGCGTCGACCGGACTCCCTTCTCTTCTGTCGTTAATGAAATAGAACGGCGCTACTTAATTGATCATACGGGAGAGCGGCTAGCACATGCCTTCGGACACCAACATGCCGACATTTACCCCCTATTTAATGAAAACAAACTTGTTGTACTTTGGTTTCCACCGTATCCAATCTGCCTGAACCAGCTGACACCAGGTGAGAAAAGAAAGCTAGAAAAAGCCGTTACTGAACTGCTCCAAAGTATGAGACTAATCGTTCATGATATTAGCTTCTCGGAAGTGACTGACGGGAGTGGATACGAAGAATTTTTCTACGATCGCTATTACGTACCCAAGCAATTTAATGAAATGCTTGGGCTACAGCAGAAGATTGCGTTCGAAAATGCACCCGTAGAAAATGACTCAGAGTCTACTCCCATTCCCGATTTTCTTCAAGATCACACGCTTGAAGACCTCGAGAACGCAGTCCAATGCCAGCTACAACCACCTTATCAATTCAAAGTTAGTGGCTTTTGTGAAGATCTCATGATTTCTGCACGCAAATCAGAGTATTTTATGCCTCACTTTAAGGTCTACTTGGATCTCGACGAGGCCACGACGCTCCATAAAATCGTTAAACTCGTTGAGCCTAAGTTTACGATCGTTGAGGCAAATGAAGTTAACGGAAAAGCGTGTATTGAATGCATTGCCCATGAAGGGCCTTTCGCAGAGACCATTGGGGATATTATCACCAATATCCACAATATACTTGGCCCACATCTGCTGAATGCATTTTATACACTAGGCTTTAACAACTTTCAGCTCCACTTTTCTCTTCATGTTTTGCACTAATCGAACCTTACTTTACCGGGAAAACGTAAATATCACGTTTTCCCGTAGCACAAACGGTAAATAGGAGGAATCATCGAAATGACCGATCGAACGAGCGTTAATTCCAACATTCAAGATTACATCTCAAGGAGTTGGCCGATCATTCCTCTCTGCCCCCCCGATCATCAGCATGTGTCGGACAAGCACAAGGATCAATGTCGGAGTCCTGGAAAACGGCCTCTGTTAAGAGAATGGCAGCACATTTCGGTACCTGACTGGGCAAGTATAAACCACTGGTTTAAGAAATACCCCACGGCAAATATCGGTCTTGTCCTAGGCAGCCCCAGCGGGATTGTCGCCATCGACGTTGACGGCGACAAAGGAACTGAACTCCTACAACAAATGAGCGGCGGCGACCTACCTGATACAGTCAGCTTTTCCACGCCAAATGGATTGCGCTATCTATACCGAGCGCCAGCAGGAATAACTCTTAAAAAGCACAAGAGATCCGACCCTTCGCTTCCTCATAATGAGTGTGCGCTAATGGGGGAAGGCAATCTAACAGTGCTTCCACCGTCAATACACCATTCGGGCAAAACCTACGAATGGATCAAGCATCCGAAAGACGTTGAGATAGCCGAAGCGCCCAGTTGGATGGTTAGTCTCATGACACCTAGCCTTTCAGCAGCTCACTCCATGCAGAATCGTACAAGCCTGGTCCTGCCTAAAGCTTCTGTCGATCCCGATCTGTTGCTCGCAGACTTCGCTGCTAAATGCTCTCAGTTTAGCGCTGATTGGATTCAGCAGCAAGGCTCAGGTATTGCTGAAGATGCGTGGTTCGACTGGATCAGAACATTAACGAATGCCGGAGCGCCCGATGCGGCGCTGGCCTTTTCTCAGGCTTCTCCCAAACATAATCAAGCGAGCGAAACACGAATACATAATCTCGTACAAGAGGGCAGTAAAAGTATGACTCGCTGCTCAACTTTCGGCTGCAGCGAACAGCAAATTTCTCAATGCTTTCACAAAATCAATAGAGACGAGCAAGGGCGCGTAAAAAACAGCCCGGGTGGACTCGTACGAGGCCTGCTGAACCCAACGGAAGCTAGAAAGCCTAACCTGCAAACGATTGGCTTCTACATCGACCCCAAAAAAGGTACGCCCAAAGGTCTTAACAGTAACGCCTTCGTTAGATATGTGGTAAAAGATCGGTTAACCATCAAGTTCTGTGCTCCAGAGCGGTTCTATAGCTTCGCAAAGGGGATATGGAAGTACATGGATGAGAATGAGTTGGCGCGACTGCTGAGGGAGATTCTACACGAGTTCGTCCCAGACTTCTGGACAACGCGGTTAGAGAGTGAATATCTCGCTGCAATTGCCCGTGAAGCTCCGCGTGTGGAAAAAATGGACGCTGAGCGAAACTACTTGAATCTTGAGAACGGTATGCTCAATCTTTCTACCCTAGAACTAGAACCGCATAGGCCAGAAGCGCTTTCCACCGTCAGGGTGCCAATTTGGTACGACATGAACGCAGAATGCCCTGAATTCTTGGAATTTCTCTCTGTCATTTTTGATGGAGACGAAGAGCTCATCGACTTGGTCGCTGAAATCTTCGGATACTGCCTTACTACCGAGACTCGCGCTCACAAGGCGTTCATTTTCTACGGCAAGGGCTCGAACGGGAAAAGCGTGCTAATAGAGATGCTCAAGTGCCTAATAGGCAAAGCCAACATCTCCTCCCTAACTCTAGGGGAGCTAGACAAGCCGTTTTCACGATACGGACTGGTTGATAAGCTGTTAAACGTGGCGACCGAGAACGAGGTCAGCTCGAGCGCACTGGATACGACATACTTTAAGGCCATCGTATCCGGAGAGGAAATTCAGGTAGAGAAGAAGCACGAGCAGGGCTTTTCCTATGCCCCGTATTGCAAGCTCGTCTTCGCACTTAACAATCTCCCCTACTCAAAAGACAAAAGCTTCGGATTCCGGCGTCGACTCATCATCGTGCCGTTCAATAAGACCTTCGAGGAGGGGAAAGCCGACGTATTCCTTCAAGACAAGCTGAAGAAAGAGCTACCTGGTATTCTGAACTTCGCGCTCAAAGGGCTAGTGAGGCTAAGAAAAAACAGGTACAAATTCAGCTCATCAAAAGCAGTAGATGAAGCTCTCCAAGCGTACACGGACACGTTGAACCCAGTACAGCGCTTCGTAAGAGAAAAACTATCTGCAGCTGATTCAAGTTGCAGAATTCGATACAACAAGATTATGAGTGCATTCGATGACTGGGCAGATAAGAATGGACACCAGAACAACTATAGTCAGGCTAAACTGTCCGATCTTATCAAGGATTGCCTCAAAGCACAGGGAATAACATTCGAAACCTTTAAAAGCGGCGGTCTTCGTGGTTTACAGGGTATTTCACTAGTGAGTGATGAACAAGAGGAAAGATATGGGTTTACAACCAAGGGAATAGCATACTCCGCACAAGAACGGAAAGAACTTCTGGACATAGATGAGATGGACTAGTCCCCACATGCATGGGTCGCCTGTGGCGCATCTTTATTGGGTGACCCACCCGTCACTTCTCCTTTCAGTCAGCACGGTCTGACTGATCCCTTTTTTGTGGCGAATGGGTCGCCTTTTTTAAAAAAAGAAGGAAAAAATTCATTCAACAGGGTGCATCAAAAAAAAGCTCAAAGCCTACGGCACGCGCCACACTCGGCCCTTGCACACGAATGGCATGGCAGATTAAGCCTAGATGTGAGTCAAAAGGGCAGCAGTAAACCGTCTTTGCTGAGAAATCAAACAGTTAATATTACCATGATATGGTATAAAACTGGAGGCGAAGCAAAAATGATTTACATGGATTCACGTCAAGAATTAACGAGGCCGTACCTCCCGCTTGAAACCTGGTTTTCAAACCATGCGACTGGAGGTAAATCGAATGAAAGAAGCAATCGTCAGTAAATCAAGGCAAAATTACGATAAAAAGCTGCCCGCCAAGCGAATCCAAATACTTAGCCTACGGATGGTCAGAGAATCTTCAACGATCTTCTTTCCGAATAGAGTCATTCGAAGCCCAAAAGACGCCGCAAATCTCTTTCGTCAATTCATCGGCGATTTGGATCGAGAGCAGTTTTGCATTCTCTGCCTCAACACGAAGAACGAGCCGACGGCACTGCACACGGTAAGCATCGGAACTCTAAACGCCTCTCTTGTCCATCCGAGAGAGACATTCAAGCTGGCGATTCTCGCCAATGCCGCTTCCATCATCGCCTGTCATAACCATCCTTCGGGGCAGCCCGATCCTAGCTCCGAGGATATTGCGATAACCGAAAGACTGCGTGACAGCGGCACCTTGCTAGGCATTGAACTACTCGACCATCTCGTACTCGGCGATGGGATTACCTTAGTAAGCATGAAGGAACGCGGTCTAATGTAACAAAACTACTAAAGTTCCCACCTTGATCTACAACTTAGAGCGGACGTACACGAATAGGGGGAAATGAACGTGCAAATCGCACGCCTTCACACCTGCATTTCGCGCGAAAAGCTCAAGCAATCAAGCATTACCCCTGAAGCCTGCAAATGGGGCGAATCCAATCAAATCAATGAAACTCCAGAATCGTACTACCTACCCGCCGCTGAACTTTTGAATGCAATTTCAAAAAATCAAAACGACCAATAATCCCTTTATTTCCATTTACTCCTCCACTGAGAGAAGCCTCACCTTTTCCTACTTAAAGATCTACGTACATTCGAAAGGGGAAACGACAGATGACACCCAAACAACTCCTGACTATGGTACGAGTAGCTGCCTATGTTCGCTATTCATCAGACAACCAGCGGGATGAATCGTTGGACGCACAAATTCGTGCAATTGAAATTTACTGCAAACAAAATGGGTACGAGCTTATCAAAGTTTACGCGGACCGTGCCAAAACAGCTACATCAGATAAGCGTCCTGAATTTCAGCAGATGATTGAAGATAGCGACAAAAACTTGTTCGATATTGTTGTTGTCCACAAGCTGGACCGTTTCAGCCGGGATAAGTATGACAGCACCAAATACAAACGGAAGTTGAAGGTCAACGGCATTAAGCTCCTCAGCGTGACAGAAAACCTCGATGGATCGCCTGAAAGCGTCATACTTGAATCATTGCTTGAGGGCATGGCCGAGTATTATTCCAAGAACCTCGCACGCGAGGTGATGAAGGGAATGAAAGAAACTGCCCACCAATGCAAGCACACCGGTGGCCTCCCTCCCATTGGCTACTCTGTCGATCCAGCCACGAAAAAGTACATTGTCAATGAGAACGAGCGTGGAATAGTGGAAACGATCTTTTCTATGTTCCTAGCAGGGTACGGCTACAATCAGATCGTTACCGCACTTCAAGAGAAGGGTTACCGTTCCCGTTATGGTCGTCCGATCGGCAAGAACAACTTACACGACATCCTCCGCAATGAGAAGTACACTGGCACATATATTTTTAACTTAACGGGCAGCAAGGATGCGGAAGGAAAACGAAACAGCCATAAAAGGAAAGATTCAGAAGACGTCATCCGTGTAGAGGGCGGTATGCCTACGATAGTGAGCAAAGAGCTGTTTCAGCAAGTCCAGGCCAAAATGGATGCAAATAAACAAAAGGCCGGACGGCAAAAAGCCAAGGAATTGTACTTGTTGAGTGGCCTTATCGTTTGCGGTGAATGTCTAAAGAACGTAGGCTTTGAATATTCCTTGATAGGAAACACCAAATACAGCGGGCGCAATAAGTTAAAATACGTCACCTACCGCTGTGGAAATCGCGACCAAAACAAGGATTGCTGCAATCCCGAGCTTCGTCGAGAGTATGTTGAGAATTACGTGATCACACAGCTTCATGAGAAGATTTTCAACGACAGTGCCATTCCGACGCTTGCAATGCAGTTATCCGAATATCAAGCAAAAAAGAACACGGCTTTTCAGGCGGAGGCAGCGAGGCTCGAGAAGAACTTGCGTGAAACGGAGAAACAGATCAACAACATCGTGAACGCTGTCGCCAGCGGAGTGTCTAACGCCGCCCTACTTAGCAAGCTGGAGGATCTCGAAGCGCAGAAGATGGATTTAGAGCAACGCATCCTCGAACAGTCATCGAAGAAGCAACAAACGGTCATTACAGAGGATGCGTTGCGCCAATTGCTCGCATCTTTCAAAGATCGTGTTGCTGATCGCAATATTCCAGAGATCAAGAAATTCATCAGTAGCTATGTAGAAAAGGTGATTGTTTACAAAGAATATGTGGAGCTGATTCTAAAGGTGCCTGTTACGGCTCTTGAGGAAAAGCAAAAACCACAACCTCATGCGGTTGTGGTTTCACATGGTGGAGGCGAGGGGATTTGAACCCCTGTCCGAAGATAACGCCACACAGGCTTCTACGGGTGTAGTCACGGATTTGATGTCACCTAGGTCAACGCCCCGTAACCGGCTTCGATCTAGGTCAGCCTGATTGTCTTCTTCAGCACACCCCAGGCGGAGATGTGACAGCGTATCCCACTAAAGTTGGGCCCTCATCCCGGTACATGGGCGATACAGAGCGAGAGCACGCGAGCAGGTTATTAAGCTGCTACAGCGTAAGAAGTTTGTTGTTTGCCAGTTAATTGGCTTTAGCGTTGATGAAGCGGACGCTCCCCACTACCCGCAACCCATGCTCGAACTACCCCCGTCGAATCCATAAACGCCCCCAAAAAGTTCGGCATAAGCGGTCCATTAACAATCAAACCGTTAGCCTTGCAGGCGACTCGAATGGGTCGGCACTACTGTGCCATTCCTAGCGAGCACGAATGCTTCTTGCATCATCAGCCTCTAACCACCAGTCGTTAATCACTAATGATCGGCTGTTGAACTCAGTATACCACGTCCACCGGACAAAATGTCTGGTTGGTTGCTGGCAGCACTAACGTTCTTCGCCTGAATCGGCTAAATGTACGAGAAGACCTTAATTGTAGCAACTCGGCGTACGGATTGCAAGCTGCTTCCATTGTTCCTCCGTTTGCAGCCGCTTATACTGTCCAATTTGTCCCGTCTCACCGAAAGCACTTCATATTTTCTCCTTACCTTCCGATGTAAATGGGGGAAATAAGAAAATTTGGGGGAAAACATGAGAACATCCGCATTACTCACATCATCGATCAAAACACTACTGCTGTCGCTGGCGATTGCCACCTTCGCTGTAACAGCGCCAGCAGCTGCACATGCAGAATCAGCACAAGCTTCAACATCATCCGAGCCGCAATGGGTTGTCGGAACCGGTCAATCGGTCGGTCTAGGCACGATCGCGAATTTGAAGGTGAAACAGGGCTACTCGTTTATGGATGCCCAGAATACGAAGCAGTTCATCAAGCAATACGGCGGCGTACCAAGCCAGCATGAGATCGGCGCGATCGCTCCCGATAGCCAGGACGAGAACTGGATCGTTTATTTTGAATATGAGGACGTTGGGCACATCTCAGACAAAGATAAGGATGAGATCGATGTAGAAGCGCTGTTAGATAGCTACAAAGACGGCACAGCGGAGTCTAATAAGGATTTGGCGGAAGCCGATCGCTTATACGTGGATGGCTGGTTCACGCCTCCGGCATATAATGAGACTGTTCGCAGCTTGACGTGGGCGCTTCTCGGCCATGACAGCACGCAAGAGAAGCTCATTAACTACAACATGCGCATTCTGACGCGCGAAGGGTTCATTTCCGCTATTCTCGTGTCCGACCCGGATCATCTGGATGCTGACCGCAAAACGTTCGAGCGCGATATTTTGCCTGCTGTAACAGTCAAACCGGGACAAACCTATGCCGACTTCGACGAATCGAAGGACAAAATGGCCGAGTACGGGCTGAAAGGCTTGATCCTTGGAGGCGTCGGAGTTGCCGTAGCGAAGAAGGTCGGGCTGCTCGCCCTCATTGCCGTACTGTTCAAAAAGTTCTTTATCGTCCTATTGGCTCCGATCATTTATGTATGGAACAAGATTTTCCGTCGTAAAAAGCAACCGAACACTATCAACTCCGAAACGGAGCCAGTGCAGGAACAACAGCCGCCGACCGGTACGTAAGTAAGTCAGACTGCCCTTAGGACGAAAGAGCTTGCTAACCTCGAACTTGTCCGTTCTACCTGTTCGAAAACAAATAAAACCTTTGGTTCACTAGGTTGATCCGAACGTGGAGATCCGATTCAGTCGTCGTGTGCACCAAAGGTTTTTTATTAGTTGAATGTGGGCGTTGCGATTATCTCGCCACTTTTTGCTTCTCGCGTAGTGCGCGTTGGATATCACGCTGCGCGTCCCGCTTCGCCGCGGTATCGCGTTTGTCGTAGTTTTTCTTACCTTTACCGAGGCCGATTAGCAGCTTCGCGTAGCCGTTACGGACGTAAATTTTAAGCGGCACGATCGTGTAGCCCTCTTGCTTGGATAAGCCGAGCAGCTTATGGATCTGCACCTTATGCAGCAGCAGCTTGCGCGCGCGCGTCGGGTCAGTTGGGTTATGACGGTTACCCTGCTCGAATGGGCTGATGTGCATGTTATGGACGAACATTTCACCGTTGCGAATGGTCGCGAATGCATCGCTTATGTTTGCCCTGCCATTGCGAACCGACTTGATCTCCGTGCCTGTCAGCACGATGCCCGCTTCATACGTATCTTCGATGAAGTAGTCATGCGATGCTTTCTTATTCTGTGCGAGTGGCTTGCTGTCATGCGTCTGCTTCGCCATGGTCTCTCCACCTTTCATAGTTACGTAATCCGCTTGCATCCGATCAGCAGCCGAAAAGCCCGCCAATACGGACAACTAGACCTTCATTGTAGCAACTTTCCAGTTCGAACACAAGGCATGGCAGGCCTCGGCAGTACAGTCCAGCAGGCTTCGCCCGCAAGATGAATCGATACATAATCGCTCTTTCAACAGGAGATACCAATATAGCTGTCCGTACCTGATTCATTCCCGAACGAAAGGAGGCGTTGTATTCCATGTCATCCCGTAGAGACAATGGCAACAAGCAGCAAGGCCACGGCAACCAAAACACGCAGACGAAAACTGGCGATAAAAAAGGCGAATAGCAGCAGGCCGCAGCTCAGCTTGCTAACTTGTTGCATGATTCTGCACGATGCCATCTGGCGAGAGTAGAGGGCATGCTTGCTTTATGCTTTGAATAACTTTGAGACAAGCGAGTAGAGAAGAGGCATGCATCGGCCATTAAGGTGGCAGTGGTGTATAGCCTCTTTTTTGAATCGCCTGCCCGATATGCCGTGAATCGCGGTGCCGGTCCGATGCAATTGCAGGCACATAGTTAGTTGGCACACGCCTTATTGTCTGCCCCCTCCTCACTGCAGTCTGTACAATGAAATAAGCTCCAATCTGCTGCAGCCCCACTTCCCATTGCAGAACGTACAACGTCCGCAATCCTTTAGAGAGTAACTAGCGCTCTTCAATCCCTTTAATATATCTGTCATTGTACAAAATGCAATCGCAGCCGCTCGCCAGCTCCAATGTCGAGTACTCATTGTACAGTTTACAACGAGCAACACGAAACTTCAGATGGATCTACGAGTCAAAGTTGCCTAACCACCGTATGCAGCCCCCGTCCCCCGCTGAGCTCATCATTCGATCAAAAAAAGCATGCGCGATGTCCACCTCTCGATGGTATCGCGCATGCTTGCTTGGTCTCATTACCATTGCTAATCGGATATGTCCCGAATCAGCGCTATTTTCGTTTCTTCCGCACGAACGCTGCTGTTGCGTTTCCGCCGCCTGACTTCTTTTTCTTGCGCGGTCTGCCGCTTCCGCCACTGCCTTGGGCAGATGCGCCGGCACCGCCTGCGCCAGTGCTGCGCTGCGGGCCGCCGCCTTCCGATCGGTTGCCCGAGAACACGCCGCTCTCGGTCGTGTTCTTCCGTCGGCCGGAGGATTGGCGACCGCCTTGGCCTCCGCCTCCAAAACCACCGCCGCCACGGCGGTTGTCGCCGCCGCGACGTCCGTCTCCGCGGCGCGTGCCTTCGCCGCCTTCGCCGCCGTCATCGCGGCGAGGATTGCTGTCGCCGCGGATCGGCAGGCCCCACATATCTACGCGTGGGCCCTTATTCGCCGCACGCGGGGGCCGCGTGCTCCAGAGCGCGCCGTCATCGTCGCGCTCCGCCGAGCTCCGCTCGGCGCTATCGCTCGTCGCGTCTACTCGACGCGGCGCCTCGCTCCACGCTTCACCGCCCGGCGCGCTACCGCCGCGCCGACCGCGCCCGCGCTTGCCGCCGCTATCGCCGGCGGCACCCCACTGGCTCGCGCCCGCCGCATCCGCGCCTTGCGCGCCATCCGCTCCGCGTCCGCGGCTGTGCCCGCGTCCCGCGCCACTCTCGCTCGCGCTCCATTCGCGCTCGCCCGCACCATCTCCGCGTCCGCGACCACGTCCGCGGCCTGCCCCGCTCTCGCCCCACGCTTGACGCGCACCTTGCCCTGCGCCTTCCGCTTCGCCTCCGCGCCGACCACGTCCGCGGCCTGCTCCGCCGCTAGCCGCGCCTTCACTCGTACCCCAAGCATCGCGAGCACCTTGCGTGCCGCCAGTCTCGTTCAACCCCCATGTGCCGCGCTCACCGCCAACCTTGCGTCGACGGCCGCTGCCTGCTCCACCACTCGCATTGCCGCCAGCTCCACGACCACGGCCTGCTTCACCGCGCGCTGCACCTTGTCCGCCGCCGGATGCTCCGCGACCGCGACCTGAACCGCCGCTTGCCGCTGCGCCGCCGCGACCACCACGATCATCGCGCCCGAAGCCGCCGCTGCGCTTGCGTGCTGGCCCGCGTCCGCCGCCAGCTTCCGCGAAGCCGCGGAAGCCGCTGCGAGGCTTCATATCGACCATTTCAAAATCAATCGTATAATCTTCCATATTCACGCGCGCCACGCGAATCTTCACTTCGTCGCCGATGCGATATACCTTGGAGGTTCGCTCGCCGATCAATGCCATGTGCAGCTCATGGAAGTGGTAATAATCGTCTGTCAAATCACTAAGACGAATTAATCCGTCTACCGTATTGTCCAGCTCGACGAACATGCCGAAGCTCGTCACGCTGCTGATTAAGCCATCGAATTCTTCGCCGACCTTGTCGAGCATGAATTCGCATTTTTTAAGCTTATCCGTATCACGCTCAGCATCGACCGCCACGCGCTCTCGCTCCGACGATTGCTGCGCAATCTCCGGCATTCTGGCGCGGAGCGTATCATTACGCTGCTCCGTGAGCGCTCCGCCATTCTCGATGACCTCGCGCATCACGCGGTGAATGACCAAGTCCGGGTAACGCCGGATCGGCGATGTGAAGTGCGTATAGAACTCTGCAGCAAGGCCGAAGTGGCCCAAGCTCTCTGCATCGTACTTCGCCTGCTTCATGGATCGCAGCATCATCGTCGAGATGACCGTCTCTTCCTTGCTGCCGCGGATTTCCTCCAGCAGGGTTTGCAGGGAGCGAGGGTGAACCGAGTTGCCCTTCCCTTTGACCACATAGCCGAAGTTGGATACGAGCTGCATGAAGTGCATCAGCTTCTCGCCGTCTGGATCATCATGCGTCCGGTAGAGGAACGGCACTCGCAGCCAGTGGAAATGCTCCGCAACCGTTTCGTTCGCTGCCAGCATGAATTCCTCGATGATCATCTCGGCAATCGAACGTTCGCGTTTCACGATATCGACTGGTTTGCCTTGGTCATCCACGATAACCTTAGACTCTTGGAAATCAAAATCGATAGCACCGCGCTTCATCCGCATTTTGCGCAAGCGCATCGCCAACTCTTCCATCAGACTGAACAGGTCAAGGAGACCAGCATACCGTTCCTTCAGCTCGGTTTCCGGCTCTTCCTCCGTCGCCGTGAGCAAACGCTTTACGTTCGTATACGTCATCCGCTCCGTCGTCCGAATAACGCTCGTAAACACATCATGCCTTACCCGCTTCAGCGTCGTCGCGTCGAACTCCATCTCGCACGACATTGTCAGACGATCCACCTGCGGATTCAGCGAGCAAATGCCATTCGATAATCGATGCGGCAGCATTGGAATAACGCGGTCTACGAGGTAGACGCTGCAGCCGCGGCGATACGCTTCCTCATCGAGCGCAGATCGCTCGCGAACGTAATAGCCGACATCCGCGATATGCACGCCGAGCAAATAGTTGCCGTTGTCGAGCCGCTTCACATGCACCGCGTCATCGAGGTCCTTGGCATCCTCGCCATCGATCGTTACGATCGTCTCGCCGCGCAGATCCCGACGGCCTTGCTGCACGATCTCTTCCTCTGTAATGGAGTCCGGCGCTGCTTCCGCTTCTGCCAGTACGTCCACCGGGAAACTCTCCGGCAGCTGATGCTTGCGGATAATCGACAGAATATCGACGCCAGGATCATCCTTGTGGCCCAGAATCTCAATAACCTCGCCCTGAGCCGCCGCCCGACCTTCTGGATATGCCGTGATGCGCACGACAACCTTTTGTCCGGATACCGCGCCGCCGAACTGTCCTCTCGGGACAAAAATATCGCGGTTGATCCGCTTGTCATCCGGCAATACGAATCCATAGGCGTCATGGTTGTCGAATGTTCCAACAACCTGCGTCACCGCCCGCGTTACAACGCGGACGACTTCGCCCTCCATCCGGCCGCCTCCCTCGCTCTGCGAGGTGACGCGCACGAGCGCGATATCGCCGTTCATCGCGCTTTTCAGATCGTTGGCATGCAAATAGACGTCCGGATGCTCCTTCTCGTCCGGAATGAGGAAAGCGAAGCCTTTGGCATGAGCCTGCACGCGGCCCCGCACCAGATTCATTCGCTCAATGACGCCGTAGCGGTCATTGCGGGTCCGAATGATTTTGCCCGCTTCCTCCAATTCATTTAGCAGCTTCAGGAACGACCGGAAGTCTTCCGCGTCCGCTGCCTTGAAGTGCTGTTCCAGTTCCTGATAAGTCATCGGCTTATATGCCGTTTCTCTCATAAAATCAAGCAAGTCCTGCTCTAAGCTCATGATTCCTCCGCCCTCGCGTCGTCTTGACCGGGTCTCTTGTAGTTCGACAATAAAGGATATATTTTCATATACCATCTAGTATACACGAAACCTTCGCCCTTCATCCGCATTCCTTAAAAAATACGAACCCGCTGCACGCCGCATAACGGCGGTATTTTCGGGCGTTCCAGCCCAATCCATCGGCCCCCTCGAGGTGGATTTGCTTTCCTTCTATTTTATGCAGACGACCCTCTAATATCCGCAGCCAAACGCCCGACCCTACAAATTGTAGAATCGGGCGTCATATACAGCCGTTTGGCCAAATATTTTGTGTTATCGCTTCATTGCTCGCTCGCCGATTTCAGCTGCTTCACGCGGTCCATCCGCTGCTGAAACCCGGCACGCAGCTCCTGCAGCTTGTTCAGCCGCTCATCGATCCGGTCTAGGAAGAATTGCAGCTCGACTTCGCCCTGATCAAGAAACTTCCGCTTTTCCTCCGCCTCCGTTTCCTGCGAATACGCGCTGCGGATTTCTCCGAGACGTCCCTCCAGCGCCATAATGACTTTGATCTCTTGCAGCGAAATGCCCAGCACTTCTTTCATCCGCACGATTTGCTCCAGCTGCTGCATAATCTTATCGTCATAAAACCGGTGTCCGCCCTCTGTGCGCGGCACCCCGCTCAACAGCCCAATTTCCTCATAATAATGGAGCGTCCTTGCCGTCACGCTAAACCGTTCACATACCTCTTCTACTGTATAACGTTCCTTCATTCGCTGCCTCCGAGCCTGCCAATCTGGCAATGATTCACTTATTATAAACGATATCTTACGCAAGCATAAGGTATGCTCCGCAGAAACATACGCAATCTAACTTTCCGCCATGTTAGAATGCCCTTAAGACAACAAAAAAGAGCTGAGACGATGCTCAGCTCCTTCATGTTTCGTATCCGACAAAGATACGGGTTATTAGTTCTTAACGAAGTACGATACAACCAGCGCCAGGATGAAGAAGCTAGCTGCGAAGCCGATCGTCAGACGCTGCAGGAACAGGTCCAGACCGCGCGCCTTCTGTTTACCGAACAAGTGCTCCGCACCGCCGGAGATGGCGCCGGACAACCCTGCACTCTTACCTTTCTGAAGAAGCACGACCGAGATCAAGCCCAATGCCGCGATAATCAGCAAGATTTTGAATAAAATGTCCACTTTTCCACCTCCTAAGTTGAGCCTTGTACGGATTAAATCCGCCCAGTTTGTTTTAGGACATGCCTAAAAACAGTAATTTGATTGTATCATATCCATACCTTTGGCACAATAGCGCTTATTCAATCGCTTTCATCGATTGCATGCAATGATGCCGAGCAAGCGCCATAACGTTCCGAATGTTACGCCCCGCGCGCTTGCCTTGCCGCCGCTTCAATGCCAAGCGCCAAAGCGCCGCTTAAGCCGGCGTTATCCCCGAGCCCTGGCGATACGATATAGGAATCGATGTCTGATATCAGCTGCTTCGAGCTGACATACCCGTTCAGCTGCTTCTTTACCTCGGCGCGAATCAATGGGAACAGCTGCGCTTGATGCATAACGCCGCCTCCGAGAATGACCTTGCGCGGCGATAGCATCAGAACCGCATTGACCACTGCCTGCCCAATATAGTAAGCCTCGATCGCCCATGCCGGATGATCCGCAGCCAGCTCGCTGCCCTTCACCTGCCAACGTTTCTCGAGTGCAGGTCCCGCTGCCATGCCTTCCAAGCAGTCGCCGTGATATGGACATGCCCCCTCGAACGAATCCTCCGGGTGGCGACGCATCAGCACATGTCCGCCTTCTGGATGGACAAGCCCATGCACAAGCTTTCCCTCGGCATATACGCCGACACCGACACCTGTGCCAATCGTATAATAAACGCAGCTGTCCAGTCCTTTGGCCGCGCCCCATTTGGCCTCGCCATACGCTGCTGCATTCACATCCGTATCCCATCCCATTGGCACATCAAACGCACGCTTCATCGTCCCCAGAAAGTCAAAGCCGGACCATCCCGGTTTCGGCGTCGTCGTAACATGGCCGTAGTCGTCCTGACTCGGATCAAGCCCGATCGGGCCGAATGTACCGATGCCGATCGCTTCTACCCCTTTGCCTTGAAAAAACTGAATGACATGCTTCATCGTCACATCCGGATGCTCTGTCGGAAACGACACTCGCTCTGTAATCGCTCCCGTCTCGTCTCCGATGCCGCATACAAACTTTGTTCCTCCAGCTTCAATCGCACCTACGATCATGCGTGACTCCCCCCTGATCTCCATAAGAAGAGATGGCACCACAAGGCAGCCATCTCTGATTTTATCCCCGTATTGATTTCTGATTTACAAATAGCCTTTTTTACGGAAGTACTCCAAGCTGATTTTCGCGCTTTCAAGCGAAGACGACTGGAACTGCTCCTGCTCCACAATGAAGTATTCGATGCCTGATTGCTCCGCAATCGCCAGCACCGGCTGAAAGTTCACGAGACCTGCTCCAATCTCGGTATCACTGCGATGATCGCCGAAGTCCTTAAAGTGCGCAAGCGGTACCCGGCCTGCATAACGCGAAATATAATCAGCTGGGGCTCCTCCGCCAATATGGACCCACCCAAGATCGAACTCCGCAATCAGCTCGTCTGGCGTCAATTGCTGCAACAACCGATCGATGAGCGGTACTCCATCAACCAGCTTCAGCTCAAAATCATGATTATGGTAGCCATAAGTCATGCCCGCTGCCTTAACCTTTGTCGATGCCTGCTTCAAAATGCCCGCAAGCTTATCCACATCTTCCTGATTAGGGTTTTCCGGCAATGGCGCCCACGGTGTTACGATATATTGAAGACCAATTTCTTTTGCAAATGCAATTTGCTCATCGAACGCTTTCCACATCTCGTCCTCGGATTCCGTCCATTGCAGCCCGATATGGGCCGACGGCGCTTTCAGGCCTGTCTCCTCCAGTACTTTCTTCACATCGCTGGACGACGTATTGAAGAACCCTGCGAACTCGATTGCCTGATAGCCTAGCTCGGCAACCTCTCGAATTGTTCCAATAAAATCGTTTTCTGCACGATCACGAAGCGTGTACATCTGAATGCCAATAATCGGTTTAACTGCCATGATGTTTAGCACCGCCTTGGAGTTTGTGTGTTTAGAACAGTGATTGCACTGCATCTACTTTGTATTATAGATGTTGGATTTTCTTAAACTACCCCACTTTTTGTGCGTTTTATTTGTCATTTTGGCTTTATGCATCCGAAAAGAAAGACCCCCTTCCAGCGGAACCAGCCGCCGGAAGAGAGCCTCTCATGAATCGCCAAAGCGATTTATTTGTTGAAGTTTTTGAGGTTGTAGAACGCGCTTGCGCCTGCATATTGAGCAGATGCGCCCAGTTGGTCCTCGATGCGGAGCAATTGGTTGTACTTCGCTACGCGGTCCGTACGGGAAGGAGCACCCGTTTTGATTTGGCCAGCGTTCGTTGCAACCGCGATGTCAGCAATCGTGCTGTCTTCGGATTCGCCGGAACGGTGGGAGATAACTGCTGTGTAACCAGCGCGTTTAGCCATTTCGATCGCGTCGAACGTTTCCGTAAGCGAACCGATTTGGTTAACTTTAACGAGGATGGAGTTACCCACGCCTTGGTCGATGCCGTCTTTGAGGCGAACTGTGTTCGTAACGAACAGGTCGTCACCAACGAGCTGAACTTTGCCGCCGAGTTTTTCTGTGAGCAATTTCCAACCTTCCCAGTCGTCTTCGGAGCAGCCGTCTTCGATTGTGATGATTGGGTATTTGTCAGCCCACGAAGCGAGCAGGTCCACGAATTCTGCGGAAGTGAAGGAACGGCCTTCGCCTTCGAGGTGGTACTTGCCGTCTTTGAAGAACTCAGTCGAAGCAACGTCCATACCGAGGAATACGTCAACGCCTGGCTTGTAGCCAGCGAGCTCGATAGCGGAGATGATCGTCGTGATCGCTTCTTCGTTGGAGCTAAGGTTCGGTGCGAAGCCGCCCTCGTCGCCTACTGCCGTGTTCAGGCCTTTTTCTTTCAGAACCGTTTTGAGGTTGTGGAAGATTTCAGCGCCGATACGCAGAGCTTCTTTGAACGATGGAGCGCCAACCGGCAGAACCATGAACTCTTGAACGTCGATGTTGTTGTCAGCGTGCTCGCCGCCGTTAACGATGTTCATCATTGGTACTGGAAGCGTCTTAGCGTTGAAGCCGCCGAGGTACGTGTACAGTGGAACGTCCAGCGCGTCTGCTGCTGCGCGAGCTACTGCCATCGAAACCGCGAGGATTGCGTTAGCGCCGAGCTTGCCTTTGTTTTCCGTGCCGTCGAGCTCGATCATTTTGCGGTCGATCGCAACTTGATCAAGCGCGTCCAGGCCGATGACTTCAGGAGCGATGATGGAGTTCACGTTGTCAACTGCTTTAACAACGCCTTTGCCCAGGTAACGGCTTTTGTCGCCGTCGCGAAGCTCTACTGCTTCGTATGCGCCAGTGGATGCGCCGGATGGAACGATAGCGCGGCCTTTGCCACCGGATTCAAGAGTTACTTCTACTTCAACAGTTGGGTTGCCGCGGGAGTCGAGGACTTCGCGTGCGTATACGTCAGCAATGATAGACATGTTTCGTAACACTCCTTGTTTGTAAGGTTATAGTTGTTGCCTAATTTCAAAAAAAACCAACATTTCTATGGTAAACGAAAACCGATCTGAATGCACGTCCTAGACGGCTTCAAACGCGTATTTTCGTTAAAATAATACAGGCTGCGCAGAACGACTTTTTTTCGTCCGTGTCTCTCCCACTATATGTCTATATCTGCGCAAGCCTAAATCTATTGAGCTGGGTTCGCAATCGAGAAAAACGCGATTATTTCACCAGCGATTCGCCTGTCATATCAGCCGGCTTAGCCAGCTCCAGCAGCGACAGAATCGTCGGTGCGATGTCAGCCAGAATGCCGCCTTCGCGAAGCTCAGCGCCTTGCTTCGTAACGATGAATGGCACCGGGTTTGTCGTATGCGCCGTGAACGGGCGACCGTTCTCGTCGATGACCATATCCGCGTTGCCATGGTCCGCCGTAATGAGGCATACGCCGCCTTTTGCCAGAACAGCTTCTACCACTTGCCCGAGGCATGCATCCGTTGCTTCAACCGCTTTGATCGTTGGCTCCAGCATGCCGGAGTGGCCAACCATGTCAGGGTTTGCGAAGTTCAGAATGATTGCATCGTGGTTGTCCGCCTCGATCTCTTTGACAGCTGCCGCAGCAACCTCGTAAGCGCTCATCTCTGGCTGCAGGTCGTAGGTCGCAACCTTCGGCGAGTTGATCAGAATGCGCGTTTCGCCCGGAAGCTCTTTATCGCGGCCGCCGCTGAAGAAGAACGTCACGTGCGGGTACTTCTCCGTCTCGGCAATGCGAAGCTGCTTCTTGTTGTTCTGCACCAAAACTTCGCCAAGCGTGTTGTCGAGGTTTTTCGGCGAGTAAGCGACGAAGCCGCCAACCGACTCGCTGAACAGCGTCAGGCATACGAAGTACAGATTGCTAGGTGCTTTCTCCCCGCGATCAAAGCCGCGGAAATCTTCATTCGTAAATACCTGAGAAAGCTGAATCGCACGGTCTGGACGGAAGTTGAAGAAGACTACCGCATCATCCGATTCGACGAGACCGACAGGCTTGCCGTTCTCGACGATAACCGTCGGCATAACGAATTCGTCCATAACCGACTTCTCGTACGATTCTTTAACAGCTAGCAGCGCATCGGTATATTGCGGGCCTTCGCCATAGACCATAGCGCGGTACGACTTTTCCGTACGCTCCCAGCGCTTGTCGCGGTCCATTGCATAATAACGGCCTTGAACCGTTGCGATTTTACCTACGCCAACCTCAGCGATCTTTGCTTGCAGCTGCTCCAGATAGCCAACAGCGCTGTCTGGCGATACGTCGCGGCCGTCAAGGAAAGCATGGATGTACACTTCCTCCAGCTCTTCCTTCTTCGCCAGATCAAGCAGTGCGAACAGATGCGCAATGTGGCTGTGTACGCCGCCATCGGAGAGAAGGCCGTACAGGTGAAGCTTCGTGCCTTTCTCTTTTACGTGACGAACGGCACCCAGCAGCGTCTCGTTATCGTAGAACTCGCCGTCCCGAATCGATTTGCTGATCCGGGTCAGGTCCTGATAAACGATACGGCCGGCGCCAATGTTCAAGTGGCCAACTTCGGAGTTGCCCATTTGGCCTTCCGGCAAGCCTACTGCCTCGCCGCATGCCGTCAATGTCGTATGCGGGAAAGTCGACCAGTAACGGTCATAGTTCGGCTTGTTCGCTTGTGCTACTGCATTGCCGACTACGTCTTGGCGCAAGCCAAAGCCGTCGAGAATGATCAGTGCTACTGGTTTAGGCGCCGTCATCTTACTTCGCCCCTTCAACCAGCTGGATGTACGATGCTGGCTCAAGGCTTGCGCCGCCAACGAGTGCGCCATCGATATTTGCTTGGCCCATGTACTCTGCTACGTTGTTTGGTTTTACGCTGCCGCCGTATTGGATGCGAACTGCGTTCGCCGTTGCTTCGCCATACAGGCCAGCTACGATGCCGCGGATATAAGCGATAACGTCTTCAGCATCAGCTGCCGTCGAAGATTTGCCCGTTCCGATTGCCCAGATTGGCTCATATGCGATAACCACTTGTGCCGCTTGCTCTGCCGACAGGCCTTGGAAAGCAGCTTCCGTTTGCACTTTGCAAACTTCTTTCGTTTGCTCAGCTTCACGCTCTTCGAGCTTTTCGCCTACGCAGACGATTGGCGTCAAGCCGTGCTTGAACGCTGCATGCGTCTTTTTGTTAACAATCTCATCGGATTCAGCGAAGTAAGCACGACGCTCGGAGTGTCCGATGATTACGTATTTTACGCCCAAGTCAGCCAGCATAACGCCGCTGATTTCGCCCGTGAAGGCGCCGTTGTCTTCGAAGTGCAGGTTTTGCGCGCCGATCGAGATCGACGTGCCTTTGGCTGCTTCTACCAATGCCGGCAATGCCGTGAATGGTGCGCAGATAACGCTTTCTACGCCTGCAACCTCTGCTTTGCCTTTCACTTCTGCGAAGAACGATACGGCTTCGCCAACCGTTTTGAACATTTTCCAGTTACCTGCAATAATCGGTGTTCTGCTCATGTAAGGTGAATCTCCCTTCTCATGCTATATGCTATAACAGCGTTGCGCTGCTTATTTATCGTTAAGTGCTACTACCCCTGGAAGCTGTTTGCCTTCCATGAACTCGAGCGATGCGCCACCGCCAGTGGAGATGTGGTCCATGCGATCAGCCAGGTGGAACTTCTCAGCTGCTGCAGCCGAGTCGCCGCCGCCGATTACCGTGTAGCCAGCTGTTTCTGCACATGCTTTAGCAACAGCTTGCGTACCGTGCGAGAATGGTTCGATTTCGAATACGCCCATTGGTCCGTTCCACACGACGAGCTTCGAGTTTTTGATAACTTCGCTGTAGATCTCACGCGTTTTAGGGCCGATGTCGATGCCTTCCCACTCTGGGAGCATGCCGTCAACGTCAACGATTTGCGTGTTTGCATTCGCGCTGAAGTCATCCGTGATTACGACGTCTACTGGCAGGTAGAAGTTTTTGCCGAGCTTTTTCGCTTTCTCGATGAACTCAAGCGCCAGATCAAGCTTGCTGTTGTCCACGAGCGATTTGCCGATTTCGTTGCCTTGCGCTTTGAAGAACGTGTAGGAAAGGCCGCCGCCGATGATGATGTTGTCAGCGATTTCGATCATTTTGTTGATAACGTCGATTTTGTCCTTAACCTTGGAGCCGCCCACGATAGCTGTGAAAGGACGCTCTGGGTTGTTCAGCGCTTTGCCAAGTACTTCGAGTTCTTTCTCTACGAGCAAGCCCGATACAGCTGGAAGCTGGTGAGCGATGCCTTCCGTCGATGCGTGAGCGCGGTGAGCTGCGCCGAAAGCGTCGTTCACGAACAGATCAGCAAGCTCAGCAAATTGTTTCGCCAGTTCTGGATCGTTGCTTTCCTCGCCTGGGTAGAAACGAACGTTCTCAAGCAGCAAAACGTCGCCTTCTTTAAGTGCAGCAACTTGTGCTTTAACCGCTTCGCCAACAGCCTCGTCAGCTTTTACTACTGGTTTGCCAAGCAGCTCGGACAGGCGAGCAGCAGCTGGCGTCAAACGCAGCTCTTCTACAACTTGACCAGCCGGACGACCAAGGTGGGAAGCCAAGATCACTTTAGCGCCGCCTTCGATCAGGAATTTGATTGTAGGAAGCGTTTCGCGGATACGCGTGTCATCCGTGATTTGTCCGTTTTCCAGAGGTACGTTGAAATCGACACGTACGAATACGCGTTTGCCTGCGACTTCGACGTCGCGCACACTTTTCTTGTTCATGAGAGAAAGCCTCCTTCGAATTGGGCGAAGATAAGAGCAATATATGGCTCACACATTGATCCAAGCCGCACAGCGGCTAAGTCGCACAGCGACTTGCCCCGGTCGCTTTAGCGACCAAAAGCGGATCGCAAAGCGAGCCGTTAACACAAAAAAAATCGTTCCTTCGAAGAAGGAACGATACAAACCATTGGTTCAGCCCCCACAAAGTGGGGCGCGAACCAAGGGCCTAGACTCCGTCAAAGGAGTCGCGGCCCCCCGGTCCCGCCGGCACGGCGATATCCCTTCCGTTGCACGGGAGCGCCAAACGCCAAAGCGTGTCCGTCAGGACGAAAGCGTTCCTAGCACACAGTCACGCAGGAGCGCCAAACGCCCCTCCCACGCCAAATCTTTTAACGGGTGTCCAGAGGGCAGCGCCCTTTGGAGCCCCCTACACGTTTTCCGAAGGAAAATCGTACTTCGTAAGCATGAAGGGGGTTTGGGGGATTAGATAATCCTTATAGGCCTTTGCTTGCTACGTATGCTGCGAGGTCAACTACACGGTTCGAGTAGCCCCACTCGTTGTCGTACCACGAAATAACTTTAACCATGTTGCCTTCAACAACCATCGTCGATTGAGCGTCGATTGTCGAGGAAGCTGGGTCGCCGTTGTAGTCGCTCGATACGAGCGGCTCTTCGGAGTAGTTCAAGATACCTTTGAGCGAAGTGTTAGCAGCTTCTTTCAGTGCTGCGTTAACTTCTTCAACCGTTACGTTAACTTTCAGCTCAGCAACGAGGTCCGTTACCGAAACGTTAGGCGTAGGAACGCGCATAGCCATGCCGTTCAGTTTGCCTTTCAGTTCTGGCAGTACGAGGGATACTGCTTTAGCAGCGCCCGTCGACGAAGGAATGATGTTTTCTGCAGCAGCGCGAGCGCGGCGCAGGTCTTTATGAGGAACGTCCAGTACGGACTGGTCATTCGTGTACGAGTGAATCGTCGTCATCATACCTTTTACGATGCCGAATTTATCGTTGATAACTTTAGCGAACGGCGCGAGGCAGTTCGTCGTGCAAGATGCGTTGGAGATGATCGTGTGGGAAGCAGCGTCGTATTTGTCTTCGTTAACGCCCATAACGATCGTGATGTCTTCGTTCGTAGCAGGTGCGGAGATGATTACTTTCTTCGCGCCGCCTTTCAAGTGAAGCTCAGCTTTTTCTTTAGCTGTGAAAATACCCGTGGATTCTACGACGATTTCTGCGCCAACAGATGCCCATGGAAGGTTCTCAGGGTTACGCTCGGCAAACACTTTGATCTCGCGACCGTTAACGATCAGCGCGCCTTCTTTTGCTTCAACCGTACCATCCAGCTTGCCGTGCGTCGTATCGTATTTCAGAAGGTGAGCCAGCGTGGACGTATCCGTCAAATCATTGACAGCTACGATCTCTACATTAGGGTTGTTCAGCGCTGCGCGGAACACGTTACGACCGATACGACCAAATCCGTTAATACCAACTTTAACCATTTTTTTCTTCCTCCCAGACTGATGAGTTTGTTATATACTCAAGACGTTGTACGGCTCGGCAAACCGGCCGCAGATCGTCAAGATCACACAATTCGTGTACAAGCACCTTATTAAGCATTGCCCAATTCCGCTTCATCAATAAGTCGGATAATTTCGAGCGCTGCTGCTTCGTCCGTCACGAGCACATCGTCGTGTCCGAACTTCATAACTGCCGCAATGGCTTCGCCTTTGCTCTGTCCGCCTGCTACCGCAATGACAACCTCCGTTGCCATAATATCCTCGAGCCGAAGCCCTGCGGTTTGCATTTTGTGAACGACAGCCCCGCTTCGGTCAAAATAATACCCGAACGATTCTGCCAGCGCACCCTCGGCTTTCATTGCTTCTACCGCGCCTTGATCAACCTTCCGGCGTCTTGCCATGACCATCGCGTCACCGATCCCATGCACGACGATGCGAGATTTCCGAATGACATCAACAATTTCTTGGATGTTCGGCTCTTGCATGAGCGTAACATACGCTTCATCGCCCAAATGATCGGGAACATGAAGCAATCGGTATTGCGCGCCAGTCCGCTTCGCCATCATGGAAGCGATCGTGTTCGCTTGGTAATCGAGGCTTTCGCCAAGCCCGCCCCTTGCAGGTACGAACCAATTGTTCGGCAATGGCACTGGCGATGTCAGATGGTTCGCAATTTGCGCCATCGTTGTGCCGCCTGTAACGGCGACTACATCGTCCTTGCCTAACGCTCGTATGAGCGCCTGACTGCCTGCACGGCCCAGCTCTCGCTTCGCCGTCTTGGAAGAATCGGAATCGCCAGGCACAATGTGCACCCGACTCAGGCTGTAATAACGCCGAATCTTCTCTTCCATCTCGGACAGTCCGAACAATTCCTGGAACAGCGGCTCCATCTCAGACACAAGCTTGCGGCCCTGCTCGCTAATTCTCATGCCTGAAACATGAATGTCGAGCAGTCCCTGTGCTTTCAAATAATCTGTTTCGGCGCGCAGTACGCGTTCTGTCATGCCGAGCGCCCCCGCTAAGGTTCGCCTTCCGACAGATTCCGACAGCATTACATGACGCAGGATGAAGTAACGCTTCTTCATAACCTCCAACAGATCCGGCACAAGCTGCTGCTGCAATTCGATCATCGGTCGCATCTTGGGCACACTCTCCATAGCCGAATGATATTGTTCTTAATATGAAGAAACCGCTAAATTGGAATTCATTAAAATGATTACTGGACCACTTACGTCCCGCTTATTCATTTTAAGTCCCACTCGTATTTTATCGAATTACGGAAAAGACTGCAAGTTCATTTTCATAGTTGTAATCGCTTTCCGACACGATTTGGTCAACTTTTATTTTTTTCAGGAGCAAAGGTTGCAATCCTAGGTAATTTGCGGTATGATAACTCACGTTCCGCTTTTTTGCGCCCGTGGTCCAATGGATATGACGTAGGCCTCCGGAGCCTGAGATCTAGGTTCGATTCCTAGCGGGCGCGCCATACTTAACTAATGAACCGGCTGATGCCGGTTTTTTTGCGTTTATTGGGCCAATTAGCCACCCGTCTGACTATCTTTGACTTTTCATAGCCCATCCGCTATTATAGTCATACAACAAAAGCATGACATTTAATTTACCATTCGGGAGGGAACTTTCATGGATATGAACTTTGTGCCTATGGTTATCGAGCAGAACAACCGCGGAGAACGCGCATACGACATTTACTCGCGGCTTCTGAAGGACCGAATTATTTTTCTCGGAACAGGCGTTAACGACATCGTAGCCAACTCCATTATCGCGCAATTGCTGTTCTTAGCAGCAGACGATCCGGAGAAAGACATCTCTCTCTACATTAACAGCCCCGGCGGCTCCATTACTGCCGGCATGGCGATATATGACACGATGCAATTCATCAAGCCTGATGTCTCCACGATCTGCGTAGGCATGGCCGCTTCGATGGGCGCGTTCCTGCTTACAGCGGGCGCAATCGGCAAGCGCTATGCGCTGCCTAACAGCGAAGTGATGATTCACCAGCCGCTAGGCGGCGCTGAAGGGCAAGCAAGCGATATCGAAATCCGCGCGAAACGCATTCTCAAAATGCGCGACAAGCTCAACGGCATTCTCGCTGAACGCTCCAACCAACCGCTGGAGAGAATCGAGAAGGATACCGACCGCGACTACTTCATGAGCGCCGAAGAAGCGCGTCAATACGGCTTGATCGATAAAGTTATCGACAAGCTGTAAGCTTCAGCAGATTTAAGAAGCCCTTCACTTTTGCCTTATGGCGGAGTGAAGGGCTTTTTATGTTACGGCAACATCGCGATAAACGCCTCGCCGGCTTTGGATAATGGCACTTGAGGGAGCGTTGCAACGCCGATCCTGCGCGTCGGCATCCGCTCTTCTAGCTTAACTTCAACGAGCTCTCCGCTAGCAAGCTCTTGCTCAACAAAATTCCGTACCACGCAAGCGATGCCAAGCCCCGTTCGAGCAAACTCGCATAACAGGTCCAAGCTGCCAAGCTCCATGCTTGGCTTCAACATCACCCCGTGCGCAGCCGCGACTGTATCGACGTACATCCGAGTTCTGCTTCCTCGCTCCAGCATCAGCAGCGGATATTCGGCTAGCTGCGCCCAGCTCACTCCCTTTCGGTCCGTCGTCGCTAGAACAGTCTCCGCCATGTCCGGACGGGCAACGAATACATCCTCCAGCTCTGTGCTTTCCCGAATATGCAGCCTTCGGTCATCGAGCGGCAGGTTAACGATGCCGAAGTCGATTTTGCCCTCCTTCAATAACTGAACCGTCTCTGGCGTCGTGCGATTCGTGACTTGAAATTGAATGCCTGGGTACCGCTCATGAAACTCGCGCAAGCGCGGAAGCAAATAATATTTGCACAGCGTATCGCTAGCTCCAATCCGCATATTGCCCTCCAGCAGCGCATTACGGTCCGCCAAGCTTCGCTCGCCGGATTGGATCAGATGAAAAGCCTGTTCGACGTGCCGCATGAGCACGTCGCCTTCCTCCGTCAGCTTCACTCCTTTGGACGTTCGGAAAAACAAGCGGCAGGCCAATTGCCCCTCCAGCTGCTTAATCGCATGCGTAACGGCAGGCTGCGTAATATAGAGCTCTTCGGCCGCTTTGGACAGGCTTCCCGTCCTCGCTGCCCAGTAGAAAGCTCGGTACCACTCCATATTCGTAACGTAATTACTCACTATATCATCAATCTCCTTTATATCTATTATCATCTATATTCATTTCATTTATATTATTATCGCTCTTATAATCGGAATTGGGAATCCATTACACAAACAATTAGATGGGAGCGATCAAGAATGAGCGTAACAGCCGTTGTAGGAGCGAACTGGGGAGACGAGGGAAAAGGCAAAATAACCGATGTGCTCGCCGAGCAATTCCGCTATATCGTCAGGTATCAGGGTGGCAGCAATGCCGGGCACACAATCATTAATGATCTTGGCAGGTTCGCGCTGCATCTTCTCCCCTCCGGCGTCTTGCTCCCCAATACGATCAATGTGATCGGACCAGGCGTTGCTTTTGATCCGCATGCATTCTTGCAGGAATACGACACACTCATCAGCAGAGGCATTGCAAACCCTGATATTCGAATCTCCGACCGCGTCCAGCTCGTAATGCCGTATCATATTCTGTTTGACGCATTGGAAGAGGAACGGCTCGGCGCTCGCAGCTTCGGCTCTACTCGTTCAGGCATTGCCCCGTTCTATGCGGACAAATATTTGAAAACCGGCATTCAGCTAACTGAGCTTTTCGGCGATGCTTTGCGCTTGCGAAACCGAATACAAGCTTCTGTAGAGGCAAAAAACATTCAGCTTCAGCACTTATACAATCACGCCCCGCTGGATGCCAACAAGATTACAAACGAGCTGTTAAGCTTAACGGCTCGGCTCTCGCCCTTCGTATGCGATACTTCCGCTATGCTGCAGACCGCCCATGCGGCAGACGAGGCCATTCTCGTAGAGGGCCAGCTCGGGGCGCTTCGCGACCCGGATCACGGCATTTATCCTTACGTCACCTCTTCCTCAACATTAGCCGGTTTTGCGGCAATAGGCGCTGGCGTTCCTCCGCAAGCGATCACGCGGATTATCGCTGTAACCAAAGCCTATTCCAGCTGCGTAGGCGCAGGGCCCTTCGTGACGGAGCTCAGCGGCAGTGAAGCCGAGGAGCTGCGCAAACGAGGTGGCGATGCCGGCGAATATGGCGTCAAAACCCGGCGCCCTCGTCGGGTCGGCTGGTTCGACATCCCCGCAACCCGCTATGGCAGCAAGCTGCAAGGCGCAACGGAGGTTGTGATGACCAATCTTGATGTTCTTAGCTATCTGGACACGATTCCCGTCTGTACGGGCTATCGTGTTGATGGGGAGGAGCTTGCTGCTTTCCCCGCTACAGGCTTGCTTGAGCGAGCAGAGCCAATCTGGACCATGCTGCCCGGCTGGAAGGGGAGCGATCTTACCCGTATTCGAAGATTCGTGGATCTCCCCCCGAATGCTCAGCGATACGTTCTTTTCATCGAGCAAGCGATCGACGTTCCGATCCGTATGGTTTCTGTCGGTCCGCATAGGGAGCAAATTATTTACCGGTAATTGCATAATTCATAAGAAATTAAGATATCATAGTACAAACCCAGTGCCTTACGGCTCTGGGTTTACTCTTATTCCATAAATTTACTTTAAAATCAACTTTTCTTTTAGGAAACTCATCAAAACCATGCCAAATTGCGATAAAATAATATACGAAACCAATGCTTAAATCGGAGGTAACCGAGTGGTATTCTCGCTGCGCAAGAAACTGTACATCAGCTTCATGATCATCATTGTTTTATTCATTGTTACAGCGACGTTCTCATTTCTTCTTTCCCGCAAAACGGTGCATTTGATGAATGATATCCTTTTATCTGAAAAACGGCTGGAGGTTGTCCAACGGCTCAATCTATTCGCTCGAACTGCTAACGACAACGGCGCTCATTATCTGCTCGCCCCCTTATATATCGAGGATGATTTCAAATCGCGGTTCGACACCAGCGTCGATTATGTAAACGAGGGCATCGCAGAGCTGTCCGACCTGACTCCTCGCCCAGAGGATCAGCGTCTCATTCTGCATTTCAAGGACAAATGGACAGCCTACGTACGCGATAGCGAGGAAATTTTGTCGCTTAAGAAGGAAGGCCACGTGACGCAAGCACAAGAGGATTATACGAAGGATAGCTTCGATCCAATCGCCTTCTCTCTTCACAGCTTCTATATATCTGAGCAAACGCAAATTAACAGCTACAAGCAGCGAATCGAAGATAGCAGCCGGACCATCCGGGTCGTCAACGTTGCTTCCGCGTCATTTGCTATCCTTTTATCGATCTTTATCGCCGTCATCTTGTCCAACTATCTATTGCGCCGGATTCGACTGCTTAAGACCTCTGCACAAACCGTTGCCAAAGGGGACCTGCAGGTTCCTGACTTGCGCTTTAGCGGAGCTGATGAGCTGACAGAGCTTGCAAACGCCTTCAATGCGATGACCTATTCGCTCCGGACTATGCTCGATTCCAATCATGTGCTGAAGCAGCTGTCCTCACGCGACGGATTGACCGGCATCGCGAATCGCAGATGCTACGACGAAACGTTGGAACGGGAATGGAACCGACTTGCCATCGCTTCCAAACCATTGTCCTTGATTCTGTTCGATATTGATTATTTCAAGCCGTTCAATGACTGGTACGGCCATCAGGCGGGCGACAAATGCCTGCAGCAAGTAGCCAATCTCCTGCAAGAGCACGCCTCTGAGCCTCACCAGCTAGCTTCACGCTACGGTGGAGAGGAGTTTGCGATCCTGCTGTCAGACCAGTCTATCGAGCAAGCGATGCAGATCGCTGAGAGCATCCAGCAGGCGCTGGTGAAGCTCAGTATTCCGCATAGCCAATCCGAAGTCAGCGATTACGTGACAGTCAGCGTTGGCATATCAACGGTTACAGCGACGGATAAAGTACCTTCAAGCAATCTCATGCATCAAGCCGACCAAGCGCTATACCTCGCCAAAAGAAACGGCCGGAACCAAGTTGCTGTCTATCGGCCATCCGATAAGAGCTTTAGCGAGTAACAGGAGATGATTTCAACGATGAAAAAGCTTCTTGCACCTACAGCGATCATAGCCATGCTGTTCCTGACGACGGCTTGCGGGCAATCGTCTTCCCAACAGTCATCGGATATCGAATTGACGTTTTGGACGACAACGTCCGAAGATGAAACGGCATTTTTCCAGAAACGAATCGATCAATTCGAGACGGAGCATCCTCATGTATCCGTAACGATGAAACAGCTGCCGTTCCTCAATGCTACGAATGAATTTAAGAATGCGATCCTTGGAGACCAGAGCATCGATGTGTTTCGTGCCGACAATACGCTAATCCCTGAATACGCCGACCTGGATATCGTCTATCCGCTCGATTCCATTGCGCCTAGTAAAGACTTAGAGCGCTTTATGCCATCCGCTATAACGGCTACGACTTATCTCGGCCATGTTTTTGGACTTCCTTCCGTACTGGAGGTTCCTGCCTTGCTGTACAACAAACAAATGCTAATGGAGGCAGGATTTCAGCATCCTCCTGAGACAATGGATGAGATGCTTCATATGGCTAAGGCTGTTTCGACAGTTGGACATTATGGGATCTTCGTGACGGAGGACTCCTACTTCGCTCTCCCTTATCTATGGGCTTTCGGCGGCGGCATGGTAACCGATAAACGGGGTATCGAGATTGCCTCCGCTCAATCCCAGCAAGCACTCGCTTTCATGCGCAAGCTTTGGGTCGAAGATGTAACTCAGCCCTATAACGATTTTCAGGATTGGTACGGCCGCATGATGAATGACTTCAACGAAGGCAGATCAGCCATGATGATCAATGGCCCGTGGGCCATCCATGATCTTCTTCAGGGCCGAGCATTCACAGATCCTCAAAACCTTGGCATCGCGCCAATTCCGAAGGGTCCCGGCGGGCAAGGGTCGCCCCTTGGAGGCCACAGCTTGGTCATTAACAAGTACACCAAGTACCCTGAGGAAAGCTATGCGCTCATTCGCTTCCTTACTAGCCCTGAAACACAGGTCTTGCAAAGCCAGACATTCCGTACGCTGCCCACCCAAGCAGCTGCATACGAGGATACTCGGCTTGCGACCGATGCCATCTTTAAAGGCTTTAAAGCACAGCTGCGCGTAGCCAAAAACCGGCCAATGATTCCTGAGGGCGCGAAGCTTTATCGCGATTTCACTTCGAATCTCAACGCGATATTGCTCGGGAAGCAACCGGTCTCTGACGGCACGCAGAAAATAGAAGCCGCTTGGAAACTCATCCTCAAATAGCTGCGACAATAACCGCAACAAAAAACCCAGTGCCGTGGCAGCACTGGGTTTGCTTTTTGTACATCTGATTGGAATATTATTGGTTTTCCAGTTCTTCTTTGCTTACCAGGTTGACTAAAGCGGTTACAGCCTGATCGGCATCGGAACCTTCTGCGCTCACGTAGATTTCCGTACCAGAGCTAATCGCCAGACTCATAATGCCCATGATGGACTTTGCGTTGACTTTCTTGTCGTCCTTCTCTACGAATACCTCAGAAGAGAACTTATTCGCCTCTTGAACGAACAATGCTGCTGGTCTTGCGTGCAGCCCCGTCTTTAGCCGTACGATAACCGGATGTCTTGTCATGGAAACCATACCCCCTACACATATTTCTAATGAATCATTCATTCATTGAATTGGCAAATTGAAACGATGCAGGTGCACCAACACCATAAATCACCGCAACAACGGCATTTTGTTAATTATTATATCATTATCAAGCTGCATGCACTAGGGAAATCGTTCAACCGTTGCGTATTTTTTCGGCCAATTCGTCGATTTTACGCAGCCGGTGATTTACGCCCGATTTGCTGACCTTAACCTTCAATAATTCGCCAACTTCCGTCAAATTCATGTCAGGATGCAGGAGACGAATTTCAGCGACTTCGCGCAATTTATCCGGCAGGCTTTCCAGCCCGACTTCCTTCTGGAGCAATCGAATATTGTCGATTTGCCGAACCGCCGCGCCGATCGTTTTGTTCAAATTAGCCGTCTCGCAATTCACGATCCGATTAACGGAGTTGCGCATGTCGCGCATAATGCGCACGTCCTCGAATTTGAACAATGCTTGATGGGCTCCGATAATGTTCAGCAGCTCGATGATCTTCTCGCCCTCTTTGATATAGAAGATGAAACCCTTCTTCCGCTCAATGCAACGGGCGTTCAAATCGAACTTGTTCGCCAGATCGGCAAGCGCCTGGCAGTGCTCCTCATACAACGATGCGATTTCCAGATGATATGAGGATCCTTCCGGGTTGTTCACCGAGCCGCCGGCGAGGAATGCACCGCGAAGGTACGACCGCTTGCAGCATGATTTTTTAATAATATCCTTGTCGATTCCTTGCTGGAACAAGAAGCCCTCTGACACGATACTAAGCTCTTTTAGTATTTCCTGTACTTTCGCTGGAATGCGCACCATGTAAACATTATTCTTTTTAAGCCGCATTTTTTTGCGAACAAGCAATTCCGTATGCACGTCAAACTTCTTCTTAATCAAGCTGTAGATCCGTCGAGCGATGGCCGCATTCTCCGTTGAGATGTCGAGAATCACTTTGCGGTTCGTCAACGATACCGAGCCATTCATGCGGATAAGCGCAGACAGCTCCGCTTTCTCGCAGCATGCGTCCGTGTCGATTAACGTCAATTCTTTCTTCGTTTGCGCCGCAAAGGACATATCGTTTCACCTCTTCCGTGTCATCCAGTCGTCAACCAGCTGATAAATGTGTTGGCTTAGCTTCGCAGCGTCATGCCGCAAATAAGTACGGAATAGTACGAGCCGGTCTGCAATGACCTTATAGCCCCGCTTCTTCACTTCTTCCAAGTCGAGATGGACCGCCTTCGCGCCCTTCTCGGCGTATTTGCCTTGAATTTGCGGAGGAATTTCCCCGTTATTCACGATAATATAATCAAATAAATGATGGCCAATATGCGCGTACAGCGCATCCAAATGGTCGCTCACAGAATAATCGTCCGTCTCGCCCGGCTGCGTCATGACGTTGCACACGAACATCTTGAGCGCATCAGACGATACGATGGCATCCGCAAGCTTAGGAACGAGGAGATTCGGGATAATGCTTGTGTACAAGCTGCCTGGGCCGATCAGAATCGCATCCGCCTCTTGAATCGCTTCTACCGCTTCCGAGAGCGGCTCGACGTCTGCAGGCTCGATAAATACGCGTTTGATCGCCTTGCCCGCTTTCGGGATCATCGACTCGCCCACGACAATCGTGCCGTCGGCCATCTCCCCCTTGAGCACGATAGCCTGACCAGCCGCTGGAAGAACGCGTCCTCGAACGGCTAGTACGCGGCTAAGCTCCCGAACACCCGTTACGAAATCGCCGGAAATGTCCGTTATCGCTGCAAGCATCAGGTTGCCAAGGCTATGTCCTACGAGACCAGTGCCGTTGTTGAACCGATAATTCAACAAATTCGACAGCAGCGGCTCCACATCGGCTAGCGCGAGCAGCACGTTGCGGATGTCGCCAGGCGGCGGAATTTGAAGCTCATTGCGCAAGATGCCTGAACTGCCGCCATCATCCGCAACCGTCACAATAGCTGTTATATCAAGCGCCTTCTCCTTCAACCCCCGCAGCATGACCGATAGGCCAGTGCCGCCGCCGATCACGACGATTTTGGGGCGTGTCGAAGCCGATTGTTCGCTGCCTTTCATTCCTGCACCCCACTAATGCCGATCCCGGTCGGAGTCACGGTGGCTTACTCTTACCGTCTCCGTATCGCTGCTGCCGAGCATGCGGCCCAAATATTCAGCAATTGCTACCGAGCGGTGCTTGCCGCCCGTACAGCCAATGCCGACAACAACTTGGCTCTTCCCTTCCTTCCGATATAACGGAATCAGGAAGTTAAGCATATCAAGCAGCTTCGTCAGAAACATTTGCGTCTCTGGCCACTTCATAACATATTCATATACATCGGGATTTTGTCCCGTGTTCGGCCTTAAATGCTCGATGTAGTGCGGATTCGGCAAAAAGCGAACGTCATAGATTAAATCTGCGTCGATCGGAATGCCGTATTTAAAGCCAAACGAGGTTACATTGACGTTAATACCCGTCTGCTCTACGTTCGTAAACCGCGACACGATGCGCTCCTTCAAATGCGCCGGCTTCAGGCTGCTCGTATCGATCACCTGCGTGGCCATGCCTTTGAGGTCCTCCAGCATCCGTCTTTCCAACCCAATGCCGTCAAGCGGCATGCCGTCTGGCGCAAGCGGATGACGTCTGCGGCTTTCCTTGTACCGCTGAACGAGCACCGCGTCGGTCGCATCCAGGAACAGAATTTCGCAGCTAATCGTGTAATGCTCCTTAATAAAGGTCAAGGACTCCGATAACGCCGTAAAGAAGTCTCTGCTTCGCAGGTCGATGACAAGCGCAACCTTGCCGATTTTACCGTTCGACTGCTCAATCAGCTCCGCGAATTTAGGAATAAGGACCGGGGGTAAATTGTCGACACAGAAAAAGCCAAGATCCTCCATGCTCTGCACCGCAATCGTTTTGCCCGCTCCCGACATTCCTGTAATGATGACGAGTTTGGCTACTTGCATGGTTCCATTCTCCATGTTGAAGCAACTCCTCTCCTACGAGCAATTCTGCCCTCTCATAGACAAACCCGCCGGTAAGGGCGGGTTTGCCATCTCTTTGTAAATTCCAGCGCTCCTACGAGCGCAAAATCAGACCAGCGGCGCCGACGACACCCGCGTCGTTGCCTAGCGTAGCTGGAACGATTGTAACATTCTCTGCTGCTACCTCTGGCGTATACTTGAGGAATTCCTCGCGAATCTGCTCGAACAGGAACTCGCCTGCTTTGGATACGCCGCCGCCTACGATGAAGCGTTGCGGGTTCAGCACGACAGCAACGGATGCCATCGATTTGCCCAAGTAGTATGCAGCGCGGTTCACGATGCGGGAAGCAACTTCGTCGCCTGCCTTGGCAGCGTCGAACACTTCTTTCGCCATAATGTGCTCCGCGAGCGACAAGGAGGTGCGATCGCCGCGTTCTACCGCGTCATTCGCCATACGGATAATGCCCGTTGCCGACGATACCGTCTCCAGGCAGCCCATTTTGCCGCAGCCGCACTGGATCGCTTCCAGATCGGGCACGATTTGCATATGTCCAAGCTCTCCGGCCATGCCGTTGAAGCCCTCATAAATTTTACCATTAATGATAATGCCGCCGCCTACGCCCGTACCGAGCGTGTAACATACGCAATGGTCGACGCCTTTGCCTGCACCTGCCCAAGCTTCGCCAAGCGCTGCAACGTTAGCATCATTATTGATGCGTACTGTCTTTTGCAGATGCTGCTCCAGATAGTCTTTCAGATGAACATCGCGCAATCCAAGATTAACCGAATTTTTTACAATCCCATTCGGAATGTCCAAGAAGCCGGCGATTCCTACGCCTACGCCTCCCACTTGCTCCCAATCATAGGCCGATTGCTCTACGATTCTCCGCGCGTAAGTTGCGATATTATGTAGGACAGTCTCCGTCCCTTTCTCGCATTCGGTCGGTCCTTCGTACGTATGGAGAAGATCGCCGCTTGGGTTGCAAATGCCAACCTTAATGGCGGTACCTCCGATATCGACTCCCACGTAGATTTGCTCAGACATCACTAGGCCACCTCGTTCACAAAGTTAAACTGCTTCTGTACCAACTATAAGCGAAGGACCCCGATAGGTCAAGGCACGCAAAGCTGGAAGGGACGGGCCATTACCGTATCGGAAGATACGGGCGGAAGCGCCTTCAAGCATGACGTTGCAAAGACGCCCATTCCTCTCGAATGACCGTCTCCAATCCTAGCAATCTATGAGATTGGCGAGTGGATCAACCTTATGGACCGCCGTTCCGCTTCATGCTCCGCGCCTGTTATCCGGCTCATATGCCGTTTTAGCCTGCGACTGTTTCGCCAGACTGCTTGCGAATCAATAAAAAAACCCGCTACTCGTCGGCGCCCTTCCTGTGCCTGCTTCGTTAGCGGGAGTTTGCTATTGTTAAGCTTGTGTATATATCGTGAATCGTGTGCTACAACGAAACGCTCCAGTCCTGCGTGACGTGTCCGTCCAAAAACTTCTCAGCATCCAACGCGGCCATACAGCCGCTGCCTGCTGCGGTAATCGCTTGGCGATACTTATTGTCCTGTACGTCTCCGCATGCGAATACGCCAGCCACGTTCGTCTCTGTCGAGCCCTGCTTCACCTTAATGTAGCCGTGCTCATCCGTGTCGATTTGCCCGCTTAAGAAGCCCGTATTCGGCGTGTGGCCGATCGCGACGAAGATGCCGTCCGTGGCCAAAACCTCTTCTTCGCCTGTCTCGTTGTTACGAACTTTAAGGCCAGTGACGCCCATGCCGCTTGCTACGACTTCAACCGGCGTCTTATTCAGGCCCCAGCTGATCTTCTCATTGTCGCGAGCACGATCCTGCATAATCTTGGATGCACGCAGCTCATCGCGCCGATGCACTAGCTTAACCTCCGACGCGAACCGCGTTAAGAAGTTGGCCTCCTCCATGGCGGAGTCGCCGCCGCCGACCACGATAATCTTTTTGCCTCGGAAGAAAAATCCGTCGCAGGTCGCGCATGTGCTGACGCCGCGTCCTACGTTCTCCTTCTCCCCCGGAACGCCAATATATTTAGCGGAGGCTCCCGTCGAAATAATTAACGTCTCGCCTACGAGCTCCCCATGGCCTTCTACTTGCAGCTTGAAAGGACGCTGCGACAGGTCAACGCTGTTCACCCAGCCTGTGCGAAACTCCGCGCCAAAGCGTTCTGCTTGCTTGCGCATATTTGCCATGAGCTCCGGTCCCATAATTCCTTCAGGAAATCCTGGGAAGTTCTCCACTTCCGTTGTCGTCGTCAATTGACCGCCTGGTTCCGGGCCTTCAATTACGAGCGGCTTCATGTTCGCGCGCGCAAGATAGATTGCCGCAGTCAGGCCGGATGGCCCCGTTCCGATAATGATCGATTTGTACATAACCAAACCTCCTGGTTGCAGCCTGCCCGTCATAAGGCGAGCTGCGCACGATATGCTGTTCCCCCCTAGGATACCCGCTAAAGGGGGCCATCAATCACGCTTATGCCAGAGCAGCTTGCAAGATGCGGCTACTCTTGATCGTAATCATCTCTAGGGCGAGTTTGAAGCACAGCGTTGGCGGAGCGCATTTTGTCTTGGATACCGCATATTTCATCGATTCTGCGAGCATGCTTACTGACAGTAGCAGCTGACGCTTCATACCGGCGCGCAACCTCTTCGAACGAGATCGAGCGGCTATGCATCTTGGCCGTCCAATACTCAAGCGCCGCTGCCCAGACACCGGGCTTGCCGATCTTGGGTACGTCCGGATAAATCCGGGACAGGAATTCAATCCATAGCGTCAACAGGTCATGCTGCTGCACCAAATCGTAGCTTGGACGCATTCTGCGAAGCGCTTCATCCAGCACATCCTGCCAGCTGTCCTCCCATACCGGCAATCGCGTTGGTATGCGCCTCGGCTCTACCAGTGTCGGTTCGCCGCCGAACACTGCTTCTACCGAATCCGTTTCGCCTAGCGAACGAAGGACGAGCAGCGCGATACGCTTGAGATCGTCTTCCTCCTGCGGCTCCTTCAAGAAAGCATGCAGCGCCTCGCGCACCTCTTCGTCGCCGATCATGCCGAGCGCCTGAATCACCTGCAGCTTCGTTTGGCGATCGCCATGCCGCAGCGCCCAGAAGAACGAGGAGCGTACGAGCGGATCACGTTTAAACCGCTCCGGTATCGCCTCGCCCGGAAGCCGCTCCCACAGTTTAATCTGCTCTTCGAAGGGCAGATGATAGTGGTAGCTGACAGGGGCCGGTTGCTGCCCTTTGTCTCGCACTTCCGCCAAGTAATCCAAATAATACGGCGCAACCTCTGACTGCGGGTCGACCACGCGTCCTTGCTGCCATAGCTTCTCGGCTTCGACATAACGCCCCGTTTGGCAAGCGGCAACCGCGGCATAGTGGCACAGGCTGCCGTCCACGCTGCCGCTCGTGCGGATCAAGCGGCTGAAGTGGCGATAGGCGCCTTCATGGTCGCCAAGAATGCCTAACGTTGTTGCTAGCTTAAAGGCATGCTCTTGGTGAAACGGATAGGTTTTGCGCAGCAAGCTCAGCATATTCGCCAGCTTCTCGCGCTCCCCGCCGTGCTGATAGAAGATTGCCAGATTGCACAAGGCATGCAAGTTGCCCTCGTCCAGCTCCAGCACCTTCAAAATCGTCTGCATTGCTCTATCAAACTGGCCCATGTAGTAGAAGGCAAGCGCAAGATTGTTCCGCGCCGCTGAGAATTCCGGATGCTGTTCCACGATCTCCTCAAGCAGCTTTACCGCCTGTGCAAACTTCCCTTCCTCCAGCAAAATGCGCGCCTGGTCATGCTCGCGCATCCCGCCAAGCGACTTCACATTCGCCTGCTTCGTTGGCCGAGCCAGCTCGAAGGTAAGCAGCTCCATCATCTCTTCGGCTTCATCGATGAAATGCCCTTCGTCGTCCTCTTCCAAGTACTGCACGAGCGAGTCTTCTGCCGCTTCGTACATTTCCATGTTGGCATAATTGTTCGCCATATAAAAATGGCATTCCGTCATCGTCGGATCAAGCTCATCGACGATCCACTTCAAAATCTTATTCGACTCCTCATAGTTGCCGAGCTCCGACAAAATTCCCGCCATGTTGCAATGATTAACCGGATTTTCAGGCTCAAACTGCGCGGCGCGCCGGAAATTTTTCAGTGCCTTGTCATAATGATATCGATCCAGCGACCGAACGGCCCGCTCGAAGAAGTACGTCGCGTCCCATTGTACTGGTATTATTTTAGCTGGCTTGCCCGAAACCGCGCGTTGCTTCTCTTTCATATGCAAGGCACCTCCCGTTATCGTCTAATGTTGTCACGATTATATCACAGCGCCGCCCATCGTTACAGGATGGAAAAAGCGGAAAAATCGCGGGCGCATGATGCGTCCCGCGATTTCTCTTGGTTTTGCCGGCTTAAATACCAGCGTTTTTGAAGAGCGTACTGATCGATCCGCCCTGCATGATGATCCGCGTAGCGTCAGCCAGCATCGGAGCAACAGACAGTACCTTGAACCGTTCCGGCCGGTGGCTCGGAAGCGCGATCGAGTCGGTTACGACTACTTCTTTAATATTCGGGTGATCCAAACGCTGCAGGGCATTGCCGGAGAACAACGGATGCGTTGCACAAACGAAGATATCCTCTGCGCCGCGCTCCTTGAGCCCCTCGACAACGTTAACAATCGTGCTACCCGTGTCGATCAGGTCTTCGATGATGATCGGCGTTTTGCCTTCCACATCACCGATAACGTGCGTAATGACCGATTCATTGTGTGCCGGGCGTTTCTTAATCATCATTGCGAACGGACAATCCAAGTAGTTAGCCAGCATTTCTGCAGTCGATGCACGGCCTGCATCCGGCGATACGACAATTGGATTCTTGATGTCTTTGTTCTTCAGATAGTCGCTGATGGTGTCAAGCGCCGTCAGATGGTCGACCGGGATGTTGAAGAAGCCTTGGATCGCAGGTGCGTGCAAATCGATCGTAACGACGCGATGAGCACCGACTGTCGTTAATACATCCGCCACCATTTTGGCCGAGATCGGCTCACGTGGTGCTGCTTTACGTTCTTGGCGCGCATAGCCATAATGCGGCATAATGACGTTGATCGTCCTTGCGGACGCCCGTTTTGCTGCATCGATCATAATCAACAACTCGACGAAATGATCGTTGATTGGATGCGATAAAGATTGCACGAGGAAGACGTCGCAGTTCCGGATCCCTTCTTCGTAGTTGACGTAGATCTCGCCGCCTTTGAACCGGGATAGCTTAATGGCACCGAGCTGGAGTCCCAACTCCGCCGCAATCTTCTCGGCTAATTCCGGGTTGGACGAACCCGAAAAAATACGCAACTTGTCGCTTAACATGATACCCTCCTGAGCGTTTGAACCACATTATAGTTACTTTAATAGCTTGTTCGACAGACTTATTATACATCGAATACAGAATAATTCAAAAATCGACCAGCGTTCTAATTCGGCGCTCAAACGTCGCCAGCTGTACAAAACCGGCTTCTTTCAAACATTGTCGCGCTTGTTCCAAATTTTCTGCCAGTCTGGCAGGCGAATGGGCGTCCGAGCCAATCGTGATCGGAATGCCTAATTCCTTCGCGTAATGGAGCATCCGCTTGCCCGGGAACATCTCTGCGCAAGCATGCCGAAGACCTGATGCATTGAGCTCTATCGCCATGCCGCTGCGCTTGACCGCCTCTAATGCGGCGTTCTCAAGTCCCGTCACATCGCCTTCCGGCTTGAAGCCGAAACGCTTGATCACATCGATATGGCCGATGTAGTCGTAGAAGCCCGTTTTGGTCGCCTTAATAATCGCGTCGTAATATTGCTCGTAGACCGCCATTGGGTCGCGACCTTCCCAGCCTTGCGTTTGCCGGAAGTCCGTAATGTCCCATGTGCCAAGGAAATGGACGGACCCGATGACGTAATCCCAAGGATAGGCGTTCACGATTGCTTCTATCTTCTCCTCAGAGCCCTCGATATAGTCGCCTTCCAGCCCGACGCGAACGTCGATCTGGCCTTTGTACTTCTCCTTCAGCGAGAAAGCTTCCTCGACATAACGAGGGAGCTCTTCCATCGGCATTGCCATCTCCGGGTAATACTCCTCAGGATTGACGTGCAGCAATGGCATGTGGTCGGACAAGCCGATCTGGTCCAGTCCGATCGCAATGCCTTGCTTGACGTACTCCTCCAGCTTGCCGACCGCATGGCCGCACCGCTCATGATGCGTATGATAATCAATTAGCATCTGCTTGCCTCCCGCTCCTTGTTACGTTATGGCCTGCCCTAACGGTTCATTTTATTCGTTGTCGGCTTGTTGTGGCGGGCGCCTAGCTCAGCCATGACGTCATCGAGCGAAATGCCGCGCTCGCGGAGCAGCACCATGAGGTGGAACAGCAGGTCGCTCGTTTCGCTGCGCAGCTCTTCGTTGTCGCCGTTTTTGGCAGCAATCACGACTTCGATCGATTCCTCGCCGAACTTTTTCAATATTTTATCGAGGCCCTTCTCGAACAAGTAGGTCGTATAAGCGCCTTCAGGGCGTTCCGCATAACGTTTAGAGATAACCGCTTCCAGCTCATTGAGCATCCGGAACCGGTCGCCTTGCACGTCTTGCGCACCCTGAACAGCTGCTGCCTCCTCGATGATCGGGTTGAAGAAGCAGGAATACCGTCCCGTATGGCAGGCTGCGCCGTTCTGGTCAACGCGTACCAGCAGCGTATCCGCATCGCAGTCATAATGAATTGAACGAATCGGCTGCGTGTGGCCGCTCGTAGCGCCCTTGTGCCACAGCTCGCTGCGCGAACGACTCCAGAACCAAGTCTCGCCGCTCTCGACAGACAGCTTAAGCGATTCGGCATTCATGTAAGCAAGCATAACAACCTCTTTGCTTACAGCGTCCTGCACGATCGCAGCAACCAGCCCGTCTTTATCCCACTTAATGCGCTGCTGCAGTTCCTCGATGGATGCCGCCGACGCTGTTTGGTTGTCGCTCATCGGACTTCGACCCCTTTGCGCTTCAGATCGTCTTTCACTTCTTGAATCGTCATTTCCTTATAATGGAAAATTGTTGCCGCAAGCCCTGCGTCCGCTTTGCCTTCTGCGAATACATCGTAAAAATGCTCCACGCGCCCAGCGCCTCCGGAAGCGATAACCGGTATGTTCACAAGCTCCGATACGGCGCGCGTCAGCTTCACGTCGAAGCCGTCCTTCGTCCCATCCGCGTCCATGCTCGTCAAGAGCAGCTCGCCGGCGCCGAGGCGCTCCGCTTCGCGAGCCCATTCCAAGGCGCGAATGCCCGTGCCGTTGCGGCCGCCATGCGTGAACACTTCCCACTCGCCCCACTCTGCGTTGAACTTCGCATCAATTGCAACAACGATACATTGCGAACCGAACTTCCGAGCGCCATCCGAAACGAGCTGCGGATTGCGAATCGCCGCCGTATTAATGCCGATTTTGTCCGCGCCAGCGCGAAGCAGCCGTTTCATATCATCCACATGCGAAATGCCGCCGCCTACAGTGAACGGAATCGTAATCTCTCCCGCTGTGCGCTTAACGACCTCGACCATCGTCGCTCTTCCTTCTACGGATGCCGAGATGTCTAAAAACACAAGCTCGTCCGCACCCTCGCGGTCGTATGTCGCGGCCAATTCGACCGGATCGCCTGCGTCGCGCAGGTTAACGAAGTTAACCCCTTTGACGACACGGCCATCTTTCACGTCGAGACATGGAATAATCCGTTTAGCCAACATGCCAATCTCTCCTCTCTCCTATTACTTGTGAATGCTGATCTATGAATGCGCCGATCCTGCCAGCTTCAAGAAGCCTGCGAGCAGCTGCATGCCAAGATCGCCGCTTTTTTCCGGGTGGAACTGCATGCCGAACAAATTGCCCCGTCCGACGATTGCCGTCACCTGCTGATGATAATCCACCGTAGCGAGCAGGTCGCTCGCCAGCGCTGGCTGGACATGATAAGAGTGAACGAAGTACACATGGCCTTCTTCAAGACCTACGAACAATGGAGACGATTGCTGCACCTCGAGCTTGTTCCATCCCATGTGAGGCACCTTATAGTCCCCTTGGAATCGTACGACGCGGCCTGGAAGCAGTCCCAGACCCTCATGCTGCCCGTATTCCGCGCTCTCATCGAACAACAGCTGCATGCCTAGGCAAATGCCGAGCAGCGGCTTGCCGGAAGCGGCATACTGCTTAACGACCGACTCAAGCCCCGTTTCCCGCAAATTGTCCATGGCATCGCCGAACGCCCCTACGCCAGGCAGGATTGCACCGTCTGCTGCCAGTATGGCTGCAGGGTCAGCCGTTACGACCGTCTCGTAGCCGAGCCGCTCGACCGCTTTGTTTACGCTGTGCAGGTTGCCCATGCCGTAATCGATAATGGCAATCATCGTTTACAGCACCCCTTTCGTCGACGGCACTCCTTGTACGCGTGGGTCAATGCTCGTTGCTTCATCCAATGCACGGCCAAGTGCTTTGAATACCGCTTCAATCATGTGGTGCGTGTTCTTGCCATAGTGCACGATAACATGCAGCGTCATGCGTGCCTCCAACGCAAACTTCCACAGGAACTCTTCAACGAGCTCGGTGGAGAAGCTGCCTACTTGCTGGGAAGGATATTCGGCCCGATATTCAAAATGCGGACGGTTGCTAAGGTCGACGATAACCTGCGCCAAAGCCTCGTCCATTGGTACGAATACACTTGCATAACGTTTGATGCCGCGCTTGTCGCCCAGAGCCGCCTGAAGCGTCTGGCCGAGGCAGATCCCGATGTCCTCTACCGTGTGGTGATCGTCAATGTCGATATCGCCTTGTGCTTCGACCGTCAGGTCGAATTGGCCATGCTTCGCGAACAGATCGAGCATATGATTCAGGAATGGTACATCCGTTTCGAGTTTTACTTGTCCGCTACCGTCGACGCCAAGCGCCAACTTGATGTCGGTTTCATTCGTTTTGCGTGCCACGTCGGCAACGCGCTGTACTTGCTCTGCCATGGTAAGGCCCCCTATTTCATTCGATTCGTATCGTGTTACGCCTTGCCGCCCTCTTTTTCCAGCCGGATCTCGATTGCGCGAGCATGACCTTCAAGCCCCTCATGGCGTGCCAGCGCCATTATCTTGCCGCCGTTGGCGAATAACGCTTCCTTGCTATAGTAGATCAAGCTCGATTTTTTCAAGAAATCATCCACATTCACCGGTGATGAGAAACGCGCCGTGCCATTCGTCGGCAAAATGTGGTTCGGTCCTGCAAAATAGTCGCCAACCGGCTCCGAGCTATACGGGCCGAGGAAAATCGCGCCTGCATTCTCGATGCGAGGCAGCAGCGCCATCGGATCGGCCGTAAGCACCTCCAGATGCTCCGGCGCCATCTTGTTGATCACGTCGATGCCCGCTTCCAGCGAATCGACGACCAATACCGCGCCGTAGCTATCGATCGAGCTGCGCGCGATTTCCGCTCGCGGCAGCAGCGCCAGCTGGCGCTCCACCTCGGCAGCGACTGCTTCTGCCAACTGCTGCGATGGCGTTACGAGAACGGCGGAAGCCATCTCGTCATGCTCCGCCTGCGACAGCAAATCAGCCGCCACATACGAGGCGTCAGCCGTATCGTCGGCAAGCACCGCGATCTCGCTCGGTCCGGCAATGCTGTCGATGTCAACGACGCCGAATACCGTACGTTTGGCCAGAGCGACGTAAATATTGCCCGGGCCCGTAATTTTGTCGACCGGTGCAATCGTATCTGTCCCATAGGCCAGTGCCGCAATCGCCTGCGCGCCGCCGATCCGATACATTTCCTTCACGCCCGCCTCTGCAGCCGCGACCAGAATGTAAGGGTCAATGCCTTCTTTGCCCCCTGTAGCCGGCGGCGTTACCATAACGATCTCCGGTACGCCCGCTACCTGAGCAGGAATTACGTTCATAAGCACAGAGGAAGGGTATGCTGCCTTGCCGCCCGGCACATACACGCCGACCCGCTTCAGCGGACGCAGAACCTGACCCAGCATCGTGCCATCCGGCTGCATGTCGATCCAAGAGTTGCGCATCTGCTTCTCGTGGAATTTGCGCACATTGTGTGCGGCTTCCCGAATCGCCACTAGAAAATCAGCTTCGACCCGGTCATACGCTGCATTAATCTCTTGCTCTGTCACACGCAGCGACGAGGGCTCCAGCTTCACGCGGTCCAACTGCTCCGTATAACGAAGCAGCGCCGTATCTCCCTCTGTACGAATCGCTTCCACGATCGTCTGTACGACTTCATTTTGCTGTGGCGTGCCGTATTCGACCTGCCGATCCAGCTTAAATTGCTCCGCTCGCATAATTCGCATAGTTTCGTCCCCCTGAAGGTTTTGCGTTTGCCGTTTGCCAGTGTCTAAGCTTTAGCCGCCAGCGTATGCTGCAGCAGATCGCACAGCTTTTGAATTTGGTCATTTTTCATCCGGTAGCTGACTCGGTTGGCAATAAGACGGCTCGTAATGCCGAAGATCGACTCCATCTCAACCAATCCGTTCTCGCGCAGCGTTTGGCCGGTTTCCACCATATCGACAATTCGGTCAGCAAGCCCGATAAGCGGTGCAAGCTCGATGGAGCCATTCAGCTTGATTACCTCAACCTGTTGTCCCAGCTCGCGAAAATATTGGGAAGCCACGTTCGGGTATTTCGTCGCAACGCGCGGATGAATCGCCGGCTTCCAGTCAGGCAGTCCGATAACGGACATGCGGCATTTGGCGATGCCCAGATCCAACAGCTCGTAAACGTCCTTGTTTTCCTCCATCAGCACGTCCTTGCCGACAATCCCGATGTCCGCTACACCGTACTCGACATACGTCGGAACGTCTACCGGCTTCGCCATGATGAACTCCATGCGCGCATCCGGCACCTCGATAATTAGCTTCCGTGAATCATCAAAATCGACCGGAATCGGCAGTCCCGCTTCACGGAACAGCTTCGATGCCTGCTTGTAAATGCGCCCCTTGGGCATTGCCACCTTCAAAATATCTTGCTGTCCGCTCACTTCGTTTGCTCTCCCTTCGACTCTTGCGCTCCGAAGAACGGAATAAACTTAGCATATCCGCTCTGCTTCGCCGAATTCGCATTCGCTTCCGCTGCTTCCATCCGTACCGTCACGACAATAACGCCCTCTGCGCGCAACTGCTGAGCTTGCTCCAGTGCAGCTTCGCGGCCCAGCGCATCATAACCGATAAGCACACGCTCCGGCTGCGGCTCTTCCTCGCTGCCGAGCAGCTCGAGTATACGCGTCGTCTTGAGCGCAAAGCCCGTAGCCGGCGCCGGACGGCCGAACTGCGTCAGCAGGTTGTCATAGCGCCCTCCGCTTACGACTGGGAAGCCAAGATCTGCAGCATACCCCTCGAACGTCATACCCGTATAGTAAGAGAAATCGCCAATCATCGTTAGATCAATCAGGACGTTGTCGCATACGCCGTATGCCTTCAGTACGTCCCAAATTTCGCACAAATGCTTGATCGAGGACTTCGCCGTCGCATCTACGCTCATTTCCATCGCCTGATCGCAAATCTCTTGGCCCCCGCGCAGACGGAGAATGCCTTCGAGCTCGCGCTGAACCGGCTCAGCCAGCTTCAACTCGCGCAGCTTCTCGCGATAGCCGACATAGTCGCGTCCGAGCAAGCACGCTTTCAGCGCTTCTTGCGCCTCTGGACGATTAGGCAGCGTTTCTTCGAATAACCCGTTCAGGAAGCCTACATGCCCGATGGCAATTTTGAACCGTTCCACGCCCGCTGCTTTGAGCGATGCGATGGCCAGCGCTACAACTTCAGCATCAGCCTCCGCCGACGGGTCTCCTACAAGCTCAACGCCTGTTTGATAAAATTCAGCATCTCGGCCCGCTTCTTCTTCAATCGCGCGGAACACGTTCGCGTGATACGACAAGCGCAGCGGGAAAGCCGTTTCCTTCAATAGGGAAGAGACGACGCGTGCGATTGGCGCCGTCATATCGGAACGAAGCACAAGCGTCGTTCCTCTGTTATTAAGAAGCTTGAACAGCTTCTGGTCCGACGTTGCACTCGCTACGCCGACCGTATCGTAGAATTCCATCGTTGGCGTAATAATTTGCTCATAGCCCCACTGGCTCATGCAATCAAGCGCCTGGCGCTCAATGCGACGCAGCTTTGCTACCGCAAGAGGCAAATAATCTTTAACGCCGATCGGTTTTTCAAATACTTTTGGTTTCGACACGGGACTCACCCTTCTTCTAATCGTGTTTGTTCTTTCATTTATCATCAATTCGTATCATCTGTTAGGTTGATGCTTCATCGCGTTAAAGCGACTCCTTATTACCATGCTACCAAAAGAAAGCGATTAGTCGTAATAGTAACACGTTAAAGCGGCGCCCGTCAAGATACGGACACCGCTCTTCTTATGCTTCATTATGAGCCTACTGCTTTGCCGCCGATTCCCGCATTTCCTTGGTTCGATGCGGTCGCAGGCTTACGGAATTTAGATGGGGCAACCCCGAACAGCATCCATGACCACCCCGCCCAACGATAGAACGGAAGCAGAACGACAATCGAGCCAATTAGCGCAACTGCGAAAATGCCCGCCACCCAGAATACGTACTGGTATGGCATGCCCGGTAACGGAACCAGTTCCCGATAAGCGAGCAGAAACACGGGATGAATCAAGTAAATGCCGAACGACAATCCGCCGAGATCCGTCATGCTTGTCTCAATGACCCGGCTTTTCATCGATCTTATCCAACTGCATACCTGCAATAAAATCGGAATCGTCAACAATGTGAATGCCTCGTAGCCGAATTCATAATATTGCGAAGAGAATTTATGGCCTCCTGTACGCAGCTCATGCCAAACGTATACCAGGAATACAGCCGATGAAGCCCATGCCAGCCACATCAGGATGCGGATGATCGGCATTTTGCGCGTCATCCATTGCACAAGCACTTCGTAACGCACTGCTGCATACATGCCTAGCATGAATGGTCCTGCGTACGAAAGCGCTACGCTTCCTTTGGAAGGGACATGCAGCCAGTAACGATTCGCATAATAAAAGCCCACTTGAAGCGCGATGCCGACTGCCACTAACCAGATTCCGCGATTGCGCAATCGATTAACAAGGAACAGCAGCAACGGGAATACGACATACAGCTGTACAGTTATGATGACATAATATAAGTGCGTATAAGCGTTTCCGGTTATAAGGTAATCAAAATACTTGGACAATACGTTGAGCGGTTCAATCGTCCCACCGGCTCGTATGACATACAACTGCTTAATCCCTAAATACAATAACGAAATAAAGGCATACGGTACAAGAATGTACATCAGGCGCTTTTTGAAAAACGTTCCGAGCTCGCCGAAACCGATTTTCTTATCGCTATAATTGTAGAACAAAACGAACCCCGTCAAGAAAACAAAGGCAGGCACACAGAATAACGCTACTGTATTCAAAGCATTAAACAATCCAAATAATGAAGATTCCTTAAGCTTTACAACAGCTGAAGACGTGGAATGCACCGTTAGTACTCCTAACATAGCGATTCCACGCAAAATGTTCATTTCATGAACAACCGGTTTCCGATTTGACAAGTAGAGCTTACCCTCTTTCAGCAGCATATTAAAATATGACTCTCATGTGCCTACCCGTCCTGATGGTCTTGCATCGACTTGCGAAGCTCACGCAATGGGTTTCCCCCGACGAACGTGCCTGGAAGCACATCCTTGTGCACGACTGAGCCTGCAGCAACAACCGCTCCATCCCCTATTGTAACACCGGGAAGTATCGTCGTGTTCGCTCCGATTAGCACACTGTTCCCAATCTTTACGGTTCCAAGCCGATACTCGCCGATCAAATACTCATGGGTCAGTATCGTTGTGTTATAGCCGACAATGCAGTTGTCGCCGATTTCGATCCGCTCCGGAAAAAACACATCCACCATAACCATTAACGCGAATGCAGTCTCGCGCCCGACCTTCATGCCAAGCACACGCCGATAAATAGCATTTTTCACGGGCAATGAGGGGCAATACCGAGCGATTTGAATAAATATGAAGTTGCGGACCGCCTTGAACCGATTGACCGTCTTATAAACCTGCCATAGCGCATTAGCGCCTTCCATTTTGTAACGCTCTACATTACGAGCCACCCGTCATTCGCTCCCGTTAGATGAACTTATACAGATCGCGCATATCGTGAATGATATGCTGTGCCCCGCTTTCACGCAGCTTTTGCTCTCCCTTGAGCGACCAAGCTACGCCTACTGAAATAACGCCCGCTGCTTCAGCTGCCTCAATGTCAACGACGCTGTCGCCGATCATCATCGTACGCGCCGGGTCAGCACCGAGCTCTTCAAGCGCCCGAAGGACAGGCTCTGGATGTGGCTTAGCATGCGTCACGTCATCGATTGTTACGACGCTGTGCACATAATCGTTAAGTCCAACGAAAGCAAGACCGCGATCCGTCGTCTGCCGAATCTTCGTGGTGACGACACCTACCTGAATTCCGCGATCGACCAAGGTTTGCAAAACTTCTATCACATTCGGAAATAACTTCACATACTCATCATGTACGCGATTATTATGTTCTCTATATCTCAAAGCCAGATGGGCTACATCCTCAAGGCCAGAGAAATGCTGAAGCTGATCTTTCAATGGAATTCCCATTCTCGGAATAATGTTTTGTGGACCAAAGCCCTCATCAACTATGCCTTCCAGCGCATGCAGAAAGGATTGAATAATTAGCTCATTCGTATCCAGTATAGTACCGTCCAGATCAAAAAGCATTGTTGTTATTTGGTTCGCCATAGCGGTATTGCCTCCTCTTGCTTAATTGGCTCCGCCGTAGCTCTAGGAGCTATCGAGCGGAGCCAATGTGCTTCATCTTATTTAGTTAAGCTGCGCCTTGCGGCTCATCTTTAATTTTAGACGCTTTGGTTGACACGATTGGATCGAGATATTTTATATTGCTTGATCCGGTTACGCGTCTTACGACAATAATGATCAAGGTTATTAATAGAAGAGCAACGCTGATCAGCTGCGATATCCGAACATTGCCTTCCAATCCGTTCAAATAGCCTGCCTGGAAGCCCAACGACTTCATCGGCGACCACAGGCCATTCATGAACGACGCTAACCAGCTTGGACCCGAGAATGCCAAGCTATCTGTACGAAGTCCTTCGATATAGAATCGGCCGAGCGCGTACCACATGAAGTAAAAGCCAAGCAGCTCGCCAGCAATCAGGAACTTCTGACGGCGCAGTACGAGCAGAATGGCAAGTCCCACAACGTTCCACAGCGACTCATACAAAAATGTAGGATGATGGAAAACGCCTTCTACATTCATTTGATTCACGATCCAAGATGGCAGGTGCAGATCGTTACGCAGGAATGATTCCTGCACTGGTCCGCCATATGCCTCTTGATTGACGAAGTTGCCCCAACGGCCGATCAATTGACCGATAATAAGCCCTGGCGCACAAATGTCTGCAATTCGCAGGAAGCTATAGCCCTTATAGCGTGAATAGATAATACCGCAAGCGAAAGCGCCAATCAGTGCACCGTAGATCGCTATGCCGCCCTCCCAGATATAAAAGACGGATAACAAATCACCTTTGTAATCCTCCCATTTGAACGCCACAAAATAAATGCGCGCCACGATTACAGCGGACGGAACGCCAAAAAGCAGCAGATCCATGAAGAAGTCAGGCGATATTCCGAATCTCTTCCCTTCGCGAACGACTAGCGCCAATCCTGCCAAGGCCGCAAGTCCAAGAATTACGCCATACCAATGTACCGTAATAGGACCAAGATTGAACGCGATAGGGTTCAATAGAAGCGTTTCCAGCATAATAGGGCAGAATCTCCTTTGGATGGTTTCTAAAGACAACAGACAGGTGCATCGATCAACACGACTTCGCATCACCGATACACCTGTACCTTAACACATTACCTTACTTGGCTTTCAATTAATGCGCTTCTAATCCAAGCTCTAATTATTCGTAATCGTCCATGTCGTCAGCAATCGTTTCAGTTAACTTGTTCGTAAACTGGAGCGCTGCGTTATAGCCCATTCGTTTCAAGCGATAATTCATCGCTGCAACCTCAATGATAACCGCTAAGTTACGTCCTGGTCGAACCGGAACGGTTACGAGCGTAACATCTGTATCGATAATACGTGTCGTTTCCTCATCTAAGCCCAGTCGGTCATACTGTTTATCAGCCTGCCAATTTTCCAGTCTAATGACCAATCCAATCCGTTTGTTATTACGGACAGCTCCAGCGCCGAATAGCGTCATGACATTAATGATGCCCAAACCGCGAATTTCGAGCAAATGCCGGATAAGCTCTGGCGCCGAGCCATGCAGTTGCGAATCAGATGTTTGGCGAATCTCTACCGCGTCATCCGCAACGAGTCGATGACCGCGTTTCACGAGCTCTAGCGCGGTCTCGCTTTTGCCGATACCGCTGCCTCCAGTAATCAACATGCCAATCCCATATACATCGACTAATACGCCATGAATCGTAGCGGTTGGCGCAAGCTTCTTCTCCAGGAAGTTGGTCACACGGCTTTGCAGAATCGTTGTTGCCGTCTGGCTGCGAAGCACCGGGATGCTCGCAATGCGCGATTGCTCGAGCAGTTCGACCGGCGGCTCCATTCCCCGCGTAATAATGATACATGGGGACTCTTCATTACACAGCTTTTCCATGCGCTCTGTTCTAGAAGCAGCGCTTAGCGTTTCAAGGAACGTTAGTTCCGTTTTCCCTAAAATCTGTACCCGCTCGCGCGGATGGTAATGGAAGTACCCTGCCATCTCCAAGCCAGGACGATACAGGTCGTCCGTCGTAATGGTACGGCGAAGCCCGTCTTCACCCGATAATATCTCCAATTGAAACTGCTGTACCAGCTCCGATACTTTAACCTTCTTGGGCATTTCTTCTGCCTCCCTCGCCGTTTTTCCAATGTCTTCATCGTAAATGAAAAAGGCGCTAAACGCAACGTTTAGCGCCTCCATGCACAGCAATTCTCGCTTTACAATTAAACAGCCCCCATGCCGATGGGCTTGGGGGCTGTCGTAGAAACCTAGACGAGAATTAGTGCTCGAATACGTTTTGTTCTGTCGCTTTGTCAAACACATGAACTTTGTTCATGTCGATCGCGAGTTTAACGTTTGTGCCTTCACGAAGCGTCGAACGTCCGTCAACGCGAGCTGTAACCGCATCAGTACCGATACCGTTCAGGTACAGCAACATTTCGTGACCAAGGTTTTCTGCTACGTCTACGTGAGCGTTAACGATCGTATTCGAGGAAGCTTCCAGGAATACTGGCTCTTCGTGCAGATCCTCTGGACGAACACCGATAATAACTTCTTTGCCAACATAGCCTTTGTCGCGAAGCGTTTTTGCTTTGCCTTCTGGAACAACAACGTCTACGCCAGTCGTTTTGAAGCGCAGTTCTCCACCTTGCTCGGACAATGTGCCCGAGATGAAGTTCATCGAAGGAGCGCCGATGAAGCCCGCAACGAAGATGTTAACTGGGTGGTTGTACAGCTCTTCTGGCGAAGCTGCTTGTTGAATGATGCCGTCTTTCATAACTACGATACGGTCGCCCATTGTCATTGCTTCGACTTGGTCATGCGTTACGTAGATAACAGTTGTTTCGAGACGTTTAGCCAGTTTGCTGATTTCCGCGCGCATTTGACCACGAAGTTTCGCATCCAAGTTGGAAAGCGGTTCGTCCATCAAGAATACTTGCGGCTCACGTACGATTGCACGGCCCAAGGCAACGCGCTGACGTTGACCACCGGAGAGTGCTTTCGGTTTGCGGTCGAGCAAGTGCTCGATATCGAGAATTTTAGCAGCTTCACGAACGCGTTTGTCGATGTCTGCTTTTTTGAATTTACGAAGTTTCAGACCAAACGCCATATTTTGGTACACGTTCATGTGCGGGTACAGGGCGTAGGATTGGAATACCATCGCGATGTCGCGATCTTTAGGAGCAACGTCGTTCACAAGGCGGTCGCCGATGAACAGTTTGCCTTCGGAGATCTCTTCCAAACCAGCGATCATACGAAGCGTCGTCGATTTACCGCAGCCCGATGGGCCTACGAGTACGAGGAACTCTTTATCTTTAATGTCAAGATTGATATCTTTAACGGATGCGATGTCAGTACCAGGATATTTTTTGAACACATGCTCTAAGCGTACGCCTGCCATGAGTCATTTCCCCCTAAACAAATAATGAATTCGTCTTGCCTTAATATTAACCCAGTACACCCGATATGACTATGCACATTCCCTACAAAAAATCTAAGCCCTTTTCGTAACTTTGTACAATAGCAAAATGATTTTCATCAAAACCGCGTCCCTGAACACCCGAACATCCAGTCCGGTCTCCTGCTTCAGCTTGTCTAGCCGATATAATAACGTGTTGCGATGAATGTATAATTTCTTAGCGGTTTCGCTCACATTACAGTCTAGAGCAAAGAACGTATCCAATGTCGACATCGTCTCAGTTTCCATAAACACATCGGAACGGCCAAGCGCTTGTTCTACATAACGTAAGCGAACTTGTTCTGGAATGCTTGCCAACAATCGCTCCAAATGCATGTTCCAAGGCACATGAATATTAGAGCCGACTTGGAACACCCTCCCCAACTCAATCGTTTCCTGCAGCTGTATTACAGACATTACGACTGATTTCACTGGCTTCATTGGCCGTCCTACAGCAAGATGGCATTCCCCGATCCATTCGCTTGCGAGCATCTCATATAAACCGGAGCCTATAGACTCCAAACTTTCTTCGAGTGCGTCCGCCTGCTCGTCCCTTTCCTCTAACGTATCACGTACAAGTGATACAGGAGCTAATACGAGCCACTCTTGCCCTTTTAACGGAATAACGATAACTTCCTCATCCAAGAAAGACACTAATAGCTTTTGAAGCTCACCAAATGCAGCAGCTTCCGTCGCCTGCTCCGTTTCCAACAGGAAAGGAATCATTTCCGCATATAACCGACCATCCAGCGCGATTTCATCCGGTATAGACTCTGTTAAGCCTGATGCACTTTGCCGTACAATCCAATCGCCTAAAGCTCGTGCATTACGCTCGGCTTCAGATTTAGCGTCTTGTTTGGAAACGCCCTTCGTTGTTATATGAGATGATCTAGCCACAGACCAGCTAATCAGCTGGCGCTCTGTCTCCGTCAAATTGTCGCGATGTACTTGCAATACTCGTATATTGCGATTGTCCGATTGAATAATGACTTGCAAATATCCGTCAACATGATCTATTAAAGTCCCTGGCCCCAAGCCAGCTAATTCCGGATGATCCGATGTCGGAACCTCCACAGCGTTGATCGAACAGTCCAAAATGCGCTGCAGTTGTTCCCAACCTGACATGCTCATTCATTATCCCCTATCCTGCTCGCCAACGTTTTGTCCATTCATATGCAAGTCTGCGGTACACATATACAATAATACAATAGCTTGGACACATGGCGTTTTGACGTCATTGTATCATATTGCCTAACCATGAGCCATTATCCCGTCCAGATCAGCAGCAAAATGGATAATAAACAAAACACTGCCGCAATCAAATAAAGAAATGAAACGGTCTGGATTTGATTGAGTCCCCACCTCATCAGTAAATGGTGGGAATGTAGTTTATCTGCCTGATGCAGGCCCTTGCCTGTCATTAATCGTCTAAGCATCACAATTACCGTATCCATTATCGGCATCCCCAATGCAAGGAGCGGAACGATCATGGTCAAAAATGTAGCACTCTTAAAGGCGCCGCCCACAGCAATAACGGCTAGTGAATAACCGATAAACGTCGCCCCCGCATCCCCCATAAAAATTCGTGCAGGATGAAAGTTAAATACTAAAAACCCGATGCAAGATCCTCCTAAGATAACCGCCAGCAACGCTGTATCAGATTGACCTTTAATCAGTGCAGTTAAAAACAATGTAAATGCCGAAAGCGTAGATATTCCCGAAGCCAGCCCATCCACGCCATCTATAAAGTTAATCATATTGATCAATGCGAATACCCAAATAATTGTACTGCTCCACGATAACCAATCGGGGAAAAGCAGCATACCGCCCTCGCCTAAATTAGAAACCCCGTCGATTCGAATTCCGAACCATAACGGTAATGTTGCTACAACCAAATAGGCAATCACGCGCGGCATTACAGGGAAGTCTTCCCCCTTTGATTTGGCATAATCATCGACCATTCCAACTACAACAAGAATGATGCCCCCTGTAATAATGCAAAGACTCATCTTAGTTACCCCAACGAATGCCAGTAATGATACAATCGTCGCTATGTATATTGCAGCTCCACCCATCAACGGGATTGGCTTACGATGAATTTTTCTAGTATTCGGCCGATCCACAAACCCGATTCTTAACGCCACCTTCCGGAACAAAGGGACGAACGCAAACATTAAAGCAAAGCTGATGAGCGATGCTGCCAAAAATCGCATGATGGACACTCCTTTACAGATGCTTGTCCTAGTGGACAACCACTGTACTAAGTGTTCCCTTCATTTTCCGATTTCACACGAGCTTTCCCGCCAAATATCGACAACTTTCACATTAACCCGGAGATCTAATTGTTTACAAAATGAAAAAAACCGTAGACCAATGTCTACGGTAATCATTCATAAATGGTGAGCCATGTAGGACTCGAACCTACGACACCCTGATTAAAAGTCAGGTGCTCTACCAACTGAGCTAATGGCTCTTAAAGAAGTGGTGGAGGATGATGGATTCGAACCACCGAACTCAGAGAGAGCAGATTTACAGTCTGCCGTGTTTAGCCACTTCACTAATCCTCCATGTTAGCCTTTAGCTCTAAAGCTTAAGGAACAAATGGTGGCTCGGGACGGAATCGAACCGCCGACACGAGGATTTTCAGTCCTCTGCTCTACCAACTGAGCTACCGAGCCTTACTTGTAATGCAATTTCTTCTATGTTGGTAATAGAAGAAAAAATGGCGGAGCCGACGGGATTCGAACCCGCGGTCTCCTGCGTGACAGGCAGGCATGTTAGGCCTCTACACCACGGCTCCGCGTTGTAAAGATGGTGGAGGCTGACGGGATCGAACCGCCGACCCTCTGCTTGTAAGGCAGATGCTCTCCCAGCTGAGCTAAGCCTCCATATTAGGTTAGTGGTAGCGGCGAAGGGACTCGAACCCCCGACCCTCCGGGTATGAACCGAATGCTCTAGCCAGCTGAGCTACACCGCCACACTTGTCCCATTTTAATGGCATGGAAACCATCAGGTTTATAGCGTCGCCAAACGCTACATGTAATTTCTTCATGCTGATGAACTTGTCATCAAACAATCAGGCAATTACACCCTGAAAACTGGATGCGAATACTGAATCCTTAGCTTAGTCTTGCTCACGAAGTTTGCTTCTCATACAAGAAGCAAAGCGTATGCTCACGAAGTTGCGATTTTGGCATTCGCCAAAACGCTTAGGATAAGCCCTCGACCTATTAGTACTCGTCAGCTGCACGCATTGCTGCGCTTCCACCTCGAGCCTATCAACCTGGTCGTCTTCCAGGGGTCTTACATACTGGGAAATCTCATCTTGAGGGGGGCTTCGCGCTTAGATGCTTTCAGCGCTTATCCCGTCCGCACTTGGCTACCCAGCGATGCTCCTGGCGGAACAACTGGTACACCAGCGGTGCGTCCATCCCGGTCCTCTCGTACTAAGGACAGCTCCTCTCAAATTTCCTACGCCCACGACAGATAGGGACCGAACTGTCTCACGACGTTCTGAACCCAGCTCGCGTACCGCTTTAATGGGCGAACAGCCCAACCCTTGGGACCTACTTCAGCCCCAGGATGCGATGAGCCGACATCGAGGTGCCAAACCTCCCCGTCGATGTGGACTCTTGGGGGAGATAAGCCTGTTATCCCCAGGGTAGCTTTTATCCGTTGAGCGATGGCCCTTCCATTCGGTACCACCGGATCACTAAGCCCGACTTTCGTCCCTGCTCGACTTGTTGGTCTCGCAGTCAAGCTCCCTTATGCCTTTGCACTCTCCGAATGATTTCCAACCATTCTGAGGGAACCTTTGGGCGCCTCCGTTACATTTTAGGAGGCGACCGCCCCAGTCAAACTGCCCACCTGACACGGTCCCCCTACCGGCTTCACGGTAGTGGGTTAGAACTCCGATACGATCAGGGTGGTATCCCAACGGCGCCTCCACCCAAGCTGGCGCTCAGGCTTCCTAGGCTCCCACCTATCCTGTACAGATCGTACCAAAGTCCAATATCAAGCTGCAGTAAAGCTCCATGGGGTCTTTCCGTCTTGTCGCGGGTAACCTGCATCTTCACAGGTATTAAAATTTCACCGGATCTCTCGTTGAGACAGCGCCCAAGTCGTTACGCCATTCGTGCGGGTCAGAATTTACCTGACAAGGAATTTCGCTACCTTAGGACCGTTATAGTTACGGCCGCCGTTTACTGGGGCTTCGGTTCATAGCTTCGCCTTGCGGCTAACCACTCCCCTTAACCTTCCAGCACCGGGCAGGCGTCAGCCCGTATACTTCGCCTTACGGCTTCGCACAGACCTGTGTTTTTGCTAAACAGTCGCTTGGGCCTTTTCACTGCGGCCCCCTCGGGCTATTCACCCTACCGAGGCACCCCTTCTCCCGAAGTTACGGGGTCATTTTGCCGAGTTCCTTAACGAGAGTTCTTCCGCGCGCCTTAGCATGCTCTGCTCGCCTACCTGTGTCGGTTTGCGGTACGGGCACCTTCACCTGGCTAGAAGCTTTTCTTGGCAGCGGGAACACATGACCTTCGGTACTATAATTTTCCCTCCCCATCACAGCCCAGCCTTACGATGTGCGGATTTGCCTACACATCAGCCTCACTGCTTGGACGGACTATTCCATCAGTCCGCGTCACTATCCTTCTGCGTCACTCCATTGCTCATAACGGTTTACGGTGGTACAGGAATATCAACCTGTTGTCCTTCGACTACGCCTTTCGGCCTCGCCTTAGGTCCCGACTTACCCTGAGCGGACGAGCCTTCCTCAGGAACCCTTAGGCTTTCGGCGGACAAGATTCTCACTTGTCTTTTCGTTACTCATACCGGCATTCTCACTTGAATGCAGTCCACCAGTCCTTCCGGTCTGACTTCAACCCGCATTCAACGCTCCCCTACCCAAGTACCTACTGGTACATGCCATAGCTTCGGTGGTGTGTTTAGCCCCGTTACATTTTCGGCGCAGAGTCACTCGACCAGTGAGCTATTACGCACTCTTTAAATGGTGGCTGCTTCTAAGCCAACATCCTGGTTGTCTGTGCAACTCCACATCCTTTCCCACTTAACACACACTTGGGGACCTTAGCTGATGATCTGGGCTGTTTCCCTCTTGACAATGGATCTTAGCACTCACTGTCTGACTCCCGAGGAGCACGTACATGGCATTCGGAGTTTGACTGGACTTGGTAACCCTTGGCGGGCCCCGCACCCAATCAGTGCTCTACCTCCATGACGCTCATTCTCGAGGCTAGCCCTAAAGCTATTTCGGGGAGAACCAGCTATCTCCGAGTTCGATTGGAATTTCTCCGCTACCCCCACCTCATCCCCGCACTTTTCAACGTGCGTGGGTTCGGGCCTCCAGTGCGTGTTACCGCACCTTCACCCTGGACAGGGGTAGATCACACGGTTTCGGGTCTACGACCACGTACTTATTCGCCCTATTCAGACTCGCTTTCGCTGCGGCTCCGTCTTCCCGACTTAACCTTGCACGTGAACGTAACTCGCCGGTTCATTCTACAAAAGGCACGCCATCACCCATAGAGAGGGCTCTGACTTTTTGTAAGCGCACGGTTTCAGGTTCTATTTCACTCCCCTTCCGGGGTGCTTTTCACCTTTCCCTCACGGTACTGCTTCGCTATCGGTCACTAGGGAGTATTTAGCCTTGGCAGATGGTCCTGCCGGATTCCGACGGGGTTTCACGTGTCCCGCCGTACTCAGGATCCGTCTCGGAGGGTGCTGACTTTTGGTTACAGGGCTTTTACCTCTTCTAGCGGGCCTTTCCAGACCTCTTCGCCTAACCAACACCTTTGTAACTCCATGTGAGACGTCCTACAACCCCTACGGACAAGTCCGTAGGTTTGGGCTAATCCGCGTTCGCTCGCCGCTACTGACGGAATCACTATTGTTTTCTCTTCCTCAGGGTACTTAGATGTTTCAGTTCCCCTGGTATGCCTCTACTTACCTATGGATTCAGT
>NZ_AEDD01000010.1:167500-285773 GCF_000179615.1 Paenibacillus curdlanolyticus YK9
GTCAACCCAGTCCGTTTAACCCCATAAATACAAAATGAGCCACAGTAGGCTCCTCGCCTGCTGTGGCTCATTTTCAAAACAACGTCATTCGCAATCCGGCAATAAGCGCAATCCCTGGAACGCCTAGAACCATCACTGTGCCAATCGTAACCGGGTTCAATGGAATTTCCCAACCACTAAGCAAACCAGAATAATTAATGGCATACAATCCTAATGAGGCAATCACAATATGAAGCGCGAATCTTCGCAGCCATTCAAAAGAAAGTTTCGTTCGGATGAGCACAAACAGCAACGCTATTGATGAAAGGATAAGAACGCCCGTTAATATTGCAGTCATTGAGGACTTTCACCCACTATCGATGCGGGCCACTCCACATTTTGAATAGCCTTCGCTTTTCGAATTAACATGACATAACGTTGTTCAGCTGCCTTAAGATGATAAATCGCATACTCAATCTCATCCGGCTCCACTACGTAATGAAAAAATCGACAAGCATTATGCCAGCCCTTGCGCGCATCTTCGACATCCTTCTTCAGTTGCCAAATCTCATCAGGCATGAATTTTACGGATTTAGATTTTGCTTTACTTTTGAACCTCTCAAGATGAAACCAACTCGCAAGCGTACGCATCGTATTCCCCCTCGCTCGTCCACTTATCTCCTACCACATTCTTATGTCGTGTGAGACAACCATAGAACCGACGGTGAACTCGACTACGAAAGCAAAAAGCCGAACTCCCATTGAAAGGCAGTTCGGCTTCTTATGCTTCGATGATATATTAGTTTAATTCTCTACGACCTTCTAGCGCTTTAGATAATGTGACCTCGTCCGCGTATTCCAGATCTCCGCCAACAGGCAGACCATGGGCAATTCGAGTAACACGAATGCCGAACGGCTTAACCAGACGCGATAAATACATGGCGGTTGCTTCGCCTTCAATATTAGGATTCGTGGCCATTATAAGCTCCTGCACGCGTTCATCGCTTAATCGCTGCAGCAGCTCCGCTACTCGGATTTGGTCCGGGCCTATCCCCTCCATCGGAGATATCGCACCCTGAAGGACATGATAATAGCCAGAGAACTCCTTGGTTCGTTCCATAGCAACCAGATCTTTCGATTCCTGCACAACGCAGATAACCGCATGATCGCGATTCTTATCTTGGCAAATCCGGCATGGGTCGACGTCTGTAATATTGCAGCAAACCGAACAGTAATGCAGATTCCGCTTAACGCTTACTAGCGCCTTAGCAAAGTCAATGACGTCATCCTCCTGCATCCGCAGGACATGAAAGGCTAATCGCGCAGCCGTTTTGGGCCCAATTCCAGGAAGCCGGGTGAATGCATCAATGAGTTTGGCTATCGGCTCGGGATAATACATGAGCTTTCAACCCCTCTCAACAACAAACGACCCGCCGGATGCATGCTGCGAATCCGACAGGCCGATTTTGGTTAGAAACAGCCTTGCTACACTTATGCTTAGAACAGGCCTGGAATTTTCATACCGCCAGTGTATTTGCCCATGTCTTCATTAGCCATCTCTTCAGCTTTAGCCAATGCGTCGTTTACTGCTGTAATAACAAGATCTTGCAGCATTTCGATGTCTTCAGGATCTACCACTTCTGGTTTGATGGTAATGGAAAGAACCTGCTTGTGGCCATTCACTTTAACGTTAACAACGCCGCCGCCAGCGGAACCTTCGATCGTTTTCGTACCCAGCTCTTCCTGCGCTTTCAGCATTTGCTCTTGCATCTTCTTTACTTGTTTCATCATATGTTGCATGTTTGTCATAACAATCACCTCACGGAAAATGTATGTTGCTCACGATTTCTAGTCCTGCTTTAATTCAACAAGTTGATCGCCAAACATTTTATAGGCTTCTTCGACCCATTCCGGTCGTGAAGCAGTCCCTGATTCATCGTCCATTCGGAGTTCCAACGGTTCTCCGGTTGCTTCATGAGCACCGTTCTCGGATGCCGCCTGCCAATCCTTCAGCATAACCGTAGCCAACTTCACTGGCCGATTAAACACCGAATGGAGCACTTGCTCAATCAATTCGCGGTTAGCCGGCTTCTCCGTAGTTTCCCGATGCATCATGCTCTTAAACGCAACGAGCACGGTTTCATCGGCGGCAGAGACGGGATCCCCATCCACCAACCAAGCGTGAACGGTAATCTTCGTTTCCTTCACGCGCTGCAGCAATTCGCCCCAACGCATACGAATCTGATTAATCGCCTGTCCGTTAAGAGCAGCCACGAAAGGCTCAAGCTTCGGCTTACCAATTGCACCTAGACCGCCGCCTCCCGATGACCCGAAGGATCCCCGCGAACCGGAATTCCGGCGGACTGCTCCGCTGCCACTGGCTGCCGATGCGGCGCCAGCATCCCCTCCGCCGCTTGCTGCCACGCCGTTACGAAGCAATTGCTCGAGTTTCTTCTCAAGCGCTTCCACTTGACGCTGCAACCGCACAACCTCATCGCCCGTATGACCAGATGGCGCTTGCGCACCATTAGCACTACGGCCGGAAACGTCATTCGGCTCAGCCAGCGTACAGAGCTTCATAAGCGCTACTTCGAATAAAGTCTGGGGCTGCAGCGCATGCTTCATATCCGCCTGATAACGGTTGAGCACGTCGATCATGACAAACAGTCGCTCCGTACTAAAGCCATCGGCCATTTCTCGGAATCGACTATCGTCAACAATTCGTTCCGTCGCGGCGCCACTCTGAGGAGCCAGCTTGAGAACCAACAGATCACGGAAATAGTAGATGAAGTTTTCCATACACTTCTCCGCACTCTTGCCCGCTTGCATCAATCCTTCAACCAAAGGAAGCACAGCGCCCGCGTTACGGTCTCTGACTGCCTCAGCAAGCTTGGCAAATTGCTCAGCCGCTAATCCGCCAGTTACATCTACTGCGCCTTCAAGCGTTATTCGCTCTCCTCCAAAAGCGGCCGACTGCTCAAGCAGGCCGATTGCATCGCGCATTCCGCCTTCCGATAAGCGAGCGATATAAGCTAGCGCCTCTTCGTCAGCCTCAATACCTTCCTCCTGACAGATCAGCCTAAGCCGCTCTGTCTGTTCCTCTAGGGAAACCTGCCGGAAATCAAATCGTTGGCACCGCGATATGATTGTCGGCGGCAGCTTGTGAGGTTCAGTCGTTGCAAGGATGAAAATGACATGACCCGGCGGTTCCTCTAACGTCTTGAGCAAAGCGTTAAAGGCCTCTGTCGTAAGCATGTGCACTTCATCAATAATATACACTTTATAGCGAACTTCGGACGGGGCATAACGGACTTTATCACGAATATCGCGGATTTCATCAATGCCCCTATTGGAAGCGGCATCAATCTCAACGACATCCATTACCGTGCCCGCTGTAATCCCTAGACAAGCGTCACATTCATTGCATGGTTCCGGCGCCGGCCCGCGTTCACAGTTAACCGCTTTGGCCAGAATCTTGGCTGCACTGGTCTTGCCTGTTCCTCGCGGTCCATTAAATAGATAGGCATGTGATACGCGATCCTCACGAATCGCGTTCTGCAGCGTCCGGATAATGTGCCGCTGTCCAACCATGTCATGGAATGTCTGGGGACGCCAGGCTCTGTATAAGGCAATATGAGACATGGGGCCCATCCTTTCTGCAATGACATTTCGATCCGATTATTCCATTATACACGAACCTATGCGGCAAAAAAACAAGCATTATGCAGAGTCTTGTCGCATCAGCATTAATTAGCAAGCATTACAAACATACAAAAAAACCGACCTATGCGGAGTGGCTACTGCCTTACTCCACACAGCCGGTCTGGCTGATGCATTATAGGAACCGTGCACCTGCCCCCGATCCATGCGACCCGGGTGGCACCTTTGCACTTCAACTCGAGCCAGGCACTCCTCCAACACATGAACAGATCTGCTTACGGCTGCTTCCTTCCGGACCTGACCGGGTTCACAGATGCCCATTGCGGAGGACCCAACTGTCAACATTGATTGCAAATACCAACCCCGCATCAGCATAACCTCAGACAGGAATTCAACCTCGCTACAGCGGATTGCGAGTTACAGGGCACCGCTACCTCCCCGTCTAGCACGGCAAAACTAAGTATAGCCCATTAAAGGACAAAGCGCAACCTTCGGAAATACTTCCCTCAACATTCCTCTAATGTACCACCGTCACATGCACATCATAGCGAGGCATATTCTTCTGAACAATTGCCGTTGCTTCTGACTGCAAGCGTGCCCGCTGCGCTGCATTCAACGATGGATCTGGATCAATCCTTACATGCATGGACGAGCCGTCAATCGTCACACGGCTGCGCTGAATTCCTTTCAGCCCGCGAAGCTTCTCGCCTACGAAGTCTGTATCGCTTTTTATCGTCAAGCTGTTCGGAGAGTTCGGCAGGTTCGGATTCGTGTTGGTTAAACCCATGTACCCGTCATGGCCGTAATTTTGCACCTTCATCTTGTTATCGTACTTGCCGCTTCCGCCGCCGCAGCCAGAACCAGTTATCGCGATGCTAATCATCAAAGTGCTGAAGAGTAAATAACGTCTACCATGCAACATAACAAAAAACCTCCCTCTAAACCATAGGATGGCTGAGGGAGGTCGTTGTATTCTGCCAATTTCAAACAGAATATTAGATACCGTATTTCTTTTTGAACTTGTCCACACGGCCGCCGGCATCGATAAATTTCTGTTTGCCAGTGAAGAACGGGTGGCATACGGAGCAGATCTCGACACGAAGATTCGATTTGATCGAACCAGTCTCGAACGTGTTACCGCAAGCGCACGTTGCCGTTGTTACGTGGTACGTCGGATGAATACCTTGTTTCATCGCGTTCACCTCTTTCCGCCCTGGATTACATGCGAATCCAGAGTAAATTGCACAGACAACGTGATTATAGCACGGTCCATTCAAAATATGCAATGCAATCCGTCGCCTGAGCTAATGCCAAAACATGCGAAAAAATTTAACGAGCACGACGCAATTGCTCGGGTGGCACATGCGTGAACGACCCAATAGCGACATCCGGCAATTCTTCGTTGAAAATTTCAATCATTTGCTTCATGCCGTAAATTTCACCCTGCGGCTTTGGAATAAGCTCCAAATAGCTTTCCGGGTCAATATTCAGATTGCGCATTTGAATGAGCTTAAGGCCTGTCCGCTTGGCAAATCCGATCATCGCCTCGATCTCCTCTTCTCGATCCGTCACGCCTGGGAAGATGAGATAGTTGATCGAGGTGTATACGCCATTGTCTGTCGCATACTTCAGCGACTTCTCAACGTTCGCAAGGGTATAGCCACGCGGCTTGTAATAAGCGTTGTAATGATCATCGAGCGCGCTGATGGTACTGACTCGCATCAAATCGAGCCCCGCATCGACAATGCCGCGAATGTGGTCAGACAAGCCAGCATTCGTATTAATATTGATATAGCCCATGGAAGTACGGCTGCGCACTTCTTTGATCGCATCGATAATGATCTTGGCTTGAGTCGACGGTTCGCCCTCGCAGCCTTGCCCAAAGCTGATGATCGCATCCGGCGTAACGAGCTGTTCCATCATTACCTGTACAACTTCATCGACGGTAGGCTTGAAATTCATTCGAGTCTGGGGTGCAACGAACCCGCTGTCTTCAGGCTGCTCAGAGATGCACCCGTAGCATCCTGCGTTGCACGAGAAGGACACAGGAACCGCGCCCTCCCAACGTTGTAAAAATGTGTTGGATGAAGTCAGGCATTCATAGCCTAATGCACAATTAGACAAATGCTTGTACAGCCGATTGTCCGGGTAGCGATTAATAAGCTGATCGACTTTCACGCGCAGCTCCTTGCGGTCGCAATTAAGCGGATTCCATCGTTCCGGATCGTCTGTCGGCTGCGCCGCCACATAAAACTGACCATTTTTCCAAACGACTGCCGTATAGCCGAACAAAGGAAACTTCTCTTCCTTGTTTGTTTTAACGTACGACGGAATGTTCAATCGGGTAAAGCCTTGCGGCAGCAACGCCCCAACTGCTTGAACATCTCCCGGCAGCACGGCCATCTCTCCACTCTTAGGATCGAGGCCAATCGGGCGCGTATGCGGCAACCCAACGAGCGTAGCGCCATCCGGGAGCGGTATTAGCTCATCTTCCATCAGCTCTACTGCCAAATCGCCAGAGCGTCCCAGACCAATCCATGTTGGATGGTCAAATACGTTGCCATCGGCGTCTGCATATACGAGATTCATGGTGTCCTCCTAAAAATAAGTACATTTGCAAAACGGCGTTAGTCCCGTGACAGCGCTGTCGAGCGCGCTGCCGGACGCCGTCCCGCATTCGTGCCGCTGTTGCTGCTATTATTTGCTCCAGACGTGCTGCTATTGCCGCTGCCAGAAGGCGAGCCTGGGAAAGATGATGTATCAAGCGACATTAAGAACTCTTCGTTCGTCTTCGAATCCGCAAGCTTCTTCAGGAAGTTGTCCACGAACTCCATGGAATCGTTCATGCTCTTGCGAATCGCCCACACTTTGTCCAGCTCTTCTTTCGATAAAAGCATTTCCTCGCGGCGCGTGCCAGAACGACGAATGTCGAGTGCAGGGAAAATCCGACGCTCTGCTAATCTACGGTCAAGATGGAGCTCCATATTGCCTGTGCCTTTGAACTCCTCATAGATCACATCGTCCATGCGAGAACCCGTCTCGATTAGCGCTGTTGCAAGAATCGTCAAGCTGCCGCCCTCTTCCACGTTGCGCGCAGAGCCAAAAAAGCGCTTCGGACGATGAAATGCCGCGGGATCAATACCGCCGCTCAGCGTTCGGCCTGATGGTGGAATAACAAGGTTATATGCGCGCGCTAAACGCGTAATGCTATCAAGCAAAATTACGACGTCCTTCTTGCTCTCGACAAGTCGAAGCGCCCGCTCAAGCACTAGCTCAGCTACTTTAATATGATTCTCTGGCAATTCATCGAATGTGGAAGCGACAACCTCGCCTTTAACCGAGCGCTGCATATCTGTAACTTCCTCAGGACGTTCATCGATTAGCAGTACAAATAATTCAATGTCGGGATGGTTCGCCGAGATGCTATTCGCAATTTCTTTGAGAAGCAAGGTTTTACCCGCTTTCGGAGGCGCCACGATTAAGCCGCGCTGTCCGAGTCCGACCGGTGCCAGCAAATCCATTATGCGCGTCGAAAGCTTGTTAGGGGCCATTTCTAGTACCAGTTTCTTCTCTGGGAAAAGAGGGGTAAGCGCGGGAAAGTGAAGGCGTTCTGCAGCTGTATCAGGGTTTTCGCCGTTTACGGCGTTGACTTGAAGCAAACCATAGTACCGTTCATTTTCTTTCGGAGGACGACATTTGCCAGAAACGAGATCGCCGGAGCGCAGATCGAACCTGCGAATTTGGGATTGCGAAATGTAAATATCCTCGTTACTGCTAGCGTAATTGATGGGCCGTAAAAAACCAAAGCCATCAGGCAAAATATCAAGTATTCCTTGCATGAAGAAGAACCCGCTCTTCTCCGCTTGCGCTCGCAGTATCGCGAAAATGAGTTCTTTTTTCTTAAATTGACCGTAATAAGGGATCTGATACTGTTTAGCCAGCTTATACAGATCGGTCAACTTCATCTCTTCCAGATCGTTGATCTGAAGATCCGTCATATTCTCACCACACTATTATATTTTGCTTACCAGCATTGCCGGAAACGGCGGACCCTATTCCGCCTTAGACGAAATCAGTACCGCCGTTCTCTGCAATGGCCACTTTCGTTATACGGTCTCGCGCCAAATGTCTGCTCCAAGCCGGCGCAAATTGTCTACGAGATTGTCATAGCCGCGATCGATGTATTCAACACCTGTTACTTCGGTAATGCCTTCCTTCACTGTTAAGCCGGCGATAACGAGCGCTGCGCCAGCACGCAAATCCGTCGCATGCACTTTAGCTGCGCTCAGCGGACCGCCTTCAATAATAGCGGAACGGCCCTCTACGCGAATGTTCGCTCCCATCATCGCAAGCTCCGGCACATGTTTGAAGCGGTTTCCATAAATGTAATCTGAAAGCACGCTCACTCCCTTAGCCTGCGTGAGGAGACTCGTCATCGGCGATTGGAGGTCAGTCGCAAAGCCAGGGTATACGAGCGCTTTGAGATCGACAGCCTCATAAGGCTTGTCGCCTCCGACAATGCGAATCGCATCATCCAGCTCCTCAACCGTTGCGCCCATCTCGCGAAGCTTGGCCGTAACCGCCTCCATATGCTTCGGAATGACGCCTTCTACCGTAACATCGCCTCGAGTCGCTGCAGCCATAATCATATAAGTACCCGCTTGAATGCGGTCTGGAATAATAGAATGTCGGCAACCATGCATCCGTTCAACGCCTTCGATGCGAATCGTTTCGGTGCCCGCCCCTTTAATCTTCGCTCCCATAGCGTTTAGAAGTGTAGCAACATCTATAATTTCAGGCTCTTTCGCCGCATTTTCGATAATTGTGGAGCCTTTGGCTCTTGCAGCCGCCAGCATGATGTTAATCGTAGCGCCTACGCTGACGAGGTCCAGATAAATCTTAGCGCCGCGAAGCTCTTTGGCCGAAATCCGCATTGCGCCATGCTCATTCGTTACGGTTGCACCCAATGCCTCGAATCCTTTAATGTGCTGATCGATTGGACGCGGCTCAAAGTTGCAGCCTCCCGGAAGCCCGATCACAGCCTCGCCAAACCGTCCTAGCAGCGCACCCATCAAATAATACGAAGCTCGCAGCATCTTCACTTTGCCATTAGGCATAGCGGTGGAAACTAGCTTCGAAGGATCAATGCGCATCGTATCTTCGTGACGCTCTACTTTTGCTCCGAGATCTCGCAAAATCTCGCTATATACGGCAACATCGCTAATCGCAGGCAAATTATCGAGCGTTACTTCTGATTCTGCCAATATTGCAGCGGGAAGCAGCGCAACTGCACTGTTCTTGGCTCCGCTAATTTGAATTTCACCATGAAGCGGCCTACCGCCGCGGATCATCAATTTCTCCATGCCTTAACCGATTCCTCCCCGTCAAAAGCGAACAAACCATCGAGCTCCAGTAGCCAATTCTCGCACTAAACCCCCATGAATACGGCGAATCTCTCCCCTCGAACCCCAAACGGTCCAATATGGGAGAGACTGTCGCACATGCATAAAGAAGAGGTTAACACCCCATCTTCAGAGGAGCATAGCTCCGTTATGGCCAAGCCGTCCTATCCGGACGGTCGTCGATTACTTTATTCGGACGTTACGCTTAATTGCTTCTACCAAACAGACGGTTATACCTCAACAACTACTTGTCATCCTGCGCTATTATACCACAACGCGCCCACGTATAGTAAATGGATTGTAACGATATGAAAAAAGGGACCCTAACGGCTAGGTCCCTATTGCGTAACGATTATTCGTTTGGTCGCCTCGCAGCTGGCTGTTCACCGCAAGACGCATTTCGTCAATATCGAATGGCTTCGTAAAATGCATCAACGCTCCCAAGTCGGTCGCTTCCTTGATAATGTCCAATTCGCCATACGCCGTCATCATGATGACCTTGATATCGACGTCGATCGTTTTAATATGACGCAAAATTTCAAGTCCATCCATGCCAGGAATCTTCATGTCCAGCAGCACCAAATCCGGCTTCTCCTGTCGAACGATTTCCAATGCGAGCTTACCGTTAGATGCTTGGAAAGTCGAGTATCCCTCGCTACTGAACACTTCCATCAGTAAAACGCGAATGCCATTCTGGTCATCGACAATCAACACTTTGTTCTTCTCCACCATATAACCTCCCATGAACACCACGATCGCCCAGCCTTGGACGTACCCGACATAATCGTTAAATATATTCGCATATGAAGCTATATTTTCCTGCATCTTTATCAAAAAAAGGAATTACATGGCTTGTCAGATATTGACGATGGCTATGTAGACTCACTTTCCACTCTTAATCACTACCCACGCAGCCCTCTTCCTTAATCACCCTTTTCCGACAAAATTAAAAAAAATCCCTGTATCTCCAAATAGAGAAACAGGGATTTAAACAATTATTGTTGTTCTGCAAATTTCAACGCTGCGCTAACGAAGCCGCGGAACAATGGCTGCGGACGGTTCGGACGCGACGTAAATTCCGGATGGAATTGAACGGCCAAGAACCAAGGATGCTCCGGCAATTCAACCATTTCGATCAAACGACCGTCAGGCGAAGTACCCGAGAAGACCAGACCGCGGGATTCCAGCTGCTCACGGTACTCGTTGTTGAACTCATACCGGTGACGGTGGCGTTCGTATACGAGCTCGTCGCCATATGCTTTCATGCCGACAGAGCCCGGAACCAGCTTACAAGGATACAGGCCAAGGCGCATCGTTCCGCCAAGATCCTCGATATCCTTCTGCTCTGGCAGCAGATCGATAACAGGGTAAGGCGTGGATGGGTTGATCTCCGAGCTGTTCGCGTCCAGCAGGCCGCCAACATTGCGAGCGAACTCGATTACAGCTACTTGCATGCCGAGGCAAATGCCGAAGAACGGCGTGCCGCTTTCACGTGCATATTTGATTGCTGTAATCTTGCCTTCAATACCGCGATCGCCAAATCCGCCTGGCACGAGAATGCCATGTACGCCCTGCAGCTGCTCAGCAACGTTGCTTTCCGTCAGCTCTTCTGCATTCACCCAACGGATTTTAACATCGGAATCAGCAGCAATGCCAGCGTGGCCCAACGATTCCACAATCGACAAGTACGCGTCATGAAGCGCTACATATTTGCCGACGATTGCGATTTCCGTCGTTTTGTGAAGCGACTTCACACGTTGAACGAGTTGCTCCCATTCCACCATGTCCGGCGGCGTCGTCGTCAGCTTCAAATGGTTAACGACGATGTCGTCCAACCCTTGCTCGCGAAGCATCAGCGGCACTTCATACAATGTCGAGGCATCGCGGCACTCGACAACCGCATTCGCGTCCACGTCCGTGAATTGCGCGATTTTGCGTTTCAAATCGTCAGCCATCGGATGCTCCGTACGGCAAACGATTACGTTCGGTTGAATGCCGATGCTGCGCAATTCTTTAACGCTATGCTGCGTCGGCTTTGTTTTCACTTCGCCTGCCGCTTTAATGTAAGGAATCAGCGTAACATGGATGTACATGACGTTATCGCGACCAATGTCGCTTTTGATCTGGCGAATGGCTTCCAAGAATGGCAAGCTCTCGATATCGCCTACCGTGCCGCCAATCTCCGTGATGACAACATCCGAGCCCGCTTCTTTGCCTGCGCGGAACACGCGGTCTTTGATTTCATTCGTAATGTGGGGAATAACTTGAACCGTACCGCCCAAGTATTCGCCACGGCGCTCTTTGGTAATAACGGTGGAATAAATTTTGCCTGTCGTCACGTTGCTGTTCTTCGAAAGATTAATATCAATGAAACGCTCATAATGACCAAGGTCAAGGTCCGTCTCAGCACCGTCATCGGTAACGAATACCTCACCATGCTGATACGGGCTCATCGTTCCCGGGTCAACGTTAATATAAGGGTCAAACTTTTGGATCGTTACTTTCAGACCACGATTCTTCAGCAGCCTGCCAAGTGATGCAGCCGTAATGCCCTTACCCAAGGACGACACGACGCCGCCAGTTACGAAAATGTATTTAGTCACTGTACCAATACCCTCCAAGCTCCTATGTTAATGTTTAGGTTTGCCTATTGTTGCCGTATTCAGTGGTGCGCACCGACAAGGAACGCCATCCAATTTCTGGAGCAGCCATCTCATCCTTCGATTAAAAAGGTTTCGCCGTCCGATAACGGACGGCGTCCTGAGTGAAAAGGAAGTTAAATGGCAAAATAAAAAAAGTGACACCCGTGTCCACGGGGCACTTTAGATCTAAAGTATACAGATTATAAGCAAGAATAAGGCGGACTAGACGTCCTATTGTTACAAATTTCTTATTCCGCAATCAGAAGCCCATGCAATAGTTTACCCGCTTGCGGTAAGCCTGTCAAGTAAAGCCCGCGACGAAAAAAAAGCTCCGCCGTTCCGTGGGGAACATGCAGAGCTGTTGTGTATAAAATGCTTATTTATCGTCGTCCTCGTCATCGTCCTGATCGTCGTCGAAGTCTTCATCCTCTTCGTCGCCGTCAGCCCCCTCCGCATCGGACTCTTCATCGATTTCTTCCTCGTCAATAACTTCCTCGTCGACTTCCGCTTCTTCTTCGGACTCTTCGAAGCCTTCACGGTCTTCATCGTACGTATCGTAATCTTCTTCGTCCGGCGTGTATGCTTCTTCTTCCTCGTCCGCATAGATATCCTCGTCATCCAGATCGTCGTCATCGTTAATAATCCGAGGACGCTTCGCGTTCGTGACCGGATCTTCGTTGCGTTCGACTGGATACCAGCGCTTCAAGCCCCAGTTGTTGCTGCCGACGCACGCAAACCGTCCGTCGATGTTGATTTCCGTATATACTTGCGCAATTACGTCATTGATTCTGTCCGGATCCAACTCGCGGACCTTCGCGATTTCCATCATTATATCCCGATAGTACATCGGCGTGTTGGCCGCTTTCAGCACTTCGAAAGCCAAATCGACCATGGGCATATCTTGAATCTGTTCGCGGTCCCATTTGGCGGCGAAATCGATGCTCATCCTGACCCATCCTCCCGTGCTACTTCAATAGCAAAAATACCGTTCATATACGATTGTTACCGTATCAACCTATAGTAAAACCTATTTCCCTTAAAAATGCAAGCACATAGGCTTGTCCGCACGCAAAAAGCGAAGGGCATATCCCCTCCGCTCTGACTGTATCCTTCCGGATTGGATGGAAACCATCCGCCACCGGGCTGGCGGGAGCCTTCGCGGGGCTCTTACATCATCGTATGTCTCTCCCCGCTTTTTGACACGGTTTCAAGCCTAATTATATGAAAAAAGGCAACTTGCTCATGCGGCGACCGACGCTCGTTCATACAATACTTCAGCATCGTCGTCGGGAGGGGACCCGTAATTTGGACACCACCGCTTTTCTCCGTTGGCTGCAGGGCATGATGACCGAGAAGAACGCGAGCCACAAAAAGAGAATCATCCGGTTCCAAAATAGCCAAGACTTTCGCCGTTTCGTGCATGAGTGGTCAGAAATGAAGGCATCGGTCTCGTCGCTGCAGTCGGTCAGGCAGATGGGCATTATTCAAGCAATCTCCTGTCCGATTCCCGACGACCAGCCTCATCGCCGGTTCGATGGCCGCGTCTGGGTGGAAAACGATAAACGTATCCGCATTCACACAGCAACCCAACGGGCATCGGCACCGGACAAAGGCATTCCTTGGGGCGTATCCCATATCAAAGCCCCGCAAGCGTGGAGCACCACGACCGGCCATAAAATTAAAATCGGCGTCGTTGATACCGGCGTTGATTTTAGCCATCCCGATTTGCGCCAATCGCTCGCTCGGGGCATCAATCTGCTCAATCGCAGCCTGCTGCCGCATGACGATAACGGCCATGGCACGCATATCGCTGGCACGATCGCAGCAGCAAATCAGTTACAAGGGATGATTGGCGTGGCGCCCCGCTCCTCCATCCATCCCATCAAGGCGTTCGACCATAACGGAAGCGCCTATGTCTCGGATATTATACTCGCAATCGAGTGGTGCGTGCGTAATCGGATGAATATTATCAACATGAGCTTCGGGATGAAGACGCGAAGCAAGGCACTGTTGAGCGCCGTTACCAATGCCACGAACGCCGGTATTATTATTGTCGCCTCGTCCGGAAACGACGGCAAACGCCGCGCAATCGACTATCCGGCACGTTATCCTCAAACGATATCCGTGGGCGCCACGAATCGGCTAAGGCGCATCGCGCCTTTCAGCAATCGCGGCATCTACATTGATATCTATGCGCCTGGCGACAAAATTACGTCTGCGTGGTTGAAGGGCAAGTACCATGAGATGAGCGGAACATCGATGGCCACCTCGCATGTAAGCGGCGCAGTAGCGCTTCTGCTCGCGAAACAACCCGACCTGTCGCCGAACGAAGTGAAGGCGATTCTGCGCCGATCCATGCAGCCCCTGAAAGGCAAACGCTCGCCACGGGTGACAGGCGAGATCGATATCGCGAAAATGCTGCAGGCATCTGACCGCTAGCTGCGGAGCAACCATGAGCATAAGCCATCCACTACCAACAGCATATAGTCCGACGTAAAAAGCCAGGAGCACCCCGCGGGGGCATCTCCTGGCTTTGCTTGTTCAGGCTATTACATTCGCTCTGGCGCCGTTACGCCGACTAGCTTCAGCACGTTGGCTATAACAATACGCGTCGATGCGAGCAAAGCAAGACGCGCTTGCGTCTGCTCAGCGTCGTCCGTCATGACGCGCTCCGCTTTATAGTAGCTGTGGAATTGCGCTGCCAGCTCATACACATAACGAATTAGGCGATGCGGCGCATATTGCTCAGCTGCATCCGTAATTTCCTGCGGAAGCTCACCCAGCTTGCGCAGCAGATCGTACTCTTGCTCTGTTACCAGACGGGACAGATCGATTTCGGATAGCGAGCGCATTGCAATCCCTTGCTCCTCTGCCTGGCGGAAAATGCTGCAAATCCGCGCATGCGCATACTGCACATAGAAGACCGGATTTTCGTTCGATGTCGATACGGCGAGATCCATATCGAAATCCAAATGGGAGTCCATGCTGCGCATCGTGAAGAAGTAACGGATCGCATCTACGCCCACTTCATCCATTAGATCCTCCATCGTAACCGCTTTGCCGGTCCGCTTGGACATTTTGACCTTCTCGCCGTTCTGGAACAGGCTGACCATCTGTGCAATGAGCACTGTCAGCTTGCCTGGATCGTTGCCCAATGCCTCCATCGCCGCTTTCATCCGAGGAATGTAGCCATGATGGTCAGCACCCCAAATGTTGATCAGACGATCGTAGCCTCGGCCATATTTCACTCGGTGGTACGCAATGTCCGGCGTCAAATACGTGTACGAGCCGTCATTTTTGACCAGAACGCGGTTCTTGTCGTCACCGAACTGCATCGTGTTAAGCCAAGTCGCGCCTTCCTCTTCATATACATGCCCCGTCGCGCGAAGCGCATCCAGCCCTTGCTCAACCAAACCTTGCTCGTACAACGAGGTTTCGCTGTACCACAGGTCGAAGCCTACGCGGAAGCGGCCGAGGTCCCGTTTGATTTTGTCCAGCTCGCGCTCCAAGCCGTATTGGCGGAAGAAGATAAACCGTTCATCGTCAGGCAGCGACAGCAGACGATCGCCCTCTTGCGCTGCCAGCTCTTGAGCGAAACCGACGATATCAGCGCCATGGTAGCCATCCTCCGGCATAACCGCCTCTTGCCCAAGCGCTTGCTTGTAACGAGCTTCGATGGAAAACGCCAGGTTTTCCACCTGTTTGCCCGCATCATTGATGTAATACTCCCTCGTCACTTCATGACCAGCAAAATCAAGCACATTGCAAAGCGCATCGCCCACTGCCGCGCCGCGTGCATGGCCTAAGTGAAGGCTGCCCGTCGGATTCGCGCTTACGAATTCCACCTCTACGCGCTTGCCTGCTCCTGCGTTCACGCGTCCATAATTTTCACCCGCCGCAAGCACCTCGGTTACGACAGGGTACAAATAGCTTTTGTTCAAGCGGAAGTTAATGAAGCCTGGGCCTGCAATCTCCGCCGATTCAATCGATGCCGATGCCGTGTCCAGATTGGCGATAATCGCTTCTGCGATCTGGCGCGGGTTGCGCTTCGCAAGCTTCGTGAGCTGCATGGCAGCATTCGTCGCAAGATCGCCATGCGACTTGTCGCGTGGCACTTCAAGCACGAAGGCTGGCAGCTCTTCGCGTGTTGCCAGACCTGCGGCAACTACCGCATTGGCCAGCGCTGTTTTGACATTGTCATATAACCGTTCAATTGCATTCGTCATGATGGTTTCGTCCCCTTATCATCTTAGATTAGTGCTTAACTTCGCTCTGCCTGCAGCTTAATCTTAAACTGACCGGTGAGCTCGTCATCAACATACATCTTATAATGCCATTCCAGCAGCATCGGAAGTTCGGGCAGCAGCTCTCCATCGCTCGGGCCAGCTTCGTCGCCGGTTGGGGGGAACCCACCTTCGCCCAGCTCGTCTTTCGTTCGCCAATCTCCACACTGCATCCATAACCACTCGGTGTCTGTCTCCATCTGAAACTGTACAAAAGGAGAAGCGTAGCGTCCCGTTCGTCGCACGCCCGCAACGAAAGTTTGCTCCGAATCGACAAGCCCGCGCCTTGCGATATGCAGTTCGCCGTCCCGCCAGCGGATGAGCGTCCGCGTTTCGCCCGCTTCCTCGTCCATCTCCGAATAACGGACGTATATCGTACGCCCTTTGCGATACCACTCGCCATGAAAATGATGCTCCTGCTTCTCGCCCTCAATATCGCTGCTAAGAACCAAGCGCACGCTTGCTTTATCCGTCAAATTCGGCACCTCCTTTCTGTACATACTGATGGTAGCGCCGTCGCGCCTCCGCTAGGAAACAAAAAACTCCGTCTCTTATAGGAAAGAGACGGAGTCAAATCCGCGGTACCACTCTTCTGGCAGCCTTCGATCCGTGCGCAAAACGCGCTAGATCGGCACACTGCCTCTCGACACGATAACGGCGTGACCGGGCTGCCCTACGCAGCGTACGCTTAAGCGCCGCCTTCAAGCCGCCGACTCCCGGGTGCGATTCCGCTGCGCGAATGCCGCCGGCTTCCACCCTCCCGGCTCGCTGTCGCATTACTTCGCTGCGTACTATCCCGTTCAATGTCTGTAACATGATTGCATCTATTATATGCCATGAACCGAAAAATGCAAATGAAAGGTTCGAATTTTATTGCAGATAGGGTACGATGACCTGCCACGCGCCAAGGCGATCCGCCAACGTTCTCATCGTCTTCGTCGGAACCGGGCTTGTCGAGGGCAGCTTCAGGCAGTCAACCCGTTGAACGACCTCAAGCTTGCCAAAATGGCGCATAAACGTGTCATGCGCTTTGCTGCCGTTCAAGGCGATGCACCGAAGGTTTGGGTATTGCTCCAGCAGCGACGGGACATCATTGACCACCTCGTCTCGAATCGCAGCATCAAGGCTTCCTTCGCGCGAGCACGACTTCAAGACGTCCCACAACGCAAGATGATGCGACAGCGCAAAGGCAATTCTTTGCTCATATTCGGCATCGACAGCGCTCAATCCATGCAAGCCATACAGCACCCGCCACATATAATTGCGAGGGTTGCCGTAATATTCGTTCGCCGTCAAGGAAGGCACGCCCGGCATGCTGCCGAGTACGAGCACGCGGGACTGTTCGTTGATGATAGGCGGGAAAGAATAAACCGTTAGATCGTTAGCCTCCGGTACCGGTGCCTTCTCCGCTCCCGCTTTCGCTTCCGCTACTGTCGTTTCCGGTGCCGTCGTTTCCGCTGTTGTTACTGTTGTTGCTGTCGTTACTGTTGTTGCTGTTGTTTGTTGGCGTTCCGCCGTATCGTTCGATTTCTTTGCATAGCTCATGCTGCCACTCCTGATCCTCTGTCATTGAAGCCATTAACGACATGTTATACAAATAAGCCAAGCGCAGGCAATGGTCAGCATTCACGTCCAGACAGTGCTCCATCTCCAGCTTCTCCGTGTCGGTCAACTTGCGGCGCTTCTGGATAATGCGAAGCTCCGCCATCCGCTCATGAATAGGCATCAAATTCATGCGGACACCCCCTCTCGGTATCCAGCATGCCCACTTTCAACCCAACTTCTACCTCTATTCTAACAAAAAATTACCGCAGTTACCTCTGTAGCGAGATTGCCCGGGCTGAACCGTCACGACATCAAAAAAGGCTCCATCCGAAACGGTTGCCCGTTCGAATGGAGCCTCGCTATTACTTAATAAAGCCAAGCAGCATCTCGCGGATGACTTTCGCCGCCACGATTTGCGTTTGCTCCGTCGGATCGTAAGCCGGCGCCACCTCTACGAGGTCACAGCCAACAACGTTCACGCCCGAACGTGCGATCGCATGAACCGCTTCAAGCAGTTCCTTGCTCGTAATGCCGCCCGCTTCTGCCGTACCTGTACCTGGCGCGCAGGATGGATCCAGCACGTCGATGTCGATCGTCAGGTAAACAGGGCGTCCTTCGAGCTCTGGCAGCACCTTTTTCAACGGCTCCAGTACCTCGAACGGATGGAAGTTAATGTTCTCGCGCGCATACTGCCATTCTTCACGGGAGCCGGAACGAATACCGAATTGGTAAATGTTCTTGCCGCCCATCAGGCCGGCAGCTTTGCGAAGCGGCGTCGAGTGCGACAGCGGCTCGCCTTCATAGCTCTCGCGCAGGTCAGCGTGGGCATCGAAGTGAATGATCGCAAGATCAGGGTATTTCTTATAGACCTCTTGGAAAATCGGCCACGAAACAAGATGCTCGCCGCCGAGTCCTACAGGCATTTTGCCATCTTCCAAAATACCGCGCACATGCTCGCCGATAATATCGAGCGAACGAGCAGCATTGCCGAAAGGCAAAAGCAGGTCGCCTGCATCGAAGTAGTCGATATCTTCAAGGCTGCGGTCAAGGTACGGGCTGTATTCTTCCAGACCGATCGACACTTCGCGAATGCGAGCCGGGCCGAAACGGGAGCCTGGACGGAACGATACCGTAAAGTCCATCGGCATGCCATAGATGACAGCTTTGGACGCGGCATAGTCCTCCGAGCTAAGGATAAAGACGTTGCCGGAATATTTTTGATCGATTTTCATAGCTGCTGTTGCTCCTTACTTCACGAGGTTTTCCACGAACTTCGGAAGCGCGAACGCTGCCTTGTGAAGGCGCGGGGAATAGTATTTGGTGTCGAGCTCTGGAATAGCGGACTCGTCTACTGCCAATGGGTCATGCTTCTTGCTGCCCATCGTGAACGTCCACAGGCCCGATGGATATGTCGGTACGTTCGCCCAATAAACACGAACGATCGGGAATACTTCTTTCACGTCACGGTTAACGCTCTCGATCAGGTCCGCTTTGAACCAAGGGTTGTCCGTCTGCGCAACGAAGATGCCATCTTCCTTGAGCGCTTCGTAGATGCCTTGATAGAAGCCGCGCGTGAACAGGTTTACCGCAGGACCTACTGGCTCCGTGGAGTCAACCATGATCACGTCATACGTGTTCTTATGATCGTGGATGTGCATGAAGCCGTCGTTCACGATCACTTCAACGCGAGCGTCGTCGAGGCCGCCAGCGATGTTCGGCAGGTATTGCTTGGAGTATTCGATAACTTTGCCGTCGATTTCAACGAGCACAGCTTTTTTTACGCTTGGGTGCTTCAGCACTTCGCGGATTACGCCGCCGTCGCCGCCGCCGACAACGAGTACGCTCTCCGGGTTTGGATGCGTGAACAGCGCGGGGTGAGCAACCATTTCATGATAAACGAACTCGTCTTTGTCCGTCGTCATGACCATGCCGTCAAGCACGAGCATCGTGCCGAACTCTTCCGTTTCGATCATGTCGAGCTTCTGGAAATCCGTTTGCTCGCTTACGTACGTTTCTTTGATTTTAGCCGTAATGCCATACGATTCTGTCTGCTTTTCTGTGTACCACAATTCCATCTTATTCTATCCCTTCTTTCATTGAATTCCCTCGGGGGCAATGGTTCTTTCTGTATTATAGAGTAACGGGGACGAAAATCAACCTTTAAGGGACGACGCGGCTCGAAAATATATATGACGAATAACGAGCCCTCCCTTTTTCCATACTAAGGGATAAGCTAGTTCGATTCCCGAGAGGAAGTTGCTTCATGTTAAAGCGTTGGTTTCACCGTATTAGCGGCCGAACGGCCCGTGGCAGCATGTCCAAACCGCCTTTATCGGCTAAATCAAAGCCCACAGCCGCAAAACGGCGTAGGCCACCGATGTTTCCGCTCATCGCGGAACGGCTCTGGCCCCGGCTCAGCGGGCGCGCCAGATGGATGCGCCTTGCCAAGCTTGCAGGCGTAAGCGCCGCATTGTTTCTTATCTTGATCGTTGGAGGCCTGCTCTATCTGCGCGTGCAGTCATTGCCCGTCTCTTCTATTACACAAACGTCCCAGATGCTCGATTTGCAGGGAAACGTGATCGATACTTTCCATACGAATCAGAACAGGAGCTCCGTACCCCTAAACCGGATTTCTCCGTTCGTCGTTCAAGCAACGCTTGCCATTGAAGACCGTAGGTTCTATGACCACGGTGGATTCGATATAAAAGGAATGGCGCGCGCAGTCGTCGTCAATGTCGAGAATCTCTCGACCAAGCAAGGCGCCAGCACGTTAACGCAGCAGCTTGCGCGTAATTTATATTTGACCCACGAGCGCACTTGGAAACGAAAGCTGAAGGAAGCAATCTACACGACGCAGCTGGAGATGCACTATTCCAAGGACGAGATTCTTAATATGTATCTGAATCAAATCTATTACGGACACGGCGCCTATGGCATTGAAGCGGCCGCTATGCAGTACTTCGGCAAGCACGCATCTGAGCTTGATCTCGCGGAAAGCGCACTGCTCGCCGGCATTCCGAAAGGGCCGAAGTATTACTCGCCTTACAATAATATGAAAAATGCGAAGGACCGGCAGCTAACGATCCTCGATGCAATGGCGATGGGCGGCTCAATTACGCAAGCGCAGGCAGACACGGCCTATAAGGAGCTGCTGCCCTTCAAGCCGCTGGAGGAATCGCGCGGCGACGGCTTCGCGCCTTACTTCCGCGACTACATCCGATCCATCGTGGTCGGCGAGCTCGGGTTTGACGAGCGACTGCTGAACGAAGGCGGAATCCGGATCTATACGACGCTGGACCCTGAAGCGCAGCGCGCTGCCGAGAAAGCCGTTGCCGATGGCATTCCGAAGGATTCCGAGCAGCAGGCGGCGCTCATCGCGATCGACCCGCGAAACGGCTATGTTAAAGCGATGGTTGGCGGCCGGGATTATCCGAACAACCAGTATAATCGCGTTTTGACGACCACGCGGCAGCCGGGGTCATCTTTTAAGCCGATTCTGTACATGACCGCTTTGCAGCAAACCGGCATAACGCCGCTGACCCGCTTCAAGAGCGAGCCAACAACGTTTACGTACGACGACGGACGCCTCACTTACCAGCCGCATAACTACAATGATAAGTACATCAATGACTTCATCGATATGCGGCAGGCGATTGCGAGCTCGGACAACATCTACGCTGTCAATACGATCATGCAGGTTGGAGCCGACAACGTCATTACAATGGCCCGCAAGCTGGGCATCGACAGCACGATGAAGCCCGTGCCGTCTCTGGCGCTCGGCACGTTCCCCGTCAGCCCGTTCGAGATGGCCTCCGCCTTCAGCACATTCGCTAACAACGGCGTGCGGGTGAAGCCGATCGCCGTGCTGCGGATTGAGGATCGCGAGGGCGATCTATTATATGAAGCGAAGCATGAGTCCGAACAAGTCGTGGATGCAGCCCATGCTTATGTGCTGACCAGCTTGATGGAGAGCGTCTTCGACACGGGCGGCACAGGCCATCGCGTATCTGCGACGATTAACCGCCCGGTCGCTGGCAAGACGGGCACGACGTCATCCGATGCGTGGCTCGTCGGCTACACGCCAGAGCTGGCGACCGCCGTCTGGGTCGGCTATGACAAAGGCCGACAGCTCACAACGACGGAGGCGCATCGGGCGGCGCCAATCTTCGCAGCCTTCACAGAAGGCGCCTTGGCGGCAGTTCCGCCAAAAATTTTCCCAATGCCGGAAGGCGTCGTCAGCGCCTATATCGATCCCAAGTCCGGCAAGCTTGCGGGCGCCGGCTGCGAGGAAGGAAAACGACTGGAGACATTCATCGCTGGCACTCAGCCGCTTGAAACTTGCGACGGCAGCGCGCAGGATGCTGCGAAAGCAGGCGAAGGCACCGGAGATCGCCAGGAGCAGCAGCGTAAATCGTGGTGGAACGATTTGAAACGCTGGTGGTCAAACTAGATATAACGAAGGGCTTTGGCTGCAAAAGGCGCGTAATCGCCGTGTGCAGACAAAGCCCTTTTTTAGGGACAGCGTAGTTCGGATGAACTCAGTAACCCCCGCTTGTATATTGTTCGATAAAATGCCTCGCACTCTTCGACAAGTACCGATCCTTCAGCCAAACAATCCCTACCTCCGACTGAAAATCCGCATGCTCAATATCCAGCATTCGGATCGCGTCGATCGGCGACATTGCAACGACTGACTTGGGCAATACGGTCGCGCCTAAACCTGCCGCTACAAGCGACAATATAATCGCGACGCTGGAGCATTCGCATATAATATTAGGGGCCAAGCCGCTGCGGCGGAACTCGTTCATGACCTGCTCATGCATCCCCGTCGTCTGATCCGTCTTAAGCGTCAGGAAGGGATGAGCCGCAAGCTCAGCGAGCGAGATGGAGGCTTCCTTATCCGCCGGGCTCCATTTGCTCGGAATGACGGCTACGAAAGGGTCTGATGGCAATCGAAGCACATCATGCTCATACGGCGAATCTATAGCAAATTCAAACGGTAACCGCGCTACAACAAGCTCAATGCTGCGCTTCGCAAGGGCGTCGCCAAGCTGGTAATGATCGCCCTCGCTTATTTTGAACGTCACTTGGGGATACTTCTCCCGAAACCGTTCGATCGCGCGAGGCAGCAAGGAAACGCAGGACACGACGGCGCCAATCGAGAGCAGCCCTTGCACGCCCTCCTCAACTTCCTTCACTTCCTGCAGCGTCTCATGGAATTGACGAAGCAGCCCTTCGGCCCGCTCACGCATCAATTCGCCCGCATGGGTGAGCGTAAGCTGCTTGCCGCTGCGGTCGAATAACGTCACGCCGAGCTCCCGCTCCATCTGCTTCAGCTGTCTGCTGAGCGGCGGCTGCTCCATATTCAGCGCCTTGGCGGCGCGTGTAATTTGCCCTGCATCGGCTATAGCCAAAAAATACCGCAGCTGTCGAATATCCAATTCCGTTCCCCCGTCCCTCACCATACCCAAAAGGTATGCTGATTCAATAAAACAGATATTTTCAATATATATAAGACAGTGATACGATGCAATTAACAATTCCGTAATGAATGTTACTATTCGATAATAAGGGGCTGTATCTACGGTGTCCAAACACACGATCTCGATTACAAAAACGACCAACCCTAAGCCGCGTCCAGACGAAAACAATCTCGTGTTCGGCAAGTACTATTCGGATCACATGTTTATTATGGATTACGATGCAGGACAAGGCTGGCATGATCCGCGCGTCGTGCCTTACGGCAACATCTCGCTTGATCCGGCTGCCAAAGTGTTCCACTACGGCCAAACGATTTTCGAAGGCTTGAAGGCTTACCGCACCGATGACAATCGCGTCGTACTGTTCCGCCCGGACGAAAACTGGAAGCGTCTTAACCGCTCCAATGATCGTCTCAGCATCCCGGCTGTCGATCCGGAAATCGCATTCGAAGCGCTATGCGCACTAATCGATGTTGACCGCGAATGGGTACCGTCCGCACCAGGCACGTCGCTGTATATCCGCCCGTATGTGATTGCAACGGAGCCTCAGCTGGGCGTTTCGCCTTCGACCAAATATATGTTCATGATCATTCTGTGCCCGGTTGGCGCTTATTATAGCGAAGGGCTTAATCCGGTGCCGATTCACGTCGAATCCGAATATGTTCGCGCAGTCAAAGGCGGCGTCGGCAACGCGAAGACAGCTGGCAACTACGCAGCAAGCCTCAAGGCGCAAGAAGGCGCAGCGGCATTGGGCTACTCCCAAGTGCTCTGGCTGGACGGCGTTCATCGCAAATACATCGAGGAAGTAGGCAGCATGAACGTCTTCTTCAAAATTAACGGCACGGTCGTGACGCCAGCGCTGAACGGCAGCATCCTCGAAGGCATCACACGTAAATCCGTGCTGCAATTGCTCCGCTCATGGAACATTCCGGTCGAAGAGCGCGAGCTGTCGATTGACGAGCTGGTTGAAGCGCATCGCAACGGCAAGCTCGAAGAAGCTTTCGGCACAGGAACGGCAGCAGTTATTTCGCCAATCGGCGCGCTGCACTACCAAGACGAGAAGCTTACGATCAACGAAGGCAAGACAGGCGAGCTGTCCAGCCGTGTGTACGACACGATCACAGGCATTCAACGCACGGAGCTTCCTGATCCGTTCGGTTGGGTCGTTGAGGTTTAATACCTCGCAGGATTGATATTTCGATAATCATTAAAACCGCATCTCTCGCACAGCCAGCACGGAACACGCTTGCTGTGCGAGAGGTTTTTTTTGCATATTTGCAACTATATAGGGTAGGGGTCTAATTGTAATGCTTCGATTACGAACATACGGAGTTGTCCTGTTAGCATGTTTGACTTTCATGATAAGCGCTTGCTCTTCTAGCGAAAATCCGGCAACTGATCCAAAGGAATCAGCAGATAAACCAACCACGCAACAAACAGCGGATGACGCGTCCGTGGAGACTGGAACTCCGACTTCGGCGAAAGAACAACAGCAACCAGAAGGTTCAGCCCCGTCGATAACTAAGCCTGTTGTTTATCAGCTAGAAGGACTTATTGACGACAAATATGCAATCGAGATGAAGCTTGCTATCGAAGGATCGGCGGCAACCGGCTCTTACTTTTATACGAAATACAACCAAACAATCGTATTGAAAGGCACTGCTCGGCCAGATAGCGAAATAGGACAGATAGCAGTCACTCTGGACGAGTTGGACGAAAGCGGCCAACGAACGGGACGGTTCTCCGGAACGATCAATAGTAAAGATCCGAGTCCGACTTTTGCTGGGAATTGGTCGAATGCAGACGGAACGAAGGCCATGCCGTTTGTTTTGTCGAGAAAGGCAAGTAGCAGAGTGACGCGCGATGAGCACACCGCCCCATTAGCATGGTCTGGCACTTGGAACCGGCTCGATAATAATCAGTTTGAAAGCCAATCGCTTGCCATTACTGAATTAACTGACACTACCCTGAAGTTTGATTTGGACGCTCAAGACGGGGGACGCGCGGGTATCATAGGAGGCACCGCTATTCGCTCTAAGGATGGAAAAACAGCAATGTTCTCGAGCACCGAAGCGAATTTCAAACTTATTTTTAAGCAGCAGGGTGAACAGCTTAACGTAACAACCGATGGTGAGGATGCCTCCTATTACGGAACCGTCGTCTTTGGAGGAACTTTCGAAAAGCGTGACACTACGAAGAATCTAGATCTCATTGACCTCCATGTGTTTAGCAGCGCAAAAATAAATAAGTCCTTCAAAGCACTGGTTGGCAATGATTACAGCCTTTTCACTTCATCCATGCAAGTTGTTAGCTCCGAGCCAAGCGTCGATGAAGAACATATCCATGTAATATCTGGAGACGTCATGGGCCTGTCCGGAGTCGAAGCTATCATTATGTACGATGAGGATGGCAGCTCATTCTGGGCGGCCGTAATCGAAGATGAAGAGCATGTAAACTATTACACCAACGTCCGCAGCGATTATAACAAGCTGCCCGCTCCAATCGAGAAGTGGAGGCGCGAACGACATAAAGATGATGACGTCGTCTTTAAAAACTAATTTGATAAGGAGGCCGCCCGCGGCCTCCTCATTCTTCACCGCACGCATATACGTACGGATCTATGCTTCCCATTGTAGTTCGTGCAATGATCACCCTCTCCAACTCCCTCCCCTACTGCTGCCATTGCATTCTATACAATGAGACACCGTGTCCATCGCCTTAACTAGCGCAAAGGGGCACCTCCGAACGTTTGGCATTGTACAAATTGCAAGGACACCTTGCTATACCGGGAGACAGCCGCCTTTCCGTTGCACATTTTGCAATGACGCCGTTAGTTTGTTGTGCTAACGGGCGGCAAGTCACCGTCCGAGCGGTCTTCCTTCTGTCCTGTCGTCCGTGGTCGGCGGCCCCTTCATGTCAGCTCGCTCTACTCCACCTAACGACGCAGCAGCCCCCCTCCTTAATGCCAAACAGCCCGCTTATCGCTACAGATAAACGGGCTTTTCTCTATACGCGCACGCGCGCTCATGCGGGTGTTCATCACGATGGGATAGACGTTCGCATCGTCAATTGTCTCGAACAGATACCAGTGGGACTTGCTAGAAATAGGGATATAGCGTAGTACGTACCATCTGTCCGATACGTATACATACAGTACAGCTAATAGATTTCAACTGCTGGAGAGGAGGATAGTAGAGCGCTTCACGATTCGGAAAGGCGGATTTGCAATCATGTGGACAACCGCTGCAAACCCCTTAAATCAAAGGAGGAACCTATTTAATCCCGAGAAGAGGTAGTGATTTATATGCATGATCTTTCAGTGTGGCTCACCATTCTGGCGTTTATTTTCACTGTGTCTTTCATCTTCTTGCGTTCCAGCGTCAACGAAGCAATCCCTGCAACCATCGGCGCCTTCTTCGTCATGCTAAGCGGAAGCGTCTCGTTATCCGATCTGTTCACGATTACGGAGACGATCGGCGGAGCTGCGATTACGATTATAGCTACGATCGTGATGGCCATCGTGCTGGAAAGCTTCGGTTTCTTCCACTGGGTGGCTGAGAAGCTCACAGAACGGGCTGGCAATTCTGGCATACGATTGTTTTGGTACACGAATCTGCTCTGCTTCCTCATGACGTTATTCGTCAACAACGACGGCAGCATCTTAATTACGACTCCGATTCTGCTCATGATCTTGAATAATCTAGGGCTCAAAAACCACCAGAAGCTGCCTTACCTGATCTCCGGCGCCCTTATCGCAACTGCTTCCAGCGCACCGATCGGCGTTAGCAATATCGTCAACCTGATCGCGCTCAAAATCGTTCACATGGACCTGTATATGCATACAGCGATGATGTTCGTACCCGCTTCCCTCGGACTGGCCCTCATGTCTCTCCTGCTATTTGCCGTCTTCTACCCTATACTCCCTAAGAGGCTCAAAACAGTACCGGCAGGCGCTCGGCCCTATTCCCCGCTCCCTGGCCATCATCCGCTCAAGTACGCGCAGGACGAAGCACCATCCGAACAACGCGGTCGCCATTTCATGCGCAACATTATTCTGTTTGTCCTAGCGGTTCGCATCAGCCTGTTCGTTGCCTCGTATATCCATTTTCCCGTTCCTCTCATGGCGATCATCGGCTCGGTATGCTTGCTCGCTTGGCGCTGGGCATTTCTCAAAATATCGCCCCTCGATATGATCAAAAAAACGCCGTGGCACATCCTTATCTTCGCCTTCAGCATGTACGTCATCATTTACGGTCTCCACAACATCGGACTGACGGACATGCTCATTCGTTGGCTGAAGCCTTTCGTTACAGGCGGGCTCATGGAAGCAAGCATCGGCATGGGTGTCGTCGTTTCCCTGTTGTCCAACTTATTCAATAACCATCCAGCACTTATGGTTGGCACATTAACGCTAACGAATATGGGACTCGATCCCATTACGCTCAAAATCTCATATCTTGCTAGCGTTATCGGCAGCGATATGGGCTCTCTGCTCCTCCCGATCGGCACGCTCGCAACCCTGCTGTGGATGCATATCCTCAGGAAAGGAAAAATAAAAATCACATGGAGCGACTATTTGAAAGTTACGATTCTCGTCATCCCAATTACGGTTATTTTCACATTGATTGTTCTATTCTACTGGGTAAACTGGCTGTTCTAATTGGAGCAAAAGAGAATACGGCTGTCCTAGCCGGCAGCCGTTCGAGAAAAGTTGGGTTTAACACACAATAATGTATGTAATCGTGCCGTGAAGCGTAAGGGCGTTGGTACCGCGAGGAGGGTATCAATGCCTCTTTGCGTTTTTGGGGCTTGGATTCTATTAGCCCGAAGCCCAGCTAGGCATTCAGGCAGCCGGACATACACCCCGAGGAGGCAACCAACATACGTTACAGCAATAACGATCGCCCAGAGGAAGTGATAGGATGACGGGAGCCGGCTTCGTGCCTGATAATTTGAATTTGAAGAAAAGCTCGGGAAACCCCAACCTGACCTATACGATGAAAGACAACGTCCTGTTCAAAGTTAACGATACGAATTTCGCATACGAGGTTTCCGCGACCCAAATTCCAGCAATGGTCGGCGGCTCGGTAGCCGACCTGTTCATGACCAAGGGGCATATCCGCGAGCCGCACTGGCACCCGAACGCCTGGGAGCTCGACGTCGTGATCGAAGGCCAAGTGGTTGTATCGATTCTGAATCCCGACACGGCACAGCTTATTAACAATACCGCAGGCCCCGGCCAAGTCGTGTTTATTCCGATGGGTTGGCTGCACTGGATTACGCCCGTGTCCGACCGCACGCATCTGCATCTTTTCTTCAACAGCAGCCAAGTGGAAAATGCCGAAGTATCGAACTTCCTTCAGACGACGCCGCCTGAAGTGTTCAAGCTCGCCTATAACATCGATCCTGCGCAGATCGCTACTGCGCTCGCCCCGATCAAGGCGGTCAAGGAAACAGTCTTCGTCGGGCCTCCGACAAGCGGGACCACTCGCACCAGCAGTATACGAAATATGCTCGGAACGAACAGCACACAAGCGCAAGTGCCCCCGCCAATGGTGAATATTAAGCGCAAATAAAACAAAGGCGGTGCAGAAGCTATTCTCTGCAACGCCTTTGCCTCGATCCTGACCGAACTACTGTCATACGCTGCTGATTGATGCTCGCCTATAGCGCGCACATCTCGATTTCAAAGCCCATGTCTGCGATCAGCTTATGGTCAGCATCGACTGCCTGACCTTCCGTCGTTAGGTAATCCCCAACAAACAGCGAATTAGCTGCGTACAGCGCCAACGGTTGAAGGGACCGCAGATTCAGCTCGCGACCGCCCGCGACTCGAATTTCTTTGGATGGGCAAATGAACCGGAACAAAGCAAGCGTCTTGAGCGCCTGCAGCGGCGGCGTCAACTGTTTATCCGCCAACGGCGTGCCCGGTATCGGGTTCAGGAAGTTGATCGGAATCGAATCCGCATCCAGCTCGCGCAGAGCGAAGGCCGTCTCGACCAACTCCTCCGGCGACTCGCCCATGCCGACGATGACGCCGGAGCACGGCGACATTCCGCTGCGCTTCGCGCGCTCAACCGTCTCGACGCGTTGGTCGTAGGTATGCGTCGTCGTAATCGATTTGTAATTTTCGCGGCTCGTATTGAGGTTATGGTTATAGCGATGCACGCCCGCATCTTGCAGCCGGTCCGCTTGCTCCTCGCTCAGCAACCCGAGGCATGCACAAATTTTGAGAGGCATCGTATCGCGAATCTCTCGTACGGCATCGATAACCTGCCCCAGCTCGCGCTCCGTCGGCCCGCGGCCTGCCGCAACGATACAATAGGTGCCCGCCTGGCGGTTCACCGCTTCGCGCGCGCCTGCCAGCAGCGTTTCTTTATCCAGCAATGTATATTTGGGCACCGATGCTGTCGATACGATCGACTGCGAGCAGTAGCCGCAGTCCTCGGGACAGAGGCCGCTCTTCGCATTCAGTATCATATTCAGCTTCACCTTGCGGCCATAGTAATGCTTGCGCACTTGAAAAGCCGCATGCAGCAGCGGCAGCACTTCGTCATCATCGGCTTGCAGCACGGACAACCCTTCAGCCAACGTCAGCTGCTCGCCGTTCAGCGCCTTGTCCGCCAACTCTCCCCAATTCATCCCCGTCGACACCGTTCCCGCAAGACCCCCAAACTGCTCACTCATCCGAACGTTCCCCCTACCGCATTATATGTTAACCAAAATTATTAATAATCGGTTAACTAAAAACTCACCCCATTGTATCGAACATCGGGCATACTGTAAATAGTTGCATTTTATTAAAAAGGGGCATGACCCGTCATGAAGGTTGTTATCGCGATCGATTCGTTCAAAGGAAGCCTGACCTCGGGACAAGCCAACGAAGCAGCGGCGGCTGGCGTCCGCGACGCCTGTCCTGAGGCGGCAATCGTTACCGTCCCGCTTGCTGATGGCGGCGAGGGGACCGTCGAAGCGCTCGTCCGCGCCACGGCCGGACAGCTTGTTACACTTACAGTGACCGGACCGCTCGGCAAACCGCTAGCAGCAAGCTATGGGCTGCTCAGCGATGGGCGAACCGCCGTCATCGAGGTTGCCGCTGCATGCGGCCTCACGCTAGTGCCGCCCGCCGAACGGGACCCGCTGAAGACGACGACCTTCGGCGTCGGCGAGCTCATCGCGGACGCGCTTAGCCGAGGCTGCACCGAGCTGATCATCGGGCTCGGCGGGAGCGCCACCAACGATGCAGGCATCGGCATGCTGCAGGCGCTCGGCTACTCGTTCCGCGATACGCGCGGACTCGAAGCTGCGCATGGCGGCGCAGCGCTGACAGGCATCGCTGCGATCGACCAATCGTCCGCGCATCCGCTGCTCGCGCACGCACGCATTCGCGTTGCCTGCGACGTCGATAACCCGCTGCACGGCCCAGAGGGCGCTGCATCCATATTTGCGCCGCAAAAGGGCGCCTCCGCCGAGGCGGTGGAGCAGCTCGATCGCGGGCTGGCGCATTTCGCCGCGCTAATTCACGATCAGCTCGGCCGCGATGTGCAGCGCATACCCGGCGCTGGCGCAGCCGGCGGCCTCGGCGCCGCCTTCGCCGGCTTGCTGGGCGCGACGCTGACGCCCGGCGCGCCGCTCGTGCTTGAAGCAGCCGGCTTTGATCGGCTGCTCGAAGGCTCCGACTTCGTCATCACCGGCGAAGGCCGGCTCGACGGTCAGACCGCCCGCGGCAAAGCGCCGCTTGCCGTCGCCCGCGCTGCAAGCGGGCACGGCATTCCTGTCATCGCCCTCGCCGGCGATGTCGCACCCCAAGCCGCCGAGCTCGCCGCGCTCGGCATCACAGCAGCCTTCTCAATCGTATCTGGCCCCGCATCGCTTGAGCAGGCTATGTCGCCAGCCGTCGCGCAGGATGGGCTCCGCCGCACGACGAAAGAGCTATTCCGCCTGCTCCGCACAATGCAGCGCCGACAATAACCCGTTCATAACGGACCAACCTCCGGTCATATACTGTTCCATCTGACCGGAGGAGGCTGGCGCCCATGTCTGATCCACTGGCCGACGCTTGCCGCAGCAAACCCCAACCGCAGCACGGCACAACAACCGCTACTCACAACGTGTTTCGTTTTCTGAAGTCCCGTCCGCGACGAAAGCTCGGGCCGCTCAGCGGCGCCATGCTCGTGCTTGGCGCGCACGCTGTTCACCTGCTCGCCTTTCCCTTGCTCGCGCTTCTGCTGGGCACGCAAGCCGCTGCCGGAGACGGCGTTCAGCTAAGCGGCCATTCGCACAGCGCCATGCTGGAGCCTACTACGACGAGCGGCCTTTTCCTGCGCTGGGCAACCGATCTACTTGCAGCTGCGACCGTTATCGTAGCCATTCTCATGTGCCGAGCGACCGCCCGGGCATGGCGCAACGTCCGCGTGCATCCATGGATTTGCATGCTGAATACATGTGCCGCAGCATTATGTATCGCGATGATTTTTTACTGATTAACATCAAACTAAATCCAAGCCCCCATTCTCCGTTCGCGAGAAAAGGCGGGCTATTTGTTTTGTATTGACAACCGATACAGTCATCCTTATGATAATGGTGTTGCTATGAATAAATGTACCATTGAATGAATTTATGTTTTAATTAATTCATTATGAACACCCCTATTACCGAAGGAGCGTTTTCAATGACTGCTAATCAACCAACGAAACCAACCGCTGTTCTGAACGCTGACTTGACGACCGGAACGATCAACCGCAATCTCTACGGACATTTTGCCGAGCATCTCGGCCGTTGTATCTATGAAGGGCTTTGGGTAGGTGATGATCCTGACATTACGAATACGGGCGGCATTCGCAACGATGTCGTGGAAGCGCTTCGCAATCTGCACATTCCCGTCCTGCGCTGGCCAGGCGGCTGCTTCGCAGACGAGTACCATTGGAAGGACGGCATCGGGCCTCAACATTTGCGCAAGCGCATGGTGAACACGCACTGGGGCTGTGTCGTAGAGAACAACCATTTTGGCACGCATGAATTCATGCATCTCGTCGAGCTGCTCGGCTGCGAGCCCTATATTAACGGAAACGTGGGCAGCGGCACGGTTCAGGAAATGTCCGAGTGGGTCGAGTACATGACGTTCGACGGCGAATCGCCGATGGCGAACTTGCGCCGGGAGAACGGGCGAGACAAGCCGTGGAAGCTTAAATATTTTGGCGTAGGCAACGAAAGCTGGGGCTGCGGCGGCAGCATGCGACCGGAATATTACGCAGACCTGTACCGCCAATACCAGACGTACGTACGCAGCTACGGCGAGAATAAAATCTACCGGATCGCCTGCGGCGCCAACGTGGACGATTATCGCTGGACGGAGGTGCTCATGCAGCAAGCAGGCAACTGGATGGACGGACTGAGCCTTCATTACTATACCTATCCGGGCGTATGGGAAGACGAGAAAAAGCCGGCGCTGCAGTTCGACGAAGGCATTTGGTTTGAAACGATGGCCAAAGCGTACTACATCGATGAGCTGCTAACCCGCCACTCCGCGATTATGGATCAATTCGATCCGAAGAAGCGCATCGGCATTATTCTCGACGAATGGGGAACGTGGTTCGGCGTGGAGCCGGGGACCAATCCGGGCTTCCTCTATCAGCAAAGCACGATGCGCGACGCGCTTGTCGCAGGCTTGCACTTTAACATTTTCCACAACCATAACAGCCGTCTGCATATGGCGAACATCGCGCAGACGATCAATGTGCTGCAAGCCGTCGCATTGACCGACGGGCCGCGCATGCTGCTCACGCCAACGTACCATGTCTTCGAGATGTACAAAGTGCACCAAGGCGCCGAACAGCTGCACCTGCATGTCGACAGCCCCCTGTACACAATGGACAGCGCATCAATACCGCAAGTGAGCATAACCGCTTCCCGCTCGGCCGACGGCATCGTCAACATCGGCATCTGCAATATCCACCACGCAGACAGCGCCAGCATCAGCATCGAGCTCCGCGGCGAAACGTTCTCAGCCATCGAGGGTCGTGTTCTAACGAGCGGCGAGCTGCGCGATTGCAACACGTTCGACCAGCCGGATACGGTAAAACCGGCAGCCTTCACTGCATTCACACACGAGGACGGCATGCTGCGCCTCGAGCTGCCAGCTCGATCGGTAACGTCACTTGCGCTTCGCGCATAAGCATGCGTCTGCGCGTTAATCTACCCTCTTATATAGTAGAAAAGGTGTCCCTGCAGCGACTTGCGCTGTCCAGGGACACCTTTTTTTCACGAAAGATGATGCAATTGGTTCTTTTGGCCCGCAACCCTTGCCACGCTTAGGTTTGCACAGCATCCGCTTTCCGTATGGTTTCCATGATAACCCTTACAATACCAATGCTGCCCTAAATGAGGGAACTCTCATGCAATTCTAAGAATGCGGTTACAAATGAGTCGTACCAAGGGTTTAATCCCTCAATGGGAGCCTTTAGGAAAAGAAATCCGTGCTATAGTAGCAATACAACACAACCAAGACAAACCTAACCGGAGGAACATACAACATGATGAACAAAAAATCGGTCATTGGCAAAAGCTTGGCTGCAGCGTTTGTAGCATTGACGGTATCGACAGCATCGATCAGCGGTATTATGCCTACTCAGAGCGCACATGCCGCAACAGCATCCCAAAAATCCACTATCGTTTCGGTAGCCAAAAAATATCTCGGCACGCCTTACCAGCACGGCGCATCGTCCAGCACGACGGCTGTATTCGACTGCTCGTCGTTCACGAAGCGCGTATTCTCGCAGCTCGGCGTGAAGCTGCCGCGCAGCTCCAAGCAGCAGTCCGTTGTCGGCAAATATGTAGCGAAAAGCAACCTGCAAGTAGGCGATCTCGTCTTCTTCTACTCGCCGATTCACCACGTTGGCATCTACATTGGCAACGGCAACATCATTCACACGTATGGCGCCGGCGGCGTTAAAATTAGCAACATCAACTCCGGCTGGTGGAAAAACAACTACAACCAGGCTCGTCGCGTACTGTAAGGGACAAGCTTATCCATTCGCATAGCGAAAAGAGTACCAGGGACACTAGGTTCGGCATGATGCCGCTCCTAGTGCTTTTTATTATGCGCTTTTCGATACACTTATCCTACCAAGTGAAGCTGAATTTAGTCTGAAGATCGGGGCGGAAAATAAACCCACTCCAATAAAAACGATCGCCGCGGCGACCGTCTTTTCCTCTCCTTAAAATGATCAAAAAGTAAACCGGCTAAGCTCCTTCCGCAGTCGCCCCGCCGTCGCATTGAGCGCTTCGGACGAAGCCAGCACCTCTTCCATGCTCGCAAGCTGCTCTTCCGTAGACGCGGATACCTCTTGCGTCTTCTCCGATGTCACGCGAGAATGGTTCGACGTCTCTTGCACCGCAGCAGCCACTTCCTCCGTCGCAGCGGACAGCTGCTCGGAAGCAGCCGACACTTCGCTGATCTGCGCCGCTACTTGTCCGATCGATTCGAGAATGCCGTCAAACACAACGTTCACTTGCTCCATCGATGCCATGCCGCGCGCCGTCTCTTCCGTGCTGCCGCTCGTCGCTGCGACCGCCCGTTCAATCCCTTCGGTCGCTTCCGCAATCAACCCGCCGATCTCATCGGCCGATTGGCGGGATTGCTCCGACAGCTTCTGCACCTCCTGAGCGACGACGGCGAATCCCTTGCCATGCTCGCCTGCCCGCGCCGCTTCGATATTCGCATTCAGCGAAAGCAAATGCGTTTGGCCAGCGATATCGGTCATAACAGCAGCTATGTCGCCGATCCGGCCGGACAGCTCGCCAAGCTTGGACAACGCATCCGAAGTCTCGCTCGACCGCTTGCGGACGACTGCCATTTGCTCCGTCGCGGCTGTGACCGCGCGCCGTCCAGCATTCGCCCCCGCCGACGCCTGATCCGCATTGTCAGATACAGACCCAGCGGTCTCCGCTATACGCGAGATGCCTTCTGCCATCTCGTGCATTGCCGTAGCATTTTGCTCCGATACGGCTGCTTGCTGCTCGGCCATCATCGTTAGCTCCTGCACCGCATGAGCAATTTGGTTCGTCGCGAGTGTCGTCGCATTCGCCGCCGACTCCATATCCTCAGAGGAAGCCGCTAATTGGCCGGCGACGGTCTGATTCGAACGCAGCAGGTTAGCGAACGTCTCCGCAACCTGATTGAACGCTACGCCGACGCCGCTAAGCTCGTCACGCGTTTGCAGCTCTGCGCGCGCCGACGCATCGCCAGCCGCCAAGCGTGAAGCGGCTTTTTCAAGCGCAGCGATCGTATTGCGCACGTTGCTGTAGAAGGCGATAAAGAAAGCAACCACAAGCAGCAGCGCAACCACAGTCAGCGCGAGCATCCGAATCAATTGCGCCTGTGAATCATCGATGCGAAGCTGCAGCTGACGGTCCATCATGATGGCCGTTTCATTATATAGCACGGAAATCTGATCGATAGCAGCCGTGCCTTTGGCAAAAAACGTATCGCTGTCCATCGATAGCCGTCCATTCAAAATTTCCGTATCCAGCAAGCTGACATAATCGCGTGCTGCAGTCGAAGCAGCCGTATAGCTCGCTTGCATAGATTGGATGTCGGGACTACTGCTTGTCGTGCTTGCCCAATCCTTCTGCAGCCCGACCATCGCCGTCTCGATTCGATCGTAATCAATTCGATACTCCAGCTTCTCCGAAGGCGTAAGCTTCCCGCGCAGCAGCGTACCCGTAATTTGCCCGCGCGTCTGCGCAATTTTCTCCATCAACAACGGCGTGCGCTGCACGAGCATATCCATCAAATAATACGTATGCTGCTCAGGATCTAGCGTGAGCCCAGATGCGTCCGATACGACGACATTAAAATCAAGCAACTCCTCGATCATCGTTGTATGCTTCGCGAAGCTTACGCCAGCTGCACCCGCAGCATATTGCTCCAACAGCATGGACAATCGCGTCTCCAGTCCACTCCACTGCGATTCGATGCCGAACGCCTTGCCATACAAAGCATCGCTTGCATGAACAGCCTCCACCTCTTGCTTCCACTGCGCTTCCAGCTTCTCCAGCTCTGCCTTCTTGCCCGAATCCCCGTTCAAATAAGCATTCGCCACCCCGCGATGCTTCTGCACGGTGAGCAGCAGCTCCTTCAACGGCTTCAAATAGGCGACACCCTGCTGCTCCTTCTTAGCCACATCCATCGTAATTTGGATTTCAGATGTTAGGAAATAGGACATAAATCCTGTAGGAATTAGAAACAACAATGCGATTAACACGAACTTTTGGCTATATTTCAGACGATTCATTACATATAGGAACGGCTTTAACATCAAACGTCCTCCTCTGCTGCTCGTTATGTTATATTACCTAACATTGTAAGCCAAAAGCCATTAAAATCCAATCATAAATATGTCGAAAATCCTACTTTTGTGTCGATACGAAAACCCGCACAACAAAAAACCGACTGACGTCGCATTTAGCGACGATAGCCGGCTTCTTTCATTGCCAATATTATATAGATAAAATCAATACGACTGGCTCCCTAAGCCTCCAGCGCTTGCTTCAACGCATCTGGCGAGCGGTCCCACCACTCCTGATTATGCTCCACGAGCAGCTTTTTCAATGCCGTCTTCTGCTCAGGCCCCAGATTGTCCAGCATGAACCGCCGCTTAATCGCATAATCGAGCCGGTTCACATGATCCGCCAGCAGCTTCCAGCCGCGGCGCGCTTCCGTATCGACCAGCATATCGCAAGCCGTTGCTCCGCCATAGAAGGCGCCATCGTCATTACGGTCAACCGCCACCCATACGATCCAGCATGGACGGCCGTTTGGCACATCCTCTTTGTTCGGGCTGAACTTAATGCCCTTCTCGATTTTGCTCTTCGCGTGCATGGCCCCAACATCAATAACCGCTTCATTGCCATCAATAACGACTGGCGATACTGCGCTCAAATCGATCGACCCCGCGCCGAATCCGCGATGCTCCTTGTTGCTAACGACGTTAAGGGACAGCGATTTCTTCGGCTTTGGCTCTGTGGAGCCGCCTTGACCTTGTTGTTCCATCTTGAATCGTTCACCCTCTCCGCTATCTGATGGCGCGCATGCTTCGCAGCCGCATGTCGGCGCCTAAACTCCCTGCGAAACCGCACTGTGCTTGGGATTGTCCGCTCTGTCGCAGAATAATTCCATTTTAGCTAATAATCTGTGAAATGCAAACATATACATGCCTTAGATGCTTGTCAACGGGAGGGAATCGTTCAATGACTCCACGACACGTCAAAGGAATAGCGGTCGCACTGCTCCTCGCCGCTGTATTCAGTGTTACGTTGTCTCAAGGTTTTGGTGACGCATGGAAATCGCAGTATACGTATGCTTTCTCCCCGGTTAACGATCCTATAGCCATCGACCTGAGCAGTACCGCCGATGAAGCTACTGGGCTGGCCCCGACGAGCGAGCCTGACGCTGCCGCCCATGCGGATACGAGAAACCAAGCCGATTCGGCGCCGCAGGCGCCAGCACGCAGTACGCCTAACAACAGCATAGCGAAACCACCAGCCCCGCCCGAGCCCGACACCGGCATGACGCCAAACAACCAAGCCCTTAGCAAACGAGTAACCGAGTATCACATTGATGTAAAGCTGGACAATGCAGGCCGCTCGCTGAACGGAAATTTGATCGTCACTTGGACGAACCCCGGCCGCAAGCCTGTGTCCGAGCTGTATTGGCACCTGTATCCGAATGCCTTCCAATCGCAAGAAACGACCTTCATGCGCGAATCCGGCGGGCAGCTGCGGGAGGATCGCGCTACAACAAACAGCTTAGGCGGCATGACGATCAACTCTCTCATGACAGAGCAAGGCGAAAGCTTACTCCCACGCCTTCATTATGTGCAGCCGGATGACGGCAACGTGAAGGATCAAACGCTTGCGAAGCTTCGGCTCCAGAAGCCCGTGGAGCCGAACAAGAGCGTGACGCTGAAGGTCGGCTTCACCGTGAAGCTGCCTGAGGTGTTCGCCCGCATGGGCTACGCCGGAAATTTCATCATGGCAGGCCAATGGTTTCCGAAGCTGGCCGTCTATGAACCAGCAGGCACGCGCGGACGCGCCGCCGAAGGCTGGAATGCCCATCAGTATCATGGCAACTCCGAGTTTTACAGCGATTTTGGCATCTACAGCGTGAACATCACCTTACCAGCGCGATACAAAGTAGCGGCAACCGGATTTCAGACAAAGCCAGCCAAAACGCATGGCGATTGGAAGACCCTAACATTCTACGCGGATGACGTACATGATTTTGCATGGGCAGCTTCGCCGGATTTCGTCTATGCAGAGGAGTCCTTCTCCGCCGTCGGCGTTCCTGGCGTACGCATCAAGCTTTACCTCGATCCGCTGCACGCCAAGCTCAAGGACCGCTATATGCACGCCGCCAAATCCGCTCTCGCCAAATATGCGCAGTGGTACGGCCAATATCCGTACTCGACGTTATCCGTCGTCGTTCCGCCGAAGGGCGGCAATGGCGCAGGCGGCATGGAATATCCGACCCTTGTCACCTCCTTCGCTGCCGAAGATGATAATCCGGGCTACAGCCTGGAGCGGACGGTCGTCCATGAGATCGGACACCAGTACTGGTACGGCATGGTAGCATCCAACGAATTCGAGGAAGCATGGCTCGACGAAGGCTTTACCTCTTACGCGGAAGATAAAGTAATGGAAACCGAGTATGGCGTTCTTCCGAATCTCGCGCTTGAATCCAGCTATATGACCGATCCTGCGCCTTTAAAGCAGCTCTCGTGGTCCTATCAAAGCCATGACCACTACGCGGAGAACGTGTATATGCGCGCCAAGCTAGTGCTTGTCGGCATCGAGAAGCTGGCGGGCGATAAGGCGATGCAGAAGATTATGCGAACCTATTTCCAGAAATATAAGTTCAAGCATCCTTCTACCGCCGACTTCGAACGGATTGTCGAGCAAGTGACCAAAGCCAATTGGAGCGACTACTTCCGCCAGTATGTATACGGCGATGAGATGGCAGATTTCGCGATCGAGAGCATTACGGTCGATTCGGCGAAGCTCGCCGACGGCAGCCCCGCTTTTGAATCTGCCGTGAAGGTGCGCAGGCTTGGCGGCAGCTACGGCCCCGTGCCCGTACAGTTCCGGTTCACAGACGGAACGACCGTTACCCGAAGCTGGGACGGATCAGAGGCCAGCAGCTTGTTCCGGTTCAAGCACGCCTCTCCGCTCGACTGGGCTTCCATAGATCCGCAGCACACGAATGTACTCGACAATAAGCAAATCAACAACTATATGAAAGCCGAGCTGCCGGAACGCACACGAACGCGTTGGAGCCTCGGAGCCGCCAAGCTTCTGGAAGGCATCATCGGAGCGTTAGGCTGGTGATGAAGCGCATTCGATGCTTAGGACTGCCCGCCATCCCGTGCGCGATCGGACCGCCGAGCAGAAGGCCGGCATTCGGAAAGGAGTGTTACTGATGAAGCAGCATATGAGCGCCGGCTGGACGCTGACGGCACGACACCTCTATATCATCATTCTGCTGTTCGTTTATCAGCTGTTGTGGGGCTTCTTCCTCTACCGGGTTGTTGACGGAATCGTTATGCCTCTGCTGCGCCGCTATCCGGGCAGCGGCATGCCGGCCTCCGCTAGCCGCCTCTATCTATATGAGGCAGAATTCCAGCTAATGAAGACCGACCTCATCCATCCTTATCTATGGACATTTGCCTGCCTCATCGCGCTTCGCATGGTGCTGACGCCAATCCTGAATGCCGGGCTGTTCCATTCGCTCCATCATGCGACAACCGACTCCGGCACTCGCTTTATGCAAGGCGTACGTCGCGCATGGCTGCCAGTGACCGCCCTATACTGGGCGGAATCGCTGCTGGCGCTGGCCCCCGGCTATTGGCTGCTGCCTCGCGCATTCGACATCGCGCTCGCCGCCGACTCGCGCGCCGACATCATTCGCCAGCTGCTGCCAGGCGCCTGCGGCTGGTTCGCATGGGGCATTCTGCTCCATCTGCTGTTTCTCGCCATGCAGTTCGGCGCTGCGTCCGGGACGGGGGTCTTCCAAGGCTTATGGCGATCGATCAAACGATTCCTGCCTTATGTCACGATATCCCTGCTGATGTGGGGAATCAGCGTGCTTGCCGGGCTGCTCGTCACCTCCGCCTCGTTGCTGTGGGCCGGCTTTTTCGCCGTCCTGCTGCATCAAGCCTATCATTTTGCGAGGACGATGTTGAAGGTGTGGACCATAGCCACCCAGTTCGACTGCTGGCATGCGAATAAACCTTAAGCTATCACCCTCCCATTAGGAACGAAATCAACTTCATGCCTATCGTAATGAGGCCCCGCCTTCTGGCGCGGCCTCTTCTTTGCGTTATTTGAACCATACTCCATACTTTCCGGCTGAATTCTGAGCAAAAATGAGAAAACCTCTCATAAACAACCGGAATCCCTCCCAATTCCATGAGAATTATTAGAAATTCGACAGTTAGGAAGGATTTTCTTCAAAAAATACGAATTATTATTCCCTGTACATAAAAAAGCTGCCGAATTTCAGTGTACGAAAACGGGGGAACCACTCCGGGTTAATTGATCCCGACCGCGCTTATTGGATATTCAAGCACGGCCAGAGGGTATCATAGGTGACCTTCAACCGAACCCCACAGCTAACCTCGTAGGCAATGGAAGGAGCACTACAACGTGCGTAAGTTTACTGCATTGCTGCTCGGGCTCGCCTTATTGTTCGCTTTCCAAGCGGGAAGCGCTTTCGCGGATTCCAAAGCAGACTCCAAACTGAACCAAGTAATTGATGACGTGATTGGAACGCCGTACCTGTCCGCAGGAACGACGACCAAAGGTTTCGATTGCTCTGGTTTTACCATGTACGTCTTCAAGAAATTCGGCATTTCTCTGCCCCACTCATCTGGCGCGCAGAGCAAGCTTGGCAAAGCAGTAGCCAAGGACGACCTTCGTGAAGGAGATCTCGTATTCTTCAATACGAGCGGCAAAGGCGTATCGCATGTCGGCATCTATGTCGGCGATGGCAAATTCGCTCACGCTTCCTCCAGCAAAGGCGTCACGATCAGCAACTTGAGCGACTCCTACTATGCTAATCGTTACATGAGCGCTCGACGCGTAATGAGCACCGCATCTTATGAGAAATACGCGGACGATCCGGCTGACCAAGTAGATGGCGGTCCAGACGTCGACTAGGATGCATCATAGGCATGGCGCTTGCCATGCACCCAATAAAGGCCGCACAAGACTTCGTCCATTCGGACAAGCTCGTGCGGTCTTTGTTCTTTTTACCCACTCTTTCTCAGAAAACTAATAAAATTTTACCAGTAAAATCGGCAGGACTATTTAAGATTTTATCGAATCTTTAGATTGTCATACAAAATTTGCCGAATCATCGCCTTGGCGGTGAACGGGGGAACCATTTTTAGGGTGAATTGACTCCGCCTCTCGTCCTATCGACGTGCGCCGCAGGAATCATAGGGAACCTTCAACCGAACCCCACAGCTAACCTCGTAGGCTCTGGAAGGAGCACCACCTTTTGAAGAAAGCGCTTGCAGTTTTACTCGGACTAGCTATGCTGTTGACGATTCAAGTCGGCAGTGCGTTCGCAGATTCGACGCTGGACAACAAGATCGACGCTGTAATCGGAACACCTTACGTATCCGGCGGCACTTCGGTCAAAGGTTTTGATTGCTCAGGCTTTACGCAGTACGTGTTCAAACAGCTCGGCATCTCGCTCGAGCGCACGTCCGGCTCCCAAGCCAAAATGGGCTCTGCCGTCGATAAAGACGACCTTCGCGCAGGCGATCTCGTATTCTTCAATACGAGCGGTGACGGAATTTCGCATGTCGGCATCTATGTTGGCGACGGCAAATTCGCGCACGCGTCCTCCAGCAAAGGCGTAACCATCAGCGCGCTTGGCGATTCGTATTACGCGAAACGTTATGTAACCGCACGCCGTGTCATGGACGCAGCATCTTACGGGAAATACGCCGACTCCTCCGCTGAATAAGGATGTCGAACGTTAGCGAAGATGCGTAACACATAGCTAGCGACAACAAAAACCGTATGCCTGCCTGAGCAATCGGGACGTGGCATACGGTTTTTGCGCGAATACAGGAATGGATTGTACTTCCACCACATATGTTCAGTTGGGAACCAAACCCAATACACGAATTGAAAGGTGGATGATTAATGAAGAAGAAATGGCTAGTCGCGGTATCCTTGTTGCTGCTTATCATGACGATGGGGATCGCGGTATCAAGCTCGGCAGCGCCTGCAACCTACGTGCATGGCGTATTCTCTACCAGTCCGCTTTATGTCAAAGACGGCGGCACTGGCGCGATGCTAACCGCAACGAGCGGCAATGCCATCGCCAGCTGGACGGAAAACCCGCTAAGTTCGGGCAACCAAGGATTTTATAATGCGATCGTCTATGTAGGCAGCGTCAAATATGAATTCCGGCTCATCAGCGTAACCTCAACGACTGCCGATCAAATCAACGGCAATTTCCACATCTATAAAAACAATGTGCTCGTCGCATCCGTATCCGGCACCGTCTATGGCCTAAGCCAGCCGGTGGGTAATTACTATAAGTTTTATGACAGCGCCTCCAATTGGCATGTATCAGGCTACATCACGAACCGTCTCGATTACTGATTAATCGCCATTTAGCAAGCTCCCCAACCGTCTTGCGCTTGCTATCTTCCCAAGCCGTGAGAAGAAGGTCTATGCCTTCTTCTTGCGGCTTTGCTCTGCAATGGTCTTCATTCCGTTTCCTGCTCTAGTCTCTATCCTTACTCGACCAAAGTAGGGGAATCGCGCCGGGCGGCGGGCGGTATGCGCTTCTGTAAGCTCCCTTTATACTGGAACTATTGATCATCCAATTCCAATATCAAAGGAGTTACACGGCATGCATAATACCGTTACACAGCCCCAACCCGAAGCTGCCCAGTCCGGCGCACTCGGTCGGTACATGATACAGACCATATACATGACACTCATCACTTTACCTCTATCCATCATTGGCTTCACCCTATCGGTTACCCTCATCGCGCTCGGCTTCGGACTTGTGCCGATCCTCATCGGGCTTCCGCTGTTGAAGCTGGCTGTCCACCTCTCCCATGCCCTCATGATGGAGGACGTTCGCCGTACGCGAGGCATCCTTCCCGCTAAAGCGGCAAATGCCGTTCCCCATCATCACGCTTTCGGTCCATTCACGTACCGCGAGCTGCTTACAACATCTGCCCCTTATGTTCCGCTAGGCTACTGGCTCGGCAAGCTCCCTGCTGCGATCGGCCAATTCGCCGCTGCGGTCGTATTCCCTGTCTGCGGTATGGCGCTGCTGTTCTCGCCTGCCGTATACCTTGTGCTTGAGCGTTATGGGATCCCAAGTTTCCAGGATGACGTTGTGTTCGACGTCCTGACGCCTGCCTTGACCGGCATTCAGCGCGCATACATTGGAACAGGAGTCGGTGTCTTGTTCCTCATGATCGGCGGGCCGCTGCTAGCCGTGCTGGCGCGTTCCCAAGGCAGCCGGATCGCCGGCATGCTGCACCCGCGTGCGGAAACAGTCACGGTCGAAGCGCCTGTAGCAAAGGAGCATAACAGCGCATTTTCGTTTAAGCATCCCCTGGAGGAGCTTAAGGCTACCGAATATGATTTTCCGCTGACGAATCCTGATCTGAAAGACACGAATTCCTCCCATTAGCCGTCTCCCAGGACGCAGATCCGCCGTCGTCATGCACGTAAGCTATTCTCGGTAGGTTCCTTATTGTGATGGTAATCGACCAATGCAAACAGCACCCTCGCCTTCGAGGGTGCTGTTTTCTTTTCTTCATATCGTTGCGCTTTGTACAATGAGAACGGTGCGATTGCACGATTTCGAAGGGTATCCTTGCAGTTTATACAGCGAGATACGGTCGACATGCTCTCCAAAGATCCGAAGAATAGTCAACCCGCTTTCCCCATTGCACTAAATGCATGGCGCCTTCCTATTTTGTGCGCCCGATGAGATTTCCTTGTAAGAAATACAATGAGAACTATAGGCTAACGAACGAATTCTAACCGCTACAGATGTACATCATGTTCAGAGTGATCGCACTCTGCAGTATGGCGCGGTCAGCCCTGAATCGGCCCGAACACATCAACGTACAGCAAACCGTCCGGATGGTCTTCGCGGTCGAACTCATACTTCTCCAGCACCATCAAGCCTTTCACCTGCTCCAGGCCTTCCTGCTGTCGATAAGTTTGAAGTCTCTCGTAAGGGTCTGGCTCCCAAGGCAGCGGTCCCTCATAGTGAACAGTCGCATAGCGGGCTGCTGGCTGCGTAAAGCCGACCAGCCCTTCGGGCACATTATTATCCAAGCTCGCAACCTGCACGGCGTAGACATACGTGAACATAATGTCATTGGCATACCAAGGCGCCCACAAAATATCGGGATTGATAACGCCTTCAATTTCGCCCATGCGCTCCATGAACAGCTGCTTCGTCTTGCTGATCGTGCCATAATCCCCATCCTTAAACGAAACGATGACCGGTAGACCGACGAACTTCATTTCATCCAAATGCACAGTGACAACTTCACTGGCAAAGCCGGTCTTATCGACCTGCGACTGCTCGTTCACGCTGATGCCGCCTCCTTTGGTTGGGTCGGTGGTTGGTAGAGCCTTTCCGGAACCCTCCCTACCAGTTCGATAACAAGGTTTCCTTTTCCTGCATGGACATGACCTGATCAACGGGCAGGCCGCGCTAACAAAAAAAGAGCATCGAAGCACCGTATAAACGGTTACCCGGTGCCCCTTTTGCCCTTCAGCAGCTAAAGCTTAGCTCCATTGCACGTAATCAATTTCCAGGAAGCGCTCAACCTCAGTCTCCCAGCGTTCCCTCACGAACGCTTCATGTAACGGATGCGCATTATAAGCGTCGTAGGCGTCCTGATCGGCGAAAGCCATCGAGAAGCCATATTGATAGTCGTTCTTCGGGCTCGTCTGAAGATTGACGACGAAATCCTCCACGACAGGAATAGCACGCAGAATGCGCTGTCCATCCTCTAGAAAACGCCGCGCTTCCTCCGAACCTAAGGCATGCTTCAGGTTAAAAATAACCGAATGAATAATGCGGGATTGCGATGCCGCTGTCATAATTTTACCGCCTCCATTACCTATGTAGTTGTTTCCAACCTAATCCCAAGGCTGCTTCACCGTTAAATAGCCGGCAAATTTCTTGCTTTCCTGACGCCGCATCCGGCGCATCTCTGCGCGATGGGGGGCCGTCTCATGGAGCTTGATTTCCTCTTCGGTCTCCGGAATGACTTCCGGCACCGCAACGGGCTTCCGGTTCTCATCGAGCGCTACGAAGGTAAGGAACGACGTGGCCGCAATCGTCCGTTCTCCGTTCAAGAGGTCTTCTTTAATGATCTTCACGAAAACCTCCATGGAGGAGTTGCCCGTCCACGTTACATACGATTCCATGCAGACAGAATCGGATGGCCGGATTGGGTGAAGGAAGTCAACCGAGTCCGTTGAGGCAGTAACGACCGATCGGCGGCAATGTTTGCTCGCTGCGATGGAGGCGATGTCATCGACGTACGCCATAAGCTTGCCGCCGAACAGCGTGTTGTGGTTGTTGACATCCGTTGGGAATACCCTTGATGTTTTGTAGCACTTAGACTCGCGTGCGTACCGATGCTCCATGCCTGATTGCCCCTTTTTGTCCGACGCTTGCATCGGATCTGCTGGTATATAACGATACCGTTACTGTACCATGAAGCGACATCATTTTCCATTAGACATCAAGCGGTCATTACGCCTGCTCTAGGTTAAGGCGCTGGAGCACATGCTCCAACGTCGCAAGCATCTGATCGATATCCTCGCGCGTAACAATAAGCGGCGGCATGATCCGAATAACGGAAGGGCTCGGCGAATTGATGAGCAGGCCGCGCGCCATGCAAGCCGCGACGATTTCCTTACCCGAAGGTTCCGGCAAATCAAAGCCGAGAAGCAATCCGAGACCGCGAATATTGCGCAGCCCAAACCGAACCCGCCATGCTTGAAGCTTATCTTTCAAATACGCGCCCAGCTCATAGGCATGACTCGACAGATCTCTGCTTACAATTTCGTCCACGACGGCTCTGCCTACCGCCATGGCCAAAGGCTGCCCGGTGTACGTACCTCCTTGGTCCCCCGCTTCGAATAAATCGTATTGCGCCTTCGTCAGCATGGCGGAGAGCGGAAATCCGCCGCCGATCCCTTTTCCCAGCGTCATAATATCCGGCTTCACGCCGTAATGCTCGTATGCGAACAGCTTCCCCGTCCGGCCAAGGCCCGTTTGAATCTCATCGAAAATCAACAAAATCCCCTGCTCGTCGCACAGCTCGCGAAGCGCAGCGATGTACGCCGGATCTGCGACGTGCACGCCGCCCTCCCCCTGAACAGGCTCCAGCATAATCGCGCAGGTCCGTTCGCTAACGGCCTGTCTCATAGCATCGATGTCGTTGAAGGGGACATGCACAAAACCGGGCATTTTGGGCGCAAAAAGCGTCTGCCAATGCGGCTTCCCCGTGGCCGCCATCGTCGCAAGCGTACGGCCATGGAAGCCGCCCAGCGTCGTAATGATCTCGAATGCGCCATTCCGATGGACGGACCCGAATTTGCGCGCGAGCTTGATTGCACTTTCATTCGCCTCTGCCCCCGTGCTTCCAAAAAACACGCGATCAAAGCCGGACAATGCAGTCAGCTGCTCCGCAAATGCCAGCATTGGCTTGTTGTAGAAGCCTGGGCTTGCGCAAACCAGCCGAGCGGATTGCTCAGCCAACGCCTGCTGAACGACAGCAGAGGAATGGCCCAGCGAATTAACGGCCCAGCCTCCGATAAAATCGAGATACTCGCGCCCTTCCGTGTCCCACATGCGCATCCCTTCCCCATGGGACATAATGGTCTCCGGGCGATTAGCGGTAAATAAAATAGCCTCTTTCGACATGTGCAGCAGTCCTCCTCTTGCATCGATATGATGAATGATTATACGTATATATGAATAATCATGCAATACACTGTATAAAAATTGCCCATCTTCAAAAAAAGAGGACCGCCCATTCATGCCAGGCTGTCCTCCTTATTCGAATCCTTGCGCAGCAGCTGATTGCCCGCTCGCTACACCCAAGCATCATTATCATAGCCACGCTGCTCCCAATACCCGATATGCCCATCCGCGATCAGCTCGATGCGATTGAGCCATTTGACCGACTTATAGGCATACATGGCTGGTACGATCAAGCGAACCGGCCCGCCAAGATCGCTCGGAATCGGTTTGCCGTCATGCAGAACGGCGACGATGACATCATCCATTTGAACCATCGCCTGCTCCAGCGTCAGCGCATCGGTGTACACGCCATCCCCGGAATAAAATTTTATCGTTCTGGCCGCTGCCTGCACGCCCGCCTCCGCTAATAGCGCCTTCAGCGGAATGCCTTCCCACGTGTTGTTGTACACTGACCAGCCCGTTACGCAATGAAAGTCGCTGACCTGCACCTCCCGCTTAAGCTTGACGAACTGCTCCCAATTCCAGCTAAGCTTTCGATCCACCAGCCCATCAATCGTAAATGACCAATTATGATTGTCGAAGCTCGGGATAGGCGTAACCGTATAGACGCGAAAATGGCCTACTGCTCCGCCGCCCGTAGGGGGTGCCGAAGCCGCAAGAGGGATAGGCGCCGGAACCATCCGGTTCGAATCATTGGCGAGCAGCCGTTCCATGGCATCCCCTCCACCGATTGCGCCGCCAAGCCCGTTGAAGGAGCTCCCGAGCCATCGGAGAAAGGACGGCCCGATTGTCACCGCTAATCCGACGCCGATTGCACCTCGAATGAACGATCGCCGGGAATAGAGCGGCCGCGGCATTGCTGCAGGATGCGCGCCCCCTCCCGTATCCGAAGCTGTTTCATTGCCCGTTCGGATTGCGCGGCGATTCGCATCCTTGAGCCACTGCGTTCTGGTGATGGAATGATAGATAATGAGCGGCAATCCGATCCATGTGAACAAATCGTGAACGACCAGCGCCGGATTGGACCATGCCGGTCCAACCGCCTTGAATTGCCAGAGCAGTATGCCCGAGCCGAGCCACCCGAGCAATAAGGCTAGCACAGCTAGCACGTTGGCACGCTGCCACGGCCTTCCTTTTAGCTGCTTCCAATGTTTAGTGGCTAACAACAAGTAAAACAGTACGGGCAGCAGCGACCCGAGGCCGACAACGATATGAATCCATTTGATCCAAACGCGCCCTTCGCCAAGCACACCTCGCCAGAACCCTCCAAGCAGCACAAGCCCCGTCACAGCTAGCGCGGCAATAATCCAACCGTTCCAAGCATGCAGCGAAGCCAGCTTTCGTCCGTAGCCCTTACGCAAGCGATCCAGCACCTTCGGCACATCCATCCTCCTATCCTCATCCACACCATAGATATCCTTATTATACCTCCGAGATGGATGGCTTGTCATAAGGCGCGAAGCCAGAGGGCACGCTAGATTTTGGGCCATAATGGCATGTGTAATTATCGAGTAGAATCATCGACATTTGTATAAATTAATTATTAATTTGCATTAAGATGTAAGTGAAATTAAAATAATGTAATATCATGCTCGAGGAGGATTTCTAGAATGGGGAAAATTAAAATCGGTATCGTCGGCTACGGCAATCTTGGCAAAGGGGTCGAGAAGGCGATTGCACAAAATCCGGACATGGAGCTTGTAGCGGTATTTACGCGCCGCCAGCCGGAGCAGCTCGCTTCGGGCGGCGTTAAATTTGAACATATTTCGGCTGCTGAACAGTACAAAGGCAGCGTCGACGTTATGATTCTATGCGGCGGCTCGGCGACGGACCTGCCAGAGCAAACGCCTGTCATTGCCAGCATGTTCAACACGGTAGACAGCTTCGATACGCATGCCAAAATTCCCGAGTTTTTCAACACGGTTAACGCGGCTGCCAAGCAAGGCGGCAATCTCAGCGTCATCTCGACGGGCTGGGATCCAGGTCTCTTCTCTCTGAATCGCCTGCTGGCGCAATCCATCCTGCCGCAAGGCACGGACTACACGTTCTGGGGCAAAGGCGTCAGCCAAGGCCACTCGGACGCTATTCGTCGCGTGCCAGGCGTGAAAGCCGGCGTCCAATACACGGTTCCAGTCGAGTCGGTTATCGACCGCATTCGTTCGGGTGAAACGCCGGAGCTTGAGACGCGCGAGAAACATCTGCGCCAATGCTTCGTCGTTGCAGAAGAAAACGCGGATCAAGAGGTTATTCGCGAGACGATCATCTCAATGCCGAACTACTTCTCCGACTACGATACGACTGTAACGTTCATCACCGAAGAGCAGCTGGCTGCCGAGCACCAAGGCATGCCGCATGGCGGCTTCGTTATTCGGAGCGGCATCACGGGCGAGAGCACGAAACAAATCATCGAGTTCGGTCTGAAGCTTGAGAGCAATCCGGAATTTACGGCGAGCGTACTCGTTGCTTATGCACGGGCAGCTAATCGCCTGAGCCAAGAAGGACAAGCCGGCGCGAAAACGGTATTCGATATTCCGTTCGCTTACTTGTCTCCGAAGTCGGGCGAAGAGCTTCGTCGCGAGCTTCTGTAGTTTCGATTTGGCATTGCATAACGGTTATTACAGTCCTGCCATCTGCGGATGGCGGGGCTTTTTTTGTATCTGGAAGCCTGCATGCAACGGGAACATAGCTATTTTTAATCAGCTATAAAAATATTTTTAATTGGCGATCTATCATTCGTTTGATTTAAAATTTGTAACTAACACTACAAAAAGTATAAACGATTATTCAAATTATGCAAACGACTTGCGAACTATCTCTTGTCGTTCACCAAAGGAGCGTTATTCACGTGGTCAATGTTTTGGCAAACCAAGCGCAGCAAACAGCGAAGGAATACGTGCAATCCGTCTATGAAACCGTCATTAACCGCAACCAAGGCGAGAGCGAGTTTTTCCAAGCGGTAAAAGAAATTCTCGACTCTCTTATTCCTGTCATTGAAGCGAACCCGCATTACATTACGCATAGCATTTTGGAGCGAATCACCGAGCCGGAGCGCGTCGTTTCCTTCCGTGTTCCTTGGGTAGACGATAACGGCAAGCCGCAAGTGAACCGCGGATTCCGCGTTCAATTCAACAGCGCATTAGGACCATACAAGGGCGGTCTCCGCTTCCATCCTTCCGTGAACGCAAGCATCATCAAGTTCCTGGGCTTTGAGCAAATTTTCAAAAACTCGCTGACTGGCCAACCGATCGGCGGCGGCAAAGGCGGCTCTGACTTCGATCCGAAGGGCAAGTCCGACAATGAGATCATGCGCTTCACGCAAAGCTTCATGACCGAGCTGTATCGCTACATCGGCCCTGACGTCGACGTGCCTGCAGGCGACATCGGCGTAGGCGCACGCGAAATCGGCTACATGTTCGGCCAGTATAAACGGATCAGAAGCGGCAATGAAGCTGGCGTTCTGACGGGTAAAGGTCTGCTCTACGGCGGCAGCCTCGGACGTACCGAAGCGACGGGCTATGGCTGCGTCTACTTCGTCAACGAGATGCTTCAGGCGCAAGGCTTGAGCTTCGAAGGCAGCACGGTTGTCGTATCGGGTTCGGGCAATGTCTCTACGTATGCAATCGAGAAAGCGCAGCAGCTTGGCGCAAAAATCGTAGCGTGCAGCGATTCCAACGGCTATATTTTCGATCCGGAAGGCATTGATCTCGCACTGGTGAAGCAGCTGAAAGAAGTTGAGCGCAAACGGATTAGCGAGTACGTGAAATCGCGCCCTGCAGCTACCTACACAGAAGGCTGCGAAGGCATTTGGTCGGTACCATGCGATATCGCACTCCCATGCGCTACGCAAAACGAAATCGATGAGCAGGCGGCAGCGATGCTCGTGAAAAATGGCGTTAAAGCGATCGGCGAAGGCGCAAACATGCCGTCGACGCTGGCAGCAATCGACGTATTCTTGAACAACGGCGTCCTGTTCGGACCAGCTAAAGCAGCAAATGCAGGCGGCGTAGCCGTATCCTCGCTCGAAATGTCCCAAAACAGCATGCGCTTGTCGTGGACGTTCGAGGAAGTTGACGCGAAGCTTCATCAAATTATGCGCAACATCTACCGCAACAGCGTCGAGGCAGCCGAGAAATACGGCCACCCAGGCAACCTTGTCGTCGGCGCTAATATCGCTGGCTTCGTTAAAGTAGCCGATGCGATGATCGCTCAAGGCGTGGTATAAGCTAGATTTCCAATAAGCGCGCTAGCCCCACAACCGAGCGCAGCTAGTAAGCGCGCCGAATGAAAAAGCTCAAATTAAGCATACCCCCCCCCCCCCGATGTCGTTGTACTTTGTGCAACAACATCGGGGGGATGCTTGATGAAACGCGCTGCCATTGCAGTCTGTACAATGGCAGCACTTCTGATATGCTTAATTCGCCATATTGCAGAAAAATGAGCGTAGCTCATTGCACGAATTACAACGGAGGCGCGTATGCAGCCGATTAGCGGGTCATGTCATTGCACAAACTGCAACGAACCCTTCTCTTACGCACAAACAAGTGGTTTACCCCATCAACTGGTGCTATACTACTTGCAGACGAAGAACGTCCTTGAGCCTCCTTGGCGCAAGGGCGTTCTTTTTGTGCTATTAAAGGAGGGTATTACGTGGATTTCGAGCAAGCATATGGCCAATTTCTGGAGCATCACACGACAAGCAGGGCAGACGAACGCCGCGGCCGGCTGGTCCGTGGGCATCAATATGCTGAGAAGCTGCTGCTCCAGCAGGTCTGGTGGCCGCTATTCGGCACGCTGGAGCATCTTCATCCGGAGTATGAAATTTATGATTGGAATCGCAAATCCCAGTTTCTTGACTTTGCATTCCTGCCAGCATACGGCAAATTCGGCATCGAATGCGACGGGTTTCAAAGCCATGTGAAAGATATGGATCGCGAGAAATTCAGTTATTCGCTGAATCGAGACACTTTTTTAACCGGAATGGGTTGGAAAATGCTTCATTTTTCCTTCGATGATATTCAAAATCGCCCGGAAGTTTGCCGCTTGCTTCTCCAGTTAGCGATCGGACCCTACTTGCTGCGCAATGCGCCGGTTCGCCCCGAGTCAATGGTAGAGAAGGACATCCTTCGTCTAGCATGGTCACTGGCTCGTCCGATCCGCCCCAAAGATGTGATCGAGCGATTCGGGGTCAACTTCCGTACAGCCCGCAACTGGCTCCGGGCCCTAACCGACAAAGGACTGCTCCGACCGATAGAAAACCGGACCAATCATGTCCGTGCCTACGCTTTGAAAGCGGAGCCTAAAGAGCTGCTACTATAGCACAGCCATAGGCTCGGTTTAGAGATACGCCAATACGCCAGCCTGTGGCTGCGGGCTGTGGGGCTTTAGAGTTGCCCTGGCCGTGGATACACTTGCACTTGCACTTGCACTTGCACTCGCATTCGCACTTGCACTTGCACCTATGGCGGCTATGGCTTGATTGCATTTTGTACAATGGGAAGAGGTCATTCTGCTCCTGAGTAGACACGCCATAGCATCTTGCAGGTTCTTGCAGGTTCTTGCAGGTTCTTGCAGGTTCTTGCAGGTTCTTGCAGGTTCTTGCAACGCAGCCGCCTTAGCAACAACTGGATTGTCTTTCCCTATGCCATTTATAGTAGTATTACATCCGTATACCTTCATTTTTATAACGTATGGGAGCTTAGACTTGTTATGAATCGCACCAATAAAGTACCTTATGAATTGCTCTACATCATCGGAATTATCGCAATCTCGTTCTCTTCCATCTTCGTCCGCTGGTCGAATGCCGACGTAGCGGTCATTGCCATGTATCGGTTATATCTGACCAATCTGCTCATGCTTCCGCTTGTTTGGCGATACCGCCGCGAGTGGATGGGGCTGAGCGCTCGTCACTGGGGGATATTAGCGCTGTCAGGCATCATGCTAGGCTTGCATTTCCTGCTTTGGATGGCTTCTCTGCGCCTGACGACCGTCGCTAGCTCGACCGTCATTCTTACGCTGGAGCCCGTGTTTGTGATGATCGGTTCCTTCCTTCTCTTCCGGACAAAAGTAAACCGCATGATGCTAGCAGGCATCAGCATTGCCATGGTCGGCTCCATCGTCATCGGGTCCAGCGACTTCCAACTCTCGGGCGACGCTTTAGTTGGCGATGTCCTGTCCATGCTAGGCGCACTGGCTGTTGCTGTGCACATGATGTTCGGCAAGCATCTGCGCAAGGATATGAGCGCCTTCGTCTACAACTTCTCGGTCTTCTTTTTCGCCGCTACATCGCTCGCTGTCTATAATGCCGCCAAGGGCAATCCATTCGTCGGATACGATGCTTCAGAGTGGGGCAACTTCCTGCTGCTCGCAATCGTCCCGACGCTGTTTGGCCATTATTTGTTTAACTGGCTGCTCAAATATATGAATACAGCTGCCGTATCGATGTCCGTCCTCGGCGAGCCGGTTATCGCATCCGTGCTGGCATGGGTCCTGTTAAAAGAATCGTTAACAGCCTACCAGCTAGGCGCTGGGCTATTCATCCTTTTCGGCGTATGGCTATTCATCCGTCACGGGAAGGAGTAACCGACTAGAGCCGCCTTCCCACTACTAGACAACATTTGCCCCGCCAATGTATGGTTTATCCCTATTAAACCTTGCCCTTGGACATTGATCGCGTTATGCTGGATAGAGCTTTAGACTACATACGATAGGAATCGATCCCACATGACTATTGGATTCTTCGATTCGGGAATCGGCGGGCTATCCGTGCTAGCCGAATCGCTCCGGCGACTCCCCGCGCAAGATTATTTATATATGGCAGATACCCTGCATGTTCCCTATGGCACCAAGACGAAGGAAGAAGTAAAGGACTACGTATTCGAAGCGGTCGAACGCATGATGAGCCGAGGCATCGATGCGCTTGTCATCGCCTGCAATACGGCCACCAGCATTGCGGTCGAAGATTTACGCGCGACGTATTCGCTGCCAATCGTCGGCATGGAGCCTGCCGTGAAGCCTGCCGTCGAGATGAACCGCGCGACCGGCAAACGCGTGCTCGTAATGGCCACGCAGCTCACCCTGCAGCTTCCCAAATATTACGCCCTCGTCTCGCGCGTCGATGAAGGCGGTATCGTCGATTCTCTCCCGCTTCCGGGTCTCGTCCGGTATTGCGAAAGCCTGCAGTTCGATCCGCAAGTGATGGAAGAATACTTCCGCGCAGAGCTTGCGCCTTACAATCTTGATGAATACGGCATCTTCGTGCTGGGATGCACGCATTACCCGTTCTACAGGAACATCCTGCGCGCCATGCTGCCGCCGCATATTCAAATAGTGGATGGCAATGCCGGCACTGTGAAGCGCCTGTCCGCCCTCCTGAACCGGTTCGGCATCGAAGGCCGCGGCCACGGCCACGTCGACTTCATGTGCACAGGCAATGAGCCTGCTTATCTGGATAAAATGCAAACCGCGCTCGCTTACGTCAACAGCAATCTTGCGTCTGCCGAAGACACGCCATCATAGTCTTATATTGCTTAGTTAAACCAAACAAAAAGCCGGACATCCTCCATTTAAGAGGTGTCCGGCTTTCATCTTAATTAGTTAATTTTGATTCGTTGAACCGAATCATCGCTGTCATCATACGGGTCAACGCTATAGTATATATACCCTTCCTTATAATCCACGATTCCGAGCAAGAAATTATAGAATAGGTTATATCCGCTTCCATCCTTTTCGATCGCTTCCGCCGGGAAGCCAACTGGAGATTCATTGAAATCAGCGTCTATGAAGAACGTGCACAAGATATCCGATAGCTTCAAATCATCATGCAGTTCATTCGAAATAAAATAGATCAGATCAGGCAAATAGAGGTCGTCTTTTTTCTGAAGCTCCATTAGTGCAAGATATTCATCATAATCCTGCATAACGCCGCCAATCGTAAATGTTTTATCATCATTTTGTTTAGCAACCCAGACGAAATGAAGCTTCAATCCGCTATCAACCGGGATTACATTGTAATTCTCATTTAAATAACTCATGAGTTCCTTGGCAGTCATCTGCGTACCATCAGGCTTCGTAGACGTTGCTGGCGCCTTCTCTGTCATCGTCACATTCGTTCTCGGCAGATTCAGGAATTTCGTTACATCCGTCGATGGAATCGCGAGATTGATGTTAGCTGAGCTGTCGATCTTCGCCGTCGTAATGCCGACCAGCTCGCCTCTCATGTTGAACAATGCGCCGCCGCTGCTTCCGTGGTCGATTGGCGTTGAAATTTGAATGTAGTTCTGTCCGTCCACAACGCGGCTCGGCGAACTTACCAGGCCTGCTGTCAGCGAGTTTGTGAAACCAAGCGGCGATCCGATTGCAACAACCGACTCGCCCAGCTTCAGCTTGGAGGAATCGCCGATTGTAACAGTTGGAAGGCCTGTAGCGTCGATTTTGAGCAGCGCGAGATCTCTCTTCTCGTCTTTGGCCAGAATCGTCGTAGTCTTATACGTCTTCTTATCTTCGGTATAAATCTTAGCGCTGGCTGCACCGTCAATGACATGATAGTTTGTAATAACTTCGCCGCTGGCGCCGACGATTACGCCGCTGCCGCTCGCGAGCACCTTATCCTTGCTGTCCGATACTTCGATATAAACCACGCGGTTGGACAGGTCTCCAATTTCTTCAACCGTCTTGTTGCCCGTCGTTGGCGTGGTCGTTGGATCGGTTGTTGGCGTCGTCGGCGTCGTTCCCTTTGGCGACGTGATATAGATGGTTTTCCCTTTAATGCTTAGCCCGTAATCGAACGATTGGCTTACGAACCGCAGCGGCACGTACGTTACGTTTTTTACCGACTTGGGCGCCACGTTTAGCTTAATCGGCTGGCCATTCTTGAACGCAACCGTCTGTCCAATGACAAGCTGTACTGTGTTGCTGCCCTTAACAGCCTTCACCGTGCTCGTCTTTGGATCAAACGTAATGCTTGCCCCCATGGCTTCGAACAAATTGCGGAATGGGACTAGCGTTGTTCCATTTTCCTCTAGAACGCTATTGGAAAATTTAAGTTTGGTATTATCTAGATAAACCTGGGTAGATACTTCCGACGCAAACGCCATTGATGGGAGTAACATGAAGATGATGAATAATAGCAGCGTGACTTTCTTCACTCTAGCAATCTCCTTTAACTAACAATGTAGTAGAACAGGACCATTATACCACCTACTTCGTTACTAATAACCTATAATTTTCTTAAATTATTATATTCTATTAATCCAAATCTTAACTATTCTTAAGAGATGTGCCGTCAGACAAAAAAAGGTCCCTCATCGGGACCTCCGGCCGCGTCCATTACTGCTTGCGTGTGCGATGGCCGCTAGCCAACCGCTCAATGTCCCGTGCCTCAAGAATCGGGCGATCATAGCCCATCGTAGCCGCATGAATCATCGCAACGCCGAGCTGCCGGAGCGTCAGCATATGCTTCGGAAACAGCAGCTTCGCCATTGGATACAGCCAGGAGATATAGCGGTAATACTTATGTGCATTGCGCAGCCCTTTGGTGGGATGCAAATAGCCCGGACGGAACATGTAAGCCGCCTTTAGCGGCAGCTGCATGAGCTCGTTTTCGGTTTTGCCTTTTACGCGCGCCCACATGGAACGCCCCTGCTCCGTACTATCCGTCCCCGCGCCCGTTACATACGTCAAGACCATCTCTGGATTTAACCGTGCCAGCGTGCTTGCGACATGCAGCGTGAGGCCATAGGTGACGCTTGTATAATCTGCTTCCGTCATCCCCACCGAGGACACGCCTAAGCAGAAAAAGCAGGCGTTATATCCGGTCAAGTCCGACTCAATCAACGACAGGTCATGAAAGTCCGAATGGATGACTTCTTGCAGCTTGGGATGCTGCCTGCCGCATGGCTTCCTTCCAAGTACAAGCACCCGCTCCACCTCCGGATGGCGGAGGCACTCCTCGAGCACGCCCTCGCCAACCATTCCCGTTACGCCTGTAATGATGACGCGAATCTTCCTGCCCGCATACTCATACTCTGCCATTATGATGCAGCCCCCTTGTACATAAGTCCTTGCTATCCATTCCAATTCTATCGGACAGTATATAGCTTCCCGCTGGCGAATACAAACCCCGCTTTCTTCTACCAAAAAAAGACCCTCCGAAGAGGGCCCTAGCCTATACCTTAACCTGCCTGAGCGCTTCACCCATCTCTGCCGCCTTGCCATTGAGCTCTCGAGACGCCTCATGCAGCTGCCTGATCAACTGCAGCTGTTGGTCCGTCAACTGCTCGATCTGGCGCGACTGCTCCGATACGCCGCCTGCGATATCGGCCATATTGCCGACTGTCGCCGCCACCTCCTGCGAGCCTGCCGACAGCTGTTCAACCGTAGAGGACACCTCCAGAATCTGATCAGTTACGAGCTGGAACGCATCCACCGTAAAATCAAAGGATTGCTCCGCTTGCAGTGACAAACGCGAGCCTTCCTTGATTTCGTTCGTCGCGGCCTCCATATGCGCCCGGATCGCGCTGGCTTCACGCCCAATGCCGCTTAGCAGCTCCGTTACATGCTGGACAGCCGCTGCTGAATTTTCCGCCAGCTTCCTCACCTCAGCCGCAACGACCGAGAAGCCTCGGCCATGCTCGCCTGCCCGCGCCGCTTCAATGGATGCATTAAGCGCCAACAGCTTCGTCTGCGTCGCAAAATCCTGAATATTCGTCAGCGCCTCCGTCATCTGATGGCCGCTGCCCTCCAGCTTGATCGCGATCTCTCTCGTTTCCTCTGCCGAAGCGGAGATGCTTACCATTTGCGCAGTCATCGAATGAATCGTTTCCCTGCCGGAATGCGCGGTTCCCAGCGCTTCCTGCGCTGCTGTCGATACGGCGCCCGATGACTCTGCAATTCGAAGAATGCCTTGCGTCATCTCTTCCATGGCTGCAGCATTATCCTGAGCACTCTGCCGCTGCGCCTGCGTCCCTGTAAGAATGCTGTGAACCGACTGATTCATCGTTTCGCCCATGCCGAGCATTTCGTCTGCTGATCCAGCGAAGGTGCCCGACGACACAATCAGCTGCTCCGAAGTCGTCGTTATACGCGATACGATAGCGCCAATTCGGTCGTTTAAATGCGTTGACATCACCAGCATTGCACGATAGGTTTTGCCGATCTCATCATGCGACTTCACTGGATTCGCAAGCAGCATCTGGTTCGCTTCCCCCAGCTCCCCTGCCGCCATCCGCTCGGCGCTCGCCGTCACCGTACGCAGCGGACGAAGGGCAATTGCAACGAACCATGTCATAAAGCTTATTGCAATGAGCGCAACCGCCAGCATAATGGCATATAGCGGGATGCTTTTACGCGTTACCTGGCTCGCCAATCCTGCCAGCACCGTCGCATCCGTATCGATTCCCAACGCTCCGATAACCTTGCCGTCGGCTGCTTTCATAGGCACGTAAGCCGATATGTAATTGCCGTACTGCTCATTCTCGATCAGCGGCGAGCTTGCGCGCGAGCCTTCCAGCACTAGCTTTACCGCATCAGTCGGCATATCCGTTGATTCATTAATCGGAGAAGCGAGCGGATCGCCCTTCGGGCGTCCATCGATCATAAGGAGAGGCTCATTCCCCGCATTAAATTGAACAAAATAAACGTACCGCGCACCGATCGACAAACGGAATTGGTCCAGCTCGCTGCGAAGCGACCAATACAAATCCGTTTCTTTGGGCTCGGCCAAAAACGACGCATACTTGCTGGCATCCAGCTGCTTGGCATAATTCTCTGCAATACTCATGTTGTAGGAGCTTACCGCATCTTCTACTGCCGTTCTCGTATTATAAACCTGCAGCAGGATATTGCCCGCCACCGTTAATGCAATGACAGCCGCCACTCCTAGCAGAATGCGGGCCGTCAGCCGCGCGCGAACCCATGTAATCATCGTTTCGTTCCTCTCCTGGTTGTCGATTCGGTTAATTTTGGTATGATGTAAATTCGACAACAGACTGAAAATCCCTCCTTTTTAACTAGTTCTTAATGCCCATTAAACAGACTCCCCTCATCGCAGCCGGCATCATCCGCGCGGTCCACGAGGAGCAAACCTAAGACGGGCAGTCCCGTTGACACTTACTTGTGCTAAACTAGACACTACTAAGCATATGGACAAGAAAGCGAAGAAGGAGACTTGCAATGAAGCTCATCTCTTGGAACGTTAACGGTTTGCGCGCTTGCGTAACCAAAGGCTTTATGGACTACTTCAACGAAAGTGACGCCGATATTTTCTGCTTGCAGGAAACGAAGCTGCAGGCGGGCCAAATCGAGCTGCCGCTCGAGGGCCGCTATTCGCAATATTGGAATTATGCAGTAAAGAAAGGCTACTCCGGCACCGCCGTCTTCACGAAGGTCGAGCCGTTAACCGTACGTTACGGTATCGAAGAGGACTCCGAGGATGAGGGGCGTATTCTAACGCTGGAATTCGACCGCTTCTATCTCGTAAACGTCTATACGCCTAACGCAAAACGTGACTTATCCCGACTCGGCTATCGGCTGGAGTGGGAGGATCGTTTCCGGGCATACTTGCTGGAGCTTGACGCCCAGAAGCCTGTCATCGTATGCGGCGATCTGAACGTCGCGCATCAAGAAATCGATTTGAAAAATGCCAAATCCAATCATGGCAACTCCGGCTTCACGACAGAGGAGCGCGGCAAAATGACGGATCTGCTCGAATCAGGCTTCATCGATACGTTCCGTCATCTGCATCCTGAACGGGATGATGCGTTCAGTTGGTGGTCGTTCATGCCGAAGGTCCGTGAACGGAACATCGGCTGGCGGATCGATTATTTCCTTGCATCCGCTAGATTGGCGCCGCATGTGACGGACGCCGGTATTGATTCCGCTATTCTAGGGAGCGACCACTGCCCTGTCATGGTGCAGCTGGAGGACGCTTGGCTCAAGTGAACATGCGCAACAAACAAACGAGCAATGACTAGCGATCCAAGTCGCTGTTCATTGCTCGTTTTCAGCTGCACGCCTCAACTATGCTTCTATTTAAGCAAAATTCGCACAAGCCCATCGCTTATCCGTTTCATCACCCGATAACCATCAGCCGCTGCCGTGGCAATTCCCTCGTCATTCGGCTTGCAATAGCCATTAACCAAGCAGGTGCCGTCGTCGCGAACGATTAGCTTGCCGAGCATGCCGACAGCTACCCACTCCGGACGCTCCCTGCGGGGCACATATGTCTGTTCGGGATCGTAATCCGGATTCAGAATCCGGTCGCCCTGCTCATCCTTCAATATGCGCCCGTACTCATCCTTTAGAAATAAGCCCTGCCAGCGCAGATCACTGGAATCTGCCACGAAAGCAGGCGTGGCGCTTGTTATGCCAAGAATATACGAATCCGAGGCAGATGCCCGCATAATCCGATCTCCGCTCAAGGTTACAAAATAGCCGACGTCGATCGGCTGCCCGTCTGCTGTCTCGAACATTTCTGCATAGTCCGCAGCAGCTGGGGCTAGAACCGCGCCATCCAAATAGAGATTGCCGCCCGGCCCATCCAATATAACAGAGTTGAGCGTCGGCCCGATCGCCAAGCCGTTGGCGACATGAAAGGAATTCGCGAACCGAGCTGTACCGTTTTCCCCCATAATATAAGCGCCAGTAAGTCCGCCGGTATTCGTATTCGAGCCGCCGGCGAAGGAATTCAAAGCATTCGCTACCGTGTTGCTGCCTGCTGAATGGGAGTTATCGCCGCTTGCCGTTGTGACGTTGCCTTCGGCATGGGCATTAATTCCGCTCGCAATCGTATTGGTGCCTTCGGCATGCGAGTTGGCGCCATTCGCTTGCGACGCAAGCCCTTCCGCATGGGAACGGTCGCCTAAGGCAATCGTCGCCTCGCCCTCCGCGTGCGAAGAGCCTCCCGTTGCCTGCGTATTCAGGCCCTCGGCATGTGCGGCATTCCCGCCTGACACCGTACCGCTTCCCTCCGCATGAGAGCTGCCGCCATTGGCCTGCGTGCCCAACCCTTCGGCATGGGAACGAATTCCGTTCGCAATCGTTCCTTCTCCCTCGGCATGCGAGTTCATCCCCACCGATTGCGAGTTCAAGCCTTCGGCATGCGATGCGTCACCGATTGCCCTTGCGCCCAAACCCTCGGCATGAGACCGCTGCCCGCTGGCAATCGTCCCTTCGCCCTCCGCATGGGCAGAAATCGCGGTTGCTTGCGTAAACGCTCCCTCGGCATGTGAATTGTCGAGGGATGCCAACGTGTTGAAACCTTCCGCATGCGCTTGCGGCCCAGTCGCTCGCGCGCCGCCGCCTTCCGCATGCGAATTGTTGCCCGTCGCTTGCGTGCCGGAGCCTTCCGCATGGGCATTGCTTGCGCTTGCGATCGTGCCGGAGCCTTCGGCATGCGCGCTGCTGCCGCCCGCCGACGTTCCGCTGCCTTCCGCATGCGCGCTAGTCCCGCCCGCCGTCGTCGTATCGCCTTCGGCATGCGAATTGTTGCCATTCGCCGCCGTATTGACGCCTTCGGCATGCGCGTTGGTTCCATTCGCCGTCGTACCAGCGCCTTCCGCATGCGAATTCGCTCCGTTAGCAGTCGTGCCAGTACCCTCGGCGTGCGAATTCGCTCCATTCGCCGTCGTGCCGCCGCCCTCGGCATGCGAGTTATCCCCCTGCGCCGTCGTCCCTGCGCCCTCCGCATGTGAATCATTGCCTATAGCGCGCGTCCCCGCACCCTCGGCATGCGAGCCGGTACCGCTTGCCGTCGTGCTGTCTCCCTCCGCGTGCGCATTCGCGCCGGAGGCCAACGTCCCATTGCCTTCCGCATGCGAATTGTCGCCAGTAGCCATTGTGCTGTCGCCTTCCGCATGCGAATTAGCGCCTAAAGCTACCGTAACATTACCCTCCGCATGTGAATTGACGCCGTTAGCCATCGTGCTATTGCCCTCGGAATGGGCAAACTCTGCATTCGCCTGCGTCATGCCGCCCTCAGCATGAGCGCCATGGCCGTTTGCAATCGTCCCTTCCCCTTCGGCATGCGAAGCCTCTGCGATGACAGTCGTCAACGTATCGCGCCCTTCGGCGAAGGAGCAGGCGCCGAGTGCGACCGCATTACAGCCCACGGTAATCGGCGGACCCTGCGGCCCAGCAGGACCAGTAGCTCCGGCTGGACCCGGAGGCCCCTGCGGTCCGACTAGCCCCTGACTAATAATCGTATTGAGGCTATTATCGATGTGCTGCACGATTTGCAGAATCTGATTGAGAATCTCCTGATTGACTTCCAGTCGAACATTAATCGATTGCACATTGAACATGAACACCTTCAGCGTAACGGCAATGGATACTGCAATCATCGGGGTAACGAGCAGTTCGGCGAGCACAAGTTCGAGCACTGCAAGCCGGATAGCACGCTCGGCGGCGCCCGGGCACAGCTTGTGGAGCAGCTTATTCAGATTGGACAGCGCGCGCCGCAGCTTCTTCAGCGCCTCTGGGTCGCGATTCATCAGCACCAGAGGGACGAGTGCATCTATAAGTTGAAGCAAACGCCGCAGACGCTGCGCTTCCCGCCTCGTTATTGTTATGTGAACGCATGACTTGGCTTTAATAACGGGCTTGCAGCAGCAGCGTTTCTTTGGAACGCGGCATATTTTTTTCCGTCTCAACTTGCGACGATTCGCTTTGTGTACCTTACATCCACCCATTACCAGTCACCTCCCTATTTCCATGCCATCATATGAGGACCGGAGCGGATAGACTGTTTAGCTGCCTAGCATCTACCAAAATGTGCAGATGTACGGTATATATCGCCGAGACCTCATAGTAGAGGACGGGCATAGGACGGCTTCATCATAACTCCATAAAACGCGTACATTCCATTAACAAATCGCTCGTATGATTTGTCCGAACGATAATCAACCATTATGGGAGGATGAATCTAATGTACGCGCAACAACTCTCACCAGCTCGTGCCTGGTGGAAAGCACTGCTGGCCGGCACGGTAGCTGCTACGCTGCTGGCAAGCCCGCTTATCGCACCAAAATCCGCTTTTGCCGCTAACGGCACTCCGAATTATGAGGTTAAATTAAATCTCGATCCTTCGCTCGTGCTCGACTCCAGTCATAATCTCGTAAGCGCCGTCCGCAGCGAATTCTCGACCGGCACCTCGACGAAAAAATATAAACTGCAGTACATGGATACCGCAACGCAAAGCCTTCAAGGGCAAGGGTGGAGCGACCGCATTCGCAAACGCGATGACCAGAGCACGCATGAAATTCAATTCAAGAAACGGTATGAGGTCCAAAATGGCGACATCAACGCCGCGTTAACCCAAGCTGCTGGCGAGGGTCTGGACTCCGCGTCCGGCTTCAATTTCCAAGTCGATTGGGGCTACTCCAAGCAAACGCTTAGCATCGCTTACGAGAAGGACGTTACCATCTCCGGCTCCAGCGGCAGCGGCTTGAATATGCCTTCCGAAGCAACATCCCGAACGGTGTCGAACTCGAATGCGCCTGCCAAGTTCAAAAACTGGACGAGCACGGGCTGGGGCACGACCCAATTAAACAGCTCGGTGATCTATGGACCGGTTACCTTCAACCGTTACGCGGGCACGTTCGACGGCCTCGATCTTGACGTCGAAGTATGGACCGTCATCAACGCAGCGGGAACAGGCAATGAATATTGGGTTGAAGCCTCGTTCAAGACGGACAGCTTCTCCGAAGCTTCGTCGGAGCGCACGGCGCTCATCAACCTGCTTCGCAGCAAAGGCTGGCTCGTGGAGCAAGACGTCCTCCGTACAAGCCAAATCATTGAGCGTTATGCACCGACGCCAGACACGACGGCGCCTTCTGCGCCTACGAACGTAACGGCAGTCGCTTCGTCCGGCACGCAGGTTAATCTGTCATGGACGGCTTCGACGGACAACGTAGGCGTTTCCGGCTATGACGTTTATCGCGATGGCACGCTCGTGGGCTCAACGACAACAAACTCTTTTGGCAATACGGGACTGACGGCTTCGACGGCTTATTCCTATACAGTCAAAGCCAAAGACGCCTCGAACAACGTATCGGCGGCGAGCAGCCCAGTGAGCGTAACAACGCTGGCTGCAGGCACTGGCGGCACGCTGATTTACAATGTAGACGGCAGCACCGGCGCTTATTTCGAAGCGGAAACGTATACGTCCAAGAACGGCACATTCGCCTTGGCAGCCTGCACGGCTTGCTCGAATGGCCAGAACATGGAGACGGCGAACGGCTCCGGCAACGCATCAACCAACCTCATCGCCTATAACCTGCAGGTGACCAACGGCGGCAGCTTCTACATCCACCTGCTCGGCAACGGCCCGGACGGCAGCTCGGATAGCTTCTACGTTGCCATCGACAGCGGCAGCGACACGCAAGTGTCGACGACATCGAACAGCACGTGGGCTTGGAAAAAAACGAGCGGCACGATTTCCATCCCGACTGGCGCCCACACGCTGTACATCAAAGTGCGCGAAGACGGCGCGAAGGTGGATAAAGTGTATTTGTCCAAATCCAGCACGCTTCCTACAGGCTTGGGCGGAACGTCGCTTACGCCTTCCTATCAATAACGCGCTGACCAAACGAATCAGCAAGGAGTCCTCTATGCCATGCAGGCGCAGGGGACTCCTTTTTATCTATAGGTCCAGCCTCGTCGCCCTCGACCTTCCCCGCCTCCCGACGTAGGCCGCACTCCGCCGTTAGCCGCTTCATGGCCTTCTCCGGCAGTGGTAAAGTTTAGTTAATTATTTATGCTGCACATGCATCACATGGACTTTAGGAGGTTAAGGTATGAACAAACAAGGAAGCCGCGGACGGGCAGGGGGATTCGGTATTTTGGCCGTGTTGGCAGTGGCGATCGGACTTTACGCGCTTGCATTTTATGGCTCGCCTGACGGGGTGAAGGATCAGCCATTCGCATCGGAGAAAGGCCCGATGCCGGATCTGTGGTATAGCGTTCTCTGGGCGCACGCCATGTCCGCAGGACTGGCGCTTGGCATCGGCTGGCTGCAATTCGTAAAGCGGCTCCGTCAACGATCGCCACAGCTTCACCGTCTTGTAGGATATGTTTACAGCGTCATGCTCGTCATTGCCGGCATCACCGGGCTTTATCTTGCCTATTATTCAGACGGCGGCTTAAGCGGCCACCTCGGCTTCGGCATGCTATCGGCGCTATGGCTCTACACCCTGTACCGCGCATTAAAAAGCATTATCGTCGATCGCGACCCGTTGGCGCATGGCAGCTGGATGACCCGCAACTACGCGCTGACCTGTGCAGCGGTTACACTGCGGATCTACACCCCATTGGCAGGCGCGCTATTCAGCCTTACGGATACGAATGAGACCTTCACGGTCATCGCTTGGCTTGCATGGGTGCCCAACCTGTTTGCGGCCGAAATGATCAATAGCCGACGCGTGCTGAGACGGCATGGCTAGCCAGACGCAGGGAATGCCCTGCCACTCGTAAACTCGCCGCTTTCCGGAGTCCACACAAGGGATTCCGGATTTTTTGTTAGACTACATGCAACATTTACTCCGCTATCCCGTCTAGGATTACGAACGGCACACCAACAACTGGAGGATTGACAGATGAACAAAATGTATAAAGCAATCGCAACCGCGTCTATTCTTGCCATGAGCCTTTCGCCAATCGCGGCGTTCGCACAGCAGCAGAGCGTACCGCCTGCTCCTATTCATGCCGGACAAGGCAACGTTCAGAACCAAGCAGCCGTTAAGCCTGCCACTGTAGGCCTTATTACAAATTTCGTCAACGATAAATCAGGCAAATTCGTCACGGTAACGGGCCGCGGCCTCGCTGCGACCGATCAAAGCGAGATTGTTCTCGCCATCACGAAAGACACGCGCATCATCGACGGCAAAGGCCGCACCGTTCCGCTGAAGAAGGTGATCGACGAACAGCGCGCTGTGAAAGCCTTTTATGGCCCGAACATTACAAAGAGCATCCCCGCTCGCGGCACTGCGCTGACGCTCGTGGTGCAGGACTACACGTTCTCCGCTATTAACGGAACGGTTACCGAAGTGAAGGAAGGCAGCATCACCGTTCAAGGCGCCAATCTTTACTCTGGGCTGGAGGACACCATCATTCTCCATCTTGCGCCTAAAGCCCAACTGCTGAACGAAAGCGGACAAGCGATTCAAGCCAGCGAGATTAAAGCCGGCATGACCATCAAAGCGTTTTACGGCCCAGCCGTAACGATGAGCCTTCCTCCGCAATCGACAACAAACTATGTGGTGGTTACAATGGCAGGAGAAGAGACGGCTCATGAAGCGCCAGGCACGGATGGCATCATTACGAATGCGAATGCGGCAGACAGCAAAATCACCGTTATAGGCAGCCCGCTTCCGCAGGGCGGCGTAAACTATGTTATTCTGAGCGTCGATAAAGATACGCAAATCGTCGATGAGAACGGTGTCGCGCTGACAGCCGACGCCCTGAAAGCAGACACGCGCGTAGAAGCAACATACGGCGAAATGATGACGATGATTTACCCGGCTCAAACGCATGCCGACAAAATCGTCGTGAAGAAAGCGGAAGCGCCTAAAATCATCGGCACGATCGAAGCAACAGATTCCACGAATAAAAACCAAGTATACGTCAATGTCGGCTCCGACAGCGATAAGAATAACGACGTTGTACTCCATCTCTCGGACAAAACGGTTATCATTCCATCACTGGCTGGCGATGTCGAATTGAAGCCGGGCATGCGCATCATTGCCTACCATTCCATGGCGATGACGGCGTCACTGCCCCCGCAAACGGCTGCTGAGGTTATTCTCGTAACGGAGTAATTGCGACGGTTGTCCATACGCTAAAAAGGGATGTCCCGAAGCCGCGATGGCTAAGGGGCATCCCTTTTTTTGTTGCGCTGCAGTGATTACGATTAGCGCAGCGTGGAGCGCAGACTACGACGTTGGTTGGCACAGCAGCATGAACTGCAACGGAAGTCTTGGGGGTGGACCAACTTTCCCTTGCTCATTGTACAAAGTACAATAGTATGACAATTATTAGCGCCACCAAGCTGCGGCCGGGATCTGCGTCTTATCCTCGCTAACGGCAACAAACTCTCCTATGCGAGGCGTCGCAATGGTTACGCCATGCTGCACAGCTGCGGCAACTGCCCGTTCCACCGGATCTGTCCAAGCATGCAGCGCCAGCGTAAACGCTCCCCAATGAATAGGCACGAGCACATCGCCGCGGACATCGCGATGCGCCTGCACCGTCTCCTCCGGCATCATATGGATCGCAGACCAACGCTCATCATACTGCCCGCATTCCATCAGCGTCAGGTCGAATGGGCCGTATTTGTCGCCAATATCCTTGAAGTGCGGCGCATAGCCGCTGTCCCCGCTGAAAAACACGCTCGCACTCTGACCCTTAAACACCCATGAGCACCATAGGGATCGATCCCGATCCGTTAGTCCTCTGCCCGAGAAATGCCGAGCAGGCGTGCAGGCAATCTTCAGGCCTTTGAATTCGAATTCATCCCACCACCCGTGCTCGCTTATCCGACTCTCCTCAATCCCCCACTGCTGGAGGTATCGGCCGACGCCCGACGGGACATGGAAGTGCCCTACGCGGCTTTCAAGCTTCTTAATGCTGCCACGATCCATATGGTCAAAATGGTTATGCGACAGAAAAATAGCATCCACCTGCCCGATCGCTTCCGCCTTCACCGGCAGCCCGCCGCTGTATCGCTTGCTGTTGAAAATCGGGAACGGGGACGATGCCGGCCCCAGCATCGGATCGAGCAGGATTCGCTTCCCTTCGATTTCGAGCAGGCTCGCCGAATGGCCGAACCATGCGACCCGCGTCACTCGCTCATCGGGCGAGGCCGACAGCGATATCGGCACGATCGGCACCTGCTGCTGCGGACGCAGCTGCGTGCGCATGCGCGCATAGTCACGAATCATCGCGAGCATCGATTGCACGCTCGTACTCATACTCGTTGGCTGTTGATTCACATATTTGACGGATTTAACGGACATTGGCGCTCCCCCTTGCAGTCGGTTCTACTTTGCTCCTTTTATCATAATGGAACCGTTCCCCCCTTTGCAAAATTCGGGGCCAGCTACCACTTATAAAATTAGATGCAAAGCTCCCCTTGACTCTCTCGCTACGGAAGACAATATGCTGAGGTCATGAAGCAAATCAAGGGGGAAACAATGATGAGGATGAACCATAACGCGAACGCTCATGTCATTATGGGCGCAGGCGCCGTCGGCGCTGCTATTGCAAGGGAACTGCTGCAGCGTGGGGAAACGAATATTCGTCTCGTAAGCCGGAGCGGCCGGCTCCAAGAGGGGGCAGGCTTATCGGATAAGGTCTCCGTGGTGAAAGGCGATGTGTCCGATCCTCATTTTGCGATTCAAGCGTGCAACGGGGCTGCTGTCGTCTATCACTGCGCGCAGCCGGGCTATACGAAGTGGCCGACAGAATTTCCGACGCTTACGGCGTCCATTCTGGAGGGAGCGATTGCCGCTGATGCCAAGCTCGTCTTTGCAGATAATCTATATATGTACGGAAAGACTGACGGGGTATTGAAGGAGACGCTGCCTCATCGGGCAGAGGGACCTAAGGGCGTAACGCGCGCAGCAATGGCAAGCCGGCTCATGCAGGCTCATCAGGAAGGAAAGGTCCGCGTCGCAATTGGCCGCGCTTCCGATTTCTATGGTCCCGGCGCTCTTCAATCGTGGCTCGGCGAGCGCGTATTCAAGTTTGCGCTGCAAGGCAAGCCCGTCGAGGCGCTGGGCAATTGCGACATGCCGCACACCTATACGTATATCGGAGATTTTGCGAGCGGGCTAGTCACGCTGGGGCAGGATGACCGGGCGTTGGGGGAAATCTGGCATGTTCCAAACGCTGAGACTTTAACGACGCGGCAATTGCTGCACGTATTGTTTGAGGAGCTCGGCGCTGCTCGCAGAATACGCAGCTTCTCCCGCACTGGCGTCAGCTTGTTGTCTTTATTCATGCCGGTTATGAAAGAATTTAAAGAGATTATGTATGAGTTCGAGCAGCCTTTCATCGTCGATCACGGCAAGTTTATGGCTGCGTTCCCCCATCATCAGGTTACGCCGCACCGAACCGCGATGCAGCGGACGCTGCAGTGGTACCGGCAACGCTTCGGCCTCTAGTCTGATCTATCGTTCAACGCGCTCGTTGGCGGCAATCGGCACTTGCAGCTCGACGATCACGTTTTGCGGGTCTACGCACTGGTTTTCGCGGCCGAACAGATGAAGCTCCCGCACGGGACCGATTGGCGAGTAACCGTTCATGCCCATCCAATCAAACAGCTCCAGCAGCGCGTCCTTCACGTCCATGAACGCCCCTTGATGGACCACGCTGGCAACGAGTCGCGCACTCGGCAGCTCGTAGCGTCGAATCGCCTCCGGCACCGCTGCGCCAGCCGTAACAGTCTGAAGCGACATCTTCGGCTTGCCGTTAGCTTTCGGCGGACTCACGGCGACAGCAACCTCAATGTCAAAGTCCGTCTCCACGAACTCCGTCATGTGGTACAGCACATACTCCTGCTGCACCTCGAACGCCTGCCCATCCAGCCATCCATCCAGCTCATCGAACATGCGGCAGCGGTACGCAGGCATATCCAGCGGCGTCGGTACGATCCGACGCAGGGCAACGATATGCAGCGAAGGCACCTGCTTCATCACCACCTCATACTTTGGCGGTCCTTCCAAGGCACTCAGCCGATGCAGCCGCGCCTCGAGGCGGCCTAGCTGCTCATGCTTTTCCCGAATATCGCGGGCGAGTTCTGCTTTCTTGGCTTCTATCGTTGCAATCGTATCTGCAATGGGCTGCTGCCGGTTGAGCAAGTCCGCGATTTGATCAAGCGCAAGCCCCATGTCCTTGAACGCCTGAATTTGATTGAGCCGAATGAGCTGGTCGAATGTGTAGTAGCGGTAGCTCGTGTCCGGATCGATATGGGCGGGCTTCAGCAGCCCGAAATCGTCGTAATGCCGAAGCGTTCGAATCGTCACCTGGGCGATCGTCGAGAAAAGTCCGATTTTGATCAATTGCGTCACGAACTGTCATCCTTCCTAACTGAGTATCAAATCAAACAAGTCGAGAAGGGCCACCCGCCTGCTGCGGATGACCCTTCTTTATTATCGTTGTGCGGAAGTCTGGATGCTTACCAGCCAAAGTCCAGCGTTGTGCCCGACTCGGCGTACGTTTTGATATTGCTTAGAATCATCGGCCAGCTCTGCTGGGTGCTTTCATAGGACGGGTGGCCGTCCGGCCATTGGTCATTCACCAGCGTCAGCTTCGTACAGCTGCCAACCGTCTCTAGCGATAGCGTAATTCGGGTTTCCAGCTCCGCATGATTTTCCCGATAGGACGGTCCCGGGTGCTCAGTGTAGCTCATCAGGCGATTCGGCTCGTAAGCGAGCACCGTACCATACACATGCACCGTCTCGTCGCCGTCATTGCCTGGCCCAACATATTGATACGGGGCGCCCACTTCGTTGGTCGACCGGAACTCGCTGCCAAAGAAAATCGCTTTAGTTTTCTCCGATACAGTGAAAATGCTCCATACGTCCTCCAGTGTGGCTCCAATATACAGCTCATACTTCAGATCCGCTAACGGCATTCGTGATCCTCCATTCCGCTTTCAAACTGTGCAGCATCGCACATGCAACCTGCTTGTTTTTTTACTATACTCGACTGCCGTATGGCGGGTATTGTAAAAACGCGACAGCCGCAAATGGTCTGCAACCGGATCGTTGCGGGGAAAATACGCAGTAAATCTTTGTATTTTGTACAATGTGCAAGGGGGATCAATCGAAGGTCAAAGAGATTTACACTTCTCCAAAACAAATTTTTCTAACTTAGAAACGTTTTGAAACATTTTCGAGTTTTGAAACGTGTTACGGCAAAAGGAGGAGCACAATGGACGCCACTACTAGCAGCAGTCATGCGTACATCGCAAACCTAATCGATAAATATGGAGATATGATATACCGCCTGTCGCTTACCTACTTACGTAATCGGCAGGATGCTCAGGACGTGTGCCAGGATGTCTATATTAAGCTTTTTAGACACATGCGCTCTTTTAACGATGACGAGCATGAGAAAGCCTGGGTCATCCGGGTAACGATAAATACGTGCAAAGACGCAATCAGAAGCCCATGGAAACGATGGTTCCTTCCTGTTTCCGATGATCTTTATTCCATAACGTCCAATGATCAATTCGACGTCGTATCCTTTGTCCTTACACTCCCTAGAAAATATAGGCTCGTCATTCATCTTTATTATTTTGAAGGTTATCAAGGCAATGAAATCGCTGAGATTTTAAACCTAAACGAGGGGACGGTTCGAACACAGCTCAAGCGCGCGAAGGAGCTGCTCAAAACGAAGATGCTAGGGGGAATGGAATGATGACCTTTCAGGATAAGTATGTTACCCAAATGAATGCAATCAAGCTGGATGACAAAACAAAAGAAAAAATACTTCATAACGTCTTGTCAGTGTCTACAATCTCCGAAAATTATCGTTTTACCGTTCAAAAGAGATTCGCCGTCATTGCCGCGGCTTGCTTTCTAATTATGCTCATAGCGTTTGTAGCGCCGCCGTTTATGAATCAAAAGGATCATCAGTCCCCCAGTCTTGTTCAAAGCTTAATTCTGACTGCGTATGCGGCTGACGGCTCTCCTATTCCCGTTAAGCCCGATGTCACGTTTCCGCTTGGCCGGTATTCCGTGTTAATGAGCAGCACGCCCGGATTCCCCATAACGATTAACAGTAAAGACGCGGACAGCATCCGGCTGCATGCCTCGACTGGACGATTGCTATTGTGGAACCCCGCAGATTCCAAGATAACGCCATTGAACAGCGATACGCCCATTGCGCCTGGCAATACGGTTTACTGGACGCCGCTTGAAGAAGGAAACCCGCCTAAAGTTGCCGCCGAAGGCGTCGTTGAGTTAACGCTTTACAAGAATGGAAGAGTAGCCGGCAAGGGCAAGATCGAGATTACTTCCGACAAGAGCGTAGATTACAAAGGAAAGTTCACCTATAACTAATCATGAAATAAACACAAAATAAATATAAATAACCCCAAAATTCATTATTGTCAAGTTAAAACTTTTATACATTTATCGTTTATTTCATAAAAGTCATGTTTTTTATATTGAAATTTACTAAAATAGGTGCTAATATAACCAAAGACCTATTTTGGAAAAATTTTAATATAAGGTGGCGTCACTTACATGATCAACAGAAAAAGAATCTTGCCTACGGCAGTTGCAATAACAGCCGTAGTAGCCGGAAGCGCTACAGCCTATGCTGGCTATGATGCAGGACTATTCTCTCAACCGCAATCAACTTACGAAGCAGCTGTAAAAACCTCCGGCAACTACTATTATCTCGCTGCTGCCAGCTCGAGCTACAACTCCTTGGCTTATGCCCTTGGCGATACGTCCAATTGGGTATGGCCATGGGGCAGCTCGAATCCAACCTCTGCCCAAGTGGATACCTACTTGTCCGGCAGAGGCTATACGACTACGACTACTGCATCCGAAGTGAAAATCATCTCTTACGGTACAAGCTCCAGCATCGGGCACTTCGGCAAACCTTCCGACGTTAACTACGTCAATGCAAAATGGGGCCAATTAGAGCGTCTTCAGTCCTTAAACTGGGATCCTTACAACACTTCTAGTTATGGGGCAAAGGTGAAAACCTACAAATAACGACGCTTTTATTACATATAAAATGAGGTGTTAGTAATGAAAAAACTCTCTATCGGCTTATTCGCTGCCAGCTTTGTAGCTACGCTGCTTTTTGCCATGTCCGTTAACGCTGCTTCTACTGAAAGGCAAGTCGACGATAATTTGAAAACGTTCAACGACAGGCTGCGACAGGAAATCGAGAATAAAACCGCTCTCTCCTTCAGCAGCAATCCTTATGACTACATAAAAGGAAGCGTTGAATTTCAAAACATTATCGCGCTCGGCAACGATGCCCTCCCTGTGCTGGAGCAAAAAATCGATGAGTCGCCGGGCAGCGGCTTGAACGACTATCTGCTTTCCATCGCTGCCGAGGAAATCTCCAAAGTGAGCCTGAAGCGAACGGGCGACAGTTCATGGTCAACAGGAGACGAGTTCTCCGTCAAATGGAAGTCGCATTTGAAGGCGATCCCGGCCAAAGTAGAGCAAATCGTGAGCTCCTCCAAATCTGCAGATGAAAAAGTTAGCGATTTGCGGGAGCTAGGGACTCCAGCTTTGCCATTCATCGTTGACCAAATCGAGCAGGGCAATGTTGACATTGCACCGACAGTAAATGCATTGCTCAACAGCGCCAATGGAATCAGTACGTTTTCGGCAGAAACGATCGATCAAGAATGGGCAACGAAACACAAAGCCCAATTTGAAAAACTCAGAAGCTACGTAGAATCAAAAAAATAAACGAATGAGGTGCTAAGATTTGAAAGTATGGAAGCTTTGGAATTCGGCTAGGTCGCTGCTGCTTAACGTTTGCTCCGACAAGGATACCCATTTTCATGAACGCTTCAAAGGCGAACCGTTGTCCTCCTGCTACGAACCTATTCAATTGAAAGTTCAGCGGGTAGGAACGGAAGAAGACTTTCCGAATCTATCCTCAGGAACGTTACTTTTTTCTAAGAGGGCTCAAGCTGCGCTTCGAGCGTTGGTTACCCCCTATGCAGAGTTTCTTGAAGTCAATGGCAGTGAGCTTGCTGGCATCGAGGTGGAATTGATTAATGTAACCAACGTCGTAGATGCACTGGACCATGATCGCACTGAATTTAAATATGACGCCTGCACCGGCACGGTATCTGGCTTTAACAGACTCCAGCTTCAGTTAGATAAAGTCGTGCACAATCCGATATTCCGGTTGCCCGAGAAGCCTGCGGACCTCTATGTAACCGATGCATTTCGCGATCTCGTCATCAAGCATGAGCTAAAAGGGCTCATTTTCGAGGAAGTGTGGAGCTCTGAGGATACGGTCGACATGGAGCAAGCCCGTCAGCAGCAGTATGAAGACCGGCTCGCGATCATTGAACGGAATAAAGGCGAGGAACTATCCTTCCAAGAAGCGCTCGCTCTAGTCGAAGCAGACAAAGCGATGGCTAGCGGCAAATGGAAGCTGCAGGCTCATCCGGCCACCAATGTGATTCTAGGCGAGCTAATGCCTGACGGGGATTATGAATGGATTGAACCGATGGTCTATCCGCCAATGCTATTGGAGCTTCATTGGCATGAAGTGGGGCGGAGCGAGATTGCGGAGTAATTGAGGATGCCTAGCGGAAGAGATTCCAGCTTGATGAAAAAAACAAAATAATGATGAAATAACGGTGCAGGGAGACTATCCTTACGCCGTTATTTCTTATAGAGAAACATTTTATGGCGAGTGGGAATTAGGTAAATCCAAAAAATAAAAAGAAACAAAGGTGAAAGGAATGAAAGTATGGAAACTTTCAGCTTCGGAGAAATGTATGAGGTTAACTACTTGCGATGAGCAAGGAGATGCTGTACTCGATCATTTTAATGGCGAACCAATGGCTTCATGGTATAGACCTATAAAGTTATCTATTCAGCGAAAAGGCAAAGAACACGACTTTCCAGCAATTCTCCCAGGCGTTTTAATATTCTCCAAAAAGGCACGTACTATCGTGGAGCCTTTGGTGGGCGAACATGTAGAATTTTTAGCAGTTGACCATAGTGAGATGCCAGACTTTGAAATCAATATGGTTAATGTGACAAATGTCATCGACGCTTTGGATTATGAGCATACAGAATTTAGATACTACTCTACTGGCGAAATGGCGGATTATGAAAAGCCAGCTTTTCAGTTCGACAAAATTAAAAACTCCCCCATCTTTCGAGTACCTGAAAGAACTGTTCGAATCTACGTCACCGACGAGTTCCGTGACCTTGTCCTGAAGCATAAGCTCAAAGGCCTCGATTTCGAAGAAGTATGGGACTCGGAAGTAACCGACGATATGGAGCAAGAACGCCAAAGGCAGTATGAAGCACACTTAGCCGAAATCGAGAACAATAAAGGAACCGAAGTTGGCTTCGATGAGGCGGTTGCACAGGCTGAAGCAGGCAAAGCGATGGCCAGCGGCAAATGGAAGCTGCAAGCCGATTCCACTGGGAACGTATTGCTTGGCGATCTAACGTTTAGCGGCGACTATGATTGGATCGACCCTATTTATTATCCGCCAATTCTGCTGGAGCTCCGCTGGCACGAAGTGGAGCCCTATCCGTTCGAGGACTAATAACAAGAAGACCCTTCAGCCACATAACCTGAAGGGTCTTCCTCTTTTCGCACGCTGCGCTCCTACTCCTTTACCCCAGCCAGCTCCAACAGCTCCCCCACCACCACGTCCGGCTGGTAGCCGTGAATATAATGCGAGCTATCCTTCACGATAATCTGCTTGCCGTTCACCGACCATGAGGGGAGCGCCGCCTGGCTTTCTTGCCATTTTGCATCCTTGCTCAGCTTACCCAAATAATCCGCCGTCAGTACGGTCATCGGCACCTGCAGCGGCTTGGGCCCTGCCACAACGGTTTTGGCGTTATTCGTGCTTTGCCGCATTTCATCGGTCATGTCACGGTCGCCTACCTTAAGCAGCATCGCTGTCTTGCTAATCTTCTTCATCTCATCCGATAGCAGCCGCTCGCCATTGCTCTCGCTGTTTACCCATTCGGCGAAGCCATCGAACTGATACAACGCGCGAAGCAGCCCCGTCACCCGCAGGGTTCGATTGAACAGCGGAATAGCGGTATAGCCTGGAGACGCCGCATAATATTCAGGGCTGCCGCTATCAATCATCAGAAGCGCCTTCACCTCGTTAGGGAAGCGCTGCGCATAGCGAATCATTTCCAAAGAGCCGAGCGAGTGGCTGACGAGAATATACGGCGGCTTTTGTCCCGAAACTGCCAGCAGCTCATGGATTTCATCCGTCATCGTATCGATATCCCGCTTCACGCCGCCCGATGAATCGCTGAACCCGTAACCGAACCGATCATACACGGCCACCTTCACATGCGACTCCAACCCTTCGTACAAAGGAGAAAAATCGGCATAAGGGCTCGGCGTGCCCCAGCCCGATGCGAATACCGCCGTTACGTCACCGGTCCCCCCGGCGTACAGATGCATCTTCCGCCCTTTCACCTCATACAGCTTGCCGACCGGGTAGAAGCTCTTCTTATCCTGCTTCGAGCCGTACCACTGGTATAGCGTGCCTACGCCGGCTAGCAGCACCACAGTCGCCAGTGCATAAAGCACGATTCTCCGCATCCATCTCCACATCGTCTTCATTCCTCCCCTTGTGCCTTGTAACGCAGCTGCATTAGCACTCGTTTCCATTTTTCCAGAAAATAAGCCCGCTTGGGAGCACTTTGCCTCATTCTTTATCAAAAAATAAGGAAGGGCCCCCCTCCATGGGAAGCCCCTCCACATCCTACGCGCACCGCCTTACGCCTTCGCCATCCGAAAATACCGCTGCACCTTGCTCAGCTTCTCCGCCTGCCGTCCATTCTTCTTCTCCATGCCGCCGAACTCGAAGAACTTGACCTTCTTAATGCCTACGTAGCGGAAAAGCGCCTTGCGCATCAGCACCTTGTGCGCGTTGTTCAGCCAGTACAGCGGATACAGCGTCGGTCCTTTCATGACGGAGATGCACACGACCGACTTGCCCTTGAGCAGTCCCTCCGGCAGCAGCCCGCCATGATCCCGATAAGCAAAATTCGAAGCGAACATTTGGTCAATGTACCCTAACAGCATCGCGGGCGGACGTCCCCACCAGATCGGATAGATCATGACGATTCGTTCAGCCCAGAGCAACTGCTCCCGATAGCGCTCCAGCTCAGGGTCTATATGCATATCCCTTCTGCGTTTGCTCTCGTTGAAGACGAGCAGCGGGTTAAACCCTTCCGCATACAGATCCAGCACCTGCATCTCGTCTTCGTTTGGATTTTCGCCGATGCCCTCGATGACCTTCTGCAGGAAAGCATAGCTTAAGCTCTCATGATTCGGATGCGTGTAAATTATGAGCGTCTTCATAGCGCCACCTCATTTAGTTATCATTTGATAATCAAATCCTAACACACCACTATTTAGTTGTCAAATGATAATTGTTATTTGATAACCGATTTGGTATCGTTAACGGTAAGAGGTGATCCCATTGGACAAGAGCATGCTGCTTCAACAAATGATCGCATTTCTGACAGCCGTCCATGAAACCCAGCACGAGCTTTCCAAAGACATTCCGATGGGGGACATTACGCCCCTCCAGTATGGCATTCTGGAATATATCGCAGTCCAGCAGCCTGTGACGCTTAGCCAGATCAGCGACTGCAAGCATCTATCCATGCCTAACGCAAGCCGCGAGCTGCGCAAGCTGACCGATAGCGGACTTTGCGAAAAATATGCCGACGCCGCGGACAAACGCAAACAGGCGATTCGCCTCACAGCCGAAGGACAATCGTTCATGAACGGGGCTTTCGGCCAAATGGAGGTTAAGTTTCGTCACCGCATTCAGCATTTATCCGACGAACAGCTGCACCAGGTTTACGATGCGATCGAGCTGCTGCAAGCGACTTTATTCCGCGCTTCCAGCGAGGATGGCGTGAAGGCGTAGCCATCCTATCCAACGACAAAAACCCTGCCTCATCATAAAATGAGACAGGGTTTTTACGCTTCGTCGCTCACGCGCAAGCCTAAGGCAGCAGCAAGGCGCGAAGCTCTTCCAGCTCTTTAATAATCGCAAGCGGCTGCGGCTGCTCGGAAGGCGCCTGCTGCTGCTTTTTGTTCAGCCAGATCGCCTTCATCCCCTGCTGCATGGGACCCGCCACATCGTTCGTCCATGAATCGCCTACGACAAGCACTTCATCGGGCTCTACATAGGCGGCTTCCAGCACATGGCGATAAATCTCGGGCGTCGGCTTCTCATGCCCGATCCTCCCGGAGATGAATAACGTTTCTTCCGGAATGGCGTCTCCGAGGCCGATGGCCTCCAGCTTATCCAACTGCCACTCCTCGCTGCCGTTGGTCAGCGCCCCGACGCGATATTCGCGCTTCAGCTCGGCTATGAGCCTGTTAACTTCCTCATTCGGCTTCATGTTTCGCTTCGCGATCGACTGGTAAAGGTTTTCAAAATCGATCGCCGTCGCCTCGTCGACCGTCTCTCCCACCTGCTCCATGCATTCGACGAATCGTTTAATGCGAAACTCTTCGATTGTAATTTGTTGGCTATCTAGCTGCAGCACGAGTCGATGATCGATCTCGTGAAAAATTTCGTAGATGCGGTCCGTGTCCATCGCCTTCGTAAAATGATGCTGCGCAAAGGCTTCCTTCATGCTCACTTCCCAATAATCATCAAAGTGAACGAGCGTATCGTCGAGATCAAACAAGATAAGCTTGATTTGGCCCATGTTCCCCCTCCTTAGATGACTCTCTCGTGTCTATTAAAAATGCCATCTCACGAGTGAAATAGCAACTATAAATATTCACCTTTAAATTATATGTATACAAACGTATACATCAGTCGTATACTTTTGTATACACCTACTAGGAGGGGATTACATGAGTGAACGAGAAAGCCACAGAGAACTTGGCGAACGCGGCGGAAGAGGCGGACGCCATGCCGGCGAACGCGGCCATCGGCATGATGGCGGTCACGGTGGGCGGGAAGGACGTATGGCTGCCCAAACCTTTCGGCGCGGACGTGCGCTAGCGTTCCACGAAATGCTGATCGTGAAGCGTGACACCCTGCGTAAACAGCTGCAAGACGAGAATCTGCAAGCCATCCATCAAGTCGTAAGCGGCGAACTTAAAGCGGTCGAAGACATCATCGCGCAATATGTCCATACCTTCGAGCTGCACGAACTCAACCAATAATCAGGAGGCGACCGTTAAATGCCAATCGATGAACGCCGCCGCCCCGACTGGGCGGATCTCCCTTACGCCTCGCAATCCGAGGCGCAGAAGCTCGATATTTATTTGCCTGCCGACCGCATCATAGACAAGCCGCTGCCTGTCATTATCGCCATTCATGGCGGCGCATTCGCCTTCGGCGACAAAGCCGACAATTATACGCTCGCCCCCATACTCCACGCTAACACACGTGGTTACGCTGTCGTTTCTATTAACTACCGCCTCAGCGGCGAAGCGCAGTTCCCGGCGCCCATCTATGACGTGAAAGCAGCGATCCGCTTCCTTCGCGCGAACGCCTCCACATACCAGCTCGATCCCGATCGCATCGCATTGTGGGGCGAGTCCGCGGGTGGAAGCCTCGCCGCGCTCGCTGGCACTTCCGGCGGCATTGCTGCATTAGAAGACCTCAGCATGGGTAACGGCCATGTCTCCAGCCGCGTGCAAGCGGTCGTCGACTGGTACGGTCCCATTCAGTTCGACGCGATGGACGACCAATTCCGACTTAGCGGCATCGGGAAGCCGGATCACGGCGCAGCTGATTCCCCGGAATCACGCTACTTAGGCGGCACGCTAGCCGATGTCCCCGATCTTGTGCGCCAAGCAAGCGCACAGACGTATGTCGCGGCGGATGCCCCGCCATTTTTCATCCAACATGGCACTGCCGATGTCCTTATTCCCGTCGAGCAAAGCATGAACTTCGCTGCGGCACTCGAACGCGCAATCGGAGCGGATCAGGTCGCCCTCCTGCTTCTTGAAGGGGCCGGACACGGTGGCCCTGCCTTCACCTCACCTGACAACACAGCGCTTGTTCTCGCTTTCCTCGGTTCGCATTTGCGCGGAATCTGAGCATTTCCGATTTACAAACACTATAGCTGTCCGTAATGATCCGCTAACATTCTCCCTTTACGCTACTTTAGGAATCTATTTTCTATACCGAAAGGGAGTTTATTACGTTATGCTAAAACGCTTGCTCACGACCGCTACACTCGCCGTTACGCTAGGTGCCGCCCTCCTGTCAGGCGCCGGCCTCCAGCCAGCCACGGCACATGCCGCATCGAACATGGTGCCCGATTACGAAGTCAAACTGCTGATGAACCCGAGCGTCGTGCTCGGATCGGACTTTAAGCTGACAAGCGCCGTCCTGACCGCTTTCTCAATGCCAACGACCGTTACGAAAATGAACGTCGCGTTCCTCGATACGAATACGAAGAGCATTTACTCGAACGGCTGGAGCCCTCGCATTCGCAAGATGGAAGGCGAATCCGACTTCGAGCTGAGCTATAAGAAACGCTACCCTATTGCTAACGGCGATATTAATGCTGCCTTGACGCAAGCAAACAACGAAGGATTTAACGCCGGCGATACGAATTACGAAGCGCAGGTGGAATGGGGCTACCAGAACAAAACGCTCAGCATCACGCGGACAAAATCAGGCAGCAAATCCGGCTACAGCGGCATGGAGCTGCCTTCGATCTCCGATGCGCGGAGCCTGATGATTAACAACGCGCCGGACAAATTCAACAACTGGCTCTATAGCGGCTGGGGCACCAGCATGCTGCAAAGCTCCCGCTACTACGGTCCCGTTCTTGCCAAACGTTCCATCGGCACGTGGAGCGGCATGCAGTTGTATATTGAAGTTTGGCCAATCCTGAACGCTGCTGGAACTGGCACGGAATACATCGTTGAAGCTTCGTTCAAAACGACAAGCGCGACAACGGCTTCCGCGAAGCATGATGAATTGATCACGTACCTGCAAAGCAAAGGCTGGTTCCTCGCGCAGGATTCGTTGAAGACGCAGCTGATTATGGATCGTTACTAAGGCAATTGCTCGCAGATACAACGAAAGGCAGCCTCGAAGGCTGCCTTTTGTTATCTAGCTATTTTGTAATTATAAAGTCCACCAAGGTTTCATTCAGTGCCTTCAGACGCATAAACTTATGATTGGTTGCAGTCACTGCCGGGCGTTTCGTCTCGGCGAATAACACGGTATCCTTCGGCAACGAAGGCATTTTGCTTATTACCTCGATTTTCACGCCGTGTTTATTAATGGCTATGACTTTCTTATTAGGAGCTGCGGATGAAGCCGTCTTACGTATCCACTTCCCGTTGGACGATGGGATGATCCGAGTGACTTTCTTGCTCATGCTCATTTTTGCAGCCCCCCTAAGATTGAATTCATAAATTGGAATATCATATCATTCGCATGTTCATTTATTATACCATCAATGATCTCCTGGGTGTAGGTGGCAAACAATTGCTGATCCCATCGAGTCGCTTCAGGGAAATGATAAGAGATGACATACTCTTTCATTTTGAACGTTAAGTAAATCATTCGCTTGGACTGATCATAGAATAACGCGGGCGTATCTTCGCCAACATGAAGGTACGTATAGGAGACAAATGAATCCGGATCGTTCACATCGAAATCCCTGTTGCCATCCGTGTCGCCGGCAAATCCCGTTATCTTCAGTATATGGCTTTCTTGATGAAATAAGCTTACCGCCGAGCACTTCTCTACTCTGCCAACCGCGCTCTTCACGGGCCCGTATGTGATCTCAGCGCCATGCAAAGCCCTGATTACCCGATTCAACAAACGAGGAAGGTTTATGAAATCCGTTATGCTCAGATGATCCAGAAGCACCCGCAATGAAAAATCGGTATAATGCCCAAATTGGTTGGCGAGCTGTACGCTCTCCATTAATGCAGGAGCTTTAGGAAGAAGGTTAAGCCCCTGCCTCAGCTTATCGCTCAAATACGATTCCCATGGCACTTCGCTGCCTAGAGGCAGCGCTTCGACATATAAGCCATGCTTGTCAATGATGTCATGCAGCATGACCCACACGTACATTTCGTATACATGCTTTGACGGTATGGAAGAGCCGGACAGCTCCGATTGGATTTCGAGATAATCGACAACCTCCCGATTGTCCGGTATTTTACCGGTCGCTTTCTTTTGATTCTCCAGATAGCCTTTGATTGCCCATCGGACGTTTCTGAAATAGTGGTCTAAAATCGGAGCTGTTGCGTACAAAATAAGCTCTTTATTTTCTTTAACCGCTTGGAGAAACTCCAGATGAGTAACCGTTTGCCCACTCGGCGTCATACTGCCGCCTCTTGTGTGCATGTATAGGAAGTACAAGTCACACTCCGATACTTTGTCCAGACAGTGCTTCACACCGGAGGCATTCATGGGCCATGGTCCAAAGTTTTTTTCAAACATTTGAGGATCATGCCCGAGCCGTGCCAGATCAGCAAATGCTTTCTCCCGCAGAGGCGAAAGCTCGTCTTGTGCTACGGAACTGATAAAAACTTTAGTCGGGATGGGCATAACACGATGCTCCTTGCATCTGTTTATTGTGGTATCTAGTATATCACAATGCCAGTTTCAGGTAGATTGCAAACTTGTAGATTATTGAATTACTGCACAAAAAAATCTGCCGAGCTTTCTCGGCAGATTGGTCAACAAACCGTCTAAGTCAGCTGGAGCCCTTCCTCCAAATGCCCAAGCATGCGGTCCATCGTGGTGAAGAAATCCGCTTCCGGGTGGTTCAAGCAATACAGCTGGCCCGCCATCACGACGCCGAACACGGAGCCTGCGAACGTAAAAACTTCAAAGTCGTCCCGCGAGCGATTCAAACGCTCCGCAACGAGATCCGCGATCAGCTGCAGCGACTCGTTCATTTGGATTAACGAAGCCGCACGCAGCTCAGGGACGGATATGCTCAGCGTCATTCTGTCGTGGAGCGCCGTACGCTCCTCCCCTGTTAAGGATGAAAAGATTTCGCGAATCGTCGCCCGCATCGCTGAAACGGGACTCAAGCCAGTAAGCTGTTCGCGAAAAACCTTCACGAGTATCGGATCATACTCATCCTCCAGCACCAATGCTTCCTTCGTCGCAAAATAACGAAAAAATGTGCTCGGCGAAATCTCGCTCGCTTCCGCGATCTGCTCGATCGTCGTTGCGTGGTACCCCTGCTCCCGGAACAGCCGCATCGCTTGCTGCTGCAGCGTCATCCGCGTCTTCCGCTTCTTCTTCTCGCGCAGTCCGAGCTTCGCCGGTTCAGGCTTGCCAGACTGCTCGGAGGCCACTAATGGCCTCCTTTCTCGAGAGATACCGCCGCCGCTGCGCCAGCTTCGCCCTCTTCAGGCTTGGTAGTGAGCACCTCCCGCTTCAGGAAGAAGCAAATGCCTACAACGATGAGCGCGAATACGAAGGATACCCAATAAAGATTTTGGAACGCATCAGCGAATATCGCTTTGATCTGCTCCACCAAGGAAGGATCAAGCCCCTCCGGAATGCCGCCCTGCGCGGATTCGCCGAGCTGTCCCACCGTTTCGGCAGGCAGCGTGCCCGCCAGCTTCCCGATGCCGGATGTAATGTTAGCAGCAAGCAAGCTGCCGAACACGCTCACGCCAATGGTTAAGCCGAATGATTGGAACAGCGTGACGGATGTCAGCGCGATGCCGCTGTTTTCTTTGGCCACGGACTCCTGCACAATCAGGTTGTTGTTGAACAGCACCCCGAAGCCGAGCCCAAGGATAACGAAATAGATGCAAATCATGAAGATGGACGTGTGCGCGTCGATCCCTGCCAGGAAGAAGAAGGCAATTGCCGGCAGCAGCATCGATACGATAAAGATCGTCCGGTAAGGAATTTTCGTCATCAACCGGCCCGACACGATGCTTGCTCCGATAGCTCCGACCATTAACGGCAGCGTAATATAGCCGGATGCGATTGGCGACAGGTCGAGTACGTTTTGCGCGAAGAACGGGAACGATGCGAATGATCCCATGATGCCGATGACAAGCGTGAATACGATTAACGATAAAACAACGAACGTATGGTTCTTGAACAGGTGCATCGGGAGAATCGGCTCCTTCGCCTTGCGCTCCACGAGCACGAACACGCCAAGCAGCACGGCGCCAATCACCCATAACGAAATAAGAACGCCGGAATTCCACGCATAATGCTCTGTTTCATGCAGTACAGGCGTAATTAGCAGCGATACGATGGCCGCAACCAGCAGGAAAGCGCCCGCCCAGTCGATGCTCGCCTCTTTGTTGCCCTTGGATTCCGTCAAACCTGCTGACAACACGATTGCCGCCAGTACGCCTACCGGAATGTTGACCCAGAAAATCCAATGCCATGAGATATGCTCAGTTAAGTAGCCCCCGATCAGCGGACCTAACAGCTGCGGGATGAAGAAGATTGCGCCGAATACGCCCTGCGTCTTGGCCCGCTCCTCAACGCTGAATAAGTCACCGAATATGACCATCGCAAGCGGCATCAGCCCGCCTGCGCCTATCCCCTGTATGCCGCGTCCGAATAGGAGTATAGGCATCGACGTTGCAAACCCGCTAATAACCGAGCCTGCAATAAATAAGCCCATGCTTAGCAAATAGATTTTCTTGCGCCCATATAGATCCGCCAGCTTGCCGAGAATCGGCATGAATGACGTCATTGTCAGCATGTAGATGCCCGCCACCCAGCCATACAGCGACAGCCCGTTCAGGTCGCGGATAATCGTCGGCATAGCCGTGCTGACGACCGTCTCGTCCAGCTCGGAAAAAATAATGCCGATGATCAAGCCAAGGACGATGAGCTTCCTGTTATTCTTTTTATCCAACATCATAACCTCCATTCAGTGTCTCACATGGAGAGTTTATATAAAATGAAAGCCACTGTCAAATTAAATTAACTGCCACTTTAAAACTTGCCCGCTTGTCCCCTTCTTTTCGTTGCCAACGATTGGTAAAAACTTATATACTATGTGATATTACAATACAATACGCCCGTCGCCCGTTTAATTTCAGTAAAGGAGCCACCGTTATGTCTGATTTACCGCTCGTTGATGTCGCTTACCAATCCATCCGCCAACAGCTGCTTGACGGCGCTTATCTTCCCGGCGATCTATGCTCAGAGGCGGATCTGGCTGCCAAGCTCGGCATGAGCCGCACGCCAATCCGGGCCGCGATTTCCTTGCTGGAGAAGGAAGGCTTCGTACAGACGCTCTATAAGCGAGGCATCCTAGTTAAAGGCATCGACATCAAAGATTTATACGATATATTTGACCTGCTATGCGCGTTATATTCGTTCGCGCTCGAGCGTATGGACGACGAGTCCTACGAGCTTGATTTGAACACGCTGCGCCACCATTACGACCAAATGGTTCTTGCAAGCGAAGAGCAGCGGTATCGTGCCTATTACGAGAACGGCTTAATGTTCATGCATACGATGCTTGCAGCCGTCCAAAACCGTTATGTTCTCGAAACGTTTAACCTATACAAAGACAAGCTGCTGTTCTACGTCGTAACGTACCGCCTGACCAAAGGCTCCAATCGCCCTTACACGGGCCGCAAGCTGTACGAGGACATCTACAACAAGCTAGTGGAGGGCAGCTATCAAGAAGCAAAAACGATTATTATGCAGTACACGCGCAATATCCGCGAGGACTTGCTCCGCAACGGCTATTCTTCCTAAACGGTTGTAAAAAGCCCCGCTGCAGACAAGATGTCTGATTGGCGGGGTTTCGCATTTTTATCGATTATTCTTTCTTTCCTCTCGCATTTGAGCCTTCTTGATTCGTGCATATAAGCTGATTAGGATGCCTGTAATGACACTCAGCTGAAGCGAAATTACACTGAGCAGTGTCAACGTACTGCCATTGACGTCATTAAACGACTGGCCAATAATAATGGCCACGATACAAGTCACGATAATACTGATTACACTGAAAATGACGGCAATGTCCACAAAACCACCCCACCCATTATAGTTATTTTCTGGTACTATAATTGTAAACGAAAACCGCTCACAAAGGGAGGAAAAGCCGTGGTCAATCCAACGCATGCTTCCGCAGCCCAGACGACGCCTTCAAGCGCAAGTCCCATTAAAAATAAAATAGGAAGCGTGTTTCTGCCCGTACGCGACATCGAGAAAGCCCGCAATTGGTATTGCCAGCTGCTCGGGCTCAATAAAGACGATTGCCCTATCATAGCTGGTCACCTATGCCCGCTGCCCATGCAAGGCACAAGCATTATCCTCGACACCATGCCCAAGTGGGGCGGCGATCGCCCGGCAGGAGCCCCGCCAATTGAGACGCCAGCGTGTACATTCCCAACCGATGACCTAGAGGGATCGCTGCAATACGTGAAATCCATTGGTGTCGAGCTTGTCACCGAGATCGAGCATGACCATTGGTTCGTAATCAAGGACCCGGATGGCAATAAGCTGATGATCAGCCGCGAGATGTAAGAAAAAATGGCTGTGAACGGACTCGCTTACTAGCGATCGTTCACAGCCATTATCTAATCCCCTGGGTTATAAATATGCATCCATTTGCCCTCATCCTTCAGGGGCTGGAAGCCGAACTGGGCATATAGGCCATGCGCATCCTTCGTTACAAGCAAAAACCGCCGCAGCCCCTGCAAATCTGGATGGTCCATAAGCGTCCGCATCATCCGCTTCGAAATCCCTTGCCCCCGATATTCCGTTACCACGAAAACATCAAGCAAATAAGCGAATGTCGCACGGTCGGAGACGACCCTCGCGAATCCGGCAAGCCGGCCTTCTGCCTCCGTATCATAGGCGGCTATAACAACCGCCGAGTGCTGCACAGCCTTCTGAAACGTTTCAAATTGTAGATTGGCAGCCCAATACATGTGCTTGTGCAGATAATCATAAGCCTCCGCCACGTTTAGCAGGCTGAGGTCGGTTGATATAAGAATGCCGCCGTGCTCATTATCATTAGTCCAGTTGACCAAATCGCTCACCATCCTCCGGAATCCATACCTGCTTCAGCAGTTCTTCCGCCGCAAGCCGCTCCCGCAGTTGGTCCCGTGTAACCAAACAGTGGTTAATCGCGTCCATATGAACAGCGGCAACTTGCGTATAAGGCGCATAACGGCATACGGCAACCACATCATCTGCATCCATCGTAATCGGATCCCCGACGACGAACCGTGCCCCGCCAGCATTCACAATCGTTAAGTCCGGCTTGTAGCGATCCAGCGCTTCGCGCACTTCATCGCACCAGATCGTATCGCCTGCGATATATATAGTCGGATGGCCTTCGGCCTGCAAAACAAAGCCCGATACCTTCCCCATCCGTTGGCCGATTTCGCCCGTCCCGTGCTGACCGCCTGCGCGGGTGAGTGTTACGCCTTCGTGCGTGACCGACGCCTCCGTTATTTCAGCTATATGCTGAAATCCTGCCGTGCGGAAGGTTTCCTGATCGCCGGGCTGGCAGAACAACGGAATCGAAGACGACAGCGCCTTGGATGCAGCTGCATCCCAATGGTCCGCATGCAAATGCGTCACAAGTATAGCATCTGGCGAAAACCATGCCTCTACCCCGACTGGCAATGGGACAAGCGGATTGCGCCGATCATTCTCCGTATTTATAATAGGCGGGTTGGCGCCCGTTTCACTGAACATAGGGTCGACGAGGAAACGAATTCCCGCGTATTCGATGCCTAACGTCGCATGGCGAATCAGTTGAATGCTCATTATTATTGCCCCCGATCTACTAAATGGATAATTCTGTTACAATATCTATAGTAGCATACCGGCGTCTCTCTGCCATACCGCTTGGCGAATGCATCATGCTTCATTTACTTTCATAGTGAAAGGAAATCGACGAAGATGGCGAATCAAACACTTGATGATACCGACCTGCAAATTTTACAATGTTTAATAGACAATTCGCTCCGCTCGCATAAAGAGATCGGACAGCTCGTCCACCTATCCGGACAAGCGGTTGGCGCACGCGTACGGAGGCTCCACGACCTCGGCGTCATTGATGGATACACCTTGCGCTGGAATCCCGACAAAATCGGGCAAACCGTCCACGCCTTCGTGACGGTATTCATGAAATCCAACACCGCGCATACCGCTTTCCTATCCTTCGCGCGCTCACGTCCCGAGATCATCGAGGTGCATCGCGTCAGCGGGGAAGGCTGCTACTGGATGCGCGTGCGATTAAGCGGCGGCGGCGCACTCAACGCCTTATTGGACGAAGTGCTCGCTTACGGGAACTACAAGCTCAGCCTCTCCATCGAGATGGTCAAATAATCGAAACATAACTGATGCAGGAGGACTACGCACCATGGTAACTTACGATACACATACTCTGCAGGCGGATTGCGAAAGCTGTTTTGGCTTATGCTGCGTCGCTCTGCCTTTTGCGGCTTCATCTGATTTTGCAATAGACAAGAACGCCGGGCAGGCATGCCCGAATCTGCAATCGGACTTTCGCTGCGGCGTCCACACGACGCTTCGGGATCGCGGCTTCCGCGGCTGTACCGTCTATGACTGCTTTGGCGCAGGCCAGCATGTCTCGCAATATACGTATGCAGGACGCGACTGGCACCAACACCCCGAAACGGCCAAAACAATATTCGACGTCTTCCCGATCATGCGGCAGCTTCATGAACTGCTCTGGTATCTGGCCGAAGCGCTGCGCCTGCCCGCCACATCGGCGATCCACGCGGAGCTCCAAGCAGCGCTGGATGAGACCGCACGGTTAACCCGGCTTAGTCCGGGGGAAATCTTGCACCTCAACGTTGCAGCGCACCGTGCCGACGTGAATGTGCTGCTGCTCCGTACGGGCGAGCTTGTACGCGAAGCAGCGATGCGACAGCATAAGATTCCGCCGATTCGTAACAAAAAAATTGGACGAGGCGCTGATCTCATTGGCGCTAACCTCAAGGGCGCCGATCTCCGAACAGCCAATTTGCGAGGCGCTTTTCTAATTGCAGCCGACTTGCGGCAAGCCGATCTGCGATGGGCGGATCTCATTGGCGTCGATTTCCGCGATGCGGATCTGCGCGGGGCCAATCTGGCGGACAGCCTCTTCCTCACGCAGTTCCAGTTAAATGCCGCGAAGGGCGATGCGGCAACGAAGCTGCCGTCATATCTGGCAAGGCCATCGCACTGGTCCGGCTCCGTCACCGGTCATTAAGCTATCGCAAACCCTATGAAACACAAAAGAGCCGCAGCAGTCCGCTCCTCGGCGCTCTGCTGCAGCTCTCCATCCTTCCACTTCTATCCGTATCGGGCCTAGCGGCCTCTTCTCTTTATTTAATCTCTTCCGTCAACAAACGCACCGCATCCTGCAGCTGCACTTCAATGTCATGCGGCGTATAGCCCAGCCACTTATCCATTGTGATCTCATACACGTGATTGTTTTTTACAGCCGGCAGGTTCTGCCACAGCTTGGACTTCTTGATTTCCTCAAACCGGTCCGCTGCTTCTTCCCCATCCAGCTTAATGAGGAATACATAATCCGCTGCATAATTAGGCAGTACCTCTAACGAAATTGGCATTGCCCAGAAGTTCGGGTCCTTGTCGATCTCCTTCTGTACGAGCGGCGGGCTTTGCAAGCCTAGCGCCTTATACAGCGTGAAGCCGATGTTGCGTACCCCGTATACGTAAAATTCCTTCGGATCGACTCGATAGATAGCGAACGTTTTGCCTTCGCCGATTTTACCGATGATTTGCTCCTTTGCCGCTTGAATCTTCGCATCAAACTGCGTTTTCCAAGCATCCGCCTCTGCCTGACGATTCAAAATCTCGCCCATCTGCTTCACATGGCCGAATACGTCATAATCCATCCAAGGCACCACAACCGTTGGCGCGATTTTGGTCAGCTTGTCGTAAACATCCTTCTCCACGTCAGCAGCGATAATCAGATCAGGCTGAAGCTCCAAAATTTTCTCGTAATTGATCGCCTCTCCTGTACCTACGTCCTCGATTCCCTTGAAAGCAGGGTCCGACGTATCCAGCAGATAGTCGAGCGCGCCAATTGGCTTCAGGCCTACAGAGATCATTTGGCTCGCGTATTGCAGCGTAACAACCCGTTCCGGCTTCATCGGAATTTCGGTTTCGCCCATCGCGTGTTTATAGAGACGCGTCGATGCATCCGACGTACCGCTTGATGCCTGCCCCGTCGTCGTCACATCCGTCTCCTTGTCGCCAGCAGCATCCGTCTTCGTTTCATTCGTTCCGCATGCTGCGAGCGCAAGCATAACGAATACGATGCTCAAGCAAATTAGCATTTGCTTTCTCATGATGATTCCCCTCCATCGTTATGTATAACGGGTAGAGCCTGCCCCCAAGCCCTTTCATTGATAAAGATTATCATTCTTAATTAGACTCGTCAACACTCGTTTTTTCATCGAAAATAAAAAAGCTGCGGATAATCCCCGCAGCTTTCAGCCATTTCCGGCCCTTATTTAATAAACTTATTTAACGCTTCTTCTTTCAATTTATTGAAGTGCTCCACTTCATTGCCGATATAATCATACTGATCAAGATCCGCGTCCGTGATAGCATTAGCAGTAAAAGCTTTCTCAACAGATTTCTTATCTACGTTATATTTCCCTTGGTAAGAACCATTAATTGCAAAAGTGTTATCTCCTGCTTTACGTAGAAATAGAAGGATTTGCGCTTGCTTTTTCATTTTCACATAGCCCTCAAGCGTTACGTACTTTTCATTTTGTACATAACCATCCTCGTATACAGTAATTGTTGTATCTTTGGACAAATCGCCTTTAATCACGCGATCAATTTGGAAAGGCGTCTGTCCTAACTGGTCAACAACTACACCTTCATCCGTTTTGACATCGTGCATGCTTTGTTCACCTGCAACATGGCCAATAACTATGTAGTCCGAATAACCCTCTAGATTGGCGATATTATCGAAATTCAATATTTTTGCCTCAGCAGATACGACCGAATATTCCTTATTGGATTTGTCGGAAGCTTCCATCGGGTTGTTTACCAAGAGAGTAATTACAATCAGAACAAAAAGGAAAGTAATAATTCCATATTTACGCTTTCTATTCATAAGTTATGACCTCCAAAATATATTATTTTAATATTTCCAAGCTAGATTATTTTTATCTAATGTTGTGGGCCCGCCATATGTTGTCATATCCGTTTCTTCCATTACGGAAACCGAAGAATCATCCTGATGTCTCAATGCAAGAGAATGCCCAATCTCATGAATAGCTACATCTAGTGTTTCTGCTCTCGTCAAAGCTCTTCCAAGTGCAGAATGCTGCACATTATAATTTGCTATTACAAGATTAGCTTTATATATCGTTTTAGATGGATTATCAATGTCTGCATCGCTCATCTGATTACCTAAACTATCATATGGTTTAAGAACACCATAATAATTTAAGCCAACATCGTTTACTGCGTAGAATCGAAGAGATGCATCTGCTGAACTTATTTGTTTGCTATAACCTATATTAGCAACTGTCACCGCATCCCAAGCATACCTCGCATCGCTAAGGATCGTTGTATACCCTAACCCACTAATGGAGGAGTCTTCCCACCACGGCATTGCAGCAATTTTTGTGTTAGAAAAACCCGTGTATTTCCAATACGCCGCCCCATCTTTAAGATCTGCTGCATTAGCTGTTAGGGGTAATGCCACTACAATCGGTAGTGCTACTACGATCATTTTTGATAGCCAGCTACTCATTCCTCTTTTAAAAACACTTTTCACTACTAGAACACTCCTATAATTGGGTTATTTTGTTTAAGATGTTTAAGAAATAACTAAGATGATTATTAACCCTTTCTTGTCTTAATTTGAAACTTATAATAAATCATACATAATATTTAAACGTTTGTAATGCGGAAAATGTTGCACAGTATAGTTTTGGAAAAAATTTCATGACTGCAGCTATCTGATTCTTTTTTCCGAACGTCAAAAAAGCTGCAATCCTATGCCTCTCAGCATTGATCGCAGCTTATAACAAGCTCCCTACCGACTACCCCTTCGACACGCGTCTTCGCCGGTTCACAGCCTCTGCCATCAATGGAAGCAGCAGCAGCGAGCTATACACGCTAATCGCATAGCTTGCAACATAGTCGACGCCCCATCCGTTATGCAGCATGAAGGTAATAAGATGAATGAGCATATTCGTAAAGCAATACGCATAGCTGCGCACCATCCATTCCCGATGCGCTTGCAGCCGTTTCTTGCGTATTCGCATAATTGCAATAACCGTCATCGCCGGCCAGACGATATTGAGCATATTGAATGCAATGCTGACCGCTTTGCCGCCTGTCGAATACGGCGCCATATAACCGGAAGTCAGCGATACTAGCATGACGGATACAACATAGACGTAACCATTGATGCAATGCAGCTTGCGATTTCTGGCGTGCAGCGCGGGCAGAAAATTCAAGGCTCCGCATACCATCGCCAGACTAGCCACGCCGATATGGATATTCATAACCTTCAGCCAGACTGGCAGGTGAACCGCGCGCCCTGTCTTATGCTGGAGAAAGGCATTGGCTCCGATGTCATAGACAAAATTTTTATACGCCACATAACCGATAAATCCCGCAATAACGATAAGCATCAAGGCATAGGAACGGTTAATTTTCGACATTGTTTCTCCTTATTGATCCATTATTCATGCGGATCCGATATAATAATCACTAATCATATTATGAAATTAATACGACTTGGGATCGCCAGAGAGGACTAGCCATGACAATGGATTTCTTGACGCGCAATAATGTACGAGTGCTGGGCCAAGGCGAGCGGGCGATCGTGTTTGCCCACGGCTTCGGCTGCGACCAAACCATGTGGCGCCATATGGTGCCGTATTTTGAAAAGCAATATCGGGTTGTCCTGTTCGATTATGTCGGCTCTGGCAACTCCCAGCTTCAATACTACCATACGGACCGATACAGCGACCTACACGGATATGCACAAGATCTTGTTGAAATTATGAACACTTTGCGGCTAAGCAACGCGATCTTCGTCGGGCATTCGGTCAGCAGCATGATCGGCATGCTGGCGTCGATCGCGCATCCGCAATTGTTCGAACGGCTGATTATGCTCGGGCCATCGCCGCGCTATATGAACGACCTGCCCGATTATTATGGCGGCTTCGATGAACGAGACATCGATGAACTGCTGCAGATGATGCAAATGAATTTCATCGGCTGGGCCAGCTATTTGGCGCCGATCGTCATGCAAAACGCTGAGCGATCGGAGCTCGCAAGCGAGCTCGAACGCAGCTTCTGCTCCCGTGACCCGCATATTGCGAGGGAGTTCGCCGAGGTAACGTTCCGCTCCGATTGCAGGGCGGAGCTCGCGCATGCTTCAATTCCATCGCTTATTCTTCAGTGCTCGGACGATAGCATTGCACCGATCGAAGTCGGCAACTATTTGCACGCCCATTTGAAAAACAGTACGCTATTGCAAATGACGGCTAAGGGGCATTACCCGCACCTGAGCCATCCCGAAGAAACGACAAGCCTGATTAAACACTATTTGACCAGCAATTAGGCTCTGGAGAAAGGCGCTTGCGGAATGAATATTCAGTTGGACCATGCCCCTTGCGGGTATTTTTCGATTACGAGTACCGGCGTCATCCGGTCGGTTAATCAAACGTTAGCCGGCATGCTCGGCTACGACCGGCAGCAGCTGCTGGACCAACACGTCGAAACGATGATGTCGGTGGCGAACAAGTTATTTTTTCATACGTATTTCTATCCCTATATTCAGCTATACGGGCATGTGAAGGAAATGTATTTCTCGCTTCGAACGATGGAGCATCAGGATGTTCCGGTGCTGCTAAACGGTGTTCAGCAGGAACGCGACGGCGAGGTGTTTATCGACTGTGTCGTCGTTGAAATGCGCAAGCGAATTGAGCATGAGAAGGATATTCTCCACACCAAAACCAAGCTGGAGGAGCTGTATCGCGCGACTAATGAGGCGAACCAGAAGCTCGAGCTGCTGCATGCGGAATATGAAGCAAAGCAGCAGGAGCTGCTCCGGCTGAATCATCAGCTGGAAGCTTTGGCATCGACCGACCCGCTCACTGGGCTTCGCAATCGGCGATTTTTCCAGGAGCAGCTTCTGGCGAATATCGCTTTGTTCCAACGCATGCGGCTGCCATTCTCGCTTCTGATTGTCGACATTGATCACTTTAAAGCCATCAACGATACATTCGGGCATCCCGTTGGCGACGCCGTTCTAACGGACCTCGGGCAAATGCTCCGATCCATGTCGCGGGAAAGCGACATCGTCGCGCGGTACGGCGGCGAGGAATTCGTCATTATTGCCCCGAGCAGTACGCGAGACAACGCGAAGCTGGCCGCCGAGCGCTTCCGCGCGCAAATCGAGGCCGCTACGCTTGGCGGCTGCCAAGTCACCGTCAGCATCGGCGTCGCAACGATGACATCCGTTGATACGGACGTCACGCTGCTGCAAAAAGCGGACCAAGCGCTTTACGCCTCTAAGAGCAATGGTCGTAATCGCGTGACGCATGCGGCGGATCGGACGGAGGCTTAATGAGCTTCTTAGATATATTTATATGCTATTAGAATAAACTGTAAATGAAAGGGGGCATGTCTTATGAACTTTGTTTGGTCTACTGCCATTATCCAATTCTTGTTTGGGATCGTTCCAGTCGCGCTAATCGTATTCGGCATTATCTATAGCCGGAGAAAGAAACGACCGCATCGGTCGTAATGGAGATTAGCAAAAAGCCGAGAAAGGACGTGGAGATTCGCTCCGTGCCTCTCTCGGCTTTCTTATTATAGATTAATCAGCTTCATCGAAGCTTCCGGATACCGGCTGCCGAACGCGATGCCTTTGGGCGCCGTCAAAATATTATTGAAAAAGGCTGCCTCGCGGCAGCCTTTTCAATTCCAACGGTAGACCTTTCCCTGCATGCGACACTACCACAGCGTAGGCTTCACGATCATAAACGCCAGCATGCATAGCAGCAGCGCCAGATAGATCCACAACGCCCGATTAAGCAATCGAATGATAGCGTCTTTGTTCTGATCAGGCTCGTTGAATTTGCGTATTTTGGGCGAAAATGCCCGTGCCAGAAACAGCAATGAGCCGACGAGGAGTACGATAGTCATCACAATCCATGATGTCGACCACGCCCACGACCCGACTAGCACGAGCAATATGCCCGATGCAACGAGTACGTGGCCAGCATGCTTCGCCAAACGAATAGCCGACCGAAACGTACTCAGATAAGCGTTTTGCTCCAAGGGTTCCGCCGCCTTGAGCTTCTTCATAACCGGAATAAAGATAAAAAAGGGCCCTATCGACATAATCGCGCTAAGAATATGTATATAGAGTAAAACGGAATACCATGGATCCACTTGCTAACTACTCCTGAACAGCGCGGAACTCATGCACCCATACGCGCATATGCGGAAGCCAAGGCATGCCCGGGTGATAGGATAAAATCGATTCCTTGTACTGCTCCACAGTCTCAAAGCCCTCTTGCTTCGCATGCTCGTCCGTCAGCTCTCCGAGCGATTGCGAATACACCTTCTCCACTACAAAGCGATGGCCTTCAAGCTCCATAATCTCTCCAACATCCGCATACCGACCATTGCGCCGCGTTGCTGTCTTGATGCCCGCAATGACTTTCTCCACATCTGGCTTCACCGTAACCAAGCGCTCAATCGAGCAAGTTTTCGGCGGCAATTCAACATGTTCATTCGAATTCGTCATCTTTATCATCCTCCTAAGCAATCTCATTACTTTACCATAAATAGAATACCTAATCTATCCAAATCGTATACCGATCGAAACGATTCCCTCTTGCATTCCTTACAAATCCGAGTATAATAGTCGGTATATAAGTCATTTCCAAGAAAGAAGGCACTCCTCATGACCCAACGTAAACCACATGCAACCTGGCTGGACGATTATCTGGACTTGTACAACTATGCAGGGCAATTGCAAGATACCGCTTGGCAAGAGGAGCTGCTGAACACGATTCGCAATGGTCCTCCCGCTGAGCTGCATGCTGATCAGGAGTTACCCAAGCAACGACAAAAAGAGCTGTGGACGGAGTTCCAAGCCTTAAATAACAAACTTATTGAATTGTTCGAATTAATTAAAATGAGTAAAAGCCAGCAGGAGCTAGAAGGTATTCGTCAAGTAATGTGGGCTTTGAAAAGAAGAAGACTCGAAATCGGACGCCAGTTGGCAGCTTAAGGATAAGAATCACGGTGAAGTAAGGAAGTAGAGGAATGCGGCATACAGTTCGTCTGCTCTGCCGATTGAGGATCATACGGATTTCAAATTGCATACATGCATATGTTCTGCAGTTCAAGGCTGCCTATCGAATCTGGGAAATTCGGTTGGCACGTATGAGGCTAAGCTTACATCGACATTTGTTTAGCTTCGGTCATCATGTTCATCATGCGCGTCATCATTTCATCGCATTGCTGCATGTTGTTCATCATCATGTCCATGTCCATACATGCCATCATGTCTTCGGACTTCATACACTCCATCATCGTCATCATGCCGTTCATACGCGTCATCATGTCTTGCATGCACATCGTCATCATCATGTTCATCGCCATTTTTTCCATTTCCCTACCGCCTTTTTTTACAATTTTTTCTTCCTTAACGAAGATACTATATTCGTCCAATTTGGTCAAGAGAAATCTCTTGATTATTTTTTTGACTTGTGATATTATACTAAGCCCACTAGAGTAGTGGAGTTGGTCGGAAATGATACCTTACAAAAGCAAGCCGAGAGCCCGGTTTAGGGCATCTCGGCTTTTTTGAAATTATCGCTAATTACTTCTCCCCGTTCAAATTCAACGTAATCGTCTAATTAAACAACTTCCACGGTTACATGCAGTATTACTTGCGTCACACAGATTACAATCCACATTGGATGGAAACATACGAGGAAAGGGCCACTAATACATATTGTCAGATTCAGTCCAGCACGAAAAAACATTCAATTTTAACATGCAATGTATCGTCAAGACGAGCTGTATTCTGGTATCTCAAATTACCATATTGTAAACTAGGTTAGTGAGAAGCGCCAAAGAACGGAACAAACGAGTTTCTTCGACAAAACTTGTCAGTATATCGCTAATTTCGCTATATAATAAAAATATTGCATTATGGTATAATTTCCATTGTAAGGTTTTCTTGTGGATAAACTGTTTAATTGGTGGCCATCAATAACAAATTGATTTATCTCGAAAATTTACATTGGCACATAATAAAATATGAAGTGAGGCGTTATACTTGGTTAAGTTCAAAAATATAGCAAATATAGCTGCGTTGTCCTTATTAGCTGCTAGCCTTGTTTGTGGAGCAAGCAGCGCATATGCAGCTACTGATGTTACTAAAACTAACGATAAGGATAGAGCTATTAACAACCTATTGAAGGGTGGCTGGACCGCTGAGGAAATCAATAGCTTTCTAAATGATGCTCAGATTCTTGAGTATAAAGATGCCCAGAGCATCGTGAATACAACCAAGTATATCAAGCTATCTTACAGTACTGAAGAAGTCGAAAACATTGATCCAACTACAAAGAAAAAAACTAAGGTTCTTAAGCCTGTAGAAGGTACAGATAAAATAACCGAACTAACAAAAGAACAGTTTGATAATGAAGTAAAAGAAAGAAAAAACAAAGATAAAAATAATTTTTCTTTTGGAAGTAATAAAACCTCAAAATTGGTTCCATCTAATTTCGGATTAAATCTTAATACACCACTTCACTCTGTTTTATCCAATTTTTCATACGACTCTGGTAACCAAAACATTAATTCTAGCGATGGTTATTTAACCTACACATTGAGTGCAGCTTACGAGGGTGGGAGCAGCTACCAATTATCCTTCAGATTCCAGTGGGTAATTTCTCCCTATTATAGAACAACTGATGTGTTTGCGTTAGGACATGATGGTGGTTTGACTCAAAACAGTAGCAGTGGTGTAACTTATGCATTTAATGCTGATAAAAATGAGAATGGAACTCAAAGTATTGTATCCAGCACTACACCCACTTCACTAAAGATTGATACGGGTGGTACTATTGCAACCCAGGATCTCTACGATGATTATCTTATTCCATACTATTATCTCCAGTATTCAAATCAAAGAGGATACCTTAGTTATCATGCCAATGTAAACAGTACGAGTTTGAGATACGTAAGTGTTTATGGTAATTATAAGCACGAACAAAGCTCAGCAACTATCACTCCTTCAGTAAGCTATCCTATTGGGTCTCTGTCTGTTTCTCCAAGTAGCTACTATGTTGATGAGACACCGAATCCCTATCTCTCGTTACATGTAAATTACTAATAAAAGTGGCTCAATATGCATACCATAAAAGGTATCGCATCCCTTGAGCCCTTATTCTATTTCAACCGCTTTATAGTACTGATAAACTGAGTCGATACGAGAATCCCATTTGAACTTTGAAAATTGCAAGATAAGAGGTAAAATTAGGATGAAGACAGCATTGTAATCTAGACATTAATCAGATTCATTAAAATTGTTTAATCAACCATTCTCAATTCTCAGAGAAGACAGGGGGGCGTTACTCAAAAAATCACTCAACTATACCTACACCATTGCAACTACCCGGATCCAATTAGAAAAAATAAATACATTGTCATCAAGCCGAGTACATATTAATGTGTGAATGGTTGCGTCTTAGGAGCCTTTCGGATTATTAAGGAGTGATACTAAGCAATGAGAAAAAGAAAATTTATTTTCAGTTTATACATTATTCTGTTAATTTTACTGGCATCTTATATTGTTTCAATTAAAATAAATGACACCAATCAACAATCTCGTATAAATGAGATACAAAAGAATATTAACGATACTTTTCTATATCAAATCTCACAATTTAACACTTGCTTAAATATACAAACCTTTGAAGGAGAAGATTATAAAAAATGCCTATCTAGTGTCTCAACAGCTTCAACCTTATCCAACTTAACATCCTTCGAGAAAAATAATGACTTATTAGATGTAACTCTCAATAAATTTTACATAGCCCTACTAAACCTAAAGGACGTTAGTATAATAAATAAAAACTCTTCTACATTGGCTGATATATTTTCGGCAATGCACAATAATCCAGAGGAAGAGAAGGTCACCAACTCTCTTTTAGAATTCACTAATAATATAACAAATTATTAGATATTAATAACGTTGTTCTTTAATTGATTAGAATCAGGTACAAAATGACCTGCAGTCAGAAACCCGTAGTCGAGCATTCCGATGAGAAGGTGGGGTTAGATCAAGCTAACTAAGCTTACGGTCAACTAATAACGAGTTATCACGAAAAGCCCCAAGCAGCATACGGTCAGTAACAACTAGATTCGTATGTCGTTTAGGGCCCTTTTTATATGGAGATTGCTATTAGATTACTGCACGCGCTCACACATTCAACAGCAGCAAAATGATCGAAAACAAGCTAAAGCAGCTGCTGATCAGGTACAAGAACAACACAACCTGCTTCGGGTTCAGTCCCGTGCGCAGCAGCCGATAATGCGCTTGGCTCGCATCGGCCTGATAGATCGGTTTGCCTTGAACAAGACGCTTCAGCACGACGAAGATATTATCAAAAATCGGAACGCCGAGCGCGAGAATCGGGATAAAAATCGACAGCACCGTCGCCTGCTTGAATGCGCCGTCCAGCGCGATGACCGCAAGGATGAAGCCGAGGAAGGTTGCTCCTGCATCGCCCATGAACACCTTGGCAGGCGGCTTGTTGTACCGCAAGTATGCGACAGTGACGCCGACCAGAATGATCGCCATCATCGCGGAATCGCCTTGGCCTTTGGCCAATGCCACAACGAACAGGGTGACAGCCGATATGGCGGAAAGTCCGCCAGCGAGTCCATCCATGCCGTCCGAGAAATTAATGACCGTCGTCACGCCGAAAATCCACAGTACGGTCAGCATGCACTGCAGCCACTCCGGGAAATTGATAAAGCCGTCGCTCAACGGATTGTAAAAGCCGTGGAATTTAATGCCCGAGGCATACACCAGTACGGCCGCAGATACTTGAACGAGCATTTTCGGCAGCGCCGGGAAGTCCTTCCCGTTCGTTTTGTACCAATCATCCAGCGTGCCGATCACGAGCAGCAGCAGCGACCCGGCAATAATGGCGAACGTCTGCGTCGTGAAGCCTTTGGCATAAATGAAATACGTCGCAATAAACCCGATAAAAATTGCATAGCTTGCGGTAAGCGGAATCGGCTGCCGATGGATTTTGCGCTCGACGTCCATGCGAGGCTTGTCCACGAAATCGAGGCGGAATGCGAGCTTGCCGAGCGGCGGAATCAATACATATACGATGGCAAACGAAATGAGAAATGCGACGGCATACGTCATAAGTAGCTCCCTCTCCAATTCATTAGGTTATCAAAACGTGTCAAATCTTGTCCTCATAGGTGCAGACGCTTATCATGCCCACAAAGTTCCAAAATGAATAAAATAAAAAGACGCCCATGGGCGCCCTTGTCTCTTGTGTTGCTCGCTATTGCTTGCTGCACTGCTTTACATAGTCCAGAAGCTCCGTGAAATCATCAATACTCGCGTCCGCTTCCACCGCCGTGCTCGATCCAAGTTGTGCATTGTTTCGTTTCCATACGCCCCTCATCCCCACCTCGCGGCTGGCTCGTATATCATTGTCCGGATGATCGCCTACGAACAAAGCCTCTCCCGCTTCGACGCCAAGCTTGGACAAAGCTAATTGGAAGATGGCAGGATCGGGCTTGCGCAGCCCTTCCCACTCCGAAACCAGCACCTCATCGAATAGATGCCCGATACCGAGCGCTTTGAAATTATCATATTGAAACTGCCCATAGCCGTTAGATACTAACGCCATCCGAATGCCCTGCTCCTTGAGCGCCGTCAGCACGCTCTTCAGGTTCGGAAACCCGATGCAGTGCCGCTGGAAGGACGCTAAGTAATCGTCCAGCAGCTCCTGCCATGCCAGTCCTTCTATCCCGAAAACCTCAATCAACTGCTGATACACCTTGTCCTTCCACACATTGCCGTGACAGTCCTGCGCAACGAATTTGTCGACAAAAGCATCTTGGCTAACGACCTGCAGCTGCGGAAACCTATCGTACTGGTCGCGGGCGAACTGTATTAGCGAAGAGTCGCGGTCTAGCAAGGTTCCATCCAGATCGAACAATATTGCTCGTACTGTCATACGGCTCACTCCTTACATTTATTGATAAATATAGCAGTCGAATGTTATCATTGAGCGTGAATTTCGATAGATTGAAAGGGAGGGAAAGATGACTGGAACCTTGTATAAACCGCTATTCAGGCAGCACAAATTCGTTGGCAAAGTCACAATCGATGGCTATGATTTCACTAAAACGGATGTCATGATGGACATCTATATTACGCAACGAAATAAAGGCTACAGCATGGGGTCTCTTGTCTATTTCCTACCAACTAATAGAAACCAAATTACACAGCAAGGTATGATTTGGTTTGATGATGATTTCAAACATATTAACATCTGGGCAGCCTCTGATTGGGGTAGGAAAGTCGTTAACGATAGCTTATATGTCGTCAATAAGCCCGATTATGAACAAGCGATGGCCTCCCTGCGGGAGGTAACCGACCGGTTTGATTTGACGATTATTCCGGCAACAAAATAAGCAAAAGCAGCCACTCTCCCTTATAAGAGCGATGGCTGCTTTTTTTGATGGATTGATGCGCATTAACCCGCGGCCTTCGTCCGATTGCGGCCTGTTCTCTTGGCTTCATAAAGCGCCTGATCCGCCCGCTGGAACACTTGCTCGAAGTCGACAGCATCCACACATTGCGCTACGCCAATCGAAACCGTAATCGGGCTGCCGGTAGGGCTGATGCTGCGCTCCGTTTGTCGGCGCACGCGTTCCGCCAGCATCGTTCCGGTATCCAAGCTTGCCGCTGGAAGAAGAACAATAAACTCCTCCCCGCCCAAGCGGCACACGAGATCGTCCGCTCCGCTTTCCGCCTGAAGAATGTGCGCGAGATGGACAAGCGTCTCATCGCCTGTGTGATGACCAAACTTATCATTTACACTCTTAAAATGGTCGATGTCGATAACGAGCAGCGTATATCCGCCCGGCACAGATCGCCGTTCTGTCAGCCATTCCTCCAGCCCCGTCCGATTAGCCAGACCTGTGAGACTATCCGTCCGAGCCTGCAGGCTCATTTCATCCGCTTGCGTTTGCAAGCCCTGCACAGCCTTCATCATTGCCCCCGCCAGATGGTGCGCCTCGTAATTCCAATGGCTCTGAAAAGGCGCATCAGCGATTCGTTTGCCAGCCGCAATATGGCGAGCCATGGCCGTCAGTTGGATAAAAGGCGATGCCAGCCTGTGGCCGATCCATAAGCATAGGAGCAGGAATGCCGCTACAAGCGGTATCATCCACGCGAGCTGCGCTTTCATGATAGCTGCCTTTGATTCCTCAACGATGGCGGAAGGCGATTGGAAGACGACGCCCCATCCGATATCGCCTACCCTCAAATAGCCGACCAAATCAGAGCCTCCGCGCGCATTGCCGATAGCTGCGAACCGAAGTTTTCCGTCACCGAAGACGGATTGCAGCGTCGTCGCACCCACCACAACCTCCCTTCGTCGGCCGTCCGGATTCAGCAGCAATTCGCCTTGCCCATCTACGATATAAGCGTACGTTCCCGCATTGCTTTTGATCGCATGATCAAACACGTCGCTGAACACGTTACGCCCCTCCAGATCAATTAACCCTGCGATAAACTGGTGCGGCGGCTCGCCTGGCTTTTGAACGGGATGCGTTACCATAACTACGCGATGACCATCCGGGTTAATGAACGGATCGGATACTGCAGGCCCACGGCCGCGACGAAGCGCATGGGCTGCGATCTGTCCCTCTAGCACGCTCCCTGAGTGAAACCCAGTATTTGGCGTTGTCGCCAACACCATGCCGGACTCATCGGCGAGCAGCGCCCCATTAAACAAGCGGTCGCCTCCGAGCAGCGCTCCGATTAGAGGGGGGACCTCCTCCATCGTCGGTTGTTGCTCCGATATGAATCGCGCGGTGCTGCCCAGCTCGTGAAACATGAGATCCTTGATCGTGTTTACCGTTGTCGATAAATTCCGCGCACCTTCAAAGTTCGCCTGCAGCTTCGAAGCGGTCAGCGCATCATTCTGTTTATTAATCGCGACTGCCATTAAAATGGCGGTCGAGCCGATCAGCGTGAAAGCCAGCAGCCCGACAAGCACGCTTTTTAATTTTATTTTTCCCGTTCCCATAAAACCTGTGCCAAACATGACCACCGTGCACTCCCTTATTGTTGGTTAGTATACGATGACAAAATTCAACAAAATCATCCATTTTTCCTGCTAGGCGGGTAAAATTCTGTATGTGGCGTATTGCACCGCGTACCATGCTAGCGTTGTTGGGCGAAGCCCATTCGACAAAGCGACCAATGGAAGCTCGTCTGTTGAATTCGATCAGCCAGATCCCATAATTGATCGATCATACGCACTTCTACGCCGCGGCTGATGAGCGCTCCCAGCGGATCTCGTATGATGATTTTGTTGATCGGAAATTGCGTAGTCTCGCTCAAATAATAGCCTGCGCCCTCATCCAGCAGGTAGAAGCCCGCTCTATCAAACTCATAAAGATACAACGTGGTGCGTCTCATCATTTCTAACCACTTATGCTCTATGGCAACGACATGCCGTACCGATTCCGAGGACAAAAAGAGCCGCTTATCCTCCTCGGTCGTCGTTTCATTGCAATGGTAAGTGACCCTCGGACAATTCCGCGGCGTTAAAAAGTTGGGCAGGCAACGCTCGTTGATCGCCCATACGAGCCCCTTGTCGGGATCGAGGTCTGTCCTTGTGGGCAAACGCGGCTCGAACCGCGTAATATCGCTTTCTTCACTGACGTGAAACAGCTTCATCGTGGTCGCTCCTTTCGTTAGACGGGTTGGGCGGCACAGCCGCGCCTTTAGGGCAGATTCTTCTGCCCTATTCGCGCGCTGGCGGCGTGCACGCGCCTTTAGGGCAGATTCTCCTGCCCTATTCGCCCGCTGGCGGCGCGCACGCGCCTTTAGGGCAGATTCTCCTGCCCTATTTGCTCGCTTGCGGCGTGCACGCGCCTTTAGGGCAGATTCTTCTGCCCTATTTGCTCGCTGGCGGCGCGCACGCGCCTTTAGGGCAGATTCTTCTGCCCTATTCGCTCGCTGGCGGCGTTCACGCGCCTTTAGGGCAGATTCTTCTGCCCTATTCGCTCGCTGGCGGCATTCACGCGCCTTTAGGGCAGATTCTTCTGCCCTATTTGCTCGCTGGCGGCGTGCACGCGCCTTTAGGGCAGATTCTTCTGCCCTATTTGCTCGCTGGCGGCGCAGCCGCGCACGCCCAGCTAGCCGCGCCCATTCACGCCATGCAGCTTTCGGTACGCCGTTGGCGTCATCCCCTCATGCACCATAAACCGCTTGTTAAAATAGCTGACGCTCGGGTATCCCGCTTCCTCCGCGATTTGCCCGATGTTGTCCTCCCGCCGCTCCAGCAGCCACTGCTTCGCCGCCTGCAGGCGACTGCGCGTGATGAAGTCCATCGGCGTCATTTTCGTCGCGCTCTTAAACAGCTTACAGAAATAGTAAGGCGTCACGCCCAGCCGATCCGCCCATTCCTCCAGCACGAACGGCTTCGTCGCTTCCTGCTGCATGAGCGGAAGCAGCGCCATGATCCGGTCGCCGGAGCTGGCTCCCTTATCGCGATTCCACACAACGGCTTGCTCGACGAATACGGTGAGCAGGGCATACGCGAGCATCGAGAGCTGTACCGGGCGCAGCATCCGATACGATTCCGCCTCCTGCAGCAGCTCTTCATGCATCTGCTCCCATGCACCGGTTTGGCGAAGCATCCATAGCGAGCTTTTGTGCAAACCCTGCTCCATTAAGTAATCCCGCAGCCCGCTCCCGCCATAGAAATGGAACCAGCGAATGCTCCACGGCTCTTCATAGCTGCTATAATATCGCTGCTTTTGCAGCGGAAAATAAAGCACGGCTTCCCCTGCGCGCAGCTCATGAACGACGCCGTCCAGCTCTACGTAACCTTTGCCGGAGACGACATAATGAATATTAAAGTTGTTGAGCGCCCCCGCCTCGCGCGACACGCCATGCTCCGGTTCATCGTAGTAGTGGCCTACCGATTCCGGGAAGCAAAAGTAAGGCATATTCGGAAGCGTAAGCAGCAAGCTTTGACGTTGCAAACCGACTCCTCCAATGACAATATTGTTATAATTGAATGCAATATATTATCATTTTAATTTTAATAACCATATCCTATAATCGCAATATAATCATAACAATTATCGTGAAAGCGAGGGTATATATCATGACCAAGAAGCTCCGATGGGGCATTATGGGGTGTGCTGGAATCGCCAAGCGCGCTGTCATTCCGGGAATTCAACAGTCAGCCTACAACGAGGTAGCCGCAATTGCCAGCCGCGATGAGAGCAACGCCAAACAAACCGCAGAGGCGCTCGATATTCCGGACGCATACGGCAGCTATGAGGCCCTTCTCGCAGACAGCTCGATCGATGCCGTCTATATCCCGCTTCCGAACCATCTGCATAAAGAATGGACGATAAAAGCAGCGGAGGCGGGCAAACATATTTTGTGCGAAAAACCGCTCGCCTTAACGGCGCAAGAGGCAGCAGAGATGGCAAATGCTGCGGAGCAAGCAGGCGTCCTGCTCGCGGAAGCGTTCATGTATCGCTACCACCCCCGCTATAGCGTTATTCAAGATCTCATCGCTTCCGGCGCCATAGGGGAAGTGCGCGGCATCCGCAGCGCTTTTACGTTTAACAATGCAGCAGACTCCGCCAACGTGCGTTATCGCAAAGATTGGGGCGGCGGCTCCATCTACGATGTCGGCTGCTATCCGATCAACGCCGCGCGCCTGCTGCTCGGACGAGAGCCGGAAGCCGTGACAGTGAATGCCATGTTCTCGCCAACGCATGATGACGTGGACATGATGGCATCGGGGCTCATCGAATTCGGCGATTCGGTAGCGCTTACATTCGACTGCGGCATGTGGGCCGCATTCCGCAACCCGCTTGAGGTGCTCGGAAGCGAAGGCATCATTGAAGTGCCTTCCGCGTTCATCACGCCGACGGCTGAGAGCGGCAGCATTTTCGTAACGGCAGCAGGCGAGCGACGAGAGATTGAGGTACCCTTCGTCAATGCTTATTCCGAGCAAGCCGATCATATGGCCCGCGCAATTATAGAAGGCACGCCTTTAGCATTTCCCGCCGCCGATGCCATCGCCAACATGAAAGTGATTGACGCATGCCTGCAGTCGGCCCGCAATCGCACAAGAGTCTCATTGTCACAATAGCGTTAGCATCCCGGCACAATTCCACAAGGAGGGACAGAATACGATGAAGCATATTTCAGTAGCAGGCTTGCACAAGCCGGTTTCCCAGCTAATGAAGGGCTCCGACTATTTTACCCATGACAACTTTGAGAAAGCCGCAGCCAATCTCGATGCCTTCTTCGCAATTGGCGGCAATGCAATCGATACCGCATACGTCTACACCAACGGAGAGAGCGAAGCCGTCATTGGTCGATACCTGCAAGAGCGCGGCAACCGCGAGCAATGGGTCATTTTGACCAAAGGCGCGCATCATGACCAGAACGGCCCGCGCGTAAACCGCGAAGCGATTCGCAGCGACCTGGCGGAAAGCCTGCATCGACTTCAAACCGATTACATCGACATGTATGCGCTGCATCGCGATGACCCATTCGTCCCTGTCAGCCACATCATCGAGGCGTTGAACGAGCATATTGCCTCTGGCGCCGTGCGAGCAATTGGCGCATCCAATTGGAGCTGGCAGCGGATGCGAGAAGCGAATGACTATGCGCTGGCAAAAGGATTGGTCGGCTTCTCCTTCAGCAGCCCGAACCTCAGCTTAGCCAAAGCCAACGAGCCGTTCTGGCCGGGCTGCGTTTCAACCGACAGCAACACGCTCGCATGGCATGAACAGACCCAAGTCCCGTTGTTCTCTTGGTCCTCCCAAGCCAGAGGCTTCTTCACCGGACGATTCTCGCCGGAGGATCGGACCAATGCCGATCTGGTTCGCGTCTTCTACAGCGACGGCAACTGGGAGCGTCTCGCCCGCGCCAAGCAGCTGGCAGAGCGCAAGAACGTGACGACGATTCAAATCGCGCTTGCTTATGTGCTGAACCAGCCGTTCCCGACCTGCGCGCTCATCGGCGCGCAATCGGCGGAGGAGCTGCGTTCATGCGAGGAAGGCTCCCGTATTGTGTTGACACGAGAGGAGCTGGACTGGCTCGATTTGACGTCGGACCAGAACGGACGCAACAACGACAATTAAGTCGGCAAACGGCAAGAAGCGTTGCAGAGAGCATCACTCTGCAACGCTTTTTTCGTGCTTTCCCGTCGTTCCCGAGCTTACAGCCAACGTGCCAAGCAGCTCCGAACGTACCCACTCCACGACCTGCTCCCTGTAATCGTGGATGAAGAAATGGCCCGCCTCATAGGCCCGAAGGGTGCAAGGCCCTGAAGCATATCGCCGCCATTGCGCCATTACCTCTGGCGTCGAGTGATCCTTCGTGCCGTATAGAACCGATACGCTGCATGCTAAGTCCACCGCCGGATCGGCTTGGAACACATATCGTTCGGATACGCGATAATCCGCCCGCAGCAGCGGCATAAACAACCGGAATAAGCTCCGATGCTCGATCAGATCGTCAGGGAAGCCGCCGAATTGCACAATTTCCTCAAGGAAGGCATCGTCATCGAGCTGATGCAGCAAGGGAACCCCTTCCCTTCGGGGAATATGCGGCGGATTGCGGCCCGAGAAGAACAGATGAGCAGGCGGCGGACATTCCGATAAGCGGTGAATTCGCCTCGCCATTTCGAAAGCAGCGATCGCACCCATGCTATGACCAAATATGGCGTAGGGCTGTCCGTTAAGCTGTGACATTACCGTCTCATACACATCTGCCACCGTCTCCTCCATGCTGTCGCATAACGGTACGTGTTGACGGCTTCCTCTCCCCGCCAGCTCGACGGGCACCACCTCAATCGAATCCCCGATCAGGCTTTGCCAGTCTCCAAATTCCGATGCCGAGCCGCCCGCATAAGGGATACAAAACAATTGATTTCGTTTCACCATGCTTACCTTCTCCTTACTCCCCGGCGTTCGCTTGAACGCTCGCCGTTTGCGCATGCATCGGCTTCCGTGCCCGGCTAAACCGTATTTCCAGCAAAGGCGACAGGATGACGAGCACGCTCATCAGCAAATAGATCCACCGGATTGAAATCGCATCGCCCAAATACCCTACGCCGAGGTAAACAACAAGACTAATATAGGAAATGAGCATGACCATCATGCTGTTGACTCTGCCGATGAACGCTACATCGATTTCCAATTGAATGAGGGTTTCGTTATGAATCCGATTGCTGACGACAAAGAAGCCTAGCAGCAAGTAGCCGATCATCGCCTGCGCGAGATGGGCAGAGGTCAGAAAGACGATAAGCGAGCCACCGATCAAGAGCATGCTGATGCGGCCAAAGGAAACGAACTTCATACGCTCCATCAGCTTTACGAGCATATAGCTTCCCACAATGGCGCCAATTGCCCAAGCCGCTTCAATATAGCCGAACCCCGCGGCTCCAACCTTTAATTCCCTCTCGGTAAACACCGGCAGCAGCGTGTTGCAAACATACAACGTCATATAACCGAAAATTTGAATGATAACGAGCGAGATCACCTTCGGGCGTGACTTCATGTACATGAAGCCTTCCACCCAATCCTTTTTCACGCTTGGCTTCTCGACCGTATCCCTACTCTTATTAATGGCATACAGCCCCTTAATCAGGAAGGTAAGCAGCGCCGACAAGGCAAACGTGAACATGTTGATATAAATGACAATAATAGCGGAAAACGCGGCCACCAGTATACCGCCTACAGCCGAGCCGATTAGCATGCCCAGCTGGTTTGCAATTCCCAATCGGGCGTTGGCGCGCATCAGTTGGCTCTCCGGTATAATCGTACGAATCAGCCCCATGGATGAAGGCCAGTGGAAACGGTCGCAGGCCGCCAGAATAAATTCCGTCGCATAAATGATGCCGATCGGGACGTCTCCCTGCATAGCAAACAACGGAATTAGGCCTAGCGCCAGCGCACGTATAGCATCGCTGGCCACACACAGGCGCTTGAAGCTCCAACGGTCGATGAACACGCCCATCCAAGGCGAGAGCAGGATGCCTGCAATGCTATGGACGAGCAGCAGCCATCCGATTGAAGCAGCGGATTGCGTCATGCTGTACAGCAGCAGGCTCATGCCGATAAACTGCATGCCTGCCCCGGTTGAAGAGGCCAGGGAAGCCGCAATAAACTTCCCCAGCTCTTTGTTAATGGCGAATTGCTCGGCGTAGCGTCGCACTAGCATGGGATTTCGCTCTGCACGGCGCCTTGCTCGACCACTTCAATTTGTAGGTCCGACCATGCCTGCTCGATGACTCGCACAGCTTCCTCTGGCGTACTTCCTTGGGCCAGAATAAAGCCATTGCGCTCCAATGATTTGGTGAATGGCTTCGTCGGCTTGCCTTGTTCGACATCGATCTGGCATCTGACGACATCAGGCCGCTGCTTCAATCGATCGACGCCTTCCAGAACGCTCACTTCTCCCGGAGGCAGCTGCAAGTAACGGATTGCAGCCGCTTGTCCCGTAAACCCGTTAGACAGGTCTGGCTGGCCGGTTATAAATCCATTGAACGTTTGCGTGAACAAGTCGAAGCCGAAAACCCGCTCCACCATCTCAAATATATAATCCCCGCCTACGCGGGTATGCGTTTCGACGACATACATCCCGTCCTCCGCCACGATAATCTCCGTATGTGATGGACCGTACTGGTGGCCGATTAAGTCCATCAAGGATGCGGCCAGCAGCTTCGCTTCTTCGATCTTGTCCGAAGGCAGAGAGGACGGCATATTGTGTCCCGTCTCTACAAAATGGGGCGCGCCCGTCGTAAACTTATCCGTTACGGCAATCATCGTATGCCGCCCTTCCCACGTGAAGCCTTCTACGCTGATCTCCGTGCCGACGATATACTTCTCGACGAGAATGTCTCCGCCGCTATAAGCGGCTTGGATCTGTTCAAGCGCGGGCGCGATTTGCCCGACTTCCGTAATTTTGTAGATTTGGGCGCTGCCCGTTCCATAGCTCGGCTTAAGAATAACCGGCAGCTCCACCTCATCGATGAAGCCCAGCACATCGGCCGCAGCCGCCACAATAGCGTAAGGCACCGAAGGGAACTGCCTCTCCTTCATGTAGGCCCGCATTCTTCCCTTATCTCTCGTAGTCAAGACGGGAAACAGCGGATTGCCGGGCAGGTTTAACCGTTCCTTCAGCTTTGCTGCCGTCAGAACCCCCATCTCCTGGAAGGAGACGACGCAATCGTACGGCCTATCCCGATGCAGGATATCAAAAAGCTCCAGCAGAATAGGGTCCTCCAGCGAGGAAGTTATCAGCTCATCGACATAAGCCAAATCCTCCGGCTTGACCTTGCTCTTCTCCTGAACGAGCGTAACCGCCAACCCCGCCGCCTGCGCCTTTTGATAGATCTCCGTCCAGCCGCCAATCATAATCATCCGTTTCGCTGGGCTACCGGCCTTCATAGGCGATCACCCCGTCCATCATTTCCGTACGAATCGAATCCTCGAACACTTCTCGGCGGATAGCCAACCGGGACTTTCCACCTTGAACGAAAACGACAGCAGGCTTCATGAACCGGTTGTAGTTATTGGACATTGCATACGTATAAGCGCCCGTACATTGTACGGCTAATAGATCGCCCGTCTTCACCTCTGGCAGCGGCGCGCTCTCGATCATCCGATCCGTCTCGCAATGGCGTCCGAAAATGCGAACCGGCAACATATCCGTAGGCTCCGCATTCGGATGGGCAGCCAAGAGCACATTATGATGCGCCTCATACATAATTGGCCGCGGATTGTCGGACAGTCCCCCGTCCACCGAAATAAAGGCGCGAACATCCTGACCCGCTGGCACTGGCTTAATTGGCCCCACGGTATACAGCGTCGTCCCATATTCAGCGATGACAGAACGTCCCGGCTCAATTCCGAAAATGACATTTTCTTCGCATAGCGGAGCGACGTGCTCGCGGAAAACCGGCATGACGCCATCCGCCCACTCCTGCGGCGTTGGCGGCCTCGCATAGCCCGAGTAATTCACGCCCATGCCGCCCCCCATCGTAATGCTGGACGGCTTCCAGCCATGCGCGTCCGTCACGGCTTGAATAAACGCCCCCAATCGTTCCAACGCTTGCTGATGGAACTTCACCTCCTGGATTTGCGAGCCCAAGTGGAAATGCAGGCCGCGCAGCATCAGGGAGGAGGATTGGAGAATTGCCGCAATCGCGCGCATAGCCGTATGATCGAAGATAGACAGCCCAAACTTGGATTCCATATGGCCCGTCGTAAACTTCGGATTGGAGTAGACATTAATAGCTAAGTTTACGCGTATATCAACCGCCTGAAGCTTCCCTTGGCTCTGCGCCTCCTGCTCGATCGCATCGATTTCCTCCAAGCAATCGATAACAAGCGTTCTTACGCCGCTGGCAACAGCCAGCCTGATTTCGTCCTGCGTCTTGTAATTGCCATGAAACGTAATGCGGGAAGCAGGCGCTCCAGCCCATAATGCCAGCTTAAGCTCTCCTTCAGACACCACATCCAGGCTCATGCCTTCTTCCACGACCAGATTGACCATTTGGCCGATCATAAACGCCTTGGAGGCATAAGCGACGTCCACATGATTCCAATGCGCCCGAAAACTTTGTACATAATCCCGACAGCGCTGCCGAACAGCAGCTTCATCAATGACATAAAGCGGCGTGCCGTACTCCTTAGCCAAGCCTAACGTATTGCAGCCGCCGATCTCCAATTGCCCCCGCTCGTCGATCGTTTGCGTTCCATATTTGAACATATTGATCACTCCCTCATTGATATTGAAGCTCGGCACAATTCGGCAATTAGACGAAATACATCCCTTCGGCTACAAGACTTACATTGCCTTCCATACACAGCACCTTGTCCATGGCGTTCCATTCCACGCGCACGCAGCCCTGCGGTGTCAACACTTCTGATTCGAGCGGCCAATCCGGCATTTCTAGGGCGACAGCCATCGCCGCAGCCGCCGAACCCGTCGCGCACCCTTCAACCACGCCGACGCCTCTTTCCCAAGGCAGCACCCGGATGACGCCACGGTCAACCACGGATGCGAACATCACATTAGTCCCCCCATCGAACGTAGCCTCATAAATCGGCCCTTCATGCGTTAAATTGACAGCCTCCAAATCGGTTAAAATGACCAAATGCGGCGAGCCGACGACATATTGATAACGCGACTCTTCTCCGTATTTATTAATGAGCGGGTCGCGTTCGAAGCGAATCGTTGCATTGAACTTCATGCCTTCCTCACCAGCCAGTCGATGCGTCACCGTCGCGCCTTGCGCTTTGATGACGATGTCCTGGTCTCGCAGCTGCGGCCTGTTCACGTAAGCGAAAGCCGCCACGCAGCGTGCACCGTTCCCGCACATCGGAGCCTCGGTTCCATCGGCGTTGAATACGCGCATATGAACGGTGCTGTCGGTCAGCCACTCGGCGACGAGTAGGCCATCTCCGCTCAGCCCTGTTCTTTTGGAGCATATAGCCGGAATGTCTACCGCATGGAGATTCGAGCTTTCAACGACGATATAGCTGTTGCCCTCTGCTTCAAACTTCCAAAATTGCATAGGAAACCCTCCAAATTTTGATTTTTGATGTTAAACCAAATAAGGCACCTTAGGCTTCGTTCTGACGGTAACTTCAATGGACTCGCACACGGACTGCGCCAGCTCAATGCATTGCTTGTCCGTCTCTGCACAGGTAAGCACCGAAAGCAGCGTATCGTTGTTGGAGGACGTAGACGAATAGAAGCGGCTCTGGGGCGCATGATTCATCACCCATAGCGGGCCCGACTCGCTGGATTGCAGCGATTTGACATCAATCGAAATATAGCCCTCCGTCGGCGGATAATACTCGAACAGGGTCGCTACCTTCGAGGCAGCTGTATTTGCCGTGAACACGCCGGTTTCGAAGAGCGATGCGATAGCAGCGAATATATTGACCGACATCGCTTGATTAATGAGCCAGTAGCAAGGGAAGCCGAACAGCCGCGGATTTACCTCCAGAATGTACAGCTGGCCGTCGTTGCCCATAATGTACTCGATATGGCAGGGGCCAAAATCGAACTGGAATCGCTCGATAAACTTGCGCGTTTCCTCGATGACAGGCTCCGTTTCAACGCCTTGATAAGGGAAAATGAAGCCCGATTCGACGAAGCTTGGCGGCTCGCCCAAATAACGGTTCGTTACGCCGAGAATATGAACGCCATTACGATCCTTCATAAATTCGCAGCTGAATATCGCCCCGGGAACATAGGCTTCCAGCAAATACTCGCTGTTCTCCACGACGCCCTTCGTAAACCGGGACAGCAGCTGCAGCGTATCATACGCCTCTCTCAGCTCTTCAACCGTATAGATAAGCCGTATGCCTTCGGACTGATTGCCGTTGACCGGCTTGAAGACGAGCCCCTTGTTCATCCGGGCAAGAAAATCCTCGCCCTCTTCGACCGATCGGCATAGCCGGAAGGCAGGCGTCGGGAAGCCCAGCTCCTGCTGCCTCTGCCGAAACTTATGCTTATTGCGTAGCGTATCGGCAAGATCAGGGTTGAGATTGTAATAGCCCTTCGCCTGGCAGTATTGCGTAACCAGCGGGATCATGAAGTCGCTCGTTGTGAACACGCTCGCGATTTCGTATTTGCCCTCAAGCTCCGCCAGCTGCTGCTCGAAAAACGCGGGCTCGAACATCTGCTTGTCGCGGATAACTTCAATTGCCATGTCTAGATATTCGGGCAAATTTCTGTACAAGCCCGACGTCAGGTAGACAACGGCATAGCCTGTCTCCGTCAAATCCCTGATTTCATAAGCATGATTGCCTGATTCGACAAGCACCGTTACTCGCTGCTTCACGCCGTCACCCCATACTTGCCAAGCATCGCCATGATGCTGCTAATCGTCACGAAATTGTCCAGCGTAAGGTCCTCTTCGCGGAACTGGATGCTCAGCTTCTTCTCCAGCTGCACCAAAAGCCGCACCGTCGTAATCGAGTCGAGGCCCTCATCGCTCAATTTGGTGTTCTCATTCAGCTCCACATTACGTTTCATGACCGTAACGACAGCCTCTCTTACCGTTTGGAATAACGCCTGATCCGTAGAGTTCGTCATCTGGAACGCCCTTTCTATATGTGAAAATAAGTGCGATTACGTTGAGAAAGCTGTATGTTCCTTGCCGCGCTGTTATCCCGCCGACGCCGATCTTAAAAGCGCGCGTGCAAGCTGCTCCCGGTTATCGTCGCTCTCCATTTGCCCGAGATCGAAAGAAGAGGACTTGAGCGTTCCGTACAGCTTGGCTAGCGGATGATTGGCGCGAATCGAGGATATGCCGGCGATCTTCATCGCGTAATTTACGATTTTTTGCGTCGCCGTCACCATGTATTCCATCGTCAACAGCCCCGTATCCGCCACAAGCTCACGGCCATCGCCGCCACCGCTAAACAGCTCGTTTATTCGGCTGCTGTACGTGTATAGCTGCGATTCGCATGCCTCCAGCAAAATTGCAGCATCCGCCACGAGAAACTGCGTGCCCGGAAATCGGCTAAGCGGCAAGCCCCACTGCGGCACGAAGGAGGCTTTGGCGGAATCGCATGCGCACGCTAGCGCCGATTTGGCGATACCGAGATAAATAGCGCTCACGTTCAGCCGATGAAGAAGGAGAAATCGTTCCAACAGTGCGGATTCCTGTCCTGTAAAGCTCACCAGCTCGTTATTGGGGACAAAGACGTCCTGCAGCCGCACGCTGTAGGATTCAATCGCGGTGAAGCCTGCCTCATCCGATTGGCAGACATCCGGACAGCGCTGCATGGATACCCCTTCCCGCGTAATGGGAATAACGGCTACCGCGAAGGAGGAGCTGCCGTTTTTGTCATGAATGATGCCGCACATCGGCAAATACTGCACATGCGCATCCATATGCACGCGCTGCCGGACGCCATTAAAGCGCATGCCGCCTTCAGCTGCCGTCGCCTGAATGGCTCCGCCTCCGCCGGAAGTTTCCGGCTCGCGCTCGTTGAAATCTATTTCGTTAAGCGATGCGAGCAGCATCCCTTTGCTCCGTATATTTGCGAAGCAGCTATCTATCGGGTTGCCCGCCTCCGCCTGCATCATGCGAAGACCCCATGCACTGGTCAGATGATTCGCAAGCCGGATGGCAAGCGGCAAGTCCCCGGCAGCCAAATCGGCTATCATGCCCGAGTAGCTCGCCGCACAGGAAAGCCCACTTCCGTATGGCTCGGGCAGCGTCAGCGTATGCACCTGTTGATTCACCAGGTCGTCCATACGGATTGTTTCAGAGAGTGTAAGTACCGTTGCGCTCACGCAGTCACATCCTTCTACGAATGAATAGGTTCCAGCATCGTTAACGGCCATTGCTGCAAGTCATCGCCATATCGATGGGCTAGCGCTTGAATCCAACGGTCAATGCCGAAGCCGACGCATCCGGAATGCGCAGCTTCCCCGTCTGGCCCTGTAATTTGAAACTTCTTGGCGATAACATCGCCGCTATGATTGAATGAGCTTATGGCAGAGGAAATCGTGCCGCACTGCGCGATCAGCTCATACTTGGCGCTCGACATCAGCTGGAACACCAGCTTGTCCAGCCCATCCGTTGTGAAGAACGGGTCATTCGCCGTTTGTACCGTCCCGTTCAAGCCGAGCTTCACGAACAGCTCCCACACATCGTCGATGATGCGCTGGCGAATTTCCGTAATGTCCGCCGACGTGCCGACCATGACGATTTCCCGCATCGAAAACTCGTTGCGGCGAAAAGCATTCAAGCGCCATTCCGCCTCATGCCGGAAGCAGCGGCCCTCCGCCGTATAGAGATGCACGCCGCTGACTTGCTGGCCGGACAGCTCCTCATACACGTGATAGCAAATGCACGGCTGCAAATAATAGTCCGCTTTCTGGAATGCACCATCCATGTGCTCATGCGCCGACTCCAACGCCTCGAACCGATGCGGAATTTCCGCGACAGCGTACACGTTTTGCGGGAAATTAGAAGCGTATCCGCAGGTGTGCATCACTTTCCCCTTCAGCAAAGTCGGGTATCTGCGCTCCATTGCTTGATGCTTGCGGGCAATGCCCAGGAACAGGTCGTCCAGCATCTGGTACGCTCTTGGATCGATGGACGCATGATCGCGAGATAAGGACTGCCTGCCCGCTTGGCCGCTGTCCTCGTTCGACTTGATCGTTTTGATCGGAATCGACTTGTAATCCTCCAGCTTGGCCAGAATCGCCTCGAATTGCTGCGTAAATACTTCTTCATTCTGCTCGCTGCCTTCACCGAGCGTAATCAGCAGATCATCCTGGTCAATCGCTACAGCTGTAATCGCAGGGGTCACATAGGAGACCTGCTCGATCAGCAGCCCTCTTTTTTGTTCGTCAAATCCAGCGGGAATCATCAATTTCAAATTCATCAATGCTAGCACCACCTTGATCGCATAGTGATTACGCCGAGCCTTTGTTTGGCCACGATTTCTTTCAGCACATCGCTGCGCGGCAGATGAAACGTATTCGCCTTGACGTCGCGATACAGCTTATCCAGAACCGAATCCGGCTTCACTGCCTGCGGTCCGACAGCCTCGATGGCCAGCTCGACCACTCGCTCGGCGGATGTCAGCACATATTCCTTTGTCATCAGGCTGATAGGTGTCAATTCGGGTGCCGGTTCGCCCTGCAAATAGGTCGCGACGACGCGGCACAGCTTGTCCAGCTGGGATTCGCTCGTATCGAGCAGCAGCTTCATCTCGGCCAGCTTCTGATACCGGGCGAACGTTTTGGAGGGGCTCGGATTGGCGGATGAGGCGGCGGTCAGCTCCTCCATGACATGGGATAAAGCTGTTTTAGCCACACCTAAATAAACCGAGCAAATACCGACTCGAAAAAGATACGGAAACACGTCCATATCCAGCGGAATTTCCGCGCTTCGCGAAATAAGCCGATCCATCGGCAAAAAGACATCGTTCAGCTCGACCGTATTGCTATGCGTTTGGCTCATCGAAATCGTTTCCCAATCCTGCTTCACGCTGACGCCGGGATCGGATTTATGCACCATCGCAAAAATGATTTCGTTCTCGTCCGTCTCTTCATTGCGAATAATGCTCATGACCGGCAAATACTGAACGAAGGGCTCCAGCGAAACGTAAGGCCGGATGCCGTTAACGATCATGCCGTCTTCTACAAACTTGACTTTCACGGGAAATTTATCGGGATTCATATCGGATAACGATCTAAAGTAGAGCACGGGATCATTGGGGGAGGCGAAGAGCGCGTTGTTCGTCGCGACTTCATTAAAGTAAAAACTGCGGTTAAAATCGGTGTGGATATAAGATAGTCCCCATACCGTCAGCAGATGCATGGACATGCTGAGCGCTAACGCAGGGTTGTGCTTGGCGATGCCCATCAGCATCTCCTTGTATTGCGCAGGGGAATACGCATTGCCGTACGGGGCAGGAGTTGTAGCTCGGTGAATGCCTTGCGTAATCAGATCATCGATCTCCAAAGCGGTTAAAGACAAATCATTTCCCTCCATATCCTCGTAGATTTTGGATGGCGTATTTGTTAGTTTTGGATGGTTTGGATGACGCTTAGCTCATGTATTGGCGTAATGTTTCAGGGAATGTAACATTACGTATCAATGCGGATGCTGCTTTTTTGTTGGAATCCCTCCATTTTTCGCTATATTACTATCATTCACTCGTTGATGGCATTTATAGTGACCAACGAATGATACTATTTGTATCATAACACATATTATGAAAATGTCACCCTCTTTTTCATTGTAGATTTTATGAAGGGCTCTGTCGGCTGCGCACGGCACTGAAAATCGGCGCTAACGGACCTCAGCGCCGTTAATCGCCATAAAAAGCGGCCTCTCGGCGGCTAAACATTCCTGTAGAGTCTAAGATTTGAGCTTGGACAAAACAAAGGAGCGCCTCGTATGATGGGGGTGTTACGGGGTCGGATACCCAAAAACCCATCAGGAGGCGCTTAACATGAAGTTTACTCGAAACGATGCTGCAAATCAACGCATTGAACGAATTACCAATCACCATGCCATTGTAGGAATCGACATCGCCAAAGATATACATGCCGCACAAATCACAGATTTCCGTGGGCGGACGCTCACACCACGTCACGTCTCCTTTACCAATACAAAGACAGGATTTGAAAAGCTACTCACTTGGATCCAGGCGGTTGGTGACAAACACGGCAAAACCTCTTTCCTTGTTGGCATG
>NZ_AEDD01000009.1 GCF_000179615.1 Paenibacillus curdlanolyticus YK9
CGCCAGCGCAGCGGCGTCTGCGGCGAGCCGCTGCGCGAGCGCCGCGAGCTGCGCGAGCGCGGCTGCGCGCGAGCCGAGCGCGGCCAGCTCCGCTTCGGCCGCGTGCAGCTGCGCTGTGCTTTCGCGGCCGGCGAAGGCCGCGATCTCGTCGATCAGCGGAAGTATCTGCTGCCGATAAACCGATTTTGCATCTGCTGCAATATCGCGACTATACGTCATCGTATATTCGTTGCTGAACGATGCGCCTGCATTTACCCGATCAATCAGCCATTGCGCAGATGGCGACCATGAAGCCTCTTTCAAACGCTCCGAAATCGCTTCGTCCGACAACCCCGCTTGATCTGCCGATTTGCGCAGCAGCTCGATGGCATGCCACTCAATGGCCGATTTGACAACGGACTCAAACTCCGTGCGGAATTGCTCAGCGCGTCGTTCTTTTTCCGCCGCCGTTTTGGCGCCAGCAAACAATAAGCCTGCCTTGAAGCCCGGCTTGCGGCTCTCCAGGAAAGCATGGGCTGTATCGCGCAGCGCAGCTGGCGTAATGATGGCGTTATCGAGCAGCGACTGCAGCTCGCCGCGAAGCGCTAAGCGTACCCGCTCCGGCTCCTCGCGCAGCTCGCGAATCCGCTGCTCCAAAGCAGCAATCGTCGCGCGAAGCTCCTCCGCTCCAGCCTCCCCGCCAGCAGCCTCCAGCAGCTTCGCCCGCTCCGGCTCAGCCAGCTCCTCCTGCTGCTTCGCATGCACCTTCGTCAAATGCCGAACAGATGCCGCAACGCTCCAATCCGCCAGGCCTTCGCGCAGGACAGCCAGCTTGCGCAGCAGCCCAAGCAAAGCCTCGAACTCATTATGCGCATGATCCGGATCGCGCATCGTCACATACAAAATGCCAGCAGGCTCCAAATGCCAATTTGCAAAAGCTTGCTCCACGCTTGAGCGATACTCCGCAAATGGCAGCTCGCGCTCGCGGTGCTTATCGATCTGGTTGACGATCAAATAAAGCGGCTTGCCCCAATCCTTCAGCTCTTTGGCAAACGTAAAGTTGATTTCCGATTGCACATGGTTATAATCCATCACATAGAACACGACATCCGCGAGATGAAGCGCAGATTCCGTCGCCTGCTTGTGCGCATCGTCCGTCGAGTCAATTCCTGGCGTATCCAGCAAAATAATATCGTCGCCCAGCACCTCTGCCGGATACACGATATCTACCGTCATATATTTAGCCCCATCGATACAATATCGATTCAGGTTCTCCAGCTCAGACGTCGGCAGCTCAATCGTCTCCAGACTGCCGTCCTCGCGCACTTGGTCAATCGTAACCGAGGCACGCTCGCCGCCTCGAATCGAGACGACATTCGCGCTCGTCGGAATCGGGCTCGACGGCAGCAGCTTTGCGCCGCATAACCGATTGACTAGCGTCGACTTCCCGGCTGAGAAATGTCCGCAAAAAGCGACGGTCAGCTTCCCGTTCGCCCGTTTGGCGGCCAGCTCCTTCAATTTCGCTGCCGCTTCTTCATCTCCAGCCCGCTTAACGGCTTCTCTTACCGCTTCAATAGAACGAATCCATTCATTCGTGACTGTTTCCATCATACGACTCATCCGTTTCTCCCACTTTCTTGTGTCGCACTCCCAGTGCCTTTCGCCTCAACGGCGTCTCTCTACTCCCAGCTTTTACTGCCTGAGCTACCCTTGCTTCGTACGAGGCCTAGTCGCTTCCGACGCCTTCTTGCTTGTACGTACGTTAGCCGTCGGTTTCATTCTACGAGCGCCTTCCTTGCAAATATCCAGCAACGGGCAAATCTCGCATTTCGGCTGCTGCGCTTTGCAATGATAGCGTCCGAAAAAGATCATCGTATGATGCGTCTGCGTCCATTCCTCGCGAGGAACAAGCTTCATTAGCTTTTTCTCCACCTCAAGCACGGAGTCATCCGGCTTTGCGATGCTAAGCCGCTTGGATACGCGCTCGACATGGGTATCTACTGCAATCGCAGGCACGCCAAATGCGTTCGACATGACAACGTTCGCTGTTTTTCGCCCGACACCCGGCAGCTCCGTCAGCTGCTCATGCTCACGCGGAACATCGCCGCCAAACTTCTCAATGACAAGGTGGCACAGCTTCTGAATATTAGACGCTTTGCTTCGAAACAAGCCGATCCGCCGAATATCCTGCTCAAGCTCATCCAGCGGCACGGCGATATAATCTTCCGGCTTTTTATATTTCTGAAATAACGATTCCGTCACTCGATTCACCGTTTCATCTGTACATTGCGCAGACAATAAGACCGCGATTGTCAGCTCGAATGGATTGCTGTGCCGCAGCTCGCAATGCGCATCCGGGAACATCTCCGTCATGTCGTCTAAAATGCGGCGCATTCGTTCCTTCGCTTTCATCCTGCTCTCTCCCCGATTTTCTCTATTGATCAAAAGTGTAGCGAAAAATGTCAGCCTGCGCAACCAATTTGCCACGAATTGCCTGCCCTGAACGAAAAAAGCTCTCGCTAACCGCCAGCGATTAGCTAACGGTCAGCAAGAGCCTTATTTCATTATCATTTAACGCTTCTCAATTTCGACGAGCTTGCCATCGTAGGTATAGAAAATGAGTGCATCTCCATCCGTCAGCGATTGAGGAGCAATGGTCTTGCCGTTAGACGTTAATGCAACACCTGCAAGCGAGAACTTGTAATTTTCGTCCGAGACGCTAGCACGCTTCGTCTGCAGCGTATTCGTCGACGAATCGTATTTCCAAAACTTTTTGTTCTCGGTCGCAAACACCGTAATAAGGACATTGCCCTTCGTATCCTTGCGCACCTCGGCACGGTCACCAACGACTAAGGAAGTATAGCTGGTCGATACGGCTCCTCCTCGTACGATCGAATACCCGGTCCCAAGCGGCAGTGCTGTGGTGCGGCCGCTGTAATCCTCAATGATGACTTGGTTTGCATCGATGCCGCGAACCGCCCCTGCTGTAACTGGCACTCGCTGAAGTGAAACAGGCGATTTACCGCTAAAGGTGACGTTTACGACGTTGCCCACTGCGAGATTGCCGCCAGAAATTTTGTTGCCTGTTTCGTCGAGCAGCTCGAGGCTGTACAGACTATACTCCGCCAATGTGCCGTCCTGTGCTCGAAGCGTTACGCGATAAGTGCTCGTATTCACAGCAGCTACCTTAAGCTGTTGCGTACGTTGCACGTATATGCCTACCACTTTGTCCTGGTCTTGATTCATCGTCGCCGTGACTGTATCGCCAACCAGCACATCGGACAATACAGCCGATGACTTGCCATACACTTCAACAACAGGCGACAGCATCGTTAAGGTCAACAAATTGCCTGATCCGACCGAAAGGGTCAGCTTCGAGGTTGTCGGATTCACCGACACGACCGTACCCGAATAACGGTAAGTCAGCTGAAGCTTCACAATCGTATCGCCCGTGTAGCTAACTGTAACTTTGCGGCCTTGCGTGAATAATCCTGCTGCAACCGCTCCATCAAGCGTAAACGGAACGCCATTGAAATCGATCGTGCTCGATGCGTTAAACATGAGCGTTTTGAGCGTACCTGTGCTATCGACAACAGAGAGCGCTTTGTACTTCGCATCGTAGTTGCGGATTTCAACGCCTGCAGCCAATTCGACCTTCCGATTCGTAACGGTCACGCTGGTCACTTGATCCGCATCGTTAATTTTCAATTCAACCAAATCGCCCGACTTCAAGTCCGTTAATAAAGCCGTCGGAAGTCCTTGAATGTTAACGATAGTCAAATCCGTTATCGGTTTCGTTACATATTTATTATCTTTCATGTACGTGATGGTCTTCGCATCCGAGCTGTAGTATACGCCGGATTCCGTGCGTGACGCCGAAGCGCTCACCTCGACACGAGTGATCACGCCGTTTTTCACCACGTATGTGATCGAATCGCCTTGCTTCAGCTCGTTCAAGGATTTCAGCAGCGTGTTGCCTGTCACGAGTACAGCGTCAGCCGCTACGTTCCAAGTTTCACTCTTGCCCGCATCATTCGTAATCGTCAATGCCGATGCGCCTACTGATTGAACCGTACCTTTGCCTGATTTATTCACGGGCGCATTGACGATTTGGACCGAGATGGCAAGCGGCGTCTTCCGGAACGTATCGCGCGTCACCTTGACCGAAGCGTCCGTCGTCAATGCCGATAGCTCAAGCTTATTTCCGCTTTCATCCAACACTTGGAGCGTATCGTCATACTTAATTTCAACGGGCTCATCGCCAATCCACACATACATTTTCTGGCTTGCAGGCACCAAGCGGACGAATGAGCCGCTCACCGTTTCGACTTGCGGCTGCGTATCCGTCAGCTCGACGTACAGCGCTTTGCCCGCTTTGGAAATGACATAGGCATGCGCATATTGGACCATGCCCGATTCAGTCGACAGCTGCTCGGAATCCGAGCGTGCATACAACGTGTCCGAGCTCGCCGTAAAGGTCGTTAGCCCCGCATCGGTATACAATCCGACCGTTCCGTTGCCGAGCGACGTAAGGATGCCCGCCGACTGTCCCTCGTATGCAATGGAATACTTGCTCTCTGCACGGCTGAGCAGCGTTGCCATCATCGCGCGATTCACTACGCCCTTCGGATCAAACTTATTTCCAGCTACCCCATTTACGAGCTGCAAGGATACTGCTGCGTTAATGTAGCCGGTGTATCCGCTGCCGATCGAGGCGGAATCAGCGAACGAAACAGGAGAATTGGCCAGCGCCTTGGCATCCGCGCTTTTGCCGATTGCATTCACGATGAGCTTCGTTACCCATTCTCTTGTTGCCTTGCTGCTGCCCCATGGCGAATCTTTTTCGCTATCGGCTAATTTAAATTGCTCATTCTGCTCAATGAGCCCTTTCTCAATCGCAAGCACGACATAAGGAACATAATAATTATCAACTTTAAATGAGTTCGGAAAAACGACCGCTTCATTTCGATCGATCTGGCTCTCCAGTCCAGCAAAACGAATGGCCATTACGATCGCTTCTTCCCGCGTTACGTTGTCAGACGGCCGAAATTGACCGTTATTGCCAAGTATAATACCTTGAAAAGCAAGTTTGGCAATATGCTTCTCCGCCCAGTGTCCTGACTTCACGTCAGCGAATGGCGTTTTCTGCTGTACAGTACTCGTCGCAGCTGCTACTACACTCGTCGGGTTTGGTATGATGTCTTGAGCTGACACGGTGCCGCCTGCCGTTAGTGACAATGCAAGCAGCCAAGCCGAAGCTTTAAAAGATTTTGAATGATAAATCATGAACGAGCAGCCTCCCCTGATCCTTGCAGCATGGTATTCTAAAGAAATTCTCTTACTTGACGATCGGATGAGGCAATTCTTCATGTCCCATTAGGCTGTCGACTGTCTCTCCATCAACAAGAATTTCGATAGAACCCACCTCATTGAATTGGAATAGCGTCTTCTTCAGCGCCTCCAATGCCATTACTTCCCCCGGCGCGCCTAGTCGCGATCCTTCTGGAAAATGAATGTCAATTGTGACTTTGCTATCCTTAAGCTCCGCAGATAAGAACTCTGCTTTATTCCACAACGAAACGGCATTTCCTTCCGCATCGGATTGCAAAGCTTGCAAGGCAGCCGTTATTTTCTCGGAATCCGTATTGTAGGTAATGTCGCGGCTCTGCTCAACAAGCACGGTCAAATCATTGTCCGAGTAATACACTTGGATCGTTTGCTTCTTTGCATCATTCGAATCGTTCGAGGCTTGCGTCTGCTCTTGCTTCTGCTGCCCGCCGTCCGATGGCGCCGCGCCTGATGACTTCCCGTTAGCTCCGCACCCTGCTGTCAAAGCCAGAACGAGTACGCCTGTAATAAGCAAGCCTGCTTTCCTGTGCATTTGGGCCATTTCCGCTCACCTCATTTATTAAAGCTTCAGTTGCTCTTTGATGCCCGATACGATCGCTTGCGCGATTCGGTTCTGAGTAGCATCGTCGAATAACACTTTGGTATCAGACGCATTAGACAAGTAGCCGGATTCAAGCAAAATCGCCGGCATTGTCGTTTCGCGAATCACTTTAAAGTTGCCGCTGCGAACGCCATTGTCCTTCAAGCCGGTCGCTTTGGAGAGATATTTGTGCATGATCTGGGCAAACGGCTTAGATTCAGCTCGATAGTAGTAGGTTTCCGTGCCAGTGGACGTCGCCGTGTAGCTGTTGGCATGAATCGAAACAAACGCATCCGCTTTCAAATCGTTGGCAATTTTAACCCTGTCGCCTAATTCAATGAACGTATCGTTGGCGCGCGTGTACGTTGCTTGAATCTTCGATTCCTTGTCCAGCAGCGCTTTTACTTTCAAGGTAACGCTTAAGTTAAATGTTTTTTCCAATAAGCCAGATGCGCTGCTTGCGCCCGGATCCTTGCCGCCATGTCCTGCATCTATAACGACTTTATACACTTTATTAGCCGGCGGCGTTGTGCTTCCTCCACCTGCAGGAGGGGTAACCACCGGAGGCGTCGACGGTCCTGTAAGATTCAATACATCAATTCGAATGCGTCCAGTCTCTTCCTTAACCGTATAATTCGTAGGACTTTTAAGGTCTAAAACGATACGCAGCGTAGTCGACTTGTCCGGCCCCACAGCATAGCGAACCTGCGTGAGCGATTCATGGGAATCGACTACGACCTTACCCGGCGTTAAGTCGGTAGCGAATGCCGCATTCGGCAGATCAACGACGATACGATCAGGGCTAGTAAGCGTGAACGCTTTGTTCGGCTTAATCACGCCATCGTAATCGATCGTGACGCTCGACATGCCATCGAACTGCACAGCTTTCACAATGCCCTGCACATCAGCGGGCAAGTTTGTCTCCGAACCATCCGAACCGTTGGAGCCGGGGTCCGTTCCCGTTGAAGGCTCTTCCGGACTCGTCACTGCTTTATACAAGTGAACCGCCATCGTCGGCTGGTCAAAATACACTTGCAAACCTAAGCTCTCCGCTACAAACCGAATCGGCACTAGCGTAACATTGTTGAAAATCTTGGCCGATGTCTCCAAACTCACTTCATTTCCATTGACAGTAGCGATTTGATTGTCGACGGTCAGCGCGATTGCAGTCGAAACATCATTAATATCGACCCGCTTATCCGCTTGACTCCAAGTGACGTTGTAACCAAGACCCTCCGCTACTACCCTTACCGGCACTAACGTAGAAGAGTTATAGATGCGCGGCTCTTCTTTCGTTATTAACTGTTTGCCGTTGAGGTACAGCTTTGGCGCGACGGAAGCTGCTTGTCCCACAACAGGAAATAAAGACATGACGACCGACAGCAACATGATGACGACAACTAGCTTTCTCATCTTTCACCTCGAACTAGAATTTTGATTGCCCGTCACGAGCCGCGCCGCTTGGACGCAATTCGACTTTTACAGACGACATATAAGACGCGATTCGACGGAAAAAGTTGCGTTTTCAGGAGAATTGTTCACGAGAATCCAATCAAATTTTGCCGTTAACCTCAGGCGCTCATTCGATTTAATTCGCTGCTGCAATGATGATGCTCCATGAGCCTGGTACAGATCCGAGTCGTGTACGTTACGGTACCGGTACAAGAGTCTAAGAGCCTTCGGATTATTTATCGGCTGCGCGCTGGGCAATTGTTTGGCCTAGCAGGTGGCTGACTGGCGTGCTGCCGCGAGCCTGCGCCTGATCCACCGAACAAAATCGTTCAAATGATAACAGCCATAGCAGGCTGACGAAACCTTAGCTCAACTGAGGGTCGTGCATCTTAACGAAAAAGCGGCCAAGCATTAGCCGTCCTAATCGACCAGAAGCTTCAAAGCAAATAACGCCTCGTCTATGTACGCCAAAACAAAAGCCTCGAACGCTGCCGAAAGGCAAACGTTCGAGGCTTCTTACAAGCTATAGTTTTCGATTAAACGGCTTGTGCAGCGCGTTTTGCTTCGAAAGCGGAAATTTTATCTTCATGCTGCAGCGTCAGACCGATATCATCCAAGCCGTTGAGCAGGAAGTGGCGGCGGTGCTCGTCGAGTTCAAACTCGATGCGCAGGCCATGCTCGTCCGACAGCACTTTGTTTTCAAGATCGATATTTAGCTTGTAGCCTTCATGCTTCGCCGTGCGTTGGAACAGGTCTTCGACTTGCTCTTCGCTCAAGCGGATTGGCAGAATGCCGTTTTTGAAGCAGTTATTGTAGAAAATGTCGGCGTACGAAGGTGCGATAATGCACTTGTAGCCGTAGTCGAGAATTGCCCAAGGCGCATGCTCACGGGAAGAGCCGCAGCCGAAGTTCGCACGGGAGATCAAAACCGACGCGCCTTCATAACGCGCTTTGTTCGGCTCAAACTCCGGGTTTACTTCGCCATTCTCGAAGAAACGCCATTCGTAGAACAAGAATTGGCCAAAGCCGCTCCGTTCGATGCGTTTCAGAAATTGCTTAGGAATAATCGCGTCCGTATCAACGTTAACGCGGTCAACTGGTGCTACGATACCTGTATGATTAACAAATGCTTCCATCGTTCGCAGTTCTCCTCTCGGTCGGTGGCGATTAGTTCGCTACTTCTGTTTTGATCTTCCAGTCACGTACGTCCGTGAAGCGGCCCATTACTGCAGCTGCTACTGCCATTGCTGGCGATACAAGGTGCGTACGTCCGCCGCGGCCTTGACGACCTTCGAAGTTGCGGTTCGAAGTCGAAGCGCAGCGTTGGCCTGGTTGAAGAACGTCTGGGTTCATCGCCAAGCACATCGAGCAGCCTGCTTCACGCCATTCGAAGCCTGCATCGATAAAGATTTTATCCAAGCCTTCTTTTTCAGCTTGCAGCTTAACGCGGCCAGAGCCTGGAACGACGATTGCCGTTACGCGATCGCTAACTTTGTACCCTTTTGCCACTTCTGCAGCTGCGCGAAGGTCTTCGATCCGGCCATTCGTACATGAACCGATGAAGACATAGTCGATCTCGATTTCGCTGATTGGCGTACCTGGTTTCAGGTCCATATATTCAAGGGCTTTTTCAGCCGCTTTACGTTCATTTTCTGTTGCGAAGTCAGCCGGGTTAGGAACCGTAGCCGTGATGTCCGTACCCATGCCTGGGCTAGTGCCCCACGTTACTTGCGGGATCAACGAGTCAACGTCGAAGTCAACAACCGTATCGAATTCAGCGCCTTCGTCCGTGCGAAGCTCTGCCCATACTTTAACCGCTTCGTCGTATGCTGCGCCTTGTGGTGCGTATTCGCGGCCGCGCAAATATTCGAACGTCGTTTCGTCCGGTGCGATAAGACCAGCGCGAGCGCCAGCTTCGATCGACATGTTGCAGACCGTCATACGCTCTTCCATCGTCAGCGTGCGAATTGCTTCGCCCGTGTACTCCAGAACGTAGCCAGTAGCAAAGTCCGTACCGTATTTTGCGATAACGCCGAGGATCAAGTCCTTAGCCGTTACGCCCGGTTTACGGGAGCCGTTGAAACGAACTTCCATCGTTTTTGCTTTGGATTGCTGGAGGCATTGCGTTGCCATTACGTGCTCAACTTCACTTGTGCCGATACCGAACGCGAGCGCGCCGAATGCACCGTGAGTCGATGTGTGGCTATCGCCGCAAACGATCGTTTTGCCTGGGTGAGTCAAGCCGATCTCAGGTCCCATTACGTGAACGACGCCTTGGTCGATGTTGTCGAGGTCAAACAGCTTTACGCCAAAATCTTTGCAGTTTTGCGTAAGCGTGTCGATTTGCTGCTTCGAGATTGGATCCGTAATATTAAAACGATCCTTCGTCGGTACGTTATGGTCCATCGTTGCGAACGTCAGCTCTGGACGGCGGACTTTACGGCCCGACATGCGGAGTCCTTCGAAAGCTTGCGGAGACGTTACTTCGTGTACCAGATGAAGGTCGATATAAATAACGCTAGGTTTGCCTTCTTCTGCATGAATGACGTGATTGTCCCAATTTTTTTCAAACATCGTTCTTTTTTTCGTCATCGCGTATCACCCCGTGAGTTCTATTCTCTATTCGTAAAAGTGCTTTGAAATTAATATAACAATAACATTTTCATATTCATTGATCCAAGATATAATATCTATAACGATTATAGGTTATAACTATGACAGGAAATCAAACCTTCAATAACATCTTGACTTATACACGTTCAATAAATCGGCTATTGTGTTAGGAGGCCATAATGGAATTACGCCAGCTTCAATATGTCATTCAAATTGCCAAAGAAAAAAACTTCTCGCGCGCGGCCGAGAAGCTTCATATTGCCCAGCCCTCCCTCAGCCAACAGCTGTCGAAGCTGGAGAAGGAAATCGGGGTGCTGCTATTCCGCCGAACGACGAACTCTGTCGAATTGACGCATGCCGGCGCGGTATTCGTTCATAAAGCGCAGACGATTCTCGACGCTTCCGAGCAGCTGAAGCAAGAGATGGAGGATATGGCCCATATGCGCAAAGGGCGACTTGTCGTCGGTTCTCTTCCAATAACAGGCTCCCATGTGCTGCCGCTCGTCCTTCCCGTCTTCGGCTCCCAATATCCCGAAATCGAGGTCGTGCTCATCGAAGACTCCTCATCCAAGCTGGAGCAGTTGACGGCCAGCGGCGAAACGGATATTAGCCTGCTGTCCCTGCCGCTGTCTGATCCTGCCCTTGCCTGGGAGCCGCTTATTAAAGAAGAGATTTGCCTCGCCGTCCCGGAACGGCATTCCCTTGCCCAGCACGTAGGCCCAGTTGACCTGGACGAGCTGCGAAGCGAGCCCTTTATCGTACTTAAGAAGGGTCAAGGATTTCGCCAGATTACGGTCGATTTATGCGAGCAAGCCGGCTTCTCGCCCAATATCGTTTTTGAAAGCAGCAATATCGAAACGATTCAATCGCTCGTCGCAGCTGGCATGGGAATTGCATTCGTCCCGAAAATGATTACGCGCGCGCCACGAAGCGAATTTACGCCGCTATACTTGGCGCTCGGCGATCCCGCCCCTTCCCGAACGCTTGTTATTGCAAGCCGTAAGGGGCGGTATCTCTCCCGAGCAGCCGAAGCATTCATCCGAACGATGAAGCGGACCGTCGAACAGCACTATAACGGTTAATTAATAGAAGGACGGACGGCGATCTTCGAACACCGGGATGCGCGAGCGCACCTCGTCCACTAACGCCAAATCGATTGACGCGGTCAAGATCCCCTCTTGATCGCCCGATTCGGCAATAATTTCGCCCCATGGATCGATCACCAGCGAATGGCCGAAAAATACGGTTTCTCCGCTCTGCCCGCACCGATTGCACGCCACCACATACATTTGGTTCTCAATAGCACGCGCTTGCAGCAGCGTCCGCCAATGATGCAGCCGCGGATTTGGCCACTCGGCAGGAACGAACAGCACTTTCGCGCCGCCAAGCGCTAGCTTCCGAGACAGCTCCGGGAAACGAATATCGTAGCAAATCATCATGCCCGCATCGATCTCGCCCAGTTGGAGCGAACCGATTTTACCGCCTGGCTGCAGATGCTTCTCTTCATCCATTAGGCGGAACAAGTGAATTTTATCATAATCCCCAACGACTTCTCCCTGCCGGTCAAAGGCGTAGATCGTATTGAATACGCCATTCTCGCGTTTCTCCGCGATGGAGCCGCCTACGATCATGACGCCATGCTCGCGAGAGAAAGCGGACAGCTGCTGCTTCGTACGCTGACCGCCTTCATCTGCCAGCTCACCGATCTGATCCAGTGCATATCCGGTGTTCCACATCTCCGGCAGCACGATCACATCTGGCTTTTCCTCCGCCTTCAATGCCTTCTGCAGCATGGATTCCACCTTTGCGAAATTGAGCTCCGGCTGCCCGATTTGAATATCCATTTGAAGCAGCGCAAGCCGCAATGTACCTTTGGTCATGTTGATCGCTTCCTTTGCATTTCTGTTGTATTTTCCTAATCATACCCCCTCATGGAACCGTGTCAAGATGGGAACGTTAACGTGGAACGGCGTTAGTGATCTTATCGATAAAGGAGAATGGTCATGAAATTTCGGTCGCATTGCCGAATTGCTGCAGCAGTTGCTTTCTTATTAATGACGCTTGCATTTGCTTCTTCTGCAGCAGCCTACGCTTCAACGGAGAAAGCTCAGACACCGCAGCAACCAGTTCAAGTTTTTGATGTAAAGGCGGAAAAGGTCGTCAAAACGATCGATAACGACAAGCAGTTTCAAAAATTTGCACGCGGCTGGTTGAAATCGGTCACCGGCTTCGCGCCGCAGCTCAAATCCGACGATTCCTGCTTGTATGTGTACCGCGTTCCGCTGCTCAAACCAGCCAAAGTGAAGGTTGACCAAACCGAATTAGTCGTCAAAGAAGTATTCTTGTTCAACTGCGCAGGCAAGCCGCCGCTGCTGCTTGTGTTTGATGAGCAAAGACGCCCTTATTTGTTGCTGTTCAACGCAGATACGAAGCCGTTCGTCAAAAAGGTCGGCATTCCCTCTTAGCCGAGCCTGGCGTCCCCTAAGCGCAAGCGCCTGAAGGGACGCTTCCTACATAAAGCAGGGCACATTCTTGTCATTCTAATCATTCATCAGTTCGGTACGCCTGACGCTCGACACTCCTGCGCCATCATGCTAAAGTAAGGTAATAAAATCGATCAGAATAGGTGGAGTGTGACGAAAGGATGCCAACAAACAACGAGACGGTAACCGTTCGTCCGGCTGAACGGATGAGCGGTCTACCGAAACAATTTTTCGCTGCGCTGGTTGCCAAAGCAAACGCGCAAGCAGCCAAAGGCCGCGATGTGATCAACCTCGGGCAAGGCAACCCGGATCGCCCAACGCCGGAGCATATTGTCGAATCGCTAAAGTCAGCGGCCGATAATCCGCAATACCATCGTTATCCGCCGTTCAGCGGCTATCGCTTTCTCAAAGAGGCTGTCGCAGAACGTTATGCGGCCGACTATGGCGTGGAGCTTGATCCAGATACGGAAGTCGCGATCTTGTTCGGCGGCAAAACGGGACTCGTCGAGATCGCGCAATGTCTGCTGAATCCTGGCGATATTTGCCTGGTGCCCGACCCCGGCTATCCCGACTATTGGTCTGGCGTAAAGCTCGCCGGCGCATCGATGAGCTTCATGCCGCTCCACGAACGCAACAGCTTCCTGCCCGACTACAGCGCCATTGCTGCTAAAACAGCCGATCTAGCCAAGCTGATGTTCATTAATTATCCGAACAACCCTACGGGAGCCGTCGCGGACCTTCCCTTCTATGAAGAGACCGTCGCCTTCGCGCGCAAGCATAACATTGTTGTCGCAAGCGACTTTGCATACGGCGCCATTGGCTTCGACGGCCAGCGTCCCGTGAGCTTCTTGCAAACGCCGGGTGCCAAGGAGGTAGGCGTGGAGTTTTACACGCTTTCCAAAACATATAATATGGCGGGCTGGCGCGTCGGCTTCGCTCTAGGCAACCGTGAAGTTGTCGGATTGATCAATCTGATCCAGGATCATTATTATTGCAGCTTGTTCGGAGGCATTCAGGAAGCGGCAGCAACTGCATTAACAGCGTCGCAGCAATGCGTCGAAGAACTAACAGCAACCTATGAGAGCCGCCGAAATGCCTTGTTCGAAGAGCTCGAGTCGATCGGCTGGAAAGCTTCGAAGCCAGGCGGCTCCTTCTTCTGCTGGCTACCTGTGCCTAAGCCGTACACGTCAACCGAATTTGCGGATCTCGTCTTGGAGAAAGCGGACGTCGTCGTCGCGCCAGGCATTGGGTTTGGCGAGAGCGGCGAAGGATATGTTCGTCTTGGCTTGCTCGCCCCGGAGGAACGACTTCGGGAAGCCGTCCGCCGCATTGGCTCCCTTGGTATTTTTGGCAGCCAAGCCTGATTTCATGCACAGCTTTCATGCTTATAAGGCAGCGCTTTTCCGGTAGATTCGGGGCGCTGCCTTTCTTTACACTCCCCCCTAATCATGATATGCTTGGTGTAATCGAAAACACGGAACGTAATGATGGGACCAGTAAGCGAGCAACATCGCGCTCAGAGAGTAAATTCCGATAGGCTGTAAGAATTTACCGCGATTATCGCCCAAACCTACCCCTGAACGGCCGGCGATGAGCCGGACAGCGCCTGCTGTTATCAGGCACTGAGCGGGACGACTCCCCTCCACGCGCGATCTTTCGTATTGGGGTTCTGGTCGTCAACAAAGGTGGTACCGCGGAAGCATCGACTTTCGTCCTTTATTGGACGGAAGTTTTTTGTGTTTTTATCGTTCTTTTTGGATTCGATGCATACCCGTTTTCATTCTTCGTCATTAGGAAGGGATCGACATGGCAGAACGTATCGTAGTCAAAATCGGCAGCAGCTCGCTTACCTCGGATGAAGGCGGACTGAATCGAAGCAAGCTTGACTTCTTCGCCTCGGAGCTGTCTGCGTTGAAGCGTGCAGGCTATCAAGTCGTGCTGGTCACGTCAGGCGCTGTTGCGGCAGGCTTCCGAGCTATTGGATACACCTCAAGGCCGAAGCAAGTGCATGAGAAGCAAGCCTCTGCAGCTGTCGGCCAGGCAATGCTCATGCAGGCTTATCAGGAATCGTTTGGCCGCGACGGCTACATAGCAGCGCAAATCCTGCTTACACGGGCGGATTTCTCGAATCGACGGCGTATCGAGAGCGCCCTCATGACGATGGAGGAGCTGCTGCGGCAAGGCGCAATTCCCGTCATTAACGAGAACGACACCGTAGCAACGGAGGAGCTTAAATTCGGCGATAACGACATGCTGTCCTCCCTCGTTGCGAATCTCGTTAAAGCAAAGCAGCTTATCATTCTTACGGATACGGATGGCCTCTACACGGCGGACCCTCGATTTAATCAAGATGCCAGAAGGATCGAGCGTGTTACGCAAATATCAGAAGACCTGATGCAGCTCGCGGGCGGCTCCGGCTCATCGGTTGGCACCGGCGGCATGCGCTCCAAGCTGGAGGCCGCACGAATTGCAATGCGCGGCGGCGTGCCGGCGTTCGTCGGCCGTGCAGCAGAACCGGGAGATCTTGCATTAGCGGTTAGCGGCATCGGCAAAGGCACCTATTTTGACACCTCGCTTGGCAATTTGCCAGTTAAAAAACAGTGGCTTGGCTTCCATTCTATGCCGCAAGGCCGCATTATCGTTGACGATGGCGCTGAATTGGCGCTCCGTAACGGGGGCAAGAGCCTCTTGCCTGCCGGTGTGCGGGAATCGGAAGGCGACTTCCACCCTGGCGACGTCGTTGAGGTGCTCGGCTTGTCTGGCGACACGATCGGCCGCGGCGTTGTCAATTACGAGTCCATGCAGCTGAAAGCCGTAGCAGGCATGAATTCCGATGAAGTGAAGCGCCGGATTGACGTTTCACGCATCGAGGTCATCCATCGGGATGAATGGATAACATTAAAAGCATAGGAGGACAATGGATATGAGTGAAGTGAACACGATCAGCGAGGTACGCGCCAAAGCAACGCTAGCCAAAGGCGCTGCAACGCTCATGAACCGACTGACAACCGAACAAAAAAATGAAGCGCTGCTTGCTATGGCGGACGCCTTGCTTGCTGAGCGGGATTCCATTATTGAAGCAAACGGGCGCGACCTGCAGCGTGGACGTGAAAACGGCACGAACGAGTCGCTGCTGGACCGTTTGGCATTAAACAGCGCCCGCATCGAGGCGATTGCCGAAGGCTTGCGCCAAATCGTTGAGCTACCTGATCCAGTCGGCAATTTGCTTGAGTCATTCGAACGCCCGAACGGGCTATTAGTCGAAATGAAACGCGTACCGCTTGGCGTCATCGGCATGATCTATGAAGCGCGCCCGAACGTTACCGTCGATGCGGCTGGCCTTTGCCTGAAGACTGGCAATACGGTCGTGCTTCGCGGCGGCTCCGCTGCGCTTGAATCCAATCGGCGCATCGTCGAGGTGCTGCGCGGTGCAATCGCTGACCTGGCAATGCCTGCTGAAGCGCTCCAGCTAATCGAGGATTCCAACCGTGCCTCCGTCGATGAGATGCTGAAGCTCAACGGCTTGCTTGACGTCGTCATTCCACGCGGCGGCGCCTCGCTCATTCAGAACGTTGTACAAAATGCGACCGTACCTGTTATCGAAACCGGCGCCGGCATTTGCCATACGTTCGTAGACGAGTCCGCTGATGTCGAGATGGCTGCGAACATCGCAGTTAATGCGAAAGCCCAGCGTCCATCGGTGTGCAACTCGATGGAAACTTTACTTATTCACCGCGCATGCGCCGCTTCCCATCTGCCTGTCATTGCCGACCGGATGCGCGCTGCCAAAGTTGCGATTCGTGGCTGCGACGCTACGCGTGAGCTGCTTGCAGATGCAGCGCCAGTAACCGAGCAGGACTATGCAACGGAATATAATGACTACATTCTCAACATTCGTGTTGTCGACAGCTTGGATGAAGCGCTCGCGCATATCGCAAAGTTCGGCACGATGCACTCGGAATGTATCGTGACTGAAAATAACAGCAATGCGCAGCAATTTTTGCAAGACGTTGATGCGGCAGCCGTCTATCACAATGCCTCCACTCGCTTCACGGACGGCTTCGAATTCGGCTACGGCGCAGAAATCGGCATCAGTACGCAGAAGCTGCATGCGCGCGGTCCAATGGGTCTGCCTGCACTTACTTCGACTAAATATACAATCAAAGGAAATGGTCAAATTCGCGGTTAAGCTGCGAATATGATAGGAGGTTTTCATATGCAACCAACGACTACGCTTGCTACACTCGGCTCGCTTCGCCTTTGCTTCTACGGAGCCGGCTCCATGGCTGAGGCCATCGTCCGCGGACTGATCGGTCAAGAGCTGACCAAGCCATCCCAGATCAGCATGCTGAATCGGCAAAATGCGGATCGTCTTCAAGAACTATCGAGCCGTTACGGCGTCGAGACGAGTTCTGACGAAGCGGCGAAGCTCGCAATGATTCAATCGGCAGACGTCCTTTTTCTGGCGCCAAAGCCTAAGGATGCGGCGGCAGCGCTTGAACAGCTGCGCCCTCTTCTCTCTCCTAATCAATTGATTGTCAGCGTTATCGCCGGCCTTTCGATCCACACGATTGAGCAACTGCTCGGCCAGCCTATGGCAGTCGTGCGCACGATGCCGAACACGTCAAGCACAATTGGCTTAGGCGCCACAGGCATCAGCTATTCCAGCTCGGTGTCGGTTGAACAACGGCTTCTCGCCGAAGCGATGTTCCAAGCGGTCGGTTTAACCGCCGTCGTCGAGGAACCGCTGCTCGATGTAGTAACTGGCGTTTCCGGCAGCGGCCCCGCGTACGTATACTATTTGATGGAAGCGATGATCAAAGCTGGGCAAGACCTCGGCTTGACGGCCGATGCCGCTCGCGAGCTCACTGTACAGACTGTATTAGGCGCTGCGCAAATGGTCAAAGAAACAGGCGAACAGCCTGCTGATTTGCGCCGAAAAGTAACCTCCCCGAACGGTACGACGCAAGCAGCGATTGAGACGCTTGACGCGCATGCTTTCGCAACAGGCGTTCAGCGCGCGGTAGCACGGGCGGCAGAGCGCGCTGGCGAGCTGGGCGCTGATATTGAAAGGAGTGCGCTGAAGTGATCGGATACTGCATTGCGACTTATCGCAGCCACGACGACAAAGCTGACTTCCACAAGAAAGCGCAAGGCATCGCCGTTGGCCTAACGGTCGGCAGCTGGACGGAGCTTCCGGAAGCGAAAAAAGCAGAGATGGAGAAGCATTTGGGCAAAGTGCTTTCTGTCGACGTGCATGAGCCAGAGGGCGCGGCGCCTGGCGAACGGTATGCGGACATTCGCATTGCTTACCCGGATGTGAACTTTAGCCGCGACATTCCGGCGCTTCTCGTCACGATTTTCGGGAAGCTGTCGATGGACGGACGCATCAAACTGATTGATCTCGACGTATCGAACGAGTTCCGATCCGCATTCCCAGGACCCAAATTCGGCTTGGAAGGCGTTCGCAAGCTCGTAGGCGTACAGGAGCGCCCACTGCTCATGAGCATTTTCAAATCGGTAATCGGCCACGATCTGAGCGGGCTTGAAGAGCAGTTTTATCGGCAGGCGCTTGGCGGGGTAGATCTTATTAAAGACGACGAGATTTTGTTCGAGAATCCTCTTACGCCGCTTGAGAAGCGTGTTGAGACTTGCATGCGCGCCGCACGCAAAGCCAAAGAAGCGACGGGCCAAGAGCTGCTTTATGCCGTCAACCTAACCGGTCCGACGTCCCAATTGAACGCCAATGCCCGCAAAGCAATTCAGGCAGGAGCAAACGCGCTGCTGTTTAACGTACTCGCTTACGGCTACGATGCTCTGCATGAATTAAGCGCCGATCCAGCTATCAACGTTCCAATTGCCGCTCATCCATCGCTGGCGGGCGCTTTCTATCCATCGCCGCATTACGGCATTGCCGCGCCAGTGTTACTTGGCAAGCTGATGCGTTTGGCTGGCGCGGACCTGACCCTCTTCCCTTCCCCATACGGGTCGGTCGTTATGCCAAGGGATGAAAACATGGCTGTGCGTGACGCTCTGCTTGATCCGTCCGTAAGTTTGCGGAAGAGCTTCCCTGTTCCATCCGCAGGCATCCACCCGGGACTTGTGCCGCTCATCCTTCGGGATTTCGGCAACGATGTTGTCGTGAACGCAGGCGGAGGCGTCCACGGGCATCCGCTCGGGACAGAAGCCGGCGGACAAGCGTTCCGTCAAGCGATCGATGCAACGCTTGCCGGCCAGAAGCTGGCTGAAGCAGCAGCGCTCCCCGGACATGAAGCCCTTCAAGCTGCGATTACTGCATGGGGGGTCAAAGAAGCATGAGCAGCACCGCATCACGAAAACGTGTCATTTTCTGTGATTTTGACGGCACCATTACCGTAAATGACAACATCATCGCGATCATTAAGCACTTTAATCCGCCAGGCTGGGAAGCGATTGTGGAAGATATTCTTGCGCAGCGGATTTCGATCCGCCAGGGCGTAGGCGACTTGTTCCGGCTTCTGCCGACGTCCCGGAAAGATGAAGTGATCCAGTACGGGATCAGCAATGTCCGGATCCGTGAAGGCTTCGCGGAGCTGCTGGCGAAGTGTGCCGAGCTGGATATCGAATTTTACGTCACGAGCGGGGGCATCGACTTCTTCGTCTATCCGGTGCTTGAGCAGTTCGGTATCCCGCGCGACCATATCTACTGCAATGGCAGCAGCTTTGAAGGCGAGCAGATTGAAATTACGTGGCCGAACCCGTGTGACAGCCACTGCACGAACGATTGCGGCATGTGCAAAACGACGATTATGCGCCGATTCCCTGCTGATCGTTATGAGCGTATTCTGATCGGCGACAGCGTGACGGATTTCGAAGGCGCGAAGCAAGCGGACCTCGTCTTCTCTCGTTCGCAGCTGACCGTGAAGTGCAACGAGCTCGGGCTGCCGCATATCGAGTTCGAGTCTTTCCTTCCCATTGTGGACTATTTAAGCGACGAAAGGATGGCCGCACGATGACGTTCAATCACATCTCTACAGAAGAAAAACAACGCGCGCTGTCGGAGCTTCGGAGCGCCAAGGAGCTATTCGCTTCACGCGGCTGGTTCCCCGGCACGAGCGGCAATCTGTCCGTGCGTGTCGGCGATTTTGATGCGAACGACTTTCACTTCGCGATTACGGCGAGCGGCAAGGACAAAACGGTTCATACGCCAGAGGACTACTTGTTCGTCGACCGCGAAGGTAAGCCTAGCGAGCCGACAAAGCTGAAGCCTTCGGCAGAAACGCTGATCCATTGCGAGATTTACCGCTTGACCGGCGCAGGGGCGATTTTCCACGTTCATACCGTATTTAATAACGTCATCTCCGAGCACTTCTGGAACCGCGGTTCTGTGCCGGTGGACGGCGTCGAATTAATTAAAGGGCTTGGGAACTGGGAGGAAGAAGCGCAAATCGAGATTCCTATCGTCCCGAACTACGCAGACATCCCTCGCATCGTGCCTGAAGTGACGGCAAAGCTGCAAGCAGGTATCCCCGGCATCATTCTTCGGAAGCACGGCATCTACGCTTGGGGGGCGAACGCTTTCGAGGCGAAGCGCCATCTGGAGGCATTTGAATTTATCTTCGAATATGTATATCGTTTGGAGCTATTGAAGCAAGGACGGTAATGCAATCGATCGCATGGCAAAAGCCGACGTTTGTTAACGCAAACGTTCGGCTTTTTTCTTTTTTTCAGTGGACATTCAGACTGTATTCAATCCGCTTTCAACTTGACCGTTTACAATGAGAGACATTCCACCATGCAACGAACAAGGAGAGTCAATGAATGAAAAAAACGAAGCAGCTTCATCTCTGGATTGGGATCATTTCATCTGTGTTTATTCTCATCGAGTCCATCACAGGGCTATTAATGACTGAGCCATGGCTCATCGGGGGTGCGGATCGAGAAAATGGCATGCGCGGCGACATGGGAAGGCCAGCGTTCACACAGCAAGCTGATGCTGGCGGTCAAGGCGGCGGCGGACAAGCCAGCACGACAGACACCTCTCGCTCAGATGCAAATTCAGCTGATAAGAGAGGCTTTGAAGGCAGAATGCTTCCTCCCGGCGGGGGCGGCAACGATTTGAGCGGCTTCATCCGAAACTTGCATAAAGGCATGATAAACGGGACCGATGTAAGTTGGCTGATCGATCTAACAGCGATCGCAATGATCGCGTTGACCGTAACCGGCATCTACCTCTCCATCAAAACGCTCCGTGCGCAAAACCGAGCCAAACGTAAAAAAGCAGATAAACCGACGACCGTTCATGTAAGCTAAACCTGTTGAAACAAGCTGCCCTGCCAGGCCGACAGAAATAGGAAGAGAAGTGGCAAATCATTAACGCTAGTGAGCGCCCCGCACCTAAGCCTCAGCAGCAGCAGCAACAGTCCGAGTAAACTTGAATAAACAAGGAACAGCCCCTCCTTCTGCCGGAGGGGCTGTTCCAGTCTTGCTCTATATAGTTGACTCAAACGACTTTTCGCTGCCGCTTGCACTCGGTTCCTTTGCAGGATTGAAAATGGCCGGTGAAATCGAGTCGATGATCGGTCACCTTAAACCCATACTCGCGTTGAAGCCTCTCCTCCAGCTCCAGCAGCCAGTCGTCCTTGATCTCGTGCAGCGCGCCGCATGTATGGCAGATCAGATGATGATGCATATGCTCGTGGTCTTCGCTGCGCAAATCATAACGGGCCATCCCGTCTCCGAAATTCATCTTAACGACAATATGAAGCTCTGTTAATAGCTCAAGCGTTCGGTAAACAGTTGCTAGTCCGATTTCGGGATACTTCGATTTGACCAGCATAAACACTTCCTCAGCGCTGAGATGATCCTGTTCATTCTCCAGCAGGACGCGAAGCGTCACTTCCCGCTGAACGGTCAGCTTGTAGCCTTTGGCTGTCATTTGTCGATTAATCTTCTCGATCTCTGCTTCAACTGTAAGCATATTAAAACCTCCCTTACCTGCAATCCTTCAACTTTCCTATAATGTGAAAAGGCTTACTTTTGGAATTATTATAATCTAATCGTATTACAATTTCTTTCGTTATGCAAACCAAACTTATGCCATGAATGTAAAAAGCGCTCCCCCGCTTAGGGAAACGCCTATCCCGATGCTCGCAGAGCTAGCTGCGCCCGCCGCCTCGGAACTTCTGAGCATGTGCCCTCGCTTCATCTGCATTCGTGACGCGATTGCGGCTCCACTCCAATAAAATCCGGTCAATATAGCGAAAATGCAGCTTGCCCGCGAACACCGCTTCCTTCAATGCGAATCGTATGATTTCGTCCGAATACCGGTCCTGGTCCAACCATGCCGCGATCGTCTCGCATTCCATCGGCGATAACGGCCTTCCGAATTCTTGCTCGAAGACAGCGAATAAGTTCGATGAGCTTTCTAATCCGTCTGCGCCGGACGACGCGTCTGGCCTTCTCGCATTCGAGGATGCTCCTGACTGTGACTGTGCCGCTGCTGAAGCGGCTGCTGCTGCTTCGCGCTTCATGTTCGCAGCTTGCTGTCCTGCACGAATAAGCCAGCTTGTCCAATCATACCGTTCAGAACGAATCCCTGTCATCGGGTCGACTTCTTCCTCTATCGTAAGCAGCCCTTCCTTCATCAGGTGGCGAAGCGTCTGAACGATTGCGTTTACAGGCCGGCCGAGCCGCTCAGCCAATTGCTCTGGTGTTGGAAAATCATTACCCTCTGCCATTTGGAACGTCATCAATTGAATAAGCAGCAGCAAATGCCCATCATCTAATGCGATCGCGCGGTAAGTGCGGAGCAAAACGGAGGGGACGAATACCCCTCCGCTGTTCATCGCATCGGCAAGACCGCGCGCATATGCTTTCCATATTTCATCCTTCAAAGAAGACCCTCCCATGATGCGCCTGTTCCTTTGCTGCTCGACAATCCTTGCAGCCTATGGATACAGACGATATAACGTACGAGGGAATGCAATCGTCTCCCGCACATGCTCCAAGCCGCATATCCATGCGACCGTTCGTTCCAATCCCAGTCCGAAGCCGGAATGCGGTACCGTACCATAACGGCGCAGGTCCAAATACCACGCATACGCCTCTTCCGACAGCTCATGCTCCTGGAATCGTTCCGCCATTAACGCTGGATCATCGATCCGCTGCGAACCCCCGATAATCTCGCCGTAGCCTTCTGGCGCAATCATATCCGCACAGAGGACGACCTCCGGCCGATTCGGGTCTGGCTTCATATAGAATGCCTTGAACGATGCCGGGTAATGAGTAATAAACACGGGACGGTCGAACTTCTCCGCAATAGCCGTCTCATGAGGAGCGCCGAAATCTTCCCCCCATGGCAAGTCGAAGCCTTCCTTATGTAACAGTTCAATCGCCTCGTCATACGTAATGCGCGGGAACGGCACCTGAACATTTTCAAGCTTCGAGATGTCCCGTCCGATCGTTTCCAGCTCTGCTTTGCAATTCGTTAGGACAGACTGAACGACGAAGGAAATAAATTGCTCCTGCACTTCAAGGTTTTGCTCATGATCAACGAACGCCATCTCCGGCTCAATCATCCAAAATTCGATCAAGTGGCGACGCGTCTTGGACTTCTCTGCGCGGAAGGTTGGCCCGAACGAGTACACCTTGCCTAAAGCCATAGCTGCCGCTTCCATATAGAGCTGTCCGCTTTGCGTAAGATACGCATCTTCATCAAAATATTTGGTATGGAACAGATTCGTCGTACCCTCGCAAGACGAAGGCGTCAAAATTGGCGGATCGACCAGCGTAAAGCCGCTCTCGTCGAAAAACTGCTGAACGGCACGAATGATTTGCGCACGAATAACCAGAATCGCGCGTTGCTTCGGCGAACGCAGCCAGAGATGCCGGCGATCCATCAGGAAGTCAACGCCGTGCTCCTTAGGCGTAATCGGATAATCTTCCGTGTATTGAATCACTTCAATGCCCGTAACGCTCAATTCATAGCCCGATGGGCTGCGCGGCTCCTCCCGCACAATGCCCGTCACATATAGCGAGCTCTCCTGCGTCAGCTTCTGGGCAGCCTCCCACGCTTGCTCAGACGCTTCGCTCTTCGCAAGGACGCCTTGAATGAAGCCCGAACCGTCCCGCAGCTTTAGAAACTGGATTTTCCCGCTGGATCGTTTGCCTTGCAGCCAACAGCCGATCGTTACAGATTCGCCCGCTTTATCGCCCACGTTCCGAATTGCCGTTAATTTGCCCGTTCCCATCTGCCCGCCCCATTTCCTATCCGATTTATGAAAGCATAGACGCTTTTACTAGAGCCTATCCTATCTTATTCCTATCGTTGCCGATAGAAGACCAATTTATAAGCTTGCTTCGCTCTGCTCGTTTACTAACGCATACGTATCTCTCGCGATTAACAGCTCCTCATTGGTCGGAACGACCAATACTTTCACGCGGGAGGTGTCTTTTGTAATAAATCGCACTTCCTTGCTGCGCGCATTGTTCCGTTCTTCGTCCAGCTCTAGGCCGAGGAACGTTAAGCCTTCGCACACCGCTTTGCGAAGCACGCTTGAGTTTTCGCCTACGCCAGCCGTAAACACTATCGTATCCACGCCGTTCATCGCCGCTGCGTATGCCCCGATATATTTTCGAACACGGTACGTATACATATCAAAAGCCAGCTTGGCATTTTTGTCGCCTTCGCCAATCGCTTCCGTAATTTCGCGCATGTCGCTCGACAAGCCGCTAATCGCTTGGAGTCCGCTATGCTTGTTCAACATGGAATTCACTTCGCTGACGCTCAGATCCTCTTTGTTCATGACGAACGGCACGACCGCAGGGTCAAGATCCCCGCTCCGTGTGCCCATCATTAAGCCTTCGAGCGGAGTCATGCCCATGCTCGTGTCGAACGACTTGCCATCCTTAATTGCCGTACAGCTCGCGCCGTTGCCGATATGGCAAGTGATCAGCTTCAACGATTCGAGCGGCTGCTTCAGGAAGCTGGCCGCTTGCGCGCTAACGTATGCATGCGACGTGCCGTGGAAGCCGTAACGCCGAACCTTGTGGCGACGGTAGAGCACCATCGGAATCGGGTATAGGTAGGATTCGCGAGGCATCGTCTGATGGAATGCGGTATCAAAAACAACCGTTTGCGGAACTTCCGGCAGGTTTGCTTCAACGGCAAGAATGCCCATCATATGGGCAGGGTTATGAAGCGGCGCCAAATCAAACAGCTTCTTGATCTCCAGCTTCACCTCAGGCGTTACGATAACGGATTGCTTGAATGCCTCTCCGCCGTGAACGACGCGATGGCCTACCGCATCAATCTCATTCATGTTAGCGATGACGCCGACATTCGGATCCACGAGCATATCGATAACGCGGCGAACCGCCGTCGTATGCTCAAGAATTTCACTGACGCTGCGCACTTCCGGCTTGCCGGGCGGCTCATGCGTCACGATGGAGGAGTCCATCCCGATCCGTTCCACACGACCGCTAGCTAGCACCGATTCATCGCGCATGTCATACAGCTGATATTTAAGCGAGGAGCTGCCCGCATTAATGACTAGTACTTTCATATCCGATCCCCGTCCTTATCATATTGGAAGAAGCCGATGCCGGTCTTCACGCCGAGATGTCCGGCACGGACCATCTTCTTCAATACGATGGAAGGCCGATACTTCAATTCGCCGTATTCGCGGAACATGCGATCGAGCGCGGCTAAGACAGCGTCCAGCCCAAAACGGTCTGCCATCTCGAACGGCCCATGCTGGAACGAATAACCGATTCGCATCGCGCTATCGATATCCTCCGCGGAAGCCACGCCTTCTTCCAGCACATGCAGCGCCTCGTTAATGAACAGGCAAATCAAACGCGTCGTGACGAAGCCTGGCGATTCGAACACCATGACGCCTTTTTTATTCATCACTTCCTCAATGAAATGCTTCGTTTCCTCGAAGGTCGCGTCGGATGTTTGTAATCCGCGGACGATTTCGACGAGATCGATCTTATAAACCGGATAGATGAAATGCATGCCGATGACGCGGCCTGGATGCTTCGTTACGCTCGCAAGCTCCGTCAAGCTTAAGGTCGACGTATTGCTGGCAATGATGACATCCGCTCCGCATACGTTATCCAGCTGCTCAAACATCGCTTTCTTGGCCTCCAAGTCCTCCGTAATCGTCTCGATCACAAAGTCGCAGTCCGCAAACGATTCGATTCCGTCTGCCCGGTTTATCCGATTAAGCGTAAGCTTCTTCTCCGCTTGCGTAAGCGCCCACTTCTCGATCTGTTTATCTAAGCTCAGCTCGATATGCTGCAATCCGGCCTCCAGCTTCTCGCTCGTTATATCCATCACTTGGACATCCAGCCCTTTGAAAGCAAGCATCTCCGCGATACCTTGCCCCATTGTACCGATCCCAATTACCCCTACTTTACGTACTGTCAAATCCTTCTCCTCCACTCGATCCTTCGGTTGCCTGAACACGATCCAATTCTAAGGTCTCTGGCCCTATTATTATAGCTTTAATTATAACAAATAAGAAGGCAGACGCGTGGTCTGCCTTCAGATTGTCATACAAGCGTCATCGAATGGACATTCTCTTCTTCCTTCCCAGGACGCACAGCTTCTATACCTTCCGAATCGCCCGCTTCGACCAGCAGTTTGCGGAATCGGCTTCCGTCGATCGTTTCATCTTGAATCAAAATGTCTAGCGCGTACTCGAAAGCATGCAGCTGCTTGTTCAGCATCGTCTTCGTCTCCTGCAGGAGCGAATCCAGCATGCCTGTCGCAACCGAGGACAGCTTCTCCGGCGTCAGCATGCCCGGATCGATGATGCCGAGCTCCGTTAAGCCGCTCTCCGCCATCGTCCGCACCATGTTAATCGCTTGATCGAAGTCGCCGCGCGAGCCCGTGCTGCGGTTGCCATAAAAAATCTCTTCGGCAGCCGCGCCGCCCAGAGCAATCTTGATCTGGCCTTCCAGAAACTCTTTGGTGTACAAATAGCGTTCACGCTGCGGCTGATGCCGGACATAACCTAGCGCTTGGCCGCGCGGCGACAGCGTAACGTTCGCAACGCTTCCTGGCGAAACGAGCTCAGCCATAATCGCATGTCCCAGCTCATGCCGCGCTACGCGCTCCCGCTCCTCTTGCGTCGTCTCGCGATCCGTTTTCTCGCCCATCATCACTTTATCAATCGCCATCGTCAGATGCGAACGGCCGATCGACTCGCTATGCTCGCGCATCGCATAAATCGCCGCTTCATTCATGACGCTTTCCAGCTGCGCGCCCGAGAAGCCGAACGTTTCGGCAGCAGCGCGTTCCAGCAATTGCTCCGATTCAACCGGCTTGTTCTTCGCATGAATATGGAGAATATGCAAGCGGCCCTTCACATCCGGCAGATCAACCCCAATATGACGGTCAAACCGGCCTGGACGCAGCAAAGCAGGGTCTAACATTTCTTTGCGGTTCGTCGCAGCCATCAACAAAATACGAGGCGTGTCGGTCGTATGAATACCGTCCATCTCCGTCAGCAGCTGGTTTAGCGTTTGATCGTATTCGCGCTGCTGTCCGCCATCGCGCTTGCCGCCAATGACGTCAATCTCATCGATAAAAATAACGGCAGCCGATTTTCCAGCTTTCGTCGCTTTTTTGCGCGCATCCGAGAACAGATCCCTTACGCGGCTTGCGCCGACCCCTACGTACATCTCCACGAACTCGCTGCCCGATGCAGCCAAGAAAACCGAATCGGTATACTGCGCTGCAGCTTTGGCCAACAGCGTTTTGCCAGTTCCCGGCGGTCCGGTCAGCAAAATCCCTTTCATCGGACGGATGCCGAGGCGTGCAATTTCTTCCTTATTCACAAGAAAATCCAATGCTTCAACCAATTCGCGTTTCGCCCGCTCCTGCCCGCCAATTTGTTCGAACGAGAGCATCTCTGTACGCGCAGGCGCTTTCGCCCGCGAGCCACGCGATGAAGCAGCCAGCGGCCCCTGCCCTCTCATCCGAGCGGTATACAGCAGCCCGGCAACAATGCCTAATACGAGAAACAACGGTAAAACGTTTATTCCTCTATAAATCAAAAACGCAACTAATGAAATTGCAGCGCCTATCCCAATTTCCCACTTATAATTGTACAGCATCGTTCCACACCTCCAGCGTTGCCGGCGTGCGCGGCAGAATGACGTACTTAACAGCTCCTTTATCGCGAAGCGTCACATACACATTCGTTTCATCCATTTCTGTCTCGACCGTCAGCCCAGGATTGGCAGCCGCCAGCTTATGCAGCGCATCCGGAATATCCGAATACGACTTCGTTTCCATCGCCTGTGCGACATCAAATAATACGGTAGACCATAATTTATCCAACGCTGCGTTCGATTGAACGCCTTGTACCTCAAGCTTCAGCTTGCGTCCGTCGAGCACCGAAGCGCCTTCTGTCGTTAATCGGCTATAAATCGTACGCAAATCCGCGTGATCCGTGAGCTCTAATGCAATCTTAACCGTGCCGTTCTCAATCGTAGAGGTAGACGATGCGACTTCCGGCAAACCGTTCACCGTCTTCGCTAACGGGTCCTTCACCGCAAATTTATCATAGGTGAACCAGCCTCCGAACAATAATCCAGCGCATACCGCAACTGACACGACTGCCGGTATCCAACGTATTCTCATCGTTAGCAATCCCCCTCATGTGTAATCTCATTCATAGAGATGCAATCTATTTCTAACGTCATTCCTATACGCATTGTTGCGCCAATCGCTATACGAAGAGTATATCACAATTGATATACGATTTAGCTGTGTAATAAAAGGAAACGCCGCCAGTAGCACTGGCGGCGTTCATCATCTTAAACGATTATTGAGCTAGCCTAGAGGCGGGCAGCTTATAATTATCGATAAAGGTACCATTCTCGAAATTGTAAAAAGCAAACGCATATTTGCGCTCGCCGCTCTCAACGCGCGAGTAGTACACTTCCCATACATGCTGTCCATTCATAATACCCGGGCGAATATGTGTGATGCTGGCGTCAGGCTTGCTCTGCAAGATGTTAGCCCGAATCTGTTCTTCGGAAACCGCATCAACAGCCCGAACGGATTCGGTTGATTGATCGCGAAGCCATACGTAAGTAAGCTTGCCGTCCGCTGTTTTCCCTTGAACAACCCAAGCCGTTTCATCCCACACGTATTTGTCAGCACCATCCACTTCAACCAAGTTGGCAACTGCCGCCGCTTTCTTCTCCGCGATGGATTCCGCAGCCCATTCGTCCGAAAACACGTTTCGATACCACACATTAAGAGCGACGAGTATTCCAAGGAATAGCACGATCAAGAGCGCGACCCATCGCTTAGGTGTCATCACTGGAGGACGTTTCTTACGAGTAGCGCGCATGTCAATTACAGCAACCTTTCGAATGCGGCCTGCGCTTCATGCAGAATACGTTCTTCATCCAGCGTCAAACATTCGCCGTTGCGTACCGTCTGCTTGCCGTCGATCCACACATGGCGCACATCGCTGCCGCTTCCCGAATAAACGAGATGCGATACGATGTCCGTAAGCGGGAAATAATGCGGTCGGTTCAAATCAAGCGCGATAATGTCGGCTTTCTTGCCAACTTCAAGGCTGCCGATTGACGATTCCTGCCAAATCGCTTTGGCCCCATAGATCGTGCCAAGCTTCAACGCTTCCAATGCAGGAACAGCCGTCGGGTCGCCCGAAACGCCTTTATGAATAAGTCCCGCCAGGCGGATCTCATCGAACAGGCTCAAATTGTTGTTGCTCGCCGCACCGTCCGTGCCCAGCGACACAGTAACGCCAGCGCGGAGCAGCTCCGGAACGCGTGCAACGCCGCTGGCAAGCTTCAGATTGCTTGCTGCATTATGCGATACCCCGACACCGCGTGCCGCGAGCAGCTCGATCTCGTCGTCCGTCAAATGGACGGCATGCGCCAGCAGCGTCGGACGAGCGAACATGCCCAGCTTATCGAGATGCTCGACCGGGCGTGCGCCGTAATCCCGTACATTTTGCTCCACTTCGGCTGCCGTCTCGGACATATGCGTATGCATCGGCACATTCAGATCATGGGAAGCTTGAACGAAACGTTCAATGAAGGCTGGCGGGCAAGTATAAGGCGCATGCGGCGCCAGCATCGTCGTAATCCGGCCGTCCGCTTTGCCGTTCCAATCGCGTGCGAAGTCAACCGCTTCCTTAAACTTGGCGTCAAGCTCCTCCGGCGAACCGAATCCGATCGCGCCGCGCGTTAGCACCCCCCGCATGCCGGATTGTTCAACTACGCCTGCAATAATATCCATGCGATCGTACATATCGACGAAAGCCGTCGTCCCTGTTTTGAGCATTTCAAGCTGTGCCAGCGACGTGCCCCAGCGAGCCGATTGATCATCGAATTTGGCTTCCAGCGGCCAAATTTTATCCTGAAGCCATGTTTGCAGCACCATGTCGTCCGCAAAGCCGCGAAGCAAGGTCATTGGCGTATGGCCGTGCGTATTAATCAGGCCAGGCATGAATACGAGGCCTTTGCCGTCGATAACCTCAACGCCTTCAGTCAGCTGCGGCTCCTGCTCCCCTATGTAGGCGATGGAATCCCCTTTTACATGCAAATATCCGCGTATAACTGGCTGCGTTTCGTCCATCGTGACGAACAAGCCGTTTTTAATGATCCATTCACTCATCGCGCTCCAACCTTTCGTTTTCAATATAATAAGCTAGGCTAAGCAATTCTGTCGTAAAATTCGCATGATGAATGCGCACCTCATCGGGTACTTTAAGAATGGCAGGCGCAAAATTCAAAATCCCGTCCACGCCTGCCGAAACCAGTTCGTTTGCGACATTTTGCGCTTCGGATGCGGGCACCGTAATAATGCCGATGCGAATGCCTTGGGATCGTATTTGCTCAGACAGTGCTTCCATCGGCTGAACCGTCAGGCCATTAATCGTCGTACCGATCTTATTCGGGTTAGCGTCAAATACAGCCGTGATTTGGACATCATCTCGTATATACGAATTATAATTGCAAAGCGCATGGCCAAGGTTACCCGCACCGATCAAAGCTGCATAGTGCGTTTTATCCAAATTCAAGATCTGCCTGATTTTCTCGATGAGATAGTCCACATCGTAGCCGATCCCTTTTCGTCCAAACTCGCCAAAATATGCCAGATCCTTGCGAATCTGAGCGGGATTCAAATTCAGCTTCCGCCCAAGCTCCTGGGAGGAGACGGTATGCACCTCACGCATTGTAAGCTCGTTCAGCACTTGCAAATAAACCGGAAGCCGCCGAACGACCGCTTCCGATATTTTAAGCTGCTTCATTCCTTTGCACCTTCCCGTCCATTTTCCAGCCATCCTCGCATACGCGGTACGATCTGCTCTAGATGCATATGTTCAATTTTGGGTCCCGGAAGCGAGTACAAAAAATATTTGCCATAATACGTTTCCAATACGCGCGTATCGTAGATGAGGACGATGCCTCGGTCCTTCGTCGATCGCACAAGCCGTCCGAAGCCTTGCTTGAAGCGAATGACCGCCTGCGGAATGGACAGCTTCATGAACGGGTTCTGCTTCTGCGCCAGCAGCAGCTCCGACTTCGCCTCAACGAGCGGATGATTCGGAGGTTGGAATGGCAGCCGGACAATCGCGAGGCAAGTTAGTGCGTCCCCAGGAATATCGACGCCTTCCCAGAAGCTGCTCGTGCCGAGCAATACGGATGCAGGCTGCTGCCGGAAACGGCGTGTCAGCTTGCTGCGATTGCCGCTGTCGATGCCTTGCCCGAGCACCTGAATTTGATGCAGCTCCAGCGCTTCCTTCAACGGCTCATACACCATGCGCAGCATGCGATACGACGTAAAGAGAACCAGCATGCGACCGCCGATCTCAACAGCTGAATCCGTTAGCGATTGGACAAGCATATCGATAAATGGTTGTTCGGTCACCGCGCCTTTGAGCGTCGGGAAGTTGCGCGGAATAATGACGAGCGCTTGCTCGCGATAATTAAATGGCGAAGGGAGCTGAACCGTCGTCAGTCTGCCCGCTTCCTCCATGCCCGCCAAGCCAAGCTGTTCGCTCGCATACTGGAACGATTTTTGCACCGATAAAGTTGCGGATGTCAGAATAACGCTCTTCTTCGCCTCGAACAGATGCGTACGAAGCTGCTCGCTCACATCGGCTGGCACGGCATAGAGATGAATCGATTTCGCTTTGAATTGCGTCGTTGCTTCAATCCAATAGACCGTATCGGATTTATCGGCACGAATAAACGTACGCATATCATCGCGGACACGAGCCAAGTCTTTAACCGCGCCGTTCAAGTCTGTAATTAGATTCACAATCACAGTCTCGTCTATCTTCTCTTTGATGTCCGTCAGCGTTTTCTCCAATGTGCGGACAGCCCGGTTAAGATCAGCATACACATTGTTCTCAATATCGGCAATCGTCGCCCACCCAGCCGGATGCTCTTTGGGACGAATCCGGAACACGGATTGACCCGTTTCAATCTGCGAGGTTTGCGAGCCTGACGTACCTATAAGCATATACATAAGCTCGAACAGCTTATCCCAATCTTCCCGGATGCTGTTGATGGACTTGCCAGCTTCATCGATGATTTCAATCCATGCAGGCACGCCGGATTCTGATTCACCGTGAAGCAGCGCCACTAGCTGGCTTAGAAGCCCGCCCCCGCGACTGTCTTTCACTAATCGATTAAACGGATGAACGAAGGAAAAATAAGAGAGCTGCAAGCCTAAGTGTTTGCCTGCGACTTCTTCGAGATGATGCGCCTCATCGACGACCAATTGCTCATAGGTCGGCAATAAACGATGCTCCGCTTGAATATCGGTAAAGACGAGGGAATGATTCGTAATGACAATATCCGCAACGTTCGCTTCATGCTTCGCTCTATGATAGAAGCATCGGCGGAACCAAGGGCATGCGCGATTGAGGCAAGAATCTGCATCGCTTGCAACCGTCTCCCAAAATTCCGAGCCTTTATTGCCAAAGTTCAGTTCCTCTTGGTCGCCTGTTCCTGTCTCGCCTAGCCAGATAATCATCTGGGCAGCTGTCATTACATCTTCGTTAGGCGAGACGTATTCGCGCATCCGAACTTTATTGTCGAATTTGCGTAAGCAAATATAATTGCCTCTACCCTTAAACACCGCCGCACGAAACGGAAAAGGCGACACTTCATGCAAAAGCGGGATATCCCGCTGTCTGAGCTGCTCCTGCAAGTTGATCGTATGCGTACTGACTACGATTTTCTTTTGCTCCTTTGCCCCATAAAACAAGGAGGGAAGCAGGTATCCGAGCGATTTGCCCGTGCCTGTTCCTGCTTCGATCAGCAAGTGTCGTTCATGATCAAGCGCTTGATGAACCTCATTGAACATAATTGATTGCGCTTCACGCTCTTCGTAATCGGGCATCATTGCACGGAATCGGTCCCGAACGCCGCTCATGAACTGTTCAAAATTCATAGCATTAAGCGCTTCGATATCCTCGTCAGTCCGAACTGCTCCCAGATCCGCCCAATCGCCCGCTTTCATCGCAAGTTGGTTAAAATAGACATGGGATTGCGTGTCCAGCGAGGTCGATTGCTCCTTGTTCTGCAGCGTAAGCTGAATTAACCAGCTCAAATCATCATAGCCGTTAAACAGCTCGCCTAGCCTCTGCAGGCTTAGCAGCGGCAGGTCTCGAAGCTTATGCACACAATGAGCGAATAGCATCGCAGTCGCTTCTGCATCGCTATCCGCTTGATGCTTCCGCTCATGCGTAATCCCGAATGCTTCTGATACAGCGCCAAGCTGGTATGAGGGCAGCGTTGGGTACAACATCCTTAACAAATCAATGGTATCCAATCGACGGCCAGTGAACGGGCTATAGCCGCAGCGGTCCAGCGCCCGGTTCATGAAGTGGGCGTCAAACCCGACATTATGCGCGACAAGCACCGCGTCACCGAGCAATTTAACAACATCCGTCAGCACGTCCTCAACTGAAGGCGCATCAGCCACCATCTCATTCGTGATGCCTGTTAATTGCGTTATAAATGGAGGAATATCAGTCGCTGGTCGCACGAAGGAGCTGAACGTATCGGTTACGTTCAGCTCCTCGTCCAGCATGACGATTCCTATCTGAATCATTTCATCTTCGGCCTGATGACCGGTTGTTTCCAAATCGAGTACAGCAAATTTCATCCGGCTTCCGATCCTCTCCTAACGAATCAGCTCCGTGCTTCCAAATCGGAGCGAAAGCTGACCGTTCCTTTCCTTACAGCACTTCAAATTCATGAGCGAATCCGCAAAGCTGGGATCGGCATCATGCGCCTTCAAAAAATAGTGCTCCGCAAGATCCAAATTCATGCCCACTGCCTGAATACACCCGAGAGCATTATAACCGATCGCTCGCCATTTGGCGTAATTCGTGAGTGAAATTAATATTTGGAAATGCCTCTGTGCGTCATTCCACTGCTGAAGATGCATGTGCGTCATCGCCAAAAACATGCGTGCTAACTGGCAATCCGGCGCCATCGCAATCGCTTGCTCGAGCTCCGTTGCCGCGTGGCTGAACATGTGAAGCTTGAAATAGCCTTGCCCTTTGGAAATTTGGATAGCGACTTCGGTCGACAAGCTCCATTCCTCTTGTCCATCCTTAGACGACGGTGAAGGACCTGCCGTATGCGTTGTCGCGGCCGCAGCGGCTGCTTCCTTGTGCGCTGCGCTCCGTTCCGGCTCGCTTGCCGCTTTCGATGGCGCAGTGGCTTTGATCGAAGGAGCTGCGCTCGTTTTGGACTGATCCAGGAAGTCTGCCAGCTTCTCTTCGAACAGCAGCCATTGCTCCACAATTGTGTCGCTCATTTCCTTCAACGTATCGAGCTGACGATCCAGCTGATCACGCCGAGAACCAGTTGCTCTCGGATACAGACGTCTGATTTCGTCCAACTTGTCGTTCATCGTCGCGAACAGATGCGCAAACATGGCTGCACCCGCCTTTACGTAAGAATGAGTGTAGAACGATGCCGGCCTTTCAAAATGAATGATGCCTGATTGCTGACCGGTGTATTGCTCATTCTTTGTTTCGCGGGGCGATTTCATACGGCATTCCAGCCTTTATACAACGCTGGGATGAGCTCGCCTTGGCCGTTAGATGATGACGGAGTGGATTTCTTCTGTCAATGACTCCAGCGGACGGTTCTTCTCATCGAGAATAACAATTCGAGGCTTATATTCGCGCGCCTCTTCCTCTGACATGGCCGCGTAAGAAATGATAATAACTTGATCGCCTGGCTGAACTAACCGGGCAGCCGCCCCATTGAGGCAGATCACGCCTGACCCTCTCGGGCCTTTGATGACATACGTTTCCAATCGCGCGCCATTGTTGTTATTTACGATCTGGACCTTCTCATTGGCCCAAATATCCGCAGCGTCCATCAGATCCTCGTCGATCGTAATACTGCCCACATAATGGAGATTCGCTTCCGTCACGGTCGCCCTATGAAGCTTTGCTTTCATCATCGTTCTAAACATATGCTTTTACCTCCGCAAATCGCAAAATCCGATTATCGATTAGTCGTGTGCGCCCGAATTTGACAGCAAGAGCCAGAAGAAGCTCGCCTTCGGTATCCGCCAGCGATTGATTAGGGTCCAGCGGCGTTAAATTCGGGAATGCTAACAGCTCCACATAATCGATATCCGCGATTGGTGATTGCCCAATTTTACGGCGAACCTGCTCCTGCAGCTCGCTTACCGTTATGCCAACCTGTCCCCCAAGCGCCGCCGCTTCTGCAAGAGATTGCGATAAAACGACAGCCTGCGTCCGCTCCTCTGCGCTCAGATAGACGTTGCGCGAGCTAAGCGCGAGACCATCCGGCTCCCGCACAATCGGGCATGGGACGATTTCAATCGGAAAATCAAGGTCCATCGTCATTCGTTGAATGACGGCTACCTGCTGCGCATCCTTCATGCCAAAATACGCCCGCTGAGGCTGTACGATATGGAACAGCTTCGAAACGACTGCCCCTACGCCGTCAAAATGGCCCGGACGAGAAGCGCCGCACAGCCTGTCTGTCACGACATCCACCGTCACGCGAGTGAGCATCTTGGAAGGATACATTTCTTCAACCGACGGCATAAATACGAAATCTGCACCGCTTGCTTGCGCAAGCGCCAAATCGCGCTGCTCATCCCGCGGATAACGGTCAAAGTCCTCGTTCGGCCCAAATTGCAGCGGATTAACGAAAATGCTCAGCACTGTCGTATCGCACTCTTGCACGGATTGGCGAATAAGGCTTGCATGGCCTTCATGCAAAAACCCCATCGTTGGCACGAAGCCGACTTTCCGGTCCGGCTGCTGGACGCGCAGCTTATGAAGCGCGTCTTTCAGCTCTCGTTTCGTTCGACAGATGATCATTTGGTTGACCGCCCTTCTGCATCTGATTGCTGGATTCCTGCGGTCTGCTGCTGCTGCTGCTGTTGTTGCTGCTGTGTCTCCGAGCCGCCGTTTGCCGCGGTGGAAGATCCGTACAAGTGCGACAATACGGCTGTTCCGGGCTCCATCGGGAATGCATGCTTTTGCTCAGGGAACGCGCCTGTCTTCACATCCTGCACATATGCGCCGATTGCGTTTCGAATCGTCGTTCCGATGTCGGCATACGTTTTTACGAAACGTTTTTCCCGATACGGCGAAGCGTATTGCAATATATCATGATAAACGAGCACTTGGCCGTCACAGCCGCGTCCAGCGCCAATGCCGATGACCGGAATTGAAATCGCTGAGCGAATCGCTTCTGCGATCGGCTCTGTTACCAGCTCCAGGACGAGGGCGAATGCACCTGCCGCTTCGAGCGCTTTGGCATCTTGCAGCAGCGCCTCGGCCTCCTGCTCTAATTTTCCTTGAATGCGATAGCCGCCCAACTGATGAATGGATTGCGGCGTCAGTCCCAGATGCCCCATGACTGGAATGCCTGCGCGCACGCATGCTCCCACTTCATCGGCAATATCAGCCCCGCCCTCTAGCTTAATGGCATTCGCCAGCCCTTCCTGCAGCAAGCGTGCCGCATTGCGAAGCGTAGACTCCTTGCCGACTCGATAGGTCATGAAAGGCATGTCAGCCACAACGAATGTATTCGGAGCGCCGCGCCGCACCGCTTTGGTATGGTACACCATGTCGTCAAGCGTAACCGGAACGGTCGTATCATAACCAAGCACGACGTTGCCCAGCGAGTCTCCGACTAAAATAACGTCGATGCCCGCTTCCTCTGCAAGCCGCGCTGATGGATAATCATAAGCTGTCAATACGGAGATCGGATTCCCCTCTTGCTTCATCTTCTTAAGCTTCGTGATCGTCAATGGCCGATTCATACCGCTTCATCCCCTTTAAAGTATAGGATAAACACAAAAAAACCTTTTAGCCGCGCTAAAAAGGTCCCTAACGATAAAGGAACGCCAAACCCATCGCTTCCTTCTGTCTCGGTCCCTAACGGCTCAGAGCAGAGTTGCGCACGCGTCATCATAAACCCGCTTCCGTGCTAAAAATTAGAATGAAAGGATAATGCCCTGCAAGTGCGATTCCATGAAAACGGATACCGCCTTGCGTGCCATTATTATACCAAAAAAAATGGATGACGTAAATTTAGGAATTCGCCCGCATGCTGGCGAATTTCGCAGCGCGGCAGGCTTTGTTCCTTCATTACGTCATCCATTGCCTAAACCATCGGCTTGCGATTGCGGCATTAAGCAGAAACGCTACTGTGCGGACGATGGTTGTCCCATTTCGCCGGAGAAGACGAGTCGCAGCTCGCCCGAGGAAAGCAGCAGCTCCAACGCTCCGCTTTCATGCAATCCCGTCGCTCTTCCTTCAAGCTGCCCTTGCGGCGTCTGCACGGTAACCTCCTGATGCAGCGTAACGGCAAGCGCCTCCCACAACGTCTGAATCGCGCCGAACCCATCCTTCAGGTACAAATCATACAGCTGCTCCCACTCCAGCAGGAAATCGGCAATGACTTGCTCCCGCGAGAAACGCCTGCCCGCTTGGATCGACAACGAGGTCGCGCGCTCCAGCAGCTCCTCCGGATAATCCGATATATCCAAATTCACGCTGATGCCTGTTCCTGCGATGACATATTTGATCCGTTCGTCTTCCGCGGCGGATTCAAGCAAAATGCCGCTGATCTTTTTGCCGCTTATGAGCAAATCATTCGGCCATTTGATGCCGATTTCCAGCCCTGTCGACTTGCGCAAGCTGCGGCATAAGGCAACTGCAGTCAGCAGCGTAAGCTGCGGAGCAAAGTGGATCGGCGTGCTCGGGCGCATGATGAGGCTCATCCAAATGCCCTTGGTATAAGGAGACACCCAGCTACGGCCCATTCGTCCTCTGCCGCCAAGCTGCTGCTCGGCGATAACGATCGCCCCTTCAGGCGCTCCATCCTCTGCCCAACGCTGCGCCTCGTTCTGGGTCGAATCGACGACATCCAACAACCGCAGCGAACGACCAAATCGATTCGTCTGCAGCAGCTCCGACAGCTTCTCGGGCGACAGGTTGTCCGGCTTGGACACGAGCCTGTAGCCAAGCTTGCGAGAGGCTTCGATCACGTACCCGCGTTCCTCCAGCTTGCGGATCTGCTTCCAGACAGCTGTCCGGCTGACGTTCATTGCCTTGCTGATCGTCTCGCCCGACAAATAGTTCCCTTGCTCCTGCTCCAGCAGTTCAAGAAGTGTATGATCCATCATTCTACCGTTCCTCTTCCAAAATTTCGGCAAGCGCAAGCAGCGCCGCTCGTCCGTTGGGCGTCTCGCCTAATGCGACGGAACGCAGCAGCTGCTGCAGCAAGCTGCCTGTGCGCGGCCCTGGCTTCATGCCAAGATGCGCGCACAGGAGGCTGCCGTTCACGGCAAGCTCGCGCACGGCCGTGCATGGCATCTGCGCAAGCTGCGCCGCTAATTGCTCCAGCGCCCCGCTGGAGAGCGTCAGGCCGCCGATCTGGCCGTCTGACGCGGCAAATGCGCGCGTGATGCGCAGCCACGCGCTTGCTGTTTCGACGCCGGCAGCCAGCACGGCGTCGACCCATGCGGCAGCAGCAAGCGGCACAGCAGCCGCGCCGCTTGCTGCGGCGAGCGGCGCTGCCGCAGCGTGCAGCATGACGACCGAGCGGGCCGACGCAATGCGGCGGCCCGGGAAGCGCAGGCGCTGCAGCGTCTCCTCCGCGTCTTCCGGCGATAGCCGGAGCGCGAGGAAGACGCCCGCCCAGCGGTCGTCCTTGCTCTGAAGGCGCGCCAGCGCCGCTGTGAGCGGCGGCACGCCGTCAGCGCCGCCGGCGCCCCGCCCGCTGCGAAGCGCGGGGCGCTGGCGGTAGCCGCAGTCCGGCTTGGCGAAGCCAGCCGGCAGCGGCTCTTTGGCGCGCGCGAGCAAGCCGCTTGCGGCGAGCAGCGCGGCGGCGCGGTGGGGACCAGCGCCGCCGATCATTTTATCCAGCTCTGCCCCAATTCGCTCCATCGCCACATAACGCAAAAGCTCGCGATTGCGCAGAAGCGCACGCCACGCGCTAGGCGCGATGGCATAGCCGAACGTCGAAGCGAATCGCACAGCGCGGACCATCCGAAGCGCATCCTCGCGGAACCGCTCCTCCGCCTGCCCGACGCAGCGAATTCGGCCCCTTCGCAAATCAGTCAAGCCTCCGTAGGGGTCAACCAATGTGCCGTTCGATCGCAAGGCCATCGCATTAATTGTAAAATCACGCCGAAGCAGGTCGCCCTCCAGCTCTGCAATAAACGCGACATCCGTCGGCCTGCGATAATCCTCATAGTCCGCTTCCGAGCGATACGTTGTCACCTCGTACGTTCGTTCGTCCACGATCACCGTTACAGTGCCATGCTGCAAGCCTGTAGGCACGGTACGCTCGAATAGCGACATGACGACGTCAGGCAGCGCAGCCGTTGCGATATCGATATCAGTAATCGAACGCCCTGCAATGACATCCCGAACGCAGCCGCCGACAAAAACAGCCTCATAGCCTGCATGTTCAAGCGTGTGCAAGACGGGAAGCGCCGCTTCCATCTCATCGCCCCAATAGGGATTTGTATGATTCATTTCACATTATTCCGAACAGACAGGAATTGGGATATCCGCCTCAATGCCTAATGTCCGATAGTAGATACGCTCATACTCCGCCGTAATGCGATCATTGCAAAACTTCGACTGGGCCCGCCGAACGCATGCCTCACGGAATTGCTTAAACAGCTGCTCGTCTGATAACAGTCGAATCGCATTAGCAGCCATGGACTCGGTATCGCCGATTGCGGACAAATATCCGGTCTCGCCATGCGATACAAGCTCTGGAATACCGCCGGCAATCGAACCAATCGTCGGAACGCCGCATGCCATCGCTTCCAGCGCGACAAGGCCGAAGCTCTCCTTCTCGGAAGGCAGGAGCATCAAATCCGCGATAGAGATGAGCTGAGCAACATCATCTTGCTTGCCAAGGAAATGCACCCGATCATCGAGTCCGAGCTGGTTAATGCGGAACTGAGCTTTAATCAACTCTGGCCCTTCGCCGACTAATAGCAGCTTTGCATCCATCACTTCAGCCACTCTGGCAAACGTGTCAATCACATCGCCAATTCGTTTGACCGGCCGGAAATTGGAAATATGCATCAGCAGCTTTTCGCCCTTAGGCGCATAATCGGCTTTCAACGATTGGCATTGGCGCGGATAATAGATTCTCTTATCGACGAAGTTATAGGTTAGGTCAATCGGCTTGGCAATGTCCAGCAGCTCGCGCGTTTCTCGAATGAGATCGGCGGATACCGCAGTTACCGCATCGCTTGTATTAATGCCTAGCCTAATTAGATCCTTCAGCGACTCATCCTGCGCCAATACGGTTATGTCGGTGCCATGCAGCGTCGTCACGGTTTTGAGCCGATCGCCAACCATTTGTTTGGCAAGATGGGCACAGATCGCATGCGGTACTGCATAGTGCACATGTAGAAGGTCCAGATCCTGCATCTGAACGACCTGCGCCATCTTGCTCGCTAATGCCAAATCGTAAGGCGGGTAACGGAACACATAATAATCGTTGACCTCAACCTCATGGTAATAAATATTTTTATGAAACTTGCCTAACCGGAACGGGATGCTGTGGGTTATGAAATGAATTTCATGGCCTTTCTCAGCCAGCAGCTTTCCAAGCTCGGTTGCAACAACGCCTGAGCCGCCTAACGACGGATAACATGTAATGCCGATTTTTAATTTTCTCGTCACGATTCGCAACCCCTAGGAAACGCATAATTGGTATTTATCGTATGCTGTTCATGGCTGCGCCATTCTACTCTTACGCCATGCCTGCTCAATCAGAACAAATCGACCGAGTACGGCTTCTTGGTCGTAAAGCCTTCTCCGTATGTCCAACCGCGCGCAGTGCCCAACAAACGGTCTCTTGCCTCAACATTGTCCACATAACGACCGGTAAGTGGCGTAACAACGCGGTCTTCCCCTTGGGAGACTGCCTCAAATTGAGAGCGATAGGCACGAAGCGATGCCAGCTTGTGTTCATAAACATCCGTCACGTCAACAGCTAGTCGTACATCCTCTACATCATTAATATAATAAAACAAGAGCTGCTCCACTTGAACAGCAGGAAGCTCTGGCATATAGCGCCGAAGCTTGGCATTGAATACCGCTTCCTCTACTAGCGCACTGCACCGATTATGATCGGGATGGCGATCATTCCAGTACGGAGCAAATACGATTCTCGGGCGAAACCGTCTAATCTCCGCTGTTATCGCTTCAACATGCCCTTCCGCTCCAAGCCCGCGATCAGGCAATGCCAAATTCGTTCGTGCCGATAGACCAAGCACCGCAGAGGCATCGGCAGCTTCCTGCCGACGCAGCTCTACGGTGCCATTGGAGGACATCTCGGCTTCCGTCAAATCACAGAGACCGACGCGTTGCCCAGCTCGAACATGCTTGGCAATCGTTCCGCCCATTCCGATCTCAGCGTCATCGGGATGCGCGCCGAAAATCAGAATATCAAGCTTCTCCGCATGAAAAGATTGTTCCTTAGTCATTTTGCGTACCTGGTTTATACTTATGTACAAGCTCGCGCCATGCGAAATCGCCGCGCTCGACCGCTTTAACTAACAGCTCGGCTGTCGCAATATTCGTCGCAACCGGTATCCCTTGCACATCGCAAAGGCGAAGCAGCGCGATAATGTCCGGCTCGTGCGGCTGCGCCATCAACGGATCGCGAAGGAAAATGATAAAGTCCATAATATTTTCCGCCACTAGCGCACCGATCTGCTGGTCGCCGCCCAGCGGTCCGGACATGAAGCGATGAATTTGCAGTGACGTATTCTCCATAATGCGCAAGCCTGTCGTGCCTGTCGAATAAAGCTCATGGGGCGTAAAGACATGCTCATAGGCGGTCACGAAATTTACCATTTCCTCTTTTTTACGATCGTGGGCAATAAAAGCTATATGTAACATGGAAGTTGATCCCCTCTCCGCTCTGTTATAACGATGAACCGATTGCTTAGGCTAACGAAGCAACCCATTAGTCCATAATGTGCTCGAAGCCATAAATCATGCCTTCGTACGTCATGACTTTACGTACGGCAACCGCCACACCTGGCATGTATCCTGCACGGTCATACGAATCATGGCGAATTTTGAGCGATTGCCCGAATGCGCCGAACACGACCTCTTGCTGCGCAAACACGCCTGGAAGCCTTACGCTATGAATACGGAAGCCATTGTAATAGCCGCCGCGCGAGCCTTCGATCGTTTCTTCTTCATCCGGATTGCCTTGGCGCAGCTCGCCGCGCACCTGTGAAATCAGCTCAGCTGTTTTGATGGAAGTGCCCGATGGCGCATCCAGCTTTTGATCGCCGTGATACTCAATAATTTCGAGATGCGGAAAATATTTGGAAGCTTGTGCAGCGAACTGCATCATCAGAATTGCGCCGATCGAGAAGTTCGGTGCGATAAGCCCGCCGATTCCCCGCTCCTTGCACAGCCTGTCCAGCTCTTCAATTTGCTCAGGCGACAGGCCTGTAGCGCCGATTACTGGACGAACGCCCCGCGTAATCGCAGCTACTGCATGGTCATAAACCACTTGCGGCACCGAGAAGTCAACAACGACATCAACAGGACCGCTGTCCAAGGCTTCTTCAAGGGTCGAGCTAAACGTAACGCCGCTAACCGGTTTCCCGACAAAGGTTCCGGCGTCCACCGGACCAGTTGATCTGGCAGACGCCGCAGCCAATTCAAAATCAGCTTCATCGATGACCATTTTTACCACTTCACGGCCCATCCGGCCGCTTGCTCCAGCTACTGCTACACGAATTTGTTTCGTCATTCTATCATTCACCTGTTCCTTCGTCTTTGTCTTCTCTGCTGCCGATATCGGAGCGCCCTTCTTTTGCGGCTCATATCTGCAAAAAGGGTGCGTGCCGAATCGTCGCCCGGATTAAGCCGAATCGCTTCCAACGCGCATCTTACCGCGTCGTCCAGCCGGTTTAGTAACGCATACGCTTCACCAAGCAGGAAAAACGCATCAAAGCTTAATGGATCAAGCTCAATCGCTTCCTGGAGCGTATGAATGGCACTTGCAGCATCTGGCGGATGCTGCGCCATGTCGAATCTTGCAGATGATACAAGCAAGCTAGCCTGTACGGTGTGCAGCTGATACACATGCGCTTTCTGCTCCGGGTCCAGCTCCACAGCTCGCAACGCGTAATATAAAGCGCGGTCCCACTTGCCGCTTCTGCTGTAAGAAATGGAGCATTTATAATAGTACGAGGCATTGTCTGGGTCGGCAGCAATCGCCCGCTCAAACCAGCGGATGGCTCCTTCAAAATCGTTGCGCAAGATACATCCGTAAGCCTGCTTAAGGCAATCGTCTCCTTCCATATGCCTACCCTCCTTGTACACAGGAATGGTACAGCATATGTCGTTTCACGTTGCGAGGTTACGGTCAGTCTGTCTGTTCGTCCTTACGCGTCCACCGATCGGCATCTCTCGTGTTGAATTTATGCATGACCTTATCATGGGCCTCCGTGAGGTCGATGCCAAGCGAATTGGCGAAGCAATTCAATATGAACAAGCAATCGCCAAGCTCCATCTCGATGGAGTTATCTGCTTCATCCGGCTTCTTCGGCTTCTCGCCATAATAATGGTTAACCTCTCTGGCGAGCTCTCCAACCTCCTCTGTCATTCGCGCTAGAAGCGCAAGAGGACTGAAATAGCCTTCTTTGAACTGCGATATATAGGCATCCACCTCGCGTTGGATGTCTGACAACGATTTCTGTGACATCTTGTCATTCCTCTCTGATCCGGCAGTGATGGATTATTTCTATATGTTAGCCTAAAGCGGCAGGGAAAACAATGGTTTTCAACGACGGAAAAGTAGCCATACTAACGAGTATCGTAACTCCAACTACGATGATCATTCTAAAAGGAGGCTGGTCAATGCTCGCTCGCTTATGGTATGTTGCCCGTTCGCTTATTCCCGTCATGGCTGGAACTGCAATCTATGCGTTCGGCCTCCATTATTTCGTCATTCCGAACCAGCTCATGGAGGGCGGCGTGACCGGTATTGGCGTGCTAATGAACTACGCGTTAGGGACACCGCTCTCGATCTCAACGCTGGTGCTGAACATTCCGCTTTTTCTCGTCGGACTTAAGGCGCTCGGCAAACAGCAAATGGCCTATACGATTATTGGCACGCTATCCTTGTCCTTGTTTCTAGCGCTAATCGAAAGGGCGATTAATAAAGGCTGGCTGGTCCCCTTCCAGACTTCGCAGGATTACATACTAGCTGCCTTATACGCAGGGGTTACGATCGGGCTGGGGCTTGGGATCGTATTTCGGTTTGGAGGGACGACTGGCGGAGTCGATATCATTGCACGCATTTTGGGCAAATGGAAAGGCTGGAGCATGGGCCAGGTCATCCTAGCGCTGGATGTCGTAATTATTGGCCTGGCTCTTCTCTACATTCCAAAAGAGAAGGTGCTATATACGCTGGTCTCAGTGTTCATCGCCTCCAAAATGATCGATTTCATCCAAGAAGGCGCTTATTCTGCAAGAGCCATTTCAATCATCACCAATATGGGCGAAACGATCGCAGGGCGGATTACGGAGCGCATGGATCGCGGCGTTACGCTGATCCCAGCGATTGGCGCTTACTCCGGCACCCATAAGCATATCGTATATTGTGTCGTCTATCGTCAAGAAGTTCGCACGCTGCGCGCTATCGTGAAGGATATCGATCCTCGCGCCTTCGTTGTCATTAACGAAGTGCACGATGTGCTTGGGGAAGGCTTCAAGGAAGATGAATAACTTTGCCTGCACGTTCGCAGACAGCGCAAAAAACCGAACGTCATGCTATCAAGCCTTGTCGACTTGATAGCCAGAACGTTCGGTTTTTTCTTTCGTTCACAGCTTCCGTTTTATAAACAATGGGCTGCCCGATTGTACGTTGCTTTTCGTTGATAGAATGGCGTACGGCACCGATTTGTATTTTCGCCAAGACGCATAAGTAAGCATACTTGAAATCAAAGCCGATAATCCGAATATCCAGCGATGCGGGACACCGCCTCCAATTGGCGCCAGCACCGGCTCCTCTTCCGCATCTTGATTATTTCCTGCAAACAAAACCGCTGCTGTTTTTTCTACTGGCGATAACGCGCCATCCGCTAATCGTTTCGTCAACTCGCCTTGCTTTCCCGCTGTTAGCAACCGTTCTGCATACACAATGCTGTCGGAAAAACGGTCGGCTGATTGATATCCTCGCATGATCAGCGCAGCGCCCATGATCCGTTCCGCATGCTGCGACAACGTATCGAAAGCTGCGCGAGCCGTTTCGTATCCTTCTTTATTCGGACGGGTCATTGCAAATCGAACGCGTGATAAATCCTCACTAATGACTTTGTTATATTGCAGCCAAAGCGCAGAAGAAGGAATACCTTGATGGATGCGCCATGCAGCGTCAATCGTCAGCTTGATGCGCGATGCAAGCGCCCTCCAGTAAACGGTTGATTGACCGTTTTTGAGCTTGGACAATAACGATTGCACATCTTGCTCAACCATTCGCCACCCTTCAAGAGCTCCGCTCATTCGCACTTGTCCGTCATGCAGGATAGCTGCCATTTGCTGTGCAGCTTGATAAGCCAGCTGCCGGTTACCATCTGTGGACGCCGCATATAAGGATTCAGCTGAACTGTTCAATCTTGTCCATGCTTTCTGTTCCGGATTTCGCAGCACCGTTACGTCTGAAGATGCCGCAGCTGCCGCTGCACAGATGAACGCAATCGTCAGCAAAAAGCAAGCGGCACTTGCGAGAAGCCATCTTCGCCTCACGGAAACCCCTCCTCAGCCATTCCGAATGATGTCAGCGACGCGACTGCATCGCAATCATCCCATTCGTTCTAGTTTATGACGGAGGATGTCCAATTAGACTAGCTATTGCAGTCAGGCTCTCACAATCGTTTTACCGTCGCGATAAGCAACCGCGGCTCGTGACACAATCCAACTGAATAGGGTTAACGCAAACGTGCACACGCATACGATTGGAAGCACATCATACAGCGGCCGAGGAAGCCACGGAAATACATCGAATTGATAATCAATCGTATCATTCAGCAAGAGCCATCCCGTAGCAACGCCAATTGCGATTGCCCCGACCCTCATGAAGCGCACATAAAGCAGACCTTCAATAGCCATGCCAAGATGCGAGCCTATGAGCATCCAATCCTGCCACCCCGTAGGGGAGCCCATGGAGGAGCCTGCCACAATCATCGCAACTGCCCAGATGCCATACTTTACTGATGTTACGACCCCCAGCGCCTCGATAATCGACCGCAACGCTTGTCCAAGCTTCGATTTGGGGCTGTCGTATAAGAGCATGTAAATGAGGCTGATGGAAAAGAACAAACTCGCCGTTGGGCTATCCGGTACAAAAACAAGCATCCAAATCGGCTTCTCTGATGCTGTCTGGATCAGCTGCTCTCCATACCATATGTAGCCGTAAATCGTTCCGAGTATATTGATGACCAGCAGCATCCATAACATCCGTCTTGACATCAAGATTTCGCGACTCCAAAACCAGCTAAGCGGCAAAACGATTTCCTCCTTTGGGAACATGCGATCATCTTCGTTCTTCTACATTATAGTCAACAATTGCGCAGGATAAAAAAACCTGACCGCAAGCTATACGGTCAGGTTTTTGTGGAGATGGCTATTCTGCTTTCTTCTGCTTCGAAAGCCACGTTGTAATCTGGTCGATCTCTGCTGCCGAGAGCTTGTCTTTGAACGAAGGCATTGCACCGCCGCCCTTACCGTTAGTAACGGTCTCAACTAGCTGCTCTTTCGTCAGAATGTCGCCTACGCCGCGCAGAGAAGGCACTTTCATTTGCTTGTTGCCATTCAAATCCGTTGCGTGGCAGCCGATGCAATTCGCCTTGGCAATTTCCATTGCAGGGTCATCTGCGTCAACAAGCGCAACAGCTTCTTCTTTCTTGATTGCGCTGAACTCTTGACCTTTTTCCGCAGCCTCGCGCGCTTTCTCTTCACGCTCGATATGCTCTGGAATCGTGTTCGTGATCTCCAGCTCATGCTGGTAGTGATCCCATGACACTTTAGTCAAGTAGATGCAAGCGATCAGCGAGAGCAGCATAAGCGATGCTGCAATCGGACGACGATAGAAGCGGCGCTCTTTGCCCGTATCAAGGAATGGTGCGAGCAGCAATCCGCCAAACGCTACGCCTGGTACAGCAACTGCGCCAAGAACGACATAGTCGCCGGAAGCGTACGGGTATTTCAGGAATTGATACAGGAACAGGAAGTACCAGTCCGGCATCGGAATAAAGCTTGCATTGGTTGGATCCGCCGGATAACCAAGCGGAGGAGCTTCCGAAATCGTCAGCACAAGGAAGCCAACGAGAACAACGCAACCAACCAACCATTCTTTCAGCAGGAAGTTCGGAATGAATGCCTCCGACTTGCCTGGGAATGCCGTATAGTCGGGTGGTACGATCGTTTTGTTGCTACGCTTGCGTACGCGGGAGTCACCGACATAGACGACTTTCTCATTTGATTTGTGATCATGCGCCATCGAAATAACCTCCCTTCGCTTATAGCGGTCCCGAAATGCCTTGTTTACGAATCATGAAGAAGTGCGCGGCCATCAGGGCAAGCAATGCACCTGGCAAGAAGAAGACGTGAATCGCGAAGAAACGCGTCAGCGTCTGCGCACCTACGATTGTACCGCCTTGCATCAGCTCTTTCAGATACACACCGATGTAAGGTACGGATTCGGCGATTTGCATACCGACCTTCGTAGCGTAGTAAGCTTTGTTATCCCATGGCAACAGGTAACCTGTGAAGCCAAGTCCGAGCATGACGAAGAAAATAAGCATCCCGACGACCCAGTTCATTTCGCGCGGCGCTTTGTAAGAGCCGGTGAAGAACACGCGCAAGGTATGTAAGAACATCATGACGATAACGAGACTCGCGCCCCAGTGGTGCATGCCGCGAACGATGCCGCCAAATGCAACCTTATGCTGCAAATAGTCGACACTCGCATATGCGTTGTGAATATCCGGTACGAAGTACATCGTTAAGAACATGCCGGACAAAATCTGAATTACAGTAATGAAAAACGTTAGGCCGCCGAAGCAGTACACGAATGCGGAGAAGTGATGTGCAGGGTTAACGTGCTCTGGCACTTCATGGTCCGCAACGTCCCTCCACAACGGCGCAACATCGAGACGTTCGTCGATCCAATTGTAAACTGTTTTAAACATCTGAGTGTTCGCCCTCCTTATACACGTGAGTTCGGCTTAATTGGTCCGAGATAAATAAAACCGCCGTCAATCTTCACTTCATATTCATCCAACGGGTTTGGTGCGACGCTCAAGTTTTTGCCGTCCCTTGTGTAGTGCGCGCCGTGGCACGGGCATACGTACTGGTCGCTTTGCTCGGTATTCCATCCAATCGTGCAGCCCAAATGCTTACACACTGGCGAAAGCGCGAATACTTTATTGTTCGCGTCTTTGGAAATCCATGCAACGAGCTCAGCTTCGCTTTCGTACCATCCATCCACCTGATGAATTTTGAATTTGTATTCTACTGGATCGTTCGTAATTTTCGATTCTTCAACGACTTTAATGAACGCGCTCGTCTCTTTCTTCTGCAAGAGCGGATCTACCGCGAATCGAACCATCGGAAGCACGACGCCTCCCACCATGAATGCGGAAGTACCTCCGAGCGTATACGACAGGAATTGACGCCGGGACATCTCTTTACGTACCGGTTTCTGGCCCTCGTGGTTGCTCATCTTCTGTTCTACCCCCTTTGCCAACCATATCTCCCATCTTGTCCATTGTGACAAAACTATGGACGAACTAAGACATTCCTATAATATCCTAGGTGTATGGGAGCGTCAAGAATATGGAAGACGTTAATTTGACCGATGTAAAAAGCGTTTCATTTTTTGTTATGAAATTGTCACAATTACACGGAAACGTAACCGTGGTTTTCATCGTATCGCCTTTGTTTTCCCCAAAATAGGAATTTATTATGCGCTAATCCTGCTTCAGGCGTTAACTGGCGGCGCCCATAACGAACGTATGGCTTGTCCAATTGCATTCGCATCGACATTTACGCCCTCATGATTTGGCACAAATGTTAAATCAGCCGACGGAGGCGCCAATTTACGCAATTTTGCGCTTACGACGATCACGTAACGAAAGCCGGAACGCTTCAAAGCCATGCATAATCGCTCGACAGTGTCATGGCCCTCTGTCTCTCCTATATAATGGCATGCAGGGTACGTCACAACTCTGCCTTTAAACGGAATTTCGATCGCATCCATCACATCTCGCAAGTCCTCAAGCGCTTGCGTCGTTTCCGCTGGCGATTCTGTCCCATTCAGCCCTGTAACCGGAAGCAGGCATGTATCCAAATACGATTTTAATTCTTCCCATTGCTCGCTTGTAATTTCGCTGAACTTCATGTTCGCTCATCCTCTCCTCGCTTCACCCATATTATCGTGCCAGGAACGGTTTGCCAACCGCAAACGCACAAAAATAGCCTGATCCGTACTAAAGACGGTCGTCAGGCTATGATAGAGCTACGGCTAATCGCCGCTAATGGGAAAAACGAAGCGCGTTCAATTGTTCCGCCAATCGATGGAACGTATCCTCGTCGCCGCTGGCCAGCGCAAGATCGATGTCTCGATAAATCCGTTCCGTACGGAATTTTAAGACCGCGTCATCCAATACCATTTCTGCAACCAGAGCAAGCATCGTTTCATAGGTTGCTTTCATTTTGTCCATAGGATACACCTCCAACCGGGGTTAAGAGATCCTATATTCTTTTCCTTTCACCACGTAGCTTTCCATCGTCTTTCTCATGCGCAGTAAATCGTCTTCCGTCCATTCTCTGACGACTTTGGCGGGTGAACCGAGAGAAAGAGTATAGGGTGGAATTGTTTGTTTTCTCGGTAACGAGTGAAACGGCTCCTACTAAAGCATATTCATCCGCAACGGTGCCGCTCGGTACGATGGCCCCTATTCGAATGAATATACTCTTGCCTAGCAGGCGGCGGTTAGCATTCTCTTGGCCTGTTTGCCTTCGAAAGCTATTCCGAGCCGCTGATTATTGCACTTCCTAATCGTGTCATACGAACTACCGTTCCATAGCGCTCATGCTCGCCTACTCGCAGCAGCCCCAGATGCAGCATCATAGCTACGATGCGCTGTGCGAATATCGACTCCGCCGTATCATAATAGAAAGGCTTGATGTACGGCAGCAGCGTTCGCTGCAATGACTCTGCGGTTACCCATTGTTTAGCCAGGCAATCGATCCAATGGACGATTGCAACCATATTCGGGATCGGCGTCCGGTATAGCTTCAGCCAATACTTGTACAGCCGGGCTGTCACGTCCTTCTGCTCTTCTGCCAGATAGGCTTCGCCAGTGGCCGTAATCGTCAATTGTTCAGAAGCTTCGCTCAGCAAACGGCCGTCCAGCGCGTAATCGTATAGCAGTGACAACCGATTCGGGTATACATGAAACTTGCGGCCATATCCGAATCGCCATTCCCCTTTCGCAGGCAGCGATTCTCTCACGCCGCACAGCTCCAATAGCTGCAGCAAATTCCGTTTATACATCGAGCCGTCAGCTGCTGTTGGAATCTCATTGCGCTGCACATAACGAAGCAACGCGTACAAATCTTCTGTCAGCAGCCCTTGCTCGTCCCGGTACGCCTGAGGCTCTTCCGCAGCTTCTACCGTGAGCATGAGCTTTCGCTCCATCGTCTCGCGAAGCTTGGCCTTCAGGTCTGCAGGCACTTGAAACATGTACCGATTAGGACCTGCCAATCCATTGAACAGCCACCCTTGATGCTTGAATTTCAAAATAACGTCACGCGGCGTCAATTCTTTTGCTTTGAGAGCTGCTGCTTTCGATTGCCGTTTACTGCTTTGCGCATTCGTTTTTGGTTTTCTGGCGCTTTCTACCGGCACACCGGCTGCTTCGAGCGGCTGTACCTCTCCGAATTTGCTCTGTTGAATACGTGCTGTCAAATCTTCCAGACTGAATGAGGACCGGGAATCGAACAATAGCGAATTCAAAAACCGCAAGTCTTCCAGTCCCATTCTTCCTACCTGCTCCTCAAAAACTTCCCTTCGGTTGACGGCGGAGAGAATCGTCTGAATCAACTCGTTTTTGGAATTTCCATTACACTCGCACCGGTACTCGCCCGCGATTCGACTTAGCTGTTGAATATCTGCGCAGCCCAGCATATCGGCCAGATTCATCGTGTTCCCTCCCCCTTTCCTGTTGAATGTACTACCATTATGGGAAAAATACAGGTATTTAAACCTCAAAATAAAAAAAGACGACAGCCCCTGGCGGGCTGCCGTTTCTCCTTGTGGCAATTCTATTATTTTCGCGTGCGCGCAAACCAGTTCAAAAGCAGTAAGGAAGCAATAATGCCTAGAAGCGAGAAGACGATCCAGTACTGCGGTACGGTCGGCACGACCTTAAGGACGATCGGATCGCTAATGCTCGCGACAGGCACGTCTGCGTAGAACTCTCCGCCTAATATAGTACCGTCGCTACCAGCGTTTGCTGTTTCAAGCAGCCCCGTCATTGGCTCGATCTTCTCGACCCCAGCTCCCCAATCCCCAAACCAGGCGTATAACAAGCCGCTTCCGAATATGGCTAAACAACATGCAATAACAAGCGCCGTTCGAAACCGGAATGATGAGGTAAAACGATATGTACGGTCATGGACAGGCCTCAAATAGTCTGCGTCAGCATAAATGCGATCCATCACGGTCTGTGTAATATGAAGGGTTCTCACTTCAAAATCGGGGTCCGCTTCTTCAGACAGCGATCGGATCATCCAATCGCTTTCTTCCCACAGCCGGAACTGCTCCGAGCACGCTACACAGTCTAAGAGATGGCCATCAATCGCTGCCCGTTCGGCATCCTGCTCGGGTAATTCCCAATACAGACCGAGTTTCTCTTGACATTCGTCGCATCTCATCGCGTTCTCATCCCTTCATATGGTTCCACTGTAGTCGCCGTTTCTTCAAAATAAGGCTCGAGCTGTGTTTTTACACTTGCTCTTGCACGGAACAGCAGCGATTTCACAGAGCTAACCGTCTGTCCTAATATATTCGCAATTTCCTGATAATCCAATTGGTCATATTCACGTAGTATGAGTGCGGAGCGCTGCTTCTCAGGCAAATTATTAATCGCCTCGCGAACCATCGCCATCCGTTCGTTCTGAAGCAAGCGCAGCTCAGGCACAGCCTCAGGCGGAGCCAGCGGAATCGTATTCGCGTCATCAAGCGGAACGTTGCTTACCTTCTGCTTCCGAAGCTCGCTTAGCACCGTATTGCGTGCTATCGTGTATAGCCAGGTTGAAAAGGATGCGTCTAATTCGCGGAAGGAATGCAAGCTGCGATATGCCTTATAAAAGGTTTCCGAGCATAAATCCTCCGCCATATGCTCGAGCCGACCGCTCTTCAGCATATGAAAAATAAAAGCGAGGATCTTGCGCTGATAACGCCGCATCAATTCCGCATACAATTGGACGTTGCCATCTTTAATTTCTCGTATCAATTGGGTGTCGGTCACGACAGGCGAACCTCCTCACCTGCGGAGTCTTCCCGTGTCGGCCTACATCATTGTACCGACATGGAAGCAAAAAGTTGCGGTGTTTTTTGATTTGAATTTATAAAAGTCATACCCAATCCAATTCGTCTCGTAAGGCTAAAGTCCTGCCGCATTCGACAACTACTGCCCCACCTTTTTATTGGAAGGATGTGACGCCAGAATTACTTACCCCAAAGCTTCTGTATTGTAACACAGGGAAACGATGAATTGGTTAAATATTTTCCAAAGAGCGATCTCGCGTGGCAATACTTGGGCACAAAAAAAATACCACCTCTATAGAGAGGTGGTCCGCACAAAGTGCGAAGAATTTGGATAGGAGTGGAGAGAAACCATACTGTACTTTTATTATATGTATCCGTTTTCATTTTGTCAATAAGCGTTTTCATAAATGATCTTAGTTTCCATAAATTTAAAAAAGCTGCCCTGCAATCACGGATGATTGCAAGACAGCAGCGTGGATTAAAAATGTACCGAATACTGGAGTTCGCCTAATGCGACGACCGCCTGATCGAGATCGTCTTGCGTACGGAACGATAAGCGAAGTATGCCCGGAACATCCTCACGGCTCTCTATAATCTGAATATTGCTCAGGTTGATCCGCCGATTGCCCAGCTCCGTCGTAATCCGGCCGATTATGCCGGGATGATCGGGGACATCGACGTAACATTCATAAATGGAATGAATCATACCTTTGCGGCGCTCCGGCAAGCTATTGCGGAACTCCCCCGATGTCCGGAACGCTTCGCCGATTCCTTCGATATCTCCAGCAGTCAGCATATCGGAGAATTGCTGTATGCCTTCGTTCCAATCCTTAATAAGGCGAAGCATCACTTCCCGGTTATTGACGAGAATATCCCGCCAAACATTCGGGTCGCTAGACGCGATGCGGGTTATATCACGGAATCCGCCTGCCGCAAGCTGCGAATACAGACTGTTATCCTCGTTGTATTTTCGCACCTGGTTCGTTAATGCGACTGCAATCATATGCGGCAGATGGCTAATCGCCCCAACGATATCATCATGCTCGTCCGCATCGACGACAACCACGTTCGCCTTGGTCAATTCCAGCAGCTGGCGAAGGCGCTCTACTGCTTCGTTAGGTGTCGCGTGATCCGGCGTGATGACATAGAACGCGTTCTCATACAAGTACGATGATGCTGCCTCTACGCCTGAGCGCTCGGAGCCAGCCATTGGATGCCCGCCGATGAATACAGCAGGGCTCAAATCAAGACGGCGCGCGCAAGCCGTTACAGACGATTTGGTGCTGCCTACATCGGTTATAATGCAGCCCGGTTTGAGCTCCAGCTCTGATAGCTGCTCAAGATAATCGTTCAAGCTTCCGACCGGTACGCATAGGAAAATAAAGTCGGCATCCTCCGCCGCTTCGCGCAGAGAAGTCGTAGCAGCGTCTACGACGCCTCGTTCGATGTATTTGTGAACCGACGAAAGACGGGTCGAGTGGCCGACCACATGAAGGTCAGACTTGCCTTTAAAACATAACGCAAGCGAGCCTCCCATTAGCCCTACGCCGAATATCGCAATTTTGATCATAAGCTACCCAAGCACCGCCGCTTCCTGCAGTACTTGCTCTAGCGCGGTGATGAACTTCTCGTTCTGTTCCCGGCTGCCTACCGTAATTCGGATATACGTCGGATAGAACTGCCAGCCTGCACGGGAGATAATCCCCTTGCGCAGCAAAGCGTCGAATACTTGCGGCGATGGCAGCTTCGCATCAAACATAATAAAGTTGCCATGCGCATCAAAGTAAGGCAGACCCAAGCGGTCGAACTGTTCACGCATATAGTTCAAGCCTTCTGAATTCCGATCCCGGCACTCCGCAACGAACGCTTCATCTTTAAGCGCTGCGATTGCAGCAGCTTGCGCGACACGAGACGTATTGAACGGCTCGCGCACTTGATTGATAAAACGAACGACATCCGGGTGGCCAACGCCATAACCGATTCGCAGCGATGCGAGACCGTAAATTTTGGAGAATGTGCGCAATACAATCAAGTTTTTGTAGCTCGGAAGCAGCTCGATGCCATCAGGGAATGAAGGATCCGTCACATACTCCACGTATGCTTCGTCAAGCACGACAAGCACATGGCTAGGCACTTGCTTCATGAACGCATCAATTTCCTCTTTGCTAACAATCGTTCCGGTCGGATTGTTCGGGTTGCATACCCATACGATCTTCGTTCGATCCGTAATGCGCGCCAACATGGCCGGCAAGTCATGCTTGCCGTTCACAAGCGGCACCTCAACGACACGTGCGTTCTCAACTTCAGCGTTATGTTTGTAGACGGAGAACGTCTGGTCGGCCATAATCGTTTCGTCGCCTGGCACGAGGAACGCGCGCGTGAGCATGAGAATAACCTCATCCGATCCGCAGCCAAAAATAATGCTGTCCGTGCTGACGCCCAGACGATCTGCTAATACTTTCGTCAATTCAACGCTTGCGCCATCGGGATAGATGCTCGCATTGTTCGATATTTCGTGAATAACCGCTTCCTTCGCGCTCTCCGAGCAGCCAAACGGATTCTCATTGGAAGCCAGCTTAATAACCTCAGTCAAGCCTAGCTCCCGTTTAACGTCTTCGACGGGCTTACCAGGCTGATACACTGGAAGATGGACAATATTGCTTTTCGGTTGCATTGACTTTCACCTCATTAACAGGACTTTGCTATTGCTATGTTTTTCATTGTCTCATATCTCTAGCATGTTTTAAAGTATTATTAACAAACGAGAAAAACGGCCACGCGAGTGTCGCGCAAGCCGTTCCTGCTTCGAACTTATTCCTTATCCGATCTTTAAATTCGATACGAATTGTCCGATCTCTTCAAGCCCTGCTTCACGTTCCGCCTCGTTTTGCAGCTTCGGAAGCACCTCTTCGATTTTGCGCACGATCGCGCTGCCGACGATTACGCCGTCGCACTGCTTGCTGAAGCGCTCCACCTGCTCGCGGTTCGAAATGCCGAATCCGACTGCAATCGGCACCTGTGCCGATTTGCGGACGTCTTCCAGGAATTCGTCGATACCCGCATGGAAATCGGAACGCATGCCCGTCACGCCCAGCGAGGAAACGCAGTAAACGAACCCTCTAGCTTTCGCCGCAATGCGAGCGACACGCTCTTTGGAGGTAGGCGCTACGAGTGGAATGAGATGAATGTTCGCTTCCTCTGCCATTTCGCGAACATCTCCATCCTCCTCGATCGGCAGATCAGGAATAATCAAGCCGCTGATGCCCTTATCCAGGCAAAGCTCGAAAAACCGCTCCAATCCGAGCTGAAGCACAGGATTAAAATACGTAAACAGAATGAATGGAAGCTTAACGCCGGCCTGGCGCGCTTGTTCAGCAACATCCAATACATTTTGAACCGAAATCTGTTTAGCAGCAAGAGCTCGCTCAGACGCGCGCTGAATGACAGGACCGTCTGCAAGCGGATCCGAGTAAGGCACGCCAAGCTCAATCATGTCGGCGCCAGATTGCTCAAGCTTTTGAATAATTTGCACCGAGGTCGCGAGATCGGGATCGCCAATCGTCAAGAAGGGGATCAGTGCCGTTCCGTCCTGCTCTTTAATTCGAGCGAATGTCGCATCAATGAGATTCATGTCCGTTACCTCCGAGGTATCCCATAATGGCTTCTACGTCTTTATCGCCGCGGCCAGACAAGCTGACGACAATAATCTCATCCGCGCTGAGCGTAGGAGCCAGCTTGAGCGTCTGCGCTATCGCATGTGCGGATTCCAGAGCTGGAATAATGCCTTCCGTACGCGACAGCAGCTGCAGCGCCTCGAGCGCCTCTGCATCTGTAATCGGGAAGTATTGCGCACGCCCGCTGTCTTTCAAATAAGCGTGTTCAGGTCCGATGCCGGGATAATCAAGCCCCGCGGAAATCGAGTGAGCAGGCAAGACTTGTCCATACTCGTCCTGCAGCACATAGCTGAGCGAGCCTTGGAATACGCCGTGGCGCCCTTTGGTCATCGTCGCCGCATGCTCTTCTGTTTCGACGCCGCGGCCAGCCGCTTCTACGCCTACCAGCTTGACGGACTCGTCCTCTACGAACGGATAGAAAATGCCGATCGCGTTGCTGCCGCCGCCGACTGCCGCAACAACATAATCCGGCAAACGGCCTTCCATCTCTTGAATCTGCTCGCGCGCTTCATCGCCGATGATCCGCTGGAAGTCGCGCACGATCAACGGGTACGGATGCGGTCCTGTTGCAGAGCCGAGAATATAGTACGTATCGTCTACGTTGCTTACCCAGTAGCGAAGCGTTTCATTGCATGCATCCTTCAGCGTACGCGTACCCGAAGTAACCGGTACGACTTCTGCCCCAAGCAGTTGCATCCGGAATACGTTCAGCTGTTGGCGTTTCATATCTTCTTCGCCCATGAATACTTTACATTCCAGTCCCAACAGCGCCGCTACTGTTGCAGATGCAACACCGTGCTGGCCAGCACCGGTTTCGGCGATAATTTTGGTCTTGCCCATCCGTTTGGCCAACAAGCCTTGGCCGATCGTATTGTTGATTTTGTGGGCGCCGGTATGGTTCAAATCTTCGCGCTTCAAATAGACTTTGGCGCCGCCCAGATGCTTCGTGAGCCGCTCCGCATAATAAAGCGAAGTCGGACGACCGGAATATTTGTCTAACAGATACCGAACTTCCGCTTGAAACTCTTCGTCTTGCGAATATTTTTTGTACGCTTCCTCAAGCTCGCTCAATGCGTTCATGAGCGTCTCCGGCACATAACGCCCGCCGAATTTGCCGAAGCGGCCTTTCTCGTCTGGTAAACGGGTCATGCTTCCAACACCCTTCTCACAAAAGTAGATATTTTCTCAATATCCTTAACGCCTTCCGTTTCTACGCCGCTTGATACATCCACGCCCCCGGGACGATAAAGTTGAACCAAAGGCTGCACATTATCCAAATGAAGCCCGCCAGCCACATATAAAGGTACTCCGAGCTTAGCGGCAGCTTCCTCATAGTCACGAATTACGTTCCAATCAAATACCTCTCCTGTACCGCCGCCTGCGGTATCGATAAGAACGGCGTCAACAACGGATTGGAACGGCTGCAAGCGCGCGTCGGCGCCTGCCGCATCCTCTTCGGCGCTCCGGCCTATCGGGAACACTTTCCACACTTGAACGTCAAGCGCTCGCTTAACTGCAGCGCACAGCTCCGGCGTCTCGCTGCCATGCAGCTGGACAACATCCAATTCGGCCGTCTGCACAACTGACGTTAACTCGGCTAAATCTGCATTTACGAACACGCCTACAGCAAGCGGAGCAGTTCCTTCCGAGCTGGCGGTCGGCCAAGCTCTCACCTCTTCGATGAGATCAGAAGCTAGCTCTGGCGACACTTGTCGCTTGCTCTGGGCGAACACAAACCCGATCGCATCCACGTTCAATCCGTGCATGGAGCGAATCGTCTCGCGATCACGCAGCCCGCAAATTTTGATACGAGTCCTGCTCATCGTACACCAACCGGGCCCAACAGCTGCTCAATCGCTTCCCCGACATGAGGCTTGCGCATGAAATGCTCACCGATAAGTAAGCCTTGCGCGCCAACCGATTTCAAATATTGCACATCCTCCGGTCCCGCAATGCCGCTCTCGCTAATGCTCGTAATCCCTTTGCCTTGCGGAATGATTCCGATTAGCTGCTCCGTTGTTTTCAGATCGGTTACGAAGGAGCGCAGGTCGCGATTGTTAACGCCGATCAGCGTCGCTTTATCGAGCTCCAACACCGTCTCCAGTTCGCGTTGGTCATGTACCTCAACCAGCACATCCAATCCGATGGACTTAGCGATATCGTGGAACTCCGATAACTGCTGTTTTGTCAAAATAGCTGCAATAAGCAAAATCGCATCCGCGCCAATGACGCGCGCTTCATAGATTTGACGATAATCCACCGTAAAATCTTTGCGAAGAAGCGGTACATTCACGGCTTCTCTGACTGCTTGCAAATAGTCGTTCGAGCCTTGGAAGTAATCACGGTCCGTTAATACGGAAATGCAATCCGTTCCTGCCTCCTCATACGCTTTCGCCAATCCTACAGGGTGAAAATCCTCGCGAATCAGCCCTTTGGAGGGCGACGCTTTCTTCACTTCGGCAATAAGGCCCATATCGCGTTTGCGGCCCGCTGCAGAAACCGCCCGTTCAAATCCAAGCGTTGCGGACATGTCCGAAATTGTCCGTTCATATGCATTCAGCGAGAAGCGAGCGGAAAGCTCCGCTACCTCCTGCTGTTTCGTGACTACGATTTTATCAAGAAACATGGCCCAATTCTCCCGTCGTTTGAATAAGCTGCTCAAGCTTCACTTTCGCCGCGCCTGAATCGATGATTGCTACTGCACGCTCCACGCCTTCAACCAACGAGTCGACTTGTCCGCCAACATAGATGCACGCGCCGGCGTTCGCAAGCACAACATCTCGATAAGCGCCCTTCTCTTTTCCATCGAAAATCGAACGTATAATCGAGGCGTTCTCTGCGGAATCGCCGCCAATAATCGCATCTAGCGAATGGCGCTTCAACCCTAGATCCTCCGGCGCCAGATCGTACGTACGCACGACGCCTTCCTTCAGCTCCGAAATTTGCGTTGGTGCAGAAATGCTAATTTCGTCCAAACCGTCATGACTGCTGACAACCATGGCACGTTTCAATTCAAGATCGCTCAACACCTGTGCAATCGTCTCCGTGCGCGACCGGTCGTAGATGCCCAGCAGCTGGCGATCCGCTCCTGCGGGATTCGCCAGTGGCCCCAGCATGTTGAAAATCGAGCGGATCCCCAGCTCACGACGCGGACCAGCAGCATGGCGAAGCGATGGATGATACAGCTGTGCGAACATAAACACGATACCGATCCGCTCCAAGCATTGCGCCGCTTGCTCTGCTGTAATCGTAATATTGACGCCGAGCGCTTCCAGTACGTCTGCACTGCCAGTCTTGCCTGACATGGCCCGGTTGCCATGCTTAGCAACGCGAACGCCTGCAGCGGCCGCGATCATTGAGGAAGCGGTCGAGATATTGAATTTATGAATGCCAGAACCGCCGGTACCGCATGTGTCCAGCAGATTGGCCTGTTCGGTAATCACATGGTCCGAATGGGATCGCATCGCAAGCGCGAAGCCTGCGATCTCGTCCCGCGTCTCGCCTTTAATCCGTAGCGCCGTCATAATACCGCCAATTTGGGCAGCAGTCGCTTCGCCTTTCATGATATATCCCATCACTTCTTGCGATTCTTGGCGCGAAAGATGCTCGCCTGCGATCAGCTTGTTCATCGCGCTGTGCAAGGTGATGCTATTCGAGTTAGCCGGCAATACCGTCATTAGCGCTTCGCCTCCTGCAACACTGTCATTTCATAATCGGTGTTGATCGTCGTTCCCGCTTTCACAGCGCCCCGCTTATCCCCTGCGAATAACAGCTCTGCCGTACGGATCGCCTTCAAGCTCGCTTTTGCCTTGTTTACCGTTTCCTCATATTCGCTCTCAGGCACCGAATCCCATACGATGCCTGCTCCCGCCTGCACATAGGCTTTGCCGTTCTTGAAAATAATCGTACGGATCGTAATACACGTATTCAGGCTTCCGCCGAAGCCCAAATATCCGATCGCGCCCGCATACGCGCCACGCGACTCATTTTCCAGTTCTGCAATGATTTCCATCGCACGCAGCTTTGGCGCACCTGACACGGTGCCCGCAGGCATGCAGGAGATGAATGCATCGAAGAAATCTTTATCCTGACGCAGCTTGCCGCTAACGTTTGAAACGATGTGCATGACGTGAGAATACCGTTCGATATCCATATACGAGTCGCAACGAACCGAACCAAACTCAGATACGCGGCCAATATCGTTGCGACCGAGATCAACAAGCATCAAGTGCTCTGCGCGCTCTTTCTCATCTGCCAGCAGTTCCTTCTCCAATGCAAGATCCGCCTCAGGTGTCGCGCCGCGAGGACGAGTTCCTGCAATCGGGCGTGTCTCGACTTTCTGGCCATCGACCTTAACAAGCGCCTCGGGCGAAGTACCTACAATGATCTCATCATCCAGCTTCAAATAATACATGTATGGGGATGGATTCATCGTTCGCAGAACGCGATACACATGCAGCGGGTTCACGTCTGTTTCGATGCTGAACCGTTGCGAGAGCACAACTTGAAAAATATCGCCTGAACGGATATATTCCTTAGCCGTCTCAATGTTCGAAATAAATTGCTCCTTCGTCACATTGGATTTCACATCGCCCAGATCAGGGTCAACCGGCATTGGGCCGCCAGCCGTTACGGGCAAAGGAATCGGCTGCTGCAGCCGTTCAATCGCTGCGTCAATTCGCGCGCAAGCCGCTTGATAGGCCGACTCAATCTCAGAATCCGTTGCACCTTCCGGTATGTGCACGTTGCCGATCACTTGAATTTGCTGTTTCACATGATCGAATACGATGACCTGATCGCAGAACATAAATTGCAAATCATTCATCTGCAAATCATCAATGCGATGAGCCGGAAGCTTTTCGTAATATTGCAGCAGGTCGTATCCGAAGAATCCGATGGCACCGCCTGTAAACGGGGGCAAACCTTGGATCTGAGGGCTGCGATAAGAACGAAGCTTCGCTTTGAGCAACTCAAGCGGCTGCTCGGTCAGCTCTGTTTTCTCGCCACGCTGCTCCAAAATCATCGTTCCATTCTTGCCGTAAAGGAGAAGGAAAGGATCCGTTCCAATGAACGAATAACGCGCCCAGTTCACGCCGCCCTCCACACTCTCCAGTAGAAACGCATTACGTTCCTTATAGAAATGTTGGAATACGCGAATCGGGGTTTCCGTATCCGCCATCAGATGGCGAACGATCGGAATCAAGTTATAAGTACCTGCCATCCGGATCACTTGCTGAAGTTCGTTTTGCATCGCAGTCCTCTCCTTTGTCGTAACGAAATAAAAGCCCCTGCCGATAGGCAGGAGCTAAACGTACAGGATGAGTGCGTCCATCGAGAGAACAATGAGGAACAAACGTTACGAAAGCGAAATAATCTAAATGGCTGCCTGTTGCTAGGCCCATTCGATTATCTCAAACCGTAATGTTAATCGCTCATCTAAGCTCATCTCATCTTAGCTAATCTCATCTCTACCGTTCGCCTACCGCTCTCGGTATGTCTAAACTTACTGTCTTGCCTCAGCTCACTGCTCTATTCACTAGCTCAACTATACACCAGCTGTATAAAGATCGTCAATCGATCATTATGCTTTGGTCAAATCAGGTCGAAGCACTTGCGCGCCGCGCAGATAAACATGGCGGATTTCGGATTGGCTCTTCGTCGTATTCACATGAAGCATGAACCGAATGCATTTCTCCAAGCTTCCCTTAACCGGAACTTCCAGCGCGCACATTAGCGGCACGAACTCCCAGCCCGGCATGACGCGAATTGCTTTAGCAGGGAACGTTGAATCCAAATCGCCGGTTACGGTTATCAATACGCTGCAAATATCATCGGGAACAATGCCGTTCTCCACAACAATGGCATTCAGCAATTCGACCGTTGTGTCTAAAATCAACTGCTCCTCATTCCGTTCTACCGTTACGGCACCGCGAATTCCACGAACACTCATTGCCAATCGGCCTCCTGTTTCAATAATTCCACCGTCTCCCGAACGAGCGAAGCTGGTACATCCGAGCGTACTTCAACCTTGCCAATCGCAGTCGGTACGACATAGACGATGCTGCCTTCTGTAAACTTCTTATCATGCATCATGGCACGCATTACCGCATCCGTATCAAAATGCTCTGGGAGGCGTACAGGCAGACCTGACTTGCCAAGAACACGTCTAGTCACTTTATATACTTCCTGTGGTGCGCCGAGCTTCACGCCTACAATAGCGGACCCGATCATTCCGATCGAAATCGCTTCGCCATGCGTTAATTCGCCATAGCCTGCTACTGCCTCAAGCGCATGTCCAATCGTATGGCCGAGATTCAGAATCGCGCGAAGGCCATTCTCAGTCTCGTCTACCGAAACGACTGCTGCCTTCACTCCGCAGCCTTTGAATAACGCATAGCCAAGGGCGTCTGGATCAAGTGCAAGCAGTTTCTCCATGTTGTCATCGCACCAAGCAACGAAGGCTTCGTCCCAAATCAAGCCATGCTTGATTGCCTCGGATAGGCCGCTTCTTACATCACGAGGCGGAAGCGATTGCAGCGTATTCAAATCATAGAGCACGAACGCGGGCTGATGGAACGCGCCGATAATGTTTTTCGCAAGCGGATGATTGACCGCGACTTTGCCGCCAACGCTGCTGTCATGGGCAAGAATCGTCGTCGGGATCTGTACGAAACGAACACCGCGCATATATGAAGCCGCAACATATCCAGCAAGATCCCCAATTACGCCGCCGCCAAGCGCAACGATCGTCGACTTGCGGTCAAGCCCGCCCTCCAGCGCTTTGGTCACAAGCTGCTCGAATACAGCCAGCGACTTGGAGCCTTCGCCAGCAGGAACAACCGCGCTAACCACTTGAAAGCCGGATGCCCGCAAAACGTTCTCCAGCGCTTCCAAATACAAAGGACCAATATGCGAATCGGTTACAATCATCAGAGGTGACTTCTTGCTGACGCCATGCTTATCAAAATAGGAAGCGGCCTCCTGAAGGAGGCCCTCCCCGATATAAATCGGATATGACCGCTCGCCTAGAGCGACTGTCAGTTCCCGTACCATGCTAGTACCGTCCGATCTGTTCGAGATAAGCATCGTAGTTGCTGCGAATCTCTTCCATCGAATCTCCGCCGAACTTCTCAAGGAATGCTCGTGCAACTTCCCATGCAACTACATGCTCCATTACAACGCTTGCAGCTGGAACAGCACAAGCATCCGAGCGCTCAACCTGTGCGGTGAAAGGCTCTCTCGTGTCGATGTCCACGCTTTGAAGCGGTTTGTACAGCGTCGGAATCGGCTTCATGACGCCGCGAACGACGATTTGCTCGCCATTGGTCATGCCGCCCTCGAAGCCGCCCAGACGGTTCGTTGCGCGGTGGTAGCCGCGCTCTTCCGTGTACAAAATCTCATCATGCACTTGCGAGCCGCGGATTTTGCCTGCTTCGAAGCCAATGCCGATCTCTACGCCTTTAAACGCATTAATCGATACAACAGCTTGCGCGATACGGCCATCAAGCTTACGGTCGTATTGCACGTGGCTGCCCAGTCCAACTGGCAAGCCTTCAACGATACACTCCACGATGCCGCCGATTGAATCGCCTTCCGCTTTGATTTGATCGATATATGCGGTCATCTTCTCTTCTGTCTCTTTATCAACAACACGAACAGGCGACTCTTCTGTCAAACGAATCAACTCGTCTACAGGCAGGTTGTTCGCCGGAGCTTCAATCTCGCCGATGCGGATGACTTGTCCGGCAACTTTAATGCCGAATGCTGCGAGCAATTGGCGCGCTACCGCACCAACTGCAACGCGAGCAGCCGTTTCGCGCGCGCTGGAACGCTCCAATACGTTGCGAAGATCTTTCAGGTTGTATTTCAGACCGCCGTTAAGGTCAGCATGGCCAGGACGCGGACGGTGTACGCGGCGTTTCTCCTCGTCGCTGCCTTCGATTGGCTCGATGTTCATGACCGAAGTCCAATGCTTCCAATCATTGTTCGCCACAACGAGCGCAACTGGCGCGCCTGTCGTGCGACCATGTCGTACGCCGCCTACGATATTCGCTGTATCTTTTTCAATTTGCATCCGGCGTCCGCGGCCATGGCCTTTTTGACGACGAAGCAATTGGAAGTTCAATTCCTCAAAATCTAATTGAAGATTGCTAGGCAACCCTTCAATAATAGCGGTCAGCTGTGGACCATGTGTTTCTCCTGCAGTCAAGTAACGTAAACTCAAGCTCAAAACTCTCCCTTCACCGGCTTGTAAAAGCCCGGCTATGTATATGCCCGAAACATCTTTGCTCATTATAGTACAGCCCCGTCGGTTTGACAAGAAACGTCAAATGCGAATGAATGGCCTCGATCGGCGCTGAGAAACGGCTTGGCTGCGTTGAAGCGCGAATCAATTAGACAAACAAAAACACCGATTGCGTATGCAACCGGTGTACTGTTCGTTTCTGGCAATAGGCACTTAACGCGGCAAAGCACGCTCAGTCGATGATGCGCCTGCGCTGTTCTCTGCCTTAGAGCTGTCTACAATCGTTCGAAGATGCTCGCAATGAATACCTAATATTTGTGCGCATTCATGAATCGTGATGTAACCGCGCTGATAGGCGACGATTACTTTCCTCTTATCCATCTTGTCCCTCCATGGTTGTCATTCCATTACCATAGTATTGCAACAAGGAAACAAAGGTATACACGAGATGCGCATTAAATCCACAAATGTGACAGCCTGCTAGGTTGCGTTTGCCATTTTACGATAGAAGAAGGTCTCGACGGTCTCAAATTGGTATTGCTGCGGCGTGAAGATCTGCTCCGTGCTGCCCACAAATAAGATGCCGCCGGGCTTTAGCGCGTCTGAAAAACGCTGATATAATCCGTGCTTCGCGTCTTCAGTGAAGTAAATCATAACATTGCGACAAATGATCAAATCATAAGGGCCGCCAAACGGATCATAAAGCAAATTATGCTGCTTAAAACGGATCGCGCGCTTAATGCGTTCATCAACCGCGTACGCTTCGCCCTCTAACGAGAAGTAGCGATCACGGTATTCCGGTGGAACATCACGCACCGAACGTTCATGATACAGCCCGCCCTGTGCTTTGGATAGTACGTTATGATCAAGATCAGTGGCCGTAATCGTCGTACGATCCAGCTTGCCCATCTTATCGAGAATCATTGCCGTCGTATAGGGCTCGTCTCCCGTAGAGCATGCTGCGCTCCAGATTGAAATTCGTCCATTGTTTGCAAGCATTTCGGGCAGAAAACGATTTTCGAGCATGCCCCAACGATTCGGGTTTCGCCAAAACTCAGAGACGTTAATCGTCATCCGATCCAGAAACTCGTCCATGAAGGTCTGATCGCGCACGAGCGCATCCATATAGGAAGCGAACGTCTGAAACCCATGCTTTTGCCGAAGCGTCGTCAACCTTCTCTTCATTTGCGTTTCTTTGTATTGCGCTAAATCGATTTTTGTCCGTTTCTTAATCTGCTCGATAAACAGTTCGTAGTCCTGATCCCCCACGCCAAGGTGCCTCCCATCATGACTGACTCGCATTCCGAGGACAAGCATTGATCGATGACCGTCGCAATGCGTCTGCGGTTAAATCCAACGTTGAATCGTATGTTCGTAGGTAATGATTTGGTCAGATTCAAAGAAGATGCCAATCTCCCGCTCTGCATTGGCAGCCGAATCTGATCCATGAATGAGGTTAAAATTCGTATGTATAGCATAATCAGAACGAATCGTGCCCGGCAACGCTTCTAAAGCATCCGTTTTGCCGATTAAAGCTCTCGTTAATGCAATAACATTATCGCCTTGCCAGACCATCGCAAAGACCGGTCCCGATGTAATGAAGGTAATCAACCGTTCATAGAAGGGCTTTCCATGATGTTCCGCATAATGAAGCTCAGCCGTCTCGCGACTAATCTGCATCAACTTGCTTGCAACAAGCTGCAGCCCTTTTCGCTCGAATCGGCCTACGATCTCTCCGATTAGCCCGCGCTGTACGCCGTCCGGCTTTACCATCAAAAAAGTTCTTTCCATCGTGTTTGCCCCTTTCTATTGAAGGCTGCTCTAATAATTGCGCTTATTGACGAAACGCGCGATATCCTTCAAACTCTTTTTCGCCGCAAGATCCGGAAGTCCTTCTAGCGCCGTCAAAGCTTTTTGCGTGTAACGATCAGCCAGCGCTTCCGCTTGCTTAATGCCATTGCTGCTGCGAATGAGCCGGAGTGCCTCAGACGTATCCGCCGCTGCCCCGTCCGCCGACTGAATACGCTCAATTTCTTGAAGCAGCTTCGGACGAAGCGAGGTATCATGCAGCGCGAGCAATACAGGAAGCGTTATGTTACCCTGCCGGATATCAGAGCCGGGAGGTTTGCCAATTTGCTTTTCCGTGCCGCAGAGATCCAATACATCATCTCGAATTTGGAATGCCATCCCAACATTATAGCCAAAACGATACAGGCGATTGGCATACTTCTCGTCCGTTTCCGCGGCTAATGCGCCCAATTGACAGCTAATCGCAATCAGCAGCGCGGTTTTTCGGCGGATACGGAGCAAATATTGGCGAACAGACTGCTCGGTATTGAAAAAATCGCGGATTTGCTCCATCTCGCCGATGCACATCTCCACCATCGCTTTGGACAAAATCTGATGGATGCGCGGATTATCGAGCTTCGTCGCAACCGTCAGCGCTTTTCCATGTATATAATCGCCCGTGTACATGGCAATCCGATTATCCCATTTGGACTTGACCGTCAGTTGTCCGCGCCTTGTTTCAGCATTATCAATGACATCATCATGAACGAGCGAAGCCATATGAATCAATTCAAGCGGAACGGCGATATTTTTCATCACATCGAGCCGATACTGGCCAAACTTCCCGGACAGCAGCACAAAAATCGGTCGAATACGCTTCCCGCCTGCTTTCAACAGATGGACGGAGGTTTCCGTCATTAGCGTGTGGTCAGAAGTGATCGCACGTTCCAGCTCTGCTTCAATCTCGTTCAGATCACCCTTCATCTTCACAAACAAATCCATTAGTTTCATTGGTTCACCCCAAGGTTTTGCGAAGCAAAACCAGCATCGTAAGCATCAATTAGGTTTTGCACAAGCAAAACCAGCATCGCAAGATACAGCTATTTGAAAAATTCGAGCTCCGGCTCTCGTTCGAGCAGGCCGAGCTGTGCTGCATATTTCAAGTATAACCGCAGGCCAGCCTGCTGGCGTTCCCCAAAATCATATTTTAGCGTTCGGAAATACATCCGCCAATAATCAGGCTCTCCTCCTAGCTCCTCGCATGCTTGCTGTACGAGCGGCTCCGGATTCAAGAGGCTGTTCCGTTTGCTTGCCATCATGAGTTGATGGACGGCAGCGATTGTGTCATGGCAGTGCTCGGCGGCTTCTTTACGAACGGCAACGACCGCATAGGTCATGCCTAATCCGGTAAAGTCATGCCACATTTTACCCAAGTCGATCACTTGAAGGTCGGTCCCGCGCCACGAAGCGTGTATAGCCGGATCGCCGATTAAAAGTGCGGCGTCAGCGTGCTCAAGCATATTGTCAAGGTTCGGCTCCATGGTCTCATAGGTAGGTTCCCCTTCCAAATGAATGGACATGAGCACCTTCAGCAAATTAACAGAGGTTGCTGACGCATTCGTCACCGCAATGACGCCTTCACGCACCTGATCAAGCGGCTTCTTAAGGAACAATAAAATCGAATGCACACTGCCAATCGAACTAACGGATACGTCAGGCAGCAGCAAATATTGCTCTGCGTGGCGCGCATACGCGAATGAAGATACGGCAGACATCGCCAATTCGCCGTTTAGCAGTCCCTGGTTAAGCTTAGCAGGAATTTTCGCTACGACTCGAGCGCCCAGCTCGGCCATCGCCGTTTCATTCACATAATGGAATAGAGGCCATGCGTTCGCGTAATCGATGCGGCCAACAGCAAGCATGTTATCGTTAGTCATTGGTGTCTCCCCCCCATCGGTTGAAGAGGTTATGGTCTATAGGCATCATGTCGAGCACCTTGCCGACCAGAAAATCTACCAGATCGGCAATGGTTTGCGGTCCATAATAAAAAGCCGGCATCGCCGGTATGAGTTTAACACCCAGCTTAGCCAGCGTGAGCATATTCTCGAGATGAATGGCATGAAGCGGCGTTTCCCGCGGTACAAGAATGAGCTTCCGCCCTTCCTTGATCATTACGTCAGCCGCTCGGGTCATTAGATCGTCGGAAATCCCGTGTGCGAGCGAGGCCAATGTTCCCATCGAGCAAGGCATAACAATCATCCCCTCGACACGGTACGAGCCGCTTGCGATCGATGCTCCGATGTCTGCATTCGGATGAAACGTTAACCGTCCGCCTGCTGCCAGCTCGCCAAACCGTTCTTCAAACACAGATTGTCGACGCGTAACATCCCAGCCTAGCTCTTCCTTTAGCACGCGCCAGCCCGCATCGGTCACGACAACATGAACATAAACGCCGGCTTGCAGCAGCACCTCAATTAGCCGAATGCCATATAAGGAGCCGCTCGCACCGGTTATGCCAACAACCCAGCGTGAAGGTCGAGCAGGCTGATGAAACGAAGAGCCTACCATTGCCAGAATACCAGCAAATCAACGAACGTGAATGCGAATAAGACGACGCTAAGCGTACCGTTCATTGGGAAAAACGCAATTTGGACACGGCTCAAATCGTTCGGGCGAACGAGCCAATGCTGGTAGAACAAAATGATGCATGAAATGATCGTTCCAACGAGATAAGCCCAGCTTAGATCCGTCATGAAAAATAACGTTATAAATCCGATCGCCGTGACAAAATGAAGGGACCGTGCAATCCAAAGCGCCCCGCGAATGCCGAACCGGGCAGGAATCGAATGCAGCTTTTGGCTGCGATCGAATTCGAAGTCTTGCGTTGCATAAATAATATCAAACCCAGCGAGCCATAGCGCGACCGTTCCAAACAGCACCCATGCCGCTGGAGCAAATTGCCCAGTTACCGCAACCCATGCGCCGAGCGGCGACAGGCCGATCGTAAGCCCTAGAACGACGTGGCACAGCCACGTGAACCGTTTTGTATACGAGTATAAGACGAGCATGAATACGGCCAACGGCATCAGCTTTACGCATAATGCATTTAGTTGCGACGAGGCGTAAATCAATACGGCAAAAGAAACAATGATGAAAAATACGACTTCACTAACTTTAAGGAGCCCGGCTGGAATTGCACGCTGCTCCGTCCTCGGGTTAAGCGCATCGATTCCTCGGTCGATCAATCGATTCAATGCCATAGCCGCTGTCCGAGCCCCTACCATCGCAAGCAGGATCCAGCCGATCTCAGCCCATGAAGGCCAACGGCCGTCCGTCGTAATTGCGCCGAGTATGGCGCCCATGAATGCGAATGGCAGCGCGAATACGGTATGCTCGAATTTGATCATTTCTAAGAAGATGCGAATTTTGCGAATCATGCCTCGTCTGTCCCCTTTACGCCGATGTGCAGTGCAGCAATGCCGCCCGTCAACGGAAAGGCCTTAACGTCCTTCAATCCGATTTCCCGATACATATCAGCTAGTTGATCGCGGCCCGGGAATGCTTTGAGCGATTCCGGAAGCCATTTGTATTGCTCATAGCTCTTGGCAACAAGCCTTCCGATTGTCGGAAGAACCCGCTCGAAATAAAAATAATAAATCGACTTAAACGGCTGCCAGGTCGGCTTCGAAAGCTCCAGGCATACGACCTTCCCGCCCGGCTTAACTACCCGCTCCATCTCCTGCAGTACACGCGTGTAATCCGGCACGTTACGCAAACCGAAGCCGATCGTCGCATAATCAAACGAATTGTCTGCGAAAGGCAGCTCCATTGCATTGCCCTGCACCAGCTCAATCTGCTTGTCCAACTGCTGCTTCTGCACTTTCTGCTTGCCTACTTCAAGCATGTTGGAGCTAAAATCGAGTCCTACGATACGGCCGCTGCCGCTCGCTTGCGCGATTGCGATCGTCCAGTCACAGGTGCCGCAGCATAAATCGATGCCCGTATCCCCAGGCTGGACATTCATTTGCTTCATCGTAAATTTGCGCCATGCCTTGTGACGCCGAAAGCTCAGCAAGTCATTCATTAAGTCGTATACAGGCGCGATTTTCTGAAAAACGGATTGTACATGCGTTTCCTTCGATTGAACGTCCATAGTTGTCACCTCATCTCGCTGTGCAAGGCCGGCGCTGACAATGCCTGTACGAAAGTATCTACAATGTCGGATAACTCGTCAACCAAGCTGCTACTGTTAAGCTGCGATATCATCGCCTTCGTGCTTGCCACATGTTCATGAAGCTTGTCCGCCAGCACGCTGCGGATCTTGTATTTCACAAGAAGAGCATCAAGCGCTTGACCGTCAGGCAGCTGATCGCTTACCAAGTCGCCCAGCCAAATGCGCTCGCTTTCCGTACCTGTATGCCAGATATGCCAATACGTCCAGCTGTTCAAAAATAAACCGGGATCGTTGAGACTCTGCCATTCCTTCATGACCGTTTCGCATTGTGAAAAAGCGGAAAGCAGACCGTTCCATTGCGGAGACAGCTCTTCCTCAAGCAATGCCGCGAAAGCCCGGAACAATTCCGAGCTGATGAGAATCCGGTATTCCAAGTACTCGTGTGCCGTGAGCCTAGCCTTGTTCATGTCTCCATAAAAATCCATCTTGATGCGATTCACTTCGCATACGGCTTCGCTTAACGCTCGAATCATCTGAACTTGCCCGGCCTGCGCTAATAAAAAATAAAACCGGCTGCTAAAATAATCGCCGCCCAGCACCTTGATTTGTCGAGAACGCATCTCCGTTTCGGATTGGTGCCCCGTATGCGTATCAATCAAGTCGTGCGTATCGAGCCCCATCTGTACGAGGGACACGACGGAAGCATACAAATCCTGATTCGCGGGCGATATGCCGCTAGCCTTCATGCACGCGACGAGTAGGCGAATCCGTGAATCCGGAAACGCCGGCAGCTCGGTATACGTTTGAATCATGTCATGCCCGGTGTATTTGTGAATCAATTGAGGAATGCGGTTATGTGTCATCGGGAAAGCCTCCGAACAGGCAGCAGTCGAGCATTGCTGTCCAATTATCTAAACTATTATAGCACAAACAGGCGTGATCGCCTACGCATGCGCTTTATGTTCACGATATTGCTACAAGGAGACTAACACGAGCCTTACTCTTCATCCGGCGTACTGATGTGGTCCTGCCCTGCCTTGAATGCAGCATTTCGCTTCATTTCCCACAGCGGAGTAAACGACAATCGAAGCCGGCTTTTCCAAAGCCCATCCGATTCAGCGTTCGACATGCCTTGCCACCTGCTTTGCTCCTCAGTGATCCAACGGTCGGTACGCCGAACATCCGCAGCCATTAACAATCGATAAGTCGCTGTGCTCGATGGGCTTGCATACAGTCCCGCCTCCGCATTGGCTTGAGGCGATTCGCCAAATCGAATGAGCACGCGGCTCACGTTCTCGGCCTGCAAAAACGACATCCGCACAACCGACTCAACATCACGCATCAATTGAATGACTGTCGGATCGTCGAGCGAGCGGTCTGAAGCCAGTACAAAATCAAGCGAAAGCGTAGGCGCTGTCCAGCTTGCACGCTTCAGCTTCGTTTCGAGTGGCGTGGCAATGACGAAATCGACGAGATTGCCGTTGGATAAACGTTTGCTCCCCTCGGATGATGCAATTGAAATATGCCGCATCACAGGCGAAGCATCTCTTGGATGGACCGTAATCAGCAACACCGTAATGGCGGTCGTCATTAGTCCAGCGGCAAGCAGTGACAAACCGATTCGCATAGAGGCTCCCCGCTTTCAAGCAGCCAATGCTTAGCGCTTCGCTGCTAGTATTCGTTCTCCTCTTATTGTACGACTCGGATCAGCTTGTCATTCCACTGCTGCAATTGAACATAAAAAAAGCAGGCAATGCCTGCGTCCTTTGTTCTGTGATTTAAATGGCTGCCTAAGCATCCGTATCGACTGTGCCGTACTTCGTCATAATCGTTGCTTTGCCGCGAATCTTGATCGCTGACGTATGGTCGGTGAATTGCGCAATCAGCACTTCTCCGCGGTCCAGCTTTTCCGTATGATGGAATTTTGTATCCAGTCCTCTTGTTAGGCCAATTACCACGACGCCTTGATCCTTCGCCTTCACAACGATATATTCCCCTTGGTTTTGTTCCATGCTACATGCCTCCTCGCTCCGGGAATGGTTATTTATAAATAAATGTCAATATGTATGCCCTGTAAATGCTAACAATGAGAAACGTCCGAATGAATGCCATCCGGACGTTAGCGGCCATAAGCCGATATTAATTGGAGCAAAGGTCTTTAAGCGACTTGCCCGGTTTGAAAGCAGGCATTTTGCTTGCAGCGATTTCGATTTCTTCGCCTGTTTGCGGGTTGCGGCCTTTACGTGCTTGGCGCTCGCGCACTTCGAAGTTCCCAAATCCTACCAACTGGACTTTATCGCCAGTCTGAAGGGCATCAGAGATCGCATCAAAAACGGCGTCAACTGCTTTCGTCGCATCTTTCTTCGACAATTCCGTCAGCTCGGCCACTTTTGCAATAAGTTCCGTTTTGTTCAATGGTTTCACCTCCCCTGATGACAGCGTGAGTCGGTTCATTATCATCTGTTTTGCCGATTGTTTCAAAAATATACCTGTCTAAGCGAACAAACTTATAGTAATACAGCCGTTTCGTAATTACAAGTCCGCGTTCGATTTTCAGCAATTTGCAGGTTGGCCGCTATGCGCGGCGCCTTGTGAGATGAATGAACGTCACAGCTAATGCCAAAATGAGCACTGCGCCTTTTATGATATCATTCGTGTAGTATGGAATATGCATCATCGTCATCCCGTTCAACAGCACGCCGATCAGCACTGCTCCAAAGAACGTGCCGATTACGTTAGGCCGGCCAGCGCCGAGCACCGAATAGCCGACGAAGACGGACGCGACCGCTTCCATCAGCATGGGCGCCCCTGCATCGATCTGCCCCGTGCCTGTGCGAGCAGCGAATAGAATGCCGCCGATCGCAGCGAAAACGCCTGAGATGACGTAAGCGGCCGTACGAATCCTCTTCACGCGTACGCCTGAAAGCCTTGCTGCTTCCTCGTTGCCGCCCGTCATTTGCATCTGGCGCCCGTAGCGCGTGTACTTGAAGAACAGGTGAACGAGTACAACCGCGATGACCATCAGAATAACAGGCACAGGAATGCCCAACAGCTTGCCTTGGCCGATCCACAGGAAGGAGTCGGTAAACTTGCCTGGCGCAGTTGTCCCGTCCTCCATCGCCATGTTGTTGTAGATCGAATACCCTTTGGTATAGGTCCGCTGCACACCCGAGATAATATACATAACCGCCAGCGTCGCAAGCAAATCAGGAATCCGCACGCGCACGATGAGAAGTGCATTTAACAGCCCGATAAGCGCACCGATCAGAATCGGAACAACGATCACGACAATGAGCGGCATTTCATACCAAACCATGATGGTCGCAGCGGTAACTGTCGTCAATGACACCGTTGAACCGACCGACAAATCAAAACCGTCAACCGTTAACGAGAACGTGACGCCGATTGCGACGAACGTGACGATGGAGATCGAGCGTAAAATATCGCTTAAGTTCGCATACGTGAAAAAGTGCTCGTCCCAAAGCGAGAAAAACAAAATAACGATTCCGATAACGAGAAGCGCCCCATATTTGAAAATAAAGTTCAGCGTACGTTCTTTCACTAGTTGTCTCCCCTTCCGCCGCTCGCATAAAGCAGCAGATCTTCCTGCGCAGCTTCCCCACGCGCAAATTGTTTCACAATTGCTCCATCGCACATCACAAGGATGCGATCGGCTATCCCTATTGCTTCAGAAAATTCGCATGTTAAGTAAAGAATCGTTTTTCCTTGCTGGGCGAGCTCGCCGATAATGCCGAAGATGTCGCTCTTTGCCCCTACATCAACGCCTTTGGTCGGCTCGTCAAACAAGTAGACGTCAGCACCGGTTGGCAGCCACTTGCCGATCGACACCTTCTGCTGATTGCCCCCGCTGAGATGCGCGACCTGCTCCGTTCTTGACGATGTTTTGATCCCTAATCGCTTGATTATCGACTCTGCTTCATCCGTTTCTCTCGTCCCGGATACAAATCCCAACCGTGATAGCGACTTGAGGAAGGGAAGACTTAAGTTGCGCATCACGCTTTCGCCGACGAGCACCCCTTGCTTACGCCGTTCCTCTGGAACGAGCGCAATACCGGCAGCAATAGCCAGAGCGGGGTCGCCTTGCTGCACCTCGCGGCCCCTCACGCTGACCGAGCCCGCGTTACGAGAATCTGCGCCAAACAGCACTCTAGAGAGCTCCGTCTTGCCTGCGCCAACGAGCCCGACAATCGCCACGATTTCGCCGCTTCTTGCTTCAAAGCTGACATTTCGTACGCGATTCCCTAGTTGTAACCCATTCACTTGCAGCACGACATCGCCAATTCTCGCATCCACCTTTGGAAACTCTTCCTCAAGCGAACGCCCGAGCATCGCGGTAACAACTTCCTCTGGCGATGATGCTGACGCCTCAGTCGTCAACACCTTTTCGCCATCTCGCATGACTGTAATTCGATCACAAAGCCGGAACACCTCCGGCAAACGATGCGAGATGAAAATGATGCCGATGCCGTCTTTTTTCAAACCTGCAATAACGCGGAACAATCGCTCTGCCTCTTCCAAACTGAGGGGCGCTGTCGGCTCATCGAATATAACATATTTCGCTTGCTCAGTTAGTAGCCTCGCAATGACGACAAGCTGCTTCTCGGCTAGCGTCAACTCGCCAGCTAGCTTGCGGACGGGAATCGAAGCGCCTAGACGGTCTAGCATTGCAGCTGCTTCTCTCGCCATCCCCTTCCAATCTACTAATCGATAGCCACCGCCAGCTGCGGCAAGCCGATCCAGCATAATATTTTCTGCGACGGTAAGATGCGGAACGATCACCGTGTCCACCTCTTGGTAAACGCAATGTATGCCTTGCGCCTTGGCGTCGGAAGGCGTGCGAATCGACGCTGTTTGGCCATCTATCGCAATCGTGCCGCCGTCGCTTATGTACGCGCCGGATAAGATTTTCATTAGCGTACTTTTGCCAGCGCCATTGGCGCCTAGCAAAGCGTGCACTTCGCCGCTCCTGACGTCGAAGTCGACTCCCCTCAATGCAGCAACGCCCGAAAATGACTTAGCGATACCGCTCATTACGAGTTGCTTCATACGCTCACGCTTCCTCTCATTCGCGGAAAAACCGGCCGCTTGCCGCGGCCGGCTTACATCCGATTATTTCGCTTGTTCGAGCTCTTTCATCCAATCGGCGTAGCCTTGCGTTCTGCCGCTCCAGCCTTTGATATATTCGTTCAATTGCGTCGTATTAATAGCTTCTTTAGGCAGTTCATCACGTTTCACGAGTACGGCGTCTAGTACGACCGAATCGTCTGTTTTATCGCCGTGAAGCTTCTGATAGAGGTAACGAACTTGCACGCGGCCAATATCCTTCGGATCAACAGCTGCGGATGCAACCCATGGGCTCTTCGGATCCTGAATAAGCTGGAGGTCCTCGTCGCTCATATCGATGCCGTACACTTTAATTTCGTCGCGGCCGGCTTGCTGAATCGCACGAGTAGCGCCTTTAGCAAATTCGTCCCAAGCTGTCCACACTGCCGTAATGTCGCCTTTGTTCGGATATTGCTTCAGAATCGCTTCCATTTGCGTTTGTGCGTCAAGCGCCGGATTGTTCGCCGTACCGAAGGCTGCGATTTCCTTAATGCCCGGGTTGCTGTCGAGGAATGCTTTGTAAGCAACCTGGCGGCGCTCCATCGGCGCGAAGCCTGCTACCCAAATTTTAACGATATTGCCTTTGCCGCCGGCGTCTTGCCCAAGCAGCTCGAGCGTTTTGCTCGCCATCATCTGGTCGTCTTGCGACAGGACCGTTACGCCCGGCACTTTCAGGTCAGCGTCAAATGCTACGACCGGAATGTTTTTCTCCAACGCGCGTTTCACGCCCGCTTCCAGCGCTGCTGCTTGTCCATGGTCGATCAGGATGCCGTCGAAGCCTTGGTTGATGGCTGCATCGAGGTTGCCCGACATTTTAGCCAAATCATTGTCAGAAGCAAACACCTGCACCTTGCCGCCGAACTTCGTAACCTGCTCCTTCACGCCTTCGATATATTGTGCCGAGAATGTTCCCGTATTGAATTGCATAATAAGTGCAATTTTCTTATCCTTCAATGCCGCAGTTTCGCTGCTGCCCGATGCGGTTTGCTCTGTACCTGTCGCTTCCTCTTTCGCGTCCTCTTTCGTTTTGCTGCCGCATGCTGCCGTGATGAGCAAGATAGCTGCAATCAAAATGAACAATGACGATTTTCCCCACTTCTTCATTTGCTTGTCCCCCTCAGTTTACGCTTCGATGTAAATGATCATAACTCTTTTATCCTAGTATGTCAATCGGAATTAATAGTTTTAATGTCGAAATTAATCGATTCTATATATTGACAGTGTCGAATAATGTCGCATTTGTGCTCACAAAGATGAATTATACGAGCACTCGCCCGCTTGCGCAACCGGTAGAAACAAAAAAACATCTCCTTCGGCCGGCCGGCAGCCGAGAGGAGACGTTTTATGGTTATATTTACAAAATGATAGCGATTAAGCCGCCTGAGCCTTCATTAATAATTCGACCAAGCGTTTCCTGCAGCTTATAACGCGCATTGTCTGGCATCATCGCGATCTTGCCTTGGATGCCTTCGCGTACGATGGAATGCAGCGATCGGCCGAAAATATCCGACTCCCAGATTTTGATTGGATCGTTCTCGAAGTCTTGCATCAGATAGCGTACGAGCTCCTCGCTCTGCTTCTCTGTGCCGATAATCGGCGCAAATTCCGATTCCACGTCTACGCGAATCATGTGAATCGACGGCGCAGTCGCCTTCAGTCTTACGCCGAACCGCGATCCTTGACGGATCAATTCAGGCTCGTCGAGCGCCATCTCCGCCAGCGAAGGGGCGGCGATGCCATAGCCTGTCGTCTTCACCATCTCAAGCGCTTCGGCGAAGCGATCATATTCTCGCTTGGCATGCGTGAATTCCTGCATGAGCTGAAGCAGATGATCCTTGCCCCTGATCTCGACGCCAACGACTTCCATCAGGATTTGATCATACAGCTCATCTGGCGCATACAGATCAATTTCAGCGACGCCTTGCCCCATATTCATCCCGCTCAGGCCGGCGCGCGCAATGAAATCATAATCCATAAACTGCGCCACTACCCGATCAACATCGCGGAGACGACGAATATCCTTCACCGTGTCACGAACCGAGTTTTCATAGTTCGCGCGCAGCCAATGGTTGTCGCTCAGCACCATTACCCAGCTTGGGAGGTTCACGTTCACTTCATGAACCGGGAACTCGTAGAGCACTTCACGCAGTACGGAGACGACTTCTTCTTCACCCATCGTAGCCGCACTGAGCGCCATTACAGGAATATCATACTTGGACTGCAGCTCGCTGCGGAGCTGCTGGGTTTCATCGCTGCGAGGACGCGTAGAATTGATCACAAGCACGAATGGCTTGCCGACCTCTTTGAGCTCGCCAATTACGCGCTCTTCTGCTTCGATGTATGAGTTACGCGGAATTTCAGCGATGCTGCCGTCCGTCGTAACGACCACGCCCAATGTGGAATGCTCTTGAATGACCTTGCGAGTGCCGATCTCCGCAGCTTCCTGGAACGGAATCGGCTCCTCGAACCATGGCGTAGTAATCATTCGAGGACCGTTTTCGTCCTCATAGCCTTTTGCCCCCTGAACCGCATACCCGACACAATCTACGAGACGAACGTTAACCTCAAGTCCTTCCGCCACTCTCAGCTTCACTGCCTGATTCGGGACGAATTTTGGCTCCGTCGTCATAATGGTCTTGCCTGCTGCGCTTTGTGGAAGCTCATCGATTGCCCGGACACGGTCGGCATCATTCGTTATATTGGGAAGCACGACCGTCTCCATGAATCGTTTAATGAAAGTCGATTTACCGGTACGAACAGCGCCGACGACACCGAGATAAATGTCTCCGCCAGTTCGTTCAGCAATGTCTTTAAAAATGTCCACTTTTTCCACTCAATATCCCTCCCAATTGAAATTCCGGTTCGCCGCCATCTCCACCGGTCAAGAGGGGCAGGCTAGCGACTCTACTCGTACAACGTTTTGGACTAGTAACATCTTATTGCGATACGAGGACAAATATGACGATTCATTCGTAACATTTCTACCTCCTATCAATTCGCTCCCGGCCTTCCAAGAATGAGTTATATGCCGATATTTACAAAAAAAGAACCCTATCGCCCACCAACAGCCGCAGCATTGGTGAAGCAATAAGGCTCTGATTATCGTTATCTTACTGTTCGTTACTCCAAGGCTGAGCCTGAGGCTCGCCATTCACCCACTTGTAGACAGGTGATTTGACCGGTACTAGATCCGAAGACGCTACAAGCAGCTCACGCAAATCGCTGTCCGCTTTAGGCGTCTGACCAGACTTCTGAACCGATTGCGCAATATCCAAGCCGTAATCCAAGTATACAAGCCCTCTCTCGTCAATCATCGGGGAAAGCGCGCGCCCCGAATAGATCGAGATGATCTTAGGCTCAGTTACGCCTAACCGCTTAAAGTCGATGCGGTAGTAGCCAGGATACGCCTGATCCTTATTCAGCGAAATCATCTTCGCATCGCTGGCATAGTAGGTGTCGACTTGCCGCTGCAAATCCATAACCTGCTGGAACACCGCGATATCCATGAGCTTGATATCTCTAGTTGTTTCCTCGTTAATGATCAAATAATAATATTGCCCGCCGCCTTCGAACGAGGATGCCGGCATATCTGATATGTAGCGCTTACTCTTCAGCTTATCGAAATCCAAACGGTATTTCTCATATTTCGGCGTACTGACGTCTGCCGTTACAATCGGCAGAATGCCCGTATCCTTGAAATATTGATTAACGACCGTCTGCGTGTTCAATATGGCATCTCTAGCAGGCATCTGGTTTTCAACCAGTCGATCCTTCGGATACATGCATCCGGCAACGGATGACATGATGAATAGCAGCATAATTGCTGTAACAATGCGTCGCATAGGTGTAGCCTTCCCTTCTACCATAGTCGATCCTCTTCCTCCCGCTGGCGCTCCAGCTGCCTGCGTACCGCTGCGCGTAAAGGGTCCTCCGGCAGCTCGACTGCCGCTGGCCCGGATATTCGAGTTTGGCAAGCAAGCCGGTAGCCTTGTTCGTGCATTCCCCCGAGCTTTCTTCGCTCTTGGTCGCTAACCGCCGTCAAGCCCGATCCATTTATGTCCCTAACCTTGCACATCATACAAGCCGCCTTGCCATCACAGCGCGTTGGCAAATGCACGCCTGCACGCCGTATCGCATCCAATAGCTTCGCGCCTTTCCTTACCTTCACACGCTTGCCGCTAGGCTGTAAAAGCAGCTCCGATTCACCGCTCATCGCGCAGTTCATCTCCTATTCCTCGCAGCTTACGCAGCCACGGGGCGATCAATTGTTCATCAAGCTCATTGCGGGAAGAGAGCTCAATGAGCTGATCAGCCAGCTCGCCAGCTCCCTTGCTTTCTATTGCTGCTTGCACAATTATATCAGCGCGATCGATACGGTCGCGAAGAACGTTAAACAATAGCTCATGCGATAAAGGGACGACATACAGCTTCCGCCCATTACACTGCACTTCCAGACTGTGACCGAGCAGCCAATCGTCAACCTCCAGCGCATATCTGCAGCCATGCGCACGCACAATGAAGCCCCCTACGACCTCGACAGGCGCTCCCTCGATCACATAATGGCTGAGCAGCGATTGAAAGCGTTCCGTCTCGCTCCAGTGCTGCGAATCGACGCTGTAGCGCTCAAGTCGCTTATGAAGCAGCACCGCGCTATCCAAATCCGCATAGATATCCAGGTCACGAGGCGCACGCCCAATCCCAATGCCGCGAAGCGCAAGTCCCGTACTACCCCCGATGACCCAACGCGCACCGCTGTCATGCACAGCATCGGCAATAACGCCCATTACAAACTCCAGCCGCTCCAACTGCTCCAGTTGTACCATCATGCACGTCCTTTCGAGGGCGGAGTTCTAAAAATATGGCTTATTGATCGCTACAATTCGACCATCCATCGATTTCACCGTTGCTTGGCAGCCAAGCCTGTAGCCTTGATCGAATTCTTCCGGTTCAAGACGGTCCCATTCTGAATCCGTAATTTCGCCCAGAAGATCGCCGCCTTCCTCAATGAGGCAGCGGCAGCGTGCGCAAGTGCCGCGCGAGCATGAGAACTGCCAATCAACGTCAGCTTTAAGTGCCAGATCAAGCAGCGTAAATCCTTCTATTGGCTCGATTGCTGCCGTTTTAGTTCTCCCTTTCAGCTCAAGCATGAATATCTTCCCTCCACCTCTCAGTAGTCAAACCCCTTATGTAAACACAGTGAAAGCGCCATAAATAAATCCGAAGACTAACAAAATGAATGCAATAATCGATAGCAGCAGCCTTACTACGCCTTTCGTCTTATACCTCGCAAAGGATATTAAAAAAGCAGCAAATGCCATTAGTCCGATTCCTACAAAAGAAATCCACATCTTTGTCATGGGATCCAAGCCTGTTCACGCCCCCGTCCGTCATCCAACTTAGATTGTCCAGCTGTTCAATAAAAAAGAAACGGCGAACCGTCATGGACGGCGCCGTTTCGTCTTCCCCGTTTTGGTGAAAGTCATACACGAACGGTGTTTCGGCGCTATGCCGTCACTTTTTCATCATTAATTTCATAATGGTTTCCATGTTAGACATATTCATGCCGCTCGCTTTAACCGCTTTAACGATGTCCGAGATCGTCTGATCCGACACCGGAACCTTAGCCATTGCTGAAACCTGCTTAATCAGCTTCTTAAGCTCCGCTTCGCTCTGCATCGTCTCTGCTGTTACGCCGCTAGCGAGCTTTTTCACTTCGGATTCCGATATCGCCTTGCCCGTTTTTTTGTTGACGGCACTCAGTACGTCTTTAGACAGGTTTTTCTTGTCTGCCATCTTCGCCGCCTCCTCCCTATGCGCAGCAACTCCGATTCCTTAAGCGAAATCGTACGCTGCTAGCATCATATGAGAGGCGTTTAGCTTTGGTGTAGGCCCCAGTCCTGAGCGACTTGCTCGCTCTCATGCGTCCGTCCGCGCCCCATAAGCAATCCGACCGCAGTCTTTGGCGCGCATCCCTCGAACAGCACTTGATAAAGCTGCTCAGCGATTGGCATCTCCACCTCGTAGCGTTCTGCGAGCTTGCGAGCAGCCATCGTCGTTCGTACGCCTTCGACGACCATCCCCATCCGCGAGAGCACCTCTTCGAGCTCCAGCCCTTCGGCCAGCATTGAGCCTGCTCGCCAGTTCCGACTATGCTTGCTTGTGCTCGTTACAACAAGGTCACCCACGCCAGCAAGTCCTGCGAACGTCAGCGTATTGGCCCCCATCGCCGTTCCAAGCCGGCTTATTTCAGCGAGACCGCGCGTCAATAAAGCTGCTTTCGCATTGTCGCCGAAGCCGAGCCCATCCGATAATCCGGCGCCTAATGCAATAATATTTTTAATCGCGCCAGCTACCTCCACCCCAATGACGTCCGGGTTGGTATAAACTCTGAAGTAAGCGTTTATAAAAGCATCTTGCGCCTGCTCTGCACAGGATTGATCCACTGATGCCACGACAACGGTCGTCGGCTGACGCCGCGCAACCTCTTCTGCATGGCTCGGGCCGGACAGCACGACCATTGAATCTTCCGATCTGCCTAATTCCTCCGACAATACTGTTGTCATTCGATTCAATGTCTCTGACTCAAATCCTTTAGTTGCATGAACGACAAGTGCATTTGCCGGCAGTGATGGAGCAGCCTGCTTAGCCACCTCACGCATCGCCGAAGATGGGGAAGTAAATAATACGAGCTCTGCGCCATCAAGCGCGTCACTCATCACAGCTGTTGCTTTCAACGAGCTTGGAAGCGGGCAATCTGGCAAGTAGCGACTGTTCGTATGTGTCGTATTCATTTCTTCTGCCTGCAGCGCATTCCTCGTCCAGATGGAGACATCAAACCCATTATCGCATAGCACTGCGGCCAGCGCCGTCCCCCAGCTTCCTGCAACAAGCACTGCTGCTTTACGTCCATTCGTTCGGATTTCATTCATCATTAGATTCGTCTACCCTTTCTTCGCGCCCAGCTTGTTTTCTTTACCTTGTACAAGCTTCACCAAATTCGACCGGTGCCGTACGAATGCGAAGACGCAAATCAACAAGCTAGCCCACAATAGCGGTCCCGCTCCTGTCATAAAACCAACGCCGACTGGAACAAGCGCTGCAAAAAACAGCGAGCCAACGGAAACATAACGCGTAATTGCGATGATCGCGATTGCGACAAGACCTGCGATGAGGGCAGGTATGAAGGCAAGCGTCATAATTGCGCCAACTGTCGTAGCGATTCCTTTGCCGCCTTTAAATCGGAACCAAATCGGCCAATTATGGCCTACGATAGCGGCCAAGCCGCATAGTACCGGCGTCCAAGACTCATATTCACCGTTAAGCGCATAGCCAACTCCTACAGCTGCAACCCCTTTGAGAATATCGAGAATGAATACCGCGATGCCCGGCCCTTTTCCAAGTACGCGCAGCGTATTCGTCGCCCCCGCATTGCCGCTGCCATGCTGCCTAATGTCGATGCCCTTCACTAAACGTGCAATGACGATGCTAAAAGATACAGATCCTAACAAATAACTAATGACAACCGCGATGACTGCGTTTAACAATGTCGTTCTCCCCTACATGCCTAGTCCATCTGACTAGTCGTTATTGTGCAATCCGCCCCAATCGCCGCTTAATCCGAATCGGATTTACGGCGTGTGAACAGGCGAACCGGCGTCCCCTCAAAGTTAAAAGCAGCCCGTATTTTATTTTCTAAGTACCGCTCATACGAGAAATGCATAATCTCCGGATCATTAACGAAAATAACGATCGTAGGCGGTTTCGTCGCCACCTGCGTCGCATAGTTAATCCGAAGCCGCTTGCCTTTATCCGTTGGCGGCGGATTAATTGCAACTGCATCCGAGATAACATCATTCAATACGTGGGTTTGAATGCGCAGCGCATGCTGCTCAGATACATGGTTAACAATCGGTAGCAGCTTGTGCAAGCGTTGCTTCGTTTTCGCGGAAAGGAAAGCAATCGGCGCATAGTGCATGAACAAGAAGTGATCGCGAACGTCCTGCGTGAAATGACTCATCGTCTTCTCGTCCCGTTCGACAGCATCCCACTTATTGACCACAAAAATAGAAGCTTTGCCTGCTTCATGCGCGTATCCCGCGATATGCTTGTCTTGCTCGATGATTCCTTCTTCTCCGTTTATGAGAATCAGAACAACATCCGCACGCTCAATCGCTTTCAAGGAGCGCATAACGCTGTACTTCTCCGTTGTTTCGTAAACTTTGCCGCGTTTGCGCATACCGGCTGTATCAATCAGCACGTAACGCTGGCCATCCTTCTCGAACGGCGTATCAATCGCGTCGCGCGTCGTGCCAGCCACGTCGCTTACGATTACGCGTTCTTCGCCCAAAATCGCATTGACAAGCGACGATTTGCCAACATTCGGTCGGCCGATCAACGCAACGCGAATAACATCCTCGTCATACTCTTCATCCACTTGCTCGGGTAATTTCTCTACAGCAGCATCCAGCAGATCGCCGATGCCCGTCCCGTGCGATCCCGAAATCGCTACAGGCGTTCCGAAGCCTAATCCATAAAATTCGTACACATCATCCATACGGTTAAAGTTATCCACTTTATTGACCGCGACGACGATTGGTTTGCGCGAACGGAAGAGCATTTGGGCTACTTCATCATCCGCATGGGTCATTCCGGCTTTTGCATCTACCATGAATATAATAACGTCCGCTTCTTCAACAGCAAGCTCAGCTTGCATTCGGACCGATTTCATGATCTCGTCTTCGCCATCGATTTCAATACCACCAGTATCGACGATGCTAAACGCTCTGCCATTCCATTCACCTGTGCCATAGATCCGGTCGCGGGTTACGCCCGGCTTATCTTCAACAATGGCCAGCCGATCACCGATGACCCGATTAAAGATGGTGGACTTCCCTACATTCGGCCGTCCGACAATTGCTATAACGGGTCTTGCCATAAGATTCCACTCCTTCGAAAATACTCACGATAACCATCATAGCAAAAAAAAATCAGCTTGGCTAACATTTCATATCCCGCTATGTATGATGATCAACCAGAACAAAGCTGCCGTTCTTTAAATCATGTGCATTTGCATCTAAAATTTTTTCGAGCAAAAAAGCCGTCCTCTGAAGGTTATCCGCATTCGCCTCAATAAAAACCGGAGCTCCCCCACTCATCACGGATGCTCCTTCTGTTGACACGATTGCCACGATGCGCGCCATTATTAACTCCCCCCTTTATTCACCGAAGCTTCTGTCGGCATTCGTACCGCAGATTCCAGGATCGGGACACGCCTAACGACTTCCGCCGCTTTCCCTGCATCCTTCTCCTGCGGAAGCATGAATACACCAAGCCTTCCGTCGCGCATGTCCAGCTTGGCCATCGGAACCAGTGACGGTTCGCCGCTATCGCGGAAAACGCCGAGTATCGTCGATAGATCGTACAATATCGCTTGCCTCTGACCAAGATTCGACAGCGTCGCTTTCCCATTCGGATTAAACGGCTTGACGATGACCCCTAAACCTCGCTCAGCGATCAGCTCTTGATCCGCTTTCAGTCCTACGTTCATAATATAAATGTCGCCCACGTAAAGATCCGGGCCTTCGATTCGCAGCGGCGCAGATTCCACTTCCGCAATATGCGAGATCGATTTGCCTGACTTCAAAAACTGAACAACAAAGATTAAAACGGCTCCTGCAAGACTACCGATCCAGATGTTAAATGCAATCGAAAAAAGGCTCGTCAGCAGCGATGTAAATATAACAAGGTAGTTGCGCCCCTCAAAAACCATTGCAATTCCTTCAATATAGGTTGTTCCCCGAGAAACCAGCTCCATGCTATCGATATTCGTCAGCGTATCTCTCTCCATTTTTCTAACATCTCGAAACTGCTGAGCCGCAAGCGTCAAGAAGGTGATGGCCGTATAATCCTTCTTATATAATGCTGGAATGGCAACAGCTCCTAATGCAGCAGCGATGATGCCAAGCGAAACATGTATAATTCTGCCGTGAGGATAGGTGGGATACTGTCGATAATCGGTTCGCATCATAAGAAGCCTCGCAGCTAATCCAAATAGGACGCCTATCGATACGCCAAGCATATATTTATGATTGCTTGTGTACGTTTCTAACCAATGGACCATCGTTATACGCCTCCTTCTCCCTCTCCTGCAGCTCGAGTAAACCATTTGGCAGTTACAGCTTTTGTGCCGCGAGCGATCAATACAACAATCCGAGCCGTAAACCATGCTAATAAGTAACTGTCCCACCAAGCGAGCGAGCCAATCGTTATTGGCTTCACTGATGAAGCTGGCAGCAGGCTGCCCACAAGCATCGGTTCCGCAATGGAAGCCAGCGTGACGACGCCAAATAACAAGGATGCACGGCTCAGCGCACTAAGCGAAGCTGTCAGTCCGATCAATATCGCTGCGTCTGCAGTCGCATCCATCACGATAAGTACAGGGTCATTCGTATAAAGCATACGAAGCCAGCCCCCCATTATCCCAGCCAACAAAGCAGCAAAAAACAAATAAAAACGCTGCAACGAGCCTTCCACAGGCCGTAATGCAAGGATTGCGATTGACCATACGCCTAACCAACAAACCGTGAGGCTAATTCCTCCTAGATTTTCGTTCAAAAAATCAAACGGGACAACGATATTGGACAAGAGTATACAGCCAGCTGCCAAAATCGCAATATGCCGCGGCCGCACATCATCCGCCAACCATTTCCACCAGCCAGTAAACAATAAAATGGCCATTATGGTAAGGAGCCAATAAGAAATATACCCTGGATTCATAACAGCTACGTTCACCTCGCTTGCCTGTATTATGCACAATGAAAGCGAAGCATAACCCCAACCGCAGCTTAAAACAAAACAAGCCTGCAACTAGCTTTCGCTAATGGCAGGCTTGTTTCTATTATCGTACCTTATGGCCCATGGCCAAGGGAAGGAACTTATTTAAATTTGCTCAGCTTATCGCCGAAACGCTCGCCGAGCGTGAAGCTCAGGCTTTGGTTATTTGCTGCGATTGCTGCACTATGGTCTTCTTTTGGCGCACGTGCCGGACGCTCAGCGCGCGGAGCTTGCTCCGGAGCTTCTTCTGTTTCCTTGATGGACAAGGATACACGTTTTTGCGCTGGGTTGAAGTCAAGGATCTTAGCTTTAACTTCTTGACCTTCTTTCAACACTTCATGCGGCGTAGCTACATGGCGGTGTGCGATTTGCGAAATGTGTACGAGGCCTTCAACGCCTGGCGCGATTTCGATGAATGCACCGAAATCAACGATACGACGAACCGTACCCGTAACGATATCACCTGTATTAAAGCTATTGATTGCGGAATCCCAAGGACCTGGTTGCGCAGCTTTCATGCTGAGGCTGATTTTGCCAGCGGCAGGATCAACTTTCAACACTTTAACACGTACCGATTGGCCTTCAGAAACGGCATCTTTCGGATGTGCAACATGCTGCCACGAGATTTCGGAAACGTGAACAAGGCCGTCGATGCCGCCGATATCGATGAATGCACCGAATGGCGTCAGGCGTTGTACCGTACCTTCAAGCTCTTGACCTGGCTCAAGCGAAGCAATGATCTTTTGTTTATTCGCTTCGAAGTCTGCTTCCAGCACTTCTTTAGCGGACAGGATTACTTTGTTGTTCTCGCGGTCAATTTCTTTCACTTTGACTTTGATCGAACGGCCTTTGTAATCCGAGAAATCTTCAACGAAGTGACGCTCTACCATCGATGCCGGAATGAAGCCGCGTACGCCAACATCCGCTACGAGACCGCCCTTCACAACATCAGCGATAACAACGTCGAATGCTTCGCTGTTGTCGAATTTAGCTTGCAGTTCTTCCCATGCTTTCTCGCCATCGATTGCGCGTTTGGAAAGCACGAGCTTTTCTTTCTCGTCGTCGATGCTAACAACTTTCAGTTCAACCTCTTGGCCAACTTGAACTGCTGTAGCAGCGTTGTCGAGCTGTACCGACGACAGCTCACGCAGCGGAATCACGCCGTCATATTTATATCCAAGGCTAACCGTAGCTTGGTTGTCTTCGATTTTGACGATCGTGCCTTTAACCGTGTCGCCCTTCTTCAAGGACACAAAGTTGTCCAAGGCGTCCTGGCTGATCGTTTCCGCAGCTGTGGTTTCTTCAATCTTCGTTTCTTCTGACATTGAAAATAACCTCCTCAATTCATACCCCAACATTTATTTAAACCTGCCCGCCCTGGTTGAAACAGGACGAAACACAGCGTTTAAAACTTATTTTTTTCGCAACGAGCGAATATCGCTCATTATGCGTTCAGTCACTCGTTCCAGCGCATCCGTTGATGGTTCTGCAATAATATCAGATAAATCCACTGGCGGACCATATCGGACGATCATTTTACGAAAAAGTTTATAATTGCCCTCGATGTATACAGGAACGATTGCTGCACCGCTTCGCAGAGCAATCATCGCTGCGCCCTTCTTGCCTGCATCGCCTGTGCTCTTGCGCGTCCCCTCTGGGAAAATGCCCATCATGCCGCCGTTATTAAGGAGCTCAATCGAAGACCGAATCGACTCCTTGCTGACACCGCCGCGCTTGACAGGGAATGCGCCGCACTGGCGAATCACCCAACCAAACAAAGGGATGTCAAACAACTCCGCCTTTGCCATGAAGTTAACCTTACGCTTAAGCTTTATTCCGATCGTAGGCGGATCGAGTACGCTTAAGTGATTGGAAGCTAGAATGACAGGGCCACCCGTAGGCACATGCTCCCGCCCTACCGCTTCCAATCGGAACAAGAGCCCATATAGAAGGCGCAGCAATGCGCGACAAAAGATATATACCATAGTTTACTTCGCCTCCGCCAATTTGGTTCTACTTAAATTGACGATGTTGTCCGCAACCTGTTCAATCGTCATCGACGTGCTGTCCAATACGATCGCATCCGGCGCACAAACAAGCGGCGAAATCTCTCGTTCTTGATCTTTACGGTCACGCTCGGCGATCTCATGCTCAAGCTGCTCAAGCGTAATGCCATCTCTACCATCGAGCTCTTTGAATCGCCTCAGCGCGCGCTCTTCCACCGTAGCTGTCAAATAAACCTTCAATTCTGCGTCTGGCAGCACATGAGACCCTATGTCACGGCCATCCATAACGACGCCTTTGCCTCGTGCAAGCTGCCGCTGCATGGCCACGAGCCGAACTCGCACCCGCTCTACAGCTGACACCTGCGATACGTTAAGCGTGACCTCGCGCGAACGAATGTCGATAGTTACGTCACATCCGTTCAATAGGACGACCTGTCCCGCAGAAGATGGTTGAAGTGAGATTTCGATACTTTCGGCATGCTGGCTTAACTGCATGCGATCATCTGGCGAGATGCCGCTTCGCAATGCGCTCAGCGTAACCGCACGATACATCGCCCCAGTATCTATGTAGATATAACCTAATGTTTCGGCGACTGAACGAGCTACTGTGCTCTTGCCAGCTCCCGCGGGTCCGTCGATCGCGATGTTGATCCGTTCCCGTCCGCCGTCTTGTTGCGATAACAACTGCGAACCCCCCTACTGAGATCAGCCTCACGACAACTACCGCTGCTCCCGTTTTCCTGTCAAGAAAAAAGCAGGCTCAGCCTGCGAACGTGAAAATTATACCACACTACATTCTTCAATGCAAAGCTCGCACCCCTTGCTTAAAGGGCATTCCTTCTAGTCTTTCCGCGCTTGTCGCGTGTTGTCGGACGAGGTCGAACCGTAGCAGCATTTGAGATAAAATCGTTATCACCAACAGGCTAAGAACGATATTTCGCAAGACTCGACTTACATCTTCTGACAATTTACACTGTTTATCGGATTGATTTCGCGTTGTACTTTTGACAATGCTGTGACGCTTATTACTCATATGCCTGCTGCATTTAAAAAAACGGTCCATCCTGCGTCTTCCTCCCTGATTTTGGCGGATGGACGTAGGATTTCCCGTTCGTCGGTTTTTATTCGCGTCTTATCTGTGACGGAACTCTAATTGCCGCTCAAAGCAATAACGAATGATCTTTTGCCGCTCAAAGTCAGGCATGTCAACGTATTTGGTCATGACATGCGAGCGACCTGTAGTAAGCTGATTTGCACGTACAATCTCTGCTTTGAAGGAGGCATGGTCAATCGTGCCATTCTTATAAGGCAGCAGCAGCCAGCATTGAATCGAGCAGCCTTGCTCCAGTTGCCATGAACCTTCGCATATAAAGGAAATCCCTCCACCGCCCACATCATCGGTGAGCGTAGTGAATCGATCCCCGTTCGATGTTAATACGGCGACCTCAAGCTCTGCTGCTACGCGCAAATAATGGCGACGCTGCGTTCTCGTGATCGCTTGCGGCTCTGGCTTTTGAATGCGAATAAGCTTGATTGAATCTTCCTCAAACCCTGTAACATGCGTATTGAAATAATGTTTGACGCCGTTCTCGGTTATGAATAGAATCGACAGCTCATCGCCCAGCAACAATCTCTTGTAATGGCCTGTCGCCTCGTGGAGAGGCAATTCAATAAATAAATTGTCGCCGCGGTCATCTGCGATCCGGGATTTGTATTCAAATTTAGGCTCTTCCGCAGCTTCAACCGAGGAAGCAATCTGGATATGTAAGATCTGATTAATTATTGGCAGCAAACGGCTCCCCTCCCATACGGTGATTATATCACGTCGCATGGTGGGGAGCTATATCGAAACGCGCGGTTGCTGTCGAAAATTCAGTGCTCCCGCAGCGGTATTTTAACGCAATTCCGGTGTTTGCTCGATCGATTCCTCAATGCCGGTATCCGCGTTAATGTAAAGCTTATACTCTTCTTTGTTGATCTTGCCGGTGAACTCATAGCAAAGCGCCTCTTCGCCCATATCGTTTAATATAATCGCCATTTTTTCTGACGATATTTTCATCGCTGGGTTTAATGCTGCCCTTGCCTGCGCTTTGGATATTTTGGCTTTAGGAATCGTCCGCTTATGGTCCTCATAAACAAAGTCAGACGCTTGTATGGCTAGCGGATCGCCGTTATCCAGCGCCACTTTAACGGTAAGCTTCTCCGGATAAATCACAACGCCATTTTGCGTCGCTGCATAGGTAAACACGCCTTCATTGCCGTAATCATCAAAGCTGACTGGCACCATTCCTTTATAGCCGTGTTCGCCAAGGAACTTGTCTGCATGTTTTTTCGCCTGTTCGAACCCTAACTTCTTTTCCCCTATTTCCCTAGGATTCATGTACCAAATCAGCTTGCCGCCTTTTTGCGTGAAGTCCAGCTCGATGGTGTGGTTTTTCTTCTCTTCGATCGTCGCTGAATAGGATGCGTATTCCGTCCCCTGCCCATTCTCGACCACGCGAATATTCGCATCGGATTTCAGCCCTAAAAATTCCGCCGTTTTCTTTTTAATGTCTTCAGGCGTCATCATTTTGCCGCTGAGCATTTTGACCGTCCGTTTCTGATACATGCTTGCAACGGATGGGCCCCAGTTGATTTCGGGATATTCGCTAACCTTTTTATCAACTGTCTTGAAGCCATCGATAATCGTGTTGTCTCGCGTTGATTTCTCAGAAGCAAGCGCCACTTCAACATCCATCCAGCGCAAATTGTTTTGAAGCACCTTTTGCTGCATCGCCTGCAGGTTTTTCGAGATTTCCTCCGAGTTGTCATATAGCGTTTTCATCGTCTTAAATTCATCGTCCGTCAACGGGTTCTTCGATAGGTCGCGAACAGCCGTCTTATAGGCAAAGTTGGATATCCGCGAAAGGAACTCCTCCGTCGTATTGAAGGGAAGAAGCGTCAGCGGCAGCTGATTCACTTCATTTTGCGCCTCGCTCGTCAGTCGCCATACGTTAACCAGCCCCTTGCGATGATACGCTTGCGACTTCGAGTTTACCGCTAACGTGTTGCCCAACTGCTGATGCACCTGTTCAACATGATAGCTCAAATCATGGAATGCCCTCTGATACTGATTTTCCGCCTTAATCAAGATCGAGTTCTTCTCTTGATGCTCCTGATAACCCCAATAGAATGATCCGATGCACAGCAACGCAAGGATCGGAAACATTACCGCGCTTAGCCTTCTATACATAACAAAAAGCTCCTTTCTGGTCCCAAACCTGACGTTAGTTTGGTTTACCGAAAGAAGCTTTATTCACCGCTATAGCCTATATTTGCCGATCAACCTCAAACCAGCTGCTCCTCAATCTCAAAATCGTCCAGATTGTTGCAGATGCATTGCTTAAATCCGGTATCGATCTTTTCCTTCTCCCGTTTGCCGCGCAGCACGAACTTTTCCCCGCAAACGTTGCAACGGATCCTAACCTTGACACGCTGACCTAACATGAATCCATTCCCTCCTGGCTCATCCCATTCCCTCACTACGAAGTCTTTCGCTGCAAGTCTTATGGTCACCAGTATAGACCGATCAGCTATAGTTTAATCTCGTCCTCGCGCGGCAGCAGCCGAAACGGCGATCGATTATTCGCCCTCTGCATATTCCGCAAAGCCCATATCCACATAAACGCCATGAACGGAGGGATAATCCACATCCACACATGCGCAAACGCAAGCAATATCCAGTCATACAGGCCATGGAAGAGAATAGGCAGTGTAAGCGACAAAATCAAATAAGGCTTGACTCGTTTGGCGGACGCAAACTTGGCTTTGCCCATGTAATACCCCATCGTAATGCCGAACAAGGCGTGGCCGGATACCGGCAACAGCGCTCTAAACATTAGCGTTCCGAAGCCCGAAGGCTGCATGAGTGCATACAGCACATTTTCTAAAGTAGCAAATCCTAGTGAAATCGACGCTGCATAAACGATTCCGTCATACGGCTCGTCGAATTCGGTGTGATTATAAATAATATGATAGAGGACGAACCATTTGATACATTCTTCGACCAATGCAGAGAGGCCAAACGCAGTAATAAACTGGTGATCCCCCCACCAGAGCTCGACGCCGCGCTGGAGAATCATAATGGGAAATAAGATGAGAACGCCGATAAAAAACATGCGAACGACCATATGAATCGGTTCGGTATCGTACTTATCCTTCAAATAAAGATAGGTGAGAAGAAAAACGCCCGGCGCAATCGCCGCAGTCAATACCGAAAAAAGCATCGTATCCTCTCACCTCTCCTTCTCTGCGTTGTTTTGTTATTGTTATACCCAGCCGCGGAACCGTACGGCTTCCGCCATTTTGCGAACACCCGACATGTAAGCTGCCAGCCTCATATTCACGCCTCGGGACTGGTGAAGCTCATAGACTTGTCGAAACCCCTTGCGCATCATCCACTCCAGCTTCGTATCGACTTCTTCTTCTGACCAATAATAGCCCTGATTATTTTGTACCCATTCAAAATAAGATACAATCACCCCGCCAGCGCTTGCCAGCACATCGGGAATGAGCAATATGCCCCGTTCCGTCACGATGCGGGTCGCTTCCAGCGTCGTAGGCCCGTTCGCCGCCTCCACAATGATTCGAGCTTTAATCTTGGGCGCATTCATTTCAGTGATCTGATTCTCTATTGCAGCCGGAACAAGCACATCGCAGTCCAATTCCAGCAGTTCTTCATTCGAAATGGTTGTCTTAAACAAGTTGGTCACGGTGCCGAACGAATCTCGCTTATCTAGCAAATCAGGGATATCCAACCCTTCTTTATTATACAACGCCCCGTTCACATCGGAAATACCGATTACGACCGCGCCGGCGTCATGCATAAATTTGGCTAGGTAGCTTCCTGCATTGCCAAAGCCTTGCACAACTACGCGCGCGCCCTTCAGCTCAATTCCTTTAGTCCGAAGCGCTTCATGAATCATGATAGCAACTCCGCGGGCAGTAGCGGTTTCCCTGCCCCGCGATCCACCGAGCACAAGCGGCTTGCCCGTAATAAATCCAGGAGAATCAAACTCGCGAATACGGCTGTATTCATCCATCATCCACGCCATAATTTGCGAATTCGTCATGACATCAGGGGCCGGAATATCCTTGTTCGGACCAACGATTTGGCTTACGGCGCGCACATATCCGCGGCTCAGAAGCTCCAGCTCGCGAAAGGACATTTTGCGAGGATCACATATAACGCCACCCTTGCCCCCGCCGTAAGGAAGGTCTGCAATACCGCATTTGAGGCTCATCCAGATCGAAAGCGCTTTGACTTCATGCTCATTTACGTCAGGATGGAATCGAACGCCGCCTTTGGTCGGGCCGACCGCATCATTATGCTGGGCGCGATAGCCAGTAAACACGCGGGTGTTGCCATCGTCCATTCGAACAGGAATCCGTACGGTTAGAATCCGCATCGGTTCTTTAAGCAGCTCAACCATACTATCGCTGTAGCCGAGCTTCTTCAGCGCTTGCTCAATCACGATTTGGGTCGACAATAGTACATCATGCTTCTCCGGTGTTGGCGTAGACATAGTGGAAGAACCCCCTAAAGGTATGCTGATCTGGCGTAGGTCAAAACAGCTCACCGTTCAGTATGGACCTTGCATCCCCCTGCTATTCCATCATAATGCATGACAGGCTTGCTGCGATAGAATAAGAAAAAGCATCCTGCGCTGCTTCATCGCGCAAGATGCTCTCTATACCGATCTAGCTTAAAATGTAAAGTGTTTGCACAATTCGCGAACGGCGCCCGCGTTAATAATCGTTTTGCCGTATTCCTCAAGCACTGCTTCCGTAACGGAAGTCGCCTCGCCAAATTCGGCCAGCAATGCAATAAGTGCGTTATGCCTTGTAGAATCAATAAGCGAAGGGTCAAGCGCCAGTATATATTTGCCATTATAGGCAAACAATCGGCCATCCTCGGTCAATTCGGATTGCTGTAGCCGACGACAGACCGCAAGCACATCCTCAAAGTCTCGGAAAGCGTACATCACGATGTCGCTTTGTTCCAGCGTAACTTCCATTTCGTACACGTCCTCGTCCGCATCTTCATCATCATGTACGGAATCGTCAGCGTGCACGTTCAGTTTGCCGCGGGTAACAATTACAACCATACCCTGAGCCGGGAGTGCGAACACTTCAACGGCAAGTGGACCGCTGGCTTCGAACCCGAGTTCGGAGTGAGCCTGATCCATCATCTCGCTGAATAGCTCATTCACCTTCGGGATTTCCCGCCACATGTCCTCCTTCTGAATGCCCCGCTCCAGTAGGTCGTCGAACGTCAGAAATATACGAATTTTGTCTTGACTCAGCCGTTCGATTTTCATGACAGGATCCTCCTCTGCAGCATCTGTTATAACAAGGTATGAGAATGCCAATGATGTGTGATACCATCATGCCACATACCTATGTTACCATGTCCGCCCGGGGAATGCACTATCGCCGCACAAAAAAGGAACGATCCTTCGCTAACTTTCTCGCAATGGATTCGTCCCTTACTGAAAATTGAAACTTATTCAGAAACTGCTGCGATCGGGGTTAATGCGTTTTCGTTAATGATGCTGCAGCGCTCGCGTCGTTCTTGCTCCCAGCTGACGCCATAATCGCTTCCGTCTCCCGCTTCAGCTCGGGATCGCTCTCAACGAGCGCGCCTAACTGCTTCCAAGCTTCTGCGGTACTGTCTGCGGAAGCGGCTGACGGCTTTGGGGCAGCGTGCGCAGCTCCCTTGCTCCACTTGGTCATCTTGCGCTCTACGACCTTGCTGATCATCCGATTTTTGGCAGACGACATCATATCTCCAGCTGCATCAACAGCCCACGCTGCCAAGCCGGGGCGCTTGCGCGCCGCGTACATGGCCGCTGCCATGCCAAGCAAGCCGCCAACGATAAATCCGCTCATTTTCATAATGCTGCAGCCTCCTCAAAGTCATTCTGGATTCCGTTCTTAGTGTGCGCTTCGATCGCTTCGGCATGCTCGTGAAATACAGGAAAACGTGCATACATTCATCGCAATGAAATATGATACAATGGATGGCATGCTTCTATTATGAAGCACTACCACCATTCCATTATCTTGCCAGACGGAGGTCCTCCCCATGAATCGCATGCTAAAAGCAGCAATCCCGCTTACACTAGCTGTGGCGCTTTCCGCTTGCGGATCGACTGCCAAATCCACTGAAGAGAAGCAAGGCAATCAGCCAGCAGCTACATCACAACCGGCAGTCAAGCCAGCAGCGCCAACTACGACCGATCCCGTCTCGCCCGCCAAACCAACGGATAAGACAACGCCAAGCGAGGATCATCCCGACCAGACGAAGCCTGCCACCTCGCAGCCGGTTATTTTATATAAGATGAATAAAGTGTACCGCTTCGTACCGATCGACAAGCAAAAAACGACGGACAAGGTCGTGCTTTTGACGTTCGATGACGGCCCAAAAGAGCTGGAGCAGCTCACGAGCATGCTGGATACGCTTGATAAGCATAAAGCGAAAGCGATTTTCTTCGTAAATGGATATCGCGTCAAACAGCATCCTGAATTGCTTAAGCTGATCCATGACCGCGGCCAAACGATCGGCAACCATTCCTGGGATCATATCGACCTAAAAAAAGAAACGAAGGAAAAGGTCGAGCAGCAGGTTGGAGACGTTAGCGCGAAAGTAAAAGAATTAACTGGCGACGCGCCTAAGTTTTTCAGGCCGCCGTTCGGTTCAGGCAATGATACCGTCAAATCGATTGTCAAAAATAACGGCATGCTCTACATGACGTGGTCCAACGGCTCCCTCGACTGGGATTCCTCTACCAAGGATAAGCCTGATAAGGTCATTGCCAACGTATTGGAGCAGCTCCATCCTGGCGCCAACATTTTAATGCATGAGCTGCCATGGACGGCAAAAGCGCTCGACGAGCTGCTTACGAAGCTCGAGGGCAAAGGATACGGCTTCATTGACCCTGCCACGATCGATACCGATCTGGGCCGATAACTAAACAGGGTTATCCCTGTCAGGAAGGCGCAATGGTACGCTTCCCGAACAAGAATAACCCTACGATTAGAATAATAAATAACAAGAAAAGTGCTTGGTAATATAATCTCGCGGTCTGCTGCTTATTCGACGGATGCTTCTTCCGTCTAGGCGGCAGGCCGCTTTCTGCATCATCGCTAATAAGTTCCGCCTCGGCTTCCACGCGGTCTCGGCGCGCGCGCGTACGTGCTCTTCGCTCCTCCGGCTGGACGGCCGGCGCTGCATTCCGTCTGCCGAATTTTTGAATGCGGCTCATGCTTCCTCATCCTTCCGCAACCGGATGATAAAGCCCATGATCGCATCGACTAAGAAATGCGTTATGATAGGGGCCCAAAGCGTGCCTGTCTGGATGTAGATCCAACCAAGCCCATAGCTGATCGAAAACACAAGCCCCGTCGGAATCCAGTGCCGCAAGTACCGGACATGAATGGCTGCGAATATAATACTTGTCCAATACGGGCCGATCGCATGCTGGATTGCGCCCCGGAAAAGCATTTCCTCGCATACCGATACAACGAACGAAATGACGAGAATATGCCAGATGGGCCGGCGCTTAAACAATCGGTCGTTAATTCCGCCATCATCTGAGGCTTCCTCGGGCACGAATTTGGAGATGAGCAGATCGACGACAAGAACCGCAGCAGCCAAACCAAGACCGTACATCCAATATTCAGAGCCTTCCGGCAGATTTAATAAACGAATTGGATTTCTATGCTGAAATAAAATCCATACAATACCGATAATAAGGGTAACTGCCTGCGTAAGATACAAATTCATGAGCAAAAGCCTGTCGTCGATTTGATCAACCGAGACTTGCCGGAATTTGATTTTTTTTAGATCAAATTTTTTCATTCCCTACCGCCTGTCCACATTCATTGTATTCCAATTTGAATCCGTATCGCCTATACTTATACCACATAATTTGATTTCGACATCATTCGAATGATAGTTAATGGAATTATACATAAATTATTATTTTTTATCGCAGTAATTCCTATTATACATAGAGAAGGGGATTCTTTAATGAGTAAAAAATTATCTAGAACCGAAATGTTAATGACGCTCGGCTTTCTGTTCATGCTAGTCTGCGCAGTTGGCTCCTTCTTCGTTGGCTATCGGGTTGGCTCCGATCGCACGACCGCAAATTTTGAAGCGCAAAAACAGCTTGAGAGCAAGCCGACAACAACAGGCACGTTCCAGCAACAGGATCTAGTTTCGTTCTATCATACGATCTTCATGCCATATCGTGAATTTCAAAATGAATGGCTAACCGCGATGGATCGCGCCAATACGAAACAAACGAGCGATTTCCCAACGGAGTTCAAGCGTCTCTCGACACTAGCTCAACAAAAATTCAATGAAATTTCATCCGTGTCAACTCAGCATGCAACCTTGCTTGAGCAATCCCAGCAGCAGCTGCTCAAAAGCCTGGCATCGTTCCAAAGCGTATCAAAGCGGCTGTCAGGCAATAACGATGATGCGTCCGTTGCGCAGCTGATGACTGCTTTGAAGAAGGACAGTGATTATAAAGCCGCTGTCGCCAAGTCGCTTCAGGGACACCAGTCCTACTATGAGGCTATGCTCAAATGGAGCGCGACAATCGATGCGGACATTCCGAGCGCGATTAAAATGCCGAACTCGCTTTCGATTTCCGAATGGAAAAAAATGCCCTTAATCGTCAAGAACAAGCTGAGCGCCGATCTGGTAGCATCCGCAGGCAAGGTCGTCGGCTACTACCCGCAAGACTTGACGAGCCGAATTGATGAATTCATCAATTCAGGCCAAGCAAACAAGCTGAACATGCGCCTGATCGGCCCGATCGCGGAATTGCTTGCGGACACGAAGGCCGTTCGCGGCGGCGATTTCCAAAACAGCATGGGAAGGCTGTACGCCAATCAGCTGCTTCCGCAACTGCCATTCTTCCTGCCTGAGGACAAATAACGATTTAATCGTATTGAAATCCTTGAATAGCGGCTACTTCGGCAATACCTCCAGCGATGTTGAGGTGCGCCGAGTAGCCGTTTTCTTGCATATAGTTGCATACAGCGACACTTCTTACCCCATGTGCGCATAAAATGTACAAGGCCTCTTCTTTGGACAACGTGCTTAGCATGCTTTGAAATTGGCTCATCGGGACATGACGCGTACCTTCAAGGTGGTAATACGTCCATTCCTCCGCTTCTCGCACGTCAATAATCTGCTCGGGCTTCACGCGCCCGTCTTCAAGCAAGGCGATCAGCTCGCCGGCCGTAATGTCTTCCCATCGTTTCACGCAGTTTCCCCCTCATCAGCAATGACTGAATCATAACGAAAAATTCACAGGTCGGCAAGTTTCGGCATTGCAATCCTACAGCCGTTTGCTATAAAATAGTAGACGTTATGACTATATGCAAAAATACCCGTCAATCGGACAAATTTCGTCCCGCTGCTGCACCACGGTAACGGGGCGATGTTTTTTAGCAGATGTCCGGGCGCGTAACTTGATGTCGAATGACTCCTTCTGGAGTTTTTCCTACATATTCACTTTAGCAATACAGCACTTCGTTTTTTTACGATCAGACAGGAGGCAATTAGCACATGTTTAAAGTGTTAGTATCGGATCCGATTAGTGATCTTGGCATTCAGCAGCTCGTGGACGCTGCAGACGTTAGCGTCGACAAAAAGCCTGGATTGAGCGAGGACGAGCTCGTAGCCATCATTGGCGAATATGACGCCCTTCTCGTTCGCAGCCAAACGCGCGTTACGGCTCGCATCATGGATGCAGGCAAGCAACTGAAAGTCGTTGGACGTGCAGGCGTAGGCGTAGACAACATCGACCTCGAAGCTGCAACGCAACGCGGCATTATCGTAATCAATGCGCCAGACGGCAATACGATTACGACTTGCGAGCACACGTTTGCAATGATGATGGCAGTCGCTCGCCACATTCCGCAGGCTTACCTGAAAACGGTTGGCGGCGAATGGGACCGCAAATCGTTCCTCGGCGTAGAGCTGCGCAACAAAACGCTTGGCGTTATGGGCATGGGCCGTATCGGCAGCGAAGTTGCTAAACGTGCTAAAGCTTTCGGCATGAACATTCTCGGCTACGATCCGTTCCTTACGGAAGAACGTGCTGCAGAGATGGGCATCAAGCTCGCTTCTGTTGATGACATCGTGCGCAATGCTGACTTCATGACGGTTCACACGCCGCTCACGCCAGAAACGCGCCACATGATTTCGAGCAAACAATTTGAAGTTATGAAAAAAGGCATGCGCATCGTAAACTGTGCACGCGGCGGCATCATCGACGAGCAAGCGCTCGTAGAAGCTGTTGACCAAGGCATCGTTGCAGGCGCTGCATTCGACGTATTCGAAGTGGAGCCGCCAGCTGCTGACCATCCGTTCCTGACGCATCCGAAAATCATCGTAACTCCGCATCTTGGCGCATCGACGGTGGAAGCGCAAGAGAACGTTGCAATCGACGTATCGGAGCAAGTTCTTCACATTCTGCGTGACGAGCCGTTCATCAATGCGGTGAACATGCCTCCAATCCCTGCAAATGTGCGCAAAATCCTTCAGCCTTACTTCACGCTTGGCGAGAAGCTCGGCAACTTCGTTTCCCAAATGACGGACGGCGCAGTAAAAGAGATCGTCGTTAGCTATTCCGGCGACCTCGCAGAGGTAGATACGCAGCCACTGACGCGCTATATTACTCGCGGCGTACTCGCTCATCACCTTGGCGCAGATCAAGTTAACGTCGTTAACTCGATGCACTTGGCTAAAGAGCGCAGCGTGAACATCGTCGTTAATAAAACGCATGTCGCAAAAGACTTCACGAACCTCGTTACCGTAACGCTTCGTTCTTCCAAAGAAGAGCGCACAGTTGCAGGTACGCTGTTGACAGGCTACGGTCCTCGTATCGTCCAAATCGACAGCTACCCGGTTGACGTTGCTCCAGAAGGCAACCTGATCCTCATCTCGCATAACGACAAGCCAGGCATCATCGGCCGTGTTGGTACGCTGCTCGGCAGCAATGACGTCAACATCGCTGCGATGCAAGTAGGCCGTAAGCTCGTCGGCGGCGCAGCGATCATGGTTCTGACGGTAGACAAAGGCGCAGCGAAATCGGTCATCGAAGAGGTAGCACAACTCTCTGACCTGAACAGCGCAAAAGAAATTCATCTCGTTTAAGGCATAATGCCTTAACGTTAAAGCCCCCCGTAGAACGGACATCTGTTGACAGATGTCCGCGCTGCGGGGGGCTTGTTTTTTATCCAAACAAAAGTGAGAAAGCTGAACATGCATGCCGCATGTTTGGCCGCCAGATAGCCGTATGCCTGACGCATAATTGACATGCAATGTTCCACGTTGAACAAGATTAGTCCCTCTTTTCCAACAAAAAAAGCGCTCCAGAGTAGGAGCGCTATGACACCGGACGATGAGAATCGACAGGTAACAACAAAGTAAATGTTGTCCCCTTACCAACAAGGCTATCGACATGGATATGGCCCTCATGGCTCTCGACGATATTTTTGACGATGGCAAGTCCGAGTCCTGTTCCGCTAGATGAACCGCGTTTACGCGACTTATCGGCTTTATAGAACCGTTCGAAGATATAGGGCAGATCCTCTGCCGGGATACCCTCTCCCTCATCCTTGATCTGAAGCTCCACATAGGCAGGCTCGCTTCGCCCGAGCTCCTCTGCTCGCATTTTGCCCGAAACGGTAATGACTGCCCCAGCCGGCGTATGCCGCAGCGCATTGTCCAACAGATTCGTTAACACTTGCTCCAGTCTGTCCTCATCAGCGCTTTCCATAAACAAATGCTGCTCGGGCAGTTCGCAAACGAGACGTATATCGCGTTCCTTCGCGAAGGTTAAGAATTTGCGATGAACACGCTTGACCAGATTATCGATGTCGCAAGGCATCAGCTTAAGCTCGGTATGCCCCGCTTCCATTCGCGCGAGATCAAGCAAGTCTTTGACAAGGCGCCCCATGCGAACCGATTCGTCATGAATGACCTGTACGAGCTCATCGCGTTCCTCTGGGGAATCTGCGAAGCCGTCGAGAATGGCTTCGCTGTACCCTTGCAGCATCGACAACGGCGTTCGTATCTCATGCGACACGTTCGCTACAAAATCCCGTCTCAGCTTCTCCAGCTTGAACTCCTCTGTAACGTCTCGCATAACCGCTACTGCACCGCGGACCGATTCATCTGACTTTAGGGGCGCCATAACGACAGACCATACGCCATTGCGCACATTAATTTTGCTGCTGCTGTCTATGCCATCAATAATTACGCGGCTGTACAAGTCTCTAAGCGGTCCTGGCACGCCCGTCAGCTTCGCTTCCTCGTCCTCCCAGTCCAACCGATTCCACTTCTCGATCAGCTTCTCGCCTGGCGGATTCGACATCGTCACCGAGCCTTCCGCATCGAAGGTGACAACCGCATCCGACATGCTTCGCAATATGCTGGACAGATGGTCCTTCTCATGATTCAAGTCTTTAATCAACGAGTCGAGATCGCCAGCCATTCGGTTAAACGCATGCGCCAAATCCCCGATTTCATCCAATGAACGTATCGGGACGCGCGTACGATAATTACCCATTGAAATGGAAGCAGCCGCTTTCTTCATCTCAATCAGCGGCTGCGTAATTTTGGAGGACAAGAAGAAGGCGAAGAACGTCGATAATAAAAACCCGATTATGCCCGTAACGACGAACAATACTTTAACTTGATGAGAGGTTGTGTTGTCTCGGAAATTGACATCGATATATTGCAGCAGGAACATGCCCAATATAAGCAGAACAACGGCTACAAGCACGATAATCGTCATCCAGAGCTTACCAACTACGCTTCGCCATAGCTTCATGGATTACTTGGTCACCTCAAGCTTATACCCGACTCCCCAGACTGTCGTAATCATGGAAGCCGCCTCAGGCGATACTTTGTTCAGCTTCTCGCGAAGCCGCTTGACATGGGTATCTACCGTCCGGAGATCGCCGAAAAACTCATAATTCCATACATCCTTCAGCAGTTCCTCTCGGGAGAACACCTTATCAGGCGATACGGCCAAATAATGCAGCAGCTCGTATTCCTTCGGCGTAAGGCTGACCTCTTGACCGCCTGCAGATACGCGATGCGCGTCGTGCTCGATCACAAGATGCGGAAGCACGATATTATTGCTCGAATTCGCTTCCTTCGTCAGAAAAGCGGTAGCGGATGAGCGGCGCAGAATCGCTTTGACGCGGTAAATGACTTCGCGCGGGCTGAAGGGCTTCACGACATAATCGTCTGCGCCAGCCTCGAATCCCTGCACGCGATTCATTTCCTCTCCCTTCGCCGTCAGCATGATGACAGGCGTAGCTTTCACTTGGCGCAGCCGCGAACATACCTCGACGCCATCGATGCCTGGGAGCATGACATCCAGCATGATTAAATCATAATCCTTGCCTGCGGCCATGCGAAGAGCAGTCTCGCCGTCCTCTGCTTCTTCGATTTCATAACCTTCTTTTTCGAGGTACATTTTCAACAATCGGCGAATCCGTTCTTCGTCGTCTACGACCAATATGCGATGCGCTGGTTCCGTCATGAAACATACCCCTTTGTATTCAAAATTGAAGCGTCAGCGTTATACGCCAGCGTACGAGTGAAGTCCCGCAATAATCAGGTTGACGCCGATCAGCGTAAACCAAACGATAACGAAACCGATAACCGCAAGCCATGCTGAACGGTGGCCCTGCCAGCCGCGCGACAGGCGGAAATGCAAATATACACTGTAATATAACCAGGTAATTAACGCCCATACTTCCTTCGGATCCCAACCCCAGAAGCGGCCCCATGCTTCTTGTGCCCAAATCATAGCGAAGATTAGCGCGCCAAGCGTGAAGACCGGGAAGCCGATCGCGATTGCGCGATAGCTGATTTCATCCAAGTCGTTGGGGTTAACCCCGTCCATATGCGGAGAGATCACTGCCCCGAGCGGCTTCCGGAATATTAAGCGCAGCAGTCCGTATAAAATTGAACCCGCAATTATCGACCAAATAACGGTATTCAATTTACGTCCTGCATTAATGCCGTTCATCCAGGATGGCGTTTCTAGCAGCGGTTTGTTCATGCCCAAGAACGAATCCATCGAAACGACTTCACTATTGTAAGGCTTGAAAATCGGCGGAAGCGAATAAGTAACTTCCTCTTGCGTTGTATTCGTTTGCCCTGCCGAATCGACGCTCACATTTTCTTGCGTGAAGTGCGCTTCATAGCCCGCGCCGCGGAAGGAGAATACGATCGCGATAAATCCGACTACAACTACGATTACGTACATCGTAAATTCGATCCAACGCTGCTCTTTGCGCGCTTTCGCATCTTTACGCGTGTAATCGACTACGCGGAGCAGATACATCAGGCCAGCAGCAAAGCCGACTGCGAAGAAGGCTTCGCCAAGCGCTGCTGTCGTCACGTGAATTTTGAGCCAGTACGAGTTCAAGGATGGGATAAGCGGCTGCACGTCCTTCGGAAATACCGATGCATATGCGACGATAATAACCGTAAGCGGCGTTGCAAACATCCCGAGTATCGGCTTCCGGTAAATCGCGTATATGATCGTGAAAGCGATCATAATGGCCATAGACAGGAAGGACATGAATTCATACATGTTACTCGTCGGAATCTGTCCGCTTCCGTACCAGCGGGTGAAGAAGTAGACAAGCTGGGCACCTAACCCAACCGATGAGACGGTGAAGGCAATGCGCCCCCATTTTTTCGTATGCGTCTTCGATTCACGATTGCTCCACTTGCTGCCTGCAATCGCAATCACATAGAACATGAAGGCGAAGCAGTATAATGCGAATGCTACCAAATAGGCATTGCCACTAAAGTCTACCCAATTCACGAATTATAACCTCCGTTGTCCAGCGCGTCCCGCTCGACAGATATGCCCATTCGCTGAAGCGCCCATTCCACATCGGATCGCATCCCAAAATGGTTTTTATTCGTATGCGCGCCCAGCGACAGAATACCGTCATCGATGCGCAGCCAAATCCTGCGGTGATGCCAATATGCACCCATTAACAAGCCGAGCATACAAATGCCAAGCCCAATCCATACGAACGTAAGCGCCGTGTCGACACGAATGAGCAAGTAGCTCGTATACGTGCTGAACGATACGTTCTCCATGCCTTCAACGCGGATTTCGAGCTTCGAGGAAAGATCATGGTTGATCTTATCTTGGCTGAAGCGCTGCTTGTCCTTTTGTAATGGGAAATACATATAAGGCTCGCCGGAAGGATCTAACCCTGGTCCTTTGATCATGAAAATAAATGCCGGCGATTTCGGATCGCGCGACAGCGTTACCGGGTCCCCTTGCTCATTGAGCGCAAATTCCATGTAATTCGCTTTCAAAAACAGCGTATACGGCCCAACCTCAATTGTCGTTTTCGGATTTTTCATCGGCAATTCAAAAGGCCCGTACGTCTTGCCGTTCACTTTGTCTTCGATAATTGGCTTGACGCTCTTCAGCAGAGGCACATCGTCATATCCGATTTGGAAAATCGTAACGCCCTTATACGACATCGGATGGTTGACGATAATGTCATGCGCTTTTACCTGCTCGAGCTTAGGCTCGACGCCCGGCAGATCGCATTGGCTGACGCATTTGTACAGCACCGCCTGCGTTTTATAAAGCTTCGGCCTTACTTGCTCCTTCAATCGATCCGGGAGCTCGTTCTTGTTGTAGAACTCGATCGTGAACTTCTCATTCTTGACATAATACTCCGTATCCGGAATTTGAACGGTTTCGCCATCCCTTACGGCAATCGTTTGCTCCATTTTCCAATCGGGTATCGTCCTTGCCAATAGAGCGAGCAGCAGCACAATAAGTCCGATATGGTTAATGTAAGGGCCCCAGCGGCTGAAACGGTTTTTCTCGGCCAGCAGCGCGCTGCCGTCAGTATGTACGCGATAACGGCGTTTTCTCAAATGCTTCTCAAGCGTTGCTACCCATTCCTTCGGATCGCCATCGATTGGTCCGCTGTACACCGTTTTCTGCCGATTGATGAATTGCAAATGCTTGCGAATCTGCTGCTTGTTCAGCGCGCGATACAACGGCAAAACGCGGTCCAAGCTGCAAATCACGAGCGATGTGCCAATCATAACGAGCAGCCCGACGAACCACCATGAGTCATACATGGTCGACAATCCGAGTTTGTCGTACAGTTCTCCGCTCCAGCCGTAATGCTCAGCGTAATAATCGGCTGACTTCTCCTGCGGATAGATCGTCCCGACAGCCGCGCCGAGCAGCGTTATAAGAATGAGATAAATCGCAATTTTGACCGAGGAGAAGAAGCTCCAAACCTTGTCGAGCAAGCTCTGATTGCTTTTCTGCGAACGCCTGGCAATGCCGTCATAACGCATTTCAAGCGGCTCGTTGGATTCCTCCACTTCCATTTGCGGCTTTCCGCACGACTCGCATAAGAGCGTTTCGGGCGGATTTTGATGACCGCATTCGCACTTCGTGTTCTGAAACAAAGGGTGAAGCCTCCTTATGAATGGTCCGATCCGACACTACGACTGCAATAACCGCTCGATTCGATCGTCAATATCCTTCTCCGTCATCCCGCCGACGAAAATATCCATTATCGTGCCATCGGGTTTCACAAAGAATGTCGTAGGGTATTGTTCTAACCCATACTTTCGTTCGATCACACGGTTCGCATCGCGCAGAATCGGGTAAGATAAGTTGCGCTCACCAACAAACGTTTGGACGGTCAAGTCATCCTCGCTTAAGTTAACCGCCAAAATGTTGAGCGACTTATCGCCCCACTTGTCATACTGCCGTTGAAATTCAGGCATTTCCTTCACGCATGGCGGGCAAAATGATCCCCAGAAATTAACGACGACCGCTTTTCCCTTGTAGTCCGACAGTTGATGCGACTGCCCCTTCAGGTCAAGCAGCGTAAAATTAGGCGCTTGTCCGCCGATTTCCGGCCTGCCGTCGCCAGACGCAAACAACGCCTTGCCGATCGCATATCCGCCGAGCAGCAAGACGCCTAGCATAATCACGATCTGTACCGGTTTCCGATACTTTCCCAAGCCTATCACCTCTAGTTCGTCGCGTAACCGTATTCTTCCTCATTATAACGAAAATTCGACGGCATTGAGAAATGCCGTCGACGATTATTTATGAATTTTATGTGACCTTCTGCCGCCCGATGTCGACGGTCGACCCGATGGACGCTCGGTCGTCCACTCCGAAGAACGCGAGGCGCCTCGGCCTGCTGGACGTTCTGAGCTGCGGCCTGTATTGCGTCCTGCATTTCGGCCCGCAGCACTTTCTCCGCTGCGGCTAGCGCCAACCGAACGTTCGCTGCCGCGGCCCGTTGAGCGGTCGTTAACGCGCGCTCCCGCTCCCGTACCCGTTTTACCTGCGGAAGCGGACGGCCCTTTAGCCGGACCTTTGCCTGCTGAACGGCTGCCTGCTCTAGTTGAAGAGCTAACGCCAGCGGAAGGCTTGCCCTTCCCTTGCGTTGCAGCAGCTGCTCCAAGCACCGATTCCGCATAAGATTGCCGTGATCGTTTGCCTTTGCGCGAGCCCGTCGTCGCCGCCGCATTCGAAGCCTGCTTCGAGCGGAATGGCTTGCGTCCCGTTTCGCTGCCGCCTTCCTTTTGGCCGTTCGAATGGTTTTTGTCCCCGGATGCAGTCAAATGCTTCGGCTTCGGCTTAGGCTTCCATTCCGGCTTCGTTGCCGGTTTGCCTGATGGCACATAGCTCGACTTGCCTTCAGCCTTGGCGGCTTCCTGCAACAGCTCCTGTACCTCATGCGGCTTCAATGGACGCCATCCGCCCCGCTTCAGGTTTTGTAAGCCGAGCTCCCCGAACTTCACCCGCTTCAATCGAATAACTGGATGGCCAATCGCATCAAACATCCGCCGAACCTGACGATTGCGTCCTTCGTAGATCGTAATGCGGATCGTCGATTCCTTGTCCGAAGGCTCGATATCCTGGTACTCAACCTCAGCCGGGGATGTCATGCCATCCTCCAGCTCTATCCCTTTGCGAAGCTTATCCAGCTTGTCGCCATGCGGAACGCCTTTCACCGTGGCCCAATACGTTTTGGGAACATGATGCTTCGGATGCGTCAGCAAATTGGCGAACTCGCCATCGTTCGTAAGCAGCAAAAGTCCTTCCGTATCGTAATCGAGTCGCCCGATCGGATATACGCGTTGCTTAATGCCCGTCAAGAAATCAGAGACGACCTTGCGGCCTTGCGGGTCGCTAGCGCTCGTAATAACGCCTTTGGGCTTATTCAACATAATATAAAGCTTGTTCTCCGACACGATTGGCTTCCCGCCTACCGTAATAACATCTTCCTCTGGGTCGGCTTTCGCCCCGAGCGTCGTCACCGGAACCCCGTTCACTTCCACTTGTCCGGAGATGATGAGCTCCTCGCATTTGCGCCGCGAAGCAATGCCTGCCTGCGCTAAAATCTTTTGTAAACGTTCCAACTTTTTCACCTCAATCTCCATATTAACTTTAAGCAAGCAAAAGCACAAGTTCAGCTATGGCGCCAAAGCGGGCCATCATTGAACTTGTGCTTGAAAGTCGTCGCAACCAATTAGCCAAATAGAATCAAACAAACCGCTATAGATGCGGCGAAGCCTACCAGGTCAGAAAACAGTCCCACCTTGAGCGCATAGCGGGATTTGCGAATGCCGACTGCGCCAAAATAAACAGTGATGACGTACAGCGTCGTGTCTGTGCTCCCCTGAATGGTAGAAGCAATGCGGCCAATCATCGAATCCGGACCGAAGGTTCGGATCAGATCGGTCGTATAAGCAAGCGACCCTGCGCCTGTCAGCGGCCGCAGCAAGCCAAGCGGCAGCACCTCAGCCGGAATGCCTAGCGCGGCCACGAGCGGCTTGAAGGCCGATAACAGCAGATCCATTGCGCCGGATGCCCGAAACATGCTGATCGCAACCATCATCCCTACGATATGCGGGATAATGCCGATTGCCGTTCCGAAGCCCTCCTTCGCGCCTTCGACGAACGTTTCATAGACGGGAACCTTACGAAATGCAGCATATAAAGGAATAAATACGATAAGTGCCGGGATCATCCACACCGATAAAGCCGAGAGCATGTTAACCAACCAACTCACCCTTTCCGGCGCTCGGCGAAGCCGGCGCAATAGGCGGTGCAGGCGGCCGGCGTAGCGCTCGGCTGCGATACCATCGGTCCGCTGCGATTGCAGCTACGGTGGCAACTGCCGTCGCCGCAATCGTGGAACCGACGATTTCGGCTGCGTTGGCTGATTCATATTGGAGCCGAATCGCGATTAACGTAGTCGGAACGAGCGTAATGCTGGACGTATTCAATGCCAACAGCGTGCACATCGCTGGCGTTGCGGTTTCTTTGTCAGGGTTAAGCTTCTGCAGCTCTTGCATCGCCTTGATGCCCATCGGCGTTGCGGCGTTGCCCAGTCCAAGCAAATTCGCCGCCATATTGCTCATGATATAGCCGAGTGCCGGATGCTGGCGAGGCACGTCGGGAAACAGAAATCGCACGATTGGTCCCAGCATGCGCGACAGCACGCGCAGCAGTCCGGCGTCCTCGCCAATTCGCATTAATCCCAGCCAGAAGACGAGGATGCTGATTAAGCCAAAGCTTACGGTAACCCCGGTTTTCGCACCGTCGAACGCAGCTTCTGTGACGGCATCCAGCCGCCCTGTCACTGCTGCGGAGACGACGCTGGCAACGATCATGAACAACCAGATCCAATTCACCATAACAGCGTCACGCTCCTCCCCCGAATAAAGCACGCACAACGGCTTGTATCGCAGTCCTGAACGAAGAGCCCGCTTCCACTTGTGCGGAAGTCGCATGCTCCACAGCCGGAATCGGCTTCTTGTCCGGCCAGCTCAGTCGCTCGCTGCCGGTCTCATACACTGGAATCGCACCGATAACCTCGCCGGACAGCTCCCATTGCAGCACGCCGCGTTCGCCCAGTGCATAACGCGAGCTCTGCGGATCAAGCAGGATAAGCTTCGAATGCAAGTCCGATGCTTCCCCTTTGGCTAGCGGGAAGCGGAACGATTGGCCCGCTGCCAATGTATAGCCGCTAATGGGCTGGCCCTGCTTAGCAATAACGGTAGGGACATAATGCTGGAAGCCCCAATCGAGCATGCTGCGATGATCGGCCCAGTCGTTTCTGTCATTGATCGTCACTGCTGCAAGCTGCTGCCCGTTCCGGGTAGCCGAACTTACCAAGCAGCGAAGCGCAGCTTTCGTATACCCCGTTTTCACGCCATCCGCGCCCTCATACATGGCCAGCATTTTGTTCTTGTTGGACCATGAATAATCCCATTGTTCATTCGGGTTCGGCGCTTTCTTCACGCGCGTTTTCACGATTGCCGCGAATGTCGGGTTATGGAGCGCATAAGCAGTCAGCTTCGCTAAATCGTTAGCGGTCGATAGATGCCCGTCCTCATCCAGCCCCGACGGATTCATGAAACGGGAGTGCTTTAGCCCGATCCATTCCGCTTTCTCATTCATCATTTTCACAAAGCCATCGATTGAGCCTCCGACATGCTCGGCAATCGCTGTTGCCGCATCATTGCCTGATCGCAGCATAAGCCCATACAACATATCCTCAAGCTTCATCACTTCGCCGGCACGCAAATATATGGATGAGCCTTCCTTGCCCGCTGCGCGAACGCTCACTTTGACTTTATCCGCCAAGTTGCCATTCTCGATCGCTACGATCGCAGTCATAATTTTAGTTAAGCTGGCTATGCGCATCGGCTCGTCGCCATTTTTCGAATACAAGAGCCGTCCCGATTCTACGTCAATTATCGCTGCCGCTTTGGCTTGCGTACTAATAGCACTGACATTCGCCGCAGCAGCATCAGCATTCCCCGAGCTCGGCAGCGGTGCTAAGCTAAACAGTAACAAAAGCGCTGCCGCGACGAGCCATTGCCGCCGCCAGCGTGCGCTGCCTATTCCATCCATTCTCATGCGCTTAAACCCTCCCGAAAGGTCGATAGTGGCATCCTAAAACGCGAGGATCGGGAGCTCCGGTTCGCCGCGCCATGCCTGTCTGCTTGTACAGCTTATGCCCGTCCGTCCAGATTTATGCTCCAGCCCAGCTTCATAACAAAACCGGCAGCCGCTCTTAAGAGCGACTGCCGGCTAGCATATATGCCTATTAGGTTAACCATCCTTTATGCGTCGCAATGCTGATGGCATCAATACGGTTCTTCGCTTCCAGCTTGCGGATCGACTCTGACATATAATTGCGAACCGTTCCCGCTGTCAAATGGACACGAGCCGCAATTTCACGAGCCGAGAGCCCTTCACTTGCATAACGAAGCACCTCTTGCTCCCGTTCAGTGAGCGGATTGCCCGCTTCCCATAATGAGACAGCAAGCTCTGCGCTAACCGCTCTTCCGCCTGCATTCACTTTGCGCAGCGCAGCGCCCAGCTCATCAATCGGCGAATCCTTCAACAGAAACCCGCAAACGCCCGAACGCATTGCCCGCTGGAAATAGCCCGCTCGCGAGAAGGTCGTCAAAATGACCACCTTGCACGGATGCTTCAGGCTAAACAGCCGCTCAGCAACATCCAAGCCCGACAGCAAAGGCATCTCGATGTCGAGCAGGCAAATATCCGGCGATAATGACAGAACGAGCGCCAGCGCCTGTTCCCCATTTTCTGCTTGCCCAATGACTTCAATATCGTCCTCCAAATCGAGCAAAGCGCTTAACGCGCCGCGAAGCATGCCTTGATCTTCCGCAATGACTACCTTCACTTCGTATCGCCTCCTTCCGTTGTACGAGTGACCAACGGTACGACAAACCGTACGCTCGTCCCTCCACCAACTGCCGCTTGCATGTCCATCTTGCCTTCGACCAGCTTCAATCGCTCTCTCATGCCTTTCAGTCCGTTTGCGCCAAGCGGAGTCGATAGCTGATCGGCGTCGCATCCTATGCCGTTATCCGTCACGATAAGCGAAAAAGCATCCTTCGAGCATATGCACTCAATCGTGCACGTCGTTGCTTGGCTATGACGCACGACATTCGTTACCGTCTCGCGCAAGCACATCCCGATAATATGGTTAATGAGCGGCATCGATGCATCTGCTTCATGGTTATCAACATCAATCATGCGAAGCGATATATTCGCTGCTGCAAGCAGCTGCTTCGCATGGATAATTTCCTCCGCGAGCGATGTCATATTGAGGCCCTGCACGAGCTCCCTCACTTGCCTGAGCGCTGCTCGAGAAGTGGACTGGATATCTCTCACCTCTTGCGCTGCTCGTTCCGGGTTTTTAACCATCAGCTTCTCCGCAAGTTCACTCTTCATCGTAATAAGCGACAGCGAATGGCCGAGCGTATCATGCAAGTCACGTGAGATCCGCGCACGCTCCTCATTCGCCGACATACGCGCGATTTGTTCATTGGCCAAATCCAGCTTCTGACGCAGCTCCCTCGACCGCCGTCCTAATCGGAAGGCAAGCGGCATGAACAGCATAACAAGCATCGCGGGCAATACGGTAAGCATGTCGCTATCCGTAAAATCAAAATGATAAAGCCACAAAACGCTAACATGCAGGCAGAGCAGCCCCGCCCAAGTCACAATCATCTGCCAAGTGGTACGCATCATCGCGATGACCGGAGCAGGGTAGAACCCCATAAAAAAGAAATTCGGATCATAATGCAGCGTGAAATAGCCGATAATGAGAAACTGCATCCAAACAAGGACAAACCGATAGCGGTCATTCACGAAGCTAAAGACATAAATAACAGCGAATAGCACAACGACCAACAAATCAAACAGCATCTCTTCCAATGGCCGTTGAAAAATCGTATATAGCGGGATGATCAAATAAATGAGCCATACGAATGAAATGTATAAAGGCGGCCTATTGGAAGGCCGCATGGAAGATCGATTTATGCGCATCATCTAGACCGCTTCTTGTTTTCGGATAATAAAGGAAGAGATCAGCGTGAACGCAACAACATACACCGCCAAGACAAGCACGCCGGACCAGTCAAATGCACCGCCGCCAAGCATATTCCACGCGCCATGTCCCAGCCAATAGGTTGGCATCAAATGCGCGATATTCCGCATCGTGTCCGACATCGTTTCCACTGGCATCCACAGTCCGCCGAGAACCGACATGCCCATATAGACGATCATGCTCACGACTTGAACCACATCCGTATTGCGAATCGTGCCGACGAGGGAGCCAAGCGCCATGAAAGCGAAGCTGCCAAGCCAAATCCATAATCCGCTCTCGATCCATACGGCTGCGCTTAGATCAACGCCCTTCGCAAAAGCCGCAACGACGAACATCAGCACGACCGTGCATAAATTGATCAACGCTTGGGAGGCAACCTTGGATACGATAAACGCCCAAGACGGCAGCGGCGTAATACGCAGCAGCTGTGTCCAGCCTTGTGTCCGCTCCTTCGCCAGCTTCTGGCTTAATGACGTGATGCCAGCTCCCGCTACGCCATATGAGGTCATGGACATCAAATAATAAGCGCTCCAATTGACGCCGCCGACTTCAGAGTCAGCATCCATCGTGCTCGTGAAAATAAAGTAAAACGCAATTGGCATAATGACCGAAAACATAACGAACCGCCGGTTTCGCAGCGTTCGAAGCAGCTCCGCTTTAATTTGCGCAAAAGCTGCTTTCCGAACCGTTGCGCGCACGCTTCGGCTCGTGTTTACATTCGTGCTCGTGCTTGCATTCATTCCTTACACCCCTCAGTCCTTATTATACTTTAGCCGTGCTAACCAACGACCGGAACGCCTCTTCCAAACCCCCGCTCATAATTTCGATATCCTTCATCTCCAGTTCAGCACGAACCAGCTCAGCGATAAGCTGATCGGTATCGTTACTGTACAATTTCACGCGCCGTCCATTCCACTCGATATCCACAATGCCCGAAATGTTGCGCAAGGATTCCGTCGTGACCGCATTCCCTGCCGTAAACGAAATCGTCCGGCCCGTCGTCGTCGCTTTAATCTGGCTAGGCGTGCCGTCAGCGGCAAGCTTCCCATCGTTAATGACAATGATGCGGTCCGCAACCTGGTCGGCTTCCTCCAGGTAATGGGTAGTGAGCACAATCGTCCGGCCTTTCCCCGCCATTGCCCGCACCGTATCCCAGAACAGCTGGCGTGACGTCACATCCATGCCGACTGTCGGTTCATCGAGGAACAATACTTCTGGATCACCTGCGGCTGCCAGCGCAAACCCTAGTCTTCGCCTTTGGCCGCCGGACATGGCAGACGCCATCTTGTTCCGCTCGTTGTCGAGCCCGCTAATTTGCAAAAGCTGCTCCAGCGGCAGAGGCTGGCTATAGTAGCTCCGAAACAGATTAATCGTCTCGGCTACCGTCAGCCCTTCAATGACACTGACGTCCTGCAGCATCGCTCCGATCCTGTCGCGTACCTGACGATCCTGCGGCGCGCCCCCGAGCAATTTCACCGTCCCGGTCGTCGGATGCAGCAAGCCTAGTATCATGGAAATCGTCGTCGTTTTACCCGCCCCGTTAGGGCCGAGCAACGCAACTACTGTTCCTCGTTCTACTGTAAACGATAAGTTATCTACCGCTTTTTTCCCTTTAAACTCCTTCGTCACCTGCTGCAATTGAATTGCTGCTTCCGACATGGCGTTCAACTCCTTCTCTCACTTCACTTCCTTCATCTTATCGAATCAGCAGTCTCATGAGTAGATCTAATTAACATTTATTTGATATGACATGTGTCATATGCCGCAACTGACAATTCGATTATAGGCATGAAAAAAGCCCGCTTCGGCTGCGTGCCGAAACGGACTTCTTCGCGTGCATTTTGAAAAATTGACGCAATTAAATGATCGGGTTTTCCGAGCTCAGCTCGTGATTGCTATGCTCCTTGCTCTTGAGCATGCCTTGAATCCGGTCAAACACATGCGGCGCAGAGTCAATGACGCGTTCAATCAGATGCGTATTGTTGTCCAGCGGAACGACCTTCACGCCATGCGTACCAACAACCAAAAATGCGATTGGCGTAATCGATACGCCGCCGCCGCTACCGCCGCCGAACGGCCCTTGCACGACTGCATTATGCGCATCAGCGCCGCCTGCTGCATGCTGATCCGAGGGTTGGCTTGAGCCGTCGAAGCGAATATCGCTGCCGCCCGCTACGAAGCCGAATCCCACTTTGCTGATCGGCATAATCACGCTGCCGTCCGGCGTTTGAACCGGATCGCCGACAATCGTATTTACATCCACCATTTCCTTGATGTTTTCCATCGCTGTCTGCATTAAGCCTTGAATCGGATGGTCTGCCATTGCTACTCCTCCTTGATGTGCATATGAATAATGAGCTGTCTATGCTCCTTATATCCTGCTCACTTCGCTGATGGAGTATGTATTACACTTTCTTCACGCTTTACACTTTCGAAATCAAACGCTGCACGCCTACAGAGCCCGCCTTCAGCTTCCGCAGCCCAATTACGAGCCGAATACCAGCTAGCCCAGCCTGGCCAAGCCGGATGGACGCGACCAGCCGCCAATGCGATACGAAACACGTACGATTGTACGCTGGCTTTACGGCGATAGCCGGCGGTTGCGTCAAATGCAGCAGCTGCGACGCGACGCCAACCGCCGTCGTTTTGACAGACCAGAGCATCCCTGTCGACATCGCTGTCCACATCGCATCGCCGGTCCCTACCTCCGTCGACCACTCCCACTGCGACACTCTAACTTTAGATAAAGCAGCCTTTGCCAAAGCCGCAGTACCTTCGACCTGCTGTACGAACCGTTTAATGCGATTTGTCATACTGATCACTTCAGCGGCGTTCAGCTGTTCTTTTTCCTCTGTATGTCCTTTCGAGGTACTGCTCTCGCTCTTTACTTTTAGCCCTCGATTGGTCCATTCCAGAATCGGCATGGTCCAATGCAACCGAATTAGCCCGAACAATGCACGGACCCTGACATCAAAATCATCGTCCAAATTGATTTTTTTCATCTCGGTCGTAACAACGATCGGCGAGAACCACGCCAGGATTCCGCACAAAAAAAAGAAACCTGCCGCCGTCATCCATATCCAACCTGTTGAGAAATCCGGCATTAGCGGCTCCTCCGTCCTTTCATGGCTCTGATTGGGTATAGTATGACCTAGCGATCAGATCTCATTCTTATTCTTATTCTTATTCTTCCTCGTGCTCATCCACTTCCGTACTAGCGGCTTCTTCCCTCGAAGGCATCGTCGGGATTGGCGGAATAGGCGGCAGCTCGTCAATCGTCATCTGGCGTCCGTCGTACTTCTCGAACAGCATATTCGTCTGCTCGTCCAGGTCATCCGCGGACACATGCTTCGGCTCCGGCAGCGCGCTTAACGCCGCAAGCCCAAAGTACTCCAGAAACGCTTTGGTCGTGCCGTAAAGAATGGGTCGACCGATCGCTTCCGCGCGGCCAACCTCTTCGATCAGATCCTTCGTCACCAGCGACTGAAGGGCGCGATCGCTTTTTACGCCTCGAATTTCTTCAATGTCCACACGTGTGATCGGCTGGCGGTATGCAATGATCGATAACGTCTCCAGCGCAGCCTGCGACAGGCTTGCACGCGTTGGCGAGTAGGCCATTCGTTCAAAATACGGCGCATGCTCCGGATGCGTCGTTAAACGATACGCGCCGGCAATCTCTGTAATTTGGAGGCCGCGAGCCTCGCGTTTCAAATCGCATTTCAAATCGTAGACGAGTTCCGCTGAGGTCTGCGCATCGATTTGTAAAATATCAGACAGCTGCCGGGCGTTCAAGCCATCGTCTCCCGCCATGAACAGCAATCCTTCAATAATCGACTTGTAGCTCTGATAATCCATGCTCAGCTGTTTCCCCTCTCCACTGAATGACAATGTCATCGAACACTTGATGCTGATGGCAGCGAATATGCTTCATTTTCATAAGCTCTAGAATGGCAAGGAAGGTAACTACAATCTCGTGGCGGTCCATGTTTTGCCGAATCAGCTTTGAGAACCGAACCGTCTCGTATTGCTTGAGCACTTCCATAATGTCGAGAATGCGGTCTTTGACCGACAGCTCGTCCCGCCTTACCGTTGCAACGACGTTCCGTCTTGCTGCACGCCGCAGCGCCTTTTGGAATGCCCGTACCAGATCATCAATATGCAGCCCTTCCACCGGATTCGTAAGCTGCTCCTTCATGAAAGGCGACAGATCCTCCGGCTCCTTGGCATACACGAGGCTGCTTTCCAATTCCTTCTCTCGAAGATCGGCAGCGATAAGCTTAAACTTCCGGTATTCCAGCAATCGCGCAATGAGCTCCTCTTGCGGATCAGGACCGTCGTCCTGCCAGTCATCATACTCATCCAGCTCGATAACAGGCGGCTTAGGCAGCAGCTGTTTGCTTTTGATCGACAACAAGGTAGCAGCCATGACTAGGAACTCGCTCGTAACATCGAGCTCGAGTTCCTGCATGGCCTGCAAATATTCCATATATTGATCGGTTATCTCGCTGATGGACACTTCGTGGATGTCGATCTCGGCCTTGTCAATTAAGTGCAAAAGCAGATCGAGCGGTCCTTCGAACGTTTCCAGCTTGTACGTCACCGTCACGGTGTAACCCTCCCGGCTGATGGTCGGCTATCGTCTGATCCGGAGCGGTTCTTTCCGCAGGATAGACTGCTTACGCTTGCAGCTGACGCGTCAGATTCGCCATTTCGATTGCGGTAACGGCTGCTTCATAGCCTTTGTTGCCCGCTTTCGTGCCTGCGCGCTCTACCGCTTGCTCAATCGAGTCTACCGTCAGGACGCCGAAGATCGTAGGTACGCCCGTTTTCAAAGCGATCGCTGCTACGCCCTTCGTTACCTCGTTGGACACATATTCAAAGTGTGGCGTTGAACCGCGGATAACAGCGCCGATCGTAATAACAGCGTCGTATTTGCCGCTCTCTGCCATCTTTTGCGCAGCGAATGGCACTTCGAATGCGCCAGGCACCCAAGCAACCTCAACTTCCGAATCTTCCGCGCCGTGGCGCTTCAGACCGTCCAATGCGCCGGAGAGAAGCTTCGTCGTAATGAATTCATTAAACCGTCCAACGACGATTCCATATTTTAATCCTTGCGAAATTAAATGTCCTTCGTAATGTTTCATTGCTACTCATCCTTCCAAGTATGGTTTCTAGTTTAATAAGACTTATTTGGTGAGCGGAACGCGTTCCACTACTTCTATGCCATAGCCTTCAAGACCTTTGATCTTGCGCGGGTTGTTCGTCAGCAGTCTCATCTGGCGAACGCCAAGATCCTTCAAAATCTGCGCACCGATGCCGTAATCCCGCAAATCCGGCGCGAATCCTACCTTCTTATTCGCTTCATACATGTCGAATCCCTGCTCTTGCAGCTGATACGACTTTAATTTGTTAAGCAGTCCTTCGCCGCGGCCATCTTGTCTCATATACAGCAATACGCCGTTGCCAGATTCTTCGATGTATCGTAGCGCTGCTTCGAGATGCTCGCCGCAATTGCAGCGTTTGGAATGGAACACGTCGCCGGTTAAGCATTCGGAGTGCACGCGGACCAGCGTCGGCTGCTCGGGATTGATGCTGCCTTTGACGAAAGCAACATGCTCTTTGCCATCGATTTGATTCTTATAGCCGTAAATTTGGAAATCGCCGTAATCCGTCGGCATGCTTACATCTACAACGCGTTCAACCAGCCGCTCCTTCTCGTTCCGATACTTGATCATATCCTGGATCGAGATCAGCTTCAAATTATGCTTTTGCTTGAATTCGATCAAATCCGGCAGGCGTGCCATCGTGCCGTCCTCTTTGATGATCTCGCAAATGACAGATGAAGGCTTAGCATCGCACATGCGAGCCAAATCGATCGCCGCTTCCGTATGGCCTGCACGGCGCAGTACGCCGCCATCCTTCGCAATCAGCGGGAAAATATGGCCAGGACGACGGAATTGCTCCGGCTTTGCCGAAGGATCGATCAGCGCCATCACCGTCTGCGAGCGCTCAATCGCGCTAATTCCCGTTGTAGTTGAAACATAATCCACGGAAACCGTAAACGCCGTACCATGGTAATCCGTATTATGATTGACCATCGGAGGCAGGTTCAGCTCAGCCGCACGCTCGCTTGTGATCGGAACGCATACCAAACCGCGCGCTTCCGTAATCATGAAATTAATGACTTCAGGCGTCGCTTTCTCGGACAGAACGATCAAGTCTCCCTCGTTCTCCCGATCTTCATCATCGACGACGATAATGGGCTTACCCAGCTTCAGGTCAGCGATCGCCAGCTCAATCGGGTCAAACTGAACGTTCGCATCCTCCACCTGCTTTACCGTTCCGCTAACTTGTTCACTCATCCTAAACCCTCCCTTATTCCTGCCTCTATTCGCTAAAAGAATCCGTTATCCGCCAAAAACGAAGCGCTTATCCCGGAACGGCTCGATTTCCCTGTAGGCTCTGAAGTACGATAATGAAGCAAATGGTCGACATACTTGCCGATGATATCCGCCTCTAGATTAACAGTATCTCCAGGCTGCTTATCTTGAAGTGCGGTTTCCGCCAAAGTGTGCGGAATAATGGAGACGCCGAAGCTGCCGCTCTCAGCTTCTGTAACCGTCAAGCTTATGCCGTCAATCGTTATCGAGCCTTTGGGGATCACATATTTAGCAAGCTCGCTCGATTCCTCCGCACGAAGCTTGAAAATTACAGCATTCGCATCCACCTTGCGCGACACGATAACGCCTATTCCATCGATATGCCCTTGCACGATATGTCCGCCAAACCGGCCGCCTGCAGCCATCGCTCGCTCTAAATTCACTTTCGAGCCCGGCTTCAAATCTTTCAGGTTCGAATGGCGATACGTTTGCGGCATGACATCCGCTTGAAAGGAGCCCCGCGTAAAGGAAGTCACCGTTAAACATACGCCGTTCACCGCTATGCTATCGCCGATGGCAACGTCCCCAAGAATACGAGTCGCGTCGATCGTCAACACCATCGCTTCGCCTGCGCGAGAAGCGCCTCGGAACCGCCCAACTTCCTCAATCAATCCTGTAAACATTTTGCCTCAACTCCTCTTACTTCACCTTCAGCCGATTGGAAGGGTAGCCAATCACTGCAATATCATCGCCATATTGCTCATATCGAGTTGACTCCAACGTGATGGCGTCAGCCATTTTCTCGAACCCTTCGAAGACGAATGCAGCTGGCGAGGCCTCTCCGCCACCAATGAGCTTGGGCGCGAAGAACAAGCTGATTTTATCTACAAGCCCCGCTGCCAGCATAGCGCCGTTTAATTGTCCCCCGCCCTCGAGCAGAATCGATCCAATCTCCATATCGCCTAGCAGTCGCATCGCTTCAGTCAGATTAACATGCGGGCCGTCTCCACAGTCGACAATCTCTACCCCTGCAGCCTGCAGGCTGCTTCGTTTCTCCGGATTTGCAGCTGTCGTTGTCAACACGATCGTACGCGCCATACCGTCCGTCACGACGCGCGCATCAAGCGGAATGCGTAGCGCAGAATCGACGATAATCCGGGCTGGATGAAGCGCCGGTACTTCAAGGCGTGTCGTCAGCTGCGGATCATCCGCGAGAAGCGTGCCTATCCCAACCATAATGCCGTCATGCTGATGGCGCATCGTATGAACCGCTTCCCGCGAAGCTGGCCCGGTAATCCAGCGGCTATCTCCGGTCTTCGCCGCAATTCGGCCATCCAATGTAGAAGCCGTCTTCAACGTCACGAATGGCAAGCGCGACAAAATATATTTGTTATACCGCTCGTTCATCGCATGCGACTCTTCCGCCAGCAGTCCTACTGAAACGGCAATGCCTGCCGCCCGAAGCTTCTCAACCCCAGTGCCTGCGACCTGCGGGTTCGGGTCTTGCGCAGCTACGACGACTCTCGCTATGCGAGCTTCAATAAGCCGGTCGCAGCATGGCGGCGTTTTTTTGCGGTAATGGCTGCAAGGTTCTAGCGTAACATATGCCGTTGCCCCTTCCGCTTCATCGCCAGCCATCCGCAGCGCGTTTACTTCAGCATGGCCTTCGCCCCGCTTCAAATGCGCGCCCATCCCGATAATTCGGCCTTCCTTCACGATCACGCAGCCTACTACTGGATTGATGCTCGTCTGGCCGGTTGCGCCTTGTGCCATCTGAAGCGCAAGCCGCATATAGAACGCATCGTTTAATACTTCGCTCAAACCAAAAACCCCCTATCGGCAGGCTGCCGACGGGGGGATGGGAAACGTGCGCTCATGCGCTAACGTAACGATGAGAATGAAAAACATTCATAAAGACGCATACGTAAATAAGAGGGCACGAGTTTCCTAACTTAAACAAAGTTAAAGAAACCGCCCGTATAAACGTGCTTAATGAATGCGTTCCCTTCTCCCATCCAGACTGTACTGTCGGTCCCGGATTTACACCAGGTCCACCGAAGCCTCTTCTATGCGTTCGCCGCGAAAGTAATTCAGAAGCTTCGGGTCACGGACTGACGCCGGAGACATGCACCGCATGAACGGTAGCAAAGCTGTCGCCGATGATCACCGCCGGTTCGGAATTTCACCGTACCCCGAAGGAAAGACGCCTATATTAGATTCGCCAGACACCATTGGCGATTTTTGTTATGCTCTGAACTATACCACTCCACTGTACATTTGGCAAGACCTGAAGCGGCTGGAAGTCTAGATCCTGCGCGCCGTTCACAAAACTTTTATCCTTTATAGCGATCAAAAAAAAGCTGTGGCATAACGACATCCAATCGTCATGTCCACAGCCTTTCCTATCGTAATTACACTTCTACGATTTCTACTTTTTCCATTTTGTCGCGGCCTTTGAAAGCATCGACTTGGTCCATGCCTTCTACCACTTTGCCGAATACCGTATGCACGCCGTCGAGATGCGGTTGTGGCTTGTAGACGATGTAAAACTGGCTTCCGCCCGTGTTACGGCCTGCATGCGCCATTGCGAGCGAACCGCGCTCGTGCTTGTTCGGATTGATTTCGCAATCGATCGTGTAGCCAGGACCGCCAGTACCAGTGCCGCTAGGGCAGCCGCCTTGTGCGACGAAACCTGGAATTACACGGTGGAATACGAGACCGTTATAGAAACCTTCGTTTGCAAGCTTCTCGAAGTTAGCAACCGTGTTCGGTGCATCCTTTTCGAACAGATCAATCGTTACGACTGCGCCATTAGCCAGCGTAATCTTTGCTTGTTTTGCCATTATCGTTCACTCCTAGTTCATCTAAATGTCGGGCAGTAAGCCATCAATGGCGTTAACGATTCGTTAGACGGACGCCTTGCGCAGACGTTGCGGAATGACGTCGTTTACGACGATGTCTTCAAGCGTTTCACGTTTAACGACCAGCGAAGCTTCGCCGTCCTTAACGAACACGACAGCCGGACGACGAATCCGGTTGTAGTTGCTCGCCATTGCGTAATTATACGCTCCTGTGCAGAATACAGCAAGCAGGTCGCCACTCTCGGATTTCGGAAGCTCCAGATCCCAGATGAGCATATCGCCGCTCTCGCATGCTTTACCTGCTACAGTAACGGTCTCTTCGTTCGCAGCGTTCGCGCGATTAGCCAATACCGCTTCGTACTTCGAGCCATACAGCGCTGGACGCGGGTTGTCAGTCATGCCGCCGTCTACTGCGATATATTTACGCACGCCTGGAATTTCTTTGTGCGTACCGATCGTGTACAGCGTCGTGCCTGCATCGCCGACCATGCTGCGGCCTGGCTCGATCCAGATCTCTGGCGTTGGATAATTTGCAGCTGTGAAGTTGGAAATGATCGCATCTGCAATCGCGTTAACATAAGTGGAGAGCGGAAGCGGCGAATCGCCTTCAACATAACGGATGCCGAAGCCGCCGCCCACGTTAATAACCGAGAAAGTTTTACCGAGCTCATCGCGCACTTTAACCGCGAATTTTGCCACTTTATCGACAGCCATGCCGAAACCGTCAACCTCGAAAATTTGCGAACCGATATGGGAGTGAACGCCGAGCAGATTCAGATTGCCAAGCTTAAGCGTCTCTTCGATAGCGCGGAACGCCGTTCCGTTGCCCAGGTCGAAGCCGAACTTCGAGTCTTGTTGGCCTGTCGAGATGAAGTCATGCGTATGTGCTTCTACGCCCGGCGTAATGCGAAGCAATACGTTAACCGTTTTGCCTTTGTCCGCAGCCAGTGCGTTCAGCAAAGACATTTCGACGAAGTTGTCAACGACGAAGCAGCCGATGCCAGCGTCAATCGCCATGTTGATCTCTTCAGGCGTTTTGTTGTTGCCGTGGAAGTGGATGCGTTCAACCGGGAAGCCCGCTTGCAATGCCGTGTACAGCTCGCCGTCAGAAACGACATCAAGCGACAGATTTTCTTGCTCCGCAATTGCGCACATTGCCATAACGCTGAACGCTTTGCTTGCGTATGCAACTTGGAATTTGAGGCCAGTCGCGCGGAAAGCTTCTACGAATTCGCGTGCACGTTGGCGTACGAACGCCTCGTCCACGATGTATAGTGGTGTTCCGTACTCTTTTGCCAGATCTGTTAAATCGCAGCCGCCAATTGTGAGATGGCCTTTATCATTAATTTGACTCGTTCCGTGTAAGTAAGTGGACATTAAAATATACCCCTCCGATAAAAAGTAAGATGATAGGAATACCAGTTTCATTTGTACCCAATGTCATCAGTATACCGTAATCGCACCTAGGGAGAAATGTATTTTTAATCATTTCGTTTGCACTTTTTTTGGCATGCCGCCCAATCGCAAAAAAAACGGACAGCCTGTGGAGACTGTCCGGCACGTCCTTTCTTAGTCCGTTCGAGGCATTTTATCGCGCTGTTTCGGGCGCAGCAGATTCGGTCTTGTCCGGTTATGGAGCACTGGCACCCGAACGATAATGCTCATCATCGCTTTAAAATCAAAAGGAATAAACGGCCACATGTACGGACGATTGAACGACCGCTGCATGACGAGCAGCACCAATACGACGGTCGTTGCGACGACAAATCCCGGCACTTTGAATACGGCGACCGAGACGATCAAGAGCAGCCTGACAATTCGGTTCGCAAGGCCCAGCTCATAGCTTGGCGTGGCGAACATGCCGATCGCGGCAACCGCCATGTACAGAATGACCTCATTGATGAACAAACCAGTTGAAACCGCAATATCGCCAATCAAAATGGCCGCAATGAGCGACATCGCCGTCGCAAGCGGGGTAGGCGTATGGACGGAAGCCATTCGGAGCAAGTCGACCCCGAGCTCGGCGATTAAAAACTGGACGACCATCGGAATTTTGCCCGTTTTCGTCGGGCCGATGAAATCAAGCGCAACCGGCTTGAGATCCGGCTGGAGCACGAACAAGAACCAGACCGGCAGCAGGAACAGCGAGGCCATGATGCCGATGAAGCGCACCCAGCGCAGATAGGTGCCGATAAACGGCGTTTGCCTATTTTCTTCCGCATGCTGAATCAGGTCGAAAAATGTCGTCGGCAAGAGCATGACGCTCGGCGACGTATCAACGAATACACAGACGCTGCCTTCAAGCAAATGCGCGGCTACGACGTCGGGGCGTTCGGAGTATCGCACCAGCGGGTAGGGATTCCAGCCCCGCTTCACCGTCGCTTCTTCCAGCTGCTTGTCCGCGAGCGGGAGGCCGTCGAGCTTCACCTGCTTGATTTTATCCCGTATCGACTCCACAAGCTCCGTATCGGCGATATCATCGATATAAGCGATGCAGACATCCGTTTGCGTGCGCTCGCCCACCCTGACGATTTCGTAACGCAGCTGCGGATCGCGCAGGCGGCGCCGCACGAGGGAAACGTTCACCATCAGCGTCTCCACAAAACCATCGCGCGCGCCGCGAACGACCCGCTCTAGCGACGGCTCGTCCGGCCCGCGAGCCGGGAAGTTTTTGGCATCGATAATAAGTGTCGAGCTCTCGCCTTCGATATAGAAGGCAGTCGCTCCAGCAAGCACCTCGATCAGCATCTCGGTCCAGTCTTCCACAGGCTTCACCTGAACGGCTGGAACATAGAGATCCATAAAAGCATGCAGCGCATGCGAATCGATCGTATCCTGCTGCAAGTAAGTAAGACGCGTTAATACATCCGTCAGCACGGTGTCTTTGGCTAAGCCGTTCATAAAGAAGCAGGCGATCCGCTTGCCGCCGAGCGTCATTTCACGAACGACAATATCGAAGCTGGTTTTGTATCCCGCTTCATCTTCGAGCTTTTTCAAAAACTGCTCCATCTTCACCGGGATGGGCCTGATGTCCTTATGCTCATTCTTCTTATGGTCGTCCCCATGCCACTGAGGCGGTTTCTTCCCGCTCTCCGCCTCCTGCGATTGCGCCGACTTTCCTCTTTCGCCAGACTCTGGCTCCGAATGAGCCTTCGCTCCCTCGTCGTCCTCCGCTTCGCCTTGACTCGCCGAATTCGCCGAAGGCACCTGTGAGACAAGCTCCGCCGAAATCAGCTCGCGCAAACGCTTGTCATCCTTGAGCAGCGATAGCAACTCAATATGAAGCGGATCATGCTCCGCTTCATCTGAATGCTGCTCAGGCTTCGCTTCCGATTTTGCTTGAAGCCGCTTGCCTCTAGTCTCCTCCTCGGAATCGGGCATATCCAGCAGCACTTCTGACCAATCATCTTCATCGTTTGCATGAGATTGTGAATGAGACTCGGTTTGAGGACGGCTCGCTTTGCTTGGCTTTAGTAAGCTTTCGTCATCGTCCTCCAGTTGAATGTCCCCAAGCATTTGCAAAGCCTCAGGTATAATGAATGATGCTTCACCATCGGGCTGCTTGTCGCGATTGCGCATAGGCTTCTCCTCCTTATCCGGTTCCAATTACCACTGGTAATACAGCCAGTCGAATAACGATCCGACCGTTTTCCCTAACACCATTGCCAGTACGAGCGCCGTAATCTGACGGGAAAGCCCGATACGTTTGGCCAATATCGGGAGCACGTTCATCACCTCGGTTAATGCAGCAGCCAGCATGCCGACGAATAGCCCGTCAAACAGTCCGGCGATCGGCAAAACAATTGGCAGCTGCCAATGAAGCTTCCAATCCATAAAGTCGGCAAACGTCCAGTAGAGCGCGCCTGTAACAACCGCCGTTTCGAACCAGACTGAATGTCGATAGGCGTTTCCTAATTGCGCAAGCCTGGGAATTAGATCCAAGATAATGAGCAAGGAAACAAGCCCTGAGCCGACCGCCAATCCTCCGCCTAACCCTAGCAGCGCCACGAATACGTCACGCGCAAAATCAACCATTGGTATCACCCGCTGGAGGCGAAGGACGTCGCGCATTCCCATGCTTCTTGCGCATCTCATCCGCCACGACGTAGGCATTCACATTCTCTTGATATAAGTACAGCTCCACCTCTAGCGGATTCGGCTCTTCATTGAATCGTTTCTTGAACAGATGATTAAAGAAGAGCAGCATCCCGAGGCCAATGCCGACCGAGTAAGGAATCTGAAACCATAGCGGGTGCTCAACCTGCTTGCCGGTCACCAGCTCGGCAATGCGCTGATGAACCTCCTTCATGCTGACATCCGTGTGAAAATTCATGATCGCAAGCCCTGCGCCGAAGAAAAGCAGCAGCCAGGCGCCGATCAGCACGGCAACACGCGGCTTCTCGACCTTCTCGCCGACCATGAGGAGCACCTGCGGGTCGCCGTAGGTTTCAATCGCAAGCGCTGGAAACCGACTTCGGATCACCCGAATAATTTGCAGCAAATCGATTACGACCCGGTTGCCGTCAGCCGTTATATGCTTATACAGCACAAGGGAGGACAGCTCGGATTCCAGCTCATCATCTGCAAGCAGCCGCGCAGCCTGCCCGAGGGTGACCGCCTCCTCTGCCTTCAAATACACACGTTTTCTTAGCCGCATATAGAGCACCGACGGTGCCGACTTCTCATCATTCAAGCCGCATCCCCTCCATATCCGCGAGTGACTGCACAGGTTCTTGGTTAGTATGGCTGTGCAGCCAATAAAAAAACCAAATCGCCGGTTATTGGGCGATTTGGTCTTTGATCAACTGCAATATTTTTTTCTCGAGCCGCGACACTTGGACTTGCGAAATGCCAAGCCGGCTCGCCACCTCGGACTGCGTCTGGTCCCGATAGTAGCGAAGATAGACGATTAATCGCTCCCGCTCCGCAAGCCCTTCAATCGCTTCGGCTAACGCGAGCTTATCGAACCATCGCTCCTGGGAATCGTCAGCGATTTGATCCATTAGCGTAATCGGGTCCCCGTCATTCTCGAACACCGTTTCGTGAATCGATGTCGGCGGCTTATTCGCCTCCTGCGCGAATACGACGTCCTCCGGCGTAATCCCGAGCCCTTCCGCAACTTCCGTGATCGTCGGCAGCCGGCCAAGCGTCTTGGACAGCTCGTCCTTCATTTTGCGAACCTTGTTCGCCGTTTCCTTCAAGGATCGGCTCACTTTGAGCGTGCCGTCGTCACGAAGGAACCGTTGAATTTCCCCGATAATCATCGGAACCGCATAGGTTGAAAATTTGACGTCGTAGGATAAATCGAACTTATCGACTGACTTCAACAAGCCGATACAGCCGATCTGGAACAGATCCTCCGGTTCGTAGCCGCGGTTCATAAACCGCTGTACGACCGACCATACGAGTCGGATATTGCAATGCACGAGCGTATCGCGCGACACATTGTCGCCGGATTGGCTCAAGGCGATCAGACGCTTCACTTCCGCGTCTTCCAAATACGGCTGCGCCGTTTGCTTCAAATCGACATCCATGAGGTCCAACCCCTATGCGCTTAATTAAAAAGCGCTTTTTTCGATTCAATCCGCTTGGTCATAGCGATACGCGTGCCCCGGCCGGATTCGCTCGTTACTTCAAATTGATCCATGAAATTTTCCATAATCGTGAATCCCATGCCCGAGCGCTCAAGCTCTGGCTTTGAGGTGTACAACGGCTGGCGGGCAAGCTCGAGATCCTCGATGCCGTTGCCCTCGTCACTGATTACCAAATGAATCGTCTCATTCTCGATTGACGCTTCGATGGTTACGAATTTAAGCGGATCGCTATCGTAACCGTGAATAATCGCATTCGTCACGGCTTCGGATACGACGGTCTTCAAATCATTAAGCTCCTCCATCGTCGGATCAAGCTGCGAGATGAAGGCAGCAACGGTGATGCGGGCAAACGCCTCATTCTCGCTGCGAGCCGAAAATGTCAGGTTCATCGAATTGGCAACGTTCGTCTCATTCATGATACGACCTCCAGACTCGTGAGCGCGCTGCGCTCATTATCGTGAATCGCCAAAATCTTGAACAAACCTGATAGCTCCAGCAAACGATACACGCTCTTATTCACATCACAGACCGCCATTTTGCCGCCCTTGGCTTTCAACTGCTTATATCGGCCGAGGATGACGCCGAGACCGGAGCTGTCCATGAAGAGCAATTCCTTTAAGCTGAGCACCACATGATCGACGTTTCCGTTCATAATTGAATCTTCCATTTTGTAACGGACGACATCAGCCGAATGATGATCCAGCTCTCCTTTGAGCCTTACGATCAACACATTGCGGCGATGCTCCAATTCCACTTGAAGACTCATATCCTGTTCACTCCTCCCCGTTATGAACATGGAATTCTCCGCCAGCCCTTGCCATTCCTGCCTCACGACAAAACTAGAACCCCAGCGCTATGAGCCGACAAAAAACGCTTACACAGGGCGCGTCCAGCAGGGGGAGAAAAGGCGGTGCAAGATGACCTCGAGCGGGTTTTCTGACACGCCCTAGCTAAACAATCCGCCGCAAGTGCGCTTGAACATCGTCCACCAGCCCGCTTTTGCCACGGACACTGGCGCCTGCACCTCGAACTCGGACAGCTGCTGTTCGCCTTGGTAAACGACGATTCGACCAATCGGATCGCCGATCTTAATTGGAGCCTTCAATGCATTATTCAGCTTCAGCTCATAGCGAATATTGTCTTTGGACGCGCCTTTGCGCATGAGAACGCTATAAGGATGGGTTGCTTTCAGCTCCAGCTCCGGAACGGCGCCCTTCTCAATTTTGACCTTCCCAATGGCATCGCCTTGCTTGAAGATCGAGTAGTTGGAGTATTGAGCGAACGAATAGTCAAGCATCGATGACACTTCCGCGTTGCGCGTCTTCGTGTTCGGCTCGCCCATTACGACAGCAATAACGCGAAGCCCGTCCCGGCGTGCGGTTGCAGAAAGACAGAATTTCGCTTCGTTCGTGAAGCCTGTTTTCAGACCGTCTGCGCCTGTGTAGAACCAAACCAGCTTGTTCGTGTTCACGAGCCAGAACGGCTTCTCGGACGTTTTGCGCAAATAATCCTGGTACATGCCTGTATATTTCGTAATTTGCGTATGCTTGAGCAGCTCTCTCGACATAATCGCAATATCATGAGCCGATGAATAATGATCCGCTACCGGCAAACCGTTGCAGTTGGCAAAATGCGTATCCTTCATGCCGAGCTGCTGCGCTTTCTCGTTCATCATCTTGACGAACTCCGCTTCCGAGCCTCCGATTTTCTCCGCCATTGCGACCGAAGCATCGTTGCCTGAAGCGAGTGCAATGCCTTTGATCATCTCATCTACGGACATCTCTTCGCCCGGCTCAAGGAAAATCTGCGAGCCGCCCATGGAAGAAGCGTATTCGCTGGCCGAAACTTTATCTGTAAGCTTGAGCCGCCCGTCGTCAAGCGCCTCCATAATGAGCAGCATCGTCATAATTTTCGTGATGCTGGCTGGCGGCAGTCGATCATGGCTGTTTTTGTCAAAAATGACGGTTCCGCTATCCGCATCCATCAGTACAGCGGAGCGAGCCGAAGGCGCCAATGCGGCGTTCGGAGCTGCAGCGGATTGCTTCTGTGCAGCAGGCTCTGCAGCCGCTGCTGATGCAGCAGGAACAACTAGCGCGAGCGCCACAGCGCTGATGAGTAGTTTGGTACAGATTGATTTCAACAAGAATGATCCCTCCTGAGCATGATGCGGCCCAGCCCTCCATTCGGAGCAATACCAGAGAGGTGATACTGCTTAATACGAACAGACAGCGGCCAGCTTTTTCCTCTTCATTATGGTCAGGAGCTCAGCAATATATTCCATTTCTTGTGACAAAAGAAAAAAGGAGCTGCCCCACTGCCTTGACGGCTAATGGAGCAACCCCTGAATTTCTGTACCTATAGGCGGCGCGTCTCATCCGCTGTCACGATGGACAGCAGAAGCGGCTTGGCCTCTGGCTGAGCCGAGTCAATCGTAAACGCTGCGGCTGTCTCGCTCATAATCGCATCCAATCCGACATACCCCTCATGCGTATGCAGCACAGCAAGCGTTTCCCCTAACGAAACGGCATCTCCTACTTTTTTCTTCAGCAACATCCCGACAGCATAGTCGATGGCTGCTTCCTTCGTCGCGCGTCCTGCTCCCAGCTTCATTGCTGCAAGCCCGAGCTGCTCCGCCTGAATGCCCGTCACCCATCCGCTTGATTCCGCTTTGACCTCGACAAACGCTGTGGCTGCGGGCAAACGATCTGGCTGATCGACCATGGAAGGATCGCCGCCCTGTGCGACGACCAGCGCACGGAACTTGTCGAGCGCTGCGCCAGAACGAAGCGCTTCACGCAAAATAAGCTCCGCTTCCTCGATCGAACCGGCCTTTCCCGCAAGCACCGCCATATGGGCAGCAAGCGTTAAGCAGAGCCGCTCCAAATCCTTGGGGCCTTGTCCCTTCAGCGTCGCGATCGCTTCCGCTACCTCTAAAGCATTGCCAATCGCAGCGCCCAGCGGCTGGTCCATATCGCTAATAACTGCTGCCGTCCGTCTGCCGACTTCCGTGCCGATATCAACCATCGCTCGCGCCAAATGCTCCGCATCCTCCAGCGATTTCATGAATGCGCCGCTGCCCGCTTTCACATCGAGCACGATCACATCAGCGCCGGCCGCGATTTTTTTGCTCATGACAGAGCTTGCGATAAGAGGAATCGACTCGACTGTGGCTGTCACATCCCGGAGCGCGTACAGCTTCTTGTCCGCAGGCGTCAGATTGCCGGATTGGCCAATGACTGCCAAGCCGATATCGTTCACTTGGGCAAAAAAATCATCGCGCTGCAGCTCGGTGCGGAAGCCCTCTATTGCTTCGAGTTTGTCAATTGTACCGCCGGTGTGGCCAAGCCCTCTGCCGGACATTTTAGCTACTGGAACGCCAATTGCTGCGACAAGCGGCGCGACAACCAACGTTGTTTTATCGCCCACGCCGCCAGTGCTGTGCTTGTCCGCTGTCAGCCCATGAATAGCGCCCAGATCAACCGTATCACCGGAATGCGCCATAGCCATCGTCAGATCCGCGGTTTCTTTCTTGGTCATCCCTCTAAAAAAAACAGCCATTGACCAGGCGGACATTTGATAATCCGGAATCTCGCCTTGGCAATAGCCTTTTATTAAATAATCAATTTCGGCGAACGTCAGCTGTTCCCCATCGCGCTTCTTATGAATCAAATCCACTGCCCGCATCTGCTAGTTAACCCTCCTCTGTTGAGGCTTTCATTAGCACACGGGTCCGATGCTGCTCGTTTTGTGCCTGCACGATTAATGTATCAAGCATTTGGCTCAAATGCAGCACCTCCCGGTGCTGGAATGTCTGTCGGCTCAACACGGCATCTACCATAATGCCGCGAAGCTTTTCTACTCGTTCGAGCAATTGGTTTTCCATATCGTTTCACTCCACTCCTATAATCATAGCAATTATAATACCGATCGGTTTGAAAGTCTGTCAAAATCGGTCGGCGGAGCGGAACTATTATCTTCTGTATTTCGACAAATACTGATCCTTAAAGCTTCGTTACGACCTCCGACACGAGCTTCAGAAAACGAGCTTTCACGCGTTCTGTCGTTTCGATAACCTCATCATGCGACAACGGCTGATCCAGAATGCCGGAAGCCATGTTGCTGATGCATGAAATGCCGAGCACCTCAATGCCGCAATGGCGCGCCGCAATGACTTCGGCAACCGTCGACATGCCTACCGCGTCGGCTCCCAGCGTACGCATCATCCGAATCTCTGCCGGCGTCTCGTAGGAAGGACCCAACACGCCTACATATACGCCCTCTCGAAGCGAGAAGCCGCTCGCCTGCGCCGTTTCCTGTGCGATCGCACGGAATTTACGGCTATAAGCCTCTGACATATCCGGGAAGCGCACGCCGAACCGATCATCGTTTGCGCCGATCAACGGATTGCGTCCCGTTAAGTTAATATGATCGGTAATGAGCATAAGATCGCCTGGATCATACCCCGTATTGATGCCGCCAGCCGCATTGGTTACAATCAGCTTGGCAACGCCGAGCGATTGCATGACACGAACGGGGAAGCTTGTCAATTCAGGCCCGTAGCCTTCATACATATGGAAGCGGCCCCTCATGAGCACGACCGGACGGCCGTTCAAATAACCGATCATCAGCTCGCCCGCATGGCCTTCAACCGTCGAAACAGGGAAGTGAGGAATGCTCGCGTAAGGAATTGTCGTAACTTCGGTCAAATGGTCGCCTAATACGCCAAGCCCCGATCCAAGGATCAATCCAATCTCTGGTTTAATTGAGGTTTGAGCGGTTAGGTATGCTGCTGCTTCCGCATATGCTTCGTTTGGTAGTGTTTCTCCTGCATGATTCGACAATCCAATCATCCTCTCCCACATGTTTTATGGCGCTTCAACGCACGAATCAGCCTAATAAATGAAGCAAGCTTTCCCCATTAGGCGGCGGCGTAACGCCAAAGTTATCTGCAATCGTTGCTGCAATGTCAGCAAAAGTGGCGCGGATCCCAACATCGCCAGGCGTCACAAACGCTGGGCTATAGAGCAGCAGCGGAACATATTCTCGCGTATGATCGGTACCTGCATGAACGGGATCATTGCCATGATCGGCCGTAATGATCAGCAAATCGCTCGGGCCAAGCCTTTTCTCCAGCTCCGGCACCGCCCGATCGAAAGCCTCGAGCGCATGACCATATCCGATAGGGTCACGGCGATGGCCATACAGGGAGTCGAAATCGACTAAATTCGTAAACAACAGACCTTCGAAGCTTGTTTCAAGCAGATTCAACGTTCGTTGAATGCCGTCGTCGTTGCTCTTCGTTGGAAACGATTCCGAGATCCCTTCCCCATCAAAAATATCACGGATTTTGCCCACGGCGATGACGTCGTAGCCCTCGTTTTGCAGCGTATTCAATACAGTCGGCGCCGGCGGCTTCAACGCGTAATCATGCCGATTCGGCGTCCGGACGAACGCGCCTGGCGTTCCCGTGAAGGGGCGCGCGATGACGCGGCCTACTGCGAACCGTTCATCTCTCGTGAGCGCTCGAGCGATTTCGCAAGCGCGGTACAGCTCCTGCAGCGGAATGACTTCCTCATGGGCAGCAATCTGGAAGACGCTGTCCGCAGACGTATACACGATCCAGGAGCCTGTTTCCATATGCGCTTCGCCAAGCTCATCCAAAATGGCGGTTCCGCTGGCCGGCTTATTGCCGATCACTTTTCTTCCCGTCTGCTCTTCGAAGGCATGGATTAATTCATCCGGAAAGCCGTTCGGGAAAGTCTGGAAAGGAATTTCAACCTTCAATCCCGCGATTTCCCAATGTCCGGTCATCGTGTCTTTGCCAACAGAAGCCTCGGACATCTTACCGTAGAAAGCGGCCGGCTCTTCGCTGCAAGGCTGCCAGCCGGGCAGCTCTGCAATCCGGTCAAGGCCCCATCTGCGAAGCCGCGGCATCTTAAGATCCGGCTTCTCTCTTAATATATGGCCCAACGTATGGGACCCTGTATCTCCGAATGCCGGCGCGTCAGGCAGCTCTCCTATGCCTACGCTATCCAGCACAATAAGTGCGATGCGTTGAAACCGCATGCGTCAGTCACTCCTCTCTCCCACGCACCGCTCGCCTTGCAAGTTGCTTCACTGTGCCTACGCTAGCTGTCGGCAAGCTTACCTTGCTCTAGGATGTGAGCGTTCATATACTTCCTTCATGCGGGACTTCGTCAAATGAACATATTTTTGCGTAGCAGCAAGTCCGGCATGACCCATCATCTCTTGTACCGCTCGCACATCTGCACCATTCTCAAGCAAATGCGCAGCGAACGAGTGACGTAGCGAATGAGGCGTCAAATCGCCCTCGATGCTTGCTAGCGCTGCATGTTTTTTTACAATTTTCCAAAGCCCTTGCCGTGTCATCCTTTCGCCTCGGCGATTGATGAATACCGCTTGCTCCTCCGAATTATCGCGAAGCAGCCGCTCCCGGCCCGATTGCAAATAAGCTTCTAACGAGGCTGATGCGGCTCGTCCGATTGGCACAATCCGTTCTTTGGCGTTCGCTGAACAACGAATAAATCCAAGCGACACGTGAACATGCTCCAAATCCAGCGCGATCAACTCTGATACGCGAATGCCCGTCGCATACATCGTTTCTAATATAGCTGAATCGCGAAGGCCAGACGGTTCTGCCGGATCGGGCGATGCTAGAAGCAGCTCGACCTGAACAGCCGTTAAGATACGCGGTGGCGGACTATCCGGCTTTGGCGCGTCCATATCGGCAGTTGGATCTGCTGTTACACGCTGCTTGTCCATCAAATACCGAAAAAAAGCGCGGAGCGAGACCCGATAACGGGATAATGACGCATTCTTGCGGCCTTCTTGCCGCAGCGTCAGCCAATAGCGTGCCATATGATGCTTTTGCACCTGTTCGGGCGCACTAATTCCAGCATCGGCTGCAAACCGGATAAAATGCCTCAAGTCCCGTTCATAGGACATGAGCGTGCTTTCCGATAATGATCGGTCTGCCGGCCAGTCGCGCAGAAACGATTGCAATTCCGTCTCCATTTGCCCAGCTATCCCTTCTGAAAGTGAATGATGTCGATCACCCATGTATTCAACAGGCAAAGCGAAATCTCCTGCCTAACGAAGCTATTCGCCGTACCAATAGAACCAGCGCAGCCGATCGCCCATCGTTCCGCCTTCAGGGGAATGGATTTGTCCGGATACCTTTAAAGCTTGCCCCTGCGGCTCGCGATATGGATCTACAGGCGATATAACATCGATAAGCCATCGATACCCGCCGAATGTCATTATCGTCAGAAGAATAAAGGTCAATAGAAACAAAATATGGCCAAACCATTTGCGTACGGAAACGACCATCCGCTCTCGCCCCCCATGTGACTGCTTATCCTATAGGTACACCATATGCGCCTAGAGGCCCGTTCATTCGGAACGAATCACAGTCTCATGCGAATGAGGAAGCGGATGACTACTTAGATCAAATGAAAAGGCACGTAAGGCAGCCCGACCGCATCCGCCACCGCTTCGTTCGTCACCGCACCGTTGTACGTATTGACTCCTTTGCGAAGCGCCTCATCCTTGACAGCTGCGGCTAAGCCGCCGTCGGCAAGCATGCGGGCGTACGGAATCGTCACGTTCGTCAGCGCCAAAGTGGAAGTGCGCGGAACCGCGCCTGGAATGTTCGCGACTGCATAATGGATCACATCATGCTTGACATATACCGGGTCCTTATGCGTCGTCGGCCGGTCGACGGTGGCAATGGATCCCCCTTGATCCACGGCAACGTCAACGATGACGGAGCCCTTCTTCATCGATTGCACCATCTCCTCGGTAACCAGATGCGGCGCCTTCGCCCCCGGAATTAGAACGGCGCCAATTAACAAATCCGCTTTTCGAACCGCGCCGGCGATATTTTGCGGATTCGACGCCAGCGTGCGAAGTCGTCCGCCAAACACATCGTCGAGGTAACGCATCCGGTCCGTGCTTTTTTCCAAAATAGCGACGTTCGCTCCCATCCCCAGCGCGATTTTGGCAGCGTTCGTTCCGACGATCCCGCCCCCAATTATGACGACATCTGCGGGCGCGACGCCGGGAACGCCTCCTAACAATACGCCGCGTCCGCCATAAAAGGATTCCAAATACTGCGCGCCAAGCTGGACCGACATTCTCCCGGCTACCTCGCTCATAGGCGTTAGAAGCGGAAGGCTTCCTCCCGGCAGCTGAATCGTCTCATACGCGACGGCGCTTACGCCTCGCTCGACAAGTGCCGCAGCGAGAGCAGGAGCAGCTGCCAGATGCAAATAAGTAAAGAGCAGCATATCCGGTTTAAAATGGTCGTACTCCTCCGGCAGCGGCTCTTTTACCTTCATAATCATGTCGGCTGTTTGCCAAACGTCTTCTGCTCGATCCGCCAGCTCTGCGCCTGCATCCGCATAAGCATGATCAGCGAAGCCGCTTCCTGCCCCCGCTCCCTTCTGAACGATCACCTCATGCCCGCCTGCTTTCAAAATCTCCACGCCTGCGGGTGTCAGCGCTACGCGATACTCGCTGTTCTTGATTTCGGTTGGCACTCCGACTCGCATCCTGATTCCTCCTCGCAATTGGTCGTTCGTCGATTGATGCAAGCTCTCCTCTTATTGTTGTATGAGCCATGCACGTCCAATGACAGTCCTACACGATACGTTTCTCACCCATTATCAAAAATATGTGCGCCATACGGCGCCTGCCCATGCTCGGACGACATGAGCCCCATACAATAGGTGTAGCCGTAAGCTTCATGTGTACTCATTTGGAACGTTTGAAGGAGAGACGACAATTTTGACCAAATTCCGCTTGGAGCAGCTATTCGGACGAAGCGTACGAACATCCGCTACCAAATATACAACTCGGCATTTGATCGGCTTACGAGGAGAAAAATCCTATGCTCGTTTCATCCGTTATATGAATAGCAAAGGGATTAAGCCCATTAAGACGATACGCAGAAACCGAATCATATGCTGTTATCTCGATGCAAGGTATCTCAACAGCCAGGTTCGCATCGCTTCGCGCGCCGCAGGAATTAAATATATTGAGCGGGACGCCAAGGTTCATGCGCATGTGCTGCCTGCTGCTAAACCCCGAAATCGCGGCCGAAAAAATAACGAATCCGTCTGCCCTGAGCATGCAACATGGAACATTTGCCGCGTACAAGCGCCGGATGCATGGACGCGAACGGAAGGCGAAAACATTCGGGTCGGCATCATTGATACAGGCATCGCCAAGCATTCCAATCTATCGATTGCCGGCGGCGTGAACACGACAGGCGGCTCATCGTATTATGACGATAATGGTCATGGGACGCATGTTGCGGGGATCGTTGCTGCGACAGGCGACAATGGCATGCAGCCCGGCGTTGCGCCGAAAGCGAAGCTCTATGCGATCAAAGCGCTGGACAGTGACGGGCTCGGCTATATTTCCGATATCATTCAAGGCATTAACTGGTGTGTAAAGAATAAAATCAATGTCATTAATATGAGCTTTGGATTAATGCCCGGGGAACAAAGCACTGCGCTTCAAGAAGCGATTCAGAATGCGTATAAGAAAGGGGTTGTCATCGTTGCATCAGCCGGCAATAGCGGAGCGGAAAGCGGCCGTATCGACGAGCCCGCCAGCTTCGACGAAACGATTGCTGTCGCTGCCTCTACGCAAAATGACGAAATCGCCTCCTTCAGCAGCCGGGGCGAGGGCATCGATATTACGGCGCCCGGTGCGCTCATTCGCTCTACTGCTCTTAACAATGGGTATCAGATCATGTCCGGCACGAGCATGTCTTGTCCACATGTAACCGGCGGAGCTGCACTGCTGCTCGCCAGCGATTCCTCGCTAACGCCAGCCGACGTATCGTCAAAGCTCCAAGCCTGGGCAAAAACCTTGTCCGGCTACAACCGCTTGGCGCAAGGCAGCGGCTTGATGCAGCTTGCTGGGTGCGGTGCAGGCGCTAATATCGCTCCCTCCGCGCCGCCGCTTGTGAACAAACACGCAAACGTCTTTTCCCGCTCGCAATCGGTACGTCGGAAAGCAAAACGGACACGTGCCCAGACGCGAACACGGACGCGGCAAGCTAGCACAAAGCGAAAATAAAAACAGGCGACCACCGCACGGTTTCCCGCGGTAGTCGCCTGTTGTCTAAGCTGCCTGTACTACGAAGTGCGACCTGACTGCGCCGTCCCCGTACCTGCATCTTCATTCTTGGCCTGGCATCGATGGCAGACCCCTTGAAAATCTAATCGGTGATCGACAACATGAAATCCGAATTCAAGCTCAAGACGCTCCTCGAGCGGTCCTAGCCAGTCCTCCATAATCTCATCCATCGAGCCGCACTGCACACATATTAAATGGTGATGATGGTGCTTGTTGCTATCCGTTCGCAAATCATAGCGAGCAACGCCATCGCCAAAATTCATCTTCTCAACCACATGCATCTCGCTAAGCAGCTCAAGCGTCCGATATACCGTCGCCAATCCGATCTCAGGCGCCTTCTCCTTCACTAGCATAAAGACGTCCTCAGCACTCAGATGATCCTCTTCGTTCTCAAGCAAAACTCGAACCGTCGCCTCACGCTGCGGGGTTAACTTGTAGCCCTGCGACTGCAGCTGCTGTTTAATTTTCTCGATCCGGGCTTCCATGGTTTCCCCCCTCGCACACGTATTGCGCCCATTGCCGGAACATTTGCTTTCATTATATGGGCTAATCGCAAATAAAGTCAAACGATTTACAGCTTTCGACACCGTAACTTCATCAACGGAAAGACGCTATTCCATCAACAATGGAGCTGCCCAGCGCATTAACGCAGGCGATACATACGCTTCTACCAAAGAGGCTGCTGAAACTGCAAGTAGCATCAGCACAAGCATCAGACACAGCGATGTAAAGGCAGGCCGCAGCTTCCCTTTGCTCTGCATCAGCCGATACCGTATGACATGCAGCGAGAAGGTCAAAGCCGCTACGCTCGCGATCATAATCGCCGGCACGACGATCATATTCGGCGGTACAACAGATGCAAGCGCGAACAATATCCCTTTCCAGCCATGCTCGCTGACGACTGTTCCAATCGCGAAGCCGACAAGCGCGCCTTTCAGAAAATCCAATGCCAATACGAACGGAAGGCCGACTACTGTCATGCCCAGCACCCCGATCAATGCAATCCACTTGCCATAAAATACGGTTCGCGACCAAAAAGCGTCCGTTACATCAGGAAACATGCCAGCTTCCATCGTCTTGACAAAACGATCCAAGTCGCCGGATAAGTTTTGCTGCTGCTCAAGCGTGAGCGCATGTACAGCCAAAGCGCCGAATACGACGCCGACAGCGAACAGCACGCCGACAAATACGTACAGCATTAGCGAGTCAGCTGTTCGCTGCTTCCAACCATTCGAGCGCATAGCTATCACCTCTTGTCCATATCCACTCCTCATTCAATGTATGTTTGGACAAGAGTATGTATGACGAGCCCCGTCATGGCTAAAGCATAAGCGCCGCACAAGATGTCTTAGATCTCGCCAGTCAGCTTATACAAGCGCCAAGCATAGACAGCCAATACGGTCTTCGCATCGCTAATTCGGCCCTCTTCAATATAGGCTAGAGCCTGCTCCAGCGTAATGGCATCCACCCGCAGGTACTCATCCTGATCAAGATTCATCTCGCCTTTTTCAAGTCCTTCGGCCAAGTAAATATAAAGCTTCTCATCTGCAAAGCCTGGCGACGTATAAAATGCGCTAAGCGGTCGAAGCGACGATGCGCGATACCCCGTTTCTTCTTCGAGCTCGCGGCCCGCGCATACGATCGGATCTTCATTGGGATCCAGCTTGCCAGCTGGAATCTCGATTTGGAATTTTTCTAACGGCTTGCGGAACTGCTCCACTACAAGCATACGGTCATCCAGTAAGGCGAGCACAGCCGCTGCTCCCGGATGGCGCACGATTTCCCGAGTCGCCTGTCCTCCGTCCGGCAATTCTATCGTATCTACCTGCAAGGAGATGATCTTCCCCTCAAAAATCTGCTTCGTACTAATCGTGCGCTCCTGCCAGCTTTCCAGCCTTTGTTCGCTCATCTCTATATCCCCTCATTCGTTGTAGTAGTTGAAGACCAGTCATACGTTGTCCCAACGATGCATATGCTCCATTATACCAAATCAAGCCAAGCGGAAGGGGCGTATTGTTATGAAATCATATTATGCGCATGAAAGCGTAAGACTGGTCGGAAAAGGATGGGAGATTCGGCGCCAGCTGAAGGAGCTATCTACCCGCCACTCCCCTTCCTCCACAGCCCCATTGACGCTTGGCGATTATTTGAAACGCCGCACTCCCCAATAAATAACGCAGAAGCATGTAAGCAGCTATCTCGTTCTAACGAGCTAATTGCTTCGGCTTTTTACATAAAAAGCGCGGGCATCGTCGAGCGGCTTCTTGCCCGCTCGCGCTGCCCGCGCTTTTCATTATGTTGCAGAACCTGCTTGACGGATTAGCTCTACCACAAGCTCAGTCGTCTTCACTAGATCATCGGCTTTAATCTGCTCCTTGGTCGTATGAATATGCTCATAGCCCACAGCCAGGTTAACGGTCGGAATGCCCAAGCCGTTGAAAATATTAGCGTCGCTGCCGCCGCCCGAATGGAATGTACGAGGCGTTAAGCCAAGTGCCGTGATCGCCTTTTTCGCCAATTCGACAACCTCGTCGCCATCGGTATAATTAAAGGCTGGGTAAATAATCTCGCTCTCGAACTCCGCTTGCGCACCGAACTCTGCCGCAGCCGCTTCCACCGCTTCCTTCATCGCTACGAGCTGTTTATCCAGCTTATCCTGCACGATGCTGCGCGCTTCCGCATCAAGCTTCACATAGTCGCAAACGATGTTCGTGGCGCCGCCACCTTCGAAACGCCCGATGTTCGCCGTCGTCTCGCTATCGATACGGCCAAGCGGCATCCTCGCGACTGCTTTGGATGCGACTTGAATTGCGCTAATGCCGTCCTCTGGATTAACTCCTGCATGCGCAGAACGGCCATGCAGCTTAATCGTCACGCGTGCTTGCGTTGGCGCTGCTACAGCAATATCGCCGATCGCGCCATTGGAGTCAAGCGCAAAGCCGAGCTTCGCGTTAAGCTTGGAGCCATCCATCGCGCGTGCGCCAAGCAATCCGGACTCTTCGCCTACCGTAATTACAAATTGGATGGCTCCGTGCTGCACGTTTTGTTCCTTTAATACACGAATCGCTTCGAACATTGCAGCTAATCCTGCTTTGTCATCAGCGCCGAGAATCGTCGTACCATCCGAGCGAATATAACCATCGGCATCCAGCTGCGGTTTAATGCCATTGCCAGGCGTTACCGTATCCATGTGCGATGTAAACAGCAAAATCGGCGCATCGGCTGAACCGTTAGCTGCCAGCGTGGCAAACAGATTGTTCGCGCCATGGCCTGTTTTGGCTGCGGCATCATCTTCCTCAAGCGACAAGCCCAGTGCTGCGAATTTTTGTTTGAGCACCTCGCTAATGCGCTGCTCATGCTTCGTTTCGCTATCGATCTGGACAAGCTCCATAAACTCCTGAATAAGCCGTTCGCGTTGAATCATACGGATTCCCTCCATTTCAAATTCAAACTTTGTCTATTCTCTAACAGCTGTGCGCACAAGGTGAACGATCTCTCTAATCTATGATAGGATAGAGAGACAAGCGGTTCAACCGTGTCCATCATGGGAAGGAGAAACGTCAATGTTCAGCAGTCGTACTGTCAAAATCGTCGTCTTGCTTATGCTTGCCGCGATGCTCTTATCAATCGTTGTCTCCGGCATCAGCTGGATGTTTATCGGATAATAGTCCGGAAGGCGCTACACAACCGAACTGGCGGCAAAATAGCGGAAGCAGCTCCTCAGCCGCCCGTTCCGGTGACATCGTAAGCCCCGTCAAATCCTCGAACGAGGTTACGCCGTATTCCGTTATGCCGCACGGCACAATGCCTTGAAACCCTTCATCTCCTATGCCTGCCTTCAAATTCAAAGCAAATCCGTGGCTCGTCACAAACCCGCGGCGCGTACGCGCTCGATTAAACTTGACGCCAATTGCCGCAATTTTGGAATGCCCAACCCATACGCCTGTATAAGCTTCTTTTCGGCCGCCTTCAACGCCATATCCCGCAAGCCAATCGATAATGACCTGCTCTAACTGGCGAAGATAACCGTGTAGGTCCAACCCTTCCGCAGGCAAATACAACAGAGGATATCCGACCAATTGACCAGGTCCATGATAGGTAATGTCCCCGCCCCGGTCGATTTCAAACACGGAAATGCCCTGTTCTTGCAATTGCGCTTCATCCAGCAGCAGATGCTCGGGATGGCGATCCGAACCTAGCGTATAAGTCGGCGGATGCTGAAGAAGGAGCAGCGTCTCGCTCTGCTCCTCCTTATCAATGCCGGTTACGTATGATTTCTGGAGCTCCCATGCTTCTGCGTAACCAATGAGCGGGATGTACCGAGCGGTTAAGAGCCGATCCGATTGTGTTGTTATCGTCATCGTCATCTGCCTCGTTTCATCATCTGCTTCATCTTGCTAAATAGTTTAAAAACTGCATGCAAACTTAGTACAGCTTCGTCTCGATGGAGAAGCTTTCTAAATTCTCTTTGACCCGCTGCAGGAATCGTCCGCAAATGACGCCGTCGAGAATTCTGTGGTCAAGCGACAAACACATATTCGCCATCGATCTGACCCCGATCATGTCATTAATGACGACTGGACGTTTCACAATCGATTCGAACGTTAAGTTGACAGCTTGCGGGTATACAATGGTCGGATAGGACAAAATCGAACCGAAGGAGCCCGTATTGTTTACGGTCAACGTACCGCCACCCATATCCGCCATCGTCAGCTTCCCTTCACGTCCGCGACGTGCAAGGTCGTCGATTTCGCGAGCGAGGCCAGCGATATTTTTCTGATCCGCATTCTTGATAACTGGCGTTGCTACCGAATCTTCCGTACCGACAGCAAGGGAGATGTTGATGTCGCGTTTTACGATAATTTTGTCCGTCGCCCATGTCGAGTTGATGATCGGGTAATCCTTAACCGCATTCACGACTGCCTTCAGCACAAATGCCAGATAAGTCAAGTTGACGCCCTCGCGTTTTTGGAACTCGTCCTTGAGCTTGTTGCGCAGCTGAACGAGGTTCGTGACATCGACCTCGATCATCATCCACGCGTGCGGGATTTCAGTGACGCTTTGCTTTACGTTCCGTGCAATAGCGTTGCGAATAGGCGTGATGTCAATGAAATGCTCGCCCCGGCCCGGGATTTCCGTCTCCGCTTCGATTTGCGGAATGCGCGGCGTCTCAGACAGGTGAAGACCTGTCGTACGCACTTGCTGCTCGGCTTGCGCTGCTCCTGCGGGATCAACGCTCGTAGCTGGAATCGATGTCACCGTGCCGCCGCCTGCAGCGACCTGCTGTCCCGACGTTACGAAAGTAATGACGTCCTTACGCGTTACACGACCGCCCATGCCTGTGCCGCGAATCAATTGAAGATCCACGCCATGCTCTGCAGCAATACGTTGAACGGCTGGCGAATAACGATGGTGCATAGCGCCACCTGCTACCTCAAGGTCGCTCGCACCAGTCGCTGCTACTGTGTTCGCAGCTTTCTGCGATCCGTATACGGGAAGCGTTGCGCCAGCGGGTTCAGCCGCCGCATGCGCTGCATCCGGAGTAGCGGCTGCATTCGCATCCTCGGTTTCAATAATGCAGATTGGCGTTCCAACCGGCACCTCTTCCCCGTTGCCAACCAAGATCGTTACGAGTTTGCCGTTAACGGTCGAAGGAATTTCTGCATTTACTTTATTCGTTATGATTTCACAGATAGGCTCATACATGCCGATCGAATCGCCCGGCTGCTTCAGCCACCTGTCGATCGTCGCTGAAACGAGCGATTCCGCTAGCTTCGGCATGACGATTTCGGTCAACGATTTCATGGCTATTCATCTCCCAACTGGCCTTGCCGCCCTATTGATTAATACAAAGCTAGCTGTTGCATGGCCTCTTTCACTTTTTGTTTATTCAGCATGAAAAATTTCTCGCCTGGCGGATTAATCGGCATCGCCGGAACATCCGGTCCGCATACTCGCATGATCGGAGCATCTAGCTCGTACAGCAACTCCTCAGCGATAATAGCTGCAACCTCTGCGCCAATGCCGCCCGTCTTATTGTCCTCATGGACGATCATAACCTTGCCTGTTCGGCGGACTGCCTCGAGGATCGCTTCTTTATCGAGCGGCTGCAGCGTACGAAGATCGAGAATATGAGCGCTAATGCCCTCTTCCTCTTGCAGCTCAGCAGCGGCCTCCATTGCAAAGTGCAGCGGGAGACTGTAAGAAATAACCGTGATGTCGTCGCCTTCACGAAGTACGTTCGCCTCGCCGATCGGCACGATATAATCCGTTTCCGGCACTTCGCCCGTGATGAGCGTATAACATTTTTTATTTTCAAAGAAAAGGACAGGGTCCGGATCGCGAACGGCTGCTTTTAATAAGCCTTTCGCGTCATAAGGTGTAAACGGAGCTACAATTTTGAGGCCCGGTGTTCCGAAGAAGACAGACTCTGGACATTGCGAATGATATAATCCGCCGAAAATGCCGCCGCCAATCGGCGCGCGAACGACGATCGGACAGTTCCAATCGTTATTCGACCGATAGCGGATTTTGGCCGCTTCACTAATAATTTGATTCGTTGCCGGGAACATAAAATCTGAATACTGCATCTCGGCTATCGGCTTCATTCCTACCATTGCTGCGCCGATTGCAACACCTGCGATTGCGGATTCCGCAAGCGGTGTATCAAGCACGCGATGTTCGCCGAATTGCTGCTGCAGCCCTTTGGTCGTCGTAAACACGCCACCTTTTAATCCAACGTCTTCACCGAGAATGAATACATTCTCGTCCCGCTCTAATTCCTCTTTCATCGCGAGACGAAGCGCATCAATATACTCCATAACTGGCATACTTAGTTGCTCCCTTCCGCGTCACCGTCATAGACATGCAGCAACGAGCTTTCCGGCGTCGGGAACGGTGCTTTGTCCGCATAAGTCGTTGCTTCGTCAAGCATCACTCGAATATCTGCCAGCAGCTGTTCTTCCTGCTGCTCGGACCAGATGCCAGCTTCAAGCAAATATTGCTTAAACTTCGGAATGCCATCCTTCTCACGGTTCTCATCGACTTCTTCTTTCGTCCGGTATGCCAAATCGTTATCCGAAGTGGAATGCGGCGACAGCCGATACATCATCGCTTCAATCAATGTCGGCCCTTCGCCGTTCAGGCCTCTTTCACGCGCTTCCTTCACGACACGGTACACCTCAAGGGGGTCATTGCCGTCCACACGGAAGCCAGGGAAGCCGTAACCAGCTGCGCGGTCCACGATGCGGCCTCCAAGCTGCTTATGTATAGGGACCGAAATGGCATATTGATTGTTCTCGCACATGATGATAACCGGAAGCTTATGCACCCCTGCAAAATTGCAGCCTTCGTGGAAATCTCCCTGATTGCTTGAGCCTTCTCCGAAGGTGACCAAGCTTACGAAAGCTTCATTTCTCATCTTGGCTGCAAGCGCAATACCGACAGCATGCGGGACTTGCGTGGTTACAGGGCTCGATCCTGTCACAATGCGCAGTCTTTTGCTGCCAAAATGGCCTGGCATTTGGCGGCCGCCGCTGTTTGGATCCTCCGCTTTCGCGAATACCGACAGCATCAGCTCGCGGACTGTCATGCCTACGCTGAGTACAAAACCATAATCCCGGTAATACGGCAAGAAATAATCCACATCGCGGTCAAGCGCAAAGCCAGCAGCAACCTGTGCAGGCTCTTGGCCGATGCCCGATACGTGGAAATTAATTTTGCCAGCCCGTTGGAGCAGCAATACCCGTTCGTCAAACTTGCGTGCCAGTACCATCGTGCGGTACATATCAATCGCTTTCTCATCGGTTAACCCAACCTGATGATGACGCGCCACCTGTTTTTTCGATTCCATCTCGTTCATACAGTTAACCCTCCTTCGCGTTCCTTCAGAACGCGCTGCCGCTTCTACTGATTAACCGATTCGGTTAAAAATTAAAACCAGGTACTAATACTAGATCATATATATTATAACCGACCTTCAGTAAAAAGGGAAACAGCTTGCGCAGCGGGTTTTCTCCCGCCTGCACTTGCTGTCCCCTCCTGCTGCATTTTCATTAAAATGCTGTTGAGGCCCCATCCAACGCTAACATCGCCTCGCCAAGCGCCTCCGATAATGTGGGATGCGGATGAATCGATTGGCCCACTTCCCACGGTGTTGCATCTAGCAGCTGTGCTAGCGAGGCTTCAGCGATTAGATCCGTTGCATGCAGCCCGATAATATGCACGCCAATGATATCATTCGTCTCGTTATCTGCAATCACTTTTACAAATCCGTCAGTCTCGCCTGCAACAATCGCCTTGCCGATCGCTTGAAACGGCATTTTTGCAACCTTCACGTCTATGCCTTTCTCACGAGCTTGACGCTCTGTCCAGCCAACAGACGATGTCTCCGGCCTCGCGTATACGCAGCGAGGGATGAGATGACCGGCAATGGCATCAGGCTTCTCGCCATTCAAATGCTCAACAGCGGCTATTCCTTCATGCGCGGCAGCATGTGCCAACTGAACACCGCCGATTACGTCGCCAATCGCATAGATGTGGCGTTCGCTTGTCTGGTAAAAGGAATTCGTCACGATAAAGCCATTCGCATCCGTACGAATATCCGTATTTTCCAAGCCAAGCCCTTCCGTATTCGGGATGCGACCAATGCTCACAAGCATGCAAGATGCTTGCAATTCGAGGTCATCTTCCCCGCTTCCAGCCGTTATAGTCAGTCCAGATTCGTTCGTTTTACAGGTGTCAGCCTTTAACGATACGCTTGTTAAAATCTTGACGCCACGCTTACGCAGCAGCCTTGCCATTTCGCGAGAAACATCATCATCTTCCGTCGCCAGAATGCGATCCGATGCTTCAACAATCGTGACCTCGACACCAAAATCATTTAATAAGGACGCCCATTCTACCCCGATCACGCCACCGCCTACAATCATAATGGAGGCAGGCAAGCTTTCTAGCTTTAGCGCATCATCACTTGTCAAAATGTAACGGCCATCCGCTTCTAACCCAGGAATTTGGCGCGGTCGCGAGCCCGTCGCTACGATAAGGTGCTTCGAAACGACAGATTCCATCTCTCCATCCGCTAGCTCAACAGCCACCGTTCCGCTTCTTGGCGAAAAAATCGACGGGCCAATGATGCGCCCTTTCCCGTTAATGATCGTTATGCCGTATTTCGCCATCAGCGACTGCAGCCCGCGATACAGTTGATCTACAGTTTGATCTTTACGCTGCTGAACCCGGTCAAAATCAATCGAAATCGCGTTTTCAGCAACTGAAATGCCATATGTATGTGCTTTAAGCAGCGTCGCATAAACATCCGCGCTTCTCAGCAATGATTTACTAGGAATACAACCCTGGTGTAAACAAGTACCTCCGAGCTTGCTCATCTCAATAATAGCCGTTCGCTTTCCCTGCTGGGCAGCACGAATTGCTGCGGTATAACCGCCTGGCCCGCCGCCAAGGACGGCCACGTCTACTTCGATTGCCATCAAGTAACACCCTCTCATAAGCTCCCATAATACCGGATGATCCAATTGCATGAAAGATCTGTTCCAGCCTCTGGCTCTATTGTACCTTTTTTTAACGTTGGAAAACATGGTTGAAACAAAATAGACAGCATAAAAAGAGTACGGTATGATAGAGCATGAGTTTCATAATTAATGAAAAATTGCATGTCATATCAGTGAGGAGAATTTGACCCCATGAAGGCACAACCTAGCGTCGTCGCTGCACGATTTATCGCTGTTCTGATCCTTGTTATTCCTGGGATTACAGCTACATACGGATTTTTGAAAATGAAGGACGCCCTATACGATTACTTCATCTCTTTTGGAAATGAAACGAACACCCCTTCATTCGCATGGCTCACTTTTATTGTTGGACTCGTTCTGTTTGCGATTGGCGTCAGTTTCATCGCAGGGTGGATTTTCTTCCGAGATCGCAAGCATAATTATGTTGCGCCTCGGTTCCGTAAAAAACGCCCTCGTCCAGCGAAACCAACAAACTAACTCACAGCCCGAACGCAATATACAGCGTTCGGGCTATTTTCATTTGTACGCTTCGAAATGATTACAAAAGCCTCTCTAACCATGACGGCTAGAAAGGCTCCCGATAATCAGCTGAAATCGCTGGACATTCTCCTATTTAAAGAACGGGCGAATCGCATGTTTATTTTAGCTTACTTTGTGCTCAATCCGGAGCTTATCCGCAACCATCGCGATGAACTCGGAGTTCGTAGGTTTCGACTTGCTAATGTTGATCGTGTAGCCAAACAAATGGCTGATGCTGTCGATGTTGCCGCGTGTCCAGGCAACTTCAATGGCATGACGAATCGCACGCTCGACACGTGACGGCGTTGTTTTGAATTTTTCTGCAATCGCTGGATAGAGCGTCTTCGTAATCGCTCCCAGAATTTCGATATTGTTATACACCATCGTAATGGCTTCGCGCAAATATTGATATCCTTTGATGTGGGCAGGAACGCCGATCTCATGAATAATGCTCGTGATGTTCGCATCCAGATTTTTGCCTTTTGCGATCGGAACCACGTTCGATTTTGTTGAAATGGCGGAGCTGCTTGTATAAGTCGATTGCGAAACAACATTCGTATTCACAACGAGCTGGCGAACACGGTTTGCCAAAATCTCCATGTCAAATGGCTTTAGAATGTAATAGGAAGCACCGAGCTGAACCGCTTTTTGTGTAATATTCTCTTGACCAAAAGCAGTCAGCATAATAATTTTGGGCGCTGGATTCAGATTCATTTCTCTAAGCCGCTCCAGCACGCCCAGTCCATCCAAATGAGGCATAATGATATCAAGGATCAACACATCAGGCACTTTTCGAGCATCTTCTAACAGCTGAATAACTTCCTCACCGTTGTATGCCACTCCGGTAACGACCATATCACTTTGTTCGGAAATATATTCCGAAAGTAAGTTCGTAAATTCCCGGTTATCGTCTGCCAGCAATACTTCAATTTTAGTCAAAGTATGATCCTCCCTTTATCCTTCAAAATGGCCTATTCTAAGTTCGTCTGCCCTTCTCGTCTAACCTAAGTTTTCGACAAGCCTACTTAAATTCCTTCTGTCGAAAATTATTTTTCTTTATTTTTTGTGGGGACTGCTTTATAATAAAAAATTTATTACATATACGCTGAAGTTTCGCTTCTATTCGACAAAAATCCGCTCGATCTCGCGACATTTTTCAACCTCGGCTGAAACAACTACAAATTAAAAAAATCTCAAGGCAATTAAGCCGCCTCGAGATTTTTGTTCGCTGATTTGAGAAGTACGCCTGCGTCCTGCAGCATCCACTCAATAAAACAACCGTAGCCACTCGACGGGTCATTCACAAATACATGTGTAACAGCGCCAACTAGCTTGCCGTTTTGTAAAATTGGGCTGCCAGACATCCCTTGTACAATGCCCCCCGTTCGTTCAAGCAGGCGCTTATCTGTAATTCGAATCACCATGCCTTTGGTCGCTGGAACGGATTGTTTCGTTACATGAACAATTTCAATATCAAAACGTTCAACCTTCTGCCCATCGATAACCGTCCAGATTTCTGCCGGGCCTTCCTTTACCTCTTCAGCAAAAGCAACGGGCACCTTCCGGTTATCGTAGCCATGCTCAGGTTGATCCGTCATACCGCCAAAAATTCCGAATGGCGTATTCCGTTTAATATTGCCTAGAATTCTACTCTGTTTCACAAACTGCGCACGTTTTTCTCCAGGCTCACCATGCTGGCTCTTATTAATCGATGTCACATGGGATTGAAGAATCTGACCATCTCCAACTTCAATTGGCAGTTGCGTATCCATGTCAGTAATGACATGCCCAAGTGCCCCATAAACGCCCTGATCCGGTGCGTAAAAAGTTAACGTGCCTACGCCAGCCGCTGAATCGCGAATATACAATCCTAGGCGCCACGATTTATCCTCGACATCATAGGAAGGTAATAACTGCCTCTCAACAAGCTTGCCCGATCGTTTGATCGTAAGCTTCAGATGGCGTTTGGTAATGCCTGCTTGTTCCACGACACTTGCAAGCTTATGGACATCATTAATGGCAGTACCGTCAACCATCGTAATAAGATCGCCTACATGCACATCAGCCACTTCACCTGGCGATGTTTTCTTGCCGTTATCCTCGTTCACAAGATGGTGACCAACGACCATGATGCCTGCCGATTTCACTTTCACTCCAATCGTCTGTCCGCCCGGAATAACATGCAGATCCGGTACGACATTGACCTTTACCGTCTTGAATGGAATGGTACCGAATAATTTCAGCGACATTTCCGTACTTCCAGCTTTCGTTGATTGCAAAGAAAGCGGTTTGTTCAGATCAACTGACATCGAACGGGAAGAAGAACCATTCACTTGCAGCATTGCGGGATCAACCGTGATTTTTGCATGAACGGGTACACCGTAATCCAGTCGCTTGAGTTGGCCGGAGAACAAACGGAGTTCATCAGGAAATGCAGCCAAATGCTGAAACGGAGTAGACGACCCGATCAAGCAAACGAAGAAAACGAGGACAAGTCCGAACCATCGCTTCCGTTGGATGGAGTTCAATGTATTCACGCTCCCTGCTGTTCCATCGCTTGTCGTGATGAAGGCTAATCGCCAATGGCGTACCTATAAGGTAACCCCGCCCCGTTTCTTTTATGTCCCGCAAAACCTTCCCTCTCTGGGTTCTTTACGCGCCTTTGCGCTGATGCGCCAAGTCAAGCATTTCTTGTGCATGATGACGAGTCTTTTCCGTTACTTCCACGCCGCCGAGCATACGCGCAAGCTCTTCGATACGACCGATAAGAGTAAGCTCCGTTACGGACGTGCGCGTACGATTTTCGATGACCGACTTTCTAATTTCATAATGATGATCTGCCATACAAGCAACTTGCGGCAAGTGCGTAATCGAAAACACTTGGCAGCCGTTCGACAGCAATGACAGCTTCTCTGCGATGGATTGTGCAGCTCGTCCGCTCACGCCCGTATCGACCTCGTCGAAAATAAGGACAGGAATTTGATCAATTGCCGCAAAGATGCTTTTCAATGCCAGCATAACACGAGACATTTCGCCCCCTGAAGCAATCTTAGCAAGCGGCTTTAACGGCTCTCCCGGGTTCGGAGCCAGCAGGAACACGGCCTCATCCATGCCATGAGGGCCAAGCTTCACTTCTGCTTGGTCATCCTTATAAGTTTGTTCAAGCGCGACACGGAACATCGTCCCGCCCATTTGCAGCTGCTGGAGCTCAGATTCGATTGCGGTAGATAACCGACCTGCCGCATGCGCTCGGAGTGAAGACAGCTCATGCGCTAATGTTACCGCATTAGAATATAGCCGCTGCTCTTCTTCACGCAGCTGCTGCAAACGCTCATCGCGGTTTTCGAGCCATTCGCATTCGGTCTTGATTTTATTGTAGTAAGTCAATATGTCAGCTGTTGTTTCACCGTATTTGCGCTTGAGATGATGGATCATGTTCAATCGATCGTCTATCCACGCAAGCCGTTCGGGGTCGGCTTCGATGCTATCGCGGTAATCCCGAAGCGAATATCCCGCATCCTCCGCTTGATAAAAAGCCGATTGAAGCTGCTCCAATAACGGACCAATGGCCGATTTATCAAACGAACAAATATCCTCCAGCTTCGACACCGCTTTGCCGATTGCATCAAGGCCTTGCTGACCATACAGGAGCTCATAAGCTTCTGCAGCGTTATCCCTTAGCCGCTCAGCATAAGTTAGCTTGCGTTTCTCTTCCGCTAACGATTCATCTTCTCCCACTTGAAGCTGTGCAGAGGAGATTTCCTCGAGCTGGAATCGATACAGATCAAGCATTTGCATTTGCTTGCGCGACGTTTCTTCGAGCTCACGCAGGGCGGACCTTGCCGACTCATATTGTCTATACAATGAGCTGTACGTCCGTTTGCGGTCCCCTAACGGTTCGCCTGCATAAGCATCGAGCCACTCCAAATGCTTCTCCGTTCGAAATAAAGATTGATGCTCGTGCTGTCCGTGAATATTGACAAGGCATTCGCCTGCTTCGCGCAGTATCGATAAATTGACGGTTTGTCCATTGATTCGGCTGACAGATTTACCTTGTGCGTTCAGCTCACGCCGAATGACAAGAAGCTCCTCGGGGGATGCTGACAGACCATTCCGATTCAATACGTCCCAAACCGGATGAGTAGCCGCCATATCGAAAACCGCTTCAATCTCGCTTCGATCACAGCCGTGACGGACGAGCTCAGCATGTCCGCGTCCTCCTACGACAAGGCTAAGCGCATCGATCAAAATGGACTTGCCCGCTCCTGTTTCTCCTGTCAGAACATGAAATCCATTATGGAAAGATACCGTAACCTCTTCAATGACAGCCAAATTCCGAATCGACAATTCGCGAAGCACGAGCGTCTACCTCCTTTGAGTAATTACATGGCTTCTAATAAGCTGAGCAGTCGTTCGGTAACCTCTCCGCTCTGCTCACGCGTACGGCATATGATGAGTATCGTATCATCGCCGCATATCGTTCCCATTACTTCGGACCACTCCATATTGTCAATGAGCGCTCCCAATGTATTCGCGGTACCTGGCGAGCATTTCATGACGACCAGATTATCCGTGAAGTCTATATGAATGAAATGATCAATTAAAGATCGTTTAAGCTTGTGTATAGGGTTGCTCTGACGGGCATCGCCAGGCAACGAATATTTGTACCGCCCGTCTCCCGTCGGAACCTTGATCAATTGCAGTTCCTTCATATCACGCGAGACCGTCGCTTGCGTTACCTGCAGACCAGCAGTACGTAACGCCTCCACCAGTTCATCTTGCGTTTCAATAACTTCTTTCGTTACAATTTCCCTAATTCTAAAATGACGTAACCCTTTCATTCCTTATATCCTCCTGCTGTCATTTATCGTTCCGAAACACCAAGTTCGAACGTAATTTCATGCACGGTTCGTTCAACCGCATCTACATATAGAACACCGCTGCTCTCAGGTAGCATGAGGGCGTAAGCAATCAATCGATCTCTCATCCCGCTGCCTGTCCAATCCATTGGCTGGCGATCTCGCGCGCATTTTACGACATACACGTTCCCATCACGCTCGGCGACGTAATCAATATAAAGTCGAGATTGAAGCCGACTGCCGTTCCAACCGATTGTTATGGGTACGCGATGCTTGCCTGATGTGACTGTATAGCCATTCGATTCAAGCAAATGTACGCTCGGTTCATCCGCAGACCACTCGCCGCCCTTACCTAGCCTTAATCGTTTCATCCCCGGCGGGGCATGAAGCCAATTGTATAAAGCCCGATAAATCCAAATAAGCAGCAAAGCGCCAGTGAGGAGCATCACAAACCAATCGACAGATTGTCCCAATGGTATCCCTCGCCTCCATCTCGAATCGCGTCAGATCGATATTGAAACATGACCCTCCAAGGAATCATCTCCCAATCCGTTGCGATTGTATCAATTCGAGACGAGAAACGCTGAATCCTCCTGAATATATCACAAGATGAGTCCAGACATGTAGAAGCCTTATTAAACGAAGCGATGAATGATGTGACAGCCGACCCAAAAAAGCGAACGCTTGTTTGGTAACCCTAGTGTAACAAATGAACAATGGCCTGTAAAGGCGAACACGCACAAAAAAAAGCATTTTCCATTCGTATCAAAACCGAATGAAAAATGCTCGCATTTGTAATGCTTACCCTTTGCCTGATCGGAACGTATGGCCAGCTTCCGAGACCAAGGCCGCAATCGCAGCAGCGTCAAGCGTCTTCTGCTCTCCAGGCGAAGCTTCCCAAACCCAGTGCGCTAAAAACTCGATGTTTCCTTCACCGCCAGTAATCGGCGAGAAGGTTACGTCCTCGAGTCGATAGCCCATATCAGCAGCGAAGCCAAGTACATTTTGCAATACTTCGATATGAACCGATGGCTCCCGCACAACGCCGGATTTGCCAACCTTCTCGCGACCTGCCTCGAACTGCGGCTTGATCAGAGCGACCACATCTCCGCCTTTGCTTATTAATCCGCTTAGAGCAGGCAAAATAAGCTTTAAAGATATAAACGAGACATCGATGGATGCAAATGTCGGTACGGGACCTTCCAGATCGCCAGGCTGCATATGGCGGAAGTTCGTTCTTTCCATAACACGCACACGCTCATCGTTGCGCAGCGAATAATCAAGCTGATTATAGCCAACGTCAATGGCATAAACGAGCGAAGCGCCGTTTTGCAGCGCACAGTCAGTAAATCCGCCAGTAGACGCGCCGATATCCAGCATTATGCGACCATCCATCGCTATGTTAAACTGTCGAAGCGCCTTCTCCAGCTTTAAGCCGCCCCGGCTCACATAAGGATGTGGAGCGCCTTTTACTGTAATGGTAGCTGCCCGAGGCACCTTCATGCCGCTCTTCTCCATACGATCGCCGTCCACTAGCACGAGGCCAGCCATTACTGCCGCCTTCGCCTTCTCCCGGCTTTCGTAGAAGCCTTGCTCAACGAGCAGTACGTCTATACGTTCCTTTGGTATCGTCATGTTTCTCCTTCAGGCGAATCGGCTTATTGACCGGTAGCGATTCGCTTTTGTCGCGGCATTAAGGATTTCACTTCAGAAGCTACTCGCTCCGCTGTCAATCCCGTTTCTGCACGCTGTTCTTTAACCGAGCCATGCTCAATGAACAAATCTGGGACGCCAATGATACGTACGTTGACGCCATAAATCTGTTGAAGCGAATAGAACTCCATCACTGCGCTTCCGAGTCCGCCCAGCTCTGCGCCCTCTTCGAGAACGATCAATTGCATGCCCTCTTCCGCAAGCGAGCGAAGCATGTTTTCATCTAATGGCTTAATAAATCGAGCATTAATAATTCTCGGATTCATACCTTCGCGCTTCAAAAGCTCCGCCGCTTCTTCAGCAACTCCAAGCATTGGTCCGATCGAAATAATGGCAACTTGTTCACCCGTGCGGACGACATCCCACGTACCGATCGGTATTGGGGTCATCTCCGCATCGATCGGAACGCCTAATCCATTCGTTCGAGGATAGCGCACTGCGATTGGGCCATCGTTATAATCAATCGCTGTTTTCATCATCCTGCGCAGCTCATTCTCATCCTTCGGCATCATCAGCACGAGATTCGGAATGTGGCGCAAGAAAGGAATATCATACACGCCGTGATGGGTTTCGCCATCAGCGCCGACGAAGCCGGCTCGGTCAATGGCAAACACAACGTTAAGGTTTTGGCGGCAAATATCATGGACGACTTGGTCGTACGCACGCTGCAAGAAAGTCGAATACACTGCAAATACAGGCTTCATCCCTTCCATTGCAAGCGCAGCAGACATCGTAGCCGCATGCTGCTCCGCGATCCCTACGTCAATCATCCGATCGGGATAACGCGCCGCAAATTTCATTAATCCGGAGCCTCCCGGCATCGCCGGCGTTACCGCAACAATGCGCTTATCCTGCTCAGCAAGCTCCATCAACGCCTCGGAGAACACCTCGGTGTACATTGGCGGCCCTGCCGCTTTGACCACTTGCCCTGACTCCATTTTATACGGGGTAATGCCGTGCCATTTGTGCGAATCCGCTTCCGCCGGCAAATATCCTTTGCCTTTGATCGTCACAACATGGACAAGCACTGGCCCTTCGACCTGCGATGCCTGCTTCATAATCTCGATAAGCCCTTGCATATCGTGTCCATCGACAGGGCCAAAGTAGGTGAGCCCGAATTGTTCGAATAAAATGCCGCTTACGAGCAAATATTTGAGACTGTCCTTGAATCGTTCCGCCGTCTTCGCAAGTTTACCGCCGATTGCAGGGATCTTGTTCAGAAGGCTCTGCAGCTCATCCTTCGCTTTCTGGTAGTGGCGGTCCGTGCGAATTTTGCCCAAATAATGATGCAAAGCACCGACATTCGGCGCGATCGACATCTCATTGTCATTAAGAATAACCATAAGGTTTTTCTTCTCATGGCCAATATGATTGAGCGCTTCAAGCGCCATGCCACCGGTCAAGGCGCCATCGCCGATAATAGCAACAACTTTGTTTTTCTCGCCTTTCAAATCACGCGCGAGCGCCATGCCCATCGCAGCAGACAACGACGTGCTGCTGTGACCGGCCTCCCAAACATCATGCTCGCTCTCTGCGCGCTTGATGAAGCCGCATAGCCCTTTATATTGGCGCAGCGTGTCAAACCGATCACGTCTGCCTGTCAAAATTTTATGCACATAGGATTGGTGTCCCACGTCAAATATAAATTTGTCCTCAGGACTATTGAACAGATAATGGAGCGCGAGCGTCAACTCTACTACGCCAAGGTTCGGCGCAAGATGACCTCCCGTTGTCGAAAGCTTCTCGATTAGAAATTGGCGGATCTCGCCAGCCAATCGTTCAAGCTCTGACACTGATAACTGCTTCAAGTCTTCAGGACCGTTAATGTTTTCGAGCATCACGGTACTTTCCTCGCTTTCGCTACAAACCGATAGTATTGTCGAATCATCGTTGATAAGGCATTTTCACCATTATAGATCAATGGTCTCGCTTCATCAAATAATCGGCAATGCCGAACAATCGGGATGGCCCCTCAAGTCCAGCCCGGTCAAGCGCACGCTTTGCATCTGACGTGAGACGTTCCACTTCTGCGCGGCTTTCATTCAGCCCGATTAAGAACGGATAAGTGACCTTCTGCTGTTCGACGTCGCTATTTGTTTTCTTGCCCAGCTTGGCTTCATCGCCGACCAAATCCAGAATATCGTCTTGAATCTGGAATGCCAACCCGATCGCAGTACCGAATTTCGTAATTTGCTCTAGCTGCTCCTCTGTTGCTCCGCCGATCATAGCGCCTGCCCGCAGCGAGAATACGATTAAATCGCTCGTTTTGTGCAAATGGATATAACGCAGCTGGTCAATTGAAGTTACGCCTTGCTCGCCGAGCATATCAGCGGCCTGGCCTCCGACCATGCCGGATGCTCCCGCCATCACCGACAACTCCTCGACGATTTTAAGCGAAACTTCTGCGGAAACGCCGTGCTGGCGCGTAGACTGCACGATCGCATGGAATGCATGCGTCAGCAGCGCATCGCCGGCCAAGATTGCCATCGCGTCTCCAAAAACTTTGTGGTTCGTCAACTTGCCACGCCGATAGTCGTCGTTGTCCATCGCTGGTAAATCATCATGGATTAAAGAGTACGTATGTATCATCTCGATGGCACACGCTACAGGCATTGCAGCCGCTGCTGCACGCGAATCGCATTTGACCGCCTCTGCTGCTGCAAGAACCAGAGCAGGACGCAGACGCTTGCCGCCCGCTTGAAGAGAATACATCATCGACTCCTTCAGCAGTGCTGGAACATCCCATGATGTTGGCAAAATGGTTTGAAGGGCAGATTCGACATCAGATGCCGTCTGGCTAATATATTGTTGGATCGTTAACGAATCGTTCAACCTTATTCCCCTCTATCCTCGTTTACTGGAGCAAAGGGCTTTCGCTCAACGCCTTGCTCCGTTTCGATGAGCAGCTCGATTTTACGCTCGACCAGCTCAAGCTTGCTCCCGCAAAGTTGAGAAAGCTTCATGCCTTCCTGAAAAAGCTCGATTGCCGTTTCAAGCGGGACATCGCCATTCTCCAAACGCGACACGATTGTTTCAAGCTTATCCATTGCTTCCTCAAATGAAACCTGATCATTCGTTTCCATCTTGCTCATCTCCTCTCATCGACCATACATGGCAGTCAAGCTGACCGTCCTTGAGCTTAATTCGAACAAGATCGCCTGGTTGAACCTCATTAACCGATCGAATCAGCTTTTGCTCCTGCTCATCGTAAACGAGGCTGTAACCGCGCGACATGACTTTAAGCGGGCTTAAAGCATCCAATTGCCGAATCGTCCCTGACAATCTTATTTTATGCTGTTTTAATTGAGAGGCTAATGCCGTCTCCATTCGCGTGCGCAATGCCTGCTGCTTCTCGGCAGCTAATTGAACCGCCTGGCCTGGATGATTCGCGAATAGCGATTGACTTAAACGCATTAAGCGATTCCGCCCTCGCTCCACGCGACGCTGTGTCAAAAGCGCCAGCCGTTCTTCCAATCGATCCAAACGCTGTGCTTGATCCAGCAAATATCGGCGGGGGTGAACAAAAAACGGCGAACGCTTCACGCGTTCGAGCCGCTCGCGACGCGTCCGGACCGCAAGCTGTGCCGACTGGAGAAGCCTATGCTTCAGACGATCTAGCTCGCGCTTTAGTTCTTCTATATGCGGTACCGCGAGCTCGGCAGCTGCTGTAGGTGTCGCGGCTCTTAGATCAGCTACAAAATCAGCTATAGTAAAATCCGTTTCATGGCCTACTGCCGAAATAACCGGAATCGTTGAACTCGCGATTGCACGAGCGACTGCTTCCTCATTGAACGCCCATAGCTCCTCTAAAGAGCCACCGCCGCGCCCAACAATTAATACGTCGGTTTCAGCCATTCGGTTCATAAATTGAATCGCTTGTACAATCGACTGCGCTGCACCGGTTCCTTGAACGAGAACAGGGCAGACAATAATCGGAACAGACGGATGGCGCCGCTGCAGCGTAATGATAACGTCACGCACAGCTGCGCCAGTAGGTGAAGTAATAACGCCTATTGCTCTTGGGAACGTCGGAAGCTGGCGCTTACGAGAATGATCGAACAGCCCTTCTTCTTCCAGCTTCTTCTTCAGCTGCTCATATGCCAAATATAAGCTGCCGATCCCATCCGGCTGCATAGCCGTCACATAATATTGATAATTCCCATCACGCTCGTACACCGAAATATTGCCTCTAGCGATAACCTTCGTCCCTTCCTTCGGAATGAACGGAAGGGAGCGGTTATGCGAAGCAAACATAATACATTTTAATCGGCTGTCTCGATCCTTCAGCGTGAAATACATATGGCCGCTGGAGTGATGGGTAAAGTTCGAAATCTCGCCACGAAGCCATACATCGCCCAGAAGCTGATCTGCTTCCAGCTTCATCTTAATGTATCGATTCAATTCCTTAATGGAATAGATGCGCGGGGCGTTGGACATTGCGGTCACACGCTAAGTCCGTGTGCCTTCTTGGCTGCTTTGAGCGTGTTCTGCATAAGCATCGTAATCGTCATCGGACCGACTCCGCCCGGCACTGGCGTAATAGCGCCTGCTGTCTCCAAGCAATCTTCGTAATGAACATCGCCGACAAGCTTGCCATCTGGCAGGCGGTTAATGCCTACGTCAATTACGACTGCGCCTGGTTTAATATAAGAACGATCGATCGCATTCGGTTTGCCGATTGCTGCTACGACGATATCCGCTTGGGATGCGATCTCCTTCAAGTTTGCAGTACGGGAATGGCAAATCGAAACCGTCGCGTTCTCGCGAAGAAGCAGCATCGCAACCGGTTTGCCGACGATATTGCTGCGGCCGATAATAACGGCATGCTTGCCTGAAATTTCCGTACCCGAGCGCTTGATTAACTCGATAACGCCAGCTGGCGTACATGGCAGCAGGCTGTCATCGCCGATGACCAAGTTGCCTACGCTCTCAGGATGGAAGCCGTCGACATCTTTATCTACGCGAATCGCATCGATAACCGCTTTTTCATTGATGTGCTTCGGCAGTGGAAGCTGTACAAGAATACCGTTAATCGACGCTTGGTTGTTCAGCTTGTCGATAAGCGCCAATAGCTGCTGTTCTGTCGTATCAGCGCCTAGACGATGAACCTCCGAATAGAAACCAAGCTGCTGGCATGCCTTTTCTTTGCTGCCCACATATACTTTCGAAGCAGGGTCTTCTCCAACAAGCACGACTGCAAGCCCAGGCACAATGCCTTGCTGCTGCAGCTTCGCTGCTTCAACCTTTACTTCCTCGCGGATCGTATCCGAAATCAGCTTTCCGTTGATCACTTGTGCTCCCATGTCCGTATCGCTCCTTTATTCTATTCGTCAACCCGTGGTTGGGCATCTGCATTGGACTCTTTAAGCGTACTGATCAGCTTGCCTAATACGCCATTTACAAACTTGCCGGATTCATCCGTGCCAAAATGCTTCGCAAGCTCAATCGCTTCATTGATAGCCGCTTTAGGCGGAACATCATCGCGAAACAGGATTTCATAGGCTGCAAGGCGAAGAATTTGCCGATCTACCCGCGACAGCCTGTCCACTTGCCAGCCCGTCAAATATTGCTGCAGCATTTGGTCAATTGCTGTTTTCCGTTCAATCACGCCAAAAACAAGCCCGCGTGTGAAAGCATTAACCTTCGCCGCTTCTGCAGGATGCGCGCCGATCTCGTTGTCCTGCTGACGAGCTTCCTCCATCAGCATGTCCACCGCTTCTTCGGCCGTTACTTCGTTCATTTCCATCTGGTACAAGCTCTGTACTGCAATTTCCCGTGCTAGTCTCCGTTTCATGGGGCCTCCCTAACCTTCCGTCATAAACAAGAAAAACGTCTGCCGACGTTCTTTCTTTGTGCGAACGATCCTACCTATAAACATAAAAAAACTATGATCTCCTCCCTGCTCCAAAGCAGCGGCGCATCGGCCGGCTTCCGGAGTACGGAGGAGACCACAGGATTACCGGAACGGGCGTTGACGGCCAATCCATCGTTCTATCCACTCTGCTGCACGACTGAACGACAGCAGCGATCCTTCACCCGTTTCCAAACGTTTGCCTATCGCATATCCGACACAAATTAAAAAGGCGAATACGAGCATGTCCCAAAAACCGACGATCAAATAAATAAGCCCTAGGACGAAACCTGCGACGGCACCGGCAATTCTTCCCGGATACGCGCTGAGCCATTGCTTCCACATCAGGTCAGCCCACCTCTATTCCACGCGGCTTTTGAATGCAGGCGCTTGTACCACATTCGCGACGAATACCGATACTCCAGCAACGGGAATACCTGTAATTTCCTCAACATGCCCTTTGACAGAGCGTTGGATTTCTTCCGTTAACGCTGGTATCGAAGTATCGCCTTCAACTACCGTGCGAATGACGATATCGAGCCCTGCGTCCGTGACGCGAATGCGTGCACGCAAGTCCTTTAGCCCGCGATGACGCGACGCTGCCTTAAGCGCGAGATTTTCAACCGTTTCCATGGAAATGCGAACATCTCCAAATTCGTTGCGCTGATCGATCGACGGCGTCGAACCGTTGCTGCGCTTAACTGAAACATAGAACAGGCGAAGGCTAATTAAGAACAAAACAACGCCGACTGTCGTCGCCGTAATTTGAACCCATTGTTCATCGCCGTACAGATTCCGAATGCTGTCGACAACCGTGTCCTCCGGAATCCATCGCACGCCAACACAAAACAGGCCAATCGATGCGGCGCCGATTGCAATGCTGTATAGGAATAGCAATAGCTTGTCCACTACTCTGACCAACGTATAGGCCTCCTCCGGCATGACGGAATGAAAACCCCCTAGCGCAGAGCGGCATGCCCGATCACGAGGGGGTTTTGAACGATCTTGCCTATCCGCGCACGCGCGGTTCGAACAACTATTTCACCCGCTGGAATATGTCTTCTTCGTCTGTTTTATCAGCTACCTTAAAGTGAACGTCGTGAATGTGTACATTCACTTCGACAACATGCAAGCCCGTCATTGTTTCAATCGACCGCTTAACGTTGCGTTGAATCTCGGATGCAATGTCTGGAATGCGGTTGCCGAACTCTACAATGATCGATACATCAACAGCTGCTTCTCGTTGGCCAACCTCTACCTTAACGCCTTTGGAAAGATTTTTCCGTCCGAGCAGCTCAGCAATTCCGCCTGCAAAGCCGCCGCTCATGCCGGCTACGCCTTGAACTTCAACCGTCGCCAATCCGGCGATGACCTCAATGACTTCAGGCGCGATCTGAATACTGCCAATGTCCGTCCGCTCATAATCCGTTGCAATCGTACTCATGATTCATCTGCACCTCCCTAAAAGTCGAGCGCATCTCCGAGCTTCTGAGCCGGAGGCTTATCCGCTTCTAATCTCTATACTATAACATCAGGCCAGTTTTATGACAAACCTTGGCCAATTCATTATCCGCGTCTTAAACCTCTTTGGCCGCAGCTTCCGGATGGTTCACGTCATACTCTTCTAGGAACTTGATGTCGAAGTCGCCGCTTATAAATTTAGGATGGCTGAGCAGCTTCAGATGGAAAGGAATCGTTGTCCGAATGCCCTCGATATCGAATTCGAGAAGCGCCCGCTTCATACGATTAATCGCTTCCTCGCGCGTTGCGCCCCATACGATCAGCTTAGCAATCATGGAATCATAATGCGGCGAGATCGTATAGCCAGGATACGCAGCCGAATCGACGCGAACGCCCAGGCCGCCTGGCGGCAAATAAAACTGTATTTGGCCAGGAGACGGCATAAAGTTGCGATCAGGATCCTCAGCGTTAATCCGGCATTCGATGGCCCAGCCGTTCACACGGATATCCTCTTGTCCGAAGGAAAGCGGATTCCCCTCTGCAACCGAAATCATCTCGCGAATCAAATCTACGCCGGTAATGAGCTCCGTAACCGGATGCTCAACCTGAATCCGCGTGTTCATCTCCATGAAGTAGAAGTTGCCATCTGGACCGAGCAAAAACTCGAGCGTACCCGCGCCGGAATATTCAACCGCAAGCGCTGCGCGAACAGCCGCTTGTCCCATTTTCTCGCGAATCACAGGATCAAGCACCGGGCATGGCGCTTCTTCTACCAGCTTCTGGCGGCGGCGCTGAACCGAGCAGTCGCGTTCGAACAAATGAACGGCATTGCCATGCTTGTCCGCCATAATTTGAATCTCGACGTGCTTCATGCCTGTCAAGTATTTCTCTAGATAAACGCCCGCATTGCCAAATGCCTTTTGCGCTTCCTGCTGTGCGGTCGTAATTTGCGAAATGAGCGATTCTTCGTTGTCTGCGATCCGGATGCCTTTACCGCCGCCGCCCGCTGTTGCTTTAATAATGACCGGATAGCCAATCTCGCGTGCGATGCGGATGGCATCATCCATGTCTTCGATAAGCCCGTCTGAGCCTGGAATGACAGGAACATTCGCGTCCTTCATTGTTTGTTTTGCAACGGCCTTGTCCCCCATCTTGCTAATTGCAGTTGGCGAAGGACCGATAAACGTAACATTGCAGGATTCGCAAATTTCGGCGAAGTCTGCATTTTCTGCCAAGAAGCCGTAGCCAGGGTGAATGGCATCACAGCCCGTCAATGTTGCTACGCTCATAATATTCGTCAGGTTCAAATAACTGTCCTTGGACGGTGTCGGCCCGATGCAATACGCCTCGTCCGCAAGTCGAACATGCAGGGAATCGCGATCTGCCTCGGAATAAACAGCGACTGTCGAGATACCTTGCTCGCGGCAGGCGCGAATAATTCGAACAGCGATCTCGCCACGATTGGCGATTAATATTTTATGAAATTTCAATTGGAAACCCCTTTCAGCAGCAATATGGAAAATGAGCCGTCAAAAGGACTCTCTTACTCCGGCTTAACGAGGAACAGCGGTTGTCCGAATTCCACCAGTTGTCCGTTCTCAACAAGCACTTCTACGATTTCTCCGCGAACTTCCGCTTCGATCTCGTTCATCAGCTTCATCGCTTCCAAGATACAAACGACCGTTTTATCCGTAACGCGCGCGCCCTTCTGAACGAAAGCAGCCGCATCTGGAGATGGCGACGAGTAGAACGTGCCCACCATCGGGGAAACGATTTTGTGCAGAGAAGCATCGATTGCCGGAGCTGCTGGCGCTTCCGCTTGTGCCGGAGCAGCGGCTGCCGGTGCTTGTACTGAAGCCGGTGCAGCAACTGGAGCTGCAGCATATACTGGCGCGATTGGCGCAGCGGAGGTTTGTACGTTTACGATTTCGGTTTTGCCTGGTTTGCGGATCAAAAGGCGAGTGCCTTCGTTCTCGATTTCCACCTCATGGACAGAGGTTTGGTCGACTAATTTAATCAGTTCTTTTATCTCGTTCAGTTTGAACATCCGAATGATTCACTCCTTCATCATGTAACGAAGCTTGTCCGCTTCGTAGTCGCGGCATACCAGCCCGCGCAGGGGAAGAATACCAATTGTTACCCATAACGTAAGTATTATAGCATAAACAATTCCGAACAAACATAGTTTTTATACGCCCTATAGCTTCAGGCACCTAATCGCCCCCCAGCACAAAGAGCCCGCCAGATCGGGTTTTCCCGGCCTGACGAGCTCTAGCGGCTATGCTATTACTTAGCCTATCAACGCTTAACTTACGTATTGAACGGTAACGCGGTCAGGCGTAACATCCAGCGACTTCGTTACCATGTCCACGATTTCGGCTGCCTTGCTGCGCTCCAGGTTCTCGCTTTGCACAACAACCTTGTAGCGGTCTTGCTGCGTGTCGACGACAGCCATCGGATAGAGCTGGCTCAATTCCTCTTCCAGCGCCGTAATTTTATCCATTTTTTCCTCGAGCAGATCCAGCTTCGTCGTTGCTTCCTTCGCATCATCGCCGCTTGCATCCTTCGTATTGCTAATGACATTCATCAGTTGGTCTTGTTCCTTCTGGAACGTTTCTTGCTGTTTGTACTTCACCTCGTTAAAAATGCTGTTCACCGATGCCGTTACGCCTTGCGTCTCCAATTGATCGAGCACTTGCTTGTCTTGATCGCTTACCTCATCGACCGCTGCCGCCGTCTCTTTGCCATCTTCACTTGCGGCAGCTTTATCGCCGTCGCCAGCAGCTTTATCGCCCTTATCGCTTGCGTCCGTTCCCGTTGGATCAGTCGCGCCTGTCGCTTCCGCTTCCGAGCTGCCGCTTACTTCCGCTTGATCGCCTTCGACTTCGTTCACGACGATTGCGTCATCTTTGCCGCCCGCTGTCGCTTCGGTTATATTTTGCCCGGCTGTCTTATCTGTCTGCGCATTCTCTGATACGAGGTTGTTGGACGGCGAATTCAGATCCTCCGTGAACAAATAATACGCCGACAAGATGACCATCAAGCTGAGCATCGATACGAGCCAAATCGTTTGTCTTTTCGTGTTCATTGTTGAACACCCTCCTCTTCCTACTCTTAAAATGGTTGTATGAAACGTCCGCCTTGGCTATTGCTGCTTACGCGGAGCGATGGAGATACGGTTAATCGGAACATTAATGCCTTTCTCGACAGCATCAAGAATGAGCCGCTTGACTACAGGGTTTTCCGAGCCTTTGGCGACGATCAGAATGCCGCTGATGCGCGGTTTGATTTTTTTGGTAATGATCGGCGTCTGATCGCCCGATACTTCGTACAGCACGACTTTTCCGTTCTCGGTCATCGTCGTCAGATGTCGTTTGCCGCCGTTTCGGTCGGACTCGTCGTTCACCTGCTGCGACTTGTTAGTTTCCTGTGCGTAAATGACCTCCTCGGTCGAATCGACCGTAACGAGAACATCAACCGTGCCGACGCCAACGATTTTCTCCAATATATCTTTCAACCGGCTCTCGATCGGCTGCTCGATCATCGTAAATGGCGAGTCGCTTCCGTGATTCGCCAATGCCGGTACATCCCCTGGAGGCGGATCAGTCGATTGCGCGGTAGGCGCGACCCGGTTGAACGTCACATAGGAGTTCACGAGCATCAATACGGCGCCGAGCCCTCCGATTAGCAACAGCCAGCGTAAAGTGCGAACGCGCTTAGGTCCGCCCGCTCCGCCGCCGATTGCCGATTCCAGGCCGTCGAGCCATTTGGCCACCGATAATCCCCCTTCCAGGTCATCCTTAACGATTCATGCGAACTTCGATTTGACTCGGAGACACGCCCCAGCCTTGACGCAGCACATCCGAAACCGCGGCTCGCCATTCCGGCTTGACCGGATCCTGCTCCACTTCCGATTGCTGCTTGCCTGCATCAGTCGTAGCTCCAATGCTTTCCATGTCCGTGCTGACTGCGATGTCAACAGGCTGAACCGGTTTAACCTCGTCGCCAGACCGTTTCTCTTCGCTATCCGGCTGCGGCGCTTCTGTTCTCTCTTCCGCAGCTTGCGGCGTCGACGAGAGCGTTACGATCACTTGCTCGATGCCATCTTCGCCGCTGGCGAGCTTTACGTTTGCAAGCGTGCCTTCAATCCCAAGCTTCTTGTCGATCTGCTTGCTCATTGCCGCGGCTAGCTGCCGTTCAGCGAGCGCTGCCGCTTGTCGCTGCCGATCCGTTTGCAACTGCTCGGCGTCCTTCGTAATTTGCTGCAGCGTAGGCATCTCGACGGAGCGGCTGGCGCTTGCCCGCTCCCAAGCTGTCATGCCGTCCTCGACCCGCTGGTTGAAATCGCCCTGGAACAACCGAATGAGCGGCGACAAGATCGTAATCAGAACGATCAACCCTACGACTAATCGGGCATAACGCTGCATGGCTTTGTTCGGAAGCAGCAGATCGACGATCGCAGCAAGCAGAATGACGGTAATAATGTCTTTGAGCCAGCCGCTTAGCCATTCCAGCATAGGAGCCCCTCCGCAACAAAATTGTTCAGTTCCTCATCGCATCATAATGGCCGCATTCCCTGCTGTTAAGATGACGGTCACAGCCAAGAAGAACATTAAGGCAACAGCCGCCAGCGCAGCGAATACATAGATCATCGTCTTGCCGATCGTCTGCAAGCAGGTGACGATCGGACTTTCGCCGAGCGGCTGCATGACAGCTGCCGTAACGTTGTAGATGAGGGCAAGCGTCAAAATTTTGAGCGCAGGGAATGCACAGAGAAAGAGAAGAATGACCACCCCTGCAATGCCAACGGCATTTTTCACGAGCAATGAAGCCGAGATTACCGTATCCGATGCGTCGGAAAACATTTTGCCAACGACGGGAACGAAATTGCCTGCGACGAATTTGGCCGTACGAAGTGTGACCCCGTCTGCCATGGCGCCGGTTGCGCCCTGCACCGATATGACGCCAAGAAAGAGGCTGACCAATACGCCGAGCGTGCCGATGCCGATGTTCCGGAGCAGGTTGGCAAGCTGCGTGACCTTGAACTTATCGGTGATGGCGCTGGCGATATGAAGCACCGCAGAGAAGAACAAAAGCGGAAAAACGACCGTGTAGATAAGCGTGCCTACTGCATGGATCATGAAGACGATCACGGGATGAAGCACCGACACGGTAGCGATGCTGCCGACAGACGCGAGCAGCGTAAGCAGCAGCGGCACCATGGCCATCATGAACTGAATCATGCCGCCAATCGCGTCCTTCGCGAATCCGATCGCGACGTTAAAGCTGTTGACTGCGATGACGATCAATACCATATACGAGATGGCATAGGCGACTTTGCTGACCGCGTTGCGCTCGAATGCATTTTGCAGCGTCTCCAGAATGGAGCTGAACACGGACAGCAGCACGATGGTGACAAGCAGCTTGCCGTTATAAAGCACTTCGTGCATCATAAACCGGAGCAGCCCGGTTACGACTGTCGACAGCTTCAATCCTTCGCCGCCGGGCATGATCATCTCTGCGAAGCTGGGTAGATCATGATCGGGGAAATAGCCGCCATATTCGCTCACCAGCGCGCCCCAATATTTTTCAATCGGATCGGTATCCAGCCCGTTCGCCTGCTCGCCGGCCAACTGATCGGATAATCCGTTATCAGCTGGCTGCGCGCTCGTTGCATTAGGCTCAGCAGCAGCCGCATGGCCGGGAGAGGCCGCGCCTAGAAGGATGAATAGGCTGATGAAGAGAAGGGCCAACCATCGCTTCAGCTCCATGGCGGAGTCGTTCGTCGTTAGCTGCAGCTTCATCTCTTCACCCTCCAGGCGGCATTAGGCCGAGCACCGTCTCGACAATGACATGAATGATCGGCACCGCCATGACGAGGATCAAGACTTTGCCCGCGAACTCAATCTTAGAGGCAATCCCTTCTTGTCCAGCGTCCCTGACGATCTGGGCGCCGAACTCGGCGATGTAGGCGATGCCAATAATTTTGAGTATCGTCTTCAAATAGATGGACGGAATGCCTGTCTGTTCTGCAAGCTGCTCCAACATCGAGATGACAGCATCGATCCGGCCGATGACATACAAGAAGATGAACAGTCCCGTAAAAGCGGCGAGCAGGAATGCGAACATCGGCTTTTGTTCGCGGACGACAAGGATGAGTACCGTTGCGATTAGTCCGAGACCGACAATTTGAATGATTTCCAACATGCTCACCTTCCTGCCTGGCACCTACTGGAACAAAAAGATCGTCTTGATTTCCTGGAACAGCTCGTTAAGCAGCCGCACCACCATAAAGAGGACGACGACAAAGCCAATGACTGTAACCCAATGCGCCATATCTTCCTTGCCCATCTGCTTCAAGACCGTATGAATCATTGCGATGATGATGCCGATGCCGGCGATTTGAAATATGGCGCTCACATCGATATTCATGTGTGCAGCACCCCACTAAACCATCAATATAACGACAAGTATTGCCAACAGGACGCCAAGGCTTCGGCTCATCTTCTCGTACTTCGCTTGCTCATCTCTCGCCGCGTCTTCCTCTGCCTTCAGCTGAACAGCCGCCAACCGCAGGTGCTTGAGCTGGTCATCCTTATCGCTAATGCCCAACGTTGATCCTAACCGAATCGCGACCGTCAGCTCAGCTGACCGCATCGCGGTCGACGGCCATTGGGAACGGATAGCTGCTTCCCAGCATTCGTTGAAGGTTCGGCCGTCGCTTTGCTGCAGCTGTGCAGTCACGGCCTCCATTAACCTCGCGGTGGGCTGCTGGACATTCGCTGCAATTCGCGTTATGGCTTCCGGCAATGGCGTTCGACCGTACACAATCTCGGTTTCCAGCCGCTGCAGCGCGCCAGCGAGCTGCCGAATATGCTTCGGTCGGTCTGCATACCTAGCGGCTTGCAGAAAGCCAATCAGCGTCCCAGCGAACAAGATAAGCGCGGCCCCGATCATCTTAACAAGCATCGGTGCGCTCCTGTGGCGGATGCCTCGTCGGCTCTCGCGGCGCTGCTGGCGAATGCCCTGCTGAGCGGGAACCGGTCCCTGCCGATCCAAACGCAGCATCTTTTACTGCCATCGAGGCGTTCGCCTCGATAACCCGAACCGACAATCCCGTTTCCGCCCGGCGAAGCACGATACCTTTGGCAAAAGCCCCTTCCTCCAGCAGCCTCCGAATTGCCGGACGCGCAGCCGCCTCTTGCCAGTCGCCTGCATGCGCGGTAGCGATGACGGAAACGCCTGCCCGTACGGCTTCACGGATCGCCTCTACGTCTTCCTCCCTGCCGATCTCGTCCACGATCAATACTTCAGGCGACATCGAGCGGATCATCATCATCATGCCTTCTGCTTTGGGACAAGCATCCATCACATCGGTTCTAGGCCCGACATCGAAAGTCGGCACGCCTCTTACGCTAGCTGCAATCTCGGACCGCTCATCCACAATGCCGACCTTGCGGCCAGGCCAGCCAGCAGCAGCAGTCGACCGCCATCTGCCGTAACTGATCGATCTCGCGAGATCGCGGATAAAGGTCGTCTTTCCTTGCCTTGGCGCCCCGACAACAAGCGTCGAAGCAATCGAACGCCTTGTCCGGTCAAGCAGCAAGGGCAAGGTGCTGTCAGCAGCTCCGGCAACGTCTCGCGCGATCCTTACGTTGAAGCCCCCGATATCCCTGATGCTGCGCACTTTCCCATCCTCGAGCACCGTCCGTCCTGCAAGCCCGATACGATGTCCGCCTTCAACGGTGATGTAGCCTCTGCGCAGCTCTTCTTCCATCGCATAGATCGAATGGTTCGTCATTTTCTCCAGCAATCGCCGGCAAAGCTCAGCTGTTGGCTGGTACGCGCCCGCCGGCTCCGTACGAAGCGAACCATCAGGCATCACGAAGGCCGAGCCTCCGCCTGTCCAAACTTCAAGCGGACGGTTTTCCCGAATTCGAATTTCCTCTAAGCTGGCTTGAGCGGAAGCCGACAGGCGGGAGAGCGCCCCGGTCAGTTCAGCCGGCAGCAAATGCTTTACGCGTTCCAGCATAGGGCCACGCCTCCTACAGATGTTTGTCCTTATCTCTCGTTGATTCCAGTTTATGTGCAGGCTCCGATAATATGACCGATTAGAAGAGCAGATTCGAGATTTTTATAGAATGGCTTTAGCGGAATAGTAGATTGCTATTTTTTGATAATGCCAATCATTAAGCACGCAACCCCCGCTATGATCCATAGCATCTTGCTGTATGAAATTTTATCCGACATCCCTACCAGGCCGATCGTTGTCGTCGAGATCAGAATAAGAGGGCCGACAAGTGCTAGCGACGAGTTGACGACAAGCGCCTTATCAATTTCGTTCAGCCGCAGCATAAGCAGCGCAGCGCAAATCTCGATCGAGCCGGAAAGCATTCGAAGCATCGACATGCTCAGGACGATTTTATTCAGCATTGTTTTATCCCCCCTTCCTCCTCTATAAAGCCTATGCGCGCCTGTCCGATTTTAGGCCGGGGACACCAGCCCATCATATGCTGCATATATTGCTTTCATGACCATGGAAAGGCGGATTCAACTCATGCAGGTAGGGGTCATTGCAAGTGTGAACGAGGCTCGTGCAGACCGATTCACGCACCGGACAGCCATCGTAATCGATGTCCTTCGGGCGACGAGCACGATGGTCGCAGCGCTCGAGGCGGGCGTAACAGGCATCGTGCCGGCAGAAACGGTAATGGAAGCGAGGGCACTCGTGCGTCCGGGAGACTTGCTGGGAGGCGAGCGATTCTGTCGTAAAATCGCAGGCTTCGACCTGAGCAACTCGCCTTCCGAATATCGCAAGGATACGGTCGGCGGCAAGCGCATTGTCCTCACGACAACCAACGGCACTCGCGCCATCTTAAAAGCGCTTCGTGCCGAAAATATTTTAACTGGCGCACTCGTGAATGCGACGGCATGTGCGCGTACCGCTTTGGAGCTGCGTCGAGACGTCGTACTCCTCTGTGCAGGCAGCCATGAAGAATTTGCGCTTGAGGACGGCTTATGCGCAGGCATGCTGCTCGATCGAATGGAGTCGCTTTGCACGCAATCGGTGGAGACTGATGATTTTGGCAGCGCTATGCTCGCCCTGTATCGGAACCGCGCCCATTCGCTAGCGGAAACCATCAGCAACAGCGCTACCGGACGACGCCTAACCAAAATGGGGCTAGCTCGGGATATCGAATATTGCGCAGGGACGGATGTTAGCGACGTCGTGCCGCGCTTAAGCGGCGACTCGCTGACGCGCGCGTAGGTCGTATTGGCCATAGCAAATCTGTCTTTCCTCACAAAAAAAGCTGGCCATTCGCGCGGAATGGCCAGCTTTCTTCTGAATTGTTTCTCATTGCATGAGATTAAGATTGAATAAGTACGGTACAGCCGAATGGCTTGACGATTGGCTGTTGCGCTCCCCACTCTCCGGCTGCTGTAGCCGTGTAGCGTTCGCCGCTGATGCCATCAACAACCGCGCTGCCGCCCACCGCCGTACCTTCTAGGTTCAACTGAGGCACGTTAATAGGGTTAAACCCGTTATTGATGACGACGAATGCCGTTTCCTCCGCCGTGCGTCGAATGAACCCGAAAGCGTTGTTCGCTTCATCCACAAACCAAATCCGCATGCTTCCGCTAGTAAGCGAGGCGTGTTTCTTGCGCAGTGCGATCATCGTTCGATAGGTATCGAATATCGCGCGATCCTGCGCCTGCTCCTCCCATACCATCGGCTTTCTGCAATCGGGATCATTGTCGCCATGCATGCCAACCTCATCGCCGTAATACACGACAGGCATGCCGGGCATCGTCATTTGCAGGCATATCGCAAGCTGCATGCGCGACGCTGCCGTCTCTCGCTTATTCCAGCCCCTGCCGCCATTGCGGCAAGCGGTCAAAAACCGTTCCGTATCATGACTGCCCAGCAGCTGCATCATTGCAGCGAACGCTTGCTCCGTATAACGGGCTTGCAAGCTAACAAGCAGCTCTGTGAACGTCTCGGCGCCTATCGTCTGGCGGGCAAAGAAGTCTAGTGCAGCTTCGCGGAACAAATAATTCATGACGCCGTCGAACTGATCGCCATGGAGCCAAGGCGCCGCATCATGCATAAACTCCCCGACAAGCAGCAACTGGTCGTCAATTCCTTTAATTCGCTCGCGCAGCAGCCTCCAAAATCTCCGATCCACCTCGTTAGCGACGTCCAGCCGCCAGCCGTCTATCCCGGTCTCGCGAATCCAGTATTCCGCTACATCGAGGAAATAGTCTGCGACAGCGGGACAAGCCGTATTAAGCTTCGGCATCGTCGTCTCTGCGTTGCCGAACGTCTCATAGTTTGGAGCAGGCTCCTTCACGATTGGCGTGGAATCGATAAAATACCAATCGCGATATTTGGAGCTATCGCCGTTCTCTACGACATCCTGAAAAGCGAAAAACGCATCGCCGCTATGATTGAACACGGCATCAAGCACTACCCGTATGCCTCGCTCATGCGCTTGCTTCACAAACTGCTTAAACGTTTCCATGCTGCCAAAGGAAGGGTCAATCTCATAATAATTCGACGTATTGTATTTATGATTCGATGGCGAACGGAAAATCGGATTCAAATACATGGCGTTAATGCCGAGCTCGACCAAATGGTCAAGCTTATCGATTATCCCTTGCAGATCGCCGCCATATAACGAAAGTGGCGTCGGCGGCACCTCGCTGTTCCACGGCTCGGCTTCCGCCGGGCTGATCGAGGGATCGCCATTGTGAAACCGATCGGGGAAAATTTGATAGAAGACCGCTTGCGGCGCCCAATCCGGAACGGCATGCACTTCATTGCGGCAAATATAAGGAAACTGAAAGCTGCCAGCCAGCTCGCGCTGCGCGGACACGCATCGTTCTCCTACCCAATAGGACTCGCCAGCGTGCGTACGGACAAGAAACAAATAACGGACTTTGCGCTTCAGCGCAGGCAGCACAGCCTCATAATAATCGCTATAGCGGTCATTTCCGATTTTCTCCATCAAAATCGGCTGCTCGGACCCCGGCGAATCATACCGGTCGGCATACAGCGCTTCGCAGGACGCGGCGCTCCCTCTCTTTACTTTCAATCTTACTTTCAGTCGGTACTCGTCCAACGGGTAGGCATAAGGCGGTTCGCTCACATGATGAATGGAACTCGGCATTTCTATTTCGCACTCCTTTTCTTTTTGTAGTAGAATAGATGTAATTGTGTGGATTTTTCATTTTAGGAAACCGGTTTCTTAATCTAGATTATCATACCTTCTAAGCTTTATCAAAGTTATTTACGAGAGGACCTTTGTTCGCTATGAGTAAAATTACAATAAACGATATTGCGAAAGCTGCGGGCGTTGCCAAATCGACCGTCTCTAAAGTATTAAACGATGCCTCGTCCATCTCAGAGGATACGAAGCGCAAAGTTCGGGAAATTATGAAAGACATGAATTATACGCCCAGCAGCATCGCAACCCAGCTAGCGAAGCAAAGCAGCAATACAGTTGGCTTGCTCATTGATTTATCGCGCAAAGGCGACTTTCTGAACCATTTCTTCTATCCTATTATCGGCGGTATCGAAAGTATCGTAGGCAAGCACCAGTATGAGTTAACGATCTGTAATTCCCACGAGTCATCGCAAACGACAACGAACGGTTATGTGCCTGATCCATCCTTTATGGATCGACTCGTCCGTAATCGCAAGGTAGACGGTTTGCTGCTAGACAGCTCGATCTGGACGCCTCGAACGGAGCTGCTGCTTGGCGAGCTGCATTTTCCGTATGTGCTGCTCGGGGATGCGCCGATCGACGCCCCGTATAGCGCGGTTAATATCGACAATGAAGCAGGCGGGCGATTGCTTGCTGGCCATCTCATCAGCCAAGGCTACAAACGGCTGGCATTCGTCGGAGGCGAACGCGGCGAGCCACTGTTCGAAAGCAGGCTTAAAGGCTGCAGGCAAGCGCTTAGCGAGCAAGGGCTTGCGCTCGATGAATGCCATATCAAGCACGGCGTTGCGAATGAAGCCAATGGCCGCTTGCTCATGAATCAGCTATTGTCGCTCCCGATAGACGATCGTCCGGACGCCATCATCTGCATGAACAATTACACGGCTTTCGGAGCATTGGAGTCCGCTCGAGACGTGGGCGTAGCCGTCCCTACAACGCTTGGCGTTGCAACCTTCGACGATTATCCCCTTGCACCGTATACAAGCCCGCCGCTTACCTGCCTAAGCATGGATACATTCGAGCTGGGGACGCAGGCAGCCGAGATGCTGATGGCGCGAATCGGCGACTACTCTACCCGGGCGGAGAGCAGGCGCATTCCGCCGACCCTCATTGTGCGAGCTTCGACCAGCCGATAATTGCATAACCGATAAAACAAGCCAAGGGCTGCTCCATAATCGAGCAGCCCTTGGCTTTTACTCATGAGCCGATTGCAGAAATAGAGTCGGCGTCGTTTTTCTTACAGGTCTTTCCAGCGTTGAACCGTCAGGTTCAATGTCTGTGCTCCACCGCTCGTCGTAATCGTCCGGTTGGCAATGTCAGTACCATTCGAGTTGATTTCAACGTTCGTCCATGCACCGCGCGTGAACTTATACGAAATTGCTGTGCCTGCTGCTACTGGAATCGTAATCGAATAAGTTCCGTTTGCATTGCGCGTCATTTTGTAGTTCACATCAGCTGCATTCCAGGCGTTCAACGTGCTCGCGATGTAAACATCGGCGTTAGCAGGCGTGTTCGCTGGTACCGTCAAATTGATCGTCAAGCTGTCCGCTTGCGGTACGCCTGTCGAGATCGAGCCGTTTACAAGCGTGTACGTGCCAACTCCGAACGAATAGTTCGCGGAATTGTTGTTATCCCACGATCCGCTGCCGTTATTGAATGCCGCTTTCAAGCCATTTGCAGCACCCAAGTCGATCGTTACAACGCTGTAGCCTGCAAAGGAAGAAGCCGTCATCGCTACGCCAGGAGCTGTCGTCCAAGTGGTCGTACCGTTCACGCTGTAGTGAATGTATTTGTTCGTGAAGCTCGTGTTTTTGTAATAGATCGTTACGGAATTCGTGCCAGCTTGCGGCGTTGTAACCGTCAGGCCCGTGCTTTCCGTCGATTTGTTGCCTGCTGCATCATACGCTTTAACCGTATACACATACGTCGTGTTCGCTACAGCAGTTGTATCCGTGTAGCTAGCCGTTGCCGTCGTTCCCTTAAGAACGCCGTCACGATAAACCTCATAGCCTGTTACGCCAACATTATCCGACGAAGCTGTCCAAGTCAGCGGTACAGTCGTTGTCGTTACCGTTCCTGCTGTTACGTTAATTGGCGAAGTTGGAGCTTGCGTATCAACACCGCTAGGCGTAGTTACCGTCAAGCCTGTGCTTGCCGTCGATTTGTTGCCTGCTGCATCATACGCTTTGACCGTGTACACATACGTCGTGTTCGCTACAGCAGTTGTATCCGTGTAGCTAGTCGTTGCCGTCGTTCCTTTCAGAACGCCGTCGCGATAAACCTCATAGCCCGTTACGCCAACATTGTCCGTCGATGCTGTCCAAGTCAGCGGCACCGACGTTGCCGTCACCGTGCCTGCCGTAACGTTCGTTGGCGTCGTTGGCGCTGTTGGATCGCCGCCAGTTGGGCCTCCAGCAGTAATCGTGCCCGCATTGAACGTCCACGTACCGAGGTTAAATTTGTAATTCAAACCGCCATTGTTATCCCATGTTCCGCTGCCATTATTGAATACAGCTTCCAATTGCGTTGCGTCGCCTACGTTAACCGTAAACTTGTTGTAGCCAGCAACTTCCGATGCAGGCATTGCTACGCCTGGCGCCGTCGTCCAAGTGCCGCCTACTGGACGGTAGTGGATGAAAGGTGTCGTGTAGCCTTGTTTGTAGTAAACAGTGACGCTGTTTGTTCCAGCTACAGGCGTCGTGATCGGGAGAATCGAGCTGAGTGCCGATTTATTGCCTGCTGCATCATATGCCTTGACGGTATATGAATATGTCGTGCTAGGTTGTACCGTAGTGTCAGTGTACGACGGCGTTGCCGACGTGCCTTTCAGAACGCCATCACGGTAAATTTCATAACCCGTTACAGCAATATTGTCCGTCGATGCTGTCCATGAGATCGTAGCGGACGAGCTCGTAACCGTACCAGCCGTCAGGTTAGCTGGCGTTGTAGGTGCTACTGTATCATTTTGTTGAACCGCATAGATTTTGGAAGAGTTCGCGTCAACCGATACCGTAATTTGTTTGCCTGTTACACCGCCCGATTGAACAGTAACCGTATCCGTACCCAATTGGTTCGTCAATACAGTGCCAACAGCCAGCGTGCTCTCCGTACGAAGCGGAATCGTAACCGTTTGCGTGCCGTTTGCTGCATTGCTAAATACGCCGATTACTTCTTGTCCTACGTTCGTACCGGAATCTACACGACGCGAGAATGCATACAGATTTTGTGCTGCCCACATTTCACGTTGTTTACCCGTACGCAAAGCTTCATAATTTTTACGAATGCCGTTCAGTTTAGCAACAAACTGATACGTGTTCGTATTTTGGTTGAAGTAGTCTTGAATCACATTGCCATTGCTATCGCGCTTCACCATCGACCAACGGTTCCACGTATCCGCGATGCCGCCCGTCATGATTTGATCGTTGCCGTTGCCTTTGTTTTGCTCCGTGCCTTGGAAGACAACTGGCAAGCCGCGCATTGTGAAGATGAAAGCAAGCGCATTTTGCAGTTTTTGTACATTGCCACCTGCTTCAGTCAAGAAGCGGTTGCGGTCATGGTTGTCGATGAACGTTACCATGTGGTTCTCGGAGCCGTTATAACGGAAATCCTGTGCCAGCGTGCTTTTCACGTTTGCTTCGAACGATTGGCCGTAAGCGAACGAGTTCAAGATCGAGAAGAACATTGGGAAGTCGAGCATGCCCCACTCTGCATTGCTGCCTACCCAGCGGGAAACGAATTCAGCGTTGCCGTCAAAGTTTTCGCCGAACGTATTTACGCCCAGATAGGATTGCAGCTCATGAAGAACGGAAGGATTAACCAGCTTCGCAGCATCGACGCGTGCGCCGTCTGCGCCGGTATAATCGAACCAGCCTTTAATCGAATCGAACATCGCTTGCTTCGCTTGCGCGTTGTCGAAGTCGATATCGTCCAATCCTGCCAAATCGTGATTTTCGAGATAGTCTTGCGTTGCTGCCGTGTAGCTGCCATCCACCAGCGACCAGTTGATATCGCCGTTATGGTGATACCATGCCGGGTTGTTGAACGGCGCTGCAGGCTGGAGACCCGCGATATCGTAGAAGTTGTTCGTGTTGAGCATGTAGTCGCCCACATGGTTTGGCACGACGTCGATAATGATCTTAATGCCCATGCTGTGAGCCGTGTCCACGAGCTCCTTCAGCTTTTCTTTCGTGCCGAAGAAAGGATTCGCTTTGTTCGGGTCTTTAACATTGTAGCCGTGGTAAGCCGTGTTGCGGCCCGTACCGTTATTGTCACGGCTCGTGATTTGAGGCTCAGCAATCGGAGAAATCCAGATTGCCGTGTAGCCCATGTTTTTGATATAAGGAAGCTTATTAATAATACCTTGCCAGTCTCCGCCTTTCATGTAGCGGAAGTCCTCGTCGGAATTCTCAGCATAACGAATAGCCGTGCCGGTTGCATTGTTCGAAGTATCACCGTCGGAGAAACGGTCCGTCATGATTTGATAAATCGTATCATTTTCATCAAGACCATTGCCAATCTTAGCAGCTTCTGCTTGTTTCGCTGGCAGCGGCTGTACGATTCCTGTCAGAAGAAACGCAGCAAGCAAGGCGATTAAAGAAAGTTTCCAAATCGACTTTTTCGTTTTACTTTTTGTCTTACGCATCAATACAAACCTCCCAATTTTTAATTCCATTGCATTCAAAGCTTAAAGATCTTTCCACTTCTGTACCGTCAATGCCAAGGTGGACGCGCCCGCTGGAACCGTATAGGTCCGATTCGCGATATCCGCGCCGTTCGACGCAACTTCCACATTGCTCCAAGTGCCGCGCGTAAACTTGTAGGTAAGTGCAGTTCCGGCTGTTATAGGCAGTGTGATTGAATATTTGCCGTCACTGCCGCGCGTCAGCTTGTAGGCTGGATCAATTGGATTCCAGTTGTTCACGCTGCCTGAGAGATAGACATCCGCTGTCGCAGGCGTATTCGCAGGTACAGTAAGCGTAATCGTAACGCCCTGCGTGGATGGCGGAGGCGTCACTGGCACTCCAGCTGTTATCGTGCCTGAGCTGAAGGTCCACGTGCCAACGCCGAAGTTGTAGTTGTTGCCGCCATTGTTGTCCCATGTGCCAGAGCCGTTATTGAATACCGCCTCCAGGCCTGTTGCCGTGCCAATATCAACCGTGATCTTGAAGTATCCCGTCACTTCCGCCGCTGCCATCTGCACGCCTGGTGCAGTCGTCCATGTTCCGCCCGTCGGACGGTAGTGAATATAAGGCGTTCCATAGCCCGGCTTGTAGTAGACGGTTACTTTGTTCGTAGTCGGTACTGTGAGCGTTACGCTCACCGGCGTGCTCAATGCGGATTTGTTTCCTGCAGCGTCTACCGCACGCACCGTGTACGCATGCGTAGCGCCTGGCGTACGACCGTTGTCGGTATACGATAATGAAGTCGTCTGTACGATGACAGCACCGTCACGCAGCACTTCATAGCTTGTAACGCCCACATTATCAGTCGACGCGCTCCAGCCAATCTGTACGGACGTCCCCGTCGATGCAGCTGTTGCCGTCAGGCCAGCTGGCACTGTTGGCGCCACCGTATCTGCAGGTACTGGCAGCGTTACGCTTGCCGGTGCGCTCAATGCGGATTTGTTTCCTGCAGCGTCTAGCGCACGCACCGTGTACGCATGCGTAGCGCCTGGCGTACGTCCATTGTCGGTATACGATAAAGAAGTCGTCTGTACGATGACAACGCCGTCTCGCAGTACTTCGTAGCTTGTCACGCCTACATTGTCAGTCGACGCGCTCCAGCCAATCTGTACGGACGTTCCTGTTGCTGCAGCCGTTGCCGTCACACCCGCAGGCGTCGTTGGCGCCACCGTATCTGTTGGCTGCGGCGGCGTTGGCGCTCCAGACGTAATCGTACCGCCACTGAATGTCCAAGTGCCTAGACCGAAGGTATAATTCTTGCCGCCATTGTTGTCCCACGTCCCTGAGCCGTTGTTGAAGACGGCTTCAAGCCCTGTTGCGGTTCCAACATCAATCGTTTTCTTGAAGTAGCCTGCCGTCTCAGCTGCTGGCATTGCAACGCCTGGAGCGGTCGTCCACGTTCCGCCTGTTGGACGGTAGTGAATGTATGGCGCTGAATAGCCCGGCTTATAATAGATGGTCACTTCATTGCTTTGATTGTTCGTCGAGAAGCTGATCAGCGTGCTCTTGCCAGACACGTTGCCGGCAGCATCCTTCGCTGTCACCTCGTACGAATAGGACGTGAGCGAAGCAAGCCCGCTATCGGTAAACGTCGGTGTCGTGCTCGTTCCGACTACTGTGCCATTGCGAGAAATTTCATAACTCGTTACGCCTTTGTTATCCGTCGAAGGTGTCCACGAAAGCGTAATCGTCGTACGGGATTGCGATGGCGACGTTACGTTCGTCGGAACAGTCGGAGCTTCCGTATCCGGCACGATCGGTTTATCCGTAATGAACGGATAGGTTCCTTTAATCGTTCCGTTAACGTCTTCTACGATTTTTCCGCCTTCGTTTTTGTACGTGCCTGCGCCTACATATACCGTTTGAATATCGCTCTTCGTTACATTGCCTTTAGCATCAACTGCCTCAATGTAATAATCGACGAGCTGGTCGCGATAGTCGCCCAAATACGTGTAGAACAGGTCGCCTGTTTCTTGCGCCTTCAGCTTCTGCAGCACCGCAGTTGTCGAAGCCTGCCAAGCCACGCCGTTCATATCCGGCTTCATATCGCGGCGGTTCATGCTGTAGCTGACCCAATCGCTTACTTTAGCCGGGTCGATGTTGCTGACGCCGGAGGCTGCCAATTGTGTCGGGTTGTAGACGCGGAACGTATTGTCGGCTGTGTCAGCCGTTTTGTCGCGATGCGTGCGAACTTTGACTTTAATGTCGTTGATGCCGCTCACATCGTACGCGTACGTATAAACTGCAAACGTATTATCGAAGTATTGCGTCGTCCAGCCTTCCGACTTGTCCTTGTTTACGCTGCCTGGGTTGTACGGCCAACGCTGCGGCCACCAAACCGAAGGACCAGTCGCATCCTTTGCCAGCTGCTGCTGTACATACGGTTTAGAGAAGAACAAGGATTGGTTGAATGAAAGCGTCGGTTTAACCGAATCGTCCACATTCTCGTCGTAATAACCGAATCCTGAATCCATTGCTGGAATGAGGAAGTACCACGACAGCTCGGCAGGGTTCGCGCCGCCTGCATAATCGCGGCTCGCATCGCCCTTCGTCGGGAACGACAGCATCCATGGATTCAACTGGTTGCCCGGAGGAGCTACTTGGCGGTCAAGCGTTGTTGTCGGCTGCCAGTAGTTCGGATGGTCACCCAGCCAGATTTGCTCAGCTGTTTGCGCATAGTTGAGCGCTGCCTGCAGCAATGCGAAGTTGCGCTCCAGGTAGTGATAGCCATACTCGAACGATACCGTCATGCCATCCTGCTCGCCATTGATGTTCTTCTTCGGCTCGAAGTTCGTTCCGTTGACTCGGTTGAAATCAGCGAATTGTCCTTTCCAAATGCCGAATGGCAGCTTCCAGTGATGCCACTGCGGATCGGATGAAGAGTCCCGCGTATCGATCCAAGAGCCATCCTGAACGTGTACCACATCGTTAGCCGCAGGCGTGTTGGTGCGCAGGTACTCGTCGATACCCATGCCTTTTACGCCGCTGTCAGCGTAAGTAACGTTGCCTGCATTACGCCAAGTTTCTTCGGAGCCTGCACGTCCGCTTGCATTGTCGCCGTCATGCGCGATGACGAAGAACTGCTTTTGCGACGAAATGCCTTCGAACGGCTTAATATCCTTGGCTGTCACAGAACCTTGGTAACCTTCTTCCCATGACTCAGCCTGCGCAACAGGTACGCCAACGATTTTGGACTCTGTACCTGTCGTTGGGTTTACGTACTTAACCCAGTGCGGAGTCGAAGCAAATGGGAACTTATTACGAACAACTTGCGCCTCGTTGAACATCGGCTGCGAGATCCACGAGCCTACTGTGCTCACGTTTTGCAAGTCTGCACGGTTAGGCGGCGACACCATCGTATCTACGCCTGGATCGTTCAAGTAAGGATAATCCTTGAGCGTCCGCGAGAAATGGTTATTGCCGATTACCGACCATTGAATCCCCATCTTCTCAAGCACCGGAATAATCCGTTCCGAGAAGCCAAGCTCTGTCGGGAAATACCCTTTGGACGATTGGAACGAGTTGCCCAAGAAGTTAGGCTGTGCGAACACGACATTCTGATAGATGAGATCTTTCAGCATGTAGTCGTTGCCAACCAGCGGTCCCATCGAGTGATGGCCTGAAAAATGGATCAAATCCATCGTTCGGTTGCCAAGCGTCGTCTTCAGCGTGTCATACGCCGTCTTCCAAGGCGCTGCCCAGTTCGTATTGGAGTAAGCAGCAATCCCGCCATGCGACACCAGATCGTTGACGTTCGTCACGGCTGAGCCAGACATCGTTACCTGCATTTGCGCCTGTGGATAATTCTGCTTAAGCGTAGTCGCTACGCTCCACGGCCATGTCAGATACGCGCCTACCTTCGCATGATGCGAATAGTAGCTAACGAGATCGTCATGCGGCATTGGATTGCCATTGGGCAAATAATACGGGTAATTGGCTGGCGGATTTTGCTTCAGCTCGATGACTTGGCCATCGTACATGTACCGGATTGGCGCTCCGACAGCAGCCGATGAATAGCCGGTCGTGTCGTAGTAAGGCCAAAAGTTAGGCATATGATTGTGGTACACGTGGGATGCCGCAATCTCTGCATTCGCTTTAGGCGCAGACACGCCAAGAGCAAACGATTGCACAGACAGCAAAGCAAAAAGTCCCATCGTGACGAACTTTCTCGCTCTCTTGCTCGACTTGGTCCCTGTAAACAAAATGATAAACCTCCCCTCTTTTCTCTCTAATTAAGCGCTTTCATAATGTAGCGGAAAACCGACTAACTACGCCGCATACAACAACCGAAAATAACCTCCTCACCGTGTGCATAATAATAGGAAACCGGTTTCTTTTCGCTGCTTCATCAGATTAGCATGTTGCGCACAACCCGACAATAGTCCAAAAGTCCTATATGCGTTCACATAAAAAAAACAGCCCCGAATTATCTCCGGAGCTGTCTCTTCCAATCGAATCTTATCGACGATCCTGCGGTCCGCCTACGAACACTTGCTCCGCCGTATCCAAGCCGTATGCCGTATGCAATTCACGTACAACATCATTCAGCTTATCAGCAGCGATTACGCAGGAGCACTTGATCTCCGACGTGCTCACCATCTTGATGCTTACGCCAAGCTTCGAGATCGATTCGAACATTGTAGCCGCAACTCCAGGGTTGCTCACCATTCCGGCGCCAACGATCGATACTTTCACAAGGTTAACCTCGGAAGTCGTCTCGCGGTATGGCACCTCGCCGCTAATGCTCTCGATAACCTCGATCGCTTTCTCGGCATCATCGCTGGACAACGTGAAGGAGAAGTCCGCTTTGCCTCCTTGAACGCCGCTTTGCACGATAATATCAACATCGATTCCGTTATTCGCGAGTGCTCCGAACACTTTCGCCAGCACGCCCGGTACATCCTCGACACCTAGAATGCTAATTCTCGCTACGTTCTTGTCAAAAGCAATTCCGCTTACGACCACGCCTTGCTCCATGACCGCTACCTCCTTCACCGTCGTTCCTTCATTCTGGTTGAAGCTGCTGCGAACAACAAGCTTCACGTTGTTGTGCTTCGCATATTCAACTGCACGCGGATGCAAGACCGCAGCGCCTAAATGCGCGAGCTCCAACATTTCATCATACGAAATTTCGTTCAGCTTGCGCGCGCATTTGACAACACGCGGGTCCGTGGAATAAATCCCGTCCACATCCGTGAAGATTTCGCAAACATCGGCTTTAATTGCGGCCGCAAGCGCAACGGCAGTCGTATCCGACCCGCCGCGTCCGAGCGTCGTAATCTCGCCTTCTTCAGACATCCCTTGGAAACCGGCTACGATGACGATCTGACCGTCCTCGAGCGATTTGAAAATCCGATCCGGACGAATGTCCGAAATACGTGCTTTAGCGTGTACCGCTTCCGTTACAATCCCCGCTTGCCATCCTGTGTACGAAACCGCTTGGTGGCCGAACTGGTGTATCGTCATTGACAACAGCGCAACAGAGATCTGCTCACCTGTCGTCAAAAGCATATCCATTTCGCGAGCTGGCGGGTTCGGGTTCAGTAGCTTCGATTGATCAATTAGATCATCCGTCGTATCTCCCATAGCGGAGACTACTACGACTACACGGTTGCCCGCTTCCTTCGTTTGAATAATTCGCTGTGCGACCCGCTGCATTCGTTCTGGTGTACCGACGGAGCTTCCGCCGAATTTCATCACAATCAACGACAAAGCTGATTCACTCCCAACCTTGACATTAGCATACAAGACAATATTATAGCATACGAACGGGGGATTCGGGTACTGCTGTCTATAAAATATGCAGAATACAAAAAAAGCGACTCGGACGTATCCGAATCGCTCGCAGAGACAACTAAGCGCGGGAAATGTATTTGCCGTCGCGCGTATCGATCAGAAGCGCATCGCCTTCGTTGATGAACATAGGCACTTGCACACTGTGGCCCGTTTCGACTTTCGCTGCTTTCGTAGCGTTCGTCGCCGTGTTGCCTTTGATGCCTGGCTCGGTTTCGATAACTTTGAGCTCAACGCTCGTAGGCATCGTGATGCCGATAATTTCGCCGTTGTAGCTAGCGATGTTTACCGTCATATTTTCTTTAAGGAAGTTGAGTTCCCACTCAAGCTGATCCTTCTCGAGGTTGAATTGGTCGAACGTTTCGTTGTCCATGAACGTGTACTCGGATCCCGAGTTGTACAGGTATTGAACGGCACGGTTATCAATCTGTGCGCGGCCGATCGTCTCGCCAGCGCGGAACGTTCTTTCTACCGTGTTGCCGTTACGAAGGTTTTTGAGCTTGGAGCGTACGAATGCCGCGCCTTTGCCCGGTTTAACGTGTTGGAACTCGATTACCGTGAAAATATCGCCTTCCACTTCAACGGTAAGGCCTGTTTTAAAATCGTTAACTGAGATCACAGCTTATGTCCCTCCTAATAATGAGCGAAGCCTGTCCGGCATGAAGCCGGGTGCAGTTCCTGCTATTGTTGCTCTTCATCTCTGACGATTCACTTGCCCATCGCGTTATTATTAAACGCGCAGCTCGGTGAGCTCTTTCGATGACGATGTCAATATTTTAATCCCGGATTCCGTCATAACGATGTCATCCTCAATACGTACGCCCCCAAAGCCAGGGAGGTAAATGCCGGGTTCGACCGTTACCGTCATGCCAGGTGTTAAAATCGTATCGCTTAGCTTGGATAGACGAGGCGCTTCATGAATTTCAAGTCCAAGTCCGTGGCCCAAGCTGTGCCCAAAATTGTCGCCGTAGCCGTATTTGGCAATAATATCACGAGCTAAAGCATCCGCTTCTCGCCCCGACATGCCTGGTCGAATGTTCGCCAAGGCATGAAGCTGAGCTTCGAGCACGATATTGTAAATCTCGCGATGCCGATCCGATGCACGGCCAACAACGACGGTGCGCGTAATGTCGGAGCAGTATCCTTTGTAATACGCGCCAAAATCAAGCTTCACGAACTCGTCGGTTCCGATAATGCGTTCGCTGGCTACGCCATGCGGCAATGCCGAGCGCTCGCCTGACGCGACGATCGTTTCGAAGGATGGGCCAGAGGCGCCGCCCTTGCGCATGAAGGTTTCCATCTCGAGGCCAACCTCGAGCTCCGTGATGCCTGGTCGAATAATGCCTAGCGCGAACGCATAGGTGCGGTCCGCAAGCTGAGCTGCTTCCTGCATAATCGCGATCTCATGCTCGTCCTTTATCATCCGAATAGCTTCAACTAATCCGGATACAGGCCGAAGCGCGATTGTGCCCAATTGCTTGGTCCACTCTGCGAATTCAGCGTATGTAACATGCTCTTGCTCGAACGCAACCACGGAAAGCTGTTTGGCAGCAAGCAGATCACGTACCGTCTCGACCGGCTTCGCCGCATGCTCAATGATCGTAATGCCTTGCGTCTGCTCTGCTGCCTGCGTCATATAACGGAAATCTGTCAACAGGCAAATATCGCTCGACGTAACAAGCAGCATACCGGAAGATCCGGAAAATCCGCTTAGGTACTTGCGATTGTGCGAATACGTCACCAACATGGCCTCAAGGCCTGATTCCGCCAGCTTCTCGCGCAGACGGTCCACTCTTGTGTTTGCCATTCCCGTTATACCTCCTCGCACAATTCAGACCAAGCTTACTCTAGCCGTGCCGTTCTTAAGCTCGCGCCAAATGAGCTGCGAGCGCGCGCAGGCCTAACAGATAGCTATCTGCACCAAATCCAGCGATCTGTCCAACTGCAACTGGCGCTATGACCGAGTGATGCCGGAATTCCTCGCGTTTATGGATGTTGGACAGATGCACTTCAACTACTGGCAGAGCAACTGTACTTAGGGCATCGCGCAGCGCATAGCTGTAATGCGTTAGCGCTCCTGGATTGATGAGGATGCCGTCGGCATGGCCGAAAGCTTCATGAATCCGGTCGATAAGCGCGCCTTCATGGTTCGATTGATAACAATCGATGGCAAGGCCAAGCTCTTCGCCGAGCGCGCGAATCTGTTCTTCGATCGCTGGCAGCGTGTCCGAACCATAGATGCCCGGCTCCCTAACGCCCAGCATATTCAGGTTCGGTCCGTTAAGCACGATTATTTTGCGCATGCTGCACCTCCTTGCGGCGAATGCCGCTAGCTCCCGCGCAACCGCGCAAAAGTCCATTAGACATTTTACCACAGGCTTAAGCCGTTTGAGAAGAGTTTCCTGCGCATGCCCTCGAATCGCTATGCTTTGCTCTGGCTTGCTTTGGAGCCAATCGGCTCACGCGAAGCTTCGTCCGTAAACTCAAACGCGATCGAATAGCCGATAAATACGCCCCACAGCGTGAACACGCACAGCTCGGTAAGCAGCGTGTCCCATCCAATAACGGTTAAAGCAGGCGTTATCTTCATTGCAGGTCCGAGAGCAGCGAATATCGCCACCCACCATAGCAGGCCATAAATAATGCCCATATACGGACCGGCAAGTCTGCCGAATAAGGCGTAATATAACAGTGCAGCGATCATGCTAAACACAATAAAGACAGCGATGCCTACGGCGTAACCCCAGCCTGTATCCAGAAAACTATGCTTGAAGAAAGGCTCTGCCAGCATGCCAGGCATTACTTTTGTAAATTGGAGCCAATAGGACACGCCGCGCACGACGCCCCATATCAAGCCCGCAAAAAAACCGAGCGATAAGCAAAAGGTTAACGGATTCGTATGCTTTTTGCTGGAATCTCCTTGATCATTTCTTGCATGCTTTTGTGACTTTTGTCCTGACTTATGCGACTGCGGGCTCCACACGACCGCGTGCTTTTGTTGCCTTGCCATCCGTTGTCCACGCCCTTTCCTATCCTTAGATGTGCAGGTATCCATCTCTAGTATGGCAAGTTCATCCCATCGGTAACCGCCATGCTGCGCGGACGGTGGCAAACGGTCGTTTAATGAAGTACAATAGAGAAAGCCGCATGAAAAGCAGGCTGTATGCATAAACAAGGAAGGTGAAATCCTTTTGCCGCAATCGAACAGTATCTACGGAGGACAAGCCGTCATTGAAGGCGTTATGTTCGCCGGCAAGCATGTGAACGTCACGGCCGTTCGCCGCAAAACCAATCAAGAAATCGTTTATTACGAGGTTCCTCGCACAACCAAAAATTGGGTAAAACCATTAAAGCGCATTCCCCTCGTTCGAGGTGTCGTCGGCATATTAGAATCCAGTGCCAAAGGCTCTCAGCATTTGAATTTCTCCGTAGAAACCTACGCTGCCGATGAGGCAGGAGAAGCGTCTAAGGACGGAGAAGCTTCAACGAGCAGCACAGCCGCAACCGACAAACCGAAAAGCTCAGGCCTCAGCCTTAGCGCGATCGTCGGCGTTGCTGTAGCCGGCATCATTTCCTTCATCGTTGGCAAGGCGATTTTTACGCTCGTGCCCGCGATGGTCGAACAATTGCTCTTTGGGCAAGCATTCGAGAATATACTATTACACAACCTGATTGAAGGCCTTATCAAAATCGTCTTCCTGCTTTGCTATTTGTACATCATTTCATTGACGCCTATCGTCAAACGGCTGTTCCAGTATCATGGCGCGGAGCATAAGGTTATAAGCGCTTATGAAGCTGGCGTGGAGCTCACAGTCAAAAATGTCCAACGTTTCAACACGCTGCATTATCGCTGCGGCAGCAGCTTCATCGTATTTTCCGTGCTCGTCGGGGTAATCGTATACTCCTTCTTCCATTGGGATTCGATGTGGGAACGCGTCTACTTGCGCCTGCTGCTGCTGCCTGTTGTGCTCGGCGTCTCGTATGAAGTGCTTCGCTTCACGAACGCATTGCGAGAAATTCCTGTATTGCGTTACCTCGGCTATCCTGGCCTGTGGCTTCAGAAGCTGACGACCAAGGAGCCGACTGACGATCAGGTTGCAGTCTCGATCGCTTCCTTCAACCGGATGCGCGAGCTCGACCGCCAGATGGAGCAGTCCAGCTCCAAAGCGTCATAAGTCTCGAACGAATGTTGATTTGGCAGCAGAAAGGGTGATGAGCGATGGTACGGCGGAATAAGGATGCAGCGTGGGGCATCGTCGTGGCGGCTTTAATCGTCTTGGGTCTCGTGCAAATGATTTCCCAAATCATGCGAACGGGGCAATGGAGTGCAGTTCTGATCCCGGTAATCGTGCTGGGCGCCGTATTTGTACTTTATAAGTTTCCGCCTGGCGGCCGTGCCCGTGCCTATCGGACCAGCAACGGACGCAAAGCCTCAGGCCGAACATCGCGCAATGCTGCCAAGCCGCGTTCGCGCAGCAGCAAGACCGTACCTTTCAAGGTTATCGAGGGCGGCAAAGATGATGATCAGTTCCCTCGTTACCACTGATAATCGCATGCACAGCAAAAAGGCTGCTTTCTATCGCTAATGCGACGAAAGCAGCCTTTTCTATCTTCATTGCCCTATTCATTCTCCATTTGGCTTCGAATCGCTTTTAACTCTTCGAGCCTTGTGCTGTCAACCCGGAAATATTCGACCAGCGTCTCAATGCAAGTGATCGAGTCCCAGCTTAGATGATGTTCGATTCCTTCGACGTCACGATATATGTTCTCTTCCTGTACACCGATAATCTCTAAGAACGATTCCAATAGCTGATGCCGATCTACAAGCCTCTTGCCCATCTTCTTGCCTTTGTTCGTCAATACAAGCCCGCGGTACTTCTCGTATATCAGATAGTTGTCCTTGTCGAGCTTCTGGATCATCTTCGTCACAGAGGACGGATGCACCTCAAGCCCTTCGGCAATATCAGACACGCGTGCATAGCCCTTCTCGTCTATTAGCTTGTATATACGTTCCAAGTAATCTTCCATGCTCGGTGTCGGCACTGGAGAACCCCCTAACTTCCAATGTGCACCTTGTCTCCCGGCGCTGCTCCTAGTATCATACAACGTTCACCACGCAACTGCAACCGCATCCGGTCGGCGCGCAGCCCAAATGTTTCCTTCCGTTCACAGGTTTGACCTATAGCCGAACATCGCACACTAATGTTTGAAGGAATGGACTTATAGGTTCCAAATCGTGCAAGGAGGCCGTCTCATGAGCACTACCGTTCTCGATCGACCCGCACCGCCGGCAGCGAAACCTAAGCCGAAGCCGTCCTTTATCCCTGATCTTATTTACTTTGAACCAAAGTCGCTCGAATATCCCAAAGGCAGGCGGATTTTTGATTGGGCGCAGCAAGAAGGGATTCCTTACCGGATGACATCCAGCCATAATCGCATTACCAATTTGCCTGGCGATACGGAGCTGGAGCAATACAAAATGGCCAAGCGAACATTAGTCGTCGGAATCCGCAAAACGTTGAAATTCGACACGTCCAAGCCTTCCGCGGAGTATGCGATCCCCATCGCGACAGGCTGTATGGGCCATTGCCACTATTGTTATTTGCAAACAACGCTCGGCGCCAAGCCGTACATTCGCATTTATGTGAATACGGATGACATTATGGAAGCCGCGCGCGGCTACATCGAGGAGCGCAAGCCGGAAATTACGCGGTTTGAGGCTGCATGCACATCCGATCCCGTTGGGCTTGAACCGATAAGCGGCAGCCTGCGCGAGCTCATCGAATTCATGGCCGATCAAGAGTTTGGGCGGCTTCGGTTCGTTACCAAATTCCACCATGTCGACTCCCTGCTGGATGCCAGGCACAATGGCCACACCCGCATTCGCTTCAGCGTGAACAGCAAATATGTCATTCGCCATTTTGAACCGAACACCTCGCGCTTTGAGGAGCGTATTGAAGCGGCAAGTAAAGTGGCGCATGCAGGTTATCCGATCGGATTCATCATCGCGCCGATCATCTGGCATGAAGGCTGGGAGGACGGCTATGGTGAGCTCATTGAACAACTGGCTAAATCACTCCCGCCTGAGGCGAGGCAGAACTTAACGTTCGAGCTGATTCAGCATCGGTTTACGAAAACGGCCAAAAACGTTATTGAGCGAAGATATCCGAAAACGAAGCTGGAGATGGACATTGAGAAGCGCAAGTACAAATGGGGACGTTGGGGACAAGGAAAATATGTTTACCCTGATGAACAAGCAGATGCGCTCCGCATGTATTTATCGGAGCGCATCTTCGATCATTTCCCTGAATCGACCATCGATTATTTCACTTAAAAGCGGGCTTAGATTTTCATCCAGTCCGGCGTGATCATATTAAGCCAGATCGTAATTTGCGTCATACGGTCCGTGAACAATAAAATACCCATCAGAATCATAACGAAGCCGCCCAGCTTCATCAGCTTGTCGGAATACTTTAACACCCATCTCGTCGAACCGACGAAGAAAGCTAACGCGAAGAACGGAATCGCAAAGCCAAGCGCGTAAGCCGTCGTCATTTGGAACCATGTTCCCGGAGAGGACGCTGCAAGCGCGAGAATCGCCGTCAGTACGGGTCCCATGCATGGCGACCACCCTGCCGAAAACCCGATTCCAAAAATAAAGGCGCCAATATAGCTCGGCTTTTTCAGCCGCATGTGCAGCTTCCGATCTTTCATGAGCGCCTGCGGCTGAAACAGCCCGATCAAGAAAAGACCCATCAATATGATGAGAATCGCCGACAGCTGCCGTATTAACGTCTCATATTCACTGAAAAAATCTGCAAAACGGTTCGTTCCATAGCCGAGCGTGTAAAACACGACCGAAAATCCGAGCAGGAAAAACAAGGTATGCGACATCGTACGCCAACGTACGCTGCCGCTCTTTTCGCTGGATTTGAGTTCGGTCACAGATACGCCTGTTATGTAGGATAAATACGATGGATATAAGGGCAGGCAGCAAGGCGAGATGAACGAAGCAATGCCTGCTGCAAAGGCTAGCCCTGTATTAACGTCCGTCAATTCCATTCACTCCAGTCTCTAACGGCTATACGAATCGTTGTTCTGGGTTAACCGCTTGTACGGAAGCGGGTCCGCCCGAATAGCATCACAAGCAGGATCGCGATGAGCAGCAGTACGATGGTTGCACCAGGCGCGAGGTTCCATACGCCTGCGATGAGCAGGCCGGCAATGACAGCGATCTCCGCAACGATGACAACGATGAACACAGACTGTCTGAAGCTGCGGGCCGCCACAAGGCTGCAAGCAGCCGGTATCGTCAATAGCGCGGATATAAGCAGCGCGCCGACGATTTTGATCGAAGCGCTAATAACCAATGCCGTAAGCACGCTCATCATCAAATTGTAATAACGAACCGGCAGGCCATTAACAGCAGCTGCATCCTCGTCGAAGGTAAGGAGGAATAGCTCCTTGACATGCAGGCGCAGCAGCACCAGCACAACCACCGTTACGGCGCCAATCACAATGAGATCCATATTGTCGAGCGTATAAATGCTTCCGAACAAATAGCTGGAGACGTTGACGTTGAACCCCATCCCAAGCGTAAAGAACAGCGAGGCGAGCGCAACTCCGCCTGACATAATAATCGCAATGGATAGCTCCGCATATGTCTTGTAAGCTTTGCGCAGCTTCTCAATCGCGAAGGAAGCGGCCAGCGCGAATATCAGACCTACCGCGATCGGATATACCCCGATCAAGAAGCCTAGCGCAACGCCTGCGATCGAAACATGCGCGAGCGTATCTCCGATCATCGACAATCTGCGCAAAACAAGGAACAATCCCATAAGCGGTCCCGTTACTCCGATCAATAAGCCGCCAATAAGTGCGCGTTGAAAAAACTCAGTTGTTAGGATTTCCAATGACTACGCCCTCTTTCTCTCTCTCCAGCACTTGCCTCAGCCCCTTAAGGCTGTGAGCAATATTCGTCTCACCGCAATCCTCGGCATCATGGGAATGACGGACATAAAATTTCAGTTTGCCGCATTCCTGTGCCGGCTTCTCTCCCAGGTAGCCTCGAATCATATCCATGTCATGCGATACCATGAGGAACGTCATGCGATGATGCTGATGCATATGCTTGATGAGATGGAAGAAGCCCGCCTGCGTCTCCGAATCGATCCCGACTGTCGGCTCGTCTAAAATGAGCAATTCCGGATTATTGATTAACGCCCGCGCCAAAAACACACGCTGCTGCTGGCCGCCAGACAGCTGGCCGATTCGCTTAGGCGCCAAATCCTCGATGCCCATGGCATGCAGCGCTTCGTCCGCTTTCGTCTGGTCTGCCTTCGTCAGACGCCGAAACTGCTTGTTTCGGCCGTATAGGCCAGACAGCACAACTTCCCGCACGGTGGCGGGAAATAGCGGGTTAAACGAATTTTTTTGCGGTACATATCCGATTCGATGCCAATCCTTAAACTGCGCGATCGGCGTGCCGAACAGCGAAATGGACCCCGATGCCGGCTTCAGCAATCCGACAATCATACGCAGGAGCGTCGTCTTGCCTGCCCCGTTCGATCCGATCAAGCCTGTAAAATCGCGCTGCTGTACGGAGAAGGATACCTTCTCCATGACCTGCTGCGATTCATATGAGAACGCGATATCCTTCAGCGTAATAATATCCGCATGGCAGCTCGCGTTTGCTGCCGGCCGCTGGCGCTCGATGACCAGTTGCTCCGACATGAGCAGCCCTCCTTTACGTTGCAATACTAAAGCTATTGTAATGCCTTAAGCAGATTTTGCAAATTCGAATCCATTAATGTAACATAATCGTCACCCTTCTTCTCCTGATCCGGGGTCAAGCCTTCAATCGGATTCAATACCATCGTATCGACCTTGGCCTCGCGAGCAAGCGTATCTGCAAGCGTGCTGGAGACAAGCTCTTCGAAGAAGATATATTTGACGTCGTTCGCTTTAACGAACTTCGCGATGTCGAGCAAATCCTTGGCCCGCGGCTCTGCGTCAGGGGAAAGGCCCATAATCGGCACCTGATGGAGGCCGTAATCGCGTGCCAAATATCCGAAAGCTTGATGGGATACGACGATGTCATGGCGGCTAACGGCCGAGAGCTGCGTTGTGAACCGCTCATCCAAGGCCTTCAGCTTACCAATAAGCGCCTCGTAATTGGCAGCATAATCAGCTTGGTGAGCCGGATCCACTTGAATAAGCAGCTTCTTCACATTGTCAGCCATCTGAAGCATCGACTTCGGGCTAACCCATGTGTGGGGATCCAAGCCGCGTTCGTCTTCATCGCCTTTCAGCAGCGCAATGCCATCGCTAGCTTCGCCGGTTACCAGCTTGCTGCTCTTCGGCAGCCCTTGCAGAAAATCTTCGATCCAGCCCTCAAGCCCCGCTCCGTTGTACAGCAGCAGCTGCGCTTTGGACGTAATGTCGAGATCTCGGCTCTTCGGGCTCCATTCATGGGGCTCAACGCCCGCAGGAATTAAGTTGATGACGTTGGCATCCTCTCCGCCAATCTCGCTAGCCAAATAATAAAGCGGATAGAAGCTCGTCACTACGTTCGTCTTGTCCTCCGCTAATTTTGCGCCCGATTGATTGCCGCAGCCTGCCAACAAGATGGCTAAAGCAGTTCCTATGATCCATATGCGCATGTCCTTGCGCCGCATGTCCCATTTTTTCGTCCTTTTCATCCATTCTCCCCATTTCCCGATCACGAAGTCTCTTCTATCCATGCGAATTTCTTAATCGTAATAATAACAATTACTCGCTTTAGCCATTATAGGGGGGCTTCTCTGGACCTGTCAACACTAATCGGAGAAATTACGAAAAAGACCAAAAGCCTTATTATCACTATCGGAACAAATCCTGCGAACTATTCAAAGCCCATTCGAAGGATAGAAAAAAGAGAGCCCGGAGGCTCTCTTGCAGTTTTGCAAGCAGGATTACTTTACTATCGCGCCATTGGGCATGCTGCCAGGCACCGTTGCTAAAGTGAGCTGATCGCCTTCCGAGGCTGCGAGGATCATCCCTTGCGACAGCTCGCCGCGCAGCTTGACAGGCTTCAGGTTCGTTACGCAAATGACTTTCCGTCCAATCATTTGCTCTGGCGTGTAATACTTCGCGATGCCAGATACGACCTGTCTCGTTTCAAAGCCAAGATCCAGCTGCAGCTTCAGCAGCTTGTCCGCCTTCGCTACCGGCTCGGCCGCGATCACTTGCGCGACGCGCAGCTCGACTTTAGCGAAATCATCGATGCCGATTTCTTCCGCTTGCTCCGGCGCAGCTGGACGTTCCGCTGGCGCAGACGCAACTGCGGCTGCAGGATCTTCGGCCGCTGGCTCTGTGCCCCCGCTCATCGAAGCGATGATGAACGCAATTTCTTCCTCCTGGTCCAGACGCATGAACATTGGCTCGGCTTTGCTAACACGCGTACCGCCTGGCAGCGTGCCGAATGATTTGGCGCTGTCCCAAGTCGTAAGTTCACCTGCTTCGATGCCTAGCTGCGCCCACATCGCGCGAGGCGCGTTCGTCAAGAATGGCTGCAGTACGATCGATACGATCCGCAGCGACTCTGCGAGATGATACATCGAGGACGCCAATTCCGCTCGCTTTGACTCATCCTTCGCCAGCACCCACGGCTGTGTTTCGTCGATATATTTGTTCGTCCGGCTGACAAGCTGCCACAACGCAGTTAATGCGACAGAGAACTCCATTTTTTCCATTGCCGCTTCGATTGCTTCAATCGATTCAACCGCTTGCTGGCGAAGCAGCACATCGAATGCCGTTACATCCCCAGTATAAGCCGGAATTGCGCCGTCAAAATATTTGTCGATCATCGCAACGGTACGGTTCAGGAGATTGCCGAGGTCATTCGCTAGATCGAAGTTCGTCCGCTCAACGAAGCTTTCTGGCGTAAACGCTCCATCTGAGCCAAACGGCACCTCACGGAGTAGGAAGTAGCGAAGCACGTCCAGACCATAACGGTCGATCAGCTTGACTGGATCGATGACCGTCCCTTTGGATTTGGACATTTTGCCTTCCTTCGTCAGCCACCAGCCGTGCGCGAAAATTTTTTTAGGCAGCGGCAAATCAAGAGCCATCAGCATAGACGTCCAGTAGATCGTATGGAAACGAACGATTTCTTTACCGACCAGATGCACATCAGCAGGCCAGAATTTGCGGTACAGCCCATCCTCCGATGTGTCATAGCCAAGTGCCGAAATGTAATTGAACAACGCATCGATCCATACATACACAACATGTTTTGGGTCGTTTGGCACTTTAATGCCCCAATCAAACGTTGTCCGCGATACGGCGAAATCCTCAAGCCCTGGCTTAATGAAGTTATTGATCATTTCGTTCTTACGGGACTCAGGCTGGATAAACTCCGGGTTTTCCTCGAAATGTTGCAGCAACCGGTCTGCATATTTGCTCAAGCTGAAGAAATAGCTTTCTTCCTTCACCAGCTCGACCGGGCGACCGCAATCCGGGCAGTTGCCATCATTAAGCTGTCGCTCCGGGAAGAACGACTCGCATGGCGTACAGTACCAGCCTTCATACTCCCCTTTGTAAATGTCACCCTGCTCCACTAGCTTCGTAAAAATACGTTCCACGACGCGCTTATGACGATCCTCCGTCGTCCGTATATAATCATCATACGAGATATCAAGCTTCTTCCACAGTTCTTTGATTCCGAGTACGATTTCATCCACGAACTGCAGCGGGGTCTTGCCGCTCTCCTGCGCTTTGCGCTCAATCTTCTGGCCATGCTCGTCCGTTCCGGTCAAATAACGTACGTCATAGCCGCGAAGCCGCTTATAGCGCGCCATTGCATCGCCTGCTACGGTCGTATAAGCATGTCCAATGTGCAGCTTGTCGCTCGGATAGTAAATTGGCGTAGTGATATAAAATGACTTATTCGATTCACTCATTCTAATTCGCTCCTTTAATTTGAAGTTATTGCCTGAAAAGACGACAAAAAACCCCCGTCCAACATGGGACGAGAGTTCTCACTCACGCGGTACCACCCAATTTTCTTCTAAATGGATCCACGCCCAACATCTGCGCAGCCATTAGAAGCTCCATTCGCCGTCCGTGAAGACGGCATGTTCCATAACGCGGAACGAAACGCCGCTTCTTACAGTAGGCCCAAACGGCATTGCATTATCCGTTCACGCTCCCCTGCTCGATCGCGGGTCCTCCCGGACCATTTTCTGAATGCGCTCCATACCGGTTCACAGCTGCTCCGGCTCTCTGGGATGGTCGCTTCTCATACTTATCCGTTCATCGGTTCATGATATGCTCATATGTGATCGTGACATACTTTCCTTATGACAGAATATACCGAACGAGACCAGCCGATGTCAAGACGATGTCTTGGATCGAGGCTCTGGCACAGGGTCATACCCGCCTGTATGGAACGGATGGCAGCGGCAAATCCGCTTGACGGCCAGCCAGGAACCACGAGCAGCGCCATGCTTCTCCAGCGCCTCCAATGCGTAGGAAGAGCATGTCGGATAATACCGACAGCTTGGCGGCTTCAGCGGCGAGATCGCGCGCCGATAGAAGCGGACAGGCGCCTGCAGCACTTTGATCATCATAGCGGATCCCTCCTCTCCCTTTCATTCATCATGCCCGAAAATAGGGTGGGCGTCAAATTCTCACTTTTGGCTGGCTCTAGAAAAAAGAATCAGACCGAACCGCCTTGGACATGATCACAGATCAGTCGCAAAGCCGGAACGGCCTGATTCTATAAGACTACCAGCGAATTTCTGGCAGTGGCGTGAATACCATGTTAATCGGCAAGTTCCCGCCTGGCGCTATCGTAAACACGATTTCAACCGCTTCTTCGCTTTCTCCGGTGCGATACAATACGCCTGCTTCATTCGCATCCTTCACCGTCGTACCGCTGGCTGGCAATGTCACGAGGTTGCCGTTAACGAGGAAAGCCCCCATGTAATAGCCGCCACGCGGATTGAGCGAAATCAATGTACGCGGCGCGACATGCATGAGCTTCATTTTGTAAAGAACGCCGAAGTTGCCTCTGTTCACTTCCAAATTTCCAGTCAAGCCGTCATACCCGTCTTGGAACGTATCCGATTTACCGTCGCCGATGACGATACGCTGCGGCTGATGGCCAATCGTGCTGTTAATTTCAATCGTCCGGTTCGTGCCATTGAACGTACCGCGAACATGCGTGTCGCGCGACAGATAAGACAAGCTTGGCAGCGTCGCGACCGGATCTTTGCCATCTTGCACAACGACGATTTGGAACTGCAAACGCTGATCCGTTACTAAATCGGCGAACGCCGAGAATACATCATCTTGCTTAATCGGCGCCTTGGAGATAATCGGCAGCACTTCTTTCGTCTCGCCTGGCTTGACAGTCATCCAAGTCGTTGCAGGCTTCGCATTCAGTGCTGCGAGATAACGTGCTGCAGACATTTTGCCGGTAGCGGCAACCTGTGGATTCGGACCGCCGATGCCCGTTGCGCCAACACCTACATTTGCTGTTTTGTCGCCAAGATTCGTCGCAAGCAGGTACATTCTAACTGGAACGCCAATGTTATTTTGATTATGGAACATGAAACGAATTTCGCCTAGCAACTGGTCATCGTACGCGATCCCTTCCGTCGTCCATGTCTCTGGGCTGTTGCTGCGCACCATTTGGGCTGGCTCCGAGATCGGCGTCGTCGCAATTGCCGGGTAATCCTTCACAGCCGATCCATTAATCTTGTATCGCTCCCCAACTGCCGTAAACAGTCTCCCATATTCGTCTTCCGTATACAGCACTTCATTGGATACAGATACGATTTTGGTCACGGTTGAGGTTAAGCCGTAGTTATCTTGCACTTCCAGCGTAACCGGATAATCGCCTGCCGCGAAGAAAGCCTTGTTGTTGCCCGTCCAGGTTGTCTTCGCAATCGCATTCTCATCATCCGTGCTGCGGTCGGTATAAATAACGTTCTCGCCTATGCGATATACCTGTTTCTCAATCGTAAAATCGGCTACTGGCGGCTGATTCGGCGCCTTTACCTCGATCGTTACCGAGTACGGATCGCTCCATACGCCATTGCCGTCTTGAATTTGGTGCGTGATCGTGTACGTGCCTGGCTCAGGGAAAATGTCCATGCGGCCGTCCCAAACCTCATTCTGAATGCCGGAACCGTCTGGAACGAACGATTTGTCCACATACGTCACAGTCGTTTGCTGCGCATAGATGACCGATGGCGCCAATACTTCAAATGCTGCAGTCGCCTTCGTCGGCGCTTTCGACCACGTCAAGTTCATGACCGTACCCGACAAAGTCAGCTTGCTCCCCGTCAGGTTGGCCCATGCTTTAACCGGAACCATAAACGATCCTGCTTGATTAATCGCCGGTCCGGACATCGTCACTTTCGTTCCGTTCTGCATAAGCGTTGTTGAATTCGCTTTTAACCGCAGCTCCGTGTTGTCCAACGTTGCGATGAAGTCTTTCTTCACCGCATCGTATGTAACCTTGTAGCCGTATTCGACAGCGATCGCTTTCAACGGGATGTATGAAACGCCTTTGATAAAGGTTAGCGGCTGGGCAGCGGTCGTGCTGACGCCATTATGTACGATAATCTTGCTATTCTTATTCATCGTAATCATATCGGTGACAGCGCCTTCGGCCTGTACTACTGGTGGAGTAATCACATAGGAAGTGGTAAATAAAGACAAGAGCAGGGACGTGAGCAACAACCATTTGAACGTTTTCAATACAACGACTCCTTTATCTACTGCTGACTGCTTTATCGCCTCAGCTACCATCAGCGAAAAGCGTATATGTCCATTGGACGTAAGACAGCAGGCAAAGGTTGCGTTCAGACGGGAGTTTGTCACGTTTTGTACATATTTAACTTCCAATTTATACGAAATCAGGAATTCCCGGCTTGTTATCCATTCAACCGCATATTAATCATAAAGCAGCCGGCCATTACGAAAAACATCACAACGCTGGCGACGCCGAGCGCCATTCTCCTGCGCGATAACGTACGAATCCGGTCAACCGGCGTATCCATCCTTCTAGCCTCCGAAACGGAGCGATGAGCGAATAAATAAGCAATAATGCATGCGACAAACACCATATTCGTTAAAAACCATAGTCCACTCCACATCGATGACAACCTCCTGAGATATGCAGCTAAATAGCCGCCTGATACAAAAGAACCGCTAGCACGAAGTGCCGATTCCGGCAATCCCGCTAGCGGAATAATGGTGATGGTCTGCTACCCTCGAGTCAAACAAACCATCGGTTCAAAATGACGACAAACACAACCGAACTAACGATTGCGCCGCCGAATGAGTACCAGCCTGAACGGAACCGAAGCTGGAACATGCTTAGAACGCCTAAGCTAAGCAAGGAGAAAATAAGCAAAATGAATACGGCGCCAAGAACAAACAGTGCCGGAGACACGCTGCTGACGTCTACTAGCGTCATGGTGGAACCCCCTGTATCCTATACGATAATTGGTTTCGCAAGCTACATTGCCAATGAAAGTCTATTCGTTATGTAAACAGCGAACAAGAAGGGCTCGTCCCTTACAAAATCCGCCTCGCTACATTATATAGGAACGGCGGGAGCGTTTCCAGTATGCTTCTGCGTCAAAATCATGACAAATAATCATTAATATCGGATCGTTGTCTCGTAATATTGCCGATTCACAGGCCTTTTGCGCAGCTTCACCTGCAGGATGCCGTCGCGGCATAACGCTTTGCATACGCGCGGAAGCACGAGCTTTGGCAGTTTGACCGTATCTTTCCCATCCCCGGGCAACCCTTCAATGCGGATACGATCCTCCCTAACGAGCAATCGGAGCGAGGAAGGATGCGCACCGCGCGGGAGAGGCCATTTGACAACGATAAAATGATGCGTTTCAAATGTTTCCGCACGGCTATGCCCTTGCTGCGCCGCTTGATCCGTTTGCACGCTTTGCGCCATTTGCTCCGGCATTGCCTTGGTCATCATTGTTTTGACGTAACGTTCAATCCACCCCGTGTTTTTCAATGCCTCAAAACCGCGAGGAAGCTGCTGCTCTTGCATCCATCGCTCCAATTCGTCCCACCTCGACATCATGCACCTCTCCTTCCTCGCCAAACACTGGCTTTCGCCGCTCTGTTCTTTATCGTATGCCAATGCGCCCGCATTCGGTACATCGGTGACTATATTCGTATGGGCAGGAGCGGAACCAACATCCAATTCATGCATACGATAACGGTATATCGAACGACATGTGAAGGAGGTTGGAGGAACGTATGCCATCCGTCGTAGGCTTTGTCAACATTACAAGCGTCGGTTCCAGCTCGATCGTCCAATTCGGAGATGCGGTGCAATTGTCGCCTTCCAGCGCTTCCAAAACGTATGCGGGCGCGGGCTCTTTCCTTACAGGCGGCTTAGCGAATTCCAACAATGCGCTCAGCGCAACGAACACCATTGATCCGGACGTGCAAGACAATACAACGAATGATCTTGGGAACGGCGTTAATGTCATATGAGCAACTGGACGATTTATCAGCAGATTACGATCAATCAACTGCGCGTAGAGAGCGTTTCCAATAGCTCGGTGCTGCAAGTCGGAAGCGCGGGTTCCATCCGATCCTTGTCACAGCTTTATAACTCTGGCGGATTTACCGGGCCAGCGCCTCAGCTAGGCGAAGAAAACCCATTGTCGTTCGTCCCGCTCCCGAATCCGAATTAAATTCGATCCTTATTGCGAGGTGCACATGAATGACCATTTCCGATAGCGGCTTACCGCCACGACAGCCTCAGCCCCCGATATCACCCGAACATCAGCAGTCGTCGACAGGCTGGCCAGGTTGGGCTTCATGGGTACAGCAAGTGCAGCTTATGATGAAACAGCAGCAGGATCAGATCATGCAGCTTAACGCGCGGATGGAAGCAATGTACGCTCAGCTCAAGGCTGTAGAAGGAAAGCCGACCTACAATATTGAGAAGCTGGAGTACCATTTTGACCAATTAAAAGTTGAGAAACTGGATGGCACGCTCAATATCGGCATTCAGCCTCCTTCTGATGGCGATGAAGCCGATATTGACCAGTTGATCGTCCAGCAAGCCAAAAAAGGAATGAGCGCAGGACAATCCGGGACCGGGGCCGGAGCTGGAGCCGGAGCAGCGCCAGCTCAAAAACCGCCTAACGTATTTCCGACGGCCTCCCCGGCTGCCACGCAGCCGCCCCCGCCCTTCTCGGCCATTCAATCGCGGGTGGATGCTTATCTGGATCAGACCGCTCCTATTCGCTTGGGCGCCTTTGAGATGGAACAAAACTTGCCGTTAGATCCTTTTCACCGTCGCATCGTCATCGAAGATCTTCGCAAGCAAATGCCGCAGCGCATTCAATATTATATGCAGCAGGTCAGCAAGGATCAAGGCGATGACGAGCAAGACGACAGCGCTATCGAAGAGCAAGTAACGACGAAAACAATTCGCGATATCGAAATGGCGTTCCGCCAGTACTTGAACAAGCTAGCTAACGGCGGAACGAACGCAGGAGGCGTCAATACGGTATGAGAATGTATGTCATTAATCATGAAATTTGCGTAGGCTCGATCGAGGTGCTCGGCGTTTCGAGCTCATCCATGCTGCAGGTTGGCGACACTGGCACCGTATCACTCTACTCGATGTTCGATACGCCGCCTGAATCCGTAGTGGTCGGGCCAATTGCCCCGCTTCAATTGCCGGAAGGCGCTGACAATGCGATCGGCGAGCCGCAGTTTGGCGCCGTAGAATCCAATCCTGTAACGGTAGCATTGTGATGCAGGAGACCGCTTAACATGCCCGTCATTTTCCTGAACATCGAGCTTCCCGAACCGACCTTTCCTGCGCCCGAATGCTGCCCAGACCGCACTTACGAAGTCGGTGGCATTGATATTAATACAATCTCGCAGGCCGGCGTCCTGCAAATCGGCGATCGGGTGGAATCGACTGCGATGCTCCGCGGTCTTGCTGTACAGCGGCAAGAGGATCATCCGTATGCTGGCGATGTTTTTTTCGAGTCGTATACGATCTTTGATCGTTCTATCCCCGTCATTGTCGATGCCAATGATGATGACAGCATCGTCGAGATGGAACGCTTCAACGCTTGTCCTCTCCTATCCGTGGGGTGCATTACGATTACAAGCGCTGGCGCTGCCTCTCAGATCGTCGTTGGATGCCAAAAATCACACCGCGCCGAATCCCGGATTAAACATATTCGCCAATTTGCAGGCCGCCGCCCTCTACCGCCGGCGTGTCCATAATGCCTTTCGCCGGACGCCGTCGGCAGCGATCCGGCATTTGCCATGTCAGGACAAACCGACACGCCAGCTTCGCGGCTGTCCATCTAGGCGAATGCTCAATTCCGATAAAACCGGTATAAACGTCCATAACATCCGCCCTGCTTCTACATATATTAACAATGTGATGTGAGACATCAAATCACCACACAGTACCATTTTAGGAGGTCATGAACTATGGGATACCCTGTTGCAGGAGCAGGACACGGATACGGCGGTCTTGGCGGAGTTGGCACAATTTGCACTAGCATCGGCGTTATTCTCGTTCTCTATATTCTTCTCGTCATCGTTCTCCGTGCTTGGTGCTAAGCCGTTGAGCAACGAGTAAGCGAAAAAGGGCTTCCGCTAGCGCTACGGCGCGGCGGAAGCCCTTTTCCATTCTAGGCAAGTCACTGAAATGCCGTTACACTTTACGCCCCATCAAGACAACATCCCGTTCGATGCCATCAAGCTCGCATGCCCCGGGGAGCAGCCCCCATTGTTGGAAACCAAACTTGGCAAGCAAACGAAGGCTCGGCTCATTATGCCCGAAGACGAGCCCGATAAGCGTCTTAATGCCCAGCTTATCGCAACCACGGAGCGCATGCTCCAATAATGCCCCGCCAATCCCGCTGCCGCGGTAATCGGATCCAATATAGATGCTAAGCTCTGCCGTTGCACGGTACGCCTCACGCGCATAATACGGCTGAAAGCTGACCCAGCCTACGATTTGCCCGCCCTGTCGGGCTACCCAGATCGGGCGTGTCGCCCAGTCCCGTTCATGGAACCACTTCATCCGACTCTCAACCGTTACCGGCTCCAAATCGGCGGTCACCATCCTGCTGGCAACGGTCGAATTATATATGTCTACGATTGTTGGCAAATCCTGCTCTGTCGCATTCATGACCTCGAGCGCTATTCCCATATGTGCTGCCTCCATTCCCGTGCAAGCAAGCTTGCCTCGTGTTGTCCTCCCCATTATCGCATAACCTTCCGGTATCGCTCCACCGTTATGCAGTAACGCATCATTTCCAGTTTGATACAAAACAAACAGCCGTCCCTGCCGCTGAATAACCAGCAACAGAAACAGCTGTCGTCTAGCCTTGCAAAGCCCGATACTTTCTCGCATACTTCGTTACGCTCTGAACGAAGGTCGCATGCGACCAAGTAAGCGGCGCAACCGATAGCGGGGCCCCATCATAAGGGTTAAGCTGCTCTGGCAACACGCCGCTCTGCAGCGCATGATCAACAACCCATTGCAGCGTCTGACGCGGCCCTTCCAGCTCACTTAGACTGCTGGCCGCTTCAATCTCATAGTTCGCCACCCACAGCGTACATATAATCCAAGGATTGCCCGGCACTTTCTCGATATCGCCCGATTGCTGGAAATAATAATCGTTCGTATACCGGGCTATTCCGCCTACATTCGTCCGGATGCGAAGCCCTTCCTTAATAGCCCGCATCGTTCGCACGACACGCTCATCTTCAACCGGAAGCACGCCAAATTCCCAAATGGCGAACAAGCTGCTTTCGAGCGTCATATCCTTCACCCAGCGATTATCCTTCTGGACGAGGCCTCGCGCGAAGCGTCCGGATTCTTCATCCCAGAGATGGGTCAGAATTCCTCGCTTAATCGACTGCGCCGTATCTCGATAATGATCGCTGCGTTCATAATCCCCGAACAGCTCGGTGAAATACGCTGCCGCCATCAACCCGCCGTACACGGAGGAGGCTGTATATGTCCAAATCCCGTAACGCTCCTCCCATAAATCATAGCTAGGCTTAGGCAGCGACAAGCTGTGCTCCACATATTCCGTTAGAAAATGCGCCGCTTTGCGGATCAGGTTCGAATAGAGCGATTGCGGCAGCTCGATCACCTGATGCCGCGTGTAGTCCTTCCACAAGGCAAACAGGACGAGCGCAGTCTCGTCCTCTTGAATCGGCAGCCTCCTGCTTCCTTGGACGATATAGGGATGCCAGCTGGAGCCGACCGTTCCGTCGGGATTGTATTTGTGATACAAATATCCTTCTGGCGCCAGCGCCTGCGCGCAAAAATTGAAAAACGGCGCGATCACGCTCTGGAAGCCAGCAGACGACATCGCCTCTGCGATAAGCGCGCCGTCCCGTGGCCACATGTAGCTGTAATGATCCCGATTATATTGCAAAATGTCGGTATCGTTCGCTGCGATAATAGCTCCGTTCTCATCCGTTTGCGTACGCACCATAAGCAGGCTCTGCTTGAAGCTGCGTACGACGTCTGCAGGCAGATCGCCCATATCCTTGTCCGCACGATGAAGCCAGTGCTTCCAATAGATCACGATGCGGCTAAGCAGCTTCTCCGGATGATTCTCTTGCACGTACTGGTTTAGCCCCTTCACTTCCTCCAGGCTCTTGCCGATCGACATCCAGTAATAAACGGTCTTCTCTCCGCCAGGCGGCACTGTCGTTCGAAAGCTAAGCGTACTATCCACCGAGCCCTGCGCAATTGCATTGCCCATCAGCACGCCATCCTCTGCATCGCGCCATGTTCCTTCAGCGGAATGAAACCGCTTGATGCCCGTCGAATACTGCATGATGCCGCCTTCGTCAGAGAAGCCGTTAAACATAAAGTAAGAGGAGCGTTTATAGTGCAGCAGCGTATGATTTTCCGGGTAGTAGGCAGCCGTATCCCCTACCTCGGAGCCGTCTATCATAAGGTCCTGATGGAAAAAAAGCCGGAATTCGCGCGACTCGTCCGTTAGATTACGGACGACCACACGCTTCATATAAATGCATTCACGCTGGTGGATGCCATCGTTAATATGCAGCTGAACGCCGAGCGCCTCATGTTTAGCTATGACGTTCGTGACGAGCGAGCCTTCAATATAATCAAGCTCGAATTTCCAGCCGGGATCATCCAGCCAAGTAAACCGGCCGGAAGCCCAGATGCCGAAGCGGCAAGTCTGGCCGCCGACGTGGTTCAGCTGTCCAACATACGGATAATAAATATCCCGAATAAAACAATGGTTATCGATATTGAGCAGCATCTTGCCGTTTCCGATTACGAGGTGACGGGCCATCTTTCTGTCTCCTTTCGCAAAGGCAGAAGTTCACCGTACAGGGACATATATGACTTGGCGGAACGGCTCCAGCTATAGTCTTCCTTCGCGCCATTGGCAATGATCGTTTTCCATGCTTCCTCATCGTCCCGGTACAGCTGGACCGCTCTGCGTACGGTGTGAAGCATATCATGCGCATTGTAATTGGCGAATGTGAAACCGTTTCCTGTTTTAGTATATTCGTCGTATGACTGTACCGTGTCACGAAGCCCACCGGTCTCCCTTACGATCGGCACCGTGCGATAGCGCAGCGCAATCAATTGGCTTAACCCGCACGGCTCAAACAATGACGGCATCAAAAACATATCCGAGCCCGCATAGATGCGTCTGGCCAAGCCTTCGTTATAGCCCAGCCGCACCGCGAGCTGCTCAGGCTTCCATGCCGCTGCGCCCCGCAGCATTTCCTCGTAACGGTATTCTCCTGCTCCGAGGAATATAAGCTGAATCCCTTCATCCAACAATTCACCCAGCACACGGTCGATCAAATCGATCCCTTTTTGATCCACCAGCCTCGTCACAACGCCGATGACGGGTATGGATTCGGATTCAGGCAGGCCAAATTCCCGTTGCAAAACCAATTTGTTTTTGCGTTTGCGGCTAATCGAGCCCCTATACGGCGTGTGTACGGCAGGATCATTCATCGGGTCAAAGCTATCCGTATCGATACCATTCAGAATGCCGTGGAGATCTGCAGCGCGCCAACGAATGACGCCGTCAAGCCGCTCGCCCCAATATTCGGTCTGGATTTCCTGCGCATACGTCTCGCTTACCGTCGTAAGCTTGTCCGCATACTGAAGCCCCGCTTTCATGCAATTGGCAGCGCCATAAAACTCGAGGCCGCTCGTCCAAAACCAGAAATCGTCCATCCCGACCAAATCCTGAAGCAGCTTCTGGCCGAACACGCCTTGGTAGCGAAGATTATGAATCGTAAATACCGTCTTGACGGATCGGCATAACGGGTCATACGCATATCGCGTTTTCAGCAGAAACGGAAGCAGCGCAGTCTGCCAGTCATGGCAGTGAATCACATCCGGCACGAAGCCGAAATGAGGCAAGCACTCCGCAATCGCGAAATTGAAAAACACGAAACGCTCCGGATCGTCATCGTACCCGTATAAGCCGCCTCGATTAAAATATTGCTCATTATCGATGAGATAAAAAATAACGCCTTCGATTTCGCCGCGCAGCAGGCCGCAATATTGATGCCTCCAACCGAATCGAAATGAAAAGGTGTGGATCGTCTCGAAATGCTCAAGATAAGCTGAAGGTATTTCCGCGTACTTGGGAAGCACGACACGCGTATCGGCTCCCCGCTCGTTCAGCGCCTTTGGCAACGCGCCGGCCACATCTCCCAATCCGCCGGATTTTGCCAAAGGCACAGCCTCCGAAGTGGCAAACAATACGTTCACTGCACTTCCCCCTCTCTGCTTTAAATCACTTTGCGCTTGCCCGCGAGAAACGGCGACCCCGCCGCGCCGCGAATATCGCGCCCTTGATCAATGACGACATCCTTATCCAATATGGCATAATCGAGCACGCTATTCTCGCCGATAACGCCGTTTTGCATCACGATGCTATTGCGAATAATCGCGCCTTTGCGCACCTTAACCCCACGGAATAACACGCTATTGATGACCATGCCTTCGACGACGCAGCCATTCGCGATTAGCGAGCCCGACACTTTGGCCCCCTCCAAATATCGCGCTGGCGGCTCATCCTTCACCTTCGTAAAGATTGAGCCCGGACGGAAGAACACCTCTTTCCAAACATCGGACCGCAGCATCTGCATGTTATTCCAATAATAGCTTTCAAGCGTGTTCACCATGCCGAGATAACCTTCGAACAAATAGCCGTATACATTCAACCGATCCAGCCGTGACATGATCGCATGGCGGATGAGATGCTCTTGACCTTGCGCCAACGATGTCTCGACGAGCTCCATCAGGAAATCGCGCCGCATCACATAAATTTCAGTAGACAGCAAATCGCTGTCCAGCCGGCCATAATGATCCTGCATGCCAATCACTCGCCCCGCGCTGTTCAGCTCCACCTTGCGGCTTTTGCCCGGAATCGGGTCCGTTTGGCGTTTGCATACGACCGTAATGTCAGCGTCCTGACGCTCATGGAAATCGATGACCGGCGCCAAGTCAATATTGCACACGACGTGGCTGCGGGAAATGACGACGAACTCCTGTTGGCTGCGCGTAAAGTAATCACGGTTTTGGAACATATGGTACAGGTCGCCGCGACGCAGCTCCTGCTGATCATCCGAAGAGGGGGGGAGAATAAACAATCCGCTCTGCCGATTATGCAAATCCCAGTGCTTGCCAGAGCCTAGATGGTCCATTAGCGAGCGATATTTGGTATGCGCGAACACGGCTACGCGAGAAATCCCGCTATTCACCATGTTGGACAGCATAAAGTCGATCAGGCGGTAACGCCCGCCGAACGGGACCGTTGCCGGGCAGCGGCCAGACGTTAAAATTTCCAATTCATCCGGCTCGTGAATCAGGTTAATGACGCCCATTACTTTATTTTTCATGAAGGCTCCACCTCCAGCAGCGTTTTGTAATTGGAAATGAATTCGTCGCTACCAACGACTGTAATCGAAGACTGATCCGGGTGGCCAATCGTTACCCCGTCGGCAATGACGGCCCCGTCCCCAACGATTGTTCGATAAAGTCGTGCGCCAACACCGATTTTCGCGTTCGGCATAACGACAGATTCACGTATCACGCTGTCCCGGGCCGCATGTACACCGTAAAAAATAACCGATCGATTAATGTCGCCTTCAATCAAGCATCCCTCTGTTACGATAGACGAAACAACGGAAGCTTGCGGCGCTATATATTGAGCCGGACGGTTCGGGCTGACGGAATAAATGCGCCACTCCGGATCGGTGAGATCAAGCGGCGGCCGATCATCCAGCAAATCCATATTCGCTTCCCATAAGCTCTCGATTGTGCCGACGTCCTTCCAATAGCCGCGGAACGGATACACAAACATATTCATACCGTCTCTCAGCATCGCAGGCAAAATATCTTTCCCGAAATCATTCGACGAATGGCGGTTCGCCTCATCGCGAATAAGATATCGCTGCAGGACTGGCCACGAGAATATATAAATCCCCATCGATGCCGTATTGCTTGTAGGCACCTTCGGCTTCTCCTCAAACGCCGTAATGCGATCCTCATCATCAGCATGCATAATGCCAAATCGGCTTGCTTCCTTCCATGGCACTTCAAGGCCGGCGACCGTCACGTCCGCTCCTGTTTTCTTGTGATGCGCCAGCATTTTCTCGTAATCCATCTTGTAGATATGATCGCCTGAAATAATTAGCACATAATCCGGATCAGAACGGTCAATGAAGCCCATGTTCTGATAGATTGCATTTGCCGTTCCCTTGTACCAAACGCCGCCCTTTTGCTTCACGAACGGCGGCAGTACAGCCATTCCGCCATCTCGGCGGTCAAGTCCCCACGGGCTTCCGATACCCAAATATCGGTTCAATACCAACGGCTGGTATTGCGTTAACACCCCTACAGTGTCTATGCCTGAATGAGCGCAATTGCTTAGCGTGAAATCAATAATGCGATATTTCCCGCCAAAGTAAACGGCCGGCTTTGCCAAGTCTTTCGTCAGTACACCGAGTCTCTTTCCTTCTCCCCCGGCGAGCAGCATGGCGACCATTTCTTTACGCCCCATAGACATCAACCCCCAGTTAAAATATGTTGTTAACCTCTGCCCTCGTAGGTGAACAATAAAAATGAAAACGGCATAAGCCGGAATTCAATACTATGGTCGCGGCCGTGATACGGGATCGGATCGCTATGCACTGCCCAGGCTGACGTTGTGCCGCTATCTTCTGATCCATCTTCACCGCTATGAATCGTTAATTCATAGAAACCTTCCTCAGGAACGCCGACCCGGTAATGCCCGTAATCATGGTTAGAGAAATTGCAGATGACGACCGAAATCGTATCCCTTTCCCTGCCACGGCGTTCATAGCTAATAACGCTTTGCTCCGTGTTATGTACATCGATCCATCGGAAGCTATCCGGCTCGCGATCACATTCCCATAGGGCAGGAGTCGAGCGATATACGCCATTCAGCCGCCGAACGTAGCGATGCATGCTTGCGTGCAATGGATAATCAAGGATCATCCAATCGAGTTGGTCAAGATCTTTCCATTCATCGAACTGTCCCCATTCACTGCCCATAAATAGCAGCTTCTTGCCGGGATGGGTCATCCAATAGCCGTATAACAGCCTTAATTGCGCGAATTTGTCTTCATAGGAGCCAGGCATCTTGTGGAGTAAGGATCGTTTGCCATGCACGACTTCATCATGCGAGAGCGGCAACACGTAGTTTTCGGAGAATGCATACAGGAGTGAGAACGTGATGAGATTATGGTGATATTTGCGGTCAGCTGGATCAAGAAGCATGTAACGAAGAATATCGTTCATCCAGCCCATATTCCATTTGTAGTTGAATCCGAGTCCGCCGAGGTAGGTGGGCGATGTGACAGCCGGTTGAGCAGAGGAGTCTTCGGCAATCATTAGCGTCTCGGGATAGTAGTGAAAGACAATTTCGTTCAGCGTGCGCAGAAACCGGAGAGCATCCAGATCTTCTTTGCCGCCATAGGGGTTTAGCGTACATAAGTCGGGCGGTTTATCCATGTGGAGATCCACCATATGCGCGACAGCGTCGACTCGCAAGCCATCGATGTGGAAATAATCCAACCAAAACAACGCGTTAGAGATGAGGTACCCGACGACCTCGCTGCGGCCGAAATCAAAGGACAAGGTGCCCCATAACGGCTTCTCGGCTTTCCGCCAATTCGGGCCTTCGTAAAGCGGTGTTCCATCGAACTCGCGCAGTCCATGTTCGTCTTTAACAAAGTGGCCCGGCACCCAATCGAGGATGACGCCTAAGCCCATCTGATGGCAACGATCAACGAAATGCATCAGCTGTTTCGGCGAGCCATATCGGCTCGTGGCAGCATAGAAACCGGTAATCTGGTAACCCCATGACCGATCAAACGGATGCTCGGCGAGCGGCATCAGCTCGATATGGGTATAACCCATTGACGCTGCATAGTCGACCAATTGGTCGGCTAGCTCCGAGTAGGAGAGGAATTGCTCCTTGCCATGGATTTTCCAGGAGCCGGCATGCACTTCATAAATGAGGAGCGGTCGATCGAAGGTGCTTCGCTTATTGTCCATCCACGCTGAATCGTTCCATTCGTATCCGTTCAGGTCCGTTACGACTGACGCCGTATTCGGCCTTAGCTCGGACCCGAAAGCATAAGGATCGGCTTTAAGCAGTTTGGTCCCGTCTGAAGCGATGATTTCGTACTTGTATCTAGCGCCTTCCTTCAAGCCAGGAATGAACCCTGACCACACGCCGGAGGTACCGAACCTCTCCAACTGATCATTCGATCCATCCCAATCGTTGAAATCGCCTGCAACACCTACGCTGACTGCATTGGGAGCCCATACGGTAAAGCGTACACCGAGCCTTCTTTTCCACTTCATTCGGTGAGCACCGAATGTCCGATAGCTTTGATACAACGCACCTTCATTGTACAAATACAAATCATGCATTGTGATGCCATAAGGCGGCGCAGCTAGTCTCGGCAAAGGTTACACCCCCTGTCGGCGTTGATACCCCCTATTATACAAGAAGGTTGAAAATTTGAAACCCTTATTTTCATCAATTAAGTTAACTTTATTTACTCCCATCTTACACGTAGTTAACACTCACTTAACACATGTCTTAATTTCGCTTACGATTATCTCCCCCATATGTACGATTGATATAATAATGCTTGGAACACCACCCCTTACTGATCGCCGAGCGTGCGCAACCGATCCAATTACAGTCTACTGGTTGCTTCGCGCTTCGAGTCTTTACAATTTGCGGATCGCCGTGCCTTAGCACCCGTTGGTGATGCATGGCACATAAGCCTTTTGCCTTTACAGCCTTGCTGCAGCCCTCGATTATGCATGTCAATTCCTTCACTTCATTCATGATGTCTGACCCCCTGATGACTCGCCGGGGACGTATTGTCCCATGGGTATATCCATCTTATTCGATAAAGCTTCCCACGATAAAGTACGCTAAGAGACGAAAGAGGCCGAGTCATCCCTTGATTGGGTCCCTTTGGCGTACTATCGTCTTCTATCTACGGTCGGGTTTAATTTTTTAAATCCTCATCTCCTTTACGAAACAAATCATTTACCATTTTAGCTAAAAAGAATCATTGTCCGTAAGGGCCAACAAGCCTATACTTGTACCGTGATAGAAATAAAATCAGAGAGGAATGGTAGGACATATTTCGGCATATATTCGACACGATGGAGCAACCACTAGCTGTCGTTCGACGGTCTGGCCGTTCCCTTACGATAACCGAAGCCAACCCTGCATTTATACGAATGACCGGTTATGAGATCGATAGATTGCAAGCGATACAGATTCGACAGCTGTTCCCCAAGCTTTATAGCAACAAGCAGCCTGCTTTGGTTCACGGGATTATCGAGACGACACTTAAGCCTAGCTTTGGAAGCGTCAAACCTATCACGATGGAAATCAAGCCGCTACCTTGCTGTGACGAGGACGCAACCGGACGCACCTATTACCTGATCATTGCCAAGGATATGAGTGCGGACAAATGGCTAGAACAACAATCATCCGTCGCAAAAGCGCTTAACATCGGCATTTGCGATCATGAGTATATCGTACGCAAGTTTCACCAGAACTACTCTCCGCTTACAGGCGCAGATCATTCTCCTCTGCATCAATCGATCTTCGACTTTCTGGATCCGAATGTTCACGAGATGATCAGGGAGCAGCTATCTAATGCCAGCATCGACAGCTCCTCTCGGGAGATTGTCGTTCGAACCGTAAGCTTCGAGGACATGAGCGGCTTGGAGATGAGAGCAACCATATGTCCGATTTTTGACGGGTTTGGTGCCATTCAAGAATTTGCGTTTTCCGTATGGGACCTGAAGGAAGCGAATGATTCCGGGCAGCCTGGCATGAAACTCAAAATTTGGATGGCCAAACGAGATATTTCGACAAGCCAGCTTTCGTTATCGACCGGCATCTCCATTCAGACCATCTCCAAGCTTCGCAATGGCAAAATTACGAAGCCACAGCGTTTGACAGCAGAGCTGATCGCTTCCGAGCTGCGGGTTGAAGTATCGGACATATGGTCAGAGGTCGGTCGAAGATAAGCGCAGTGTTCAACTGAACTTTGTTCCGTATTATTATATACTGGCCTTTAATTGTTATATGTATGACAGTGTTTTGATGCTGTAAAATACAGACATAACGATTAAGGGGAGCTGATAGTTTGCTGTCGTCAAAATTAACCAAAATCTTATATGGCGGGGACTATAACCCTGAGCAATGGGATCGCAGCGTATGGTCGGAAGACATGAGAATGATTCGATTGGCAGGGATGGATATTGCAACCGTCAATGTATTCTCATGGGCAATGCTGCAGCCTGATGATGAAACCTATGATTTTTCCACATTAGACGAAATTATGGCTATGCTTCAGGAGAATGGCATCCACGCTTGCCTTGCGACAAGCACGGGCGCCCATCCTGCATGGATGGCCCGCAAATATCCAGAGATTTTACGAACTGACTTTGAAGGTCGCAAACGCAAGTTCGGCGGCAGGCATAATTCTTGCCCGAACAGCCCTGTTTACCGCACTTATTCGACAAAATTGGCAGCGAAAATTGCTGAACGTTATAAAGACCATCCGTCGCTGCTGCTGTGGCATGTTTCCAATGAATATGGCGGCGAGTGTTATTGCGATAATTGCGCTGCTGCTTTTCGTGTATGGCTGCGAAGCAAATATGGCACGCTAGATAAGCTAAACGAGCAGTGGAATACGCGCTTCTGGGGCCACACCTTCTATGACTGGGAAGAAATCGTGCCGCCCAACATGCTCAGTGAGCAATGGTCCGCCCGCCACACCTGCTTCCAAGGCATTTCGCTTGATTACACGCGATTTAACTCGGACAGCATGCTTGACTGCTATAAGCTAGAATATGCTGAACTCAAGAAACATACGCCTAACATTCCCGTCACGACGAATCTTATGGGCGCATACAAGCCGCTGGATTACTTCAAATGGGCACAGCATATGGACATCGTCTCATGGGACAACTATCCTTCTGCCGATACACCGTTCAGCTACACGGCAATGATGCACGACCTGATGCGCGGATTAAAAGAAGGCCAACCGTTTTTGCTGATGGAGCAAACGCCAAGCCAGCAAAACTGGCAAGCCTATAACGCCTTGAAGCGGCCAGGCGTGATGGCGCTGTGGAGCTATCAAGCGGTCGCGCATAGCGCGGACAGCGTCATGTTCTTCCAGCTTCGCCGCTCGATCGGCGCATGCGAGAAATACCACGGCGCACTAATCGAGCATGTCGGTCACGAGCATACGCGCGTGTTCCGCGAATGTGCGCAATTAGGCAGTGAACTGCAGCAATTGGGCGATAAATTGCTCGATGCGCGCAGCGATGCGAAGGTCGGCATCTTATTTGATTGGGACAATTGGTGGGCGATCGAATACTCCAGCGGTCCATCCGCTGCACTCCAATATACGGCCGAAGTGCATAAGTATTACGATGCGCTTTATCAGCAAAATATTGCAGTCGACATGGTCGGTCTCGATGCGGATTTCCGTTCCTACGACATTCTCATCGCCCCGGTGCTATATATGGTGAAACCGGGATTAGCAGCCAAGCTGGAACAATTCACTCGTAATGGCGGCACATTCCTCACAACCTTCTTTAGCGGAATCGTCAACGAGAACGATATCGTCACGCTCGGCGGTTATCCCGGCGAATTACGCAACATGCTTGGCATTTGGGTAGAAGAAATCGATGCCCTATACCCTGATCAGCGAAATCAGATCATTATAAAAGATAAGCTAGGCGCGTTGACCGGCAGCTATGAATGCGGTTTGCTATGCGATCTGCTGCATGTCGAGGGCGCTGATATCATTGCAGAATATGGACAAGACTTCTATGCAGGCATGCCTGCCGTCACTCGCAACCTATTCGGCCAAGGCGAAGCATGGTACGTGGCATCCAGTCCGGAGCCAGCATTCTTGCAAGGCTTGCTCGGCGAAATTTGCGAAAAACGCGGAATATTGTCGATACTGCCGTCGAAGTCTGGAATGGAAACGACTCGCAGAACGAAGAACGGCCAATCCTATGTGTTTATTTTGAATCATAACGACACCGTGCAAACGGTTGAACTGGGTGACGTTCAAGGCACCGAGCTGTTAAGCGGGCAGCCCGCTGTCGGGCAAATCAAGGTCGCTGCACGGAGCACTATTATAATAGAAGAAACACGTAAAAAATGACTAAAAAAGCAAGCATTTCGCAGTAGCGAATGCTTGCTTTTTCTCATTCTATTCAACAATTTTCAACACACTGTTTCGACATAGAAACGACTTGTTTCGGTCCACGCTTCGCCTGGCCGAAGAATGACTAATCCTTTGGTCTCATCAGGAAGATTAAGATTCGGCGCGTCTACCATATTGATCTGAGGCTCTGGACAGAAGTAATTGACGGATGCTTTATTGTTCCAAATCATCCAATGCTTAAATTTGGTGCCCGCATCGTATACCAGTTTGACGCCAATTCGGTGATCGACCACTTCTGCGACATTGCGACCGTTTACCGGCTCCGCAGAGTAATGATTGTCCAACTGCTCCGCGAACGGCGATCCGCCTGCCGGCGATTTTATGGCAAGCTCAGCTGGGGACATCGGAATCGTTTTGCCCGTCGGCAGACTCCGATCATCCAACTCCCACCGTACGCCCGTCGTGACATGAGCGGTTATGTCCTCACGCTTGCTCCCCGGCGCGAATGGCGCATTAAATGCAGTATGGAAGCCAAGCATGCTAGGCATCAATTTATTTCCAAGATTCGTAACGCTGCTTGTTTGCGTAAGTCCGTTCTTGGATAAACAATACCGAATGCGAATTTCGAAATGATGCGGCAAGTATTGGTAAATGTTATCGTTTTCATCCACGGTGTAGCTGACCACGACGAAGCTTTCCTGCCCGTCCGTCCCTTTATCCACGACCTTCCATGGCCTATTGTAGAAGAAACCGTGCAGATGATTGCCCGTTGCCGGCTCGTTTACAGGCAGCTCATACTTAATGCCCGCTACTTCGAATTTGCCATCCCGGTATCGGTTTGGCGGGAAGAGCACCGGAATGCCATAGATGGCCGGGTGTTCGCGGAAGATGTCCATCTCCTGCTCCTCAGGCTCGCGCAAAAACTTGTATCCCGCCTCTACATCGCGAAATGCTATAAGGTTGGCACCCATATTCGGCAGCAATGCTGCTTCATATTTGCCTGCTCGGAGCCATATCGCTTTCTCTCCGTAAAATAATCCTTCCGTCGCTTCATAAGCCATTCGATCACTGCTCCTATGTCATAATCAAGTTATTATATGTAGATGCATCTATATTGGGTCAATTCCCCACAAAGCCTATTATACGTATGGAACAGCAGCGCTAGCAATCGATTTCAATATGTTTTTATTAAACAAAAAAAGCCCCGGCTACAAGCCGTTAGGCTTGGTTGCCGAAGCATTTTTAGCTGCATCGTATTAAGTAAGGCTGTTCCAGAACGTTACTTCATCCACCGTCAGACGAACGGATGCGTGAGCCGGAACGGCTGCTTTGCCGATTGCAATGAGCATTACCGTCTCATAACGCTCAGGCACTGCGAACTTTTCGTTGAATTGCGATTTAACGAAGCCGCCCATTGGCACCGTGTCATAGCCATGCGCTTTGGCAACGAGCATCAGCTGCATCGAGATCAAGCCTGCATCAACAAGGCCGATATCCTTCGCGATCGCCTCTTTGCGGTAAGGGGATTGCTCGCCTGTGATGCTGCCCAGCATACGTTGTTTCGTAGTCGCATCCATAACACCCGCTTGCTCAGCGCGGTCATAGATCGTCTCGGCAAGGCGATACGATTCTTTGTCAGCCAATACGGCGATGACATGCGAAGCGTCTACGACTTGTTGTTGGTTGTAAGCAATCGGAAGCAGCTCTTCCTTCAGCTTCTGATCCTCGATTACGAGGAAACGCCATGGCTGCATATTGCTCGAAGAAGGAGCCAACGTTGCCTCTTGCAGCATCGTCGTCAGCTCTTCGCGGGAAATTTTAACCGTTGGGTCATACTTGCGAACGGAATGGCGTTCACTAATTACCGTCATAAAATCTTGTTTCACAGCTTGGTTTGCACTCATTAACAATCCCTCCATTAATCTGTGTCTATTTTCGCTCAGTTAACTTCAAAAAAAGGCGAGTAACTGTTCATTTCTGTACACAGTATATTGCAAAGAAAAGATGCTGTCAATAGGATGTGGCGCCGTTTTTGCGAACAGCCATCCTTCAGGCCCGGGATATCAATTCGGCAATTGTATGCTTCTCCAACACCTTCATCGTACTCTCGTCTAGTTCCGCTACCAAGCTGGCAAAAACGCCCTGCATCATGATGCCAAACGGATGCGACCCAGTCGCTTCCTCCATGCTGCGCCCCAGCTCCTCGCTAATTTGAAGCGCTTGATAAACTTCCGCTAACGTGATCTGCTCCGCTGGACGCAGCAGCCGATACCCGCCGTCTCGCCCTTCTCTAGTCTCGATTAAGCTCGCACGCGCAAGCGTCGCTAATATTTTGCGAAGCAGCGTCGCTTCTGACTGCAATTGATCCGCTATCGTACAGCTTGGACAAGTATGCTCATTGCTAGCAAGTACGACAAGCGCTTGTATAGCTAGCCCAAACGTACGAAAACTGGGCGGACACGGTTTACGAATCGTCGTCACCGACTATCTCCTCCTTCACGCACAGGTTTGTTCGCTCAATAAGACTAACTATACTGCAACCTAAGACTTTTGCCTAGCTTGGGTCGAAAACGCCGATTTCCTTCGCATACCTTCCCCAATGGGGCCGGGCGCCGTCTGCATCTGCAATATTATAGCGCTCCGACAAATCCCAGCTCGTCAGCACTTTCCCTGACCACTCCATGCGCTGCGGATCACAAGCGAATGCAGCAAGTCCGCGGCCAAGCAGGTAAGGCGTCTCCGATTGGGCAAAATGGGGTTCGATTGCGACGCCATCCCGCCAATTGTCAGCCGTCACTCCAAAGTGATCCAGCATCGCTTCTGAACGCAAAAAGCCTGGCGTTGCAGCGACGCTCGTCACCCCTGCATCTCGAAAATCGCTTGCCATCGCTTGCGCCAGATGAATCACGCTAATTTTGGCAAGGCTGTAATAGAGGTTGCCGCGATACCGATAATCCCATCCGTCCGTCACCTCAATTAGTAGTCCGGAAGGGCTTGCCTTCAGCAATGGGGCTGCATAGTAGCTCGTAATCATATGCGAATGAACCGCTTGGCGTTGGATTCGAAGCCCGTCGGCAAGCGAATGCTCCCAGAACGTCGCTCCCCATTCGGTTAACGGGTCTCCGCCCCATACATCGTTAACCATAATATCAAGCACGCCGCCCTGCTCCTGTTGTATGCGTTCAAATAATGCCTGCACTTCCTGTTCATTCGTATGATCGGTTCGCACGGCTATGCCGCAGCCGCCGCTGGCTGTAACCAGCTCTGCTGTCTCTTCGATCGTTTCGGGACGGTTCATATCGGATTGTTGCTCGCGCGTGCTTCTCCCCGTGCAATACACCGTTGCCCCTTTTTCGCCCAATGATACAGCGATCGCGCGGCCAGCTCCCCGCGTTGCCCCTGCGACCACTGCTACTTTGCCCGACAATGTATTCATTCTATTCTCCCTTTCCGACTGTATTCCATTATCGTTAGTAAGCATATATCAGCAATGTTGACGACAGATTGTCAGTATTATTGCATAAGACGAAAACAATCGATCATATCGTAATAATACGCCTACCTATTCCACTGGCGCCGTCGAAGGAGGATCAAGCCGAACATGAACGCTGATCACAATTGGAAAGCACGTTGGATTGACGAGGAGCGCGTCGATTCCAACACTGCGAACCGCCCGTTCGCTTTTAAAGTGCCCGCCGCATGGTGGACTCGGTCGGAGGAATGGGCATGGTCGGGCCTATTCGTTCATCCTCACCGCGTCGTCTTAGATTCCTCGCTTAGCCGCGGCATTATCCGTTCCAATCAGACGGATTACGAAACCCGTCATAACCCTCGAATCGTATCCTTGCAATCCGTATTCGAGCATATGCAGCATGAAGAGGAGCCCGCGCTGGATGCAGCTGCGATTCAAGAGCGCTTGGAGCGCGACGCGCTTCGATTTATTCGCTCGGATATCACTCGGCTGCCGTACGATGACGAGAAGTTTGATACCGTATTCTGTTTATCCGTCATTGAAAGACTGGAACAAGCAGATGCCAGAGAAGCTTTATTAGAATTCCGCCGTACGCTCAAAACAGGCGGCTTGCTTGTGCTTACCTTCGACGAACTAACGCCTGATCTGCCTCAAATCACTCGCAGCGTAAGGGATTGCGGCTATTCCTTCGCTGGCGAATACGAATCTGCGTGGACATCGGACGGAAGCGGCAGCGAGAATGTGCAGGGACGTCTTTATGCATTCCGCGCCATCTGACGGCCGATGCAAACAGGAAGAGACCGTTTTTCTTGCATGAGCGTGCATGCAAGAAACGGTCTCTTCGATTTACGTTGAATGCTTGTTCACAATGCGTGCAACGTGTTGCAAATGCTCCCGCATAGCAGAACCAGCGAGCGCCTCATCACCCGTAGCTATCGCCTCGCAGATGATGTTGTGCTCGCACAGTAATTGGTCTGCAACCGCTCGATTCGCATACATTTCGGCCCGCCGCACATCACGAATGGCAGACTCCGTCTGCTGTGTAATCGTGTCAAACAGCTGTACCAGAATGGAATTGCCGGTTGCATGAGCAATTGCCTGATGAAACGCCACATCAAGCCTTTCGCCAGCAGCATCATCGCCTGCGGCTTCCACCATATCTGCAACGATCAGTCGAAGCTGTTCAATGTCAGATTCGCTCCGTTTAGCGGCAGCTATCGATGCGTTGGATATCTCTAGCGCTTGCCTCGCTTCAAGGAGCTCCAGCAAGGAGGTTCCATCCAGCCGCATGGACGCCAGTGCCGATGAGGGTTCGGCAAGCGGCTGCTCTCTCACGACCCGGCAGCCTCCGCCTTGTCTGATTTCGATTAATCCCATCGCCTTCAGCCCGCTCAGCGCTTCACGCATCGTCGATCGGCCGACTCCGAACCGTTCCGACATCTCTTTGGTTGAAGGGAGCTTATCTCCCACCTTCAGCTTACCGCTTCCGATGAGCGCTTTAATCTGCTCGGTAATTTCCTCGTAATGATTGCGTTTATCCAGCTTTGCTACGTCCATTTCACTTGCTCCTATCTATTTTTCAGCTTCCCAGCTGTTTCAACCAATAATTAACGCATATACGATGCCTGGCCCGTGGACCCCGATCGTCAGGTCATTCTCGATGTCTGCCGAGCGGCTCGGTCCCGAAATAAAATGGATGCCTGCAGGAAGCTGTTCTCGTCCAAGCGCATCAAACGCCATTAACGGCTCGCCTAACCTCGTCTTCAGCCGATCAATCGGAATAAGCGCGAACAGAACAGTGGGCAGCAAGCTAACCGAACGCCCTTTATCCTTCGATGATAACACAGCAAGCGAACCCGTGTAAGCAACCGCATAATCCGCAACGACGATGCCAAAATCCGCTTCCGCCGCCCGTGCGCTCCATTCTTCCTCCGAGCTGCTGTTCCATACCTTCACCTGCGCTTCCGAAAGCGCCGCTTCCAGTTCCATCGCATCCAGCTCAGGCTGCCGTTGGCGCACGACGTATCGCGCACGCATTTCCGACGCTTTGTCCGCGATATACTGCTTCGCTTCCTCCCAGTCCGCCAACCGCGCAACGTGGCCGCCCGCCGCCTTGAAATTTGCCCCGAATCGTTCCACCCGCTCCTCCAACGGCCAATCGAAGCTGCGCCAGAACGCAGGCGCGCCGCGGAACGGATGGTCCGGCGCCTCGGCAACCCTCGGTCGTCCCAGCTTCTCCGTCAGCCCGTCTATAAACGTTTTCTGCTTCGCCCGTGAGGCTGCATCCATCTGATCGAGCCATTCTCTATGCGTGTCCGCCATGTCCGCCCCCCCTTTCATTCCGATGCTGTACGATCGCTTCCATGCGCGCTTGGGTCGACGCCGCCATCGGCTTGGCGCTCGAAGCCGTTTGGCTTTCAATCTCCGTCCACCGGTCACGGAAAGCTTGCTTGGGCAAGCTTGGCGTCACTCGGTAGGTGTTCCAACCTTTCAAAGGCCCAAGCTTCGTTCGAATCACATCGCCTCGCACGACCAGCTTCTGACCAAGCTGTCCGAAGCGCAAAGCGCCGCGCATCATCCTCGAATTGCCCATAAGCATCGAGAAGCCTTTCATCCCGGCCGATTCCAGTTTATTGCCATGGCCGCCCTCGACCTTTCGCCTCCGCAAATAAACGAGCATGTCATGCAGCGGAATTTTGACCGGACAGGCCTCGTAGCAAGCCCCGCATAAACTCGACGCATTCGCAATATCGTCCCACTCCGCAACATTTTTCTGCAGCGCAGGCGTCAACACGGCGCCAATCGGTCCGCTATAGGTACCGCCATAGGCATGACCGCCAATATGCCGATAAACCGGACAGGCATTCAAGCAGGCGCCGCAGCGGATGCAATTCAGCAGCTCTTGGAATTCCGGATCGCCAAGCTGGTTGGAACGGCCGTTATCGACGATAATGATATGCATCTCATCAGGGCCGTCAGCATCCTCCTCCCGCCTAGGCCCTGTAATGCCGGACATATATACGGTCAGCTTCTGGCCGGTTGCAGAACGCGGCAGCAGCGTCGCCATCACTTCAAGGTCTTCGAAGGAAGGAATAATCCGCTCCATGCCCATCAGCGTAATTTGCGTACGCGGCACTGTGGTGACCATTCGCGCGTTCCCTTCATTTTCGAACAGTACCATAGAGCCTGTCTCCGCAATCGCAAAGTTACAGCCCGTCATGCCAATATCAGCCTCCAGAAACTTCTCGCGCAGCTTCTTCCGAACAAAGCCGGCTAGAATCTGCGTATCCGGCGCCAGCGTCTCGCCCGCTTCCGCCGAAAGAAGGTCTGCGATCTGGTACCGATTTTTATGAATCGCAGGAATAATAATATGCGATGGCGTCTCGCCAGCCAGCTGAATAATGTATTCGCCCAAATCCGTCTCGATCGCCTCTACGCCGATCCCTGCCAGCGCATGGTTCAAATGCAGCTCTTCCGTCACCATCGATTTGGACTTCACGACTGATTTTGCCTGTTTGCGCTCTGCGATCGCCAGTGCAATCTTCACGGCCTCAACATCCGTCTCTGCAAAATGGACATGCACGCCATTGGCGCGCGCATTGTCGGCAAACAGATTCAAATAATAGTCCAAATGCGCAATCGTATGCATGCGAATTTGCCTGCCCCGCTCCCGCCAGTCGTCCCAATTGCCATGCTCCTCGGACGCCGTTTTTTTGCCTGAACGAAGCCGTTCCGTCGTAAATTTAACCGCCTTGCGCAGAAACTCGTCATTCAACGCCAAGCCCGCTCGTTCCTTCACTGTTGCGTTTCTCGTCTTATGCGATCCGCTCATGCGTTTTTCACCCCTTCATACAGAAGCTCTGCCAAATGCATGACGCGTACCGGCTTATTCCGATATCGCAAATTGCCGCCTATATTCATCAAGCAAGCCATATCAAGGCCCACCAGCACTTCCGCTTCTGTCTCCAATACATGATCGACCTTCTCCGTCACCATCGCGCCAGAAATATCGGACATCTTCACGGCAAAGGTTCCGCCAAAGCCGCAGCAATCCTCTGCAAAAGGAAGCGGCACCAGCTCCAGTCCGCGAACGTTCTCCATCAAAGCGATCGGTTCCTCCTTCACGCCCAGCAATCGGCTGCCATGACAAGAAGGATGATACGTAACCTTGTGAGGAAAGGAAGCCCCAAGGTCGGTAATTCCGAGCACTTGCACGATAAATTGCGTAAATTCGTAGCTCTTCGCCTGCAGCTGCTTCGCCTTCTCCAGCATCGAAGCATCCTGCTCGAACAGCTTCGGATAATGATGAATCATGCCCGTGCAGGAGCCTGATGGCGAGATAACAAAATCGCAGTCCTCGAACGCTTCAATAATCGTTGCCGCTGTTTTCCTCGCATCGTCCCAGTACCCGCTATTGAATGCCGGCTGCCCGCAGCAGGTCTGAACGTGAGGGAATTCCAGCCTCACGCCGTATTCGGCCAACAATCGTACCATCGACTCGCCCACATTCGGATAAATCGCATCGCTTAAACAAGTTATAAATAATGATACTTTCATGTTGCACCCCTGTTCGCCCGCCGCAAGAACGGTTGATATAATATCAGGTTGTCAGACAAGTTGATTAAAGTATAACCGACGGAGTAGCTTTCGCGCAAGGAAGAGAATAGCGTTTTCACTTCTGTTCCTCTCGGAAAGTTTGCCATCGGCTTTATGTGCTAGGATCCCGGTGTTCCGCGTTTTCCCTCTCTATAATCCTTCGGAGTGACGCCGACCGTTTTCTTAAATAACTTATTGAAATAGACCGGATCATGATAGCCAACCAGCTGTGAAATCTCATAGTTGCGAAGCGCGGGATTGCCGATCAGCAGCTCCTTCGCTTTCTCAATGCGAAGCTGAATGACGTAATCCGTCATAGTCATATTCGTCTGGATGCGAAACAATCTGCTCAGGTAGCTGCCGTTCATTCCGACGGATTGCGCAAGCTTCTCTAGCTCAAACGGCTGATCGTAGGATTGCTCAAGCTCATGCTTCACCTGCTCCACCGCATGATGCTCGCGATCCTCGATTGGCGCGGCGCTTTCTTCCGGTTTGTTAGCCAGCGCTTTTTGCCGGAGGGATTCAATCTCGACAAGCCGCTCTTGCAGTTGAATTTTATCAACCGGCTTCAACAGATAGTCCTTCACGCCAAAACGCAAAGCGGCCCGTGCATATTCGAACTCCTCAAACCCGCTCAGCACGATAATTTGAACATCGGAAGCGACCTCTCTGATTTTCTCAATCAGCTTGATCCCGTCCATGAAAGGCATTTTAATATCCGTAACAACGAGATCCAGCCCATCGCTGTACAGCTTGGCAAAGTTGTCCCATGCGACTGCGCCGTTACTGTACGATCCAACAACCGACAGATTGGGATGCAGCTTGGACATGATTTTTTCCAGCCCGAGCCGGATCATCTCTTCATCATCTACGATCATCACTTTCATTCATGACACTCCTTCTTCGGAGCTTGCTGCGCTATAGCAGTCTGGCCTTCGAATTGGCAGAACCGATGGAATCGCGATAAATCATTTCTCCGCTGATCAGTATTTTCTCGAACGGCTCCTTAGGATATGCGATACGCTCCAGCACTTTATCAACTGCGCGCGCGCCAAGCGTTTCCTTGGGGACGTTAACCGTCGTCAAGGAAGGCGTATGTTTGACGGTATCGATGTTATCAAAGCCGGTAATGGAAATCTCGCCAGGCACGTCGATTTCTAATTCGCGGAACGCTCTTGCCGCATCCATCGCGATCGAATCGTTAGCGCAGACCACGGCCGTCGGGAGCGATCGCAGCTTCTTCCTCCTCATAGCCCAAGCCTTGATCGGCTCATCAAAATGCTCCATGCTGTCCAGCGCGGTCAGATGGTCATCCTTCACCCAGAGATCGAATTCCTCCATTGCGTTCCGGAATCCGTTCCAGCGATCAAAGAAGCTTCTGGAATATCGGTCATTGCCGATAAAGCTGATGTTTCGATGCCCAATTCCGATCAGATGCTTGGTCAGCCTGTACATGCAATCATAATTGTTCACGAAAACGGTATCGGACGGAATCAATGGATCCTCATGATCAACCAGAACCATCGGAACGCCTAGACGATGAATTTCCAATAGCATGGACGTGGCGATCTCGCCTACGCCGATTAAGCCCATAATGCCTTCTGGATTCAACAAATGAAGGAAGCTTTCGACGTTCTGCTCCATCACGATGAACATGCCAATCCCTTTTTCCTCCAAGCGTTTCGTAATCCCGTCGAGTATTTTTCCCCAATACTCGGAATCTTTCGTTTGGAACCGAATATTCGGCATCAGAACAAACATCGATTGTTTTACATCCGATTCCGTGAGCGTCTCTTCAGGACGGACAGTCTTGATCGGCTTCACGTAGCCGCTGGTTTGCGAGAAATAGCCGAGTTGGGACGCGGTTTGGATAACGCGGTCTCGCGTTGCGCCGCTGACGCCTTTCTTGCCGGAGAGCGCTTTGGAGATCACATATTTGGATACGCCCAAATGATCCGCGATTTGCTGCATCGTTACTTTTTTAGTCATTGGTCTTCCCTCCATGAATGAATGGCGTGTCAAGTTCCGATTGCGGGGCCGGCAAACGAAGGACAATCTCCGTGCCCCCATCCAGCCCCTCTAGCGCTTCCATGCCGTAGCTGTGGCCGTAATGCAGCTTGATGCGCTCACAAACATTTTTCAGCCCGATCCCTCCTCGCTTCTCTCCGTTAACCTCCATGCCAGAGAAGGAGCGATTGAGGCGTTCGCGCGTCTCCGCCGTCATGCCGAGCCCGTTATCTACGACACGAATCAAGAGAAAGCGCTCGGTATGTTCAACAATAATGGCAATACGCATTCGCGCCTTGCGGTCGTCCAGTCCGTGGTAGATAGCATTCTCTACGATCGGCTGGAGCAGCAGCTTAAGCGTAAGGACGTTATGGAACGCCGGGTCAGCGTGCATCTGCAGGTCAAACCGGTTCGGATACCGATAATTGAGCATCTCGATATAATTGCGGACATGCTCCAATTCCGCCTTGACGGTCGTTTTCTCCCGCACATCTCCGATGCTGTATCGCAGCAGCTTGCCGAACACCGATAACATATCCGCAGCGGCATCGTCATCGTTCAATTCGGCAACCATGCGAATCGTTTCGAGCGTGTTGTACATAAAATGAGGATTGATCTGATTTTGGAGCGCGTGCATCTCCGCTTCGTTCTTTTTCGTTTCCATCTCATAGATGTCCTGGATCAACTGATCGATTCGAACGATCATCCGGTTGAACTGATGGCCAAGCTGGCCGATTTCATCCCGGTGCTTTACCGGAAACTGCACCTTGAAATTCCCTTCCTGCACGGTCCGCATGAGACGCATCATTTTGCGCAGCGGCTTGGTTAAGGCGAAGGACAGCAGGATCGAGATTAGCAAGGCAACGCCGATAGTGACGAAGGTAGCGGCCAGCGTCGCGTTTCGAATCCGAATGGAATCCTTGTTTAACTCCCGTTCGGGTATAAGAATGAATAGCTTCCAGTCGGTATCGGGTGACGTCGTATAAATAACGAGCTGCTTTTGGCCGTCAACCGTTTGATAGAAGCTGCCGCTTTTACCGCTTGCTTGCCGTATAATCGGGGTGTCGATTCGCTTTGACAGCTGACTTTTATCGCTATCGTAAATAACGCCGCCTTGTTTATCGATAATGAACGATTTGCCATGCGTCAGCTTGTCCAAATCGATAATTTGATCCTCGATCACACGAATATCCGCATCCACTGCAATGAGACCGATCGGCTGAAGCGAAGCTTCATCCAATATTTTACGAACGACGGTAAAGGCGCTTCTGACGCTGTTCAGATTGCTTGTATAGGTTTCCGTACCGAACAAAAGCGCTTCACCGCCAGATTGCTCCGCCTGCGCTTTCCATTGCCGATAGCTTTTCTCCAAATCCAGACGAACAGCGCCAGACTCAGTAGAAAAGTATCCGTTTCCAAATTCATCGAAAATGTAGACGACATTCGCGCCGCGTTTAATATTATTGATAAACTTGACCGAAGACTGTATGCCTCGTTGAATGGACAATAGTTGATTAAAATCTTCCGGCACCGAATCCGTCACCGATGTCGAATTCGCCTTCATCCTCTGTCCATAGTATTGGTTGGAGCGTATCAAATTGTGTTTAATCTCGGCTTGATAGGCAGGAATGGACGAAATGCGCATCATATCTTCGATATAATCGTCGATGCGCTCCATCATCGCTTCCTGCAGGTTTGTGGAGTAGGACACCGTCGTTCGCTCGATGGAATGGGTGTAATTCGAGTAAGAAAGATATCCAATAAAGGTTAACGGCAACGAAATCACACCGAGAAACACGATCAACAGCTTGCGTTCCATCGGCATGTCAGTCAGCGCAGATCTTAGTCCCCTCCACCATCGTCTCGTTTCCATCACCACATTCCTTCCGCCCCGTTGTTCTGTCGAATAATCTCTACATTATACGACATATCGGTAGCCTATGCACTTAATCGTTATTGTACAACACGCTTTTTTACCTAACAATATGCATGATCATGCTAATAAACATAAAAAAAGCTTTTGCCAGTATATGAACGGGCAAAAGCTTTATGATTTAACTTGCGCTAACGCTATTTAACGGCACCTTGGGTAACGCCTGCAAATATATACCGCTGCAGGAACACGAACATGACAGCCGTTGGAATCATGATGATAAGAATCGCGGCGGAAACCATCTGCCAATTCCCGCTGTTCGAACCGAAGAAACGCATAAGCGAGGTCGATACGACGACAAGCTCCGGCTTCGTCAGGTACAAGAACGGCGTGAACATATCATTATAAATCGAGATCGTCTTCAAAATAATGATCGTTGCCGTTGCCGGTCCCAGCAATGGCAGGATAACCACATAAAAAATTTTGAACAAGGATGCGCCTTCCATCATCGCCGCTTCATCCAGATCGTACGGAATGTTGCGTATAAACTGCATGTAAATATATATTTGCAAAATATCTGCGCCAACGTACAGCAGTGTCGGTCCCATCAAATGATTCGTCAGCCCCAAGCCTTGAATCGTTTTGAAGTTGATGACCTGCGTTGTAATTTGAGGAATGATCGTCGCAAACAGGAACAAACCGACCAGCGGCCCTTGCAGCTTGAACTTAAATCGGGTCACCGCGTAACAGAAAGAGGCGCCGATCAGCACGTTCAAGAGAAGCGTAACGCAGACGATAATGATCGTATTCCCGAATGCACGCCCCATATCCGCCTGGCTGAACGCATCGGCAAAATTGCTAAAATGCACAAAGCTGTCCGGCAGCGACATCGTCGATTTCGTCAAATACTCGTCCGGCGTCTTAAACGCATTCGCTACAATGATATAAGGCGGGTATAAGACGACGAAAACCGCGATCAATAACGAGATATATTTCATACCGATCCATATCGGATTTGCTTTCGTCATCGCTAGTCTCTCCCTCTATTCAAGAAATACCGCTGAATGGACAACACAACAACAACCGCTATCAACAAGACCACGCTCATCGCTGATGCTAATCCATAGTCGTTAAACTGGAAGGCTGTCTCGATAATTTTCATAACAAAGGTCTCGCTCGCGCCAGCCGGTCCGCCGTTCGTTAGGACGAATGGAAGGTCGAATACTTCCAACGCGCCTGTTACGGTCAGGAACAGGTTTAGCTCAATGATTTTGTAAATATTAGGAACCGTAATGAAACGGAATTTTTGCCAATTGTTCGCGCCGTCAATGGACGCCGCTTCATATAGATCGGCAGGGATCGATTGAAGCGCTGCCAGATAGATGACCATATTAAAGCCCATAAACCGCCAGAAGCCAATGGAAGCCAACGTGTAATTCACAAACGATTCAGAACCGAGCCAGCTCGTTTCCCCGCCAAGCCCAAGCTTGCCTAACAGAAAGTTCAGCGATCCGTCCGTCGTATCGAATACGTATCCGAACAAATATGCAACTGCTACACCGTTCAAAATGTACGGGAGAAAAAGCAGCAGCCGGAAAAAATAACGACCTTTCAGTTTCCCGTTCAACACAATCGCGAAGTAGATCGCCGCGATATTTTGCACAATCCCAACCACGAAATACGCGATATTATGTTTAAAAACGCCAAAAATTTCTGGATTCGTAAAGACTTCGCGATAGTTAGCAAAGCCAATCCAATCTTTCTCCTGACTCATGCCGTCCCAGTTCGTAAAGCTAAGCCGAATGAGCTCAAGCGCTGGGTAATAGGAGAACGTCAGCAGCAGGAGAAGGGGCAATGCGATAAACGAGACAATTATTATTCTTTTTTGCGTTTCAAAAGGAAGCCTGCTGAGCATGGGATCCCATCCTCTCCAAATTCTCTAGATATCTCTCTGCTCGAAGGAGCTTCGCACCGCATCGGGAATCGATGCTCCGCAAGCGGGAGCATCGTTCCTTAGGCGGCGTACGCTTTAACTTACTTGGCTACTTTGCTTTTCGCTTTAGCCCATTGCTTGTTCAGCTTATCCAATACCGTTTGCGGATCTTTAACAAGCACGAACTCTTGAAGGAACTTGCTTTGATCGATCTGCGCGTCATTTTGAATGGAAGTCGCCAGATCGTTCGATGCGCCAAGCTCGATAAATTGCGGATTGTAGCTGTTGAACTCCGCCAGCTGCGGCAGCTTCGATTCTTTGGTCGTCAACGTCGGAATGAAGCCTGCGAAATCCTCGTATCCCGACTCCTCAACCATCCATTTTACGAATGCTTTAGCAGCAGGAACGTTGCCGTCTTTGTTAACCGCATAGAACCAGTCCGGATTGAGCGGCGCTTTAAGCGAGCCTGAATTGTCGGCAGGGAATGGGAAGAAGCCGATATCTTCGGATGCTGCACCGTTCTCAATGACTTGATTGATGACCCAGTTGCCGAGCAAATACATGCCGAACTTGCCTTGCGCAACGTCTTTTTTCGATTTCTCCCAGTTCGACGAGTTGATATCTTTCTCCAGCAAGTCTTTCTCGTGCAGCGTACGAAGAATGGACCACGATTGGCCATATACGCCATCCATCGTGTACGGCGTGTCGGTTTCTGCGCGTTTGTTTTGGTGATCCGATGCGCCGCCGATCATCGTCGGTACGTCGTAAACCCAAGTATCAAGCGGCCATTTGTCTTTGAAGTTGGAAGCAAGTGGAATAATGCCCGCATCCTTCAGCTTTTGTGCCGCTGCATAAAACTCATCAAGCGTTTTAGGAATTGCCGTGATGCCTGCTTTTGCAAATGCTTTTTTGTTATACACGATACCTACCGTGCTGTTGCCGGAGGAAACGCCATACATTTTGCCTTCAAACGCTTTCAAGTCTTTGAAGCGAATGTCGCCGGAGAATTGAATATCATCAAGCGGAGCAAAATATTTTGGGAATTCCGAGTTTGCAATGCCTGGTCCGATCAAAATAACGTCTGGGAATTTGCCGGAAGCGATCCGTACCTTCGACGTTTTCTCGTAATCGAGCACGCCTTCGAATTGAATTTCGACGCCTGGGTATTTCTCTTCAAAACGTTTTTTGTATTCCTTAAACTCTTTGCCGATCATGTCCGTGCGCTGCGTCAGGAAAACGATTTTGCCTTTAATCTCTTCCCCGCCCTTGTTATCCGTCGCTTCCGTCGTCGGCGTTGTGTTGCCGTTGTCAGATGGCTTTACTTCTTCCTTATCTTTTCCGCCACATGCCGCTAATATTGTTAGCATAAGAACGCTTGCCAATAATAACGAAAATGCCTTTTTCATTTTTTATCCCCCTCATATCGTTTTGTTACCGCTTGCAAATTGAGTATATAACCTTATCGATATCGATAAAATGGTCTACGTTTTGTTTTCTGGTCTTCAATTTACCTTTTGCATCAATAATAACAACTAGCTAACAGGTTTATGTGAAAGCGCTGTATTTTACCATTCCCCCTTTTATATAGGTAATTTCCCGACTGACTTCGCTTATTTAATCGCTTACATTATTTTTTTGTCCCAAGCCTATTGCCAAACGAGGGTTCTTGATGTTTACTTGTGATAACAAAACACATTTTTGTTATGCTAACTTCATTTGAGTTTGCAATCAACTAAGCCTTTCATTATGAGTAACGGAGAGATGTTCATGAGCAAGCTAGATCACTTTATCGGCGGGATGACATGGGGCTGGACTGGCGTTAGAGGCACTTGGAACAACGAAGAAGCGCGCCAATCGATGGCGCTTATGGTCGATCGTCTGAACGTAAATTGGACGGCTATCACTTTCGCTGCAATGCAAGCGCATCCTCAAGCAACAACAATCGCGTATCAAGAGGAACCTACGGTAACCGATCTGGAAGTGCGCAGCATGATTACCGAAGCGAAACGACATGGCCTTAAGGTGTGCCTGAAGCCCGTCGTCAATTGCACGGATGGAACATGGCGCGCGCATATTAACTTTTTCGACAATGACGTGCCGTGCGAGCCCAAATGGTCTGAATGGTTCGCCTCCTACACTACATTCATGCTGCATTATGCCGCGATTGCCGAAGAGCTCGGCTGCGAGATGCTGTGCATTGGCTGCGAAATGGTACAGACCGATCGCAGAGAATCGGAATGGCGCGCGTTAATTCAGAAGGTCAGAGCTGTATACAGCGGCATCGTTACCTATAACTGCGACAAATATCAAGAGGATCAGGTGCGCTGGTGGGATGCCGTCGATGTCATTTCCTCCAGCGGCTATTATCCGATCAACGATTGGGATCAGCAGCTGGATCGCATCGAAGCGGTCGTTAAGAAGCACGGCAAGCCGTTCTTCTTCATGGAAGCAGGTTGCCCGAGCCGCCAAGGCTCCGAACATTTGCCGAATGATTGGGGCCTGCAAGGCGATCCAAACGAGTCGGTCCAAAAGCGCTATTTTGAGACGGCGTTTGACCGCTGCAGCACGCGCGACTGGGTTGGCGGCTTCATGCTATGGGATTGGCCAGCCCAGCTGTATGCCGAGAATGAAGCTTCGAGCAATGATGACTACTGCATGTTCGGCAAGCAAGCGGAGACCGTCGTCCGCGACTACTATACGTTAAAGACAGCAGAACGGGAGAAATCGATCACATGACGATGACAATGACGACACAACCACAATGGAAACAGGATTGGTCCCATGCGATACGGCAGGAGCTGGAGAATAATATTCTCGCGTTCTGGATGAAGCATGCCCTGGACGACAACGGCGGCTTCATTGGCGAGATTACGCAGGATATGATTCGGGTGACCGATGCAGAGAAAAGCCTCGTCCTGAATACGCGCATGCTGTGGACCTTCGCGTCAGCCTATCGGCTTTACCGCAAACCGGCCTATGCGCTCATCGCGGACCGCGCGTTTGTTTACTTGAAGGAGCACTTCTTCGACTCGCGTAATGGCGGGCTGTACTGGATGCTTGATGCGCAAGGCAACCCGACCTCGGATAAAAAGCAGGTCTACGGCCAAGCCTTCGCCATCTATGCCTGGTCCGAATATTATCGTGCCACGGGCAATCGCGAAGCGTTGGATGAGGCCATCGCCCTGTTCAAGCTCATCGAACGCCACGGGCGCGACAACGTTCACGGCGGCTACTTTGAAGCGCTCGCAGCAGATTGGACCGCGACAGACGAGCTCAGCTTGAGCAATAAAGACTTGAATGAGAAAAAATCGATGAATACGCATTTGCATGTGCTTGAAGGTTATACGAATTTGTATCGGGTATGGCCATCCGAGGAGCTTCGCCATTCGCTCGAAGCGCTCATTCACGTGACGATTGACCATATTGTCGATGCCGGCACCGGCCATTTTAAGCTGTTTTTCGATGAAAGCTGGAACAACAAGTCCGACCACATCTCCTATGGCCACGATATCGAGGGCAGCTGGCTGCTTGTTGAGGCGGCCGAGGTGCTCGGAGACGAAGCGTTGACGAAATCCGTTAAAGCGATTGCGTTAACCATGGCTGAGGCTACGCTGCGCGAAGGCGTCGACCCAGACGGCGGCATTCCGAACGAAGCGGACCGCTCCGGCCTCATCGATACGGACAAAGATTGGTGGCCGCAAGCCGAGGCGGTCGTCGGGTTTTATAACGCCTACCAAATGACCGGAGACGAACAGTACGCCCAAGCCGCTCGCGCATCGTGGCAGTTCATTGAATCATTCCTCATCGATCGGCAAAACGGCGAATGGTACTGGAGCGTCACGCGCGAAGGCATTCCAACGGAAGGCCACCCGAAGGTGGGCGCGTGGAAATGCCCTTACCACAACGGCCGAGCATGCTTCGAAATGCTGGAGCGTCTCGCTCGATGATATTGACGGTTTGATGGCGCGGGACCAAGGGCTAAGCGGCTTGCTCCGGTGACGCCGTGTTGACTCTGGTGCAGCCTGCTGCTCTGATGCCAACTTGCTCTGATGATGCAACATGCTTCTTGCTGCTGTGACGCCGACTTGACTTGCGGTAACGGACCGAGGAGCCGCTATTTGACCCTAATCAGTCATCTTTTTGCTGTAACGGACCGAGCGGCCGCTATTTGGCCCAAACAGCCCTCACCAAGCACCAAAATGGCGAAATAACGGCGGTGGAGTCCGTTACATTTCAATTCTGCGTGTTTCGAGGGCTATAACGGCTCTACGGTCCGTTACAAAATAAAGGGAGTCCCAAAGCGTAAGCTTCGGGACTCCCTTCTCACATCAAAACCTCTCGCCTACTCGCACGCGATATCCTTGCTCACTTAATGCACAAGCGCCCGTGCTGCCCGCCATCTCTCGTTGTATTGCTCGAACGTTTTGCGCAAATCCTTGGACGCGATCCACTCTTGAATGTACTCCCCTGACCAGAGCGATATATTCGCTTTCTCGGCGATTTGGAGGAATCGATCGCTCGGCGGCTCACTCTCCACGAATGTCGGCGAGAACGAAAGAAACTGCTCAACTTGCGGCAAAGCGGAAATTTTCTCATTTTCCTTTACCGACAAGTACCCCTCATCCTCTACATAACCCGATTGTTTGACGAAAAACGCCACCCATTCCTTCGCCAGCTGCTTCTTGCTGCTGAATTTACTGACGCCAATGAACCAATCCGGCACCAACGGCGCGTAGCGCTGAGGGCCATCATCATAAGGGAATGGGAAAAATCCGATATCCTCGGGATGCGCCCCTGCATTGATCACCTGTTTAATGACCCAATTGCCATTGAAATAAATCGCCGCTTCGCCGGAAGCAATTTTCTTTTTGGATATTTCCCACTGATTCGCAATCAGCCCCGACTCGGTGTACCCTTTATTAATCAGCGTCTGAACGATATTCATCGACTTGCCCCATGCATTATCCACCTGCCACGGATTGTCGGTATCCGCCATTTTGTTCAAATAAGAGGAGTCGCCCGTCATAAACCCAAGCAGCTCTTCTCCCCACAGCTTCATCGGCCATTGCGCCCCATAGTTGATGTATACGGGCGTTATCCCTGCCTTCTTCAGCTTCTCGCACGCAGCATAGAAAGCCGTCAGCGTCGTGGGCAGCTCGCGGATTCCCGCCTTTTCGAACGCCTTCTTGTTATAGACGATCCCGATCGTTGCCGCCCCGGTCGCCATGCCGTACCTGATGCCCTCGTAAGACTTATAGTCCTTAAAGCGAATCGAATCGAACATGGCATTCGGCAGCGGCTCAAAATATTGCGGTAAATCCTGTGCCATCAGATTGGCTGGCAGCAGCAGCACATCTCCCATATTGCGGGTGGACAGGCGCACCATAATGTCAGAGGTATAATTGCTAAGCCCTTGAAACTCGACAGTTGTGCCGGGATGCTCGCTTTCGAATCGCGCTGCATATTGGCGCATGGTGCCATTCTCAATCAAATCAACCCGATTTGTTAGCACAGTCAGTGTCTCGCTTCGATTCGAGCCAGCAGCAGTCGTGCCTGCTTCGGCGTTACGATTCTCCCCCTCCGTACTCGAGCAGCCCGCCAACGCCCAGGAAACGGCGAGTACGATGACCATCATCCAGACGGTTTTGTGCATAAACCATTCCTCCTTGCGCGCTGATGAGCGTAACCCTCCAGAAAGCGCTTTCTATCATTATACGACAATCCGAACGTCAATACTATAATGCATCAAAATTGTTAGGCTAACGTCCGATAAAACGCTTATTGTTATCATTCCCCAAGCTTAGCGAAATGAAAGCCCGTTATGCTCCATCGCTTGGCGCAGCTGACGCACTGCATTCGGTCCAATGCCATGCAGCCGGTTCAGCTCCGACTCGCTCAGCTTGGCAAGCTGCTCCAGATTGCCAATGCCCGCACCCGCAAGCGCGCGTTGCGCTGGCTTCGCTAATCCGGCGGGCAGCTGCAAATTCTGACCGCCATTCCGATTGAGCAGCTCGGCTCCTTCCTCGGAACCAACGATAATCGTATCCGCCAGCTGGATAAACAAGCCATGTTCGACTACGCCGGGAATCGCATGCAGCTGCTCGCTTAGTCGGGCTGCGTCCGCAATGCGCTCCATATGACAGTCAACGATATAATTGCCGTTATCCGTAACAAAAGGCTGATCGCCTTGCATACGCAGTATTCCATTGCTCCCCAGCCGATTCAGCTTGCCCATCGTCAGCTCGAATGCAAAGGGAACAATCTCTACCGGCAGCGGAAATTTGCCTAGTTGGGGGACAACCTTGGAATCATCGACGATAACGATAAATTTGTTGCTGTTAACGGCTAATATTTTTTCCCGCAGCAGCGCGCCCCCGCCGCCCTTGATGAGATTGCCCCGGGGATCCACCTCGTCCGCCCCGTCAATGCTGATATCGATGGTTTCGATGTCCGAGAATGGAATGATCGGGATTTGCAGCTCGCGCGCCAGCGTCTCCGATTGCTTCGAGCTGGCGACTGCATGGATGCGCAGCCCTTCCTGAACTCGCTTCGCGATATGATGGATGGCATAATAGGCGGTCGAGCCTGTTCCTAGCCCTACAACCATCCCATTGTCGATATAGGTCACGGCTTTTTCAGCAGCCAATCGTTTCGCATTCATATGAAGTCACAGCCTCTCTTCGTCATCCTAGTTGATTACTCATTCGACATTCGGAAGTCCTGAATCCTTCAGCTCGACAAAATACTCGTCAGCAACCTTCCCTACCGAACCTGCGTCTACTTGATTGCGAGTTAATTATTCCCATATGAGGTGAGAACGTTCCATGATGAAATGCAGCAAGCTAGCAATATCGCTTATCGCAAGCCTATTTCTTTTGTCAACCTCTGCAGTTGCACTGGCGCAATCCGAACAACAAGCCTCAACTGCAGCGCGAGTGACCGGCACGGCAACAGCATCCCCGACTGCTCCCGCAATTCATACTAAAATTACTTCGATGGATGTGGGCAATGGGCACGCCGTCTTTATCCGTGCAGATGCGACGCTTTCCGCATGGGGTTGGAATCGAGATGGGCAGCTCGGCCTAGGCACGGTATATGATCAATATCTTCCCGCTTACATTCCGGACATGCAGAACGTCAAACAAGCCGCAGCTGGCTTCGCTTGCTCGCTTGTGCTTCTTCAAGACGGCACGGTCTGGCGCAGCGGCAATGGATGCCCGGGCTCAGAACGCGCGACAGATGCCAATAACTTGATTTATCAGAAGCAAAACGGGCTCCCGCCAAAGGTTCAATCCATATCGCTTGGCGGTGCTGCAGCATTAGCGCTGCTTCCTGACGGAACGGTGTGGTCATGGGGAAACGATCTTTTACATAGCGAGACCACTGAAGCAGCTATCCCCGTACAAGTTCCAGGTTTATCGGATATTATAGCCGTAGATGCAGGAGATTACCATGCCATGGCGCTGCGCAAGGACGGCACGGTCTGGACTTGGGGCTATAACTATTACGGCGAAATAGGCAATGGCAGCAAGGAGCTTCAATTCCTGCCGCAGCAGGTAAAAGGATTAAGTAAAGTAACCCGCATTGCAGCCGCTAAGTACGTATCTGCCGCCTTGCAGTCCGATGGCACCGTGTGGGCCTGGGGGAAAAACAATTCGGGACAATTCGGTCCCGCCGGCAAAAAATCAACGGTTAGCGTCAAACCGTTGCAAGTCAAAGGATTCAATCATATCGTATCGCTCAAAGCCGGTCCCTCTCATCTGCTTGGGCTGCGATCGGACGGGACAGTCTGGCAAGCCGGGGGTACGCCCGCAGCAATGAACCGTGTGCTGCAAGTTTCAAGCCTCTCCCATATCACATCGATCGCGGCAGGTACAGATTCGAGCCTCGCGCTGGATAAGGCAGGCAAGCTCTATACTTGGGGTGAAGCTGCCCTGCCTGGCGCAGGACATTATTTCTCCGAGGAAAGCAAAGGCAAGCCGGAGCTCGTTCCCGATCCGATTCGATTCGTGGTCAACGGGCAGCCTGTTTCCATGCCATTATCTGCGGGCTATTACAAGGGAACGCTCATGGTACCGCGCTCTGCGTTATGGAAGGAGCTTGGCGTGAACGTCTCTTATTCGACTACAAAGCCAGATCCTAACAGCTATAATGCTTCCTATTCGACGTGGACATTAACGCGTGGCGATCAATCTGTCGCCTTCTTCCAAACATCAGATGGCCCTCAAGTCACGGTCAATGGCATCAAAATGACGAACCCGCCCGAAATCGTCGTATTCGGTGCATCATCCAGCAGCATTACCATGCTCCCGTTCCAATTCGTGTGCCGCTCATTAGGAATTGCATCCCACTGGGATGCGTCCACTCGCACGATCCAGTTTCATCTAAAATAAAGCAAGTCGGTAGGATCGATGATGCCATGCCACACGCATAACCGCCGATCCGAGGGTACTTCTACTTCGACATGCCCGAAGACGAATGACCTGTAGGGACCTGTCGTATTCCTCGCTTTTCCGCTTCGGACTATTTGAACGACCATGCCTTGAACGTGGACGGCGGATGGCTGGCACGTTAAGCTAACGCCAACTAAGCTGCGCCTACTTCGAAGTAGACGCAGCTTTTTTCACTTTTTTTCTTTTGGATGCTCCTATAAACCCCATTGTTTACTTCACACCTATGCGCGATAGCCATCGGTCCAACTCCATCAGCTCCTCAATGCTGTGAATCGGCTCAACGCCGCGCGAGCGCATTGCCTCCAATGTTGTCCCATAGCTGATGAAAGCGATGCCTGCATCGACAGAGCCTTTTCCATCAATCCAAGAATCCCCTACCGACAGCCATTCTGATGCCGAAATCCCGCTTTGGCGCAGCACCGTCTCATACCCGCTCGGCGAAGGCTTCATCGCCTGCATGCTTTCCCTCCCGACGATAATAGTGAATCGATCGATGATTCCCGTCTCCGTAAGCGCCCGCTCCGCTGCCTGCTCGGCATTGTTCGTCACGATTGCCAGCATGTATCGGCCGTGCAGCGCATCGAGCAGCTCGACTGCGCCCGGCTCAAGTCCAGCGCCCGCCATCCCGCGCACCTCATGCTCCGCCGTTATTCGCATGACTGCCTCATAGTCCCCAGCGGACATGCCAGCCTGCTTGGCTTCCTCAATCAGCATCGATGTCGTATATCGGTTCAGATCGAGCGAAGCGGCTGCAAACGCGCGTGCTGCCAGCCAAGCATGCACCTCCCGTTTCATAGCAGGAAAATCGATATGCGATCGAAGCAGCGTATTGTCCATATCAAAAATAATGCCTAACGGCATCGTATAAGCAGTCATCATTTTCCCTCCAAGCCTTCCGTTGGGACGGCTTAAGTAGATTTCGACATTCAGCGCTACCCTCCTGCTCCCGCATCTTGAAGCCCTAGAAACAGTTGCCAAACCGTAAATAACTAACTATTCTATTAAAAAACGGAAGGGATGAAGCGCAAACCTATGACAATCATCTACCCGAACAACGAACTACAATTAAGAGAATTAACGCATGAAGACTGGATGGATGTTCATCGATACGCATCACAGGAGATCGTTTGCAAGTACCAGCCTTGGGGACCGAACACGGAAGGCGAAACGGAAGCTTTTGTTAGACAAGTCATTAACGATGCTTTACAAGAGCCACGAACAAGATATGTATTCGCTATTGCTATCAAAGACCATGATACGCCACCTGCGACCCGAGAAACGCAGGCTCATCGCGAGTTCTAGTCAAAGCTGGCTTGACCTTAGAGGGTAAAATCCGGGAAAGCATGCGCATGCGAGATGGCTGGCGAGACTCCCTCCTATACAGCATTCTGGAACAGGAATGGACCGGGTAGCGTAATTAGCATCTCGTTCAGACGAAAAACGGCACCCGCCTGGGTGCCGTGCTTGTGAGCCTGCTATCTCGCCTTATTCAGCTTCGCCTACTACCGTAAACCGGCGGTTTACATGCTGCGGCTTCTCGATCTCGTCAATGACCGCGATGGCATAATCGGCATAGCTGATGTAGCTATTGCCTTGCGAGTTCACGAGCAATTGGTCTAGGCCTGACGTGTAAGCGCCTGTGCGTTTGCCCTCCGGGTCGAAGAAAGCCGATGGGCTGAGGAACGTCCATTGAATGCCTTCGGATTGCTGCAGCTCTTGCAGGTTCTGGCCTTGGTTCTTCGCTGTCGCAAGGACGAACTCGGGGAATTCCGGCGTTTCGAAGACACGTGTCGTATGCGAGTCGTCCACGAACAAGCTGCCCGCGCCGCCAACGACGATCAGACGTGTATTCGGCGCTTCTTTCAGCGCAGCGATCAACGCACGTCCCGCTTCCAGATGCAGCTGCTCTTGCCCGAGCGGAGCACCGAATGCGTTGACGACAACATCATATGCCGACAGGTCAGCTGCTTTCAAATCAAAAATTTCTTTCTCTACAACATGAGCAGCTTCGCCTTGGAATTTAGCCGCGCTCCGCACGATCGCCGTCACCTCATGACCGCGATCAACCGCTTCCTTCGTAATCAATTGTCCGGCTTTGCCGCTTGCTCCGATAACTGCGATTTTCATGTTCATCATCCTCCGAATAGTTGTATTAGAACGATCCTTTATTGCAATAATACAGGCATAATCGATACGGTACATTTTGTTTAGTAACCTAAGTTGTTACTAATTGTGGCAAAAAAAATTATTGCTTCGATTCCATCTGGCGCACAACCTGCGCAACCGTTGTGTTCGCAAGCGACAGCTCCATCTGGCGCTGGGCTTCCAGCAGCGGCTCCTCTAATGCGTTTTGAACATTTCGTCCGACAACACATTGCGGATTTGAATTTTGATGGATGGCGAATAGCACATCATTTTCGGGTACTTCTACGGCTCGGTATACATCTAAAAACGTTATCGACTCGAGCGGACGCACCAGCTTCATACCCGTAACGCCGGGACGCGATTCGATCAAGCCAGCCTTGCTCAACAAGCTCATGATTCGCCGGATGACAACTGGATTCGTATTCACGCTGCCTGCGATATACGCCGACGTTATGGAGCCTTCGCTCATTTCGATTAACGCTAAAATGTGAATCGCTACCGTAAACCGACTGCTAATCACCTGTTCCACCTCCTTCGATCGTGTATTCGCCTATAAGGCGTCATGTTCATTGTTCTGATGTCTATAATGTAACTATATCAGTTACATTATAGACCGTCAACACAAAGCCGATTATAAAACTGCTGAGGTGCCTCCATCGATATTAACCGCAGAGCCTGTCACGTATGAAGCAGCCGACGACGACAGGAACGTAATGACATTCGCAGCCTCCTGCGCATCGCCAATCCGCCCGAGCGGAATTTGGAAGCGGCTATCGACAGCGAACGCCTCCCACGTAAGCTCCGGCGCTGCGCTTTGCCACATTCGCTCGATTTGATCGCTGCGAATCAGTCCGATGCATACCGCATTCACGCGGATGCCTGCTGGCGCAAGATCCTTGCTCATCGCCTTCGTCAACGCCAACCCGGCTGCACGGCTGACGCTCGTTGGCAGCGAGCCGGCCGATCCATCCTCAAACACCCTTTCCCATGAATGTTATGCCTGCAAAAAAAAAAGAGGCTCGCCGCAAGCGGCCAGCCTCCGGTTGTCCGGTCGGATGCTTCAAGTGTACACGATTCCAGACTATGACCTCAATCCGCACTGTGGCGATGAACGCCGCGCTCCGCTTTTACCTCTTCCGGGAGCTGCTGCGAGGCGTGGGGTACTTCCTTCGGCTTGAAATGAACCAGCTCAGAGGAATAGATTTCAATATGAACAGTCCCCACATTCGCATAGGATCGGATCAAAATAGGCTGGTTATATTGATTATGGAATACAAAATCCGGCCCATACCAGCTCACGGTCGCATCGCGGCCCGGCGGTACATACGGTACGTTGCGGCTATGCGAATACCGTTGAATAATGCGGATGCCTGCGCGGTCAACCGCGTTGAACAAGGTCGAAGAGATTTGGCATATGCCGCCCCCTATCCCTTCCGACACCTCTCCCCGCACAATGACAGGCGCGCTTTTATACCCTTTATCGACCGTACGCATGCCGACTACTTCATTGAACGAGAACGATTCCCCGGGGAAAACGACCGTATTGTTAATCGCCTTCGCGGCTAACGCGATATTATGCGAGCGATTCGCATTTCGTGAGTTGTAATAGGTTGTGTAATACCCGATCCGCTTTTCACGGATAACCGAGATCAGCTCGCTGTCTACCTTAGGATAGATCGACTGCTGCGGCAACTCGATGTGATTGTCGCCGCCCTCAATCATGAAGCGATAAAACTGTTCCGTGAATCGATTCCGATCCAGCTTTTTTCCGATCTTTTCTTGGGTAATGCCGCCATATCCATTCAAACCCGCATTCATAGCAGGACGATTGGTGCTGCGCTCCAGCTCTATCATCAGCTTCCTGAAGCGCGCTTCGTCCGCAACGGGAATCCCGGGTATTGGCACCGTATATTTCGCACGATCAAGCTCCGCCAGCTGCTGGCCCTCATGTGTCACAATTAGACGCTCAGGCAGCTGATTAGGCAAAGCGGGTAGCGTAAACAGCAAAGCGGCAACCATCCATTTCAGCACCATGCAAGCATTCCTCCTGTAAGCTTCAACGCTAATGTGCATCAACAGGAGACGGATTATGCTACGACCAACAAGTACCAGCAGTCGGCCACTTCTCCCCTACATATCTGAACGAGCGAGAGCGAACAATATATCCGGCAATTACATGCGAATTGAAGTAGCCAATTCGATGCAGCAGAGGAGGTTCATGAAGGTGAAGGTTGTTCGTCAACGGTCCGCTCGACTGCTCGCCATCTTATCCATTCTGCTTCTAACAGCTGTGATAGCCCCTCCTGTCCATGGTGCGCCTAAACCGGAAGGAAGCAAGGTGATCCTGACCGTCCGATATGGACACGACGAGTTAGCAAGCAGCTTAGGAATCGAGAGCGTTAGCATTGCGCATGCGTTGACCAAGGCCAAAAGAGAGCCTGCCTCTGGGGTAATCGGGCTGCCTGATGTCGCGGTTAGCCTCGTTAACGGCCAGAAGGAATCGATTTATCGCTTGGAGCCGACAGGCATGCTTTGGGACCCCGCCGCACAGCAGAGGCTTGTGCCTGATGCTGCTACAGCCCATAAGCTGGTCGCCTACGCTAATCAGCTTCGCTCGAACCATTATGGCGCAATGATCGAATGGTCGGATGTTCGGAAACTTGTGCCGCTGAAGCAGATTTTCACGATTACCGATATGGGCACTGGGATGTCCTTCCGCGTGCAGCGTCGAGCTGGCAGCGATCATGCGGATGTGCAGCCGATATCCAAAGCAGATTCGCATATGATGAAAAAAATTTACAACGACCATTGGAGCTGGAATCGCCGAGCCGTGCTTGTCCACTCGGGTCAATATTGGATAGCGGGGTCGATGAACGGCATGCCGCACGGCGGGGACGGCATACCCGACAACGATTTTTCCGGCCATTTTTGCCTTCATTTTCTTGGCAGCACCACCCACAAATCCGAAACGCCTGACCTCGCGCATCAATTAATGGTTCACAAGGCAGGCGGCCAACTGCGCAGCATGCTGGATGGCGCTTCCCCTCTCCAATTAGCGGAAAGCGTCGTCGAAGCGCTTAACCATCACGATCAGGATTTGCTGCTGGAGCTTGCGATCGGCCTGCCCGATAGCGAGCAAGCCTCATTACTGACGGAGATGCATGCGATCCGCTCGATACGCGTCAACAAGAACAAGGATCGTAAACCTCCTATACCCGAAGACCAATCGCTTTCAGCGCAGGTCCAATTATCCGTTTCCTTATTGAAACAAAATGAATCCGAACACCGTGCGACCTACACGTTCACGTTCGAACGGGAGAGCACCTCGGCCGGATGGCGAATGAAGCAAGTCATTATGAAATAAAGCAAGCAGCAAGCTGCTTTCGGCATCATTGCCGTTAGCGGCTTTTTTATGCTTTTGTTGCCTCGTGAGCGGATTAATCTATCCATTCCAGTCTACCAATTGAGGATTTTTTTGTTATTTGATATGATCAAGCATATGGTTTGGCATAACTTTACATAAGGAGACCGCATGGAACATAAACCGATTCTTACGTATTCCCCACGCGAAACTAGAAGCTTTCGCATTGCCAGCCTCTTCTATGCCGCGCTGTTCGGCGGAGCGATTACAGCAGCCGCCATGGGACTCCTGAATGCCCGAATGCTCATGATCAAAGGGAAAAAGCTAGCGCTGCTTTGGACAGTCTCGATTCTGTTTGTAGCTGTCAAAATCGCTTATGAGGCGCTGCTATTGCCTGTCGCATTCGAGGTGGATCATCGGCTTCTATTTCCTTTGTTCAAGCTCCCCGACCTGCTGCTCTTTTTGTTTTTCTATCATATGCTCAAAACGCCTTATCGCCTTCATATGATTTATCATGGCAACTATCATTACTTGTTTCATAGAGGCATCGCTCTCCTCATCGGCGCAGTCAGCATTGCCATTGACTTAACCATCGTTACGTCTTCCATTATGAAGTGAAAGGAGGCGCCGGATTGGACCATTCGCAGCAAAACGTCCATCATTTAATCGATCATTATATGAGCATCAGCCACTACCGCAGAGCTTCAGAGCTTATCTACCTTGCGCTTGCCGAAGATCCTTTGGATGCTCATCTGCATTATCAAGCCGCGCTCGCCTACTTTCACTTAAATGAGCACGAGACGAGCAGAACGCATCTCCAGCAAGCCTATCAATCCGGCTATCCGCCAATCGACGTGCATTATTTGCTAGGCATCATCTATGCGTCCGAAAAGCAATGGAGCTTGGCTGAAGAATGCTATCTGGCAGCTCTAGCCATCCATTCTAACGCCGTTAATGTGCTTGCCTCTTATGCTTCATTGCTCATAAAAGTCGGGCAACGCGAGCGTGGGCTCGAGCTGTTAGCGGAAGCGCGGCGGATTGACCCGAACAATACGAACGTCCTCAAGCACAGCCTCTATTATGATATTGCCCGAAATCATGATCATAGCAAAATGATGCATCTAGAGAAGCTTGTGACGCATCAGGATGATGAGAGCGCTCTTCTCGTCGAGCTTGGCATCAAGGAATTCTATAGCGGCAATTACAAGCTGGCACGCAGCCATTTTCGAGAAGCTTATATTAAAAATCCGACGAACGAGTCTTTGCTGCGCAACGTGCGCATTGCCGAGCGAAAAGCGAACGCGCTCCTCTTTCCCTATCATCTGGCGGATCGAATCGGCGGCATGCCGTTCCTATGGTTTTGGATCACGGTCGCTGTGCTTGGTTCTTATCCTTTCGTCAGCCCTTCGGTGCACTGGCCGTTCTACGCTGCTATCGGATTTATGCTCTACTTAATTTTCGCTAATGTGGTCGTTCAGGTCTATTACGAGGCCAAAGATACGAATCGCAGCTTTCTTAAAACAATGTTTGGTTCACCGACCTCTATTCGTGTGTTAGGTTTGCTAGCCGGCATCCTGTTCAGCATTGCGACCTTAAATCCGCTAGTAGGGCTTATTTTCATATTCGGCAGTCGGTTGATTGCGAACAAAATGACAAAACGAAGGAGCCTATCATGAATCGATTACGCTGGCTGCAGCAAATGGCACAATCGCATCCCGAGCAAGCTGAGGCTTGGTATTGGGTGGGCGTGGAGCATATGGAAAACGATCAATCGATGGAAGCTGTGCTTGCTTTCACAGAGGGGCTGAAAATCGCGGACGAGCAACAAAAGCCTTTGTTTCTTCAGAAACTGGCACTCGCCGCCTCTCTTCCGGCGAAGCAACTCCCGCAAGACGAATCCGCACATGCAGCGTCTGAGCCTTCACCGCTTGCACCGCCGGTCGCAATCGTTCAATCGGCTTCACCCTCCGTGTCGCCTGCTTCGAACGAACGACCTGTCGAACGCAGTGACCGGGGATCGCATCCGTTCCAAGTGATTAGCGGCGGGCAATCAACTGCTGCGCCAGCCGCAGAAGCGGCGAGCATCTCGTTCAAGGATGTTGCGGGGCTAAGCGATCTGAAGAAAACGATCCATATGAAAATCATCAGCCCCTTCTATAATCAAGGGCTGTTTTCCAAGTTTCGCAAAAAAGCGGGCGGCGGCGTTCTGCTCTACGGCCCGCCAGGCTGCGGCAAAACGTTTATCGCCAAAGCGACTGCCGGCGAATGCCGCGCCAACTTTTACCCGATTCATATCGCCGATATTCTCGATCCTTACATCGGGGTGAGCGAACGAAACCTGCATGAGCTGTTCAGCAAAGCGCGCGCGCAAAAGCCGAGCATTCTGTTCATCGACGAAATCGATGCGATCGGCCATGACCGCTCCAAATCCTCAGCCAATTTCCGCGGGCTGGTCGATACGTTCCTGACAGAGATGGAAGGCATCGATAGCTCGACGGATCAGGTGCTCGTCATGGGGGCGACCAACATGCCTTGGGATGTCGATAACGCGCTCAAGCGGCCCGGCCGATTCGACCGATTAATTTTTGTAGCGCCCCCGGATGAGGACGCGCGCGAAACTATTTTCAGGCTTAAGTTGGACGGGCGTATGGCTGAACAAATTGCCTATGACTGGCTTGCTAAGCATACCGAATATTTCTCTGGCGCCGACATCGAACAGGTATGCGAGCGGGCAGTCGAATTCGTGCTGGAGGAGATCATGGAGACGAACGTCGAGCGCCCCATTCAGATGCGGGACATGGAGCGTGCGCTGCAGACGGTAACGCCTTCGACGCTGGAATGGCTGCGTACCGCCAAAAACTTCGTACGTTATGCGAACCAAAGCGGCAGCTACAATGATGTGGAGGATTATTTGCGCAAGTACGGCAAGCGGCTATAACGTCATAGTCGCCGATCAAAAAAGGAGATGCGCGACGAGCCTGACGGCACGGCGCGCATCTCCTTTTTGTAAGCGATCGCTGTCCTTAATATTGGACGCTGGCCGCGATATCCGCCGCCTTGTCCAATTCCTCGACGAACTGCTTTGGCGTAAGTTGTCCGTTGAGCAGCCTCGCATTCAAATCCATTATCGCCTCTTTCCAGTCCACCGTTGATGTATCGAGAACCGGCGTGCCGCTGGATGACGTCATGCTGCTGAAAATTTCGAACAGCTCCTGCTGCAGCGCAGTTTCGTTGCTGCTCCTTACGAAGCGAGAGGCTGGCGTCCCCACGCCATTCGCCCATAGCGTATTCGCCCAATGCTCCGGCTTGAAGAAGTATTCCAAAAATTGCAGCGCCTCCTCCGGATGCTTGGAGGCGCTTGAAACGGAATAACCGCCGCCGAACCATGCAGCTACGTCCGTAGCTGCCCCTTTATCCGATGCCGGATACGAAAACGCACCGACATATTGACGGAACTGCGGCGTGAAATTCGCATCCGTCGCAATGCCGAGCTCCCAATTGCCGACCAGATACATCGCCGCATTGCCCTGACCGAACAGGTTTCTAGCTGCGCCATAATCCGCGGTCAAATAGCCGTCGGCAAATCCTCCCGCTTGCGCCAGCTCCTGCATCTGCGTCGCTGCTGCTATGAAGCTTGGTTCGGTAAACTTTATCTTACGCGCCAAGGCATCATCCATCCGATCAAAGCTGCCGGTCTGGCGCTGCTGCGTATACTCGAACCAGATCGGGAACACCCAACGATCCATGCCATTGACCGCAATCGGATTGATCCCCTTTGCGCGGAGCGTTTTTACAAGCGCTTTCAATTCATCGAAGCTTGTTGGAACCGATAGCTTGTTGTCGGCAAACATCTTTTTGTTATAGTACAGAACCAAGTAGTCGGTTGAGCGAGGCAGCCCGTACAGCTTGCCGTCCTGCGAGAAGCCTTCTGTCGCGCCTTTAATAAACCCGCTCTCCGCAAATTTCTGGGCAGGCAGCTCAAGCAGCATCTTGTTATCGATGAGCGGCTTAATGAACGACGACTGGCCCCAGGTTTGAATAATATCGGGCAGCGAATTCGTCGAGGAATAGATCTTCATCTTTGATTTGTAGGGCTCGTCCTGAAGCGCCTCCACCTCGATTTTGATCGATGGATGCTCGATCATATATTGATCAATAATCGCTTGTTCAACTTTCCCTGCGCCGCTCATTCGATCAGATAACGCCGTAAACAGCTTCAATGTGATCGTCTGCGGTTGTCCGTTCTCCCCGTCAATGCTACTGTCACTGTTCTGGATGTCGCGCCCTCCTGTCAGCCCGCTTGTACGGCCGTCGCCGCACGCGGCAACCGATAGCAGAATAACAAAAACTGCGAGAATAACTGCTGGTTTCTTCATGGATGACCACCTTATCTAGTCGATGGCAATTCTTCTCTCTATCATATCGCTTGTTGCCTATTCTTAACATGTGCTATTTTTAAGATATTGTAGTGAGAACTTTAGAAGTTAGGTATACATTTTCAAGAACTTTTTGCAAACCTATCCCGCTCTTCCTGCACATCCGGTATAATTTAACTACTATAGATGACTTCGCAGAGGAGGCACTACACCTGTTCAACACTTGGAAGCGCATCTATTGGAACTGGCCTATTCGATTAAAACTGCTTAGCTGGATGGCGCCTTTATTAATCGCTACGATCGGCCTTACCGGTTACTTCTCCTATTACGTCGCATCACAGCTTGCGCTAAGCAAAGCCGGGCAAAATCAGACGAATCTCACAAGGCAAACTATCGACCATTTCAATAACATCGCCCAAGATGCAATCGATTTCTCTAACTATCTCTTACTGTCCGAAACGGTTCAAGAACTGCTGTCCAAGCCTGATGATCCCGAGGTTCACAGGAGAGCTTTTACAACTCTCTCTGCTTTAATGGTTACGCGCAATTCGATCCAATCCCTCATCATTTATCCGCTCGAACCGAACAGCATGAAATCGATTGGGCAGCCATTTGCCATTGACCAGACCGGGCTTACCAGCGCCATGCCGTATCCATTGTTTTCAAAAAGCAAGCTGTTTCAAAGCGCGCTCGAGCTGAACGGCAAAGAAACATGGGGCTTTATCCCGCCCTCTGAGAAGCTGTTCGTCGGCGACAGCGACAACAAAATCGTATTGGCTAAGCTGATCAAAAGCGTTGATCTGCGAACCAAAGGCATGATCATCGTCGGTGTCCAGGAGAGCAAGCTGCGCAAGCAGCTCATTAACTCCATCGACGCGCAGGCGCTCGTATTGGATGATGCCGGGACGATCCTTACCGGTACCGAATCGACTTGGATTGGCCATTCCTATCGCAACATACCGAATAAAGAGATCAAGCAGCTTTCCTTAAGCGATATGCCTACTACTCTGCAATCATCAGATTGGCTCATCTCCTCAGCCTCCTCTGACCTTACCGGCTGGCATGCCGTCGTCATTCAACCGAAGGATACGCTGCTGCAAGAGCTGAATCGGATCAGCATGATTACGATTATATTCATGAGCGTCAGCTTGCTCACCGCTCTGCTGTTCTCGTGGATCGCTACATCATTCATCACAACGCCAATGCGGAAGCTGCTGAAATCGATGCGGATGCTGCAGACCGGCGACTTCAGCCAACGGGTGCATTTCTCGGCAACCGATGAAATCGGTCAATTGGGACGCGGCTATAATGTCATGGTCGAACGCATCAAAGAGCTCATCGACGATGTGTACAATACGAAGCTTAAGCAACGAGAAGCAGAATTAAAAACGCTTCAAGAGCAGATTAACCCGCATTTTCTATACAACACGCTGGATATGATCTATCTGTCTGCACAGCGAAACGGCGAAACCGCCATCGCCGAGATGGTTTACTCCTTATCCCGCATGTTTCGTCTTCGGTTAAGCGGCGGTCGATCGATCATTTCGCTTGAGCAAGAGATGGAGCTCGTCCAGCACTACTTGCATCTTCAGCGGCTGCGCTTCAAAAACCGGATTACCTTCGATTTGGACATCGATCCAAGAGCGCGACATGCGCAAGTGCCGAAGCTGCTTATCCAGCCGTTAGTTGAGAACGCTGTCATCCATGGCATCGAGCCTTTGAACGGGGATGGCTTCATTCAAGTCAAATGCCAAATCGACAGCGATCGGCTCATGATAAGCGTCACTGATAATGGCGCGGGCATTCCCTATGATCGATTGGCTGAGCTGAACCATATGTTCGTGCAAATTACGAAACGAAGCGATGCAGGAACGACAACGAATCCATCTCAAAGCTTTGCCATTAGAAACTTACAGGAACGGCTTATGCTTGCTTTCGGCCCCGAGGTGCAGCTAAGAATCGACAGCCAAGAAGGACGAGGGACGACTGCATCCATCGCCATTCCATGGGAGGAGACCCGAGATCATGATGAATGTACTCCTGGTTGAGGACGAGATTACGATTCGTGAAGGACTTAGAGATACCATACCTTGGAAGGAAAACGGATTACACTTATGCGGGGAAGCGGGCGATGGACTGGAAGCGCTCGAGCGCATAGCCGCAGGACCTGTTCCCGATCTCATCATTACCGATATACATATGCCAAAAATGAACGGCCTTGATTTCATTCAAGCCGCGCGCGCTACGCTGCCTAACGTTGAAGTCATCGTCCTGTCCGGCTATGACGATTTTCAATATGCCAAAAAAGCGATTCAGCTCGGGGTAAACGGCTATGTGCTGAAACCTTGCCGAACGGAAGAGCTCGTCCAACTGATCGTAAGCACCAAGATGAAAATTACGGCCATTCGTGAAACGCAAACGTCCATGCACTCGATTCAGAACAAATGGGAACGCAGCTTGCCGACCGTTATCGAGCAGTCGCTGCTGCGTTGGGTCCGCAGCCCGCGGCAGAAGCTTGAAAACCGCTCGAACCAGCTGGAGGAGTGGAATAGCCCGATTCGACCAACTGATCTGCTGGCCGGCATTATTCGCGTCGACGATTCGTCTGGCAACCGGGTATTCAATAAAACCGATCAAGAGCTGATTCGATACGCAGCCTTCAATATTATTCAAGAAACGTTTAACCCCATCTTCGACCATAACGTAGTTGTCGTGCGCGATGGTAACGATTTCATATGGATCGCCAACCCGCCGAAGAAGCAGCTGTCGATTCAAGAAACGAAGCTGAGCTTAGGCCGGCTAAAAATCAATCTAGAGCAATATTTGCGAATGTCCGTCAGTATTGGCGTAGGCAATCTGGTCGGCAGCGTCGATGATCTGCATCTATCCTATGAACAAGCTTGGAAGGCGATCGAAACCCGCTTCTATTCCGGCAAAGGAACGATTGTCCTCTACAGCGAATTAGCGCAAAATGCTGACGGCGCATCATCGGATGCAACGATTTTCGAAGATAAATCAATGCTGAAGCTCGAGCAGAGCATCCTCCACCATCTCCGAACGATGAAGTTCGAGGATGCGTTGGACCAAACCGAGGTTTGGCTGCAGCAGCTTCACCGGGGCCCGCTGACAGACCAATCGGAAGTAAGCTTGCGGGCTACCGCATTCATGCTTGAGCTGCAAAAGCTTGCGCAAGAGCAGCACGTGAACGCCCTGGAATCCAATCAACGGATCGTCGACCTGATCAAGCAAGTGCCGAACATGGAAACGCTGGAGGACTTGTCCACGCTCGTGAAGAAGCTCATTCGATCGCTCGTAGCAGGCTTGAACTCGCAGGTTCCTACTCACCGCACCGTACAAGGCGCGCTCGATATCATTCATGCCAAATACCATACGAACCTGACGCTCGATTCCGTGTCGAAGGAAGTTTTCGTATCCAACACCTATCTCAGCTCGCTGTTCAAGCAGGAACTCGGCATTAACTTCCTCGATTATTTGCATCAATACCGAATCGAGCATGCCAAGTCGCTGCTGCGCAAAAATTATAAGATGTATGCGGTAGCCAAGATGGTCGGCTATCAGGAGGAACGTTATTTCAGTATGACATTCAAAAAGTGGACCGGGCTCACACCTACGCAATTCAAAAAAAATGGTGGTGCGAATTAAGAAAGAATAGGCTAACGGACCGTAGAGCCGCTATATCGCTCCTAACGCGCCCAATTGCAAATGTAACGGACCTCACAGCCGTTATTTCGCCATATTGGAGCTTCATGGGAACTAAATTAGTTAGATAACAGCAGCTGAGTCCGTTAGAATTCAGATGGGACAGATTGGAGCCAAATAAAGGCTGCTCGGTCCGTTAGAGCTACCTGTCTAAAGCTATAACCAAATGGAAGAGGGTGTCCCTGCGATTAAGCTTGCGGGACACCTTCTTTTTTGATTCTGCGCTACATGAAAAATAGGGCGAAGCCGCTTATAGCGATGCTCCGCCCTACTTGTTATTAGCTGTTATAGCATATTGTGAATACTAGCGTTCGAGCGCCTGCCGCCGTTTCGTTAGCTGAACACCGTCAGCTCTTGAATCGACCACCAGCTCGAATTCGTGCCGGTTTGAACAACCTTGATGTAACGCGCATTCTGCTGCGTGAAGTTTACGGTAATAACCGGGCCGCTTCCTGTTCCGGTTGCAACCGCGCTGCCCCAGTTTGTGCCATCCGCAGACAGATACACCTCATAGCCGCGGGCATAATCGTTATCGCTGCCCGTCGAATCCATGACCAGCTTACTGATGCTTTTCGTCGCCTTCATATCGACCGTCAGATACTGGCCCGGAACCATCGCCGTTCCTGCGCTCCACCGGGTAGTCATGCTGCCGTCGAGCAAATTCGCCGCTGCATCGCCGCTGGATGGGTTCGAGCTTGCCGTCCAGCCTGTGCGGTCCTGAGCAACGCCCGATGACGTTCCGCCATTGCCGCCAGTTCCGCTGCTTGCGCCATATACGTTCAGCTCGCTGATCGACCACCAGTTGGATACGGTGCCCGTTTGAACAACTTTAATGTAACGCGCAGTTTGAGCCGTGAAGTTTGCCGTAATTACTGCAGCAGTGCCGGTGCCGCTTGCAACTGCGCTGCCCCAGTTCGTGCCATCTGTGGACAAGTACACTTCATAGCCGCGAGCATAATCGTTGTCGCTGCCTGTCGAGTCCATGACCACCTTGCTTACGCTTTTTGCAGCCTTCATATCAATCGTCAACGATTGGCCTGGCGCCATTGCCGTGCCTGCGCTCCAGCGTGTCGCCATACTGCCATCCAGCAGGTTCGCCGCTGCATCGCCGCTCGTAGGATTGGATGTTGCCATCCAGCCCGTCCGATCCAGCAATACAGGTGTACCAGTCCCCGTGCCTGGATCTGTCGGGCCCGGATCCGTTCCGCCGCCCGTCGTGCCGTCCTCGACGAGTACGGTCAATTCATGAATCGACCACCAGCTCGGATTCGTGCCGGTTTGTACGATTTTCAGATAACGAGCATTTTTGGCTGCAAAATTAGCCGTAATCAACGGACTCGTATCCGTGCTGCTTGCAATCGCGCTGCCCCAATTCGTGCCGTCGTTCGAAACATACAGCTCATAGCCGCGCGCGTAATCTCCGCTTCCATTCGCATCGATAATGACTTGGTTAAACGTTTGGACGCTCTTCATGTCGATGATGACATTTTGTCCTGACACCATAGCTGCTCCCGTGTTCCAACGGGTTGCCAAGCTTCCGTCAAGCATGTTGGCTGGCGCGTCGCCGCTGCTTGTGGAAGCGGTCGCTGTCCAGGTTGAGCGGTTTAGTGCAACCTGCAAGCCTTTGGTTTTCGCGGTAGCTGCCGCGCTTGCAGCCGATAAGTTGCCAGCCGCATCCTTCGCTTTCACCGTGTACGTGTAGGTTGTGAGCGGCGTCAGCCCTTTGTCGACGAACGACAAGGTTTGGGACGAGCCGATTTTCACGCCATTGCGGAAAATGTCATAGCCGGACACGCCGTTGTTATCCGTCGATGCGTTCCACGACAAATTGATCTGCGTCGTGCCAGCCGTTGCAGCCGTCACGTTAGCAGGAGCCGTCGGAGCCTGCGTGTCGCCGCCGATGTTTTTCGTCGGGTCCGCTTTGATCAAGGAGTGCGGGCCTACCGTTACCGAGCCCGTCACGCCGGATGCATTGCGGAACTGTACCGTAATCGGCGCGGATGTCGGGTTCCAAACTTGAGCCGTATACACATTGCCTTTCTTATAAACGCCTACCGAAGACCAGTTATCCGCCCAAATTTCCGTCGTACGGTGTCCGTAGCTGTTCATATTGTGAATGAACCAGTAGGCATTGAACACTTCATTTTGCTGCAATAAGCTTGGATTCCATTTGTTAATAACGCCTTGCGGATCGCTTAACGATTGGAACGGCCATACGATATGCTCCCAGCCAACCTCAGGTCCGCCGTTATCCTTCAGGAATGCCGCGTACAGGTCTCCCGCTTTTTGCGGATCTTTGCCGTAATAGCTCATCCATTCGCCCGTTGGCAGCCAGTGAATGCCGTAGATGTTGACAGGCGCACCAGAGAAGTACGTGCCATAGACGTTCGCGCTGCCCCATACTTGTCCTGCAACGCCGTGCTTGTACTCGGGGATCCAATTGTCTTGATCGTAGTTGAACCAATATTGCTCAATCGCCTTCAGCTCCGTGGTGAAAATCCACGCGCCTACGTCACGGTAAGTATCATTGCCCGTTACGACGCCCCACAGATATACGCCAGCGTACCCGTTGAGCGATTCGCCCGCCGCTTCTTGGTTGTTGCCGCTGTTGTTATCCGCATAAGCGCCAGCCCATGAATGGCCCTCATACGGATCGAAGCTGCGCAGCCAAGGATACATCGAATCCGTGCGGGACGGGTTCGCATAGTCGCGAATCAGATTCTCGACCATGCCGCCGTACTGGTTCTTAAAGTCGGTGTCATATGCGGCCAGGACTGCCGACGCATAAACGAAGTAGCCGTACGTGTAATGATGGTCAGTCAGGCCTGTATTAATGCCCCAGCCTGCTGCCCATGGGAAAATCGAGCCCCACTCTGGCGAATAGTGCATGTAGTACGTGTGCTTCACATCATCCGGCGAGTACGTGTACCAATCAACCAAAACCTTGCGAAGCGTGGACAGGTAACGGTCGCGGCGCGCATAGTCGCCGATCGAGTCGCTGATAATGGCGCCAAGCGCTGCAGGATGAAGCACCTTGCCCTGCCAATACGGGTCTTGGTTCATCAAACCGCCCGTGTTCGCCAGCTCGGTATCCAGTACATCCATATACGACATCAACGTCTCGCGCGAGTAGCTGGAATCGTTCGGCTCCGCGAATTGCGGCAGAATGCCGTTGAACTTATCCGATGTCGTGAAGGTGTTGCCTTCATGCACCTTCAGCTGACCGCGCACCGATGCATAGCTGCGGGAAGTCGTTGTCGCATTGGAAATTTTCCATTGATGCGGCAGCATCGTCAGCAACGTATCATTCGAGAAGCCGCTGCGCTTCGATGTTGTAACGGAGTTGAACGTCGTCGTAATTTTGGCATTAGCCATATCGTAGTTATAAGCAACCTTCGTATCCGTGACGAAGGCATAGCCATGCTGATAATAATAGTTCAAATCCGTACTAGCCGGGAGCGACGCGACAGACATGTAGTTTTGGCCGCTGCCGAGCTTGATCTTGATCTTATTGCCAGCCTTCGTGAACACCGTTCCCGGCGGGACGAATACGCCATAATTCCGGACAAACGTATGCGGTGTCGCTGCATAGTCCTGATTCGTTACTTCAATGCCGATATGGTCCGCCGTATACGTCGAGCCGTTCGTCGTCAAAATCGGATTGCCGTTGTCATCGAACAGCTTCGTCATGCCGAGGGAGTAAATTTCCGGCGAATTCGGATCAGCGAACGTGTTGTATACATAAGGCGAGCCTTTGACGAACGTCGATTTCATCTTCGCCGTATTGTCGTCGCTCAAGATCACGTTAACGGAATAATCGCCGTAGCCGTCTACTTTGGTCTCGATGGCCGGAATGTTCTGCATATTGTTTGCCATCAGGAACAAGTCGGATTCGCCGTCCGCATTAACTGCCCCGCCGTCGCCGTTAATGTAGCCTGCGCCCGGATTCATAATGCCGAGGCCATTGATCGTGTACTTGTTCTTCAGCGGTAGCGTCACGATGCCCGTGCTGTTGCCGAGATGCTCAACGAGCAAATTTTGCCACCAGTCATTCGAAGGAATTGGCCCTTGAACATTGGACGTCTTATTTCTCGGATAAAGCGCTTCGAGCTGCGTAATATCGTTGATCTCGTAGCTGCCGCTGCCCACATTCACCGTGGAAGCCTGCGGAATAGCCGGAATGGCATACGTCGGCTGCGCATCGCCTGCACGATATGGATATACTTCCATCTCATAGAGCGAGTAGCCATTATTCGTTCCGCGCGCAATGCCGTTCATCCGGACATAACGGCCGCTCGTGTACAACGGAATTTCGTTCACGCCGCCTTTGCCATGGAGCTCGCGGTAAACCGTCGTCCAGTTTTGCGCATCATTGGATACCTGGATATCGAACGCTCTCGCATATGCCGCTTCCCAGCGCAGCGTCACTTGCCCGATCTGCGTCGTTTGTCCCAAATCGACATACACCCATTGCGGATCGGTCTGAAGCGATGACCAGCGCGTGGAACGGTCGCCGTCATTGACGTTTCTTGTCTCATAATCTTTCGGCTGCAAGTACCAAGCATCGTCTTGGATCGATGAAGTGAAAGCTGGCTTATTCAGCGCGACGTTCGGCATTGGCGTCTTCGGCGGCTGGTTTACGCCTCCGTTGCCAAACACTTGGAACTCATGCACGGATATGCCATACCCCGGGAGTACACGTTCTGTGCAATACAATCGAACATAACGCCCTGTACCCGTGACGTTAACGTCCGTCGTTCCTCCGGTACCGTTCGTGTCGGTATAAATCGGCGTCCACGTATACTCGTCATTCGAAACCTCGATTCGGAACGATTTCGCATAAGCGGCCTCCCATTTGACCAGAACGCGCGAAATGTTTGCGGAAGCGCCCAAGTCTACGTAGATCCATTGTCCGTCCACGCCGAACTTGCTTTCCCAGCGAGAGCTCATATCGCCATCGACCGCCAGATTCGCGCCGCCGCCTCCCAATACGGAAGAAGCATACGTTGGGCGGTTCTGCGAGAGCAAATAATCGCCCGCTGCCGCTGCTGCCGGCGCTGCCATAACGGGCAGCGAAGTCGCTAGCAAGCTAAGCGAGGTCATCATCATGACCGCCTTTTTCTTGTACCATTTCGGTAGTGAAACTCGTTTCATCCTCATAATCCTCCTTTTTGGGTAAAAAGAAAGAGGGAGTTGGCATCTCTCCCTCTCATGATGGCTCATGCCGGTTTTTTAGTTAGTTGAACACATTCAACTCCCGCACCGACCACCAGCTCGATGCCGAGCCCGTTTGGACGATTTTGATGTAACGCGCATTTTGCGTTGCGAAGCTAGCCGTTACAACCGGACCGTTGCCCGTTCCGCTCGTAACCGCAGCGCCCCAATTCGTGCCGTCATTGGATACGTATACTTCATAGCCGCGAGCGTAGTCATTGTCGCTGCCCGTCGAATCCATCACGACTTTGCTCACGCTTTTAGCCGCTTTCATGTCCACGATGATCGACTGCCCAGCAACCATTGCCGTGCCTGCGCTCCAACGCGTTGCCATGCTGCCATCCAGCAGGTTGGAAGCAGGATCGCCGCTGACCGGGTTAGACGTTGCCGTCCAGCCCGTACGGTCATACGCCGTACCCGTGCTGCCGCCGCCAGTGCCTGGATCGCTTGTGCCGCCGCTTGCGCCATACACGTTCACTTCACGGATGGACCACCAGCTCGATGCTGTGCCGGTTTGCACCACTTTAATGTACTTCGCATTTTGCGTAGCAAAGCTTGCCGTTACGACAGCGCCAGTGCCTGTACCGCTCGCGATTGGCGTTCCCCAGTTCAAGCCGTCATTGGAAACGTACACTTCATAACCGCGCGCATAATCGTTGTCGCTGCCCGTCGAGTCCATCACAATTTTGTTAAAGCCCTTTACTGCTTTCATATCGATGACGAAGGCTTGTCCTGGAGCCATTGCTGTGCCTGCGCTCCAGCGCGTTGCCATACTGCCGTCGATCATGTTGGCTGCGCCATCACCACTGGTCGGCATCGAGGTAACCGTCCAGCCCGTACGATCCAGCGCAGCGCCGGTGCTGCCGCCATTGTTGCCGCCGCTAGCTTGCGTCGTTGCACTAACAGCTGCGCTAGCTGCAGAAGCGTTGCCTGCTGCATCCTTCGCTTTCACCGTATAGCTGTAAGCCGTCGAAGCCGTCAGGCCAGTGTCGCTATAAGAAGTTGCTGTTGCAGAGCCTACTACCGAGCCGTTGCGATAAACGTCGTACCCGCTTACGCCGACATTGTCAGTCGAAGCTGCCCAAGTCAGGTTGATTTGGCTGCTGGATACAGCAGTTGCCGTTACATTCGCCGGCACGCTTGGCGCTTGCATGTCTCCGCCGCCTGTGCCGTTGGAGCTGTAAACGTTCAGTTCGCTGATCGACCACCAGTTGGAAACCGTACCTGTTTGCACGACTTTGATGTAACGAACGTTTTGAGCCGATACGTTAGCTGTAATCACTGCGCCAGCGCCCGTGCCGCTAGCTGCTGCGCTGCCCCAGTTCGAGCCGTCAGCCGAAACGTAAACCTCGTAGCCGCGTGCATAGTCATTGTCGCTGCCCGTCGAGTCCATGACGACTTTCGTAATGTTTTTCGCTGCTTTCATATCGATTGTCACGCTTTGGCCAGGCGCCATAGCCGTGCCTGCGCTCCAGCGTGTCGCCAAGCTTCCATCCAGCATATTCGCTGGCGAATCGCCGCTTACTGGCGTAGAGGAAGCCGTCCAACCCGTACGGTCAAGCAAGGTACCGGAAACTGCGCCTGCTTGCGTCGTTGCACTTGCCGTATTGCTCGCTGCCGAAGCATTGCCCGCTCCGTCCTTCGCTTTTACCGTGTAGCTATAAGCTGTCGATGCCGTCAAGCCCGTATCGCTGTAAGTTGTCGAAGCGGAAGAACCTACAAGCGTTCCGTTGCGGTAGACATCGTAGCCTGCAACGCCTTTGTTATCCGTCGAAGCATTCCAGCTCAGGTTAATCTGGCTGCTCGATGATGCCGCTGCCGTCAGGTTGCCTGGTGCCGTCGGCGCTTGCGTGTCTGCAGCGCCCGATCCGATGAATTCCGTCAGCGTTTGTCTCATCGCGTCAGCTGGATCATTCGCCGTTACTTTGCCGCCGAGATTGTTGACAATATGCGTGATTTCACTGCCTGCCATGCCCGCCAGCCAAATCGACGTCGCATGGTGGATTTTGATGCCTTGCACATCCGGCACTTCGATTGCGCTGTTCAGCTTAACCGCAGCGTCGCGGAAGAAGGAGTATACGCCCAAGCCCCAAGCTTCATGGCTCGTTACGTTGTCAGCTACTTTGTAGGAAGCATAACCGTTCACCGTGCCATTGCTGCTCATCCAAGCTGCTTGGCTTGGCGGATCGTAAGGAATTTCGGATTGGTAGAAGTAAGTGCGTCCGCCATTGCCGTTCCACAATGTCTGATAGCCGCTATGATGCTCATTGAACAAGCCATACATCGTCACGTCGTTGCCGTTAACGATCAAGCCGTTCGTCGAAGCCGTTTCCCAGCTTACGGATGCGCCATGATCCGCGCGCCATACCCAGAAGTGGTCGCCAATGACGTTGTTGCTGTTAATCGTGACAACGGTTTCAGCCAAGCCGAGAATGTCGCCTCCAACGCGGAAGAACAGGTCATGGAGCGATGTCGGGTTCGCTGCATGGTTTAACGCGCTGCCCTTTGGTCCAACTTCCAGCAAATTGGATGATTTCTTCGGACCAGCGTCGAAGAGCAGTCCTGCCACTTTAACGCCGTCAACGTCTGCCACGCTCATGCCAACTTGTCCGTTATCCGGCATGATCGTCGCCATGCCGAGACCGAGGATGACCGTGTTCGCATTGTTAACGCGAATCGTATCATTCAGGTGGTAGATGCCTGGCGTGAAGATCACGTTCTTGCCTTGGCTCAGCGCTGCATTGATGCTTGCTGCCGTAGCCGTGTTCGGCTGTGCGATATAGAACTGATCGATCGAGATCGATTGTCCTGGCGTCGAGCCATTCGTCCAGCTTGCGCCTTTCGTATTCGACGACGCGTTCGGTACAAACACCTTGTACTGACCTGCGTTATCGATGTACAGGTAAGGCTTTTCGCGCATGACCGGCGTTTGGTCAACTACCGTGTACGGCTGCTCGGGGAATGTGCCTTGCGGTGGGTTCGAGTCGCCTACGAACACCATGTTCCACAAGCCGTTCGTCCAAGTCGCGTACTGGTTATTCCGCGAGAAGAACTGCTGCTGCGACGCCGGAACGATCGTCTTGTCGATGATCGAGTCCGCAATATAACCGCCGCTCGCCCAACCTGCATTCCACCATTGGTCGAAGTCGAACAGGTTCAAATTGCCTTTAATATGCATGCGGCGCATCGGAGCTGCCTGAGCAACTGCGAATTTTGTCTCGCCGCTCGAAGGGTTAATCGCGAAGTTTTCGAAGGAACGCCAGAAGTTAAGCGTTGCGTTGCCTCCCCACCATTTGGCATCGACGTTCGCGCCGCCCGTAATCGTCACATCGTCAGGGTTTTGGCCCAAGCCAGCGATTTGCGTGTAGAAGCCCGCTTTGATGTTAACGTTGTACGTGCCAGGCTTGAACATCAGCGCAAAACGCTGATTGCCGAATTGGCTCGTTTCTTGCGAGTTGAATACGGCATTTGCTGCGCCCTCAATGTCGCTAGTCGACATCGACGGATCAAACACGTACACATTCGGTCCGAAAATGGTGTTGTTCGCAGCAGTTGCCGCGCTCGAAACGGCCGGGAAGACCGAACACAAGCTCAAGACAAGCGCCAACACCGAAAAGGATGAAATTACTTTTTTCATTTTGTTCATAATGCGTCTCTGTACCTCCAGTAATTGAACAGGATGGCGATGCTGTAAATCATGTAGAAGATCGATCAAACGATAACGTAGTGCAACAGGCTGAATGTCACCCCCTTGACATATGCAACGACTAGATTGAAGCAAGATTTTGTAAACCTAATTCTCCCTCGGTTGTTGCATAATGCGACAAGAAACCTGCTGCTTACACTTAAAATGATATAAAATGGCAGAACCAATAGACAGGCATCAGATTTCAGATGAATAGCATCGAATTTTAGATGTTGCGATTTCCCTAACTATCGAAAACATCGTATAAAAAAGACCATTCCTAGCCGCATCGCGGGTCATCGCCCGCAGCTGCCAAGGAATGGTCTAAGCATTAGCTATACAGATTCAATTCGCGGATCGACCACCAGCTCGTCGCTGTTCCGGTCTGTACCACTTTGACATATCTTGCGTTCTGGGCAGCAAATGTAACGGTCACAACCGGCCCTGTGCCTGCTCCGCTTGCAATCGCGCTGCCCCAATTGGTGCCATCGTTCGAAACAAACACCTGATAGCCGCGCGCATAGTCGTTATCGCTGCCCGTCGAGTCCATCACGAGCTTGCTGATGCTCTTCGCCGCTTTCATGTCCACAGTGAGCGATTGGCCTGGCGCCATAGCGGTGCCCGTGCTCCAGCGCGTCGCCATGCTGCCGTCCAACAGATTAGACGCCACGTCTCCGCTCGTTGGCGTTGAAGATGCCGTCCATCCCGTACGGTCATAGACCGTGCCAGTGCCGCCACCGCCGCCGCTCGTGCCGTACACATTCAATTCATGGATCGACCACCAGCTTGTCGCCGTTCCAGTCTGAACGATTTTAATATATCGAGCGTTTTGTGCGGCAAAGTTAACCGTTACGACAGCTCCCGTGCTTGTGCCCGTCGCAACGGCGCTTCCCCAGCTTGTGCCATCGTTCGATACATACACCTCGTAACCGCGTGCGTAATCATTCGCGCTGCCTGTGGAATCCATGACGATTTTGCTGAAGCTTTGCGCTGCCTTCATGTCGATCACCAAGCTTTGGCCCGCTGCCATTGGCGCTCCCGCACTCCAACGGGTAGCCAAGTTGCCGTCGAACAGGTTAGAAGTCGGATCGCCGCTCGATGGCGTGGAAGTTGCTGTCCATCCCGTGCGGTCAAGCGCCGCTCCTGTGCCTCCGCCGCCTGCTTGCGTTGTCGCGCTGGCTGTATTGCTCGCTGCCGAGCTGTTGCCAGCTGCGTCCTTCGCTTTGACTGTATAGCTATATGCCGTCGATGCCGCCAATCCCGTGTCGCTGTACGTAGTCGTTACTGACGAGCCGACTACAGCTCCATTCCGGTAAATATCATAGCCCGCTACGCCCACGTTGTCCGTCGACGCGCCCCAGCTCAAATTGATTTGGCTGCTGGAGGCAGCTGCAGCTGTCAGATTCGAAGGCGTGCTCGGTGCTGTTGTATCGCCAGCTCCCGTGCCCGCAAATTCGCTCACCGTCTGCCGCATGGCGGTAGTCGGGTTGTTCGCGTACACCGTGCCGCCAATGTTATTAATGACATGCGTGATCTCGCTGCCTGCCATGCCAGAGAGCCAGATGGACGTCATATGGTGGATTTTCACGCCCTGTACGTTCGGCACCTCGATCGCGCTGTTCAGCTTAACCGCCGCGTCGCGGAAGTACGAATAAACGCCGACGCCCCAAGCTTCATGGCTGGTTACGCTATCCGCTACCTTATAGGAAGCATAGCCATTGACCGTACCGTTCTTGCTCATCCAGGAGGACTGGTTCGGCACATCATACGGAATTTCGGATTGATAGAAGTAAACCCGCCCGCCGTTGCCGTTCCATAACGTCTGATACTCATTATGATGCTCGTTGAACAGGCCGTAGATCGTCACGTCCGCGCCGTTGACGACTAATCCGTTTTTGGATACGTTCGTCGTCCAGCCTGCGCCCGCCCCATGGTCCGCGCGCCAAATCCAGAAGTGCTCGCCGATCACTTGATTGCTGTTGATTTTGAGCGCCGTGTCATTCTTGCCCGCCGTAGCGCCGCCCGTGCGGAAATACAAATCGTGCAGCGACGTTGGATTCGCAGCATGATTCACCGCGCTGCCCGTCGGGCCAACCTCAAGCAGCGAAATCGAGTTTTGCGGGCCTGCATCGAATACGAGTCCAGCCAGCTTCACGCCGTCCACGTCCGCTACAGACATGGCAACCTGCCCATTGTCTGGTACCAGCGTTGGCATTCCGATGCCAAGCACGACCGTATTCGCATTTTGAACCCGGATCGTATCGTTCAGGTGATAGACGCCTGGCGTGAAGAGCAGATTTTTGCCTTGGCTCAATGCCGTATTGATTGCTGCCGCCGTAGCCGTTGCTGGCTGCGCAATATAGAACTGGTCGATGGAGAGCGATTGGCCTGGCGTCGACCCGTTCGCCCAAGTAACGCCTTGCGTATTCGTCTGCAGCGACGGTACGAACACTTGATACTGTCCTGCGTTGTTCACATACAGATAAGGCTTCTCCCGCATAACTGGCGTCTTATCGACGACCGTATACGGAGGATCAGGGAATTGGCCCGTCGGTGCATTGTTATCGCCGACGAATACCATATTCCACACGCCATTCGCCCAGCTGCCCCATTGGCTGTTCCGAGCGAAAAACTGCTGCTGCGAAGCCGGCAATACAGCGCCATCTACGATCGTATCCGCGATATAGCCGCCGCTTGCCCAGCCCGCGTTCCAATTACTGTCAAAGTCGAACAGGTCCAAGCCGCCTTTAATATGCACCCGCCGCATCGGCGCAGCCTGCGATACTGCGAACTGCGTCTTGCCGCCGGCAGGCGTAATGGTCAGGTTCTCGATCGAACGCCAGAAGTTGCGCGTTGCATTGCCGTTGTCCCAATCCGCGTTCACATTCACGCCGCCATTGATGTTCACATCACCCGGATTTTGCCCCAGACCTGCAACGGATGTGTAATAGCCGACATTGAAGTTCACGTTGTAGGCGCCAGGCTTGAACAGCATCGCATACCGTTGGCCGCCGAACTCATTCGTCTCCTGCTGCCCATAAATGCCGTTAGCTACGCCTTGAATATCAGCGGCAGCCATCGACGAATCGAACACATAAACATTGGGTCCCAAAATCGTCGAGTTCGCTGGCGATGATGGAATCGCTGCACTCGTTACGACTGGAAAAATCGAGCATAAGCTCGTAATTAACGCTAAAGCGGTGACCGTTGATATTTTCTTACGCAACTTGTTCATATGAATCGGTAAACCTCCCGTAATTGAGATTGATGATTCATTGATCGAATTCCGCGCATATCCAACGAATGGTCCATGCTGATGCGAATTAGCGCAATGCATTCATTAGAAATGCCCCTTTCTGTGTGCTGATGCATAGGTTAGCTTCCATAATGTAAGCGATTACAGATTCGTGTTTAAGCCACCTCCTATCTCAGGGTGCCGCCTCGCTGCAGCGTGCAAGCCCTCCGTTCGTATTCCAAGACCTGCCTCACCAGCATAGCAAACGCATATTTCCAATAATAGGCGACATTATTGAACTGGATAGCTATATTTCTTAGATCTTTCTTGCTTTTCCAATTCCGTGCTGCAGTCGAAAAGCTAATTTATTATCCTTTCGGCCACCCGCCAGCCGAGCCAAAACCCAGCCAAATTCATAAGCAAGTCGTCCACGTCGAACGTTCCGCGCTTCGTTACGAGCTGCAATAGCTCCAATAGCAGCATGCCGATCGCAAAAACGCTGCCCGCCTTCGCAAGCCGCCAACGAAATGCATAACGCATCAGCAAGCCAAACGGGACAAACACCACGATATTCCCGATTATGTTAATCATCCATATGATACGAAACAGCCGTTCCGGCTCAAAATAGTAACCAATGGTACGCAGCGGCACTAGGTTATAGCGATATGAAGCTGAGACATGCTCCGCGCGTCCGAACGCAAAGAACATCCAATAAATGAGAACTATCGAATAGAAAATCAGCAGCGCTGCGCTCCAACCCCTGATTGTTTTCCCCTTATTCCGTAATTGAAGCGGCAAAACTTGTCGTTGCATAGCAGCTCCCCCTTGTAGTCGTTACTCGAAATGCTCTTCTTTCAGCTCAATAATGTCGACATCCGCGAACGCTTCCTTCAGCTTGCAAGCCAATGACCGCACGCCAAACATTTCCGTAAACGTATGGCTCCCTACTATGTGATTCAAGCCAATGAACTTGGCATATTGAACGGAATAAACCGTCTTCTCGCCCGTCATATACACGTCGCAGCCCGCATCCTTCGCCTGCTTCATCAGATCGGTTGAATGCCCCGCTCCTGTCAAAACGCCGATTGTGCGAACGAGCGGATTCGCATTATTCCTCCACGCCTTCACCTCTTCCCCTAATTGACGACTGACCGTCGCAATTAGTTGTTCGAAGGAAACGGGCTCCGCTAATCGTCCGATTCCGATGATTTCAGCCTGCTCTTTAAATGCCGTTTGTTGAACGATTTCGTTCGCTCCTAATTCATATAACAGCGAGTTGCATGTCCCGAATTCGGCGAAATCCAATGGATAATGAATATAAAAGTGGGCAATGCCGTGCGCCTCCAGCAATCGCAAGCATTCCGCCTTCATGCCATGCATGAACCCCCACGCATCATGATGCGTGAGAATAAGCTGCACCTTAGCTTCTGCCGCAAGCTGAATGACCTCAGGCGTAAGATTCGTTGTATAGCCTACGCTCCGAATATCGTCCGAGTCGCCGAAGTTATGGCAGCCGTACTCTTCGTTTTCTTGAAACATGTCCAATAGGTGGCCGAAGCGGTCACGAATAAATGCGTTGAACCCTTGCTTTTGCATAGAAACCCTCCAGCTATTCAATTTGATTTTGAACATTTTACCACAGGATCGAATAATTGGGTGCTGCATCTCCAAAAAAATAGACCGCACATTCGCCATGTACGGTCCATCCACTTCTATTCAAATTCACGAGCGGACCAAACCGGTCATTGTGCGCTGTACATTTTGCTCCAATTCAATGCGGTCCTTATCGCCTTCCGGCAGCAGGGACAACAGCTCCAGTGCTACGCAAGCCGCTATGGCAGAGGCCGAGCTATCCCGCTTCGTCTCTTCATTAATCGGCGCATCGAAATCCCGGTAAACGACATCGTCAGCCGACAGCCGGTCGAAGAAGTAACGGGCTTGCCGCTTGGCTGATTCCAGATAGAGCGGATCCTTCATGTACCGATGCGAAAACGCTCATTGCAAGTTGTACAATGAGCGCATACGTTTCAATCGATATAACGATTTATCATTGCAGATTATACAACGCCATTCACGAATCCCTCTGTCGGGAGGTGTCTTTCACATGATATGTCCACTTACGGTTGCACAAACTGCAATCACAGCATGAACAATACGATAAAACTGTCGCTGCCATTGCATCAGGTACAATCGCGACCGTCCTGCTGTTGTGTTGCCGGGCGGCAGCACGATCTACCTCTTCATCAATCGCCCCACATCTATCTTCTGTCCGATTCTCGCGCTCTCAACCGCCGCGAGCACCATCGCCATGCTGTAACGGTTGTCCCTGCAATCCGTCTCAGCAAATCTGCCTTCCTCCAGCGATTGGAACATTTCCTCCAAACACCCTTGATGGCCCCACAGGTATCCGTCCTCCGCCAAATGCCTCTCCGCATCGATTCGAACATAATCCTTCATGAACTTCTCAGCCTGATCGCCGGGCGCCACGACTTCTGCATATGGCTCGCCCTGCCCGTCCCAAATCGCGGTTCCCTTCTCGCCCGTGATGCGCCACTGCGCTTCCCATGAGGTCGGGACGCCTTCCGCGCACCATGAGCCGCGATAATTAAACACCGAGCCATCGGACATTTCAAAAATACAAATCGCAGCCGCATTACCGGCATACCATGACCCGTGCGGATTAAATTCTTGGCAGTAAACCGATATCGGATTGGCGCCTGTAATCAAGCGAGCCTGATCGAAGGTGTGAATCGCCATATCGAGCAGCAGCGGGCTTGCCATCGCATCCCGGAACCCGCCAAAATGTGCGCCGATGAAAAAATCCGCCCCGATAAAGCCCAGCTTGCCGATCGTGCCCGCAGCGATCAGCTGGCGCAGCGACCGAATACGAGGATCAAAGCGGCGATTTTGCATAACCGCATGGGAACGGCCCGTCTCCTCTGCGATCTGGATGATTGTATTGCACGCTTCCATCGTCTCCGAGAGCGGCTTTTCGCCAAACACGTTGCAGCCCAACCTCATTGCCGTGCTGCTGATTGCAAAATGGCTCGCCGGAATCGTCACATCAAACACGAGGTTGGCCCCTGTCTGTTCGATCGCCTGGGCAATATCGGTAAAGGTCGGACAGGCTAACTCTTTCTTCTCTCGCATGCTTTCCGCAAACTCCCGTTTGATATCAACCAAGGCTACAATTTCGGTATCCGGCCGACCCAATGCGTAGTCGATCCAAGCGTTTGACATGCCGCCGCAGCCAGCGACAGCCACCTTGTATTTTGCGCCCATCATCTTCAATAGCCTCCCTTTAGCTAATTACACCGGATTCGGGACAAAATCCTCGCCGCTATTGACCGGGTCATGCCAGCTCTCAATATCAATCGTTCCCTGATACCCCTATACGAAGCTGATGACTCGCCATCTTGAGCAGCACTCCTATATTGGTGTATGATTCTGAAGTCAGCTTCAGTATAGCCTTATAAATCAAGCTTAGCTCTTCTAATCTTGTGCAATAATAGTCTAATCTTGTGGGAGTTGATCCGGCATTGGCTTATCCTAGGGAACTGCATGAAACGACCCCATTGGACGGGAAAGCCTATCCGTTCCAGTTTTTCTTTAATGCCAATCGTGACGTCAAAGTAAACCAGCAAATCCTCTTTCTCCACTGGCATGAGCACTTCGAGATCATACGGATGGAGAAGGGCAGCGCCATTTTTCATATCGACAGCCAGCCGTACACCGCACATCCCGGTGATGTGTTAATGGTTCCTGCCGGTGGACTGCATGTCGGATACAGCATCAGCGAAGGCGAGGTTGCGTTCCTATCGATTGTGTTTAACGCTTCTTTATTTCAGGACTGGCTGCATGATCCGATTCATGCGAGCTTTCTGCTCCCTTATCTGCAAGAACGCGTGCAATTTCCGGTCCAGCCTGCGGAGGTCGATCCCGCGTGTGCGACCTATTTTGCCATTCTTGATCAAGCGATCTCCGAGTTCAACGCGAAGCGGCCGGCATTCCAGCTCATCATCAAATCGCAGCTGCATATCCTGTTGACGATGCTCGCAAGAGCCTTTCTACCCGAGCAGCTCCCTCCTGCGGCAAACCGCCGTTATATTCAAAATCGAGATCGATTCAAATCGCTCATTCACCATATCGAAACGAATATTGGGGACAAGCACACTGTGGAAGAGGCCGCGAAACGGTTGAATTTGAACCCCTATCATTTTTGCAAAATGTTCAAAAAGCTGACGGGCCGAACGTTTATCGAATACGTGAACGTGTGCCGAGTGAACGAGGCGGAGCGACTGCTGCTGGAGAGCGAGCTTTCCATAACGGAAATTGCGGGGAAGATCGGCTGCGATAATCCGAACTATTTTACGAAGCTGTTTAAGCAGTATAAGGGTGTCATTCCTTCGAAGCTTCGCAAATAACGCAAGATGGCGAAACGCAATATTTACCACCCGCTTAGACGAAGCGAAAAGCCGAAAACGCATATCGCCCCTGCCGCCGAACCTGTATAATGAGTAAGCCTTGCATATAGAAATCGAACAGCTAGAGGAAGTTACAGCATGAGAATGAGAGATTGGGATCACAATTTAAAAATTCGCCTTGGCGGCGAAGCGGCTTTCAACGTTATTTTCTGGACATTTTTCCCGTTCCTGTCCATCTATTTTACAGATGCGTTCGGCAAAGGCTGGACAGGCCTGCTGCTGGTGCTCTCGCAGCTGCTGTCCGTGCTCGCGAACCTAGTAGGCGGCTATTGCGCTGACCGATTCGGCCGCAAACGGATGATGGTATTCGCGGCCGGCGGCCAATCGCTGGGCTACGCGCTGTTTGCCTGCGCTGCGTCCCCATGGGTGAACATGCCTGTCGCTAGCTTTGTCGGCTTCACCTTAGCGAGCCTTTTCGGCGCCTTATATTGGCCAGCTAGCCAAGCGATGGTTGCAGACGTTGTCGACGAAAAAGATCAGTCGAGCGTATTCGCAATCTTCTATACGGCAGCGAACATCGCTGTCGTCGTAGGTCCGCTGCTCGGGTCACTTTTGTACCATGACAATCCTTATGTCGTGCTTGCGGCAGCGGCGATCATTTGCGCCCTCATCGCCATGGTCATGAGCTGTCAGCTAAGCGAGACACGCCCCGAGCAAGTTGCAAACCGCAGCCGATCGGGCGACGGAGCACCTTGGCTTTCCTCCATTAGCACGCAGCTTCGCGATTACAAAATCATAGCCGCAGACCGCGTATTCTTGCTCTTCAGCATCGCAGGCGTGCTGCTCGCGCAGACGTTCATGCAGCTCGATCTGCTGTTCCCTGTCTTCCTGGAAGAAACCGTCTCCCAGACGACCATTCTCGCCTTCGGTGACTGGGATCTCACGATGACCGGGCAGCAGCTGTTTGGCCTCATCGTCTCGGAAAACGGCCTGTTTGTTGCTGTATTTACCCTACTCGTCACGAAATGGATGGCGATGTACCGCGACCGTTACGTATTTATTGGCGGCGCGCTTATTTATGCCATAGGCATGCTGATGTTCAGCAGCATGTCTACGTTCTGGGGCTTCTCGGCCGCCATCGCCGTCTTCACGCTGGCTGAGCTCATGTCTGCCGGACCGCAGCAGGCATTCGTCGCACGGCTCGCTCCGCAAGAGATGCGCGGGCAATATTTTGCCGCAGCAAGCCTGCGATTCACGCTAGGCCGCACGATTGCGCCGATGTCCATCCCGCTCGCCGGCTGGATCGGCTTCAAATGGACGTTCGCTTTGCTCGCGCTGCTTGCGGTATTCGCTGCGGCGATCTATTATGCGATGTTCGATCGGCTTGAAGACACGAGCGACAGGGTGCCTCATCAATCCAAATAAAACAGAGGGAGCGCAGAATATATTCCGCGCTCCCTCTGTTTTTTTATATAGGACCATACATCTTACAATCTTCAAAAGCAGGAATTTATTATTAATAAATGGAATTATGAGAATATAAATCAGGTATAGTAAGGAGTCGCCAAATGGAACAACCAATCGATCATTTTCACAGACATATCGGTGTGTATGGAATCTGTATTTCTAATGAACAACTACTCGTTATTCGAAAAACGCTGGGCCCCTATACTGGAAAATTTGATCTGCCAGGAGGACGAATGGAGCCATTTGAATCTCTGGAAATAGCCATTAAGCGTGAGTTTCAAGAGGAAACGGGCTATGAACTGCTTAGACTGGCGCCTATTGGCGTCTGTGATTTCTTTGTTACGTGGACGCTTCGAAATAAAGAAGATGAACTTGTGCACCATATTGCAATTCTATATGAAACGAACGTAGATTCTAACATGCCTATCGCTTCGATTGCCTCTTTCGAGGGTCAAGACTCCTGTGAGGCTGTTTGGATGCCGCTAAATGATCTCACTGCAATCCAATCATCACCGCTGGTATTGCAAGCTATTGAATGGCATCGCTCCCGAAATCTTCCTGATAAGACGAAATCATTTGATTTTAGAACCCCATAAAACCGAGCACAATTCCCGCCCAACACAAGCGCTTGCTCCTCAAGCGAAAACCGCTTCACATAGTTCAACACGATGTTCATCGTCCGCTCATAGCTGCCGCTCAGCGTACAAACCGGCCAATCCGAGCCAATCATCACGCGCCCCGTACCAAAACAAGCGAACACGGCATCCAAATAGTCCGTGAAATCCTCTTCGTCCCATTGCGCCCACGTCGTCTCCGTCACCATGCCGGACACTTTGCAATACACGTTGGGATGGGCAGCGAGCGCAGCCAGATCATGCCGCCACGGCTCGAACTGTCGGTTCGCGATATCCGGCTTCGCGATATGATCGAGTACGAAGAGCTGGTTCGGGAATTTCATAACCAATTCAACCGCATAAGGCAAATGCTTCGGGAACAGCAGCAGATCGTACGCGAGACCGAACGGCTGAAGCGCAGCAATGCCCCTCTGAAAATCTTCCCTCAACAAAAATGCATCATCCGGTTCGTCCTGCACGATGTGACGTATGCCCTTCAGCAGCGGATTAGCCGCATATGCACCCAACCGGTCAACAATGTCGGGCGCACATAAGTCCACCCAGCCTACAACGCCTTTAATGATCGGATGCTGGTCGGCAAGCGCGAGCAGCCACTCCGTTTCCTGCAAGGTTTGCCTCGCTTGCACGCATATCGAACCGTCGAAACCGATGCGATCCAGCAGCGGCTTCAGATGCTTTGGCAGAAAATCTGATTTGATGCATGCATGCTGCTCGGACATCCAGCCATATTCGTGCTCATCATAGCTCCAAAAATGCAGATGCGAATCGATTTTCACAGCATTGCCTCCTCATGCGCTATGTTTAACCAAAAAAGCAGCACATCTTAATCAAAAGACGTGCTGCTTTTCCTTTCGTTACGAAACACTTCGATATTGTTGCCTATTTGAACTTCGCTAGATACATCGTGTTTTCCTCAATCTCAAGGGCATAATACGCTTCGTTCTCTATGTTCACATAGATCGACAACTTGCTCTGCTGATAAGGCCCCGGGAGCGTCACGCGGAACTCTCCCTTGCTGTCCAGTACGATCGATTGCTCCTCCAGCGCCTTGCCATCTGCTTGTACGAGCAGCCGCACAGCTTCGCCGGCATGCTTCACAAACTTTCCTTCAACCGTAAGCTTCCGGTCAGCGCTATAGCCTGCGAACACTGAATAATCGTCCAGCTTATCCGGCTTGACGTACAACGTACGCGACGGCAATTTCGGCAACGTCTTCCCGGAAGTGATCGCCGTAGGACGTCCTCGCATTTCCTTCAGTTTAGGCGCAAGATATTGCAGCATCTTCGCGGTTTCCGCTCGCGTTAAAGCCGTATTAGCTTGAAACCCTTCCACCGAACGCTCGGTAACGCCTCTAGCATAATCCATCGCAATGACGTACCAAATCGCGTTCGTACTGATGTAATTCACGCCGTCGGCTGCCGCTATAATTTCCGCAGCCTTCAGCCGCGTTATTTTGCCATCCTTCGCTTCCTTCTTCTTCAGGCCATCCAGCGGGAAGTTCCGTTCCGTGGCAATTCGATACGCGCCGTCCGCCCAATGCCCCTTCGCTGCGGGACTGTAAGCCTCATAATTCACCTTATACAACCGCAGAAACATCGTCCAAAACTCGGCTTCCGTCACCGCAGCATCCGGCTTGAACAGGTTTTTCGCTGCACCCGTCATTACACCCTCACGCATGGCCCATTCTATCGACGATTTAGCGGGATGGTTCGCGATGTCCGTCATCGTGGATGGATTAGCTGCCGGATACGCCTTGGTCTTCAGCTTCGCCAGCACCTTCACCTTCACAGGCAGCTTGATGGAGCCGGATTTTGCCGAAACTGTGTACGTTCCCGCTTTGATCCCTTTCACCATGCCATCGGCGGAAACGGTTAGCCCCGTTACAGGCGTTACCGAATACGTCACATTCGTCAAATCGTCGTAAGAGTCGTCATCATACCGATTGATAATCGAAAGCGGCTGTACGCCTCCTTCGTTCACGACGACCTCCGCATATTTGGACTGGAGAGCAATAAGCTTATGGCCTACGCCTGTTTTGAACGACCATGTTTTGTTCAGCTTCTCATCCGAACCCTCTAGCTGATAGGTCAAAGAAACCTTATACGCCTGGTACCCTTGCAGTACGTTTTTAGGATAGAGATACAGCGTTTCATCATCATAATCCTCGGCGTAAAATGGTACATTTTTGCCTTTCTCGTCGGTAATTACCGCGTTATACCATACCCGCTTGGCCGGCGTCGTCGCCGAAATAATCGTGCCGGAATACTTCACGCCAAACTTCGTTAGCGGATTCGGAATCTCATTGCCGTAGAAGCCAATGATCGCATTCGTCATTCCGTCATACGGATATACCGCGATTCCATCCCGCATCGGCTTGTTCAGATAAGGACCCGCTACGTTAACAACAGCGGTGCCCTCCTCAAGGCCAATGCCGATTTCGACAATAGCAGGATCGAGAATAATCGTCCGATGGTATGCAGTGCTATCCAGCCAAGCTTTCATCGCATCGGTGCTCGTTCCCTGGCCAAAATGCATCACCTCGCCGATCCAAGCGCCCTGATAGGACGCTACCCATCCCGAGGCTTTCAAGCGATCGGGAGCGGACTCTCCCATAAAGCCGGGCAGTCCCTTCTGCTCCTTGTGCGCCTTCAAGGACACTTCCTCGTTGCTAAGGTTCGTATTGTAGTAGTGGGCATGCAGCTTCGCGGCCTTCGTAATGTTGGCGTTCAGCTGCACCGTTTGAAGCCCCAGCTTGGACCGAACCTGATTCAAATAGTTCAAAGCATCCAATTGATCCTTCGTGTAGCCATCTGCTATTGTTTGCTCAGTTGCATGAGCCACGGATTGTTGCGACGTCGTTCCTTGATACCCTATGAAAGCTGCGAATAGAGATAAGATGATGACCCAGCGTATGATTCGATTCATGCTGCCACTGCTCCCCTTTTCATGAAACTCTGATAAAAGGGGGTATTCGACAAATGTCAGCTTTTTCCTTCAATATTCGTTAGATAAGGTCTTGTTTACCTCTTATCTTGATGACAAACCTCTTGCTGGCTACGACCACATACTCCTGCCCCAATGAGCCGCAGCGGTAAACCCGTCGCCGCCCGAGGCGCATGATAAAATTTCGGTGCCATAAATCGTTCCGTCTCGCTCCACGCCATGATGTACGCCTATCGCATAGGGCTTGCCCGACCAATATCCCCATAATGGCGACCCCGAAGCGCCGGATGCTTCGTCTGCATCGCTTTCCACTTGCGTCGTGTCATAGTCGTCGCCATTGACGTTAATGTTGTCGCCATCATCATCGTCCCGAACGGCGATGCCGGACTGGCGCGACATCGAGGTTAGGCTGCGGTCATAGGGATACCCTGCCATGTGCCAATATGCGCCATCCTCCCAGTCCGAATTGTAGCTGCGATAGCCAAAATACCCGGTTCGTTCGCCGATCGGATCATAAAGCTGACAAATCTGAATGTCGCTGCCCGAATCCGAATTCCACCAGTGCGTGGATCGGACATAGGTCACGAAACCGATTCCAAATACTGACCTGCCCGCCCAGCACGCGGGGACGACTTTGATCATCCAGCCGCTGCCCGATAGCGGTTGGACGTGTCCGCTTGTCATCAATGTGCTTTTCCCGATGAGGTAACCGGTCGCTTCACCGGACTGGCGCCAAGATGCGCCCGGTTCAGGCTGATAGCTAATATACAGCTTACACACTGCGGTGTATGGATATCGATCCGGATAGACGAATTGACGTGACTCGCCGTTGATGATCGTTGCGTGCGGGTCTGCCGACAGCAGCGTCTTCGCCCCTCGCGATGTTAGGCCAACGCGCTTTGCATCAATGGAGGGAACCGTTTTGGGGTGAATGCCTGTCGGAACCCCTTCTGGACAATGCGGTTCACCCAACGTTTCGAACCTGCGGTTCGTGCGTTCAAACCGATCAAGTCGCCGCCGCTCAGCAACCGCTAACCGCTCCGTCATCGTTCGCGTGCGCACCGGATTCGCTCGGCTCTCAAGCACAGGAAGACCGAAATTGATCGCGCTCGGCGACTTCAGCACATAAGCGTTTGGCATCAGCTTTGAACGCTCAAGCTCGATGCCGGTGCCGCGCTCCGTCCAACAAGCCATCGAGGACTCGGTAACCTCCCCCCAAGGCCGCGTATCCTTTTCATACACCTTGTCGTCTATCTCTAGCAACTCGGACAGTGACTGCGGGAAATCGGTTTTTTTGGACATGGTAACGCTCCTTTTTTATTTTAGTGATTTATCCCCCAGTTGAGATTGCTCGTGTAATTGTACATGGAGGAGTCGGCTTCACTCCCTATCTCGTTATGGTTTACTATAAGTCTTTGGGATTTAGAAGACTGTCGAACTGTGCATAAGGTTTTCTAAATTGCTAGTTATAAGTGCACTATGTCTGACTATAGTGCTTCAAAAAGACAAAACCCCTCCAATAAGTACCGGAAGGGTTTTGTCCTGTTATTAGCTGAATTTATATTATCTCTACAACATTATTACACATGATCTATCTCATTTATTAGAGATTCATCTACCTACTTTCCCTTACTTTGAAATCAAGAACTAATAATATAATTATACATAAAATCTGAATTACAAAAGCCAAATATAAATAGTTGGAATCAATAAGTAGTATTACATAAGGGCATACGATTACTACGAAAGTTCCAATCCAAAATCTAAGACCTGGATTTCTAAATTCACTCCACTTCTGCAATACTAAATTTATTAAGCTAATTAAAATTGTAAGTGAAAACAATATCGAAGCATAATCTGAGACAATACAGTATTTTTCCCAATTACTTTTTGCATCATGAAATATAATAAAATTTGACACACCAACAATTATTACTATTAGAATAAAGATCAATGGAAGTACCGGCTTAAGTAATCTATAGAATATCGAAAATAATTTTTCAAATTCCAGTTGATTCTCTCCAATGGTCTCATATTTATTTAGTATTTGTTTAATAATTCCCTTTAACGAATTTAAAGTGTATATGGATCGATTTGCATAATACATTTCAATCTTCATTTTAGTTCTATAATCTAGGTATGGATAACATTCTCCTATTTTTTCAATCAACTTTTCTTGCTCAGCCTGCTCTTGCGTGCTATTCATGTAAATTACAATCGAAGCGTAAAATTGAGATAGAATCTCTACTTTTTTTTGAATTATAGATTCTTTTTGTTTCTGTTCTTCTAAGTGCATACTTAAAAAAGTCTTATACAAAAAAGCACATAGCCCAATAACCAAAGTAATATAAAACTTACTAATCGAATCAAACTTTATATAGAGATTATATACATCAACAAAATAGTCCATCTTATAATTCTCCAATTATGGTTCAAATTTTTCGACAATTCCATAATAAATTTCTTTCTTCCATTCTCAAAAATAAATCCATTCGCTTTAAAAGCACAAAGTTCTCATGAATTCATCTCACAATTATTATTTTTCGTTATTATCCTATTGATTCTATTATAACATATATTTAACTATTAAGTAGAAACTCAATAATGTATCTATTTTTAATTGACCACCAAATAAAAACCATGACTCCTAATATATCTATATATACCCCATATATCATATATATACAACTTCTATATTTTCGGTGCAATTCAGGTGGAAACAATGTTAATATGAGGGATAAAAGTAACCAATTTAGCGAAAGTTTAATTGGAAAGGAGTTTAGTTGGTAATGGCATATACAGTAACTTCTTCAGAGAGACTACGACCGTCAGGCGCTGAATATGAAACCAAAGCATTGCTATATTTAATGAATTTCAGAAACGACAGTAATGATATATATTTTTTTGTTGTTGATTTTTTTAATGACTTAACTGGAATGGATAAGATGGGGACAAAACTGTGGGATATGCAATCCAAGGGCGCTAAAACTACATCCCCAAAAGCTATTGGTAAAGAACTTGTTACACTGTTTAAAAATTTTCGAAGTGAGATGAAATTTAGTTATTTCCTTCTTTTTATGGGCGGTGTTTCAAACACAGTCCGATTAAATAATACTATTAACATTTTTGATATTAGCAATATTAAACCAGAAGCAATTAATAAAATTAAAGAAGGACTTCTAGAGGAATCTAAAGAGAAAACGTACATTGATCATCATTCAATTACTGATGAAGAAATCAATACATTCCTAGGGAAAGTTCAATTTATTATCGATGATAAGAAACCGAGTGAATACGTCAAATCAATCGTTAACGTTCATCCTCGTATTATTCCAAACGAAGATACACTAAATGCAATCTTTAATGAAATAAGAGATCAACAGTCAAGTAAAAAAAATATTGGTGTTGTTGAAAACATTACTATTGAGACCAGTTCTGAAGCCCTTGATTTCTGTCACCATTTAACAAGTAGCGAAATAAAACTACTAGTGTTAGGGAGAATAATTAACAGAAACCCGTTCGATAAAGGTTTGCCTATTTCTTTTATGTCGACTTTGAATAGAGCTCCTGAAGAAAAAAGAAGATCAGTTCTAGAAGATTGCCAGATCGCTTTATCAAGAGCCCTTTTTAATAAAAACCGTGCCGATGATTTTTGGTCCTTATTCGAAAACATATATTCAATTATTTCCTCAAACCCTCATGATAATCTCAATATGATACTAAGCAAACTAGACAATGAATTTGTTAACAGAAGTGATTTTGATGCTATTTCTTTAAAATACTTTATTTCTATTGTGAAGGATGGAATACAATAATGATTATTAAAAAAGTAGCAATCGGTAACTCTAGTGAAGCATACATTGAATCATCGTTCACAGAAGCATTGAATGTTATATCAAGCGATGAGAATAATCGAGGTAAAACTATACTAATTCAGAGCCTTTTGTTTTGTTTAGGCAATGTCCCTGCTTTTCCATCTACATTCAATTACTTGGATTATTATCACATCGTTATTTTTTCAGTTGAAGATGTACAATATAGTCTTTGTAGAAGAGCGAATTCATTTATCTTAAAAACCAATAATACTTTGATGGTTTTCGATAGTATATCTGAATTAAAAAGATATTGGACAAGAAATATATTCAAACTCCCTATAATCACTAAAAACGGTATTGAAAGGATTGTAGATCCAGAACTATATTATCAACTTAATTTTGTAGGTCAAGATAAGAAAGATACTTCTAATATAACTAATAAAGGTTACTACAATAAGTTAGATTTTTATAACATGCTATTTTCCTTTGTTAATATTAATAATGTGACTGATACTGTTGAAAACTTTGATCTCGTTAAGAGAAAAATTAATGATCTAAAAGATGAAAGAAAAACGCTACTTAAACAGCATAAGATTTTAAAATCCACTAATACCGCTGCAACTTATTTAAGTAGTGTAAACGATAAATTGACTCTTAAATCAAAAATAGAAAAAATTGAAACCCTAACAGAACAAATTTTAGAATACAGTAAATTAAGGAGCAATGCTCTATCTAGAAAAAATAAATATGAACTTACAATTAAAGAATTAAAATCACTAAATAGAACAATAGACTCTGGGGAACTAAGATGCATGGAGTGCAATTCGACACATATTAGTTACAATAATTCAGGAAAACATTCGTATAGCTTTGAAGTTTCAACACCTGAGATTCGTAATCAAATTCTAGAGTCAATTGCTGAAAAAATAAATGCTTATACTGAAGAAATCGAGATATTTACATATCAAATAAATAAGCGTCAAGAAGAGATTAATAATATTCTTGTGCAAGATAAAATTAGTTTAGAAGTATTAGTTGCCTATAAAGATGATATGTTTAATGCTACTGATGCTGAAAAACGTATAATTGTTATTGATGATGAAATAAAGAATTTAGAGAATGCTATTATTAATAATAAAATTGATTCAGAAGACGTGATACAACAACAACAAGCTTTAATAAAAGAGATTACAGATACAATGAATACTACATATAATAAAATTGATCCTGCAGGAAATATTATTTTCGAATCTATCTTCACAAAAAACAATCAGATATTTTCAGGTAGTGAAGCTACAGTGTATCATTTAGTCAAGCTATACTCATTTGCGACACTCTTGCATTACAACTTACCTATAATTGTAGATTCGTTTCGAGCTGAAGACTTATCAACAGAAAAAGAATCAATTGTATTAGAGCTTTTCTCGAGATTAAATATTCAAATCATATTTACAACTACTCTTAAAACAGAAGAAGTAGGTAAATACGATAACATGAAAATATTAAATCATATTGATTATTCAAATCACACTCCAAGCAAAATGCTAAGTAATGCATATGTAAATGAATTTGAAAATCTAATTAACAATTTCTCAATAAAAATATAAAAATACAATGTTTGAAGAGTTAATTTAGACCAATAAAATAGAACGGATTTTAAGAATCTAAGATGTTTCACAGTAAAAAAGCTCACCATTATGTATGGTGGGCTTTTTTACTGTAATGATGTTATGATCCGAGAAAAGTTAATTACAACGACTATACCCACAATTACTACAAGTCTTACATCCCTCAATATTAATCAGCGATGCCGATCCGCATGACGTACAAAGGTCGCGCGACGACGACTGACCTGCATGCGCATGCGCGCCAGCATCATTCCCAGCCGCCAGAGCTGGTGCAGCCGGTGCTGCAGCAGCTGGCAATGCTGCCGCTGCTGGCTCCGCGTACAACGCTGCCGCTTCCTCTGCCGTCTCCGCGTGCGTCTCAAGCGCCTTCGCGACTGCGTCCGCGATGGATTCCACGCGATTCGCACCGAAGCCGATCGCCCCAGAGCCGCCGATGCCTTTCAAATGCTTGACGAGCAGCTTCACCTTGTTGCCGTGATCGCCATAACGGAGGAACAACGAGCATACGCGGCCGAGTGCTTCCGCCATCGCGAATACGTCAGAGCCTGCTTTGCCGACATTGAGGAAGATTTCGCTTGGCGTTCCGTTCATGTCATTGATCGTAATGTACGCCATGCCGAATGGCGTATTTACTTTATAAGTAGCGCCGCGCAGCACTTGCGGTCGGCGCTTGTATTCTTTATCAAATACTTGCTCCTGCTGCGGCGTTACATCGGCGTTCAGCGTTGCGTTCAGCTCGCCGACGGTCGTCGTTTCAACAGCTGCCGCTGTTGCTGTTTCTGCCACCGCTGCTGCGGCTTCGTCCTTCTTCTCATCCTTCGAAGAGGTCGACAGCACCTGAACGTCACGGCTGCCGTCGCGATAAATCGTTACGCCTTTGCACCCGAGATCGAATGCAAGCTCATACAGCTCCTTCGTTTCTTCGACCGTAAAGTCGTTCGGCGCGTTCGCCGTTTTGGAAATCGAGCTGTCTACCCAGCGTTGAATCGCCGCTTGCACGCGGATATGATCCTTCGCCGATAAAGACATCGACGTTACATAATAATCCGGCAGCTCTTGGCCCGGATGCGCATCGATCCACTCTTGCGCGATCGGCACGAGCTGCTTGTCGAAGCCGAGTCGGCTTTGGCGGAAGTATTCGAAGGCGAAGTATGGTTCGATGCCTGTAGAAGTGCCGACCATCGTGCCCGTGCTGCCCGTTGGCGCTTGGGTCAATACGGTTACGTTGCGTACGCCGCTCTTCATGATCGCATCGCCTACTTCCGGGTACTCCTCGACCATGTTTTGCATGAAGCCGCTTTGTAAGTATGGCTCTGCCTCGAACGCTGGGAACGAGCCTTTCTCGCTAGCAATCTCGGAGGAAGCCAGATACGATTCACGGGCGATGAAGCCGTACAGCTTATCCAGGAACGAGAGCGATTCGGGCGATCCGTAACGGATGCCCAGCTTAATCATGAGCTCTGCCAGTCCCATCGTGCCCAATCCGACGCGGCGTTCGTTTTGCTGATTCGCTTCATTTTCCGGGAAATGATACGGCGTCTTGTCGATGACGTTATCGAGGAAACGCACCGACCAGCGCGTCACGCGGCCCAGCTCGTTCCAATCCACATCGTCCTTGCCCTCATCATAGAATTTGGACAGATTAATCGCCGATAGATTGCATACGCCCCAAGCTGGCAGCCCTTGCTCGCCGCATGGATTCGTACAAATGATCGGATTGAAGTACCAGCTGTTCGACATCTGGTTGTAGTATTCCATGAACACAACGCCAGGCTCTGCCGATTTCCAAGCCGATTCGATAATCGTATGCCATACATCGCGAGCGCGTACGGTTTTGTACGGGATAACCGGATGGCCGTTGGAGCGCCATTTTTCCAAATCGCCGTCCCACAACTGGTCATAGCCCGTCGCCTTCGTATCAGGGAACACAAGCTCCCAATCGAGATCCTCCTTGACCGCCTTCATGAAGCCGTTGCTCACGCATACCGACAAGTTCGCGTTCGTCACTTGCCCCATCGTTTGCTTGACGGTAATGAAATCGAGAAGATCCGGATGCCAGTCGTTGATCATAAGCATAAGCGCGCCGCGACGGCTGCCGCCCTGCTCGATCAGGCCCGTCGTATAGCTGAATAGCCCGCCCCATGAAACAGCGCCGCTCGAGGAGCCATTCACGCCTGCAACAATCGCACGGCGAGGACGCAAGGACGACAGATTAATGCCTACGCCGCCGCCGCGCGCCATAATTTCAGTCATTTCCGTGAGCGTCTCCATAATGCCGCCACGGCTATCTTTTGGTGAAGGAATAACATAGCAGTTGAACAGCGTCAGCTCTTCGCTTGCGCCTGCACCAGCCGCAATCCGGCCGCCCGGCACGAGCTTCCAGTCATCGAGAATATAGCGGAACCGTTCCGTCCATTCCTTCCGCTTCTCTTCCTTCTCGACCGATGCCATTGCGCCTGCGAGGCGATCCCACATTTCTTCCGGCGTTTTCTCAACGGTCAGCGTCAGCTTCTCTACGGACGATTCGATCGTGCCCCCGCTGCGCAGCTTAACCGTCACGTCGCTGCCGCGGCGCGCGATGACTTCGCCTACTTCCTTGGTTGGGAATTTCGGGTCATCCTTCGTCAGCACCAGGACGACGTCGCCTACCTTCGTCTCGTTCGTGTCCGCATTTTTCCATGCGTAGCGATCCAAAAATATTTTCTCGCTTAGTCCTTCTAATCGATTATTTCGCGTCGTCACCATCTGTCGACAACCTCCCGTTATTCTTGGTCCCGCAGCCCATGAAGTTATCTATATTGTATGATTTTGGTACCATATATTGTGTGCGCTACTCATTATACTATACCAGATATGGATCTACATCGCCTCAGATCGCTGTTTTCGCCGAAATTTGTAAACTTCCGCCTACTATGCTTCCCCGTGCTTGTCCATCCTCGTCTATTCTCTGTATTTCGTCCCTTTCTGTTACGCTCGTTTTCTCTCTCTTATGAATTGCCGACGACAAGGCCATACTATGGAAATCACGCCCGCCGCATGGCAGAAAAGGAGCTCATCTATGACGCAACCGACTGAGCCGACGAATCCGTCCCGCTCCGAACCGGCAGAAGCAAACCGTAAGCTTACCCCGCTCGTCGATTGGCGATTTGACCGTTCTTGGTTCGATGAGCTGCAAGGCCGACTAAATCGCAACGGGCCTTGGGACAGCTGGCCGCTCTACCAGCTTGCCGTCGAAGCCGAACTAGCGAAGCAAGTGAGCAGCTTTGACGAGCTGCGCTGCCTCCGCTGCCTGCCTTCGCTTGAGCCGATGCCGCATCAGATTTCGACGGCGAGCAAGGTCTTGCATGAGATGGGCGGCCGCGCCATTCTCGCCGATGAGGTCGGCCTTGGCAAAACGATTGAAGCCGGACTCGTGCTCAAGGAATATATGATGCGCGGACTCGTGAAGCGCGCCCTCATTCTCGTGCCTGCTTCTCTCGTATTGCAGTGGGTGCGCGAGCTGAATCAAAAATTCGGCATACCGGCCGTCGCTCAGAAAAAAGAGCATACGTGGGCATGCGATGTCGTCGTCGCATCGATGGACACCGCCAAGCGCGACCCTCACAGGGAGAAGCTGATGGCGCAGGAATATGACATCCTCATCATTGATGAGGCGCATAAGCTCAAAAATAAAAAAACGACCAACTATCAATTCGTCACGCAGCTGAACAAAAAGTACTGCCTGCTCTTAACCGCAACGCCTGTACAGAACGATCTGGACGAGCTCTATAACCTGATTACCCTTCTTAAGCCGGGCCAACTCGGCGGCCAAAGCGAATTTGCCGCGAATTTCGTCGTCGATAAGCGTCTGCCGAAGAATGAGGATCAGCTGCAGGAAGCGCTGTCTGCCGTTATGATACGCAATCGCCGCGGCGATGGAGGCATTCAGTTTACGAAGCGGATCGTCCGCAACATCCCGCTCACGCTATCGCCGGAGGAAAAGGCGCTCTACGATGGCGTCACAGCTTTCGTGCGAGAACGCGTAGTCGAAACCGTTGCGGATATGGCAAGCATGCTGTCGCTCGTTACGCTGCAGCGGGAGGTTTGCTCCAGCCGCGATGCGGTGTTTTTAACGCTGGTTAATCTGTTTAAGAAAACGGCCGAGGACTCTCCGCTCCGCGCGAAGATTTGGGCGCTTGTTGAGGTTATCCGTTCGATTACCGCCAATACGAAGGCCGAAAAAGCGATGGAGCTCATTCGCGAGATCGATGATAAGGTGATCATTTTCACGGAATATCGTGCAACGCAAGAATATTTGCTGCAATATTTCCGCTCGCACGGGCTGCAAGCCGTGCCATATCGCGGCGGCATGAATCGCGGCAAGAAGGATTGGATGATGGACCTGTTCCGAGGACGCGCGCAAGTGCTCATCGCTACAGAAGCCGGCGGCGAGGGCATCAATCTGCAATTTTGCCACCATATGATCAACTTTGATCTGCCGTGGAATCCGATGCGCGTCGAGCAGCGAATCGGACGGGTCCATCGCCTAGGCCAGAAGCATGACGTGCGCATTTACAACCTGTGCACGCTCGGAACGATCGAGGAGCATATCGTGAATCTGCTCCATGAGAAAATCAATCTGTTCGAGCTTGTCATCGGCGAATTGGACCATATCCTAGAACGGTTCGAGAAGCAGGAGCTATCTCTCGAGCAGCAAATCGCCCAGATGGTCGCCGAATCCGGCAATGTCTCGGAGCTTCAGCATCGTATCGATGGTCTGGGCAGCTCGCTCAGCCGCATTCGCGACGAGGTGCAGTCCGAAATTATCGAAGAAGACAATCCGCTCGCTGACATGCTCGATGCTGTCGGCCAAACCATATCAATGGAGGCGAGCCCATGAACGAACGCCAGGTTCACAAATACGTTCAGCGGTTTCTCGAGGCAACGGAATGCGCCATTCTAGAGAAGTCGCCCTCCCATTTTAAGGTAAAGCTTTCTCCTGCCGCCGACCGCGCGCTCACCAATCGCCCGTACTATTGGAGCTTTGTCGATCGGACGGGCGCCGATCCTGAGACGATGTCGATGTTATTCGTGACGGATAAAGCCAAATATGATGCTGCCGAGGCTGCCGCTCAAGAGCAGCTCGCTTCCTCGCCAGCGACCGGCAATGGCGGCGCCGACAGCTCAACGGGCATGGTGCCTGTAGCGGGCTCAGCGCCAGCTCCAATAAGCAGCGGGCTTACTCCTGCCGCCGAAGCAGCCATTGGGCGGTCGTTCGGCTTCGTTCATGGCGCGATGAATACGGTTCGTATGCCGCGGGAGGATTTGCATTTTGGATCGCGCAAGCTTGACCAGCTGTTCGATGCGAGCAGCGCGAGCGGGAGCTATGTGTACCTGTTTCAGGAGCCGGAGCGCAAGCATGCTCTTCCCTATGATTCAACGCCTTATACGGCATGGCTTGGCGTCAATCTGAAGATCGAATTCGCCTGCGACCGCAAGCGGGATGAGTTTCATTCGATCGGCGTTTCCCTTGCTTCTGGACAAGTCGTCGAACGGTTCCACGACAGGCTTCTTTCCTATAAACTGACGCCGAAGCTGCCGCCCAATGTCCATATTACGAAAAATGGCGTATCGCTCAGCAAAGCAATGTCGATGATTGAGCAAGCGATTGAGCGCAAGCTGAAGCAGCAGGATTACAGCTGGGCAGCAGCGGCTAGCGAACGGCTGGATGAGGAGCTTGGGCGCATTCAGCATTATTACGAGCCTTTGATCGAAACCGCGATTGAAGAAAATAAAGCAGCAATTGCCGAGCAATTCGAGAAACGCCAAGCCGAAATCCGGTGGCAATATGAGCCCCGCGTTACAGCGTCTGCCATCAACTGCGGCATTTTTCATCTCGCGGGTATCGATTGACAGCGGACAACAAAATTAGAACGGATACCGCACGCGTCTCCGCGACAGCTTCCAACAGCATTCTTGGGAGCTTGTCCGTACAATGAAGAGGAACGTAAGCGGCTTCAAACCCCAGCGAAAGGCGGAGATGACGATGCGACATCCCAATACGAGAAAGCTTTTCCTTATAGCCCTTCTTGGAGCAGCTATGCTTCAACCGCTTGCGATCGCGAGCGCAGCACCCAGTTCATCATCTGTGCAGGCCGCTGTAACAACCGAGCCAATTCCCAAGGCAGATGCGCGGAAGCTGGAAAATCAAGTTCGGTTATGGATGGATGAGCTGGCGAAGCAGCCCTCCTTTGCCTCTTGGTCAGGAGCGGAATACGCCATAGAGCCGCTTGGCCCAGGCACGCATGCCTGGTATGTAATCATTACGATAAGCGGTAAAACCGTTGGATATATGATCGTTAATGCGACGACTAGCGGCGGATTCGAGTTAGGGGAATATGGCGTAGGAAAGCGTCCGTTGTTCGACTTGCAAACGCTGCGCGTATCGTTGGAACGGCAAGGCGTTATTCCAAGCAGCCAACAGCCGAGCTTTCAAGCGGAGCGGTTATATGTAAATGGGCTATTAGCCGCATGGCGTATCGTCACTTCTGATCGCGAGATTTTGTATGCGGATGCTGCAACCGGCGATATTTTGCCTGCCGACGATCGCTCTTGGAAGCTCGCCTCAGCACATATCCAACAGTCTGCGTTATTCCCGGTATCGGCCGGACTGCAGTCGCATGTCTTTCGTGCCTATCGGGGAAGCTCCTTCGATATCTATGCCGATTTGCCGTGGCTGACATCGCCTGCTGTTTCGCTGAAGCAAGCTGAACAATTGCTCAAACCAATCGAAGCGAATCGTCCGATACGTTACGTATCTGAACTGTTTGATCAATCGGCAACGTTCGTATGGGGCATTACCGGCTTCCAGCAATGGTCGAACCATGCCGTTTATTTGCAGCTTGAAGAGCCCGATCCAGAAGGCACCGGGCTTTCTTATAGGCGCTATATCGGATTATCCTTGCTCTCGGCTTTCGGCCGCTTTTACGGCTGACGGCGCCGTTCCACGGCTGCCCCGCATCCAAGTGAATAACGTTACCGGCGCCAAGCCGAACCAACGGGTCACCCATGGCTCACGGCTCGACTTGGCTGCTTGTTTGCTAAGACGTCTTCTCTCGCGCTCTTCCGCTGGCGTATCGATATAATGGACGAATTGTCCTGCCATATATTTAATGAGTTCATCTCGTTTATCTGCCATTTCGTTATCACTCCTCGATTGCGCTTATCCGCTAATCTTTCATTGCCCTTCGCCTCTACAGCATTCCCGCGATTCCATTACAATAAACATGCATGAATTCCCATCCAGCGAGCCACGCTAAGTGCAGATCACATGCAGTTTGGCTAGAGGGGATGACGGAATTGGAAAACCAACAAACACAATCAGAGCTTACAAACAAACGTTCAGATCGGTTCAAGCACATTTGGCATACACGTAGATTGATCGTACCCATCGTCATAATGACGCTGTTATGGAGTCCCATTCCGTTTTCTAAAAATGATCTTGCAGCAGCTGCTGCTGCGGACGCGAAGAGCGATCCGCCCAACTACAAGCGCGCGCTTCCGACCGCTGCCATATTAATCGACGCCGGCCATGGCGGCATTGACGGCGGTACCGTATTCGGCGACACGCTTGAGAAGGATATTAATCTTGCCGTTGCCCAAAAGCTCTATTTGCTGCTGCGCAGCCAAGGGATTAACGCGATTCTGAACCGTACCGGCGACTATGCTTTAAGCGATGATAATCGCTGGCATCAGACCTCTTCCCGCCATCGGCGCGACCTGTCGCAGCGCAAGCAGCTGACCGCTGAGATTGAAACTGCCCTATTCGTCAGCCTGCATGTTAATTGGGCCAAAAATAATGGAAAGCGCGGCCCCCTCGTCCTGCATCAAGACAATGGAAAAAGCGCCCTGCTGGCTTCTTGCATACAGGACGCTTTGAATCAATTGCAGCATACGCGTGCGCTGCCTGTAATCGGGAAACCTTATTATTTGCTCAAAACGGTTAAACAGCCCGCCGTTATTGTGGAAATGGGCTTCCTGTCCCATACTGGCGATCGCGCAATGCTGACGAATAAGGTTTCACAAACGAAGCTGGCTTCCGCGATTGCGAACGGCCTAAGGCAATATTTGCTGCTCGTCGGTTCGCTGGACTAGGTCGGACAGCTTCACGATTACCGCTTTTTCCCGAAGCACTGGCGTTGATTGAAGCAGAACTGCGGCCGTTTTCTTGCCTGGAGGTCCAACATGGCCGATGGCGACGCAGTTCTCATGCTCCTCTAAATATTTGCGCAGCACGCCGATTTGCTTGGCAATATGCTGGACGGAATATACATCGTCAAGAAACACATGGTTGGAGAGCAGCGGTACGCCCAGCTCGTTGGCGATTTTCGGCACCACCGTTTTGTACGTCGTACGGCTGTCGAGGAAAAATAGCCCCCGCTCTTTGCAAACGGTCAAAACGATGCGCATCACGCGCTCATCCGCCGTTACCTTGGAGCCCATATGATTGTTCATTCCGACCGCGTATGGCACATTGTCGATCGCCGCTTCTACCCGCTTGCGGATTTCGCTATCGCTGAGATCAGTCGTCAGCGCGCCTGGGCCAAGCCATTCCCGCTTGCCTTTATTCGGCTCCATCGGCATATGCACGATGACATCATGGCCGAGCTTATGCGCAGTTTCTGCATCTGCGCGCGTAGTCGGCATGAACGGCATGACCGCAACCGTAAAAGGAAACGGCAGCTTCATCATCTCCGTCGTCCCAGTCATGCCATTGCCAAAGTCATCAATGACAATCGCTACGCGTTTCGTCTCAGCTGCTCGTCCCTCTGCTCCTTCAGCTGCACCAGCTGCAGCAGATAAACCGGTGCCAGCGCACAGCAGTCCGATGAGCAAGCATACTACCAGTCGACGAGTCCAGCGGATTTGTTTTATACAATTGGATTGCTTTCTCGATTGCCGTGAATGCATCGCTTCAGGCTCACCACCTTATCATGACATACACACAGTGTTTGTGCCCTGTTCAAAAAATATGTAGCCCTATCGAGTAAGTCATGCGGTTATCGTTTACAGAAAATTCGAACATTCCTGATCACATTGACTTGAATAAGATTAAAATGATATATTAAATTTCGCCAGTTGTAATTGTGCGGTCATGGCGGAATTGGCAGACGCGCTAGATTCAGGTTCTAGTGGTGTAACAGCCGTGGAGGTTCAAGTCCTCTTGACCGCACCACTATAAGAGGTTCCAGCGCATGAGCTGGAACCTCTTTCGTTCACTCGAAGGAGGTAATTCCATGGAATGCCGAATCGGCTGTGCAGCATGCTGTATCGCGATAACGATTACTTCCCCGATTCCCGGCATGCCCGGCGGCAAGCCTGCTGGCGTGCGTTGCATTCAGTTGGCGGAAGATAACAAGTGCCGTTTGTTCGGCAAGCCGGATCGTCCTGCGGTGTGCAGCGGATTTGCTGCGGAGGAATACACCTGCGGCCAGACAAATGAAGATGCTTTCCGCATTCTTACTCAGCTTGAGCAATTAACAGCACCGGCGTCTTAAAATAATATTTGACATCAACTCGTACCCAATGGTATGATCTTTTTTGTCGACATTGACATGCGGTCATGGCGGAATTGGCAGACGCGCTAGATTCAGGTTCTAGTGGTGTAACAACCGTGGAGGTTCAAGTCCTCTTGACCGCACCACCCTTACAACGAACAGCTCCCATTGATGGGAGCTTTTTTATGTTTGCGCGTCGGCGCGCTTGCTGGCGCTTTAGGGAAGTTTTTTATTCCCTATTCGCGCTGCGATGTGCCAGTTGGTCCTTTAGGGTAGATTTTTGTTCCCTATTCGCGCTGCGACGTGCCAGCTAACCCTTTAGGGCAGATTTTTGTTCCCTATTCGCGCTGCGATGTGCCAACTGGTCCTTTAGGGAAGTTTTTTGTTCCCTATTCGTGCTACGTCATGCCAGCTGACCCTTTAGGGAAGTTTTTTATTCCCTATTCGCGCTGCGACGTGCCAGCTAACCCTTTAGGGAAGTTTTTTGTTCCCTATTCGTGCTACGTCATGCCAGTTGGTCCTTTAGGGCAGATTTTTGTTCCCTATTCGCGCTACGGCGAGTATCTAACAAAAAAGAAATCCTACGCCATAAACAAACGACGTAGGATTTCTTTTCATATAAGGCGCACCATCCGGTTCATCCTCTTCATACGAATCAGTGCTTTCTGCGGAAATACACAACGAATAAACAAGCGAGCACAAGTACGATGAGCAGGCCGCCTGTCGTCAACGCTTCAGACGAGCTGCCTTGATTCACGGCTGCCGTTGTCCCGCCGAAACCGCCTGGACCGCCTCCCATCCCGCCGCCTGGGAAACCACCACCGGGGTTAAAACCATCAGGAGGAGCGCCCATGCCGCCCCCTCCGAAACCGCCGAAGTCGCCGCCTTGCACCGCCTGGCCATTCTGGCCCGCTCCAGCATTGCCTTGGCCTCCGCCTTGCACCGCCTGGCCATTCTGGCCCGCTCCAGC
>NZ_AEDD01000008.1 GCF_000179615.1 Paenibacillus curdlanolyticus YK9
TAAAAATCTTCCCTATTCGCACGCCAGCTGCGCAGAAACGCTCATAGGGAATAAAAATCTTCCCTATTCGCACGCCAGCTGCGCAGAAGCGCCAATAGGGAATAAAAATCTTCCCTATTCGCACGCCAGCTGCGCAGAAGCGCTCATAGGGAATAAAAAAATTCCCTATTCGCACGCCAGCTGCGCAGAAGCGAGAATAGCCCGGCACGCATAGGAAAACATTGGTTTTTGGTCAATGTGCAACAAGAAATGGAGTCATCTCGTCAATAATAAGGAATGCAGCAATGACAGTTCAACGAAATGCAAGGAGATGATGTGATGAACCGATTGCTTCAAATGAACAAGCGCGTCGTCATAATGCTCGCGAGCATTGCGCTCACCGCCATGTTGTCCGCATGCGGCTCCAATGCGACGCCTAACGGTCCGCTTCAGCCAACTTCGCCTGCTCCATCGACGGGGACGGAGCAGCAGGATTCCGCGGATCGAACAACAACGCCAAGCCCGAATGTAACGGTACATCCGGTAAAAACCACGAAGCCAACGCCAACCGAGGCGACGACCGATTCGCAGCTTCGCAAGCAATATGTAGAGAGGATTTACAAGCTTGCAAAGTCCGGCAAAATGGTTAATGCAGGCGATTTTGTCGTCGGCAAGACGCTGATCGATGAGGTGCACAAAGCATGGGGCGAGCCGAATAAATCGGAGGGCGGCTACGATTTCTACGCGCCAGGAATGATGAAGGGAACGATTGCCTTCGGCGTTGGCCGTGGCGATGTCGTGAAGGAAATCCGGATTTTCGGAACGGCGCTCGATCCGATTAAAGACGGCGTATTGCTGAAAGTGTCTGATGTGAAGGCTGCGCTTGGCAAGCCAAGTACGACTCGCACAACAGGCAAGCAGCACATTCTGGTTTACAAAACAGGCTCTTATGAACTGAAATTTGTCTATACGCCAGGCAAGTCTAATGATCCAACTTTGGATCACATTAACCTATTCTCGCCGAAAGCCGCAAAAGCAATGGGTGAAGGTTAACCGCTTTTCCTGCTCTCATCGTAAGCCCGCATCCCATATGGGATGCGGGCTTTTTGGCATTTTTGAGCGGAGCAGAGGAAGGAATGAAGGTGGACTATAAGCAATTCTTATTATCCAGATAAGATTTCTTGAAAATATTCGTTGACAACTTGAACGGATGCCTGCTATTATTTTCCCATAACCTACTAAACAGATAGGAATTAAACAAATTCAAATTCGATTGATGAGGGGTGTAAGGAAATGAACAAGTCTAAAACGATCAAATGGTTTGCCGTATTGCTAGCTATCTCGGTGGTGCTAACCGCTTGCTCTTCCAAAGAAAAAGAAACGAAGAGCGACCCGGCACCAGCAGACACGAAGGAGCAAACGACAACGACGGAGGCAGCTAAGGAGCCTCTCAAGCCAGTAGAACTGCTTAACGTATCCTACGATCCAACCCGTGAACTTTATGAAGCTTATAACAAAGCATTCGCAGCATATTGGAAGAAAGAGAAAAACCAAGAAGTTACGATCAAGCAGTCGCATGGCGGCTCCGGCAAACAAAGCCGTGCAGTAATCGATGGACTTAAGGCAGATGTTGTAACGCTTGCACTCGGCTACGATATTGACGCGATTCAACAAAAAGGACTCATTAATGAAGGCTGGCAAAAGAAATTCGAGCTGAACAGCTCGCCATACACGTCGACGATCGTCTTCCTCGTTCGTAAAGGCAACCCGAAGGGGATTAAGGACTGGAACGATCTCGTGAAGGACGGCGTGCAAGTCATTACACCGAATCCGAAAACATCGGGCGGCGCGCGTTGGAACTACCTTGCAGCTTGGGGCTATGCACTGAAGCAAAACGGTAATGACGAAGCAAAAGCGCAGGATTTTGTAGCTAAACTGTATAAAAACGTACCGGTACTCGACTCCGGCGCACGCGGCTCCACGACGACATTCGTAGAACGCGGCATCGGCGACGTCCTGCTCGCTTGGGAGAACGAAGCTTATCTGTCGGTTAATGAGCTGGGCAAAGACAAGTTCGAAATCGTCTATCCATCGATCAGTATTTTGGCTGAACCGCCGGTTGCCGTCGTCGATAAAGTAGCTGACGATCACGGAACGCGTGAAGTCGCAGAAGCTTACCTGAAATACCTGTACTCCGAAGAAGGCCAACGCATTGCTGCTCAGAACTATTATCGTCCGACGCTGCAATCGGTAGCTGACGAGTTCAAGGATCAATTCAAGCCGCTTGAGCTGCTGACGATCGACAAGGACTTCGGCGGTTGGAAAGAAGCGCAAACGAAGCACTTCGCCGATGGCGGCATCTTCGATAAAATCTACGTTCCAGGATCGAAATAATACATTCATGAATGCGAATGCTTAAGGAGCTGACTTCACATGAAAGGTTCCGCTAACCGACGGGCACTTCCGGGGTTCGGATTGTCGCTCGGCTACACCATCTTCTACTTGTGCGTCATCGTCCTCATCCCGCTTGCCGGCGTGTTCATCAAAACCGCCGGCATGGGCTGGACGGACTTCGTGCACACGATATGGAACGCACGTGTCATCGCCGCTTACAAAGTAAGTTTTCTGACTGCGCTAGCGGCAGCTGGCATTAATGCGGTGTTCGGTCTGCTAGTCGCTTGGGTGCTTGTGCGGTATCGATTCCCCGGGAAGTCGCTTATCGACAGTCTGGTGGATCTGCCGTTTGCACTGCCTACCGCGGTAGCTGGCATCGCGCTGACGACGATTTACGCGCCGAATGGCTGGATTGGCTCCAAGCTGGAGCCGCTTGGCCTCAAGGTAGCGTTCACGCCGCTTGGCATTACGATCGCGCTCGTATTCATCGGGCTGCCGTTCGTCGTGCGTACGGTGCAGCCGATTTTGCAGGATCTCGAGAAGGACACGGAGGAAGCGGCCGTCATGCTCGGCGCTTACCGCTGGAGAACGTTCCGACGCATTATTTTTCCTGAGATTGCCCCTGCACTGCTGACTGGCTTTGCGCTTGCTTTTGCCCGCGGGATTGGCGAATACGGCTCGGTTGTCTTCATCTCCGGCAACATGCCGATGAAGACGGAAATTGCTCCGCTGCTCATTATGACGAAGCTAGAGCAGTACGATTATGCGGGCGCTACGGCGATCGCGCTGGTTATGCTGGTCGTTTCGTTCATCGCGCTGCTCATTATCAATTTCCTGCAAGCCCGTATTAGCCGCCGTACGACCTCTGCATAAGAGGCGGGAATCGGCAGGAGCATTGCAAGTCAGGTTAGATCAGGGGGGATTTACATGGCTGGCGTAGTTACCGCGCATCTGTCGGAGAAAGCCGCCGTCAGGCCGCGCCACATTAATGAATCAGGCTGGGTACGCGTCGTACTCATCACCGTTGCACTTGCGTTTCTCGCACTTGTTGTGTTACTGCCGCTTATTACGGTCTTTATTGAAGGACTTAAAAAGGGCTGGGATGTCTATACCGCATCCCTCCGCGATGCGGATGCCATGTCTGCGCTGAAGCTGACGCTTATCGTCTCGCTTATTGCGATCCCGCTAAACACCGTGTTTGGCGTCGTAGCGGCATGGGCGATTACGAAGTTTAAGTTCCGGGGGCGCAACGTCCTCATCACGCTGATCGATTTGCCTTTTGCGGTATCGCCCGTCATCTCGGGTCTCATCTATGTGTTGATGTTCGGTGCGCAAGGCATGTTTGGTCCATGGCTGGATGATCGCGGGATTCAAATTATTTTCGCGCTGCCGGGCATCGTCTTGGCGACGGTCTTCGTCACCTTCCCATTCGTTGCAAGAGAGTTGATTCCGCTCATGGAAGCGCAAGGCGTCCAAGAGGAGGAAGCGGCGGTAAGCTTGGGAGCGCGCGGCTGGAAAATGTTCTGGCACGTCACGCTGCCCAACATTAAGTGGGGATTGCTGTACGGCATCATTTTGTGCAACGCGAGGGCAATGGGAGAGTTCGGCGCAGTATCGGTCGTATCCGGCCATATCCGTGGCGAGACGAACACGCTGCCGCTGCATATTGAGATTTTGTATAACGAGTATCAGTTTTCTGCATCGTTTGCTGTCGCTTCGTTGTTGGTCATGTTAGCGCTGGTCACATTGGCCGCGAAGAAATTTGTCGAGTGGAGGGGATCGAAATGGGAAAACAAGTAGAGCTCAATGAATGGTGGCAGGATCGCATCGCCGATCAACTGGAAGGCATGGAGTATGGTTCCGTCGTCATCACGGTACATGACGGGAGAATCGTCCAGATCGACCGGACAGAGCGCAAAAGGTTCGACCCTTCCGCGGGCGCAGTGCCGGCAGCAAAGGCAGGAGCGGAGCAGCCGCTGAAGGGCGTTAACCCTTCTTTGAAGGCGGCGGGGAAGGTTGCCAACGGGTAGTTAGAACAATTATATGACCGATGGAGCGGTTAATCGCTTCATCGGTTTTTTGTATGGGAAGGCGCAGGCAAGTGCTGTAACGAAAAAAGGCTCCGCATACGGCATGCGCCGAGCGGAACCTTCTAACATCCCTTAGGATTGAACAAACTTGATAATAACCATTGCTGCGAATACGATTGTCATGAAGCCCAGCATGCCGCCGAAGCCGAACATAACATCCTGCATATCGTCGCGTGGTTCTTCGTTAACGTGCGCGCGCGGATCTTCCGCTGTGTATTGAGCGTTGTTCATAACTCCAATATCCCCCTCGTACGTAACCGTAAGTACATATATACTGTAGTATACCCAACACCGTAAACAATTGTAAAGTGAAATCCGGACAAACCTTTGACCTTGCGTATGCTACAATAGTAAGGATGGCGCATCGCGCCGTAATTCATGCATATATTTCGACCATTGGAGGTAGATCGATGGAACGGCGGGGACAGACAAGTGAACGAGATGCCGCCGCGGAGCTTATCCGAGGCAAGCTGGCGCTGCTGCCGGACGCACCGGGCTGTTACTTAATGAAGAACGGCGAAGGCACGATTATTTATGTAGGTAAGGCGAAGGTGCTGAAGAACCGGGTTCGGTCTTATTTTAACGGATCGCATAATGGGAAGACGCAGCGGCTTGTTTCTGAAATCCGCGACCTCGAATATATCGTAACGGGCAGCAACATGGAAGCGCTCATCTTGGAGTGCAACCTGATCAAGCAATATCATCCGCGCTATAACGTTCTGTTGAAGGACGACAAGACGTTTCCATATATTAAAATCACGAACGAGCGCCATCCGAAGCTGGAGGTGACCCGGCGGGTGCTGAAGGATAAAGCCAAATATTTTGGCCCGTATCCGAACGCATTCGCGGCTCAGCAGACGAAGAAGCTGCTGGATCGGCTGTATCCGCTTCGCAAATGCAATACGCTGCCGGACAAAGTATGTCTTTATTATCATATTGGTCAGTGTATCGCGCCTTGCGAGTTTGACGTGGAGCAGTCCGAATACGACCGCATGGTCAGCGATATTACGAAGTTTCTGAATGGCGGTCAGGACGAAGTGAAGTCGGAGTTGCAGCGCAAGATGGAGGAGGCAGCCGAGTCGCTGGAGTTTGAGCGGGCGAAGGAGTATCGCGACCAGATCATCGCGATCGAGGCGATCGTGGAGAAGCAGAAGATTACGATGGCAGATGCAGTCGATCGAGACGTATTCGGTTATGCTGTCGACAAGGGCTGGATGTGCGTGCAGATTCTGTACATGCGTTCGGGCAAAATGGTAGAGCGCCGCTCGTCGTCGTTCCCTTACTATGGCGAAGCTTACGACGATTTTGTTACGTTCGTCGCGCAGTATTACAGCGATAACCCTGCGCTGCCGCGCGAAATCTTGCTGCCAGAGCCGCCGGAGGAAATGCCCGTCGATGTGCAGGAGGGAGAGACGACTGCAAGCGAGTCTGCCTCGATCCCCGTGCAGGAGGAGCGCGCAGCTGGAAGCTCGCGCTCTGGCGCGCAAGCCGAATCTGGCGAGCTGACGGGGGGGACGGAATCCGATGAGGAGGCGCCTGCTGGCTCACGTGCCGATGATGTACGCGAATCGCTTCAGAAGTGGCTGAAGGTCAAAGTGTTCGTCCCTCGCCGCGCGCGGAAGCGGGAGGTCGTGGAGATGGCCTGCAACAACGCCAAGGTGGCGTTGGATGAGAAGTTCCGGCTGATCGAGCGCGATGAAGAACGCAGCGTGAAGGCGTCGGAGTCGCTCGCCGGATGGCTCGGGTTGGAATCGGTACGCCGCATCGAAGCGTTCGATAACTCCAACATTCAAGGCACGAATCCGGTATCCGCTATGGTTGTATTCATCGACGGCAAGCCGGAACGGAAGGAATACCGCAAATACAAGGTGCGTACAGTCGTCGGAGCGGATGATTACGAGACGATGAGAGAGGTTGTGCGCAGGCGCTACGAGCGGGTGCTTAAGGAAGGGCTGGAGCAGCCTGATTTGATCGTCGTCGATGGCGGGAAAGGCCAAATTGCCGTCGCGCTTGACGTGCTGCGCAATGAGCTGGGGCTGCAGATACCCGTATGCGGTCTCGTGAAGGATGCGAAGCATAAGACGGCGCAGCTTATGACAGGCGATCCGCCTGAGGTTGTCCCGCTGCCGCGGGACAGCCAGGAGTTCTACTTGCTTCAGCGCATTCAAGACGAGGTGCATCGCTTCGCGATCACCTTCCACCGCGAGCAGCGCGGCAAGTCGATGGTGGCGTCGCAGCTCGATGCGATACCCGGCATAGGGGAGAAGCGGCGCAAGGCGCTGCTGAAGCATTTTGGCTCGCTCAAAAAGATTCGGGAAGCTTCGGTGGAGGACTTCAAGCCGCTATCGATCGGAGAGAAGCTGGCGGAGCAGATCCTAGCCGCGTTGCGGGAGGGCGAGGAATCGGCGGGAACGGAAGCAGCAGTGGGTGAAGCGGGCGATTAAGATAGCTGACAACGAAAAAAAGCGCTGCAGGACTATGTTCCTGCAGCGCTTTTTGTATTAGCTGTGCAATCCGCCCGCAGACGGCAGGTCGGAGCGAATAGGGAATAAAAAAGTGTGCTATCCGCCCGCAGCATTCATCCGGCGATTGGTGATCGTCCGCAGCACCCAAGCAATGCCAACAGGCAGCACCAAGTAGAAGAGCGCAGCGAGCCAGTTGACGACACTGCCGATTGTAATAAGATCGAATGCCATGAGAAGCGTATCGAGCACAGCATGCGTGAAGACAGCCGCGATGAAGCCGTAACGCAGGAACAACCAGCAGAACAACAGACCGACGATCGTTAGCTCAATAAGCCGGCTGTATGAGGGATAGACGGGATACGTGACATGCCCCAGCGCCCAGATAATCGTCGGAAGCAAGCAGCCTATAAACTTGTTGCGGAACAGCTTCGTAAACAATGCGATGCCGAACAGCCGGTACAAGGCTTCTTCCGAAATAGCCGCACACCATGCAAGCAGCGGATACAGGAGCGGGATCGCAAAATTATAAGGTGAAGATTCGACACTGGTCGTTGACCAAGAGCCGATCGACCGATCGAGGCTGTACAGCAAGATGGACTGTGCGCCAAGCATCGCCAATGCCAGCGGGTAGGACAGCTTCATTGCCCGCCAAACGTGGTCCCCATAACCGGGCTCCCGATAACGCGCCCATAGTCGGCGTCCATCCCGTCTCCAGATGCCGTCCCCGCCGATAAGCGAGAACCAGACGGAAATCGCCATAAGCGCTGTAAATAAATTAGAGAACAACAGCCCGGCGACGGTGAGCGTCTCAGCATTCGGACGTTCGCCGTAGGAAGCCCGAATGCCGTCTGCCATGTTGTAGTTGTTCACCACATAGAACAGCAGGAACAGCCCAGCAAGCAGGAGGCCGCGCCGGAACGATGTGCTCCGTCTCGTACGTATAGCCATGATAATGGCGAGCAGGAACAACAGCGCATTCATCAGCAGGCTTCCGAACAACGAGAGAGAGGCCGCGAGCTTATCCTGCGATTTGACGTTGACAATATAGCCGCTCGGCGCTTCGAAAGCTGCGTGATAGCTGATTGCCGTCAATGTGCCTGAACGGTCCAGCGCCTGAACGGTTACCTGAAGGCGAAGCTGGGCTTCCTCCATTTTATAGCTCTTCGGCTCAAAGGTGGCGACATTGCCGTTAACCTGGCCGTCACGCAGGTCCGTGCTGCGGAAGCCTTCAGCGATTGCGGTCTTTCGTGCAAATTGCAGCTTTGTCCATTCGGAAACGTAACGGGATGAGGCTTTTGTACGATCATCCCCTACAGGGAACAGCCGCCATCCCACAATACGGCCCGATTCCATATGCGTGTAGACGAATAGCTCGCCATACTTGGTATTGACTTGCGATTGAAACGTGTCCGTCGGGAACCGGGCATCGTACGTGTGCGCAAAGTCCGTCAGCTTGTTCTCCTTGGACAAATAGCCGTACAACAGGCTGTCGGATTGATGGACGGTATGCGGCGCTTCCGTAGCTCCGCCGAATCGCTCCTCCGCCAAGGCGAGTGCCTTCTTGTCTGCCGTTTCGCGCGAAATCACGCTGGCGCTCGCCTGATTGTCTGGGTCTTCCGGGGAAGAGACAGCGAAAATCGGGAGCAGCTGAATACATACGAATAATAACAAGCCGACAGTGCCCAAAAACAGCAGAATTCGGGGGATGCGCTGCGGCAACAATGGGTTTTCGGTCATGAGACCCTCCTTGAATGCTGAGTGTAGCGGCGATGAGCTTGTTTCCCTTCTATCTACAGTAGCATATGTGTTTGGCGCTCCGTCAATGTCTGTCTTGTCCGTCATAAGCAGCAAAGCACTCAAAATTCGCGATAATGGATGCAAATACGTAAAATAACGAACAGCGTCCTGATACGGACAAGCTTATTCAGTGGAATTGGCTGTTTTTCGATTCATAGCGCCTCAATCCGTTCGATTTGCCAGTTGGATATTGCAACCATTTCGCTATATAATCGTTTACGTCACTCGACAATAACCGCATATTCAACAGCCGAATTTCCGATGGAAAACGGGGGAACCATATAGTTGCCGTCTTAAAGGATTATCGAATGAAAGCTAGCACTCGATGACTCTCGGCAGCAACTCGGGGTGAATTCTGCGCAGGACATGCTGTTCTGCCGCAGATAGGGCGATCTATCCAGCCCGAATCCGACAGCTAACCTCGTAGGCTGCATGGACAGAACTCATCGCAGACGGCATTGGGTTTCCAATGTCTTTTTTTGTGCCTTGCGGCGGGTTCCGCTTCGTTGGATGAAGGAGAGGAACGTGGAATGGAAAAGAAAAAGAAATGGTTCAAATGGTCTCCGCCGCGCATACTGGTGACTGGATTTGCTCTTATTATTTTGCTCGGCGCTGTGCTGCTGTCCCTGCCAATCTCGAACACGAGCGGCGAATCGCTTCGATTCATCGACGCGTTGTTCACGGCTACCTCCGCTACCTGCGTTACCGGCCTCGTCGTCGTGGACACAGGGCTGGATTTTACCGTGTTTGGCCAGATTGTGATCATCGCGCTTATTCAAGTTGGCGGTCTCGGCTTCATGACGATGGCGACGCTCATCGCGCTGGTGCTGCGCAAACGCATTTCGCTCAAGGAGAGGCTGATTCTCCAAGAAGCGATGAACCAGTCGAGCATGGAAGGTATCGTTCGCTTGATTCGTAAAGTTATCATTTATTCCCTTGCGATCGAAGCGACAGCTGCCGTACTGTTCACTTCCCGTTTTGTGTTCGATATGCCGGTTGGCAAAGCGATTTATTTTGGCGTCTGGCATGCCATCTCGATGTTTAATAATGCAGGCTTTGACCTATTCGGCGAGTATCGGAGCTTGACCATGTACGTGAATGATCCGATCGTCAACTTTACGGCAATGGGACTTATTATACTCGGAGGGCTCGGCTTTATCGTGATGTCGGACCTTATTGAATATCGAACAAACAAACGGCTTTCGCTGCATTCCAAAGTTGTGCTTACGATGACGGGCATTTTGCTTGCCGTCGGCGCCATCGTTATTTTTATTTTCGAATTTTCCAATCCGAAAACGTTAGGCTCGCTGGGCTGGGATGGGAAGATCTGGGCATCTCTCTTCCAATCGGTTACGCCGCGTACGGCTGGTGCGAACACGATCGATATCGGCGCTATGCGCCAAGCTTCCATATTCTTTATGGTCATCCTCATGTTCATCGGCGCATCGCCGGGGTCAACAGGGGGCGGGATTAAAACCACGACGTTCATGACGCTGGTCGGCGCGGTTATCGCGATGATTCGAGGCAAGGAGGACATTGTGCTGTTCCGATTCCGTTTGGCGCGCGAGCGCATTTTCAAAGCATTGACGATTACGCTCTTGTCGCTTGCGCTGGTCATTGGCGTAACGATGCTGCTGTCGACGACGGAAGACCGTGACTTCTTGCGTATCCTGTTCGAAACGACCTCGGCGTTCGGCACGGTTGGGCTGACGACGGGCATTACGACGACGCTGACCGATTTTGGCAAAATCATATTAAGCCTCACGATGTTCGCGGGTCGACTTGGGCCGCTAACGCTTGCATATGCGCTGGGGCCTCGTGCGGAGAAAGAGCTGTACCGACATCCGGAAGGCAAAATCATTATCGGTTAATAAGTCAATACACTCATCGGAGTAGGGGAGAACCACATGAAACAATTCGTTATTATCGGCTTGGGCCGATTCGGCTCCAGTCTGGGGCAAGAGCTCGTCCAGCTCGGTTATGAAGTGCTCGGCATTGATAAGAATGAAGAAACCGTCGACGATATGAGCCGCGTGCTTACGCATGTCGTCGCAGCAGACGCAACGGACGAGGAAACGCTTCGCGCGCTCGGCGTACGCAACTTTGATTGCGGCGTTGTCGCGATTGGCGACGATATTCAAGCGAGTATTCTTGCAACGATTCAATTAAAGGATATCGGCGTAAAAAAAGTAGTGGCGAAGGCGCTAAGCGAGCTTCACGGCCGTGTGCTGGAGAAGCTGGGCGTGGATCGCGTGATCTACCCGGAACGGGATATGGGCATTCGCGTGGCCCATCAGCTCGTATCGCCAAACCTGCTTGATTACATCGAGCTGTCCAAGGAATATACGATTGCCGAGCTGGCTGTTCCTAGCTGCCTTAACGGCAAGACGCTGCAGGACATCAATACGCGCGCGCGGTTTGGCTGCAGCATCGTTGCGATCAACAAGCCGAAGGGCGGCGTTATCATTGCACCGACGGCAGTCGAAGAGCTGGAAGAGAAAGATATTATGGTTGTGATCGGCACGAACGAGCAGATCGAAAAATTTGAAGCTAGCGTGGCTCGTTAACGGATGGAAACTGCAACAGCAATTGATATTCGCCATATTTTATCGTTATTTCTTATTATTGCGGCAGCAGGCATGTTATCGGGCCGAGTAGCGGCGCTGATCCGATTGCCTGACGTCGTCTTGTTCATTGGCGCAGGCATGCTGCTTGGTCAAGGATTGCATTGGATTGATGAGTCGGCCGGCACGCTGCTTAACCAGCTAATTCTTACTGCGGGCTCTACGCTCATCCTGTTCGATGGCGGGCGCAATATTCAGTTGTCAGGCTTGCGCAAGGTTGGCTGGACTGTCGGTTTGCTAAGCGTTCCCGGTGTGCTGATTACCGTAGGTGTCGTAGGCGCGGCAGTCCATTACGTGTTTGGGCTGGAGTGGCTAACGTCGCTGCTTGCGGCGGCGGTTATCGCCTCCACCGACCCGGCATCGATTATTCCGGTATTTCGCCAAGTGGCCGTACGCAAGAAGGTAAGGGAGACCGTTGAAAGCGAATCGGCTTTTAATGATGCGACAGGTTCCATTATTACGTTTGCTTTATTAGCGGCAGTAACCGGCGAGTCTGCCCTTCAAGCCGGGCCGCTGGTTTTCGATTTTGTGAAAACGGCTCTTGGCGGCATCGTTATTGGGATCGTGTTCGGAGTTGCTGTCGTTTATCTCGTTGCGCATCTGCGTTTAGGGCTTTTGCGGGATTATACGACGATCGCGATGATCGGCACGGCGATTGGCGCTTATTTGATCGGGGACATGCTGCATGTGAGCGGCTTTATGGCGGCTTTCGTGGCAGGCTTGATTTGGGGCAACCCGGACGTGCTTCGGCTTCGACTGGATGAGAAGCAGGAGGAGCTCGTTCATTTCTCTGACAACGTAACGATTATTATGCGGATGCTTATTTTCATTCTGCTTGGCAGTCAGGTTGACTTCAAGCTTTTAGCGGACTACGGCTGGCAATCCTTAGCTGCTGTGCTCGTCATGATCTTCATCGCGCGGCCTTTGACCGTTTTCTTGTGTGCGCTGCCAGACAGAAAGTCAAAGTGGACATTGAAGGAAATGCTGTTCATGATCTGGGTAAGGGAGACAGGCGTTATTCCGGCCGCGTTGTCAGGCATGCTCGTCGGAATGGGCGTTCCGCATGCTGACGTTATTGCGTCGATCACGTTCATGGCAATTGTGTTGACGATCATGCTGCAAGCGAGCACGACCGGATGGTTGGCGCGGAAGCTTGGCATGGACGTTGAGGAGAAGGAATAAAGCGGGAGTAACGTGCTCGCTGCTGTATAAATGTGTGAACACAGGCGATTACTGACGAGTTATTTCGTTCATACTACATAGTGACTACGATGAATAAGTCGCGGCTGCTCTCGTGCAGCCGCGACTTCTCGCATGTAGAGGGCCATTCTAATGGGCGCAATTGACGCTAAGCGCGTTGGTTACAGTTACAGTCGAGGGTATGCGGCTGCAAGGCTATCGACCCATAAACGAACGTCTGGACTAAGGCCCGAAGGGGAAGCGTAGATGAGCGATGTCGTTCGTTTGGTTTGCTCCAGCTCGCGGATCGGCGCGACGGTCAGCTCATTATCGTCCAGCAATTCCTCGCGAACGTAGGAGCGGGGCAGCAGCGTTGCGGAACGGCAAGTGACCAGCAAGCGCAAAATCGCTTCGAACGAGTCGATTTCCATGCGAACATCCGGCTCCAGCTTATACTTGTCGAACACTTCATCGGTTAGCGTGCGATACCAGGTTCCTTTGGTAAACAAAATCATCGGAAAGCCGTTCAGCTCGCTGATCGACATGGGACCGCGGTCTGTGACGAACAGGTTGCGAGGCAAGACGAGTACGAGGTGATCATCAAACAACGGGACGCAATGCAGCTGCGGATCCTGGATACGCGAGGCGACGATACCGAAGTCAACCTTTCGTTCGCGCACGAGCGATACGATTTCATGGGTTTTGCCGGTTACGGCCTTGATGTCCAGATCGGGATGGCTGGAGGTTAACGATTTGATAAAGTCGGGCAGCGTGGTTTGAAGCGTTGTCAGGCTTGCGCCAATCGTAACCTCCGTCGGCCCCTCGTTGCGGAAGCCGGATACCGTGTGCAAGTATCGCTGATGAAGCGAGCGAAGCTCCAGCGCGTATTCATACGTTAGCTGCCCGACTCTCGTCAGCTCCAGCCGCTTGCCAATGCGGCGAAACAGCTCGACGCCTAGCTCTTCCTCCAGCTTTGCAATTCGACGAGATAAGGCAGGCTGCGACAAATTCAGCAGCACGGAAGCCTTGTTCATGCTCGATTGCTCAACCACGATGGCGAAGGCTAACATGTCTTCCAGCATAGCGGCAGCTCCTTCTAATAGGAAATACAGGTCTTATGCATAAACGTTATAAGAAATTATCAACAATAAGCAATTCCATTATAAGCGGAAAAGGAGTAGGATGGAAAGTGTGGCTAAGTTGTGTCGACTTTTGTTGACGCTGTACGGGCTCGTGCGTACCATGTAAAATGTTTTGTTGGGTTAAGCAATCTAATCGGGTAAGTCTGGAAAGGAGAACGCAATACTTATGAAAGCAAACTCGTACCATTGGCGGAAGCTTCATTCCCTGTTGGGAGTCATTCCGCTCGGCTTGTTCATTATCGAGCATGCCATTACGAACTACTCCGCATTCGAAAGCGGACCGGAAGGGTTCAACGACAGCGTTAAGTTTCTGAATGACTTGCCGCTTGTGTACTTCCTGGAGATCTTCGGGATCTTCCTGCCGCTCTTGTTCCACGGCGTATACGGCCTGTACATGGCTTATCAGTCCAACATGAATGCTGGCCGATTCAGCTATGGCCGCAACTGGGCATTCGTCGCGCAGCGCGTAACGGGTGTCATTACGTTTATTTTTATTTTCTGGCATCTCTACGAGACGCGCTTCCAAGTGGCCATGGGCAACCTGACGCATGAAGAGCTGGGCGCGCATATGCATGACATCTTTACGCATCCGGTAAGCCTCGTGCTGTACGTCATCGGCGTCCTGTCGGCTGTATTCCACTTCAGCAATGGCTTCTGGGCATTCCTGATTAGCTGGGGCATTACGGTAGGTCCTCGCGCACAGCGGATTTCGTCTGTGATTTGCATGGGCTTGTTCGTCATTATTTCCGTACTCTTCCTGCTGTCGATCGTTGCTTTCACGGGCGATGAATTCAAAGAAGCGGCATCCGCAGCATCTTCGATCTTAGTAGGCTAGCAACAGAACTTCCGAAAGGAGAGCATTCGATTATGGCTAAAAATAAAGTAATCGTCATCGGCGGCGGCCTTGCCGGCCTTATGGCGACGATTAAAGCGGCGGAGGCAGGCGTTCATGTTGACCTGTTCTCGCTCGTTCCGGTTAAACGTTCCCACTCCGTATGCGCGCAAGGCGGCATCAACGGAGCGGTTAATACGAAGGGCGAAGGCGACTCCCCATGGGAGCACTTTGACGATACGGTATACGGGGGCGACTTCCTTGCGAACCAGCCGCCTGTAAAAGCAATGTGCGACGCAGCGCCAGGCATTATCCACTTAATGGACCGGATGGGCGTTATGTTCAGCCGTACGCCTGAGGGCTTGCTCGACTTCCGCCGCTTCGGCGGCACGCAGTACCACCGTACAGCGTTCGCGGGCGCGACGACTGGCCAACAGCTGCTCTACGCATTGGACGAGCAAGTACGCCGTTGGGAGACGGCAGGCCTCGTTACGAAATACGAGCACTGGGAATTCCTCGGTGCGGTGCTTGACGACGACGGCGTATGCCGCGGCGTGTCGGCGCAGGACCTGCGCACGATGGAAGTGCATACGGTACGCGCGGATGCGGTTATTCTCGCAACGGGCGGTCCTGGCATTATTTTCGGCAAAACGACGAACTCGGTTATCAATACGGGCACGGCTGCGAGTGCCGTGTATCAACAGGGCGTTAACTACGCCAACGGCGAAATGATTCAAATTCACCCGACGGCTATCCCGGGCGACGACAAAAACCGGCTCATGTCGGAATCGGCGCGCGGCGAAGGCGGACGGATCTGGACCTATAAAGACGGCAAGCCATGGTACTTCCTTGAGGAAAAATATCCGGCTTACGGCAACCTCGTACCGCGTGATATCGCGACGCGTGAAATTTTCAGCGTTTGCGTCGATCAGAAGCTCGGCATCAACGGCGAGAACATGGTTTACCTCGATCTGTCGCATAAAGATCCGAAGGAGCTGGACGTTAAGCTCGGCGGCATCATCGAAATCTATGAGAAGTTCGTAGGCGACGATCCGCGCAAGCTGCCAATGAAAATCTTCCCGGCAGTCCATTACTCGATGGGCGGCATGTGGGTTGACTACAACCAGATGACGAACGTGCCGGGCTTGTTCGCATGCGGCGAGTGCGAGTACCAATACCATGGCGCGAACCGTCTGGGCGCGAACTCGCTTCTGTCGGCCATTTATGGCGGCATGGTGACGGGGCCGAAAGCCGTTGAGTATATCAAAGGCTTGAAAAAATCGGCTGAGGACGTTGCTTCTTCGATCTTCGACCGTGCGAAAAACGAGCAAACGGCGAAATACGAAAGCATCCTCAAAATGAACGGTACAGAAAACGCGTATGTGCTTCATAAGGAGCTCGGCGAGTGGATGACGAACAACATGACCGTCGTTCGCTACAACGACCGTCTGGAGCAGACGATCGCCAAGATCAAAGAGCTGAAGCAGCGCTACAACAATATCAACATCAACGATACGGCGCGTTGGAACAACGCAGGCGTAGCCTTCACACGCCAATTGTGGAACATGTTCGAGCTGGCTGAAGCGATGACGCTGGGCGCACTGCTGCGCAACGAAAGCCGCGGCGCGCACTACAAGCCGGAGTTCCCTGATCGTAACGACGATGACTTCCTCAAAACGACGATTGCAAAATGGACCAAAGACGGCCCGCAAATTTCGTACGACGAAGTCGATACGTCGCTGATCGCACCGCGTAAGCGCGACTACTCGAGCAATAAGTAATCGATCGAACGGATTCACGCAAAACCTAAGCAAGCGTATGCTTACGTGAGCGAACGGATTCACGCAAAACCTAAGCATATGCTTACGATGTGGTTTTGCTTCATAGGATTACCTCTAAATTCGGTAATCTGATTCACGCAAAACCTTTAGGAGGGATAACCGATGGCCGAAACGACTGTTGCAGCCAAAACGGTGAAGCTCGTTATCTCCCGTCAGGACGGCCCTGATTCGGCGCCGTATACGGAAGAATTCGAAGTGCCTTACCGTTCCAATATGAACGTGATTAGCGCGCTGATGGAAATTCAGCGTAATCCGAAGAAAACAGACGGAGCCGACACGGCGCCCGTCTGCTGGGAATCGAACTGTCTGGAGGAAGTGTGCGGCGCATGCTCGATGGTGATCAACGGCAAGCCGCGCCAGGCGTGCAGCGCGCTGATCGATAAGCTTGAGCAGCCGATCCGTCTGGAGCCTATGCGCACATTCCCTGTCGTTCGCGACCTTGTGATCAACCGCGAGCGCATGTTCAACGCGCTTAAGCGCGTGAAAGCATGGATTCCGATCGACGGTACGTACGATCTCGGACCAGGACCCCGCATGGCGGAAACAAAGCGCCAATGGGCTTACGAGCTGTCCAAGTGCATGACTTGCGGCGTTTGTCTGGAGTCCTGCCCGAACGTAAACGATCGCAGCAGCTTCATCGGGCCAGCAGCCATTTCGCAGGCTCGCCTGTTCAATACGCATCCTACGGGCGAAATGCACAAGGAAGAGCGTTTGGACGCCCTGATGGAAGATGGCGGCATCGAGGGTTGCGGCAACTCGCAAAACTGCGTACGCGCATGTCCGAAGGGCATTCCGCTGACGACTTCGATTGCAGCGATCAACAAGGATACGACCAAGCACTTGTTCAAAAAATGGCTCGGCATGTAGCATAACGCTGCATCCGGGTGGAAGCCGGCAGCTTAAGACGCTGCCGGTTTCTTTTTATGCGAATCGCTTTGCATTCTGGAAGTCTTTACGCTCTCCCGCCCGTATGGTACGCTCATACAAGATTGTTAAGGGGGTCGCTAGAAGGTGGATGTCTCGAACGTAAAAGCCTATTGCCTCTCCAAGCGCGGGGCAGAGGAAACGTACCCATTCGGGCCGGAGCCGCTCGTATGCAAGGTCGGCGGCAAGATGTTTGCGCTGCTGTCCCCGGACTCGGTTTCGTTAAAATGCGATCCCGTCATCGCATTGAATTTGCGCGAGCAGCATGATGCTGTGAAGCCGGGGTATCATTTGAACAAAAAGCATTGGAATACGGTGGAGTTTCATTCATCGCTTACAGAGGGCGAGCTATGGGATATGATTGACCATTCCTATACGCTCGTCGTGAACAGCTTAACGAAAGTGCAGCGAGCTGCTTTGGGGGCTTAGGGCTGCATGTAGGAGGGGAATTTAATGGCCAAGCGCCCAAAAAACAATAACGGTTCGAATCGCGGCCATGCACAGAGCTATCAGCAAGGGCATGAGCTGCCTAAGGATAAGCCAACGACATTGAAAGACTTGCTCGGCGGGGACGTGCTTGAGAAGCTCAAGCAGCAGCAGGATCAGCTGAAGGCTGCCGAGGAGCAGCGGAAGGAAGCGGAGCGCATCCGGGAAGAGGAAGCGCGCAAAGCGGAGCAGAAGCGGCTGGATAACGATTTTGAATATTTGCTGGGCAACAGCAAGCTGGATTGGCGCAAGCACAAGTAAGCAGGACGCGAGTGTGCCTGCCAGCAATAAAAACGTAGCTGCCCGAAAGTCGTTTCCAATCGACTTTCGGGCATTTTTTCATTTGGGATAAAGGAGAGGATGCAGCGCAAGATGCAGGTTGGCGGAGTTAAGCGAGGTTCTTCCTTATTCATCATTCATCTCATTGCGATGCCGTTGCAGTTTGTACAACGAGCAAAACAGGATTCATCTGCCTCGAGGTTTCCCATTGCAGTTCATGCAACGAGAGACGGTCCAGAGGAGTCAAGATGTGCCTAAAACATAAAAAGCAGCCCTCCCCGTTGCACGATTTGCAACGAGGTCTTCTCGCTTCCGCGTTCAAGCTGATTTTATTGCACGAACTGCAATGAGCACGCTGATACACGCTGCGGCAAGCGCCGACAAGCCGCATGTCGCGATGGCATCGCATGCCGCTATGGCGCCGCATGCCGAAAACGGCATAGCTGCTGCGATGGCAGAGCATGCCGGGAGGCGCGCAACACGCCTTCAATACGACGTACGCCGCAATCGACGCAAAATCAACGCCGACGCTGCAGCGCACAAAAAAGGGATGCCTCCAGCCGTTGCGGCTTAGGGGACACCCCTTCTTTGTGTTGTTCAAGCATTCCTGCGAAGCGGATTACATCCACTTCTCGCCCCAATTTTGAATGGAGGAGATGACGGGTTCGAGGTCATGTCCTCTATCTGTCAGTTCATATTCGATACGAACAGGCATCTCAGGGTAAACCGTCCGTTTTACGATATTCGTCGCTTCAAGCTCCTTCATGCGGTCGGTCAGCATCTTGTCGCTCATCTCGGGAATCTGCTCTTTAATTTCTTTGAACCGTTTCGGTCCGCCGAGCAGCACGCGAATGATCAGTCCTGTCCACTTTTTGCCTAGCAGTTCAGCAGCAGCTTCGTATCTCGGGCACATTTTTGAGTAATCCAACCGTATCACCCCTTTATCTGACCTTATTGTAACATATGAACTAAGGAAAGGTAAGTGAATCTGGCTGGTAACGCAAAAAAACTTTATTTTCGTTATATACTTGACTAAAGTAAGTCACTTACGATATGATTAGCTCATCAAAACATTACGCATCGATTCCACGGTGGAATCGGAAAGGTGAGGGTACACATGTTGGATACAGGATTATTGATTATTCGGGTCGTTATTGGTTTGTTATTTGTAGGACACGGCGCGCAAAAGCTGTTTGGCTGGTTTGGAGGCTACGGACTCAAGGGGACGGGCGGCTGGTTCGAGTCGATCGGAATGAAACCGGGCGTACTGATGGCGTTCGGCGCAGGAGCTGCGGAAGTGCTGGGCGGCCTGCTGTTCGGCTTCGGTCTTGTCACATGGCTCGGAGCGGCGTTTATTATCGGCACGATGCTTATCTCGATCGTGAAGGTCCACGGAGCGAATGGGCTGTGGGCAACGCAGAACGGCTACGAATATAACCTGGTACTGCTTGCAGTTGCGCTGGGTGTCGCGTTAACCGGTGCTGGCGAGTATTCGATTGATGCTTGGTTGAAATAATACAAAAAATAAACGAAGCCGGAACTCCGGCTTGCGAGGAGAGATGGCGTTATGATCCAAACTTTTGCGGCAAATCAACGGTACCATACGAACCATGGCTGGCTCGATTCGTACTTTAGCTTTTCGTTCGCTGATTATTATGATCCTAACAACCTGCAATTTGGCCCGATGCGCGTGCTGAACGACGACCGAATCGATGGCGGAACCGGGTTCGGCATGCATCCCCATCGCGAGATGGAAATCGTATCGCTCGTGCTGAGCGGCCAACTGGAGCATCGCGATAACATGGGCAACCAAGCGGTAACGACGTGGGGCGGCATTCAGCGGATGTCAGCAGGGACGGGCGTTCATCATTCCGAGAAAAATCCATCGCCAAGCGAGCCGGTCGAGCTGCTTCAGATGTGGTTTTTACCCGCAGAGCGCGGAATAGCTCCTTCGTACGAGACGAGCTCGTTCGATCCGAATGAGCTGAGCGGCAAACTTGTACCGATTGTAAGCGGCAATGCCGAGCTGCAGCAGCCAGGGCGCGTGGCGAAGATCCATCAGGATATGACGATGTATTTGACGGAGCTGTCGGGAGGACAGTCGGTTACATTCGAGCAGCAGCCTGGACGCAAACAGTTTGTGTTCGTTCTTGCAGGCAGCGTTTCGTTAGAAGGCGGCAGCGAACAAGCCGAGCTTCACCGCCGCGATTCCGCTCGAATTGAAGGGATCACGTCACTGAAGCTGACGAGCAGCGATACGGCGGCGCAAGTGTTATTGATCGACCTTCCATAATAGAAGGAGGAGAGGCAGTAACGCACCAGCTGCGTCCTTGGGAACGATAGTTCCAAGGGCGCGGCTTTTGCCGTTTGTGCGCAGGCATTGGAGAAACCGGGCGAATCGTAGGTTGGTTCCTTCGACCGAGTGCAGTATAATAGGCTCAATGCATGCTAATCAATCGGTTAATGATATAGCGACATCATGGCAGGATAGAGAGGTAACGAGCGGGAGATGGCGGGAGAAGACTGGGGTTTTTTTGAACGGCGCATGAACGGCGAGCACCTGCGGCTGCTCGTTAATTCCGGCTACAAATCGGAATATCCAATCGCTTCGTTCGATGAGCTGTTATCCGTTACCGTGAACGTCTATCGGCTTTCGCACAGCGGGAAGCGTAGAGCGGACGCCGTCGCGCAGCTTGAACAGTGGGCGAGTCGACTAGAAAAGACGATGCAGCAGTCAGGGGAGTTCCATTATATTGGACGGCTGCATACGGAAGCGAAGCTCGAATTTTATTATTATGTGCCCGACAGCTTCGAGGATGAAACGATACGGGCGTTACTTCGTAACGAGGGCGATGTTCGGGCACAGCTTTATCGCAAGCTGGACCCGGAATGGAGCTTTTATGCGTATATGCTGCCCGATGAAAGGGAGCAGCTGCTTATTCATAATGCGCAGATGGTGTATGCGCTGGCGCATCATGGGGATCAGATCAATCGCCAGCGGACCGTATATCATTGGCTGCTATTTCGGCACAATGATGACCGGACGGGCATTAAGCGATCGTTGGAGCAGCTGGGTTATCACATTGAAGACGGCAAGAAAGGCGATCCGGAGCCGGACTATCCGTATCCGCTGGTCATAAGCAGGCAAGACGACGTACGGCTTGATACGCTAAACCGCCGAGTCGATGAGTTATATGGCCTGTTGAAGGACCTGGAGGGCAAATATGACGGATGGGGATCGGCGATGCAGCTGTCGTTAAGTGCTCGCATCAAAGCATATTGGCGCCGTCTGCTTACCGGTTCTGCTAGCAGCAAGCGTAATGGCATGTGGAAATAAAGGATATATAAACAGAACTTTACGCACGAGGCTGTGGTGCGTGAGGTTCTGTTTATTATTTTTGTAAATAATTACATTAATGTATTAAGATTGTGTATGGTTTGACTCGAACGGATTGCGCCCTGCCCTATTCATCCGTACCATAGGTTTTGAAATGGATGACTTGATCACATAATAGATGGTGGAGGAGAGCGAATTCATGAGCAAGCTTATGTTATGGAAAAGCGCGTTAGCTGCCGTTACAGCATTGGGGACGATGGCAGCGCCTGCAACTATTATAGGGGCATCGGCGGCAGAGCCGGCATCCTCAGCTGCAACGGTACAGCTTCGCGTGCTGGAGACGACAGATTTGCACGTCAATTTGATGAACTATGACTATTTTGCGGACAAGTCTACCGATGAGTACGGGTTAGCAAAAACAGCGACGTTAATCAAGCAAGCACGTGCAGAGCGCGCGAACAGCCTGTTGTTCGATAACGGCGATCTCATCCAAGGCAATCCGCTAGGCGACTATGTCGCGAAGGTTGATCCGCTGCAGAAGGGTGAAACCCACCCTGTATACAAAGCGATGAATTTGCTCGACTATGATGCGGGCAATATCGGCAATCATGAATTCAACTATGGCCTCGATTTCCTCAAAACCTCGCTTCAAGGCGCCAAGTTCCCCTATGTGAATGCAAACCTGTATGTGGATGACCATGACAATAACCCGGCGAATGACCAACACTATTTTACCCCTTATCTGCTGCTTGATCGAACGGTAACGGACGATGCGGGCGCAAAGCATGCGATCAAGGTCGGGGTAATCGGTTTCGTGCCGCCGCAAGTGATGCAGTGGGACAAATCGAATTTGCAGGGCAAGGTTATCGCCAAAGATATCGTTGAGACAGCCAAAAAGCTCGTGCCGGAGATGAAAGCGAAGGGCGCTGACTTGATCATTGCGCTGCCGCACTCGGGCTTCGAGGATATTCCGCAGACGGAAAATATGGAAAACAGCGTGCTCTACCTAAGCCAAGTGCCGGATATTAACGTCATCTTGTTCGGCCATGCGCATAAGGTGTTCCCGAGCGCTGCGTTTGACGGCAAGAAGGGCGTCGATCTGGCGAAAGGGACGATTAATGGCGTTCCTGCGGTCGAGCCAGGCTTCTGGGGCAACAATCTTGGCGTGGTTGATCTGGAGCTCGCGCTTAAGGACGGTCAATGGACGGTTCAAAATTCGAAGGTTGACGTTCGACCGATCTACGATGCGGCGAACAAGAAGGCGTTGGTTGATGTCGATCCTGAGATCGCCAATGCGGTCGAAGCGGACCATAATCATACGCTCGATTACATTCGGGGGCCGGTCGGAACGACGAAAGCGCCGATCAATAGCTTCTTCGCTCTCGTGCAAGATGATCCATCGATCCAAATCGTAACGAGCGCGCAAAAATGGTATGTCGAGCAGCATCTGCAAGGAACGGAGTACGAAGGACTGCCTGTATTGTCAGCCGGCGCGCCGTTCAAGGCAGGCGGGCGTCAAGGCCCGAGCTACTACACGAACATTCCGGCCGGCAAGATTGCCATTAAGAACGTGGCCGATTTGTACCTGTACTCGAATACGGTGAACGCGGTCGTGCTGACAGGCGCGGAAATGAAAGAGTGGCTGGAATGGTCGGCGGGGCAGTTTAATACGATTGATCCAAAAGGGACAAGCGAGCAGCCGCTCGTCAATGACAATTTCCCGACGTATAACTTCGATGTCATTGACGGCCTGAATTATCAAATCGACGTGACGCAGCAGGCAAGATATGATGCGGGCGGAAAGCTGACTGCACCGGATGCGCATCGCATCCAGAACTTGTCGTACAAGGGCAAACCGATCGACCTGAAGCAAAAGTTTATCGTTGCAACGAACAATTACCGCGCTTCCTCCAGCAAGTTGGCGAATCCGGACGGCAAGCGGATCGTGCTCGCTTCGCCGGATGAGAACCGCCAAGCGGTCATTGACTACATTAAGACGTTCAAAACGATCGACCCGGCCGCTGACGGCAACTGGTCGTTCCTTCCGATTAAAGCAAACGTGAATGTCACGTTCAAAACGTCGCCGGACGCCAAAGCGTTCGCTGCAAAGCTGCCTTCAATGAAATATGTAGGCGATAGTGAGGATGGCTACGCGAAGTATAGGCTGTCGTTCGATGCGGTGACAAGCTCAACCGGAACGGCTGCGGGAGCGGGGCAATCGACAAAGCCGACGTCGAAGCCGACGACGGGAGGCTCAGCTCCATCCCCGGCAGAAGCGGGAACGAAGTCCGCAAGCACGGGAGGTTCGCATGCAGGCGCCAAGCCGGCACCTGTTGGCTCAACGCCAGCTTCGATTGCGAAGAATACGGTCTATATCGTGAAGTCCGGGGACACGCTGTCGCAAATCGCAGCGCATTATGGCACAACGTGGCAGAAGCTGGCGGCGTATAATGAGCTGCGTAATCCGAACTTGATTTATCCTGGCCAGCAAATCCGCATTCCTGCGAATGAGCTATAAGCGGATCACGACGAGGCCTGCAATGGTAAGCGCAAACGCCATCCATTGCAGCTTCGTCAACCGTTCGCGATAAAGCACGATGGCCCCGAGGGCCACAACCAGGCTATTCGTAGCGAAGATCGGTGCGGCAATGCTGGCTTTTCCCGTTTCCAGCGCGACAGCATACAGCTGAAGCCCTGAATACGAGAATATGCCGGCAAGCAGTCCCCATCGAAACCCGACACGGCTCGCAATCACGGGATTAGCTGCGGAGAGAGGGACGATCGCTGTCCGTTCCTTGTGGTCGAGTGCCCAGAACCAAAGCAGAGACAATGCGTAGCCGACGAACAGGACTGGGGCGCTAGCCAGCCCGAGCTGCTCGGTTACTTTTAGCCCGCCATTGCGGAAGGCGAACAAGAGGATTGCAGCGAACACAAGTACGAACCATCTGCGTTCGGTAACGGTCAGCCGCTCTCGCCCTCGAATGGACACGAAGATGACGGATAGCAGCAGCAGTGCAATGCCAATGGATTCGGCAGCGGATACAGGTTCGTCATAAATGATGATGCCCATGCCGACAACGAGTGCAATATTCATGTTGGTCAGCGGCGATGTCAGGCTGGCAGGGCCGTATTGCAGTGCCTTCATAAACAAGGCGTTTCCCCATGCAGAGCCTGCGCCGATAATAAGCCCGCCGAGCAGCAGGCGCGGATCCAGCAAGCTGCCGAGCGTGCCTTCCACGGCGCTGTGAATGCCGAATCCGAGCGTGCCTGACACATACAGGCCGTAGAGCAGGCCGTTCGAAGCGCCGCCCTTCATTTGGCTCACCTTCATCCACCAGCCGGCTAATCCGAACAGTATTGCGCTTCCAATCGCTGTTAACCACCACATGAGCAACCATCAAACCTTTCTAAGCCGATGCGAATTTGTAACACAACGGTAATGTTCCTGTTATCGTCTCATCACATTAAGGGGCTATTATAATAAGCAAGACCCCCTTTTTAATATACGATTTGAGCCTTCCCTCTTGGGAAGGCTCCTTTTTTTGTCTATAACGCTAATCTACAGCGCAACGGTGATCCGTTCCTTGTTTTTGAAGTACACCCAATGCTTAAAGCCGATTTCCTTCAGCCGCTGCCGGACGAGCTCCCAGTCATCGCCTACGCGCGAAGGGACATGCGAATCCGAACCGAACGTTACATCTACGCCGTAATGATACGCGCGCTCCAGCATGGCGTCGGAAGGGTACCAGCCGCCGACATCTTTCATTTTGCCGGATGTGTTGATCTCGATCGCTACGCCGCACTCGGCAATGACGCGCAGCGCTTCTTCAACTGCATCATCAGCCGCGATGTCCGCGAAAGGCGGATAATAGCCCTTCATTGCATCGATGTGGCCGAGAATATGGAACAAGCCGGTGCGGGCGGATTGCGCGATCAGCTCGTAATAGTGCCGTTTTTCATCGATTTGCTGCTCGGCATTGAGACTTTTCCAACGGTTTTTGTTGAAAATGCTAACCCCTCGCGTCTGATGCACCGAGCCGATCAAATAATCGAACGGATATGGTGCATAAGCTTGGCGATACACCTCGACGTGGTCAGGGAAGTAATCGGATTCCATGCCGAGCAGGACGTCGATCTTCCCTTCATATTTGGCCTTAAGCCGAAGCACCTCGTCCACGTAGTTTTTGAGCTCGCTTCGGGCCATGGCGATTTTGGGAAAAGGCTGCTCGTCCTTGTGTGCAAAGTACGGCGAGTGATCGGAAATGCCAATAGCGTGCAGCCCGGCTTCAATGCCGGCTTGAATGTATTGTTCAATTGTGCCATCGGCATGGCCGCAGCGATAATGGTGGGTGTGCAAGTCGAATTTCATGGAAATCCCCTCCTAATAACTGAACTTCACTATTCGGTACTAACAAACTGGCTTTCCGACATTCCGCGCAAATCGCTAATAAACTGCTTGATCGCGGAATTCAAATAACGCCCGGAACGATAGACGACACTGACGGGATGCGTGAGCTCCAGCTCGTTGACCTTGATCATGCGTAGTGTGCCCAGCTTAAGCTCGTTGGCAATCGACAGCTTGGACACGACAGCCGCGCCGAGATTAATCTCGACCATCCGTTTCACCTCTTCGCTGCTGGACAGCTCCATAACGATGTTCGGCTGAATTTTATATTTCTCGAAAATTTGATCGACGAAACGTCTTCCGAATGTGTCGGGAGAGAGCATGATGAGAGGGGTGTCCTTCAAAGCCTCCACGGTCGTATGTTTCAAATGGCTCATGGGGTGACCGGGCGCGACGACGAGCTCATAGGTATCATAGTAGAGGGCAGCCGTTTCAATGCTGGGGCTTTTATCCGAAATGTAGGTAATGCCGATATCGATTGTGCCGTTTTCCACAGCGGGCGTAATTTGCGAGGAGGGCATGGAATGAATCGTTGTCTTGATCATAGGAAATTGGTTCTGAAAATAAGCTAAGACACGAGGCAAAATTTGAATGGCAATTGTGCTTGTCGTGCCGAGCACGATATGGCCTTGCGGAATTTGGTTCAGGTCGGACAGCTTCTGTTTCAATTCTTCGACAATACCGAGAATTTGCTCCGCGTGTTCAAGGAAAACCTGTCCGCGATCGGTCAGCGTGACGGGCTGATTCCGGTCGATGAGCACGGTTTTGAATTCATCCTCCAGACTTTTGATCTGGGCGGATACGGCAGGCTGCGTCAGATTGAGCAGTTCTCCCGCTTTGCGAAAGCTCATCGTCTTGGATATTGTAAGGAGCGTTTCAAGCTGATTGATGTTCATGAAAAGCCTCCTCGATAAGAGATATTTATCACCACTATCTTTTATTATAAATGAAAGAGCCGTCTAGGGCAAAGTGTAAGTAAACTTTACATAACCTTTAGGAGGAGTCCGAATCAACTTGTCGAACATGTTGTCGCAACCTGTATTTTGAAAGGTTTAGCATGATGAGGAGGTTGGACATTCGTGAATAACAAGAAGGCGATAAGAGGGTGGCTAATGTATGATTGGGCAAACTCCGCATTCGTAACGACGATGATCGCCGCTGTTATGCCTGTTTATTATGAGAAAGTGGCTGCTAAAAATCTCGGCGGCAATTTGCCGGAAGTTTATTGGGCGAATACCTCGAGCATCGCGGCGTTAATTGTAGCCGTATTATCGCCCATCATGGGAGCGCTTGCGGATTATACCGGCTCCAAGCTGAAGTTTCTCGGCTTTTTCGCTGTTCTAGGCTCGATTGCTAGCCTGCTCATGGCCTTGATCGGCGAAGGGGACTGGCTGCTGGCCTCGACGCTCGTCATTCTAGGTACGATTGGCTTTGCCGCAGGCAACACCTTCTATGATGCGCTGCTCGTCGATGTTGCCCCACCGGATCGGCGGGATCGGATTAGCGCGCAAGGTTATGCTTGGGGATATTTGGGCGGAGGCGTTTTGCTGGCGATTAACGTCATGATGATTCAAAAGCCGGCGCTGTTCGGTCTCCCGACTGAGGGGAATTTGAGGACGCAGATCGTCTTCTTAACGGTCGGCGTATGGTGGCTGCTGTTTACGATTCCGATTCTGCGCAGCGTCAAGGAGCGGAAGCGCAGCGAGGCGACGGCTAGCGGCACAGCCATTTCGTTCACGCAAGCGCTCGGGGCTTCCTTCCATCGGTTAGGCCAGACACTGCGGCAATTCAAGCGTTATCCCGAGCTGCTTAAATATATGATCTCCTATTGGTTTTTCAATGACGGCATTAATACGGTTATCGTGATGGCGACGATCTACGGCAGCGGCATCGGAATTGAGATGAACAATCTGATCGTTGCTTTGCTGATTACGCAGCTGATCGGCTTTCCGAGCACGCTGCTGTTCGGGCGATATGCCGAGAAGCTCGGTGCCAAGAAGGCGTTGAACGTTTCATTGGCGATTTATATCGTGATCGTAACGTTAGGCTTCTTTATGGAAAATGCGACGCACTTCTATATTCTCGCGACGATGGTCGGGCTTGTGCAGGGCGGAAGCCAGGCAATCGCGCGCTCGATATACGCCGAGCTGGTGCCGCCGGCGCGGACGGCTGAGTTTTTTGGCTTTCTGACGATTTCAAGCAAATTTTCTTCCGTGGCGGGACCGTTCGTGTTCGCCATCGTAGCTGGCAATACGGATTCGAGCCGAATTGGCATTCTCTCGCTGATCGCGTTCTTTATTATTGGAATTATCCTGCTTCGATTCGTAAATCTGGATAAAGGCAAGCGAGAAGCGTTAGTAGGGGAAGATGGAGGAGCGGCATAAAATAAAAAGCGGGGAGCTGTCCGGCATTAGCCGAATGCTCCCCGCTTTGTTCGTCATAGCCAATCCTTCTTGCGGAAGATGTAGAACATGCCGAGTCCCAGAAACATCATAAACCCGAGCAAAACATAAGATCCGTTGTGCATGTGCAAGCCGGGGATGAAGTCAAAATTCATTCCATAGACGCCCGTTACGAACGTAAGTGGCATGAAGATCGTCGTCAGCGCCGTGAACACGCGCATGATTTCATTGGCGCGGTTGGATAGGCTGGACTGGTAGGCCTCGCGCAAGTTGCTCATGAGATCGCGGTACGTATCGAATGTCTCGGAAATTTTGACCGCGTTCTCGTATATATCGCTGAAGTACTTTTGGAGCTGGTCATCGATCAGCTTCAGGTCCTTCTTATTTAAAGTTGCAATAACCTCGCGCTGCGGGCCCAGCACCTTTTTAAGCCATAGAATCTCGCTTCGCAAGCCGATAATTTCATTCAGATGCGTTTTCTTCGTGTGCATGAGGATATCTTCCTCAAGATTGTCGATCCGAACCTCGATTCGGTCGCCGACGAAGAAATAGTTGTCTACGACAAGGTCGACCAGATGGTACAGGAACCGGTCGGGCTTATCGACCTCTTGCTCCCATAGCACAGGCTTAAGGGAACGAAGCTCGTTGATCTTCTGTTTGGTTACCGTAATAATGAAATGCCGTCCTAGGAAAATGTTCAATGCCCGCAGGAAAATTTCCTCGTCATCGAATCGGATGCTGTTAATAACGATAAAATAATGGCCGTCATGAATTTCAATCTTAGGACGCTGCTCTTCTTCGCTTAAACAGTCCTCTACAGCCAAGTCATGCAGGTTGAACAAAGGCTGCAGGACAATCAAGTCCTCCAAGTCGGCGTCGATCCAATAAAAGCCGGTAGCCGGCGGAACCAACACTGCTTGAATATCTTCAGTAGGTGTAAAAATGCCGTTGTGGACGTGGCGGATTTTCATGCCGCGTTCTCTCCTCTCGTCAAGTCGTCCGATGCCGGACGGCCATGACAAACGAAAGCCGCGTATGCCGCTCCGCCGGTAACGTCACTCATCGGTTAGCGCAGTGGCTCAACAACCTGTAAGTGAAGTCGCATGGCAGACAGATACGGGCGCCGTTTGACCGTCGGTATCGCTATGCGCGAATCATTCGTCTGATTAGGACTAGACCCATCGCCTTCCATGCCGCTACCCCCTTCGTAAATGTACGATTTTTCCAAACGGAATCGTGCTTTGCCGCCCCTTGGGACGGTTTTCAGCCGTTTCACCTTGTCTAGTATACTCCTGCATGGTAAGACGTACAAGAGGCAGTGCAACAAGGTTTTTGGAAGCATAGAGACCAAGGCGAATGCCCTCTATGGCCGTAGCATATGCTGGCATGCCGAATGCGGTTCAACGTCCATTTTTTCGGGTGAATTTCCGGCTTGACGCGTACCGAAGAATAACCTATAGTATAGACTATATTAGCGATTTATCATTCAAGCGAAGCAGAAGCATTCGGTTGAACGACTTCTAATTAAATATCGATCTTTCTTATCAAGAGCAGGCGGAGGGACTAGCCCGATGAAGCCCGGCAACCGGCGTTAAGCACGGTGCTAATTCTTGCGGATCAGATAACAGTTATCTGATCTGGGAGATGAGAGAGTCATTATGGATACCATAAGACCCCTCTCATTTGACGAGCGGGTTTTTTTTCGTTATAATCCGCCATTTTATGAAGTGCAGGCTTGGCAGAAGAGAATACTTAAACCATGCAAGACAGAAGGAGTGATCGTACATGCCGATCAAAGTACCGGACAGTTTGCCGGCAAGAGAAGTTTTAGCGAATGAGAACATCTTTGTGATGGATGAGAGCGTTGCTTATCATCAGGATATCCGCCCTCTGCGCATCGCCATTTTGAACCTGATGCCGACGAAGGAAACGACAGAGACGCAATTGCTTCGTTTGATCGGCAATACGCCGCTTCAAATCGAGGTCGTGCTGCTGCATCCGGCTACGCATACGTCGAAGAATACGTCAGCCGAGCATCTGGAGATGTTCTACAAAACATTCGACGAAATCAAGGACCAATGGTATGACGGACTGATCATTACGGGCGCTCCGGTCGAGCATATGCCCTTCGAGGAAGTAAACTATTGGAAGGAATTGCAGCGCATTATGGAGTGGTCCAAGCGCCGCGTGACTTCTACCCTGCATATCTGTTGGGCCTCGCAGGCAGGCCTGTACCACCATTACGGCGTTCCGAAGCACGACATGGACAACAAAATTTTCGGCGTGTTCCCGCACACGATCGAGAAACAGAATGTGCCGCTGCTTCGCGGGTTTGACGAGTGGTTCCACGTCCCGCAATCCCGGCATACGGAAGTGCGCCGCGAAGACATCGAGAAGGTTGCGGAGTTGGACATTTTATCGGAATCCGAAGAATCAGGCATCTATATCGTAGCTTCCAAGGACGGCAAGCAAGTGTTCGTCTCCGGCCATTCCGAATATGATCCGCTGTCGCTAAAATGGGAATATGATCGCGACAAGGCCAAGGGCCTTCCGATTGAAGTGCCGCGCAACTATTTCCCGAATGATGACCCAACGCGCGAGCCGCGCTCGTCATGGCGTGCCCATGCGAACCTGCTGTTCTCGAACTGGCTGAACTATTATGTATACCAGCAAACGCCATACGATATGGGCGCATACATCTAATCCATCATTCCACCTTCCATATAAAAGGAGATCTCGTTCATGAAAATCGAAAGCCGCTTGGCACAGATTGGCTCCACGAAAGAACCGAAGACCGGAGCAGTCAGCTTTCCTATCTATCATTCGACTGCTTTTCGCCATCCGAAGCTTGGCGAGAGCACGGGCTTTGACTATACGCGGACGAAAAATCCGACACGCTCGGTATTAGAGGAAGCTGCGGCGCAGCTGGAATCCGGCGATGCAGCGTTCGCATGCAGCTCAGGCATGGCAGCGCTCCAGACGGTATTCTCGCTTTTCGGCCAAGGCGATCATCTGATCGTATCGCTTGATCTTTATGGCGGCACCTACCGACTGCTGGAACGGATTATGACTCGTTTCGGCGTTACGGCTTCTTATGTGGATACGAACGATCTCGATGGCATCAGCGAGCTGTGTACGCCGCAAACGAAAGCGGTCCTTATTGAAACGCCGACCAACCCGCTCATGATGATCACGGATATTGAGCGCGTCAGCGCTTGGGCGAAGTCCAAAGGATTGCTCACGATCGTGGACAATACGCTATTGACGCCGTTCTTCCAACGCCCGATTGAGCTGGGTGCAGACATCGTCGTGCATAGCGCGACCAAATATCTTGGCGGCCATAACGATGTGCTGGCTGGGCTGATTGTTACCAAAGGCAAAGAACTGTCAGAAGAAATGGCGTTCTTGCATAACTCGATCGGTGCGGTGCTTGGGCCGCAGGATTCCTGGCTGCTGATGCGCGGCATGAAGACGCTTGCGCTTCGCATGGAACGGCACCAATATAACGCTACGCGCGTTTCGGAGTACCTGATGTCTCACGAGGCGGTCGAGGAAGTGTTCTACCCGGCGCTGCCGCACCATCCGGGACATGACGTGCAAAATCGTCAATCGTCGGGCAATACGGGAATCTTCTCCTTCAAGCTGAAGGATGCGCGCTATGTTGAGCCGATTTTGCGCCATATTCAGTTGATCGCATTCGCGGAGAGCCTTGGCGGCGTTGAGTCGCTGATGACATATCCGGCCGTGCAGACGCATGCGGATATTCCGCTTGAAATTCGCCAGAAGATTGGCGTAGACGATCGGCTGCTTCGTTTCTCCGTCGGTATCGAGCATGCAGACGATCTCATTGCCGACCTTGAGCAGGCGCTTGCTGCAGCAAAGCGCGAAATTGAGGAGGCATAATTAGATGGGCATCAAGTACGATTTTGATAAAGTCATCAATCGCTATGGTACAGCATCGTACAAGTGGGATCAGTCGGAGAAGCTGTTTGGACGGGCTGATCTGCTCCCGCTGTGGGTGGCAGATATGGACTTCGAGCCGCCGCACGAAGTTGTCGAAGCCATCAAAGAACGTGCAAATCAAGGCATCTATGGCTATACGATTCGGACCAAGGGTTATCATGAAGCGGTGGAAGGCTGGCTGCTGCGCCGCCATGGCTGGCAAATCCAGCATGATTGGATTTCGTCGAGCCCGGGCGTTGTCCCTGCGCTTAGCTTGGTTGTACAAGCCTTCACGAAGCCGGGAGACAGCGTTATTCTGCAATCCCCCGTCTATTATCCGTTCTATGACGTTATCCGCATGAATGATCGCGTCGTCGTTGACAACGCGCTGGTTCTCAAAGAAGGTCGTTACGAGATGGACTTCGACTTGCTGGAGAAGCAGGCTGCGGAAGGCGCCAAGCTGCTGCTGCTTTGCACGCCGCACAATCCGGGCGGACGCGTATGGACGCGCGAGGAGCTGGAACGGGTAGCGGAAATTTGCATCAAGCATGGCGTGCTGGTTGTTGCAGACGAGATCCACCACGACCTCGTGTACAGCGGGCATAAGCATACGCCGTTCTCGGCGCTGTCCGAAGAGATTGCCCAGCAGACGATTACATGCATCGCAACGAGCAAGACGTTCAATCTGGCTGGTCTCCAAGCAGCGACGGTTATCATTCCGAATGACAAGATTCGCAATAAATACAATTACTTGCTCAAGACGTTGTCCATACATATGGAGAGCTATTTCGGCTTGACGGCGGTCGAATCGGCTTATAATCATGGCGATGAGTGGTTGGATCAGCTGATTCCTTATTTGGAGGAGAACGTAAATCTTGTGCTCGCGTTCGTACAGAAGCGTCTGCCGCAAATTAAGGCAATGAAGCCGGAAGGCACGTATATGGTGTGGCTGGATTGCCGCGCCATATCGGAGGACCCGCAGAAACTGAAGAAGCTGATGTTTGAACAAGCAGGCGTTGCCTTCAGCGAAGGCTCCGTCTTCGGCAAGCAAGGCGCAGGTTATCTGCGCATTAACGTTGCGTGCCCGAGATCGATCCTGACCGAGGCGTTGGAGCGTTTCGCCGCGGCTATCGAGGCCATTGGCGAATAGCGAGCTTTGCGGTAACGAGCCGGTTTTGGCTCGTTTTGCCGCGGCAGTCACATTTCTGTCGAGTGACTGCCGCGGTCTTTTTGTGTTAGGATAAGGTGATGGACATTACCACGACCGGATGATAGCGTAGATGTTTTTATAAGGCGCAATCCTTAAGGAGGGCTTCAGGATGCATACTGTAGATTCCGTATTGGAAAAGGCGCTTCGCGGCGAGCGAATCAGCCTCGAAGAGTGCGTCGTGCTTCTTGAATCAGACGAAATTGAAAAAATGGGGCAGGTTGCAAACCAAATTATGCTCCGTAAGCATCCCGAACCGATTACGACGTTCGTCGTCGGCCGGAATGTTAACTATACGAACGTGTGCGATGTATATTGCCGATTCTGTGCATTTTATCGCGCGCCAGGCTCGAAGGAAGGATACGTTCTTCCTAACGAGACGATTATGCAGAAAATCCAGGAAACCGTTGATGTGGGCGGTACCGAAATTTTAATGCAGGGCGGAACGAACCCGGATTTGCCGTTCTCGTATTATACGGACGTGCTGCGTGAGATCAAACAGCGCTTCCCGCAAATTACGATGCATTCCTTCTCGCCAGCCGAGATCATGAAGATGAAGGAAGTGTCGAACGGATTATCGCTCGACGAAGTTATCCGCCAAATTCATGAAGCGGGTCTGGACTCGCTGCCAGGCGGCGGGGCAGAAATTTTGGACGACCGGACGCGACGTAAAGTAAGTAAGCTCAAAGGCTCATGGACGGACTGGATGGATGTCATGAAGTCCGCGCATAAGCATGGCATGAACACGACGGCTACGATGGTGTACGGTTTTGGCGAAACGATGGAGGAGCGTGCGCTTCACCTGCTCCGCGTGCGGGATGCGCAGGATGAGTGCATCGCGAACAACTATGATTCCAAAGGCTTCTTGGCCTTTATTTCATGGCCGCTCCAGCCGGACAACACGAATATGCGCGTAGAGAAATCGAAGCCGGAGGAATATTTGAAAATGGTTGCGGTCAGCCGCATCTTCCTCGATAATATCGATAACCTGCAATCGTCTTGGGTCACGATGGGTCCGGAATACGGCAAGCTGTCGCTGCAATATGGCTGCAACGATTTCGGCAGCACGATGATGGAAGAAAATGTTGTCTCGGCCGCTGGCACAACGCATAAGGTCAACATCGAGCTGACGCTGCGCCTCATTCGTGAAGCTGGCAAGATTCCAGCGCAGCGGAACACGAAGTATGAAATTATGAAAGTGTACGAAGAGAACGAAGAAGCGCAAGTCGATTTTGTTATGCAGAACTAATGGATGATATTGATTAAAGGGAGGGTCCCAAAAGCCGCAACGGCTGGGGGACGCTCCTTTTTTTGCATTGCAGCGGTTGGCGTTGTGATTGATGCGGGCTGCGGTGCGGGGTACGTCGTAATGGAGGTAGAGTTGGCGTGTGCAGCGGGCGTACTCATTGCATTTCGTACAATGGAAACAGCTTGAATGCGGTAATGAGGATTTATTCATTGCATATGGTACAACAGGAAAGGCGGCGTTCTATGTTTTAGGCGCATAGTGACCCTTCTGGATCGTATCTCGTTGTATGAACTGCAATGGACCCCTTCGAGGAAGGGTGCTCTTGCCTTTCTCATTGTACAAAATGCAACGGCAGGGCAGATGCATCAGATAAATGGAGCACCGGTCCCGACGGACCGGACAAATCAAAAGCTGTCTTAAAAGTCTATTAGTAATGGCTTTTAAGACAGCTATTTCGATTTATAAGCCTGCCTAATTCCTCAAATAGCTCATTAAGATCTGTTTAAGGATCGCCAGCTGATTTTCAGGCGGAACATCCTGCTCGAATAGCAGAATGTTCTTCTGCAGGGAGAGCTTGCGTGCGAACATACTGAACGTATTCATTACGGTCGTTAGCGTTTCTGGAATCGGCAGGTCTGGACGAATGGAGCCGTCCTGAACCCCTTGCGTGATGACAGAGGAAAAGACGCTAGATATCTCTCGGTAGACGGCGTTGAACGCCTCAATATCTTCGAGAGGCTCCGTATAGTGTGCGGCGTAGTTTTCGAAATTTTCCATAAGCTTCACGTTTGAGCTGTCCTGATTGTGCAGTAATGAAATGGAATGATCGAACAGCAGCTCAATTTTGTCCAGACAGGATACTGACATAGCCGCAATGGATTGGAAGGCGTGCAGCACCTGCTGAAGATTGCTCGTGACAACGGCGACGATCAGCTTATCCTTTCTCGGGAAAAAGCGGAATACGGTAGCGACGCCGAGGTTTGCTTCTCTTGCCACATCCTGCATGGTGGTATTTTCAATTCCTTTTATCGTAAATACACGTTCAGCTGCCTCAATAATATGGCGTGTCCGATTATGCCGGGTCGTTTGAATTTCTTTCTCGTACCTTGCTCTGGGATCCATGTGATACCTCTCGTTTCCTCATCTTGAATGACTTGTATTATAGCATATTGGCTAAAACGATTGTATGAATGAGCAAGGTCTGATATGATTAGTATCAAGGTGATAGACACGCTATCACCCCTCCATTGGAGCATTGAAAGTAGCATCGAGACAAGGGAGAGATCAACATGGCACAACTGACGAATAAAGTGGCGTTGATTACGGGTGCAGGCAGCGGCATGGGACGTGAAGAAGCGCTCTTGTTTGCACAAGAGGGAGCCAAAGTTGTAGCGACGGATATTAACGAAGCGGCTGTACAAGCAGTCGTGAAAGAGATTCAAGCAGTTGGGGGCGAGGCGATCTCATTTGCGCACAATGTAGCCTCGGAGGAGGACTGGCAGCGAGTTTTGGAGGGAGCCTTCGCTTCTTATCATAGAATTGATATATTGGTGAACAATGCCGGCATTTCCTTTGCGCAAGGCATGCTGGACACGACCACTGAGCAATGGGATCGCGTGATGAACATTAACTTATCGAGCGTATTTCTTGGCATGAAGCTAGTTATTCCGCATATGCAGCAGAACAACGGCGGATCAATCGTCAACATTTCGTCGATTGCTGGACTTTCGGGCAGCAGCGGGGCTGGCGCGTATACAGCTTCCAAAGGGGCTGTTCGCATGCTCACGAAGGCGGCGGCAGTCGATTACGGCAAAGATAACATCCGTGTCAATTCCGTACATCCCGGCTTTATTGAAACGCCGATGAGCGCGGAGTTCGTAAACAATGAGCAGATGCGCGCATGGTTCCTGTCGCAGACGGCGCTTCCGAGAATTGGACAGGCGCGTGAAGTGGCGCAGGCTGTATTGTTCCTCGCTTCGGATGCCTCCGCCTATATTACAGGCGTCGAGCTGCCAGTGGATGGCGGCGTCATTGCCAAATAAAAGCATAAGACAAAACAGCCCGTCCTAGTTGTAGGACGGGCTGTTTGTTATTGCTGCTAAGCGCTCGTTGAAGCGGCTTCGGCATTGCCGCTATGCGGGTCTATTTCGTCAGCATGGACGATCTGGTTTTTACCCGATTTTTTAGCCATATAAAGGGCTGCATCGGTTCTAGCGAAAAACACTTCTTTGCCTTCCCACGGGCGATAACGCGAAAATCCGATGCTGATCGTAACTTTCTTCCCATCCAATAGATCATGGGTTTCGGCAGCGATTTTGACCCGAAGCTTCTCGAGAAGAGCGAGCGATTGCTCAGGCATTTTGTCGGTCAGCAGGATTGCGAATTCTTCGCCGCCATATCGAGCCGCTACGTCGTTGGCGCCGGATTCGGTGCGAATAATTTCGGATACTCTTCGCAGAATCGCGTCCCCGGCGCGATGGCCGTATTGATCGTTGACCAGCTTAAAGTTGTCGATATCGATCAAAGCAAGCTGCAGCGACAAATCGTTCGCTTCATGCTGTATGATTAGATGCTCCAGATATTCATGGAAGGTAATGTGATTGTACAGCTCGGTCAATGCGTCTGTCTTGATGAGCTTATCCATAAGCACGGTTTTGACCAGCAGGTCCTGATTCGTGTAGTGGATTTTGGTCGAATATTGAATGAGTGCTTGTCCTCTGCGTATGGTTGCCCATGAGATGAAGGCGACGAATGCAAAAATGATTGTCGTGCCAAGCTGCTCGTGGAGCGGCGGAGAGGTGTGAGCAAATAACGCGCTTCCTGCCCAATAATAAAATTGCAGCGGCAGCAATGCGATGAATGCCGCAAGCAGCAGCTTTCGCGTATCCAGATAATAAATGGTAAGCAGAATAGGTAGCAGCAGCAGGAAACATAAATAGTCGGTATCGTAGCTGAATATGTAGACGGAGGCTAGAAGCGTTGAACTCATAATCATTACATACTCATGTAAGGTTTTATTCAAACGTGTCAAACCATATTGCGTAATGAGCATAATGACGAGCTGAAGGACGCTGGGCATCAAGACGTCGGATCGAGCTGTAACTCCCCAATAGGCTAGCTCAACGAGTACCGACAACGCCAAAAAGGTCCAAAAGCCGAGCATTAATCGTCGATTCCATCTTTCTCGCGCGTCGTTTAATGAATCTAAATCCATGCAGGCCATTCACCACCAAAAAGCTCTCATAATACGTTCCAATATATCATGATTCGACCGCCGTTTAAATACCTTTCCAATCGTGCCAAACGGTTCATCGTATATACACGGGCTGACGGCATATACTTTTAAGGAAGGAAAGGGGTGAGCGCATGGAGCTTTTTTCCATATCCTTGCACGACGCTGAACAAAGTCAGCGAATCAAACTATATGAACTGTTAGTTCGGGAGTACACGCAGTTACATAATATCCCCGCCGTGCCGCGGCTCGAATGGAAGTCGGGGATGGATCGGCTTATCGGCTGGATCGACAAGCAGCCGGAATTCCGTCTGACCCAGCATGGAACAGCATTGTATCAGAGCACGGCTTCGGCTATTGCCGAGTATATTGTATCGGAGCTGGAGCAGTTGCTGCTGTCTTCGATTATTCGCAAGCAATATCGAATCGAACGGCCTGAGGAATTGGATTCGATCGTTCGTTTTTGCTCCGAGATGCTCGGCTCGATTCCTGTTCCATTGCCTGAACGGGATGCTTTCAGCGAAGTAGACCGCAAACGAAGAAAGCAGAAAGTAGCGGACGAGCTGGAAGCGTATCTGCAGGAACAAACGGAGCTTCATCTGACAGGTTTTGTAACGTTTCGATTACAAAACTATTGGAGCGAGCTGCGGGACGCAGCGGAGTATGCAGTTGATGAGTTCGTAATGGATAAACAATATCAGGAGTTTATTTCGCTGCTGAAATATTTTGTCGACCTGCAAGAGCCTAAGCTGCCGCTTGTTCATCTCGTTCATAAAACCGGCCACGAATTTATGGTTTGCGACGAACGGCTGCAGCCGCTTGAACATAAGCCTGTCGATCGAATTGTAGCCGAGATGGTGGAGTATGAAATGAATGTGGAGGATATGGTGATCAGCACGCTGGTGACGATTTCTCCCAAGCAGATCGTTATTCACACAAGGCAGCCGGAGCTCCAGATCATACGGACGATCGAATCGATATTCGGCATTCGCGTTAGCGTATGCGTTGGCTGCGGCTCATGCCACTCGTCATTCGAGCACCATGTTTAGCGCAATGGCCATATTGACCGCATGTGATCGCTTAGGTATAATGAAGCGAGCACAATTGTTAATTGTCGAACAGCGTTGACGAAGACAATAATTTACCGATGATGCGCGGTACAGAGAGAGAAGCCTAGGCTGTAAGCTTCTTCCGAGGCGGCGGTGAATTTACCCCTTTGTAGCTTTGCGGTTGAACCTGAGCGTAATGTAGAGCATTATTTCGCTTGGCTGTAAGCCGTAACGGATCATTCCCGTTATCGAATGTCATGAGGTTCGCGCTTCCCGCTCTTGGCAGTTGGTCTGAAGGCGCGTACGAATGAGGGTGGAACCACGAGTATACAAGCACTCGTCCCTTTGCGGGACGGTGCTTTTTTTGTTGTTTCCAGGCACCCCTCGCTAAACTTGTTGGATGTGAATAACGCATATACGCAGAGGAGAATGAACATGGCAATTCAAGTAACGCTGCCGGACGGCGCAGTCCGGGAATACGAGTCAGGCGCAACGATTGACGATGTTGCTGGGTCGATTAGCAAAGGGCTTCAAAAAAACGCAGTTGCAGGCAAAATTGACGGAAAAGTCGTTGATATTTATACGCCGATCGAAGCGGATGCGAAAGTAGAGATCGTAACGCTGGATTCCGCGGACGGTCTGGAAGTGTACCGCCATAGTACGGCTCACTTGATGGCGCAAGCGATCAAACGCCTGTACGGCAATACAGCGGTTAAGCTCGGCATCGGACCTGTTATCGAAGACGGCTTCTACTACGATATCGATCTGGAGCAATCGCTGACGCCTGAGGATCTTGTGAAAATCGAGAAGGAAATGGCCAAAATCGTCAAAGAAGACCTGCCGATCCGCCGCCGTGTCGTTGGCCGTGAGGAAGCGATCGCGACGTTCACGGAGCTGGGCGACCCGCTTAAGCTTGAGCTTATCCGCGACCTGCCCGAAAATGTTGAGCTGACGATTTATGACCAAGGCGAATTTTTCGATTTGTGCCGGGGCCCGCATCTTCCGTCGACAGGACGCATTAAGGCATTTAAGCTGCTGAGCATTGCCGGCGCTTACTGGCGCGGCGATTCCAAGAACAAAATGCTGCAGCGCATTTACGGCACTGCTTTCCCTAAGCAGGCGCAATTGGACGAGCATCTTCATTTTCTCGAGGAAGCGAAGAAGCGGGATCACCGCAAACTGGGCCGCGAGCTGAAAATGTTCACGTTCTCTCGCGAAGTCGGCCAAGGCTTGCCGCTATGGCTGCCGAACGGTGCGCGCGTACGCCGTACGATGGAGCGTTATATCGTCGATCTCGAGGAACGACTGGGCTATTCCCATGTATATACGCCGGTTCTCGCGAACGTTGAGCTGTATAAAATTTCAGGACACTGGGAGCACTATTCGGAGGACATGTTCCCTCCGATGGCGCTTGATAACGAGGAGCTTGTGCTTCGTCCGATGAACTGTCCGCACCATATGATGGTTTACAAAAGCGACATGCGCAGCTATCGCGATCTGCCGATCCGCGTAGCAGAGCTTGGTACGATGCACCGCTACGAAATGTCCGGCGCGCTGACAGGGCTGCACCGCGTACGCGCGATGACGCTGAACGATGCGCACATCTTCTGCCGTCCGGATCAGATCAAAGAGGAGTTCGCGCGCGTTATTAACTTAATCCGTCAAGTGTACGCAGACTTCGGCATCAAGGAATACCGATTCCGCCTGTCGTACCGTGATCCGCAGGATACGGAGAAATATTTCCCCGACGACAACATGTGGGAAATGTCGCAGCGCATGCTTCGCGAGGTTGTCGAAGAGCTTGAGCTGCCATTCTTCGAAGCAGAAGGCGAAGCGGCGTTCTACGGTCCGAAGCTGGACGTGCAGATCAAGACGGCACTTGGCAAGGAAGAGACGCTATCGACGGCTCAGCTGGATTTCCTGCTGCCTGAACGGTTCGAGCTGGAGTATGTGGGTGACGACGGCAAGAAGCATCGTCCTGTCGTTATCCACCGTGGCATCATTAGCACGATGGAGCGCATGACGGCTTACCTGCTTGAGAACTTCGCTGGCGCGCTGCCGCTGTGGCTGTCCCCGATGCATGCTCGCGTCATTCCGGTATCGTCCGCATACGATGGTTACGCGCGCGAAGTGGAAGAGAAGCTGCTTGCAGCTGGCGTTCGCGCAGAGTCGGATTTGCGCAACGAGAAGCTTGGCTATAAAATCCGCGAGGCGCAGCTCGAGAAGCTGCCTTACATGCTGATCGTAGGCGACAATGAAGCGCAAGCTGGCACCGTATCGGTCCGTAAACGCGGCGAAGGCGATATTGGATCGAAAGAGGTTAGCGAGCTGATTGCGCTCCTGACGGAAGAGATCGCAACGAAAAAAGTGTAATCGATCCAGCAACGGATCAGATGGTATGAAAATGATGGTTGAGCGGCCCTGGGAATGGGCTGCTAAACCATCATTTTTTTTGTGCATAATCGGAAAGCGAATGGGGCAACCTTCTTCATAAGGAGGAGATAACTTATGTTATCAAGCTTCGCTCGGGTACGGCTTCGTGCTGCCTCATTCCTATGCCTAGCGACATTTGCTGCCAGCGCAGCGTTAGTAGGCTGGGAAGGGGGGACGCTAACCGTAAACGCAGCAGTCATCGACAAAGCCGATGGCGATGAATTAGAAGGGCCGGCGACCGTTGAGGTCGTGGCGACCGGCTATACCGCAGGTGTCGAATCGACAGGCAAACGCCCGGGACACCCGCAATACGGCATTACTTATTCTGGGGTTAAAGTGAGACGAGGCCGAATGTCGACGATAGCAGCCGACCCCAAAGTTTTTCCAATCGGCACCTTGCTGTACATTCCGAATTATGGCTATGGCGTAGTGGCGGATACAGGCTCTGCAATTAAAGGTAAACGAATCGACCTGTATTTTGAGTCGATCAAGCAAGTATATTCACAATGGGGCAAGCGTAAAGTGAAGGTGCGAGTACTCAAGAAAGGGAATGGCAAGCTATCGCAAGCATGGCTTAATTCCGTGAACGAGGCACTGGCCGCTAGCCGCTCCATTCCGCAGGCTTATCTAGAATCTTAAACGGCGATGCTGCCGGCTAACATAATGGAGAATGTATTCGTCTATAGCAAGAGCCCCTGTGCCGTCGACACAGGGGCTCTTGCTATACCTTTAGAAAACCTCAAAGCCGTTGCCGGCTTTAAAACGCTTAATGACGAGCTGCGTTTCGACGTTCACGACGCCCTGCAGCGTATAAATTTTTTCGTACAAAAACTTTTCTACATCTTCTTCGTCTTTCAGCTGGGCATGCATATGCAGCGTTGTCGGTCCAGTCATTTGGTAGATGCTGATGACGCATGGCTCTTCCGCCAATTGGTTGCCGACCTGCTCTACAAAACGAGGTTCTACAACGACTTCAAAGAAAGCAGACACCGCTTTGCCAAGCTTGGCGACGTTTACACGAATCGTAAAATGCTCGATGATGCCATCTTCAATAAGCGATTCGACTCGCTTCTGGATGGCAACGCGCGATAAGCTTAACGATTCTCCGATTTTCGCATATGGCAGCCGCCCGTTTTCTAGCAGCAGATCGACGATTCGTTGATCAATTCCGTCCAAATGTGGAAGCACCATAAGCAGTCCACCTTTCCTTCTGTATGTAATAAAACATAACATAAAAATGCTTGTTTGGAAATAGAACTTTCGAAAACCGATGATCAAGGTTGTATTTCACCGCATTTGACGTCAACCAGAGGGCATCTATATAATATGAAGATAGAATAGTTAACATTGGAATTCTGTCGATTCATTATTGAGACGATTCGATAATAAAATTCGTAAAATGAGTTTACGAACGAAAGGGGAATGATCGGTGAAGGTTGCTGATTTGAATCAAATGCCGAAGGAAACGTTTATGGAGGCAGTGGGCTGGGTTGTAGAGCATTCGCCATGGGTGATGGAGCGGGTCTACGAGAAACGGCCGTTTCACAATGTCGAGCAAATGCACGGGGCGTTAAAGCAAGTTATCGCAGCGCTTGATGAAGCCGATAAGGTGAAGCTTCTTCGCAGCCATCCGGATTTAGGCAGTCGGCTTCAGATGACGGACGCGTCGGTAGCTGAGCAGAGCGGTGCGGGATTGGATCGCTTGTCTCCTGCGGAATACGAGCAGCTTGTTGCGTTAAATACCCGTTATACGGCTGCTTTCGGCTTTCCTTTTATCCTGGCGGTCAAAGGAAAAACGAAGGCTGACATTATAGAAGCGATGATTAAGAGGGTGGAGAACACAAGGGCGGATGAGTTGCAAACGGCGATTAACGAAATAGGCAAGATTACAGGTTTCCGCCTCGCAGATCGTGTGCAAGACGAAGTGTGAGTTGAAAATGTGAGCAATTTGAACGCGTAGGCCGAGCTGCCTATGCGTTTTTTATAATGGAAGGAAATATGACGAGGATTTTAAATAATCAGGAGGATTATGACATATCATGTCGAATAAAGTGACATTGGTGGGTTTATTGGATTGAAGGCAAACATCAGACGTGGGAGTGAAGACATATGGCAATCGGACTACAAAAGTTGTGGAAAAGAGGCAGCGCAGCGTCGATCGCTAGTCATTCAGAGGGGGCGTCAGCAGACAAACGGATGTTGGCAAGATTGTTTAATGAATCGGAAGTCATTTCTAATCAATTGCAGGCTGCTGTAGTTGAAGTAAATTCATCGATCGGGCGATTAACCTACGTGGCCGATCATTCCTCCGAGCAGGAGGCGCTGCTGCATGCTCGAAGCAGCCAGGCGGTGTCGCGTATCGAGGAGGCTTTTTCCGCGCTGCAAGAGGTTGCTTCTGCAGCCGACGAGATTAGCGCAGCTTCGTCAAGGCTGAACGTCGAGAGCAAGGATGCCAAGGACGTTGTACTTGATGTTTGCCGCTCCTTGCAGGCTACGGATCAGGTTATGAACGATCTAACGGGGCATAATCAGTCGATGGAGTCGCATTTTAGGTCGCTGATCGACCAAATGTCCAATATTTATGAAATCAACACGTTTATCCAAGATATCGTATCCCAAACGTCGTTGCTGGCGCTTAACGCCTCGATTGAAGCGGCGCATGCAGGAGAGTATGGCAGGGGGTTCTCTGTCGTTGCACAGGAAATCAGAAAGCTGGCAGATCAGAGCCATGCGGCAGTACGTCGTTCGACCGGCATCGTCGATCAGATTGAGCAAGGGATTCAGAATGTGGTGCAATCCGTCGAGCAAGAACGACTGGCAGTCGAGCGCGGCGTGGCCGAGATGGCCAAAAATAAGGAAAGAATGGACATTATTTTTCAACGTATTACTGAAGTGGATCGATTGGTTGGGCATACGGACAAGGCGAGCACGCAGCAAGCCGGGCATATGGAGGAGCTGTCCCAGATGCTGAAGGAGGTTGTTGATTCTGTGAACGAGACGCTGAGCAGTGTCGATGGCACCATTGCGATTTCGCAGCAGCAGCGCCAGCAAATTTCCAAGCTGGGACTCGTTAGTCGCAACTTGAATAAAACATCGGATGAGTTGGGACAAACCTTGCGCCAAATCGGCTATCGTTCCGAAGCGACAACGGTCAGCGTAGATGCGACGGAGTTGCTGAGATGGCTGCAAGCGGAAGCGTCCAATCCTGAGATTAGTGCGATGGACGAGCTCGCGCATGAACGGGTGCTCACGGCGCTTCTGCGCGGCAAAGCGGATATTGAGGCGATCTGGTCCAATCGAGCGGATGGAACATTCGTATTCTCGTTGCCGGAGGCTGGGCTTGTGAATGCCAATGGGCGCGACTGGTGGAAGCGATCGATGGAAGGGAAGGCGTTTACGTCCGACGTTTATATATCGGCGATTACGAAGCGGCCTTGCGCAACGATTGCTGTTCCGGTGTATGATCAAGAGGGGCAGCCGATCGGTGTCATTGGAGCTGACATCAGAGTCAAGGAACTCAACGAATCGACATAAAAAGTTGCGAGACGAAATGATTTTAGGGGTTTTCAAATCGTTTTGGTTCATGTAAAATGGTGATATTGATCAAATGTAATGTATTATTACATGAAAGAGTCAGGTGAATTGACGTGACTGATCCCATTCCTACAATGAGCGCGTTTGGTTTGAAAGCTCCTAATAAGCCTGCGGACGTTGTCCCGTTTTTGGATGCTTACATCGCTAAGAAAGAAGCGGAGATTGCCGAGATTGAAGAGATGGTAGAACGTTATGAGAAGCGCCGATTGAAAGAAGAGCGCGCTTATCAGGCAATGTCCTCGTTTCGTCGGTTGCTGTCAGGAAGAAAGCCTGCGCATCATCTCGCTGTCGAATATATTCATTACGTAAAAAAGCCGATGGAAAAAGCGCGCAAGCTTCGAATAGAAGCTGAACGGGCGCGCCATCTGCTGGATAGCCCGGATTCTTCGGTTGAGAAGCTGTCTGCACTGGAGACGTTGACGTAATGCAAATGAAAACGCCCTGTATCTGATGAGAATCAGACAGGGCGTTCTTTGTTGCGATTGTGGAGCGTATAAGCTAATGAGGGCGCTCTTGCTTGAGTCGTTCGAGATCGAGGAAGTCATGCTCTTGGCTGTAAGCTGGAACGCCGTGGATGCCGACGTCGAGACCGACGAGTTCCTCGTCCTGGCTCACGCGTACGCGTACAAATTTATTAATGATTTTGAGCGAGATCCATGTGAGCGAGAATCCCCACACGCATACGACGACAAGGCCGAGCGTCTGGATGCCGAGCAATTGCCAGCCGCCGCCATAGAAGAGGCCGTAGTAGCCTTGTCCGACTTGGGAAGTCAGCTCCTCCTTAGCGAACAGGCCGAGGGCGATCGTGCCGATGCTTCCGCTTATGCCGTGGACGGCGAATGCGCCGACAGGATCGTCAATCTGGCGCGACTCCAGCCATTCCGTGGCAAGCAGCATGGCAATGCCGCAGATAATGCCGATCAGGATGGCGACATCGTCAGATACATATGCGCAGCCTGCGGTTATGCCGACAAGCCCTGCGAGCGAGCCGTTGATGACCATGGGCGGATCGGCTTTTTTGTAACGGAACATTGTAAATAGGATACAAGCTGCGCCCCCTGCGGCAGCGGACAGCATGGTTGTAACTGCGATATGGCCGATTGAACCGTTCGTGGCGCTCATCGTACTACCGGAATTAAAGCCGAACCAGCCGAACCATAGAATGAACGCTCCGACAGAAGCGAGTGGCAGGTTGGAGGGCGGGACGATGTTGGCTTGTCCATCTGCTGAAAACTTGCCGATGCGCGGTCCGATGAAGATGGCTGCGGCCAAGGCTGCGAAGCCGCCCAAGCCATGAATGACGGCGGAGCCGGCGAAATCGAGCATGCCAAGCTTTCCTAACCAGCCGCCAACTGCCCAGATCCAGTGGCCGGCGATCGGATAGATAAGTCCAGTCATAGCAATCGTAAACAAAATATAAGCACGGAAGTTGATGCGTTCAGCTACTGCGCCTGATACGATAGAAATGACCGCGATTACGAATGCGCTTTGGAATAACCAATAGGTATCGAGTGAAACGTTAAGCTTGATGTGGGACAGATCGCCGTTCATGAAAAATCCAGATAGACCGACGAAGCCTCCGGCATCTTTGCCGTGCATGAGTGCGAATCCGAAAGCGAAATAAATGAGAGCTCCGAAGGTAATATCGACAAATACTTTCATAATAATGCTGACGGCATTTTTTTGGCGGACGAACCCGGCCTCCAGCAATGCGAAGCCGCCTTCCATCAACAAAATCATTGCAGCGGTGAGTACAATCCAAATCGTATCAAGGCCTTGCGATAAGGTTAACAAATCCATATGCGGCTCACTCCTATTTGATCAAGCTACACGTCAGGTTTTATACAAAATATGAAGCCGAAATTTATTATAAGTTTACGAAGTTAACTATGTCAACACGATATGTAACAATACGTTACATAAATTAATGAATTCTGTTAAATCGTGAAGGCTCGGTCTCAAGACGGATACGGGGTTCAACCACGCGACGGTTAACGAAACGTAAACCTTTCGTTATAATCAATCGTAACAACGGCATATTTAGGAGCTGAACGAGAATGAATGGACGACAATACGCAAGTCGTTTCCTGTGGGGATTGTTTATCGTCGCGTTAGGAAGCGGCTTTCTACTTAAGCAGTTCGGCATTATCGACTTCGACATTGGAGAAATTGCCTCCACATTTTGGCCTGTCGTCTTAATGTTTGCCGGATTGAACGGATTATTATTCGCGAGCAGCGTTGGATCGGCCATTTGGAGCGGAGGGGTCATGTTCTCGATCGGCTTCATCTTCCTTGGCCGCAATCTGGATTGGTTCGAATGGTCAGTGGGCGATCTGATGAGATTTGTAGGCCCTGTGATCCTTATCATGTTCGGCCTCAATATGATTTTCAAACCGAAGCATTACGGCAAGCGCGAATATGACAAGAGGGACGATTGGCAATCCTTCAAGCCGACTGGTTATGTGCCGCCCGCGCCGCCGCTGCATCCAGATCCGACCGCATACCCAGGCACGCCTGATGCGATAGGGCAGGAGGAGCCAGCGCCTCCGTCGCCTCCCAATCCGCCAACAGGTCCAAACTTGAGCAAGGAGCCGAATCATAAGTATGAGAGCCGACATGCTCAGCATCTCGCGGATCGTCTGAACCGGCATCAGCAGAAAATCGAGCGAAAAATGGAACGCATTCATCAGAAAATCGAGCGCCATGCAGGGGGCTCCTACCGGAAGCATCGCAATCCATGGGAGCGAGTGGAATGGTGGGATAATGATCCGAATACGCAGACTCGTTCCGGATTTATTGGGGATATTCATATCGGCAACGACCACTGGGAGCTGAAGCCTCTGAACATTTCCCATTTTGTAGGGGACACTGTGCTTGATTTGACGAAAGCTCAAATTCCGGCAGGCGAGACGAAGATCACGATTTCATCCTTTATTGGGGATGTCAAAATCTACTTGCCTAACGATTACGAGATTGGCATTCACGTCGTATCAAGCGCTTTTATCGGCGATGCGCGGGTGCTTGACATGCGGGATTCGAGACTGTTCCGCAGCATGGATGTTGAAAGTCCCTATTATAAGGAAACGGAAAAACGGATTAAACTGGTGTGCAGCACATTTATTGGTGATGTACGGGTGACGAAGGTAGGGTGAATGCGGCATGATGGTTCGGTTGTTTCGCAGCGGTAAGCTAGAAATCATTGCACTGTTCGCCGTGTCCGCCCTGCTGTCGGCAGGAAGCATGTACGCGCTTCGCGGATGGTTCTCGGATGTTAGCGGCATAAAGGGGTTTGAATTCGGCCTCAGTGTGATTGGGGTCATTCTGCTCGTAAGTTCGGGATTTGGTTATTGGACGGCGCAGACGATTCAGAGGCGTGTTGACGCTCTGCATCTGGCAATCAAACAAGCAAATAACGGGAATTGGGCTGTGCGGCTGCCCGCTAGCGGTGCACGATCCTTCGAGGCGGTTAATACGGAGTTTAATGAAATGGCTGCCATGGTGGAGGAGCGTTTGCAGTTGGTTCAAATCGCCGGAGAAGAGCAGGTTATGCGGGAGATGGCGTCTAATGAGGCTGCCGTGCATGAAGAACGCAAGCGTCTCGCGAGAGATCTGCATGATACGGTCAGCCAACAGTTGTTCGCCATTCATATGTCCGCTTCGTCCTTGCCCAAGTTGTTAGAGCTCAGGGCGGACCATGCGGCTGAAGTAATGAAACAGTTGATTGCTATGTCGACGACCGCTCAGAAGCAAATGCGAGGTTTTATTGCCCAACTGCGGCCAATGGAGCTGGAGGGGCGGTCGCTGCAGCAGGCGTTGGACAAGTGGTTTCCGGATTATTGCCGCCAGAATCAGCTGCAAGGCGAGATGGACTGGCGAGTCATCGATCCGTTGTCGGAAGCGAAGGAGCATCAGCTCTTCCTAATTATACAAGAAGCGATGGCTAACATCGTGAAGCATGCCCGGGCGCATCGGGCCGTACTGACGCTTTCGGAGACCGACCATCAAATCATCATGACATTGCAGGATGACGGGGTAGGGTTTAGGCCGGAAAATGTGCGCGAAGGCTCTTACGGACTATCGACTATGCGCGAGCGCGCACAGAAGCTTGGCGGAGATGCGATTCTCTGGAGTAAGCCTGGCGGCGGAACGCGCATTCGGGTCACGATACCGAAATATACGGATAAGCGAGGTTTGATGGATGACGGTGACGGGGAAAAGTAGCTATACGGTAATGATCGTAGATGATCATGATATGGTTCGAGCCGGCTTGAAAACCTACCTGATGCTAGAGCCAAAGTTTGAGGTCATTGCGGAAGCGGGCAACGGGGAAGAAGCGCTCCGCGTGCTGAATGAAATCGAAACGCTGCCGGATCTCATTCTAATGGATTTAATGATGCCCATCATGGACGGCGTGCAAGCGACAGCAGCGATTATGGAACGGTTTCCTGATTTGAAAATCGTCATGCTGACTAGTTTCCTGGAGGATGATAAAGTGTTGGCCGCGGTAGAGGCGGGAGCGGTGAGCTACGTCTTGAAGACGGTTTCGGCCGAGGAGCTTATCTATGCGTTGACTGGCGCGGTCAAAGGAATGCCAGTCATGACATCAGACGTCTCTCAAGCGCTGACGCGCGGGCTTCGGCAGCGTTCTGCACAAGGGGCTGACGAGGGGCTGACCGAGCGTGAGAAGGAAGTGCTGCTGCTGATCGCGGACGGAATGGCGAACAAGGAAATTGCAGAAGAGCTGCACATTAGCATCAAGACGGTTAAAACGCATGTCAGCAACTTACTAATGAAATGCGAGCTGGAAGACCGGACGCAGTTGGCTGTTTATGCGCATCGCAAGGGCTGGGCGAAACCGCAGGTTTAAATGAAAATAAAAGTGCCGAGAAGTCCGTTGGACTTTCTCGACACTCTTGAGACAGCTCTAATGGAGCTGTCTTTTTTCTTGAATTAATTTCGACGCGCCTAGGGGATGCTAACTAAATGAATGTATTTGTTATTTTATATTTCAATTTTTATGATAATTAAATGATTTTTTTGTTTGTTCAGTGTGGTATTCTTATTTTGCGAAAGCTCTTCAAGATTGAATATAATATGCGATGCAGGAGGTCATACGTGGCTAACGATAAAGTGGAAGATTTATTGAAGTATATGGGGAGCAGCCCTAGACCGGATAATTTCGATACTTATTGGATCAGAGCATTGAAGGAGTTAGACAGTCAGTCACTTGAATATGAGTTGGTGCCAGCAAAGTTCCAAACCTCGGTTGCGGAATGCTACCACCTCTACTTTACAGGCGTCGGCGGAGCACGCATACATGCGAAATACGTGAAGCCTATTCAGTCGACCGGTAAGGGGCCAGGCGTTGCCCTGTTTCACGGTTATCACTCTAACAGTGGGGATTGGTTCGATAAAGTTGCTTTTGCGTCTCACGGGATTACGGTGCTGGCAATGGACTGCCGCGGTCAAAGCGGGCTTTCCGAAGATAATCTGTGTGTAAGGGGAACAACCTTGAAGGGGCATATCATACGGGGGATCGATGAGGAAGATCCGGACAGGCTGTATTATCGCAATGTATTCCTTGATCTGGTTCAAACGGTTCGAATCCTGCAATCATTGGAACAAGTGGATCCAAGCCGTATTGGGGTACATGGCTGCTCCCAAGGCGGCGCGTTGACCTTAGCTTGCGCTGCACTTGAGCCGACGGTAAAACTGGCGATTTCGGTATATCCGTTTCTTTCGGATTATAAGAAGGCCTGGGAGATGGAGGCTGTTTCTTCAGCCTATGAAGAGATAGCATACTACTTCCGTTTTATGGACCCTGTTCATTCTCGCCAGGATGACGTATTTGATAAGCTTGGTTATATTGATATCCAAAATCTAGCGGACCGTATACAAGCTAAGGTTATTTTTGTCACCGCTTTGGCAGACTCCATTTGTCCGCCTTATACGCAATTCGCTGCTTATAACAAGATTCAGTCGGAGAAGGAGCTGGTCGTGTACCATGAGTACGGCCATGAATATTTGCCTGATTTGAGTGATCGGGTACTCCAAGCGTTTTTGAAGCTATAAAATTTGGATCTCTGTCAAGAAGCCCTTTGTTTTTGTCGGTTGGCATAAAGCGGAAGCAAGCAGGACAACCTACGGCTATATAGGATGTTACCATCTCGCGGTGCGACGAGCCGCGCAGTTCGAAAGGGGTTTATGCTAGTGATACCGCTGGAGTCCGACATTCAATCGAGAGAATATGCATTTGTGGAAGCTAAAGAACGGCTGGAGCAGCAGGATTTCACGCTCGGAGGCAATTGGGATTATGAGAAAGGATCATTTGACCGCTCCCTTGATGAAGCGAATAAAGTATGGCTTCGGCTGCCGTTTGAGGTGTTGTCCGGCGCGATCGATAATCTGGATTCGGATAATGATGCGACGATCAGGCTCGGTACGCCTTACGTGCTCAAGCATGTATACAATGAAGGCAACGATGAGGAAGCGTCGGTTCGCATTGCCGGCAGCTTGATCGACCAGTTCCAATCGCCCGTTGATCCGGATGCGAAGATCGAGGCGAAATGGATCGATAAAGCGAAGCAAGTATTGTCTGGCGCAGAACAAGGATTGCTGCTGCATTAGTTCTGCATTTCTCATATATCTAGCAGCCTCTTGGTGCGCGTTCTTTTTGAACGAGCTGAAGAGGCTGTTTTTTATAGGCTTTCATCATCCTTTTAATTCTTTTTAAGTTTGTTTTAAGGTAGAATGTGCATGATAGAACTATAGAAACGGCAATCATTTGTTTGGAGGGATTTCAAAATGGACGATCAGAACAAAAAAGGATCTTTTGATGATTTTTTCGCAAATAAGCCCGATCACAATAGCGATCGCAATGATAACGAGCAGACGCGAGCATCTAGCCAGCCGCATGAGCAGCATCATGATGATATAGACAGCCAGCAAGGCGGCGATTCATCTTCCAATAAGTCCTCGTATTATTATTCTTACGGGCCGTTCAAGCCAGGCGCGCAGGACGGCAGATACAACAGCTTCCGCCAGCAGCCTGAATCAGGTGAGCACCCGGAAGACGAGCTGCCGGAGGATGAGCAATATGATCGCGGACAAGTCGTGACGCCCCAAGCGGCTGCTTCGGAGACGGAGCAAGATCCAGAAAACGTGATCGTATCGTCGCCGCAGCTTCGTTCACTAGCGCCAGTAGCGGCAACGCGCAATGGATGGCAGGTGAAGGAGAAGCGCAAGTCTCCTTTGAGGGCTGTATTTATCGCATTTTTAGCAGGCGTGCTTTCAGTGGGCGGCTTGATGTATGCAGCGGATTCGAACAACTGGTTTACGGGCAAAGAATCGCTAGCGGCGAGCGGGACGGTTCAGACGGGAACGAACGTATCCAGCGACGGCTCGGGCGCCGGCGTATCGAATGCAGCCGATGTCGTTCGACCGAACAATATTGCCAAAATTTTCGAACAAGCGAGCCCAGCCGTTGTTAAGGTTGAAACGTATGTCAAGCAGCAGCAACGCGCAAGCAACGGCGGCGGAATGTTTGACGATCCTTTCTTCCGCCAATTTTTCGGTGACGATACTCCCAATGGCGGCAACGGAAACGACCAACAACAGAACCAGTCGCAGGGCCAGCTGACGCCAGCGGGCATTGGTACAGGATTCTTCTTTGACCAAAGCGGCTATATTCTAACGAATCAGCACGTTGTTGCTGACTCGGATGAGATTCAAGTAACTGTGCAGGGCTATGATAAGCCGTTTACGGCCAAGCTGCTCGGTTCAAGCTATGAGCTCGATCTTGCGGTGCTGAAGGTCGAAGGCGCGAAGCCTTTCCCAACGCTGGCGCTAGGCAGCTCCGATGGCATCAATATCGGTGATTGGGTCATTGCGATCGGCAACCCATATGGCTTTGACCATACGGTCACGATCGGCGTATTGAGCGCGAAGGAACGTCCAATCGATATTCCGGATGAAAACGGCACGCGTCAGTATAAGCATTTGCTGCAAACGGATGCTTCGATTAACCCGGGCAACTCCGGCGGCCCGCTGCTTAATCTGAAGGGCGAGGTTGTCGGCATCAATACGGCAGTCAGTTCGCAGGCGCAAGGGATTGGCTTCGCCATTCCGACGAGTACGATTCAAGAGGTGCTTGAGAGCCTGAAAAACAACAAAGAGATACCGAAAGCGCCAGTGCCGTTTATCGGCGTGGAGCTGCAGAATATGACGGAGGAATACGCGAAACAGCTCGGTCTAAGCTCGACTGATGGCTCGTTGGTAAGAGCAGTAACCTTCAAATCACCGGCTTATTTGGCAGATGTTCGCCAATACGACGTTATCACAGGTGCAGATGGTACGAAATACGCGTCCTATGATAAGCTTGTAGAGGCGATTCAGAAGCATCAAGTAGGCGACAAGATCGTCCTGAACGTTATTCGAAACGGCAAGAATATCGATTTGACCGTTGAAATTGGCAACAGAAACGACTTTAACGTTGAACAGCAGCAGCAGCAGCAACAGCAGTTGCAGCCATAATAGAATGAAAAGGGAGACGCAGGCCGGCGCATAACCGCCTGCGTTTCTTGTCGTAGGGGGCATGAAGGATGAGACAACGGATTTTTGTAGTGGATGATGATGAGAAAATAACGTCGCTGCTGCGGCGAAGCCTTGCGTTCGAAGGGTACGAGGTGACGATTGCAAACGATGGTCAGGAGGGGCTTAAGCTGATGGGACAGTCCGATCCGGACCTGCTTATCCTCGATGTAATGATGCCGCAAATGGATGGCTGGGAAGTATGCCGGCGCGTCCGAGAAGCGGGCAGCGGCGTTCCGGTGCTTATGCTGACGGCGATGGACGATGTTCAAGATCGTGTCAAAGGGCTGGATCTCGGCGCAGATGATTATTTGGTCAAGCCGTTTGCGCTTGAGGAGCTGCTGGCGAGAGTCAGGGCGCTGCTGCGGCGCAAGCCGGATCGGCAAGAGACCGATGGCAGGCTGCAATTCGAGGATATGACGCTGGATCTGGACTCGCGGGAGGCGATTCGCGGAGGCAGGCGAATCGATTTGACCGCGAAGGAGTTTGATTTGCTTCATCTGTTCATGCAGAATCCGCGCCGCGTTTTGACGCGCGACTCCATTATGGACAAGATATGGGGCTACGATTACAGCGGCGAATCGAATGTGTTAGAGGTTTATATCGCCATGCTGCGCCAAAAAACGGAGGACGGCACGGCGAAGCGCCTCATACAAACCGTCCGTGGGACAGGCTATGTGCTGCGCGGGGAAGGCGGCTAAACAGCATGACGATACGACTTCGACTTACGTTATGGTACTCGGGGTTGCTTGCGGTGGCGTTAATGCTGCTTTGCGGCTCCATTTATTTTTTTACTTATTATAATTCTTATGGCGAAGTTCATTCGCGGCTTGAAGCCGGGGCGAAGGAGCTGCTGGAGGAGAGCAGGGGCGTCTGGGGTGAGGGGATTCATCTAAATCGCCTGACGCGATCGTCGATTCAAAGCGAGTTATACGTGCAGCTTGTGAATATGAGCGACAAAAATATCGTGGACAAATCCAACAATATGTTGTCCAACAATCTCCAATTTCCAATACCGAACGATACAAGCCTGGACGACGCCGTATACCGTAAAGTAAAAGCGGATGGCTATCCGTTCATGTTATGCGAAATTACGCTCGTCAGCCAAAGCACTAATGAGAAGTGGGTCGTCCAGATCGGCGCATTCACTGGCAGCCAGGCGGATTATTTGTACGACCTGCGCAATATATTAATCATTTCGTCATTGGCGGCGGTCATCATCGCCTTTACGATCGGGATGTTTCTCGCACGCCAAGCGCTGCGGCCAATCGAGAACGTCATTCAAGCCTCGCGCAAAATCGAAACCGGCTCCGATCTGACGCACCGGATTCCGCGCGAATCGCCGAATGACGAGATTGGCCGATTGACCGATACGCTGAACGGGATGCTCGGCCGCATGCAAAACGCCTATAACGAGCTGGACGAGGCCTATAACTCGCAGCGAAGATTCGTGTCTGACGCATCGCATGAGCTGCGCACGCCGCTGACGACGATACGCGGAAATATTGAATTGCTGGAGCGGATGTGGCGTCCGGCGCTTGAGCCGCAAGATGGCAAAGTCGTGGCACTATCAGAGGAAGAGGCGGATCGTCAAGCGATGACTAGGGAGGCGATGCGCGACATTGCAGAAGAAGCGATTCGCATGAGCCGGCTTGTGAACGATCTGCTGTCGCTGGCCCGCGCGGATGCAGGCTTCGTTATGGAGAAGTCTAATGTTGAATTGATGCCTATTGTAGAGGATGTGTGCAGGCGCGCCCAGCATTTGCCTAGAAAAGCAGAATGGATCATCGGCGATTATTCGCAGCTGCAGGATGTGCGTGTTTATGGCAATCCTGATTTTTTAAGGCAGCTCTTGTTTATTTTTATTGAGAATGCGTTCAAATACACGCCAAGCGGAACGGTCGAGCTGACAGCCATTCGACAAGATGACCGTGCGGGCATCGTGGTCCGAGATACCGGAATCGGAATGAAGGGCGACGAGGTACCGAAAGTATTCGATCGGTTCTATCGAGCCGATGTATCCAGAGGCAAAACGTCGGGCACTGGGCTTGGATTGTCCATTGCCAAATGGATCATCGATGAGCATAACGGCTTCGTCGAGGTGACGACGCGCGAGGAGGAAGGAAGCACCTTTACCGTATGGCTGCCCGTTGCCTTTTCTCGACAACATGAATCAGGTATAATGGAGTGAACGGATAACCGACCGAGCTAGCGGGTTGGGCAGAAAGCAGGTGTTTCTTTCATGGAAGTCGTCAAAATATCACCGCGCGGCTATTGCTATGGCGTCGTTGATGCGATGGTTCTAGCATTGCAAACAGCTCGAAATTTAGATTTGCCTAGACCGGTTCATATCTTGGGCATGATTGTGCATAATGCGCATGTAACGGACGCGTTCGAGAATGAGGGCATCATTACATTGGATGGTCCTAACCGGCTTGAAATATTGGAGCAAATTAAGGAAGGCACGGTTATCTTTACCGCGCACGGCGTTTCGCCGGAAGTTCGCCGTCGTGCCGTCGAGAAGGGGCTGACTGTCGTCGATGCGACTTGTCCGGATGTGACGAAGACGCATGATCTCATTAATGAGAAGACGGCAGATGGCTACGATATCATTTACATTGGCAAGAAGGGCCATCCTGAGCCGGAAGGCGCAATCGGCATCGCGCCGGATCGCGTTCACATTATTGAGAACGAACAGGATATCGCGGAACTGGAGCTTAGCAAAGAGCGACTGCTCATTACGAATCAAACGACGATGTCGCAATGGGACATTCGTGTTCTGATCACGAAGCTGCTGGAGAAGTTTCCGAAGGCTGAGATCCATAATGAAGTTTGTCTTGCTACGCAAGTTCGCCAAGAAGCAGTAGCGCAGCAGGCGGATCAGGCACAGCTTGTTCTTGTCGTCGGAGACCCAAGAAGCAATAACTCGAATCGCCTTGCGCAGGTCTCGGAAGAAATCGCTGGAGTCAAGGCATACCGAGTGTCGGATCTCAGCGAGGTCGATATCGAGTGGCTTAAAGGGCTTGAGCGTGTCGCGGTTACTTCCGGCGCTTCAACGCCGACGCCGATTACGAAGGAAGTTATCGCATTCGTTGAGCAATTTGATTCTAACGATCCGACTACATGGGAGAAGGTTCGTACCATCAATATGAACAAGCTGCTCCCGACTATTCGTACGAAATCGGCGGGCGCGTAAAATGAGGGCCATGGAGCGGGGCGGCAAGCGGAAACCGGGCAACGGTACGTCTGCACGTGACCGTGGGCGCAAGCCGCTGCAGTTGAAGCGTTGGTTTCGTCATAAGCTATTGATGCTCTTGCGCGCGCCTGGCGGGGCTGCGTTCGTAGCGCTCGGATTTTCGATCGGCATTGCAATTGAGATGGTTACGCTGCCTACAATGGGTCTTGCGTTTTTCCTCATCTTCCCATTGGTCTACTTGCTGCGTGCAAGCATGGCGGGAGCGCTTGTTGGCTTCCTTATCGGGAAAGTCATATTTATTCCCATTGCTTTCCTTAGCGGGATCGTTGGGGGATGGATTCTTCCAGCCCATTTGCATGTGCATATTTCATTTTTGCCGCACTTCGTCAACAAGTTTATCGGATATAACTTGAAGTTAATCGTAGGCGGCCTTATTAACGGCATTCTGTTGGGCATCTTGTTCTATTTCCCTGTAAGGCAGAGCATCTCGTTCTTTACGGAGCGCAGGCGCAAGAAACGGAAGGAACGTCGTACAGATACGCTGGCATCCAAGCCAGCGGTCGAATAAGCGCAAGCGGCAGTCTTAGCAGCTATAAGCTTGCTAGAGGCTGCCGTTTTTTATTCCGAAAGGACAGCTTGCTCGGAAAGAAAATGATTTTATGCCGCAGGGGTTGACGAAAAGTCCGTTCATCCTGTATATTTGCTTTAGCGGTTAAAAGCATAAAAGCCACAAAGCATAAAAGCATACAAGCGTTGAAGCGCGAAACTATCATTTATTGAATGTCTACTATAATCAATATGATCTTAAAGGGAGATGGATCGAATGATCGTAATTACACAGTCCAATATTACCGAGGAACGTATCGCAGAGATTGTGCACCAAATTGAAAAGACAGGCGTGCAAGCGCATGTATCGCGCGGAACGGACCGTACGGTAATCGGCATCATCGGCAAAGCCGAGCCGACGCTCGCTGAACATTTGCGCCAGCTTAAGGGCGTAGACAATGTCATTAAGATTTCCAAGTCATACAAATTGGCTAGCCGAGAGTTCCATCCGGACGACACGATCATCGAGTCTAAAGGGGTCAAAATTGGCGGCGAGCATTTGGTTATTATGGGCGGCCCTTGTGCGGTTGAAACGCCTGAGCAAATCAACGAAATCGCACGACTTGTGAAGAATGCAGGCGCTCAAGTGCTTCGCGGAGGCGCATTCAAGCCACGCACAGGGCCATACAGCTTCCAAGGCGTTGGCGTAGAGGGCTTGAAGATGATGGCGGATGCAGGCGAGAAGCACGGACTGCTTACGATCACGGAAGTGATGACGCCGGAATACGTCGACGTATGCGCAGAATACGCAGACATCCTTCAGGTCGGCACGCGCAACATGCAAAACTTTGACTTGCTTCGCAAGCTAGGCACGATTAACAAGCCAGTCCTTCTGAAGCGCGGCTTCAGCGCTACGTATGATGAATTCCTCAACGCGGCGGAATATATCCTTGCAGGCGGCAATCCGAATGTTATGCTTTGCGAGCGCGGAATCCGAACGTTCGAAACGTACACGAGAAACACGCTCGACCTGTCTGCCATTCCGGTTTTACAATCGCTCAGCCACCTTCCGGTCATTTCCGACCCGAGCCATGGCACGGGAAGAAGGGAATTGGTGGAGCCAATGTCCAAAGCATCGGTTGCAGCCGGCGCGAACGGCCTTATCGTCGAAATGCATACAGATCCGGATAATTCGATGACAGGTGATGGGGTGCAATCGTTATTCCCTGATCAATTCGCAAACTTATTGAAGGATTTGGAGAAACTTGCTTCATTGGTAGGCAAGCGATTTGATACGCCAAAACAACCGGCAGAAGCATTCGCAACTTGGGCAAAATAGACATGCCATCAACTGGAAAAAAAAGCGCGAACCCCTTGCACAGCAAGGGGTTCGCGCTTTTTTCATAGGCGGTGTCAAGCAGCCAAATGTGAATATTTATAAAAACCTGTAAGCATACCTAACACAAGCGCAAAAAATACCTGACATAAGTCTTGACCACCCAAAAGCCTGAGTTTTATAATAACCACATAGTACGAAGGAAACTTGAACGTTTCAAGTTCAAACTAACCTAAATGTTCGGAAATGGGAGGCTTTCATTCATGTCAGTTCAAAACGTCTTGAACACGATTAAAGAGAACAATATCCAATTCGTAGATTTCCGCTTCGTAGACCTCGCGGGCCGTGCGCACCACATCACGCTGCCAGCAACTGAGGTTGACGCTGATACTTTCGTTAACGGTGTAGCATTCGACGGCTCCTCGATCGAGGGCTTCCGCGGCATCGAAAACTCTGACATGGTAATGATGCCGGATACGGAATCCAGCTTCATCGATCCTTTCACTGATCATCCAACTTTGAATATTATGAGCAACATCCATACGCCAGAAGGCGAGCGTTATGACCGCGACCCGCGTTCGATCGCTCAAAAAGCTGAAGAATTCCTGCAAACGACGGGTATCGGTACGACGGCATTCTTCGCGCCAGAATCCGAATTCTTCATCTTCGACGACGTTCGTTATGAGAGCGGCATGAACAAATCATACTTCGAAGTTGACTCGGAAGAGGCAGCTTGGAACACGGGTCGTAAAGAAGAAGGCGGCAACCTGGGCTTCAAAGTTGGCGTAAAAGGCGGCTATGTGCCAGTTGCTCCAGTTGACTCCCAACAAGATATCCGCAGCGAAATGGTTCGCGTTATGCAAGAATCCGGCCTGCGCGTAGAACGTCACCACCACGAAGTGGCAACGGCTGGTCAAGCAGAAATCAACTTCCGCTTCGACACGCTGACGAAAACAGCTGACAACCTGATGAAATACAAATACATTACGCACAATGTTGCTCGCCAATACGGCAAAGTTGCAACGTTCATGCCTAAACCGCTCTTCGGCGACAATGGTAGCGGCATGCACGTTCATATGTCGATCTTTGACGGCGATTCACCTTTGTTCTACGAAAAAGGCGCTTATGCTAACCTGAGCCCGCTCGCTATGCACTACATCGGCGGTATCCTGTACCATGCTCCAGCGCTGATCGCACTGACGAACCCATCGACGAACTCGTTCAAACGTCTCGTTCCGGGTTACGAAGCGCCGGTTAACCTCGTATTCTCCAAAGGTAACCGTTCCGCTGCAGTACGTATTCCAATCGCAGCAGTTACGCCTAAAGGCTGCCGTATCGAGTTCCGTACGCCGGACTCCACGGCTAACCCATACCTTTGCTTCGCAGCTATGCTGCTCGCAGGTCTGGACGGCATCAAACGCAAAATCGATCCAGTTGCATTGGGCTATGGTCCTTTCGACAAAAACATCTACGAGCTGTCCGATGAAGACAAAAAAGAAATCCGCAGCGTACCAGGCACGCTCGACGAAGCGCTTAACGCTCTCGAAGCTGACTATGAGTTCCTGACGGAAGGCAATGTCTTCACGAAAGAGTTCATCGACAACTATGTTGCAGTTAAACGCAACGAAGCAAAAGCAGTATCGATCCGTATCCATCCACACGAGTACGGCCTCTACTTCGACTGCTAATCTTAAGCACTTATATAAGCAATTCGAAGCGGACCCAACCGGGTCCGCTTTTTATTTTTACAAAATGCGCAAATTGGCGAAAAACCGAATATTTTCTTTGCATTAATCTTGTTTGTTCGACTTTTAGACACTTGAAGCGAGGGCTTAAACTTGCTATCATAGCGATAGCTAATGGAAACGGACTTGTCTCGGGTATAGTATTGAATAGGAGACTTCTCTATTTTCTTAAATCGAGGACAGGAGTGTTAACGGTGACGAAACGGGCTTTTAACTTTAACGCTGGACCAGCTGCATTGCCGCTGGAGGTATTGCAGCAAGCGCAAGAGCAATTCGTGGATTACAATGGTGCAGGTATGTCCATTATGGAAATGTCCCACCGCAGCGCGCTTTACGAGCAAGTGAACAATGAGGCGCAGTCGCTGCTTCGCGAATTGTTCGGAATTCCGTCGAATTATCACGTACTGCTGCTGCAAGGGGGCGCGAGCACGCAGTTCGCATCTGTTCCAATGAACCTGCTTCATGCCGGACAGACAGGTGCTTACGTAATGACGGGCAGTTGGGCAGATAAAGCGATTAAAGAAGCAAAGCTGTTCGGCGAAACAGCAATCGTTGCAACTTCGGAAAGCGACAAATTTAACCGCATCCCAGACTTGTCTTCGATTCAATTGCCTGACAATGCAGCATACCTGCATATTACGTCGAATGAAACGATCGAAGGCACGCAATTTACGTCGTATCCCGACACAGGCAATGTGCCTCTCGTAGCAGATATGTCGAGTGATATCTTGTGCCGCCCAGTCGACGTGTCGAAATTTGGTTTGATCTATGCTGGCGCTCAGAAAAACCTCGGACCATCGGGCGTAACGATCGTTATCGTTCGCGACGACCTGGCTGCTAACAGCCCTAAAACGATCCCGACGATGCTTCGTTACGACACGCATGTCAAAAACGACTCGTTGTACAACACACCGCCTTCGTTCTCGGTGTACATGGCGAACCTCGTGTTGAAATGGCTCAAAGGCAAAGGCGGCGTAGCAGCTGTTGAGCAATACAACCGTGATAAAACGAAATTGATTTACGATACGATTGACAATAGCGGCGGCTTCTACCGCGGATTCGCGCAACCAGAGAGCCGTTCCATTATGAACATCACGTTCCGCATCCATTCGGAAGAGCTGGAGAAGCTGTTCGTGAAGGAATCGGAAGCTGAAGGCTTCGTAGGATTGAAGGGACACCGCAGCGTAGGCGGCCTTCGTGCATCGACTTACAATGCTGTACCGCTGGAGAGCTGCCAAGCGCTTGCTCAATTTATGAGCGAGTTCCAAAAGCGCCACGGTTAAATAGCAGCGCTAATTTCTTGTAAATGAAAACAACCGCCCTTTTCGCTCATCGAGCTGGAAAGGGCGGTTGTCTGTCATGTGCGATTATTCGCTGGGCAAGGGCTACATGCCCGCCAGCGAAGTGGTGTCGATAGCGTGCGGGCCGGTCAGCTTGTAGCCGACGTTTCGTACGGTAATAATATACTCGGGCGTCCGTGCGTTTTTTTCGATTTTGTCGCGAAGATGGCTAATATGCACGTCCACGATGCGCGTATCGCCCAGGAAATGATAGTCCCACACGCCATGCAGCAGCTGTTGGCGGCTGAGCACTTTGCCGCGGTGGCGGCACAAGAAGACGAGGAGCTCGAATTCTTTGGGGGTCAGCTCGATCAGCTTGCCCTCGATACGCACCTCGCGCTGCTCAGGATATACCTTGAGACGGCCGTATTCATAGACGACGGTATCGTTGGAACCTGGCAGTGCTTGTACACGCCTGAAAATGGCTTGAATGCGAGAGATGAGCTCCTGAGGGCTGAAAGGCTTCGTCATATAATCGTCGGCGCCGTTATCGAGTCCAGAAATTTTATCGGTGACATCCTGAAGGGCAGTCAGCATGACGATGGGGACCGCGTTGTTCTGACGGCGAAGCTCACGGCACACTTGAATGCCGTCCATCTTAGGCAGCATGAGATCAAGGACGATAAGATCCGGTCGGAACGGCTTCAGATGCTCGAAGACGGCCTCACCGTCGTGTACGCAACGTACCTCGTAGCCAGCTAACTTCAAGTTAAACTCGATTAGCATTGAGATGGATGGTTCGTCATCGACGATTAATATTTTCTTCTTAAGCATCGTTCTAACCCCTTTGTTTCCATATTATTAACGCGCGTATGCTTGATCTGAGAAGGTTAAGCGGTGTTTGTTTACTGATTATAGGGGTAGACCGTATTCCTAAGATTATGGTAACGTTAACCGGATGTAAAAATCGGCAGCAAATAGCGAAAGGAATGACGTCAATGGCTTTTCATATCGTATTAGTGGAACCGGAGATTCCGGCCAATACAGGCAATATTGCAAGAACATGTGCAGCGACAGGAACTCATCTTCATCTGGTTCGCCCGCTCGGATTCCGTACGGACGACGCAACGCTTAAACGCGCGGGGCTGGATTACTGGTACGCTGTAAATCTGACTTATTACGATAGCTTCAGTGAAGTGGAGGAGCGCTTCAAGGGACATCGTTTCTTCTATGCAAGCACGCGGGCGAATAAGCGCTACAGCGATTTTGAGTATAAAGATGGCGATCTGTTCGTATTCGGCAAGGAGACGAAAGGGCTGCCGCAGGAGCTGCTCGATGCGAATCCGAATCAATTAATCCGGATGCCGATGACGGACAAGGTTCGTTCGCTCAATTTGGCGAATTCGGCTGCCATCGTTGTGTATGAAGCGTTGCGCCAAACAGATTTCCCTGGCATGCTGGACTAGCTTTGTTTCATCTTGTATCCAACGGGGTAAAAGAGACGAAACGCAAGTACGGCAAGTTGAACGCTTTCGGTATGATCATGGTTTAAAATCGCTTGCAGGACTGACAGTAATTGCAGAATCTTAAGAAAAACTAGTTCTGGGAAGGAAAAGTACGCGAACCATCGAAAGTCTATAGAGCATAGGTTTCTCATAACTGGCTTGCGAACGAAGACATAAGGAGTGAAAACAGATGAAGCCGGCAGGTGTTGTTCGGAAAGTGGACCAATTGGGCCGCATTGTATTGCCTAAATCGCTGCGCAAAAGGTACCAAATGAATGAGGGAGATCCTGTTGAAATTTTGGTGCAGGGTGACCATATCATTTTGGAGCGTTATCGCCCAAGATGCGTATTTTGTGGATCAATGGATGATGTTAACGATTTCAAGGAGCGTTATGTATGCGCTGCTTGCATGTCTGACATGGGGCATCTTCGCCGTTAATTATTTATTCATTATTGTTCGACAAACGAAAAGAAGCTTTCCGCCTAGGCGGAAAGCTTCTTTTCGTTTGCTGCGAGCGCGTAAACCGGTCAATAGACGGCGATTTACAGGCCTTTCGTTTTGTCGTCGTTGTACGACGCCGTCAGAATAGCAGTGATAAACAATGCTGTGACGGTACAGAAGATAAGAAAGTTAAGCGTCATCACGCACACCTCCAATTATTGCTTTTATTATACCCAACAGACAGGCAAAAGAAAACGAATTTAATTGTGAACAACTTGTTACAAGTCGTGATTAGGGCTCCATTTTCCGGAATTGCTGCGGGGATAGCCCGCCATGCTTTTTGAATACTTTGCTGAAATACTTTTCATCGACGTAGCCGACCATGGCGGCGATATCGGAAATTTTGTAAGCGCGGTTCGCTAACAGCTTCTTGGCATGCTCCATTCGCAGCCGTTCGACATATTCGGACAAAGTGACGCCAGTCTCCTGCCGGAAGCGTCGGGATACATATTCCCGGCTTAAGAAGAAACGTCCAGCAAGCTGTTGGAGCGATAAATCCTCCTGCAAATGCCGTTCGATATATTCGATAATATCCCGAATGACGTTGCGCTCTTGGCGAATGAGACGGGCTAACCGCTCGGCCTCCGCGTTCAGCAGCTGATTCCAATGCTCTTCGGTCTTGGCAAGCGACAGCGTCGTATCGTCTTCGTACAAAAACGGCAGAGTGAGCGGTGGCGTCGAACTTCGCTCTTCCGTATCCGTATCGCGATGCTGCCATCTCGCCGATGCGATTTCGATCTGTTTGGTCCAGCGTTCAATATGGATCGGCGTGATCGCCGGCAGCTTCTCAACCGCCTCGAACCATTGCCGCAGCGTTGATTGGAGCAGCTGCTCGTCGCGGCTCATCAGCGCCAGCCAGACGGGATCGGCGAGCGCAGTGAAGTCTGGCGCTGCTGGCTGCTGTCCGGAGCCTGTGCCAGCTTCTTTGAGCCCGGGCGACCATACATAGGGTCCGTGCACCGACAATAGGTTGCGAAGCAGGCATGCGGTTTGCGCAGTTTCAACAGCCATCGCAGCATTAGCCGGAAACGGCATCAAATGGCCGACACCGGCATGGAAGGGCAAGCCGAAGGTATCGCGCAGCGCATGAGTGAGCTGCTCCGCCCGCTGGCAGGCACGGTCTGCGCCTCGCCACAGCAGGACGATGAGCTCCTCAGGGTCTCTTGTCGAGCGAAACGCGCAGCCGTCGTTCCATTCGTGGACGACAAAGTCGTTTAATACGTTTTGAATCGCGAACACGGCCAAGTCCCGGTCATGCCCGAATCGTTTGAGCAGCGGCGCCATAACGGGCTGCAGCGAGAACAAAATGGCGCAGCAATCCGTCGCGCTGGCGAGCAGCGGGAATTGCTCGGTCAGTTGGGCGATGACGGTGTCCGTGTCGCATTTGGGCTGAATGAGCTGTCCGAACAGATAGTCGCGGTAGACGGGCTTGTACTGATTCAACGTAATGCCCTGCTCGATCTGCTGCAGCCGCTGCTGCTCTTCTTCATTCAATTGTTCGATCGCCCGATACACGGCATCGAGCAATTGGGCAGGGTCGATTGGCTTTAGCAAATAATCGATGCCGCCATACTTTAATGTATGCCTGACATAACGAAAATCATTAAATCCGCTGATGACAATGAGCTTCGCCAGCGGTGCGTTTTCATTGACCCATTCGAGCAGCCGCATTCCGTCAGCTACAGGCATATGCATATCGGTCACGATGATGGAGGGATGCTTGTTTAAAATAATCGCCTTGGCGCTTTCGCCGTTCTCTGCTTCCAGCAGCTCCTGCACGCCAAGCCGTTCCCAAGGCACGAGCAGCTTCGCTGCCTCGCGAGCATGCTGCTCATCATCGACGATGAGGACGTTCATAGTTTCTTATCTCCTTCCTCATAGATGATTGGTACGACTAACGTAACACGGAGACCGCCTCTTGCGCCATGGTCAAGCTTCAGATCAGCCTCTTCCCCGCAATTAAGCCGCAATCGCGAACGGACATTGGCTAATCCAATATGCTCCTGATCGCCAACGCCTTGATGCTCTACGAGGCTGCGCAGCTCTTTCAGCCGTTCATCCGTCAGCGGCGTTCCATCATCCTCTACGCTAATGATGATGCATTCCTCCTGAAGATACGCCGCGATCCGGACATGCATGAATCCGCCGGCCGGGTCGAAGGCGTGCTTGAATACATTTTCTGCGAGCGGCTGCAAAATCATGCGCGGAACGGGCAGCATTGCGATGCCCGGCGCCGTTTCAATAACGTAATCAAGCTTGTCGCCAAACCGATGCTTTTGCAGCTCCATATATGCCGTCGTGTGCTCGATTTCTTGCGATAGCGTGACGGGCTTATCCGAACCGCTCATCGAATAGCGCATGAGCTTGCCGAGCAGCATGACGAGCTGGTAGACGCTCGGCGCACCGCTCTGAAGCGCAGCCGTACCGATCATTTGCAGCGCGTTATATAGAAAATGGGGCTGTACCTGCGACTGAAGCGCTTTGAGCTGATTCGTTTTGTTCGCGATTTCGAGCTTGTATTCACGCAGGACAAGATTGTTGATCGTTTCCATCATAAGCCGGAAACGCCTTGCAAGCACGCCGATCTCATCCGTTCGGTTCAACCGAATGTCGATGTCGAGCTCGCCGGATTGGATCCGGTTGACGTAGCCAGTGAGCTGGCGAATCGGCGACGTAATCCAGAAGGATACATAAATGGCCATGGCAATTACAATAATAGCGGAGACAACGAGCACGATCGTATTGACCAGCGTTACTTGCCGCGTGCCCGCTTGAAGCGTCGAGTCCGGAATCATTTTGACAATCGTCCAGTGCATGCTGCCTTCATCGAGTCGATCGTAGACATAAACGCCGTTAAAATCATCAGTCTTTGCAACCTTGTAGCCGCTGCCGTCCTTAGCTGCAACAATTTTGCGGCCTTCGCTGTCGCTCCAAAGCTTTCCGATCCCTTCGAGCTGAGGGCCATATACGACCGTGCCGTCTTCCGACAACAGATAAAGCTGCTCTACGCTGCTGTCGTACAACTCGTGGCAGATGACGTCAATGACCGAGGTATTAATGTCAATCGCAAGAGTTCCAAGCTGCTCATCAGACGGAATGCGCAGAATATTACGATGGAGCGTAACGACACGCCGCGGCGTGTAATAAGGGGGCTTGCTTATCCCATAATTGCCGCTTTCATGAGTCGCCTCGAATACTGCAGCCACTTTCGCGTTGCGCAGCTCGGCTGCGTTGGCTGGAGTAGCTTGGTTGTCTTTCTTCGTATTGCCTTCGACCACGAGGTAGCCGCGTTGGACTTTGTCTGCATGGAGGTAGACCTGATGCACTTCTTTGACGGCGAGCGCGATGGCTTGCAGGCTTTTGTAAAACTCTTGTTCTGACAAGTAGTCCTGCCTGCCTTGCTCCAAGACGCGATATAACGTATCGCCGCCAGAGCTTGCCCCGTTATAGACGAGCAATGAAGCTTGCGTAACCGTCGAGAGATAATGCTGAAGATTTGTCTTGCCTTGGTACAGTAAGTTGGATGCGGTTTTCACCTTATCCTCCGTAACGATCGCTGAAGTGCGTGCGTTTGTGATAAGGATGGACGCCGTGAGCGGAACGGCAATCGCCAGGATTAAAAAAATAATCAGCTTGGCGCGAAGGCTGCGTTGGAGCTTGTAAAACCTCATATTGGACATCCTCTCGAGCGATTTGTCAGCATTTGTAGAAGTTAGTCGGGGAATACTGGTTATTATAGTGAATGCGCAACCGATGATCAATATGTTCCACCTTTCCGGTCACGTTCGTCTGTGTGCGGGTTGCGGCGCGGATTTTATACTTAAGGTACAAACACGCTGAAGGGGGCGCTAGCGCCATGACGAAAAAATGGTTTAATGCCGGATGGATGCAGCAACTTGTATTCACGGGACCGGCTACAATCGCTTTCTCTATCATCGTACTGCTGCCATTCGTGCTGGGCATGTATTATGCGTTCACCGATTGGAATGGCGTAGCAGATACGGTTAAATTCGTCGGATTCGATAACTTTGTAGCAGCTTTCAAAGACGATAGCTTCCGTAGTTCGTTCGCATTTACTGCGAAATTGACGATCTTCGCCGTCATTCTGACCAATGTTGTCGCATTTCTGCTTGCGTTGCTGTTAACGCAGCCGATCAAGCTGAAGAACATATTGCGCACCGTTTTCTTCCTGCCTAACGTAATTGGCGGTTTGCTGCTCGGCTTTATCTGGCAGTTCATTTTTATCAAAGGCTTCGCGGCGATCGGCAAATCAACGGATTGGCATTTGTTCAAGCTTCCTTGGCTCGGTGATGAGCAAACGTCCTTCTGGGCAATTGTCATCGTAAGCATCTGGAGCGGAGCAGGTTATCTGATGGTCATCTACATCGCGGCGCTGATCAACGTACCGCAGGATTTGACCGAAGCGGCTTCCATCGACGGGGCTACAGCTTGGCAGCGGATGCGGCACATCATTTTCCCGCTCGTTATGCCGGCTGTCACGATCAGCTTGTTCCTTGCATTATCCTGGTCGTTCAAAGCGTTCGATGTGATCTTGTCGCTGACGAAGGGCGGGCCGTTCAACTCGACCCAATCCGTCGCGCTTAACATCTATACCGAAGCATTCCAAAACAATCGCTATGGCCTCGGTACAGCGAAAGCGTTTATCTTCTTCCTCATCGTAGCGGCAATCACGACGCTGCAAGTGTGGCTGACGAAAAAACGGGAGGTGCAAGCATAATGAAATCCCGTACTTACAATGGCAAAACGTTCACGATGGAAATAGGGGCTATCCTGCTTGCGCTGCTGTTCCTCGTGCCGTTCTACTTCTTAATTGCGAATTCGTTCAAGTCGTTCGCTGATATCCTGCTCGATTCCGCAGCGCTGCCTAAGTCACTGCAGTGGGCGAACTACGAGAAAGCGTTCGATATCATGAACTTTAAGAAAGCGTTCAGCAACTCCTTCATCATTACGGTGACGAGTGTTGCCGGACTCGCGGTATTCGGCTCCATGGCAGCTTATCGCATGGTTCGCAAGCCAAACTGGTACAACAACTTGCTCTTTACGATGTTCGTGGCTGCGATGGTTATCCCGTTCCAATCGATCATGATTCCGCTGATGAAGGTTGGCAACTGGTTCCATCTGATCAATAGCATTCCTGGTATTTGGCTTTGCTATCTTGGCTTCGGATCGTCCCTGACGATCTTCCTCTATCACGGTTTCGTGAAGTCGATTCCTGTCGAGGTTGAGGAAGCCGCAGTCGTTGATGGCTGCTCGCCATATGGCGTATTCTGGCGGATTGTGTTCCCGCTGCTGAAGCCGATGACGGTTACCATCATTATTTTGAACAGCTTGTGGATCTGGAACGACTTCCTGCTGCCGCAGCTTATGCTCGGCCCGGAGCTTCGCACCATCCCGCTGTCGACCTACTCGTTCTTCGGTCAATATACGAAGCAATGGGATCTCGCGCTTGCCGCGCTCGTCATGGGCGTACTGCCAATCGTTATTTTCTTCTTGTTCTTGCAGAAGCATATTATCGAGGGTATTACGGCAGGCTCGGTCAAAGGGTAAAACGGCTAGGTCAACAATCTCCACCTTTTTGTTCAATGTGGTCGGTGTGAGCGGTTTCATCGATCCGGTATACTGAAGTTGTTCAGGCAAGACACTGTGTGACCAAGAAAAAGGGAGGTTTTACAGATGAAAAAGACATTGTTGATCGTAATGACATTCGTATTGATGGCTACGCTTGCTGCGTGCGGCGGTGCGAAAAAAGAAGACTCAGGTACAGATAAAAATACTTCGACTGACAACACGAATACTGAACAAAAGTCCGATGAGCCTGTAACGATTAAAATGTTCCAATTCAAGGTTGAAATTGCAGACGCGCTTAACAAACTGACAGAAGAATACAAAAAAGTTCATCCTAACGTAACGATTAAAGTTGAAACAGTTGGCGGCGGCGCGGACTACGGCGCAGCGCTGAAAGCGAAATTCGCTTCCGGCGACGAGCCTGACATTTTCAACAACGGCGGCTTTAACGAAAGAGAAACGTGGCAGAACCGTCTGGAAGATCTGTCCGATCAACCTTGGGTATCTGACGTAATCGACGTTGCGAAAGAGCCAATGACGAAAGACGGCAAAATCTACGGTATGCCAATCAACCTTGAAGGTTATGGCTTCATCTACAACAAAGATCTGTTCGCAAAAGCAGGCATCACGACGCTGCCTAAAACGATCACTGAGCTGAAAGACGCTGCTGAGAAGCTCAAAGCTGCTGGCATCACGCCTTTCGCTAACGGCTACCAAGAATGGTGGATCCTCGGCATTCACAACTTCAACGTAGGCGTAGCTAACCAAGATGATCCGAATGCTTTCGTAGCTGCAATGAATGCAGGTACGGGCACGACGAAAAACAACCCTGTGTTGGATCAATGGGCTAACCTGCTTGACCTGACGCTGAAATATGGCAACGAAAACCCGTTGACGACGGACTACAACACGCAAGTAACGACGTTTGCTAGCGGTCAAGCTGCAATGATGCAACAAGGTAACTGGACGCAAGTTCAAATCGACGGCATCAACAAAGATCTGAACCTTGGCGTACTGCCAATGCCGATCAGCGACGACGCTGCTAAAAATGACAACCTGTATGTTGGCGTTCCTAACAACTGGGTAATCAACAACAACTCCAAAGTTAAAGCAGAAGCAAAAGAATTCCTGAACTGGCTCGCTACGTCCGACATCGGTAAACAATACACGGTTGAGCAATTCAAGTTCATCCCTGCATTCAAATCGATCGAAGTAAAAGACCCTGCTATTCTCGGCGACATCGCGAACGACATTATCGCGTACAGCAAAGAAGGCAAAACGAAGAGCTGGAACTGGTTCAAATATCCAGAAGGCGTTCAACAAGAACTGGGCGCTTCCATCCAAGCGTACATCGCGAAGAAGCTGGATCGTGCTGGCCTGTTCGATGTTATCGATACGAAGTGGAAAGATCTCGCGAAGAAGTAAGCGAGCATCTCTTATAGTAGCTCCGCCTCCGCAATTGCGGGGGCGGAGCTTTTTTTGTGTGGAATTGAGGGGATCGGGTTAGGAATGGGGGGATAGGACTGAACCTGTAGAAGACGGTGGGGGTTGCGATGGCGTATAATTGAAGCAATAAGCTCATGCGATCGGCGTTTTTGGCATCTGGGGGAGCTGGGGCAAGAATAGGGTCCATTTCATGAGGAGGTCCGGGTAATGGAATATCGGTTTTCACCATTCATTGAACAGGTTAAGTCATCCGTAACGCGCGACATTTTGAAGCTGACGCAGGGCAAAGGCAAATCGATTATATCGTTTGCTGGAGGCATGCCGGCCGAGGAACTATTCCCGCTGGAGGCGATTCGCGATGCGGCGGCGAGCGTATTTACGCGTGGGAGAAGCACGCTCCAGTACGGGCTGACAGAGGGCTACACGCCGTTGCGGGAGCAGCTGGCAGAGCGAATGACAGCCAAGGGAATGCACACGGAAGTCGAGAGCGTATTGCTTACAACGGGCTCGCAGCAGGCGATTGAGCTTGCGGCACGCGTGCTGACAGAGCCAGGGGACGTCGTGCTGGTAGAGAACCCGACATATTTGGCGGGACTCCAGATTTTTGGCATGCAGGGGCTTCGCGTCGTATCGGTTCCGAGCGATGAGGACGGCATGCGGCTAGAAGAGGCGGAGCGGCTAGTGAAGCTACATAAGCCGAGGCTCGTGTATGTGGTGCCGACATTCGGCAACCCGACAGGGCGCGTGTGGAGCCAAGAGCGCCGAGAGGGGCTGCTGGCTTTGTGCAGGCGATATGAAATTCCAGTCATTGAGGACGACCCGTATGGGGAGATCAAATTTGAACCAGCGGCGGATTATCCTTCGATTTATGCGTTGGCAGGTGCAGCGGGCGGCGTACTCTATACCAGCTCGTTCTCCAAAATCGTCGCGCCGGCGCTGCGCGCTGGCTGGGCTGCGGGCGATAAGCCACTCATCGCAATGATGGCGAAGGCGAAGCAGTCTGCCGATCTGCATTCCAGCTCGCTGGATCAGCAGCTGCTTAGCGAGCTGCTGCTGCAGTTCGATCTGGAGCGCCACATTCGAGGCGTCGCCGCCGCTTATCTCGATCGGATGAATGAGATGCAGGAGCTGCTACGCACGCATTGCCCTGCAGGCGTGTCATGGACGGCTCCGAAGGGCGGCATGTTCTTATGGCTGACGCTTCCTGAGGGATTGGACGCTGAGGTGCTGCTCCGCGCTGCAATTGCCAAAGGCGTAGCCTTCGTGCCAGGCGTAGCTTTCTATGCCGAGGAGCCGGAGCGCAATACGGCGCGGTTAAGCTTTACTTTGAATACAGGCGAGCGGATGGCGCAAGGGATTAGGCTGTTTGCAGAAGCGATCGAGGAGTTTACGGCGCGCAGCTAACCGGCCCGGCTATATCGCTCGGCTATAGAAGTTGCACGAACAGGGTGTCTCAAAAGCCGCGACGGCTGAGGGACACCCTGTTTTGCGCTGAGGCGGTCGGCGATGCGATTGCGGACGGCAGCCTGCGGTGTGCGCGGGCCGTACTCGGTTTGATCGCCGACGTGAGACTGAGCACTGCGTGCCGCGATGGCACTGTGTGCCGCGCTAGCACTGCGTGCCGCGCTAGCACCGCGCGCCGCGATGGCACTGCGTGCCGCGATGGCACCGCGTGCCGCGCTAGCACCGCGTGCCGCGCTAGCACTGCGTGCCGCGCTGGCACTGTGTGCCGCGCTAGCACTGCGTGCCGCGCTAGCACTGCGTGCCGCGCTAGCACCGCGTGCCGCGCTAGCACCGCGTGCCGCGCTAGCACCGCGCGCCGCGATGGCACTGCGTGCCGCGCTGGCACCGCGTGCCGCGCTAGCACCGCGTGCCGCGATGGCACGGCGTGCCGCGCTAGCACCGCGTGCCGCGCTAGCACCGCGTGCCGCGCTAGCACCGCGTGCCGCGATGGCACGGCGTGCCGCGCTAGCACCGCGTGCCGCGCTGGCACCGCGTGCCGCGCTAGCACTGTGTGCCGCGCTAGCACCGCGTGCCGCGCTAGCACCGCATGCCGCGCTAGCACCGCGTGCCGCGATGGCACTGCGTGCCGCGCTAGCACCGTGTGCCGCGCTAGAATGGGCGTTGCTGCGTGCAAGAGGCTGCTCATTGCAGTTCGTGCAATAGAATCAACACAAGCGCGGAAGTAGAGAGGCGTCATTGCATTTTGTGCAACAGGAAAAGAGGCTTTCTGCGTTTTGGGCACAGCATGCCCCTACTCGACCGTATCCCGTTGCATGAACTGCAATGGGAACCTTCGTGGCAGGCCAGTTATGCCTTTCTCGTTGTACAAAGTACAACGGCATCATAATGTGAAATGAGATAGCAGTAGAAACCAGCCCGGTCGATTCTAACCGGTCCTGCCCTAACGCTCGAAGTATCACACGTTACCAGCCGAAGCCGAGAGTAGCCACCTCCCCTATAACGATTCAGGCGAATCATTCAGGAGAAGGGCCAACCTAAATGAAAAAGCTGTCCCAAAAGTCACTTGGTAATGACTCTCGGACAGCCCATTATTCGGTCCAGCCAATCACGACGGCATTATGCTCAGCGAGAGCGGCTTCTCCCGCAGCCGTAAGGCGGTAGATGCCGCGCTCGGCGCGCTCGAACCAGCCGTAATAATTGACGCGGAGCATGTCGCCGGCTTTGCTGTTGGCGGTAAGCCGCGCAAGCGAGGCTGGCGAAGCGGGACCTTGCCGGAGCGCGTTTGCGAGGCGGAGGCATTTCTCGCGGTAGGCGGTCATGCGCTTCACCTTCGTCGTGCCGCCGATATTGTAGTCGCCTGAGCGCTCGCGGAACTCGCGGACGAGACGGTCATGCTTCTTCGCGCGGTAGCGGGAGCGAGGCGGATCGCCGGGCTCGCATAGCAGATCGACGAGCGCAGGCTTTGTTTTGAACAGCGTCACGGTCATCAAGCCGAGCCCAAGCATGCGGCACAGCTCCGTAATCTCACCGAAACGTTGGTTCACCGCGCCGCTCTTCTTGCGGTTTCGCTCGACAACGAGCATAACGCGGTCATTGATTCGCAGCCGCTCGACGCCTTGGAGCAAAAGCGCGAGATTGAATGTTCGTTTTAATTCGACAATGAGCACCTCTTCTTCTCCCATTGCCGATTCCTCCGCACGTTGGCGGATTGCCACAAGATCGCAATGCAGCACCTCGCCTTTGACCTCGTATCCTTGTGCTTCAAAATACCGCTTCACCGGTTCGTATAGCTCGGCTTCTTCCTTCACGGCCACCCCGGTTTTCCTCCCCATTATGCACCGGCAGCGGCAGGCGCCAACCGCCGAACATTCATTCGTATCATTGTGTTTTATTATAGGAGAACCGATGCGGCGTGTCGAGCGCTAGCGAATAGTCGTCTAAAAAAGTGGTCAATTTCCTGCTCGGCTACGCATAGGAATGTAATACTTCAACATCGCAACTAGGCATGGCGGGCGGAAGCAGAGAAATCCCAAGGCGGAGAGCAGGGATAGGGCAGATCGCGAGTGATGGGAGGAGGCAAGGCATGGATATATTTAAACGGCTATCAGAGTATCGCACAGAGAGTGATAAGCTTGCCTGGACAGGATCGTTCAAGGATTACATTGGGTTGTTGAGACGGGATGCAACCCCTGCCATGACGGCGCATGCACGCGTATACGATATGATCGAGTCGTACGGCGTTGAAGAGGTGGGTGGCAATAAGCGTTACCGTTTCTTCGAACAAGAGATATTCGGGCTCGATCGTGCGATCGAGAAGCTGGTAGAGGAGTACTTCCATTCGGCGGCAAGACGCCTGGATGTTCGCAAGCGGATATTGCTGCTGATGGGACCGGTCAGCGGGGGCAAATCAACGATCGTTACGATGCTCAAGCGCGGGCTCGAGCAGTTTTCGCGCCAGCAGCGGGGGGCTGTTTACGCGATCAAAGGCTGCCCGATGCACGAGGATCCCTTACATCTGATTCCCCATGAGCTGCGTCCCGAGGTCGAGCGGGAGCTCGGCGTCCGGATTGAAGGCAGCCTGTGCCCGTCCTGCCAAATGCGGCTGAAAACCGAATTCAATAACGATATCGAGAACGTGCTCGTTGAACGCGTCATCATTTCGGAGGAAAATAGGATCGGCATCGGCACGTTCAGCCCTTCGGATCCGAAGTCGCAGGATATCGCCGATCTGACGGGCAGCATCGACTTCTCGACGATCACAGAGTTCGGCTCCGAATCGGATCCGCGCGCTTATCGGTTCGACGGGGAGCTCAACAAAGCAAATCGCGGGCTCATGGAGTTCCAAGAGATGCTCAAGTGCGACGAGAAGTTTCTATGGAATCTGCTTTCGCTGACGCAGGAGGGCAACTTCAAGGCTGGGCGGTTTGCGTTAATCAGCGCCGACGAGCTGATCATTGCACATACGAACGAATCGGAGTACAAGGCGTTCATCAGCAACAAGAAAAATGAAGCGCTTCAATCGCGGATGATCGTCATGCCGATCCCTTACAATCTGCGCGTTTCCGATGAAGAGAAAATTTATGAGAAGCTGATTGCGCAGAGCGATATGAAGCATATTCATATTGCACCGCATGCCTTGCGTGCAGCAGCAATCTTCTCCATACTTACCCGTCTGAAAGAGACGAAGAAGCAAGGCATCGATCTTGTGAAGAAAATGCGGATGTACGATGGGGAAGAGGTGGAAGGCTTTAAGGAAGCCGACCTGAAGGAAATGCAAACCGAATTTATCGAGGAAGGCATGTCCGGCATCGACCCTCGCTATGTCATTAACCGCATATCCAGCGCGCTGATCAAGCAGGATTTGCAGTGCATCAATGCGCTAGATGTGCTTCGCGCCTTGAAGGATGGCCTCGACCAGCATCCGTCGATTACGAAGGACGAGAGAGAGAAGTATCTGAACTTCATCTCTATCGCCCGCAAGGAATACGACACGTTGGCGAAAAAGGAGATTCAGAAGGCGTTCGTCTACTCGTTCGAGGAGTCCGCGCGCACGTTGTTCGAGAACTATCTCGACAACATCGAAGCGTACTGCAATTGGGCGAAGATTAAAGACCCGCTCACGGGCGAGGAGATGGATCCAGACGAGCGGCTAATGCGCTCCATCGAGGAGCAGATCGGCGTCTCCGAGAATGCGAAGAAGGCGTTCCGCGAAGAGATTCTCATTCGCATCTCCTCGTATTCGCGCAAAGGCAAGAAATTTGATTATTCGAGCCATGAGCGCCTGCGCGAAGCGGTAGAGAAGAAGCTGTTCGCTGATTTGAAGGACATCGTGAAGATTACAACCTCGACGAAGACGCCGGATGAGACGCAGCTCAAACGGATCAACGAGGTGACCAAACGGTTGATGGATGAGCACGGCTATTGCCCGGTATGCTCCAATGAGCTGCTGCGTTATGTCGGAAGCCTGTTGAACCGTTAAGGCAAGGAACGATCGCGATTGGACGCATGCAGTCGAGCGCGGAATGCGACGATTGACATGGATGGGATTGGCACAGATTCAATTGAGGAGGGCAAGCGCAAGAGGCGGCGGCTGCAAACCTTCGGGTTAGCGGCCCTTGTTTCTTTAATTGAAATGGCGCGATAAGCGTCCAAAGGAAGGCAGCTCGCCGAAAGGCGGAGCTGCTTTTTGGTGTGCTCGACGATCGTCGCGTGCGGACGCAGCAGCAGCTTCCTAAACGATCTCGCAATTCCGCCGAAGTTGCGGCGATCTATGATCTGCGATTTGTGATCTGTGATCTGCAATCCGCAATCCGCGATCCGCGGTGCGCAGATCTGTCATCCTTCCTGTGGTCTCACGATCCTAACGGACTCCACAGCCGCTATTTGCAGCATATTTGAGCATTATATTTTGTAACGGACTCAGTTGCCGTTATTTGCTCAAAATGACCCGGATTGGAGACCAAATAGGCGAAATAACGGCTCCTCAGTCCGTTACAGTTTTAGCAGGGGCAATATCGACGGAATAACGGCAATGAGGTCCGTTAGCGTTTGGTACAGACGGCAAACAGTAGAGATAGTACAGACTGAGGACAGCACACAGGAACAGAGCGCAAACATCGCAAACATCGCAAACGCCGCAAGCGGCAGCACTGGCAACGCACAACCCGTGCAAGCCGCAAAAGCCGAGCATCCGCCCGTCCCGTCTCACAAACCAACGCTCCAGTAATACCCCAAATTCGTAACATCGGCCATCATCGTCCGTAACATCCGCCATCCCTGCCATGCTGAAACACGGTATGATAAAATCAAGGAATATCGGCAAATGGGCAAATTGCTGCTAGACATCACAGACAAGGAAGTGGCCGGATGCAAGCGATGTTATCGCGCATGTCTATGCTTCATCGATTTTTGCTGCTGTTTATTTTGTTTGTCGTCATCCCCGTTATTTTCATGTACTTTTTCGTTACGCGCAACGTATCGACGATTACGGAGAAGCAGGTCGGCTCCGCGCTGCTTGAGCTTGTCAAGACGAACCATCTCACGCTGGAGCGTTCGATGTCGCACATGGAAGAGACGATGAACAAGATTATGATTACGCCCGAAATTCAAAATATGGTCGACCTTCCGTCGGCCTCCTTATATGAACGCGTTCGCCGGTACGCCCAGCTGGACCGTACGCTGACGCTGACCAATTTGTCGGCGAATTCGGTTTCTTACTCCTTTGTGCTGAAGGATGACAACCGGTTGTTCTCGTTCGTTCCGGGATCAGAAATCCAGCTTCGGGGCATATTTTTCTCAGACAATATCCAGACGCAGCCTTGGTATGACAGCGCATACAACGCGAAGGGGAAGGCGGTGCTAAGCTTAATCCCCTCCTTCGGCAAAGTAAGCGGCGGCCCGCAGACGCTCGCGATGGTGAAGCAGATGAACGACATCTATAACGGGAGCACGCCGGCTCCGGGCTATCTCATTGTAAGCGGGATGGAATATTTGCTCAAAAATGATATGGCGCCCATCAGCGCATCCCAGGAAGGGCAGCTCATGCTGCTCGACGCCAACCATCGGGTCATCTCGCTGTCCGACAGCAACAGTTTGCCGATGGGCACCCTGATTAGCCTGCCTAACGCAGCCATGAGCGCGCCTGAAGGCGTGTACCAAGTCAAGGCCGATGGCCAAAAATGGCTGTACGCCGTTCACCGCAGCTTCGACAGCGGCACAACGCTGCTCTATCGTACGCCGCTGAGCGCAGTCATCGGCGAGCATGCTTCCATTAACCGTCTCGTCTCGTACTCGATGCTTATTTATTTCCTGCTGCTGCTCTTCGTGAGCTTCTACTTTATTCGCTCCATTGTACGCCCGATCGCCAGACTTGCGAGAATCAGCCGTTCTTATGAACCCGGCGAGCCGCTTGCCATACAGCATAAAGCAGGTCCGACGCGGGATGAACTGACGATATTGAACAATCGGTTCGTCGATATGGTGCTGCGCCTGAACCAGACGATTCATGACAAGTATGAGTTGGAGATCAAGCAGCGGGAGTCCGAGCTTGCGATTCTTCATTCCCAGATTAATCCGCATTTGCTGTACAACACGCTCGAATCGATCTATTGGCGAATGATCGTTGACGGCAACACGGAATCGGCAGAGATGGTGATGGATCTCTCGCTTGTTATGCGCATTGGGCTCAGTCGCGGCAAAGAGCTGATTACGATTGAGGAGGAGCTCCAGCATGCGGAGGCGTATGTTCGGCTCCAGCTAAAGCGCCACGAATATTCCTTCCGCGTGAACTGGGACATTGAGGAGGAGGCCAAGCCATTCCTTATTCCGAAGGTCGTGCTGCAGCCACTGATCGAGAATGCGATTTTCCATGGCATTCGCCATATGGACGAAGAGGGGGAGCTGTGGATTATCGTGCGAATGGACAGCAAGCGCGATATCATTGTGACGATAGAGGACAACGGCTTCAAAACGATTGCGGCGGAAGCGGTTCAAGATATTGTAGATGGACGCAACACCGAGATTGGCTACGGCATCCGTAACGTCAACAAGCGGATGCAGCTGCATTTTGGCGAGAGATATGGTTTGCGATACGAGGATAATGAGGGAGACGGCATTCGGGCGATTCTTCATCTTCCAGCCATGCTGACACAAGCGGATGACAACGAGGGGGAGCGCCATGTTTAATGTGCTTGTTGTAGATGATGAAATTATGGTGTGCAAAGGGATTTCGATGATTTTGGGGCAATCGGGGCTGCAGCTGGGCGAGATTTTTATCGCGAAGAACGGATTTGAGGCGTTGGACCTGATCCGGCTGGAGCCGATTGACCTCGTCATAACGGATATTCAGATGGAAAAAATGAACGGAATCGAGCTCATGGAGACGATCTTCCTTGAGGACCCATCGATTCCTGTCATTGTGTTGTCTGCCCATGGCGAGTTCGAATACGCGCAGAAGGCGATGAAGTTCGGCGCGCGGGAATATATCGTGAAGCCGGTCAAGCCGGATCATCTGATCGGAACGGTCAGCAGGGCGCTGCAGGAACGGGAAACGAAAATCCGTTCGATTGGCGAGGCCGAGCTTAACCGCAAATTTAATTTGCAGGATGTGGCGGCGGGCCACAATATGATTTTGCAGCAGTTGGCATTCGAGGGAATGGCGGAGGCGGAGGCGCTGGAGCTGCTCGGCAGCTTAGGCTTCCGCGAGCTTGAATCCGGTTTTACGATGATGGTCATTAAGCCGGATCTCAAAAAAGGCGGCCGGACGGAAACGCTCATCACGTCGCTCAAGGACCGCAATTTATTTCGGTACGCCTGCCGCAATGTGGTGGAAGAGACGATTCATGATTGGAAGCCGATCGTGTTCTACCTGCCGACCGGATCGCTGGCGGCCGTGCTTCAACTGACGGAGAAGGATGCGGCCTATGAAGCGGAGGGCAGCCGTGCGGCAACAATCGCCCAGAAGGTGCATAACAATTTGGAGGCTTATTTGCATGTGGAGAGCATAATCGGCATTAGCGGGGTTGGCTTAGGGCTTGAAAGCTGGCCGGCGCTGTACGGCGATGCGCAGCGTGCGCTGGAGTGGCATAGCCTGCATCCCGATCATTACGTGTTCTATGCAGGCGACTTTGGCGAGCATGCGTCGCAGCCGACAGAATCAGCAACAGTCGATAGCAACAATGAAGCGGCGCAACAGGAGCAGGGTTCAACTATACAAGCAGTGAGCGCCGAGCAAGGCGCAACAAGCGTGACCGCGCAGGCCAAAGCTTTTATCGATGCCAATTACCAAACCAAGGGGCTGAAGCTGCAGGATATCGCGAGCGCGGTCCACCTTAGCCCGAATTACCTGTGTTACCTGTTCAAGAAGGATATGAAGATGAACATGTGGGACTATGTGACGCAGTGCCGTATGGAAGAGGGAAAGCGTCTGCTGCGGACGACCGACAAACGCCGATATGAGATTGCCGACGAGATCGGCTACGAAACACCGGAGCATTTTAGCAAAATATTCAAGCGCTATTATGGCATTAGCCTCTCGGAATTCAAAAAATAACGGAGCCTGTTAGCTTTACTGCCGGTCTGCCCTATGCGCGCTCCAGCGCGAAAGCCGGCCTAATAGGGCAGGAATATCTGCCCTATGCGCGCTCCAGCGCGAAAGCCGGCCCAATAGGGCAGGAATATGTGCCCTATATGCGCTCCAGCGCGAAAGCCGGCCCAATAGGGCAGGAATATGTGCCCTATGCGCGCTCCAGCGCGAAAGCCGGCCCAATAGGGCAGGAATATGTGCCCTATATGCGCTTCGTCATGATAGCTGGCATTATTGTCAGCCGGCTTGCCAGTTTAGCTATTTTGCGCCAAGAAACGGCACCGTCCGCACACATGCGGGCGGTTTTTTATTGCAAAATGGGATAATCTAGGCCCAAACGATCATCTGAATATCGGATATCACGACCGTAATAAGCGCCATCGTTAATCTGATCGTACGGCACTATACTTGGTTTATGAAGCACAACATCATCCAAAAGGGAGTCAAATCAGATGAAAAAACTTACGGCAATTGCAGCTTCGGTACTTTTGCTGTCGATGCTGACAGCGGCTTGCGGATCGAGCGGCGAGAAAGACACGGCTACGAACACGGACAAAACGAACCAAAACACGACGACAACGGAGGCAACGACGACCGAGCAGAAGGACGAGCCGGTAACGATTACGGTACAAGGCCAGAAGCCGGATAAGAAAGAAGCGATTGAACAGCTGAATCTCAAGATCAACCGCTTCAAGGCGGCCAATGCGAACGTCACCATCAAAACGGATGATTGGGAATACAACCCGAACGAGATCGGCATCAAGATGGCAGCGAACAACGCGCCGACGGAATTTACTTCCTACCTGACGGAAGGACGCACGCTCGCTGAGCATAGCTGGGCAGCAGACCTGACGGGCTTGATCGGAAGCTGGGAGCATAAGGACGACCTGAACCCGATCATGACAAAGCCGGTTACGGTAGATGGCAAAATCTATGGCGTGCCGGTTGACGCTTACGTCATGACGATTACGCTGAACAAGAAAATTTTCGAAGAGAAGGGCGTTCCGCTGCCTCCGCTGGACTGGACATGGGATGAACTGATCGACGCAGCCAAGAAGGTTAACGATCCGGCTAAGGGCATCGCGGGCTTTATCCCGATGGGTAAAGGCAACGAAGCAGGCTGGAACTGGACGAATTTCCTGTACGCAGCTGGCGGCGACCTGCAAACGGTTGTTGACGGCAAAGTAACGGCAGCGTTCAACAGCGAAGCGGGCTTGAAGGCGTTGGAGCTGTACAAAAACTTGAAGGACGCTGACGTGCTGCCTAAAAACTGGGCGCTTGGCTACGGCGATGCGCTGAACCTATTCAACCAAGGACGCGGCGCGATGGTCATGTGCGGCAGCGGCAACGCAGCCGACGCGGCCATCAACACAGGCGGCATCAATAAAGACGACATCGTCGTTTATCCGATTCCTTCCTTGACGAAGGGCGGCAAGCATACGGGCGTTCTCGGCGGCAGCTTCAAGGTAATCAACCCGAAAGCGAACGAAGCCGAGCAAAAAACAGCATTCAACTGGATCACATCGGAGTATTACACGGATGATTTCCTGAATGCCATCGACAGCGAAATTACGACGCGCAAAAACGAAGGAAAAATCTACATCCCGCAAACGATCTTCTACTGGAAGCCGGAATCCGAGTTTGGCAAAAAGTTCACGGACATGCTGGCGAAACACGACAACGTGTTCCAATATGACCCAACGCTCATGAGCCTGCTTGAAGGTAAGCCAGAGGCTGAATATGAAGCGCAGCAAACGTACGCAGAAATCGCAACGGTTGTTCAGAAGGTGCTTACGACCAAAAATCTCGACCTGAAGAAAACGCTGGACGATTCCGCGAACAAGATCCAATCCGAAGTATACAACAAGATTAAAGTACAGAAATAAGTCTGCAGCAAAGCAGCGATAAAGAAGGAGGAACGGGTCAATGCCGGCAGCCATGGTATTGGCCCGTCCCCGATTGTGGAGGAAGAAACGATGCTGAACAGTGAAACGATACACCCCGATAACATGCAATCGCAGCTGCGGGCAGAAGGCGACCGAGCGCTTGGAGCCGTTAACCGAGTCGAAGGGCCGAATAACGGCGTCATCCGGCTTCATTATGGACAGGGTACCGCCGACATTGCCGTTCTTGGCGAGCATATCGCCCAGATTACGCTGCTAGCCGCAGGCGAATCCGAGCTTGGCATAGGCAGCGGTGAAGTGACTTTGCCGCCAGCCCAGACGGAGCCCGATGTGACGAAGAAGGAGCAAACGCTCGCCATTCGCGCAGGCAAGCTGCAGCTTCAGATCGATCTGCAAGCCTCCTCGATAATGTTCTGTGACGAGAACGGCGCAGCATTCGCGCAGCAGACGGAGCTGACGTGGGGCGATAAGTGGAAGGCGACGGCTTATTTTGCGAAAAATGCCGCTTCCCGCTTCTACGGCTTGGGCGAGAAGGCAGGCTTCCTGAACAAGTCGGGCGAGCGATATGAGATGTGGAATACGGACGTGTATTCGCCACATGTGCAGGACATCGATGCCCTTTATCAATCGATTCCGTTCCTCATTCACGACAGCGGCTCGGCATGTTACGGCCTATTTCTCGATAATCCGGGCCGGACGTTTTTCGACATGCGCACATTCGAAGACTCGTACAGCTTTGGCTGCGAGACGGGCGCGCTGCAATACTACGTAATCGCTGGGCGAGACATGAAGGAAGTGATCGGGCGCTATACGGCGCTGACGGGCCGAATGAAGCTGCCGCCGAAGTGGTCGCTTGGCTATCATCAGTCCCGGTACAGCTACATGGACCAAGAGGAAGTGCTGACGCTGGCGCGTACGTTCCGCGAGAAGCAAATTCCATGCGATGCCATCTATCTGGATATTCACTATATGGACAGCTATCGCGTCTTTACCTTCGACCCCATTCGGTTCCCGGATCCTGCCGGCATGATGGCGGAGCTGAAGGAGCTTGGCGTTCGCATCGTCCCGATCGTCGATCCAGGCGTGAAGAAAACCCCTTCGGACGCGGTCTATCGCGAAGGGTTAAGCCATGATTATTTTTGCCGCTATATCGAGGGCGAGCTGTTCTCGGGCAAAGTATGGCCGGGCGAGAGCGTGTTTCCAGACTTCTCGGACGAGAGGACCGCGAACTGGTGGGGCCATCTTCATGCCTTCTATACGGAGATGGGCATTGCAGGCATATGGAATGACATGAACGAGCCGTCGGTATTCAACGACTTGAAGACGATGGACCCGAATGTCATGCATAAGAACAACGGAGCAGCGAAGATGCATGGCGAAGTGCATAACCTGTACGGGCTATGGATGTCCAAAGCGACGTTTCTTGGCTTGGAACGGCTGCTGGGCGACGAACGGCCATTCGTCCTGACGCGTGCAGGATATGCGGGCATTCAGAAGTACGCTGCCGTATGGACAGGCGACAATCGCAGCTATTGGGAGCATCTGGCCCTATCCATTCCGATGATTATGAATCTAGGCATGTCGGGCGTCGCCTTCACAGGAGCGGACGTCGGTGGTTTTGCTGCCCATAGCGGCGGCGAACTGCTGGCGCGTTGGACGCAAGCAGGGGCGCTGCTGCCTTACTTCCGGAACCATAGCGAATTAAGCGCGATACGCCAAGAGCCGTGGGTGTTCGGTCCCGTTGTGGAGGACATTTGCCGTGCATCGATCAATCTGCGTTATCGGCTGCTTCCGGCGATCTACAGCTTGTTCCGGGAAGCGAGCGAAACGGGCCTTCCGGTCGTTCGGCCGCTCGTGCTCGAATATCCGCAAGATGCCGCCGTGTCGAATCTGAATGATCAATTTCTGCTCGGTGCCGATATTCTCGTTGCTCCGGTGCTGCATCCGGGCGTGAGCTGCCGCTCGGTGTACCTGCCGGAAGGACAGTGGTACGACTTCGCTACGGGCGAGGTACACAACGGCGGGCAGCATATTCTCGCAGACGCGCCGCTGGAGCGGCTGCCGATGTTCGTGCGAGCTGGCGCGATCGTGGTGCAGGCTGCTGCCGACGCCGGGCATGCGCATCAGCATACGTCCGAATTAACGTCAGGGAGTCGTGCGATCGACATTTATGTGCCGCAAGCGGGGACGCATGCTCGAAGCCATTATGAGGACGACGGCTGTACGACTGACTATCTGAAGGGCGCGTTCGACAGCATCGATATGATGCTACAAGTCGAAGGCACAGGTGCAGGCGAACATATCGTCTTCGCGGCATCCTCGAAGCAACAAGGCTTTGGTATAAGCCAGCGGCCGGTGGAAGTGACGTTCCGCGGCATTCGCAGCGCGAACGCTGCTGTCCGCGCCTATCAGGCGGACGGCACGCCGATGGAGGCGGCTGTCAGCAGCCGGTTGAACGAAACGGCGGGTTACCACGTGGTTACGATGGTTTGCCAAGCATGGCCAGCACGCATTGACATTTTATCCGGGAGGGAAGCTCGATGAAACAAGCAGCAGTCGCGCGCTCCGCGACGCAGACTTCGAAGAAGAAATTCAATTGGCAGATGTGGGGACTGCTCTTTGTCCTCCCGGAAATTGTTATTTTCTTGTTATTCCTATGGATCCCGATCGTCAAAGGCATTGTTTACAGCTTCTATGACGTCGATTTGGCGAACGGGAACCATTTTGTCGGCTTACAGAACTATATCGATGTCATTCATTCCTCCGAGTTTTTGATTTCCATCCGCAATACGCTGTACTTCATGTTCCTGTGCGTCGTGATCGGCTTCTGGGTGCCAGCGGTCGTGGCGATCGCCGTATCCGAGTTGAGACGATTCCAAGGGGTGGCTCGCGTTGCCGGCTATTTGCCAAGCGTTATTCCGGCCATCGTGCTGTACGGCATGTGGATATGGTTCTATGATCCGATCGGCCCGATCAATACGTTCCTGCAGTGGCTGGGCCTTGAGCCGGTCGACTTCTTAAGCAAGAAGATGTCGATGATCTCGATTGTCATTATGGAAACGTGGCAAAACTTCGGCGGCGCCGTCCTAATCTACATTGCGGCAATCGTCGGCATTCCAAGAGACTTGTACGAGGCAGCCGAAATCGATGGCGCAGGCGTGTGGCAGCGCATTCGGAGCATTACGCTCCCGACGATGAGGCCGCTGCTCATCCTGATGTTCCTGCTTCAAATCATTAACACGTCCCAGAGCTTCCAGGCGCAGATGGCGATGACGGGCGGCGGCCCGGACAACGCGACGCTGACGTATCTGCTGCTTATGAACCGCGAAGCGTTCACGTATTTGCACTTCGGCAAGGCGACGGCGCTTGGCAGCATGCTGTTTGCAGTGATGGTCGTTCTATCCTTCGTTTATCTCAAAATCCAGAACAGGAGTGATGCAGCATGAAGCCGTCGGATCGGGGGATATTGTCCAACTACGATTTCAAAAAAACGTCCGTGAAGATCGGCTATGGCATCATGTGCCTGCTCATCGCACTGATTATCGCCTCCATGCTGTATCCGTTCTTGAATACATTCCTGAACTCGGTGAAGTCGACGCAAGAGTTTTTCGCTTTCCCAGCGCCCTTCTTCCCGGAGAAATGGCTGTGGCATAACTATAGCGAAGCGCTGACGCTTATTCCGATCTGGACGTTTCTGAAAAACACGCTGATGATTTTCGTCGGGACGGTCATCTTCGCGCTGTTGTTTATCGGGATGGCGGCGTTCGCGCTGTCTCACTTGAATGTGCCGTTGAAGAAATGGGTTACGCTGTTTTTCCTGTCGACGCTCATGATTCCATCGGCTACGTACCTCATTCCGAACTACCTGAATCTTCAGGAGCTGGGGCTGCTGAATACGTATTGGGCATTCTGGCTGCCTGCTGGCGCCAACGCGTTTTATCTCATGCTCATGAAAACGTTCTTCGATGGCATCCATAAGGAGCTGTTCGAAGCGGCGCGCATCGATGGCGCGAATGAATTCCAATGCTTCGTGCGGCTCGCAATGCCGTTATCGACGCCGATCGTCATTACGCTGCTGATTTTCTACTTCTCGGCAACGTGGAATGATTTTTACTGGCCGTCGCTCGTCATGCTCGACAAGGAGATGTACCCGCTGGCGACAGGCATTTACAAGTACGTCGTATATCCGAACTCGACGATTCAATGGAATGTGAAGTTCGCGCTGCTGACGCTATCGATGCTGCCGCCGCTCGTGTTCTTCCTCATTTTCCAAAAATACATCACGCGGGGGCTTAACGTCTCCGGTGTAAAAGGTTAAGCGTATTCCAACTTACGGAGGGATCGAATCATGCAACTGAAATCGAAACGATCGATATTGCTGTTCGCTCTCGTTCTGCTGATGGTCATCACGTCCTTCCCCGCCTTCCCAGGCGGGGCACGGACGGCTTTTGCGAGTGCAAATAGCAGCGGATCGCAGAACGAATGGATCAGAATGAAGAACAGCTACACAGGCAAGTATTTGTATGAAACGAATGGCAAGGTAGCGTACGGCTCGCCGGTTGAGACTGACCGTGCCTCGCAGTGGACGGTTGAGGACAACGGCAGCACGCAGCGATTGAAAAACCGCGAGAGCGGCCATTATATGTCGATGGCGAATGTCGCTTCCTTTGGCGATCCGTTGGAAGCGCTTCCAGATTCAAATGGCGGCAATCCGCTTGCCGGCGCAGACTGGCATGTGCTCGATGCTCCCAATCCGGGGCTGAAGGTGATCCAGAGCGCGGGGGATGCCAATCTGTATATTCACGTGCAGGACAACACGGGGTATGCGCAATCGAGCCAAATTCCGCCGAGCTGGGGAACGCCGCAATGGGCGTTCGAGCCGGTCGTCGATTACGTAAGGCTGAAGAACAGCTATACGGGCAAATATTTGTTCGAATCGAGCGGCAAGGTTGCCTATGGTTCGCCTGCCGAAGCGGACCCGTCCTCGCATTGGGTCGTGGAGAGCAGCGGTGCGACCGAGCGGATTCGCAACCGGGAGAGCGGCCATTACATGTCGATGGCGAACGTCGCGAGCTTCGGCGATCCGGTAGAGGCGCTGCCGCTGCCCGCGAATGGAGGCGCACTGGCAGGCGCGGACTGGCATGTCCTCGATGCTTCTAATCCGGGGCTGAAGGTGATCCAGAGCGCAGACGATGCCAACCTGTATATTCACGTGCAGGACAACACGGGGTATGCGCAATCGAGCCAAATTCCGCCGAACTGGGGAACGCCGCAGTGGGCGCTGGAATCCGTCGAGGTGAAGGACGCCTACAATCCGAACCCGTCGACTGGCCCGCAATATGTGCGTATCAAGAATGATTACCTTGGGCTGTACATGATGGAGGACAACGGTCAACTGCTCTATGGCAATGCGACGGCGTCCGACCAGACGGCGCAATGGGAAATAGTGAAGGAGCAGGGCTACCAACGTATTGTGAACCGGGCGACGGGCCATGCGGTCAGTTTGGCTGGCGTCGCTTCGGATAAGGTGGCCGTTGCGGTCGAGACAGCTGATCCTGACGCGCAGGCGCAGCGCTGGGTCATCGATAATTTAAGCACCGAAGGCGCGAAGCTGATCCATACGACGGTTGATCCTGCGGACGGGCAGTATTTGCATGTGGAGAAAAAGCTCGGCTTCGTCCAATTCGGCACGGTTCCGCCTTCATGGGGCAGCCCAAGGTGGCTGTTCTTGCCGGTGACCGATGACGGTCCGCATTATGTTCGGCTCAAAAACCGTTATACGGGCAAGTACCTGTTCGAGGAACCGGGAACCGGTGCAGCGGCAGGCAGCGGGAAAGTCGCCTATGGCGATCCGGATGTATCCGACGGGCTGTCCCATTGGCTGCTTGAAGACGGCGGCAATGGCAGCGTCCGCATTCGCAATCGGGTAACCGGGCATGCGATGGCGAACGAGCATCTGGCAGGCTTCGGCGATCCGCTCGAGAGCATCGTCGTTGAGGACGGCTGGTCCAGCGCCAAATGGGCGGTGAGCGAGCCTGCGCCAGGGTTTTTCGTCTTCACGAACAAGTATAAGACGAACGAGACGATCCATGTGCAGGACGCGACGGGCTATGCGCAATCGAGCGGCGTGCCGGCGGACTGGTGGAGCGCGCAGTGGTCGCAGGAAGCAGCGCCAGATGCGCTGCCTGTCGCGATTCCGCAAGGCTATGTACGCGTGAAAAGCGCAGGCTCGGACGCCTATCTCTATGAGAATGAACGCGGGGTCGTCCTGTATGGCACGCCGGAGGAAAAGGATGCGCGCTCGCATTGGACGATCGCGGCCCTTGGCGATGGCTACGCGCTCGTGAATCGGGCGACGAATGACCGGATCACGGTCGGCGCGGGCGCTTCGATGCAGGCAACGCCAGCGTTGAACGGCGATCCATCACAAAAATGGTACGTGGAGCAAGCGCCGAACGCGGGACGTGTGCTGCTGCGCAGCGCGCTTCAGCCGAAGCAGTACTTGCATATGATGGACGGCACGGGCTTTGCCCAGCTGGGCTTGCGATCCATTGAATCGGCTGCGCTGCAATGGATATTGGCTGACGCCCCTGCGGACAGCTTCGTGCCGGATCTGGCTGGCGCTGCCGAGCCGATTCAGATGGAGCGGCTCAGCGATGCGCGGCACTATAAGCTGGCGAATGCCGCTGCCGGACGGTTATTGCTGGACAACGGCGGGACGCCGGCGCTTGCAGCGGCAGGCAGCTCGCCGGGCGGCGACTGGCAGCTGCAGGACGAGAACGGATACAAGCTGCTGCGCAGCTTGTCGAGCGGCAAGTATCTCGCAGTTGATAGCAGCGGGAACGTGGAGCTGCTATCGCTGGCCGAGGGGACGCCGGCTCCGCTGGCTGCTTCGTGGCAGCTGACGCCGCGCAGCGGGCAGCTCGTGCTGGCAAGCGCGGCATTGCCGGGCAAGCTGCTGCAAGCAGGCGGCGGCATGCCGCAATTGGCGAGCGGCAATGCGGCAATGCCGACGGATGCCCAGCTGTGGACGGCAACGGCTGTTGCAGCCGTTGCAGCGTATGAGGCGGAGCAGGCGTTCATCGCTGGCGGAGCGAAAGCGGGCAGCGGCGTGAAGGCGGCATCGGCAGGACGGTACGTGGCTGGCTTTGAGCAAGCAGGTGCGGAGGTTGTGTTTGCGATCTATGCCGAGCAGGCAGGCATGTATGAGACGGGCTTCCGTTATGCGAATGGGCAATCTTCGTCTGCTTCTTTAGCCTTGCAGGTGAACGGCGAGCAAGCTGCCGCTGTTGCTTTCGCGGCAAGCGGAGGCTGGGACAGCTGGCAGGAGCAAACGGTGCAGCTGCATTTGCGCCAAGGAATGAATACGGTAGCGGTCAGCTCTGCTGCCGCGGCAGCGGGCGATGTGCTCTATCTTGATCAGTTGAAAGTAAAAGGCATTGTGGCAAACGCTTATCGCGGAGCGAGCTTAGCCTATGATTCCTACGAAGCGGAGCATATGGCGACCAATGGCGTTGTGATCGGACCCGATCGCACGTATAAGCAGCCGGCATCGGAAGCTTCCGGCCGTCAAGCGGTGACGCTGACCGCAGCAGGCGACTATGTCGCGTTCAAGCTGAATCGGCCAGCGAACCGATTGACGATTCGCTATTCGATCCCGGACAGCGCAGATGGAGCAGGTCTGCAAGCGAATGTGGGGCTGTCGGTGAATGGCAGCAGCAAGCCGGACGTTGTCTTGTCCTCCAAGCATGCTTGGGTGTACGGCACTTATCCGTGGTCGAACAACCCGAATGACGGGGACGCCCATCGGTTCTATGATGAGACGTCGGTCGATACGGGCGCGTTAGCGGCAGGGGATACGGTTCGGCTGGAGAAGCTCGCGGGTACAGCGGCTGCGACGGTTATCATCGATGTAGTGGAGGCCGAGTGGGCGGATGCGCCTTATGCGAAGCCTGCTGATTTTGTATCGATTATCGATTACGGCGCGGCTGCTGATGACGGCCAAGACGATACGGCTGCGATCCAAGCAGCGATTGCGGCTGCGAAGGCAGAGGGCAAAGGAGGCGTTTGGCTGCCCGCGGGCGTATTCAATCTCACAGATGGTCCGATCGCATTAGCAAATATTACGATTCGCGGCGCAGGGATGTGGCAGACGACGATTGCCGGAGCGGGCTTCCTGGGCAAAGGCAGCAGCATTCGCGTATTCGATTTAGCGATTGACGGCGGGGTAACGGGTCGCCATGATGATCAAGCCGAGTCGGGCTTCGACGGCACATTCGGCAAGGGATCAACGATCCAGCATGTACGCATCTCGCATACGAAGGCAGGGATTTGGGTTACGGCGCAGGAAGTGAACGGGCAGACAATGCCTACGACGGGGCTATATATTGCGGATGTTCGCATTCGTGACACGTACGCCGATGGCGTGAACTTCAGCACAGGCACGATGGGCTCCATGGTCGAGCAAAGCCAGCTGCGTAACACGGGCGATGACAGCATGGCCATATGGTCCAATGGAACGCCGGTAACGGGCAATACGTTCCGTTTCAATACGGTTGAATTGCCATGGCTGTCGAACAACATTGCGGTGTATGGCGGCGGAGACAATCATGTGACGGACAACATCGCATCGGATACGGTTGCGTTCGGCGGCGGCATTAGCGTCAGCACGCGCCACAATCCGACGCCGTTTACGGGCACGACGACGGTCGAACGGAACACGCTGGAGCGCACGGGCGGCCGCGAGCATAACTGGCCGGCGGATATCGGCGCCTTGTTCCTCTATACGAGCGATATCGCGATGAACGGGGATATTCGGATTACGAATAACCTGATCCATGACAGCACGAATCAAGGCATCTCGTTCCTCGGCGAGAAGCCAGTGGCGGGCCTCGTTCTGGCGGGCAATGTAGTGGATGGCACGGGATCGTGGGGCGTTAATGGGGCAGGAAATATAACGGGCTCTGCGCTGTTCGGCAACACGACGGTTCGAAATGCGGGCGTAGGCAATGCGTTTAATGGAGCAGGCGGGCTCGCTTGGCGTACGGTGGACAGCGGATTGGCTTACGTGAAGCCGCCTTTCGCTGTACAGGTAGATGGGGTGGCGGCATCGCCTTACCGTATCGCGGCGGGGACGGAAGCGCAGGGCGCTGTCTGGAGCGGCAGTCCAGCGACGTTGGCGGCTTCAGGCGCTGCTTGGTCGAGCTCCGATGCAACTATTGCAGCCGTCGATAGCACGGGCAAAATTACTGCAAAGCGGCACGGGCAAGCCATCTTAACCGTGCAATACGGCGGCGAGACGCGTGATTTTACACTGGTTGTAGAGGATACGACTGCGCCTGTCTGGCCGACGGGCGCGAAGCTGGCGGTGAGTGGGGTATCCGATAGTAAAGTGACGCTCAATTGGCCAGCTGCTCAAGATAATGGCACGGTGAATGCTTATCGCGTCGATTGGGGCAGCGGAAGCAAAATGGTGGCTGGCAACGTGTACGAATTGACCGTTTCGGGCTTAACGCCAGGAGGTGTCTACACCTTCAAAGTGAATGCAGTAGACGAAGCAGGACTTTGGACGGCAGAAGCATTGTCGTCTGACTACACGCTGCCTTCAGGCGGTGGAAGCGGGGGATCAGGGCAGCCAGCTGGTCCGAGCGGCAGCGGCAGTGGGACCTCGGTTGGATGCGTTGCAGATACGGCGAAAGGAAATGTTCTTATGGCAGCAGCGAGCGTGCGTGCATCGCATGAAGCAGTCGTCCAACCGGACGTGCTGACGGCAGCGCTGGATCGAATAGGAGAAGGCCAGTGTTCAACGCTCGCGGTTCATTCCGGATCGGATCAAGCATCCGTCACATTCGTCCTTCCGGCAGGTCCAATTGCAGCAGCAGCAGCGGATTTAGCGCACGGTGTGCTGACATTCCACCATCAAGGAGCAACTTATCAGCTTCCGCTTGAACGCGCGGTTGAGCTGCTGCAGGGTGCAGCGTCCGGCGAACTGCGGATTACGATTCAGCAGTTGGAGCGACAAGCGGCAGAAGGGTTGTTCCACGGCGCTGCGGGCGTTTGGAAAAGCGGCGCTTATTCGTTCAAGTTGGAAGTCTCGTCAGGCGGGTCTGTGACAATTGCCGCAGCAGTCGACGGGTATGTACGCGGCAGCCTGATCATTGACAGGAGCATTGATCCGATTCATGCGACCGTCGTTGTCTATGATGAGCAAACGGGCAAATGGCGCCATGTGCCTACGGTGTTCCGCAAGCTGCCGGATGGCCTTGTGGAGGCGGTCTTCGCAAGCATGCTGAACGGCATCTATGCGGTGAATGAGCTGAACGTTAGCTTCACAGATATGGCGAAGCATTGGGCGAAGCATGCGGTAGAAACGCTCGCATCGAACCGCATTTTGTCCGGCGTAGGCAAGGGCAGCTTCGAGCCGAACCGCGCTGTCACGCGTGCGGAATTTGCGGCGATGCTCGTGGAAGCGTTCGGTTTGCCATATGATTCTGGCGCTAAGCCAGCATTCCATGATGTTGATTCAGCGGCGTGGTATGGCCGTGCGGTTGGCGCGGCTTCGGAAGCTGGCCTCATTACGGGCTATGCGGATGGCAGCTTCCATCCGAATGAACGGATCACGCGTGAGCAAATGCTTGTCATGCTGATGCGCGCATATCGCTTGACGAACGCGAAAGATGCAGCATCGGATGAAGCCGATGCGTCCGATGCGCTCTCCGGCTTCCGGGATGGTGCAAGCGTCAGCTCGTGGGCAGCAGATGATGTTCAGCAGGCGTTAGCGCTAAAGCTGGTGCAGGGACGGGCAGCGGGCGAATTCGCGCCGCAATCGCAGGCTACGCGCGGCGAAGCGGCGATGATGCTGTACAATGCGCTGCTGGCTTTAGCGTTTGTTAGCAACGAATAGGCAGCGAATGAGACGGTAGCTTGTTGTCAACCATACCAAAAGAGAGAGAATTGAAGGGCTCTCGCCATGCTAATGGCAGCGGCGAGAGCATCCCCGATTCTCTCTTTTTTGTTTGTTCCGAGGGGAATTATCGTGTAACATCCCTCTATTTATTAACTTTACCTATAAAGTTAATATCATTTATCTATTTCACCTATCATGAAATCGCATGGTATAACTATAGCAAGCAAAACGAGCTGACAATATCAGGATAGGAAGTGGTTGGGATGAAGAACGAGCAACGCACGCAAGTACAAGAACAACATGCAGGCAATGAGACGAAGGTATGGCAGTCTGAGAGCTATGATCATCAAATGGCATTCGTATCGGCTTATGGCGCGCCGCTGGTCGATCTGCTGAATATTCAGCCCGGAGAAACGGTCATCGATTGGGGCTGCGGCACAGGCGACCTGGCTGCAGGGATCGCGGACAAAGGGGCGGTCGTCTTCGGAATCGATGCCTCCGTCGACATGATCGAGCGAGCACGGGTGAAGCATCCGTCCATCAAGTTTGCCGTAGAAGATGGCCAGCGCTATCGTTCCGAGCAGCCGGTGGATGCGATCTTCAGCAATGCGGCGCTGCACTGGATGACGGATGCAGCTGGAACAGCAGCAAGCATTGCGGCATCGCTGAAGCCGGGCGGACGATTCGTCGCCGAATTCGGCGGAAGCGGGAACGTGAAGGCGGTAACCGATGCGCTGCAATCCGCGTTCGAGACGGTGAAGCCTGCGAAGCCATTCCGGCACCCGTGGTATTTCCCGACCATTGGCGAATATGCTACGCTGCTGCAGGAGGTCGGGTTCGAGGTCAATACAGCGATGCTGTACGACCGCCCGACGCCGCAGGTTGGCGGAGACAATGGCATTCGCGGCTGGCTGGCGACCTTTGCTGACGTCATTATGGAAGGCATCGACGCGGAGCAAGCGGCTGCGATTATCGCGCTGACGGAAGAGCGCCTGCGCCCTGCACTGTACCGCGACGGGGAGTGGATCGTCGATTACAGAAGGCTGCGTGTTACAGCGACGAAACAATAAACGCATATTCACAAAAATGGGTTGACAGTAAATTATTGTGAACGGTATACTCATTCCAATTCATAGGATAAACGCAAAGATTGGGAGTAATAAGGAATAACTATTGCCAAGAGAGCTGTCGGCAGGTGCAAGACAGTCAGTAGTTTCCCCAACTCGCCCATGAGCGGCAAGGTCGACAACGGTAGATCTTGACAGCTAACCCCTGTAATCGGGTTCTGAGATTCGTTGTCTCTTTTTTGATCACAACGAGTAAGAAGAGTGGTATCGCGTGGGTAAAACCTATCGCCTCTTTGCAGGCGATAGGTTTTTTCTATTTTCCTACTAAATCATGTGAGGGCAGGTGCAAGAAGAGATGGACAATGTCATCGATTATTACTCCCACTTTGACGAATGGGGGAGGCTTGACAGGGAACCGTTGGAGTTTACGATAAACCTGCATTTTATCCAACAGTATTTGGAATCAGCTGGCGTAAGCAACGTGCTGGATAATGGCGCAGGGCCAGGCAAATACGCCATTGCGCTTGCGAAGCTGGGATATAACGTAACGCTGTCTGATTTGACGCCTAAATTAGTAGAGATCGCGGAACAGAAAGCGGCCGAACAGCAAGTACGTGATCGATTTGACGGCTTTCATGTGTTGAATGCAACATGTTTAGCTGGAATCCAAGATGAGGCTTACGATGCTTCCCTCATGCTAGGTCCACTGTACCATCTCCAAAAGGAAGGGGAGCGAGTAGCGGCCGTTAAGGAGCTGCATCGCGTAACCAAACGGAATGGCCTTGTTTTCGTTGCGTTCCAGAGCCGGATGAGAATGGCGATTACTTCGCTGTCGCAGCCGCAGGCTTGGAAGCCGAACGATAGCTTGAAGGCGATAAAAACGTTCTTCGAAACCGGCGCGTTCAATCATCATGATCAGGGCCGATTTACGGGCGCCTATTATTTTCATGTTGATGCCGTGAAGCCTTTCATGGAGAGCAACGGATTCGAAACGGTCGATTTGATTGGTTCCTCAAGCATCGGCTCATTGCTTTCGAATGAACAAAAGCAGTATTGGATCGATCGGGGCGAGTATGATGAATTGATGCAATTTCTGATCGCCATCGCGAATGATCCGTCCGTATTAGGCGCATCCTCGCACTTGCTGTATATCGGAAGAAGGGTGTAAACCTTCTCTGCAAACGTTGACTTGCAGCGCTCGAATGGGCACAATAAGGTCAACTTCTGCAGAAAAGAGGCACAGCATGTTTCGCAACTGGAAGGAAATATTAGCCCTCGCGTTGCCTTCGCTAATCGCATTCGCGACCCAGACGGTAACGGCTACGATCAATTTGGTCATTCTCGGCAAGCTCGGTTTTCTCATTATTGCGGTTGTTGGCGTCGTCAACATTATTATGTATAACGCATTTGCAATTTTCTCGGGCATCGGCCACACGGTTAACTATCTTGTCGCGCAAAATGACGGCCAAGGCAATATGCGCAAAGGGATTGAACGAACGTACTTCGCTTTTTATTTGTGCGGGATATTCGCGGTTGTGCTAGGCATTGTCGGATGGACGCTTGCCGATCAGCTGCTGCGTTGGACAGGCGGATCGGAGGAGCTCGTGCAGGCGGGGACGCTGTATACCGAGCTGCGGTTCTATGCGATGGCATTCGGCATCATCAATTTTGCGTTCCACGGCTTCTTGCGCGGGATTGGAGCAACGCGGCTGTCAATGACTGTATCGATGCTTGGCAACGGTATCATGGTCGTCGGCACCTACGCGATGGCTTATGGCAAGCTTGGCCTCCCAGAGCTTGGGCTCAAAGGTGCAGGCTATGCGATCGTTATTGGGGAAGCGGTGCAGCTGCTCATCTGCGCTTATCTCTTCTTCTTCCCGCTCCATCGCAAATACAACACGCGTACATGGGCGAGAATCGATTGGCGTGAAATGCGTCTGATCGCCGTAGAGAGCGGAAAGCTTGGCGTTCAGGAGTTTTCGCTTAGCTTGGCGATGTACTTGTTCACCGCATTCGTTGCCCGGCTTGGCGACCAAGCGCTGGCAGCGAATGAGGTTGCGCTTAGCATTATGTCGTTCGGCTTCATGCCTGCGTTCGCCTTCGGCGCGACAGCGACGATACTCGTCGGGCGGCATGTCGGGCAGGGCAATCCGAAGCATGCCCGGCGGACCGGCACCGACGTTGCCATACTAGGAACGCTGTTTCTGATTATGCTCGGGACGGCCGAGCTGATCTTCGCCGAGCAGATCGCGCATTTGTATACGAATGACCCGGCTGTGTACGAGCTTGCTGCGTATTTAATTAGCATTTCGGCTTATTTGCAAATATTCGATGGCTTGCTTAACATTTATGCAGGCTGTATGCGAGGGCTCGGGGAGACGACCTACCTGCTTCGGGTATCCATTATTTGCTCATGGATATTGTTCGTGCCGCTCGCGTACCTGTTAGTCGTGCAGCTCGATATGGGCAGCATGGGCGCTTGGTTAGCATTGTATTCTTACTTAACCGTGTTCGGGCTGGCGGTAATGATCCGCTTCTACCGAACGGATTGGAGCAAGATTCGAGTTCGCGAAGCGCAGGGCGCCATGTAGCGAGAGCTCTCGAAATAGAACCATTTTATTTTCGATTCGTAGGCATATTTGACGCAGTACCCACATATAATCCAGTAAGGCGTTCTTTCACGAAATATTGATCCTGTTGGACGACCCCATGACAAGGAATTGCGGTCGTGGCGACGAATGGATAAATATAGCATGTGGCTGGATATTCACAAGGCAGGGTCCCATAAGCGGATCCTGCCTTCATGTTACTATAATGTAACGTAAATGTAATTAAAGTTGACATTTATAACTTGTTTGTAGTAGGATTTAGCTAATAAACCTAACATATTGCGGCTAAAATGTAACATTCGTGGCATTGGCTTAGCGACAACGCAATTGGCACGATTGGGCAGGTTGCTGCAGCACCTTGGAGGAGGCGGTTGGCATGTCGACGGCCAGACAGTCGCAGACTCATTATTATGATTCGCAATCGTTCTACGACGAAATGTTTGACAAAGACCTTGCCGTTCGTCCGCATTACGAATCGGTCCATCGGCTATTTTCTCGCATGAAGCCGACGGAGCAAGCCGCAAGGCAGCAGGCGCTCAACCAGCGAATGCTGGAAGAAGGCATCACCTTTACCCTGTACAGTCCTAACCAACAAGAACCCCTTGAACGCACCATTCCTTTCGACTACATCCCGCGCGTCATCCCGAAGCATGAATGGGAAGCCATCGACCGCGGACTCCGCCAGCGCGTCCAAGCGCTGAACGCTTTTATCCATGACATTTATCACGAGCAGCATATTGTAAAAGACGGGGTAATTCCGCGTCGCATGATCGTTTCCAACACGTATTTTCGTCCCGAAATGATTGGGGTCGATGTGCCTGGAGGCGTATATATTACAGCCTCAGGAATTGATCTCATACGAGACGAGAAAGGTAAATATTATGTATTAGAGGACAACTTGCGTTCGCCGTCCGGCTTTTCTTATTTGTATAAAGGGCGGACGATGATGAGCGAGCTGTTCCATGATTTATATTTGTCCTGCTCGGTTCAGGACGTTGAACGCAGCTTGAACGTGTTTCTAAGCGCGCTTCGCTCGCTGTCGCCAACGGGAAAACGCGATCCGGTCATCGCGCTGCTTAGCCCGGGCTCCTTCAATTCGGCGTACTTTGAGCATACGTTTCTTGCGCAGCAAATGGGTCTCCACCTTGTCGAGGGGCGAGACCTCGTGTACAAGGATCACAAAATTTACGTTCGCAGCCTAAGCGGGCTTCGCCAAGTCGATGTGATTTATCGCCGTATCGATGATGATTTCCTCGACCCGCTAGCCTTTAATCCGAACTCCATGCTTGGGGTGCCGGGACTTATGAATGCGTATCGCGCAGGCAATGTGGCGATTGCCAATGCGCCAGGCACGGGCGTCGCCGATGATAAAGCGGTGTACGCGTACGTGCCGGATATGATCCGGTATTACCTTGGCGAGGAGCCGATTCTTAGCAACGTGCCGACGTACATTTTGTCGCGCAAGGAAGATCGGGAATACGCGCTTGCGCATCTGGATCAGCTTGTCGTGAAGGAGACCTCGCTCTCCGGCGGGTATGGCATGCTAATCGGCCCGACAGCTTCGGCCAAGGAAATTGCGGCATTCGCCGATGCGATTCGCAAATCGCCAGAGCGTTATGTCGCCCAGACGACGATGATGCTTTCACGTGCTCCGGTCATGCTGGATGGCGCGATGGCGCCTCGCCATATCGATCTTCGGGCGTTCGTGCTCAAGGGAACGGAATCGCATGTTATACCGGGCGGGCTTACGCGCGTTGCGCTTAGCGAGGGCTCGCTGGTCGTCAATTCCTCGCAAGGCGGGGGCGTCAAGGATACTTGGGTATTGAATCGTTAAAGAAAGAACGGCTAACGAGCGGGTGCAGTGGAATAGGGATGGAGGGATTGCCGTGTTGAACCGGAATGCCGAAGCGCTGTTTTGGATCGGCCGCTATATGGAACGTGCGGAAAACCATGCGAGGCTGATCGATGTGCATTACCATTTGCAGCAGGATGAACTTCGCGCAAGCGAGGGCGACCAGACGGTAGAAACGATGTGCAAATGGGCGCGAATCGTCGATGCGCTGGGCAGCAGGCAAGCGTTCGAGCAGCAGTACGACTCGTATGATGAGCGAGAAGTGCTCATGTATGTCACGCTCGATCGCGATAATCCGAATTCGCTCGTTTCCTGCGTAAATCATGCCAGAAACAACCTTCGCACGCTGCGCGAGAAGGTGCCGAGCGAGCTGTGGGATACGATCAACGGCTTCTATTTGTGGCTGAGAGAGAAGCAGCCGGAGGATTTGACGAACGAATCGCCGCATCAGTTTTTTGGGCAGACCAAGGATTGGGCCGCCCTGTTCCAAGGGTACAGCCAATCGGTGATGCCTCGGGAAAATGAGTGGCATTTCATCGAGTGCGGACGGTACTTGGAGCGTGCGGAAAATACGCTGCGCATCATGCAGGCAGTGGAGCATGCGGTAGCGGGCGACGGCTGGAACAGCGCTGCGGCCTATCCGTATCTGCATGCCGTTCTGAAGTCGGTCAGCGGCTACCAATCGTTCCGCCGCTACTATATGGATAGCGTCGCAGTGGAGGCGATCGTGGAGTTCGTTGTGTTGAATCCCTCGTTCCCGCGGTCGGTCCATTTTGCCCTGCATGAGCTTGTCGATCATATGCGGGCTATCGATCTGCAGGATCAGCAGCTGCGCGCCTCGCATGAACGGATCGTTCGGCAAGTCGGCAAAGTGATTGCGGACATCGCCTGCCTAGAGCGGGAGGACCTGGTGCTTGATCGCGAGGGGCGGATCACTTCCCATCTGCTGCATGCCTGCGAATCACTCGGCACGACGTTTGCCAAAACGTTTTTCCGAATGGGGGAAGCCAGCGCATGAAGCTCTATATCTCGCATTTGACGCAGTATAGCTACGGGGATCCAGTCACGGACAGCGTGAACGAAATCCGGCTGACGCCCAGCACGAATGAGCGGCAATCGTGTTATAACCATTCGATCTCGATCGAGCCCAACGCTTCGTTATTTACGTACGAGGACAGCTTCGGCAACCGCGTGCATTCCTTTTCCGTGAACGCGCCGCACACGAAGTTGATGATCAAGACGAACATGACGGTCGTGACGACCGAATCGTTCAGCAAGGAAGAGAGCGCTTATAAACAGCAGCTGAAGCCTTCGGACGCTTGGGCGAAGCTCCACTCTGACGAGTCTGTCGATCGGTTTATTGAGTTTCTGCTGCCGACAGAGTATACGGAAGTGACGCCCGAGATTTTCAGCTTCATGGAAAATGTGCCGGTCGTCGGCACGGTTCATGAGGCGGAGGCATCGGAAGGCGGCGTGACCGTGAGCGTAACGCCAGCTATCGGCGTCTATGATTGGCTGGCGGCGTTGTCGAAGCATATCCGCTCGGCCTTTATTTATGATCCGTTGGCGACGGATGTGCGTACGAAGGCGTTCGAGATGATCGCCAAGCGGCGCGGCGTCTGCCAAGACTTCGCACATCTTATGGTGGCGGTTTGCCGGGCTCGCGGCGTGCCGGCGCGCTACGTGAGCGGCTATCATTTTGTCGGCGATCTGCAGGGCGGCAGCGCGGAATTCGAGCAGGCATCCCATGCGTGGGTCGAGGCCTACGTGCCGAAGCTCGGCTGGTGCGGTTTCGATCCGACGAACGAATCGCCGATCGGCGAGCGTTACGTCAAGCTGGGGCATGGCCGCGACTACAAGGACATCGTGCCTGTGAAGGGCATTTATCACGGTACAGGGAAGCAGAGCTTGCAGGTGACGGTGGATGTTCGGAAGGTTGAGGAGTAAAGCAGACGAGCAGCTTCGACTGGAGTGTGGATTGTGCAGAGCAGCACTTCGTGTGCTGGGATAGTAGCGTTATATGCAGCCGTAGACGGGGGTGGCCGTCTGCGGTTGTTTTTGTGTTGTGAAGGCGCATTGCGGGAGGAGGAACGGATTTGCTCATAGTGCATTTGCTGCTCATGTTGCATTTGTTGCTCGTTGCTGCTCTGATTGCGCATGCTGCTCTGGTTGGACTTGTTGCACATGTTGGCATTTGTTGCTCTGGTTGCACATGTTGCTTGTGTTGCTCGTATTGCTCGTGTTGCTCATGCTGCTCGTGTTGCTCGTGTTGCTCATGCTGCTCTGCTCTGGTTGCACATGTTACACTGGTTGCATTTGTTGCTCTGGCGTTCTGGTGCGCTTGCTGCTCACTGCTCACGTCGCTCGTCACGCTTATTAGCCGTCGGCTGCGTCGCCCCCACTGCGCTCGTTGTATTTTGTACAACGAAAGGTAGGGATGATCGCGGCCATAATGATCTCATTGCAGAACGTGCAATGGGAAATTCGCGCAATGTTCCAAGAGGCCGAATAAACAATGTTTAGGTCCATTTCCGTTGTATAAACTGCAATGGGAATCTATTTGACCAGCAAAAACTCGCTTTTCATTGTACAAAATGCAACGGTTGAGGCGGACATCTGCGCGTGATTGTCGTGGTTGGAGCGAATGCATTCGCGTATAAACGCTAGAGTAGATTCCAAGTGTTTTGTCCAACACACATGCCACATTCGGGCGTGGTTGTCACAAAATCGTTACCGGTGTAGCCCTAACGAGTTATGTTAATCCTCTTGATATACGCTAATATTAGAGAGAAGCAGCTTGGAGGGAGTTTTGACCATGAATGAAAACAAACATCGGGCAGTCAGCCATCGTATTTTTTCGAAGTCTACGCGGCTGTTGTCGCTTATTGTGATCGCCATAGTGATGATTGTCGCATTGTCGGCGTGTTCGGCGAAAGCGGGCGAGTCGTCGGAAGTCCATCCGAAAGACGTGACTGTCGATTTCTCGACATCTCCGCAAGTGGTGCACACGAGAGAAGCGACGACGTTGATTGCAGACGTGAAGGGCTTGAAGACGCTGGAGGGCGCTTCCTTGGCGTTCGATATCCGTAAGGCGAACTGGAAAGGGCTGCCGGAAGTCGTCAATGCACAGCTGGTGGATGGGAAGTATACGATTTCGAAAAAATTCGAGGAAAAGGGCGAATTTTTTATTTATATTCATCTGTATCAGGACGAGCTGCACATTACGAAGAAGAAGCAGATCGTTGTCGAATAGTAGAGCAGCTAGGCAAGAAGGGTGTCCCGAGAGCATAAGCTTGGGGCGCCCTTTTAAGTTTGGACAAATTGGGGGGATCCGTCCAGTGTCGTCGACGCTAGCCGAGGTGAGGCTGGGCGGGACGAAGCGGGACGGGCCAAAGCGGAGCTAACGGACCCGGGAGCCCTTATTCGACCGAAATCGGGCATATTTGCGCTCTAACGGACCGAGGAGCCGCTATTCGACCAATTCAGCCCCCACGGGGCATCAAAATGGCGAAATAACGGCCGTGGGGTCCGTTGCATTTGAAATTGGCGCGTTTGGAGCGAAATAACGGCGCTGCGGTCCGCTAGATTTCAGTACGCTGCACTGTTACTCGCGCGATGTAGATGGCACGCAGATTATACGCGGTATGGATGATGATTGGCAGCAGCAATGAACCTGTAACCATGCATAGGTAGCCCATGATCAGCCCGAACATGACCGAGTTGGATATGCCGCGCAGCCCTTGCATGAAGTGACTGGCCCCGAAGAGCACGGAAGTGATAAGGTACGACATGGTCGGAGAAAGCGCGAATTGGTCGATGAAGCTGTGATACATAAACCCCCGATAAATGATCTCCTCGCAAATGCCTACCGTTAACGTGACGAATGCGAACTGAATTTGCTGGCTAGTGGTTGTCGGATACAGTCGATCGTCGTAATGGCTTCTGACCATTTCTTTGAACTGCTGATTATAGGGCATAAGGGCTAATGGGACGATTGTTGTAAGCGTAACGTAACCGATCAAGATCCATAGCACGATGCGCCAGAGGAGAGCGAAGGTTACGGTTGTAGCTGGCCAAAACAGCTCGCCAAGCGGGCTGACGCATACAATCCATAGCAGCGTTGCCCAGTAAATCAGGTGCATCAGGAGGTAGCCATGCTCTTTGCTGGCGGCGCCTGCTTGCTGTTTTTTCGTCCGGTAGTAATTAAAGATCGGAAGCAGAATAAGAATGAAAGCGTAAACATAAAATTCCACAGGCAGGACGCTCCTTTGATTGACGCCCGATATCGGGCATGGTACGATCGAATCATAAGTGTGCCCGATTTCGGGCGAAAGGGGTGGTGGGCGTTTTGAGTCGAAAGTCAAACCCACTTGACTTAATTATAGGAACGGATGATGCGGCGAAGCTTTGGAATATATCGCAAGACCACGTAAAACGACTCTGCAGGGATGGAAGGTGTATCGCAAAGCAGATCGGCAAGACATGGATCATACTTAAGGATCAGGAGAACCCAACGCAACAGAATAAGGATGTGTGAATGGGATGTTTGAACTAATAATCAAGTTTGCAATTGCATTAATATTTTGTTGTTCAATGACCATTTTGATATTCACAATGTTTAAAGTTCCGATTAAGACAAATGATAAACAAATTACTACTTTTACATTAATAATAGGCTTTGTGAATTTTTATTTCAAATTTATTCTTGGTTCTCCATACGGGTTCTTCTATCATGTTATCTCTTTCATTATTTTACTAATGATCCTAAGGAGATACCCTATATTATATGCTGTAATTGTATCAGCAACAGGATTTATTTGCTCAGGTTTGATTGATGCTGTGATTTCATCTGTTGCACAATTACTGAATGTATCTGTTGAACAGATGATTAATGAAATGCCTGTTTATATAATTTTGCATGTCACAACTACAGTTTTATATTTGATGGTTGCTTTCATGTTACACAAGTTTAATATAGGGTTCTCATTTGTTAAACGGAGGTTTTCTGGAAAAAGTAACATTTCAAATGCTAACTATTTATGGGGTGCAATGATGATAGTAGCAATGATCGTCATGACTTTTTTATCGCAGCCCTCCGTCATTAATACGCTAAATATGTATATTATTATTTTGGTTGGTTTATTGTTTATATGCAGCATCTGTTATGCTTATATACAAAATAAGGTGTCATTAACTGATCGGTATGGAAATCAAGATAGGAGTGTTCAAAAATAAAACTATCACAGTCGGTTTCTAATAGAATTGTTACATCAATAAAAACGAATGATCCAGACTCTTCCTCGGCAGCGGTATTAAAGTATGCTTTGGAGAACTTGATAAATCTGGGTATCTACATGCTTATTGTACTTATTATTAGTATGATCACTGGCGACTTCGTAACTGCGCTTATTGCAGTAGTTGTCTTTCCGCTCTTGCGTTATTTTAGTGGCGGCTTACATTTTAAATCAGAAAATGTTTGTAATATTATTTCCAGCTTACTTGTATTAATTTGTATATATTATAAAATTGATTTTTGGTATACTGGTGTTGTTATGAACGTAATAGCTTTAATTACTTTGGTAATAACTGCACCAGCAAATGTGCCAAGAAGTAATTTGAAGCGACACGAGTTCAAATATTTAAAAATGATCGTAGCAGTGATTGTTGGATCGAATCTTTATTTTCAAATGTCTGTGCTGTCTCTTGTTTTTTTTATTCAGGCTCTTACTACTTTACCAGTAGCTCAACGGTTGCTGGATAAGTATAAACTGTAGGAGGAAAGGGAGGGTGAAGCAATGCGTGTAATGGCTGCTAAATTGGCGAATAAAGTTCTCACATCGGTCGCAAAGAAATTGGTGAAAACGAATTGTATGTTCATTTGCCATCGCTCAGAAGCTCCAGAAGAATTATTTCACCAATAAAGTAAAACAAAGCCCAGATCGTAGAGCGATCTGGGCTTTTCTTATCCATTATCGTGTTTAACCATCGCGAACATCGGAAGCACGTTAAGGAATGTCTTGTGAATCTGATCGACTCCGTTAAGCAGATTGAATCCGAATGCCATCTTATCCTTGTATACGACCCGCTCAACGCCTCTTAGCTCCGAATTGTGATGCTGGATCAGCGCGTGGACCGTATCTTCCTGTCGATCGTTGTCCATCATGGAGTTAAGTATAATCTGGTAACCGTTAAGATCGGCGTAAACGCCAACGATCTTTTTGCCGAGGAGACAGTAGTCGATCTTTATACCTAGACTTCTGGCTACCTCATAGGGTGATGCGTTCATAATATTAGGCCTCCAAACATTAAGGGAATATTTTTTTTGAAGATAGGTGTATGCAAGGGGTATGATCGGTATGATTTATAAGATAGATACCCGTTTTTCTGAAGGCTGGCAATCGATGAATCGTGTAATTGGTTGTTTTTGTATATTAGATTGTAGCATTGGAAAAATGAGAAGTTTGTCACTATTTGTCGATCCGCGCCAATTATTTTTTTCGTTGTAAATTTCTTTGGTTCAAAAATTCAAAGAAATCGATCGCAGAGATTAAATCGGTTTTGGTTAAATCATTTTTAATTAACTCGGCTATCCGGTAAATGACATTTTTCTGCTCAGGGCTCATGTCTTCTTCTCGGGTGAAGAGCTGGTAGGGATCGTTGGTCCGGCCGAACATGTAGTCAATGGAAACTTTAAATAGATCGGCTAATCTCCTAACAGTTTCGATGTTTGGGGATGTGCCTTTCGTTTCATAGCCGGCGATATCCGTTCTGCTTTTATTAACCGCTATTGCTACATCCTGCTGCGTCATGTTGCGTTGTTCTCGAAGTTCTTTAAGACGTTCGCCAAAAGTCATTGGATTTCCTTCCTTTTCCGCATTTATCTATATTCACAATTTGAATATATCGTGTGGTTTTAAAGCACGCAATTGGAACAGTTGTTCGAGAGAAGTAGGAGAAGAGGTGCATGCAATGACAACCATTGGACTTATCAGGCATGGGATAACCGATTGGAACGTTCTTGGGAAGGCGCAAGGCATTACCGACATCCCTCTTAACGAGGAAGGAAGAAAACAAGCGAGTGCAATCGCTGACAGGCTTTCGTCCGAAACTTGGGAGATTATCTATTCCAGCGACTTGGGAAGAGCACAGCAAACTGCTGAGGCGATAGGCAGCTCTCTAGGAATCAAGTCGTTGCTAATAGATGAACGATTGCGAGAAATCAATTGTGGACAAATCGAGGGTACAACGGAGGAAGAACGAATCGCTAGATGGGGAGCGAATTGGCGCGAGCTGGAGCTCGGTATGGAAAGGTTTGATCTCGTTGCAAAACGCGGTGTGGAGGTTATCGAGGAGATAACGATAAAACATCAAAATAAGAACGTATTAATCGTTAGTCACGGAGCATTAATTGGCCTGTCCTTGCAGCGCCTGCTTCCGCAGATGTTTCCTAAAACCTATATCGACAACACCTCCTTGACAGTCATAGCGAAGCCTCAAGATGTATGGGAATGCCGCTTATACAACTGCACCAAGCATCTGTAGTATGATAGGGATCATCGTACATTTACACGTCGGACATACGTTTTGCCTATAGCATTGTATAAGTAAAAGTTATAACAAAACCAATTGGTTTTCCTGTATCATAAAGTTAAATAAGCATGCTACGTGCCCGAGGATGTGAACCTATGTTAAAGCAATCGATTTTGAATAAAAAAACCGGCATCATTACGTACGGCATGACGCCGCCTAAAAATACGCACACACCTGAGAAAATTGAAGAAATTTCGCAAAAGCAAATCGAACGGCTCACTGGCTTGGACATCGATGCGTTAATTCTATACGATGTGCAGGAAGAGGCTGACCGGATCGACGAAGAGCGGCCGTTTCCGTACTTGCCGACATTGGACCCGGAAATCTACAGCCAGCAGTATCTGTCTTCCCTCGATATTCCCAAAATCATTTACCGCTGCGTAGGCAAATATTCGGAAGCCGAGCTGACGGAATGGCTGGCCAAGGATGTCGAGCGGCAGCGCTATACCGTGTTTGTTGGCGCTTCGTCGAGCCAGCAGCAGGTGCAATTGCAGCTATCCGATGCGTACCGGTTAAGCAAGCAGCATAACGACGAGCTGACCTTCGGCGGCGTCATCATTCCGGAGCGCCATATGAAGAAGAATGACGAGCACATTCGCGTCGTGGACAAAATGCTGCGCGGCTGCGATTTCTTCGTCTCGCAAGCGACTTATAATGTTGAGGCGTCCAAAAACTTCTTGTCCGACTATTATCACCATTGCCAGCAGAATGAGCTCGACATGGTTCCGATTTTATTCAACCTAGCGCCATGCGGCTCAACGAAAACGCTGGAGTTTATGAAATGGCTGGGCATCAGCATTCCGAAGTGGCTGGAGAACGAGCTGAAATTTTCGACGGATGTGTTGGACAAGTCCATCCAGCTGACCCAAAAAATATTCGAGGAGCTTCTCGAATTCGGCTTGGAGAAAGGAATACCGGTCGGCTGCAGCATCGAGAGCGTATCGACTCGCAAGGTCGAGATCGAAGCGTCGATCCAGATGGTCAAAGACATCAAGTCGATGCTTGACCGCAAGCAGCTGATCGAGGCTATTCGATAACCGAATACGAAATGCGCATACAGCGGCAGAACAGGCGTACAAGCCTGTTCTGCCGCTGTTTTTTTTAATTGCTGTAGTAAAAAAAAGCCGCTCCGGGCAATCTGAGGAAGAGAATTTTTGACTAGGAGAAATAACGATGATGGCTGAACGAAGCTGCATGAAAGCGCTATTGGCATTTACTGTTATCTGCATCGGAACGGTGGCTGCTGCGAACACAGCGTTCGCTGCCCCGATTCGCAAGGACCGATTTTATTATGAGAAGCGCGGAGAGGTCGTATGGGAGGTGCCGACCGACCGTCCGATGATTGCGCTGACGTTCGATGACGGGCCGAATCCGAAGCAGACGAACGAAATACTGGATGTGTTGAAGCAATACGAGGCCAAGTGTACGTTTTTCGTCGTTGGCAAGCGCGTGGAGGCGTACCCGGACGTCGCGAGGCGCATTGTCGGAGAGGGACATGAGATTGCGAACCATACGTATCATCATATTTATTTTCAATCGTCAAGCTCGGAGCGGCAGGTGCAGCAGGAGCTGGAGCTGGCAGAGCAGGCGATTAATCAAGCGACAGGTCAGCATTCGGTTTTGTTTCGCCCGCCCGGAGGCATGTTTGATGAGAAGCTGGTCTCGGTCGCTAACCATATGGGGCTGAAGCCGGTCATCTGGTCATGGCATCAGGATACGAAGGATTGGGTTCGCCCTGGCGTCTATCGCATAACGAGCCGCGTGCTGCGCAATGCGCATCATGGCGATATCGTGCTGTTCCATGACTTTGTCGCAGGCAAGTCGCAGACCAAAGAGGCGCTTGAGACGATTTTGCCCGAGCTGCACAAGCGAGGCTATCAGTTTGTCACCGTATCCGAGCTGATGAAGCATGCGATGCGGTGAGTGAAGCTTAGCTTATGCGGAACGGAGTTTACTCACGCGACTGTTTGCGATACGCGCCCGGCGAAATCCCATATTGCGCTCGGAAGATCCGATGGAAATAAGCATAGCTGCCAAGTCCCGTTTCTGCTGCAATCTGCTCGAGCGACAACGGGCTATGGTCCATCAGCTTCACGGCGCGCGTCAAGCGAAGCTTCTGCGTATAGCCGATAATCGACATGCCAAAATGCGCTTTGAACAAATGGACAGCTCTTGAGACGCTAAGGCCCGAATGCTGCGCAACATCCTTGAGATGGAGCTCATGGGCGGCGTGCTCCTCAATATAATGCCGCATTCGCAGCGCGTGGTAAGCAGCAGCGGATTGGACGACAGGCGCTTCTTCAATCGCGCGATCCAGCAGCTGCAGCAGCGACCAGACGAGCGAGGTGACGAGCGCGGGACTGCCGCCGTCGAGCCGATTTTTCTCCGCAATAAGATGATGCCAGATGGACTTGATGCGGCTGTCCTCGGCAATCTTGGTACGCGTTTGGCGCTCCTTGCTGTTCCACCACTCCTTCATGCCAGGACCGGTGCTCATGACATAATAATCGCCATTTGGCTTAATCGGAGTTGGCTCATGCGGAGAGCCGATGCGCAGATCGTACATATCGCCTGGCTTGTACAGAAGCAAGTCGCCGGGGCGTACATCGGTCAAGGCGCCGTCGACGAGCGCTTGGCTGATCCCTTCGGATTGCAGTCGGATTAAATAGGTGTCGATACCGTTTGCAAATAAATGGTGAAAAGGTTCCTTATGCTGGGAATAAGCGGTTAAGTGGACGTGAATGTCGTTCAATTCTGGCTCCGCCCTTTCTATATATGCACACGAGATCAATCAGATTGTTGATGTATTCGATCATATTGTTTCTTCAATGGTCGGACTGGCTCCTATTATAATAAATGAATCACAGTAGTGGAAAGGGGATTTCATCTCATCATGGCTAACCGCACAATTCGAATGATTCAAACTTCGCAAGGGTCGGAGGACCGTCTTACCGAGGTAGCGCCGATTACGCTCGTCGACGACGCTAAAGGCGTTGAGAACCAGCTTATTAACGTTTATGACGATGTTGAATATCAACAAATTATCGGCTTCGGCGGCGCGATCACGGAAGCTTCTGCCGTAACGACGTCCAAGCTTGGCGAAGCGAATCAAAAGCGCATCCTCGATGCGTATTACAGCCTGGAAGAAGGCATTGGCTACAACATCTGCCGCACGCATATTAACAGCTGCGACTTCTCGCTCGGCAACTATACGTACGTAGCAGACAATGACGTTGCATTGGAAAGCTTCGATATCAGCCATGATCGCGAGCTTATCATTCCATATATCAAGCAAGCCAAAACGCTGTCCGGCGAGGAGTTCCTATTCTACGCGTCGCCTTGGAGCCCGCCGGCTTGGATGAAAACGAACGGTGAAATGAACAATGGCGGTTTCCTGAAGCCGGAATACCGCGAAGCTTGGGCGAACTATTTCATCAAATATGTTGAGGCAGTAGAAGCTGAAGGCGTTCCAGTATGGGGCTTGACGGTTCAGAACGAAGAGAAGGCTGTCCAAGTTTGGGATTCGTGCATTTTCTCTGCGGAAGAAACGCGTGACTTCGTTCGCGACTACCTCGGACCTGCACTTGAGAAAGCAGGCCGTTCCGATATCCGTCTCATGATCTGGGATCATAACAAAGAGCGTCTGTACGATCGTGCGAAGGTTGCATTCGAAGATGCGGCAGCATCCAAATACATTTGGGGCATCGGCTTCCACTGGTATTCGGGCGACCATTTCGAATCGCTGCAGGTTGTTAACAAGAAATACCCGGACAAAGCGCTTATCTTCACAGAAGGCTGCCATGAGGGCGGCGTACAGCTGGGCTCGTGGAAGAGCGGCGAGCGTTATGCGCATGACATTATCGGCAACCTGAACAACGGCATGGCTGGCTGGACGGACTGGAACATCGTATTGGACGAGCAAGGCGGCCCTAACCATGTCGGCAACTATTGCGACGCGCCAATTATTGCGGACACGATCAACGATTCCCTGACGTTCCAATCGTCGTACTACTACATCGGACATTTCAGCAAATATATCCGTCCAGGCGCAGTGCGTGTCGCAGCTACGAAGTACTCGGAGCATCTGCATACGACGGCGTTCAAAAATCCGAATGGCGAAGTTGTTCTTGTTGTTATGAACAAGTCGGACGTTGAGCTCCCGTACATCGTACGCAATCGCGAGCAAGTTGCAGAAACGGTTATTCCAGCTCACACGATTCAGACGCTGATTTTCCCATGTCAGTAAGCGTAATGGCAGCAGCGCCGTCCAAGAAGCAATGGATTACAACTGAAATTCGCGAGCAAGCTGAACAGTTGTTGTCTAAAATGACACTCGAGGATAAGGTCGGCCAGATGACCCAGTTTGACTGGGGCTATAACCCAATTAATCCCGAAACAGGCGAATCGGAGCATGATTTGATCATCGAGCTGATTCGTCAAGGCAAAGTAGGATCGATTTTTAACTTATCCGGCGCTGCGGAAGCGAACGAGCTTCAAGGGCTGATCGAACAACATACAGAGCTGAAGATTCCGATGGTAATCGGACGCGATGTCATCCATGGCTACCGTACGGTATTCCCGATTCCGCTTGCGATGGCAGCGGCGTGGAATCCTGAGGTAGCAAGACAAACATCAGCTGCAGCGTCTACGGAGGCGCTGACGGATGGCGTCACTTGGGTATTCGCGCCAATGATCGACGTTAGCCGCGACCCGCGCTGGGGACGGATTGCCGAGAGCATCGGGGAAGACCCGTATTTGACGGCTGCATACGGACGCGCATGGGTGGAAGGATCGCAGATTGACAATGGCCCGGGCCGAGCGACAGCAAGCTGCCCGAAACACTTTGCCGGCTACGGCATGGCAGAAGCAGGGCGCGACTACAACACAGTCGATCTGTCGGACCGCGAGCTGCGCGATATTATTCTTCCGCCGTTCCAAGATGCGGTCGAAGCAGGCGCGCTCAGCATTATGGCTTCGTTCAATGAAATCAACGGCATTCCGGCATGCGCGAATGAGTACCTGCTGAAGACGATTCTTCGCGACGAGTGGGGCTTCGAGGGGGTAGTCGCGAGCGACTATAATGCGCTTGTTGAATTGATTGTGCACGGCGTGGCTGCGAATGAAGAAGAAGCATGCGAAATGACCGTGCTCGCGGGCTGCGACATGGACATGCATTCCGGCATCTTTACTCGCCAGCTGCCTAAGCTGGTAAGAGCCGGCCGCGTGCCTGAGTCTGTAGTCGACGATTCGGTGCGCCGCATTCTTGCGATGAAAATCAAGCTTGGACTGCTCGAGCAGTCCAAGTCTGACGTGTCGCAATCGGCTGCAACGCAACCATTGAAGTCGGAGTATGTAGAATTGGCTCGCGAGGCTGCGCGCCAATCGATCGTTCTGCTTCAGAACAAAGAGCAGGTGCTGCCGCTTAGCAAAGCTGGCGCATCGATAGCTGTCATTGGACCGCTCGCTGACAACGCGACCGATCCGCTCGGCTGCTGGGCGCTCGACGGCCGTTCGGACGAGGTTGTTACGGCTTTGGAAGGCATTCGTCAGGCAGCAGCTGAGGGCACGTCCATTCGTTATGCGCAAGGCTGCGATATCGATTCCGACTCCGAAGAAGGCTTCGAAGCAGCGTTGGAAGCAGCGCGCAGCAGTGATGTTGTCGTCATGCTGTTAGGCGAATCGGCTACGATGAGCGGGGAATCGCGTTCCCGTGCAGCGCTCGATCTGCCAGGCAAGCAGCGCGCTTTGGTAGAAGCTGTTGCAAAGCTCGGCAAGCCGATTGTAGCGGTTATTCTAAGCGGCCGACCGTTGACATTTGCTTGGCTGCCTGAGCAAGCGTCTGCAATCGTTCAGGCGTGGCATCTCGGCGTACAAAGCGGCAATGCCATTGCAGATGTGCTGTTCGGCGACTTTAATCCGAGCGGCCGTCTGCCTGTCACATTCCCGCAAAACGTGGGACAGATCCCAATTTATCATTACCGGAAGAAGACGGGGCGTCCGCCTGCCGGCGCATACTCTTCTTACTACATCGATTCGACGACGGAGCCGCTTTATCCATTCGGATACGGCCTGACGTATACGGAGTTTGAATACGGCGCGATTCAAACGAGCAAATCGTCCATCGGCGCTGACGAGCAGCTCGATGTGACGGTATCCATTCGCAACGTCGGCAACCTGGCTGGCGAAGAGGTCGTGCAATGTTATGTGCGCGACGAAGTAGCTAGCGTGACGCAGCCATTGAAGCGATTGGTGGCGTTCCGCAAGGTCAAAGTGGCAGCGGGCGAATCGGTTGACGTAACGTTCACGATCGGGGCTGCTGAGCTTGCGATTTTGGATAAACATATGAAACGAACCGTTGAACCCGGCGACTTTACGCTGTGGATCGGACCGAGCGCAGGAAGCGGCGAATCGGTGTCCATAACGGTGGAAGGCCGGTAGTGCAAGCAATAGAGAAAGGTATTGATCTGCGATTTTATCGCAGGTCAATACCTTTTTTCATGAGGCGGAGCCCCGAAACAAGCGATTTGGAGCGGTTCAATAGTCGCATTGACAGATCGACACGGTTCGTTGATTATGTACAGTTTTCGTTAACCAGTGTCCTAGAATAGAGGGGTATTCTGGCTTACTATTAAAGCACTAAGACAAGATAAGTTGGTGGAAAAATGAAGGCAGTAAACGGAGGCGTGAGTCCTCAAGCCGCTGCGGCGGCAGTAGGAAAACCGGAGAAGAAGATGTCACTAGGACGCCGATTCATCAAGCAATGGGACTTCCAATTGATGATCTGGCCTGCCATGTTGTTCATCCTAGTGTTCAGCTACGGACCGATGTGGGGCGTGTTGTTAGCTTTCAAAGAGTACAACATTTTTGCTCCATTCAGCGAAAGTCCATGGGTAGGAACGCTGCAATTTAGAATGTTTTTTGAATCGCCGGAGTTTTGGGACATTATGCGCAACACGTTTTGTATCGCACTGCTGAAGCTGGCAATCGGCTTCCCGGCCCCAATCATTTTGGCGCTTTTGCTCAATGAGGTTGGCGGATGGTTCAAGCGGGTTGTACAGACCGTCACGTACATTCCTCACTTTATGTCCTGGGTCGTTATTTCGGGTATGGCATTCTCCATGCTGTCGGTCGACCAAGGCACAGTGAATGACGTTTTGCTTTTCTTCCACCTTATTGACGAGCCGATTAACTGGCTGTCCAAGCCGGATTACTTCTGGGGCATTCTCGTCTCCTTGAATGTATGGAAAGAAATCGGCTTTGGTTCGATCGTATACTTGGCTGCAATCGTCGGCATTGACCCGGCCATGTATGAAGCAGCATCGATCGATGGCGCAAGCCGCTTTAAGCAGATTTTCCTCATCACCATCCCGAGCATTATGCCAATCATGATTATCTTCTTGATTCTAGGCATCGGCAATACGCTGAATGCAGGCTATGAGGACATTCTCGTTCTGACGAAAAACATGAACAACGGTATCGTGATGCCGGTTGCGAATGTCATCGATACGTATGTGTATCAAATGGGCGTACTCAATCAACGGTACTCTTATGCAACGGCTGCAGGCGTGTTCAAATCCGTGCTCAGCGTTACGCTTCTCTTGGTTGCGAATGGATTCGCAAGAAGATTCGGTAAGACAAGCTTATGGTAGTGCATGATCTGGAATTTGGGGTGAATCATCAATGAAATTAACTCTAGGCGACAAGGTATTAAAAACGGTCGTATATGTGATTCTTTTAGCGCTAGCGTTCGTTACCTTTTACCCTTTTTGGAACTCGTTAGTCCTGTCCTTTAATACGGGTTCGGACACATCGCTTGGCGGTGTAACGTTCTGGCCGCGTGATTTCACGTTTGAGAACTACGGGATCGTGTTTAAGGAAAGCGGCATCTATCACGCCTACCTGATTACGATTCTGCGTACGATTATCGGTACATTCCTCGCGATGTTCTTTACGGCGATGTTTGCATACGCGATGTCGAAGAAAGGGATCGTGTTCAAAAAAACGTACATGATTCTTGCAGTTATCACGATGTTTTTCAACGGCGGGTTAATACCATACTTCATCATCGTCTATAACCTGCATTTGTATGATACGTTCATGTTCCTGGTTCTTCACGGCATGATCAACGTGTATAACATGATTATCTTCCGGACCTTCTTCATGGAGATGCCGGATGGGCTTGAAGAGTCGGCTAAGATCGACGGATGCTCCAACTTCGGCGTCTTCTTCCGAATCGTTCTGCCAGTATCCGGTCCGGTTATTGCAACGCTGTCTCTGTTCACGGCGGTCTTCCTTTGGAATGACTGGTTTATCCCGGCTGTATTCATCAGCAATCAAGAGTTGATTCCGCTGCAGACGCTGTTGGTTCAAATTATTAACACCGGCGCAACGGACAACCTGATTCAGAATATGAACACCTTTGCGCAGAACATGGTTGAGAACACCGTAACGGTTAAAGCGCTGCAAATGGCGACAATGATGGTAGCGACGCTTCCGATTCTCATGATCTATCCATTCCTGCAAAAGTACTTCGTTAAAGGGGTACTGGTTGGTTCCCTGAAAGAGTAGTTTTATATCTGGTTATTAGTCGGCTTGACGGTCTCAAGCCGACTCCATAACATATACATTAAGTGGTCGAGAGGGGTATAAGTATGCTTAAAAAGAAAACATTCAGTTCGCTCTTGATGTTGACCGTTTGCTCCGCAGTGGCATTGACTGCATGTTCCAGCAAAGAAGAAACGAAAGAGCCAACAACTACGGAACAGACTCAAACAGAAACGAAAACAGAGGGAACGGCAACTACGCCTGATGCAAACGCTGACGCGAAATCAAAAGTGAAACCGGTTACGTTTACGCAATTCGTTAACTATGACTGGTATACGGCTCCAAAATGGGACGAGCGTCCTCATGCAAAATGGATCACGGACAACCTGGGCGTAACGATGGAGCCTGTTCAATCGAACGGCGCTGCAGCATCGAAGCTCAATTCGATGATCGTATCCAAGAAACTGCCAGACGCAATCGTTCTGGACCGTGGTAAAGACGTAGAGCGTCTCGTTGCAGCAGGCCAACTCGTTGCACTCGACGACTACCTCGCCAAATACCCGGAGTTCGTAAAAACGATCGGCGAGCAAACGCTGAACATGCTTCGCAGCGCTGACGGCAAGCTGTACCAAATCCCGAACTGGTTCATTAGCGGCGACAACGGTAACGGTAACGCTGGCTACTTCATCAACAAAAAGATCTACAAAGAGCTGGGCTCCCCTGCACTCGAAACTTGGGATGATCTCGAAGCTTACCTGCAACAAGTAAAATCGAAATATCCAGACGTAGTGCCAATCGACTTCGGCGAAATGCGCGATAGCGAGTCCCAAATGCTCGGCATGCTGTACAGCGGTGCGGCGAATGATGTAACGCCATCGTTCATCTCCCCAGGCTCCGGCGCAATCTTCGGTATTCCGAACGGCGACAAGCTGACTTCGATCTACGAAGATCAAGCGTTCATCGATGCAGCAATGTACACGAGCCGCCTCTTCCGTGAAGGCTTGACGTCCAAAGACGCATTCACGCAAACGCGCGACCAAATCAAAGAAAAGCTGAAAAACGGTAAAGTTGCAGTATTCGGCGCTTATGATGCGTATGTTGAAGGTATCGGCCGTGAAGTAAACAACGACCTGAAAGCAAAAGACCCTAGCAGCGGCTACGATGTGATCTGGCCTGTGCACAAAGCTGGCGTTGATAAGAACAAAGTATTCCCATCCGGCTACAACACGCTGGGCTGGAACGTAAACGTAATTACGAAAAGCGCGAAAGATCCAGAAGCAATCTTCGCATACATGAACTGGGCACTGAGCCCAGAAGGTCAACAGATCTTCTTCTTCGGTCCGCAAGGCCTGTTCTATGATGAAGTAAAAGACGGCGTTCCAATTCCGAATGATGCGTACATCAACCGCGACATGAAGAAATATGATGACCTGAAAATCGGCGAGTTCAACTGGTATGGCAACACGAGCTATGTTGACGGAACGAAAGCAAAACGCGAGCAATTGCTTAAAGCAGAGGCGCAAGACTGGACGACGATTGCCCAATCGACGATCTCGTTCAAAACGTCCAAAGACATTACGGAGTTCTCGAACCTTGATCCGGTTCCAAACTCTGAAGAAGGCATCATTATCCAACGTCTGAGAGACTACTACAAAACGTTCATTCCTAAAGTTGTATTCGCGAAGAGCGATGATGAAGTAAAACAATTGATCGCTGACGCGCAAGCGGAATCGGTTAAACTCGGCTACAATAAAGTGCTCGACTGGAAAACGGCAGTATGGCAAAAAAATCTTCAAACTATGAAAAAATAGTAAGCGTTGCATGGAACTTGAGGGTATACTTATGTATACCCTCTATTCTCTATTTTATAAGGCAAGGAGTCCGAACGAGATGTATAAAGCGATATTGGTAGATGACGAAAATTTCGATCTCATCGGTATGCAACAGTTAATTCCTTGGTCATCTTTACAAATTGAAATCGTTTACAGTTCCACGAAGCCGCTGGCGGCTTTGAGCTATATCCAAGAAAACGAAATTGACATTCTTATAACCGATATTAAGATGCCCGTCATGTCTGGACTTGAGCTTGCCAAGGCTGCTCTTCAGAAAAATGCAGGCCTTAAAGTGATGTTTATTAGCGGTTATCAGGATTTTGAATATGCGAAACAAGCGCTGCATTTGAAGGCAGACGGATACATATTAAAGCCGGTGGATGATGACGAGGTCATCGAAACCTTGAAGCGAGTCGTCGCTGCCCTGGATGAGCGAGCGAGATTCGAGAAAGCGACGGATGCGAATCTGGAATCGTTCGAGTTTGTGAAGCATAACTTCCTGCTGCATCTAATGGAAGGGACGATTGAAGAGGAGACGCTCCAAGCTTTTATGCGCAAGTATCCCGTAGAAGTATCCGTGGATCGCGCCCACGCGGTTATTATTGAGATTGACGATGCCGCACGGATGATGCAGGGGCAGCAGGCTGAGTCTGATCCGATTACGACCACGGCACGGCTGATCGTTTCTTACATCGAATCGCATGGGCTCGGGTTATGGTATCGGCTGTCTCCAACCCGAATCGGCCTCATCTACTCGGGCTATTCCGAGCATATCGAGCGGGACTTTAATGGCCTGCTGTCTGAAATACGGGCGAACGGGAATACGACCGCAACGATTAGCTATGGACAAGCCGTCTCGGGCATTCCGATGCTGCCGGCATCGTTCAAGGAGGCTCGCGAGCTTATCGATTGCAAGATGTTCATCGGTAAGAACAGGATTATATCACCGGGCGCTTCGCAGACAGCTGGAGTGCGCAATGCGAAGGATATGAACGCGATTCTCGACCAATTGTTCAAGTCGATCTCGAATTATTCGCTCGTGGTTGTATGCGACTGCATCGAAGAGCTGTTTGAGAGCGTTCAGGCTTTTGCGGAGCCGGTGAAGGTGTACCATTTTTCAACGCATATTATCTCGCGCCTGGAAGGTTATCTGAGCGATGCGGGAACCTCCTCCGAGGTGCTCGCGAACTGGAAAAACAATGGCTTCGCCGCGGTTCAGCAGTTCGAGACGATCGATGATATCAAGTCGTGGCTGCGCCGCACCGCGTTCGAGTTGTCCGAGATGCTGTATATGCGCAGTCAAAAGCCGGTGTGGCGATTGTATGCGGATATTGAAGAGTTCGTAACGGCGAATCTGGCAAGCGACATCACGCTGAAGGACATGGCAAGTCGATTCTCTTATTCGCCGAACCATTTTGGCGTTCTATTCAAGGAGCAAGTGGGGATCAGCTTCAATGATTATGTCGTCAGTCGGCGGATGGCGAAGGCGAAGGAAATGCTTCAGCAGCCGCAATACAAAATTTATGAGATCGCGGATCGGGTAGGCTACAAAAGTTTGACGTATTTCAGCAGAATGTTCAAGGAAGCATTCGGCATGACGCCAGGAGACTACAGAAAGCAGAGCTGATGACTAATGTGGAACGGGAAGCACGGCTACATTTCATTTCACTACAAGCTATTTATCTCGTACTTCTTGCTCGTTATTATTCCAATTGCGGTCCTCGGCAGTTATTCCTATGTCTCATCGATTAATGCGCTGAAGCAGCATACGAGAAACAATCTGGAGGTTGCGATCAGCCAAATCAACAACAACGTGCAGTACCGGGCGGATGACGTCATTCGCGTTTCCAACGAAATCTATGCCGATCAGCTGCTATCGCAATATCTGGCTGGCTACTATCTGGACTGGGAGCGTTATCAGGTAACGACGCAATACGTGCTGCCGCGGATGGATACGGTCACGCATTTGCCGAAGCTCAATGTCAGCATGACGCTCTATTTGAATACCCACACGATCAGCGAATATTATTACGACGAAATTGAGAAGTCGCTGGTCGCGGGCGAACGCTACTATGAAATTCGTTATACGGATCGGATTAAGGATGAGCCTTGGTATCAAGACTCGCTCAAGCTTCCCTTCAACGGGATCGCATGGGAGCAGGTTGGCACCGATGCGCAATACGGGCTGATCTCGCTGCTGAGGCCGCTTATTAACTACGATACGCTCCAGCCTAATGGCCTGATTCGCATTCGCGTGAAGCTCAGCGACCTGTTCGAGGAGGTCAAGGTTAACCAGCTGGGAAGCGGCACCAAACTGTTTATTTTAAATGATCAGCAGAAGATGCTGTATGCGAATGTGTCGGATTCCGATGTCGAGAAGAACGGCTTCGCCGATATTTTGAAGGATAAGAAAGGCTATCTTCGGATTACGAAAACGATGAACAACCTGCCTAGCAGCCTGGTTGCGCTTATTCCCGTTGCATCCTTTACGGAAAACTCGCAGAAGGTTCGAAACATTACGATTCTCATTTGCTTGGTGAGCTTCGTTATTTTGACTTTGATCAGCCTCATCGTCGCGAACATGCTTTCCAAGCGGATTTTGAAGCTGAAGCTCTCGCTGAAGGCGTTCAAGGAGGGCGAGTTCCACCGCCGCATCTATTATCGAGGGAAGGATGAGTTCGCCGAAATTGCGGATTCGTTCAACGATATGGCGTCGACCACGCAGAAGCTGATTGACGAGGTGTATATTAGCAAGCTGGAGAAGAAGGAGGCTGAGCTGCAAATTTTGCATGCGCAGATCAATCCGCACTTCTTATATAACACCTTCTCGTCGATTAGCCGGATGGCAAAGCTGGGCGAGATCGAGCTGCTGCATGAAATTATTCGCGCGCTAGCGAAGTTTTACCGTCTGACGCTGAACAAGGGCGAGATGCTCATACCGGTCGAGAAAGAGCTGCAAATTATTGATGCGTATCTCGCGATTCAGAACATGAAATGCGATAATCGCATTCATGTGACGCTGGACGTTGAAGAAGGACTGGAGCGCTACGAGACGGTGAAGTTTATTTTGCAGCCTTTTGTAGAGAACGTATTGGAGCATGCTTGGTATGATGATGAGATTCATATCGGCATCCGCGTTTATCGAAGCGAAGGCGCCATCTGCATGGAAGTAAGCGATAATGGGCTGGGCATGAAGCAAGAAACGATCGACGCGATCTTCTCGCAAGGGCCGGATGCTGTCGGTTATGGCATTCGAAACGTGGATCAGCGGATCAAGCTGCATTATGGTCGAGAGTATGGCGTCACCTTAACGAGCGAAGTTGGGGTAGGCACGACTGCTTCACTGAAGCTTCCCTATATTGTTTTTGGGAAAAAGCAGGAAGAGCAGTAAATGTTGTGTGTATGGGATAAATTAGTCCAATTGGGTACTCCAAGGAGGTCCGGTTGGACTATTTTTATTATAGATGAGGAAGATTTCTTGTAATTTGTCGAAAGGGGGGAATTGCCTTTAATTTATGACAGTTTTCGTTAATTTGAGCACTGTTCTTGAAAGCGTCATCAATCTAGAATATGGAATGACAGAAACGGAAGGGGACAAGCGCGCATGAGGTTAACTAAACGGACGAAACAAGTAATTGCCGTTGTATTAAGTTTTTTAATCATAAGCGGTTATTTGCCCGTAGAAGGAACAGCAGCTGCAGCTCAACCATCGGCGAATGATGACATGCAGGGGCACTGGGCAGCAAACGAAGTCCACAAGTGGACAGAGAAAGGATTAATCTCGGGCTTTGCAGACGGGACATTCCGACCGAATCAGGGAGTAACGCGTGCTGAGCTGACGAAGCTGATCAACTCGCTGTTCGGTTTCACGGATCAAGCAGCGGCTTCGTTTACGGATGTAACGGGCAATGTTTGGTACAAGGAGCAAGTTGCGATAGCGAAGGAAGCGGGTTACATCGGCGGATATCCGGACGGCTCCTTCAAGCCTAACGCAACGGTAACCAGACAGGAAGTGGCCAAGGTGGCAGCTGCATTGTTCCCGCTGCCTAAAGCCGCGGACAATTCGTTAAGCGGTTACAAGGATTATGCCTCCATCAGCGGCTTCGCAAAGAGCGCGATGGCTAACATGGTGGGCGGCGGATACCTGAAGGGCTTTGCGGATGGCACGGTTCGTCCGGCTCAGCCAATTACGCGAGCAGAAGCGGTCGTATTATTCGATCGACTGGCGGGAGATGTTCAAAATAAAGCGGGTACGTTTGACGGACTAGCTGCAAAAGGCAACGTGCTCGTTACGACGCCGGATGTGAAGCTGGTGAAACCGCAAATCGGCGGCAACCTGATGCTGACAGCTGGCATTGGCGAAGGCGATTCCCATATCGAAGGCGGCAGCATCGATGGCACCGTATTTGTGAATGGCGGCGGCGTAAACAGTATTCATATCAAAGGAACCAAGCTGACGCAGCTAACGGTGAATAAGAAAAAACCTGTACGCGTCGTGATCTCTGAAGACGCTAACATTGCGCAGTTGAATGTTGAGACGAAGGCGATTATCGAGCTAGAGAAAAAAGCCGTAGTCGGCAAGCTCGTTATCAGCTCGAATGCGCAAGGGACGACGATTAAGGTGCAGGGCTCGATTACTGAGCTTGTCATTGAAGCAGATGGCGTGATCGTGAACGATCAGCCAGTGAAGAAGGGCTCGAAAGTATCCGTCGTTGACGGACGTATTGTGGACAATACGCCAACAACGCCGGGAGGCGGAAGTCCGGGCACGAACCCGGGAACGGATCCGGGTACGAACCCAGGCACAGATCCGGGCACGAACCCGGGAACAGATCCGGGCACGAACCCGGCGCAATGGCAGCTCGTATGGGATGACGAGTTTGACCGCAGCGGAACGAATTTGGATACGAACGGCGTCGATCTCGACAAGTGGGGCTATCAGGAAGGCACCGGCTCGCAGTATGGCTTGGACGGCTGGGGCAACGAAGAGCAGCAATCCTACAGCAAGAACAATATCAAGGTTGAAAATGGCAAGCTCGTAATTGAAGCACGCAAGGAAACGGCGAACGGAAAGCCATACACGTCAGGACGTTTGTACACAGAGCCGACGTTGAACAAAACGTATGGCAAATTCGAAGCCAAAATTAAAATGCCGGAAGGCGAAGGCATCTGGCCAGCATTCTGGATGGTGCCATCGAATAGCGAATACGGCGTATGGGCTTCTTCGGGTGAGCTCGACATCATGGAAGCGAGAGGTCGTCTCCCGCATGAAGTCGCAGGTACGATCCATTACGGCAAGAAGTGGCCGAACAATAAAGCGACAGGCGCAGATTATCAATTTGAGAATGGCGAAAGCATTACAGGCGAGCATGTGTACGGCGTCGAGTGGGAGCCAGGCGAAATTCGCTGGTACGTCGACGGCAAATTATACTCACGTCTGAACAACTGGGACAGCACAGGCGAGAATCAACCAGCCAAGTATGCCTACCCAGCACCATTCGACAAGGATTTCTACATGATCTTGAACCTTGCAGTCGGCGGCAGCTTCGATGGCAACCGGATACCGCCAGATAGCAAGATTCCAGCGAAAATGGAAGTCGATTATGTTCGGGTATACGACAAGGTTGGCGGATATAACAACACGGTGACAGAGCCGACGGTAGCGAAAGAACCGCTGCCAGCGGTCCATAAGCAAGCGATTAATGGCAATTACGTATACGATCCAGCCTTTGCGCAGCCATTTACGCTGCTCAAAACGCCGGATGATGTATTAAATCCAACGTATTGGAACTTTGCAACGATCAGCACGTTCAGCGGTGCAGGTACGGTTAGCAAAGAAACGCTGGACACGACGCCATTCGCCAAGGTCGACATTACGTCGGGCGGCAATGCGGCGCATGCGATCCAAATGATTCAGAATGTGACGCTTGGCAAAGGCAGATGGTACAAGCTGTCGTTCGACGCGAAAGCGGCAAGCAGCCGGACGATGCTGGTGAAATTCGGCGGCGGAGCTGACCGCGGTTGGGCAACGTATTCGGATAGTTTGGAAGCAGGGCTGACGGATCAGCTTCAATCGTACGAAATGACGTTCCAAATGAATGCGGACACCGACGCGCAAGCGCGCTTGGAGTTCAATATGGGTCTGAATACGAAGTCGATCTGGCTGGGCAACGTGAAGCTGGTCGAAGTCGATGCAATTGACCTCTACAAAGAAGATGCAGCCAAAGAGCCTCTAGTAGGCGGCAACCATGTCTACAACGGCACGTTTGACCAAGGTCGCGTCGACCGGATGACGTACTGGCATTGGGTAACGAATGGCGCAACTGCTACAGCTGCAGTCGATGCCATTGATCGTCAGCTATTGGCAACGATTTCAAACGGCGGCGCAGCTGCTGATTCGGTAAGTTTGGTTCAAAAAGGCATTAACTTGGTAGAAGGCAACGACTACCGGATTACGTTTAAAGCGAAAGCAGCAGCAAATCGCACCATTGCGGTCGGCGTGCAGAAAGCAGACGGAACGGCCGTTGAGCAGCCGGAAACGGTAGCGTTGACGACAACGTGGGAGACGCATACCGTAAACTTCTCCACGAAAGATGGGGACTCCGATTTGAACGGCAAGCTGCTCTTCCTGTTAGGCGGGCAGGCTGGCAATGTTACCTTGGATGATATCGTTATGGTGCGCTTGACGAACCGTAACATGGGCGAGCTGCCGCTGGCGGACCAGTTCCCTGTTAAGAACAGCGATTTCTCTAATGGCAAGACAAGCTGGAGCGAGCACGTACAAGGCCGTTATGACGGCTATGGCTCTAGTGCAGTATTCTCACCATCCCAAGGCGCAATGAAGATCGCAATTGCCAACGAGGGCAATAATCCGTGGGATGTCATGCTGATGCAAACGGACTTTAACCTGTTCAAAACGAACACATATGTGGTTTCGCTCGATGCTCGTTCAACGGTAGCGCGCGAAGCGGAGCTTGTAGTCGATTCAAACAATACTCGTTATGTCTCGCAAAAGCTCAGTTTGACACCACAGATGCAGACGTTCACCTACGAATTGCAGGTGGATGCAGATATGACGGCTTCGTTCAAACTGCTGCTCGGCAAGCTGCAGAATGCGACAGCCATTGGGGCGCATGACGTTTACGTGGATAACGTACGCGTGGAGCTAAAGGGTGCACGTGACCGCGCATTCCTCCTGCATAATGGCGACTTCTCGGCAGGATGGGACAATTGGAGTAAACATTTGCAAGGTGATTATAACGGCGATTCCCGTGCGGTCGTCACAACGGATAACGGCGCGTACCATGCAGATATCAAGAATGATGGCGCTAATCCGTGGGATATCATGCTCTATCAGGAACCAATGGTGCTTGAGAAAGGCAAAACGTACACCGTAACGTTTAACGCTCGTTCCACGAAGCTGAGCAAGATTGAGGCAGTTGTAGAGAACAGCACGAACTTCCGTTATTTGAACCAAGCAGTACAGCTGGACGATTCGACCAATACGTACAGCTACACGTTTACGATGGATAAGAACGATACGACGGGCTTGAAGTTCTTGATGGGCAAGCCATCAGGAGCGAATGCAGTCGGTGCACATGATATTTATATCGATAACGTGCGCTTCGAGCTTCAAGGCGCATTACAAGCAACCGGTGAGCGCGCAAGCGATCAGGATGATATTCATCTCCCGAATCCGCCAGCTTTATCGCCGGATGCAATGAACAATTTGATCGGGCAACCGGAAACGATTAGCTTCGCGGATTCGCTCACTTGGCGGACGTCAATCACATCGATCTCCATTAATGGAGATATCGTTTCGCCGCAATCGTATACGATCGCACCAGGGTCGATTACGCTGAATGCCAGCCTATTCCCGACAGCACGCGATTATGAGATCACCGTGAAGGCAGCAGGCTACGAGAAAGCAACGGTCGTTCAACAGGTCGAGGCATCCAGCGATTGGAGCTTGATCTGGAATGACGAATTCGACGGAACAGGCACGAATCTGGATACGAACGGCGTCGACTTGGACAAATGGGCTTACCAGCAAGGCACAGGCGCAGAGTATGGCGTTGAAGGCTGGGGCAACAACGAGCAAGAGTATTACCGTAAGGATAATATGCATGTAACGAATGGCAATCTCGTAATTGAAGCTCGTAAAGAAGCTTTCGGCGGCAAACCGTACACATCCGGCCGCGTATTTACACAGCCGACGTTTACGAAAGCGTATGGACGATTCGAAGCGAGAATGCAGCTGCCGACAGGCGATGGCGTATGGCCGGCATTTTGGATGATGCCTGCCGGTAACGAGTACGGCACATGGGCATCCTCGGGCGAGATCGACATTATGGAAGCGCGCGGCAGATTGCCGGGCGAGGTTGCGGGCACCATTCACTGGGGCAAGCCTTACCCAAGCAACAAATCGACGGGAGACGAGTACGAATTCCCGCAAGGCCAATCGATTACGGGTTACCATACGTATGCGGTAGAGTGGGAGCCAGGTGAAATTCGTTGGTACGTCGATGGCAACTTGTATCAAACGGTGAACGATTGGAGCAGTACGGGAGCAGGACAGCCAGATAAGTATGCTTACCCTGCACCATTCGACAAACCGTTCTACATGATCTTGAACCTTGCGATCGGCGGAGCCTTCGACGGCAACCGATTGCCAGACGACTCGCTGCTGCCTGCAACGATGAAGGTTGATTATGTTCGCGTGTATGAGCTGACGGGACGTCCTTACCGGACGCCGATCGAGCCAGTCGTAGTGAAAGAGTCATTCCCAGCGAACGGCAAGCCGGCAGTAAACGGCAACCTGATCTATGACAACACGTATCAGCATGGCCTTAAAGACATTGCAGCAGCGGGAACGCCGTTGGACCCAACCTACTGGAATTTCCTGCATACGCCGGACTTCGGCGGAGCGGGAGCGGGTTCGGTCGAACAGCTCGGCGGAGTTCCTTATGCCAAGCTGAATGTAACGAATGGCGGCACAGTGCCTTATGCGCTCCAAATGATTCAGTACGCGACGCTTACGAAGGGCCATACGTACAAGCTGAGCTTTGATGCGAAGGCTTCTGCCGCACGGGCGATAAACCTGAAGTTCGGCGGTGACGACGATAACGGCTGGGCCGTGTACTCGGATAATTTCGAATCGTCGTTGAAAACAGAGCTGCAGCATTATGAGTATCGCTTCACGATGAATGGAACGACGGACCCTGCAGCTCGACTGGAATTCAACTTGGGGCTTAGCACGGGTACGGTTTGGATCGGTAATGTTGTGTTGGAGGAAACGGATCAGCTGTCTGATCCTTCGAGCAACAAAGAGCCGCTGGACAACGGTAATCATATTTATAACGGGACGTTCGATCTAGGCACGATGGATCGGATGAAATATTGGAGCTTTAATGCGACGCAAGGCGCATCGGCTGCTGCTTCGGTCAATGCCGATCGCAGACAGATGGATGCAGCGATCGTGGACGGAGGCGCTAGTGCAGCAGCCGTTACACTGACGCAAACGGGCATTCAACTTCTGCAAAACGACGAGTATAAGCTTACCTTTGATGCTAAGGCATCTGCAGCGCGTACGATTGGCGTCCAATTAACGAATGCAGATGGGACGGCCGTACTGGCGGAAGATAACGGTGTTGCGCTAGGAACAACGCTTGCTGGCCATACGTTAACCTTCACGATGCCGGTGGGCACCTCTTACGCGGATGCCAAACTCGTCTTCCTTCTCGGTGGAAGCGACCAATCGGTCAGCATCGACAATGTGAAGCTGATTCGCACGACGAACCGCAATGTCGACTTTACGGGCATTGATATTTATCCGCTTAAAAACGGCGATTTCTCAGCTGGACTAAGCAGCTGGGAGCCATTCACGCAAGGCGGAGCGGCAACGTTCCAAACGGATAACGGCGCAGCCAAAATTGGCGTAACGAACGTAGGCGGCGAAGGCTGGAACGTGATGTTTAATCAGTCGAATTTGAAGCTGGTTAAGGGCTTGACGTACGAGTTCTCCTTCAAAGCGAAGTCAAGTGTAGCGCGTGATATTCAAGCGACCTTGGAAAACGCGACGTATACGAGACGATTCGATTCCGGAACACTGGCATTGACGACAAACTGGCAGACGTTCAGCTACACGTTCAAAATGACGAGCGATGACAATGTCACATTGAAGTTCCTGCTCGGCAAGCTCGCCAATTCGCAAGCTGGCGATGTCTACATTGATGACGTTGTTCTGCAGGTGCAAAACGCTCCGGTCATGCGTCCGCCGACGCTCGTTGCGGATGCAACGAACAATCTCGTTGGGCAGCCAATTGAGCTGGCATTCTCAACGGATGCAGCATGGGAAGCGGCCGTACAGGCTGTTCTCGTGAACGGCACGCCACTGGCTGCTGGACAGTTCACGGTTCAATCTGGCGTCCTGACGCTGAATGCAAATGCGTTCGCAGCCGATCAGATTTACGCGATTACGGTTAAGGCAACCGGTTATGCGGATACGTTGGTCAATCAGACGTTATTCGCCGGCGATGGCAACCGTCTTATGAACGGCAAGTTTGCTAACGGTTCTAAGAGCTGGGATACGTGGGTCGGTGAAGGCGGCGTATCGGATTTCGCAGTCGTTAATGAAGCTGCGAAGATTGATATTCACTACAACGGCGGCATTCATCCACAATGGAATGTACCGGTATCATGGTCGACGCAGCTTATGCAATCCGGTATTCAACTGGAAGCGGGCAAATCGTATGACTTGAGCTTCCGCGCTTGGTCGACGACAGATCGTCCGATTCTGATTGAGCTTGGCGGTTACAACAATAATCAGCAGGTTGGCTTCGATCTTACAAGCGACCAAAGCAAGGTGTATCACACGAGCATTCGTCCAAATGCGGCAACGCTTTTGACGCTCAAATATTTGCTTGGCAACGTCGTAATCGGCGCTAGCACGACGCCGAATGCACCGCATTCCATTTTCCTTGACGATGTGCTCATTAAAGAAGTGAAGTCCTCTCCAGTTCTTGTCGCAGACGGGACAGACAATAAGGTCGGCCAGAGCATTGACCTTACGTTTGCGGATCAAGCGGACTGGAGAGCGGGCATCCAGAGCATAACGGTAGACGGAACGCCAGTTGCAAGCGGCAAGTTCTCGGTTACAAGCGGGAAGCTCTCGCTCGATGCGTCCTTATTCTCTACTGTGAAGTCCTACGTTATCGCCGTTACGGCAGATGGCTATGGAACGACACAGGTGACGCAAGAGATCAAATCGGCAGCATCTAATGCAGCACTGGGTAAAACTGCGACAGCTTCGTCGGTTTCCCAGCCTGCTGGCCGAGCAATTGATGGCGATAACGGATCGAGATGGGAATCGGCAGCAAGCGATCCGCAATGGATTGCGATCGATCTGGGCGAAATCTATCATCTGGATTCCGTATTGCTGAATTGGGAAGGCGCCTATGGCAAGTCGTACAAGATTCAAGTGTCGAGCGTAGCGGACCCTCAGCAGAACAGCGACTGGACGGACGTATTCACCGAGACGAACGGGAATGGCGGATTGGATTCGATCGCCTTGGGCGGAGTAGACGGACGCCATATCCGGATGTACGGTCTCACAAGGGGAACGCCATATGGCTATTCGCTCTGGGAGTTTGAGGTATACGGAACGTCGACAGGCACCGGCGGCGGAGGCGGAACCAATCCAGGGACAGGCGGAGGCGGCACGAATCCAGGCACTGGCGGAGGGGGAACAACCCCGCCAGCCCCTGGTACAAACCTTGCGCTTGGCAAACCTGCCGTAGTATCCAGCCAGAACCCGAATATGACGGCAAGCAACACGACGGATGGCAATACGGGAACACGCTGGGAAGCGGACTGGGCAGCTAACACGACGGATGCTCCAGAGTGGGCATATGTCGATCTTGGCAGCCAGCAGACGTTAACCACGCTCAAGCTGTTGTGGGAAGCGGCATATGGCAAAACCGTACTCATCCAAGTGGCAGATGCAGGTAGCAACCTAGCTGCGGACAGCACGGATTGGCACACGGTTCAGACGTTAAGCCGCGAGCTTACGCAAGCTACGCTCGCCGAAACGATTGATTTAGGCGGCGTGCAAGGTCAATATGTGCGCGTCTATGTGACGGAGAAAGGCCTCAAGCCATACGGCCCTTCGCTGTTCGAGATTGAAGTGTACTAAGGATTGAAGGTTTGACCCGACTAGGGTATAAGGAGCTGCTTCGGTATTACTGCAATAGGCAAGAGCTGAAGCAGCTCTTTCTATACACATCTTGAAAGCGATTACGAGGATGATGCTGGCCTCATATTCGCCAAAACTGAAGGAGGATCATAATGCAAACCGGAAAGTTCAAGAAAGCCGCGAAACGTTTGGGGTCTTACACGCTAGTTGCGGCAATGCTGGGAACGCTTGTTTCGTTGCCAGTCCAACAGCGCGCTGAAGCGGCTGCAGGCTCTTACCTGCTCTCGCAAAACCGCACAGCTTATGCTTCATCTGTAGAGGGCAACAATGCTGCCAGCCTGGCAGTAGACGGCAACACAGGCTCACGCTGGTCCAGCGCATGGGGTTCTGATGGCCAATGGATGTACATTGACTTGGGCGCGAACGCTACAATCGACCGTGTCAAAATCCAATGGGAAGGCGCTTTTGCAACCGGTTACAAAATTCAAACATCCAACGACGAAGCGACGTGGACGGACATTTATTCCACGACGACCGGCGACGGCGGCATCGATGATGTGACAGTTTCCGGCACGGGTCGTTTCGTACGTGTGCTTGGAACGGCGCGCTCCTTGGCTGCTTATGGCATCTCGATCTTTGAATTCGAAGTTTACGGTACGGGTGGCGTGAACCAACCGCCGGTGCAATACGGACCGAACGTTGCGCTCAACAAGCCTGTAACCGTTTCCTCCTATGAGCAATCCGGCTACCTGCCTCCAGGCGCAACGCTGAAGGAGAATGCGGTAGACGGCAACTCGTCGACGCGTTGGGGTTCCAATGCAACGGACAACGAGTGGATTTACGTCGATCTCGGCAATACGCGTACAATTGGCCGTATCGTTCTGAACTGGGAATCGTATGGTCGCGTGTTCGATCTGCAGGTTTCCAATAATGCAACGGACTGGACGACTGTTTATCGCGAGATTCACGGCTCCGGCGGCAAGCAGGACATTCCGGTGTATGCATCGGGCCGTTATGTGCGCATGAAAGGCATCGGCAGAGGCACGAGCTTCGGCTACAGCCTGTTTGATTTCGAAGTGTATGACTATGTTGCAGGTCAACCGCAGCCAGTATACACAATCCCGGCGCTTCCAACGCCAGCGAAAGTGAATGTTGGCTCAGGCAGCTACTTGACGAACGATTTGACGTTCCCACAAGCAAACTATCCGGGCAACAAAACGGCAGCAGTTAATACGCCGATCCCATCGAACGACTGGTGGCAATCGCTGCTGATCAAGCCGCTTGGCGACTCGATCATCACGCTGCCGCTGAAATCGAAGTTCTTCAAGCAAGGTCTCGGCCTCTTGAACCCAGGTGCTGGCTGGATCACTGCAGACGGCGGAGCAGTTAACGCTGACGGCAATCCTGACATCTACCTGATGGCAAGCAACATCAACACGTCGACGATGAAAAACCGTGTAACCGGTTACGGCGACTTCTCCGTTAATACGGTATTGAGCGATACAGCTGAAGACAAAATGAAAGTAACGTTCACGAAAGGCTCGCCTTACGTGTTCACTGAATTCAGCGACCGTAACTCGGTTGAGCTTTACTCTTCGCTCGTGGCAGGCATTACAGACCCTAATGGCGCAGCAATTCTCGCAACGGATGGCTCCACGTATACTGGCGACCGCATTGCTGTACGCGTCCTGAATACAGACGGACGTCCGAATCCGGTAGCGACGAATCGTTACTATGGTATCTTCGCTCCTCCGGGAACGGTGTTCAAAAAAGTCGGCGCTAAGATCAAAATCCAACTGGGCAGCAGCAGCAACTACATGTCAGTAGCGGCAATGCCTGCAACGTCGGACTTGGATCTGTTCTACCAGCACGCTTACGCATTCGTAACGGGCTCGACGGCGACGTATTCGTACAATGAAGGAAATTCTGACGTAACGACGACGCTGGGCGTTACGACGCAATTGAAACGTACGGGCTTCTCCGATCAATCGATGCTCGCCCTGTATCCGCACCAATGGAAGAAAACGAACAACGCGTTGACGACCCGCACGTATCCGTCGGTTCGCGGTACGCTCAAGCTAAAGGAAGGCAACTCCTTCACGACGGTAGACAAGTTCTACGGTATGGTTCCAACGTTTACTGAGCCGGGCAATGCGCAATACGCTCGTCAGCAAATGGAAGACTACTTGTCGATTCTTGACCAAGAAACAGCAAACAACATCATGAACGGCGATGCTTACTGGCAAGGCAAAACGCTTCACCCGCTCGCAATGGGCGCGCTCGAAGCGAATGAAATCGGCGATATTACGCTTCGCAACAAGTTCCTGTCCCGTATCAAAGCGGTTCTGACTGACTGGTATACGTACACAGAAGGCGAGCCGGAGTACTTCATGTACTATAACAATGACTGGGGCACGATGTATTACAAAAACAGCGGCTTCGGCGCGAACTACGGCATTACGGACCATCACTTCACGTATGGTTACTATGTATTCGCATCCGCAATTTTGGCAACGTTCGATAATCAGTGGCGCACAGAATACGGCGGCATGGTTGAACAGCTGATTCGCGACTATGCGAATCCATCGAAGACCGACCCGCTATATCCACAGTTCCGCAACTTTGATCCGTACGAGGGCCATTCATGGGCTGGCGGTTACGCGGACAACGATAGCGGCAACAACCAAGAAGCAGCTGGCGAATCCCTGTTTGGCTGGGTTGGCCAATACATGTGGAGCATGCTGACGGGCGACACGAACTTCCGCAACGCAGCGATCTATGGCTTCACGACTGAGCTTAATGCAGTCGAGCAATACTGGTTCAACTATGACGGCGACAACTGGTTGCCGGAATGGACGCATAAGTCGGTCGGTCAAGTATACGGCTCGTCCAACTTCTTCGGTACATTCTTCAGCGGCTTGCCAGTACACGTGTACGGCATCCACTGGCTGCCAACTGCAGAATATCTGACAAGCTACGGCCTGAACAAAAACAAAGCAGCAGCGCTTTACAATGGCTTCGTTGCCGATAACGGCGGCACGCCAGGAACAGATTGGCAGCATATCGTTTGGCCGATCCGCTCGCTCAGCGACGCAAATGGCGTATTGAGCGGATGGAATACGACAAACATGCAGCGCAACGAAATCTTCAATACGTACTGGTTCGTTAACAGCATGGCATCGCTCGGCGAGCGTACGCGCGACGTTTGGGCAACTGGCTACAGCAGTGCAACGGTTTATAAGAAAAACAACGCTTATATCGCACAAGTTTGGAATCCAACGTCTAGCCCTGTAACGGTAACGTTCAAAAATGCGGCAGGCACGACAGGTACAGCAGTCGTTGGTCCAAAATCGCTCGTACAAGTGAATCCAATGGCGAACACGAACACGTCCGACCAATGGACGCCATGGGATGGCACGAACAGCGGCGGCAATAACGGCGGCAACAATGGCGGCGGCGGAACGCAGCCTCAGCCAGGCACAAACTTGGCTAAGAACAAAACGGTAACGGTATCGTCGACGCAAGATGCATTCATTGGCAACAATGCAACGGACGGCGATGCAGGCACGCGTTGGTCTTCCGAGCAAAACGTTGACGCGCAAACGCTGACGGTAGACTTGGGAAGCGTACAGCAATTGACGAAAGTTAAGCTGTTGTGGGAAGTTGCATATGGCAAGTCGTACAAAATCCAGCTGTCCAACGACGGCACGACTTGGACGGATGCATTCAGCACGACAACTGGCGACGGCGGCACAGATGATATCGCAATTAACGGTTCGGGTCGCTACCTCCGTGTAAACATGTCGCAGCGCGGCACGATTTATGGGTACTCGCTGTATGAGGTTGAGGCTTACAACGATGGCACGACGACGCCTCCGCAAACGGAAACGCTGCTGTCGCTTAACAAAGTGGCAACTTCTTCCTCGGTAGAAGCGGCATTCACGCCGGGCGCAGCGGTTGACGCTGACATGAATACGCGTTGGGCATCAGCTACAAGCGCGGCTCCGGAATGGATTACGGTCGATCTTGGCCAACAACGTACGATTTCCCGCGTTCAACTCGACTGGGAGACGGCATACGGCAAATCGTATAAAATCCAAGTGTCCAACAACGGTACTGACTTCGCTGATCTTTACAGCACGACGACCGGCGATGGCGGTAACGACAACATCACGGTGAACGGCTCCGGTCGTTACGTTCGCGTCTACTGCACGGAGCGCGGAACGCAATGGGGCTACTCGCTCTATAACTTCGCTGTTTACGGCAGCTAATTTATCAAGATCTGCTTTTGAATGAATGAACAACAAACAACGACCTCGGTGCCGAATGATCGGTATCGGGGTCGTTTTTTTTCTAACACTCACTTATTAGTAGTTGTCCAATTGCAGTCGACGGTTGATCAACGCCCATTGCATTTTGTGCAACGAGAAAGACCGTTCTAGGTATGAAAGTGAGGTGTCGTTGCAAAACATACAAGGAGATGCATCTGGTGAAAGCGAATAGTTGCACAAATCTGTAATGAAGCAATTGCCTGTTGTACGTTTTGCAATGGCGTCGCCGACGTGAGACTCATTAGCCAATATCATTGCATAGAATACAAGGAGCGGTTGCTATTCGAACCGAACTTCCTGATCCAATATCAATTCAAGATCTAAATAAACCCCACCTGAAACGTTCATTTTACGCCTATACGCTCGTAAAATCCTATGGTATTCTATATACATATTAAACGACTTTAATAAGTTTGGCGGTGAGTCTAATCGATACGCGTTCTGTAACGCCCAAAACGATGGGAGAGTTTATTCGTCGCCAAATTCGTGCGGCGCTTCATGCGAAAGGCGTGTCAACGACAGCCGAAATCGCACAAGTGACAGGCGTAAGCTTCCCGACAATCAGCAAAACGCTGGATGACATGAACGATCAAGGCGAAGTGATTTTGACTGGATTAGGCGCATCAAGCGGCGGAAGAAGACCGAAAGAGTATCAGATCAACCCGGCATATCGGACAGGGCTAATCGTTCGGCTTGAACGCGAATGCACGACATATACGCTACTGAATTATGTGGGCGAGGTTATCGTCCAAGAGGTTAAACCGAGCGTGATGACGCAAGGGCCCGAGCAGCTAACGGAGCAGCTTACCCCTTACGTGGAGCAGAATCCGAACTTAAGCACGATCACGTTTGGGATCGCAGGCGCGGTTAACGAAGGACGGGCGGTTTATATCCCATCATTTCACGGATTTAATAATTTTGAGTTTAAAGCCTACTATGAGGAGCGCTTCGCTATTCGCGTTGAAGCGGTGAACGACGTGAACGCTTCGATTTTCGGTTACTATGATCGATTAGGCTATGATAAAAGCTTTTCGTTAGTATACATCTACCTAGGACCAATCGGTATAGGCGCGGCGATACTAATGAACGGCGAAGTCGTGCGCGGCAGTACATTTTTCGCAGGGGAAATTGCGACATTGCCGTTATATGACCGAAAGAAATTCATTGAAATCATGAATGAGACGACGCCTATACAATCCGAGGAAGACAAATTTGTCCAGTTGGACGCGATCGGCCGTGTCGTCGCTACGTTCACGTCAATCATTAACCCGCATCGCTTAATTTTCGCGGGGAAAGAGATTCCTGAGTTCGCGTTGGAGGCAATCAGGCAAAGCAGCGCAAAGTACGTGGTCGAAGATAATATCCCGGAATTAGTCGTAAGCAACTGGGAACGAGATTACGGGAACGGACTTCGTCAAATGACGATTAATAGTATGTTAGGCATCGGTGTGGAGTAGCGGAGCAATAGCAATTTGGCTAGGCTGTGACTGCAGAGGAGGTTGGCACAAATGGCTATTCGGAGTAAAGAAATGAAATGGTTTGATTCGAAGGAAGAAGTAGAATTGTTCCAACTTGCTGGGAATGACAGGCTGCAGCAACGCGAGCTGGACCATGCGCCGCTGCATTATGTGGCTGATCATAATCGGCTTTTGGCTATATCGCGGAATGAGGAGCTTGTCCTTCATGTGAAGCAGTATATGCGAGCCTGCTATGCAGATTATGCTGAAAATCAGCATTCCCCAGGCGCGATCCTGTTGGCTAAGGCATTCGTGATCCCTGCGCGGCAGATGATCGTAGCGGAACAGCAAGGACAAGATTGGATATATGTCGTGTTCGACCATAGCCATAGCCTGCATATTATCGGCGGGGAAATTGGCAGCAGCCAGATATTAGAATGGTCGACGAATGAAATGAATCAGTGCAGCGGACTTTAACAATGAGGATCAAGAGATGGCGATATAAGGGAGCAGTCCTGAAACGCCATTTCTTTTTTCTGTCGTTCCTCTGAGCGAACACGAATTGTGTAACGGACCACAGAGACGCTATGTGCCTTTTAATGAGCCAATTGAAACGGTAACGGACTCCACGACCGTTATTAAGCCTTTTTACTGGCTAGCGGAGATGATAATGGTCAAATAAAGGCTGCTGGGTCCGTTAGCGCACAAATGTGCTCATTATTGATCAAATAAAGGCTCCTCAGTCCGTTAGGATGGCTCCTCCTTTGAAACAGAAGGGCAGGGTTGTATTTCCCAACGATTGGATGAATCATACACCGATAGGCTTGCTTTTTCACAATAAGAAAGCGCTTAAAAGATATCGATTTCATTTTAGAAGTCCTAATTCTTCGTAATCTGCCGCCGGTATAGGTAGTGGGACACCCGTTAAAAAGGTTCGTTTTCCCTATAGTTATGCCGTTTCCTGACGATTCGACAGGAAATTCACTAAAATTGCGCGACAACAATTCTAAAATAATTTGAATAAACATATTGAAATCGATTTCACAAAATGCTATCATTTGATTAAATCTTAGGAGAGAAAGTGGTGTGAGTGCAGGACAACAGAATGATCGATGTTGCCCAGCGGGCGAACGTTTCGACAGCTACCGTCTCTCGTGTTCTAAACAACAGCAGCCGCGTGAGTGCCAAGACGAAGCAGAAGGTGTTGCAGGCGATTGATGAGTTGAATTACATACCCAATGCCTCTGCCAAAAGCTTGCGTTCTCAGAAAACGAGAACGATTGCCGTCGTCGTTTCGGATATTCACTCTTCCTACTTTGCAGAAATCGTCAAGGGAATCGAGAACATGGCGAACTCGCGCAAGTATCGAATCGTCATCTGCGATACGCAGAACGAGCGGGAGAAGGAAGTGGAAATGATGTCGCTGGCGATGGATCGAACGGTCGATGCCATGGTGTTCGTAGCGCCGATCATATCCAATGACGAGATCAAGGCGTTCGTAGACAGAGGCTACACCGTTGGCATTATCGGGCGTCATATCGAGCATCCTAGCATACCATGCGCCTATACGGACAACGTAAAAATCTCGCAAGAGGTCATAGCGCATCTGCTCGACAAAGGTCATAGCCGAATTGCATTTTTAAGCGGTTATGCAGATTCGACGGATAGCTATGAACGGCTTGAAGGATATATGAAAGCGCTAACTTTCGCTCAGCTGCCGTATGATCAGGAGTTGGTCGAGAACGGTCAGTTTAACGAAAATGGCGGATATGAGGCGTTCAGGCGATTGTGGTTCAAAAGCCTCGACATTACGGCGATTTTCGCTGCAAACGATGAGATGGCATTAGGCGTTTATCGAGCTTGCCGGGAGCTGGGGATTACAATTCCTGAGCAGTTGACCGTCATTGGCGTCGATAACAACCGGGTTGCCAAGTATATAACACCTAAGCTTTCGACCGTCGAGCAGCCCAAGTATGCGATGGGTGCGCTCCTCGTAGAGAAGCTAATCGATCAAATGAATGATAACGATTTCATTGATCAACGCGTGTTTAAAGTTGACTCCAAGCTCATCATTAGGGAGTCCTCCAGCATTTCAATTGATCGAACAGGGAGTGTGTCAACGTGAAAAGTTTAGTTCGAGAACTGGTAAAAAACAAAACGCTTTTTCTCATGATCAGTCCGGCTCTCGTATTTTTCGCCATCTTTGCTTACATGCCGATGGTCGGCGTGTACTACGCATTTACGAGCTATGATCCGAACGTTGGATTGTTCAGCAACGAGTTCGTCGGCTGGAAAAATTTCGACTTTCTAATCAACTCCGGCGCACTGTGGAACATCACCAAGAACACGGTGCTCTACAACTTAGCATTCATCTTTATCGGTAATTTCCTGCAGATTCTATGCGCGGTGTTCCTAAGCGAGCTGCCGGGCAAATGGTTCAAAAAGCTGACGCAGTCGATTATGTTCCTTCCTTTCTTCATCTCGTTCGTTCTGGTCGGCGCATTCGTGTTTAATTTGTTCAGCTCGGATAATGGCGCGATTAACACGCTGCTCGAGTCGCTCGGATTCCCGTCTTATGATTTCTACCTGCATACGGCGCCCTGGAAATACATCATTATTTTCTTCAGCACATGGAAAGGCCTCGGTTATGGCATGATCATTTACCTTGCGGCCATCATGAGCATCAGCGATGAGTACCATGAAGCAGCGAAGATTGACGGCGCGAACATTTTCCATCGGATTCGATACATTACGATTCCGCTGCTTACGCCGACGTTCATCATGCTCTTGCTGCTCAGCCTTGGCGGCATTCTGCGCGGTCAATTCGATCTATTCTACCAAATCATCGGCAATAACGGCATGCTCTTCAATGCAACAGACGTTATCGATACGTATGTGTACCGTGCGCTTGCAGTCAACTTCGACGTAGGTATGGGAACGGCAGCTGGCTTGTATCAATCGTTCTTCGGCTTGGTGCTCGTATTGACGGTGAACTACATCATTCGCAAGACGCGTGCAGAAAATGCGTTGTTCTAGGAGGCTGTCATGAAGATAAAAACCGAAAAATCGACCATCTTTTTCAACGTCATGGGTTATGTCATTGTTTCGCTCCTAACCCTTGCTTGCCTGCTCCCGTTCTGGGTCATCATCACGGGGTCGTTCACCTCGGAGATGGAGATCATTGCCGAAGGATTCAAGCTCTGGCCTGAGCAGTTCTCGCTGGATGCTTACCGCTCGCTGTTCAGCAATCCTTCGCAGATCATTAATGCCTATCAAGTAACGATCACGCTTACGGTGGTAGGAACAGTAATCGGGTTGTTCATCATGTCGATGGCGGGCTATGTGCTGTCGCGCAAAGATTTCAAATATCGCAATGGCTTATCCTTCTACATCTATTTCACCATGCTGTTCAGCGGCGGATTAATTCCTTGGTACATCCTGATCGTAAAGTATCTCGATTGGAAGGATAACTACTTGGCGCTTCTCGTGCCATTCATGATTTCCGCTTTCAATATCATGCTGATGAAGGGCTTCATGTCCTCCCTTCCCGATTCGATCTCCGAATCGGCGAAGATCGACGGCGCTGGCGATTTCACGATTTACTTGAAATTGATTTTGCCGCTGTCTACGCCAGGCCTTGCTACAATTGGCTTGTTCCTGGCGCTGTCCTACTGGAATGAGTGGTTCCTCGCCAATATGTTTATTACGACCGAGGGCAAGTACCCGCTCCAGTTCCTGTTGTACAAAATCCTTTCCAGCGCAGCGGTGCTGAAAACGAATATGCCGTTCGATGCTGCGTCCGGCATGAAGCCGCCTGCGGAAACGTTGAAGATGGCTGCTGCAGTCATCGTAACGGGACCGATCGTATTCCTGTACCCGTTCGTTCAACGTTACTTTGTCAAAGGCCTTACGATTGGCGCAGTCAAAGGTTAGTACCGGCTAATGTCGGCTGACATAGATATCTTTTTTTCATAATGATAAGGAGGGTCTCATCAATGAAAAGAAAGTTCAGTTATTTCACAGCGATCCCCGCGGTCCTCATGCTTGCAACGACGTTGGCAGCTTGCGGAGGCAATGGCGATTCTTCGTCGAACGATCCAGCGAAGACCGTAACGAGCGAGGACGGCGTCAAAAAGCCGGATACGTCCAAGAAGGTCGAGCTTGTATGGTATCTTGTCGGCGAACCTCATAAAGATACACAGAAGGTCGTGGATGAGTGGAATAAGCTGTTAGAGAAAGACCTGAACACGAAAATCAAGCTGAACTTCACGACGTGGGCAGAATGGCAGACGAAATATAACCTCATTCTGTCGACGGGCGAGAAAGTGGATATGATCTTTGCTTCCTCATGGGCGGATTACTACAAATTCGCAAAACGCGACGCATTCCTGCCGCTGAACGATCTGCTGCCGGTGTATGCGCCAGAAACATGGAGCAAAGTATCGAAGCAGGATTGGGAAGAAGCTACAGTTAAATCTGATAAAGAAACCAACGGCGCAATTTTTGCTGTGCCATCCACTTACCCAGAGTACACGCCGGACGGCCTCGTGTATCGCGAAGACTGGAGACAAGAGCTGAAGCTCCCAGAAATCAAAGATATGGATTCGCTCGAAGCTTACTTCGATGGCGTGAAAAAAGGCAAGCCAGGCGTAACGCCAATTAATGGCAAAGCGTTCAATGAAGTTAACGCGCTGTTCAAGTTCTCGAACGGCTTTGAGACGATCGGCGGAGGCGGCGAAGGGAACCTGATCGTGTCCAAATATGCAACGCCGCGCGACATCGTTGCTTATCCGTTCACGGCAGAGTTCGAAGCTTACGTGAAACGCATGAAAACGTGGGCGGACAAAGGGTTCTGGACTTCCGATTCGCTGTCCTCGCAGAAGGAGCCGGGCGACACGATCAAAACGGACAACGGCGCTGCATACCTTCGTAATGCGCCAGCAGCCGGCGGTTACATCATGGGTCTCAAAACGACGAACCCTGACATCAAAACAGGCTACTTCCCGTTCAATCGCTTCAACGGTTATGTAATGCCGACGCTGTCGGTCAACAACGCAATGGCCATTCCGAAGTCCGCGCCGAACCCAGAGCGTTCGCTCATGGTGCTCGACAAGCTGCGCAACGATCCGAAATACTTCGATCTGATGACGTACGGTATTGAAGGCACGCATTATTCCATCGCAGAAGATGGCAAGACGCTCGTTACGCCTCCAGCAGGCATGACGGTAGGAAAAGATTGGAAGAAATACGATCTCGCTTCATGGGGCTGGCGTGTAGATACAATGGTTCGCGAGAAGCAAGCATCGGGCTGGCCGGAATTCGATAAGCTGCTGGAAGAGTTCAAAGCGACGAGCAAGCCGAACATTTATGCGCCAATCATCTTGACGTATGACACGGTGAAATCGCAGCAAGCAGCTGTAAACCAAGTGTTCGAGCAATACGGCAAACCGCTTATGATGGGCTTCACTGATGATGTAGAGAAATCGCTGAAGACGTATCGTGACCAGTTGACGAAAGCAGGCATCGACTCGCTCGTTGACTACGCGAAGACGGAAGCTTACAAGTATTTTGACGAAAAAGGCATCAAATAATCGATAAATAGACCAGATGAGAACAGCCGATGGGATGAGCGCGTGTGATGGATCATCTTCATCGGCTGTTTTTAAATGAAAATTCATGATTGAAATGGGTTTGGGGTTTGGAGGAGGAAGAGGCTTGACTGCATCACCTTTATCGTATTTACAGACAACACTGGTTTTCAAAACAGTGGACGGCATAGAGATTCCATTCCAGAATGGCAATCCAGTACCGACATTTGACCCGCAAGAGCGGTCGATTATTTCATTGAACGGCTGCTGGGGCAAGAAACGCTTTGAGGCGGATCATGATTTCTCAATGGCTCCGCGAGATGCAGGCTGGCTGGAGCAAGTCGCACAGAACGAAGGGATGTATTTAGTCGCTTCGTCTGATGTAGCTTGGGAACCGCATCATGTCCCGCTGCCGGAAAATCGGCTGACAGGCGAGGCAGCGGCGAGTGCCGCCGAGACTTACGAGAACGGCGTCTGGTATCAACGGACATTTACGCTTGCGAAGCTTGATGAAAGCCAAGTTTATACATTGAAGTCGCTTGGCGTCAGCTACATTTGCGATATCTGGATCAACGGGCAATGGATCGGCTTTCATGAAGGCGGTTTCACGCCTTTCGCGTTTCATGTGACCTCGTATTTGCAAGAAGGGGACAATGATATTCGGATACGGGTCGATAACCCGCCTTGGGGCAGCCGAATCGAGGTCATCCCTGCTGAAGAGGGAACGGATTTCTTCAATTACACGGGGATCATTCAAGATCTCTACCTGGAGGCTGCGAACGCGGTTCATCTCGTTCGGGCGGATGTGGTCCCACTGGACACGGCGGGAAAATTAAGCATTCGTGTTGTCGTCAGCAACCAAGGCTCGGCTGATTGTTCGGGAATGGTAGAAGGCGTTATCTTCGAGGCGGATCAGGCATGCGAAGCGTTTCTTACTTCACCGCTTGCATCAAGCATCAAGGGTGGCCAAGCAGCGACGGAAGGCACGCTTACGCTGCCATTCGAGGCCAAAGCCGGAGAGACGCGCGTTCTGCAATTCGAGGTGACGGTCTGCAATCCGAAGCTCTGGTCGCTCGGCGTTCCGAATTTGTATGTTGGCGAGTGGACGTTATCGTCTTCCTCCCAAACGATGGATACGCTGTCCACGCAATTCGGCATTCGGACGGTTCGGACGGAATCAACGCGCATTTTGCTCAATGAAGCGCCTGTGTTCCTGGCCGGCATCGCGCGCCATGAGGAATGGCCGGAGACTGGAAGAACGGCGGACTGGGATCGCATTCGAGCGGATCTCGAGCAAATTCGGACGATTAATGCCAATATGGTGCGTACAGGCCATTATCCGAACCATGTGCATACGTATTTGCTATTGGATCGGTTTGGATTTGCAGCGATGAGCGAGATCCCGCTGTGGCAGTTCGAGAAGGAGCACTACGTTGCACAGGAGCAGCGGCAGTTCGCGGATCAAATGTGGCGGGAGATGGTGTTTTCCCAGTACAACCGTCCCTCGGTTCTGATGTGGAGCACCCAGAACGAGTCGAAGGAAGTGGCGCTGCGTCTTGAATATAACCGCAGGCTTGTCCAAGATTTGCGGACCAAGTACAACGACGGCAGGCTCATTACGCAGAGCGCCGCAGCGGATCAGCCGGGACCGGAGGATGCTTCGATGGAGCCGCTGGACGTCGCAGGCTGGACGATGTACTTCGGCATTTTCCACGGCGGTACGCCGTATGAGGGAACACGCGAATTTTTGGAAAACGCGCACCGCGCTTTTCCGGATAAGCCGATACTCAATACGGAATTCGGCCATTGGACCGGCGAGCGGGATGTCGATTCGGACATGCAAATCCACATTTATGAGACGACGCTCAAGGCGCTTATGGAGCAGGCTACCCATAATGCGGACGGACAGCTGGTGCCGGATGGCTACGTTGCAGGCATCGATTTTTGGATCATGTACGACTGGTACGTGAACCACAACAACTGGATCGATACCTTCGGCTTGTACCATATGGATCGCAAGCATGGCAAGCCTTTAGCGGATCAGCTAGCGCTTGATTATGGCGCACTGGTTGGAAGCGGCAAGGCGATTAGCAAATCTGCTCATTAGAAAAGAAAGCCGAGCGTCAGGTTCGGATGCTGGATTATCGGGGATTGGCGGCTCTGAGTCGCTTTTCCTCCGGTAAGCCATCCTTGGTGTGCAAAAAATCAGCATGAAAGAAAAGGAGAACGAGCATGAAACGAAACTTTTCGAAGCCTCTAGCACAATTGTTAGTCGTCAGCTTGATTATTACTTGCTTTACCGGCGTCTTCGCGCCGAAGTCCTCCGCGGCCGTTGGCACGCAGGTGAAGGTATGGGAAACCCGAGGGGATAAGAGCAAGCTAATTAACGCGGAGCAAGATTTGGTATTCGTGAACGACACGAATCCAATGGATTTGACGATCAACGTGAACGAGAACAAAACGTATCAATCGATGGAAGGCTTCGGCGCATCGATGACGGATTCCTCGGCGTGGCTTATCGCGAATAGGCTGGATCAGACAGCGCGCGACAATCTGATGCATACGCTGTTTGACCGCAACAGCGGCGTTGGCTTCAGCTATGTGCGTGTGCCGATGGGCGCCAATGATTTTTCCTTGAGCAATTATACGTACGATGATATGCCGTCGGGGCAGACGGATGAAAACTTGGATCATTTTTCGATCGCACATGACAGCGCATACATGATCCCGGTGCTTCAACAAGCGCTGGCGATTAATCCGGAGCTGAAAGTGATGGCGACGCCTTGGACCGCGCCGGCTTGGATGAAAACGAACGGCGCGCTTAACAAAGGGCAGCTGAAGCCGGAATATTACGACGTATATGCGCAATATTTCGTGAAATTCATTCAGGCTTATGCGAATGAGGGCATTCCGATCGATGCCATTACACTGCAGAATGAGCCGCATTTTGAACCGGCAGGGTATCCGGGCATGCGAATGGAACCGAGCGACCAAGCTAATTTTGTGAAAAACAGCTTAGGTCCTGCCTTCCAGGCTGCGGGCATCCAGACGAAAATCATCGTGTGGGACCATAACTGGGATGAGCCGAACTACCCGATCGACGTATTGAATGATCCGCAGGCCAAAGCATATATCGCCGGATCTGCTTTCCATGCCTATGCCGGCACCGTTGAGAACCAAGCGTTCGTACACGACCAGCATCCGGACAAGGACATCTACTTTACGGAAAGTTCCGGCGGCGAGTTCGCGAATGTGTTCGGCGCTAACGTCGTGTGGGATGTACAAAATCTCGTTATCGGCGCGACCCGCAACTGGGCGAAAACATCGTTGAAATGGAACTTTGCGCTGGACGAAGCGCATGGCCCGACCAATGGCGGCTGCGCAGACTGCCGCGGTATCGTAACGATCAACCAGCAGACAGGCGATGTTACGTATAACGAAGAGTTCTACTCGCTTGGCCAAGCAAGCAAATTCATCGCGCCTGGCGCGGTGCGCATTCAATCCAACACGTTCGGCAATGGCAGCATCGAGGATGTCGCATTCAAAAATCCGGACGGCTCGAAGGTGCTTATGGCGTTGAACTCGTCGAAGCAAGCGAAGACGTTCAAGGTGCGTTGGGGCTCCCAGAGCTTCACTTACACACTGGAAGCAGGCGCTGTCGTTTCCTTCGTATGGAACGGAACGCAGCAAGGCGACGTGCTGGTGAATCCTTACAGCAAGTTGGAAGCGGAAGACTTTGACAGCATGAACAACGTCCAAACCGCTATTACGCCGGATGCAGGCGGCGGCAGCGCGGTCGGGCAAACGAGCGAAGGCAGCTATATTGCTTTCAATAACGTTGAGTTTGTGAGTGGGACGACTAGCCTGAAGGTTCGCGCAGCGGTTGAAGCCGATGCGCAGCTGGAATTTAAGCTGGACAGCCCAACTGGCCGAACGATCGGCACGCTCGACCTGGCTCCTAGCGGAGGCGCTGGCGCAGCGCAGCAATGGGTAACGAGAACGGCTCAGATCGACTCCGTAACCGGAACGCATACGCTCTACGTGCTGTTCCACGGCAATGCAAGCGTGAACTGGCTGCAATTCTCGTTCGACGTGTTCCAAGACACGCTGAATTACATGAGCTTGTACGGCGGTCTGGAAGCGGGAAATCTGGAAGGCTGGAACGAAACGGTGCCAAGCGGTCAGGCTTCGGCGCAGAAGGCAGACAATGACAACCCGCGCAGCGGCAGCTACAAGCTGACGTACTACGCAGGTACCGATTACCAGCAATCCACCTCGCATATCGTGAAGGTTCCCAATGGCACATACCGCGCATCGGTATGGTTCCAGAAGGGCTCGAACACGAACGTGCAGCTGGATGCCAAAAATTACGGCGGTGCTGATCTGAGCGCTTCAGCTGGCACAACTGACTATGTAGGCCAATGGAAGCAGCTTGTTATTCCAGAGATCCGCGTATCGAACGGGCAAGTTGAGATTGGCGTGTCGGCAACGAATAAAGGCGGAGAATGGGCAGCGTTCGACGATTTCGAGCTGTTCCGTACGACGACCAAAGCGCCTGCGGCGGAGCGAGGAACGGCAGCTCCAAGTACGCCAACCAATGTGAGCGCGCAAGTAGATCAAGGCTATAACATTAACTTGCAATGGGATGCGGTACCGCAGGCGGAAGGCTACAAGGTTTATCGTTCCGCGCTCGATTCGGCTTCCGTTACAGGTGCGGTTTATGATGAATTCCAAGAAATCGGCATTGCGCCGACCGGATCGACAAGCTATACGGACCTTGGACTGCGCGGCGATTCGACGTTCTACTATCGCGTGGCGGCATTCAATGCTACGGGCGAATCCATCGCCTCCGACCGCGTGTTTGCAACGACGGATTCCGGCAAGGACGCGCAAGCGCCTGCAGCGCCAGTAGGCTTGAAGGCTGATTCCGGCATCGAGCAAGTTAAGCTGTCGTGGGAGCCGAGCTTGGAGAGCGATTTTGCCAAATACAATATCTATCGCAACGGCTTGAAAATCGCATCGGTGAGCCCAGCTACGGTGTCCACCTATACAGTGAAAAATCTGGTCGCTGGCGTGAACTACAACTTCACAGTGACGGCGGTTGACCAAGCAGGCAACGAATCGGCGCCAAGCGCGCCTGTATCGGCGGCATCTCAAGCGACGGGCACTCTCGTTCCGCTGCCGAACATGGACTTTGAGACGGGCACGCTGGATCAATGGTCAGAATGGCATCCGGGAACCCAGCCGCTTGCAGGCTACGTCGATAACGACGGTCCGCGCGGTCAATACAAGCTAACGCATTGGGCAGGAAGCGATTACTTGCAATCGACGTATCGGACGGTCCACCTGCCGAACGGCACGTATAAAGTGCAAGTGTGGGTGCGCACTGGCGGCGGACAGAACACGTTCCAGCTGGAAGTGAAAAACTACGGCGGCAGCCAGAAAAACAAAGACCTTCGTTCCGCAAGCGGCGGATCGTGGACGGCTTTCGCAATCGACAATATTAAAGTAACGAACGGCCAAATGGAGCTCGGCGTATTCTCCGATGCGAAGGGCGGCAACTGGGCAGCGATCGATGACTTTGAAATTTACAGCTATGCGCCAGCTACGCCAGCAGGGCTTCAAGCAACAGGCGGAGACGCGCAAGCGACGCTGCAATGGACAGCCAATACGGAATACGATATCGCTTCGTACAACGTGTACCAAGACGGACAGTTCGTTCAAAATGTTACGGGCCAATCGGTAGTCATCCCGTCGCTGACGAACGGCCAAACCTATTCGTTCACCGTTAGCGCGGTGGACACGGATGGCAATGAATCATTCGCGTCCGCGCCGGTTCCGGTAACGCCGCAGGCTGCGGATAACGGCAATGGCAATGGCAATGGCAATGGTTCCGGTGAAGGAAACGGAAATGGCAGTGGCAATGGTTCCGGTAACGGAAATGGTTCTGGCGAAGGCAGCGGTAACGGCAGCTCGTCCTCCGGCCAAACATCGCAGCCAACGGTTAAATATGCAAACGGCGTCTCCACGATTAGCCAATTGGAAGTAAAAACAAACACGGCTGCAGGCGTTGCAACAGCTGATGTTCAAGTTCCGGCTTCCATTGTGCAAGAAGCGGCAAGCCATAATCCGGTTAGCAGCATCGCCGTTCATGTAAATGAGCAGACGAAAGCAGACGAGCTGAACGTTTCGCTGCCGATTGCTTCGCTGCAAGCGATTTTGAAATCGAAGCAGGAGCTGTCCATCCGCGTGCAATGGGGTGCAGTAGCCTACGAATTGCCTCTGGCAGCAGTTGCTTCGGACTTGGAGAAAGCGGGTCCGCAAGCGATGCTTACGATTCGCATCACGCCAGCAGGCGCTGCTGACCAGAAGAAATGGGAGCAAGCAGTGAAGCAGTTGGGCGGTTCCATGCTATCGCCTGCGACATCCTTCAGCGTGATTGTGAAGGACGGCGATCAAGCGAAGGAATTGACGAGCTTCGGCCAGCATCACGTGACGCGTACGATCACGCTGGGCAAAGGTACAGCTTCCGAGCATGCAGTGGGCGTTACGATGGACCAATCGGGCCAATTGCAGTTCGTTCCAACTACATTCGAGAAACAGCAAGATGGCACGATGCAGGCATCGCTGCAAAACAACCATAACAGCAGCTATGCGGTAATCACGCTGGAGAAAACGTTCAGCGATATTCCAACGCATTGGGCGAAGGGCAGCATCGAGTCGCTCGCATCGAAGCTGATTGTTACAGGCGCAACAGAAGATACGTTCCAGCCGCAGCGTACGGTTACGCGCGCGGAGTGGGTAGCGCTGCTCGTCAGAACGCTTGGACTGGAACAGCATGCAGAAACAACAGCAGCGTTCTCTGACGTGTCGGCAGACCAATGGTTTGCTGGCGCGGTTGGAGCAGCTGTTAACGCGAAGCTGGTGCAGGGCTTCGAGGACGGTACGTTCCGTCCGAATGCATCTGTAACGCGCGAGCAAATGGCTGTCTCGCTCGCGAATGCGCTTGCTTTCGCCAAGCATTCGCAAGCAGCAGGCAACGCGGCAAACGTCGCCGGCCTTAAGGATGGTCAGGAGGTTGCCGCATGGGCAGTCCCTGCGCTCCAGCAACTGCTGGAATCGGGCATCGTAAGCGGCACGCCGCAAGGGTACTTCTATCCGAAGAACGACGCTACGCGTGCCGAGGCGGCCGTGATGATCGATCACCTGCTTCAACAATTGAATAGCTAGTCTATAACCCTCAATAGAATAGACACCTGGAGTAAGGATACAGAAACTCCAGGTGTCTTTTTCTATAAATAAAAACTTTGAGAGGATGTGTTCGTAGTGAGATTTGCGCGTTTAGGCAGACCGGTTAACCGCATCATCGTATTTTCGTTGTTCTCGGCTTTATTGGCTTTCGGAGGGTTCAGCAATCTGGCACCCAAAGCCGAGGCGGCTAATGAGGTAGTCCAAGTCTGGATGACGACAGCCGATCAATCCAAGCTGCTGCAGCCGCAAAGCAATGTTTCGTTTTCTTCTGCAAGCGCTACCAATCCGACGACCATCAACGTGAATGAGAATGTGACGTATCAATCGATGGATGGCTTCGGAGCAGCTATGACCGGCTCGTCCGCCTATCTGTTCAACAACAAGATGAGCGCATCCCAGCGGAACGCGGCGTTCGACGATTTGTTCACGAGCAGCGGCATTCGGTTAAATTTTGTCCGTCAGACGATCGGCGCGTCCGACTATTCCTTGAGCAGCTTTACGTATAATGATCGTCCCTCAGGCCAAACAGATCCGAATCTTGTGAACTTCGGCTTAGGGCAAGATCTGAACGATGTCGTTCCGATGCTGAAGGCGGCGAAAGCGAAAAACAGCGGACTGCTCATTCTCGGCACGCCTTGGAGCGCGCCGGCATGGATGAAGAACAATCAATCGCTCAACGGAGGCAGCCTCCAAACGCAATATTACGGTACTTATGCGAATTACCTTGTGAAATACATTCAGGCGTATCAGGCGCAAGGGCTTCCGATCTATGCCATTACGCCTCAGAATGAACCGCTGCATCAGACATCAAGCTACCCGAGCATGGGCATGTCGGCAGCTGAGCAGACCAATTTTATTAAAAATAATCTCGGGCCAGCATTCGCAAGCAATGGCCTTACGACGAAAATAATCGGCTATGACCATAACTGGGATCAACCGGGCTATCCGACGACGATTCTGAACGACGCGCAAGCGAGAGGCTATGTCGCCGGCTCGGCCTTCCACTGCTACGGCGGAGATGTGGCAAACCAAACGAATGTTCATAATGCTTACCCGGATAAGGGCATCTGGTTCACGGAATGCTCGGGGGGCGAATGGAGCACGGATTTCGGCGCCAATCTGAAATGGAATATGTCCAACCTGATGATCGGATCGATTCGGAATTGGGCGAAAAGCGTCCTGCTGTGGAATCTGGCGCTCGACCCGTCACACGGGCCGACGAATGGCGGCTGCACCAACTGTCGCGGCGTTGTGACAGTCGACAATAGCGGCAATATGAAGAAGGAAGTCGAATACTATGTGCTGGGCCATGCCAGCAAATTCGTCGACAGCGGCGCGGTACGTATTGACACGAACAGCTTTGCTGGCGGCATCGAGAATGTGGCATTCAAAAATCCGGACGGCTCCAAGGTGCTAATCGCACTTAATAACAGCACTACGAGCAACACGTTCAAGGTCGCATGGGGATCGCAGGCGTTTACCTACACGCTTCCGGCAGGCGCTGTCGCTACGTTCAAGTGGAGCGGAACATCGGGTGGCGGCACGAACCCGACGACGAAAAATGCGTACAGCCAGCTAGAAGCTGAAAACTATGACGGACAGACTGGCGTACAGCTGGAAGCGACCACGGACGCCGGCGGCGGGCAAAACGTAGGCTGGATCGACAATGGCGATTACATTTACTTTAATCAGGTTGATTTCGGCAGCGGCGCTGCGAGTTTGCAAGCAAGAGTAGCTAGCGCAGCTAGCGGGGGAAGCATCGAGGTTCGATTAGGCAGCCCAACCGGTACATTGGTCGGAACGTGCACGGCAGCTGCAACTGGCGGATGGCAGACATGGACAACCGTAACGTGTCCGATCTCCGGCGCAAGCGGCATTCAAAACGTGTACTTGAAATTTTCGGGCGGCATTAACTTGAATTGGATCAAATTTTCGCAGTCTCCGACTCAGCCTCCTGCAACGACAGTGATCGAATCGGGTACAATCTATACGATCGTATCCAAATCGAGCGGCAAAGCGCTGGATATTAAAGATGGTTCGACCGCAGACGGCGGCGTGTTTCAGCAATGGGCGCCATCGGGGGGCACGAACCAGCAGTTCAGAGTCGAGGATGTTGGCGGCGGCTATTACAAATTAACGAATATTACGAGCGGCAAAGCGCTTGATGTGAAGGATGTATCGACCGCTGATGGCGCGATCATTCAGCAGTGGACCTATGCCGGCGGCACGAATCAGCAGTGGCAGATCGTAATGACAAGTGCGGGCTATTACAAAATAATTAACCGCAACAGCGGCAAGGCGGTCGATATTTTGAACGCCTCCGGCGCAGATGGTGCGGGCATCATCCAATCTTCGGATAACGGAAGCAATTCGCAAGCTTGGTCGTTTCAAAAGGTCGGCAACTAATGCTAGCCTAATATAAAGTGCTGACGATAGGTCGCACATGACGGGAAAGCGCAGGTCGAGCATGCTCGATCGGGCGCTTTCTACTTTTTCCTTACTAGATACTGGGATTAGACGCGAACCTATCTTGTAATCCAGTTGCAATAATTCTATAATTAATTATAAAACTACTTTTCTTTACTAAGGTTGAATGCCACTGTGGACATTAAAATTGTTGATGTTGCCAAACGTGCTGGCGTTTCGCCGGCTACCGTGTCGCGTGTGCTGAATGACAGCAACTTGGTAACCGAGAAAACAAAACGCAAGGTGCTTGCGATAATAGAAGAGATGGAATACCATCCGCACGCGGCGGCCAAACAGCTTCGTTCCCAGCGAACGATGACGATTGGCGTTATTGTGCCGGATATTAACGTTTCCTATTTCTCCGAGATTATTAAAGGGATCGAGAATATGGCTTATGCGAAAAAATATAAGCTGATTATTTGCGACTCGGACAATACGCTGGAGAAGGAAACCGAATATCTGGAGCTGCTGAAAAACCGGACGGTAGACGCCATGGTTTTGGTCATGCCATTTATGAACGACGAAGAGTTGTACGAGCTCGCTGACAAAGGTTTTCTAATCGGCGTTGTCGGACGCAATATTTCCCATGATGGCATTCCGACCTGCAAGACGGACAACGTGAAGTTTTCGCATGTCGCCGTGAACCATCTGCTCGAGCAGGGCCATCGGAGTATCGCATATATCGGCGGGTATTCCGATTCGGCGGAAAGCTACGAGCGTCTGGAAGGCTATATGAAGGCGCTGAAGGATCATCAGGTGCCGTTCCAGCCGTCACTGATTGATAATGGCGATTATCAGGAGATGGGCGGCTACAATGCGATGAACCGGTTGATGGACAGCGGTACGCCGTTTAGCGCCATTTACGTTGCCAATGACGAGATGGCACTCGGCGTCTATCGCGTCTGCTTGGAACGGAACGTTCGTATTCCCGAGGACATGGCTGTGATCGGCGTCGATAACAACCGGATCTCAAGGTACATTAATCCGCCGCTTAGCACGGTGAACCAGCCGAAGTATGCGATGGGAGCATTGATCGCGGAGAAGCTAATTGATCTCATGACGATTAAGGAGTTTGCGGAGAAGAAGGATTGGATCATTCATTCCGATCTGATCGTTCGCGAGTCTTCTAACTATCAGCGGAACGAGTAGTGCAACATTAGACAAGGAAAAGAGGGTGTCCCACAAGCCGCGACGGCTGGGGACACCCTCTTTTTTTGCGATGCAGCGGTTGGCGCTAACCAGCTAGGCTATGACCGCTTCTGGATTTCCATCATCAGCTTCTGATATTCCCGAAGCTGCTCAGGTGTCCACTTCGACCCTTCGAACAGCTCGCCGGAACGGGCCAGCTCAAGCAGCTCCTCCAGCCATAGACGCTCGGTTTCGCCGAACCGGATAAAGCCTTTAATCATCATGGACGAGCCCTTGGGCAAAAACTCGCCTTTAATCGCCAATACATGCTGGAGTCGTTCCAGCCTTGCGACGCCGTTGGCAATCTGCTGCTCAATGGACTGGATGATCTTATCGGGATCCGCATGCCGCACGAACGGAAGACCGAGAAAGATCGGCTGCTGCGGATACGAGCTCTGTCCGAATTGGACATACAGCAGCCTGAGAAACTCCGTTTTTCCGGCATCGGTAATGCGGAATATCGTTTTATCCGGACGATTCTCGCTTGCTGTCGGGACAATTTCCGCTGCTTCAATCAGTTGGTCCGCACGCAGCTGGTCCACTGCATAGTACAGTGAACCGTCGCGGAGCTTGAACGATTCGTCCCAATTGCGCTGTTTGATCGTCTGGCGAATTTCGTATGGATGCTTGTCGCCCTCCATGAGCAATCCGAGAACAAGCAGCTTCATCGACATGATGGTTACCCTTTCTGAAGGGCAGGGTCAGGCTTTCCGCCAGCTCCGGCTTGCGGCGAGCCCGGATGGCCTTGCTTGGACGTTTCCAAGCGAGCATTGCCCATCAGGACGATGAAGATGAAGGCAACGACAGGCAGGATAACGGACCATTGGAACACGTAGATGATCGAGTCGGACAGCTTGCCGAGCAGCAGGGAAACAACGTCCGCAGGCATATGCATTTTGGCTTGAACGGCAGGATCAAGCAGCGCTTGGCCGCCTTTGATCTGCTCAGCCATCTCTGGATTAATATTCGGCAAGGCAGCGATGCCGGCTTGGAAGTCATGCTTCTGGAGCGCGCCGAATACCGTAATGCCGAGCGCGGAGCCGATCGTGCGGAAGAAGGTGATCAGCGACGATGCCGAGCCTTTGTACTGCGGCGGAACCGCGTTAAGCGTCGAGATGTTGAGCAGCGAGAAGGAAACGCCGATGCCGAGTCCAACGATTATCATATATAAGGCGATCATTAGGCGACTCGTCGTTTCATCCATTGCAAAGCCGAGCAGCGACGTGCCGACAAGCAAGACGAGCACAGACACAAGCATGATGCTGCGGTATTTGAACTTGCTTACGATCCGGCCGCCAACCTGCGCGCTGACGACGACGCCGAGCATCATCGGAATAAGCACCGTACTTGTTTCGGTCGCAGTTTTGTGGAACACGCCTTGAATGAAGATCGGGATATACGTAGCGCCCGCCATCATAATGCCGCCGTATAGCAAGCTGATCATCATGCTGCTTGTGAACAGGCGTTTGCTGAACAGACTCAGCTTGACGATCGGATCCTTGGCTTTAACTTCAACAACCAGGAACAGAATAAGGAACACAACGCAGCCGATGAAGAGCGAGATCGTCTTCATGCTGTCCCATGCCCAGCCTTCCGTACCGCCGAGCTCCAGCCCGAACATGAGGAATAGAATTGCTGCGGTCAGCGTGAAAGCGCCAAGCCAATCGATCGACGGCTTCTTGGTGCTGCGCGTTTCATGATATGCCTGCGTGATGAACAGAATCGCGAGCAAGCCGATCGGCACATTGATGTAGAAAATCCAGCGCCAGCTGATGTTGTCCGTAATCGCGCCGCCTAGAATCGGACCGAATACGCTCGAGATGCCGAATACGGCGCCGAACAGGCCCATCATTTTACCGCGCTTCTCAGCCGGGAACAGATCGAAAATAATCGTGAAGACGATTGGCATCAATGCCCCGCCCCCGATCCCTTGGATCGCCCTATAAATAATGAGCTGATTCATATCCTGCGCCGTTCCGCACAGAATCGAGCCTACGATGAATAAAATCAAGCCCATCAAGAAGAAGCGCTTGCGTCCGTAGATGTCGGACAGCTTGCCGATGATTGGCGTCGATACGACCATCGCAATCATGTAAGCGGAATATACCCAGATGAAGCTCTCGAAGCCGCCCAGCTTCTTAATAATTGTAGCCATTGCCGTCGAAACGATCGTCTGGTCGAGCGAGGCCATGAAAAGTCCCAGCAGCAGGCCCGCGACAACCAGCTTCACGTTGCTGTTTTTGGCGTCCATGTTCAACTTCCTTTCGTGATCGATTGCTATCGATCTGTTACTCAAATTTGATTACCCTTGCTTATTATACTCAAAATTGAGTGGATTACAACCATATTCTTGCATCGGAGTCTCGTATTTGGTTTGGGAATTGCTGATAGTAATAGCATGAACTTTTTGGTATATTAGTTTAATATTTTCGGAAATTCAGGAACAGATAGAGATAATAGGGGGTGCTTCAAATGAAACAATCGAATGCCGACCAGAATGTTTCTCGGCAGTCGTATCGCTGGGCGTTATCGTTTCTGCGGCCTTATGCGAAGCGAATAGCACTGCTTGTCCTATGCAGCATATTGGCGGTCGCCGGAGACCTGCTTACGCCGAAGGTCATTCAATACATGATCGACCACGTCGTCAAGGAAGGGGATTTCCGCATCTTTTATTGGCTGCTTGGCCTGCTCGTTGCGGTCAATCTGCTGATGCTGATCGCGAAGAACGGGCGGAACATGCTGCAGCGGACGATTGGCGCGTTGGCATCCCGCGATATACAAGGCGCGATATTCCGACATTTGCGTAAGCTGGGCTTCGCGCATTATGAACGCCATCCGGCAGGCGAGACGCTTTCCATGTTCAACTCGGAGGTCGTATCGGTTCAACGCATCTACAGCCAATACTTGCCAGGCATTATTGATAACATTTTATATACCGCAGTCGCCATTACGCTGCTCATCAGCATTAACGCATGGCTAACGCTCATTATGGTGCCAACCTTTTGCCTCTATTATTTGTTTGGCCCCTATTTTGAGAAGAAGGCGTCCCATTACGGAAAACGGGCGGGCGAAGGACGAATCGCGTTTAACCAAAAGGTCTATGAAAGCGTATCCGGCTTCCGCGAGTTTCGCGCGTTCGGCGCGCAGCCTTGGTATCACGAGCGTACCTATGCGGAGCATAAGGCGTGGTCGCGCGACTATTTATCGGCGGCGACGTTCAGCTTTGCAAGGGGAAGCTTCCGGCGCATTACGTTTTATTTGGGCGCCATCGCCGTCTTTTTAACGGGCTATTATTTGGTGCGGCACGATTACGTCACGCTAGGGGAATTTGTTGCGTTTACGATCCTGTACATGTCTACGATGTTTAGGCTGACGCTGCTTGTCACGCAGCTGACCGAGCAGCGGCTTATCATTCACCAGACCGCGCCGCTATATACGTTTATGCACAAGCCGATTGAGATCGAGGAGCCGACCGATCCGATCGAGCCCGCAGAGGTAAAGGGGCGCTTGGCGTTCGAAGGCGTCGAATTCGGCTATCCCGATCAGCCGCCAGTCATTCGAGGCTTCGATCTGGACATCCAGCCCGGAGAGAAAATCGCATTCGTCGGCGCAAGCGGCGGAGGCAAGTCAACGTTGTTCAAAATGGTTGGCCGGTTCTATGATCCGACAAGCGGCCTGCTCCGGCTGGACGGCGTTCCGATTCATCAAATGCCGCTCGAACGGCTTCGTGAATCGATCGGCTATGTCTTCCAAGAGACGTACCTGTTCGGGTCGTCCGTGAAGGATAACATTCGGTTCGGCAAGCCGGATGCGACCGATGAAGAAGTCGTCGCTGCCGCGAAGGCGGCTTACGCGCATGATTTCATTATGGAGCTGCCCGAAGGCTACGACACGCTGGTCGGGGAACGAGGAATCAAGCTGTCCGGCGGCCAGAAGCAGCGGGTTGCGATCGCGCGCATGTTTATCAAGCAGCCTGCCATCATCCTGCTCGATGAAGCTACTTCTTCACTAGATAATGTGAGCGAGTACGAGGTGCAGCAGGCGCTGGATGAAGTGCTGGTCGGCAGAACGACGATTGCGATCGCCCATCGGCTGTCGACGGTGAAGCATTTTGACCGCATCGTATTTCTTCAGGATGGACGCGCAGCAGAGGCTGGCTCCTACGAGCAGTTGATGGCACGCAAGGGGCTGCTGTATGAGCTGGAGCTGGGGCAGTCGGGCACGGCGGGGGACAGGGATGAGGTGAAAGCTAGATGAGCTACTGGCAGTTTATTCGCAGCAATTTGTCAATTGTAAAAGGAACCTATGCACTCGTGCTGTTATTTCTTGTGCTGGAGTCGGTCTCAAACTATTCGCTTGTCTATGTGCAAAAAATATTAATCGACGATGTATTCGGCAGCGGCCATTACGACCTGCTCGTTACGGTCATTACGGTATTCGCTGTCGCGGGGCTCGTGCACGCCCTGATGTTTACGATGACCAGCCGGTATTTGGTCAAAAATGAATTCGCGATTAGCCACGCGCTGCTGCGGCGCATGCTGGGTAGAATCGAGCATGTGCCCATCGAACGATTCGGCCGTGACCGGAACGGCAAGTATGTCTACACGATGACGCAGGATTTGTTCCAAGCCGCTAGCTTCCTAGGCTGGCAGCTGCCGCGGGGCGGGCAAGAGATCCTTAACTTTCTTATATTAGTCGGAATTATCGGCTTCGCGAATCCCATGATGCTGCTGATGATGCTCGTTATGTGCGGATTTTACCTCGGAGCGGGCTACTATTTCTCGCCTAAGCTGCATGAAGCGGCGAAGAAAGTATCAGAGCGCCGTACAGCGCTGCTCATTCAGATCGAGGAGGGCGTCGCTTCGACTCGTGAAGTCATCGCGTTCCATCGGCTGAAGTGGGAGGAGAAGCTGTATAACAAGCTGTTTGACCGCTATTATGAGCAGTTTCTGGAGGAAGGCAAGCTGGTCAATCGGCAGATGCGGTGGAGCGATCCGATGAAATGGGGCATCGGCCTGATCGTCCTCGGGTATGGCGGCTATGAGCTGATGCACGGCCGCATTTCGATCGGGATGTTCGTTATCGTCTTCCAATTCGCAACGCAGATGTCCGACGCTTGCTATAACGTGTTCCAGTTTTTCATGGGCTTCTCCAGCCAGAAAGCTTATATGGATCGGGTTAACAGCATGCTGACGCTGGAGCAAAATGCGCCGGGTGTGCGCAGGCTGAACGAGCCTCCGAAGGAAATTGCCTTCGAGGACGTCCGGTTCCGCTATGCGGAGGAGCTGCCGGATGTGATCCAGTCGCTGACTGCGGAGCTCCAAGCAGGCCGCAAGCTGGCTTTCGTCGGTTCGAGCGGCGGCGGGAAATCGACGATCGCCCAGTTGCTGATTCGGTTCTATGACCCGGCGGAAGGAACAATCCGGCTGAATGGCATTCCGATCAGCGAGCTGGATCGGCAGCAGTGGACGGATGGCTTGTCTATCGTGTTTCAAGATCCGTATATGTTCCCGGATACGATTCGCGAAAATCTGCTGCTGGGACGAGACGGCGTGGCGCAAGACAAGCTTGAGGAAGCGTGCCGGATCGCGCAGATCGACAGCTTCATTGAGCAGCTGCCGGACGGCTATGATACGCAAGTCGGCGAACGCGGCATTAAGCTGTCCGGCGGACAGCGCCAGCGGCTCGCGATTGCGCGCGCCATTATTGGCAATCCGTCGATTCTCGTCCTCGACGAAGCGACCTCCGCGCTTGATCTGGAGACGGAGCGCAAGCTGCTTGCTGCTCTTGACCAACATCGCGAGGGGCTGACGATGATCATGATCGCGCATCGGCTGTCGACGATTGAGAACGCGGACCAGATATATGTGCTCGACCGCGGGCGCTTGGCCGACAGCGGCACGCATGAGGAGCTGCTGGCGAAGCCGGGTGGCGTTTATGGGGAATTGTTGATGGCGCAGCGTTAGGTGGGGGAGCAGGAGAGAGGGGGAAACGGAAATGTGGAAAGATTTCATCCGAACGATCAAAGAAGACGCAGCGTTTGCAAAGGCTGCAACCGAGGCAGAGCTTGAAGAGGTTAGTGACCGATTCAATCTAGTGCTTCCTAAAGAATTGAAAGATTTATTAGAAGAAACAAACGGTGTATCTGATGAGTATGGGTGCCACCTTGTTTGGCCAACCAGCCGAATTATCGAGGAAAATCTAGAGGCTAGAAGCTCCGAAGATTATAAAGACGAATATATGCCATTCGATAGTCTATTGTTCGTTGCTGATGCAGGGAATGGTGATTTGTTCGGTTATTCCGTCCTAAACGGAGCCATCACCAAGGATGATATTTATACTTGGAATCACGAAGATGATAGCCGGACTTGGGTTGCTCCTTCTTTAAAGCAATTTATTGAGGGGTGGATTAAGGGAGAGATTAGCGTGTAGCTGTTGTATGCGTGGCCAGTATGAACAATAAGTAGAGATGGGGGAAACGATGAGCACGTATACAAAAAAACATCTAATGGCTTCCTTTTTAGCTGGTGCGGTATTTTTTAGCGGAATCGGATATGCATCAAATCCGAGCAATATAAACGTCGTTTTTCAACCGATAAAGTATTATTTTGAAGGTGTGGAGAAAAAAACACCGGATAATCAACGAGGGTTTATTTACAATGGCACGACGTATGTCCCGCTGCGATTCGTTGCGGAATCACTCGGGCAGCAGGTTCGTTATGACGGAGCCGCTACGTCTATTTATTTGAATCAAAAGCTTGAGGCGGTGGCAGGCGGCGCCAACGTAGCCGTCGTTAACGGCGTTAGGATTACGGAGCGTCAACTTTATGAAGGGCTGCTTGGAGGGGGGAGAGGTAAAACCCAATTAGATAACCTTATCGATACTGAGCTCGTTAAACAAGAAGCCGACAAGAAGGGAATTGTCGTTTCTGATGCAGATATAGCTGCAGAACTTGCAGTTATGGTTAGAAGAATTGGGTCTGAAGAAGCACTCAACGAGGCATTGAAGCAAAACCAATTGACAGTTGAGGATCTCTACCCTGATCTGATCCAACAAGTTCGGTTGCGTAAACTGCTTCAATCGAGAATTCATATAACGGATCAAGAGGTTAGGGATTATTATACTGAGAACTTGGAATATATAACTCAGCCCGAACAAGTACGCGCGTCGCATATTCTGGTCGAAACCAAAGCAGAGGCGGATATTATAGTAAAAGAATTGAACAACGGAGGCGATTTCGCCACAATTGCCAAACAGAAGTCGCTAGACACGGGTTCGAAGAATGCAGGTGGAGATTTAGGCTATTTCGAAAGAGGCGTAATGGATCAATCCTTCGAGGATGCAGCGTTTTCACTGAAAGTTGGCGAGATTAGCAAGCCTGTTAAATCTGAATTCGGTTATCATATTATTCTAGTAACTGACCATAAGGCTGCAGTAACGCCGACGTTCGAGGAAGAGAAGGCAACTATTCGCGAGATGCTTACCACTGAGAAAATCTATGAACTAGCGGCGACATTTATTGAAGGTCTTCGCGCGCAAGCGAAAATCGAGAATAAGCTAATAAAGTAGCTAACAAAACACCCCATGAATTTCACTGAATCGACCCGAGCGAAACGGGGGATTCAATGATTTTTCATGGGGTGCTTTTTGTGGGATTATTAATCAGTTTTATTCCGCTACTTCGTTCAAATAAACTTCCGGCTCGTCTTCTTCCCATCGCAGCTGAACACGATCTTCTTATCCTCGATAAACGTCTCCAAATGGATCGACTTGCCCCACAGCTGCACAATGTAAGGGAGGGTGCGCTCCAAATATTTGAGATCAAGCTCGACGCCCTCGTAGTTGTGCTTGAGGTACATTTCGCCGACGCGGTTGAAATCGCCGTCTTGCACGACGATGCTCGGGAAGCCGCCGTTGACGCGGGAGACGACCAACTGGTCGCGGATGTTGGCCCACGCCTTGTCGGTAATTTTCCACTCGGGGCCTTTCTTCTCGAACACGTACAGGTCGAGCTCCTTCACAAGCTGCTTATCAAGGTAGTTGCGCAGGAACGACATGTCGGAATCCTCTTCGCGAACCTCGAAAATTTTCTCGCGCCCCTTGCCTGGCTTCATGCCGAACCGGTCGCGCTCCTCTTGCGTCGGGTTATCCCAGCGCTTCTCGATATGCTCGAAAATTTTCAGCCCCAAATAGTACGGATTCAGCGTGTGCCGGGAAGGCACGACGACGGAGCTGTTCAGCTTGGCGAATTCGATCGTTTCCTCGCTCGTCAGGTCGAGCTCGCGGATGATGCGCTGATGCCAGTAGGAGGCCCAGCCTTCGTTCATGATTTTGGTCTCCAGCTGTGGCCAGAAGTAGAGCATCTCGTCGCGCAGCATGGACATGATGTCGCGCTGCCAATCTTCAAGTGACGTCGAATATTCCTCGATGAACCAGACGAGATCCTTCTCCGGCTGCGGCGGGAACCGTTTAAGATTGGCATTTTTGTCTTCGGAGTCATCTTCATTGGTCTCAAGCGACCATAAATCGTCGTAGAGGCTGCCCTTAGGTTCCCGCGCAGCGGAACGATCTCGTTCTTTGATTTGAAGCTCAATGTATCTCGTCTTATCGAGGTTGTAGGGCTTAATGATCGTCGGATCGATATGCTCTTGGATCGCAAGGACGGCGTCGATAAACTTCTCTACGCGCTCTGTCCCGTACTCCATCTCGTATTGCGCCACGCGCTCGGCTGTCGCGGACATGCTCTCGACCATATTGCGGTTCGTCTGGCTGAAGCGGGCATTGTTTTTGAAAAAGTCGCAGTGCGCGAGCACGTGGGCGACGATCAGCTTGTTCTGGATCAAGGAGTTGCCGTCGAGCAGGAAAGCGTAGCAGGGATTGGAGTTGATGACGAGCTCATAAATTTTGCTAAGGCCAAAATCGTACTGCATCTTCATCTTATTAAACGTCTTGCCAAAGCTCCAATGGCTAAACCGCGTCGGCATCCCGTACGCCCCGAATGTGTAGATGATGTCGGCGGGGCAAATCTCGTAACGCATCGGATAAAAGTCGAGGCCGAACCCTTGGGCGATTTCGGTAATCTCATCAATCGCGCGCTCCAGTTGGCGGATTTCATCTTGTTTCATCGGTTTGATCCCTCCGAGCGGTAAAGTACGTTTCATACCAAAGGTATGTCTTAGGGGGGAGGGATATGCCTGGGGGAGCGATGATTCTATGACCGAAGTTGTTAAGGTAAAGCTCCTTTATGGTATAATTCAGAGATAAGACTCATGGTTATTCCAGTCATGGAGTCAAAGCCTAAGGAGGGTGAGATCATGCAATTTAGCCTGAAAGCTCCCGACGGTACGGTGATCGAGTCGTATCATAAAGATCGCAAAGCGTTCATTCAGATTGCGGGCATGGAATACGAAATTTATAATCCGGTCGATGAGTTCGACGCTGACCCGGAGATTAGAAAGATGATTGAGGAATCCGAAGAAGACATTAAGCACGGCAGAGTGTATTCGACGGAAGAAATGATTGAAGCGATTAAGCGCGGTGAATTGTAATTGATCGTTCAATGGACCGAGGCGGCTCGTCGTCGATTCCATCAAATCAAGAGTGATCATTACAGCCAGCAGGAAACGATGGAGTATAAAATTAATCTCATCAAGCGAGTGGAAGACAACGTCATGAGTATGGGTAAGATTTTGCCCTCGCGTGAATACCGTAACACTTATTATTGCATTGTAGATAGCTACATCGTGTCGTATAAGGTGCTGGATAAAGGTGAGCGATTCGTTATCACTTCATTCAAGCACGGCGCGATGAAACGCAATCTCAAATATTGAACGATCGATTCCGGCTCTCAGCGAGCCGGTTTTTTTGTACCATTTTTTTAAGCACCTTGGCGATCTGAAGCCTATCCTTCGTTCATAATCTCGATCTCCATCCGTAAAGTACGTTTCATACAAAGGTATTTAGGGGAGAGGGATATGACTAGGGGAGTACAGGTACTACAAAAGTTAGAACTTATCCTTTTCTAATCGTATGTTAGCATGATGAGAGAAGGAGGCGATAGAGATGAAGCTTTTTATCCATATATGGGTGATCGCTTTAGCGGTCGTCATTTCCGTCGGGGGATTTCATTCCGTGTACTTGCTTCTTATTGGAGCATTAGATGGACCATTAGAAGATGTGCAAGGATATTTTCTTTATGTTGGGTTTGTGGCGATCATTACCACTGTCTTCGTTGTCCCTGCTTCACTATTGATATTAAAATCTATAAAGCGCCAAGGCGCATGGTGGTGCATGCTCCGAACATGGCTTCATATGGCGGCTGGAGCTGTCATTATAGCGATCATTGCTCTTGTACTCGGAGGCAATATGAGAGTGCTTTTAAGTGCGGTTACAGTGATTTATATGATCTTCGCTGCCCTTCAAGCCGGTACTTATTATGGCGCTTACTTAGCCCTTAGACGAATGGTGGACGAAGAGCCCGTGATCGTCGTAGATGAGCAAGAGATTTAGCGATTCAACCCAGATTTATCCTCCAGCCAAAATGGCACATGTCTACATAATCATCCCCTTCAAAGTGGAAAAATAACGGGGTATGCATTAGCCAAACGGCAAGGAGTGAGCTTGTTGAACATGAAAGTCAGGCGGATAATGGCAGTGCTTATGCTGAGCTTGCTGCTGGGGGCAGCGCAGGCGGCGACGGCGTTTGCTGACGGGGCTTACCATTTTGGCTTCAAAAAGAGCGTCAACGGCCAGCTGCCCTCGATCGACGAAGAAGGCTTCAAGCCGCTGCTGACCAAGTACGGTGCGGTGTTTACCGGCGATACGAACGCGAAGGAGCTGTACCTGACGTTCGATAATGGCTATGAGAATGGCTTTACGCCCAAAATTCTCGACGTGCTGAAGGCGAAGCAGGTGCCTGCGATTTTCTTCGTCACCGGCCATTACATTCAATCGCAGCCCGAGCTGCTGAAGCGGATGGCGCAAGAGGGGCATTTGATCGGCAATCACTCGTGGAGCCACCCGGATATGAGCCAAATTTCGGCTGAGCGGATGACGCAGGAGCTGGAGAAGGTCAAGACGGATGTGCTTGCGCTAACCGGCCAGAAGGAGATGAAATATCTTCGCACGCCTCGCGGCATTTTTAACGAGCGTTCCCTATCTGTCAGCAAGCAGCTCGGCTATCAGAACGTGTTCTGGTCGATCGCCTATAAGGATTGGGATACGAACAGCCAAAAGGGTGCGGACTACGCTTATCGGCAGGTAATGGCTCAGCTTCATCCGGGCGCGGTTATTTTGCTGCATTCGGTATCCAAAGATAATACAGAAGCGCTCGGCCGCATTATCGACGACGCGAAGGCGAAGGGCTATCAGTTCAAGAGCCTGGATCAGATGGTGAGCCGCACGCCATAGTTGCGAAAGAGCAAGAGCGTCGCCAAACCAAGACAAGATTACATGCATGGATAGTCAAAAAGACACCGACTCACTTGCGAGCCGGTGTCTTCTTTTGTCGCGAGGACTGTAAGCAAGGAGCTTATTGGAGCGTGCCGCCCGAATAAGGGAACTGGTTTGAAAATCCGCTGAACTGCTGATACGCTTGGTCCAGCTTTTGCTGCTCCTCGGCCTCCAGCTTGTAGAAGCCTTTGGCGAACATGAGCTCGAACAGCTCGACTTGCATTTGATGCGTCTCGGTAAGCACGGTCATGACGTCATTATGCAAGGACGCGTGGCTCGCTTCCTTGGCTGCGATGTTGAGGCTGTCGGTTAAATATTTCTCCGTTGCAAGAATTTCAGTAAGCCGGTCGCGATCGGACAGCTCTGGGCCTGCTGCTTGCGGCTGGCTTGCGCTTGGATTTTGAATCATTTGATTCGGCGTCACGCGTATCCCTCCACGATTACTGGATTTGAGGTACTTTTTTCAATTCTTCAGTATTGTTGTTTTGCAAGTGCTTCAGCAGAAGCTCATAATGCCGTTGGTGCATTTGGCCGGCTTTGTCGATCGCTTGCTTGGATTGCTGACAGGAGGTTTCTTTGGCAAAATGGTGGCATTTCTTCATTGCATTCAGCTCCCAGGAGAGCATGTCCTTCAAGTACTGGAAGTCTTTCGTCGTTACGACTTGCGGCGGACGCGCCATTAATGGCTGTTGGGCTTGGTTTTGCGCTTGTTGTTGCTGCATCGTTGGTCGTCTCCTTTCGATCCGGAATGAGCTCCACAGCTAGTGTCCCCCTGAAGTCGGGAACTATGCCAAGGGTGGCATGGCGAAATGGGGTGTGGGATAATATGGATAGTAGATGAAACAAGGGGGTGAGGAGCTGAACCGGATCGTATTCTATCTCATTACATCTGTTGCGTGTCTTCTCGTTTCGGCATTTTTCATTATTTATATGTATTGGGATGCATCCCAGCCTAAGGTTGGACCTGTCGGAGACGGCAATCCGTATCCTTCGTTTATGCAAATGCTGCCGATATGGTCGGCGCTTTTCGTTGGAGCCACGCAATCGCCGAGGGCGATTTACCTGTATGTGAAGCAGAGGTGGAGGGAGAAGCGGCAGGAGCAGGGGCAAGAGCAGGGGCAAGAGCAAGAGCAAGAGCAAGAGCAAGAGGGAAAGCTGCGCGGGTGAGGATTTTGTTGACGAATCGAAGAATGTGAGCATGATTCTGGAGCATTGTTGCAGTGTTTTGAATTGCATCGCGGCGTGAAAAAAGCTACGAGGACCCGTGGGTGTGGTAATCGTGGCTTTTTTGCGCTGTCGCACGGCGTTGGCGGACACGCTAACGGACCGAGGAGCCGCTATTTGGCGAAAAAGCGGCGGTTTGAACATGTAACGGACCGAGGAGCCGTTAATGGGCATCAAACGCGGCGATATGAGCTAAAACACAGCAAATAACGTCTCTGGAGTCCGTTACGCTGGAGAATGCGCGAAAATCGGGGCAATAGCGGCTGTGGAGTCCGTTAGCGCAAGGGTGAGGGCGCGGCTGAAAGCGATCGACTAACGCTTTGCTTACTAATTTTTCGTCTAACATCGACCGCGATCTTGTTCTACAATAGTAGAGACGGTAGAGTAGACTCGATTATGAAGCGAAGGACGTGACGGACGGTGAAGCTGTTTCATACGGCGGATTGGCATCTAGGCAAGCTGGTGCAGGGCGTTTATATGACGGACGACCAGCGTTATGTGCTGGAGCAATTCGTGGCGGCGGTAAAAGAAGAGAAACCCGACGCTGTTATTATAGCGGGCGATCTGTATGATCGCGCGATCCCGCCGACGGAGGCGGTGGACCTGCTGGACGAGCTGCTGCGTCGGCTTATTATGGAATGCGAGACGACGGTGCTCGCAATAGCAGGCAATCATGATAGTCCGGATCGGCTGGACTTCGGCACGCGGTTGATGGAAAGCCGCGGGCTTCATTTGGCAGGCCGCTTGCGCGCGGATCTGAAGCCGGTCGTGCTGCACGATGAACATGGCGAAGTGCATGTGTACCTCGTGCCCTACGCGGACCCGGCGCAGGTGCGCCTGACGCTGGAGGATGATTCGATTCGTTCGCATGATGATGCGCTGCGCGCAATCGTTGCTCGTATCGAAGCGGAAGCGAACCCGCATGCGCGGCGCGTATTCGTCGGGCATGCTTTCGTGACGCAGGGCGGCGAACCGCAGCCCAATACGAGCGAGTCGGAACGGCCGCTGGCGATCGGCGGCGCGGAGCATGTGAATGCGGCGCATTTGCGCCAGTTCCATTATTCAGCGCTCGGCCATTTGCATCAGGCGCATCATGTGGGAGATGAACGGATTCGGTACGCGGGATCGCCGCTCAAATATTCCAGCTCGGAAGCGAATCATCGCAAAGGCTGGCTCGTCGTGGAGATGGATGCGGCGGGTGCGATACAGATAGAGAAGCGGGAGCTGGCTCCGCTGCGCGATATGCGCCGCGTGTCGGCATCGATCGAGGAAATCGAAAACGAGCATGCGCGAAGCGACGATTACGTATTCGTTACGCTGCTGAATGACAATCCCGTGCTGTTCCCCATGGAAAAGGTACGCGCCGTATACCCGAATGCGCTGCATGTCGAGCGTCGACCGGCCTCCTCATCCGTCCAAATCGAGGACGGCGCAGATTCCGCATCGCGAACTGCACGGCAAGCGGCTGATCCGGTGGAATTGTTCGCGGCGTTTTATCATGAGGTCAAAGGGATGCCGCTAGAGGCGGACAAGCGCAAGCTGTTCGAGGAAACATTCGCAGACGTAGTGAAGTCGGAAGGAGGCGCGGTATGAGGCCGATTTTATTGAAATTAGCTGCTTTCGGTCCGTATCGCGACGGAGAGACGATCGATTTTACGGAGCTGGGAGACCGCCGCTTGTTCGTCATTTCCGGGAATACGGGCGCAGGCAAGACAACGCTGTTTGATGCAATCTGCTTTGCGCTGTATGGGGCGGCGAGCGGAGAGGACCGGGCGGAGGCGCGGATGCTGCGCAGTCATTTTGCGACGGATGACTCGTTTACTTCGGTTGAGTTTGATTTTGCAGTGGGCAAAAGGACGTACCGCGTGTTTCGCCAGCTTCCGCATCGCAAGGCGGGCAACAAGAGCGAGACGCCGGGCAAAGCGGAGCTCTACGAGACGACATCCGGCGAGCCGGTTCCGTGCGTCGATCGGTTCATGATTACAGATGTGAATGTGAAGCTGGAATCGATAATTGGCCTGACGAAGGATCAGTTTAATCAGATCGTCATGCTGCCGCAGGGCGAATTCCGCAAGCTGCTGACGTCGGACACGGAGAACAAGGAGGACATTCTTCGCCGTATTTTCCGTACAGATTTGTATCGGAAATTAGAGGAGAGGTTCCAGCAGCAGCATCGGGAGCTGAAGGACGAGGCGGCCAAGGCACGGACGCGGCTGGATGTCATGATGGGGCAGGCCGGAGATACGCTTCCTTCTCGCGAGGAGAGCGCGCTATCTGACGTATTAGCCCAGTCGCATAAAAATCCGGCTCAAATGCTGGACGCCTTAGCGCAGGAAGCCGCGCATTATCGCGAAGCGGCGGGCGCGGCGGAAGGCCGCAAAGCTGCCGTGACCGAGCAGCTTGGCACAGCGGAAGAGCGCCTTCGCGAAGCGCTCGCGCGCAACGCGCGCTTCGCGGAGCTCGCGGCTCAGCGCGCGCGCCGCGAAGAGCTGGCGCTGCAGCGGCCGCAGGCCGATGCGCGCGAGCGCGAGCTTGCGCTCGCGGAGCGTGCGGCTGCGCTGGCGCCGCACGAAGAGCGCGCCGCGCGCGCCGCTGCCGATGCGGCAGCGAAGCGCGAGCGGCTCGCCGCTGCGCGCAGCGCGGCGGAAGCCGCCGCAGCAGCGCTCGCGGAAGCAGAGCAGCGGCAGCGCGCGGAAGCGGCGCGCGAGCCGGAGCGCGCCGGCGCCGAGCGCGAAGCCGAGCGGCTCGCTGCGCTGGCGCCGCTCGTGCGGACGCTTGCGGAGCGCCGCAGCGAGGTGGAGCGGCTGCTCGGCGCGGAGCGCGAGCTTGCCGCGAAGCTTGCGAGCGCCGATCGCGCGCTCGCGGCGCTGCGCGAGGCGAAGCGTGCCGCTGCGGCTCGCATCGAGGCAGCGGATGCCGAGACCGGGCAGTTGCCAGAGCTGCTGGAGCAGCTGGCGCGGCTTCGCGACAAGCATCGCTTGCTTGGCGAGCTTGCCGATGCGGATGCGAAGGTCCAGGCTTTCACGCAGATGGAAGCGGAGCTCAGCAAGAAGACGCAGCAGCTTCGCGCCGAGCACAGTCGGCTGGAATCGGCTTGGCTGGAAGGGCAAGCGGGCCTCTTGGCCGCCCATCTGCATGACGGGAAGCCTTGTCCCGTATGCGGCAGCGTTGAGCATCCAAGCAAAGTAGCCGTAGCGGATGCGCTCCCTTCCCGCGAATCGCTGCAGGCGATGAAGGAGCAGCTGTCGGCTGCTGAACGCGAGCTAAGCACGGCTGCGGCGCAGGCTGCATCGGCGCTGGAGGGACGCGAGTCGCGCAGCGGCATGATGCTGGAGTATGACATTCGGGCCGATATAGCTTTTGCTGAGCAGCAAGTGGCGACGCTTGAAGAAGGCAAGCGGCTGAAGGCGGATACCGAGCGGCTGAAGGCGGTTCGGGAAGAGCTGGCGAAGCTGCGCGAGGGCGTCGTGGAAGCGGATCGCCAGCTGGATGCGCAGCAGCGCGAGAAGGATCGGCAAACCGCGCAGCTGCAGGAGCTGGCGACGGAGCGAAGCGCAAAGCAATCGCGGCTGGAGGCGGAGCTGGAGCAAATCGAAGAGCGGCTGCGCACGCCGGAGCAGCTGGCGGCTCGATTAGCGGAGCAGCGTAAGCTGGCGGAGCAGCTTGCCGCTGCATGGCGCGCAGCGGAGGAAGGGCTGCATGCCGCAGCGACGCGGCTTGCGGAGCTGCGGGCGGCAGCTGAGCAGTTGGCGAGCGCGCTGGCGGAAGCAGACGCCGAGCAAGCGGAGGCGTCGGCGCGCTATGCGGCCGAGCTCGGCAAGGGCGGCTTCGCCGATGCGGAAGCGTATCGCGCGGCGAAGCGAAGCGAGCAGGCGCGTGCCGCGCTGCGGGAGCTGGCGGACGCTTATCGGGCGGCTGCTGCAGCGATTGCGGAGCAGGTCGCGCAGCTGGAACGCGAGCTTGAAGGCCAGTCGCCGATCGATACAGCGGCGATTGAGCAGGAGCTGGCGGCGATGCGCGGCGAGCTGGAGCAGGCGCTCGCTTCATTGGCGACGGCGGATCGCCACGCTGGCGAAGCGGAGCGGCTGCGAATGGCGGTCGCAGAGACGGCGGAACGCTGCAGCTCGCTGGAAGGGCAGCTTGAGAAGGTGGCAGACCTGTATACGATGGTGAAGGGCGATAATGCACTCAAAATCTCGTTCGAGCGTTACATTTTGATCGAGTATTTGGAGCAGATCCTCCACGCCGCGAACGAACGGCTGCGCGGGCTGTCGGATGGCCAGTTTGTTTTGCAGCGAAGCGATCGGCTGGAGGCGCGCGGACGCCAGAGCGGGCTCGGGCTTGATGTTTACGACGCCTATACCGGCCAGAACCGCGATGTGAAGTCGCTGTCGGGCGGCGAGAAATTTAACGCTTCGCTCGCATTGGCGCTTGGCATGACGGATGTCATTCAATCGCATCAAGGCGGCATCTCCATCGAGATGATGTTCATTGACGAGGGCTTCGGCTCTTTGGACGAGGAGTCGCTTGGCAAAGCGATATCGACGCTGGTCGATTTGCAGAAAGCAGGCCGGATGATCGGCGTTATTTCTCACGTTCAGGAGCTGAAGCAGGCGCTTCCCGCTGCGCTGGAAGTGACGAAGACGAAGGAAGGCCATAGCCGTACGGCGTTTGTATTGAAGTAATGGCATGTTTAATTGATTTACAGCTCTGAATGCCTTTATGCAATTGGTTTGAAAAGCCGATGCTTCGCATACGATGTATCGAAGGACGCGCGTAGACGAGCTTCTGGTACATGGTGTCCGGATTAGCTGGAGGCGATGCGAAGCAATGGCCAACCCTTTGACATATTGCGAGCTGAGGTACAAGCTGACGCTTGCGGATTACCGGCATTTTTCGATTCATCATAACCGAAAGGCTACGCTGCGGCTCGCATGCCTCTATTATGGTCTGTTTCTTGGCGCTGCGTGGGCAGCGGGAGGCGAGGCGAAGAGCGGTTTTCCAGTCATCGCGCTCGGCTTCTTGCTGTGCCTAGCGATTGGCTGCTGTGCAAGGCTTGGCCTCATGTGGCAAATCTGGCGAGAGTTTCGCGCAAATAGGCATCTTCATGAAGAGCAGTGGATTGCAATAAACGAGCAGGGCATTCGAATACAAACGCCTTCGAGCGATCTGACGCTGAAGTGGAGCGAACTGCTTCTGGCGTCGGAAACGCCTTTATTATTCACGTTATACGTTGCGCCTGACCAAGGCTGCATGATACCGAAGCGGCTCGTGAATGCGCGCGCCTTCCGCGAAGGGCTCCAGCGTCACGTAGAAGCAGGCAAGCTCCAGCTGCGTTAGTAGCGGATGGAGGTTCGGCCGCTGCGCGCACGCATTGCACTTCTGCATGCGATTCTCAACTCGCGCAAATGGATAACAATGCCGCATTTGAATTACACTATTCCTTAATATGATCACATTGGAGGGGATTCGATTGGCACGAATTGCTGGGAATTTAACGGAACTGATCGGGCACACGCCTTTGCTCGCATTAGACAATTACGGGAAGAAGCTTGGGCTTGAGGCTTCGATTGTTGGAAAGCTGGAGTACTTCAACCCTGCTGGCAGCGTGAAGGACAGAATCGGCTTCGCCATGATTAAGGATGCGGAAGAGCAGGGCCTGCTGCGTCCGGGGGCGACGATTATTGAGCCTACGAGCGGCAATACAGGCATCGCGCTGTCTTTTGCGGCTGCGGCGCTTGGCTATCGGCTCGTTATTGTGCTGCCAGAGTCGTTCTCGCTAGAGCGGCGCACGTTAATGAAAGCGCTCGGTGCTGAGCTTGTGTTAACGCCTGCAGCTGAGGGAATGCGAGGCGCGATTAAGCGTGCAGAGGAGCTCAAGCAGCAGTTTCCAGGCTCCTATATCCCTCAGCAATTCGAAAATGCTGCGAATCCGGCGATCCATCGCAGCACGACGGCGGAGGAAATTTGGCAGGACACGGACGGCGATCTGGCAGCATTCGTCGCTGGGGTTGGCACGGGCGGAACGATTACTGGCGTCGGCAGTCTGTTGAAGGAACGGAAGCCGGAGATACGGATCGTTGCAGTTGAGCCTGCTGATTCGCCGGTGTTATCCGGCGGCAGGCCAGGCGCGCATGGCATTCAAGGCATTGGGGCTGGCTTCGTGCCTGGGATTTACCGCCCGGAGGTCGTCGATGAAATTATTCAGATCAGCAGCGATGATGCGATGGAAACGTCCCGTATTCTGGCTCGCACTGAAGGCTTGCTTGTAGGTATTTCTTCAGGCGCAGCTGTGTACGCGGCGACCGCTCTGGCGCGCAAGCCGGAATTTAAAGGCAAACGGATCGTTGTGCTGCTGCCGGATACGGGCGAGCGGTACTTGTCGGCTGGCTTGTACGGACGCGGCGAGTAAGCGAAGAATGCTTGCCTTTGTGGATGCCTGACATGCGTACATGCTTGCCGTCCGATAAAGCATTTTGCTATGAAAATAGTTGCTTGACTCCGCTCTAATCAGCAAGTATTATATAAAAGTCGCTGTTAATCCGACATCTTTAATTGCTGATGTAGCTCAGCTGGTAGAGCAACGCATTCGTAATGCGTAGGTCGGGGGTTCGAATCCCTTCATCAGCACCATTTCATTAACGATAACACGGTCCTTCGGGCCGTGTTTTTTTTGATGTTTCCATCATGACCTATGAATCTCGTAGTATAATAAAAGCACTTATTTTCGTTATGGAGGATTGGCATGACACAGATTAATCAATTAGTAAGCCAAGATGAGTTTACTGGATTTTATTTATTGAAAGAGCTGGACATTCGCCAGACGAATGCAACGCCGCCCAAAGATTATTTTGATATCGTGCTGTGCGACTCGACAGGACAGCTGTCAGCGAAGATGTGGGATGTTTCCTCCATGGATAAGGAAACCTTTTTCCCAATGGGATTGGTGAAAGTGAAAGGCATCGTCCAAACCTATCGCGAGCGGCTGCAAATCAAAGTGATCCAAATGCGCCTTGCCGTTCCGGAGGACGGCGTTTCGGTTACAGATTTTATTCGATCTGCGCCCATCCGGCCAATCGACCTTGTTCATACGATCAAGCACGAAGCAGATTCGATTAAAGACGAAGTTGTTCGTACGATCGTTTCGTTTTGCATCGCGAAGGCGGAAGAAAAGCTGATGCATTATCCGGCCGCGAAGACGCATCACCACGCCTACTATGCAGGCCTTGCCTATCATATTGTGCGTATGCTGGAACTAGGTGATTTCGTCAGCCGCCAACGACCGTTCTTGAACGCCGATATGCTGCGGGCGGGCATTATTCTCCATGATATTGCCAAAACGGAGGAAATGACGGCACAGCTGGGCGTCGTATCAGATTATAGCGTAGTTGGCAAGCTAATTGGGCATATTGCGCTTGCGTCGTCTTGGATTACGGAAGCAGCGATCCAGACGGGGATTTCACTGGAGGCCGAGCAGGTGATTGGGCTACAGCATCTCGTCTTGTCCCATCATAATACGGGCGAATGGGGCAGCCCCGTTCAGCCGCAGACGGCGGAAGCGGTCGCACTGCATTACATTGACTCGTTAGATGCCAAGCTGCAGATGGTAGAGGATGCGCTTGATTCGACGCCTGCATCGGAGCCATGGACGCCTGTCATCCGCGGGCTCGATAACAAAGCGGTTTATCGGACGAAGCCTTAGCTGAAGAGCGGGAAGGAAGAGAGCAGTTTGCTGCTCTCTTTCCCTGTGATTATGGACTTTGGGACGCTTGCGGGGGAAGATTCAAACCTGCCCGTAAACTTTTTTTTAGGAAAAAAGGTCCAATCATAGAAATTGCCGATTCACTTCTGTTATTATTATGATAATGATTATCGTTATCTCTCACTAGGAAGGAACCTGTCATCATGAGTAAGTCATCTTCGACGGTGGAGCAGCCGAAGCTTCGCACCCGTCCATTAGCTGCAACGCTTGTTCTGATAGGCGGGGCTGCTGCGCTGCTGTTTAGCATCGCTCTTGCGATTTCCTACGGTGCGGCAGATATCAAGTTTACGACCGTATGGGCAGCTGTTTTTCATTTTAACCCGAATCTGACGTCGCATCAGGTCATTCAGGAGATTCGGCTGCCGCGCGTGCTGGCAAGCGCGCTGGTCGGCGCAAGCTTTGCAGTTGCAGGCGCGCTTATGCAGGGGATGACGCGCAACCCGATGGCCGATTCGGGATTGCTGGGCTTGAACTCAGGCGCAGGCTTCGTGTTATCGCTCTGCTTCGCATTTGCGCCGGGCATGTCGTATAACAGCATTATTGCATGCTGCTTCTTGGGTGCGGCACTCGGTGCCGGCATCGTATTCGGCATCGGCTCGCTGGCCAAGGGGGGCTTAACGCCTGTGCGGCTCGTGCTTGCAGGCGCAGCGGTTTCCGCGCTGCTTACCGCGTTAAGCGAAGGCATTCAGCTGTCCTTCAAAATCGGACAAGACATCGCCTTCTGGATGGCAGGCGGCGTAGCGGGCACCAAGTGGTCCCAACTTGAGATCATTACGCCATGGCTAGCAGTAGCTTTCATCGGGGCCCTTATGATCTCGAAGTCCATTACGCTGCTAAGCTTAGGGGAAGAGATCGCATCGAGCCTTGGCCAACGAACGGGTCTGGTCAAGCTGATTGCGATGCTGATCGTACTTGTGCTCGCGGGCGTTTCCGTTTCTGTCGTAGGCGCTGTTGCCTTCGTCGGGCTGCTCGTTCCTCATGTGACCCGATATTTGGTCGGCGTCGATTATCGCTGGATCATTCCTTGCTCTGCGATACTGGGCGGGTTGCTGGTCGTGCTGGCTGACTTGGCGGCGCGAATGATTAATCCGCCTATGGAAAATATTCCGCTTGGCGCGGTCATTTCGATGATCGGCGTTCCATTCTTCCTCTATCTTGCTCGTAAAGAAAGGAGAGGGCTGTAATGGAAGCAGTGAATCGTCTTTCGGTTGAAAGCCGCAGGCGCAGACGCGGCATACTTGTCATGTCGATTTTGGGCGCGCTTATTATTGTTTCATTTATTATCAGCATGAACAGCGGCTACATTCGAATGTCGCCGATGAGCGTATTGCGAACTTTATTCGGCTTCGGCTCAAGCAAGGATGAGCTGATTTTGTTCGACTTCCGGCTTCCGCGCATCGTGATCTCGCTGCTGATCGGCGCAGGGCTTGCGGTTTCGGGCTGTATTTTGCAAGGGGTATCGCGCAATGCGCTGGCTGATCCTGGCATACTCGGCATTAATGCCGGAGCGGGCCTTGTCGTAACCTTATACGTCGCGTTTTATTCGAATGCGGCTGGCAGCGTTGGGGTGTTCGTGCTCCCGATGCTTGCGATGCTAGGTGCGGGATTAGCGGCTTTTGTCATTTATTCTTTGGCGTATAAGCGCAATGAGGGCATTTCGCCTACGAGCTTGATTTTGACAGGCATCGCGGTTGCAGCAGGCATCAGCTCGATTATGATTGTCATAACGCTTCGAATTAGCCCAGAGCAATATCAATTTGTTCAAACCTGGCTCATCGGCAGCGTTTGGGGGACGAACTGGAAGTTCGTGCTTGCGCTGCTCCCTTGGATTGTCTTATTGATTCCCTATACGATGATGCGGGCGAATGTGTTGAACATATTGAACTTGAGCGAGCAGACAGCAGCGGGGCTAGGGGCGCCGATTGAAAAATCGCGCAGAGTCCTTCTCGCGGTAGCGGTCGGCCTTGCGGGCTCATGCGTGTCCGTCAGCGGCGGCATCGGATTCGTCGGTTTAATCGGGCCGCATCTCGCAAGAAGGCTGGTTGGGCCGAAGCATCAGCTGCTGATCCCGACGGCCGCGCTCGTAGGCGCGCTGCTCACGATTGTAGCCGATACGATCGGCCGATCGATTTTGCCGAAACAGGAAATACCGATTGGCGTCGTGGTAGCTGTTATTGGCGCACCTTATTTCTTGTACTTGTTAGCGAGATCCAAAGCATAAATTGCGTTTTATGATCATGGATGTAACTGAAAGCCGAAGGGAGTTGGGATGACGGAATGCTTCAACGATTTTTTTCTTACTATCGACCGTATAAAGGTTTGTTTATGCTCGATTTTGGCTGTGCGGTGCTGGCGGGGCTCATCGAGCTCGGATTTCCGCTTGCCATTAACAAATTCGTAGATGATCTGCTGCCTAATCAGGAATGGGGCCTTATTTTGTGGGCATCCGCTGGCTTGCTGGCGTTGTACGTGCTCAATACGTTCCTGATGTACATCGTCAACTATTGGGGACATATGCTTGGCATTAATATTGAAACGGATATGAGGCGGAAGCTGTTCGAGCATATCCAGAAGCTGTCTTTCCGGTTTTTCGATAATACGAAGACGGGGCATCTCATGACGCGTTTGACGAATGATATGCTGCAAATCGGCGAGATGGCCCACCATGGTCCTGAGGATTTATTTATTGCGGTCATGACGCTTTCGGGCGCTTTCGTGCTTATGCTGTTTATTCACTGGAAGCTGGCGGTCATGACGTTTATCGTCGTTCCGCTCATCATTTGGATCGTTATTTATTTCAATGGCAAAATGACGAAGGCGGTTCACCAGCTATTCGGCGATATCGGTGATTTTAATGCTCGGGTGGAAGACAATGTCGGCGGCATTCGCGTTGTTCAAGCCTTTTCCAACGAGGAGCACGAGAAGGAGCAATTCGCTGTCAATAACGGCCGGTTCCGCTTATCCAAGCTGGTCTCGTACAAACTGATTGCGAAGAATAGCTCGATCAGCTACATGATGATGCGTTTCGTAACGCTGTTCGTCATGGTGTGCGGCACGTGGTTCGTCATTCAGGATGACCTGACTTATGGACAATTTATCGGTTTCTTGCTGCTCACGAACGTGTTTTTCCGCCCAATTGAGAAGATTAACGCGATTATCGAGAGCTATCCGCAAGGGATTGCCGGATTCAAACGGTATTTGGAGCTGCTAGACACAGAGCCGGATGTTCAGGATGCGCCGGATGCGATCGAATTAGGCGAGCTGCACAATACGATCCAGTTCCAAAATGTTTCGTTCGGCTATGACGATGACGCGCAAGTGCTGAGCGGCATTAACCTGACGATACGCAAAGGGGAAACCGTCGCCTTCGTCGGCCCTTCCGGAGCGGGCAAGTCGACGCTGTGCAGCCTGCTGCCGCGGTTTTATGAGGTAACGGAAGGGGCTGTACGCATAGACGGTACGGACATCCGCCACGTGAAGCTTCAATCGCTGCGCAGGCAGATCGGCATCGTACAGCAGGACGTATTCCTGTTCGCAGGTACGATTCGTGAAAATATTAGCTACGGCAAGCTGAATGCTTCAGAGGCCGAGCTGTGGGAAGCGGCGCGCCGCGCACGCTTGGATGAATTTATCAAACAGCAGCCGGATGGCATGGACACGGTTATCGGTGAGCGCGGGGTGAAGCTGTCCGGCGGACAGAAGCAGCGGCTTTCGATCGCACGGATGTTCTTGAAAAACCCGCCGATTCTTATTCTAGACGAAGCCACCTCGGCGCTGGATACCGAGACGGAGTGGATGATTCAGCAGTCGCTCGCTGAGCTGTCGGAAGGGCGCACCACGCTGGTTATTGCCCACCGATTGGCGACAATTAAAAATGCCGACCGGATTGTCGTCGTGACGCCGGACGGCATATCCGAGCAGGGCCGGCACCAAGAGCTGATCGCGGCAGGCGGCATCTACAGCCGACTGCACGAGGCGCAGTTCGGCGCCCTGTAAGGCTGCGCCGACCGCGCAAGATGGCGAATAGGGCATGGGAATATGCCCTATTGGCCTGCCGGCCGCGCGAGCCCGCGAATAGGGCATGAGAATATGCCCTATCGGCCTGCCGGCCGCGCGAGACCGCGAATAGGGCATGAGAATATGCCCTATCGGCCTGCCGGCCGCGCACAATAGAAACAATAGAGGATGTCCCAAAAGTCATTATCAATTGACTTTTGGGACAGCTTTTTTATCGCCGGATTGCCCTTAATAGACAAGATTTCTCTATCTCGATGCTATGTGGTTGCATTCTGTACAACGAAAAAGGCATGAACAGCCTGCCCTAAAGGTTCCCGTTGCAGTTCATGCAATGAGATACGGTCCAGAAGTGGCAAAATGTGCTCAAAACATAGAAAGCGTCTTTCCCGTTGCACAGGATACAATGACACCGCCTTACTCCCTCGCTCAAGCCAATATCATTGCATGAACTGCAATGAGCAGATTTCTCCATGCACCAACGCCAACTCAAACACAACGGATATCGCAGTCCGCATCCAAACGCGACATCCATGCAGTCCACTCGCAACCACACCGGCCAAACGCTTGCGGCGCAAAAACAAGGGGCGTCCCCCGCCATCGTGGCTTTAGGGACACCCCTGCGCTCAAACCGTCGCGCCCTCACGCTTGCGGAAGAACGATTTCAGCGCATTGTACACTTCTGTTTTCTCGCGAATCACATGGTACATAAAATTCGGAATGTTGATATGCTTATACGCCGACATGAGCGTGCTGGAGCGGTTGTATTGGTTCACTTCGCCGTAGCCGAACAGGTTGGCGCGCTTGAGCAATTCGCCGATGAGCTTGACGCAGCGTTCGTTGTCGCTGGTCAGATTATCGCCGTCGGAGAAGTGGAACGGATAAATGTTATACATATTCGGGGGATACCGGCTGTCGATAATTTCGATCGCTTTTAAGTAGGCGGAGGAGCATATCGTACCGCCGCTCTCGCCGCGGGTGAAAAACTCCTCCTCGGTCACTTCTTTCGCTTCGGTATGATGGGCGATGAAGACGATATCGACCTTCTCATATTGATGCCGGAGAAAGCGAGTCATCCAGAAGAAGAAACTGCGCGCGCAATATTTTTCGAATGATCCCATGGAACCTGATGTATCCATCATTGCGATAATGACAGCGTTGGATTGCGGCTTCACTATTTCTTCCCATGTTTTGTAGCGCAGGTCATCGGGAGAAATGTGATGAATGCCTGGCTGGCCGCTTGTCGCGTTGCGTCGCAAGTTTTCCATAATCGTCCGCTTTTTGTCGATGTTAGACATAATGCCCTTCTTGCGGATGTCGTTGAATCGAACTTCCGTCGTTTCAAGCTGGTCGCGGTCCTTTTGCTTCAAGAACGGCAGCTCCAGCTCCTCAAACAACATCGCTTCCAGCTCAGCTAGGCTGATTTCGGCTTCAATGACATCTTCGCCCGGCTGATCGCCGGCGCCTTCGCCTTTGCCGGGTCCTTGCGCCGCCTGCGGATCGACGCCGAGCACATCGCCAACCTGACTATCGCCATCGCCTTGGCCAACATGCTTGTTCTTGTTGAAATTGTAGACGATGCGATATTCATCCAAGCTTCGAATCGGCACCTTGATGACCTGCTTGCCGTCGGACATGACGATGCTTTCCTCTGAAACGAGGTCAGGCAGGTTCTGTTTGATCGCTTCCTTCACCTTTTCCTGGTGGCGAGCCTGGTCCTGATACCCTTTGCGGTGCAGCGACCAGTCCTCGCGAGACACGACGAACAGAGGATTTTCCAATGAACCCATGCCCGAACACCTCCCGTCTATGTTAGACCGATAACGTCGTTACGCTTCTCGATACAGCTTGTTACTAACTATATTCAAGGGGGATGGGGGTTATGTGAGATGAAGTCCGCCCACTTTCGACAATTGGTCATCGATGGGGCGTTGGAAAGGACCATGAGTATGCTATAATGGGTGCGGCATTTATTAGAAGGACGGAGAGGATGGTCACATTGACGAACAAATATGCCGCTTTTGGAGCGGTTCACGCCATGCTGGCGGTCATGCTTGGCGCATTCGGCGCACATGGTCTGAAGGATGTTCTGGATTCGGACATGCTCGACGTATTTGAGACAGGCGTTCGCTATCAAATGTATCACGCGCTAGCGCTGCTTGCCGTTGCGCTGCTTGCTGGCCGGGCGCATCGCCCACAGATGATCCAAAGAGGAGCAATGCTGCTTCATATCGGCATTTTCATTTTCTCCGGCAGCTTGTATGTACTTAGCCTTAGCGGAATCAAATGGCTTGGCGCCATTACGCCGCTCGGTGGCGTTGCTTTTATCGCTGGCTGGGCAATGATTGCTTGGACGCTTTGGCAAGGCAGGCACGAGAAGAATTAACCCATTTGTGAATTCAGTGATAAGATGTCAATATTAATGTCATTAATCTACAAATATCGACATTATATTAGCATTTTTTTCTATCCCTCAACGTTACGTTCGTTTATAATAGAACCAACAGTTGGTTCGCATTCGGACACAGGAGGGACGTTTTGGGTGACAGTTCTTAAAAAGATAGATTCGACGACTTGGCAGCATCGCGAACGCATCAGCGTCCCTATATTAATCAAGTTATACAAGACCGCGTGGTTGATGTCAGCATTACTGCTGGTGGGTTCTGCCCTGTCGGTCTTTTGGCTTGCAAACATGCCGTTAGCTTTGGGATTGGCTGGAAGCGGCATATGCATGTCGATCGTAGCAGCGACACAGCAAGCGATGGCAGCCGTTCGCACGCGTTCCTCTATCGCGTTAACGGGCATGCAGCATAATCCGCTTCCGTTTCTCGCACTGGATCGGACAGGCGCTATTATCCAGCTGAATGAAGCGGCTGCTGAAGCGCTCGGCTATGAGCGGCATTCCCATGCTTTGGTCGGGGAGCTGCTGGAGCGATACGTGGATTCGGGCGACCTTGCGCTGCTTGAGGCGAATAGGCGCAATGCGTATGAAGGGAAAATCGAGCAAGCAACGATTGGCGTCCGTTCTTTAACCGGTATGAGCATGTCATGGGATGTGCTGTTCGCTCCTGTAGGGATTCAAAGCGGAACGAGCGGCTGCGTCCTAATCGCGCAGGACATGAGCGAACGGAAGCGGCATGATGAGCGGGTGAAGCATATGGCCTTTTATGACGATATGACGGGGCTGCCGAACCGCCGCCTGTTCGTGGAACGGCTTGGCGAGATGCTGGCGGAGGTGCGAGAGCCTGATAGCATGCTGGCGGTTTGCTGCTTAGACATCGATCATTTCAAATTAATCAACGCGTCATACGGCCATGATTATGGCGATATGCTGCTGCTCCAGATGGCAGATCGATTGCTGAGAGGCTGCACGGATGTCGATTTTGTGTGTCGGATGGACGGGGACAAATTCGGCGTTATCCTTGCTGCGAAGAACAGCGAAGGTCAGATCGAAGCGGCAGTTCAATCGCTGCTAAGCGCATTGGAGGAGCCGTTTGAACTGCAAGGCATCCCGATTCAACTTACCGCAAGCGCAGGCTGGTCATCGAGTGCGCAGGAGCCGCTCTACCCGGACAAGCTGCTGCGCAATGCCAACCTGGCCTTGATCAAGGCCAAAGAAAACGGACGGAATGAGTGTTTGATTTATCGCGAAGAGTGGGACGAGGCTTCGTTAGAGCGGCTTCGCTTGCAGCATGATTTGCGGCGAGCGGTTGCCAATCGCGAGTTCGTGCTGCTCTATCAGCCGCAATATGATATGAACACAGGCGACATTGTTGGGGTAGAAGCGCTGCTTCGTTGGCATCATCCGCTGCGCGGGCTTGTTCAGCCGTCCAAATTCATTCCGCTGGCGGAGGAGAGCGGCGTTATCGTCCAGATTGGACAATGGGTGCTGGAGGAAGCATGCCGCCAGAACAAGTCGTGGCAAGATGCGGGGCTGGCGCCGATCCCGGTTTCCGTCAATCTGTCGATGCGTCAATTCTGGCAGCCTAATTTCACGGCAAGCGTCGAAGCTGTATTGACGAAGGTGGGGCTTGAGCCTCGCTACCTGGAGCTTGAAATTACAGAGTCGATGACGATGGATCCGGACAAGCTGACACAGAGCCTAAACGAATTGACCGCTTTAGGGATCAGCATTAGCATTGATGACTTCGGCACAGGCTATAGCTCGTTCCATTATTTGAAGCACTTCCCGGTGGATCGCCTGAAAATTGACCGATCCTTCGTGAGCGACATCGAGCAGGATCCTGGCGATGCAGAAATCGTAGCAGCTATTATTGCGATGGCGCATAACCTGAACATGCAAGTCATAGCGGAAGGCGTCGAGACGGCGCAGCAGGTGCAGTTTCTGAAGATGCATCTGTGCGATGAGATGCAAGGCTACTATGGAAGCCCGCCGGTGACGAGCGAGCGTATCGCCGAGATGCTGGTAGCTTAGTTGTTAAGAGCTTAAAAGCGTTAGCAAAAGAAGCCCCGATGTCCTTATGCGTTTTGCATGAGGTCATCGGGGCTTCTTTGTTTGTTTCGTCATGCTATATCGTTAGCCTTACATGGAGTAGTCATCAATTTCATTAAGCTTAAACGTATAGACTTGTTTCTCGTCGACATGGTAAACCGTCAGCATGGAACTTTCCTCATCCAGATTAATGATTCGGCCTGGAATGTTCAACGTAACGCCCATGCCCTTGTTTACTTTAAGGCGGATCAATTTGTTCTGCTTCATGCAGTCACGGAACTGCTCGGAAATAAGGGCCAGCGGGTTGCTCGAATCGGTTGTAGCTGCTGGTTTGGCAGATGCTTTGCTCGGTTGTCCGCTCGTATTCGCAGCCGCGGTTTTGTTCGATTTAACAGAGCTTGTGTTTACAGCAGGCTCTTTCTTCGTTGCGGCAGGCGTGGGAGCTGGCGAAGCTGCAGCCTGCTGCTGCAGCCGGTCTATTAATTGGCCTAGCTCGCTGCCGGACAGGATGCGAAAATCAGGGAACCCGCCCCCGTTTAATACATGCAACAGTTGCTCGAGCGCTTTGGCATTGGTTTCGCCTTCAACGAGTATCTCGACTTGGAATAAGTGGGTATTACGTCCTTCGCTCGTGCGGGTCATTTGGTTCCTCCGACCTTGAATAATGATGATACTAATATACCAGATTTACATGGTTACGGACAACCGAACATCCTACTTTAATCACAAAATTGTAAGCGATAACATCGAGAACCTGACAGCGATTGCCGCATATAGTGAGATAGTGGCAATATCGATAAGTGAAGGAGGGGAATCGGGAAGCTTATGATGCAAATGGTCCCCTATATTTTAGACAATGGAAAGACGGTTATTGGGGTTGAGGTGAAGCTGCCGAAAACGACGCTGCTTGTCTGGATGACCGATAAAGGGTATATCATGTGCGGCGCGCTGGATGTCGAGCTGCTCAACCGCGACTTGGCGGAACGCGGCATACTCGCAGGCCGTGCAGTTGGCGTACGGACGCTGGAGCAGCTGATGGAAGCGCCGCTGGAGTCCGTTACGACGCATGCCGAGCAGATTGGCATTCATGTTGGCATGAGCGGCAAGGATGCGCTTCTTCTTTTGTCCTGATGGTAGAAAAAAAGCCTCTATTGAACAGCATGCCTACGTGATAGGAGCGGCTCAATAGAGGCTTTGTTTCTTTTGCTCGAAACAAGTTTCTCTTCAATCGAAACTAGTTTCGATTCTATTCGAAGCAAGCTTCGAAATTACTCAAACAGTTTCTTTAAGTTCACGTTGAATGGAGGACGCACGATCCCTTTTTCCGTAATGATCGCTGTCACATACTCATTTGGCGTTACATCGAATGCCGGGTTAAATACTTTAACGCCTTGCGGAGCGGTGCGTTTGCCGAAGCCCTCTGTAATTTCCTCAGCATGGCGTTCCTCGATTGGAATCAAGTCGCCGCTAGGCGTATTCAGGTCGATGGTCGACAATGGGCAAGCGACGTAGAATGGGATGCCATGAGCTTTGGCAAGCACGGCTACGCTGTAGGTGCCGATTTTGTTGGCAACGTCGCCGTTCGCCGCTACGCGGTCGGTACCAACGATTACGGCGTTGATCCAGCCTTTGGACATGACCATGCCGGCCATGTTGTCGCAAATCAGCGTAACGTCCACGCCAGCTTGCTGCAGCTCGAAAGCAGTCAGGCGAGCGCCTTGCAGAACAGGACGCGTTTCATCGGCAAATACTTTGAGCGCGATGCCGCGTTCTTGGGCAAGGTAAAAGGGTGCAAGCGCTGTGCCGTACTTCGCTGTTGCAAGTCCGCCGGCATTACAGTGGGTCAAGACGCCCATGCCATCCTCGAACAGCTCGAGAGCGTGTACGCCGATGAGACGGCAAGTCTCTTCGTCTTCGCTTTGAATGGCGATCGCGTCATCGAGGAGCGCTTGCTTGCAGCCTTCAAGGGACAAGCCTTCCGCTGCGAGCTGTGCCGCGCGCGCTTTCATTCGATCGAGCGCCCAGAACAGGTTCACTGCTGTCGGACGCGAAGTTGCCAAGTAGTCAGCCGTTTCGTTGACCGTTTGCAGCCAAGCTTCGACGGAGCCTTCCGCATGACGGGAGCCGAGAACAACGCCGTAAGCAGCAGCGATGCCGATCGCAGGCGCGCCGCGTACAGCCAGATGCTTAATCGCATCCCATACGCTTTCGGAGGTTTCCAGCGGCAGGTAAAGCACTTCTTCGGGAAGCAGACGTTGGTCGAGCAAATCCAGATGCGTGCCAACCCAGATTACGGATTGCAGTCCAGCATATTCAGAAGCGGTAGTCATCTTTAAAATCCTTCTTTCTTTACGATATCGATTACATGTCCGATTGTTTCGGCTTGACGGTTGCCGCGAATGAGCGCCGTGCCTATTGCAAGTGCGAGGCGCTGTGCTTTCTCGCGTACCGTCTCGTCAGTAATAGCATCGATGTCAGCAACATGGGCGAGGCCATATACGCGGCGAACCATTTTGCACCCTGCGAATCCGATTGTGTCTTGGAGAAGTCGCTTCATATAAAAATCTTGATAGCCCGGAGCGGCGGAAGCGAGGCGATCGACAGACTGCTCGTTCCAAAGCGCGCGGAATTTGGTTTCGAATTGCGTCCAAATGCTCTCGATCATCGTGAGCAGGTTCGTACGGTATCGCGCGCGTGCATCAGCGTCGGAGCTCCAGTGCTCCTGTGCGGCGAAATTAAGCAGCAAGTTGCCGATTACGGCACCGATATCGAAGCCCATTGGGCCATAATAAGCAAATTCGGGATCAATCACTTTCGTTGACTCTGGCGTGATGAAAATGCTGCCTGTATGAAGATCGCCATGAAGCAATGCTTCTGCGCTTGTCAGGAATTTCTGACGGAGCAGGGCAACCTCGAATTGCAGCTCGCCATCTTGCCAGATCGCTTCGACCGCATCGCGGATCGGCGCAGGGATATTGTTTGTCTCCGCGTCTGTATAAGGATCGTCGAAGATGAGCTCTTCCGTTATTTTGCACAGCTCAGGATTAATGAAGTCGCGTACGAGCAGCTTCTTCTCCTGCTGGTTCATGCCCAAATCGGAAGTGAGGAACAACGTTCTAGCTAGGAAAGTTGAGATATGGTCCGCGAACAGCGGGTAGTCGATCGTGTCCATGAGGCCGCGGCGCATAATGACATGGCTGCTCAGATCCTCCATGACCGTCAGTGCGAGCGCTGCATCATAACGGTACACTTGCGGAACGAGGCCAGGCGCAAGTTTATTTTGCAAAATAAGCGATTCGCTCTCGATGCGCGCGCGATCAAGCGTAAGCGGCCACGATTCGCCGACAACCTTGGCATAAGGCAGCGCTTGTTTCATAATTAGGCTGCTTCCGCTAGCTGGGTCCGTGATGTGAAACACGAGGTTCAGGTTTCCGTCGCCGATTTCGCGGGATTTCAGGTCGGCCCCTTCCGGGAAAATGCCTTCAATTGTGCGCGCGATCTCGATCGCTTCTTGCTCGGTTAACGGACGGTACGTCGTAGTCAATGCAAGCCACCTCCGGTGCAAATTAAAATGTAACGCTATGAGTAAAGGAATCGAAGCCTGCGTAGGCTATCGATCGTATTACGTCAGACCCTAATTCATCTTTCCTAGTATACTGAAATATGTTTCGCGTTGGAATACCTTCTTGCTATAATGGAGAGCGGGTTATGCGGCTACCGCCGGCGCGGCGGTATGAATTGATTTGGTAAGGGGGATACATAAAATGGAAGAAACGTTGCAGCAGCCCGTTGCGTTGAAGGAATGGGCAGTCGCGGTTCAATCGCTAGCGGCAGGCGATCTTATTGTCATTATGCGCAAGGGCGGCATTATCGAGGAGACGCGTGATTTTCGTTTAATTCGTCCCAGTTTCTATCTTATGCCAGCTTTCGAGCATCAAAGGAGAGAGCTGCTGAAGGAGCCTTATCGCGACGGCATCGACCGTACGCTGGAGGGCTGGTCGAAGGAAGCGGAGACGATGACGCTTAGCGCATATGCTGAAGCGGTGGAGGATATAGAGGTTCATGATGGAGAGACGTTAAATCGGATCTTCGGCGAGCACATTTGGACGGAAACCTTCGCTGAGGAGCGGTTGAAGTGGAAAAAGAAAAATCCGCTGCATGTGCTTCTGCTTCGCGTCTACAAGCTGGACCAGCCTATAACTGTGCCTATGCGGCCAGCTTACAGCGGGTGCAAGTCGTGGGTTACGCTAGAGGATGGCGTGCCGGATACGACAGGGATGACGCCGGTTTTATCGGATGAAGCCTTTAATGAAGCAGTGAATCGTATTCGCTCGCTACTGCAAGGTTAGCTTTTCGCTAAAGTCGGGCTGGACAAGCTAATTTGGCCAGTTTCATCGAAGGTTCACAAGACATCCATGAAACGCTCATTGATTTGTAACAAAACTTATAATAAAATAATTATTGAGAATCAATGAGAATCAAATGGGCTTTGTAAGTTGTGTGGCAAGCGTTACAGTTGCATCATTCAGCCTGCTCCGGCAGCATATGCGTCTAGTGAGTGGACGCCCACAACTAGCAGATATATTTATATTTTGGAAGGAGCGGCACATATGTCGACACAATTCGTTATCGACGGTCTGAAAGCGTCTGTCGAAGGTAAGGAAATTTTGAAGGGTATCAACTTGGAAATTAAGGGTGGCGAGATCCACGCGATCATGGGACCAAACGGTACGGGTAAAAGTACGCTTGCGTCCGCACTGATGGGCCATCCGAAGTATGAAGTAACGGGCGGCACGGCGCTGCTTGACGGCGAAGACATCCTTGAGATGGGCGTTGACGAGCGCGCGCTGGCGGGCATGTTCCTCGCTATGCAATACCCGAGCGAAATTACGGGCGTTACGAACTCCGACTTCCTGCGCAGCGCGATTAACGCGCGTCGCGGCGAAGGCAACGAGATCAGCCTGATCAAGTTCATCCGCCAAATGGAAGGCAAAATGAAAGAGCTCGAGATGAACACGGAATTTGCACATCGTTATCTTAACGAAGGCTTCTCCGGCGGCGAGAAAAAACGGAACGAAATTTTGCAAATGATGCTGCTTGATCCGAAAATCGTTATCCTTGATGAAATCGATTCGGGTCTTGACATCGACGCGTTGCGCATCGTATCGAACGGCGTGAACGCAATGCGTTCGGAAGATCGCGGCTTCCTCGTCATTACACACTACCAACGTCTGTTGAACTACATCAAACCAGATTTCGTACACGTTATGATGCAAGGTCGCATCGTTAAATCCGGCGGTCCTGAGCTGGCTGAGCGTCTGGAGAACGAAGGTTATGATTGGGTGAAAGAAGAACTGGGCATCGTGGACGAAACGGTCGGCCAGGCTTAATCGGAGAAGGGGGCAATCGAGCATGAGCATTCAATTATCGACTCCCGTTAGCCGGCAAGCAGCCGAGGCGTTGTCGCGAAGCAAGGGAGAGCCGGAATGGTTGACAGCGCAACGCGCTAACGCGGCGGAACTGGCGGAAACGCTGGAGTTGCCGAAAGTGGAGAAAACAAGAATCGATCGCTGGAATCTGTCGGCGTTCGGTCAATATAAAGCAGCACAACCGGTTGGTCAATTGACGGAGCTGCCGGAGGACATTCAAGCGCTCACTGCGCAAGCGGAAGCGGGACTTATCGTACAGCGAGGTTCAGGCGCAGTTTATGGCAAACTGTCCGAAGAGCTGAAAGCTAAAGGCGTTATTTTCACCGATTTGGAAACAGCGGCGCGTGAGCACAGCAATCTGGTGCAGCCTTACTTGCACAGCGTAGTTCCGAATAACGAAGACAAACTGACGGCATTGCATGGGGCATTGTGGAATGGCGGGGTATTCGTTTATGTTCCGAAAAACGTTGAAGTTGAAGTTCCGCTGCAGGCGGTACTGTTCAACGATGACGCAGAAGCGGCGTTCGCGCCTCATATTCTGATCGTAGCAGAAACGCATAGCCGCGTGACGTATGTTGATAATGTTGTAACAACGGGCAGCGCAGCTGACGCTTCCTCGGTTCATCATTCGATCGTCGAGGTTGTAGCGAAAGCCGGCGCCCAAGTTAACTTTGCTTCTATTCATAATATGAGCGGCGGCATTGTAGATCTGTCGATCCGTCGCGCAGCGCTCGATAACGATGCGCGCGTAGAGTGGGTTATCGGTGATCTGAACGATGGCAATACGCTGTCGGACACGAAATCGGTGCTCAACGGCAAAGGATCATCCTCTGATTCCAAAGTCATCAGCATTGGCTCGAACGACCAGAAAATGTCCTTGACGACGCAAGCGGTTCACTTCGGCCGCAGCTCCGATAGTCAGATGATTACGCGTGCTGTTATGCGTGACGCAGCTACGGCTATCATTAACGGTATTACGAAAATCGAGAAGGGCGCAACCAAAGCGAATGGCGAGCAAACGGAAAAAGTACTCATGCTCAGCCCAAAATCGCGCGGCGACGCCAATCCGATTCTGCTGATCGACGAAGACGATGTTACTGCAGGCCACGCAGCGAGCGTTGGCCAAGTTAACCCGGAGCAAGTGTACTATCTCATGTCCCGGGGCATTGCCAAGAAGGACGCGGAACGGCTCATTATTTACGGTTTCTTGGCGCCAGTCGTATCGGAAATTCCGATCGATGCCGTCCGTGAGCAGCTGCAGCGTCTGCTCGAAAGGAAGCTGGAAGCATGAATGTAAATGCGATTCGGGAGCAGTTTCCGATTCTGCATCAAGAAGTGAACGGGCATCCGCTCGTATACTTGGACAGCGCGGCGACTTCACAGAAGCCGCGTTCCGTCATTGATGCGGTGAAACGCTACTACGAATGGGACAATGCGAACGTACACCGCGGCGTGCATACGTTGGGCTCGCGTGCAACGGATGCTTATGAAGGAGCTCGCTCCAAGGTAGCAGCATTTTTGAATGCAGCTAGCGAAGAAGAGATCGTCTTCACGCGCGGCACGACGACGGCGCTCAATCTGGTGGCTGGCAGCTATGCTCGTTCGGTATGCGGCGAAGGCGACGAAATCGTCATTACGCCAATGGAGCATCACAGCAATCTCATTCCGTGGCAGCAAGCGGCGAAAGCAACCGGCGCAACGTTGAAATATATTCCGCTTCAGCCTGATGGCACGATTTCGTTGGCAGATGTCGAAGCTACGGTGACGGAACGGACGAAAGTCGTTGCAGTCACTTACGCTTCCAACGTGCTCGGCGTCATTAATCCGGTGAAGCAAATCGCAGAAATCGCACATCGCAATGGTGCCGTTATGGTTATCGATGGCGCGCAAAGTACGCCGCACATGAAGGTGGACGTGCAGGAACTCGATTGTGATTTCTACGCTTTCTCGGCGCACAAGATGTGCGGTCCTACCGGCGTAGGCGCATTGTACGGCAAGAAAGCCATCCTTAATCGGATGGAGCCCATCGAATTCGGCGGCGAAATGATCGACTTCGTCGACTTGTATGAATCGACGTGGAAGGACGCGCCTTCCCGATTCGAGGGCGGTACGCCTATAATTGCGGGCGCGGTTGGCCTTGCAGCCGCAATCGACTTTTTGCAAGAAATCGGCCTTGAGCATATTCATCAGCATGAGCAGCATTTGGCGGCATATGCCTATGAACAGCTATCGGCTATTGAAGGCGTTACGATCTATGGACCGAAGGAAGGCCGCGTAGGTCTCGTAACGTTCAATCTGGACGATGTTCATCCGCATGACGTGGCCACGGCGCTTGATTCTGAGGGCGTTGCCGTACGGGCAGGCCATCACTGCTGCCAGCCGCTTATGCGTTGGTTGAATGTGAGTGCAACGGCACGGGCAAGCTTCTATCTGTACAATACCGAGGCAGATGTAGACCGACTCGTCGGTTCACTGCATCGGACAAAGGAGTTTTTCGGCCATGCAATTGGATGATTTGTATCGCAGAGTCATCATGGACCATTACAAGAACCCGAGAAACCGCGGTACGATGGACAATGATTCGGTAACGATCAACTTGAACAATCCGACCTGCGGCGATCGTATTGCGCTTCAGCTTCAGGTAGAGGACGGCAAGGTTACCGATGCGAAGTTCAGCGGCGAAGGCTGCTCGATCAGTTTGTCGTCGGCTTCCATGATGACAGAAGCAGTTAAAGGTAGAACCTATGAGGAAGCGCTTGAGCTCGCTGAACGTTTCTCTTCGCTGATGAAGGGAGCGCCAGTGGAGTTCGAGGAGCTGGAGGACATCGAGGCATTGTCGGGCGTTAACAAGTTCCCGGCTCGAATCAAATGTGCGACACTCGCTTGGAACGCGCTTCGCAAAGGGATTGAACATCAGCAGCAATCATAAGCTATCCGCGCGCTCGATTACGGATCGGGTATTCCTATACAGACAAAATCATAGAGGAGGCGTGACTGCCATGGCAAAGAAAATGCCGGAAATGGAAGAGTATAAGTATGGTTTTCGCGACGAGCACAAGGCGGTATTCCAATCCGGTAAAGGATTGACGCCAGAAATCGTTCGTACGATTTCCGAAATGAAAGGCGAGCCGGAATTCATGTTGAATTTCCGCCTCAAATCGCTTGAGCAGTTCAACAAAATGCCAATGCCGCAATGGGGCGGCAATATGGATGATCTTGATTTTAACGATATCCAGTACTACGTGAAGCCTTCTGAGAAGCAAGGTAAAACGTGGGAAGAGGTACCGGCAGAGATCAAGGAAACGTTCGATAAGCTCGGTATTCCTGAAGCGGAGCAGAAGTTCCTTGCAGGCGTCTCGGCACAGTACGAGTCCGAGGTTGTTTACCACAGCATGCAGGAGGATCTCGAGAAGCAAGGCGTTATCTTTACGGATACGGACACGGCGCTTCGCGAGCATCCAGAGCTGTTCCAAGAGTACTTCGGTACGGTAATTCCGCCAGCGGATAACAAATTCGCGGCGCTTAACAGTGCGGTATGGTCCGGCGGCAGCTTCATTTATGTTCCAAAAGGCGTGAAGTGCGAAATTCCGCTTCAAGCATACTTCCGCATCAACTCGGAAAACATGGGACAATTCGAGCGTACGCTGATCATTGCTGACGAAGACAGCTTCGTACATTACGTAGAAGGCTGTACAGCTCCTGTCTACAGCACGAACTCGCTGCACAGCGCAGTTGTTGAAATCATCGTTAAGAAGAACGCTCGCGTTCGTTATACGACGATCCAAAACTGGGCGCCAAACATCTACAACCTCGTTACCAAACGTGCGGTTGCAGAAGAAAATGCAACGATGGAGTGGGTTGACGGCAACATCGGCTCCAAGCTGACGATGAAATATCCAGCTGTCGTGCTCAAAGGCCGCGGCGCGAAAGGCATGGTCTTGTCGATCGCTGTAGCAGGCAAAGGCCAGCATCAGGATGCAGGCGCAAAAATGATTCACTTGGCGCCAGATACGACGTCGACGATCGTGTCGAAATCGATCTCCAAGCACGGCGGTAAAGTAACGTACCGTGGTTTGGCATCGTTCGGACGCAACTCCGAAGGCTCCAAAGCGAACATCAAGTGCGATACGCTCATCCTCGATAATGAGTCGACGTCCGACACGATTCCGTACAACGAGATCATGAACGACAATATCACGCTTGAGCATGAAGCAACGGTATCCAAGGTTTCTGAGGATCAGCTGTTCTACCTGATGAGCCGCGGCTTGTCCGAGGCAGAAGCAACGCAGATGATCGTCATGGGCTTCATTGAGCCGTTCACGAAAGAGCTTCCGATGGAGTACGCTGTCGAAATGAACCGTCTCATCAAGTTCGAGATGGAAGGCTCGATCGGTTAAAGGGAAGTCAAGCGGGGTAAGGGATTAGCGGTATATTATCGGCTCATGATACCGAAATGATACCGCTAATCGAATACAGACATTGCTTCGTGTTTTCTTTCATTGTAAAGATGTCCGTACGTGTTAGCGGTTTGCTTAATGTCATCGTGGCGCATGAGTTCTTTCACAAGGTAGATGTCCACACCTTTGTTGATTAAATACGAAGCGTAGCTATGTCGTAGATCGTGAATGCGTAGTTCGGGGAAAACACGTTTGAAATGCTTTGAGAAATGCGAATAATGGTAGGGACCAAGACCTCCAAAAACATATAGTTTATCGTGGAATCCGTATATTTTTTCAGCGGATTCCTTTTTCATTTTCAATAGCATTTCTTTTATAAATGAGGGAAACGGGACATAACCAAATGAACCAGCAGTTTTTGGGGTAGTACAAGTTCGGGTTGTGATATCCAGTGTCTTATTAACATGCAATTGGCTGACATCCAGATCGATGTCTTCCCACGCTAAACCCATTGCTTCACCTATGCGAAGGCCAGTGTAAAAAAGCAGACGTGCAAGCTCCTCATAATAGAGATGTTTAAGCTCCGTTACGCGATCTTCAAAGGGCTCCCTTTTAATAAAATTAATGCGAGGGCGAATTCTTTGAATTGATCCAGCTGCAAGTGTCGGGTCAACTTTTAAACCGAAAAACTTGATGGCGTGATGGATCAATATCTTGAAATTGCTGTAAACTGTTCGTGCACTATTCATTGATGTAAAATTATTTTCTAGTTCTGATTTAAATTCAACAGATTGCTGGGTGCTAACGTCTTTTGCTTTGGTTTGACCAAATCTTGGCTTAATATGCAAGTTATATTCATTTGTCCTCCTTCGTATTGTTTTTGGTTTTAATTTTTTGTGCTTAATGTTGTGCTTAAATACATCATCAATCGTTGCTTCGCTTGAAAACTGATTTGCGACCTCGATTAGAAAGTTAGCTTCTGCTAATTTCGCTTCACTTTGCTTCTTAAATCCCCTTCGAAGTCCCTGTTTACTCCGACCATAAATATCCTTGTAACGCACTTTAAAATAGTAAGTCTTTCGAGCCTCATCTTTATAAACTGGCAATTCACTACCTCCATTTAGAACATATGTTCTGTTTTTGTGTATAGTAAACAGCCTTGCGGCTGGAAAGCGCGAAGGTTAGAAATTAATATAGGAGTCATCATCTTTCCAGAAGCTTCGCTTAGTCGGTTTCTTGAGGTGAGCTACCTCTTCAGGTACACCGCATCGGCTTGCAGCTTCATAGATTGTCATCCCTTCGAGCAGAAGCTTGTCTGGTATAAGTAGTTCGACCGCAAACTGGTTAGCTTCCCGTTCGATTTTATCGATAGATTGCAGAGTATTTCGTTTCAAGAATGGGGTGTTTACGTTCCGGTGCTGGAATGCATGACCAAGTTCATGAGCGCAAGTATATTTCTGGTCATGCTCATCCAGATCTTCGTTGATGTGGATCATTGGGATACGTTTGTAAGTGTTGAAGTATCCCATCATTCCGCCTAGGGGTTCGAACAGGACGATGATGTTTTTCTGAGATGCGATTTTGAAAGGATTGTTCGTTCCATATTTGCGGACGATCTGATTGACAAGCTGCTTAATCGCCATCAGGTCCCCCTTATTTATTCTTGTTGGGATTGAATTTCTTTTTGGCCACTTGCTTTGCAAGCCGCAGGGAGTTTTCAAGGGAGATTTTCATTAGCTCTTTTGTCTCATCGTCCATTGGCTCGCCGTGGAAGGCCAGAGCTTCATTGGTTTCGAGTTCACCGATCATTCTTGCTAAGTCTTCAGCGATGTCACGCTCTTCTTTAGCAGACAGTTCAGGCTTGTTCAAGGACTCTGCTTTAATTCCTAAAATTGCGCATATTTTTAAAACGTTATCTATAGATGCGTTTGCTAAGTCTCTCTCAATCATAGATCTGATTGTCGTATATGCTACACCTGATGCTTTGGATAAGCTCATTACGTTGAAACCTTTCTCCTCGATAATCTTAGAAAGGTATTCGCCTCGACTTAACACAATATATTCCTCCTATAATTCGTTACGTTTATTCGTAACTACTTCCTCATAGTATTACACTTTTCACTCAAAGTAAACAAATATGTACGCTGTGTCGTAAAAATATTCCCCTTTTCAGTTGACTTGTTACTTTATGTCGTATATATTGAATTCGAGAGTTACGACAACTCGTAACTCTTAGAGGGGGTGAATGCAAATGTTTCCGAATTTGACTGCTGAGTTAGCGCGCAAGGGATTAAAGCAGAAAGACATCATCCCTGTTTTGAACACGAACCGTCCAGCCACAGTTTCTGCAAAGCTAAATGGGAAAGCTCCGTTATGGATTGACGAGGCGTTTAAAATCCAGTCGGAATTTTTCCCAGACTTGCCACTGGATTATCTGTTCAAAACGGAAAGGTGAGGATGTATTCAATAGAAAGCGAGGATTATCGGTATGAAACATTATTACGACTCGAAAGATGTTCAACGCCTCTTATGTTGTGGAACGGTAAGAACCGCGCAAATGCGGATACAGTTCATGAATGAGGAACTTAAAGCTCAAGGATTCTGGGTTGAAAAGGGCAAAATTCCCGTTAAGTTTTTTCACGAGAAATATCCGTACATCTCCCAGAGTGAAGCTTAGAGTAATAGAGATGCTGGCCTCTAAAGGCGACACGATAAGTACACATGAAGGCTGGGGGGTGGTGAAAAGAGATGTCTATCACAGGTTGGGTTTGGATGCAGTTAACGCTGCAAGAGCGGATCGGCATTATGGAGTTTGCTTCTGATCAGAATGCATTGAAATGGAAAACAGCTCGATCGGGGTAGGAGCCGATGAGCTGAATATAAAAAAAATAAGAGTTGCCGCCATTATAGCATACGGCGGCTGGATTGAAAATGGAGGAGTATTTCTTGGTAAAAAATCAAGTGCGCGATCTTGAGGCTGATCTAGCGCTATGCGAGGCAGCTACGCAAGGGCCATGGGTAACTACAAATAATTCGAATTATGATTTGCTGATTAAAGGTGAAGGACGCGTTCTAGGTTTTTTAGTATCGGCTGAGGATCAGACATTCGTCATAGCAGCCCGCGAAGGCTGGCCGTATGCGATCCGACTTGCACAGCAAATGGAACGTGAAATCGATCGGCTCCAAAACGAATTGCAAATTTATCAAGAGTGTGAACGCAGACAACGCGGTCCATGGGACTAATACATTATTTCTGGAGGTTACTATGAACAATTTAATTCCAATTCAAATTATGCTCCAAGCTGCAAATGCGGCTGATGCTCGTAAGCTTGTTCACGAATTGGCTGGAACGATGGGCGGGGAGGCTGTATCTGCTTCGATGCCATTAAACGCACCAGTACCTTCTCACCAATCAGCCGGGTTTGAACATCAGTACGGTACGCCAAACACTGCACCAATTGGACAAGCTCCAGTCAGCACTGCGCCTTCCACTCCATTAGGAGCCTCGCCGAGTACGCCGGTACCTGTAGCCCCGGTTGGCACAGCGTCGCTTGCACCAGCACCTGTAGCCCCATTTGGCGCTGTTCCGACAGCCCTCCCGACTAGTTACACAATGGAGCAGCTAGCGGTTGCGGCGACTCCACTGATGGATGCAGGTCGGCAAGCAGAGGTTGTTCAGCTCCTACAGAGTTTCGGAGCACAGGCGCTAACCCAGTTGCCAAAGGAGCGCTACGGTGAGTTTGCAACGGCGCTGCGAGCGATGGGGGCCCAGATATGAGTCAGATCGTTCATGCTGAGCGAGCGCACGCCCTGCTGTCTGCCAGCGGGGCACACCGCTGGCTCCATTGCACGCCCAGTGCACGATTGGAAGCAACATTGCCAGATACAACGAGTGAAGCGGCGTCGCGTGGGACATTGGCACATGAGCTCGCGGAGTTGAAGCTTCGGAGAGCACTAGGTCTAGAACAAATGACTGGTCAGAAGTATGCTGCAGCCGTACGTAAATTCAAAGCTAATGAGCTTTATGAGCCGGATATGGATGCGAACACAGATGCTTACGTGGATTTCATTCAAGGCATTGTTCATTCATTCCAAACGCCGCCTTACATTGCAGTTGAGCGTCGTGTTGACATTAGTGCCTACGTTCCGGAGGCTTTCGGTACATCGGACTGCATCATCATCGGCGGGAAGCAGCTGTACATCATCGATTATAAGAACGGTCAAGGGGTTCCGGTACCTGCGCAGGAGAATCCTCAGATGATGCTTTACGCTCTCGGCGCGTTACAGGCTTACTCGCTCTTATACGCTATCGAGACAGTGCATGTGGCTATCGTTCAACCGAAAGTATGGGACGAGCCAAGCGAGTGGTCGCTAACGGCAGCGGAGCTGCTGGCTTGGGGCGAGTCGATTAAGCCGATCGCAGCACGGGCATTTGCTGGCGAGGGTGAATATGCACCAGGCGAGCATTGCGGTTTTTGCCGCGCCCGCAGTACGTGCCGAGCGCGTGTTGAAGGGCTGCTGTCCATCGAAGATAAGGCGTCACTGAAACCGCCAATGATTGGATGGGACGAGGTAGCTGACATCCTTCGGCGTGGTGACGGTCTGGTCAAATGGTATAGCTCGCTTAAAGAAGCTGCTCTAGCCGAGGTTTTGAAAGGCGGAGACGTTCCTGGCTGGAAGGCGGTAGAAGGCCGCGGCTCACGGCAGTTTGCCGATATAGATGCGGCTTTCATTCACATGGAGAGATACGGTATAGACGGGGCGCTATTGTATGAACGTAAGCCAATTACCGCTGCGGCAGCAGAGAAGCTATTTGATAGTAAGAAAATGTACAAACAAGTCTTAGAAGACACGGGGCATGTAGTGAAGCAGTCCGGAGCCCCGACGTTAGCGCCGGCAGAAGATCTGCGTCCTTCAATCAACAACCAAGTTACCGCAGAGCAGGCGTTCGGAGGGCAATAGTGATGGGCGATATCGCAGATTACCATATTGAGCAAATGACATCCGGGCGCTGGTCAAGCGGCAAATATAATTCAGGGGGAAAACCACAAATGACAAACGAACAAGCGACAAACGTAACTACTGGCGAGGTAAGACTGAGCTTTGTACATCTATTTCAACCGCATGCGAATCAACCGGGGCAAGAGCCGAAATACAGCACAACGATTCTGATTCCCAAATCTGACACGGCGACAATGGCGCGCATTCATGCTGCAATTGCTGCTGCAATCGAGAAAGGCGTAGCTGGCACATGGAGCGGTGCACGTCCTCCTCAGCCGAAAACTCCGATTTGGGACGGTGATGGTGTGCGCCAGAACGGCGAACCATTCGGCCCTGAGTGCAAAGGTCATTGGGTTCTGACAGCAAGCAGCAAGCAGCAGCAAGCTATCGTTGCGCCGGACATGAGTCCGATCATCGATCAAACGCGAGTTTATAGCGGTGTGTATGCGCGGGCCAATATTAATTTCTTCCCGTTCAGCAACAGCGGAAACCGCGGCATCGGCGCCGGCCTTGGTCCTGTTCAAATTCTTCGCGATGGTGAGCCTCTTGGTGGTCGGATCTCGGCTGAACAGGCTTTCGGCGGCGCACCGTCGGGCGTTGGCTACCAGCAGCCGTCGCATCAGCCGCCACAAGGATGGGCACAATCAGCGCCGCCGCAACAATACGGCCAGCCTGCTGCTTCACAAGGCTACGGGGCACCTGCTCCTAGCTACGGACAACAACCTGCAGCGCCTCCTTATGGGCAACCGGCAGCTCCGGTAGGGCAACCGCAGATCGATCCTATTACGGGCAAGCCGATGACTGGCGGCGTATGGGGCATCTAGTTTGATTTTGATAGAGAGGTTTTCTTAAGGGGCCTCTCTTTCTTTTTGCCCAAAGGAGGAGTCATGCGAACTTTAAATATTGATATCGAGACATATAGCAGCATCGACATTAAGAAGGCGGGAGCCTACAAATACGCCCAGTCACCTGATTTTCAGATCCTCATGTTCGCCTACAGCTGGGACGGCGGACCTGTACAGATCGTTGATTTGGCACAAGGAGAGTATCTGCCTCAGGAGATAGTCGAAGCGCTCGCAGATCCTGCAGTGGTTAAGCACGCATATAACGCTGCTTTTGAGTGGTACTGCTTGAACCGCTTCTTCTATAGCCCAATCGAGCAATGGCGCTGCACACAGGTTCATGGCTTATATTGCGGCTATACGGCTGGACTAGGCGCTGTCGGAGAAGCGTTAGGCATCCCTCAGGATAAGCGGAAGCTTGGCACCGGAGGCTCGTTAATCCGGACGTTCTGCATTCCGTGCAAACCGACGAGAACGAATGGCATGCGGACGAGAACGTTACCACATCATGAGCCTGAGAAGTGGAAGCTTTTCAAGGAGTATTGCGTTGGTGACGTTGTAGCTGAGATGGAGATCCAACGCCGGCTTTCCGCGTTCCCGGTACCGGACCAGGAATGGCAGCTCTGGCATTTGGATCAGCGCATTAATGCGCGTGGCCTATTCTGCGATCTGCAGATGGTCGAAGGGGCGTTGGCCGTGGACGAGCAGGTGACTTCGGAGCTCCGCGCCGAGGCAATTTCATTGACGGGGCTGGATAACCCGAAAAGCGTCCAACAGCTGAGCAAATGGCTAGCGGAAGAGACCGGCGAAGAGGTTGAGAATCTGCAAAAAGGGACCGTCTCCAAGTTGATTGACAAGCTGGACGAAGGCAAGGCGCGGCGCGTTCTGGAGATACGGCAGGAGCTCTCCAAGACGAGTACCAAGAAATATGCCGCGATGCAGACGGCTGCCGGCAGCGATCAGCGAGTACGCGGTTTGCTTCAGTTTTACGGCGCAAACCGAACGGGGCGCTGGGCGGGGCGGTTGGTTCAGATCCAGAACCTGCCCCGAAATTATCTTTCTACCTTAGAGTACGCCCGGCAGCTCGTTGTTGAGCGTAAGGTTGAAATGTTGAAGTTCGTTTACGGCAACGTGCCGGACACGCTCTCGCAATTGATCCGGACGGCGTTTGTGGTACCGGCAGGTAAGCAGCTTGGAGTAGCTGACTTCAGCGCAATCGAGGCGCGCGTTATTGCTTGGCTAGCTGGCGAGCAATGGCGGCTGGACGTTTTCGCAACGCACGGCAAAATTTACGAAGCGTCAGCTTCGCAGATGTTTGGCGTACCAATCGAACAGATCGGCAAGGGTAGCGATCTTAGGCAAAAGGGCAAGGTCGCAGAATTGGCACTTGGTTATCAAGGTGGAAAAGGTGCACTGATTGCAATGGGGGCGCTTGATCAAGGGCTAACGGAAGCGGAACTGCCGGAGATCGTTACGCGTTGGCGCAATGCTAACCGACGTATCGTTGATCTGTGGTACAGCATGGAGGCGGCGGCGATTGAGGTCATGGAGACGGGGCAGCCGGTCGGTGTACGTGGTCTGATCTTTGCTCGCGAAAGCCATCACGCTACGAAACAGGACTTCTTCACAATTACGTTGCCGAGTGGACGGAAGCTCTTTTATGCGAAGCCGTTTCTGCGAGAGAACGATTTTGGCAAGCCTGCGCTTCACTATTGGGGTATGGACCAGACAAGCAAGAAGTGGACGGTGCTTAATACCTACGGCGGCAAGCTCGTCGAGAACTGCGTTCAAGCGATCGCACGGGATTGCCTAGCCGTTACACTGATGCGGCTAGATCATGTAGGCTACCCAATTGTGCTGCATGTCCATGACGAGGTGGGGGCGGAGCTGAGTAGCGCCGACGAGCTGGATCGGATGCTGGAGATCATGGCGCAGCCGATCCAGTGGGCGCCGGGGCTACCACTTAAGGGTGATGGGTTCGTTACAAACTTCTATATGAAGGACTGATTCGATGAGTCATTACTTTTATATAACGCCAGAAGAGTATGCCAAGGCAGCTGAGCTTGGGATATCAGCGACAATGTTAGACCGAAGGGTGCGGCAGCAATTGTGGTCGAAACAGAAAGCAATGACTACGCCGCCGCGAGTGCATAAGCCGCGAGGACATTACAGCGAATGGGCTGAGACGGCTAAGCGAAATGGGATTTGTTATAAGACGTTCATGGTCCGCATTCGGAATGGATATTCAGCTGAGAAGGCAGCGACTCAGCCGCTTCAGACGATAGAGGACCTTAAGCAGAACGCGTTGCGAGCGACTGAGTTTATTCGAGTATATCCAGAGAGCGCGTTGCGGCTTGCTGAACAGAACGGGATTCCGTATCACACATTCCATCGTCGCGTGAAGAAATCGAAATGGCCGATAGAACGAGCAGCAACCGAGCCGCTATGGACAAGGCAGCAAATGGGTCGATTTGGAGCTCAGCGTCTTCGGGATCGTGAAGGTGACTGGGCAGCACAGATATTTGGGAAGCGGAGGGGTTAGCATGAAAGCTCTTAATAAACTTCGAATGGAAATGGATGCGGCGCAGGGTAACGCTTATGTACAAGTGATTGGGAAGTTCCTGATTGATCATCTGGAGGCTACTCCAAGTCATGCAGAGCAACTGTGTGCAGCAGATAAGTCGATTGTAAAGAGTCTCGATGCAATGAAAGCCGAGGCAAAAAAGAAGCAGTCGGGTGGCGTAGCCATGCTTACCGATGCAGAGGGATTCGCTGTTGTGCTTAAGTACTACGGTATTGACGCGGATCCGACGATGCCTCTAAGCCAAAAGGTTACTGTGGCCCCAGCGGACACAGTAACGCAAGTGTCGCCAACATCAGAATTCGATGTCAAGCTTGATGACTTCTTATAAGGAGGGGCTAGCATTGGGTTTTCATGATCATTTTCCAATCGACATAAGCTCCGAGATACAGTCGTACATTACTGACGATGTGATGGACTGGAGTCGGTATCTATTTACGCACCGTGAAGGAAGACGGCAGTATGGCTTTTGTACTCACTGCAAGCAAGAGCATTTGACGGAGGGGCTAAAGCACGGTGTATCAGTGGAATGTCCGCATTGTCGTAGCGCGGTAAGGGTAAAAGCCAGCGGCCGAGGCAGAAAAGCGATGGTTGATTCTGTCTACCTGTTATGGTACGAGAAGTCACTCATAGACCCAATGGCGATTGTTGCTCGAGGCTTTTATGCAGTAAGGGATTACACGAAAGATTATCGAAAAACCGAAACGCTTATTAAACCTGTCGCGCTGTATCTGTTCGAATGGGGTAAAAGTGGGCTGATGGCGCGCAGGAATTGTTGGGGTGGATCGGTAAAATGGGTGCATTGTAAGAAAGTCTATTCTGAAGCTGTTCGTAGCATGAAGTATACCCCTAGCTACTACAGCGCAGCATCGATTAAGTCAGCTGTACGGGGGACACCTTTTCAATACTGTACTTGGGAAAAATATAAAAAAGCCGATTTCGTTGAGGTATTTGACCTGGCGGCACGGTACCCATGCATTGAGTTTCTTACTAAGTATGGCCTTGGTCATCTCGTTACATCGAAACTTGAAGGGCAGGCAACTTACAGTGCCATTAATTGGCGAGGTAAGACGCCGGAGAAGGTTCTTCGTTTAAGTAAGTCAGATATGAAGGCAATGAAAGCTTCGAAAGTATCGGTTGGGGCGTTGACTTTACGATGCTTCCAGCTTTCTAGGAAGGATGGATCCAACTATACCTGGGAAGAAGCTTCAACAATGTCCGATCTTCTGTCTGATTATAATGCATCTGAGTTATTAAACCTTGGGATCCACGCCCCAATATTAGTAATTAAAAGATATTTTTTAAAACAGATTAAACGCGTCAAAAGCAGGTATCGTTCTGGTGGGGACGTTCTTATTTCTTGGCGAGACTATCTTAGGGAATGTAGAGAGCTCGGTAAGGATTTGACGAAAGAGGCTGTTCTGTTCCCTAATGATCTCCACCGCGCTCACCAGGAATCTTCTCAAAAGACCAAGCTAAAACGCGATTCTGAGGTTATCAAGGGGATACTCCAAAGGGCAGCAGAACTTCAGCCTTATCACTTTGAACATGAGGGCTTATCTTTGCGACCGTGCGCTACAAATGAAGAGCTATTTGCAGAAGGGAAGACCCTAAAACATTGCGTAGGTGGTTATGCGCCTAAATATGCTCGAGGCGCCTGCGATATCTTCTTAATAAGGCTGATTGACTCTCCAGACGCTCCGTTTTACACAATGGAAGTCATCGATGGAAAGGTGATTCAATGTCGCGGCTTTGGTAACAAAGGCATGACTCCAGCAGTACGAGAATTCGTTGACGCATTTATCGAGAAAAAACTAAAGAAGAAAATAGAGCGCCTTAGAATAACGGCACAGCAGGAGGTTGCTATATGACCCAAATTATTGATAGGACGCCGCAGCTCATCGCAGCGGAGATTCGAAGTATCGATAGCCAGACACGCGAAATTGTGTTGCGCGGCGCCATCGAAATTGGTAAGCGGTTGAATGAGGCAAAGGCACTCGTAAACCACGGTGAGTGGGGCGTTTGGTTGTCCGAAAACGTCAGTTATAGTCAGTCCACTGCAAATAACTTCATGAAGGTTGCAGTCGAATACGGTTCAAATTTCCAAGCGGTTGAGAATTTGAGTTATACGCAAGCTGTTGCCTTATTGGCAGTCCCTTCAGAAGAGCGTGAACAGTTTGCGGAAGACATCAACGCTGTCGAGCTGTCGACTCGGGAGTTGCAAGCAGCAGTAAAAGCGCGTCAGGATGCTGAGAAGCAGGCAAAGAAGCTCGAATCAGAACTGAAAAAAGCCCAAAAGCAGGCTGAGACAGAGCGTAAGGAACGTGAGTTGCTTCAAGAGCGAGTATCCCAGTTGAACATTGAGCTTGCAGAGGCGAAGATTGCCGGTGATACAGAGACTGCACAAAGGGTGCAGGACGAACTGTTCGAAGCCCAGCAAGCGGTGAAGCGACTCGAGGATGAACTGAAGGCGAAGCCGATCGAGACAACAGCTATCGTGGAGAAGATCCCGCCGGAGGTAGAGGCGGAATTGGCCGAGCTCCGGAAAAAAGTTGCGCAGCCGAGCAGCGCTGCGACGATTAAGTTTAAGCTCCAGTTTGATGCAATAGTCGAAGGCTTTAAAGGTCTGCTTGCGACGTTAGGTGAGATCGAAGCAGGGGAGCCGGAACAGCGCGAGAAATACATCGGCGCTGCTCGCGGGTTGGTCGGTAAGATGTCTGCGCATTTTGAATAGGTGAGTATGTTGTGAAATGCTGCCTTTGTAACATCAAGGCTATAATTCAATCCGCAGACTTATCGAGCTTCATGGTTGTAATGTAATCGATAATGCTAAACGAGGTGTCCCCATCCTTTATTGCTTCACGTACACGCTGTTCGACCTGCATGTTTATAATGCATTCGATTGCGTGCGATACGCTCCGCATGCTCGAATCGACATTATATTTAACGGCGAAATTGGTGTCAGACGAGTCCTTGGAAACCTCGACAAGCAGTTCCGACTGCTTGTCAAGACTTTTAAAAATGGCTTCGTTACAGGTTGCCAAACTGCGGAGTAAGTTAGTAATTTCCATAAGACTGCTGGCAATGTCGACAAAAGGGTCTTTAGGGATGTGTTGCGCCTTGCTTGCCGTTGTCAATGAGATCACGCTCCTTTGATGATTCTGTTCGACGTCCATTTGCCATTATCCTGTTATTGTATGTAATTTTTGGGACGGTCATTTCCCTGCAGCTGCGATGCTGATCATAAGGAGAACATTGGCTACTAAATTCAAAGGGAGGAATTTTTTTGGAAAATCCATATATGGCTCGCGCCGCATTACCTGGTATGCGTGAGCTGCTAGCACCGCGGATAACGATACCTCGATTGGTTGATGCTGCTCACCGAAACGCTATTGATAAAGGTTGGTATGATGAGCCGCGAGCTTTTGGTGAATCTATTGCACTTATGCACAGCGAGCTCTCAGAGGCGCTGGAGGATTACCGGGACGGTAAAGGCTTCACTGAAATTTGGTTTGAGGGAGATAAGCCGTGTGGCATTCCAACAGAATTGGCTGACACGATAATTCGGATATTTGACCTTTGCGGTCATTTGGAGATAGATCTGGAGGCGGCTATCCTTCAGAAGATGGCTTATAACGCTACACGGCCGCACAGACACGGGGGTAAGACTTTATGAGTGTTATTTACAAATATCCTGTGTACCCGAGCCTTACGACACAAACCATTGAGGTTCCGTCTTCAAGCAAGATCATATCGGCTGTTGTTCAGAATGGGGATATCGTCGTGTATGCCTTAGTCCCAGGTGAGGAAGCAAGCCCAAATTGGAATGTAATAAAGCGGATAGTGGTCGTGGGTACAGGCTGGCAATTCCATGCGGACGATAAAACGCGCTTCATTAGTACTGTTCAATCCGGATCACTCGTTTGGCATGTGTTCGAATTGACTGATTAACCTGAAAGGTGGCCTGGCGCCGTGCAATTCAATAGACAATTAACAATCTCTGCCGCCGGCAGCAGGAAGGCGACACACTGGCCCGCGCAATCGATCTGGTGGTCCGAGCTCGTCGAGCGGCTGCGCACGGCGGTCCGTGGCACCGAAACATTAGCGGAATATCTGGCAATGCCGAAGTCAAAGCAAGATGACTTGAAGGACGTCGGCGGCTTCGTCGCCGGTGAGCTTATTGGTGGGCGCCGGAAGACGTCCGCGGTTGTAGGCCGTGACGTCATAACGCTTGATCTTGACGCCTTACCAGCAGGCAGCACATCTGACGTGCAGCGCCGTCTCGATGGACTTGGCTGCGCGTATGCGGTGTACAGTACTCGGAAGCATGAGGAGGCGCGACCGCGGCTGCGCGTTCTGATTCCTCTTAATCGAACGGTTACGGCAGATGAGTACGAGCCGCTTGCACGTAAGCTAGCGCAGATCATCGGTATAGATTTGTGCGACCCAACAACGTTCCAAGCAACACGGCTCATGTACTGGCCAAGCTGCAGTGCTGATAGCCAGTATGTGTTCACCTTTGGCGACAAGCCATTTGTGGATGCTGAGGGTCTTCTTGGAATGTACACGGACTGGCGTAACGTCTCAGAGTGGCCGCAGGTTCCCGGTGCGCAGCAGGTACATGTTCGCATGGCAGCTAAGCAGGGGGATCCTGCAGTGAAGGATGGTATCGTCGGCGCATTCTGCCGTCAGTATGACGTGCTTGCTGCAATGGAGAAGTTCCTGCCGGGGCTCTATGCCTCGACGGACGACGGGACGGGGCGCTTCACTTATGTGGGTGCCAGCACATCCGGTGGTGCTGTTATTTATGATAACGGCGCATTCCTCTATTCACACCATGCTACGGATCCGTGCGGTGGTCGGCTAGTGAATGCTTTTGATCTGGTCCGGCTGCACCGCTTCGGGGATGCAGACGACGAGGCCGCTGCAGGGACGCCGACGAATCGGCTTCCATCGTTCACGGCTATGGTTGCATTCGCGCTGCAGGATGGCGGTGTTGCTACGGCGATTAACCAAGAGCGCTATGATAAGGCAGCTGCAGCGTTTGGAGCGCCGGTAGCCGATCTAGTGGCAGGAGATCCGGATTGGATCAAAAAGCTTGAAATCAGTACAACCACTGGCAGGCCAGCTAAGACGACGGACAACATACTTGTTATTCTCGAGCACGATCCGATGATTCGGGGAAAGCTCGCGTACGACGAGTTCGCTGTGAGGGGGCTGACGCTAGGCGCGCTGCCTTGGGATCAACGCCCCGAACGCCGGCAGTGGACCGATATTGACGATGCAGGACTGAGGCATTACCTTGAGCGATCGTACGGCATTACAGGTAAGGAAAAGATTCTTGATGCCGTAGCGCTCTGTGCGCATAAGCATACATTTAATGAGGTTCAGGAATGGCTTAAGAGTCTTCAATGGGACGGAGTTCGCCGTTTGGACCTGTTGCTGACTGATTACCTAGGGGCTGCGGATTCCACGTACACAAGAGCGGTGAGTCGTAAGGCTGTTGTCGCAGGAGTTGCGAGGGCCATGGCTCCAGGTTGTAAATATGATCAGATGCCCATCCTTGCGGGACCACAGGGGCTCGGGAAGAGTACGTTTCTGCGATTGCTGGGGCGAAGCTGGTATTCGGATAGCTTAACGACGTTTGAAGGCAAGGAAGCAAGCGAGCTCATACAGGGGATATGGCTTAATGAGGTCGGTGAGCTCAACGGCTTCAGTAAGTCGGAGACGGGAGCGATCAAGCAGTTCCTTAGTCGGACGGAGGATATTTACCGAGAGCCATACGGGCGCCGTACGAAGGCTTACCCACGAAGAGGGGTATTCTGGGGAACCACGAATGATAGTGAATTCTTAAAGGATGCAACGGGGAATCGTCGCTTCTGGCCGGTCGACGTAGGCGTTCAGCAGCCGACAAAGAGCGTATTCGGCCTATTGGAAGAAGAGGTTCCGCAAATTTATGCGGAGGCTTATATGTACTGGCAGCTGGGAGAGCCATTGTATTTGACGGGCGAAGCGGAAGAACAAGCACAAGCGCAGCAGGAGATCCACCGCGAAAGCAACGCTAAGGAGGGCGTCATTCGTGAGTTTGTGGAGCGACTGGTTCCAACGGATTGGGATAAACGTACGTTGGCTGAGCGCCGTATGTACTGGTCAGGGGAATTCGGCCGGGCGGAGGGCGAAGCCATTGAACGGAGTCGCGTGTGCGCTGCCGAGGTGTGGTGCGAATGTTACGGGAGCGATCTTAAGTTTATGAAGCGATACGACGCAATGGAGATAAACGGTATTTTATCGAGACTTCAGGGGTGGAAACGATACGGGAGCTCATTCAGATTTGGGCCGTATGGGCAACAAAAAGGGTTCGTGAAGTCGTCAACTTTGTCTGTCAACTTTCAGTGAGTTTGTCAACTTTCTCTGTCAACCTTGTCGACTTTCATTTTTTAGAAAGTTGACGGGTAAGTTGACAGGCTAAACCCTTGATATATAAGGCTTTTAGGTACTTTGTATACTTTGTCAACTTTCTATCTATTAAAAATAATAAATAGAGAGAATAGAGAGTATAGTGCCCGCCTAATACGCCTAATGCGCCTATACGCATACACGTATAGGAAAATCGTTCGGAAAGTTGACAGGAGGATTGAGCATGCGAGAGCGTGACATAGAGACATATTTGCGGGAGAAGGTACGGGCAGCTGGCGGAAAGGCGTATAAGTGGACGAGCCCCGGCAATGCAGGGGTGCCGGATCGGATTGTGATGTTGCCCGGAGGACGTGTTGCGTTCGTTGAGCTAAAAGCGCCGGGCAAGAAGGCGACGCCGTTACAGGTTAACCAGCAAAGAACAATTTCAAACCTAGGGTTGCCCGTTACGGTGATCGATAGTAAAGCAGGAGCCGATGCGTTCATCAGCCGTATGCAAGCTGCAGGAGGGCTGCCGACATGGCCGGAGCAATAGCACGGGCAAACGGTATAGCGAAACCCAAGACGCAATTTATTCCACACGCATACCAGCGATACTGCATAAATCGTTTACTTGCCGATGAGGCATTGGGCTTGTTTCTGGATCTCGGGCTAGGGAAGACGGTCATTACGTTGACGGCGGTAAACGATCTAAAATACAACCGATTCGCTATTACCAAAACGCTGGTTGTTGCACCGAAGAAGGTTGCAGAAGCGACATGGACGACCGAGGCGGCTAAGTGGGAACACTTGAAGCATTTGAGGATCGTGCCGGTATTGGGAGATAAGAACAAGCGGATCCGGGCACTGAATACACCAGCAGATATTTACGTAATCAACCGTGATAATGTGGTTTGGTTGACTGAATATTACCGCAACGCATGGCCGTTTGACCTTGTTGTACTGGACGAGCTCAGCAGCTTCAAGAATCACGCCGCCAAGCGGACGAAAGCATTGAGCTGGGTAAGGCCCCATATGAAGCGCATCGTTGGCCTGACCGGTACACCGGCGCCGAACGGGTTGCTTGATTTATGGGCGCAGATTTTTCTGCTTGATCAAGGACAGCGACTAGAGAAAAACATAACGGGCTACCGTACAAAGTATTTCGAGCATAATTATCACGGTTTCGGCTACACGGCGAAACCTGGTGCCGACGAGGTTATCCAACAAAAAATTCAAGATATTTGCATCAGCATGAAGGCGGAGGACTATCTGGATTTGCCGGATGCGATCCCGAATGTTATTCCAATCGTGTTAGACGATAAGGCGCAGAAGCTTTACGACAAGTTAGAAAAGGATCTGCTGCTACAGGTCGAAGGCACAGAGATTACCGCAACGAGTGCAGCAGTGTTAACAGGAAAGCTGTTACAGCTTTGCAATGGTGCCTTGTATGACGGTGATCGGCAAGTACATGAGATCCACGATAATAAGATCGAGGCGTTTATGGAGCTTATTGAACAATTGAACGGTAAGTCCGCACTTGTGTTTTATAGCTATCAGCACGATTTAGCCCGAATCAAGTCCGCGCTATCCAAATCAGGTTTACGGATCAGAGAGCTATCGACGCCGCAGGACCAGTTAGACTGGAATGCAGGTGAGGTCGATATCCTTCTGGCCCATCCCGCTAGCGCAGCCTACGGGCTTAATCTTCAGGATGGGGGTAACCACGTCGTGTGGTTTGGCTTGAACTGGAGCCTGGAGCTGTATCAGCAGGCGAATGGCCGCTTGCATCGCCAAGGTCAAAAGCAAAAGGTTATTCTGCATCACCTTGTTGTGCAGGGCGGAGCTGACGAAGACGTGATGGCTGCACTTGAGGGTAAGGCTGCAATGCAGGATAAGCTGTTGGAAGCACTTAAAGCAAGGATCGAGAGAGTGGCAACATGAGGAGGGAAATAGATGGACGAAACAGCGGTAATCGAACAACTGAGCAACTATAAGCGAATCGTAGCTCGCATCAAGGTACTCGAAAATTATTCAATTGGCGCTGGCATTACGGTCAGCCGTTTGAATCAGGATGACCAACTGATGGAACTGCACCGTAAGCTGCGCGGTATGCCGACATACATGTATCTTTCGAAGCGCGAGCAGGAGCTAGAGACGACGGCGCATGCGTATTTGGACAAATACCCATCCGGCATACGATCGCAGCTTAGAGCCATTCCAGCGCAGGGCTGCGATGCGGACGATGACAAGGCGTTGCGTGAGCTACGAGCGAAGATCGAGAAGGTTATCGAAGCGCGCACTGGCAGCAAAGACGGCTATGAAGCAGTTATCGAAAGGTTGAGCGAGCTGCAGGATCTTCAGGCACAGCGCGACCAGATTGATGCGGCACTTGAAGCATTGGAGAGTTATAAGCCCGATTATGCGAAGTTGCTGCGTTTGCGGTATGTCGAAGGTGTACCTGTACAGGAAGCTGCTGCAGAAATGAAGATTGCAGAGCGGACTTTCAGATCATGGAGGACTAAAGCGTTAGAGGAATTTGAGAGGCTTGCCGTTTAAGTGCCGAAAACGAGCCGAAATTATGCCGTAAATGAGCCGTTTTTGTCAGGAAATCCGTGTTATTATGCTAGTATGAAATAATTGTATACGAGACAGAAGCCGTCCATTGGGCGGCTTCTTTGCATGTAAAGGAGGCACCAGCATGACGCCGGAAGCCTATAAGAAATATCAACTTGAACGTGAGCAGCCGAAGCAGCCCGATCACTGCAAAGGCTGTATATGGGGGCGCTGGACGGGGGCGAAGCAAGTTTGTAGCGTGCCGCGTTGCTTCAAGGGGAAATCCCAAGCGTTTAGGAATTTGAGTCGAGCGCAATATGCATGAATTATGGGCGGGTGTGTAGTAGACAGCATTCGACATTATCTCTTATGGACTATTCTGTAATAACGTGTAATACTTACTCTAACATTGCAGATTATTGGTAGGAGGTTGTCGAATGCAATATTCAGAATTTATCCAACATATCCAACATAGCACTCCTGAAGATTGGATTATTAACGACGAATTTGGAACATATGTTTATAAAGATAACCTTTCTATCACGATAAAAAGAGAGGAAGTAGACTTCTCAGATAGTGGCCGGTTCTATGAAGAATGGACGGAGAGATTCCCAGATAAAAAAGCATACAAACAAAGATTCTTACTTTGCTATAATCAAACAATTGTGGAAGATTTCTATACTGTAGCTGTTGATGGATTTAGATCAAATATTCCATATCCCAAGTTACCTGAGATGACTATAACAGAGGCGCAGTTTAAGATTGGGCAGATAATCAATTCAATTGGCGGCCATAGTTTTGAAGAGTACATCAAACGTGCCGGTATTTCGGTACAGTAACCACCAGTAAAATTATGATTGAGGTGATATCTCTGTCAGATCACATGGAAGCGTGGATAGCGAGAGATGAAGTCATCGATTGTTATGAGTTGGTGAAAGAATGGAATTTATGGATACAGCACGACCATATTGGGACAACAAAAATAACGGTTCGGGTAGAAAAAAGGTTTGATGGAAGATATTATTTCACAACAAGCCATGCATATAAAGGCTCTGAGCAAGCAGGCCCTTACGTCTCGTCTGATAATTCGGCAGATTCTATCGAAGATGTAATGAGAAAAGCAAAACGTCAATTGTTTAGTTTCTTTGATAAGAATGATAAAAATGCAAAATGGGTTGAACTCGAATAACGAAAAGCACCTTAACGGGTGCTTTTTTATTTTGCCTGAAAGGAGCTGAATGTGATGGCAAGGAGAATCGATAAGCTCCCGGGTGGGAAGTACGCCGTATGGTCCACAATTGTTGATGGCTATATTCTGGAGGACGTTACGCCGGAAGAGATAATCGATTATTACAGTGGAGAAGAGCGAGAACGTATCGTCGAATCTGTGAATCGGCAGATTGCGAGATTGGAAAACGAATAAGTGGAGCATAGGCTCCATGCAGCAAAACAACACAACGCCGGAGGTGGTGAGCGTGAAGCATGGCAGAGACGCATAAGCTGGCCGAGCAGGATTATCAAGCAGGCTTGAAATATCGGGAGATCGCTGAGAAGCATGGCGTCACTTTGAACACGGTTAAGAGCTGGAAGCAGCGTCATGGCTGGGAGCGTAATAAGGGTGCACCCTCTGTCGAAGGTGTGCACACAAAGCGCGGGGGTGCACCCAAGGGGAATAAGAACGCCGTGGGGAACAACGGAGGGGCGCCAGCGCGCAACAGCAATGCTGTAACACATGGCCTGTTCCAGAAGTATCTGCCGGCCGAGTCGCTGGAGATCATGGGCCAGCTTCAGGAACGCAGCCCGATCGATATCGTTTGGGACAACATCATGATCCAGTACACGGCCATCATTCGGGCGCAGCAGATCATGTACGTTAAGGATCGCGACGACAAGACGGTTGAGCGCATCGAGGAGAAAAGCGGCAATGTGTTCGGCGAGAAGTGGGAAGTGCAGCAGGCGTGGGACAAGCAGGCAACCTTCCTGCAGGCTCAGAGCCGGGCCATGTCAACGCTCCAGAGTCTCATCAAGCAATATGACGAGCTGCTGAAGACGGATCTCGCGACAGAGGAGCAGCGTGCGCGTATCGAGGTGCTGAAATCCAAGGTGCCGAATAAGGATGGCGTCGATCCGAACGCGCAGATTACCGCGCTTGCCGAGTTGATTAACAACCCAGCTTCGGAAAGGGTGCTGAGCGATGATTGAGTATGCACCCCTTACGGCTAAGCAGGCCGAGTATATTGCCCGTTCAAAGGATAGCTGGCTGAACGTTGCGGAAGGTGGCAAGCGTGCAGGTAAGAACATCATCAACCTGATTGCATACGCGATGTGCTTGGAGATCCATCCGGACAAGCTGCATTTGGTGGCCGGCGTGTCGCTCGGTGCAGCGAAGATGAATGCGGTTGACTCGAACGGCTTCGGCTTACAGCATCTGTTTGCGGGCCGCTGCCGAGAGGGTGAATACAAGAACCGCGATGCGCTGTATATCCAGACGGCTACAGGTGAGAAGGTCGTAATTATCGCAGGCGGGGGAAAGGCGAACGACGCGGCGCGGATCAAAGGTAACTCCTATGGCACGGTGTACATTACCGAGGTAAACGAGTGTCATCAATCGTTCGTGCAAGAGGCATTTGACCGGACGCTGGCAAGCTCCAAGCGGCAGCTGTTCTTCGACCTCAATCCGAAGCCGCCGTCACACTGGTTCTATCGCGATGTGCTCGACTATCAGGACGAGCTGCTGAAGCGCGGAGAGAATTCGGGATACAATTACGCGCACTTCACTGTTATGGGGAATCTGAGCATACCGGACGATAGGCTACGGGCTGTGCTTTCGACGTACGACAAGGGCAGCTTGTGGTACCAGGCGGATATCCTCGGCAAGCGCACAGCGGCGACAGGCCGGATATATACGGGCTATACGAGCAAGGATGTCGTCGTGACGAGGTCGGATATCAAGGACTACCGCTTCATCGAGTTCAGTATTGGAATCGACATCGGCGGCACGGATGCTACGGTTGCCACGCTCACGGGCATGACAGCGAAGTATGAGAACGTTGTGCTGCTGGACGGCTATTACCACAAGCAGGGCAAGGAGAGCGGCTTTACGCACGATCGGTACGCGAAGGAAGTCGTGAATAAGATAGTCGAGTGGTCGGAGACGTATCCGGCCTTTTTGTCGTGTGCTCATATCTTCGCCGAGAGCGCGGATAAGCTGTTCCGGCAGGCGCTGGCCAACGAGCTGCGGCGCCGCGGCATCAACATACAGGTGGTGGCCGCTTATAAGAAAGAGGGCATCGTGGATCGGATAAGACTGACGAACATCCTGATCAATCAGGGCCGCTACAAAGTCATGAAGCATATGGCGAAGTGGACCGAGGCGTTGGAGAATGCGACGTGGGACGAGAAGGAGCGGCAGGCGGGCGAATGGGTGCGGACAGATGACGGCAGCTACCCGGTAGACTGCTTGGACAGCTCGGAGTACGCGGTGCAGCCGTTCAAGCGCAGATTGGAGGTATAGAAATGGGGTGGTTAAAGAACATGGTCATGAAGATGCTGCGGATCAACCCGGCGCCGGAAAACCGAATCATCACGATTACGGAGCCGTTGAGCTATCAGACGAATGTGCTGCGGAATCGGTTATGGTATCGCGGGGATGCGTCGGAGCTGGATCAGTTTTACAAGCAGACGGCGGTGGACGCGGTGAGCCGTTCGCGCTTCTGGGCGGCGGTGCCGTCGGCGGAGCTCAGCATTCGGAAGATCCACTCCGGGTTGCCGGCCATGATCGCGGACAAGCTGTCCGACATCGTCATTGCTGATATGGACGGTATCGAGCTGCAGACGGAAGCGGTGAAGCTGCAGTGGGACGAGATTGCCGAGGACAATTGCTTTCCGGAGCTGCTGGGATCCGCGATCACGGACACGCTGGTAGTTGGAGATGGGGCGTTCAAGCTCACAGTGGATACAGCGGTAACACCGTATCCGATCATCGAGTTCTATTCTGGCGACCAGGTCGAGTACAAGCGGCAGCGCGGCCGGCTGCAGGAGGTCATCTTCTATACTGATTACCGGCAGCGCGATAAGGACTATCGGCTCGTTGAAACGTTCGGGCGCGGCTATATCAGGTATCAGCTTCTCGATGCTTACGGCAAAGAGGTGTCGCTCGCTACGGTACCGGAGACGGCGGAGCTGGCAGACACGGCGTACAACGGCGATTGGATCATGGCCGTACCGCTCATGTTTTTCAGTTCGCCGAAGTGGAAGGGCCGAGGCAAGTCGATCTATGACGGGGGCAAGGCAGACAGCTTCGATGCTTTGGACGAGGTTGTCAGCCAGTGGATGGATGCGATCCGCGACGGCCGGGTTCAGAAGTACATTCCGGAGGATCTTATCCCACGTAATCCAGAGACCGGCGCGCTTATGCGGCCGAATCCGTTTGACAATCGTTTCATCAAGATCGGCTCCACGCTCGCGGAGGACGCCAAGAGCCAGATTAGCATGGTGCAGCCGCAGATTCTGTATCAAGCGTTTGTTGAGTCTTATGCCAGCGCGCTCGACATGTGCTTGCAGGGGATCGTTAGCCCGGCGACGTTGGGAATCGACCTGAAGAAGACGGATAACGCCGAGGCGCAGCGCGAGAAGGAGAAGGCTACGTTATACACGCGCGGCAAGATCATTGAGCGGCTAAATGAAGTCATCCCGCAGGTCGTGGCAACGGCGCTTATGGTGTTGGACACATTGAATGGCCGTGCTGTCGGCTCGTACGAGCCGAGCGTTAAGTTTGGGGAGTATGCATCGCCTTCATTCGATGCCGTCGTCGAGACGGTTGGCAAGGCGCGGACGTTCGGCGTGATGAGTTTGGAGCGCGCCGTTGAAGAGATGTATGGCGATACCTGGACGGACGAGGAAAAGGCCGCCGAGGTTGCCCGTTTAAAAGAGGAGCAGGGCGGCGGTATAGACGAGCCGGCCATTAACCGAGACAAGCCGCCGAGCGAAGATGATCCGCCGGAAGATGACGAATGAAGAAGCGCTACGGCATCCGGCAAATCTTCGCACAGATGGAGCTCGACCTGGTGAAGTCGATGAAGCGGAACCTTGCTGCGCATGAGGCGGAGGAGGAACGGCTTGGATTCGAATGGATACAATGGCAAGCCCGCAAGTTGGCAAGCTTGAAGCAGTTTCAGAAGGAAAATCGTCAGATCGTCGAGCAGGCAGCACCGGACGTTGAAGATGAGGTTAAGCGGACGATCGGCGGCTCATTCCGCCGCGGCGCCAAGAGCGTGGCAGACGCGGCCAAGCGGCTATGGAGTCGGTTTGGCTTCGGGAAACGTGAGGACTTGTCCCGCCCTGCTTCTCATGAGGATAATGACGAAAACTTCTTCAAGGTTAACAAGCCGCGGGTCGATGCTCTTACGGCAGAAGCGCAAGGGCAGCTCCGCGATGCGAGGCATGCCATGCTGCGGAAGATGGACGATGTCTACCGGCAGACGATCTACAAAGCGCAGGTGTACCACAACGCGGGAGCGGCGTCGTTAAGCAAGGCAGTCGACATGGCGACAAAGGAGTTTCTGGATAAAGGCATTGACTGCATAACTTACTCGGATGGCCGCAAGGTCAATGTCGCCTCTTATGCGGAGATGGCGCTGCGGACAGCGGCGCAGCGAGCCGTGTTTACCGGTGAAGGCGCCAAGCGAAACGCACTGGGCATCCGAACGGTCGCTGTCTCGTCGCATAGCAACTGCTCGCCCACCTGTCTGCCGTGGCAAGGTAAGGTCTATATCGACGACGTATACAGCGGAGGCACAGCAGCTGATGGGCCATACCCGTTGCTCAGCACGGCGATGGCTGGAGGGCTGTTCCACCCGAACTGCCGGCACAACATGTCGACGTACATTCCGGGTGTAAGCAAGCTGCCGGAGCCGGTCGATGATAGCGAGGCTTTGGCTAATTACAAGGCGGAGCAGCGGCAGCGCTATATGGAGCGTCAGATTCGGCGTTACAAGCGGCGCGAGGCGGGTGCTGCAGATCCGGATAATCAGGCTGCAGCTTCAGCAAAGGTTAAGGAGTGGCAGGGGCGGCTTCGAGGACACTTGGCTGAGCATGAGGATTTGCGGAGGGATAGTAAACGGGAACAAACCAAGTTGCCGCCTATTACCTTGATGGATATCATGGAGCAGAGAACCTTATCCGATCAAAAGCAATTTGATCGTTACAAGTTGATCTACAAGGACAAGCTCGGTGCTGAATCTCTAGCAGATTTCCAACGTATAAAGTACAATGATAGTAATCGTTGGGAACAAATTAAGGCTGAACGTCAACAGACGCTTAACGCCTTAGATTATGAAGAAGCAATGTTCGGGCAGTTTGGGAATAAGGAAGTCCGCGAGTGGTACATTGCTCACGACAAGAACATCGTCAATTTAATCGATAGAGAAAAGCCTTTGAAGGATCAAGCGCTGCATGCGCATTCGCTACGGAATAAATACCGTTCGGAGGCGAGATTGATGATGGATGATCGCGAGGAAGCCGAGAAACTAAATCAGAATAATCCGCACATTGAGTTTGACGCATTGGTCAAGAGCAAAATGGAGCGGAAGAACCTGACGATGGAACAAGCTTATCAAGATATCATTGATACGGCCGGTAAAACAAATAAAGCTGTAAACAAGAAATTAGGCTTGGAATGAGGTGCGAAACATGTTCGAGTACAACATTTGCACGAAAGCGGATGATGAGATATTCAACAGGCAATGTCTCGCTTTGGAAAAGCACATCCCTGGATTGATCAAGCGCGATCTGCTTGTCGATGTTGATGACAGTCAAACTCAACATTATGAGCTAGAAGGCGGGGCTGTTACAGTCCACAACGATCGATATGTTGATGCTGTTTATGTTAAAGCGGAGACGGATATCGAAAAATATTTCACATGAGGCACTCACGCAATACGCGAGGGTGCTTTTTTCATGGGCTCCGGTTGAGACTGCCGGGGCCTATTGCTCGTTGGCCGGAGCATAGCGGCCTACTCCCATAGCTGGAGAGCAGCTATAAAAATCTATGGAGGTTGATGGAGTATGGATTGGTTGAAAGAATTGTTGAAGAAGCTGGGCGTCGAGGAATCCAAGCTGGATGGCGCAGTCGGCGATATCGGTAAGGAGTTGCCGAAGCACTTCATTCCAAAATCGCAGTATAACGAAGCTATCGAAGCCAAGAAGAAGGCCGAGAAGGATGTTGTAGATCGCGATACGCAAATCGCGGAGCTTGGCAAGACGGCAGGCACGTCGGAGGAGCTGAAGAAGCAGATCGATGCACTTACGGCGGCGAACAAAGAAGCTGCGGACAAGTATGCTGCCGATCTGAAGGAGCTTACACTCTCCAATGCGATCAAGGCATCGCTGACTGGCAAGGTGCACGACGAGGCGCTGGTGGCTGGGCTGTTCGATCGCTCCAAGCTCGTCATTGACGGCGAAAAGATCGTTGGTTTGGACGAGCAGCTTAAAGTGCTGCAAGAGTCTAAAGCGTTCCTGTTCAAACCAGAGGGGAACGGCGGCGGGAATGGTAGTCAGGGCGGTTCAGGCTTCCGCGTCGGCGGTGCTGGCGGCGGAACCGGCGGGCAAGCGGGGAATGAACAGCTCGCCGCAATTTTCGGAGTTACACAACAATAATAGGAGTGATTAAACGATGCCTTACAATTACGTAGATTCGTTTCAAACGGTTCTTCAACAAAAATACGCGCTTGAACTAACTTCGTCGGCACTGACAACGCAAAATGCGCTTTGGATGGGAGCAAAGACGATTAAGCTTCCGCGCTTGGATGTAGCTGGCTATAAAGACCATAGCCGCACAGGCGGATGGAACCGCCAAGCCATCGCGAATGATTACGAGTTGAAGGTGCTTGAACATGACCGTGATGTAGAATTCTACGTCGACGCTATGGATGTGGACGAAACGAATCAGACGGTAGGCGCGGCAAACGTGACGAACGTATTTGAAACGGAGCAGGCGATTCCTGAGCTCGACAAGTACCGCTATAGCAAGCTGCATGCGGAATTTACAGCGCATGGTGGAACAGCGGATACAACTGCCCTGACTGCAGCGAACGTGTTGATCGTTTACGACAACCTCATGGAGAAAATGGACGAGGCAGGCGTACCGGAGAGCGGACGTGTTCTGTACGTAACGCCAAGCGTTAAAAAGCTGCTAAAGAATGCAGAAGAAGTGCAGCGGTTCATCAGTGTCCAAACGAACAATGGCACGATCGATCGCGCTGTTCGCAAGTTGGATGACGTTACGCTTGTTTCCGTTCCTTCTGATCGTATGAAGACGGTCTATGACTTCACGGATGGCGCAGTGCCGGGCGTTGGCGCTAAGCAGATCAATATGATTTTGGTGCATCCGTCGGCAGTGCTGGCACCAGTCAAGCACAGTGCAATTTATCTGTGGGAGCCAGGTTCGCATACGGGCGGCGACGGCTATCTCTACCAAAATCGCCGGTATACGGACCTGTTCGTCATTGCGCGTAAGGTCGCTGGTGTTCAAATTAACAAGCAGGCTTAAGAATCCAGTTTAAGAGAGGAGAATGAACGATGCTGTACGCAGTTAATGGGAACAAGCAACTTAAAATTGACGAGGCGGACAAAGCAGCCTATTTAAAGCTCGGCTATGACATCGCAGAAGAGAATGGTGGAGTGCTGGAGACGATCGAGACATCTCCGGCCAAAACAGTGACGTATGCCGAGCATAAGAAGGCGCTGGATCGTATCGAGGAGCTTGAAGCGCAGCTTAGCGGTACAGGCGACGAGGCGGCGAAGGAAATCGCTAGCTTGAAGGCAAAGCTTGCCGAGGCCAACAAAAAGCTAAAAGAAGTAACGGGAACGTAATCGTATGGCCTATGCAACGGCGGATGATTACGCGCTGTACGGCAACGGGAGCATCCCTGCTGCTGAATTAGACCAGGCACTTAGCCAATCCAGTGATCAAATTGATAGTTTAACATATAGCCGAATCGTGGCGCGGGGGTTCGTTAACCTCACGTCTTTTCAGCAGCTAAATGTTCGGAAAGCAGTTTGCCAGCAGGCGGACTTTGCCTATCAATACGGCGATTACCTGAACACGCCGCTCGCGGGCTACAGCGCAGGCAGCATATCGCTATCATTTAAGTCTGTCGTAGGAGCTGGCGGCGTCCAAACGACGGAAGCTGTATTCGGGCTGCTACGAACAACGGGATTGGCGAACAGGGGGATTTGCTGATGAAGCTGCCATTCCCGCGTTGGATTTTGAAAACGCCTGTGCAAGTCTATCAAACTGAATTGTCAGAGGATGGTGAGCCTGTCGAGGAGTTAATCTTCGATGGGCTTTGCTGTTATGAGGACAAGTCGCGGCAGGTGATGAATGCGCAGCGTCAGCTAGTGCAACTCTCCGGCAAATTAATCTGCGAAGGAGATATCAATCCAGATAAGGCGATCGAGGGCTTTGTCCGAATCGGTGCGGAGCGGAAGACGATCTATCGAGCGGCGCGCCCACGCAATCCGGATGGATCGGTATTCTCGACGGAACTGGAGCTGAGCTAAATGGGGAAGGTCAAGGCTAAGGTGAAGATGAATCAGCATGCTCTAAACCGAATCAGCGGGGCGGCGACAGAGGCGTTACAGCAGACGCTTAGCGGCTCCAAGCACAGCATTCTGAACGAGATCATGGCTGCTGAGGTCGTACCGAAGCAGACGGGCGAGCTGGAGCGCAGCGCCTTCGTCGATGATTCACAGGCAAAGCGAGGACAATTATCTGTCGTCTATGACACGCCCTATGCTCGTCGTCTCTACTGGCACCCTGAGTACAATTTCCGCCGCGACAAGAACCGCAATGCACAGGGGCTCTGGTTGGAGGCGTGGGCGAAAGGTAAGAAGGAAAATGTCATCAAGCGCGTGTTCTCGTCTCTATGGAAGAAGCTTGCGGGAGGATTTATCAAATGATGCTGGCAGATATTCGCGATTGGCTGAAAACGCAAGTCAGCTGCCCAAGCTGGTATATCGGCAAGCTGGATGGCAAGAAGCCGGAATGCATTGGCGTGTATGGCCTGCCCGGCGGACAGCAGTACCTTGCGATCGGTGGGCTTGCCAATACGTCCTACGCCTCGAAGCTCGTCTCCATCCTGGTCCATTGGGGCCGCAATGCAGATACAGCCGAGCATAAGGCACAGGAGCTCTACGATGCCCTATTCGGCCAACAGCCGGAGATTGCAGGTAAGCGCGTCATCATGTTCGATATGCGTTCGCCTGCGCCAGTGAGTGTTGGAACCGATGATGAGGGCATCTACGAGTATGTAATCGAAATGACAATTTTTTATGAGAGGTAGGGGATCGGATTGGCGAACACAGGTGTTTTTCCTGTTCACAATAATATCTTCAAAATCGGAATCAACGGCCGCGCTTCTGTGGCGCCTGCTGACATGGCCACAATCAAGGATCTGGAAAACTTTGCCCCATCGATCGATGGCAATACCGAAGAATGGTACGCGATGGATCAGGCGGGATGGGTACGCCGGGCAGTTACGGGCAAGGCGCTGACTATCAGCTTTAGCGGTAAGCGGCACTACGGCGATCCGGGCAACGACTACATTGCCGGGCTGATGCTTGGCACAGGCCAAGAGGTCGAGACGGTACTGGAGTGGACGATGCCGAGCGGCGCGAAATTGAAGATGGATTGCGTCATCAACGTAACGACGCCAGCGGGCGGCGATAGCACTAATATTGACGGTCTGGAGTTCGAACTGCTGAGCGACGGCAAGCCGACATTCACACCAGGGCCGTAACTGCGGTCACCATAACCAAGGAGGAATAATCAATGTCCAAAACTATTAATCTATCGGATAAATTCAGCAAGGAGCAACCATCAATTCAAATTGGCAATACGGTGTATCCCGTTAATGCCGGCATTCAAGCTGTGTTGGCATTTCAGGAAGCAGCGACGGGGGGCTTGAATGGTATTCTCGGCGCTTTGAAGGTGGCGCTAGGCGACCAAGCCTACGACGAAATCGGCGTTGAGAATTTGAGCTTTGCGAATATCCAAGTTCTTTCCACGGGCATTTTGGCTGCGCAGACGGGCATTTCGTATGACGAAGCAGCAGCCCGATTTCGCCGGGCAGGGCAGGTCGGCCAATAGTTGGTACGATTTGCACGATGATTGGTCGTTGATTGAGGCGAGCATTGCCAAGCAATACGGCATTCGTATTCGTCAGCACGGCGAAATGCCCTGGGAGGAGTTTGTCACGCTCGTCGCCGGGCTTATGCCGGATACACCGCTGGGTAGCGTCGTTGGCATCCGAGCTGAGACGGACCCCAAGACGATCAAATCGTTTACGGCTGACCAACGGCGTATTCATCGCGAGTGGCGTCAGCGCAACGCCGAACTTAAGCTTGATGATCCCGCGCAGCTCGAACAGGCGATGAAGAATCTAGAAGCAGTTATGGCTCGGATGTTTGGAGGTGAGGGAGGTGTCAGCAGGTAGCGCGGGGGATATAATCCTCGATCTCGGGCTTAACTTCGGTGAGTTCAACCGGCAGCTTAGTGGGATCGCGGGCATAGCAGGCGGATTAGTAAGTAAAGCATTCATGGGCCTCGGCGGGGTAATCGCCGGGGCCTTTGCTGTGCATGGGATTGTCCAATTTGGGCGCGAAGCAATCAACCTCGCCTCCGATCTGGCCGAGGTGCAGAACGTGGTTAATGTCACATTCGGTAGCATGGCTGCCGACATTGATGCTTTTTCTAAGAGTGCGTTGGAGTCCTATGGTCTGGGGGAGCTATCAGCCAAACGTTATGCATCGACGATGGGGGCTATGCTCAAATCATCGGGATTAGCTGGCGAGTCTGTAAAAAAGCTGTCGCTTAACATGACCACTCTGTCTGCGGACATGGCATCGTTCTATAACCTTTCGACCGATATGGCCTTTGACAAGATCAGGTCGGGTATCGCGGGTGAGACTGAGCCGTTGATGCAATTGGGTATCAATATGAACGTTGCGAACCTAGAGGCGTACGCGCTATCTCAAGGCATTACAAAGAGCTGGCAGGCGATGAGTCAGGCTGAACAGGTCCTGCTCCGCTACAACTACTTGCTTAGTGTAACGGGGGATGCCCAAGGTGACTTTGCCCGCAACGGGCAGAGCTGGGCCAACCAGACGCGCGTGCTGACTGAACAGTGGAAAATCTTTCAGGGCACCATGGGCGCGGGCTTCATTAACATTCTAACGCCAGTTGTTAAAGGGCTGAACTGGCTGATTGCCAAGCTGCAGATAGCGGCACAGTACTTCAAAGCATTTACGGAGCTTATCTTTGGCAATGCGATGGGTAACTCCCTGAGCGGTTTAACCGCGTCCACTGAGGCTGCGGCTACGGGAATGGGCGATGTAGGGACGGCAGCAGGCGGCGCGGGCAAGAAGATCAGGAAGGCAGGCAAGGAAGTCAAAGGGGCTCTGGCCGGCTTTGACCAGCTCAATACGTTGGCGATCAGCACAGCGGACGCGATGGACGACGCGGGCGATAGTGCGGGCGGCGTAGCTGATATGGGCATTGGCGGAATGGACTTCGGGAGTATGGGCCCGATCACTCCAACGATTGATACTGATACCATCACATCGCAGGTGCAGGGCTTCATTAACAACGTTAAGTCGATGATCGGCGGACTAGCATCCGTCTTTGCCCCGATCGGCACCACGCTGTATAACGCATTTGTGCCGGTATTAACGGAAGCATGGGGCAAGATCGCGCCGGTGCTGGCGCAATGGAAGACGCAAATAGGCATTGTCTTTGCTGACATTATTTCGCTTGGTGAGCCGTTGAAAAACTGGATTATGACTGGCCTTATTCCATTTTGGCAAACATCACTCGAAGTGCTTGGTACAGTCGTGAGCGGCCAACTCGATTCCTTGCTGATGGTGTTCACAACGTTTTGGGTAAGCGTATTTCCAATCCTCCAAAACTTTGTGACCGAGGGCTTGCCTGTCATGACGAGTTTTATGACCGGCGTGATCGAGATCTATGGAAAATTGTTTGAAACAGTGAAACAGATTTTTGATGACATTTGGAGCGACGCGGTCGATCCGGCCATGAAGCTGGTTTCCAAGATCATTACAGATACGCTCAATATCATTTATGATTTTTGGAACACATGGGGCACGAAAATCGTTAGTGGCCTGAAGAGCTCGCTCGATAGTGTCAAATCACTTTGGGGCAGCCTTTGGGAAAAATTCTTGAAACCAATTGTTCAGGGACTGTTAAACGAGTTGAGCTGGCTTTGGGAAAAGCATCTGAAAGGTTTGATAACGGAAGTTACGAATTTTGTCGGTAAATTGCTGACAGCTGCATCGGATATTTACACCAAATTCGTCGCGCCGATCATCAAGTATTTAATCGACAATTTAGGGCCGACGTTTGCTAACTTCGTAACTGCAGCAGGGGATGTTATCGGAACGTTTCTCGGGACAGTTATGGATATAGCTGCAGGGATCATTAAAGCGCTTGGCGGTATTGTCGACTTCATTGCTGGCACGTTGACGGGGGATTGGAAAAAGGCTTGGGGCGGAATCAAGACATTTATGCAGGGCATTGCGGATGCAATCGTAGGAATCATGAAAGGCGCCGTTAACCAGGTCATTGACGCATTCAACTTTATGATCAGGCAGTTGAACACGATCAGCATTGATATGCCTGATTGGGTACCTGGCGTGGGTGGGGAGTCATTCGGGGTCAGTATCCCAGAAATCCCTAAGCTGGCGAAAGGCGGCTTGGCTTATGGCCCGACGCTTGCTATGGTCGGGGATAACAGAGGCGCTTCGGTCGATCCGGAGGTTGTCAGTCCGCTGTCCAAGCTGCAGGATATGATCGGGTCTAATAATGCGCCTGTAGTCGATGCGCTGCAGGAAGTGAAGCGGCTGCTGCAGATCATCGCGGCGAAGGACCCTACGTTCAAGGTGGGGGAAACGGAATTCGGGCGTGCGGCGGCGCGCGCCATTAACAGTGCACAACGGCAATCACAGAGCCCATTACTGTCACTGTAGAGAGGTGAGAGCATGCAGTTAAAAATTAACGGTCTTCCGATCGCGGAATATCCTTCACAATTCACAGTCACAACGCTTGACCTCGATGATGCCGAATCGTCTGTCCGGACAGCAGATGGACATCTTAATCGAGATAGGATTGCTATAAAGCGCCAGATAGAAATGTCATGGGGGCTGGTTACTTGGGCGAAAACTTCCGCGATTTTAAAAGCGATGGAACCTGCTTTTTTTGAAATGACATACCCCGATCCCCGGGCTGGCGATTACGTCACAAAAACGTTTTACGCAGGGAATAAACCCGCGCTGGTTGCTGTCGCCAAGGGGAGTGAAATACTGTGGAGTGGATTAAAAGTAACGCTAACGGAGCAATAGCCTATGTATCCAATATCTAATGTATTTGCAGGCTACCTTCGTCGAAGGGATCGTGAATTTGTTGTTCGCGCTGCGGTCGGTGGCGAGATATACGAGAGCGCCGACATCGTAGAGTTCGAGGTGGAAAATAGTTTAACGCTCGGCGAACAGTTCGAAATCGGCACGGCATGCCTGTCGAAGCTGACCATTACGCTGCGCTTACAGGGCGACGTACCTTCCAATGCGCGGATCGTCCCATTCCTAGCGCTTAACACGGCGGGATTGACGTGGATGGATGCTGTCTTTCCATGGGAGGATGCGAATATCGCGTGGGAGGGCGGCCCTACCGATTGGCTGCCGCTGGGCGAGTTTTACGTGGACAGCCGCGAGCGGACAGGTGATGTGTGGAAGTTTACTTGTTACGACAAGCTCGTTTGGGCCGATACGCCGTACCTGTCTTCGCTCTCTTACCCAACATCTATGCAGGCGGTATGGGATGAGATATGCGGGCAGCTCGGGTACAGCTACGATAGCAGCGTTGTGATCAATCCCGCGTACCAATTACAGGCTGGTCCGGTCGGCTACAGTATGCGTCAAGTGATGGGCTATATCGCCGCGGCCAATGCGGCCAGTGTGTTCGCGGGTAAGGACGGGGTGCTCCGCTTTAAACGGTTCAGCGCGGCAGCAGCTCCGGTGTTCGATATGACCACAGCGGATTATGTGCGAGTGAAGGAGACAAATCCGGTCCGGACGTTTTCGCGCGTGGTCGTCACCTATGATACCGAGGACAAGCTGACCTATGAGGCGGGCGTGGGCGACGAAGCGAGTACGCTTTACGTCGAGATCCCGTTCGCGACGCAGGCGATGACGGACGCGCTACATGCCACGCTGGACGGCTTCAGCTATATGCCGATCGATATGGACGCGCGGGGCTTCCCACAGCTCGATCAGGGCGACGTCTTCAGCTTCGAGCAATATGTTGGCCACAGCTGGGAAGGTACGCTTACGCCATGGCAGGATACGCTCACGCCGTGGAACGGAATCGTCGTTTACCAGACGATTATTCTGCACCAAGTCATGAGCTTTAAGGGCGGCTTGAAGATGCGGATCGAGGCGCGATCCACGTCCGACCAGCAATCCGAGTTTCCAGTCGAGGGCAGCTTGACCAAACGGGTGAATCAGATTAGCCAGTCCGCCGTTAAGTACGACAAGCCCTATTATGGCGTGACGAACTCGCGCACATCAGGAATCGTCGTACAGCGCGAGGATGGCAAGAGCAAGCTGACGCTTAACAGCGATGTGATGGACTGGCAGGTCGATGGTAGCAGCGCGCTTCATTATGATGCGATAGCCAACCGGCTAAAGTTTACGGGCACACTCGAAGGTGTGGATGGGAAGTTCTCCGGCACGGTCGAAGGTGGTCGGTTTATCGGCGGCGAGATTCAGATCGGCAGCAGCTTTTCGGTCAACAATGCGGGCCATATGCGCGCGGTCGGCGCGGAGTTCTCCGGCGACATTTCCGCTTCGGTTATTACGGGCGGGGCGATTAACGGTACGACGATTACTGGCTCGTTGATTCAAACATCAACGGCCTATCCTCGCGCGGCGATGAGCAGCACAGACAGAATGTTCTCAGTGTGGGCCTCTGCAAGTAATAGTATCCACATGAAATCGTACGGGTTCCCGGCTGCGGGCGCTAGTCTTGATTTTGTGGACGGCAGTCAGAATGCAAGTATTTCTCTCGGAGGATCGTCCGGCTTGTATTTCTATGGAAGCGACGGGCTTACTTTTGAAGCAGACAATATCCGTTTAAGTGGGTACAATGCCGTATACGTAATAGACTGGGCTCAGTTAAAGAATGCACAAACAGATGTTTCGATGGCAAGTGAACTATCGCTTAAAGCGAATCTGTCAGAAGCAGGGTATAATCTTACTTTCGATTCAACCTCCAGAAATTTGAAGATGTATAGTAAATCCGGCGTACTCCTAGCACAGGTAAATATTCCAAAATAATTCTTTCGTTGTGAGACTGCCTCGCCGATAATAGATATAACGAAGGGAGCGAGAGCTTTGAAGAAGTTTATATCTGGAGTTATCGTTGGGGCTGTCTTGTTTGCTGGAGGATCAGTTTTTGCTGATAGTGTTGGTTTGGTAGGGAAAAAGGTATCGGGAACATATACCATCGAGAGAGATGGAAAAAAAGTAGCCGATGCCGCTATTATTGATGGATCCGCATATGCTCCGGTAAGAGCTGTAGCCCAAGCGGCTGGCACGAGCTTAAAGGTGGAGGGCAAAAAGATAATCATGGGTACTGAAACGACATCTGTTGAAGTTGAAATTAGTAGAATTAATTTGGAGATAAGTAATGTTCAGAAAGCCATCGAAAACAAACAGGGCGGGATTAAGCTTTACGAGACTGACATCATCCCGCGAGCTGAGCAGATGGCGAAAAACACAGTCGGTACTGATCAGGAAGCACAGTATGCTGAATGGTTAGCAAAAAGGCAGACTGAGCTCGCAAACCTCAAGCAGGAGCTAGCAGACCTGGAGGCTGAGCTGGCTGATCTTAACAAGCAGCTCGCAGCGCTTCAAGCCAAATAGTTTATTCCGAAGTCCCGCCATCGCGGGGCTTTTTATTTTGGGAAAAGGAGAGGATTCCTTTGGCACAAGTACAGCCGGTCATTAAATGCGAGCTGGATCCGACAAGGCCGGTACCGGAGATATGCGCGGTCATTATGGCCGTGATCCCTTATCATCCCGGACAAGAAGACGAAATCCTGCTCGGCGTGCAGGAGGCTATTCAGCGCCGTAGGGATGCGCTAGCGAAAGGAGCTAACAAAGATGACTAATCGATACCTCACCCTGCTCGGGCCGAGCAGGATTAGCGATACGTACAACGATATCAATTTAGCGTTCGACGGCATACAGGGTGATTTCGACAACCATGTGGCCAATAACAGCGGAGCGCACGGGGCAACATCGGCAGCTACGGCTAACCGTCTAATGCAGCGGGATGCTCAGGGCAGGGCAAAGGTAGCGGCGCCGAATGCATCCGATGACATTGCCCGCAAGGCGGAGGTCGATGCTGCAATTACTGCAGCGGCGATGGATGCTTCAAGCAAGATGGCCAGCGTGCATGCCGATCTCGATGCACATACTGGCAATGCTGACATTCATACGAGCGCAGTTGAGAAAACCAAGCTGGCGGGCATTGCAGCCGGTGCCGAGGTTAACCAGAACGCATTTTCGAAAATCGGCGTGACAGGCCAACCCGACATTGTCGCTGGTAGCAAGACTGATACCGTATCAATTAAAGGCGGTACGGGCATCACGGTATCGACGAACGCCACCTCGAAAGAAGTCACGATTACTGCAACCGGCACATCAACGCCGGGTGCGCATGCTGCCAGCCACATCACTGGCGGTTCGGATGTTATTCCGGACGCTGTATCTGGTGGAGCATCCGGACTTTTTAGCGGGGTCGATAAAGCCAAGCTGGACGGCATGGCATCCGGTCCTGACTCCACGACGGATGTCATGATTGGTGATCGTACAGCGAATCCGGCTTTGGTGCCAACTGGGCTTACAGGCAAGCTGACGCAATGGCTGTCGTGGTTTACGAACCGGATTAAGGCGATTACCGGTATGACCAATTGGTGGGACGATCCGCCAGCAACGTTATCGTCGCTGAATACAAATAAGGCGCCGCTGAATTCCCCAGCGCTGACAGGTACGCCTACAACTCCTACAGCAGCTGTAGGAACCAGCACGACGCAGATTGCCTCGGCTCAATTGGTTAAAGCATCGGTTGATGCACATGTAGCGGCTGCCGATCCTCATACCCAGTACGCTCCAAAAGCCTCTCCCTCATTCACGGGAGTTGTATCGTCGCAATCAACAGCGACGCTAGGCTCTAACGCAGGGGACACCGTGGAATTGAGAAAAGAGATAGGATCAGTCAACGGTAATGTATCAGGGCTCATAACGAGGATTCGCCGTGCTATTGCCGGGACTGGATGGGTTAATGCCGATGTTGATATATTGCGTCGAACGGATTCAACGGATCAGCAGCGAATCTCATTTCGCGGGGACGGTGGTATGTCCATCGTCGGTACGGCTGGTGGCACATTGGATTTGGAGAATAACCACCTTCACGTTAAAAACGGTAATATTTACGTCATGGGAGTGGAGCAAGCCAGAACAAAGGTCAACAACGGTGCATTGGAGTTTTGGGACGGTACACAGTACAAGGGGGCGGGAGGATTGAAGAACGTTCAGCGAGGTTATACGAATTTAACTTGGTCCAGTGGCGTGGTAGTTGGGAATATCACGGTCTCGGCGGTCAATTTAAGTAAGTCTTTTGTTAATGCTACGTTTACTGCTCCTGGCGGCAGTGGTTCTCCAACTATGACAGCAAGGATGACGAGTACTACCAATTTGGAAATTCAAGTTATGCAGTATGCATCGTCAGCAGGAAACATTAACATAGCATGGGAAGTAGTGGAGTTCTTCTAATATAGGATATAGGAGGGGTACGGAATGTTTAAATACGCGCAAATTGAAAGCAATGGAAGATGCTTCACCGTTTCGTATTTATCTGGAGAAGCCGATTCAGAATCAATGCTGCTTCTGAACAGCGAAGATGACGTGCGGGTGGGCGATGTGTGGGATGGAGAGACGTGGATTCGTCCTGAACCTGTTCCTTCGGAGCCTGAGAACGTTAGTTTGGCAGAACGGATTGCGTTACTGGAATCAGCGCTAGATGAACTTCTATTGGGGGGTATGTAATCGGTGGCTAACTATCTGGCACAGCGTATCATTGATGGCGCTTATACGTACGATTATGTAGCATCCAAGAGGCCTGACCTGTTGCCTGGCATTGATGCCTACCTGACTGATAAAGGTCAGGCTGATTTAATTACAAGCGGCTCCGCATAATGCGGGGCCTTTTAATTTGGGAGGGAGACAAAGCGATGATCAAAGAATACGCTTCTACAATTTATACAGCAGCGGTAGGTTCGAGCGGTAAGGAGGCGGCGGCCGGAGGCATTGTAGCTGCGGCGGGCATCGTTATTAGCGACTTGTTAGGAGGCTGGGACAAAGCTTTACAGGTATTGCTTTGGCTGATGGTGTTTGATTATGTAACCGGCGTATTGGGTGCATTTAAAACAAAGACTGTCAATAGCGATGTAATGTTTTGGGGCGGTGTCCGCAAGGCAACGCTCCTGTTTGTTGTTGGTCTGGCGACGCTGCTTGACGATTGGTTACAGCCCGGCGCACCCATCTTCAGGACGGCTGCTATTTACTTTTACATTGGTCGGGAGGCTCTGTCCTTAGTCGAGAACACGGGAGTGTTGGGTGTCCCGTGGCCGACCGCCATTAAAGACAAGCTGGAGCAGCTGGGAGGGAACAACGATGCTAACATTGGATCAGGTAAAAAATAAATCAGCTGCACGGCTCATTGGGCTGCATCCGGTCGTTCAGCAGGCGACTGTGCGGTTGATCGAGCTAGCTTATCAGGCAGGCGTGCCGATCGTCATCACTCAAGGTCTGCGTACATTTGCCGAGCAGGATGCACTATACGCGCAAGGACGTACCAAGCCCGGTCAAATCGTTACCAATGCGCGCGGCGGCTATAGTAACCATAATTTCGGCGTGGCAATCGATTTCGCGCTGCTGATGCCGGATGGCCGCAGCGTCACATGGGACATGACACGTGATGGAGACGGTGACAAGCGGGCAGACTGGGCAGAGGTCGCCGATATTGCCAAGCGCTTGGGATTTTCATGGGGCGGCGATTGGACGAGTTTTAAGGACTATCCCCATTTTGATATGACATTCGGCTTATCGACTGCCGATTTCCGCGCGGGCAAACAGCCGTCACAGGCAGCGCAGGCGGCTGCTCTAGCCATTATCAACAAGGAGGGGGAAGATAGAATGAATGCACAGGATAAAGCGGCAATTGAGGCGTTGCAAGCGGCTGTTGCCAAGCAAGAGAAGACAATCGAGGCGCAGGCGGCGAGAATCAAAACATTGGAAGAATACCGCAGCATGCCTGCACCTGAATGGGCCAAGTCCACTGTAGCCGCTGCGGTAAAAGCGAAGCTGATTGATACACCTAATGGCGGAAGTTACGATTTTTATAGATTACTTACAATACTTCAAAGAAAAAAATTGATTTAGCCCTTCCTCGTTTCTAGGATTTTATCAATAATTTCAACTATTAATTGATAGTTTTCGAGTTTACTTTTAGTGCTTCTATAATAATACGAAATGTAAAAGAGAAGTATTGCTAGTAGAGTCGTTAGTCCAAAAGTAAATACGAGATATGCGTTAGCATTCGCCTGGATGTTTCGCGAGTAGAAATTATTTATTAATGCTACAACAAGAGTGATCCAGCCTAAAAACGCCGTTACCCAAACTGCAAAAAGCGCAGGTTGCTTCAGTTTTTCCATTGATGATTTATAATAGGACTTTAAAGCCCACAGCTCATCATCATCCCATACGTTATAGCGTTCTCGAAGCTTTTTTGTTTTTGATATTGCTTTCTTTTCCCCGTTAGTTGTGGGCCACGATAGTTTTTGAAACATGGTATATATCATTCTCCTTAATTTTGGAATGATAATATTATCGGATACATTGTAGATAGGGATTACATTTTGAAACCCGCCAGCAGAAGCCTGGCGGGTGTTGTCATTTTATGAATTTAGTAATTCCTTAACCGATAGTGTTTTCTTCTTACCATAATGTCGCTTCTCCAGTACATGGATCGCAGCGACAAGCGCTTTACAGTCCTCGTATGACCAACAATGAGTTAACCTTTTAAAGCCACCGTTGCCTTCCTTCCATTCAACACGCAACTGATTTAAGCACTCATCCAAATGAGACCGAATAGCAATTATGACTCGACGCACACAATCACCTCTTGCCTTTATTGCGCTTTATTAGAGTAAATATAGTTACGGACAATGCTGCAACTGTAATGAGTACGGTTAACGTTAACATAGTGTCCCCTCCATTGAAAAATAGGATGGCGAAGTTTATAATTGGGAGTAAGCAGGGCTGCTAGCTCGCCCTACTTACCAATCGAATGGTGTTACTCTTTCGGATGCTGATCGTTGCCGCGATCAGCATCTTTTCTTTTCTGAACCATCATCCAAGCATTAATGAGTGCAATTGCTAGATTTGTAATGGCCGTAATAAGCATAATCCCTTCGCCCAATTTCCTTCGCCTCCTTTCTGCTTCCGACTCGTTTAACGTGTCATCCACAACTTAAATATATCATGATACGTTTAACGTGTCAATACAATTTGACACATTTAACGTATCAATTTATATTTGGTTCATAGGAGGGGTTGCGGTGATTAAATCAAATCTGAAACAGCTAATCGACGGCAGAGGACTATCCGTCAGACAGGTGGCAAAGGATATAGAATATCGGCTGGGCTCTGTGCAGGATTTGTACAATGATACGACGGAGAGGTTCCCTCGCGAACTACTGGATAAATTGTGTAGGTATTTCGAATGTTCAATTGCGGACTTGTTAACGTATGAAGAGGCTGGCGAAACTAAAAATTAGCCACTTGTTAAGCGAACGCCTGTTCTTATATAATGAGAACATACATTCGTGTGAGGTGATCGCGATGCAGGAGTATATCGGAAAGCTCGTGCAGCTCATTTACGTCGACCGTAAACAACAGGTTAGTATCCGTGACGTTCGTGTTCTGGCCGTTAAGGATGGTAAGCTTAAGGCTTATTGCTTGGCCTCAAAAGCGCCGCGTATCTTTCACGTCGACGGCATTGTTGACATGGAGCTGATTCGTCGTGCTGGATGATACAGCGCGTAAAGTGCTGCGGATTTTGTTTAACTCATATAGACAGGAATGGTCGCGGATCGATCTCAAGCGACTGCGGCATTTGTCAGGTCGTTCCAAGGAGCTGACCGATCAAGCGTTGAGGGAGCTGCTTAAGGAAGGATTCATTGAGCATCAAAATGGATTGGTGCGTGTGATCAATGGATGGGAGCAGCCTGTGAAGACAATATCGAGACAATGGATTGATTAATATAGGATTAAATGGTAATATGTTGATGAGAGCCATGGGAAAGCATCCCTGGCTCTTTTTTTGTTTTCCTCTGATACCGTTTGTGATACCGATATTCGCGAAAGGCGAGTAAAAAGACGAAAATTATGTTGCGTCAAATGAGTTTCTTCCTATTATAATGCAGTTTTGTTTTAGTGGTTCGTCCCCCTATAGTCGAGATGGAAGGCTCGATCGGTTAGTCTTCATCGCGAAATAACGAAATCCCCGTGCCAGCAGGCACGGGGATTTTTTCTAATGCTACATAATTTAAAGGAAAATTTCTTCCACATCCAGCTTGCGTTCGATCGTTAAATCGATAAAGCGGTCTTGAATCTGGATAAGTGGGCGGAAAAACTCAGTTGGATGCGTCATCACGATAACGCCCTTCTGACCGTCGCTCAGAAGCGCTTGCTTTCCGATAAAGTTCGGAATCATGTGCTTGATGAAGGTTTGGGTCGTCTCCGCATCGAGCTCGGAGAAGCTCATGCGATACAGCTCGCGTAATACATGAAGCAGATCCCGTCTTTCGCGATAGACACGCATGGAGATCATTGCGCTATACACGTCGACTACGGCTACGATTTTGGCAACAGGATGGATTTGATCGCCTATTAGCCCCAGAGGATAACCTGTGCCGTTCATACGCTCGTGATGCTGTGCGGCGACAAGCGCTGCAACCTCGTTTTCCATCGACTGTTGAATAATTTCAAAGCCGTAGTCCGGGTGGCGCTTAATCTCTGCGAATTCTTCATCGGTAAGCCGGCCAGGCTTATTCAAGATGTCTTCCTTGATCCGGCATTTGCCGATATCGTGCAAGAAGCCGGCTTGTCCGATTTCAACTGCCTCCTCTTCGCTGTAGCCCATCCAAGATGCCAGGTAGAAGGACAGCATACCGACTTGTACGGAGTGCTGGTACGTGTAGTCGTCTTTGGTGTTCAGCAGGAGAAGCATGGACACGACATCACGTTCCATTCGGAAGTTATCAACGAGCGGCTGGAATGTTGCTTGAACAGCGGCTTCGTTAATCGTACCTTCTTTGAATGCCGTTTCAAATAATGTTCTACAACCTTTTATAGTATCCTCATAAATCGGCTGTACGGTAGGCATCCACTTGGGGCTCATCCCTGATTCTAGTGTGCGATTCGTGTTGGTTGGTTCGGACGGTTTTGCCATTTCCGCATCGGCGCGAAGGTCAATTTCAACGTAATCAATTTGATGCTGGAACAACATTGAGATTTCTTTGCCCTGAAGAGTCGTTCCCTTCGATAGGACATGGAGGCCGAAGTCGTTGAACGCATCGGCATTAAGCCGATCTCCGTTCTTCAAATCGGTAACGTGTACCCGCATGTTGACACCTCTGCATAAGAGATAAATTGCTAGTACTATCGTATCAATTGTTGTAGTGAATGGCAATAAGAGACATCTTATAAATCTCAAAATAAGCGAATAAATGTTGAAATAAATCGAATTTACTGGAAAATTGATCGAAAGGTCGTGTTGATAAGGTTCGAGTGGACTATTGTCCCAGCAACTGCGTATATAGGCGTTTGGCTTCATGCGCCTGATCGGTCCCTTGCACGAGTGCACGGCCGTCTGGAAAAACGACCAGGGAAAGTTCGCTTTGCGCTAATTGAATCCGCAGCAGGAAACGGTTGACGGTAATATGACCTGCTGGCGCAAGGCGATTTGCCAACGTTTCGAGCGAAATTTGCATAGGCTTGTCGGGCGTGATTTGGATTGTATTGCGACCGCATAAAGCAGCAGCCGCTGGGGCATGGACGTTGTGATCGCCAATCCATTCGTACTCGCGGCGCGCGCACACAGGGCAGTCAGCGCGACGGGACTGATCCATCCGGACCTGCAGCCAGCGATTGTTCCATACATCAGCTTGGAGAAGCGCGGGGTTCATTGCTTGGCGATTGCCGGATAGCCACTTTAAGGCTTCGGCAGCTTGGAGAGACCCTATGATATCGATAATCGGCGAGATTACGCCTGCCGTTTCGCATGTATCGGTTGTACCGCCAGCAGGGGGCGAAGGGAAGAGGCAGCGGAAGCAGGGCGTTTCCCCCGGCAGAATCGTCATCGTCATGCCTGAGCCGCCGACAGCCCCTCCATAGATCCAAGGAATATCGTATTTCACGCTAATTTCATTCAATAAATATCGTGTTGAAAAATTGTCCGTGCCATCAATGATGAGATCGGTACTCGTCAGCAGCTCTTCTGCATGATGGGGAACTAGATCCGTAACGATCGGTTCAATAACAGGCAAGGAGTTCGCCGCATGAAGCCGAATGGCTGCAGCTTCTGCTTTGGGCAGCATTTGCGCAGCGTCCTCTTCCATATAGAGCACTTGCCGCTGCAAATTGCTCCATTCGACAATATCGCGGTCAATGATACGAAGGCGTCCTATGCCAGCCCGAACGAGATGCTGGGCGATGATGCTGCCTAAGGCGCCCATACCGACAATGACAGCGGAGCGGGCGCTGATGGCTTGTTGCCCTTGGCTGCCGATCGGAGCGAACCGGATCTGGCGTGCATAACGCATGGAGGGGGAATGTGGCTCCGAAGAGGGATTTTCAGTCATAGGTGAGTACTCCTTTCCATACGCTCAGTTCTATCAAAAGCAATGCGATCTATCTATAAGGAAGCGGTTGGATTCCAAGGACCCAATTGATGTCCTTTCCACTCTGAACCGTCTTCCCAAATTTCTTTTTTCCAAATCGGAACGATTTGCTTCAAACGCTCAATGGCGTATCGGCTAGCTTCATAGCAGGCATCGCGGTGCGGGGCGGAGACGGCAATGACGACGCTAATCTCGGCGATCTCAACAACGCCTGTACGGTGGGCAATTGCACATAACGTTCCAGGCCAACGCGCTTCAATTTCTTCGCCGATTTGTTCCATCGTTCGAAGGGCCATTGGCGCATAGCAGTCGTATTCAAGTCGAACCGTACGTTGTCCCTGCGTCCATTCGCGCGTCGTACCGACGAACGACAGGGTTGCCCCGTTATTAGGGGTAATGACTAAACGGGTAATCTCTTCTACAGCAATCGTTTGATCGGTAAGCTGATAACGCGAAGGCGTCTCGCCACCCGATACGGGCGGTAGCAAAGCCAACTCGTCCGCAGCATGCAGCTGCGAGTCGTCGGTCGCATAAGCCTGATTGCAGGCAACGAAGCATAACTGGATGAGATCCGCGTGGTCGGCAAATTGTTGTCCGAGTATTGTTTTCAATTGTTTCACAGACATTGTGTCTTGCTCTAGTGTAAGCTCTATTGTAAAGGTGCCTAACCTTTCTGGAAGGCCGGCAAATAATTGGATGGACCATTGTTTAGTCATGGAAGAAAACCTCTCATACCTATGGAATAATCGTGGTTATAGCATATCACAATCCACCGAAAAATGTTATGCTATTGCATATAGATTGATTACGATTCGACGAGAACTGGAGGTTAGCGGAGATGCGTACATTAACAGACCGGTTCGGACGGGTGCATAACTACTTGCGCATATCCGTTACCGACCGATGCAATTTGCGATGCGTATATTGCATGCCAGAGGAAGGTGTCCAATTCACGGATACCTCTAACCTGCTGAGCTATGATCATATTGTAGAGCTTGTGCAGTCTGCTGCAAGCTTGGGCGTTACAAAACTGCGCATTACGGGCGGAGAACCGCTCGTTAGACCGGGACTCGACGGCCTTATTAGCAGGCTTTCGCGTATCCCGGGCATATCGGACATCGCTTTGACGACGAACGGCCTGCTGTTGGCCCAGCAAGCGGAAGCGCTGCGGGCTGCGGGCTTAAATCGAGTCAATATTAGCTTGGACACGCTGGATTCGACGCGATTTAAATTCATCGCCCGCCGCGGTGAGCTCCGCCGTGTCATGGAAGGAATCGAAGCAGCGGGACGTGTCGGCTTTGACCCGATTAAGCTGAATTGCGTGTTGCTGCGCGGCGTGAACGAGGATGAGATCGGAGCCTTCCTGCGAATGGCGTACGAGCAGCCGCTTCATATTCGGTTTATTGAATATATGCCGATTGGGCATGCGGACGAAAATTGGAAAAAGCAGTACTTGCCTTTATCGCGCGTTTTGGAAATTGCGGATGAGCAGTCGTTCAGTTATCAGGTTCGCAGCGATGTATTAGGGAATGGCCCTTCGGAAGATTATGAGATTATCGGCGGCAAAGGCTCATTCGGCCTTATTCACCCTGTGAGCGACGAGTTTTGCAAAAGGTGCAATCGGCTCCGTCTAACGGCGGATGGTTATCTAAAGCCGTGTTTATACTGGGTGGATGAGTTGAACGTCCGTCCGGCACTCGGAAGCGCCGAAGCGTTGGAGGCTTTGTTCCGCAAAGCGATGGATATTAAGCCTGAGAATCACGAGATGGGAGCGAAGCTGTTCGATACTGCCCAATCCCATATGCCGACCGACCGAAGAATGTCGCAAATCGGCGGCTAGATGATGCATCCTACAATGGAAGGGAGCACTGGAATGTCGTACAATGAAGGAAGAGAAACTCGCATCCAGATTGAACATGATGAGTTTGGCATCGAAAGCTGGACAGCTGAAGCAATGGCAGAGCTGGCGGGAGAATCGTTCCCGATTGGTGAGCGTGTGCCTGAAACAGTGGGGAATGCGTTTGATTGGGCAATCTGGTATGAAGAATGGCTCCACTTGCTGGCGCATACGAGCCATTGCAAGCTATCTCCTCCTAAGCAGCTTAAGCTTTATGCTGCGGATCAATTCGAGGCAGTGATCCCGTGGGAGCAACTGCAAGACGCGGCCGTGCTGTTCGCGGAGCCGGACGGCTCGCCGCTTGCCAAGGGCGGACCGATTCGCTTATTCGTACCGAATGGATCAAGCAAATGCTTGAATGTGAAAAGTATCGTTCGAATTGTCGTGTCAACGCAGGAAGAAGGATCGGATGAAGCGACATACGGATTTAAGCAGCAATTTTCGCTCGAAGATATGACCATTAAGAAACGATCGACGACTTAAGCGATAGAGCGGTTCGATCAGCAAGGGGGCTAGCATGCACGAGACGCGCGAATGGCCGATTGAAGCGGTGCTGCTGCACAGCAACGACATCCACAGCCGTCTGGAGAACGCCGCGCGAATGGCTACGTTCATCGCAGAGGAACGGAGAGCGCTCGGCAGCGATCGCGTACTTGTAGTCGATATTGGCGATCATATGGATCGGATGCGCGCGGAGACGGAAGGCAGCGATGGAATGGTGAACGTCGAGCTGCTTCAAGCAGCCGGCTATGAGGCGATAACCCTTGGCAACAATGAAGGACTTACGTATGAATCGGATGCGTTGGAAGCAGCGTACGAGGGCGGAACGAGCTTTGCCGTTGTCGTCGCCAATATGTATCGAGCGATCGATCACGAACGGCCAGCATGGATGACGCCGTCGCTAATTGTGCGCAAAGGGCAATTGCGAATCGGAATAATTGGCGTTACGGCGCAATTTACTGATTTTTATACGTTATTGGGCTGGGATGTGGCGGAGCCGCTTCAAGCAACCGCAGAGCAAGTGGCCCAGCTGAGACAGCAGGTTGACATCGTAGTCGTAATGTCTCATCTCGGATTGCCTTTCGACCGTCTGATGGCCGAGCAGGTAGCGGGGGTTGATCTGATCTTAGGCGGACACACCCATCATCTGCTGGAGGAGCCGCTTGTCATCGGACAAACGACGATATGCGCAGCGGGGAAATTCGGCGAATATATGGGACGGATTGAAATCGGCAGGGATCCGTTAACCGGCGCTCCCAGATTCCGTGCGGCTTGTGTTCCGATGGCAGCATACGTAGAGCATGAGTCGGCTGTGGACATTTTGAATCGTTATCAGCAATCTGCAAAGCGCAAGCTGGACCAGGTCATCGTGCAGCTGGACACGGCATTGCCGGTACGAAACGATCAAGAATCGCCGCTCCCTAATTTGTTGGCAGCGGGCATTCGCCGTTGGACCGGTACCGAGATTGGCATCGTGAATGCAGGTCAATTGCTAGCAGGGCTAGCCATTGGCGATGTAACAGCAGGAGAGCTGCATGCGATCTGCCCGTCGCCAATTAATCCGTGCCGAATGCGATTGCTCGGCGTACATATTAAAACAGCCCTAGAGCAATCGCTGACACGCGAGTTTATTGAGAAGGCGATTCGCGGCTTTGGTTTTCGGGGCGTCGCTCTTGGTACGCTGGCCGTGGACGGATTGACGATCGACGTGGAGCCGTCCGAACAGGGAGAATGGTCCATCATTGCAGTTCATGTCGGCGACGAGCCGCTGGTCGAGGAACGCGAATATGAGGTTGGCACGATTGATATGTTTACGTTTGGCGTAGGCTATGAATCGTTGAAGCTGGGCAAGGGAATCCAGTATTTTTTGCCGGAATTCATACGGGATGTGCTCGCTAGAGAGCTGCAAAGCAATGAAGCGATTCAATCAGCGGCTGCGCTGCGATGGCGCCAGAGAAAAGGGAGAGCTGCAACTTAAAGCATGGTCGGGTAATTTTGGCGGATTATGTCGGAAAATCCCGAAAATAAGGTTGCTCTTTTTCTTAGAATCCCTTACATTAACATTACGAACGAATATGACGATGTAATAGGTATAGATTCTCGCTCGCCGGATGCGTGTACGTAAGGTCCGGAATGAATAAAGAGAGTACAACAGTTGCGGGGCGGGATAACGGAATGCGCTTAATGCCCATATCAAAGTGTCGGCCTGGCATGAGGCTGGCGAGAAAAATATATTCAGAAGAAGGACTTGTTCTTCTCGCCGAAAATATCGAGTTAACTGCCCGAATGATTAAGCGTTTGATGAACGCAGGCATTCCATACGTATACATTCAAGATGCCCGGGTTGAGGATGCTGTGCTGCCACAAATTATTCGGGATGAGACGATGCGGGAAGCTTTGAAAGAAATTCGGAGTTCTTTCCGCATGATGATGGATCGGCCGGATGGACGCAAGGGCGTTACCTATCCTTACATTTCGAAGTCTTATCAGAATGTAATGTCGATGGTCATTGAGGATTTGACTGCGCATAAGGATGCCATGATTATGCTGATGAATATGGGCGTAGTAGATCAATACCTGTATCAGCACTCGTTGAATGTTTGTGTCTACACGACGATGTTAGGCATAGCAGAAGGCTATTCGAGGGACGAATTGACGATTCTTGGAATGGGCGCAGCCTTGCATGATATCGGCAAGACGCGGATTCCGGAAAGTATCCTGAAGAAAGAGGGTAAGCTGACGTCTGAAGAATTTGAATTGATGAAGAAGCATACCGAAATTGGATACAGAATGCTGAAAGATGAGCCCAATATTTCTTTAATTACGGCCCACTGCGCGTTTCAGCATCATGAGCGTTTGGACGGCAGCGGGTATCCGAGAGGAATCAAGGGAGACGATATTCACGACTACGCGAAGTGGATCGGGCTCGTGGATTCCTACGATGCGATGACGACAAACCGCGTGTACCGTCCGCCGATGCTTCCGCATCAAGCGATTGAGCTGCTTTATGCCGGTACAGGAACGCTATACGAACAACGTATGGTGGAGCAATTCCGCGATAAGGTAGCGATTTATCCGATTGGACTTACGGTCCGGTTGAATAGCGGGGAGACGGGCATCGTCGTTGATATTAATTCAGCTTGTCCGCATCGACCGATTGTTCGAGTGATTGAGGATGCAGACGGGGAGCCTGTTCAGGCTCCATATGAGGTTGATTTGTCTAAACGTTTGACGGCGATGATCGTTAGCGTCAATGATGAGCCGACTGAAGTGCCGAGCGCATCCGGTTTATGATTAAATTCTAATCCCGCCGACTCATGGGCGGGATTTATTTGCGTCCAGCGCGGGCGGATATTACAATGAAAGATAAAGCTTACATCCAACTGAGTGAAAATAGGTGCTGAAGATGAATCATATACTAGCGATAAATGAACAACTGCCCATACGCCCGGAATTATCTCCTGCGTATGATCCATGGGATCCGATCGTATCGTTGCAGCGGTATGGCCGGCATACGCTTACGAGCGTCGAGATGACGGTTTCGAATTTGTGCAATATGCGATGCGAGCATTGCGCCGTTGGCGATACGCTCGTTTTAGCAGAGCCGGCCAAAATACCGCTGGATCAAATGCTTCGCCGACTAGATGAAGTGGAGCATTTGGAGACAATAAGCATAACAGGGGGAGAGCCGTCCTTCTCCGAGAGCACGGTGCGCAATTATATGGTGCCGCTGCTGCGTTACGCGAGAAGCAGAGGGATCCGTTCCCAAATCAACTCCAACGTAACGCTTGATTACAAACGATATGAGCAAATGGCGCCGTATCTGGATGTGATGCATATCTCATTTAACTACACGACGGCAGATGACTTCCATCAGGTGGGGTTTGCACGTTCCGGCCATTCTGTTTCGAGAGATACAGCCGTCCGCTTGTATGAGCGAATGATGGATAATGCACGTCGGCTTAGCGAAGCGGGCGTTCTTGTTTCGGCGGAATCGATGATTAACTATCGGACGCATCATAAAATTGCTGAAATTCATCAGCTTATTATCGAAATGGGCTGCCAGCGGCATGAGGTGCATCCTATGTATCCGAGCTCATTCGCAGCCAATTTGCCGATGCTGTCGCGTGAAGAAATGCGCGCGGCAATCGAGCGTTTGCTGGATGCGCGCGATAAGTCGGTCTGGATGCTGTTCGGAACGCTTCCGTTCTTCCGCTGCAGCAGCAATCCGGAAGAGCGCGCGCTGCTCGCGCGACTGGCGGCCGAGCCGAATGTAACCGTCCGCAATGATCCCGACGGGCGGAATCGCCTTAACGTGAACATGTTTACCGGAGATGTATTCGTAACGGATTTTTCAGACGTTCCGGCATTCGGCAACGTAAAGAATGATCGGTTGGATGATGTGTTCGACCGTTGGCTGGATGGGTCGCTCGCACGCTCGATTGATTGCCATTGTCCAGCAGCGGGCTGTTGTGGGCCTAACCTGCTTGTCAAAGATATGTATTACCGTGGAGAGAATTTCCTAAGCCGCCAAGCCATTTTGGATTAACGGTTAAACGCGCGGCAATAAAGGAGAAATGCCGGTCTGACACATACGGAGTTTTTGCCGGGATCGATCATAACGAATTTACTCATCGTGCTGCTGCTCGTTATGCTGAATGCTTTTTTCGTTGCTGCGGAATTTGCACTTGTTAAAGTGAGGCAGTCGCGTCTTACGCAGCTCTCGAACGAAGGCAATGCGAGGGCGAGATACGCTTTGAAGGTCAATTCGAAGTTGGATGCCTACCTGTCCGCGACTCAACTGGGAATCACGCTCGCTTCGCTAGGGCTCGGTTGGGTCGGTGAACCGGCGATTTCTGAACTGATCGTAGAGCCTATCTTATACTCCTTCGGCGTAACGGATCATGTCCTTATTTCCACGCTGTCTGTCGGAATCGGCTTTGTCGTCATTACGTTTCTTCACATCGTACTGGGCGAGCTGGCACCGAAGTCGTTGGCGATCCAAAAGTCAGAGAGCGTATCGCTTTGGCTTTCTCTTCCGTTAATTACGTTTCATCGCATCTTTCTGCCTGCGATTTGGCTGCTTAATGGCGCGGCGAATCGACTGCTGAAGCTGCTTGGCGTACAACCGGCGAGCGATCGCGAAGCGGCCCATACGGAGGAAGAAATCAGGCTCCTGATGGACGAGAGCGCCAAGAGCGGCATCATCGATAAGGATGAGATGAAACTGTTCGATAACATTTTCGAATTTTCGGACCGTCTCGCTCGCGAGGTAATGCTGCCCCGGACGGATATGGACTGTATCTATACAGATCAGTCTTACGATGAGATTATCAAACATGTTTATGCCACGAAGCACACGCGCTATCCCGTCGGCGTCGAGGACAAAGATCAGATTATTGGCTTCGTCCACATTACGGATTTGTTAACGTCGGATTCAGATCAGGAGCAGGATATCCGTACGTTCCTTCGCCCGATTCTTAGCGTGCCGGAGTCGATGGAAATTAGCGATGTGCTGAAGCTTATGCAGCGGAAGCATGCACAGCTGGCTATCGTCGTGGATGAATACGGCGGGACTGCTGGCATGCTGACGACCGAGTTGATCTTGGAAGAAATAGTCGGCGAAATCCATGATGAATTCGATACAGAGCTGCCGAGCGTCGTCGTGAAAGGTGAGATTACGTCAGTGGAAGGGCGTATGCTCATAGAGGAAGTGAACGATATGTTCGGCCTCGATATTACGGATGAAGACGTTGATTCCATCGGCGGCTGGTTGTTCACGAAGCTGGAAGGGCGCCCGGTTAAAGGGAAGAAGGTAGACTATGACGGGTATTGCTTCGAGGTTGCAGAATGTGAACCGCTCCGCGTGCTGAGGGTGCATATTTATAAGAAGAAGCCAGCGAACAGCAAGCCTGAATAGATAGTTGGAGCATACGAATCGGCAATATAGGACGTCCCCTCGCTATTGAAGCGAGCGGGACGTTTTTTGATGGAAACGAGCTGCTTAGACAGAGCTTTGAATTATTGCTTGGGAAATAAGATGCAATTCATTGGACTTTGGACTACCTAAAGTCACATACGATGATAAAGAGTATTTTGCACATAAGGAGGTAACACAAGTGAATTCGACAAACGTTAATGCCGCTGCAGCTCACTATGTGCCCCATGTCAGTCAAGCCGGTTATCGGGAATGGAGGCCTTTCATCGGTCCGCACGATCCGTGCCCGCCGGTTTACGTCAAAACGTATGTCGTGCCGCCAAATCAATACATCCCATATCAGCCCATGAATTTACCGCAATATTCCTTGCAGGAGGCGCTCAAGCGTGGCACCCTATGGCCAGCGTTGTATAGTCCGTATCATTCGAGATGCAACAAGAGGGGAAGGTGATTCGGATGAGCGAGGTGCAGGAAGGGCAGCATGACCAGCAACAAGACCAGCAACACGAGCAGCTTGAACGTAAGCTGGATGAGCATTATTACCATAAGCTGCTTGAGCTGCAGCAGCTGGATTTTGCGCTAGTGGAGCTGACCTTGTATTTGGATACGCATCCAAACGATTTGCAGGCACTTCAGCAATTTAACCAGTTGGCGCAGCAGCGGCAGCAGGTTGCGTTTCAATTTGAGATGAAGTATGGCCCATTGCTCCAATTTGGGCATAGCTTCTCCCGGTTTCCATGGCAATGGTCAGAATCGCCTTGGCCTTGGCAGGTATAGCTTTGTCCCGTCGTTCCGTCATTTGGTGGTTAGCGATTTGAAGGGAGGTCGAGCTGCATATGTGGATCTATGATAAAAAGCTGCAGTATCCAGTTCGAGTGAGCAAATGCGATCCGATGATGGCCAAGTTTTTATTGGAACAATACGGAGGGGCGGATGGCGAGCTTGCGGCCGCGCTGCGATACTTGAATCAGCGGTACTCGATTCCGGATAAGGTCATCGGGCTTCTGACGGATATTGGAACCGAGGAATTCGCCCATCTCGAAATGATCGCAACGATGGTCTACAAGCTAACCAAGGACGCAAGCGTAGAGCAGCTGGAGGCAGCGGGGCTTGGTCCCAACTATGCGCAGCGGGATCATGCGATCTTTTATACGAACTCAGCGGGAGTGCCGTGGACAGCCTCCTATATTCAAGCCAAAGGCGACCCGCTTGCGGATTTGTATGAGGACATTGCAGCCGAGGAGAAAGCGCGGGCGACCTATCAATGGCTGATCGATATGACGGATGACGTGGATTTGCAGGACAGCTTGAAGTTTCTAAGAGAGCGTGAGATTGTCCATGCGCTGCGGTTTAAAGAGGCGGTGGAAATCATTAAATCGGATCGGGAGACGAAGAAGGTTTTTTGATTAGAGCAAGGCAAACAAGCGAGGCGGGGGATAGCCCCTTGTCTCGCTTGTTTCATGTTTGGATCGTGTGCAAGAAAAATAGGTCATAATGAGTTTTACAATGTTGACTCGACTATTTTATCGATCGGATCGTTCGTGCTGCAGTTTTCGTGCGAATTATGTAACATTACCTTACATTCTATAGTTGACAATCACGCAAACCATTATATATTAGTTATAAATAGTTATATCTAATTATATTTAAGCATAACTTACGTCTCGTATAGGATCTGTCCCGTAAGCGACAGGTCGTAATTTGCCATAGCAAGAAGCTCTTGTTTGAATGGCTCGGATCGAATGATGCGAAGCAAGCTTTCGATGAGTGGACGGTTTGCTTCCGAATTCAACACAACGAGGTCGTAGCGCTCTTGAATCAACGGGACGAATGTGACGCCGCTCACGATGCTTGCTGTTTTCTCCGTCCCGATTCCGACATCGGCCTCGCCGGAAGCGACCTTGGCTGCGATGGACAGATGATTGGTCAGCACTTGGTCATAGCCAAGCAAAGAATCAGCTTTTATGCCATGCAGCCGCAGCTGCTCATCAAGCAGAACGCGTGCGCCAGAGCCTTGCTCGCGGTTTACTAGGCGAAGGCCGGGGCGGCTTAGATCAGACCAAGCCTGCAGTTGAAGCGGATTGTTCTGCGCAACATAAAAGCCTGCGGTTCGCTTAAGCAGATTAACGACGATCAACGGCATGCCAACGAGCAGCTTCCGAATGTACGGCAGGTTATATTCGCCAGTATCGCCATCCAGCAGGTGGGTGCTGACGATGTCAGATTCGCCCCGATACATCCGAATCAGGCTATCCAAGCTTCCAGCGTAGGAACGGAGCGGGCGCATGCCGGTCAGCCGCTGCTCCAGATGATTAGCCAATATATCGAGGCTCATATCCTGACCCGTTATGACGAAAGGCCGTACGCCTGGCGTCGTTTGCAGCAAAGCAGCGGAAGGCAGCGCGGAAGGCTGCACGGGATGCTCCGCGAAGGATAGGGAAGACGTTGCTGTTGCTTGGCTAACGGATTGGGCTTTGCTTTTACGTTTATACGTTTCCAAGTCAGAAGCGTCGACGCGCATTTGCTTGCCTACGCGGTAAGCGGGGAGATCCCCTTTCTTAATCAGGTCATAGACCGTAAGCTTTGATATTTTGAGCAGCTTGGAAATTTCCTCCGCTGTATAAGACTCATCGTGGGACATCGTAGGGTGCCTCCTAAGAAGGATTGTTCGATCCGGCTTGAACTACTTGTATTGTATCATAGGGAATGGATGATGGAGGATTATGTAATGACAGCAGCAGCAAAAAGAGCGCCGATGCTCGTTCCCGTTTTTCTTCTCGTCCTGCTATTGGCGGCGTGCAGTTCAAAATCCGAGACTGCCTCCCCTCATGTAGAGATAACCATCTCGGCAGCCGCGAGCTTAACGGACGCCCTCAACGAGCTGAAGACACGCTATGAGCATACGCATGCGAATACAACGCTCGTTTATAATTTCGGCGCATCAGGCGCGCTCCAACAGCAAATCGAACAAGGCGCTCCGGCAGATCTATTTCTGTCCGCAGCATCGAACAATATGCAGGCTCTCGTGGAGAAGAAGCTCATCCGTGCTGATCAAGAACGCAATTTGTTGAAAAATGAGCTTGTTGTCGTCATTCCGGCATCTAATCAAGAAGGTATCAAAAGCTTGCAGGAGCTGCAATCGGCTTCCGCCAAACGTATTGCCATCGGTATTCCTGAGAGCGTGCCGGCAGGCAAATATGCGAAAGAGGCGCTGATGAGCGCGAAGCTCTGGGACGAGCTGCAGCCGAAGCTTGTGCAAGGGAAGGATGTGAGGCAGGTGCTGCAATATGTGGAGACGGGCAATGCAGATGCGGGCTTCGTCTATAAGACTGACGCGATGACATCAGCGAAAGCCAAAATTGCATTTGTCATTGATCCAGCGTATTATTCGCCGATCTCGTATCCTGTAGGCATCGTTTCATCAACCAAGCAGCCTGAAGCGGCTGAAGCGTTTTATGCGTACTTGTCAACGGAAGAGGCGCAAGCTATTTTCATCAAGTACGGCTTCTCGGTGTCCCCATGATGAATGAACCTTATGAATGGAATGCGCTGTGGTCGCCGATCCGGCTCTCTTTGCAGGTAACGGTGTTGGCGAGCGCTGTCGTCATTATACTCGGTATTGCAATAGCGTATTGGATGTCCAAATCGAAGCTGCGGGGCAAGGTTATCATTGAAACCTTTTTTATGCTGCCCCTCGTTTTGCCGCCTACCGTCGTTGGCTTCCTGCTGCTTGTGCTGCTGGGCAGGCGAAGCTGGGCAGGGCGTTTTTTCGAATGGCTGTTTAACGCGCCGATTATTTTCTCCTGGTGGGCTGCCGTTATTGCGGCTGTCGTCGTTTCGTTTCCGCTCGTCTATCAGACGATGAAAGCGGGGTTTGATTCAGTCGATCGTTCCTTGGAGGATTCGGCTCGCTCAAGCGGTGCGTCGGAATGGCAGGTTTTGCGTTATATCAGTTTGCCGCTTGCTTCACGGTCCGTTCGAACGGCCTATATTCTCGGGTTCGCCCGCGGTTTGGGAGAATTCGGCGCCACGCTTATGATTGCAGGCAACATTCCGGGACGAACGCAGACGGTGCCAACTGCGATTTATGTTGCGGTCGACTCGGGCGATTCCACGACAGCATGGGTATTAACGGGGTGCACCGTCATCATTTCGTTCGTTCTGCTTTTATTTGCTCGAAAATAAACCTCACAACCGAGTATGCCGCGGCATACCTCCGGTTCGTGAGGTTTTTCTTTTATTCCACTGTTATTACCCGCGATAGAGCGCAGGTGTCAGTCCGTATTTTTCCTTAAACGCTCGGTGAAAATAAGGGTAGCTGTTGAATCCGCAATCGAGCGCGATTTGCTCTAGCTTAAGCGGCGTATGCTTCATGCGTTCTACCGCCATCGAAAGCCGTATATCGAGCGCATAGCGAACGATCGTCGTGCCGCTCCATTCCCGGAACAAATGTACGGCGCGCGATACGCTCAAGCCGACATGCTGGGCAACGTCTTCTAATTTAAATGGCGTCGAAGCATGCTCCTCGATATAACGCTTCATCTGCGTGATGGTGAAAGGCTCCCCTGTTTCCGCGATAGCGCGATCCAGACAGAGGCATAGCGATTGCAGCAAGTAGCTGTTCAGCTCATGCGAATCTGGCGTCATAATGCGTGATTCGAACACCATTTGGCGCCAAAGCGTAATGATCCGATCATCCAAGTTGATGTGAAAATGCTGCTGCCGTTTCGTTCGTTTCCACCACCGGTCGATCCAAGGGCCGCTGCAATAAAGGTAATAGTCGGCGCTGTCCGTGCCCGTTACCTCAGCGCCATATAGGTTTAGCTCATAAGGCTCTCCTGGTTGAAACAGCAGCAGGCTGCCGGGCAGAAGATCAATGAATATGTCGTTGACAAGCGCCTGTCCGCGCCCCTCGATCTGCAGACGAAACAGATAAGAGGGCAGGCTATGGATCCTTTTGCTCGAAAAAGGAGTGGAATGTCTAGAGTAACCACAGCTTAAAAGCTCTGCCTCCATGCTCGACCTCCGAAATTTTTTAGCCAAATAAGTTAACTATTAACCACATTAGCTATGTTCGCTTGCTTATCTTATCCCCTACAATAGGAGCAGATAGGCTATAAAATACCATTCTATAGGAAGAGGTGCGGTATATGCAACGCATGGAAATCGGCGTACAATTATATACAGTGCGTGACGAAATGGAAAAGGACGTAGAAGGCACGCTCCGCAAGGTTAAATCTTTAGGCTTTGATGCAGTTGAATTCGCAGGCTACTTCAATGTGCCAGCTGAGCAAATGCGCGCATGGTTGGATGAAATCGGACTGAAAGCATTCAGCACGCACGTAGATCTAACGCGTCTTCGTAATGACCTCCAAGGCGAGATTGCATATGCGAAAGCAATCGGCGTAAAGTATATCCCTTGTTCTTATATTCAACCGGAGGATCGCCAGAACCTGGAAGATTGGAAAGGCATCGTAACCTTCCTCAAAGAAACGGCTGAGGAAGTCAGCAGACATGGCCTGCAATTCTGCTATCATAACCATGAGTTCGAATTCGAGACGAAATTCGAGGACGGCAAATCGGTATACGAAACATTGTTCGAAACGATCAATGAGAACGATATGAAAATCGAGCTGGACGTGTGCTGGGTGCAATTTGCGAAAGAGGATACGATCGCTTGCATCGAACGTTATGCTGGACGTATTCCATTACTGCATGCGAAGGACTTTAAGCGCGCTGAAGACAACAGCATGATTACGCTTCAACTGAGCCAAGGCGAAGTAGATCTGCCAGCCGTGCTGGAAGCAGCGGGCAAAGCGGGCGTCGAATGGCTGATTGTGGAGCAGGATTTCTGCCAGAACCCGCCATTCGAGAGCATTGAAGCCAGCCTGAACTGGCTGAAAAATAATTATTTAACGAAAGTAGGAGCCTAACCATGTCTAAGATTAGAGTAGCAGTTATCGGCTGCGGAGCGATCGCGACTCGCCGCCACGTACCTGAATATATGATCAATCCGAATGTAAAGCTCGTCGCATTCGTTGATCCCGTGCTGGAGCGGGCGGAAGAGCTTGCATCCAAATTCAATGCATTGGCTTTTAGCGATTATGAGACAATGCTGAAGGAAGTGGAGGTTGACGCGGTAAGCGTTTGTACGCCGAACATCCTGCATGCTCCAATCGCGATTGCAGCGGCTAACGCTGGTGCACATGTACTCGTAGAGAAGCCTATGGCAACGAATGAAGCGGATGCGCTTGCAATGATCGCAGCTGCCAAGACTAATGGCGTAAAACTGATGGTTGGCCAAAGCCAACGCTTAATGCCTCCTCACGTGAAAGCGAAAGAAATTTTGGATTCGGGAAGATTGGGCAAAGTCATTTCGTTCCGCACCTCGTTTGGTCATCCAGGTCCGGAAAGCTGGAGCGTGGACGGCAAAGACAGCTGGTTCTTCCGTAAGGACGAGGCAATCATGGGCGCAATGGGCGATCTTGGCGTGCACAAATCCGACCTGATGCGTTGGCTGCTCAATGATGAGGTAGCAGATGTTGCAGCTTTCGTTGGAACGCTGGACAAAGAAGGGACTACGGTAGACGACAACGCGACTTGCCTGATTCGTATGAAAAGCGGCGCGATCGGCACGCTCGTTGCAAGCTGGACTTATTATCGCGGAGAAGACAACTCGACGGTTCTCTGGTGCGAGAATGGCGTTCTTAAAGTTGGTACGGATCCAGATCGTCCCGTCATTTTGGAGCTTCGCGACGGCACGAATGAGGATATCGAAGCCGGCGGAATTTCCACGAACAAAAGGCAGCTTCCGAGCTTCGTCATCGACGAGTTTGTTAAATGCATCGTGAATGACGAGGAACCTTCCATCTCTGGCGAAGAGGGCCTCCGCTCGCTGAATGTTATTTTGGCAGCATTTGAATCGCAAAAAACGGGCAAAATCATTGCCGTTAACTAGATAGAACAGAAGAACGGCGGCCGCTTGCGGGCTGCAGCCGTTCTTTTTTTTTGAAGATTAACTGGCCAAACGCACATTTTCGGTCGATATAAGAAGAATAAGTGGAGGAATCTCTGTAAAAAATAAAAAGACGTTTAGCGCCGATTGCGATTAATGGCCTGCCTTCATGAAGCGGCATATCAACGCATGAGGGCTGATTTTGACGGAATTTGAGCGGAAATGACCAAAAACACCAAGGTGCGACAGGAGTAGGTTTGCCTCTGACAGAAGGTGGCGGCGGTAATCGATCTCTTTACGAGAACGATATCATACCAAAGTGTTATTTCTGTCGTAAGGGGGATCTATACTATAATGGTTATTAGGAAACAATACGTCTTTCCTCCACATTGAATATTTAAAATTAATTAATCCAAGACGGAGGTCTCACATCCATGTCAGTGGACAACGGAAACTCGCAACGCCCTTGGGAAGCATTTTATGGTCCGAACCTGGGCTACGCACAAGAACAATATGAACGATATGTTTTGGATCCCGCCTCGGTAGATGAAGCGACACGGACAATGTTCGAGCGCTGGGGCCAACCGCCTGCAGTCGAGACTACGATCGTTAGCGGCTCAACCGCTTCGGCACCTATAGATGCGAATTTGTTGAAGAAAGCGGTTGCAGCGGGCAAACTCGTATGGAACATCCGTACGTACGGACACCTTGCAGCGGATATCGATCCGCTTCACATTGGTCCAGCAGCGGACACTGGCATGATGGAAGCTTCCAAGTACGGCATTACGGAAGCTGATCTTGCGGTTATCCCAGCCGAGCTTGTTTGGAACAATGCGCCAGCAGGAACGGCTAACGGCGCGGATGCGATCCGCAAGCTGAAGAAAGCTTATACAGGAACGATTGCTTACGAGTTCAGCCATGTTCATGTGGAAGCAGAACGGGATTGGCTAAACGATCAAGCGGAGCAGGTCGCGCCTGCCTTTAAGCTGTCTAAGGAAGAGCGCAAGGAGCTTCTTACTGGACTTGTTGAGGCAGAATCGTTCGAGGACTTCCTGCACCGTACGTTCGTTGGCCAGAAGCGCTTCTCGGTTGAAGGCAACGAGTCGGCAGTGCCGCTTGTGAACGAGCTGGTGAAGCAATTGGCGGATTACGGCGCCAAAAACATTTTGCTCGGTATGGCGCATCGCGGCCGTTTGAACGTGCTGGCCCATGTGCTCGGCAAGCCATACAAAAAAATCTTCTCCGAGTTCCACCATTCGCCAAACCGCAACCTTGTGCCATCGGAAGGCTCAATGGGCATCAATTACGGCTGGTCGGGCGACGTAAAATATCACTTGGGTGCGAATCGCTCTTTGAAACGCAGCGAGACGGTTGAAACGCGCATTACGCTGGCGAATAACCCGAGCCACCTTGAGTATGTCAATCCCGTTGTGCATGGCTTTACGCGTGCAGCACAGGAAGATCGTACGCAGCCGGGCTATCCGGTGCAAGATGCGAAATCCGCTGGCGCGATCGTCATGCACGGCGACGCTGCATTCCCTGGCGAAGGCATCGTGACGGAGACGCTCAACATCGGCCAACTGAAAGGCTATACGAACGGCGGCTCCATCCACGTTATCGTAAACAACAAAATCGGCTTTACGACGGAGAGCGTCGATTCGCGTTCGACGCACTATTCCAGCGACCCTGCCAAAGGCTTTGAGATTCCAATCGTTCACGTCAATGCGGATGATCCGGAAGCTTGCTTGCTGGCAGCTCGTATCGCTACAGAATATCGCACGAAGTTCCAAAAGGACTTCCTCATTGACCTAATCGGCTACCGCCGCTATGGCCACAATGAAACGGATGATCCAGAAACGACGCAGCCTACGATCTATGCGAAGGTGAAAGCACATGCTTCGGTAAGCAAGCTGTATGCTGAACGTTTGATTCAAGAAGGCGCGTTTACAGCTGAAGAAATCGAGCAGGTGCGTGTCGAGGTTATGAACCGACTGAAAGACGCTTACGAGGAAATGAAAAACAGCGCCGTTCAAGAGCAGGTTCATCAAGTGACTGACGTTCGCGCAGCTCGTCAAATCGGCAGCATTCCGACAGGTATTTCGCTTGAGAAGCTTCGCCAAATCAATATGCAGCTGCTGCAATGGCCAGCACAATTCAACGTGTATCCGAAGCTTCAGCGTATTTTGGAGCGTCGCGCAGGCGCGTTGAACGAAGGCGAGAAGGTCGATTGGAGCCATGCGGAGACGCTGGCATTCGCAACGATTCTTGCTGACGGGAAGCCGATTCGGATAACCGGACAAGATGCTGAGCGCGCAACATTCGCTCATCGCAACCTGGTCCTGCATGACAGCAGCACGGGCGAAACCTTCTGCCCGCTGCACAAGCTGCCGCAGGCCAAAGCATCATTTGCTATCCATAACAGTCCGCTGTCAGAATCAGCTGTACTGGGCTTTGAATATGGCTACAACGTGTACTCCCCAGAGACATTTGCAATCTGGGAAGCGCAATTCGGCGACTTCGCGAATACGGCACAGGTTCTTATCGACCAGTTCATCTCGGCGGGCCGATCCAAATGGTCGCAAAAGTCAAGCTTGACAATGCTGCTGCCTCACGGCTTTGAAGGCCAAGGACCTGAACACTCCAGCGCTCGCATGGAGCGGTTCCTGCAGATGTCAGGTGAAGAGAACTGGACAGTCGCGTACTTGTCCAGCGCATCGCAGTACTTCCATCTTCTCCGTCGCCAAGCTGCGATTTCGGAGACAGAAGCAGCGCGTCCACTCGTGCTTATGGCGCCTAAGAGCTTGATCCGTAACCCGCGCGTCGCTTCTTCAGCGGCTGAGTTTGCAGAAGGCACGGAGTTCCAACCGATTCTGGAGCAGCCTGGTCTTGGCAGCAAGCCAGAGCGCGTAGAACGCATCGTCTTCTGCACAGGGAAGGTCGCGATCGATCTTGCTGATGCGCTTGATAAAGATGAGAATAAGGATAAGGATTGGCTGCATATCGTTCGCGTCGAGCAGCTGTATCCATTCCCGCAGAAGGAAATCGAAGCGGTGGTCGCACGATTCCCGAACGCGAAGCAATTGATCTGGGTCCAAGAAGAGCCTCAAAACATGGGCGCTTGGTCGTACATGGAGCCGCGCCTTCGCGCTGTATCGCCGGAGGGTGCAACGGTAAGCTACATCGGACGCCCAGAACGTTCGAGCCCAGCTACTGGCTTCCAAGACGTTCATGCATTCGAGCAGCAGCAAATCATTACGATGACGTTCAACCAAAAACCTAGCTTGACATATAGCACTGGGAGGTAACTGCAGTGAGTGACATTATCGTACCAGCAATGGGAGAATCAATTACAGAAGGAACGATCTCGAAATGGGTTGTTCAAGAGGGTGCAACGGTTCGTCAAGGCGACGTTCTCCTCGAACTTGAAACGGATAAAGTAAACATCGAAATCGGAGCAGAAGCCGACGGCGTTGTAACGAGCATTTTGAAGCAAGAAGGCGACACGGTCGCTATCGGTGAAGTCATTGGCACGATTGGCGCAGGTACAGGAGCTGCAGCAGCACCAGCGGCTCCAGCTGCGGCAGCGCCGGCGCCTACAGCACCAGCGGCACCGGTAGCAGCGCCAGCGGCAACAGCTGTTGCCGTAGCAGAAGCTGCGCAAGTGAACGCATCTCCGGCAGCTCGCAAGCTTGCTCGCGAGAAAGGCATTGATCTGAACGCGGTGCCTACGCGTGACCCTATCGGGCGCGTATACTCCGACGACGTGAAATCGGCGTCGAATCGCCCTGCCGCACCGGCAGCTCCTGCAGCGCCAGCGGCTGCTCCTGCAGCTGTACAAGCTGCTGCACCTGGCAAGCCTGCTGAGCGCAAACGGATGTCGCGTCGTCGTCAGACGATTGCCAAGCGTCTCGTAGAAGCGCAACACAATGCAGCAATGCTGACGACGTTCAACGAAGTCGATATGACAGCGATTTTGGACGTACGTAAGCGCCGCAAGGACAAATTCAAAGAGAAGCATGATGTAAACCTCGGCTTTATGTCCTTCTTTACGAAAGCAGTCGTTGGCGCCCTGAAGGCATTCCCGCTGCTGAATGCAGAAATCGATGGCGATGATATCATCGAGAAGCACTACTACGATATCGGTATTGCCGTATCGGCGCCGGAAGGCCTCGTCGTTCCAGTCGTTCGCGATGCTGACCGTCTGGGCTTCGCAGAGATCGAGCGCAACATCGTCGATCTCGCGGTAAAAGCACGCAATAACACGCTGGGCTTGTCCGAGCTGCAAGGCGGCACGTTCACGATCACGAACGGCGGCGTATTCGGTTCGCTGCTGTCGACGCCAATCTTGAATGCACCGCAAGTTGGTATTCTCGGCATGCACAAAATTCAGCTTCGTCCGGTTGCGATCGATGCTGAACGGATGGAAAACCGTCCGATGATGTACATCGCCTTGTCGTACGATCATCGCATCGTAGACGGCGCTGGCGCAGTAAGCTTCCTTGTGAAAGTGAAGGAGCTGCTCGAGGATCCAGAAACGCTGCTGCTTGAAGGCTAATAGGCCGAAGGGCAAGCGCGATAGATTATAAAAAAGCCGTTCGCAGAACCATCTGCGAACGGCTTTTTTTGCATGGGCAAATCCGATGGGTTGCCTGTCTTAGAGCTTCTTGGTCATGATCACATGCGGAATATCAGCCTCTAGGAAAACGTCGGATACGGTCTCGTAGCCCAGCTTCGCATAGAATCGCTCGGCGTGGGTTTGGCCGTGGAGCTTCGCTTTGGCAGCGCCAAGCTGCTTGCCTTGCTGCTCGAGCGCGGAAGTGATCGCAGCGCCGACGCCATATTTGCGATACTCGGGCAGCACGCAGATCCGCTCCAGCTTGGCGATGCCGTCGAGCAGACGAATGCGTCCGGTGCCTGCAGGCGTTCCTTCATAATAAGCGAGCACATGTGACGCTGTCGTTTCGTGCTCGTCATATTCTTCTTGCTCGGAGACGCCTTGCTCGTCTACGAACACTTTTTTGCGAATGCGATAGACGTCCTCCAGCTCCGCCTCCGAAGCGGCGAGTTTGATTTGAACCATGGGCCATACACCTTCCTAACGTTATGAATATTGCCGCGAGCTTGCAGCGTTACGGACTGTCGTTGTTGTACCATGAATAAGGGAGCGAAAGCAAGCCGAGCCCTCCATTCCGGTTGCCAATCGTTAGTCATTGACGATTTCCTGTCCATTCTTTTACAATGGAGCTTAGCGGATATCGACCAGCGAACGGCATGAATGAAACAACGAGTAGGGTAAAGAAAGGTTAGGGTTATGTCCAAAATAAGAGTCGTAATGGTAAGCTTGTATTTGATGGTTATTTACTGGGCCTCGTCACATTTTCCAGATGTGCATACGTTATTTTTCCCGACACTGGGAGCGTTCTGTCTCTTATTCTTAATGCGTTCATTCGAACGGACGGCATGGGCGCGCATTAGCGTTGGTGCCGTTATTGGCGCGACGGTTGGCAATGTGCTTTATTCGATCAATCCAGGGCCAGTGACGTTCTTCTTAAACGCGCTGCTGATGATTACGTTAATTACGCGGATGAAATGGAATGCGCCGCCGATTCTTGCTGTCGCTTTTATTCCTTATTTCTCTCATCCAACAACCGTATGGACGCTTCCGCTCTCTGTCGCGCTTTCGCTTTCCGGTTTAATCGCAACGTTGTGGATTACCGAGACGCTGGAGCGGGGACTTGAGAGCCGGAAGGATAAAGAGTTCGAGCTGGAGTCGGGCATGTAGCTGCTGCTCGTGAATGGGCATGATATCGTAAATCGATCTTCGTATTACAGCAGGATTAAGCAGAGAGTCAGGTGAGACGAACGTGGTCATACGCGGAAACCTAGACAAGCGAAGAACCTTTGCGTGGATGCGGACGATGCTCATCGCCGTGTTCGCTGTGCTGCTCGTATTCCCTCCCGCGGCGAGCGCTGCGGGTGAGAGCACGGCAATAGCGAAAGATCTGGCAAGTGCGGGGGAGCAAACGGCCCTTGCACGGAAGCCGCCTGAGCTGTTGGCAGAGTCGGCGATTCTGATGGATCGGCGCACAGGTACGATTTTATATGAGAAGAATGCTTCACAGCGCATGTACCCAGCAAGCATAACGAAAATCGTGACGGCGATCGTAGCGCTGGAGTCAGCTAACGTAGAAGATGTTGTAACCGTTTCCAAAGAGGCGCGAGGAGAAGAAGGCACGCGGGTGTATTTGGAGGAAGGCGAACAGATGAAGCTCTGGCAGCTGCTGCTCGGCATGATGGTGAATTCCGGCAACGATGCTGCCACTGCCATTGCGGAGCATGTCGATGGCTCGAAGGAAAAGTTCGCTGAGCATATGAATGCTTGGATACGCGAGAAAGCGAATGCTTACGATAGCCAATTCCGCAATCCGAGCGGCTTGCCGGATCCAGAGCATTATACGACTGCAGAGGATATGGCTAAGATTACGCAATATGCAATGAGCAATGAGAAGTTTCGCGAGCTGGTTGGAACGAAGAAGGTCATTTGGAATGGCCAGACCTGGCAGACGGTGCTCGTGAATCATAACAAGCTGCTTGGCACGTACGACGGTGCGACCGGTGTGAAAAATGGTTATACCACCTTGGCGGGCTCTACGCTGGTTGCATCCGCCGAGCGCAATGGGATGGAGCTGATCGGAGTCATTCTGAAGGCGCCTTCCAGCAATCAGATGTATGCCGATATGCGCAGCATCCTCGATTATGGATTTGCAGCATTCGAGCCGAAGCTGCTGTTCGATGAGAATGAAACCTATGAGATGGATGGCGCGCCCGCAGTGGCATATACCGCCGATGAAGCGATTTGGACAGTCGTGCCCAAGGGCGAGAAGCCGAAAGTGATGGTCGACGCGACAGGCGTAGTCCATGTCATGACCTCGCAAGGCGTGTCCAATGCAGGTCGGTTCCGATTGTGGAAAACGACGGATAAGGTTTCAGCTTTGTCCGCAAGCAATGGCCGAACGGCGTCGGCTGAAACCGCACCTGCTGAGCATGCATCAGGGGAGAGTGAAGCAGTCGTGAAAACGATCGCTGGCGCATGTATCGTCTTGGCGTTAGGCGGCGTTGTCGTGTATGGATTGCGTCGACGCAATCGCATCACCCCTAGCGGCTAATGTAAGGTAAGGCCGCTTGATCGACGAGCGCGCGAGAGAGCAATTCTCGTCGACACCACAAATATAAAAGCAGCTCTAATTCCGTCAGCAAGCGGAGTTAGAGCTGCTTTTTATTCCATTCGTTTAGTCGACTAATTTATCGATCCAACGCGTGTCGGCAGGCGACATTTCCAGCGAGGCTTCTTTTTTGCTGGCGGTACGCGAGGGCGAGACGGCGCTAGCGCTTGTACGGCTTCCCTCGGGCAAACCAGAGCTGCTGTCAGAGCCAGAAATAACAGCTGTTTCCGCAGCGGCATCCGATTCGTGCGCAGACTTCTTTCTCCGTTTCTGATCGTACAAATAAAGGGCATATTCAAGCGGGCGAACGATTGCGCGCTGGTAGGTTTCTTTGTCCCCCGCTTGATTAAACACTTCGCGGGCCGGCTTCGGGTTAACCTCCAGCAGCCAGACGCGCCCATCCTTGTCGATGGCGAGGTCAAGCGCTAGCTCGCATAACCGGCCATACGTTTGCTCGAGATATTCGGCAACTTGAATGCCAACCTGCTCGGCCTCCTGTTTGGCCTTCTCGATCATCGTCTCATTCTTGATCCACATCTTTAGCAGCTGGTTCATGGTAGCGGCTTGCCCGCCGCCATGCAGATTGGAGGTTACGCTTCGAGGCGCGCCGATCCGGCCTGCACAGCCCGTTAATCGCCATTTGCCCTCGCGGTCCTTCTGAACGAGCATCCGGTAATCATGCACGCGGCCGCTCGGCAGTTTGAGCGCGATTCCCTGCTGGACGAGGTAACGTCCGCCCTTCAAATTCCAGGAGGAGAGGCGACCGGCAAGCTCCGCCGTCGTAATCCGCTGCGGCGGCACAATGCGGCGCTGCTGATCGCGTCCTTGCAGCAGCAGCCGATCATTGCCAATCCGCTCGATGCGCAGAATGCCCCGGCCGCCTGTACCGTTGATGGGCTTCAGGTAGATAAGCGGATACTTGCGCAGCATAGACGTCAGGTCCGCCATCGATTCATACATTCGGGAGCTCGGGAGATGCGCCGTGAAGCGCGCATCGCGGGACAATGTGCGATGAACGGTCATTTTATTGCGAAGCGGACGGTTCAAGAAGGTGAGATGGCCGTACTTCGCGCGGAATCGGCGAAGCTCTTCGAACCGATGCGAGCGTTGGATCCGGCAGCGGTCGAAGATAAGGTTCGGGAACGAGGTCCAGCGCCGAGACCATTTTTTCGTGGAGCTATCATAAACCATCGCATGAATCCGATTCGACTTGTAGTTCACGTCTTCAGGCGTGAAGACGAAGACGTCAAGCCCCATCTTGCGGCCTGCGACGGTCATGCGCTGATAGATCGAACGCTCCTCAAGCGAGCCGTTGTTGTCCAAATATAAGGTCAAGATGCCGAGCACCGGCTGCGTCATGCTACAAAGCCTCCTTCGCTGGCGCTTCAGCATGAGCTGCCGCCATGTGGAAGCCATCTGTCTCGAACCGGAGCGTAGGCTTTCCGGTCGGGCCGGTCTCGACGCTTACGGCTTTCAAGCCGGCATGGAAAAATAATTGCATGCTGGCAGGATTGTCAGCTGCGATTTTGCAGCACAGCCTGCCGCCGCAGCGATTGGCAAGCGCTTCAATGAGCCGACGGCCGATGCCGCCCCCTCGCGCATCCGGTCGGACGACAACGAGGCAGGCGGTTTCGCCGGCGTTAACCGCGAAGGCGAAGCCAAGCAAACGGCCTTGATCATGGGCGATGACGACAGCAACCGAAGAGGGGGCGCATGCCCCCGTTGCTTCGGCGAGGAGCATCGCCCGGAGGCCCGCCGCGGTAATCCGCCTGTCGCCGTGCCGCTTCGCGAATGCGATCAGCCGGTCCCGCCAGTTGGGCCACTGCGAGGGCTTTAACCGTACGATGTCCATGCTACACGCCTCCTGCTTTTTCCTTTTTCTTGCCGTATAAATATAAGCCGTAATGAAAAATTCGCTCTAGCGACTTGCGGCGAATATGTGGCTCGTCGAATTTCATTGGCTTGGAGTTGGCTTCGAAGAACCAAACGTTTCCAGTGTCGTCCACGCCAAGATCCATGGACATTTCGCCGAGCAAAAGGCCGGAGCCGCGCTCGATTTGCTTGGCGATCAGCAGCGACGTATTTTTGGCTTTAATCATAATTTTACGCGCTTCCTCATCGCCGAACGTCGTCGTCAGCAGCTTCTCAGGGTCCTCGATGCTGCCCCCTCGCGGCACATGGGTTGTGATGCTTAGCGTGCCAGCGACCCGCGCGCCGATTCCGGTAATGTCCCATTGCCCGCGTTGGTTTTTTTGCACAAGCGCGCGAAGGTCGAATCGACGATCATCCACAGTCGCAAGGGTAATGCCCTGCTGCGCAATGTACGTTTCGCCTAGGCTCTGTTTGCGGATTCGCGTCCACAGCTTCGGAATGGAGGAGCAGTTGTAGGTGATGCTCTTTTTATCCTCCTGGATTTTGAGCCGATAGGGCAGCTGCTTCTCAGGCAGCACCTTCACGGTCATGATCCCCTTGCCGGCTTTGCCGCTGACGGGCTTCAAGTATAGGAAAGAATGCTTGCGCATCAGCCGAGTCAGCCCCGTCCGCGATACCATCCGCCTCGTCGTCGGGATGAACGGTTTGGTCGTCTTGGACAGCTTAAGCCATTCGAACAAGTTCCATTTGTTGAAAAACGTCGGGTTATACAGTTGGGTGCGCGGATGCTTCATGCAGGATGCGATTTTGCCGCGTACGGCTGGAAGCACCTCATCCTCGCGAAGCGGGATGCGGTTGTAGATAACGTCGGGGAAAGGGAACAGCTGGTCGTGCCACTGTTCCGCCCGATCATCGAACGTATATCCCTTTACTTGATTTTTGGATAGATTCAGATGCTTAACCGTTAACACGTAAACGATGAAGCCCATTTCCCGACCGGTCCGAATAATATCGGCAAAATTTTCCCGGTTGCCGCGGAACATCAGCATATCGTCCTCGATCGTTAAGATGGCCAGCACGGGGCGCCGGGCGTGAAGCTCGGCGGCCTTATCGTCGGACAGCGCGAGTTCCATTAGTTGTTCCCTCCCTGAAACCGGCTCAGGTAGAGGCAGTGGTCTAATATATAGGCGAGCGACGCGCGTCCTTGCTCCTTCAACGCAGGATGTTTGAAAATAGAGCGTCCAGGCTTCGCATTCGCCTCGAACATCCATACCTCGCCGTCTTTATCGATGCCAAGGTCGAGGCCAAGCTCGCCCAAGCGATGCGGATAGTTGCGTTCGATCGCTTCCGAGAGCTTGATGGAAACCTCCTTGGCTTTCTCAAGCATCTCGTCTGCGCGATCGCCGAAAGCGCGACTCAGCGCGTTTTCCGGCGTCATGAGCGAGCCGCCGTTTTTCACATGCGTCGTTACGCTGCCGCGCCCTGCTTTCTTGGCCCCAATGCCTGCTGGCACCCAATTGTTGTTGCCATCCTTGTGCATATGGAAGCGGAAGTCGATCGGGCAGCCGTCGATTTCAATCAACCGAATGCCCTGCTGGCTGACGTAATGGCTCAACGTTGCGCCGTGGCGACCCTGCAGCATCCGCATCAGGCTGTTGAAATTCGAGAAACGAAGCAGCACGTTGCTGCTGCCTTTCCGGAAGCGGGCGAAGTAGCCGCGTTTCGGATGATAGGTGAGCCGATAAATGCCGATGCCCAAGCTGCCTGCGGTTGGCTTGAAATAAAGGAATTGATGCTTCTCGAGCATCTCTTTCATTTTCTCGGGCGTCGGCTTGGATACGGAGTCTGGCAAATGCTTGAGCGCTTCTACGTCTTTATCGAGCATTTTGTACACGTCTGATTTATTGAAGAACGTCCAGTTGAAGAACGGGATTTTATGCTTAATGAATCGGTCGCGGAACGAAGCGCTCGCCGCGGTCGTCTCGGCTCTTCGGCTAGGCAGCCGGTTATAGACGACATCGGGGAGCGGAACGACTTTACGAACAAAACCGCCTTGGCTGTTTAAGAAATAGCCGTTGATCGTTTCCTGCTGCCAGTTGACGTCGCGGGGCGTGAAGGCGAAGAAATAAGCTTTCTTCTCGCCGGCGCGAAGCAATTGGCGAATGAAAGGGGTGCGGGAGCCAAAGGGCGTCGGTTCGCCGCGGAAGCCGGAGTCGCACAGCACGCCTACGAGCGGACCTAATTGCAGCTCATTGTCGCCGTCCTGCAGCAGATAGACGTTGCCGGATTTTGGGACGCGTATCGATTGGCGAACGCTGGCCGAGAGATAGATGTGATGGCCTTGCCGCTTCAGCGGCTTGACGGTAGCCGTAATCGTTTCTTTGCCGAGCTTAATGTGAACCGATTTCTTCCCGGCGAGATTAAGAGACTTCAACACCGGATTCGACAAATAGACGACACGGTCGGATTGTTGCGAGAATTGCACATTGCATAAAGTCAAACTCATGGGTGAACCTCCTGAACGTAGTCCGATGGGAATCCGACAAAGGGGTCAAAACGTTTGGCTGCCGGCGGCTGGAGCTTTCTTCCGCCAGCGAGCGAGCATGCGTAGGCGATTATTCGGCTTGCGGACAGCTGCTCCGCCTGCTTATCGCCGATCCGCCGGAACGATTGCCTGCCGGGCTTGGAGTTGGCCTCCAGCAGCCACAGCTTGCCGGTCGGCGTAATGCCGAAGTCGAAGCCGAACTCGGCGAATCGGCCGAAGTGGCGTTCGATTGCCGGCGCCGCCAATAGGGCGGCTTCTTCCATTCGCGTGAGCAGGCGGTCGGCTATGCGCTCGCCATACAGCTGCGATAATCGCGTGAAGGCAGCGACCGCTGCTCCGCCTCCGTGGAGATTAGATGTCACGCCGCCATTCGCGCCTACGCGGCAGGCGGCTCCAGTCGCCTGCCAACGACCGCTGCCGTCTTTTTGCACCAGCAGGCGAACGTCATGCGGGCGACCTTCCTCATCGCTAAGCGATAGGTAGGGTTGAACGAGATAAGTGGCAGAGCCGATAAAGCGTTCCAGCCATTGCGAGGCTTCGGCTCGTTCCGGCGCTGCGTAAGAAAGCGCGAAAGGCTGATTGCTGCGCTTTGTGCGTCCAGCGATGGCAAGAGATCCGTCTGATTGCGATTGGATTCGAAGGGCACCTCTGCCTTGCATGCCGGCTGACGGCTTCAGGAAGAGGCCGTTTGGCTGCTTGCGAAGCTGGCCAATGAGGTCGGCGCCCCGTTGGAACAGCCAGGTGGCGGGCAGCAGCGGACGGAGTGCCGGCTGTTGCTCGAGCGCCGTATAGACGCGCCATTTGCCAGGCAAATCGCTATTCAGCAGCCGTGCTCCGCTGCGGGCAATCAATGCGCGCAGTGCGGTGCGGCATCGCAGCCGCTCATCCATGCTGTTCGCGTAGCTTCGGTCGTAGACCAGATCCGGGAGCGCGCAATTCGCTGGCTCCCATCGGTCGCCATTGAGCTGAAAGCCGGTTATTTGCCCTGCAGCAGGCATGCTGCTGTCAGGATCGACCACGATGACGCATACGCCTTGCTCGCTGCCGGATGCTGCCAACAGCCGGCAAAGCCGATCCTCTGGCATACGAATGGGATTGCTGTCATCAGATAGTAGTGAACGAGCAGGCAGGGAGGGAAGCTTAGCAATAAACACGGCGAGCATTAACCAGTATCGGACCATAGCAAACCTCCGCATTCAGAAGCCGGATAAATACCGGCTATATTGAATCATCCTGAGCACCGATGGCCGAATTTTCTGCTCCGTCAGCGGTGTATTATCGTTCTTCGAGGGCTTCGAGTTGACTTCGAGCAGCCAGACGCGCCCGCTTGTATCGACTGCAAGATCGATTCCAAGCTCGCCAAAATGGGCGGGGATATGCGTGTCGATGCCTTCCGCGATCTCAAGCGCCGCCTTCTGAAGCCTGGCGGCTGCCTCTTGGCGGCCAGCTGCAAGATTGGATTTGCCAATCGCTTCGCGAACGGTGCTGAGCGTACCGCCTCGTGCGAGGTTGGATACAAAATGAGCGCCGCCGGCCGTTCGGGCTACGATGGAGGTGACGGACCAAACGCCGCTTGCGTTTTTTTGCACAAGCGCTCGAAAATCAACAGGACGCTTCGCGATATCAATAAGCGTGAGCCCTTGCTGGATTTGATACCGCACCGTTTTCATCTTGCCGCTGATCGCGGAGAACAGCTTAAGCAAGCTCGCGTAATGCTGCTTGCGCGTACCGGCTGTCGTTGTGAACATCGCCTGATAGCCGCCCGATTCCAGCCGCGTGATTTTGATAATCCCCTTGCCGAGGCTTCCGCGTACGGGTTTGAGGAACACGGTGTAATACTTGGAGCACATCGCTTTGAGCATCGTAAAGTTGCGCAGGAGATGGGATTCGGGCAAATACTTGGTTAGTGATTGAGCGCCGCGGAGCGCATCGAACACCTCATGCTTGTCGAGAAATTTCTCGTTGAACACCTGCGTGTTGTGCTTGCGTTTGACTTCCTTCATAAACAGCTGCACGTTCGGTTTGTTTTCCAGCTTGCGCGAGGTTAGCCGGTTATTGACGATGTCCGCGATCGGGAGCGACATTTGCTTCCAGCCGTTCTGGTATACCCAGCCTTCAACGGTGTCGGTGCTTTCCTGAATGCCATTGGGGGTAAAGAAGTATACATGTGCGCCTTGCGCTGCGCAGCCGTCGACCAATTCCTTGCAAAACATCGTAATCGACCCGAAGGGGCGATCCGGCATATGCGGATAATCGCGGCTGACAAGTACGCCGATCAGCGGTCCAAGCGAGAGCGTGGAGGATTTCTCGGCATAATGCAGCCGGAGCGTCGCGCCATTGGCCAGGCCGATGCGCCGCGCGAGGCTTTGATTCATGCGCATGCCTTCATAGCGGGCGACCGATACGACCTTGATGGGCTGCTTGTAGCCGCCCAACCTTAGCGTCACTGGCTGGCCTTGCGGGATTTTCCATTGTTTCATGTAGGATTCGCCCAGCATGATCGCATCGTCCGGGAGCAAGCCGGAGCCGACCGCCTGGACAGCGACTTTGGATTTGAGCATCATAAATCTCCTTCCAAGCAGGAGGATGACGTAGACTAGAAGGGGCTCTGGGTGTTTTACACGAATTCCTTCATCATATGAGGACATCTATCCCTTGGTGATTGGCCATATTGCGACTTTCTGAAAAGGACGGCCTTGTAATCCGCCCAACGTTGGGCAGTACGTCCTTTTTTTGAAGCAAACGATCGGCAGTGACTTGGCTGGGCGCCTTGCTCGGTGGTATGATCAAGATAGTAAATACTTGTATTCGGACGTTATAGGAGTGAGTGAGAATGAACGTACATGATAAAGCTTACGAGTTGGCGAAGTCGCTGCGCGAATGCCCGGAAGCGCAGGCGCTGAAGGCCGCGAGAGCAGCGGTTAATGGCGAAGCGGAGGCAAGCCGGATGCTGAATGAATTTCTGGAGCGGCAGCATCAGCTGCAGCATCGGATGATGGGCGGCGAGGAGCCGTCGCCTGCTGATCTTGAGATGATGAATAAATTGTACGAGGTGCTCGCGCTGAACCCGCTCATCAGCCGTTATTTTGAGGCGGAGCGCCGGTTCGGTGTCATGTTCGACGATGTTAACCGCATTTTGGGCGAAGGATTGAAGTCGGTATTGGAATAATGAGCATTTCTCCGACATAGGATGGGTAGGGACAAGCGATATACGTTCGTTCAAACTCGTTCGATCTAGGGGGATGTCTATGTCCACGGGGAAGTTTCGCCACGTCTTATATTTAGCAATCGCTGTTTCGATGGTCTTGTATGCGTTGCCGAGAATAGGGATCAAAGAACAATGGACATTCGGGACGTTGTTCGGCGTCGTCTGGCTGGTGTTCGCCCTCTTCGTCATTAGCGCGCAGCTGTATACGATCTTCGGCGTAGATGAAGAGAAGAAGCGCCAGCTGGCGCTCATCAAGCGCGAGAAGTCGCTTCGCTGGGAGGAGCGGCTGCAGCGCGTGCCAACAGCCGCCAAGTATCGTCGTTCGAAGGAATGAGCGAAGCCCGACGCCGGCTGGAGAAGCTGGGCGACGGGCTTTTTGTATGTGAGGCCACAACGAGAAACGCGGCAGGAGTAGGAGGAAGAAGCGGCATGACGAAGGGATCAGGCATCGATGCATCGCTAACGAAGCATGAGCAAATATTGGCGGCGATTGAGAAGCTGGAGGTTGGCTCCAAAATTTCGGTGAGAGCGATTGCGAAGTCGCTCGGCGTCAGCGAAGGGACGGCCTATAAGGCGATTAAGGATGCGGAGACGGCTGGCATGGTCAGCACGCGAGAGCGGATCGGCACGGTGCGGATTGAAAAGCGCAGCAGAGGCACCGCAATCCAGCTAACATTCCGAGAGGTTGCAGAGATGGTTGAAGGACAAGTGCATGGCGGCGAGATCGGGCTGGACAAGCCGCTGCATAAATTCGTCATCGGCGCCATGGAGCTGGAAGCGATGATTCGCTACATTGATGAAGGAAGTCTGCTGATCGTCGGCAACCGCGAGAGCGCCCATCGTTACGCATTGGAGCAGGGAGCGGGCGTGCTCGTCACAGGCGGCTTTGCCCCGGGCGAAGACATGAAGCGGCTAGCCGACGAGCTGGCGCTTCCGATCATCGTCTCCCGATATGACACGTTCACCGTCGCTTCAATGATTAACCGCGCGATGTATGACCGGCTCATTAAGCGTAAAATCATGCTCGTCGAGGACATCGTCGCCATGAGCAAGCCGGCGCAGGTGCTGATGCCGACAGATACCGTCGCTGCGTTCCAGCGGCTGGCTGTTCAGACCGGGCTGTCGCGATTTCCTGTTATAGACGAGCGCGGCAGAGTGGCAGGCATGATGACGGCCAAGGACGCGGTTGACGCTGCGGAGGATCAGACATTGGACCGTGTCATGACGCGCCATCCGATTACGGTAGCGCCGAACATCGCGGTTGCTTCCGCTGCCCACACGATGGCGAGCGAGGGGATTGACCTGCTGCCAGTTGTCGATCGGCATCGCAAGCTGCTTGGCGTCGTCAGCCGCCGCGACGTTCTCGACGCGATGAAGTATGCGGGCAAGCAGCAGGAGACCGGGCAGACGTTCGACGATCTCATGTGGGACGGGTTCGAGCAGCAGCATGTCGAGGAAGGGACGGAGCACTTGGAGTATCGGTATGTTGGCAAAATGATGCCGCAGATGTCGGGCTCGCTCGGCACCGTTTCCGAAGGCGTGCTGGCTGCGCTCATGACCGAGGCGGCGCGTCGGTTCATTCGGATCGTCGGCAAGCATGATTACGTATGCGAGAGCCTGACGACCTATTTCTTGCGCCCCGTACAGATCGACAGCGACATCGTCATGACGCCGCGCGCGCTTGAGATCGGCCGCAAGCTGTCTAAGCTGGAGGTCGAGGTTGCCGATGGCCGCGGTTTGGCGGCGAAGGCGATGATTACGGTGCAGACGATCGATCCGTGATGAGCATGTTTCATAATAATGATTGGATTGCTCCTTTGATCGAATTCGTCATCCTTACTGCGGTTTCTGTTTGGTGCTGCGGGTGGATGAGGCGAGATGGTTTGAAGAGGCGCTCCGAGCTAGATTGCAACTGCAAAAATAAGCGAATTAGAGGCGGTCCCAAAAGTCTTGCTCAAGACTATTGGGACCGTTTTATATGTTCCAAATGGACTCTTATAGCCATATCGTTGCACTTTGTACAACGAGAAAGGTGGGATTGACTTGTCCCAAAGGCTCCCATTGCAGTTCATGCAACCAGATACGATATAAAAGAGACGCAATGTGCCCAAACCATCGAATGTCGCCTTTCCCGTTGCGCAATATGCAATGAGACCTGCTCACTTCTGCGCTTGAGTGGCTTCTGATTGTACGAACTGCAATGAGCAGCAGGCCAGGCTACTGCTCGCACCAACGCCGCTTTACATGCGGTTTATGCCGCAGTCTGCTTAATCTAACCCAAACTCCGTAAAATTCTTCTGCGCTCCTGTTGAACCAACGTTGGTTTACAAATTATATCATTAATATGAAGAAGAACTTTGTCTTATTATGTCGAATTATGTGATTTGTTGACAACGACGAAACCTATGTGCTACTTTATGTGCAAACGTATGCATAATAGGATAGACAGAGAGAGTGGAGGAATCATACCTTATGACTGCCTTATCCCCAATTGAAGCTTTATTCGTCTCGACAGAAGTCTACCCGTTCGCCAAAACGGGCGGGCTTGCCGATGTGGCGGCCTTCCTGCCCAAAGCGCTGCGGCAGCGCGGATGCGATGTCCGCATCATGATGCCGAAATTCAGAAGCGTGCAGGAGCGCTTCAGCGGCGAACTGCGCTTCGTTGCTTCATTCGAGCTGGCGCTCGCGGGCCGCATCGTGCAAGGCGCGGTCGAGACACTCGAATACGGCGGCAATATCGTCTACTTCATCGATTGCCCGCATTATTTTGACCGGGAACGGATCTACGATTACGAGGATGAGCTTGAACGGTTCGTCTTTTTCTGCAAGGCGGCGCTGACGGCGCTTCCGAAGATCGGCTTTCAGCCGTCCCTCATTCATTGCAACGATTGGTTGACGGGCTTTATTCCCTTTTTCCTGAAAAATGAGTTCCGCCAACTTCCATATTACGCCGGCATGAAGACACTGTTCACGATTCACGCGATGCTGTATCAAGGCGTCTTCCACCAACGTGCAGCCACGGAGGTGTTAGGGCTGGATTGGTCGTATTTCACCGAGCGCGGCCTCGATTTCTACGGCCAGCTGAACTGCATGAAGATCGGCATACTGTCCGCCGATAAGGTAAGCACGGTCAGTCCGAGCTATGCAACGGAGATTAGCAAGCTGTCTCCTCTGCAGATGGAGCCGCTTGCGCCGGCACTGCGTACGCGCAGGAAGGATTTGCACGGTATTTTGAATGGCATCGATATGGAAGAGAACAATCCGGCGACGGATAAGCGGCTGTTCACTCAATATGATGCTTCCGACTTGTCCGGTAAAGCAGTTAACAAGCGCGAGCTGCAGCAGCTGCTCGGCCTCCCGGTCCGTCCGGATGTGCCGATCATCGCCCTGATTTCCCGGCTGGAAATTACGAAAGGGCTTTACCTGCTTGAGAAGTCGTATCATGAGCTGCTCAAGGATGATGTGCAGCTGATCGTCGTCGGGGACGGCATTCCGTATTACGATTATTTGTTCAACCACATCATGGAGCGATTCCCGAACAATATGCGCTACAGAACCTATGAAGAAACGTTGGCGTATCGTGCCTATGCGGGTGCGGATCTGTTCCTGATGCCATCGTACACGGAAGCGTGCGGCATCAGCCAGCTCATTGGCATGCGTTACGGCACGGTGCCAATCGTCCGGGAAACGGGAGGATTGGTGGATACGGTCCAGCCTTATAACGCGGAAACTGGCGAAGGCACTGGCATTACGTTCAAGTACGCTAACCAATGGGTCATGCTTGATGCGATTCGGCGCGGCGTGGAGCTGTATCATGACCGGGACGCCTGGGATGGCGTGGTGGCTAGATGCATGACGCAGCAGCTGGGCTGGGATCAGTCGGCTGGCGAGTATCGGAAGCTGTATGAGAAGATTGTTGGGGAAAAGCGGACAGTGGAAGCTTAACAAAGTGGTGTTATGTGTAGGTTTGCACGCTAGCCTGTTTATTCGAATGGCTGCTGGAGCAGTAACTAAGTTTATCGTTTATGAGCTTATCGGAAACGTCGCCCAATATAGGGTGGCGTTTTTTTGTTTATAGAAAGTGAGCCGTCTGAATGCCTTCATGTGTACTTCTCCCCTCGTCTGAGGCACAATGGATAAAGACGAGACGAGTCGGAATGACTGGAAAGCGGTGAGCTTATTGGAAGCTATGGACTACCAGATTACGGACGATTGGGACGAGGAACGCTGGCAAGCGGCAGAACGCATTTATGAGCAAGCCTTCCCGCTTGACGGCAAGAAGAGCCGAGACATCATTCGAGGCATGTTTGCCAAAAGGATGTGCCAGCTGCATACCATCGCGTATGGCACGGAAATCGTAGGGATGGCACTAACGGGTATCGATCAGCGTGTTGGCGCTGTAATCATTGATTATATTGCGGTTCGAGCGGATTATCGAGGAACGGGAGTAGGCAGATCCCTGCTGGATCGTATTAAACAGTGGGGGCACGAAACGGCTGGCTGCAAGGGCATTATCGTCGAAGTCGAATCTGAAGCGACGGCGGAGAACTGGCAGCGGAAACATTTTTGGCAATCGAACGGGTTTCAGCTTACGGATTATGTGCATCGCTACATTTGGGTGCCAGAAACGTACCAAGCGATGGTGATGAGCTTCGATGAGAGGGAGCCGCTGCCGGAGGATGGGAAGCTGCTGTTCCGGAGCATTACAAGGTTTCATGAGAAGGCGTATCGCGGGTCGAAATAGCTGTGCATAGCACAATGATAGCATCAACGATACAAAATCCGCAGCGCCTGTTGATATTTTTCGATTCGCTTGATGTCTTGCTCCGAAGGGGTTGGAATGCGTGAAATATCCATGTTGTCTGCAATATCAAGGATTTTGACTTTGGTGGCTAATTCATTTTGTTTGATTCTTACAATAAAGGATTCGTAGCTTTCACCCTCAAGCTTCGTTAGAGCGGTTAGCGCATCGAGGATGCTTTGGCTAAACCCATCGGTGACAAGATCTTGCAGTCGGTAAGACGTATCCTCTAGGACATCATGAAGGACGGCGACTATTCGCTCATCCTCTGTTGATGCTTTGGTCAGCAGGCGGAGCGGGTGAAGGATGTATGGGTTTCCGCCCTTGTCGGTCTGGCCGTCATGTATCTCGGTGGCGATAAGAATGGCTTTGGTCAATGTGGACAGTGGGATCACCTCAGTGTTTTATTTTTTATTATAACTTTGTTAGACGGGGAGTAACATGAGAAGAAATAAGAGAATTGATGTCAAGTTTGTTCAAGGCGTTAATCCATTAGATACACAGTTGGAACAAATGCTCCAAGATTCGAATGCTACGATCGATGAGTATCCTCCAATTGCGGTCATCATTCAAAATCTATATGCAGATACTGATGCTTATCAATCTCTCCAATCTTTTATTTGCGAAAATAAACTGGAATATACAGAGTACGAGTATAGAGAATACAAGAAAAAAGAATTGAACGAAGCTGACTATTTTGATGTTAAATTACATTACCCGTGGGGACATGTAGAAAAAAGTGCTCTAGATCATGGGACAAAATACGACGATCGGAACAAATGTCCGAAATGCGGCGAAGGAAAATACCAGATTACAGATTTAATCATTGATACGAAGAAAATGGGCAAACGACAAATCGCATTTAACTATCCGGATATTATAGTCACCGAACAGACGAGGAGCGTTATAGAAGAAAATCAACTTACTGGATGCAAATTTAGGGAGGTTATTGAGCGCAAAGGATTGGAACGTACAAATATATTTCAATTAGTGCCAACCCAAGTGTTGGATCCAATGAATCTCGCTAAAATGAGACTTGTTAAGCACCAATATTGTGACGATTGTTATCGTGGCGCTGTTTTAAGATCAGAAATTATTTATCCTAAGGCCTCTTTACTGTATGCGAAAGATTTCAATTATTCAATGGAGTACTATGGATTTGGAACCTATTGTACACGAAGATTAATCGTTAGCTCGAAGGTTCGTAAAGTATTTATGGAAAATAAAATAAGATTATTTGAATATGAACCGATAGTAATTGAAAGCTAGCGGTATGAAAAGAGGTATTCGCTATATTGAAAAAAATAATTTACCTAACCTGTACAGTTATGCTGTGCATAGCATTGATCTGGTTTTTTAAAGGCTATCTTTTTACCACTACTTTATACATACGATTTAATAAAGATATATCACTTGAAAGTGCAGAAAAATATACCAGTAACATATATAAACATGTAGATTATACGTGCAATGAATCAAAAACTAAAAGACCTGTTTATTGTAGAGTGAGAATCTATACGAATCCCATCCGCTATAAGGCGATTCGCAAAAAAATCGAATCCAGCCTTGAAGTTACTTCGGTAGGTTTTTTGTATGAGCTTATGAAGAAAGGCCCTGAGGGTGAAGGGTTTTGAGTTCACAGTAATATTTGATAAACATCAGGAGGTAATAAATTGAAAGTAGATAGTTTAGACGTTTATTACATGATTGATGGAAATATATCGAACAAACAAACAAAGATGTACTACGAACAAATAGCTAAAGACGAAGTGAATAGTATTTATTTCGAAGTTCAAATGAATGATCGTCAGATAAAATCTAAGTTAAACGCTTCAATGGAATATGCAATTAAATATTTACAGAAAGAGCTCCCAAATCATATTAGCATTGCTTGTTGTCAATCTTGCCTACATGGCAATTTCAACCCGTTTGGTGACGTTGAAAACGAAATATTCTGTTTAAAAGATAAGAGACTTAATAATCGGGCTGATGTCGTTGAATGGTTTAGCACCTCAGATTTATCGCTTGAAACTAGAAGGAGGAAACTTCTCGATTTTTGTTCGGATTTTAAGCATATATCTCAAAATGAGAAATACACTTACAATGATTGGGATTCAGAAAATTTGTGAACTTAAATTGCTACTCAAAGACGCGGCAAAATATCCCCCAATAACCATTGACAATCCCACAAAATCGCGCTATCCTTATCCATGAAAACGTCTTCAGACGTTGGCACAACCACTAATCATAAAGGCAATGTTACCTTTACAGGTACAACCTCGCGCTATCACGGGGGTTGTGCCTTTTTTTATTTTTATAAACAAAGGAGCTGGAAACAAAATGAACATTCATGCAATTTACCACCGGGCCAAACACAACTGGTCGTACGCGTACGATCGCAAGACGCTGCATATTCGTATCCGCACGCAGAAGGGCGATATCGATCGGATTGACCTGTTCTGCGGGGACAAATACGATTGGCCGAACACGGAGAAAAAGGTTGAGATGAAGCTATGGCTTTCCGATAGTCTGTTCGACTACTGGGAAGTTGAAGTAGAACCGCCATTCCGTCGCCTCGTTTACTACTTCGGCCTTCATGCAGGTGAAGAGGCGCTATACGTGATGGAGAAAGGCTTCTTGAAGCAGCCGCCGGAAAACGTGCATCATGGCGCGTTCGATTTCCCGTACATCAACCCGATCGAAGTATTCACGCCGCCGGCTTGGGTGAAGGATGCGGTATTCTATCAAATCTTCCCGGAGCGTTTCGCCAACGGCGATCCGTCCATCAACCCGGAAGGAACGCTGCCTTGGGGCGGCGAGCCAACACCGAAAAACTTCTTCGGCGGTGACCTGCAGGGCGTTATCGACAACCTGGATCACCTCACGGAGCTGGGCGTGAACGCGATTTACTTCAATCCGCTCTTCCAAGCAACGACGAACCACCGTTACGATACGTCCGATTATTTGCAAGTGGATTCCACGCTCGGCACGAACGAAACGCTGAAGGAACTGGTGAAAAAATGCCACGAGCGCGGCATTCGCGTCGTTCTCGACGCGGTATTCAACCACTGCGGCAAGGCGTTTGCACCATTCGTCGATGTGCTGGAGAAAGGCGAGCAGTCGAAGTACAAAGACTGGTTCTATGTTCGTGAGTTCCCGCTCACAGTTAAAGGATACATCCCGACGTACGAAACGTTCGGTTTCGAGCCAATCATGCCGAAACTGAATACGGAAAATCCAGAAGTTAAGGAATATTTGCTGAAGGTAGCGCGTTACTGGATCGAAGAAGTGGGCATCGACGGCTGGCGCTTGGACGTAGCCAATGAGGTGGATCACCACTTCTGGCGCGAGTTCCGCCAGACGGTGAAGGGCATTAACCCGGATGCGTACATCCTTGGCGAAATCATGCACGACTCGCTTCCATGGCTGCAAGGCGATCAATTCGATGCGGTAATGAACTATCCGTTCACAAATGCCGTATTCGATTTCTTCGCTCGCGACCAACTGGATGCAGCAGGCTTCTCCAGCGCGATCTGCACGCAATTGGCAAGCTACCAGCGCCAAGTGAACGAGGTGTCCTTCAACCTGTTGGGAAGCCATGACACGTCCCGTTTGATGACGGCATGTAAGGACAACGAAGGCCTCGTGAAGCTGTCGACGCTGTTCAAACTGACGTACCCAGGCGCTCCGTGTATCTACTACGGCGACGAGATCGGCCTCGACGGCGAGAACGATCCATACTGCCGCAAATGTATGGAGTGGGATCGCGAGAAGCGGAATGAAAGCCTGTTCGATTTCTTCAAATGGGCGGTTGCGCTTCGTAAAAACAACTCGGCATTGCGCACAGGCAGCTTCTCCTTCATCCAAGCGGACGAAGGCAGCGACCAAATCATCTACGAACGCGCAGACAGCAAGGATCGCTTCATCATTTTGATGAACAAAGGCGGCCAGCCGGCTACGCTCGTGACGGATGCGGCTTCGTTCACGCGGATCGATACTAACACGAATACTTCCGTTACATTGGTTGACGGCAAAGTAAACGTAACGCTTCCGGCATACGGGTACGCTGTGCTACGCACGGACGTAACGTCCGAGCAAAAGCAGCCGCAAGCGAACGTTGCTGGCGGCGCCGCAGCAGCAGTTGCAAGCGTAAAAGCGTAACCTATTTTTAATAATGAATAAGGATGTCCTCATCGTCGTATATGCAACGATGAGGACATCCTTTTTTTTACATCTAGATCTTTACTATTAATGCATCAAGCTTTCCATCTCCGGCTGCAATTTGTTCCTCAGCACATACAGCATCGTTGCACCGACAAGGAAGGCGACGGCATCCGCAATAACGAGCGACCAGATGACCCCGTGGAAGCCATTCATCTGATTGGCGATATACAGCACCGGAATGAGCGTAACGCCTTGAATAATGGACATAATAAAAGCGGCGGTGCCTTGCGCCGTTGCTTGGAAAATCCCCGTGAACAGCGTAGTCATGCCGGTAATAAACAAGGATAAGAATGTGACATGCAAAATGTAGCTGCCCATTTCTATCAATTGCGGGTCATTTGTAAACAAGCCGATTAGATGGTCGGAAACGAGATAAACGATGACGCCGAACACGGCGGCTAATGCCGCGATCGTTTTGATCGTGAAGGAAATAGTTTGCTTCATGCGCAACTTATTTGCTGTAAAAGAGAAGGCAATCAACGGCACGACTCCCTCGCATAAGCCCATCAGAATGAACTCAGGAAATTGCAATAAACGCGATGAAATGCCGTGAGCCGCTACAGCCTGATCTCCGTACTCCACAAGGAAATGGTTAAAGATGAGCGACATAGCGCCTAAGAAGATACTCATAATAAAGACCGGAACGCCGATTTTGAATACATTGCCGAGTATGTCCTTGCTGGCTTTGAACCATTTTGCGGAGATCGTTAAAAATTGGCTCTTATTGCCCATATGATACGCGTAGTACACAATTGCAACCAAGTTCGAGATGACCGTAGCTGATGCAACGCCGGTCACGCCCCAATCGAAAACGAAAATCGCCAGCGCATCGAGAATAATATTGACGACAACGCTGAGAATCATACCGGTCATCGACGTGATAGCCGCACCCTCGGCGCGCACGATATTTTCCAGCGTGAAGAACAAGACGACAATTGGCGAACCGATCAGCATGATCGTGACATAGTCTTTCGTAAATCCGAAGGATTCGGTCGTTGCCCCGAGGCCATGAACGATGGAATCGATCAACGGGATGCCAACGGCCATTACGATAATACCGAGCACCAGACTTGCGTAAAAGGCGAAGGATGACACATGCTTGACGTCATCATATTTTTTCTCGCCCAGCAATCGGGAGATGAATGTGCCGCTGCCCATGCCGATCAAATTGCCTAACGCCATAATGACTGCGAATAAAGGCAAGGTCAATGCGAGCGCGGTTAGCATAGCGGTATTGCCCAGCGTGCCAAGGAAAAAGGCATTCAAGATAGAATAGATGACGCTCATTGACGTGCCAAGCATCATGGGGACAGCGAAGTGGGCGACGGCTTTCGCAATCGGTGCTTTTTCAAAATAATGAAGGTTTTCTGTATCCATGCGGATCACTTCTTTCTTCGTGTAGGTTGGCCTTGCGTTGCGTTTCTCTAACAGTGTTAGATTGAACCTTACAGTGTTAGATGATATCATGTACCTATGAACCTGTAAAGCGGAATCTTACACTGTTAGATAAAAGGGCGGATAAACGATGAAAAAGCAGCAGCCTCAAATTTCGGAGGAAAGAATTTTAGAAGCGTCGTGGGAGCTATTGGGGGAGGAAGGCATCGAAAAGTTCAGTATGAGGCGATTGGCCGATCGGCTGGGCATTCAGGCGCCCTCTATATACTGGTACTTCAAAAGCAAGCAGAATTTGTATCAGCGGCTAGCAAATCAGATTTCGAAAATCATACTGGAGGAGTTCCATTCCGAGGAAGATTGGAAGGAGCAACTGGCGGGACTTGCTACAACAGTGCGAAAGGTGCTTCGCCGCTATCCTTGCTCCACCCAGATGATGATGATGACGCTGCCTCATGAGCGGGACATCGTCCGGTTCACGAACCGCATGCTGCTTTGCTTGGAATCGACGCCGCTTGAGCAAGAGCAAAAGTTACAAGCGGTTCTTACGATTATGAACTTTGTTTTCCACTTCGTTCTGGATGATTACGAGCATCAGCGTAATGTGGCCGCTATCATGAAGGAGCAGGGCGAGCTTCCGAGCGAAGAGATGACCCACCTTCTGGACGGCATGAGCGAAGCGGACGCGGGATTATTCCGGACGATGTTCAAGAGCGGGATGTTCGAACTGATGGGGAGCGACAGAGCGTTTGAGTTCGGTCTGAAGCTGATCCTGTTGGGGATTGAGCAGGTGATCAAGGAGCAGGAGAAGTAACGGACTGCTTAGAGGCGAATGTGCGGGGCAGTATTTCGTTGTTCCCTTGGTAACGCGTGCAACTCCCAGCCCCGCGTATGGAGTGAGACATCGCATGTTGTTATGATGCGGTCTATGCCGTTGCACTTTGTACAACGAGAAAGGTGTGAGCAGCCTGCTCAGAAGGTACCCATTGCAGTTCATGCAATGAGTTACGGATCCCGAAGTGACTCTGTGTGCTAAAAACATATAAATTCGCTTTTCTCGTTGCGCAATATGCAAGGACACCTCCTCACTTTCCATGTTCGAGTTAATCCCGTTGTACAAACTGCAATGAGCAGACTGCTGCACGCATCCGCACTGCTTTAAATACGACATCCATCACAGAGAGTCCGCGCTCACAAACACCGCACTAACGCTAAAGCGCAAAAAAGGAGGTGTCCCTTAGCCGTCACGGCTTCGGAACACCTCTTTCAGCATTTCTATTATGTTTGAGGGTCACAAGTGTAAGACCCTCATCTCCATCTCCAATCTCCCTCCCCCTCAGGGGAGGAGGCTTAGTGATGGACTAGCTGGCACCAGCGGAGAGGACGGAGCAATTGCGGAAAAGCGACAGCGGTCGCCTTGGTCTCCGGATTCTTACCGATAAACCCATTCAATAGAATCCGGAGGGCATAGCGATTGCAGCAATGCTCCGTTCTCGCAGCGGCTTCCAAGCGCCCTCAGTAATGCGTCTGCTCCCTCATCTTTATGCCGACACATCACTAACCAAATTTTTCATCCATTTCTTCGACGTCAGCCGCACCCAGCCCAGCATGAACCGAACGACTTCCTCGCATGACAAGACGAGATAAACGAGGAATACGGGCTGCTTCCAGACGAAGGAGAGCAGAAGCCCAGATGGAACGCCGATGAGCCAAGTGGCTGCGGATTCCATAGCGAAGACGTATTTGCTGTCGCCGCCGCTGTTCAGAATGCCGCCGGCCATAATCATGTTCGATACCTTCACCCACAGGAAGCCGGCGAAGACGAGAATAATATAGATGCCGAGTCGGCTTGCTTCGTCGGAGACGTTGTATGCCTTCACATAGAGCGGCGAAATCGCAGCGACGATTACGCCAAGAATAAGGGAAATCGTAATGCCCAGCTTAACGAATCGGCGCGCATGCGCGAGCGCCGTATCGAATTCGCCAGCGCCGAGCTTGTTGCCGATCATGACGCCTGCAGCGCTGGACAAGCCTGTCAGCAGGCCGATGCTGAGCCCTTGAAGCGGGGATGTCATCATCATCGCTGTCATTTCAGTCGTACCCATGCGGCTGTAGATGATGGCATAGACCGTTTCCCCAAGCACCCAGACGAGCTCCGTCAGAATGATCGGATAGGACGTTGAGAAAAACTTTTTGATCAGCGGCTTCGGTATGGTAAACAAGTTACGCATCCCTGTAGCGCCTGGCAATCGATAGAAGTAGACGACGCCGATGATCAGCAGGCACTCTACGATTTTAGAAATAACAGTAGCAACTGCGGAGCCCTTCAGGCCCATCTCAGCGGCACCCCAATGGCCGAATACGAGCATGTAGTTCAAAATAATGTTTAGTACAACGCTGACCAAGCTGACATACATCGGCCACTTGGCATGCTCCGTGCTGCGCAGAATGGCGGAATACATCATCGTCAGCATCGTTGGCACATAGCTGATCGCGACGATTTGGAGGAAGATTGCACCGCCGTCCGTTACGCTCGTATCGGTCGTAAACAATCCGAGAAAGAAGGACGGATTAAAGAAGACCGCGATAGCGAAGGTAAGCGACAGGAGAATGCCCGTGAACAAACCAATGCCGAGCACCTGGGTGATGCTCTTGTTGTCCTTGGTGCCCCAGAACTGGGCGGCATAGACCGATACGCCGACCGAGAGGCCGGCAAGGACGACCGAGATAATGCCGAATATTCTGGTCGCCATGCCGACAGAGGCAATGGCGACGTCGCCAAGCTGGCCGATCATGAGCTGATCGGTCAGGTAAAGCAGAGACATGAGCAGGCTCTGCAGCGTAACCGGAATTGCAATTTTATAAATATTTTTGTAAAAGCTTTGACGCTCACTCATCCTTCATAGGCTCCTTTAAGCTTGTGTGGGTAACGACTGGGTAGGCTAGATCATGAACCGGCTATAATCGGTCACGATCCAGTCCGCTGGAGTCAAATCCTGGTTGCCGGAATTCGGATTGCGGAATCCGGCAACTTGCATGCCAGCCGCTTTAGCTGCTTTCACTCCGTTATGAGAGTCCTCGATGGCAAGGCATTCGGAGGCTGGAACACCAAGGCGCTCAGCCGCCAGCAGGAATACATCCGGCGCCGGCTTGCTGTGTTTTACTTCTTCGCCGCTTGCAATGATATCGAAATCGCGGAGGCAGCCGATCTGCCCAAGCAGCAAATGAATAAGCGCGATCGGGGACGAGGAAGCTACCGCGATGCGGTAGCCTCGTGTCTTCAGCCAGCGAATGAACGCGGCTGATTCCGGAATAGGCTGCAAGCTCGTATGGGCGGCAACGGCTTCAAGCACGCTTCTTTGATGGTTGGCCAGCAGCGTGTCGAGCGATGGCTCGAGGCCGTAGCGCTCCTTGATCGTACGCCACATCTCTTCGAGCGATACGCCAACGAAAGCATGCTGCTCGGCTTCGCCTAGCGTAATGCCGTAACGCGCGAAGGATGCGCGTTCAATCTCGAAATATAGCGGTTCGCTGTCCGCCAGGACGCCGTCCATATCAAAGACGACGGCGCGATAGGCGGCGGTAGAGGGAGACGGAGAGAAATTTCCGATGGTGATCATTTTGGCAGCTCCCTTCGAAATGGTGATTAGATCGCTTTTTGATATCGCATAAGCGTGTAGTTTTCTCTCGGCTCTACTTCAACGATTTTGTATTTTTTGGCAAAAGCGAGATCGCGATAGCCTTCGCCATCCGCAAGCGTGATGTTGTCAGCGCCACCGATAATGATCGGCAGCTGCATGAGGATGATTTCGTCTGCGAGATCCTGGTCGAATACATGCCAGTTCAGGAATCCGCCGCCCTCGACCATCAGATCGGTAATGCCGAATTCGGACTCCAGCCGGCGGAACAGCTCGGCGAAGTCGACCTTATCGTGGCCGCAAACGATGCAATCTTTGCCGCGCGCGCGAATCTGTTCGATTTTGTCATCGTCCTTGCCGAGCTCCGTCGTGACGATGATCGTCCGTCCATCATCGGACAGGATGTTGCTGTCCAAGTCGATATCCATCGTTGCCGTAGGCACGATGCGAATCGGGTTTTTATTTTCCTCATAACGGTTGGTCAGAAACGGGTTGTCGTTGTGAATCGTATTCTTGCCGACCATAATGCCCTGCACATGGCCGCGGAATTGGTGGATGAATTCAATATCTTGATTGGAGAACAACGTAAACAGCTGCTTGCTGGAGCTGCCTGCGCCGAGCGTAAGTTTTCCGTCGATCGAAATTTGGCTAAATACGGTTGTTTTCATTGTCATCCGTCCTCTCTAGGCTAGTTGGGCGTTTTGAAGCGATTCTTCGAGCTTCTTGTTCATGGCATTAAAAGCGTCATCGACACTGTGGTTTGGCAGCAGCTGCAAGCCTTCGGCAATTGAGAGCCATACATGGATGACGGAGCGGTCGTTCGGCATTGGCTGGCTGAATTGCAGCTGCGAAATGATTTCCGCTTTGTTCGAGCTGCTTGTTGCGATTAGCTGCTGAAGAACCTTCTCATCTGCCGGAATGCGCTGTACCTTGTTTGCCCACATGAGTTGGCATTCTTCGCTCAGCACAAAGTTCGTGAAGTCGAGGATATCCTCGCGCATCTCGGACTCGAGCGACCCGCCTGGATACATGAACCCGATCGAGGATGAGAACGTGAGCGCTTGGCCTGCGTTTAGACGAGGCAGGCGGCAAATGCTCAGCTTTTCTTGCAGGTGTTTATCCAGATGGTTGAAAATCCATTCGCCGCAAATGATTGCGCCAATTTTCCCGTCAATGAATTGCTCGATCAGGCCATTGGAGCCATCGAGGCTCGCAAGCGTGCCCTGCCCGATCTGCTCCTTCACGAAGGCTAACGCTTCCTTCATGGCAGGCTCGCCGATAGATGGCATTCCGTCTTTCATCGGCCATCCTCCGAAAGCAGTAAAGAACGGAATAAACCAATACGACTGTGCAAGGTCAGCTGCGATAGGCGTAACGCCTTGCGAGAGGAGGGCAGGAGCCGCTTCCTCAATATCTGCCCACGTAAGAGGAGCTTGCGGGAACAGCTCGTTGTTGTAATAGAGTACGAGATGGTTGCCGTTCAGAATAGGTACGCCGTACAATTCGTTGCCGATCGTCATCGTGGACAGCACGCGCTCTGACAACAGGCCGGCGTACTGATCGCTCGGAACCTTCGAGAGGTTTCCGATATCGGAGTAGCCCACCATGTCCGAGGGAGCGAATGCGATATGCGGACTCGGTCCGCCGCGATGAACCTCGCCGATCCGCTCGCCCATCACTTTAATGTTCATTACTTCCGTAGTGACGTTGATGTCATTGCGCTCGGAATAGAGGCGGCAAATTTCTTCCAGCACTTCAATGGAGGTATCGCCCGGGCCGTCGAATTCATGCCAAATGATTAATTCTTTCTTCTTGTTATTAGTAGATTCGCTCATGGTTATTGGACCTCCAAATTGTTGTGATAGAGAATAATTGCCTGATTAGGCGAGAGCTGTGCGGCAGCCAAACGCTGGCCAGGCTGCTCGCCGGTTATGCTGCTGTCAATGGATACGACATACGAGGAGATGCCCGGCTGAATTGACGCGAGGTCGACCGATACAGTCGCTTCGTTGCTTAAATTGCAGCAGACGATGACGGATTCTTCGCCTTGGCGATAGCCGTACACGATGACATCAGCGGGAGATTCCGCAATAAAGAAATGTTCAGGACGGAACAGAGCCAAATGCGCCTTCTTGAATGCAGTCATTTGCTCAAGCAGCAGCCTCATCGGGTTGCCGTTCGTCCAATCGATCGTCATTTTATTGAAAAATGCGCGTGGAATATCCGCTCCGCTCGTATTGTCCGCCAACCCGCAGTTAAGTGGCTGAACCTCATTCACCTCATAACCAGTCGTCACGTACGGAATCGCGTTCGGCAGGAAATGGTTGAAGACGCCGATCATGCGAGCGAGATCTACGCCGCCACGGCTCGTAATGCGCGGCGTATCCGCCGTTTCCGAGCAGGCGAAGATGTGGATGCTGAGATCCGGCAGCTCTTGCAAATAACCGAGAAGATTATCCTTCGTAATCTCCGTCATCACATTCCAGCCGCTGCCGAGCATGATGTTGTAGCCCGTCGCAGCTGCTTTCTTATGGTTGCGATTGAACAAATCCTCGCTGATTAGAATCGCGTTCGGATTCGCTTTTGTGATCGTCTCGAAGATTGACGTCAGCAGCGGCGTCGGCAAAACATGCCCGATATCGATGCGGAAGCCGTCGATGCCGTACGTATCGATATTGAATTGGACCGCTTCGATAAGCTTGTCCCATAGCGCTAGATTCGGTTTTTCCGCTGGATAGTAGTTGCATTTGATCGTGTCGAACAGCACATAAGGCGCTTGATCCGGCTGCAGATAAGGGCGAACCTGAGGGGAAAAATCCTCATAAAGCCGCAGGAACGTAATATCTGTCCAAATCGGCTGAACGTCATTAATCCAGTCGGAGTGCGCTGGCGAAGTCGTGATGCCCATCTCTTGCTCGACGAGCGTCAGCAATTCTTCGCCTGTTTCGATCGAGCGTGCTTTCAGCTGCTCCCATAATGCCGGATTCAGCACGTTCGGCGGCTGTGTGAAATGCGACAAAAACCCAGCAGTCGCTTCGCTGCGGTACACCGTTTCGAGCTTGTCCGGCGTGCATTCCTCGAAGAAGCCGAGCTCGGGAATCGGAGGGGGCGCGAAGCCGTCCAACGCTTCATTTTTTATCCAGTAAACCCACTCCGGGTTCTCCTTGATAAACTCGCTGTTTTTCGCGGTTACGCGAGGAATGAAGTCTACGACCGTTTTAATATCGAGCAAATGGCAGCCTTCGACCAATGCGCTCAGCTCGTCGTGAATCGTCAAGCCTTCCAATCCGTCTAGCAGCGGATCATGAAGGTTCGGGTCCAGATGGAACAAGGATTGCACCGCATACGGCGAACCGATATCCCCCTTGAGATTCAGCGTGCTGTACCGATTGATAGGCAGCATGTACAAAATGTTTACGCCCATCTGCTTGAGCATTGGCAGCAGCAGCAGCAGTCGAAGGAACGTGCCAGACTCGATTTCGCCATCATGATTCGTATCCCATGCCGTCGAATAACGGACAAGGGAAGAATAGATGACGCTATCGTCCAGATTGGTTTTCTCCTGGAATGTATAGTCCTTGGAGCGCTCCAGCAAATAATTCAGATGCGTATCGAAAAAATCATAGGGGTGTACGCAAATTTCCCCGTTTTTCTCCTCCACTGCGCGCGAGTATCCGCACACATTCCACAGGCTGGGAATCCAGATTGGAGCAACGGCGCTGTCCCGGCGTCCGGCAATGAAGGCCCGAATGGCTTCTAGCTTATTTTGTCTGACCATGATATGCGTCTCCTTCCTATCGCTCTTTCTCTCTTTTTTCTCTCTCTGTTTCTCTCTGTTTTGTTCGTTAAACTACGGTTTGAAAACGGTCTTGATCGTTCGACTGATCACCTCCTTCTTAGAATCAAGTTCATACCCCAGCAACTCATTAATGGCGGTTTGATGCTCGTCCAGACGATAGGAGCGAGTGACCAACTGCCCGATTTCCGGGTGACGAGCGGCGAATCGCAGCGCTTGCTCGAACGTATGTCGATATTCGCCGGCTCCAATAAGCTTGATCGCCTTCTGGATGTAAGCAGTTGGAGCGATCGTATGCCGATATACGCCATTAATGCCGAAAGGAACGATCGTTCCGCCGCGCTCGACCCATTGTTCCGCCGTGTGCAGCTGGGTGCCGACGGTATCGATCACGACGTCGAATTTGCGATTGCCCAGCAGCTTGCGCACATTGTCCTCGTTCAGCTCATCGGGCGTAAACACGGCATCGCAGATCGATTTGGCGCATGCCAGCCGATATTCGTTCACTTCGGTTGCCGCAGTGAGCCGAGCAAGCGAAGCGCTGACGATCTGGCACAGAATGCCCATCGGGCCAGAGCCGAGAATTAAGACGGAATCATCGGGCGTTACGTTCGCCTCATGAAAGTTATGGATGACGCAGGCGAGCGGCTCCACGAGCACAGCTGCGGCTGAGCTGATTGTCGGCGGCAGAGGATGAACGAACCGCTGGCGCGTTACGAACAGGGGCGCGAATGTGCCGTGTGCATTAATGCCAGCAATGCGCATTCCATTGCCGTCGACACCGAGGCACAGATGCGGCTTGTTCCGTTGGCAAAAATCGCATTCGCCGCAGCTTTCGTTCGGATCGATGACGACGCGGTCGCCAGGCTTGACGCGATCAACGGCGCTTCCGATTTCGAGCACGGTTCCGACAGCTTCATGGCCGCGGATAATTCCTTGCACGCCTTCTTCCTTGCCGGTAACGACGGCCAGATCGGTCCCGCAAATCCCCGTCATTTCGATTTGAATCTTGACTTCGTCTGGCAGGACGATTCGCGGTTCCTCCACTTCAATCAGTTCCAGCCGATGTGCGGGTGTCCATACTAATGCTTGCATTGCTATTCCTCCGTTTGTTTGAAGATGTGGAAGCCATAGGGTTGTAGGCGGACCATCGGTTTCGACCCTCCATCGACAACCGATAGCCTGGTATGGCTGTTCCACTGATCCTGCCAATGCCCCTCAGGCAGTGGCAGGTCTAACGTCTGTGGCTCTGGAGAGGCGTTCATAGCAATGATAAAATGCTCATGCTCGTTCTTCCGCTCATACACGATCAGGCGGCTGTCGGATGGGGCGTACAAGAATCGGAACATGCCATTTCGTAATGCTTCATGCCTTTTTCTTAGTGCAATCGTTTGCGCAAAATGGTAAAAAAGATCCCGATCTTGTCGATCGATGTCCCATTCCATACATTTGCGATTATCGGGATCGCCTTCGCCCGTTAGACCGATTTCGTCGCCATAATAGATACACGGTGCGCCTGGATAAGTAAACTGGAACATGACGGCAAGCTTCATCCGGTCGATATTGCCTTGGCACGACGATAAGAGGCGAGGAATGTCGTGACTGCTGAGCAAATTAAATGCGGTCTCATTCACTTGATGCGGATAAAGCGCCATCCATCCTCCGACAGCATCTGCGAATTCGCGGGCATCGAACACATCTTTGACCATGAATTTCAGGATAAAGTCGGTAATCGGATAATTCATAACGCCATCGAGCTGATCGCCCTGCAGCCAAGGCATGGAATCGTGCATAATTTCGCCAAGGATATAAGCGTCTGGCTTAAGCGACTTGACAAGCTCACGGAATTTACGCCAGAAGCCATGATCAACCTCGTTGGCGACGTCGAGCCGATAACCGTCGATGTCGCATTCCTCAATCCAGAAACGGGCGATGTCGAGCAAATAATGACGAACCTTCGGATTGGCGGTGTTGAACTTTGGCATGTGAGGCTCAAAGCCGAATGTCTCGTACGTCGTGGAACCCCGCGTATCGCAAATCGGCCATTCATGTATGAGAAACCAATCAGCGTAAGGGGAGGCGGCGCCGTTGTCCAAGACGTCGACAAAAGGAGGGAAATACCGTCCTGCATGGTTAAACACTGCATCAAGCATGACGCGAATACCGCGCTTATGGCATTCGGCTACCAATCGTTTAAGCGTCCCGATGTCGCCAAAGTGGCGATCCACCGCGAAATAATCGATTGTATCGTATTTGTGATAGGAGGCAGCTTGGAATAATGGATTGAAGTAGATGGCGTTAATTCCGAGTTCCGTCAAGTAATCGAGCTTATCGATAACGCCCTGAAGATCCCCGCCAAAATGGTTGTCGAACGTTGGGGTTCCTCCCCACGGCTGGACATCTGCCGGGTTGATCGAAGGATCGCCATTGGCGAATCGATCCGGGAAGATTTGATAAAATACAGCATCCTTCACCCATGCTGGCGGCGTGAATACATCCGCGATGTTCACATACGGAAGCTCAAAGTTGCCGAATGCGTCCTCATAAGGCGCATCCTTGCACCAGCGCTCCGCATACCAGACATGCGTTTCCTCGGCGATTACGTGAAAACGATAGCTTAATCTTCCAAAAGGCGGGGTAACCACCGCTTCCCAATAGTCGAAGCGCTCATCGGATATCCACTTGTGCATAGTGGTCTGCTGCAGGGTGGATGTCCAATCGTACTTGTCGCCGTAGATTAGTTCAATCGTTTGCGCATCGTTCAGCATTGTACGGATTCGAATTCGAACTGATTTATCGGCGTTTGCCGACGCCCAGCTCGATTGGGCCCGATGGTAGAGGGCTTCGATATTCATGTTATATTCACTCCTTGATTATCTTTAAATAAGCATAGCCCCTGCGTAAATGGACGCGAGGATGTACCTTCGGTAGGTAACATAGCCTTCAGATTCTCAAGGTGCAAGGTAAGATGTGACATTATTTACGGCAAACTATAACATAGTTAAGATGTCGAAGTAAGGGGGAAAATGTCGAATTTTGTTTATTATTTGCAAAATAATATCGTGGTTGACAACGAAAATATGTTGCGTATAAAATACGAATTGAAAAGAGAACACAACTTGAGGGCCATGATTTTAAACCGATGATGGTTTGAAACAACCCCGGTATCTCCCAGTGGAGAGACCGGGGTTGTTTGTGTTCTCCAGCGTTTATAGGGGAGGTGTGCGGCGAGAAGAACGATTTTCGTGAATTTTGAAAGCGTTTTCACATCTTGGTTATCGGCATCAGCATTAGCGTTAGCGTCTGTATTCCTTGTTATGAAACGCATCCTACTTCAACGGAGGTTACTAATGAAAAACAAATGGATCAAAGCATCCGCTTCGCTCGCCTTATCGCTCACCGTCGCGGTTGGCCTGATTACGCCAGCACTTGCGTCTCCTGCCACTTCGGTTAACAATAAGCAAAACTTCAGTACGGATGTCATCTATCAAATCGTTACCGATCGATTCTCGGACGGCAATTCTTCGAACAACCCGACAGGATCGGCTTTTGACGGGACATGCTCGAACCTGAAGCTTTATTGCGGCGGCGATTGGCAAGGCATCATTAACAAAATTAACGACGGCTACTTGACGGGCTTGGGGATTACGGCATTGTGGATCTCGCAGCCAGTGGAGAACATTTACGCGGTCATCAACTATTCCGGCGTGAACAATACAGCGTACCACGGATACTGGGCAAGAGATTTTAAGAAAACGAATCCGGCGTTCGGCAGCATGACGGACTTCGCGAACCTGATCGCAGCTGCGCATAGCCACAATATTAAGGTTGTTATCGACTTCGCGCCAAACCACACATCGCCAGCGATGGAAACGAATACATCCTTCGCCGAAAATGGCAGACTTTATGACAACGGCACCCTGCTCGGCGGCTATACGAGTGATACGAACGGCTACTTCCACCATAACGGCGGAACGGACTTCTCCACCCTGGAGAGCGGCATCTACAAAAACCTCTACGACCTCGCAGACATTAACCACAACAACAGCACGATTGATTCCTACTTCAAGAGCGCAATTCGCACTTGGCTGGACTTGGGCATTGACGGCATCCGCGTCGATGCGGTCAAGCATATGCCGTTCGGCTGGCAGAAAAACTGGATGTCCTCTATCAACAGCTACAAGCCGGTATTCACATTCGGCGAATGGTTCCTTGGAACGAACGAAACAGATCCGAACAACAACTATTTTGCCAATGAAAGCGGCATGAGCCTGCTCGATTTCCGTTATGGCCAGAAGGTACGTCAAGTCTTGCGAGACGGTACGGACACGATGTATGGCTTGGATTCGATGCTTTCCTCGACTGCAACGGACTACAAGTCCGTTAACGATCAGGTCACGTTCTTGGACAATCATGATTTGGATCGCTTCCAAGTGTCAGGGGCTAGCGGACGCAAGCTGGAGCAAGCGCTTGCTCTGACGCTGACTTCCCGCGGTGTGCCAGCTATTTACTACGGCACGGAGCAATACATGACAGGCACTTCGGAACCGGGCAACCGTGCGAGAATGTCTTCATTCTCGACCACGACAACGGCTTATAATGTAGTAAGCAAACTCGCTCCGCTTCGCAAGTCTAACCCAGCTGTCGCTTACGGTTCGACGCAGCAGCGTTGGATCAACAATGACGTTTATATTTATGAGCGCAAATTCGGCAATAACGTAGCCGTCGTAGCGATTAACAAAAACTTGTCTTCGTCTTATTCAATCGCGGGACTGACTACGTCGCTCCCGAGCGGCACGTACTCGGACGTTCTGACGAATACGCTTAGCGGCAACTCCATTACCGTTGGCAGCGGCGGAGCGGTGAATACCTTCACGCTGGCAGCAGGCGGCGTAGGCGTTTGGTCGTATACGACTGCAGCGACTGCACCGGTTGTCGGGCATGTCGGTCCACTGATGGAAAAGCCAGGCACAACGGTTACTATTGATGGCGTAGGCTTCGGCTCGACGGCAGGCTCGGTTTATTTCGGAACGACGGCGGTAAGCGGCGCGAACATCGTATCGTGGGAAGATACGGAAATTAAAGCGATCGTACCTAGCATTACAGCTGGCAAATATGGCGTGAAGGTTCGTACATCAGGAGCGGTTGACAGCAACACGATCAACAACTTTAACATTTTGACGGGTGAACAGGTAAGCGTTCGCTTTATCGTAAACAACGCAACAACAGCGCTTGGCGAAAATGTGTACCTGACGGGCAGCGTGAGCGAGCTTGGCAACTGGACTGCGGCTAGCGCAATCGGACCGCTGTTCAACTCGGTCATTACGTCTTATCCTACCTGGTACTACGATGTCAGCGTGCCGGCAGGAACGACGATTCAGTACAAATTCCTGAAGAAGAACGGCGCGACAGTAACGTGGGAGGGCGGCACGAACCACTCCTTCACGGCGCCAACAACCGGTACGGCAACCGTTAACGTAAACTGGCAGCCATAAGCCGTTTTCGCAGAACGGAAAGAAGTTGTAATCCAAAATAATAAGCAGCGCCAAAAGCAGAAACGATGCTTTTGGCGTTGTTTTTTTTACGTGCTATGGAGCGATCTTTACCGGTATTTTACGCGTGCAATCACACGTGCCATGGAGGAGTCTGCTCGTATATTCAGCGGGAGCGCAATAATTTCGAATGAAGGGATATCGCGCAGCTGCTCAACGTTTGTTAAGTTCTCGATGAGAAGGATATTATGCTGGAACAAATGCTGATGCACCTCGAACGGATATTTGTCAGGCGAAGGCATGTCCATGCCTACCATCTTGACGTTTTTCCTAACGAGCAATTTAGCGAATTCCACTGTCAGTACCGGATAATCCGTGAAATAGGAGGGCTGGCCGAACAGGCGGCTGTGTCCCGTATGCAGGATGACAATTTGCTGTGGCGAAATGAGCTCCTCGTATTCTGCTTTGTAGTCAATGACGGACTCGCGTGACACGTCCAGCAAGCAGCCGTCCCCAATGAATGTTTCCAGCGGAAACTCGTTGAGGTAGGTACTGCAGTCCAGCAAATGCATCGGACCGTCGATATGCGTCCCGGCATGCATGTTGATGGATAACTGATGGTTGCTGTATCCGTCAATGCGATAAAACTTAGATTGGGTCAATTCGGTCTCGGTGTCGCCGGGGAAGACGGGCAAGCCGTTTACAATCGGATGGGAAAGCTCTATTAGCATCGTATAATCAATCCTTTCTTTCTAATATAGAATCAGATGGTTCGAATTCGGAATAAATTAGCTAATAGGATCATTTTATCATTGATCTTGTCTATTTTCTTGATCGTAACCGCTTCGCATTAGCCGCCGTAGTGATTTCACAGATGACAAAGCACTCGAATATTTTGAGAATTGACGTTTTTTTGTTTGGATTAGAAACATTTACCTATACTGTGCGTTTAATAGTTCGAGAGTCTGGGGGGCAGATCGATGAGAAGACGGCTAGCGTTACTTGTTCTGGCAATAGGGTTGCTGACAGCAACCGCTTGTTCCAATGAAGGCAACGAGCCTTTAATAAAGGATAAACCTGTGGATGAACCAGCGGCGGCATTCAACTTGGATGATTACAAGGTTGAAATGAACAGTAGTCATTTTTCGTCGAGGAATGAAGGGTTCGTCCCGAATAAAGAGGCTGCTGCGCAAATTGCAGAGGTTGTTTTGAATCAAATCTATGGGGCGGCTCGGATCGTGGAGGAAAAGCCTCTTATAGTGCAATTCGATCCTGACCAAAAAGTATGGCTGGTGCAAGGCACGCTTCCTGATGGGATGGATGGCGGGGTCGGTTATGTACTGCTTCAGCAGAAGGATGGCAAGATTTTATCGGTATGGCATGATAAATAACGGGCTTCGAGGGAGTTGAATGGGTGGGGCATGTATGGATAAAGCAAGAAAAGCTGAATCACGATCAGTTGACTAGCTGGTTGAAAAAAGAAAAAATACACGGCTGTTTGATTAGCCAAAACGATGAGCTTGTATTCCGCTATTACAAGAATAAGAAGCTAGAAAACAAGCAGCATAAAGTGAATTCCTGCACGAAAAGCTTGACCTCCTGCTTGATCGGAATTGCGCATGATCGAGGGCTTATTCCGGATTTAAACGCATCGATCGCAGATTATTTTCCAACGGTTTTACAAGATAGCGATCCGAGAAAACGACGGATTACGTTAGACCATCTGCTGACGATGACGGCAGGGTTCGATTGGCCGGAGATGGCGGAATGGGGCGGCTGGCCGTTAATGATTCATAGTCCCAACTGGGTGAAGTATGTGTTGGAGCGACCGTTGATCGCGGAGCCCGGCGAGGTGATGAATTACAATTCAGGCTGCAGCCATCTGCTGCTTGCTATTTTGCAAAAAATATCAGGGATGAGCGCTCGCGAGTTCGCTCTCCGTCATTTATTTGCGCCGCTGGACTTTGGCGATTTTACATGGCATGAGGACTCGAGGGGCGTTTGCATTGGGGGCTTCGGGCTCCATGCGGCCATTCAGGATATGCATAAATTTGGTGCGCTCTATTTGAACAAGGGTCGCTGGGGCAAAAAGCAGCTGGTCAGCGAGCAATGGATTGCCCGAACGACAGTGCCTGAGAAATTGACGTACCCTCATTTCGGCTATTACGGACGTCATTGGTGGGTTTCCGAGACTAGCGATGGCGATCCGTTTTATTTTGCGATGGGCATGGGCGGAAATTACGTGTGCGTCGTACCTTCGCAGCAGCTGGTCATTACGATAGCTAGCGATACAGCGGGGGATACGATGAAGCCGTTGGAGCTGATTCGAGAACTGGTTTCAAAATGAACAAGAGCCCGTACGTTTGTCCAATGAATGGAGAAACGTACGGGCTCTTGTTTTACTGTCAATATCAAATATTACAGCTTGCAGTCGGCTACTAAGGCGTCCGATTCATCGCTTGATAAGCGCTGCGGTTCCGCAGTCCAGCAAATAAGTTGAACAGCCCGATGACGAGGAAAACGGCGCCAATGATGACGCGAAGCGTCGAGCCGCTGAACATAAGCATTTGGATCAGCGCGATCAGCATGAGCATAATGCCCATATAGATGTTCGTGCGGGCCGCGTACAGGCCGCGCTCAGCGATAGCTTGGGCACGGCGGGATTTGAAGCTATTGATGACAGACAGCACCGACGTTAAGATGATGCCGGCGAATAGGATCCATTGAAGCACTTCCATGCGCGTGAGCTCCTTCGATTCAACGTGTTTCTTCTATTGTAGCATAAAATCGTTCTAGCTTCGCAACCGCCTGTCTCGTCGCATCGCCTTAGCCCCGTAAGCGGCTGTTCATTAGCTTAGCTAGTTTTGCTTCCGTTTTCGATTCCGCAGCAGGCGTATAAATGCTGCATCGAAGATCGGAGCCGCCTTGCAGCTGTAAGGATGTGAGATGGAAGAGCATTTTGCCGGCCTTCGCATGGCGAAACTCAAGCTCGACCTCCGGCGCCGTGCGCACCTCGCTATGCTCCCAAAGCGGTTGAAAATCAGGGTGAACAGCTTGCATTTCCTGCAAAAAATGATCATACCAACTGTCTTCTACATACTGCCCGTAATAGGCGCGGAAAATGGACAAGAACCCGCTCGCGAATTGCTCCCAATTGCCCGCAAGCCGGCGCAGCTCCTGCCGCGTGAACAAGAGACGAATCATATTTCGCTCAGCCTCCGGCACCTGTTCAAAATCGAGAAAAACATGCGCCGCAGCTTCATTCCAGCCGACGATTTGGCAGCGCCGATCGGACACGATGGTAGGGCAGAGATGCAATTCCTGCAAAATCTTTTGCAGCGGGGCGCTAATCGTGTCTGGCTTATACGCATGCAGGTCGGACGAAATACCTCCTCCGCTGCTCGTATCGAGCGCGAGCGCATATAAGTAGTTCCGTTCATCATGCGTAAGCCGAAGCGCCGCCGCAATCGCGTCGAGTACGTTGGACGATGCTTGAATATCTCGCCCTTGCTCCAGCCATGTATACCATGTGGCGCTTACGCCTGCAAGCTGCGCGACCTCTTCGCGCCGCAAACCGGGGGTCCGGCGCCGAATGCCGGGCGGCAATCCCACGGACTGCGGCGAAATTTTGGAACGCTGCGCCTTCAGAAATGCGGATAATGCAGCTAATCGGGTCGTCTGATTCACTGGTCAATGCTCCTCTCATATTACGCGTAATTTCGATCGTATTGTGAACGTCACTGCGTTGTAATCGTTAGGGTAGAGGTACGTGTCGTAGTATCCATTATACTAGTATAAATGGCAACTTGTAATAGGATAACGACTGTGACAACATGTTTAGTATCAAGTACTAAAACGTAGTCGCAACACGGTCACAATAGAAGCCGAGGAGGTTATTCGAATGGAACGAGCAGTGATAACAGGCATGGGCGTTATTTCGCCATTAGGCAACACGGTGGGCGAAATGTGGGGGCGGCTTAAGCAGGGAGAATCGGGGATTCGTCGCATTGAATCGTTTGATACGGAACGATATAAAACGCGCATCGCCGGAACGGTGGTCGATTTTGACGCAGAAGGTAGATTCGGCCGGAAGGAAGCGCGCAAAATGGATCGGTTCGTGCAGTTCGCGCTTGCGGCCGCCGAGCAAGCGGTCGAAGATGCAGGCTTGTCCTTCGAACAGATTGACCGAGAGCGCGTAGGGGTCTATGTCGGCTCTGGCATCGGCGGCTTGAATACGCTGCTGGAACAGGATGCCATCTTGCGAGGTCGCGGGCCTGAGCGGGTGAGTCCCCTTCTCGTACCGATGATGATTGCCAATATGGCAGCAGCGTCGATCAGCATTCGATTCGGCACGACAGGGCCGACGCTGGCTCCAGTGACCGCCTGTTCGATTGGCAATACAGCGATTGGCGAAGCGATGCGGCTCATTCGGCTCGGCCTTGCTGATGTAGTTATAGCTGGGGGAGCAGAAGCAGCGATAACGGAGCTGTCGGTGGCAAGCTTCGGCAATGCGCATGCGCTATCTGCTCGGAATGAGGATCCGGCGCGCGCGAGCCGCCCATTTGACACGCAACGGGACGGGTTCGTCATGTCGGAAGGAGCGGGCATCATCGTACTGGAGTCGCTATCTCATGCACAGCGGCGGGAAGCGCGCATCTATGGGGAAATTATCGGTTATGGCGCAAGCTCAGACGCTTACCATGTCGTCGCGACGCATCCTGAGGGAGCGGGCGCGCAGCAAGCGATGCGGACGGCGCTCGCGGATGCAGCTGTTCAAGCCGCGGAAGTCGATGTGATCAGCGCGCATGCGACGAGCACGGAGCTGGGGGACCGTTCGGAAGGACAAGCGATCAGCAGATTGTTTGGGGGAGAGGCATCGCAAATACCTGTGACGGCGAACAAGTCAATGCTTGGCCATATGCTAGGCGCAGCGGGCGGCGTGGAGGCTATTGCTTTGATTCAAAGCCTGCGCGAGGGCGTTATTCCACCGACAGCGAATTTGGAGCAGCTCGATCCGGAATGCGGCTTGTCGAACGTGCCTGCAGCCGCGACGCAAGCGGACATGCGTATCGGCTTGTCGAACTCCTTCGGCTTCGGCGGGCATAATGCGGTTATCGTGGTAAAGCGGTTCGAGGGGTAAAGCGAAATGTGCCGTGGAATAGGGCAGAAAAACCTGCCCTATTGGTGTGGGCACGAGCGAATGTGTCGAATAGGGCAGAAAAAACTTCCCTATTGGTGAGGACACGGGCGAATGTGTGGGATAGGGAAGAAAAATCTTCCCTATTGGTGCGGAAACGAGCGAATGTGTGGAATAGGGCAGAAAAACCTGTCCTATTGGTGTGGGCACGAGCGAATGTGTGGAATAGGGCAGGAGAATGTGCCCTATTGGTGAGGACACGGGCGAATGTGTGGGATAGGGAAGAAAAATCTGCCCTATTGGAGCGGACACAGGCGAACGAGTGGGATAGGGCAGAAAAACCTGCCCTATTGGTGAGGACACGGGCGAATGTGTGGGATAGGGCAGAAGAATGTGCCCTATTGGTGCGGAAACGAGCGATTGTGTGAAATAGGGCAGAAAAAACTTCCCTATTGGTAAGGACACGGGCGAATGTGTGGAATAGGGCAGAAAAACCTGCCCTATTGGTGCGAGAACTAGCGAACTTACGGGATAGAGCAGATCAAGGCCGCCAGCTTACTTAAGCTGGCGGTCTTTGGTATGGCTCCACGTGCACCCATACTTGGAGCACGTTGTCGACGACGAGCATGGTGCGAATGCTGACGATGTAGTCGGTGCCCCGCACGCTGGCGTACACTTTGTTTTTGAGTAGCTTGCGGGCAAAGCTCGCATTTTCATCGATCTTATAAATGCTTTGTCCGATGAAGACGGACAAATCTTCTTTTAATCGCTTTTTAAGCTCGGTTTGCGCCAGCTCGTTGATCGGGTTTCCGTTCTCCTCTTCAATATACGGGACGATGCTTTTAATCACCGTATGCTGGTTTTTGAATTTATTCAGCTTATCGATGTCTTTGGTCGTTTGCTCCAACTGCTCTCTCAGTTGCCCGTTTAATCGCACAAGCGTGTTGTAGTTGCTCAAATAGATAGAGTGGTATACAGCAACTCCAATGATCGCACCGAGAATCAGGATGCCAGCGCCGCGAACAAGGCCTGGATATCGCTCAAACGGGGGAATTCGCATGCTAGCTCGCCCCTTTGCAGATGGCTTTTACTAGCTCGGTTCCCACATGCGCGCCAAGGAAGGAGCAGATGATGTAGAAAATTTGAATCGCAACCGGCGACAAATGGCCTTCCAGCATGTTGCTTTCAATGTAACGCATAGGATCGATCGTGCCGCCGACAGCAGCGACAATCGCCCATATTTTAAGCTTGGTGGCGGTTTCGAGCATGTACGCTGCAGGTGAAGCGAGCACGAGCACCGATCCGATGCCTGCTAACAAAGATCCGCCAACCACTACGCCGAATGCGATTAAAAAATCGATGATCGCCTTGGTTAACAGGCTATTCAGCATAAAAGCGTTCCTCCCGTTTCGTCGTTTCCTTTCGTCAAGCGCAACCACTCCATCTCTCAATCATCGCGCTGTTCGTCGGCCTGTCCGGCCCTATGCTACATTGTATGGGCTCTATGAGCCTCATTATGATAAAATAGTCATAATCAAGCATAGGCAACGGAGAGAGAGAGGGACGAGCGGCGATGAATGCGACTGAACAAGGACGGGAACGATTCGTGCATCTGCATGTGCACAGCGAATACAGTTTGCTCGACGGCGCTGCGCGGGTACGCGACTTGGCCGCTCGGGCGGCGGAGCTTGGGATGGATGCGCTTGCGCTAACGGACCACGGGGTCATGTACGGGGCGATCCCTTTTTATAAAGCATGTAAGGAAAATGGCATTCGCCCGATTATCGGCTGCGAGGTTTATATGACGGCCGGCTCGCGGTTTGACAAAGGAACGAGAAAAGAGAATCCGATCTACCATCTCATCCTATTAGCAAAAAATGAAACCGGCTATCGCAATCTGATGAAGCTCGTTACGATCGGTCAGCTGGAAGGTCTTCATTATCGTCCGCGCATTGATATGGAGTCGCTTGCCGCGCATGCGGAAGGAATCATTTGCTTAAGCTCTTGCCTTGGGGGCGAGGTGCCGCAGCATTTGCTTCATGGACGGCCGGAGGAAGCGAAGGCGGCTGCGCTGCGCTATAAGGCGATTTTCGGCGATGATTATTATATCGAGCTTCAGGACCACGGCATTATCGAGCAAAAGAAGGTGATGCCTGAGCTCATCGCGCTCGCGCGAGAAATCGGCGTGAAGCTGGCAGCGACGAATGATGCGCATTATTTGCAGCCGGAAGATGCGACGATGCAGGATGTGCTCATTTGCATCGGGACGGGCAAAACTGTCGAAGACGAGGACCGGTTCAAAATCGCATCCGATCAGCTGTATCTGAAGAGCGGCGAAGAGATGGCTGCGCTGTTCCGCCATGTGCCGGAGGCTATTGCCAATACGGCGGAGATCGCGGACAAATGCCGGCTGGAGCTGTCGCTGGGCAGGGCGGCGCTTCCGACCTTCCGACCAGTGCCGGAAGGCATGTCGAGCGCTGATTTTCTTGCGGAGCTTTGCCGGGACGGGCTAGCTTCACGGTATGCGGGCGCGCCGGAGCCTGCTGCGCAGGAGCGATTGGATTACGAGCTGGCGGTTATTGAGCGAATGGGGTACAGCGACTATTTTCTGATCGTATGGGATTTCATTCGTTTCGCGCATGAACGGGGCATTCGCACCGGTCCGGGGCGGGGGTCGTCTGCAGGCAGTCTCGTTGCCTATACGCTGAACATTACGGACGTCGATCCGCTGAAGCACAAGCTGCTGTTCGAGCGCTTTTTGAACCCTGAGAGGGTGTCGATGCCCGATATCGATATCGATTTCAACGACGAGCGCCGGGACGAAGTCATCGCATACGTGAGCGCCAAGTACGGCGAGGAGCATGTCGCGCAAATCATCACGTTCGGAACGATGGCTGCCCGCGCCGCTGTACGGGACGTCGGGCGGGCGATGAATGTGCCGTTCGGCGAGGTGGATCGGGCGGCGAAGCTGATTCCGAATCAGCTCGGCATTACGCTGGAGGAAGCGCTGCGCATCAGCCCCGAGCTTCGCGAGGCGTCAGCCAAGCAGCCGCGAACGGAAGCGCTGCTGAAGATGGCGATGAAGGTGGAGGGCATGCCGAGGCACGCATCGACGCATGCGGCGGGCGTTGTCATTTCGCAGGAGCCGCTAACGCATTACGTCCCGCTGCAAGCGGGCACCGATCGAACGGCGTTGACGCAATATTCGATGGAAAACCTGGAAGCGGTCGGGCTCCTCAAAATGGATTTTCTCGGCCTTCGGACCTTGTCCATCGTGGAGCGCACGCTTCGCTGGGTGAAAGAACTTTACGGTCGGGATATCGATTTTAGAACCATTGCGGATGACGATCCCCTTACCTACGAAATGCTTGGACGAGGCGAGACGACGGGCATTTTCCAGCTGGAGTCGACGGGCGTCCGGCGCGTGCTGAAGGAGATGAAGCCTTCCGTATTCGAGGATATCGTCTCGGTGCTTGCGCTCTATCGGCCAGGCCCGATGGAGTTTATTCCGAAGTATATTCAAGGCAAGCACGGGCAAGTCGAGGTGGAATACCCGCATCCGTCGCTGGAGCCGATTCTATCCGACACGTACGGCATTATCGTCTATCAGGAGCAGATCATGCAGATCGCTTCCGCTATGGCGGGCTTCTCGTTGGGCGAAGCCGACTTGCTCAGGCGTGCGGTGTCCAAAAAGAAGCGGGAGGTGCTGGACGAGGAGCGGGCGCATTTTGTCGGAGGCAGCTTGAAGCAGGGCTACGCCGAGGCGGATGCTAATCTCGTTTACGATATGATCGTCCGGTTCGCGGATTACGGCTTCCCGCGCGCCCATGCCGCCGCTTACGGCGTGCTCGCATTCCAGACGGCGTATTTAAAAGCGCATTACCCGGTGCCTTTCATGGCTTCGATGCTTGCATCCGTAACGGGCAACCAGCGGAAAACGGCGGAATATGTGGATGCGTGCAGACGGATGGGGATGGATGTGCTGCCGCCGGACGTAAATGAAAGCGGCGTGACGTTTACGCCGGTCCATCGCGCAGGAGAAGCGCGGGGAGCGATCCGATTCGGGCTGGCAGCGGTGAAAAACGTAGGCACGCAAGCGATTGAATCGATTATGAAGGAGCGAGCGGAGCGGCCTTATGACAGCTTGACCGACATGTGCCGGAGAGTCGACCTGCGCGTAGTGAATAAGCGCGTGATGGAGTCGCTCGTGCAGTCTGGGGCGACGGATTCCTTGCCGGGGCATCGTTCGCAGCTGCTCGGCGCGCTCGATGAAATCGTCGATGCCGCGGCGAAGTGGCGGAAGGATCGCGAAGAGCTGCAGATCAATTTGTTTGGCTTTGACGAGGTGATCAATTGGGAGGTCGAGCTGCCGGACGTTCGGCCGTTCTCGACGGGTCAGAAGCTGGAGCTCGAGCGTGAATTGCTCGGCTTATATTTGTCCGGCCATCCCATCGATGCTGTCGAAGAGGCGTTATCGCCTCATGGCATCGATCGCTTAGTCGATTTGGCAGAGGCGGAGGACGGGACGCTCGCCGTCTTCCCGATTATGGTCGTGTCGGTGAAGCCGATGATGACGCGCAAAGGGCAGGCGATGGCGTTCCTCGAGGTCGAGGATCGCATCATGCGCGTGGAGGCTGTCGCGTTTCCGGCACTATGGAAGCGGCACGCTGACAAGCTGGAGAAGGGCGGCCTTGCGCTTGTGCTGGCCGCCGTTCAGCAGCAAGACGACGACTTCAAGCTGCTGCTTGAAGACGTTGTCCTGCTCGGCGGACCCGACGCGAACCTGGCGGGGCAGGTCCGCCGGCTAAGGCAGCAGGCGCGCGGCCGCTCCGC
>NZ_AEDD01000007.1 GCF_000179615.1 Paenibacillus curdlanolyticus YK9
CTCCGCCGGCGCTTGCGCCGCCGGCGGCTTGCCGCCATGCTTGCGCGAGTGCGTCGCCGACTCGCGCGATCGCTTCGGCGGCCTGCGCAGCGGCCGCCTTCGCCCATGCAGGCGCGCTGCTAGGCAGCACAGCGCGCGAGCTTGCCGCCTCGGGCCCAGCGTGCTGGCCCGGGGCGATGCCGACGGCATCGGCTGCGGATAGCGAAGCCGCAGCCGCGCCGGCGAAGCCGGGAGTGGGCTCGAACGATACCCAGCCCACTCCCGCAAAATAAACCTCAACCCACGCATGCGCATCCGAATCGCGCACAACAAACGTCGATCTTTCGCCTGACGAAGCCTCCGAGACAGAGCGAGCAGACTCCCCCTCAGCCGTCAGAGCTGCATTTTCTAAAGAAATGTTGCTCAATCGCAAACTTTCATTTACACCTTTGCCCACAGTTCCTCTTACACGTTCACTTAGCTTTGTATGGATCTCTCCATCCGCAGCCCGCGCTTCCCCGTCGCCCCCGCTCAGCAGTAAACCCGCTCCGCCGATGCCAGCTTCGGCAGTCGTTACGCCGCCTGCGCTGTTGCTAGGCATGACCGTGCGCTCTCCGGGAGCGTACCCTTTTACCCAACGCGCGGGTATGCCCTGGGTGCGAAGCATCACCACCATCGCAGTTGAAAAATGAACGCAATAGCCTTGCCGCTGCTCGAACAAGAAATCGTCTACGAAATCCGCTCCAGTTGGCGGAACCTTCGATCCTTGCAGCGTATAAGCATAATGGGTTTTCAAATACGATTCGATCGCTGTCACTTTCGCATATCGGCTCGCGTCGGCCGTATCTTCAGCGCTGTCCTTCATGATCTTCGCCGCCAACTCGCCTACCCTCGCCGGCAACGAGTCCGGCAGCTGCGTATACTCGGCGATTATTTCTGCCGGATCACCCGGAGACTTAGCCACTGAACTGCCCTGCCCCTCCGCGACTAGCGAGCCGATCCTTTCATCTTCACTCCCGTCAGCAGCGCTGGTCCCCTTACTCACTGCGTCTCCAGCGATAGCGTTCGCCCTTTCCGAACTGGAACCCGAACCGCCATCGCTGCTGCTTTCACTAGCGCTCCCGCTCGCCTTTCCGCTTTCACTGGTCCCTTCACTCGCACCCTCATCCGCACCAGCACCCTTCAACGCTTCAACCGCCTTCAGCCGCTCGCCCAGCGCATCGCCATCAATAGGCGGCTGCGCCTCAACGGTATAGGATGATATTTTTAGATTATCTCCGGGCGGGAAAAACGTTCCTGTCGCTGCATCCTGCCAATACCGGAACAGCTGGCGGGAAGGCGCATCGGCCACCAGCTCTTTAATGGTCGCATTCGCCCCACCAATGAACAGCGGCAGTCCCGCTTCCGGCTCTGCCAGCTGGATCGTTTGGGTGACGGCAGCGGACTGCAATTCCTCAGCTTCCGTCATTCCCTGCTGCGCAGCGAAATCGCTTCCCCTTTCACCTGCGGCATTGCCTTCACGAACCGCATCACCGGCATGCCCCGCAGCGCTTTCTCCCGCCTTTTGGCCTAACGAAATGCTCATCCATGCCATCGGACTGTCCGCCCAGCCCTGACCCGTATAGACGGACCTGCTCGTCCCGCGCCAATACATCGCCCTGTCGGACTGAACCGTGAATCGGACAGACGCATTGCTTCCGAGCGATGCCCCCAGCTTGCTGTCGTCGAACCCATATCCGGTCGAACGGCTCTCCTCCCGCGCATTAGCCGTCTGTGCAGCGTACCGGTCCGCCAACTGCCGAATCGTCCCGTTCCACTGGTCCGTCCATGCCGTCGTCCAATTCGCCGGTTTGTCCGCCCACGTTCGATTGGAAATGCCGAGCAACGCAGCGCATGCGGCTATCACCACAATAATCGCAGCACCGCCTGCCCAAGAGGAGCGCCAGCCCGCGGACCAGCCGATATAGCCATGGTCCGCCCCCTGCCCATATACGCGATGGACGCGCGCAAGCGTCACCGCAGCAGCCAGAAGCAGCCATTCCAAAGCGGCTCGCATAAGCCCCCACTGCGTATCCATGCCGATCCATTCATGCAGCATAAGCAAATAAACAATCGTGACAATGCCTAAACCATGCGCAAATTGTCTAGCCCATATAATTAATTGAAGCGCCGGAACAAGCAGTGCCCAGCCCGCCAGCAAAATAAATGCGCGAAGCTCGCCCGACATCAGCCACATGCCGCCATCGGACAGCTGGATGATTTGATCAATCAGCCGTGTGGGGGAGTTGACCAGCCAGTTCAGCATCGATTGCCCTTCCGGGCGATACAGCTGCATAACAGCCGCCATTACGACGAGCAGATTCCACACGAATGCCGCCACCGCGCGAAACCGGAACAGTTCCCCGACCGTAAAGCCTAACACCGCAAGCAGCAGAGGCGCTGATCGTATTACCTCGCCATGAGCGCCGCGTGTCCAAGGCCATATCCACTCTAGCAGCAGCCCATACAACAAGAGGCTCGTCCACATCCGCTGGCCAAATGGAACCGTGTCATGCAAACGCAGCAGCACGTCTGCATCCGAACGCTTCTGCGCCCATCGTTTACCCATGCCGCTCACCGCCTTCCGCTACAGCCCCAGCTGATTCGGAAGCGGGGTCTGGAAGCGATACCCAAACGACGCGAATGCCCGCACATTCCCAATCGCGCTTTCGCTCCCGCATTCCCATCGATGGTACGCGCTGCGGGGTTAACACATGAATCTCAACTCGGAAGCCGCTTGTTGATGCAAGCTGAGCCACTCGCTCGCCAAGCTCGCTATTTTTCCAATCCGCCGTAACGACAACCAAGGAAGCGCCGCGAGGCACATCCGCTAATCGTTGCTCTAACGCAGCATCCGCTCGTCCCTCTCCCTTCGACGGACGAACACGCCCAAGCTGCTCCAAAATGATACGTTCCTCCGACATTCGTTTTTGCCGCATAGCTCCTCGATCATTGGCAGCTCCATGAAGCATTGCCGCTTCTTCCGTACTCCACAGCATTCGGAACGGCTTGTCCGCTCTCGCTGCTTGGCGAACGAGCGCCGCCATATAGCCAGCTGCACAGTCAAAAATACGATCATTGCTCCCATATGCCTCCGCCGATGTATCCAACAGCAGCACGAGCTCAGGCGGCCATTCGGTCCGATCGCGCTTCGTCATCCAAATGCCGCCGCGTGATGCCGCCCGCCAATCGATGCGCCGGGCATCATCGCCTGGCCGGTAGGGAAGCCGCTGTGCGCCAGATGGATCAACCGCCGTATGCGGCCAAGCAGCAGCCATTCTTCTCTGCTTGCTCTCAGCCATTCGGGAGTGCCCCCCTGCTGATGGCGCAACGTAGCGTCCATCGCCGGCCTTACTCGCCCGTCCGCCTGCCGAAACAGCATCTACCGGACCCGTCCATTCTGGCAGCACGAGCAGCGTCATCCCCGCATCAGCGCTCTGGGAGAGCTGGCTGCCATTCATACTCTTGTCCTGTCGCTTGCTCCTACGCGTTTTACTCCTATCGCCTGACTTGCGCTTACCGCCAGTCAAGCTTTTGTCGCCAGACATGCTCTTGTCACCCTGCTTGCGCATATCGCCCGCCGCAGGCTTCGCCAGCTTTCCGCCTGTTTGCCTGCGAGCTGCGAAGCTGCTGCTTACAGCGGTTAACCCCAGCACATCGCCAATCGTCGCCTCGCAATCAAGAAATCGATAAATGCCCCGCTCTAAGTCCTTCACCGTGTACGAAACCGTCCATTCTTTGCGCCACCATGGCAGCATGATTTGACGAAAGACGACGGTCCGCTCGTTCGCACCGCTTTCATTCACAATCGTTTCTCGGAACGATAGCCAGACCAATGACAGCGGAATGCGAGAACGAAGCGTGACCGTTACCGTAATCTCCCCGCCCGCCTGTCCTTCCGGCTGCGATAATGCTCGGGCTGCCTCTAGTCCCGCCAGCGATGCAGCTAACGCAGGGAGCAAGCCGATCATTCCTACTCCGGTTAATACGAGCGCGACGAACAGCTCTGGCTTTTCCCCGCGCCACACAGCTGCTCCAACCGCAATAGCCCATCCGCTGATGAAGAGCGTCCACAGGAAGCTGCGCGTCCGATAGCGCGGCGACAACGCTGCTGCGTTTGGCATGCCTGCGCGTCCTTTTGTATCGGTACGGCTGCTGCCAGTACTGGCTTTGCCCGAAATGCCCGATTCACCAGATTTACTCGGACTCGGATTACTCGGTTTACCTGAACTCCCCGTCTCCCCAAACTGGCCCAGCCCCTGCTTGCCGTTCATCGGCGACGCCTCCCGCTGCTTACAGAAGCAGGCAACGGCGTTTCCCGCATAATGCGCGCCAATACGCTCGCTGCAGTGTGACCGGAAGCCGCATAAGACGGCTGCAGCGTTAATCGGTGCGCAAGCACATGTTCCGCTACCGCGATTAGATCGTCCGGCAGCACGAATCGCCGCCCTTCCATATAAGCGCACGCTTGCGCCGCGCGCAGCCAATCGCGCGACGCCCTCGGACTGGCGCCTGCCTCCAGCTCAGCCGCTGAACGCGTCTCGCTCACAATCGCGACCGCATAAGGCAGCAAGTCCGGATGCACATGCACCGTCTTGCATTCGCGCTGCATCCGGCGCCATTCCTCTACTGCTACGACCGGCTTCATCGCCGCGGGATCGATCATCCGATTATCTGCGAGCGCGGCTAATAGACGCGTCTCATGCTCGCGCGATGGATACCCAATGGATAACCGCATCATGAAACGGTCAGTCTGCGCCTCCGGCAACGCGAAAGTGCCTTCATAATCCCATGGATTTTGGGTCGCAATGAGCATGAACGGGTCCGGCAGCCTGCGGCTCTCGCCATCGGTCGTGACACAGCGCTCTTCCATCGCCTCAAGCAAGGCGGACTGCGTCCGCGGCGGGGTGCGATTCAGCTCATCCGCCAAAACAACGTTCGCCATAATCGGGCCCGGCACGAATAGAAACGATCCGTTTCGGCCATCCCATACGGAACCGCCCGTCACATCCGCTGGCTGCATATCCGCCGTCAGCTGGATTCGCTTGAATTCCCCGCCGATCACGGCAGCGAATGCCCGTGCCAGCATCGTTTTGCCAACGCCTGGCACATCCTCAAGCAGGACGTGGCCGCCCGCAAGAAAAGCGACCAGCACGTTCGAAATCACTTCTTCCTTGCCAAAAAGCACCGTTCCGATCTTATCTCTCATCCGTGCGAGCAGCTGTTCCGGCGGCTCATGCCAGTCCCCGAGCCCGCTCCATCCCCCGTCATCCTCCGGCCAACGCTCGTATTTCGTTACGGTCGTCATCCCTATTCCGCCTCCTGCTAGATGATAGAAATCTCATCTCGAAATCTCTTTATCTAGCAGTCTCTCCCAAAATACGAGCGAATAGACCTGCTAAAGCCCGAACTTTTCCCCTTTCATCGTGAAGCATTCGCCTATCCGCTAGGAAACATTCGGTTCCGTCGCGATGCCAAATTGCTTCAATACAGCCAGCAACGGAGCATACATCACGCCGCCGCGCAGCTCGATTCCAGCTTTGTCGTCTGCGCGCACCTCATATCGCTCGCCATTGGCAAACGTTACTCGCGCCGCACGCTGCCCAACATCCCAGCTTACGCTTCCCCCGATCCCCTCTACCAAATTACGAAGCGGCACTTGCCAGTCATCCCCTGCCTTAGCGAAGCTGTCAGGCGCGAAAACAATGGAGCGTTCGCCTGCAAGCACGACGAGCTCCAGCAGCTGCTGGTCAACCGCCGCTCCCCCTGCTCGCTCTCCCGAGAATACGAACGGCTCAGCGCCGTGCTCCTGCACAATCCCTCGTCCAACTAGCTCGCGATCGGACGCCGTCGCTTTCGGCCGGCTCCACTTCAGCTTGTCCGACAAGCGGAACGTGACCGGTTTCACCTGCTCCGATAACGCAGCGAACGAATAGCCTTTGCTCTTATAATAGTGAATGATTTCCGGCAACGCTTTGACCGACTCCGCATGGCTTTGGCTGTCATGCAGCAGGACGATCGTTTCATGGGATAGCTTGGATTGATGAACGTTGCTTACAATTTCGGATGCCGGGACGCCAATCCGCACCGAATCGCCGCTGTCGACCGTCCAGTCGAACAAGGTGTAGCCCGCACCCTTCATCGCATCAAAATACGACTGGTCGAAGTTGCCGAACGTTCCGCCCGGCGCTCGCACCAGCTTCGTACGAATGCCTGCCGCTTCCTGCAGCGCTGTTTCCGTCCTGACGATTTGCTTCGCGAATTCGCCGAATCCGCTGTACAGCTCCTTATACACATGGTCGTACGTATGGTTGCCGACCGTATGCCCTTCCGCCACGATGCGCTTCAACAGCTCCGGATGGGCTTCCACCTGCTCGCCGAGCACGAAGAAGGTCGCGTGAATGCCGTTCTTTTTCAAAATATCGAGCACTTGCCCCGTCAGCTTGCTCGGTCCGTCATCGAACGTCAAATAGACCGTTTTATCCGCGGGCTGCGCCTGCTGCGGCGGCTCCACCACTGTTCCGCCCACCGCCTTAACGCTAACGGTCACTGCGCTAATCTTGCTCCCGCTATTTCTATCGGATGAATTCGTCGTCGTTCGCGCTGCTTCGTCAATCGCAATTGGCTCTACGCTATCGCTCGCTGCCTTGATATCTGCCACATTCGCTGCATTCGCTGTACTCGCTGTATTTGCTGATCCAAGGACATAAGCATCGTTACCATTAGCCGTTGCCGCTGGAGCGCTAAGATAGACTTGCTCCCCCTCGCTCCCGCCAAGCTCGCCCGACGCTTCCCCTTGATCGACAAACCATCCGCTGAATGCCGCCGCACTCACTGCAATCACCATTGCATACACAGCTCTCACGATCCGACGACGAATCATACCCGTCCACCTCACCCTTCATTCCGGTCTTGTCCGCCCGGTTGATAGAGTATATGAGAGACAACTCTAGCAAATGACAATCTATTAAATAGAAAATGTTCGCTCCACCCTAAACTTGTTCATCATTGCATTCTCTACAATGACAACTACTCGATACTTGGTATTTCTCCTTGCCATTGCAATCTGTACAATGAAAAACCCGTAAATGAACGTTTTGACACACTGAATCGTGCTGAGCTCCACTCTCCCGTTGTATGAACTGCAATGGCGGGGCGTTGAGCAACTGCTTTGAGCTTGTCTCATTGCACAAAATGCAATCGCATAACGTGCACAGCGATCAATGTTGTGTATCAATCAACGTACTCGGCGATCAACATTACGTAGCCCCATCACCGGTGTATGACGTTCTACTTAAGCTACGTCCCATGTTGCGTCACGTGCAACTTGCGCAGCAATCAACGGTACGCTGTCAGCAATGGTACGTCACGTTCAACAGCCGGCCCGGCACGCATTTGATCATGCAAAAAAAGAGCAGACCCGCAAGCGGCGGTTCTGCTCTTCTCTTCTACTTTTCTATTTAAAAATCGAAATCCTCGTCGCGCAGCGTCTCTACGTTCAGCGTACGCACATAGCCGTTGCCCTTCTTCGAGAAGAAGTCATGCTGCTTCGTCCGCGTGCTGATGCCGTTAAACACGATTGGGTTGATTTCCTCTTCCGGGAAAATCGGGTCCAATCCAAGGTTCATAAGTCCCTTGTTGCAGTTGTAACGAACGTAGGTCAGCACTTCGTCTGCCAGGCCAACGCCGCTGTAAAGCTCCTTCGTATACACTTCCTCGTTCGCATGCAGGCGATCGATCAGCTCGCGCAGCTCCGTGTCCGCTTCTCCGCGTTCTTCCGGCGTCAGGTCGCGGTACACCTCTTGCGCCAGCACGCCAACGTACAGGCCGTGGATGCTCTCGTCGCGCAGGATCAGGTCGATGATCTCGCCGCTGCTCGTCATTTTGCCTTGGCCAGCCAAGAAGAGCGGATAGAAGAAGCCGCTGTAGAACAAGTAGCTTTCCAGCAGCACGGATGCTGCAAGCGCGAGGTACAAGCTCTTCGGCGTCGTGATGTTATTATAGTAAACCGAGATCCACTCTGCTTTGTTCTGAAGCTGTGGCTGCGTTTTCACCCATGCGAACACGCCGTCGATCTCTTCGGTGGATGCCAGCGTCGTGAAGATGCTGCTGTACGACTTGGCGTGGATTTGCTCCATCATGCCCATGAACGACAACACCGCTTTGCGCTGCAGCCCGTCAACATGCTCGACAATCTTCGGAATGCCGACGCCGCCTTGAATCGTATCGAGCAGCGTCAAGCCGCCGAGCACCTTCATATATAACTCGCGCTGCGCGTCGCTTAGCTCGATCCAAGACATTTTGTCATCGGAAAGCGGGATCTCTTCGTCCGTCCAAAATTGCATAATGTTCTGGTTCCAGAACGTCAATGTGAAATCATCGTCCGGTCGGTTCCAGTTTACAGCTTCCATCGCCATCGTTCATCCGTCCCTCTCGAATCTATATAGGTAGAAGTCGCATCAGCTCGCCTTATACGGCGCAGCTGATGCACTCCTCTACGCTTAAGCGGTTTGTCCGCGTGTAGTAGAGCGATTTAAGCCCTTTTTTGGCAGCATAAATGTAGTAACGGGACAGCTCGCGCGTCGTAACATCGCTGTTTACGTGCAGAACCGTCGAAATTCCTTGGTCAATATGCTGAGAAATCTCAGCGATCATGTCGATCACTTTGAATTGGTCCATCTGATACGCCGATTTGTAGAAGAAGTAGTTATCCTGCGCCAGATAAGGCATTGGATAGTACGTCGTCGAGTTCGCGTACGTGCGCGTCTCGATGTGCTCAACGACCGGCATAACGCTCGACGTCGCATTTTGAATATACGAGATGCTTTGCGTCGGCGCGATTGCCAAACGATAAGCGTGATATACGCCATGCTTCATCACTTGCGCCTTCAGCTCAGCCCAGTCATCCGGAGACGGAATGTGCATCTCGCCGAACAGCTCAAGCGCGCGAGCTGTCTGTGGACGGAAATCCGTCGACAGGTAGCGGTCGAAATAGTTGCCATTCGCATACTCGGATTGCTCGAATCCTTTGAACGTTTCGCCGCGGTCGCGGGCGATGTGCATGCTCTTCTCCAGCGAGTAGAAGTTCATCATCATGAAGAACGTACGGGCAAAATCACGCGCCTCTTCGCTCTCATAAGCGATTTTATTCTTCGCCAGATAACCGTTCAGGTTCATTGCGCCAAGGCCGACGGAATGCAATTCCTCGTTCGCTTTGCGAATGCCCGGTGCGTTTGCGATCTGCGCCATGTCGCTGACGGATGTCAAGCCTTCGATGCCTTCATGCACGGATTCTTTAATCTTGCCAAGATCCATGACATTTACAATGTTCATCGATGCCAAATTACAGCTAATGTCGCGGCGGATCACATCGGATTGGCCGTAATCGTTGATCTCCGACGTCTCCTGCAGCTGGAAGATCTCCGTGCACAGGTTCGACATCTTGATCGCGCCGATGCCCTTGAGCGCATGATCCTTGTTGGCGTTGCTGCGGTTCATAATATATGGATAGCCCGATTCGAGCTGAATCATCGCGATTTTCACGAGCATTTCCCGCGCGCTCATGATCGATTTCTTCTTCACGCGCTCGTCAGCGAGCAGCGTGTCGTACATTTCGTCCAGATCCATGTCGTCCATGTGGACGCCGTATGCTTTATGGATGGAATGCGGTCCGAACACGACGAGCGGTTTATTTTGCGCTGCCAACTCGTAGAACTTGTTCGGTACGATGAGGCCGATCGACAACGTCTTCAGGCGTGTCTTCTCATCGGCGTTGATTTTCTTGCTATCGAGGAACTCCATGACGTCCCAGCCGAAAATGTTGTAATAGCCTGCGCCCGAGCCTTTGCGTTGGCCCATTTGGTCCGCGTAGGAGAACGCATCCTCCATCAGCTTCAGCACCGGCATGATGCCTTTGGCCGCGCCTTCAACGCCTTTGATCGGCTCGCCCCGTCCGCGAAGCTTGGACAGATTGACGGCAACGCCGCCGCCGATTTTGGACAGCTGCATGCACGTTCCGAGCACGTAGTTGATCGAGTTCAGCGAGTCATCCATCTCCAGCAGGAAGCAGGAAACCATTTCGCCGCGGCGACTTTTGCCTGCGTTCAGGAACGTCGGCGTTGCCGGCTGTACCCGCTGCTCCATCATGGAAACAGCCAATCGTTTCGCTTTGTCGAAGTCGCCTTCGCCTAGATGCAGGGCAACCATAGCTACGCGATCCGGATATTTCTCCATATAGACCGTACGATCGTCGCTCTTCATGGCGTAGTCCGTATAGAACTTCGATGCGGCCATGTACGAGGAGAATTGGAAGTTAAAGCCGTGCGTCGAAGCGAAGATCTCTTCTACCTGCTCCGGCGTATATCGTGCGTACACGTCTTCGTAGAAGTCGTTTTGAATCATATAAGTGACTTGCTCGGTGAAGCTATTGAAGCGCATGCTCTTCGCAGCGACCTCTTCCATGAATGCAGTTACCGCCTCTTGATCTTTCTCTAATCGGAAAAATCCGTCCTCGCCGCGCTGCATCAGTTCATTATTGAGCTCAATATGCCGCAAGCTTATTCACTCCTTGCTGAAATTGATCGACGTCCCGTCCGGTGCCGGACAGCTCGAATTTATGGATAACCGGCACGTTGTACCGTTTGGAAATATCGTCTGCACTGCGAGCGAATGCATCGCCCCAGTTGCGATTGCCGCTTGCCGATACGCCTTTAAGCTTGCTAGCATTGCGGCCGAGGAATTTCTCCACGCGATCCGGCACTTGTCCGAACCCTGTTGTAAACGTAACGAGCACGAAAGGCTCCTCCACCATCATGTCTCCATCATTCTCGATTGAGAGTGATTTCATATTCAATTTTTCGACAAAGCGGCGGACGTTACCCGTCCTCGAATCGTAGACAACTAGCATGTTTTAGCCCCTCCAGATCTAGCGTTCCGTTCATGTCCCTAACTCTATTAAATCAATATGTAGGATGACTGAGACAATGATATAACTATATATTGTGCGTGTCAATGGTCGACGGCCTGCATTTGGCAACAAAAAGTGCTTGACAGAGGACGAGCCCAATCAGGGCAAGGGCTAGCGGTTTTGTCTGACTTTTCTGCACATATCCGAACGCTGCTAGAGAGAAATGTCGAATGATGGGGAAGGCTATTTACATGAAAAAACAGGCTGTTTTTCATAACGCTTCATGCAAACAAGTATGAAAAACAGCGCACAAAAAAAGCCGAACGCAGGCATGAAAGCCTCCCTCGACTTTTTCAAATAAACGCAGCTTCCTACAAAATCATACACGTCCTGCCACTGTTAACATCACGGACGACACATCTCGCGCATACAATTGCCTATACTAGATCTAGTCGTGTTCAAGATGCTGAAGGGTCAGAACGAACAACTGCTCGATATGGTTATCGTCTAATGAATAATAGACGGTCTTGCCTTCTTTCCGGCGCTTCACGATCCGCAGGTTGCGCAAATACCGCAATTGATGCGATACAGCTGACTGCCCCATCCCGAGCACGACCGTCAAATCATGCACATTAAGCTCATGTTGGAGCAGCGCATGAATGATTTTGATCCGCGTCGGGTCTCCAAGCGCCTTAAACAGCTCCGACATGGACGCAGCCGACCGGTCGTCAAGCAGCCCGTCCTTCACCTGAAGCACGATTTCCGGGCTTCCGCCCTCATCTGTTATTTCATGCTTGTCCATCGGTCACGTCACCACCTTTCCCTATTATAACCGTAAAATAGGCTTGTAGGAATGACATCGTACTGCTACAATAAAGCTAATATATGAGCACTTATTCATATGTTAGTTGAGGGGGTACCAATCATGAGCCATAACCACAACAATCCGACGCAAGCTAACGCAAATCGTACAAAAAGAAACAACGACCAGCATACAGAGTCGCATGAACGCGGCGATGCAATCGACGAGGGACAGCACGGCCACAGCCATGACTCGCATAGCGGCCACGCTTGCACGCATGGTCATGCGCACGATGAGCACAACCACGAGCATGCACATGAAGGACACGAGCATAATCATGGGAATGTCCAAAAACAGGGACGCTCGAAACAGGCTCACGCTCATTCGCACGACCATGGTCACGCCCATCACCATCACGGACACTCGCACGGGCACTCGCATCATGGCCATTCGCACGGACAAGGCAATCGCCGCGGGCTCGCCATCGCGCTTGGCATTACGGGCGGCATTATGGTGCTGGAATTCGTCGGCGGGCTGTTGACCAGCAGCTTGGCGCTGCTCAGCGACTCCGGCCACATGCTGAGCGATACAGCCGCCATCGCGCTAAGCCTCGTCGCCTTCTGGTTCGCGGCGAGGCCTGCGACCGCGGCCAAAACATACGGATTCCATCGCTTCGAAATATTAGCGGCGCTCTTCAATGCGTTGACCCTGTTCGTCATCGCCGTCCTGATCGCCGTCGAAGCGTACCATCGCCTCGGAGCTCCGCCGCAAGTCGCCGGGCTGCCAATGATGCTGATCGCCTCCGTCGGGCTGCTTGCCAACCTGATCAGCGCATGGTCGCTTCATCGCCAAGGCGATGTCGAGCATAACTTGAACGTTCGCTCGGCTTACCTGCACATCCTTGGCGATGCATTAGGCTCTGTCGGCGCAATCGTCGCCGGGCTGCTCGTCACCGCATTCGGCTGGAACTGGGCTGACCCGCTCGTTAGCGTACTCGTTGCGCTTCTCATTCTGCGCGGCGCATGGGGCATCCTGAAGTCCGTCATTCACATCTTGATGGAGGGCTCGCCAGAAGGCATTGCCTGCGATGACGTGAAGCAAACGCTGCTCGCGATCGAAGGCGTGCGCGACGTGCATGATTTGCACATTTGGACCATTACGTCCGGCTTGCCCGCCTTAAGCGCCCATCTGCTGATCGATGAGCATCAGGACTGCCAGCTGGTGCTGCAGGAAGCGCTGAAGCAGCTCGCTGACGAATATGGCTTGGAGCATGCAACGCTGCAGCTGGAGAAGTCAGATACGCTTCATAGCCCGTTATCGATTTAGTGCATTACGCCTACCCGTCTAATCAAAAAAGCCCGAACAACCAGCCTTCCGCCTCGTCGCGAAGAATGATTGTTCGGGCTTTCTTTCCTATGCTTCAAATATGCGTTACACCTTGGCCGACTCGGCTGCCGCAATCGCGGCAACGACGTTGTCTACATGCCCTTTAACCTTCAAGTTGCGCCACTCCTGCACGAGCACGCCCTGCTCGTCAATCAGGAACGTGGAACGAACGATCCCCATATATTCACGGCCATACAGCTTCTTTAGCTGCCAGACGCCGTACAGCTCGCATACGGCATGCTCGGCATCCGTCAGCAGCTCGTACGGCAAATCGTACTTGGCGATAAATTTACCATGCCGCGCCGTATCGTCCATGCTGATGCCTAGAATGACCGTATTACGCCCCTTCAGCGCAACATGCGCATCGCGGAAATCGCAAGCCTCCTGCGTGCACGCCGTTGTCATATCCTTCGGATAGAAAAACAGAATAACCTTTTTTCCGATATAATCGCCGAGCGAAACCGGCTTGCCGCCCGAGCCTTCCAATGTAAACGCCGGCGCCGGCTTGCCCACTTCGGCTGTTGATTGCTTCTTTGTCGCCATTTCTGGTCTCTCCCTCCGCACTCCTTTATTCCTGTTTCTACATTATACGTCAAAAAGCCCTCCCTCGCAGCCTCTATAAGCCGCAGGGAGAGCTATCAATTATTCCGTGTTAGGCCTGACGCGATGCCAACGGCTCTTCCGCTTCAGCTATCTCCACATGCTTGCCTGGCCAAAATGCCGCACGGCCCAGCAGCGCCGTTATCGCAGGCACGAGGAACGGTCGCACGATAAACGTATCGAGCAGGACGCCAACGGCCGTCACGATCCCGAATTGGACGAGCACCTGGATCGGTAGCGAAGCCAACACAGCGAACGTGCCTGCCAGAATCACGCCCGCGGACGTGATGACCGACCCAGTCTCGCTCACGCCTTCGCTGATCGCGCGGCGAAGCGGCATCCGTTTTCTTTTGTCCCAAATACTCGAAATCATAAAAATGTTGTAATCTTCGCCCAGCGCGACGAGGAATACGAACGAATAAAGCGGTATCGAACCCGCAATGGCGTCCGCGCCTAGCCCGTAATGAATGATAAGCCAGCCGAGACCCAGCGCCGAGAAGTAAGAGAGAATGACGGTGCCGATCAAATAGGCGGTCGCTACGACGGAGCGCAGGTAACCGAGCAGCAGCAGCGTAATAAGCCCGATGACGACAGGGATAATAATCGACGTATCGCGGTCGCCCGCTTCCTTGGTATCGTATTGGTCCGCCGTCTGTCCGCCGATCCAAACGCGATCCTTAGCGTCATCGCCCGCTGCATGCAGCGCCGACTGCGCCTTCTCGCGAAGCTGAGGAATCAGCTCCATCGCTTCTAGCGAATAAGGGTTCATCGTCAATGACACGTCGACAGCAATGATGTTCGGATCGTGCTGGCCTTGCTGCGGCTCCGATACTTGCGCGACGTACGGCAGCTTCGAGAGCTGGCTTTTGAGATCGATGGCCTCGCCTTTCGTATCGACGATGACCTGCACCGGCGCAAGCTCGCCCGGGGAGAACTGCTCGCCTATAAGGGCGAAGCCTTCACGCGACTCCATGTCTTTCGGGAAGGAAGACAAAATATCATACGTCACTTCAATTCGCGACGAAAATCCTGCAAGCGTTCCGAGTACGATAAGCGTCGTGATCACAACCGTCCAAGGGCGCCGAACGACAATTCGGCCAGTAAAGCCTTGACGTGTTGGCTTCGCGGGAGGAGCCGCTTTGCCTTTCTTACGAGCGCGCTCTGCGATCATCTCCGGCGTGCGCGGCACGAATGGATAGAAAGAAGCCCGGCCGATGATCGCCAGCAGCGCTGGTACGAGCGTAAGGCTCGCAACCGCCATGATGAGAATCGACAAGCTGAACGGCACAGCAAAGCGATGGTACGCGCCGTATTGCGCTAGCAGCAGCGATAGCAGCGACAGCACGACAGTAAGTCCGCTCATGGCGATGGCGCCGGATGATCCGAATATGGCAAGCCGTAATGCTTTGCCTTTATCCCTCTCCGTGCTAAGCAGCTGACGGAAGCGTGAGATTAAGAAGAGGCAGTAATCCGTTCCAGCTCCGAATAATAGTACAGTCATAATCGAAATGCCTTGCGAGTCAACCGTTATCCAGCCTTCTCGCGCCATCCAGCCGAGAATCGGCCCGACGACCATATAGGCGAAGCCGACTGCGATTAATGGAATGAACGCCAGCACAGGCGAGCGATAAATGAAGAGCAAAATAATGAGAACGAGCAGGACCGTCGCCAGAAGCAGCGAAACGTCCGCATTTTTGAACAGACCGGTTGCATCGACTTGAATGCCTACAGGTCCGGTTATACGTGCGCTGATGGCATCCTCAGCTCCACGAGCTGATGGGTCAAACAGGTCGCCATTGAACGTTTTGTTCATATCTGCGCGCAAGCGATCGAGGCTTTCCTTCAACTGATCCGTGTCAGCCTCTTTGCTAAAAAGGACCGGCGTTACAATGGTGCTGCCATCCTTGGATAACTGCTGCTGAAGCGCAGGCATCGGCAGCTTATGCAGCGGCGGGATGCTCGTTTGGTACGGCAGCGGATTCGCCTCCCACTGAGCCGTCAGCTGCTGGAGCTTTTCTAAGTCAGCAGGCTGTAGGCTCCCCTCCCGATGCAGCACTAATAGCGCAGGCACGCTGCTGCCGCTTGGAAACTCTTTATCCGCAATCGCAGCAGCCTGTACGGATGGCTTGGCGTCGCTCAAGTTCGCCGCGTTGTTGTTCTCTTGATCTCCCACAGCTGGCAACGCCAGCGTAAGGACAACCGCGATGGCCAGCCATACGAGCAGCGTAACCCAACGGCCTCTTTTGCCAGTTACATAACGGCCTAGCCCTTTATTCACGTCCATGATCGCTCTCTCCTCTGCCGCTCCCGGTGTGTTCATCCATCGGATAAACCTGTGCGCTTACAATTGCCATATCGCGGGAACGATACTACAATGGTACGTGCTACGATCGGGTAACGGTTGTATAATAATGATAGCCAACATAATTATATATACCGTACGGTTAATTAATCAATGTCTAAATTTCAAACATTTCATTTCATAACTATCTCATATAGAAGGTGTTCATCATGACCCCACCGCGTACAGCCAAATCGGCTAAATCGCTAGGCAGACCCAAACGCGCTGACCAGAGCGCCCCTACGAACGATACGATCATACGAACGGCCTCCAAGCTGTTTATGGAGCACGGCTACGAGCCGATTTCACTGAACCAAATTGCGCAGCTATGCAATGTAACGAAAGCATCGCTTTATTACCATTTTGCAAATAAGGCTGTGTTATTCACGGAATCGCTCATTTGGATGCTCACGGTTTCGCGAGTCAATACCGAGAAGCTGCTTGAGCAAGCGGCAGATATTCGCAGCGGACTCGAAAAGCTGGCGCTAATCAAGATGTCGACGCCTCACATGGATTTTGAGTCCATGATGCGCGATGCTGTGCCCCATCTGTCCGAGGAGCAGCTGGCGCGCATCCGCGCAGCTGAGGAAGCGATTCACGATGTGCTCGCGCATTACTTCCGCCAAGCGATAGCCGCTGGTCAAATTCGCCCCGCGAACCCGCTGCTGCTGTCGCACACGCTTAGCGCTCTCCTCATGCTCGGCAACCGCCGCCACCCCGCCGACCTGTTCCAATCGACCCCCGAGCTCGCCAAAGCGATGGTCGATTTGTTCTGGAACGGGGTTGCACCGGAGTAAGGGCGGGGCGCTCGGTCGCTTTCACGCCCAATAGGGCAGGTTTTTATTCCCTATTCGCACGCTTGCATGCTTCCACACCTAATAGGGCAGGTTTTTATTCCCTATTCGCACGCTCGCATGCTTCCACACCTAATAGGGCAGGTTTTTATTCCCTATTCGCACGCTTGCATGCTTTCACGCCCAATAGGGCAGGTTTTTATTCCCTATTCGCACGCTCGCATGCTTCCACACCTAATAGGGCAGGTTTTTATTCCCTATCCGCACGCTTGTACGCTTTCACACTCAATAGGGCAGGTTTTTATTCCCTATCCGCACACTTGCACGCTTTCACGCCCAATAGGGCAGGTTTTTATTCCCTATTCGCACGCTCGCACGCTTTCACACTCAATAGGGCAGGTTTTTATTCCCTATTCGCACACTTGCACGCTTTCACACTCAATAGGGCAGGTTTTTATTCCCTATTCGCACGCTCGCACGCTTTCACACCCAATAGGGCAGGTTTTTATTCCCTATTCGCACGCTTGTACGCTTTCACACTCAATAGGGCAGGTTTTTATTCCCTATTCGCACGCTCGCACGCTTCCACACCTAATAGGGCAGATAAATCTGCCCTATACTTACAACGAAAGCCTCCAGCATCACTGACATGCAGTGGCTGGAGGCTTCCTTCTTTATTCTATGTTTGCAGCGCAGCAAGCGCGGCACACCTCTACGAGCCTGCCCCCCGATACCGCTTCACGCCGCGGTTCCACACCGTAAGCCCAATCGCAAAAGCGATCACGCCGACGACTGGCGTCAGAAGCGCCAGCGACGAGATATCGTCCCCTTTGCGCTCGAGGAAATACGATGCCGGGATGACGCCGACAAACGCGAATGGCAGCACCCATGTGAGCACGAAACGAATGATCTTGTTGTAGATGTTGATCGGGTAACGCCCGTAATTCTGGATGTTGTACATGAGCGGCAAAATGCCCGTCGGCGCATCCGAGTAGAACGAAATCGCCGTGAGCGCCGTGTACATGCCTGCATAGATCAGTACGGCTCCGAGTATAAGCAATACCATCATCGGAATTTGCACCCAATCGAACGCAAGCCCGAGCTCGCCCCAGCTGATCGCCATGATGATTACCCCGACGAGGGAGCCAATGAGCGCCGGCGGGTCCATATTTTCAAGCGTAACTTGGAACAGGTTATGGGCCGGCCGCGTCAAAATGCGGTCCATTTCGCCTTTGGCAATATAACGGTCGCCGAAGTTCCATAGACTGAAAAACGTCCCGAAGATGCCATAGGGCACCATGAAAAATCCGTAAACGAACACAACCTCTGATTCCGACCAGCCCCCGAGCGACGGCGTATGCTGGAACACAATCAGAATAAAGATCAGGTTCAGCCCTTGGAACATCAAATCCGACAGCACTTCAATCCAGAAATCGGCGCGATAGGTGAGCTTTGTTTTGGCGTAGTTTTTGAGATATTCCCAAAATAATGACAAATATAGCATCGCTGCATTAACCTCCTTGCACGAACAGCCGATTACGCGCTGCGCGCCATGTGAGCGCCATCGGCACGAGCAGCACGACGAACCAGATCGCCTGCAGGCCTAGCACCTGCCCAGCCTCCGACAGCGGCGTACGCCCCGTGAATACCGAGCTCGGCAAATACGTAATCGCTTGGAACGGCAGCCATTTCATCGTAACCGACAGCCATCCCGGGAAGAACGCGATCGGCACGACGACGCCCGAGAACAAGTCGACGATGACGCGCTTCATGCGCATCATGCCCTCGTTATTTTCGACGAAGAACGCGAACAAGCCCGTTAGCATATTGATCTGCGTATTAATTAAGAAAGCGAACAGCAGCATCACAAGATAAATGCCCCATACGGCTGGATCGGTCGGCAGCCTCACCGGGAACAGCAGGCAGACGATGACCATGCCCGGCGCCATGAACAGGAATAGGCGGAAGATGCCTTCGCCGAAGCCCTGCATCATTTTGACCGCAAGATAGGAATAGGGCCTGATGAGCTGAATCGCTACGCTGCCGTCCCTGATTTCATTCGCGATCTCACGATCCAAGTTGTTAAAATAAAACGCCCGCGCCATCCAGGAGACGGCGACGTACGTCGTCATCTGCGAAATGGTAAACCCGGCCAGCGTCTTCTGATCGCCATAGATGGCCTCCCATAGGAAGTAATACGCGCCAATGTTGATCGCATAGATCACGATGCCGCTATAATAGTTGACCCGATAAGCCAGCATCATCAGAAATCGTATGCGGATAAAATCGATATACGCGCTCATCATGGCCGCGTCGACTCCTTCTCTTCCGTGTCAGCTGGCGCTTCCAGCGCAGCAGCCGTAGCGGCCTTCGTTTCCGCGCTGCCCGACTGATAAATTTCGCGAACGATCTCATCCGTATTCGTTTCGTTAATCTTGATGTCGCGGATATCCGCGGACGAGCCTACGACACGCGCCAGCGCATCGGACACGTTAACCGCATGCGGCAACCACATGCCCGCTTCAACGTCGTTGTCCATCGTCCACGTCACGCCCAGCCCCTCTGTCATGTCCCGCAGCCGATCAAGGCTGATCGCCGAACCGAATTGGAACTTGATCTCCCGTCCCTTGCTCCATCGCGTCTTGAGCTCTTCCAATCCGCCATCATAAATAATTCGGCCATCATCCAGCATGATGACGCGGGAGCATAACGCTTCAATATCTTGCAGGTCATGCGTCGTCAGCAGGATCGTCGTGCCATGCTCGCGATTCATTTCCTTCAGGAACTCGCGAATTTCCGTTTTTACAATGATATCAAGACCGATCGTCGGCTCGTCCAAGAACAGAATCGACGGGTTATGCAGCAGCGATGCCACGAGCTCGCAGCGCATCCGCTGGCCTAAGCTAAGCTTGCGCACCGGACGATTCAGCAGTTCGCCGAGCTGCAGCCGTTCAACCAGCTCATCCAGCCGCTTGCGGAAATCCGCCTCAGGCACGCGATACACCTTGCGGAGCAGCTGGAAAGACTCAATGACGCCGATATCCCACCATAGCTGCGAGCGCTGGCCGAATACGACCCCGATTTCCTTGACGAATTTCTCGCGTTCCTTATGCGGAACATATCCATTAACGCGCAGCATGCCTGAAGTCGGAACAAGAATGCCGGTCAGCATTTTGATCGTGGTCGACTTGCCCGCGCCATTCTCGCCGATATAGCCGCAAATCTCGCCATGCGGAATTTGGAACGTGATGTCCTTTACCGCCGCAACCTCGCGGTATTCGCGCTTGAACAGGTCGCGAATAGCACCGCCAAGCCCTGTACGATTGTTCTGTACCTTGAACTGTTTTCTTAGATCGCGTACATCTATTGCTAGTTGTGTCACCGAACTTAACTCCCTTCAACATCGACAAATATCGATAAAGTCGCTGTCCATTCATGCATTTTGTATAAGACTTGATTCGAACCGACATTCCATCTTATAATTTTATGATATGTAATCATACAATATCTTATGGACAAGTGAAAAGCATACTCCAAAAAGGAGCGACATTCAATGGAAGCGCGTCAAAAACGTAAACGCAGGAAGCCGTGGTGGTTGTGGATTTTATTCGGCTTATTAGTTATTATAGCCGCTGTTTTTATCTGGCTGTTCACCGTCTACAATGCAGTAGGCAATCTGCATAAGACCGGCGAAGACTCGAAGTTCAGCCAATTCAAGGACGACAATACGACAGCAGAGCCTCCCAAGTGGGAAGGCACAGAGCGCGTTAACATATTGCTTATGGGCGGCGACGGCCGCGGTCTTGAGAAAAATCAGGTTGCACGCTCCGACTCCATGATCGTGCTGTCCGTCGATCCGGCAACCAAGAAGGGACATGTATTCTCCGTCCTTCGCGATACCTACGTCGAGATCCCAGGACATGGCTCGGGCCGCATCAATACGGCAGTTACGCTTGGCGGCGAGCGTCTTGCTCGTACGACGATTGGCGAGCTGCTCGGCCTCGACATTCAATATTATGTGTATACCGAGTTTGAAGGCTTCAAGTCGCTGGTCGATGCGATCGGCGGCGTAGACTTCTATGTCGAAAAGGATATGAACTACGTCGACAATGCGGATAAGAATAAGTATGACATTCATCTCAAAAAAGGTCAGCAGCATCTCGACGGCGACAAAGCGCTTCAATACGTACGCTTCCGCCATGACCAGATGAGCGACTTTACGCGGACAGGACGCCAGCGCGAATTCCTGTCGGCTGTAGCCCATAAAGTATTAAGCGGCTGGAACATCCTTCGGATGACTAATATTATCAACAGCGTCAGCGAAGATATTGAGACAAACTTGTCAGTCGAGGATATGCTGAAGCTCGGACAATTAGGACTCAGCATCGATATGGCCGGCTCTGATCAGGTGCCTCCGATGGACCTTATCTCATCTGATAAAGTGGGCGGCGCAGCCGTCATTGGCATAAGCGACGAGGGCAAGCTTCGCCAGTTCGTTCAAGACTCGCTGGCTAAAGACAACACGCCAGGAACGGGTACCGGTACGGACGACACAAGCACGGACGGCACTTCGACCACGAACAGCACGGACGGCACAGACGGCAGCTCTGGCAGCAGCAGTTCATCCGATACATCGAACTAGAACCCAAATCAGTACGCTCTTCCCAGCCGGCGGGAAGAGCGTTTTTATTTGCATCGCCCAAGCTTTTGTTACCATGCATCATACCAAAATAGCCCGTACGCCTACCTTTTTGCTATAATACTCAGGAAGCAGCTATAACGGAGGGTAATGAACTATGACGATGAATCGCACGCGTTCTGCACAATTATACGAAGAAGCCTTACAGCATATCGTCGGCGGGGTCAACAGCCCCTCGCGATCGTTCAAAGCCGTCGGAGGCGGCGCTCCTGTATTCATGGAACGGGCCAATGGCGCTTATTTCTGGGATGTGGACGGCAACCGCTTCACCGACTATCTGGCAGCCTACGGCCCTATCATTACCGGACACGCCCACCCTCATATAACGGAAGCTATCGTGCGGGCGGCAACGAACGGCACGCTGTACGGCACGCCGACCGAGCTTGAGATCAAGCTGGCCCGCATGCTGAAGGCATCCATTCCATCGCTCGATAAAGTCCGGTTCGTCAATTCCGGCACCGAAGCCGTCATGTCGACGATCCGCGTCGCACGCGCTTACACTAAGAAAAGCAAAATCATCAAATTCGCCGGCTGCTACCACGGCCATTCCGATCTTGTGCTCGTCGCAGCCGGCTCCGGCCCATCAACGCTTGGCATTCCAGACAGCGCGGGCATCCCGACCAGCATCGCACATGAAGTGATCACGGTGCCGTTCAATGATATCGCTGCGCTGCGCGAAGCGTTGGACCGTTGGGGCAGCGACACCGCGGCCGTTATGGTTGAACCGATCGTCGGCAACTTCGGCATGGTCATGCCCAAGCCCGGCTATCTGGAAGAGCTGTGCAAGCTGACACGCGAAGCTGGCGCGCTTGTCATTTATGACGAAGTCATCAGCGCCTTCCGCTTCCACTACGGCAGCACGCAAACGTACCACGTGTTTCCGGACCAAGCAGCAGTGGAGCCGGACTTAACCGCACTGGGCAAAATCATCGGCGGCGGCCTGCCGATCGGCGCCTATGGCGGCCGCAAGGAAATCATGGAGCAGGTTGCTCCGCTCGGCCCAGCCTACCAGGCAGGAACGATGGCCGGCAACCCTGCATCGATCTCCGCGGGCATTGCATGCCTTGAGGTGCTTGGCGCCCCTGGCGTTTACGAGGAGATGGAGCGACTAGCTATCCGCCTCGCGGACGGCATCGGCGCTGCCGCTGTCAAGCACGGCGTGCCTCTGACGATCAACCGCATTCGCGGCGCGTTCTCCACGCACTTCTGCGACCATCCGGTCACGAACTACGAGGAAGCGCAGGATACGGATGGCGAGCAATTCGCCCGCTTCTTCCGCGGACTGCTTGAGGAAGGCGTCGTGATCGCGCCATCCAAATACGAAGCATGGTTCCTGACGACGGCGCATACGGACGCGGATGTCGATGCAACGATTGAAGCCGCGGACCGCGCGCTGAGGAACGTGCTTATTTAAAGCTCTCTTAAACGATGACCGAATACCGCTTGCCGTAGGCAGCGGGTATTCGGTCATTTTTTGCCCATGTCCAATGGTCGAGAATACGTTATACTGGGGTTTCAAGGCAATCACCAGGAGGAACTTATGAAGCCGGACGTCTACCGCATGTTTTTGAAGCAACTGATTCGCAACTATTTAATCGGCTCGGGTGCAGCTGTACTGGGTGTCGGAAGCATACTTATCTTCACAACGCTGGACGTGCCTGTCAAGGAGCTGCTTCGACTAGCTTCCATCTTGATTGGGAGCCTCATCATCATGGCTGCCGCGGAGCTCCTCTTATTCCGGCGGCACATTGCACCGATTCGTTCGTTGTTTCAAGAAGCGTTCCCTACACCCGAGATGATGAAAGCGGCTTATTATCGCGTCCATAAGTTTCCCTTACTCGCTGTTCGGCGCATATTGGGACCGCATCTGCTCGGACTATCCATACCGAGCATTACGGTATCGCTACTTATGATCCACGCCGGCGCTTTGTCTGTACCGTACTATTACGTAGGGTTGGCCTGCATGGGCGCGGTGCTCATTGCAAGCTTGCATGCGATGATCGAATTCTTCTTAACGAATCAGGCGATTCGGCCATTATTAATGCATATTCAGCAAACATACGCTTCACGATTTGCAACGGATTTGATGCTTAACGGAAAGGTGCTCGTGCCCATCCAACGCAAGTTTCAATGGAGCGCCTTCCTCCTTGGCACCTTCCCGATCCTCATATTCAGCATGGCTACGCAAATCAGGTTGGGCGCACATGCCGAACAAGCAGCGGCCGATTATTCGCGGTGGGCTGCCGTCGTCGTCGTCATGTGCATTCTCTTCTCATCGCTCGGCGCTTGGCTGCTGGCTCGTGACATCGTCCATCCCATTCAAGGATTGTTCCAAGCCCAGCAAAACGTCCGCGACGGCGACTTCAGCACGCAAGCGCCCGATCTGTATGCGGACGAATTTTCAAGACTTGTATCCGGGTTCAATCATATGCTCGAAGGTCTTCAGATTCGGGAACGCATGAACAAGCAGCTCATTCAAAGCTATTTCACCACGCTCGCAGCCGCACTCGACGCCCGAGATCCTTATACTGCCGGCCATTCCTTGCGCGTTGCCGACTTTTCCGTCCGCATCGGCCGTCTCTTTTCATTATCCGAAAAGGAGCTCGATGTGATTCGGCGTTCCGCACTGCTTCATGATATCGGCAAAATCGGCATACGCGACACCGTACTGCTGAAGGAGGGCCGGCTTACCGATGAAGAGTTTACTGCAATTAAGCAGCATCCGGTGCTTGGCGTCAACATTTTGAAGCAAATCGATCCGGCAGAGGCCGTCGCCGACATTCTGCCCGGCGTCCGATCGCATCATGAGCAGTATAACGGTGGCGGCTATCCTGATGGGCTCGCTGGCGAGGACATTCCGCTGCTAGGACGCATTATTGCCATTGCAGACGCTTATGATGCCATGACGTCAGACCGTCCGTACCGCAAAGGGATGAATCGCGAAAAAGCCTTGTCCATTCTTGAAGAAGGACAAGGCTTGCAGTGGGACCCTAAACTCGTCCCGTTATTCGTTCGCGCTATGCGCGAGGAGGTTTAAGCAACTGCTAAACATTATTAAGCGTTATTAGCCAGCTTGACGATCGCGCCAAGCGCCGCAGCAATCTCCCGCTCTACTGCTTCCGCTACAGCGTTCGTGTGCGGGTCGTACTCGGCGGCGAGGTCCGCGTCGGCATAACCGTCGAGCGCGACAATCGCGCCTGCACGCGCGCCCCGGAGCGAAGCGATGACGTACAAGGCCGATATCTCCATCTCGACAGCAAGAGCGCCCGCCGCTTTCAGTTTCTTATGAGGGAATTCCTCTACGCCATTGAAAAACACGTCCAGCGTCACGGTCATGCCCTTGCCAACGACGCCTGCGCCTTCCGTCTCCAGGGCAGCAGCGTATATCGCGTTCACCACATCGCTGTCGGCAACCGCCGGGAAGCCGTCGGGTACGAGCTGCCGCGTCAAGCCGTCCGTCCGAATCGCCGCCGTGCTAACGATCAAGCTGCCTGCCGGATAGTCCGCTGAGTACGAGCCTGCCGTCCCAACGCGGATAAGCGTCTTTACGCCCGCGCGAATCAGCTCCTCAAAGCAAACCGCCGCGCCTGGGCAGCCGACGCCATGGCTCACGACAGCAAGCTTCACCCCTTGGTATTCGCCGACAAACGTCCGATACTCCCGGGCAAACGCCAGCTCTTCCGCGCCCTCCAGCTTCTCGGCGATGGCCGCTGCCCGTCTAGGGTCGCCGCATACGATCGCATATTCCGGAATTTGTTCCGAATCCACCTGTAAAATAGGCATTAACATCGTTTCGCACTCCTCTCGTCTCCTACATCTATCAAAATAAGCCCCCGGCATGCGCCGAGCGGCTTATTTTCGAGCAATCGGCTGGCTAGCCCTCCGTTCGGGAAGCCGCCCCTGCCTTTTTCAATTCATCAACGAAGCTATCATGAATCCGTCCATTCGTCGCTGCCACATGCCGTACGCCCAGATGGTACGGTTCGCCTGCCATATCGCTAACTCGACCGCCGGATTCCTTAATAAGCAGATAACCTGCCGCCAGATCCCACGCGTTCAGCCCCTGCTCCCAGAAGCCGCTCAGTCGTCCTGCCGCCACATAAGCCATATGTAACGCGGCTGAACCGCCGGAGCGAATATTTCTTACTTGCGGCGCAATCGCCTGCAATTGCTGCAGGTTTGGTTGCAGCATAAGCGGGTCCGCCGGGAACCCTGTTGCAACCAAGCTTTCGCGCAGATCAGCCTCTTCGGATACCGACATCCGTTGGCCATGCACATAAGCGCCTTTCCCCTTCTCCGCGACGAACAGCTCGTCTCGCATCGGGTCGTATACAATGCCTACAATAACTTCGCCCTTATGCGCCAGCGCTATAGATACCGAGAAGAACGGGAACCCATGCACGAAGTTCGTCGTCCCGTCCACCGGATCAACGATCCACAAATACTCTTCATCCTGCACGTTGCTCAGTGCGCGCTCGGAAGCTTCCGGACCTGGCTGGACACCTTCCTCTCCTAGGAATGAATGATGAGGGAAATGGGTCATAATCAGATTGCGAATCATCGTCTCAGCGCCCTTGTCTACCTCGGTCACAAGGTCCTGCGCCGAATATTTCAGATTAAGCGTCGTGTGCTTACCGAGCTTCGTCTTAATCCATTCTCCTGCCTTCGCTGCGCTGTTAATCGCGACAGCCGTGAAGCTTTTGCCCCCGATTGCGGGAACGTCTCGCTGTTCACTCACTTTCGATCACGCTACCTTCCTATTGTTCGGGTTGCTTACTACAATACGCCTCGCACCCTGCAAAGTTTCGCCCCTTTGCGTTAATCGGTCAACAATCCGCGATTGATAGCTGTGCAATTTAGGTCGCAGACAAACCTTCCGTAATGAGCTGCGCCGCCATGAGGACCAACGTAATTCGAAGCACCCAGAGCAGCGCCTTGCCCGTCATCCGCGATGCGATCCACGCTCCTGCCTTGCCTCCTAGCCATGCGCCTGGCGCAAGCACCAGCACAATCCACCAGTTCGTTTCGCCTAGCCATGCATGCACGCCCGTTCCCAGCGTAGACGATAAAAAGATGACGAACATCGAGGTTGCCGTAGCCACATGCGGCGGGAATCGGAACAGCAGCACCATGACCGGTACGAACAGCGATCCGCCGCCGATTCCGAATAAGCCCGATATAAGCCCTACAGCAAAGCCAACCAGCAATGCCGGCAATACAGCGTACCCATAATGATGCTGCTCGCCCTTGTCATCGGTATATGTACGAACGACAGGCCACTGTCGGCTTATCGGCTTCATATAGTCGCGCGCCACGAGCAATCCGGCCATAAGAAGCATAAAAATGCCAAATGATAATTGGAAAGGGCCGTTGCTCATATGCCCTGTCAGCGCGGAACCGATCATTGCCGCAGGCCCGCTCGTCATAAATAACAGCCAGCCGCTGCGCCAGTCTACGCGCTTCTTCTTGGAATAAGCCATCGTCGACGCTAGCGCGGTTACGATCAGCACGGCCAATGAAGTTCCAACAGCTGTCGCATGGTCGATCTCAGAACCAACCAATTGCGGTCCGAGCAGCGTCAGCGCCGGGACGATAATAATGCCGCCGCCTAGCCCAACGATACTCCCGAATATGGCTGAAATGAGTCCAAGCAATGCCAGCAGAACGATCTCTAGCAATATATTTCCCTTCTTTCGTTCGCATGCCTAGCCAAGCTGTTTACGTGCAAAAGCCGCCATAATCCCCGATGGCGGCCCCTCTTACAGCTCGATCGCCGATTCGCTGATCACGCGGAAGCCCTCTCCTCGCGCCTCCAGCTCGCGCAGCTCATCCATCAGCCGCAGCAGCGCGTCGTCCTTTCGCTTCGCCTCCAGCATACAGTCGACAGCAGCGACAGATCCGGCGATTGACCGCAGAAAGTGGAGCAGCGGGCCCGTTTCCACATAATCAGCGTGACTTCGCGGATCTGTCGGGCTCTTGGGACTCGAGGCGTGAATTTTGGGCGGAAGCCATAACGATGAGCCATTAGCAGGCTCCGTACCGAATGCGGCATCCAGCATGATGCATGCATCATCTGTCCCAGCAGCGTCGCCATCCGTAATGGCATGTCCCTGATTCGCGCCTGCTTCAGCCAATCGCATGTTCTCCTGCTCCCAAGTGCGTACGATCCGCGGCCACAAGTCGCCGTGCAGTGAGCGATCGCTCTCTCCGCCGTCATTCACCGCATGATGATGAATATCAAGCACCATCGGCACGCCAACCGCCTCGGCGATGCCCAGCGTCTCTCGGACGTTAAAGGTCTTGTCATCATTCTCGAGCGAAATCCGGTTTCGGTAACGCGCATCCGTCTCACCGAACTGTTGAATGAATCTAGCGCCCGACACTTCCTTGTTGCCGTAAGCGCCGCCTACGTGAATATTATTTTTGAACGCTTCGTTCAGCCCCATTGCCTCTAGCATCCGAACATGATAGTCCACATCCTCGCGAGACTTGGCCAGCACCTCCGGCCGTGGCGTGCTGAACACGCAAAAGTGGTCCGGATGAAACGATACGCGCATGTTGTTGTCCCGTACGAAAGCCCCGATTTCGGCAAACTTATCCGCGAGCGCAGGAAACGGGTTCCAATCCGCCAACGCATCATGCGTCGCCAGTGGAATGAGCTTGGAAGAAAACCGATACACCTGAATGCCGTTGCCGCGGCAATGCTTCAGCATCCGCAGCGTATTGGTCAGGTTTTCCTCTGCTATCCGTTCCAGCTTCCTCAGGCCCGCTTCCCGATCCTCAAGCTTCGAGAAGCTCGCGAACGTCATCGTTTTGGAGGGCGATGCATTCTCCAACAACATGCTCATCGCTACGAATCCGAACCGGACAATCATGCGCTATGCTCTCCGAAAAACATTTCATGCGCAAGCGCCGTCTGCACGTTCGCTTCTTCCTCCGTCAACTTCCGAACGAGCACCATTTCAACCTCAGTCACTTCATCGCCTTGGAAATTGATTTCCGCAATCGATGCAACGATGCGCACAATCGCAATCGCTTGATTGGTCGGCGAGTAGGCAATGACCTTCTGGCCTGTCGGGAATACGCGGAATCCGCTTTTCACCATTTTGCCGCGGCCGTACTCCAGCAGCTCATACAGCTCCTGCTCGGACTTGAATTTGCATACGGAATTGAATTCGGTTTGAAAGCCCATTGAACCTTGCCTCCTCTGGCGAATATATTGTATAGGCTTGTCCTTTGTATAAAAGGGCAAGCGGTCCCATTAAAGAGGGGAACCGCCGCCGTAATCAATGCGTTGCTTGTCGGCATGCCGCTGCAGCGCCAGCTCGATTAGCGTATCCAGAAGCTCGCGATACGGGAGCCCCGTTTCTTGCCACATGAGCGGGTACATGCTGAATGGCGTAAAGCCCGGCATCGTATTCACTTCGTTAATGAACAGCTCGCCATCGGATTTGCGCATGAAGAAGTCGACGCGAGACAGCCCGGAGCCGTCAATCGCTTGGTATGCGCGAATTGCCATCTCGCGAACAGCCTCTGATGTAAGCGCCGGGATGTTCGCTGGGATTTCCATGACGGAGGTCCCATCAATATACTTTGCTTTATAATCGTAAAAATCATTCGATGGCCGAATCTCACCAGGCACAGATGCCTTCGGCTCATCATTGCCCAGCACGCTCACCTCGATCTCGCGCGCATCGACGAACTCCTCGACGATGACTTTGCGGTCGTAACGGAATGCGTAATTGATCGCTTCGATCAGCTCCTCGCGATTTTTCGCTTTGGAGATCCCGACGCTGGAGCCAAGGTTGGCCGGTTTAATGAAGCACGGGTATCCGAGCGACACTTCGATCTCTGTCACATAGTAATCCGTTTCTTTGTCCCACTGCGTCCGGTTGAAATAACGGAACATGCACTGCGGCAGCCCTTCGTGCGCGAATACCTTCTTCATCATCACCTTATCCATGCCGACAGCCGAAGCAAGCACGCCTGCACCTACATAAGGAATGTTCGCCATCTCAAGCAGACCTTGAATCGTGCCGTCCTCGCCGAATGTGCCATGCAGCAATGGGAAAATGACATCAACTGCGCCATTCCCCCCATGGCTTGCCGATCCAGCTTGCAGCCCTTGGAAGACAGGAGCGAGCGCCCCGCCCGAGCCGATCGCAGCCGCGTCCGCTTGCTCAGCGCCGCCCAGACGAAGCGCAGCCACGTCCGCTGGAGGCGCGAGCAGCACATCCGCCGTGCGCCATTGGCCGTCCGTCGTAATATAGAAAGGCTTCACTTCATACCGGCTAAAGTCAAATTCGCCCATGACCGCAAGCGCTGTGCGCAGCGAAACCTCGTGTTCCCCTGATTTTCCCCCGTAAATAAGACCTACGCGAACCTTCTCGCCCATTTTGATTAATCCTCCGAACGTTTATAATTGGTGGCTATGAACATGTCAAAATTGATCGGCTATATGATACAAACGATATCTCGTTCGTTCCGTCCAGGCGTAGGAGTCTTTATAATCCCAATAGCGGTGACGGCTCGCTACCGTATTCGCATTCACGAGCGGCATGCCGTCCGCATCGAACGCCGTAACCACTGTACTATGCTGAAAGCGGTAATCGCCGTTCCAGTCATACAAAATAACATCGCCCAGCTGCAGCTGATCCGCCGATTCAACAACCGTGGCTCGCATGCCGCTGTTGCGGCCCGATGCCAAATTGGACTGCAGCGCGTTGGCAACCGCCCAGCTGTAGCTCCACATTTCGCGCCCGCCGGACCGACCTTGATACCACCAGCCGCTTTCCCTTTTACCAGTATAGTTCATTGGGGCATGGCCTGCAAAGATGCACTGGGACACGTAATTCGTGCAATTTACCTCGAAATTCTCATAAGCCGGATTCGGTTCATTCCACCATCGGTCCGCGTACGCTGCCACAAGGTCCCTTCGATATATTTGTTTGGCGCGATGTTTGATTTCGGGCAAAATATCATAATTTAAGAACGGCGCTGAAGGCGGACGAGCTTTCCGCTGGGATCCATCGGATAGATCGCTGCCTTCCTCTGACAGCAGGCTGAGCTCGCTGGTGCCAAAACGCGGCCTCCGCTCGGATACGACCGGCTCAATCCGAGTGATTGCCCAGCTCCCGCCTTCCCGGGCGAGCCAAATTCGCTCATGCTCGAATCGTTCCTCCGTATAGGAACGGCTCTTCTGCTCCATAATGCGTTTTATGCGCAGCTTCAATAATACCGTCGTCTCGGAAACGGATTCGTTCACTCGCACGATCTCGGCCTTCGTCTCGCTTCGCGACGACAGGACGCCTCGAAGCAGCTCCCGCTCGCGAAGCCGCTCTAATCGGGAATCGAGGCGCAGCAGATGGTCCCGATCGGCAACCAGCCCCTCGAACACCGAGGAATGCTGATCGACCTCTGCTTGATTAAAGCAATGAATGTACGCATGGACGCCGGTTTTCCAGCCTTCGGCGACAGGCTGCTGCGGTTGAAGCTGCAGCGATTGACGCTGCTGCGGTACCCGCGGCGCGATGCCGCCGCGTTTTCCAGCCCCACGATTCGCCGAACGCGGCATAACGATCAACTCCTACCGTTTGCTCCATCCGAGGATGGGCTTCGAGTGAGCGACAAAACGATCGGCAGTCCGATCGCCAGAACGATACGCTTCATCATATGAGCGAATGCGCGCATTCATGTAAATTGCAAGTCGAAATGATCGTTTACGGGCTTTACGTGAACCCTATAAAAACGATATAATGAACACATAAGCCTTTTTTGAAATCGTGTTTCATAGAGTGAAACATGAGCATTTATTGCATTGTTTTCTTGAACCCATTAAGGAGGCGTTTTTGTTTATGGCAAAGCAAGACCAATACGGCGTCCGCTCGACGCTGGAATCCGGCGGCAAATCGTACGCTTACTACAACCTGCCAGCCCTTGAGAAACAAGGACTCGGCAACATTTCCAAACTTCCTTTCTCCATCAAAGTGCTGCTCGAGGCGGCGGTTCGCCAATTCGACGGACGCGGCATCACGGCTGATCACGTTAAACAGCTCGCAACTTGGGCTGACGGACGTTCGGAGAAAGAAATTCCGTTCATCCCTGCTCGTATCGTGCTGCAAGACTTCACTGGCGTTCCGGTTGTCGTTGACTTGGCAGCAATGCGCGACACGGTGAAAAAAGCAGGCGGCGATCCAAAACGGATCAACCCGCTCGTGCCCGTTGACCTCGTAATTGACCACTCGGTCATGGTCGACGCTTTCGGTACGCCGGACGCTCTCGAAACGAACATGAAAATCGAGTTCGAGCGTAATGCTGAACGTTACAAATTCCTTCGCTGGGCACAAACGGCGTTCGATAACTTCCGCGCGGTTCCACCAGCAACGGGTATCGTTCACCAAGTTAACCTTGAATATCTCGCATCCGTAGCAGCAACGAAAACGGTAGACGGCGAAACGGTCGTATATCCGGACTCGCTCGTAGGCACGGACTCCCATACAACGATGATCAACGGTCTTGGCGTAGTCGGCTGGGGCGTTGGCGGCATCGAGGCGGAAGCCGGCATGCTCGGACAACCGCTGTACTTCGTCATGCCAGAAGTTATCGGCTTCAAGCTGACGGGCAGCCTGCCAGAAGGCTCGACGGCAACTGACCTCGCGCTGACAGTAACGCAAATGCTTCGTAAAAAAGGCGTAGTCGGCAAATTCGTCGAGTTCTACGGTCCTGGCCTTTCCAACATCAGCCTTGCTGACCGTGCAACGGTTGCCAACATGGCTCCTGAGTACGGCGCAACAATCGGCTTCTTCCCTGTCGACGACGAGGCGCTCGCGTTCCTCCGTTCGACTGGCCGCGAAGAAGAGCAAATCGCTCTCGTTGAAGCTTACTACAAAGAACAAGGCATGTTCCGTACGGACGATCTGGCTGATCCAGTATTCTCCGACGTGATCGAGCTCGACATGTCGACGGTTGTTCCATCGCTCGCAGGTCCTAAGCGTCCGCAAGACCGCGTAGAGCTGACAGCGATGAAAGAAGCGTTCAACAGCATCATCCGCACGCCGATCGACAAAGGCGGCTACGGCCTGTCCGAAGAGAAGATCGAGCAAAAAGTAGACGTGAAGCACCCAAGCGGCGACGCTAGCGTAATGGGCACTGGCGCTGTCGTTATCGCAGCAATCACGTCTTGCACGAATACGTCCAACCCGAGCGTAATGGTCGGCGCAGGTATCGTGGCGAAGAAAGCAGTCGCTCGCGGCCTGACGAAGCCAGGTTACGTCAAATCGTCCCTGACGCCAGGTTCCCTCGTCGTTACGGAATATCTCAAAAACGCTGGCCTGATCGAGCCGCTCGAAGCAATCGGCTTCCACGTTGCAGGTTATGGCTGCGCTACTTGTATCGGTAACTCCGGTCCGCTTCCAGACGAAGTTGGTCAAGCAATCGCTGACAACGACATGACGGTAGCAGCTGTACTGTCCGGTAACCGTAACTTCGAAGGCCGCGTCCATGCGCAAGTAAAAGCCAACTACCTGGCTTCGCCGCCGCTGGTTGTTGCATACGCGCTGGCTGGTACGGTTAACATCGACCTGGCTAACGATCCAATCGGTTACGACAATGACAACCAACCGGTTTACCTGAAAGACATCTGGCCTACGAAAGCGGAAATCCAAGAAGCAATCAGCACGGCGATGAGCCCGCAAATTTTCCGCGACAAATATGCCAACGTCTTCACGCAAAACGAGCGTTGGAACGCAATCGACGTGCCGCAAGGCGAAAGCTACGAGTGGGATGACGCTTCGACGTACATCGCGAACCCGCCGTTCTTCTCCAACCTTGGCGCTGAAGTTGGCGACATCGCTGACATCAATGGCTCGAACGTGCTTGCCCTGCTCGGCGACTCCGTAACGACGGACCATATCTCGCCAGCCGGCAACATCAAAGCCGACAGCCCGGCAGGCAAATACCTGATCGAGCATGGCGTAAAACGCGAAGACTTCAACTCGTACGGCTCGCGCCGCGGCCATCACGAAGTGATGATGCGCGGTACGTTCGCTAACATCCGCATCCGGAACCAAGTGGCTCCAGGCACGGAAGGCGGCGTAACGAAATACCTGCCTACAGACGAAGTCATGTCGATCTACGACGCTTCGATGAAATACCAAGCTGAAGGCAAAAACCTCGTCGTAATCGCAGGCAAAGAGTACGGTACAGGCAGCTCGCGCGACTGGGCAGCTAAAGGTACGTTCCTGCTCGGCGTTAAAGCGGTTATCGCTGAAAGCTTCGAGCGTATTCACCGCTCCAACCTCGTTGGCATGGGCGTTCTCCCGCTCCAATTCCAACCAGGTCAAAGCTGGTCGTCGCTCGGCATTACGGGACGCGAAACGTTCGACATCGTCGGCCTCAGCAATAACGTGCAACCGGGACAACTGGTTACGGTTAACGCGAAGCGCGAAGACGGCTCGACGTTCGAGTTCCAAGCCATCGTCCGCCTCGACTCCCTCGTGGACGTCGACTACTACCGCAACAGCGGTATCCTGCAGACGGTACTTCGTCAAATGATCGCAAGCATGTAATGCTGTGATGAAGTCAAACAGCCCCATCGACCGTTAGGTTGATGGGGCTATTTTTTATTTTCGACGATCTAACGTATTGACACTCTGAAAGCGCCATCCGATCAATCCTTCAACTCAATGCGATTGCCCTCTGGATCAATAATGACCCCAACCGTCCCCCAATGAAACCGCCTTACATCCACTGGAACCCCTCTTGAAACCAGTTGCGCTGCTGTCGAGTCAACGTCATGAACATTAAACCGGATAACTACCGCATTTTGTGATCTCGTTTTCTCATTTGCTGAAGCAATACCGCCATTTTCGATCATCAGATAGCTGCCGCCGAACTCCAATATCGCTAGCTCGTCTCCTCGCTGTCGGACAGGTAGGCCCAGTTTCTCCTCGTAGAACTTCAATACCAATTCATAGTCCTCGCAAAATAAGATGATGCCTGTTTCCTTAATCTCCACTTTAAATCCCCCACTTGTTTGTGAAGTAATACTTGTGAAGACATTATATCCAGATATTACTAACGAGTCCTCAGCACAAGGCAGTAGCTCACTCCCGCCACCTATACTTCTTTAGTCGTATGCGCTAACGGACCCCAGAGCCGTTATTCGGTCTGGATATGGCCTTTTGCGATTGTAACGGACTCAGAAGTCCTTATTTGCCGATAAACGCCTTCCAAACCCAACAAAAACATGAAATAGCGTCACTGAGGTCCGTTACACGCCAAACGATGAGGTTTTACGCCGTATAACGGCATTACGGTCCGTTAGAGCTAAGTAGCGGATGAACGCTACAGTGTGCTAGACGGGGCGTGGGCTGGTCAGTGCTAGGGCCTTACGGAATGCGAAGCGTCTCCTGCTCGACCTCAAGACCCACTGCTCCAATTTCAAGTGAGCCTGCGCTAGTCTTCGCGCCCTCATTGCGGGACGCAAAGCGTTTGCGGCGTTGTCACCATCGTCACCAGCTTGCGAACCATTTGCTCGCCATGCGCTATTCCGGCTCATGCTCCTTCAAAAGCTCAATAAATTGCCTCAGTGCGTGCGATTTCCACTTTTTCGGGTGCATGGCCAGCAGCAGCTCCAAACAAAGTTCCGGCTGATGCAGCGGCAGCTCTGCCAGTTCGCCTCGCCTAATTTCCTCTTGAACCGCCATATAAGGCAATATCGCAATGCCTGAACCGGCTTTGACGCATCGTTTGATCGCTTCCGGATTGCCCAGCTCAAGCCCGATATGATAGGAAATCCCCTGCGATCGCAATAGCTTTTCGAGCATAATCCGATAGTTGCAGCTCTCCTCCGTCATCATCCATTCCGCTCCATCCAAATCGGCAAGCTTCATGTTCCGCACCGCCAACAATGCGTGGTCGGGACGCGCGACGATAACAAGCGGCTCCTGACGAATCGTGATCCACGCCAACGACGTATCCGCCGGCTTAATATCCAGCAGCAAGCCCATATCGATCTCGCCTTCACGCACCTTGTTTAGAATCGTCGGTTCATGGTCTGGTTGCAGCCGAATGGATAACTCGGGCTGAGCCTCTCGAATACGCTGGATGAAGGGCGGGAGATAGTACGAGGCCAAGGAGTCAATCGTTCCGATCGCAAGCGTCCCCCCGCCCTGCTTAGCCAATTTCTCTTGCGATTCCTGATACAAATCGAGCATCTGAACCGCAATTCTCAGCAGCTCCTCTCCGGCTGACGTCAGGCGCAGCCCTTTCCCATATCGTTCAAACAGCTGAACGTCATACGCCTTCTCCAGCTTCTGAATCTGTGTCGTCACGCTAGACTGCGCATAGCCGAGCGCCTCCGCTGCTCGCGTAATGCTTTGACGGACGGCGACTTCGCGAAAGGTTTGGAAATAGGTAAGGTCCATCCTATCACCTCATCAAAATTATTGATATTCATCATCGAATATTATAGATAACACCGATGCATTATTCCATGCTAAAGTAAAGCCATTCCAAATTGCCAGGAGGCGTTACGATGCTAAAAGAACATGAACTGCGCGGAATCTATGTCCCTGTTGTCACCCCTTTTATGCCGGGCGGAGAGCTCGATATTACATCCTATCACCAACATCTGGGCGGATTGCTGCGCCATGATATTCAAGGTCTCGTCTTAAATGGTACGACTGGCGAATCGCCCACGGTTGCTTGGGAAGAGGTTTCACGTCTTATGCAAGCGACCTTGCTGTGCATGAACCAGCATCAAAGGAAAATCCCAGTTGTCATCGGGACAGGAACGAACGATACAGCCTCATCCGTCAGAAGGACGGCGCAGGCAGGCGAACTCGGCGCCGATGCGGTTCTCGTCGTTGTCCCGTACTACAGCCGTCCTTCGCTGGAGGGCATCATCGCGCATTACCGAGCGGTCGCGCAGGTCGGCGTTCCCGTCATCGTCTATGAGATTCCAGCTCGAACTGGCGTGCGGATCGACGCCCACACGATGCGCACCCTTCTGGATATTGACGGCGTAATCGGCCTCAAAGACTGCTCCGGCGGCATCGAGCTCGTCTCCGACTTAACCACAAACAAGGATTGCAAGCCGATTATGTGCGGAGAGGACCAATACTTCCACGCGATGCTATGCGAAGGAGCAAGCGGCGGCATGCTGGCCTCAGCAAATGTCGATACGGATGCCTTCGTGCAGGTTTACCGCCTTGCCGCCGAAGGGCAGCTCCATCAGGCGCAGGCCGCATTTGACCGGCTGCTGCCGCTCATTCATTCGTTATTCAAAGAATCCAATCCCGCACCTCTAAAATGGCTGCTAGCCCAGCGGGGCATTCTCTCCTCCGATACGCTCCGTCTTCCGATGATGCCGATCTCCGGAACGCTTCAGTCCGAAATGTCAGCGCTGCTCTGAATCTAAGACAGCATGCTTTCAGTTCCAGCACTTGCTTCAAGTTTCGCCCCCACAGGCGCGACAATCACTATTTCGCCATGCGGTTGCCGGCTGGTTACCACATGGACATAACAAAGTAACAGCCCTCCGTATTTACTAGTGCAGTGCAACCCCTTCTCTCGTCGCATATTCTAACGGACACCAGAGCCGCTATTTGGCCGAAAAGAGGCCTTTTAAAATTCTAACGGACACAGGAGACCTTATTTCCCGATAAACACCTTCCAAACCCAGCAAAAACATGAAATAGCGTCACTGGGGTCCGTTACACGCCACATACCGAGGTTTTGCACCCTATAACGGCGCTACTGTCCGTTAGAGCGGAAAACACCTGCTGCCGACACTCCACTCCAGCAGACGGATTCCTAACAAAAAAACGTCCCACCGACCGGATGGTCGAGAGCGAGACGTTTTCCTTATATTATCGCGCCATCGTTCCCATACGGGCGGCAGCCTCGATGACGGTCGGCGCGATTTCCTTCATCCGGTCCAGCGTAAGACGGCTGGACGGTCCCGATATCGACAAGGCGGCGACAAGCCGTCCATGGCGGTCAAAAATCGGTGCGGATACCGCCGCCGCGCCCGGCTCCCGTTCCTCCATGCTCGTGGCGTAGCCATGATGGCGAATCTCATTCATTTGGCATTCGAACATATGCTTGTTAACGACAGTTGGCTGAATCGACTCCAGCTCTCCCCATATTTCCGCTTGCGTCGCTTCGTCCGCGAAGGCAATGAGCACCTTGCTCGATGCGCCGACATACAACGGCAGCCTTGCCCCTACGGTTGCTACCCGTCGAACGGCCTGATTGCTCTGCACCGCTTGAATCCGAATCCGTTCCCCACCGTCGCGTACATATAGGCTCACCGTCTCGCCCAGCACATTACGCAGCCGCTCCATCTCCGGAAGCCAGATGACGGCCGGATCATCCGATGAGGTTAAATGCGCGGATAGCTCCCATACCCGGAAACCAAGCCGATATCGCTCCGTCGCGGGATCCCGCTCTACGAAGCCGCGATCCTCCAGCGTCGACAGCATGCGGTGAACCGTGCTTTTGTGTAAGCCGACGCGATCGGCGATTTCCGTCATTCCGAAGTCCGTTCCCGCTGTAAAACACTGCAAAATATCAAGCGCGCGCTCCACCGCGCGAACGGTCGATTTGCCCTCCTCTGCCACCTCGCACACACTCCCTTTTCCACCGATTGGCTGAAGACTGTAGTTTCGTACAATGAAACCTCATTGCACTTAGTATAACTAAGATTACGGCTAGCGTAAAGAAGATGGCCCTATTTTACAGCTATATTACAAAGCGTTAACAAGTCGTCGACATCGATTGACACTCTCGTACGAGGGTCATACGATGGTAGTACCAATTTACTAAAGCGCTTCCATTGAGAGGGGATGTTCCGGATGAGCAGCACCATTATTACGACACCATTGTCTGTCCCGAATCCGTTGGTTCCCGCCGTCCGTCCCGTTCCTCAGCACCAATCGCGTACGAGACAAGGGCGCCGCAGACACGCGCTGTTCGCTTCGCTGACTTCCATCGTCGCGTTATGCGTGCTAGCGGTCGTCGCATTCCACGGCTATATCGCCTGGATGCTGGCTCATCCCTACGTCGCCCCTCTCTATTCGAATCCTAAGGAGGCTGTCGGCCTCTCTTATGAAAATGTAAGCTTCCCAAGCCATAGCAACCGTACAACCGTCGGCGGTTGGTTCATTCCATCCGGCAAAGATGACGGCGACTCCTTCGGCGCCGTTGCGCAAACGGCTGCTGCGGAAACGCCGGCCATCGAGTCGAAGCGCACCGTTATTTTCAGCCACGGCTATGGCGCCAACCGCGAGGAAACATGGGTGCCCATGTATGACTTGGCAACCCTGCTGCATCGTTTGAACTACAATGTGTTCATGTTCGACTACGGCTATGCGTCCACGGACTACAAAGCGCCGGCAACAGGCGGTTATGAGGAATCCCAACAGCTTCTCGCTGCTGTCGATTATGTTAAATCCCGCGGTGCCGACGAGATCGTCGTCTGGGGCTTCTCGATGGGCGCCGGCACAGCGCTTCAAGCAGGGCTGCAAACCGATAAAATCGATGCGATGATTCTCGACAGCCTGTTCCTTCCAAGTCCGGACACGCTGTTCCATAACGTAAAACAAATCCTGCCGCTGCCCAAATATCCGTCGCTGCCGCTCATCGAGCTTATGCTTCCGGCTTTCACCGGCACATCGCTTAGCGGCATTCCAGCGAAGCAGGTGCTCTCGAAGGATTATCCGATCCCGCTGTTTATTATGCACGGGACGAATGATGCCAAAGCGCCTTACGAAATTGCGGAGCACATCGCTGCCAAGCAAACGAACCCCCTATCCCGGGAATGGATTGTAGAAGGCGGCAAGCATGAACTGCTGTTCCAAGTCCATGCGAAGGAATATATTCAACGCGCGGCTTTATTCCTAGGCCAAGTGCATCAGCAGCATGTCGATGAAACGAGCTCGATTGTCCTTTAGTGCCATAAGCACGACATAGCGCCACGTTCTAGCGAATACATCTTAAGAGATGTTCATTGAACGAGGAGGCTGATGTCGTGCTTTTTGTATATGGTCCCCAAACGCCGATTCGCCTGCTAGAGGAAATTCGCGATTGGAAAAGGCAAGAAATCGAGCATGCAGCGATGATCCGCCGCTTCACGCCCACGCTGGAGCCCGAATTCAAGTGGCTGCTGAACGAATGGGAGCAGCCGCTGCGCGCAGCGGAACGCGTCGCTGACCGCTGCCTCAACGAAGCGCTGACGCGCAGCGATAACGCCGGCGACGGCTCTAGCTCCGCCATGACGCAGGCACAAGCCGATCTGCTGCTGCAGGCTTCTGCCTATCAATCGCAGAAGCTCGTCGAGCATCTGCTCCACCTGATGGAGCGAAGCGCTTCGCTCGCCTCCGCGCCTGCCGCAAGGTCTTTCATCCTGCATGCCGTGCGAGAATCCAACGGCTTCTTAGGCTTACAGGAAACGTACCGCTACTCGTATTCGCCTGAACAGGCGCTCGCGCAATCTGCAGAAGCGCTGAGAAACGCCGACAGGAGCAGCCATGCGGGCACGCAAGACATCGCTAATGCTGGGGATGACCCTCAGGGCGGTTCCGATGCAGATGCGGACCGGGCGCCAGTCGCCCAAGTGCCAATCGGCGGTCACAGGCTTCCTCCGCTGCCGTATCCGTACAACGCGCTTGAGCCTTATATCGATGAGAAAACGATGCGCATCCACCATGACAAGCATCATCAAAGCTACGTCGACGGCTTAAACAAAGCCGAGCGCGAGCTTGAGGAGGCACGCCGCTCCGGCAACTTTGACCTCGTCAAGCACTGGGAGCGCGAGCTTGCGTTCAATGGCGCCGGCCACTATTTGCATACGCTGTTCTGGAACGTTATGGCCCCGCATGCAGGAGGTCCCGCGATCGGTCCTCTCGGCGCGCAAATCAAGCATGATTTTGGCAGCTTTGAGGCGTTCAAGAAGCAGTTTTCCGAAGCGGCAGCCAAGGTCGAGGGCAGCGGCTGGGCCATCTTGGTATGGAGCCCGCGCAGCCGCCGCCTTGAAATTTTGACCGCCGAGAAGCATCAGAATTTGTCCCAATGGGATGTCGTGCCGATCCTGCTGTTAGATGTTTGGGAGCATGCGTACTATCTCAAGCATCAAAACAACCGTGCCGACTACATTAAGGATTGGTGGAACGTCGTAAACTGGCCTTATGCGAATGAGCGGTTCGAGAAAGCAAGCAAGCTTGTCTGGGAGCCGTTCTAACCCTACACGCACGCGCGCAGCGCGCAGGGTGTACGCGACAACCTTGCCTGAATCCGAACGAAACAACGAGCGGCTTCGACGCCTACTCCGCCAACGGACGGATAGCGCCAAAGCCGCTATTTATGATGCCTCTTCTCAGTCCTCGCAAATTGCACATGCATATGCAATTGCTTATCGCTTATTCAGAAACCGACGCGGGCTGCAATCGCCCTTCATTCGTACTCGACTGATCGCCGTTGCCATCGCCGTCGACCGTTAACTGGCGGAGCCATGCAGCGTCCGCCGCCAGCGTCTCGAACGGCTGCGCGCCGAACCATTCCAGCGAGCTGTAAAGCTCGCTATCGCCGATCGCGGCGATGATAGGCCGGAAGTCAAGCGCTCCGTCAGACAATGGAACCATGCCGGTTCGATCGCTTCCCGACGCGTACACCTGAGCAGGCTCGAACACGTAGAGACGGTCAGCGGACGATACATTTTTGAGATGAAAATGATGCACCCATGGCTGCAGCTCCGCATACGCGGCAAGAACGTCATCGCCCGCCTCCCACAGATGCAGGAAATCGAGGTTGATGCCGAATGCGCCATGCCCGACCTCATCGATGAGCGTGCGAGCTGAAGCAAGATCATCCGACAACGTGCCAGGATGCGTCTCGGCGAGCAGCGTAACGCCATACTGCGCGCAAATATCGCTAAGCGCCCGAAGCCGCTTCACGTACTCCCGCCGCATGTCGGGCGAAACCTTGCAGCTTGGCAGAGGGCCAGCGAACGTACGCAGGCGCGTCGTGCCATACCAGCGCGCGAGCGCCGCCAGCCGATGCGCTTTCGCCTGCGTTGCTGCGAAGCGCTCCTCCGTGGCGATGTCGAAGTAATCGCTAATCATCGCAATCCGCAGGCCATGCCCATGCATGAGCCGCAGCTGCTCCTTCGTCGCTTCGCGTTCCTCAGCCGTAGCCAGCCACTCGGCGTGTGCGCCCCACAGCTCAATGCCGTCGAATCGTTCGCGCAGCGCGAATCGCACGATCGTTGCGAACGAGACGAGCGAGTGGCGGAACGAAATCGTGCACAAGCTTATTTTCATGCCAGCTGCCTCCTTCGGCTCTTCGACTCTTCGATGCTCGGCTGCTTACGCCTGCCCGACAACGGTCCGAATCCGTTCGCCGGGCGCCAATTCCGCCTGCTTCCACATCCGGTACTGCCGGTCGATCTCGCTCTTAATCGAGAACTCGATTGCATCCGCCCGGTCCAAATGCCCGAGAATGTCCGGCAGCAGCGCCAGATCCTTCGTCATCGACAGCTTTACGCACATATATTGCACCGTGTGGAAAGCCTGCACGAGATCGCGAATCTCTTGGCACCACCGCTCGTAATTGTCTTCGGACAAGCCCAGCCGATCGCGGAAGAACATTAGCGCGTAATCGTAGCTGTATTTTCGGATAACGAGAATATTCAACTGCTGAACAGCAGACAGCAGCGTATCGAGCGTGCGCCCGCCGCGCCCCTCCGCCATGCTCACGACGATGTCCCGCAGGCGCGAGACAAGCTCATTCTCATCCTTGCGCATCGTCGCTTCGTACAAGCCCGCAATCACATCAGGCGATGGATTTTCGATGCGTCCCGCATCGATCACATACCCGCCGCCATATTCATTGTGCAGGAACGCTTCCTTAATCCGTTCCTTAGGCAGATTGCCCTCCCACCGGAAATCCGGATCGAACATAAACCATTCGTCCTCATTGTCCGTCTTCGACAGCATCAGGAAATGCGGAAACGGCTTCGCTGCGAACTTGTTTTCACGCTCCGGCAGCATCGACATATCAATCTGGACGACGACATATTGGTCCTCCGTCTTGTTGTCCAGCAGGTTCAGCAGCAGCTGCCAGTTATGCTCCGCATTCCGGGTGAAATCGTACCACTCTCGAATGCCGACCCCGAAGAACGCCCGATACCAATCGACAAAATGGTCATGGTCAGTGCGCGCCGAATAGTACGTGATGCGCCCTTCCTCCGTGACATCAAAATCAGAGTCCCACACGCCAAAATAAAACGGGCGATGATCGGCGCGTCCGCCCGCACGCCGCTTAATGATTTCGCAGAAGCAGCTGACGAGGCAATGTACCTTAATCATGCGGCGCCTCCGTCCAACGGCTCCAGCCGCTCGATGAAATCAAGCAGCGAGCCTACTGTCGCAAATGCGCGCGCATCGACCTCTTGCTCCGGCACCCGCAGCGCGAGCTCACGCTCAAGCAATACGATCAACTGCAGCATCATAATGGAATCGATGCGCAGATCCTCATTCAGCCGGAGCGATTCCTCCAGCGCACCTGCCAGCTGCAGCTGCAGCTTGTCGCGCAGGAGCCTCTCTACTTGCTGTAACACCACGATCCGTTCCATCTATGTTAAGCCTCGCTTTCTTGTTCCCTTGCCAGCATCGCACGGCTTACTTTGCCTGTTGCATTGCGTGGAATCGCGTCCACAATCCGTATTTCTGACGGCACTTTATAAGGAGGGAGCCCTTCCGCGCACCATGCCCGAATGTCGCTAGGCGTTAACCGATCCTGCTCGGCAGCATCAATCGTCACGAGCGCCAATGCCCGTTCCCCCATGATCGGATGGCGGCCGCGGAAGACTACCGCTTCCTTCACGCCATTGCACTCGACCAGCCGCTCCTCCACTTCAAGTGGAAATACGTTTAATCCGCCTACGTTAATGACATCATCCAGCCGGGACATAAAATGCAGCCTTCCCTGCTCATCGGCATAGCCGAGATCGCCTGTTGCGATGCGGCGGCCAGTGCCGGCCACCTCTACGAACAGCTCTTCCGCCGCAGCTTGGCCGCGGCCTGCCGTCACCGTCATATGCGACAGCGGCAACCCGAGGTCGCCGCAATGCTGCATCTGCGCAGCCAGCGAGATGCATCCCGCTTCCGAGCAGCCATACTGTTGCATAACAGCAGCCGAAACGCTCGAAAGCCGCTCCAGCAGCGCGCCAGTCATCGGCGCGCCGGAGCTCATCAGCCGATGGAATCGGAAGTCTTGCGGCGCCAGCGAGGAGATCACATGCAGCAGCAGCGGCACGCCATACACGAGATGCTCCGGCGTGTCGCGAATAATGCCCAGCGTCAGCTTCGGATTGGTCGCAGTTACGACGATTGGAGCCTTGCCGCGCGCGAATGCCGACAATACGCCGCTAATCAGCCCGTAAGCATGCGAGACAGGCGCTAATACGATAGGCGAAGCATTCGCAGCTTCTCCCAACGATTCGTTATACGCCTTAACCTCGGCATCGACCTCTTCCCATGCCCGCTGGATGAGCTTTGGCGCACCCGTCGTGCCTGAGCTGAATTGAAGCAGCGACGGCTCAGCGGACACAGGCCCGCGCTCCCAGCCATTCGCCAGCTTGCCAGCAGCTTCGGACCAGTTGCCCGACACCTGCTCGGCAAGGCTGATGTAACCGTCCGCGCTTCCATAAAGCAGCACTTCACAGCCAGCATCGATCGCTCGCTGCCTCGCGGTCGCCTCCGGCGTCTCCGCATGCAGCAGCAGCGCAGATGCCCCCTGCTCCTTCACAATGAGCACCGCCCCGATCATGTCGATCGGATCTTGCAAGCAAATCGCTAGGCGTTTGCCAGCGCACGCGCGAAGCGCGTTCGACTTGCGCAGCAGCGCCAAGCGGGCTTCGAACGAGCCTACTTGAACAGGCTCCCGGTTTATTGTAATCATATGGATAACTCCTTCTGTGCCGAGACGAGATGCAGCGGATTCGATACTTCGTGCATGAACGATCCGGCTGGAGCGCCTTCCGCCAGCTTAACGAGCCGTTTCCTCGTCAGCTGCTCCAATTTTGTCGTCGGGCCGAATAGGTCGAGCTGGTCGAATCGCTCCCTCAGCTGAGGGTAACGCTGCAGATGCGTTTCAATCGCTTCTGCCGCCAGCGTCCAGAATCGGCGCTCTTCGAACCGATAGCGGTCGGCAAGCATCATCGCAAGCTCCGCCAAATTAATGCAATACAGCGCGCCGAGCAGCATATAGCGCAGCGGAGCGAGCGATTCGCATTCTCTTCCTTGGCGCGGATCATGGAATTTGCGATGCGCCTGCGTGAAATCCGGGCATGATGCCGCGGCTTCCTTGCTTAGGAAGGGACGATAGTACATGGCATCCTCGTGAAAATCTTTAAGCGCTGCCCGTACCGGCCTGCCGTCGCGATGGACGAGCGCCATGTTCTGGGCATGCGATTCCAGCGCAATGCCATGCGCGCCGAGCAGATGCACGACAGGCATGACAGCAGCCTCGAACAGCTGCGACAGCCATTTTTCAATCCCGTACTGCTGCAGCCACGGCTCGATGAACGGCGTACCGTCGATATCGATCGCGCTCAATGCATGGAAGGGCACAGCCCGCTCGCCAGATTTCAGATGAGGCTCTAGACTTTCCCGCCAAATACAGCTCAATGCGCCTTCATCGCCAACCTTCAATGCAGTGGCAGCCGCTCCCAGCCTGACTTCTACTCTGGCTTCCGAAGAACCGGCGCCCGCTTGCGCGGACGACGGATCGTAAGCAACCGCCGCGTACTCCGCCAACAGAATCGTGCCGGATTCCATGAGATATGCGTCGCTGCTTACTACCTGCTTGAGCCAAGCGGAAACGTATGGAGCAGCAACAGCATCATGCGGCTCGATATGCCGATACGACGACGTATTCAACAGGCTCATCGCCAGCTTGATTGACGACTTGGCTGGCGTGGTAGCATTGGACATCGTGCGAATGGACTGCTGCGGGCGATAAGCATCGTCCGATTGGCCCAACGGCACAATCTCCCCATCGCGAATCGCCGGGGACAGCTGGAATGCGAGGTTGCGCCATTGCCACGGATGGACCGGAAGCAGCGCCCACTGCACAGGCGTTTCCTCGACTGCAGCTGATTCCTTCGCTAAAGCCGACATAAACCGGTCATACTGCGCTTGACCCAGCTCCTGCTTCCAAAGCGATTCGAAAGAGCGTCCCTTCTCGATTGCCATCGCCGCATCGGATTGGCGAATCGCCAGCCATACCGGCCGAACCTCTGGCGCGAATTCCGGACCGAAAGCCGCTTGATCGGTCAGCGTAAAGCCAATTCGCGACTTGTAGCACGGGTGATACGGATGCCCGTCCATCGCCGCCGTCTCAAGCTCGCCAAAGCTGGATGCGGCAGTCAGGCTTAGCCCCGTCTCCCGCCGATACCGCTGCGCAATCGCGTCATTGGCCAGCGTTGCCTCCAGCTCCTTGACGAACGCATTCCGCTTGCTTTTGTCCGCTGCGTCCGCGCCAAGCACCTCTTGGAGAAACATTCGATAATCATCCGCCTCCCGGCGGCCTTCCTTCGCGATGCGGAGCGGCGGCGAATCGCTTAATCGAATCCGCCCGAACGACAATCGTTTGCCGCCCTTGACGTTGTATGTAATCGGTACGCCATCCTTGTCGCGGCCATGAATCAAAAACAGCGTTTCCTTGCCGAGCTGAACCGTTTCCGCAGAAACAATCCGCTCGTACAGCATCGACTCGATCAGCTGCCGGAACACCCGCCGCCTTACTTGAACGTATACATCCGACTGAATCGCTTCCGCCAGCTGCATGTCGAACGGCTGCGCCTTCATCACCCGATTCCCCCTCGTCCCACCGTTTTTCGTTTGCGTCCTATTCGCCTTGCACGCCGAACTGCTGGAATACGTTGCGCTCACGCGTCTTGTACACCTCGCGGCCAGCCAATCCGTTCACGATCAAGCTGCTGCGATGCGCGCCCAATCCAAGGTCCGGCGCACCGATGCCATGCGTGTGGAGCTCGCCATTTTGGACAAAAATCCGGCCTCCGGCATTCTCCGCCAGCTTTACGCGATAATCCTGATCGATCAGCAAACGCCCCTGCTCGTCATACTGGATGAGCCCGCTAAGCGGTTCAATGCATGCGGGCAGCGGATGATCATAGCCGGTAGCCATAATCACAACATCCGCTTGCCGCTCGAATGCGGCTTGCTGCTCCACATGGCGGACGTTCAGTCGATAGCCATCTCCATCGCCCTGCGGCGCGATCTCGACGACATCCGCATGCGCAAGCAGCCGCACCGGCGGTTTTTGTCCGCCAACGCTAGCGTCGTACAACGCATCATAGATGTCGCCGATCGTCGTTGCGCTGATCCCCTTATACAGCAAATGCTGCTTGCTTCGCACCTTATCCTTGGTCGCCTGCGGCAGCCCATAGAAGTATTCGGTATAGTCCGGGGAGAAGTGCTCCAGCCCCAGCTTCGAATATTCCATCGGGAAGAAGCCGGACGAACGCGTCAGCCAATCCAACCGATAGCCATGCTCGCCCTGTTCGCCAAGCAGCTTCAGGAACACTTCAGCCGCGCTCTGGCCCGAGCCAATGACTGTAATGGATTTCGCTTCACGGCACCGCGGCAGCCGATCCATGAAGGAAGCCGAATGGAACACGTCCTCTGTAGGCAGCCCTCTAAACTGCGGCAGCACATTCGGCACGCTTCCGACGCCAAGCACGAGGTCACGCGCATAATGGACGGCCACTGCGCCGCTAGCTGCGTCACGCGTCTCAACGGCATACAGCGCACCATCAGGTCCTTCTTCCTGTCGAATCGCGACGACATCCGTACCGAATCGGCAGGACGACAGCTGCTCCGCCGCCCATCGGCAGTAATCGTTGTATTCGCGGCGAGGGATGTGAAACTTCTCCAGGAAGTAGAAGTGATACAGCCGTCCCTGCTCATGCAAATAGTTCAAATAACTAAGCCGATGCGTCGGGTCCGCCATCGTCACCAAGTCAGCGAAGAACGGCACCTGCAGCGTCGTGCCTTCGATGAGCATGCCAGCATGCCATTCGAACGACGGCTTCCGGTCGAAGAAGACCGCGTCCACCTCCGGCGCCGCTTCGAGCAGTGCCGCCAAGCTAAGATTGAACGGGCCGATGCCGACGCCAATGACATCATGAATTCGGTTAGTCAAGATATCCGCCCCCCATCAACCGTTCGCGGCTCGCGAACATCAAAGCGCCCGTCTTATCCGGCAGCTCGACATCCTGTGACCATTCAAAGCCGCAGCGGCTGAAAATGTGAATCATTTTATCGTTGCGCACATCCGGCTCTGCAACCAGCTTCTCGGTGCCGCCATGCTGCAGCAGCATGCGCATCATCGTCTGCAGCAGCGGGGCCGCATAGCCGCGTCCAAGATAGGAAGGCTCGCCGATCAACAGATGAATGCCTTGGTCCTCCGGATGCGGCTCGTAGTAGCGGCCGATAATATCCCGATTCGCCCAATAGGCTTCAAAGTAGCTCATCGGCTCGCCATCGAGCAGTCCGATATAAAGCGTCTGATGATCATCCGCCAGAAACGCTGTCAAATGGTCCCGATAAGCCTGCTCCGAAATATTCAGCTTCCAGAAGGGAATAACATGCGGTTCATGCTGCCAGCGAAGCAGCCGATCAAAGTCCAGCTCCATGGACACGGGGCGGAATCCGATCATCCGCCCAATGCCTGCATGGTAGCTCTCGTAGGTAGCGCCGCCCAATCCGTTACCGGACAGCTGCGGCCGATTGTGCTCCGTTTGCGTTGACGCCATGCTCCGTCACCTCCTCCACAAGCGGATTCGGTACTTGCACATAGACCGATTGCGTATCGAGCGAGCCCACCAGCTCATCCATATCATGCAGACGGGTAAGTAGGTTAGCTTTGCACGGCAGCGTCCGTTCATTCAGCAGCGAATGCAGGAAAACAGACGGCTCGCGGTTAACCGGCAGGAATGCTGCCAGCGCGGCCCGCAGCTTGCCCAGCAGCACCCGCTCATCGATGAGGCCCGCTGTGCCAAACCCGTTAATAAGCCCGAACATATGATTGAAAATCAAATAATAGCGGAACCGCTCATCCGCAATCGCGTCCTCGCATACCGTTTCGCTCCGCTCCCCGATGCCTGGCAGCTGAGCATTCAGCAGCGATTCCGTCGATTTGCAGAAGTAATACCCTTGATTGTCCCGATAGTGGAACTTCGCCGGATAACCGTCAGCCAGGCTGACTACGCTGTTCTGCTGATGCGCTTCCAGTGCAATGCCCCACTGCATATAGAGCGAGACCATCGGCTTCAGCGACAGCTCCAAATACCGGTCGAACCAGTCGGCGCTTACATCCGCCGTCGTGCGGCCTTCGCGCTGCGCCAGCTCCTCGATAATGACGCCAAGGCGCGACTTGTACCCTGGCAGCGCGTCCTGTACGAGCGATGCGACTGGCGTCGCCTCCTCAGCGCCGTCGCCGGCACGGAACAGGTTATCGCGCAGCACCAGCTCGAAGCCGGTCTCGCGAATGCCTTCCGCCCCGCCCAATCGCAGCGTAATGAATGCAGGATCGGTCACGATGCCGAAGCCTTCATATTGCGCGCGAACGTCGCCGATCGGCGTTTCCAGCAGGCGGCTTACCTCAACGCCGCGTTCCAGCTCTTTATACAAGTTAACGCGCAGCGAATTCGTTACTTTAACAGGCACGGAGCATTTATACATGAATCGCGACTCCGGATGATAAACCGTTCGCAGCGAGGAAGTCGCCGCATAGGCGCGCCCTTGCGGTCCCAAATCGTACAGCAATCCGGCACGGATCGCTTCTTGCACATAAGAGCGGTCCTTCAGCCAGTTCGCTTGCAGCGGATGGACCGGAAGGAGCGACCATTCTTCATCAGCCGCAGCATACGCAGCCTTCCATTCAGCCGGTACGCTTGCATCCTCGCGCAGCTCCTGCTTCACGAGCTCCGTCGCGCTAGCCTCTACCGAGGAATCCTCCACGACGATCGAACGATGCGCACGATAGTAGTGCAGCTGGAACTCGCCCTTGAGCTCTGGCGAATAATCCGCTTGGCGCTCTTCCGGCACGCCTTGCCGGCTCTTCGGCGTAGGATGGAGCAGGTGGCCGAACACTAGCGCCTGCTCCTGCTTGATAAAGCTCGAGTCGAACGCATAGAGCGCATCCGCATCGACGGCACGCGCTTCAACGAACTGCGCAACGTTCGCCGTGCTCTGAATGATGCGAAGCATCAGCTCCTCCGAGCCTGCGCCAGGAGCTGAACCCTCGCGCACAGCTGTCCCCGACGACCGCCCTGCTTGCTTCGCCGCCTGTTCGGCAGCAAGCGTCAACTCTTTGGTCAGCAACGCCGCAACCGTCAAGTAATCAGCCTCTACAACCCGATCTGCGGCCCCGCCGTACTGGATCACCATCGGGAACCGGAACAGATGCCGCCCCGTAGCCGAACGATAGTTGACGCCAATTAGCAGAACAGCGCCTTGCTCTGGCAGGGAGCAGACAACCAGCCCATCCGGCCCTTGAATCGCTTCCGCCGCTTTACGCCCGCCGGAGGTCAGCCCGCTCGGCGCTTCCCCGGCCTTCAGCCATTCGCCAGCGCCCGTCTCGCGCAAATAACAGTTCATCAGCCCTTGCAAGGCCGCTTCATTTGCAATAGCTCTTGCTTTGCTTGTCGTCATTACCATGAAAGTCCGTTCCTCCCAATCGATTCAAAAAAACGATCCGCGCTGCCGGAAATTATCCCGCTTGTTGCTCCGTCTCCAGCGCGAGCCCCGCCTCTACAATTTTTCGTATAATAATTGCCGTATGCGCTGACTCCGTCAGCGGATTTAGCAGCGTCATCTTCAAGCATTGCCGTCCCCATACTCTCGTGCGGGCCAGTACCGCCCAACCGTCGGCAAGCAGCCGGTCCCGAATGCGCGCATTCAGCTCATCCGCCCAATGCAGCGAATTGTCATCATTCAGCTCCCGGCTAACCGGCATGTAACGGAACACAACCGTTCCCAGTTCCGGCTCGGCAAGCAGCGCGAGCCTCGGTTCCGCTTTGATCAGCACAGCCGTATCTTGGGCCAATCGAACCGTATGGTCCACCATCTCGCCGAACTTGCGGCCGCCGACATGCTGAAGCGACAGATACAGCTTCAGCGCATCGAACCGGCGCGTCGTTTGGATCGACTTCACGACCAGATTCGGCACGCCTGCCTCCTCGTCCGATTCGGGATTCAAATAATCGGCGCTCATGCGGATCGATTGGAACGTTTCCTTGTCTCGGACAAGGAAAGCGCCGCAGCTAATCGGCTGATAGAACCCCTTATGAAAATCGACGGTTACAGAATCCGCTTCCTCGATTCCCCGAAGCCTTGCCCGCTGCGATTCGCTCATCGCCAGAGCTCCGCCGTATGCTGCATCAACGTGGAACCACATGCCGTTCTGCCGCGCTATTGCAGCCAGCTCTTCCAGCGGATCGATTGCGCCGAAGTCCGTCGTGCCCGCCGTCGCGACAAGCGCGAACGGGAGCAAGCCGCTCCCCTTCAGTTCCTTCAGCTTCAGCAGCAAATCATCCTTGCGCATCCGATGGCGAGAATCAGTCTTGATCGTTACGACCGCCTGCTCCCCTAAACCGAGCAGCGCCGCCGATTGCTTCACGGTAAAATGCGCTTCCTCCGAGCAAAGAATGCGAAGGCGGCAGCTGGCTGCCGGCAATCCTCGCTGCTGAACATTCCAATTCCAGCGGACCGCAGCATAGTGGTTGCGCGCCAGCAGCAATCCCATCAGGTTCGACTGCGTGCCGCCGCTCGTGAAGACGCCATCGCCAGTTTCCGCCAGCCCGTACAGTCCGCAGAGCCATGCCATCACATGCTCTTCCAGCATCGTCCCTGCCATGCTCTGGTCCCATGAATCCATCGATTGGTTCGAAGCCGCAATCCACGCTTCTGCTGCCAGAGAGGCCATAAGCGGCGGACAGTGCAGATGCGCGACGCATGCGGGATGCGTCACCACGGCCGAATGCCGCAGCATATCCGCACCGAGTCGGTTCAGCAGCTCGGACATCGTTTCGGACGGCTCCTCGGGACATACCGGCTGCCGTTCTAACGCAGCCAGCAGCGACTCTGGAGCCGCCCCGCTGTATGGCTTAGCCGAAGCGGCGAACTCGCGAATCAGCACCTCGGTCGCCGTATTGATCATACTCCGATAGGCATCCTGGCTCGCGAGCTCCGGTCCGAGGAACAAGTCCCCGAACAACTCGCCTGCCGACGCTCTCCGCTGCTCCACAGTTTGCTCCTGAACGTCCGCCCCAACCGTCATGCCCGCACCTCTTCCCGCACGCCGCTGCACGCAAGCTCTGCCGCACGCACTGCATCATGGAACCTCGAAGCAACCTCATCCGCCTGCTCCGGCGTTATGATAAGCGGCGGCAGGAACCTGACGACGCTGCCATGCCTTCCGCCAAGCTCCAAAATCAGTCCCCGCGCCAGGCAGGCTTGCTGAATCGCACGCGCCAGCCCCGGACGCGCGGGGTAAGCGCCTAAGCGATCAGGCTCTGCATCGGATTGGACGATCTCGACGCCAATCATCAGTCCCTTGCCGCGCACTTCGCCGATGCAGGAAACATCTGCTTGGATGCGGCGCAGCGCCTCCTGAAGACGCTCCCCTATAGCGGCTGCATGCGTCTCAAGCCGGTTATCGCGAATAAACTTCAGCGTAGCTGCACCGGCAGCCATCGCCATTTGATTGCCGCGGAACGTTCCCGCATGCGCGCCAGGCTGCCACACGTCCAGCGACTCGTCGTAAACGACGACTGCCAGCGGCAAGCTTCCCCCGATCGCCTTCGATAGCACGATGACATCCGGTACGATATCGGCATGCTCGAACGCGAACATTTTGCCCGTACGACCGATTCCCGCTTGAACCTCGTCCATAATGAGCGGGATGCCGCGCGCCGCTGTCATGGCACGCATCTCCTTCAGCCAACCGTCCGGAGAAGGAATGACGCCGCCCTCGCCTTGTACGGCTTCCATGATCATCCCCGCGGGCTGCACGATGCCGCTCTCTGGATCAGCCAGCATCCGCTCCGCATATCGCGCAGCTACCTGCCAGCCTTGCTCGCCTCCAAGCTCGAACGGGCAGCGGTAGCTGTACGGGTAAGGCAGAAAATGAACATCGCTCATCAGCGGGCCAACGGCCCCTTTGGGACCAAGATTGCCTGTCAGCCCGAGTGCGCCGTGCGTCATCCCATGATAACCGCCGTGGAACGACAGCATCGTTCGTCTGCCGGTTGCCGTCTTCACCAGCTTGAGCGCCGCCTCTACGGCGTCAGCGCCCGAAGGGCCGCAAAACTGTACTTTAGCTCGCGCCGCGAATGCTGGAGGCAGCGAAGCGAACAATTCGTCGACGAAATGCTCTTTCACCGGTGTCGTAAGATCCAGCGTGTGCAGCGGGAGTCCCGTATCCAGCACGCCTCGAATCGCTTCGATGACGACAGGGTGATTGTGTCCCAGCGCCAGCGTGCCAGCACCTGCGAGACAATCAAAGTACCAGTTGCCATCTGCATCCTTCACTTTCATCCCTGCTGCTTCAGTCAGTGCGACGGGCAGCTTTCGCGGATAGGAGCGTGCGTTGGACTCCCTCCGTTGTTGACTTTCCAAGTAAAAGCCGTTTCCCGGCATTCCACCATTCAACTCCTTTTCTCCCTTTACTCTAATGACCGCAAGAGGATTATTCTCATTATGCTCGTTAAGTGATAATGATTATCAGTATCGTTTATTCTTCGTTATTGTAAATGATTATTATTATCAACACAAGCGTAAAAATGGATCAGGCTTCCTGACTTGTCATTCCCGTGTACCATGCTGGCGGAGGCTGCCCTCGTCCCGCTGCGGCATTCCAAGCATAATTGTGCAGCCCCTGCCTGAATAACCTGTCTGCGGTCAAGGGACAGCCTGCCCCCCTTTCGTTCGGCTAAGCCGAATTGGACTCCACGGTCGGCGCCGCTTCTTCGCGCCCCCATACATGATGCGCTACACGCCCGCGTCCGCGAGGCACGCACAACGGCGTGCCAAAGAACGGATCAGGCAGCAGCTCGCAGTCCATGCCGAACACATCCTTCACCAGCGCTTGGCTAACGATCGTTTCAGGCGCCCCTTGCGCATAGATCCCTCTGTCCCGGACGGCAATCAAATGATGCGCATACCGGCATGCCAAGTTCAGGTCATGAAGCACCATCACGATCGTGCTGCCCTTGTTTTCGTTCAGCTCAAACAGCAGATCCAGCACATCAACCTGATGCGCCATATCCAGATACGTCGTTGGCTCGTCGAGCAGTATCGTGTTCGTTCCCTGCGCCAGCGTCATCGCAATCCACGCACGCTGCCGCTGGCCGCCCGATAACGAGTCGACCTGCCGATCCGCCAGCGCCTCCAGCTTCGTCGCAGCCAGCGCCTCGCCGACCATCCGCTCATCCTCGCGCGACCATTGATTCAGCCAGCTCTGATGCGGATATCGCCCTTGCTTGACCAGTTGATACACCGTCAAGCCTTCCGGCGCAGTCGGCCCTTGCGGAAGAATAGCGAGACGCTTCGCCACATCCTTCGTCGATTGCTTGGCGATATCGTGCCCATCCAGCAGTACTGCGCCAGACAACGGCTTCAGCAGCCGCGCCATCGAACGCAGCAGCGTCGATTTGCCGCATCCGTTCGGACCGATCAGCACGCTGATTCGGGATTGCGGAATGGCCAAATCGAGGCTGTCGATGATACGGTCTCCCCCGTAAGAGAGCGACAGCTGATTCGTTTCGAGTTGACCTGCACCTGCGCCTATTACGCTCGGCCCTTTACCCACGCTCATGCTCATCTTTCGTTCATCCTCCCGTCATCGCGCATTGCGCGTTCGAAATAGCAAATAAATAAAGAACGGCGCGCCTATCGCTGCCGTAAATACGCCTGCTGGCACGTCGTGCGGCAAAAACAACGTGCGCCCGACCAGGTCGGCCCCCATGAGAATGCAGGCGCCAATCAAGGCCGAAGCCGGAATAAGTCCGCCTGCGGAAGCGCCTACAAGACGCCTTGCCATATGCGGCGCGATCAAGCCGACAAAGCCGATCGTCCCGACCATCGATACGGCAGAGCCCGCAAGGCCGACCGCAAGCAGCAGCAGCCACAGCCTTTGCCGTTGAACGGCGCTGCCTGCCCCGGCCGCTATATCATCGCCTAGCTGTTGAATGTTAAGCGCGCGCGCGCCTGCCAGCCATGCAAGAATAAGCAGCGGAACCATCCACGGCAGCAGCGTTCGGACATTGTCCCAGTTCGCCCCGTAGACCGTGCCTGTCAGCCAAATATAAGCCGAGGACGCCGAGTAGGTTGAAGGCGCCATAATGAGCAGCATCGAAACAAGCGCCGACAATACCGATGCGATGCCAATGCCGACAAGCACAAGGCGAACGGTAGAGACGCCTTTTTTCCAAGCAAGCGCATAGACCACGAGCGCTGCGATTAGCGCACCGGCCATTGCAGTGATAGGAAGCAAGCGAATATCATATAGGCCTGGCAGCTGCGTAATGAAGAAGACTGCCCCTACGGAAGCGCCGCCTGTTACGCCTACCACATCGGGCGCTGCTAGCGGGTTCCGCACGACGCATTGCAAAATCGTGCCGGCGGCAGCCAAGCCTGCGCCCGCCAGCATGCTGATGAGGATGCGCGGCAGCCGCAGCGTTTGCACCACAAGCAGCTGCTCCTCCGTTCCGGTTCCGCGTATCGCGCGCAGCACGTCCATTGGCATGATCCGATAATCGCCGAGGCCAGCGCTTACTAGCGCGAGCACGACAACAGCAGCCGTCAGCGATGCAATGATGCTAGCTGTTCGGCGATGGATTTGAACGGATACAGGAAGCGCAGGAATACGAATCGTCAGGTATGATTTATTCATCGTTTGCGCTCCCTCCTCGCAATAGCGATGAAGAACGGCACGCCGATAATCGCTGTCATGATGCCTACCGGCAGCTCTTGCGGCATAATGATGAATCTTGCAATCAGGTCTGCTAACAGCAGCAGAATGGCGCCCAGCACGCCGCTGAAGGGAATGACCCAGCGATAGTCGATGCCGCCTAGATAACGGGACAGATGCGGAATGACGATGCCGACGAAGCCAATCGGTCCGGCAACGGCAACCGAGCTGCCTGCAAGGAGCACGATGACGATCCCGCCTACGATTTTGACCGCAGCCGTTCGCTGCCCCAGACCCGTTGCCGCATCCTCGCCCATGATCAGTACGTTAATCGGCCGTCCGAGGAATAGCGCTGCAACCCAGCTAATCGCCAAATAAGGCAGTACAGCCGTCAAAGCCGAGAGATCCTTGCCAGAAACAGAGCCCGTCAGCCAATACAGCACATCGTTCAGCCCATTCTCATTCATAACTAGCAGCCCTTGCGTCACAGATGCAAACAAGGCTGTCATGGCGGCGCCTGCCAATACGATGCGCAGCGGCGATAAGCCATCCCTGCCCAGCGACCCTAGCAGATAGACCGTTATCGCCCCAAAGGCCGCGCCGCCAAAGGCGATCCATATTAGCGCATTCATCCCGCCGATTCCGAGTACCGTGATGGCGAAGACGACGAACGCCGCAGCGCCCGCATTAATGCCAAGCACCGTCGGCGAAGCGAGGGGATTGCCCGTAATCGCCTGCATCAGTGCCCCTGCAATGGCAAGGCTCGCGCCAATCGCGGCAGAAATAAGCACACGCGGAATCCGAGTCGTCCTCACGATAATTTGCTCGTTAGAGCTGTCGTCATATTGCGTAATTGCCCCGATTGCGTCGTGCACGCCAATTCGCGTTGCCCCCAGCGTCGTGCTGGCACCGAGGCAAATAAGCAGCAGGACGAAGCCGGCTAGCAGCACTACTGCTCTCGCGCGAGCGCTGGTCAAGCCTTGTGCGATCACAAATGTCCTTCCTCTCATGACGTACGCGCGAAAGAAGAACAGGACATGCGCCCATTCTTCTTATCGTTGCGTCGCTATTTTTCAGTTTGTCGCCAAACTGCGTTCTATTCCAGATCGAAGTAGAAGTACAGATCGTCAAGCATTGCTTTGGCTGCCATTGGACCTGCCGAGTAGTTCCACGTGATCACGTTAACTTTGTAGTATTTGCCGTTCTTAACGGCGTCAAGGTTTTTCCAAAGCGCGCTGGACGTCCAGTCCTTCTGCACTTTGTACACGCCGCCGTCGCCTACCCAGTCCGTCGTGAAGTCGAAGATGTAGTCGGCATCAAGCAATTTCGTTTGCTCTTGATTCGTAACCGTCACAACCGTCGATTCGCCAACACGTGCTTTCAGCTGCGCTTGCGTCAGCTTGAAGCCAAGCTCTTTAAGGATGTTAATCGCGAAGCCGTCCAAGTATGCACGGGAGCTGCCGTCCGGGTTGAAGCGGATAACCGATACTTCTGTGCTTTTCGCTTTGGAGCCGATTTCTTTCTTAAACGCTGCAACTTTGCTGTTCCAGGATGCCAAGAAAGCATCTGCTTTCGTTTCTTTGTTCAATGCTTTTGCTTCAAGCGCCAGCGTGCTTTTGAACGAGAATACGTCTTCTGTCATCAGCGTCGGCGCGATCGCTTTCAGCTGGCTGTAGATTTTTTCGTGACGCATTTTGGAGCCGATGATGAGGTCAGGCTTCAGTTTAACGATTGCTTCCAGGTTCGGCTGCGTTTCGTCACCCAGATTTTTAACGCCCGTCATGCCGCTGCGAAGGAATGCGTACCAAGGCTGCTCCGAGTACGACTCAACTGCGCCTACCGGCTTAATGCCGAGGTAAACGGATGCGTCAACCAAACCGTTCGTCAGAACAACAACACGTTGCGGTACCGATGTCAGCGTTGTCGAACCCATTGCGTGCGAGATCGTTCTTTTCGTTTCCAGAGCAACTGTCGACGTTGCCGCTTTCCAGTTCACCCAGATGCCGAGGGACTCGCCAAGGAAGCGCAGCGGCACGAGCGTCGTGCCGTTTTTAACCGTCGGTACAGCGTCCAGCTTAACGGACTTGCCGTTTACCGTTGCCGTTTTGCTGCCTACCGTCAGAACGACCGTTTTCGTGCCTTTCGTTACCGTTACCTTTTGCGTTTGTTTATTCCAGCCAACCTTCGCATTCAATTTCTCAGCGATTGTGCGGTAAGGCACCAGCGTTGTTCCGTCTTTAATGACCGGGCTCGTTTCAAAAGAAAGCTTACTTCCGTTCAACGTAACGGATACGGCGCCTGCTGCGTTAGCCGTAAAAGGCACGACGGCAACGGAGATCGCCAGAATGAGCATGAGTGCGATGAAGCGCGATTTGAATGTAGCATGCATGATAAGTTCAATCACCTTTCCATTATGAGAATTACGATGCCTTTATGCCTGTTCTTGGTGCAAGACGTGTACGACGGTACAACATATCACACGATGCAGCCTAACGTTAGTTCCCTTCCAATGCCTTGGACAGATCCCGGAACCGCTGATAGAGCTGGTAGGCTTGCTGAATGGCAGCCTCATTGTCGGGCTTCTCGCCGCTGAACAAACCTAGAAAGCTCGCTAGATCCTGCTCCAGCTGCGGGTAAAGCTCCGCATTCTTCGACTGCGCCTCCTGCTTGACGGCTTCCCAGACGCCTGCGATTTCTGCTGCGATTCGCTTCGGTTCCTCTTCGCTGCCGGATTCGACCGCTTGCTTGAATTGCTTGGTCAAGTCGCGGAGCTGAGACACGCCTGAAGGATAATCGGCCACTTCAACCTTAGCCGGTGCAATCGTCGAAGTTTTAGCCTCTTCTTTCTTCCCCTGTCCCTGAATGGATGCCGTTTCACTTCCGCCGCCGGACGAACCGCATCCGCTCAGCAGTAGGGCGACTGCAAGCGCGATCGCACTTGCCTTGAATAACCTTGTCATGTTAACCTCCCAAGCCGTTTGCATTGATAATGATAATCATTCACTTGCCCGCTTACTATGATAATGATTATCATTATAGTTGTCAATATTTGTTCAAAAATATTTTCTGATGACATTTCTGTGACAATTGCATCCAAAAGTACAAAAAAAAGAGCGCGCACCGCACCCCGAAGGGTTTGGACGTGCTCTTTCTACTGCATTATTTCGATTCCATTAATCTCTAATTAATGCCATAAACTCTGCTCGCGCTGCGGCGTTGCGATGGAACTGGCCGCGTACGGCAGACGTAATCGTCTTGCTGCCCGGCTTCTTCACGCCACGTGCGCACATGCACAGATGCTCGCCTTCCACTACGACCATTACGCCATGAGGCGAAAGCGTCTCAGCTAGAATATCCGCGATTTGCGACGTAATGCGTTCCTGCACCTGAAGCTTGCGCGTCACCGCCTCGACAAGCCTCGCCAGCTTGCTTAAGCCTGCGATTTTGCCGCTAGGGATGTAGCCGATATGCACTTTGCCGAAAAACGGCGCCATATGGTGCTCGCATTGGCTATAAAAAACGATGTCCTTCACAATAACGAGCTCCTCGTGCTGTTCATCGAACGTCACGCCAAGCACGTCACGCGGGTCCACCTCGTAACCGGCAAATATTTCCTCATACATGCGCGCGACTCGCGCCGGCGTCTCGAGCAAACCTTCCCGCTCGACATCCTCGCCAATCAGCTTCAAAATTTCCTTCACATGAAACTCAATCTGTTCGCGGTTGCTGCCAACTGCAGCATTCACATAGTCCTTCATGCCCGCCATCCGATCTCCTCCTTCCGGACGCGCAGAAACTGCCGTTTCCTAACGCTTAAACTTCTGATTTTTCATCATTTGCTGCGCTTTTTGCATTTGCTGTTTATTCATGTTATAGCCCATTTGCTGCGCCATTTTTTGCAGCATTGCGGGGTCGTTTTGCATCCGCTCCAGCTGTTTGCGCAAGTAGAATACCCCTGCAAAAAATCCGCCGGCAGCGCCGACGATTAAAGCCACGATGGCTGTAATTGTAATCCACATATCGTAGGGTCACCTGTCCTTATCCTATTTAATGATGCTAATTTCATTAAGAATAATGCAATTAATGATAGCATGTTAACTTTTCGTGCGCAAACGACGATTTTTCCAATCGTGGCTGGGCTTGCACATTCTGATTCGTCATTCGGCCCCGCGTTGAAGCTATCGAGTCGAAGCTGCCGGAATCCCCTCGATTTCCCAACGATTGACTAGACTTCGACATCATGTTCCGACTGCAATGAAAGCGCAATCATTGCCCGGGCAATTTCTGCTGTCGCTTCCTCATCTGTTTCGACGGCTTGCGCCTGTCGAAGCGCTTCCTCAGCAGCATCTCCCCCGATTCGACCAAGCGCCCATGCCGCCGTTCCTCGCATAACAGGCCTTGGATCGGTGCCCAGCACGTCCGCTAATGCTGGGACAGCTGCTCGTTCTCGGAAGTTGCCCAGCGCGATAATCGCGTTGCGCTGGATCGGCTTTTTGCCCCGCCATGCGCCAGAAACCGTACCGAACTGCTCCTTGAATTCCCGATTCCCAATCTTCAGCAAAGGCAGCAGCAGCGGCTTCGCCTGCTCTGGCTCCGGCTGCAGTTCAGGATGATGCGTCCAGTTTTTCCCGCGGTTAGCGGGACATACGATCTGACACGTATCGCAGCCGTACAGACGATTGCCGATTTTGCGCATATATTCATCCGACAGCATTCCCTTCGTCTGCGTTAAAAACGAGACGCATTTGCTCGAATCCAGTTGGCCGGGACCAACCAACGCGCCTGTCGGGCAAGCGTCGATGCATTTGGTGCATTCTCCGCAATTTTCCGTCACTGGCGTATCCGGCGGAAGCGGCAGGTTCGTAATGATTTCGCCCAAGTAAATCCATGATCCGAGCTTAGGCGAAATGATCGAGCAATTGTGCCCGCTCCAGCCGATGCCCGCCCGCTCCGCAACCGCACGGTCGGATAATGCACCCGTATCCACCATGCTCTCCATCCGCACGCCCGGCACCCTCGCATACAGCCATTCTTCGAGCTTAGCCAGCCGATTGCGCAGCGCTGTATGATAATCAATGCCCCATGATGCTCTAGCGAAAATGCCGCGCCTTGCGCCAGGCTCTGACTTCGGCGGGTCCGGCAGCTTCGACGGATACGCGACGGCGATTGCGATAATCGATTTGGGGCGATCGAATAGCAGGGAAGGATTCGTTCGTTTGTCGAGATCCGGCTCCTCAAAGCCCGATTCCCGCCCCTGCTCCCGATGTCGAATAAGCCGATCCTTCAATTCGGTGAAGGGATCAGCTGAGGCAATGCCAATATCATCTATTCCAAGCGATGCTGCTGCCAGCTTCATCTCCGCTTTCAGCGCATGCCAATCCAATTCCGGCAACCCGTCGCCCTGCTCCATTCGTTCCATCGATGTCTTTACCTCCTCGCCGGATATTGCGTAAGGGTCAGGAGGCTTCGCGCAGCCACGCGCGCAGCTTGCTCCTACAGCCCATTCATCTCTTTCATCGGCCATACGATCCAATCGGCACGACCATTGATTCGCTCCCTCTCGACAGGCCCGAACGATCGACTGTCCCGGCTTGCCCTTGAATGGCGATTGTCGCCCATTACGAAATAAAAGCCTTCCGGCACCGTGTAAGGACCATAATCGAAATCCTCAATCGCTGTGTCGACATAAGGCTCTTCCACTTGAACGCCATTACGGAAAAGCACCTTCTGTCGAATTTCGATCTTGTCGCCCGGAACGCCGACGACTCTTTTGACGAGCAGCCTTTTGTCAGGATCATCTGTCGGATCTCGCAAAATAACGACTTCATCCAGCTTAGGATTCCGAAGCAAATAAACCAGCTTGTTCACAAACAGCCAGTCTCGGTCATGCAGCGTCGGCTCCATCGAATGCCCTTCTACCTTGGACAGGTGAAAAACAAAAGCATGAAGCAACAGCACGACCGTTAGAGCAATCGATACTGTCTTGATCCAACCTATCCATTCAAAGGAAGGCCGTTGCTTGGCTGCGCCTGTGCGCACGTCCTGCTCCAAATCAGACATCGAATCAGCTCCTAACTTAAGTTCCCCATAGACATCTCGCGCGCCCAATCCTCATAGTAGCCGTACACGATCTCATCATTAAATGGCGCTTCTGAAGCTCTGACGCGGCGGAGCAGCGCCTTCAAGCCCGTCTCCGCTTTATCGATGACGATGTCGGAATAATGATAGATCACTTTGTGGCGCTCAAACTCGTCCCGATCCACGACATGAATGCCGCCATCGATCGTTCGAATGACATCCAGGTCATAATCAATATAAGTAAAAACATTGTCGTTCAGCGTAATGGGAGAAGCAACATTGCAATAATATCTGATGCCCGAATCTTCAAGGAGGGCAACAACATTAAACCACTCTCCGGGAATGAAAAACGATACAGCCGGCACACGGCTTGTCCATAGCTTCCCGTCCGCTTCCTGAATTGGCGTCTGACGGTTGATCAATACGCTCATCGATTGCGCTGCATGCACAGGCGCAAGACGCTCTTCGGGTATAAGCCAATTGCGATGCCAAAACCGGTGCAAGCGGCCATTGTGCTTAAAGCTTTTAATCATGCAGGGCCGATAATTGTTCATACGTTCTCCTGACTACTTGCGTTCTTTCCCTAATTATATAAGAAAAGCATATCCGCCCGCCAAATGCAATGGCATGTCGGATATGCTTTCAATAACCGGGACCATACGTCTCGGATAATCGTCTTAGTAAGTACATTTAGCCTGCGACGATGCTAAGCTTCTGGAACGATCGGAAGAAGTCCCCTGTTGCATAGCCTAGTTTCTCATACAGAGGCAAAACCTTCTCGTTAAACTCATCTGCAGTGATCATGATTTTGGTCACATTACGTTGTTCGAATCGTTGCTTAAGTCCTTGAATCAGAGTTTGGCCAATTCCTTGGCGTTGATACTCTGGCATTACGGCTACTCGGTAGTAGTATCCCTTATTGTTGTCAATCGTGCCGATAATCATGCCTACGATTTCGTTTTGTTCGACTGCAACGAGCACCAAATCGCTATCCCATGACAATTGCCGCGCAAATGCGCCCATTGTCAGTTCGTAGCAATCTTCCGACAACACATCCTCCAACAACGCCGTCACTGGGCCGTAGTCAGATAACTGGAAGGAACGAACGTACATGTGTTACAACTCCTCGATCGATGTCATAGTACAAGCTTATCGTATTAAAATACGACAAAAAAGAGTCAAATCCTTCTGAAATCTTTAAAAAAACTTTAAATTATTTAATATTTCGCCGATTTTCTGCTGAAAGCGCTTAAATTTAAGCGCTTTCATGAATTTGAGGCAGATTATCTCGGCTTTTCTCGAAATTCCGACATAAATCTCTCGTTCTCGAGCCATCCTATGGCCGTTATGGCGGAATTCGACTTTTGCAACAACAATGTTGATTTATTCACCTGAATAAGGGATAATGATCCTGAATCAACACATATTAACGGGAGGTAATTCACAATGGCTCATCAACTGCCTGCTTTGCCTTATGCTAACAATGCGCTCGAACCGCATTTTGACGAAACAACGATGGAGATCCACCACGACCGTCACCACAACGCTTATGTAACGAACCTTAACGCTGCTCTCGAATCCGCTCCAGAGCTGCAAAGCAAATCGATCGAAGATCTGATTGCTGATCTGAACAGCGTTCCAGAAGCAATCCGCACAGCTGTTCGCAACAACGGCGGCGGCCATGCGAACCACTCCCTCTTCTGGGAAACGATCGGCCCTAACGGCGGCGGCGCTCCTACGGGCAAGCTTGCTGACGCAATCGCAAGCGAGCTGGGCGGCTTCGACAAGTTCAAAGAAGATTTCGCTAAAGCAGGCGCTACGCGTTTCGGCTCCGGCTGGGCATGGCTTGCGCTTGGACAAGACGGCAAACTGAAAGTATACAGCCTGCCAAACCAAGACAGCCCGATCATGGAAGGCGACACGCCGCTCCTCGGTCTGGACGTTTGGGAGCATGCTTATTACCTCAAATATCAAAACAAACGCCCTGACTACATCGCAGCATTCTGGAATGTAGTAAACTGGGAAGCTGTTGGCCAACGTTACGAGGCAGCAGCGAAGTAATTCATTCTCGGACAAGCTTACAAAGACCGTCGTTCCTACATGGAACGGCGGTTTTTTGTTTAGGCAAGCGAACATGCCCTCCCCGCATAGACTTAACCTGAACATACGCTGTCAGCAGAAGGAGGTTAAATATACCGATGTACCCGAGCTACTACGGTTATGGATACCCGTATGGTTATCCTTACGACTACGGTGGTTACGATCAAGGCTATGGATACGACCCGAACGGGCAGCCGGCAGACGCAGGCGCGCTTCCGGAAGGCGAGTATGGCGTCTACTACGACCCGAGAGGGCTCATGCCTTTCCCGATGGGACCGGGGCAAGGTCCGTTCCCGCCGCCTAGACCGCCTGGGCAGGGGCCGTTCCCGCCCGGACCGTTTCCTCCGGGACCTGGACCGGGGCCATTCCCGCCTGGACCGTTTCCGCCGGGACCTGGACCGGGGCCATTCCCGCCTGGACCGTTTCCGCCGGGGCCTGGACCAGGGCCATTCCCGCCTGGACCGTTTCCGCCGGGGCCTGGACCAGGACCATTCCCGCCTGGACCGTTTCCACCGCAGCCGTTCCCGCCGCCACCGTTCCCGCCGCCTAGACCACCATTCCCACCACCGTTCCCGCCACCATTCCCACCACCGTTCCCGCCACCATTCCCGCCACCATTCCCGCCACCGTTCCCACCACCAAGACCGCCGTTCCCGCCTGGACCGATACCAATCCCGATACCAATTCCAATCCCGATCCCTCCTGGACCGTTCCCTCCAGGACCATTCCCGGGACCCAATGTGGTCACTGTCGTTATTAATGGCGGGCGCGCATTCCCTAACATCACTCAGGCCTACTCGATTCGCTTCTATCCAGGCATCACAATCGCGAATGCGTTGCGAAGCACAGGCGTCGTGACGATCGGCCCTGGTGGCCAGATTATATCGGTTAGCGGCATTCCAATCGTAGACGGCGTGCACTTCAACCTTCTGCTGAATGGCCGCCAAATTCCGTCGACGTTGCTGAACGCTCCTTTACAGCGCGGCGATACAGTCGCTCTAGAGCTCTTCTTCCGCCCGGGCGGACGCAGTCAGGGCGATGTAGGGAGTGAGGAGGAACCTCAACTTCAATACGTAGAAGAACGCAATTATTTGAATGAGGCTCCGGAAGAATTCAGCTAACCTGAATCGCAAGAAACTTAAAGAGACTTCAACCGTCCAATGATTGGGCGGTTGGAGTCTCTTTAAGTTTAAAGACCATGTTGACCAAACTGGACGCTCATGCTATATTGAAATTAATTCATAGTATTTAAATCGGAAAACAAAGTTAAACCACCCCCTCTATTCAGGAACTTACAAACAGACTAATTACTGGTATACTATTTTTGATAAGTTAACATTTAAGGAGATGAAGCTCATGTCCAATGTTGTCTTTATTACAGCTACCCCGAATCAATCCTCGCGTCTGATCGGCGTCACGCAATACATCGAGAACCAGCTCCATACGCAAGGCATCGCCGTTGCAACGATCAACGTTGCATCGCTCCCGGCAGATGACCTTATCGGCGCTCGCTTTGATAGCCCTGCCATCGTTGCCGCCAACGCGCTCGTCGAAGCAGCAGATGCCGTCGTCATTGCCAGCCCGGTATACAAAGCCTCCTTCAGCGGCATATTGAAAACCTACCTGGATTTGCTTCCTCAAAAAGGCCTCGCGAACAAAGTTATCGCTCCCGTATTCATCGGCGGCACGATTGCTCATTTACTATCCATCGACTATGCGCTCAAGCCGGTATTGTCATCTCTAGGCGCACGCAACTTCGCTAGCGCGATCTATGCGACCGACAATCAAGTGACTCGTTCAGGACAAGGCGATGACCTCACGTTCAGCTTGAACGATGAGCTGACGGAGCGTCTCGACAATGCGATTCAAGAGCTAGTTGAAGAGCTGCGACTGCGCACAGCAGCGCCGGCTCAAGCAGCAACCAATCTTTAATTGCATAAATTAAAAACCGGGACAAAGGCTGTTTGCAACAGCTTTGTCCCGGTTTTATTGCGTGCAAGTATCACAGCCTTACGGCTCTAGATGGCCTCAAGGTCAAGGCTCGATTTTGTCGCCTTTGCCGCTTAGCAGCTTCAATTGATCGTTCTCGTAGCCGACCGTGTACGTCACTTTATATTTGCTTAACCGAGCTTCTCCATCTATCCGCTCCTGCGCGGAGACGATCGCTGTCACGACGGCCTGCTCGTCATCCGTCGTAGTCACTTTAATATCCTCCAGCGTAACGTTTTTGGTAGACAAGTAGCCTTCCCGGAAGTTCTCATACGGCGTGCCTGCCAACCACGTGCTGCCGATTAGCGAATAAGCATAGACATAATCGCCGCTGTTGAGACTATCATAGAAGTGCGTCACGAGATACGTAGCCATATCCTCGAACGATACGTCCCCCACTTCGCCGCCCTCGAAAGTATCCGAATCCATCGCCAGCGATTCCGGCAGCTCCTTCATCGGCGAATCCGACCATTGTTCCGCCAGCGGAAGCACTTGGCTGATCGGAATGCTGAATCCAATCGCGCCCTGCTCCGCTCCTGCGGAGTTAATGCCCAGCACAGCTCCAGTATCGCGATCGACAAGCGGGCCTCCGCTGTTACCCGGTGCTATCGGAGCCGATATTTGATACATATCCTTATACGTATACGGCTCGATATCCAGGTCTCGGCCAACGCCGCTTATGATGCCCGTCGTTACGGTATTCTGGTAGCCAAGCGGACTGCCGATCGCAAGCACCTCATCCCCAATCTCACCTACGCGTTCTTGATCAAGCGCGAGCGGCTTCGTGCCAGCCAAGGCGGGCACGCGAACGACAGCGACGTCGATATCGGTACCAATCCCAATGACCGTACCGTCAAGCACGCGCGCATCTGCGGTTTTTACTTTCACCTTATTGGCTCCTACGACCACATGGCCATTCGTCATTAAATCGCCATGATCATTGTATAGAAACCCAGAGCCCAGCGAGCCGTCTTCCGTCTCAATCGTGACAACCAGCTTCTGCGTCGTAAATATAACGTCCTTGAGCGGCCGCTTCGCAAGCGGCGCATCCTTATCGGCAGCGGCGGCGGGCAAAGCCAAAAGCGCGCTGCCCGTAAGCTGATCCGGCACTTTCCGCCCGATTTGAACCACGCCAATCGCCCCAGCGCAGAGCACCACAAGGCTGGCGATGAGACATATCCATCCATCTCTTTTCATTGTAAGTCCCTCTCTTAATCCAAATACCATCCGGCTCTATCGATGCGAACCGTTGCATTCTGGTAAGCGCCATAATAGATATCATCGATCATCGCCTTCTCGCCGGGCTCAACATAATCCGGTGTCGCATAGGCCGTCCCCGTATCCAGCACATTGCCATTACTGTCTTTAAGCGTATATTCTACGTAAACCGAGTAAACCGGCTTCGTCGCCACATTGGTCAGCTCCGCATGAATATGCAAATCTCCGTACTCATCCAACTTCACATCCAGCTGATCGACGTTAATTGCCGCTGTCCGGTTTTTGAGATCCTCCTCCGCCGCCTTCTGCATCGCCTGCTCCATCCGGCTTGCTTCGGCATCCTCGTAGGCTTTCTTCTCCTTCTTAATCTGTACCTTCATCGCTTCAAGCTTCTCATTGCCAGTCGCGTATTCCAATCCCTCGTCCGCCGCCGCAAGCGCATCCGTGAAGCTTTTCTTCTGCAGCAAACGCTCTGCATCTTTCAACGCTACTCCGGCGATCTTCCCGATAATCTGGTCGCGGACAGCTCCCGCCTCTTCACTGTCCAGCTCATCTGCGACACGCAACTTATCCGCCAAGGCGGGAACGGTATCCAGCTCATCCAGCTCAGCCTTAATAGTAAGCACCGTCAACTTGATGCGCTGCTCCTTCAGGCTAGCATGCAGCGGCTCGAAAAGCGGCTCCTTATGCTTATCCAGTTCCCCCTGCAGCTTATCCAGGCCTACGGTCGCATCCTCGATATGGTGCTTGCCGAGCTGCGCGTTCGTTTCAGCTAATTGGCGCTGCAATTGCGCTGCCATCTGCACGATCGACCGATCAGCAGCCAATGCGGCGTAATTCGGACGCAGGGCAATCGCCTTATCGAGCAGCCCTGTCGCCTTGTCATAGCTCCCCAACAGCGCTTGCCGCTTCGCTTCCTGATGCCACCCGGTTACTCTGTCATTTTGCAGCTTCTCATACCCCATATAACCATATAACCCGCCGCCAACGATCAGTGCCAGCAGCAGGGGGACAAGCCATGCATAGAGGCTTGGTTTCTTCAGTCTCTGACGCGGGCGCAGGATCAGCTCTCCCTGCTCCTGCGAATCGATTTCAGCTTCCTCGCGTTCGGCATCCCATGCATCCGCGCTCTTGGTTATCGCAATCTCTTGTTTCACTTCATCTATATAGTCCTCTTTGATCGACGTCTCAGCCAGCAGTTTCCCGCAATAGCTGCAAAATCGTCCATCCTGCTGAGGATTGTGCTTACCGCAATACGAACAGAACACAAAACTCCACTCCCAAATAAATGCCTCTATTGAACTACCAACCTACATTTTATATGAATTCGCGCCTATATCCAACCTAAGTTTCGTCAAAGGGCTAGGCAAATAAAAGAAGCATGGCCAATACGGCCATGCTCCCTATATTCGTTGGTCACAACGCAACATCAAAGCCCTGCTCCTCAATCGCTTCGCGTATACGCGATAAATGCAATTGGCTATCGTCATAGGTCACGTCAACGCTTCCCCCGGCCAAGCTCACCACGCCGCTTGCGCCGAGCGGGCGCAGCGCCTCCTCGACCGCCTTCACGCAATTTACGCATGACATGCCGGATACGGATAATTTCGTTTGCTTCAAACCCATTCGCCGTCCTCCTCATGATCGCTTTATTCCACTATACGCAGCAGCAATCCCGATTCATGCCTTTATCTAATCTCAATAATGAATGGTACCGTAATGACCCGATCCGCACGCTTGAACTGCCCCCACACCTTATACACCCCTGCATTAGGAAAATTAGTGTGAAAAACTGCCTCGGGGCCGCTTGTTTTCTCATCCGAGGGATGAACATGGAGATAGCGCTCCGTATCCGACGACAGAATGACGACATGTCCAACAGCGCCCAGATAAGGCTGAAGATCGCTAACCGGCTGACTCGTCTTCGCATCATAGAAACGGAAAGCCAGCGCTGCAGCCTTGCCATGCGTTGTCTCGCTTATTGAAAGCTTGACGCGCAGGCCATCCGCTTCCTGTTCAAGCTTCGTATCCGCCTTCAATGGAGGGGCATCATAGATCGGCTTGCCGTCAATCGTCAACCATCCGCTGCGCGTGACGCTCTTGGCCCCATCCGGCACGAAATCCGCGAACCATTTGTACCGGCCGCCATGCTCGAATTGGGTACGAACCGTGAATACCCCGTTTCCGGCGTATTCGGGGTGAACGTGGCGAAAATCGCTTAAATCCTCGCTCACAATGATGAGATGCAACAGCTTCTCATGGCTTACGTCGAACTTGGTAATCGGCATGCGGTCGTTGCCTTCGATCTGGAGCTTCAGCGTCTCCATTCGGCCAGCGGTCAACGGGTCAGATGCTGCTGCCATAACGGCTTGTATCCCATCACTCGTTTCCGATAAACCGCTATGATCCATCGCATGTCCGGCATGCTCATGACCCATCGAGGCATGGTCCATCTCTACGCTCATATCCATATCCGCGCCCTTATCCGTTTGCTTGCCTGCCTCGTGCATATGGTGATCCTCGGCCATCCCAATCTGCTGTCCGTTCACCGCTTGATCCTCTGGCCCATCGCACCCGCTAATGATTAATCCTAGCGTCACTACGCCGACTGCCAACAGCCCTATGCGTTTTAAAGCACTAACCTTAGAACCTTTGCTCATTGTATGAATTCGCTCCTTCTCGCCAACTGCTCGTATAGTACCTGTATGCCCACCAGCAGAGAAGGGTAAAACTTCAAGGTTGTATTCATACGTCTCATTGCATTTGATGCAATTCCATCAGCTTGTTTAGCCTTGGATGGAGCCTCTCATTGTATTTTCTACATTGTCAAACATCATCTGCATTGCTTTCTCGGTTAATCAAGGGCTACGAACCTTTTCTCGTTGTACGGATTGCAATGAAGCTTCGATTACGGCCATCTGCTTAACTTTTCATTGTACAAACTGCAATTACAACCGCTACGTAGGTGCGTATTTTAAAAAATAAGCCAATCACTCCGTCGAATTGGAGCACTTTTTGATGCGCAGCGACTGCATGCAAAAAGGCGACACAGAAGGTATCCCTCCTGCACCGCCATCTCTATCGAAGCCTGAGCCTTATGCAATAATGCCTCAAGCGCTACGTATGCGTCGGCGACAATCGCTCCAGCATATACGCGCGGACCGCATCGGCGAGATCGGGACGCTTCAGCGCCATGTCAATCGTCGCTTGCACGAAGCCCAGCTTATCGCCAATGTCATGCCGCACGCCCGTGAACGCGAACGCTTCAATCGGCGAGAATCGGTTCAGCCGGACCAAGCTATCCGTCAACTGAATTTCGCCGCCCTTGCCGGGCTGCGCCTGGTCGAGCAGCCCGAAAATCGCAGGGTCCAGCACATATCGCCCGACGACCGCCAGGTTAGATGGCGCTTCTCCCGGAGCAGGCTTCTCCACCATGCCGCGTATGCGCGTCGAGTAGCCCGGCCTTTCCAGATCGACGATGCCATATTTGTGAGTCTGATCCCAAGGCACCTCCATGACGCCTACCACGGACGATCCCGTGCGCTCATGCATGTCGATCATTTGCTTCAGGCAGGGCGGCTCAGATAGCAGGATATCGTCTCCCAGCAGAACCGCGAACGGCTCATTCTCGGCGAATGACTTCGCGCATAGGACAGCATGGCCGAGCCCAAGCGGCTCTTTTTGCCGGACATAACAAATGTCCGCCAGCTGCGAAATGTCCCGAACAAGCTCCAGCAGCTCCGCCTTGCCTCGCTCCTCAAGCTCCGTTTCCAGCTCAGCCGACTTGTCAAAATGGTCCTCGATCGCCCGCTTATTGCGGCCGCTAACGATCATGATGCTCTCGATGCCCGATGCGACTGCCTCTTCCACAATATATTGAATGGCCGGCTTGTCGATGAGCGGAAGCATCTCCTTCGGCTGCGCCTTCGTCGCCGGGAGAAATCTCGTGCCTAGTCCACCTGCTGGGATAATTGCCTTGCGTACACGTTTTCGCTCCATCATCTCGCTCTGCAACCGCCTTTCCTTAACTGTGGTCATATTGGCAATCGTATGCGAGCCGGCAGCCGATCATAACTGCCCGTAAGACAAATGTCAGCGCGCCTCGTCCGGCTCTGCTTGCGGCTTAAGCGGCAGCTGAACGACGATCGTCGTCCCGCTGCTGAACCGTCCAAACTCGGACAGCGGCTCCGCTTCCACGCTTCCGCCGTGGAGGCTGACGATTCGCTTCACGATCGACAAGCCGAGTCCGCTTCCCCCGCTGCTTCGGTCGCGCGATGGATCAGCCTTATAAAACCGTTCGAATATGCGTTCACGCGCTTCTGCGGGTATGCCGGGTCCCGTATCGGACAGCCGAACGATAACGGCCTCTTCGCCGCCGGGGTGCTGCATCGTGATCGATATCCTTCCACCCTTCGGGGTGAACTTGATCGCATTGTGCAGCACATTCACCCACACTTGATTCAAGCTATCGACATCGGCTTGGATAACGGTTTCCAGCAAATGCAGCTCCAGCTCGATCCCCTTGTCCGCCCATTGCGGCTCGCAGGACAGCACCACATCCCTGAGCTGGCGATCCAGACGGAACGGTTGCGGATGAAACGGATGATGCTGCGAATCAAGGGACGCCAGCCGCAGCATATTATCGCTAAGGCGCGATAGCCGCCCGCTCTCCTGCTTAATGATGTCTACGTAGTGGCTTCGCTCTTCCTCCGTCACCTGCGTGCTGCGCAGCGCCTCTGCAAAGCCGTTTATCGAGGTAAGCGGCGACTGCAGCTCATGCGACACGCTGGATACAAAATCCGACCGCATCGACTCGATCTGGCTGAGGCTGTCCGCCATTTTATTGAAGCTATCGGCCAGCTCGCCCAGCTCATCCTTGCGATTCATCGGCACGCGGACCGTGAAGTCGCCTTTGGCAAGGCGTCCCGTCGCCCGCGTTAATTGCTTGAGCGGCTGAACGAGGTAGCGCGCAGCTACGAGAAACAATAAACTTCCGATGATCAGCAATGACATCAAAAGCATATTCGACGTCCGCATGAAGCTGCGTTCCAGCGGCATCCGCTCCGGGCTTAGAAACAACGCAACTTCAAAAGGGCCGAACTTCGCCATTTTGCCAACGACTCGCCCTTGCGGGCGACCCGTCTGTTCATCGTCCGATAGCTGCACGGCGATCGTTCGCCCCTGAAATACCGATTCCACCTGCTCTGGCTGCAGCTGCTCGCCGATCGATCGGAATCGCTCGCCGAAGCCGAACCATCGGCCGTCCATCGTTACGCCAACCATCGTTACCCCTTGCAAGCGAGCTGTCTCCGACAGGAACGGCATCAGCCCGCGCGGCTGCGATACCATATACAGTCGTTCAATATCCGAGATCGTGTTCGACAGCTGAATCGATTGCTCGGTCCGAATATCTTTGCGGAAATAATGATTCGTGAATAAAAATGCCACGGCGATACTAATCAGCACGACCGCAAGAAACATGCCGACCAATCGCACATATAAGCTGCGCAGCTTCAATCGGAAGCCACCTCCAGCCGGTAGCCGAGACCGCGAATCGTGACGATGCGAAAGCCTGAGGTTTGCTCCGGAAACCGTTCGCGAAGCCGCTTCACGTGGACGTCGACCGTTCGCTCGTCGCCTTCATAATCGACGCCCCACAGCTGCTCGATCAATTGCTCGCGCGCGAACGTTTTGTTTGGGTAGCTCGCCATTTTGAACAGCAGCTCAAACTCCTTCGGCGGCAGCTTCACTCTGCCTTCTGGCATTGTCACGTCATAGTCCGTCTTGCTCAGCGAGATGCAACCGACCTCCACCGTATGCGACGCCACTATTTTATATCGCTTCAACAACGCCTTCACCCGCACGACCAGCTCAAGCGGATCGAAGGGCTTGACCAAATAATCGTCTGCCCCCAGCTCGAATGCGCGAACCTTATGCGAGGTTTCCCCTTTGGCCGTCAGCATCAATAGCGGCATGTCCTGCCCATAGCTGTCGCGCAGCGCTTCGCAAAGCGCCCAGCCGTCCATTCGCGGCATCATAATATCCATAATCGCCATATCCGGCCTCACGGCCTCCAACTGGCGCAGCGCATCTTCGCCATCCGTCGCCTGCAAAATCTCGTAGCCCTCCCGTCGCAGGAAAACGCTCGACAGCTCCCGAATGTTCGGGTCATCGTCTACGACTAATATTTTGGCCATATTCGCCCTCAGCTCCCTCATTCCGACCCCATGGGCGGACAAATCCGCACTCTACGCCCATCATAGCATAGCCTATCCAGCCGCTTCCTTAGCGTATCCTTAAAATTCACAGCCGCCCTGCCTTGCCGCCAGCCCCATCCGCCGTTGACAGGCCTATTCCCCGCATGCCACACTGTGTAGGAAACATTACCACTTGCTCAGTCGAGCAGTTTACGCTAGGAGTGACCAAACCATGATAACGACCGAGACGTTGTCCACGGCACGTCGCGATGAAATGATCGATATTACGCGCCAAGTCGCTGCGATCGTATCCAAGGACGGCAGGCGCAGCGGCATCGCTGTCATCTATTGCCCCCATACGACGGCGGGCATCACCATTCAAGAGAACGCCGACCCTGACGTCAAGCATGACGTGCTCATGCGGCTTGACGAGGTTTACCCGTGGGAGCACCCGCGCTATCGGCATGCCGAAGGCAACACGGCTGCCCACTTGAAAGCTATGACGGTTGGAACGAGCCAAACCGTGCTCATTGAGGACGGACGCCTCGTGCTCGGCACATGGCAGGGCATTTACTTTTGCGAATTCGACGGACCGAGACGCCGCAGCTACCATGTAAAGCTGCTTTGAGCATATTGACAAAAACGCTTATTTATAATAATTTTAAACTACGAATCAATTTCAATTGCACACAATATAAATAGCACTCATCGGGGAGGACAACTATATGTACAAAACGATTATTATCGGCACCGGCCCTGCAGGCCTGACCGCAGCAATTTACCTGGCGCGCGCCAACATGGCGCCGCTCGTCATTGAAGGACCGCAGCCAGGCGGACAGCTCACGACAACAACCGAAATCGAGAACTTCCCAGGTTTCCCGGAAGGCATCCTCGGCTCCGAGCTCATGTCCAACATGCGCAAGCAAGCGCAGCGCTTCGGCGCTGAATTCATCACGGGCTGGGTGAACGACGTCGACTTCAGCCAACGTCCATTCACGATCAACGTCGAGGGCGGCAAACAGCTGCAGGCGGAATCGATCATCATCTCCACGGGCGCATCGGCCAAATATCTGGGCATCCCAGGCGAGCAAACGAACATCGGACGCGGCGTCAGCACTTGCGCTACCTGTGACGGATTTTTCTTCCGCGGCAAAAAAATCGTCGTCATCGGCGGCGGCGACTCCGCGATGGAAGAAGCGCATTTCTTGACTCGCTTCGCATCGCAGGTAACGCTGGTTAACCGTCGCAGCGAGCTTCGCGCCTCCAAAATCATGCAGGACCGCGCTCGCTCCAACGAGAAAATCGCATGGGCGCTTAACAACACGCCAGTTGAAGTCGAAGCAGGCGTATTGGGCGTAACTGGCCTGAAAGTGCGCAACAACGAGACTGGCCAAGAAGAAGTAATCGAGACAGACGGGGTGTTCGTGGCAATCGGCCACACGCCGAACACCGGCTTCCTCGGCGGCCAAATCGACACGGATGAGCATGGCTACATTAACGTGAAGCCAGGCACAACCGAGACGAACATCCCGGGCGTCTTCGCTTGCGGCGACGTGCAGGATACGAAATATCGCCAAGCGATTACAGCTGCTGGCAGCGGCTGCATGGCTGCTCTGGAAGCGGAGCGTTACCTCGAAGAGCTGCACAGCAAAGTTTCGGTATAAACAACAAAAGGGGCTGGCCCTCGCGTAGATTCCATCTACCGAGGGCTTCAGCCCCTTTTTCTAATCAGTTCTCACTCGAACACCGCGCCCGCCTAGCTACTTCAGCGGCTTAACGGACGGATGGTCAAAATAGTCATCCATCCGCTTATTGGAAAGCGCCAGCGCATCCTCGCGGTTGCTCGCAGGCGCAGCGATCATGAATCCATCATCGGGGCTCCAGCTCTTGCCCTCTTCGCCGTTGGCCATCTTGACTGGCGTCATCACGAGCAGCGTCACTTCCGAGTAGTCTTTATTCGCGAACAGCGTATGATAGCCATACACCTTCGGCATCGTTTTGCCATTCACGCGTTCAACGTAACCATAAGACATCGGCCCGTAGCCATCACGCATAAAATGGATTTCCAGATCCCGCTGGTCCTCTGGCACCGGTATGTTCTCGCCAACGACGGTAACTCGCCCCTTGAACGTGCGGTCGCCCCAAATGCTCATGCGCGATACGCCATGAATAACCACCGTTGCCGATTCCGTTCCCGCCTTCGCGCCATCGGCGCCCAGCTGATATTTGACGCCGTGCAGCGTCACGTCAATCGACCGAGGGAACGTATAGATGCCTACCGCTATGCCGCATAACAGAATGACCGTCAAGCCGATGCCCATGATCCACTTCTTCGTGTCCAAGCGGGGAACAACTCCTCTGCTCGTAGAGTAGCGCTAGCTCCAGCCCCAGAAAAAGCCGTCGCGCTCCCATGCCGCCCTGCCTTTATGCAGCTTGCGGAATGCCTTCTTCACATCCTTGCCAATCGACAAATTGCCGTTATCGTTCACGTACAAGAACGACTCGCCGAACCGGCTTGCAATGTACTGCGTTGCTTCCTCTTGATGCAAAATGCCCTTGTTTCTCACTTCGTCCAGCATCCACTGGGCTACCTGTTCCGCTGTTACAGCCATGCTTTATGCCACGCTCCAATAGTAACGATTTTCCCCATACTAGCATTTTGCAGGTGTGCCAACAAGTTCGGCGGCATCATCTGGTATACTTAGGAGACGATCTGAACATCAGGAGGGTTTCACTATGAGCCAAAAATTAATGATTGTGATGGGCGGCCTCTCGCCTGACGAGCAGTCCCGCGTTCGCGAAGCGGCAGCAGGCTGGGATGTGCGCTTCGGCAAAGTAAAGGAGCTCGACAGCCAGCTGTTCCGCGAAGCGGAAGTTGTCGTCGGCTGGAGCCCTGCTATTGAGACCGACGGTTTGCTGCCGGATTCCAAGCTGCGCTGGGTGCAGGCTTGGTCTGCCGGGGTAGACAAGCTGCCTCTTGCCAAGCTGGAGGCTAAAGGCGTTATGCTCACCGATGCGAGCGGCGTTCATCCTCCGCAGGTATCAGAGACCGCGCTGGCGATGATGCTCGGTTTCACGCGCCACATTCACACGGCTGTCCGCAACCAAGAGAAGCGGCTGTGGAATCCGAAAGGCAACTTTGGCGAGATCCATCATAAAACGATCGGCATCATCGGCGCAGGCGAAATCGGCTCCGAGCTTGCGCGGCTCGCGCGGGCCTTCGGCATGAAAACGCTCGGCGTGAGACGCTCCGGCCGCCCTGCTGACGGCTTCGATCACATGTACAGCATGTCGGGACTTCATGATGTGCTGGCGGCAAGCGATTTCGTGGTGAACATCCTGCCTCTAACAGCAGAAACGACAGGGCTGTTCAATGCCTCGGCTTTCGCGCAAATGAAGCCGTCTGCGTTCTTCGTCAATATCGGCCGCGGGCCTTCCGTCGTTACCGACGACCTCGTTCAGGCGCTGCGTGACGGCGTCATCGCCGGGGCAGGGCTTGATGTAACCGAGCCGGAGCCGCTGCCTGAGAATCATCCGCTATGGGAGATGGACAACGTCATTCTCACGCCGCATACCGCCGGCCAGACCGACCGTTACAGCGAGCGGGTCACCGCGCTCTTCCTTCGCAACCTCGCCGCTTATATCCAGGATGGACGGCCGGACAAAAATCTGGTCGACTATCGCGCGAACTATTAATTTTGAGTGCAGAGGAGCATTCCGCCATGTCTATTAATCGCCGACTCCATACCGATTCGGATTTTCAAGAAGCACTCGACCGCCAGATTAAGCTGCGCGTATTCCGCGACGATCACATGATCGAGAACGGCGGCACGCTCGTCCGGTTCGATGACAGCACGGTCGTCATTCAATCGAGCGTCAGCGACCTCGCTTACTATACGCGTTCAGAATGCGAGTTTTTCGAGCTTCGCAAACGGTAAAAAACAAACAAAACCCGCCGGCTGGTCGATGGAGCGACCAAACCGGCGGGTTTCATTTTATAAACAAAGCTGCTTTTAAATCGAATTCAAAATAACAGGCGTTGCCACTAACGATATCAAGCATATAAAAATGCTGCTCCAAGCATCAACGGCATGGCTTTTTCTCGAAATCGCAAACAAGTAAATATAAACGCCAATTATGACCACTGCGACGGCGCTGGCTACGTTTCCTTCGGCTGCTCCTTTTGCGTGTTTCCCGAAACTCATCATACGGTATAAATAGAACAAAGAAATGCCCGAAACTACGCTCGATAGATAAATCAAAAAACCTCTCTTTGTCATATTCACACCTCAACCTGCATCCCATTAATGTTCACAGGATACTACAGTACTTAGGTAAATCGTTGTCGAAAATTGTCGAAAGTATTCATTTTTTAACATAACTTTAGGTTTCTTCCGTAAATCAGCAAAGCGCTGCTCCCCTTGATGCGTGGGACGCTACGCCACCAGCTTAACCCCTACGCCAAACGTCGTGATCCCCGTATCGATTTTCCATTCGCAATCTCCAGCCGGCAGCTGATCTGACATCTGCCCCTCCAGCCGCCACTCCCCCTCTTTCACAGGGACGGTCTGCGCCCATAGGGTGGAATCGCCTTTCATCAATGCAACCGTCACATGCTCTGTACGAGCCCCGCGTCCGAGTATCGTGAATGGCGCGCCAACGGCCACCTGCGAAGGCGCTTCGTATGGCTTTACATTCGGCATCCAATCCAAGTAACCCTTACTGACGAAAGAATAGAGCTGGCCCGACTCTGCAAAATACGGCCCGTCTGCGGTTCCCTCGATCCAGACGCGATTGTCGACCGGCTTGCATGACGTGGTTGTATTGCCTTGCGAATCCTTATTGCTATCGCATGTCCATGCGGGGCGAATGACGATTATCCTTTTTCGGCTAAATTCGATATTCACCGCCATGCTGCGCCCATCCAGCGGAGAGCTCAGCCCCTTGCCGTCCACCCGCTTCGCCTGATCGATCCACTGCAGGAGCTGATCAATTCGCTGATTGTCTCGACCGCCAATTAGCGGGCTGCTGACATACTGGGACGGAATCGGCCACGACATGTAAACCCACTGTACGCCTGATGACGGCATTGCTGGCGCTCCCGACACCTGCGTTTTTGCCGTCTGTGCGACTTGCCCGGCCGAAGGCTGGACAGCTGATGGCGAAACAGCCGAAGACGATGTGTGTATGGATGCCGTCGATTGGCTGCAGCCGCTCAATAACCATAAACATGCCAATATGACAATTCCCCATTTGTACCTATGTTTCATATCCATCCCTCCTTATCTGCCCATTCGGACGCATTGTGGAGGCGAAAGGTTTCATCTTGATCTGGTTAAGATCGTGGGTGTGTGTAACGGACCGGAATGCCGCTATTAGGCGAAAATGAGCCTTTTGCACATTCTAACAGACACACGGGCCGTTATTCGCCCGCATATGCTCGCATTACCGCTGATAACTGGGAAATAACGCCTCTGGTGTCCGTTAGCTTTGGCGTTCCCCTTTTTGAGCCGAAATAACGTCCACTCGGTCCGTTAACTCAACCCGCACACGAAAAAAGCATACCCGATGTCGGGCATGCTTCTCCTATTTGGACGCTGTTTCCGGCACACGTCGTACGTTCCTTCCAGCGCTCGTCCCATATACAGTGCTGTTACTTCTTCTTCTGCGCCTCGATCTGCTCAGCGAGCTCGTTCAAGTACGTCCAGCGCTCCATCAGCTCTTCGAGCTTCGTCTCCAATTGGCTTTGCTCCGCGATCAGCTGCTGAAGGAGCACGGAGTCGCTGCCCGAGGCGTCCATCTGCTCAGCCACCTTCGTCAGCGCTTCCTCCGTCTCGGCGATCCACTCGTCGATGGACTCAAAATCCTTCTGGTCTTTATATGACATCCGCAAGTTCTTCTGCCGTCCGGTATCTTCAACTGCTGCTGGCTGCGCGTTCGCTGCCGCCGCCGTGCTCGCTCCCTGCCCGGCTGGTCGGTTGGCTGAGCCGCTTTTGCCAGCAGCGCCGCCTGACGTCGCACCCTCCGAGGCGTCATCGCCCCGTCCGCGCGTCCGCTCTTCATATTCGGAATAGTTGCCCGCATGAATCGCAACTTCTTCTGTGCCTTCGAATGCAAACAGCCGATCGACCGTTCGATCTAAGAAATAGCGATCATGGGAGACCACGAAGACGACGCCCGGGAAGTCTTCCAAATACTCCTCAAGCACGGATAGCGTCGCGATATCCAAATCATTCGTCGGCTCGTCGAGCAGCAGCACGTTCGGCGCTTCCATCAGCACGCGAAGCAGCTGCAGCCGGCGCTTCTCGCCGCCGGACAGCCTGCCGATCAGCGTCCATTGCATCGTCGGCGGGAAAAGGAAGCGCTCCAGCATTTGCGAAGCAGAGACGCTAGTGCCATCGGCCGTCTTCACCTGCTCCGCGCCGTCGCGAATATACTCAATGACGCGCAGCGATTCGTCCATCTCTTCATGCTCCTGAGAGAACCAGCCGACGCGCACCGTTGGGCCGATTTCGGCTTTCCCTTCGGTTGGCTCCAGACGGTCCCCAATGATCTTGAGTAAGGTCGATTTGCCGCTGCCGTTGCGGCCGACGATGCCGACGCGATCCTCTGGCACCGCCATGTAGCTAAAGCTGCGGAACAGCATCCGCTCGCCGAAGCGATGTCCGACATCCTCCAGCTCTACAATCTTCCGGCCCAGTCGCGCCGAGGCAACGGATACGTCCATTTTGCCTGCCGATTGGCCCGGCCCTTGCGCCTTCAGCTTTTCGAACCGCTCAATCCGCGCTTTCTGCTTGGTCGAGCGCGCTTTCGCACCGCGGCGAATCCACGCCAGCTCGTTGCGCAGTAAGTTCTGCCGCTTCGATTCCGATGCCGCCTCCCGCTCCTCGCGCTCCAGCTTCAGCTCCAAAAACCGGCTGTAATTCGCTTCATAGAAGTAAGCCCGCCCGCGATCGAGCTCCAGCACGCGATTCGCTACACGATCAAGAAAATAGCGATCATGCGTAATCATGAGCAGCGCGCCGCGCCGCTTCTGCAGCATCGCTTCAAGCCAAGCGACAGACTCATTATCGATGTGGTTGGTCGGCTCATCGAGGATGAGCAAGTCCGACGGCTGCACCAGCGCCGCCGCCATCGCCGCGCGTTTGCGCTGGCCGCCCGAGAGCACGCCCATCCGAACGCTAAAATCGTGCAGGCCGAGCTTCGAGAGCGCGGCCTTCGCGTCATTTTCCAGCTGCCATGCGTTCAGCTCGTCCATCTTGGCATTCACTTCGACAAGCTTCTGCTGAAGCTTCTCATCGCTAGGATTAAGCTCCAGCGCCAGCAGCGCCTCATGATAAGCGCGAACGGCCGCCATCTCTGGCGATGCCCCGCCGAGCGCATGCTCCAGAATCGTTTCCTCCGGGTCATACGCCGGATTTTGCGCGAGCATCCGAATCGTTGCTTTCCCAGAAATTGAAACCTTGCCCGAGTCAGCCGGTTCAAGGTTCGCTATCACTTTCAACAGCGTCGATTTGCCCGTTCCGTTGACGCCGATAATGCCTATTTTATCCCCTTCGGCAACGCCGAACGAGATGTCCTCGAACAGCGTTTTTTCTCCATACGTTTTGGTCAAATGCTCGACTGATAAGATATGCATCGCGTATTCACACTCTTTTCCCGGTTATCCGTCATCATCCCCTTATTATAGCACACGAGTTCAGCCCTGCATCTAGAGATGCCTGTCGCGCTATTGCTATTGTCAGATGCGAGGCGTATCGTAAGTAGTGTTGTTATTTTTGGTGGAGGTATCGATAAAATGAACCATTCTCCTCGACGCATTCTGCTGCTCGTGCTTATGCTGCTTAGCTTGCTTGCGGTCACGGCTGGCTGCGCCCAAGGCGAAGCGCATCTTCGAATAAAAGCAAATGGCACGGGCGATCTCTCCCTCACGATGGCACTCAATAGCAAAGCGCTCACCGCACTGGGCGGCGGCGACGTAATGGCCAAAATAAGCGAGAAGCTCGCCGAGAGCGGCTTCGCGGTCGATCCCTTATCTACCGATAATGGGCAGGCGAAGCTGCATGCCACTCGGTCGATAGATTTTAAAAAAGGAACGGACGTACAGGTGCCTGGCGTCACCGTTACAAGAGAAACGTCGAAGGGCGGCCCATTTACGACGGACGAGCATGTCATGATCGACGCGGACTTGAGCAAGCTGATGCCTGAACGCGTGCGAAGCGAGGTCACGGATCGCTTGGCCGATCTGAACCCGCTGGTCCGCAAGCTGGTGCTGCGCGAGCTGCAATTTGATTTTAAGCTGACGATGCCCCTGCGCGCGAAAGCTCATAATGCCGACGCAGTGGAGGATGGCGGCAAAACGCTCGTCTGGCATCTGTCGCTGACCGAGCCGGACAAGTTCGACGTTACGGTCGGCGTGCCGAATGTGAAGGTGATCGCGATTACGGCGGCAGCCGCGCTCCTCGTTATCGGAGCGCTTATCGCTTGGTGGCGGATTCATCGCCGGAATCGACGAGGATGAGCGTAACGATAGTGCGACTGTGCGCTTGGCGCAGGTTCCTCGGTTCCGTTCGTTGCAAACCGTACAATGAGACCGCGCTTCCCATCACAGCAAGAGCGCATCATTGCAGATCGTACAACGAGACTCACTCCTCCAGACCCGAACCGTCGCATCTAGTAGCCAAAAAGGCTGTTCCATTGCATCAAATGCAATGGAACAGCCTTTTTCAAGTCAAACCATGCCTGTTCATTGCACGTACTGCAACGGGATAGACAGCTGACCGCTTGGTTCTTCTATACGAGTGAAACCGGCCTCGTTCTCGGCTCGCGCTATGCGTTAGGCCCTACCATTTGCTCTGGTCGAACGTATGCATCGAACTGCTCGCCCGTCAGCAAACCGCTGCTTATCGCCGCCTCACGGAGCGTCGTGCTTTCCTTATGCGCCTTCTTCGCAATCGATGCGGCGTTCTCGTAGCCAATATGGGGGTTCAAGGCCGTCACCAGCATAAGCGATTGCTCGACATTACGGCGAATGACCGCTTCGTTCGGCTCGATGCCAATTGCACAGTGCTCATTGAAGGAGCGCATCGCATCAGCGAGCAGCCGCACCGAGTGCAGGAAGTTGTAGATGATAACCGGTTTATATACGTTCAGCTCAAAATTGCCCTGGCTCGCCGCTACGCCAATCGCCGTATCGTTGCCCATTACCTGGCAAACGACCATCGTCAGCGCTTCGCACTGCGTCGGGTTCACCTTGCCCGGCATGATCGAGCTGCCCGGTTCATTCTCTGGAATCGTCAGCTCCCCGATGCCGCTTCGCGGACCGCTTGCCAGCCAGCGCACATCGTTGGCGATTTTCATCAAATTCGCGGCTAACGCCTTAATCGCGCCATGGACGAAGACGATCGCATCATGGCTCGTCAGCGCGTGGAACTTGTTCGGCGCCGTAACGAATGACTTGCCCGTCAGCGCGCTCGCCTTCTCGGCGACAAGCGCCGCAAAGCCGGGAGGCGCGTTAATGCCCGTGCCTACGGCCGTACCGCCCAACGCCAACCCGCGCATAGCCGGGAGGCTCGCGCGCAGCATGCCTTCCGCCTCTGCCAGCATGGCATGCCATCCGCTTACCTCTTGGCCGAGCGTCAACGGCGTTGCATCTTGCAGATGCGTCCGGCCGATTTTGACGATACCGCGGAATTTCTCCGCCTTATCCGCCAGTGTGCGGCTGAGCTCAGCCAGCGCTGGCAGCAGCTGATCCTCGACCGCTGTCACGCCTGCTATATGCATAGCTGCGGGGAATGTGTCGTTGGAGCTCTGCGACCGGTTCACATCATCATTCGGATGGATGCGAGCGTCGCTGCCCTGCTGCTCCAGCCAAGCGTTCGCCCGTCTAGCGACGACCTCGTTCACGTTCATATTCGTCTGCGTGCCGCTGCCGGTCTGCCAGACGACTAACGGGAAGTGGCCATCCAATTCGCCGTTTACTATATCATCGACCGCTAATCCGATCGCTTTCGCTTTCTCCGGATCAAGTACGCCAAGCGCCTCGTTCGACTCCGCTGCCGCTTTTTTGACGATCGCCATCGCGCGGACGATCTCCATTGGCATACGGTCTCCGCCGATGCGGAAATTTTCCAAGCTTCGCTGCGTTTGGGCGCCCCATAGCTTGTCAGCCGCTACGCGAATCTCGCCCATCGTGTCCTTCTCAATCCGGTATTCCATCATTCCGCCTCCTGAGCCGAAGTATTGTCATACATACCGCCACTCCCAATGTTACCCTAATGGAGACTGTTCTAAAAGCAGCGTTCGGCCCTTCTGCTCCTTAACGCGGAGTCCCTTCCTGAATTCCCTGAACCAGTACGTCGTCAGCATCCAGCGTAATCGTTGGAACGCCATTGATGCTAAAGGTGATAACCGCATGCCGCGGACTGTGCGATTGATTATAAAATCCAGGCTCCTGCTGCAGAAAGCCCTGCTCGATAAGCGTCTCTATCGCTATATTTTTATTCGTGCTCATGTTCGTCGCCATAACGTAATGCATAGCTGCTGCAACGATCTGCTGCTGGCCTCTCTCATCTGCGTGCACCTGAGAAATATGCACAAGCTCCTTTATTGATGGGACTGCAAGGATCGCGATAATCGCGACGATTACGACAATTGCGAGCTTCTCCAAATGTGTCAAGCCATTGGGTGCCGCCAGTGCATTCCGTTTATGCTGCTTAACTTCCATTTTGTTTCTCCACCCCTTACAATTGCGATCAAATGTTGCGTCGTTCCGTAGCATCAATTCCCGTACATTTAACCACATCATTTCAATTAAAGTCAATGATTCCCACCTATTGCAAATAAAAAAAGCAGGTCCATTGAACCCGCCGTCACCACTGCTATAGTCACGCAAAAATTCGGCGCCCCCCTGCCGTTAGGCAGAGAGAAACGCCGATACCTACCGTACAGCACGCGAAATGGCTTGCGCTTACGCCTTCGCGCTGCGATACGCTGCGATATAAGCTGCCGCTTTCCGTTCGATTGATGAATAATCGCCTGTTTGAACCGCTTCCTTCGTCAGATCCGATCCGATCCCGACCGCAACAGCGCCCGCCCTGATCCAATCCTTCAAATTGCTGAGCGAGACGCCGCCAGTCGGCATCACATTCGCCTGCGGCAGCGGCCCTTTGATCGCCGAAATAATGGATGGCGAGAACAAATTGCCCGGGAACAGCTTCACGATGTCCACGCCGAGCTCTAGCGCGCTCTGAATTTCATGAATCGTGACCGCTCCCGGCATAACGGGCACGCTGTAGCGATTGCAAAGCTTGATCGTGCCTTCGCTGAAGCACGGCGCGACGACGAATTCCGCTCCTGCGAGAATAGCTGCCCGGGCCGTCTCAGGATCGAGCACGGTACCGACGCCGATAATGGCAAACTTGTCCGACGACGGGTCGGCTTCGCTTGAAAACTCAGCCGCGAGCTGTTCAATCGCCCGCAGCGCAAAAGGAACTGTCATCGTAATCTCGATCGCCTTGATGCCGCCTCTAATCGCATGGCGCGCCATGTCTGCTACTGCCTCTGCCGAATCCGCCCGCAGGACGGCTACGACGCCCGCTTCGGTCAACAGCTGCGTTGTTCTTAGCTTTTTCATCCCTGATCACCTTATCATCATCGATTTCCCGAAGGATATTAACAACGTTGTTAGTTTCTATCCTCCATAGTAAACAGGAAGCTTGTACCCGTCAATATAGATAGGGCATTTTTATATGCCCTATTCGCTCCGGCTGCACGCTCGCCGGGCAATAGGGCATTTTTCTATTCCCTATTCGCTCCGGCTGCACGCTCGCCGGGCAATAGGGCACATTTATATTCCCTATTCGCTCCGGCTGCACGCTCGCCGGACAATAGGGCACATTTCTATTCCCTATTCGCTCCGGCTGCACGCCCGCCGGGCAATAGGGCATTTTTCTATTCCCTATTCGCTCCGGCTGCACGCCCGCCGGGCAATAGGGCATTTTTCTATTCCCTATTCGCTCCGGCTGCACGCCCGCCGGGCAATAGGGCATTTTTCTATTCCCTATTCGCTCCGGCTGCACGCTCGCCGGGCAATAGGGCACATTTATATGCCCTATTCGCTCGGCCCTGCTCGCCCGCAGGCTGAACATCTTACCAGTCTGTCAAAATCAATGGCCCCTTCTCCGTAATCGCAATCGTATGCTCGAACATGGCGGCCAACGAGCCGTCGCGCGTCCGGGCGCTCCAGCCGTCCTGCCCAATCGACACCTCCGATGAGCCCGTCGTTAAGATCGGCTCAATCGTAATGACCATTCCGGGCTTCAGCATAATGCCTTTGCCTTCTCGCCCCTTATTTTCGACCGCTGGCGATTCATGAATGTCGCGGCCGATGCCATGCCCCACAAAGCCGGTTACGACCGCAAATCCCGATTCCTCCGCACTTTTCTTCACCGCATGTCCGATATCGCCCAACCGCTTGCCCGGCACCGCCTGCGCAATCGCCCGATCCAGTGCATTCCGCGTGGCTCGCAGCAGCCGTTTCGCCCTTGTCGATGCCCGCCCGATCGGAAACGTCCATGCCGAGTCGGCTTTCCAGCCGTCTACATCCGCCACCATATCGATCGTGACAATGTCGCCCTCCTCCAGCGGCTCCGCATCCGGAAACCCGTGGCAGACGACGTCGTTCACCGAAGCGCATGTGGCAAAAGGATAGCCTCGATACCCTTTCTGAGCCGGAGTTGCGCCCCGTTCGCGCATTAAACGCTCCACGAATCGATCAATCTCCAAGGTCGTGACGCCGGGCGCAATCCGACTGGCGATAGCCCGATGACACTCCGCCACGACGCGTCCTGCCTTAGCGATTCGGCGAATATCCTCCTGCGACTTCCTTTCCACCACGCGTCATCACTCCCGTCTTCCTTATGCCTTAATTTATTCCGGGCGGAATAAAGTCAGAACACGTAAAGCATAGCGTTGACGCGCAAAAGTGCCCGAAACCACGCAAAAAAAAGAACCAGAAAACCGGCCGGGATGATGGTCCGTTTTCTGATCCTTTATCGCTCAGCTTATCTTTACTCTGCACCCTAGAATGCCGGAACGACTGCGCCTTTATATTTTTGCTCAATGAACGTCCGCACCTTATCGCTATTCAAAGCCTCTGCCAGCTTCTTCATCGCTTCGCTGTCCTTGTCATCCGGCCTCGATACGAGAATGTTAACGTACGGCGAGTCCTTGCCTTCAAGGAACAACGCATCCGTTGTCGGGACAAGTCCAGCTTCGAGCGCATAGTTCGTATTGATGATCCCCAGATCCACTTCATCCAGCACGCGAGGCAGCGTCGCGGCCTCCAGCTCGGTCACCTTAAGCTTCTTCGGATTATCTGTAATGTCCCCGATCGTGGCGCTGACGCCAACCCCTTCCTTCAGCTTCAGCAGGCCGTTTTTCTCCAATAAGGACAGGGCGCGGCCGCCGTTCGACGGGTCATTCGGAATCGCTACCTTCGCCCCATCTCCGAGCTCATCGAGCTTCTTCAATGTCTTGGAGTATGCGCCGAGCGGCTCGATATGAACCCCCGTGACCTTCACCAGGTCGTACCCCTTATCCTTGTTAAACTGGTCCAAATAAGGCGTATGCTGAAAGAAGTTCGCATCCAGCTGCTTCTCGTACACTTGAACGTTCGGCTGAACGTAGTCGTTGAACTCGACGATTTCAAGATTGACGCCCTGCTCCTTCAAAATCGGCTGCACCTCTTTCAAAATCTCGGCATGCGGCACCGGAGTAGCGCCGACCTTTAAAGTCACCGCTGCCGTCCCACCAGCCCCTTGCTCCGTCTTGCCCTCATCCTCATTCTGATCCTCGTCCTTATTGCCGCATGCGACCAACGAAAGCGCAAGCACCACTGTAAGCATAAGCAAAGCAAGCGCCTTCCATGGCTTCCGAAGCTTATCCGAATGTTCCATATGATTCATCCTCCAACCGTTCGTCGTCATAAGCAGTATCAGCCTCCACAGATGTCATCGTTCAATTATTTGCGGCTCATCCGCCGAACAACAAGATCTCCTATCGATTGAAGCAATTGCACGAGAATAACAAGCAGCACGACCGTAACGAACATGACGTCCGTCTGGAACCGCTGGTACCCGTAACGCAGCGCCAAATCCCCAAGGCCGCCGCCGCCGATCACGCCTGACATCGCGGTATAAGAGACTAGCGTAACAGCCGTAATGGTAATGCCTGCTGTAAGCCCCATCCTTGATTCCCGCAGCAGCACGCGGCGCACGATCGTCCAACTGGATGCTCCCATCGCTTGCGCTGCCTCAATGACGCCACGATCGACCTCGCGCAGCGAGGTTTCGACGAGCCGGGCGAAGAACGGCGCTGCCGCAACGACCAGCGGCGGAATGGAACCCTCCACTCCGATGGACGTTCCGGTGAGCCATTTGGTAAACGGCATAATCGAGATCATCAAAATGACGAATGGCACGGAACGCAGCACGTTCACAATAAACGAAAGCACGCCATACGCGATCGGCTGGCTGAGCAGCTGGCCGCGTGAGGTCAGAAACAGAATGATGCCCAGCAGCAAGCCAAGCGCAATGGTAAACAGAAGCGATAAGCCGAGCATCGTCAGCGTGTCAATCGCTGCTTCGCGTATTTCGTCCGGACGGACATTTTCGAACGACATGCTCATGCCAGCACCTCTGCTTCAATGCCTTCTGCATGCAAGCGCGCCACAATTCGCTCTACGTCGCCATCGCTTCCCCTTACGTCGACGAGCAGCTGCCCATACGGAATTCGTTTCATGCGGGATACCGTCCCCTGTAAAATCGAGAATACCGCACCGGTTTCCTTCACCGCCTCGAACAAAACCGGTTCATAGGTCTGTTTGCCTTTGAACCGAACGCGCAGCAGCCTCCCCCGCCTGATCCCTTCCTCGCTCGGAAAACCGCTGGAAGCATGCGTCGATTGCTCTACGAAATCCTGCGTCACCTGTGCACGCGGATGCAAAAACACATCGATGACATCGCCCATCTCGACGATCTCACCTTGATCGATGACCGCCACCCGATCGCAAATCGACCGGATGACATGCATCTCATGCGTAATCAGCATAATCGTCAAACCAAGCTTTTCATTAATGTCGAGCAGCAGAGACAGGATCGAGTCCGTCGTCTGCGGGTCGAGCGCCGAGGTCGCCTCATCGCATAACAGCACATCCGGCTTATTCGCCAAAGCGCGAGCGATGCCTACACGCTGCTTCTGGCCGCCAGACAGTTGGGACGGATAACGATCCCCGTAGCCTTCCAGCCCGACCAAACCTAACAGCTCATCCACTCTGGCGCGAATTTCCGATCTCGGCTGTCTGGCGAGCCGCAGCGGGAATGCGACGTTATCATGCACTGTCGCCGTCGAGAGCAGATTGAAATGCTGAAAAATAATCCCGATTCTCCTGCGATGCTGCTGAAGCTGCCTCGTACTCAGACGGGTAAGCTCCGTGCCTCCCACGACGACGCTGCCCGAGGTCGGCCTCTCCAACAAATTCACGCACCGCAAGAGTGTGCTCTTGCCTGCCCCGGAATGGCCGATGACGCCGAAAATCTCGCCGCTGCGCACATGCAAATCAATGCCGCGGATCGCTTCCGTCACGCCCGAGGCGCTATGGTACCTTTTGGTGACAGCCTTAAGCTCGATCAGATAAAGACACCTCCAGCTGCTGACGTTTGATCACAGTGTTTCCAACACGACGCATTCCCATGAATAACACCGGTGCCCAGCAGAAAAAAGCCTTGCTCCAATTAATGGAACAAGGCTGATCTATCAAACTGTATGGTGCTGCCCGCTTATCCGACCGAGGAGTTCAGCTTGCCGAGCTCATCTTCCACCAACATCGTTAATTCTTCTTCGTAACCTCCGGTTATCCGGTATTTGCGAATATAATCCTTCACAAATTTACGAGGATCTTTCGGTTGAAAAATTCGCGTGAGCTCTTTCAGGCTTTCCTTGACTTCATTCTGGCTATGTTTGGCCATGAAATCTCCCCCCCTAAGCGTTGGATGGTCATCCTTTAACTTCACGGTACGAGTACGGAAGACGGCGCGACGCCGCTGATCCTCCCTTCGGTAGTAGGCAGTTCCAATGGACAATGGACAAAAAGCAAACAATTTGCACTTTTCTCACTATTATAACACCCGACGGTTAGCTATAAAAGGGAATCGAATAATTAAAACGTTTACATAAACAATTTTTACAAAACCCACACTATTGCTCCTCGTTCCGGTCCTCCGGCAATAGCTGCGAATCCGCTAGTTGCGAGGGGTTTGCGGATCGCGAAGGGTCCTCGCCCGTCGCCGAACGGTAGTCGACAGCGTCGGCCCCTTTTCGGAACATGCGCAGGTACGCGATCACGCCTACTACGGCTACAAGTATGCCAAATACGACAACAAGGGCTGTCACCCATCCTTCAACAACCATCCTGATGCCCCCTCACAACCATTTTCCAGATATAGTTAGTATAACGAAAAGGGTAGCCCCTTTCAACCGATGCGTCCGGCTAGCGCTCCGGCGCCACCAAGCGAAAAGCGCTGCTTCCCCATGCCAGCAAGCCCCCGTCCGCGCCATAAATATGGCCCTGCATCGTGACGGTCCGCCGTGACCGATGCACGGTGACCGCTTCGCAGCGAATCTCGCCAACGCCTGCTGAAGCGAGATAATGAATGTTCATCTGAGCCGTCACAAGCAGCTCTCCCGGAAAGGCTCGCATCGCCGCGAGCCCCATCGTATTGTCCATGATGGATGCAAGCACTCCGCCATGCACGATATTCGCCATATTCAAATGCCGCTCTGTGCATGAAAGGCTGACGATCGCTCTGCCAGGCTCTGCGCTTACGACTTCGCAGCCGAGCGTACCCCAGAAGGTCAGCCGGGCTCGCTCTTCCATCTGTGCCCAGTTCTCTTCCTCGCTCGGCGGCTCAATCGGCATCATTCCCATCGCTCCCTTCGCGGCTAAGATCGTTCTCCTTCTCCAGCTCTTCATGGAGCTTGCGCTTCAGCACCTTGCCGATAATCGTTTTGGGCAGCGTATCGCGGAACTCATACACATGCGGAACTTTGAAGGAAGCTAGCCGTTCGCGGCACCATCGATTCAGCTCAACCTGCGTCAGCTCCACGCCTTGCTTCGGAATAATGTACGCCTTCACGGTTTGCCCGCGATACTCATCCGCAATGCCAATGATCGCTGCTTCCTGAACGCCGGGATGCTCATACAGCACCTCCTCGACCTCGCGCGGATAAATATTGAACCCTCCTGCAATGATCACGTCTTTAATGCGATCCACGATCGTAAAAAATCCGTCCTCGTCCATCGTCGCCAAATCGCCCGTATACAGCCAGCCGTCACGAAGCACCTTGGCGGTCTCGTTCGGCCGATTCCAGTACCCTTTCATCACCTGAGGGCCGCGGATCGCAAGCTCGCCGATCTGGCCAACCGCAGCAGGCTCGCCCGTGTCTTGATCCACGATCAAGCAATCCGTATCGGGGAAAGGGAGCCCGATAGTTCCAATCTTCCGTTTTCCCCATATCGGGTTGGCATGCGTTACTGGCGAAGCTTCCGTTAAGCCGTAGCCTTCGATCAGCCTTCCTCCGGTCAACGCCTCGAACCTTTCCTGCACCTCAAGCGGAAGCGGAGCGGAGCCGCTTACGCAAATTTCGATCGAGGACAGGTCCATCTTGGATGCCTGCGGATGATTAATTAAGGCAACATACATGGTCGGCGCACCAGGGAAGATCGACGGACGCTTCTCCCGTATCGTCTGCAGCACCTGCACCGTATCGAATCGGGGCAGCAAAATAAGCTCGCCTGCCCGCAGCGTCGCCAAATTCATTAATACCGTTAAACCAAAAACATGAAAGAGCGGCAGCGCCGCCAAAAAACGCTCGCGCGTATCGGTCGAGCGATAGAACCAAGCCGATGTCTGCATCGTATTGGCGACCAAATTGCGATGTGTCAGCATAACCCCTTTGGCAAGCCCTGTCGTACCGCCTGTATACTGCAGCTGCGCCAAATCGTTCGCCGCGTCAATGTCAGCGGCGGCGGCAAAATCCGGCTTGGCGTCAGCCATCAGTCGAGAGTACGCATGAACGCCGTGCTTCCCGTACGGGATGTCCGGACGGAAGCCATCTTTCCACTGTTTGAGCGGATATATTATCTTTTTCGGAAAAGGAAGCCCATCTTTTATAGAAGTGACGATGACTTTGCGCAAATCGGGCAAAGGTCCTAGTTCTGGATGCTCACCGCGCACCCGCGCAAGCCTTGCATACAGCAGATCAACCGTAATAATGACGGATGCGCCGCTGTCCGCCAGCTGATGTTCGAGCTCGCGCTCGACGTAAAGCGGATTCGTCTGAACGACGACCGCGCCAGCTAGCAGCGCTCCGTAATATGCAATAACCGCTTGCGGACAGTTCGGCAGCATGATCGCGACCCGTTCGCCTTTGACAACCCCCAGCCCCCGGAGGATTCCCGCCATCCGGCGGACATCCTCCAGCAAGCGATTGTACGTGATGGACTTGCCCAAGAAATATATAGCAGGCCGGTCGCCGTGCTTGCGCGCTGCCTCTAGCAGCAAATCGGGAATCGACCAATCGGGATAACTCGCCGATGGCGGCACCTCGTCTGGGTAATGGCGAAACCACGGACGCGGCTCAATCGGTTCCATCGTCCTCACCCTTTCCGATTCGAATGGGGATGTTGGGCGGTTACACGACGTAGCGGCCCGCTTCCTTCACTTTCGCGGCAATCATGCGCTTGCGGGCGATCGTGTCCTCCTGCGGCGCGCGCATCAGCTTCTTCAGCACGGACAGCTGCACCTGCAGCGAATCGCCTTGCTCGACGGCGGCCAGCCCTTTCTTCGCCAGCTGTTCGATCCGCTCCATCGCCTCCTGCACGAATACGACCGTCATATCGATGGCATTGCCCGCCTTCGCTTCGCCTTCTCGGGCAATGAGCTTCTTCACCCGCAGCAGCGCGCTCTCCATCGCGTAAATGTCGATCATGATATCCGCCAGCGTAACGAGCACCTCCTGCTCCTGCTCCAGCCGCAGGCCCAGCTGCTGAACGGCGAGGCCCCCGACTGCAAGAAACGTGCGTTTCGCTTGAGCTAGACGATAGGATTCCAGGCTCAACACATCCTCGAATGACGGCAAAGGCATCGGCTGCAGCAGCTCCGCCTGCAGAGCGCGCGCCTTGCGAAGCAGCGGCAGGTCGCCTTTGAGCGCTTTTTTCATCAGCGTGCCGGGGATAAGCATCCGATTGATTTCATTCGTCCCTTCGAAAATACGGTTAATGCGCGAGTCGCGATAGATTCGCTCGATTTTATACTCCTGCATGTAGCCGTAGCCCCCGTGGATTTGCACCCCTTCATCCGCGATATAATCGAGCGCCTCCGTCGCGAACACCTTCACGATCGAGCATTCCAATGCATACTCGGCAATCGCTTTGGCCGCTTGCGCGCCGCTGTCCGGGGCATTCGGGTCCGCCTGGCTTAGCCCCTCGTCAATCCAGCCCGCCGTCCGATATACCATGCTCTCCATCACAAAGGCGGCGATGTTCATATCCGCGAGCTTCGCGCCAATGAGCGGAAAGCTGGCGATTGGCCGCCCAAACTGCTTGCGCGCCGCCGCATAGCCAACTGACAGTCGAATTGCCTCCTTCGCCGTTCCAACGCAGCCTGCGCCCAGCTTGAACCGCCCGATGTTCAAGATGTTGAAGGCGATTTGATGGCCTTTGCCTACCTCACCCAGCACATTGGCGACCGGAACCGGCGCATCCTCGAAAAACAACGGGCAGGTCGAGGAGCCCTTAATGCCCATCTTCTTCTCCTCCGGACCGACCGTGAAGCCCGGCGTTCCCCGCTCGACGATGAACGCCGTAAAATGATCGCCGTCTACCTTCGCATAGACGATATAAATGTCGGCGAAGGCGGCATTCGTAATGTATAGCTTGGAGCCGTTGAGCAAATAATGGCTACCGTCCGGCGACAGCCGCGCCGTCGTCCTAGCGCCAAGCGCATCCGAACCGGAGCCCGGTTCGGTCAGACAGTACGCTGCGATCCGGGTGCCGGCAGCCAAGTCCGGCAAATACCGCGCTTTCTGCTCCGGCGTTCCGAAGAAGACGATCGGCAGCGTGCCGATGCCAACATGCGCGCCGACGGACAATGCGAACGAGGAAGCTTCCGCCATCGTCTCCGACAGCAGCGTCGTGCTCACCTTGTCGAGCCCGAGCCCTCCATAAGCTTCCGGCACATCCGCTCCAAGCAAGCCGAGCTCGCCAGCCTTGCGCATCAGCTCTACGGTTAGGCCGTAATTGAGCTTCTCCAGCTCCTCGTCGCGCGTCTTCACCTCTCCCTCGACGAATGCGCGGGCCGCATCGGCCATCATCCGCTGCTCTTCGGTCAGATCCTCCGGTGTAGCGATAGTATCCGGCGCAAAGTCGTCCACGACAAAACGGCCGCCGTTCCGTACGCTCTCCGTCGCCATCGGCTCACACGCTCCTCTCTAGTTCGAACACGCCTGCGGCGCCCATGCCTCCTCCAACGCACATCGACACGATCCCGTATCGCGCATCCCGCCTGCGCAGCTCATGCAACAGCGAAACGGTAAGCTTCGCTCCCGTGCAGCCCAGCGGATGCCCAAGCGCAATCGCGCCGCCGTTCACATTCACCCGTTCCTCCGCCAAACCCAGCTCCCGAATAATCGGTACGCACTGCGCGGCGAACGCTTCGTTCAGTTCGAACAAGTCGACCTGATCCAGCGAAATTCTCGCGCGAGCAACCGCCTTCGGAATCGCTTCGATTGGCCCGATGCCCATCACCTCAGGCGCAACGCCCGCAACCGCGTAGGAGCGGAAGCTCGCCAGCGGCTGCACGCCGAGCCGCACTGCCCGCGCCCGGCTCATGACGACGACTGCCGCAGCGCCGTCGCTCATCTGCGAGGCATTGCCCGCTGTCACGGTGCCCGCGCGCGCGAAGGACGGCTTCAGCGCAGCCAGCCTTGCCTCCGTCGTATCCGGCCGTACCCCTTCATCGACCTGAAACGTAAAGGATCGCTCAATCGGCCGTCCTGACGCATCCACGCTCGCAAGCTTCACCTCCATCGGGACGATTTCATCCTGAAATCGCCCTTCGGCAATCGCGGCCGCCGCCTTGCGGTGGCTTCCTGCCGCAAACGCATCCTGATCTTGGCGGCTGACGCCATAGCGCAGCGCAACCTCCTCAGCCGTGTGCCCCATCCCCATATAGGCTTCAGGCATCATATCGACGATGGCCGGATGAGGCGACAGCCGGAAGCCCGTCATCGGCACATGGCTCATGCTTTCGACCCCGCCAGCTACGATCACCTCAGCTTCGCCGAGCCGTATGCGCTCGGAAGCATAAGCAATCGCTTGAAGCCCGGATGCGCAGAAGCGATTCACCGTCACTGCTGGCACGGAATGCGGGAAGCCCGCATACAGCGACATCAACCTTGCAAAATTAAGCCCTTGCTCGCCTTCCGGCATCGCGCAGCCGATGATGACATCTTCGATGTCGGACGCACGCAGCCCCGGCACCCGATCGACAGCCGCCCGCAGCACGGCGCGCCCCATATCCTCCGCGCGCGTCTGCGACAACGCGCCCCGTTTGGCTTTGCCGACTGCGGTCCGCACCGCGGAGACGATGACAGGATCGCGTTCCCAATCGTTAGGCATTCACTCTCCCCCTTCTGTACGAGACTTAGTTGCGCAGCGGCTTGCCGGTCTCCAGCATATGGCGCATCCGCTGCTGCGTCAGCGGCTCGCCAAGCAGCGTCAAGAACGCTTCGCGTTCCAAATCGAGCAAATATTGCTCGCTAACCTCAGCGCCCGGCGCGGCATCGCCGCCCGCGAGCACATGCGCAAGCTGCGTCGCAATCCGCGCGTCATGCGCGCTTATAAAACCGCCTCGCCGCATCGCGTCGACGGCGAGCAGGAGCACGGCCTTGCCTTCACGGCCGGCGACGGCTACGCGCTGCTGCGGATCGGGCGCTGCATAGCCGGCGCGATCCAGCTCCAGCACGGCCCGCTTCGCCTCCGCAATGCGAGCATCCTGCCGCCCGATGACTGCATCCTGCGGACGCATCAGTCCGATTGCCGCCGCTTCATGCCCGCTTGTCGTTGTTTTGGCCATCGCAATCGTTTCGAACAGCGGCACCAGCTGATCGTTAAGCGAGCCATGGGCAACCGACTGGGCACGCACAGCAGCCATGAGTGCCGCTTCCTTGCAGCCGCCGCCAGCGGGTATGAGCCCGACGCCCGTCTCGACGAGCCCGTAGTACGTTTCAGGCGAGAACAGAACCCGATCCGCCGGCAGGCACGCTTCGACGCCGCCGCCGAGCGTCATCCGATGCGGGGCGGCGACGACCGGCCGCTCCACCCTTTTGAGCTGCAGCATGCTGTCTTGGAACTGGCGGATAATATCCTCAACCTCATCCCACTCGTCGTTCTGCGCTTCCATAAGCAGCAGCAGCAAATTCGCTCCGACGCAGAAGTTGCGGCCTTCATTGGCCACGACCAAGCCCCGCCAATTCCGCCCAACCTCCTCGGCCGAACGCCGGATCGCCGTCAATATATCCGAGCCGATCGCATTGTTCGGCGAATGGAACTCCAAGCAAGCCACATCGTCCCCGATATCGATCAAGCTCGCTCCCGCATTACCCATTATGATGCGACCCGCCGCTTTCAGCGGCTGAAGCAAGATCGTATCGGCAGGCTCCTCTACCGTCCGGAATGCACCGCTCGATACGTAGAGCCGCGACAGGCCCTCCTGCTTATAAAAGGTTTTGTTGCCCGCGGCCAGCCACGACTCGACCCATTCCGGAATCGCATCGCCCTCCGCCTTCATGCGGCGTACCGTCCGCTCAACGCCAAGCGCATCCCAGAGCGCGAATGGGCCCAGCTCCCAGTTAAAGCCCCATTCCATCGCACGATCGATATCGACGATGGTATCGGCGATGACGCCGACCTGCCGCGCTGCGTACAGCAGCGTTCGCTTCAGCGCGTACCACGAGAACAGCGTGTAGCGGACGTCACGCGGCAGCGCGTGACGGGCGTTGGCGGCCGCAGGGCTCGCGGCGGCAGGCTCGCTGGTTGGCGCCGCTGCACTTGCATGCGGCGCTAGTGCCGCCGCGCCTGCTGGCGAAGCGGCGGATGCAGCGGATGCTGTGGCATCCGCGCGAGGCGGGGCTGCCCCGGCGCCCGCGCCAGCTGCGTCGCTGTGCGCCGATGCCGGTGCGGCTGGCGCAGGCGCGCCGGCGGCATGCAGCGACGCGGAGCCGCCGCCTCCCGCGCTCGTGCCAGCGCGCGGCGCTGCTTGGGCAGCTTGGGCGCCGCCGGGCGGCAGCGGCGCCTGCCAGACGCCGGCCAGCAGCGCTTGCGCCTTGGCCGCTGCGCCTTTGGCAGCCTTCGCCCCGTCGATGATAGGCGAAGATACTTTTGCTACAGGCGCGTAATCATTGGTGACGAGCGATAGCGCTTCGATTTCGCTGCGGCCTGGGCCGCCGCCAGCAGGCTTGCGTTTGCGGTAAAAGCCTTGGCCGCTTTTTTCGCCCAGCCGTCCTTCCGACACAAGCCGCTCCAAAATCGCCGGACGCGCGAATACGCTGGCATCCTCGGGATCATCGCTCCGCTCGCGCACGTTATCGACCACATGCAGCAGCGTATCCAAACCAACGAGATCTAGCATCCGAAACGTCGCCGTCTTCGGACGTCCGAGCGAAGGCCCCGTCAGCGCATCCACTTCCTCCACCGTCAAGCCGAACCGCGCCATCTCTTCCAGCGTCACGAGCATACCGTACGTCCCGATGCGGTTGGCGATAAAGTTCGGCGTATCTTTGGCGACGACGACGCCTTTGCCTAGCTGCCGCTCGCACACCTCGGACAGCCTGCTCAGCGCAGCGTCGTCCGTGTCAGGCGAAGTCACAAGCTCGACCAGCTTCATGTAACGAGGCGGATTAAAGAAATGCGCCGCTAGAAAATGCTTTCGAAAGTCCTCGCTTCTCCCCTCGGCAAGCGCAGCAACCGACAAGCCCGACGTGTTCGTGCTGACGATGGACCCCGGCGCGCGATGCTGCTCCACAAGATCGAGCACCGCCTTCTTCACATCCGGACGTTCAGTTACCGCCTCCACGATCCATTCGGCCTCCCGAAGCTTATGCGCGTCGTCGGCGAGGCAGCCCGGCGTCAGGCGGCTTGCGAATGACGGATCGTATAACGGAGCTGGCTTTGATGATTTAAATCTCGCGATCGCAGCCGCTGCCAGCCGCCGCCTCACCTCAGGACGATCAAGCGTCAAGCCCGCCTTCTCCTCTTCAGCCGTTAGTCGGTCAGGCGCAATGTCGAGCAATGTGACCCGAATGCCTGCATTGGCCAAATGGCCGGCGATCGCGGCGCCCATAACGCCAGACCCGATGACCGCCGCTTGACGGATCGGTCGATGGGATTGACTCACGCGAATCCCTCCTCTGTCATGCTGATATTGTGTGATGCATATCATGCGCCGCAGCGCGGCGTGTAGTGTGTGACGCAGAATGCTGCTGCGTACGAAGATTTGCGAGCTGCGACCCGCGTCACGCGCTAACGCTCAGTTCACCCGAGCACCGAAGCGGCGAGCAGCTCCGCGACATCGCGTGCCGACGTATTCTCCTGTTCCAAATGGCGAAGCCCATCCTCCATCATCGTCAAGCAGTAAGGGCAGCCGGAGCCGATCACCGTCGGTTCGACCGCCAGCGCCTGCGTCACCCTCGCCACGTTCACGCGGGCGCCCGCTTTCTCTTCCATCCACATGAGCCCGCCGCCAGCGCCGCAGCACATCGCATTGCGCCCCGAACGCTCCAGCTCGGCTAGCTGAAGCGAAGGAATCGCCCACAAAATGCGCCGTGGCGCCTCATAAGCGCCGTTATACCGTCCCATGTAGCAGGAATCATGGTAAGCGACCGTCTCGCGCAGCGGGTGAACCGGCGTCAGCCGCCCGTCATCCAGCAGCCGCGCCAGCAGCTCGGTATGGTGTACCACTTCCGTTTCTGGCGATAGGCCAAAATCGGGATATTCATTGCGCAGCGCATGAAACGTATGCGGGCATGCCGTCACGATCCGCCGGATGCCGTACCGCTCCAGCGTCGCAATGTTGTCTGCGCACAGCTCCTGAAACAGCAGCTCGTTGCCGAGCCTGCGCGGCGTATCGCCCGAATTGCGCTCCTCCTCCCCTAGCGCCGCGAATCGCACGCCCGCGGCGTGAAGCAGCCGAACGAGCGCGAACAGCACTTTGCGGCTGCGCGTATCGTAAGCGCCCATCGAGCCCGCCCACACGACCCACTCCGGCTGCTCGCCGCGCTGCGCCATGTCTCGAACAGACTCGACCACGATGCCGGTCTGCTGCTCGCATGCTTCCATCCAAGCGGCGCGTTCGGCGCGGGGCAGCCCCCATGGATTGCCCTGCCGCTCGATATTTTGCATCGCGCGCTGTCCCTCCGCGGGCAGCCGCCCTTCCATCAGCACGAGATGGCGGCGCATATCGATGATTTTGTCCACATGCTCATTGCCGACCGGACACTGATCCTCGCAATTGCGGCAGGTTGTGCATGACCACAGCTCCGCCTCCGTCATCACGCCCCCGATAAGCGGCGTATCCTCTGCGGACGAGCCGCCTTCCCCTGGCAGCGTCCGCTGCCAGGCCTCGGCCTGCGCCTCCATCGTCGGGGCGATGGAGGTATCCGCCGCGCTTCGCCCGCCGTTCCATACCGGCACAGAAGCTCCCATCGCGTGCGCTCCGCTGCCTGATTGTTCATCGCCGTCCTTCCCCCACAGCCACGCTGGCGCATTCGGCCGCTGCTGTGTGACAGCCGCCCCCTTTTCCGTCAGATGGTCTCTCAGCTTCACGATCAAATGCATCGGCGACAGCAGCTTGCCGGTGTTCGAGGCTGGACATACGTTTGTGCACCGTCCGCATTCCACGCAAGCGTACAAATCGAGCAGCTGCTTGCGCCGAAAATCTTCAACGCGTCCTACGCCGAACGACTCCGCCTCCTCATCCTCCAAATTAATAGGCTCAAGCCGCCCGGGCTTCGCCCCGCGCCTTAGCCATAGGTTCGCCGGCGCCGTCAGCAGGTGAAAATGTTTGGACTGCGGCACGTAGACGAGAAATCCGAGCAGCACGAATAGATGCAGCCACCATGCTGCCTCATTGCCAGACTCCGCCGCTGCCGGCGTGGCGCCAATTGCAGTAAGGATCGAAGCGATTGCAGCCGTAATTGGCGCATAGGCTTGGGGAAACACATCGGCTGGCTGAGCAATGCGCTCAAACGAGAGCGTAAGCAAGACGGTTGCGCAAATGCCTCCAATGAACAGCGACACAATCGCGGGCTTCCAGCCGCGCTTGAGCCGTTCGACCCGTTCTCCGTACCGCCGATACACGCTATAAAGCACGGCGATGAATACGACGGCAACCGTCGTTTCCTGCACGAAGGAGAACCAGCCGTAACGGGCATAAGGAAGCGGCTGCTCCGTTAAGCCCCGCCAGATCAAATCCAGCGCGCCGAACTGCAGCACAATAAAGCCGTAAAAAAACAGCAAGTGCATGATGCCGCTTCGCAAATCGCGCAGCAGCTTGCGATGGCCTAATACTTGCGCCCCTACGTCTCCGAATGCCTTCGCTCGCGCTCGCCTTGCCTGCTTCGGATGCGCCTTCAAGGCCGCAGCCTCCCCGCTTGCGGGTTGAGGAGCAGGCGGCGGACGAAACGTCCCTTTGCCCAGCCGCATGTATGCGACTCGACTGAGAACGGCCTGTGCAAACCACCTGAGCGCCATGCCTGACACGCATGCAAACAAGAGCCATTTGACCGCCTTAATCGCCCATTCCTCCGTCAACGCAGCACCGCCCCTTTGCTCATGTCCTTCGATCGGACAAGTTGTTGAAGCGCTTTCACAACTGCGCGTTGTTCCCAGTATATGAACTCCCTTACGTGAACATGCCGCCTGTGAGCCCGTGTAATCGTGGTACGAGACGCTTTGGAATGAATGAAGGTATCGAGGGAACCGGAAAGAGACCATGAGGAAACCGAGAGGGAACCGAACTGACGCGACGCGCGGAACGATTGTTATTTTCGGTTGGCCGGAAGACCGCTGCTGGGAGATTCAAGGCTCGGGCGATAGTCTAATCGCTGGCCGTCTTTCATATCGTAGCACTGACGGACACGCGCCATTTTGGAAGGAACATAAAGGTGTAGTAAGGCATGATTCGCGCTGGTATGAGGAGGCGAGAGCCAATATGAACATCGTTGTGCTGGTCAAGCAAACGTTCGACACCGAGGAAAAAATCGTCGTGCGCGGAGGGCAAGTCTCGTCCGAGGGCGTCAAGCTTATTGTGAACCCTTACGACGAGTACGCATTGGAGGAGGCGCTGCGCATTCGCGAGCGTGCGGGCGGCGGCGGCATTAGCATTACGGCCGTTGCATGCGGACCGGAGCAAAGCGCGGAAGCGCTGCGCACGGCCCTTGCGATGGGGGCGGATGAGGCCATTCGGATCGAAATCGGCTCCGAGGACGACAGCGCGGCGGTTGCCGCCGCGGTCGCGGCAGTTATCCAGCCGTTGGCGCCGGATCTCGTGCTAGCCGGTTTATTCGCCGTGGATACCGGGTCGGGAAGCGTTGCCCTGCAAGTGGCGCAGCGGCTGGGCTTGCCCCATGTGTCCGCTGCGGTGAAGCTCGACCTTGCCGGCGGCACGCTCGTCGCCGAACGCGACGCCGAAGGGGATGCCGTAACGGTCGAGGTCCCCCTTCCCGCTTTGGTCACCGCGCAGCAAGGATTGAACGAGCCGCGCTACCCTTCGCTGCCCGGCATTATGAAGGCAAAGCGGAAGCCGCTTCGCGTCGTCAACCGAAGCGAGTTGGCTGGTCTTGGCGTGGATACTCCTTCTCCAAAGGCTGTTCGAGCAACAGTGGATGCTGCAGCGGCGCGCGCCGCAGGCAAGCGGATTGCTGGCGACCCCGCGGTGCAGGCCGCCGAGCTGGTCAGGCTGCTGCATGATGAGGCTAAGGTGCTTTAGGACGCGGAAATTAGGGGCCGGGATGGAGCTGGAAGCACTGCAACCAGTCGACCTGAACATGCCTGCGAGATCACATAACAAAAATGGATTGGCGCTTGCTTAACAATCGCGTTCTCGCCGCACTTTACCTGAGGCCCCGAAGCCTCAGGATCTTTTCTACAAAAGGAGGCTACTCTCTATGAGCCTAACCTGCTTGGTCTACGCCGAAAGCAAAGACGGGCGGCTGCGCCGCGTCGCACTGGAGGCGCTTGGCGCAGCCAGGCTGCTCGCCGGCGATAGCGGCGCGGTGCACGCCGTCATCGCCGGCACCGATAGCGCGGCGCTTGCGGAAGCTGCCGCCGAGCTGGCCGCACGCGGCGCGGTCGTCGTCCATGTGGCCGACGACCCTTCGCTGCATGGCAGCGCGCCGGAGGCGGTGCAGGCTGCGATCGCCGCCGCCATCGATGCGGTGCAGCCGAGCGCCGTGCTGCTCGGCCACACCGCTTTGGGGCGCGAGGTCGCGCCCCGCGTGGCCGCCGCCATCGGCGCGGCCCATATTGCCGACGTCACCGCCATCGAGCATAGCGGCGATGGCGGTGACGTCGTATTCGTGCGGCCGCTCTACGCCGGCAAAGCCGTCGAGCGGCTTCGCATCGTGCCGGGCGCACCAGCGGTGCTGTCGGTGCGCCCGAACAATCTTCCGCCGGCGAAGCCGCTTCCGCCCGGCATCCCGCAAGGCAGCGTGGCGGCGCTTGCTTATCGCGCGCCGACGCTATGGACGACCGTCCGCTCCGTCGTACGCAAGGCGAGCGGCGGCGTTGATCTCGCCGAGGCCGATGTCATCGTCTCCGGCGGCCGAGGCGTCCGCAGCGCCGATGGCTTCGCGCCGCTGCAGGCGCTTGCCGCCTTGCTCGGCGGCGCAGTCGGCGCCTCGCGCGGCGCCTGCGACGCGGGCTACTGCGACTACGCGCTGCAGATCGGGCAAACCGGCAAAGTCGTGACGCCCCAGCTCTATATTGCCTGCGGCATCAGCGGCGCAATCCAGCATCTCGCTGGCATGAGCGGCTCTCGCGTCATCGTCGCCATCAACAAAGACGCCGAAGCCCCCATCTTCGGCGTCGCCGACTACGGCATCGTCGGCGACCTGTTCGAAATCGTGCCGCTGCTCACGGCGGAATTCAGAAGATCGCTTGGAGCCGGAGCCACCTAACTCATCGCCCGAGCGCCAAACGTTCGGCATCGCTCCGACAACTTAAACTAACTACTATCATGAACTGGCGGTGCAGAAATTTTCTGCATCGCCAGTCTTTCTGCTTCCCCTCGCTGTCAGCTCACTCCCCCACCAATAGCGCACATTTCCCTTCCCTATCCCATCCGCCAACTCATTTCCCCACCAATAGCGCACATCTCCCTTCCCTATTCCCTCCACCAGCCCATTTCCCCGCCAATAGCGTACATTTCCCTTCCCTATCCCCTCCACCAGCTCATCTCCCCGCCAATAGCGCACATTTCCCTTCCCTATTCCAGCCGCCAGCTCATTTCCCCACCAATAGCGCACATTTTCCTTCCCTATTCCAGCCGCCAGCTCACTCCCCCACCAATAGCGCACATCTCCCTTCCCTATTCCCTCCGCCAGCCCATTTCCCCGCCAATAGCGAACTAAAAAAACGCTTGCAAACCTCCATCCCGCTCTGCTATGATCTTCTTCCGCGCTCTACGCACTTTCGCCTAATCATTGGTTGGAGGTGTTACATGCTTTTCTACGTTTTGGCCCGCAAAAACTACGCCCGCAACAAGCAATATCGCGGCGCGCATCTGATCCACAACATCGCAAGCGCTTTATTCGGCTTTATCTATGTCTCGATCTGGACAGCGATTGCCGCTGACCAACCGCTCGGCAGTTACGGGACCGCCGGCATCGTCAGCTATGTGGCGTTTAATCAATGCTCCTTATGGGTCGCCGCCTTCCTTACGAACGGGCTCGGGATCGAACAATCTGTCCGCACTGGACAAATTGCGCTGGAGCTCATGCGTCCCGCTCATTTGTTCTACCAGCTGATGAGCAAGGAATGGGGGCAGGTCGCTTATCAATTCGTGTACAAATTTATCCCTCTCTACGTTTTGTACGCGCTCGTCCTCCCCTTCTATCTGCCGACATCCTGGCTGGCCTATGCTTGGACCGCGATTGCTTTGCTGCTTGCCGCCCACATTTGCATTTGCCTCAACTACTTGATCGGAGCTTTCGCCCTCTGGTCGACGGAATCACGTTGGCTGTACTGGGTCAATTACGCGCTCAGCATGCTGCTGTCCGGCTTTATGATTCCGCTCGAATGGCTGCCAGAGCCGCTCGCTGCGATCGCCCGCTATTCGTTTTATCCGTATCTGCATTACGTTCCTACACGCATCTATCTCGACATGGCACAGCCGAGCGAGCTCATCGGGTCGCTGCTTTGGGCTGCTGCACTGACGTGCGTATGCCTGACAGTAACCTCTATTATGCGGCGAAAAGTGGAGGTGCAAGGCGGATGAACGGACTTCGCATGTATGGTCTGCTCGTCGCTGCGAGCTTTCGCAGTCGCATGCAGTATCGCTTTAACTTTTGGTTCTCGACGGCGATGTCCGCATTAATTAACGTCGTTGAATTTTTGATGCTTGCCGTCATTTTGCTCAAATTCGGCCACATTCAGGGCTGGAGTCTCTCGGAAGCTGGCTGGCTTTATGCCGTATTGACTCTGTCCAAAGCGTTGTACCGCACCGTCGCTTCTGATGTGCACAACATCGAAAGCTACCTCGTTAGCGGCGAACTGGATGCGCTGCTGCTGCGTCCCGTGCCGGTGCTCGTCGCGCTTATGTCGCGGAATGTATCCATACGCGCTGGCGAACTGATCCAAGGCATCGCGATTCTATCGCTCTCCCTCGCCTCTCTCATGCAGGCAGGCCAGCTCGGCTGGATTGCCGTTCCTTTATCGATCTTCGTCATTTTCTCCGGCGCCGTGCTGCTGTTCGCAATCGGCCTGCTTACTGCGACCGTCGGCTTTTGGCTCACGCGCATTACCGAGCTGCAAAACATTACCGAGGATGCTGCGAGAACGGCCGCGCAATATCCGATATCGATTTATCCAAGGTGGCTGCAAGGGATTTTGCTCGGCGTCATTCCAGTCGGCTTTGCCAATTACATGCCGGGCTTGTTCGTGCTGCGCGGGGATACAGGCTGGTGGATGCTGCCGCTGGCCGCCGCCGTTGCAGGCGCATTGCTCGTCTTGTCTCTGATATTCTGGCGGCTCGGCTTAAGCCGGTATCAAAGCACAGGCAGCTAAGCATGGGCAAAAATCGAAGCATAGCCTTCGACGCGCACTATGCTTTCGAAGTGCTTTTGCTTCGCAAAAACGTAAGGAGCGACTTCCATGATCACCGTTACGAATTTACATAAAAGCTTCCGGCTTCCCGTCGCGGCCCCGGAAGGTCCATTCCGCGGCTTCCGAACCATGCTGTCTCGCCAACACGCGATGAAGCATGCCGTTAGCGGCGTTAATTTTACGATCGAGCCCGGCGAATTCGTCGGATATATCGGCCCCAATGGCGCCGGGAAATCGACGACGATCAAGATGCTGTCCGGCATTCTGCACCCTACCTCCGGCGAAGTCCGGATCGATGGATTAAACCCGCATCGCGACAGACGCCGTGTAGCGAGAAGGCTCGGCGTGCTGTTCGGCCAACGCTCTCAGCTATGGTGGGACTTGCCCGTTCGCGACTCTTACGATATTCTGGCCGCAATGTACGGACTCGCGCCAGCAGTCAAAGCGGCTCGGATGCAAGAACTTACGGAGCTGCTGCAGCTGGACGAATATATAGATACACCCGTCCGTAAGCTGTCGCTCGGCCAACGCATGCGTGCGGATCTCGCCGCTGCCCTGCTGCATGATCCCGACATTTTGTTCCTCGACGAGCCCACGATCGGTCTTGATGTCATCGCCAAACGCAGCATTCGCGAATACTTGCGCAATATTAACGTCGCGATGGGCAAAACGATCCTGCTCACGACGCACGACATGGACGATATCGAGCAGCTGTGCAGCCGGGTCATCGTCATTAACCAAGGAACGCTCGGCTTCGATGGCACCATTAAAGAGCTGCGCCGTCGAATCGGCCTGCCAACGGTCATACGCGTCACTTACCGGCAGAAGCCAGCGTTACCCGAGTCGCTGACGTCCAGCCACCAGAGCATTCACACCAATCATCATCCTAGCTCCCATACGCAATCGACTGCTTCATCCCATTCCGCTGAATCGGCTGGACCTATTGTCGAAGCCAGTGCGCTGCACCTTCTCGCTTTCGAAGACTGCACAGTCACAATTGCGTGCAATCGCAACGAGCTTAGCGCCATGGACGCCCTTCGCTTGCTTGAGCAATACGGAGAGATCGAGGACGTTCATCTGGATGAGCCGAATTTTGAGGATATTATCCATACGATCTATTAAGCGCGCGAAGCATTTATGCGGCTAAATAAAAACACTGCCCCTCGTCAGCAAGCGAGCAATCGCTGTAACGAGGTGAGCAGTGTTTTTTAACTAATATGAATCGACCTGCACCAGCTCATGATCATTCGTGTAGTAATACAACGTGCTATGCGCGCCGTTATTCATGAGATAGAAGCCGCTAAAGTTATGGTCGGGATCTGTGAACGTATGCACGCTTGCCGGATTGCTGCCGTCCAAGTCGGTTTTGTTCAAATGAAATTCATAAGGGGAATCAAACGAAACGATAAAGTGCGTGTAGTAGATATGTCCGTTAAATACGATAAAGTCGTTCGTCACGCCTGTCGGGATAAGCCTAGGATCGGAGCCATCCTCCCCCACCCGCTTGAGCCCGCGATCCGTCAAATAGTACATCGTGCCATTATCGATCTGCGGCCTGCGATAAACGCGGTCGTTAGCCGGCGTAATCCGCGTAAACTTCTTCTTGTCGGCAAGCTGCACGCGATAAATGCCATCCGCCCGAATTTCGTCATAGGTTCCGTTCACATAGTCCATATTAAACACTTCGAGTCGATCAAAATACGCGTACTTATCGTTCGTTGCGTATGTTTTTACGCTCCACTTATGATTACGGCCCATATCCTGATCCGGCAGCAGGAAATAATGGAACTGGTCGATGTAGTTATCGCCCCACGTCGAATCGACATGATACCAAAACCCATCGAGCTTCACTAAATTCCACATATGCGCTTCGTACCCTCGGCCGCTGCCGTTGTTGGCACTGCCGGTTATCGTCTTGTTTACGATGCCGGCTTTCGTCAGCAGCACCTGCAGCGCGGAAGCATAGCCATCGCAGACCGCCATGCCATAAGCTAATGCCCCTGTGCTCGTGTGAGACCGCATATTGCCGCCGGTCCCTTCATACAACGCATAATCATAGGCGACATGATCCGTCAGCGTAGTGAACAGATAGGCGAGCTTGGCAATCGGCGTTTTTATTTTGCTTGCCTCTGCTACCCATAGGTTCACGTTATGCTCGCTGATGAGCGGCTCCATACAATTCCGAACCTTCTCGGGCAGCGCCTCGAATTTCACATTCGTCGACGCTTTCACAAACTTATCATCTTGAAGCGCGTAGTAGGTACTCCCATTCACCTTTAGCGTGCCGTATACCTTCACTGTAGAGCCGTAGCTAAGTGTTGCATTTGTCTTATATAGCGCCGTATCATTATCGATCTGCACTTCGATCGGCTGCGCTTGCCCTTTATTCGTTATCCGTCCGGTCGGCACATAAGCCATCGACTTCTCGTACCAGGATGCGTCGCAGCCCGCACCCGCAGGGCTAGCCGTCGCTCCGGCCGCGGCAGCCGATGCGACAACAGGCGCAGTCGTGCTTAACAGAATCGTTCCGATTAATCCGAGAAAAAGCCACTTGATGCGACCCATCGTTTCACGCCCCATTTTCTCCCATTCAGCATTGAAGCCGTTTCCATATTATAAGAAGCCTCCATTCACTTGTAAATATATGAAATAGGAACTTTTTCCTATCCGCAAATTTGTTCCGAATAGCCATGTATGTTGCTGCATATCGTTCATCGATAGGCCGTTACTCACGTCCGCCAGTAAAGGAGAGGGTAAGTGATGTATCCTGATCATCTGTCCCGGGATGACCGATTGTACGGCATGCTTTGCCATCTGCTCGCTTTCGTTGGCATCATCATTCCGTTCGGCTCCATTCTCGGTCCGCTTGTCATCTGGCTCATCAAGAAGGATGAATCCGCTTATATTGACGCGCAAGGCAAAGAGTCGCTCAACTTCCAGATCAGTATGGCCATCTATGGCATTATTTCCGGCATTCTGATTACGATCGTAATCGGCATTCTTACGTCCATTCTGCTAGGCATCGCTTGGATCATTCTGACGATCATCGGCGCCATACGCGCCAATGACGGCAGCCACTATCGTTACCCGCTTACGATTCGATTCTTCAAATAATCGGACGGCCCTTGCGGTAACCTCGGGGCGGGCATTCGCATATATTGACTGCAGCTTCTAAGCTCCATTAATGAGGTGCAGCTATGTTTATGCCATCCCCCGGCGCGATGCCCCCTACTGTTTCTCTGCAGCAAAAAGCGAGCATGCTCATCGGTCGTCCCGTCGGCCTCTCGATGCGAAATGGCACCGGCGTGACCGGCGTCCTGTGCGCCGTCCAAAACGGCGAGCTCTTCCTGTTGCAATACTTGTACCAATCGCAATTCGCGACGTTCCATTATCCGTTCAGCCAAGTGGCTGACATTATGCCATTCCCGCCATGCCGATAAGCAAGATAATGCGAAGGGGCTTTCACCTTGCCATCGTCGATGGCAAGGTGAAAGCCCCTTTATTTGGCTGCGGCGCAGCCCTCGGTTATTTAGTTCGGCAGCGCCAGCACGTTTTCGATGCGGCGCAGCTCTTCTTCTGTGAACGCCAGGTTGTTCAGCGCCGCTACGTTGTCGTCGATTTGCGAGACGCGGCTTGCGCCGATCAGCGCCGACGTTACGCGTCCGCCGCGAACCACCCAAGCAAGCGCCATCTGCGCCAGCGTTTGGCCGCGCTCTTGCGCATACTCGTTAAGCTTGCGGACCTTCGCCATTTTGGCTTCGGTCAGATCGTTCGATTGGAGGAACACGCTTGCCCCTCCGGCACGGGAATCAGCAGGCACGCCGCCCAAGTAACGGTCCGTCAATACGCCGCCCGCCAGTGGCGAGAAGACGATCGATCCGATGCCCTCTTGATCGAGCACATCCTGCAAGCCATCCTCGATCCAACGGTTGAGCATGGAATACGATGGCTGATGAATCAGGCATGGCGTTCCAAGACGCTTCAAGATCGCCGATGCTTCAGCCGTTTGCTCCGCAGAATAGTTCGAGATGCCGACATACAGCGCTTTGCCGGAGCGTACGATCGCATCCAATGCGCCCATCGTTTCTTCAAGCGGCGTGTTCGGGTCCGGACGGTGATGGTAGAAAATATCGACATAGTCGAGTCCCATCCGCTTCAAGCTTTGGTCGAGGCTCGAAACCAGATATTTGCGCGAGCCCCACTCGCCGTAAGGGCCCTGCCACATGTAATAGCCGGCTTTCGTCGAAATGATCATCTCATCGCGGTATGGCGCCATGTCTTGCGACAGGATGCGGCCGAAGTTTTCCTCTGCGGAGCCTGCCGGCGGTCCGTAGTTGTTCGCAAGGTCGAAATGCGTAATGCCCAGATCGAAGGCATGGCGAACCATCGCACGGCCGTTCTCGTACTTGTCCACTCCTCCAAAATTATGCCAGAGGCCTAGCGATAATGCGGGCAACAGCAAGCCGCTGCGGCCGCTGCGGTTATATGTCATAGAGTCATAGCGTTTCTCATTAGCTGTATATACCAAAGTGTTCAGCTCCTTGTCCGTAATGGCCTTATTGTAGCACTGCCAGTCATGTATTCCCAATGACAGAATGACTGAACAATATGGTATAATGTCAGAATATTCGAGATCGCAATATCGTCGAAAAACAGAAGCGGGTGAAGCAATTGAGCACAAGACGAACCAAAGAAGGCATTCGAAACAAGCCAGCGGCTGCCGTTGCCGCGCATGATTTGCAAATGATTTATTGGGGAGCGCAGGCCAACACGCCGGGCCAAAGCTGGGGGCCGGGCGTCAAGGATCATCACAAGCTTTACTTTGCCCGATCGGGTCGAGGCAGCATGACCTATCGGGGCCAAACCCATTCGATCCAAAGCGGACAAGGTTTCTATGCGCCCCCTAACGAGGTCTATTCTTATACGGCGGATATGGACGACCCGTGGAAATACAACTGCATCGCTTTCGTCGGCCAGCAGGCTGATCTGGTGCTGGAGCGTACGACACTAACCGTGAATCCGGTATTTGATCAGCCTGCGGAGATGGATAGCAGCTGGTTTGACCGATTAGCGGAAACGAGCGAGCGTCCCGGAGGCGATCTGCTGCAGCAAGCGACCTTGTATGAGCTGCTTGCCACGCTTATCCGGCTCGCTCCCGCTGAGCAGCAGGCGCCGGATGCCCGCAAGCCGCGGGAGGAATATGTGCGGCAAGCCGCCGACTTCATCCATCGCCACTACGACGAAGAAGTGACGATTCGCCAATTGTCCGAGTATCTCGGACTGGACCGCAAATACGTCGCCACGCTTTTCCGAGAGGCGCTCGGCATGCCGCCGCAGCAATATTTGCTCCACTATCGCATGGAGAAAGCCAAAGAGCTGCTGCGCAGCACCGGTTTATCCGTCACGGAGACCGCCCGCTCGGTCGGCTACAAGGATGCGCTGCTTTTTTCCCGCATGTTCAAAAAAGTTGTCGGCGTAGCGCCCAGCCACTACGTCCAGCAGCTAGCAAAGCCTTAACCTGGAACAGCTTCCGGCACTCCGATACCGGAGGTTGTTTTTATGTGCGCAGCAAAAAGGACTGCCGACAAAATGCCGACAGCCCATGCGAATTGGCGCTGGCTTAAGCCCTTAAGCTCGCAGTTGGCGGCTCTTCGCCTGCTGGCCCCTGCTAGCTCTGTACGCAATTCTTGCCGCAAGGGCAATGCCTGCGCCATCGATAAACATATCGATAATGCGGCCATCCCGGCCGAAGTAAAGCTGCAGCACTTCCGTCAGGACGGCGTAGCCTGCTGCCAGCATGACGCCCTTGCGAATCGCGGTTAACGGGTTGCTGCGGGCATGCCTTGCTGCCGATATGAGAAGCAGGGTCAGGATGAAGAAGCCTGAGAAATGACCGATTTTTTGCAGCAAATACAGCTTGCTGGTCAACCAAACATCATTCATCCGGAACAAATCGCTAAGGTTAGGGTCGGCGTCCCAATGAAACTCGATCACAAAATGCTGCAGCAGCAGCTTAAAGCTCATCGTGCAGGTGCAGACGAACAGAACGGCGCACCATAGCAGCGGGATTGCAATTCGCATAAACTTACCTTCTTTCTAGCCAATCCGATGGAGGATCGGCCCTTACACATTATAGCCGAATTGCCCGCCATCTCAACCTTCCGGTTATGGCGCTCACGCCAACGGCGAACGGAATTGGCTCCGCCGCCCCACTCCCTATTGCATGATGTACAATGGGATCTTCGTTAGCTCTCTCCAATGATCCTTTCATTGCAATTCATACAATGAGGAAGTTTCCATAAGTGTGTTTAAAGCAAATTTCGCGAAAATGTGAGGTTTGCCGTTGTACGAATTGCAATGGGAACAGCTTATAGCGCACTAAGCTTAAGGGGTCATTGCACAGAATACAATAACCTCCGCCCCCACAGGGCGCAGCACTTCAGCACACAACACACAATGCGCAACGCCACAGCACGCAACGCACAGCACGCAACGCACAACACGCAGCATCACGATACATCACCGCCCCATAGCAAGAAGCCCTGAGCGCTGCCTCGCTCAGGGCTTCTTTTGGATGCATTAGACTTACGCCGAGCCGAATTTCAGCTCCAGCACGCAATCGGGCTGCTCGTACTTCACGTCGCTAACCGCATTCGTCACCGGGAACGAGCGCAGCTGGAACGGCTCCAGCGGTTGAATAAACGTACGCAGCTCGGCGAACTCCGTTACCGCAGGACTCATCCAGCGCTCGATGCCCTCCTCGTCGAGAACAACCGGCAGGCGCTGCTGCCATGCGGACATCGGACCCGAGGACTGGACTGTCAATATCGTAAACGCCCGCTCCTCTTTCCCCTGCGGGTTAATCCAGCTGTCGTAAATGCCCGCCATGCCGAACAGCGGCTTCCGATCCACGACGATATGCATCGCGCGCGGATCGCGCTCGGGCCCCTCCTGCTTCCAGCCGTAAAATCCGGTGCTCGGCACGATGCAGCGGCGGCTTTTGAGCATCCGGTTAAAATGCTGCTTCGAGCCGACCCGCTCCCCATCTGCATTAATGGAATCCTTCGCCCAGAACGGGAACAGCCCCCATCTCGCTTCATCGATCGTCCGCTGCTGGTGCCGGTCATTCATCACGATCGATACCTGCTGCGTCGGCGCGATATTGAATCGGTTTGCCAAGCAGCTTCTCACATTCCATACCTTAAATTGGTCAACCACTTCATGCACATCTGACTTCAGCGCGAATCGCTCCACCTCATCCGCCTGCCTTCCAATCGGGATACGGTAGTATTTGGCACCGAGTGGGAATTTATGCAAATGAGAGCCGCGATCTTCGCCTACCCTGTAAACCGCTTGCGGAATCGCAGCGGCGATAACCCCGTGTGCTCTGCGAATAAGCGGGAAAAATGCGGCGTCTGCCGAAAGCCTGTTTCCTCCGCCACTCGGGCAATCGGCCAGTCCGTCTTAATTAGCAGCAGCTTGGCTTGATCAAGTCGATAGTAGAGCAAATACTGCTGCGGCGTGCAGCCGAACACATCCGTCATGCAGCGTGCAATGTAGTTCGAATGGAGGCGCAAAGCTTCGCTAAGCATGCCGTTGCTAATCGGTGCTCGGTAGTGCAGCTTCAAATAGGCTGCAGCCCGCTCCGCCACCGACACGGCTGCCTTCGCTTCATCCGAGCGCCAGCCCTCGTCGAGCATCTGCAGCAGATGCAGGAAACGCTGCTGCCGATCCCAGAACGCCGCATGGGAGGAGCCGCTTGCCGCTTCATGCAGGCCTGCGAACATCTCGCGCGCTTCCTCCGGGTAGGAAAGCGTCATATGCTTGGGCAGCCTTATTGCATAAGTATAATAATCGCCGCGCAGCGTACCGGGATGCGCGCTGTCTGTCTCTTCCCACTCGCCCGGAGCCTGGAAATGGATCCAGTCGAAGACCGTCTCCTGCTCGCACGGCTTTACGGAATAGTGCCATCGATCCGGCCGAAGAATCAAGATTTGCCCGGGGACGAGCGACCACTGCTTGTCCTCTTCGCCGATGTGGAGCGTCCCTTCATGCAGGAACAGCATATCAAATACGCCGATATTCGAGCGATTCGGATGCTCCTCCCCCGCCGAATAGGTCACGCGATTAGATTCAATAAAATAAGGAAGCGGTGGTGAACGAAAGGTGAGCAGCTGCTGATTCGTCATGAGGAGCAATCTCCTTCGCTGTGTGTAAATATGCAAATATAAGCGGAAATATTCTTTAATTTATTAATATTCTATCAAATTAAATAAGGTTGTAAAGGTGATAATTAGATAAAAAAAAGAACCTGCCGGTATAACCCGGCAGGCGAAAGCTGCGACGCGGCACATTTACGCCGCAGCCTTCTCTAGGAAGGGGGTGTAGCAGTAATGCGAAATCACGATGATGCCTGAAATGAGAGATAGATTAGCGATTTTGCCTGGATCCGCTCAGGGCAATCAAGCCATTCACATGACAATGCCTGGCATACACGTTGGTGAGACTTCCTCAACAGAAGAACGTGCTCCTTCAGCCAGACAGTCGCCTCTGAGGGGGCAGGTGCGGCACTCGGCCGCATCGCCCGATTTGCGTATGCCGCCCTCATCCATCTCGAACGAGAGCAGCAAGCGCAAGTAATCGACCGACGCACACACGGCTGCGGCGTCGGGCTGCCAGCACTGGACGGTACCGTCCAGCAAGGCGTGCACTTCGATGCGTGACGGCACTCGGCCGAACGCATAGTAACCAAACACGGTTACGAGATGACGAAACGCTTCGCTGATGTCACGGTCCGCATTGACCGTATATTTGCGTATGACGAGCTCGCGTCCGTCCGCTTCTCCGAATACCGAATGAAAAATGACGGACAACGTCGTCCCTAGCGGCTGAACATAAGTTTCAAAACGCTCGAACGCAATAATTGGATCGCCGTTGATCCCGTCAAAGCTCTTTCTTCCGAGCAGCAACTGGTACAGTCGCACCTTCAGCAAAGCTTTCACATGCTCATACTGGGTAGCGGACTCGAAGCTGTCCACTTTATTCGTCCAGCGGCCTTCCAGCAGCCGATTGATCGCTTCGCGCTTCCGCGACTGCACTGGCAATTGGTAGAAGCCATTCACTGTATGGCTGATCGCATATTGCGCTAGCTGGCGCCAATGCAGGCGGTCAGCCCGACGGTCCGATGCGCGCTTGCGCGCGTATCGATAAGGACAGCGAAGCCAGTCCTCCAAGCGGTAATCCTCAAGCATTGCTTTGCCCGACCGTTGCTCCGCCATCCCCCGTCACCTCCCGCGCATTCGCCCAGCCCATATGGCGCGTCCTTAAACGCCCGCTCCGACGAGCTCCGCAAGCCTGCGCCCAAGCGCTCGGCACTGCTCCGATTGTTCATTGGTCGGATTTAGCTCCACCTTCATGCTGTCAGCTGCAATCACCGCGCCGCAGTCCTTCAGCTTCTGCTCTAGCATGTCGACGGCCCCACAAAAAATATCGTAAGCCGAATCGCCAGAACCGAAGGTTGCTGCTTGCTTGCCGCTTAGATCAAGCCCATCCATCGCCTCGTAATAATCGAGCATTTCATCCGGCAGCTCGCCATCGCCCCACGTGTAGGCGCCCAGAATAATCGCATCGTAATCTGCCAGCTGTGACGCTTCGGCATCCATTACATTCATCACGATAGGCTCTACGCCCGCCAGCTTTACGCCTTCGGCGATCGCGTCCGCCATTTCCTCCGTATTGCCCGACATGCTGGCGAAGACGATTATGACTTTAGGCATTGTTACGCTTCCTCCTCTTGTTCTCTGCCGAGCGGCATCGTCTGAATCCCTTCGAACAGCGTTGCCATCATCATTTCCTTGCCGTCGGAGTCCACGTCCGTTACCGGAAAGCCTAGCTTAACAGCGAATAACGTAACTTGCCCGCGCAAGTAGCCGATGCGGTACAAGCCTTTGTCCGTGCATGCATATACATGTCCGCCTTGCCTCACAAGCGAGAAAATAATGCGATTATCGAAGCGCAAGACGTCGAAGCCGCCGCGTTTGTTGCCTACGATCAGTTCGCCGCCAGCTCCTGCTCCGAGCAAATGCCCGTGATACACGGCCAGAGAGGTCACCTCGACCTGCAGATCGTACTCGCTCCACTCATCTACCAACCGGTCGTACACCGCCATGCCGTTTTCATGTCCTACAATGAGGAATTGCGGCAAATTCAAAAAGTCGTATACTTTGAGCTCCGGGCATGCGACCTTCTCCCATGCGCCCCCGCACCGATGCCAAAGTCCATATTCCGTTGCCGCCCAGCTGCACTGGCCCGCGGATTTATATTGATAACAAGGAATCGAGCTTACTGGATAACGCCATTCCCCATCCTCATACGTGAACAACCCTTCATTCGTACATGCATACAGCTTCCCTTGCGCAAGCTGCAGCCGATTAACGACGAGATCGGAAGGCAAATCCTCGCTGATTCGCGTCCAGTCGCTCGTGGAGCTGCTATGATAAATGCCATTCCCAGGAGAAGCCGCATACACGTTGTCGCCATCCATCTTCACGGCCGAGAACGGGAAGAGCATCCAATTCCATGGCTTCTGCTTGCTAACCGCTTCTCCGCCCTTCATGACGACAGCCCCTTTCCGTTCCTGCCCGCTTCCAGCAGCTCCCGCGTCTCTTGATGGTAGGCAAGCAGCGCTTCCACCGCTTGCTGCAAGCTTTCACCCTCGCCCCGTCCGTTCCCTTCGGAAGCCGTTCGATCCTGTTCATCCGCTCCCGACTGGCACGCGATCAAATCGTATAACAAGCCCATTACGTGAAAGCCCCTCTCCTTCTTCATCATTGTTCATTGCTATAGTTGATTGAAGACCGGCTCCTGTTGCTGAAGCCCGATACAATTGAATGTCCCATTCACTTGATAATGATTATCATTCCTTTTATGTATTGAATGATAACGATTATCAGTCGCATTGTCAATCCCTATTTCCAGTCCATATACAAAAAAGCCAATTCTCATATCCGCGTCTTCCGACGCCGCAATAAGAATTGGCCTTTATCATCCTATTTGTACAGCGCCCCGCCATCCGGCAGGCCGCGCTTCCCTTATGCGCCCAAAGCGTCAATCGCCTTGCCGATCCGATTGGCTAGATGGCTCAGCAGCGGAACAACAAATCCGGGGTCATACATAAAATCAAACGAGATATCCAAATACCCGACAATCTCGCCCGTTTCGCCCATTCGTACTGGGCAGCAAACGCAATTCCACAACGTAAACAAATTAACGGTATGCTCGTCGCCTCGAACGACGACTGTTCGCCCCGTCTCCATCGCCAAAGAAATCGCGTTCAAGCCAAGCACATGCTTATCCATTAGCAATCCCGGAACAAGCCCCGCTTGTCTAGGCACATCCGTCATTGATGACGGACATGAGCTGTGAAGCAGTATGCCGTCAGGATTGTTCCACAGGAACAAGTACGGATAGGAAATCGTTCCTTCAACCGACTTGATTTCTTCCAGAAAAAGCTGGATATACTTCTCGCTTATCGCCATTGCTTCTTCAAATCTAGTCTTATCAGCGTAGGCGCCCGAATGGTTGCCCTTGCCGGTAGGATCAGGTATAAAATCGCCGTCAATCGCCGAGCTATGCATATTAAGAATAGTGGACGGTTCCAAATCAGAAACTTCGAGCCAAGTGCGATTCAAACGAATGCCGCGAAACAATTGACTAATCCCTCTCCTCCGCGTCAACCGACGCTCCCATCTATGAGAGATTTTATCATATCTGCGATATGAGCGTCATTATTAGATTTATTAATTTAAGAACAATTGCCACGTATTGTCACTATAGCTCCCAGCTGGATCAGCAGGAGCGGCAAACGAGAAAGGCGACGGCATTGCCATTTAATGCTTCACCTGGGCAATCGCCGCTTGACAAAAGAGCCTTCCAGGCGTATAACAATACCAAATCGTTACATTCCATGAAGGGAACACGCTCTTCGCATCGCATTCCACAGAGAGTCGGCATTCGCTGCAAGCCGATGTTTGCGCCCGAAGAAAGCATCCTCCCCGAGAAGCCGCGCTGAATCTCGCTTGGCCATAACCGCAAGCCGTAAGCGCAGACGGTCGTCCCCCGTTACCGGGAACGCGTATGCACACGTACGCGATGGAGCGCTATCGTTTTAGCTGGCATACGCCGCCACCGCCTTCATGCGGACGGCTCGGAAGGCACTTCCGCTGCTAGCCATTCGATGGAACGAGGGTGGTAACGCGAGTCTAATCTCGTCCCTATGAGGGACGGGATTTTTTTGTGTACAATGCTATTATCAACTTTTGCTGATGGAAAGGATGTCCGCACATGGCTACAGCTAACCGGAATGAATCGCGCCGCGTCACCCTAGAGGAAATCATGTTGGCCCAATTGCACCTGAAGGAAGTCGTCACGCGTACGCCTTTGCAGCACAGCCGCGTTCTGTCTGAACGATACGAATGCGAGGTTTGGCTTAAACGCGAAGATTTGCAAATCGTCCGCTCGTTCAAAATACGCGGCGCTTACCATAAAATCCGCTCCCTATCTCCCGAGCTAACTGCGCAGGGCGTCATCTGCGCGAGCGCAGGCAATCATGCGCAGGGCGTCGCCTACTCCTGCCATGCCCTTGGCATTCCCGGAAAAATCTATATGCCAAGCACGACGCCTCGCCAGAAAGTAAAGCAAGTATCCTTCTTCGGCGGCTCGCAGGTGGAGGTCGTGCTGATCGGCGACACCTTCGACGATGCCTATGCACAAGCCATTGCCGAGAGTGAACGGACTGGCATGGCCTTCATCCATCCGTTCGACGATGAGAAAATCGTTGCAGGCAACGGAACGATCGGACAAGAAATCATGGAAGCATCCGAGGGCGCGCCGGATTATATTTTTGTCACGGTCGGCGGCGGCGGGCTTGCCGCAGGCGTTGCCTCCTACGTGAAAGCTGTTTCGCCTAGCACGCGGATCATCGGCATCGAGCCGAAAGGCGCGCCTTCCTTGCAGCGTTCGCTCGATGCAGGCAAGGTGGTGCCGCTCGAAGAGATCGATAAGTTCGTGGATGGCGCTGCCGTCAAACGAATCGGGGATCTGACCTTCGAGGTTTGCCGCGAGCTGCTGGACGATGTGCTGCTCGTGCCGGAAGGCAAAGTCTGTACGACGCTGCTCGATCTCTACAATGAGAATGCGATCGTAGCGGAGCCCGCAGGCGCGCTTCCGATCGCTGCGCTTGACCTTTACCGCGAGCAAATCAAAGGCAAAACGGTCATCTGCGTCATCAGCGGCGGCAACAACGATGTCGACCGGATGCAGGAGATCAAGGAGCGCTCGCTTATTTATGAAGGGCTAAAGCATTATTTTACGGTCAACTTCCCTCAACGGGCAGGCGCGCTTCGCGAATTTCTGGATGATGTGCTCGGTCCTAACGACGATATTACGCGTTTCCAATATACGAAGCAGCATAACAAGGATAATGGACCTGCCCTTGTCGGCATAGAACTGAAGCATCGGGAGGATTACGCGCCGCTCATCGAACGCATGTATGCCAAGGGACTGACGTTCTATGAGCTGAACAAGGATCCGCTGTTGTTCAATCTGCTCATCTGATCTTGTGGAGGCGATCGAATTGAATTTTGCGAACGAGCCATGCGAACAAGGGCGCGTAGATGACGACAAGGCGCATACCAGCGACTCCAGCGTTAACAGCGGCTCCTCCGTATGCGCAGCCGATGGTTGCTGCGCGCCAGATGCTTCGAATGATTCCGACGTCTGGGATACGACAGGGGCCGAGTGCTGCTCTGCTGATTCGGGCTCGCTCGTAGTCGCGAGCTCCCCGCACAAGCTGCCTGAGCATCGCGTGCACGAGTTAGCGCTGCTCAAAATCATTGCCGAGACGCTTAATCAGGCTAATGAGCTTTCAACGATGCTTCATTCCGTGCTGGAGAAGCTTCTGGAATTAACGGGATTAACGACTGGCTGGATTTTTCTCTCCGACGCTTATATGGATTACCGCTGCACGGCGGAGAAAAACCTCCCGCCCGCCCTAAGCGGCAACGAGGGCCAGCGCATGAACAACGGCTCATGCTGGTGTTTGGACCGCTATTGGGGCGGCAAGCTGAAAAACGCCGTTAACATTTTAAACTGTAAACGAATTGAGGATGCCGCGACCTTCAAGTGGGGCGATACGAACGGCATCACGCATCACGCAACCGTGCCCCTGCGCGCAGGCAAACGGCTCGTCGGGCTGCTCAACATCGCCGCTCCCGGCAAGGAGCGCTTCAGCGACGAGGAGCTGGCTTTGCTCCAATCCGTCGCCTTCCAGATTGGCGGCGCGATAGACCGCATTCGCCTGTATGCGGCCGAACAGCAGCGTGCCGAGCGATTCGCCAAGCTCGATGAGTTCAGCCGCGCGCTTGGCTCGCAGCTCCAAGCCTACACGCATCCGACGCTGCTGGCGGAGCGCGCGATTCAATTGATCGGCGAACAATTCCAATGGCCGATCGCTGCGCTATACGAGTTATCCGGCGACGAGCTCATCCAGCGCGCCGCCTTCGTTAACGGATCAACGAACCGCTGGCTCAGCCGCATGCCTCTCCCTTCGTCCGGGTGGCTTTATGAAGCTGCAGTAAACCGCCAACTGGCGATCGCCTCACGCGAGGAGGCCGCCTCGCTTGCCTCATGCACACGCGAGCCTTACCGTAATGCGAACAACAAGCCCATTGCAGCGGTTGCTATCCCGTTGCCCTTCGGCAGCGCCGGGGACGGCGTGCTCGTGTTGGGCAGCAATCGGCCAGGAGAGTTTTCGCTGGCTGACCGCCCCATTCTGGAAGCGTTAGCCGAGCATATCGCGCTGAAGCTGCAGAATTCTCGCTTAGCCGAGCAGCGGCATGAGCTTGCCCGCTGGGACGAGCGCAATCGGCTGGCGCGAGATTTGCACGATTCCGTTAGCCAACTGCTCTTCTCGCTGTCCGTCACGTCGCGGGGCGTTGAGGGCCTGCTCGCTAGCCCTTCGCCGGACACGGATGCCGCGATCGCTGCCGTTCGCGACATGCAGACGTTATCGCAAAGCGCACTCAAGGAAATGCGCGCGCTCATCCTTCAGCTTCGTCCCGCCGATCTGCAGGCCGGACTCGTAACAGGACTGCAGGAGTACGGACAGCGGCTCGGACTCCACGTCCATACGCAGCTCGAAGGCGTGCGCGAAATGCCTCGCATGGTCGAGGAAGCTTTATGGCGCATCGGACAAGAAGCGCTCAATAATGTGAGCAAGCATGCGGGAACGAAGCTTGCCTATCTCTCCCTTCTCCTTACGAGCGATCAAGCGAAACTTTCGATTCAAGATAACGGCAGCGGCTTGGATGAGGACTTGGCTTTGGGCGACGCTACTGCGAATTCGATCGGCTTGTCCACGATGCGCGAGCGCGCCGAGGCGTTGGGCGGCCAGTTTACGCTGGCTCGTCCGAGTGACGGCGGTACGCTTGTGGAGGTTCGCGTGCCGCTCCCTTCTCTATCAATTGAACGGTCTGGAGGTAATTGAACCGATGACGATCAAGCTGCTGCTCGCGGACGATCACGCTATGGTGCGCAAAGGGCTGCAAATGTTTCTTTCGATGCAATCCGATCTGCAGGTCATAGGCGAAGCGTCAAACGGACAGGAAACCATTGAACGCGCAGCCGAGCTGGCGCCGGATATGATTCTTATGGATCTGAACATGCCCGTTCTGGACGGCATTGAGGTGACCAAGCGGTTGAAGCAATCGCATCCGCATGTGAAGGTCATCGTGCTCACTTCCTTTTCCGATGAGGCGCATGTGCTGCCAGCCATTCGAGCGGGGGCAAAAGGATATTTGCTCAAGGACATTGAGCCGGATGAGCTGGTCCGCGCCATTCGCCGCGTATGGCAGGGGCAGGTCGAGCTGCACCCTGATGCGGCAAGCCGGCTGATGAACATCCTCGCAGAACCGGAATCCAATCGAGACGACCCCGACGAAGCGGCGAAGCGGCTGTCGGAGTTGACCAAGCGCGAGCATGAGGTGCTCCGGCTGATTGCAACGGGCATGAGCAACAAGGAGATCGGCGATTCGCTCTCCATTACGGAGAAGACGGTCAAGACTCACGTCAGCCATGTGCTCGAAAAGCTGGGGTTTGCCGATCGCACGCAGGCGGCGATTTTTGCAGTGAAGCAAGGGATTGATCAACCGTAACGAAGAACCCCCGGCGCGATTGAAGCGTGCCGGGGGTTTGATTTTTGGCAAGGGCAACTCAGACCAAAGTCTTAGAAAAGATGCAACCAAAGTAGAAGGGAAGCAATTGGAAAAATCAGACTAAGCAACGACGATTTCACCTTGGGATTCCGGTAAGATGAGAACTATAAAATCCCGTTTGACTCGGAGGAGGAAATTACGATGAACATTGTCATTATCGCAGGCTCTAACCGCAAGGATGCGACGAGCACCAAATTAGCCGAATATGCAAACAAGTATCTAACCAAGCAGGGCCATCTCGTCCAGCTATTCGATCTTTACAAGCAGCCGCTTCCCTTCTATTCTCCAGATGTTACGCCCGAGCCGGACGGTGCGGTAGCCGAGCTCCAGCAGGCCATGCTCCAAGCCGACGGCGTTATTCTGGCGACACCTGAATATCACGGCAGCATCTCCGGCGTATTGAAAAACGCGCTCGATTTCCTCGGGCAAACGCATTTCAACGGCAAAACCGTGCTCTCAGCCAGCTCCGCCGGCGGCCCGATCGGGACGAGCTCGCTGCTGCAGCTGCAGGCGATCGTTCGCAACCTGCATGGCGTGAACAGCCCCGAGTGGATCTCCATTGGCTATGGCCAGCACAGCGCACTCTCGGAAGCGTCCGGCGATTATGAGCAAAGCAACCCGGTCTTCGACCGCATTCACTTGGCGCTGCGCACGTTTATTGATTTGGCCGAGCGCTTGAGCGGCGAACCGGCTCGGGTTTAAGCTTGTTGGGAGTGTAAAAAGAGGCAATAGGGCAGATTTTCCTACCCTATTGCCTCTTTTGCGCGGCCGGTTGGCCGATAGGGAACATTTTTGTTCCCTGTTTGGCCTTGCGCACGGCCGGCGGGCCGATAGGGAACATTTTTGTTCCCTGTTTGGCCTTGCGTGCGGCCGGTTGGCCAATAGGGAACATTCTTGTTCCCTTGCGTGCGGCCAGTTGGCCGATAGGGAACATTTTTGTTCCCTATTGTGCCTTGAGCGCGGCCAGCGGGCCGATAGGGAACATTTTTGTTCCCTGTTTGGCCTTGCGCACGGCCGGTTGGCCGATAGGGAACATTTTTGTTCCCTGTTTGGCCTTGCGTGCGGCCGGTTGGCCGATAGGGAACATTTTTATTCCCTGTTTGGCCTTGCGCACGGCCGGTTGGCCAATAGGGAACATTCTTGTTCCCTATTTGGCCTTGCGTGCGGCCGGTTGGCCGATAGGGAACATTTTTGTTCCCTGTTTGGCCATGCGTGCGGCCAGTTGGCCGATAGGGAACATTTTTGTTCCCTATTGTGCCTTGAGCGCGGCCAGTTGGCCGATAGGGAACATTTTTGTTCCCTGTTTGGCCTTGCGTGCGGCCGGCGGGCCGGCTTTGCTCTCGCGCGGAATCCCTTCCGCGCAAATCCGCAAATCGTTGCCGAGCGCTTCGCGCCGGCGCCGAGTTTGTGAAGGTTTAATTCGCCCTATTCACAAACCGGCTGCTACCACGCGTAAGCCTTCGGCGCCGACCCGCCTGGGCCAGGGAAGATCTCGTCCAGCCGCGCAAGCGTGGCTGCATCGAGCTTCAGCTCGACCGCGCGGAGCGAGCGATCGAACTGCTCAAGCGTGCGCACGCCGATGATCGGCGCGGTGACCGCCGGCTGCGCGAGCAGCCACGCGAGCGCGATCGTGTCCTCGCGCTCGCCGAGCTCGTCGCAGAGCGCGCCGAATGCCTCGAGCTGCGCAGCATGTCGCTCGAGGCGCTTGGCGTCGCCGCCGCTGCGTTTGCCCGCGCCGCCCCGGCGGGCATTGCCCGCGAGCAAGCCGCCGTCGAGCGGGCTCCATGGAATAACGCCCAAGCCCAGCGCCTGCGAAGCTGGCAGCACCTCCAGCTCAGGCAAGCGGCACAGCAGGTTGTACTTATGCTGCTCGCAAACGAGGCCAAGGTGGCCGCGCGCCTTCGCTTCGCCTTGCGCGACCGCGATATCCCATCCGGCGAAGTTGCTGGAGCCGACGTATCCGATTTTGCCTTGCGCAGCCGCAATCTCGAATGCGCTCCAAAGCTCGTTCCAGCTGACGCGGCGATCGATATGATGCATTTGATAAAGTTCAATGTGATCGGTCTGCAGACGTTTTAGCGAGCCCTCGAGATGGCGGCGCAGCTTGTAAGCGGATAGCCCTGCCTCAGCATTAGGCCCGTCCAGCGGATCGCTCATATCCCCATAAAATTTAGTGGCGAGAACGGTACGTTCCCGGCGGCCGCCCCCTTGCGCGAACCAACGGCCGATAATTTCCTCCGTCCGTCCGGCATTTTCGCCCCATCCATAGATGTTAGCGGTATCAAAGAAATTAATGCCTGCATCCAATGCGGCATCCATTATGCGAAATGATTCCTGCTCGTCCGTATCCACGCCAAAATTCATTGTACCCAAGCATAGTCGACTAACGCGAAGCCCTGATTTGCCAAGTGCGGTGTACTCCATTTGTTTTCCCTGCTCCCTTCAACTATTGAGAATGAATATTTTCTGCGTCTGATGTCCAGACTTACTTACTTTACCATAGTGCAGAAGCAAATTCGAATACGCCAAAACGCCCGAAATCCGCAAATTTTAAGCGCCGTTTATTCCCCCATTACAAATGCGCCTTACACTTCCGCTAGGAGGTGTGACGCATGGATGCAAAAACAACGTCTGCTTGGCCAAATACGCCGTTTGCCTCGCCCGCCCCAACTCCTCGCTGCCCTAAGCTTCTCATCGTGTACGCCTCATACGGGGAGGGCCATCTGCAAGCCGCTCGCGCCATCGCTGAAGCGCTGGAACTGCAGGGCATCGCGAGCGGCTGCATCAAGCTCGTCGATTTGCTCGCGGAATCGAACCCGCTCATTAATCAGGTTTCCCGCCGCGTCTATCACAGCAGTTACACGCGGATGCCCGCCTTATACGGCTGGGTCTATGACCGCACCCGCCCCATGAAGCACGATTCGCTGCTCGGCGGCTGGCTGCACGCCTTTGGCCGTGATAAGCTTCGCCGCATCCTCGCGGCAGAACAGCCCGACGCTGTCGTCTATACGTTCCCGATGTTCGCAGCGTCTGCCAAACGTCGGGGCTCCCCCGCGCATGTGCCGACTTCCGCCGTCATTACCGATTTTGACCTCCACCGCCGCTGGGTCCATCCTTGCGTAGACCGCTATTACGTTGCGACAGAAGATCTCAAGCTTGAGCTTATCTCGCTCGGCATTGCCGCGCAGCGCATCATCGTAAGCGGCATTCCCATCAAACGGGGCTTTACCGGGCTCACTGCGGACCACGACTATAAACAAGCGGATCGAACCGCTCTTTATCGCCGCTACAATCTTCCATCAGAACGACCGATCGTCCTGCTCATGGCTGGCGCGCAAGGGGTAATGCCTGACATTGCCGCAGTCTGCGACGCTTTGCTTCAAGAGCCTAATCTGACAATCGCGCTCATCTGCGGGCGCAATGCGCAGCTCGCGGAAGCGATGCGCACCCGCTATACAGCAGGCACCTCCGACGTTCCAGATCCTGATCGCTCCCCTAATGACATCGTTACCCGCATTCATATATTCGATTATGTCGACACTATCCATGAGCTCATGCTGCTCGCGGACTGCCTCGTCACCAAGCCAGGCGGCCTCACGCTTTCGGAGGGCCTTGCTGCTGGGCTGCCTATTCTGCTCTACCGCCCCGTTCCCGGACAGGAGAAAAATAACGCGTTGTACTTGCAAAATAAAGGCGCAGCCACCATCGCGAGCAACCCTGACGAGCTCCGCCGCGCAGCAGCCGCGCTCCTTCATCATCCGCAGACTTTGCTGCAAAGCCGAGCCGCTTCCCGAGCTTTAGGACGATCCAATGCAGCGAATATGATCGCTTTGGATATTTTGGTACATTGTCCTATAATGGAAGAGGCATCCTCCATTTTGCAAATGTAAGGAGCTAAAAATGCCGTGACCGGTACAGCCGCAGTCAATCGAAATCGATGGTTCGGCGCGGAGATGATTCTGTTCTCCGCCATCTTGTTTCTCGTTGAGTTCATTCGAGGGGCAGGCGTAATCAGCTTCTTGCCCGTATACGGCGAAAAGACGCTTGGCCTTTCCCTCGACATTATTGGAGTTGCCGTTACCGCACATTACATAACGGATACGGTACTAAAACTCGTCATCGGCTATCTGCTTGACCGAATGTCCGCACGCTTCGTCGTGCAGGCCGGTCTGCTATTGACGACCCTCGGCATCGCATTGCTGCCGTATGCAACGACCGCGTGGCTGTTCATTACAGCCTCCGCATTGTTCGGCATCGGCATTTCGCCGATCTGGATCGTCTGCCTTACGCGAGTATCGGAGGACCGGCGGGCCACGCAGATGGGATACTTGTATACGATCTGGTTTGTCGGGCTTGGCGCCGGCCCAATCGCCGCCAACCTATTGCTGGATTACAGCCGCAAATGGACCTTTATGCTGCTGCTTGCGATGTCCGTCGCTGCCCTTGCCTTATCGCTGCTGATGCACGGAGGACGCGCGCATGGCGTATCCCAAATGCCGCTTGGCCAGCAGCTTGTTGTCCTGCGCGATAAGCTTCGCCAGATGAGGCTGCTGCTGCCGGGCATGATCCTCCAAACGACCGGCGCGAGCATGCTCGTCCCGATCCTGCCTAGCTTCGCTAGCGACAAGCTTGGCCTGACAGGCGCCCAATACTCGCTGCTCCTTGTCGTAGGGGGCGCTTGCACCGTTGGCGGCCTTATGCCGCTCGGGCGGCTATCGGACCGAATCGGCGGGAAAAAGTGGTTTCTCGTCATCGGCTTCGCCTGCTTTGCCTTGACGCTGTATTCGCTAGCATGGGCGCCGTCGTTCAGCAAATGCCTTCTTCTTGCCGGTGCGCTCGGCCTATCCTACGCCGCGGTGCTGCCAGCATGGAACGCGCTGCTCGCCTCTTACGTCCCGCCTAAGCAACAGGGGCTAGGCTGGGGGCTATTTTCGACCGTGGAAGGCATTGGCGTTATGATTGGCCCGATCGTCGGCGGCGTCATCGCCTCCCGGATCGGCGTTCCGTCCGTCGTCTGGTACAGCGCCGTCTTATTCGGCCTGATCGGACTGTTCTATCTCTGGTTCCCTTTTCGCAGCTTTGCGGAGCATGCGGAACCTCCCCGCTCCGGGGGCAACTCCCATACGAAAGGCTAAGGTGACCGTGCACGCATGAGCCAGTGGCAGGATTGGATTCATCATCTCAAAACGCTCGATCTCCAGCATATCGAACGAACGCTTCAAAGCTATTCCGCATACGGGCCCTTGCCCGGGCTGCTTATGCCGGTCTTGGAGGCGCTGGTTCCAGCGCTTCCTCTGGTCGTCATCGTCGCAGCAAATGCGAATATTTACGGCCTCTGGTACGGCTTCCTGCTTTCCTGGATCGGCGTAACTTTAGGCGCTTCCATCGTCTTCTGGCTCGCTCGCACGCTTGGCAGCCGCTTAGGCGCCTGGTTTCAACGGCGATTTCCGAAGACGCAAAAATTTTTCCACTGGATCGAGCGGAAAGGCTTCACGCCCTTATTTTTATTCGCATGCTTCCCGTTCACTCCATCGGCGCTCATCAACGTCGTGGCAGGCTTTAGCGCACTGCCCTTCCGAACCTTTCTTGTTGCGACGCTGCTCGGCAAAGCGGTCATGATCTTCAGCATTTCCCTTGTGAGCGCCGACATCTCTAACTTCACGCGAGAGCCTTGGCGTATCATCGTCCTCGTTTCCGTTCTCTTGGTCATGTGGTTCGGCGGCAAAAAGCTCGAAACGCGTTATCAAGTCAAATAACAGGAGGCCAAGGCGACATGATCATGAGCATCAATTGGTATTCCGCGGGCGCTACCGCCTTCGTCCTTTTTCTCGCTTTTGCGTTGCTGGGCGCGATGTTTCTGATCGTTAAGCTATCCACCGACGATTCGGACAAGTTTAAGGACCTTAAGGAAATGGTGGAAACGATCTTCGGCACGCCTGCCCATCTCCGCTCGGGCAACGCGAACGCGCAGGAGGATGCCAGCAAGGACTCGGCCGCGCAATCAGCCGCTGCACTCGAGGCATTCTCCGAGCCTTGCCCTGCTTGCGGCGAGACCGTTACCGAGCAGCATCGCGACTGTCCCTCCTGCGGCCTTCGTTTGCTGTAACTAAGCACGTTCCCTCTTCCCGTTCGTTCATAAGATCCCGCTTCCCGTGGCACACTGTTAAGGCAGCTTATGTTAGAGCCGGAATGTCCCGGCTATGCCACGATGGAAGGAGGCTGTTGCACCATGTCCGGCAAATTGCCATCCGATAAGCAGAAGGCGGCTAGCAAGAAGCAATCGCTTGCCGATCAAGGACAAGCAAGCAAATCGGCTGCTAGCCAGCTGCAGTCCGACGCCGACAGCTCGGCGGTAACGAAGCACGGCCTGTGAGCTACGCATGGAAGGTCATTCTTCGCCTGCTGACAAGGCTATACACGAGTGAATGACCGATGATAAGAGGAGGGAATTTCGCTTGTCCGTACACGATAACAACAACAGCCACAACAAAATGGATCCGATATCCGGCGAGCAAGTCGAGGTAGAGGGCGTATACAAAAACGAGTGGGGACGCGAGGAGAAGATGGAGCGTGGCCAGCTGTTCCCATCCGATCCGATGCTGGGAAACACCGAGTGGGAGCTTGTCGAGCTTGATTTTGACAATCATCACAAGGGCCACACCGACCCTCGGTTAGTTCCTAAGGATGACGACGACAGTCCCGAAGCGCATATGCAGCATCCGCGTCGCCACCCGAAGGATACGCGTTCCGAAAAATAAACGAATGGCTGGGCACTCGCCTCATTCGTCCTACGTAAAAAGCCGCACATGCCCTCGCCTCAAAAGGCAGGAGCATTGTGCGGCTTTTATCCATGCACGGCAAAATTGCGGCGCAGCAACTAACTGTCGCGCTGCTGCACCTGATCGATCAGCTTCTCTAATCGGCGCAGATGATACGCATATTCGAACATCGCCGAGGCAACGAACACGAGCCGCTTGCGATCCTCATCCGCTTCGCCCAAATATACGGTAAGCTGCGCTGCAAGCTTGGCCTCCCGTTCCTCTTCCGGTTCGATATGCGCGTTTGCCTTCATCTTCCCTTCGGACTTCAGCAAAATATGCTCATGATACTTCGTCAGCTCTTCGATATGCCGATCGAACTGATGCGCCCATTCGCCCGCCCCCGGAGCCGCAAAATAATGCTCCTCCACGATTTCCAGCAAATCGCTGCCCTTCTGCAGCGCCTTGATCATTCCCTTGGAAACAAGCAGCTGGCGTGCTCTCGCTGCCTTGCTGACCGCCCGAATCGCCCGCTCCTCCTCAAACACGGAGAATCGCTCATCAAGCTTGCGCAGCGTGCCGTGCAGCCGTTCCTTCTCTGCATTAAACACCTGCTCCTTCATTTCGTTAGAGATGGCGGTTCGAAGCAAGAGGGACAGCTGGTCGAAGGCATGATGCACCTGCTCGGAAAATTGCTTGCGCGGACGCGGCGGAAAGATCACGACATTCACAAGGAATGCCGCCCCCATGCCGGTCAATACCATCAGGAATCGACTCAACGCGGCGTCATAGCCCGCATCATGCGCCTCCATGATCGCCACGACGGTCACGAGCGTTAGCCCAATGGTGCTCTCCATCTTGAATCTGATGCTGATCAGAATAACCAGAATACAGACTAAGCCTACCGCAATCGGCGTATGGCCGAACAGCCGCAGCGCGGCAAGCGCCACGATCGCGCCAAGCACATTCGTCTGCAGCTGGTCGCTAATCTGCTGCCAAGAACGATAAATCGATGGCTGAATCGTAAAAATGGAAGCGACCGCCGCAATGAGCGGCGATGGAAACCCCAGCAGCCCGCTGATGTAAATCGCAAGCGCGACCGCCATTCCGGTCTTTAGGACGCGAGCGCCAATCGTCATTGCGGCTCCGCCTTCCCGTCAGCGTGCAGCATTATGCTCGTCGACAGCTGCTCCTTGCCGTTCACCCAGAGCGAAATCCGATGCTCGCCAGGCCACAGCTTGCGCGTCGACAGCTCCTGCCATACGATCCTTTTCTCGCCGGACAACCGCCTCGTCTCGCCCGTAATCGGCTTGTCCGCGATTAGAAACCGTTTATGCGACCGCTTGCCCTTCAGCCGGACGTAATCAACGCCATATTCCAGCCTTACACGCCCCATCGCCTCCGGCGACAGCTGCACGTCATAACGCAGCATCGACGCTTCGCCGATATGGACGTCCGTCTTGTCTACGCTGAGCGCCGCCGGCTCCTGCAGCAACGCATAGCCCGCTGCGCCCGGCTCCGTGTCCTCCCCGGCAACCGCCGTCGGCAGCGCATCCGCTCCATAGCCGAATATCGCCAGAACCGCTGGCTCCGCCTGCTTGACCAGCGTTCTGCAGCCCTTCCGCACGATCCAGTCGGTAAGCGGGTGCTGGCCGTACCAGCGCTGCGAGAGCTCAACAACTACCGCAGGATTGTCCTTGCTTATATCATTCAAATGGTTCGCGACGCTCTTGCGCACATAAAGCGACTCGTCCGCCTTCAGCCGCTCCAATATCGGCAGCGCAGGCGACGGGTCCTTCTTCAGCATCGGAAGCGCTGGCGCCCAAGGCAGTCGAGGCCGGCATCCTTCACTCGCGAGCCTTCTTACATGCTCATCTTCGCTTTCCGCCCATTCCAGCATTCGGGCAAGCGTACGCTCCGGGTTAGCCAGAATGAATGGGCGTATGGCAAACTCCGAGGACGACCGCTTCGTGAATCTCTCCAGCATGGCCATCGACAGCTCCCAATGCTCCTCTGCCCCGCCATAGATTTCAATGAACTCGGGGAAAATCAAATAAGGAAACCCGGTGCATTTCTCATCAATCAGGCACAGGATGCGAACCGCTTCCTCATATTCCGGCGGGAGCAGCTCGCCTAGCGTGGTCGTTAAACGCCGCATCCGCCCCTTAAGCTCCAGTTCCTCCCAGCCGTCGCCTTCTACCAACGCGACGAAGCGCTGCACGTCGAAGGGCGGCCATGCTGCCTGCACGAGCGAACCGAAGGTATGCGCGAAAGGCGCATTGTACATCAATTTTAATGGCTCCGCCATCGGTAACGTTCCCCCTGTATCTGTCCCAATCATACGATGTGCTCTCGATTATACCGAACAATCGTTCTCTATGCAAAAAGAACATGCAGCAAAGCCCGAAGCCCGCCTTGCGGCGATGCTTCGGGCTCAAGTAATGCGTATGCTGCTTGTTCTCTTACACGTAACGGTGGATAATATCCGCCAGCTGATGGGCAATCGCATCCGGCCCTTGCGCAAGCTGGCTTTCTGTGAAGGTTACGCGAACGAACGTCTCATCCATGTCCATCGCCTCCGACAGCCAGCCGCCCAAGCCGCGCGCTTTGCGGTCAATCTGCAAGAGCAGCTCCAGCTCCTGCCCGCGGTTGAAGAACGTCACTTCCAGCTCATCGAGCTGGCCGCGGAATTGCGTCGTTGGCACGAACTCGAACTCCTGAACGAATGGCATCCGACCGCCCAGTCGAGCCGCATATTGGCATTCTGCCTCACGCAAGCGGAATCCGATGCGCGAGAGTGCTTCCAGCACGACATGCTGTCCTTGCGAAGGCTGAACTTCAATGCGGTCCGTGTCCCCCGGGTCAACCGCGCCGCGAACATCGAGCTCGGTCTTAATCCATACCGGCGCGCGTCCGATCGTCAAGGGCGTTTCATAAGGCAAAAGGAAAGAGAATGGAACCTCTTGGCGCTCATTGGGTTGCAATGTGAACGGCTTCGTGACATGAAAACGTGCGATTTCGGCGTGATGCCGATGCTTATGGTCATCCGTTTCACGGATATATTCCGTCATGACCGACAGCTGGACTGTCTCGATACGCTGATCGACCGAGCCCCCTTGCATACGGACCACGCCGCGAACCTCTTCGCCTGGCGCGTACCGCGACTTTTCCAATACCGTATCAATCTTCGCATTACCGATTCCGATACTAGCTAAAAAACGATTAAACATCGATAATCTCCTCCCATAATCATGATTTAAGCCGCAAGGGCTTCGCTTGGGTATGCCATAGATACGATGCAAGGAAGAAGCGGTTTCGTAAAATTACGGTTTTTGCAATTCGCGAATGCTCGCTTCATCGATCGAGCAATTCAATGACCTTAGGGTGGTTCCTGACCGCAGCGCCCCCGCTGCTTCCGGCGTCTGTCCGGATGGCTCGCCAGCTTGCGGCGGAGTCGTGTACGGGAACGAAATGACAAAGGTCGCACCCTCTCCCATTTCGCTGTGCGCTTGAATGCGTCCTTGATGATTATCGACAATTTTGAACGTCACCATGAGCCCAAGCCCCGTTCCTCTGTCCTTGGTCGTATAGAACGGCTGCCCCATCTTGGCCAGCTGCTCCTTCGGAATGCCTGGTCCTTGGTCGATAATCCGGGTAACGACGTTGCCATCCTCAAGCCTGCTCGTGATGACGATTTTGCCGCCGTCCTCCATTGCTTCAATCGCGTTTTTTATTACATTTATGAATACCTGTTTTATTTGATTCCCCACGCCGAACGTCCATAACGGGGCAGGGTCCGTCTCAACTACAATTTCGGTATTGTGCAGGGAGGCCTGCGCCTCCAGCAGCATGACCGTATCGTTGAGCACTTGGCGCATATCATGGTGGGTCAGCTCATATACCTGCGGCTTCGACAGCATGAGCAGCTCGCTCACGATCGACTCGATTCGATTCAGCTCCGACTTCATGATGTCAAAATAGTTCCGTCCATTGCTTCTGCCCGTCGAAATCAATTGCAAGAAGCCCTTAAGCGATGTCAGCGGATTGCGAATCTCATGGGCGATGCCGGCCGCCAGCTGCCCTGCAACGTACAGCTTCTCCGAGTTAATGAGCAGCTCTTCGTTCTTCTTGCGCTCCGAGATGTCGCGAACGATCAATTGGAAGGCTGGCCGGCCGCGCAGCGTCGTGGACGCAATTACAACCTCGGTATACAGCTTTTTGCCGCAAACCGTAAACCATTCAAGCTCCTCCGGCGGGTACGTCTTCCCCGCTTCGAATATGCCAATGCGCCTTGCCGTTTCGGCATGATGCTTAGGGTGCAGGAATAAGTAAATGGACTTGCCTACCATTTCTTCCTTCTCCGAGGCGTTAAACAGTCGAAGGCCTGACCGGTTAATATATTCCCAATGGTTGCCGTCGAGCACGGCGATCATGTCGATGGAATTCTCGACAAGCTGCTTGTAGCGCTGGTCTGCTTGACGATAACGACGATCAGACATCCTTGTCATCAGGCTGATGCCAAGAATCGCGAGTGTAGCGAGCCCCAGCATCACTGCGAGCACCATATAATACTCATTGAGCCGCTCGGTCGTCATGACCTCGCTATATGCGAAGGACAGCCCCCTCATCCCAAGCATATGCATCATCATGCATGAGCTGCCCAAGACGATGCTTGCCGGCCATGCGGTGGATTCCGGGTTCATCTCATGCAGCAGCAGCGCTATCGCTGCCCCTAATAGGATGAGGACAATCGACAACCCGAACATGACGGGATCAAAATGAAACGCCTCTACTGGACCGGACAATCGGTTTAAGTAGTGCAGAAGCAAGCTTCCTAAGCCCAGCAGCAGGGTAGCCAGCCCTAGCCGGACGAAGAAGGGCCCTATTCGCTCGCTCCCAAGCACGAGAAACGAGAAGTAAGCTAGCCCGGAGGAGACGAACAGCGTAAGCAGCATCGATATGTTAATAAATGAATAGTGGTTGGTCGACAGCAACGCGAGAAAATGCATCGACCACAGGCCAATGCCAAACACAGCCGATCCGCCAAGCAGCCATACATGGCGTCTTCGCGATTGTTCCCGTTTGAGATGAGTGATCAGCGTAAACATCGTAAAGGAGGAGAAGACGATAATGACAAACGCAAGGACCAAAAAAACCAACAGCTCCGTCCTCATATTCGTATCGATATATTCATTCATGATCGGACCAGACCCTCTTTGTTCGTATCGTTATCGTCGGTTTATTTTCGACAATTTTCCATAAAATCCTTTTTTATATACTTAGTTCTTTAGTCCTATTTGTCGTTAGATCCGCATTGCTATGCGCATTTTGCCTCATAGACCTGTTCGAAACCTATCTATTGCGGGTATAATGTACTGTAAATTAAGGGAGGATGTTCTTCCGAGGAGGCATATCATTGGGTTCTTTACTGAAGGAATTTAAAACATTCGCTATGAAAGGCAATGTCATCGACCTCGCTGTCGGTGTCATTATCGGCGGCGCATTCGGCAAAATCGTCACATCGATCGTTAACGATATCATAATGCCGCCTATCGGCATGCTGCTCGGCGAAAAAGGCTTCAAAGATCTCTATATTAACTTGAAGGACCTGGACAAAAGCGGCGCGCTTGCCGATGGCACTCCGATGTCCTCGCTCTCGCTTGCTCAAGCCCAGCAGAGCGGCATTCCCGTCATCGCCTACGGCCAATTCATTAACGTCGTGCTTGATTTCTTGATCGTCGCGCTCTGTATTTTCTTTATGATCAAAGGGATCAACAAACTGCAGCGCAAGCCCGTTGAAGAGAAGCCGGCTGCGCCAACAGAAAAGGAATGCCCGCACTGCTTGTCCCTCGTTCCGATTCGCGCAACGCGCTGCAAGCACTGCACCTCGCATCTGGAGCAAGCTCACTCTGCACAGGGCTAGCCGATGGCAGAAGAATGGTTCGATATCTATGACGAGGACATGCGGCCGCTCGGACAAGCCACCCGCGCCCAGACGCATGCGCTTGGGCACTGGCATCAAACCTTCCACTGCTGGCTGACCCGCCGCCAGGGCGGCGACCGTTTCGTACGCTTCCAGCTGCGCCAGCTTACGAAGGACACGAATCCCGGCCATTACGACATTACGGCAGCCGGGCATCTAGCGGCGGGAGAGACGCTTGCACATGCTGTGCGCGAGCTCGAAGAAGAGCTCGGCATTGCCGTCCCCTTCGCCTCCCTTCATCCGCTGATGCAGTGGCGCGAGCAGGCGGAGGGCGAGGTGAATGGCCGTCCGTTCATCGACAGGGAGCTTAGCCACGTGTTCGGACTTGTATGCGACTTGCCGCTGACCTCGTTCAAGCTGCAGGCAGAGGAAGTATCCGGCATCTATGAGGCGAAGCTGGAGGCGATGATCGATTTATTCGAGGGACGGCTGCCGGAGATCGCGGCGGCTGGCGCTGAGCTTGATGCAGAAGGCCAGCTTATGCCGACAGTTCGATCCGTTACGGCTGCGCAATTCGTACCGCGCGATCCGCGCTATTACATCGATATTTTCCGAATGCTTCAATCCCTCACTTCATCATGACGCCCAATAAGCCAGGCAGGCGCTCCCTTGTGGAAGCACTTGTCTGGCTTATTGCTATTAGGTCATCTGGACCGTTCATCCTTCTTGAGAAAAGGACGCCGTCCCGCCCCGCGCTGTCCTGTCGCCGCCTCCCAGTTCGCATACCATTGGTCGATTAAGCCATGAATGCTGTAAAACACCGTATTCCGAGGCGCTAGGTCAAAATCATTGATGTCAGGCTCGCGATAAACTCTTGCCGCTGTCTCGTGGATACAGCCGTGAAGCTGGCTCGACTCCATAAACCGCCCCAGCTCATCCAGCGTCGCGAACGACTGCGGCTGCGATGCAATGCGGAATTCGGCGGAGCGGTTATAGCAAGGCGCATTGCGAATCGCTTCCGGCACTTGCTCCCAAGGCGCAACAAACCGGTTATCATAGCCCTGCTGCCCATACCAATTCAACGCCTTGCGAATGAACTGGCGATGAAACCGAAGAAACCGCTCCCCCCATCCGAAAGGAACGAAGTTGCTTTGCACATGATTCGTATGATGCCAGATGCGATGCTCCTCCAGCAGCTGCGGCGGGAAATTCGGTATCGTTGGCATAAGTCACCCCTGCGTTGGCCTATAGTCGTTTGCGGTAGCATATGCAGCGGGTACCTCTGCTGTTCCGCGCCAAATGGAAAACGGCCCCCAGCGGGAGCCGTCGATCCATGCCGATTAGGCCGAAGAATGAACGATTAGCAGCGGTTTTTCACTTTGCTGATACAAATATCGAACGTCACTTTTACTTCATTCCACTTGCCGAATTGACAGCATACGCGAACGCAATCCGAATCGTACGTACAGAAGAATGCAACCACTTTGCAGTCACAACCGCAATGCTTCAGTATGCGCTCTACCTGACGACCGTTGCGATCACGAATAGCCATTGCCAGCTCGTTAGCGACCCATCTGTTTTTCAGTTGACCAAAAATGCAGCTAATTTCGTCTCCAGCTTCTTGAATGGCATCGACGGCAGGGTCTTCTTTGTGGCCGCAGCTCCGGTTGCCGCTGCTGCTGCGATTGCCGCTTGAGTGATCACAGCCGCAAGAAGAAGAAGTGCGCGTATTGCGCTTGGCCACGCTCATCACCCGTACTCGATTGATGCGAATTCCAGCTGTTTTGAAAGTCATTCATCATTCCTCCCTTCTGACATGCTCACCATAAGATATGACGGGGCAGCCAAAAGGTATGGACAAGAAGTAACCGTCATCCGTATATTCTCGGACATGCATCGCTAAAGGGCATACAAGCTCGCCATGTCAATTGCCGACGCGTACAAATGGCGAAAGGGACAACCAGCCCTAATGGCGGATTGTCCCTTATCGTTCTTTTCCATGCCAGGCTTAATGCTGATGCCTTCTTCTTCTACTGCTACTGCTACCGCTACCGCTTCTGTGAGCTGACCGACGCTTCCTGCTGCGCCTTGCCTGCTTGACCTCGGCTTGGAATGATCAGCCGGTCATTGCCCATGAAGAACACAGCAACCAACGAGAGTCCCGCCGGGATGATCGCCCAGAGGAACATCGTCGAGATCGACGAGGACAGCGCATCGACGATTTTGTCCATTACATCAGTCGGTATCTGTGCCCGGTTCTCGGGCGAAAGCAATTGGCGCACATCCCCGAACTGGTCAGTCCCTGCCCTCGGCGCCCCGCCGCCGCTGAATACGGAGCTGAGGTCATCCTTTAACAGATTACGCTGCAGAATGCCAAACACCGTCAGGCCAACGGTCATCCCGAGCGAACGAAGGAACGCCATCGTCGAGTTGGCGGAGCCGCGCTGCCGCACATCAAAGTGGTGAATCGCCGACATGCCGAGCACGGAGAACGAGAAGCCGACGCCAAGGCCTGCAATGATCAAGTAGATGGTAAGCAGGAAGCTCGGCGTGTCGGGCGTAATCGTCCCCAGCAGCAGCGTACCGATGATGAAGATAACCGCCGAGAAGAGCATCACGTTCCGGTAAGAGGTTCGGCCTACCGACATGCCGCCTAGCTGTGCCGCAACGACCGAGCCGAGCGTCATCGGCAGCAGGAAAAGCCCCGATTGCGTTGCGGTTCCACCCGTCACGCCTTGAATGTAGATCGGAATGTACATGGCGAACGTAATGAACCCCGCGCCATACAAGAGCCCGATAACCGTGCTTGCAGCGAACAGCCGCTTGCGGAACATATCGTACGAGATGATCGGCTCCTTGGCTTTCGTCTCCACGTAGAGGAAGACCGCCATCAATGCAGCCGAGATCGAGAATAAGCCAATGATGGCTGTCGAATCCCATGCGTATTCTTGCCCGCCCAGCTCCAGCGCGAACATGAGGCAGACGATCGATCCGACAAGCGTCGTCGCGCCCCACCAATCAATCTGCTGCTTGGAATGCTCCATTGACTCGCGATAGAACAGGTACACCAGCGCCAGTGCGATAAGGCCGAGCGGCAGGTTGATGTAGAAAATCCAGCGCCAGTGAATATGATCGGTCAAATAAGCGCCAAGCAGCGGTCCGAACAGGCTCGACGTGCCGAATACAGCGCCGAACAAGCCCCCCATTTTCCCCCGCTTCTCCGGCGGAAACACGTCGAATACGATCGTGAAGGCGATCGGCACGAGCGCACCGCCGCCAATGCCTTGAATCGCGCGATAAATGCTCAGCTCGACGATGCTGTGCGCAGTGCCGCATAAGATCGAGCCTAACAGGAACAAGCCGATTCCGAGCATGAAGAAGCGTTTGCGCCCATACATATCCGACAGCTTGCCGAAAATCGGCATCGCCGCCATCTCCGTTACTAAATACGCGGAGGTTACCCATACGAATTTCTCCATACCGCCTAAATCCGATACGATTGTTGCCATCGCCGTAGCGACGATCGTATTGTCAATCGCCGCGACGAAAATGCCGAGCAGCAAGCCTGCTACGACAAATCCGAGCCGATTGCTTTGCGTAGCTAACATTTGCAAAAATCCCTCCCTGATCTACAACTGAATTTCTGAATGAACGACCGCTTGTCGAGCAACATGGAGCGACTGCGTATATTCGACGCGGCCGATCTGGCATCCTGCTCCTAGATGAATGCGATTGCCTCTTACGACGTCAGCACGGGTATGCTCCAAATAGATTTCATCGCCTTCGATCGTCGATACGATTAATTCGGTATGCTTCTGCGGCGCAATCCACCCCTTGATCGTCGACCAACGGCTCCGCCTAATGTCAATGCGGCCGCCTCCGATCTCCTTCACGTAGCTGGGGCCATAAAGGCGCAGCTCTAGCCGTTCGGCATTCAGTAATCCTTTGAGCTCGACTGCCCCCTTCACTGAAATGGTCTCCGCCTCTACGCTCTGGCTTGCTGCCAGCTGCCCCATTAAGCTAATGGTTCGTCCGCGAATATGTCCGCCAACCGTCAATTGTCCCATTCCTTTGAGCTCGCCGCCGCTCCAATCGTCATTCACCGTCACTTCGCCTTGCAGCTTAAAATAACCCGCCCGAACCGGCCCCAAGACGATACAGGTGCCCATGCAGGTGAACGTTTCGCAATCGAGCGCGCCCAGCACCTCGCACTCGCCGATTATTTTCACTTTGTTATACGCGCCGCTAGCAATCGATCCGCTTCCCGTAACGCTCATATTGCTTGGATAAGTATGCTCCATTCCCTTGATCCCCCTTCCACTAAGCTTGTTTGCGTTCCTTCACGATAGCCGTCTCATGAACGGTTAACGTATTCGTATATTCCACCCGATCGATGCGGCAGCCAGCGCCGATGGCAACATCGCGCCCGCGTACGACTTGCGCACGCACGTGTTCCAGCGTAAGCTCATCGCCTTCAATCGTTTCCGCCACAAGCTCGGTCCGCAAAGCAGGGACGACCCAGCCGATCAGCCGCTTCCAACCGCCGTGCGCAGCCCGTACGCGAATGATCGAGCCGCCGATCTCCTTAGCCGCGCAGCGGGTCTGCATATCGAGTTCAACAGTATCGGCGTTGAGCATCCCTTCCATCGAAAACCCGCCATACATCGCAAACCGCTCGCCCACGCAATCGCCTGTCAGCTTCAGCAAGCCGTTAATCGCGAACGTTTCGCTTCTGAACATGCCATGGACGCTAAGCTTCCCTTCCGCCTCGACCTTGTGCGCCTTAATGCCGCTTTGGCTTCTGAACACGCCGTGGACCTCGAAGAAATTCGCCTGGATCCCTCCATTGACGCGACCAACCCCATCAAGCTTGAACTGCTCGCAGACCAGATTGCCGTTAATGGTCGAAATCCCTTCCATAGTGACACGGCGAAAGCGTCCGCCCCCGGACTTGCCTGTGCCTTGCAGGCTCAAATCTCTTAAGCCCGCTTCCACCGTTTCTACGCCGATCATATCGCTCCCCTGCCTTCCGTTCATCTTGACTTACGCTTCAAAGCTATACAGCTTCATCTTGAATGACTCCATCAATTCGCCAAGCGAAAGTCTGACTGAAACCGTTGCCTGCTCATCCGTATACAGCTCGCCAAAGCCGCACTGCAGCATAAACAGGCTCAGGCCTTGGGCGCCTAGCATAATCAGCTCGCTCTGCTTCCCCTCCACCTGCGGATAATGCTCCTGCAGAAGCCTAAGCAGCCTGCGTCCATCGGCATCCGACAGCGCGCTGGAGGTTGATGCGCCTAGCTGATCCAGCACATACAAATAAAACGCTAGATCGAAGGACAGCGCCCCCTCCTGAAGGAACGGTCCAGCGTAACGAGCCAAGAGATCAGCAGAAACGATGGACCGGCTCCGAAGCTCCTCTTCCCGGATCCGAATATCCGCCTGAAGCGGAGATAAGCGATCCGCCAACTGGTCCAGCGACAGATCCTCTTTGAACTGCACGATATGGTCGATGCGGCTGAGCACCAGCTGGCGCGGGAAAAACGTCTCCTGCCCTGTGAATGTAGCTTTGCGAATAAACCATTCCTCGGGAATGAGCTGCTTTCGCTTCCACCTGTATAATTGACCATATGAGATTCCCGTGCGCTCAAGCAGCTCTTTTTTTGAAATCAGCTCCTGCTCCATGAGTCACCCTCATTTCCTTGCCATGCACACAGCAAAGCGATGTAACATAACACTGTTACGCTAAGTATACGCAAACCGAATAAGCCGCTACAGCGGCGGAGGAACGAAAGCGGCTCGGTCTGAAGACCGAGCCGACGTTTTGTCCGAGACTGGGGGCAATCCTCGTTGCAATGTGTGCAATGAGGACCGTCCCATGCCTCGCAATTAGAGCTCCTCATTGCAAACCATACAATGGAAACCTGTAAGAACACGCATTTTCCTGCACAACTTTCTGCCGGCACTCCCTCCCGTTGTAAGAATTACAATGGGAGACGGCGCAGCCACCCCTCTCAAACTTTGTCATTGCACAGAATGCAACGACACTGCTCGCATTCGTTCTCCACATAAACGGGCCTCCTACTAGCTGCCTGTTGCACGTTCAATTTAGTATGATAAATGCAAAAAACGCGGTTCCCAATGGGACCGCGTCTACGATTTAAAAGTGGTGCTGATGAAGGGATTCGAACCCCCGACCTACGCATTACGAATGCGTTGCTCTACCAGCTGAGCTACATCAGCGTGCTTGTCGTTTCGACGAGTTTGTCTCATCGGCGACTTTTATAATATACCTCGCACGAATTTGAAAGTCAACAGGTTTTCGCAAAAAACCAAATTAGCTTTCGCTCGATTCCGACGGCTCAGGCGGCTCGGATTTGAGCGGCAGGCGCAGCGTAAAAATGCTTCCCTTGCCCTTCTCGCTACGCAGCGCCAATGATCCTCCAAGCAGCCTCGCCAGCTGCAGACTGATCGATAGGCCTAGCCCGGTTCCGCCATATTTGCGATTAATGGCACCGTCCTCCTGCTGGAACGCCTCGAAAATCAGCTGCTGCTTCTCATCATCGATGCCGATGCCTGTATCCTCGACCGCAAGCGTCAGCCATTGCTCCATGACAGCCTCCTGCTTGCGCGGCAGCCTTCTGGACAGCTCGCCCTGCTCAGCGGATAGCGCTTCGATCGACTTCGTCGCCATTAGAACCCCTGCAGCTTCCATCGGCTGAGAGCCTGCCACCACGGGCAATGCAACCCCCGCATCTGGCGCATCCGTTCGCTTCTGCCCCGTGCGGGCAAGCCCGGTCGTCGGAAACGCCGCGAACACGGTTTTGCGAATACGGTTCGTCGTCGACTCGCCATTGCGGGCCGCTACCCCGCCTCCGGTCCCCGTACGCCCGCGGTAAAGCACGCTCGTCCAATCGCGAAGTCGCCGCTTTCCTGTCGTATTCTCGGGCGCCAGTTCAACGCCGACATGGAGGGTGACAGAGCCGCTCTCCGTAAACTTGAATGCGTTGAACAGCAGGTTCCGCATAATCTGATTCACCCGCAGCGCATCGGTATAGAGCGTATCCGGCACGTCCTCCGCGTATTCCACCAAAAACTCGACGGACTTCTGGTCCGCCATCGGCTGGAACATCGCCTGCATCATTTGGACGAGATCCAGCGGCGAGATCGGCTCGATGACGATGTCCATTTTGCCCGCCTCGACCTTCGAAAGGTCAAGAATATCGTTGATAAGCTGCAGCAAATCGTTGCCTGCCGAATGAATGATTTCGCCGTAGCGCACCTCATCCATGCCGTAGCGTTCATCGTCGTTATCCCGGATCAGCTGGGAGATGAGAAGGATGCTGTTCAGCGGCGTCTTCAGCTCATGCGACATGTTGGCCAGAAACTCGGACTTATACTTGGAGGCCAGCATCAGCTGACGCGCCTTCTCTTCCAAATCGCGCTTCGCTTCGCGAAGCTCCTTGGTCTGCCGCCGCAAAATAATATTCATGCCGCGCAGCTCGCCGATCCGCAGCTGCTCCTTGTGGAAGTCGCGAATCATAAAGACGAAAAACCCGCTCAGCAGCGTCGCTAACGGCAGCGTAATCGGCGCAACCTCCAGCCAATACACGTCGAATGGAATGACGCCCATAATGGCGATATCAAGCGCATTAAGCACGTTGATCCCAACGACAGCCAAGCATGCTTTCCAGAAAAACCGCCATTCCACACGCTGCAGATACCAATTAATGAGCGCCGCGAACACGCCGAGCATCGCCATATTCATACAGCCTGCCCAAGACGCGTCGTTCACGCCATAAAATAATCGTCCGGCCCCTATGCCTGCGCCAATCAGGAGAAACGCGCCCGGCCGAGCGAAGACGAGAATCGCCATAATGAGCGGTACGAACCGCAGATCGAACAGCTGCGTGTCGCCGACGCGCAAGCCGAACAGCATCGTCACCCAGCCCGCCAGGACGAACACGAGCATCGAGATCGCATATTTGAGCCGCTCCGATACGTTCGGGAACAAATATTTGTAGCCGATATTGAACAGGTAAGCGATCGTAATAAGGACGCTCAGGTTAATGAAAAACACTTTTGAAAATGCCATTCAAATCCCCCTCTAGTCCTTATTGTACACGATCAAGCGAATCGAATCACCGCCGGGCGATCGCCCGCATACGATAGGGCAACAGCATACGGGGAGGAGATCGCCCATGGAAAAGCTAGATAAGCACGATAAACATATGAAAATCGAGAAGGTCGAAAAAGTCGATAAATACGAGAAACTGGAAGCGCCCCATAAGCAAGTAGCCATTCACGATCACCAGAAGGTCATCTACAAGGCAGATGCGAACCACGCCAAGCACGTACGAGACATTCGGAGCAAACTCAATCCCGTCTGCGGCAGCTATATGCATCGTCACGTTTGCGTTGAGACGGTCGACGGCCACAAGTATACAGGCGTCATCGTACACGTCGACGAGCGCTGCCTTTATCTGCAATGCGCTTGGCAGGATCCGCGCGGATTCATGCCCTTCAATGCCGTGCTGCCGCTCGTTCTGTTCGAGCTGCTCGTTATCGCGCTGCTGTGAGCGAATGGCGGAATCCTTCATAAAGAAGAGGCTGAATCCGAAGAATCGGATTCGGCCTTTTTTATGTAATGCTGCACGCAACATGATGTCTTGACAGACCCTTCTATTTCATCCAGTATCATTAATGACAAAATAGGTTTTAACACGAATTCATGGAGGGGTACCAATGTCGCCAAAGACGGTAACATTCGAAGAATTGAAAGGCGAGCTTCAAACTGGAGATATCTTTTTTGCAAGCGGTATCGGGGCAGGCAGCCAGCGAATCGAGAAGCTGGAGCATTGCGAATGGTCCCATGTCGCCATGATCGTACGCACGCCGGACGATCAGCTGCTGCTGTGGGAATCCACGTCGCTCGACAATCTGGAGGATGTGCGCTTCCATGACCAAAAGCCCGGCCCGCAGCTGGTGCGCCTCGTTGATCGGCTCTCGACAGACGTCAGCTGCAAATACGATGGGAAGTTTGCGATCCGCCGCTTGAACGTCGATCGAACGCCTCAGATGCTGGAGAAGCTCAATTCGTTCATGGAACAGGTTTATGAAGCGACGTTCCCAAGCCATCTTCACATGTATCTCGAGGTGCTGGAAGGCAAGCTAGGCATCCGCACATCGTTCCAAGATTTTTTCTGCAGCAAGCTGCTAGCCGAAACCTATATTCAGCTTGGCCTGCTGCCCGATCATCCGGTTGCGAACAGCTACGAGCCGGCCAGCTTCACATCAAGCCATCACCTCCCGCTTCTGCTGCATGCGACGCTGGATGATGAAGTGCTCATCGACATTGCTTCTATTCCGGTCTCATGATCCGTATTGTCGTTTCCTTCTTTCTCCTGTTGACCCTGGGCGTAAGCAGCTTGTCGCTTGCGCCCGGCGATGCGACAGCTGCGCAGCCGAACGATGGCTCGCCAGCCATAATTGACGGCAGTATCGATTTAGCGGATTGGGACGCTTCTGAGGATGGGCCGATTAAGCTGGATGGCCGTTGGTCCTTCTACTGGCAGCAATTGCTGACCCCATCGGACTGGAGTGGCGTCAATGTACCTTCAGGCGGCAGCTACATGCAGGTGCCAAGCTTTTGGACGAAAAGCTCGGCAAGCGCGCCCGGTCGCTCCGCCACCGGCTACGCCACTTATCGGCTGCACGTAACATCCATCCGCAATGAGGAGCTGCTTGCGATCAAATTGCGCAATATCTACTCCTCCTGCTCCGTATGGGTCAATGACAAACTCGTGTACACCGCCGGGAAGCCGGGCGTGAATGCAGCGTCAACAACCGCCCGGTACAGCCCCTCCGCCGTTATTCCGATCGATGTGAAAAACGGGACGCTTGATATTGTCATTCAAACCGCCAATTTCACTTATCCCCGAGGGGGCATCAACAATACGCTGCTGCTTGGCACCGCCGATCAGCTGATCGCATCGCGATCAAGCGAGCTCGTACAGGACTTTATCCAATTCGGAGCGCTTGGCATGATGGCGGTCTATCATCTGTTCCTGTTTGCCCTGCGGCGAAACGATCGGACGACGCTTAATTTCGCGATCTTCTGCTTATGCATGGCCGTACGCGCTTTACTGGTCAATTCGCGATATATTCTCGATGTATTCCCGGGCATGTCATTCGAGTTATTCGCGAAGCTGTCCTATCTGACCGTTTATGCCGGCTTCTATTTCTTGGTTGCCTACGTACACGAGCTGTTCCCAACCCTCTTCTCTTCGTTTGTGCGCAAAGGCTACGGGCTGTTCACGCTGCTGCTCATTGCCTCCGTGCTTGTTTTGAATGTCCAAGGCTATGACCACCTGCTGATTCCATTCGAAATTCTGACAGCTGCCGCGGTGCTTTATTCGGCTTTCATCGCCGTCCGCGCCGCCAAGCAGCGGCAATCAGGTGCCCTCCTGCTGATCGGCGGCTTCATGGTCATTTTCGCCACCGGCGTAAGCGACGCATTCATGCGCAAAGCCGGGCATTTTCCTGCGCTACTGTCAACGGGCGTTCTGCTTTTCGCATTTTTGCAATCCTTATTGCTATCGATGAAATTTTCCAAAGCATTCCGTCAGGTCGAACAGCTCTCCGAGCGGCTGCTCTCGCTGGACAAGCTGAAGGATGAGTTCCTTGCCCGCACCTCGCATGAGCTTCGCACTCCGCTGCACGGCATCATCGGGCTCACGGAATCGCTGCTGGACGGACCTGCCGGCAGTCGGCTTTCGGCTGAAGAAAACGGGCATCTCCAGCTAATACGATCCAGCGGGCAGCGGCTCGCCCATCTGGTGAACGATATTTTGGATTTCTCCAAGCTGCGGAATCGGGAAATTCAACTCCACCCCGTGACGATTAATGTCCATCAAATCGTAGAGCTCGTCCTGCACCTGCTCCGGCCACTGGCTGAAGGCAAGGGGCTTCTGCTCATTAATGAGGTGCCGCCCGCTCTGCAGGTGCGCGCAGACGAGAATCGGCTCCATCAGATGCTGCATAATCTCGTCGGCAATGCAACCAAATTCACGCTGCAAGGGCATGTCGTCATTTCCGCCCGCAAGCAAGCGCGTCAAATCACGATCAACATCAAAGACACTGGAATCGGAATCGCTCAAGAAAGCCTTGGGGTCATCTTCGAGTCATTCGAGCAGCTCGATCCGACGACGAATAGCCGCTTCGGCGGGACAGGCATCGGCCTCTCTATCACGAAGAAGCTCGTTGAGCTGCACGGCGGCCGCATATGGGCTGAATCCACGCCGGGATTAGGCTCATCCTTCTCGTTCACCCTTCCTGAGGCAAGCGAGGAAACCGATGGATTCATGGCAAGCGTAGGCTATATCGCAAGAATAAGCGCCAATACGGAGACGGCTCCTCTGGCGTCTGGTTCCCTGCAATCGTCCTTTGCCCTTCAATCGGAGCACGAAAGCCCTGATCACAACAACGACATGAAAACGGGATCCGTCGTCCCGATGGCGCAAGGCGGAGCGCTGCCGTTCGACTCGAAAAGGACGAGCGGCGAACGTCCTGCGGCGCTGATCGTGGACGACGATCCGGTCAACCTCTCCGTGCTTGCGCAATACCTTGGCAGCGGCTACGACATTCGCATGACGAGCAGCGGGCACGAGGCGATCGGCTGGATTCAAGCTGGCTTTAAGCCCGAAATCGCGCTGCTCGATGTCATGATGCCCGTCGTGTCCGGTTTCGAAATTTGCAATGAAATCCGGCAGCTGTATAACTCAGGAGAAGTGCCTGTACTATTCCTGACTGCCGTCAACCAAACAAATGACTTGCTCACCGCGTACCGCCATGGCGCTAATGATTATATGATCAAACCGATCGGCAAGCAGGAGCTGCTGGCAAGGCTTACGCTGCATCTGCAGATTGCGCGCTGGAACGCCTCACTAGAGCAGGAAATCGCAGTGAGAATGCTTGCGCTTGAGCAGACCATGGAGCAGCGTGCCCAAGTGATGTCGGATTTGTCTGTGCTGGAGGAGCGCAACCGAATAGCGCGCGACATTCACGACCACGTCGGGCATATGCTCACCGCCAGCATCGTCCAGCTGGAGGCTTCGATGACGCTATTCGATCATGAACCAACACTCGCAGCGGAACGATTAACGCTCGTTGCGGATCTGATGCGCCGCGGATTGCAGGAAATGCGCCGTTCTGTCCGCATGCTCACGGATGCGACGGAAGATACGGTTCGGCTGGAAGCCTCATTGGAGAAGTTTATCGCCGAGGCGACCCGCTATGCAGGCATCACGATTGACCATCGGATCGAGCCGCTATCCGCGCGATTGCATCCCGAGCAGGAGAAGCTCGTATACCGCGTGCTGCAGGAGGGCATCACGAATGGGATTCGCCACGGCGATAGCCGGGACTTCCAATTCGAGCTGGTTGAACGAGAGCAAGGCTTAGTCGTCAAGCTGTTCAACAGCGGGGCCCCCTATTCTTCTCCTATCCTCGGCTTTGGTTTGGCATCAATGAAGGAGGCCGCAGAGCGTTGGGGCGGACATTTTCACATTGGCGCAGTCGAAGGACAAGGCTGCCTGCTCGAAATCCTATTCCCCCTCCAAAGGAGTGATAAGCTTGCCTGACCCTAACATCGCCATTGTGATCGTAGAGGATCAGACCCTTGTGCGAGATGGAATCGAGATCATCGTCAATCTTCAGCCTGATATGCAGGTCGTCGGCACAGCGAACAATGGACAGGAAGGCTACGAGCTGGTCGGCCGCCTCCGGCCGCACATCGTCCTCATGGACATCGAAATGCCCATTATGAACGGCATCATTAGCACGCAGCGCATAAAGGCGGATTATCCCGATACTATCATTTTGCTGCTGACAACCTTCTCTGATGAGCATTACGTTGTCGAAGGGCTCGCCGGGGGCGCAAGCGGCATTCTGCTCAAAGACTTCACAGCAAACAAGCTGACAGGGGCCCTTCGCGAGGCAATGCGGGGCGAACTCCTGCTCCCTGCATCCATTGCGGCAAAGCTTGCCATGCGACTTCGCTCGGTCACGAGCCCTACCTTCGCTGGCGCAGACTTTGCCCTGACGCCGCGAGAGATCGAAATCGCCACGCTGCTCATCGCCTACAAGAACAACCGTGAAATTGCCGAGGCGTTGTTCATCACCGAAGGCACCGTCAAAAACTACATCAGCGTCATCTATGAAAAGGTCGGCATGAACGACCGCGCCAAAGTCATCGCTAGGCTTAAGGGTATGCTGGAGCATGGCTAGGTAGAAGCGGAGGGCTGGCTAGATTAGGCCGGCATGGAGTCCTCTAGCCAGCCGCTGGCTAGAGGACTCCGCTGCATAGACGCTGAGAGCCCGCCTATAAACCGCAGGCCACACAGGTTGCAACGCCTGTGTGGCTTTTTTGTGCGCCCATTGCCCTTATGGGGAAAGGCGGATATTTCTTCCCTATCCACTCATCAGGCCCTCGTTTGCTATGATAGGGAAGATCGTTATTCCCTATTCACTCACCCAGCCCTCGTTTGCCCCAATAGGGAAGATCTTTGTTCCCTATTCACTCATCCGGCCATCGTTTGCTCCAATAGGGAAGATATTTATTCCCTATTCACTCACCCAGCCCTCGTTGGCTCCGATAGGGAATATCGTTATTCCCTATTCACTCACCCAGCCCTCGTTGGCTCCAATAGGGAAGATCGTTATTCCCTATTCGCTCACCCAGCCCTCGTTGGCTCCGATAGGGAATATCGTTATTCCCTATTCACTCACCCAGCCCTCGTTGGCTCCGATAGGGAATATCGTTATTCCCTATTCACTCATCAGGCCCTCGTTTGCTCCGATAGGGAAGATTTTTGTTCCCTATTCGCTCACCGGGCACTCTTTTGCCCCGATAGGGAATATCGTTGTTCCCTATTCACTCACCCAGCACTCGTTGGCTCCAATAGGGCAGATATTTCTTCCCTATTCACTCACCCAGCCCTCGTTGGCTCCGATAGGGAATATCGTTATTCCCTATTCACTCATCCGGCCCTCGTTTGCTCCGATAGGGAAGATTTTTGCCTTTGTCCCCGGATTCAGACCGCTTAACGGTCTTACACAACCCGATGAATCCGGGGACAACAGCGATCGGAAGGAACATTCGCCCTGCGCAGTGGTCGCCCAACAGTAGCATGCCAACCGCATCCCCCAACCGCCGCACCATTACCCCAGTCATCCCCTCGTCATATGACATACTGCTTACTCCAGTCACTTATCCGCTCCCGTATAGCCGCTTATGATTGTGATGTAGCAAACAAGCAGACGACAACCCAAATACAAACCGATTTCTGAGGAGGAATTACAATGGCAAAGGTGCAAGCAACGACGGCAAATGACGGTTCCAGCGTATTCGACGTTAACACGAACGATCCCAATCAGTTGAAGTGGCAGGCAGACGCAATGATGTTCGTATCCGATCTGCAGGTGAACCAAACGCTTAAGCAGCAATGGACATCACTGCTGGCGAGCATGAAAGCGAAGCTCGACGACAGCCCTCCCCCGGCGGACGACAAAGACGCGATATACAAAGAAAAGATCAAGATCATCAATAATTTCTTGGCGCAAAAAGGGTATCAAACCGCAGCCGTCTTCGTCCTCGAGCTGACCAAAACCGACTTCTACAACGATCACCTCAAGGAAAGCGAGCCTAACGACGAGTCCGATCGTTTCGTTCAGGACATTTTGGCGAAGCCCGCCCTGCTGGCTGGCTGGCAGAAAGCGATGCAAACGGCGCATGATTCGGACTCGACTGCACCCGACCAATACTTGAAGAACAATGGCTACCGTTGCTCTGCCCAACAAGTTGCGGCTTCCTTCAAATCAATGCGCAATGTTGATCTGAAGTTCTGGACCGGCGTTTACGGCAACACGGTCATCACGACGACGGACGGCAAATCCGAGACTGGCCCGACGGTGCTCATCTACTCCAGCACGGACGGCATCTCGATCGGCAGCGATATGCTGGACAAAGAATTAAATAAAGTAACCTACGACAAGGGCGTGCTGAGCTGGACGAAGGATGATTTCACCATTAGCCATTCCGGCCAGTTAACGTTCAGCCAAGTGACGCGTGCTGCCAAAGACGATAAAGACGGCTATGTGGGCAACGAGTTTTTCGGAACGATTACGTATTATGAAAACGGAGCGGAGACGAAGAAAAATATTTTCGGCCGAATCGGCAAGCCTCCAGTAGACAACAGCGGCTCGGGCGGCGGTGATCGCAAGAAATGCCCTACGCCTCCGTCCGTGAAGCTTAGCGAAGTCGACAAAGCGATGAAATATATCGGCTACTTTATGGCGGCTGTCTTCATCGTGGACTTCATCGCCTCGGTGCCTAAACGGTTCAAAGCCATTTCCGAATTCGTTGAGAAAGTAAAATCAGCTGTCACCGACGACAAGAAATCCAATATGGAAGAGGAGCTGGATGATTCGTTCGAAATGATCGAGGTTTCCAGCGATGAGCAATCGCTCAATGAGAACGGATCATTCGATTCGAATGTCGATGGCGCGCAGCCTGAAAACTATGACAATGCGCAGGGGCTGGATGGCATCAGCGACGAGCAGCTGCCGCGTGCCGAGGATGTGCAGGCGATGGAGCAAGGACTGGATAACATCAACGAGAATGGCGAGATCGAGCAAAACGAGGACAACGTCAATGAGCAGGATGATGCCGTTCAGGACGATGACGCATACAACGGCGAGAGCGAAGGCGAGTTCGAGGGCCTGTCCGATCTATTCAAAGAAATTTAACCAACCAAACGATATAGGAGGCTACAACCATGTCTAACAATGCAGTTACGCAAGACCAAGCCGCGTTCTGGCAATTATTCGTCACAACAATCGCAGGCCAGCTGCCCGGCACTGATCCGAAAAACTTCATCTCCGCAGCAGGGGCAATCAACTCCAACCTTGCTAACGAGAACGAAGCGATTGCCTTAACCGACGCTTATAATCTCGGCAATACGATCCCGGATTGGGGCTTAACGTGGAATGGCGCGTTTAATACCCGGTTGTTCGATACGTACCAGCAATGGGTGCGCGACCTTGTGCCAGCGGGCGGCTCGGACAGCTCCTCCGGCAGCGGCACGACTGGCGGCGCTTCCGACGATCTCGATACGCAAATCGATGCGCTTCGCAGCAAAATCGCGACGCTCAGCAGCGATGTCTCCCTGATCTACCAAGGGTTTTACGAGGATTGGCTGAACGAGGTATGCGCTGAATTCGACGACTCCGGCAAAACCTGCAAGCTTTTCATGTCCACGCCGCCAGACCCGACCTGGAGCTCGTACCGGCAGGACCAGTTGACGACGGACAATTATAAAGCAAAAGTTGAAGCGCTCGAAAGCACATTCGGCTCGCTGCTCGCTGGCTTAACGACCCAGCTCAACGCCCTGCTGCTGCAAAAGTTCGGACCCGACTACCAAGAGCTTGCCGACGCATCCGAAGCGGTAGCGCTCGCTGATCCTTTCGAACCGCATACGACGGACGAACTTCAGCAAACATCGCAATTTCAGATGACGATCAAAGAAAATGATACGACCGCTTCAGTGCCGCGGTTCAAAACGAGCGAGCTGCAGAACGTTCGCAATTGGCTGCGCAAGCAGCAGGATGCCGTTGCAGCTAACGGCTCCCCGCTGTTCGCCGATAAAGCGAAGGTGCAAATTACGCTCAACGATCAGCAAGCTACGGAGAAGGACAGCTCGTGGAAATTCAGTGCGAGCGTGGGCATCCCGATCGACTGGTTCTGGCTCGGCGGCAAAACAAGCGAATCCAGCAGCAGCCAATATCAAGAAAACTATTCGTACGACATGCTAATCACGTACCAAGATATCATTACCGTTAACGTTAATCCCGGCGACTGGTACTTTGAAGGCCTGCTGCGCACCTATAAGGACTTCAACAACTGGATGCCAGGCACCAGCTTCATCGGCAAGCAAATCTGGGGACCTAACGGGCTAATGAATGTGGTGGTCAAAGGGGTCGTGCTCGGCTATGCGCCTTACATGCGCTTTACCTCCAAGGACTGGAACAACACAACGACTATGACGCAGTGGTCCGCCAGCGCCAGCTTCGGAATCGGTCCCTTCAACTTTGAGTCGGCGTCCGCTTCCGGCTCCGAATACAGCTCGTTCACGCAGCAGATCGAGAACGGCATCGAAATCCGCGACACGAGCGGCGTTCCGAAAGTTATCGGACTGATCGTAGATACGCCAAACTTCTAAAATATAAAACGCCAAGCTCCTCCTCAGAGGCGCTTGGCTTCTTTTTATAACATGCCGTAGCTATGCGGTTAACAACGCTGTTAAAAAGGCAATTGTCCCGGTCTTCCCAGCCAATAGCCTTGTCCTAACGAAACGCCTAGACTTCTGGCCATCTCCCAATCCTGCTCGGTCTCTACTCCCTCAAGAATGAGCAAGGAATCGTTGCGGCACAGCTCAGCCATTAGATTAACGACACGCTGCTTCTGGCCTGATTCAGTCAACCCCTGTGCGAAATAACGGTCAAGCTTGACGATATCCGGCGATAGCTCTACGAACTTCCGAAGGGATGAAGCGCCCTCTCCTGTATCGTCCAACGCTAGACGAATGCCGCTTGCTCGCAAAATACCGGTGCCTTCAGCAAAGCCCGGCGTACTCCATAAATTTGCTTCCTCGGTGGATTCGTTTAACTCAACGACGATCCGATCGAAGAAACGTACGTAATGTCCCTCCATTCGTGACATAAATGACGGGAACGAAGGATGTGCCAGCGTCGATGGGAGAAGGTTAACAAATAAAATCGTTCGGTCGTTCGGCGAGCGTTCCCCGCCAAAATAAAACGCGATAGCCATCTCAAACGATAACGTATCCAAACGATAAAGTTCCCCGCACTGTCTGGCGTTCTGGAAGAGTTCCCCTGGACCAATCCCTGCTCGGCTTCTAATCAGCGCTTCATACCCATAGACTACGTCGGACTGCCCGTCCACGATCGGCTGGTAATGGTGGAACAGATCCTCATATTCCAACGATCTCAAAGCTTTTGACATAGCGAAAATTCCTTTCTGGCGGCTGCAAAGATTTAATTTCCGAAATACTGCAGTCTAACGAACTAGGTCGATAGGTGATGCGGACTAGGGTAACAAACAACACTTGCTGCCCTTTTCTTTTCGACATCAATCGACTAATTCCTACTTTATTCCTGATTTATTTTTATATTTTTCCTATACACAATGGATTTACCACTTCGCTGGATAAAAAAAGCCGCAGCTATGGCATCAATCGTCTGTTCCTTCAGACTTACGATCGATGCAGCATCGCTGCGGCGCTAACTGGATATCTAGTTCGTTACATTTTCTTCCGTATACTCCTCCAGCGTCAGACCGCTCGTATGCATAGCGACAGCCATATCTACGCCCACGTACCGAAGATGCCAAGATTCATACTTATAACCGGTCACTTTCTCCTTGTTCGCTGGATAACGAATAATAAAGCCATATTCAAATGAATGATCCGCCAACCACTTCGCCTCGTCCGTATCCGCAAAGCAATCCTCGGCTGCACATTTGCCGCCCGTTCCCGATACATCAATCGCTAATCCCGTCTGATGCTCGCTAAAGCCCGGACGCGCGCTGTACCTTGCTGCCGCCGCTTCGCCGTCGCGTTTCACATAGTTGTTAAACAGCGTCTTTTGACGCGCTTCCGACCGGTACCCCGACACGCCTGCAAGCGAGATGCCGTCCTTGGACGCGCCGTCGAACAGCTCCTTCAACGCCGCTGCCGCTTCCTTGCGCATTTTGCGTTTGTCAGCCTTTTCGCTAAAAATAAATGGTACATCCGGGTACACCAGATCGCGCGGCACATAGCCTGCTGGCAGCCGATGCGTCTTGTTCACCAACACGCCAACCGCCTCCGGCTTGGCAGCTGTTACAACGGAAGCCTTGCTGCCACTCGCCGGTTTGCCGCCAGATGGCTTGCCGCTTGTGTTCGTGCTGGCCGGCTTGCCGTCGGCTTGGCTATCCGATGGGCGATCTGTCTTGCCGCTCTGTCCGTCTGCCTCGCCATCCGCCTGATTCTCGCTTGAATCCGAAAGCTGGCCGGTTCCCTGCGACTCCTCGTCGGGCTTGTCCGTCTGTGCAGGAGCTGTCGGCTCCGTGCCTGTTTCAGACTGCTGGCCTTCTGCCGTCGGGGTCTGAGCTGTATGCGGTTCTGTATCTTTGCCGACTACCTTCGTGTACATGGTGCCCGCCAGAATAATAGCGAGAGCAAAAGTAATTGCAATCATTTTTTTCATGTGGGATCCCTCGATTTCTAAGTTGTCTATGAACCTGCTGCTGTTTAATAGACGACCTAGAAGAGAGGATTGTTTCATATCCGCACATGTTATTTCATTTGAACATAATGGAAGCTGTTTGCCTCCGCTATCCCTTGACGAGCTGCTTCTCCCTGTCGCTGCCCGATATTCGGCTGAAAAACTCCGCATCTTCTTGTGCCAGCAACAGCCAAGCATCCACGCATGCGGGATCAAAATGGATGCCTCGCTCCGCTTCAATAATCGCTAGCGCCTCCTGATGCGACATTGCCTTTCGATACGATCGCGACGAAGTTAACGCGTCATACACGTCCGCCACCGCCGTAATCCGTGCGAGCAGCGGAATTTTATCATGCTTCAGCCGATCCGGGTAACCGGTGCCGTCCCATCGCTCATGGTGAGAACGAATAACCGCCAGCTCCTCGGTCATGAAGCCGATTCGTTTGCATAAATTAAAGCCAGATGTGGGATGCTCTTCAATAATGCTGCGCTCGAGCGCCGTTAGCCGCCCTGGCTTATTAAGGATGGCATCCGGAACCTGCAGCTTGCCTACATCATGAACGATGCCGCCCAGCGCGATTGCCCGCAATTGCTCGGTATTCAGCTCCATACGCTCGCCTAGCCGAAGCGCATACAACGCAACGCGATAGTTATGGCCGGCCGTATAAGGATCGCGTGTCTCCGTTGTCATAATAAGCGCGCGAACGCTTGGCGATAAACAAGTCTGAATCCACTCCCTTGGATTCGCCCGAAACAGATGAAGCAAGGATTCTCCGAACGTATCCCTCACCGCATACTGATAGCGAATGCCTACCAGCGTAAACACGACTGAAATAAGCAGCGTAAGATGATAAATCCACCAGCTTAAATGCCACACCTCGCCTGTCACCATAATGAACTGCGACACGATAAGCAGCCCCGCGCTGTATACCATCGCTATTTGCATTGGTGAGCACCATGCTTGATAGGACTGCCAATAACGCCGCATCGTCCATCCGGCAAACGCTACGGTATAAACGGTCGCGCTCCATTTGAACCCGCTGCTCGTTAGAAACTCCATATCCATCAAGTGATGACTTTGGAACAGCAGCAAGCATGCAATACCTAGAATCAGCGTCCATACCGGCAGAAGGTTTCGGTTGTAGCGAGAGAGCAGCCGAATAACCGGCTGATCGCTAGACAGCGATGACAGCCAGAGCCACGATACCGCAAGCACGATGCTGATTTGGGCAGCCAACGTCGGCAGCTTGGATGCGTGCATTAGAAACCCCGGAGTTGAGAGCCCATGCAGCAGGAAAACTTCAGCTAGCGATATGTACGCGAGCGCTGCGAACGTCACTTTTACGTTTCGCAGGCGCACGCCTGCAATGCCGACCATAACCGCCATGGCCATTGCCAAGGCAGAGACGATGCTTACGACATAAAAATGGCCAGTCGGCGCGCTTAGCGTCCGATCGAGCGAACTGAAGCTTCTCAGTAACGCATACGCGAACAAAGGCAGCAACATAACGGCAGCGAGCATATAAAGTGAGCTAGCTTTTTTACGCAAACGCTGGTCCCCTCCCATCTGTACCTACAATTCCTATTAGATCTTCGTGAACATTCCGACAAGGACAAGCATTTCAGTTTGCTATCTTGATTTATACCGGACATCCAGCACGGCGTAAAGAGTATTTTTCCAATATTCCCTCAAAACCTCCATTTGCCCGTCCGCTCATGTATCAATCGTCCTATCAATCTCTCGAATAGGATGAAGAAAAGGACGAGTCGGCTGCGCCGTCACCTCTGGCAGCATGCTGACATGTATCGTCCGAACCATTACATTGAGAGGAGGCGAAAGGATGGACATCCCTTTCGCTATAACCGTACTTGGAAGCTCGGGAGGCGTCGCCCGGGCCCTTCTCACATTGTTCGAGCACTCCCTTTTGGACGAGCATTCCCCTTTGCATGCCTGCCTGGCCAACAGCCGCATCCACGGCATCGACCGGGAGCAAAAACCGCGCAGCTACTATCGCAGCTTCGCGCCGGAGCTATCCGCCCGTCTAAAACTTCATCAGCTTGACCTAACGGATGCCGAATCGTTAAAAGAGCACTGCGTCCGCACTAACACCCAGTTGGTCATCGACCTGTCTTGGGCTGACACGCGGAGCATGATTGCCTGCTGTGACGAGCTCGGCATTAGCTACGTCAACACTGCGCTGGAGGACGAGGAAGTCGACGAAGAACCCGAATTAGAGACGACGAGCCTGCTCGAACGAATCGATCGATTCGATGCGGCAGAGAGCACTTATAAGCGTGTAAAAGCGATCGTATGCTCCGGCATGAACCCTGGAGTTGTGCAGTGGATGGCCGTAGAGCTGATGAAAGAAAATCCGGACAAGAAGCCTCGTGCCATCTACGTTGTCGAGAAAGACGATACATTCTATGAGGACCCTTCGCTTGTAAAGCCTAATACCGTCTACGTCACGTGGTCGCCGGAATGCTTCCTTGAGGAAGCCGTGTCCAACTTCCCGGTCTATTCCATTGGCGAAACCACTTATATGATTTATGGCAACGTCTATGATCGCGAATATGAAGTCCGAATGGGCGACATCACGTTCTCCGGCTGCATCATGGCTCATGAGGAAACCATCGCATTGGCCGAGGATTACGAGGTGGAGAGCGCTTTTATCTATCGCGTGAATGATTACACAACGGAGCAAATCTATGACAATCTGGATGACACCGACGAGCTCTGGAAGTATGACCAGAAGTTGCTGCATCCGGACGATGGCAAGCTCGTTGGCGGCGATCTCATCGGCGTTTTGATCGTCTATGACGACCATGAGCGCTACATGTACAATCACGTAACGAATGAAGAGGCCTATGCTGAATTCAAGACCAACGCTACGTACCTGCAAGTCGCAAGCGGCGTATACGCGGCCGCATCCGTCCTTGTCCTCGATTCCGTCGAATCAGGCGTTCATTGGGTACATGACTTGGCCGAAGCAGCAGACAGCCGTTACGGCGACTATGTCATGTATTATTTGCGCGAATTCGTCACGGGCACGAACGACAGCACCGACGGCATGCTGCTGCAGCGCGTTGTCGAGGATGACGAGGACGAAGATGAAGATGATGAAAATGAAAGCGCGGATGCAGTATCCGAATCTCTGACGGACCTGTCCGCTCTAAACGGAGATGAACCGCCTCTCACGGAGTCGAAGTGATTAGGCGCGAGGGCAAGCTCAGCCTGCTGCACAAACAACCCGTATCGAATTGGAAGTCGTCCTGCGCGCTTCTGGTCGAATACGGGTTGTTTCGGTTGTTGATTATTTGTGCTAGCCGAGCGAACGGCCTATTCCTGCTGCAGCGCTTCAAGTTCCAAAGCAACGGATTCGATCATCTGAACGAATGCCGACAGCTCTTGGGAGCTTGCTGCCTGCCCCTCTGCAAGTATAACGGTCTGATCGCTGCCCCGCTGTACGAGATTCAGTGCCGTGTAGATGCTGCCTAGCTTCTCTTGAATGAGCCCGAGCGATTGCTTGGAGTTGGCCGCCAGCTTGCGGATCTCGTTAGCAACGACAGCAAACCCGCGCCCTTCCTCTCCTGCTCGCGCCGCTTCGATCGACGCATTCAATCCGATCAGATGCGTCTGATCGGACACTTCCTTCATCGTTGTGCCCAGCGAGCCAATATCCTCGACCTGTCGGTGAAGCTCCTTCACCTGCTCGTTCGAGCTTCGTTGCAGCTCTGCCGTATTCTCGGCAGAATCGGCCATTTTGCGGCTGCTTGCGTTTAGCTCTGCAATCATGGACGTCAGCTCTTGCACTGCCGCATTGACGCGGAGGAGCAGATGCTGCTTCTCTTCGACCATCCGCTGGATTTTTTCCTTCTCGTCTTCCTCATAGGCTTCCAGCACAACCTGCGAATCGAGATTAAACAGCTTGCTCAAGGACATGACAACGACTGCCCATTGATCGGGCAGCGCGCGCTTCAACTGCTGCGTTGCGATTTGAAGATACAGCATATAGGTGCCCAAATACCAGTTTGTCGTCAGTCCGATTCTCGAGTGGATGCGGCCGATGTGAAGGCGGCGCTCGAAGAAGGCTTCATCGATCAAGCCGGCCGTCAACGACTGGAAATACCATCGCTGCGTCCCTTTCAATCGGTCAAGCGTACTGTGGCTATTAATGATGGCTGCGAGTTCAGGCTCCTGCAGCAGCCGCTCATACAGCTCGTCTACGACCAAATCCGTAATGGTGCCGAACAGCGCTTCTTGCGCATGAAGTATCTTCAGATCTTCCTCTGTGATCCCCGTAAACGCTACTTGCTGTAGCCGTGCACCCGTTAAATGAATGCCGAGGCGGTCAGACGCCGTTGTCCGACCCATCATGTGATTGTTCATAGTAAGGTCCCCCCAAAATGCAGCTATATAGGACTTTATATCGGTGACATGGGACGTAAGGTTTAGATTGACAACGGCCATTGTGGTATGCTATTCAAAAGTCACACCGTTTCGGCGTTGTTGCTAATTCGTCATAATTTGGAGGAAATCTAGATGAGCGCACCTTATTCAGTCCGTACGTACAACGAGCATTACACGATGATTGAGCTTTCCGAGGCTTCGACCTCCTCCAGCGTAACCCTATGCCCCGAGCGCGGCGGCATTGCGATCAGCTGCAAGCTGAACGACCTGGAGCTTTTCTACTTGGACGAATCCACGTTCATTGACCCGAATGCGAACATTCGCGGCGGCAATCCGATCTTGTTCCCTATCTGCGGCCAATTGGACAATGCGGAATACGTCTGGAACGGAACCACCTATCCGATGCGCAATCATGGCGTAGCCCGCACTTCGGCTTGGGAGGTTGTCGGCCAGTCGACGGAAGGACTCGCCTCCGTGACGCTGCGCTTGACCAGCAATGCTGCCACGCTGGAATCGTACCCATTCGCATTCGAGCTGCTCTTCACGTACACGCTGCAAGACGGCAAGCTGCAGCTGGAGCAGCAGTACAAAAACCACGGCGCCGAGCCGATGCCCATGTACGCTGGCTTCCACCCTTATTTCAATACGGATACGAAAAACATCGCTTATGAGACCGACGCGACGGTTTACCTCGATTACAACGACATGGTCGAAAAGCCATTCGAGGGCTCCCTCGACCTGTCCGGCATGGTCGAGTCCGTTACGCTGCTCGATCCCGTGAAGCCGACGATCGCTTTCCCAGTGTCGGGCGGCCGTACCGTGCGCCTGTCCTACAGCGACAACTTCCGTTACATCGTGCTTTGGTCCGTCGATGGCAAGCCGTTCTTCTGCGTGGAGCCATGGATGGCCAAAACGACCGAGCTTAACGTGCAGCAAGAGCTCGTGATGGTAGCGCCTAACGAGATAGTTCATGCTTCATTAACGATTGCGCTTGATCCTCAATAAGCATAAGCGCTGATTCCCCCTTCGGGCGAGGAAGCCTCTCTTCGAAACTTGTGAATAGAAATACCCCCTTTATCCATAATAAGGACGGGTTAATGAAATTCGCTCGTTATCGCAAAACGTGCAATTCGCACGCAAGGAGGCTTCCTACACGATGAGCCCGTCTCAACCACAGAAACATCAAGTACTGCCGCCGCAGCACCAGAATCGCCAGCCGGGTATCGAATCCGAGATGAACCCGCTTCCCGCATTCGAATCGCCCTCTTATAAAGCAGCCGGCAAGCTGCAAGGCAAAGTGGCGCTCATCACAGGCGGCGACAGCGGCATTGGTCGCGCAGCTTCTGTCGCATTCGCCAAGGAAGGCGCCGATGTCGCGATTGTTTATTTGGATGAGCATGGCGATGCGCAGGCGACCAAAGCGATCATCGAGTCGCATGGCCGCCGCTGTTTGCTCATCGCCGGCGATATTGGCGATGAGGCGTTCTGCCAGCAAGCGGTTGACCAAACGAAGCAAACGCTTGGCGGCGTCGATGTGCTGGTCAACAACGCCGCAGAGCAGCATGTCGTCCAGCAGCTCGAGCAATTAACCGCACAGCAGCTGGAGCGGACCTTCCGCACGAACGTATTCGGCATGTTCTACTTGACGAAGGCTGCCCTTCCGCTCTTAAAAGCTGGAACGTCGATCATTAACACCGCGTCAATCACTGCGTACAAAGGCAACCCGCTGCTGGTCGACTACTCCGCGACCAAGGGCGCCGTCGTCGCCTTCACGCGCGCGCTCGCAGTGCAGCTCGCTGATCGCGGCATTCGCGTGAACGGCGTCGCGCCCGGCCCGATCTGGACGCCGCTCATTCCTGCGTCCTTTGACGCTCAGCTCGTGTCCGAGTTCGGCTCAGACACGCCGCTGAAACGGCCCGGCCAGCCGTACGAAATGGCGGCGGCGTATGTGTTCCTCGCCTGTGACGACTCCTCGTACATGACGGGGCAGATGATTCATCTGAACGGCGGCGAGGTCGTGAACGGTTAGCGACTAGAATGCGGCAGTCCCCGCAATCATCATCGATGATGATTGCGGGGACTGCCTTTTTTCCGATACTTTGCTGCCAAGAACCCCCCGACAACGGGGAACTGCGTAAGCGTTACCGAAATTCTAACGGACTGCAGAGCCGCTATCCCCCTCCACACGCGCACGCTGCAAAAGTAACGGACCACTCTGCCGTTATTTAGCCATTTCAGCGCCTCGCGGGGACGATATTGGCCAAATAACGGCTGCTCGGTCCGTTACAAAATAAATATGCCGGATTATGCTCAAATAAGGGCCGCTCAGTCCGTTACAAACAAACTTTACGCCATCGTCCTCCCCATCACTAGCGGCATTCGAATCCAAAGGTTGCGCATGCCGTCCTATTGCGTTATAGTTAATGCACGAACAAAAGTTTAATCGATTTAACTTTCATAACAACACATGTACCTTTGCAACAGCAAATATTTAGATTATTACGCCCTAAAAGTTTAACCGATTTAACTTTATGAATTTCGGAGGAGCACCACCTATGAAAATCAACATCCACGATGTTGCCAAAAAATCCGGCCTATCCGTCGTAACGGTGTCCCGTGTGCTAAACGGCTCTCCCTCCGTGCGCGAACACAATCGCCAGAAGGTGCTTGAGGCAGTAAAAGAGCTCGGCTATCGCCCCAATGCTGCTGCAAGGTCATTATCGAGCGGACGAACCGGCATCATCGGCGTCATTCTGACGACGCTGCAAGACTCGATGTTCGACACTGTCGTCCAGCGGCTCAATGAAGAGCTGGCCATGCAAGGCTACTTCCTTGCCGTAGCTGTTGTCGGCAACATGTCCGAGGATGACAGCCACTATTTGATTCAAGAGGATCGGGTAGACGGGCTCGTGCTCCTCTCTCCCCTTGAAGAGGATGCGTACATCGTGGAGATGAAGCGCCGCGGCATTCCCTACGTCCTTATCGATAACCAAAAGCCGGACAACGACGCATGGTCCATCACGATCGACAACTATACCGGCGGACAAACGGCGGCACGCCATTTGCTTGAGCTAGGGCATACCTCTATCGCCCATCTGTGCGGCAGCGAACGGTTCCGAAGCACGCGGGAGCGGCGAAGCGGCTTCCTCGACGAGCTTCAACGTGCAGGCATCGAGCCATTCGAACTTGTGCTGGGCGATTATGATGTCGAGTTCGGCTATGAAACGACCAAAGGCTGGATCGAAGCAAAATGCCTCCCCACTGCCGTGTTCGCGGGAGACGATCACATTGCGCTCGGCGTCATCAATGCGCTGACCGAAGCCGGCCTGCGCGTGCCCCATGACGTTTCCGTTATCGGCTATGACGATCAAACGCTCGCTTCCAAGCTTCGCCCGCATCTGACGACGATTCGCCAGCCAGCCGACGGCATCGCTCATTCGGCCGCGCATATGCTGCTCTCGCGAATCGGCGGCGTGCATCGCAGCATGCAGCAGAAGCTGCAGCCTTCTCTAATTATTCGCAACACGACGGCGCAGCCGCGAAAGGGGACTCCATAAGCATGACCGTATACTTAGGCATCGACAGCGGCGGGAGCAAAACGTACGCCCTACTGACAGATGTGCATGGCAATATTCTCGGCAAAGGCAAAGGCGGACGAGGCAATCATCAGAATGGCCGGGACGAGGCCGAATCCAGTATCCGCGCTGCAACGGCGCAAGCGTTAGAGCAAGCTGGACTTAGCCGAGAGGATGTTACCCATGCCTGCTTCGGCCTGGCAGGAGCGGACCGCGAGACCGACTATCAAATCCTTCGTCCGCTCATCGCGTCGCTTGATTTCCCGAGATGGTCTATTGAATGCGATACGCTGATCGGGCTTCGTGCCGGAACGACGCGCCCCTATGGCATCGGCATTATTTGCGGCACGGGCACGAACTGCGTCGGCATCAACCCCGCCGGCACTTCGTTCCAATGCGGCGGCTTCAACTATATGTACGGCGATTTCGGCGGAGGCGGCGCGCTCAACATCGAAGCCTTCCGCTCCGTCATCCGCGCTTGGGATGGCCGCGAGCAGCCAACCGTCCTCACGCCGCTGCTGCTTGACCTGCTTGGGTACCCCGACGTCGAGACGATGTACAACGACTACCTCGATCACGACAAAGCCGTGCCGCTGGACGCAGCGAGACTGCTGTTCCAAGCCGCGGCGCAGAACGACGCGGTCGCTATCGCAATCCTAAACCGCCAAGGCGCTGAGCTGGGCAAATCGGCAAGCGCAGTCGTTCGCAAGCTTGGCATGAACGGCGATACGTTCGATGTCGTGCTAGCGGGCAGCTTGGTCACGCGCGGGGATACCGGCGGTTGGATTCGCGGAGCGATCGAGCAGGCCACCTTAGCGGTCGCCCCTCACGCGCGAATCGTTACGTTAGCTACAGAGCCTGTCGTCGGCGCCGTCTGGCGCGCGATGGAGGCAGCCGGACAAACCGTAACTCCTGATATCCATCGCAAGATGAGCGCTTATAGCGAATTTAATCAACTACCAGAAGGGATCTGACAAACATGGCAAACGGTCTAAAAATCGCGGTAATCGGCGGCGGCTCCTCTTATACGCCTGAGCTTGTAGAAGGTTTTATTCGCAATTATGAGCAGCTGCCTGTTCGCGAGCTGTGGCTCGTCGATATCGAAGAAGGGCTGCATAAGCTCAACATCGTCGGACAGCTCGCGCAGCGTATGGTGGAGCAATCCGGGCTGCCCATGCAGGTGCATCTAACAACGGACCGCCGCCGGGCGATCGAAGGCGCCGACTTCGTCAGCACGCAGATGCGTGTCGGCATGCTGGCTGCGCGCGGCCGCGACGAGACGATCCCGCTAAGCTATAACGTAATCGGCCAAGAGACGACCGGACCAGGGGGCATGATGAAGGCGCTGCGGACAATTCCGGTGCTGCTCGACATTTGCCGTGACATCGAAGAGCTTGCGCCCAACGCTTGGCTGCTCAACTTTACCAATCCCGCGGGCATGGTAACTGAAGCCATTCTCCAGCATGCCAACGTGCGCAGCATCGGGCTTTGCAACGCTCCGATCGGCTTGCGGAAGTGGTTATCAGGCAAGTATGGCGTATCTGCCGATCGTATATACACGGAGTTCGTCGGCCTCAACCATCTGCACTGGGTATCGCGCGTCGAAGTCGACGGCGTGGATAAGCTGACGGAGCTGCTGAACAACCAAGAGGATTACAGCGCGAAAAACGTGCCGCAGCAAGGCTGGAATCCGACGTTCCTCCGCTCGCTCGGCGCATTGCCTTCGTATTACTTGAAGTACTTCTATATGACGGACAAAATGCTAGCGGATCAGCAAAAAGCGCTGAAGCAGGACGGCATTCGGGCGGAAGTCGTCAAGCGCGTCGAGGACGAGCTGTTCAAGCTGTACGCCGATCCAGCACTATCCGAGAAGCCCAAACAGCTGGAGCAGCGCGGCGGCGCGTACTATTCCGAAGCAGCCGTCAACCTGATGCGCTCCCTCTACAACGGAACGAATGACATCCAGACGCTGAATGTCGCGAACCAAGGCGTGCTCGACTTCCTGCCAGCGGACGCATCCATTGAGGTGAATTGCATCGTGACCAAAAGCGGGCCGCTGCCTTTGCCCGTCACCAACGTGCCGCCGCAATCCAAGGGTCTCATCCATGCGGTCAAAACGTATGAGCAGCTCGCCATCCGCGCTGCTGTCACTGGCGACCGCGGCTTAGCGCTGCAAGCGATGGCGCATCATCCGCTCGTTCCTTCCGTCGATACCGCCGTTGCGCTGCTCGACGAGATGCTGGAGGCGAATCGAGCGTACTTGCCGCAATTTTTCGCTTAAATAAACAAAAAGACGGATACCAAGGAGCCTCTGCTCCACAGGTATCCGTCTTCCATTGTCGTCACCATCTCTTCCGGTCATCCGGCCGGATGTCGAGATTGCCCAAGTCCGACAATTGGTCATACGCATCTTTATAAATACGAATAATGGCCTGCACATTGCGGAACTCATCATCTTCTGGCCCGTAGCCTTCCATAAACATCTTCTCGATAATGCGGCGGAAGAAAGCAATCCGTTTCTCCATCCGGCCCTGCTCCATGAGAATAATGTCTTCGAATGTATTCTCCTCGATAAACGTATCAAGCAGGTCTTGCCCATCCTCTTGATTATTGCGGCGCGAGCGGCTTCGCGAGCCGAAACGCTCCCGATCCCCTCTCGTGTCCAAATCGTGCGCAGCTTCCTCTTGTGACTGAAGATCGATCGATGTCCGAAGCGCGGACAACGTAATATTTTCGCGGGCAAGCATGACATGGAAATCCTTATGCTGCAGCAGCTCAGCTACGACCAATCGGCACATTTCCCGATTTTGGAGCAGCATGCCATCGAACGGATGAAGCGTCCAATTATCCTGTTGGTAATACAGGTTGAAGGTAAACATCGCACTGCCGTAACGATACTGCATGTTGATCCGCGTCTCATCGATAATTTCGAACGAGAAATCCAGCATGTCTTTGCTCCTCCCGGAATGATCTTCTCTATAATTCATAAATTATACCACAATGGCGGCAGACTGGACTTTACGCCGATTAAAGAATTACGGTAAAGTAGAAAGCAGAGAATCTACTACCTAACGTCAATGAACGGAGTGTCGCTCCATGAAATTTATTCGAGAAAATAAAATGAATGTATGGCTCGGCATTCTCCTCCTCATCAACCTCGTCCTTCTCTTTGCTTTCTTCCGGCCCGGCCCCTAATCAATACCCGCCTGCTTCGGTTTCCTAACGCTGCCTTAAACCCTGCTCCTGACCGCATGCCGGCAGCCAAAAAAGGCCGGCCCGCCAAGCGCCTCAAGCGCGTAACGGATCAGCCCTTCTTGCTGTTGTTGCTCGAATCATAACCATGCTGCTCATTCAATTCTGCGATGGCCTCGGCCCGCTCGCTGCTTGCGATTACAATCAAGACAACAATGACACAGCCCAGTATGACGGAAAGCATCCGACCAACCAGCCTCCCTCCATGCGCAGACGGCTTTTCTGCCAATCTATGCAGGAGGACGCATCATTATGCCGAATGTTTGCTAGCTTAACAAGGAGCTGATCTCATTCTCTGCCGGAACGCCCGACTTCAATGCCGGAGCTGACGCCGCATCCGAACCATGGCCCAGACGGTTTGCAAGCTGCGCATTAATCGACGTCATTTTGCTCGTGTAGTCGTTGCAGCTATCGATGATGCGCCTGTTCGACTGCTCGGACATATCGATTGCCGCCATCAAATCGCCGATGGCCCGGTTGACCGCTTCCATCGACATCGACGGCTTCGCCAGCAATTCGTTCGTTTTCTCGGTCGTCTGGCGCAGCAAGCGCGCATTTTCCTGGAACTGATTTTCGATCGTCTTATTCGTTGCATCTACCGCGCTAATGACTTTCTCTTGGTCGTTCAATGCAAGCGCGATCATCGCCGAAACGGTAATTAGATTAGACGTCTTGTCAATCGCATTGTTGACGGAGTCGATCAGCTTATCATTGTTGTCGTTAATGATATCCGTTGCCGCAATCGCCTGATTGTAGAGCATAATCATCTCGGTCATCGATTGAATGCGGGTAACTACTTTGCGCAAACCGCGCTCCAGCTGCGCCTTGCGGCCAGCATTGTCCGGATTCGCGATCTCCGTCTCGAACAGCTCCTTGAGCTTGTCCCCGAACGTAATTTTGGTCTGCAGCGAATAAATCTCTTCCAGCGAGCTACGCTTGAGCTGGCGCATGTTGACGATGCTCTCCTCAAGCGTATCCTTGCCGTCGCGCAAGCCGTTAATGATCGCATCGACGTTCGTTTTGACCGTCTGATACTTGTACACGTAGTTTTTCAACGGACTTTTGCGCAGCATTTTGCCCAGGAAGCCGACATTCTTGCTCTGCTGAAGCGTCTCGCACTCGCTGCGCAGCTTCAAGATCATGTTGGACACTTCTGAACGACTGCCATTCATCAGGTCGTTAACGGGACGGTCAAGCAGCTTCAGCGTCTGTCCTGCCTTTTCCTGCGTTTTGATACCGAGCTTCCCGATTTCGTCCATCAGCGTATCCAACTGAACCGAGTCCGTCTGCGCGACTTGTCCGATCAGTCGGGATGCTTCCTGCACAACCTTCTGTTCATCCTCTTGCTTCAACTGCACCAATTGCGTCGACATCTAACAGGCCTCCCTATCGTTATAGCTCTGATTGATTATACCGCTGGTGAATCAGCTCTGCTTTGGTCTGCAATTCAAGCAGATCCTTATGTTCGATCGTGGATGCGATAGCGGAAATTTTGGAATCAACATCTTTTAAGCCGTTAAGCAGCATTCGGCGGTTTTTGCTCTTCATCTCGCCGCTAAGGCGCAAAAACGGATTAATAACTCCGTTAAGATCCTTCAGAATCAGCCTGCGAATCGTATGGTTCGTATTGCTATCCCCAAGTTGCTCGAGCAATGGAATAATCCGTTGTACACGAGAGAACAAAGAAAGCGACTTCTCGACGATCTCGCTATCGAGGTTATGCTGCTGTCCCTCGGAAATGATCATATCTTCTAGCACCTGCAAATACTCGACAACCGGACCGAAGCCCTCCGGCAAAATCGGCGCTGCTGCTGATTGCGATGCAGCAGGCGCTGGCGCAACCTGCGGCTGCCGTCCTCCCCCGCCATGAAGCTGCTGCGATTGCTGATGCTGCTGAGGCGGCTGCAGGCGATCCGGAAGCGGTCCTGCCGGTTGGCCGGACATATCCAAGCTTGGAGCCGGACCACGGTTTCGAGCCGGGAGCAAGCTGCCGAATATAGCGCCAATCGCCGGAATGAACAGCGTTAGAATCTCAGGCAGCATAAAGCTTAATACAACTGCAGCAACATATCCGATTGCACCGCCGACCAGTACATTTTTCCTCACAAGCAATTCCCTCCACATGGACACGTTAGTCTCTCTCACTATTGTAGAAACCCTCGCTAACGCTGTCAATGGAGCCGGGGGAGCAGCAAAATCCCCGTCGCGAGTCGGGGGAGCAGCCTATGCCATACGTTCAGCAAGCAGTGGCGACGCCTATAGTTCCGCAATTTGTCAGAACTGTCCGCCTAGCGCATCATGCGCTTTAAGCTTCCTTCGAACGTCTGCATGCGCATCGACAGCTCGATGTGGCTCGTCGTAATGCCGAATTCCGGCTTCAACGGCTCAATCGGTTGTCCTAACGCGGCTTTGACGCCTAAATACGGGAAGTTGATGCCGGCTAAGCAGGTGGCATGCAGTCCGCCGGACATTCGCGGATTAATTTCCAGAAGCTTCGGCACGCCGCCATTGCAGCGCATTTGTATATTAAAGTTGTACGGAATGCGATACGTCTCTGCAACGCGATGAGCGATGGCGATAAGCTCGGCGTTATCCTCCAGCACGCGAAGGCGTCCGTCCGCTTTGCGACGCGGCACTGCCGCCAGCAGCTTGCCGTCCCGATTCGCGAGACAATCGATGCTGTACTCCGGACCATCCAGCAGCTCCATGACCATCATTTCAGGGAAACGCTCCGCCCGGGCCAAAATGCTGTATGCCTCGTCAAACGTCAACTCGTTGGTCACATAACCGAACAGATCCTTCAACGCATCGCGCTCGTCGTTTACGATTCGGAAGCCCAGCCCGCCCTCCGAATCGGTCGGCTTGAAGCAGACGCGATGTCCCGCTTCTCTTAACCGTGCATAGGCTTGCTTGAAGCCCTCGGCGTCACGGACAACCTCGTATGCCGGAACCTCCATGATGCCCGTCGCTCGAACCGCTTCATAGAACTTGTCCTTAATCGTCAGCTTCTCTAGCAGCTCCACATCACGGCATACCGTCACTTGTGTCCCGATCTCGTCAAACAACGCGATGTGGCGAGCAATATCGAGCATATGCAGTCTTGGGATGAAGACGTCAATCTCATGCTCTCGGCAGAAATCAACGCAAAACTGTGCGTAATCCAGTCCATGAAGTACAGGCTCGACCGTCGCATAATCAGCAGCTTGCAGCGCCATATGCCCTGGGTCGGGGTGTGTGCCGTATAGCTTGAACGCAACGCCGTCCTCATTGTGGCGAATGCTGTTCATGTAATGATAGGCGACGGAAAACCACCGGTTAAAATATACGCGAAGCTCTTTTTTGCTCATGTCCAGCTCCCCTTCTATTCGACTGCCTTGCTTAACGTTGTTGCCGAGCCTTCCGCTTGCGACGCCACATAGGCGACGATCTCCTCCGACGCGAACAATCCGGAATGCTGCGTAAACCTCCAGCTTCCCTTTACGCCCGTCTCTTGGTAAATGCGATGCAGCTCGCCGTGGGCCGGTGCGATGGCATAGTCTGCGGATTCCAGCAAGCTGCGGTCCAGCAGCGAATCGCCCGATGCAGCCAAGGGCAGCTCGGGATGTCGCTGGCGAATGTACGCGACGGCATCGCGCTTATTCACGACAGCAGGAACAATGTATACTTTGCGCCCTTGCACCGACAGTTCCCAGCCAAGCTCGGCAAGCGCCTTCGCCCGCTCCTGAACAGCCTCTGCCGGCATCCGGTCACGGTCCATCAGATAGACGTAGAACAGCTCGTCGCAGAGCCGGCTCTCCAGTATCCAATCGTCGCTGACGATCGGCGCGAACGTGCGGAACGCCTCCTCGGGGGAGCATGCTTCTCCTCTCATCCGCTCCTGTACGAGACGCTGCCACTGCGTATCCACTTCATCGCCATGCAAAATATTGCCGCCATTGCTCGTTATCGCATATGCCGGAATGATCATCTGTTGAAACACTTCGATTCGGCGGTATTGCGCCATCGTTCGCGTCGTTACCGGTACGAATATGATGCGCTGCGTTAAAGCCTTCAGCTCCGCCATCGCGGCATCGGACATGAAAGCTCCTGTCTTGCCGCCGTAGCGCTCCACTACGCTGATGCCTGGCGTATCCGGCGATACAAGCATCGCGCGATGCGAATAGATCAGCGTCATGTCCAAATCGCATGCATAAATCATGGCGTCCCTCCGTTCAGCGGTTTAATAATGCCGCAGCACGAGTAAGTAAGCCCGGGGAATACTTCAACCGGAACGCCGCGCTCCTCCGCAAGCAGCATGATGTGCCCCAAATGCGGATTATCCAAGCGATCCACAAGAATTTTCCAAGGCACGCGGCGCAGCAGAACGCGGCTCGTCTCCCCAACGCCCGGCTTAACGAGATTCATATCTGCGATGCCATATGCCGCCTGCACCTGCTTAATATCGGATAGTCCTCTCCACGTAACGGCCGGCGGAACGCGCCGCTGCTCCTCTGCGAAAGCCTTTGCCCGCTCAGCAACCTTTTCGTAATGCGCTTCGATCTTCTCTACAAACAAGATCGAGACATCAATCTCACGCCAGTGGTCATAATATTTGGAGCCGTGAAAATCATCCGGTCCTATCAACCCTTCCTTCAGCACAGTCCGGCTCATCAGGCCAGACACTGTTGCATTCAAGCAAGCGCTTGGAATGAGGAAGTCCTCTCGCGTCCCGAACGTTTGCGAGCAATGCCCGGGGTCCGCCAGCACAGCCAGATCGTCGCTAAGCGTTATCCCGTATTTGGCCTCAAATTGCTGGCAGGCTTGAATGAGCGTCCTGCGAATTGCCCCTTTGCCTGTCCAGCCATCCACGAATTGCAGCTTGGCATCCGCGCCATGCTGCTGCAGCATATACAGCAGCGCATTTTCGTCGATGCCTTTGCCGCGAATAATCGAAATGCTATAGTGCGGCAAAGAAACGCCATATCGCTGCGCAATGTACCGTTTGATCAGCACGCCAATCGGCGTCCCCGCCCGCGCTAGCGAGACAAGCACGCAATCGAGGCCGCGTTTGCGCACAATTAGCTCGGCAACCGCTGCAACGCCTTCTGCCACCAGCTCCGCTGTCGCGCCAAGCGAATCGTGAAACAATTGCAAATACCGCTCCGAGGGCTCATATTCGGCAGGCAGCATTTCCGAGTAATGCACCCCCGACTGAATAGCTTCCTCCCGATCCTCGGTTGGCATCTCTAGTTCCGCGCCGCGCAAATCTTTGAGCAGAAACGTAACATCCGACGGATCGTAGCTTCCGAGCGGCACAGGCGGCGAGATCATGCGAGCGAACAGCCGATTCACATCGCCATTCACGTCACCTGTAACGCAGGATGCAGCTGCAGATCGATCTACGCTACTCATGCGCATCCGCCCCCAGCTTGCTGTATGGCTGACTCGCACAGCTTATGAAATGAACGGCCTTGCATGGCATCGTTCGGAATGCACGGAGCATCGGCGCGAGCATCTCCTCCGTCGCCTCCCGCTCCAGCACGATGAAGACGTCATCATAAGCATGCGCATGCAGATTATAGATAAAATGCTTCACCTGCTCGTCGTCAGGCGAAGGGAACGAGACGCCGTCACGTACCGCATAATCCGTATGCTGAAGCGGATGGATCGGGCTCCGCGTCGTCGACTGGTAATAAACGCCCTCGCCCAGCTCCGCTGCGATCCGCATCGGCACATACATGAATTCGCCGGTGCCAACGACAAGCGTTTTGCCAACTGCCGCTCCTGCGCCAGCCTCTGCCAAAGCAGCGCCATATCTAGAAACCGCTGCATTGATACGCTGCTGGCGAATGACGCGCAGCTGCGCCGCAGCCGCTTGAATCGCACGATCCGTCTTCGCACGGTCGCTGGCGCTAATGCCGAAACGCCCGGTTTCCCTAATATACGGCGTCTCGTTGCGGCGATTAGCGAGATCAGCCGATACGGCTTGGACTTCCTCGAAAATACCGTTCAGCCGGTGCAGCCTAACGAGAGGCCCAGCGAGCGCTTCGCTCGCAGCCGAGGCTCCCCCCGCCTGCTCCTCGCTGCTTCCGCCAAATGCTTGAACGAGCCCTTGCGGCGCACCATCCGGGAAAGCAGCGCCTTCCACCTCGATCGTGCCGCGATACAGACAGATCGTCTCGATGGCGATGCCGAACTCCTGCTCCATCGCCGCAAATGCAGCCTCATCCGCCGCGCTTCGCCAATCGAGCAGCGCAGCGACGATATACCGCTTGCGCGGATATTTGTCCTGCATATCCCGGATCAAATTAAGCGTCGTCTTGCCCGTCGTCATCTCGTCATCGACGAAAACAACGATCTCATCGTCGGCCAAAAAATCCGGCCGCTCCGCATAACAACGGTGCGCTACCGCGTGCGAGTGCTCCTCATCGAATTGGAGCACCGACTGCCGTTCCGGCAGCAGCTCTCGTGTCGTATGCAAGTAAGTCGCTTGCTCCGCTAATGCATCGAACATGGCATGCCCTAATGCTGTTGCCGTCTCCGCAAAGCCCAGCAGCTTCACCGGCTCGGACAGCTTCAGCCGCTTAGCGATTAGCTGCCGATACACCTCCGCAGCCCGCGTCGGGTCCGTTAAGCCCTCCATCGTCAAATGCAGTACCGACGCCAGCTCATCCGCGCGTTCCGGCTGCAAATGCCGGCACAGCAGAGCAGCGAGCGCATACCCGCCAAGCAGCGATGTATGCGGGTTAATCGGAATATGTTTGCCCAGCAGCTTGCTCACGAATAGAAACGATCGCTTCGGATTGTTGCGTGCTGCCATGCTGAACAGCTGGGTTATAGGCAGGATGAACGGATTATCCGCTTCCGTAACCGTGACCTTCAGGCTGCCGGCAATGTTATAAACGTGCGTAGTCTTGTTCTCGGAGCAAATCCGAGTAGCGTTGTTGTTCATGCAGCACCCCATATATGTTGGCTCGGGCCATGATTCGCCGTGCCCAGTTGTAATGCGGCTTCATTTCATTCATTTTGTTCGAATACTCGCTCTTCATTACGCCAAGGCTGCCATCGCTGCCCGCAATAATGGCGAAAGCATCGGTATACTCCTCATGCGTGACCGCGTACATCGCTTGGACAGTACGAAGATGCGAAGGATGAATAATGGTTTTGCCGATAATCCCGTTCTCTTTGTCCAGCATAATCTCCCGTTCTAACTGGCCGTTACCGCTCGCCTCCCGCCGTCCCTGCAGCATGGCATGCGACAGCTCCAGCTCAGGCAGCAGCGCCTCTCGCAGTCTCGAATCTCGCAAGGATGCCAACGGAAGGCGATTAGGAGACGACGCGAAGTACTCCCAGACCGGGCCCGAGATCACGTAGCCGTCCTGAGCCCTTCCGAAAACATTAATAATATCTGCAATGCAGTCGCGAATCGGGGCAATATCGTACACCGTCGTCTCCGGACTTCTGCGCAAGCCGAATAGGCTGGAGAAATCAGTTGCGCCGATCCGGACATTCAGCACATGCGGACGATAATAATCGAGCAATCGCTTAATCCCAATCAGAGACTCCAACCGCGACTCCTTATAAATAATCGATGCGCTCTCGAGCACTGGCATGCCGTATAACAGCGGCTCGTCCGCTGCTCTGGTTCGGTTATACCGCTCCAGCAACCGGAAATAACGTTCTCCATTAGCCGTCGTAAACTTAGGGAAAACAAACCCCGTGAGCACATGCGCCGAATGACCGAGCTCCTCTAGCAATCTCTCTAGCTGCTCAGCCGTACGTACGCGAACAAAAAGAAGAGGAAGCCGCTCCAATGACATGACGCCGCTTTCGATCGCTAGCGCGATCCGGCTAAGCTGCTGAATCGCTGAGCGCTCCGCTTCCTCCACCTCGTTGTCACCGACCGCATCCTCCAGATCAATAACAGCCGTCACTAAGCTTTCGAGCTTGCCTGTCACAATATCGCTTGCAATGGTCGTTCGTGTAGCAGGCATATAAAGCGCGGCGCCTATTGCATAGGCCAATAGTTCCTGCGGGGACCGGTTCGTGAATGAACCGGGGGGCGAATAGAATAGTGCCGGCAGCTCGTCCTCGGACAATTCATTAAAATAGCGCATAGCGATATTCGCTCCTTTCTTCGCCTAATACCAACGAATCCCTCCGAGATGGGAGGGATTCGTGCCGCAGCTAATGCATAGTCGCAGTATTATGCTTCTTTGTTTGCTCTCTTCTTGCTGCGCATCGCGCTGAGCACCATCGTGCCGCCGAATACGACGATCATCGCTGCAAAGAACAGGTAGTGAGATACATGGTAACCGAATGCGCCCGCAAGCATTTTCACTGCGATAACCGCGATGAGAATGAATGCCGCTTGCTCCAGCTCCGGGAAACGATCGATCAGCTTCAGGAACACTTGCGCAACGCCGCGCATCATCAGTACGCCGAGAATACCGCCGACGAACAAGACCCATACTTGATCGCTTACGCCGAACGCCGCGATGACACTGTCGATACTGAACGCGATATCCATGAGTTCAACCATCAGGACGGTTTTCCAGAAGCCATAGTTCTTATTACTCGTCTCGCCTTCATCTGAACCTTTGAACAACCCTTTATACGCAATAAATAACAGATACGCTGCGCCTAGCACCTTCACCAAGGTAATCTTGACGAGATATGTACCTAAACCGATCGCAAGGAAACGGAACACATACGCGCCGAGCAAACCGTAGAACAATGCGCGCTTCTGCTGCTCCTTCGGCAAGTGGCGAACCATGACAGCGAGAACGAGCGCGTTATCCGCCGACAGCAAGCCTTCAAGAAGAATCAAGCTTGCGATAATGCCCCAGCTAACAGGATCGGAGAACGTAGCCGCAACGTCACTCCAGGAGAAGAAATGCCCGTAGCTTTCTCCCACTTTGTCAATAAAATCTGAAAACCAACCCATCTAAACTGCCTCCATTGTGCTCAATTAGTGTTATTTCTTGCCTGCTACCCAGCGCATGCCCCAATCGTAGGCGCGGTCCAGCTCGGAATGCCCATTATAAAACTGGACGAGCCGCTCGATGCTGAACGTCTCATTGCCGACATTATGAATCATCGCAATGGCGCACATGCCCTTTTGGTTATCATGCTCATTCATATGGACAATAATGTCTGGCCCGCCTTGCTGCTCGATCGTAACGACCCCGTCCGCATCCTTCCAGTTCGCCGCGCCCTGATAGATAAACGTGAAGATAAGGATACGCTTGATCTCGCTAACACGGGCTCCATTAATGCGAATGTTCTCGCCCGTCGCTACCGTTCCCGTCCGGTCATCCCCGTCAAGCGCGACGTATGGCGCCCGATCCAGCGATCCGAACGAATTGCCAAGCGCTTGAACGACGCCTTTTCGCCCATCATTCAGCTCGTACAAGCAGGCCAAATCGAGATCGACCGAACGGCTTTTGCTGAAAAATCCACCCTTGCCCTGCTGCCTGTTCCAGTTCAAATTAATCCGGATCTCGCCGAGATCGCCTTTCGGACCCTTCGTCAGATTAATTTTATCGCCCTTCTTCTTGAGCTCAATCTTCTTCAGATTAAGATGGACAGGTGCGCCTGCGGAAGAAGGCGAGGACGGCGGCGGCACGGAAGCCGCCGGCGCCGGAGATGGCGTCGGCGCCGACGATGGCACAGGAGGCTTCGCCGGCTCATCCTGTTGAACGGCTATGCCATAGTTTGCGCAAAGCGCCTTTAATCCGCCGGAGAAACCGGATCCGATCGCATTAAATTTCCACTCTCCGTTATATCGATAAAACTCTCCGACGACAACTGCGGTCTCGACAGAGAAGTTGTTTCCAAGGTCATACCGGACCGCTTCTTGGCCGGTGGCTCCGTTCATGAACCGGATATAGGCATCCTTCACTTGTTTGAACCCTTGCTGCTCATCGTATAACGTTAGGCTGAATGCAACCCGGTGAATGTTCGCCGGCACACGCTGCAGATCAATTACAAATTGCTTCTGATCAGGTGCTTGTCCATTCTCATAACGGATAAAGCCGTTGGAAGGCTGATTATAAAAAATTAAATCCTCGTCGCCCGACGTCATGCCATTCTCGCCAAGCAGAAACGCAGAGGTATCAACTTCGACAGCCGAGGACGACTGCCACCCGATCGCCACCTTCAACTGCGTGAGTCCGGGATTGGTCTTCGTAATGTCAACCTTCTGTCCTTTGACTACTGCTACCGCCATATGTGGTCACCCTCTAAGTAAAATAAGTGGAACGGGAAGACCCGCAGCGCGGGTCTTCCGGTCTTGCTTGTTACTTAGCATCCAATCCGTAGTTCTGGCAGAGTGCCGTCAAGCCGCCCGAGAAGCCGCTTCCGATCGCCTGGAATTTCCACTCTTCGCCATGGCGATAGAACTCGCAGAACACGACTGCCGTTTCCGTCGAGAAATCTTCGCCCAGGTCATAACGCATCAGCTCGCGGTTCGTTGCTGCGTCCACAACGCGCACGAAAGCGTTGGAAACTTGTCCGAAGTTTTGTCCGCGCGACTCATAGTCATAGATCGTAACCGTAATGCCGATGCGGCTAATGTTAGCAGGCACTTTACTAAGGTCGACATCGATTTGCTCATCGTCCCCATCGCCCTCGCCCGTACGGTTATCGCCCGTATGGACAACAGAACCGTTGCCGCCTGAAGTATTGTTATAGAAAATAAAGTCGTCTGCGCCTTTCGCTTTGCCATCTTCATGAAGCAGGAAAGCCGAAGCATCCAAGTCAAAATCGGCGCCGCCGTTATATTTGTTCGTATCCCAACCGAGTCCGACAACGACCTTCGTCAAACCAGGATTCGTCTTCGTCAGATCGATGCGTTGGCCTTTGGACAATGAAATACTCATGCGTTCGTCATCCTCTCTTCCTCAATGTAAAGCCGCATGCGGCAGGCGAATCGCCTTAGCGATCGCCTGCCGCACGGGCATTTCGTCATTCTTATTGCACGCCGTAGTCGCGCGTCAAGCCTGCAAGGCCGTCTTTGTAGCCGCTGCCGATTGCGCTGAATTTCCATTCGCCGCTGTGGCGATACAGTTCGCCGACAACTACGCCCGTTTCAACGGAGAAGTCTTCGCCAAGGTCGAAGCGGATCAGCTCTGCGTTGCTGCCTTCGTTCATGATCCGTACGTACGCGCGGGATACTTGACCGAAGTTCTGATTACGCTCGTTCGCTTCGTAGATCGTGATCGTGAACGCGATTTTCTCTACGTTCGCTGGCACGTTCGCCAAATCGATGTTGATTTGCTCGTCATCGCCTTCGCCTTCGCCCGTACGGTTATCGCCCGTATGTACAACGGAGCCGTTCTCGTTCTGACGGTTATTGAAGAAAATAAAATTGCGCTCCGTTTCAACTTTACCTGCCGCGTTCGTCAAGAACAGCGAAACGTCCAGGTCGAAATCCTTGCCGCCGTCATACTTATTCGTGTCCCAGCCAAGACCGACCGTGATCTTGGAAAGGCCTGGATTCGTTTTCGTCAGATCGACCTTCTGGCCTTTAGTCAAATTAATCGCCATGAATGTGTACCTCTCTTCTGCCAATCAGGCATGCGTGCTAGCCAAGCTCTTATTGATGAGCGGCTGCGATTTGATTCACGTGCGTCGCGTGCGTGCCCTCGCCGATTGCAGCAAATTTCCACTCGCCATTATGACGGTAGAGCTCTCCGCAGATCAACGCGGTCTTGCCTGCGTAGCTCTCGGTAAGATTGAACCGCACCATCTCGTTGCTGCTTCCATCCATTACGCGGATGTAAGCCGATTTGATCATGCCGAAATCCTGTTTGCGGTTAACGCAGTCATAAATATTAACGACCGCGAGAATCTTATCCACGTTCGCTGGCACCTTCGACAAATCGATCATAATTTGCTCGTCGTCCCCATCGCCTTCACCTGTCAGATTGTCTCCGGAGTGAATAACGGATTGGCACGGGCTTTGTTTATTATAGAAACAAATGACATGATGCTCATTTGTAAGTTTCGATTGTTCATTCAACATCAGTACGGAAGCGTCACAATCGATATTGGCCTGCTTCTTCTTCATTCCGAAAAACCCACGTGCCTCAACCGGATCCCAGCCCAAGCCGATGACGACTTTGGTCAAACCGGATCTGCCTTTTGTCAGGTCGATTTTTTGACCTTTTACCAAACTGATTGACATTGCTTGCTCACCTCCCTTCAATCCCTATCCGATTCCTGCGCTTGATGAAATAAGAGGGGCAAAAGCCCTTAATTTCCAGTGTCTAGTTCCAACTATACTCTAGTAAGAATCAAAAATCTACTTGCTTATACAAACATTTAGGTTCGGCAAATCCCTTGCGAAATATACAATATTTTCAATATTAGACGATTGTTTTTCGTTCGCAACCGGTATTACGATGAACCGCCCAAAAGGATTCATTAATTTGTCGTTTTTATGTAAAAAAGCTTTTCCGATCTTATTCCATGATCGGAAAAGCTCCAGTTTCATTCAGCTGCCGCTTACGCCAGCTGAATCCAGCTTAAGCGAATATCGCCCGTCAACACGATATACACGTCTTGACGGCCAGCTGCGCTTTGCAACGCTGCTGTCACTGTCGTCCAAGCTTGTGCGCCGCCAGTTGCTTGCACTTCTACCGTTCCGGCAACCGCGCCTTCTGCCGAGCCGAGACGCACTTCAATGCGCCCGCCGTCCGCTGCGACTGCCACTCGCGCCTGGAAGGAAGTTGCCCCGGTTCCCAGCTCCGCGTCGCGGAACGCAATCCAGCCGCTGCCGGCGGACAGCTCGACGCATGCATACCCTTCTTTGCTCTCCCCGAGGAACACCCCTTCGTAATCGTCATAGTTCTCTGCTTTTGTTTGCGCGCTCAGGCTGCGCGGAGGTATTGTCTCTCCATTCACCTGCACGGTCGCGCTCGTTCGTATATCCTCCGAGCTGCTGCCCAGAAGCAGCGTGTATTCGCCGGATTCCACCGCATATCGATCCCGTGTAACGTCCCAGATCGCAAGCTCTGTCGCCGGAACGGTGAAGGCAACCGTCTGAGCTTCTCCCGGCTGCAGCATGACGCGGCGGAAGCCATAAAGCTTCTTCACCGGGCGCTTCACGCGCGACTTGCCTGCTTTCACATACAGCTGCACGACTTCTTCGCCCGCTACCGCGCTCGTGTTCTGTACGTGTACCGATACGGAAAGTTCATCCTCTGCGCTAATCGCCGCGGCTCCAAGCTGCGGGTCGCTATAAGCGAACGCGGCGTACGACAAGCCATGCCCGAATGGATATAGCGGCTTGTCCTCGAAATACAAATACGTCCGTTTGCCCTTCATAATGTCGTAGTCCATCAGATCAGGGAGCTGATCAGCCGAACGGTACCATGTCATATTCAACCGTCCAGCCGGATTATAGTCGCCGAACAGCACATCAGCCAGTGCAGCGCCATGCTCTTGCCCGGAATGCGACGAATAAATGACGGCCGGAATATTCGCTTCGATCCAGTTCAACGTGAACGGGTATCCCCCTGTGACGACGACAACCGTGTTCGGATTCGCTTCGAATACCGCCTTCACTAGGCGCTCCTGCGACGCTGCAAGCTCCAATCCCGGACGGTCATTCTCTTCCTTGCCGTTCACGAGCGGATTGTTACCTACAAAGACGATCGCAACCTCGGATTGCTTCGCCGCTTCAACGGCAGCTTGCAGTCCGTCATAGACGACTTCTTTATCGTAGGTATCCCTATCGCCGAACGAATTCAGCTCCTCATCCACGACAAGCCACTGATCTGCCGAGGAGACGACGGCCTTGTTGTTCCACGTCTTCATGGCAACCGCGCCGTTTTCTTGCGGCTCCAATTGAAACACTTCCTTCACGAACCAGCCGAACGCTTCATCGGCAGATGCCGTTATATTCGTTTCATCCGTCGTTACATATTTGCCGTTGCTCTCCGCTTGCAGCGTCAAGCTGCCCCAGCCCCAGTCGCCGACTTGGAACGTCTCCGCGCCGGCAGCATCCGCCGCGGCTGCCAGCTGTTTGCTCTCTCCGTCCGCAATCGCTAGGTACTGTCCATTTGCTCTGGAGCGAAGCTTGATCCGGTCGTTGCCGTCTGCGAACGCAACCGACTTGCCAGCCAGCTTCTGCTGGATCGCTTGCAGCGGCGTTATTTTATAAGGGAAAGTGCCGGAATACCAGTCCCGATAGACTGTATCGCCAAGCGGGCCGATAACGGCAATCTTGCTCAGCTTCTCCGCATCAAGCGGGAGAGCGCCGTCGTTTTTGAGCAGCACGATATTTTTCCGAGCCGCCTTCAGGGAAAGCGCTTGATGCTCCGGCTTCATGAGCGATGAGTCGTCGATAGCCGCATACGGCACCAGCTCCTGCGGATCGAACTCGCCGAGGCGCATCCGCACTCGGAACGTATTCGAGAGCGCCTTGTCCAAATCCGCCTCGCCAAGCAGCCCTTGCTCCAGCGCATCCCGAATCGCATCGGTTACGGCCTTCGCTTCGTCCGTAATGCTGTCGATGCCAGCTTTAATAGATTCAGCTACCGCCTGCGCCAACGAATCATAATAATGATGATCGTTGACGATACCGATCATATCGCCTGCGTCGCTGACGATAAAGCCATCCATCCACTGCTCCTTCACGACGCTGTCCACCGTCTCGTGAAGCAGCACCGGCGTCCCGTTTACGGAGTTGTATGCCGTCATCATCGACTGTGCGCCGCCTTTGACGAAGACTGGCTCGAATGCTTTGAAATAGTACTCTCGCATATTGCGCGGGTCGATGCTTACAGAGCAGCTGCCCCGGTTGATTTCATTGTTGTTGCCAAGAAAATGCTTTAATGTGGCAACGGCTTTCAAATACTTCGGGTGGTCGCCTTGCATGCCTTGCGTCAGCGCAACCGCCAGCTCGCTTGTCAGGTGCGGGTCCTCGCCGTAGGCCTCCTCCGTCCGCCCCCATCGCGGGTCGCGCTCCATATCGACAGTCGGCGCCCAAAGGGTTAACCCGTTGATTTGGGGATTGCGCTTATAGAACACGCGGGCCTCCGTACCGATCACATCGCCAATTTCCTTCATCAGCTCCTGATCCCATGTGCAGCCCAGTCCGATTGGCTGCGGGAAAGACGTCGCCTCACCAAGCCAGGCGATGCCATGCGCGCCTTCCGTGCCATGCTTGTACGCCTGAATGCCGAGCCGTTCGATTGCAGACTGATATTGCGGCATATTGTGAATTTTCTCTTCCAGCGTAAGTCGGGATACGAGATCCGACACCCGCTCCTCGAGCGGCAAGGCTGGGTTACGAAACGGAAACACAGTGATATCCTTCATGGGTCAATGCTCCTTTATTTATCATCATGGTTAGATTTCGGCTCGCCAACTTAGTTTATCCTTTAAACTATCCACCCCATTATAGCGGCCTTTTTTAATGAAAACAAGAACTAAAACGATTTCGGTAACGCTTACACAAGTCGTTTTGGTCAAGCTGCACAGGATTGGGCCTTATGATTATCTCCCTCTCGGCCTGGTCGCACATATAGTATTAAATAGCCTGCACGGCATAAGACTGACGAGAACGAGGGGAGCTATGGCCAAATATTTGAATCTCAAAAAGGTTCTGGACACGATCGAGCGCGCGCTATACGAAGTCGCTCCCCTGTCTCTCGTGCGAATCGGCGATGGCGAGAACCTCGTGATGGCGCAGCAATCCGTATGGAGCATAAGCAAGGTGCTGCGCGAGCCATGGGCGATCAAAGCCAATCAGGGCGAAAAAGGCGTAACGCTGCCGAATTTGGCGCTGCGAGACGAGATGGTTCGTTCCATCAAAGAAGCCACGATCGTCGGGCTGCTTCCCCTTGATGATGATCAAATCAAAGCGCCCGACTATTTGAAACGAAAGCTGACGAATGAAATCTTCAGCCATTACCAGCTGAATCCGACTATGCGCTGTCATGCATGCGTAAACCGCATGATGCCCGAGAGCGATAAATTTTGGCGGATGCTAAAGCATCAGCGCATTTTGCTTGTAACGAGAAACCCCGCGCCGCTTGAAGCCCTCTTGACAAGCGATCGATATAAGCTCAACGTCACGCACAAAATCGCTTTTTCCCATTATGACCAGATCAAAAGCACGATGAAAGAAGCCGTCGCTGTACGCAACCGCTTCGACATCGCCTTACTCTCTTGCGGGGTCAATGCCGTCGTGCTTGCTCCGCGAATCGCCAACGAAACAGGGAAGGTTGCCATCGACTTCGGAAAAGGGCCGGATCGCATCATCACCGCCGCAAAGCTTTTTCCCAAACGAAGATAGACAGCTCGAGAGACAGCACCCTACTGCCGGCTTCCATCGCCGAATCGCGCTAGCTTGCCCGGACCGCTCTTGCCGCGCGTTAGGTTACGCGTATCATAAATCGCTGCCGCATGCGCCACGATACGATCAATCGGCAGCCCCGCATGGTCGGTATGAATGAGTATGCAGTCCGCTGCCGCAATCGCTTCATCCGTTAATGAAATGCTGCGCCATGACGCCTCTCCGATTCGAACGGTCGGAATGTAAGGGTCATAATAAGCAACCGTCGCTCCGGCGTTGCACAGGCGCTCCATTACTACCAAAGCGCTCGATTCCCGCAGATCGGCGACGTCTCTTTTGTACGTAACCCCGCATATAAGAATGCTCGCTCCGTTCAATGTCCGCTCGGGCTGCAGAAGCCGCTCCAATCGGCTGACGATGTAGCTGGGAATGGACTCGTTCGTATCGCGTGAAAGCTCAATAAACCGGCTCTCCGTTCCGGCTTCACGGGCCTTCCACTGCATATATAAGGGATCAACGGGAATGCAATGGCCGCCAATGCCTGGCCCCGGCAGAAAGCTCATAAAGCCGTAAGGCTTCGTGCTTGCCGCGCGGATCACTTCCCATATATCCAATCCGAGCTGGTCGCAAAGCTTCGCAAATTCATTAATAAACGAAATATTCACAAGACGAAAACTGTTTTCGAGCAGCTTGGCAGCCTCCGCCGTATCCGTCGACGATACCGGCACGACTTGATGAAAGACGGCGCTGTAGAGCGATACGATACGCGTTAAACACGGTGCGGTTAGCCCGCTCACGACCTTCGGCACGTCCTCCACGGGTGTCGCCGTGTTGCCCGGATCGATTCGTTCCGGCGAATAAGCCAAATGAAACGATTCCCCTGCCCGCAATCCGCCAAGCTCCAGCAACGGCTGAACGACTTCGCGCGTCGTTCCAGGGAACGTCGTGCTCTCAACGATGACCAACTGACCAAAGCTTAGATGCGGCTGCAACTGGCGGCATGCGGCGGTTAAGAAGCTCAAATCTGGCGCCTGATTGGCCGTAAGCGGCGTCGGCACGCAAATGACAATGCTAGAAGCGTCTGCTAAACGCGAAAAGCTAGAGGAAACGACCAGCTTGCCCGCTGTCACAGCCTCTGCAAGCTCAGCGTCCTCAACATCGCGAATATAACTTTTTCCTCGCTGAAGCATCTCGAGCTTCCGCGCATCCACATCAATCCCGATAACGGCAAACCCGCGGCGTACAAAGGCCATGGCAAACGGCAAGCCGACATAGCCAAGTCCAATCACACCGATGACGCCGATGTCGCTTGGCTCGTAGTCTCCCGCCTTAGCCTCGTCTAACATAATGCCGCCCTCCTATCCTACTCTTCCTTTACGCTCTCTCAATAAGGTACGAAGTAGAAGGGTTCGCGCACACGTCCAATGACGGGGGATAATCGCCCCTTTTGCCAAAGCAGGCCATACATTCCTCAATAAAGGAGGGCTTTCCAGATGACAGAGATGGAGATGGGAATGGAGAGCTTCGCTCCAGCCGGGGTGACAGTCGTCAGCCCCACAATGCGGCCGCAGCTTATGAAGCAGCTGCTGGACAATTATGCACGCCAGCAAGGGGTGCGCAAAGAGCTTATTATCGTGCTGAATCGCAAAGGAATGAGCATGAAGCGCTACAAACGGGCCGCCAGCGCCTATGACAACGTACGCGTGCTGCGAATCGCCGGGCGCCGCCCTCTCGGCGATTGCTTGAATTATGCCGCCTCACGAGCGCGCTACCCTTACATTGCTAAGTTCGACGATGACGACTATTATGGCCCCTTATATCTGTCAGAGGCGGTAAACACCTTCCGCGTGACCAAGGCTGATCTTGTAGGCAAGAGCTCCTTCTTTTTTTATTTCCCCCATCGGCAAACGCTTCTGCTCCGAAGACAGCCGTTTCGCCCCTACTCCGGGGTGAAACGCATTGCAGGAGCGACGATCATGTTCCACCAACGCGTGTTCAAGCGCGTGAAGTTCGGCAAGAAGAGGCAAGGCTCCGATGTACAATTCATTCGTGCCTGCCTTCGCAAAGGCTTCCGTCTTCGCACATCGTCTCGATACCATTTTGCCGCAATACGCAGAGCGAACCGCATGTCCCATACGTGGAAGGTGCGAGAGCGTCAGCTATTCGCCGACCGGCGTGCCATGGTCATTCGCACTAAGCAATTCAAGCTTTACGTGAATCGGCAGCGCGCATTACGACGAGACGACGAGCTAGCAGACTAATGACATGCACGGCTGTGTTTATCCGGTTCGACGGACATGGATATATGCGGCTTTTACATAATGATGACTCGCAAGGGTGTCCGCTTGTACGGCATGGTATAATGAAAGCCAACAGCTTATGCATCAAACCGCATGGACAAGCAGAAAGGACTAGTACCCAATGCAGCAATACCGATACACCATTACAGGCGCTTCCCGAACCGTAGAACCTGCTTCCATGATAAGAAGGCATGCTAGCCAAGCCTCTTCACATGTTCTGGCAAGCTCCTCTTCCCCCATGGACGCGGAGAACGCCTCTTCATATGATCCAAAGCGGGACGCCCGCTTCCTGCAAGCGCTTGACGAGCAAAACGTCATGCTCAACGACCAGCAGCTGCAAGCTGTCCGGCACGGCGAAGGACCGCTGCTCACGATCGCGGGCGCGGGCTCCGGCAAGACGACGACGCTCGCTTGCCGAGCAGCCTACCTCATCGCCGTTCGCCGCGTTCCGGCACGGCAGCTGCTCCTCGTGACGTTTTCTCGCAAAGCTGCCGACGAGATGAAGCTTCGCCTTGCCGGCTTGCCGGGCATATCGACAACGACCGCCAAATCGATCGAAGCGCGCACCTTCCACTCCTTCTGCCTGCAGCTGCTGCGTCGTCGCGGCAATCAGTCGGCCGTACTCGGCGATCCCGGCCAGCAGCGCATGACCGTAAAGCGGCTGCTGCGTGAAGCCGGCACGACGCTCGACTATGAGCCGGAAACGCTGCTGGCGCTTCTCTCCTCCTACAAATGCCGGCTGTTAACCGCATCCGACATGCCGGAGAGCTCAACGGCCGAACGCGAGATGAAGCGCGTCCTGATCCGATATGAGCAATGGAAGGCAGAGAGCCGCGCCATCGACTTCGATGATGTCCTGCTGCTCGCTCATCGTATGCTCAGTGAGGACGAACAGCTGCTCGCGACGCTGCAGGAGCGGTTCCGATACGTGATGGTCGATGAGTTTCAGGACACGAACACGGTGCAATACGAGATCGTGCGGCTCATCGCCGGGAAACAGCGCAATCTGATGGTTGTCGGCGATGACGACCAGACGATCTATTCCTTTAATGGCGCAAGCGCCGATGCCATTCTGTCGTTCGACAAGCTGTACCCCGACGCGCGAGTCGTTACGCTCAGCGTGAACTACCGTTCGAGCGCCGCGATCGTCGGGCTTGGCAACGCCATTATTCGCGGCAACCGCAATCGGCGGCCGAAAACGCTGACGGTACCCGCACCGCGCGAGGAAGCTGCAAGTCACAGCAGCGCAGACGGCGAGGTTGCGGCAGCAGCCGCGAGCGACTCCCCGCTATCGCATGCAGCTGCTCCAAGCGCAGCCCTTGCCGGCATTGGCGCTGAGATGCCAGCAGCATCCGATGACGCCAGCTTAGGCACCATCGGCAAACCGATGTTTGCCCGCCCTGCTACAAGCGAGGAAGAAGCCTCCCTCATTACAGCATCCGTCCGCAAGCTGGTTGAGTCCGGGCAATATCGCTATGGCGATATCGCTGTGCTCTACCGTTCAGCCGGCAGCGGCCGCGCAACGATCGAGAATCTGCTTCAAGCCGGCATTCCGGTCGAAGAGCATGGCGAAGGTTATTCCTTTTATGAATCCTCGCTTATTCGTCCAGTCATGGCGCACTTAAGAATATCGCTTCACCATCGGGACAAGCAGGCGATTGAAGAGATGCTCCCGACGCTGTACGTGAATCGCGACGCCGGCATGAAATGGATTAACGAACAGGAAAGCGAGCGCGCGAAAAAATGGCCGCTTATCCACTTAACCAATTTTCCGCGCTTGCAGCAATTTCAGAAGGATCAGGTACTGGAACGGCTGCGGCTGATCAAAGCGATCGCATCCATTCGCCCTGCGACCGCCATTCGCCGGATTCGCGACGCTTTCTTCGATAAATTTGCAGAAACGAACCGTGGCGGCACGCCGCATAAAGAGCTTATGAAGGAGTTGTTGGACGAGCTGGAGACGTCTGCGGGAAGATTCGATACGGTGGAAGCGTTCCTTGCTTTCGCCGACGAGATGGCGAAGCGGCAAGCGGATGCGCGGGACAAACAGAAGCAAGAGCGCTACACAGCAAGCGCAGCGCCGGAAACGGAGCCCGGAAGCGTGCAGATGATGACCATTCACAAGTCGAAGGGGCTGGAGTTCCCGGTCGTATTCGTCGTCGGTGCAACGGAAAACATCATGCCTCACCGCTCGGCAACCCAACCGCAGCAACCCAAGCAGGCTACTACGCCAGAGAAAGCCGCACGCGAGAAGGAGGAAGCGATCGAAGAGGAGCGCCGTCTGCTCTACGTCGCCGTAACGCGCGCTCGCGAGCGGCTGTACGTCAGCTCCCCTGCCTTCTACCATGGCCAGAAGACCGATATTTCTCGTTTCTTGGCGGAGGCCGGCGGAGCCCCGCACCCTGCCAACAGGTCAAAATCAGCCGCTGGAGGCAGATAAGCTATAAAAAGGACGGACTGCATATGGCATGCAGCCCGTCCTTTTTGGTTATTGGTCGCTATAAAGCCTGAGCCAACGAGAAGCGCCATCCATAGCGTTGTACATCGATAAGCTGAGCAGACGGGTTACTTCACCTGCTCGAAGCGGCGACAGCTTCGCGGTCCGGAACGATACAGCCAGCGGCTTCGCGCTGCGATTGCCGAACGAATCAATTGCAACGACTTTGGCCACATAGGCCGTATCGGGCGTTAGCCCTTTCAGCTCGAACGATAGGCTGGACGGCATCGGATATTTATAAAATTCAGAGAACGCATGCACCGTCAACGCGTGCTTCCCAGTGCTTGCCCGACTTACTTCGATATCGTACGAGTGAACGAACAGGTTATCCGAGGCTTGGTTGAATGAAACCGTCGCTTGGGTGCCACGAATGCTGCCCGGCATAATCACCGCCTTCGCAGCTGGCCCGAATTGCGGCTTCTCCTTATCGCGATCGTCCGTATAACGAAAAGCCGACTTGCGCGCAGGATAATCGACAATCCAATCCTCGCCTGTCCAGTCATCCCGATGGAAATCGCGCCGCTTCACGATCACTTGCTTGTCCTTCACTTGAACGATATAGCCTTGGGCGATGTCATCCGACGGATGGCTGCCCTGCGCCATACCCGATTCAAGCTCCGGATATCGAACGGAAGCTGTTCCGAAGGACGTGAAGTCTCGTTGATGCGCGCTTCGCGGATCGTTCAGCATATAGTGCGAATGCCCGGAGAAGGTAATGACTTGCGGATAACGGGCCAAGATTGCGTACAGCTGCTTATGCTTTTGCGTATGTCCCCATTCGTCGCTGCCGTACACCGTATTGCTAATATGCTGATGAAAAATGACGAAGATCGGCTTGTCCGCGCTGGCGTGATCCGCAAGCTTCGCGTTCAGCCATCCAAGCTGGCGATCGGAGAGCGTGCCATTCGTCGTCTTGCTCTCGCTGCCGATGACGATAAAGTGATAGCCATTAATCCACGCATCATAGTAAATACCCGGCATGCCCGTCTTGTCCATAAACAGCTTCTGCGCGCGCGAAGCGCTGGAGCTGCCGTAATAATCATGGTTGCCAATGGCCAGCAAATGGCGGGCAGACGCCTGCTTCTGGCTGTTATAGACCGCCATAAACGAGTCGTACTGCGCTGCCTCTCCTTTATCCGTCAAATCCCCTGCGCTCACCATCGCATCATAATGCGGCGCAATGCGATTAATTTGCTTCATGACGCTAGTGAATTTCGTTACGGCTTTGTCTCCTGCCCCGATATGAATGTCGCTTATGACCGGGAATACGAGATTGAGCCCATCGCTCCGCTTCACCGTCGTATAGCGGTCGGTTGGCTCTACAACAGCTGCACTTGATCCAACTGCTGCCGTCCCCTCCGCCTTTGCGCCAATTAGGCCTGTCCCTATGCTCTGCGCGAGAAGCATCGCCGCTACGGCTGTCGCTGCGCGGCTTGCCAGCCGCCTTGTTTCCTTGATCACGTCTGATACACCCGTTTCTTCCAAATGGTTAACCAGCCAATGTTCCACTAGTATGCGTCACTTGCCATCGGCGCATGCAGCTTCCTTATACGCGAGATCATCCAGCCAGACGCGAACGCGAATATCATCCATCGGTTTGCCAAAATAATAGCCTTGAATGACCGGGCAGCCCGACTCGATAAGCAAGGCGACCTGCTGTTCTTCTTCAACGCCTTCGGCCACAACCTCCAAGCCAAGCTGCTGCGCCAGCATAACGATCGTCCGAATAATCGCCTGCTTGGCCGGCAAATGGCTCTCGTTCACAAACATGCGATCAATCTTGACTGTATCAATCGGAATCCGATCAAGCGTGCCAAGCGAAGAGTAGCCTGAGCCAAAATCGTCCATTGATACTTTCACGCCTAGCGAGCGTATCTGATTCAATTGCGCAATGACATCGGTCATATCGTGGATGACGATCGACTCGGTAATTTCAAGCTCCAGCCGCTCAGGCGGAAGCTTGCACTGCTCAAGCGATTCACGCACCGTATCGTACAAAAGATGGCTGTCAAACAGCTTCACAGACGTATTCACAGCAATGGTCAATTCCCCGTATCCATCCCGCTCCCAGCGCAGGCAGTCCTGGCAGGCTTGCTGAAGGACAAACCGCGACAGCCCCACGATGAGCCCCGTTTCCTCGGCGATCGGAATAAATTCAGAGGGCGGCACGAGCCCTAGCTCCGGGTGCTGCCACCGCACGAGCGCCTCGAAGCCTGAGGGCCCGCCGATGCGCGTATCCCATTTGGGCTGGTAATGCACGACGAACTCTCCGCCCCGCTTCATCGCCCTGCGCAAGTCCTTCTCTAATGCCATCCGCCGAACGAGCCGCTGCTCCATCCCATGGTGAAACAGTTGAAATCGATTTTTCCCTTTGCTCTTCGCATCGTACATCGCCGTATCCGCCGTCTTCAGCAGCAGCGTCTGATCACGCCCGTGCTCCGGATATAAGCTGATGCCGATGCTGCACGTCACATAAAGCTCATGGCCATCCAGCTGGAACGGACGATGGATGCTTGCCAGCAGCCTACTAGCCATCTCCTCCGCTTCCGCTTGCCCGACATTCGAAATAATGAGCAAAAACTCGTCGCCGCCGATGCGAAACACCTGCAGCGACTCCGATAGCTGCGCTAGTCGCTTGCTTGCATCGAGCACAAGCAGATCGCCAATTTCATGTCCAAGCGTATCGTTAATCGTCTTGAACTGGTCGATATCAACGAACAGCACAGCCCCTTGATTCGCACGCTGCAAGAACCAATCAAACCTGTTGCTGAGCTCATATCGATTCGGCAGGCCCGTTAGGGGATCCGTGTATGCCATCCGAACCAGCACTGCCCGATCAATATAAACCATGCCCCATGAAATAAGCAGCAGCAGCAGCATCGCCGTCGTAACCGCGCTTACCAAAAATACGTTCAAAGGCGACTCGTCCATCATCTCCCCGCCGCCGCACCAGAAGGATACGGCGCGCATGCCCGTATAGTGCATGCCGCATACCGCTAAACCCATCAGCGCCGCTGCAAACCATTTGCGCAATGCAGAACGGTTCATGTTGGTGGTCCGTACGCGGCTGAACAGATACAAAGCCGCGTATGACACCACAATCGCGACACCTACCGATAGCACTAAATAAGAAGGCTCGTAGCGCATCTCGCCCGGCAGGCGGAGCGCGGACATCCCGATATAGTGCATGCCTGCAATGCCAAGTCCCATCACAATGCCGCCAACGAAGATCAAGCTTCGCCTGGACTCGGACCTTTGCGTCAAATAGAACGCGATATACGATGCCGCGATGGCCGCCACGAGCGAGAGCGCCGTAGTCGGCACATCATAAGTGACCTGCACATGGAGATGAAAAGCGATCATTCCGACAAAATGCATCGACCATATGCCGCAGCCCATCACGAAGGCGCCAACGAGCATCCAGCCCTGTTTAGAACGGCCATGCGCCTGCAAGACCCGGCCGATTGTATGAAGTGCAGAAAAGGAAGATAACGTTGCGATTATAAACGAAAGCGCAACGATTCCTAGGCTGTACGTCCCTTGTAACATCATCATGCTGCTTCTCCTCCGATGGCGTTGCCCAAACTTCCCTAGGTAAGATTATACATCCCCTTGGCGGGACAAACAGCCATTTCTTCTCGGGAGTCGTGTATTTTTTCCGACTAAGGCCCTACATTTATCCTTTTCTCATACTGTTCTGCCGTCAACAGCCCGCTTATCGCAACCTGAGCATCATTGCGCACCTGGATGTCCACGAGCCATCCCGCTTCATACGGCTGCTCATTCACCGCTTCCGGCATGCTGGCCAGCGCCTCATTCACTTGCACAATTATGCCGCTGACAGGGCTGAACAAATCCGACACCGTCTTCACGGACTCGATCGTGCCCATCGGCTGGAGCGCCTCAACCTCCGCTCCTATAGACGGCAGCTCCACATACACGATATCGCCTAGCTCACACTGCGCGTGATCGGTTATGCCAACCCGGACGATTCGGTCGCTCTGAAGCGCAACCCACTCGTGCTCCTCCGTATATCGCAGTCCCGCCCTTACTTCACTCATGTTCGACACCCTTTCCGCGTATGCATGAATACAACAGGCTTCTGCATTCGTCTCCCTATTCACTCCTATGACGAACAAGCGCGCGATATCCCATTCTTTTCCCCATGCAGCCCAATCCTACGCGAAGAGGTGATCCCTGATGAAAACGCTCCGGCGTACGCCCCTATTTTCCCTGTACGGCAAGCAGCCCGGTGTCCGAACCGTCGATTTTGGCGGTTGGGAATTGCCTGTGCAATTCACGAGTATCGTCAAGGAGCACGAGGCCGTCAGGCGCTCGGCTGGATTGTTCGATGTTTCGCATATGGGGAGGCTGACCGTTACTGGGCTATTTGCCGAAGCCTTCCTCCAGCGGCTTACGACTAACGACGTCTCTCTGCTTAAGGACGGCCGCGCCCAATATACGTTGATGTGCAATAACGAAGGCGGCGTCATCGACGACCTCCTCGTCTACCGATTGTCTGCGGACCAATATATGCTTGTCGTGAACGCCTCCAATACGACGCAGGTGCTGGAGTGGCTGCGCGAGCATCTCATCGGTGATATTACGATTGACAATATGACCGAGCGGACCGCCCTGCTTGCGCTCCAAGGACCGGATGCAGCAGCCATTCTCAGCGATGCTCTTGATGCTGCGCCGGGTGCAGCATGGAACAAGCTCACCTCGTTCCAATTTATGCAATCCGCTACGGTGTGCGGCGTGCCTGCACTCGTTTCACGCACCGGGTACACCGGTGAGGATGGCTTTGAGCTGTATGCAGCCGCTGCTGATGCGGAAGCGCTCTGGAACGGCTTGCTGCAGGCTGGCGAACGCTACGGCGCGGTAGCGGCTGGGCTTGGCGCGCGGGATACGCTGCGACTGGAAGCTCGCCTTCCGCTGCACGGGCATGAGCTGTCCGACTCCATAACGCCGGTCGAAGCGGGATTACGCGCATTCGTAAAACCGGATAAAGGCGATTTCATCGGACGCAGCGTGCTGCTGAAACAGCTGACCGAGGGCGCTCCACGCCGGTTGGTTGGCATCGAATTAGCAGAGCGCAGCATTCCGCGGGCGGGCTATGCGATATTCGCTGCTGACGGTGTTCAGGTTGGATATGTGACATCCGGCACACATGCGCCTACGCTCAAGCGGAACATCGGCCTTGCGCTGCTTCAGGCGGATTACGCTGCGCTAGGCACGCCGCTCCTGGTTGATATTCGCGGTGCTTCATGCCCAGCTTCCGTAGTTCCGACACCTTTCTATAAGCGTCTTCCTGCCACGGGCGGGAGGTGAGAGAGCATGCTTCCTTATCGCCATCGCTATATCCCTATGACCGCGCAGGATGAAGCGGAAATGCTGCAAGCCATAGGGGTTGCCTCGATTGATGAGCTGTTCCATGACATCCCCGCCTCCGTCCGCTTTAACGGCCAGCTCCCCGTTTCGGAGCCGCTGGATGAGTACGCGCTTTGGTCGCATATGCGCGAGCTAGCCGCTCGCAACTGCGATACCACCCGTTTGATCAGCTTCCTAGGCGCCGGCATCTACGATCACCATATCCCCGCTGTCATCGGCCATGTGCTATCGCGCTCGGAGTTCTACACAGCTTACACACCCTATCAGCCAGAAATCAGCCAAGGGGAGCTCCAAGCTATTTTTGAATTTCAATCGTATATATGTGAGTTGACTCAGATGGCTGTCGCCAACGCCAGCATGTATGACGGCGCCACTGCGCTCGCCGAAGCCGGCTTGCTCGCTTGCGGCACTACTAAGCGGAAGCGGCTTGCCGTCTCGCGGGGCATCCATCCCGAAGCGCGGCATATTCTCGCGACGACAGCCCAAGCGCTAGGGATTGAGCTCATTGAAATCGGCCTCGCTGCCGGAGTCGGCACGACGGATCTCGAACAGTTGTCCGACGTTGTCGATGATACGGTCGCGGCCGTTCTTATCCAATCGCCTAACTTCCTCGGCTGCATCGAAGCGCTCGCCTCCATCGAGCCGCTTGCCCATCATTGCGGCGCGCTTCTCGTCGTTAGCGCGAACCCGCTATCGCTCGGGGTATTGGAGCCGCCGGGCTGCCTGGGGGCAGATATCGTCGTCGGCGACGCGCAGCCGCTCGGACTCCACCAGTCATTCGGAGGACCTACCTGCGGCTTCTTTGCAGTTGCAGAGCCGCTGATGCGGCGCATGCCTGGACGGATCGTCGGACAGACCGTCGACCGGGATGGCAAACGCGGCTTCGTGCTGACGCTGCAAGCGCGTGAGCAGCATATAAGGCGCGAGAAAGCGACGTCTAACATTTGCTCCAATCAAGCGCTCCTCGCGCTTGGCGCCGCTGTCTACTTGTCGATTATGGGCCGAACGGGCTTGCAAGCTACAGCCGCGCTCAACGTACGCAAAGCGCGCTATGCTGCCTCCGCAATCGCCGCGCGGCCCGGCTTCAAGCTGCCGCTCAGCGCTCCAGCCTTCAATGAATTTGTCGTTCAACTGCCCGAGGGGCTCACGTGCACAGCAGTAAATGACCAGCTTATGGGGGACGGCATCCTTGGCGGGTACAGCCTCGAAGCGGATTATCCAGAGCTGCCTGGCTGCATGCTAATCGCCGTAACCGAGAAGCGAACCCAATCGGAAATCGATCGGTTAGCTGCACGATTGGAGGAATACGCCGTATGAACGCAAATGAACAACCCGCTCCCCCGCTTATTTTCGATCGGAGCCGTCCCGGGCGCATCGCCTGCTCCTTGCCCGCATGCGACGACGTGCCCGAGCTTCCGCTGGAGGATTGCATCCCTGCCTCTCTCCTGCGCAAGGCTCCCGCAGCGCTGCCGGAGCTATATGAGGTTGATGTCACTCGGCACTACACCGCATTATCGCGCCGCAACTTCGGCGTCGATAACGGGTTTTACCCGCTAGGATCCTGCACGATGAAATATAATCCGAAGCTGCATGAGGATATCGCTCGGCTTCCGGGACTCGCCAGCCTTCATCCGTATCAGCCGAAATCGACTGTGCAAGGCGCATTGGAATTGCTTTATACACTGCAATGCGATCTCGCTGCGATAACGGGCATGGACGCCGTTTCGCTCCAGCCGGCCGCCGGAGCCCATGGGGAGTGGACCGGCCTGCGCATGATCCGCGCTTATCACGAGAGCCGCGGCGAACGGCGCACGCAAGTGCTCGTGCCCGATTCCTCTCACGGCACCAATCCGGCGAGTGCCGCCGCTGCCGGCTATACAGCCGTAACGCTGAAGTCTGATGCGCGCGGGCTCGTCGATCTCGATGCGCTGCGCGCTGCGGTCGGCCCCGACACCGCGGCGCTTATGCTGACCAATCCGAATACGCTCGGGCTGTTCGAGGAGCAGATCGTTGAGATCGCGGACATCGTTCACCAAGCCGGCGGTCTGCTTTATTATGACGGCGCGAACGCGAATGCCATCATGGGCATCGCTCGCCCCGGCGACATGGGCTTCGATGTCGTCCATCTCAATTTGCACAAAACGATGAGCACGCCGCATGGCGGCGGCGGTCCTGGCTCCGGCCCCGTAGGCGTCAAACGGCTGCTGGAGCCCTTTTTGCCCGCGCCGCTTATTGCCCGCCTTCCCGACGATTCCTTCGACTATGATCACGATCGCCCGCTGTCCATCGGCCGCGTGAAGCCGTTCCACGGCAACTTCGGCATCCTTGTGCGCGCTTATGCCTATATTCGCTCGTACGGCGCAGAAGGGCTGCGGCGCGTATCGGAATGTGCGGTCCTGAATGCCAACTATATGCGGAGCCGCCTTAGCCCCGCCTTCCATATGCCTTACTCCGGCATCTGCAAGCATGAGTTCGTCCTATCCGGCTCACGGCAAAAGGCGTATGGCGTCCGAACGTTCGATATGGCGAAGCGACTGCTCGACTTCGGCTTTCATCCGCCTACCGTTTACTTTCCTCTCATCGTGGAAGAGAGTATGATGATTGAGCCGACTGAAACGGAAAGCAAAGAAACGCTCGACCGCTTCATCGATACGATGCTCCAGATTGCTTGGGAAGCCGAGCATGCGCCAGAGAAGGTTCTGGAAGCGCCAACGAGCACAGTCGTCAGCCGTCTCGATGAGACGCTAGCTGCACGGAAACCGATTTTGAATTGCTCTTGCGACTACTGAACGCGGATTCGCCGAGAGCCAAGAGCAGGGCCATTATCCAGATCGTGCTTCCAAAGCGCTGTTGTTAGCAATGGCGACATTTAATATGAGTTGTATTCATCCACACAAATCATTAAAATTATAAATTAGTTTACAAACGTCAACGAAGAGATCGGGAGATCGAGGTGGGATTGATTGTGAGTCACAATCGGAGAACGTGGTTGTACAGTCCTTTTTTTATTTTTTCAATTGTTATGATCATCAAAGTTTATATGTCGTGGCAGGTCATTTACGACATCGGCTTCAGCTGGAAGCCGCTGCTTACTGAGCTTCCCGCGATCTGGGCCATATTCGCCATCATTGAGCTGCTAGCGTCCAAGCGCAAGCTTGGTATTTATCTCGCCGTCAACTTACTGCTCACAGGCGTCTATTTTGCCGTCATTATGTACTACAAGTACTTTGGCATTATCGTCACGTATCATGCGCTCGCGCAAGTCGGGCAGGTCGGAGAGGTCAAAGGAAGCGTCTTTCAGCTTATGCATCCCTCTTTCCTGCTTATCTTCACCGACATTGTCGCTATCGGCCTTGCACTAACCTTCAGCAAAAAAGCGCGCGGCTGGGCTTCCGTCTCTGCCGCACGCTTTCCACGATCAGCAATGGCCTCATTGCTGGTCGTTATGCTGGCTGTCGCGCTCGTAACCGTATGGCAGCATAAAGATGTCATTAACGAGGTGCGCCAAACAGAAGAAATGGGCATCGTCAACTATGAGCTTTACAAGGTTGCAACAAGCGGCAAAGACGATCGAACCGTTGCCATCTCGGAAGTTACGCCAGAAGCGATCATGAAGCTGAAGGGCAACACGCCTGTCCCTGCCGGGGACAAGCCGGCGGATTGGGCCGCTGCGCAAGGACGGAACGTTATCGTCATTCAGATGGAAGCTTTCCAAAACTTCCTGCTCGGCTTGAAGGTGAATGGGCATGAGGTTACGCCGAACCTGAATAAGCTGAAGGATGAATCGGTTTATTTTAAGCATATGTTCCAAATGGTCGGGCAAGGCAACACGTCGGATGCCGAGTTTATGACCAATACTTCGTTGTATGTGCCGCCCATCGGCGCTGCAACCGATGAATATGTCGATCATGCGATTCCTTCTTTGCCGAAGCGGTTCGAGAAAGCGGGCTACCTTGCTGCAACGTTCCATACGAATGACGTGAAGTTCTGGAATCGCGACAAGCTTTACAGCGCGCTCGGCTTCAACTACTACTATGATAAAGAATGGTACGGCACGGAAGATACGATTGCATTCGGTTCGTCGGACAAAATCCTTTATGAACAAGCGATCAAAGAAATTGCCGATATAAACAAATCCGGCCAACGGGTATACGCCAACATCATCTCGATGTCATCGCATCATCCCTTCAATTTCCTGCCGGACTCGGTGGAGAAGCTGCAGCTGCCTGAGCAATACGAAGGCTCCTTCGCCGGCAATTATATTCAATCGCAGCATTATGCCGATGAGGCGATCGGCCTTCTAATCGACAAACTGAAGGAATATGGTCTATGGGATAACACAATGCTGGTTATCTACGGCGACCACATGGGACTGCCGGTATACTCGCTCAACGATACAGATCGCGAGCTGCTGCAATCCATACTTGGCAAACCTTATTCCTATACGGATATGCTCAATATTCCGCTCATCATCGCAGCTCCAGGCGCGCTTGAGCCTGAGGTGCGCATGCAAACTGCCGGCCAAGTCGATATCATGCCGACTATCGCAAACTTAGCGGGCATTCCGCTCGATAATGAAATTTATTTTGGCCAAGATCTAATGAATCATACAAGTAACCTGCTGCCTGAACGTTATTATTTGCCATCGGGCTCACTTATTAACGACAAGAGCATCTTCGTGCCTGGCGAACAGTTCAAGGACGGCGTTGTCTATCCGTTGCCTGGAGATCCTGCCGAAGCGCCTTATCCGGCGCAATCGGAATTCGACCGTGCGCTCAAGCTGCTTGAGCTATCGCATACCTATGCAAAGTCGCTGCCGCCTGCCGAGGGACATGTCCCTTCGGGCGCTGCGCGCACATCAAATCAGACTCAGAATGAAGGAGATTGATATCATCATGTCAATACGGACAAAGTGGCTCAGTCGTGAGCGGCTTGCTTTCTTCGCCCCGCTGCTGTTGATGCTCGTCTTTCCCGTTCTCGGTTATTTGTACAAAGTGTTCAATCAACCGGATCACGAGGTATACAGCCTTGTGACGTCCTTCGATAAGGCAACCCCGTTCCTGAGGGCGTTCGTCTTGCCATACAGCGTATGGATTGTTTATATCTACATCTGCCTGGTTTATTTCTTCTTCAAGGACCGGACATCGTACTACCGCGGCGTACTTATGTACACGCTATGCGCTTTGACCTGCTATATGATTTACTCGGTATTCCAGACAACCGTACCTCGGCCTGAGGTTATTGGCGACGATGTATTCTCGCAGCTGATGCGTTACGTATATGAACGGGACCGCCCGTTCAACTGCTTCCCGAGCATTCACTGCTTCTCCAGCTATCTCATGATGCGCCTGCTCGCCGTGAGCCCTGCGCGCAATTGGCTGAACCGGACGCTCATCTACGGAATGTCATCAACAATTATCATGTCGACGCTGTTCGTCAAACAGCATGTGCTCTGGGACGTCATTGGCGCAATCGCGCTTGTCGAAGTAATGTACCTGCTTGTTATCGTGCTGCTGCCGCGCGCGATTGGCTCACGCCAACGCCAGCGCCAGCGCGGGTTGGACGCTTAAATCAGAAGAGCCGTGCGAGATTACTCGCACGGCTCTTTTCTTGTATAATCGGTTTAAACAATTGCGACAATACAAGTGCTGGAGGGAATAGCCTAATGAAGAGCTGGTTTACTGACTATAAGGATTCATTATCGACAGTTGCTGCCCAAGTAGCTGAACGAATACAGGCTTTTCCCGAGCCGCTCGCGTCAGCAGGGAGCGAGTATTGGCGTGCCTACAATCCATTAGAGCAAGGCAGCACCAAAAACTATATCTGTTACCTGCTCCCCCTATGGACGAACGAGTCCTGTAACCTTTCCGAGGACAAGGTCGAACGGCTTACGACTTCTTGCATATTCGCTATGCTTTATTTCTTCTTGCTGGACGATCGGGCTGACCGCCAGCCCACCGACAAGCTTAGCGCGATTTCCCCCGCTCACGCCGTCGCGTTGACAGCTCTCTTCCACGATGAAATGATGCGGCTGTTTCAATCAGAATTTCCAGCCGACTCGCTATTCTGGACGTTGTATCGGCGATATCTGAGCGAGTGGGCAATTGCCGTTGCAACTGAGCAAGAGCAGCGACTCCCGTATGGCTCGATCTCGGAACCAGCCGAAGCGTTTAATTTTGCAAACAAGTCTGCTCCAGTAAAGCTGGCTGCTGCTTGTATCGCGATAGCTGCCGGGAAGGAGCATTGGATCCCTTCCTTCGAGGCCGCCATTAATCGAATCCTGCTTACACTTCAGATGATGGATGACTGGATGGACTGGGAAGAGGACTGGGAGCAGGGCAGCAATAGCAACATGTTGATTATCCATTTGAACCAGCGTTATCATGCCAGCCTCCCCATCGATCAACCACGAGCTCCTCTCGATCGCAAGCAACTGGAAGACGAGCTTTATCTAAAAAGCGGCTTGCGCTCATTCGCGACAATAGCGTCCGACGCACATCAATCGTTGCTGGAAAACTCGATCAGCGAGCCGGAACTGGAAAAAACGATAATGCATGTACATTCCTTTCACGAAACATTGACCAAACAACTAAATGATGTCGCTAATCAGATCGAACAAAATAAATTATCGTTAATGCATGGCGGAATTTTTAATTTTTTGTCGAAATAAGGATAAATATGATAGATTTTAATTCTTTTGCATGATAGAATTAGGAAGAAAGAACTACTACTATTGTGCGAAGGGATTGGAGATCACATGGCGAACGCAGAACTATTAAAACAGCAGCTTATTCAGAAAGCATGGGAAGACGAGGCTTTCAAACAACTACTGCTCTCCGATCCGAATGCAGCTTTAAAGGATGCTTACGGTATCGATGTACCAGCTAACTTAAAGCTGAAAGCACTTGAAGAAACTGATACAGAACTCTACCTTGTTATTCCTCAGAAACCTAGCAGCAATCAGCTGAAGTCTAGCGCAACAAGCACTACCGAAGGATACGAGTGGTAATTGCGCAATTGCTATCAACAACAAGAACTGCCAAAGGCTTCTATGCCTCAGCAGTTCTTTTTTGTTTCTCATTTACCTGACTATCGGCAGCTGCGGACGGAAGTCGGATGATTGCCTCTGTCCCTACACCTTTCTGACTACGAAACCGCAACGTACCCTGCATAACCTCAATAATGCGGAAAGTGACCATTAATCCTAGCCCGGTGCCTTTAGACTTATTTGTAAAGTAAGGCTCACCTAGTTTTGCCAGAGCTTCTTCTTCAATTCCTTCTCCATTATCAGCAATGCACACGACGACGTCGTTATCTTCGACCCGCGCAATAATTTGAATCCAGCCATTGCCGCGGTTCGTCGCCTCAAGACTATTCTTCACCATGTTGATGAGTGCTTGTTTAAACTTGGCCGTATTCCCCATAGCATACAGATTGGGTTCAACTTCCAATTCAATTTTAGCCCCCTGCATCGTCGCAAGCGGTGACATCATTGCCTCAATCTGACTAAGCTCTTCGGTTATACAAAGCAGCGTGACATCTTCCAACTGCGGCTTAGCAAACGTAAGAAAGTCGGTAATAATGCTGGATGCCCGATCCAGCTCTTGAATCGCCATATGCAGGAAGCGCTTATCCTTCTCTTGCACGGACTTATCCCCCATTAACTGAAGGAAACCTCTAGTGACCTGCAGAGGGTTTCGAACTTCGTGAGCAACGGACGCAGCCAACTGGCTAATGATTTCCATTTTTTCTGAACGCTGCAGCTCATGATTGAACATCTCCAGCTCTTTAGAATACCGTATTATGCGATCATAATTACTTGAAAATTGCCTGCCCATGACAGCAATTAATGAAAGGATAAAGCACAACAGTCCCCATTTCCACCAGATTAGTTGGTAACTGTTATCCCCATAATACAAAACCAAGTTATAAATTCCTGCAATAGAGAAAAGTCCGAAGCCAATTGAAATGAGCAACGCATCCCTATTCCCTTTGATTGTAGAGCTAATCGAATAAGTGGAAAGAATGATAAACTGCACTAAAAAAGAGACACCTAATAGTGGTACCATAATAATACTCAGGCCAAACAGGTCGATGTTGAACCTGTCAAACACATAGGTTACGAGCGCAAGAGCCGAACAGATCATCTGGGCGATGCGCAGCTTTCTAATCAAACCAAACGCTCCACCACCGAACACAATCTCGAAGAAAAGCGTAAAGATCGGTACGATCGATAATAAACCAATGTCGAACAGACTAGACAGCAGAACTCCATTTTCTCGTTTAGCAAAGTGATGGAATGCTGGCGAATACCCCAGCACCATGCACCCAATACACAAGATAATAAGACATAATGACAGCCAGAGCGCAATCTGCTGTCTCTTGAGAAAGAATAAACACACTGCCATAATAAGCGCCAAAAAAATCAAGGCGCTTCCATATATCACATCAATAACATCATATTTTACATATTCGGGTTCCATTTGATAATAATCTCCAAGAAGGATGTCTGACGTAATCGCGATACGTCCCTTGACTGACTGAAGCTTAATAGTCAACACGCTTCCACTATCCGTAGGAAACAGCGGTAACAGCATATACACCGCATCTTTTCCATATGACCGTTCGGAATGATAAAACGGCATGCTCTGTCCTTCCCTGAATGCATCAATCGACGTACTTCGAATTCCCTTAAACCAGATTGCTGGCGTTAACCAATCGAGTTCAGGGAGTTTGACCTGGATAAGCGCTCCGCCAATACCATCAGGCATACTTGGCATTGGATGCAATGCATCTGCCTTTACCCAGCCTTTGACACCGATTACTCGATCGATCGGTTCAGCAGCTTCCTCAACCGACAGCCACTTATACTCCCAGTTCGTGATCGCAACAGCAGGCTGATCCGCCGCATTGGGCTGGTCAGCAGCTTCAACTGGCAACGCGATGCTGCCAATCCCTATAACAACCAACACTAGCCATAACATTAATTTAACGAACGCTTTCATCATACGCCTCCATGGTATCCAATAAGCGCAAGCTATAGGAATAACGGGCAAATCCCCCGATTTTATCACCTCTCCTATCATTCGACAGTATTCGATATTCTCCCTGCCTAAAGTAACATTAATATACAAAATATTTATGAATCGATTGGTCTGGCGCCCAACAAAAAACCGACCATTCACAAAGGCTTCAATCCCTCGCAAAGGCCGGTTCTTCATTCGCTTGATGCGACTGTTATTTACTACCGATCAGCTTGAAATCATCATAATGGAAGCCTGGCGCCACGACGCAAGATACGAGCACTGGCTCATCGCCAAGCGGGCGAGCCTTCTGCCATACACGAGCAGGCACGAGCGCTTGCGGATGCTGTCCAGCCGCTACGTCGGCTCCAATAATAATTTCCGTCTCTTCCCCCGGGAGCTCGCCGTCGCCGCCCAGCGTCAGCAGCAACGGGCTGCCCGAATGCCACAGCCACAGCTCATCCGATAAAACAGTGTGCCATGCGGATTGCTCGCCCGGATGAAGGACAAAATAAATCGACGAAGCCGAGAAGCGCGGGCCCGAATAATCGCCGCCTAACGTCTCCTGCGGTATCGTGAACGATGCTTTCCACAATTCTTTGTACCATCCGCCTTCGACATGCGGCTTCAGCCCGAGCTGCTCCACAAGCGGCGAAATCTCGATTGTTGCGGTCTTCGAAGTGCTCATCTCCCGATCACCTATCCATTCTCTCTGTAATAATCAATAGACTCTAGTGTAGTCTGATTAAATCGGATTGTAAATGGACGATCATTGGTTGCCCAAATGAACCCCATTCGTATCGTGTGGTGCGAAGAACGAGAGCTGATCCGATAATTCGCTGCGAATCGTTGATTCAATCGTTTCGATCACCCGCTCCGGTGTCATCAGGGTCGTATAGCGCCAACCGATCTCCTTGTCCCATATCGCGCTCGCTTGGGCATCAAGCGGCGTCGTGTAGACCGGCGCGAGCTTGTCATACCATTTCGAAGAATATAGCGAAGCGCGGTAACGCTGCTCATTTTCTAGCTGGTACTGCATATACGCCCATGCGGCCTCCTTGTTCTTGCTCTGCTTCGGTATCGCGTACACCCAGCCCGAAATGATGCCATACTGATTAAAGGGAAGCCGCGTGATTTGCCACTTGTCCGCTAGCTTAGGCAACCATTCTGACAGCTGTTCGGTTGCCCATTCCCCATTGACGAACATAACCAATTCACCACTGCGAAGCGCCTCCTGCCCGGCGGCATCCCAGATGGACGCACCTAGCGGCAGCTGCTCCTTATACGCAGCCCTCGCGATACGCAGCGCATCGATATATGCATTCGTGTTGCGCACGAATGAGCCATTTGATCGAAAAAACCCGTTCGTAAACCCATAAATCTCGAACGGATCCGTCGGCTGCTGCATCGTACGCTTGCCCTTCTTCGCTAACGCTCTAGTCATTTGAAGCCAGCGCTCTGAGCTTTCCATGTAAGTACCAAGCTGCTCTGGATCGCTCGGAAACCCATTTTCCTTCAGCACATCTGCTCGGTAAAAGGTGACGCCAGCATGCAGCGATCTTGGCATAAATACCAGCTTCATATTCTTTAACGAGCGAAACCGCTCCAAACTCAGCCCGGGAAAATAACGGTTCGCCGCTTCCACCGCATTGTAGGGAGGCATAGACAAATCCTCAAATGTATCAAAATTAATGAGGCCGCTCATCTGCCCATAATCCAATTCGATCAGATCCGGCGGGTTGCTGCTGTCCAGCGCCGCCAATATCTCTTCAACGGAGCTTCTCGACGTGAGCTTCCTTTGAATGTTCACGTTGCGGCTCTTCTCGAATGCTCCGGCATCCCCTTCCTCATAGGAATAAGAGGTTAATAGATGCAGCGTTCGGCTAGCTTCCGCCACCTCCGGCTTTGCCGACTGGATGACAGGCTCCTCTTGAAAAACATGCTGCGCCGGCGTACAGCCTTGCACGAAGAGCATTACGCCCAGCAGCAAGACTCCCGTTCGCATCCCCTTCCCCCTATTCAATGCGCATCCCTCCCCGCCCAAACCACTTGCCCATCTCTTGCGCCGGCAACGCTCGGCTGTAATAGAAACCTTGCTGCAAGCAGCAGCCAGCAGTCTTCAGCGCTTCAGATTCGCCATTCGTTTCGACGCCCTCCGCGACAACAAGCCAATTCCTTGCCTGAGCAAGCAGCAGCATCGTCTGGACGATCGACAGCTTGTCCTTATCTCGATCCAGCTCATGAACGAAGGTCCGGTCAATTTTGAAACCATCCACCGGCATGCGATTCAATAAGCCAAGCGAGGAATAGCCCGTGCCAAAATCATCGATCCATACTTTCACGCCGCGCTGCTTCAAGCGGTGCAGTTCAGCAATAACCCGCTCAGGATGCTTGGCGAACACTTCCTCCGTAATCTCAACCTCTAACAACTCAGGCGGAATGCCCGTTTCTGTCAGCAGTTCCTCCAAATAATCAACGATTCCATGCAGCTGGATCTGCGTTGGAGATAAATTGATCGCGACTGGCACAACCGGTTCGCCATTATCCAGCCATTCCTTGATTTGGCGACATGCTTCTCTTGCGACCCATTCCCCAATCGGCTTCAACAATCCGCAGCTTTCCGCCATCGGAATGAATACCCCAGGGGAAATCGGACCATATTCAGGATGCGTCCATCGCAGCAGCGCCTCAATAGAAATCGTCCGCTCCGCGCCCCGATCATAGATCGGCATGTAATGAAGCTGGAGCTGCCGGCGATCCACCGCTTTGCGCAGCTCGAATTCTAGCCTCATCCGCTGTGAGAGGTCCGTCTTCGGCGGAGTGAAGAAGGAGTACCCATTACCGCCGATCGCTTTGGAATCGTACATGGCGAAATCAGCATTTTTGACAATCGTCTCCGCCTCCAAGCCACTTATCGCAGACGATCCGATGCCGACGCTAGCCGTCACGTAGAGCTCCTCGCCTCCAATATGGAACGGATTCTCCAAGTCAGCCAGCAGCTCCGTCGCCAGCGCACGTGCCTCCTCCTCCTCCGCAATGAGCACGAGCACGAATTCATCGCCCCCAAGGCGAGCCATAAACATATGCGGTTCCAAATCCCTTGAAAGCCGCACCGCCACTTGCTGCAGCAGCAGGTCGCCTACCGCATGGCCAAGCGTATCGTTAATATGCTTGAACCGATCCAAATCAACGAACATGACATATACTTCCTGCCCTTCGCTCTGCTGCGCCTGCTCAACCGCTTGCCGCAAATGCTCATGGAAATGCAAGCGATTCGGCAAACCTGTCAACGAGTCGTAATAAGCTAGTTCTCTTGACTCCTTGAACATCGTACTCAGCTTCAAGGTGACGACACGAAAGTTGCTCACAAGCCAGTTAATCTCTTCCAGATTCGATTGCGGCCACACGAGCGCCTCGCCCGCCTTCACCTTATCGGGAATGCCGGCAGACATCATCGCCAATCGATGTACAGCGCGAACGAGAAACCGATGAATGAACAGTGCGAACAGGCCAAAAATAATGCTGATATAGATGCCGCTCATCAGCTGTGCGGCGTAGACGCTGTACACCTCGTTGCGATACGAATCGAGCGGCAGCCGGACATACAGGACGAAATCATCCAAATACACCGGATAAGTGTAGGACATCTTCATCCACTGCTCACCTGCAAGCCCCGGCCCTGGCGGCTCCGGCGACCACATTTGCCCGTGCAGCGGACCGTTTTTTTGCCGACTGACGAGTCCATGCCATTGCTGCATTGGCATCGTCCCGTTCGATACGATCAGCAAGCTTTGGCCATCACGTGAATGCAATTCGGCCTCATAGGGGGTCGAGGAAAGTACGTTCTGGATCAAATTGCGAACATCGGCCAACTCCAGGTACCCGTGAAGGCGCAAGCCTCGAAGCTCCGCATCTGACATCGCTTGGAAGCCCAATTCCAACATCATTGCCGACTGGCTCGCTTGCTGCTTGAGGTCGCGCATCATATTTTCCTTAAATGTATGCCCCCCATTAATAAAAAACAGCATAGAAGAGCCGAGCATCGCAGCCAACGTAATATGCAGCAATGCACGGGATATTCGCAGCGTAGCGCCCGTCCTCGCCGAGGCATGCCCAAGCAGAACGCTGACTCTTCCGTATTTTTGCGCCAGCTCAGCAATAAGCGCATTTCCTAAACCGCCGGCCAAAACCGTATAAGTGAAAAATAAAGTCTCTTGCGTCGAATGACCTGCATGCCAATGCATATATAGCTGCATGGGCATGCCGATGAATAGCCAGTACAACGCATTAGCGCCGATCATCCCGAGCTTCCGCCACCGGCTTGCCAGAGCCGCAGTAAGCGCGATTTCCACGGTATGGAGCAGAAAGCTTGAACTTGGCAGCACGAAGCTTATAACAGCGCCATGCACGAGGACAAGCAGCAGCAAGCCCGCTCGCCAGCCGAACAACTGCGATGCTAACAGCAGGAGTGCCCCGCCGCACGAAAAGCCCGTCCCGAAAAACAGCTCAACGGGATAGGCATACGATAAGTAGGCAAAAAGACCTATAAGGCTATAAACAATCATTTTTCTATATACTCGAAAAGGCTGAGGGCGATTCATCATGCTGTCTCCTTCTAGGTGTTGAATCCATAGTCCTACTTTCTTAATCGGCGAATACGAAGCCATTTTCGAGGGAAATAAATGGATTCTACAGCAACTCCTTCACTTTCTGCGGAGCGGTGTTTTCATTGTTTGAAATCAAAAAAACAGAGAGGCGTCATGCGCCTCTCTGTTCCAATCCGTTCGTTTGTTCGTTATATACAAATGAATTAGGCATAATGCTCGACGACGAGCGGGCGAACATGAACCGCGCACACCTTAAAGCCCGGCATGCGACAGGTAGGGTCAAGCGCCTGATTCGTCACTTTGTTCACATTTTGCACGTCGCCCCAATGCATCGGAACGAATACCGTATCCTCGCGAATGCTCCGCGTTACGCGGCAGCGAACGACTATCTCGCCGCGGCGAGACGTCAAGGTAACGAGCTGGCCATCCGCAACGCCAAACCGCTTCGCCGCATTCGGATGAAGCTCGACGAACGATTCAAAGTCGCGTGATGCCAGCGTATGGCTGCGCCTTGTCTGCACACCCGTCAGATAATGGCTGAGCACGCGGCCCGTCGTCAGATAGATCGGATAGGCTTCATCTGTTCGTTCATCCGGGAAGTGGTTCTCAACCGGCACAAGCTCCGCCAGACCGTCCGAATGAGCGAATGTCGACTCGAACAGCCGTCCATCGCCGACATGGTCGAGCGACGGGCAAGGCCAGTAGACGCCTTCCTCGCGGCGCAGCCGCTCGTACGTAATGCCGTAGTAGTCCGCCACTCCGCCTTTGCTCGCGATACGCAGCTCCTCGAATATCTCTTCGGCATCCGAATACGCAAAGTATTGGCCTCGACCCAGACGCTCAGCCAGATCGCACAGAATCCGCCAGTCGTGGCGCGCTTCCCCGGGAGCCGGGCGACTGCCTTCACGCAGCAGCACGCGCCCTTCCAAGTTAGTCAGCGTGCCTTTGTTCTCCAGATAGGACGTGACCGGCAAAATAAGATCCGCTGAACGTGCCGTCTCCGACATAAACATATCGGCCACGACGAGAAACTCCAGCCGCTCCATCGCTTCTTCCACAAGGTTCGCGTTCGGATTCGACACGACCGGATTCGAGCCCATCACGATCAGCGCGCGAATTTCGCGATCATGGACTTTCTCCATCATTTCATAGGCGGAGACCCCTTTGCCCGGCAGCTCGCTCGGATCGATATTCCATACGCCAGCGATATACGCGCGATGCGCTTCATTCTCGATCAAGCGATATCCCGGCAGCTGATCGGCCTTCTGGCCGTGCTCGCGCCCGCCTTGGCCATTGCCTTGCCCTGTGACGGCGCCATAACCGCAGCCTGGCTTGCCGATTTTTCCGGTCAGCAGCGTCAAATTCAAAAAATTGCGAACCGCCATAAAGCCATCCGTCTGCTGTTCGACACCGCGAGCGGTGAACACCATGCCCGTTTCGGCCTTGCCGAAAGCGATCGCCGCCTTGCGGATCGATTCCGCAGGGACGCCCGCCAGCTCCGCAATCGCTTCAACGGATTGCGCTTCAATATGAGCTCGCAGCGCATCATAGCCTTTGGTTCGAGCGCGAACGAACTTCTCGTCGACGAGCCCTTCCTCGATTAGCGCACGCAGCATGCCGTTCGCCAGCGCAGCGTCCATGCCCGGTTTTACCCGCAAATGCAGGTCCGCCATCTTCGACGTGCCCGTCTCCCGCGGATCAATGACGATAATATAGGCGCCATTTTCCTTGGCCTTCGTGAAATACGGCGTCAGGGTCGGTTGGCATTCCGCAATGTTCGTCCCCGTCAGGATGATACACTTCGCAAGCGGAATGTCAGAGAGCGGATTCGTCAGGCCGCGGTCAATGCCAAACGTTTTGTTGCCGGCCGATGCCGCCGCCGACATGCAAAACCGCCCGTTGTAATCGATATAGCGGGTGCGAAGCGCCACACGGGCGAATTTGCCGAGCAGATAAGCCGACTCATTCGTCAGCGAGCCTCCGCCATACAAGCCAATCGCATCGCGGCCATGCTGTGCCGCGATCGCTTGCAGCCGCTCCGCCATCATCGCGTTCGCTTCCTCCCACGAGATTCGCTCGAACGTATCGCCGCGGCGCGCCATCGGATATACGATCCGGTCATCGCTAACAGCATGCTGATACGCATTCATGCCTTTGACGCATAGCCGCCCTTCGGACGCCTTGTTCGGCTTCGCCTCGACCGCATACTGCACAGGCTCATCATAATCGAGCACCGGCGCATTGCCGCCTGCTGCCAATAGCGCGTTAGGCGCAAACTCGGTCAGCCGCATCTTGCACTGAACGCTGCAAAATGGACACTGCGTCTCCATAACAAAAGGGCTGGCCGAAGCCCCTTGCGCTGTTCCTTGCCTATCTTTTACAGGTTGCATGCTCATCCTCGTCACCTCGCAACAGCCTTCGGCTGCTCTTCGCTATTGATGATATGTCCTAGCTTTTCATTCGTTCGTAAGGGTCCCACCGTCCGAGCAAGCAGCGCACGGCGGCTCCGCGGATCCAGCAGCCGCTCCCGCACTTGTACGATGCCGGCGCGCTCTATCCATTGCCAGAGCGGTTCACCGTAGTATGCTTCTTCGCTATATAGCTGCAGCAGCGCTGCGACCGTATCCGGCGCCGCCCCTTCCTCTTGCTCGGTGAAGAGCAGCTTCGCTTCCTTCACCTCTGGGCTGGCGCTTCCGCCCGCATACAGCTCCCATCCGCCAGGCACGCCGACGAGGCCGATGTCGCGGATAAGCGTACCCGCCCGATGCAGCGGGCTGGCCGAAACGCCGGCGCTTACCGCAGCCGGAAGCTGCAGCCGCTCCAACCTGCGCTCTAGCGCCGCGCCTAGCGCGACAGAGTCGCGGAGCGCGCCGCGCTCATAAGCGGTGCCGCCACAGGTGACGACGGACAAGACAGGCCGACCGTGCGTCGCTGCCGCCACTGGCACGCCGAGCGCCTCCGAAGCGTTCGCCGCCGCCTGCGCGTTCAAGCCGAGCAGCTCAAGGCGCCCATCGCCGTTCATTTTCGCCAGCGGCACGCCGTAGCGTTCGATCACATCGGCGATCCGTCGCAGCTGCTCTGCCGTCATAACGCCGCCGTACAGCCGAGGCTGTATCGCATACGTGCCATCGGCGAGCAACGGATATCCGACTGCCGCAGCTGCGGCAGTCGTTGGATCAAGATCGCCATCCGCCGCGGCAGGCGCAGCAACCGCAGCCGTTGCGCCAACGTAGTACCGAACCGCAGGGCGGCATAGGCCGCAGCCTTCCGGCGTTCGCCATCCGAGCGCCTTCATCGCTTCCGCCGCGCTGGCAAACTGGCCTGCCGCCGTTGCCGCCTTTAGCTCTTCCCGGCTAAGCGATGTGCAGCCGCATACCGGCTGCACCGGCTGCCCCTCCTCGTCGCCGCTTTCAAGCGTTACCTTCAACAGCGATGAGACAAGCGGCTTGCAGCCGCCGCATGAGCTTGCCGCACGCGTGCACTCGCGAACCTGCTCGAACGTATCCAAGCCTTTCTCGCGAATCGTCGCTACGATTGCGCCTTTCGTTACGCCGTTACAGGAACAGATCGTCTCCGTGTCAGCTAGCGAGCACACATACTCGTCGCTTCCGCCGCTTGCGGAAGACGCAGCCTCCGCCTCCAGCACGGACACATCCGCACGCTGCTTAACATAGCCAAGCAGCTTGTTGCTCTCCGCACTATCCCCAAACAACACCGCGCCGACGATGCGATTGTTGCGAATGCCGATCTTACGGTACGTTTTGCGAATGCCATCAAAGTTCAACATGGAGGTGTGGAGCTGCGCATCCTCGATATCGCCTGCCGAGAAAACATCAACCCCCGATACCTTCAGCTGCGAATACAGCACCGAGCCCGTATAGCCCTCCGTTGCCTCCCCGCACACTGCGCGGGCAAGCACCTTGCCCTGCTCATATAGCGGCGCAACCAGCCCGTAAACGATATCGCGATGCTCCGCGCACTCGCCGACCGCATAAATATTCGGAACGCTCGTTTCCATCCGGTCGTTGACGACGATTGCGCGATTGACTTCAATGCCGCTATCAGCCGCAAGCCGCACGTTCGGGCGAATGCCGACTGCCACCACGACCAGATCGACAGCGAGCTTCGTGCCGTCCGTAAATTGAAGCCCCTCCACCCGTTTCTTGCCCGTAATCCGCTCCGTATTTTTCTCCAGCAAAAACTTCATGCCTTGGCTCTCCAGCTCCTGCTTGAGCATATCAGCCGCTCGTTTGTCCAGCTGGCGGTTCATTAAATACCGATAATTGTGGATGACATATACGTCCTCCATCCCCAGGTTCAGCAGCCCGCGCGCCGCTTCAAGCCCGAGCAGCCCGCCGCCGATAACCGCCGCGCGCTTATATGACTTGCCCGCCTCGATCATCGTCTGGCAATCCTTCATATCCCGGAATGCGGTTACGCCCGGCTTGTCGATACCCGGCAGCGGCAGCATGAACGGCAAAGAACCAGTAGCAATAATTAATTTGTCATAGGTCGCCTTGCGGCCCTGATCCGTATAGACCACTTGGCGGTCTTTATCAATCCGCGTCACTGTCTCGCCGGTATAGAGCGTGATCCCCCGATCACGGTACCATTGCCAGTCATTGATCGTAATTTCGGACATGGGTGTGTCCCCTTGCAGCACTTTCGACAACATGATCCGGTTATAGTTTGGGTGCGGCTCGGCGCCGAATATCGTCACGTCGAACGCATCCGGCTGCAGGTTCAGTATTTCTTCCACGCAGCGGACGCCCGCCATCCCGTTACCGATGAGGATAAGCTTTTGCTTCGTCATTCCGTCCCCTCCAGGTTCCTATTCGCCGCTCTATTCGTTCAAGTCAGGTGAAAGGATATGTGACATAGATATATTTCTAAATCAAATGTTCCAAGCATATCGTTACTTTATGTCAGGTTATATTACACTAACTCTACTGTAACCGACGAACGCGACACAATCAATAGCGAAAAAATATCGATTTGCGTCCTGAAATCAACCGTTTTGACTGCAAAACCTCACATCAAAAGGTATGTCAGTATACATAACATCAATATAAGGCGCTTTCATGTTCAGTCGTTAATCAGAATCGCCCATACCGGATGACATATGTCGTGATGCGACATATGCAGCACAACTGACGTTTTTTTATTTTGGAATTCACGGTTATTTCCTCGGAAATAGTCGAACGCTCTCACAACCTGCTGCGACCTGTTAACTATGTGCTCGCTCGCCCGTTTCCATTATAATGAACCTTATCGAATATCACTGTAACAGGAGGTTAATAAAGCCGATGAATCATGACGAAACTCGCTGCCCACTATGCGGCGGCGACAACCGCTGCGGACAGCTCATCCCTTCTACGAACGGCGAAGGCTGCTGGTGTTTACGCGCTTCCATTCCCGCCGCCTTGCTCGCGCTTGTTCCTCCCGAGCTTACGGGCAAAGCCTGCATATGCCGCAGCTGCGTGGAAACTGCTCTGCAGAAGGAGCAGCAGGAATGAAGCTCGAACGATTGCTCGCGATCACTATGCTGCTGCTCAATCGCAAGCGGATTACTGCCAAGGAACTATCCGAGCGCTTTGAAGTGTCGCTGCGTACGATTTACCGCGATCTGGAGACGATCAATATGGCGGGCATCCCTGTCGTTTCTTACGCCGGAATGGCTGGCGGCTACGAATTGACGGAGCGCTACGGCATCGAACGGCAGTATTTGTCGCTCGATGAGCTGCAATCCATCATGACGGCGCTTCGCGGCATTCGCACCGCGATGGACGAGACGCATGTCGCCGGTCTACTCGACAAGGTGGGTGCGCTGCTAAACCATACGGAGCAGCATTATGCGCAGCAGCGCTCGCGAGAGCTCATCATTGATATTAATCCGTGGCATCAGAATGACCCTGCAGAGCCATCTCGCCTGCCGCTGATTCGGCAAGCCGTTCGAGAGCAGCGCATCGTCGCCTTCTCCTATACCGATGGGCAAGGACAGCTATCCGAGCGTAAAGTTGAGCTATATAGTGTTGTCCTGAAAGGGTACGTGTGGTATGCATATGGCTACTGCCGGATGAGAGAGGATTTTCGCACATTTCGCTTAACTCGGATAATGGATCTCCGCTTGGAAGACGATCGTTTCGAGTGGCGGGAAGAAGCGGCTGAACGCGCCAACAACCTGCAACTGCGAACGCCACGCCTCATTTTTGAGCCGATTGCGGTATCCTTTCGTTTCTCCCCAGCAGTCCGTCCGCGCGTGTTCGATTACTACAAGCCCGAACAGATCACCGTCTGTGAGGACGGTTATATGCTCGTAAATGCCGAACTGCCGAACGATCCCATGCTCTATCGCTCCTTGTTATCGTTCGGCTCCGACGTGGAGGTGCTGGCTCCGGCCGAGCTGGCGGAACGCTTGCGCGATGAGGCGATGCGCATGGTGGCCCTGTATAACAAATAGGCCAACAAATAGGCCGCCTGCGGCGGCTTTTAGGGCAGATTTTTTTTGCCCTATTCGTGCTTGGGCAGCCTGCGGCGGCCTATAGGGTAGATTTTTATGCCCTATTGGCGCTTAGGCGCCCTGCGGCAGCCGATAGGGCAGATTTTTATGCCCTATAGGCTGCCGCAGGCTGCGGCTGCCTATAGGGCAGGTTTTCATGCCCTATTCGCGCTCGAGTGCGCTGCGGCGGCCTATAGGGCAGGTTTTCATGCCCTATTCGCGCTCGAGTGCGCTGCGGCGGCCTATAGGGCAGATTTTTATGCCCTATTCGCGCTTGGGCAGCCTGCGGCGGCCTATAGGGCAGGTTTTCATGCCCTATTCGCGCTCGAGTGCGCTGCGGCGGCCTATAGGGCAGTTTTTTATGCCCTATTCGCGCTTGGGCAGCCTGCAGCAGCCTATAGGGCAGATTTTTATGCCCTATTCGCGCTTGGGCAGCCAGCGGCGGCCTATAGGGCAGTTTTTTATGCCCTATTCGCGCTTGGGCAGCCTGCGGCGGCCTATAGGGCAGATTTTTATGCCCTATTCGCGCTTGGGCAGCCTGCGGCGGCCTATAGGGCAGATTTTTATGCCCTATTCAAAACAAACAGAAAAACCCTACGTTAAAAAACGTAGAGTTTCAAAAAAATCATAGTGTTCTCCGAAGTAAGCTACTCTTACGTAAGCCAGGATTTCGCGCCTTAACTACTAAGCGATATTAATCCCAGTCCGAATCCCAGCAGCGAGCAAAAGCGTTCGCCGGAGCGGCTTCGTCCTCAGCAGATGCCTGCTCAAGCTGCGGCACAGACGCGATTCCGAACAAGCGAGGTACCGATGTAAACTGGCTCAGCGCAGGGTTGATGCCGCCCTTGCTGCTGTCCGCGATCGATAGATGCGGTTTCCGGGCATGCGCATGCGACGTCGAAGCTTGCCTTCCGGCAGGACGCTTCCGATCCTTATCGGCCGGAGCTGCATCCGTTTCGCGCGGGCTAGGCGCAGCTGCTGCGGATTGCGTTTGCTCCGAGGCCGGCTCCACGTTCCACTGGTAGCTTTCCCCGAAAATATCAGCAAAATGCTTGCTTTCTTGCCGCCTCACTTTCCGAGCCTCTTTGCGCAGCGGAGCGGTGTCATACAGCTGAATTTCTTCGTTGGATTGCGGCAGCACAGGCGGCACCTCGGTCGGCTTGCCGTCCTCGCCGAGCGCTACGAAGGTCAGAAACGACGTCGCGCAAACCGTCCGTTCGCCCGACAGCAAATCCTCGGTTACGACGCGCACGAAAATTTCCATAGACGTTCGATTCGCCCACGTTACGAAAGCGGTCAGGCAGACCGAGTCACCTTTCCGCACCGGATTCAGAAAATCGACAGAGTCCGTCGATGCCGTCACGACCGGACGGCGCGCATGCCGCGTCGCCGCAATCGTAGCAACATCATCGATATATGCCATCAGCTTGCCGCCAAAAATCGTGCCGTGATGGTTCGTATCCGGCGGCAGCACAAGCGAGCATTTGACCGTGCGCGACGCGCTGGCCGGCTTCGCTTCCATCGTCGACCGGGATTGTTGTTCATTCCGCACTTGTTTTATTGCATTCATCTTTCATCACCCTCATTATTGATCTTACTAACTATAGACCTGATGAAGGTATAGATAAAATACATTTTTCGAATCGTTTTCATTCCATTTATCTATACTTAATACGAGACAAATCGTGCATCCCGCGCTAGCGCTGCGCTAAAACGCTGCCATTCATCAAGGCGATTTCTCGCCGGATGCGCATTAGGAAAAAGAAGGAGTAACTCGCTCATGGACATTCGCCATCTTACCTACTTCATCGCCGTCGCCCAACACCGCAGCTTTACCGTCGCCTCTCGCCACCTGAACGTTACGCAGCCCACCTTGTCCAAAATGGTCCGTCTGCTCGAGGAGGAGCTGGGCGCAACGCTGCTGGACCGCTCGGGCAAAACGATTCGCCTCACCGATGCAGGCGAAACGATATTTCGCTCCGCGCAGCAAGTGACGAAGGCGATGGAGGATATGACCGCCCAATTGGACGACCTGATCGAGCTGAAAAGCGGCACGATCCGAATCGGCATTCCGCCGATGATCGGAGGACGCTTCTTCCCGTCGGTTATCGAGCAGTTCAACACGCGGTACCCGAACGTTCAGCTCCGTCTCGTGGAGCAAGGCGGACGGCGCAACGAGCTCGACATCGACAGCGGCGAGCTTGATATCGGCATCGTGCTGCTGCCTGTAGAAGGCGAAGGTCGCTTCCACCTCCACCCGCTGCTGGAGGAAAAGCTCATGCTGCTCGTTCACCATGGACATCCCCTCGCCAATCGTACAAATGTAACGCTCGCAGAGCTAAAGGACGAGCCCTTCGTGCTGTTCCGCGAAGACTTCACGCTGCGCCATCTCGTCGTCGAGCACAGCCGGGCGGAAGGCTTCGAGCCTCGCGTCGTATTTGAAAGCTCTCAATGGGACTTTATGACCGAGATGGTCGCCGCCAAGCTCGGCGTTACCCTTTTGCCCGAATCGGTATGCCGCTCGCTCGATCCGTCCCGCTTCTCCGCCATCGCGCTCCATAAGCCGCGCCTGGTTTGGCAGCTCGCGATGATCTGGAGCAAGGAGCGATACCTCTCTTATGCAGCCCGCACGTGGATACGGTTCGTGCAGGAGGAGCTGGGCAAACCGCCGGTCATCGAAGCGCCTCCCGGCATTCCTGCACCTCATGACCGATAAAGCATGACCTCCACACGCCATGGCAAAAAAGCTCTCTGGCAGACAAGCAATGAATCTTGCTTGCCACCAGAAAGCGCTACCCCTATTGCGCAATCGAGCTCTGCCGCTCGTGGAGCAGGCGCAGCACGGAGGCGCGCAGCTCGACGAATGCAGCATCCGTCCGCTCACGGGGACGCGGCAGCTGGACAGGCACAATCGCGCTGACCGCTCCCGGACGCGGCGACATGACGATGATTCGGTCCGCCAAGAAGATGGCCTCCTCTACATCATGCGTGACGAATACGAACGTCGCGTTCTCCCGCTGCCAGATGCGCACCAGCTCCTCCTGCAGCTTCTGCCTGAGCATGGCGTCCAGCGCAGCGAACGGTTCATCCATGAGCAGCAGCTTCGGCTGCAAGCATAGCGCCCGGGCAATCGCTACCCGCTGGCTCATGCCGCCGGACAGCTGCTTCGGATACAGTCCTGCCGCTTCCTCCAGCTCGAACAGCCGGATATAATGCTCAGCGAGCTCCCTTTTTTCCCGCTTCGTCCCTTTGCCCCGCTGGAGCCCGAATGCGATATTTTGCCGCACAGTGAGCCAAGGGAACAACGAGTAGTCTTGAAAAATAAACCCGCGACCTGTAGAGGGCCCCACCACCACCTCTCCAGCGCATATAACCGCTCCGCTGCTTGCGGTCTCGATGCCGGCAATCAGCTTCAACAGCGTGCTCTTGCCGCAGCCCGACGGGCCGAGCAGGCAGACGAACTCGCCTGACGAAATCGTCAGGTCAATGGCGGACAGCGCCTCGACGGCTTTGCCGCCGCTCGAATGGTACGACTTAGACGCTCGCTTCACCTCCACATCCATCTCACACACCCTCGCTTTCGCATCATTGTATTCATTGCCAGCGCAGCAGCAGCCGCTCCACGAGCCGTATGCATGCAGAGGAGCCGAAGCCTAGCGCCCCGATCGTGAACATCCCGATAATCGACTGATCATAATCGAGCAAATGGTAAGCCTGCCAGGTCGTATAGCCGATCCCGGTCTGGCCGGACATCATTTCGCCTGTAATAACCCCCATCCATGATGCCCCTATGCCAACCGACAAGCCCGTGAAAATCTCTGGCGCCATCGCGGGCAGATAGACGCGCCAAATCGCTTGCACCGGACCGCATCCAAGCACCCTCGCCGCTTGAATAAGCGAAGGGGACACCCGTCGTGCGGCGTCCCTGCTGCTGATGAGAATAGGAAAGAAAGCGCCAATGAACGTAATAAACACGATGCCGCCCTCAATCGTCTTGAACAGCAGCATAGCGACGGGCAAGTAAGCGATAAGCGGGATCGGGCGAAATAGCTCCAAGCTTGGGTACAGCCCATTGCGCCCGATACGCGTCAGGCCGATCCACATGCCGAGCGGGACGGCAGCCGCGAAGCCAAGCGCGATCCCCGACAGCACGCGAGCCGCACTAACAGCAATATCCGTGTAATAGCTCTCCGCCCCCAAATTAACGTACCACGCCGATACAATAGCGGCGGGATGCGGCAAATTGCCGAATTGAAGCGGCCACATCACGTTCAGCAGCACCAGCGCATGCCACAGGAGCAGAAACACCAGCACCGAAGCGGCCCGAATGGCCGCTGCTGCCAGCGGCCCCTTCCGCATGCGGCGAATTTTCCTCTGGCGGGAACTATCAGTCCTCGCGGCAATCGTCAATACGTTCGATCGGCTATCCATTCGCCATGCAGCTCCTCGTCCGTTAGATAGGGCTTGCCTGTCGACTTCACCGCTTCTCGCAAATACGAATCGTCGATGAACGCGTCAAGATCGAGCGCTGCTTTCAGCTTGCCAATGCTGGTTAAGAATGCGGCGCTGCCCTTGAGCGTGCTCACGTCCTTCCCATAAATCGCGGCGTCGAAGCGGATGTTCTCGACCATGGTCTTGCAAACTTCAGGCGGAAAACCGCTCTCCTGCTCGAAGATGCGAGCCGTCTCCTCGGGATGCGCTTTAGCGAAAGCATGCGCCTCATTCAAAGCTTTCAGGAAAGCTACCGCATAGATGCGATTTTGCTTCGCCCAATCCCGGTTCGCGACCACGCCTGCCAAATAATCGATTCCAGTTGCCTCTCCGGGGGACAGAATCGTGCCGAAGCCTTTATATTGAATCAAATTCGGATAAGGCGCCCACGTGGCATGTGCCGCAATCTTGTTCTGCTCAATGCTCTGCATCCCGACTGTGACCGACTGGTCCACGATCTTCACATCATCGACCAAGCCATGCTGGCGAAGCGTCTCCAGCAGCATCCGGTGGGCACTGGACCCGATTGGCGTCGATACCGTCTTCCCCTTCAGATCCTCGATGCTCTTGATATCGCTGCCATTAGGCACAACAATCGCTTGATTGCGCCCTACTGCGCCTTTCCCGTCAAATGCTAAGAAGACGGAATGGTAATTTTTCTGCGTAATGCCGAGCACTCCATTAAGCAAGGACGGCATATCGCCGAGGAACGAGAGCTGGATTTTGCCGCCGATCATGTTGTTGTTCAGCACCGATCCCGCGGGAGCATCAAACCAATTCACCTTCACGTCGTCATCGGGAGCCAGCTCCTTCAAATACTTCTCGAACAGCTTCTGGTTTTTGACAATCAGCGCACCCCAAGTCTGCGCCGTCGGCGACTGATATCCGACTGTAATCGTGGCCGCCTTGCCAGCATAGCCTGAGGCGCTCTGTGCCTCGGCCGCCTTGGCCCCGCCCCCGCTTCCACCTTCCGCGCAGCCCTGCAGCAGCAGCGCCGCCGCTGTAAGTAAAGTCAACAGCCGCCCGTAAGCGAACCGCCTGCTTAATGCTCGCACCATTTTCTCCACGCTCCCTATACGCCTCTATTTATCTGACCAAATAAGGAATATTCACGGTTACTGCATCTACGGGGCAGTCGGTCTGGCATGGGGTGCAGTACCAGCATTCGTCGTATTTCATATAGGCTTTGCCTTGATCGTCGAGCGCCAGAATGCCCATCGGGCACACCTGCACGCATATATCGCAGCCGATGCACTTGTCTCGATCGATAATGACGCTTGCCTCGACAGGCTGCGAAATTAGCTTAGACGACAGATTGAACATGGGATGTCTCCTCCTCTTCGCTCGCTGGGCGGCTAGTAATGATCTGCGGCGGCAGCTCCTTCGTATACAACAGCATTTCGCCGTTCTCTCCTTTGCGCAGTACAACTCGCTTCATCCAATTGGCGTCGTCCCGCTCCGGATAATCGAGGAAGTAATGATAGAAGCCCCAGCGGCTTTCCTTGCGGAACAACGACGCTTTAGCCATCATCTCCGCGCAGTCGACGATGCTGTGCACCTCGAGCGCTCGGCCAAGCTCATGCGGATCGCGGGCGCCGAGCAGCGTCAAATCCACCTTGCGAAAATGCTCGATCTTCTCAAGCGCGACGTCCATCTTCACGACCGTCTTCGGCGGCATCAAATACTGGCTGACGATCCGCCGAATTTTCGTCTCCACCTGCTGATGAGGCACGCCTGCCGGAAGCTCGAGCGGCTTATAGATCCGCACACGCTCTGCTTCGATCTGCTCTTGGCTCGCTTCGAGCTGCGCCGCGCCCGCTGCATATGCCGCCGCGTTCGTCCCTGCGATTTTGCCGAAGGTCAGCGCTCCGAGCAAATATTGATGCGGCACGCTCGCCATATCGCCCGCGGCGAACAGCCCTTCCATCGACGTCTGCGCCTCGTGGTCCACGAGCACGCCCGCCGCGCTGTGCCCGCTGCAAAGCCCCACCTCGGAAAAATGCAGCTCGACCATGTCGGTCCGATAGTCCTTCCCTCGGCCTGCATGAAACCGGTCGCGGCTCGGCCGCTCGTTATGATGCAGAATGGCTTCGATCTTCGAGATCGATTCATCGTCGAGATGCGTCAGCTTCAAGTAAAGCGGCCACTCGCCTTTGTTCGCCATTTTCCACATGTTCATGATGAGCTCGCCGCTCCAGTAGTCGCAGCCGGTCACCCGTTCGCCCTTGGCATTCGCCGTGTAGCCGCCGAACGGGCCAGCCACGTATGCGCATGCAGGTCCGTTATAGTCCTTCATCGTCGGATTGATCTGATAGCATTCGATGCCTGTCAGCTCGACGCCCGCATGATAAGCCATCGCGTAGCCTTCGCCCGAGTTGGTCGGATTCTCATACGTGCTGTACAGATAGCCGGAATCCGTCAAGCCCATGCGGCCCGCCGCTCCCGCCGTTAAAATGACGGATTTGGCTCGAACGATGATGTAATCGCCGTTTTTCACATCCAGACCGAGCACGCCCGCCACGCGATTCCCTTCGGTGAGCAGCCTCGTCGCCATGACCCGGTTCACGACTTTGCACCGCATTTGCTTGACCTTTTTGGCCAAAATCAGCTTCAGGTCGCTTGCCTTCGGCATCGGCAGCACATAGCGCCCCTTCCGGTGAACGCGGTACACCTCGTAGTCGCCCTTCGCATCCTTCTCAAAATCAACGCCCCACGAATCGAGCTCCTTCACGATGTCGTAGCACTCGCTCGCCTGCCGGAAGACCGCCTGCTGATCGACGATGCCGTCATTGGATTCGGTAATTTCCCATGTGTATTCCTCTGGCGTCGCCTTGCCCGGAATGACGGCGTTGTTCAATCCGTCCATCCCCATGCTGATTGCGCCGCTTCGCCGAATGTCCGCCTTGTCGAGCACGAGCACACTCAGCGACGGATAGGCCTGCTTCGCCTTAATCGCAGCCATCGTCCCCGCCGTTCCGCCGCCCACGATGACGACATCCGCTGTATATTCTCTCGTCTCCATGCTTGGATTCACCCTTTCTCACGCTTCTAAGCGATCGTTAGCCATACCAAAAAGGAGATGCGCATTTTACCCGTGGCAAGGCAAAACGGACATCTCCAGTGGGCCGGTCGATAATTCCGATTTGTTTGGTTGTATTTGATCGAAACGAATGTAGCATGGGCTCAAAAGCATCGTCAATGCAATGAATACAATCGACTACCTGTGACTACGAATGATAAATTTACCCATGAAATGGAAATGAAAAGGGTTGCCGAATACCAGCGGATAGGCTAGACTATTATAAATGTTAAATTCCAATGCGTTTAGTCGGGTATTAGGCGATAAATGAAGGAGAGGGGCGTCCTCATGCCGAATGGAAAGTTGCCTTACGTCACGCTGCAGCAAGCGATGGATATGCTTGGCGTCAGCCGTTCCACGATCGACCGTTGGCGGAGAAACAAGCGTCTGCCTTACGTCCAGATTGGCAAAGAAATTATGATCGACCCCGTTCATCTGGACGAGTGGATCCGGGCGCACGCCATCGTTCGAACGCCGGGCACTCCTGCCTTCTGCGAGCGGAATGCCCCTATCACCGTTACGATCGGCTATCAAAGCGCGACTGCGCATATGTGGAGCCCGCTGCTCATTCGAGGACTGAAGCTGTTCGAGCAGGAGCTTGCCGCCCTGCGTCTCCCCTTAGCCGTACAAGTGGAATGGCGCGATGCGGCCAGCGGCCTAAGCCTTGTTGAAGCGATGATCGGCGGGCATGTCCAAATCGCTTCGCTTGGCGACTATCCGATCATGATGAGCCAGCGCCTAAGCCGTATGCTGCCCGACTTCGATGCTGTCCTGCTCGCCTTCGACGGCAAGACAGCCGGCGGGCGCGGCATCTCGGTCGCCGTTGCGAGCGATAAGACAGAGACGCGAGAGGAATTGCCGTTTGAGCGGATCGCAACCGTGCCCCACTCCAGCGCAGGCTGTCGATTGAATCGGCTAATGCGCGCCTCGGGCCGGTCGAACCTGCGGGTGGAGCATTGCACGATGAAGGAAAGCTGGGACGGGCTCGTCGATCGCAAAATTGAGGCCAGCGTCATGTGGGAACCGTACATCAGCCTTGCGCAATATGTCGGCGCGGGCAGCGTGTTGTTCGAGGAGGGCATCGGCGAGGACTATCTAACCGGCGTCGTCGCCAGCACCCAATGGGCTCGGAGCAACGAGGATATCGTCATCGCTTATTTGAAGGCCCATCTTCGCGCCCACCAATACATGCGGGACAACCCAATCGGAGCAGCCCGCGTCATTGCAGCCGCCACTGGCTTTCCGCTTCCTGTTGTGGCGGGCGTCATTTCTCGCGTCCGTTGGGATGCCGCGCTATATGCAAGAGACTTCGATACGCTGGATCGGCTGATGGACGATCCATTCCCAGCCTCTATTGCGCATGGTTCGCCAGCGGCAGCCGTTTCGTCCGTTCCCGACTATCTAGACGCTGCTGCCTTATCGCTCTCGCTTCCTCCGCTTCGGTCGGAGCAGCGGAACAACGACTGGTCGCCGCATCTGATTTATTGACAATTCGCCTTTATCCACGTACATTCCGGCACTCCCCTATTCGGGCACAAGCGTCGGATGCTCTTCGTCCGTGATCCGATAATGCCGCTCTCCCTGCCCGTTATACAGGACGAATCGGCGCTCTCCATCCTCGTAAGACACACCTTGGGTCGCGTGAAGCGCCTGACCCACGCTGGCATAGACCAGTTTACCCTCCCGCCGCTGTATGAGCACAACGTCCAGCGGCATCCCCTCTTCATAGATCAACTCATTCACGCCATCCCCGTTCCAATCCGCCGCCCTTGCAGGAGCATGAGCATTCAAAAACAATAGCGGAACGGGCATGCCGTCTTTCACTTCAATATAGTGCTCGACAGCGCAACTTGCGCCGCAATAGCCCGTCAAGCGAATGTAGGACTGGCCGAACAGTTCGATTGAGCCTACCTCGATCTGGCTCTCATACGCTTCGCCTCCAATCGTACCGATCCGGTAGACGATGTTATCATGCTTCAGGCCGATCCATCGTTCCATCGAATCGGCTGCTTCCGGCAACGAGAAGACAACGAACGTATACGCCCCGTATGCAATCGTTCGGATGATATCCGATTTGGCTAAGCTGCGCAGCGGCTGAATCTTCTCTACGCCGCTGGCCATTGATTTAAACGCGAGCGGCACTGGGCTGGCTTGCTGCTTAGCTTCCGTTTGTTGCTCAGCTTCCGCCTCCGCTTGCCCGGCTCCCCCATCCTGGTGCGACGCTTGCATATGCTCTTGTACTCGCTCTTTTACATACTCTCGCTTCGGCTCGGGCGCTTGCTCCGGCTCCCGCTCTAATGCTTGCCCGTCCGGCGCATCCCCTCTCCCAAACCCATCCTCCATCGCAAACCACCCCGCCGCCAGCAGCAACGCCGCTATCAGAACCACGCTATATGCTTGCTTTTTCACCTTTATTTCACACGCCCCATTCTGTCTTCTATGGCGATATAGACGCGCTCGCTGCGCGAAGGTTGCACCGGAATAACAGGCATAGTTCGCGAATTGGCACATACGATTACTCCGAATGCGCAACACCCCTACTCTTGCAATTCCAAGGAGGTCTTCTATGAGCCCATCTGACCCGCACGCCAACATCCGCCGCAGAGGAGGCGCTAACCCGTGGAAATACATCCTCAGCGTCATCGGCGTCCTACTGCTGATCATTATCGGCTTCAACAGCTATGCAACTGTTCAATACGGCCACGTCGGGCTATACCAAACATTCGGCAAGCTGAATAACAACGTGCTTGAGCCCGGCATCCACCTGAAGGTTCCCTTCTTCCAATCCGTCATCCAAGTGAATACGCAGGTTGCCAAAGCCGAGACCGACTCCTCCGCCTCCTCGATGGATCTGCAGCCGGTATCCACACATGTGGCCGTCAACTACTCCGTCGAAAAATCAACCGCGTTCACCCTCATGAACAACGTCGGAGGCAACTACGACAACATCATCATTAATCCAGCCGTCCAAGAAATCGTCAAGGAAGTGACCGCCCGCTATCCCGCAGAGGATCTCATCGCCAAGCGCGATCTCGTCGCGAACGAAATCAGCGATCATTTGACCGCGCGATTGGCCAAATATAATTTAATCGTCAAAGAAATTAACATCGTGAATTTTAAGTTCAGCGACGCGTTTAACCAATCTATCGAAGCCAAACAGGTTGCCCAGCAGCAAGCGCTGAAGGCCGAGAACGATCTCAAGCGCATCCAGATCGAAGCCAAGCAAACAATCGCCCAGGCGCAAGCAGAAGCCGAGTCGCTCAAGCTGAAAAAGCAGGAGGTTACGGCGGAGCTGGTGCAATACAAGCAGATCGAGGTGCAGGAGAAAGCGTTGGAAAAATGGGACGGCCACCTGCCGAACGTCACTGGCGGGGCGACCCCGTTCATCGACTTGAGCGCTTTCGTCGGCTCAAGCTCCAAGTCCGCGGCGACATCGCCGCCAGCTTCGACGAACGCGGCGCAGCCGTGATTACTAGCGTGAATGAATGTCTGACTGAGGCGGTCAAACGGGGGCTCTCTCCTGTTTGGCTGCTTTTTCGCGCAAACTTTTACGCCCTAATCGTGCTCCGGCTCGCTAGCCGACAGACTAGGGAACATTTTTATTACCTATTCGTACTCCGGCTCGCAGCCGACCGAATAGGGCAGATTTTTATTCCCTATTCGCACTCCGGCCCGCCAGCCGACCGAATAGGGCAGATTTTTATTCCCTATTCGCCCTTCGGCTCGCCAGCCGACCGAATAGGGAAGATTTTTATTACCTATTCGCCCTCCGGCTCGCTAGCCGACAGACTAGGGAACATTTTTATTACCTATTCGTACTCCGGCTCGCTAGCCGACTGAATAGGGCACATTTTTATTACCTATTCGGCCTCCGGCTCGCCAGCCGACCGCAGCCATATAATCGGTAACGCTTTCGATTAACGCCAGCAGCTGAACATCCTCTGCTCGCTGTTTTTCGGCAGCCACGTCACCCTAGCCAACGTGTCGAAAAATTTCACTTTACAAGATTAGGCAGATTCATGCTAATATGAAAACGCATACACGAGAAGGGAGAGGATAAGCCCGAATTAGACAAACCGATCTTGTTTCGCAAACGGCGTTGCCCCACAAACCGGAAAAGCCGGCAACTTTGCTTCGTTTTTCGAAAACGTTTTAGATTGGTGAACTGATTTCGATTTTATAATCTGATTGGAGGTATTTATGTGATTCGTAAACGTGTTACCCGGTGGTGCAGCCTGCTCGTCGCAACTGTGTTAATCGGCACCTCCCTCTCCATCTCAGCGCCCGCAGCACACGCTGCCCCTAGCGCGCCTTACACTTGGAAGAACGTCAATACAGGTGCGGGCGGCGGCTTTGTTCCCGGCATTATTTTTAACGAAACGGAGCCTGATCTGATCTACGCTCGTACCGATATCGGCGGCGTCTACCGTTGGAACAAGGCGGACAGCAGCTGGATCCCGCTTCTGGATAACGTCGGCTGGACCGATTGGGGCAAGCTCGGCGTCGACGCCCTCGCGACCGACCCCGTCGATCCGAACCGCGTCTACATCGCAGCCGGCATGTACACGAACGGGTGGGATCCGAACCATGGCTACATCATGCGCTCCACGGACAAAGGAAATACTTGGCAAATCACGCAGCTCCCCTTCTACGTCGGCGGCAACATGCCGGGCCGTTCCATGGGCGAACGCCTCTCCATTGACCCCAACAAGAACAGCATCCTCTACTTCGGCGCACGCAGCGGCAACGGTCTTTGGAAATCGACCGACTATGGCGTAACGTGGAACAAAGTGACCTCCTTCACGAATCCCGGCACGTATGTGCAGGACGCTTCCTATCCCTACACCGCAGACATTATGGGCATCGCTTGGATTACGTTCGACAAGTCGACGGGCACGGCGGGCAGCGCTACCCAGACCATCTATGTCGGCGTAGCGGACAAAGCGAATAGCATCTACCGCAGCACGGACGGCGGCGCGACATGGGCAGCTGTGCCCGGGCAGCCAACTGGCTTCGTCCCTCATCACGGCGAAATTTCCAACGGCAATCTTTACATCACATACAACGACAGCAGCGGTCCTTATGACGGTGTCAAAGGCGATGTCTACAAGCTCAATACGACAACGGGCGTCTGGACGAACATTAGCCCGATTCCAAGCACGAGCACGGATGCTTACTTCGGCTATGGCGGCCTCGCGATCGACCGCACGAACCCGAACACGATCATGGTCACGACGCTCAACTCCTGGTGGCCGGATGCCAACATCTACCGTTCGACGGACGGCGGCGCAACGTGGACCAGCATTTGGTCTTGGAGCGGCTACCCGAACCGCGACCTGCTGTACACGCAAGACATCTCGGCGGCGCCTTGGCTCGACTTCGGCTCGAACCCGCAGCCGCTGGAGCCTGCACTTAAGCTTGGCTGGATGATCGGCGACATCGAGATCGACCCGCATAACCCGAACCGGATGATGTATGGCACGGGCGCGACGATCTATGGCACGAACAACCTGCTCAACTGGGGCACCAGCTCCAAGGTCAACATTTCCGTCATGGCTAAAAATCTAGAAGAAATGGCGGTCAACGATCTCGTCAGCCCGCCAATCGGCGCTCCGCTTGTCAGCGCAGTCGGTGACGTATCCGGCTTCCGCCACACGGATCTGACCGTTGCTCCGACCAAAATGCTCACGAATCCAGGCGTTACGTCGAGCATCGATTTTGCAGAAACGAACCCAACCTTCATGGCACGCGTCGGCGCCGTCGATGCAACGACTAAGCCTTCCATCGCGCTGTCCTATGACGGCGGCGGCAACTGGTTCAACCCAAGCCAGCCTTCCGGCACGAAGGGCGGCGGCAAAATCGCCGTATCGGCGGACGGCAGCTCGCTCGTGTGGAGCACCTCCGATATCGGCGTCTTCTACTCCGTCGGCGGCAACTCGTGGACGGCAAGCACAGGCGTCCCTGCCGGCGCCCAGGTCGTCTCCGACCGCGTCAACAAAAACAAATACTATGCGTTCTCCGGCGGCAACGTCTACATCTCCACCAACGGCGGCGCAGCGTTTACGCAAACCACGGCAACCGGGCTCCCAGCGACCGGCAACCTGAAATCCGTCTTCGGCGCAGAGGGCGACATCTGGCTTGCGGGCGGCGATGATAAAACAGTCTACGGCTTATGGCATTCCACCAACGGCGGCGCTTCGTTCACCAAGCTGTCCAATGTTCAAGAGGCTGACGTCGTCGGCTTCGGCAAAGCGGCACCGGGCCAAACGTATCCAGCCGTCTACACCTCGGCCAAAATCGATAACGTTCGCGGCATCTACCGCTCCGACGATGCAGGCGCTTCATGGGTCCGCATCAATGACGACCAGCATCAGTACGGCGTAACGAACAGCGTCATCACGGGCGATCCGCGCATCTTTGGCCGCGTTTACCTCGGCACGAACGGCCGCGGCATTTTGTATGCCGACCCTAGCGGCACAACGCCGCCGGTCAACAACTCGTCGATCACGCCTACGACCGCTTCGTTCGATAAGAAAATCGCCAATCAAGCGGATATCGGCGTTACGATGACACTGAACGGCAACACGCTTGCAAGCATCAAAAACGGCGCGGCTACGCTCGTTTCCGGCACGGACTACACGGTTTCCGGCTCGGCTGTCACGATCAAGAAAAGCTATCTCGCCGCTCAAGCGGTCGGCACGACCACGCTCACGTTCAGCTTCAGCGCTGGTGCGGCTGCAACGCTGGCGGTATCGGTCGTCGACACGACGTCTACCGTCAGCAACTCGACGATCACGCCGACTGCCTCATCGTTCGATAAGAAAACCGTCAACCAAGTCGATATCGGCGTTACGATGACGCTGAACGGCAACACGTTGTCGAGTATCAAAAACGGCTCAGCTACGCTCGTTTCCGGCACGGACTACACCGTTTCCGGCTCGGCTGTCACGATCAAGAAAAGCTACCTCGCCGCTCAATCGGTCGGCACGACCACGCTCACGTTCAACTTCAGCGCTGGCGCAGCTGCCACGCTTGCGGTGTCGGTTGTAGACACGACGTCAACAACGACAACAGGCAGCTTCAAAATCCAAATGTACAGCGGCACGACAGCCGCATCCAGCAACACGCTCAGCCCGCGCATCAAGATCGTGAACACGGGCACGACAGCGCTTAACCTCGCCGACGTAAAGCTGCGGTACTACTACACCAAGGATGCCAACATAGCACAAGCATTTTTCTGCGACTGGGCGCAAATGGGCAATGCTAACGTAACGGGTGCGTTTGTGAACATGGCTACGCCTAAGACTGGTGCCGACAACTATTTGGAGCTCGGCTTCACGAGCGGCGCAGGCTCCCTCGCAGCCGGCGCATCCGCCGAAATCCAAATCCGCGTCTCGCGCACAGATTGGAGCAACTACACCCAGACTGGCGACTACTCCTTCAGCTCGACAGGGTCCAGCTATGTGGACTGGAGCAAGATGACGGGTTATGTGTCAGGGTCGTTGCAGTGGGGAATTGAGCCTTAATAGCTTAATGGTGATGAGATAAGGTAGAGATGGCAAAAGCCCCGCAAGGCGGACACTTGGTTGGGTGTCGCTTGCAGGGCTTTTGATTTTTTCACCGTTAGTTATGATTAATAGTCTTTGAGCAGCTGCAATCCCCAGTCATATGTGTTGATGCTCTTTCCTTCCGATTCGAAAACGAGATTAACAGGTTTTCCGTCCGACGAAATGATTTTTTTAGTTACCGCAGCTTCATAATGGCGCTGGCCGTCGGAAACTTCGATCCGGTTGGTGTTTTTGATTTGCGGATAAATGATGACGTAGGACTGCTCAACTAATGGATTAGCTCCTGATCGGCCAAAGTTTTGATCCACAATAATAACGATTGTGTTGCCATCCTTTGTCCCTTCAAATGCGTAATAGTAAGGACTCGTTTGGAGCATATCTGTGTATGCTGGACCAAGCAATTTAACGTCTGAAGCATTGAAGTGCTCTTCGACGGTTCGTTCTTTAGGAACGGGTCGGTCAGTCATTTTCGATTCAAACCAGTGATAACCTCCGAATACGATTGCCGCCAGTACTGCAACAACTATAAGCAGAGACATGCTGATGCTCGAGTTACGTTTTGTCATAGATTACACGCTCTCTCCATCCAAAAACGCTTGTTACAATTATTGGTGGCAGGCACGACAACAGTCCACCAGATAAGAAGAGGATACCGGTTAATTTATACGAGTCAATTGCGTTTTGAAGGAACAGGGTGTACTCCGACGAATTTAAACTACTCTTCTCCTGCAGGAAACGTTCGGCAGCTGCCCACCCTAAATTCGGACTTTTAACAATCAAGTAAGAACCCAGTAGGACGAATACAATAGCCACGATTAAAAAGGCAAGGCCTAGCCATCCACGTTTGTTTATGATTCACCACATCCTTTCGTATCTTAATTATATGACAGCTAAAAAGAGACCAGTAGGTATTTTTTCTTCACAACTCACTGCCCCGATCTGCACCTTTTCCTGCACGGGGAGTGACTCGTGGATACATCCTCTTATCCCACTAGTTTTCAATCCACGCTCCCGTATGGGGAGCGACAAGGATCGTCAGTCCTACCTAATAAGCAGTCAACAGTTTCAATCCACGCTCCCGCGTAGGGAGCGACAAAATCTGCAGTAAAGCTAAACCAGTCAGGGTTGTTTCAATCCACGCTCCCGCGTAGGGAGCGACTCTTACCTTTGCGAGCACAAGCAGCTCCTGCTGGTGTTTCAATCCACGCTCCCGCGTAGGGAGCGACAACAACCTCATTTTACCTGTTTTGATTTCGCGCGTTTCAATCCACGCTCCCGCGTAGGGAGCGACAGCACCCTCTCCAACCCCCTATTAAATCAAGGTTTTCAGGGCATAATTCGCGAACCTCAAATATTACCTCTCCAAAACTCAAAAATATCCGCTTCAAACCCCAACAAACCCAACAACAGCGGGCTGCGCGAACCTCCTAGGAAAATCATGTGAGCTTCAGGTTCGCAACACCAGTATACCAATTATTTGGAATTACAAACAACAAAAACAGCCCCTATCCAAAAAGGGCTGTTAAGCTTTCAATATTTCTCACAATCCTACTTATTCGTCGAATGCTGCTTCGTCTGCAGCGACGCCTCCGGCGAACCTTTGCCGCGATTTTTGTTCAACCGCTGCCTGTTCTGCTGCTCGTTTACTTTTTGCACGAATTGCGAGGTGTTGAGGTTGTTAAAGTAGCTCATGCGAATCGCCTCCTTCGTCAACCATAGACTGTCCCCGAAGGCGCTCCATTATGCACTTAATCTTGCCGACGCGAGCCAGCAAAGCCTACGATTCCGGCTACCAACAACAAGCCTGCTCCCATGCTGACAGCGGTTATGATAAATCGCATCATCTGCTTATCCAAATAGCGGCCCTCATTCACGTCATCGCGGTCCCCCGATACGCCTCGATGATCGTGGCCGTGTATGACTCGCATATGCCCGTGGCGATCTGGCTCCCAGCCTGAATCCCCGTCAAAATCTCGCCCGACATCCGTCACGGCATTCGGACGCTCGGGCCTAATCGATTCATCAATAGCTCCTACCGATTCCAGCCAGTCCTTCACGTCATTGGCCGCATAATAACGCGAGTAGAACGAGCCGTCCTCCTCCAGCCGGATAAAGCCTTGATGCACGCCCGCGACATGATATTCGCCTTCCCGCTTATCCAGAATCAGCACATACGACTCATCCAGCTCCATCAAGCCTTCGTCTCCAAAAGGCAGGAGATAAACGCCGATCTCGTCGCCAACGTCCATGCTGCCTTTTATAACTTGTTGAATCGCAACCTCATACCGGTCTTTCCCTTGCTTCCTATGCTCTTTCTCTTCCGGTACGCCAACGACAATAGTGTCTGCCTGATCTGCCAGCTCCGGCAGCGGCACCATCGCGAAATCCAGCGCATGCGCCGGAACTGCGTGTACCGTTAGCAATAGCAGCAACGCCAGCAAACCGCCTGCGAGCCCTCTATATTTCATCGACATCCAGCCCCCTAACTATCTGTTACCTCCCCGACGTGGATGCTGATGCTAAAGTTGCGCTACGCGATGCGGGATCACAATTTTATTCTTTATGCGCTAGATAGACTTTAACAATAAGATAATAGAGCACAGCCTCAACAATGAGGCCTATTCCCGACATCGTTGCGGTTTTTGTATCACTCATCGAGATTAATCCTTGACTTGGAAGCGACACTAAAAATGTAAGCAATGTAATAACAAAAATAACTACAGCAACTAGAGTTACCACGATAAAAGATGAATTATTCATATAAACCTCCATTTTAATTTTCATTTTGTATTGAATCATTTGCAACAACACCCATACTATATGCTGATCAATTTTATTTTTGTCGATTTTAGTCGAAAGAAATCAATATTTAGAAGATCTTTAGGCGACCGATACATGCATCCTTTCAACAAAATCTTTATAACCGGCTCAATCGTTGCAATGAAGTAAGCATCGCAGCCCTGCTCCTCCTAAATCCACCATCCCCCCACCCTCGACGCACACAGCCGGTCCATAGTATGATAGGCGGTAATCAACGCAATCTACTAGAGACCCGCAAGGGAAGGATAGGAGAGGCAATCATGAGTTATAAAATCGTGTTTTTTGACATTGACGGTACGCTTGTAAACGAGGAAAAACAAATTCCGCGGGATACGATCGACGCGCTGCGCGAGCTGAGCAAGACGGACGTCGAGGTCGTCATTGCAACGGGCCGCGCGCCTTACTTCTTCAAGTCGATCGCCGAGCAGCTCGGCATCAATTCATTCATTAGCCTGAACGGCGCTTACGTCGTACACCAAGGACGCGTGCTGTTCGAGCGTCCGATTCCGCGCGAGCGCTTGGAGGCACTGGTCGTGCAAGCCGGCCAACACGGCCATCCGCTCGTATTCGAAGGCGGCGAAACCTACTACGCAGATACAGATTCGCATCCGCACATGCTGAATTCGGTCAACTCGCTGAAGGTTGAGCTGCCTGGACATGACCCGGAATATTGGCAAAAGACGAGCATCTATCAAGCATTCCTCCACTGCGAAGCGCATGAGGAAGAGCTTTATGCGGAGTCCCTTCCGGGCTTGCGCCTCGTTCGCTGGCACAAAACCGCAATGGACGTGCTGCCGGAGGGCGGCTCCAAAGCGCTCGGCATCGAAGCAATGCTCCAGCATCTAGGCATCGCAGTCGAAGAAGCTGCCGCATTCGGCGACGGCCTCAACGACAAGGAAATGCTAGCGGCCGTTGGCCTTGGCATCGCGATGGGCAACTCGCATCCGGAGCTGATTCCGCATGCGGATTACGTGACCGCGCATGTCGATGAAGGCGGCATCCGCCAAGGGCTGAAACACGCTGGCTTGATCTAGGAATAGGACCGGACGCCGCAGAGCGACCGGCCTGATGGACGGCAGAGCGGCGACCGTATCGCCGCTTTTTGCTGTTCCCCGTTGTTTTTTCGTATAGGAAGGAGCCTCACCCGTGCAATATAACACCATGCCGCAAGCGCCTACTCGACTATCTGTGAAAAAAAGCCGCCGTCGGCGCCGCTTTATGCTCTATTTGCTGCTCACGTTCATCGTCATCATTGCCGCGGTCCTGATCGACAGGCAGTTGTCCGACATGGCCAAGCCGAGGCAGCTGCAAATCAAGACGGCCCAGCTCCATCCTATCGTGCGCCAGCAAGCGGATGAGCTCGTCCGATTAGCCAAGAAGCAAGGCATCCGTATCCTCATAACGGACGGCTTCCGCAGCGCAGCCGAGCAAGATGCGCTTTACCGCAAAGGCCGTTCCGATGACGGATCGATTGTGACGAAGGCGAAAGGCGGGCAATCGTACCATAACTTCGGGCTGGCCGTGGATTTCGCTCTGCTCAAGGATGACGGCAGCGCAAGCTGGGAGATGAACGCCGACCTGAACGATAACGGGAAATCCGACTGGCAAGAGGTCGTCGCGATTGCGAAATCGCTCCATTTTGAATGGGGCGGCGACTGGGACAGCTTCCCTGATTACCCTCATCTGCAAATGACGTTCGGCTACAGCATTCGCGAGCTTCAGCGCGGCGCTGATCTGAGCGCGATGACGCTTGAGGACGCCGAATAGCTTCTACGAGAAATAATAGGCACTACACGAACGAATAAGCTTGCGAATGCGCCAACGCGCTTCCGTAAGCTTTTTTCATTTTGCATCGCAGCCATACGAACGTTTGATCGCTTCCAAGCCCGCTATATTGTATAATGGAAATCGTGAGTATGTATTCTATGAACGCTTAGGAGAAAATGAACGATGAACCCGTTATCCCCTTCGCTAGACGATAATAGCTGGCACAACCTCTTGGCAGAGGCTGCCGCAATATTCAGCGACGTGACGCTGTCGCGAGGTTTTCAATATTACAAGCAAAAGCGCGTGCAATCGTACACCGAACTGCACGAGCGGCTCGTCATCGCGCTTGTCTCCGGCACGGAGCTATATAACGTTAAGCTGAACCCGGAAGCGATCGCTTCCAGCCGATGCGAGTGCCCGATCGGCAGCAAATGCAAGCATATTGCCGCCACTTTGCTTCAATATGTGCATCAGCACGGCCGGCCTGTCGCTTCGGTTGTGAACGCCAAATCCGCCGCCGACCTCTCCCAATTAAGCCACTCCTCCCGCATCGGCCCGCTGGAGCAGCTTCAAGAGCAAGCGAAGCAGCTTGCCGAGCAGCCCATGTCCGAGTGGCATGCTTTGTTCGAGCAGGGCATGAAGCTGCTGCCCGAAGCGCGCAGCGTAACGAATCCGCAGGCGGTGCTTGCCGCTCTCGCGCGCATCAAGCCTGCGCTTTCCTCTGAGCTGGAGGCGCTGTTCGAGGTGCATGCGCACCTGTTTGCGCTTGAGAAGCTGCTCGTGGCGAGCCACCAGCAATGGCAGACCGTCAGCTATTATTCTTCCGGCTACCAATCGCAGGAGACGATTCCCGCTTTAACGCAGGCGATCGCGGGCCAGTTGAACGCCTCTTCCGACATCGCGGCGAAGCCTGGCCCTGATATAAAGCAGCGCCTTGTGGATACGCTTGCCTATGTCCGCCGCCAGATGCTGGGCGAGCCTGGGAGCGCTCGCGCTTTTCTGAACGTGTACCTGCTGCTGTGGTCAACCTGGCTGAAGCCTGCCGTTTCGGGCGATTCCAACCGCTTCCTTATCGAGCTGGAGCAGCTGCAGGAAGCAGAAACAACCGCCGACGCCGCGCGTTCCCGGCTGCCAGGCCAACTGGCGAAGAGCTGGATGCACTACTATCTCGCGCAGGATGAGAAGGCGTTGGCGTTTCTGCGGGAAGCGAACAAGGCTTCCTCCATCCGCCCGCATGACCTGATGGGCTTCCTGCAGGACTTGTCGCTGGAGGAGCCGGATGGGCCGCGCATGCTGCGCTGGCTCATTGCGCTCGGCGATTTGCTGAGCACGCATCGTTTTCGCGAGCTGCCCGTTTACGTAGCCCATTGGGAATCGGTCATCGAACAGGACCCGGAAGCAGAGCCCGCCATGTGGCAGACGCTGGTCGGCATGCTCCCCTCCTCGAAAGCGATCTATGAGGAAGCGATGCTCGCCCGCGGCAAATGGCAGCAATGGATTGATTACCAAATAAGCATGGGCGAAGAGCCGCTCTCGTACCGCGTAGCCGTCCTTCAGCCGATTGAGAAGAACGCGCCGGAGGCGCTGCTGCCCTTCTATCATCAGGCGGTCGAACGCTACGTGCTGCACAAAAATCGCGACGGCTACAAATCAGCGGTCAAGCTGCTGAAGCGCCTCGCCAAGTTATATAAGAAGCTAAAGCAGGAGACGCGCTGGGAGCAATTCATCACAGCCTTCTCCGACCGGCACAGCCGGCTGCGCGCCTTGCAAGAGGAGCTTCGGAAAGGAAAGCTGCTGGAATGAAGCAACAACATTTCATCGAAACGATTCATATTCAAATCAGCCTGACCGACTACGGGGACGCGCTGATTTACGGCAATCTGGCGAACGATTCGTATATGGTGTCAGGGATGTTCATCAAGCAGCGGCTTTTCGCCTTGCATGAAGCTTCCTTCTACGGCACTGAGCTTGCGACCAAGTCAGTACAGGACGTCGAGCTCATCGTCCTCCCCGCGGAGCAGGTCATTCCATTCTTGGCAGAGCAGCGCTTGCTGACGCATGTCGAATGGATTTGGGAAGGCGACGCATCGCGGCTCGCGGAGCTTGCCCCGCTGCTCGCCGACTGCATGGAGCAGCGGCGGTTCAAGCCGAGCTTCGCCGCGCTGAAGGCGGGCAAGCCGCTGCAGTGGACATGGGACGAGGAAGCGCTTGGCGAAGACGAGCAAGCTTTGCTCGCACGATTGACGGAAACGCGGTATAGCTATGTCGAAGGGCTTCATGCTGCATTTTCCGCTGCTGTCTATGAACGGTATTACGCGGATGAAACGGCGGCAGCGGACCTGAAGCGCGAGTTTCCGCTCTTGTTTGGCGCGGCGGATCAAGCCGCAGCCAATGGCTTGGACGAGCCGTCATGGCTCATCGCTGCCGGCTGGAAAGCGGACGAAGCCCCTTTCCGCCCGCTTCTGCAATTGCTGGAGCCGGACGAGACCGACCCGGACTGGCGCATGAAGGTCGTGCTCCAGGACAAGCAAGATCCCGCGCTGCTTGTGCCAATTCGGCTGGCAGCCGATGGCGATGCTTTCGGCTCATGGCCGGCGGCATGGACGCCGGTCGTGCAAGAGCGCTCCGCCGGCTGGCTGGATCGGCTGCGCGCCTGCTTGCCGCGGGAGCGCTTCGCCGGCAGCCGCGACGATTGCCTAAGCGCGCCGATGACTGACGCCGCCGCTTGGCAATTCCTAACGGCGGACAGCCAGCGCCTGCTCGAGGCTGGCTGGCAAGTGCTGCTCCCGGCCTGGTGGGAAGCCGCCAGCCGGAAGAAGCCTCGGCTCCGTGCCAAGGTACGCGCCGAGGCAGGCGCGAGCGGCGCTGGCCAGTCGCTGTTCGGCTTGAACGCCATCGTCAACTTTGACTGGCGCATTGCCATTGGCGAAGCGGACTTGTCCGAGGCCGAATTCCTGGAGCTTGCCGCCCGCAACGAGCGGCTCGTCCGCTTCCGCGGCCAGTGGATTTCGCTTGATCCTCATCTGCTCGCGCAGATCCGGCGCGCAATGGAGAGCATGGACCAGTCCGAAGGCCTGTCCTTCCAGGACGTCCTACAGCTTCATCTGCTAGGCGGACAGGATGAGCCTGCCTCGGCTGCAAACGCCGCTTCGCCAGAAGCGCAAGCTTCCCGCGACGAGCGGATCAAGCTGGAGGTCGAATTAAACGCGCATCTGATCGGCCTGATCACGCAGCTTGGGCAGCAATCCGATTGGCCGCCGCTTGATCCGCCTGCCGGGCTTCGCGCAGAGCTGCGCACCTACCAGCGCGAGGGCTTTGCTTGGCTGGCGTTTCTGCGGCAATTCGGGCTCGGCGGCTGTCTGGCGGACGATATGGGCCTTGGCAAAACCGTGCAGCTGATCGCCTACTTGCTGCATGTGAAGGAGACGGTAGCCGCTCAGTCTGTCGCAAACGTCGCCATGGATTCAGCAGCAAATGCGGAATCCAACGGGACTGCGGCACCCAGCGGGACTCCCGAACTCGCCGAGGCCGCGGCAGCCGCCGCTTCCTCCGGCCCTGCTCGGATGCCTGCGCTCGTCATCTGCCCGACCTCCGTCCTTGGCAACTGGCAGAAGGAGCTAAGCCGCTTCGGTCCTTCCCTTGGCGTTATGCTGCATTATGGCAGCAAACGCCGAAGCGGCGAAGCATTCTACGAGCAAGCGAGCCAAGCAGACGTCATTCTGACCTCCTACTCGACCGCAACGCTCGACCAAGAGCTGTTGCAGACTTACAAGTGGTCCGCCATTTGCTTAGATGAGGCGCAAAACATTAAAAATGCGCAAACGAAACAATCATCAGCGATTCGCAGCTTCTCCGCCGATCACCGAATTGCGCTAACGGGTACGCCGATTGAGAATCGGCTGTCCGAGCTCTGGTCGATCTACGATTTTATCAATCCGGGCTATCTGGGGAGCTCTAACGGATTCCAGCAGCGATTCGCCAACGCCATCGAGAAGGAGCGCGACGAGCAGCGCACCCAAGATTTGCAGCGGCTTGTGAAGCCATTCATGCTGCGCCGCAAGAAGAAGGACCCGAATATCCAGCTCGACCTGCCGGACAAGAACGAGATGAAAACCTACGTTCATCTGACGGCCGAGCAAGGCGCATTATATGACCAGACCGTCAACGCATTAATGGACAAAATGAAGATGCTCGAAGGCATCGAGCGCAAAGGCGCCATTCTGTCCGCCCTCACGCAGCTCAAGCAGTTGTGCGACCATCCGATGCTGCTGACGAAGGAAGCAATGCCCGAGCTGCCCGCCCCTGCTTCGGGCTCGGCTGCTCCTCCGGCAATCGAGGACAACCCGGGAATGTCCGAGGCTGCCGAGATGGTCATCTCGCGCTCATCCAAGCTGGAGCGGCTGCTGGCAATGGTCAAGGAGCTGCGGGAAGAGGGCGACCGCTGCCTCATTTTCACCCAATACATCGGCATGGGGAACATGCTCCAGCAGGTGCTGCAAAACCAATTGCAGGAGCAGGTGCTCTACCTGAACGGCAGCACGTCCAAAACGGCGCGCGACCGGATGATCGAGCAGTTCCAATCCCAGACACTACCCGCCGACGAGCAGCCGAACGTGTTCATCCTCTCCATCAAGGCAGGCGGCGTCGGCCTCAACCTGACCGCTGCGAACCACGTGTTCCACTTCGACCGGTGGTGGAATCCTGCAGTGGAGAACCAAGCGACGGACCGCGCGTATCGCATGGGCCAGACCCGCGATGTGCAGGTGCACAAGTTCATCGCGCTCGGCACGCTGGAGGAGAAAATCGACGAGATGCTGGAAAGCAAGCAGCGGCTGAGCGACGACGTCATCACAAGCTCCGAAGGCTGGATTACGGAGCTGTCCACCAATGAGCTGAAAGAGCTGTTTACGCTGCGGCGTGATTGGAACGGCTAGCTTGCCTAAAGCATCGTGAATACGTACAACAAAAAGGAGCGTCCCCCGGTTCAGCGGGGAATGCTCCTTTTTTGCTTCATATTATCTGATTTGCTTCTTTCTATTTGGCAAAGGGGCTGACCTTAAATGCTTACGCCCCCGTTTATCGGCTTGAAGGTGGCTACAATACGCTCCAGCTTATTCAGCTTGCCGCTATACCGTTCGCGGAAGCTATGGTAGCTCTCTCCCGCTTTCCCGTCATCAGATAGCCAAGCGATAATATAATAGAACTTATCCTCATCGCCCGTCACCGTAATCGTATACGCTTGCGTCTCGCCATCTTCCTCGCCATTCATCTCGAAGCGATAAGCCGTTCTGCCGTTCAAGGAGGTCTGCTCCGTCTCCCCGTCTGCAAGCTCGGCGTGTATCGCTCCCGGCAGCCAGTTCCGGATAATCTCATGATAGTCTTCGAGCGACACCTTTTCTTCCAGCGTCTCCTCGTTATCCGATCCTACCACAACATTATACGTGGAAAGCCCGCTGCTCACCGCTAGCTCGCTTTCCGTCGACGCATCGGCGGACCAGCTCCACGGGACCGTCATTTCGTAACGCCCATCCGCCGTCTCCACCGCATGGTCCACCGTAATCTGCGAACTGACCGAGCTGATTCCCCCGATCAAACAACCTAGCGCAACCACGATCACGAGGATATGCGTGATGCGCATTCCTACCAGCCTGCTCCGTTCCAATGGCGGAAGATCCCGCGCCTTCAACACGAATGTTTTCGCCGCCATGTCACCGAGCCGCTGCTTCTTCTGCTGGATAAGCACGATAATGCCAGCGATAATGCCATAGAACATCAGCGGACAAAACTCCAAAATGCGCATAAGATTGCGAATGGCAGCTTTGCCGATTCCCGGCAGCTCGCCGCTCGCATTCACGACGCGTACGCGCAGCGCCCATTTGCCAACCGTTGTGCCGAAGAACGTTTCCAGCAGCCAATAATAAATCGGGCTTAGAATGAAATAACAACCAACCAACAGAAAGGGAGCGATCGTATTCCATACGCTGTCATCATTCACAGATGCAGCTATGCTCCACGCAAACAGCCCGAAGAAAATCATCATGACTAGCAAATTATCAATAACGACAGCGCCCCAGCGTCTGAAGAAGACGGAGCCGCTGTCATAAGTACGGACGATCGCCTCTGCGTCTAGCGGCCCGCTAGATGGATAGCGATCGTTTTCTAATTCAGAAACTGGCGAGAATGCAACAGATTCATAGGTGCTTTTGCCCGGTTGTATCGGTTCCAAACAATCGTTCTCCCCTCATATACAGTCATTATCTAGGTATATCGGTATGATGGTAGCATGAAATCCAAATCCTTACTAGACCATCTGAACCACATCCATCCGAAGCTTGCGCAAAAAAAAGCGTATACTCGCTCCGCTTAAGGGAAGCTCATATACGCAGGATAGACAAACCACGTTTAATAATGCCTTCTCCGTCGCCGCATTTGTTTCGTGATGTACTGCCTGATGCCCAGCGTCGCACCCACAATAATGATGGCGGCGACAGCCGGAAGTATAGCTGTACTCATCCTATCCACCACCTTATTTATCTGTGGTAGATATATTCGCTGTCTATATCTGTTATCCCTGCTTATTTTTGTGATCGTATTGTGAAAGAAGCGTCTTCCGGATATGCGCATACTCGCCGTGAATGGCCGCATTCGTATTCGCCTGCCAGAAGGTTTCATCGCCAGCGACAACCGCATCGCGCAGCTTCGTTGCGCTAATCGGCAGCGACATGCGGGGTATGACCAGCCGCCCGATATGCGCCATCCGCTCTTCCGGGAACCAATGCTCCCGTTCCTCGTCGCTGCCGGCAATCATCAGATCCAGCTCCGGCCACTCCCGCTCCCGTCCATAACGCTCGACCGCATCAAGCAGGTAATTGCCCCATGCATGGCTATGATCGCCCTCATGCGTATAATCGTTTAACGCCATCAGCTCGATCCGATCCCCGTAAACGGCACGCAGCAGCGACATCCGGTACTCAGCTGAAAATGGATTACGCGCCGTCCCGCTCTGTTGAGCGGAGCCTACCACAACGAGCAACCGCTCGCATACGCCCAGCGCCGCATCAATCATGCGCTCATGACCGGCATGCACCGGCTGGAACCGGCCTAATATGAATCCGAAGCGAAACGGCTGCCCCATTGTGATTCCTCCCCTTCATCGCCCAGCTTATTACAAATATTGTACAACGAATGCGTCGATTTTGAACTGAATATTTGCCGAGAGCTGAATATTCGGTTGTGCGGCGTCCTGCTGCTGCACGCGCTCCCGTACCTCATTCCAGAACTGCGGTCCCGCCGCAAGCAATGCCGGCTCGCCCGCACCGTCATGACGGTAGATCGTCTCGTACAGACCATCGCGATTCGTCTCATCCGCCGCTTCTACGACGAGCTCGCCTCCAACCCGAACCAACTTCACCTTGCCGGGAATGCTCCGTTTGAGCGGAATCATCGAAAATTTCATCCGATCCTTGCCATTGCTGTAGGCCGTCTTCATTGCCCAGCCGTACGTATCGCGGTCAATATGGTTGTAGAAGCCCGAGCCTACCCCGTAAGCGACGAATGGCAGCGGAATCCTTTCTCCTCCAGCTTCGCGTCATAACGTTTCACTTGCGCCGCATTCATGCCTTCCCCAATGATGACGCCAACAACGTCAAGGAGCTCGTGCGCTTTCGCCACCTCATAAATATCGATTGCCTGCTGCAGCACATCGCCGCTGTCTGGACGAAGGACAATTCGAACGCCGCGTTCGCGCGCGCGGAGGCCCAGCTCCGGCAAATACTGCTGAATGACGCGGTTCGCATCATACGTATCGATAACGAGTGCGACCATCCGCTCGCCTGCTGCGGCCGTTTCGTCGATCGCGCGCTCGAAGCATTCCTTCTCATCGTCGAATTGCTGCGTGACTTTGTGCGCAAGCGCTGCAATGCTGCCGATTACCGCATGGGGCGTATGCAGGGTCGTGTGGAAATCGTCCGTCCCTTGCAGCGACAGGTTCCATGCCGTCCCCGCCCAATAAGCATCCTCCAGGCTGCGGTGGCCCCGGAACCCGAAACTGTGTATCCGCCACAGGAACGATTCGTCATAGCCGTGCTCCGCCTGCTTGGCTTCCAGATAACGGCGCAGGTGGAACGCTTCCGTCGCGCAGCCGCTTGGGAAGTACGCATGCATGAACATCCCTTCCCACCAAGTAACGAGCTCCCCGAACCCTTCAACCGTATTGAATACTTGGGCAAAAGGCGTTCCCGCCGGGCACCACGTGCCTTCCGGCAGCGATTCTACCGCGATCGGCGCATAACCATTGCATTCCCGAACGACGCGGAGGAACAGCTCGCTTGGGAACCGAAGCCCCTGCATCGCCGCGCATTGCTCCGCTTCCGTTACATGAGTCTCCGTAATCTGAATCGACAGCAGATCGCCTACGATCTCGCGGAAGCCATATAGAATCATCCCTTCCCTGCGGTTATAGAGATGGCTGACTTCCCAATCCATATTGCATTTCAAACGCGGATGCGAGAGATTGTAGCTGTCCGTCAGAAGCAGTGGGTTGTTGCGGATCGATTTGATCATACGAAATTCCTCCAATATATTGATATTATAAGTCGTATAGACTATATAAATGATGAAAAGCTTGCCGAACCTTCCTATTAGAAAAGTCCGGAGTTGTAAATCGATATATTCGGTTCATAATCCGCGTACACGTACAGCTGCGCTGGCCGATTCGAATTGCGGTCCGTCGTCTTCGGCTTGCCGTCTCGATCGAGCGCCTCCTTGATGAGCCCTTGGCGCGTCTTCGTCGTAAGCAGATTGCGCTTGAAGTTCGGGATGTCCTCCTCGAACGTCGGAACGACGGTCTGGATCACTTGGTACAGCTCGCGAATCGTAAATTCGGTCGGCAGAAACTGTTTGGCAAGCGTCGTCATCATCATTTTGGACCTTACGTAAGCCAATGCGTCTTGCAGCAAAACGTTATGATCGAACGCCAGCTTCAGCTGGAGCGCCTCTTCGATCGGGAACAACCGAACCTCGTCGGCATCCGTATCGGCTGCGAGATCCAGCAGGTACTCTTCCTTCACCAATGCGCAGTAGAGCACCGACGGCATCCAGCCGCGCGGGTCGCGTCCGGGATCGTACACCGTCTTGATCTGCTCGATCACGACGTCCCGGTCGACATTCGTCTCTTCCTTCAGCTCACGGTAAGCCGCTTCCAGCAGCGTTTCCTCTTCGCCTGAGAACCCGCCTGGCAGCGCCCAATAGCCTGGGTACGCCTCTGATGAGGTACTCCGTCTGATGAGCAGGACGTCCAAGCGTCTGTCTGCCAGCATTTTGTAATTGCTGGGCTTTGCGTGCGAAGTAATGGTGAAAATCGCGATATCGACTGGCAGCCCATCCGGCGTCCGGTACTTGGGAGCTTCGTTTGTCATCCGAGCACCTCCTTCTTGTTTCTTAGTATATGCTCCCATCTCTATATTGTCAATATGACTATATAAAATAATTTACGTATTCGTCCTCGCATGTTTTGTTTTCCGCACCAGATAAAATGAGTGCACGCCAAGGAGCGCGGCAGCACCATTGCCGGGCCAAGGTCACCCCCTTGCCCAGCTCGGGTGCCGCCGCGCGTTATTCCCCTGCGTCATTCAACCCACTATCTCCGTTTACGCAGCGTTACTTCCACCTGATAAGTCGCCCCCGGCTCGCATGGCAGCAGCGTGCCGCGATGCGCTCTTCCGTTCACGATCACGTCTGCCTCACCCGTCTCTACGCCTTCGGGATTGGAGATGTTGATCACGTAAGTGGCGCCCCCGAACGTTCTCGTTACCTTATAGAAGGGCCACTCCGCCGGTATGCATGGGGAAATCGTCAAGCCCTCTGCCGTCGCTCGAACACCCAGTACATAATCCATGACGGTCCACAGCATCCAACCGACCGTTCCCGTTTGATTATGATGGCTCGACTTTCCGAAGTTCGGCGATGCCATCAGCCCGAAGTAATAATTCGGAATGAAAATCGGCACCTGCAAATTACGCGAAGGCGGATTGTCCGGATTGGTCGGCAGCGTCCTGCGGATCGTCTCATACGCCTGACCGCCCCGTCCCGCTTGGCAATCGGCGAACGCTTTGAACATCGAGGCATGGCAGTACACCGAGCCGTTCTCCGTCGTGCCCGCCAGCTTCACGCTGATTCGGCCCCACTTGGCATTCCAATCGCTGAACGCCGGCTTTAACAGCAGCGGCCCCGCTGGCGTGTCCAGACTGTCGATGGCTGCCAGGCACTGATCCAGCCGCTCCCCTCTAGCGCATTGGCTCATAATCGCCCACGTCTGCGTGTTCAGGAACAACCGGCCTTCGGCATCCTTCGCCGTTCCGAACGCTTCACCCTCGTCATCGAAGCCCGCCAAGTACCACGCCCCGTCCCAAGCCTTCTCGTTGACCGCATGGTCGAGCCTGTCGGCGATTGCTTCCAAGCGCATAGCAGCAGCATCGTCGCCCCGCAATCGACACAGCGGCAGGAGCGTGAGAATAGCGTATTTAAGCGCCATCGTGCTCCACACCGATTCGCCTCTGCCCCGTCTGCCCGGACCGTTGATGGGGTCATTCCAATCCCCGTCTCCCATCCGGCACAATCCGTGGCTTCCGGTATCCTGCGCCATATAATCGACAGCCAGCAGCAAATGCTCATAAATGGAGGCCGTGCCGCCATCCTTAAAGCCGACCTGCCGATCCAATAGACTTGGGCGGCCCGACTGGTTAACCAGCGCCGTTAAACAGATGACTAGCCAGACCGGCCCGTCCTTATGCGTCAGCAGGCATAGCTTCGAAGGCGGCGAACCGTCCGTCATAATCCATTGCTGGATAAACCCGCTTCGCGATTGCCCCGACAGGACCGCCTCCATCGCCGCGAGCGCGCCGTCGGGATCAATCATCGAGAAGCCCATCGCATCCTGCAGCTGATTGCGGATCGGGCAGTACGTGGACATCCGATTGGTGCGTGTTTGCAAATCGATTTGCTTTTTCAGCCAATGATTCATAAACGCATTCAAATCGCGATCTGGCGTCTCCACCGTAAACGTGTTGGAAATGGTGTTCCAGTAGCGATCAACAGCCTCCAGCATCCCATCGAAGCCGCTCTCCAGCAAGCGGACCCTCGTCTCCGCCGCTTCCTCCGGCGTCCGCGCGCAGCCCATAACGAGATGAATCGTTTCGCTGCCGCCAGGCTCGATGCTCAGCGCATGCTGAAGCACGCCGATCGGAGTTTCTCCTTCCGCTTTGCCGTTCGAGCATCTTCCTGCTGCGACTTGCGGCGGAAGCTCGCCAGTGTCCTCGCCCCCGAAGAAACGATTTTCGCTGCATTCGAAACTCTCTATCGCACGATCGGCGAATACGTACACCCGATTGGAATGGTTGTCGCATTTCTCCTTCTCTTCATAGAACACATGATAGGGATAGGAGTAGCTTGATAGAACTTGTGCGTTCACATCAAAATCGCATACGCTCCCCATCACCCCGCCATTTTCTAGTGAAAAGGCGGAGAATAGGGAAAGCCTGCGGCGGCTGTCCGTCTCGTTCGTGACCGTAATGCGCCACACCTCGCACATTTCATCCACGGGCACGAACACCTTGATCGCGGCGCGAATGCCGTTGTGGAACGATCGAATCTCGCTCCAGCCCAAGGCGTGGACACATTCATACTGCTCCGGCTGCGTCTTGAGCGGCTGGTACGCCGGACACCAGACCTCGCCGGTATCGCCGTCCCGCAAGTAAAAATATTTGTAGCCCTCGCGGTTAAACGTCCGATGCTTGGGCTGGAACACCATGCTTTTGCCCTGACCGGTTTGCGACACCTCGACATAATAGGAATCATTGAATAAATAATTGAACCATCGGGCCGGCGTGCGCGGCGTTGCGATGCGATATTGCGACCCGTTTTCCTGAAAGCTGCCTAATGCCATCCGTCTCTTCCCCTGTCTCTCCATAAATGCACAACGGTTACTTCTGCCCGCGGTACTCCACCGGGGATACGCACATCACGGTTTTAAAACATTTGTTGAAATAGCTTTTATGCTCATACCCGAGTCGGCTCGAAATGTCCTCAATCGTCAGATTGGTCGCGTCCAGCAGCTTGCACGCCTCCTGCATTTTCATCCGGGTCACATACTTAATGAACCCTTCCTTCGTCCCTTGCTTGTAGATTCGGCTGAAATAGCTCGGATTCAAGTGCAAATGCGCGGCTACCAGTTCCGTCGAAATTTTTTCGTTCATATGCTGCTCGACGTAGTTTTGCGCCTTCACGATAATCGAATCCTGCATATGGCCAAGGTCTGCCGGAGCTGTCAGCCGTTCAATATATACAAGCAGCCACTCCTCCAGATGAAAGATCGTTTCCATTCGCAAAATTTTGCTATGCACAACCTCGTCGGAATAGGAGGACATAAAATGCTTTAAGGATCGCAATTTCATTTGCAAATCCAGCACTAGCTTCAGCACCCACTCCTTCACGAGCGCCGGAGGATATTTTTTGCTTGCGATGAAAGCAAGCCACTTGGCAACGACCTCCTGCAGCTCCTCGATGTTGTCATGGATCAGGGACCGCTTCAGCTCTTGCTCCGCCTCGGCGTAATGCTGGAAAATATCATCCTCCGCAAACGGCTCTCGACTGATCGGCCGAATGACCCCTTCTTTCTCGTAAAAATGCCGGTCCATATGCAAGAGCATCTCCGCAGCCCCGCTCCGCAATTGGGCAAGCGGCTGCTTGTCTCCAATAAAGTACGACGTTGACGATTTCAAATGCCGCTTTACGGCTGACTGGACGCCTGCAAGCTGCTCCTTCACCTTATCGAACGCGTTGACGTGAATCGAAGCGGCAGCCGGAAAAAACAGAAACGCGCGATGGCTGTCCAGCGGCATGAACATGCCGACGCCCTGCTCACGCAAATATTCAGACGCAATGTTGTCGAATGCGAATTTGTACGTCTCATCGTCCAGCCGCAGCTGGCGAATCGTCTCCTCGCATCGGTCCACCCGGCATAGCACCGGAATGACCGGCTCCTGTATAAAATGCAGTCCCTGCTGGCCGCATTGCTGCGCCCAGGCGCGATAATCCCAGATCGGCTGATACAGCAGCTCTCGCAGCAGACGCTCTTTAATGACGGAGCGATGGCGTCCTTCAAACCGTTTCAGCCGCTCGTTCTCCTGATCCATCGTCCGCTGGGCCCGCATCTCCTGCACAAGCGCCTCAAGCATCTCGCCGAGCGCCCCGGCGCTCAGCGTCTCCTTGAGCAAATAGTCTTTGACCCCGAGCTGCAGCGCTTGCTTGGCGTACTCGAACTCATTGTGGCAGGAAATGACGATGACCTTCAGGTTCGGCGCCTTCGCCTTCAACGCCTTGACCAGCTCCAGCCCGTTCATTTCCGGCATGCCGATATCGGTAATCAGAATGTCCGGCATCGAAGCGAGCCCCGCCTCCAGCGCCTCCTTGGATTTCTCGTACGTCCCCGTCAAATCGAGCCCCAGCTCGCTCCAATTTACCCGCTTAGCCAAATAATTGAGCACCGGCACATCGTCGTCGACCAGCATCGCCTTAAACATCGTCCATCGCCTCTTCCGCCAAATTCGCAATCGTGATCGTAATTTCGGTCCCCGCGCCGACACGGCTCTTCACTTCGATGCCCGAACGGTCGCCGTATATGATTCGAACGCGTTCAGCGACATTCGTTAAGCCGATGCCGTTCAGCTTATTGCCGTTCTTGCGGACATTCGGCACGATGCCGTCCAGCCGCCGCTTCAGCGCATCCAGCGTCTCTTGATCCATGCCCTCCCCGTCATCCGATACGACGATAATGAGCTGATCCTCCACAATTCGGGATACGATCGTAATCGTTCCGCTGTTCTGCTTGATGCCGTGCTGGCAGGCGTTCTCGATAAGCGGCTGAATAATCAACCGAGGAATTTCCCAGAGCAGCGTCTCCTGCGCAAGCTCGATCAGCAGGTGAATCGGCTGGCTCCGACGGAAGTTGAGCAGCTCCAAATAATGGCGCACAACCTCCACCTCTTCCCGCAGCGTCACGAACGCGTTGTTGCGGTCGATGGTCATCCGCAGCACCGTGCTGAGCGACTCGATAATGTCGGCGTTCTCATCGTCGCCCTTGAGCAGGACGCGCATCCGAATCGAATTGAGAATGTTAAACAGAAAATGCGGATTGATCTGCGCTTGCAGCATGGCGATTTCGGCTTTGCGCTTCAGCTGCTGCTCCAGCTTGATTTTCTGAATCATATCCTTGATCCGGTCCAGCATATGGTCGATCGCACGCCCCAGCGCGCCGATTTCATCCACGCCACGCACGTTGGAGCGAATCTCCAGATTGCCCTCGTTAATTTTCCGGACGATGCTCGATAAGTAATGGATCGGCTTCGTCACTTGGCGAATAAGCAAAATCAACACGACGAGAAAGAACGAGAAAAAGAAGATGAGCACGAGCAACATATTTCGGCTGATGTCGGTAAATTTGCCGATCGTTTCTTTGTATGGCATCAAGCTCGTGAGACTCCAGTTATAGAACGACATATCCATCCGCGTCACCAGATAGTCTTGACGATCGATGCGAACGAGCGACGTTGCGGACGGGTCGGCCTGACCGTCATAGGCTTTCGAAGGCTTGCCGATCTGCGAAACATCCAGATGGGAGACGACGCGTCCTTCCCGGTCGGTCAAAATAATTTGCTGATCGGCGGCTTTCTGCTCCCACACCTTATGAAGACGGCTTTCCTCCATGCTCACGACAACATAAGCGGACGGGCTGGAGGTCGTTAATTTGAGCGCCCGCACCGTTGTAATTAAATAGCGCGATTTGGAGCGGCTGTCCATACTGTTCTCGTGTACGCCGACCCAAGCCCGCGTTGTTGTCAGCGCGCTCCGCACGTCGCGAAACCAAGGCTCGCTCTGCATCGCGATCAATTTATCGCTGCTGACGGGGTAGTTGCTGTAAGCTTTGCCATTCGGCAGCAAAATGCTGATATACAGCTTCTCGCCCGAGAAAGACAGCGTCTCCAGCGTTCGCATGAGACGAATCTGCCGCAAGTACCGGTCATAGGCTTGCGTCTTTTTATCGTCCTGCAGCTCTTCCCGCAGCAAAGTATTCAGCTCGCTGTCGAATTGAATAAAGTTCGCGACGTACATCATGTTGCTGAATATGGTGCGTACGGACTCGTTCACAATGCGAAGAGACTGCCTCGCGTTCTCTTCCGCATTTTTCCGCAGCATGTCTTTCGTTAACAGCTCGGAGGAGGTCATCGTAATCAGCATGGGCACAAGCATGCAGACCAATGCCGCGAGCACCAGCTTTGTTCGAATGGTAGGTTTGATTAGGGGCCGCTTGATGATCATGATACCTCCGCCTTCCGAGCGTGATGTTAGAAAAGAGAAGACCTGAAGGTCTTCTCCTCTGATTTTGGCAAATGGGCTATACAGCCGGCCGAGTTAAGGCTTATTCGCATCGATGATGCTCTGAATCGTTTCTTTGGCTGCCTTCATCGTCGTGTCGATATCCTGCGCGCCCAGCAAATATTTTTCCGCTTCCTTGATGAACGCGGTTTCCAGCTCAGATTGGTACGACGGTACGTTCGGCACGCCCGCTTTGGAATGATTCAAGACGTACATCAGCGATGTTTTATCAATAAGTTCCGGACGCTTCGCAAACTTCATCATATTATCCACCACTTGGTTCATATCGGCTTTCGTCCAGGACGGGAATTGCGAGCCTTGGAACACGATGCCCTCCGTCGTCAGCCAGCGAATGAACGTGAACGCTTCTTTCTTATGCTTCGAGTTCGCCGCGATGCCGTAGTAGTCTGCGCTTGCGCTCGTATAGCCGGAAGGATCATCCTTGCTGTTCTTCGGATACGGCGCGAATACCGTCGTGTGATTGTAAGTAAATTTGTCATTGCCGCCCGCCTCGACGATCATCCAGTTGCCGATCGGAATCATGCTGGCCGTCTGAGCCGAGTAGACGTTGCGGTAATGCATTTTTTGCGATGTGACATCCGCGTACGAGTACGCCGACTTGTCGATGTTCATGGCTTGGTTCAAAATTTCGAGCGACTTCGCGAAGCCCGGGTTGTCCATATTCGAGCTGCCGTCCGCCTTAAGGAAGCCGTTGTCTGTCGGCTGGTTAACGACCGCCTGTTGGAAGAATACCGGCCATGTATGGAAGTAAGCGCCGTAACGCTTCGTCGCGCCTTCACCCTTCGTCAGCTTTTTCGCGTATGCATTAAAATCGTCCCATGTCCAATCTGTCGGAACTGGCAGTCCCGCTTCATCGAGATGGTTTTTGTTCAACAATACCATATATTCGACATACTTTCCTGGAAGCGCATACACATGGCCGTTGAAGGTCGTATCAATCTTATAATCGTCCTTCACCGAGATGTTCTGCTCCTTCAGCAGGTCGTCCATCGAGGCGAGGATGCCCATTGCAGCGTGCTGGTTGTATTTCGGCGTATCCGGGAATACGACGATGTCCAGATTCTCGTCGGAGGAGACGAGCAAGTCCAGCTTCTTGATGCTCTCGGTCGCGTCGCCGTTGTCAACGAGCGGCACATAATTGATTTTGATGCCAGGATGTGTTTTCTCAAACTGCTCGATCGTGCCCTTCAGGTTCTCGTTCTCAAGAATGTGCCAGCTGTGGAAATTGATTGTAACCGGATTTTCCGCAGTTGCTGCACTTTCCGATGCTTTGGCCGGCTCCGTTTTCGTCTCCGTCCCGCCTTTATCGCCGCCATTCGAAGAACAACCCGCGATGACGACAACAAGCGCCACCAACACCGCTAACCATTTTCTCATGTCCATTCCCCTTTTTGTTATGAATTCGGTTGACCCTTCTCAATTCTGCCTGTTTTCCGACCGCGTTATAATCTACTTTTGTTACTAAATCGAAACAAAAATGACTTACCCTTTGACGCCCCCCAAGGCGATGCCTTCAATGACCTGCTTCTGGCCGAACAAGAAAATAATAAGCAGCGGGATGATGGCCGATACGGCGGCTGCCATCGTCAGCGAGTAGAACTGACCGTAGATGTCCGAGAACTTGTTCATGGCGAGCTGCAGCGTATATAAACGGTCCGACCGCAGAAAAATCAATGGATTCTGGTAGTCGTTCCAAGTCCAGATAAACCGCAAAATCGCATAGGTCGCAATTGCAGGCCGCATCAGCGGCAGCGCGACATTCAGAAATATTCTCGCATGCCCGGCACCATCGATTTTGGCAGCCTCCATAAACTCCTTGTTAATGCCGAGGAAAAACTGCCGGAGCATAAACGTGCCCAATACGCTAAAGCTGCCCAGCAAAATCAATCCCAAGTGCGTGTCGAACAGCTTCAGCTCTCTCATCAGCAAAAACTGCGGCACGATAATGCTCTGATAAGGCACCATATAGGTTGCCAGCACGACCAGGAACATGGCTTCGCGTCCGCGGAACTGCACCTTCGTGAAACCGTACGCAGCCATGCAGGACACGAGCACCGACGTAAAGGTCGTCAGTACGGTCACTTTAATCGTATTCCAATAATACAGGTAGAACGGGTACTTGCCCCCCCATACTTCCTTGTAGTTGTCAAAATTAAATCGGCTCGGAATCCATTCGATCGGATAGTTGAACACATCCTGCTCGAATTTGAATGATGTGCTGATCATCCATATAAACGGCAAGAAGAAGAGAATTCCGAAGACTAGCATAACAGCCGTCAGGATGATTTTAGAAATGTTCACGCGTGACTCCTCCTCCTAGTAGTTGACCCATTTGCGTTGGCCGAGCCATTGAATGAGCGTAATCGCGAGCACGCATACGAACAGCACCATCGCAATCGCCGAGGCATAGCCCGTCTTCAAGCTCGTAAACGCCACCTCGTATAAGTAGTAGACCATGACCGAGCTGGAGTTCGCCGGTCCGCCCTTGGTCAGTACAGCGATCAAGTCGAACACTTTAAACGAGTAGACGACGCCAGTCACGAGCAGGAAGAAGGTCGTCGAGGAGATCATCGGCAGCGTAATGCGCTTGAATTGCTGCCAGGACGTCGCGCCGTCAATGCTCGCCGCCTCGTACAAATCCTTCGGAATGTTTTGCAAGCCAGCCATGTAGATGATCATGTTGAAGCCAATCTGAACCCAGATCAGTATCAGCATGACGGACGGCAGCGAGAAATGAATATCGGCCAGCCATTTTGGCGGGTTGTCCACGCCAAGCATCGTAAGAAACTGATTGATTGGGCCGAGCGACGGATGAAACAGCACCTGAAAGACGACGGCCACTCCGACAACGCTCGAAATGTAAGGCATGAAATAAACGATTTTGAACAAATCCTTGAAATACACCTTGCCGTTGATCAGAATCGCAAGCAGCAGAGAAACGGCCATCGCCACCGGAATGGCGAGCATCAGAATAAAATTGTTTTTCATCGACGTTAGAAACGTTTCGTCGGTTGACAGCTTCTGAAAATTACCGAGCCCGACAAACCGAATGTCTCCGACGCCTCTTATAAAGCTCCAGTCCGTGAAGCTGATCAGCACCGAAGCGATAATCGGAATCAAGGTAATAAACAATGTTCCCAGCAGCATCGGGCCGACGAAGATCCATCCCGTCAGATTTTCCCGATAGTTCTGTGTCCGCTTCACCTTCTGCGGTTTTTCGACTACAACACCAGCCTCCACGCTCGCACCTCTTTCTGTTCGTTTTCATCATGATATAATTTTCGGAGCTATGGACGGCATCAACAATTGTTACTCATTCGAAAAATAATTTACTTCATTAAAAAAAGCTTGCCGCCCGGCTCAGGGCAGCAAGCTTGCGTCGATTTGTCGTTAAAATTCGGAGAAGCTCGTAATCGATTTGCCCGGCAGCGTAACCTGCACCGAGCCGCTCGTGACAGTCAAATCCGCCAGCTTCGCCAAGCTTTCCGTCGCGCTCGTGCGTCTGCCTGACAGCTTTGCCATCGTCAGACCGGATAAAGTCGTCGTAATCGCGCTGCTGCTGTTGTTGATGATGACGACCGACGCCCTTCCCGTTGCATTCGTCCCGGCAACGGATATAAGATTGCTGTCGCTTGAGGAGGCCAGCACCCGCGTATCGCCCGGACGCAAGTATCGGCTGAATTGCCCCAAAGCGTAGAGCCGCTTATTGACGGCATACGTATCATTCGGCTGCAGATTGATCAGCCCTTCTCCGGTCGTATTGGACGCCGGATTGACCGCCCACCAATACAGCCAGCCCCGCTCGCCCCGCTTCAAATCGGCAGCGATCATATTCGCCCACTTCAAGCCGTCCGTAATCGTCGGATCGTTCGGATTTTGAAAATCGCATACCTCCGTGCTTAGCGTCGGCTTGCCGAAATGGTTCACATCCGTATAGGCTCCGTAATCGTGCACCGATACGAAGTCCAGCTTGTTTCGCGTAGCCTCGCTCAGGTTCACCATGTAATTGTTCGAGGCGGTTCGGTTCGAGCCCTCCGGCGCACCGACCAGCACTCCTTGATTGAGGCTATGAATGGCGTCCGCCGCTTTGGCCAGCACGGTGTCCATCTCCTGATTCGTATATTGCGCCGATGCATACGGTGTCGCCAAATCCGGCTCGTTCTGGACGCTGACCCATTTGATATTGAAGCCTAACGTATTGCGATAGTAGTCGACGTACGACTTCAAGTAATTCGCGAATTTGTCGTAGTTGCCGGGCAGCAGATGTCCGCCGTTATTCGGCGAGCCGTTGTCCTTCATCCATCCGGGCGGGCTCCACGGAACGGCGTAGAACTGGTTCATGCCGCGGTTTTCAGCCTCCTGCGCGAACCATCGCTGATGTCCGTCGGTATTCCAGTCATAGACGCCGTCCGCAGGCATGAACGTTCGCTGGACTGCGTCCTGAGCCGACGTATACGGGTTAATCTCAAGCCTGACGATCGACAAGCCGGCATTCGTATCGTCGCTTCGGAACAGCTTATCCAAAATTTCGGCCTGCACGCCCGCACTGTAGTTCGTTTTCAGCTCGTTGACCGGGTGATTCGCCGACGCCCCGAAGCCCCATATCGCCTGATAGGTCGTGCTCTTGTAGATCGTTACCGTGCTGGTGGCCGCATGTGCCTTGGGCATAATAGGCGACTGCAGCAGCAGTGCCAGGGCGAGGGGCGCCGCAAGCCACCTCTTTCTCGCAATTCGAGCCTTCATTACTGTTAACCTCCCTATTCCGTTCTTGCCTCTTATATTAAATTGGAATCGTTTACAAGTAACTGTGGCGAAAAGCCGATTTACTGCATGGATCGTATGCAATTGCAGGCGGCTGCGGCGCCTTGATCGAGACTCGAACCGTGTGGACAATTCGTTTGGGAGTATTGGCCGCCGTCCGTCACCGCTTGCCTGCGAACTTTCTCCGATAGACGATCGGATTCATGCCGTGAATCTTCTTGAACACTCTCGAAAAATGAATGCTGTTCTCGTAGCCGACGCGCAGCGCAATCTCGTAGCTCTTCAAGGAGGTAGACAGCAGCAGCTCTCTTGCCGCCCGCATCCGAATATCGATGCAATAAGCCCAAATCGTCATGCCCGTATGCGATTTGAACAGCTTTGCCATATGCCCCCGGCTGACCGCGACACGGGCGGCCAGCTCGTCCAAGGTAACACGGCGCGCGTAATTCGCCTCAATGTACGACTTGATTCCGCTGACGGGGTCATCCTTCGTCTGCATGTAGGCTTGCGCCGCCTCCGCAATCATGCCATTGGCCGCATGCTCCAGCCATTCCACAGCCTGCAGGCGGTAATGCCGCCTCGCATCCTCGCGCTTCAGCGGCTGAGCAGCGGGTTGCGGCGGCTCCGCTGGTGCCCGCGACTGAGGCTGAGGGCGCTGCGGCTTCACGGAAGCAGCGGACGCTGCTGCATCCGTGACCGCGACACCCTGCTTCTTCAGCTCGTTAGCCGCAAAACGCGTCCATGCTTGCGCGAGCTCGCCGAGCGGCTCAAATCGCTCACCCGTCCACGCCTCCAGCATCGCCAGCGTGTCGACGATGATGACGGGCAGCACATGCGCGTGCACCGACGCAACCGCCTCCAGCCATCGCTCCAGCATGCTCCGATGGTGAGACAAATGGGCCAGCATGAGCTGATTAGCTTCATGCCTGCGAGCGACGGCGATTTGCCCGCGTACCTGACGGACAGCTTCCGCCAAATCGCCGAGCGCCACCGGATTGGACAGGCCCCTCACGCCCTGCTGCCCAGTCGGCTGGGAGAGACTATGCACAGCATCCCCGTGTATTAGTGCGATGCCGCACATCTCTGGGTAATAGAGATGGATGTCGTTCAGCAATCGCTGCCATCCCGCAACCGAGGTGCTGATCATACAAATATCCGCATAATGCTGGCGCAGCCACGGCTGGGCTTGTTCACTGTCGGCTATGAAGGCGTCAATCGAAACCCCATCTATTGCCGCCAGCGTCTCCGTTATCCGTATCAAATTCGTTTCATCCCCATCGACAAGCACGATTCGATCGTTCATCGCTTCGGTCTCCCCTAACAAAAGCGCCGTGCCAACGTAAAATCATCGGCACGGCGCTTAGGCTTATATTTAACGATAGACGTAGTTGAATAGGCGATAGACTAGGACAGCAGCTTCCGCCCGCGTCGTCGTGCGCTTCGGCTCGATGCGACTATCGCTGCCTTGCGCCAATCCGGCCTTCACCATTGCCGCAACTGCGCTGGAAGCATACGGCGACACTTGTCCGCGATCGCCGTATGGCGACAGCTCCAGCCCGGATGCTGCAGGCAGACTCCGGCCTGTATGCTTCAAGGCGTTGGCTGCGATGACTAGCATCTCCTGCCTTGTGATCGGCGCGGTCGGGCGGAATTGCCCGTCTCCCCCGCCGCTGACGATGCCGAGCGCATAAGCGGTTGACACCGCATCGTAGTAGTAGGCACGTTCGGACACGTCTTGGAATACGGCGTCATGCGCCCCTTTCGATGCCCCAATGAGACCAAGCGCTTCGATCACAAGCTTCGTGAAGTCGGCGCGGCTGACGTTCGCTTTCGGCTGGAACGCACTCGGCGATACGCCGTTAACGATGCCCCTCGCAGCGAGCGCCTGGATCGCTTGCTTCGCCCAAGCGACCGAGCCTAAATCTTCGAACGCTGCGGCGTAATACGCAACGACGAACCGTCCGAACTGGCTCGTCTCGAACGTCACTTGGCTGGTTGCCGCATCATAGAAACCGCTTGGCACCAGCACAGCGCGGCCGAGCTCGTCGATGCGCCAGACGGAAACCGCTTCAACGTCCTGCTTATCGGTCAGCTGGTACGGAATCCGCACCTGCACAGCTGCGCCCTTATTGCTATATGCTAAAGCTTCTCCGCCGGATATCACCTGCAGCTCCAGCGCAGGACCGGCGGTTCCTTTCACGTTGGCCTGCTGCGGCAGCCCCGCTTCCGCAATGCTGATCGTAACCGAATCTCGCTGCATCGCCGCCGCGTTGTTCGCAAGCATATTTCCCGGAAGCACGAAGCTTCCGATCGGCGTGACCAGCGTGATCCGCTTATCTTTGCCACTGCGGCTTAGAACGTCAGTCGGCAGCTCGAACGCATACCCCTTCACAGCAGCTTCCGCCGGGGCGGGCAGCGCAATCGCGATGGTCCGACCGCCATCCGCATCTTCGCTCGTTTGGGCGAAAGCTTGCGCGATCGTGTCCCTGCCGACAATCACCGCAGCCTTCCCGTTTACCGGCTTAACGCCGGATACGTGAATCGTCGCTTGCCCATCGTCCGACAGCGTAATCGGCCATCCCGCTCCACCGGTCGGAGGCGTTACAGGCGTTGTCGACGCCTTCAGCGTCTTCACAGTCAACGACGGACCGCCGCTCGTCCAGTTGTTCAGAGGATCAGCCGCTTCCACCTTAAAAACGTACTCCATGTTCGGCTGTAGCCCGTCGACAAACCAAGTCGCTGCCGAAGGCGAACCGATCAACTGGCCGTTCATGTACACATTGTACAAGCCAATGCCCAGCGGATCGGAAGCCCCTGTCCACGTTAACGTCATCGACGTCGACGTGATGCCGCTCGCCGTCAGCACGCTGTTGCCATACCAGGACGGAGGTGTCGTATCGACCGGAATCGGAATGTCCGGGTCGTTCGTGCGTAGGCTGCCCGGCGTCCGGTTGCCGATCGCATCTACTGCCTCAACGCGGTAGACGGCCGTACTGTCCGGCGCACCGCTGATCGTATAGCTCGTCTTATCGCCGCTGACCGATGCGATCCAACCACTGGCGCTGTAAATGTCATAGCGGCTGACGCCCGCATTGTCCACCGCCTCGTCCCATTGCAGCAAAGTGCGGTCTGCATCCGGCGACGCCGTCATGCGGGAGCCCGTCGGCCAGACGGGTGCGATGCTGTCATACGCCAATGTTCGCGTCGGCTCGCTTGCCAACGGCGTCGACGTGTTGCCTGCCGCATCGACGGCAACGACCGAGAATGTGTACGTCGTATTCGCTTCGAGCCCTTGGATGTAGTAGCGCGTAGCGGTGCCTCTCAATTCTGCCGCCAGCGAATCGCCGCGATAGATCCGATAAGCGGTTATCCCCGTGTTGTCGGTCGCCGCAGGCCATTGCAGCAGCGCCCCCGTATCGCTCACATGAGAGACGGTTAGCGCGCTATCGGCCGCCCATGCCGGAGCCTCAGCGTCCGGCGCGGCCGTTGTGACATGGAAGTCGATCGCCGCCGACTCATTCCCCGCCTTGTCTAGTGCGGCCAGCTTGAGCGCCGTAACGGCTCCTGCCGAAAGGCCCTGAATCGCGTAGGACGTCACATTCCCCGCAATTGTCGCCGCCAGCTCACTGCCTGCATAAATGCGATATTGAGCGACGCCATAGTTATCCTCGGCAGCCGTCCAATGAAGCGAAGCGCCATCTCGGCTCTCAGCCGTCACGATGACCTCGGCGCCTTGCGGCCATGTCGGAGCTATGGCATCCGCGCCTGGCGTCGTCGCTTGCACCGAAGGGCCGCCCGTGCTTTCCTGCACCGCATCGAACGCCTCTACCCGGAAGTCGTACGAAGAGGACGGCGTCAAACCAGTTGCCGTGAAGGCCGTCCTGTCGGCCCCAACCGTTCCAATGAGCGCACCATCCCGGTAAATGCGGTAGCCATTAATGCCTCGCTGATCGGAAGCGCCTGACCAGCTCAGCTTAACGCTGTCCGGCTGCGCATCCAACGCGGTCAAGCTGCCGCCCGTCCATGCCGGAGCGACGGTATCGATAGCAGGCGCCTCGGTGCTTACGGACAAATAAGGCCATTGCGCCGCATTCGCGGCTTCCTTGGATGGGAAATCGACGTTCTGGTCGCTCCATGCGTCGTCTTGCACCAGGAAGCTGACGTATTGGTCCCCATTTGCTTCCGAAACGACGTAGTCGGTGACCGGGACGCTTTTCCAAAAGCCTTGATTGCGAATGATCGAATTGCCGAGCTTCGTGCCCTGCGCCGGTTTATTCGCCCAGTTGATGGACGTCTCCGTCCATTGATCTCCTGTAGCGTACACATCCATGGCAATGTCCATGTTCGCCGTTTGGACGGCTGACACGTACATATTGAGCGACGCCTCATAAATATTGCCCGTTACGGCGGATAGCGGGAATTTCATGTACACCCTTCTGTTGTTGCCCGTGTTTTTGTTCTGCTCGCTGCCGGACACGCCCGCCGCGTTCTTATAGCGAAGATAATTCAAGTTGTTCGTCGTGCCCGCCCCGCCGAATACGGCAGGCGCTTGCGCGAAGGCATCGTCGCTCGGATACACCTTATGCGTTTCCCGCACAAGGCCCTGCGATGTCCGCACGGTCAAAGCGGGCCCGTCAGAGGAAGCGTTGCCGCTCGCGTCCACCGCCTCGATGCGGAACGTATAGGCGTGGTCGGCCGCCAAATTTGCAACAGCGTACGAAGAAGCGTCAGCAGCAGCCGTGCCAAGCAGCGCGCCGTCCTGATAAATGCGGTACTGGGCAACGCCCGTGTTGTCTTGCGCCGCAGACCAATTCAACGTGACGCCGCGATCCGTCAGCGCAGCATACTGCAAGCGTCTCGTATCCGGCCACGTTGGCGCTTCGGCATCACTACCCGTCAATGTCGTGGCTGCTACGCTCGGGCCGCTGTCTGACCAGTTGTTTCCGGCGTCGCCCGCCTCGACCCGGAACGTATAAGACGTATTAGGTTTCAGTCCTTCGACGCGGAACCTTGTCGTATCCGCAGGCAGCGTCACGATCTCTTCATTTCCCTCAAACAGCCGGTAGGCCGTGACGCCGCGGGCGTCCTGCGCGGATGTCCAAGCGAGCGTCAGCCCGTCCGGGGATAGCTCGGATGCCGTTAAAGCAGGCGCGTTCCACGTTGGGCTTGCCGTATCGCTTGCCCCTAACGTCCGGAATGCGGCAAGCGGCCCGCCCACGGAAATATTGCCGCTCTGATCCTTCACCTCGACACGAACCGTATACGGCGCATATGCCGTTAATCCCGTCAGCTTATAGCTGAGCTCGTTCGTTTCCCCGGCGTATTTGCCATTCACATAGAGTCGGTAGCTTGCTGCCGCTACGTTATCAACAGCGCGCGGCCACGTAATCGTCGCTTCATGCTGTCCTAGCTCGGTTACCGTCAAATACGAGCCTTTCTTCCAGCCCGGCTTCGTATCGTCGTCTCCGGCAGCCGTATTGGCGCGAATCGGCTGGCTCGCTGCCGATGGATTGCCATCGGCGTCAACTGCCACAATTGTGAACGTGTAAGCTTGACCTTTCGTCAGGTTCGTTACGTCGTATGCGGTCACATCGGAAGGAACCTGCTTCGCCAAGCTGCCGTTTTGATAAATAAGGTAATGATCGACTCCCTTGTTATCGTAGGCTTCCGGCCATGCCAGCGATACGGAAGTGGGCGATGCTTCCGATGCCGCAAAGGCACTGCCATACGGCCATACCGGAGCGGTGATGTCCGCGCCCGCACTCGGGATAGGGAGCGGCACGAACGGCTTGAGCTCGTTGTTCGCCTGCTCGCCGAGCGTAATGGTAACTTTGTTCGCTTCCCCTTTCGCCAGCGATGCATGCAGCGTCTGCACCTCTCCGCCATAGCTCGCCGTCACGTCATATTCGCCATAGAAGCCGCGCGTCTTATACGCGCCGTTCGCATCAGTAGCGCCCTGCACATCCGTCCACCACTCATCATAGATGAGCCTGCGCCATTCTTCGCCTGACGGCTTCAGCGTCCAATCGGCTCGGAACAGCGGCGCGTTATTTTGCCAGTGCGCACCATCCCAGAAGCCCCACATCATAAAGGATTGCACGTTCGGGTGGCTGAACGCAGCAATCAGAATGTCCCGCGTAAACTGCGCTTGAATGTCCTCGCGCGGCGAGTTCATGTCAAATTCGGTAATGGCGATTTCATTCGCATATTGGGTGAAATGCGTAAGCTGGTCGTAAAATTTCATCGGGCTCACCGGCGTGCTGCCGAAATGCGCTTGAATGCCAACGCCGTCCAGCGGCGCGCCTTGATCCTTCATCGCCTGAAGGAAATTGGAAAACTTCCCGATGACAGGCGCGTCCAGCCCCAGAATTTGCGTCTCGTTAATGTAAAGCTTGGCGTTCGGTTCGGCCTCCTTGGCAAATTTCAGCCAATCGGCAGCGATCGCATCGCCGTAAACGCCGCGAATCATGGAATTGGCAGTCGGTTCATTAATGACGTCCCAATCGAAGAGACGCCCTTTGAAGTAGCCCGCCACTTCGTCCATATGATCCCGAATGCGTTTGTTCAACGCTTCTTTATCGCCGACCATTCCGGGAATATCGCCCGGCACGCGGGTCTGTCCATCCCAAATGAGCGTATGCCCGCGCACGTCGAAGCCGTTCTCGCCCAGCCAATTGTACAGCCGAACCGCGCGCGCCTTATCACTCTCCCACCACGGCCATTTCTGCTCGTTCTCCATGACAACCGCGTTGAAATTTTCCTTCAGCTTGTTTCGGTACATTTCCGCATCCGCGCCTGTTCCGAAAATCATGCTGCTGTTCACCGCGGTACCGAAATGAAAATCGTGCTTGGTCATCGCAACATGCACATCAGCGCCTTGAACCGGCTTGCCGTCCTTGTCCAGCACGACAACCTCAAGGTCGCCCTTGCGGTACTGCTCGATACGCTGATCGGCTTCCGCGCGCCATGGCGCGTCCGGCTCCATCCCCTCATAATAAACCGGCGTGCTCGGCAAATCGTCGATCGTTACCGCCTTCTTGTAATTGACCGCCTGCAAACCAGCGACCTCAATAATCTGCGGCTTATAGCCGAATCGCAGCGTCACCTGCGACTGATCCGCCTCCATCAATAGCGCTGCCTTGATCGGCACGAAAAACTGCTTCCACTGCGGTGGAACCGACATCGTTTCCTTAATCGATTTTTCCCACGTGCCTTCGCGCTCCATGACGAGCGTCACTTTGCCCTCCGCCGTCTCATGCGTCGAGCTGATCGTCCGTGCATAGAAGCTCGCGAGAATGACGTCGTCCTTCTCAATCGCCGCATGAATTGGCATTGCGAGCTGCAGCAAATAGTCCGCAGACGGCTCCGCCGTTGTCGTCAGTCGCAGCGCCTCCGTGAACGGCTCGCCCTGCACGGCGGACTTTCCGATGCTGCCATATGCAGGAGCCTCCGGATTCAAAATGCCCTCATCGATATTCGCCTGCGACAAAATGACTTCACCGGGCGGAAGCTGGTCGACCGTCATCGCTTGCGCTTGCAACGCGTACAACGGCTGCAGCGCCAGAAGCGCCGTCAGCAGGAAAGCGAGAAACGTTTTATATTTTCTGAACATATTGCTCATCCTCTCGTTCGATATAAGATGCCATGGTAATCGTCAATATTGCCGTTAACCGTTCGGTTGCTGACGCTGGTCACCTCCTTGCCTTGTCGCAACCAGAAATTGTAAGCGCATTCAATTTTCGTTTTAAAAGGAACAGACCGCTTAGGGCCTGTCCGTTGCCAGCTATTGCTTGGCGCCAATCGCAATCGACCAGCTTCTGCTTATGCCGCTGCCGTCGTCGCCATTCTGTACGACAATCCGGTCAGCCGTCACTTCAACGCTTGGCATGCTCGCCCGGCAACCTTCCGCCACCTCGGCCATATGCCCGCCGAATACAGCTGCCGCCAGCCAATGCTCGCCGGGCGGAAGATAGCCCTTCAGCGTCGGGATGCTCGTCCGGCGATGCAGCAGATTCGTATTCGGCATCGCCTCAATGCTCAGTGGCTCCCGCTCGCCCAGCAGGTTGACGATGCCGCTGGCCAGGCCCGCTTGCTTCAGCACGATGCGATCGCTCTCCAGCTCTGCTCCCTCTCCCTCGACCGCCGGGCGCAGCTCTGCGCGCGGAATCGCAAAGCCGCCCTCGGCCGCGAACAGCCCTCGGCCCGTCCGTACGCGATGCACCCGGACATGCCACGGCAGCCCCGGGAGCAGCCACGTCTCCACCTCGACATCCCGCCATGCCTGCCACCTTGCGTAGACGGCTTGCTCCTCCACGCGGTATTCCTCGCATTTGCGGCGTCCTCTGTAGTAGTCGTCCTCTTCGCTAAATGCCAGCATCGAGTCGAAGGCCCCCTGCGCCAGCCCAAGCCCGCCGTTGCTGACGCTGAATCCGAATACGTTGGAATACGCAAACTTCTCGTATTTAGCCGCAGCCCCAACCGGCTCGAACGCCGCATATTGCCCGGCTGTGAAGGCGGCTATATGCCCCTCCCTCCGGCAAACGACCATATGCGGGTGCGGCTGCACGGCGCGGTCGTTCAGCTTCGGCAGCGGCTTCGCCTCCGCCGTCCAGAACGGATGCCTGTCGTCCAGCGCCAGCGGGAGAAACGCTTTCAAAGCCCAATACGGCGAGCCCTGCGCGTTGTACTCTTCCGCCATGTGCATGTTCGGATAGGCGTACCCGATCGTGAGCAGCCCTTCCTTCGTATAAATCGGCTGCTTCAGCCACCAGTCCAGATTGCGAAGCGCCAGCCCTTTGAGTACGCCCCATTCGAACGCCTCCACGCCGGCAAAAGCAAGCGCGCCCCAAAACGCCGATTGCGCAAACCGATACGTCAAGCTTCTGCCGAAGGGCAGCGCTGAACCGTCCTCGGCAAACCAGTAGATGAAATCCTGCGCAAATAACCGCGCCCGCTCTTTAAACCGCTCGCAGCGTGCGGGCTCCTCGTCAGCCATCACCCCGGCATAGACCAATGCATAGTAATGCATCGCGAAAGCGATATAATAGTCGCGCTGCTCGGTCTTGCCGTCCGCATACCATCCATCGCCCAAATAACATTCGTCAATAAATGCCAGCGCCTCGTTCATCGCCGCCTCGTCGTAAGGCGCGCCGACCTTTTTTAATCCAAGATTCACAAGGACAATAAAGAAACGCCAATTGTTTTGCGGCATGTCATGGCGGTTGATCTGATCCAGCCACGCCGCAAGCCGCGCACGCTCCTGCTCGTCCAGCGGCGCCCAGATGCGGTCCGGCGTTAACAGCAATGCCAGCCCGATCGCAGCCATCTCGACGAATCGCTGATCGGTATCCGTCGTTGTCCCCCAGTACTCCGCATGCGCAGGGTTCGCGCCATTGCGAAAGCCCTCGGCATATCTATCCCACAGGTCCGTCTCGCCGCCTCCCGCCGCAAGTGGGACCAATCCCCATAACGGCCTTGCGAATGCCTCCATCCGCGCAATGCTTTCCTCGTACTTCGCGCCGGTATCCGCAAGGTGGAGTTCTGCCCTGCCTTCGCTGTAATAAGGACGCAGCGGCTCGCATAGCCGCAGTAGCGCTTGCTGTGCATCCCTTTTCGTCCGTAATTCGTTCGCCTCGATCGTCTTCGTCATCTGCTCGCTCCTTTAGACGTACATGCCGGCAATCCGGCCGCTTGCTTTCTATAGTAGGGAGCAAACGACGGCGATTTAAGAAACAACTCTGACTGATTTGAAAATTTTCTTACTTGTTGTTGTTGTTGGAGTAAAAAAATAAACCCGCGATACAATCGCTAGGTTTGAGAGGCGTTTCGTTTGTATTTGTAAGGCGTTGAGCCAATCACCTTTTTGAATGCACTAATGAAATAGGACGTATTGGACAAGCCTACGCATTCGCCAATGATGCGGATTGGCAAATCCGTCGTTTGCAGCAGCCTGCACGCTTCCTTCATCCGCCTCGCTGCAATATAGTCGGTCAAGCTGCTGCCGGTCTCTCTTTGAAACACGCGGGAAACGTACGCCTTGGACAAATGCAGCTCCTCGGACAGTCGCTCCAGCTCGAAGGCTTCGCCATAATGCGCCTCGACCCATTGCATGATCACTTCCGAATAACGAGGCGTCCTAGCACTCGCGTTATCCGGCTGCACCACCGCCAATCGGCGGTTCACGGCAGATAAAAACTGCAGCAGAAGCAGCCCCGCTTCCTCCTCGTCATTCACCCGCTGCTTCCCTTGCGCCTCCTGCGATTGCGTCCGGGTGAACGCTTCGCATGCGGGCAGCAGAACGTCGAGTTCCTCCGCCAAATCAAACGCCTGCTCCGCCATCGTCCCTTGCTTCAGCTTCATATATAAATGCTGCAGGCGCGGAAAAGGGGCCAGTCCCGACTCAAGCGGGGCGGGATCAAAATGAAACACCGTTCGCACATACGGCGTTGCTGCATCCGCCTCGACGAATACGTGGTGCAATTGAAACGGCTGAAAGAAAAACAGCATCCCCCTGCGAATATCGTAGGATTGCTGATTAACGATGACCTTGCCGGCGCCTTCGTGAACGAGCAGCAGCTCGCATCCCTGATGCCAGTGGTAGTAGCCTTTGAAGTGCTCGGTCGAACGCGTCGCGTGCGCCCATAAATACGGCCTTCCCTGAAATTGCAGCAACTCGAACAGCCGGTTCATAGCTTCCCCCTCATTAGGACAACAGAACGGTATTTTTAATCATTGTACTGCAACTTCCTCTCCCCTCCAACCTCTATAATCTTCCGTAACAACGAGAAGGAGGAATTGCAATGGACACTGCCTATAAGGCAATGGTTATGGAACGAATTGAACGCAAAGCGGAAAGCATGCTCGCCCAAATCGGGGACAAATCGCCCCATGTAGCAAGAGCGGACGGGCTTTATGACGATATGCCGCACTGGTGGTGGACCTCCGGCTTCTGGCCGGGCATGCTGTGGCTGATGCACGACTGGACGGGCAACGACGCTTTCAAGCAAGCCGCTTGGGAATGGGACGCGAAGCTTGAGCAATGCTTCTCGCAATACCCGATGGAGCTGCATCACGATGTCGGCTTTCAGTTTCTGCCGACCGCCGTTATCAAGCATCAACTGACGGGAGACCAAGAGGCGCTGCGCATCGGACTGCGGGCAGCCGACTATATGGCCGGAAGATTCAATCCGGTCGGCAGCTTCATTCGCGCATGGAACGGCGACTTGAGCGGATGGGCGATCATCGACTGCATGATGAACCTTCCCCTGCTGTTCTGGGCCAGCCGCGAATCCGGCGACCCGCGATACAAGCATATCGCCATGCGCCATGCCGATACGATTCTCGCCCATGGCGTGCGCCCGGACGGCTCCGTCATTCACATTCTCTCCTTCAATGCGGAGACGGGCGAATTTATCGAGCCGCTCGGCGGCCAAGGGTATGGACCGGACTCGGCATGGAGCCGCGGCAATGCTTGGGCGCTGTACGGCTTCGCCATGGCCTACCGCTACACAGGTGAGCAGCGTTATCTCGACGCTGCCAAGCGGACCGCGCATCACTTTATCGCTTGCTTGCCTGAGGATGCCGTTCCGCTATGGGATTTCCGCGTCGACCAGCCCGAGTCCGAGCCGCGAGACACCTCCGCTGCGGCGATTGCCGCATCCGGCCTGATCGAAATCGCGGAGCATGTGCCGCAAGCGCAGAAGCGTATTTACCAAGGCGCTGCAGAGCGCATTTTGGAGTCGCTGACAGAGCGGTACGCAACGTGGGATAAGCCGGAGCATCAGGCGATCCTGCTGGAGGGCACCGGGCACAAGCCGGCTGGCGAAAATGTCAACGTCTCGATCATTTACGGCGACTACTATTACATCGAAGCCTTTGCCAAGCTGAACGGCTGGAAGCAGCGTATTTTTTAACTCGTTAACTAAATCCACTTAGAGGTGACCAATCATGGAAATTAGACAAGCGACCAGCCCGCAGGAAGCGCGGCATTTGACAACCGAGGAGCTGCGCGAGCGGTTCTTGATTGAAAACTTATTTCAAGCTGGCCAAGTAACGATGGTCTACAGCCACTACGACCGGATGGTTATCGGAGGCGCCTTCCCAACATCCGAACCGCTGGAAATCGCCGATCCCGATACGTTGAAAACCGATTATTTTCTGGAACGGCGCGAGATCGGCTTTATTCATGTCGGCGGCGGAGCGGCGGTGATCGAGGCTGACGGCGTGCGTTACGAGCTAACGAAGCTGGACGCGCTGTACGTCGGAAAAGGCACGGAGAGCGTGCGCGTATCCAGCGCCGATTCCGCTAATCCGGCCAAGCTGTATTTCTGCTCCACGCTGGCACATGCCGTCTATCCAACCGTCAAAATCGCGCTGGAAAACGCAACGCCGAACCACCTCGGCACGATGCAGGCCTGCAACGAACGCACGCTGTATCAATACATTCATGCCGGAGCGGTGCAAAGCTGCCAGCTTATGCTCGGCGTTACGATTCTGAAGGAAGGCAGCATCTGGAACACGATGCCAGCCCATCTCCATGACCGTCGTATGGAAGCCTATTTGTATTTCGACCTTCATCAGGACGCACGGGTATTCCATCTCATGGGCCAGCCGTCCGAAACACGTCATTTGGTCGTTGCGAACGAGCAGGCCGTCATCTCGCCGAACTGGTCGATTCATTCCGGCGCAGGCACAAGCAACTATGCGTTCGTCTGGTCGATGGCGGGCGAGAATTATACGTTCAAGGATATGGATATCGTCGCGATGAGCGATTTGAAATAAAAATGCAGGAAAGGAGCACGCGAAGCATGGAAATGTTCAATTTCAGCGGCCAATCCGCAATCGTGACCGGTGCTGCGCGAGGCTTGGGCCAAGCGCTCGCCATCGCACTGGCCGAGGCCGGCGCCGATCTTACGCTCGTGACGAACAGCTCGCCGGCCGACGAAACGAAGCAGGCGATTGAGCGAATCGGACGCCGCGCTATCGTCGTGAAGGCCGACGTTAGCGATCAAGCGTCGCTCCGCGGCATTATCGATAGCGCCAAAGCCGCTTTCGGCCGAATCGATATTCTCGTCAATAATGCCGGCATTATTCGCCGCGCCCCGGCCGCCGAGCATGCTTACGCCGATTGGCAGGCCGTACTGGGGACGAATCTCGACTCCGTCTTCACCTTATGCCAGCTGGCAGGCAACGAAATGCTAGCGCAAGGGTCCGGCAAAATCATCAACATCGCCTCCATGCTCTCGTTCCAAGGCGGCGTCAACGTTCCGGGCTACACGGCGAGCAAGCATGCCGTAGCCGGGCTGACCAAAGCGCTCGCGAACGAGTGGGCTTCGCGCGGCGTGCAAGTGAATGCGATTGCCCCCGGCTACATGGCCACCGATAATACGGCGGCGCTGCGCGCGGACGAAGCGCGCAACCAGCAAATTCTCGACCGCATCCCCGCCGGGCGCTGGGGATCGAACGACGATCTCAAGGGGGCAATCGTCTTCCTCGCCTCCCGCGCCTCCGACTATGTGAACGGGCATGTCTTATGCGTCGACGGCGGTTGGATGGTTCGATGAGCCCGCAACAACCGGAGCAGCCGAAGCAGCCGTACGTCGTTACGTTCGGAGAATCGATGGGGCTGCTCACCGCCCCTTCCGCCAAAGGCATCGAATATGCCCATGGGCTGGAGCTGTCATTCGGCGGAGCGGAGACGAACGTCGCGATCGGCCTTGCCCGGCTCGGCATCCGCGTCGGCTGGTTCGGCAGGCTCGGCAGCGATCCGATCGGTCGGTCGATTCTAACCCGCGTGCGAGGAGAAGGCGTCGACGTTTCGCGTGCCGCGCAGGATGGCGAGCGGCCGACCGGACTGATGCTGCGGGAGCAGACGTCCGGCAGGACGTCTGTCTACTATTACCGCAAGCTATCCGCGATGAGCGCCATGCAGCCGTCCGAGCTGGACGAGGCTTATATCGCTGGTGCCAGCATGCTGCATGTGACGGGCATTATGCCCGCCTTGAGCGATTCCTGCAAGGAAACCGTATTCGAAGCGGTTAGGATCGCCCGCCGGAACGGCGTAAAAGTATGCTTTGACCCTAATTTGCGGCTGAAGCTGTGGAGTTTGAGTGATGCAAGAGAAACGCTGCTCGCGCTTGCCCAGCAGGCCGACTACTTCCTCCCAGGCATGGACGAGCTCATGCTGCTGTATGAAATGGAGGATGCCGAACAAATTATGGATCGGCTCCGTCAATTGGACGCGGTAAGCGTCGTGAAGGGCAGCCGGACCGAGACGCTTTTGCTGGAAAACGGGCAACTCCAACGCATTCCCTGCTTTCCGGTTGAACGCGTCACTGACGCTGTCGGTGCTGGCGACGGCTTCTGCGCCGGCTTTATCGCCGGCCTGCTGAAGGGACATTCGACAGCGGAGGCTGTCAGGCTCGGCAACCTGATCGGCTCGCTCGTCGTCCAAGCCGAGGGGGATTGGGAAGGGCTGCCGACATGGAGCCACGCCGAAGCGGTGCTGCTGGACAAGCGCCATGTGGAGAGATAGCAATCAATGTCCTGCGGTACCAGGCCGGATTCGCTTTCGGTTCTGGGTGTGCCTCTCCCGTTTCAAAAATGGCGGTGCTGGGAAGGTTGTCCCCGCACCGCCTTTTCTGGCTTTGGCCTACTGCCGCTTATTTCCGCTGCTATGCCTCTTTCCGCTTCTCCTCCGGCAGCTTCAATTCCAATGTTCCGGTTTGGACAGCTGCTTCCCCATCCACCATTCGTTTCATGCCCGACTCTGTGACCGTGCCGTCATGGGCAAGCTTGCCCGCCGTAATGATCGTCGTCGTCATCAATCCGCCAATTCGGTAATAGAAAAAATCTTTGCCCGTAACAGGCCGAGGGCCTGTAGCGTCCGTGACTTCACCGTTCAGAAGCAAGTGCGCCATATCATCCGTACCGACTGGAATATTCGCTTCCCATGTAACGACGAAGAAATCGCCTTGGCGTTCGCAGAACCAAACCGTATCCTCAAAAAGGAGGAAGAAACGGTTCGCCTCTCCGACCGGGAAGAGGTAGGTGGTAGAATAGCCTTCCCGTTGTTTCGGCAAGTATGGAATAGGCGCGTTTGCAAAATGTAGTTTTCGCGAAGCCTTGTCCATCACTAATCTCCGAACGCTAGCAAGCTCACCTGTCGATAGAAGCTGCTGCTCATACTGGCTGAACGGCGAGTTGATCGTTAACATGCCATCCTTAGCCGTAATTTGATAGCCATAGAAGTCCGAGAGAAAGCGAACCGGGACATAAACTTGGTCATTAACGACCCTAACCGGCGCATGAAGCGCAAATAAGCCAGATTCATACCGTTTTGCAAAATATGCGGTGTCCTTCCCCTCGGTGAACTTCACTGTTTCTGTCCATTTATGCATAGCAGCAGTCCGGGACTTCGGATTCCATGTGACGGTCGCGCCAATCGTTTCTGCAATCAAGCGAACCGGGACTAATAATCGGCCATGATCATTGATCGCTGCCGCGCCTAATTCGATCTGCTTCCCTCTCACGTTGCTCTGATCAGGCGTACCTGCATAGGCCGTTGCGGATACAAGCAGCAGGCTTGCGGCTGTTGCTGCCAAAACAAATTTCTTCATTGTTACACGCCTCCCTTTTACTGGATAGACGTGATCAAGATTCAGATTGTTTCACAGCATCTCGTGAGGGATCCCAGCTAACGGACACCATGGACCGCAGTCAAGAAAGTAGACACCGTATTCTTGTGAAAATTTATGAAGCCTTCTTATAAAATTGCAGATCAAATTGAACTGGACTCAGATAGCCCAGCGAGCTGTGGATCCTCTTTCGGTTATAGAAAAACTCAATGTAGCGATAGAGCTCAGTATAAGCTTCTTGCTGCGATTTGAATTTTGGTGAGCAGTAGATCAATTCTTTCTTGAGAATGCTGTGGAATGACTCGATGCAGGCGTTATCATAACAATTTCCCCTGCGGCTCATGCTAGCAATCATTCCGCATGCCTTGAGTTTTGCTCGGTACTCTTTAGAGGTGTACTGTGTTCCACGGTCGGAATGGTGGATGAGGCCTTCCTTTGGCATCTTGGCCGTATAAGCAGCCTCAAACGCGCCCATGACCAGTTCCGTCGTCATGTGATTGTCCAACCGCCAGCCAACGATTTCACGTGTACACAAGTCCATGATGCTTGCCAAATACAGCTTCTGCCCTTTGCACGGGATGTAGGTGATGTCCGCAACCCATACTTTATTCGGCTGGGAAACCTTAAAGTTCTGATTCAAAAGGTTAGGCGCGATAGGGTGATCATGGTTCGAGTCGGTGGTGGTGACCCGAAACTTCCGAGAAACACAGGCTCGCAACTTCAGCTCCCTCATGTATTTGCCTACCGTTCGTTCTGAGATTGTGAGCCCTTCAAGACGCAGTTTAGCTGTAATTTTAAGTGCTCCGTAACGTCCTGAGTTATCCTTGAAGTGGTAGGAGATGCGCTTGACCACCTGCTCTTTACGGTACGCTTGCGAACTGATTTTCTTAGTTTTCCATTTGTAATATCCGCTCCGCGAAACACGCAGCACCTGGCACATCTTCTCCACCCGAAACTCGGAGCGATACTTTTCGATGAATTGGAACCTCAGTTCCTTTCCTTGCTGAAGATGTGCAGTGCCTTTTTTAGAATCGCCATCTCTTCGCGCAGATCCGCCAACTCGCGATCCTTAGACTTATTCTGTGCCTCCAACTGACGAATCTTCTCGGGCAAATTGACCGATTCGTTCTCGAACTGCCTAAACTGATTCATCCACTGATGAACCGTACTTTTAGCGATCCCTAACTCCTCACAAATGTCCGCTATCGATTTCGTTTGTTCTTGTACGTATTTTACCGTCTGTTTCTTGAACTCTTCCGTAAACCGTTTGCGATGCTCGCTCACTACAGACACCTCACTTTGCTGCGATTATTATCTTGTATCTCTCAGCATCGTGTCCACTTTTTATTCTAGCTTCACCAGAGCCGCTAAACCCTCCAAAAAGTGCCTATAACAATCGTAACGGACCACACAGCCGTTATTTAGCCACTTAGCCGCCTTATAAAGGCAAAATGGGTCAAATAACGGCCGCTCGGTCCGTTAAAACACAAATATGGCTGATTTTGATCAAATAAGGGCTGCTCGGTCCGTTAAAGCTCTCCCAAGTTTATTCTTGCGGGAGCCTCCTCCCTTGCGTTACGGCTTACCCCACAATCCCCTGCACCAGCAGCGCAAGCAGCTTCACCGTCTCCGCGCGCGTCGCCGGCGCTTGCGGCGCAAACACCGTGCCGCCGCCATTCGCTGCCGGGCGGCCCGTTACAAGGCCAGCCTGCTGCGCAGCCGACACCGCGGATGCCGCGTAGCCAGCAATGTCGCCTGCATCCGCGAACGATACAGGCTCTCCGCTGCTAGGCAGCTCATAGCCAATGCTAGCCGCGAAGCGGACAAGCATCGTGACGAGCTGCTCGCGCGTCACGACCGCGTTCGGCTCGAAGTTGCCGCCGCCCGTGCCGCCAACAATGCCCAGATCCGATGCCCACGCAACGGCATCTGCATAATACGCGCTTGCGTCAATATCCGCATAACGGGAACTCGAATTCCCTCCCGACTCTACGCCTGCAATGCGAGCGAGCAGGAGCACGAGATCCGCGCGCTTCATGGGCGCATTCGGCGCGAATTGGGTCGCGCTCACGCCCGTAATGACTTGTCTTGCCGTCAAATAAGCAATGGCATCCTGCGCGAAGCTGCTGCTCGTATCTTGGAATGACGTCGTCGCGTGACCGACCGTGTAGCCCGCTTGCAATTGGTTCGTTCGGAAATAAACCTCTCCGGCACTTGCATCATATCCGCTCTGTACGATCGGCTTCGCAGCTCCGCCGCTGCCCACCGCATAAGGAACGATCGCCTTCGGATTCTCGCCTTGCGCCGCCTTGTATGGCAGGCGGACTTCCACGCCGCCTTTCAGCTGCTCGACCGGCTGTCCGTCCGCTTGAATAAGGAAGCCGATGACCGATTTCCCTTGGTTCATCCCCTTGCTTTCCGTTACAATCACCGTTACTGTCAGATCGCCATCGCCCGCTTCCATTACAAGCGCATTCCAAGCCGTGCGATCCAAGCTGATCGTTCCCAAATTCGTCTCCAGCACGACGGAGGCAAGACCCGCTTTCGCCAGCCGCTCCACGATTTCGTGCGACAGCTTAATCGTGCCGCCGCCCGTCGTGAACGATGCGCTCAGCTCCAGCCCTTTGGCTCCGCCATCGGTTTGATTCATGATGCTAATGGCTTGATCAACGAGTGACGCTGTCACTACAGCTTCCGATCCCCCATTAGCAGGCTGGCCGGATGGCAAGGAGATAACGGCATAAGGTACGCCCTCGCGCTTCTCGGAAGTTACGCTGCCGCCCGCTGCTGCTCCAGCGCCCACACCCGTGTTGTTCCCGCCATTGCTGCCGTTTCCATTACCGCTATTGCCACTATTACCGCCGTTTCCGCTATTGCCACCACTACCGCCGTTTCCGCCAGCTGCAGCCGTAACGGTCACTTCACTCGATGCTTGACCATACTGATCAGCGCTAAGCGCCGTAATCGTCGCCGTGCCTGCAGCGATTGGCGTCACTTTGCCTGCCGCATCCACCGTCGCGACAGCCGGGTTCGAGGATGTCCATGTTACCGTTGAAGCTGCGCCGCTCGCAGGCACGACCGCCGCGTTCAGCTGCCCTGCAGCTCCGCCAGCCGTCAACACCAGCGCCGCCTGATCGAGCGTCACTTTCGTCACGTCCAGCTGGAAGACAGCGACCGTGCCGCTCACCTCATACGCGACCAGCAGCAGTGGCTGTCCGGTCGGGCTGATCGATGCCGGGATGAATTCGATGCCTTCTGGCCCCGTGTCCGTGTTCAAATTATCCTTCGGCGTAAATACGCGCGTATTCGTATAGTTGACGAACGTTGCTTGTGCCGGGTTGGTTACGTCGTACGTCATAATGCCGCCAATACGCTCCAACCCAATGAACGCAAGCGTTCGCGAGCCCACTTGGCCGACCTTCACATCCTCCGGCTCCGGACCCTTCTTCACGCTGCGGTCATCCATCGTCGTCTTCGCATGGCTCGCATTAAAGTAGCTAGGCAGCCGCTCCGCGGTAATCCGCTCGAAATCATTGCCACTGTCGAACACCTGCGACATCGTATCCGCGTGCCAGATCGAGAACGAGCGCCCGCCATATAAGTAGATGCCGTCATGGCCCATGTCGCCCATCACTTCTAATCCGTCATAAGCCACCTTGCCATTCAAAAACTGCGCAGCCGCCGAACCGGAATTCAGGCTGCCCTTCATCGTCCCGAGCTTGCTCACATTCGTGCGTCCCGGCCATTCCGTCGCATCGCCCTCGTTTGCGCTAAGCAAATAAGTGGATCCGCCAACCGTATAGGAGGCAATGCCATCTGGCATATACATGCCATAGAACGGCACGTTCTCCAGCTTGATGCTGCCGTCCTTCACGACGTCCAACGCATTGCGCGGGTCGTTCAAATCCTTCAGCCCTAAGCCGTTAACCGACGTAAACTGCTTGGCCGTCAAATCCAGCGTCGCTATCGCATTGTTCTCTTGCAGCGAAATATAGGCTTTCTTCGCATCGCCAGACAGCGTGATATATTCCGGCTCCAGATCGTACAGCGCAACCGCTTTCGTTCCGCTGCCGCCGATCATCCCCGTCACTGGGTCAGCTGCTCCGCGAATATGCACCGCATCATCGATGATCGATGGGTTATCGAATTCGGCGTTCACGGCAGCACCTGTCTGCGTGTCCAAAATCGTGACGCTGCCCTTCGGGTCCACGCCCGCCACACGCGGCTCGCCCTCGTTCGCCGTCATGACGTAATGCCCGTCCGGCGTCGATTTGATCATATCGGGCTGCACACCCGCTTCATAAGACGCTACGAGATTGCCGTCATAATCCAGCGCAAGAATACGCCCGTTCTTCGCGGCATCCTTCTCTTGAACAGACACATAAATTCGCTTGTTCGTCGTATTAATATCGACGCTCGTCAGGTCGCCATAGACGAAGCCGCCCGTTTCCGCGAGCGTCTTCACCGCTACAGTCGCATCCTTCGTCAGCGTCTGGTTCGCCGAAAGGCTTACAATATCCAGGCTCGGCGGGTTCGAGGAGCCGTTCACAAGATAAAACTTGCCGTTGTCCTTGTTGTATTTCACGATCTCGGCAACTCCGCCGTCCGCATTCGTGACGCCGACCGAATATTGCCCGATTTTAGTCACGCTCAGTTGATTCGGGAACCCGGCAGGGTTCACATTCAGCGCCAGCGTACTTGTCGTCACTTGCGGAGAATAGGCCGCATCTGTAACCGATAGCGTGACTTGCGCCGTTCCTGCCGCCAGCGGCGTTCCCGAGATCACGCCTGTACCCGCGTCAATGCCAAGCCCCTGCGGCAGCCCTGTTGCCGAGAATGCATAAGGCTTCGTCCCGCCAGTGGCCCCGACCGTTGCCGAGTATGGCGTACCCACCGTAGCTGCCGCTAATGCCTGCGTCGTCACACTGAGCGGATTGACAGCTACGCCCCACGCGCCGGACGCGCTGCTGCGCGGACCTTTTTCCGCTATAACCACTGCATCCGCTGCACTGTAATCAACCTGCTGGAAATCCGATTTGTTGTTGTCCGTATCGGCGCGGTCGATGCGGCGGATGGCATTTTTCTTGGATGTGCCCTCGACTGAGCCGCTCGGATACGCCGTTTCATAACCATCGATCGTGCTGCCAGCATCGTTGCTGCCCGTTCCGACCATATCGACATAGCCGGAAACCTTCGCGCCCGCACCATCGGTATCGAACGGATTAACAGCGGCTAGAGCAGCCGTATCGCTGACCAGCGCCACTTTCATCCCTTTGTTATTGATATAGCGATCCCAGGTCTGGTCCCCGCGTCCGGTCAAATCAAGCTTCGCGTTTGCCGCCGCTGTTCCTGTTTCCTTGCCTGTGATCAAATAGCTGGAATGGGCTTTAATCGTCCCTGTCAGCGCCAGCGTCTCCCAGCCATTCGTCGGCCCCGTCGTTGCATTCGTGCCGCGGTCCGCATATTGCAGCGACCACCCCGCCAAGTTAACATCCGCGTTCGTAGAATTGTACAGCTCTATGAAACCATGGGTCGAATACGCATCGGTTGCTGCTTTCAAGCCAGCCCCGTACACCTGATTTATGATAATGTGAGGCACCGTGCGATCATACGTGCCGTTCGCCTGGTAGGGCGTTCCCGCCAATACGCCTGCTGCAGCGAACGTCTGCGCGCCGCCGAGCGACGGTACCGTTTGGAGCAATGCCGTCGTCAGCGCGAGCGACATGGCGATTTTTTGCTTCGACATCTTAAGCATGAGTGATTACCCTCCCGTTGTGGTCAGTCCATACACTGTTCCTTATCCGGTGCAAGGATAACACCCTCATGTAAACGGGACATGTTCATCTCTTAAAGATTATGTAAAACAATTTGCGTAAACTACGTCGATTTCGTTTATAATGAACGTTAACCATTAGATTATGGAGGGTCAAAGATGATACAAGTCAAAGAGTTCGTGGATACCGACACGGTGTACGCGGAGAAAACAGCGAATGAATTTCTTGCAGGGCTAGATGAAGATCAATTCGTCAGCATCTGTTACGGCTCGATTATGAAACCGACGCGCGGAGGCTCGTCCACCCAGCGGAGCACGATTCTGCTCGTGTATAAAACGAAGAATTAGCCGATTTTCAGACAAAACAAAAAGCCGACCTCACGCGGTCGGCTTTTTCATGGCTAACTAAGGCCATGCGTTCAAGCAAAAGGTTGATCAGCCCAAGATCCCCATGCTCAGGCCTTCAAAAGGGCAGGGTTACATTTTCTCGAAACGTTTGCTCGTGTTCACGAGAACTGGAAGACTCTTCGTTCCGTTAACCATAGGAGACGAGCACTGCGAGCACGTTGGTACGGCCTCGAATGCAAAGTTATCTCTCATCCATCCGTTGCAGTCATCGTTCGTGCAAAGCCAGACTGCTGTTTCTTCCTCTGGAATTTCCTCAACAGGTTTTTTTCTCGAGTACATGGAACGAGCCCCTTTCTCCTAAGTTTACAGAGAGAAAAACTGCCCTTAACTTGCGTCAAGGGCAGTTCCGACTAGCTTACAGCTTTACAACGTTCTCAGCTTGTGGTCCACGGTTGCCTTGTACCACGTTGAACTCAACGCGTTGGCCTTCGTCCAACGTTTTGAATCCTTCGCCTTGAATCGCGCTGAAGTGAACGAATACGTCGCTGCCGCCTTCAACTTCGATGAAACCGAAACCTTTTTCTGCGTTGAACCATTTTACTGTACCTTGTTGCATGGATCTTACCTCCAACAAAATTAATTTCACATGATCTTCATTACTCAAAACGAAATAAAAAATCACATGATGGAAAGGGTTACATTGCACGAAATGATAACCCTTTCCATCATGCGAGTGAGTTCCCGAATTGTATGCTTATAATAGCACAGTTTGTTCCAGAACGCAAATAACAACCGCTCTTACTTGTCAATACCTAATTGCTGCCGTCGGCCAACCCTCGGCATGATCATGAGCAAAGCGCCCGCCAAGAACAGGACACCGCTAATTTCGTATACGGACAGCAGCGAGAGGGCATGCATAAGCGGTCCGCCAACCGACATGCCAATGACCATCATACCCATAAACATCGGGGTCAGAACACCGCCCACTCGTCCAATATACGCACCTTCCGTATTTTTTAGAATCAATGTTTGAATGCCAATGTGGATGCACGGATAAAAAATGCCTGTCACGACCTGCAGCCCGATCGTAAGCGGCAAGCTCGTCGATGCGCCAATCGCCACCGTTCCGAATGCACTGACGAACAAACCCGAAGCGAGCAGCAGCTGCGGCGGTATTTTTTTGGCCATTGCCATGACCAATCCCCCGCCGATGAACATCGCAGCCCCGTTGACCATCAGCAGCCATTGCAAAAAGTCCGCATCCTTGCCCAGATTATCGATGGTAACGAACAGCGCAAGCGGCTGGATTAACCCTGCGGCCAAACCGGAAACCGTAAACGTGACCCCGAGCGTTCGAAGCAGCCGATTCCTGCTTACATACTGGAAGCCCTCCTTCAACTGCTGGCGCAGATCGCCTTTAGGCGCATCCCCGTGCTCCGGTACAGGATCAGCAGGCAGCGCGAGCAGCAATACCGCCGAACCCAGCATCAGCACGCCCATTACTCCGATTGAGACCTCAATGCCGAACTGCCCATAGACGAAGGCGCCGATGATTGGCCCCACGACCATAAAGACAGCCATCAGCGTCTGAAACATCGCCATGACGCCTTGCAGCTGATCCTCCGGAATATGGCGTTTGAACAGCTTCATCGCAGATGGCTGCGAGAATTGCGATAACATCGCGGATACGAAAGTGGCGGCGAACAGCGCTTGCCAAGAGCCCATGGCAACAACCGCTAATACGATGCCGGCCGACACAGCCGACAGTATGTCACTCCCTACCATCGTCCGCCTTGGACGCCACCGGTCCGCGAATGCTCCCCCAATGAATGCAAACAAAAAGATTGGCGCGAATTCCGCGATCGAAATAAGCGATACATAGGTTGGATTGTTGTTCGTCTGCTCCGTTACATACAGCAAGATTGCAAAGTTACGCACCCAGACGCCGAGCTGCTGAAGCACGCGCGACATCATAACGGTCCGAACGATCGGATTACGAAACATGAATGATCTCTCCTTTTCCCAAAAATGATGGCGTTGAACCACCTCCAAATAATAATAGACGTACAATCAATTTGTCTAGTTATTTTTAAACTTAAAATAAGTTTGTTTGGTTTTTAGGCAAGAGACCTTGTTCAATCGATGAGCTCCGGGATAGACAAAAAGCCTTCACGCCCCTATCGGTCGTGAAGGCTTCGTCGCCCCTGCTTGCCATGCACTCTCCCCTCCTGAAGCTACTCGATGCCGTAATACGCCTGCAGCGCAGGGATAAGGCCGAGCGGATTGCGGAGCAAATCCTTCGCGCTGAAGAAAATGTCGCCGCTCACCTCGGGATGCTGCTTGTTGTACGAAAGCTGATTAATGATTTCCTGCGCGGACTGCCAGCCCGCTTCCGCCGTCCCCAGCTTGTATGGCGAATGGCCGATATAAAGCTTGACCTGCGTACCGCTCACCTCTTGCGACCACCAATCCACCAGCTTGTCGTAACGCGCGGCTTGGAACGACAGGCTCCAATAAATTTGGGGCACGACATAATCGATCCAGCCTTGCTTAATCCACGTTCGAACGTCTGCATACATGGAGTCGTAGGCCGTAACAGAAGCTTTCGTGTCTGAGCCCGTAGGATCAACCGACTGGTTCCGCCATACGCCGAACGGGCTGATGCCATATGCAATGCCCTTCTTGGAGGCATGAAGCGTCTCGCCCAGCTGACGTACAAATTCGTTAATATTATCTCGTCGCCAGTCAGCTAGCGTCGCGATTCCTTTGCTGTTATAAGCCTGAAATGCTGCAGAATCGTCGAACGTTCCGCTCGAAGGGTAGAAGTAATCGTCCAGATGAACGCCATCCACCTCGTATTGATCGACAACCTCCATGATCGCATCGATAATATGCTGGCGCGCCGCCGGGATGCCCGGGTTGATGTACAGCTTCCCGCCGGAATTCACGATCCATTCGGGATGCTGCTTCGCTACGTGGCTGGCAGCGAGGCTGGCAGTCGAAGCATCAGTGCTTGCCCGGAAGGGGTTAAACCATGCGTGGAACGCCATCCCTCTTCGATGCGTCTCATCAACCAGATATGCAAGCGGATCATAACCGGGGTCCTTGCCTTGAACGCCTGTAAGCACCTTGGACCACGGCACCAGCTGCGACGGATAAAGCGCATCGGCCGATGGGCGGACCTGAACGAACACCGTGTTGATGCCCATGCCTTGCAGCTGATCCAGCAGCTTCCCATACTCCTGCTTCTGTTTGTCCGCATTGCCGTAAGCGCCCGTGCTTGGCCAATCCAGATTAAACACCGTCGAAATCCAAGCTCCATGCAGCATGCCGTCCTGCTGGCCCGTCGACGGATCGACGGGGGCAGTCGGCGAAACCAGCGTAATCGTCCTCGTCGCCTGATTGTAGCCGACGGTCAGCCCGAGCTGTTCGCTGACGAAGCGAAGCGGCACCATGACCCGTCCCTGCTTCACCTGTACGGATGCGCCCAGGTCGACTCGCGCCTCGTTCACCTGAGCGAACGTCTGATTTGCCGTCATCACGATTGTTGTGTAGTCCTGCCGGATCGTCGCCGTCTTCGTCTGCTGCGCCCACTCGATGCTTGCCCCCAGCCCTTCGCTAATCACGCGAATCGGTACCATCGTGACATTGACCTGCGGTATAATATAGGGAGGCGAATCCGTGACGAGCTGCCGCCCGTCCAGATAGATCGATATGCTGCTTTGCGTTTGCAGCTGTTTCGCCTGCGCATGCGCCGCTTGTCCTCCTAGACCTTCACCGAGCATAATCATGACGAGAATAAGGGCCATTGCCATCGCAATCCTTCGACTTGCCTTGCCGACAAGCCCGCTTGCTTGATTCATTCCTCTACCTCTTTCCTATCAAGTTGTAAATTGGTTTCGCTCTCTCATTAGACGCTGCTGCAATCCGATTAGTTGCCCTTCGAATTCATTCTCATTAATTGAAAGGAGCGTCGCCATGCGCTGGATTCCTGCGGCACGCAGCCGCCATTGGTTTGTTGCGACCTATATCTCCGCTATCGTGATGGCCGTATTGCTAAACCTCATTCGCTTTGAACTGTTGGAGCAAAAGCTTACGCTCACGCACGCGCTTCGGTTCACGCTGCTAGCGCTTGCCCTTACCGTAATCCCCGGCCTGCTGGGCTGGTTCGGCGCTCGGCTCTTCTGGCTGTTCGCCATGCTCGGGAACGCCGTCGGGCTTGCCCTTATGGCGCAGGCTTCCCGCGCAATGACCGGCTGGGAGGACCTCACCAGCCTGCTCATGTTCTTGTTCGCCGTTATCGGCGGCTATGCCGTCGGCCTCGTGGCCGAGCTTATCCAATGGGTCGTTCGCGCGGCGCGCAAGTGAGCGGCAACCGCCCATTTTGCTCGCAGCAACAATAAAGGCGCTTCCCCTGTCTGCATGACGCAGCTTGGGAAACGCCTCTTTTGTTACGATGATTTCAACAAATGGTAGAGATGGTCGACTGACCGCATCACGTACTCGAACAGGACGGGCTCGCCGTCCTCCAGCAGCACAAGGCACGGGACGCTCGTGATCTGCCAGCGTTCCCGCAGCACGGGAGCGAAGCTGATATTCAGCTTATGGATCGGAACGGGCACGCCCGTCGCCTGCACGACCTCGAGCATTCGCTCCGCCACCTGGCAGGTGCCGCACATCGCGGTATAGAACAGGACGGCTTCTCTCGCGCCATCGCTTGTACGCTTGTTCAGCATCCCGTCGCCGCTGCCGCCGTCGCCAGCTCGCACAATGTCCAGCAGCTCCCGTTCGCTCCGCTCAGAAAGCGCCATCGCAGTCCCTCCTTCCCTACTCTCGCACGGCGTTATTTTCGCCCGTAATCGGCTTTAATCTCGCCCCATAGCTTGGTTTGCCACTTCAGTACCTTGTTCTCGTAACGGTTCGTCTTCAGCCACAGCACCGCATCGTCCACAAGGCGCCAAATCTCGGCCGTCGAGGCGTCCCTCGCCAGCGTGGAGGCAACCGCCTTCTGATTGACCCATTTCATCGCGTTGACGGAATCGCTGTATACCGTCTTGTTGCTGCCGAGCTGCTGCAAGTATCTTAGCGCATGCACGATCGCGAGAAACTCGCCGAGATTGTTCGTCCCTTTGCGAATCGGGCCGCAAGCGAACACAACCTCGCCCGTCTGCGTATCGACGCCTTTATACTCGGTCGGTCCTGGGTTGCCGCTTGTCCCGACATCGACCGAAATGCTGTCATAATCGATCTCCAGACTTTCCGGCGCGGCAGCCTTCGAAGCTGCCGAGCGCGCCGTTGAACGATAGGCTGCCGAGCTGCCGCCTGACGTGCCAGCCGCCGCTTTGCCCTGCCCCCAGTTCGTTTCCCAGCCTGCCTTGTACGCTGCATCCGCCGCTGCTTTGGACTCGAACGACTTGAACTTCGCACCGTCGAACTTATGCGTCTGCTTCTGGCACTCCGCCCACGTCGCATAGACGCCCGGCTTCCTGCCCACCCATACTACATAATGCTTTGAACCTGCCATTCGCGCACCCCTCCAATGCTCCTAGATTACCTTATTTGGGGGCGAATCGCCACTTCAGGTGCTTGCATCCCTTACTTTTGGACGAGGGTGATCAAGTAAGGCTTGCTCGTTTTCGATTTCCCGTCGATGTAGACGTCGATTTTGCCGAAGCGGTAGTAATAATAATACTCGTCAAAATCAACCTCGCTCTCTCCCTGGCTTATCGGCTTGCCTAGATATTTCTCTAACGTCGCCCACGTCAGGTTCGCCGGCAGCTGCGCGCCGCCAATCTCCGCTGCGAATAAAGGGCCCTCAGTTGCTATTGCTGCCGAGAAGCTAAAGCCGGAGCTGGATGCCTTCTCGAATATCGTAAAATCAGCGCCTGCGCTGTAATAAGAGTCCGTCTGCTTGCCCAGCAGCTTCTGAACCTGCGCTTTGGACATGCCCATCGTGAGGTTGAAGCCGGGAATTTTGCCTGCCGCTAAATTAGCCTTCGTATTGCCGTCCAGCACGAATTGATAAGCTTTCACCACAGGTGCCTTCGGCATGCTGCTGGATACCGCAAACTTCGGCTCGTTAACGTAGCGCTTAATCAGGCTTGAGCCCGTATCATAGTCGCCCTTCTTCGTCGCGCCGCCGTACGGCGAATCGTAGCCATAGAACTGCGTCTCTGTTTCCTTGAGCAGATACGCATTCGCATCCCACTTATATGTCGTAAAGTACCAGCCTGCCGCATCCGCATTGTTATACGCGACCGTCTGGAAGTAGATCGAAGTGAAGTTTTTCATTTTGTACGAGGTCGATAAGGCATAGAACGCTTTGGCTTTCCCTTTCTCCACGAAGCCAAGCTTCTTGATCGCCGAGCTTGCCGTAACCGCATAAGCCTCAAACGTATAATAATTGCTGGAATCCCGTTGGCCGATCACGATAACGTCCGGCGTTCCTTTCGCCGCGCTCGCTACTTTATAGATCAGGTTCTGGCTCGGATTCACGTCCATCGGCTTGCCGCTGTTCACGGCCGTCTTCTGCTTCTTGCCGTCTGCGACCAAATAGTAGCTGCCGCTGTAAATCGCGTCGCCCTCGTTCCCGAATGCGGAAGGCTCTGTCACGATCTCCTTGCTTTCTTTGTCCGACGCGAATGCAACGACATGCTCTTTGCCCGTCGTGTCCTTCGCCTTGAACGAGTATCTGGCTACTGCCGCTTCCGCGGTAGGCGCGACACCCGCTATTGCAGCAATCATTGCCATTAACGTTAAAGTGATGAAGCTGCGCTTCCAATTAAACCTTATTCGATTCATTTTCCAAAATCCTCGCTTCCGTTGTCATCTGAGACTATTTTCCTATTACCGACCTCCTATTTTATACCATATAGTAATAAAAAAACAAGAGAGCTGCTAGAATTCGCAGCTCTCTATCCACTCATACGATGTTTTTACTCCTCGTTATTGCGAAACGCGCTTCCCAAACAAAAACCGTCCCTGCCAGTACGCATTAAAATCGCTAACGACGACACCCGGATCGCCGTACGTCTGAATAAACTTGCCGTTGCCCGCGTATAAGCCGACATGTCCGACGATCTTATTGCTCTCGTACCGATTCGGCGTATAGAAGAACATAAGGTCGCCCGGCCGCAGATCGTTCTCCTCTACCGTCGAACCCAACTGGGATTGCGCGCGCGAGGAGCGCGGAAGGTCGATGCCGAAGTGATCGAATACATGCCGGGTAAAGGACGAGCAATCGAATCTGCGCGACTGCTCGTACGCATCCGCACCGAATTGATAAGGCGTGCCGAGAAAGCCCTTCGCGTACTCCACCATAGCATGCTCATCCACATCTGGCGGAGCTGCCAATGGCTCCATCGTTTCCGACTTCGCATCGACCATGCCTTTGGCCGTCACTCTCCCCTTGGCATCATTAAGCATCTCCCGGTCATCGAGCGCCTCGACATTCAACCGATACAACTTGCGGTCCCAATCGACGTTCGTCCCGAACAGCCTCGCAAGCGATTGTCTGGTCAAATAAAGCTTGTTTCCCAGTTGCCGCGGCGCTTGCGGGAGCACGATCGGATTGTCGCCAGCCAACGCTTGGCTGCTGTCCGTTCGAACGACATACGCGACATCCGTATCGCCAATTGCTGTAATGCCGTTGGCCTCATGCAGCTTCAGCCCCATCGGGCGGACTGCTTCCGCTATGGGTATCCATACCCGACCGCCTGCTTCCTCATAGACCGGCACGCGGTATACATTCGTCCGGCCCGCCACCATTAGGCTGGCCGTTCGCTGCTTCATGCCGGTCCCTGTTTCGCGATTCGCCCGATGACCGCCGCCGCAGCCTCCAATCGTCAGCATGGCGAGCGCAAGCGCCAGCAAGAGGCTCATTTTGGCAAGCCCGCTGCTTTTGAACATAAAGAAAAACCCCTTTCCCGTCATGGGATTAGGGTTTTCCACTGATGGAATATTATGCGCGCCTCTGCCACAGCCAGTATGCCGCGAGCATCGCGAGCAGAAAACCTGCGTAAATGCTCAGAAGCACGACGGCGCTTTGCGGATCGGACATCAGCTCATGCCCCAGGAAGGCGAAGGTCAGCATAGCCGGGATTTTGCCCAGCGCAGACGCAATCGCGAATGTCGACAACCGGATCGACAGCACGGCCGGCACAATATTGACGAGCACGCTCGGGAAGACCGGGATTAGCCTTGCCACCAAGATGATTAGAAACGGCCGCCGCTCTAGGAGAGTAGAGAAGCGCTCCGTCTGCCGATACCGCTTCAAATACGCGCGCCCTTGCCGATAAAAATACCGCTGGACGAGCATGAAAAGCAGCACCGAAGCCAAATTAGCCGCAAGCCAGCTCAACAACGCCCCCATCCACGGACCATACATAATGCCTAGCGCTCCGATTACGATTTTGTAAGGAAGGATTGGCACGAACGCCAACGCAGTCGCCACAAGAAACAGCAGCCATAGCGGCGCTTCTCCGTTCTCCATCCATGCGGATAGATCATGGCGATAGTAATAGAGAATGATTGCTAACAGGGCATAAGCGATTAACACTCGCCAAACCTTCATGATGCGCGACCTCCTTCCGCCTGATGTCAACGAAGCCATATAAAAAGAGCCTCCCCCTCGGGAAGCTCTACTCCCTTATGCTTTTATACCAAATGACGACATCCCTTGTCTAACTCGGCGGAATTTGAGATAGGATGCAACGCGCCAAGGCACGACATACGAGAAGGCGACCAAGACGAACAACGCGCTCATCGTCTCCGGCTCAAGCCCGTCAATATAATTGCGCAGTGCAAAACGGATCACGAATACGGCTAAGAATGAAATGATAAGGCCTCTATTGCGCTTCGCATAAATCTGGTTATCGCTGCGCACCTCGTAATCGGTCGTCAAAATAAGCGGAATAGATAGCAACACGCCAACTACTACTGCCATCAACCACTCCGATGCCGGTGCATGCGCCTTGGGATTCATAATCACATATACACCCGGCAGCATGAACAAAATCGGCATAAGCAGCCGCACGCCCGTCCCGCTCATCGGCCGGTAAAAGTTGCGCATCGTCCGAAACAGCACGAGTGCCGCGACGATAATAATAATGCCATATAACTCGCCAGTTGCCATTTATCATGCACTTCCTTTCTCTTTTCTCTATGCCTTGCTATCGTCCGCATCAGGCGCTTTGCCGGCTGCCGCCTCGGCTTGTTTGCTTGTTTCGGCCTGGGCTGAGTGCTTGGCTAGCAATTCTTGTAGCTCTGGGGAACCTTCTTTGTCTCCAATCAGGTTCCGGTAGAATTCTGCCGCTTCTGCAACAAGATCGAGACGCTTTTTTAGCAAAGGGGACAAGGCGTTGATATAGGCATCGTCATGTTGAATGTGTTCCGCATGAATTAGATCCTCTATACATTCCTTTTCTATGTTTATCTGCGTTCCCTTTAATTTTCTTAATCGATTATTTGCACAATATCTATTCCAATAGTAGGTCTTATTATGGGAGTTCAGCGTAATAGCTTGGCTATAATCATCATAAGAGTTTTTCAATAGCTGAACTTTGCCTTCTGTTTTCTTTTCGATATCACTTAATTCTAAATAACATCTTCCCCTACTACTATAAACTCTTGCTGATGGTTTTTTTGAACGAGTTTTCTCCCGCTCAATACTATAGTTCAACCATTCAATTGCATCATGCAATTCATTTTCAAAAGCTTCAGCTTCTTCCTTCAACTGTAACGCCAACGATAAGTAACTATAACCTATATTCCTCTGATATATATGATGATCTTCATAATCAAAAGAATCCTCAATAGCTTCAAGGTACACATCAATCGCATCTTGATATTTCCCAATTGTATAGTAACAGTTTCCAAAGTAATTATAATGACGAGGGTTAACATAGCTTTTCTCCGCTCGCTCTATTCCATATTTATAAAATTCTATTGCCCTTTCCTCGTTGTCGTTGGCATACATTACATCTGCAATCTTAAACAACCAATCACTGTCTACAATTTTCGATTGCAGGAGGGTATCCTCCTTCTCCTTCAGCTTCTCCCTATCAGGAGATGACGCTTGGATCAAGTCGATAACCTCTTCTGCCATCGCTAATAGCATATCCTCATGTTCCGATTCTGGGATTAGGTCTACCATGCCATCCTCGGAAATAATCACGATAACGCATTTCTTCTGTTCAACACATTCCGCTTGTTCATCGCTTTTCTTTTGTTGTCGAGCATCCTTCAATTTATGCAGATAGCGATGCGCAGAATTGTACCTCGCGCCGCGGCTGGCGTCCCCTACCCCGTCTTTAGATATTCCGTCCAATATTACCCCAATTGCATGGCAATTACCGTCCGTGTCCAAATAAATCGCGCCATCGATCGCAGTCAAAAATTTAATGTATTCCGGATTGATCAGTCCCGGCTCTATGGGTGTCGACTGCTTACGCAGAGAGGCCATTTCTTCCTCAGCCGTCGTCCTATTCGTAATAACCACCATAGTACCATGCTTTTGCTCTCGGGCTTTTCGTACTATAAGATCAAGCCTCTCTATCTTTTGCTTTGCTTGACCGTAGTCCCCATACTCTTCTAAGAACGTATTGCGCAAGAGAGCTGTGAATTTCTCCGAACTGTATCCTTCTTCACCTAACTTAGGATTTTTAAAAGATATGGCTACAAGCTTCGTTTCGATTAAACTCAAGTCCGAGCGGTAAACCTTCTTCTGGTCCTCCACAAACAACTTGCCCCCACTCGCAAACTCAGGCTCTGTTCGCACGAGGACGAGATTATATTTGGACAATCCCGTAAAATCAAGCCGGAATGCCAGTATACCTTTTTGAAGATTCCAATTCACTTCGCCAAGGCCATAGATCTCGTTTTCATCCGCAATAAGATACAAGTCCTTATCGACGTTCGTTAACTCTAATAGCTTTCTTATCCGTTTGGCATCATCTAATCCGATCCGATCATCTTTGGTGAACGTTACTGTAAACCGAATGATGGATTGCTGGGATTGCTGCGTAATTACATCCTTATTCATAAAGAGAATAGAGCCGAAGGGGCTCGCATTCTCATAGCTCAGGCTCGAAATATCATCGACTTTTTCCAATAAACTATTGACGTAATATTCATTCCGCAGCTCATGATCAAATCCCGATCCGAACTCCTCAAACTTTTTGTTTGACTGGAGATAGCTCTGCATTTTCCCAAAGAACAGCCTCGCCAGCCTGCGATTAAACTGGATTTCGTCTTCGTTATATTTGCTTGTGATGGAGTCATCATCATTGATCTTTATATGATTTTTGGTATACGCGTAAAAATCATTAAAATAATAGTCCAGCAACATTCTCAAGAAAGAAAGTTCTGGTTTCAAAAAAAATTGCTGCCGCGTCTCCTGCTCCACATTACGAATTTCCAGCATGTATATAACGGAATGGGTGTTCCTGCCAAATTGAAAAGGAACTCGGTTTATGTAGAGTAGTCTTGTATCATTCATTTGACTTCCTGTGCTTCCAGCATGTCCATCCTCGTTTTCAGACGGGGATGTTGCCGCCTCTGCATTATTGCTGGCATCGGCAGAGTCATGTTGCTTATACCACTCTTCATTAAGATAACTTTTGATCTGCTCGTAAGCATCCCCCGCCTGCGCAGGGTCTACTTTGAGCTCGGCAAATACATTCTCCAGCGATTGCAGCTCGTCCTGAGAGGTCGACAGCGCTTTATCACCGTTGGCTACCGTTTTCTTTATTCGAATGACTGTAGGAGCTTGCTTTTTATCATTAACGAGCGCATAGAGCTTAATATGCATCCGTTTGTTCAGTTTTTTGAGTATCTTTTCCAAATTATCGTAGATGAGTTGATTCAAAACATCGAGTTTCTTGATTGTAGTTTGCAAAATATCCCCTCGCCCGAGTAGTAAATTTAACCTAATTTACTACATCGTACTACACAGAAGTACAAATTTCACCAACAAAAAGCGGACAAAAGCTCCCTCCAGAGCCTTTGTCCGCCACTATTCTTTTCCCTATCAGCCTTTAAAGCTATCCTGCCAACGAAGCAGCCGATGCTCCAGCAAGCGGACCAAGGAGTCCGAGAGCTTGCCGACCGCTGCAAAAATCGTAATACCGACGAACACGACATCCGTCTGCATGAACGAGCGGGCATCCTGAATCATGTACCCGACGCCGGATTCCGCTCCCACCAGCTCCGCTACGACGAGCACGAGCCATGAGATGCTGAGCGACAGCCGCACGCCGAGCAAAATGTTCGGCAGCGCTGCGGGAATGATCAGCTTCACGATCTGCCGATATCGGCTGAATTGCAGCACGCGCGACACCTCGAACAGCTTCGCGTCCACGTTGCGAACGCCCAGGAACGTGTTCACGTAGAGCGGGAAGAAAGCGCCGAGCGAGATAAGCAGCACCTTGGACAGCTCCCCAAAGCCGAACCACATAATGAAGAGCGGCGTTATGGCGAGCAGCGGAACGGTACGAATCATCTGAACCGTCGGATTCACGTACTCCTCGACCCGGCGCGACATCCCGACGAACAAGCCGAGCAGCAGGCCGCTTCCCCCGCCGATGACGAAGCCTAGCGACGCTCGCACGACGCTGATGCGCAGATGGCGCCCCAGATCCCCGTCTGCAATTAATGATATGTATTGCTTCAATATAAGCAGCGGCGATGAGAACAGCTGCTGCGAGATTACGCCATAGGTGCTCAACGTTTGCCACAGCACTAGAATAATGGCAGGGATCAGCGCCGCCCGATAGGCAAGCTTCCATTTGACTGATCGTCCCTTCTTCACTGACGCTGGCTTATTCAAAACGACCCCTTGCTTGCGCGCGTCCGCCTGTACGGTTGTCGACATCTCTCTCAACCTCTTCCTACAATAAATTCGATTGCTAGTCTAAATGCTGTAAGCTTCCTGCTCCTGCTCGGTATGCTCCAGCTTGCTGAGCACATGCGTACGCAGCTCCGTAAACGCCCGGCTCGTGCGCTTGCGCGGATACGGCAAATCGATCGGCACAATATCTTTAATCCGTCCCGGCTTTGCATCCAATACGACGACTCTCGTGGACAGGAACACCGCTTCATCAATGTCATGCGTAACGAGCACCATCGACGTCTTATTCGTCTCCCAAATATCGAGCAGCGCCTCCTGCATATGACTGCGCGTGAACGCATCCAATGCGCCGAACGGCTCGTCGAGCAGCAGCACCTTCGGCTTGCGCAGCAGCGCTCTTGCAATGGCGACCCGCTGCGACATTCCGCCGGACAGCTGTCTCGGGTACGCCTTCTCGAACCCGGTGAGCTTCACTAAGCGAATCAGCTCATCTACTCGCTGCCGAATTGCCGGGTCCTTCAGCGACAGGTCGGCTGCGATATTGCCTTCAACGGTCAGCCATGGGAAGAGACGATGCTCTTGAAAAATGAACCCTTTCTCCTGTGAGGGGCGAACAACCCGCTCGCCCTCCAGCAGAACCTGGCCTTCGAAATCGGTATCCAAGCCTGCGATAATTTTGAGCAGCGTGCTCTTGCCGCAGCCGCTTGGCCCGATAATCGTCGTAAAGTCTCCTTCGTGGACATTCAAGCTCAGCCGATCCAGCACATGTACGCCGGAGCCATTATCTCCGCGAAACGTTTTGTTCACTTCCTGAATTTCAAGCACCGCTCCCATTCCCAACACCCCTTATATGCAGCCGATTCGGCTCGATTATTCATCATCGTCCACTATGTACAGCGACTTTCGTTTCCGTTTATTGGGGCTAATCTTAGCATTCATATCGGCTTACTGTCAATACCCGAGTAAACCACTTGGAGAAATATTTTATTCGAATATAATCAGCTCCTCATGAATAAAGGCCGTGCACCTTTCACGTTGTGAAAGTTACACGGCCTTTATATTTAATCTCACCTCAATATAAGTGTCTTTAATTTAACTCGTTGATTATTTCGCTGCTAATATGGATGCCGCTTCTTCAGCCTCTTTGTATGCTAGCTGCAATACGTCATCTCTGTCCAAAATAGAAGTCCCCTGAACCCGCAGTATTTCATAATCTTCAATTCCAAGGAAATGGAACATCGCCTTCAAGTAGTGATGGGAGTACTCAACCTCGGTATACCAATCATTATTGGTATAAATCGCACCGCTGCTTTGAATCACGAGCATGCTCCGTCCGTCTTTAAGAAGGCCCACTGATCCCGTTTCGGTGTATTTGAAGGTCTCCCTTGCAATCATGATATTGTCCATATAATCCTTCAGCTTAGATGGAATATTAAAGTTATGCAGCGGATAAACAATGACGTACTTATTTGCACTTTTAAATTGGTTCAACACTTCGTTCGAACGCTCTACTATTTCTTGCTCACTACTTGTCAGCTCTTCGCCATTTCTTAATTTTCCCCATGCGCTTAGAACGGTTTGGTCTATCATTGGCACAACATCATGATATAAATTAATTTGCTCGATGGCTTCATCATGGGAATGCTGTTCTTTATACATCCGCATGAAGTGATGAAGGACGTGAAGGCTAAACGAAGATGTTGAGTCGACCTCGGGATGTGCATTAATAACAAGCAACTTGTTCATAGAATGGTTCCTCCTGGTTGTTTGTTTGGTATATCTAAAAAGACAACCGAAGGCGCTCATCTGTGACAACTGTCGCAAAAATAAAAAAACAGCCTTTCCATTGAGGAAAAGGCTGCTTGGCGTGCGTTTTATTATAGCTCTACGACACTACTAAACTTTAAATTTCCCGATCATCGCCTGAAGCTCCCCTGCCAGCGCCGCCAGCCCGTCCATCGCGACGATCATCTCCTGAACGCCCGCATTCTGCTCCTCTGTATGGGCATACACCTCGCGAGAGCCGTCTGCCGCCTGCTGCGCGACATGCTCGATCGTCTGGATCGCATGGACAGCCGTGTCCGACTGCGCGACAAGCGCACTCGCACGCTCTGCGACTTTGCTAATCTGGCTCGCGACGTCCTCCATGGCCTGACGAATGCCGCCGAATACTTCCCCGGTCTGGTTCACGCGATGCATGCCGGCCGTTACCTCTTGGATGCCGACATTGGCCGCTTTCATTACCGAAGAGGTTTCCGTCCGAACGCCTTCCACCAGCTCCGTCACGACGGAAGCCGCGCTTCCCGTCTGCACAGACAGCTTGCGCACTTCATCCGCGACGACTGCGAAGCCTTTGCCCGCATCGCCTGCCCGCGAGGCTTCAATCGATGCATTGAGCGCCAGCATTTGCGTCTGCTTCGCAATATTCGCAATGAGAACCGCCGTCTCGCTAATCTGCTCCGAGCGGGCGCCCAGACGCTCGATGAACGATCCGAGGCTGCTCATCTGCTCCTCGATCGCATGCATCTGCGAAACGGTCGATTGCACAATTTCTTCGCCCGAACGGGTTGCCTCTAGCGCATAAGCGGATTGCTGATCTGCTCGCACAGCCAATTCCGCAATGGCGCCCGCGCCAGCCGACATCGCGCCCACCGCCGAAACGCCGCGATCAACGCCCTGCACCTGTTTCTCAGTACCGACCGCAATCTCGCCCATAATGGACGAAATCTGATCCGACGACTGCATAATATAGTCTGACTGCTGGCGCAGCTTGTCCGACGACTCCGTTACTTTCCCGGCATGCTGGCCCAGCTCGCTAATCATGCCATGCCAGTTATCCTTCATGCCATTAATCGCCGCAGCCAAATCACGGATTTCATCCCGATTCCGCACGTCCACGGATGCAATCGTCAGATCGCCCGCAGCAAGCTCGCCTGCCGTGCGAACCATCGTCCGCATCGGACGAACGATAAGCCTTGATAAGACCATGCCGATCAAAATGGCAAAGAGAAGAACTGCCGCGCTGCACAGAATCAGCGTATCGACCGTTTTCTTGGATTCCTGCTTATAATCGCTCAACTGCCGTTGGAGCGAAGCTTTCTCTACGGCGCCTAGCTGCTCAGCCGCTTGATTCAACTGGTCCGTAATCGGAATCGCCCACATGGAAGCTTCCGTCTTCGCTAGATCTACGCGCTTCTGCTCCACATAGCCCCGCACCTTCACAAGCAGCCGACCGAATGTGGCATTCGACTCAGCCAACGTCTGGACAGCTTTGTCGTGCTTATCCTCGCCAGTCTCCGCGCTTAACCCTGCAATCCGCGAACCAAGCTGCTTGCTCAGCTCTTCCATCTGCTTCGCTTTATCCGTCGTCGGATCGACCAAATAACTGAACAGCAATCCATGCTGATGCTGCGTGTCGATCTCGATCGCGGATACCGTCTCCATCGCTTGCGAATAGGAATCGATTAATGCCGTATAATTCCGGTCCAGCTTGTTCAAAAACGTATACGCTATGCCTGCCGTCGCGCATACGAGCAGCGATACCGCCACGAAAGCGACGGTCAGCTTGCGGCCTAGCGAGAATCGAAAATTTTTGGTCACCTGAAGCCCCCCTCAAGTTTTTCTCTGTATACGCGCAAGGGCCGCCAGATAAAAAACACCTGCGGCCGATTGCGAACGATAGCTATGCAATTATTTTTTCGCCATATATTTGCGGATGTCGAATGCAACTGCCGCAACGATGATAAGACCTTTAATAATGAGCTGGTAGTATGGGCTTACGCCTACGAACGTCAAACCGTAGTTGATAACGCCGAAGATGAGTACGCCCGCTGCAACGCCCGGTACTGTACCGACGCCGCCCGCCGTGGATACGCCGCCGACTACGCAGGCCGCGATCGCATCAAGCTCGTACATGTTGCCGTAGTTGTTCGTTGCGCCGCCCGTACGCGCTGCTTCCAGCACGCCTGCCAGACCGTAAAGTCCGCCGGACACGGCATAGATGATGATCAGGTTGCGTGCAACGTTAATGCCGGATACATGCGCTGCTTGCACGTTGCCGCCGATTGCATACATGTTTTTGCCAAGGCGAGTTTTGTTGAATACAACCCAGCAAATAGCCGCTACAACGATTGCGATAATAATGATATACGGTAGCGTGTAGCCGCCGCCTAGATCGAAGTAACCCGAGCCCCACTTCATGAAGTCTGCACGCAGGCCGCCGATCGGCTGCGATTGGTTCGGCTTCATATCAAAGTACAGCGAGTTCAAACCGTAGATGCCGACCATTGTGCCCAGCGTTGCGATGAACGGAGGAACATGAAGCTTCGCAACGATTAGACCGTTAACCAAACCAACGAGCAAGCCCGCTACGATGCCGAGAATAACCGGAAGCCCTACCCACAGATGCGGCAAATCCGGATAAAACTTGTTCGCATACGTATCGATCTGGAGCATCGATGCCGAGATAACCGCCGTCAACCCGACTACGCGACCCGACGATAAGTCGGTACCGCCTGTGATGAGAACGAATGCCGCGCCCAGTGCGATAATAAGACGCGTTGAGGATTGCTGCATGATGTTAATAAAGGTGGAGAAGGCTAAGAAATTCGGATCGGCGATTGCGATGCCGATGACGAGCAAGATGAGCACGACGAAGATTGCTCTCTGCGCCAAATAAGTTCTTACTTTATATAATGGATGCGTGTTCATGCTTTGTTCCCTCCTGTAACTGCCGATCGCTGCTGTGCCGCGAGCCGCATAATTTCTTGCTCAGTCGCCTGCTTGCCATCTACGATGCCCGTCATGCGACCCTCGCTCATAACCATGATCCGGTCAGACATGCCTAGCAATTCCGGCATCTCAGAGGAAATCATAATGATGCTTTTCCCTTGCTTGGCGAGCTCGATAATGATGGAGTAAATCTCGTACTTGGCGCCGACGTCAATGCCGCGCGTCGGTTCGTCGAGCAGCAGAATGTCCGGTTCTGTCAGCAGCCAGCGCGCCAGCAGCACCTTCTGCTGGTTACCGCCGGACAGGTTCCGAATTTGCGTATCGACCGAAGGCGTCTTCGTGCGCAGCTTCTCCACGTTCAGCTGTGCCTCCGTCCTGCCTTCGCGCTCTTTGATCAATCCCAGCTTATTCTGATAACGGCCCAAGTTCGCGATAATCGTATTCTCATAGACGGACAACACAGGGAAAATACCCGTAACCCGGCGTTCCTCCGTCAGAAGCGCGATCTTATGCTGCTTGGCATCCGCCGGCGACTTGATCTTCACTTCTTTGCCGTCAATGCTAATCGTGCCGGAAGCGACGCCGCGAAGACCGAACAACGCTTCGATCAGCTCTGTACGCTGTGCGCCGACAAGGCCGCCCAAGCCGAGAATCTCGCCGCGGCGCAACGCGAACGATACGTCCTGGAACGATTTCGGATTGGGAGAAGAAAGCTTCTCCACGTGCATGAGCGTATCGCCTGGCACATTCGTCCGTTCCGGGAAGCGCTCCGTCAGATCGCGGCCGACCATCCGGGAGATGATCAGATCGGTCGTCAGCTCGCCCGAATCCCACGTGCCGATATATTTGCCGTCCCGCATAATCGTAACCTCGTCGGAGATTTGCAGGATTTCTTCCATTTTGTGCGATATATAAATAATAGAAACACCGCGCTTGCGCAGCCGATTAATGATGCTGAACAGCTGTTCGACCTCGTTCCCCGTAAGCGAGGACGTTGGCTCGTCCATGACGATAACCTTGGAGTTAAACGAAACAGCCTTCGCAATTTCCAACGATTGAATTTTCGATACCGACAGCGAGCCCGTCCGAGCGCGCGGATCTACATCGATTTCAAGATCGCGGAACAGTTGCAGCGTATCCTCGTACATTCGCTTTTCATTGACAAGCTTTAACAGACCGAACCCGAATGTCGGGAAACGCCCGAGCCAAATATTTTCCATTACGTTCCGATGCGGAACGGGGTGCAGCTCTTGATGGATCATGGAAACGCCGCTGTTTAGTGCATCTTTGGAATTGTTGATTGCCATTTTGCTGCCATTGATATAAATCTCGCCTTCGTCCGGCTTATAGATGCCGAACAAGCATTTCATCAACGTTGATTTCCCTGCTCCGTTCTCTCCCATAAGCGCATGCACGGTACCGGGCTTCACCTTCAGTGTTACATTACTGAGCGCTTGTACGCCGGGAAAGGCTTTCGATATTCCTTTCATCTCCAGTACATGTTGCTCCGCCATTCTCTATCCCTCCCACTTGACCAACCTCACGGAATGCGAGAGGGGCAACGCTTCTAAATGCCGCTGCCCCTCCCTCATCATTCCTTATTGCGCGTCAGCAATGTTGTCTTTCGTGATTTTTTTGTATGCGATCCATACATATTTGCCGTCCGTGATGTCGAAGCCGATGTTTTCTTTCGTTGGCGTTTCGCCTTTAGCCAGTGCCGTAGCGATGGCTACCGAAGCTGCGCCTTGGCTCTTCGCATCGTTAAGCACCGTGCCGAGCATCGTGCCGTCTTGCAGCGCTTGGATAGCTGGCGCCGTAGCGTCTACGCCTACAACCGGGATGTATTTGTCGCCAGTGAAGTAGCCAGCTGCTTTCAATGCTTCGATTGCGCCGAGTGCCATATCGTCATTGTTCGCGAGAACCGCTTCGATTTTGTCGCCATGCGAAGCGAGGAACGCTTGCATTTTCTCTTGGCCTTTTACGCGATCCCACATAGCCGTATCTTCAGCGAGCTTGTCAACTTGGATGCCCGCGTCTTGAATCGCTTGGATCGAGAATTTCGTGCGAAGCTCTGCGTCTTGGTGTCCTGGCTCGCCAGTCAGCATAACGTATTGGAGCTTGCCGTCGCCGTTTTTGTCCGCTTTAGGGTTAGCTTTCCAGTAGTCAACGATCAGCTGGCCGGAGATTGTGCCGGACTCTTCTGCTTTCGCGCCAACGTAGAATACTTTGTCCCATTTGTTCATGTCTTCAGCTACCGGCTCGCGGTTGAGGAAGACAACTGGCGTGTTCGAGCTTTTTGCTTTGTCGATGATAACGCCTGCCGCCGTACGGTCAACCGGGTTGATGATCATCGATTTATATTTTTTGGAGATAAACAGATCGACTTTTTCGTTTTGCGTTGGTTGAGCGTTTTGGCTGTCAACGATGTCCAGCTCCGCTTTGCCTTTGGCTGCGTCGGACATTGCGTTACGAACACCCGTCATGAACGTGTCGTCAAACTTGTAGATTGCTACGCCAACCTGTGGCGTGCCCGCTGCTGCCGTGTCGCCGCCGCTGCTGCTGTCCTCTGTCTTGGAAGCGCTGTTGCCGCAAGCTGCTGCCGTAAGCATAACCCCTGTCATAAGTGCAAGCATCAACGTCTTTTTAGTCTTTTTCATCTGTATTGACCTCCCTGGAGACCTCTTAGTTCGCTACCGAGCAGCCCTTAGCATCGTGTGCTTCGTTCGCTTCGTTTTAGCGTCTAACGACATTATGCTCGATTTACGGCTGGATTCGAATGTAAAATTCTCATGCTTTCTATCGAAATTCTCATCACTTCGTCGAACGAGAGGAGAATTATTATAGTCATGCTGAATCATTGAATAAACGGAAACAGCATTTTCTGATTGATCATCCAGAACATATTGTCCGCATTAATCACCTTCGTCTCCAGCAAAATCGGCTTATCCTCCCGTGCGTTCGACATGAGGGAAACCGCCTGCTGAACGCCAAGATAGCCGGTGCTGAAGCCATTCTGTACGACCAGCTGCTGAATGACGCCGTCCTGCAGCAGCTCAAGCTGTCCCGTCTCGCTGCCGAATGCAACAAGCTTAATCTGGCCCTGCTTGCCCAGCCGCTTCACCTCGTTGGACAAACCGATGGACCCCGTAGACTCCAGTGCCACCGCGCCGTCGACCCTTCCGCCGTCCAGCACCTGCTTAGCCGCCTCCCAGCAAGCATCCTTCTGGTCGCCGCATGCCCCGCTTTGAGCGAGCGAAATCCCGCTATACCCGGCAAGCGCGGCCCGAATGCCGCTTTCCCGCTGCGCCAGATCCGGATCGACCCGATCCGAGCGCAGAATAACGACGGTTCCCCTACCGTGTATCAGCTGCGCCATCGCCTCTCCTGCCTGCCGCCCCGCTTCCTCGTTGTCGACCGACACCGCCGCCCGCACGCCCTTGGCTTCCCGAACATCATTCAGCGTTACGACGGGAATGCCTTTGGCAGATGCGCTCGCCGCCACCTCCGACAGCACATGCTCCGTCGCCGGATCAATAAGAATGGCTGCTGCGCCATCATTGATGACGCGCAATGCAGCGGTCAGCTGCTCATTCGCATCCTCGACCGGCTCGAACGCGATATAGTCCAGCTGCGCGTCGAATTCCTTCGCCGCGGCATCAGCGCCGAGCCTCATCGCCTCGCCCTGCTCGCTTGCATGAACGGGAGCGATCAACGCGATGCGGCGAGTCGCTTCGGACGTCTCCGACGTTAGCTGCGATGCCGCGCATGCAGGCAGGACGGCCGACATAAGCAGCAGTAACACAAGCACTAGCGCGATGCGTTTCCGTCCAATGGCGCTTCCTCTAAGCCTCATCCTCACGCACCCCCTCTTCTTGCTCCCGCACGATCGGCATGCTGATCCGCACCGTCGTTCCTTCCTCCTGTTCACTCTCATAAGCAAGCCCATATTGCGCACCATAATAGAGCTGGATGCGATCATGGACATTGTGCACAGCAACGCCCGAACCCGCGCTCGTCTCGAGCGGCGATGCCTCGGCACGCGCCGCGTTCAGATCCGTCCGATCCAGAATGCTGGCCAGCTTCTGCGGCGACATGCCGATCCCGTTATCTGCGACAGCCAGCACGAGCAGCCCGTCCTCTACGGTTGCCCGAATTTGAATGAGCCCTTCATCCACCATATATTCGATGCCATGCACAATCGCATTCTCAATGAGCGGCTGCAGCACCAGCTTCAGCGTCTGACACGACAGCGCCTCTTCGTCCGCCTCAATCGTGAATTCAAACTTGCGCTTGAACCGCATTTGCTGAATGGTCAAATAATGCCGCGCATGCTCCAGCTCCTCGCGTACGAGAATCGTTGTTTTGCCTTTGCTCAGGCTGATGCGGAACAGCTTGGACAGCGACGTAATCATCGTGATCACGTCCTCGTTCTTGCTCATCCCGACCATGCGGACGACCGAATTGAGCGTATTGTATAGAAAATGGGGATTGATCTGCGCCTGCAGCGCTTCGAGCTCATACTTCCGCTTGGACTCCTGCTCGAAGACGATCTGCTTCATCAGCTGCCTGATCTTGTCCAGCATCAGATTGAACCGACTGGACAGCTGCACGACTTCTAGCGGACCTTGAATAGGCAGCTCGACCTCGAAGTCGCCTCGTTCTACCGCCTTCATCGTCACGCCCATTCGCCGAATCGGGCGGGTCAGCATGGCAGCCAGCAGCATGGAGATCAAAATCGCCATGATAAGAACGACTGCAACGACGCGCACCATGTACTGGTTAACCTCTTGGCGCGTCGTCATGATTTCATCCAGATAAGAGACGCCAACGACCTTCCAACCGATATTTTGCACCGATTTGACCGTATTCAGCCGCTTCACGCCATCCGATTCGTCCGTATAACTCGCCACCGAGGTGAGCGCCTGCTCGACGCTTTCGTTGCGCAGCCCCATGTAAATTAGCTGCTGCTGCGGATGGAAGACGATATTGCCAGCGCCTTCGTCGATAATATAGACATAGCCCTTCTTGCCGAGGCTGATCCGGCTGCTGAGCTGATTGATTTTTTTGAAATTGATATCGACCAGCAGCACGACATTCATCGGCTTCCCCTCGTGCATGACGGTAATGCCCTTGCTCATCGACACGACCCACTTGTACGTCCCGCTGTACAGATTTTGCACATGCGGAAGTGAGAAGCTCAGGTGATCCGGCACTCGAAGCGCCGAGTGAAACCAGCTTTGCTGCGACACATGGGAGCTCGAACGGACCGGCAGCGAAGGGTGGTTGCGCAGCAGATGGCCTTGATCATCGAACAACGCAATCGACACGAGATCATCGCGGCTGTCCATAATCGTATCAAGCTGCTTTGTTAGCTCCCCGTCGTTCCACTGCCCCTCCGTCAGCATTTTTTTCTCGATCGTCCGGTACAGCTGCGACATGCCGTCCACATAATCTTCAAGGTTGTAGCTTACCTGATCGACGATCTGCTGCGTGCTCAAATAAACGTTCTGCTCCGCCGTTCGCGAAAACTTGTTATAAAGCAATACGGCAACAATAGCTACGATTAATAAAATAAATAGCGAGAACGACCACAAAATAATCGATCGAATACTGCTCCGCCGCACCCATTCGCCCCATCGATCCATAAGGATGGCCGACCGCCTGCCGTCACGCCTCATGGCTTCTGCAGTCCTTCCGAATCGGAGGCCAGAATCCGGCTTCGATATTCTTTGGGCGAGATGCCGACCTGCTTTTTGAAGCAGAAGCTAAAATAATTCGCATCGGAAATGCCCACGCGCTCCGACACCTCGAACGCCTTCAGCTCGGTCGTTCGCAGCATTTCCTTCGCCGCCTCCATGCGAATGTGCATCAAATACTGCACGAACGTCATTTTGACCTCTTTCTTAAACAACCCGCTGAAGTAGCCCGTGCTGATATGCAAATGCGCGCACAGCACCTGAATGGATATGTCCGGATCGACATAATGCTCCTTCGTGTACTGGATCGCCTTCTCGACGATATCCTTGTACGTATGCTGCCGCTTGCTCGCAATGTGCTTCATCAGGCGCAGGCAAAGATCATGGAACCAGCGCTTCGCCTCGGGCAGCCCGGAAAATTTGAAAATCTCGGCATGCATCTGGAAGCCTGCCCCGAACAGTCCGTCCAGATCGACATCCGCATCCTTTGCCGTCCGCAGCACGGCCGTCACAACCTCAAGCAGATAAACCTGGATATCGCTGTACGCATAGGTCGACTCCAGCAGCTCCGAGAACACCGCTTCGACCGCATCCTCCAACTCCTCCGCCGTCCCCAGCTTCAAGCTGCGAATAAGCGCCTGCTCCTTCAGCTCGTCGAACCGCAGCTTCTCGTACCCGCGCCCTTCCACGTCATGGATAAAAATCACCCGCTCCGAGCCCAGCACAAGCCGATAATCGAGCGCCAGCAGGGCGTCGCCATATGCGTATTTGAGATCCTCGATATCGGCAACAACAGAGCCAACGCCGATCGTTACTGGCAGCTTCAAGTAGTGGACGATGCTTTTCAAAATGTTTTCCAGCGTCTCCTGCACCTTGGCAAGCCAAGCGGCCTCGTCCTCGGCATGAGCATCAATCGCCAGTACCGCAATGCTATCCTGATGAATAAAAGCGGTTCCAACTCCATTCAAGTCAACGAGCTCGCGCGTAATGTTCAGCATCGCATGCAGCATGAGATCGAGATCGCCCGATTGCCGCAGCGAGTGGCCGGATTGCCCCGTTTCCGGATCATCCAAAGGATGCAGCGCAATAACCGCAGCCGCATAACGCGAGCCTAGCAGTTGGAGACCGTAATGGCTCATCCGTTCCTCAATCTTCGAACGCGGCAGCTTGCGCGTCAGCAGCGAAGCAAGGAAGGTTTCGCGCAATACAGGCAGACTCGTCCGATAATGCTCCTGCAGCTGGCGAACGTCCTCCCGCTCGGCGACTTCCGTCTCGATCCGGTCGCGGATTTTAAACAGTACCTCTCTGAAGCTTTCCGACGAAAACGGCTTAAGCAAATATTCATCGACGCTGAGCCGGATTGCCTGCCGCGCGTAATCGAATTCGTCGTAACCGGTGAGAATCACGATTTTGACAAGCGGGTGATGGGCGCGCAGCCACTCGGCCAGCTGCAGTCCATTCGTGAAGGGCATGCTGATGTCGGTAATGACGACATCTAGCGCCAGACGATCCGCCATCTCCATCGCTTCCTTGCCATTCTCCGCCGTCCCGGCGATCGTAAACCCATTTGCCTCCCAATCGATCTCCTGCACAAGGCCTTCGCGGACATCAATCTCATCATCGACCAGCAGCACTCTATACACACGCATTCCCCCCATGAACGTTTCGACACCTATGACATTGTTAGAATTTTATTATTATCGGATAAAACAAGAAAAATCCACAACCCTAAGGTTGTGGATTTTGTGGTCCATCCAGCTTGCGCGTATGCTTCAAACGGTAAGCGAGAGGGGTCAAACCCTTCTGGCGCTTGAAAACCTGGAATAAATAATTGCTATTCATAAACCCATGGCTAATCGCAATTGCTTCGACCGTGTTGGTCGTTCCAACCAGATCTTCGCAAATGCGCTGCAGCCGGAAATCCTCGAGGTAGCCGCTAAACGATTCGATGCCAAACTTGTTGAAAATACGCTGCAGCTGGCGGACGCTTATCTGAATACGATCCGCAACCTCCTGCAAGGTAAGCGGGCTCGCATAGTTGGCATGCATATATTGCAGCGCCATCTCGAACCGATGCGCTTGAATGTCCCGCGCTGGCAGCAGCTGCTGGCCGTTCGGGTCTACCGTCGACTTGGCCGCCCGGATCAGAATCTGAATAAGCGACTGCCGAATCGTCGTATATGCGCCCAGCTCTCCGGTACGCCAAGCCATATACGCTTGCAGGAAGCTTGCCATCGCATCATGCTGATCCATGAATGGACGAAGCGGAAAATCGGTTAGCGCTTGCATGCACGCATCCGATTCCCGGTTTTCCCACTCGTCGCCCCATCCTTCCGATAAAGCGTCGTCGGGCAGCGGCGTAATGTCCACATGCAGGCACAATTCGTCCATTCCGCCTCGCGCATCCGCCGTCTGTTGGTGGACAACGCCCGGTCCCGTCAAATAAAACATGCCGCTGCTCAGCATATACGTTTGGTCAATGAGCGTGACGCTGCCTTTGCCTCTAGGAATGAAATGAAATTCGAATTCCGAATGCTTATGAAACTTTATCAGTTGGCCGGGCTTAAACGTCGTCAAATGCCACTTCAGCACCCGAATGCCGTATCTCCCCCACTTAAAATGGAGCTCCAGCCGCTCCAGCGCATCCATTTTTTCTTGCATGACCGCGAATGGATACGGACGCTGGCTTCGTTCAGTCAAGCTCATCGAGATGTACCGCCCTCTTCTCGGCTGCCGAACGGTTAGCCGCTTCCATCAGCGCGGTCAAATCCCGCGCCATCCGAATGTTGTCCGTCGCGGCTGTGTTGTCCTGAATATGGCCGACCCATTGCTCGAACGCCAAGCTGCGGCCCGCTCCGCGATCAGCTTCAATCCATTGCTTTTCGCCCGTGCGACTGCTTCGATACAGAATTCGATCTTCCGGCGTACCATAGAGCAGCGAGCCTTCCGTGCCGTGAAGCTCAATCGTAAACGGGGAATGCGCATTCACAAAGCCTGCTTCAACTACGCCGATCTCGCCATTAGGCCCGAGCAGCGTGACCACCGCATTGTCCTCCACCTCTTTGCCCAGCATGTATCCGAACGATGCGCTCACTTGCTCCGGCATGCCCAAGAACAGCCGAGTCAGATACATCGGGTGGCAGCCAAGGTCAATCAGGGCGCCGCCGCCGCATTGCTCGCGATTGTAGAAGTGCTCCGGCAGCCAGCCCGCTGTCGCGCCGTTATGGGATAAACGAACGCGCACGTAGGTCACGCGCCCGAGCAGCCCTTCGCTGAGGATCCGCTGAATAGCTGGCGTGTACCAATCGTTCAACCGCGGCAGCGACACGGTCAGCTTCACGCCGGACGACTCTACCGCTGCTAGAATTTCCTTCACTTCCGCTGTCGTCAGCGCCAGCACCTTCTCGGTGAAAATATGCTTGCCCGCTAGCGCGGCCTTCACCATTACTTCCCCGTGCATGTTCGTCGGCGTATCTACGACAACGCCGTCGACATCCTCCCTAGCGAGCAGCTCGTCCAAATTAGCGACGAACGGCACGCCTAGCTTCGCTGCCGCCTCCCTCCCTCGTTCAGGGAGCTCGTCCCATACCGCCACGACCTCTGCGTCGGGGTGATTTAATACGTTCTCTGTATAATCCCAGGCATGTACATGCCAGTAGCTCAGCATTGCGACTTTTAGCATGATGACAAACGCTCCTTTGCAATGAAAACTCCACAATTACGACTCCCCTCTACGGTAGCACACCGCCCAGCAAACGAACACTAGAACTTAAAGACATAAAAACTATACGATCACGACATGCCTAACAACTTTTCCGCAGCCATATTGACTCCAAATATGAGTCAAACCTATAGTAATGGCGTAACCAAATCCGGCTTGGACATGGAGGACAACGATGAGCGAACAATTACGGGTTGGCATTATTGGATGCGGGGGCATCGCCAATGGCAAGCACCTGCCGGCATTAAGCAAAAACAAGCATGTTGCAATCGTCGCTTTCTGCGATATTGAGGAGGAACGCGCTGCAGCCGCCAAGCAGCAATATGGCAGCGAAAACTCCCGTATATATACGGATTACAAAGAATTGCTCCAAGACGGAAGCATCGATATCGTGCATGTGCTGACGCCGAATGACTCTCATTCCTTCATTACGATTGACGCGCTGGAAGCCGGCAAGCATGTCATGTGCGAGAAGCCGATGGCGAAGACGGCCGAAGAAGGGCGTGCCATGCTCGCCGCAGCCAAGCGGACAGGCAAGAAGCTGACGATCGGCTACAACAACCGCTTCCGCCCAGACAGCCAGCATCTCAAAAAAGTGTGCGAAAAAGGGACGCTCGGCGATATTTACTACGCCAAAGCACATGCGATTCGCCGTCGCGCCGTCCCGACATGGGGCGTGTTCCTAGACGAGGAGAAGCAAGGCGGCGGCCCGCTCATCGACATCGGTACGCATGCGCTCGACTTGACCTTATGGATGATGGACAACTATAAGCCCTTATCCGTTACAGGCTCGGTCTTCCATAAGCTCGGCTCCAAGGAAAACGCAGCGAACGCTTGGGGGCCTTGGGACCCGGCAAAGTTCACGGTCGAGGACTCGGCAGTAGGCTTTATCAAAATGGAAAACGGCGCAACGATCTCGCTCGAAGCGAGCTGGGCGCTTAATTCGTTGGATGTGGATGAGGCCAAATGCACGCTTTGCGGCACGGAGGGCGGCGCGGACATGAAGGGCGGCCTTCGCTTCAACGGCGAAGAGGATGGTCGTCTGTTCGTGAAGGAGGTTGACCTGAAAGCAGGCGGCGTTGCCTTCTATGATGGCGCATCAGCGAAGGATATCGACGTAGAATGCGCGGCTTGGATCGATGCGGTGCGCTTCGACCGCGAGCCGATCGTGAAGCCGGAGCAGGCGCTCGTCGTTACGGAAATTCTCGAAGCGATTTACACGTCCGCACGCACAGGTGAAACCGTCTATTTCAACCGCTAGCCTTACGCTCGCTGGCTGACAAGAATCGGAATACGCTCATAACAAGGGAGGGGCCATTGGCCCCTCCCTTGCTTGTTGTCGCACCGTTCCCCCATATCGCACTGCCCCTACGCTGTCCGCAAATTCTACTTCACAGCAGTGCGCATACATATCAGGTAGTTAGGGAAAAGGAGGCTGCGACGAATGCCTTTTGTAAACCGGTTTTTCATCAATACGAACGGAGCGGCTACCTTCACAGGCAACACGCTCGGGCTTAGCCGCTCGAACAGCGTGGCCGTTCCCGGTACGGTCGACAGCATCGGCGCGTTCGTCACGACCAATACGGGACTGACATTCGGCACTTATCCAGCAGGAACAACCGGCAATTATGCATTAAACAATTCATCTGCCGTCCTGCAGCTGCCTCCCGGCTCCACCGTTCTCTATGCGGAGCTGATCTGGGGAGGCACCTATATCAATAACGGCGTCAATCTGAGCGCGTTCATCAATGACCCCGTCGGCTTCCAGACGCCTGTCGGCTCATTCAGCATTACGCCTGCATCCGCTACCGCAATGGAAGTCGTCGTCAGCAATGATCCGGGCGGAAGCCCGGTCTCCGCCTATGTCCGCTCTGCGGATGTGACGAGCCTAGTAGCGGGCGCAGGTGCCGGCACCTATACGACAAGCGGCGTTGTCGGGACCATCGTCATACCGGATCCTACCTCCAACCACGCAGGCTGGACGCTAGCGGTTTTTTATCATAACGCTTCGCAGCCGCTGCGCAATCTTTCATTGCGGGTCGGGGCGACCGTCATTCTGGCCACATCTGGTCCCGTCGACACGCCCATTTCCGGCTTCGCCACGCCATTCCTAGGCACGCTGAACGGACGGGCGCTCGTCGGCGCGCAGGAAGGCGATGCCAATAAAACCGGCGACCAAATGCTGTTCGGGCCGAACTCCGGCTCGTTAATGACGCTATCCGGGCCGAATAACTTCGTGAACAACTTCTTCGCTTCGCAGCTTAATAAGGACGATGGAACGCTCGACACGAGCGGCACCTTCGGCACGCGCAACCAGGTCAACGGACAGCCGGGCTTTAACATCGTTGGCGGACGCCAAGGCTGGGATATTACGAATGTGTCGATCTCCCCTACCCTCAGCAATGCTCAGACGACCGCCGTATTCCGATTGACGACCAACGGCGATGGATACCTCGTCGACTCCATCGGCATTCAGATCGATATTGCGCAGCCCATTCTGGAGGTTGAGAAATCCGCCAATCGCAGCGTAACCGTCGTAGGCGACATCGTTACCTATACGGTCAAAATCAAAAACACAGGCGTGGTGAATGCGACCGCCGTCGTCTTCTTCGACGGAACGATTGACGGCGCAGCCTTCATGCCAGGCAGCGTAAGAGTAAACGGGGTACAAGTGCCCGGCGGCGATCCGCTTCTAGGCGTTCCCATTGGCACGATTGCCCCTAATACGACCGTGACCATCATGTTCGACGAGCAAGTCGTCTCCGTTCCCGAGCCGCCTCAGCTAGTCAATCAGGCATTCGCAGCCTTCACCTTCCAGCCGACGCCCGACTCGCAGCCCATCTCAACATCCGTGCCTTCCAACTTGGTCAAAATCCCAATCCTCCTGCCGCTTATCGCCGTCGAAAAATCGGCAGATCTCATGAATGCGATCATTGGCGATACGATCACCTATACGTTATCCGTCACGAATGTAGGCAATATTGCCATTACGGCCATCATAACCGACCCGCTTCCGGTTGGAACAACCTTTGTCGCCGGCAGCGTATTCGTTAACGGGATTAATCAGCCTGGCGACAATCCGAACGTCGGAATCGATGTTGGCGTACTGAATCTCATACAGACGATTACGATTACCTACAAGCTTCTCGTAACTGCAGCCCCGCCGAACAATCTGATTCATAATCAATTTAAGACCGACTTCATCGCCCAACTGCCCGACGGCCGCAATATCCCAGGCGCCGTCATCTCGAATCCAGTCGACATCCCTGTTACGAGCCCGATGCTAGCACCGATCAAATCGGCCGATTTGCCAAGCGCTATCGTCGGGGAGACGATCACCTATACCGTTAGCTTCACAAACAACAATGCCTTTCCGCTAACGCAGGTCGTGGTGACGGACAATGTTCCAGCCGGCTCATCCTTCGTCCCTAACAGCGTCACCGTCGGAGGCAATCCGAGCCCTGCCGCCAGCCCGTTGACCGGCATTCCAATCGGCACTCTAGCTCCGAACGCAAGCGCGATCGTCACTTTCCAGCTGAAGGTCGACTCCCTGCCCGATCCGGCCACGCTCACCGACCAAGCTACCGTCACGTTCACCGCAGGTACGGAAACCTTCAAGTCGATGTCCAATCCCGTTACGATTCCGGTCATCACTCCGGGGGTTTCGCTCATCAAACGCGCTGGCGTTGCTACCGCGAATGTCGGCGATGTTGTGAACTACAGCATAACGGCAACGAACACAGGATCGATCGCTTACGATAGCGCCATCGTGTTTGATCCGTTGAACGCATTTTCCGCATTCGTGCCCGGCACCGTCATGATCGATGGCGTCCTCGCTCCCGCAGCGAGCCCGATAACGGGCATTCCAGTCGGCGTGATTGCCCCAGGCGGCTCCGTCGTAGTGTCCTACGATGTGCTTATGACAGCGTCGCCGCCAGATCAATTCTATGTCAATCAAGCCAATGAAACCTTCACCTATACGCCACCGGGACGCCCAACATTGCCCGGAGACGGCGTTTCCAACATTGTCATCGTGCAAAATACGCAGTTCACGCTCAGCATCGCGAAGTCCGTGTCGAGCCCAACCGCGGCGGTCGGCGATGTCCTGAACTATACGATTCAAGTGACAAACCTTGGCGCGGTCGATTCACTCGATACGATCGTTACGGACAGCTCTTCGCCTGGCGGCCAGTTCGTGTCCGGCAGCTTGAAGCTGGGAGGCGTTCCGATTACAGGGGATTTGGCCGCCGGCATTAATATCGGGACGGTGCCCGCAGGCGGAACCGCAGTCGTTACATTTCAGGTAGCTGTCGTCGCCGTGCCTCTCTCGGGCGTGATTAGCGATGTATCGACTACAAGGTTTACGAGCGACGGCATCGAGCAGACAGCTGTGTCTAATCCGGTCAGCGTAAGCATTACGCAGCCTACCCTTACAGCGACCAAGCAGGCACTGCAGCCGTTCGTTTTTGTCGGCGATATTATTAATTACCGATCCACCATAACCAACAGCGGCAGCTTTAACTCGCTGGCGACATGGTTTGATATTTTGCCGGAAGGCACTTCGTTCGTTGAAAATAGCGTCGCGCTGAACGGTTTCCCGGTTCCGGGCGCGAACCGGTTCACTGGCACGTTCCTCGGAACGATTGAAGCCGGCATCACGAACGTGATCACCTTCCAGCTCAAGGTCGAGTTCTATCCGCCCTCGGGCGTGCTCGTCAACCAAGGCAACATGCTGCTGCAATTTACGCTGCCGGATGGCAGAAGCTTCAACGAACGGATTCTGACGAATCCGGTAACCGTTGTCGTGCTCGCTCCCCCGTCTATTGTAAAGTCGGTCAGCGCGAATGAAGTGTTCGTCGGCGGCGCTGTTACGTATACCGTGGATATCTCCAATCCCGGTACGACGCCGTTTGATCGCGTCGTGCTCCAGGATATCGTGCCGAATGGCTTGTCGTTTATCGACGGCACGCTAACCGTAGGCGGCGCAGTCGTGCCGGGCGCCAATCCTGCCCGCGGCGTTTCGCTCGGTTCGATTGGGCCGAAAAACAACGTGCGCGTTACCTTTGCAGCTCGAGCCGTTCGCGAGCCGGAAAATCCGCATACCGTCAACACCTCCAGCATCACGTTCGACTATGTCGCGCCGGACGGGCGGCGTGTGCCAAGCGCGGCACAGTCGAACCCGGTCACGGTACTGATTCTGGAGGAAGAGGAGTAGGCGCGGCGGACGCGCTATAGACGGGCAGGCCGAGCCTTGTGAATAGGGCAGATTTTTGTGCCCTATTCGCGCCGGGGCGCGGCGGCTGCTCCGATAGGGCACATTTTTGTGCCCTTCGCGTCGAGGCGCGGCGGCTGCTCCGATAGGGCAGATTTTTCTGCCCTATTCGCGCCGAGGCGCGGCGGCTTCGCCGATAGGGCAGACTTTTGTGCCCTATTCGCGCCGGGGCGCGGCGGCTGCGCCGATAGGGCACATTTTTCTGCCCTATTCGCGCCGGGGCGCGGCGGCTTCGCCGATAGGGCAGATTTTTGTGCCCTATTCGCGCCGAGGCGCGGCGGCTGCGCCGATAGGGCAGATTTTTCTGCCCTATTCGCGCCGGGGCGCGGCGGCTGCTCCGATAGGGCAGATTTTTCTGCCCTATTCGCGCCGAGGCGCGGCGGCTGCTCCGATAGGGCAGACTTTTGTGCCCTATTCGCGCCGGGGCGCGGCGGCTGCTCCGATAGGGCAGATTTTTCTGCCCTCTTCGCGCCGAGGCGCGGCGGCTGTGCTGATAGGGCAGACTTTTGTGCCCTATTCGCGCCGGGGCGCGGCGGCTGCCGGTAGCGTCAAGAAGTTTGTGTAAGCTCTAGGTTGGGGTGATTCGCGGCGTATCGTTCCAGATACATTTGTTCAAGCTTCGCCTTCGTATCAACGTCGACAAATCCCCGTATCGCTCTACCGCACCATTTTTCGTTGTAGTCGAGTGCTTGCAAATAAATAATCTTTT
>NZ_AEDD01000006.1:0-97500 GCF_000179615.1 Paenibacillus curdlanolyticus YK9
ATAGCCGCCGGGCGCAGCAGCGAGCCGGTAGGCGAGCGCTGCAATGGCGCTTAGCCAGCCTGCGCTGGCGAGCCAGAGCGCGAGCCGGCGGCCGCGCAGCAGCAGCGCGCCGAGCGCGAAGCCTGCTGCGCAAGCGAGCGCTGCGCCGCGCGACTCGGCGAGCAGAAGCGCGAGCAGGAGCGGCGCTGCGAGGCAGGCGCATAGCGAGGAGCGCAGCCGGCGGTCGCTGCGTTCCTCGGTCTGGTCAGCTGCAAGCCAAAGCAGCAGAGCAGCCGACCAAGCGCCCTGTACATTCGGATATTGGACAAAGCCAGCGAGCCGCGTCCCAACGGCCGATAAGCGAATATCCGTCGAATGAAAAACGAAGCCTGACGGAACAGGCACTCCCCCGCTCCAGCCGATTACGGTGGCCAGCCCTAAAAGCGCGCAGGCTGTGAAGAGTACGACGCTGGAGAATTGACCTCGCCCCGCTCTTGCCGAATGCAGCAGCAGCCGCGCAAGCGCGGCAACTCCAAGCCACCGCACGCATTCAGCTGCGGTAGCTGATTCGCTTAACGTGCCGCCGAGCCGCAGCGCGGCAAGGCTCAGCCCTGCAAGCCCGAACAAACACCATTGCACCCTTGCTGCCGTTTCGCGATGATCATAATCTTTTATAAAAACCGATAAGAGACCCGTCAGGCATACAAGCAGCATAGAAGCAGCGACCGCCTCGTTGCGCGCATACATCCCCGACAAAATCAGGGAGGTTGCCGTCCCTACCGCTATCGCCGATAGCGAGCTCATCGCCACAAAAGCTTGAGGCTGCCAACGGCTTGACCCCGCATGCAGCTTTGGCATCAAAATCACGCCTTTCCGCCGTTTTCCCTGCTACGAGTATGCCCCCGCTCCTCCCCTCCCAAACTAGCAGCTAATCACGACAAGCAGCTGCTGCTTCTAGTGCATCTGAAACTTTCTTCCTCCCCTGCTCGTTACTATCAACAAGTGAATGGAATTAGGAGGTCTATGGCATGATTCGATTAGAGCAAATCTCCCACGTGTACCAGTTGGGTAAAAAGGGAGGCGAGCGGACGGTTCCCGTTCTGAGAGGTATAAACTTGCAGGTGAACGCTGGCGAGATCGTCACGCTGGTCGGGCGAAGCGGTTCAGGCAAATCTACGCTGCTCCACGCAGCTTGCGGCTTTATTCGGCCAACCGGGGGCCGGGTCATCATTGACGGGCAGGACACGACGAAGTTTAGCGAAGGCGACTGGGCTAATTTTCGGCGGTCGCGGATCGGCGTTGTATTCCAAAGCTTCCAGCTCATACCGAGCATGACCGCATACGAAAATGCGGAGCTCCCGTTGGTATTGGATGGTGTCGGGGAGATGGAACGCCGTGAGCGCACGCTGCAGCTGTTCGAACGATTCGGACTGACGGATTATGCGCAGCATTATCCTGGCGAGCTGTCTGGCGGCCAGCAGCAGCGCGTCGGCATTGCCCGCGCGCTCGCGCTTCGGCCAAGCATCGTCTTCGCAGACGAGCCTACCGGCAGCTTGGATTCGGAGAATGAACGGCAGTTTCTTACAACGCTCCAGCAGCTCAACGTAGAGGAGCAAATTACGTTCCTGATCATTACGCATGATGAGCATGTCGCTTCCATCGGGCATCGCACCGTTCGGATGGAAGACGGGCTGCTAACGGAAACGATCAACGGACGGCAGTCGCAAGGTTCCTCTGCAATCGATTCGGAGGTGACCGTGTAATGAAAACGAAAGACCGTATTCGTTTTGTCCGTCAAAATATGGGCAAAAACAAATCGCGCATCGCAATGACCGTCTTGGCGACCGCGATGGGCTGTACCTTTCTCATCATGATCGCTTCCGTTGCATTCGGATTACAAAAAAGCATCGTCGAGGAAGCGCTACACGGCCGCAAAGTGACCCAGATCGAGGTTGCCGGCAGAGGCGCAGGCGATCAGACCCGTTCGATCACGACCGAGGATCTGGCGGTTTTGCATAAGCCGGACCACGTAAAGGCGGTTACCGTCCGTTACGGGCTGAACGGCCATTGGGAGCTTAAGGATGGTTACGCTGGAGATGGCGGGATTCGCATCGCGGATATGGCCGAGGAAGCGAAGGCAGGACTGCCTTTGTCAGAGGGACGACTGCCGCAAGCGCCGGATGAGGCTGTGGTCGGCTATCATTTTGCCAGCCAATTGAAAGATAAAGACGGGCAGCCCTACACGGGGCCGCTAGTCAACACGGTCGTTTCGACCACGTTCACAATGCCTTCTCCTGATGGCAAGAGCGCTGACCAAACGGAGATACACGAGATGAAAATCGTCGGCGTGCTCGAGAAGCCTGTTCGGGAAGGTATGCAGGACTCGACCTTCATGACTGATCGAACAGCACTCCAGTCTCCAGCGCTCCTCTCGGACCTGCGGCCTTCAGAGGTTTCGGTCTACGCAACCTCTGCGAATAAAATAACGAAGGTGTCCAAAGCGCTTCGCGCGGAGCAGTTCCTCGTCTACTCCGTAGCAGATGAGCTGAAGCAGATTGATGTCGTTTTCTTAATTATGAAAATCGGACTTATTTTCGTCGGAACCATTGCCGTGCTCATCGCTTCGATCGGTATTTACAACACGATGACGATGGCCGTCACCGAGCGCGCACCCGATATCGGAATTATGAAAGCGATCGGGGCCCATCCAAAAACCATTCGGAGCGTCTTCCTGCTAGAGAGCTTCGGAATCGGCGTATTCGGCGCTATCATCGGTACAGTTGTCGCTTATGTCCTTAGTACGCTCGTCAATGTCATCGTGCCACCGATCGTAAAAGCATCGCTGGACGCCAACGTGCCAGACGGGTTCGTCTTCAGCTACATTCCGTGGACATTGACCGCGCTCAGCATCCTCATTAGCGCTGGCGTAGCTATACTCTCTGGTCTGCGTCCTGCAGCACGCGCCACTGGAATTGACGTGCTTCGCGCGCTTCGCCGCGATTTATAAGCATAGAAAAGCCGCTCAATCACTTGAGCGGCTTTTGTTTTTCATCTGCTTATTTCGATTGTGGTAGAAAAGGCCTACTTGCTCGCGCAAGATGAACGCGCGAAGCGCACGATGCTGCTTTTCGCCTACGCCATCGATTCTCGCCCCATAGTAAAAGCCGTCGGGCTGAAGCTCTCGCCTTACGATGATGAGGTCACACCGGATCGCCCCGTCTAAACCGACCTGCAGCTCGGCTTCAACCGTATCGCCGACAGACAAGCGCATTGAGGATTGCTCCAACACAAAGCCTACGCCAGATAAACTAATATTACGGAGTGAAATTTGCAGCTTATCCGTTCGCTCATCATGCTGCTCATTCAGTTCATGCAAATGCGCGAGCAGCTCCTCATCATCAAGCTCATCTGGTGATTTGATATGATTCCACTCCGGATGAGCCTGCTGCTGGGCTTGCAGCAAGAGGAACTCTTCCTCCTCCTCCTGCTGCAATCGGAGATTGCCTGTCGCCGTCACCTCGACGCGCGGGCTTTCACGCTTCTCGACGAACTGAAAGGCGCGAGGCGGGAAAATAACGGCAATCGAGCCTTCGTCCTTGCCGATAACGGTAGACTGCAGCCGATGAATCCCAACTGGCGAATAAAACGTCATCTGAACCGCATCGCCCAGTTCAAACCGTTTATACTCATTCAATTCGATTCCCAGCAGATCCCCCTCTACAAAAATCGAAATTCCCGTCGTCACGTAATCATGCTTCTCCACAACGGTCCGGCTATGAACAAGCGCTTTCGGCGAGATCATCTCTTTCGTTGACAATACAACACGCTCCTCCCTTGATAGCTGGTCCAGTAAAAAAGAAAAAAGCCGCATCATTAAAGAAGCCGCTCCGAGCATGTGCAAGAGAGCGAATTCGGTAACCAGGCTGCCAAATGCCCCGTCTACGGCGGCGATTAGGCCCTATGGCTTTGCGTCCTTGCTTTTCAGCAAGTTTGCCATTATCGTTCGATCAAACGTGCTATGAAGTTCGTTTATAACTCCTTCACAATGAGTATGCTTACCTCATTCTTCAGGTCAATCTCATATACGCTCGACGGCCTGCTGCCATCCGCTTCTTCAACGATCCGAACGGTCGGTCGATGTACAGCCAGCGAATTGTTCGCAGAAACAACGCCGATCTGTCCGGTGTTCAGCAGCACCGTTGTCGCAACCGGATAGACGGAAATATGCTTGCAGAACAGCTTAACGAGCTCATAATCAAAATACGTGCTGCCGGATGCGAACAAAAACTCAATCGCTTCCGAAGGCGTATGCCGCTTCCGATGCGGTCTTGGCGATGTCAACGCATCATATACGTCTGCAATGCCGACGATCTGCGCATAAAGATGAATTTCGTCTTGCTTCAATCCCCGCGGATAGCCTGAGCCATCGAAGCGTTCATGATGCTGAAGCGCGCAGTGAGCCGAAAGCAAGGAGATGTCATGCTGCTTGCGCAAAATATCGAAGCCTTCGGTCGTATGCCGTTCAACCAAAGCTTTCTCAGCCGGCGTTAACGGGCCATCCTTATTAATCAGCTCAGCAGGCACTTTGGTCATACCAATATCGAACAGCAAAGCACCAATGCCAAGCTCCTCTAGCTGCTGGCGGTTAAACCCTTTGGCTATACCAATAATGCCCGACAAAATCGCTACATTCACCGCATGCTGGTACAAGTAAGCATCCGTTACATGGATGTTCGTCAGGTTAACCATGACATCGTCACGCACAATCACATCATTCATGATTTCGCCGAAAACTTGCTTCAGCGTCCGTCCCATCTCTGGAGCGACCGTCCGTCCCCTCATGAATGATTGGTCCTTCAGATTCGCTGTCGTCTGGTAGATCGCATTGACCGCTTTCTGTCTTGTAGCTTCCTGAATCGCCTCTGGCGGTTCGAGATCTTCGGTGAATTCATCCTCCACAAACAGCATATCTATGCCAAGCGATCGCAGCCGTTCAATAAACCGTTCGTTCAACTCGACACCTGCACCGAGGAGGACGTTCCCATTCTCTTGTAGGATGGGCTTGGCCAGCTTGTTGCCAGGCTTAATCTGCTGGATGCTTACCTTTCTCATTTACGTAATTCCCGCCTTTAGCTGCCGCAAAATAATTGATCGCATTAATAATTGTACCATGACTAGCTAGTAGCTGACTACGCTATCTCTTATGCGGATTTCGAGCTTTACGCCTCGTCGGCCTCCCACTTCGCTTCACGGCATATGACTTGGTTGCGGCCGGCATTCTTCGCTTCATAAAGCGCTTCATCCGCGACCGCCAACAGCTGGCGCAGATAGTTCGCAGGATCCATCATTTTCGAAGGCTTGAGCTTATGTTCGACAACAACACCCATGCTCACCGTAACCGCTAGCTTCTTCCCGTTCAATAGCGCAAGGGTTGACATCGGCTCGCTTTTATGATGACTTCCGACCAGATGCTGCTCGCTTATGACCACTTCGTTACGGGCGATTTCATCGCGTATCTTCTCTGCCATATTAGCTGCATGCTCGCTGGTGACGTTGGGCATGAAGACTGTAAACTCCTCCCCTCCATATCGGGCGAGTATGTCGTGCGGACCGATGAGCTCTTGAATTTTCTGAGCCGTTCGAACAAGAACCGCATCGCCAGCCAAATGCCCGAACGTGTCATTCACCTTTTTGAACAAATCAATATCGAACAGCATGATCGCAAAGGAGGCGTGATGCTCAGCAAGCTTCGGCAGCTCGCTCTCAATCTTGCCCATCAAATATCTGCGGTTAAAGCAGCCGGTCAATCCATCCGTCACCGCCATTTGTTCCAGCTTCCGGTTCGCGGTCGACAACTCCTCCTGCATCATTAGGAGCTCTTTATTCTGAATTTGCAGCGTCTCATTCTGCCTTCTCGTCGCCTCCAGCAGCATACGGTAATCGGTTACATCTTGAACCGTAATAACACGTCCGGTTGATTGATGCTTCTTCGCTTCAATCGGCGCCGACACGATGACGACATGGCGTCTGGCCTGTCCAGAGGCGGGGACAAGAACTTCGATTTCGAGACGTTCCTGCGCCTTGGCCTCATGCCATTCAATAAACAGTTCAGTCTGTTCGGCTACAGCACGCATGGAGCGCAGCATCGCGCGCATGTCGAACCGATCTCCGACACGAAACGGCACGATTGGCCGCATTGCACGGTTAATATCCGCCACAATGCCTTCATCGTTCATCACGACAATGCCGGTCGTCATCGAATTAATAACATCCTGCTGGGCAATTTCGATCAGATCGAACAAGCGATTGCGTCGAATCGCTATAACAAAATAAAGCCCGCTAAGCGTCATCCCCATCGAAAGCAGTCCTGGGACAACCATTCCATTCGATCGAAAAATAACGTTAATTGTAATATCGGCAACGCCGAACATGACAAATAAAATTAATCCGCGCTGCGCCATCTGCACCTGTTTGCGCAAGTGAGGCGTGCATTCCGGATCGCGAAGGGTACGCAGCATCAGCTGGATTGCCCGTGCCATGTAACCAAGCAGCACGACAACGAGCAGCCAGAAGAGCGGCCCGTAACGCGACTCCATCAGTCTTGCCCCAGTTCCCTCTACAAACATGCCATTCGGATTCCACACAATGATCGCAGCCGTCAATAAGGATGGAAGCACCGCCAGAGGCAAATGCTTTTTTGTCAAAATATACGAACGTCCCGTTAAAAAAACAGAAAACACATACCAGCCAAACCCAAGCATGGACAGGCAAATATACATGATTTTCAAAATATACAGCCGGTATTCCGGCGTCTCCGCCATATAGAGAACGGTCTGCCCCAAAGGCCAATTCAGCATGAACAGGTGGAACAGCAAATAAATACGATGCAGCGCAGTAAACGAGCCGCGAATGAATACGAGAATGAACAACGCCAACAGGATTAAATAGTCAATGAATTCAATCCAGATGCCGTACATCATCGTTCACCCGCGCGCTCCGGTAGTGGTAGCCGCTCCGCAAGCGCCTTTTCCAAATAAGGCTCGACCGACAGCATATCGCGGTAGCGAACATACTCCTCCCATTTGCGAAGCCTAGCAGCTTCCGACAAATTGGCTGCGACAGCCCTTATCAACAGATTTTTTGGCGTATGCTCAGGATCAATAAACTCCAGCATCTGAACCTTATAGCCTACCGATTCCAATAGTGAGCCTCGAGCCGCATCCGTCGCCAGCGCCGCGAACCGTTCCTTCAACAAACCGTGCCCGAGCAGCGGCTTAAGCGCCTCATTCTCGATTTGGCGGAAGAGCTCGTGCTGGCAGCAAGGCACCGACAGAATAACTTTCGCTCCCCATCCAACGGCTTTCGCCAAAGCTGCATCCGTCGCCGTATCGCAAGCATGCAGCGTGACAACCATATCGGCCGATGCCGATTCGTCATATTGGGCAATATCGCCGACCATAAACCGCAAGCGGTCATAGCCCAGCTTATCTGCAAGCGACTGGCAGAATGCGATGACATCCGCTTTCAGGTCCAAACCGATCACATTCAGATCATAGCCTTTCTCCACTGCAAGCAAATGGTAAAGCGCGAAGGTCAAATACGATTTACCGCAACCGAAATCGATAACGGTAATCGGGCGATTCTGCGGCAAATGCGGCAGTACGTCGCTAACCATCTCTAGAAACCGATTGATTTGGCGATACTTGTCCATCCGGCTATCCTTCACTTTGCCTTCGGCTGTCATAATGCCGAGCTCGACAAGGAACGGCGCCGGCGCGCCCTCTGCAATTACGCGATTTTTGCGGCGATTATGCTCGCTTGCTTCCACGACCGCGCCCGTCGCCGGCTTGCGGAGGACAGCCGCCTTCCCCTTCTTGCTGAATAGGAGCTGATAGTCAGCATCCCTCGTCTTAACAAGCGCTTGGCGATACTGGCCTTCAAGCCAATCCGCCATCCGCGCCCCTGCCTCATCCTGCGGCACATTCTCATGCATCGCCTTATTGGCATAATGATATTCAAATTGATAATACAATTGATCCTTCAGCCGAATAGGCCGGACCGTCGTTCGCGAGGGAGCGTCGCCATCCTTGCGGCGAAGCTGACTAAATGTCGCTTGCAATACGGCGCCTTCTTCTACCCATTGCATGAAATCCAACCGCCATTGTTCCATAAGTACGTCAATTTCACTCCTTCATTCGTTCAAGCCCTGCAGCACCTAGCTCAACCTCATCGCGCGGCAGCCCGCCTGCGATTAGCTGTTCATCGCTCCGCTGTGCAAGCCGTTCGTAAAAAGCCGCCGCCTCTTCCACGCGCGCATCTCCGTCCTCCAGCATGGCATACCACAAATCCTCTGCTTTGTCGTATCTGCCACGCCGTTCATACGCTTCCGCTGCCAGCTTCCCTGTCCGTGCAGGCAGCCTGACGCCTGCCAGCTTGGCTAACAGCGGCGCTGCTTCGTCCGCACGTTCCTGCTTCGTATGCTCGCCGATAATACGGTCGGCGCCGCCGGATGCGTGAAGCTCCTCAGCGAGCGCATGCTCATGAGCCTGCTCCTCAATCTCCGCTGCCAGATGCATGTGCAGCGCTTTGCCTCGCAGCACGTTCGCTTCCGCCCCGCGGCCAAGCTCATCCAGCGTGTCCGCTTCTGCGCCCATTAGCAGGCCTAACGCTCGGATATCGTCAGGATCTGCTGTCCCGCGCTGCCCCAGCATGTCGATCAAATCTTCAGCCGACAGCCTCCGTGCAAGCTCTGGCCTGATTCGAAGCAGCTTCTCAAGCAAATCGCCTGACAAAGACAACGCTTCTTCATGCTTTTGTTGGCGCCTTAGCCCCATCATCTGACCCAACGCTTCCGTCATTCCGGCAATCATACGCATCATGTAGTCACGCTGCAGCATAGAATCTCTCCCCATGAAGTGGTGTCAAGCTCGTTCGGCCTTATTTTCCTTCTATAAAATCATTCAACGCGGCAGCAAGCTCCTCCGGCGTCTCTATCATCCCCATATGCCCTGCCTGCTCCAACAATACTTGCTTCACGCCTGCTCGGCTCGTCGTAAACGTCCGTTCTGGCGGAATAACGCCATCCTGCTGTCCCGCTACCAATAAGACAGGCTTGGTCGAAGATTCAAGAATCGCAGTCCGGTCTGGCCGCTCCTTCATGCCTAACGATGCCGCGATAGCGCCTGCCGCTGTTGTCCCGCGGCCAATTGCGATCGCTTCTTGAATGAGCACTTCATTGGAGCCATCCTCGCGAGAAGCGAACAGCTTCGGAACAAGCCCTTCCACGAACGGGCCAATCCCTTGCTCGCGAATGGCAGCTACAGCTCGATCGCGGTTATCGCGGGCCGCTTCGCTATCAGGAAATGCCGTTGAATGGATAATGCCAAACGAGCGAAGCTTGTCTGGATGCCGTTCAGCGAATGCAAGCGTCGCATAGCCGCCTAAGGAATGGCCCAGCAGAATGATTGGCCCTAATCCAAGCTCTTCGACCAACGCAGCAGCATCCTCAGCGAATTGCTCCATTGTATAGATGGCGTCCGACGGCGCCGACGAGCGTCCATGACCGCGATGATCAGGGGCGATAATGCGGCGGCCCGGCCGTTCCAGCAGCGGCAGCAGCGTTTCCCAATAAGCCGAGCTTCCGCAAAATCCATGCAGCAATACAACGACGGTATCCGCATTGCCCTGAGGCATCGTATCCTTATAAGCCAGCGTTACCGATCCATTCCGCAGCACAATCGATTTATCCGCAATAGAAACCATGTTCATCTTAGCTCCTCCTTATGATTCGCCAATGAGTCCCCATCCGCTTGGCAGCGAAGCGCTCGATCGATTGCACCCGCAGCCTCTCTCGCCATCTCCATGACCAAATAGAGAGAGGTCGCCTGCAACGTTCGATACGGCTTCGGGCCAAGCTCGTTTACGACTCCTGCGATCGCATAATCGCCAATCGGGTCCAGCTTGAGCCCGACACCCTCTCCCGGACGAAGCGGCCCTTCGCTTACTGCATACTTGCCGACTGAATCTGCCTTTCCCAGGCAAGCGTCGATTGTGATCGTAATCGTTCCCTCTCGCGGGGAGATTTGCTGTACTGCAATTTGCTTAGCATCGAGCGGTCGATCCAACGTGCCAATAACATCCGCCCAACCATACTCCTTCAGCATCGAGCCGACCAGAGGCCCGAAGGCATCCCCAGTCGATTGGTCCGTACCAATACATACAAACCGTATGGACGCGCCCTGTTGCCGCTTCGCTGCAACCCCCGACAAAAACGTTTGAATCCCTTGTGCATCAACCGTCACAGACACTTTCTTCTCAACTGGCTTTACCTGTTGCCGCCTTCTGCGCAATCCCATCGTACCGCTTCCCGTTCCTTCTCATCTGTCTAGTCCATGATACTTGATTTCAATACGATCAGCAATGAACAGAGGGCTCATCCTACAGCGATCATGGCGATGCGGGCGCAAGCATGATACAATACATCACATCGCTAAGCAATTTGAAAGAAGGGGGATTCTTATGAATTTAAATGAAGCAACCTTGGAAAACGTCGAGTATATGATTGACACAATCAAATCGAAGTTGAAAATGGCGACCGCCGCAGCTATGCAATCGACACACTTTGATCTCGCTCGCTATGAGGATATTAAAGACCTCTACGACGTTGTCGTTTCGAAGCCATCGTTCAGCATCTCGGAGGTCGAAGCGCTCGTTTCCGAGCTAGGAAAATTGAGGAATTCTTAGAAATTTACATTAAATAACATTAATATGTATAATTCGACAGTATATAAAACAAACAAAACCGAGGCATGTCGAATGTCCTCGGTTTTGTTTGTTTTTAGGCTTGCTCAGCTACCTTCTCTTCCGACTGCTCCGGCGTTTCCACCACTGCAATCGTCTCGATGGCAAGCTTCACCGTCACCTGCTTATTTTCCCCTTTAAGGAATTGGGCAGCGCGCTCAAGCTTCTCTGCCAGCTCATTGCCGCTAAGCGTCACATTCAGATGATAGGAGAAATGGTCCCCCGGCTGCTTAGCTGCCGCATAAGCAGGAGCCGCGAACCGTTCGCCGCCGTATGTGTGCTGGGAAACGGCTTCGCCTGGGAAGAACTTATCCGATTTATTAACAACGCGCTCGTAAATCCGCAATTTCTTGAGCAGCATGTAATATTGCGCGGAATGCTTGAAACCCCATGCGTCGCGAATATCCTTCAGTGTGTAATCCATTTTCCATCGTTTGAGCTTTTCCACCTGTTCCTCGGTTTCCAATTGCAAGAAATCATCTAGTGGAATGATTGCGTTTGACATAATACACCCTCCATCCTTCGATTAAGCTATCATGTTTGTACTAAATAATCATTAGATATTATCCATTAATTATTTATGATTTCTATAAAATAATACCATAATTTTTTGCACAATGCCAACTCTCGTGTTTGAAAACTTTCAGACAAAATTCGTGCCGATCTGTGCTTTTCATATCCATTTAAACAAAAAAAGCAGCTTTTATTCTCTTTTTGAGAAATAAAAGCTGCTTTTTTTTAAAAATTAGGTTTGCATCTGCATTCCGAGCGATTCAAAGAATTGGCGGAATGATTTACGACCGGCATCCGTTGTTTTGTACACCCCAGCATCCTGGAGGACGGCATGAAACTTATCACCAGTCTCCTTCCGGAGCGCATCGGCCGCTTCCTCGCTGCTCAAATGATTGCCATACCGCGTTAGCAAATCTTCTATCCAGCTTGCGTGCTGGCGAAGCGCGAATTGTTCATCCTTCGCCTCTGCTCCCGTCCATACTCGCTGGCCAGTCAAATAAGCCGCGATTGCATCAAGCTCGGCTTTAAGGCGCCCAGGCAATACCGCCAATCCCATGACCTCGATCAAGCCGATGTTTTCCTTCTTGATGTGATGAAGCTCTTGATGCGGATGGAAAATGCCGTCGGGATGCGCTTCGCTTGTCCGATTGTTGCGAAGCACGAGATCGAGCTCGTACTCGCCGCCACGCAATCGCGCGATCGGCGTGATCGTATTATGCGGAATGCGCCCGCCATCGGCTGCGTCGCTGTATGCATAAATGTCTGCAGCCGCATCGGAGTATTCCCGCCATGCGTCAAGGATACGATTAGCAGAAGCCAATACCGCATCGCGATCCTTGCCAATGACACGAATAACCGATAATGGCCAGCGCACGATTCCAAATCGTACGCCAGGCGATTTTACATCCGTGAATGCCGCTTCTACCGGCGCCTCCTCCATCGGGAACGTATGCCGCCCTGCCTGGAAGTGGTCATGGTTCAAAATCGAGCCGCCTACGATCGGCAGGTCTGCATTGGAGCCGATGAAATAATGCGGCATCCGGTCAATGAAATCGAGCAAGCGCACGAACGTAGCATGCGAGATGCGCATTGGCGAATGCTCGCCCTTAAAAACGATGCTGTGCTCGTTGTAATACACATATGGCGAGTATTGGAAGTGCCATTGCTCGCCTTGCAGCGTGAGCGGCAATACGCGTAGGTTTTGACGGCCGGGATGATCTGCGCGCCCCGCATATCCGACATTCGATTCGCATAGCAGGCATTTCGGATAATGGCTCGGTTGCATTGTCTTAAGCAGTGCGATCTCTTTCGGGTCCTTCTCCGGCTTAGAGAGATTAATCGTAATTTCCAGATTGCCGTATGACGTTTGATGCAGCCAATATTGATTTTTGCGAATGCGACCCATCTGAATGTAATTCGAATCCATGTTAAGCTGGTAAAATTGCTTCGTCGCAGCTTCGATTCCTTCATTCTTCTCCGTCTGGTCGAATTGCGCGATTATTGCCGAAGGACGCGCCACGAGAAGGCCCATCAGACGAGCATCGAACAGATCGCGCTGCGTCGTCGTTTCATCCGGAATCAGCCCTTGCTGCACCGCGTAATCTAGCAGCGGCTCCAGCACCGAAATCGGGCTGTCCAACTGCTCGACCGGTATCGCTCCTTCATGCGGCGCATTGAAGCGGAACAGGTCCAGCAGTAGATTCCGTACGTAAGATTCATCCATTGGCTCCACCATGCCGCGCTGGCGCGAGAATTGGACAAGCCTCTCGATGAGCAGCGCCGCTTGCTCGGCGTCGATCTGATGTTGTTCAGTCATAGGTGTCGCTTCCTTTCCTGCTTTATCCGATTAGGCTTTGGCGTAGCCCTGCGGGTTCGCCAAGTGCCATTGCCATGCGCTGCGAATGATGTCTTCAAGCTTGTCGCGTTTGGGCTCCCAGCCCAGTTCTTGGCGTGCGCGTTCCGACGATGCGATGAGTACCGCAGGATCGCCGGAACGGCGCGCTTCATAGACGACCGGGATATCCCGCTCCGTAACGGCACGCGCAATGTCGATCACTTGTTTGACCGAGAAGCCTTGGCCGCTGCCCAGATTGTAAATCGCGCTTGCTTCTTCACGGCGCAAACGGTCCACAGCGAGAATATGGGCATCCGCAAGATCGCTGACGTGGACATAGTCGCGCACGCACGTGCCGTCCTCTGTCGAGTAATCTTCGCCAAAAACGGAAATATGCGAGCGTTGTCCCAGCGCAGCTTGCAGCACGATCGGAACCAAGTGCGTCTCAGGGCTGTGATCCTCGCCGATTTTGCCGCTTTCATGCGCGCCAGCCGCATTGAAGTAACGAAGGGAAACATAGCGGATGCCATGAGCGGTATCGAACCATTTCATCATTTTTTCCATAGCAAGCTTCGTCTCGCCGTAAGTATTCGTCGGCATCGTACGGTCGCTCTCGGCAATAGGCACTCGTTCCGGCTCGCCATAGGTTGCAGCCGTCGACGAGAACACGATGCGCTTTACGCCATGTTTATTCATTGCTTCCAGCAAGCATAGCGTGCCGTACACGTTGTTATGATAATATTTGCCCGGATTCGTCATGCTCTCGCCCACAAGCGAGTTTGCAGCAAAGTGAATGACCGAATCGATCTCATTTTCGCTGAATACATGATCCAGAAACGCTTCGTCGCGAAGATCGCCGACATACAGCTTGCCGCCTAGAATCGCGTCGCGATGCCCTTGCTGTAAATTATCGACGATGACGATCTCTTCCCCGCGCTCATGGAGCGCTGCAACGGTATGCGAGCCGATATAGCCAGCTCCGCCAGTCACTAATACTGCCATTGTTTTCCTCTCCCTTTGGACAAATCTATTTCACTATTAAGCTAGCTCCTCCACCCCGTTGCCGATGCTGCATACATAGAAGTCTGCAATCAAGCCCGTCGCTTCGGTATATTGCCGTCCGACTTCGTCCTTGAAGCGCTCGATCGCATCCTCATGGACGAGAGAAACCGTGCAGCCGCCGAAGCCTGCGCCTGTCATTCGCGAACCAAGCACGCCCTCTACCCCTTGTGCTGCCGCCACCATAGCATCCAGCTCAGCGCCTGTTACCTCATACAAATCGCGCAGCGAAGCATGAGAGCCGTTCATCAGCTTTCCGAAGGATACAAGATCATCCGCCTTCAGCACCTCGATCGAGCGAAGCACGCGATCGATCTCTTCGATGACGTGGCGCGCACGGCGGCATACCGTCTCGTCTTTGATGAGATGCGCATTCGCATTAAACTGCTCCAAATTGATCTGTCCGAGCAGCTGCAAGGATGGAAATGCCGCACGAAGGTCGGCTACCGCTTGCTCGCATTGGCTGCGGCGTTCGTTATAAGCGGAGTCTACCAAGCCTCGGCGCTTGTTCGTGTTGCCAATTACTAGTTTATATGATCCGGATTGGAAAGGCACTAGGTCATATTCAAGCGTATCGCACATGAGGAGAATCGCATGATCCTTGCGTCCGTTAGCAACGGCAAATTGGTCCATAATGCCGCATTGCACGCCGTTGAATTCATTTTCCGATTTTTGCGAAAGCTTCGCGATTTCAACGGTATCTGTCGGCCCGCCAACCGCTTTCAGCAAAGCATAAGCAGTAGCGACTTCAATGGAAGCGGAAGAAGATAGGCCTGCCCCGTTCGGAATCTCACCGTGATACAGAAGTTCAAATCCGTCCCCAAGGCTTACGCCGCGATTCTGCAGCTCGCGTACGATCCCTTTGGGATAATTCATCCAATCATCCTCTTGCTTAAACGCAATCGCGTCCAACGACAGCTCGCCGCGCAGTTCAAAATTTGTCGATGCAAGCGCCAGCTTCCCGTCTTGGCGAGGACGCAGAAGCACCGTCGTGCCGAACGTCAGCGCGGCCGGAAATACGTAACCGCCGTTATAGTCGGTATGCTCGCCAATTAGATTAACCCGCCCTGGAGCATGGAAGACGCGAATGCCTTCCTCGGATCCTCCATAGCGTTGAACGAATTGTTGTTTCAACGATTGAATATCAGCCATGTGATGATCACAATCCTTTGCTCATGTTTGAAGAAGCTTTATCTTGCCTTCAGTATAATGATTATCTCGTCCTTCGAAAATGGCGAGATGTGCCCTTCATATGGATTTATGTGACTTTTTATAAAATCGAATGATTAACCCATGCTACAATATTGAAAGACCTTGATTCGACCAAACTGCCAGAAAGCCAGGTGAACGCTAGCATGAAACATCCCTTTTCCTATGCGGTGGCCTCTAATCTCGCTGCGCAGCGAAGCCGCTCCCTACATGTGCTGTTCGCGGGCGAGAGCCAGACGAAGCCGGGGCATCGCCTTGGTCCGAAGGTATATGACTATTATTTGATGCATTATGTGCTATCCGGCACTGGCACCTTCACCGATGGGGAGACGCATTACCCGCTGCGAGCAGGGAGCGTCTTCCTCATTGAACCGGAACGGTTAATTAGCTACGCTTCGAACGAGGCGGACCCTTGGCGCTATCGATGGATCGCTTTCGAGGGCGAAGAAGCAGCCAAGCTGCTTGCGGGCTGCGGATTTGACCCCTCGCATCACGTTTCGCATATTGAAGCTAACCCGCGCATCGGCGTGCTTTTCCGCCGCGTATTCCTATCGCTGCAGGAAGGAGGGCCGCAAGCAGCCATGCTTGCTACAGGCTATTTGCATCTTCTCTTTGCCGCGTTCAGCAGCGCGCTCTCCGGAATCGAAGCACGGCCGATCCGTACAGGCGGCGATGGCGACACGCTTGTCCGCCAAGTGACGCATTACCTATCAACCCAATATGCAGTCCCTGTTTCTATCGAGCAAATGGCTGAGTCGCTCGGCTATAATCGCGCTTACTTGTCCCGTGTATTCAAACAAAAAACCGGCATGACGCCGGTTGCATTCTTGTTGAGGCTGCGAATTGATAAAGCGCGCCAGCTGCTGCGGGAACGCCCTGATCTGACCGTCGAGCAAATTGCCAACTCCGTAGGGATACCGGACGCTCTCTACTTCTCCAAGCAATTCAAGCGGTTCTATGCGCAAGCGCCCTCCGCCTATCGCCATGATATGCTGTTCGGCGATCATCATACGTAAGAATCAAGCTGGAACACCGCTTCCCGTTTGCCGATGATTCGCCCTGCATCATTGCGAAGCTCCTGTGCAAACGCAGCATCGATTCGCCCGCTGAGCGTTTGCGATGCTTTCTGATCGATGATGCCCATTGCGGCAAGCTGTTTCAGCGCCTCCGATACAATAATTGGCCAAGCGGGCTCGGTCCCATCTGACACTTTTACAATCAAGCCTAGCCGCTCTTGCCTTAGTCCCACTGCAAAAACGCCTTGCGCTCCGCTCTTGGCAATCGCCTGGGGACCCGATAGCAGCAAGCTGGCGAGCCGTCCCGTACCCTCCACCAGCTCCGGGCGCTCGTTCATGCTGCTTGTAATCCGTTCTATTATTGCTCGCGTCGTATCCTCCCAGCCTGTCGGAGGCGCTGCCAGGCGCGCATAGACAAGCGCTAGCTTGCGCAGCGGAATAGCGTAGACGGGAAGTCCGCAGCCATCGAACCCACCCGACAACGAGCTAACCGGCACGTCCGCAGCAAAACTAATCCACTGCTTGATTTCTTGCTGGATTGGATGATCCGGCTCTGCATACCCTGTCATCGGCCAATCGTTAAGCTGGCAGGCAGCCAGCAATCCGATATGCTTCCCGGCGCAATTGTGGAACAGCTTGCGCGGCGGCCCGCCCTGCTTGATCCATTCGTCTCTCGCGTCCCCATCGAGCGGCAGTCCGGCGTGAAACACGAGCTGTTCTTCCTTTACTCCCGTCTGCCTAAGCATCGTCAGCAGCGCTGCTAGATGCGCCGGCTCTCCCCGATGAGAAGCGGTCAGCATCGCGATCGCTTCATTCGTCAGCCCATAAGCGTCGATTACGCCAGCCCGAAGGATCGGTATCGCCTGCAAAGGCTTCGCCGTCGACCGCATAAAGGTCAGGACATCAGGCGAGCCGACGCCTGCGACAAGCCGCCCATCTGAGTCAACAACTGCAATATGCCCGTTATGCACATTTTCTACCTGTCCGCCTCGAAGCATTATGGCAAGCGGGATTCCCCCTATTTCATTCGCCGTAAATTGTGCTGACCGTTCCCCTTGCATATGCCGCCTCCTCTGCAATTACCTGCCTACACGTACGTTTCCATCATCATCTTTATTATATTCCGCCAGCGCCTTCAAAGGACAATGCGAATCTGCATCCCAGATCGCATTGGATGCTTCAAATTGGATATCCTACCAAGCAGGAGTGATCAGCCGATGACCAAAAAAACGTTATATGCAGGCTCTCTATACTGGCCAACAACGCTTCGCTCCGCTCGAACCTATCCGCCGCTAGGCCAACAAAGCGCAGAATTTGATGTCGTCATTGTTGGAGGGGGCATGTCCGGCTCTATATGCGGCTATGAGCTTGCAAACAGCGGCATTCGAACAGCAGTCGTCGAGCGAGAGGAAATCGCGTCAGGCAGCTCGTGCGCGAGCACGGGGCTCATCCAGTTTTCGAACGATATTATGCTGTGCGAGCTAGCGGAGCAAATTGGTGAGCAGCATGCCGTTGCCTTTTATACAGCCTGCAAGCTTGCCGTAGAGCAATTAGCTCATCTGGCGAGTCGCATCAAATTCGAGTTCAAGTGGCGACCTAGTTTGTACCTGGCAAGCACCGAGCTGGATTTGCCTAAGCTCAGACGGGAATTCGAGCTGCTGCGCAAGCATGGGTTCGATGTAGACTGGTGGACGTCCGCGATGATACGGTCCCATTTTCCATTTGCCAAAGACGGGGCCATTGTCACCAGAGGCGATGCGGAAATCAACCCCTACCAGCTTGTGCACGCTCTGGCAGACGCTGCTGCGCAGGAAGGGCTGACGATTTACGAACAAACCAATATCGAACAGCATCTTGTCAAAGATGGGATCCACTATCTGTCTACGGCCGAGGGAGGCGAACTTCGGGCCAAGCATGTTATTTTTGCAGTCGGGTATGAACCGGAGGAATTGCGAGGACAGCTAGTCAAAGCAACACTAAGTCACAGCTTTGCAATCGTCACCGCCCCTCAACCGACTTCACTTGATGTATGGCATGAACGATTAATGATTTGGGAAACAGCCCGGCCTTACCTTTACCTCCGCACGGAAAGTAATAATCGCGTTATTGCGGGCGGATTAGATCAGAGAGGGTTCTCCCTTCTACAAAACGATGCGGAGCGCCAAAAGCTGACTGACCGACTCTACAAACAGCTGCTCGCGCTATTCCCTACACTGGATGCGCCAATTGACTATGCTTGGTGCGCAACGTTCGGCGAGTCTCGCGACAACCTGCCCTTCATAGGCAAAGATCCGACAAGAGAAAATGTCTATTACTGCCTCGGCTACGGCGGCAATGGCATTGTGTATAGCCTTATCGCAGCTCATTTGCTTCGCGATCTGATCAAGGGAGAGCAGCCTCCGCTTGCAGACATCGTTCGATTGGACCGGCCATCTTTGCAGGCTTTAACATGAATCAATCAGCTCCAGGCGACAAAATGACAGGCCATCCCGAATGATCAGGACGGCCTGTTGCAACTCATAATAAAATGTCAGCAGCCCCATTAAAGCGGAATACGGCCTCTGCATTGCCGAGTCTTGATAAATCGGGCCCGCCGTCCTTCTCAAGCAGCGACTTGTTATCGGAGGTCGAAACAACAACAAGGGCCCTGCCCGCTTTTACCGCTTCTCTGCAGCGATCCAGATGATTCGGCTCGACATCAAGCGCGCTCAGCGCCCGATTCGCGCTGCTATCCTCCACGGACAACGTGGAGGCGGTCAGATAAGCTGCTGTTGCGAACGGAATCGCACCCGCAGATGAGAGGCCGCCGTAAGGCGTCCCAACGGCTATTACAGAGGCGCCAGCAAGCGCGCTCTGCCGCATCGCGCCATTGTCCAAACCGCCGTCTGCATCATGATGAAGCGTTTCGATCAAATCGCGCAGCTCGTCTACATGGACGCCGCTATCCGATTCCAGCATGCGGGAGTGGAACTTATCCTTCGTGATCACACGGATATCGCCTTCCGTAAAGCCGGCTTGCAGAAGTTGCTGGATTGCTGCTGTCGCCTGCGCTTCTGTCTCGAATATCCCGATTTTGCTTGCCATATGAAGACCTCCTCATCCTCGGCCGGACAACCAGCCAAGAAGCGAATAATAATTGATTACATTATGCCCCTGACTCATGCTTCTATCCGACCATGGGTGCCAGCAGCGCTGAATTGCCAATAGCCACCTAACCGCTGCCTGTTTCATAATGCCTTATTTGCGGTTATGGTTATTTCATAGATAATAGGTAGAGGGAAACTATAGGGAAGTGGGGTTTGATGATGACAGCACCTGAGAAATTCTATCTGCGAACGGAAAATCAGGAGGGCAAATGCACCGTTTATGTGAATGGCGAGCTTGATCTGGAGTCCGCTTCGCAAATGCGGGCTGCAATGGCTCCTCTGGTCGAGCTGACCGACCGCGAATTAGCGCTTAATCTGCGTGAGCTGCGCTACATTGACAGCACAGGCATCGGCATACTCGTATCCGTACTCAAGGCCCGCCATGCCAAAAATGCGCCGTTCGTCGTTGAAGCGATACCAACGAATATTCGCAAGCTATTCGATATGACCGGCATTACGCCATTCTTGTTGAATGCTGGCACTTCATCCTAGCTGAGAGGAGCACCTAATACGATGAATGTGAAAGAAGAAGTCGTAACGATGTTCGTGCCCGCAGCAGCCGAATATGTGGATTTGGTTCGCCTGTCCCTATATGGCATTGCCAGCAAAATGGGCTTTAACTTCGAGGAAATCGAAGATATGAAGGTTGCATTGTCAGAAGCATGCAACAACGCCGTGTTGCATGCTTACGGCGACTTGGCAAGCGGCGAGCTGCTGCATGTGCAGACGCCGGAGCCGCGGGTTGAAATTCGTTTTATTAAACAAGCAGATGCATTGTCCATCGTCGTGAAGGATGACGGCAACAGCTTCGATGCTGCCGCAGCTGCACGCAAGGCGGAATCCTTGCACGGAAAATCGATCGGCGAGCTTGAAGCCGGCGGACTTGGCTTATATTTGATGCAAGCGCTTATGGATCAGGTCGAGGTGCTCAGCGGCGCGGGAACGCAAGTCATGATGACCAAACGACTTACTAAAAGCGGCGAGCTTGCATGACCCTTCAGCCATCAAAGTCGCTGCAAGATAGCACGGCACTGATTGCGGATTATCAACAAAGCCCGGATAACGACAAAGCAACCATTCTGATTGAAAGACACGCGCCCATGGTCAGGATGGCTGCAGGCAAAATCGCCCGCAATCGCCCCGATCTCTTCGAGGATCTGGTGCAGGTCGGCCAGATGTCTCTGCTCAAGCTGTTTCACCAATATGACCCGTCGGTAGGCGTGCAATTCGAACCGTATGCGATGAAGAGCATCATCGGCCATATGAAAAACTATTTGCGCGACAAATCCTGGTACATTCAAGTTCCGCGGCGAATCAAGGAAAAAGGGATCGCCGTCCAGCAAGCGATCGACGAGCTTACTGTCAAGCTGGAGCGCTCCCCTCGAGTCGAGGAGATTGCTGAGCGGATGGAGCTTACCGTCGAAGAAACCGTCGAAATTCTCGGAGGACGCGACCTGTATCATTACGTCTCACTCGATACGCCTATCTCCGAGGAAGAAAGCACGACAACGCTTGGCGAGCTGATCGGCTCCCCGTTGGATGATTTCGGCCTTATTGACAAGAAGCTCGATATCGAAGCGGCAATGGCTGCTCTCAAGCCTGAGGAACGGCAAGTATTGAAGCTGGTATTCGAGGATGGCGAGCCGCAGCGTGTCATCGCAGAACAGCTTGGCGTCTCGCAGATGAGCATTTCGCGGATTCAACGCCGAGCGATCGAGAAGCTCAAACGAAGCTTGTCCGAGAACGGCGGGCAGGATGAATAGTTCCTAAAGCGCACCGATTATTGCCTTATTGGCGATATCGGTGCGTTGTGCTGTTGCATTCGTTCTGCTTCAGGTTGCCCCCATGTTCGGTTCAAGGTATGATGGTAGGAGTAGAAATTTGACGGTTATGGGAAAAGGGATCGGCGGGAGGCTTAGTATGAATGAACGAATGTTTCGGTTTCCGTCCGGCTGGGAATGGCTGCAGCTCCGTCAGCCGTTCGAGCCGGAGCAGGCGCTGCCTTCGCCTGACATAGCATGGATTGACCGTGAGGAGAACTTGCCCGCCTCCTCACAGCTGCCGCCGCGTTCTAAACGGCAAGGAGCAAACAAGGCAGCCGCAGCTGGCGGCACAGTTCAAGCTGAGGCTTCGCAATCGCAGCTTAATCGTGTGGAGGCTAATGCGCGCTTGCTGGCGTTAAAGCAGCGGATGCCCGAATGTGCAGCTTGGCTGGATGACTGTTTTGAGCGGAGCTCTAATCATATCGTTGTTCATCGCCTTGACGATGGGCAGTCTGTCTTATATGGGTCGCTTCTTATCCAGCAAACATCTGACAAGGCGGACATTCAGCCTCTGCGCTTCTGGGTCACCCAGCAGAAGCTCGTAACCATTCATGAGGATTGGCGGCTATCGATTCGTACGCAGCAAGCGCCGTGGGATACGCAGCTTAATCAATGCGCCACTGGCGGCGAGGCTTTCCTGACAGCGCTCAGCGCGCTGCTTGAGCCGCTTCATCATGGGCTTGACGGCTTTGAGGCGAGGCTGAGCCACTTGGAGCATGCCATGCGAAAACGCAATCGGATGAACTTGATGACAGCGATTTTTGACCGGAGATATGATCTGCTTCATTGGAGCCATCTCTATATGCCGATCAAAGAGCTTTTTGATGCCATGCAGGAGACGTTCGTAGGCGCGTTAGCGGAGACGGATGCGCATATTCGCCTTCAGCATAAGCTCGAACGGATCGGTTCTCTGCTGGCCGCGTACGCGGCTGAGATTGATACGTTAATCTCAATGGATGATGCCATCTCCAGCTTCCGCGGCAACGATATTATGAAGACGCTCACCATATTCACGGTCCTGTTCATGCCAGCGACGATTGCAGGCACGCTCTGGGGCATGAATTTTCGCAAATTGCCTTGGTCGGACGAGCCTTGGGGCTTTATCGGCATGTGCCTTGTCGTCATTCTGTGCACGGCCGGCATCTACTTATGGTTTTGGCGCAAAGGCTGGACGGGCGACCTATTGAATACGAAGCTTCCAAGCCAAGAGCATGCAGCCAAGCAACCGCGGAAAAAACGAAGCAAACGACAACAGAGACGGTCATCGAAAGCAAAAAAGATAGATGAACGCTCCCCTTCTACGAAGGTCCTGCTGTCCGGCTCGGCTTCCGAGCACTCCGTGATCGATAAACCGCGCGGACGCAGCTGATTGATAAATAGAGCCTCGGGATGACTGGCAGCAGTCTTCTCGAGGCTCTTGATTCATTATTGGACCGAAACCCATAGCAGGCACCGGTCATCCGCACACTTCTGTTCTGACTCGCTTTCTCCGAAAAGCTTCGCCTCCCATTGCTCTGCGAAGGCTTCGCCTGTGCAGCTGGCGAGCAGCCTGCCAAGCTTCTCGCCCGGCTGCTCTTCTTGAATATCATCGACCGGATCAAGCAGGCCGTCGGTAAACAATACGATACGATCTCCTGCACCGATGGATACCGTCTGCTTGGTTACGGTTATCCCGTCGAATATCCCGATTGCCGGGCTTCCGCCAGTCAAATATTCGGCCTCCGCGCTTCCGCTGCGCAGCAACAAGCCCGGTGGATGTCCTGCGTTCACATACTCCGCCACGCCGTTCGCCAGGTCAACGACCATATAGATGCCCGTAAAATAATAGTGAATTAGCTGATCCGAGAAATTCAGCTGCATCGCACGCCGGTTCAGCTCATAAACCACCTTGTCCGGATCGGTCAACGAGCTCATCGCTTCCTTCAGAATCGAAGCAATAAACATGCAGACGAGCGAGGATGAAATCCCGTGCCCCATCGCGTCGATGACGACGACCGCATATCGATGTTCATCGATGCGATGCCACGCGTAGAGATCACCGGACAGTTCCTCCGACGGGCGGTAGATCGCATCGATGACGACCTGCTCATTTTCAAGACGACTCGGCAGCACCGCATATTGGACCTCGCGTGCCAGCTGCAGCTCGTCATGCAGGCGGCGGTCCCGCTCCTTATGCCAATCCTTCTCTTGCTTCAAGCGAAGCGCAGAACGGATTCTCGCCATCAGCTCGACTCGATTAATCGGCTTCGTCACATAGTCTGTGGCCCCTGCATCAAGCGCCTCCGCCAGCTTCTTGGAATCGCCGATCGCCGTCACCATAATGATCGGAATATCTTTTAACCGCTCTAGACCATGAATCGTTCGGCATGCCGTAATGCCGTCAATGCGCGGCATCATCATGTCCAGCAGGATCAAATCCACGCCGGGGTCCTCCGCGTGATGCTGCGGATCATTGCCTTCCTCATCCAGCCCAAGCTGCTCGTACAGCTCCATCGCCGAAGCTGCCGTCGTAATGTTCTGGTAGCCCGCCCGCTTCAGCATTTCCTGTACGACTGTCACGTTCATCGCATTATCGTCAACGATTGTTATTCGCATATGCCGTCTCCCGTTGCGTTCCTGTCCCTTCATCGCACCCTCGTCTCCTATCCGTTCATTCCATTGTTCCCGATTCACCGCGTCCTACTTCTTATACCCCGCCCCCCGCGCATCGAATCAGCGTTAGGATATGCCATATCAGCCCTTGCTTCCAACAAAAAATCCCAGCGTCATCCGAGATGACAGCTGGGATCGTTCTTATTCAGCATCTGCTTGCATATCCTCGTGACGCGATGCGCGTCTGGTCAGCCATAGGCTGCCTGTGATCAGGATGAAGGCGACGAGCGCCATCAATGGGATCGTAATGACGCCGAAGTAATCCAAGTAGTCTTCGCTGCAAGGAACGCCATCCGTGCACGGCATAATGTCAGCCATCCCCGGTACCTTCTGCTCCAAGTAATGATAAATCGAAATCAGTCCGCCGATGATGCTGAGCGGAAGCACATAGCCGGTGATCCGCCGGTCGCCCCGATAGGCTGCGATTCCTAACAGAATGACCTGCGGGTACATAAAGATACGCTGGAACCAGCATAGCTTGCATGGCGTGTAGTCCAATACATCACTCAGGTACAGGCTGCTGCCAGTTGCAACTACGGCTACGATCCAAGCCATATACAACCCGTACGTATAAAAGAAGGACGGCTGATTATTTTCCATCGGTTACTTGCCAGCCTCCTCCACCGCTGCGAGTGCTTTATCGACTGCGGCTTTTACCGCATCATACTTCATCGCATCCGCGCCCCCGACCTTCGTGCCGTTCACGAAGAGCGTCGGCGTGCCGGTTACGCCCAGCGGTTTAACGCGCGACATCTGATCCGACAGCTGGTCAGCATACGTCTCGTTCTCGATGTCGCTGCGGAGCTTGTCGAAGTCGATGTCTAGCTTCTCGCTTTGCGCCAATTGAACGAGATAATCAGGCGTCGCCCAAATCTCGCTCTCATTCGGCTGATTCTTGTAAAGCGCGTCATAATATTTCCAGAAAGCATCATTATTCTGATGGTAAACCGAAAGGCCTGCAAGCGCGGCTGTCCGCGAATCCGGACCAATAAACGGATAGTTCATGAATGATAACGATACAAGGCCTTTGTCAATGTATTCCGCTTTAAGCTGCGGCTCTACGTCTTGGCTGAACACTTGGCATGCAGGGCATTTGAAATCGCCGAACTCGACGATCTTAACCTTCGCATCCTTGCTTCCAAGCGTAGCCATCGCATTAAAATCAAACGAATTCGGATCCGCTTGTTTATCGGCTGGCTTTAGGAATGCAACCGCCACAATAAGCGCTATGATCAACACACCGCCTGTCACCCACATTAGCTTTTGCATATTTTTCTGGCGCTGCTTGCTGCGCGAACGCACTTCCTTGCGGTCAACGCGGTTTGCTGCTTGTCCCATCTGAACAATCCCCCCAAGTCTCTAAATTGGTACAGTTACTTTTAATTATAACGTTCTTTTCTTAAAACAACATTAAGAACCTTATGAACGAGTCGTTAAATCGCCTTGAAATAAAAAAAGCGCCACCCGATGGGTAACGCCTTGCTTCAGATAAGCGTAATTGTTTTCAGCTTAAGGCGCATAATCGCCGTTATAGCTCACTAACGCAACATCCGCAACGCCTGGAATTTCGGAGATGGACTGCACGAATGCCGTGTTATCCGCATTGATGCGAAGCTCTACGGTGAGCTCCGTCATTTGCTTGCGAATCGTCTTCGACTTCAGCGTGTACTTCATTTTGCGCAGCGCAGTCTTGATTCCTTCGTCCGCCAGCGCCTCCTCATAATGGAGAATAAGCAGGAATGGCGCAGTTTTCACCTTGCGGCGAGATAGCAGGAACACGACCAATGCAATAAAGAGCGAGCCGAAAATTGCAATCGGGTACAGCTTCGCGCCCGTTGCGATACCGACGGAGATTGCCCAGAACATATAAACGATATCGAGCGGATCCTTCACAGCCGTCCGGAAACGGACGATACTGAGCGCGCCGACCATCCCGAGCGACAATACGATATTCGTGCTGATTGTCATAATGATCAACGTCGTAATAAGCGTCATAAGAACGAATGATACATTGTAGTTATGGCTGTACACAACCCCGCGGAAGCAGCGTTGATAAACGAAATAGATAAACATGCCGAGCAGGAACGAAATCAGCAGCCCCCAGAAAATCTCGACCCACGATACGTTCTTGAAGGCATCGAGCTCCAGCATGCTTTTCTTGAAAATATCTTTAAAATTCAGCGTATCTTCCATTCAAGCGAATCTCCTTCCAAGCCTAATAATCATTGTGCGAACGTCTTGCGTTTCTCTTTGCAGATCCCGTATTTCGAAATGCTGGACCGATTATGCGAGGACAGCTGAAGCAGATCGCTAATCATCGCAGGCAAGAACGCATCATACTTCACTTCCAAAATCGTGCGAGGGCCTTCGATCGTGCCCGCCGTTACAAGGTCCTCATCGAATATATCGAACGACTGCAGGCTTGCCTCCAGCTGCTTGTCGAACGTGATCCGAACATCGCTGGTCGGGTAAATATACGCTTCCCTCACGTAATCGACGATGACCGATGGCTTCATCGCGCCCGTCACGAGATCGTTATAGAAATCGTTCATGAGCGGATGGTCGCTTGCTTTCAAAAACGCATAATTGCCTTCTCGAAGCATGTCGAACTGCTCTCGCGTCAGGGCAGCCGATTCTTTGGCCACCATGTCGTTATACTTGCTTTTGCGCTCCAGCTTGATGGTAGCGTCGCTTTTGTTGTAGATGCGCACCCGGTATTTTTTTCGTGCAAAAATACCGTTCATCTTATCGTGAAGCGACGACTCATGCATGTTGTCAAAATACAAGCTGCGGATATGGTAGCCCTCCGCGTCTATCGAATTGCGATCCAGCGACAGCAGCGTGCCGATCCGGTTCCGCAGTCCGATGTATTCATGATGATGAATAAAAAATTTGAGCTCGTGCCGCAATCTCTTTCCTGCAAACTCCATCGCCGAACGCCTCCCTTAACCGTTAATCGATATAAAATTCTCGAACGCCGTAATAATTTACATTGTCGGTATCTTGATAGATATCAAAGGACGGCATGACGTTTCCTTTACTATCTTGCGCGACGACCTTCCAGAAGTAGCGTCCTTTGGCCAGATTATCGAGCGTAATGGTAGAGCTCTTCTCGTTCTTCCGCTCTATAATCGGATTCGTGAAGGACGGATTTTTGGCTACCATGAATTGATAGGTGATATCGTCGCCTTGCAGATCGTAAGATGCATCCCAGTGGAAAATCGATTGGGTTCCCTGATGGGCAACTTCACCCATGAAGAACGGCATCGGCAGCTGCAGCTGCTTCTTGAACAGCTCTGCGTTTACTTCCGATAAGCCCGCGATGCGGTCCAGCTCCTGATCATACTGGCTTAACTTGCCGGGCAGATACGTCAAGTCCGGCAATCTGGAAATAAACGGAAGAACCGTGCCGCGATAACTGCTCAGAAGCGCCTTCGTCTGCGCAGGCGTAATGATTTGGCGCAGCTCATCGACCTTCTCTTCCAGCTGTTTCACATTATCCGGATTTTTGAAGAAGCGGCTCGCCAGCGTCGTCTCCCAGTAGTTAGAGATCCCTCTCATCCATGGCGCCCTCGCTTCGCCTGGCTTGCCTTTATGATCGAATTCATTAAAGCCCCACCCGCCGTCGTAGTCCCACGGGATGAAATAAAACTTTGTGCCGTTTTGAGGCGAATACAGCAAGAAGTTTTGCGTAATCGTATCGATGTTATCCATGAGAATATTAGAAGCCATCCACGTCAAATAATTGTCGCGGTCGAAATACCGATCGAACACTTCGTCAAAATCGAGCGACAAGTTATTCATCTCATCGAGCATCTGAAGCAGCTTCTCATGATCGTTGTTCCCCTCAACGCTAATAACCGTTTCGAACAAGCTCTTGTTATAAGCGGGGTCATCGGCTTTCTTCAACTTGTCGGGATAACGGTAAAACTCGAAATTCTCCGCTTTATACAATTGACCGTTCGGGTCCAATCCATGAGAGCGAAGGAAACGCTTATTCGGCTGCTCCACCTGCTCGTACAACCCATAATCCGCGAACGCCGGTTTGCTTGCTCCGCTCGTCTCGTCTTTCACGTACAGATGAACGAACTGCATATGATAGCTGGTCATATTAGGAATCATTTTGAAATAATCGAAGCTTAAACGGTTTCTCACCCGCGTGAAGTCGAACTCATGCTTCAGCAAGTTGATGGATGTCTGATTGCGCCACACGCCAGCATCGTCGAACAGCTTGATTTTGTAAGACTTCTGGTTCGAGTTCAATGATGATTTACCGCGAAGGGACATCTCCGCATTGGCGTGGTCCTCACCGTATCCGAGCTTGCCGACGCCGCTAATGATGCCAGACTCATCGCCCTCTTGGACAAGGACATTCACTTTCTTATCGTCCGTATTGTCCGCAGGATATTGAATGCTGTTAAGCTTGCTCCAGGTTAGTGGCTGCTCGCTCGTCAGGTTGTCATCCGTGATCGTTACGTAGAAGGTCGTTACCTCATCAACCTTGTCATTGTCATAGATGTGCCGATTTTCCGCTATCTTGGTTGCACCGCTAGATAACGTCAAGTCACCCTTCGAAACGACCTCAGACGGCTTGCCGTCCTTCTGGTCGTCTCCTTCGCTTGCGCTGCAGCCTGCCAACAAGGAGCCCAGAATGGCGAACGTTATCCAATATTTAGGTCTAATCAACTCTATTGCCTCCTTGCCTTCCTTCTTAATCCAGTCGACTCATCTGCTTAGGCGCTGCATGCAGCAGCTTCGAGAACCGATTCGTTTTCTCCCGGTGAATGACTGGCTGTGCGCTGAAGGTGTAATAGTTAATATGATTCAGCACATGCATTAACCGGCCAAACGCGACAAGCAATGAGATAAATGCGGCTGCGAAGAACGAGAAGCCTTGGCTGTCATACAAGACAGACAGCACGGCAAATCCGGTATTGCTAGCCAAAAACAGCACCGCCAGCCACAGTACGCCCTTGCGGTCATCAAAGTAAAGCAAAACCAATGTGATGACCGTGTAGATGATATAAGCAAAAAATCCGATCACGAGAATGTTGTAAAGCTCGATCTGCGAAGCGCTGAATCCGACAAGCGGCAAAAACCGAATGCCAAGCGCGATCGAAATGATCGAGAAGAACAATTGCACGCCCATGAGGAGCGAGATTTGCTGCGTCAGCACTTGGAACATTTGCCCCCGTGCGCGGTTAATATCGCCAAGCGAGCCGCCATGCAGCACGAGATCGTAATAATGGCGGTATTTGGGATACAAATTCGTTTCGAGCGAGACAACGAACATAATGAGCGAAGGGATCGCAGACATAAATGCATAATAGACAGCTAAATCATACGAAGGCGACATGAGAAAAGCATCCGCTACAATAACGCCTGCGTCGCCCAGCCACTGGACAAATTGGTGGGAATACAACCCCAATGCCGTTAACGCGCCGATAAGAATCAGCGACGGGTATCGGGTCAAGTAAGCCAAGAACGTATAGTCGGATTGGCGAGCTGGCAGCCGGAAAAACCGTTCGATCTGAACGAGCAGCGCAGAGGCCGTGAGCATAAAGCCTGCATCTACCGCCAACAGCACCGTTCCCGCATCCTTGTAATCCGAGTACTTCAGAAGCACCCATGACAAGCCGATCGACAGCAACGCGCCGCCCAGGAAAGAGAGCCCGATCCGACGGTAATTTTTCATCGCAGATAAGTACACGACCTCAAACCAGATGACGATCAGCGTCATAAACAAGAGCAGCAGCGATGCCTTGTAGCTCAAGCTAAGCGGCGACAAGCCCAGGAACAACAGGGCGGGCACTGCGCCGAGCAGCAGCCCGATCTTCAAGCTGCCATAGAACGAAGGGAGAATCGCTTCATATTTGTTCTGATAAATAAAGTCGGAGACCGATCGGGTCAAATAAAGCGTCAGCACGTTGCTGATGATGTACGAGAAAATGAAAGCATAAACGATGGACGCTTGAAACAGCTCCCGATCGTTGAAGGATACATCATATCTCAGCTGCAGCCATTGCACGGCTACAACAAGAAGCATGCACGTAAGCATCGGACCAATCGTGACGAGCGAGGAATAAGTGAATGCCTTGATCTTATTAACCAAGCCATCCTTGGCATACATCCGTTTTAGCTCAAAACCAATACCTGCCATCTCTTAACTCCTCCTCTCAAGCTGGTTATACAATGCTTTATAGCTGTCAATAAACCGGTCGCGCGTATATAGCGCTTCGACTCGGCGGCGGCCGTTGCCGCCCATTTCATTGCGCATCCGTTCGTTTTTGCATAACGTGACGATCGAACGGCTAATTTGCTCTGCGTTCATGACAGGCACGACGAATCCCGCTTGTCCATAAGGATCGTCCACCCCGAACAGCAGCTCCTTACAGCTGCCAACATCCGTCGTTACGAATGGCTTGCTTGCCGCCAGTCCCTCCAACACAGCCAGCGGCTGGCCTTCGCTTACGCTTGTCAATACGAGCAAGTCCATCGTGCCGACGTACTGTTTAATATCAACGTTACCCGTAAACTCCACGTCTTGAAGACCGAACGCGTCAATTAGCGCCAAGCACTCCTCGTAATACTCAGGGTCCTCTTCGTAAGGGCCCATGATGTGGAAGGTCGCGCTTGGCACCTCGCGTTTGACGAGCTGGAAGCTTTGGATCATCGTCTTAATATCCTTAATCGGAACGACGCGAACGAGTGCGCCTACGCGAATCGGTGCCCCCTCCGCCTTGCCCGGCAGGTTGTCAAAGTCCGCAGCATTCACGCCGTTAGGGACGATGCTGATTTTGTCTTCCGGACAGCCAAGCTCGATCTCGATTTCCTTATTCCGATTAAACAATGTCACGACTTCATCCGCATACTGATAAGCGCATTTCGAAAGCGTGTAGAAGTATTGAATCCACAAGTCTTTGAACGTGCCCTTAACCCAATCCGACTTAATGATCTCTTCCTCGCGCTCCCGGGAATAAATGCCGTGCTCGGTAAGCACCATCGGCTTGTTGTAGATGTGCTTGCCCAAGGAAGCGATAACGCCCGCATAGCCCGTCGACACGGAATGATAGAGATCCGCCTCCGGCAACGAATTCCGAACGGTCATGAACAACGGCATAATCATCGAACGAACCGTCCAAAACATTTCCGTGAACGGCACCTGACTATATTTTTCTTCACAAAGCTCACTCAAAATATCGTAATAATCCCGGCTCATCAGGAAGGTTGCGGCATCGCTTAGCTTCTTGCTGAGGAGCGCTTGGAAGATAGGCTGCCAATCCGCCTGCTCGTCTCCGCCGATAAGCGACTTAATCGCATGCGCTTCCTCGGACGTCAGCTTGGCGCGCGCTCCCCAGCGGCCTTCTTCCTTCAAATAGGAGTCCATGAAAAACTCGCGTACTTCCGTTACATTCGGAGGAAGCTCGTATTTGAATTTCCCCTTCTGCTCTTCTTCTGCTGCAATCGCATAGATAACGAACGAGTGCTCGGGCATGCTCCGCAGCAGCGCGTGTATCCAGCTGGACACACCGCCGGTAACGTAAGGATAAGAACCTTCCGCCACGATACAAATTTTCATCGTTATCCATCCAATCCGATCGTAAATTGTTTCGCCGTCGCTTTGACAAGATACATACCTGCGTTCAGACGCGTCACTTCGGCATGCTCCAGCTTCGTTACTTCCTTATCGCTGCGCAGCAGATAATAGAAATCGCCCTTGGTGTACCCGTTAATGTAGCCTGTAATCCCCTTTTCCGTCCGCTGGAAATGAGGATCGCTGTCGGTATACCGCACCAGCTCATTGGTTGCTTCCGTCGCCGTCATCGGGCGCAGCCAGCCGAATTGATCATTCGTTTGCTGCAAATATTTGGTGTAATCGCTATAAAGCTGATCCCAGGTTTTATCTTTGTTCCGTTCTTTATCCGTTACGTCATCCGGGTGAACGAAATGCGAGAAGACGCCGAAGGTTCCTACGGCATTCATCGATGCCCACTTCTCAAACTCGTCGTATATAAAGCCAGACGTCACCCGAGGCAGCTCTGCTATCCCGTCCTTCGCGATTTCAAACTCTTGTACATAGGAAAGCTGATCCAAATCTTCGCTGTACATGGACGAAATGGTACGCAGCCCGGGCCAGCCAAGCTTAAGCGCCTCTCGGCCATCCGCACCCAAAACGTTAGATGGCGGGACATACGTGTGAAGCTCGTAATTAGGGAAAACATCTTTAACGAAAGCAGAGACGGCCTTCACGGACTCCGCCATATCTTGCAAGGACGGCCAAGCATTATAACCAAATTTGCTGCTAACCTTCGAATCGGTCACCAGCGACTCGTGATTGTAGCCGTGGATGCCGATCTCGCCCCCGCCTTTAAGCACATCACGACCATACATGATCAGGTCTTTCATGGAATCGTCCGACTGTTCGAACGGCGCTTGGACATCATCCTTGTAGGTCTCGATCACAACGCCAGTAAATTTATAATTAAACTTCGCGGCCGCGCGGATCATGTCAGGCCACCAAATCTCTTTAATAAATCTGTAATACGGGCGATTGTAATCCGCTACCATCTCACTATTGAACGGCGCTGGGAAATCATCGATATACATTAGCTTGGCGTTCAAGATCGGATAAATAAAGTCCTCATCCATCAAGCTAATGCTCGCTGCCGTAAATCCGCGGCTCGACTTCTCCTGAAGCATCGTCCCGTTCAGCATGACGAATTCCCCTTCGCCATACGGCTGCTGCCATAAAATCGGCACATGCTCGGTCGAGTCAGCCAGCAGCTTGGTCCCTTTGTCCAGCCTGACCTGCATCGCAGTATTCTCGATCAGGCCGCTATTAAACGAGGTGTCCTTACTGCTGCCGAACACTTCGCTGTTAATGTTAAGTCCTTTCACATTCGCTTGGAAGCCCGCTTCGCGAATGCCCAGCTTGCGATAAATGCGGTAAAACGTATTGTCAGGCTCCAGCACAGTTGCAAACATGACATGCCCGCCATCATGAACGAACGTCTCCAGCCAATCGTTGTTCGTCAGATGATCCAATGCCGACACTGTTATAATGACATGCTCCTGCTTGCTGCCCGGTCCGTTAAACTGCTTGTAATCGACCGTTCGAAACGGCTTTTTCATATACTTGAGCGTTTGCTCTACATTGTCCTTAATCCGTACGCTATACGTATTCGACTCATCTGTAACGATGACATACGTCGGCTCATGCAAAGCTTCTATGTCGCTGGCTGCCAGCGCTTGCTGCTCGGATGTCTGACTTGCATCCACAAGCGGAGCATTCTTGCCGCCTACGCGGAGCAGCGCCTGTGAACGCGTTAATTGCAGCACTAAGCCCAGCACAAGCATAAACAGCAAAATGATATAAATTTGTTTGCCCAGTTTAAAATTTTCTTTCTTCATCCTGCTACACCACTGCCCGTCCAATATTGTAGTACGCTCTGCGTATCATGAGATAGGCGAATCGGCAGCGCCTTGAGCTCCTCCAGCAAACCGAAGAAGCGTTCGCGCCTCTTCAGCTCGTAATAAACCCGCAAGGAGGATAAGTAAGCTTGCTCGCTGTTCGGATACACCTCACGGAATTTATCGCAATCCTCAATCGCCCGCTCATATTGGCCAAGCTCCATTTCACAGTCTATTTTGTTAGCGAACATCGTTTCATCGTAAATGCCAGCGCTCATGATTTTATCCAATACTGTTGTATACGAGGACAAATATCCGCGCTTCGTGCGTATGTCCATAAACCCGCCAGCGATGAGCCGACCCAGCGCGCCCGCATACTTGGCTGCACTTTCCAGGTTGTCCGGCTGGCGATCATATTCCACGGCCGCCTGCTGCAGCTTGACCTGCAGCTTGCGCTTCATCTCCAACACGGCAGACACCGCATAGTGGGACGTTTCGGTATCCTCGTTATTGACCGCTTGCTCAAGAAGCGAGCCATACTCATCGATATCGCCCTTCAGCATATCGAGCAGCAGCCGGCGCCTCGTCATATGATCATTGACGACAAGCGCTTCCTCCATCGGCACGATGTTCGTTTCCTTCTGGACGTCGACCTGCTGATAGATGCGTTCCCGAATATCCTCTTCGAGCTCGGTCAGCGCTTTGAACCGTTCCAGATTCGTGTCTGGCTCAAACCTTCTGCGCAGCGTCTCCGTCAGCCAGGACAGCAGAATCCCGCCGAACGGAAGCAGCAGCGTAAGACAGATTCCGATCGCAAATTCGCCATTTCTCCGTATAAGACGATAGGCGCTGTATACGACGGCAACGATGTAGTAAACGAGTAAAGCGTTATCCAGCATAAGCTTCTTCTCCATTTAGGACACGTGCCGTAATGCCGTTCTTCTCCAGTCTGCGAATAACAATCGCAGCTTCGGCCTCATTCGAGTTGTTAAGCAAAAGCACGATTTCGTTGCGAATCATCCCGATATAATCCGATTCGCGAAGCGTATCGGCAACGCGCTCGACCACATGGCGCACAGACTGCTTTTCATCCGACTGAATCGTAAGCAGAACGAACTCGGCGTTATGCTGTTTTTTGGCTGCAAGCTTGCTCTCTACAACCTGTCGGAACCAATTTTCCTGAAGCACTGGCGTTTCGCCAACGTAACGGTTTGCGCTCGTCGCCCCGACGAATTGGAAAGCGCGCGCCAACGAGTTCGAAATCATCTCCACCGTCATTTTGAATACGTTCTGGTAGTTTAAGTTCAATCGGGCAAAGTTGACGTCATGAATCGAAATAATCGAAACGACAACCCCGTTGTTGATAACTGGGGCCGCCATCATTGGCGCTTCCGACGACATCGTCCGATTGACGAAAATCGTCTGCGACTCGACAACCTTCTTCACCCAGCCGTGCTCCGACATCCGAATCGTCTTCGGAAGCAGCAGCTCCTCATTGCCTGATTTGATCATCAATCGCAAGTAATCCGTCTGATTCACCGCGTAAATCGAGATCTGTTTCGTCTCCAACAAGTTTTCCAGCACATGAATCGATGAGGATACGACATCCTCCGGCTCGTGGCTCTCCAGCTCTTTGACAATGTTATAAATGCGGCCGATGCTGTCTTTGCTGCCAATCAGCTGGCGCTGCAGCTCGTCCTTCACATAACGCGTATCCTTGTACACCGTGTTCAGGAAGTCGTAGCGCTCCTGCTCGACCTGCAGCTTCTGGCCGATTTCAACCGTTTCGCGCTTATGCTTGTCCGAGACGAACCCAACGACAAGACCGAAAAATAAGTATAAGGCCAAAATAAATAATACTTCCGGGTCATACAGCAGGGATACCCACTCGCGACCGTTCTGCAGATTGTCTGCAAAATATAAGCCGGAAGCAAGCACAGCGGAAATAACCGACTGCTTGCTGCCATAGAGCACGCCGATAATAAAGATATATACCAGTTTAAAATCAACGTTCATATCGGTTAGCCAGCTCGGGCCGTGATTGATCAGCAAATACAAAGCAATACACGCAAGCAGGTTTTCCCCATATGGGCGCAGCTTCTTCAGAAGCCTTACCGAATTGGCCTGCTTCTTCTTCACGGCAGCCTTCTCCACGCGCGTCGGCGCATTCGCAAGGAACCAGCTGTATGTCTTCGCCAGCCCTTCCTTAAGCGAGAACAGCGGCACCCAGTCCAGATCGCGCTTCACTCTCGTATTATCAAGCGATGAACGATAAATATCGCCTTCTCGCGATGCTTCATAACGCACGTTAATGCTGTCGCCAAGCTCTTGCAGCGCATCAATCAGCTCATTCAGTCTAATCTCGTGATTGCAGGACAAGTTATACACGCCGGTCAGGTCACTCTCCGCCCCCCGGTATAAGCCGTCCACGATATCTTCCACATAAATAAAATCGCGCGTTTGATTGCCGTCGCCATAAACGACCAGCTCCTGCTGCTCTACCATTCGTTTCATGTAAATAGAAACGACCCCGCCTTCGCCCGTTCCGCCTTGCTTAGGCCCATACACGTTGGCGAATCGGAAGGCTAGCGTCTGAAGCCCGTACAATTCCTGCCATTTGGCGCAATAGTATTCGCCAAGCTTCTTATTGATGCCGTAAGGCGACACCGGCTCGCCTTGTACCGCCTCCGCCAGCGGCACCGCTTCGTCATTGCCGTATACAGCCGCTGAAGAAGCGAAGAGAAACTTTTTCACGCCGTGACGCCGCGAGCATTCCAACATGTTGACGAGGCCCATAATATTCGTCTGCGCGTCAGCTTGCGGAATCTTCATCGAAGTCGTCACATCGACCTGCGCCGCCAAGTGTACGACTACATCTGGCCGTACGCTCTCAAATACGACATCGCATGCACGGTCCTCCACATTAAGCGGATATAGCTTATGAGGAACCGTTACGTTGTTCACATCTCCGCCTGATAGATTGTCGATAATATAGATTTGATGCCCTTCCTTGTGAAAACGCTCCGCTGCTGTTGAGCCGATAAAGCCGCAACCGCCTGTAATGAGGATTTTCAAAACGACCGATCCCTCCCGATATCCTAATTTATTCGCAAATTGATCAAATCGAGAAGCGAGTCCAGATTTTCCCGTTCTTTTGATGGATTTACAAATAATTCATACCTAGATTCTAATACAATAGTCCCTATTCCTACAAGACTAATAGACAATTATGGCGAAGAAAGTTACAACTTAGCGTCGAACAGCCGCTAGATTGTTACAATTAAAGCTATTGCATACACAGATAGGCGGAAGATGGGCTTGCAATTTATGGGGCGACAGACCTATCATTAAAAACACAGATTATTGTTACACTTAAGATCAACGCCGGCGCCCGACATAAGGAGGTCTGCCATGAAAGCCCTGCACAAACCTTTACAGACTGTATGGAAGAGCGTGCTTCTGCTCTGCGTCCTGCTGGTCGCCCTTACAAGCACAACACCCGTATCCGCCAGCAACAACAATGGATATCGCCTCATGATCTATTACGGCATTCCGATCGAAATTAATGAAACTGGCACGATCGAGGATGCTGCGCTTCAATTCGCCAAATATGACTACATCGTACTTGGCGCCGGCCTAGAAGAAACGACACACGAAGCGCACAACTCAACTGCCAGCATTATCGCACAAGTTCGAAAGCTCAAGCCAAGCGTGCATATTTACGGCTATATCGATCTAGGCGTCACAACGGACAATCTATCGATCAGCACGATTCAGAAGAAAACCGTCCGTTGGAAAACGACCGGCGCTGACGGCATCTTCTTCGATGACGCTGGCTTTGATTACGGCGTTACGCGCAAGCGACTGAATCAGGCCGTTCAATACGTCCATTCCCAATCGCTGAAAGCGTTTATAAACGCTTGGAAGCCCGATGATATTATGAGCAGCGCTGTTAATGCCAAGTACAATCCGAAAGGCGAGAAAACAGCCATCGGCGGCGGCGATCTCTACCTGCTGGAAAGCATGCTGCAGCCCGTTGATATTCCGAATCAGGAGCAAAAAAGCGTGTTCGGCACCGGGTTCCGTTCCAAAATGGATAAAGCGCTCATGTATCGCAACCTGCTCGGCGTTAAGCTGATGAGCATCAGCCCGATCGACTATGGCAAGTATTCGAGCGATGCCGTCCGCAAGTTTTTCCGGGCAAACGAAGCCGCCGCCGCTATCTTCTCTTTGGACGGATACGGCATTGCGCCCAAGGAATATAGTACTGCCGCCAACTCTCACAACGCATTAAGAGAGATGCCCTATATCTTAAATTACATGGACTATTACACGACGAACGTCGCCTATGTAGCCAAATATAACGACTGCGACTTCGCTTCGAGAGACTTCCGGCTGCATTCGCTGCCTGGCGAGCACTTCTACGATTACCCGGTCACCGTGGTCTATGAATAAACAGCTGAATGAACGCAGCCTGATGCCATCGCATCAGGCTGTTTGTTTTGCTGCCAATGACCGAACCGGCGGTTCCGAATCGCCATTGGCCCACATACACTGTATGAAGCATGCGGGCCAGACAAAATCGTTGGGACAGGACGGAGGCGCTGACGGCAATGAAGGTGAGGAGCAAGGACGAAGAAGCCGTATTCGATATCCGGACGGCACTTTTTTTGGCGGCAGTATGCGAACAAACCTATGTGCAGTTCAATAGCCGGGACGGCATGTTCTTCATACCCGCCGGCTACAGGGCGGTCGGAACGATCAAAGCGCAGGCCTATGAAAGCAAGCCCGAATACTTTGGATTTCTCATTGAATCGGAACATTCCGCCATACTGGCGTTTCGCGGCACTCGCTCTACGATGGACTGGGTGTCTGACTTCATTTCGCAGCAAATCAAGTGTAAGCCGGTAAAGCCGCCGAGCCTTACCCATAAAGGATTTACGGACATTTATATGAGCTGTCGGGATACGGTGCTGGCCTTGGTGCGCAATGTTTCGCCTGACAAGAAGCTATATATTACCGGGCATAGCCTTGGCGGCGCACTAGCTACACTTGCTGCGCTTGATACCGCATTCAATGACAAGCGTGAGCCGACCGTATACACTTTCGGTGCGCCGCGTGTCGGCGACCCGAAATTTTCCCGTATCTATAATCGCACGATCAAACATCATTGGCGCGTGCAAAACGAATTCGACATCGTTCCGCTGCTGCCGCCCCTTGTATATCGGCAACCCAAAACCCGAAAATTATTCTACTACATGCATGTCAAAACAGAAATAAAACGATCGTTCCGCATGGGCTCCGTCTCCGGCAATCACGTGCTGAGCAGCTATTTTGCCAATCTGTCCAAAGATGACCCCGCATTCGCAGCCGCATTATGTGAAGGCCCATTGGGCTGGTGCCCGTCCCCGCCGCCTCGACCGACCGAACCGGACGGATTGTCCTAAGTCCGTTTTCAATTTTCCGAACAGCACAAAGGACGAGCGTCTCCGCTCGTCCTTTGTGCTGTCCTTAATCGGTTGCACGTCCTTCGTAATGCCCAGACCGCATGACTTTGGTCTCCAAATACTTTTTATTAAACTCGGAAACATCGCCCCAGAGCGGAATCCGCCCCGATACATCCGCTCCGGATGCGACCAGCGCATCCATCTTCCGCGGGTTATTCGTAATAAGCGTAACCGGCTTCGATCGCAGCTGCTTAAGCACCTGAATCGCATCGTCATAGCTGCGAATATCGTCTTGGAAGCCAAGCTGCAGGTTCGCATCGACCGTATCATAGCCTTCTTCCTGCAGCACGTACGCCATCGCTTTGCTGAACAAGCCAATGCCGCGGCCTTCATGGTTCGCCAGATAGAACAATGCGCCCGAGCCATTCGCCACGATCATCTTCATCGATTGCTTCAGCTGATAGCCGCAATCACAGCGTTTGCTTCCAAAAATATCGCCTGTATGGCAAATGCTATGCATACGAATCAATGTATCCGGCACATCGGCGAAATCGCCGTATACGAGTACGCTGGATTGCTGCATTTCTGCCAGATTGGATGCGGAAAGCCTTGCAATGATTTGCTCGGTTGTCGAGATTTCATCGCCGCAGCCATCCCCTGCAATACTGTCGCAGCGCAGCCAGCAGTACCATTGGAAAATATGGGTTTCCCCGTCAAGGTTGACAGGCAGCCTTACGGGACCGACCAAGTAGATGCTTTTGTCGCCACTTGGCACCGTTGTGATTTTTCGTTTAAGAATGGAAATGATATCCGTCTGAATTGAATGCATGAGTATTGCTCCTCCCCATACCACCGGCGTCCTGCTTTTTGTCTGTAGTGTTGCCATTTGGTAAGCATCGAATCCGTTACTTTGCATACTGTGGTTACTTTTTGTAAGTATATAAATTTGGTGCCCGTTTGTCAAATGCGGCATCCCGCCAACACCGCGCCTGTTCTGCATTTGGGCCGCAGCGTTCCTCCTTATTGTACGCCACCTATGGCTATCTGTACCAGACGGTCATTCGTCCTGATTTCGATGTAACCCTTTACTTTTACAAAAATCACACGTACCATTCACTGCATACAAACGGATATTTGCTTCGCCGCCACCACTCATCTCAGCTGCAGGAGGTCTCCTTATGCCATTTCAAGGACAATCGATCCTGCCGGCCGTTCGCGGCTGGAAAGAATTCGATGCGCTTCTCGCTTCGCCATACGCATACATCGTCATGCTGGATTGCAAGCTCGGACAGCTCAAGAGCATCGTGAGCGAAGCCGGACGCCACGGCAAGAAGCTGCTGCTTCACGCGGACCTGATCGATGGACTCAATCATGATGAGCATGCAGCCGAGTTTCTATGCCAGGCCATTCGGCCGGCTGGCATTATTTCGACGCGCACGACCGTTGTTCAGAAAACGAAGCAAAACGGCCTGATCGCCATTCAGCGGCTGTTTCTGCTCGATACGGGAGCGCTTGAGCGCGGCATTGCGCTAGCTATGCAGAACCGGCCCGATTACATCGAGGTGCTGCCCGGCGTCATCCCGTCCATTATCCGCGAGGTTGCGGAACGTACGGGCATTCCTGCCCTTGCCGGCGGGCTCATCCGGACGGAGCAGGACGTAGCTGCTGCGCTCGAAGCCGGTGCAGCCGCAGTAACGACATCCGATCGGAAGCTTTGGAAGCCTTACATCAATCGCAAGCAGGAGGAGTAGCCATGGAACGCAGCCGCACTTATATACTCGCACTCGATCAAGGCACGACCAGTACGCGCGCTATCTTGTTCGACCAGCAAGGAACGCCAATCGCATCTGCCCAGATGCCGGTCGACTGCCATTTTCCTCACCCCGGATGGGTAGAGCAGGATGCCCTTCAGCTGTGGCAAACAGCCCGCTCGGTCATCTCGCAAGCCGCAGCGAAAGCCGCAATCGGCTATGATCAGATCGACGCTATCGGCATGACGAATCAGCGGGAAACGACGATCCTGTGGGATCGCATGACGGGGCAGCCCATAGCTCCTGCCATTGTGTGGCAGTCCCGCCAGTCTGCCGCGATCTGCGAGCAGCTGAAAGCCGAAGGCCATGAGCCGCTCTTCCGCAGCAAAACCGGCTTGCTGCTCGATCCTTATTTCTCCGGCACCAAAATCAAATGGCTGCTCGACAACGTTCCAGGCGCGCGCCAACGCGCGGAGCGCGGCGAGCTGCTGTTCGGCACGGTCGACAGCTGGCTCATCTGGAACCTGACCGGCGGAGCCGTTCACATCACCGACTATTCCAATGCATCGCGAACGCTGCTTTACAACATCGTGGAGAAGCGCTGGGATGACGACCTGCTTAGGCTGCTCCAGATTCCCGCCGCCCTGCTGCCAGAAGTGCGCTCCTCATCGGAGCTTTATGGCCGTACGGATGCCGCTTTGTTCGGGCAAGCCATTCCCATCGCCGGAGCCGCAGGCGACCAGCAGGCTGCTTTGTTCGGGCACGCTTGCTTCGCCAAGGGCACTGCCAAGAGCACCTATGGAACAGGCTGCTTCATGCTCATGAACACGGGCAGCGAGGCGATGTTCTCGGACGAAGGGCTGCTGACGACGATCGCTTGGGGCGTTGGAGGCGAGCTGGAATATGCGCTGGAGGGCAGCGTATTCGTCGCCGGCTCAGCCGTACAGTGGCTCCGCGACGGAATGGAGCTCCTCACGACAGCCGAGGAGTCCGAGGCGCTTGCGCGCAGCGTCGATACGTCAGGCGGCGTCTATGTCGTGCCTGCTTTCGTAGGGCTCGGCACGCCATACTGGGACAGCGAGGTTCGCGGAGCGGCATTCGGCATGACGCGCGGCACGACGCGCGCCCATTTTGTCCGCGCGACGCTGGAATCCATCGCCTACCAGACGAAGGATGTGCTCTCCGCAATGTCGCATTCATCCGGCATTGCGCTGCATACGCTTCGCGTCGATGGCGGAGCGATCCGCAACGATTGGCTGATGCAGTTCCAAAGCGACCTGCTCGGCGTAGAGGTCGAGCGGCCTGCCGTGAACGAGACGACCGCGCTTGGCGCCGCATATCTCGCCGGACTGGCCGTCGGCTATTGGGCCAGCAAGGAGCAGATCGCTTCCCTGGGCAACACGGAGCGCCTCTTCGAGCCTGCAATGGATGAATCGACCAGAGCTTCGCTCTATTCCGGCTGGCGCAAGGCGGTGAAAGCGGCTCAAGCGTTCAAATAAGACGGTTCGCCCAATTCGCTACTTTGGATATAAATGCCGTTCACCGCACGCAGGATCTGTGCTATACTGGCGTTACAAGTTAATGAATCGGTTGGAGATCTGGAGAAACCGCGTATGCCCGCTGTTCTGCTTTCGTAGCAGAGCCGCGGGTGTTCGCGGTTTTTTTCGTCTGCTGGAGAGGATCAGAGAGAGCAGGGTCAAACCGGTGCAAGCTATAAGCAAAGGAGCGAATTAACAATGACATCACCCACCTTTCAACATACGTTTCCAAAGCCAGGCACATGGAGCGCGCTTCAACGGAGCAGCCAATTCGAGCGGCTGGCCAGCCAATCGTTCGAACTGCTCGTCATCGGAGGCGGCATTACAGGGGCAGGCATTGCGCTCGATGCGCAAACGCGGGGCATTCGGACCGCCTTGATCGACATGCAGGACTTTGCCGCAGGCACGTCCAGCCGCTCCACCAAGCTTGTCCATGGCGGGCTTCGCTACTTGAAGCAGCTGGAGATCGGCGTCGTGGCCGAGGTTGGCAAAGAGCGCGCCATCGTTTATGAGAACGGCCCGCATATTACAACCCCTGAATGGATGCTGCTGCCCTTCTACAAGGGGGGCACATTCGGCCGTTTCTCGACGTCGCTTGGCCTTCGCGTCTACGATTTTCTGGCTGGCGTGAAGAAAGCGGAGCGACGCCGGATGCTCAGCGCTGACGCTGCTGCCCAGCGTGAGCCGCTGCTCAATCGCACAAGCCTGAAGGGCGGCGGCTACTATGTGGAATATCGGACCGATGACGCCCGCTTAACGATCGAGGTCATGAAGAAGGCGGTTGAAGCCGGGGCGCTGCCTCTGCCTTACGTCAAAGCCGACTCGTTCGCATACGATGCGTCTGGCCAAATTAACGGCGTTCGTGTCACCGATCTGCTGACAGGCGCAACGGCGGAAGTTCGAGCGGCCAAGGTCATTAACGCTGCCGGACCATGGGTCGACACGCTGCGCGAAGCGGACGGCTCCAAGCACGGCAAGACGCTCCATCTTACCAAAGGCGTTCATCTCGTGTTCGATCAAGCGCGCTTCCCGCTTCGCCAAGCGATTTACTTCGATACGCCCGACAAGCGCATGGTGTTCGCGATCACGCGCGACGGCAAGACATACATCGGGACGACGGATACGAACTATAAAGCGGACAAAGCGCATCCCCGCATGACTACCAAGGACATAGCATACATTCTGGATGCAGCCAACAGCATGTTCCCCACGCTTAAGCTGACCGAGCAGGACGTCGAGTCCAGTTGGGCAGGCTTGCGCCCGCTCATTCACCAAGAGGGCAAAGACCCTTCGGAAATTTCGCGCCGGGACGAAATTTTCCAATCGGCTTCTGGCTTACTCTCGATGGCAGGAGGCAAGCTGACGGGCTATCGCAAAATGGCCGAAACGGTCGTTGACCGCGCCGCTTCCCAGCTGCAAGCCGCAGGCGTCGGCGTCTATGGACCGAGCTTGACGAAGCATATGCCGTTATCCGGCGGCGACGTAGGCGGATCGGCCCAGTTTCCGAGCTTTATTGCCGCGATGCGGGAAGCCGGCGTTAAAGCAGGTCTGTCCGCGCCAGAAGCCGAGCGAATCGCCCGCCGATACGGCTCCAATGCGCCGAAGCTGTTCCTGCTCGCGCCCGATTACAACGAAGAAGCGGCAGCCAGAGGCATACCGCTTGCGCTCATGATCGAGCTTGTTTACGCCATCCATTACGAGATGGCGGTGAAGCCCGCCGATTTCTGGATTCGCCGCACAGGCGCCTTGCTCTTCGACCGTGCGACTGTGTTGAAATGGAAGGATGCCGTCCTCGCTTACATGAGCGAGCAGTTCGGCTGGAGCGAGCAAACGAAGCAGGCCTATGCCGAAGAGCTTGCTTCCGAGCTGCACTATGCGGTCACGCCTGTAGAAGCCGAGTGATTGGTGCGGCATTTGAGGGCTGCGGCTTCAATCCCGAGTCAGGTGACTCTCAGTGCGGAGGCCGCTTCAGTCGCACGTAACTCAGCGTCTCAGCACGAACTACTGCTTCAATCGCGCGTAACTCGGCGCCTCAGCACGTCTGCCTCTTCAGCGCGGGTCGCAGCTTTAATCGCGCGTGTTAATGCAGCCTGACCCAAGCAGCAGCCTGCTGCTCATTGCAGTTCGTGCAATAAACTCCACTCAAGCACAGAAGTAAGGAGGCGTCATTGCATATCGTGCAACGGGAAAGGCATCTTCTACGTTCTGAACGCATCGTATGACCTTTTGGAGCGTATCTGATTGCACAAACTGCATTGGGAGCCTTGGAAGCAAGCCCATCCTTCCCTTTCTCATTGCACCAAGTGCAACGATGTGGAGATAATAAGAAGAGGAGGAGTCCGCGCCAAACCGATCTTCCTCCTGCGACGTATCACAATATACGCCGCAGGAGGAAGATCGGTTGTCTCTGAATTCGTCTACTCGGCACAGCTAAAAAGCTGTCCGAACAGTCATGATCATGACTGTTCGGACAGCCCTTTGGGACATTCTACAGAATGTACAGCAGAATCGCGAAGAAATGGACGATCGAGCCGCCCAGCACGAACAGATGCCAGACGGCATGATGGTACGGGAAGCTCCGCCACATATAAAAGACGGTGCCGACCGTGTACAGAATACCTCCCGTTATGAGCAGCTTCAGGCCGCCCGGAGCGAGGCCTTCAACGAGAGGTCCCCATGCGAAGACGATAATCCAGCCCATCGCAATATAGAGCAGCGTCGAAGTGAATAAGAATCGGGAGGCGAAGAATGATTTGAACACGACGCCTGCAACAGCAACGCCCCATACAATGCCGAACAGCGCCCAGCCGAGCGTGCCTTGTACAATGTGGAACAAAATCGGCGTATAGGTGCCCGCGATAAAGACATAAATAAAAGAGTGGTCGAGCACCTCGAACACGTTTTTCGCTTTTCCTTCGGGAAAGCTGTGCACAAGCGTCGATGCCGCGTACAAGAGCAGCATCGACGAGCCGTAAATGGTGAAGCTTACGACGTGAACGGTCGTTCCCTTCAAGGAAGCGAATACGATCAGAAGAACGAGCGCAGCGACGCTTAAGGCGGCGCCGAAGCCGTGCGTTACGGCGTTGGCGATCTCTTCACGGCGGGTATACGTATGGGTATTTGCCATGGGCCTACACCTTCTCGTTCGAATATGCCATGTAAGACCCGACCGTTAACGATAGTACGCGCGCCTCTTGCTCATAATGAACCGCTGGCTGATGCTCATCGTACATCCAAAACTTTTGCACATCGCCCTCACGCTCGGACAAAGCCTCAAAATAAAATAAATTCAAATGCGCAGCATTGGCTTCGATATAGGCAGCAAGCTCAGATTCAACGCCTGTGACGGCAATCGTCCAGCGCCCTCCTGCTTCCCGTACATCGAAGGGCAGTCCGGCGACCGACGTGTCTATCAGCAGTCGGCCGATGGCCAGCTTGATCAGCGCTTTGGAGCCTGCTGGCGGCGGAGACAAGCGCCCGGGGCGATGCTCCGCTGTTGGCGACGTGTGCTGCGATGGCTGCTGCGGCTGCGTCATGCGCGATCGCCTCCTTTTGCCTCAGGCGTCATATCGATCAAGAGTGCAAACACTGGCTCTCCCGCTTCCAGTCGAACCGCTGTCTCCGACGTAAAACGAACCGTATCGCCCTGCTGCAGCTCATGCTCACCGTTCAGCTTAGCTGTCCCGTCCATTAGATATAGATATTGCAATCTGCCTGCTTCCGCCTCGAAGACGGATGCTGTTCCCGCATGCAGCTTGGTCAAGTAAAGGGTGACGTCCTGATGGATGGCCGCCTCATGAGCACCTCCCGCTGGCGTTACAACCGGCAGCCAGCCGCCATACATCGCCTCTGGATCATAATGCGAAGTCTCATAGGATGGCGCCAAACGGCTGTCAGCAGGAACGAACCAAATTTGCATCAGCTCGACCGGCTCTTCGCTCGGATTGACCTCGGAATGGATAATGCCCGTTCCTGCGCTCATCCGCTGAATGCCGCCGAACGTCGTTACCGCCTTGTGGCCGGAGCTGTCCTCATGCTGAAGCTCGCCGCGCAGCACGACCGAGACGATCTCCATCTCCCGATGCGGATGGGCGCCGAAGCCCCTTTTTCCTGCAATAATATCATGGTTAAATACGCACAGAGGGCCGAAAAATCGGTTCTCTTCCTCATAATAACTGCCAAATGAGAAATGATGCCGACTCTCCAGCCACCCTGCGTCTTGACTATAAATCGATGCTGCTCTTCGAATATCGATCATTGCGCATCCCTCCGATACGTTCCATTTACCCACAAGTGTATCGGATCAAATCCATCCTTTCAACCATTGCCGGACACGTTCCATCGTTTTGTCCAGATTGCATACGGCTTGTCCGTCGATAAACGGATTTTGGTGCTTAAAATAGTCCGCATGCCCGCCGACAACCTCAATCCCCTCCACATAGCCGGGCGCATACTTCCATGCATTCCAATGCGGAATCCGCATCTTCCCGCCCGACCAGCCGCCCCATGTTCCAATTCGGCTAATGGGGTCGGTCAGCTTTCCTGCTGCATCCACGGAATGAAAGTAACTAATGCGCTGTTTCAGCTCCGGCATTACGCGAATGCGAGGCGAACCGATCTGGACTAAACGAAAATCGGGCAAAGCCCCTTCGCGATGCAGTTGTACCGCCGCCTGATAAGCCGCGATTCCGCCGCCGCTATGCCCGATCATGAGCACAGGACCTTTGCCTTTATACGTACGCTGAATCCCTTCCACGGCTTTGCGGCCGCCGACCCGGCTCAGGTGAATGCGGTTCGACAGATCGCTGCCAACCTCCAGCACCTGCGCGAATCGGCTGCGGCTATTGTCGCCATACGGGTACAGCACATGAATTTCCGGCTTGTCCAGCTCCGCTACGCTAAGCATCTCCTCCAGCTTGCGGCAGCATTCGCCGAACATCTGGTTTGCCGTCGCTACGCCTGCCATCAGATATACCGTCAATGGATGACGATCTGCTGCTATTGCCATATTCCATTCCTCCATGCTGAAATCAGCTCGTCGCCGAAATGATTGCTTATCTTCATTATGTGAAGAACGCGACCGCTTTCATGCGGGCATCGACGAAATTAATCCGCTGATGAGATGCCGGTGCTGGCGGCAAAGGCCCAAACCGTCACGCTTTCGCCGCGGAACGTTTCGGGCCTTTATTCATGCTAACCCTTCGGTTTATCTGCTACGGTCAGATAGACGTACCGGACGAATGCGCTTTTTCGAACCTCGCAGCTGCCCATAATCCTCCAGCCTATCTGCTCCAGCTTGCTATCTAGCGGGGACGTCCCGATGATAACGGCCCGCGGCGCGAGCTGCTTCAGGCGAGTGAGCATCGCCCTCTCCTCTTCTTCAGGCAGCTTGGAGCATAAATTGTAAGGCAAATCCAATACGGCTGCATCGTACCGTCCTTCGAGCGTGAGCATATCCGCCTTGGAGGCAAGCTCCGCTGAGTAGCCAAAATGCGCAAGGTTGGCTCGCGCGCCGCGTGACGCGAGCGGGTTGCGATCAAAGCCGCGCATAGCGATGCCCATCGACAACGCTTCAATCACGACGGTCCCGATACCGCAGCAAGGATCAACAGCCGTTACGCCGTCTGGCTCGGGCACCGCAATGTTAGCAACAGCCCGCGCCACTCGCGTGCTTAACGCTGTTGAATAGGGCTGCGGCTTTCGATTGTGCTTCAGCCACACGGCTTCGCCCTCAACCGCCTGACCCAATATCCAACGGCCGTTCGCGTATGCCACCCCGATGAGCTGGTCAGGCGCTTTCAAATTGGCGGTTCCCCGTATGGACGCTCCGATTCGTCTCGCTATCGCTTGCCGCTCCTCGAAGGCCGGCTGCGGGGCATCCGGCTGCCCGGCGTCCGCGTAGATGATTTTGAACGTACGCCCCTGGAGGACATAATCGGCTGCCTGTTCGATCAACCCTTCCAGCTTGGCGCTCTCCGCTTCAATCGCTATTCGCAGCTTGATGAAAGGGCTCCGCGACGGCTCCACGCTCATCCGACTCTCGACGACTCGACCATGCGGGGCCGCGCCCAACAGCGTGCGCAGCTCCAGTCCGCATAGCGCCTCCTCATCCTCATGGCATGCGAACGTATACACATAACCTAACTGTTGTTGACTTTCAAATTGCTGTTTGTTCGCCACGGCCGCTAGGATCCTTTCTCTACGACATCGTCGTATGCAGCGAAAGCCGCGGCTTGTCCTCTATAGATACCTTCCGCATCGATCAAATTCCAGACCGTGGTGTTGCGAATATAAAACCGTCTTCCGGTCGCGGAAACCCTTATGCCTGTATATTGATCAACGTAGCCCTGCTGTGCTACCAGTTGCAGAAAACGATCGCGATCCTCGCGAATCATCGGCTCTGCCGTCAGCCGGGACGGCGTCGAGGTGAACGCAGCCCAGTCCCGTTCCATAATGCCAATGCAGCTGCATTCCCATAATTCAGGATGGGGTCCTCTTCCGTGCCATGCGACAATACGACGATCGGCGCGTTGAACAATGCTTCCTCGTATCCCGCAGCCTCTGATTGTGCATCGGCAAGCGTCGTGTCGATCAAATCCTGCCCCAGCAGCCGACGATAGCTTTCAATAATAAGCCGGGCATGCGCCTCCGTTGCGCCAATCCCTGTTCGACCGCCCGTTTTCCCATATTCGCTCATGCTAGCTGCTCCCTCCGTATGATCCATGCTGCTACTCGCGAAGCGCATCCCGCAGCCGCGAAGCCATCGTGGACATCGCCTCCGGCGTTCGACCCGCAGCGCCGCTGCGCCCGCGGAGCCTTGCCAGTTCTCGCCGAGCTTGCGCCAGCTCTTCCTTGCATTTGGCCAGCTCCTGCTGCAGCGCGTCGCGTTCTTGCTCCAGCCTCGTTTGTCCAGCAGCCAATCGTTCAGCTTCCTGACGCCAATCGATTTGCTTCTGGTCTAGCTCATGTTTTTGTTGCTCCATCTCAAACACCCCAATCCTTTCAAGCCTATCTATTATTCTGTATTGTAACATACCTATTGCTGCGAATCGTCCCTGTCGTAATCCGTTAAGCTTTCCTATTTTACAGGAATGACACACAAGGAAGAACGCTTCGTCGCATAGTATGCAATATGAAGACATGCAATTTTTTTGCAACCGACTGACGCGCCGACCGTATAAAATAGAATGCTCGAAATCATACACTCACACCAGCTCGCCATTCGCTTAGCATAGACAGAGCGCAGAAGAGGGGCCTCGCAAATGATACAACACTTTTTGGATTTTCTGATGGAATTCGGCGCACTCGGTTTGTTTATTCACGCATTCATCGATGCAGTCATTTTCCCAATCCCGGCATTATTCCTGCAAATCCCGTTAAGTCTCGTGAATCCCTCCAACGCTTTATGGCTTGCCACGGTTGGCTTTATCGGATGCCTGCTCGGAACGCCGGTCGGTTACTGGATCGGCCGCTCGCTTGGGAACGCTGTATTGTACAAAATATTAAAAAAAAGCTGGGTCGAATCCGCGACCAAGCTGTTCGAACGAAACGGCGAAACCGCCATACTGCTTGGCTCCTTCACCCCGATCCCATTCAAAGTATTTACAATATTGTCCGGCACGCTGAAGTTTCCATTGTGGCGCCTCATTGCTTACGCGGCCATCGGCAGAGCGGTCAAGTTCTATGTCGTAGGCCTGCTCTTCTACCTGTACGGCCGATCGGCTGAAGGCATGATGAAGAACGTTTCGCTTTATATTTTCGCCATCGCCGTACCGCTTGTGCTCGTGTTTCTGTGGGTTCGCAGAAGAATCCGTAGGAAGCGCCAGTTGAAGCAAGAAGAACAGGAACAAGGACAAAAAACGGAGACGCTCTAGGGCGTCTCCGTTTTTGTGTGACTATTGAAAGTCCCTCTTCTTCCATTGTGAAAGGTCTGTATAGGGGAGGGCGAGCTCCACATGGTCACCGGCTGCATGCGCCACAGGCAGGCTAAGGCCGAGCTTTTCTTTCATGAAGAAGCTGTAGATATCCGACTGCTGCTCGGTGCCTATCGATTCTAGCGAATCCGCTCGCTTCAACTGCTCTATCCATTCCTCATTCGTATACTGCGCTAACTGCTCTACCACCTCTGCCTTCGTCAACAGGGCTGGGCTAAGCACTTCGAATGCGCCGCTTTTCAAATGTTGAACGAATGCCTCGTTGATCTCATAAGCCTCTTTCAAACGCACGAGCGCGGCGTCATCCAGATCGACGTTAGTCGTATAAAACAAATTGCTCGGATGCGCCGCCCCTTCCACATTGCCATAGCCCGTATATTCGATGCTCAACAGCTGCGGACTTTGCCAGGCGATCGTATAAGACACGTCGATCGTCGGCTTATCCTGCACCACGTCATAAGCTTGAAGGATGGCTAGCGCTTGGTCTTGCAACAGCTTATTTATTGCTTGCTGCCTGGCGTCACTCTCCATGCCTGCTAGCTGCGGATACTTGATTGTAATCGTGCCATCCGCGTATGTCTTCGACGTTAGCTGAGGCATAGCTGGTTCTTTTGATTGTGTTGTTGCCTGATCCGCGGCTTGCTTCTGCTCTCCCCGGGCAGTTGGCTCGCTGCTCGATGTACAGGCCGCGAGCAGCGTGGCGATGACTAGCAGCAGGCTTACGCTCAAACCTAATCTTCCGTTCGTGCTCATGATGATTCCCTCTCTTTCATGCTATATCCTTCTCTATTTTACCATTGTTTATGAAAGGGGGAGATCGGGCAAATTTTATTCCCTATTCGCTCGGGTTGCTCGCCTGCGGGCGGATAGGGAAGACTTCTTTTCCCTATTCGCCCGGGTTGCTCGCCTGCGGGCGGATAGGGAAGATTTCTATTCCCTATTCGCCCGGGTTGCTCGCCTGCGGGCGGATAGGGAAGATTTCTATTCCCTATTCGCTCGGGTTGCTCGCCTGCGGGCGGATAGGGAAGATTTCTATTCCCTATTCGCCCGGGTTGCTCGCCTGCGGGCGGATAGGGAAGATTTCTATTCCCTATTCGCCCGGGTTGCTCGCCTGCGGGCGGATAGGGAAGGTTTCTATTCCCTATTCGCTTGGGTTGTTCGCCTGCGGGCGGATAGGGAAGATTTCTATTCCCTATCCGCTTGGGTTGCTCGCCTGCGGGCGGATAGGGAAGATTTCTATTCCCTATCCGCTTGGGTTGCTCGCCTATGGGCGGATAGGGAAGACTTCTATTCCCTATTCGCTTGGGTTGCTCGCCTGCGGGCGGATAGGGAAGATTTCTATTCCCTATTCGCTCGGGTTGCTCGCCTGCGGGCGGATAGGGAAGATTTCTATTCCCTATTCGCTCGTCGGCGAGCAGCCCGCGCAATGTAAAATGGGACCCCAACAGCCTCAGCGGCCATTGGGATCCCCTATCCTACTCCTTAGTCCATCAAATGCAGCACTTGCAGCATCCGTCCAATGACCACGGCTGCTTCCGCGCGCGTAGCCAAATGACTTGGCGCGAATTGATCTGTCGACTTCCCTTGCATGATGCCTGCCTCGATGGCAAGCGCCACCGCACCGGATGCCCAGCCATGAATGCTTCCGCTATCCGCGAATGTTGGCGCGCCGCTAGCAGCGTCCGCTGCTTTGCCAGCTACCAACTCGTAAGCGCGAGCGATCATGACGGCCATTTGCTCACGCGTGATCGAGTCTCCCGGATGGAAGGATCCATCCGCGAACCCTTGAACCAGTCCAAGCTGGGAAGCGGCGCTGACATCATCAGCATACCATGCCCCGCCTGCGACATCGCTAAAGCTGCTGTCGCCAGCCGTTGCTTGCAGGCCCAGCGCTCGAACGAGCAGCGCAGCGAATTCTGCGCGCGTAACGGAACGATTCGGCGCAAACGACGAATCGGATAAGCCTTTGACAATCCATTTGGACGCGAGCTTCTCAATTAGCGCTTTTGCCCAATGGTTCGCCAAATCATCGAACGATACCGTATTCGTAGCAACAACATAAACGCCGTTGCTTGCGCCGTGAATCGTAATCGTCGTCTTGCCGCCTGCCGTCTTGAAGACCGCTGGCACATACTTGAACGTTCCCTTCGCTTCGTCATAAACAAGCACAGTAGCTGTTTTGGCGTCAAGTTCGCCGTCAACTTCAATCGTACGCGTCACGAATTGGCGCCCGAAGCTGTTAATCGATTGTGTCTGATTTCCTGCTTGCAGCGTAACGCCGAACACGATTGGCGCTCCTACTACATGCAAACCTTGGCGCTTCGCATCCTTCTCCAACTTGCTTGCCGACTCGCTAGCCAGCGAGTCGATCGAGAACGTGATAGTTGCGCCGTCTTTGTTTGCGAGCGATTGACCAGCCAACAATGGCTTCGTCATCGACAGCGGAAGCTGATACGTTGCCGTACCGCTCTGAATGACGATTGTCGTATTCGGATGCGCAGCTGCCGCCTTCAAAATGGCGTCTACAGAGAAGGCTACCGTGCCGTCCGCATTCGCATCGTCAATCGTAAAGACGATTTGCGAATCTGTGGAAGCAAGCAGCTTGCTATCGTTCACCGCCGTACCGCTGTCGGTCCCGCCAGTTCCCCCGCCAATGCCGCCTCCTCCGCCGTTGCCGCCACCGCCAGGCTGTGCTGCCGATGGCAGCACTTGAAGCGTATAGGTCCGTTTCTTTCCTTGGACCGTTACGTCAACTGTCGTATTGCCCGCAGCCGTTCCGGACAATACGCCATTGGACTGGATCGATGCCACGCTCGTATTCGCGACACTAAATGTTGCGTCTGACGTTACATCCGTTCCGCCTGCATTCGATACATGCAAGGTAAGCGCGCTGCCAGCTTGCACCGTGAAGCGGCCTACCGTGCCGTCGCTTGCTTTGACCGCGAATGATTTTGCCGCATTCGCAAAGCCTTCGTTCTGCTCACGCAGCACGAAGCTGCCGGAATTGTTCGTTACATCTGCGATTCGAGCGTTGCGAACGATAATGTTGTCCGCCGTCAGTCCGCCTTTTACCGCGCTGGATACGTCCACGCCTTTCGTTCCCGTACCGTCAATCACGAGATCTTGAATCAAGACGTTGTTCATGTTGAACGCGCCTTGAATGCTGAGGCCTTGATACGTGCTGTCGAGCGCCACGTTATTGCGGATAATGACATTGCCGTCCAAATCCTTCTCGCCTGCGAATACCCAAATTGCGCCCAGATCCGTCACGTAACCCGTGTCGTAGCTGCCTGTACGAATAAGCGTATTGCGCTCGACGATCGTCGTACCGGAGAATGGAACCGGATTAAAGCGCGTCGATACGGCGATGCCCGCGCCGTTCGTAATCGTATCCTTCGCAATGTTGTCCTGGATCTTATTGTCTTGGCCGCCGAATACAACAATGTTGTCTGCGAGCCATGGCAATGCCACCGTATTGAACCGCGCCGTGTTATTGATGCTCGCGCGTCCTTCCGCCGACCACATCGCGATGCCGTCATCGCCCGGATAACGAATATCGCTTTGCTCCATCATGCTGTTGCTTGTGCCGACGCAGAAGTTGATGCCGTCCGCCATCAGGTTGCGGATGCGAAGGCCAAGCATGTAGAGGCCGTCCGTGTATTCGTCGCCCACTTTCACCTTCGTCAGCCACAGGCCGGTTTTGGAATGCTCGATCCATACGTTTTGAATAACCGAGCCTGGACCGAAGCCCCCTTCGAACGCATGTGTATGCGCTTCGTCGTCACGAATGTTGATATCGCCGTCAACGAGCAGGTCATAGACCTGAATGTTGCTGCCTTTGCCCAGGAAGCGCGCACCCGTCAGCTGCGTATACCACATGCCAGCGCCGCGGATCGTCACATCGTTCAGCACGATTTGGTCGCCGCGAAGCTCGAATTCCCCTTGCGGTACCCAAACGCCTTGGTGCTGCTGCTTCGCTGCTTCCAACGCAGCTTGGAATGCCGTCGTATCGTCATTGCCATCATTGGCAACAGCGCCGTAATCCGTCACGCTCAAGAAAGCGGAAGGCTTCGCAAGCGGCGCAGCCACCTGCTCCAGCTCAGCAAGGTCGACGACATAGTAGTCTGCCGCGCTGTCCGCATCCTTTTTCAACGTAATCGTCGCTCCTGCCGGAATGTCGCCGACAATCGCATGCATCTCATCGAAGAAGCGATGCGCGCTGCCTTGGTTCGGATCATTCGACCATGGGTAGCTGCCATACTCCCAAGCGTGCTTGGAATTCAGCTCCAGCTTTTGGCGGAACTGCCCGTTCACATAAAGCCCCAGCGTTGCAGACTGACCGGAGCCGTCCGCGCTATCCGGGATAGCAAACCGGACAACGATGGAGTTCGCAGCTTTCGCTGCCTTAAACGATACGTACTCACCCGTTTGGTCCAGACGAACCGCTTGGCGGCCCGAAGCTTCCGATGCTACCTGATGGTAGGCGCGGGAAGGCTCCAGCACGGTCCCATTCGTCGTCCCTTGCTCCGCTTCATACGTGATGTACGGAACCGTTGCGCCTCGATAGTCTGGCGCGATGCTGCCCTTAATCGTCAACGTGTCCAGCAGCAGCACATTAGCACTATCCCCGTTGTCTTGCTGCAGCGTCACCGAGTTGATGCCTGCGCGAAGGGCTACGTTAATGCTAATATTCGCCCAGCCGCTGGAAGCAGCCAACTGCAGCGCTTGCGTACGTTCGCCATTCACGTACACTTGCAGCGTGCGTGTTGCCGAACCTTGGTTGTAGTAACGGACAACGCCTTCATAGCTGCCAGCCGCTTGCGCGTTAACTGCAAACGCAACCTTCGCTCCCGCCGCGGTGAAGCCGTCCACATACCCTTCGCCAGTGAAGCCTTCTTGCGTATGAGACACCTTCGCTTCGCTGCCAACGAATGCATTTTCCGCTTCATAAGCAACATCCGAAACAACCGGCTGGAACGACCACAAAATGTCGTCCGAAGCATCCGATGCAGCCAGCTGAACGCCGCCATTGCTATGCGCCAGCAGCGATTGCGCTGCTGTTCCGCTGCGAATCGTGCGATAGCCGACCGTGTCGTCAATTGTCCACTGCGCCGCAACATCAGACGCCTGTGAGACGGCTGCGCCTGTGAGCGCATTGCCGCTGCCTTGCGCCAGCAGATGCCCCGTTGCTTTGTTCTTCAACAGCTTGCGTCCATTAAAGTCGTAAGCGAGCCAGATCGCATTGTTCAACGAGCCATTGTCCGTTAAGGAAACGGCTCCGTTCGTTTCCGCCAAATACTTCGGCGCTTGCGCGCTGTCGGATTGCACCGCAATCCGCACCTCGTTGCGCTCCGGCTGTGCCGGCGTCGCAGTTATCTCGTTGCGCGGCGCTTCGCCTTCCGGCGTTTCGAACGCATCTGGCGCTGCCGAGAACTGCCATTGCAGCGAGCCGAACGCTACTGGGTATAAGCCGCGTTCTGCATAGCCAGCTCCATTTTGCACATTGATGTACTCGTCGTTATAACCGCCATCCAAGCTGCGAATCATTGCGCTCGCACCATCCGGGGATGCTTCGATCGCCCATTGCGATGCTGCAGGATTGCTGCCCGCTCCCGTGGACGGCACGCTTTGGATATAACGATAGTCGCCGCTAATTGCCATCACATGGCCCGTAACGCGGTTTTCCAGCTGGCTTACGCCGTTGTTCGTGACCACTTTCCAATGGGAGTACCCGTTGGATGCTTCCGCGTTGCCATACAGCACGACGCCGCCTTTGTTTTCATACAAATATTGCTGATTGTACACATTGCGAATCCGTACATAGCCCGCAGGCACTTGAGGTCCCGCAGCTGCAACCGGCTCAAGCTTGAATTGGCCGCTGCTGTCGAAGGTGCCGTTCTGATTGACCGTCTTGCTCACCTTCACTGCGCCATCGGTATCCTCTGCTTTCACATAGTGCGCGGCCCAGCCGCTGCGAAGCGCAACGTAGCCTGCATCCTGTGTCGTGTCCAGCAGCCATTTTGCACTGCCCCACGATGGATAAATCGTACCGAGCGCTTGAAGCGGCTGCGGCGGGCTATCCAGCAGGACATCCGTGTCGCCAACGTTTTGCATGGCGATGTAATGACCTGTCGTTACGTTTTTGAGGCGGATCGAGCCATCGCCCGCATCCTCAACGAACCATACGGAGGTTGGCTCAGCTATTGCTGCATCCCCATACTTGACCGTGCCTTCCGTTGGATCGGAGGACGATACTTCCTCATACAACGCTTCGCCTGTTTTTTTGTTGATCAGCTTTACGTTCGTCGGGCGATCGTCCACGACGTTAATGAAGCGCCATTTTGGGCTGCCCCAGTTGCGGTTCATCACCGAATACTCCGCGTATTTGGTCAAATTTTGCAGGTTGATCAGACGGTCTGTTTCCCCGCCGGAGCTTGGATCGTTCACGCTGTGAATGAGTCTGGAGCCGCCGCTGACAGTCTCGATGATCCATACCGCGCTTGTCCAGCTATCCTGTACGTCCGTCACGCGAATGTGGCCGTCCTGCATCGATTGCAGGTTAATGTAGTGGCCCGTCGCACGGTTTTTAATTCGCTTGCGTCCGCTGAATTTCTCGATCGCCCACTGGTCCCGTTGGTCCGTGCGCGCATTCCCGTATTTCAAATCGCCATTGTCGTCCTCATAGAACACGAACGGCTGCCATTCATTCTGGATGCGCACATACTGCGGCGAGCCATCCGTTGGAACCGACGGATCCTCCAACAGCCATTGCGCTCCATTGGACAGCGGGTCTACCGTTTCGGATTGCGCCGTGTCCACGCCTGCTGTCACGTTCAAATACGCGTCAGCGCTAGCCTTGCTCTTAATCGTCACATAATCATCATACTGCGTCGATGCTTGAATGATCCATTGGTCGCCCGCTGCGCCATTCCCCGCATCAGGCGCAATGGTCAGCGGATTGCCCGCTTGCATGTAATTGCCGGTTTCCGCATTGCGAATGCGTTTCCCGCCATCATAATCCTCTACGATCCATTGGTAGCGTGCGTTCTCCGCATTCGCTGCGCCAAGCGCGCCATGCTTCACAACGCCGTTTTCTTCATACAAATAGTCAGTGCCGACGTTGCCCGTCGTGAAGTTCACGATACGTACCGGTCTGACATCATATACCGGAACGACTCTCCAGTGAGCATTCGCCAGCTTGGCATTGGACCAGTCATTGGAACGCGCGAACGTGTCCCCAGGGAATTGCGAGTTCAGCACATAGCTTCCGTTAAACGCGCTCGCAAACGTCACGTATCCCGGTACGGGCTGATCCTGCAAATTAAGGGCAGGCTGCATGCTCCATTCTTGCTTGAGCGGGTCGCTTGTCGTGCCCATCTCTATGGCGCGCCAGTAATCGCCCCCATCGAACTGCGTCACATAATGGCCCGTCGCAACGTTCAGCAGCCGGTAATTGCCGTTGCTGCCCGGCTCCAGATACCATTGCGAGCTCACGTCCGCAGCATCGACCTTGCCGAATGCAACGATATCGTCTGGACGAGTAGGCGCCTCAGGATTTGCCTTCGCGAACAAGGCTTGCCCTGCGCGTTCTTCATTGATAATGCGCACAGGCTGCAGCTCCGTCACCGGTTCTAGCTTCCACTGCGGGCTCTCGAAGGTAACGTTGATGTCATTGCTCACCTCAGCGAAGCCGAGCTGATCCTCTTCATGAATCACAAGGTTCGTCGAGGAAGCGGCCGTCGCGCTCTTAATGAGCACGTTGCCCGGACGGCTTGCCGTTTCGATCAGCCATTGATCGGCTATCGTGCTGGACGTAATGTCGCGAGCGGTCAGCGCATCGCGGCGCTTCGTCACGTCCGCGAGCGTCATATAGTGGCCCGTCTTGCGATTTTGAATTCGTTTATTGCCGTTCTCTTCTGTAATTAGCCATTGGGATGATTGATCGGTCGAAGCGGTAAAGCCGTACCGCACCACGCCGTCGGATGATTCATACAAATAATTGTTCTGCCAGTGGTTCTTGATTCTCACATAATCCGTTGCCGCCGCGCCGCCGCTGCCAGCCGCAGCTTCCGCTGCATAAGCTGGCAGCAAGCCGACCAGCAGCATAACTGCCATTACTCCAGCTAACCATGTTTTAAATCGAGCCATGAAGGCAAGACCTCCCTAAAAAATTGGACTTCCTCCTAATCGTATTTTGAAATCGCTTTCAAAGCGATGTGCATTTTTCCAATAGATAGTTGTTTTATTACGCATTGTGTCTAAAGGTCGGGAATCATGCAAAAATGAGAAAGGAACTGTCCTGCAACTCCTTTCTTAGATCAATTAGAGTCGCCAGATGGCTATCAGGGCACAAAAAAAACCACTCCGCCGACAGCTGCGCTGCCTAGCGAAGTGGTTTCTCCCTCGTTCCCATCCTTGTCTAAGCTCCATGCCCTACCGTGAAGGAGCGCTTGCAAGACGTTTTGCCGTACGTATTCGGCTGAGGAATACTTGCCCCGCAATATAGAGAAGCAAGGCAATTTGCGGCACGACCGTTTCCCATGTCGGATAAATGCCGAGCCAATCAATCGACGGTACCTCAGTCACGCTATGTGCAGGCAGCTTGCTTGCAACTTGAAGCGAGTGGATGCTCTCGCCGAGGAAGCGGAACACGAGATAGTAGATCAGTGCCGACGCCGTAAGGAAGAACAGGCGAATCGGCAGCTTCACGCTAAAGTTAATGATGACGTAACCCAGTGCGATCAGCAGAACGAACGTAACGCCGAAGCCCAACGCCATCTGGCTAGGTGCGATAGACGGCGCCATCCCGATATAGAAAATCGTCGTCTCCGCTCCCTCGCGCGCAATCGCGAGGCAGCTTACTGCGAACAGCGACCATAAGCTGCCGCGACGCAGCGCCGATCCCATCGTCCGATCGATGTACTGGTTCCATGCTTGCATATTCGCTTTGCCGTGCAGCCAGCTGCCGACTGTCAGCATCAAGAGCACGGAGCCCAAACCCGCGAAGCCTTCGATCATCTCGCGCGTGCTGCCGGAGGAAGCTTTGGTCACTACATAAGTAAGCACCAGCGCCATGACTCCGCTGATCAGCAGGCCCGACCATACGCCAGACCAGACCCAGCGACGATGGTTTTGATTGCCCGTCTTCTTCAAGTACGCAAGCAGTGCGGACAAGACGAGAATAGCCTCTAAGCCTTCCCGCAATAAAATCGCCCCGGCATCCCATGCCGTATATTTCGCATCCGCTACGAACGGCTGAAGCTCGCCCTTCATCTCCGCGATCAGCGCTTTCGCCTTATCCAGCTGGGGCGGGTTTTCCAGCAAATAACCCGGCGCTTCCGTCATCTCGTTCTCAATGTCCCGATATACGGTAGAAGAACGGATCGATACTTGCCCTTCAACCGATGGCCATGTCCGAATGAACGTCTGCAGCTGCGCTTCCGCCTCTGCTGCCTTGCCAGCTTCCGCCAAGGATGCCGCTTGGTCCAATATCGCGATGAGATCGGCAACCTTCAAATCCGAATCAGCTGGCGCTGCATCCGCAAGCTTGTGCGCCGCATAATCGTTCAAGTAAGCGATAAGCGTTTGCGTATCTGCAGCCGCTTGCTCCGCGCGAGGCGGCTCTGCGCGCATCGCGATGCGAATCATGCTGATGCTCGTCTCGATGCTGCCATAAACACTCGTATTGTCCTCGCGGACAGCCTGCTCGACTTTGCGCCAGGTGCCCTCCATGATGCGATAATCCGCGTTAGCTGCAGACCAATCCGCCCCTTGGATATGGCCAAGGAGATCCGTCAGCTGGGGCACTAGCATCGAAGCAGCCTTAGGGCCGGAGAGGATGTCGCTCTTCGTTGCCGCCTTCTTATAGGCATTAACCGCGCCCGCCAAGTCCGCCAGCGCTTGCTTGGCAGCTGCCGGATCGGTCTTCGATTGCTCGATTGCCTTGCTCGCAGCTTCGAATGTCTCATTCACACGCTGCGCAATGTCCTCTGCCGGCTCCGCTCCGACTGCGTCCCACTGCGCCTTCGCGTCAGTAATCGCCTTTACCGCTGCGTCGTGATCATCCCGGCCGATATCGACTAGCGCACCGCCGACAAGCGGCAGGATCGTATCCAGCAATTTGACGCCCTCTTGGCTCAAATCTGCCGAAGCAGCCGCTTTTGCAGTTGGAACTACAGCCCCATTACACGCCGCTACAACGATGAACGCGACTACGATCGCCAGCCAGCCGCATCGCTGCCTCCAGCCAGTCCTCCCTTGCTCACGCGCTGATCTTGCCCGATTTCCCCAACTTCTCATCCTTGTCGCTTCCTTTCCGCCATATAACCGCCACAGACCGATCCAACCGGCTTTAGCCGTTGCATCGGTCTGTACAAATCCATCACACAAGCGTTCTACAACAGCGTATCGCCGATGTAGCCGCCTTCCTTTACGCCCGGGAAGCAAGCGAATACAGCGCTCCCGTTATGCTCGATATACTCGTTCAACGCATCCGAGCTCGCAAGCCGCGTCTGCATCGGAATAAACTGCTTCGCTAAGCTGCGGTTATAGGCAATGAAGAGCAGCCCTGCGTCGAACTGTCCCGTCCGCTTATCCAGCCCGCTGGAATATGAGTAGGAACGACGCAAAATCTGAACGCCATCCTCCTTCGCAACGCGTACATGCGCGCCCATCGGGATAACAGGCTTGCCTTTCTCATCCTTACGGTCGAGATCGATCTTATCAAATTCATCTTTACTGCCAAGCGGAGCTCCGCTCGCACGATGGCGACCGAAGGTTGCTTCCTGATCGCCCAGCGTCGAGCGGTCCCATACCTCAACCCGAATCCGAATACGACGCACGATCATATAGCTGCCGCCAACCAACCACGATTGCCCATCGCCCGCTTGCGACCAAACAACCTCGTTCATTTTGGCGTCATCCTTCACATCCGGGTTGCCCGTTCCGTCCTTGAAGCCCATCAGATTGCGCGCTGTACCGCCGCTCGGATCAGAGCCGCCTGTACGCTGGAAGCCTTCCTGCGTCCAACGCAGCGCCGCTTTGCCGCGCGCGATGCGCGTCAGGTTGCGAATGGCCCGGAATGCCACCTGCATATCGTTCGCGCATACCTGCACGCCAAGATCGCCGCCAACCCATTCCTCGCGAAGTGCATCGCCGTTAAAAGCAGGCAAGTCTGCAAGCTCTGCAGGCTTTTTGCCCGCAAGCCCGAACCTTGCATCGAAAAACGAAGGTCCTACGCCGAACGTCAGCGTCGTTTTGGACGGCTGAAGTCCTGCAGCTTCCCCCGTGTCGGACGGCGGAACGCTAAGCTTTTCGTTATCTTCGCCAATCATCTGGCCCTTGGCCATAGTGGCCGAAGCCGCCGTCCATTGCTTGAACAACTCGCGCACCTCATCGATTGACGTCGTCGTCAGATCGAATGAAGCGAACAAGACAAAATCCTGCGCGGGCGTCGTAATGCCTGCCTGATGCGCGCCATAGAAAGGAATCTCCTCATGATAACCGTCAGCCGGCGCGCCTGATGCAGCGGCGCTGCCATCTTCATTCGACTTAAACAAAGCGCCGATGCCAGCGCCGCCGAGCAAAAGCCCCGCGCCGCCAATACCGGCCATTTTGAGCAAATCGCGTCTGCTGATCTTCGACTTGCCTAGATCCTCATTGCTGCTCTTTGTATGATCGTTAGTCGCCATTGGCTATTAAACTCCTAGCGCTTTGCCCATTTGGGAAAGCGGTTCTGCCAGTGCGTCAAGCGCTTGGCTAAGGGCACGCGTGTCTTCTTGTTTAAGCTCGGTGTAAGGCACATAGCCGTCACCCGATTTATATTTGGCGAGCAGCTCGTTCAGCGTCGTGAACTTCTCACCGATGCTTTTCTCGAGTGCCGCATCCTTCTCTGCAAGCTCAGGCTTCAGCAGCTCGTAGATTTTGTTCGCGCCTTCTACGTTGGCAACAAAATCATACAAGTCTGTACGGGAGTAACGCTCCTCCTCGCCTGTTACTTTGGAGGACGACACCTCGTTCAACAGCTCAACCGCACCCGTCGTCAGCATCGCCGTGTCCACTTCGACCGTCTCCATCAATGCGCGCATCGATTTGACATCGTTAAGCAAACGGTCAGCATACTCCTCGTATCCTGCTGTCTTCTTATCCACCCAGAGACCTTTCTCGATCCGGTGGAAGCCGCGCCATTCCTTATCGTCTACGTCGCCTTCCCGAGCATCGATATTCGGGTCAAAATCGCCCAGCGCCTCTGCGATCGGCTCGATCCGTTCATAGTACATGCGCGTCGGCGCATACAGGCTTTTAGCCGTTTCCAGGTCGCCGCCTTTAACCGCTGCAACGAACTTCTCCGTTTCCACAATGAGCTGATCGCTCTGCTCGATCGAGAATTGGCGATATTGCGCCAGCACGTCCTTCAGTTTCTCGTTCAAATCAGTGGAAGCGTCCGTCGCTTTCGTGTCAGTCTCTTGTGTTTGTGCAGCCTCAACCGGCTTGTCGGTTTCCTTTTCCTTCGAATCAGACGAGCACCCTGTGAATACAACCGACATCGATAATACAAGTGCTACAAACGTTAATCTAGCTTTCATCGTGAACAACCTCTCCTCAGCAACTTAATAATATATGAAATCTATGGGCTCTACCCTTGTAAACTTTTTGTAAGATTACGGTTCATACCATAAGACTATCCAATTTGCAGTATATTCGCTATTGATAATCATTGTCAACGTTCAATTTAATCCTTCCAAAATCGTTCACATTTGGGTGGATCGTCCTAGCAAACAAGCCTTCCTCTGCATACCGTATGAAGACGAAGCTTGTACGTCTGATAGGAACCTTTTTCAGGCAGAGGAGGAATTGAATCGATGATTGCATATGTTCTAGGTGGCGCTATCGGCGCTGTGCTTATCCTTTCAATATGGGGAAGCCTGTATTGGCGAGAGCGATGGCTTGAATCCTATATAATGGAAGAGGAAGAACCTGACGGCCCATATAACGTTATTTTACGCAAAAAATCGCCCTATCAAAAAATAGCAGTCGCAGAGTCAGACGGCATCTATCATTTATACGCCGATGGCAGCGAGATGCTAAGCACGGACAAAGCCGAGGACCAGTACGCGGAAGCCATTGTTCATATCCCGATGGCTGCGGCCCGCAACCGCGAGTCTGTGCTCATCATCGGCTCAGGCGCAGGCATTACCGCTCGCGAGGTGCTCCGCTATGAGGAGGTCGAATCGATAACAGCCGTTGACCTCGATCCGCTCATCGTCGAGATGGGCCGAACCTTCGAGCCGTTCGTCGCCTTTACGCGCGGCTCATTGAACGATCCACGCGTCACAACGGTATTAGAGGATGGGCGGACTTTTATCGAAACAAGCAATGACCGTTGGAACGTCATTATTATCGATCTACCCGATCCATCCATGCAGGCGCCAGCATTAAACAAGCTTTTTTCAGTTGAGTTCTACCGGTTGCTCAAAACGCGGCTGCATCCCGGAGGAGCTATCGCAATCGCCTGCTCGGTCGTATCGACGTCACCCGAGTATCTCGCAGCTGTTCGAGCAACGCTCAAGACAGCAGGCTTCAGCGTTGCGCCCTACCACTGGGACTATATTGTCGAGTTCGCGGTCGACTGGGGCTTCTGCCTAGCCACGCTAAGGCCGATGGACGTGCTCTCGCTAGAGCCGCTCGTTTCCGTGCAGCATTTGTCAGAGGAACGGCTGGAGGACATGTTCCGCCTGCCGCGTTATTTGCGCGTGGAATGGGACGAGGATGAGGTGCAGACGGATAAAAATACGCTGTTGGCGGACATTTTAGCCGGTGAGTTTCAAGACTATTAGCCTCGGTGGTGGAGCGACCGGCCCGCTCCGGGACCGATAGGGCAGATTTTTGTGCCCTATTCGCACTGCCGGCCCGCCTCGGGACCAATAGGGCAGATTTTTGTGCCCTATTCGCACTGCCGGCCCGCCTCGGGACCAATAGGGCAGATTTTTGTGCCCTATTCGCACTGCCGGCCCGCCTCGGGCCGAATAGGGCAGATTTTTGTGCCCTATTCGCACTGCCGGCCCGCTCCGGGCCGATGTTCGTATGAGGATCAGACTTTCCTAAACGGATTAATAATCAGGATAAACCATTTTATCAATCATCACGAAAGATTTTAAATTATTAATAATACTTCAACCTCTTTATTCCCCAGTATCACTAGACTGTAGCTCCTATTATTGTAAAGGCCGAGCCTTTTAACAGAAAGCGCTTTATTTTACACGTTATTTCCCGGGAATTAATAAAACCGAAAGCATGTTTTGCTTCCGGTTCCTTTACTCCTTTCCTCTATCCGATAAAGCTAATCCAACTGAAAATCGCCGCTGCCTGTGCGAACCTTCAGCTTTATCTCCCCGTCACCGAACATCCCTACAATACGTGATCGATTCTCGCCTCGCTCACTACCGCTGAAGCCCTCCCACCGAATCCGACCATCGCCCGAACCAGCGTCAAAATCGATGGCAAGCGACTTCGGCGCCACCGCCAGCTTAACTTTAATATCACCGCTGCCCGTTCTCAGATCCGTATTGCGCTCAATGGCGTACTGGTCTAACCGAATATTGCCCGAGCCCGTATCCATTTGAAACTCAGCTTTGCTCTCGATTACCTTAATGTTGCCACTGCCCGAGCGAATCCATCCACGATCACCCGTCAATTGACTCGCCGTTATATTGCCCGAGCCCGTATGCAGCTGAATCATTTGCTTCGTCTTCACATTACTGATCACTAAGTCACCGCTGCCTGTATCCAAATCAATGTCCACGGACCCCACGTCTTTCGCATGAATATTCCCGCTGCCTGTATGCATGCGTACCGTGTTCCACTCTGCATCGGGCAGCTCGATCGCCAGCTCCAGGTTGCTCCAATTGAGCCAGTTCAACCAGCCTTTCGGACGGTCAATTCCGATTTCTAATGTGTCCCCGCGGCGCTCCGACCGAATTGCAAGCTCTTCACTCAACCGTTCGCTTACGTTTCCCGTTAATCGAATGCCAATCGTATCCCCTTTGCTGCGGACAAGAACGACATCCGCGCTCTCTACGCTCAGATAAATGTTCCTAATCCCTTCGGCAGCAGCCGACTGGCTTTGAGCGATCCGTTCTTTTTTCCAAAACATAAAGGTGCCACTACTCTTTGTTCCTTGCTGTGCAGATGCAACAATGCCAACTAATCCAGCAATAATAAGCACGACGCCAATTCCCACCCTTCGATTCATGTACATTCACCTCCCGATTCAAGCAGTTGCTTAGTTAGCTTCAGCTTATCATGCGAGTTGAATCAGGCGCATTCATCCGACGGCGTATTCGCTCCCCGCCTGCGGTCCAGTTCCTTGCAGTCTGTAATCATCCTCCTTTTGCCTCATATATACTCCGCTGCTATGTACGCGTTATTTACCATCTCCCTCGCATTGGCTTGCCATGTTACAATAGAATCATATGATTGAAAGGAGTGAAGCGGTATGCGCACTTATATCGTGTACGATCTAGAATTTACCGTCCTCCGCAAGCAGCAGTATGCAGCCGACATTATTGAGATCGGTGCCGTCAAATTGACCGATGGCGACCAAGGCCCGATTGAAATTGATCGATTCCAAACGTATGTGAAGCCGGAGCGCAATAAAGTGATTACGACGCACACGACAGAGTTTACTGGCATCACGCAAGAACAGGTCGACGCTGCGCCAACTTTTCCAGATGCAATTGATTTGTTCCGGCAATGGATTGGCGATACAACATACTATTTATGCTCGTGGGGACCAGACGATAAACAGCATTTTGTCCGTCAATGCCGTGACATGAAGATCGAGCTCAACTGGCTGCGCAACATGAACGATCTCCAGTTGTATTATACAAAGCTGCAAGGCAATGATGCCAGCAAGCGAATTGGCTTAGCAAGAGCGCTTGAAACCGCTGGATTCGTCTTCGACGGCGCCCAGCATCGCGCACTGGATGATGCAGCTAACACAGCTCGATTGTTCGTCCGCATGTTTGATCAGATTACGCTTGAGCAAAATAATGCGGCAGACGACCCGCTCTATGAGACGAAGCTTGTCTATTCCAGCAGCGATGATGGCGACGAAGGCCATAACCCGTTTGGTCATCTTGCCTCGTTGTTCAATAAACCACAGTAGAAGCCCCTATAAGGGGCTTCCGCTCGTTTGTTACCCTCGTCTACATCACTAGACGAACCGGTCGTTTCGTGAATCGATTGGCATAAGCAGATGCTCCATATGATTCTGGTTTGGTTCGCGGCGTGTACATGCCCATCGCTTTCACCCTTCCGATCATCTCATCCACATACAAGGATGTCGGATTGCGGATTGGTTCCGTTCCTGCATCAATATCGATGAATGTTTCCAGCGATGCCCCTTGATACACGTACGGCATTAGCAACTCCTCAATTCGCGTGAACAAAGGCTCCATGAAGAAATACCCCGTTTCCTGAGACAGTGCCGTTTCCAACGAAAGCTTCTCCCGCAAGGATGTTACCGGCCTCATCACAACCGACTGCCGATAGCACGCCCATACCCCTTTTCCCAGCCTTCGAATGATGACACCCGTTACGAATTTCGTATAATCACGAAACACCTGGCTGTCTGTTCCAATGACGAACTGGTAAGGCGCCCTCACATCCTGCGAGACGAAGTGAACAATTCGAGCGCTGACATCCTCTACTGTCATCCGAGACTCCGACACGTTCTGAAACAGCATATCTCCGTGATAAGCTACTACGCTCTTCTTGCCCATCGTCGTCTTCGCCACCTGTCTGTTTGACGCCCCGCCTATGTAAGCAAATGAGGCCGTCAATCTCAGTGTTCCGAATAGTGGAAGGTAGCTTGAAATAAAAAATCGCCGCCAAGCTACGCGTACACTGCAAAGCAGTATACGGCAGCTTGTTAAACGGCGACTTCTGATTAGGTATAGAGCAACGATCATTACTGTGTCTACCTATAGCGTATCCATTAACCTTGCTTCTTGTCAACCCGCCGTCTTTATACGATGTCCCATCGGAAATACTTGCGGCTGATTACGATCCCTAACCCGACAATCACCGACAAAACAATTACATCCACAAGGCTTGAAGAGGTGAACAACTGGCCTGACCAACCGTTCTGCAAAAGATGAACCGCATATTTCAGCGGAATAAGCGCCGCTACATTCTGCAAGCTGCTCGGCAGCGACTCAAGCGGAATAGTCGCCCCCGACAAAAACATCATCGGATACAACGCTACGAACCCGATGGCCATTGCGCTCTGAAACTTTTTGGCGATACTGGCTACGACGAAGCCGATAGCGAAAAATGCACCCGCTGACAGCAACAGCGCCATGACAAACTGTGCCACGTTGATCACAAGAGATGCATGGAAAGCAAGTCTGGCGATAATAATAATTTCTAGCGTGCCTGCAAATACCGCGAACAGCCCTTTGGTTAATATCGCTTGCACGATAACTGCCGGATGAAGCGGCGTTCCCTTAAGCCTCTTGTACACGCCTCGCTCACGATCTATTACTGCCTGTAAGCCGATAATGAAAAAACCTGACGTGAACAATACGATGCCAATCATGCCCGGTATATACCGACTTAAGTATTGTGAAACATCCGACTGCTGCGCCTCAAACATCTTACCGAAAAAGTAAAAGCAAGCAGCCGGCATAACAAACACAAAGAATAATCCAATAATCTCACGGAAAAACAGCCGAAGCTCCATCTTGGTGTGCATCAACATCGATTGCATTAGGCCGTCTCTCCCCTCCACCTTAACGACGTTAACTGAAGATTCATTTGATCGACTTCGTTGATCCCGAATGACAGTTTGCGTTTGATTTCTTGTGGGGTATTGCATAAAGATAGTTCCCCTCCTACGATCAACGCAACGCGATCACAATGCTGTTGAGCCTCTTCCATCTGTGAGGTTGAGACTACGATGGTCTTACCTTCTCCACGCAGACGCTTCAAAATAGTCCAAAGCTCCGTCTGAGCCTGAGGCTCAAGCCCAGAAGATGGCTCGTCCAAAAAAATAATATCTGGATCGTTCACCAAAGCAAGTGCGAATGCAACACGTTGTTTCCAATTTTCCGTTAAATCCATAACATATTGATTCAAGTAGGGCTGCAAAGCTAGCATCGAAATAATTTCGTTCAAATTCCGTTTCTTCTTGTAATAAGAGCGAAAAAGCTGCAATACTTCCTTCACTTTGATCCGATCATGAAGCGAAGTATCCTGCAATTGAAAACCTATCCGCTGCTTCAATTGATCAGCGTATTTATCCGCATCCATACCCAATAGATGCAGCTGACCGCTATCCGCTTTCTGAATACCAATCAACAACTCAATCAATGTTGTTTTGCCGGATCCTCTAGGACCGATCACACCGAATATCTCGCCTCGATGGATGCGCAGCGTAATGCCGCGTATCGCTCGAATCATGCCATATGATTTCAACATGCCCGTGGCATCGATTGCGTAACCCGAAATGAATATCCCTCCAATCCTTACGGACCCTCAACCAGAGCCAGTCCGTCGTATTACAATCGTATACCAAGCGTGTCGATTTATCACCGAAATCTACCATGCATAGCCCCGCATAAACATTGCGTGTCGACGCAACCGCCCCGCATGAATACAATAAAAGCCTATCAAACGGTACATCACCGCATGATAGGCTTGGTATTATTTGTTATACACTACGAGTTATACGTAAGATCCCGCTCATTAATCAATCCTAATCGATTCGCTTCAACAATCGCCTCTGATCGTGATCGAACGCCGAGCTTCTCGAATATACGAGTCAAGTTATACTCTACCGTACGCTGGCTGATATACAGCTTAGCCGCAATCTCCTTATTGCTGCCTCCGCTTGCGACTTCTCGAAGGATCAACTGCTCCTTCTCATTGATCGAGACTTCTTCCACGGTCTTGCCGTCCGTCTGCTGGAAGCGAACCTCGCTGCGTCTCAACTGCTTTAATAATTGAATAGGCACGACTGCCTCTCCACGCAACGCGCAACGGATTGCAGTAATCAACTGTTCACGCGTTGCCGCCTTGCTAATAAAACCGGAAACGCCCGAATCCATAAGCATATTGTAATGGGAAGCAAGGTCATAGCCGGTATAAATCAACACGATCGCATCCGCATTCGCCATTGTCACCCGTTTGGTCAGCTCAAGTCCGCTAATCACCGGCATGTTTAGATCAAATAACATAAGATCGTAGGTTTCATGTTCAAGCTTCTCCAACGCTTCAACGCCGGAGAATACGATCGTCACTTTGATATCCGGGTCCTGCTCAATCATATGTCTGGTTCCTTCTCCAACAGAAGGATGGTCGTCCACCAATAATACGCGTATCATGCCGATTCCTCCTCGCTGCCCCGGAACTCGGCACTTTCATCCTCCGGAAGCGGAATCATAATTTCAACTTCTAGTCCTTGTCCTGGTGCAGTTCGGAAATAAGTCTCGCCTTCTAGACCGGACACCCGTTCGCGGATGCCCGACAACCCCATATGCTTGAAGGAGGACTGAAGTCGTTCCAGTTCCATCCCGACTCCGTTATCTTTATAACGGTAAAAGATCTGCTGTTGATTATAGTGCAGCAGCAGCTCTTGCGTGATGCGATAGAGCGAGAGCACAAGCTCATCGCTAATCTCCACTCGAAAATCCTGATGACTGAACGTTATCGTGTAGTTTGCGTTCAACTGTGTGTGCGTACATAAATTTTCAATTGCTTCGATCACGCCCATTTCTTTCAAAAACGGCGGACGCAGCTCGTTACAGGTTTCACGAATTTGATGAATGACATCCAATAGTCCCTCGCGAATATCCTCTAGCTTCGAACGGGTAACCGTTGGCAATTGCTCATCATGCGTAATCGCTTCGAGCTTGCGGTACCAGAGCAGTTGATCCTGCAATGCCGAATCATGGAGATCGCTTGCCAGCTTCCGGCGCTCCTTCTCCGAAAGCTGGAATAACAAGCGGAGCACCCATGGAGGCGCTTCCTCGCCCCGCTTCGTATCCAAATCATGAATGAGCCCTTCAATGAGCTGCAAATTCTGATACACGAAGCCGACGTAGGTCATAATTGTTCGCAGCCAAACCTTCTCATCATGGTTGTATTCCATATGATTTTCTTTATCGTCGATCCAGACAAAATGCTGCGTCCCTCTGCCTTGACCAATCAAATAGCAATAACCCTGAGACATTTTCAAGGAATCCCCGACTCCGGATCGTGATGACATACTGCTATTAAGCTCTGACAGCAAAGCCTCAGACGGTACAACGCCTTGGCTCCACTTCAACATAAGGATATTACCCTCAACTCTTCGTTCGATAAACCCTATTGATTGAATAGGCAGCAATCCCGTCACTTCGTCGGCCAAGCACCGTTCAAGCTCCGATACTTTCATTACATTCGAGACTCGGCGTGAGAAGCTTTCCAAGCTTTGTTCGAATTCGTGTGCACCTTTAATAACTTTATTGCGGAATTTACGATCAAGCACTTCCTTGGCGTATAAGAATAAAACAATCATTACATAACCGACCAGAAACGTTTGAATCCATTGAATCGGTTGAATTGTTCGCTCGAAAAAAGTCAATCCAATCCCTGCAACAATTAACAATGCTGGAAGAATTGCTATTAAACAATAATACCGCAACCTGCTCATAATAAATTCAATATCCAACAGCTGATTTGAAGCTACCAGATAGGAGTATGTTAAGGGCAATAACAACAAAAATAAGCCTGCGACACTTGGATCGATGATCATGTGGCCAAAGATCATCATTGGAAACACATCTAATAAAATTAATGGTAGAAATGCACCTATATTACTGATCATCATATACTTCAGCAATGCGCGATGAGATGTATTTCGATAACGAAAATACATTCGAGCTTGTATGAGGAAGGCAAATGTCATCCCGGCACTAAACACTAAAAAAAGTGCCGTAGAGGAACTTCCGGATTTTTGGAAAATCGAAACTATGCTTAAACCTTGAGCAAAAAAGACTAACCCCCATACTGACATAATGGCGTACCAAATGTATACCGCTTTGCGGTTAACAACATAAATTCCTGCTCTGCTAAAATAGTTATGCAAGAAGTGAACAAAAAAAGCAGGGGCAAACGTTACTGTAAGCTTCATTACTATTCCAGCGAGTTTGTCGCCCCTGGTATTCCCGCCTGCAGCCAAATAACCGATCGATACAGACAACAGAAACAATATCAATAGAAGGGCAGCACGATCATGTGGTTTCTTGTAAATGATAAAAGACGAAAATGTAAATAGCAAAATGAATAATGACATTGGAATAACCAATTGATTCAAAGATATCGGCTGTTTATTTGATTTAGAAAAATCAAAATGAAGCAGTGTCCCATTTCGATCAACGTGAATACTTTTAGCGCTAGTTATTCCTTTATTACGAGTCAACTGCTCACTATCTGGCGATTTATAGTCAATTTCAATTAATATATCTCCAACTATAATCCCTTCACTCGCTGCCCAGGAGTCAGCATATATGTCCGATACAATCCATTTATCAGAAACTTGTCTTACACCGATCCCCATATACGGAAGACTAAGTTGCAAAACAGTAAGCCATCCCGCCAATATTAGCGTAATAAGCATCACTAGCCAACGCCCATATTTTTTACTCACCATACAACCAATGCTCCTTAAAGCAAGTTAAGCCGGCACGTGATAAACACGTTACCGGCCTCGTATTGTTTACTATATCTTAATCCCACCAGTATTGCCCGCGATTCAATTTATCCTCTGGAGATTTTTGCGCTCGCATAATTTCAATCATTACCTGATGTTCGGTTGCGCTTACACCTGCAGGCACGAGACGACCTTGAAGGAATTGGCTCATCATTTCAGGGCTTTGTTTGAGTTGAGCGATCACGTTTTTAATCATCGTGACTACCACCTTTTTTTTATATTTATCTGAGTTGCTGTAAGCCTATTGCTATTATATCATGAGGCTCGACGGACTTACATCCTAATATACACTGCTAGATTCCACATCTGTATTGCGTGTAGTATTGCGGTCCCATGCATACTCGGATATATACTTCGCGTTGCATTTCGATTAACCATAATTAAGGCAATTGTCCTTTAAAGATGATTCCTACTACATAAGGGGCGTAGCTTGTCCTCTTCATAATTGGACGACAGTTGGCTGCTTTATCCCTCAATGGTACCGAAGCTCTACCATCAGGCCGTTTCCTCTTCACTCCCCCGAAACTCGGCACTATCATCCTCTACAAGCGGAATAATAATTTCAATTTCCAGACCTTGTCCTGGTGCAGTACGGAAATAAGTTTCGCCCTCTAAACCTGAGACCCGCTCCCGGATTCCGGATAACCCCATGTGCTCAAACGAAGTCTGCAGCCGATCCATCTCCATCCCAACACCATTGTCCTTATAACGATAGAAAATTTGCTGTTGATGATAATGCAGCAGCAGCTCAACACTCGTCGCATTGGAATGCTTTATCCCGTTACGCAGCAACTCTTGTGTAATCCGATAGAGCGCCAGCACATGCTCATCGCCCATCTCCACTCGAAAATCCTGATGACAAAATGTAATGGTATAATTTGCATTCAACTGCGTATGCGCACATAGATTTTCAATCGCTTCAATTATGCCCATTTCCTTCAAAAAAGGGGGCCGAAGCTCATTGCAAGTTTCACGAATCTGATGAATGACGTCCAATAATCCCTCTCTGACTCCCTCTAACTCTATACGAGTTGCCATCGGCAACTGCTCATCATCATGCGTAATCGCCTCAAGCTTACGATACCATAGCAGTTGGTCTTGAAGCGCTGAATCGTGAAGATCACTTGCCAGCAGTCGGCGCTCCTTTTCCGCTAGTTGGAATAATAAACGGAGTACCCATGGCGGCGGTTCCTCTCCTTGCTTGGTATCAAGATCATGGACGAGCCCTTCGATTAACTGAAGATTTTGATAGACGAAGCCAACATACGTAATAATGGTTCGCAACCATATCTTCTCATCATGATTGTACTCCATATGATTCGATTTATCATCAATCCATACAAAATGCTGCGTACCTCGACCATGTCCGATCATATAACAATATCCTCTGGGTAGTTTTATTGCATCTCCGACACTCGGATGTGCAGGCATTGTGCAATAAAGATCTGACAACAATGACTCAAGCGGTTCGAGGCCTTGTGTTGACTTTAATGTCATTACATTGCTTTCAATTTGACGTTCGACAAACCCAATTGAATGAACAGGTAGCAGTCCCAACAATTCATTAGTTAAGCACCGCTCTAGCTCCGATACTTTCATTACATTCGAGACCCTTCGCGAGAAGCTCTCTATACTTTGTTCGAATTCTTGTACACCCTTGACCACTTTATTGCGTAAATTTCGATCAAGCACTTCCTTCGCATATAGGAATAAAACAACGGTTACATAGGTTACTAAAAATGTTTGCACCCATTGCACTTCTTGAATATTTCGCTCAAAAAGAATCAGACCAATACCTGCGACGATCATAAATGTTGGAAATAATGCTATGATGTAAAAATAACGGAGCCTGCTCACAATAAAATCAATATCCAGCAGTTGGTTAGAGGCCACCAAATAGGAGTAAGTTAGTGGCAAAAACAATAAAAATGAGCCTGCTACGCCTGGATTGATGATCAAATGCTTAAGAATAATTGCCGGAAGTATGATGAAGATAATTAAAGGCATAAAGGCTCCGATATTGCCGATCATCATATACTTCAGCAGTGCGCGGTGCGTTGTATTTCGATAACGAATATACATTCTAGCCTGTATGAGAGAGGCGCACACCATCCCTATACTAAACATAATAAATAATGGAATCGTCGCACTCCCGGGTTTCTGAAAAATCAAAACCACGTTTAAAGCATCTACGACAAAAACAATACCCCACGCAGACATAATTATATACCACATACAAACCACTTTACGGTTTACAACATAAATCCCTGCCCTACTAAAATAGTTATGCAAAAAATGGATAAATAGCGCAGGGGAAAACGTTATAGTGAGCGCCTCTACCATCCAAACAAACCGATCTCCTCTTGAAGCTGCGCCAGTAGATAAATAACCAATCGCTACAAACATGAGAAACAATGTCAACAGTACTGCAGCACGATCATCTTTTTTCTTGTAAAGGATAAATGACGAAAATGTAAATAACAAAATAAATAAGGATAGTGGGATAACCAATTGATTCATCGATATGGGTTGTGTATAGGGATTGGAAAAATCAAATTGTAACAGCGTTCCATTTCGATTAATATCCATGCTTTTTATACTATTAACATTTCTTTCTTGAGATAATCTCTCGCTATCTGGCGGCATATGATCGACTGTAACCAATATATCGCCAACCTTTATCCCTTCGCTTGCAGCCCAAGAGTCTGTATATATCTTTGATACGACCCATTTATCAGACTCCAGTTTTAGATCAATCGCCATATAGGGGAGACTCAGTTGCACAATAGTAAGCCAAACTGACACTAGTAACGTCAGTATCATCACAAGCCAAATTCCGTACTTTTTGCTCACCATACATCCAATGCTCCTTAAAGCAAGTTAGCACTATATTTATAACTTTCTTCCTCCAAAAACTCCCTCACTATGCAAAACCACGCAGCCTTTCCTTCCACATCTCGTCGACAGGAAGCTGATCAATCCCGGCTTCCGCCTCATACTGCTTGAGCTTTGCATGAACAAGTCCGTATTCTACGCTCCCGCAGCCTTGAATATAATCCATAATTTCTGCCTTCCGCTTCAGCAGCTCGGCTTGTGTAATCTCCCCATCATAGTAGCTTCGTACGAGTGCAGCTTCCTCCGACTGCTGTTCCAGCACGTATTGAATTGGCAGCGTCTGCTTACGTTCCAGCAAATCATTACGTGTTTCCCACCGCTGCATGCCCTCCACATCGTTGCGTAATTGAGCCGCTATGCCTATTGCCCTTCCGTACGCTCCAATAAGCTCAGCGTGTTCATCAGTCGCAAGCGCTGCGCCTACTAAACATGCAGCCGCAACTAATGAACCGGACTTCTCTTCAATCATTTGGAGACACTCTTCCTCCGTCATCGGTTCATTCCGAAGGTCGGTATGCTGGCCGTTCACAGCACGAAGCACGCCTTGATTCAGATAAGTTGCAGCCCTCAGTTTACGATCGGAAGGACCGGGTACAGTAAGGATTAGATCCATGGACAACGATTGCAAGCCAATTGCGACATTCAGCGCTATCGCCGGATCAATTTGAGACCAAGGCACCTTAGGATTGTCTTTATCTTGTAGGTCATCATATATGTCCAATGCAAGGATCATAAGCTCAACGGCCGCTGCGCCAGCATCCGCCAGCTGTTCATCGCCGCCAAGCATGCGACAGTGCAATGCAGTAAGTTCGCCGAAGATGCCCCCCTCCGACTGTTTATACGCTATAAATTGCTCTGCCAGTTGACGAAGCTCAGGCTCATATAGCGCACCGGCACCCGCCGTACGCAATCGTGCATTAATGGTTGCATACACCGTGGACATGGTTGCAGCCCTCCCTATCAATCTCTTATTACTAATGTACTACATTTCGAGATGTATAGGGAAATCCCTTCCAGAAACAGCTGCTCTTCACAATCGAAATCGTTTTTTATTACACAAAAAAACTCCCCTTGGCCTGTTACGCCAAAGGGAGGCATTGGTAAGATGTCCTACAGTATTCTATTACTCTACTACCGCAATGCTAAGCTCACAAAGACGCTGTGCTACTCTTGCCAAATAATATTCATAGGCTGGCGTCATGCCGAGCCGGTTATTCATCATATGAATGTGAGACCAAGCGATGGAACGCATTGCCTCTAACTGGTCTTCTGCCGTCTTAGCTGGTTGTCCTGTATAAGGGACGAGCAATTTCCCCATCATGGCAAGATCCTCAAGGCGCGAATGTGCTTCGCCAACCATGATCGACCATGCTTCAAGCACCTCGTCTTGCGGTACGTCAGATCCAACTAGCGATGACATCGAGATGCGGCCAGCTAATGTTCTAGCTTCATCCATTGCCTGCAGATCGTAACGCATCTTGCCTTCCTTCGTGTTCAAGAATACACTCCAGTAATCTGCGTATGCTGCGAAGAAAGACGACAGCTCGTCACGCGTAACGCCAAAGCGCGCAGCTGTGATCACCATCATACTGACGGCAGGAACCATTCTTCTAGAACGACTATTGACAGAACGACTGATAATAATAGCTGCCGTCTCGCTAGAGCGTTGGAACAAGCGCTCGCTGATTGGCATCGCCGTAACGCCGCCATATCTAGCAAACTCAGGTTCATATTCTAGCTCCACAACAGGCGCGAGATCATACTCCAGCGCTGCAGAAGCTTCCCGTACGGAGAATGGTGTGACGTTATCCTTCCATTCCTCCTCATCATGCTCCTGCACCATGAGCGGCATGCTCTTAAGGAAACGTTCGCCGGCTGACCTAATTCGGCGCATGGCCGTTTCCGTTGGTCGGAATAACCGCAATCGCAAGTGTGCACCTCCACCAGAGTAGCGTGTGTAAAACCAGCTGAGGATTTCGCCCTTCTCATGCATTCTCATCACGATAATCAGCAGCTTCTCTACTAATACATGCTCTTGGAGCTTAGTCCCACGGCAAAACAAATGCAACGCTTTCCAGCCATCATACCGAACGTTCGTCATCCGTCATCCCTCTTCTCTTCTCAGGCATTCTTCATTAATTAGACCGTCTCTATCAAGATCCCCTCGACCGCCAATCAACGACCATCTTTCACTATTAGTATCATACTAGAAAATGCGTTTAGTTCTCACCGACTATCCATACCGCAATTACCACAAATGTGTTGCGTGATGCCCTACCGGTTTTCCGTCATGATGATGCGGTGATGTTACCCTGCCCCTTACGATGTAACCAATATTTCCCGTCATTACAGCATTCTAAGGTGACATCGATGTCAGACCCCCGTTAACAAAAACAAAATAAGCACCGCAAAACACGCAATGGCGTTTCTAAGCGAACAACATTTTGGTGCAAAACCTGCTGCCGTTAGCAGTAAAATTGCTGTCGAAATACACCGAAAAACGGGGACCATTGTATATGGCCCCCGCTGAATGATCGTGACTATTCACTTATTAATAGGAATTGCCGCCGGGCTTTTGCTGATTGCTTTGATCCGACTGAATCCCCTGCTGTTGCTGCTGATTGCCGTATTGTCCCGGCTGCCGCTTCGCTGGCTCCGGTTGTTGCTGCGGCTGTTGCTTGGGTTACTATTGCGGTTGCTCGAGTTGCTGTTGCGGTTGTTGCTGCTCCCGGCCCTCGCCTGCGCCTTGACCGCCCGTATCGCATCCATACGCATACAGGAAAGGACTTTTCAATTTCATATTCATCTTCTACGTCATACATTATTTAGCATGCTGCCTCAACCAGTTCAGCATATCATCAATCGTTTTTACCGGAACAATATTCAAATGAGGCGCTCCGAGAATAGCTTCACTAGCTTCGCTCGCTGGAACGAAGAATACGTCGGCATCCGTCCGATTGACGGCGTATGCCTTTTGCCTCACCCCGCCTACCGGACCTACGCTGCCATCAGGCTCAATCGTCCCCGTCCCTGCGACCCGCCAGCCATAGGTCACGCCGCTTGGCGTCAGCTGATCCATAATCGTCAGCGTGAGCATTGCCCCATGTGATGGGCCGCCGATATGCGCGAGCGGTCGTTCGAAGTGGACATTCCGCGGAATATCATAGCGATATGCCGTTTGTACCGAGATGCCGAATACAGCCCGCTTCTTCATGCTGTTCTGCTCATCTTCCATGATGCTCGTTGGCGCCGCAACCGATAGCTGCTGCCCTTGGCGACTGAGCGTGACCTGAGCCGTTGAACCCGGCGTTACTGCAGCCATGGCTTTATTCAGCGTCACGATATCCGAAACGGAGGCGCCTTCGATCCCGGTAATGAGATCTCCCGCCTTCAAAGCACCTCGCGCGGCTCCTTCTGACGAGACGGCCATGATCGTCACGCCTTCCTCCACAGCCCCTTTGCCCAAGCCAAGCTTACCCATTGCGACTGCCGCAGCGACCGATTCCGCCTCTGTTTTCATCGCAACAACCTCCGCGTAAGCTTCGCGCAGCGGCGGCTCATTAGCCGGCACAGGATTGAGCTCATAGATCGGCAGCAGCCGAGCTAGCAGCCAGTCGGCAGGGAAAGCTCTCCGTTCAAACACGAGCACGCCTCGCAATCGGCCATGATCCTTCCCGCCCTCCGTCTGAGCATAGTGGTTCATGTTCATCGTTAATCCCGGATAAGTCACATTATAGGGAATCGGCATTACGAATAATGCTAGCAATAGCAGCTGAATGACAAGCGCCACACTGCTTTTGAACGGAAAACGGTGTCTTCGCCCAGATTGCGCCAGCTCGATTACGAATAGATCCCATACAACGAACAGCCAAGCAATGGCCAGCAGCCCGATATTGATCGTTAAGCCTCGAGACGAGAGCAGAACGAAAGCTATCGCTAGCACGCTTCCTGCCACCGCACCAACGCGAGGCACGAGCCGAACGCCTCCCCACGCTCTACCGCGAAGCTTCACGACATTCTTCCGTTCATAGCGCCACGCCTGCCACGCACCAACAAGCCATAGCAACGGGACAAGCGCCAACGCATACAGCAACCCGTCAATGGTCTCAAGCCACGTCAAGCCGCCCGGCCATACGAACGGATCAGGTACCCAGATAAGCTCGGCGGCCGCAATATATGCGATAGCAAGCAGCATGCCTGCAACGTACCAGCCCCATGCGCGATTTCGATTAAGCATGCCTGACCTTGACCTCCCCTTATTACTGACAGTCTGTCTAATTATACCACTGTAAGCCATTTTCAATGAATGCATAGAACATCAAATGCCCGCAGCGGCGCGCTGCATGAAAGCAGCCGCTTGCGGGCATTCGTTTATATCCTAGATTGATCAACGGCTAGTACTGCGCTCCGAGGTGATCCACACCAGCCCCATCGCCATGAGCGTTGCACCGCCTATTTGGAGGAGCGTAATCTGTTCATCAAAAAAGAGATAGCCCGCCGCCACAGCCGTTGCTGGCACAACATAACGGAAGAAGTTAGATCGCGCTGCGCCGACTTGGTGCATCGCTGCATTCCATACGAAGACCGCTGCCACTGTGCATAGCAGCACGTTATAGGCGATGGCGGTGTAGTCGCCTGCTCCGAGGCTTGACCATGCTACCTTCCCCCAAGACCCGCAGGTCAGCGGCAGCATGAATAATGCGCCGAACGCAATGAACCATGCGCTTACGCGCAGCGGCGAATACTTCTGCATGAGCGGCATGCATGCCAGATTGAATAAGGCCCCAAACAGGCTTACGCCGAAAGCCAGCACATTGCCAATCATATGATCGGAGGACAAATCCAGCCCTTCCTCGCCCCCAATAATAATAAAGCATACGCCAGCCATTGCGACGAACCCGCCGATGGCCAGCCGTTTGGTCAGCGATTCCTTCGTGAAGAGAGGGGCGAACAACGCAGCGAATATCGGCCACGGCGCGACATTCAGCAGCGAGGCGTTCGCCAGCGTCGTATATTTGATCGAATACATAACCGCAATCTCAAGCACTGTAATACCGATAAACCCAATGGCTGCCAGTTGAAGGGCTACTCGTACAGGAACACCGATACTGCCTTCCTTCCAATAAAGCAGGCCAAAAAATAATGGCACGGCAAGGCCAAATCGCAAAAAAGCAAACAGGATCGGATCAAAGGTTTCCATTACCAATCGGGATACGCCAAAATTGGCCCCCCATATCGCAGCTACAGCCACGAGCCCAACATATGCCCAGCTTTTATTCTTATTCGCCATGGCTTCTACCAACCTATTCTTATTCGTCATATGCAATCGAACTCATCATACCCTCGTCCCTACGGGTTGTAAAGTATAGGCAAGTTCGATATAGTAGTTCAAAAGAACTCTAACTCTACTAACAAAGGATTGTGAACGACGACAATGGGTAGTATAGGCTTTAATCTGTTTATGGTAGCCGTATTAATTGTATTGACCGCTTTTTTCGTAGCAACGGAGTTTGCTATCATCCGGCTTCGTTCGAGCCGTGTCGATCAATTGGTATCGGAAGGCCGCTCCAACGCTTTATCCGTTCAGCGGGTGATAAGCAACCTGGATGGTTACTTATCTGCATGTCAGCTTGGCATTACGATTACGGCACTGGGCCTCGGCTGGCTCGGAGAACCGACCGTAGAGAGGCTGCTGCTCCCCCTGTTCGAAGCATGGAATTTGAACAGTGAAGCCGGACATCTGTTATCCTTCCTTCTCGCATTCCTCACCGTAACGTTCCTGCACGTCGTAGTCGGCGAGCTGGCACCGAAAACGTGGGCAATCCAGAAGGCCGAATTTATTAGTTTCGCCGTTGCCAAACCGATTATTATATTTTACAGGGTCATGTATCCGTTCATCTGGCTCCTGAATGGCTCCGCTAATGCGCTGATTCGCCTATTCGGCCTGAAGCCGGTGAAGGAGCATGAGGAAGCGCACAGCGAGGAAGAGATTCAGATTATCCTGAATGACAGCTTCCAAAGCGGCAAAATCAACAACACCGAGTACGGCTATGTAAGCCGCATCTTCGCTTTCGACGAGATGCTGGCCAAAGAGATCATGGTGCCGCGCACCGATATGATCTGCTTATTCATTGACAAGCCGCTCGCGGACAATATGGCGATCATACGCCAAGAGCAGTATACCCGCTTCCCGATTGCGCAGGATAGCAAGGACCAAATTATCGGCATGATCAATACGAAGCAGCTTTTCCTTCAACTGCAGGACGGCATTCCGTTTAACTTCGATCAGCTCGTTCGCCCTGTTATGACCGTTCCGGAGGTTATGCCAGTTAAAACGCTCCTCAAACGGATGCAGCAGGAGCGCATGCATATTGCGATTCTCATGGATGAGTACGGCGGCACATCGGGCATGATTACGATTGAGGATATTCTTGAAATTATCGTCGGCGAGATTCGAGATGAATTCGACGCCGATGAGCGCAAAGACATCGAGAAGCTGGCGGACAACTGCTACTTGCTCGACGGCAAGGTTTCGTTAGACGAGCTCGGCCATTTGATCGGCGAGGATCTCGGGCATGAAGAGGTTGATACGATCGGCGGCTGGCTGTACAACGAGATTCAAGAGCCGAAGCCGGGCAAAGAATTCCGGTACAATCAACTCCAATTCATCATTCGCGAAGTAAGCAAGCATCGCATTCGGAAAGTCGAACTCATCATTCATATCGAGCAAGAGCAATCCGAAGAGGTTGCTGATGTAAGCTAAAGCAAAAAAGGCCCTTGCGTTTCCACTTAGGAAGCGTCAAGGGCCTTGCTTTGCTTTGTTTGCTTATTATCGTTTCAGCAGCTTGCGGTACTCGCCATAGCCTTCTTCCTCAAGCCGATCGATCGGCACGAAACGCAGCGCAGCCGAATTGATGCAGTAGCGGAGTCCGCCCGCTTGCGGCGGCCCGTCCTCGAACACGTGGCCCAGATGCGAATCCGCTACTTGGCTGCGCACTTCGGTACGAACCATGCCATGCGTGACATCAAGATGCTCCGTTACGCCTGAGCCTTGCAGCGGCTTCGTGAAGGAAGGCCATCCACAGCCCGAGTCGTATTTGTCATACGAGCTGAACAGCGGTTCGCCCGAGACGATATCGACGTAGATGCCTTCTCCCTTATGATCATGAAACTCGTTGCGGAACGGCGGCTCTGTCGCATTGTTCTGCGTTACCTCATACTGCAGCGGCGTAAGCCGGCTGCGCAGGCTCTGCTCATCCTCGCGGTGCTTCCAATGCTGGGAGATGAACGCGTCGCGTCCCGAGCCCTTGCGGTACATTTTATAACGAAGCGGCTGTTTCTTATGATAGTCCTGGTGATACTCCTCAGCGGGATAGAACACGGACGCCGGCTCGATTGCCGTCGCTACAGGGAGGCCGAAACGCCCGCTTGCATCCAGCTCCCGCTTCGATGCCTCAGCCAATTGATGCTGTTCCTCGTTATGATAGAAGATAGCCGGACGATAGGACTCGCCCCGATCATGGAACTGCCCGCCGCCGTCGGTCGGATCGATCTGGCGCCAGAATATTTCAAGCAGCTTCGCATAAGGGAACTGTTCGGGATCAAATGTGATCTGGATCGCCTCCGTATGCCCGGTACCCCCGCGGCAAACTTCCTCGTACGTCGGGTTAACTGTCGTTCCTCCCGTATAGCCTGACACGACGCTTATGATACCCGGCATTTCCTCGAAGGGCGAAACCATGCACCAGAAACAACCGCCAGCGAAGGTCGCCAGCTCGATACGCTGTTCACTCATTTATTGAAGCTCCTCTCCGTTTTTCGTTGCTTCGATTATACTCCAATGGTTGGACGGGAACAAATCGCTAGGCGACGAGGCGCGCTACTGCACCTGAATATGTTACGATTTTCTGCCAATCGGTCGGTAGAGCCGTCGCAGCCGCTATTTTTTGTTACAATGAATAAAGCTATCGAAAGAAGAGGTGTACGCATCAAATGGAAGCTCCAATGCAATCCCTATCTGCCCCCCGTTCTGACCGCGCTCCGCGCAGACGAAACAGCCGACGCGCTTTTCTGATCTTCGTCTTCATCTGGGTTATGCTTATTGCCGCTGGCCTTACAGGGGCCAAGCTTTATTCCGACCATATGCAAGCATCGGTTACGGCTGATGTCAGCAGCCAAACCAAAGCCCAGCTCGCGCTTATGCAGCATGATTATGACGAGCGCCTTAAGAAGCTGGAGGAAAGCTATAAGGGCGAAATCGCTGTCCTGCAAAGCAAGATCGATGCGCTCAACGAGCTGCTGACGTTCACCAAAGACAATGCTAACGCCAAGACCGATAATAGCAACAAGCTGTACACGCAGCTCAATGACGTGAAGAAGCAGCTTGAGGAATTGAAGAAAAATCTGGACGTATTGAAATGAACATGCCCGTCAAGCTATTAAACCGCTCAATGCTGCTCGCTAGCGCGCCGTTTCTCGGCATTCTGATCTGGCTGCTGGCGACGCAGCTGATGATCACCATTCCAACTGAGCAGCCCAAGGCTACTAGTATGGCGGATGCCGGAACAACTGACCGAATAGCTTCGGCTGGAAAAGGGCTTGACGACGCTGCTCGTTTGGCTGCCACGACGCAAGCTTCGATCAAGAAGCAGATTCGGCTGTACGAGCAGACGAACGCCAGCATCCAGCTTATTGAATCAACCGTTTCTACGCAGGCGCAGCGACCGCTGCTCGTCTATGACCGCCGAATTACAGGCAAGCTAGGCTATACCAATCGTACGATCCAGTCCAGCAAGCTCCGGGCGCAGCTATTTACCATTACAGCGCAAAATTTCAGCGGCTACGCCTTGAAAGTAAAGCTCAGCGACAAGGACGCCATGCGAATGGTGCTCGGGCACGATAAATTTGGCGGCTCCGAGACGACGCTAGCCGCTGTAAAGCGTTATAACGCCGTTGCAGGCGTTAACGCAGGCGGCTTCGCCGATGGACGCGGCAAGCGCTATCCGCTCAGCACGACCGTGCTGGACGGCCAATATGTCAACGGCTTTGACCCGACGCACGCCGATCTGTTTTTCGTCGGGCTTAGCGAAGACAACAAGCTCATCGGCGGCAGCTTCTCCAGTAAAGAGCAGCTCGATCGATTAAAACCGAAATTCGGCGCTTCCTTCGTGCCCATTCTGCTGCGTAACGGCCAACCTGTACCGATTCCGCTCAAATGGCAGCTGAGCCCCAAACGCGCGCCGCGTACAGCCATTGCAAGCTATAAGGACGACCAGCTCTTATTCCTCGTCATCGACGGATACAACGAGTCAGGCAGTTCCGGCGCTACGCTGGAGGAACTGCAAATCCTGCTTACCCGATTCGGCGCAGTCAACGCCTATAATCTCGACGGCGGCGGATCATCATCGCTTATCTTTAACGGCAAGATCGTCAATCGCCCTTCCGATGGGCAGCTGCGGCCACTGCCGACGCACTTTTTATTTTTCGAATAAAACAAAGGGGTGTCCCGAAAGCCACGATGGCCGAGGGACACCCCTTTGTTTGCGTTGCAACCAACTGTTGGCGTTATGTTTACAGCGGTGTCTGAGCTGTACGCCTTCTTTTAGGCGGCGTTAATACATGACATGCAGCTGCGTTCTCATTGCAGTTTGTACAATCGATTCCGCTCGATCGCGGAAATAAGGAGTTATCATTGCATCGCGCGCAACGGGAAAGGCGACTTTCTATGTTTTGGGCATATCGGTGCCTCTTCTAAACCTTATCTCGTTGTATGAACTGCAACGGGAACCTTCGAAGCAGGCCACTCATCCCTTTCTCGTTGTACAAAGTACAACAGCATGCGAAACAAATAAAAAGCTGCCCTAAAAGTCGGTTAATAATGACTTTTAGGACAGCTTCATTTGGTGCATCTGAGCTTAGTGGTTGATCATCATCGTCATTTCAGTTTTTTCCGAGCCTTCGCCGGAATCTCCGTCTTGACGCTTAGGACGGCTGAGCAGGAAGCCGAACAGAATGCCTGCCGCGCCGATGTAGATCAGTACGGAGAACATATCCCCGAACGAGTGGGACATAAGCGCAGATGGATCTTTGCCATACGTTGGCGCATAATGCTCAACGCGATTCGCCAGAATCGTCGTCAAAATCGCGATTGCGAACGAAGTTACAACCTGTTGAAGCGCTGCAGTCAACGACGTTACGCGGCCTACAAGGCTTGCTGGCGCCGATTGAATGATGTGCGTATTAAGCGGCATCATCGACAAGCCCATGCCTGCGCCGAGGAGTGCGAACGGCAGAATGTAGCCATACTTGCTCGTATCCGTCGTCACTTGGGACAGAAGGAATGCTGCGAAGGTTACGATAACCAGACCGCCGATTACCGGAACGCGTGCGCCCAGCTTATCATACAGCTTGCCGCCGATCGGCATGCAGACTGCCGATGCGAGCGCCATTGGGAGCATAATGACGCCCGTTTCGAATGCGCCATAGCCTTTTGCCTGGATCAGGAAGAGCGGGATCATGAACATTGTACCGAACAACGCCACTTGCGATACCCATTGTACGATAATGCCTTTAGTGAAGTTGCCGGAACGGAATACGCGCAGCTCCAGAAGCGGCTGTTTGCGGTTCAGCTCTACGATGATAAAGACAATAAGTGCAACGCCGCCTACGATAATGCCTGTCAGCGTTTTAGCCGATGTCCAGGAGTTGCCGCCTTCACTCACGCCATAAGCGAGAGCAGAGAATGCGATCGGTCCGAAGATCATGCCGAGCGTATCAAGCGTTGGCACTTGTTGACGTCCGATAGCTGGAAGCGTCTTGATACCAATCAATACTGCTACAACACCGATCGGAAGGTTAATCAGGAAGATCCAATGCCACGAAGCATTTTCGATCAACCAACCGCCAATTACTGGACCCAGTGCAGGCGCGAGCAGCATCGGGATACCGATCATGCCCATAACTGCCCCTACTTTGCCCGGAGGCGCCAGACGGTAAGTAAACGCCATGGCAATCGGAGCAACCATACCGCCGCCGAGGCCTTGGATAACACGATACGCAATCAATTGCTCAATCGAGCCAGCCATAGCACATAGGCCAGATCCGAGCGTAAACAATACGACTGAAATCAAGAAAATATTTTTAGCGCCGAAACGATCCGACAACCAACCTGCCAACGGAATAACAGCTGCTTGAGACAGCGAGTAGCCAATTACGGACCATTGAACAACATTCAACGATCTGGCAAAATCCTCTTGCAGCTTCGGCAGCGCAACGTTCATTGCGGTACCGTCAAGGATAACCATGAACATACCTACGATAATTGCGAGCAGCGGTGCGATAATGTGACTCATCGACTGCTGGTCTTTGCTTAATGTTTCGCTTGACATAACTTTCCTCTCCACTCCTTTTTTCCTCTATTTCTCAAATTGACCTGCCGCCTTGATCGCGTTACAATGAAACCAGACAACTGAAAGCGGTTTTCATAAATAACCACAATTTAAGCGGACAATTGTCCGCGATGCAGTACTATTGAATAATAGCGGACAATTGTCCGTTTGTCAATTCGCAATACAAAAGCGATATAGAAAGAAGGGAGGCCGAATGTTGGTAACGCCCAAACGAAAAGACGCGCAGCAGCTAACCGAACTGATTTTGGATACGGCCCGGGATTTGTTCACAGCGCATGGCGTGGACGCGGTAAGCATGCATCAGATTGCCAAGACAGCTGGTGTTGGACAAGCAACGCTTTACCGGCGCTACACGCAAAAGGCCGACTTGTGCTTGGAGCTGATGGACGATCATTTTAACCGATTCAAAAACGATGTCATCCTGCTCCTCGAGCAGCTGCAGCTTGCAGAGGAAACGATCCATACCCGGCTCAACGCGCTCGTTCGGCGACTTGTTCAATTTTGCAACGATGAATCCGCGCTGCTTCACGCCATTCATGCGACAATTGCGCCATTGAACTGCATCGAAACCGAGAAGAAGTCTTTCTTTCAGTTCCCCCCTTATGTTTTCCTGCATGGGACGATATCAACCCTGATGAGGGAAGCTTTGGATAGCGGGCGGACCGTTCCATTCGATCCGGCGTTTAACGCGCATATCCTCATTACGGCTTTAGCTCCGCATACGCTCCAGCATTTGCATCAAGAATATGGCTACACGACAGACGATATCGTTGAAAAGTTGTGTATGGCTCTGATCAACCCGCTCTTCAAATCCTAAGCCTCGAGACGGCATCGACACGCCGTCCGAGGTTTTTTTATATTGCAGGCCTTCTTACTACAAGCGCTTTATTTCGACAATTGCAGGACTTCCGCCCTCCGTCTGGCGATTCATTGACGCTTGTCCGACCACATCCGATAATGGAATAGGTAGATCCAACCATTTCCAGAGGAGTGATTTCATGTCCGGTAAAATTCTAATCCTGACAGGCGATGCTGCTGAAGTACTCGAGGTATATTATCCTTATTACCGCATGCTGGAGGAAGGCTACGAAACCGATATTGCTGCACCGCAGCAAAAAATTCTAAACACCGTCTGTCATGACTTTGTTGATGATTGGGCTACATATACGGAAAAGCCGGCGCATCGCTTGGCTGCGAACATCGCTTTTGCTGATGTTGATCCGTCGCAGTACGCTGGCATTATCATTCCTGGCGGCCGCGCGCCGGAATTTATTCGCAACGATGTTGACCTGCCGCGCATTGTTCGGCATTTCCTCGAGGAAGACAAACCGGTAGGCGTGATCTGCCATGGCGCTCAAGTATTCCTTGCCCTGAAAGACAGCACGCTCTTCCAAGGCCGCACGATCAAAGCCTATAACGCAAGCCGTTACGAGGTGGAGTCGCTTGGTGCTACATATCCGGAAGAAAACCTGCATGTCGATGGCAATATTATCTCCGGCCATGCATGGCCGGATCTGCCAGGCTTCACGCGGGAGTTCCTCCGTGCAATTCGCCGCTCCGAAGCAGCCTCGGCGTCAGCCGCTGGCTCCTCTTCATCCATTGGCTAGTCCTAATCGCTAGGTAAAGCAAAGGGAGCAGCGCTCAATTGAGCACTGCTCCCTTCTTTCATAGCCAGCTCAGTTCTCGTCTAAGAGACCTCAATGACGATCGACTTAATCTTCACAGGCGTAACCGGCTTGCTAATCTCGCCTGTTTCGCTCGCTTGAACCTTCACCTTGCTGATCGCATGTACGATATCAAGTCCCTCTGTAATCTTGCCGAATATGGAGTAGTTCGGATAATTGTTCAACTGCTCGCTATTAGCACCCGTGCATATGAAAAATTGGCTGCCGTTCGTATTCGGGCCTGCATTCGCCATCGCGACGATGCCATCCTTATACGTATAGCCATTATTCAGCTCATCCTTGAATGTGTAGCCAGGACCACCGGCACCTGTACCTGTCGGATCGCCCGACTGAATGACGAAGTCTTCAAGCACGCGGTGGAAAATCACGTTATCATAATAACCGTCCTGCGACAGCGCGACAAAGTTATTCACTGTTAGCGGCGCTTCTTTGGCGAACAATTCAATTGTGAATGCGCCGAGTGTCGTTGTCACCTTCGCCTTGTACTTCTTGGACGTATTAATCGTCATCGCTGGCATTTTCGTGTAGCCTTTGCCTACTCGGATGATTGAATTTTTCGCATCGTACGTAATCGGCTTGCCGATGGATTCGCTTACAAAACGCAATGGCACATACGTCGTTCCTTTGTACATAAAGGCTCCGTCACCTGTCGGTTTTTTCTCGACGCCGTCGAATAGGAACGTAAGCTTTTTAAACTCCACTGTAATTGTTCCTGTCGCCGCATACGCGGTCGCCGCGCAAAGCAGCACCCCTACAAGCATACCTATGACGAGCCCTTGCAACCGATGTTTCACAACAATCTCCCTCATCTCATCCGTCAACGTTCGCATCATAGGATGCGACCTTAGTCAGATTCGACAATCACATGAATTGTCCCTGCCAATACAGCGCCTCGCTATAAACTTTTATCATGGGACATTCCGTCCAACGCATACATCATAACGTTCAAGCCTCGCTACGCACGGAGGACCTGCCGTCCTGCTTGCTGTATATCCAACCAGTATAGGGGGCCATTCATTGCTGCGTACCAAACGAGAAATCATCGTTGTTGTCATCCCTGCGTTCATCATTCGCGAGTTTATCGCGGTAGACCTTATCGGAAGCACGGCTTTATATTATGGGGTTAAGCTCACGCTCAAGAAGCTGATATTCACAGATGCAATCGCCATGATAAGCAGCATCATTATCCCCATTTTATACAAAAAAATTGCCCGGCGCCTATCGGCAAATCCGGACAATCAACTCCCTCGCGCTCTCGCTGCACGAACAGCTGTGCCGAAGGCTCGCACCGTAGTTCCCGAGCCCTCGCAACGCTCGTATTCGGATTTTGCAACAATCTCGATCGCGATCCCCCGGCCGCTTAGCCCGCTGGGTTAATGCGGACAGCCGCTTGCTTGCCGCTCACTTGAACGCCCGTTGCTTTAGAGCCAACTGGCTTCAAATCTGCCGCCAACCGTTCCAGCAGCTCCTTCGCCGGCACTTGCTCCTGCTTGCCCTTCAATCGGACGACGAGCAGAACCGGGTTGCCAGAAGCCAGCAGTTTCTCGGCCTGCCGCCGCTTCGTATCGTAATCATGCTCTTCGATACTCGCAGATAATCGCAGCTCCTTCTCTTTGGCAGGCTGCTCCTGCAGGCGCTCCTCCCGCTTCTGCTGTGTCTGCTCCCGTTTAGCTTCGCCCCGGCTAACCAGCTTACATGGCGGAGGACTGCTCATAAGCGATGTGCATACAAGATCAGCCTTCAATCGTTTAGCCATCGCCAATGCTTCATCCCGCGCAACGACTCCTAGCGACTCGCCATCGATGCCGGTCAGCTCGACTTCCTTTGATTTTATCTTTTCGTTCATAATTAAACTCATTAGGATCCCCCTTCCTTTCCAACAAGCTGCCTAAGATGTCGCCGGAAAAATTAAAACCCGATTCGGTGAGCAGCTGGTATCGTCCTGAATAACAGCATTCAATCCACGGTGCTTCGGATTATAATATTTTTTACGGTATTGCGTTGCCGTAATCCCCTTCAAAGACTTGAACACGCGGCAAAAATAGTTTTCATCGGCGAAACCAACCGAAAACGCTACTTCCTTCACTGTCGCATCCTCATAAAGCAATAGATGGCAAGCCCGTTCAATCCGGCGCTGAATAATCATCTCCCGCGGTGTGCGCCCCGTATGCCTTGCGAACAATCGGGTAAAATGCTCATGTGTCCACCCCGCCTGCTCCGCCAATCCCTCAACGGTAAAAGGCTCCTCCAGATGCTCCTCGATATAACGAATCGCCTTCGTAATTTGCGCTGGAATCGCTGCCACTCGTTCAACCGGATATTCGACGTATGCAGCATTCAGCTCTTCTAGCAACGTCAGCAGCAAAGCGCTTCCACGCTGCTGCATGCGAGTCGGATGCGCATATGCGATGTTCATTAATTGCGTCATGAGGCTCGCAAGCCACTCATCTCCGAGCGGAATGCAGGATGGGCCTTCATGCCTTAAAATCGGCAACAGGTCTTCTTCCCTTATATCCTCTACTTCATCATAGCCAAAATGGACGAACAGATGCCGGGACTGCTGTGCGGCATCATACCGATACTCATGCCACTCTCCTGGCCTTGTAATGATGAAGCAGGGCTCCGTGAGTGAATAGGTGCGGCCTTCAACCATATAGACGCTTCCTGTGCCAGTAGGGAAATAAAGCAGCTCATAGTCGCAAATCCGTCTTGGCTTTAAGCCAGTACCGGCTTTCATCAGCATATCGCCAGCAATATGTATATTCGGCAGCATCGGCGCCGATTGTTCCTGTTGTTCGTTTTGGGTTAATGGCTGCATGTCGACACAGGTTCCTCGCCTCAATTCCTTCATCCCCTCTACAATAGCACTTAGACGATCTCTTGCTTACCGCATCTTGATTCCTCTATTAGCCGTTTTTCGTGCATTATAGCCCATTATTACGCATAAACGCCTATTTCACAATGGATAAGAAAGATAAATAACTGGACGAATTTGATATGGAATATCCTTCATTTCGGCATAAAAAAACCGCTGCCTTCTGGCAACGGCTGCTCTTAATGATCCGATTCGTCCCATTTACGGGAGTATGCTTTCTTCGTCACCCACAACGTAACCCAAGTAATTGCAATCAAAATAATGACAGCGGATACCCAAACGCCAGCCGGTACGCCCATTGTACTTATCCCCCTTTCTCAAATGTACACGGTTTCTCTTATGTACGATCATACCTCACCCCAGTTGGTTGTGCAACGATAAGCAAGAGCAATACAGCGGTAAAATAAAGCCCGCATGCCCCAAGACGGGATCATGCAGGCTGCTTATTACCATTAACCTCCGACAAGTTCCGCCTCGTAAAATGTGCTTGAGATTGCGTACCCCAGCTGATCGCATAGCGCCAGTAACCGATTTAAATTCTCTCTTGCCTCATCATATGCTTTTGCCTCTCGTTGCTTCCAAACTCGTTCACTTAACTCCCCCAGCATTGTTGCTTGCTCCGCTAGCCGAGCAAATGCCGGGCCCATTATTTCCGACGCTTTCAAGTAATGCTCCAGCGAAGAGGCGGCAAACGCTATCGAGCGCGGAAAATCTTTATTGCTCATGATGAAAGCTATGGCCGCGCTGCTGGTCTTTTCCATTGCATCGTACTTGCGGAATGCTTCGTGAGCGCCTAGCGCCTTCAGCAGCAATACCTCGCGTTTATTATCATGCTGAGCTTTCGGCACGCTAGCGTCCCTCAGCATATTTGCATGGAACGCCCTTACGACACGCCCTGTGTTCTCTACTCTCTCCAAATGCTTCCCAAGTTGAATAAAGTTCCATTCTTGGCCCCGGACCATCGTTGAATCCGCCAATCCATTAAACAGCGATGTCCATTCACGCACCCGCTGGTAGAACAAATAGGGCGATTGCAGCATCATTTGGCTTACCGTTTGCTCCTTCAACCACAGGTATAGCGCATTGATCACTTCCCACAGCTCGCTTGGCAGCAGTTGGCGCAAGCCACGCACGTTATTACGAGCTTGTTGGATGCAAGAAAAGATCGAATTCGGATTAGAACGCTCAAAGGTCATAAAATGAAGCACCTTCAGTTCATTCACACTCGTATTGCTAGCCCTGAATCGTTCGATATCCCCAACAGCCGATACAAGCCGCTCCCACATATATTCCCGTTCATGCTGCGACCCGAATTGCTCTTGGCGAGCATGATAGTTTACATCAATCAACCGTGCATGATTTTCAGCTCGCTCCACATATCGGCCGATCCAAAAAAGCATCTCTGCATAACGATTCATCATCAGCTATCACCTCATCGCGTAATCACGTCTATACAACCCACGTATCCTTCGTGCCCCCGCCTTGCGACGAATTCACGATCAGCGATCCCTCTTGTAAAGCAACTCGAGTCAGCCCTCCGGGGACAACATAGGAATCAGCGGCTCCGGTAAACACGAAAGCTCGCAAATCGATATGCCTCGGTGCAATGTGCCCATCCGTAAGGGAAGGGCTGCACGACAGCTTCATCGTCGGCTGTGCAATATAACGCTCCGGATATTGCGTAATCAGATCTGCGAACCTCTGAAGCTCTTCCTCAGTGGCAGATGGACCTATGAGCATACCATAGCCGCCTGACAACGAGCGCTCCTTTACGACCATTTCAGATAGCTTGCTCAATACATATTCCCTCTCATATGGCCTAGACAAAATATAAGTTGGAACATTATGCAGCAATGGTTCCTCATTCAAATAATAACGGATCATATCCGGAACATACGCATAAATCGCTTTGTCGTCTGCCACACCTGTACCAGGTGCATTGGCAAGCGCCACATTGCCGGCCAAATATGCATCGATTAAACCTGGTATGCCTAGAACGGAGTCCGCTCGAAATACAGTTGGATCCAGAAACTCATCATCCACTCTCCGATAAATCACATCAACTTGTCTCAGCCCTCGCATTGTCCTCATGTAAACCTTACGGTCGATTACCGTTAGATCCCTGCTCTCAACGAGCTCGATGCCCATCTCCTGAGCTAGGAAGGTATGGTCGTAATAAGCTGCGTTATAAATCCCCGGCGTCAGCAGTACAACCAAAGGCTCAGACTTACCATTCGGATCCAGACTGCACAGGCTTCTTCGTAGCTCCCCTAAGCCTCGATCAATATCTCGAACTCGATTGTTATAAAATAACTCAGAGAACAAGGTACTCATGAGCAAACGGTTCTTATACACATAAGAGAGTCCCGAAGGCGTGCGCAGATTATCCTCTAGCACATAAAACTTCCCTGTTTCGCTGCGTATAATATCAATGCCAGCAAGCGGAATATAGGAATGGCCCGGCACATGCATGCCAACCATCGCCTTCAAAAAGTATGGGTTGTTCACTACAATTTCCCGCGGAACAAGACCGTCCTTCATTATATTTTGGTCGTGATAGCAATCTGCTATGAAGAGGTTCAGCGCTTTAACCCTTTGCTTTAAACCTGCCTCTAGCTGCTGCCACTCCTGACCTGTAATAATACGCGGAATCAGATCGAATGGGATTGTCCGTTCCAAGGAGGCATCCTCATCGCTAGAGCCATTTAGAGTAAACGTAATTCCCTGTCTCATCATTTGCGATTGCACCGCTTCATACTTTCGATTCAATTCTTCCAAGCTCATCATGGCCAATTGCTTCATAACAGCTGCGTAAGGTGTCCGTACTTTCCCGCCCTGACCAAACATCTCATCGTAAAATGCCGGACAGCTATAATTAGCAAACAAGTGTTTGTGTTGAATCATTGGCATGGCCATGACTGTTACCCTCCCATTCGTCTTATCAGTCACCTGGATGAGACGTCACTTTTTATTACATTTAATCAATATGATTAGTATAAAAGAAGGGTACTATTGCTGTATGTCGAAACATAGACGCGATTCACGGAAATTTTATGACAAATCATTAACAAATAGATCGTTTTACGATCTTTAACGTAACCAATACTTCCATGATAAGTTAACAATCGCATCATTCCTAATTGTGCTTTCACCTTTATGGCACCGTATATCACTTCAACTTATCCACATACGATTTGCACTAACCTATATCACTAACATTTATTTTTAAACATTCTGCTTTATTCTTGCTTTTCTTGCACACAACCCGTCGTCATTGTCGTGAATATTCTACTTTCCTGGCGAATGAAACAGCACCAATTCCATATGTGGATTATTGTCGAAAGCTACTCACAAATACAATGTTAACATCCTGTTAACAAATCAAATAAACAAAAAAAGAGCTCCCGTTAAAGGAACTCTTTTTTTGTTTATTTGATCAAATGAGTTAACAACTCATTCGAGATTAGATGAATATGGTCGGGATGACACGATTCGAACATGCGACCCCCTGGTCCCAAACCAGGTGCTCTACCAAGCTGAGCTACATCCCGATATTCAATTTGTGAAAATGGCGTGCCCTGAGAGATTCGAACTCCCGACCTTTTGATTCGTAGTCAAACGCTCTATCCAGCTGAGCTAAGGGCACTAATTATGGAGCGGAAGACGGGAATCGAACCCGCGACCCTCGCCTTGGCAAGGCGATGCTCTACCGCTGAGCCACTTCCGCAGATGGTGCGGTCAAGAGGACTTGAACCTCCACGGCTGTTACACCACTAGAACCTGAATCTAGCGCGTCTGCCAATTCCGCCATGACCGCGAAATAATATGGTGCGGTTGAGAGGACTCGAACCTCCACGAGCGTACGCCCACTACCCCCTCAAGATAGCGTGTCTGCCATTCCACCACAACCGCATATGAAATTAAAAGTGAGCCATGTAGGACTCGAACCTACGACACCCTGATTAAAAGTCAGGTGCTCTACCAACTGAGCTAATGGCTCATGAATGGCTGGGGATCTAGGGATCGAACCTAGGAATGACGGAGTCAAAGTCCGTTGCCTTACCGCTTGGCTAATCCCCAACGAAAGCAAACTATGGGGCGATCGAGGGGAATTGAACCCCCGAATGTCGGAATCACAATCCGATGCGTTAACCACTTCGCCACGACCGCCATGTGAGGTCAATGCTTATGTTTCGTGGCTGTAAAGCCGGTTAAGGTTATAATGGCGGAGCCGACGGGATTCGAACCCGCGGTCTCCTGCGTGACAGGCAGGCATGTTAGGCCTCTACACCACGGCTCCACATTATAAGTTCGGAAAAGATATCCGATGGGTAAAAATTGGTTGCGGGGGCAGGATTTGAACCTGCGGCCTTCGGGTTATGAGCCCGACGAGCTACCGAGCTGCTCCACCCCGCGTCAGTATAAAATTAATGGTGGAGGCTGACGGGATCGAACCGCCGACCCTCTGCTTGTAAGGCAGATGCTCTCCCAGCTGAGCTAAGCCTCCAAAATGGTGACCCGTAGGGGATTCGAACCCCTGTTACCTCCGTGAAAGGGAGGTGTCTTAACCCCTTGACCAACGGGCCAATCTTCTAACAATCGTTTCGATCTTTTAAGGTAAGATCGAACGGAGAGAGAGGGATTCGAACCCTCGCACCACTTGCGCAGTCTAACCCCTTAGCAGAGGGTCCCCTTGAGCCACTTGGGTATCTCTCCATGGCTCCCCGAACAGGACTCGAACCTGTGACAACTCGATTAACAGTCGAGTGCTCTACCAACTGAGCTATCAGGGAATGAATGGTGGAGCCAAGCGGGATCGAACCGCTGACCTCCTGCTTGCAAGGCAGGCGCTCTCCCAGCTGAGCTATGGCCCCAATCAATTTCTTACTTACGGTGTAATGCTAATTACACCTTGAAAACTGGATGCGAATGATGAATCCTTAGCTTAGTCTTGCTCACGAAGTTTGCTTCTCATACAAGAAGCAAAGCGTATGCTCACGAAGTTGCGATTTTGGCATTCGCCAAAACGCTTAGGATAAGCCCTCGACCTATTAGTACTCGTCAGCTGCACGCATTGCTGCGCTTCCACCTCGAGCCTATCAACCTGGTCGTCTTCCAGGGGTCTTACATACTGGGAAATCTCATCTTGAGGGGGGCTTCGCGCTTAGATGCTTTCAGCGCTTATCCCGTCCGCACTTGGCTACCCAGCGATGCTCCTGGCGGAACAACTGGTACACCAGCGGTGCGTCCATCCCGGTCCTCTCGTACTAAGGACAGCTCCTCTCAAATTTCCTACGCCCACGACAGATAGGGACCGAACTGTCTCACGACGTTCTGAACCCAGCTCGCGTACCGCTTTAATGGGCGAACAGCCCAACCCTTGGGACCTACTTCAGCCCCAGGATGCGATGAGCCGACATCGAGGTGCCAAACCTCCCCGTCGATGTGGACTCTTGGGGGAGATAAGCCTGTTATCCCCAGGGTAGCTTTTATCCGTTGAGCGATGGCCCTTCCATTCGGTACCACCGGATCACTAAGCCCGACTTTCGTCCCTGCTCGACTTGTTGGTCTCGCAGTCAAGCTCCCTTATGCCTTTGCACTCTCCGAATGATTTCCAACCATTCTGAGGGAACCTTTGGGCGCCTCCGTTACATTTTAGGAGGCGACCGCCCCAGTCAAACTGCCCACCTGACACGGTCCCCCTACCGGCTTCACGGTAGTGGGTTAGAACTCCGATACGATCAGGGTGGTATCCCAACGGCGCCTCCACCCAAGCTGGCGCTCAGGCTTCCTAGGCTCCCACCTATCCTGTACAGATCGTACCAAAGTCCAATATCAAGCTGCAGTAAAGCTCCATGGGGTCTTTCCGTCTTGTCGCGGGTAACCTGCATCTTCACAGGTATTAAAATTTCACCGGATCTCTCGTTGAGACAGCGCCCAAGTCGTTACGCCATTCGTGCGGGTCAGAATTTACCTGACAAGGAATTTCGCTACCTTAGGACCGTTATAGTTACGGCCGCCGTTTACTGGGGCTTCGGTTCATAGCTTCGCCTTGCGGCTAACCACTCCCCTTAACCTTCCAGCACCGGGCAGGCGTCAGCCCGTATACTTCGCCTTACGGCTTCGCACAGACCTGTGTTTTTGCTAAACAGTCGCTTGGGCCTTTTCACTGCGGCCCCCTCGGGCTATTCACCCTACCGAGGCACCCCTTCTCCCGAAGTTACGGGGTCATTTTGCCGAGTTCCTTAACGAGAGTTCTTCCGCGCGCCTTAGCATGCTCTGCTCGCCTACCTGTGTCGGTTTGCGGTACGGGCACCTTCACCTGGCTAGAAGCTTTTCTTGGCAGCGGGAACACATGACCTTCGGTACTATAATTTTCCCTCCCCATCACAGCCCAGCCTTACGATGTGCGGATTTGCCTACACATCAGCCTCACTGCTTGGACGGACTATTCCATCAGTCCGCGTCACTATCCTTCTGCGTCACTCCATTGCTCGTAACGGTTTACGGTGGTACAGGAATATCAACCTGTTGTCCTTCGACTACGCCTTTCGGCCTCGCCTTAGGTCCCGACTTACCCTGAGCGGACGAGCCTTCCTCAGGAACCCTTAGGCTTTCGGCGGACAAGATTCTCACTTGTCTTTTCGTTACTCATACCGGCATTCTCACTTGAATGCAGTCCACCAGTCCTTCCGGTCTGACTTCAACCCGCATTCAACGCTCCCCTACCCAAGTACCTACTGGTACATGCCATAGCTTCGGTGGTGTGTT
>NZ_AEDD01000006.1:102500-228301 GCF_000179615.1 Paenibacillus curdlanolyticus YK9
ATTTTGCATCGCGCATTCCGTATTGATCGCAATGATTCGTCCGCCGCGCTGCTCGATCATATGGGGAACGAATGCTTTGGCGGCATGAACGATCTGAAGCACAGTCGTATTGAATTGATTAACGTAATCATTCGTGCTCTGCTCAAGCACGGAGACCCATTGATATTGGGAAACGGCGTTAGCAACAACAATATTGGGCAACCTAAATGCTTCGATCAGCTCCGATTTCATAGCCAAAACAGCTTCCAGACTCGACATGTCTGCTTGTATGGTGAAAGCCTTCCGCCCTAACTGCTCAATCTCTTGCTTAAGCTGGTTCGCCTTTTCCTTGTTGCTATAGTAATGAATAATAATATCCGCTCCGCTGCGGGCAAGCGTCCTTGCAATTACGCGTCCCAGCTCGCCTGTCGCGCCTGTCACTAGCGCAGTTTGGTTCGTTAGATCAATAGCAATCATGTTTAATCCTCCTTCCTGTATAGCATAATAAGCTGCCTATAAACGGGACAGCTGTCATCGCTTAAATATGAGGCATTGATGCTTCAATGTAGATTGTAGTAAACATTGGCAGCTACGGAAAGCTATTTATTTGCAAAAAAAGAGCAAACAACATGAATAAGCCGACCTCGGCAATGTAACCGAAGCCAGCTTGTTTAGAGCAGAACAGAGTTCACGTTAATTTAGATGGAACCTTTTACCATAAAATATTTCGTCCATTTCGATTTTCAGCCGCTCTGCAATATCCTTCTGTTCCTTCACGCCCAGCACATCCTTCGTGTAACCGAACAAATAGTTGTTCAGATCAAATTGACGGAGTTTGCACTTGGTGTGGAAAATGTTCTCTTGATATACATTTACATCGATCATATCGTACAAATCAATGACCTCATCCGGGATGTAATTTTGGATCGAGTTAATGTCGTGGTCGATGAACAGCTTATTGCCGTGTATATCTCGCGTGAAACCTCGAACCCGGTAATCGATGGTCATAATATCCGTGTCGAACGAATGAATCAAGTAGTTGAGGGCCTTCAAAGGCGAAATCTCGCCACAGGTCGATACGTCGATGTCGGCACGGAACGTGCTGATCCCTTCGCTTGGGTGATATTCGGGATATGTATGGACCGTAATATGGCTTTTGTCCAGCTGCAGCACAACATTGTCTGGTAATGGACCAGGCGATTCCTCATAGGATTCCGTCGGCACCTCGACAATCGGCCCTTCTGATACAAGGAGCGTAACGCTTGCCCCCTGCGGTACATAATCCTGCTTCGCCGTATTCAAAACATGCGCCCCGATAATATCAGCAACGGTGTTGAGGATACCCGTTAGCCGGTCGGAATTGTACTGCTCATCGATGTAAGCAATATACGCTTCCCGCTCCTCCTTCGTCTTCGTGTAGCAGATGTCATACATATTAAAGCTGAGCGATTTGGTCAAATTGTTGAAGCCATGCAGCGTAATTCGCTCTTCTTGCGTAAACGTCATCACGATCATCCTCCTGTCCTATCGTACTATTGCCATATTCGTGCTGGAGCATGCGACTGGCGCAACCTTTTGCCAATTGCGACCGTTTACAGCTACAGATTGGAATTCTGATCACTGGAAAGGTGTGAGTGAATGAGCGTTAAGATGCGCAAGGCGCTGCTCGTTGCCTCGGCGGCGTTGGTTGTTGCAATAGCTGCACTTCCCGCCATCGGGCAGGCAAATGCAGCAGCTAACGGTCAGTCGAGTACCCCCAATGCGGCAAACAAACAAAAGCCATGGATTAATCATGTCATATACAACGGCTACGAACGGAGCCTCAGCTATCCGCTGCTGATCGAACCGGGCCGCGTTTGGATGGGCGTTTACGATATGAGCGATCTCGTGATGGAGTATCGGCGCGAATTCGATGAGAAAACCGGTAAAATCACCTTCACCAATCCATGGCGCCGCATTGAGCTGCAAGTTGGGAGCAAAACGGCGCTCATAAACGGAAATAAAGTCATGTTGGCTGCCGCACCCAAGCGGCATGAAGGAACCGTCTATCTGCCTGTTCAGTTGCTGACGCAGCTGCTCGGGCAGGAGGTAACTTGGGATAGTAAAACACTGACGCTGACGGTCCATGTCCAGTCCCGTGTGCTCGCTGTTGGATGGCTTGACGTCTATTTCTGGGTCGATAAGCTGTACGGCAACATTTATAAGGCCAAAAAAGGTGAACGTGCCGTCCTTATTAGCCGCGCAACCAAAGACATGCGCACCGCGCAATACATGGAGATCGATTCGCTGCAGAACGATCGATATTTGCTTCGCGTCCTTGATCGCTATGCGGAGCCGACGCAGATTACAAAGCTATTGATCGAGCAAAATCAACTGATCGCTCAGGCAGCCGTCTCCTACCCGGGTAGTTGGGGACTTGAAAGCATAGAGCGAAGCGGCAACAGCCTGATCATGATTGATGGGCTGTCGGTCCAACTGGCGGAACCGGGCGTAGAGACGCGCAAATACAATATGAAAGCGTATGGCGTCAATGAGCCATTCGCCGTGGAAGCGGTTTTCGATGATGCAATGCTGGTTCGCGCCTATAGCAGCCGCACACTGCTGCTCGTCGATCTGCGGGAGAAGAAGACGTATGCGCTGTACAAGCTGCTGCTCGATGAGAAGGAGCAAAAGTTTATTGACGACGCTACCGCCTACAATGATGGCTATCCAGGCGACCAGCTCAAGCTGTCCGGCCGCAAAGGCGATATCTTAACATTCAAGCACACTCGATTGATGGAGCCTTTTGGTGAGGAGACGTTGACGTTTGCGCTGCCGCGCGAGGTGAGCTCGTTACCGGGGGCAACGAAGTAGGGCTGGCAACTCCAAGCGATCAGATGCCTCGATGAGTTTCCTTTTCTTTTGGGGATGTTAGAAACGGGAGCGCGCTGTTCGGAAGACAGCTTCCTCTCGTAGAACTGAGTAGAAGTAATTCTTCTTCTGGTACAAGTTTGCTAGATCCGTATATTTATTCGATTTGACGAGAGAAAGCAGAATTGTTTGGCTCATAAAAGCCTCCTTATTCGAGCACGACTTCTGCAATGTAGAATTGAACGAGATGACAATTTCAACTGTATTTCTACTCGCAATTGAAGTAAAAACACCTTTGCACTTTTTAGTGAAGTGCAAAGGCGTTCTTATGGACACCGAGGATGTTCCCTCGAAAATGAGCAATACGAATCGCTAACGAGCCATAGTATTTATTCCGGGATCGTTGCCTGAAACTCCGTAATCTTAGCCAGAATAACCTGATTCCAAGCTTTAATTAGCCCTTTTCTGAGTTCCGCCTCGCCGACATATTTGAAGTCTGTTATAGTCTTGGGACCTTCCATCGTTGCAAAATCAATCTCAATACTACCTTTATAACGTATTGTAATACCAACTGAACTCATGTATTTATAATAGTCTGCCATATTTCTAAAAAGCATTATCTCCGTATTATTGGGACTATCAGGATCAAAATCATATCCTTTCTCCTGCAATAACTTACTTAACACAGAGAGGACTACCTGTTTGGGTCTAATTGTCTTTCTTTTCTCAACAAACTCGAAATGAAATTTCGAATAGATCGATGTATCTTCGAACTCAAAGATCATCTCATATTCAATTCCTTCGAGATGAGATAGCCGGAAGCACGCCTCAAAAAACTGATCGTAGCCCTCAGGGTCATGAGGATACTGTTCAATATTTGCAATTGCTGTACTAAGCTCATCATACTGCCCCTGATCCTCAAGATCATTCAAAAACAGCTCCAAATGCGAGTATCTACTACTCTCATGATCATCAAAGTCTAATTTAATCCAAGCAGCTTGATGACCATTGCGATAATAAATCGCTTCTTGATAGAAATCATTCACCGTCAGGAAGATTACATCAATCTGATGCTCGGAAGACAGTTGTTTCGACCATGTCTTCTGATCTTTTTCATAGCCTTCTAAAGCGAGAATGTTCCACCCTCTCCATGGAGCTGAGTAAAAGTAATTTTTCTTCTGATGCAAGTTTGCTAAATCGGTATTTTTATTCGGTTTGATGAGAGAAAATAAGGTGGTTTGGCTCATAGTGCCTCCTTAGTCGAGCACGACTTCTGCAATGTAGAATTGAACGAGATGACAATTTCAAGTGTTTTCTACTCGTACTTGAAGTAAAAACACCTTTGCACTTTTTAGTGAAGTGCAAAGGCGTTCTTATGGACACCGAGGATTTTCCCTGTAAAATGAAGTAAAACGAATCGCTAACGAGCCATAGTATCTTATTCCTCAATAGTTGCCTGAAACTCCATAATCTTAGCCAGAATAACCTGATTCCACGCTTTTATTAGACCTCTTCTGAGCTCGGCCTCGTTGGCGTACTTGAGTTGATCAAGAGATTCGAATCCTCCCTCAGCTGTACCGAAAATTATACCAATGCCAAATATACCGCCCATTTCAAAACCAACTATGCTAGTAAACCGATAGCCTGCTTCATTACGAAACACCATACTCTCCGCGTGATTCGGGGAGTCTGGAATATATTTATATCCTTTTTCCAGTAACAACTCCCCGAGTACAGCGAGGACTACCTGTTTGGGTCTAATTGTTTTTCTTTTCTCAACAATTACGAATTGATATTCCGAATAGATCGAGGTATCTTCAACCATAAATAGCGTCTCATAGTCAATGCCTTCAAGCTGCGATAGCTGGAAGAACGCCTCGAAAAACCGATCATATGGCTCAAGGTCTTCTTGATTCCTCTCAATTTCAGTTACTACTGTCCGAAGCTCATCATACTGCTCCTGATCCTCAAAACCATCCAAGAACAACTTCAAATTCGAGTAATTGGTGTGCGCATGATCATCCGCATCAAATTTAACCCATGCCACTTGATGACCGTAATGATAGTATACCGCCTCTTGATAGAAATCATTCGCCGCTAGGAAGATGACATCCAGCTGATGCTCGGAAGACAATTGTTTAGACCATGTCTTCTGCTCCTTTTCATAGCCTTCTAGCGCGAGGATGTTCCATCCTCTCCATGGAGCAGCTGAATAGAAGTAATTCTTCTTCTGATGCAAGGTTGCTAGATCGGTATTTTTATTCGGTTTAATTAGGGAAAATAGGGTTGTTTGGCTCATCGTTCTCCTTTATCGAACTCTACTTTGCTAAATACTAAGTTAGTACAATCTAAGTGGAATTACAAGAATTGGAAAGAATGAATTTCTTATTCCAATAGAAAAACTCCCATGCACACTAGCGTACATGGGAGTTTCTAACGGACCGAGGAGCCGCTATTGGCCGAAAATGGAGCGCTTTGGAACGCTAACGGACCTCAGGGGCGTTATTGGCCTAGATTTGATAGTAAAGAGCAGCAAAATGAGCAAATAAGGGCTCTGGAGTCCGTTAGATGCAAAAATCGGCAGTTTTGCACCAAATAGCGGCTCTGGGGTCCGTTAGACGCGAAACTGCCGCGGTTTTAGGATCTGAGTCATTGAGGTGCTAAAGTCAGCGATTGTGTACCAAATAACGGCTGCGGGCAGCTAACGAGGTACTCGCCTCGCCACTGGCTCGTCGACCGACTATCCGACCTACTTCGCCAGCATTACTTAGCCTATCGGCTCGTCATCCTGCTCACCATCCTGCTAGCTCCGGGTTAGCTCTAAGCCCCAAACCGCTGCCGGTACCCGCACTTGCGGCACAGCTCCTCCACCGCTTCGCGGCGGGAGAAGCCGAAGTACAGGTTGTTCGCCCGCTCGCCGTCGACGATTTCGGAGAACGAGGTTTCGTGGACGTTGCCGAGGTTGATGACGCCCTCGCCGTCGAGGCAGCACGGGACGACCGTGCCATCGACGAGCACGGCCGCTTGGCTGCGCAGCGCGTGGCAGAAGCCTTTGCCGTCATCCTCCGGCGCATCAAGGCTCGGCCATTGGAACTCATAGTCCTGATTGATATAGACGTTCTTCGCGATGCGAATGCCGCTGCCCGGCTCCACCCGTTCCTCGATCCGATAATCGAGGTTGAATTCCCGCTCCAAAATCGACAGCGTTTCGCGATTGCGGCTGCGCTCGAGGTTCGTGATGTTATCCTGCGTCAGGTTCCACAGCCGGAACGAGAAGATGACATTGCTCTGTTCGGACGCTTCGCGGACGAAGGACAAAATCTCGTTCAGGTAGCCGTCGCGGTCCTCGGAGCCGATATGCCCGTCAAAGCTGTGCAGCGAGAAGTTCATTTGGCGAAGCGCCGGCTTGCCGAGCAGCTTCGGTTTATTTTTGGCGATAAGCGTGCCGTTCGTTGTGATGTTGACCTTGAAGCCCTTGTCATGCGCGGCGTCCAGCAGCTCGTCGATTCTCGGATGCAGCAGCGGCTCGCCCTTTACATGCAAATAAATATGGTTCGTATGCGGCTTGATCTGGTCCAGCACGTGATTGAACGTATCCAGCTTGATGAAGCCCTTGGCGCGCTCCGTCTGCGGACAGAAGGTGCAGGCCAGGTTGCATACGCTCGTAATCTCGATATAGACCTTCTTGAAAGTTTTCACCAGCGGTGCCCCATTCCGTTACAGTTGTCTTGCTAATCTATTCATTATACCAGTTCTCCCGCGCAAAAAAAGCATACGATCCAGCAGCATCGTATAGCAAATGCTTCTAGACCGTATGCCGACTTTAATGCGGGGCGCGCAAGACTGCCGCTATTCTCACAGCTGCAGTACATCTCGGATATCCGCCTCCGTCAGCGTGCCAAGCGGCTCGCCGCCCGGCTGGATGACCTCGTCGATCAGCTGCTTTTTGCGCTCCTGGAGCGCGTGCATTTTGTCCTCCACCGTGCCTTGGGCGACGAGTCGGATGACCTGCACGACGTTTTTCTGCCCGATGCGATGCGCACGGTCTGCGGCTTGCTGCTCGACGGCTGGATTCCACCACATATCGTACATGATGACCGTGTCGGCTCCCGTCAGGTTGAGCCCGGTGCCACCAGCTTTCAAGGAGATTAAGAAAACCTCCTTCTCGCCTGCGTTGAACCGCTGGCACAGCTCGGCCCGTTCCTCTGGCGGCGTGCTGCCGTCCAGATAAAAGAGCGGCACGCCGCGGACGCCCAGCTCCTCGCGAATAATGCCGAGCATGCCGGTAAACTGCGAGAAGAGCAGCATGCGCTTGCCCGCGCCGCGGCAATCCTCTACGATATCGAGCAGCTGCTCCAGCTTCGCTGATCCGCCGCGATAATCTTCCACGAACAGCCCGGGATGACAGCAAATTTGGCGCAGGCGGGTGATGCCCGCTAATATTTTGATCCGCTGGCGGCCGAAGTCGTCTTCGTCCAAATGCTTGAGCGTCTCTTGGCGCAGTTTGGCAAGATAAGCGGTGTACAGCTTCTTCTGCTCCGGCAGCAGCTCTGACGATTGCAGCGTCTCGATCTTGTCCGGCAGCTCCTTCAGCACATCCTTCTTCAGCCTGCGCAGCAGAAATGGCCGAGCCCGGCGGGCGACCGTCTCCCGCGTCAGCTCGTAGAACGACTGGCGGCTCGGGAACAGCTCGGGGAATACGACGCTATAGATCGACCAAAGCTCCTCCAACCGATTCTCCACCGGCGTACCTGTCAGGGCGAACCGATGCTTCGCCTGAATCGCTTTGGCCGCTTGCGCCGTCTGGGTCGCGTAGTTTTTGAAATATTGCGCTTCGTCCAAAATGAGCGTATGGAACGCATGCGCCATATAAAGCTTGATATCGCGGCGAAGCAGCGGATACGACGTAATAATGATGTCAACGTCCGGCGATGTAAGCAGCTTCTCGCGCTCGGCCGGATCGCCTGCGGCAATCGCTGCGCGAATTTCCGGAGCAAACCGCTGCAGCTCATGCTGCCAGTTATAGATCAGCGAAGCTGGACAGACGATAAGCGCCCGCAATCCTTGCGCTCTGATTTCCGGCAGGACAGAGACGAGAAACGCGATGCTCTGCACCGTTTTGCCCAAGCCCATATCATCGGCTAGAATACCCCCGAACTGGTAGTACGCCAGCGTCTTCATCCATTGGTAACCGAGCGTTTGGTAATCGCGCAGCACAGGAACGAGCGGCTCGGGAACATCAAAATTCAAGCTGTCGGGATGGCGCATGTTATGAAGCAGCTGGCGCAAGGAGCGTCCGAGCTTCACCGCGCGAGCTTCCTGATCGATGTCCATTAGTCGCAGGCTGCGGATCGCAGGAACGCGAAACCCTGCGCCTCTAACCTCCGAATAACGTACGCCAAGATCGTTCATCAGGCGAGCGATTTCCGTAAATTCCTCGCTCTCCAGCGGCATTAGCGCGCCATCGGGCAGCCGATAAAATCGGCGCTGCTCCTCGACGGCTTGCAGCACGCGCTTAATTTCTTTCTCGGGTATGCCGTCAATTTCGAATCGGAATTCAAGCCAGTCTGTCCGCTCATCCACGTCGGCTTTGACCGTCGGCGTTATCGCGCCGACCATTCTCGTTTTCACGGCAGAGGTCGCGTATACGTCAAGCAGCTTCTCCAGCTTCGGCACGAGATGGTACAAAAAATCATACTCGGCATCATCGCCGCTCAGCAGATAACCGCCTTCAGTTTGCATGCTGTCGGCCTGCGCCATCAGCGCAAGAATCTGTTCTTCGCGATCCCCGTCTCGCACCAGAATCCGATCGGCGCCGCTCCGCGCCCCAGCACCATCCAAGGGATGAATGACGATGTCGCCATAATGAAACTCAAGCGCGGCGAGCAGCCGATCCCGTACGCGGTCGAGGTACAGCTTCGCCTTCAGTGGGGCCTGTACGACGCGCTCAGATACTTCCTTCGTGATCTGAACGCGGCCCAGCTTCATCAGCCCCGGCACAACGCGCTCCATGAACAGCTCCATCTGCTCCGGCGAAATAATAAACTGCTGCTCGCGCGTCTGCTGCAGCAGGCTCTGCACCTCTGCCAGCTGCTTCGCTTGCGCCGCCGCGATTTGTAGCAGCTTGCCATCCGGAGCAATCGCCACACCGTACGCTTCCATTAGGAGCATGCTTTCCAGCCCATCTACTCGAAGACGGCAGCTATCAACCGAACCGTCAACTGGCTCAAAATGAAACTGAAGCGGCAGCGGCTCATCTGCCAGCCGGATTGCTCCTTCATAGATGCTTCCGTACTGCTGCTGGAGCTGAACGCTCGGCAGTTGCTCCAGCAGCGGAGCGAATGCCTCCCAAGCTTCCGGCGGAATAAGCAGCATCCGATCTCCCGCCGAATGCGCAGCAACCGCATAGCTTTGCTGTGAGGAGAGATACAGCTGCTCGCCTTGGCTCATCCGGATGAGCGCCTGTATCACTTGGTCTTGCTCTACTGGAAATCGATGCTGCTCCGGCTCATAGGTAAAATGCTTGGAGAAGCGATACGACTCCCTTCGCTGCACCGCATCGAGAAACTCATGCAGCTTCTGCACAATGTATAGCCGCTTAGGCTGCGGCCCTACCTTCAGTTCAATGCCGAACATCAAGGCATCCGCCCGGTAACGAAACGGGATAAGCGCGAACGACGCTTCCAGCGGCTCGCGCGTATCGAACGCCGTTCTCGTTCCGCTCGGCCGCTTCGGCTTCCCGCCGAAAAGCGCCAGCATTTGGCTAGTCAGACGCAGGTCATTAGCTTCTGCGCGCGCAAGGGAATCTAGCCGCGGGGTCGCCTTCGCTTGGCCGGCTTCCTCCTGCCGTTCAACGCGTATAGGAGCCTGCCGTCCAGGCGCCCCTGCCGTCGCGTCCGCTTCATGCAGCATAACTTCCAGCAGCACGGCCGCTATATGGCTGCAATAGCTGTCATATGAGGATAGCGATGGACAGCTGCATCGCGCAGCCACCTCGTCCGCTTGATCAAGCGTGACAGCGACGTGAAACGGTTCCGCCGCAGCAACGGTCGCTTCATATAGCGGGCGTTTGGCATCCACATGCGTGAAGCTGACCTTGCCCCCGCGGCGCAAGGTCTCGCCTTTGTTATAAGACAGCGACCCGCATAGTCGTTTGATCGCACTTTGAGTTAACTCCAGCTTCTTCATCGGCTGCTTGCCCCTGCTTCTGCCTCGGCGTCCGCGCCATAAACAAACTGCTCCAGCTGTTCCAGCGTCTGTTCTCGAATCGGCTCTGCATTGTTATAGTAAAGAATTGCATCATCCGGTAGTTCCCACTTGATCGTACGCTGGACAAGTGACGCGCTAAACGTTTCCCAATGCTCCAGCTTATAGTGATCCATCGCCAGCCCGCGCGACTGGATTCGCTCGTAATGATGCTGGTGATCAGGCAAATAGACGAGGATCGCCTTCACCTCGACGGCATGCCGCGCTTCGCCAAGCTTCTCCAGCTCCTGATTGAGCCACTCTCGATCTGCAATTTCTTTGGTAAATGGTCCGATCACAACAGCATCAATCCCATTGGCTGCGTTCTCCAGCGCTGCATCCATCGTGATCCGATAACCAAGATCGCGACATAGCCGCTTATACGCTTCGGAATCCCGATCGCTCGGATCGAGTCCCGCAGTCGCCATTAACGCCTCCGCCGCCGGCCGAAGCAGCGTGTCCATGTCCAGTACGGCCATGCGCCGCCGCTTGGCGAACGCCTTCGCCAGCGTTGTTTTGCCAGCGCCCGCTCCCCCAACAAAAAATACTAACCGCGTTGCTGCCATCTGTTACCCTCTCCTTGCAAACATCCGTTATCGCTTTCTGCGCTTTCTGCTTATGCTACTGATCTTATCACGCAGGGAGATCGGATGACAAAGGAGCACATACGGGCCAAGACGTCTACCTTCTGTCAATTATGGTAGACTGGTAGTTACACTTTTACTCGAAAAGGCTAGGTGGCTCTGTGTATAGTACAGCAATGCTCCTTGTGATTAGCTCTGGTTTCCTGCATTCCATCTGGAACCTGTATACGAAAAGAAGCATGAACAAAACGGTGTTCCTATGGTTTACCCAGCTGGCCGCGCTGCTTATCTTCTTGCCATGGACGATTATGGCGTGGCCCAGCAATGCCATCTCATCTACATGCTGGTGGCTCATCGCCGCTTCGCTGCTGCTGCACGCACTCTATATCCAACTGCTCGCAGCTGTCTATTCCATAGGGGATTTGTCGCAGGTGTATCCGATCATGCGGGGGACCAGCCCCCTGCTCGTGCCATTGCTTGGCGTTACCTTGCTTCATGAATCGCTGACCGCAGTCGGGTGGCTTGGCGTGATCATCATCGTGGGCGGTATCGCATCCGTGAGCAACCTCTCTCTGAGAAGCCACGGGTTTACCTCGTTGAAGACGCCTCTATTGGCATTAGCCGTCGGCATCTGCATTGCAGCTTACATTGTCATCGATAAACTCGTACTAAGCGAGGTTCCGGCTGTCGTCCTGAATGAATCGACGAATGCAGGCAATTTGCTCGTCCTGTCCTGGGCTGCTTTTCGTTCACGTGGAATGACACAGGAGCTCCGCTCCAACTGGGCCATTATTCTGTTAGGCGGGCTGCTCGCCCCGGCGGGATACCTCTTGTTCCTGTTCGCCCTCAAGCTCGCTCCTGTCGCGCAGCTGGCGCCGATTCGAGAAATCGGAACGGTATTCGGCACGATAATGGGCATTTTCATTTTACGAGAACAGCAAGGGGCCAGACGCTTATTTGCCTCAATGGCGATTACAGCCGGCATTATCGTCTTAGGAGTATGGGGGTAAGCTTCGCTCACAGCTAAGAAAGCATTAAGCCTTAAGCCCCCTGCTTGCTCAAGGCCGAATCAAGCTTTTTACGGAACAAGGCTTGTAAAATCAACAGCAGCAAAGGCAATCCGACGGCGATTGGCAAGGCGATCATCGGCCAGTATTGCTCCAAATAGTCCATCGCGCGAAAATGGTCCCTAACGATCCAGTCGCTGAACACGCCCAAAATGACAGCTACCGGTAGAATCATTCGTTTGCTGTTTGTCAGACCGAATAGGCGAGCCGCCGCCATCGATGAACCGTATACGCACATCATCACCTGCACGAGAGCCGAGACCGAATAAAAAGCAATCATCACCATCTCATATCGCTGCAAAAACGTTCCGATATGCGCATTGCGCGCCAGTTTCATGCACGAGACGGTATAATTGCCGGTCACTTCTGCGGACAAGACCGCCCCTTCAAGAATCGACCAGCTAATGACGAGCAGCCCCGTCGCGATAATCGCAGTAACACTCAGCTTTGCTCCATGCTTCTTCACATCCTTCACGAACGGCAGGAGCAAGCTTGCGGTCATCGTCGCGATCGCCCAATCCGCATCGAATGCAACGCTGGACTCAAAGGTTTGCACGAAGCCCGACTCTAATACGGGCAGCAGGTTTTTGATATCAAATTCGCGAAAGGAGCCCGCCAGGATGAGCCCGTTCAGCAAATAAATAAACAGCACGCCGAACAACGCCGTTCGCGCCATCACTTCCAGTCCGTAGTAGCAGCCGATCGATCCGACCAGCAGCGCCAAAATAATAAACAAAGAAACAGGAGCGTCAGGCAAGAAGTACTCCTGCAAATGGTAAACGAACGTAATCATAATCGGCGCGAACGCCCCGATGAAGAAGGCAAAGATGAGAATCACCACGATTTTTCCGAACCATCGTCCTAACAATAGCTCCCCCGTAGCCATAAAATCGCGGTGAGAGGCTCGTCGAATAACGATGTAGGTGATGTAAATCATGACAACGCCCTGCAGGGTAGCCAAGAGCGTCGCAATCCACATGTCCTGCCCGACCTCTCGCGCAATTACGCCTTGCGTTACGCCAATCGCTTTGGCGAACACGACATTAATGAGCAGGGCCACGTACATGCCGTTGGAAATTTGAATGTTCATTTGACCCCTCTCCCCGCAGCTTTGAGCACGGTGCTCGTAATATCGGCCTTAACCGTAACGTTCACCTCGGCCTCGGCGTAAACCTGCTTCCACTTGGCGGCCAGCTTATGCCACTCCATCGGGTACTCATTCCGAAACACGTCCCCCAGCTTCAGAAAGTCCGAACGATACTTATGCTGGGATTTATCGACGACGTCTTCCAGACCTTGCTTCAGGCGCATCTCCAGCTGCTTCGTCAGATCCGAACGAATTTCACTAATCGGGATGTCGCAGCCGCTTTCTACGATGTCCGCATCCGTCTTAAGCCGAATATCAAAACGCAGCTTCTCGTTACGGTAAATCGTTTTTACTTTCATCCTCGCGTGCCGAAATTCAGCGGTCGCTTTGGCATCCCGATTAGGGCATGACAGCACCTCAATGCCGGAATCGAGATGCTGGATAAAGAATAGCAGGCCTCTCGCATCTTTGGGGTTGAGCCAGCCGACCATACGATCGTTTTGAAAGACAGCAGCACCGGCCAACTCCACTTGCTTGATGGAGCCATGCTCGCCAGGCTTCTTGTTCGATATGCCTCTAGGCTTCAACGAAACCTTCGCCAGCACGGATTGACTGGAACGACTTAGGAAAGTTTCCTCCAAGCTCATCATATTGCTGCCCGGCGCTTGGCCGGCGACCTCGTTATCGCGAAACAAGCGGTCCACCGCTTCGCCCGGCACGACTTCCAGCCCGGTTATCGTCGAGATGACTTCATCTGGACGATCCGGCGTTACAGCAACCCATGTATTCATTCGCAATTCATGGTTGCGCGTGAAGAAGTCGACCATATCCGCAATGCCTTTCTTCGCATAATCCTCGTGCATGACGATCACAAAGTTATGCGCCCAATATACGCGTCTTGACGTAAACCGCCCCAAATTGCGAATTGCTTCAAAAATCGTTTTCCCTTCGGCGCTGACGGAATAGATCGGCTCTCCGGTTCCTCCAGATGGCGCGCCTGTCTGCCCCCGCGCATCCGCAGGGCGAATGATCTGCACCGACACTCGGATCATATCCGGCTTCTCGCCAAGATCCAGCCCAACGGCGGTTACAATGGCGAGCTCGTTAATTTGGCGCAGCCCATAGCAGGACGTCAAGGCGAGCAGGCAAAGCAGGGCAAGGGATAAGCCTATCACACGTTTCATCGACTTCATTCCTTTGACGGATCCGGTTTTTGTTGGTCGCCCATTCGCTCTATATCCTGCGCAAAGCCCGGCCGATCGTTCATCATCCACATCGGCAATCGCAGCAGCATGTCGCGCTGGTCGCTCTGGTGGAACGGACTGGCCGGCGCCAGATAGGATTCACCGAACGAACGGATGGACAGCGCATGGAGGATAAGGATAAAAAATATGGTAGCAAAGCCCGGCAGCCCGAGCGTCCCTGAAGCAAGCAGGATCGGAAAACGAACAATGCGAATAGCGAGCGACGAGGAATAGCTCGGGATCGCGAAGGAAGAGAGCCCTGTAATCGCCACGACGATGACCATGAAGGGCGAGATTAATCCCGCTTGCACCGCTGCTTGCCCGATAATGAGCGAGCCGACGATACTGACCGCTTGTCCGATTGGCTTCGGCATTCTCAGTCCGGCTTCACGCATAAGCTCGAATGCTAATTCCATGATGAGCGCTTCCAGCAGTACAGGGAACGGCACGACTTCCCGTCCCGAAGCAATCGTCAGCGCGAGCGATGTCGGAATCATTTCCTGATGGAACGATATAAGCATGACATACACCGACGGCAAAATAAGGCTGATGAAGAAGGCGATATAACGGACAAATCGGAAAAACGTGCCGACCCAATATCGATTGTAATAATCGTCAGGCGCTTGAATGAACTGCCAGAAGTAAGTCGGCACAATCAGCACGACAGGCGTGTTATCGATAAATATCGCAACCCTGCCTTCGAGAAGCGCGGAGGCGACTTTATCCGGCCGCTCCGTACTCTGCACCGTATTGAAAGGGGACAGCGGCGCGTCCTCGATCAGCTCCTCAATGTAGCCGCTCTCCAGAATCGCATCGATCTTAATTCGGCCTAAGCGCTCCTTCACTTCCTCGACTAGCCCAACCTTCACCAAATCCGCGATGTACGCGATGTTAATGTCCGTCTGTGACCGCGTACCCACGACCATAGCATCGAATCGAAGCTGCGGGTCCTTGATTCGCCTGCGCACATGCGCCGTATTCGTTCGAATGCTTTCGCCGAAGCCGTCTCGCGGCCCGCGAACGTTATTTTCAGAGGAAGGCTCCTCCACGCCCCGATCCTTCCAGCCTCTGGAGCTCACGATCAGCCCCTGCTCGATGCCTTCGATCACAATTAAGGTATCGCCGGATACGATAGCGGCTATTGCATCCTTCACATTGCTGCATGTCTTCACCGCTGCGTTAACGAGCAGTTTCGTTCGGATCGCATCCGCCGTCGGCATCGATTGAGGGTCTGCGTCCATTTCAAAGCCGTATAGCAGCAACGATTTTAAACTCATATCGACAATCGTCGTGTCTGCCATTCCATCGGTATAGTAGCAAATGCCAGGATAATCCGACTGACCGCAGAACATGAAGTCGCGCTTCAATATATCCACGCTTCCGCCTAAAAGCTTATCGATGACGGATGCATTGTCCGTTAATCTCGCAGTAAGCTGACTTTGCAGCATAGTTTGCTGTTCTTCCGCTGTTGTTGCAGCTGCCATCCGCCATCCCTCCATTTTGATGGATAAGATAAATATCCCATGCTTACAATAAGCAGCATTCGCATGCAAAGGGAGCGTTCATCGTGGACCTGTACCATTCTTGGATCTATATGAAGGTGATCAATACGAGCTGGTTCATGTGGTCGTTAGTCAGTGTAGTGCTCGGCCTGAACTTGCTGACGCCGCTGATCATCTGGTATATCATCAATCGAAAAAGGCTGACCAAGTTTATGCAGCAGGCGAAAGCGCGAAAGAAGCAGACGGCGCGGTAAATGTCCGAGTTCTAACTATGAATTGGGCGATCGTAGTATGATGGCATTTCCTCAAACGGTAACATTAAGCAATGAGAAAGCATGCTGTAGTTTCTCCTAGATGTAGGGCTTTATACGCGTTGCGTACTGCTTAACCATGAACAATCCTTCATGCACGAACAGGAAATGAAACAGCGGCTGTTCCCAGCGCATGTTGTGATGCGCCGCATAAAGTGGTCCGAAGAGATAGGTTTTCCCTCTTCTTATTGCCATGCCGTTGCACTTTGTACAATGAGAAAAGGATGAGCGGCCTGCTCCAAAGGTTCCCATTGCAGCTCATGCAACGAGATTCAATCCAGAAGAGACAAATAGTGCCCAAAACATAGAAAGTCACTTTTCTCGTTGTACAATATGCAATGACACCTCCTTACTTCCGCGCTTGAGTTGATTGTATTGTATGAACTGCAATGAGAAGGCTGCTGCACGAGCCAACGCTCCTTGAATACGACCAACAACGCAACCCTTACGTGAATGCAACCCAACCTTTGCAGCGCAAAAAAGGGGTGTTCCTCAGCCGTCGCGGCTTTTGGAACACCCCTTTTTCATTTATAAAAAATCATTGTCAATTTCGGATAACACGCGATTTAAAATCCATATGGAAGCTTGGTCCTTGTTGTTAAGCAAGCCAACAAAAATCCCCATATTGCAGGCAAATGGTGCTCCATGCATATAGGGGAGAATTATAGCGGTTCAACGTTCTATCGTTATTGCGGCGTTACCGATTGCTCTCTGCGCGCATTCACGCGACCCGGAATTTGCCAAGCTGTTACGATTGCCAGCACGACGAACACGATATCCATGCCTTGGAAAAGCTCGCTGAAGTTTTCGCGGAACAGCGTCATGATCTCGCTTTTAAACATTCCGTTAATGCTGCCGTAAATCACGTAGCTGAACAAGAAATATTTGCCCAGCACGATACCGATCAAGCTCGCAATTACCGCAATGACGCGATGCGCTTGGGTTGCGAGTCCGCCTGATAGATACGATACCGCGTAACCCGCCATGCCTCCGATTACCCAAGCGATCAAACCAAGCTCGTAGTCCGTCCATACGGCGATTGCCGCCCAGAGCCCGCCTCCGACGATTGCTGCGGCTAGCGCGCCTAGCACTGGAAGCACTAAACTATTCTTCCCCATTGAAAATCCCCCTGTTACGTTTATTTATAGCTTAAAGAAAACCGATATTGTTGATTTTCTCTAATACTCTGTCCAGCAGCAAAATAGAAGCTGTATTTTTGTCCGTCAGCTTACTTAGGAAAGCCTCTGTCGATTTGTTCAATTGCTTGAAGGCTGCCTGGTATTCTTCTGGCTTGCTCGCAATCATCTCGTCCTCTACTTTCGGTTGGCCAGTCCCAAGCTTCTCCAGCTGCTTGCGGATTAACGCCACCTTCTCATCATACGTCTCATCCACCTTCACTTGCGGCCTATTGCCCATTTCCAACTCAAGATTAGCATATCGGTAGATCGTGAATTTATTGGCTTCAATCGCGTAAACACCGAAATGCGCGAACATCGATCCGCCGCCGTTCGTTATCGAATCAAGCTCGGTTCCAGAAGTGGCGATATCATCAAGTAGGCCATCGAGGGCTTTCACTTTGTCTGAAAGCTTTCGATCGTTTTGAAGCACTTCGAATGTCGCCTTATTAAAACAATTACCAATTTGCTCAGACATGCGATCACGGCCATTATCCGATAAATCGAATCCATTCGTTTCGTAGGCCGCTTCATATCGCGCGTCTACGGTAGTCAGATCTACGCTTGCCAGCGTCTTGCTATCACAAAGCGTGGCGTTAACTGCGTTAAAATGCTCTTCCATAGCAGCAGGATCAACCTCAACGTCTATTGGCACTTCATCTTCATGCTCTACCTCCAGCATGACGACTTGATTTAATAAATAAACGGCTGCCTCATCCTTCGTCTTCAGTAGGCCGATCAGTGATTCCAGTTCTTTACCAAGACGATCTAGCGCATCCTGATACTCTTCTTGTGAAACCGTGTTATCGTAAAGCTCCCGCTCCGATCTGTCATGCGTTAGCTCCTCAGCCTGACTTCTTAGTTTCTTAGCGATCTTGTCGTAGCCAACCGTATCTCGCTTATTCTTCTCACTTGAAAGCAATGTCAGATAACGATAGACATAGAATGGATTACGGGAGGTAAAACCACTCGATTCATCGAGATACATATGCCCCCCGCCGCTCTTTACAAATGCAATGCTGGAGGATGTACCGACAATATCGTTCATTAACTCATTTAACTGCTCGGCGCGTTCACTCCGTTCTTGATTCCCTCGCGTTAACGTTCCCCTCGCCTCTCCGAAGCAATTCGCTATCTTTTCGTTAACTTCAACCTCATTCTGCACGCCGTGCTTGTCGAAGGCTGCCGTATACCGATCGACCACATCATCCAGTTCATCACTATCCGTCATTACTTCGCATATTCTCGCAGATACCTTCTCCATTTGCTTCGGGTCCTGGCCATCTGCCGCGTTATCATACTCGATAGGCTCTAATTGGTCTTCTTTCCACGCACCATCCTCGTAAATATAAACGCCATGGAATCCCGACCATGTATCATATGAATAATCCCATACTCGGAAGCTCACTTCAGCCTTGCCTTCTACCGCTTCAAAATGCATCATTTCTGCGGATGACCAGTCCTGCGCATCCGACCCTTCATAAGGAGCTACTGCCATGCGTCCATTTATTTCTGCAAGCAACGCGGAGCCAATATGGATTTGAATTATTCTTTCTGCTTGCGCTTTGGACATTGCCTTGGCGAATTCTTTCACTAGCAGCTCATGTGTACGATAAGGATCGCACATATAATACAAGTCGAATTGCCCCTCTTCTTTTTTAGCTAGACTCTGCTTATCGTTACAAGTAAAGGCCTCGCCAGATTCGAAGATTGTATACTCAGCTTCCTTTGCCTTCAATCGCAGAGGCAGTACTTCCGATTGCTTCAAAACATGTATTGAACCTTTTGTAGTCGATGTCCTCGGCTCATCCGCCGTCGCTGTACTCGTAACTTCCTCATCCCGCTTGTCTGCACACGCAGCTAAAGTCACCAGCATGCTCAAGATAAGCATAAGTGCTACGATTTTGTTCAACATCCCCCGATTACCTCTCTCTATTATCAAGTTGATTCATTATATGATTGTCTAACCTTTATTTTCCTTAATTACGAGTATACTCGATAATTGCATGAAGTTGATACTAAAATTTCCCTAGAGCTCTCTCCACTAACCCGTCAAATCATAAATAAAAAACCCACGTTAATTGTGAGTTCTTTATTTATTCCATGTTATCGACCTTCTACCACCTCAAAAATCGAATCAATAATAATGGGCAGATTCTCTCTCACGGACACCGCCCCCAACACCGATCTTGCATGCGTACCTCGTTCGCCAAAAACGTCTAACATCAAATCCGAGCACCCATTAAGCACCTTATGATGCTCTTCGAAAGCTGGAGTTGCGTTAACGAAGCCTTGAATTTTCACGACGCGCTTCACTCTCTCCAGCGATCCTAATGCAGCCCGCACAACCGCAAGCACTTCGATTCCAGCCTGCCTTGCATACTGGTAACCTTCTTCAGTCGTATATTCGCTGCCCAACTTGCCTTGCGGGTTACCAGTCGGTCCTTTGCCAGAAACGAATAATAGATTGTTTACCTGCACGTAGTTGGCGTACTGAGCGGCCGGACCGCTAGCCTCCGGCAATGTAATCCCCATCGCGTTCAGCCTCTCCATCATTACGGACATACGCTCTCCTTTCTTGAACCCTCTCGACATGCTTAACCAGATTGTTAAAAGCTTACAGAAAAGTTTATACTTATTTTGACCTGTAATTAAGGATCAGATTATTTATATATTTAGAGGTCAGATCGGGAGATGACTCGCATCGAACTATCCCTTGCTTTTCATGAAGATGGACCGCTCTATCAGCAGCTCTACGCCCATATTCGGGACTTAATTCAAAATGGCAGCCTGTCCCACGGCACGAAAATGCCTTCGATTCGATCGCTTGGGAGCCAGCTGAATATAAGCAAAACAACGGTTGAAACCGCCTATCATATGCTGCTGGATGAAGGCTATTTGCAGAGTAGAGAACGATCAGGGCTAACGGTCATCAACCCCCAGCCGGCAAAATTAACAGGTCCAGCGACTCGTTCCCGCTTCGCAGATGTCGATTTGCAGCATGCTACGACGCCTGCTGCCTGCAAACCCGCTTTCATTGATTTTAGTCTGCTCGCAATAGACGGCGATTCGTTCCCGCTTCGTTTGTGGAAATCTGTCTTGGCCGATGCCCTTGAAATCAACAGCCAGTCTATCCATCAGTATGGCGGCGATCCCTTCGGCGAATCTTCCTTGCGCGAGAGCCTTGCCTCTTATTTGCGCCATTCTAGGGGTGTCGACTGTTTACCCGAGCAGATCGTGATCGGAACGGGCTTTTCATATAGCATTCAGCTGTTAAGCCGGCTGTTCGGGGAGCATATCCACATCGGGATCGAGGAGCCTGGGATCGCACAGGTCAGACCTATTTTGAGCCAAAATGGCGTTCAACTCGTCCCCTACTCCCTAGAACGAGATACGCTCCGCTGGCGCGAGCCCTTTAACCTGCTCTATGCAACGCCTGCCCATCGTCCTGACGGAACGCTGATGCCCTACGCCCAGCGCCAGCAGCTGCTTCAGTGGGCTCGTTCCCATCAAGGCTATATCATAGAGGATGACTATGACGGAGAGCTAAGATTATCCGGCAAGCCTGTTCCCTCCCTGCAAAGCTTGGATAAGGAGGAAGCCGTCATTTACATCGGAACCTTCTCGAAAATGTTTACACCAGCTCTGCGCTTGAATTATACAATCTTCCCGCTTCACCTCCTCGGCAGATTACGAAGCGTCGAGCGCACCCTGTCGCCCCCTTCTCGCCTGGAACAATGGGCGATGCAATTGTTTATCGCTCGCGGGCATTGGTACCGCCATATTCGGCGTATGCGCAAGCTGTACCAGCATAAGTATGATAGACTTGCTCAGCTATTGCTCAGCACATTACCTAAATGTGTACAGATCACTGCTGGAGGAGCCGGACTGCACTTAGAATTAGCGATAGCAACTGAAACGAAGCCGGAGACCTTGATTCAGCTCGCCCAAAAAGAAGGCGTTCTTGTATATGGCAGCCAAGATGCGTATTCGCACGCCAGCCGAGGAACCTCCAAGATTTATCTCGGCTTCGGTGGACTGACCTCGCACCAGATGGAGCTTGGCGTACAACTTCTCAAGAAAGCTTGGTCACAGGTCTTATAACCTAACAAAGGGCGATCCCCAGTCATCTACAGATGACCGTTGGGATCGCCCTTTTTACGCTATGCTTCTTTCTTCTCTGCTTACACCATCACTTTACAAATATCGTTCGTGAACGCCACCGGATCCTGGATCGGCAGTCCTTCGATAAGCAGCGCTTGGTTGTACAACAGGTTCGTGTACAAGCTCAGCTTGTCCGCATCGCCCGTTTGCGCGGCCTTCAGCGTCTGGAACACCTCATGGTTCACGTTGATTTCCAGCACCTTGTCGGCTTGCACGTCTTGGCCGTTCGGCATAGCCTTCAAAATTTTCTCCATCTCGATGGTGAGCTCGCCTTCCGTCGATAAGCAGACCGGATGCGACTTCAGACGCTTGGAAGCGCGCACGCTCTTCACTTTGCCGCTCAGAATCGAAGACATTTGCTCGAACAGCTCTTTGCTTTCATTCTGTTCGGCTTCCGTCTCCTTGTCCTTCTCATCCGGCTCGATGCCCAGATCGCCGCTCGATACGGACTTGAACGATTTCTCCTTGTAGCTGACCAGCGACTTGATCGCGAATTCGTCGATGTCGTCGGTGAAGTACAGGATCTCGTACCCTTTGTCCAAAACCAGCTCGGTCTGCGGCAGCTTCTCGATGCGGTCGATGGAGTCGCCCGATGCGTAGTAAATAAATTTCTGGTCTTCCGGCATGCGCGACACGTACTCGTCGAGCGTAACCAGCTTCTTCTCCTTGGAGGAGGAGAACAACAGCAGATCCTGCAGCACATCCTTGTTCGCGCCGAATTCGCCATATACGCCGAATTTCAGCTGGCGGCCGAACGACTCGTAGAATTTCTCGTAGTTATCCCGTTCGTCCTTGAGCAGGCTTTGCAGCTGGCCTTTGATCTTGTTCTTAATGTTCTTCGCGATCAGCGTCAGCTGACGGTCATGCTGCAGCAGCTCGCGCGAGATGTTCAGCGACAGATCCTCGGAATCGACCATGCCCTTCACGAAGCTGAAGTAGTCCGGCAGCAGGTCCGCGCACTTGTCCATAATGAGGACGCCGTTGGAGTAGAGCTCCAAGCCTTTTTCATATTCCTTCGTGTAATAGTCGAACGGCGTACGTTCTGGGATGAACAGGATTGCATTGTAAACGACTGCGCCGTCTGCGCTAATATGAACATGCTTCAGCGGCTTGTCGAAGCCATAACGCTTCTCGAAGTAGAAGTTCTCGTAATCCTCCTGCTTCAGCTCGCTCTTGTTTTTGCGCCAGATCGGCACCATGCTGTTGACCGTCTGCTCTTCCAGCACTTCCTCGAACTCGTTCTCGCTGCCTTCCATTGGACGCTGCGTTTTGAAGTCCATGCGGATCGGATAACGAATGAAATCGGAGTACTTCTTGATGATTGCTTTCAGGCGGTAAGGCTCCAAAAACTCATCGTATTGATCGTCCTCCGTGTTCGGCTTGATGTGCATAACGATCTCAGTACCGACAGCATCCTTCTCGCAAGGCGTAATCGTGTATCCGTCTGCGCCTTCGGATTCCCATTGGAAAGCCTCCGCGCTGCCCAGCGCGCGGCTGCGTACGATAATGCGGTCAGCCACCATGAAGGCGGAGTAGAAGCCTACGCCGAATTGGCCGATAATGTTGTGTCCGTCCTGGCGCTCATTCTCGTTCTTGAACGCGAGCGAGCCGCTCTTGGCGATAACGCCCAGATTGTTCTCCAGCTCCTCCTGCGTCATGCCGATGCCTGTATCGGTAAGCGTCAAGGTACGAGCCGACTGGTCCGCCGTCACTTTAATGAAGTAGTCGTCTTGATTGAAAACGAGCTGATCGTCCGTCAGCGCTTTGTAATATATTTTATCGATGGCATCGCTAGCGTTCGAAATCAGCTCACGGAGAAAAATTTCCCGCTGCGTGTAGATCGAGTTAATCATCATTTCGAGCAATCGTTTGGATTCGGCTTTGAACTGCATTTTGGTCATTGTCTAATCCCCTTTCAATAGGTAAAAGGCTTTCTTGTTAGCACTCCACTAAGTCGAGTGCCAACTCCCTACTTGATTATATAACATATCCCATTTTTCCATGTCAATATTGCGATTGCGATGCCGTTGCACTTTATACAACGAGAAAGGCATGAATGGCCTGACCCGAAGGTTCCCATTGCAGCTCATGCAACGAGAAACGAGCTAGAAGAAGCTCAATGTGCCTAAAACATAGAAAGCCGTCTTTCTCGTTGCTCAATATGCAATCATGCTGCCTCACATCCGCGCTCGCGTTGATTCGATTGTACGAAATGCAATGGGCAGGCTGCTGCACATAACAACGCTACCTATCTCAAAATGGTTGATAGACAGGGTACACTTGTATACTCGCAATTCGCGGTCATTTCATATAGTAGAGTATCAACCAACCAATCAAGCGTTATGAGAATGGGAGAGAGATTACAAAATGGGCAAAGGTACCATCCATATTACGATCGTTCACGGCAACATCATTCACAACACGATTAATCAGCGGGCAGAGGGCGGCGGCCAGATTTTGAAAAACGTCGGCGCTAACGCCAATCAAGGCGGCCAAAATGCGATTAACGGCAGCCGCAGCTTCAACAAACAAGCAAACTTCGCCAACGGCAACGGCCGCAGCGGCATCGCGGGCAAGAAAAACGATGAGCAGGGCGGACAATCGGCGGTTAAGAAAAATATTTCGAAAAAAGTATTCAAGAAAAGCAATCGCCACCAAGGCTGGAATAAGGGCATGTTCTATTAGAATAGAAAAACAAATAAGACTCGAGCCTCTCTTGCTAGGCTTGAGTCTTTTGGCTTGCGCTGGCGGTTATTGCGCTGCAAACTCCGAATTGGCTTTGCTGAGCATCGCTTTCCAATCCGCAAAATCCGTTTCGCGCGCGACATGCCGATCCAGCAACTCATCGTGGATGTTGTTCATTTCATCGAGGGTATCCACTTGGAAATTACCCTTCTCCAGAAACTCCTCCATGCTCTTGCAGGTGGAGTACTTGCTCATGAACCGATCGTTGAACAGGTCTTTCAATGAAACTTGACCTTCTTGCACCGTTTTCTGACCTTGCAGTTCTTTAAGCAGGTCGTCAAACGACATTGGCTTATGCTTTCTCAGATGACCACTTCCTTTGCTTTTATCCGAATCCAATCCTGTTACATTACGTCGATGGTTTGGTTGCCGTCGCGTTTACTTTCTTCGTGCCTTTGCTCGTGTATGGCTTCGGGGCATTCTGAGCTCGCTTGGCACTTGCCTGCCAGCGATTCCAGCCTTTCTTATCCGTCCCTCGACCTGTTCCACCCTTGCCCTTTGCCATCCTTCACTCACCACTCCATTAATGCGAACCATCGATAAGATAAAAGTCGCTCTTTATCCAAGTATGATGAACTATACAGCAGTCTATTCAATATGTACAGCAAATGGGACGTTATCCCGCGTATATTTATAAAATTTCTCCATTAATCGCGCAAACGCTTACCGTTTGTCGACCTGCAGCAGCTTAATCTGCTTAACGGCATACGTGTCCTTAATCTTCTCTTCCGTGATGACATTGAGCTTAATGAGGCTCGCGATGCGCGAAGGATCCGGCTTTGACAGCATCCTCCACACCTCCGTATCAGGCAGCGCCTCGAACAGCTTGCTGTCCTCGTATTCTTTGCGCTCCTGCTGGACGATCTTAACCCGATAGGCGCCCGCCTCCCAATCGGACAAGCCCTGCTCATCGCAATACCCGATAATAGCTGCGCGAAGCTCCGCAAGCTCCTGCTCGATCTCCCGCTGCTTCTGCTTCAACTGGTAATACCTTTTGACAGACGTATCCATAACGATCACGCTCCTTCCTCTCACTATATGAAAGAAAAGCCGGGATTAGGACACACAGCCGCGAGGTCGCATCGCTTTTACAATACATTCAAGCCAGCATAACGTGAACTTAACATTGTCCAAGTATAACTAGTAAAACAGCTACAGAGCCTAGCGGCTCGAAGGGAGAATTCACGTTCATGAAAAAGAAAAAATGGATGATCACTGCAACCGCAGCACTAACGCTTACGGCAGGGATCGGCATTGCATCGGCAGCGGTATTGAGCGGCGCGCCTGCTGAAGGCATCACGTACTCGAATAACGGAGATTCGGTTACGCCATCGACCTCCGCCGTAAATATTGATGGACACCTGTACATGCCGGTTCGCGCACTGGGCGAAACGACTGGCAAATACGTGGATTGGGACGACTTCCGCCGCAGCGTTGCGATGACGGACAAGCCCCAATTGACGGGCAAATATGCGCTGAAAGCAGCAGACCTCGCACAAGGCATCAAAATGGGCGTCGGCTCCTCGTTAACGCATCTTCCGGGCGACCCGGACAACGTGTTCTACTCGACGGCTGACCGCGGCCCGAACGGCCAAGTCGACGTAAACGGCAAGCTGGTGCGCACGTTCCCGCTCGCAAGCTACACGCCTAGCATCTATAAGATCAAAATCGCAGACGGCGAGATTCAAATTCTCGATCAATTCCCGCTGCATGTGAACGGCATTGACCCTGTAACAGGCAAAGCGAACATCACAGGCTTGCCAAACATTAAGGGACGCGATGAAGCGCCATTCGATACGAAAGGCGAGAAAGAGCTTTCCTACGACCCATACGGCCTGGATATCGAAGGTTTGGCTTATAACGCAAAGGACGACACGTTCTGGATTTCGGATGAGTACGGCCCATCGATCGTTCACGTCAAACGCGACGGCACGCTCATCGAGCGCATCGTACCGAGCGGCTGGGCTTCCCAAGCGCAATCCACGCTCGTGCCTGCACGCGAGACGCTGCCAGCCGTCTACAACAAGCTCCGCCAAAACCGCGGTGCGGAAGCAGTCGGCATTACGCCGGACGGCAAATATATGTTCATGGCGATGCAAAATGCGCTGCGCAACCCGAACAAGGATATGGACAACTCCCGCCAAGTGCGCATTATCAAGTTCGACCTGTCGACGCTGAAGCCGGCAGCTGAGTTCGTCTACCAGCTCGAAGACGCAACGCAATTCAAAGACTTGGTGCAAGGCGACATCGTCGTCTCCGATATGGTCGTCGTCAACGAAAACACGCTGCTCATCGACGAGCGCGACAAGTTCTCCGGCGACAAAGCGCAGCTGAAGCGCATTTACGCGATCAACCTGTCTGACGCAACGAACATCCTCGGCAAATACGACGATGAGAAAGCGGCCGGCAAGACGCTGGAACAAATGACCGTTGCCGATCTGAAAACGAACGACATTCTACCAGCTTCCAAACGTACGGTTCTGGACGCAGTAGAATTCAAATTCCCCTATGAAAAAATCGAAGGCTTGTCGCTTATTAACGGCGATACGCTGGCGATCGTGAACGACAACGACTTTGGCGTAGACAGCAAGCTGACGACGAACGGCACGGAGCTGTGGACGTTTAAGCTGCCTTATACGATTAAGTAAGGGGAAGACAGACGGGCGACTTATGTCGACCCGTCTGTCTTATTTCCGAATGTCTATTCATTCGCTAGAACTCTCGTCATAATATCCGCACAGGTACCTCCCGCTGTCTCTGTGTATAATCGATGAATAGAAAAGGTCTCACACGACAAATCACCAGATCTTCTATAGATTACAATCCATTCATGGTTTACTCTGTCCCAATGGATCTCTCGTTTGTAGTTTTTCTTTAAAAATCCTTCCATCTCTCTGTCGGCAGTTTGAATAGCCTTTTGCTCGGACATGGGCGGCACTTCATACCACCAGTAATTGTTTATTTTTCCGAGAATAGCAGGAAGCAAGATTCCCAACAAAACTGCATATCCTTTTATTTTCCACGTTAGCTTCCGATTTATGAATAAAAAAAAGATGTAGTATATGAGCAATAAAAATGAGTATATGGCAAATAAAATAAGCATAGTTAAATATATTTTTCCATAAAGAGATGGGCCTTCATCATCGCTGCCCCCAAGTATAAATGATCGAGGATACGGAGCAAACATGAGTAAATAGAAACCCCAAAAATACCAGAGTACATTCATAAGCGGTACAGTTACCAAGACTCTGTTTTTTAACATGTACGACCCACACTCTCTCACATCGATCGTTTATTTTCTTACACCGTTATTCATTCTCTAGGTATCTTGCTAAAACTTCGGTACAAGATCCTCCCGTTCGAATGGTATATAATCGATGAATACGATATGCCTCACAAGTCGGAAGCAATTCATCAGTTTCCCTATAGATCACAGCCCATTCATGAAGTCCTCTATCCCAATATATCTCCCGCTTGTAGTTATTCTTTAAATATCCTTCCATCTCCTTATCTGCTTTTTGAATCGCCTTTTGCTCAGACATTGGCGGAACCTCGTCCCACCAATATTTATGGATGCTCCCTAGAAGCAGCGGAATCAGTGCCCCGAATAAAATGGCATATGCTCTTACTTTCCACCTGACTTTGTCACTGGTGATAAAGAAAATGACGTAATATACAATCAAAAACAATGTAAAAGGCCAAAATAAGAAAAATCCTACAAGAAATAAAGTCGCATAAAAATCCATGCCGTTGCCGAATCTTGGTCCGGGAGCGTACATAAACAAATAGAAGCCCCAAAAATACCAAATCGTATTGAATAGGGATATCGTTACAATCGCTTTATTTCCCCTCATAAATCCCATATCTCTCCTTCTAGAAACCTTTCAATTCATCTATTATAGGATAAAATTAACAAAAGTAATATAATCTAAATCTAAGCGCTGTACTTCCTCCAAACAAAAAAACACCTCCAAGATCGTCCTCCCATTCAACGGAAGATTCTCTTGAAGGTGTTTTCATTTACCTCGCAAAACGCTACGCGTACTGCAGCGCCTCTAGCAACCGACGCAGCATAGCGGTCATTTCAGCCCGCGTTGCCGTAGCCTGCGGACGGAAGCTGCCGTTCGGATCGCCCTTGACGATGCCAAGGTCGAGCACCTGCTGGACGGCTCCCGTTGCCCATGCGGATACGCTGCCCGCATCGATCAGCACGCCGTGCGCTGCCCCGTTCGGCTGCACGCTTGCGCCGGAGTACTTGATCGCTCTCGTGATCATTAGCGCCAGCTCTTCGCGCGTTACTTTCGCATTCGGACGGAACGTGCCGTCCTCATAGCCCGTTACCAAGCCCGCTTCCGCTGCTGCGGCAACGGCTTGCTCGTACCATTTTCCAGAAATATCGGAGAATGCTGCTCCTGTTGCATCGCCGGAGATGCCCAGTGCTCGAACGAGCAGCGCTGCCGTCTCCGCACGCGTCAATCCGCTGTTCGGGTCGAATTGGCCCGCGCTGCGGCCCTCAATAATGAAGCGGGAAGCCAGCCACTCCGCATCCTCCTTCGCCCAATGCTGAGCCAAATCGTTGAAAAGCACCGGACGGTTAACGATCAGGTAAACGCCGGTCTCTTGGCTGCTGAACGTCGCTACGAGTTTGCCATCCGCCACCGTAAATTGAGCGGGCACGTAGCTGAACGTTTTACGCGTTTCGTCCCAGCGTACGACGACGGCATTTTCCTTCGAGGCCTTCGCATCCGCAATAATCGTCCGTGCTGCCGCCTCTTGGAAGGTCGGCAGATCGATCTTCAGGCCCTTGTTATTGATCATTGCCAGCTGGAATGCTACAGGCCCAGCCCCTACATTCGCTTGCTGCGCCGTCAAAGCCGCCTGCATCGATGGGGATGCCGCTGCGCCTACATGAATGATATAACGTACGATAGCCTTGGCTTCGAAAGCCGCGGCTGGAATTGTAATCGAGCCTGCTGGCGTCGATACGAGCAGCTTGAACGCACTGTTGATTTTGCGAAGCTGGTCCAATACCTCGGCGTTCAACTCAATTTGTATATCCGTTTGGTCAGCATCAATACGAATCGCCCCTGCTGCCGCGGACGCTTGAGAAATGACGATTCGTTTGGTCTTTCCTTCGCCATCCACGATATCCACATATAAATCGGACACCGGATCAGGCTGAACGATCAACGACAGATCGTGAAGGACGTTTAATTGGAACGTCTTCGTGATCGACGCTGCGCCCTTGGTAATCGTAGCGGTCAGCGTGACACGCTGGTCGCCGGCCGCCGACGTTGGCTGATGAACGGCACCCGTTTGCGCATTTACGTAATTAGCGTTAGAAGATGACCATGTAATGACCGAACCGTTCGCCCCGTTCGCTGGAAGCGATACTTGGCTCTTCACATTTGCTTCATTCTCTGCAGGCGCATAGCCAATGGCAAGCAATCCCTTATCCAACGCCACAGCTTCTGCATCCGTCATTGCCGCTGCCTTAAGCGTCAGCACAAACGACACTGAAACATTCATATGATTCACCGTAGCAGCAGCTTCTAACATAACCTGCTTGTCTCCTGCCGTGAAGGAAGGGCTATGAACCTCACCCGTTGTCGGGTCAAGGAGGCTGTTGTCCGTCGATGTCCATTGCAGCGCGTTGCCTTTCTCATCGACTGCCGGAAGCTGCACATCCTGCGTTACAGATGCCGCACTGTCTCCCGTCGCGAACGCCGGAGCCGGGCTCGCATAGACCGTCAACACAGCCGGATTCGTTGTAACATCGTAATTCGATAGACGGTTAAGTGGATCGACCAGCCCCGGCGTGATCGGATAAGTTCCGATTGGACTGCTTGGATCCGCCGAAGTTGTGTAGTTCGCTGTCAAATCATCCGCTGCCCAAGCGCCCGTAATCGTTCCGGTCAGCGTCGGATTCGATGCGTTCACCCAGCGAGATAAGTTATCGGCCTGCACAGTCAAGGGCGCTTTCGTCACGGTTAATATTGCCGGTGTCGTCGTAACGGCATAGTTGCTTAGCTTGCCCGAAGGGTCCGCTAATTGCGGAGTAATCGCATAATCGCCCACCGTGCTGTTCGCGACAGCGGCTGTTGTATAGGAGGCTGTGATCGCATCGCCGTTCACCAAACCCGTCAGCGTTCCGGCAAGCGCCGGATTGGCTTCGCCATATTGGCGCGTCGCGTTCGACGCCGTTACGCTTAGCGGCGCAGGCGTTACTGTCAGTGCCCCATAACCAAAATTCACGTTGTAATTGCTCAGCACCGTATTGAGCGATGGCGTAATCACATACGCGCCGACGTCGCTGGCAGAAGTTGCGCCTGTGCTGAATTGGACAGCGCCGGTGATTAACGGCAGGTCGCCAGCAACAGCGCCCGTATACATTCCGGTGAATGTCGGTAAACCATCGCCGTATATTTTGGACGGAAAATTCGCGCTCACCATTAGATCGGCTTTATTGATGGTTAGCGTAGTCGTTGCACTAGCCGCGTAATAAGGGTACGCTGCTGCAAATGAAACCCCCACTGTATGCGATCCCGCCGAGTAGAGGTGAGGGTGACTAAAGCTAGCCACGCCAGATGCGTTCGTGAGAATAATGCCAACCGTACTTCCATCAACAGAAAAATTAACATACTTGTTCGCCAGCGGCTCGCCGTCCACCATTAAGGTTGCTGAAAACGGAGTCGCCTGTCCGTAGGTGCTTACAATCGGCGAAACCGTAATCGACGGAATATAGCTCCGATACGAATCGGAGACATACGTCTGGAAGCCGAGGTCATAGCTCGATTTCCAAACGCCCATATAATAGCTCATCCCGCCACTATACACGTCTGTATCGTACATGTGCATCGTTACTTGCCCCGTAGTAGGAGTCGAGCGAATCATAATCGTATACTTGTTGCCTGCGGTGACGTTAATGCCATCTCGGAAAGTGACCGTGAATTTACCGCCTGGCCAACCTGACAAGGCTAGCACTTCATTATAAGAGAGCGTTCTGGACCCCAATAACGTGCCGTTCGGATTTTCACCATCATGAATTTCGATGGTCAATGTAGTACCAGCTGGCGGACTGACCTGAGATAGAAACAAATCCAAGTCATACATGGTGCCGGTCTTGCCCGCGGTAAAGCTCTGTCCAATATTATTGGAGCCGCCGATTGAGGTTGGAACGTTCGGGCCCGTTCCTTGGTCCAGCATATTCGCAGCGGATGCCTTGCTTGCAGTCAAGCCTAGCACGATGGCCACTGCTGCGATTGCAATAAACATCACCAAGCGGAGATGGCTTCTTGATTGTAATGCTGTTTTGGGCTGTAAAATCATTGCTATTGCCTCCTATGTTATGTCTCGTATTCTGTAATAGCGATCTATTGATCGAAATCTAAAAACGATTTATATTTACCGACAATTATTTTCCTACTATTTTCATAAAAATACAAGAAAAAATGCTAGTCGGGAGAGTATCTCCTTATATTCAGGGAGTAGCTCCTCGTTGGGATGAAGGGCGAAACAAAAAAGACGATCCGATTATATCGATCGTCATGAATAGGGAAGATCTTTATGCCCTATTCGCCTCTTGATGCTATAGCTGGTGGCATAGGGAAGATTTTTATTCCCTATTCATCCCTCGGCGCTTTAGCCGGCTGAATAGGGAAGGTTTTTATTCCCTATTCACCTCCCCGCGCGATAGCCGGATGAGTAGGGAAGGTTTTTATTCCCTATTCACCTCCCCGCGCGATAGCCGGATGAGTAGGGAAGGTTTTTATTCCCTATTCACCTCCCCGCGCGATAGCCGGATGAGTAGGGAAGATTTTTATTCCCTATTCACCTCCCGATGCGATAGCTGGCTGTATAAGGAAGTTTTTTCCCCATTCGCCATGTCGAGTTCCTCCCTAAGCTGTCTAATCCCTTTCTTCTATTTAACGAATTTTGGCGGGGGATAAAAAGCGACGGATTTGATCGATCTCAAAAATATTTGACTGCTGTCCGGGGATAAAAAAGAAGCTTCCGCATCCCCTTAATAGGCGATGCAGAAGCTTCTATTGCGTGCGAATTGCCGACTGCATTACCAGCCGAGATTTTGGAAACGAATCTCTTTGTCCCACAGCTCTTGCAGCTTGCGCACATGCTCATGCGGCATCTGAGCGTCGCTTGCCGCGGCGTTCTCGTCGAGCTGAGCGATATTGCGCACGCCTGGGATGACCGTCGCAATCTCCGGATAAGCGAGAATGAAACGAAGCGCAGCCGTCGTCATTGTCGTCTGCTCGTCCGAGATGAACCGAATCCTTTCCACGAGCGCTGCCCGCTTCGCGATCGTTTCCCGCGACCACCGGCTCCGCACGCCCTCGAAGGTGCTCTGCGCATCGTATTTGCCCGACAGCCATCCGGAGTCGAGCGGAATTTTGACGATGAGTGCAATCTTCTTCTCCTTCGCCAGTTGGAATGCCTCGGCGGTTTCTTGCGCAAAAATGTTGAACAGCACCTCGATGACGCCGACGTCCGTATGCTGAATCAGCTCTAGCATTTCTTTGCTGGAATCAACCGAAGCCCCGTAGGCAAGCAATTTACCCTCCTGCTTCAGTTGGCTGAATATGTCAAAATTCCCGAGTTTGCCATCGAGATGGTCAAACGGCGGATTATGGATAAGCACGGAGTCGACGTAATCTGTCCGAAGGCGGCGCAAGCTTTGTTCGACAGAAGTACGAATGCTGCTCGGGTCATAATTGGTCGTGCCATCGGCAGCATGGCCGAACTTCGTATTGATGACGGCGCGGCTGCGCCGGTTTGCAAGCGCGATGCCAAGCAGCGTTTCGCTGCGGCCAAGCCCGTAATTCGGAGCCGTATCGAAGAAGTTCACGCCTCGCTCCAGCGCTGCGTGGACGAGTTTGATCGCATCCTCATCTCCCATGGCCTCCCAATCCTGCTGGTTGCCGAGCTGCCACGCGCCGAACCCAATCTCCGAAACCTGCTTGCCTGTAGTACCATATTGCCGTTGCTTCAACTGGATCACTCCTCTTGTTACAAAATGCTGTTTGGCTTGTTCTACGCAACAAATTATACGCTCATTTGCGGGACTTTTCGAGCTCGGGCATTTGCTTTACTATTTGCTGAAGCGAACGCCTGCCGCTGCTTCACGCGCTAACGGACCGATAGGACGCTATTTGGCGCAAAAGCGGCGATTGGAGATTGTAACGGACCGAGGAGCCGTTATTACGCAACAAATGCCACCATTTCGGCTGAAATGATGACATTAACGCCCGTGGAGTCCGTTAGGCTCCCAGATGCGCAAAATACGGAGCAATAGCGGCTGTAGGGTCCGTTACGCTAGGAGCATGCGACAAGAGACGCAGCAGCCTGTTCAGGCCGGATGCGCGGCGCCATCTCCTAGCGCACGCGCTACCTAACGGACCGAGGAGGCGAGGCTGGGGCCTACGCGCTTTTCCCCTTACTCCGCCGCAGCCCGCACACGCTCGTCCAGCATCCGAAAAGCGTCTCGCAGCTTCTCCTTCGGCAGCTCCGCATAGCGGTCGCCAATGCTCACCTCATAGTAGCTGCCGCCGTCATCCTTATCCCGAAGCACATGCGTAAAGCCAAAGCCGGTCTCCTCGATCACCGCGATCAGAATCGGCTCGAGCACCTCTTTCGGCAGCGCCGAATGGACGTGGAACATATTCGATACAGGCACCTGCGGAACCGTCGTGATGGTCGAACACGCATTATATAACGCGGCCAGCTCCTGCGCCTCGTGATAATACTGCGCCATGCGAGGCATCCGCCGCTCCATGTAATACTCCGCACTCAAAATATACGGATACAGGCTGATCAGATCGCCGCCATGCCTTCTTTTCCAAACCTTGGACTCTTCCGTAAAATCATACTCGCCCGCCAGCACCGCACCCGCTATCCCGCCAAGCCCTTTGTAAAACGAGATGTACACGCTGTCGAACAAGCTGCACAATTCATCGGCTGCCACGCCGTAATAGGGAAGCGCCTCGAACAATCTCGCCCCGTCGAGATGCAGCTTGATCCCCTTCTCGCGGCAGTGCGCCGATATCTCCACCAGCTCTTCATAGGGCGGCAGCTGCCCGCCGATTTCCCGCTGAGGCAGCTCCAGCAGCACGCACGCCACTGGCTCCTCCATCCCTACAACATCAGCTAACCGTACCGGCCTTGTCGTATCCGCCAATAGAATCGGCTCAAGATGATGCAGCTCCTTCAGCCCGTCCTTCTCATGAATCTCAAGATGGCAGAGCGGATGGTACGCGACCTTCTTGCTGCCTGCCCCATCCGACCAAATGCGAAGCGCAATCTGCTGCGCCATCGTGCCGCTCGGGAAAAATACAGCCGCCGGCTTGCCAAGCAGCTTCGCCATCCGTTCTTGAAACGGCTCGATCACCGCGCCCGAGCCGTAAACATCGCTATCAAGCTCGCCGTCATAGCTCGCCAGCGCTTCCTTCAGCACCTGTACATTCCGCTTCGCGTGGCCCGTGATGGGATAACTGGCTTGATTATACACTTCGGATAAAGTGGGCAATAATTTCATATCGACCGATCCTCTCTGTACGCGCCGCTTGGACGACGCCGTTAATCGGTCTTTAGAATACGCCTATTTATGGAAAAATAATCAACTCCGGTCCTTACAGCCCGAACGTTTCTTTAATAAGCGCTGCCACTTCCGCTGGCTCCATATGGGTATTGTTGATGCGCAAGTAATTTTGCCGCGTTGTCTCGCCTTCCAAGGAGTTCCAGCATTCGTTGATAGACTCTCGAACTTCGAGCCAGCTTACTCCGCACGCCGCAATGCATGCAGCCCTTCCACCGCAGCATCCAACCGCTCGCGAATCAAAATCTTGTCCGCATACGCCTTCGGAATTTGGCCATAACCGCAATGCATGCCTGCCAAGCCGCCGGCGATCGCGCCGATCGTATCGGAGTCGCCGCCCAGATTGGCAGCGCGCTGCACCACATCGCTGAAGTCCTTGCTCGTCAACAGCAGGTGAGCGACCCAGCGGAACGTATGCACGACGAAGCCGCTCGGCTCACAGTTTGGCTCGGACGTCAGCAGATCCTCGTATTCCGTTCCGATTAGCTCCTGTTGAACAACCGGCTGCAGCGCCTCCCCTTGCAGCAGACGATACGCGATCCGGTTATAAATGATGCACGCCTCGTCGCATCGCGGATCATAATGCGTCATGCGGGATTGCATACGCGTTACGCGCTCGACTTCCTCCCATTTCGCATACACGAGCGCTGCCGGAAGGCATCGCATCAAGGAGCCGTTGCCACCGCTTTGCCCCATGTCCAGATCAGCAAGAAGCGCCGCTTCGAACCAGTTCCCCTCGAACTTATGGAATACCGTGCGAATGATATTGCCGATGTCCTTCGGATTCGTTCGGTACCACGCCAGAAACCGCTCGCCTATCGCCTCCATCGGCTGGTCTGGCCGCTCGATAATTCCCTCTGCTACGCACAGCGTCATCATCGTATCGTCTGTCACTTCGCCGGGCTCAAGCCGCCATACGCCGCCCCCGATTATTTCCATCAAATAACCGTAGGCAGTCTGTACTTCCTTCGCACTCATAAACTCCGTCGTCCCGCCCAGCGCATCTCCTACCGCAACGCCGTACATCCCGCCTTTGATCCGATCGAGCCGTTCGGCTGCATCCATCGTCGCCATCGTTTCACACGCTCCCTCATTCTGCTTATTTAATTTATATAGTCAAATCGATATTATCATTATGACATATTAAAATGAATTGTAAAGAGCTTCCTTTCCATTGAAACAAAAAAACAGCCCCGTCTACAAGCAGGCTGTCACAGGGGATAGCTATACTCATGCCTTGCAACGTTCCGCCTGATGCCGCCATCTGCCCTCAGTTCGACTCCGCCGCGTTCTCGCCGCTCAGTCGCTCCTCGGGAAACAGCAGCCCTTCGAGATAAGCTTTGTTATACAGGACGGCTGCATCGTTCGGTCGAAAAGCTCGCGCTTGCTCATTATGCCAAAACGCTTTGCGCAGATCGCCCAGCTTGTCATAACAGACGCATAGCTGCAAATGGGGGAGCCATGTTTCGCAGGATAGATTCCCAAGCGTCCAGGTTTGTTCCGACTTTGGCGCTTGAAGCGCAGCTTCATACCAGTAGGCTGCTGTCGCATATGCCCCTTGGTTCAAATGCCAGAACCCGATCCGACAGCAAAACTCGGGCAGCGGGCTGCCATATCGAAACGATAGCAAGGCATAATCCAGCGTCTGCTCCGAGCTGCCGATCGCCGCGCAGCAGTCGCTCAGCTTGCCGCAGGCTGCAATGTTGTCCTCCACCCAGCCCTCTCGTGTTTCAAGAAACTTCACATAATACGCGATTGCCTCCTCGTACCGGGCATGGTCCTTCAGCTCATTCGCATAATAGTAGAGATCTCGCGGACCGAACGCCTCCCCTGCTTCCAGCCGCTTCTCATAGATTCGAAGGTTGCGATTATGATCATGCCGCAGGCTCGCATGCGTCACCGCGATATCTGAAGCCAACGATACGCCGTATACTTCCAAATATTCATGAACCGCGCCGATCCATTTAAAATTGCGCGAGCGCTTGACCAGCCGATTACGGCGAAGCGATCTCGTCACCCTCCCATACTCGTCCTGCGCCAGATTGTAGTGCATCGATACGGTATCGATGTCCGGTTGCAGCGATGCTTTCAGCTCCAGCAGCTTCCGGCGATCCGCCTCAAGGAAGAGGTCATCGGCATCCAGCCACAAAATATAAGCCGATGTCGCTTGGCTAAAAGCGTAATTTCGCGCGGCGGCAAAATCATCGATCCATTCGAAATCGTAGATCGCGTCCGTATAGGCTGCCGCAATCGCCTTCGTTCGGTCCGTGGAGCCCGTATCGACGATGACGATTTCATCAACGATCTCAGCTACCGAATCCAGGCACCGCCGCAGCACATCCTCCTCATTTTTTACAATAAGGCATAACGTGATGGTGATCATCGGACAGCATCCCCCCAATGGCGCTTTCATATCGCGAATACCACTAATTTATGGCGCACATTGTTCGTTATGCCTGTCGGGGAGGGGGCATGCGAGCCGTCCGACCATTTGCTGGCGATAGCGGAAGACGGTAGCGAATTTCTATAAAAAAGAGGCAAGGGATGTCCCCTCGCCTCTTTCTACGATTGCCGCTATTTCTGTTTGCTCGGCTTGCAGCCCCCGGCCACGTACTCGCCAAGCGTCTGGCCTGCTTCATGCATGTTCGCCGCTGCTTCCACGCCTACATACCGATAATGCCAAGGCTCATAGCTGTAGCCCGTTACAGCCTCTTTGTCTTCCGGATAACTCATAATGAAGCCATATTCATGCGCATGCTCTTTCAGCCAGATGCCTTCCGGATCTTGGCCGAAATCTTTGATTAACGGACTTTTATCTTTGTTTTTGCTGTAAATGTCCATCAAGGCCTTGGAGGTAATGTCCATCGTAAGCCCCGTCTGATGCTCGCTGTGTCCGGGAATCGCGCTCACGCGATCCGCTTCCTCCTTGCCTAGCCTCTTCACATTCCGCTGGTATACCAGCTCCTGCGTCGTATAGCTGCGATAGCCGGAGTACGCATACAGCTCCATCTTGTCTTTCTTTGCCGCAGCGAACAGCTTCTCAAGCGCGTCCGCCGCTTCCTTGACCATCAGCTTCTCGTTGTACAGCGAGTTCTGGTCATCCTTGCTCAGTTCCTTCACGTGCTCGCCCTTAATGTCGTAGGCGGTAGGCACATTCACTTCCACAAGATCTTTCGGCACGAACGTGTCCGCGAGCGCCGAGGCCGGGTCCTTGCTTACATACAGCAAGCAAGTCGTCATGGCTTCGTCATCTGCCGAAGCCGGCTGCTGAGCATCGGCGGTCTGATCCTTCGGCGGATCAGCCTTCTCTTGATCCGAATTCGAATCGATGTTGGCATCCGCGTCGGCAGTGGCATTCGAGCCATCATCCTTGTCCGCATCGTCATCTGCATTGGACGTGTCGGTTTGGCCAGAAGGCTCGCCTGCCGAATCAGGCGTCGCTCCCGATTCAGCAGTTGGCGTATTGCCTGCTGTTTCCTCGACTCTCGGGCTGCCGGAGGCAGGCTCGTCGTGCTTGGTATACATATTAATCGCAGCAGCGATTACGATGACAGCACCGATGAACAGCAATAAATGGTATCTTCTCATTTTTCATTCCTCATTTGCTTTTACCGTTCGTTAGACGCTGCGCCCGGGCAGTTTCCGCTCGTCTTGGACGATTTGCCATCCGCGCGAACGTATTTCTCTTGATAGGATGCATCCACATAGCACACTGGCACCGCTTCATCGTCCTCGACCGTCGACACTTTCCAAGCACCATTGCTCTTAATGACATTGTAGGTGTACGCCGTCTCTTTGAACGTAGTCAACGGATCATACAAGCCAAGCGCGGCCTGATTATGGTTGACGAGCAGGAGCGCATCGCGGCGAACGCGCTTCTCTACGCGCAGCTGGTAACGGTCATCGGAAATTTTCTTTGCGCTGACCAGCTTATAATCTGGAATATCATAGTTGACGTACTCCCCGTACTCCGTGCGCAGGTTCACCAATCCGCCGGTACGCGTGCCGCCAGGCTGAATATCACCGTTAATTTGAACGTCAACGATGTTGAAGACGGAGGATTTGTCCTTCGCATTCGTCGTCGTCGTGACGTATGGCAGCAACGGGTCCATCGAATGGGCATTCATCGCTTGCGACCATGCGATTTGATAGTTTTGCATCGCTTCGGACACTTGGCGGTTGTCCAACAGCTTAGGCGTAACCATGGCCGATGCCTTCGAATACAGATTCGCGCCGTTCATTTTGATATCGACTTGGCGCGGCGACTTGTCTGCTACAGAAGAATCATACGTGATAACATACTGCTTCTTCTTGTTCGTATAAATATCGCTATAAATGGCGTTAAGATCAGTGAAATCATTGCCCAGCACATGGTATTGGCCGTTCGTCTGCTCTGCGATTTGCTGCAAATCCGCGTCCTCTTCAACGCCAATCGCATAGATCGGAACACCCCACTGCAAAGCGTTATTGATGACCGTGCTAGGGCTTACCCAGTTCGTTCCATCGCAGATCGTATTCTTGCCGTCCGTGAAGACGACAACGTACTTCGAGCCTTCGACCGAGTTATAGGCCGTGTTGCTGACCGCTTGATTGAGCGCCTCATACAGTGCGGTACAGCCACTCGTCTGCATGCCTGCAATGCTGCTCTTGATGGACTCGATTTCCGTCGTAAAATCGGATTGGCGGATATTGCTCGCATCGGAGAAGGACATCAAGCCGACCACGTCGTTGCTTGCAAAGGAAGCATGGGACAGGAATTGGGTAGCCGCATCCTTAACCTTCGTCAGCTTGTTGTCCTCGCTCATGCTGTCGCTTACGTCAATAACGAGATTCGTGCTGATCGCTTGCGGCTTCTCCGTCAGCTTCGAGAAGGACGCGTTCTTCGTTTCTTTATCGCCTTCTTTGACCGTGAAAGCCGTCTTAACCGGGTTCATATCCTCTACCAATTGGTTGTTCTCGTCATAGAGAGAGAAATAGACGTTTACCTTCGGATACTCGTCTGTATTATAGCTGACGTCATCGATGTGCAGCTTCTTCTGACTAGGCGACTTGTACGATTCCGACAGCTTGTTGTCGCCAATAACAAGATCGACGACACGCTGCTCGCCATTGGGCGGGTTCGTATTGGATACCGTCGTGTCATACACGATCTCGTACGTTTTGTCCGCCGTATTGGCATTCACTTCAGCCGTCTTCTGCGCTACCGTGTTTTCTTTGATGGCTACTTGTCCGCTCGACAGGTCAGACTGCTCGGAGCCGTCTTCGACCGCAAGCTTCACTTTGATCGTCGGATAATTCGAAGCATCGATCGCGTCGATCGCAAGCTTCAAGCTCTTAGGCGCTTCCTCTGCTTTCTGTTCGTCGGAAACAGCGGCTGAAGCATGCTCATCCTTGACGACAGGCGACTTCTCGTTGGAAGCAAACAGGTAGAAGCCCAGTCCGATTAAAACAACGGCTGCCGCTGCTGAAGCGATCCAGATCCATGGCTTCTTCTTCACGCTCTCGGTCCGCGGTGCCGCGACAGTATCGGTCGCTGGCGCAGAAGATGAGTTGAGCGCCTCGGCCTCTGCTGCAGAAGGCTGCTCCTGCGCCTCCGGCGTCTTCTTCAGCTGCACCGCGGGCGGCGCGACCGGTGGCTCTGGCTGCGCAGCTTCCGGCGTCGCTGCCGCTGCCGGTGGCGCTGCAATTGGGGCCGAAGGAGGTTGCGCGGGCGGCTGCTCGTTCGGCGAAGCCGGGCTATCCGCCTGCCGCGGCGTTCCGCAATTGCCGCAAAAGGCGCTGTCGGCTTGCAAAGCCGTTCCGCATTGCTGGCAGCTGACTTTCGTCAGATCATTGCCGCATTGCTTGCAAAAATGGTTGGTGCTCTCGTTCGTCACTCCGCATTGTGAGCATTTCATAATAGTCGCGACTCTCCTAACTTAGATTCAGATGCGATGCACGAGCTGGTTCTCCTAGAGGAAGAAGTTGACTTGATCGTCGATCAGCTTCTTATCTTTCGTTTTGCGAAGCTCCCATAGATCGCCATAGCTGTTTTTGCTGCTGTAATCCGAAATATAGTAGATCAGATCCGAACTCACGTAACGATAGTCATAGACATCATCGGCAAGCTTCTTGGATTTGCCGTCTTCGTACAGATTAAGCGAACCGGACAGGCTCTTCTCGCTGAAATCCGAGTAGTATACAAGCGTGCGGGCTTCATCAAGAATCTGGGTGTAGCCGACCTGCACATCGGAGGCGATTTTGTTGTTGACGCCATCGATCGTCGTGTTCAGATCGCCCACATTATCTTTGACGTTCGAGTAGAAGAGCAGATTGCTGCCCGCCACGGCATATTTCGCAACGTCCTTCGCAACCGTCTTCTTGTCCTGCGCGCCGTTTGACGTGACCGAATAGGATTTCAGCTCGCCCGCTTCTTCCCCATCCTTGCTCTCCAGCACATAAAGCTTCGAGCCGTCATCGCTTAGCTTCACATCGGCCGTATAGTCGGACTTGTCCCAGAACAACGATTCTTTGCCGCCCTTAACGGAAATGTACAGCTTCGGATCGGATAGATCCTGATCCCGATAAGCCGACTCGACTTCGGACGTGTTATAAATCGTAGATATCGCTATTTTTTTCATTTTGGAGGCTGCGATTTTGTTATAGACGACAACGCCGCTGCTCAAATCCGAAAGCGACGTGCGGTCTACGTCTTTGGCAATAAGCTGCTCCTTCTTCCCGTCGAACAGGTACAGGGAAGATTTGGTACTCTCCAGCTTGGCTGCCTTCAGCTCATCGCGCAACTGGTCCCGCTCAACCTTCGCCTGATACTTGTCGTTTGCGATGGAATAGCTGTCGTATGCCTTCTGGTATTTTTCATAGGCCGCGTTGTACGCATCATAATCCGTGACAGTGTCATAGTAGATATCGCCAAAATAACCGGTTTGCGCTACCTGACGTTGGAAGCTCGTTTCAGACGGCTCGATTGGTTCGGTCGGTTCGGTCGTCTTCTGGTCCTCGCTGAGCATGTCATCGTTGACAAAATCGTACAAGTGCACCATCGAAGCATCCTGCTTCGTATAGTAGAAGCGGCCTTCGCTGCTGGACGACACAATCGAATCGAACCCGGATACGAGCTTCACCTTGTCTTTGCCCGCCTCTTTGACATATAACGTGCCGGCATTGTGATCCTCGCCATCGTCAACCTTTTGATAATAAACTTTGCTGAAATCTCCCTTATACGTCACGATATGATGGAGATCGGAATCGATCTTCGTCTTTGTGCCATCTTCCTTCAGCGGTCTCGTGTATAGGGTTTCTGCGCCATCCTCATCCGTCACCACATACATCAGCTGCTTGCCGTCATCCGATACGTAGTAAGAGGAAACATCGCGATCCACGAGCACCTCCTGCTTCAAATCGTTGTAATAGAGCTTGCTCTCGTCGTTGGCGTCTTTCAGGTAAGCGACCAGCTTCCCGTCGTTCGCCAGCTTAAAGCTGGAAACATTCGAGGAGATGCTCGTGCCCTTCTCCTCGTTCTTGTCGCTAACGTCGCCCAAGTTCTTCATGTAGAGGCTGCCCGTTCCCTCCTCTGTGTCAATCCCGTCGAGGAAGAACAGCTTATCGCGGCTTTGATTCACTCGGGTATAGGACGGGATGCCCGAGTCTCCATCGAAATCCTCGCTATCCGCGTCATCCAGCAGCTCCTTCGTGATCGCTACGCTCTTCTTCATGCTTTCAGATTTGAAAAATATCGAGTTGTCCTTCACATAAAATAGCTGCGCCTCGCTATCGGATTTCGATAGCCACGTATACGCGAAGAACGCGATAACGACGGCAACCACTACGCCTGCCGACCACGCGAGCAAGCGGCGCTTGCCAGCCAGCGCTTTTACTAGCCCTTGCAGCTTCTCGGGCAGAGGCGATGGATTTTTCGCCGGTTGCGGCGCGGATTGCGGTGCAGGTGCGGTAGTCGCTGCCGTTGGCGCTACTGCCGCCGGTCTCGCCGTCGTTGTCGAGCTTGCCGCCGACGCTGCGGAGTTTGCCCCCGACACTGTTGGTGCTGCCGCCGCCGCCGTCGGTGCTGCCACCGCCGCTGCTGCAGCCGTTTCACTAACCGCTTTCGACATTTCCACCCGTGCGGCTTGTGTATTCGCTGCTGGCTGTACGTGTGCGCCATTAGCAGCGTTTGAATCTATTGGCGGTGCTACTGGCTTGCCGCAACCGGTGCAGAACTTCGTATTCTCGTCTAGTTTGACCCCGCATTTCGTACAAAACATGGTTGAACCTGCCTTTACAATAGTAGAATGAGTTGACCAAAAGTTGGATATCGATCTCGCATTCCCTATTATCACCAAATCTACGACAAGATTCAACACAAAATCTGGAAAAACAATACTAGAGAATCAGATTTTAAGATAACTTTAGTAGGACCAAAGTTTCATGAACAATTTGCAGCTTGTACGCAAAATGAATCAAGCATAGGACATCTCGCATCCCGTCAAGTGGAATATCGGGGAATACGCTCTCATAACATGACAATGAACAACCAACGCCTCCGGCATTGGCGCAAGGCATAATGGCAAAACCATAAGGAGGGGCATCCGAATGAAGACACTTAATGTGGTCAGTCTGATTCTTGTCATCCTCGGAGGATTGAATTGGCTGTCGGTCGGGGTATTCGAGTACGATGTCGTAAGCGAGATTTTTGGAGGGACCGATGAGGTCGGGTCGAAGATCGTATACATCGTCGTAGGGGCAGCGGCGCTATACTCGCTTGCTTTGTTCACGAAGGTCGTCAAAGACGAGTAAGCAAGCAAAAAGGCGGTGCAGAGATTCCTTCTCTGCACCGCCTTTCAGATTGTAGAGAAAGCCGCGTTTCTCGAAAACGCGGCTTTTCTTTGCCCGTAGGGCCGGTTTTTATTCCCTATTCACGCTGCGGCGCGTCAGCCGGCGGGATAGGGAAGATTCTTATTCCCTATTCACGCTGCGGCGCGTCAGCCGGCGGGATAGGGAAGATTTTCATTCCCTATTCTCGCTCCGGCGCGTGGGCCGGCGGAATAGGGAAGATTTTTATTCCCTATTCTCGCTGCGGTGCGTCAGCCAGCGGGATAGGGAAGATTTTTATTCCCTATTCACGCTCCGGCGCGTGGGCCGGCGGGATTGGGAAGATTCTTATTCCCTATTCACGCTCCGGCGCGTGGGCCGGCGGGATAGGGAAGATTTTTATTCCCTATTCACGCTCCGGCGCGTGGGCAGCCACGCTCATGCCTGCTATTTGCCCGTTTTCTTCGTCCGCTTGCTCGCGGCCTTCTCCCGATTCGCCTCGACCCGATGCTTCACGATTCTGGTGATCAGCTCGTACGGCAGCAGCTGGCCCAACGGGAACTGGACGGTTCCCTTGGACACCTTATAGGCTTCCAGCTCATGCTGGAAGGCGGCGATGCCGCTCGATGTGGGATAGAACCCAATATGCTTTTTATATGCTGCAAAATAAACAAGATTGCCGTTCTGCGCGAACGTCGGCATCTGGTAGCTGATCTTCTCCATCGCTTCCGGCGCCGCTTCCCTGATAACTCGCCGTAATGTTTGGAGCACGTCCTGTACCTCAGGCGGAAAGCTTCCGATGTACGCATCAATTGTTTCATAAGCCGATTTGTTCTCTTCCATTGCTGCTCCTTCGCCCTCGGGAGGACTCGATCTCTTGTTCAACTACACAATAAACGGCGAGAACGCCTCTGCATATTTCACAGGGCTGAATTTAATGAACTCAAATTCCGCTACATGGTTCGTATAAAACGGATCCTCATGCATGATCGATCGGATCGTATCCTCATCTTCGACCTGGGCTATAATGACGCCACCGGTTCTAGGATCACGCCGACCAGACACAATAAAGCGATTCTCCGCATAATGCTTTTCCAGAAATGCGATATGCTCCTCCAGATATACATCAACCTCATCCAACGGCTTTATATAGTTCACTAAGACGATATACATCGTTGCCCACCTCCACGCTATTTATAACCAATCACTCGTTGACCATTGATGGATCTGACGGTTAATCTCCCGCTCCTTACTGCATAGCGCCAAACGATAATCCGAATCCAGATCGAACTGCCTGATTTCGTAATCATCATCGCCATTGTCCGCCTTCAGCTGATAACGGCCTTCATCCGCTTGGAAGCGGAACGAGAACGAGTTAAGCGGCAAAGATAGTCCTTTGCCTACGGCTTTGATGTAGCTTTCCTTCAAGGTCCACAGCTCGTAAAATCGAAGCTGCTGCTGCTCCGGCGTCAGCTCGGCCAGCTGGCCGCACTCAACCGAAGAGAAAAAGCGATGCGCGACGGCCATATCGATCGGCTTGATCGCTTCGACATCTATGCCGACCGGCAATGCGCTTATCGCCCCTACGATCCACGAGCCAGCATGCGACACGTTATACTGCTGCTCAATCGGCCCCGCAATCGTTGGCTTGCCGTATGTATTGAACGAGAAGACAATGTCGTCGTTGTCGATGTTATATTTTTCGCGCAGCACTCTTCTAATTAACAGCTCCGAGAACAAGCTTCGGATCGCATCGTCCTGAAACCGATAACGCTTAATCTGCGCTTGCCGCGCCTCTGACACTTGATGGATCAAGGGAGCCAAATCCGCTTCTCTGATCCTCTGTTCGATTCGAACTGCAAATAACTCAACCATGGCTCTCCTCCGACCGGCACTTCGATTTTAGGTAAGATGGGTAATGACTTGCGCCAAGCTCATGTCGCTCATCGAGCCGATTCGCAAATGATATTTCTCGAACGCGATGTCCTTCGTCGATTCGTTCGGCACGATGACGCAATGCAGGCCCGCCGCGATTGCAGCATTCGCCCCATGCGCCGAGTCCTCGAATGCGATCGCTTCGTCCGCATTAATCCCAAGAGCTTCGATCGCCTGCAAATACAGTGCAGGATCAGGCTTCACCTTCTCAACATCGTCTCTCGTCTTAATGACCTCAAAATAATCCCTGATACCAAGCTGCTTTAAAAACCTTTCCGGCCATTCCCTTCGGGAGCTTGTAGCAAGCCCGATGCGCAGCCCTAGCGCCTTCGCTTCCGCGAGATATTCTTTTACGCCCTCTCGAATATCGACCGTTTTCATCCGCTCGAAATGAAGCTCCCTGCCAAGATTACATATAGCCTCGACATTTTCCTTGCCTGCCTTCTCTTCTATAAACGCCTCTAACCGACCGTCAACCGTGCCGATGCACGTCACAAAAAACTCGAATGGAAACTCTGCGCCGTAACGCGCCATCGCCTCTTGGAACGCATGGAACCATTCCGTCTCCGTGTCGATGATGAGCCCGTCAAAATCAAAAACGATTGCTTTAATCATGTAAATCCTCCTATGCGGCTAGTTGCAAACCCTACGCGTGGCTGCCATGTTCATCGAGTTGACCTACCCATACGTCTCCGACCTTCACCGCGTTCCTCCGACGAATTGATGCAAAATTGTATACAGATTCTCTATGGGGATATCGCCGCTCTTGAAGTATCTTTAAACCATAGTTTTACAAAACACTAATATATTTAGGCGGTGTGCTATTTGAATGCTTTCTTTGACCGTGAAATTATACTAGAAAATAAGTTCGTCAAGCTCGTGCCACTGAGTGAACAATATACGTACGCGCTAAGAACGATCATTTTCGACAAAGAAATTACACAATATACAGGAAACCATATCGTTGATGATCATGATCTAGAAAAGTATATTCGCTCTGCGCTAGCCAACCGGCAAGAGAAGCAAACCTATCCCTTCATTGTCATCGATAAGCTCACCAGCCAAGTTGCTGGAATGACCCGATTCGGGAACATCATTTTTCATAATAAACGTCTTGAAATCGGTTGGACATGGTACGGCAAACCCTTTAGGGGAACGCATGTCAACTTGGCTGCAAAATTCGAGCTATTACGTTTCGCCTTTGAGGAAATGATGTTCAACCGCGTGCAGTTTAGTGTAGATGCCGACAACCTTCGCTCACAAAAGGCTGTTCTTAAGCTGGGCGCCACGCAGGAGGGGTACTTTAGAAGTAATTACGTCGATGCTAGCGGCAATTGTCGCGATGACATCTATTACAGCATTATTAGATCAGAATGGCTGGTGCTACAACGCACGGTGTTCAGCCAATTCAACAACCGCCCTGCGGCGCAGCAACCCTAGTAAAACAACCTACTGCACAGCTACTCAACCGCCCCATGCTGGCGCAGCAGCTCCGCTGCACTCGCGTTTCCTCGCTGGACGGCAATCGATAACGCCGTATCGCCGCCTTCAACACGCGCATTCACGTCAGCGCCATGCTCGATCAGCAAACGAAGCAGCTCCACGTTATCATCATGGAACGCCGCGCTGTGAAGGCAGGTATGTCCGTTGCTATCAGCAATTGTCGTGTTCGCTTGGTGGTCCAGCAGCAGCCGGATGACATCCAGCTTTCGCTCTCCCGCAATGGCTGCGTGCAGCGCGGTATTGGACGGAATAAATGAAACTTTGGAATGCGAGACGGCGTCGACCTCTGCCCCGTAATCGAGCAAAATTTGCACCGCCTCCTTGTTCCCAAAATGAGCAGCATACCCGAGCGGAGTCAGCCCGTCGGCATTTTCCATGTTCGCGAGCTGCCGATGAGCTTCCAGCATGGCTTGCAAACGCAGTGCATCTCCTGATTTGGCCGCTTGAAAAAGCTCTTGAATCATGTCATTTAACTCCATTGGTTATTCCTCCCTAACAATTCATGTTATCATTGGTGTAATGCTTCTGGATGAATTACCCATTCTCCTGCATCGAAGACTTTAATATTGGAAGGTGACCTCGCTTGCGCACAACCATCTATCTCGTACGACATGCCCATTCAACGTATTCAGCCGATGAACGCAACCGCCCTTTATCCGAACGCGGACAACAAGATGCCCAGCGAGTAACCGCACTTTTGCAGCATGAGAATATTAACGTACTGCTCGCAAGCCCCTACAAACGCGCCATCCAGACGATCGAAGGCCTGGCAGACTTGCTTGGCATCGAGATTACAACGGTGGAAGACTTCAAAGAAAGAAAGCTGGCGGAAAACCCTGTCGATAATTTTGATACCGCAATAGCCAGGGTGTGGGAGGACTATTCGTTCAGCTGGGAAGGCGGCGAATCCAACTTCGCTGCGCAGCGTCGAGGCATGCAAGCGCTCAACGAAGTACTGCAGCAATACGAAGGCCAGAGCATTGCAATCGGCACCCACGGCAATATGATGGCGCTGATCATGAACCGCTTGGATGTACGCTATGACTTTTTGTTTTGGAAGAAGATGGACATCCCCGACATTTATAAACTAACCTTCACAGACCTTAAGCTTACCGATGTAACCCGGATTTGGAGCAGAGAATAGTTGAACGCTTTAGTGCAACGGTGAAAAAGCGGCAGTCCGCCGATCGGGCCTGCCGCTTTGTTTCGCTTAGTCTTTATACGGGTCGAACTCATCTGCCCCCGCCATGCACACCCCGATCGGCTTCAGCACATGCATGACCTCAATCGTTTCGGCATGCGCGTCGAGCACGTCCTGCAGCTTCCGGTAAACAAAAGGACTCTCGTCCGTGCCCGCCCCGCGAAGCTCAACGCCAAATGCCCGGATCGCGTCCTCCATGCGGCGCGTCGAGATTTCCCCGCCCATGCGCTTGCGCGTTTTCCAATTCATCTTGCCCGCAGCCTGCGTCCGGCTCATAATGCGGCCCGCTCCGTGTACGGTGCTATAGTAGGCTTCGCGGTTTTCTGCCGTATCCTTGCCTCGCACGATGACGGAAATATCGCCCATGCTGCCGCCGATAAAGCCGACCTGCCCAGGCGCGGACGGGGTTGCCCCTTTGCGAACGACGACGGCTTCCTTGCCGTTATGCTTTTCCTTCCACGCATAATTGTGATGATTATGCACGTCCATATCCGCTGCCGCTCCCAGAATAGACAGCACCTCGTCGATGACATAATCACGCCCCGCGTAGGCGTAGCGTCCCGCAAGCTTCATCGCGCGGTAATACATGTCGCCAAGCTCGCTGCTAAGATCAAGCAAGATCGGCGGCTGTTCCATCTTCTCGCCTGGCGATTTGCCGAAAAATGCTCTGCCTACCGCGAGGTTCATGAACCCGCTCGCCGTCTTATGGCCGAACCCTCTGCTGCCAAAATGGTTGCCGATCCATATCCGTCCCGTTTTCGGCTCCTCGAATAGATCGACATAATGATTGCCGCTGCCGACCGTTCCGAGCTGTTCGCGCGCCAACGCTTTGAGCTTGTCATGCTCTTGCTCGCCTATGGCTGCATAGACCGCCCAGTCCGGGTCGTCAAACAGCTCATGATCGACCTTGTCTTTATTGACGCGCCCCATGCCGAACGAAACCCGGCGCGCAATTTCATCCATGATCGCGGGCAGCTGATGCTTGATATCATCTACATGCAGCGACGTACGCACCGCTTTATTGCCGCAGCCGATATCATAGCCTACGCCGGAGGGGGAGATTTGGCCGTCATAGACGACAACGCCGCCGATTGGCTGGCTATAGCCTTTGTGATGATCCGCCATAAGCAGCGCCTGGACGACGTTGCCCGTCTCTGCGCAAGTTCTCGCTTGCGATAACGCGCCTTCGTCTGGCGCTCCCCAGACACGGACGCCGTTTATTGTTTGATAAGCCATATGATTAATTTCACTCCTGAATCGATGAATTACGTTATAATGGACGTAGTGAATAAATGGGAAATCACCTACAAAGAGGGGGATGCGCTTTTGTCGGATAATAACATTCGTTCGGTGGGCATACATCTGTTCGTCCTTGTCATGTGCGGCATGCTTTATTTCTTACATGCAACGCCCATCGGGGTACTCCCCTTCACCATCGTCGCCTATATCGCGCTCGGCTATGTGTTTCTCCAGCCGTTAAAGTCCATGCTTGCTAATCTTCTCTCCGTCACAGCCGTCAGCATCATCGGATTGTTTATCGGGCTGTACGTGCTGACGTTTCCAAGCAAAATGGGATTCAACTGGTTCTTTTTCTTATTTTATAATTTGCACGCGATCACTTTCTCCGAAGCCTTCCATTTCTCCCTTGATCCATCGATAACCTTCTGGCAATTCATACTGCCTACCGTATGGTTATGGATTGGTTTGCAGCTGAAACATATCGTTGCCCGGGTTCAAAACAGAAGGCTGAAAGATTCCGAAGCTACGTCATCCTCCAAGCTTCTGTAAGTGCTGCCCTGAACAGCTTATCCAGCTGCTCATCCTGATCGAACGTAGCTGCGCTCGCTTCTGGAGCGATGCGCTCGAAGCAGCCTAACCGCTCTTCTACATAAGCGTTGATCAGATCGATTCTCGGCTCGTAATCCAGCTCATCGCCTGCCATCTTGCGGTGCAGCAAACGGTCGATCACCTTCCGAAGCTCGCTATCTACAGGCATAAATTCGTCGATCAATGCTTGAAAAGCAATCGGCGGTATCGTGTTATGCTGCTCAATCCACTCGCAGGCGAGGATCGGACGAAGCACGTAGAAGTATTTTTTAATCTTCACTTGCTCATCCCTTAAGTAGGTCCGATAGTTCCCTCTCGCCATATGCAAATAGTGGTGCATACAGGATCGCGGCGAGAACGACAGTGGTGACAAGCGACGGATCTGCTCCGCCACGGTATAGTCCTCCATATAGGGAATCGGCGATTGCAGCCATTCCAGCAGCGGCGGGTTCGATTTGCGAAACAGCATGAGCGCCTTCCTCAAATCCCATCCCGAAATATCCAGCAGGTTGCTGATCGGGCGTTCGATCACATCGCGCTTGTCGAAGATGGAGAGGTAGGATTCCAGCGGCCGGACATATAGAAAACGAACGTCGTAATCGCTATCCTTGGACGGGAAGCCCCACGCGCGGCTGCCTGATTCGCATGCATACAGGATACGCACATTCTCTTCTTTCTCCACTCGTTTCAGTTCCTCTACGATTTGCTCCTTCATGCAAGTCATTTCTGTCATGTAGACCTCCCTTTCTCTTTCTTATTATTTCCTTCTGTATCTATAATCGATGATTTCACGCGCAGCGAACATGGTGAAAGTATTACGATGGAGAGAAAGTTTTCCAATCTACCCAGATCGATTCCTTGCCTGTTACAATGAAAAGATGGGAAACGGGGGATAGCGCATGGCTAAAGAAAGCTTCGATAAAGAGATCCAATTTCTGCGCATGCTTGTGCTGACGAGCGGCGCATTCAGCAGACAGCAATTCGCCGAGCGGCTCGGCATCTCAGTCCATACGTTCGATAAGACGATTCGCAAGCTTAAAGATATCGTAAGCACGATGCAGCAGCAGCTACCGCAGGAGCAGGGCAAAGAATTCGCAGAAGCGATTCGATACAGCTATTATGATTCGACCGATCCAATGCTCTTGTTCCTCTTCCGCGCCAAGTCGGTGAAGGAGTCCGAGAGCCAGCGCCTCTCGCTGCTGCTCGGTGCGATGAAGGAGCAAGCGATGACGGCGATGGAGCTGCTGGACATCTGCTATAGCGGGCTGCCTGCCGACCTGCCGCTTCCTGACGAGAAAACGATTCGGTCCGATCTGAAATACTTGGAAGAGGTCGGCGCCATCAGACGCGAGCCGGGCATTCGCCCGTTCCGCTATCGCATTCAGCATGAGCTTGTACAAACGCTGTCGGATAAGGAGCTCATCGATCTCTACGACTTCGTCGACGTGATGGCGAACACGCAGGTTCCCTCGGTGCAGGGCTACTTGCTGCGGGACGGGCTGAAAAAGCATCTTATGCGGAGCGATGGCGAGAAGCTGGCGACCGAGCCTTTTTTATACAAATACCACTATTACTCGCGCATTCTGGACGAAGCGCATCTGTTCACGCTGCTGCATGCGATCCGACACCGCCGAACGGTACGATTCCGCTATTTTTCGCCGAAGTCCGAGAAAAGTTATAGCTCTCAAAATACAAATCCGCTGTTCGAGCGGGCAGTCGAAGGCAACGTGCATCAGCAGCTGCCGATCAGGGTCATCTACGATCACCAATATGGCCGATGGTATTTACTCACGAACGGCCGCGAGGGCATTCAAAAGTATCGGATGGAAGGCATGACGCAGATCGAAGAGGGCGAGCCGGCGGCTGAGCAGGTGTTCGAGGCGCGGCGTCAGGCGTTGGACGATCGCATGAAGTCCAGTTGGCTCATTGACACAGGCTGGCCGGTAACGGTGCGCGCCAGATTTTATAACCCGGAGCCCGTAGAGCCTCGCTTTAACTTCGTCAAGGACCGGGTGCTGCTGCAAGGGCAGTGGGGGCAGATTGTAGCGGAGGATGAGCAGTCCTTCGTCTATGAGATTACCGTTAACGGTCTCACCGAAATCAAGCCATGGCTGAGGAGCTTCGGCTCCAGCTGCGAAGTGCTGGAGCCCGCCCAGCTTCGCGCCGAGATGATCGCCGAATGGAAGGAGATTCAGTCGTACTATGAACCTGTTCGAGAAAATCTTTAACTACCAGATTATCTCCCGACTGGAGGACTCCGGCACCTTCGTCGTCACCTCGCATGAACGCGCATGGCTGAAGTCCATGCTGCAGCATCCCGCAGCTGCGGACGCTTTCGATCCCGATACGCTGGATAAGCTGCATGCGATGCTCGGCGAGGATCAAGTGATGGATACGTCCGAGCATCTGGTAGAGAAAGCCCGCAGCATGGAGAAGCAGGTGTACCATCCGCTGCTGCGCCCTTTGCGCCGATATATCGCGGAGCGGACATTCATCCGGCTCACTTACAAGACCAAGAACGGAACCATCAATGACGCGCCGCTGGCGCTTCCCTATCGGCTGGAGTATTCCATGGTCAAACGCGAATGGTACCTGCTCTGGTATAACGTTCGCAGCCGCACCTTCATGCAGACCAAGCTGGACAACATGCAAACAATCAAAGCTGCCGAGCTGACCGAATCCGAGCAAGAATTGACGCTTGACCCGGCCGTTATATTGCATAAAATCAACCAGATACTCGAGTCGCGCAAAACCGTGGCACTCATTGAGGTCGTCCCTGCGTACAACCGCGAGCTGTCCCGTATTCTCTATGCTCTCTCCAGCTTCGAGAAGGACGTCGAGTACGATGAGGAACAGGACCGATATCGCGTCCGGGTATGCCTGCAGCTGGATGAACGCGAATATTTGCTTTCGAAGATTCGTTTTCTGGGCATGCGCGTGCGCGTGTTGGAGGGAGATTACTTGAAGCGGCGGATGCTGGAGGCGTCGACGAAGGCGTTGGCACGGTATGGGGCGGAGTAACGCTGGTGTGCCGAGGGACTGATGCTGCTGATGCGCCTTATGCTGCTAACGCCGGCCTCGGGCAACGGCTAATGGACTCATGCTGCCACCGAGCGTATTCTGCCCACCGCTAACGGACCGTATGCTGCTGTTGGCTGAGCGCCTTCTGCCCACGGCTAACGGACGATGCTGCCGACGTGACCCCTCCATCCGTGGCTAACGGACCGTAACAGCCGTTATTTGCCGGAAATCGCGCATTTGGAAATTCTAACGGACCCCAGCGCCGTTATTCACCTGTCTACACCCCGTTTCCGCGCGAAAGGACGCAAATAGCGTCACTGGTGTCCGTTACATTTTAAAAGTAACCTTTTTTTATCGAATAACGGCTTTCCTGTCCGTTAGCCCTCTGCAAAAGCTGTTAAACAAAATAATCCCCCTCCGAAAGGAGAGGGATTATTTTGTTTACACTAGCCAATGTGCGGAACACAAGGCTGACTGCGAGCAATGCTGGTAGTATGCTTCTAAAACTTTTTTAACTCGGGTGAAAAAAGTCCCTCTCTAAAAGGGGGATGAAGACATTATTTAACCACAGGCGGCACGATTGTTACACCTTCACCGACGTGATCGGCATCAAAGTGCAATTCTTGCACATAACATCCTATCAGTTTTTTGTGCTCATCAAATAAGAAGATATAGGCAAACTTGTCATGCACCTCATTATATCCATACGATGTCAAAAGATAAGAATTGTTCCCTACACGCGTTGGACCTGTGAACCCATATTTATTTTGGCTTGTCTTAAAATCCTCATAAGTCCAAACACGCTTTTCCATATTAGTATAGACTTTATCTTCATACATAACATCCATATACTTCACATTTTGAAGCGCGGGATTAGCATTCTTATCTAAGTCGATCTCTATTCTATAAGACGCATTTTCCGCACCATCTTGCTTCATTTGTTCCTGCGTCCAAAGGGATGCATTAATACCCGTACCATCTGTAATAAGAGGAACTGGAGTAAGATCATATTGGTATTCACCATTCATAATCTCTTGACCAGCACGTGTCACTACTACATGTAGCTTTCCAATTGTATTTACAGGCTTGAAAAAGTTATTTTTAGAGTAATCTGCAAGATTGTATCCAGAACCATACTTCCCACAGTCAAAATTCACCGATATCTTAAGTCCTTTTGTCGTATCCGCAGCAGGTACGGTTACCACTACATGGTCACCTTCTTCAAGAGCACTTGTTTCAAAAAATTGATACGTCTCAGTTGGGCTAACAGGGAGCTTAAAAATACGGAAAGCTTCTTGAAGATCACGCTGATAAACAAATTTAACGTAGTAATTCCACGACTGATTATCATTTGCGTTGGTAACAGTAACCATCACAGTAGCGTCGTGCTTTTCCCTTAAATGAATATTGAAAGTGCCTTGATCACCCACAGCAATATCCTTAATCTCATTTCCATCGTCATAAACTAAGCTATAACTAAGCTTAGCATATGCGGCTGCAGTGACCGTGAAATTAACATCAGATTCCGTGAAATTCTGGGCAAGATCGACGGAGTAGTCCTGCATATTACTTTCAAAGCCAATGCCAACCTTAGCCACACCAAAGTCCCGTTGTACCAGCTCCATGTATACGCTGCCCGTTACCGAAAGCGAGTGCAGCGTCGCATCATCGCAGTCCACCGTGCATTGTGGCGGAGTGCTTCCGCCATTGTTGCCTCCATTGTCGCCACCTGTGTTTCCGCCGTTATTCCCGCCTGTATCGCTACCGCTATTGTTTCCGCCCGTGCTTCCACCGCCGCCGCCAATTACAACCGCCGTACCTGGTGTCGTGATGCTGTCTTTCGCCGAGCCGTCCACTTGACCTGGCTTCGTTTCAAACGACGAGCCTTTCGCCGCATCGTTCACCGTCGCTTGGTCGACTTTGCCCTCACCGATCAGCTTCGCAACTGCATCGAGAATGAGCTTCAGCACTTGCGCTTCTTTGCTCACGTTGATCGTATTGCCTGCTGCGCCGCTAGCAACATCCAGATTGTCGACCGTTCCGCTCGGAATGTTGAGCTGGATGTTCGCAGCCATGACGCCTACGCTTTCAAAGTGTCCAACCAACTCTACGTTCGAGTCTTTCGGCAGCGCTTTGGACAGCTCGATGTTTTTGAAGCCGCTGTCCGTTACATGCGACTCTTCGATTTTAACCGGCGATTGGATGATCACATCCTGCACCGTCGTTGCGCCGATTGCGACAAGCCGTACGCGGCCTGTTGCTTTATCTACAATGATGCGAAGCAGTACCGAGTCTTCCAAATGAATGGAGTTCGGGCCGCCGCCATTAACCGTCGTCGTGCCTTTCACTGTTACATTCTTCAGCGTCACATCGCCCTCAGCTACTTCCTTCGCGATGGTCAGGTTACCTGTAATGACCATGTTTTGCAGCGTTACACCTGCGGCCGAAATGACGACATTGCCATCGATCGTTTCCGTCTTGTCAGCCGAGCCATAGACGCCAGCTTTATCAAACGTCTTCGTCGCGCTGTTGTTTTGAAGCTCCAAAGCCGCATCCAACACAACGACTGCTTCCGCGCGCGTGATCGACGCTTTCGGACGGAAGTTGCCTTGCTCGTCGCCTTTGACGATTTGTTTGGAAGCAAGCGCTGCGATAGCTCCTTTGCTCCAGTCCGCGATCTGCGCCGCGTCTTTGAACTGCGATACATCCGTATTCGTTTTCGTATCGAGATGCAGCACGTTTGCCACCATTACGGAAGCTTCTTGGCGAGCCGCTGCTTGTGCAGGGGATACTTTGCCGCCGCCTGTCCCTTGCAGGTAGCCTGCTTTTACTGCAACTGCGATCTCATGATAAGCCCAGTTTGTGGTCGGCAAATCGTTAAAGGATACGCTAGCAGCCTCATCCTTCAGCCCAAAAGCGCGATTCAACAGCGCCGCGAATTCCCCGCGCGTCACTGGCGCATCCGGCTTCACCGTGCCGTCCGGATATCCCTGAATGAGTCCGGCATCCAGCCATTTTTTGAGCGTGCCTGCCGCCCAGTGCTTGTCTACATTCTCCGAGGATGCTGCCGATACCGAAGCAAGCAATGTGCCAAATACAAGACTCACTGCGAGCAAAGCGGATAATATGCTTCTAAACTTCTTCATTGTTCTCCTCCACTACCGCATGATGATTAGAATCCAAAAACTTGAATAATATATTACTCTAGCACAAAGAAAATATTAACATCTCAGTGTATATTGAACAACCTAAGATTTCTTAAGAAATAAAAGAGGCAGATCACTCGATTCGAGTAATCCGCCTTATTTTTCACATCGTTTATTTATTATAGAATTGAATATCTTGTTACTCTCACTCATCATGTAATTCATATAACCTAATGCATCTTTCTTTCGTTGGATTTTCGATACATACAGCGATTTGGCTTCTCCCCGCCTTGTATGGATACACTCTTGAATGACACGATGCCACCGTGCAGGGACAACCTTTAAAGCATATTCCCCTGCCCCGGCTTTGGATGTGATCTGCTGCTCTCGGAACGTATAGTATAATCTCGTAATTCCCAAGACGCCCCACTCTATATCAGCTCTTCTAAAGTAAAGCGCTAACGATGCAAGGGAAAATCGTTTACTCGATTTGCGAATCCAATTTTTCCAATACTCATTTAAATTTTGATGCATGCTCGATAACAGTTGTTCAAAATCCACCTCTATCTCCAGCGTCGATATGTCCGGACCGATGATCCTGATGCCGTGGACCTTCAATTCATACCAAGGGACCAAATTCAACTCAAAATAACCTGAACGATGCATAACGCCATCGCAAAAATAAGGGAAAGGCTGCGTGTTCTCCGGAAGTTTACCTAGATCGCTCCAAGTTAAATAGATGCCGTTCAAGTTAGGTTTCTTGTATTTGGACTCGATTTCACGATGAACCTGATTCAGTATTGCGACCTCCGCATCGTGCAATCTTTCTTTCGTTACGGCAATAAAATCAATATCGCTAAGCTCCAGCGAATAGTCCCCCAAAGCGATGGAACCATATAGATAAAAACCTTCAAGCAAATGAGGGAAGCTACGATTCACGCTGTTTAAATAAAGGGATATGATTTGATCTATTGTAGAATTGATGTTGGATTGCAACTTCATCGAAGAAACCGCCTCACCTTTCGAAAATAGTGGGATTCCAGCAAGGGAAGGTTGATTGCCCTGATTTGTGCCATAAGACGCGTAATAGCATCCTTAATTTCTTGTTCGAATTCGCTCCTCGCGATTCGGAAAATTGAAGTAATTTGCACCTGCGCGTCTTTCAGAAGCGAAGGAGTGGTGCAAATCAACCCTGTGCAGCTACCTTCCTCAGCCTTCAGCTTGCTTAATGATAATTGATCCGCATGCGCTTCGAATACAAACCATGTCCAGCTATTCTCGATATACTTTAATGCGACATACGTATGTGCATCCAGCGCAGCCAGAACATCAACTAGCAGGTTAAAATGCGTTAATATAAGCTCTGAGTAAATGCGCTTCGCAGATAAAGGCAGCCCATCCGACGGATACGGGATCCATTCATGACCGTCAACCCGCATCGTGAATGGACCGTAGATTTCATGAAACTCCTTATCGAACGTCTTAACATCCATCGCTCTCAGCTCTTCGATATCGTCCTCGAAAATTTCAAACCTAATCTCGAACTTGGACTCCTGCACGCTCTTCACCCCTTAGCAAAAACCATTCACTCAATCTGTTTTATATTACCATCTACAAGTTTACGCCAAACAAAAAATCCGAGAACCTCGCCCGCAGGCGAAGCTCCCGGATTTATGATTTAACCCCTCGTCGAACCCTTACGGCTCATTTCATTCCATACGTCTTCCATGTCCTCAAGCGACTTGCCCTTCGTCTCCGGAATGAACTTCCATGTGAAGATAACCGTCACGAGCGACAGCGCTCCGAAGATCCAGTACGTGACCGCTGGTCCAGCGGAATCCAGCAGCGGCGGGAATGACTGGGACACGACGTAATCCGCTACCCATAATGCCATCGATGCGATGGCAATCGCTATGCCGCGTACGCGGTTCGGGAAAATCTCGGCAAGCAGCACCCAGACGACTGGGCCGAGCGAAACGGCGAATGCCGCGACATAAACGAGCAGCAGCACCAGCACCCACGGGCCTGTAGCGTGTCCGCTATGGAACACGATGCCGATGAACAACAGGCTAAGCGCCATAACCGACGAACCGACGAGCAGCAGCGCCTTGCGTCCCACCTTGTCGATCAGCCAGATCGATAAAATCGTAAAGGCAAAGTTGATAAAGCCAACGAGAATCGTTTGGATCAGCGCAGCGTTCGTGCCTGCTCCGGTCGATTTCAAAATCTCTGGCGCATAGTACATGATCGCGTTAATCCCCGTAATCTGCTGCAGGACAGCAATCCCGACGCCCGCAATGAGCGCGAAACGCAGTCCGGGCTTAAACAGCTCGCGGATGGAGCCTTGCTTTTCGTTGAACGACGCTTTGATCTCCAATACTTCCTGGCGGGCCGCATCCTCTCCGTGAATGCGAAGCAAGATGTTGAGCGCCTCTTCCGGACGGCCTTGCTTGATCAGCCAACGCGGGCTCTCCGGCACGAAGAATAGCATAACCAGGAACAAAATGCCCGGAATCGCGCCGACGCCGAACATCCAGCGCCAAGCCGTGGAGATGTCCCATGCGTCGTCGCCAGCGCCAGCGATGCCGGAGTTGATGAAGTACGTAAGGAAAATACCCGTAACGACTGCGAACTGGTTGAACGCAACCAACCGTCCGCGATAGCGCGCGGGCGCGATCTCTGCATTATATAGCGGGCATAACGTGGAGGTAATCCCGATGCCAAGCCCGCCGATCATCCGAGCAATGATATAGCCCGTGAACGTATCTGGTATAGCCGAGAAAATCGAACCGATCGTGAACAGCAGCGCTGCGGCGATCAGTACTTTTTTACGTCCGAACCGGTCGCTTAGCCAGCCTGACGCAGCAGCGCCGACGATACAGCCGATAATCAAGCTCGATACAGCCCAGCCGGTCTGAACGCCGTTCAGATCGAATTTGTCCTGCATGAAGCCGATTGCGCCCGAAACAACCGCCGTATCGAAGCCGAACAACAGCCCGCCCAGTGCGGCAATGATGGACACGAGCGTTACGTAACGCATGTTTGGTTCGGATGCTGACGCTTTTATCGTTTGTGCCATAATCTATGCATTCCTTTCTGTTTTCAAAATCGTTGCTTGCAGCGCATATCCCATCCTCCGTACTGCCGAAGGACAACCTTTCTTGGAAAGCGATTTTTAGTATAGCATCGATTCGAAAGCAGCCGTGTTGCGATCATCTTCACTAATTTGCGCTGTTCCCGCACAGCTATTCATGCATCACGAATAACGGTCATTCGGCGAGACCGACCCGCATTATTCTGTGCTGCAGGCGCAAAAAAGTCCATGTCTCATGAACATGGACTTCCACATTACGCCTATCGAGGCAGCGCACGGTATTCAGACGGCGTGACGCCGGTCACCTTCTTAAACACGCGGCTAAAATAATTCGGGTCCTTGTAGCCGACTTGATAGCATACTTCCTTCAGGATCAGCTGCTTGTCCTCGATCAGCCGCTTCGCTTTGTCGATCCGAAGCCCGGTCAAATAATCGATGAAATTTTCGCCGACATGCTGCTTAAACACTTTGCTGAAGTAAAAAGGGTTCAGATGGACATATTCCGCCACATCCTCCAGCGACAGTTCCTCTGTGAAACGTTCGAGGATATAAGCAATGGCCCGGTCCATGACGGTCGCAGTCTGCTCCTCGCGAAGCTCGCGGATGCGATTCAAGGCTGACAGCACGTAGCTGCGCTGGCGCTCCTCCGACAGCTCGACTCCATCCGCCAATGCCGCATCCTGCTTGCCTTGCTTCAAATCATCGAACAGGCACACTTGCCCTTCACGGCCTGGATAAGTGGACGCGAACACTGCTTCAAAATACGAGTGGCGCAAGCCCTCCGCACCATTTCGCAACGAGCCGATACCGATCGATGGCGCAATATGCAGCAGCGCCCGTGCTGCCTCAGCCAGCTTTTCCGCCAACCGGCTCAGCCCCTCCTCGCCATCCTCCGCAGCCTGCGGCTGATGAACGAACAAAGCAAGATGATGCTCTAGAATGGAGCTCACAATGCAGCTCGTCTGCGACTTCGCCAATCGGCGAATCGTCTCATAGAGCTGGCCCCGATCTAGGGAGGAATCATGGCCGGGGAAGGCTATTACGAGGCAGCGCCCTTGTTTATCCAGCCGAAAATCCAGCCATTCCGCTAACGTCTCCGGGCTCGTGCCCATCGCCTGATCGACCATCAGAATTAGCGCCAGCTCGTTCTCGATGAGCGGCTGAATCGTCGACATCCGGCTTTTCAACTCCAGCTGCTCCCCCCGCTTCTCCCGCTCGCGATCCAGCTCCTCCACTAATCGCGTAAGCAGCTTCGCCATTTGATCCCGGCTAGCCGGCTTGACGATATATTCGGAAATGCCGAGCGTAATCGCCTCCTGCGCATACGCAAATGAATCATACGCCGTTACCAGCACCAGCTTAACGTCCTGCAGCATGCTCCGAATTTCGCGCAGCGCCTCCAGCCCTTGAATGCCCGGCATCTGGACATCCATCAGCACGATATGCGGTCGGCGCTCCTCAGCCTGCTCAATAGCCCTTCTCCCGTTCTCGGCATGGATAATTTCGAATTGATTGGGCAGCATCCGATTCACGATCCATTCCAGCCCTTCTCTCTCCAGCGCCTCATCGTCCGCGATCAGCAAGCGATACATCGACTTTATCCCCCTCATCTAGCCAAGGAATTCGGATGGTAACCGTCGTTCCTTCTCCGATCTTGCTTTTTATGTCCACGGTATTCTCACTATGCCCGCTGAATAGTTGAAGCCGTCGAAATACATTGCGCGTCCCAATGCCCGTGGACGGCTTAGGCTGTCTCTGAGACTGGTCCGGCTGCGCCAGCGACCGCTCCTCCAGGCCGCCACCAGGCCTATGCGGAGCATAGCTTAATTGCAGCAAAGCTTGTCTTGTCTCCTCATCTATGCCCTCACCGTTATCGCTTACCGCAACGACGACATCCAATCCATCGCGATGAATCGAAAGCCGAATGGCAGCGCCGGATTCCAGCTGCTCAATGCCGTGGACGAACGCATTTTCGACGAGCGGTTGAATCGTTAACGCCGGAATCGGAGCCGATAATGTCGTGTCATCGATGTCCGTCTCGAACGACACCCGATTTTGGAACCGCGCGCGCTGGATGGTCACATACTCCATCACATGCCCGAGCTCTTCGCGCAGCGTGACGGGCTCGTCCATTTTGCGCAGCCTGTACCGAATCAGCTTGGACATCGACACGATCAGATCCGACGTCCGCTCCGCCCCTTCCAGCAGCGCGAGCTTGGATAAGACATTCAGCGAGTTGAACAGAAAATGCGGCTGGATTTGGCTTTGCAGCGACTGCAGCTCCAGCTCCTTCACTAATCGCTCCTGCTCCAGCCTGCCTTTATCGCGCTCTGCTGCTTCTTGCAGCGAGGCAACCATTTGGAGAAACGTCCCTGTCATGACGCCCAGCTCGTCCTTCGTTACAGGGGGCAGCGGCTCCAGCTCCTGCTGTGACCGCCCTTCCGAGATCCCCTTCGCCATGCGAACCAGCCTTCCCACGGGCTCCGTCACGCTGCGAGACACCCAGAAGGCAAGCCCAACGCCGAGCAGCGTCTGAATCGCGATGACCGCAGCGCCCAATCGGTTCATGCGAACGTTCGCTAGCTGAATCTCACGGAATACCGGCTGGTCGCTGCTCAATTCCAGATCAATCAACCGCTGGCCGTCCTCCCGTACGAAGCCTTCCGTCTGTTCCACCTCGGTGTAGAGCGACAGCGCAACGCTTGGCGACTCCGCTCCAGAGGCCGATTCCGCCGCCAGTTGCTGCCGCTTCAGCACATCTAGCAAGTGAAGGAAGTTGGCGGCTGTAGACGCACGCGCAGCATCTTGTCCGAGCGCGCCTATTCGCTCGCGGCTGTGCAACAACGCATCGCGCTGTCGGCGGGCTTCCGCTTGCGTTTGCGGATTCGGGTCCAGCAGATAGCTATATAGCGATTGCGTGGAGCGCTCTGCATTTTGAACAGCTTCCCTATAAGCCAGTACCCGATCCATCATCCGGTCATAACCGCGCTGGACGACGGTCGAGCTTTGGAACAGAAACAACGTCACCGTGTTTGCGAGCAATACGAGCAGCGGAATAATAAGGAGCAGCTTCGTCCTTATCGTCATCGGCATGCCCCCAGCTCATCCAGCACATTCGTTTTCGTAAAATGAATCGCCGCCGCGACTTCGCCATTTTGCATATAATCATGCAGCAGCTCGATCGCCTTCTGCCCCATCCGAGCAGGCTGCTGCACAAGAGCGGCCGTGATCCGGCATTCCCGAATCGCTTGGCGCGTATTCGCCAAATCGTCGAACGCGAACACGCGGGGCTGATCGCTAGCCTGCTCCTTCGCCACCGCCTCGGCGATACCGACGCCATCCAATGCGCTAAACCCAACAACCGCAAGCAGCTTCGGATGCTTGTTCAGCATATCCGTCGTCTGCTCCGTTGCCTGCAGCCGCGAGATATTGGAGATTCTCACGTCTGCGATGGATAACCCGGGGGTTTTATTCACAACGCTCCGGAATCCCGCCAGCCGCAGCTTCATATTCGTCGCTTCGCTGCCGAGCAGCACGCCGATTCGTCCTTGCTGGCCCGCCATTCGCGTGACGAGCTGCCCCATCGCTTCGCCCGCCTGCCAATTATCCGTCCCGACATACGCCAATCGTTTGCTGCCCGGCTCATCCGCATCGATCGTAATGACCGGTATGCCGCTCGCCGATGCTCGCCCGATCAAGCGAGCGTATACCGGATCGTTCAGCCCTTGAACGAGCAGCGCGTCGAACCCTTGGGCAATCGCTTTCTCCAGCAGCCGTGACTGCTCCGACGGATTAATCCGCAGCGGCCCCATATAGGTTAGCTCCATTCCATACTCGGTTGCTGCTGTCCGTGCGCCTGTCTCCACCGAGCGCCAGAACGGATTGTCCAGCTCCTGCGAAATGAGCGCAACCCGCATTTGATCGATGGACGCCGCCGGTCCGTTCTTATGCTCCAGCTGCTCCGCCAGCTCTCGTGTATGTAAAATCGTGATCGCGAAAGCCGACAGCAATCCCGCGAACGTGATCGCAAGTATAATAAGACCGACATTCCAGATGCGGTTCTGCATTCGTGAGGGCCCTCCTTCTAATCCGACATCCGCCATGTTGCGGGGAAGCCCTCTATATAGTATATCCAGATCCTTGCAAGCTGATTGGCTTTGGCTGCTACTGCTTCGACCAACGCTCCAGCTTGTGAATGCCCCGCGTGAAGAAGCCTCTTATGAACTTCGGGAACCCGAACTCGCCCAGCTTCCCCTTCACCAAATCCCGCACTGCTCCACCGTCATATCCGGCATCGTAAATTCGCCATGCTGGTAGCAGTGGCTGCAATATTTGGCGCTTTTCGAGCCATCCCGCTCGGTCCCGCCCTTCTGTTCGTCACGCGCGAGCGGCATGCCGCAGCTTTGGCAGTTTTTATAGGCTTGAGCAATTGTCGTCATTGAGATGTTGATCCTCCTCATGTTGCTTGGTAAGTGCTTAGAAAGTATAAGGCATAGCCTCAAACATTATAATCGCCCAGAGGTGCGGTCGTATACGGCAAAATAAAATGATCGGAGCGAAGCGATAAGCGCTTGATGGATGGATCGTTTTGGATATATAATCGTTTTGTTGTATAAATATACGAACATACATGAGACAGAAGGTTCGATGTATGTAACCATCTGTTCGATGTAAACCTCATCTCGCACTCATGTTAGGGGGATTATCGTGAATCGTGAATCCAGTTTAATAGAAGATTATCTCGTTGAAAGTGAATACGTCAATTACAGCCATGCTTCCATTCAGGAGCTAGCGGCGCAGTTGGCTAGCCAGTCGCCCGACGACATTACCTATGCGAAAAATGCGTTCGAATTCGTTCGCGATGCCGTCTCGCACTCGTGGGACATTCAGAGCTCGCGCATTACATGCAGCGCCTCAGATGTGCTGCAATACCGCGAAGGGATTTGCTATGCCAAATCCAATCTCTTATGCGCATTGCTAAGAGCCCGCGGCATACCCGCAGGGTTCTGTTATCAGCGGCTTACGCTAGGCGATACACCGGATACCGGCTATGTGGTACACGCGCTCAATGCGGTGTATATGAAGGAGTTAGATCGGTGGATTCGGCTTGATGCGCGCGGGAACAAGCAGGGTGTGGATGCTCAGTTTTCACTGGACGAGGAACGTCTCGCTTTTGCGATACGCGGGGAGTATGAGGAAGTGGACTATCCGGTGATTTATGCGTCGCCGCGGGCGGAGACGATGGAGTCGCTGCGAGCGCATACGGATTGTCGGGTGATGTATGCGAGCGGGTTGCCGGTTGGGTTGTAGGAGGGAGAAAAGAATAGGGAAGGTTTTTCTTCCCTATTCGCCCTCGGTCGGCGGTTTCGCACACATAGGGAAGGTTTCGCTTCCCTATTCGCCCTCGGCCGGCGGTTTCGCACACATAGGGAAGGTTTTTCTTCCCTATTCGCCCTCGGTCGGCGGTTTCGCACACATAGGGAAGGTTTCGCTTCCCTATTCGCCCTCGGCCGGCGGTTTCGCACACATAGGGAAGGTTTCGCTTCCCTATTCGCCCTCGGCCGGCGGTTTCGCACACATAGGGAAGGTTTCGCTTCCCTATTCGCCCTCGGTCGGCGGTTTCGCACACATAGGGAAGGTTTTTCTCCCTATTCGCCCTCGGTCGGCGGTTTCGCACACATAGGGAAGGTTTTTCTTCCCTATTTGCACCCGATCGGCGGTTTCGCACCCCTAGTGAAAAAAAGAGGGAACCCCCCTCTTTTCGAGTCAATCATTCATTCTTCCCATCAACGCCTCCACAAACCTCACATCAGCCGGAGCAAAATCAAACTCCCCCAGCTCCTCCCGCCTAACCCACCGATAATCATCATGGTCAACCAACGTGATCACGCCGCTAACATAAGTCGCTATGTACGCTATTAATCGAATATGCGTAGCCCCATAATAATGATCGTTTACGCCAAAATACGCATAAGGGCGAATCTCAATCTGCATCTCCTCCAAAAGCTCTCGCCGAAGACAAGCTTCAGCCGACTCGCCTTGCTCAATCTTGCCGCCCGGAAACTCCCACATGCCCTCCTGGGATTTCCCTTTCTTCCGCCTTGCGATCAAGATTTGACCCCGCTCATTTTCAATAATGGCTGCGGCTACTTCAATCATCCTCTTCACATCCTAAACAATCGCTTTATTGGCTGCCGGTACTAGTGCAGGCGGCATCTCCTTCTTCAACCGCCACACGAAGCTGATCGGCTTATTACCCTCATGCCTCACATAGTCCGCTTCCCCAAGGAATGTGAACGGCATCGTGTAATTGTTCTCATCCTTATACTCCCGAACAAACAAAGTAATTCGGTTGCCTGTCCGCTGATGATTGATGTATCGCTGCGCCGTTTTCGTTTCCTCTGAAATTCGGCTCTGCGATTGCCAGTGGAACAGCCGTTCATTAATGGCATAATCCTCATAAAGCGTAGATGGCGAGAAATCTTTGTCTGACTTATTAAGCGTGATGAAGAAAATATCCGTCCCCTTATCTTCAAAATATTTGACGCCTTCACGAAACGCCGGCGCTTTATGCGTATTCCACAGCCCGAACGCCGCCAGTACCTGATCCGTAGAATATTTGCAATGCAAATCTAGCGGGCAAGCAAACGGAAAATCATTCGACTCATCAACAAAATCAATATGCATCGCGTTATATTGCAAGATTTCAATAATCTCTTCCTTGAATTCCTTACAAGAAACAATGAAAGCTATTCCCTGCTCAATACTATCGAATCCCTGCTTTTTCGGCTCCGATCGGTAGAAGGTGTAGTAGAACAGGTTCAGCATCAGCTGCTCTTCCTCCGTTGTTACCTGCTTCTCGCCGGACAAGTAGCCCATCAGGAATTGCAGCAGTCTTCGAGAATTAAGATGTAATAACGCTGGCAATCTTTTGACTAAATAGTCACCTTGATCAAACTCGATAGGGTCACCCAATCCCGCCTCGACCATTAACCCCCGCAGCCAGCGATTGCCTGTTCGTCCCCCGTACAGCTCATGCAGCGTCATGCCATGATAACGGATAAAATTGCCCAGCGTGAGCGGGAGCCCTGTATCGCCTTCGAAATATTTGATGCGCTGAATCAAGCTTCTGCGGTTATTGGTTGCTTGTTTCAAGTTGCTGAGAATATGCGCTCTAGCTACCTTCTCCAACTGAATGAAGCTGCCCCTTGGAAGACTGGAGAAGCCATGCTCGACATAATGTTGAACAGAATGCTTCGTCTTTCCTAGCAGCGCTCTAAGCTTCTCTTGGAAGTTATAATCCTTATGAGCCTGTCCGATAAAATCAAGCACCGTCAGACACTCTTTCCCATCGGCTAATCGAAGTCCCCTGCCTAACTGCTGTAAAAACACGGTCAGGCTTTCAGTCGGGCGAAGAAAGAGCACCGTATTGACCTCTGGAATATCGACCCCTTCGTTATACAGGTCGACGACGAATATCATTTTAATATCGCCGCTTACTAGTCTATGTTTTACCTGATCGCGATCCTCGTCACTCGAACCGCCATGCAAAGCGACCGACGGAAGCCCCGCTTCATTGAAAACTTTAGCCATATACAGCGCATGCTCCACACCTGCACAAAATCCGAGCCCCTTCACTTCATCCATATCCGTCACATACTTCGTCAGGCTATTCATGATTTGGGTTGCGCGAATCTTGTTGTTCGTGTACAAATTATCAAGCTCATGCAGGTCATAGCCTCGCCTGGACCATTTCACCTGCGAGAGGTCAACATGGTCACTTACGCCAAAATATTGAAACGGACAAAGCAGCTTCCGATCAATCGCATCCGTCAACCGAATTTCCGCAGCAATGGTATCATCGAAGTATCGAACGATATCTTTACCATCCATCCGTTCAGGCGTCGCAGTCAATCCCAATAGAATATTCGGCTGGTAATGGTTGAGCAATTTCTGGTACGAAGGTGCCGCCGCATGATGAAATTCATCCACAATAATAAAATCATAATAGTCCGCTGTCGTACGCTCTGTCAGCTTAATCGAATTCAAGCTTTGGATGCTAATAAACAAATGGTCGAGCGATTTCGCCTGATGGCTGCCTACATGCAGCTCGCCAAAGTTCAGATCTTTCAAAATAAAGCGGAAGGTGTCCATGCTTTGCTTGAGAATTTCCTCGCGATGCGCCACAAATAACAGCCTCGCCTGCGGGTGGCGTTGGGCATACCGTTTATAATCAAATGCCGAAATCACGGTTTTGCCCACGCCAGTAGCGGCTACGAGCAGGTTTTTGGTTCGACCGTACAGCGCTCGTTCTGCTTCCAGCTTCTCGAGAATTTCCTTCTGGTAGTCGTAGGGCATTATCGTAAACGCAAACACCATCGATTCCTGATTGCCGTCATTCAGCTTCTGCTTGCCAAGGGCCTGCTTCAATTGCTCGTCATGCTCAGGCTCCGATGCCAGAAACGTCGTAAACTCCCGATCATTCCAATAGCTTTCGAAGGTCGCCTCGATCTTTTTCAGTACATCATACGAGTCCTTCTCGGTTACTTTAAGATTCCACTCTAGCCCGCTGGTGAGCGCAGGATTCGATAAATTGGAGGAACCGACATAAGCCGTCGTAAACCCGGTATCCCGTTTGAAAACATACGCCTTGGCATGCAGCCGAGTGCGACTGCTATCATACGAGATTTTAATTTCGGTATTGGACAGCTTGCTCAGCTCCATAACCGCCTTATAATCAGTCGCTTCCATGTAGGTGGTCGTAATGATGCGCAATTGTCCGCCTCTAGCCGTAAATTGCTCCAACTGCTCGATCAGACAGCGAAGGCCGCTCCATTTGATAAAGGAAACTAAAAACTCGACCCGATCCGCTGTTACAATCTCATGCTTCAATTCACTGAGCATATTCGGCTCCGAATGCGAGCCCGTAAATAGAGAGCTTTGCGAAAGAGGGGTCGTCGGGCGTAAAACCTTCTCCTCCTTAACCGCACGAATGGAGTTCAGCTTCGCATACACGTAGGTCAAAATCTCCCCTTGCTCGTGTAGCTGCAGCTCCTCATAATCCTGCTGATCCATGCTATTTCTCAGCGTAGCAATAATATCGTTGCATGCCCGAACCTGAGCGAGCACCGCCTCTTCGTCGGTATCCGAATTTTCACGTACGACCTTAAGCGCCCTTCGGATTACGATAGCAATATAGTTAGAGAGCAGCTTCCGCGCCTCCTCGGGATCAAGCGGCTCCGTCCCAATATCATAGGCGGACGAATCCAACGCAGCCAACTGCTTCAACGTTCCATAGTTGATGATTTGCTCGTAGAGCCCTTGCTTCATGGGACACCTCCAATCATTCACCCCCATATTCTACCACACTCGACCCCTACCGTATCTCCTCCTTATACTTCCCCGTACTAAGCACCTTCACCTGAACCTTCACGTTCCGCAACGACTTCTCGTCCAAGAAAAACGAGCTTTTCTTCGTCAGCTTATAGAACGCCGCAGGCTTCTTGCGATACAGCGCCTCCTCCAGTTGAAAAGGGTCTACTCGCTTGGCGAGCCCTTTCTTGTACGTCTCCCTTATTTCCTTCTCGATCGCTTGCTCGGCCATGCGCTCCAACTCCTTGACCGTTCGATTATGCGATTCGTAAACGGTGCCGTTGACCTTCAATTGCAAGTCAAATTGCGCGCCTGCTTGGCCCACTACAGGTTTGATCTTCATATGCGGATGAGCGAACATAATAACCGCATTGTTCGATTCACTGTACGGAATCTGCAAAGGCGCCTGCGCTAGTCTTCGATTGGCCCATCGAATGCCTTTCAGGTCTTCAACAGACATCCAGCCGGCGCTGCGACTATCTTCGAAGAAGTAGGCACCGGACAATTCGAACATGGATTTGCTCTTCTGATCTTCCTTCCAGAACTGCTTCGTGGTCGAGATGGATGGCATTATGGCCGAATTGCCGGGCTCATTCAAGTTGGCGATGGCATGATTGCCGTTCACGGGCAACAGGAAGGACTTTGGGCTGCCCAACTGCGTGCCTGTGAACATGATGGTGTCGAGCGGGGATAAATTGAACAAGGATGTCTGAGTCAAGATATCGGACAGCTTGTCCTTCGTACCATAGACCAAAATGTTGTACCTGACCTCCCGATATCGGTTCAACGTCTGATAAATTTCCTTCACCCCGCGCTGCAGCACGCTTTCGGTCATCACAACGGACTTCAGATGTCCCCAGAACATCGGAAACTGGGAGGTTGCCGTTACGCCGGAGATCGCATCAGACATCAACTTGCCTTGCCCGCTGCCGACCCAGGTCGGCACCTTCTTGCCTAGTTGGTTGTTTTCGGTACGCGCAATGTTGGAAAAATTAAGCACTTGGGCGTAGGTGATGTAGTTCCCGTCCACATAGTCGATCCCAAGCGCTGTGACATACGCCAAGCTCTGAATATCTCTTGAACTTCCGCAGCCTTGCTGGAGCATGGCCGCCAGGAGCAGAAAATACAGCCCCATCTGCCGAACGATTCGCATGATTATCTACTCCCTTACCGATCTTCATCTTGCGTCTTCAAGGTTGTCGGCCTCCGCTTCAGCATGAACCACGGCACTCGCAGGTACGACATCATCACTTCACGGATATTGAGCGGCGATAGCGGCGCAAGGTAATTCATCCCGAAGGAGCGTTGGCTCGCCATATAGGCGACAAAAATAACGATGCCCAAGATCACGCCGTACATGCCGAGATAACATGCCAATCCGAAGAAAAACAGCCTTAATATGCTAACGACTGTACTTAGCGACTGATTGACGAGCGTAACGCCGGAAACCGCGGTTATGGCCCCAATGACGACGACGGAGGGCGAAACAAGCCCTGAGCGAATGGCTGCATCGCCGATAATTAAGCCGCCGATGGACGTCAGGGTTTGACCGATGGCGCTGGGCAAGCGCACGCCCGCTTCGCGGAATATTTCGAGCAGCATAAGCAGGATGAAGGTTTCAATTTGAGAAGAGAACGGCAGCCCTAACCGAGAGACCGAAACCGTCGCCATGATGCGGAACGGAATCTGATCCTGATGAAACGCCATCAAGGAAACCCACAGCGCTGGCAGAAATACGGACAGGAACAGGCTGAATGCCCGAATCAATCTGGCGAACGTAATATACGAGTAGTTGAAGTGGACATCCTCCGGCGATTTTAAGATCAAGGACAGTCCGGCGGGGCCGATCAGCACGAGCGGATTGCCATCGACGATGATGAGGAATCGGCCGGAAAGCAAAGCATTGACGCAAAAATCCGGCCTTCCCGTGTAGTCCATCAAAGGGAGCAGCTTAAGCTTGGACCCCGTCAATGACTCTTCAAGCTGGTTGATGCTGTATAAGCCGTCCGATTCAAATTTGTCCAGCTTTTTGCAGACATCGTCCAATATCTTGGGATTAATAATATCGTGGAAATAAAGAAGCGATACTTTGGTCTTCGTACGTACGCCCAGCGTAAACGGCTTTACATATAGCGAATGGCTGCGGACGCGTTTGCGAATCAAGGCGATGTTGGTGTACATGTCCTCGATGAATCCGTCCTTCGGCCCTTTAATTGAAATCTCCGTACTGGATTCTTGCGGGCTCCGCTGCGGGCGGTGGTTGATGCACATGCGAAAGCAGCGATTCTCCTCTGTGAAGAACAAGATCAGATCGCCTTCAAAAATGGATTCATCCAGCTCTTCGACAGTTGGCTGCTCCGAAATAGATACCAGCGTCAGGCGCGAGATCAGCTGCTCCAGACCGGAGGCTCCGTCAGCATGCTGGTCAAAATGCTTGCCCAGCGCGGGCAGCACGATTTCCTGCACATGATGGCCATCGCACAATCCATTCGCATAGAGCAAAATGACGTTCACATGCTCGCTCTGGCCGAATCGGCAGGCATCGATATAGACATCGGCGGAGCCTTGGTAGGTCTCCCGCAGCCGCTCCTCCGACCATGCCTGATTCGGCTGGCTCGCTGTCTGGCTCGCTGTCGTCGTCATGAAGACTCCCCTTTTCGCATGGGCTTAGCAACCAACGTGATGCCCATCCAAATAATCGAAACCGTAAACATAATACCGAACGAAACTGGCATGTAGATGCGATACATCCATTCATAGAACGAGTAGTCGTTAAGCGGAAACAGCGCGATGACGAGATAGCTTAGCATAATAGCCGCAATAGCCCATTGCCGATGGGAATTCCGCTTGAATGGCGCAATATCGACAAGCAGGTAGACGGCAAGGCTAACGCGGATGCAGGCGCCGGACAGCCACTGGAAAATCGAAAAGAAGTCGACGTGCTCGATATATTGCCCGATTTTGATCAGCCGCCACTGCTCGTAAGGTGACGTCATCTGATTTGCAGCTTCGGTGGGACCGAATTCCGTAATCGCCCCGATGATCGGCCCGACCATGATCAGCACGGTAAACAAGCTATAGAGTAACACCTGCCATGCTTTCACTTTACGTACAAGCCGATGCTGGAGCAGCAGCAGCAGGATGATCTCGACAAAACCGCCCGCGGCATAAAGCATGCCATCGGCAACAGGCGACCAGCCTTTTTCAAGAACAGGCTTCAGCAGCCGATGATCCTTCTCCGTCGCATTGAATACGCTGACGAATATCCCTAACAAGGTGACGATTGGGAGCAGCATGCCCGCTGTAATGGCAATCGTGCTCATCCCCCATAGTGCCAGCACGAGGCAGATCAAGATGAGCGACAGGACGATGATCAGCCCCGGCGTCGCGGGCAAGTAGTTTGCCGTATTCCATTTGCTCGTATGAATGACCGTCGTCGCGCCAATCAGATAAAGCATCACGCCTACTGGCAGAAGCAGAATCCAGGATACAATCGGATGCGTCTGCTTCGCAATCCAATCCTGCCACTTCACCTGGCCGGATTTGCGCATCATCCACGTAATGAGCAGAGACCACAGCACGAATAAAGCGCCTGTCAATAAGACTGTGATCCAAGCATCCCGGCCGGAAGCATCTAGCAGCATCGGATTAATAATGACATGATCAGCAAGACCATTCATTAGCGCGAATATCATAAATAACTGCAAAATATTGATTTTGGTCGGCGCTTCGCTCATCAATCCACCACCCTCGCTTCTTCCTCCGAATCGTATAACATCCCTATAGGGTGCCAATTGTAGGAAAAAATATGCGAATGCGCATGCGCGACAAAAAAGGAGCCTCCCGGGGTGGGACGGCTCCTTCTGTCATTTCACTGCACCAATATACCGCTGCAAACTATCCGCTACACATCCTGCAATCAGGCTTACGAAAGGTTCAACATTGTGAGCCGCGCTCGCCAGTTCCAAAGTTTCATAATAGCTTAGACGAGCCTCGTTAGCAGCTTTCACGATGGCTGGCGGATACCCGAATTTCATCAAAATGAGATTCATTAAGAGCCGCGCCGTACGTCCGTTTCCATCTGAAAAAGGATGAATATATACAAACCTAAAATGGAACTCCGCAGCCAGCTGGACGGGATGCAATGCTGTTTGATTTTCATTAAACCATTCGATTAATTGCTGCATCTTTTCTGTAAGCACAGTAAAATGCGGAGGAGTATGCTGCGAACCCGATATGTACACATTAATCATTCTATATTGCCCGGCATTCTCATCCTCAATGTTCTTTAGAACCAAGTGATGAATGGATTTAATGACATACTCTGTCAAATCCATCTTGCGATTGACCACAATCCTGTACATAAGAGATAGCCTCCGAGTGATTGACTACCTCAAAATGCTCTCGCAGCTTTTTACCGCCTATGGTTAATCCCTCTTCAAGCACGAGCTTCGTCTCCAATAGAGTAAGCGTGTTTCCTTCGATTGCATTGGAATTGTAGGTCCATTCTACCCGATATACCTCTTCCAAATTTCGTACAGCAGCCGTCGGCAATGGCCGCAATTCATCTAACTCCATTTTTAATTGATCAATTTGATTAAAATCCATTTGGCCACTCCTCCCTTAGTTACTCCCATTATATCACAGCAAGAACATTACGCGGCGTTGACAAGGACAGGATTCTCGGCGCTTCTCGCGAATAATAAAATTATAAATTTTGATGTAAATGGGGATTGCATATGAGCGAGATCAGAGAGATGACCATTCAGGATTACGAGCCTATGCTTCAGCTGTGGAGCAGCATCGAAGGGCTAGCGTTAAGCAACGCCGATTCCAAGGAAAACATTCAGCGGTATCTCGAACGGAACCAAGGATTAAGTTACGTATGGGAGCAGGATGGTCTAATCGTCGGAACGATTCTATGCGGGCATGATGGCAGACGGGGCTTTATTTATCATGTTGCCGTAAACCCAGACTACCGAAATCAGAAAATTGGCCATCGATTGGTTCAGACTAGTTTAGAGCAGCTAAGCCGAGAGGGTATCGACAAGTGCCACATCTTCGTGATTGAAGACAATGCCATTGGCAATGGCTTCTGGTCGGCGTCGGGTTGGGAGAAGCGCAGCGGATTTTTTGTTTATTCGAAAAATACGTAGGCTGGCGCGCATTAGGTTGCGAATAGGACATATAAACATTCCCTATTCTCCTTCCGGCTCGCATCGCGCCCGAATAGCGAACAACAATATTCCCTATTCCCCTTCCAGCTGGTAGCGTGCCCGAATAGAGCACAAAAATATTCCCTATCCCTCTTCCAACACGCTGCATGCACGATTAGGGCATAAAAATCTGCCCTATTCCCATTCTAGCGCGCTGCGCTCCCGATTAGAGCAGATTTATCTTCCCTAACAAAAAAGCGGAACAGAGATCTCTCTCTGCCCCGCCTTACTCATCTCATATAATAGCGTATGCGAGGACGCATCCCCGCTACGCTCCAGCAGCAGCCGACAAAAGCTCGTCCATCTTCAGCACGGAGTGGAAGGCTAGGTTGGCATTTTCCAAATTCGTCCGTCCTGCCTGTTCCCGCTCAATGACGCACACAACATCCTTCACCTGTGCGCCGTACCGCTTCAAGTCCTCGGCACTCAATAGAATTTGTCCGCCTGTTGTAACAACATCCTCAATGATACAAACCTTCTTGCCTTGAATATCCGTCCCTTCGGCGAGCTTGCATGTGCCGTATTCCTTCGCCTTCTTCCTAACGAATACGACAGGAATGCCCGTCTTCAAGGACAATGCCGTTGCGATTGGTATGCCGCCCATCTCGAGCCCGGCTAACACTTCGGTCCCAGCTGGAATAAGCGGCGCCATATGCTCAGCGACTGCTGCAAGCAGCGTTGGATTCGACTCGAACAAGTATTTGTCAAAATATTGATTCGATTCCTTGCCAGACCGCAGCTTGAATACCCCTGTAAGATGCGCCGTACGATAAATCTCTCGAGCCAACTCTTCCTTGTTCATGCTGCTCCCCCGTCTCTGTTCATGATTCTACGAAATTATGCCACAGAAGAGGGTAACAGAATATGCCAGAAAAGTCTACCTTCTCTACTTCGCCATCTGCTCGCCGACCAAAGTCCAATCCGATGCCGTGTAGTTCCCCATAAACCACAAGGAAACGCCTTTCAGCTCGTAAAACTTCGCCACCCATATCTTCTTCGCGATGCTCTGCGTGTCCTCGTAATACAGCTCGTGGCTGCCGCGCTCATCCTTAAACGTAGCTTTAGCCAGGAAGTATGGCATCTCCCATGTGCGGGTCACGCCCGGCATCGCGAGCCTTTTCTCCACATCTGCAATCGCCGGACTCAGCACATTCCCGGTTACGCCGCCGCCGCTTGTAATCCATTGGTTCGCCTGTTTCGAAATGCCGAGCACAAGCTTCTCCTTCGGAATCGATTGGAGCGCAGTTGCAACCGTGTCGTTCACGAGCGGCAATGGCGCCGACGGCAGCTTGCTGTCGCTATGCGTAAAATCATAAGCCATCAGGATCACCGTATCCGCCAGCTTGCCGATCGCCGCGAGATCATAGCCTTTATAATATTGGATCGGCGGAACGGCCACCGACAGCGTGAGCGCAGTACCGAGCTGATCCTTCACCTTTTGCAAAAAACGAACATAGTCCGGAGCGCTTCCCGCTTCCTTCAGCCCTTCGAAATCCATGCTCACTCCAGTGAACCCGTACGCTGAATTGTTCAACGTCGCTAGCAGCGACTGGACGAATGCCTGCTGCGCCGGCTCATCCTTAAGGAAATCTTTCAAATTGCTGCCGTCATAAAAAACCATCAGCTCCTTGGACGCTTGCGCAACATCCGCCGCCGCAATCGCTTCCTCATAACCCGCTGGAATCTTATTAACCGTTGTGCTAACGTCCAGCCCAGCAGTCCCTGCCGTGCTATACGACAAATGCGACCAGCCGAAGATGACATGGGCAAGCTTATTCATCTGTTGAATCGCCGGGTACGATTGAATCGCATAATAGCCGGTAAAATCAACCTTTTGCCCCGATACGCGATCATCGATCAACCGGTAAATGACCGCTGCCGCCTGCTTGCGAATAAGGGGAGCATTCGGCTTAAACCCCGACGGGTCCCCCTCCATCATGCCGCGGTTCGCCGCATAATACACATAAGGCTGCATCGCCGCATTGATCGACGATTGATCCTTGAACGCCCGCGCATCTCGCTCCGTCTTCCAATCCCCGCCCAGCCATTGCTGGCGCGTCTGCTCCGTCTCAGACTCCAGCAGCGCCTTCCCGACGAGCATCGCGACCTCTTGTCTCGTAATCGTCTGCGCCGGACGGAACATTCCCTGCTTATCTAGCAAGCTATCGATCCATTGATGCGCATAGGCAGCCGAAATAACCGGCGCGGACCACCGCGTCTTCGCGACATCCACGGGCGTCTTCCCGACAGCGGCGGACGTATCCAGCTGTCTAGCCATCACCAGCAGCTTAACGAAAGCTTCTCGGGACAGGTCTGCATTCGCGCGATAAGTTCCGTCCTCGTAGCCGTTAATGATGCCTAAAGCAGACAATGTATAAATCGATTCTCGCGCATAATCGTTCTGCTCATCCTTGAACGGCTTAAGCTGAACATTGTAAGCAAAAGCGCTATTCGCAAACAGCACGCCAAGCGCAACAACGAGTAAACTAACCTTTTTGAACATAATGAGCTCCTTTTCTTCCAGTCTATTAATGAGGAATACCATCAACCCGTCATTTAATAGACGCACGAGAGCCGGATTTGTTCCTTATGTTCGCAAAGGGTACACAAGCTGAATGTTTTCCATAGCCAGCAGCGCTTCATGCAGCACATAATTGTGGTCTGCTCCAACTATGCATAAGATACGTTTTCCTGCATGCTTCTTCAAAGCTCATCATCGTGAACCACGCCTAAAATACCAATCGTTGGCACAACAGCCCCCGATTCACCCACATCATGTGTTAGATCACCTAATTTCTATAGGGGTGTAATGTAAATATCCTTTTATGACGAAAATCATCTGATAATGAACATTTTTGGATAATCGTAGTACTATTGAATGTAGGGTTCGGTCAGGAAATTTAGATAAACCGCTTCGGATCATTGCTCAGGATGCAGAAGTCTTACCCCTTAATGCAGAAGACGTATATTAAGGCGGAAGATTTTTTGAAGTGCAAATGTGGGATGAGCAACCATTAAGGCAGTGGAAGGAGTTTCAACCAATATGACTTTCCAGCAACTATTGAATAGTGAATATGGCATTAATGACGTATTGGCATTGCGGGACCTATCTAAAAGCGGCCCATGCTATCAAATCGTCACAGCCGAACGCAGCTATGTGTTGAAGCAGGTGGATCGGTTGGATTTTTTAAACGCGTATCAGAAGGCTCAAACCGTGTTAAAGAACCACGGCTTGATCCAAGGAAGCATTATTCCGACAAAAACAAATAAGTTAATGACCAAATCCGGTTATACATTAATTGAATTTGTCCCTGGCGAGGCTATTGAAACGTATACCGATGAGCAATTTTGTTCGATTATCAAGCATTTATATACCTATTATCAGATCCTTCGAGAAGTTCCTTTTGCAGCAACGGAGATAGAAGAAGTAAACAATTGGGATAAATTAAAGTCCGTCGCGTTCATGTGCCGTAAGGTTGAAGAGTTCTTGCAAACGTTTGAACTAGATGAGAGGGTTCGGTGGTTATTGAAGCGTGCACAGCTCGTTTTATCGGAGCATGTCGACTATTTCAACCGCGCTCCCAAACAACTCATACATGCCGATTTGGGACCCGGAAATATCGTTTTCTGTGATCATACTATCAAAACGATCATTGATTTCACGCCCGAATATGACAATGAACTTTACGCATTAGCTCAATTCCTGTATTGGACTTGTTTATGGGATTTTTCCGAGTCCGCTTCATTAGCTCGAATCCGTTCGACCCTAACCATCTATTGCGACGGCGATGTACCGCAGGAAATGCCCGACGGCCTTTTTCTCTATTTGTTAAAAGCCTGTATGTTTCGAATTATGGGACCTCTGTTGAACGATTCACAGAACGGCGAAATTAACATCCATAAACTCCAAAAAAGAATGGCCGCGTTAGAGACGCTATTTACCATTCGTCAAGCAATTGAATGAGGGAGATAATCGAATAAGATTCATGTTAGGGTTCTCCATTAAAATAATAAAGCCCCGGAGAACCTTCTCCAGGACTTCATCTACAGCGTCATCGCCTGTCCGTACCGTTCCAGATAAGCTTCCTTATCCTTATAATCCGGCATGATGCTTCCTACGCGCCGCCAGAAGGAGCGGTCATGGTTCATATGCGTTAGATGGCATAGCTCATGGACAATGACGTAATCGATCACTTCGACCGGGGCCATCGCCAGGCGGTAATTAAAGGTGAGCTTGCGATCCGAGCTGCAGCTCCCCCATTTGGTCCGGGACTCGACGATCTCAATCGACTTGGGCGTTACCTTCAGCTGCTTCTGGTAATCCTTGATCCGTTCCAGAACGACCTTCTTACAGCTTGCAAAATAAAACTTTTTCAGCTGGAGCTTCAGCTCATCCTCGCTCCGCCCCTCCGTCTCGATCAGCTCATGAAGCTGATGATAACGGCCGAGATGAAGAAATTTGCCTTCATCCTGATACTCTCTCGTTCTTGGCGCTTCCTTCGCTTTGGCGATCAAAGCCAACCGTTCCAAGATCCACTTCTCATGCTGCCGTACGGCGCTCATGATCATTTCGTCGATCGCGCCATTCGGCGCTTTGACCGTGATCAGTCCCGAAGGCTCGATTTGAAGCGATATTTTTTTGCGGGGACCATATTCCACATGAAATTCAACCATCTGCTCTGCCAATTCAATTTTCATCATCAACATCGTTTCTATAGGGTAATTTATGAAGTGTGCTTCGCGCCTCAGAAGGCTACAATAGAAAAAAGTTAGCATTTATGCCCAAGGAGGACAAGTCCTATATGAACGCTCCATCATCTGGTTCGTCACCGGATCCCCAGCGCCTGTTTGTTGCGGTTCCACTGCCGGTAGCTTTGAAAAAGGTGATTGGCGGCTGGTCGAACGCACTCCGTGACACGCGATCGTTTCGCAAGTGGACGCATGAAGCCGATCTGCATATTACGCTGCAATTTCTCGGCGATACGGAGCCGAAGCAGCTGCCCAAACTGCAAGAAGCTTTGTCCTCCGTAACGCAATCCGGTGCGCTGCAGCCTTTCCGCTTAACCCTTCAAGACGTAGGCGCGTTCGGTTTGTCGAAACAGCCCCGTGTCCTCTGGATTGGGCTCGGCGGCGAGCTCGATTCGCTGCGCCAGCTTCATCAGGCAACCGTCCATGCAACAGCCCCTCTCGGGTTCTCGGCAGAGACTCGCCCCTACAGTCCCCATCTGACCATTGCTCGCAGCTACATCGGGAGCGAGGAATTCGTCGCGCCGCAGCTAGACTTTAATAGTTCGCTTGAGTGGGACGTTGATGCGATCTGCTTATACCGCACCCACATGCGCCAACGCCCCATGTATGAAGAAGTAGCCCGCTTCTCTTTATGAAGAAGGGGGCTTCTGCCTTTCACTCGCCTAATCGATGCTATGAAGAGCCTCTAGCGCCTCTTCCTCCGTCGAGCGGAATACGATTTTCTTGCCCTGATTGCACTCGTAGATGAAGTCGTTCAAGCTCTTGCTGTTATAGCTGCCAAACTCGCCGACAATGGCGATGGCCATTTGGTAATTCGTATATTTTTGCAGGATCTCCCCCGCCAGCCTCGTGCTCAGCTCAAAGAAATCCTCCACGATATTTTCTTTTCTCACCAGCATTTTATCGCACCCGTGATTATAATGGACGTCGGCTAACAGATCCAGCGCATCATCCACATTCTTAATAATCAGGCTATCGCTTGAGATGACGGCTACTCGCGAGCCATCCTTTTCGTTTACGGTAATGTTCATGGCTCAGAGCTCCTTATGTTTGTTAGTATCGTTGCTACGATTTCATCTTTTTTGAAAACGGGCATTAACGCATCCAGCGTTTGAAAATGGAACGTCCCGAAATTCATCGGCAAATGCGAGAAGGGACGGTCATAAATCATGATGATCTCATATCGAACCGAATCTCTTACCTTCGGAAGCGAGGAAAGCTGCTTATCCAGTCCGCGCCAAATTTCTTCGATATAAAGATCGGAGACCCTTTCCAGCATGGCCTTCCCGCCGATTTGCCCTTGCCACCACCAGGATAAAAACAGCCTCCAGCTCGCTTCTTGACAGGCTTGGCCCAACTCGTCGGGAGTAAACAACTGATTATAGTGAGACTCGAATTGATAATCCCGTTCATATGTCGGATGTTCCGAGCAATAAGAGTGCCATAATTCCTCAAAGCGGGTTTGGAAACCGTCTAGGGATAACAAGCCATCCCTGTCGAGGCAGATGTCCGGAAACTTCCGCGAACCGTTATACGCATTATCATATAAACCCTTCACGTAGATCAAGTAATTGGGTGTCATTGGGATGAAGTTGCACAGGATAAAGTTTCTGAACATACCTACGCTCCCATTCTGTCTCGAAGCCGAACCGTTCGCAGCGTTCGAGGTTTAATTTTTAACGCTGTCTCCTACCCAAAGCCGCTAAAGCCCTTCGTCTTACATATTCAACGTTATCTTCGGAAAACCTAGATAACAAATATATAGATTCTTCATTCCTTCCCTCTATTTCACCTAGCGCATGGGCAATCTGCCACCTTGCTTCACTATCCGTATAGGCGAGTGCTTTATTGGCTACTGCCACTAAAACTTCGGGATGTTGAACCTGCATCTGTAGTATATTTTCAACTTCATTGTCCCTAGCTAAACTATATAAAACCAGTTCGTAAACCGCTGCATTCCAGTCTTCTAAAGAAGTGTCTCCAATAACGCTCTGAGCCGCATTATAAATGCTATTCCACTCCAAATACTCCGTTTCCCATTCTCCACGCTTCTCAGTTACGCCGCTTGCCCATTGTTTGAATGCATCGACTTCTTGTTGGAGGGATCGAAACATAACGCTGTCCATACTCCCCAACCTTCCCTCTGAAAAACCATTATTCGATGGTTCTAATATACATGACGTCTACTCCAATCGGTAGTCAATTTAGAAGCAATTAAAAAAGCCCCGATTAGGGGCTTACTGAAGCAGATATTCCTGCCTACTTTCGTTTCACAAATCCAGCAATCAACGTAACCAACGAAACCAATGCCGATATCGACAATAGCACGATCAGCCATGTTTGCGTCGTGACCGTAATCAGGTATACGGATGCGATCAGCAAAATAATGCGATACACGACCGAAAAATTCATATTTCCTCACTCCTTAGAGATTATTCGTTCTTTTATGATCATTCTGTCCATATTCGTTGGATAATAGGAGCATCATCCTCGAATGAAAGCTGAAATACGTCAGGATTAGACATCAACTCCCATTCCCTAAACCCTATTCTATCATCAAAATGCTTGAGAAGCAGCGAAATCAGGTTGCCATGGGATACGATTATGGCATTGCGATGCCCGCTCCTCAGCACTTCCCTAACGACATCAATAGCACGACTCATCGCCGCGTTGCTGGATTCCCCGCCCTCATAGCATAAATCCAGCTCCTCGTATGTTCGAAGCAGCCTGCCGCGCCAATCGGGATGGTTCGTATTCGACAAAACTCTCTCCATCAGGCGCTCATCGACAGCGACTTCAATGCTCAACTGGTCTGCTAGCGGGATTATGGTACGGCAAGCCCTTTCATATGGACTCGAAACGATATAATCGATAGATCTCCCTGACAGAAATGCAGCAAGCTGCTCCGCTTGCTGTACACCAGCCGCAGTTAACGGCGCATCCGGGGCTTGCCCTTCTGCCTTGCAATGCCGCACGACGTAGATATGTTGCATCGCTGTCACCTCCTCACAAGCCAATGTTGGACTTCATGCCTTGGTAGCTGCCAGACTCCGGAAATCCATTTCGGACAATATCCATAAATTTCTCGGTGAATCCATGTGCAACAAGCTCATGAACGGGAACCATGGCGACGTCGCTTATTGGGTTATGATCAAACTCATTAGAAGGAAGACGCAGATTTCCGCCAATCCGTTGCAGCAGGAACGTTATGTGAAGGAGAGAAGGCGATGCATCTGGCTTATCGCATAGATATAATAGCTTGGAAACCGTAGTGATAAACCCTGTTTCTTCTGCAATTTCCCTTACAATTGCTTCTTCAAGCGTTTCTCCTTGCTCCACTCTCCCGCCCGGCAAAGACCACTTGCGGTCAGACGTTACATTTTGTTTAACCAACAGGATGCAGCCACTCTCCACCAATATTCCCGTTACTCTAACCTGCAAAAGATTGCTCATCTCGCTGTCCGCCCCCATTCCTATGATCAAAGATAATATAGTATCATAAAGTACCTGAATTGGAAATTGGTAGACAAGGAGCATTTCAACATGATTCCATCCAAATTAATACTAATGGAGGGTCTTCCCTCAACCGGAAAATCGACAAACGCCGGCATTTTGTTCACACAGCTAGAACGCAACGGGCATAAGGCGAGGTGGATTCACGAGGTCGCCAGACCTCATCCGACTTTATTCTTTTATGAAGCGTATCTGGAGAAGCCAGAGTACGACGCGTTCATCGCTCGTCATCCGCATGCCGCAGCCATATTGGATGCGTTTATCATAAACCGCAACCGCTCCGTTGGAATAGACTTGCTTGAACTCGAATGGCATCACCTTGATGCGCTCGGAAGTGAAGCCCATCATGACCTCAGCCAATACGATGCGTGGACATTTTCATTGGATCGTTACAGAAAGGCGGCGCTGGACAAATGGGAGCATTTCGTCCAGCAACACATGCAGTCCGATGAGATTGTTATTCTGGACAGCAGCATTTTTCAATTTCAAATCTATAGTTTTATTCTGGCCGATGCGCCTTATGACCATCTTAAGTCGTTTATTGATCAGCTCTATGCGATCATTGCTCCGCTTCAGCCGTCGCTCATTTATTTCCATAGAGAGAATACGAACGATACGATCGACTATCTAACCCAGGATCGTGGAACCGCCTTCCTTGAACGTATATGGGAAAGAGACCGGTATCGACCGTATTATACAAATCGGCCAGCAGGTGCAGCAGGATACAAAATGTTTTTGCAAGACTACGGGACATATGCAAAAAAACTGTTTGATTCGGCCCCCTTCGCCAAGCTAGCACTGGACATTACGGCTGGAACGTGGCCTGTCTATGTGGATGTGCTTCTTCGGTTCTCGAATCTATCTTTTGTAGAACCCGTTGCGATCAGCTATCCGAACGGAATCTATTCTAATGCTGCGTTAGACCAATCGATCGAGATCGCCAATGGTTATTTGATCACCCCGGACGGCGGCAGAAAACGATTGCTGCCCAAGTCGGAATTCGAATGCTACCTTCATGATACGCCTGTGTTGATTCGATTTGAGGGAAATGAAATCCATGTCGGCGGTGAACAGCTATGTGATAGATGGACTGCCGCTGGAACGGTGTTTATTGCTCAGGATCATTCGGAATATTAACTTAGGGGGGCCATGTGGCCCCCTTTCATTTTATTCACTGTTCTCAGTCAATAAATAAAGCAGCAGCGCCTTCTGCACATGCATCCGGTTCTCCGCCTGCTGATAAATCACTGATCGTTCTGATTCGATCAGTTCCTCTTCAATTTCAAACCCCGGATGAACCGGCATATCATGCATGATATATGGCGTGTGCCCTCGCAGATTAGCCTTGTTCAGCTGAAACGGCAGCATTTGCTCCAATCTGCGATTTTTCTCATCTTGGTAATGCTCCTCATGGAAAAACTCCATATCAATCCATGTGTCCGTATAAACAAAATCAGACCTAGCCGCCGCATCGGTCAGGCTATCTACGTTCTCAACATAACCGCTTGCATACGCATCCCGCATCAACTCTTCATCCCATGAAGGTCCATTAATAATCGGGGTCACGAGGAGAAGCTTGATGCCTAAAGTGACGCAGCCCGCTATCAAGGAATTAGCCACATTATTGTGGATGCCAACATAAGTGATGGTAACGCCCGAGAACGTACCGATTATTTCATATACGGTCATCAAATCGGCTAGCGCTTGGCAGGGATGGTATTTGTCGCAGCATCCATTAATGACTGGAACCTTGGCATACTTCGCTAATTCGAGCAAATCCGCATGCTTCTTTAATCTGGCCATGATCATGTCGCTGTTGCTTGATACGTACCGCGCCTCATACTGGATGGGAGAAATGCTGAAGTTACTAGCGTCCCAATCCAATGTAACGGCGTAACCACCCAATTGATTAATTGCTGACTGGAAGGATAGATTCGTTCGTGTCGAGGTTTTTTGAAACAGCATGATAAGACCTTTACGCTCACATGCCTGATTGTATTTTCGAGGGTTCTTCTTGATCGCAATCCCCGTGAGGATGATGGACTGAAGGGCATCTTTGCTTAGTTCTTTTAAGGATAACAAGTGATTCAACGGGCCACCTCATCTTTTTTTGTATATTTATACACTAAATAGAATATAAATGCAATCCTATGACAATAACCTACTAGTGTCAACTATTTATCCCTATCCCTATCCCTATCCCTATCCTTATCCCTCCTTACGAGTATCCAATAAAGCAGGCAAGCGTTATTTACCTCGCCTTATTCTCAGCCGGAAAAGTTTTGCATGAATAATAAATAGCCGCCAAAAGATGGACAACGCCCACCTTTTGACGGCTATGAAACTCTTCATTATCGCTCTTCAAGCTCACGCGGATCAACGGAATCAAGGGTCTCGACAAGGGATGAGAATTCATCCGAAATATTATCCCATTCAACCAATTTAAAGTTCTGGTTGATAGCTACGCCATTCTCCATGTTCTCGTCATCCTGGGCAACGAACAAACCGTTCGAGAATTCATCCCCGAGATCATAGTTAAGAACATCAATGCCATCCGTATCGCTAGTGCCATCCGTATCATCGCCGTCCCCAATCATGAAGCTGCCAAGGTATGGGTTGGAATTCTCACGGTCAAAGATCGCGTAGCTGTTGCTGCCTTGACTGGATGCGATCAAATAGCCTTCGCCATCTTCTCCGTAATACAGAGTAAGTCCCTCAACATCGGCCGTTAACTTCTGATTATCAACCGCTGCTACCTGAACAGCGCTGTTACTAACATTAGGCTCGGCATTATATTTCCAGATGCCCACGTCTTCCTCAGCGATGTAGATCTTGCCGTACTCATCGTCAGCGACCATCCCTTCGGATTGCGAGCCAAGCTGGAATGAGCGAACCAGCGTTCCATTAATTTTTCCGCTTCCATTGTGGTACAGCTCGTACTGCTCGAATTCTCCGGCTTTACCAAGCACCAACGCATAGAATTTACCGGTGCGTTGGCTGTGATATAAACTGAAGCCGTAAACCTCGCCCATGTTGGAATGAATTGGCGTTCCAGAAATATTGGTAAGTGCGCCCGTAACAGGAGAGATCGCGTAGATATCCACGGTATTGGTCGTCCGATTCGTTGCCGCTGCGATATCCACTTTTTTGCTGCCTAATGGAAAATCGTAACGGACATCAACATTGTTCATTTTACCAGTCGCATAGGAAAACTTCTGATGGCCTTCCAGATCATACACCAGCAAGCCGCCTGCTTTGTTTGTTGCGATGATCGTGCTGTCTTCCGCATCATCAGGGTGAAGCCAGATTGCCGGATCATCTGCAGCGTCATCCCCATTGCTGACGGCATCCGTTTCCACATCAGCCTCGACATAGACCGGCTGGGATCCACTAGCCAGTGCATTCGACCCCAACGACAAAGAAATGATCATTCCTGCCACTATCAACCTCTTGTAAAGCTTGGACACAATAATTCCTCCTTTTATATCACGATCCAAATCATACAATATAAGGTAATCGTTACGGGTATGTTTTCGGTATGTTAATAATTTGTAACTCTCCTTCTTACTTGAATACGCATGCGAAAAAAACCGTGCTTCTGCACGCGGCAGAAGCACGGTTCGCATATATTTGTGGAGGAATTCGCAATTATGAATTATTTGGCGTCGCGCTTAACAAGCTTGCGTGGATCGACGGCATTTTCCTTCTCCATAAGCAGTTGGATCGGTCCGCCTTGCGCAATCTGCTCCCATGCGACAACTTTGAAGTTCTGATTCAATTCCTTGTCGCCATTCATGTTGGAATCATCTTGTGCGACGAAGATGCCGTAAGGGAATTGCTCGCCAAGCCCGAAGCCTAGAACATCGATGCCATCCGTAACCGAAGTTCCGTCAATCTTCTCTCCGGCCTTGATCTTGAAGCTCGTTATATACTTGTTGCTGCCTTGGCGATCATAGATCGCATAGGTGTCATTGCCTTGGCTGGAAGCAATCAGGTAACCGCGGCCGTCTGCGCCATAATAGATGGTGAGGCCTTCGATATCATCCTGCAGTCTGCGCCCGTCAGCAATGTCGACCGTGGATAGCGGCTTCACGCCGCCATTAGGCTCTGCTGCGTATTTGTGGATCGCGTAATCCTCTTCGGCAATATACATCGTACCGTACTCATCGTCCGCCACAAGGCCTTCCGACTGCGTCGCGAGCTTAAATTCGCGTACCAGCTTGCCTGCAATCTTGCCCTGGCCGTTATCTGACAGCTCATACTGCTCGAACTCTCCCTTTTTACCCAGAACGAGCGCATAATATTTGCCGCTGCGCAGGCTGTGGTAAAGGCTGAAGCCATACACCTCTTCCATCTTCGCAACAATCGGCTTTGCTACGATATCCTTCAGCTCGCCAGTTGTACCGTTAATCGAAAACACGTCTATCGTATTTTTGGAACGGTTGGTTGCTGCAGCGATATCAACCTTTTTGCCGCCCAGCGGGAAGTCATAGCGGACATCAATATTGTTCATTTTTCCAACTTTATAGTTTTGCAGCTGCTTGCCGTTCAGATCGTAAACGAGCACGCCGCCGCCTTTGTTCGTCGCAATCAGCTTGGAATTGGACGGATTAGCGGGATCAAGCCAGATCGCCGGGTCGTCCGCCGCATCCTCGCCGTCTTCCACCGCTGCGGTTTCCACTTGCGCCTTAACAGCAAATGTCGAGATTACATCCTGCGGGTTGCGGAATTTCGCATTTTCAGCCAAAATTTGCTTTAACGCTTCCGACGGAATGTAAATGGAATTGTTAATTAGCTTAACCTCCTTGGAGAGCTTATAGCCTTTGCCCGCCAAACGGTATTCGCGTTCACCAACGGTAAATGTGCCTGCAATGCCATTTTCCAGCTTGATCAACGCCGAAAGATCATCGTTATCCCAAGTGATCGTCGCATGAATCTTGTCCATTTGTTTCCTAAGCGGCTCGTATCCCGTCGTCGTGCTTGCGCTTGCCCCAAGAACTGTCCCTGCCTGCAAAAGCAAGCTTGCCGATAATGCGATTACTGCTGCGGATTTCCCAATCTTCATTTCAATTCCCTGCCTCTACGTTATGTTATGTCCATATGGAGCAAGATTACAGGGGAAGTGTTAGAAGAATATCATGAGCATGTGGTTATATTGTAAAACGAAGCAACCGCTTAAGCGTCTGCCGATCCTAATGTGTTAGCAGGTTTCTAAACCTATCTTTCGGCGTACCATCGACTAACAATAGGCAACCACCCGCGATTGCGAATCGTTTAATCTTTCTCATATCTCCCCGTCCCGACAAGTACGCAGCTATTAATGCCGGCTCTCGAATATGGTAGATAAGACTGATAGTTCCTCCTTATCCATCATGATATAATCCAATAACTCAAGCAGAGGCTAACTCGTAAGGAGAAACGAAAGAAAAGAAGCCACCCTTATCTAACAGGCGGCTCCGTTCTCTCCAGCTCTTAACTCCCGATAACTTGAAGCTCATGTACGATAAAGTAATCCGGTGTACGATCGAAGGCGTACAGCTGCACATAACGTCCGGATGCAGAGAAGCTGTTAAAATCAATTCCGCCGCTATTATTCGTAACCTCGGCTACGCTCGTCCAGTTTACGCCATCGTTCGAAACACTAATTTTGTAGTGGGGCGCGTAGCCATATCCCCATTTAATATTCGCGCCTGCAATCGTGCGCGTGCTGCCCAGGTCTACCGTAATGGTCGGGTTTGAGTCAGTGGTTGCAGGCGACCAGCTCGTATTGCTATTTTGGTCAACGGCATACGAAGGGACAGAGGTCCACAATAGCGTAGAAGAAGCTGTTGTTGGCTTATTCGCTCCAATGTTTGTTCCCGGCGTGCCATAGACTTCAAATTCATAGAGGGAAATGCCATAGCTTGTCGCACGCTGTACGCCCTGCACCCTTACATATCTGCCCGTCCCGAGCACTGTCAGATCTTCAATTCCGCCTTGACCATCGTATTTCGTATATATGTTTCTCCAATTCGTGCCGTCGTCAGATACATCGATATTATAGACCGAAGCATAAGCTGCTTCCCAATTCAGCTTAACTTCATCTATGGCGTATGATGCGCCAAGATCGACAGCAATCCATTGGTCATCGCTGAAATTAGAGCTCCATCTCGTTGCCGTATTTCCATCTACCGCTTTACTAGGGTCAACCGTTGCACCCTCATAAGATGAAGCCGTTACCGTCTTGCCTTCTGCCAAGTTAACGCTTGACGAAGCGAAAGCGCTTGTTGAAAATCCCGTTGTCACAGTCAAAATGGCGGCGGCAAATAATCCTAAACCTTTTAATTTAAGTTTACGCATAATTTCCACTCCTTTTCTCTATAAAAAACGAATCGAATGTTAGTGACGAACAACCTCCGACATTCAAATATGGATCCATATTATACCGGTGATCAGGATCATCCAAGGGTGATCAAATCCCGTCTAATCCTATATAAATTCTATCAGTATTTTACTTATATGTTAATATATACAAACTAATGATTTTGCGAACAAATCAACGGACTTAAAAAGGCTAAAGCCCGGGTTGTGATTGTCGGGGCTCTAGCCTTTTTTTGATATCGAAGACTACCGTATTGCGCTATGCTCCCGCACCGAATCCCGTACAATGAGCGTCGGCCGAATGTAGACCCGTACCATCTCACGGCTTGGTCCTGTCAGCGACAAAAGCAGCTGAGCCGCCGCATCGCACATCCGTTCCTTGTCCACCCGCATCGTCGTCATTCGCAGCCCGCTCTCCTCTTGATACTTCAGGTCATCGAACCCGATGATCGATAACCGCTCCGGCACCTTGATCGCCCGCTTCCGCAGCTGTCGCGCCAGTAGGTACGCGATGCGGTCGTTCCCGCAAAAGAACGCGCTCGGCAGCTGTTCGCCCAATCCGTTCAAAAACAGGCCGATCTCCTGCTCCGTATGCTCAAAGCTCGGCGAAGACGTCATGACGGTGCGGGGATCAATCCGAAGCGCATGCTCCTGCATCGCTTTCCAATAGCCGAACCAGCGCTCTTCATGGCTGGTCGTCAGATTGGCCGGGCCGATAAACCCGATCTCGCGATGTCCCAGCCGGATAAGCTCGGATACCGCTTCGCACGCGCCCTCCATATTCGCGGAGGCAACCACGGGACAAGGCAGCTCTCGGTGGTACGAGTCCAGCATGACCAGCGGAGCGTCCAGCTCCCATACGAGCTTAGCGTACGCTTTGTCCACGATTCCGAATAAAATAATGCCCTGGTACGAAATAGCCGTACAATGCTGCGGCAGCTGAAGGCCAGCCTCCATCTCGCGATCGATCGGCGCGATTACCGCATTCATCCCTTTCTTGCGGATGCTTTTCTCCAGCCCCCAGATCATATCGTGGAAAAATTGAAAATGGTCATTGTCCTCGTAGCTCATAATCCGCTCCGGCACGAGCACAAGCACGTTGCCGCTCGAAGCAGGCTTTTCGGCGAACTGGCCGTAGCCGAGCGCCTTCGCCGTTTGCTGCACCTGCTGCCGCATGTCCTCGCTGACGCCTTTCTTGTTCTGCAAAGCGAGCGACACGGCATTTTTCGATATATTCAGCTGATCGGCAATATCCTGCATGGAAACTTTCTTCTTTCGTGCCATCGGTTCTGTTCAATCCTTCCGAAACATGATAAACTATGCCTAACTTTACTTTACAACAAACTTATTTGTCAAGTTTGTCAAGTAGCGAAACCAAAACAAGCTGGAGGTTATTGCTGTGAGTTATGCAATTGGCATTGATATCGGAGGCACCAAAACAGCGATCGGCCTCGTGAATTCCGAAGGACAGGTGCTAGCCAAAACTTCGCTTCCTACGGACCAAACGCTGCTGCCATCGGAGATGGTCGATCGCATTGCCGAGGCTGTGAATGGGCTCCTGAACGATAAAGGATTACAGCCATCCGACCTTCTGGGCATCGGAATCGGCGCGCCGGGCCCGCTCAATACGAAGCTGGGCATCATCGCCGAGCCCCCTAACATGCGGGGCTGGTGGGGATTCCCTGTCGTTGCTGCTTTCAAGAAGCATTTTTCTAGCGAAATTGTTTTCGAGAACGATGCGACTGCTGCCGCTTTAGCGGAAAAATGGGTCGGCGCCGCGCAAGCTGCCGAGCATTTTATCTATATCACCGTTAGCACCGGCATCGGCGCGGGTATATATAGTCACGGCAAGTTGATCACCGGAGCGACAGGCAACGCGGGAGACATCGGGCACATGGCCATCGATCCTGCGGCTGGCACCTGCGTTTGCGGACAACAGGGCTGTCTGGAATTCGTCGCCTCCGGTACCGCTATTGCCCGCTCGGCAAGCGAACTGCTTGGCCGCTCTATTACGTCCAAGGAAGCGTTCGACCTCGCTTTCTCCGGACAAGATGGTAGAATGGAAGAAATCGTAAACCGTGCATTCCGCTACATCGGCATCGGCTGCGTATCGCTCATTAATACGTTTGATCCGGAGCTGCTTGTCATCGGCGGCGGCGTTTCGCAGGTCGGCGCGCCTATGTTCGATGCCGTGTCCGACTATATCAAGCGCTATGCGCTGAATCCATCGGGTCGCGACACGCAGCTCGTTCCCGCCGCACTTCAACAAGATGCAGGACTCATTGGAGCCGCTGCTCTCATCCATATCCCTTATTCATTCTGAACGAGAAGGAGATTTTAAATCGATGAATCAGCCAGTTTTTCTTCAACCGGTATTTCAAGAACGCATCTGGGGCGGCACGAAGCTGAAGCAATTGTTCGGCTATGATATTCCAAATGACCTGACGGGCGAATGCTGGGCGGTATCCGCGCATCCGAACGGCCAAAGCGTTGTCAAGAATGGCCCTTATGCAGGCATAAAGCTTGGCGACCTGTGGACCGCTCACCCCGAGCTGTTCCAGTCGAGCTCAGCTGTATTCCCTTTGCTTACTAAGATTTTGGACGCTTCCGATGACCTCTCGGTCCAAGTCCATCCCGATGACGAATATGCCGGCAAGCATGAGAATGGCGAGCTCGGCAAGACGGAATGCTGGTACATCGTTGACGCCGAGCCGGGTGCTACGATTATTTTCGGCCATGAGGCGGCAACGAAGGAACAGCTTGTCCAAATGGTGCAGGACGGCCAATGGAACGAGCTGCTGACACAAGTGCCGGTAAAGGCTGGCGACTTCTTCTACGTCCCTAGCGGAACGATTCATGCTCTGGGCAAAGGCATCGTCGTATTGGAAACGCAGCAAAGCTCCGATACTACCTACCGCGTTTACGACTATGACCGCCGCGACAAGGACGGCAACCTGCGCGAGCTGCATTTGGACAAGGCTATCGACGTTACGTCCATTCCGCAAGCTTACGTACCTGTGCAGTACAGCACGCACGAAGCCGAAGGCATCACGGTCACTTCTTTCGTATCGAACGACTTCTTCACTGTTGAAAAATGGGTTGTATCCGGCGTGGCGCAGCTGCCTGCGAACCCGAAATATACGATTGCCAGCGTCATCGAAGGAAGTGGAACGCTTCGCGTGCAAGGCGAGAACTATGCGCTGAGCAAGGGCGACCACTTCATTCTGCCTGTGGCGTTCGGGCCTTACAGCTTGGAGGGTGCGCTGGAGCTGATTATTTCGCAGGAATAAGGCGCGACCTAGGAATTGATAAGGGGTGTCTCGAAAGCAGTTCTGCTTTTGAGACACCCTCTTGTCTAACGCTAACGGACCTCAGAGCCGCTATCCCCCTCCAAAAGTGCCCGCTGCATAATGTAAACGGACCCCACAGCCGTTATTTAGCTATTTTGCTGTCTCGTAAGGACGATTTTGGTCAATTAGCGGCTCCTCGGTCCGTTAGAACAGAAATGGGGCTAATTATGATCATATAAGGGCTGCTCGGTCCGTTAGGGCTGACCGCCAAGAAAATAATACTTTTCCCCGATCAATCGCCACGTCGGCTCATTCACGATCCCGTTCGCCACCTTCAATTTCTTCTTGTTGATCTCTTGAAATTTCTTCACCGCCTTCTCCGTCTGTTCATCGAACAGATCGGTTGCGTTCAGCTGCGGAATCGCGGGGTAACTTTTGCGAATTACGTTGAGGAAGCCCTTCATTGCGCCAACCGCGGGGTCGGTCATCCCTTTCTTCAACTCATGACCGGGGTAGGAGTTCGGAATGACGGTAACCTTCTCCGCCTTCTCGATGGTCAGATCGTCTCCATAAAACCGCTTTAAAATTTCCATATAGGAACGTCCATTCAGCGCCATCCTATTGCTTTCCAGCTGCGACATCCCTTTATTTTGGCAAGGATGCTTCGCGCAATATTGGGAGAAGTACGGCTGAACCTTTTTGCCTTTTTTAATGTACTGATCGAATATTTTATCGATGATTTCATCCACTCGCTGGTTCGTAAACCCGCCCGCCGGATAGTGCTGGTCGAATGCGGTTGAATTCGTAATCGTAAACGGGTACCCTTTGTCGACATAAACTTCGGTGTACATCCGATTGAGCACAAACGAGATGACGGCTAGCGTATTGGCATAAATCGCTTGCTCCGACAGCTTGGCTATCCCGCCGAACTCGATTGCGCACACTCTTTTGATATACTGTTTGAACGTATCTTTAATCACTTTCTTGTTGTTGATGGACACGCGCGGGACATAAGGGTTAATTCGCCCCAAATAAATATTGATATAGCTAGGAACGAACGGTTTCCTAATCAGAGGCGAGAAGACACCGGGGCTCGTTTTATCCGCGAATTGGTCCGGATCTTGATAAACCATGCTTTCTTGGTCGGCAATCGTAGAATCTGGCAAATTGATTGCGAATGTCGCGCGCCCATCCTGCATCGCTGTCTCTAGCCCCATAATATAACTAAGCTCGTCATGATTATTCGTCGTTCGTCCGTCATAAATTTCAATGCCGTTCTTCGCGTAGGTATAGGATGCGCGGGCATGCCCATCCACTGAAGGGATTTCCACGAGTAGATCGTACTTGGTATGCGGGTCCCAATCTGCGTTGGGAGACGCTGCCGGCGCGGGCAATTCAACGTCCGGAACCTGCCCGTCCTTATCCGTCACGACCGTCTTGATTACTTTATTCGGATTTCGATGCTCCGTTATCTTTATTGTGGCACCTTCAATTGGATCGCTCGGATTCATCCCATTCATCTCGATGTTCAGGAAACCGCTCGCAGCCCTCGTCCACATCCCGCTCCCCCCATTTCGATGACTCATCGAAACATATATACGAGAGCCAAGTCAATAACATGCAAGTCCATTACATTGGATACAAATAGTGTAAAATCAAACCAATAGGTATCCATTGCTGAAATTCAAAAATCGTTCTATGCTTCAACATAGAGCAAGAAAGGAGCTAACCGATATGGGGTATGAAATCATTGAACGGCCTCCGACGGTGGACGAGCATAAATCGCTTTGGGACGCTGTCGGCTGGGGCAAGCTTGATACCGAAATGTCTGAGCAATCTCTCGCCAATTCCGTTTACGGCGCAGTAGTCGTTTGCGATGGGAAGGTAGTTGGCATGGGACGCATCGTTGGCGATGGCGCCATGTATTTTTATATACAGGACGTGGCTGTGTTACCGGAGCACCAGAAGCAGGGCATTGGCAAAATGATCGTGGATCAATTGCTTGCTTTCATCAAGAAGCGCAAATACAAAAATGGCATTGCCTTCGTCGGCCTGTTCGCTTCGCATGGCAACGATAAATTTTATGAGCAGTACGGGTTCAAGGATCACTCTCCCGAAATGACGGGGATGTTTACCGTGTTTGAAGAATAACCAGCAAATGACCGCCTCGATGGGGCGGTCACTTTTCTAGGGTAAAGCGAATTTCCACTATGCTATGTTATTAGAAATATTTTAAGGGAGTGAGCACATGGACGCTAATTTTACTAATCCCATTCTTTTATCGATACCTGAGAGCTTGGAGAGTAACCGTCTGCTAATACGCGCCCCATTATGGGGAGACGGGGAGGCTGTGAACGCGGCTGTAATCGAGAGTATAGAGGAACTGCGTCCTTGGATGCCGTGGGCACAAACCATCCCTACGTTGGAAGAATCGGAAATAAGTATTCGACGATCCCGGCTGCAATTTTTGGAGCGTACCGATTTTCGGCTCCTGCTGTTCCTGAAGGAAACTGGACAATTCATCGGTGGCAGCGGCCTTCATCGGATTGATTGGCAATCGCGTAAGTTTGAAATCGGCTACTGGGTCAGCACCTCTTTCAGCAAACAAGGGTATATCACCGAAGCGGTAGAAGCGATTACGAATTATGCGATTCAAGCGTTACAAGCCAATCGCATTGAGATTCGCTGTGATTCCCTTAATCTATTGAGCGCCCGAGTCGCCGAGCGTTTGGGCTTCACTTTGGAAGGCATTCTCCGTAACGAAAAGTGTGATGTGGCAGGCGCATTAAGAGATACCATGGTGTTCTCTAAAGTTCGCGGGACAGAATTTTAAAAATATTTCATTCGGGCACACGCCCACTCTGGCCGTGCGAATCACAGTCAGGTAGACGTTTTGCGATGGACCCGCAACCATTGACTAGCAAAGTCTACTGCGTCTCTAATCCCGAACAATCTGCTTTCAGCAATCCCGACCTTCCCTCGCTGAACGTCGACTGCCTGCTCCAACTGCTCTCCGATCAAGGCAAAGTCCTCCGCATCGTAAGCAAAGTCCGTAAACCACTTCCAGACGCGCTTGCCTTCCTCTACAATTGCGGCCCCCATCTGCTTCGTTGGCATGCCGGCTAAAGCAGTCTCTGACAGATGAAAGCTTGTACATTTGTCATAACCCACACCCAGCAGGAGCACCTTTGCATCCAAATCGTATAGTTTGCCAAGCGGACTTTGTACTCCGAACTGAGGGCTTAACGGATGGTCCTGGATGATCATCCTCGCATGATTTCCGTTCGCGCAAAACGAGACCTGTGGATGCTGCGACCGCAGTGTCCCCGGGAATGTCCGAAACACCTCAGCGATCCGCCCCATTCCCCTCGTCGGTGTTAGCGCTGGATCAAACGGAGGCCATTCCTTGTAAATAATTTCAATCCACTCAGGAGGAACGGGGGGATTCCCCCATTCAGCAGGATCGCTCCAATCGCTGCTTTGTGCCGGCATGACGAGTGTTCCTGACGTGCCAATTGCTTGCAGCAATCCATGTACAGCAACTTGCGGACCTCCGCAAACCCACCCCAACTTAGAAAGTGAGGAGTGTACAAGAACGGTATCCCCTTCCTTTACGCCAAGTCGGCTCAGATCCTGTGCAATGCTATGAATGGTAATCGGCAACTCAGTCCGATTGATAATCTCTCTTTCGCTCATCTAGCATCAGTCTCCTAAATGTGTTTATTCAAGTTTTACATTAATCATACCATTCATTCGTCCGCGAAGAGTGATTTATAGCTGCCCCTATACAAAAAGAAAAAGGCCAACCCACAACGGGTTGACCTCACTATCATTACAACGTATCGCCTGCTTACATTCTCGCTCTAAGGAACTGGACGGCCTCTGCAATATCAGCTTCGGGATTGGCGCCGACTTCCCGTTCGATCGTCAAATAGCCGTCGTAGCCGATGTCACGCAGCGCCTGCAGGTAAGCCATCCAGTCGACGCTGCCGGTGCCGAGCGGCACTTCGCGGAAGGCGTCGCCCGATTCAGCTTGCTGGGCAATGACGTTATGGTCGAGCGGATCGAAGCCTAGCGCCCCGTAGATCAGCCGCGGGTCGACTTCGCGCAGGCGAATGCCGTCCTTCGCATGCGTATGGACGATATAATCGCGCAGCGTATAGACGCCTTGTGCCGGATCGTCGCCCGTCACCATGACCATATTCGCCGGGTCGAAGTTGACGGATACGCCCTTGGAGCCGAGTCCGTCGAGGAAGCTTTTCAGATGCGCAGCCGTTTCCGGTCCCGTCTCAATCGCGAAGTACGCATTCATGCTCGTCGCGTAGCGGCTAAGCTCCTCGCAGGCTTCGTGCATCGCCGCATATACGGCGCCATTTCGGTCTTCCGGCACGATGCCGATATGCGTCGTGACGACGTTCGTGCCGAGCTCGACGGCGAGGTCGAGAATCCGTTTCGACTTTTCGATTTTGACCGCATTCGCCGCTCGGTCTTGGAAGCCGTGTCCGCCCAGATCGCCGACGAGCGCGGAAATTTGCAGCCCTTGCGATTCGATGAACGCCCTCCATTCCTTGCGCGCCGCAGCGGACAGATTCGTGGGGTCCATCTCGCCTTCTACCGCATAGATTTGCACGCCTTCGGCGCCAAGCGCCTTCGCTTTCTCTAAGCCCTTGCGCACGCCGACCTTGAAGCTATCGACGATAATCCCGACTTTCCATGGCTTGATGATATCCGACATCTTCATTCGCTCCCTCCATCCGCTTCGCCTGCTCCCACAATCTGCGCACGTTGTCCAAAGCGATCTTCGTCGCCTGTACGCAAGGCTCCATGCCTTCGAACTCGATCGAGGCATAGCCGTCAAAGCCGGATGCGCGCACGATGCGCAGTGCACCGAGAATATCCAAATCCCCGTGGCCGACGATCGCTCCCCGCAGGCGAGTGCCATTCGAAGAGCTGAACCAGCCTTCGCCTGGATCGACCGAAGCCGGCCTCCGATAAAAGTCCTTCACATGCACGATTGATGCATACGAAATATTGTTGCGCACGGCGACGAGCGGATCCTCGTCGACGCAGACGAAATTGCCAATATCGAGCGTCGTACGGAAATTGTCCCTGCAGACAGCCTCGACCAGCGCTTGTACGCGATCGCTGGCCTGCACGTAAAACCCGTGGTTTTCCACGCTTGTCGTAATCCCGAAGCCTGCCGCGTAATCCGCGATTCGCCTGCATGCGTCTGCCAGCCGCGGCAGGTCCGCGAGAAAACGCTTGATCGACCGATCCTCGGAGCTCGCCACATCATGGCGCATTAGCTTGGTTCCGAGTGCGGCCGCAATGTCGACATGGCGCTTCACTCGCTCGATCTCCTGCTCATAAGCTTCGTCGTCCAAGCCTGCGAAGTTCGCACCAATCGCATAGTTGGAGACGTCCAAACCATGCTCCGCTGCTTTATCTCGAATCGCCGCTATCAGCTCCGGATGCGCGATCAAGTCGTAGCCAAGCGGCACGATCTCGACATGCTCTCCGCCCATCTCCGCGATTAGGCTAATCGCCTGAAGGACGTCCAGCTCCCCGGTTTGCATCGCTTGCCAGAAGCAATACGTGCTGACGCCGAATTTCATAGGCGGACTTCCTCACCCTTGGCTGCGGACTCGTAAATCGCGTTCAATATGCGCATAATCTCGACGCCGTCTTCAACCGGGCTGATTTGCTCCGTGCCATTGACGATGCAATCGATGAAATGGTCGATTTCGTTCTGGAACGCCGCATTGGCACTGAAGCCTGCCTTACTGTCTACCTGCGGCTCGATGTTCAGAATCGTATCGTACTTCTCGGTCACGATGAACACCTCCGGGTCGATCTCGAACGAGCCTTTGTTTCCGTACAGCTTCACGGATCCTTCGTCTTTCTTCGCGTGCAGCGTGAAGCTTACGTCGACCATGAGCGAGGCGCCATTCTCGAAGCGGATGACCGCGCTTGCCAGATCCTCGACCGTGTTCTTGGAAGCATCGTAGTCCGCAGCTTTATAAAACGACAAATGCTTCACATTGGAGCGATTGCCCAGCTTGGCATATACGTTGCCGCTAACCGTCGTTGCTTTCGGACGGCCCATCAAATACCAGACCAGATCGATAATATGAACGCCGAGATCGATCAACGGCCCCCCGCCGGAGCGCTCGACGTCCGCGAACCAGCCTCCCGGATTGCCGAGCCGGCGAATAGTTGACGCCTTCGCGTAATAGATCTCTCCGAACTCGCCGCGATCCGCGAATTCGCGCAGCATTTGCACATTCGGATCATATCTGCGAACGAAGCCGACCTGCAGCAGCTTGCCTGACGTACGAACCGCCTGCTCGATGGCCAGCGCTTCTTCGACGGTGCGCGAAAGCGGCTTCTCAACAAGCACATGCTTGCCTGCCTCCAGTGCGGCGATGCTGATCGGCGCATGCGTATTGTTCCAGGTGCAGATGCTGATTGCATCGATATCCGAGTCAGCAAACATTTGGTTATAATCTGTAAATACTTTGTCCGCGCCATATTTATCTGCTACCTTGCGTGCGCGCTCCTCATTCACGTCGCAAATCGCGACGATCCGTGCATTCGCATTGCGGGCATAAGCATTCAGATGGCATTCCGAGATCGATCCTGTTCCGATGACGCCAATTCGAACTGGGTTCATTCGTTTCGCACGCTCCTTCGATTCCATAAGTGATTGCCGCAGCTGCCCTGAACGGCAAAGCTATCGTTTTGCGACTATACTTCGTATTATAATGAGAATAGCGGCACGAACCATGAAGAAGCATGCTTTGTTTTTGTACGATTGTGCCATCGGAGGCGATTCAACGTGAATAACCTATCCGCTTTACGCGAACATATGCCCATGCCCGACCCGTCTTTCCCAATCAAAATCCATCCTCGACATACCGAGAAAATGGAGGTCGGCGCGACGCTGTTCTGCCACCATTGGCATGAGCATATTGAGTTTCTATATTTTGTTTCCGGCGAAGCGACGATCGAATGCGGCTCCGTTCCTTTTACCTTCCGCGCGGGAGATCTGTGCGTTGTGAACAGCAACGAGCTGCATTATGGCATCAGCCGGTCCGAGGATTTGTCCTATTATGCGATGATCGTTGACATCTCGCTGCTGAACAGCCATGCCTCGGATGCGGTCGAGAAGAAGTTTATTACGCCCATCATGCAAAACCGCCTGCTCTTCCAGAACCGGATTACGGACGATCCGCGCGTTGCTGCCTGCATTCTCGCAATTAATGAGGAGCTAGCTTCCAAAACGATCGGGTATGAGCTATCGGTCAAGTCGCATCTGTACCAGCTGCTCACGCTGCTCGTCCGGCATTACGCCGCGACCGCACACGAACAAGACGAATACCGCGCCCGGCTCAAAGAGCTGGAGCGGCTCGCCCCTGTATTCGCTTATATCGACGAGCATGCGCAGGAGAAACTAACGGTGCAGCAGCTTGCCGGCCTTGCCGGGCTTAGCCGGTTTCATTTTAGCCGCGTGTTCAAGCAAGTGACCGATAAGTCGCTCGTCGAATACGTCAATCTCGTTCGCATCAACAAATCCGAGAGCCTGCTTCGCGACCGGCATCGCACGATTTCCGAGATCGCGCTGGCGGCGGGCTTCAGCGATATTTATTATTTCAGCCGCATGTTTAAGAAGCTGAAAAACGTTTCGCCGTCCGAATGGCGGAACGGGGATCGGTAATCGCTAACTAGCTGCGTCACTCTTTCCCCAACTTCGTGCCTGTCACATCCTTCCAGTATTTATCGGAAGGGGCATCCTTATAGATCAAATGATCGAGCAGCAGCTGAAGCACTTCTTGTTCTTTGTTGTGCGCATCGTGCAGAATTTCGATGATTCTCTCGTCAATGGCAGCGCTCTTTCTGAATAACTTCTTAAGAAACAAATTTCTTGCATTTCTTATATTTTCATAAATGGTCGTGTACTGCTTGTGGATTTCCTCCCAATTACGCAGAAACCCGTGCAGGCCCATAAATTTAATTCTTTCGAGCATCAGAACCTTATGGTCATAGATAAGATGCAGAGGTTTGTAATCTGTAAAATCAGGATTTTCCTTCAGAAATGCGGCAAATGCTTTATAAACATTTATACCGTATTCGCCCGCAGTCGAATTTTTATACATGCGATATCGATCCGAAGTATTCGTTCCATTGAGATATTCCTTAATGGATTCCGCAACGAAATACACATCGAATTCATAATGCGTTTTGCTATAAAAGCTTAATAACTCAATGCCGCCCCGCCCATCGAAGTTATAATCTTGATCCTCGCCAATGCCCCGATAGGCCGCTTCTAATTGTTCGAACGATACGGTTTCATAAGAATAAGTATCTTTGAAAGTAAAGTCAGCAACGTAAAACAGCCTCTCTTCCAAATCGTACCCATAAATAAACAATTCATGAATGAGCGGCTCTTCGCAATTTTTGAAAAAATAGGATTGTTCAAACACGCCGAATATATAGTTATTTTCATTAATACACGAAATAAAAAACTGACAAATGTCTTTCGTCAGCATCGCTATTGTTTCTCTTCTTATAATCTGGTTGTAGGTCCAAGGACAATCCTGCTTTGCAGATGATCTCGGAAAGAAATCGATAACATAGCCTGCCTCGCATACAAGCTGAATATAGTTGCTATACAACCAATTGTTTGTCTCTTTATAGTTGGTAATAACCGATAAAAGATTAGCATGCCAAGTCCATGAAGTAATTGGCGGATAATTCATTGGCAGTATTTTTGAATGCATCTTTTTTCTCCTTTCATGCTGTTACGATGCGACATTTTTAGTTCGCAATTCCATTTTAATCTAATAGTATCATAGCATTACATTTTTATACAATCCGAATAACGCGCATGTATGCTCGCTGCTAATACATGACAGGTCTTCTAAGACTCCTAACTTCCAACGGACTCAGATGCCGCTATTTAAAGATAAATAGGCATGTTCCAATTGTAACGGACCCAGATGCCGCTATATCACTTCATTTCGGCTAAAATGTCCATTTTCACACCAAATAACGACGCTGAAGTCCGTTACATCGGAAAATGTGCCTTTTGGGCCATTATAGCGGCAGCTGAGTCCGTTAGAGCGCGGAAAGCATTACTTTATTCGAAGGGCCTTCAATTGGGCAATCTTGGCTTCATCGCACGCACTTAGAAAGCCTACCTGCCCGGCAATGTCTCGCCTAAACTTTAAAAAAGCTTCGTCGTTTATTCTGCTCTTATCCTCGATGAACCCAACGATTAACTGCTTGACCTCTTGTTCGCTATTAAAGATATCCTTGTGCTCATCGTACAGCTTTTTTATATAGGCATCTGGATAAGCTATTCTTTTCTTGATAAGCTCCTCCACTTGATTCCTATGATAGTTATACAGCGGCGCAATTTTGAACGTCTCTACATGCTCCTTGATCTCGTCTACCTTATCGTTTGCTACAATCGATATTTCATTGGTTACCACATCTGCTTGAAATGTAAAATAGTCGCCTATATGCTCCTCATGCGGATTTAGATGTTTAAAGGTAAACGCCTTATCTCGCTTTAACGATTGATTACACGATTTGCACACCGGCACCAGATTGTATAAAGACATCGAGAAGTAAGGGTAAATGCTTTTCGGCAAAAAATGATCAATATCGGCCCGCATCATGCCATTATCCGAATAGACTGGCGTAATGTATTGCCGATTGCAATAGGGACACACCCTCAGCTCGCTTTCCATAACAAAGCAGTAATCGTTCCAGTCCGCTTGAAAAATGTTGGTTTGCTTAAAATTGTCCATCGTAATATCCAAGTCGCGCAGCTTACGAAACGCCTGTCTGCATTCATCTACCTTAAGCAGCGGACCTGCAGGCAATAATCTCGCATGAATTTCGCCTGCCTGACTCGGATAGACGCCTGCAAGCAAACGGACCATTTCTTGCAAAACCACCTTGGTGTCATACACTCGTTGTCCTGTGTTTTGCAGCGCTTTTTCTTTGAAGTAATCGAACAGCTCGATCACTTTAAACTGACCGTATCCGAACAGCTTGTTCAGATGCTCTCTGTACCTATGCTTTTGTTTTTGCCCCTTTATATCCGTTCGAAGTACTCGGTTAATTAAGGGAAATTTCTGCTTGATTAACGTTTGCAGCTCCTCAAGGTCGGCGAACCTGCCCGTAGCGAACAGTTTGTACCGGTTTTTCACGAAGCCGATGAAATGAGCATGCTGGTTCACAAACCTTCGAACGGGAACATACGTTGTTAGCTTCAGCTGATTGAATTTTATAACCATATCGCGAATCTCGGAGTTCCCTATGCTGTCCACTAGCTTTGGCAATATGTTTTTCTTATAGTACAGCTGGTGTTTTCTCTCCGCGTCGCGTGACATCACTATTTTGCGCATCGTTTACTGCCTTCCATCGTTCGTCTTAATAATATGGTCGATTAGTTGATTTCGCTCTTCTACTGACAGATCATTATAGAGCGCTATCGTTTCTTTCAGCTTCGAGGACTGATACGCTGCCCTGATTTGCTGCAGCTTGGCATCAAAAGCTTTTCGGATGACTGGCTCGCCAATGATACTGATGATGTACGCTAGATAATCCAGCCTTTCATTCATGCCGCCCTCAACGCTTTGCGCTCCGTCTTCCTTCGACTTCATCTGAACCAACAGCTCTTCGAGCCCGCTATGTACACTTCTAATCATCCGATCCGAAAATTCTCCTGCCGTCTTGTCTACGAAGAAAGCGTCATTAAATAACGTATAAATATTTTGCCCAAACGTCTCCTGATGCTCCGTATTCAAGTGAACCTTTCCTTGCCTTAGATATAAAACCTGGCTCTTAGGAATGTCCGATAATAGGAGCGGAGAATGCGTCGTCAACAGGATCTGAACCTTGTAATAGGAATAGAGCGACGATACCGCATCTAATAAGGCGCTTACATATTTCAATTGCCACCGTGGATGATAGGACAGATCCGCTTCATCAATGAGCAGCAATACCTGCTCGCACATCACTTCACCGTTAATGAAATCATTCACGAGCTTCGTCCCTCGCCCTCCGTCCACCTCCGGCTTTAGAACCGCGTGCATGCGAGCGAAGAGGCTGAGCAAATTACTCTCTCCTGTGCTCAATTCCCATGAGAAGTTTAAATAATAATAAGGACGGCAGGTTCGGATGTAATGCTCGAAGAACGTTTGAAACAGCTTGGATTGGGAGTGGCTCGCCTCTAGCGCATGCATTTTTATAAAAGCCACAGATGAGTCAATAAGGTCCACCTCGATATCAAATGCATCCTTATGACTTATGATCCAGTCTATAAACTCCGCATAAGGTTTCAGGCGATCAAAGTAAATGGACCCAGCATCCAGCAGCTTTTTCATGGCTCGATTTAGAAAGCGACTGCTATACGCTAGAACCGAATCGACGCCCTCCTGATAAGGTTCATAGGCTTCAAACAAACAGCCCCACTCGTCTATTCGAATTGCTGGCCGGACGTAGGATTGCGCGACCTCTTTTATCCCGTTAATGAGGATATGCTCAGCCATTTGGTCAAACCATTTTTCAGTATCGCTCATTTGCAAGCTCCCTACGTATTCGTGAACCATATACAATAGTTCTCTTGTTTTTTCATGTTCAAGCGTTACTTCTTCCGTTTGATTTTCTGTTATAAATCTGGAAAAACTCTCTATATTCATTGCACCTTCTGTATTTTTTAAATTAACATTGCTTTTCACAATAGAGACTTTAAGGAAATTTGGAATTGTAAAAGGCAGCTGCATCTTTGGTTTATGCCGCTCATTACGAATCAGAAAATCCACTTGTCTGTAAATATCATTATTAAAGAAGTTGTAAATCTGGTTCTCTTCTAGCGTGATATGATGATTTTCCCTATTATTCTGAAAATCCCGTCTCATCAATCCGCCGATTGAGCCATCGAACACTCCACCTCTTTTACCATAGGCGTAATCTTGAAGATCCAATACATTGCTTAAGTAAATCAACTTCGTCTTCCGAATGAGTTCTCGAAAATCTTTATGATCCAACGGTTTTACTTGTGCCTTCTTGCATTCGGTATGATCGGTTTTGAAATCCGATAGATTCTGACTGTAGACGTATATCTCCGAGCTTGACTCATCACGAAATGCCGCCGCAAAGCTAATTAGCATGTTATCCTCTTCCAGTGCCAAGCAATCCATCACGCATTTCAACAGCGATGTTTTACCAGCACCGTTGTCTCCAACAACAACACTAACATTCGTGCAATTGTTTTCGAAAAACCCGTTAGGGAGCGCCCGTCCTTCCGAATCCTTGATCTTAAGCGTGCCGGAACTATATTCAAACTTATAGTCATTGCTGAAATGAAACCCTGTTTTTGTAAACACAGCATAGGATTCAATCCATAAATAAATAAGGTTCATCTTTCATAATCTCCTTGATATTGTTTATATCCATTTATCTTCAATCATGATCGGACATCATGTCAACTTTTCACATAGCTTTGAACCAGCAATAAACACTGACACACAGGTGTCAACAACGCTAGCTTATAATCAGATATATAAAGGAAAAGCCAGCTACGGAAGGGGAAATAAGTAATGAGCAGACTACAACCATTACGAGGTTTCGCAACGCCAGCATGAACTCGGGCTCATCGATCGCCGTTTCGCTCCGCCGCATGCAACCATTGGCCCCGGTGGCGCCATCATGTACTGGCATGTAGACGATGTAGAAGACGCGCTTGCTAATTTGAAAGCTATGGGAGCACAGGAATACGAGCCGATCATTCGCCGTGGGGAAGGATTCGTCACCGCTTCGGTCATTGATCCGTTTGGCAACGTGCTGGGCATCATGTACAACGCTCACTATTTGGAGATAGTGAACGCTAGAAAGCAAGGATAAGGAGCGATCCCTCGCATGATCATCAACAAACTCGTTCAAGTCCATTCTCGGCAGGAATGGCGGGAGTGGCTCACTACTCATCACGATGCGGAAGATTACTGCTGGTTAGTCTCGGCCGATCCTGTTCCTGCCTCCGCAGGTTACTTGGATTTTGTAGAAGAAGCATTGTGCTTCGGCTGGATCGACAGTACAACCAAGAAGCTGAACGACAGGCAAACCGCGCAGCGATTTTCGCCGCGCAAGAAGAAGAGCAGCTGGACCGAGCTGAACAAGGAGCGCGTTCGGCGGCTGGAGAAGCTGGGCCTCATGACGGAATCAGGGAGAAAGGTGCTGCCCGATCTGAGCGCCGAAGGCTTCGTCATACATGAGGAAATTTTGGCACTATTGCGTTCAGATGAAGTGCTCTATCGCAACTTTCAAGCGTTGCCCGACCTCTATGTTAGGATCAAGATTCATAATATCCAGTCTGTGCAGAAGGACGAAATGCTGTATCAGAATCGATTAGCTAAGTTTATTGAACAAACCCGCATGAATAAAATGTATGGGCAATGGCATGATGACGGACGGCTTCTGGCGTATTAGAACAAACAAAAAAAAGCGAGCACTTTTCGCAAAGTGTCCGCTCTCTTGCCTTGCTCTCCCCTCTTATCTCCCTTGCAGGCTGATCTGCTGGGCAACCCGTGTTCCGAGCTCCGCCGAAGCCTGAGACAGATAGCCCACCACGGTGCTTTGCGTCCCAGGCGATACAGCCGCCAGGTCTGCAGCCAAATTGCCTACCAAATGCTCCTGCTGCACAGGCGTGAGCGAGCGATAAAACTGCCCTGCCTGCGAGAAATTGTCTGGCTTCGAAATATCGGAACGCACAAGACGTCCCTCTACGAATCTGCCGCTTCCGCTCGTCTCCTGCGACGCTGGCGTCCAGTTTTTCTGGTGGTTGATCGGGATTTTGCGGAAATCCGGTCCCAATCGCCTGCGCTGCGAATCCGAATAAATATTGGTGCGGCCCTGCAGCATTTTATCATCCGACAGCTCCGCACCCTCCAATAGGTTGGATGGCGAGAACGCTATTTTTTCAACCTGTTCCATATAGTTATCTGGGTTTCGGTTCAATACCAATCGGCCAACCGGCTGCATCGGATATTTCGCTTCGTCCCAGATTTTCGTATCATCCAGCGGATCATACGGAAGCGCGGCTTCGTCCTCAGGGTTCATCAGCTGCACATAAAGCCCATATTCAACCGTTTTTCCCGTCGCTAACGTGTCATAAAGGTCCTGAGCAGCGATGTCCGGGTTCTCGCCAGCCAAGCGTGCAGCCTCTTGCCGATCGATATATTGCGCGCCGGCCAGCGGCATCCAATGGTATTTCACATACGAGCGGACACCCTGTGCATTTCGCCAAACGTAAGTGTTCACGCTATGGCCCCGGATATGGCGAAGACTCTTCACCGTACCAACGTCAGAGTAAAGCCAGACCACAAAGTTAGTCGATTCCGGCGCTCTCGCCACGAAGCTCCAAAATCTTTCGGGATCGAGCAAATTGTTTTTCGGCGATGGCAGAAATGCGTTGATCGTCTCAGGGAAACGAATCGCATCCCGTACGGAAAACACAGGAATATGATTACAGAGCAAATCGAACACGCCCTGCGGCGTATAAAATTTCGTGGAGAAGCCCCGTACATTCCGCGACGTATCCGGCGTCCCCCGATTGCTTACGGCAAGGGAGAACCGCACGGTAACGGGTACTTGCTGGCCGGGATTTTGCAGAAAACAAAGCTTCGTATACGCACCCATCGGATGGGTGGTCTGAAAGTATCCGAATGCGCCCGCTCCTTTCACGTGCACCGGCCTTTCAAGAATCTTGGTATGGATAAACTCCTCCAGCGTCTCGTGCAGCACCGAATCCTGCTCCAGCACGGGGCCACGCTCGCCCACCGTTTGCGAATGATACGATGCGGGCCGATCTGATGCCCATTTGTCTACGCGCGGCGCATTGTTTGCATCGTTTGCATGGTTTGTATTGGCTGCATCGTTTTTATGGATTGCCTTGTCCGTTTCGTTCCCATTGCTCGCATCGATTCCATTGTTTTCGTGCATCATTGCCCTCCCATGGATACGGATTAGTCTCCTTATACATGGTTTATGCTTGGCTATGTGCAGGTTATGACAGCGGAGCAGCTGCGCTGCGCGAGCGACTTCGCGGACGAACTTTCGAATCTCCTGCCCGCTTGCCTACCAATCTGCCTGATCCTCGCCCCATGCGATTCGATTCTCCCCTTGCCCCCTCTAACGGACTCAGTGAAGCTAGAATAAAAAGTGGACACGATGCTGAGAGATACAAGATAATAATCGCAGCAAAGTGAGGTGTCTGTAGTGAGCGAGCATCGCAAACGGTTTACGGAAGAGTTCAAGAAACAGACGGTAAAATACGTACAAGAACAAACGAAATCGATAGCGGACATTTGTGAGGAGTTAGGGATCGCTAAAAGTACGGTTCATCAGTGGATGAATCAGTTTAGGCAGTTCGAGAACGAATCGGTCAATTTGCCCGAGAAGATTCGTCAGTTGGAGGCACAGAATAAGTCTAAGGATCGCGAGTTGGCGGATCTGCGCGAAGAGATGGCGATTCTAAAAAAGGCACTGCACATCTTCAGCAAGGAAAGGAACTGAGGTTCCAATTCATCGAAAAGTATCGCTCCGAGTTTCGGGTGGAGAAGATGTGCCAGGTGCTGCGTGTTTCGCGGAGCGGATATTACAAATGGAAAACTAAGAAAATCAGTTCGCAAGCGTACCGTAAAGAGCAGGTGGTCAAGCGCATCTCCTACCACTTCAAGGATAACTCAGGACGTTACGGAGCACTTAAAATTACAGCTAAACTGCGTCTTGAAGGGCTCACAATCTCAGAACGAACGGTAGGCAAATACATGAGGGAGCTGAAGTTGCGAGCCTGTGTTTCTCGGAAGTTTCGGGTCACCACCACCGACTCGAACCATGATCACCCTATCGCGCCTAACCTTTTGAATCAGAACTTTAAGGTTTCCCAGCCGAATAAAGTATGGGTTGCGGACATCACCTACATCCCGTGCAAAGGGCAGAAGCTGTATTTGGCAAGCATCATGGACTTGTGTACACGTGAAATCGTTGGCTGGCGGTTGGACAATCACATGACGACGGAACTGGTCATGGGCGCGTTTGAGGCTGCTTATACGGCCAAGATGCCAAAGGAAGGCCTCATCCACCATTCCGACCGTGGAACACAGTACACCTCTAAAGAGTACCGAGCAAAACTCAAGGCATGCGGAATGATTGCTAGCATGAGCCGCAGGGGAAATTGTTATGATAACGCCTGCATCGAGTCATTCCACAGCATTCTCAAGAAAGAATTGATCTACTGCTCACCAAAATTCAAATCGCAGCAAGAAGCTTATACTGAGCTCTATCGCTACATTGAGTTTTTCTATAACCGAAAGAGGATCCACAGCTCGCTGGGCTATCTGAGTCCAGTTCAATTTGATCTGCAATTTTATAAGAAGGCTTCATAAATTTTCACAAGAATACGGTGTCTACTTTCTTGACTGCGGTCCACAGGAGCCGTTATTTCACGATAAATCGGCATATTCAAATCCTAACGGACTCAAATGCCGCTATTTCGCTCAAATGTGACGCAAATGCTCAATTACATACCCAATAACGGCGCTGGAGTCCGTTACAGCAGAGAACCTTGCTTTTTGGGCATTATAGCGGCACTAGAGTCCGTTAGAGCAAACGAGCAGCAAAAAAGCATTCCGACACCCCGAAGAATGTTGAAATGCTCAGCAAAAACGCATTAACACCGTACATGCTTGCGCTTAAACCCGATTTGCCCTCTGTCGATGGCTTTCTGAATATTATCCGAAGCGCTCAGCAGCTTGCGAGTCTTCGCATCCGCGCCAACCTCTACCGGCCCCACTGCCTTTGCGGTCTCGACCGCCTTATCGTGAAGCGGCACGTAGTTCACGCCCACCGTATAGATAAAATTGTTGATCGCATACTTCGCGCGTTCGGGCGCATCGTGGATCGTATTGCGCGCTAGTTCAAGCATGCCGGCAAGCTTGTCCGACGAGAACTCGCTATCCTTGCGGTTGCCGAGCAGCCAGCAATAGCAGCTCCAGCCGGCAGACATTTTCAGCTCTTCGCCGCTGGCAATCCAGCGATCCGCCACCTCTTGCGCGATATCCGTCTCTGCGAGCGTGACCGCAACCACATAATCGGACAGCATATAAAAATAAGCCGTATCAATCCAGCGCTCAAAATCCGCCGCCGTCATCACCTTCGGATCAGCAATAACGCCTGCAAAGTACATCGCATCGTAGTTACCCGTTGCGTACAGCTCTTCCGCTAACGGCTGATTCCGTTTGATTAGCTTAGCCATCGGCTTCATTCCGCCCGTCGCCACGCCGAACACCGGCTCATGCGCGCCATTGGACATATACATTTTCTTCGTACGCTCCTTGCCGAGCGACTCTAGCTCCTGCATCACCGATTCCAGATTCAAAGGGTAACACTCCTTCTGTTTCAAATTAGATTAATCGCGCCTAGCGCTTAACATCTAGCACCTAGCATCCTAGCATCTAACACTAACCTTTAGTCCGCCGGACCTGCTAATCCCAATCTTCCACTTTTCAATAATAATCATTCCATTCGAAATGAACAAATCCCTTGCTGCCCTGACGTTGTATTTTGTACAACGAGAAAGGTACGATCGGCCTTCTCCGAAGGTTCCCCATGCAGTTCGTGCAATGAGAATCGATCCATAAGACACTCGATGTGCCCAAAACATAGAAAGCAGCCTTTCCCGTTGCGCAAAATGCAATGACACCTTCCCACTTCCGCGTTCGAGTTGATTCCATTGTACGAACTGCAATGAGCAGCACAGGGCAAGCTGTTGCACGCATCAAAGCGAACTTAGGCACAGCGTACTCCGCGCAGTCTGCAACGCACCCATTGCGCCAAGCGCTGCAACGAGAAAAGAGTGTCCCTCTGCCATCGCGGCATTTGGGACACCCTTTCATGCAACATCACTAAATTAGCTAGTTGGAGCGAAGCTTCAGCAGTACCGTTACCGCCTCTGCTCGCGTCGTCTGCCCATTCGGATCAAACGCATTGTTGCCTTTCCCTTGTACAAGTCCAAGGCTCTTGATCGCTGTCACCGCATCGACGGCCCATGCCGGAATCGCCTGCTCATCCGCAAAGCCGGTTGCGCCCCCCGGCTTCAGCGCCAGCTTAAGCGCATGCGCGAGCATGACAGCCATCTCCGCGCGTGATATCGGGGCATCTGGACGGAAGCTGCCGTCCTCATAGCCGTTAATAATGCCTGCATGCACCGCCTGCGCAATCGCGGCCTGCGCCCATTCTCCGATACTCGCCGTATCGGTGAACGCCAGCTCCGCTCCTTCGCCTTGCAGCTTCAGTACATTCGTCAGCATCACCGCAAACTCCGCGCGCGTCACGGTTCGATTCGGCTTGAACGTGCCGTCTACGAAGCCTTTCACGATACCGTCGCTCACTGCTTGCTTAATGTTAGCCTCTGCCCAATGTCCAGCAATATCGCTGAAGCTGACCGTCGGCTTCGGATCCGTGCTCGGCGTTTCTTCCGCATTCGGGTTTGGCGTTGATGATCCACCGCCGCCGCTAACCGTCTCCAGCTTAATATTGCCAGCGTCGACCGTCAGGGTCTGGGCGAATGAAGCAGGCTGCTGCGCGGTTGCCTTCACGCGAACCGCAATCACGTCGCCAGCATTCGCACGAATATTGTCTACGGACGTATCCGTGATCGCGGTATAGCCGCCGCCATTCACCGCGTACTCCATTGCGCTCGTCACGTTGGTCAGCTTCGTCGTTCCAACGCTTGCGCCAACGGCCAATGCCGCTGTTGTCGGCGCGGCCGCAGGCTGGATGTCCGCAAGGCCGACCGTCAAGGTTTGAATGTCCGATGCCGGCTGCTGCGCAGTTGCCGCGATTCGCACCGCGATAACATCCCCGGCATTGACGCCAATTGCATCAACCGTTGTGCCCGTAATCGACGTATAGCTGCCGCCATTCACGCTGTATGCCATAACGCTCGTGACGCTGCTCAGCTTCGTTGTGCCTGCGTTCGTTCCCGCTCCCAAAGCCGCAGTCACCGGCGCCGCCGCTGCCTTAATGTCTGCAAGGCCGACCGTCAAAGTTTGAGCCTCCGATGCTGGCTGCTGCGCGGTTGCCGCAATCCGAACCGCAATAACATCTCCCGCGTTGACGCCAATCGCATCAACCGCTGTACCCGCAATCGCCGTGTAGCTGCCGCCATTCACACGATACTCCATCGCGCTCGTGACATTGCTCAGCTTCGTCGCGCCTGCTGTCGTGCCCGTTCCCAGCGCAGCTGCCGTCGGCGCCGTCGCTGACTTAATATCCGCAAGGCCGACCGTCAAGGTTGTCCCGCTTGCAGGCGTCACCTTCACGCGGACATGAAGGATGTCCCCCGCATTAGCAGCAATGTTGTCGACCGCATTAGCGCTGTTCACATCTGTAATAATCGGAATATAAGGCCCATTATTCACGCTGTACTCCATGCCAAGCGCGACATTGTTCAGCTTTGTCGTGCCGGAGACGCTTCCTTGGGAGAAGCCTGCCGAGTCCCAGCCATGGAAGCTCGCCGTTGTCGTCCCCAGCTCGTTGCCGATTAAACCGCCTACCGTGCTCATAACCGTTCCGCTCACTGCTCCGGTGGCATAGCTATGATCAATAAGAGAGTAATTGCTGCCGGCTAATCCGCCGACACGCTCTAATCCATGAACACCGCCTGTAGCATAGCTAAGGTCAATCAAGCCGCCATTGTTAGCGCCAACCAAACCACCTATGTCCGCAGATCCCGTAACCTCGGCTGTGGAGTAACTGCTGTGGATCGGCGTGTAATAGCTATTCATGCCAACGATCCCACCTATAAAATAGGTCCCATGAACGCTCCCCGTGGTAGAGCTATTCTCGACGGTTCCGAACTGCGTAATGCCGGCAAGTCCGCCTACATACAAATCGCCTGTAACGGACACATTTTCCAGCTTTACATTCCTAATTGTGCCATTATAGACGGAACCGAATAACCCGACGGAAGACTCGCTCGGCCTGTTAATCGTTAGTCCCGTTATGACATGACCATTGCCGTCAAAAACGCCTCCGAACGAAGCAATCAACGTACCGATCGGAGCCCATCCGTCTCCGTCTCGATACGGACTCACGTCCAGGTCAATATCTGCAGTCAGCTTATAGCTGGCATCCAGCTTATACCGGACCGCGTTGAGATCGTCCGCAGTCGCAATCTCATAAGGATCATCTGGCGTGCCCGTTCCGAATACGATCCTGCTCGACTCTACGTCATAAGCGTAAGGATTGTCGGATTCATCCATCAACGTCCCTGCTTGAATCTTGATGACACTGTCATCCGCGCCCGCCAACGCATCTTTGAACGTAATGACAAGCTTGCTCGACGCAGCAGTAGATTCCGTAATCGCCACCGTGTCGTCCGCATCTAGATTCGCGAATACGCTGCCGTTGCTAGCTTTTTTAATAAGAATGCCGCTCTTCAAATCAGCGATAGCCTGCTTCGCAAACACATTGAACGTTAGCGTAACCGTCTTATGGTCCGCGCTAGTCGTTACCTTCATTGCGCTATCCAGCTGCACGTCTCTTACTTCGCAGACTTTAGGAACTCCGGGCGCCGGGTCACCGAACACCGTATTGGAGCAATCTACTCCCCCTATGAAGATGTCAGACGCATAATCCCCATTGCCGTACCGCACTTCCTGCTCACCTTGAAAATAGCAATAATCCCCTTCATCCGCGCAATAGGTCCAGCTGCCGTTAGCCGCTGCCGCCGACTTCGTTGCTTGCCCAGGAGCCAGCAATCCCGTCACGCCGCCCAGCACCATCAGCATCACTAGAATGACGGACAACCCTCTCTTCCACATCAAACGCACCTTCATCCCCCTCAAAACGCTCATCATTTGCTAAAAGTAAGTATAGCACACCCTATCACCTCAATATGACAAAAAGCGACAAAAAAGAGCCCTTGATATAGGACTCTAGGTCTATCTCAATTTCATAAAATAAAATACTTCGGCCTTCCGCTCGTTACCTACTCGCCACGGCTCACGCGAAACCCTTGATCCGGGCCGAATCCATTCGCCTCGAACTTGCCCCGATACGTTAGCTCGATGCTGGTTACGTCGCCCATCCAGCCGCCGCCCTTCAGCGCCCGGTAAACGCCGCTAGCAATTCCAGCTGCCTCGTCTTCGTACCAATCCCAAACCCACTCTCTCACATTGCCCGACATATCATATAGTCCCAGCTCATTAGGCTTCTTGCCGCCTATCGTTTGCGTTTGATTGTGGTTCTGCTCGATCGCCGGCCAATTCCAATCGCCCAACAACCGCTTGTCTCCAGCGTTCCGCCAATACCAGGCCACCTCATCTGCATTATTGCTTCCGCTGTACGTGTAGCCCTTGCTCTTCCGGCCTCCGCCTGCGGCATATTCCCACTCCGCTGCAGTCGGCAATCGGTAGCCATTCGCTCCCGCATTGATCGTTACGGTCCATTTCAGACTATCGTACTCGCTCTTGTTATTCGGGTCCCGTTTACTCTTGTTTATATTGTAATAGGGGGTTAAGCCCTCTCTTATGCTCCGCTTATTGCAGTACGCCACAGCGTCATACCAACTGACCATCTCGACTGGCAAAGCGCTGCCCTTGAATTGGGAGGGATTGCTTCCCATCACCTCAACCCACTCTTGCTGCGTAACCTCGTATTGGCTGATATAAAAGTTCGATAGGGTGACCGTTTTTCCATAATAGCTGGACTTGGCATTCTTGAAAGCCCCGCCTTCAACGAAAACCATACCGTCAAGCCGGACTGCCGCGTCGGCCTTCTGAGCTGGCGATTCAGCTTTCTCTAGCGTTTCTTGCGAACAAGCGCTGGCGATCGCCATCATGGCGATTAGTAGAAAAACCAATCGTTTTCGCATGGACCCGTCTCCTTTAAATAAAGAAAAGCCAGGGGCGATGCCGGATACCCAGCCGCCCCTATGCTGCCTGCCTATCGCCTTCTGATTACCACACCGTGACGTTCGAGCTGCCGCTGCTTTGATAGCCCTCTGTCGCAAGCACCTGATACGACCAACTGCTGCCCAGATTCATGCCTTTGCTTTTCCATGCGTTAACATGGTTGCTGAACGTAATCGCGACGTTGCTGCCGGTCGCCCGCTTCGACTGCCGGACACTCCAGTATTGGGTGAACGTTGCCGTGCCATCAATCGAAGGCTGGTTTACTCGCTGCGTCGTGTAAATATCGTACGTGCCGCCATCGCTGGTCACCGTGCCTTTGAACGTTCCCGTAGGACGATAAGTGCCCCAGCTATCTACCACGTAATATTCAATGAGGGAGTTCCGCGTCCAGCCATACAGCGTCAAATAGCCGTTGCCGTTCGGCGCCCAGACGCCGGCATTGTAGTTGATCGTCCGGGAAGCCGATCCGGTATTCCAGCCTTTGCCGACAACGAAGTTTCCGGTGTTCGACCAGTTCACGCTGTAATTGCCGCCGGATCCATTCACCGCGTTGACCGTTCCGCCGCCATCGGTCCAATTTTGCCAGTAATCGGTTGCCGCCGCATTCGTCGTTGCCGCAAGCGCGCTAAAGCTAAGTGAAGCTGCAAGAACCGCCGTCAAAAACTTCTTATTCCATTTGAACATCATTTACCCTCCCAAAAGTAAGTGATTGGATTGATTGGTCATGCCACTACTTCCCTACATACCACTTGCCGCCTGTCTCGCTGTGCAGTATATAACTTAGCCTGTGCCATATTCCGTGATCGCTGCTTACCACCTCCTTCTTAAGAAAATTATAGAAGTAAGCGCATACATTAGGCACTTGACTAATTAAAGATCTTACTTGAAATAGTATAGATCCGTCGTGGACGCATCGATAAAAAGCCCCGGCGCATGAGCGCCGAGGCTGTGTTCACGGTAAAGAAAAAGCTACATTGTCTCCGTATTTAGCGTAAACCCTTCGATGATCGTATCCTCGTCGACCTCGATCATGATGCATCGTTTGCCTTGAAAATTCACTTGCCTTACATATTTCAAATCCTGCGGGCTGATCGAAATCGTCGCGACCTTCGTTTCGATCTTGATCGATTTCGAAGTAAACTTCGGAATGACGCTGCTCGCTTTCATTTCATAATATTTGTCGTCGGCGACCGTCTGGAACGCTTGCTCCACCTTTTCCTTCGTCACATTTTCTATGCCGCTCACCGTCAGCACGCGCTCCACATCGGTATAATCCAGCTTAGGAGCCTCTTCCCCCTCATGCTCCTCGATGACCCGGTGAATTTCCTCGTATACCTGCGCAATCGTCGAAGCGTCGAGCACCTCTCCCGCTACTTCCTTCACGATGTCCTCAAACATCGTCCGCTCTTCATACGCCGTCACGGTTTTCTCGGCATTCAATACTTTATCGATAAAATGCCAATTCGGCTCATTCGCTTTCCCCGAACAGTACAGGACTCGATTAACGTCCGAATAGTTGTCCGTCACGCTCGGGAAGAAGAACCCTTGCTCCGGCGTGTTCAATTTGATAATCGGATCGACGAACACATTGTATTTATACTCCCGCTCGACATAGTCGAACATGAGCGTCTTGCGGTGATGCTCCGTGGAATTGACGCTGCACAGGATGAACGGATGGGCGAACATCTCGTCCTTCTCGCTCGTCTCGGCTTCATCGTTTCGAACCTTAGTCGGCCGAGAATACTGTCCGCGAACGAACGTAATGACCGTATCCCGCTCATAGGCCGTATCCGCCAGCATTTTTTCCACCAGAAGGATCATCAAATCATGCCATTCATCCGGATCGCCGGTCACCAGCGCTTGATGCAGCAATATGCGCGAAGGCTCTCCCGCCTCCACATCCCCCTGAAACGTTAACTCGAACAGCTTCTGATCCAGTTCGCCAGTCAGCAGTTTCTTGAAATTGCCCATGTACAGCTCCTGCTTCTCCCGTTCCAAAAGAGCAAACGGCTGGCGCTCATAGTGATAGATCTCGTTGGTTTCCTTCATAATATACACGTTGAGAATCTCGTAGAGCGATAGCATTTCGTGATCCAGCTTCAGCTGCTTGCGAATATGCGCGAGTTCTTTTTTTATCATAGCGTTTTCGGACAACTCCTAAGGAATGAGATGGTTCTATCAGAATAAACGATGGAGCCGGGCATTTGCAACGCGTTCCGCGCATATTGGGGGCTTGGCGCATGCATTGCCGAACAAAAAAGGAGCAAGCCTGCTAGGCTCGCCCCCTCCTTTTATCCTATTACATGATGAATAAACCGTTCCAGGTTCGTCTCATCCGAGATGTTCTTGTTGCATGCTTCGCTATTCGTGCACATATAATTGCCGACCGCTTTGTAATAGTCAGGCGATGCATTAGCCGGTTTGGTCTTGGTTATCGCTGTAACCAAGCTAAGCTCCCCGCTCCGGTTGCATAAGCAGCAATAGCCTTTCTTATTCGTCGGCGTATTCCGGCCCTCGATGCCGATCCATTGTCCATCGCGGTTGTACACCATGAACAGCTTGTTCGTCGCGATATCGATCCAGCTCAGGTACGTCACATAACGATAATCGATCGATGCCAAGTCAGGAGCCTTAAGCTTCTTCACTTTGGGGAACAGCTTCTGAATCTGCTTCTCCGGTATGCGCGGGAACTCCAGCATATACGGCTCCAGCTCGCTCAGATACTTCCGGCAATCCTCCGCTGATCGCAGCTCAGCTATTCGGTCCACCAATGCTTTCTGGGAATCCGCTGCACTTGGGAATTGCTCCAGAATTTCAAAAATCGCGCTCGATCGAATCGCTTCCACGACCTTCGGATCAGTGGCCGCTTGGCAAGCCTTCTGCAATTTATCGACATGCTTCTTCATGAAGTTATATTGATGGTTTCTAATGAATGGTTCTGTCATGTTCTCAGCTCCTTATTTGTAATAACACAAGTAAATAAGGTGCAAAGCCCATTATTAGAAACGACCAATGCTAGTTTGGGCGATCTTATCCTCGTTACGCCCCATGCAAAGTATCGCCCTATTCTATAGGCTTTGCACGAGACGATGCAATCTGGCAATCGCGAATTACCATGTTTAACACCCCCCACTTGAGACTAATATAAGGGAAAGTGGTTGTTGGTGCAACTGTTTTGGCGGTGCTGCAGCTAGGAGGATCGTTCCAATTATCCAATTTCGACCATTAGGCGCTTGGTTCCCTCCCCTTAGAGTGGTACACTCTCTTTAATAAAGGAGGAATGCACGATGCCAACTACTGCAGATTTGGAAAAATACGCCGACCTGATCGTCCGAACAGCGGTCCATATTCAACGGGGACAAGTACTCTGGATCAATGCTCCCATCCATACGCCGGACCTCGTGCGCCTCATCGTGAAGCGCGCTTATGAAGAAGGCGCCAAGCGGGTCCATGTCGAATGGCAGGATGAGCAGCTTACCAAGCTGACGTACGGTCTGGCACCAGACGAAGCGTTCGAGCAATATCCGGCTTGGCGGGCGCAGGCGATGAACGAATTAGCGGAGCAAGGCGGCGCTTATTTGTTCATCAAGTCCGACGATCCCGAGCTGCTCAAGGATATCAATCCCAAGCGGCTCTCGGATTATTCGCGCGTCTCCTCAGCTGCGCTTGCTACGTTCCGAAAATATATGTCCTCGAAGCGAATGACGTGGTCCATCGTTGCGGCTCCTTCGGACAACTGGGCGAAGCTCGTCTTCCCCGCGCTGGATACGCATGCTGCCGTCGAGGCGCTGTGGGAAGCCATCTTCCGTGCCGTTCGCGTCAAGCTGGACGATCCTGTACATGCCTGGGCAGAGCATAACAGCTTCTTGCTCGCTAAGCGCGCCTATCTCGACGCCAAGCAGTACAAGAAGCTTCATTACCGAGCTCCCGGCACGGACCTCGTCATCGAGCTGCCGGACAATCACCTCTGGAACGGCGGCATTTCGAAAAACGAGCAAGGCAATACGTTCAACCCGAACGTGCCAACGGAGGAAGTGTACACGGCACCGCATCGGAACGGTACGCACGGCGTCGTGCGAAGCACGAAGCCGTTAAGCTACCAAGGCAACCTGATCGAAAACTTCAGTCTAACGTTCGCTGACGGCCGCGTCGTCGACTTCCAAGCCGAGAAAGGCTACGAATCGCTCAAGGCGATGCTGGATCTGGATGAGCACTCGCGATACCTCGGCGAAGCCGCCCTCGTGCCGCATCGGTCGCCGATCTCGGATTCGAACATTATTTTCTTCAACACGCTGTTCGACGAGAACGCCTCCAACCATCTGGCCTTGGGCAATGCGTACCCAACCTGCGTGCAGGGCGGCGCTGCCATGACGCGTGAAGAGCTGGAGCAAGCCGGCCTGAACCAAAGCATCCTGCACGTCGACTTCATGATCGGCTCGGCCGAAATGGACATCGACGGCATCACGAGGGATGGCAAGGCCGAGCCGGTGTTCCGCAAGGGCAATTGGGCGTTCTAAATCGTCCTAATTACTAAGACAACCTCGCGTTTTTAGGCGCGAGGTTGTTTTTTGCGTGCTTCAAAAATAGCTAGCCAGTCGTTGATACAACGTTGCCGTCCACCCATCAAATGCTAGCTATGATGAACGTAAATAAGTAACAGCTCTCCGTATTTGCTTCAGGTCGTAGGTTAAAAATGGATAGTGTGAAAACCACCATTTTCAGAGCTACAAGCAAAAGGAGAGCTGTTACTATGCATTCTGCCACAAAATACATCGGTTTAGATGTGTCCAAAGAAAAAATTTCTGTTGCTATTGCTGACGAGGGAAGAGAAGCGCCTCGTTACTACGGAACCGTTGCGCATACCCCGGCTGCCCTTCGAAAACTAATCAAAGAGTTAGGTCCGGCGGGAAGCCTTTCGTTTTGTTACGAGGCTGGGCCGACTGGCTACGAAACCTATCGCTGGATTGAAACAATGGGCGCTAGCTGTGTCGTCATTGCTCCCTCTCTCATCCCGAAACGACCAGGCGATCACATTAAAACCGATCGTCGAGACGCGGTGCAACTCGCTCGACTATTCCGTGCAGGAGAACTGACGCCTATTCATGTTCCATCGCGTGACAGCGAAGCATTGCGAGACCTTGTTCGTACTCGTGAAGCTGCGAAAGAAGACAAGCACCGCGCTGCACAACGCATTTTGAAGTTTTTGCTTCGTCACCAGATCCATCCGCCCGTAACGATAAAACGTCGGTGGACCAAAAAGTATCGGGAGTGGCTTGGACAGCTTACTTTTGAACAAGAGGCGCTGCAATTTTGCTTTACTGAGATGCTGCATGCCCTCGAAGAAATTGAACAACGCATGGCGCGAATTGAAAAAGCACTATTCCAATTAGGCACCCAAGGCCCTCATGCGTCAATTATTCAGGCCTTGCAGTCCCTGCGCGGCGTCGCTTTGCTTACGGCAATTACAATCGCCGCCGAGATTGACTCGTTTGAGCGCTTCCGGTCACCTGCGCAATTAATGGCCTATTTAGGCTTAGTTCCGCGCGAACACTCGACAGGGCAAAGTGTAAAAAGAGGAGGCATGACAAGAGCCGGCAACCCTCATTTAAGGCGAGCCTTGGTAGAGTCTGCCTGGAGTTACCGTCACCGCCCATCGGTAAAAGGGGAATTGGCAAAACGGTTAGATGGCATGCCGCCCAACTTGCAACTACTGTCCTGGAAAGCGCAAGAGAGATTGCATAAGAAGTATCGCCGGCTTGTTTTTGGAATGAATAAGCACAAAAATGTGGCAATTGGAGCAGTCGCTCGTGAATTGGCTGGTTTTATATGGGCGGCCGCTCGCACCTGTGACCAAACAAATTTAGCCTAGTTCTAGGCTGTATTCAAACACGCCAGAAAGAAAAACAATCTCGAGCACTAGGCCCGGGAGCAAACGAAGGTTCAAGAGAGAATCCACGTGGTCCGTTTGCACTAAGTTGAAAAACTGAACGTGCGTTGCTAGCTTGTGATCGCTCTCTTTGACGAAGGCATAAAATGTGGTAACCAACCCACGGATAGCAGCGTGCCAACCGTCGCTCGCATATTTGCTCCCGCGCTTAGTGCTTGAGAAACTGCATGGAAATACTGGAGAGTTGACTAAAACGTTCATAGCAACGGACCGAGCGGCCCTTATTTGATCAAAATCGGGCATATTTGTGCGCTAACGGACCCAGCAGCCTCTATTTGCCCGCAATCGCCCTCACGAGGCAGCAAACTAGCTAAATAACGGCTGTGGTGTCCGTTACAAATGCAGCGAGCACTTTTGGAGGGGAATAACGGCTCTGGTGTCCGTTACAACAACTTTGCCTAATGCCACCTCTCGCCACTACTGCTTCGCGCCGGCAAGAAGCGAGTTCAGCTGCTCCAGCAAATTGCCTCCGCCAGTGAGTGAGATCGTCCCGATCTTCTCGCAGATTTTCTCAAGGAATTCGAGCTCCTTCAAGCGGAAGAGCGTCTGGTTCTCGTCCATCAGCTTCGCGGTGTTCAGCAGGCTGCGCGTCGAGGCCGTTTCCTCGCGGCGGGTAATCAGATTCGCTTGCGCTTTCTTCTCCGCCAGCAGCACCGTGTTCAAAATCTCCTTGATATCCCCCGGCAAAATAATGTCTTTAACCCCGGCGGACGAGAATGTTACCCCATACTCCTCGCTCTTCTCGTTCAGGCGGGAAAGCACGAATGCGGCAATCTCTTGCTTCATTCGCAGCAGGTCGTCCAGCTTTAACGTCCCGACATATTCCCGCAGGATCAGCTGCAGCAGAATATACACTTGATCCTCGAAAGCCTTGAACGCCAGCGCCCGCAGCGGATCAACGATCTTGTACTGGCAGACGAAGTTTAGGCGCAGCGTCACCTTGTCCTCCGTCATAATTTCTTGTCCCGTCATATCCAGCTGCTGATGGCGCAAATCCACGGTTTTAACAGCTGCCTGCACAGGCCCTCTCCAGAAATAGTATTTGCCCGGAGCAAGCTCCTGCTGCATCACGTTGTTGTAAAACAGCAGCCCCGTCTCGTGGCTCGCCACTTCGGACGCATAGAGGTAGCCTACGACTTTCGAAAATATCGCTTCATCTATTTCTGCACCAACCATCGGCTGCCGAATATCGACTCGCGTAAAATCATGCTGCTTCAGCACGTTCCAGAACGCATATTTCCCTGGCGTCAGCAGCGAAACAAACTTGCCATCCTCGTAATGAAGCACATACTCATGGTCTTGTACATTCACAACGGTAAGCTCCTTGAGCAGCTGCTCATCCTGCAAAAATAAATTCAGATCCTTCCCCTGCACGGCGAAAGGCTTCGTCACATTCAATAGCACAATTTCATCATCGGAAAATGAAGCTAACCGGTGTACGCCCGGCTGCAAATGCTTCACATAGCTGCCCTTCTTAAACAGTAATCCCCGCTCGTCTGTTTTGACGATCATCTTTTTAAACATTGTTGATCCCCTCATTTCATAAGCCCTGCTTGTCTTCTTGCGACCTTGGTAAGGAAATCCCCCTGACTCGGAGGCGGAGCCTTGCTTAAGGATGGAATTGCTGTACCTGCACACGAAATGTTGGAGATGATGATGACGCACTCTCCTTCAGCACGCCCTCGCCCATCCTTCCATTGCGCGGCCTGGCACTTCTTCTTCCATCCGGTACCCACAAGGCTGCAGAGCAGCTTCATCAGCGCCTGCCCGAAGGCCGGCCGAGGATTCCCACTAACAGGTCAGATCGGATTGTTCGCATCTCGATTAGAAGTCGAGTACTCTACCAATTGAGTTAATCGCTGTCTTAGCGATATGGGATTTGAACCCATACATTGTGTGAGAAATGCCGGAAGCTGCGTTACAGTATACTTGTTCACAACGTGACAGGCACTGCCGGACCATTTGAAATCCGAGCCTAGGTAACGAAACGTTTTTCCAACACCACTCGTATCCTATATTCGCTTATTTTGGCAGCAACGAACATGGCGAAAGTATTACGACTGAGAAGAAATTTTCCAATTGGTGAATAATCAAGAGGGTCATCGTCGAAGAGGATGGTAAGAAGGGACGTGTTTTGTTTTTTGCGTTTTGGAACAATTCGATCAGGCTAATGCATTCCTTACACTTAAGGGGAATATTGTGATTACCCTCGCCTTTTTTGAGCAAAGCGAAGGGTTTGAAATAACTGAGAAACAAGCCGAACCACTTGGAATCCTCATTTTAGAAAAACCGATAATTATGATGAAATATTCGCGATTGATGTAAACGGTTACATTGGAAGCAGCACAAAAAAGAGAGATTGAATATGCTAAAGAAAAAGGAAAAGAAATTTATTACTACTCTAATGGCGAAATTCCTTCAAATGTTTTTAACTAAATATAAATAACAGATTCGTTGGCTACTTGCACCAATATAATGCTTCATTGAATATAAATCTCCATTTTCTTAAAGCGTATGCCATGATCAACGAATAGCGGATGGTCAAGCCAGTCAGACACTTCTTGAAAGTTAAGCTTCCGCCAAAAATGAACAGAGCTATTTCTAGCATACAGCTCCACTTTATTACTACCATGATCTGCAAGGTACTCCAATACTTTTTGCCATATCGCTTTACCAATACCTCTGCTTCGCATCTGTGATGATACGGCCGCATGCCTTAATTCGATAGCATCCTTGGTTATCATTAGTATAAATACGCCGATAACCCTTTCTTCTTCAACTGCGACGAAGGGGATCTCTTCCCCCTCCAGCTTTAATTCATTCCTTATTGACTCATCCATTCCATACGGCTTCCACATTTCTTCAAATAAGAACTGGTCAGCTTTCTCAACTAAAAGCTTATCCACAGCAATAATGACGTTCAACCTCTATCACCCTCCTTCAACAAAATGCGGCTCAGAAATTCCTGTTGCAAAGGACTGAGCCACCCGCGGTTGCAACCCAGCTTAAACGTTTTTTCTCGTGTGATCCAAATTAGCTTGGCAACCCACCATAATCACAACGCACTGCGCCGCATCTCGTAGAAATACTGCACGCTCGGATGCTTTAACTTGATTGGCTCGGACATGCTCAAAATGCGCTTCTTCCCAATCCGTCGGTCCACCAAAGCTAGAATATTCAACAAGATATCGCTGCTCTCCATGCTGTCCTCAATCGAACTGGATAAAAACTTATTCGCGACAACGACAAAATTGGATTTGCTTAAGGCGGACTGCGCTGACAAAAGCTCTTTTGCAATTACGGATATTTTCCTGCCTCTTGCCATGACGAGCAAGCGATCCTCCGGAACCTTTCCGTTCGTTTCTCGCCGAATCGTATCTATTTCTTCATTAGTAATCGGAATTTGGATATCGGGATCGTTCTTAATCTCCAGCTCCGACTGATACCACCTGATTGATGTCGTTTGATCGCTCATATTAAGCACATTCTTCTTGTCGACTGTGATGTAACATTGGCCTGCTTTATCGGGTGAGTACCGATAGCTGGTTGCACGATATTCGAACCTTCCCGCTAATGCGGGGCTGAGAAAGCTTTCTAGCTGCTGCTTCATTTTGCTCCAGGACATGGTTCCTCCTATGGGGTGTGCTATCGTATCCGACCACGATTATTAGCTTGATTGTTCGCCAATTAACTGAACGAATACATCCACTAGCTGCGGATCAAAATGTTTCCCTCGTTGCGCTTCTATTTCTGCAATCGTTTCTTCTCTCGTCCACGCCCTCTTATACGGACGCTCGTGCGTCAATGCATCGTAAAAATCAGCAAGCGCCACAATGCGCGCCGCAAGAGGAATTTCTTCTCCTGCTAGCCCTTGAGGGTAGCCGGAGCCATCCCACTTTTCATGATGTGATTGCGCGATGTATTGAGCCAGTTTCAAGAGTTTAAAAGAACTGCCTTCCAGTATGCTGGAGCCGATTGACGTATGTGACTTCATACGTTCAAATTCAAATGGCTCAAATCTGCCCGGCTTGAGCAATATTTCATCAGGGATGCCGATTTTGCCTATATCATGCAAGGGCGCTGCCATTTGAATCATACTGACTTCCTGTCTGGAAAGCCCTAATCGTTCAGCAATTAACCCTGATAAAAAACCTACCCGCTGCGTGTGTTGACCCGTTACATCGTCACGATATTCTGCCGCGCGTCCAAGAAGCTGTAAAATTTCCGTTTGCGCTTGCTCCAGCTCTTTCGTGCGCTCCCGCACTTTTTCTTCGAGTTGATTGTTATGTTGCTGCAATTGAATATGAAGAAATCGAGTCCGGAGCAAATTCGTAATACGGAGAATCACTTCTGTACGATCATAGGGTTTGGTTAGAAAATCGTTAACGCCCGCCTGCAAGCCTTTCTGTTTGGCCTCTGTCGTCAAATCTGCTGTTAGCATTAACACCGGCAGATAGTCATCAGATTCTGACTTTTCCCGAATCATTTCAAGAATCGCAAACCCGTCCATCTCCGGCATATGCAGGTCAAGCAGAATAATATCCGGGGCGACTTCCGTAAGCAGACGCTCAACTTGAAGGGAATCCATTGTGCTATAAACATTTTTGAATCCTGCCCGCCCCAGAATTCGCTCCAGCAAACTGACATTATACTCCTGATCGTCTACAATCAAAATGCTGGCTGTCATGACTTCCATTATAGGCTCTCCATTCATCTATCTTTTCTACAGCCCTAAAGCCGCATTTATTTTATTAAGCAACCTTTCCAGATCAACCGGTTTGGTGTCAAAATCGTCGCAGCCTGCCCGGTATGCTTCCGCTTCATCCCCCGCCATTGCATGGGCAGTTAAGGCGATCACCGGAATTTGTTTCGTATCATCGGTACTCTTGAGCAATCGAGTTGCCTCCCACCCATCCATAACAGGCAAGCTCAAATCCATTAGAATCAAGTCGGGACGGTGCTGGATAGCCAAATCCACGCCCTCTTTCCCGTCTTCAGCTGTCAGAATTTGAAACCCTTTTCGATTCAATCGTCGGGTTAGCATATCACGATTTAATTCGTTATCTTCCACAAGAAGAATCGTATGCACTTTGAGCCACCTCATCACATCTGATTATCACTAATTATGTGGTTCCACTACAATAAATCGGCGAATTTCCGTCAACAGCGTTTTGTGGTCGAACGTCCCTTTTTGTACGACCCCTTTCACATAACCGTTCAGCTTCAAGCGGTCTTCCGCCGTTATTGATTTCGCTGTTACGACAACAATCGGTATCTCACTCCAGGCTTCCTGCTTGCGCAGTTCAGCGATGAATTGAAAACCGTTCATCTCCGGCATCATGAGATCAAGCAAGATCATTTTGGGCGCTGCACCCTCCATACACGCCAAAGCAATTCGGCCATTGGGAGCCTGAGTCACGGAATATCCTTCTTTTTGCAACAGCCGGGTCATTAACTCACTTGTTGCTGCATCATCCTCAATAACCAGAACGGCATGATCCGCGCGCTTTGATACATATTTATCCATCATCTTAATAAGATGCTCTCGGCTGATCGGCTTCGTCAAAAACTCAGAAGCGCCCAGTGCGTAGCCCAAATGATTATCATTGGTCATAGACCAGATAACGACAGGAATGCTTTGCAATTCGGGATCGTTTTTAATGGCCGATAACACACTCCAGCCATCCATGCTCGGCATGAGGATATCGAGACAGATCACTTTTGGACGCAGCTTCCTGGCTAATTGCAACCCTTCCTGTCCATTGGAAGCGAAAGCTAGCGTCCATCCTTCGTTGGCCAGATAGCGTTTCATCAATTGGTGATTAAATGGATCATCGTCAATCAGTAAAATGCTAATTCGACTGCTATCTTCCCTGTAATCAAGACCATCTGTTCGCCATTCACTCTCCTGTGTTTCTTCCTCCATGGAAGACGGGAGCCAACAGGTAAAAATACTTCCGGCGCCCATTTCACTCTCCACTTGAATAGATCCGTCCATCAGCTCGCTGAAGCTGTGACTAATCGCAAGCCCAAGCCCCGTTCCCCCATATTTGCGCGTTGTAGAGGAGTCTGCTTGCATAAATGGCTGAAACAACTTTTCAACCTGTTCCGGCGACATTCCAATCCCGGTATCCTTAACACGAAAACAATAACCTGTTCGCCCTTTGCGAGGCTCGCGATTCACTTCAAGAGAGATCGTACCGTTCTGCGTAAACTTGCTTGCGTTACTGAGCAGGTTAATCAGGATTTGTCTCAATTTCGTAATATCGGT
>NZ_AEDD01000006.1:228327-310454 GCF_000179615.1 Paenibacillus curdlanolyticus YK9
TGTCCAATTTATTTCCGTTCTTGTCTATAAGCGGTTTGACTGTCGTAATCACATCTTGAATGAGTCCCGACAACTCAAACGTCTCCATATGAATTTCCATTTTTCCAGCTTCAATTTTTGATATGTCCAGAATGTCATTAATCAGTGTAAGCAGGTGCTTTCCCGCATTTCTGATTTTTCCAAGGTCTTCTACAAATATTTGCTCGCCAAGCTCCTCCGCCTCTTCCGCCAGCATCTCACTATATCCGATGATTGCATTCAGAGGTGTTCGCAGCTCATGACTCATGTTGGCCAAAAACTGGCTCTTAATCATATTCGCCTTGATCGCTTCATCATGGGCCTGTTCAAGCTGCGCAGTGCGCTCCTTCACTAATTGCTCCAAATTTTCATTTAACTGCCGTAATTCCTGATTCATCTGATGGATTTCATTGGCTTTCTCTTGAATCTCGGTATCTTTAAAGGAAAACTTATTGGAAATATAAATGCCAAGCAAAGATAGCCCTAGCGTAAACAGCGTGCCTCCCGAAATAAAATATCCGAGCCAATTCTGATCCAATATGATCCCCAAGGAGGATTCCGATTTATCTCCCAAGTAAAAGTGGGCCGCGGTCATGCCTGTGTAATGCATGCCAACAATTGCCGCCCCCATAATTAACCCGCTGCCAAGCTTCTTCCACGCAGCTCCGCTTCCGCCTCTGCGGAAGTAGAACGAGAGCCATAGCGCAGCGACTGAGGCTACTAAAGCAATAACAATAGAGAGGGTGAAGTACAACGGGTCATACGAAATATCAATAAGCATCGCAGCCATTCCAGTGTAATGCATCGTACAGATGCCTGTGGCAAGCAGCATCCCGCCGCCAAGCAGTTGGCGTATTGTTAATTGATCCCGGCCAACTACATATAAGGCAATGAATGAAGCAATGATTGCCGCAATAACGGACAATACCACTGTGAAAAGATTATAAGCAACGGGCACAGGCAAAGAAAATGCAAGCATACCGACAAAATGCATCGACCATATTCCCATCCCCATTGCAAAAGCGCCATAAGATAGCCATAACCATCGGGTTCGCCCAGTCGATGTCGTAATTCTTCCGACCAGGTCAAGAACCGTATAACAAGCTACAGCGGCAACCACATAAGAAAAAATAACTAACAGCGCATCATAAGAGCCATGAATATGTTCCATATGTTCCATATGATCCTATCTCCTTGTTGATGAATTGACTTAGCGCCTATACAAACTTCTGCAAAGAGCTGCCATATGACGAGCTCGTTCAACTACGATAACAAAAGAATCATACGGCTAGTGGATTGGCGGATCACTTCTTCGCCATCTTCAACCTGCCACAAGGCCGCTTCACTCTCTTGTGCATGGCTCTCCCTGGCCATTTGGAATCAGGACAATGGATGCATCCGCCCAATATATAGTACCATCTTTTGTCCGATTCTGGATTACCCCTTTTTCATACTTTTCCTTGAGTAAATTTAGTGAACATCGAAATCTTCCTATTAATTATAGAATAGTATGTGATAGTCAATTAACCGGAACGGGGATGAGTAAAGATAGGGATAGGGGGTGAGTGCTGATAGTAGAAAATAAAAAATACGATGTACTTATAGAGTAGGACGTGACGGGACTGATCGTTCACAGCGACCAGGGAGCCCCATACACGTCCTTTGATTACCACGACATGCTGCCAAAGCACCTCTTATTCAGTTTGCCGTTTAACTCCATTGACGTCATTCGTATCGTTCGTAAATTCGATATGATGAAACCCCCAACCGCACATGTCGGTCAAAAGCGAACTTAGCGTTCTTCCATGGTCGGACAGCGAATACTCGACTTTCGGAGGGATCGTCTGAAACACTTGCCTAACGATGATCTCGTCTTTCTCCAATTCGCGGAGCTGATTGGTAAGCATGCCTTGCGTAACTTCAGGGAGCTTGCGTCTCAATTCACCGAACCGTCTAGTTCCCTCTTTCATCAAAATAAACAGGATCAACGGCTTCCACTTTCCACCTATAACTTGCAAAGTGGTCACTATTCCCTGTGTTCGATACGATTGACTTCTATCTGTATCCATGAGTTCAACTCCCTATTATCCAAATTCCGAATCTCTTACCCCGACTTTACCAAAGTATACAGTATTTCATAAGTCCTATTTTTTACGTACTAGCATGGTTGAACGTACTCCTCCATAGTGCTTCGCCACGTAATGGTACGTTTTTTCATACTTAGTATGAAAAAAGAGAGTACTTTTCAAAAGATTCATTTTGCTCAATAATTTGGGTTGTAGTCATTTCTAAACTTGTAAAATCCAGTCCATGAGGTTTTGAAATAAAGGAGTGTTGACTAATGAAATGGGTAACACGCATTCTGCAGGGTTTAGTGGCGTTAGACTTTCTGTTTGCCGGTGCATCGAAGATCTTCTCGAGTTCTGATCAAATCAGGGAATTATTCACCGACAAGCTGGGTACCCCAGTCGTGTTGATCTATACCGTCGGCGTATTCGAAGCGTTGGCAGGGCTGTTTCTTATCGCCGGCTATCGCAGCCGAAGGGCGGCAGTGGCATCAATCGCCGTCATGATCGCCATCTTGATAGGCGCGATCGTGACGAACCTCACCGCAGGCCTTGTGGGGGATGCCATAGTCCCATTCGCGAGCTTGATCGTTGTGGCCGTCCTCTTGTACCTGAAGCGCGATGCGCTTAAGAGCACCAAGTAATTTATCTTAGGTTTTTACCGCTAGGAAAAGACTCTAAGCGGATTTTATACAATAGGATGGTGCCGAGAATGGCGTACAAATCAACTCACACGTTCATAAACCTGCCAGTGAAAGAATTGAACCGGTCAAAGGCGTTTTTTAGCAGTATTGGCTTCGAGTTCAACCCCCAGTACTCCGATGAAAACGCGGCTTGTCTAGTAATCAATGACAACACGTGCGTTCAGCTTCTTACGGAGTCGTACTTCCAGACATTCGTCAAAAAGCCGATAGCTGATGCCGCAAGCGCCGCTGCTGGGATTATCGCACTCTCCGCTAATAGCAGAGCGCAAGCGGACGAGCTGGCGGACAAGGCGCTGGCTGCGGGAGGCAAACCGTCCAAAGAACCGGCGGATCATGGCTTTATGTATGTGAGAAGCTTCGAGGACCTGGACGGGCATCTGTGGGAAATCGTCTATATGGACATGGGCCAGTAAAAAGTCCAACTCATAGAAAAGGTACAGTTCTTCAATAAATTGAAGAGGCTGTACCTTTTTTGCGCTTTCGTTTCCTTATTAAACAAGCGGCCGATCGATTAACGTGGCAAAATTGAATTGATGTTTATGCTCGTCATTCAGCGTCGTCGTGCCGGTGACGAAATGCACATGCTTGCCGTTGCCTACGGGAATGGCAGGCCCGGTCTTGATTTTTTTGAGATTATGAAAATGGTCTAAAAAGTCTGTATGGGAGAGGTCGATTTCGTGAATGTGGCTTTTGCCCTGCCGAATCGCTTGACCTGTCACGCCTGCAAAGCGGTGATTATGACGGTCCGCGCCTTCCTCAGCCAGCTTCGTGCTGCCTTCAAACTCATGCACATGCCGCTGCCGCTTTTTCGCTGCTCTTTTTTTCATCAGACTTTGTTATCCCCTTTGAGTCAAAATCACTTCAAGGGTAGTTTATTAATGATCGGCGGGCGTTGTGTTAGGCCACCGTCCATAATTGAAATCCCGTAGCTATCGTGCTCGTTCCGGCCGGGACAATATGAATACAGCGTTTGCTTATATAATCGGCATGCTTGGCTAAACGCCTCTATTCTTATCAAACCATTCTTCGTTGTTCCAACGTACAGGTAATGCTCCCAAAGATTCAATGTGCAACTGAGGGTCATTTGAATGCAAAAAAGCGATCAACTTCTTTTGATTCTCGACAAGTAAGCGCCAAGAATTATTCTGGATAATGTCTAATATGTGGTACGCAGTGTCTTTATCTCGTTGATTGAATTTGTCGAAGTTCTTGAAAACAAGCACAAAGCCTTCACCACTTGGGACAATGTCGGAGAGGCAGTCATTGAAAGCATTAAGATTTCTTCCGTAATAATCTGGGAACTCGAGTGTATTTCCTATTTCCAACAGACAACTGTTCCTATCCCACGATTCACAATCAAAGATATAAACGTCGAATCCTTCTTCTCTTATGTTTTCAATATACTTTTCTAATAAGCTTGGCCTCCAAAACATAACAATAGAACCGTTAATCATCAACGACTTCCACAGAACCTCCTGTAGCACTTTCTTTCCCCCAAAGCTAAAGTATAGATTGCAAGCTTACAGTCAAACCGTCACGCATCCGCTCATGTTCTAGACCTCTCTCACCCGATCAATGCGGCTCCGCAGGTACTCCTCTAAAGCCTTGTCCGTGCAGAAAATATAGCAGCCCTTCTGTCCGCGCGTCATCAACGTTCTATACGTATTCCGTATAATATCGTCAGCGAGCTTTCTGGCTTTGTCGGCGTCTTCCTTCATCATTCTGGCAATGCCTTTTAACGATTGATCAGTTCGCGCGCGTTTCGTATAGTCTGTGACCACTTGTCCATCGCGATACGTGAGATCATCACCGATGATAACGCCAACGTAATCAAATTCTAGCCCTTGGCAAGTGTGGATACAGCCCGCTTCATGAACAGACTTTTCATCGATAGCCCACGTGCCTGTATTGTCGAGATTCCAGCTCATATTAAAATCGTATGATGGGATCGTAATGTCCGAGTAAGTCGGATCGCTCCTCATCTTGCTATTCCAATCCCAGCAGTAGCCTGCGACAATTCGCGACTTGTTCTTCTGCTCATTTAATTGCTCGATTCGCGCCCTCATCTCATGAGGATCTGAGAAAATTTGAACATCATAATCCACGCCCAAATAATGCTCATTCGCCGTCTCGCGAATTTGCAGCACATCGTCTAGCCACGCTATATAGCCATCTGAGCCGTCGCAGCGAAATTGCGAGGAGAGCTTTGTCTTCATGAGCTCTGCCCCTAGCTCTTCAGCATATTGTTCGATTAGCCCCACGCTGCCGATATCCTTTAATGTAACACGCTGCCTCTCATCGATGAAAAAGATCGAGAATCTAGAACCACGGATAATCTCTTTCGCCTGATTCTCACCGAGATTATGAAATAGCCCCGACTTCTCGTTCAAACGATGTGCCTCATCGACAATTAGCGTATCGAATTCATTCTCCGTCGCTTCGACAAAGCTACCCGATCCCTTAAATAAATTATCGATTCTCGTCTTACGAAAATCGCCTTTTAGCTTGGCCGAATAAATATTACGGGGCGCAGAATTGCGGGTTACATACTGGACGGCATGTCCGTATTGCGTAAGCTGCACGAGCAGATTGATGGCTAGAACGGACTTTCCGGTTCCCGGCCCGCCTTCCACGATTAGCACTTTCTTCTGGCCAGAACGGTAGGATTCGCGGGCAATGTCCAATGCCGATTCATAAACGACCTTCTGATCGTCAATCATCGTAAACTCTTTATTCCCTTTTAGCATACCGCTCAATGAATCCTGCAAAGACTTCGAAGGACGAATTCGCCCATTCTCGATCTGGTACAGGTTTTCCTTATCATCGCCGTACTTGATATATTTCTTGATAAACTCTCTAAGCTTAGGGGCGTCGCCCTTAGCGAAAATCGGAGCCTGTTCAACGTAAAACTCATAGATAGGATCAGTCAGTGGCTCATCCTTTTTGGCCATCAGATAGTTATGCAGATACGCGCATGGGCGCAGCTGGATCTTATTATTTTGGACATTCTCGTTGTAGTCCTCTATTAAAGCCGCATACGACCATACCTGATACGAGGGATGTGGCGTTTCGATCAAACCTTTATTGATAAACGTCTTCACGATCGCTTCTTTGCCATCAACCTTCTCAACAGCATCCCACTGCTTAAGCTCGACGACCACGACGGAATCCGACTGATCGTTACGCCCCGAGATAAGAAAATCAATCCGCTTCGAGGTGTACGGCACCTTAAACTCAATCGCCACACCCGCGTTATTCGGAATCTCATGGTCACTCAACACCCGATACATATACTGCATCGAGTTATCCCACGCCCGCACCTCACGCTCATTCACTTTACCGATCTTCTCTGCAAAATGGGTACTGATATGCTCCACCAGGTTATCGGTGAAAACATCAGCTAGAAATTCTACTTTGGTTGATTCGTATATAATCATGGGGGGGTCACCTTGTGTTTGTTATTTTATTAGCTAAGATACCTAGCTGGTCCTTTAAATACTTCCCTTATATGCCAATTTACAAAGCTGTCTATCGGCGTATACACAGGGTGTATCGGAGAACGCACCTTTTTACCGTGATAACGCATAAGCCACTCCTCAAAACCATGCGTGCCATAAGCTTGTTCAGCCACTAGCAGCTCCTGCTCACCCGTTATCGTAAATACACCGCGATCAAACAATTTATGATGTAACGAACACAGAGCAATCCCGTTCTCTTCCGTGTCCGGCCCACCCGCTTGATGCCATTGGATATGGGCAGCGTCAATGCCTACTAACTGATGCCCCAACCGGACATTAAAGCCGCACACTGCACAGCTGAACTCATACGCTTTCAATATGCGATCTCTAAAGTTCGGATCACGCTTCCGCTTTCTTCTTACTGAGAAATCAAGCCCGATCTCGTCGAGAATATCCTGATGAATACTCTCTGGAAAATGCTTATTCAACAGCAATTCAGCCAACTCTTGGATTAGTAGGTCATTGTTTTGGAGCAGCACGAGCACGTCGTATGTAAACCCCGCGGATACTTGCTCTGTTAAGAGCTGCTTATCCGAAAAGTTTCTTTTGTCGACGGAGCCGGTTAATCTCCAAATCCCATCAGTAGTAAATGGCTCTTCAGGATGATAGGACTTTCTTGGAGGGCCGAACTCCATAAGCAGCTTTTTTAATTTGTCACGGACTTCTTCGTACGGTAAGATCGTGTGCTGCTGCTGCAGTTGAACAAGCGCTAGAAGAATTAGTAGAGGCTTATGCGGAGCCGTTGTCCGTTCTTTTTCCATATGGATAGATTAGATAGTTTATCTTTTAGCGAGGTCTGTTCCACTTCATCTACCTCTTTTAACGAAACTCGATTTCTCTTCAGTATACACCAACGCATGCCTCTCGTTGCTTCCCTTAGTGTAAAGATCGTTCATATACGAAAGTGCATTTAGGAAGTCATATTCAATTTCTTTAAAATAAGGGACTATGCATTCAATAAGGGGATAACAAGAGGTGATTGAAGTATTCGAATTACGAGATAAGATGGAGTTTTTTGATGACGCTGTTACGGTGTATTGGAATCAGTGGGGAAGCCAAAGTAACTATAAGTTTTACCATGATTGTATGTAATATTCGTGCACTTCAGATTGTGAGTTGCCACGGTTTTATATTGCTGTCCAAAATAATGCTATCGTCGGCTCGTACGCACTCTTAAGAAATGACCTAATAAGCCGTCAGGATTTATTTCCTTGGCTTGCTTGTTTATATGTTATTCCAGAATTACAAGGCAATAAAATAGGTTCTATTCTTTTGAGACATGCCAGAGAGGAAACGAGAAAGCTAGGCTTAGCTAAGCAGCATCTCTCGACAGATTTAGAAGGTTATTATGAGAAATATGACTGGACTCTTTTGACTACTCAAAAAGCCATCTCTTTAGGAAATGGCTTTAGTTTCAAGATAATTATCGATGTGCAAGCGTAGACTAATCGGAACTTGCGAATCTCCGTTATGCGATTGATTACCGTTTTGTTTGAAACCAATAGTTTCATCAGTGTAATACGATAATCTATGCTGAAAGCAATCAAGTGTTAAAAATTTGATGCCGCAAAACTCTTCGCGCATAATAAGAGCCTTGTGGATAGCATATTGCAATAAGAATTTCCCTAGTCCCATCTTTTGAAATCCCTTATGAATAGCTAATCTTGCCACTTTTAATGCAGGAATTGTTTCATAAGGAACATTCTCTGAACGTTGTTCCCTGCTTTGTAGTTTTATGCTATCTGCGCATAAAGACATATATCCAGCAAGATCGTTGCCTTTATACAAAAGAAAAGTCGTATTTAATGCATTTTCTTGTTCCTTCAAAGCCTCTCTTTGCAGAAAATGGTTCATTTCTTGATGAATTCTTTTCAGACGCTTCTCGGTTCGTGGAGGTGTCCCATGAATTTTAATATGACAGTCAAACTCTTTTATGGCTTGCTTATCGTCTACCGATAGCTTTTTTATTCGAAAATCATCAGGGAGTGACAAAACTAACTACTTCCCCTTCGACTCGAAATTTTTAAAAAAATTGATTAAATCTTGACCGTTCTTTTTGGAAGCTGCACTTGGCTGTTTTTTGATAGATTTCAATATCTCTTTAGCATATTTTCCAGTAACAATAGGAGTGGCAGCGATTTGTGTTGCCATTGTTCTCTTCCTCCTTTTTTTGCCCATTATATCTACCTCCTAGAATCATCTAGTGGTAGTATATGATTAGACTATTAAATTGATGTTTGAATTTAAACCAATTAGGATATAATAATTAGTTGAAGCTTTTGCCTCCCTTTACCTAGCTCAAATATACCACTTCAAACATGATATTAGCAAGGTTCTACCAATTAAAAAGCGGAGCAGAAACCTCTAAAAACTGAGCGAGATTTCCTAACTAAAAGCATGAGGATTTTTCAAGGAATTTCCCTCTAATTTTCAACCTGATTTTATGCTACTTCTACTAATAATAAATAAGGTATTACTATTACCAACAAGGGTCATCCATAGTCGGATGCCTCAAACAGCAAATCATTCAATTGCAGTAACAATATTCAAATTGACCCTGCCCCGAATAGATAGACACATAGAAAACCTCTATAATAAAAGTGGAGGGATTTACTATGGGGCAACGGAAGCAATTTGATAAAGCATTTAAAGAACAGGTGGTATCGCGAATTTTAGCCGGAGAAGCAACGATGGCGGATACGGCGAAGGATCTGAATGTTCATTACACCACAGTTCGAGACTGGGTGAAAAATTATAAGCTTGATGGAGAAAGTGCGTTTCCAGGCAGCGGCCATCTTAAGGAAGAGGATGATGAGATTCGTAAGCTGCGGAAGCAACTGGCGGACCTCAAAGAAGAAAATGATATTCTAAAAAAGGCGGCGGCCTACTTCGCGAAAAATCAGAAACCATGAGGTTCAAGTTTATCTTTGAACACCGCTTCGAGTTTCGGATTGCGAAGATGTGCCAAGCCTTGAATGTCTCAAGAAGCGGTTATTATGCTCATATGAAGCGGCCAGAAAGCAACCGCAGCAAAGCGAACCGTGAGCTGCTTGATACGATAAAAGACATACACACCAATAGTCGCAGAATCTATGGATCTCCGCAGATCACTAAGAATTTGCCACCGGAGAAGAAAGCCAGCCGTGGCCGCGTGGCACGGTTAATGCGAGCTAACGGGATTCGATCAAAAGTGGTAAAGAAATATAGAGCAACCACAAATTCAAGCCACAATCTGCCTGTTGCAGACAACATCGTGAATCAAGACTTTACAACAAGCAAACCCAATGAGAAATGGTTGAGCGACATTACTTATATCGCGACTGCTGAGGGCTGGCTTTATCTTGCTGGCGTGTTGGATTTACACGGCCGTAAACTCGTTGGTTGGGCGATGGATAGCCGTATGAAAACAGAACTTGTCTGTGCTGCTCTGAAGCAGGCAATTGGCCGCACAGGCGCATCCAAAGGGCTTATCGTGCATTCTGATCGTGGCGTTCAATATGCCAGTAAAGGCTACCAGAAACTACTTAAGAAGAACGAGTTTGTATGCAGCATGAGTCGCAAAGGCAATTGCTATGACAATGCTCCAATGGAATCCTTTTGGAGAAAACTGAAGATGGAATGGCTCAATGATTACACATTCAGGACGCGAGCTGAGGCTAAGAAGGCAGTATTTGAATACATCGAGCTTTTCTACAACCGTCGGAGAACGCATTCCTCCAACAATTATGTCCCGCCATTCCTGGTCGGAGCAGAGATGTAACTATTAGACTAATTGGTGTCATTGAGGGTTTCTGCGTGTCTACTTTTTCAGGGCAAGGTCATTTTGATGTATAATATGATCTATAGACGTTTCAGGAGGTACTATTATGTCTGAGATCGGTAATCCCGTGCAACTTAAGGAAGCTTCTAGGACATACTTTTTTCCAAATGGTGAGAAGGTAGTTCTTTTATAATGTAACTGAACTCATTGTCCGTGACTCTGGAACTCATCGTTTGAAAACAGCTGATAACAAACTACATATTATCCCTACTGGATGGATTCATATCGAAATTGATGAAACTGAGTGGACCCTTTGAAATAGGCAGGTAATACCTGCCTATTTCTTTTTTAGACTATTCAAAGAATAATTCTTATACGTTTACCAAATATAATTTCTCCATTATGGAAATTAACTGAAAAAGCCTGGGTCTGCATTCCTAGATCTAGACATTCTTTAAAACTATGATAATACTCTCTGTAGGTATCATCAAGTTTAATTCTTCTAACTGTAGGACTTAAAGAAGTAATAATGTAAGTAACCTTTTCACCTTCATGAAGCAATTGTTTTATTCGTGACAACTGAAATATTGCTCTTTCTGAATAAACACTCGGAAACATGACCTCTTGTTTAGAAGATATTACCCCCTTTACTTCAATTATATTTCGATTTCCTTCATCATTTTCTATCAATAAATCAGTCTTGTATCCGTTAATTATGTGTTCTCGTTTGATGCTAAAACTACTTAATGATTTCAATTTATTTTCTTGTATCAAAAATTGCACGATAGAATTTACCATATTCAAATTAACTAAAATATACTTATTGTAATACTTCACCGCGAACAGTGAATACTCAGTTCGCCTATTTTTACTTTTGTTTTTAGTTAACAGCACTTCACGATTTTTCAATTTCAAATAATTCTCAATCCGTGATGAACTAGGTACATAGCACTCGTTAACTAAACCATCAATCATAACTGTACATAGAAATCTATTTTTACTTTCTTTAATAAAGGTACCTTTAGTTATATCATGTACAAACACTCCACACACTCTCTTTCCATCATCAAAGAAGTACACCGTTAGGTTGGCTCCTAACGGTGTAAAATAATTATATATATTTCTCTAAAAACCTCTCTAATTCCTCTTCACTGATAAACAATCCCTGAAGCCTTGTCATATCGCCATTTAGTGAAAACAACATATCTCCTTGTCCTAACAAGTCCTCAGCTCCCGGAGAATCCAGAATCGTCATGGAATCCTGGTGCGCTGGCAATCTGAAGGAGATCCTGCAAGGGATGTTTGTTTTCAAATTTGAGGTAACAATATCAGCACTTGGTCTCTGGGTAGCGACAACTAAATGTATCCCTACATTCCTTGATCGCTGCGCCAATCGGATCATTTGTCTCTCAAAGTCCTTTTTTCGCCCTTCAAGGTCTGCTACCTGAACAAGATCAGCATACTCATCAATTATTACAACGATTGGTTTTAATGGCGATTCAGGATTCTTCTGGTTGTAGCTAAACAAATCTCTGCTACGTGATTGACGCAGCATCTCTGTTCTTCTTTCCAATTCATTTTCAGTCAAATCTGTAAGTACCTCAACTGCTTTCTCAGCGTCTAATATTACCTCTTTATTACGAAGATGAGGAAGACCGTCGAAAAATATAAAGTCAGTTTGCTTGGGATCAATAATTACTAATTCAAGTTGCTCATGGCTATATTGTGAAATCAAGCTTACAATCAAGCTGTAAAGGAAAATTGTCTTACCTGATCCAGTCGAGCCAGCAGTAAGCATATGTGGAGCCTGGGCAATGTTTAGCAGTTTAAACTCTCCACTTGGATCTTGTCCAATCACTACATTCAGATTTCCAACAGGTGTATCGCGCGGCAGCATACTAAGATAATCTAAGAGTTTAATTGAATCACTGCTCTTGCGGGGAACATCAACAAAAACAAATTGAGTACCACGCTCATTTCCAACAAGAATTTCAGATTCAGCTTCTATTTCCCTTGTAATATCCGTACGATACCTTAATACCTTTTGTAATGTTTCGCCGGCTCTTAATCTTACTCGGAATCTAATAAATCTTGATGCTACTAAAGCCAAATCTGGATCTACGGAGGAAACATCAATTGAATAATCTCGCAATGCCCTATATAACGTACCCGCGTCTTTGAGGATTTGCGCCTTCAACTCCGCCGCCCTATCTTGCTCTTCAATTACTACTGCAACTGTAGCCTCACCATGATCATCATCGCCTCCAATCCCATCAGCTATCTGCTTTCTTTCATCAGATATATTAGCTGCTTCTTGCTCAACATCGAGTGGGATCATACTCACATCACGTGATATGGCAGAAGCGCCATCCGAGGAAGGATTTATTGAGGGCTGAGTTGAGCTCTTTATTCCCTTAAAACTTATTGAATCGAATTTACTTTCAAAGCTGATCTCGCAGCAATTAACTAGAACCTTATTAATAAAGTCGTCACGTATTTCCAACAGATTTATTTTATAATCTGAGTCCAACTGCCTGCTAGTGGAAACTCCTTGCTCACTAAACCTGACATGATGAATTGAGGAATTAATAGTGACAGGTATTTCCCCAGCAAATAGACGATTTAATTGGTATGTCCACTCCTTCTTATCCGTCTTTGATAAGGGAAGCTGATAAAAAGCTCTAAATGCCTGAAACCTAAGTAACTCTCTTCGAGATGTGCTTGTAATCTTGTCCCTCTCATTAAAAATCTCGTGAATAATACTTCTTACTGAATTCACCTGTTCTACAGCCTTTCCCGTGATCTCATTGTTGTCAATTTGATAAGCCCCATCGTATGTTTTAACCTCAACAATATCTATTACTGCTTGATGCTCATCGAAGGTGATTCCAATTAGATCAGAAAAAACTCCTTCTTCACGTTCATCTAACCAACTCTGTGCAAGTTCTGTATCCAAGCTTACTAGGATAAAATTCTTTGAATTTTGCTTTGACCAAATTGCGGAAATTGCAGTACCAAGTGCTCCCTTGGTATGATTAATATTAAAGGTCCTATCCGCCTTTGAAGAAGCGAGGCTTAATACTCCTCTTTCATTTAAGCCTTGAATTGTTCTAAGCACCTGACCTACACACTCTTCCTTTGGACCATAATTCCCAATGGAACGAATTGTATAGTCCATCCCCTTTGTAAGCTTTGCCCAGTCATTCGAATAAACCCCTACGTCACGAAATGACTTAGACTGATAATAGATACACTTCTCGGAGCCTATAACGCTCATTTCAAGGTTTTTTAAATTGGCATCAGCAATAATTAACCACGGCACAGCTTTAAGCAACTCATTAAATTCCTGTTTACTTGTCTCTAACTCTAAAACTATTGTGTGATGCCACCCCTGAGGCTTATCGTTTAGACGACCAATTAGATCATGATGATCAGAGAATATATTTCCATCTGAAGCAGGTAAAATCTCTACTTTATCTGCGATAGGGTCGTATTCAAACACCTTCGGGATGCATAACGGATGAATTTTAAGTAGTGGATTTCTTCTAGTATTTGATACGGACTTCTCACATGGATCAAACAATACAACTGTATGAAAGTGATTCTTTTTTACCGATTCAACCAGTGCTTCAAACCCTAGTACAATAGTGTCGATCTTAATAGAAAAGTTTGGATCATTTGAAAGAGCAAACTTACTGTATATGGTATCATCCACATCATCAAAGCTTGACCAATTTTCAGGGGTCTCTTTAGTTTTATATATATGTAAATGAGCCCCCTGAAGGCTTACATCCTTTGCTCGGAGCATTCCCTTAACCAGGTCAAAAACATGTTTAATACTTGGAGGATTCACAAAGGCAGCTCTTATTCCGTACGAACTGTGAGGATACACCTTAATGAACTTCATCAGTGATTTTTCAATTACCTGAAGACCGTCAAGCATTTGATTGACCTGCTGCTCGCTTGAATAAATCGGCAGCTTACCAAGTAAACTTACCTCTGGAATTACTCTGTCACCTTTGTTTGAATTGTAGCTACTGACGAAAACTGTAGGTAACGGATTCGGAATTTCCTCTGACGCTCGAACAAGGAAATCTTTATCAATCTCACTCAAACTGGACGAGGATTCTTTTAATCTAACCGTGAGTTCGACGTATTTCCAAAGATATAATGGAAATAATGGTGTGCTGGTTGCGTGTAAGCTTTCCTCGCCAACAATATAGATCATATCTAGAGAATTAATACTAGCTATTAACTGCTTCGAGCCTTTGGGACTGAAGGAACTAAATAAACCATAATGCTGTTTAATAAGCATAAGAACTCTTCCGTACAGTTCTACATATGAAGCGCAGCTTTTTAAAATTTCATCGGTTTCAACAATCTTAAGTATAGGACAATCTGCTAGACGGTGAGCCGCGCTTACTAACCTGCTTCTGATAAATAATAGTTCGTTAAAGGCTACCGATAACCCCTTGACCTCAGCATATTCATCCTCGAATAAGCTGATAATTTCCTTAATTCCGTCAATATACTCTCTATCAAACACCCTAACTCGAAATTGCTCCAACGAACGAAATGCATCTATCGGGTTTTTAACATTGGCTTTAATTACGCCCCCGAAGGCGTTTTCACCAACAAAGGTTTGAATGAGGTTATAGATCTCAGGAATAAACTCAATCCGAGTGCTCTCATTTTCACTCTCAACATTAACTTTACTTGCCTTCCCTTTTTCCCATTCAGTATACTTTTGTTCGATCTCATCAAGCAGCCCTTTTACCTTCTCTGTGTCGTGCTCAATAATTAAATCAACAGCCGTCGACTCTGGCGAGCCCGGCCTTTTTCTTGGTTTTTCCGAATTTTCATCAGAATCTTGTGTATCCTCTTCGATATCAACAGACTTTTTCTTGCCCGTCTGCCCGCCCTTTACCTTTGAAAGGAGTTCCTGGACATCACTGTATTTCATTTGTCCAAGAGCGGTAACCTCTCTTGTACTATAGTATCGAAGTATATTGGATCGAGTGGAGTGGAATTTATCCGATTCAGGGTTAGATTGAATTGCTTTCCGATCCTCTTTATTTAGATTGCTTATTCGTGAGACTATTCTAGAGTTTTCGGTTAGTCTCTGTCTAATTGAATCTATGTGATTCTTAACAAATACACTATCATCGATTAACAATCCTAGTCTAAATAAGTGCTCTACAGAATCTCTTGGAATGTCCTCATCATTTAGTGTTAAATACTGATAATAGTCAATTAGTCGTTCTAATGAGATTAGTTCCATTATTTTTTTTGAATTTAGAGCTTTCCACATATTCTTTAACGATTCATTGATACCGCCTAACTGCCTTTCAGCAGTGATACATAGTTCCTTATAAATCTCTTCTGCTGTTATTTGCTCATACCAACGAAGAGAGGAGAGCTTTGGAACTACCCTTTTTACAATTACAATACGAGTGCTATTAATGTCTCCGTCATTTCTGAAATCCTCAGCTTCTTCTACAGAATAGTATAGAGAAAGAAAGGTAAGCTGATTACTCAGTTCGAGACGAAGTTCATCAAGCTCGACTTCCGTGAAGCCGACAAAAAAAACATTTGGCTTTGTCAGACTTTGTTCTTGAACTCTAAGCTCGAGCATACTAATAAATTTGCTGTATGAATATTTGGGTAAGTCCTTTAGGAGTATACCGTAGCTCTCATTTAAAACTCTTTTACAGACGATAGCAGCAAGTATATCTGAAAGCACTTTTTCAGAAGACATTTTTTACCCCCTCAAGGAAATAAACGTTACACCATCAGCATAACGTTTCCCATATCCCATCGAAATTAAAGTATCAGCAATTTTTTCTGCATTCTTTGCCAGATCACCAGCTAGATCACCTGGCGTATTTTGAGTCACCTTCCAGTTAGTCAGCTTTTCATAATCTGCCTCGGGGTTAGCACCAAAAATTATTCCATATCTATTCCATAGCTCTTGACCAAATTGGCTTAAAGTCAACCCACGTCCAGGTTCTAGGATAGTCAATAGCAAGATTTCCATGATAAGTGGATCAGGTGAGTATCTCTTACGCTTTCCACCCTGAGCTCTCGGCGCGAGCAGAGCGATTCTTCCACCGAAGGTTGAAATAAAGGTCGAAGGATCGGTATCATATTCATCGGCAAAAAGCTTAAAGCGTGATGCCTTTATAAAGGCTTCAAAGGGATCTTGGAGTTGCTCGAAGTAACCTAGGTAAAGTGCACGGTAGCTTTTTCTCTTTTCTTCCTCTTCCTCACGGTTAGAGGTTCTTCTTGAGCTTTCCTCTAAACGCAAATCATTAATCCGTACAAGCATTTCCTCATGTGTAAATGTATCATAATTCTCAAGAGATAGAATTTCTTCCAAGCCCTTTTCGAAGAACCTTTCAATTAGTAGCTTTGCTACTACCAAGGTCTCCTCACTAGCATACTTCACTGAATCAAGCCCACCATCAGCATCAATAAGAATAGGAACCCTATCATCAACAGGAAATTCCGAGGATAAGTCTAGTACCTTTGAAGACAAATGATTTATGATAGCAAAACAGCCAAACAGAATAATCCTTTCTAAGGTCAACAACTTGTTACCTGAAAACATCTCATTTTCAGCCAACTTGTCAAATGAAGACCTTAATCTAAGTTCCACACCACTCAGCATAGGCAAATCTGTTTTAGCAGTTTGATCGTGAGCTTTCTTTTTAGCGAACTTGGTCAAAGGCGCTGCAATTCTGCTGAGATCATCGTTCTCATTCTCTAAAAATTCTTTGATAAGTTCTAGACATGGCGAAGCTTGTCCATTCACCTCTGTAGTAAGTATACGGTACAAGAAGCTATGTAATCCGGCTTCCAGTGCAACAGACCCTCGAACTTGGGTTTTACTGCTAATTGTCAAAACAGTGTTATTCGCACTTGGGAATGCAGCATTATCAGCATTAAAAATGATATTTAAGTAATACCGAAGCATATTTATCTCATCATCGTCAAAGCCATTATCATCGAAAGCATCATTGTATTTATCCCTTATTTCCGTTGCTGGATTAACCTCCTTACCTTGCTTCCAGCGAATTATCCACTCATTTAAAGCATCCACCGTATAGCTTTCTCCAGAAACAAGTCTAAATAAGCCATTAGCAACATGAACCGGTTTAATGGATGAAGAAGTGGGTCTATATTGTATATAGTCATTTAATACCTGACTCCCATATTCCTTCAATCGGTTTGACATTCTTTTACCCCCGCTTGGATACATATTGTGCATTATTTACCTTAACCCGATATGATGAACGATTATCCATATCCCTTATCAAAAACTCATTCGTTCTGCTTGTCGATTCTAACGAAGAAAGCTCGTTCATGAAACGAAGTAGCTTAAATTGATGCTGCTCGGGCACAAGTTGTGATGGGTAGCCTATTTGAACTAACGTTAAAACTCGATAAAGGTTCAGGTCAATTCTTAGCTCAACAAAAGCCATCTCTTTTGACTTATACACGCGGAAAAGAAAATGATCGGGAACGTATTCCATTTCCGTCAAATGCACAGGAAGCCTTGGAACCAGTAGTTCAATTTGATTCGAATATGCATATTTACTTGTAACAGCTACCCTTGGATAAGTACGAAGCTCATATTTATGTGTCGTCCAGATTTTCAGCTTATCATCATCATGATCATCAGGATTGAAGAACTTATTGATACCGGATATAATCTCCCTTATCATTTCATCCTGTCTATCGTAACCCTGGATCAATACATCGTAATAAGCCTTATATTCTGTGGGAAGGAGATCTAATAATTCATGTCCACGCTCATTTTCAAAATAAAACCTTCTCTTCAAGGCTTTAAAGGCTTCTAAAGGTTCTTCTGAATACTCAGGGGAATCATATTCATCCTGGAATAGCCATCCATCTGTGAGGGTTCCGTTCCATAGACGTTCATCAATCTCTGGATGAGAATAATGATACGGATCAAATATGGCTAAAGCAGTAAACAATTCGTTAGAGCCATTAAATATTAGATTGTAATAATCATTTTCATTAGAGTCTTCATTTTTTCTAATTATGCACTTTTTACCTGATGTGATGACATACGCAAAAAAGCCTAAGATATCTCTCATTACAACATGAAGCCCTATGCTCCCAAGTTTTTCAATAACAGAAAATAATCGCTGTTGCACAACTGAGTGCTTTAGCTTTACTAAATTTGTTGAAGCTGTGCAGCTATTGTCTGTACAATTTTTGCAAGGTTTACTAATCTCCAGCAGCTTATTCAAGGTTTTTTCTAGCATATCCTTGGATAATAGATTCCGATTGTTTAAATCAACAACAACCACTTCTTCAACTGTCTCTTCGTTTCCCTTATTGTAGATTATCCCTTGTTCCCTTTGAGTCATGATCTGCTGGAAGCCTGGAAGCCTATCGCCTAGCTTTTCCAACAAAGAGATAAGCGGAAATTCATTTATCGCCACAATACAAGGTTTCCCCTCAGAAAATGCCTTTGTTAACTCCGTTAAAAAAGCCTCCTCGTCCTTAATGCTGTTTGCATCAGGTTCCACATAGGCTTCATGTACATCAAGAATCGGTTTTAACGATTTTATTAAATGCGTCTTTCCATCCCCAGGATTTCCAGTTAGAAAAATAAGCTTCTTTTGTTCAACGTATTTTTTTAGCAACGCCTCAATCCCGGATTCCACATGGAGAGTGCGGAGTTCCTCCGCACTAAATACATCTGCATAGCTATTTCGATTATTATAAAGCTTTGCGATAAAATCTAAATCAAAGTACATACTTCTCCCCCAAACTAAAAGTATTTACTTAATAACATTGAGGCTTTTCTAAAGGAACTAAGTCTGTCGATAATATCAACAGTCTCAATTCTATTCAGAAACCATCGCTCTCTCCAGAAGTCAATTAATTGCTCCGTGTATTTCTCCTCATGACCATTTAGTGGAAGTAAGTAGTTTAACTCCTTAGCCTCTCCCTTTAGGAATTCGCGGGTATTTGATGCTAATGAAACACCGTAAACAATTCTTCTTGTATGATGCTTTAAGTAATTTCCCGAGGACATTCCCAGTGCAGAAAGCCCTGAGCGTATTAGTCGTAAACGAGGACTTGTTCCTTCGCCAAAGACATTATTTATTTTTCTACCACCATCAATCAGTTGTACCATTGTGCTTATGAATCGTGTGGTTTCCTGTGCAAAAAAAACTGATCCAAACCCCTCTGTCTCACCTAGTTTTTTATATTCTAGATACTCACCATCTTCGACAGGAATCTTGATCCTGTTGTATTGGCTGCTTCCCATATGATATAGACTTGTAGTCCCCAAAAAGGCAAGCTGAGAATCCCTAACAATCTTTTCACCTTTCATTCTAGATGCGATCTCACTGACTTGTTCTGAGTATCTATCGTTATATCCCTTTACCACTAAAGGACTACACATTAGGATGCTTACGAGTTTGCCTGCGAGAACCTCATTATATGGAGGGATCGCACCACATACAATGATTTCCATCAAATTCGAGCCAATCTTGCTCTTTCGGTTTGCTTGCAACGCAATATTAACGGATTTACCTTTATCATTTGACAGCAACTTTTGTAATGCCCTGAGATTATCCCGCTCGGATTCCAACACTTTTCTGATATTAAGCTTTGCTTCTAGAAGCTTTGCTAATTCAATCGCTCTCTTTTTTGTAAACAGAGGTGTACTTGCCTCCTCATACCAATTAATTTCTCCAGTAGTTCTTTTGTTATTTAGCTGGAGATCCTTCAGTGATTCAGCAACTCCCTTCAATCTTTCTATGCATTCAGAGTTAGGATTTTGAATTTCATCAGCCGTCAATAAATCTACAGGTGTTATGTCACTAATTGCTTCATCTAAAAATGTTAACAAGAGTTTTATAGTCTTGTCACTTTCTAACCGAATACGCTCTTGATACTCACGGTCATTTTCTAAACTAGTTGTTTTTATAACAGGTCTTGTTATTCCTAGCTTTCCAGGAAGAATTTCCTCAAACACCTCTGTTTTAACTTTCTTCTTCAATACACTCTTGATAGAATCAAGTGTCCAACCAATGTATTTATCTCGATTTGTTAGTTGCAATACGCAATTACCCAAGGCTGCAATCCCCATGACAGGATGAGAAGGCTGTGCGGCATCCCTAATTAAATAAAAGACATTTCTGCCTGGTGTCGATTTGTAGGGGATTGACCATGTATAACGAAAATATCTCCAAATGTCCATTAGCTTATAGCCTGTATGCTTACAAGATGAATTATCTACAAGCTGAACATATGGCTTTATCCCTGAAGCAGCCATTCTAATGCGCTCATCTTGTTTGACACTGTCTTTTATTTTCGTTATTGTTGAAGAAAGTAGAACGCTGTCCCCAATAAGATCCAGTATGCTTAGTTCTTTTCCTTGGTACTTACGCTTCTTTTCCATCTTATTAATGAAGGACTTAATGCTATCCAGCTTAAACTGTGCGTTTCTCTCGTGCTGAAGTTGCTTGCGCAAGTAAGCCTTGTCATCTCCTCTAAGTAAGACGGGAGGAGCAAGCATCAACTCATGCTCATTATTTTTAAGAACTCTCCATTCCTGAGTTAATAAATCTCTCAAAATACTTAATACTGAGAGAAGCTTCATTCCCTCCAGATCATCTAAATTAATATTACTTTTCCATTTTTGAATTTGCTCATTAAGATATTGAATACGTCGGTAGTTAAACATAACTAATAAAGCTGCAGTTATTTTATTAAAAATATCCAAATAATTTCCATTAATAGTCGGTTTAAAGAGCATAAAATCAGTAGTATCAACAGTCTGACTTGTAATGTATTCAACGTTCTTCTTAGTTGCTTGCTTACTCATATTGAACCTGCTTTCATAATTGATCATATAAAGATCATTTTACTACATATTTAAATATCGCGCAGTCTTTTCAAGAACAAATGTTCCTGTTAATGGTAGTCAACTTTCTCCCCCTGAGTAGAAGTACAAATTTGACTATTTTGATACCTCCACTACTAGAATACACTATTACCAAATTCATTCGACCTTACATCCTTTTATCCCTGCTAACCTAGGAAAAAGGACCCAATTGAGTCCCGTCTCTCCTTGAGGAGATTTATCTAATTCACAAAATAAACCGGATAATCAGTCAACTTTTCAACCGCCTCTTTACCCTTTAATTCAAATGCCCTCTCAATAATATTCTGCTGCTTTTCGCGCAGCGTCTCTGCACAGGGTCGTACCACCATAAGAAGCTGCGTGTTTATTCCAATTACGTTCCTTAACAGTATGGAAAAGCAAAAGAGCCGCTAACCTCGACATGATCAACTTTTCATGTGGGGGTAGCGGTTCAAAAACCATGGAGGTTTTGTTTTGCTTTTACATGCAGATTTACGGCAACTTTACGGCAGCTCTCTTAGAAACCGTCTGTTGCACTAACTACAGAAACGCTGTTCAATTTATAAACCCTTATATATCAAGGGTTCTAAGCATCTGTAACACTCTTCACAAGCAATGCGACGTTTTCAACATGCACCGTCCACGGAAACATATCCACCGGCGTCACTTCCACCGTCCGATACCCGCCATCCTCCAACACCCGCAAATCCCTAGCCAGCGTCGAAGGATTACACGACACATACACAACACGCTCCGGCTTCATCCGAATGATCGTATCCAGCAGCGCTGCATCGCAGCCCTTCCGCGGCGGATCGACGACGATCACGTCCGCAGCAATCCCTTCCTCGCGCCAGCGAGGAATCACGACCTCCGACAATCCCGCCTCAAACTCCGCATTCGCAATCCCGTTCAGCTCCGCATTCCGCTTCGCATCCTCAATCGCCTCGGGCACTACTTCTACGCCGTACACGCGCCCCGCCTTCCGAGCAAGGAACAACGAAATCGTCCCAATGCCGCAGTAGGCGTCGATAACCGTCTCCGCTCCCGTCAAACCTGCATAATCCACAGCTTTCCTATACAAGGCAACCGTCTGCGACGGATTAACCTGATAGAACGAGCGCGCGGAGATGGCGAAGCGAATGCCGTCGAGCTCATCATAGATAACATCACTGCCCCACAAAGTCCGCGTTTCATCGCCGAAAATAACGTTCGTGTCGCGCGTGTTCACATTTTGCACGATGCTATTCACATCAGGCAGAGCGGCACGAATACCCGCGATCCACTCCGTTTTATTCGGGATGTGAGTGCCGTTCGTAACAAGAACGACCATGAGCTCGCCGGTGACGAAGCCGGTCCGGACGACGACGTGGCGCAGCAGGCCGCGGCCGGATTCCTCGTCGTAAGCGGTGATGCCGAGCTCGGTGCCGATGCGCTTGATCTGGCGCACGACCTCGTCGTTGCGCTCGTGCTGGATGAGGCAGGCGTCCATGTCGATGATGCGATGGCTGCCTTGGGCATAAAATCCGCCGATCAAGCCGCCCGCAGCGCCGTCCTCGATATCCGCCAGCGCCATGCCGATCGGCACCTGCGCTTTGTTGCGGTAGCGCCACGGCTCGTCCATGCCGATGGTCGGATGGACGATGATATCGACATCAACGTTGAGCTTGCCGATGCGCGTCAGGTTGTCGACGACATGCTGGCGTTTCCAGCGCAGCTGCGCTTCGTAGCTCATATGCTGCAGCTGGCAGCCGCCGCATTGCTTGTAGATGGTGCAAGGCGCATTGACGCGATCCGGGCTCGTCTGCATCAGCTTCATCAGCTTGGCATAGCCGTACTGCTTCTTTACTTTGAGCACTTTCACGAGCGCCTGCTCGCCGGGAAGCGCGCCGTGGACGAACAGCGTGAAGCCGTTCGCGCGGCCGACGCCTTCGCCTTCATGCGTCAGTCCGACGATGTCGATGACATATTCCTCGTTCTTGTTCACGGGCGCGTTCACCGCTGCCGCCGCAGTCGCCGTACCCGCTCCGCCGGATGACGTCCGATACCGGCTGTTTCTTTTGCCGCCGCCTGCCGATCCGCCCGTTCCTCTCTTGCCCGTCGCCTGCGACGGCTTGCCCTTATTGTTCATGCTTATTCAACGCTCCGCTCAATCCATAATAGTTGTGTTCATTCATACAAAAACCGCCGTCCTCCGCGGTCGTGTTCACACGTACGCAGCAGCAGGACAGCGATCCTTGTTCATCCTTCTATTCATTCCGCCTCAGCGGCAAAGCTCTAGCTTTCCATTCCTACCGATACGAAGAAACGCCCGACTCATCGACGAAAATGTTCAAATGCGACGGCAGCAGCGAGAATTGGCATGGCAGCGTGCCGCCGTACTCGCCGTCGAGGTTCAATTGGACATAATCTGGCGTCGAGACGACCAGATGGTCCGTCCTCAGCTGCACGATATGCGGGTCGTTCATATGCTCGCCGCGAAGCGCCATCGTGGCGACACGAATGAATTCGGGCAGGTTGCATTTGCGCAAAATCACGACATCGAACATGCCGTCATCGAGCTGCGCGTCCGGCGCGAGCTTCTCGAAGCCTGCGACGGAGTTGCTGTTGCAGATGAGGAAGAGCATGATCTCCTCATGAATTTCTTCATGCCCGCGCGCTTGAATGCGCATTTCGGTCGGGCGAAGCCGGGTCATTTTTTCCAGACCCTTCATATAGTAGGCGAGCTGGCCGATCATCGTCTTGAGCTTGCTCGGCACTTCGTATGTCAGCTCGGTCATCGAGCCGCCGCCTGCGATATTAATAAAATAACGCTTATTGGCGACGCCGACGTCGATCGGGCGCGTGTACCCTTCGATAATGAGGTCGCACGCATATTCCCAGTTCCGCGGAATGCCGAGCGCCCGTGCGAAGTCGTTCGTCGTTCCGAGCGGCAAAATGCCCAGCGGCGGCCGATTCGGCTTTTCCGCCAGTCCATTAATAACCTCGTACAGCGTGCCGTCTCCGCCCGCCGCAATGATGAGATCGTAGCCGCGCTCGACCGCTTCGGCTGCTGCGATGGTTGCGTCGCCTTCGCCAGACGTCGCATGGCAGCTCGTCTCAATGCCACCGCGTTCGAGCCGCTGAAGCAGATCCGGCAGACGCCGTTTGATTTCCTCCCGACCGGAAGTCGGATTATAGATTAACCGTGCCCGTTTAACCGGTGTTACCGACACTTCTTACACCTCCAACCCGCGCAGCCACTGCAGCGACTGCCGGACCATCCATCGCGCGACCGCTGATGATGGCAGAAGCGCGTTTCCGTTATACCGATAGTCTTGCCCAGCTAACCTTGACGGGATTACGTGATTCGTAAAAAATCCATTGCTCAAAAATAGCGGCGCAACAAGCACCGCCTGATCCGGTTTTTCCGTACGCATGCGCTGCAGCGTCTGGCCTGCCTCATCCGGCAGCAGCATCGCTGTCTCCGCACTTGCTAAACCGCCGAGCGCGCGAACGCGTTCCGCCAGCTTGCGCATGCCGGATTGATAGCGCTCATAGAAGCCGTCTTCCTTGCTGCCATGCGTAATGAGCAGCAGCGCCTCACGAGCCGGATCGGCCGACAGCTCGCGAATATTGTCCCAGAGCCGCTCCGCGATTTCCGCATCGTCGTCGATCGGATCGCCGAACGTGACGCGAATGCCAGCCGGAACGTCGAAGGGCTCCATCTCACCCTCGCGCTCATTCACCGGCGGAAAGCCGAATGACTGCGCGATATCGTCGACATGCGTGCTGCCGGAGGAAATAAACAGCGGAAGCACGAAAAGGTCGGTAACGCCTGCGGCGGCCAACCGATCAATGCCGTCTTGTATTAGACGTCCTTCTACGATCTCCAGAAACGACGATTCGAACACGATATCGGGGGCTGCGACATTAGCGCCTGTCCCCGCCTTAGAGCTGCCAGCCGCTTCGCGGCTTGCGAGCTCGGCCGCCTCCGCGACCGAAGCATCGACTAGCTGCACCCAGCCCGCTTCGCGCGAGCCGTGGCTAATCACAAGAATACCGAGCTTCTTCATGTTAGCGACCCAGGCGCTCCAGCGCCATTTTATACCCGTCGTTCCCGTAGTTAAGGCATCGCTTCACGCGCGAGATCGTCGCCGTGCTGGCGCCCGTCTCCGCTTCGATCTGATTGTACGTCGAGCCCTTGCCTAGCATCCGCGCCACTTCGAGCCGCTGGGAGAGCGACTGAATCTCGTTCACCGTGCACAGATCATCAAAAAATATATAACATTCCTCAACCGATTTCAGCGTCAATACCGCCTCGAACAGTTGGTCTATCGCTTTATCGTTCAGCTTCTTAAGCTGCATGCTGCGTCACCCCTATAAGGTATGAGAACTCATCTATCCAATTGTAAAGCGTTCGTACCGCAATATCAAGCATCGCCGCATTCACGCTTTAGTGAATGGAAGGGGCTGTCAGGAGGGACAGAGGACCAAAAACCGTTAAAAAAAACGGGCATCCGTCCAATCCGTATGTTCGCCTATGCCATACACTATAGGAGCAATAGTCCAAGAAAAAGGTTGTGATCGCTGTGAATGTGCGCAATGGCCCTCCTGGCGGCTATCCGCAGCATCCGCATATGAGGCAAAATCAGCCTTTCCCCGGCATAAGCGACCCTTTTGCATTCGGGGGCGGCTTTCCAGGCATAGGCGGCGGCACGCCAGCCAATCCAGCACCTGCCAATGGCACGACGGGTAATAAAAGCGTCGGTTTACCCGCGGTTGCCAAAGCGACTGCGCCAGCCAAAGTTGAAGATGCAATAGCCGAAATCGTAGAGGACTCAGCGAAATCCAAAGCTGGCGGCTTCTCGCTTGAGAAGCTCGGCGAGCTCAAGGGCGTCGTGGATCGGCTCGGCGGCATCGACGGCATTTTGAACTCGATGACCAAGATGCAGAAAATCGTTGCGAACGTCCAATCGATGGCTCCGCTCGTTAAGGTGCTGATGGGCTCGTTCAAAAAGGACGCGAAAGCGTCCAAAACCGGCGGCGACGACGATGACGACGATCTGCCGGTCAGGCCGCGCCGCCGCAAGCGGCGGAAGTCCGGCGCCGGCGCCAAAGGCACGACGCCGCGCAGACGTCCGCGCAAGCGGACGCGTTAGGCACGTGCGGGGCGAGCGCGCCGCGCAAGCGGGCGCGGTAGACGCGGGCGGGCGAGCGCTTCGCGCAGGCGGGCGCACAAGCGGATGCGATAGGCGCGTGCGGCGATAGATTGCGTTAGCGCGCCGTATGGAGCGAGCGTCTTGCACGGGAAGCCGCTGCACGACGCAGCAAGAACGCGACAATCGCCGTCGCACCGCCCGCTGTCAGCTGCGACTAGCCCGCTTTCCCTAAAGGGGTTGCCCATCGGCCATATAGGCCATGGGCAACCTTATTTAAGTTAGTTGAAACTAACTATGCACCGCAACGTCTGTGTTTTCTGCGTACTGATGCGCTTCCGCCCACCGTCTGCCTTGGTCTCGTTGCATTTTGTGCAACGGCCCCGCCATGCACATGACCATTCCTCGTTCCCATTGCAATCTGTGCAATGAGATAACCTGTATTACTTTAAATACGCCGCATGAGAGACTGCTGGACCGTTTCCCATTGCACAGATTGCAGGCCTGTTGATTAACCTGGAAATGGTAAAAAGACCGCACTCTCGGGTAATGGGTAGTACCACCCACTCCACCCCCCAAGAGGCGATCTTATGAATAAGTCTACTACGTTCAGCCAGCTAGTTCAAACTGCACTACCGAAAGAAATTGTGGATTCTTTTTCAAATTCGGTTGGTTATCGAGAAGTAGGGCGTAAATTCACTGTTTATGACTTATTTTTGTTTTTTGCTCAAGCGGCATCGGACCAGTGGAAAAGCTATCGCGAAGGGGCTTTGCGAGCCCCTGCCTGTCACTTGGTGAAAACCTGTTACTCTACCGTGTCCAAAAAAGCTGGAGATGTCCCCTTCGGGATTTTCAAGCAATTACTGCACTACTTGCTTGGTCATTGCAATCGGCAAGCTAAGCGCAAGTTATCTTTGCCAAAGGAACTATTGATCTTGGATTCAACTAAAATTACAGTGGGAGCCGGCCGCCTGCCCTGGGCACCGCTGAAAGGCGAACGTGCGGGGGTCAAGTTGCATGTTGCGTACAAACCAACACAAGGGCAACCTCACCGCATCGAAGAAACCACAGGCAATCGGCCGGATTTGCTTAGTAGCGATGCCTTGCGGGATACGGATTACATCATCGTTGCGGATCGTGCTTATGCCAAATTCATTCGATTTGATACCTATGTCCAGGAGCGACAATCGTTTGTTATTCGCATTAGAGACAACGCTACATTCCATCAGCCTCGCCCCCGTAAGGGGAAGAAACCCGTGGGTTCTCCCATTTTGGAAGATTTCACATGCCAAATTGGAAGGGATGCGAAACGTTCGAAGCAGCGCCACCGAATTATCAAATTGCAGGATCCGAAAGGAAACCCTGTTATTTTGGCAACCAATTTAACACGTTCGGCCGAACAAATCGCCGAGCTCTACCGCGCTCGTTGGCAAATTGAGACTTTCTTTCGATGGGTGAAGCAGCATGTCAATGTACCCGTCCTTTTTGGCACGAGCTCTAATGCAGTCTACAGCCAGTTATATATTGCCATGACCGTTTATGTTTTGCTTAAAATGCTCTTTGATCATGTCGTTCCCCATGTACACGTATCTGCCTCATTATCCTTAACCCTATTCGTTCGTGCACTTCGACATCATCATTTGGCTCCCGAATGGAGAGTGGCACTCACTACTTTTCCATTCACTTTCCCATTCCCAGTTTCTTGATAATCAACAGGCCTGCACAGATTGCAATGACAGGCGCTTGATTAGCTGATTATCCACCTTTCCATTGCACAAACTGCAACGACGCGACGAACACACTTATCCATCACTCACTAACCCACTAACTCCTGCATTCCTGCGCCTCCCGCGCAGGCCTTGCAAATAGCAGCCGCGTTCTTGCACGGACGCTGATACGCAGCGCAGCTAACACGCCGACCTGGCAGTCTGGCTAACCGCCGCACCGCGTCCCTAACACGCTTCTCACAACAAAAGAGTTGCCCAACGCCAAACTGGCGTTGGGCAACTCTTTTAAAGTTAGTTGAAACTAACTACATCCCGCAAACGGCTGCGTTTCTGCATTTTGATGCGCTTTCGCATACCGTCTGCCTTTGGTCTCGTTGCATTTTGTGCAACGGCCCCACTCTGCACATGGCCATTCCGCTCTCCCGTTGCAATCTGTGCAATGAGATCGTCTAAGATGCTGCGCTTTAATCGTGTGCGAGGCTTCTAGGCCGTTTGTCGTTGCACGATTTGCAACGACAGCCTCCAAATGAGCTGATTAGCTGCCTTTCCATTGTACAGACTGCAATGGTGCAGCGAGAGACGCACCTATCTACGTTCGCAAGGCCCGTTCTACCACAGAGCAACTCATCAACTCTGTCTGAGCAGACACACCTACTCCGCTTACTTCGCCGCCAGCGTCACTTCGCCCGCATTGACCGCCCACGTGCCGACTGGCGTTACCGTGTACGTGACGCCGGACTTGAGCTCGCCGCCGTTCATGACATCGAAGATGCCGACTGCGCCTTTGCGCGTCTGAACGCGATATTGCGCCGTCAAGGTCGAACCGTCAGCGCCCTTGAGCGTAACGGAGCGGAATGCGAACAGCTCGTCCATCGGGTCTTGCGCCAGCGTGACAGTCAGCGTCTTGGCATCCGTTTGCTGCGCCGATACAATGGTGAGCGGTGCAATGTCCTTCGCAACGAACGAAGCGTTCGCGACTTGGAACCAGTTCGCAGATACCGTGTACTTCACGCCAGCTTCCAGCTTCGTGCCAGCTGGGAGGCGGAACTTCGGCTCCTGCTTGCCGTCCGTCGATTGCGTGTAGCCGACATAGGATACGTTAATCGGCTGGCCGCCCTCCGGCGTCAGCACCGCCGTGCGGTTGCGCAGCGACGAAATGATTTGGAGCGGCTTGCCCTGATACGTGTTGCCTTCCTCCAGCACCAGCGCATCCGCGCCGCGTCCGCCTGCATAAGCCGAGATCACATAACCATAGTCGACGACGCCCTCGCTCAGCAGCGCTTCTACCTCGAACGTGTCATTCGTTACTTGGCTTGCCGAGTTGAACCGGATCAGCTCCCCGTTCCCTTTGAACGAGATCGTCTGCTCGCCTTTGTACGTCAGCGTGTACGATTTGCCTTCCTCCAGCTTGGTAACGGGCACGATGTATGCATTCACCGATCCCGTCTTCAGCCGCGGCTGGTTGACGATCGTGACGCCGCCATCGAATTTGAACGTCTCTGCCGATTTCTCGATCGTCTCATCCGCGAGCGTCATCGGACCGGACATCGTCACTTCCAGCGCGATGCCGTCCAACGCTTTGACCGACACGATCTTGGCTTCCGCCGAACGAACCGATTGCTCTGCCGTAACCAGCAGCCTTGCCGTTTCGCCGCGCGTTGCATTGCCTTTGCCATCCGCTGCGCCGGACAACCAATGGCGAACCGACAGCGTGTCCCGCTCGAGCCCTTTGGCTACCATAGCGGCAAGCTCTGGCTCCGTCACCGGCTTATTCGGCTGGAACTTCGCTGCTGCCGTTGCATCGAACAAGCCGTGCGCAATCGCCGTGTTCACATACGAGACGTACCATTTGCCTTGATGCTCCGCTTGGCCGCTGAGCGCGTCTTGACCGCCTGCCTCCAAGTCCAGCGCAAGCACCAGCAGCTTAGCCGCCTCTGCTTGCGTCAGCGGCTGATTCGGGCGCAGCGCGCCGTTCTCGTAGCCCTGCATCACGCCTTGCTGGGCGAGCTGCTTCATTGCTTGCTCTACCGCCGCGTCTACCTGAACATCCGCTGCTGCAAAATTCGCTTTCGCCGCCGATACCGCTGCCGTCGTGCTAGCTGCCGATGCATATCCGGGAACGATTGCCGCTGCGCCAAGCGCTGCCGCCAGCGTCCATACTGCTATTTTACGTGGTTCACGTTTCATCATAATGGTTGGCCTCCTGACCCTGTTTCCGAGAGTGTGTGGTGCTTGTCTCTACTATAGGGCCCAGGTTTAAACAAAACGGAACGAAGAGATTAACATTTTATAAACTGGCCTAAAACTTTATAGAAAAGCTTTGTATATTAAAAAAACCGCCCTGTCAGCAGGACGGTTTTCCTTTGATCTCATTCACACCGTAAACCGATACCCCGCGCCCCACACCGTCTCGATAAACTGCGGATTCGACGGCACCGCCTCGATCTTCTCCCGCACGCGGCGGATATGGACGGCTACGGTGGCGATATCGCCTGCAGAGTCGAAGCCCCACAGCCGCTCGAACAGCTCGGTTTTGCTGAACACCCGGTTCGGATGCGCAGCCATGAAGGCCAGCACGTCGAACTCGCGGGTCGTCAGCACAACCTCATTGCCATGCACGTAGACGCGCCGCGCTGTTTTGTCGATCGTCAGCTCGCGAATTCGAATCTGCTCGGGCTCAGCCGTCCGATTCGCAAACCGCTCATAACGCGACAGATGCGCCTTCGCTCTTGCGATCAACTCATTGGGACTGAACGGCTTTGTGACAAAATCATCCGCTCCCAGCCCGAAGCCGCGTATTTTATCGATCTCCTCGTCGCGTGCAGACACGATCAGAATCGGCACGTCCAGCTGCGCCCGAATGCTGCGGCACACCTCCAAGCCATCCGCTCCCGGAAGATTCAGGTCGAGAATGATCAAATCATAGCCGCCTGCCAGCGCCTTCGCCGTTCCTTCCTCGCCATCATGCGCCAGCTCTGCCGTAAAGCCATGCAGCTCAAAATAATCCCGCTCCAGCTCCGCAATCGGTATCTCATCCTCGATGATCAGAATTCGCTTCATGCCTCGTCTCCCGTCTCTCGTTGTGTAGCGCCGCTTGCAACCGCTCCGACATCCGCCTTGCGCAGCCGAATCCGCATCGTGGTCCCTGCGCCAAGCTGGCTCTCCGCTTCAATCGTGCCGCCATGTCCTTCTATGATTTGCTTCGCGATCGCCAGCCCCAGCCCGCTGCCGCCCGTCCGGGAATTGCGCGAGGCTTCCGCCCGATAGAATCGCTCGAAAATATGCGGCAGCGCCTCATCCGCAATGCCCGCTCCGTTATCCGTCACCTCAACGACGAGCGTCGCCCGGCCCTCTTCCCGCAAGCGGAGCGTAATGCTGCGATCCGGCTTGTCCATGAACTTCACGCTATTCTGAATGAGGTTGCCCAGCACGCGGCGCAGCTTCTGGCGATCCGCCATGACGTCGGTATCCTGCAGCCGCTCGCCCTCCAGCGTGACGCGAATGCCCTGCTCCTCCAGCTCAAACCCGCTCTCCTCCACCGCATCCTCGATGAAGGCGGCAAGGTCAACTCGTTCGAACGAATAGGGCTCCCGCCGCAGATCAAGCTTCGAATAAAGCAGCAGCTCGTCGACGAGCCGCCCCATGTCCGTCACCTTCGCATAAATCGTCCCGACATACTTGTCCAGCTTCTCCGGCGAGTCGGCGAGCCCGTCGCGAATGCCCTCGACATACCCTTTGATCGTCGTGATCGGTGTCTTCAAATCATGCGAGATGTTCGAAATGAGCTGCTTCCGGTTGTCCTCGTATTGCAATTGCAGCTGGATCGATTCGTTCAGCTTCTGGCGCATTTGCTCGAACGTCAAGCTCAGCTGTCCGATCTCATCGCGCGATTGCGGCTCCAGCTTAAACTGCAGGTCGCCCTCCTTGATCTGCTCCGCTGATCGCCTCAGCACATCGAGCGGCCGAATGATCGTCTTCGTTACATTTCGGTACAGCAGCAATCCCGTCAGCAGCATAATGGCGAGCAGCACCAGCACGAGAATCGGCAGCAGCGTTCGGACGAGCTCGGGGAACGGGCTCCGCTCCCGCAGCACGTAGATGCTGCCCGCCTTCCCATTCTGAAACGGAAAATCGAACTTCGCGTATGAGAAGAAGCGATTGCCCACATTCAGCGTACTGCGAATGGCGTTGTTCGCTGCGTCATACGGGGGCAAATAATCGCCCATCGCCGATTCCCCGAGCGACGGCGACGTATAGGACACTTCCCCGTCATGCCGGACGACGAGGCCGGCTTTGACCATTTTGAGCTTGCGGTCGTATTCTGCCAACAGCTTATCGTCCGTCAGGCTGTCAGGATCTTGTTTCGCTAAATATTTGAGATCGAGAAAAATCGTCTCTTCTTCATCCGTAAGCGGATGCAGGGAATAATGAATGCTATAAAAGCTGCTAATGCTGCGCATATCGCCCGTAATGGCCACCGAGATCAGGTAAGATGTCGTCATGAATAGAATGATGGCTACCGCCAGCACGGCCGTAAAGGACAGAAGCAGGCGTAATCGGATAGACATGTTGTCCTCCCCCCTTCCATGAGGGTTAGTATACCGCACCCGTGCGTTTGTGCAAATGGGCGAAACCGCGGGCGTATCTTTCTTGACCGAATTACCGAAAATAGGTAAGATGCAACTACACATTCATACCAATCATCTAGGGAGTGTAGACCGATGACATGGAACACGGAACTCACGTTGCTGCTGCTTCCGGTCAATATCTTATTAGCGGGCGTACTCGTATTTATGGAACGGCGCAACGTCGCGGCCACTTGGTCGTGGCTCATGGTGCTGCTATTCGTTCCGGTAGTCGGCTTCGTGTTGTATATGATATTGGGGCAAAATATGCGCCGGAGAAAGCTATACAAGTGGGATAAACGCGATCATGCTTATCTGAAATCAATGATCGCCGAGCAATGCCAGAAGCTGGAGGAAGGCTGGCCGGAGGACAAGGAGGGGATGATCACGCCTTATCGCAAGCTGATCGACATGAACCTGAACACGTCCCGTTCCCTTCTCACCCTGCGCAACGAGGTTGATTTCTATACGGAGGGCCTCAAGAAATTCGAGCAGCTGCTAGCCGATATCGCGGCAGCGACCCAGCATATCCACATGCAATATTACATCTTTAATAATGACGACTGGGGACGCAAGGTGCGCGATGCCCTGACGGTCAAAGCCCGCGAAGGCGTGCAGGTGCGGCTGCTGTACGACGATATCGGCTCCCGAAAGCTCAACGATCGTTTCTTCACCGAATTCGATGCCGCGGGCGGACAACGGGCGATTTTCTTCCCTTCGCGCATCCCGTTCTTCAACTTCCGCATCAATTATCGCAATCATCGCAAAATCGTCGTTATCGACGGGCTCATCAGCTATACGGGCGGCTTCAATGTCGGCAATGAGTACGTCGGCCTCGATCGGCGATTCGGCCACTGGCGCGATACGCATATGCGGCTGCGGGGCGAAGCGGTCCATTCGCTGCAGCGTATGTTCCTGATGGACTGGGGGCTTGCCACCCATCAATCCGCGCAGCATTTGCCGGAGTTTTTCCCCGATCCTGTCGTGTCCGGCGATGGCCAGCTTGCGATCCAATTCGTTGCAGGCGGACCGAGCGATCAATGGCGACATGTTGAGAATGCGCTGCTGCATATGATCCATTCTGCGAAGCAAACGATTTGGCTGCAGACGCCTTATCTGATCCCGGACGAGAGCCTCTTGAACGCCCTGCGGATCGCTTCGTTATCCGGCATCGATGTGCGCGTGATGATCCCGCATATGGCTGACCACATGTTCGTCCATTGGGCATCGCGATATTACGTAGGCGAGCTGCTTCAAGCGGGGGTGAAGTGCTACCTGTACACGAACGGCTTCCTGCATGCCAAAATGATGGTCGTCGACGGACGAATCGCCACCGTAGGCACTGCTAACTTCGACATTCGCAGCTTAAAGCTCAACTTTGAGGTGAATGGCATTATTTACGACTGGGAAACCGCGCAGCGGCTTGAAGCGATTTACCAGCAGGACGTGGAGGAAAGCATTCCGTTCACGCTGGAGGACTATAACAATCGCTCGGCTTGGAGCAAGTTCAACGAGTCGATCTCGAAGCTGTTGTCGCCGATATTGTAAGAGCCGGAGAGCGAAGAGGGTGTCCCAGAAGCGTGAACTTGGGGGCACCCTCCTTGCATTTGTAAACCAACAGAAACCGTTTGTTGGAAACGTTAACGGACCGAGCAGCCCTTATTTGGTCAAAATCAGTCACATTTCTGTGCTAACGGACCGTACAGCCGCCTATTTGGCCAATATCGTCCTCAAACGGCAGTAAACTGGCTAATAACGGCCGTGAGGTCCGTTACATTTGTAACTGGTGCTCCGAGAGGGTTATAGCGGCTCTGAGGTCCGTTAGGACGAGACGGGCCCAACTGGCATAAAAAAAGTGCTTCGTCGATGTCGACGAAGCACTTTTTGATGTTACAGGAACAGCTTAATGATTTGGAAAATAACCCCTGCAAGCACCATCGAGATCGGAATCGTAATGATCCACGATACGACGATCTTGCCGGCCATTCCCCACTTGACGCTCGAGAAGCGCTTCGCGCTGCCTACGCCGAGAATGGACGACGTAATAACATGCGTCGTACTAACCGGGAAGTGCGCAGCGGTAGCGGTCAAGATAACCGTCGCGGACGTAATATCAGCCGCGAAGCCGTTGATCGGCTCGATTTTGAAAATCTTCGTGCCCATCGTCTTGATGATCTTGTATCCGCCGATGGAAGTACCAAGCGCCATCGCCAGCGCAGCTGATACCTTAACCCACAGCGGCACGTTGTCCGTCTCTTGCACATTAGCGGCCATGAGCGCGAATACGATAATGCCCATCGCCTTCTGTGCATCATTCGTGCCGTGCGAGAACGATTGGATAGCAGCTGTAGCCACTTGGCTATAGCGGAATCCTTTGTTCACCTTATGCGGGCTCGACTTGGCGAAGATCAGCTTCAAAATCCACATGACGCAGAAACCGATCGAGAACGCAATAAGCGGAGACAGAATAAGCCATTTGATAATGGACGTGAATCCTCCCGCATTAATGCCGTCCCAACCCTCGGCCGAAATAACGGCGCCCGCCAGCGAGCCAATCAGCGTATGGGACGAGGAGGACGGAATGCCGAACCACCACGTAAGCAAGTTCCAAAGAATAGCCGAAATTAGAGCCGCGATGACGATATACACGCCATGCTGCAGTTCCGCCGGATTCGCGATACTGCCACCCAGCTTCTTCGCAACACCAGTAAACGTAATAGCGCCAAGGAAATTCATGAGAGCAGCCATCAGAATGGCTACGCGCGGTTTTAAAGCACGTGTGGAAACCGTCGTTGCGATTGCATTCGCCGTATCGTGGAAACCGTTAATAAAGTCGAAGGCTAGCGCCAGAAATATAACAATGCCGAGAACTATGTATGGTACATCCATATTATCGTCCTGCCCCTCTAGCTATTACGCATGATGATCGTTTCGAGGGTGTTGGCGACGTCCTCGCAATAGTCTGTCGTTTGTTCCAAGCGCTCGTAAATCTCTTTGCGCTTAATCAGTTCGATCGGATCTTTGACGTTCTTGAACAGGTTCGTGATGCTTACCCGCAGGAGATCGTCCGCTTGGTTCTCAAGCTCGTTGATCGCGATATTCGGCTCGCGCATCGCCAGCAGCTTTTTCTCCGTCAGCAGGTAGATTGCTTTCTTGATCTGATGCGAGGAACGAACGAGATTATCGGCGAACAGCGCGATATATTCGTCATGCTCCTTGATTTGATACATTTCAAAACGGGAAGCGCATGCTTCAATGCCGTCCAGCACATCGTCAAGCGATGTCGTGAGCGCCATGATGTCCTCGCGTTCGATTGGCGTGATAAACGTTTTGTTCAGCTCCGTCAAAATCGTATGCGTGTACTTGTCGCATTGCGTCTCATAGTTTTTCATCTGTTTAGCGAATGCTGTCACATCTTGTAGATTCGTGACGTGCTGGCCGAAGTATTCGACTGCAACAACGAGCGTGTCCGCCATCTCTTCTAGCGTTTTGAAAAAGATATCCTTCTTGTTAAAGAACATACTCAATCCCCTTCGTCGATCGGAAATATGCTGATTCAGCGTGCCGATTCAAGTTCAACTTCCCTATCTTACCACGCGCGAATATACATTGTTAAGGTTTCGTAAAGGATTTAACACTCCGTTAACAAAATTAACAATTCAGGAGCATCACATTTACAGCCTTCCCCGTTTCGACAAATTTCACCCAACTTTCACATGCTCTGCGAAAGTCGGTTTGTTCGGCACGATATGGTAGTACACTTTGCCCGGCAAAAACGGCAGCTCCTTGCCATCTTTCACGATTCGAATGACGTCTTTGCCCGTCCGCGTCCATTGGCAGGCCACCTCTTGCCCGTTCTGGAACAGGATCGCGGGACCGCCCGAGGAGAGATCCACCTTGAGCCGCCCGTAGTCGTCATATACTTGATGATTCGCCCCTAATACGACAACATTCGATGCGGATAACTGCTCCTTGTTGTTCATGTCGATATGCGGCTGATCATTAATGGACCTCAGATACACCTTGCGCGCCTCGTCGTAAGCGTAGCTGACCTTGTAGTCCTTCATCAGAAAATGAATGTCCAGCTTCGTTGCCGGGCCGTCATAAGCGCCCGCTCCGCCTTCTGCGAACGTGAACGAAGGGATCGTTACGCTGCTCTCATATTTTCGCTTCTCTGCTCCCGCATGCATTTTCTCCAGATTGGAGTAAAGGTTATGCGGCGCTTTCCGCGTCTTTTCCCGCCAGAAGTACGCGCCGGCGTTCGTAATTTCGTCCAAATCCTGCTTATGCTGCCGCTGCAAAATCGCGAACGCGTCATTGCTGGCTCCCGCATGCACGAGAACGCCGTGATAAAATTCACCCAGCTCGATTAAATACGGACGGATGCTGCGAATCGGACCGATCGGTTCCTTGGACTCCGAGCTTTGGAAAATCGCCACAAGACGCGTAATGCCGCCCTCGGCGAGCACCTCCCATATGACATCGGCCTGCGTCAGGCCCGATTGCGGACGCGCCGCTTTGTAATTGTTCACCATGACAGCCATCGGACGCTGCACCGCTTCCTTATCCAGCGGCAATCCGGTAAACGGCGCAGTGATCGAGGATTGCGCTGCAGGCGGCTCCGCCGTTTCTTGCGTCTGCTCCTGCGTTTGATTCCCTTCATCGATTGGCGCCGTCGTTGGCGTATCCGCCGGTTTCTTATCGTTGCTGCAAGCGGTTACGGCTAAAGCCGCAGCCAATAGTATCGCTATGAAAGCTTGCTTCGTTTTCGTCATTGTGGCATTCCACCTTTTGTAGGAATCGAATCGTCGTCTTTTCCATTTAACCACATTCAAGGGGGGCTTGTCTTGCAACCAGCCGACTAGTGCTTTCACGGCGATGCCCAGACACGCCAAAAAGCCTCCGATCGCGAATCGATCGAAGGCTTCCTGCGCATTGCTATCCCATTTGCATTAAATGCTCCAATGATGCCATTCCTCATGACGGCGATCCAGGCCGGCCAGCCAGCTCGTCGTGACGCCAATCGCTTCCTCCTGATGCTTCCGCGTCGAGTACGTATGATCCGCTTGGAAGATGATCTCTTTATCGCAGATGCCGTCTCCGCGCGTCCAAAACACTTTCTGATACAAGAAGCTGTAGTCCGCCGGGATGACATCATCGCTCGTACCATGCACGAGGAGGACGTCGCCGCCGAAGCGCGGAGCCTCCTGGAAGGGCTGATGCTCTTGCAGGGATTCGAAAAAGACTGGCTTAAGCGTGAAGCCCGTGTAGTCGGTGCTTCCGGCCTGAATAGCCTCATCATATCCCGAGCGGCCAACGATACGAACGATATCATTGAAAGGATACGCAACCGGCGACCACAGCACGAGCCGCTTCACGCGGCGATCGCGTACCGAGGTGAGCAACGCCGTCGCGCCGCCAAGCGAATGCCCCAGCAGAACGACACGCTGCAGGTCGACCGTATCCATCGATGTCACGTAATCGATCGCCGTTCGCGTCTGCGCGATCATCGATTCCAAGCCCAGCTCGCCATAATCGCCGTCGCTTTCTCCGCAGCCGCCGTAATCGAAGCGAAGCACATAAGCCCCGTTAGCCGCGAGCGCGCGAGCTGTCTTGACGAATAACCGATCAACGCCAATTCGGCTGCCTACGAAGCCGTGGCAAATAATAATGGCCGGATGCTTCCCGCTGTTCGTTCCTCCTGTTGGATAGTGGAGCGTTCCCGTCAAATGTAATCCTTCGTGCTTCAACGTCAGCTGCTTCTCCATCTTGCCATCCCTCCGAACCTTTTCTATATCAAGAAGTTCTTTGATTGTCATATAGTTTATTATTCCTACCCGTTTAGTATGAATTAATTGTTTAGATCATACCATTCCCTTCCTCCCATTGTCAACGGGCAGATTTCATCGCTTGCGCGCGGACGGATAGCTTTTCATCGCCAGTCCATACTAACGTTACATCACAGGCGCAGAGGAGGTGACGGCGGATGCCTGCATGGATGGAATGGCTTATGCATCATTGGGTGTCCAGCTTGCTGGTGCTCGGGGTTGTACTGGCAATCGTTTATGTGTTCAGCAACCGCAGCTCCTTGTTTTACAAAGAATAATAAGAGTAAACGGGCCATCCGTTTACTCTTATTTTATGTCAATGCTTATGCTCTCATCCGCTTGTCCGGCTGAATCGCCTCGCTGCAGCGGGATGCGGATTGTTACAGCCGTTCCGGCTCCCCATTCGCTGACGAGCGCCATGCTTCCGCTATGCAGCGCAATGATTTCGCGGCAGATCGCAAGCCCGAGCCCGCTGCCTTGCTTGGCCGAGTCGCCTTTATAGAATTTGTCCGTTACATGCGGCAAATGCTCGGGCGCAATGCCGGCTCCCGTATCCGCAATCGTAAGGACAGCTTCGCGATCCAACGCCCTCGTCGTCACCCGAATGGAACCGCCCTGCGGCGTAAATTTATAGGCATTATCGATGAGGTTAATCAGCACTTGCTTCAGCCGGTTGACGTCGCCGTGCACCATTAGCGGGTGCTCCGATAGAGAAGCGATAAGCTGGACACCCGTCGCTTCCTGGCGAACGCCCAGCTGCTTAAGCGTCTCCTTCACCGGGCGATTCAGATCAAGATAATCAGGATGCAGCTCGATGCTCCGATCGTACAGCTTGGAGAAATCGAGCAAATCCTCCACTAGCCCGTGCAGCCGTTCTGTCTCTTGGCTAATGACAGCGAGCCCCAGCTCCAGCTCCTCGCGATCTGTCTCATCTTCGGCTAACGTTTCGCTCCAGCCTTTGATCGACGTAAGCGGCGTCCGCAGCTCATGCGAAATCGACGATATAAAATCATTTTTCAGCTGCTCGCGCTTCGTCAGCTGCGCAGCAAGCGTATTCAGCATCTCCGCCAGCTGCCCGATCTCGTCCGCGCTTCGCGGAACCGCGCGCCGCTGCCAATCGCCGTCCGCCATCTGCCTCGCCACGAAGGTGAGCTCGCGGATCGGCTTAACAATGCGCTTCGACATCCACAAGCTTACGCCGAGAAACAGCAGCACAACTGCAGCAGCGGTCAGCAGCGTCAGTCCGATAATGCGTGCCACGACATCGTCAATTCGTTCCAAGGAGGCGGAATAACGCACAAGGCCGACGACCAGCTGCCCCGATTGCACCGGAACCGTCGCCGCTACGATGTGCTTTCCCCCTTCGCTGCCGCGCCATGTGCCGGACTGGCCGCTCATAGCTGCTTCGACATCGAGCGTATGGATCGGCTTCCCGCCTGCTTCACCTTCCGTGTCCATCACTGGTTTTCCGCTGCGATCAAGCAGCTGAATGCGATAGGAATCTCCCTTTAAATTGCTGATCATATAGGCCGCGCGCTCACGGGTCATCTGCATCCCCATCATGCGGCCGTGAACCGCCATATCGCTCTCTGCTCGGCGGGAAACAGCACTTGTCGCGCTGCCGTAATAATAATTCCAGATCAGCGCAATGAAGATCGAGCCGAGCAAGCCGGATACGAGCACAATGAGAATGAAGTAGCTCCAAGCCATGCGAACCTTCAAGCTTTTCATCGCGCAGGCACTTCCCGTTTCCAGCGATAGCCGAAGCCCCACACCGTCTCCAGATAGGCTGGTGCGGAAGGGTCGTCCTCGATTTTTTGGCGAATGCGCCGAATGTTGACATCCACGACCTTCAAATCGCCCACATAGTACCGTCCCCAAACCTCGCTTAAAATATCATCACGGCTCACGCTCTCGTTCGGCCGCTCCATGAGAAGCTTCAGCAGCGCCCATTCCGTCGGCGTCAATATAACCTCGACGCCATGCTTATAAAGCTTGCGCTCGCTTGCAGCGAGGCGGAAGGGCTGCCCAGCCATCGGCGGCGCTGGCTTCTCGGCCAAGACATGCGCCTCATTGGCGCTGTCCTCGCGTACCGCCGCTGGTGCTGGTACACGAGCGGGCGCTTCCGCCTCCTTCAGCGGCTGCATCCGGCGGTATAGCGATTGCATGCGCGCGATCAGCTCGCCTGGACTGAACGGCTTTTGCACATAATCGTCTGCGCCGAGCTCCAGTCCGTGGATTTTGTCCGCCTCTTGCGACTTCGCCGTCAGCATAATGATGCCCATTCGCGGGTATCGCTCCCGCAGCACGCTTAGCACCTCGAATCCGCTGATCGTCGGGAGCATGACGTCTAACAATGCGATATCAAATGGCCCCTCTTCCGCAGCAAGCGCTATCGCTTCCTCGCCCGTTCCTGCTTCCATGACGGTCATATCGTTGCGCCTCAAATTAATCCGGATGAACCCGCGTATCGCTTCCTCGTCCTCCAGCAGCAAGATGTTCATGCGCCGTCCCCCCTCCACTACACTACGGCCGTTCCATGACTTGAAGTCGCTGGCTCAGCTGATTCTCGTTTAATAGCATGGCTTGATACGCGTCCTTCGCTTGTTGGCTCCAGTTTTCCGGCGGTGTTCCGTACACCGCCATATACACCATACCGGAGGCGACGAGCAGCTTGGAATAAGCTTCGCTCCCCTTCTCCAGCCCTTCCTTCGCTTCCTCCCATTTGGCCGCAGGGATCGCCAGCAGATCGAACAGGCGGGCTCTAGCGCCCGATGAAGGCTCGTACATTTGAAATTGAATGCCTTCATAGCTCGATGGGTCGGTCAGCAGAGCAAACGTAAAATGATCGCCCCACTGCTCGGGAATGTGAACCCGGATGCCCATTGCGAAATCCTCGTACATGCGCCCGACGACCGAAAAATCCTTCTTGCCGTCCCACTGCAAATACTCCTGAAACGTGAGCAAATTACTATATGGGGTATCCTCAGGCTGTCCGGGCGCTGTCCTCTCCGCTGCAAAATCAAGAATCCCGTCGCTATTGCTGTCGCTTGTGCCGCCCATAGGGAAATACGTTTCGACGAGTTCCGAATCCCGGCTGATCACATCGCTAGGGAACACCTCCCGGAGCTGTCCAGCCCCTGCACCTGTATGCGCCGCGCTGCGCTTCTCCCATGCATACATGTATACGGCTTCGGTATGCGCGCCCAGAGAGGCTTGCAGCATAATGCCCTTCCGGTCATTCGCAATCTTGCCGACTCGGATATCATAATAGCCATTCACGCCGCCATCAGCCGCAATCGTCGCATTGCGCTTCAAGCCGGTCGCTTCCATTCGGTAAACCGACAGGCTTGCCTCCAGCTTCTCATTATCCTGTTGGACAAGCACAAGCTCCTTGCGCCCGTCATCGTCCAGATCGCCGTCATCGACGATCGCATAGGGCAGCTCAGCCGCTGGCTTAAGCGTCATTCCTGTTTGCAGTCCGGCTTGACGCCCGTTATACACATAGAGCGTCCGTTGGTTAGGCTCGTAGGAATTAAAGCCGACCAGCAGCTCAGGCGTTCCATCGAAATTAAGGTCAACCAGCTTCAGCCAGTCGATGCCGAACGACGAATTCTCTTCAATCGTCGCCCACTTGCTCCAGCGGCCGCGAGTCTTATCTTGGCGAAGCAGCATCACCTTCGACTGTTCGCTCTCATCCTTATAGGTTACGATCGCTTCCGCTCGCCCGTCGCCATCGAGGTCCGCTTGCCGAATCGTCTGAGGCTTCTGTTCACGATCAACCAAGGTCAGCGACGCATTGTCCGGCAGCATCTGGCTTACCGCTTTCGTCAACTCCTCATCCGCGCCGTGAACCGGCAATAGCAGGTCAGCCGGCGCTGACCGCATGCTGCATGCAGACGTTACGATGGCTATTAGAAGCGCAACAGCCGCTAATGCTGGCATTCGCACTCTGCTTACGTTCATACTTCCTCCTCCTAACACTTGTCGACGCTGCCGTCGCCTCGCCAACAAGATGACACCTTACCATTGCCCTTCTTTGCTTTATCCTAAACGATTACGAAATCGATAGCGTTACAAATCGGTTACACCTCTGCAATAACAAAAAAAGCCCGTCCAACTGCCACGCAGCCAGACGAGCCTCTCCTATCTATTAACGCAGCGCCTTCATCGCGATGTCCGAACGGCAGTGCATGCCTTCGAACTTGATCACGCTGATCGCTTCGTACGCGCGAGCGCGCGCTTCCGCAATGTCGCTGCCGCGGCCAACGACGCCGAGCACGCGTCCACCGCTGGTTACAACTTCGCCATCCTTGAATGCTGTGCCCGCATGGAAAACAAGCGCTCCCTGCGCTTCTGCAGCCGCGATGCCTTCAATAACGCGGCCCTTCGGATACGAAGCCGGATACCCTTCGGATGCCAGCACAACGCATACCGATGCTTGGTCATCCCACTGGATGTCCAGCTGATCGAGACGGCCATTGATCGCTGCAAGGATAATATCAACCAGATCGGTCTTCAAGCGCGGCAGAACGACCTGCGTCTCCGGATCGCCCATGCGCGCGTTAAATTCAATCGTTTTGGTGCCGTCCTTCGTCATAATGAGGCCTGCGAATAGAACGCCGCGGAACGGACGGCCTTCGCTTACCATCGCTTTCGCCGTTGGCTTAATGATGTTCTCGATCGCCTCGTCGATAATCGATTGCTCGACATGCGGCAGCGGCGTGTATGTGCCCATGCCGCCCGTATTCGGGCCTTGGTCATTATCGAACACTTGCTTATGGTCCTGTGCCGGCACCATAGCGCGTACCGTCTCGCCGTCCACGAACGCGAGAATGGACATTTCTTGGCCGGAGAGGAACTCTTCGATCACGACTTGGTTGCCGGACTCGCCGAACACCTTGTCCACCATCATCGAGCGAAGCGCTTGCTCCGCCTCTTCAAGCGTAGCGGCTACCGTTACGCCCTTGCCTGCTGCAAGGCCGTCCGCCTTAATGACGATTGGCGCCTCTTGTTGGCGGAGATACGCCAGCGCGGTTTCAAAATCCGTGAACGTCTCGTATTTTGCTGTCGGGATGTTGTATTTTTTGAGCAAGTTTTTCATGAAAATCTTGCTGCCTTCGATCTCGGCAGCGTTCTTGCGCGGTCCGAAAACCGGGATGTTTTTCGCTTCGAATGCATCTACGATGCCGTCTGCTAGCGGGTCATCCGGACCGACTACAACGAGATCGATGGAATTATCGCAAGCGAACTGAATGAGCTCATCGAATTGATTCACTTGAATCGGCACGCACTCGGCAACCTGCGCAATGCCTGCGTTGCCCGGTGCACAATAAATTTCTTTAACTTTATCGCTCTTCTTGAGCGCCCATGCAATGGCGTGCTCGCGTCCGCCGCCGCCGATGACTAGAATCCGCATGAATAAACCTCCCACAATAGCTGTTATCATGTAAACGGCCAACACTGCTGCGACCATTATAATGAACGAACGGACGCCATGACTCGCATGGCGTCCCTCCATCTGATTGTTTACTGACTTTCAAACAAGAATACGCAGGGCAGCATGCCATGCTTGGCTCCGGTGTTCGCGCGTCATGCTCGCGTTCGAGAATCATCCGCGCGAACCCCCATTCGCCGAACGTCCCCGATTCTATCGCTAGTTAAGGCGCTTAACCGCCAGCTTGCCTGGTTTTCCGCTTGCTGCTGTATCGCTTAGTGTTTGAAGTGGCGCACGCCGGTGAAGACCATCGCGATGTTGTTTGCGTTCGCCGCATCGATCGATTCTTGGTCCTTCACCGAGCCGCCAGGCTGGATGATTGCCGTGATGCCAGCTTTCGCCGCCGCTTCAACCGTATCGCCCATTGGGAAGAAAGCATCCGATGCAAGCGCGGAGCCTTGCGCCTTCTCGCCAGCTTGCTCGATTGCGATTTTTGCTGCGCCAACGCGGTTCATTTGGCCGGCGCCAACGCCGATCGTCATGTTGTCCTTCGCCAGCAAAATCGCATTCGATTTCACGTGCTTCACAACTTTCCATCCGAACAGCAGCTGTTTCAGCTCTTCTTCCGTCGGCTTGCGGTTCGTCACGAATTGCAGGTCCGCTTCCGTCAGCGAGTGCACATCGCTCTCTTGAATGAGCATGCCGCCGTCTACCGACGTGACGAGCAGCTCTGGCTTACGTTCGCCAGCTGCTTGCAGCTCGCCCAGCTTGAGCAGGCGGATGTTTTTCTTCTTCGTCAGAATCTCAAGCGCTTCTGGCGTGAAGTCTGGCGCGATGATGATCTCAAGGAAGATCTCGCTCAGCAATTGAGCCGTGTCCGCCCCAACCGTGCGGTTCGCCGCAACGATGCCGCCGAAGATCGACGTTGGATCTGCTGCGTATGCTTTTTGGTATGCCTCATGGATATCGGTTCCGATGCCGACGCCGCAAGGATTCATGTGCTTAACCGCAACAACTGCCGGCTCGTTGAACTCTTTCACGATAGCGAGCGCAGCGTTCGCGTCATTGATGTTGTTGTACGACAGCTCTTTGCCATGCAGCTGCTCAGCCGTCGTGATGTTGCCTGCTTGCGCAAGCGGCTTGCGGTAGAATGCCGCCGTTTGGTGCGGGTTCTCGCCATAACGAAGATCTTGAATCTTCTCGTACGTTACCGTGTAACGCTCTGGCAGCGGGTTGCCCGTCTGCTTCGAGAGGTAGTCGCCGATGAGCGAGTCGTAAGCTGCCGTGTGGCGGAATACTTTGGCTGCAAGGCGTTTACGCGTTTCGAGCGTCGTGTCTTGGCCCGCTTTCACTTCTTCCAGCACCGTTGCGTAGTCGCTCGAGTCCACAACAACCGTTACGAACGCATGGTTTTTCGCAGCCGAGCGAAGCATCGTCGGTCCGCCGATGTCGATGTTTTCGATTGCATCGTCATACGTAACGTCCGGTTTAGCAATCGTCTCCGCGAACGGATACAGGTTTACGATGACGATGTCGATGTAATCAAGGCCGAGATCCTTCATCGCTTGCTGATGCTCTTCGCTGTCGCGAACAGCCAGCAGGCCGCTGTGCACAGCCGGATGCAGCGTTTTAACGCGGCCATCGAGAATTTCAGGGAAGCCCGTTACGTCGGAGATGCCGATTACCGGTACTCCTTCTTTCTCCAACAGACTTTTCGTACCGCCCGTCGAAATCAATTGCACGCCCAAAGCTGCGAGCTCGCGGGAGAAATCCACGATACCCGTTTTGTCCGAAACACTAATTAACGCTCTGCGAATTGCCAACTTCGTCATCCTCCTCATATCACTTCAATCGTTTCATTACTGCCATCTATAGTAAAAGCTTCAAACGCTTTAATCAGCTCTAATCGCTCTAGCTAAAGTCGATCGTCACGCGGCGGCCGTCGAGCCTCACGCGACCATTGGCAATCTGCTGCACAACCCATGGCAGCAAAGCCTGTTCGGTCTCATGGATCCGCTCAGCCAGCGACGATTCGGTATCCTCGTCTGCTACCTCGACGGCCCGCTGCGCGATGATCGGCCCGCTGTCCAATCCACCGTCCACGTAGTGGACCGTAACGCCCGTCAGCTTAACGCCATATTCGAATGCCTGTCCGATGCCATTCACGCCAGGGAATGCAGGCAGCAAGGAAGGGTGCACATTAATCATGCGACCGTAGTAAGGCTCCACCAGCACCGGCGTCAAAATGCGCATGTATCCGGCAAGCACGATTAATCCAACGCCGCGGCGCTCCAGCTCTGCCGCAATTTCCGATTCGTACGCTTCACGGGAAGGGTAATCCTTAGGCTTGAAGATGAACGTATCTACGCCTGCGCGCTGCGCGCGCTCAACAACCGGTGCGGATGGCTTATCGCAAACCAAAAGCTCGATGATAACATCGAGCTTCTGATCCCGCACCGCATCGACCAAGGCTTGAAAATTCGTGCCTTGGCCTGATGCGAATACAGCAATACGCAATCCGTTCATTAGACTTCTGCTCCCGTGAACGTCACGATGCGGCTGCCCGCTGTAACGTCACCGATCCGGTAAGCTTTCTCGCCTTGCTCAGCCAGAACGCGAAGCGCTTCGTCCGCTTGGTCAGCAGGCACGATTACAACGAGGCCGACGCCCATGTTGAACGTCGTGAACATGTCGCGGTTCGTGATCTCGCCTTTGTTCTGCATGAGCGTGAAGATCGGTTGAATCGGCCATGTGCCGTATTCTACGTTCACGTTAACGCCTTCTGGCAGCACGCGCGGGATGTTCTCGATAAAGCCGCCGCCCGTAATGTGCGCCATGCCTTTCACTTGAACCTTCTCAGCAAGCGCCAGTGCAGATTTCACGTAAATTTTCGTTGGCTCGATCAGTACGTCGCCCAGCTTCGCGCCGCCAAGCTCTGGCAATGCATCCTGCAAGCCATAGCCGCTTTGCTCAAGCAGCAAGCGGCGAACGAGCGAGTAGCCGTTGCTGTGAATGCCGCTCGATGCTACGCCGATAACCGCATCGCCAGGAGCGATCGTCGTGCCGTCGATGATTTTCTTCTTGTCGACGATACCGACCGTGAAGCCTGCGATATCGTACTCTTCGCCTTGGTACATGCCTGGCATTTCAGCAGTCTCGCCGCCGATCAATGCACAGCCTGCTTGCTGGCAGCCGTCTGCGATCCCTTTAACGATAGCTTCGATCTTCTCCGGCTCAACCTTGCCGCAAGCGAGATAGTCGAGGAAGAACAGCGGCTCTGCGCCTTGTACGATAATATCGTTCACGCACATAGCTACCGCATCAACGCCGATCGTGTCATGCTTGTCCATCGCGAAGGCGATTTTCAGCTTGGTGCCGACGCCGTCGGTACCGGAAACGAGAACCGGCTCCTCGTACTTGTCCTTGTTGAGGCCGAACAAGCCGCCAAAGCCGCCCAGGTCGGTGAGCACTTCTGGACGGAACGTCCGTTTCACATGCTTTTTCATCCGTTCGACTGCTTCGTTGCCTGCCGCGATATCGACGCCGGCTTCTTTGTAAGCTTCTGATGACACCTTCACGTCACTCCTTGTTCTTGAATCATAAGCTCGCGTAATAGCGAGCGCGATTTATAATGAATCCAGCTTGCGCGGTGCTAGCAGCTGCAGCTCTTATCCGACTCTTCATTAACTGGCGTCGGATAATGGTTGTTGAAGCACGCCATGCAAAGTCCGCTGTCTTCCATGTTGCTGCCGATGCCAACCGTGTCGACCAATCCCTCGTCGCTTAAGAAGTAGAGCGAGTCGGCATTAATCGCTCGGCGGATCTCTTCAACCGTCTTCGACGACGCTATCAGCTCCTTGCGGTCTGGCGTATCGATGCCATAATAACAAGGATTCGCGAATGGCGGCGAAGTAATGCGTACATGGACTTCCGTCGCGCCAGCTTCGCGGAGCAGGTTTACGATGCGCAAGCTCGTCGTACCGCGTACGATCGAGTCGTCGATCATGACGACTCGCTTGCCTTCGACGATTTTGCGAACCGCCGACAGCTTCATCTTAACGCCCTTCTCGCGAAGCTCCTGCGAAGGCTGGATGAACGTCCGGCCCGTGTACTTGTTCTTGATCAGCCCAAGCTCATAAGGGATGCCCGTCTGCTCGGCGTAACCGATCGCAGCAGAGATCGAGGAATCCGGTACGCCTGTAACAATGTCCGCATCGACGAAAGATTCGAGCGCGAGGCGCTGTCCCATCCGTTTGCGCGTCATGTGCAGATTAGCGCCATGAATGTCGCTGTCCGGACGCGCGAAGTAAATGTACTCCATCGCGCATACCGCTGGGCGTCCGCTGTTTGCGAACCGTTCCTCGCGCATGCCTTCACGATCGAGAATAAGCATCTCGCCCGGCATGATGTCACGCACGAATTCCGCGCCGATGACCTCGAATGCGCATGTCTCCGACGAGAACACATAACCGTCGCCAAGCTTCGCCATTGCGAGCGGGCGCAGCCCGTTCGTGTCCGATGCGACGATCAGCTTGTCGTTGGTCATGATCAGGAAAGCGAAGCCGCCGACGATGCGCGCGAGCGCATCGCGGGCTGCCTCGACGAAATCTTTCTCCGAACGCGCGATCAAGTGGGCGATAACTTCCGTATCGCTCGACGTTTGGAAAATCGATCCTTTGCGCTCAAGCTCCTGACGAATCTCAGGCGCATTCACGATGTTGCCGTTCGTTGCAATCGCAAGGTCGCCGTCGCGATACTTGAAGATCAGCGGCTGTGCGTTTGCCAAGCGGCTCTCGCCCGAGGTCGAATAACGAACGTGGCCGATCGAACGGTCGCCCGTCAGCGTGCTCAGCACGTCCTGCGTGAAAACTTCCTTCACAAGGCCCATTCCGCGGTGATAGTTGAAGTTGCGCGGGTTGTCGCTCTCTACCGTGCAAATTCCCGAGCTTTCCTCGCCGCGGTGCTGCAGCGCATGCAGGCCGTAGTAGGAAAGGGAGGACGCGTTCGCGCAACCAAACACGCCGAACACGCCGCACTCCTCGCGCAATTTGTCAAAAATGTCGTCTCGTCCAATGCCTTCGTTGTAATGGTCTCCAGTCCACAGCGTTAAAGGCTGCTTCACTTCATGAGACATGGGATCGCATCCTTCCAGACCTTCTCCAATTCTGCAACCGGCGCCGCAACGCCTGGTTTGCCGTTCACGTCAAGCTTGAGCGAACCAGCGCCCGTAACCGTACCAATAACTGCATGTGTTACGCCTTGCTCCGCGAGCAAAGCTTGCAGCTCAGCTGCTTTGTCCGGCTTCGCCGACAGCAGAATGCGCGATTGCGATTCGCTGAACAGCGCGAGGTCAGGACGCAGCTCCGTTGCGATGTTTACGTCAGCGCCCATCTTCGTACCGAAGCAAGATTCCGCTACAGCTACTGCGATGCCGCCTTCGGACAGGTCATGCGCCGAAGCGACGAGGCCTGCGCGAATTGCTGCGAGCACAGCATTTTGCGTACGCTTCTCGACTGCGAGGTCGATTTGCGGCGGACGTCCTTCGGACTTGCCTTGCAATACGTACTGCAGCTCGCTGCCGCCCAGCTCCGCTTTCGTCTCGCCGAGGAGAACGATAACGTCGCCTTCGGATTTGAACGATTGCGTCGTAATATGATCAATGTCGTGCACGAGGCCAACCATGCCGATTACCGGCGTTGGGTAGATCGCGCCTTTTGAATTCTCGTTGTACAAGGAAACGTTGCCGCCGATTACCGGCGTTTCGAGCGTTACGCAAGCTTCGCTCATGCCGTCAGCCGCTTTCTCGATCTGCCAGAATACTTCCGGCTTCTCCGGGCTGCCGAAGTTCAGGTTGTCCGTTACAGCAAGCGGCTCAGCGCCGGAGCATACAATGTTGCGCGCTGCTTCCGCTACTGCGATACGTCCGCCTACTTCTGGATCGAGGTATACGTAACGGCCGTTGCAGTCCGTCGTCATCGCGAGCGCTTTGCGCGTGCCGCGAATCGTTACGACAGCCGCGTCCGAACCTGGCTGAACAGCCGTGCTCGTGCGAACCATGTAGTCGTATTGGTTGTAAACCCACTCTTTGCTCGATACCGTCGGGGAACCGAGTACTTGCTTCAGCGCGCCTGTCAGATCCGTTACTTCCGGATAAGCAGCCGTATCGATTTTTGCGAACTCGCTGTAGTAAGCAGGCTCTTGCGATGGCTTCTCGTATACCGGGCACTCGTCAACGAGCGCTTTAACCGGCATGTCCGCTACTTGCTCGCCTTTGTGGAACAAGCGAAGGCGGCCGTCGTCCGTTACTTTGCCGACTTTCGTGCAGATAACGCCCCAACGCTCGAAAATTTCTTTCGCTTGCGCTTCGTTCTCCGGCGTAACGACGAACAGCATCCGTTCCTGCGACTCGGAAAGCATCATTTCGTAAGGCGTCATGTCTTTCTCCCGCTGTGGCACTTCGTCGAGGTACAACTCAAGGCCGTTGCCTGCTTTGGAAGCCATCTCTGCGCTGGAGCAAGTCAGGCCAGCTGCGCCCATGTCCTGAATACCGACCACGATACCGGAGTTGATGAGCTCCAGCGTCGATTCCATAACGAGCTTCTCCATGAACGGGTCGCCTACTTGCACGGCCGTTTTCTTTTCTTCGGATTCTTCGGACAGCTCCACGGATGCGAACGTCGCACCGTGAATGCCGTCGCGGCCCGTTGCAGGACCTACGTAGAATACCGGGTTGCCTACACCCTTCGCGACGCCGCGTTGGATCTTGTCATGATCGATCAAGCCGACGCACATTGCGTTAACGAGCGGGTTGCCCTCGTAGCTCTCGTCGAACATCACTTCGCCCGCTACCGTCGGGATGCCGATACAGTTGCCGTAGCCGGCAATGCCGCTAACGACGTTTTCGAACAGATATTTAACGCGGTCATTCTCAAGACGGCCGAAACGGAGGCTGTTCAGCAGCGCTACCGGACGTGCGCCCATCGAGAAAATGTCGCGGATAATGCCGCCTACACCCGTTGCAGCGCCTTGGTAAGGCTCGACTGCGGATGGATGGTTATGCGATTCGATTTTGAAAACAACCGCTTGGTTGTCGCCGATGTCCACGATGCCGGCGCCTTCGCCCGGACCCATGAGCACCTTCGGTCCCGTGATCGGGAATTTCTTCAGGATCGGCTTGGAGTTTTTGTACGCGCAATGCTCCGACCACATAACGCTGAATACGCCAATCTCCGTATAGTTCGGTTTACGATCGAGGAATCCGCAGATCAGCTCGTACTCGTAGTCGCTGACACCGAATTGCTGATAGATCTTTTGGTCCGCGATTTGCTCTGCTGTTGGCTCCTTAGCCGTTAACTGCTGCGCCATGCTGTTCCCTCCATGCGTTCAAAATCGACGTAAACATCCGTTTGCCGTCTTCCGAGCCAAGAATTTGATCAATCGCGCGCTCTGGATGCGGCATCATGCCGACCACGTTGCCGCGCTCGTTGCTAATGCCTGCGATGTCTTCTACCGAACCGTTCGGGTTCGCGCCCGCTTTGTAGCGGAATACGATCTGGTTGTTCGCTTTCAGCTGTGCCAGCGTCGCATCATCGCAGTAGTAGTTGCCTTCGCCGTGCGCGATCGGAATGTCGATGATCTCGCCTTGCGAATATTGGTTTGTGAATGCCGTATTGTTGTTCACGACTTCAAGCAGCGTGCTGTGGCAGCGGAATTTGAGATTCTCGTTGCGGAGCAGCGCGCCTGGCAGCAGGCCTGCTTCCGTCAGGATTTGGAACCCGTTGCAGATGCCGAGAATGAATTTGCCTTGCTCAGCAGCTTTAACAACTTCGCTCATAACCGGTGCGAAGCGTGCAATTGCGCCGCAGCGCAGGTAGTCGCCATAGGAGAAACCGCCCGGTACGAGAATCGCGTCATAGCCCGACAGATCCGTTGCTGTGTGCCATACGTAGTCGACCTTTTGTCCAATCGTATCTTCTACCGCTTTGTAGCAGTCGATATCGCAGTTGGAGCCTGGAAATACGATTACCGCAAATTTCACGTGTTAGCCCTCCAGTTCAAAACGATAGTCTTCAACGACTGTGTTTGCCAGCAGCTTCTCGCACATTGCTTTCAATTGCACTTCCGCTTCTGCTTTATCGTTCGTGTCCAGTTCAAGCTCGAGGTATTTGCCGATGCGTACGCTGCCTACTTCTGCGAAGCCCATTGTGTGAAGCGCGCCTTGAACGGCCGTTCCTTGCGGGTCCAATACGTTTTCCTTGATCGTCACGTAAACCGTTGCTTTCATTGTCGTGATTCCTCCTAAAGGATAATAAGGTCATTCTGATATCCGCAAATCTAATGTATTGCTATCTATTTAGCTCAAGTCGGAACCCGTCAGGCGACGGTAAATGTCCAGGTAACGACGCGTCGTTTCCTCTACGACCGCTGTCGGCAGCGGATCCGGCTTGCTGTTTTTGTCCCAATCGGAGCCGAGCAGATACGTACGAACCGGCTCTTTGTCCATGCTGTCGATCTCGGTGTCGAGCTCGAACTTGTCCACTGCCCAGAAACGGGAAGCGTCCGGCGTGAAAATTTCATCGATAAGAATGACTTTGCCGTCGATAATTCCGAATTCAAACTTACAGTCGGCGAGCACGATGCCGCGCTCTGCACAATAGCCATGAGCGAACTCATACAGCTTCACGCTGCGGTCGCGCAACTCGGCTGCAAGCTCCGCGCCTACAAGCTCTTCCATTTTCTCAAATGGAATATCCTCATCGTGGCCTACATCGTTCTTCGCAGCAGGCGTGAAGATCGGCTGCTCGAAGCGTTGGTTTTTGCGAAGGCCTGCCGGCAATGGAATGCCGTTGATCGCCGACGTCTGCTGGTATTGTCTCCAGCCGCCGCCAGTAATGTAGCCGCGCACGACGCATTCGATATCGATGCGCTCCGCCTTCTTCGTCACCATGATCCGGTTGCGAAGCAATTCCGGCTCCGTAATGATGTCGCCCAGTTTCGCCACATCGGTGTGAACGACATGGTTCGGTTGAATCGACTCCGTCTGCTCGAACCAATAGGTCGATAACCGATTAAGCACGTTGCCCTTCTCAGGAACAGCCGGGTCCAGCACGTAGTCGAATGCGCTGATTCGGTCCGTTACGACGATCAGGAAGTGCTCGCCAAGGTCGTACAGCTCGCGTACTTTTCCTTTGTAAACAAGCGGCGCTTTGATGTAGTCAACTGCCGTTGACAATGCTTGCATGGTTTTTTCCCCTTTCCCCTGCTACCCTCCCAAACCCTCCCTGAAAGGGAGGGCCCCAGAGGATTCCATCCTCTGGACTCCGGAAGGGCGCTGCTTTGATGCTGTTGGAACGTGTCCTCGCTTTTCGTCCCTGGCGGGACCCGCTTTCCTTGTTGCGTAAATAAATATGTTTACACGTCCGCTCGATTGCGTTCGGTGCGCTTGAGTTCAGTTGTGCTGTGAGCCGCTTGTCGTCCCTGTCGGGACACGCTTTATGTCGTGCGTGTCTAGATGGCTTCGCGCTGCGAGTCGTCCCTTGGTGGGACGCGCGCGCTTCGCGGCGTAGAGCTTAAGTGCAAGAGCCAGCTTCGCGCTGCGAGTCGTCCCTTGGTGGGACGCGCGCGCTTCGCGGGTAAAGCTTAAGTGCAAGAGCCAGCTTCGCGCTGCGAGTCGTCCCTTGATGGGACGCGCGCGCTTCGCGGCGTGGAGCTTAAGTGCAAGAGCCAGTTTCGCGCTGCGAGTCGTCCCTTGGTGGGACGCGCGCGCTTCGCGGCGTAGAGCTAAGTGCAAGAGCTTAAGTGCGTGCGCTTCGCGCTTTAACTATTAGTTAAGTCCCAAGCGCGTGAAGATTGTATCAACGTGCTTCAGGTGCCACGTTGGGTTGAATGCGTCGTCGAGTTCTTCTGCCGACAGAACGCTCGTAATTTCTTCGGTTTCTGCGATGATATCGCGGAATTGACGTTGTGTTTCCCACGCTTGCATTGCGCGCGGTTGAACCGTATCGTACGCTTGCTCGCGGCTGAAGCCCTTGTCGATCAGTTTCGTCATTACGCGGCCGGAGAACGGCACGCCGTATGTCGACATCATGTTGCGCTTCATGTTTTCCGGGAATACCGTTAGGTTCGCGATGATGTTGCCCAGACGGTTCAGCATGTAGTTCAGGAGCATCGTTGCGTCTGGCAGGATGATGCGCTCAACCGACGAGTGGCTGATATCGCGCTCATGCCAGAGCGGCACGTTCTCGTAAGCGGAAAGCATGTGGCCGCGGATAACGCGAGCCAGGCCGGACATGTTCTCGCAGCCGATCGGGTTGCGCTTGTGCGGCATTGCCGACGAGCCCTTCTGGCCTTTCGCGAATGGCTCTTCCACTTCGCGGAACTCGGATTTTTGCAATGCACGAATTTCCGTTGCGAATTTATCCAGCGATGTTGCTACGAGCGCCAGCGTCGCCATGTACTCTGCGTGGCGGTCGCGTTGAAGCGTCTGCGTCGAGATTGGCGCCGGCTTCGTGCCCAGCTTGCGGCATACGAATTCTTCAACGAACGGATCGATGTTGGCATACGTGCCTACTGCGCCGGAAATTTTGCCGTATTGAACGCCGTCAGCCGAATGGTCGAAGCGCTCCAGATTCCGTTTCATTTCCTCATACCATAGCGCCATCTTCAAGCCAAATGTCGTCGGCTCGGCATGAACGCCATGCGTGCGGCCCATCATTGGCGTATCTTTGTACTGAACTGCTTTCTCGCGCAGGATGCCGATAAAACGCTCGATGTCAGCGCGAAGAATTTCGTTCGCTTGGCGAAGCAGGTAGCCGTTAGCCGTGTCAACGACGTCCGTCGACGTCAGGCCGTAATGCACCCATTTGCGCTCCGGGCCGACCGTTTCGGATACAGCGCGCGTGAACGCGATTACGTCATGGCGCGTTTCCAATTCGATTTCGTTAATACGGTCGATATCGAAGCTTGCGTTTGCGCGCAGCGCTTCTACGTCCTCGCGAGGGATAACACCCAGCTCTACCCACGCTTCGCATGCGCAAAGCTCAACCTCCAGCCATGCTTTGAACTTATTCTCTTCCGTCCAGATCGCTCTCATCTCAGGTCTGCTGTAACGCTCCAACATCGTACCTTCACACCTTCCAAATGTTTGTGTCTTCTATATACTGCAGCGCTTTGTCCGTACTCTCGGCCAAAACGTTGACATGCCCCATCTTCCGTTTGTGTACAGCGTCCTGCTTGCCATACAAATGCACCTTCGGCGCAACGCCATGCGCTTTCGCCGCTTCATCCGGCTGCGCCATGCGCTCCAGCAGCGGCTCAACATGCTGACCGAGCACGTTGACCATGACGACCGGCGTCAACAGCGACGTATCGCCAAGCGGCAAGCCGCAAATCGCCCGTACATGCTGCTCGAACTGCGAGGTCCTGCACGCTTCCATCGTGTAGTGCCCGCTGTTGTGCGGCCGCGGCGCGAGTTCATTCACGTACAGCCCGTCCTTCTCGGACCAAAACAGCTCTACGGCAATCAGCCCTGCAACGCCAAGCCCTTCAGCGATGCGTGCGGCCAAATGCTCCGCCTCCCGCTGTACCCCATCCGGTATACGAGCCGGGACGATCGAAAGATGCAAAATATTATCGACGTGGATGTTTTCCGCCGCCGGGAACGTCTTCACTTCGCCTGTTGTGCTGCGCGCGGCGATGACCGACAGCTCTTTATCGAAGCGAATGAATTGTTCCAGCACGAGCTCCGTGCCCGCTTTTGCAAGCGTCTCGTATGCTTCGTCGATCTCGGCTGCCGAGCGAATCACCCATTGCCCCTTGCCGTCATAACCGCCTGTCGCCGTCTTCAGCACGCAAGGCGTGCCGAACGCTTCGACGCCTGCGCGAAGCTCATCCGCGCTGGCGATTTCCCGATAAGGCGCAACGCGTACGCCCGACGCCTCGATCGCGCGCTTCTCGCGCAAGCGGTGCTGCGTCGTGTAGAGCAGCTCGCTGCCTTGCGGCACGTACGACTCCTCCATCAGCATTGCAGCAACGCCTGCATCGACGTTTTCAAACTCGTAAGTAATGACATCCGAGCGCTGAGCAAGCTCTCTTGCCGCCTCGCGATCGTTATAAGCGGCAACGATCTGCTCGGCTACTTGCCCGCAGGGCGCATCCTCCGTCGGGTCCAACGCCACGAATCGATAGCCCATCGCGCTGCCGGAGAGCGCCATCATGCGGCCGAGCTGACCGCCGCCAAGAATGCCTATCGTGCTGCCTGCCAGCAGCGGCTTCCCATTCCGTTGTTTCACTCCGCTCGCTCCCCCTTGAATCCTATTGCTTCCTCTGCCCGCACTCGCGCTTACAGCGTCTCGCTGCTAGCCAGTACCTCTTGCTTAATACGTTCACGACGCGCCTCTACGCGCACGCGCAGCTCAGGATCGAATGCGCCGAGCATTTGAGCTGCCAGCAGTCCAGCATTCGTGCCGCCTGCATTGCCGATTGCAACCGTAGCGACAGGAATGCCGCCTGGCATCTGAACAATCGAGAGAAGCGAATCAAGCCCGTTCAAGTTCGACGACTTGACGGGCACACCGATGACAGGAAGAATCGTCTTGGCAGCGACCATACCCGGCAAATGAGCAGCGCCGCCCGCGCCTGCAATAATGACCTTCAGCCCGCGTTCCACCGCGCTTTCCGCATATTCGAACATCAAGTCCGGCGTGCGATGCGCAGAGACCACTTTCTTCTCATACGGAATGTTGAGCTCTTCCAGAACATCGCAAGCCAATTTCATCGTATCCCAGTCCGACTTGCTGCCCATAATGACGCCTACTACTGCCGACATGATTCCAACCACCTTTTATATGAAAATATCGTCCTAAACGCAAAAAAAAATCCCAAAAGCGCGACTCCATTATTAGGAAGGCTTCGGGACACGAGCACGGATGCAATTACCGAGAACAGCGCATATGCCCTGTCGGCCAACGGAGGACAACATCGCTCCGTCGACAGTCGAAAGCCGCCTCCATAAGAAGCAGCCTGATGATCTCTTCGTCATCCGCTCGTAGTCCGGTAATTTAAGGTTCCCGGGTAGATACGCTCGAGCCTTATTCCCGAGTATATACGAGTCAAAATGCTGCGCGAAATCGACATTTCGCGAGCCCTTTCTAGTGTAACAATCCAGCCTAAGGTTGTCAACGGAGAAACACGAACATTCAATAAGTTTTATCATGAAATAGTTCGCCTTTTGCATTGATTTAAATGATTCGCTGCAGCAATCATCCGTTTTCGATTTTCAACATTTTCACAGATAGACAGGCCGCGTATTCCAACTTCGTTCATATAGTAAGAAATAACGCCTACAGCGGCGAAATGACACGCAACATTCCGTTTCCTATTCCAACTATGGAGGTTGTCCATGCCTTTTCCGAGCAACGAGCAATACGTCCCGCTCAAGCAAAACAACGTCACTGTCATCGACCCCGTACGTGACGTATCGCCAGATGAGACCGACATTGTAGGCGACGCGCAATACCCAGCTGCTTATTATGCCTATGACGGGACCAACGTCTATTTTCGCATGCGGTTGAATACCGATCCCCGGTTCAAAAGCGATTTCCGCAACTTCGCTTGGGGCGTCCTGTTCGATACCGACAATAACCCTGCCACCTACGAATGGGAGCTGCTCGTTAACGGGTTGGAGAACAAAGTGCAGCTTATCGCCAATACCGTGAAAATTCCGAACGTCTTCACTGATCAGGCAGAGGGCACGGACGGCAAAGGCACCCCGAATTACGAAGAAACGATCTGTAATTTCGACATAGCTCGAGCTCAACCGACAGACGACGGATCGGCGCTTGGCAGCGCAACGAACTATTTCATTGACTTCTTTATTCCATCAGCCATCCTCTTCCCCTTGCTCGGCATTAACGGCCAATCCAGCCTTCGATTCTTATTCTTCACAGCCACGAACGCCAACAATTTCAACAAGGATTTCATTGGAAGCGGAACGACGCTCAGCACCCTCTTCTGTGATCCGGTAACGATTAACGGCGGGGACGTCAGAGCCCAGCTCGCGCTCTCTCAAACCGTATCGCCAACCACAGTTATCGCTGCGCAGCAAACGACATTCAGAGGCTCGATCACGGCAACGAATACCGGCAGAAGCGCGGCGTCCACCTTGTTCGTTCAAGCTCCGTTTCTATTCGACAAGCTCATTTCGTTCACCGTCTCGCAGAGATCGCTTGGAACGACCGCCTTTAACAGCACAACGAAGACACTTACCTGGAATGTTGGCAATCTCGCGGCAGGCGGAAGCGCCACGCTCACCTATGAAGCCGTTGCGCAATTTAACACATCGGGCTCTCGTACGGTCGATACGAAAACAGCCACTGGCGTTGACAGCTTCACGGGCGGCGCGATTGCTGCGCCGGCGAGTTCCTCGTCCGTCACCGTCACGACGCTCGGCGGCGTAACCGGCACGATCATCGACAAAGTTACCGGCTTGCCGCTGGTCGGAGCTACCGTCCAAATCAATGCTTTGCCGGGCAATACGTCGGCAGGCCAGACCGTCACGGATTCGGCAGGCGTTTACAGCTTCCCTAACCTGCCTCCCGGCAACTACAATCTAACCTTTAGTTTCCCCTCTTATCAGTCTGCCAATGCGCCTGTTACTATCGCTGCCGGGAGCATTGCTACCGTTAATTTGACGCTGACTCCTGTTCCGGCTGTCATTAATGGCACCGTGAGAGCAATCGGCAGCGGACTAGGCATCGCCGGAACCACCGTTACGTTAACGAACTGGATTGGCGTTCGCACCGCCCAAACCGTAACAGACGCCAACGGCGCTTACACGCTGCCGAATATCGTGCCTAGCTATTATCGCATCAGCTTTGCTGCGGACAGCTTCCAAACAACCGATTCTCCCTTAACACTGCTGGCAGGCGAGACTCGTACAGTGAATGCGGAGCTTAGGCCGAATCCCGGCATTGTCACGGGTACAATTACGAACGCACAGACACTAGCGCCGATCGCAGGGGCGCTGGTTGAAGTGCTCGACAACCGAAACAGCATTCTCGACACCGCAATCACGAACGCGCTCGGCGCCTATACCATTGCGTCTTTAGCGCCTGCAACGAATGATCGGCTGCGAATATCTGCCGACACGTTCGTTACGGATGTGATCGGCTTTGCTATCAAAGCAGGCCAAACCTCTGTTGTGAACGCATCGTTATCGCCGGTTGCAGGCGCGCTCACCGGTACGATTACCGATAGCGTTACAGGAGCCGGTCTAGCGGGAGCGAGCATTCGCGTCTTTACTTCCGAAGGCATCACGCTGCAAACCGCCATGACGGATGCCGCTGGCAGCTATACCATCTCATCGCTTGCTCCCGGCTCCTACTCCATTGTTATCGCCGACCAAGGCTATGCCGGACGTACGATCGGCGCATTGATCAATGCAGGCGCGACGACTGCGTTGAATGTCCCGCTCAATCAACTGGCAGGCGGCATCAGCGGTACGGTCAAGGACATATCCGGCGCCCCGATCGCCGATGCCATCGTGCGAATTTTCTCCAATAACATCATTGTAGGCAGGGTTGCCACGCTTGAAGACGGCTCCTATACGATCGGCAACCTGACGCCGGGCGTCTATTACGTTTCTGTACGGGCAGAAGGGTTCGGCGGGCTATCCTTTAGCGGGACGGTTAACCCCGGACAAATAACAAATGAGGATTTTGTCTTGACGCCGAATCCCGGTTCGATCTCAGGCGTCATCAAAGATAATGACGGCAATCCCATTGCCGGCGCCGTTATAACGCTCAGCTTGAACGTCGTTGGCGGCGGGCTGATCGTAACGCGCTATGTCAGCCAAACCGACGGCAGCTACCTGATTGAAAACCTGTTCCCCGCTCCCTATCTGATCACTGTGGCCGCCGTCCCTTACCAAAGCGCCTTCCAGAGCGTGACGGTCTCTTCAGGAGGGCGCGGCGTCGCCGACTTCTCGCTCCTGCCAGACCCGGGAACGCTCAGCGGAACCGTTGTCGATCAGTTTGGCAATCCAGTCGCAGGCGCCAGCGTGCTGATCAAAAACTCAACAGGCAGCGGCGTTACGATTTCGACTATCTTCTCCGATAGCAATGGCCATTTTGAAACGAGTTCGCTTGCCCCGGGCATCTATACGGTTCTCGCTTCCGCTGCTGATTTCCAGACTGCGTCTGCAACGGTTGCCGTAAAATCCGATAGCGTATCGACGATCTCGCTCATTCTATTGCCAGAACCGGGAAGCATCAGCGGACAGGTAACCGACGCCGTTACCGGCCAGCCGATCTTCGGTGTCCTTGCCAGCGTAACGGACAGCAACAACTTCCTGGTCGCTACCTTAATCGCGGACGACAAGAGCGAGTTTCTGTTCGAAGGCTTGCCGCCGGGCAGCTACACGGTAGCCGTTCGTGCGCTGCATTATCAGAGCGGTACAATGGGCGCAATCGTCAGCTCTAACGCGATAACGCCGCTTCCAATCGCATTATCGCCGAATCCTGGCATCATTCTCGGCGAAGTTTCTCCTGCAATCGGCGGAGCGAATATCCAGCTGTTCAATAGCAATAACATTTTGATCTCGTCAGCAATCTCTAATCCCGACGGCACCTTCGGCTTCCTCGGCGAGGCTGTCGGCTCCTACTACCTGACCGCTACCGCACAGGGCTTTACCTCTCAAATCGCTGGCGCGTCGGTTATCGCTGATACGACGACACACGTCACGATTAACCTGGCTCCAAACCCTGGAACGATATCTGGCTTCGTCCTTGATCCGTCAGGCAATCCGATACCAACGGCTGTCGTCAAAATACTGAACAGCAATGAGTCGATACGCGGAATCAGCCCTACCCAAGGCGATGGCAGCTACGTCGTCGAAGGCATTCCAATAGGCCCGAAAACGGTAATTGCCTCCGCACCGGATTTTAGCAATAAAGTGAAGGGCACGACGATCGGGCCTGGCCAATCGATCACAAACTTCAGCTTCATTCTTACGCCTGATCCAGGCATGATTAACGGCCAAATTACGGACAGCGTAACCGGACAGACGATTTCAGGCGCCAATATCGAGATACGCGCTGACGTATCGTCGGGGCTGGCGATAGCCAACGGCACCTCAACGCCATTCGGCAACTATCAGGTTAACGGGTTACAGCCGGGCTCCTACACGGTCATCGCAAAAGCAAATGATTATGCGACCGGCACAGCGGGAGCATTCGTCATCAGCAACAGCTCAACCATTGCCAACCTATCGCTTAATCCGCTATTTGGCATTATTGACGGCATAGTGGTTAACTCTGCAGGCCAAGCGATCAGCAATAATGATGTCAAAATCAAGCTGTTCACCAAGGACGGCACGCTTATCGAGACCTCTTTCGTTAGCGCTGACGGCACGTTCCGCATCACCGGCGTGCTTCCGAACGAATATATTTTGACTGCAGCCGCGCCTGGATTCGAGACAGAGACGATCGGCGTTACTGTCCGAGCCGGCCTTTCAACGCCGATTACGGTCACGTTGACGCCTCAGGCTGCATCGGTAAGCGGTACCGTACGCAATGTAACGACCGGCTCTCCAATTAGCGGCGTATTGGTCAACCTGGCGGATGTCGATGGCCTGCCTGTAGAATCAACATTTACCGATAATAACGGCGCTTTTCTCATAACGGGCGTACCGGCAGGCAACTTTATCATAACCGCGCTCGCATCTGGATTTGGAACAGCGGTTTCCGCTGTTGTAACGCGTTCGGGCCAAACCGCCACTACGGATCTGTTGCTGACGCCTACGCCAGGAGCCATAGTGGGCTTTGTGAGCGATCTTGTTACCGGCACAAATATTTCCGGCGCAGAGATCCAAATTCTCAACGCCTCAACAGGCGCGGTCATCGGCACCATTCTAAGCAATAATGGCGGAGAATATTCGTTCCCGTCGCTTGCGCCGGGCAGCTACAAAGCGATTGCCAATGCGGGCGGCTACGCTGCTGAATATGGCGGATTTACGGTTGCAGCAGGCGAGACAAAACGGTACAGCTTCGCCCTCCAGCCGCTCCCGGGCCGATTGATCGGCACCGTGACGAATGCCGCTTCCGGCGCTCCGCTAGCTAGCGTTACGATTCAGTTGCTGCAATTCAACAATTTCGGACCTGCGCTTGCTACCGTCTTAACGGACAGTTCCGGACGGTTTGACCTGGGCGAAGTTGCAGCATCCAATTACGCCGTTACGGCTTCGTTAAGGGGATTCGTGACCCAGCAAACATCCGCGCTCGCGCTCCGCAACGAGACGACCGCCGTAACGTTCGCCCTCCAGCAGGCACAGACCGAGGTCGGTGGCAAAGTAACAGGCGGCCCTGGCGCTCAGCCGCTGCCAGGCGGCTCCGTCGTCATTGTAGATGGCAACGGCGTGGTTGGGGGCGGCGGCGTAACCGACAAAAATGGGGATTATGTCGTGCCAAGCACGCCTATCGGCGATCAAACGATTGTCGTTACCGTTCCGGGAGTTGGCGCGACTACGACATTTATTCCGAATAAGCCGGGACAATCGCAAACGGCCAATCTGAATATTGCAGGGCCTGCAGCGCCGATTGTCGGCAGAACCAGCGATAATGCGAACGACGCTCCTATTCCCGGCGCGATTTTGCAAGTACTCGATTCCAGCACCAATATCGTTGTGCAAACAGCCGTAACCGATTTAAATGGGAATTACGCAACCGATCCTGTTCCGCCAGGCAATTACACGGTCACAGCAAGCGCGCCTTTATTCGGCTCAGCAGCCAAAGGGGTCAGTACCAATGCAATTGGCAGCACGCGAGTCGACCTTGCGTTGCATGTAGAGTTTGGCACGCTGCGCGGATCGATCCGCGATGCAAGCGGCCGGCCGCTCAACATGGCGCTAGCGGAAATCGTAACGCCAGACAATCTATTGATTCGTCAAATCATAAGCAACCCGGCTGGCCAATATGCGCTGACCAACATTGCCGCAGGAACGCCTAACGCCTCCTTCTCCTTCCCAGGAAAGCAGACGGCTTTGCGAACGCCAATAATCGTGAACGGCCAAACGACGATACTCGATATTGTTTTGCTGGATGAGGATGAGGAATAAGAAAAGCCTTATAGAATAGGCCGTCCCGGAATAGAGCAGCAGTAGCAAAATCTATTCCGGGCGTCGCCTTCTGAAGAGGTGATGGATCATGTAGACAAGGGGGGGACCCGGAGGCCGTCCGCAGAGCTGCGCGTTACGGCGCTGAAATCAAATTCGACGGTCCGAGCCAATCGCCTTAATGCCGCTATTACGACGATAAAAGCGTTCAGCATGAGGTATGGTTCGAGGATGCCCGGAGCGTCCACACCAAGTTTAATCTCGTTAAGGCGCTTCAGCTCCGCGGAGCAAGCTACTGGGCGCTCGGCACCCCGTTCCGCTAAAACTGGGAACTGCTCGCAGCCAATTTTAACGTTGCGAAGCTGATGTAGGCGGATTGGGTAGGTTTTTCTACCCTATTCGGTCGCTTGACCAGCTTTGCTGCGAATAGGGCAGATTTCCCTGCCCTATTCGATCGCTTAGCCAGCTTCGCGGCGGATAGGGTAGATTTTTCTACTCTATTCGGCCGCTTGGCAAGCTTCGCTGCGAATAGGGCAGGTTTTTCTACCCTATTCGGTCGCTTGACCAGCTTCGCTGCGAATAGGGCAGATTTCCCTGCCCTATTCACGCATTTGGCCCGCCTGGCCCTAATCCTCCAGCCCGAACTTGCGCCGATATTCCGTCGCGCTAATGCCTTCGAGCTCGCGAAATACGCGATTGAATTGCTTCACATTCTCGAAGCCTACCTGTTCGCCGATCTCATAAACTTTGGCGCCTGTCGCTTGCAGCAGCTCTTTCGCTTTGGCGATCCGCAGCTTTTTCAAATAAACAACGAAGCTTTCGCCTGTATATGCCTTGAACGTTTCGCTAAAATACGAATAGTTCAGCGAGACATAGTTCGATACCATCGCCATGTTCAAATCAGCTGCATAATTGGCATCCATATACTCGACAGCCTTACGCATCTCCTTATGCGCCAAATGAGCCGATTTCACATTGCGGATATAATCGTCCAGCTTAAAGACGAAAGCATCAACCGCCCGCGCATAATCCGCTACCGTCTCGAATCGGAACGGATCGCCCGCGCGCCGATACATGCGAATGATTTCGACCGATTCTTCGCCGTACTGACGGAAAGCCTCGTCAAACACCCGTTCATTCAGCAATCGGCTTACGTTCTCGATGTATCCAATATCGAACCGCGAGACCCGCTTGCGGTCGAACAGCTCCTCGAGCAGCTGCTTCATTTCCGCTTCCCGGCCCGTTCCCAGCATATTTGCTAGCTTGCGCACAGTCTCCGTAGGAGCCTCGAACGTATGCTCCAGCCGCTTGGCCTCCTCATATTTGATAACCCCCGGCTGAGCTTGAAGCAGCCGATGCTTGAGGGCATGCTTCGCTTCCGCATAGGCAGACGGCAGTTGGCCCAATCGCGTTGCTTGTGCGCTAATGCCCACCGACAACGCTTTTCCGCCAGGCTTGCCTGACCACTCCTGCATAATGCGTGAGATCTGTTCCTCCTGCTTCAGCAAGAGCGCGAAATGTCCGTCTTTATCTACGACGCCGCAAGCGCCCCCCTCATGGACATGCTCCGATAAAGCCTGTTCCAGCCCATTCCATGTAAACCCATCATCCGCCACACGAAAAACAGCAACCGTAAACCCATTCTCGAAGACGGCCAGCCCGTTCTCCCGGCATCGACGATCGATCTCTTCCTCTTCCAAGTCGCCAGACATAAGGAGATAACCCAGCTGGGCCGAGCGAAGCTCCGCACTTAATCGCTCTACGGCATGCAGTTGACCATCGATCTGTTCCTTCCGCATTCTTCCTTGCTCCGCGCGCTCTACCGCTTGAAACAGCTCATCCCGCACGATCGGCTTCAGCAAATATTCATTAACGCCATATCGAATCGCTTCCTTCGCATAGTGAAAGTCATCGAATCCGCTCAAAATAATCGTCTCGGGCTTGCTGTCCAGCTTATCAGCCCTGCGTATCAGCTCCAAACCATCGATGCCGGGCATCCGGATGTCCGTAATCATAATATCAATCACTGCTGCTTCAATCGCCTCTAAAGCCTCCGTTCCGTCCGTAGCAAACAATAGCTCAAAGCGGTCCGGGAATTGCCGCTCCAGCATCGCCTTCAAACCAAGACGAATATTTCGCTCGTCATCGACAATTAACAATTTTCGCATCCACGCTTCGCCTCCATGTCAACTTTACCATCTTGTAAACAGCATGTTCGATCTCTTCTTAGAAGCTACGAATTGCGCTGAGAGAGCGGAATTGTCATCGTGACGCGCGTGAAAGCACCCTCTGCGCTTTCTACCCGTAATCCATAGCCTTTGCCATAATGGAGTGAGATTCGTTGCTGGACGTTCAGCAAGCCAATTCCTCCCGTATCGCCCATCGCCACGCCAGCGGCTAAGCTGCCCGCAGCCGTTACGATTGGCCCGACCGGCTGCTTCCCCCCGCTCTTGCCTGCCTCCGCAGCATCATTGCTAGGTATTGCGCTCATGCCGTCCATCCCCCGCAGCTTCCAGTTCAGCTTCTCCAGCCGCTCCGCATGCATGCCGATGCCATTATCCGTAATAACAATTTCAAGCTTATCGTCAAGCTCCACTAATGTAATATCAATGACGAGCTGGCGCGTAACCTCTCGTGGAAATTGGGAGCCATGCTTGATCGCGTTTTCAATAATCGGCTGCAGCGACATCTTGAGCACTTCATGGCTGAACCAGACGGCATCGATATCGGTCGTCAGTGCCATGCGCTCCTCGTACCGAATATTCATAATCGCAATGTAGTTGTGAATATGATTAATCTCTTCCCGCAGGCTCACATAATCGCTCGTCCATCGCAGGCTGTATCGCATGAGGCCGCCTAACGACGTGAGCGCATCCGAAATATCCCGTTGATCCTCGATCTCAGCCATCATCTTTATATTTTCAAGCGTATTGTATAAAAAATGAGAATCAATCTGATTTTTAAGCGTGCGAAGCTCCGCTTCTTGCGTAGCCGCCTGCTTCATCACCGCATCAGCTATGAGCTCATTGATTTTTTTAACCATTTTGCGGAAGTGATGCGCCAGCTCGCCAACCTCCCCGCCCCCTCTGATCGTCAGGTCAATGTGGAAGTCGCCTTGCCGCACGCGTTTCATCGATTCCGTTAATTGATGAAGCTTTTTCAAAATAATGCCATTCAAAAAATAAGTCGCCACCGATACGGCTGCGAACAAAATAATAAAAGCCGCGATAATTTGGTTCCGCGTATGCTTAACATCCTTAAAAATCGCCTCAAGCGGTGACAAATTGACGAGATACGCATCAATTTTCTCTACATATTCATAGGCAGCCAGATAGTCGCGGCCGTCCAGTGTAAATTGGAAGCTGAAAGCTTCCGCCCCCTTAGCATCCAACTCCGGCATCAGACCGCCAGCCGGCAGCCGCTCGGCAAGCTGAGATTGCAGCTTTCCGACCGAGAACTGCTGTGGGAAGGCATTTTTCTCATAGAACAATCGGCCTTCATTATCTAGCACAACCATGCGTGATTGCCCGGGATCTTGGCTATTGTAAACATTCGGAAAAAAGTTTTCCAGCAGCATATCAATCTCCATTATGCCTACATGCTTGCCGGCCGGGTACTCAATTTCGCGAAGCAGTGCAATTTTCGGTACGCTTTCGACGCCTGTCGATTCCGTCGATTGAAGCGGCTCCTTATCGATGCGTTCGAACGCCCAGAGTTCCTTGCCGTTGAGCTGGTTGACCTGCTCGTACCATTTTTCCTTCCATATCCGATTTTCCTTCAAAATGACCGGCCACAGCTCCGTCACGTTTTGATTATCGGTATAAATCCGAATATGCGCCAAATTCGGGTTGTTGAACTGCAGCCGGATAATGTTCGAGATCGCATTATCCTTCAGATCGATAAGCTCGCTCGTATTCGCCTCTCCCGTGCGCTGGAGGTAATAGAGCACATCTTTGTCGGAGATGGACAGCTGCGCTGCGCGCTCCATCGTTTCGACGTTGTTTTGTACATTGATCGTCTCGATATTTAGTGCGCCTCTAAGCTTTATTTCCTCATCCTGCAAGTCGTTGTCTGCCAGCTGATTAAACATGTAGACCGATACGATAATGCCCGGAATGAACAAAATGAGCAGGTAGGCGGAGAACAGCCGCAGCTGCAATGACATTTGCTCCATCCGGAACCTTACCCGCTGCAGCAAATGATTTAATCTTGCCCGCATCCGCATTTCACCTGCTCCTCCTGCCACAGCACAATGTCATTTTTTGTTTTATTATAACTCGAAAAACCCGACAGAATCGGGTTTTTCGAATTTTTGATATGAGAGAGGGATAAAAGCTTTTAATTATACGATCTTACTTGAGGAATTCTGCAAGCTTCTTCACGTTCGATTCGAATGCCGATTGACGATATGCCTCTACTTTAGCGAAGCCAGCATCTTCACGTTTTTTCAGGAAGTCGTTGAAGATTTTGTCGAACTCCTCATCCGATCCAGCAAGCAGCATCTTCGGCAGCGCTTTACCGAACAGGTGAGTAACCTTGTTCTGGATGATGCCTTCTTCGGAGTTGCCCGTCGGATTGATTTGGTCATATTGCGAGAAGCTCTTCGTTTTGCCTTTTGTCCAATCTTCCAGCGATTTGAAAGGCTCTACCGTAGGCGGCGTCCATTTCAGCGCCATGTTGTTGTCCATGAGCATCCAGAAGGTGAACGAGGAGCCATACTCCTTATCGAATGCAGAACGGTCCGTATCGAGCAGCTTTTTCACTTCCGGCTTGAATTGATCTTTGCCGTCAATCGTATCGTACGACACGCCTTTCTCGCCGAGGTACAGGTCTTTGTTGCCTTCTTCGCTAAGCAGGTAGCTCAGGAAGCGAATCGCTCTTGCTTTGTCTTTTACTTTTTTGGAGATGAGCGTTACCGTCCAACCCGAGATAGCAGGGCCTGCGAGCGTCGGAGCTTCCAGCTTGCTGTTAGCCGGGCCGTCTACAGCGATATAGATCGAGTTAGGATCTTTCGCGAACAGTGCGTTTTGCTGAGCAGCAAAGTCTGTACGTTGGTACAGCATTGCGAAGTAACGGCCTTGCGCGATTTTCTCTTCCATTTGCGGACGTTTGTCTACGAAAATGTCTTTCGCCAGCAATCCATCTTGCGATGCCTGACGAAGCGTTTTGAGCCAAGAAACGTATTCTGGGTCCGTCGTACGGTCATACAGCTTGCCGTCTTTCTCCATTGGTACAGCTAAGAAGTTTTGAATGTAACCCTCGAGGGACATATTGCCCGTATCCGTGAATTCATGCAAGCCGAACGGAATCAACGGCTGGCCGTTCACGTCAGGGAACTTCTCTTTCGCCATCTTCAATGCGTTCAGGAAGCCTTCTGGCGTACGCATGTCTGGGCTGCCGATTGCTTCATACATATCTTTGCGAACGACGAACGTTTGGTTCGACGTATATTCGCGCTGGTATTTCTCAAAGTCTTTAGGTGATGAGGATGCATTCGGATAGCCGTACACGTTGCCGTCAGGCTGCGTATACCATGAAAGTTTAGCTGGGTCAGCTACTTTCATGAAGTACGGATCATACTCTTCAGCAAGTTTGTTCAGCGGCTCTACGAGTCCGCCCTCGATCATTTGCTTTACGCCGTCCTCAGACCAGCCGAGCGTGATGAAATCTGGCATTTGGCCGGATGCAATCATCGTGTTCAGCTTCTCGTTCTCGTTACCCGCCGGAACGATGAAGTTGACGTTAACGCCTGTTTTCTTCGTAATATATTGCGACGTTTTATCGACGCCCCATTTGTTCGGGAACCATGAGAAGTTCAAGTACCAATCAAACGTGATTGGGGACGTATCTAATTTCCAGCCCGGCTCATCCGGGTTTACTTTTGCCGTGTTGTCTGTCGTCGATGCTGTTGTTGGTTCTTTCGTGCTTTTCGCTGGATCGTCTTTTTTATCGCCGCCCGAACATCCCGAGAGGGTCAGTGCAACGAGTGCGCCAACGATTGCGATGCTAGTCCACTTACGTACTTTGACCATTCCATCTACCCCGCTTCTTCTTTGTATTGTATGAACAAGTCGCGCCAGATACAAGTCCTCGATTCCCCTGTCTGAGCATGACGAGTTTCAAACCTAACGCTAAAGGCCTGATCAAGACTGCTCTGGCTTAGCCTTTAACTGCGCCAATCATAAGTCCCTTCACAAAATATTTCTGGAGGAAAGGATACGCCACTACGATTGGCAGCGTCGTAACGACCATCGTTGCAAGCTTTACGGATTGCGATGTTACGCTCTTGCCAATGCCGCCCGGCATCGATGCAATCATCTGGCTTGAACTGGATTGGGCTACAACCCGGAATAAGTACGTCTGAATCGGCTGCAGATCCACATTATTGATGTAGATGATGCCGGTAAAGAAGTCATTCCATTGATAAACCCCGTGGAATAATGCGATTGTTGCAAGCACAGGCAGCGATACCGGCAGCACAATTTTAACGAAAATCGATAAATCGCCAGCGCCGTCAATGCGCGCCGCTTCATCGAGCGCATCCGGAATGTCCCGGAAGAACGCCAAGAAGATGATAAGATCGAAGAAACTAAACATTGCTGGAATGATATAGACAAGGAAGCTATCCAGCATATGAAGATCCCGAATAAGCAAGAAGGTCGGGATAAGTCCGCCTGAGAAAAACATCGTGATCGTTCCCACGTACATATAGAACTTCCGTCCTATCAATTCCCTGCGAGATAGCGCATAAGCAACCATCGCCGTGAACAGCACGTGCACGACCGTACCGATCAGCGTCTTCGCAACCGTCACGCCCATCGCGGTCATAATGCCCGAGTTTTTGAACACCGCCTCGAAGCTTTCGATGCTGAACACCCGCGGCCACCAGTAGATGCCGCCGCGCATCGCGTCTTGGCCTTCGTTAAATGCATTTACGAGGACGTACCAGATGGGATACAGCGTTACGAAGCAGATGAGCAGCATGCCCAATCCGTTCAACACATCGAACGTCGTCTCCCCGGCCGTCATACGGTTTCGTCTCCACACGGTTAACCATCCACCTTCTCTATTGTCTCTTGTCGTACTAGAACAACGAAGTTTTTGTCAGCTTTTTCGATACGCCGTTAGCAAGCAGAAGCAGGATCAGCGCAATAATCGATTTGATCAATCCGATTGCCGTCGAGTACGAATAACGGCCTTGCTGGATACCCATTTGGTACACATAAATGTCAATTACGTTACTCGCGCTATCGTTTAACTGGTTGCGCAGAACGAGAATTTGGTCGAAGTTGGAATTGAGCACGCCGCTTACTGCGAGAACAAACAGAATCGCAATCGTACCTTTAATAGAAGGAAGCGTTACATACCACATTTTTTGCAGCCGGCCCGCGCCGTCAATCGTCGCCGCCTCATAGAGGTCAGGGGATACGCTGGCAATAGCAGCTAAGTAAATGATGGCCGACCAACCAAGCTCTTTCCAAATATCCGATGCAATGACGATGGACCAGAAGTACTTCGGCTCTGCCAAATAGGTAATTGGCTGATCAATGAGGTGAAGCCCCTTTAACACATCGTTGACGATGCCGACATCCGCCAGCCAAGTCGCCATAATGCCGCCGAGGATAACCCATGACAAGAAGTGCGGCAGGTAAGAAATCGTCTGAACCGCTTTCTTGAATCGAATTGACCGTATCTCATTAAGGAATAGCGCGAATAGGACAGGGAGCGGAAATCCGATGAACAGCTTGATCAAGCTGATGCCGAGCGTGTTGCGAATGACATTGCCTAGCTCATCATCCTCAAAGAATGCTTTAAAATGCTCCAGTCCCGCCCATGGCGCTTCCGTAATGGATTGTGTGATGACATAGTCCTTAAATGCGATGATAATCCCGTACATCGGAATGTAATTAAAGATAATCATCCATGCGACGCCGAGCAGCACCATAATTTGCAGTGTCCGCTGTGCCATTAGCTTGCGCATCAGCTTGCGCCCTCGTCCAACCTGGACGACAGCGGAGCTTGCCGGACTCACATTGTTGATTGGGGTTTTCACCATGCTAACCTCCGCTTTCGCTTTATCATTATTGTAAGCGCTTAATAACTTCTTACCTGATTGTATAGGTCGGGCCCCCTCAGAAACAGGCTTCGAATTTCGTAAAAGGTCTCAATATTTCGGAACTTACCTATGTGCTTAGGCAAGAGGGTCCAGAAGCGACGTTATTCGGAGGCAAATAGCGAAATATCGACACATTGTGCAGGAACATTCTCCTGAGCCTCCATGACTCCAGATATAATTCGTCCAAGGCCTGCTCACGCAAAAAAGCTGCTGGAGCGTTATGCTCCAGCAGCTTTTTTATTAGATGGACAAAGTCTATGTTACCCTTCCAGCCATACCGTCTTCGAAGCGGCCGGCTGGCGTTTGCCGATCGGCGCCGTTAGATCAGGGTAACCAAGGTATACGAGTGCTACGAGTTTTTCATTCTCGCCTAGCCCGAATGCTTCATGCATGAGCGGATGATACATCGGATCCCCGCTGCGCCATACAGCCCCAAGCCCTAAAGCATGCGCAGTTAGCAGCAGATTTTGAACCGCGGTATGCGCCGCTGCCAGTTCCTCAATCGGCGTAACGCGCGGGCTATCGGAAGGCGTACAGACAACCGCGATAACGACCGGTGCCCGCAGTGCTTTGGCGCGCTCCTTCTCCAGCCGCTCCTCCAGCGCCTTTCCGTCCAAATCATGCAGGGACTCCGCCGTCACGCGGGCATAGCCTTCGCCAAGCGTCCGCCTGCCTTCGCCAGTCATGACAATAAACTTCCAAGGCTCTGTTCCATGGTGGTTCGGCGCCCAAGTCGCCGCCTCAATCAGTTGCTCAATTAGCGCCCGGTCAACCGGATCAGGCTTCACTTTGCCGATGCTCCGGCGCGTTCGGATTGCTTCTTCTAATAACATGACTCGTTCCTCCCCGTATTAGGACTCGAAATTATGGTCGATCCGCTTCATCCATAGCAGCATGAGCGCAACCTCTTCTTCCGAGAACTGCTGCCGAATTCGCTGCTCGCCCTCTTCGACTATGGCAAGCGCCTCCGTTTGCAGCGCTTCTCCGCTCTCGGTCAAATAGATTCGATTCACGCGCGTGTCGACCGTATCCGTCACTCGCCGGACTAAGCCCTTCTCCTCCAACCCTTTCAGAAGAAACGTAGTGGAGGCCGGCTGAATGCCGAGCACGCGGACGATCTGCTTCTGCGTAACGCCCTGCTCTTCCCATAACATCATCAGCACGCCGAGCTGCGAATTCGTAATGCCGAGCTTATCCAGCCGCTGATCGAGGAAATTGCAGACGTTTCGATAGTTGCGTTTCAACCAATAACCGAGCTTGGATACTAACAGCTGGTCCATCCGCCTCACTCTTTTCGCCAAAATCGTTTCCTTTATCGTACATCAGAAACCGATCAACGAAAAGGGCAGTGCCAAGGAGCGCTGTGAGGGGAACAAGCAAAGGGATCGCTTGCTGCTAAGCAGATGGCGTCGACGCCACCGGGCCTGCCGCATCATCGAACGCCTGCAGGGCATGAACACCATGAACTAACACATAGCCCGCATTAACAGCTCCGCCGACTGCAACTCCTTCTGCAAGCTCTTCGCGTGTCCCTCCAAGCGATACAAATCTGCGCGTGTGCTGTCCGATGCTGTAAGCACAGCCTGCCACATGTGCAATGATAACGGCGATTAACGCTTTCGTCCTTGCATCGACCGCCCCGCTCGCCAATGCCTGCTCGGCAAACCGATCAAAAGACTCGAACGCTTCCTCCGATAATCCCCTCAGCTCGTTAACGGCCTTAGCAGTTAAAGGCGGATACAACGCGTCCTCTCCCGAGCCTTGAAAAGCTGCCAACGCATTCGTGCCATGCAGCATGACCGCCTCTGCCTGAATAACGCTCGCCGCAACAATCGCTTCCGCAATTTCCTTCGAGGTCCCTTGCTCCGCTTTCAACTTGCCAACATGCACTTCAATGCAGTAAGGACATCCCGTCACATGCGCAACTGCTACGGCAATCAGCTCCTTCACCCGTGCCGACAGCACTCGGGGCTCGAAGGCCTGATCCATGAACCGATAATAGGTTTTGGCTGCTTCAGGCACGAGCTTTTGCAGCTCAGGCAGGCGGGCAAGATTCGAACGTTTGTATAGCGCATCCTTCATTGACAAATCCCTCCATGTTTCAAGTTAGTTATTATGATATCTAACTAAACAGGACTCGTCAATCCCAAATTATACGGGGATTTTTTGGCGATTAATTGCTATACACCCCCTATATTTAGTTAGATAATAAACTAAATAGCAAGCACCATCATAGCTTGATGCGCATAGGATAGAGGATCAAGGATTCCCCTTTAATGGAGGCTTGACCATTCATGACGCAACGCAAATTCCCACGCCGTCCTATGTTATCTCGCGAATTTCCGCCCGTTGATCCCGCGATGCTGGAACGCTCCGCGCGCACCTTTCAGCCGATGGTTCAAGATGCATCCAGGCTCATTAACCGGCTATCCGAGCGTTCTTTTGCAACGCCGCTGATGGCTGCCGCCCAAGCTGGGCACCAACAGGAAGTCGATCGAATGATCCGGTCGGTAGCTACCAATTCGCGCATTCAAACCAAATACACGCCGAGCGGCCTCGTGCTGACAATCGAGCCATCTGACCCGGCGTCCTCCTGCTGCAATTTGACTATGACATTAAAGTGGGGCGTGTAACACGCTGGCGGGCACAGGCAGGGGCTGGTGCTTGTGCGGATGATGCTTACTAACTCTGATGTGGGCATTTGTACTGCTGGGGCTGGCACTTGTGCGGATGATGCCGATTCTGATGCGGGGTTGCTGCCAGGTTGGTGCGCGAACAGTCTAGTGCCTATGCTTTACTTTCGTGCGTTCGAGCATACGTGCAAGTACTGATGCCAGCACTCGCACCTATGCTCGAACGCCAACAGCAACACCGCCACTGCTCTGTAAACATTCCTGTAGAGTCTATGATTTGAGCTTGGACAAAACAAAGGAGCGCCTCGTATGATGGGGGTGTTACGGGGTCGGATACCCAAAAACCCATCAGGAGGCGCTTAACATGAAGTTTACTCGAAACGATGCTGCAAATCAACGCATTGAACGAATTACCAATCACCATGCCATTGTAGGAATCGACATCGCCAAAGATATACATGCCGCACAAATCACAGATTTCCGTGGGCGGACGCTCACACCACGTCACGTCTCCTTTACCAATACAAAGACAGGATTTGAAAAGCTACTCACTTGGATCCAGGCGGTTGGTGACAAACACGGCAAAACCTCTTTCCTTGTTGGCATGGAACCCACGGGTCACTACTGGCACAATCTCGCCGACTGGCTGCTGGAGCAGGGTCTAGAAGTCGTACTCGTCAATCCCGTTACGACCCATCGTAATAAGGAAAACCGCGACAACAGCCCCTCCAAAAACGATCCCAAGGATGCACTTGTTATCGCCGATGTGGTCAGCCGAGGGTACTACACCGATTATTCACCCCAAGAGCCTGTGTTTGACCAAATCAAAGCCGTGATGAGCGCACGCGAATATTGGTCGGGACAATCTACTAGTCTGGGCAATCGTATCGTACGCTGGATCGACTTGTACTTTCCCGAGTTCCGGCATGTGTTCCCGGAATGGGATGGTGTCCGCGCATTAGCTACGCTGAAGGCTTTTGCCTTGCCTGCCGAACTGCGAAAGTTGAATGCGGAGGAAGTAGTGGAAGGATGGCGCAGCCAAGGAATGCGACGCGTAGCCGGAGTCAGCGGCAAGGCAAAGGCTGTCGAGCTGCTAGCCGCTGCCGCACGCAGTATTGGAAAATCCAATACAAACGATGCAGCACGACAAGATATCTTGCGTCTTCTGCACGTCTATGAAGAAACGCAGCTTATACTCACGAAGATGAAGCAAGAACTTGAAACGCTCTTGGAACAGGTTCCTTTTGTTCAGCAACTCTATAGTTTGCGTGGTTTGGGTACCATCACGATTGCCTCATTGCTCGGCTGCGCAGGCGATCTGCGCCATTACGCCCACGGCAGGCAGCTGCTGCGACGAGCCGGTCTGAATTTGGCGGAACGAACATCGGGGAAACACAAGGGGCAGATAAAACTCTCTAAGCGAGGAAGCAGTATGCTACGCAAGTATTTATATTTGGGGGTGCTGGGCCTCGTGCGACAGCATCCGGATTTCAAGTATTGGCATACGAGAAACCAAGCGAAGGGGATGTCGAGGATGTACTCCATCTTCAAGCTTATGGGGAAGTTAGCACGCATCATAATTGGCATGATTCAGCGAGGAGAAACGTACCAGAGCCAAATGCCTCAGGCCGTAGCAGCTTAGTAACGAACAGCATCTGACACATCGAATATCTTTACGAATGCTGTCCCGTTCACGGGACTCAATGACAAAGAACGCGCAGAGAAACCGAGTATGGTGGTCCGTTAGGGCATATGACCCGTCATCTAAACGCGATCGGCCTCCACGCCTTGGCCAGGTACAACGAAGGAATGTAAGGGCAATGACCCGTCGAGACATGGGAGGGTGAACCTCCAAGGGACTAGTGGAGTTGTGCAGCAGAACGTCAATGGAAAGTGCGTAAACGCGTAACTTCTGTTCCCGCATACCCGAAAGTGCCATCGACTAGTCTCGCCCCTACAACTCTGCACTGTATCTGCCATCTAAGTTGTTGAAATCCTGTGAATGGCAGAGCATTCGTAAGATAAACCCTTAAATACGAGGGACGGACTCCAGAGACGTTATTCGAGTCGAGACAGCCCTTTTGGAAACCTAACGGACTCCCGAGACGTTATTTCGCGAATTCACAAGTGTTTTGGGCACATTTCGCTCCAATAAGGGCTTCTGAGTCCGTTAGAAATCAGATTGCCCCAAAAACGCCTCAATAAGGGCTCCTGAGTCCGTTAGAGCGGACATACAGAAAAACACCCCTGCGCCGGTCCGCGCAGGGGTGTTCCTTAGGTTGAGCCGATCAAGCAGGCCAGCGTCAATTAGCCTTGGCTGCCAATATAGACGTAGCGGACTATGACCAAAATGGCGAGAATCCACATGAGCGCGTGGACTTTGTAGCCGCCGTTTTTGTCGCCTTTTTTCGCTACATTCGCGATTGTCGCCAGCAGTACGTACGATACGATACCGAACGAAATGCCGTTAGCGATGTTGTACGTGAACGGCATAAGCGCCAGCGTCAGGAACGACGGAATCGCGTACACCATGTCGGAGAAGTCAATTTCCTTGACCGACGACATCATCAGCACGCCGACGATAACGAGAGCTGCTGCCGTTGCCGACCCCGGAACAAGCGCTACGAGCGGCGAGAGGAACAGCGCGAGGAGGAAGCAAACGCCAGTCGTAACCGACGTGAGACCCGTACGTCCGCCCTGCGCGATACCCGCCGAGCTCTCGACGAATGCCGTTACCGTACTCGTGCCGAGCACCGCGCCGCCGCCAACTGCGACTGCATCTACGAGCATCGCTTTGCCGACGCGTTTTTTGCCTTCTTCAGGGTTTTTCATAAAACCAGCACGGTTAGCCGTACCAACAAGCGTACCGAACGTATCGAACAATTCAACGAACGTGAACGTCAGTACAACCGAGATGAGACCCGCTTCCAGTACGCCTTCAAAATCAAAATGCCAGAAGTTCATCGTGCCGAAGTCCGGCGCCCATGTTTTACCCGAAAGCGTGTCCGACACGTTTACTTCGCCCATCAGGATGGCAATAATCGTCGTGCCGATAATCCCCCACAGGATCGCGCCCGGTACGCGCAGCACCATCAGGATGGCAATTAAGAAGATTCCGATGATCGTCAGGACAACGCCGTTGTTCTCCAGACTGCCCATGTGGAATACCGTCTCAAAGCCGAATACATCTGTGAAAATGCCCTTCGGCACTTCCGTTACCGTATTCTCAACAGCAACCGTCAGCAGGCCGCTGTTTTTCAAACCGATAATCGTAATAAACAAACCGATGCCCGCTGTAATCGCATGCTTCAAGCTGTCCGGCACAGCCGTAATCAGCATTTGGCGAACCTTTGTAACGGTCAGTACAATGAAGATCAAACCGGAAATAAATACCGCAGTCAGCGCGATTTCCGGCGATATTTTACCATTCGAGGTCAATACCGTTGTTGCAAAATATGCGTTAAGCCCCATGCCTGGCGCAAGCGCGACCGGGAAATTAACGAACAAGCCCATTGCGATCGTGAAAATGCCTCCTGCTAGCGCCGTTGCTAGAAATACAGCGGTCCAGTCCAATCCCGTCGCAGACAGGATATTCGGGTTAAGCGCCAGAATATACGCCATGGTCATGAAAGTCGTCAAGCCCGCCATGATCTCTGTCCGCACATTTGTTCCCTGTTCCTTTAATCGAAAGAAACGATCCATTTTTGTAATAAGCCTCCCCAAAAAATGTGTTGGAACAAACAAAAAACCTACGAAAAATGCGGCTTTACGCCACGCATCTCTCCTAGGTTCCGCAAAAACAGGAAAAACATACACGCAGGACCGGTGCGCGCAAATTATCCCTGTCTTTTCGTAGCCAGATCATTACGGTGATCTTGTAGAGACTCTCAAGCCAATTCTTGAGATTATACGAAATTGGTTATTTGTTTGTCGAAAATTGTCCTTTTTCATTCTAAGGAGTGACCCTGCGGGTTGTCAACGGCTATTTATTTCCGTCAATTCCCTCGCAACAAAAATAGGCAGAGGGATGTTATCCGCCCTGCCTTTTCTTGTGACTCTATTATTAGCCGGTTAGCTCTCGCTCGTCGCCGTTGTGGAGTCCGCCTTGTTCTTGCCGCGTCCTAGGCCGCCCATACCGCCGGCGTGGTCGCCACGGTCACCGTGGTCACCGCCAAAGCCGGCTCCCTTCTCGCCATTAACGATCGCCGTTGCATGCTCCGCCAGCTTCGCGGACTGCTCATCATACTGCGCTTGCGTCAGCTTGCCGTCCGCCAGCCGTGCATCGAGCTTCTCCTTCAGCGCTGCTTCAACCGCCTTCGTAACGGCCGAGACGTCGACATTCTTCGCCTTCGCAATATCAGCGAGCGACTTGCCGTCCTTCAGCTCCGTTTTCAGCTCGTCAGTTGTCAAGCCAAGCGCCTTCGCTACCGTTTCATTAGCAAATGCTGCACGGAAGCCGCCATGTCCGCCCTTCCCGCCGCGGTCGCCGCCAAAGCCTGCGCCCTTCTCGCCGTTGACGATCGCTGTTGCATGCTCCGCCAGCTTCGCGGACTGCTCATCATACTGCGCCTTCGTCAGCTTGCCATCCGCCAGCCGTGCGTCAAGCTTCTCTTTCATCATCGCTTCTACCGCCTTCGTAACGAGCGAAACGTCTACACTTTTCGCCTTCGCGATATCCGCGAGCGACTTGCCGCCCTGCAGTTCTGCCTTCAGCTCGTCCGCCGTCAGCCCAAGCGCCTTCGCTACCGACTCATCAGCGAATGCTGCACGGAAATCTTTATGGTCGCCGCCTCTTCTTCCGCCCCGATCCTCTGTTGCCGTATCCTTCGTGGAGTCGGATGTTACGTTCGAGGAGTCAGCCTTCGTTTCTGCTGCGTTTGCCACGCCATCAGTGAGCCAAGCGCCTGCGCTTACGGTTAATGCCAACGCAAGCGCGCTTACTGCCATCCATCTCGCCTTCTTGCTACCCATATTCATTCCGCCTCTCAATATGTTGTCTTTGAGCTTTCGTCCGATTGGAAGGTCTCGTCCCCTCCTGCTATCACTATAGCCATGCTATCTGAAATGGACATTAGTCCCAACTGAAAGTAGGCTGAAAATAAAAAAAATCCCCCGCAGACTTGAAGGTCTGCGAAGGATTTTACTTTAATATATGCGAGCTGTTATTCCCACTCGATCGTTGCCGGCGGCTTCGACGTTACGTCGTAGACGATCCGGTTCACGTTCTCGACTTCGTTAACGATACGAACGGAGATCTTCTCCAGCACGTCCCAAGGGATGCGCGCCCAGTCTGCCGTCATGCCGTCGATGGACGTTACAGCGCGGATGCCGACGGTGTACGAATACGTACGCGCGTCGCCCATTACGCCAACGCTCTTCATGTTCGGCAAAGCCGTGAAGTACTGCCAGATCTCGCGATCCAGGCCAGCCTTCGCGATCTCGTCGCGCAGAATCGCATCGGATTCGCGTACGATATGCAGCTTGTCCTCCGTTACTTCGCCCAGTACGCGAATCGCAAGACCCGGACCTGGGAACGGTTGACGTTGCACGATAGCGTCCGGAAGACCGCACTCGGAGCCTACTTTACGAACCTCGTCCTTGAACAACGCTTTGAGCGGTTCAACGAGCTCGAATTTCATATCTTCAGGCAAGCCGCCAACATTGTGATGCGATTTGATCGTTTGCGCCGTAGCCGTGCCGCTCTCAACGATATCGGTGTAAAGCGTGCCTTGCGCCAAGAAGGCGAAGTCACCCAGCTTAGCCGATTCTTCATCGAACACGTAGATGAACTCGTTGCCGATGATTTTACGTTTTTGCTCCGGATCGGATACGCCCTTCAGCTTGCCCAGGAAGCGCTCGCTAGCATCGATCTTGATTACTTTCATATCGAATTTGCCCACGAACGTCTCCATTACGCTCTCAGCTTCGCCTTTGCGGAGCATGCCATGATCGATGAACATACACGTCAGTTGATCGCCGATCGCTTTGTGAATCAGCATAGCTACTACCGAGGAGTCAACGCCGCCGGACAGCGCGCAGAGCACATTTTTGTCTCCGACCTGCTCGCGGATGTCCTTGATCGTATCCTCGATGAACGTAGTCATGCTCCAGTTGCCTTCGCAGCCGCACACATTATAAAGGAAGTTGCGAATCATTTCGTTGCCGTACTCCGAGTGGCGCACCTCCGGGTGGAATTGCACCGCGTGGAAGTTGCGAGTTGCGTCGCTCATCGCAGCGATTGGCGCATGCTCCGTGCTGCCCGTTACCTGGAAGCCGGCTGGCGGCTCAACGACGAGGTCGCTGTGGCTCATCCATACCGTTTGCTTCGCATCCAGACCGCTCGTCAACGCGAATTCCGATACGAAATCAACTTCCGCTTTACCGTACTCGCGTTTGCCCGCACGTTGTACTTTACCTTCGAGCTGATGCGACATCAGCTGCATGCCGTAGCAAATGCCGAAGATCGGAACGTTCAGATCATACACGGCTGGATCGACCAACGGCGAATTTTCTTCATATACGCTTGCCGGACCGCCAGAGAAGACGATACCCTTCGGATTGATTTCGCGAAGACGCTCTGCAGTCGTGTTGTAAGGCAGCAGCTCGCTGTAAACGCCCAAGTCGCGAATACGGCGCGCAATCAGCTGGTTGTACTGTCCCCCGAAGTCCAGGACAACGATAATTTCGTTCGGTTTGTTCATGAGATCCTCCTAGTTATGTTAGCCAAAAAAATATATCAACGCCTAAGCCGTTGAGATCGTAGAGATTGCACAATTGTAGTCATTATATATAACCGCCTTTGGAGCAGTCAAGGAAAGCAGCCGCTTCTCTCGTATTGACATGATCAATGAGAACCGTTATCATCTTTATAAACGATAATGATAATATTTCTCAATACATATCAATCGCAATAGAGCGTGTTCATGAAGCTGGATTTTAATCGATTCCGTTTCGAATGCCTCTTCTTATAAAAGGAGCTGAACGCTTTGTTCTCACCCGAAGAACGCCAGCTGATGAACCATCAATTCGGCTTAAGCTTCGAGCCTCACTCGTCGCCCATCGCAACGTTCAAGCTGACTGACCTGTTCGAGGACGCGCCCATGCAGCAGCTGATCGACGTCTACAACCCGCTGATCAAAGGGCTGGAGCCTTCCGTAGGCGCCATGTACTTCACCTCTTCCATTATTATGTTCAGTGCAGCGCTGCATTATATGGTGGCGAAGCATCCGCAGGCGATTGATTTTGCGCCGGAGCGCTTCAGTGCAGAGGTCGTATTCATTGACGGCCAGTATTCGTACTACACCGTTCGGTTCCGAGTGGACGAAGCCGTTTCGGTCGATATTCACCAGCAAGAGGAGCATCGGATCGAACAGCGCAACGAATTGCTCGCCAGCCTTTATGCCAAAACGATTCGTCCGATGATCGAGTCGCTTCACCGCGTCACGGGCACGCCGCTCGTTCAAATGTGGGGTTCGTTCCCCCGCATTACGTACACGTATGAGCATTTGATCGCTCAAGAGCAGGATGAGGTATCGCGCAAACGTCTTGAAGACGACTATAGCTACATCAAAGAGGAGATGCCTGCTGATGCCTTCGGCATGAAGCGCAACCCATATAAACATAAGTACACGCTGCTCGACAATCCTTACAACCCGGATGAACCTTACAAAATGAAGCCAACCTGCTGCATGTTCTATCGCACAGAAGAAGGCTATTACTGCTACACTTGCCCTCGGCTAAAGCCGAAGGATCGGGAAGAGCGTCGCCAAAAAATACTCGCGGATCTCGCATTGAAACAGGCCAACGGCTAAGCCGTTGACCTGTTTTTTGGAGCTGGATGCCGGTGCAATAGCTATGCAGAAAGCCGCCTACGGCGGATGCGCTTCGGCTGCGCCGTCGGGCGCCGATGGCGTTGGAATAGGCGCGCCGGTGCCGCTGGGATAGGGAAGGTTTTTGTTCCCTATTCGTACTTGCGCGCCTGTTGCGCGGCGATAGGGAAGGGTTTTCTTCCCTATTGTGGCTTGCGCGCCGGTGGTGCGGGAATAGGGAAGGGTTTTGTTCCCTATTGGTGTTTGCGCGCCGGTAGCGCGGCGATAGGGAAGGGTTTTGTTCCCTATTCGTGCCTGTGCGCCGGTGGCGCGGTTCGGTGAAACATATGCGATATCCGCTCTACGGCGCTAATGTGTTGCCGCGAGCTGGCGAGCCGCCGGGGCGACGCGCGCGCGCCAGCGTTCGGAACGCCTCCGCCACCGCTTCAGCAGGCGGCGGCTCGAACGCATCGGCGCCGCCATAGCGCGCCGCTTCGTCCCAGCGCAGGCAGCGCTCCAGCGCCGCCCGCGCCTCGCTTGCGAGCGGCAAGCTCGCGCCATAGGCACGCGCGCTCTGCGCCGCTGCGCGCGCGCCGAACCGGCGCTCGACGCGCCGCCATAGCGCGTCCGACGCGGCGACGTACCGCGCCCGCGTCAACGCCGCGCTTGGCGCGTCAGCGCCAGCGCCTGCTGCGCGGGCATAGCCGCGCAGCGCTGCGGCTACGCCGC
>NZ_AEDD01000005.1:0-15904 GCF_000179615.1 Paenibacillus curdlanolyticus YK9
GTTCAAAATCCCTTGGTTGCAATTCGCATAAGGGGTAACCGATTTGATGCTCAAAGGCTAATGGCTTATTTAAACTAATTGTTATTTTTCATCATGTATTTCAGCTTCACTGCATGCACGTTCATACATCGTTTTCACCCATTCTTCTAGTATGAAATATCCATATTATTAATATATCTCCTGAAAGTCGGTATGAACAGGACATCTGCTGCTAGCCCCTATTCGCACTGCCGCGTTCTGGCCGACCGGATAGCGAAGGTTTTTATTCTCTATTCGCACTTCGGCGCGCTAGCCAACCGGATAGCGAAGGTTTCTCTTCCCTATTCGCACTTCGGCACGCTGGCCGACCGGATAGCGAAGGTTTTTATTCCCTATTCGCACTTCGGCGCGCTAGCCAACGGGATAGCGAAGGTTTCTCTTCCCTATTCGCACTTCAGCACGCTGGCTAACCGGACAGCGAAGGTTTTTCTTTCCTATTCGCACTTCGGCGCGCTAGCCAACGGGATAGCGAAGGTTTCTCTTCCCTATTCGCACTTCAGCACGCTGGCTAACCGGACAGCGAAGGTTTTTCTTTCCTATTCGCACTTCGGCGCGCTGGCCAACCGGATAGCGAAGGTTTCTCTTCTCTATTCGCACTTCGGCACGCTAACCAACCGGATAGCGAAGGTCTTTCTTTCCTATTCGCACTTCGGCACGCTAACCAACCGGACAGCGAAGGTTTTTCTTTCCTATTCGCACTTCGGCGCGCTAACCAACCGGATAGCGAAGGTTTCTCTTCCCTATTCACACTTCGGCACGCTAGCCGACCGGATAGCGAAGGTTCCCCCTTCTCTATTCGCACTCCAAATCCACTTGTCTATTTTGGTCATAGACGCGCCTCGCGCCCATCGGCTAATCTATACATGCGGGAGGTCGAAGCACCTATGTATAAAGCGATTATCGTTGACGACGAAGCCGTCGTTCGCGTTGGACTTAAGAATACGATTAATTGGAACGAGCACGGCTTTGAGCTTATCGGGGACTATGCGAACGGCAGAGATGCCTGGGAAGCGGTCGAGCTGCATAAGCCGGACCTCGTGATTTCTGACATTAGCATGCCGTTCATGGACGGGCTGGAGCTTGCTGGATTAATATCCGCGAGCTTTCCGTATATTAAAGTTATTATTCTGACGGGGTATGATGAATTCGATTACGCCCAGCAGGCGCTGCGGCTGAAAGTGTCGGACTTTATTTTGAAACCGATTACGGCGCGGGAAATCCGCCAGCTGCTGGACAAGGTTCGCGCCGAAATGGACGAGGAGCGGCAGCGCCATGAGAATCTAAGCAGCCTGCAGGACCAACTGAAGCAAAGCGTCCCTTTGCTGAGGGAACGTTTTCTGGAGCGGCTCGTTGTCGTTGGCCTTAGCAAAACCGAGATTAACGACCGTTTTGCTTATTTCGGCTTGGCCCCGCTTGCCGCGCGCTCTCTGGTTATGGTCGTCGATATCGACGATTTTGGAGACCGGGAGCTGCTCTCGTACGAGCATGACGTCGAGTTTCTGCGGTTTGCGGCTTTTAATATTTTCGAAGAGATCGCCGAGAAGGAGCAGGCCATCCTCTTCCGTACGCGGGAGGAACGGATGGTTGCAATCGTGACCAGCCACGACGACGACGAAAGCCTGCTGTACGAGTCGGCCTTCCGACTTGCGGAAGATGTGCGCCATCAGATCGAGAAGTACCTGAAATTTACGGTGACGATCGGCATTGGCCGCGTCAGCTTGTCGCCCGATATGCTGCCGGCCGCATTCAAAAGCGCGCTGTCGGCGCTCGACTACCGATTCCTCTTCGGCAAAAACCGCGTGCTGAGCATTCTCGACCTTGAGGGCAAGCCCGCGCTGGCTTCGCCGCCAAGCTTGAATTGGGATCGCAGCCTCGTCTCAGCCGTCAAATCGGGCTCCTTCGAGGAGGCGCAGCAGCTGATCGCGCAAGGCATCCTGGAGCTGAAGAAGGCGCTGGTGCCGATTGAAACCTGCTTCCTTCAGATGCAGAGGGTCGTCCTTTCGCTTATGAACGCGATCCAGGAGGTCATTCCCGCGGACCGGGAAACCTCCCTCGACAGCCAAATGATGCTGATGGACGTGTACCGTTTTAAGACGCTGGATGAAATCGAAGGCTGGCTGAAGCAGGTCGTCCGCGCCGTAATGGCCGAAATCGCGGATAACCGCAATCATTTCACGAATTCGCAGGTCCGCCGCGCGGTCGAATACATCGAGACGAATTATGCCAATGACAAAATGTCGCTCCAGGAGATTTGCCGCCACGTGCTGATGAGCACCAGCTACTTCAGCCTCGTGTTCAAGCAGCACACCGGGGAGACGTTCATCGAATATTTGACCGGCGTCCGCATCACTAAAGCGAAGGATTTGCTCCAGACGACCAGCTTGAAGTTTTACGAAATCGCCGAGCGCGTCGGTTATGGCGACCCTAACTATTTCAGCATCTTGTTCAAGAAGCATGTCGGCATGACGCCGAAAGACTACAGGGAGAACAAAGGGAGCGGATCATAGCCTATGAGTAGAGATCGCTTGCGCTATCCCCTGTTTCCGCTCAAAAGCATCCAGTCCAGCATTTCGTTCGCGTTCTCCTGCCTGATTCTCGTTGCGATTGTCTCCACCAGCCTGATCAGCTACCAGCTGTCCGTCAAGGCGGTGGAGAAAAACGCGCAAGGCTATATCGAGGAAATTATCAAGCAAGTAAACACCAATATTCAGTCCTATGTCGACAACATGGAGAACATCTCGCTGCTCGCCATGACGAACAAGGACGTCAAATATTACATTTCCGACAACAACTTCATTGACTCGGAAGGGCTGCGGACGTATGAGAAACGGATCTCCGACCTGTTTCAGGCCATTCTCTATACCCGCAAGGATATTGCGAACATTATGGTGTTCGGCTACAACGGACGGTTCGTCTCGGACAGGCGGATTACGCCGCTGAACCCGAACGCCAAGCTGAAGGAGCAATCCTGGTATGCGGACGCCCGGGCGGCTGGCGGCAAGTCTGTCATCTCCGCGCCCCATGTGCAGAACATCATCAAGAACGAATACCGCTGGGTCGTCTCCTTGAGCCGCGAGCTGAAGAGCACGGACGGCATTACCGCCGAAGGCGTTTTTCTCGTCGATCTGAACCTGAACGTCATCAACGATCTAGCCAGCAATATTAACTTGGGCCAAAAAGGCTACGTGTTCATCGTCGACGACAAAGGGAACATCGTCTACCATCCCCAGCAGCAGCTGATCAACAGCAATCTGCGCACGGAGCTCATCCCGGAGGTGACGGCGGCAAAGAGCGGCACGTCCTTTATTGCCGATGACGAGGAAGGCAAGCGCATCTATTCCGTACAAAATACGAATTTCGGCTGGAAAATCGTCGGGGTGGCGTATACGGACGAGCTGATCGCGAGCAAAGCGTCGTTGCGCAATTCGATTCTGCTATATGCGCTGTGCGGGCTTGCGGTTTCGCTCGTTATCTCCATCTGGCTATCCCATCGCTTCTCGAAGCCGATCAAGGATTTGCAGGCGGATATGAAGCTCGTCGAGCGGGGCAACTTCGACATCCAGACCGAGATTGGTCAGATGAACGAGATCGGGCAGCTCGGCCGTACCTTCAACATGATGGTGGGCCGAATCAAGACGCTGATGCAGGAGATTATCCAAAATCAAGAAACGAAGCGCAAGAGCGAGCTCCAGCTGCTGCAGGCGCAGATTAACCCGCATTTTCTCTATAATACGCTCGATTCCATCGTCTGGATGGCCGAGCAGAAGCAGCACGAGGAAGTCGTCCTCATGACGTCGGCGCTGGCCAAGCTGTTCCGGGCAAGCATTACGAAGGACAAAGAGCTGATCCCGATTCGAATTGAAGCGGAGCATATTAAGAACTATTTGCTCATTCAGAAAATGCGCTACGACAGCCAGCTCGATTATGAAATCGACTTTGCCGACGAGATTATGGGCTATAAGACGCTCAAAATTTTGCTGCAGCCGTTCGTCGAAAACGCCATTTATCATGGTATCCGCCATAATCCGGAGAAAGGCTTCATCACCGTGCGCGGCAGGAAGCACAGCGATCATATCGCATTCGAGGTCGAGGATAACGGCCAAGGGATGACGCCGGAGCAGCTGCATCGCCTGCTGCTGCCTTACGAAGAAGATAACCGCAACAAAGGGATCGGCGTCCGCAATGTGAACGAACGGATTCAGCTCTATTTTGGACATGAATACAGCGTTCAAATTCGCAGCGAGCTCGAGGTCGGAACGTGCGTGACGATCCGAATCCCTATTCTCGATTAAAAGGACGAAGCCTATGCGCAAGCATCGTTTTATGCTATTGCTCGTTTTATGTCTCGTTACCGCTGTCGTTTATGCCAGCTTCTCCTTAAAGCTGTTCGACGTTGCGGATAACGGCAATCGAACCGTCACCGTCGTGCTTAAGACGCAAAATGTGCGCTCCGATTATTGGCAGACAGCCAATATGGGCGCCCAGACGGCAGCCAAGGAGCTCGGCGTCAAGCTCGATTTGCAAGGCCCGCTGCAGGAGACGGATGCGGATGCCCAAATTCTTGCCCTGCAAGATGCGATCGACCGCAAGCCGGATGCCATCGTCGTCGCGCCTATCGAGGACCCCCGGATGCCCGCCGTGCTTGAGGACATTACCGAAGCCGGCATCCAACTCGTCGTTATGGATACGCCGCTGCCGGTCAAGCGAATGCCCGCCGTCGTATCCAGCAATCACGAGCAAGCTGGACGATTAGCCGGGGAGACGATTGCAAGCCTGACGAAGAGCAAGCCAGTTGTTGCGATCCTGAGCGACTCGCCCGATTCTCTCGTATCTGCAAAACGGTATGAAGGCATCGGTCAAGCGCTGAAGCCGTATGCGGACAGCGTATTCGGCAGCTACTACTGCGGCGATTCAGAAGAGAAGGCTTACGAGACGGCACTTTCGCTGCTTCAGCTGAATCCCGAGATTAACGCGTTCATCACGCTGAACGAAGCGACGACGCTTGGCGCAGCCAAAGCGCTCAAGGAGATGGGGGCGTCGAGCGCGCACAAGCTGATCGGCTTCGACAGCTCCATCTATGAAATCCAGCTGCTTGATGAAGGAACGGTAAGCGCCCTTGTCGTACAGAAGCCATTCAATCTCGGCTACTTGGGCGTCAAGACAGCCATGAAGCTCGTAAACGGCAGCAAGTCGGTCCGAACGACGTTGATCGACTCCACCGTCGTCACGCGCGACAACATGAGCCTGCCAGAAAATCAGAAGCTGCTGTTCCCATTCACCGTCATTGAATAGCAATCGATTCATTATCCGCCGGGGAGGTGACTTATATTCCATGTTCCGTCGTCTGAAGAAACCAACCGTGCTGCTGCTTTCCTTGCTTTCCCTGTCGGCACCGCTCGCCGCCTGCTCGAAGGACGACGACCAGCCGGCCGCACCCATACAGGAGAAGCGCGCATTGATTCGATTCGTCGCATCCGAGTACAGCACGGAGACAAAGCCGATTCTCGAGAAGCTAGTACGAGAGTTTGAATTGAAAAACCCGCTGATCGACATCGATTTGCAAGTCGCCAACTGGGATATTCTCGACGGCATCTACACGACGATGATCAGCCAGAACCAGCCGCCGGATTTGCTCAACACGAACGTCTACGCACATTTTGCGCAGGACGGCTTGCTGAACGATTTTAACGAAATCCTATCGCCCGAACTGAAAAACAAGCTGTATCCTAATCTGATGGAGATGGACCGGATCGATGGACATCAATATGCAATTCCTTACGTCGCGTCCATCCGCAGTTTGTATTACAATCGGGAGCTGTTCCGCCAAGCCGGCATCATCGAGCCTCCCGACACTTGGTCCGAGCTCAAACGTGACTCGGAGAAAATTAAAGCAGGCGGCAAAGCCTCCGGTTTCGGCGTCGATCTGACGGACAACGAGACGCAAGCGTACTTGTCCTACTTCTTCTTCGGGGCCGGAGGCGGCTGGATTAAAGACGGCAAATGGACGATTAACTCCCCTGCCAACGTGGAAGGCTTAACCTTCCTGAAGGAGATGTACGACGCCGGCCTGACCGATCCCGAGCCGACGGTTACGACGCGCGATGAGAAGCAGCGCATCCTCGGCGACGGCAAGCTCGCCATGATGATTTCCGGCAACTACTTCACATCGGTCGTGCCCAAGGAGTTCCCGAATCTGCAATGGAACGTAGGCCCTGTTCCGGTCAAGGACGGCCATCCTCCAATCTCATTCGGGGTGCATGACGTGCTGGTATCCTTCAAGACCGATCATACGGACAAGAAGGCGCTGTCCACCTTCATCGACTACTTGTACGATGATCCCTCCTATCGGGAAATGATCGAGCGCGAGGGCTTCCTGCCGACGAACTCACAGGTCGGCGTCCAGCTCGCCGCTCGGGACGCCACGATGCGAGCGAACCTTGATGCGCTTAGCAAAGCAAAGTTCTATCCCGTCCAGGAGCCGGCATGGCAAGCGGTCATGGACTACACCCGCAAGCTCGGCGATGCCGTCCTGTACAATCACCTTGAGCCGAAGAAAGCGCTGGATGAGCTGCAGCATTTTGCCGAGGCGCGCAGCGCGCAATACTTGAAGTAAAGGGGTGTCTCCGAAGCCGCGACGGCTGAGGGGCACTCCTTTTTTTTTTTGCGCTGCAGCGGTTGGCGTTGTGGTTGAGTGCGGACTGCGGGCGGACATGCTGTTGGATGCGTGTGGGACGTACGGATGGCGTTCGGGACGGACGGGTGCTGAGCGACATGTGGATGGGTGAATGCGTCCGGGACGGGCGGGCCGCGGACGGGGGTACGTCGTTTTCCGGTGGCGTTGGTGCTTGCAGCCGCCTGCTCATTGCAGTTTGTACAATCGAATCAACGCATGCAGCGGAAGTGAGAAGGTATCCTTGCATTTTGTACAACGGGAACGGTGGTTTGCTCTGTTTTAAGCGCATAGCATCTCTTTCTGGATCGTATCTCGTTGCATGAACTGCAATGGGATCCCCCGGGACGGACCGTTCCTACCTTTCTCGTTGTACAAAGTGCAACGGCAGGGCAATACCCTAGCAGGAAGAACCTGCTCCCGCGCTGGATTGCTACCTGTTGTAACGATTGTGCCCCTTCAGAGAAACGGCAGGGCAATCTTCCACAAAAAGAAAATAACAAAGAATTCGTGGAAGATATTCGATAGAGGGTTTCTCCCAATATCCCTATGATGAGAGTAAGCGTAACAGCTCGCTAGAAACGAGAAAAACGCACACTCAATTTGGGGAGGGTTTGCATTCATGATGATCAAGAACAAGTTTGCAGCGATGAGCCTGGCCGTCGTACTGGCGACAATGACACTTGCCGGATGCGGTTCCGACAAAGAGAAAGCGACCGACACGCCATCAACCAACGAGCCGGCAGCGGACACGTCCACGAACGAGTCCAGCGGCGACAAGAAGCTGACTGGCGACTTTGAAATCCAGTATTTCGTCGGCGGCTACGGCGACAAGTGGTGGAAAAAAGTCATTGCCGATTTCCAAGCAGCCAATCCCGATCTGAACATCAAAGAAATGAGCGGCCCGAAAATCAACGAACAAAACAAACCCCGTTGGATCGGCGGCAACCCGCCTGACTTCGTCTACATCGACGGTCCAGAGCTGAACGACCGCCAAATGGTCGAAGACGGCCAACTGGAGGATCTGACCGAGTGGCTGAAAACGGGCACGAACGTTGATGGCGACAACATTCTGGATCTCCTGACGCAAGCGCCGCAGCAATACGACGGCAAAATCTACAACATCCCGCTCGTCCTGAACTCGTGGGGCATCTTCTGGAACAAAGCGCTCTTCAAGGAAAAAGGCTGGCAAGAGCCGCAAAACTACGCGGACTTCCTGAAGGTCAGCGAACAAATCAAAGCAGCAGGCGTCACGCCATTCATCCATACCGGCAAATATCCGTACTACATCAACGGCGCAGTCCTCTACCCAGCCATCGTATCGGCGAACAACGGCGACTTCACCGTGCTGCAGGACATGGCGGCTAACAAAGTAGAAGCGTTCAACAGCCCAGCCGTACTCGGCGCGCTGAACAAGATCGTCGAAATGCGCGACAAAGGCTTCATCGACAAAGCGTCGATCCAGATCAACCATACCGATTCGCAAATGCTGTTCCTGCAAAATAAAGATGCGTTCATCCCGAACGGCCTCTGGCTCCCGAATGAAATGTCGAAGGACATTCCAAGCGGCTTCGACTTCGGCTTCATCCCTTCGGTGATGCAGGATGCAGGCCAGAAGGTTGTCGCGAATACATCCACTGCTACAGTAGCTATCGCGAAAAACGGCAAAAACAAAGAAGCTGCCAAAGCGTTCCTGCAATTCATCTTCTCGAAAGCGCAAGCTTCCCAATGGGCAGAGCTGAGCGGCTCGCCATCGAACATCAAAGGCGACATCAGCGCATCCAACGCGCCTAACTTCGTCAAAGATGCTGCGAAATATTTGAACGACGCGAACACGATCGTCATCCCGACGATTACGTTCAACGCGGACGTGGACAAAGCGATGCAGGATGCAACGGATGCGCTCACGATCGCGAAAATCACGCCGGAGGAATGGATTTCCCGCGTAACTGATGTCGTCAAAAAGGTCGCAAAATAATCGCGGACTCGGATTCGCACGAGAACAAGCGAAGGATGATCGGGCGCTCCCGATCATCCTTCACGAATTTATGGGAAGGCGGTCGGTGTCATGAATACAGGCAGCGCCAAATGGCAAAGAACCTTATTTATTGCATCTTTCATTGTTCCGACACTCGCATTTTTTAGTCTGTTCACCATCTATCCGGTCGCCAAGGGCCTGTATTACTCGCTCTTCGACTGGTCCGGCATGTCGCAGGACAAGGAATTTATCGGGCTCGACAACTTCAAAGCGCTGTTCCAAGATCCGATCGTCTGGCGGGCGATTGGCAACGATTATTTTCTCGTGCTGGGCAAAATCATCGGCATTATGCTGCTCGCGACCTTCTTCGCGGTTTCGCTAACCCGCTTTAATTTCAAACTGGCCGGCTTCATGCGGTCGATTTTCTTCATTCCGAACGTTATTTCCGTAGTCGTCATCGGCGTGCTGTGGAGCTTCATATACAATCCGCAAATCGGCTTCCTTAATGCGTTCCTGTCCCTCTTCACCGAGGACAAAGTGACCATTGCATGGCTCGGATTTATGAACCATACGATTTGGATGCTGCTCCCGCCTGCGATTTGGGCCGGCATCGGATTTTATATGATTTTGCTGATCGCCGCGATTCAGAACATCCCGGCTTCTTACTTCGAAGCGGCTGAGCTGGAAGGCGCTGGTCAGTGGAAGCAGTTCCGCTCCATTACCCTCCCCCTCATCTGGGAGCAGATGAAAGTGTCGATCCTGAACATTATGATGACGACGCTGAACGGCTCATTCGTCATCGTCTGGATTATGACCGAGGGAGGACCCGACAACAGTACGCAGGTTATGGGCTCTTATCTCTACCAAATGGCTTTCCGGCAATATCATTTCGGCTTCGCCGCCGCAATCGGCGTACTCATACTGGTACTCTCGCTCATTACGACGGTTGTGCTGCAGCGACTGCTTCGCCATGAGACTGTCGAGCTTAGCTAAGGAGGACGAGCAACATGAACAACGGCATTCGCAACCCTGTCGCCAAAACGATTTTCTACCTGATTCTCATCGGCTGGAGCATATTGGTGCTCTATCCGCTGCTCTGGACGCTGCTGGACTCGCTGAAGGACAACGAGCAATTTTTCCGCCATCTGCCTTGGGCGCTGCCGGAAGCTCCGCTGCTGTGGAGCAACTTCTCCTATGTGTGGAGCAGGTATCATTTTGACACCTATTTCGTTAACTCGATCATCGTAACGCTCGGCTCTACCTTGCTGGGGCTGCTGCTCGCCGCGACAACGGCCTACGTGCTTGCACGCTACAAATTCCGTGGAAGCAACGCGCTTTACCTGTTGTATATTGCATCGATGATGGTTCCGTTCGTCCTAGCGCTTATTCCGCTCTTCTTCCTAATGAACAGCCTGAATCTGGTGAATTCCAAAACCGGCCTGATCCTGGTGTACACGTCCAGCGTGCTTGCCTTCGGCATCTTCGTGCTCGTCGGCTTCTTCAAGTCGCTGCCTAAGGAGCTTGAGGAAGCGGCTATCGTGGACGGCGCGTCCCATTACGGCACCTTCTTCCGCATCATGCTGCCGCTGTCGCAGCCGGGCCTGATTACGGTCGGCATCGTCAACGTCCTGAACATTTGGAATGAATATATCGTCGGCACCATACTCATTAACGACCCGAGCCAGTACACACTGCCCGTCGAGATCGGCGTCATGCAGGCAGAGATGCAGTATCGCACCGAGTGGGGGCCGCTCTTCGCCGCGTTGTTCATCACCATCGTTCCCGTGCTGCTCCTGTATATTATCTTCCAGCGCAAAATCGCCAGCGGCATCACGGCCGGTGCAGTCAAATAAGCGTATCATCGTGTGGCCCCGCCAGTGCTAACGCTGATGCGGAAGCCATAACATGCAGAAGGTGCCTCTCATGTCGAAGAAAATGAAAAAATTGCTCGCGATGAATACGGTAAGCTCGATTATCGCGATCTATATCGGATTGTTCGTTAACCTGTACCTGTGGGAGCAGACCCACAGCATCGCCGAATTATCGCTCTACAATCTATCCATGTTTATTAGCTGGGGCATTGCCTTCACCGCTACCGCCAAGCTGCTCACGCGATTTACGATCCGTTTGCCGCTTGGCGTTTCCGCCGTTTGCGGGGGCATAGCTTTCGCTTATTTGCAATATGCGCACTTGGAGCCGAGATGGGCATGGATCGTTATCCTCGGCATTCCTATTGGCGCGATGTTCGGCTTCAGCACGGCGGCGCAAAATTTAAGCATCGCGCTTAGCGGCAAAAGCAGCGAGCTCTCGCCCTACTTCGCCGCAGTCAGCATTATTGGGCAGGTGCTGTCCATCGCCGTGCCGTTCGCTGCTGCGCAGGTCATTAATGGCTTCGGCTACGGCGGCTCCTTCGCGCTGATGCTTGTATTTCTCGTGCTCATGCTCGTTTTCTCTGCTTTCATTCCGCGCATGAAGCTTCCTGCTCCCCAAGGGGAAGCCGAACGCGCCGACCATGGCAAATTCCGCTTCCGCCTTGCATTCGGCCAGCCCGGTGCCAAGTGGATGCTGCTCTCCATGCTCGCCGCCGGCATTTTTCTGCAATTTCAGAACCTGTTCACGCTGCTGTTCACTTTCTCCGTAACGGAAAACAAGGTGCTGATCGCCCTCCTCAACATGCTGTATACGCTGAGCGCGGTCGGCGGGCTTTGGGTATATCGGAAATACAGGATTCATGAAATCCGGTGGCTTTGGATGGGTGCGGGACTGCTGGCCGTCGGCTTCGTCATCGTCCTGTTCCGGCATCCAGCTGCCTTGGTTGTATCGAATGTGCTGACTGCCGTCGGCATGTTTTACTTCACGACTGTCTGGAATGCCCAGCAGTTCCGCTTCATCCAGCCAGCGGGCGCCATTCGGCAGACGTCCTTTCTCGTGTGGCGGGAGAATATATTGGTCGCGACTCGCTGCTTGCTGCTCGTGTTAACGTTCCAGCTGACGGAGCTGCACGGCGTTTGGTTCGTCATGATTATTAGCTTCACGGTGTGCTGCCTGATGCTGATTCCGTTGTTCCAGCATCTTGCGTTACGCGGGCGGGAGGAGTAGGGGGGGAATAGGGAAGAAAACACTTCCCTATTCCCGACTTCTCACCCTTTGCTCGCATTTAGGAAACAAAAACCTTCCCTACTCTCAACTTCCCACCCTATGCTCGCATTTAGAGAAGAAAAACCTTCCCTATTTCCGCCTTCCCGCCTCCCGCTCGCATTTAGGAAACAAAAACCTTCCCTATTCCCAACTTCGCGCCCTTCGCACGCATTTAGGGAACAAAGACCTTCCATATTCCCGACTTCCCGCCCTTCGCACGCATTTAGAGAAGAAAATTCTCCCCTATTCCCGACTTCCCGCCCTTCGCACGCATTTAGAGAAGAAAATTCTTCCATATTCCCAACTTCTCACCCTCTGCCCGCATTTAGAGAAGAAAATTCTCTCCTATTCCCGACTTCCCGCCCTTCGCACGCATTTAGGGAAGAAAATTGTTCCCTATTCCCGTCGCCACCACCACTCCATCTGGCATCCTCCCAAACCTTTCATTTTGTACAAGCTCATACAAGCACCTACGCACTCCCCCAAACATATGGTTGAAACGGAGCATCTTTTTAAAACCGGGGTGATAAAGTGCCTTTCATACTTCGATTCAGCGGCAATGATGCCGGGGCGATCACGTTTACAGGCAATACGCTAGGGCTCAGCCGGTCGTCCACAGAAGGCGTGCCCGGCACTCGCGACTATATTGGAGCTTTCGTAACCATTGATACGTCGATGCAATTCGGCAGCTACCCGCCAGGCACGACCTCCGACTTCAACCTGAACAGCGCCAGCGCCATTCTCGATCTGCCCGCGGACAGCGAGGTCCTCTATGCGGAGCTCGTATGGGCCGGCACTTATGCCGTCACGAATGGAACGAACAATTACTTTGCTTTTATTGATAAGCCGGTCACCCTGACGACTCCTCAAGGGGTAACCACCAGCATTACGCCGGACCCGGTCACCGCGCAAATTTCTCATCGTAATGCCACGGACAACTACTTCCGCTCCGCCAACGTCACCTCCCTCATTCAGGCGGGCGGCGCCGGTACGTATACGGTCGGAAGCGTAGTCGGCAATATCGACTTCGGCAATAGTACCGCCAACAGCTGTGGCTGGACCCTCTGCGTCATCTATGAAGACACGGCTATGCCATTCCGAAATTTGAGTCTCAACGTAGGCATTGTCGAGATCGCAACCGGAAGTGACCCCTCCGTTACAACCTCTTTATCCGGCTTCGCCACACCGATTGATGGGCCAGTCAGCGGACGCATGGCGCTATGCGCTCAGGACGGGGATGCCAACAAGGTCGGAGACCAAGTACTGTTTGGCCCCAGTGAAGCGACCCTGACGGTGCTCTCCGGCCCTAACAACTTCGCGAATAACTTCTTTGCCTCGCAAATCAATGACGACAGCGGCAATCTGGACACCTCGGGAACATTTGGCGACCGCAACCAAATTAACGGGGAGCCCGGCACCCAAATCGTCGGCGGCAGACAGAGCTGGGACATTACGAACGTCGATATTTCGAGCACGCTGCAAAATAACCAGACCACTGCCGCATTCCAAATCCGAACGACAAATGACGGCTACTCGGTTATCGCGGTCGGGATCTATATCGACATCAACTCACCGCGCCTTACGGTCGACAAAAGCGTGGATTTGGACTCCGCTGAGATCGGGCAGATTTTGACCTATACGGTCGCGATCAGCAACTCAGGCACCGTGTCTGCCGATGCGATGTTTCTGCTGGACAGCCTTCCTAACGATACGGTATTCGTGCCAGGAAGCATTACCGTTAATGGCGAGCTAGTACCGGGCGATCCCATTGCCGGCATTAGCTTAGGCTCCTTGGCGCCTGATCAAACGATCATTGTCACCTATCAAGCACTCGTCATCTCCTTTCCCGAGGACGGCTTGATCCGCAATCAAGCGGTTATCCTCTTCGAATATCAAAGCATCGCCGGCGGGGAAATCAACACAGGCGATATTCCTTCCAATGAAGTCGTTACGCCGATCATACCGCCAAACTACAATCTCGGAATCATAAAACGTGCGAATCGGACGACCGCAGCTGCCGGAGAAACGATACTGTACACCATTACGGTCACCAATTTATCCAATGCTCCGCTCACCAATGTGAGGGTCACCGACGCAGCGCTCTCGTTCGAACAAACCATCCCGCTTCTTCAAACGGGGGAATCGAAAACCTTCAGCGTGCCATTCACCGTCCCGTCCGGTACGCCGGGCAACACTCGCTTGGTGAACACCGCCGCTGCGCTATCCAACCAGACAGGTCAGGTCTCGGATTCCGCATCTGTCATCGTGCCGCCGCTTGCCGATTTGAAGATGACCAAGACGGCCGACCGGACGACCGCAGCTCCGGGAGACACCATCACCTATACGATTCAGGTTACAAATACGGGCAACGTCCCCTTGGTCGGAATCAATGTAACCGACCCGCTGCTGGGATTCGTGGAGACGATCAGCATTCTGGCGCCCGGGCAGACAGTGGTCGTTCGACGTCCATACGTAGTGCCACTGGATGCAGCCAACGGCTCCGTCATCTCCAATATCGCTACGGCCGTCTCCACCGAGTCGCCGCCTGCAAGTGACAAAGAGGAGGTCACCGTTATTCCTCCGCCTGTTACTGTCCTGAAATCCGCTTCCTCGAGCGAGGTCGCGGTAGGAGATACAATCACCTACACGATTGTCATTGCCAACCGGGGACAGACCACGCTGATCGGCTTGCGGTTGTCCGATGTTTTGCCGAAACCGTTAGTATTCATTCCCGGAAGCGTTAAGGTTAACGGGCGCCGGCGACCCGGGGCGAGCTCCGAGGAAATCACGCTCGGTCCTCTCGACCCGGGCGAAGAAATCAGAGTCTCGTTCCTCGCTCGTCCGGAGCAGCTAACCGAAGACGAGAAGGTATCCAATCAGGCTACCATAACGTTTCAGGTCGTTGTGACAGGGCCGACCTTCCAGGTCGATTCGAACCGGGTGGAGGTAGAGTTAAAGGAAGAAGAGGAATAGCGCACCACAACAAAGCCGTGCTCACCCGCTTGGGGTGCAGCACGGCTTTCGGTGCTACCGAGCATCCTGCTTCATCCGGCGCCGCAGCTTTAGGGCGGCAGCCTTCCTGCTGCGCATCGGAGCCGCACACAGCCGTTCCACATGCTGATCGAACGCCGCTGCCAGCACGCCATACTGAAATTGCGCTTTTGCACGCTTGTAGCCCGCTTCAACTAACCGCCGCCGAAGCTCCTCGTCCTTGGCCAGACGAACGATGCTTTCCGTAATCTCGGCATGGGCATTCGGATTTACGAGAATACCGGTCTTCCCATCCAGTACCGCCTCTAGCGCGCCGCCGGAACGACCCGCAATAACAGGCACGCCCGCCGAAGCTGCCTCCAGATAGACGATGCCGAATCCTTCCGCGTCTCCCTTCTCCAGCTCGCGGGACACCATAATAAACTGATGGGCCAAATTATAATACGCATTCAGGCTGTCATTGCCGCTTACGCTGCCCAAAAATAATACCGAATCCGCAACGCCCACCGTCCTCGCCAAATGCTCCAAACGGGCACGCTCCGGACCGTCGCCAGCGATGACGTACATCGCATTAGGCAGCTGCTTCAGCACCTCGGGCATCGATTCGATGACCCGATCATGGCCTTTGCGCGTCACAAGCCGCCCAACGGATAAGATGACATACTTGCCTTCCAAGCCGTGCTGCCTTACCAGCTCCTCATTCACGGCTTGCCGTTCAAAAACCGCCTCTACGCCAGGGTATACCATGCTGATTCGAGAGGGATGCACCCCGTATTCCTCCACCAGCTTCGTTGTATAGACGCTATTGGTCAGCACGCCATCCGCGTTCACCAATATGAGCTTGACGATATAATTGAGGCCGATAAATCGGCGGAACAGCAGCATATCCATTCCATGCGTGGAAATCATGTAACGCCGCCCGCTGAATATGCGGAACAGCAGTCCAATGAACCCGATCAGCACATAGCCATATACCGTCACATCCGGCTCGCCTTTCTTCAGCAGCGTTCTCACATGGCGAAAAAGCCGTCCCCAGCTCAAGAAATGGGTACGCTCGCCGCGCATGAACGAGCCTCGAACAATTCGGA
>NZ_AEDD01000005.1:15927-50927 GCF_000179615.1 Paenibacillus curdlanolyticus YK9
TCGCTGCCCGGATATTCAGGAGCGAGCACGGTCATATCATGACCGGTATGCTTGGATAGGTTATAGTAGTAGCTTTGCATGCCTCCGATTCCAGGCGGGAAAACACCGGCAACGAGCAGAACTTTTCTACGATTCATAGCTTCTCACCCTTCTCTTCAGCCTGCTGGCCGCTTGGATCAACAGCCAGAATGTAAGTTCAGCCATCACATTCCATACGCGGGCGACGATAGATAGCTGCAGCGCAACGTCCGTGCCTAGTTTAAGAGACAGGAAATACACGAGAAATCCTTCCCTCACGCCCAATCCCCCGGGAAATGGGCTCAGCAAGCCGAGCAGCCATGACGTGGCAAACGTTCCAGCCGCATAGAACACGCTAATATGTCCCGCATCGAAGCTATTGGCCAGCAGCCAGAACGCAATCCCCATGACAAAATGGCTGCCGAGAAAACAAACCAAGTACCCAAAAGATTGATTGCGGGACAATGGGCTCGCCCCCGCCGCACGGTCGCTCCCAGCCGTATCGGTCGATTTAGCCATGCGATTCAGAAGCCCCTTCATCAACTTCCAGCGAGAAGCCCCATCGAACACCCTTTGCACCCATGACGATACGCGCCCATAGTACACATACGAGAAGGCGGCAAGCGCCAGCGTTGCCAGCAAGATCGGAACCGGAGCGACGTTCAAATTGACGACCAGCACGAGCGCGTATGCCAGCGCCGCTGCTACTAGCAGCACGTTTTCGTACACGATAGAGGCCAGCTGTGCGGCGAGGGATACGCCAGCTCTTGTCGCCAGCACAATCCGGCCCGCGTAATTCCAGAAGCCGCCGGGAATATATTTGGCAAACTGCGAGTCAATAAAAATACGCAAGCCGGGCAGCAAACGAAGCCGCGAGCCCCCCTCTACTCCCTTCCCCGTTTCCCTCGCGCCCGCGGCATTCACGATCATTACCCAAATGCTCGCCTGCAGCATTAAAAACACGGCAAACAGCATCATCGACAGGTAGAAGCGGTAATCCGCATGCTGCAAAAACGCCGCCAGATCGATAGCCTGCAGCGGCAAGCTTCGCTCAACGAAATATACGATCGTTGCGGCAAGCAGCCGTCTTCCATAAGACGGGCCGCCATCCGCGCCACTTCGCCACGCCTCACCTATCCTTCCTATTGGAGCCGCAGAATCCTTTAATTGTAGCGGCGAACTGTAAACCGCGATGCAGGTATTCATTTTCAGCGCATTAATTTATGTATATGGAGGCAGCAGCCTGCTCCGAACACAAAAATACAGAGCACCCGCGGCAGCGCCGCAAAATGATCTGTCGAGATGAAACCCGCATGATAGAGAGAACGTATAACGCGAATAACAGAGGGAGGCAGACAATGAAACCCATCGCAAAAAAGAAAATCCAAACGGTGCACGGCACCTTTGAATACGCTCACGCTGGAATCAGGGCAGGAGCGCCCACAATCATTTTAATCAATGGCGGAAGCGGCCCGATCGAGGGCTGGTACAAAATATTTCACGCGCTTTCGATGGAAGCCTCCATCTTTGCCTACAACCGATTGGGCGTCGGCGGCAGCAGCAAGCCAACTAGCCCTCAGCATGGCCAAGCCATTGTGGACGCACTCATGCAAGTGCTTGCGGATCTCAAGATTCCTCCGCCATATCTACTGGTTGGACACTCATTAGGCGGCTTATATGCCAACCTGCTAGCCCGCCAATTCCCTGCCCAGGTAGCAGGTGTCGTGCTGTTAGAATCCAGCCATCCCGATGACCTATCCATCAATGAGACGCAGAACGCCCTCATTCGCGGAATCAATCGAATGCTATCTGCCTTGGATTCATTCTCCGCTCACCGCAAGTGGAATGAGGCGCATTGGGTCAAGCATACCGTTCAACAAATTGAAGCGGCCGACCCCTTTCCTAATACACCGCTCATTGTCGTTTCTGGAACGAAGAAGCCGCCGATGATGCCTGCGCACGCCATGGAAATCCGCAGCAAGAACCAATTAGAGCTCGTTAGGCTGAGCCCACGGGGCATCCATATTCTCGCTTCCCAAAGCGGCCATTTTCCGCAGCTGACCGAGCCGGATGTCGTCACTCAAGCGATCCGTGCATGTTTGCAAGCAACCCGCGAGCAAATGTAATCAGCATAGAAAAAGAGTATGGCGGGCTTTCCGCCATACTCTTTACTCCCTACAGGGCCTCAATTCGCTCAATACTTCCTATACATTCCAACAGACTTAGGCGCTGTATATTCGAACCCATACTTTTTGTACAACCCGTCTGCCGGAACATCCGCAATCAAGCTAACATATGCACCCTTCGGCGCTTTTTCATCCAAATGCTTCATTAACTCGGACATCATGATTTTGCCAAAGCCTTCCCCTTGATATGCAGGCTCCACAACAATGTCTACAATTTCATAAAAGCACCCGCTGTCGCCAACAATTCTGCCTATGCCGACCAATTGTCCATCCGCAGCTCGCAGTGCAACACCGCATCCACCCGATGTTCGCGCCCTCTTGCTAATTCGATCTTCATTGGCATTCCCTCTTGTAGGCGAATCGTATATAGACAGCTATCGGATAAAAGTTAAGTCCGGTATAGTCATTTGACCACTCCCCCTCCGCAGCTGCTGAATATGTTGAGAGGAATTCATCATGATCAATATGACAGAGGAGTGGAAGCTAAGCTATGCCAAGTCTGCTTCGCACAGTCAATGGCACAACGGCTCTATTCGCAACCACCAGCTTAAAATCAAAAACCGAGGGCATCTTAAGCGCAAACTTCGAGTTGGTGACCAACGCTCGCAGCGGCATCTCCGACTTCATCCTGAATATTACGCAAAATGCATGTAATTTAGCTACGATTAAGCTTAAATCGCTTTCCCCAACGAAAAGCAGGCTCACCGCTTCATTCGGGAAGCAAGTGAGAGGCATCTCCAGCGCAAATATCGTCCTAACACATAAGAACAGCTATGTTTCTGGGCACGGGTGCATCAACAAGAAAAAAGTTGTTCTAAGCCAAACGCATAGCGGATGCAAGGAAGGCTGTGGTTGCAAGGGCTGCGGCTCCAGCAATGGCAGGCTAAAAGTAAAATTTCTAAACGGCACGAAATTGAAAATCTGCATGGACAAAACACTGAAAGCAGCGCTCAAGCGGCTTATCTCCAAACTTTCCCGCATTATAAAACGACTAGGAGACCACTCGCGCAGGGGCGGCGCAGCACCAGATCCGGCGTGCCTTGCCAGATGCATTCGAATTTCAACCATATGCCAAGCCGCATGCGGCATTTTCGCAATTTTTTGCATTCCCGCCTGTCTGGCCGCTCAGGCGATCTGTATTGCCACGTGTTGATATAACTAAGACCATACCCCCTCGTGCGAGGGGGTATGGTCTTGGTTATTATTCTCAGCCTACGCTCGATAATAGGAAAGCACCCAGCACACGCCATTACGATCGGCAACAACAGCCAGCAGCCCGTTAAACGGAGCTTCATACGCCGCTGTATGGATGCTGCCCCCTATTGCGAATTGCTCATAGATGCTGCGGAATGCTTCCTCCGTCTCGATTTTCAAGAAAACCCTTACGAAGTCGCCCCGCAACAGCGGCTTAGCTGCCTGCGTATCTGCAAACTTAATCGTCGCGCCTTCCAGCTGCAAATCCGCATTCCATACCTCTTCCCCTTGTTTGCGTAAAATAACAATTTCGCCGCCAAGCACACTTTGATAGTACTTGATCTCTTCCTTACAATTATCGACCACAATAAAAGGAACAGCTATCATCGTCACAGCCCCCTTGGATTATAGACCGCTCAGATTGCGAAGCACCGTCTGAAGCAGCCCCATCATCACGCCATACTCTTCGTCCGTAATGCCCTTCCGTGTCTGGTTCCTGACGCGATCAAGCGCTGCCTGAACGTTGGGCACAACTTCGTGTCCCGCTTCTGTCAAGAAAAGCAGCTGGTACCGATTATCTGTGGGATCAGCTTCCCTCCGCACATACCCCTCGGCTTCCAGCTTTGCGATTGCCTTCGCTGTAGTCGTTTTGTCGATGAGCAGCTTTTCACTTAGCTCTTTTTGCGTTACTGCCTCCTGGAATGCGATCGCCATTAGGAACATATACTGGCCGCTGCCGATTCGATAAGGCGCCAATTCACTAGCTATTAGAACCTGCATATGGCGATAGATCGCTGAAATGTACTGCCCGTGCGACTCCGCAGCCCCTTCGCCATCCTGCGTCCAACGTTCACTCATCTTAATCCCCCTCCAGATAGGGTGCTATTGCAACTAATTGCATTGTATGCCATATAGCATGCTATTGCAACTAATTTGAAGCACAATCCGTTTTCTGCTTCAGGGGCGGCCCTCTTTAACGGACCTCAGAGCCGCTATCCTCCTCCAAAAGCGCCTGTCGCAACGGACCCCACAGCCGTTATTTCGCCATTTTGCTGCCTCGTAGGGACGATATTGGGCAAATAGCGGCTGCTCGGTCCGTTACAACACAAATCATCCTAATTTCAGCCGAATAAGGGCCACCCGGTCCGTTACCATTCCGAACAAACGACCCCCCGCAGCCGATCGAAGCGCGCGGATAATCCAATCCGTCATTTGATATAAACACTGCCGAAAGGCAGCACCTCTCGCAAAATCCGTTTGATCAAGCCGCCGTTCTGCAGCTGGGCCTCCAGCTCCGCGTCATGAGAGCCCGTCTGGATGAGGACGGGGCCGCTGCCTCGCAGCTCCCACTGCACGTTCATATGCTGGCTGGCTAATTGGTTGCCGTAAACCGACAACCGAATCGTCGCCGTATCCGGGTAAGCGACCAGCGACCCGGCCTCCACGAATAACGGCCTGTCCGGATGAAGCTGAATCGTCATCAGATCGCCCGCCGTAATAATTCCCAGCGACCCCGGACCCGAGAAGCGCATCCGGACAAGCTCCTTCGTAATCCAGGCATTTTTCAGCCGCTGGACGACCGACTTCAGCTTCATGCCATCCGAGAAAAACATCACATGTCGAAAATCAAACAGCAAATTGCTCTGCGCATCAATCTCCACCGTTTCCAGCGAACAGCCTGCCGGCAGGCCAAGCACCAGCTCCGAGCTGCCTTGGAACAGGGAGCGAATCATTTTGCGCTTGCGGTACATGCCGGCAAGGTCCATCAGTCGATCCTCGCGATGATGCGGCAGGCCTTGAAACGCAATAACCGACTTGGGATGCAGCACGTGCAGCTTGTCCGTCTCCTCCAGCGAGACATGCACATGCCCGAGCCGGGCAGGGACGGTTACCTTCATCCTTCTATTCCTCCGTCTCGGAGATGCCGCTGCCTGCGCCACGATGCATACCGCCAAATGCGTATGGCCATGAAGTATGCGATCAGCAATGCCGCTATGCTAGCCGAAGCCATGATGAGCTTTTTCTGGAGATCCGCCTTCTTCTGGCGCGCTTCCTTCACTTCCGACTGAAGGGAAGCATTTTGCTCCATAAGCTGCTCATTCTGCTTGGTCAGCTCCTCCTGCCTCTGGGCAAGCTGGTCCGCCGCCTGCCGCGCTTCCTCCAGCTGCTTCGTTAACGCTTCGTTCGCATCTTTATACTGCTGCTCCATCTCGCTGATTTTGTCCGGTGCGTGGTAAATATCTTGAACCCGGCTGAAGAAGCCTGCATGCGCGGAATCCGTCGGAAGCGCAAAAGCCCCAACGATGAATAATGCTATGATTGCCATTCTATGAAAAGCTGTACGCATCATACGATTACCTCCTGTCCCCGTTCGACATGAAACGAGTTATTTCTATATTACAGCAAAAGTATGAGAAAAGTTGCAGCATTGCGGATTTATGTAGCTGTAAAATCCTTCAGGACTCTAGGCCAATCACCTCCCCCGACTGCGATGCATACGCTAGGCTTAGCGGGAGCTTCTGATTAAATTTAGTGGCAGGATGTGAGACCTAAGAGATGCCGGTTATTTTGGAAAGCAGCCGTAAGCCCGTGAAGCCCTTCAAGCAGCTGCCCTGCTGCTTTGTTCCGAATAGGGGACAGCTGAACAACGCCCAGATTCGATATGGATCGAAGGGCGCGACATTCGAAGCCGCTTTTACATCCGAAGGGGCTATCTTTACGTTGTTCGACAGATTTCTCCAAGATGGACAGGAGCAAGAATTGCGGAGCACCCGGCTGGATTTTCGCTTCCTGAACGCGAGAGCGGATGTACAGCCAGAAGGGGAACAACAAACGGACGGTAAGGTCCATTATCTACGAGGCGCTGATCCGACCGATTGGCGGACCGATCTCCCCTCGTATCTGAAGCTCGTCTACCGTGAGCTATGGCCGGGGATCGATCTGGTGTTTCGGGGCGAAGGGCAAAGCCTGAAATACGAGTTCATCGTTCAACCGGGCGCCGACACGGCGAACATTCGATTTGCATATGTGGGCGCTGAACGCCTGATGCTTGACGAAAATGGCAACATGGACATCCTGACGCCATTTGGCTCCATCATCGACCCCCGTCCGATTTGCTATCAACAAGTGGACGGCCAGAGAATCGACTTTCCCGGCTCGTTCGTGCTGGAATCCGATGGACCGGAGCAGGATCAGCCCGCAATCGGGTTTCACATTGATCCAGCCTATGACCGAAATGTAACGCTCGTCATCGATCCGGGATTGGTGTATTCCACCTACTTGGGCGGCTCAGGCAACGATGAAGTATTCGGCATCGCGGTCGACCCTCAAGGCAACGCCTATGTCACGGGCATTACAACCTCCACCGATTATCCAGTTACCCCCGGCGCTGTACAGACGGTAATCGCTGGGGACAGGGACGTTATTATAACGAAGCTGAATCCTACCGGAACCGCGCTCGTCTACTCCACCTATCTGGGCGGAACGGCTTACGATACCGGACTGGCTATCGCGGTGGATAGCGATGGCCATGCTTTCGTGACGGGACGGACATACTCCGACAATTTCCCGGTTACCTCAGGCGCCATCCAAACGACCTTCGGCGGCACCAGCGATGCTTTCATTGCCAAGCTAAACCCCGCCGGAAGCGCCCTTATCTATTCGACCTACTTAGGCGGGGACGGGCATGATTACGGTGCAGGCATCGCCGTCGATTCTTCGGGGAACGCATGCGTGACGGGATTCACGGCTTCCGCCAATATGCCGACGACGCCCGGCGCGTTTCAGACGGTATATGCCGGCAATAACGATTGTTTCGTGGCAAAGCTGAACGCTGCTGGAACCGCTCTTATCTACTCCACCTTCGTGGGCGGAACAGGCGGCGAGAACGGAACCGGCATAGCTGTCGATGCGGCCTCGAACGTGTATATAACGGGGAACACGGCCTCCATCAATTTCCCGACGACACCGGGCGCGTTTCAGACGACTAGGAAAGGTACGGGTGACGTGTTCGTCACCAAGCTGAATCCCGCTGGCAGCGCCCTCGTCTATTCCACTTACCTAGGCGGATCGTTAACCGAATACGGATACGGCATTTCGGTTGACACCGCCGGCAACGCCTATGTTGCGGGCTATACGCGCTCCAGCGATTTCCCAACGACCGCTGGCGCTTATCAGCCGACGTTCGGCGGCACGAACGATGCCTTCGTCACCAAGCTGAACCCCACCGGGAACGCCCTTATCTATTCCACTTATTTAGGCCGAACAAATACCCAAATTACGTACGGCAGCGGACTGGATGAGGCCGGCAATGTATTCGTGACGGGCTATACATTATCGAACGATTTTCCGACGACGCCGGATGCTCTCCAGACGACATTCGGCGCGCCAAGAGACGCTTTTGCAATTAAGCTGAATGCGACCGGAAGCTCGCTCATTTATTCAACCTTCTTGGGCGGAACAGGCGTAGACAGCGGGTCCGCCATCGCGGGCGATGCATTAGGCAACATGTATGTCGCAGGCTATACGTTCGCTACCGATTTCCCCGTCACTCCGGGCGCATTCCAGACGTCACTGCCCGGCCCGATGGCTATCTTCGTTACCAAAATCGGCCTGGTGCCCGATCTGACAGTCGCCAAAGCTGCCGACCGAACCGATGCCCTGCCGGGAGAGACCGTTACTTATTACATCACGGTAACCAATACAGGCGAAGTGGCGTTGACTCAGGTGGGGGTTGAGGATCCTTTGCTTGGTTTGTCCACGATAATTGCCTCGCTGGAGCCCAGTGCGTCGCAAACGTTCAATCCTCAGCTCAGCCTCCCTGCCACAGCTGCTCCAGGCCCAATCCTGAACACGGTGACCGTCACAGCGGATCAGCTTGCACAGAGCCGAACGGCGTCAGCTACGATTAACGTTGTTGCGGCTCCAGCCTTATCCTTTACGAAGTCTGTGTCGCCTGCTTCCGCCGCGCCGGGGGCTACCGTTGTCTATACGATAACGGCCGAGAATGTCGGCAATGTCGACTTTACCGGCGTTTTGCTGACCGATTCGCAGCTCGGGCTAAACGAGTCAATCGACCGCATCGGCGTCGGGACGCGCGTGACGTACAGCACGCCCTTCGTCATTCCAGCCGACACGCCGAATGGCTCCACGATTGTCAACACCGCCACCATTCAAGGGGATAATCTGCCGAGCAAGCAAGCAACCGCCAATGTGCTCATAGCCGGTGCTCCTCGATTGGAGCTGGTGAAAACGGCTGACCGCGTCAGCGTTTTTCCCGGCGGGACGGTCAACTTTACGATTAAAGTGCGGAATACCGGGAGCATAGACTTGACGAATGTCGTCCTGACGGACCATTTGGCCGGACAGAGCAGAATGCTGCCGAGACTGGCGGTTGGCCAAACCGAGCTCATTCAAGTTCCGTTTCTCGTACCCTTGGAATCGCCGGCGCGGGTCTACACGAATACGGTAGATGCCAGCTCGGATCAGACGCCGAAAATAACCGCCGATGCCACCGTCGAGGTGCTGCCCGCTCCGCTGCTTGGCGTGCGCAAAGTGCCCGATACAAACACCGCCTCCCCCGGGCAAACCGTCAACTATCGCATCGTTGTCGCGAATGGCGGCAACGTGCCGCTGACGGGCATTCGCGTACGCGATCCGCTGCTTGGCGTGGATACGGCTGTTCCAGACCTTTCCATTGGCGAGAGCCGGCAATTGACGCTGCCGTTCACCATCCCGGCGGATACGCTGATTGGAACCGAGATCGCCAACTTGCTCACCGTTACCTCCAACGAGTCCAGCCCGTCTGACGTCTTGTCTGTTATTACCGTCATTGGTCAAGGATTATCCCTATCGAAAACGGTGGATACTGTCTCCGCCGCGCCGGGCGCCACGGTTAACTATACGCTGACCGTAGCCAACCTACTGAATGTTCCACAGACGAATGTAACGTTACGCGATCCATTTCTCGGAATTAGCGAAACGATCGCGAGCTTGCCGGCTGGTGGATCGATCGCCCGTTTCGCCTCGTTTGCGGTGCCCGCAGATGCTGCCAGCGGCACCGTGGTGACGAACATACTTGAGGCTGCTTCGGACCAAACGCCGCTTCAGCGAACGTCAGCCGCTTTCGTCGTTCAATCGTCGCCGGGAGCGCCGACGACGATTACGCTCCGCAAGCTGCCCGACCGCAACGTGGCTAGGCCAGCCGAAACGATCATCTATACCGTTGAAGTCGTTAATACGGGCAGTAACCTGGCAACCAACATCGTTCTGCTGGATTCGCTAACCGGTGCGCAGACAACAGTCCCGGCGCTTGCTCCCGGGCAGACCGCGTACGTACAGTTTCCGTTCACCATTCCAGCTGATGCCGTACAAGGAACCGTCCTCGCCAACCGCGTAACCGCGCAATGGCCGGAGCAGCCAGCCAATGGCGTACCTGTGCAGAGCGATACGCATGTCATTGTCGGCTTGTCGCGTTTCCTCCTGCAATTAACGAACGCTGCCAATCCCGTGATTGCTGCCCCCGGCACTGCGGTCCCTTTCACGGTGACCGTCCGGAATCTGAGCGAACAGCGATTGACGAACGTTCGCGTCATTCAGCCGCTTACGTCATTTAGTACGGATATCTCGTCTCTCGATCCCGGGGAAAGCCGCTCCTTCACGCAGCCGTTTACCATCCCGCCCGATGCGGTCGGAGGAACGGTATTTACGAGCCATGCCGTCGCCTTCTCCGACCAAACGCCGCTTCAGCAGGCTCCTTCCTCCGTCACGACAGCCATCCTGCCGAATGCCGCGCTAACCCAAACGGTGGACCGGCCAGAAGGCCAGCCAGGCGAAACCGTCTTCTTCACCATTCGGGTCCGCAACACCGGCAACGTCGGCCTGATCAATGCGGCGCTGGAAGCCCCTCTGTTCCAATTGCGGCTGCGCAGCGATTTCATCCCGATTGGCGCGGACGATTCGATTCGTATCCCGTTTATTCTGCCCGACGTTAATGAAGATACAACGATTGTAAGCCGGGCCACCCTCATTTCAGACAATGGGCCCCCTCTGGAAGCAACCGTCTCTGTGCGTGTCATCATCGAGGAGGAGTAAGCATTGGCTTATCAATTGAGGTGTAACCAACCAGAGCATGCGGTGCAGGACAACTAACAAAGCCGTGCTTGCCCGTTTTGGGGCGCAGCACGGCTTTCTTTTTAATTATGCGAAGCTTACTCGCCCTGGGCGGACGATAAGCTGACCCAATAGGGCAGATTTCCATGTCCTATTCGCCTGCCAGTTGGCTCGCCGAGCCGAGACGAATGGCGGACCATTCAGCTAGGTCATTGTAATGAGTACAATGAAACCTCTCTGCTAAACGCTTCCCGGGCATTAGCGTTGCATTTCATACAATAGCAGAGTGAATTTTCGTTTTGTATGGCATAACTTTCAACAATGACGGTAGATACTCGTTGTACAATCTGCAATCTACATCGACGGACGAATATGGACAAGCCCCTTCATTGCACAGACTACAACAACGACTCAATGCGATACTTTTCTATTCCTCGCAATCCCTTCCTCGTAATTTACAAAAACTACTAGTCTACATAACTTCTCCCTAATCCTGCGCTGTTCTAATGAGTAGGCAAGGCCATTCATTGTCGGCTCTACATTCCATTCATGAATTGGAGGAGAGGAAATGAAAAAGCAAATGAGCAAACGAAATTGGAAACGGAAGGTGGGCATTCATTTATTAGCCTGTACGCTATTCGCGAGCAGCATCGGTATCCCTGGATCAGCAGCGTTCGCCGAGGGGCCTAATGATCCCGCTCCCGTGCTGCAGCCGGTTGGGACGCCCAACGGAAAGAAGGTGCTGTTCGACAATACACACGGGCAAACAGCCGGAGCCGCGGATTGGGTCATCGACGGCGCATTCTCGGATTATGCGCAAGCGCTCGCCAATCAAGGCTACTATGTAAAGGAATTGCGTAAAACAACGCCGATTACGTTAAGCGATTTGACCGGGTATGACGTGCTTATCATCGGCGAAGCGAACATCCCTTACAAAACGACCGAGCAATCCGCGATGCTGCAATACGTTCAAAATGGCGGCAGCATTTTCTTCATCGCCGACCATTACAATGCAGACCGGAACAAAAACCGGTGGGACTCCTCCGAAGTATTCAACGGTTATCGCCGCGGGGCTTGGAGCAATCCGGCACAAGGAATGGGCACCGAGGAAGCCAACTCTGCCGCTATGCAGAACGTCGCCAGCTCGGACTGGCTCGGCACGAATTTCGGCATCCGTTTCCGTTATAATGCGATCGGCGACGTCACCGCGAACAATATCGTTGCCCCGTCGCAAGCATTCGGCATTACGCAAGGCGTGTCCACCGTTGCGATGCACGCCGGCTCTACGCTAGCTATCATGGACCCGCAGAAGGCAAAAGGAATCGTGTACCTGCCTTCTACCACAACGAAATGGTCGAGCGCGGTCGATCAGGGCGTCTATGAAGGCGGCGGCGTCAACGAAGGCCCTTATGTTGCTGTATCGAAGGTCGGCCTTGGCAAGGCAGCCTTCATCGGCGATTCCTCTCCTGTCGAGGATGCCACTCCAAAATACAAACGGGAAGAAACGGGCGCCTCGAAAACGACGTATGCTGGGTTCCAAGAACAAAACGACGGCACGCTGCTCGTCAACATTGCCAACTGGCTGTCGGTTCAGGAATCGTATACGAGCCTAAGCCAAGTAAGCGGACTAACGCTTGATCAACCGACCTCGCTGCTTGCAATGGAAAATCCGGCGACTTCAACGGAGCCGCAAGCGGAACCTTGGGCTGCGCCTGCCGCCGGCTACAAATGGTGGGATCCCTGCACCTTCAAGACCGGCTCCTACGGCACCGGTTCTTGCACCGCTAACAGCGCGCCAACCGTAGCGAATCCGATCGCTGATCGATCCTTCGCGCAAGGCAGCTCAGCCAGCACGATTGACGCAACCGCAACGTTCTCCGATGCGAACGGCGACGCACTGACGCTAACTGCTGCTTCCAGCAATACCAGCGTAGCCACCGTTACGGTGAGCGGCAAGCAGTTAACCGTAACGCCGATTGGCGTAGGCACCGCTTCGATTACCGTGACGGCAAACGACGGCAATGGCGGAACGGTCAGCGACGTATTTACGGTCACGGTATCGAGCAGTACATCGGTCACGTCGTTAAGCGAGTATTTCGAGAGCGGCACTAAAGGCGCATATGCCGCAGCTAACGTCACGCTCAGCACCGGCTCGTGGATGTTCAGCAATGCCCTTATCGGCAATTTGAGCACCGACAAGAAAATAGGAACGCAAGCGGCTCGCCTGAACGCAGCCGGATACATCCAGATGAATTTCGACGTTGCCTCCGCTGCGGTCGTCAAGCTGAGCGTTGCGAACTTCAATAACGATTCGGGCGCAACGTGGAAATTGCAAAAATCGACGAATGCAGGAACGACCTGGACCGATGTGACAGCTGCAGCGGCTGCGACTTCGACCCTGACCGAACAAACCATCGCCGTCAACGAGACTGGCGCTGTCCGATTCAAGATTGTCGTAGCTGGTACGTCCGGCAGCCGCATCAATGTGGACAACTTCCTTGTCTTGAACTAGCCCGCTTCACAGGAGCAAGAACTGCCCTGCTCCGCCCATTGCGGTACGGTTGGCTCCCCCCCGATAAGGGCGGCATCCAATCCAATCTGCTCGGTTCGGACCGACTCCGTTCGGCTCGGCACGGGCAACAGTGCTTGAGCTCTAACGGACTCCACGGACGTTATTCGGGGCTATAGCCGCCTTTTCCACCTGTAACGGACTCAGTTGCCGCTATTGGAACCAAAATGGGGCCAACTATAGCTAATTCCCGCCAATAAAGGCTCCTGAGTCCGTTAGAATTAATTCCGCGCGCGATTGCCCCCAATAACGGCTGTACGGTCCGTTAGCCACTCCCCATAAGAAACCGCGCCTTCGGCCCCCACGTGAACCCATCTGCTTCTACAAATCAAAAAAGGGTGCCCCAAGCTTCCGCTTCGGGGACACCCTTCTTTGCAGCTAAACTAGCTAATCAGCTTCCATACCCCTGCCTGACCCGGCGTTTCACCTTTGGTCCACCATTGCGCCTGATAAGTGTGTCCCTCGTACGTTACCTTGTCGCCGCCATTGTAGGCCTTGCCCGAGCTCCAAGCCTGAACGCTGCTTGCCGCGGCCGCTTTCCAGACGTCGGAAATATCCGGCCGATCGCCTTGCGTCCACCAGCCCGCCGTATACTCGACGCCATTATAAATCACCTTGTCGCCGGCCAAATAGACCTTCGCGCTATCCCACGTCGTGTCCGTGCCCGGCGGCGTCGTTGTCGCAGCTAAAGTGCTTGCCGTTACCGACGCGCTCGCCGAGCGGTTTCCGGCGTTATCCACCGCCGCCATCGTATATGTGTAGGTCGTATTCGCTGGCAAGCCGCTATCGGTATACGTCGTTTGCGTCGTCGTTCCGATCACCGTGCCGTTCCGGCTTACTTCATAGTTTTTGATGCCTGCCGAAGCGGTCGATGCTTTCCAGGACAACGTTATGCTGTTTTCCGTATGCCCTGAGCATAGCGCATCTGCCGGAACGGTCGGGAGCACAGGCGGGTTCGGCGGCGGCGTCGTGCCGCTGCCTTGCGTCAGGTTCACATCGATTACTTGATAGAAGGCGTTCCCCGTATCGGCAATTTCCCACACGCTGAGAATCAGGAAGTACCCCGTTCGATCCGTCGGCACGTTGCACTTATGCGTCACCGTCATGCTAGGCTGCTTGTTGCCGCCGTCAACCGTACAGAATGGCGTTGATTCCAATTGGGCGCGCGTAAGCGGCTTATTCGGGTCCCAGCCAACCTTCGTGATGTAATACTTCCATTCCTTCGTCGCATGATTCGCGGTGAATTTCCATGTGAAATTGTTCTCGCCGCCCTTCAAGTCGACCTTCTTCCAACGGTCGGCTGTCTGCACGTCCAACTCCGGATACTTGCCGACTCCCGCGATCTGTCCGTCCGCCGGACCGGATGCCGGGAAGCCCCCTTTGCCTTCCACGCTTTGCGGCTCGTACTGAATCGCTCCGCAATCCTTGTTGACCCCTTGCTGGCACAGGACCGTCCGGCTGGCCGGCGAGTCGATATAGCCATGGGCCGATGCTTTGCCAGCGAACGCTAACAAACAAAATAGCGCAAACAGCGTGACACCAAACATTGCGACCAGCTTGAACGGACGGGCGCGTGGCGCCAGCCTGTCCCACATCGGTTGCTGCATCATCATCATTTCGATTCCCCTCGCTTTAGCGTAATAACGTTCTTTCCCGAGCATACTCAACCGCTAACCATGCAGCCAGATTCCAAAGGCCCGGGGGACAATTCTCTGCTCGCCGGCCCCCTGCGGTCGCCCGTTACCGAACAGCCAGCCTCAAGCGTGACCACAGTCGTACGAATTGCTCTCCATGAGCCAAATTTCATCCATAACTGTCAATGTACCGTGAATTCTACCCTGTCCCTGTTTTCGTGCAAAATAGGCTCGAATCATCTGTTGGCGACCGTAGGTTATGCTCCCGTATGCCTACCGAATCGGCCGTTTGCTCCCATGGTCCGTGCCTGAAGCATGACCAAATATCCCCTGCGCCGAACGGCGAGGGGATACTATTCTCTTAGCTTTTGATGAACCGGAAGCTTCACTAGAAGTTACTCGGATTTGCCGCAAATATCGAATGGATATTCCCCTCTGGATCAGCGAAAAATGCGGTCGTATGCCCCCATGATTTGACCGTTGGTTCGGTAATTGCAGCGGCGCCCTTCTCAATCCAATCCCCGAGCAGCCGATAAACTTCCTCTGGAGAATCACACTCAAAGTTAAGCTCGAAGGCTTGCCCCTTGCGCTCTTCGATAAAGGAGTAATGCTGGTTCGTATTGTCGGCCATCAGCGGTTTGGAGCAAATCGCCAGCCGAATTCCCTCATTCACGAATTCCACGTAATCGTCCTCTTCGACCACAGTCTTGAACCCAATCACATCGCGATAAAAGCTGGCCAAAGCAGCTACATCATTAGCTAATAAAGTGATGCCCTCTAATTGAACCTTCACGCTTCATCCCCCCCTGTAGGAACATTTGTTCCCTTTAAAATATTACCATAAATTCACTATACCTGTCATTACCTTCGCCTTTGCCTAACAAAAAAAGACTGGGCCACCACCGTTAAACGATGCCCGCCCAGCCTTATCTGAAACTCTAATTTTCCCCAATGTCATGCTGTCCGACAATGAGCTTCACCGGCTCTAGAAATACGCGAGTGACTGCCGGTTGTGCGATCAAATCAATCTCAATATCCGTGACTTTATAACGGGTAATTTTGCCCTCCCGTTTATCATAGACCACACTGAATTCCCTCAATCCTAATTCATGCAAACGGACGGAAGAGCCCACTGACAAAGCGGCCGTCTCGTACTCCCCATGCTCGAATAACACTTCCGATATAATCTCATCTTCCATATCGACGATCTTGACCTGCTGGCAGAACTGGTAATGCATTCATGAATCTCTCCTTCCATTCCTAGATGTCGACGAATCTGCACGCATCGTTTCGTGCCATTCTTCTCTATTATCGAATGATTGGAGCTGCCTGTACAGAGCGCAATTACTTTTTCAACAGCAAATACAGAAAATATGGCCCACCGATAAGCGCAACCATGATGCCCGCCGGGATACCAGCCGGGTCGATCAGATTGCGGCCGATCGTATCGGCGAACAAGAGCAGCCAGCCCCCCATAAGGATCGCAATAGGGACATAATACTGGTGGCGGCGCCCGACAATCGCTTTGGCAATATGCGGCGCCATTAAGCCAACGAACGCGATGCCCCCCGTGACGGCTACCGCGGCGGCGGCGATCGCAACGGCCATCCCGAGCAGCAGCACCCGGCTCCGGTTAATGGAAACCCCCGCCCCGATGGCAACGGCTTCGTCCATCGCCAGCAGGTTTAGCACGTTCGACTTATACAGCGTGATCGGCAGCAGTATGACAAGCCACGGCAGCAACGCCCATACGAACGGCCAATCCGCTCCCCATATATTGCCCGCCAGCCACTGCGCGATAAAATCGACCTTCTTATAATCGGTGGAGGAAATCAACACTATCATCAAACCAGATAGGGCAAGAGCGAAGCCAATTCCGACCAGCACCAGCTTTTCAGGCTGCAGTCCTGTTTTTCTGGAATAAGAGAACAAGTAGATAAGAGCAACCGTCACTATCGCTCCTAAGAATGCAACAATCGGCAGCATATAAGCAAACGACTTCGGATCGAGCGGCGCATAAAGAAAAAATACGGATATTGCCACGCCAGCACCCGAATTGATGCCAATAATGCCGGGATCGGCCAAGTCATTTCGCGTTATGCCTTGCAGAATCGCACCGGAGAGCGCCAGCGCCATGCCCGCCAGCAGCGTCACGGCGATACGCGGCAGCCGGATGGAGAACAAAACGAGATTTTCCTTCATCGTACCGTAGCCGAACAACGTTTGAAACAGCCGATTGATGGATAAAGCCCCTGAGCCTACGCTCATGCCGACGATAATCGTCGCTGCAATAAGCAGCAGCATCGCGATGAAGACAACCGCCCACTTTCGAGATCTCGCGTTCAAGCTTATCACAGTGCTTTCACCCCTTTACGCACAACGAACAGGAAGAACGGAAGGCCGAGTATTGCCATAATCGCCACAACCGGCGTCTCGAACGGCGCATGGATCGTTCGCCCGAGCGTGTCCGCCATCAGCATAAACGCCGCTCCCCATATCGCAGACATCGGAATAACCACACGATAATCGGTGCCGAACATTGCCCTCACGATATGAGGAATCATCATCCCGATAAACGCCATCTTTCCAACTAGCGCAACGGCCGCCCCCGTCAGCAAAATAATCATGATATAAAGTATCGTTTTGACATAAGCCGTGCGGATGCCCAAGCCTACGGCGGATTCCTCGTTCAAGCTTAAAATCGTGAGCGATTTGGACATCGCCATTACAACGACGATCGCAGCGACAACGATTGGGCTAATGGCCTGCACCTGTGCCCATGTCGTGCCGATCAACCCTCCCGATGTCCACATCGTGACGTTCTTGGACGTCTTGGACAGGAGGCTTATGCCATCCGATGCAGCATACAGAAACGCAGAAACCGCCGAGCCGGCCAACACAATCCGGTAAGGAGAAAGGCCGCCCTTCTTCAACGAGCCAATGCCGATGACCAAAAACATGCCAAGTGCAGCCCCAACGAAGCAAACGACCATGATGCCGACATAATTCATCGCCGGCAGCACGGCAAAAGCCAGTGCGAGCGATGCATTCGCTCCAGCTGTCAGCCCGAGAAGACCGGGGTCTGCCAGCGGATTGCGCGTCAGTCCTTGCATGATTGCGCCCGCTACCGCCAGCGCGGCGCCAACGAGCACAGCCGCTACTTCACGCGGGTAGCGAATCTCTTGCAGCGTCGCGATTTTATCGTCGTCGCCGCCTTGGTACGTGAGTATCTGCCATAGCTCGTGCAAGGACACATCCTTCGCGCCAAGCAGCATAGCGAGCCCGAACATAGCTACGAGCGTCGTTAAGCTTATGCCAATTTTGAAAGCAAATCGATTGGGCTTCCGAGTGCTGCTCATTCCAGCTTCCTCCTTCAGGGTTATAACAGGCAAGAAGAAGACCGAGGCAGCCTCAAGTCTATCTGAGACAACTCGGCCTTCTTCACCAGCCTGTGCGTTGCGCTAACGCTTATTTCAAGAAACCTTCTTTGAAGATGTTCAGCAAATATTCGAGTGTCGTCGGATCGCTGTAGGAAGCAGCCTCTGTGTCAATCTCGATGACGTGGTTATTTTTTACGGCCGGAATTTTCGACCAACTGTCTGACTTCATGAACGAGTTGTCTCCCGTAGCGCTTCTGCTGATGACGAGATAGTCACCAGCGTAGTCGCTGAGCACTTCGTTCGAAAGCGTGTAGTAGCCCGGCCCAAGCGCGTCCTTCTTCACCTTCTCCGGCATGTTCAGCCCCATTGCCTGATACAGGATCTCGGTTCCGCGCGCCCAGTTATTGCCGAATACGTAGAAGCTCTTCGAGTCCGTCTCGAATACTGAAACGGTTGCGTTATCGCCGATCTTCGCTTTAATTTCTTTGCCCGCTTCTGCAGCGCGCTTCGTGAAATCGTCAATCCAAGCTTGCGCTTCCTTCTCCTTGTTCAGCAGCTTGCCAATCTCGAGCTGCTGTGCCAGGTAGTCCAGCTTGCCCCACGTATACACGACTGTAGGAGCGATCTCTTTGAATTTATCCAGATTTTTGTTATGCGTGCCAGCGATGATCAGGTCCGGCTCCAGCTCGATGATTTTCTCAAGACTGTCCTCGGATACAACCTCTACCCCCGCCAGCTTATCTTTAAAATGCGGGCTCTTGTTCGTCCACTCGTCTACGCCGACAATCGTTCCGCCCAGCGAAAGCACGTTTGGCGCGTTCGTCAAAGCGACAATACGCTTCGGATCAGCAGGCACTTCTACTGGTCCAAGCTCGGATTGGTAAGTAATCGTGCCTGTTTTTGCTGGCGCTTCGGTCGAAGTCGACTCGCTCGTGCTCGCAGCCGTACTGTCAGTCGTGGTAGCCGTCTTATTGTCCTCGTTTTTAGCTCCGCAAGCGCTAATGAAGACGCACATCAGAATGATTAATGGAAGAAGCAGCTTTTTGCTCATTTATATTCTCCTTTTAATTGAGATTGATTATCATAATCACAAGTAGCATCATATCTCGATATGAAAAGGATGTCAACACAATAAATGCATTTTTATGCGGAGCAATGAAAGGTTTATTGATATTTCTCTTGTCGGCCATTAATTTTCAAGCTTATTACCCGTCTAATCGATAAAAACATAGATGCATTCAATTTATTATTCCGATACTTTTATAGAAAAATAAAAAAAGCCCGCTTTGTAAGCGAGCTTTTCTCCAAGTTACGGAACCGATGAAATGATAATGCGGGTCACATTCGCTCCCCCCATGCCTCCACTCACTCGGATCACGTTATTCGTTCCTACGTTTAAATCGATAATCCGGCTGACCTTGCCGGTAAACGTGCTCCAACCGCCTGTGCCAGGCAAGGTCAGCGAATAGCCATTCCCGGTCGGGTCGCCGCTGGCGTTCACCTTGAAGGTGGTTTGGCTATCTGCCGAAGCATAAATCACGGTAAGCAGCTTCTGGCCGCCTGTACCGCCATTGACACCCGAAATCTCGAAGTAGGAGCCTGGAATATGCATATTTTCAATACTACCGTTCCCCGATTTGGTCGCCCCTCCCCCAACGGTTACATTGCTTCCACTCATTGGATACTCAATCGGCGTTGTTGGAGTCGTTTGCGGGACTAACGATACGGTGACACGGGATATGTTCGCTCCGCCCATGCCGCCGCTCAGCTTAATGATGTTATTCGTACCCGGGTTCAAATCGATTAAGCTATTAGCTCGGCCCGTATAATTACCCCAGCCTCCCGTACCCGGAAGCGAAAGGAAATAACCGTCTCCGGCCGTATCGCCGCTGGCATCTACCTTAAAGGCCGCTCCGCTATCGCCGGAAGCATACTGCACGGTAAGAAGCGCCTTGCCGCCTGCACCGCCGTTGATGCCGTTCAACTGGATATAAGAGCCTTGGGTATGCATATTCTCGATAATATTGGAAGCGGATCGGGTTGCCCCTCCCCCGAAGGTTACATTGCTTGCATTCATGGCGTACTCCGTTTTTTGCGTGTACGCATTAAAATTCTCGTTAATCAGGTCGTAATATTTGACTTCGGTCGCCGTCGAACGCGGCCCAACTGCCGGAACGCCCTCGGATGTCTGCACAACCTTTTGAATCGTGCCATCTGCATTGAAGGTTAAGCGATCCACGCAGACGGAGCGCAGCGTGCCGTTGGACGAGATTTTGGCATTATGATAAAACATATACCACTCGCCCTTATACTGTACGATTGAGCCGTGCGTCGTTTCGCTTCCCACTACCGGGTCGAGAATGACGCCACGGTTTACCCATGGTCCGAGCGGACTGCTGCTGGTCGCGTACCGCATCCGGTTGCCGCCGGGATTATTGTCCGCATACATCAGGTAGTACGTGCTGCCGCGCTTGAATACCCAAGTCGCCTCGTGGAAATCCTCCAGCTCGGTAAACTGCTTAAGCGGCCCGTCCGTCGACGTCATGTTCGCCGCCAGCTTGACCCCGTAGCTTTTGCCCCCGCCGCCGGCATAAAGATAATACGTTCCGTCGTCATCGCGGAACACGCTCGGATCGATCAGATTGCTGCCGGGAAGCCCTTGAATATATCCCTGAACAGTAAAGTCCGAAGCCGGCTTATTGCTCGTCGCTACGCCAATTTTCCAAGTATCATTCCAATTCGTTCCGCTCGGATGCGGGAAATAGAAGTAGTAGGTCCCGTCCTTGTACGCAGCGTCAGGCGCCCACATGAAGCCGCCCTCCGGCCGTCCCCATGGCACGTCGTCGGCACTTAAAATCTCGCCTTCATCGACCCAGTCCACCATGTTGTCCGTTGAGAAAACGTGATACTTATCCATTAAGTCACTGCCTCTGGAAGGAAAAATATCATGCGAGGGATACACATACAGCCTGCCGTCATTCCACACATGCGCGGAAGGGTCAGCTGTGAAGATGCTTGTAAAAATGGGGTTGCCAGAAGTAGTCACAGGCTCTGCAGCCGAAGAAGAAGAAGATGTAAAACCCATAAAGACCGATAACAGCATTGTTCCTGATAAGAAAAGGCTTATAAGCCTTTTGTTCATAAACCATTACCTCCTCATTACATGAATTTAGGCCAAATTCATACCATTCAGACTGCTTAAAACCAGCCAGCACAAGATGATTGGATGATCACCCCTCGGTATTCGTAATGGGAAAAATGTAAATATAAGGGCCGATACTAGCTTAGCTTACCGCATATGCAGCCCTTTATGAAGTGAGGCAATGTTAAACTTTCCGATGCTATTCTTGGCTTAAAGGAGATGTGGGGTCATGATGACCCAAACGTTGGCATGCGTTAACAAAGAAATTACTACGCATCATTGATTATTTATTATCACCAAATATAGTTTTTGTAATTTCTAAGTACTTATTTCACGCCTCTCTATAAAGATAATATTTTCCAATCCGATAAAATAAACATCTATTTAATAAGGAGAAGATATATGAAGATCAAGATTGTCTTACTGATGCTCAGCCTTCTACTCATGACCTCAGGATTTAGCTCATTAGCATCTGCAACCGGCACTCAACAAACTGTGCAGGGCATGCAGGGAACCACGCCCCCAACTGGAACAGTAATTACAGGGACGTCATTTCCGGGTACTCCCGCTTCAAATACTATTGATGGTAATTTGTTAAGTTACTGGAGCCCGGGAAATAGCGATGGAATATTAGAACTCACCTTTCCCTCGCCAGTATCCTTATCAGGTGTACAGATTGCTGCGTTTGCATCCCCATCCTCGGATGAAAACTTTACTCTCTATGGATTAAAGCAGGGAGAATGGACGCAAATTAACACCACTGTTTCACGTCACGTTGAATGGAACTCCTCATTCCAGCCTACAATTTTGGAACCTATTGCGGTTTCACCAGACTCTTACGATGGCATCCGGGTTGAAGTAGCTACTAACTCCGGCTCGTGGGCATCAATTTCAGAAATTACGCTTACAACTGCAGAAATATGTAATGACATGAACGGATTTAAGTTCCCTACAGGGACGACTATTTCTGGGGTATCGTATAGCTCACATACATCTAATTTGGCACTAGATTGTGACCTAACAACTTATTGGAATTCCGGTACCAATACGGGGCAAGTCGAACTACTTTTCCCATATCCAATATCAATGAATGCCATTCAAATTGCTGCTCATGCTTATCCGAAAGAAACAGTAAAATACAAAATTTATGGATTAAAACAAGGCGTTTGGTTGCAAATTAGTAGTGCTATCATTTTGGCAGCTCTGCAAGATAACACCACTAACCCCACCCAAGTGAAACCGATTTCCGTTAATCAAGATGAGTACAGTGGCATTCGAATTCAGGAAAATGGCAGCATATCTTGGTCTGCAATAAATGAAATCACTTACTATCCTAATTATAAAAATGGAGATGCATTCGTTAACATCATTCCACAAATGAGTAGTGATACTTTACCTAATGGACGGGTCGAGACTAGCAGTGCACTATCACAATCTTATCTCGGCTATCAAGCTTTTAATCAAGTGAATGATCTTTACGGTTGGGTAGCCACTACTAAGCAAAACGAATGGATATCTTATCAATTCAGCAACCCAAAGGTTATTAATGGTTATTCCATTGGGCCAGTAAATGATTCTGTAGGACCTGCGAGATCGCCCAAGAACTGGGAGTTCCAAGCCTTTGATGGGTCTAGCTGGATCACACTAGATAGTAAACAGAACATCACCGATTGGCAGCCAGGGCAACCAAAATACTTCACCCTTACAAATACTGAATACTACAATAAATATAGAGTACTCATTAATGGGAATAATGGAGATACTTATTTATCAATCGGTGAAATTCAAATGTCTGAATCACAAGCGCGTCCATCTTATAACTCTCCGCTGAACTTGATTGCAAAACAAAATGGTCAAAACGCATCACTTAGTTGGGCCACGGCAGTTAACGCAACAGGCTATAACGTCTACCTAAATGGTGTGAAAGTGAACAACACACCAATATCAGGTAACAGCTCTAACTTTACCGGATTAATCAATGGTGTAACTTACACTTTGGGTGTCTCCGCTGTTTTTCCGAATCTGGAATCAGCAGTAACTGTGATAAAGCACACCCAAACCGGTCCAAGCCAGAGCATAGTTCCAAAAATGCAGAGCAATACTTCACCAGAAGGGCTAGTGGAATACAGCAGTATTGTAAATAGCTATACTAACGGGTACTACGCATTCGACCAGGTCGACAATGATTACGGGTGGGCACCTAATGGAACTAGCAACCAGTGGCTCTCCTATCAACCAACTACTCCAAAAACAATAACAAAGTATACGATTCGCACAATTAATCATACTGACGGTCCCAAAAGAGCTCCGAAAGACTGGATTCTTGAAGGGTTTAATGGTACAACCTGGGTGACTCTGGATACTCGTAACGGAGTTTCAGATTGGGTTCAAAATGAAACAAAATTGTTTACTATCTCAACCCCAAGTTCTTATAGTAAATATAGGTTATATGTGCTATCTAATAACGGAAACCTGTATCTTCACGTAGGCGAACTAGAATTAATAGAGTAAATTGATCTTAATTTTCTAGTATCAGTAACTTGTTCATTCAAATTAAAATGCCGTGCCTATTAAATACAGGCACGGCATTTAGTCTTTTCAAAAGCCTCTATCTTACAATCACGAAAACTGCATTCAGCATCAATGACTCGGCTTCCAAACGTACTCGCCTTGCCTATTAATGTAACCAAACGGCAGATTATAAACTTGGTCCAGCGTAGGTTCCCCAATTGTTACCTGGGCCAAACCACCCTCGAAAGGCATAGCAAACCTAAATTGCGGCTTTATTATTATTTTACCTTTTCTATTAATAAAACCCCATCGTGCATCCTCTCCATTGCCAAACTTAGCCGGCGCCAAGCCCTTATTAAAGTTATCTACATCCTCATATTTAGCTTCAATGACGAATGCACATGTCTTATTAATACGAAGACGATACAATAGTTCTCCAAATTAAAACACCTTCAAGTGAGCGTAAACATGTCGATAGATATGGTTACAAGCTTGCAGGTGTTTTTTTTGATAGTGTTTACCGTTTTCCATCATGCCCGCCGTAACGTATACTATTCCTATAAATCAAACCAAGGTGTGATAACATGTCCCCCCGTACAAAAAAACAGAACGAGATCATTCGTGAGCAGCGCAAGCAAGAGATTCTGCAGGCAGCTATCCACGTTTATGTATCAAAAGGCTACGCGGCCACGACCTTGAGCGACGTTGCCAATCAGGCTGGTCTTGCACATGGGCTTGCCTATTATTACTTTAAAAATAAAAGACAGCTCTTCCGTGAGCTATACGAATACATGATGGACCAATCTCTCCGCTATACGACGGCTTATTTCGAACAAGATATGCCGGTGCTTGAGCAATTCAAAAATTACGCCACAATCATCTGCGAGCGCGTCATCAAGGATCCCCAGACCCAGCGCTTTTATATGCGAATCAGTCTCGATCTGCATCATCTCTATGAGCCCGGAGAATTGTCGCCCTTCGATTGGATGAAGAGCTTCATTCAGCCAATGGCGCAAGCCATCGACCGAGGCATTCATGAAGGCGTCATCCGTCAAGGAGACGCTAACCTAATGGCTATGCAATTCTGGGGAGCCCTCTCCCAAGGAATGCATTATTTTGATCAGCTGCTTCAGGAGCTTGCTGCTCGAGAACTAACGGAAACGGAAACGAACCGTGTAATGAGTGAAAAATTCAGCCAGATTGCCGAATCGGCTATTTCGTTCTTCAAGCCGGATTAATGGTTTCACACTTTATGGTTGACTGTGAACTCAATCAAAAATATACTGAGCACAAGGAGTGTGATTATTTACCAATGAAAATACTGGTTATTGCAGCTCACCCGACAATCGAACAATCGCGTTTAAATAAACGCTGGTTGGCGGAATTGCATGGGTCCCCCGATCAAATTACCGTTCAGGAATTGTATAAGGCCTATCCCGATTTTGCAATCAACGCAGAGACTGAACAAGATCTGATCGCGCAGCATGACCGTCTTGTTTTGCAGTTTCCCATCCAGTGGTACAGCACGCCTGCTTTGCTTAAGCAATGGCTCGATGATGTGTTCACGACAGTCTGGCTGTTTGGAGCCGGCGGGAAAGCTGTTGCAGGAAAAGAGTTCATTCTTGCCATGTCGATTGGAGGCGATGAGTCCTCCTACCAGTCGGGTGGCTTGGTTGGTTACACCATTAGCGAATTAGTACGTCCCCTTCAAGCCTTCGCCAATCAGATTGGCATGACTTTTCTTCCGCATTATAAATTTTACGGCGCCGCCAAGGCGACAGATGAACAAATCGACGATAGCGCCCGACGTTATTTGAGCCACATTACCTCTCCTGACCTGAACCCGCTGATCGTTCGAAAACGCATGCTAGACGAAATGATGAAGTTGTCAGGCACAAATCCCCTATAACTTCCGAAGACGATCGTACTCTTGCACGGAACAAAAGGGCCCGCAGCGCCTTTCTCCTGCGAGCCCTTCCCTACAATCCGCTGACAGTCAAAAAACAAGCGGGAAAACAACCGTCACAATTGCTGCCCAAAGCCCGTAGATCGGCAAATACTTCGTAACGGCGTCTTGGACGGCGGAAGGCCCCATTTTACCCCGTAGAAACGGCATATACGCGCGCATAATCCAAATCAGATTGGCCCAGATTAGCAGGTTTATGCCCAGAACGGCAAGCCTGTTAGGTGTAATTCCATAAGATGATAACCGGAACACAATAGCGGATAGAGCCACCGTGTCAATGATAAGCGCGAGAACGATCAAGGCCAAATTAATATAATCGGACATGCTTTTCCTCTCATCTGTTCCGCTCTCGGTAATCGAGAAGATGGTGACGGCCAGCACGCTAAGCAATATGCCGTTGAAGGACAGAAGAAAGTCGCGATCCAGGAACGGGCTTTTTCCGACCCATACGATCGTGATCAAATAAGCCGCCAATGTTGCCAGTACGAGCGGGCTGAAAATCTTAGCGATATACGGCGCTATGCTTTTTGCGAGCTTCAGGTTTTTCGTCACCAGATAGGCTGCTACAATCGCGAGCGCGGCAGCGCCGAATACGACGACGTTGCTGAAATAAAATTCCGATATATTCATGCCCGCGAATGTAAACAGCCGCATCGTGAGCAACGTTAGCAGCATTCCGCTAATGGCAATAATGGCGTAAAGGATGCCGAACTCTCCATTGAATTTAAGATATGCCAATCTTACACGGCCTACACCATGTTCGTTGCCTGTAAACGCAAGGCCTACGGCCACCCACAGGAGAACGGGAAGATGGAGATAAACCAGAATAATACTATCGGTATATTCGAGCGGCAGCATATTCAAGTAAACCGCAAACAATAAGAATACCGCTCCAAGCGTATAAAGAACTTTCTTATTCGAAGGGTTCCGATATACGAAGTAAGCAGCCATAAACGGCAGGACACCAAACACAAGGTTAATCGGGGAGATTGTATTCTGATCGATAAAATAAAATAGAATTCGCGTACAAATCCCAGCCAGAATCGCCAGTATTCCCATGACCAGGAAACCCTTTTGGAACAAGGCCGTCTCCTGGGTACGCACCGATGTCTCCTTGAAAAATAACCGCTCCTGCCAAACAGCAAGAACCTGCGAATCCGGATGCTGCTCCCATGCATAGGCGAAGGCTCGCTTGAAAACGTCGGGCTCTCTTCTAAACAGGCTCTCCAGCTCATGGGGATTCGCCATATTTGCAACAATCGGGTTGTTTGTCTGAACGTCCACCGCTACTCCTCCTCCGCCCTGTACTCTAAAATATCGCCCGGCTGGCAATCCAACGCTTTGCAAATCGCCTCTAACGTGGAGAACCGAATCGCTTTGGCCTTCCCATTCTTCAATATGGAGAGGTTCGCCATCGTGATGCCCACCCGCTCCGTAAGCTCCGTCACGCTCATCTTCCGCTTTGCCAACATCACGTCAATATTAATAATGATCGCCATGTCATTCACCTCAAACCGTTAAGTCATTCTCTGATTTGATATCGATGGCATTTTTCAGCAGCTTTTGAAGAACGGCAGCAAACACTGCAATAACGATCGAGGCAACCGGAATGACCATGCCGAACAGAATGAGCCCCGGGGCATCATCCTCATCCGCAATGAGAAACAGGAACGGCAGGCATGCCGCATGTAAGAGGCTGATTGCAATTGCACAGTATTTGATTTTCTTAAGCGCCTCTACCGACAGCTCGGAGAACGCCTCGTTCTTATCAATATAGCCCAACAGCTTAAATGCCTGATACAAAGCAATGTAAAACGGAATCGCTGCCGCGTACATCGCAATTACTATGGGATATACCCAGTGATCGGGGAATGCCTCTATTGCATCCTTCGCGATTACAGGCACTCCGAATATGGATAAAGCAAGCACTGCTAGCCCAATTAGAAACACCGCCGCCTTCAAAATCAATGTTGAACCTCGTTCCATCAACTGCACCCCTCTTTGGTATTGTCAGCTTGAGAGTACCACAAGATTTATCGTTTTACAATATATTTCGATTGTTATGCGATGTGTTCTTCACACTGACATACGCTTTTCGCAGCTTGAGTTTTGCCAATGATCTGTCCGAGAGGTGCAGCATTGTCATTTGCTGGATTGTCATTTGTGGTATTTTGAAGTAGGGACCATTATTCACAATTGGATCACATACCCCGCTACCAGAATCGCGCCTCCAGAAGCGGCAGTCGTCCAAAAGTGGTAATCGCCTATCGGCTTGCACCTTTGCCCCGCCTCGGCTTCATCAGCCAACAGCGCCATTTCGTCCATCCGCTGCATCGCAATTCACTCGTGGGATTATGCTGCATGGAGGTGTATGCCTTCCGTTTTACATCGATCAACATCAGTAAAATCGCACATATTTATCCTGATAAATGACATCGTCTTCGGCAAAAGCCCTATGGTACGATTCTACTCGTACATAACAAATGCTAGTGAATCAGGGGGTGATAGATTCCGCAAGATCAGGAACGCAGCAGCAGGATTAGCTCGCAGCCGCAAGTTGAATCTCATGCTTTTGTATTCTTATTTTCCATATCCTAAGGAGGTCTATCACAATGACTCGTACGCAATCTATGAAGAAAAAGCTCTCGATGGTTCTCATGTCCGCTATGCTGCTCGCTACTGCGCAGCTGTCGATCACTCTCAAGGAAGCGTCCGCTTCTGGCAATCTGGCACTTGGCCACTATGTATGGGCTAGCAGCGGCTCGTATCCGGCTGCAGCGGTGGACGGCGTCCATTACTCCTCGAACTTCTGGCAGCCGAACTATGGCCAGACGGGCTGGATTACGGTCGACCTTGGCAGCGTACAAGCAGTCAATCAGATCGTTATCAAAGCGCCAACGTACGGCTACTGGGTTCAGTCGGCGTCCATCCTTACCAGCAATTCGGCAGATGACAACACCTTCACAGCCCAAACGCCAGCTACCACCTACGGCTATTATTCCGCCAACAATTATACGAATACCATCAATCTGCCGAGCACCGTCAACACGCGCTACGTTAGAGTGCAAGTGGCCAATGTAAGCACTGCTACGGCCATTAGCGAGCTTGAAGTGTACGGGCCATAGCTGTGTCTAACAGGTAAACCTGCTCCTTACGTTGCGTTAGGAGCAATAGAAATGCCATATAGGAGGGGGCGGCCGTTCAGCTGCCCCTTTTTTACATATTAAGCTGCCTTCCTCTTATCCATGCCAATTCATTCTTTAGGTATTTTTTACTATATTAACCCTGCCCCATGCCCTATAATTGGAACCAAACTATTAAGAACACAACCAGTAGGGATGGTGAGCATTATTTTACACAAATTGAAATTTACAATTAGCGGCTTATTAGTTGCTGGACTGTTATTGAGCAGTACATCTTTGCAGGGTGAATCGAATGCTGCTGCACAAGCAGGACCGATACAGGTATTGGTGAATGAAAAACCGGTCACAATGCCCGTAGCTCCTAAGGTACGCGATGGTGTCACGCTTGTTCCTTTTCGAGCACTGTTTGAAGCGTTAGGGTTCAACGTTTCCTTTCATCCGGAAAATCAGACGATAACCGGTGTAAGCAGTACAGTAAATCTAACGCTTCAGATCGGCAGTAAGACAGCACAGGTTAATGGCCAACAGCAACCATTACTGGCTGCGCCTGCATTGGAAAATGAGAACACGCTTGTGCCACTGCGCTTCGTCGCCGAATCAACAGGCCGAAACGTTATGATGGTAGGCAGTACGATTTATATCCGTAACCGTTCATACCTATACAACTTCAGTAACTTCAAAGACCGTAATGATCTCCCTAACTTCACCAATGGCAATCAGTTGGCAGATTATGTTGGGGAGGATGTGCTTGGAAACGTCTATTTCTATTGGAAGGTTCGCAGTGGAAACCAAGATAAACTTTTCGTTTCGATTCTGAACAACGAGCGACAATGGACAATTCGCCAACGTCTAGTCACGACCATTGAACATTGGGACAATGCATACATGTTTGATTGGGTACAAGGAAATGTGTATCTGACAAGAGATACCGCCGGGCTGCGTTATTTCGAGTTAAATCCCGATGGAACCATCCGCCAAGACCGCTATTTAGATCAACAAGCCGTAGCTGATCCGTCCAAAGTATATGAAACGACTGCACCTGTCTATTTGCCAGACGGGAACAGAGGTATTCTCTATCAAAAGGATGGGAAAGCACTCGTCTACAAATTCAACGATCTTGATCACCCAATTGTGATTCCGAAGAGACTCACGAATGCACAGCTATGGGTGCTGGATGAAGCTCAGGGGACGCTACTAAATATATTTAATCGCGAGATTAACGTCTACGACCTGAAAGGCAACCCTGTGTACAATAAGGATGGTAAAAAAATAAAGCTCATGGTCAATGTGCCTAAAGACGGTAAAGTTTCGCATATCGTTTATCGGGGCGGAAAGATCTATTACGCATTCCAGATTAATTTCCATCATATCGATATCGTTAGCGCTCAAATAACCACGGAACGGCAAGCGACATATACGACAGCTTCATTAAAGCAAGAATATGAGTATTACATGGCCCTCACCGTTGCTAACAACTCAAAGTCTTGGGCAGATATTGTTGGTGACCAACTGCATATTTATTGCAATATGTACTACGGAGGCGATACAGCCATGGAGATCGACGTTATGGAGATGGACCCTGCGTAGCCGCTATTCTTCTCCTAAACCACAAGAGGTTGTGACAGCCATGCTTCAGGCATCCGTCACAACCTCTTATTTTATCTAGCGACTGGCCATTCATATGTGGCGCGACATCTCGCTCGCTTGAGGACATCTTCGGTTGGGAGTTGGATATGGGCGAGCATTCGCAGCATTTCTTCGTAGAAAATTAGGAATGTAAGCCAATGTTTAGACAACGAAAAAGACCGGATAGACACCATAGCGGTGTTTATCCGGCCCTTTATGATAATGCTGTATAAAGAGAAGAGCCACGCGGCTCCAACTCAATGAGGTCATTCCTAAGGAATGAATAAAGGTTTTTCAAATCGGGATGACACGATTCGAACATGCGACCCCCTGGTCCCAAACCAGGTGCTCTACCAAGCTGAGCTACATCCCGTAAATGGCGTGCCCTGAGAGATTCGAACTCCCGACCTTTTGATTCGTAGTCAAACGCTCTATCCAGCTGAGCTAAGGGCACCAATTAATTATGGAGCGGAAGACGGGAATCGAACCCGCGACCCTCGCCTTGGCAAGGCGATGCTCTACCGCTGAGCCACTTCCGCATAGATGGTGCGGTCAAGAGGACTTGAACCTCCACGGCTGTTACACCACTAGAACCTGAATCTAGCGCGTCTGCCAATTCCGCCATGACCGCGAAATAATATGGTGCGGTTGAGAGGACTCGAACCTCCACGAGCGTACGCCCACTACCCCCTCAAGATAGCGTGTCTGCCATTCCACCACAACCGCATATGAAATTAAAAGTGAGCCATGTAGGACTCGAACCTACGACACCCTGATTAAAAGTCAGGTGCTCTACCAACTGAGCTAATGGCTCTTGCTATAAAAAAAATGGTGGAGGATGATGGATTCGAACCACCGAACTCAGAGAGAGCAGATTTACAGTCTGCCGTGTTTAGCCACTTCACTAATCCTCCATAAAACATGGTGCCGGCGATAGGAGTCGAACCCACGACCTACTGATTACAAGTCAGTTGCTCTACCAACTGAGCTACACCGGCATATTAAATTTTCAAAAATGGTGGCTCGGGACGGAATCGAACCGCCGACACGAGGATTTTCAGTCCTCTGCTCTACCAACTGAGCTACCGAGCCTAATTGCTGAATAATTATGGCGGAGCCGACGGGATTCGAACCCGCGGTCTCCTGCGTGACAGGCAGGCATGTTAGGCCTCTACACCACGGCTCCACACGATTACTTCGGCAGCAATCCGAAGCTGATTTGGTTGCGGGGGCAGGATTTGAACCTGCGGCCTTCGGGTTATGAGCCCGACGAGCTACCGAGCTGCTCCACCCCGCGTCATTATTAAATTATGGTGGAGGCTGACGGGATCGAACCGCCGACCCTCTGCTTGTAAGGCAGATGCTCTCCCAGCTGAGCTAAGCCTCCGTATGGTGACCCGTAGGGGATTCGAACCCCTGTTACCTCCGTGAAAGGGAGGTGTCTTAACCCCTTGACCAACGGGCCTAACTAATATGGCAGAGAGGAAGGGATTCGAACCCTCGAGACCCGGTTAGAGCCTACACGATTTCCAATCGTGCTCCTTCGACCACTCGGACACCTCTCTATATCTGGCTCCCCGAACAGGACTCGAACCTGTGACAACTCGATTAACAGTCGAGTGCTCTACCAACTGAGCTATCAGGGAACAGTATGAAGTGATTGGTGGAGCCAAGCGGGATCGAACCGCTGACCTCCTGCTTGCAAGGCAGGCGCTCTCCCAGCTGAGCTATGGCCCCGTACAAATATGGTTGGCCTTAGTGGACTCGAACCACCGACCTCACCCTTATCAGGGGTGCGCTCTAACCAGCTGAGCTAAAGGCCAATAAAAAAACCACATTGCTGTGGTAATGATTTCTTACTTAAAATCACACCTTCAAAACTGGATACGAATGCTGTAGTTATACAATTTAGCTGGTAAAAACGCTTAGGATAAGCCCTCGACCTATTAGTACTCGTCAGCTGCACGCATTGCTGCGCTTCCACCTCGAGCCTATCAACCTGGTCGTCTTCCAGGGGTCTTACATACTGGGAAATCTCATCTTGAGGGGGGCTTCGCGCTTAGATGCTTTCAGCGCTTATCCCGTCCGCACTTGGCTACCCAGCGATGCTCCTGGCGGAACAACTGGTACACCAGCGGTGCGTCCATCCCGGTCCTCTCGTACTAAGGACAGCTCCTCTCAAATTTCCTACGCCCACGACAGATAGGGACCGAACTGTCTCACGACGTTCTGAACCCAGCTCGCGTACCGCTTTAATGGGCGAACAGCCCAACCCTTGGGACCTACTTCAGCCCCAGGATGCGATGAGCCGACATCGAGGTGCCAAACCTCCCCGTCGATGTGGACTCTTGGGGGAGATAAGCCTGTTATCCCCAGGGTAGCTTTTATCCGTTGAGCGATGGCCCTTCCATTCGGTACCACCGGATCACTAAGCCCGACTTTCGTCCCTGCTCGACTTGTTGGTCTCGCAGTCAAGCTCCCTTATGCCTTTGCACTCTCCGAATGATTTCCAACCATTCTGAGGGAACCTTTGGGCGCCTCCGTTACATTTTAGGAGGCGACCGCCCCAGTCAAACTGCCCACCTGACACGGTCCCCCTACCGGCTTCACGGTAGCGGGTTAGAACTCCGATACGATCAGGGTGGTATCCCAACGGCGCCTCCACCCAAGCTGGCGCTCAGGCTTCCTAGGCTCCCACCTATCCTGTACAGATCGTACCAAAGTCCAATATCAAGCTGCAGTAAAGCTCCATGGGGTCTTTCCGTCTTGTCGCGGGTAACCTGCATCTTCACAGGTATTAAAATTTCACCGGATCTCTCGTTGAGACAGCGCCCAAGTCGTTACGCCATTCGTGCGGGTCAGAATTTACCTGACAAGGAATTTCGCTACCTTAGGACCGTTATAGTTACGGCCGCCGTTTACTGGGGCTTCGGTTCATAGCTTCGCCTTGCGGCTAACCACTCCCCTTAACCTTCCAGCACCGGGCAGGCGTCAGCCCGTATACTTCGCCTTACGGCTTCGCACAGACCTGTGTTTTTGCTAAACAGTCGCTTGGGCCTTTTCACTGCGGCCCCCTCGGGCTATTCACCCTACCGAGGCACCCCTTCTCCCGAAGTTACGGGGTCATTTTGCCGAGTTCCTTAACGAGAGTTCTTCCGCGCGCCTTAGCATGCTCTGCTCGCCTACCTGTGTCGGTTTGCGGTACGGGCACCTTCACCTGGCTAGAAGCTTTTCTTGGCAGCGGGAACACATGACCTTCGGTACTATAATTTTCCCTCCCCATCACAGCCCAGCCTTACGATGTGCGGATTTGCCTACACATCAGCCTCACTGCTTGGACGGACTATTCCATCAGTCCGCGTCACTATCCTTCTGCGTCACTCCATTGCTCATAACGGTTTACGGTGGTACAGGAATATCAACCTGTTGTCCTTCGACTACGCCTTTCGGCCTCGCCTTAGGTCCCGACTTACCCTGAGCGGACGAGCCTTCCTCAGGAACCCTTAGGCTTTCGGCGGACAAGATTCTCACTTGTCTTTTCGTTACTCATACCGGCATTCTCACTTGAATGCAGTCCACCAGTCCTTCCGGTCTGACTTCAACCCGCATTCAACGCTCCCCTACCCAAGTACCTACTGGTACATGCCATAGCTTCGGTGGTGTGTTTAGCCCCGTTACATTTTCGGCGCAGAGTCACTCGACCAGTGAGCTATTACGCACTCTTTAAATGGTGGCTGCTTCTAAGCCAACATCCTGGTTGTCTGTGCAACTCCACATCCTTTCCCACTTAACACACACTTGGGGACCTTAGCTGATGATCTGGGCTGTTTCCCTCTTGACAATGGATCTTAGCACTCACTGTCTGACTCCCGAGGAGCACGTACATGGCATTCGGAGTTTGACTGGACTTGGTAACCCTTGGCGGGCCCCGCACCCAATCAGTGCTCTACCTCCATGACGCTCATTCTCGAGGCTAGCCCTAAAGCTATTTCGGGGAGAACCAGCTATCTCCGAGTTCGATTGGAATTTCTCCGCTACCCCCACCTCATCCCCGCACTTTTCAACGTGCGTGGGTTCGGGCCTCCAGTGCGTGTTACCGCACCTTCACCCTGGACAGGGGTAGATCACACGGTTTCGGGTCTACGACCACGTACTTATTCGCCCTATTCAGACTCGCTTTCGCTGCGGCTCCGTCTTCCCGACTTAACCTTGCACGTGAACGTAACTCGCCGGTTCATTCTACAAAAGGCACGCCATCACCCATAGAGAGGGCTCTGACTTTTTGTAAGCGCACGGTTTCAGGTTCTATTTCACTCCCCTTCCGGGGTGCTTTTCACCTTTCCCTCACGGTACTGCTTCGCTATCGGTCACTAGGGAGTATTTAGCCTTGGCAGATGGTCCTGCCGGATTCCGACGGGGTTTCACGTGTCCCGCCGTACTCAGGATCCGTCTCGGAGGGTGCTGACTTTTGGTTACAGGGCTTTTACCTCTTCTAGCGGGCCTTTCCAGACCTCTTCGCCT
>NZ_AEDD01000005.1:53427-103427 GCF_000179615.1 Paenibacillus curdlanolyticus YK9
GAAGACCACATTGCAATTATTTATAATCGTATCGTTCTAGACGAAGTTCACTTGTTCCAACCGTTGCTCGATTATTGGCTCGTTATTGTAATTGTCAGCTTGGCGTTGTTTCCTTCATCCAGCAGTTCCATCAATCTAGGCCGACTTACAACCGGTTAGCGATAATGTACAGTTTCGTCTTGACGATCATGGTCCACAATATAGCAAATCCGCCATTAGCGTCCGTGGAAAGGAATGCACTCGAGCTGTCAGCTCTCGCAGTCATTCGTGGACCTATTCGTAGCTGCATCAGAGCCCATGCTTTTAAGAAAGGTAAACAGCCTCTCGTACATACCGTCGGCACCCGTTCCGAGCCAAATCAAATGGCCCCATGAATCCAACTCCCATAGCTGAGAATCGTTAATTTGTTGATGCGCATTTCGAGCGTGTTCCAACGGTACGGCCGCATCGTGAATGCTGTGCAGGATCAGGGTGGGACAATGAATGGAAACGAGTACAGACGTTAAATCATGACCCGTCTGCGCCAAGTCCATCAGAAATCCATGTCCCGATCTCTGTCGGTTTAACATTCTCCTAAATTGCCTACGATCATCGCTACTGATTTGCGGCAATACCTTCTCCTTCGGCAACTTGCTTAAAGAAGCAATCATAGTCTTGAACAAAAACGACGGAAATAACCTGTTCACGACTCGAATGACTCCCCACACATACCTTTCAATGGATGGTCGAAACATAATTTGTGAAAATTTATACAATTGGTCGTCGGGAGTCAACCAGCATTGGGCCACAGCCGATTGCAAAACCAGACTCTTCACCCGAGTTGGATATCTTGAGGCAAGATGAATACCGCTTGGGCCTCCAGCGGAAATCGCAATGACGTGCACCTGAGCAATGTGCAGCGCATCCAGCAGCTCAATATAGGCATCGCAAGCAGTCATAATTGTTCTGCCAAGTTCCTTGGACGTTCTGCCATAACCCGGTCTCGAAGGAGTAATGACAGCGTAACCGTGTGCTATGAGCTCGTTGTAACCAAGCTCTTCATCGCAGTTTGAATGGCCCCCGTGCAGGACTAGGACCGGCTCCCCCTCTCCTACGATGCTATACTCCACGCTGAAACCATCTTTATTGGTAGATTGGCGGTTGCGATTTTCCATTTGCCCCTCCTCCAAAAATGAATTTCGAAAAATCCTTGCCTCCGTTTACTTATGGTTTATAACGAAACCTGCCGATATTCGCAATTGCTACCTTCATTCACTAATTGTACAATTTGACTAAGAAAAATCGACAACTTTAACCGATAAGGGAGCTGGCAGCGTGTTTTTACACTTTTTGCAACAAAACGAGCATAAAAAAGCTTTCTTGGAGCTGGCGAATATCGTAGCGAACGCCGATGGCTTCGTTAACCTCAAAGAGAGAGGCGGGCTGCGCATGATTGCGGCGGAGCTGGGATTGCCTGCGGCTGCTGCGGCGACATCGCGCTCGCTTAGGGATATTCTCGGCTGTGTGCAGGATGAGCATGTGCAGCATATTTTCATAGTAGAAACTTTGCTGCTGTGCTATGCCGACGGCGATTACAATGACGACGAGAAAGAGCTCATTATGGAGATGAAACGACTGTTTGGCATCTCTGAAGAGAAATACGAGGCAATTAAGGACTGGGTTATTCGTGTGGATAAGCTGAAGACCGAGGGCGTTAAGTTGATTTTGAACATGCCTTAGTTTTGGAAGTTGAATAATAATTGAGGGTCGGGGGTTCACGTAGATTGAGCTTACCCGGCCCTTATTGCTGCCCGAATTATTAATGGGACAAATCAGAGAGATTTCACTCCCCAATTGATTCCCCATTCACGCATCCGTACAAGCACCTCGCTATACGCCATTCCACTCTCAGTTAGTGAATATTCGACCGTTACCGGTACGGTTGGAAACACTTTGCGAGCAATGATGCCGCGTTGCTCTAAATGACGAAGCGTGTCAGTAAGCGACTTGATGCTAATGCCGGCTAAACTACGATGAAGTTGATTGAACCGTTGCGCCCCTTGGCATAGCTGAGAAATCACGGAATACGACCACTTACCACTAATAACTTCAATTGCTGCTACAATTGCTGAGTAGCAAGGCTGCTCACTAAGCTCATTCATGACAATCCCTCCTTACAAAACGTAAGTTGAACTAGAAAAGTAGCGTATGGCAAAAAAATTTGCGTTCTTTTCGAGAGAACAGTATCTGACTTATGCTGTTTCCAAGGGTTTCACAAACTACCCTAGGAGGCGAAGAATGCAAATGAAGATTGGAATTATTGGGGCCGGCAACGCCGGCAAAACGTTAGGATCTGCATTGGCTAGTCAGGGCTATTCCATTATGCTTGGATCCCGGCGACCAGAGAAGCTTACGGATTGGGTTCAAGTAGAGCAAGCGGACAAAAAAACAATTTTCCTTGGAACACTTAGTGAGGCAGCTGCTTTTGGCGATTTTCTCATTCACGCGGTAACTGGCCGTGAGGCGATTGAGGCGCTCAAGCAGGCTGGAGAAGAAAATCTGCACGGAAAAATCCTCTTGGATGTGTCACTGCCAATTGATTTCAGCGAAGGTCGAATGCGGCTGTTTACGTCAACAGGAGAATCGTTAGGGGAACGCATTCAATCAACATTTCCTGACGCTAAAGTGGTCAAAGCAATGAATCATATTGCCGCCGGAGTGATGGTGAATCCCAATAGGATAGCTGGTGGGGATCATGATCTATTTATGTGCGGAAACGATGGCACTGCCAAACAAGCAGTTTCTGCCCTGCTTAAACAGGCGTTCGGTTGGAAACAAATACACGACATTGGTGATATATCGGCTGCGCAAGCAACAGAAGGGCTCGCCTTACTAGCCTCTCGTGTCGCTTCTGTCCTTGGACACGGAATGATGAACTTCAAGGTCTCGCATTAAAACTTTCCTTGACTATATAATAGTTGACTCCGTCCCGAAAATACAGAGCAGGGTAAAGGCGTTCAGCCTTGCCCTGCTCTGTATTTTCTTAGTGGATGCAAACATTGGCCTCACTTGTGGTCACTTTGGCGTATACACTCAGTTCTACCTGCCATCATGACTATTGATGCTGTTACTTCTGCTGCCCCCCCAGAATAGAGCCTTCGAGTTAAAAAACATCATAGGGCGTATAGACGACCTAGTGATGTTTTTTCGAGAAAGTCTGCTTTCAGCATTACTTAACTGTAATCCTCAATTATCGATATTTTGCCTTCTTGAATCGCAAATACAGACTTCCCTTGAAGCTGAATCTTATATATTGTTCAATGAGGTCTTAGCTGTTCTCACTTATATTCATAAGCTTAGCCGGATTCCTTCATGCTTCTGAGACCCAGCACGATTCGCTCCTTGACCGTCTCCTGCAGTGCGTAAATCACCGGTGCCGAAGGGATGTCGAATTTCAGATGGGAGTGGGGAATTTCCGTGAGCAGGGTGCCGATCGGGTTGCCTTGCTTGTTATGGATGACGTTCCAGAATATTCTCGACCGGTTGTCTTCCGCACCCCATTTTTCAAGAGAGTTTCGGAAAATCAAGCGCTTGGCGATCACAAAATCATTCTCTTCGAGCTTCTCCATCGTGCTGAAGCCGGCATCCTCCAGCTGTTCGAATATAATCGGCATAAGCCGATCTAAATAAAGGCCATAGGCCGCATCTTCAATCTCAGCGAAAGCAGCCGTCAATTGTTCATGCATGGATTCGTACAGGGACCTCCACTCCGACTCGATGTAACGATTGGCCACCTCACTAATCTCTTCGATCACCATGTCTTGTCGGAAAACCGGGAATCCTTTCTCCATTAACAAACGCCTCCTTAACTTTATTTAAATTCATTGTACAACTTGCAAGCCAATTGGAAGGTTAAGTGAAGATTTAAAAGGAATATCAGTTATTTATACAGAAAAGCTTATAATTGAGTTCAACCTTTATCTATTGTCATGAGGAGCGATAACGAGTTGACGAACCCCAAAAAAATGGCTGCTAAATTCAGAATTAGCGCCAGTACGATAAGAAATTACGAAGCTAAAGGTCTAATACCTCCCGTTGAACGGTCAGCAAATGGCTACCGTATTTATACGGACCAGCACGCAGCCTATCTATCGTGTATCCAGGCCATGGCCCCGGCATTCGGAATGGAGGTAACAACTGAGGTGCTGCGTTGTGTCCAACAGGACAAGCCGCAAGTTGCAATGTGGATCATCAGGGAAAAGGAAGTCGCTTTGTACGAGAAAAAAGTGACGTTAGAGAGGTTAATCCAGGATATCCGGATATACGCGAGCGGAAGTGCGTCTCCGCATGCCGAGGGGCCATTCACCATCAACGAAGCATCCACATTGACGCAGGTTCCCAAGTCGGCGATTCGCTACTGGGAGCAAGCAGGATATGTAACGGCAGATCGCGATCCTGACAATCGATATCGTCAATATAACGGAGCCCATTTGCTTAAGATCCGGTTGATTCAAGCGCTGCAAAGCTCTGTGTATTCAGAGGATACCGTAGGTTTTAAACAAGCTATTGCTGCTGTTGACCATACGGATCTTCAGGGGGTTTTGAGGGTGGCTCAGAATGTTAGGGGTTATTTGGATAAGATTATTGAGGCTCAGATGGGTGGGGTGGGGTGTTTTTATCAATTGATTCGGTTTACAGAAGCCACTTGAGTTTGGTGCAGCTCCTTATGAGATATGCAGTTTTTACTAGGTGCTCCACATCTCCTTTACTTACAGATAGTAGTCGGCAAGCCAGTACTCAGCTTCTCCGGCTTTCCAAGCAACTCACCTTGGTTGCCTATCCGATCTTCGGGGAGCAAAGGTATCGAAAGTAACTGTGAGTGCCACTTTGAATATTTGAGCATATTGCGTCACGTCTGAATTCTCAAAAGAATAAAATCGACTTCTAACGTCCACACCCTCTCTCCATTTAAAGGAGAAACCAATATCCGCAGTATTTCCAAGATAGTCAGCATCAATCGCTCCATCAACATTGAATTTTAAGATTTCGATGGGTTCCACACCCAGAGCAAGCAAAAAACCTGTTGTCTCACCGCGAAAATAAATCCATTTGGACGCGGTGGGGACCAGCCGGGGTGCCCAGCCGTTATTTATTTGCACCGGGGAACCGTTGGTATATCAGCAGTCTCTCTAACAACAGAATTTTAATGTATTTATTTTCCCGTATTCAGATGCTGCATGAGTTGTTAAAGGGGCAAGTGATGTGATGCTGTAGTAGTGCGAATCTAGGTACAAAGCAAAAAGTACATCGTCTCTTGAATGATGTACTCCAAGCCTGATAATGATATGCCTTCAGCGCTTACTCTTCTCCTGTCACAATCGGATTCTCCTCATGAGAAATCCAATCGCTCCAGTTAAAGATAAAACAACTTATAGTACGGTTTCGTACGGTTTCCCTTAACTATTTTAACACCAAAACAAATATGAATAATTAAGTCCAACCTTCCTATAGGTTATCCTGAAATATATTCAATTGTTGCATTAAAAGCAGTATTAAATATTTTTCTAGACTTGACCGGACCAATTAAATATGCCCTTTGAAGATCCTTCTCTTCTGCATTCAGGACATCTTCAAGAGTATTAAATCCAGCATCTTTAAGTGTCTGACACTGGAAATTTGTAATATCCAAATTATCTATAGATGCACTCAAAAGACTTTTTAATACAGCTGCCGAGTCAAACTCAGTACTAATATCTCTTAAAGACTCAGTATTCTCATATGCAGGAGAATTAATCCCGTATTCCGTATATAACTTCACTGATAGTCCGGTTATTATTTCTTTATATCTATTTATTGGTGTACTTTTTGATTCGGATGCTAACACAACGCCAAAGTTAATTTGGTATCTATCATAAACCTCGGTTCGCACTTTTGTACCTTCCGTATGCAATGATACTATTCCGGAGTACTGAAGAATTCTAACCGCTTGTTTTATAACTTCCGGCGCGTCCCTATGGATTGCAAAATAAATGGTTTGTTGATTTTTTTCTTCTACGACTCTCTTATCATTCTTAATTAAAGTCTCTGCAAGTACTTTGTTCTCAACAAACCATCTACCCCAATCAATTAGTTTTTTGTGTCCGTTATATGTTTCTCCAAGCTTTGTATGCTCATTCCAAATATTAGTCCTATAAAAATTTTTAATTGTAGAATTAACCGTATTAGTTTTAAGACTTTTTAAGTCCTCACTTGCAATAAAGAGACTTTTCAACAATAATCTTGGATTTCCAGAAGCTGCATAGATCAACGAATTAAAATTCTCTCCACTTTGCTCAAATATTTTATATACTTTATGATCCACCTGGTTTTTTACAATTTCCCTCATTTTAACGAGGTAATCTTCACTTGTAATATCCCTTTCTACTTTTTGAACGATTGCATCATGAAAAGATTGAAAGGTTCCATATGATGTTATTCCAGGATAAACTGCTGCCTTGCAACTGATATACGGACATCTTAAATCCCTAAACATTGTAAAAAACTCTCGTTGTTGAAGAGGAATTAAATTATGACACGCCTCATCAAAAAGTAATACAATTCGGTTAATTTCACAGGCCTCACAAATATCTTCTACAAGCGCTTTAAAGTAATCTGTTTCTTTTAGAACCCCCACTCTACTAGGGTCCACACCAAATAAAGTTCCAATTTGGTCAAATTCACCTTTTGATTTACTATGCCAAGAGTTCTCTAGTATATATATAAATTCATCAAGTTTTTTTATTATCTCATCTTTGTCCTCAATAAAATTAAAGTATTTACCTATTATCCCTGAATTAGTTAATGCAACTCCCTTTTTTTCTAATTTTCTTTTTAATGCAAATAATATCTTTGAAAACATCCAGTTTCTAAAATGGGTTATTTCATTAGTGGCATCTACAAAAATTGCTTTGCTAAAGCTTACAAACACTGCGAGCTCTCTCTTAGAATTAAAATCATCATCTAACTCTTTTTCAGCAACTCTTAAAAGCATTGTTTTACCCGTTCCACGACTGCCTTCTAGCAACACAGGTGATTTTCCTTTGAGATAATTAAGATTATCCCTGTCCATCTTGGTTTCAACAAAGATGTTTGTTAGATCTTTTGGTTTTATATCTTCAGTTCGAAATATAAACTCTTCGTCATAATTATAATTAGACATTAGTTCAATATACCTCCAAGATGATAATCAACAAGCATTTCCTTTAAACTTAATTTTTTATCCTCACTAAAGTTATTTGCAACATCTTGAAATCTTATAACTAATATAATATTCACTAATTTAGCGACCTGCATAAACACACTTGACCAGGCAACAAATTTATCTTGTTGATGTAATATCTTTTCCCCTTCCGTGGTATGCATATATTGAAATTTACCGTGTACATATTCAGAACACATTCTATATGTATCTTTAACATTTTCAATAAACTCTTGTACATCATAATCTCTTAAAAATAGGGATAAATATTTCCTTGACAGCACACCAGTGTTCTCATCCTTAAGTGTCGACCACTTTATATCGTAGTCATTCACCTTCCATAATAAATACTCATAATTACTATCAACAAAATAAATGAAACTTAGACCAAGCTCTAAGGCACTTCGTAGACATATATACGCATTTCTATACATTCCCTGAGCAGATATATATAAAGATGAAAGCATATCATAGCATACTTCTTTTAAGACAACATTTTGATCTAGATTATTTAAACCCATTTCCCAATGATTAAGCATTTCTAATGCTAACATCATTTCTGAAAATATTGCAGAGTTCTCATTGAATGCAACTATTGCATTTTCAGATAATTCCCCAGACGATTGAATCATAAAATCTCGAATATTTATTTGCATCATTAAGTTCTCCTATATGGAAAATGTCACTATTACTATACTATCATTTCCTTTTAGGCCCTACAATTACTAATAACATTTACATCATTGACAAAAATCCGTGAGGTTGATTTTCAATCAACATGCTAATAAAAGAAGCCAATTGTAAATCCGCATTGGCTTCTTGGTATAAAAATACATCGTCCAATGCTAGCACCTTCATGACGATGTATTCAAACTTTACATTTTTTGAACCCTTATCTCTTACTCGTCCTTCACCGCAATCGGATTCTCCCCATAACTAATCCAATCGCTCCAGCTCCCCGCATACAACCGCACCTTCTCAAAGCCCGCTTCCTGCAGCGCCAGCACGTTCGGGCAAGCCGTCACGCCTGACCCACAATACACGATCGTCTGCTTCGCACGATCCAACCCTTCAAATCTTGCCGCCTGCTCCTCCACACTCTTCCACTTACCGTCCGCGCCGCGGCCTTCGGCCCAGAAGCGGTTTATCGCGCCGGGGATGTGGCCTGCCACGCGGTCGATGGGCTCAACCTCGCCGCGATAACGAGGCGCTTCGCGGGAATCGATCAGCGTGATGCTCTCATTGCCGAGGTTCTCGCGCACTTCGTCGACTTCAACGAGCATGCTGTGCTGAACGGTCGCGTAGAAAGGCGATTGAATGCTCACCGAAGGCTCGTTCGATACCGGATAGCCTGCCTTTTCCCATGCTGCGAAGCCTTCGTCTAAAACGTATACTTCCTCGTGTCCGAGGTATTTCAACAGCCACCACAAGCGCGATGCCATCGCTCCGCCTTGGTCATCATACGCGACAACACGCGTTGTATTGCTGATGCCGACACGGCCCAAAGTTCCCGTCAGCTGTGCGATGTCCGGCAGCGGATGGCGTCCGCCATTCTCTTCGATCGGCGAGGATAGATCCTTTTCCAGATCTAGATAAACAGCCCCTGCAATATGCGATGCTTCATAGGCTTCGCGGCCTGCATCCGGCTTGCCCAGCTGGAATCGGCAGTCGACGATAACGACATCAGAATCTTCCTTATGATCAAGCAGCCATTGCAGCGATACGATATTTTTCATAACATTCATCCGCCTCTCTAAACTTGTCCTTATAGCAGAATTATACAACATTCCAGGGGCAGAGATGCAAAAAAGGACCGCCAGACAATAAAGTCTGACCGTCCTTCCATTCTGCATGATCCCTGCATCTGAGCGCTGCTATCACGCAGACGTCGCATCCGCCAGCTTGCGCGTCTTACGCGAAGCGATTATTGCCCAGGCAATGACGGCCAACATTGCAACAGCGAAAACAACGAATAGCCATCGCATGTCCTCAACGCCATTGCGGTCAATGAACCAGCCCGTCAGCTTCGGCATGAACGCCCCGCCGACGCCGCCGAACATCATCAGGAAGCTGATCGTTTTCTCATTCGAGCCCGGCAGAGCCCGGCTGGAGAAGACAATTGCAATCGAATACATTCCCGACATGACAAGTCCCATACCGAATGCGAGAGCAAACATACCTCCGGTGCTTTCGGTAATGCCAAGGATCAGGAACAGCACTGCGGATGCCGAGCACGTAACCAACATATATGGCGCGCCGCCCCAACGATCGGCGATGTGTCCGGACACAAGCCGACCAAGCACCATCGCGCCCCAATACACGCTAAGCGACAGCGATGCCGACGCATCGCTCAGCCCGTTGTTAACGAGCAGCGATGGGAAGTAGTGTACGAGACTGATTTCGAACCCGACATACACAGCGATGAAAAGTCCGCAGGCGAGCATGATAATATTTCGGCGCGACCGGCTGATGCTGGCTTGTGCCTGCGCGCTCTTGAGCTCAGCTTCCTTCGCCTCTTCCTTGGATTGGTCGAGCTCACGCGGCCAGAATACCAGCCATAGGATAAGGGTAACGATGGCAAGCACGCTTACGACAGCAAATCCCGTCATCCAGTTGCCGCTGGATATGAGCGGAGCGCCTGCGAACGGCATGAGCAGCGCGCCTACGCCGAACGAAACCTCGACTCTGCTCATCGCCACGTTGGCGTTATTGCCTGCAGTCAGAATAATGAATGAAGCCACGACCGCCTCGGTCGTACCGAAGCCGAAGCCCGCGATCGGCCCCGTAATGAGCATCATCAGCCACGGCGGCTGGAACGCATAAATACTTTCGGCTAACACCATGCAGGCGAGCGCCGTTAACAGCAGCTTCTTTTTGCCCAGCAGTCTCATTAGCCACGGCGCGAGCAGTACCCCTGCCACGCCTCCGAGAAACTGGTTCATGACGAGCTGCCCGCCATCCCCATACTGTACGCCATATGCATGAACCATCGGCTCCATGACGGTTCCGACGACGAGTTGTCCAAGCCCGACGACCAAAAATGCAATACAACCCAAGATGACTAGTCTGGTCATCATCTTAACCCCTTCCGCTTGTCTGTGCCTAGAATAGTTAACAACCACCCTATCCTAACACACTTCTCTTACGCTAGGGTCGGATGCAGCAACATCACCAACGAAGGAGTAGTATACGCCAAAATCGCACAATTCATCGGCTCCTCTCCACCCAACGCTTGGCATTTGAGCCACAAAAAAATAACCGGCAGCTCCCGTGCCCGAGAGTTACCGGTCTTCTATAGATCCTTAGCTCGCCTTCAAACCTTTTCCAGCCATCGCCATCAGCAGGAATACGACAACCATGAACGCCGCCATGCCAGCGATCGACCACATCGTCGCCGTCGTGCCGTAGCTGTCCATCAGCCATCCCGAAATCCGAGGGAATACGGCGCCGCCGATCCCGCCTGCTGCCACCATAAGGCTTGTCGTCCGCTCCGTCATTCCCGCCGTTGTGCGGCTGTTCACGTACACAAGCCCGACGGCGAACATGCCCGACATCGCCAGCCCCGCTGCGCAAGTCCAGATGACCAGCCAACTGAATGGCATCGTCAGCGCCGACACGATCAATACGACGACCGTGCTCGCAGCGGCAAGGATCAGATACACCGGAAAGCCGATTCGATCCGCGATTCGCCCGACGAACAGCCGTCCAATGACCATGAACAGCCAGAAGACGCTTAGGATCGAGGCGGCGCTTGTCTCTTCAGCCCCCGTACGCTGCATGAGGAAGGACGGCAAATAATTGGAGAAGCTCATCTCCATCCCTACATACGCTAGGAAGAACAGCATGCCGAACAACAAGAACGGGTACACGCTACGGTCATATTTACGTTTCTCCCCATGTGTGCGTACCGGCTTATCCGACTTCGAGCCCGCATGCGAAGGCGCTCCGCTTCCCTGCTCTGCCGCTGCTTCCATACGCGATGGCCAGCCAATCTGGTCATCCGCCTTGCCGAACGAGAGCGTCAGCCACAGCAGCATCGTAATGCCTGCGATTGCCGTCAGAATCGGGAACGTCACTTGCCACACGCCCATATGGATCAAATAAGCCGCGCCAATCGGCATAATAAGGGCGCCTACGCCGAAAAATACTTCGAGCATCGCCATATTCGAAGCTTTCTTATTTTCCTCGCTCAGCTCGATGATCGTTGCTCCGACGATAGCTTCCGCAGCACCGAAGCCGATTCCCGCCAGCGGCGCGACGATCAGCATCAGGCTCCATGGGAGAAGCATGCTATAAGCAGCCTCCGCCACGGTTAAGCAGCCAAAAGCAATGACCAGCGTGCTGCGCTTGCCGATCCGAGAAGTCAACAGCGGCGCTGCTAATACACCGATCATATAACCGACGAATTGGTCTGTAATCCACAAACTTCCCATTTTATAATCAAGCCCGTAGTGGGCAATTACCGGCTCCAGCACGGCCCCAGTCAGAACCATCGCCAACCCGATCAACAGGTAGGACAAACAGCCGATGGCAATCAGTTTACGCATAAGGACTCCTTATTCATTGCTCGCTTGTTGAAGCATACTATCTTCCCATCATATCATGACGCTTATGGCTTTGTTATAATGGGTGCGAATGTTTCGTGACAATTTCCAATCTCCCAGTGCTGGGAAAAGACAGGAGCATCATCATGGGACACGATCCGACAAAATCCGAGATTCCCGCCGCTTGGCAGTTCCATATCATGAGCCGAGAGCAAGCGCAGGAGCTTTGCCGCTGGCGTTATGAAGCGCCGTTCGACTTGTATGGCTGGTCCGATTGGGACCGCATGTTGGCCGAAAGCATGGAGTTCGGCGACGATGCGATTCGCGTCAGCCAGTACGTCGCTGCCGTAGACGAGCATGGCCGCATGATCGGCTTCGCGCAATTTTTCCCGCTGCTCGGCGTCACTCGGCTCGGCCTCGGACTGCGTCCCGACCTATGCGGCTTCGGGCTCGGTCCTGCCTTCGCTCGCTCCGCAGCAGAAGAGGCGCGCAAGCGCGCGCCCCACGATGAGATCGACCTCGAAGTGCTTGCCTGGAACACGCGCGCGATTCGGGCCTACGCCAAGGCAGGCTTCACAGTAACCGACACCTATGACCGCCAGACGCCGACTGGTCCTGCCGAATTTCATTGTATGGTATACGAAACGGATGGATCAGACTAACGGCTATGCCAAGCTGCCTAGCCGATTCCCGTTTTCCATCTGATCTGTTCCGATTCAATCTAATCCGATCTGTTCCGCATGCAGCGTCCCAACTGCTGCACGGAACTAGATCAGGCGCACAACCTGCGTTACATTGTCGCCCTGCACGACCTCGATGACATGATGCTTCGCCGCATAAACGACGGCCCCGTCTCCTACGCGAATATCCGTCTGCTGGCCGAGCCCGTAGAATACGTCGTCAGCCAGCGCCTCCATCACCTCGGCACGCTCCTCTTCGCCGAGCTCCTCCCACTCTTCCTTCGTCATCTCAAAGAAAGTGAAGCTGTTCGGAATTGCGCTTACCGCTTCCGTCAAATCCCGCAATATATCAACATATTCACGTGCGTGCTTAACGCCCATAAGTGATCCGTCCTTTCGCATCGCCTGATGCCTGCTTGTATCCCATGATGCACCGCATTTCTCTTCCATCCAATCACCGCGCATGCCGCTGGGGTCCCTCCATTTTACACCAAATCATGCCCGCTTTCACCGCTGGCAAGCCATATTGCCTCGAATCTCAACAAAAGATGATACTTTTCGACGCTATCCCGACAAAAAGGGCTAAAATCTCTAATTTCTGCCCCCTCTTTTGACGATATAAATAGAAATGGAGCGCCTGGCGCATCACAGGAAACTAGGGAAAGCTTCGATACTTTCTACTATCTGGACGGGGTGTATTATGGAGAAATCAACTGGAATCGGTATTGGACTTGGGCTAGTCGCCATCGTAGTCGGTATGTATCTCAAGGGAGCGCCGATTGTCAACCTGGTGAATAACCCGGCAGCTTACATCATTATTCTAGTCGGCACGGCTGCATCATTATTCGTCGGCTTCCCATTGGTGGAAATCAAGAAGTTCCCGACATTGATCAAAATCATCTTCTCAAATCAAAATTTACCCGCTCGCCAAGACCTGATTCGCTTATTCATGGAATGGGCAACGATCACGCGTCGTGAAGGCCTGCTCGCGCTCGAAGCAAAAGTGGATGAAATCGAAGATGCGTTCCTTCGCAACGGTATGCGCATGATTATCGATGGTAACGATCAGGACTTCGTCCGCGACGTTCTGCTTGAAGATATCTCGGCAACAGAAGATCGTCACAAGTCGGGGGCACTAATCTTCTCCCAAGCCGGCATGTACGCCCCTACACTCGGGGTACTCGGCGCCGTCATCGGTCTGATCGCGGCTCTCGCCGACATGAGCGACATGGAGAAGCTGTCCCATGCTATCGCAGCTGCCTTCATTGCAACGCTGCTCGGTATCTTTACCGGTTACGTGCTCTGGCATCCGATCTCCAATAAGCTGAAACGCCTGTCCAAGCGCGAGACGGAAATCCGCCTCATGATGGTTGAAGGCTTGCTATCGATTCAAACGGGTGTATCGACGATCGCGATCAACCAAAAGCTGTCGGTATACTTGACGCCTACGGAGCGTGCTAACATGCTAGCGAAGGAGGAGGGGAACGTTGAGCAGAAGGCGTAAACATGAAGAGCATGAGGAACATGCTGACGAATCTTGGCTGATTCCTTACGCAGACTTAATGACCCTGTTGCTGGCCCTGTTCATCGTCTTATTCTCGATGAGCTCTGTGGACGCCAAAAGGTTCGATGAGATGAGCCGCGCATTCAATATGGCGCTGGATGGCGGCGTCGGCGTGCTCGACAACTTCCGCTCCGTCCAGACAGGCAAAGACCTGAATGACGAGAAAGAACGAGAAAAGTCGAAGCAAGAGCAGAAGCAGCAAACCGTCACGAAGACGCAACAACAGCAGCAGCAAGACGATCTTGAGAAGCTCCGTAAGAAAGAGCAAGAGGATCTCGAGAAGCTGAAGAAACAGCTGGATCAATATATTAAATCGATGGGCCTGACCACGCAGCTGGATACGAAGCTCAATCAGTCCCAGCTGCTCATCACGATCAGCGATAATGCGCTCTACGCGTCAGGCAGCTCGGCCGTTAAGCCGGAATCCCGCAAGCTGGGCCAAGCCATCGCGAAGATGCTCAAGCAATATCCGGGCTATGAGATTATTGTTGCCGGCCACACGGACAATCAACCGATCTCCAACAGCGATTTCCGCGACAACTGGGATCTAAGCTCCGATCGGGCACTTAACTTCATGCAGATTCTGCTCGCGAGCGCACAGCTCGATCCGAAGCTGATCAGTTCAACCGGTTATGGCGAGTTCCGCCCGCTAACCTCGAATGCTACTGAAGCAGGCCGCTCGAAAAACCGCCGTGTCGAAGTATCCCTCATGCGCAAATACATCGATCCGAGCAAAGCGGCAACCGCAGCTGCAAAATAACCGCATAACCTATACAACGTAAAAGGCTGGACCACCGGGATCGCGCTTCACGCGATTCTGGCGGTCCAGCCTTTTTTATTCATTAACGTTAACCATCTTGCGGCTCATAGCGAAGCGTACGGAACAGCTCATCGAGCTCGTCCTGATGCAGGTCGCGCCAACGCCCGTTAGCGAGATCCCCGAGATGGATGTTCATAATCCGCACGCGGCGCAGCCGCACGACACGATAGCCGAACACTTCGCACATTCGGCGAATTTGGCGGTTTTTGCCCTCGGTCAGTACAATTTTGAATATACGCTCTGCAATACGCGTAACCTGGCAAGGCAACGTCATCGTGCCAAGTATTCGCACGCCTTCGCTCATCCCTTTAATGAACATTGGGGTGACCGGACGATCTACCGTAACGATATATTCCTTCTCATGCTTGCCTTCAGCCCGCAGAATCCGATTCACGATATCGCCGTCGTTCGTCATCAGAATCAAGCCCTCTGAATCCTTATCCAGACGCCCGATCGGGAATATACGTTCAGAATGGCCTACAAAATCGACAATATTGCCCTTAATTTGCGACTCTGTCGTACTCGTGATGCCAACCGGCTTGTTCAGCGCTATGTATACATGCCGCCTAGACGCGCCGATTCGTTTGCCGTTAATGCGTACATCATCGCCCTGTTCAGCCTGACTACCTAGCTGTGCAACAATACCGTTAATCGTTACGCGCCCTTCGTCGACCAGCTTATCGGCTTCGCGTCGCGAGCAGAAGCCTGTCTCGCTTATGAATTTATTAATTCTCACCTGTCTTCACCCCATCATGCCGCTGTCCGTGCTTTCGTTGTCATCGTCATTATCACCTGTGCCCAGTGTCGCCGTATCGGAGGAGTTATACACATATACGCCTTCCGCCATGCTTCGCGTACCTGCCCGCAGCATCGCCTCAGCAACGATATCGCCGCCAATCGGCCGATATCGGCGAAGCCCGCCTAACATTAGCGGCCGAATCGCGATAGCCGCCCATGACCCGAGCAGCTCTGCCAGCCGAACCTCCTGGCGCTTGCCAAGCAGCAGCGAAGGACGAAAGAGGTGCAGCTCCGGCAGCCTCAGCTCCGCGAGTTCCTCCTCCAGCTCCCCCTTCACCCGGCTGTAAAAAAACGGCGAAGTCGTCGAGGCGCCCATCGCCGTTACGGCTACATATTTGCGAGCGTGGCGCTGTTTCGCCCACTCCCCAAGAGCTAGCGGATAGTCGAAGTCTACCATACGGAACGCTTCCTTCGTTCTGGCCTTCCGGATCGTCGTCCCAAGCGCGCAATATACGACGTCTGCCTCGACATCGGACAGCGCTTCGCCCAGACGGTCGAAATCAGCGACGATAACACGCAGCTTTGCCGCATGGGCCCCTGCTGCCGTGACAATTCTCGCCGATGCGCCATCCAACGGACGCCGCGTCAAAACCGTAAGCGTCCGGCAATCCTTATGAGCCAACAGCTTTCGCAGCAGTGAACTGCCGACCAGTCCCGTCGCACCCGCAAGCAGGGCCCGATATTCAGTTGACGGAGCCGATTGCGCTGATCCCGATAGATGCCGTTCCACGTCGCGATCCCATCCTTCTTCACCCGCATTCGCCGATGCGATCTGTAACGTCTATTGTACCTGATTTTGGGCTGTCAATCGAGACTCCTTCCGTTCTTTACAATATGGAGTGAACGGGATCTTGTTCGCCTGGCAATTCCGCCAGCTCCTCCTCCGCTACATTGCCGGGCAGCGTAATCGTCACGGAGGTTCCCACATCCACCTGGCTAACGATATCCATCGTGCCTCGATGGCTTTGAATGATACGCTGGCTCACCATTATGCCAAGCCCAGTTCCAGCTTCCTTGCCTGTAACGAACGGGTCGCCAAGCTGAGGGATCATCTCATCCGGTATGCCGCAGCCTTCGTCCGTAATCGTAATAATCGATTCGCCCCACTTGCTCTTCTCGATTGAGATATGAATGACGCCTCCCTTAGGCATCGCTTCCATTGCATTCTTCAACAGGTTAATAAATACTTGCTTCAGCTGATTCTCTTCGCAAGCGATATAACAGGTCTCCGAGCTGAAGTGGCTATCAAAAACAATGCCGCACAAATGCGCCTGGCTATCCAGCAACGACATCACGTCGCCAAGTACGAACCGAACGTCCTTCACCTCATACTTCGTCGCTTGAGGCTTCGCCAAAATCAAAAATTCGCTTACGATTAAATTAATGCGATCCAGCTCGCCCAGCATCATATCAACATGGCGAATATTAAGCTTATTCGTCTGCTGCTGCAGCTGTAGAAACCCGCGAAGCGTCGTGAGCGGATTGCGGATTTCATGCGCGACGCCCGCTGCCAACTGGCCGACCGTCGTCAGCTTCTCGGAGCGGCGCAGCAATTCCTCCATTTTGTTGCGGCTCGTCATATCGCGGGTAATGCTCGCTATTGCTCGAACGGCTCCGTTGCTGTCATGAATCGGCGAGGAGGTTACGCTAACCGAAATCCATTCGCCGCTCTTCGTCTCGCGCATCGTCTCCAGCGGAGGCTGCAGCTTCCCGGACAGCACGGCATCGATTGCTTTCTTCTCCTCGGTCATCCACTGCGGCGGAACAAGCGACAGCTTATGCCCGATCGCTTCATGCTCCTCATACCCGAACATCTGCGTAAAAGCACGATTAATCGACGAAATTTGACCGTCCAGATCAACCACATGAATCGCATCCGTCGTATGATTAATGAATGATTCCAGGTAGTCCTTCATGGACCGATTCTCCTCGAACGCATGCTTCAGTTTGCCCATATAGATGTTAATGTTTTTGGACATATTATTCATCTGCAAGGCAAGCTGGCCAAATTCGTCCCGGCTCTTGACCTTGATCATATCGTCGAATTGGCCATGCGCAACCTTCTGGACCTTCCAGATAATCGTATCCAGCGGTCGGAAGAAGCGGCCCAACAGCCAATAAGCGATGCTCGTCAATACGACCAGCAGGATCACTGACACGATGAGCTCCTCACGGACCTGTTGATGCACAAGCCGATCCACGTACTCCAGATTTAGCACAACACGAACCACAAGCGGAACAGGCTGATCATCAATCCTTGCATACCGGATCAAGGCATGTATGCCGTCACCTAACCGAATGTCTTTTATTGAAGCCTCACCTTGCTCGGCTTGCTGTATCGACTCCAGTTCTTGGGACAGGTCACCAAGCTCGTATGTTCCATACTTCAACAGAGGCTGATGATCGACCATCTTAAATGCGCTCATCTCCATGACGCCTTCGACAACGAAACCGTTTCCGGTACTCCTATCATTCATGCTTTCGGCAAGAGAACGTCCGTCCGCCAGCTTGTGGGTAACGTCTGTCAAATAAAGTCCGGCTTGCCGTTCAAGGATCGTATTCGACATCGTCCATTGATGCATCAAATTAGCCGCTAGCAGGACGAATATAATGCCTGCTATAACTAGCGTCAGCTTCTGTTTGACCGACACAATACGTCACACCCTTTTTTTACGGTTTTTCGCTCTATTTCGCTATTTTCTTCTAATAGAATCATACCATAATTACCATGAAATGAAAGCGATCCAAAAGTATCATCTCATCCCGCGCTTGTCTTCGCATTTGGGTATAAATCCGCAGCCTTCTAAAAGTTATCCCAATAATATTGTGGATAACATGTGTATTATTCTTTCGTTGCTCACATTTTGCGCACATTGTTCACATTAGTTGTACACAGTTATGGATAATCTGTTGATAAAACTGTGGAAAACTATTTGGGATATCCACATAACTATACACAAGCTGTTAACAACGAATGTTTGTTCGCGGCATAATTCGAGGTTGTTCGACATCCGTGATGCGTCGATTAACGCCGATGAACCTTTAAGCTTGTCGCGAGACGGCCAACGCTCGTCAACAGCGTCCAAACAAGATACAATAGACGCGAGGTGAATGGTTATCGTGAGTAATGAAGAACGCTTTGAGAGAGAAGAGGACCGCCGATGGATGGCGGAAGCGATTGAGGAGGCCCGCAAAGCGGAAGCAATCGGAGAAGTTCCCATTGGGGCCGTTATCGTGCGTAATGGCGAGGTCATCGGAAGAGGCTACAATCTGCGGGAGACGGATCACGATGCAACGGCACATGCCGAGATCATCGCAATTCGAGAGGCGAGCAAGCATATAGAAGCTTGGCGGCTGCTGGACAGCACGCTGTATGTAACGCTGGAGCCCTGTCCTATGTGTGCGGGCGCTATCGTGCAATCGCGCGTAAAACGTGTTGTCTACGGGACGCACGATCCTAAGGCGGGGTGTGCGGGAACATTAATGAACCTACTACAAGAGCCCCGTTTCAATCACGAAACGGAGCTCACGAGTGGCGTGATGCAAGAGGAATGCGCCTCATTGTTAACAACCTTCTTCCGCCGTCTGCGCCGTAAACCGGCGAGCAACTAGCCTAAGTTGTATTACGTTGAAGCTTTCTTCTTCGCTTGCATCTGCTGCAGTACAATTATGACGCGGTCAGCTTCCTCGCTGATCGCCAATACATCCGGGTCTGTCAAGTTACCTCGCGCTTCAGCCATCTCATGAAGCTTCTGACGGAGCGCTTGCAGTTGGGTGAGCAGTTCATTCTTATCCATGACACACGCTCTAGGCTCGCTCCTATCATGACGTAAACTCTTGTGGTATAACCACTATTATACGCAATGACAGTGTGAGAGTCTGTTGGAATCTGTCGAATATTTTGGACGTTACCATCATATTTTTCGACATACTCCAAAATTATCTAGGTCTAAATACCTGTTTTTTTACATTTAATGACGGCGATGATTGACCCATGCCAGCACTGATAGGATCACGGCAATTGGGATAAATAGAACGAACCATGCGCCAGGATGGGAGAAATCCAGCGTCCAGCCTAGACCGGATGTTTTGCGGACAAAAATGCCCTGGTCTGCAAATGATGTAATGCCCACCACGAGTAAAATCGGTACGATCAGAATGACCCATGCAAGCGGCTTGGCCGCATTGATCGTCCACCCTATCCCGACTCGCTTCTCGACCATCAGTGCAGGATCATCTGGATTCCAATATACGCTCCCCAGCTTCCAATGCCGATCCTCGCCCCGCGAAGGAATATCGAACGCTTCCCGGCCTTTATTCACGCGCATCATGTAGAAAATAGACACCCCAACTAGAACCATAGGAATAACCGCAATGAACAGCGATTCCCCTCCCATCGAGCCTTGATAGAGCGCGACTGCCTGCACCCAGCCCAACAGCAGAACGATGAAGAAGCAGAGAATAACCATTATTAGCGAAATGCCTCGGCGATATTTGCGCTCCGCCTCTGCCGATTGCTCGGGACGGCTCGGATCTAGCCGCACACTGGAGGAACTGATCGCCATATTCGTGAATGCCAAGCCCGCAATCATCGCAAGCTGAATGAAATTCAGCTGCAGAACGATCCCCCACGACTTGGCATGGGAGGCGATTACGGTGCCATCCCAATCGAATTTGGTCGGAATGATCGCAGGCATCGTGTCATACGACATAATGGCAATAACAGCACATATTATCGTTACGAGCAATGACGGAATAAACCATAGGATGCCGTACGTGTTCGGTTCGTTGCGAAAAGAGAGCATAGTCGCCGCTTGCCGCGGCTGCTCCTGCTGCCAGCCTTCCCGTTCCTTGAGCGAAAGCATCCGGCGATGAAAAGCGATAAATAAAGCGAAGCCCACGAGCAGCAGACCGAGCGTAGCCGCTGAGCCTAATAAAGGAGCAGACGCTTCATCTGCACTGGCTGCAGCGGATGTCGCGATGCGGCCAACTCCGTTCACATCAAGAAAGCCGACAAGCCCTGCTATCACCACAGCAATAATGAGCAGTAAGAGAGTATGCTGCCGGCGCATACGGGAAATTTCTGCGTGCTGCCTCTCCTTGCTTGGCACGCTCACGCCGAATGGCGTGCGGAGCGATACAAAGGGTACAGTAGCTAGCGCCAGCAATACGACCAAGTAAGGAATCAACATCGTCAACCACATGTTAAACGAGTTCATTTATATCGTCCCCCCTTCACGTCTTGCATGCAACTGCTCGAACGCTTGGCGGCATAACGCCAGCCATCGTTCCTCTGTCATCCCGCGACCGACTGCCTCCGCAGCCATCGGCCTCAGCTCTCGCTCCAGCCGCTCCTCGAACGCCAAGTCTGCCGGCGGCATGCCGCCAGCTTGCACGACCGCGCCCTTTTGCCGATGAATCTGGACAAAACCGCTATCCTTCAAAATCGAGTACGCTTTATTCACGGTATGCAAATTAATGCCAAGATCCGATGCCAATGCACGCACGGAAGGCAATGCCTGACCGGGCTTCAGCTCCCCTGTAGCAATACCCTCCATGATCTGATTCGTAAGCTGGTTGTAGATCGGGGTATCGGATTCGAGATCGATGCGAATAATCATAGCTGCACCTCCGTTCTTGACGATGTTTCTGTTATACTCGTAATATAACAGAGTTAAAGAGGGAGCGCAAAGGGAATCTCTCCTATGAATGCATGTAAAAAGCCTTTCCCTTTGAACTTTATCGGGAAAGGCTTTTGTTGCGACATTATTATTGCTTCTGCGATTGAATGTTATTGTAACCAAGTTGAATTTCATTTCCGCCACTATCCTGCACGCCTGAACGGACAGATAGATGGAGTTCCCTGCTAACAACGTAGCTGTCGTACCATGCGCCCACATCGAGCTCCACTGCATTGCCCGAAGCCGCATTTACCGTTGGAGGTGTGCCGAACATGCAGCCTTAACCGCTTCAATATAAGGCAGTGCATTCGACTCCTTCTTAACGAAGTTGCACCGTGCGAATATTCCATGGTAAAATAATCTTCACCGCGCGCCCGTAGCTCAGCAGGATAGAGCGACAGTTTCCTAAACTGCAGGTCGTACGTTCGAATCGTATCGGGCGCGCCATTACAAAGCCTTGAAACCCTTGATATATCAAGGGTTTTTTGTTTTTCTATTTAATAAAACAGCCATATTGGGCACGGACCGGAACATAACCTATACATCCCGTCCACCTACACAAACCGACAGACTTTTCACCCCGGGCTAGCTATAATCAAATGGTTCAAACGTTTGCACAAATTCAAAAAGGGGGTCTTTCCCCATAGAGAAGCACAACCGGATAGGTGATGAGATCGATACCCTATTGAAATCCCATCCCACTGAAGGAGTGATCGATGATGAACAAGAAGTTAAACGGTATCTTACGTAAAAAAGTAGCCTCTGCGACAGCGGCGCTGCTGCTTGCAAGCAGCCTTAGCGTCATTACTGCGAGCGCCAGCGGCAACATTATCCCGCTCATGACTTCCAATACGAATTCGCTAGGCACGGCATACGCAAGCAGCGAATGGGCAGGCCACGAAGCGTATCAAGCATTCGACCATAACGACAGCACGTATTGGTCAACCTCCAGCGGCTCCTACGGCGAGCTAAGATTCTCTTTCAGCAGCCAGAAGAAAGTAACGTCCTATACGCTCCGAACCTCGTCCCAAGCTGCCGGGAACACGCCGAAGAACTGGACCTTCCAAGCCTCCAATGATGGCGTGAATTGGACCGTGCTGGACACCGCAGCGTACACGCTGTCCCCGAATTTTACGTATACGTTCTCGATTCTTAACAATTCCTACTACAGTAAATACCGGCTTGTGATTACCGCTAACGGCGGGGCTTACTCGACCTCCGTCGCTGAAGTCCAGATGTTCGAGTAAGGCAAGCTCGCTTCACAAAGGCTGCATACGAAGCGCAAGACCATGTGCGATTCCATCTCCTACGAATTAAGCGTAGGAGATTTTTTTGTGTCATCCGTGCGCTCCGCCTGCTCCGAATAAGGCGTCAACAGCGACAGCTGCTTGGCAAGATATTGCGGCGTGTAAGGCATATCATTGCGAAGCCAGCACACAATAGTACCGATGACGGCGGAGGAGCCATGCCAGATCGCTATATCCATAGGCACGCTCACAGCCGAAGAAGGCATGAATACCTTCCGCTGCTCAAGCCGATTCGTGATGACATCGGACAACAGCTTTTGAAGCCGTTCCGTGAATACGGGTACGCGTTTGGATGCAAGCACAACTTTATAGAACTTCGCATGCTCCGCAATGTGCTCCAGAAGCTCGACAAGCTTCGCCCAGCTGCTCTTTAGCTGAAGCTGGCCTTCCTCCATATGCAAAATCATGCGCAGATTATGAACCATGTCATCTGCCATTTTCTCCATCAAGTCCGGGATGTCCTTATAGTGGAGATAAAATGTAACTCGGTTAATGGTGGCCCGCTCCGCTATGCGATTGACCGTTATTTTCTCAAGCTCGATCTCCTGCAGCAGCTCAATAAAAGCATCTCGAATCAATTGACGCGTTCGAATGACACGCGGATCCGTGATCGAAGGCTTGGTGGACATAGACATTCGTTCCCTTCTGCATTTGACGTTATTCGTGGACGACAATTGCTTGCTTCTGTGTGGATTTTATCCCATGTGGACGACAGATTCTGTTCATTTGTAAACTAATTTACACTTTCGAACTTACTGTTGCTTGTGAAGGAAGGGCTGGCTGTTTATAATTCTTTACACCAGTCAATTATACAACATGTTGTAAATTAGTTCACGAAGAAACAGAAAGGATTGAAACGGAATGGATACTTTATCAATTAAAAAAGGACCTCTGCTGTTTGTCATGATTCTTGGGGCATTCATTGCGGTACTGAATCAGACGATTATGAGTGTCGCTCTGCCAGAGCTCATGATCGATTTTGATATCGAAGCGTCTACAGCGCAGTGGCTGACGACCGGCTATATGCTGGTCAATGGGGTACTCATCCCGATCACTGCATTTCTTATGCAGCGGTTTACGACCCGAGAGCTGTTCCAAAGCTCGATGCTCATTTTCCTAGCGGGGACCATCGTCTCGGCAATAGCGCCGAACTTTGATATGCTGCTGGTCGGCCGCCTCGTTCAAGCTGCCGGCGCAGGTATTATTATGCCGCTGCTCATGAACGTAATCCTGACCGTCTTCCCTCCCGATAAGCGCGGAGCGGCGATGGGCATGGTTGGTTTAGCAATTATATTCGCTCCTGCTGTCGGTCCTGCGATCGCAGGCTATGTGTTGGAGCATTATGCTTGGCGTACGCTGTTCTATGGCATGATTCCGTTTGCGGTTCTCGTCATTGGCGTGGCATGGGTGTATCTTAAAAATGTTGCCGAACGCACTTATCCCAAAATTGATATATGGAGCGTACTGATCTCCACCATCGGCTTCGGCACGCTGCTCTACGGCTTCTCCAGCGCGGGCAGCAAAGGCTGGTCCGACGCCATCGTTATCGGATCGGTTGTCGTAGGCGCCGTCTCTTTGGCATTATTCACATGGCGGCAGCTGGTCAGCAGCAGTCCGCTGCTTGACCTCCGGGCATTCAAGTACAGCATGTTCTCCTTAACGACGATTATCAACATCGCAGTAACGATGGTCATGTACGCCGATATGATGCTGCTTCCGCTGTATTTGCAAAACGCGCGCGGATTCACAGCATTGGAGTCCGGCATGCTCATGCTTCCCGGCGCATTGCTGATGGGCCTCATGATGCCCATCACCGGCAGGCTGTTCGACCGGTTCGGCGCAAAATGGCTGTCGGTTATCGGGATGGTCATTACGATTCTGACCACGATCGGATTCGTCAATTTGACGGACTCTACCAGCTATACGTACTTGGTACTGATGTCTACGGGACGTCGATTCGGTATGGCGATGTTCCTCATGCCAATTACGACTGCCGGCCTGAACCAGCTTCCGGCGCGCTTGAACGCGCATGGCACGGCGATTTCCAACACGATCAAGCAGGTAGCTGGCGCAATCGGCACCTCGCTGCTCGTCACGGTCATGTCGACCCAAACGAAATCGCATCTTAAGGATATGGCTGCTTCCGGCGCATCCGGCACGAAGGAACATATGATTATGGAGGCAACGATTCAAGGAATTAACGATGCGTATCTGGTCATTATCGGAATCGGCATCGTCGGCCTAGTCCTATCGTTCTTTATCAAACGCGTAGGGCAGGCTGAAGCGGAAGCAGAAGCTGGCGCGCTTCTGGCGAAACAACCGAAGGTTAGCAAGTCCTAACCGAATAACACAAAATCGGCTGTCCTAGAAGTCATTATCAAGAGACTTTGGGGCAGCCTTCATTTGTCCCAACATGCGATGCAGGACACCGTTGCACTTTGTACAACGAGAAAGGCAAGACTGGTCTACTCCGAAGGCTCCCATTGTAGTTCGTGCAACGAGATACGATTCCAGTAGAGACACGATGTGCTCGAAACGTAGAATACTTCTTTTCCCGTTGTACAATTTGCAATGATACCTCCTCACGTCCACGCTCAAGTTGATTCCATTGTATGAACTGCAATGAGCAGGCTCCTTCACGTACCAACGCCGACTTAAATACACAACTAGACGTACCTTCCCAGTCGGTCCGCTTTCAAACATAACGCATACCGCGGCAGCGCAACAAAAACAGGGGTGTCCTCAGCCACTATGGCTCTGGGACACCCCTTCCTAATTGCCATCAACATCGAACCGCTACATCACTGATCCTTCCAACGCGCGACCGTGACGTTCACGGTTTGCGCGCCGCCTGACGTCGTCAGCGTCCGGTTGCTAATGGTAGCTCCGCTGCTGCTCACTTCCTCGCTCGCCCACGTACCCTTCGTGAACTTGTATTCAATAGATGTGCCAGCCGGCACGCTCAGCTTGATGCTGTACGTTCCGTTTGCATTTTTGGTCAGCTTATAGTTCGCATCGCCAGGATTCCAGCCGCCAACATTAGACGCCAGATACACGCTAGCGCCAGATGGCGTATTGGATGGCACCGTCACCACGAACGTGATGCTGTCGGGCTGAGGCGTGCCGGATGTAATGGTGCTGCCGACAATCGTGGACGTTCCGGCGGTGAACCGATAATTTTGCCCGCCGTTGTTATCCCATGTTCCGCTGCCGTTATTGAAAGCAGCCGTAAGTCCGGCGGATGCTCCCAGGTTGATCGTAATTTTGCTGTAGCCCGCGAACTCGGAATCCGCCAAGGCAACGCCCGGAGCCGTCGTCCATGACCCTCCATCCACCTGATAATGAATGTATGGCGTGGAGAAGCCTCGTTTGTAATAAATCGTTGCCGATTGAGCAGCCGAATTCGTCGTCGCCGTTATGGAGCCGCTCATCCCCGATAGGTTACCCGCCGTATCGACAGCCTTGACGGTAAACGCATATGCCGTCGCTTCACTCAACCCGCTGACGGTATAGCTCGCAGTTGCGGACGTGCCAACCTTGACGTTATCGCGGTAGACCTCATATCCCGCCACGTTCAAGTTATCCGTAGATGGCGTCCACGACAAGCTGATGCTCGTATTCGTCTTGCCCGTCACCGCAAGCCCAGTCGGCACGGTCGGTGCGTCATGATCAAGCGAGATTTGATACTCATTCCATAACGTATTCACATCGGCTCCCGCCAACGCCGAGAATACGCTCGTCGTCCATGTCGCGCCGTCGAATGAGGACAGGCTCGCGTTAATATCACGCAGGAAGCCATGATGCTTATGCTCGTCGATCCAACGAATGAAATTGCCCGTCTTGCCGTAGCCGTCCTGCCATGTTCCGCCCACCGGCTCGCTATACCGATCGTGATAGCCGACCTCGAATCGGACGGCATCCGCTATGCCCTCGACCATATAGCCCGGTGCAGCTCCATTATCGTTATCCTGATAAACATGCGTCAATTCGTGATACAGGATGCCGATTATTTCGTCGCGAATGGGCTTGCCCCCGTTGTAGACATTGATCAGATGCTGCGAGCTGATAAATACATCGGACTCGCTGCGCGTGCCGCCAGCGTAAGCGACGCCTTCTGCATCCTCAACTCGGATGTGAATGACCTTAGGCCCGAACTGCGCATCGCCGGGATTCGCATAGAAGAGCGCGTTGATTTTGCGTACAATAGCCGTCACTTCCTGTTCCGCATCCGGGAACGCTTGATTGATCAGGGCGCCCTTGTAGGTCGTATCCGAATTGTGGTAATCAATCACTGGCGCGATTTCATGCCACATATCCTCCTTATAGGAGAATTCAATCTCGCCAATCTGCAAAATGCTGCCGCTATGATTCGTAAAATTAAATTGATAATAGCGGTAAGCCGCTGGATTGCTGCTGATGGCGTAGTCGTTCCGCTGATGGCGGCGGTTGAAATTTTCATCGCTCCTGCTATCAATGGCCGTCCAGGAGGCACCATCGTTGGAGCCTTGCAGCGTCCAGCTTTTCGGGTCGCGCTCGCTAGCGTCATTCGCCGCCGTTATCGCATAGCCGTCCAGCGTAATGGTTTGTCCAAAATCAAATCGAACGAAGCCGCTGCTCTGGGAGGTCAGCCACTTGGTCGTGCTTGTGCCATCGTAGATTTGCGCTACGCCTTCATTAGGCGCGTTCTCGCCGCTTGCCGTAATCGTCGGCGTCAAAGGCGCATACGATTTCGACGCCCCGTCGAATAACTCGATCTCTGCAAGCTGCAAAATCGAGCCGCTATGATTAACGAATTCGAACCGGTAGTAGCTGTAAAGGCTCGTGTTCGGGATCGCATATGTCTTAACCTCGTAACGAGCGTTGAAGGTTTGATTTTGCTGCGTATCCACCAGCGTCCAGTTCGTGCCGTCATTCGAGCCCTTTACCGTCCAACTGGCCGGATCGCGCTCAGGCGAATCGTTGGCAGAACGGATCGTATATTTATTGACCGCGTATTGGCTGTTCCCGCCGAATTGATATTGAATCCAAGCCGTGCTATTGAATACGAGCCATTTGGTCAAATCATTGCTGTCAAACGCATTGCCTTTACTCTCGTCAGCGGGGCTGTTCCCATCACTGACCGTAACTATCCCGCCCTCCGACCGGTCGATCGGATATGTCCCTGCCGCCTCGGAAACGCCTTGCCCTGCCAAGAATAAACTTGCAAATACAGCTATAGCGATCAATACACCATACAGTCTTTTCATTGCGATTTCTCTCCCGTTTTTTTATTTTGATCTCTCTCTAAACTCTCGCTGGCTGGCCAGCAAATAAATGATGTTCCCTCCCTCATCAATAAAAATGGATTTTATTTCCTTTTGGAAGTCCTATTATACCAACCGAATTTAAAAACAACTTAAAGTTTTACATTTTTGATTCTTCCGGCCTCCTCTCCAGATTTTTATGCCTACTTCCCGCGGCCCCGCATATAGTTAAGGTGAACATGCCTCATCCGCTGTGACCCTGCGTTAGCATCTCGATTAAAGGAGCGCTCTGCTGTGAAAAAACTTATCGTTTGCGGTTTGTTATGCGCGCTGCTGCTGTTAACAGCCTCTTGCTCCTCGTCATCCCCGGCTTCGGACCCACCGACTGCGGCTCCGAAGCCCGACACGACGAATAGCCCCTCTACTAGTCCGCCCGCTAACCCGGTACCCAACACGACAGCACCTGATCCTGATCCCAAGCCTGCGCCCGCTTCTCCCCCGGCCTCTGCATCGCCCTACGTATTCGAGTACCCAGACGCGGTACGCGGTATTTACGTGACGGGATGGTCCGCCGGCGGCGAGAAAATGAAGACCCTGCTGAAGCTCTTAGACGATACTGAGCTGAATGCCATGGTTATCGACATCAAGGATGATGACGGCTACATCACCTTTAAACCGGAAGGCAGTCTTGCGGAATTCGGGCAGCCTTACATACGCGATCCGAAGGCGCTGATGAAAACGCTGGAAGCGCACCGCATTTATCCGATTGCCCGGATCGTTGCCTTTAAAGATACGGTCCTTGCCAAGAAGCGGCCAGAGCTGTCCTATGTGCTCAACGGAAAAGTGTGGCGAAACGGCAATGGCGACGGCTTTATTAATCCGTTCCTGAAGTCGAACTGGCAGCATAACGTGGATGCGGCGATCCTCGCTGCCAAGCTTGGGTTTCAAGAGATTCAGTTCGATTATGTCCGGTTTCCCGAAGGGTTCGAACGGAAGGATAAAGTGCTGGCGTACTCGATGGGCGAATACAAAGACAAGAAACCGACTAAGTTCATCGAGCAGGAAAAGGCGTATGCCCAAGCGACCGCCGCCTACCAAGCAGGGCTCGCTCCCCTGCAAGCCGTTTACGCTTCAGCAACGGCAGCGTATAGCAGCAATAACAACGACCTCAACAAAAAAGCGCTCAATGACGCCCAGAAGGCGCTTAGCACATACAAGAAAACCGAGCCAGCGAAGCCGGACTTCAGCGAAAAAGCGCGCTTCACACAGCTGCGCGTCGATGCCATAACGGACTTCGTACAATTTGCGCGGGAGCAATTAAAGCCTTACGGGGTCAAAGTATCGGTCGATATATTCGGCTATTCCGCCACGCTGCCTGAGGCACCGGGCATCGGACAGAACTTCAGCCGCATTTCGGCAAATGTCGATGTCATCTCTTCGATGATCTATCCGAGCCACTGGAGCGATGGCTACTTCGGCATTAAGCATCCTGACATTGAGCCTTATCGCCTCGTAACGGAATACGCCAAGCGGGAGAAAGAAAAGCTTGATGCCCTCCCCAAACCGCCTATATCGCGGCCATGGATTCAAGATTTCACCGCATCTTGGCTGGCGAAGGGCAGCTACATCCATTATGGCAAAGCGGAAGTAGATGCGCAGATAAAGGCACTCAAAGATGCCGGTATCGGTGAATACCTCATTTGGAATGCCAATAATAGGTACACTGCGAAAGTAAATTATACGCCTTAATGGGGATGACATATCCCTCGACTACTAGTCGTTTCACCATGAATAACGGGGGACAAAAGAGTCGCAGGAATTCCTGCGACTTTCCTCACTTGATTACTGGTCCTTCCAGCGTGCGACTGTAACGTTGACGGTCTGCGCTCCGCCTGACGTCGTCAGCGTTCGGTTGCCGATTGCGGCCCCGCTGCTGCTCACTTCCTCGTTCGCCCACGTTCCTTTCGTGAACTTATATTCGATATAGGTTCCTGCAGGCACGCTCAAGGTGATGCTGTATGTGCCGTTCGCATTTTTGGTCAGCTTGTAATTCGTATCCCCCGGATTCCAGCTGCCAAGATTAGAGCTCAGATAGATGCTGGCATTGGATGGCGTATTGGACGGCACCGTCACTACGAACGTGACGCTGTCGGGCTTAGGCATGCCGGAAGTAACCGTACCGCCGACAACCGTGGACGTTCCGGCCGCGAACCGATAATTTTGCCCGCCGTTGCTATCCCATGTTCCGCTGCCGTTATTGAATGCGGCCGTAAGTCCGGCTGCTGAGCCTAAGTTGATCGTGATTTTGCTATAGCCTGCGATCTCGGAATCGGCCATCAAGACCCCTGGCGCGGTCGTCCAGGAACCACCATCCACTTGATAATGAATATAGGGGGTGGAGAAGCCCCGCTTGTAATAAATCGTGGCCGATTGAGCAGCTGCATTCGTCGTCGCCGTAATGGAACCGCTCATGCCCGATACGTTCCCTGCCGTGTCGACGGCTTTAACGAAGAACGTGTAGGCCGTTGCCTCGCTTAGCCCACTGACCGTATAGCTCGCAGATGAAGCTGTGCCAACCTTCACGTTATCGCGATAGACATCGTAACCGGCTACATTTAAGTTATCCGTAGATGGCGTCCACGACAAACTGATGCTCGAAGTCGTCTTACCCGCTACCGCAAGCCCGGTCGGTACAGTCGGCGCATCATGATCCAGCGAGATTTGATACTCATTCCACAACGTGTTCACATCAGCTCCCGCCAACGCCGAGAATACGCTCGTCGTCCAAGTCGATCCGTCGAACGAGGACAAGCTTGCATTAATATCCCGCAGGAAACCAGGGCGCTTGTGCTCGTCGATCCAGCGAATGAAATTCCCTGTCGTGCCGTAACTGCCCTGCCATGTTCCGCCTACCGGATGACTATATCGGTCGTGATAGCCGACTTCGAACCGAACGGCATCCGCTATGCCTTCAATCATATAGCCCGGCGCGGCTCCATTATCGTTTTCCTGATACACATGTGTAAGTTCATGGTACAGGATGCCGATGATTTCCTCGCGAAGCGACTTGCCGCTATTGTATACATTGAAAAGATGCTGCGAGCTGATAAAAATATCGGATTCGCTGCGGCTGCCTCCAGCGGAAGCGACGCCATCCGCATCCTCTATCCGGATGTGGATGACCTTAGGTCCGAACAGCGCATCTCCGGGATTCGCATAGAAGATCGCGTTAATTTTCCGAACGATGGCCGTTACTTCTGTTTCCGCATCCGAGAAGGCTTGATTGATCAAGGTGCCTTTGTAGGTCGTATCAAAATTGTGATAATCGATAACTGGCGCGATCTCATGCCACATGTCATCCTTATAGGAAAATTCAATCTCTCCAACCTGTAAAATGTTACCGCTATGGTTCGTAAAATTGAATTGATAATAGCGGTATGCCGCTGGATTGCTACTTACCGCGTAATCTTTCCGCTGGTGGCGGTTGTTGAAATTCTCATCACTTCTGCTGTCGATGGTCGTCCAGGAGACGCCATCGTTGGAAGCTTGCAGCGTCCAGTTTTTCGGGTCGCGCTCGCTGGCGTCATTGGCCGCCGTTATCGAATAGCTCTCCAGCGCAATCGTTTGCACAAAATCGAAACGGACGTACCCGCTGCTCTGCGACGTCAACCATTTGGTCGTGCTCGTACCATCGTAGATTTGCGCCACGCCCTCGTTAGGCGCATTCTCTCCGCTTGCCGTAATCGTCGGTGTCAAGGGTGCGTACGATTTCGAAGCGCCATCGAACAGCTCGATTTCCGCAAGCTGCAAAATGGTGCCACTGTGGTTGTTAAATTCGAAGCGATAGTAGTTATAGAGCGTCGTGTTAGAGAACTGGTAAGTCTTAACTTCATAACGATTGGTGAAAGTTTGATTTTGCTGCGTATCCAACAGCGTCCAGCTCGTGCCATCGTTCGATCCCTTCAGCGTCCAGCTAGCCGGATCACGCTCGGGATAATCTTCGGCGGAGCGAATTGTGTATTGGTTGATAGCGTACTTGTCGCTTCCGGCGAATTGATATTGAATCCACCCCGTATTGTTAAATATGAGCCATTTGGTCAAATTATTGCTGTCGAAGGCACTGCTCTTGCCCTGGTTAGCAGGGCTGTTCTCGTTGCTGACCGTTACTGTCCCGCCTTCCGACCGATCGATCGGATATACGCCTGCTGCCTGCGAAATGCCTTGTCCCACAAAGAACAAACTTGCAAATACGGCAATTGTAATTAGTACACCATACAGTTTTTTCATTGCGATCTCTCTCCCGTTTTTGTTTTTTTATCTCTCTTTGGATAACTCCGACTTGCCGGCGAACTAATCACATTCCCTCCTCTGACTAAAAATTGGTTTAAATTACCTGTTGCGATCTCATTATACCAACACAAGGGTATAAATAAATTAAAAATTCACACTTTTTATAGCAAAATACTACTGTATTTAACCACTCCTTCGCGTTTAAACAAAAAAAAGCGCCCGGAAACGCCAGAAGACGTTCAGCGCAAAACGCAGCATGTGTTTAATAAGGGGATCGGTCACAGCAGCGCATTTCGTGCCGGCAGCAGGTCCCTTCTTCCCCTCAGCCCTGCTCCAGCATCCAGCAGTGCAAATGGCGAAACTCCGCCGGCGTACAGCCCGCATAGTTGCGAAAGCTACGGATGAAGTGGGCATCATCGCTCATCCCAATGCGCGATGCAATCTCCTCGGTAGGCAGCAGCGTATTGCGCAGCAGCGAAGCGGCGATTTGCATGCGAATGCCCCCCAAATAAGCCATGACCGATTGCCCTGTGCTCGATCGGAAACGGTTGTTTAGCGTCGTTTTGTTCGTATGAAACTGCTTCGTCAGATGCTCCAGCTTAATTTTATCCCGATAATGGGTGTATAAATGCGTAATGATGGGCTGCAAGCTCTTATCCACCGAAGGAAGCGAAAGCTCAGGCGGAGCAATGCCCTGCTTATAAATCCGGCTAAGGAGAAACAGCATCTCCATTAAATACGACCGGCTGCGGCAAGGCCATTGGTCATCAGGCTGCGTATTCAACATGTCCGCCATCTGGTCCAACATCATGGATACATGGCGCGCGATTGCCATATCGAGCGGGATGCAGCCATAATAGTCGTCGGAATGCTCGCGGAACGGCTTTAAGCACCATAAATCGTCATAGTCGCTGCCCGCAAGCGCATTGGGGCTGGATAACCGCTCGAACGTAAACCGGTGATTAATAATTTCCGGATGAAAATAGACGGTCTTCACGCGCAGTCCAGCGCACTCGCCCATCTCCAAGTCTGCCGACTCATTCATGCAATAGATTGCTGGCGATGTAAGCGGATAGGCGCGGCCATTCGCGAATACGATACCCGTCCCCTGCTCGACGAGTATGGCTTGGTACCGCGTTCGTACTTTATGCGTATCCCCCAGTGCCAGCTGCGTTCCGCAGCACATCGCATGCCGGAGACCGGGGAAATGATGCCGCCCTAGCGTAATCAGTTCCATGCGGGAATATGCCCCCTCCCTAAACCACTAGCTTTATGCAATAATTAACAGCATATGGGCATTATCGCATACCGGCGCGCCGGGGAACAGAGTCCAAAGGAATACGAAGGGGACGAAGCTATGAGCAATCCTAGAATCAGGCAAGAGAAACGCAAACGCGGAATATACGATAGTTGGTGGGCTGAAATTGCGGGTGAGCTCATCGTACCCTCTATTCGTCTCATTGCCCGCATCATTAGGGGAGTATTTGATTAAAAAATCATGCTATCTGGCACGCAGCCGCGTCGCCTCTACGAGTCGGTAGGCGAGACTCGGAAGAACCCGTCCCAGCCCGAGCAGCACGGGGGATAACCCTCGTTTGCTTAACCCGGCTTGAAGCAGTCCGCCCCACCACAACGGCCCGGCAAAATCCTGCGTCAACGCCACATTGTATGCAGCTCGCCAACCGCCAAGCGTCAATGTTCCGCGCAGATAACGATCTGCCAGCGGTGCGCATATCGTCACCGCATGCAGTCCCATCGCCATGCCGTCGCCGCATAACGGCGGAATAACCGCCGCCGCATCCCCGATATGCGGCACAATGCCCCACGCCTGCGGGCTGCGGCCCAGCTCCACCGTCGCTGCCGCCGCAGTGCCCGCGACTGGCTTCGCATCCAGCAGACGCTTGCCCAGCGCAGGCACTGCTCGTGCCGCCTCAGCAATAATGCCTTCGACCGACTGGCCGCAGCGGCGGAATGCTTCCGGCGTCACAAGCGCAGCCGCATTCGCCAGCCCTGCATCAACATCGCTGGGGACAAGCCCCACGTAACCGCCAGAGAAAAAATAAAGCTCCACCGCAGCATCAGCAGGCACGCCGGATAGCTCCGTGCGGAGGCCCATGAAGGATTTTGCCGGCGCTCGATCGGATAATCCCGCCGGCGCCATCCGTCCCCACGCGCCAATAACGGCTCTCGCTTGCAGCGTATAGCTCTCCCGTTCGCGGGAACGCACCGTGACCTGCCAGCCCTCTGGCGTCTGGCTAATCGCCGTCACCGTCGAGCTTGTCCGCACCTGCGCACCGCGCGCGTGCGCCTCCGCCTGCAAGGCAAGGTCAAGCGCATAGCGGCTGACGCTTTGCGCTTGGGCTGACGCAGGCAGCTCCAGCTTCAGCGGTATGCCAGCAGACGCAGCGATTCGAATACGCGCAATTGGAATAGGGCTAGGCTGCAGCCCGCTCAGCACGCTATCTAGCCCAAGCTCTATTAACGATCGACGCGACTCTGGCGATAAATACTCGCCGCACACCTTATGCCGCGGAAACGTGTGGCGGTCGAGCAGCACCGTATCCCATCCTTGTCCGGCAAGCGCGCACGCCATACTGGCGCCCGCAATGCCCGCTCCGACGATAATGGCATCGTGAATCGTCATCCCCTCCCTAGGCTGAATGCGGGCGTTTCGCCGCCCAGCAGGCGTACCGGAACAACGGCCGCCATGCATACGCCAGCTGCGCATCGGGGTATGCACGCTTCATCGCTGCCTGCAAGCGGCGCCAATCGGCGGCGCGAAACCCTTTTGCTACCGACAACGGCCCATCATGTCGGATGTATCGATTGCGCGACACGAGGCGCGCCGCCAGCCAGACCGCTGCCCAAGCAATCGGATGGCGATGAATATCGCCCACCGCCACGCCCAAGCGCGCCCCATGGAGCATAGCCGCGAACGCTTTTTCTACATCGCCCTCGTCAAAATGATGCAGCACCTGCGAAGCGACCACAATATCCGCAGCACCCGCCGGGAGCTGGAACAGATCGAGCTGCTCCACGCTCACGCGCGGCTCATCTCGGAACAGCTCGCGCGCTTCCGCGCAGGCTTCCGCCGTAATATCGGTCAGCGTCAGCTCCAGTGCAACGCCCTCCCGCTTCGCCCACCGGAGCAGCGCCCGATTTACATCGCCCGCTCCGCAGCCGATATCCACAATGGCCAGCCGCCGGGGCCGGCCTGCTTCCTTCCACAGCCTTTTGACGCCATACAGAACAGGACCGGCCGCTGCGAACAACCGATTCAAGCGGCCCAAATGCTGCAACGCTTGACGCAGAGGCTCGCCGCCATCAGCGTAATCGTCCATCAGTTCCGGCAGCTTAGCCCGTCCTCGCAGCTGCAAGTTAGCCATCGTATCCCACAGCTCCCACTCCCGCCGCCGTTTCCGTAGCCATCGCTGTTACGATCCCCTTCTCCGTATCCGTGTCTCGGGCCAATCCACCTTCGCCTTCCCTAGTTGCGGCAGGCACATACGTCATACGCAGCAGCTCCGCGGTCAGACCCGGCCCGAACGCCACGGCCAACCCCTCGCTCGGACCGCCGCCGCTCGCCCGTAACTGCTCCCTCATTCCGCGCAGCACATACAGGATAGTTGCCGATGACATATTGCCGTAGCTGCGCAGCACCTCGCGGCTTGCGTACGTGTCCGCATCCGATAAGCCGAACAGCTTCTGCATCGCATCAACGATGCCCCGTCCGCCGGGGTGAATGGCCCACCAAGCCGGCTTATAGCCAGACGCATACCGCTCTACCATCCCGGGCACATACTGCCCCAGCAGCTCCGGCACCCGCGGGGACAGGAACAGATCAAACCCATTGTCCCCCACAGTCCATTTCATCGCATCAGCCGCTTCGGACGCAAGCTCGGACACCCCTTCATCCAATAGGAAGTGGTCGCCAGCCTGCAGCTCTCCCCCTGCATGTCCAACGACGCAAGCCGATGCGCCGTCTCCGAAAAAGGCAGCAGCATACAGCGACTCTCGGTCGCCTGATGGCTGCGTATGCAGCGTGCACAGCTCAACGCAGACGATTAGCGCCACAGCGCTCGCATCGCCTGCAACCAGTTCCCGCGCCGTGCGCATGGCCGTCATGCCCGCCGCGCAGCCAAGGAACGTCAGCGGCAATCGACGCAGGCCGCGCAGCAGCCCGAGGCGTTCTGCCAGCTCGGCATCCAGTCCCGGCAAATACATGCCTGTGCAGCTAACGGTAATCACATGCGTGATCGCTGCCGCATTCACGCCGCTATCATGCAGCGCCCCCCTTGCCGCCCGCTCCGCCAGCACAGGCGCATGCTCGCGATACAGCGCCATCCGCTCCGACGTCCGCGGCGCCCGCTCCCATGGCGTGCCCGGCGCGTAGCGGCTTTCCGCTGCCGGACCTGCCAAGCTCGGCACGACGGTATACCGCGTCTCCACCCCGCTCTGATGAAAAATCCGCTTCGCCCACCTCGCTTGATCGCGCTGGCCGACATCCTCCAACCCCAGCGCCAGCCTCGCGGCCGTGTCACGCTGATCCAGGCGGCACTCCGGAGCAGCTGTCCCGATGCCCAGCAGCGCTACTGCTCCCCGCGTCGATTCCTTGCGATCGTCTCCCCTTGCATCTATGCGATCCTCGAATGACATTTTCCACTCCTCCTCAATTGGCCAAGCCTACAAACTAGGACAAACTGCTCCTATTGTATTCATGGCCTGCTGGAAGTAGACCGAGCCGTCCAACAGCTCAAAAAAAGCCGCACCCCGCAGCTTACGCTGCTTCAGGCGCGGCGATCAACGATCGACGATCGTTCCTTGTTCTATGCATCATCCTCATCCCACACATCCTGCTTCAACACAAGCCCGAGCAAGCCGGCGAATACCGAAGCCTGTTCGCGCCCGATGATACACCCCTGCAAATCCGCAATGGATACGCCCAGCTCCGTAAATTCGCATACGCTCAAATCAATTCCTTCGAGCTTCGTGCTGCTTAGCTGCGCTTGATCCAGATTCGAGCCGTCGAAGCGGACCTGCTGCAGCTCGCTGCCATAGAAGTCGGCGCCGCGCAGCGAGCAATCCAAGAAGCTGACCTGCTTCATATTCGTAAACCGATAGGTCGAATAATCGCCCATACAATCCCGCAGCGCTAAATTGCGCAGCGTCGCGCCCGTAAGGTCCAGCCCCATGATTTTGCAGTCGCGGAACTCCGTCCGATGAATCGTCGCATCCTGCAGGCTCACGTTCGATAGATCGCATTTGTCAAAAATAACATCCGTCAGCTCCACTTTCGCAAGCGTCGTCGAAGCAAACGTCACATTGCGGAAAATAACCTGCTCGAATGCTGCGCGATAAGCTTCCTGATCCTCGATGACGCAGTCGCTTATTACAAATTGTGAATATTCCGTCTCAGACTGAATCGTCTGATCACCCCATACTAGCTCAGGCAGCTGTTCGGGCAGCTTAGGCGGCTCCAGCTTGGATTTGCTCTTCGGCTTCTTCTGCTGCTTCGCACACATCTTCATCTCTCCCCTGCTGCGAATGATCTCCCTCTATTATAACGAACCTGTCCCCCATAAAAGAAGGCGCACAGCCCGTAAGCCGTGCACCTCGTTAACATCCGTCCGTCGCACTACTTCTCATATTTCAGCGCGCCGGACTCAATCATCTCTTCGATGCTCTCGATCATCTGGCCATCATCCAGCAGATCGACGCGCATCGCTTGAATTTCGCCAATCTCATCGCTCAAGCGGGGAACCCCGTCGTCCGATTCGTTCATTTCGAATGCGATTACCGTCTTGCTGTCCTTATAGACGACATAGCTTCCGCCATCCTCGCTGGAGTTATGCAGCTTGCCTTTGCCGTACGCTTTAATAAGGTCGTTCAACGTGGACTTGCCGCTCGTAATGCCGTTTTCCAGCTCGTAGCCATCCTCATCGAGGTAAAGCCCTACGACCTTCCCGTTCTTCACCATAAACTGCGGATCACTCTCGTACTCATAAAGCTTGACGCCATTCTCATTCATATCGTTGCTGATTCCCTCGGCAGGTCCAAGCTTGTCCTTCAGCAGCTCCAGATCGTCGCCTAGCGACACTCCCTTATAGGATACCTCTGTACTGCTGTTGCCTAACATGAAATAGGCCGCTATTAAGATAATGGCGATTGCCGCAAAGCCCATCATCATCTTCCTGCGAGCAGCGGGCGGCCTCAGCTGACCCGTCGCTGCATTTATCGGCGTATCTGGCTGCTGATGAACCTGATGAACGGACAACTCCGAAAGCGGCACGCTCGATTGTTCGGCAGCTGTTGCAGCGTAACGGTGATCCGCCGCCTGTTCTTCTGCTGCCTTACTCGCCACCACCGCAGCTCCGCAAGATGCGCAGAACCGGCTCACCGAATCATTGTGGGCACCGCATGAACGACAATACACGGCTCATCCTCCTCGTTCTTCGATCCTTTCGCTGCCGCGTTACATCACAATCGCCGAAAGCAGTGCAACTAACACGAGATACAACCCCACACTTAGTCCTACAACCGTCAGCCGGCGATCCTCGCGTACTTGCCATAACGCCACAGCGTGCATAACGGTCGTCACGAGCACCGTCAACAGGTTAACCGACAAAACGATGAACGCAATGCGAAGGTTAATGAAGCTGCACACCCCTGCAAGAACGAAGCCCGCTCCGAATGTATACTGTGCCGCGCCCAGATACGTGATCGCATCCTTGAATGCGTGCTTGCGCTCGCCTTTCCAGTTGCCTACGACCCATAATGATCCAAACAACGCGATGATCGAAATAATCCCTAGAACGATCAGCTTGCCCGTAATGGCAGCGCCGATGGACGATCCGTCCGAGTAATCTCCCAGATCATCGAAGTCTGAGAAGCCCCCAAATAAGCCGCCGAACAAATCGCCTAGCAGGCTCTCCATTTTTTGGCCGAAAATCCATGCCCAGATAAGGAAGCCAAGGAGCGAAGCTGCGACGCCGAGAACGCCGTAGATAAAATCCTTTGCAGGCTGCAGCTTCAGCGCTTGCTGCGGATTTTTCAATAAGCTTACGATGACACTCGTATCGATCTGCTTGCTTAGCTGCGCTACCGATTGGAAGCCGCCGCCTTGATTCGAACGATGAGGAGCCCCCGCTGCCCCTCCCGCGCCGTTCCACGTTTGATTCTCCGCCCCGGCAGCTGCCTGCTGGCACGCATGTGCTTCCCCTTCTATGACCCTCATACCGCATTGTGTGCAAAACGACATTGATGATTCCCCCTGAAATGGATTATTACAATAAATTTGCGCCATTATAAAATTGTAAAACTATAAATTTTTCTATTTAAATCATATGTATAAATTTAACTTTACTTAGACGCAATTCATATCATAGCAGATAATGCTGTCGGAGTGTGTCGAAAGTTGTATGTTGTAGTTCTAAATTCTTATAAAGAATAAAGGAAAAGGATCCCAATAGTCCCTGATGGACTACCGGAATCCTTTTCCTTAACCTTTAAAACTCAGATTCCAAATCTCCGGAGCCGCCAAACATCTGCATAGCGTCTTCCATCGAAATCGTATCTGTCGGAATGTCATGCTTGAACGTTTGCTTCTTGTTGATATCTTTGTATTCGCTGCGAACATACATATCCACTTTTACTTCATCTTCGCTATCCTCTGGCTTCACTGCAATGTTTGCATAGATGCCTTGGTACGTCATGTACTTGTCTTTGACGCCGCCCGTGATCGCGAATTCGTTGATCTTAACCGCTTTTTTCAGCTCTTTGATCGCGTCTGGGCCATTCTCAGCCAGCTGCTTCTTCGCTTCGTCGAGATCTTCCTTCGTAATGTCAGCCAGCTTCAAGTAGTCTTCGTCTTTTGCCAGCAGATCAATCACGGCAGGAGCCACTTTGTTCACGATCAGCTCAAGCGCTGGCGCGAACGTTTCGTCCGTAATTTTGAACTGGACGATTTGGTCATAATCGCCGTCCTTCGGCAGTCCTTGAACCTCTTCCGCCTTCGGCTCGAAGAAGTAGTCCTTCTCGTCGAACGATGTGATGATCGTGTTCATGATATCCGTGCCGAGCTTCACTTGCTTATCCATATCGTTGAATGGCAGCTCCGTACCTTGCTCCTCAGCCAGCTTCTTCAGATCGATTTTGATAAACTTGCTCGTAAGCTCTTCCGGAATTGGAAGTCCCGGAATCGTAGGGATTTTCACATACAGATCGTTCTGGTTCATCAGAATCGGAACCTCGAAGGAAGTTGTGCTCCCATCGCCCTTCACTTCCAGCTTCAGGTTAAGGTCCATCCGGTAAGGCTCTTTCTCATATTGGCCCTCGAACGTCAGCTTCGCGCCCTTCAGAATGCTCGTCACCATCGAAACGCCAAGCGCATCCGCTTCTTCTGCCGGAATGTTTACATCATCAAAGCCGATCGTACCTGTAAACCCATATGATTTCATTTCCGACATTTTCGTCATAGAAGTCTCGAGTACTTCCTTCGGCGGTTTACTGCTGCTGCAGCCCGCGGCTACTAACAACATAGCAGCCATAACAATAATGGCACAACGCTGGATCCATTTCACGAATAAGTTCCCCCTAAATGTATGATGTGTTTTTACGCAACCCATCCATCATACGCGATTTACACCGCGATTAACAGTTAAAAAACAAAAAATCCCGTTTCCAACATTTCTGGAAAACGGGATTTTCTATGAGGATAAGCGCCTTATTTAGCCTTCGCCATTGTTGTGCCGCGAGTGGTTTTGCTGCTTCGTTTTCTTCGATCCGGACATCGGCTTTTGCGGCGAATTCCCGCTCCTGTCGCGGGATTGGCTGCGATGGCTATCCGATTCGGGGTTCGGTACAGGTACGCTATCTGGCTTGCTCATGGGGTCCCTCCTACTCGTTCCTGGCTTCCAATTCCGGTTCAAAACTTTAACAAAATTTAAGCTAAATTTTTACATAGCTTTGTGTCGAAAACCGAGTTTGTTAGGTCTCTGGCGTGGACAAATCGGACGGATGATCATGATTCATCGCCGTTTGATTGCGCCGATCATTCGCATCCTGCTGCAGCTGCTGCGCATGATGGCTGTTCACCGGATTACGCTCGAGCTGGTCAACGACGTTCGATAAATTTTTGTCGGCTGAGCCCTTTGCCTTAGTCAATGTCGCTCCACTCCTTCATCGAATCAGTGATTGGTGATCGACTGTACGGCCTGCGCACATTCGTGAATATGCCGTTTATAATCGAGCGCCAGCTGTTGAATGATATCGGTCCGCTCATCAACGGATTGGCCTGCCTTCTCGACATCAATCAGCTCCACATGCACCTCACGGCTATCGACGTACCCTACTTTAAAATCAAACGAATAATCCTGATGTCCTGCTGTATGAATCGTTACGCGCAAGGCACTCGGATCGCCTTCATCCGGCCATACTTCTGCTTGATCAGCCTGATTAATCGTTGTCGGCAGCGTACTTGCCCATGCATTGGCCAGCACCTGCTGATCCATATCCAAAAAATCGCTATGTCCCATCGCTATCCACCTCCACAACCTTTAAGATGCGAAGCTTTCCCCTATTTTATGCGATGTCGCCATACGCTAAGGGCAACAAAAAAAGGACTGCGCAATAAGCGCAATCCTTCGAATGTCGACTATTAAGAACTGGCGGAGAGGGTGGGACTCGAACCCACGTGGGCTTGCACCCTAACGGTTTTCAAGACCGCCCCGTTATGACCGCTTCGGTACCTCTCCACAAAAGTTGAACATTAAGATTGTACCACAATCGAAATTGAACAAGCAACTACAAAAGGGCCCCAAGGGCCCTTTTGTCCGTTATTTTTTCGTAATGACTTCAATCCCGCCCATGTATGGACGCAATGCTTCCGGCACGATGACCGAGCCGTCCGCTTGCTGGTAGTTCTCCAGAATGGCAGCCAGCGTACGGCCAACTGCCAATCCCGAGCCGTTCAGCGTATGAACAAACTCCGGCTTGCTCTTCGCTTCGCGGCGGAAACGGATGTTGGCGCGGCGTGCTTGGAAGTCCTCTACGTTCGAGCAGGACGAAATCTCGCGATACGTATCCGCGCTTGGCAGCCATACCTCAAGATCGTACGTTTTGGCTGCGCTGAAGCCCATGTCGCCCGTACAGAGCGCCAGTACGCGATAAGGCAGGCCGAGCAGCTCCAGCACCTTCTCAGCGTTGGCTGTCATTGCCTCTAGCTCATCATACGAGGTCTCCGGTTTAACAAGCTTGAGAAGCTCTACCTTGTTGAATTGATGCTGGCGGATCAAACCGCGCGTATCGCGACCCGCAGCCCCTGCTTCCGAGCGGAAGCAAGCGCTATAAGCGACAAAATATTTCGGCAGCTCTTCGCTGCTCAAAATTTCTTCGCGCGCAATGTTCGTCACCGGCACTTCTGCCGTCGGAATCAGGTAATAATCCGAATCCGCAATTTTGAACAGATCCTCTTCGAACTTCGGCAGCTGCCCTGTTCCGTACAAGCTATCGCGGTTAACGATATACGGAGGCAAAATTTCCTCATAACCGTGCTTATCGCTATGTAAGTCCATCATGAAGTTGATCAACGCACGCTCCAAACGCGCGCCTAATCCGCGATAGAATACGAAGCGCGATCCCGTTACTTTAGCTGCACGCTCGAAGTCGAGAATGCCAAGCTCTTGCGCGATATCCCAGTGCGGCTTTGGCTCAAAATCGAACGTTTTCACTTCGCCTGCGCGGCGCACCTCGACATTGTCTTCCTCCGATGCACCGATCGGCACGCCCTCGTTTGGCAAATTCGGAAGCGCCAGCATCAGCTCATCGATCTGAGCCTCCAATGCGCGAACCTCATCATCGATTTCCTTAATCCGATCGCCTACTTCACGCATCTCGATAATAAGCGCTTCAGCGTCACCGCCTGTGCGTTTCAGCTGAGCAACCTCTTGCGATACCGTGTTACGACGGTTTTTGAGCTGCTCTGTTTCTTGCAAAATCTCGCGTCGACGCGTATCGAGCGCCGGGAATGCCGCTACCAGCTCCTCCGATTTACCGCGATTGACGAGCGCTTGTACAACCTTATCATAATCGTTGCGCAGCCATTTAACGTCTAACATGCGTCATTCTCCTCTCTATATCATCAGCAGCATAATGCCTGTATTTCAACTAGCTGCGGCCTGCAGCCGCTTCACGCGCCATATCTACAAAATAAGCATGCAACCGGTAATCGTCCGTCAACTCCGGATGGAAGGAGCAAGCCAGCAAGTGGTTTTGCCGTGCAGCCACGATCTCATCCTTGTAGGTGGAGATGACCTCAACGCCTTCCCCTACCTCCGCGATAAGCGGTGCGCGAATGAAGACCGCACGAATCGGTTCATTGATGCCGGTAACGTTTAGATCGGTCTCAAAGCTTTCCCGTTGGCGTCCGAACGCGTTACGCTGAACCTTCATGTTCATGAGCTCCAGATGCGCTTCATCTTGCCCTTCAATTTCGCTTGCCAATACGATCAGACCTGCGCATGTGCCGAATACGGCTTTGCCTTGCGCAGAGAATTCACGAATCGCCTCGATGAAACCGTATTTCCGCATCAGCTTGCCGATCGTTGTGCTTTCGCCGCCTGGAACGACTAAGCCGTCAAGACCTTCCAGTTCCTCTACTCGTTTAATAGCAACAGCTTCCGCTCCCGCCAATTCCAAGCTTCTAATATGTTCTACAACAGCGCCTTGCAGCGCCAGTACGCCAATTTTCATCACAATCCCTGCCTTTCCGCCATTACGAAGCTTAACCATGATAAGCTCAGATATCCCTGCATTGCGGAAAAGCCCCTGTATAAGGGGCTTTTCTCTCCGCTATCTTTATATTGCTAACCGAACCGATATAAGCTATTGCTTATACGCTGCGGTCTTGCATGCGATCGAAGCCTTGCAGCGTTTTAATGTCGATGCCTTTCATCGGCGTACCGAGGTTTTTCGATACTTCCGTGATCAGGCGGTAGTCCGTATAATGCGTAGTAGCTTCTACGATTGCACGAGCGAACTTCTCCGGGTTGTCCGATTTGAAAATGCCGGAGCCTACGAATACGCCCTCAGCGCCCAGATGCATCATCAAAGCCGCATCAGCTGGCGTTGCTACGCCGCCTGCAGCGAAGTTTACGACTGGCAGCTTGCCAGCTTCTGCTACTTGAAGCAGCAGGTCGTAAGGCACGCCCAGAAGCTTCGCTTCATGGAACAGCTCGTCCTTCGACAGGTTTTGTACTTTACGGATTTGGCCGTGAATGAGACGAAGGTGGCGAACAGCTTCAACCACGTTCCCCGTTCCTGGCTCACCTTTCGTACGGATCATCGACGCGCCTTCTTGAATGCGGCGGAGTGCTTCGCCCAGATCTTTAGCGCCGCATACGAATGGAATTGTGAATTCATTTTTGTTGAGGTGGAATACTTCGTCAGCTGGCGTGAGAACTTCGCTCTCGTCGATGTAGTCAACGCCCATCGATTCCAACACTTTCGCTTCCACATAGTGGCCGATACGCGCTTTTGCCATTACTGGAATCGAAACCACTTTCGTTACCTCTTCTACGATCGTTGGGTCAGCCATGCGAGCTACGCCGCCTGCTGCACGAATATCGGAAGGTACGCGCTCCAGCGCCATTACTGCAACAGCACCTGCTGCTTCAGCAATTTTTGCTTGCTCAGCGTTCATGACGTCCATAATGACGCCGCCTTTTTGCATTTCAGCCATACCGCGTTTAACGCGCGAAGTTCCCGTTTCCATCTCCTGAATTCCTCCTATTTATATGCGGATACATTGCTTGCTCCGAATGTAATTCTAACCACTAATTTTACATGAAGCGCAGCCAATCGACAACCCTGAAGCTGCCGATTGCTGCATCATTTTGTATAAATTAACCGAATAGATTCGCAATTCCGCTGAACAGGCTCGAGAAGAAGTGCCCGATGCTGCGGAACAGCAAGCTAAACCAGCCGGCTTTCTTAACATCCTTCGCTGCGATCAGATCAACGGTCTTCGTCAACGATTGTCCGTTATCCGGATTTTTGTACTCGTACGTAACTGTACCCAGCTTTTGTCCTTGCTTAATTGGCGCGACAAGCTGCTTCTCCGGCAGCAGGTTTGTTTTGAGAACAGTTGCTTTCGCCTCTGTTCCCTTCTTCACAAGGAAGCTTACGTCCGTTCCCGTAATGACAGGTACGGATTTGGACTTGCCCTTCGTTATTTTAACCGTCTTTACCGATTCTACTTCGGATTTTGGCGCTACAATCGTTTTCTTTTCAAAGCTTGCATATCCAAAATCATAAAGCTTCGCCGTCTCGCGGAAGCGAGCCTGCTTCGTCTTCGTATTCATCACTACGCTCACGTAACGCAAACCGTTCACTTCGACTGTGCCCGTGAAGCAATAGCCAGCTGCGCCGATGTATCCTGTTTTCATACCGTCGACGCCAGGGTAAGCGAAGGATTTCAGCTCTTCCGAATTTTTATTCGAACCGAGCATCCAGTTGTAGTTAATCAATTCGCCTTGGTCCCGTTCACGGAACTTATAACGCGGAATGCTGGAGTAAGTTAAAAATTCCGGGTCATTCAAAATAATCGTCGATGCCAGTTTCGCCATATCGCGTGCTGAAATTACTGTCGTTTCTTCCAGACCAGATGGCCCTGTAAAATGCGCAGACGTAAGTCCGAGCTTTTGTGCTGTTTCATTCATTTTATCAACAAATCCTGCTGTAGAGCCTCCGATTTGCACCGCAAGCGCAATCGTCGCATCGCTGGCGGAACCGACCGCCATCGCAATGTAAAGCTCCTTCACCGTATGCTTCTCGCCCTCAGCCAAGTATACCTGCGAGCCGTCCGGTGGGACCGTTGCAGCTTCAGCCGAAGTAGATACTACTGTATCCCACGTCAACCGTCCTGCCTTAATCTCTTCCAGCACGATATATTCCGTCATCATCTTCGTCATACTCGCCGGTGGCAATGCTTCATCCGCGTTAAGCTCATACAGCACTTGACCCGTCGTTGGCTCCATAAGAATGGCTGCTTTCGCATTAATGCCCAGCGGATTGCCTGTCCCTGCGGAAGCCGTTGCGTCCGCCGCTTTTCCTTCTGCAAACGCAGCTGTGGAGCCTAACGCCAACATAAACATCCATACCGCCAACCCTGCCGCTGTCATCGCGCGCAGGCGCCCCAGCTTGAAACTCAATTTCAACGTCTTCTCCCCATTTCCCCATAAGCTATGTCCGTTCATTATTGTAACATAGTAAGCAGGGTATAAAAAAGCCAGACGAAGGAGATTGCGAGTACCGCTTTCTCCCTATCTGGCTTGGCGCTTCTATCGCTTACAGCGAGTAGTTAGGCGCTTCTTTTGTAATTTGAACGTCATGCGGATGGCTCTCGCGCAATCCTGCGCCCGTAATCCGAATGAATTGCGTATCATTCTTCAGCTCTTCAATCGAGCTCGTGCCGCAGTAGCCCATACCGGAACGAAGTCCGCCGATGAGCTGATGAACCGTATCCGCCATTGCACCCTTGTATGGTACACGGCCTTCGATACCTTCCGGAACGAGCTTGTTCTCGTTCTCTTGGAAGTAACGATCCTTGCTGCCCTCTTTCATCGCGCCGAGCGAACCCATACCGCGATATACTTTGAAACGACGGCCCTGATAAATCTCTTGCTCGCCTGGGCTCTCTTCCGTGCCTGCCAACAAGCTGCCCACCATGATTGCGCTAGCGCCTGCAGCAATTGCTTTGACGATATCGCCGGAATACTTGATGCCGCCGTCAGCGATAATCGGAATGTTATATTCTCGTGCTACAGATGCGCAATCGTAGATCGCCGTAATTTGCGGTACGCCGATGCCTGCAATTACGCGCGTCGTACAGATGGAGCCTGGTCCGATACCGACCTTTACGACCGAAGCGCCTGCTTCAATCAGATCACGCGTACCATCGCCTGTTGCAACGTTACCAGCAATGATCGTCAGTGTTGGATATTTTTCGCGGAGTTTAGCTACTGCATTCAAAATATTGCGGTGATGGCCGTGCGCCGAGTCAACGACGATCGCATCAACGCCGGCATTCACAAGCGCTTCCGCACGATCGAATGTATCTTTGGAGATGCCGATTGCAGCGCCGCAAACGAGACGTCCGTGATGGTCCTTCGCCGCGTTCGGGAATTGAATCGCCTTCTCGATATCTTTAATCGTAATAAGCCCTTTAAGCGTATTGTTCTCATCCACCAAAGGCAGTTTCTCGATTTTATGCTTTTGAAGGATGCCTTCCGCCTGCTCCAGCGTCGTACCCACCGGTGCGGTTACGAGCTCTTCACGTGTCATCACTTCATTGATTTTCATCGAGTAGTCATGGACAAAACGCAAGTCGCGATTCGTCAAAATGCCTACCAGCTTGCCAGCGTCATCCACAATCGGCACGCCGGAAATTCGATATTTGCCCATCAAAGCTTCTGCATCATACACATGATGCTCAGGCGTCAGCGAGAATGGATTCGTAATTACGCCGCTCTCCGAGCGCTTAACGCGATCCACTTCCTCCGCTTGCTGAGCAATCGACATGTTCTTATGAATAATGCCAAGACCGCCCTCACGAGCTATTGCAATCGCCATTGCCGCTTCCGTAACAGTGTCCATGCCTGCGCTAATGAGCGGAATGTTCAGCTTTACGTTAGCGCTGAGTACTGTTCCAACCGAAACTTCACGCGGAAGCACTTCGGATTTGCGCGGAACGAGCAACACGTCATCAAACGTTAGTCCCTCTTTGGCGAATTTTGTATCCCACACGAGTATGTTCCTCCCTTTATTTCGTCCCTTACAAGCCTTGCTCACGTATATTATTGCATATCTTATCAGAGGGGTTATAGGCTGTCAAGCTGACAAACACGCCATTTCAAGGCGTTTTCATTATCATTTTCAACCGGTAGAATTCATTAACTTTATTAATTTCGCATGTATAAAATGTACAATTTAGCGAACTTTCATGAATTAAAATCGTATTTGCACGAAGCATTCCAAAGTAAGTAATCCTCTAAGCCCTGATCATGCAATGCCTTAATCTGCTGCTTGATCTCCCGATCCCCATATTTGAGATGCGGATGCACCCAAGTAGCAGTAAAGCACTGCAGCCAAGGTCGAATAGCCGCTGGCTTCAAACCGCTTTGTGCCAAATATCCGTTTCTACGCTTCGCATCTGTCATCGCATGACTTACAACCGCATAGGGCGCCATATCCGGGTGAGCAATTCCGTACATCCCGTCACTGTAGTGGGACGGGTACACCATTGGAGAAATCGCATCAACCTCCGTGCTTACAGCCCGCCAGCTCTGGCCAATGCCCATATCGTCTGAAGTCGATGTTACGAGACCGAATACATCCGCAGAAACCTTTACGCCAAGCCGATGAAGCGGCTGCTTCGCCTCATGCAAGAATTGATGAATCGCTTTCGAGCGGTTCCACCCTTCCTTATTGGCGAACTTAACCGGCTTCGTCCGAATACCCTCCGGAAATCGAACATAATCAAACTGAATTTCATCAAAACCTAATGCGGCTGCTTCTTTTGCTACATTAATGTTATAATTCCACACCTCCGTACGGTAAGGGTCTACCCAAGGACGTCCGTGTCCATCCTTCCACACTGAGCCGTTTTTATTGTGAATCGCTAAGCTCGTCCGTTTTTGGGCCAAATAAGGGTCCTTAAAAACGACTACTCGGCCGATTGTATAAATCCCTTCACGGTGCAGCCTGTTTATTAAACGTTTTATATTTGTAATTGCGGGCCGCTTGTCTGCGCCTATTTGCTGTATAGCAGGCACTCTAGAACGATAAGTCAATCGACCGAAATCATCTTTCACGTCAATCACGACTGCATTAAGCTCGGTTCTTCTCAACAGTCCGATCAATCGATCCATTCGGGCCGGGCTGCCCGCCACCCATCCTGATATATATATGCCCTTTACGTGATTGTCTTTTCGAGCCGCCGCAGCAGCGCTTTTCATTGATCCTTGAATTTGACTCACGCCGACCAATAACATGACTACAATGAAGAACTTCAAGCCGATTCGATAGCTGTTAGTGAACATTTTCAGCAGGACCTCCCCCTCTTCGTTCATGCTTGTAGTATGAGCGGAAAGCTGCCCGTGGTTGAGAAGGAGTTTTATCCAATATGATTTCAAACCAAGGGCACAAACACAAAAAAGCCACTGTCCATGGACAGTGGCTCATCGTGCTTGGCATCTTCCTACTCTCCCAGGACCCTGCGGTCCAAGTACCATCGGCGTTGGAGGACTTAACGGTCGTGTTCGGGATGGGTACGCGTGGAACCCCTCCGCCATCGACACCAAACGTGCAATCGCTCAGACTAGCTGCTGCGACGCGTGCTGAAGGTTACACCTTCAAAACTGGATGCGAATGATGAATCCTTAGCTTAGTCTTGCTCACGAAGTTGCGATTTTGGCATTCGCCAAAACGCTTAGGATAAGCCCTCGACCTATTAGTACTCGTCAGCTGCACGCATTGCTGCGCTTCCACCTCGAGCCTATCAACCTGGTCGTCTTCCAGGGGTCTTACATACTGGGAAATCTCATCTTGAGGGGGGCTTCGCGCTTAGATGCTTTCAGCGCTTATCCCGTCCGCACTTGGCTACCCAGCGATGCTCCTGGCGGAACAACTGGTACACCAGCGGTGCGTCCATCCCGGTCCTCTCGTACTAAGGACAGCTCCTCTCAAATTTCCTACGCCCACGACAGATAGGGACCGAACTGTCTCACGACGTTCTGAACCCAGCTCGCGTACCGCTTTAATGGGCGAACAGCCCAACCCTTGGGACCTACTTCAGCCCCAG
>NZ_AEDD01000005.1:108427-220927 GCF_000179615.1 Paenibacillus curdlanolyticus YK9
GCTTCGTCATTGCCATGCTCGCGCTCAAGCAGCTGCGCTTCGAAGCGCTCGCGTTGATCGATTGGATCGTTAAGCTCCGTGAAAGCATTCGCGTGCTCGCGCGCTACAATAAAGAGCTCGAAACGGTCCGTGAAACGCGGATCCTGCTCGTTCTTCTTTGCCAATGGCGAAATGTCCACAGGATGGCCCGTAACAAACGTTGGCTGAATAAGCGTATGCTCGCAGAATTGCTCAAAGAATGCATTAAGGATATGACCCGCTGCCCAGTGCTTCTCAACTGGCACCTTGTGCTGGCGTGCTGCTTCGTGTGCTTCTTCATTCGAGATTTGAGCTGCAAAATCTACACCTGTAGCTTCTTTAACGAGGTCCACCATCGAAACCCGGCGCCATGGCGTGCCAAGGTCGACTTCGCTTCCTTGATAATCAATAACGGTTGTGCCGAGCACCTCTTGGGCGATATGCTTCACGAGGTTCTCCGTCAACGCCATGATATCTTTGTAGTCAGCGTACGCTTCATACAACTCGATCATCGTAAATTCAGGGTTATGACGTGTTGAAATGCCTTCGTTACGGTAAACGCGGCCAATCTCATACACTTTCTCCAAACCGCCCACGATAAGACGCTTCAGATGAAGCTCAATCGCAATACGCATATAAAGCTGCATGTCGAGCGCGTTATGATGCGTAATGAATGGACGCGCAGAAGCTCCGCCGGCAATTGCATGCAGGGTAGGCGTTTCGACTTCAAGATAGCCTAGCGAATCAAGGTAACGGCGCATCGATTGGATAATGCGCGAACGCGCGATGAACGTCTGCTGCACATCAGGGTTAGTGATAAGATCCACGTACCGCTGGCGGTAGCGAAGCTCGACGTCTTTGAGGCCATGATGCTTGTCCGGCAACGGAAGCAGCGATTTTGTCAGAACGACGATCTCCTTGGCTTTTACCGAGGTTTCGCCTGTATTCGTTTTGAATACGACGCCGCGAACGCCTACAATGTCTCCGATGTCGAGCAGGTCGAATGCTGCATACTCTGTTTCCGAAAGCGTGTCTTTGCGCGCATAAATTTGGATCTTGCCCGTCAAATCTTGAATATGCGCAAAAGAGGCTTTGCCCATGCCGCGTTTTTGCATGATACGGCCTGCAAGCGCAACCTCGATTTGTTGGGATTCAAGCTCTTCCTTCGTTGTCTCCTCATGCGCGTCGAGAATGTCCTTCGCCACATGCGAACGCTCGAATTTGCTTCCGAACGGATCGACGCCTAGCGCGCGAAGCTCGTCCAATTTGTTGCGGCGAATTTGTAACAGCTCGCTTAGCTCTTGCTGCTCTTGTAACTCTTGTTGTTGCTGATCCACAGATAACCACTCCTACCGGTTTCTTACGAACGAAAAAGCTTCCAAGGGAAGCTTTTTCGAGTGGGTCGCACGAAAACCTTATTTTTTGATTTCGAGAATTTTATACTGAATGACGCCAGCCGGGACGCTTACTTCTACGGTAGCGCCAACTTTTTTACCCAAAATTGCTTTGCCAACTGGACTTTCATTAGAGATCTTGTTATTCAACGGATCGGACTCAGCCGTTCCGACGATTGTATAGTCCACTGTGTCACCGAATTCCAAGTCTTCAACCGAAACAGTCGAACCAATGCTAACCGTCTCTGTATCGATCTCATCGTTGTTGATGATACGCGCGTTGCGCAGCATTTTCTCAAGCGTGATGATGCGACCTTCGATGAAAGCCTGCTCGTTCTTCGCATCCTCGTATTCCGAGTTCTCACTGATGTCACCGTAGCCGATGGCAACTTTAATCCGCTCTGCCACTTCACGACGCTTTACCGATTTGAGGTTTTCGAGTTCCTCTTCTAGCTTTCTCAACCCGTCCTGAGTCAGAATAACCTCTTTATCGCCCATCTTGTGATTCTCCTGTCACGTGAAGTATTTTCATACATCCATGATACCTGTATGAATTCACTATTACTTAATATATTACACAAGTCGCTGATGATGTTAGCCGTTCAACGGCTCCATAAAAGCGCTTGCCCCATTTATATTGCTTGATTATATTGCAGTATCACATCAAATGTCAATCAAAGCCAGCCTTGGCGGAATGACGGATTCCTCATTGCGCCGCGGCTTCGCCGTCGGTCCAATTGGCTGCTTTTACAGCGCCTGCATCTTCCGGTAAAGATTCAATATATTGATTCAGAATCGCGACCATTTTGTCACGGCTTGTCTCTTCCATAATGGTATCCTTGATACGAGCAGAGCCTTGCAGCCCTTTCATGTACCATGCCATATGCTTACGCATCTCGCGCACAGCCGTCGATTCGCCCTTCAGTGAAACAAGGCGATCCATGTGAAGGATGGCGATCTCCATTTTCTCCTTCGGTGTCGGATCAGGCAGCAGTTCCCCGTTGGTCAAATATTGAATCGTTCGATAGAGCATCCACGGGTTGCCGAGCGCCCCGCGTCCAATCATAACGCCGTCTACGCCCGTATGATCAAGCATGCGCTTAGCATCCTCAGGCGTGAATACGTCGCCATTGCCGATAACCGGAATGGATACGGCTTCCTTGACCTCTTTAATAATATCCCAATTCGCTTTGCCGGTATACAATTGCTCCCGGGTCCGGCCATGCACGCTTACAGCGCTGCCGCCTGCACGTTCCACTGCACGAGCGTTCTCAACAGCGAAAATATGCTCGTCATCCCAGCCGATACGCATTTTGACCGTTACCGGTTTATCGACAGCTTCTGTCACCGCGGATACCATCTCATAGATCTTATTCGGATCGAGCAGCCAGCGCGCGCCAGCATCGCATTTGGTTACCTTCGGCACCGGACAGCCCATATTAATGTCGATGATATCGGCATTCGTCTGTTTATCCACGATCTTCGCTGCCTCGACGAGCGATTCGCGGTCGCCCCCAAATATTTGCAAGCTAAGCGGCTTCTCCCGTTCGTCAACATACAGCATTTCCAGCGTGCGCTTATTGCCGTGGAGGATCGCTTTATCGCTCACCATTTCCGCACAAACAAGACCCGTGCCGAACTCCTTCGCAATAAGACGAAAGGCCGGATTGCAAACACCAGCCATCGGCGCAAGCACCACGTTGTTCTTCATCTCGATATTTCCGATTTTTAGCATGCTACTCCATACTCCTTTCGCATTCCACGTAAAAGCTGGCCGTTTCCTTGTTCGTCGGTTCCATTCCTTTAATGCGCCTTGCCGACCTGCGTAAGCTCGTCATAATCGATGCCAAGCGTCTCTGCAATGTTAGCAAGCAGCTTGGGGTCGGGCTTGCGCGTGCCCCGCTCTAGTGAACCAAGCACCGCCACCGAAACGGACAACCGTTCGGCGAGCTGCTGCTGCGTAAAGCCTTTTAACTTTCGAAATGCGCGGATGCGCTGTGCCAATTGATCGTTTTCCATCTAGTGATGCCTTCCTTTCCGTCCCGACAAGCCAAGTTAGCTGATTCTGCCACCGCTGAATACAGCGGATGCGTCTCTGTAAGCACGTCGCGAAGCGGCACCAGTACGAACGCCCGCTCCATCATCCGGGGATGAGGAAGGGTGAGACGCTCCGTATCTTGGGATATATCGCCGTACATCAGCAAATCGAGATCTACCGTGCGCGGTCCCCAACGGACAAGGCGCACGCGCCCCAGCTGCTGTTCGATCGCTTGCAGCGCGTCCAACAGCTCTTCCGGGCCAAGCCGGGTGCGAATCGCCGCTGCCATATTCAAAAATGCAGGCTGATCCGTATACCCCACTGGATCCGTTTCATATACATCCGACACCCGCTCAACAACAATATCCTCATGTGCTGCGAGCCGTTCTATTGCACGCTCCAACGTTTCGCCTCTGTCCCCCAAATTGGAGCCGAGCGCGACATATCCCTCTATTGAACCCGCTAAATCAGACGGGAACGATTGTACCATGTTCATCCCGCTTTCTGCGAAGCTCCACTGTCACGCCATCAAAATGAATCTCAAAAGGCGGATTCGGCTTCGTGACACGAACCGTCACTTCATTGAGAATAGTATAAGTCTGCAGCAACTTAGATGCAATGGCACCCGCCAGCGCTTCAATGAGCTTGAGGGGTGGCCCTTCTACTATAGCTTTCGTCAACGCATGAAGCTCTGCATAATTGACCGTTGCATCCAGGTTGTCCTCTTCGGCTGCCCGCGACAAATCCAGCTTCAACTCGAGTTCTACGCCGAATTTTTGACCGAGCTTGTTTTCTTCAGCGAAAACCCCGTGGTAGCCAAAAAATTGCATGCCTTTCAACGTCATCGTATCCATAAGAACCCCCCTTGCCTGATCAAGTATAGTTAGCCCTTGCCCCGATCCCGATAAACAATCGCATCAGTCATAAGCGATACGCGCTTCATCGCCTGGACATCATGCACGCGAACAATCCCGCAGCCCTGCATAATACCGATGGATACAGTGGCCGCCGTGCCCTCAACCCGCTCATGGGAAGGCACGCCGCCCAGCGCCTGGCCGATGAACCCTTTGCGAGATGTTCCTAAAAGTACAGGGTAGCCGAGTTCGGCCAAATCCGTCAGCCTGCCCATCATCGCTATATTCTCGTCATAGTCCTTAGCAAATCCGATGCCCGGATCGAGCCATATGCGATCATCCCGCACTCCTGCGGCGTGCGCAATACGAATGCTTTCTTGCAGATCAGCAATGACGTCACCGACAAAATTCGTATAATTACGATCCGGCCGATTATGGTTCAGAATGACAGGGCACTCAAATTCCGCTGCTGCAACAGCCATCCGTGGATCATGCCTAAGCGCCCAAATATCGTTAATGATATGCGCTCCTGCCGCTAGGGATTGACGGGCTGTCTCCGGCTTGTAGGTATCAATGGACAGCGGGATGTGAGGCAGCGCCTGACGAATGGCATGAATGACTGGCACCACGCGGCGAATCTCTTCTTCTTCCGGTACTGGCACATAACCCGGCCGTGTAGATTCGCCTCCGATATCGAGGATATCCGCACCTTCGGCGACCATCTGCTTCGCTCTCTCCACCGCCGCCTGAACGGTATCATAGCGGCCCCCATCGGAGAAGGAATCCGGGGTAGCGTTCAGAATGCCCATGATTAAGGTTCTGGCGCCAAGCTCCAGCTGCACGCCTCCGCTCAATCGCACTATGTGTTTTTTAGGAGTCATCGCCTTACTTCCCTTCTAAAAGCTTCGATAAAGCTTCAGCAGCTTGCGCAGCACGGGACCAGCCGTACCATCGCCTATTGGCGCGCAATTACCTGCCCCATCTGCAAGGCTCGTAACAGGAACGAGCTCTTGTATCGAGTTCGTCACCCATACTTCATCCGCATCCAACAGCTCATCCCACCGATACAAGCCTTCCTCGATCACGAAGCCTGCTTGCTCCGCCAAGGTCAGCACATGGGCGCGCGTCACGCCCGGCAATATGCCGGTTAATAAGGACGGGGTACAGATGATGCCATTGCGCACAAAGAACAAATTGCTGACGATGCCTTCCGTAAGCCAGCCTTCCTTCGATAAGAGCAGCCCTTCCGCACCCGGGGATGCCCCGGAAAGCTGCAGCTCCTGCTTTGCGATAATATTATTCATGTAATGCAACGATTTTAAACGAATATCGCCCTCAGGCGTATTCCTGATCGTGCGCAGCAGCCGCAATTCCCGTCCTGTCTCGTACAGTTGCGGTGCCGTTGGCGGCAATGGCTTGACGAGTAGCCAAACGTTCGGCTGTTCATAATCACCGGCCGGCAGCCCGAGCCCGCCATCTCCTGCGGAGACGGTAAGCCTGACATACGCATCCGTAAGCTCATTCGCTTTCATAACTGCGACTAGCCAGCTCTCAATCTGAGAAGGATCAGGCGAATACCGAATACGAAGCGCTTCGCATCCCTCTCTCAACCTTTGCAAATGGGCATCAAGCAAATGCGGACGCCCACCGTAGGTACGAAACGTCTCAAACAGCCCCATTCCGTACAAAAAGCCGTGGTCGAATACGCCGACCACAGCTTCCTCCGCATGTATGACGGAACCGTTGTACCCGACCTTCATCGTGCTGCGCCTGCTCGTAGAGCGAGGAAATTGCGGAGCATCGTCAGGCCGTTCTCGGTAATAATCGATTCCGGATGAAATTGTACGCCTTCGATCGGATACTCCTTGTGGCGAAGGCCCATAATCTCGCCTTCTGCTGTCTCTGCCGTAATCTCCAAGCAATCGGGAAGCGTCTCGCGCTTCACAATTAGGGAATGATAGCGAGTCGCAATGAATGGCGACGGTATGCCATCGAAGATAGAGCGCCCATCATGCAGGATCTCGGATGTTTTGCCATGCATCAGCTTCTCTGCACGCACAACATCGCCGCCGAATGCTTGTCCGATCGATTGGTGGCCAAGACAAACGCCAAATATCGGGATTTCTCCTTTGAATCGGTCAATGACCGCCAAGCTAATGCCTGCCTCATTCGGTGAGCACGGCCCCGGCGAAATCAGAATATGATCGGGCGCCATCGCCGCGATATCATCCAACCCGATCTCATCGTTGCGCTTCACAACGATGTCCTGCCCTAGCTCGCCCAAGTACTGTACCAGGTTGTACGTAAACGAATCGTAATTGTCGATTACCAGTATCATAGCGATGACCTCCTTTATAATAAGCGGCTGCTTAGCGCCCCCGGCTCAGCTTTACCCTCATGCTTGGTTTGCTTGTCTGGCTGATCATGAAACCGTTCGCCAAGCTGAATCGCCTTCCAGAGCGCCTTAGCCTTGCTAAGCGACTCATAATATTCTCGCTGCGGAATGGAATCGATCACGATTCCTGCGCCCGCCTGAATATGAACGACGTTATCGCGCACGGTCATCGTTCTTATAATAATATTAAATTCCATATTCCCGCAGTAGTCAATCCATCCCATCGAGCCCGTATACGGGCCTCGTCTAGTCGGTTCAAGCTCTTCGATGATTTCCATCGTACGGATTTTGGGCGCACCCGTAATCGTCCCTCCCGGGAACGTTGCCGCAATGACATCAAAAGCATCTTTGCCCGGCGCAATCCGGCCTTCGACTTGCGATACGAGGTGCATCACGTGGGAATAACGCTCGATGACCATAAGTTCCGGGACGTGTACCGATCCATAGCTGGCGATTCGACCCAAATCATTCCGTTCAAGGTCGACCAGCATAATATGCTCCGCCCGTTCCTTCTCGGTATGGAGCAGCTCCTGCTCCATTGCCACATCCTCTTCGGGCGTTTGCCCTCTTCGGCGCGTGCCGGCAATCGGCCTCGTCGCCAGCACCCCGTCCTTCAGCTCGACCAGCAGCTCCGGCGAGCCCGAAACGAGCTGAAAATCCGGACAGCGCAGAAAGCCCATATAAGGCGAAGGGTTGACGACCCGCAGCCATTCGTAGAGCTCCTCTGGCGATACAGCGGTCTGTTTGCTCTGGCGAAGCGACAAATTGACCTGAAATACGTCGCCTTGGCCGATATACTGCTGGATTTTGCGCACGGCATTTTCGTAAGCTTCCTTTTCAAAAGGGGAAAACGTATCCGCCACCGACTCGACATCGATGGTAAGCGATTCGGAAGCCAGCTTGCTTAGCCGCTCTTCACGCGTCAAGAAGCCCGGCGGTTCCATCCTCGGCTCATCGCTAAACCGAGTCCGCCAATAATCGGCCATCGCCGCTGTTTGCTGCACCGCACGCTCATATAAAGTCTCCAGATCCTGTTCAGTGGCATGCTCCGGAATAGCGGTATGCGCCGCACAGTATAAGGCATCCTCTTCTAAATCAATGACCCACAGCTCGTCCATCCGCATGAACAAGTAATCCGGTACCCCGAGGTCATCGCTTGCGATCTCAGGCAGACGCTCAATCGTTCGAATGACGTCGTAGCCCCAAAATCCCGCGCAGCCCCCCGTCCAGGCAGGCCCCCCTTCTACCCTCGGCCCCCGATATGGCGCCATCCATCGCCTTACAACATCCAGCGGCGCACCTTCCCATGACGTTGTGTCCGCCAACCGCCTCTCCTGTGCAGGATCCGAGGCAGCGCCCGACCAATCGATGGATTGGGCAGATTGCAGCTTGCCTTGAATAACGGATGAAGGATGCAGGCCCAAATACGTATATCGCCCGCCCTTGCCGCTTTCAAATACAAACGAGTAAGCATCAGCATCCTGCCATGCCGCTTTCCATGAAGCAATCTTGTTGCCCGCGCCGTTCAACGACAATTTATGCAATACCGGCAGCGTCGAATAGGCACGCTCGGCGTGCCACCGTTGCCACTCTTTCCAAGCGGTGAACATCACCTTCAACCCCCGTTCCATCCATCTATTTCGCCTAGTATACAGAATGATGGAGCAAAAGAAAAGCAACTGCCGCAGACGATATAGCCAGTATTCACAAAAAAGAGCCTTCCATTCCGAGGAATGGAGGCTCGTTATTCGTTATGACTGCGTATTAGTTCTCGAAGTTGAACAGCGGCGTGCTCAAGTAACGTTCGCCATTGGATGGAACGACGGCTACGACACGTTTGCCTTTGCCCAATTCTTTAGCCACTTGCAATGCTGCGAAGATCGCCGCACCGGACGAAATACCGCACAGAATGCCTTCTTCGCGAGCAGCACGACGTGCTGTTTCGAACGAATCTTCATTCTCTACCGTAATGATGCCATCATAAATCTCACGGTTCAAGATATCAGGCACGAAGTTAGCGCCGATCCCTTGAATTTTGTGAGGACCTGGCTTGCCGCCCGACAGAAGCGGCGATGCCGCTGGTTCTACAGCGTAGATTTTGATGTCGGAGAAGTTTTGCTTGAGCACTTCGCCTGCACCCGTAATCGTACCGCCCGTGCCAATGCCGGCGATGAATGCGTCCAGCTTGCCATCAAGCGAGTTGATTGCTTCTACGATCTCAGGACCCGTCGTCTCGCGGTGCACCTTCACGTTTGCTTGGTTCTTGAACTGTTGCGGCATGAAGTAGTTAGGGTTTTCTTGCGCCAGCTCTTCTGCTTTCTTAACAGCGCCGTTCATGCCTTCCGATCCTGGCGTAAGCACGAGGTCCGCGCCGTAAGCGCGAAGCAGGTTGCGGCGCTCGATGCTCATCGTTTCTGGCATAACGAGAATAGCTTTATATCCTTTAGCAGCTGCTACCAAAGCAAGACCGATACCCGTGTTACCGCTCGTCGGTTCAACGATCGTGTCACCCGGCTTCAGAATACCTTGTTGCTCAGCTACTTCTACCATGCTGATTGCAATCCGGTCTTTAACGCTAGCACCCGGATTCTGATACTCAAGCTTAACATAAATCTCCGCGCTGTCTTCAGGCACAAGGCGATTCAGACGTACGAGCGGCGTATCGCCGATCAATTCTGTAACACTTTGAACAATCTTTGCCATTGATAAACTGCCTCCTTATTCCGACTAGTTCAGTTGGTTTTACCTGTCTACATCTTATCAATGCCATTTACAATTGTCAACACTTACTTTTCCGTCAACCCCTACGGGGCCGCGGGATTGCGCTTATCTTCGCCGTATTTGCGAAGCAGCTCATCCTCCACCTCGGGCAACGGCCTAGCCTGCTCCAGCGAAACCTGCCGGCGGGCTTCCTCGCGACGTTGGCCGAGCGCCATGCCTTCCCGCTCCCGCCGCTCATCTAACCGAATGATCGCATAGCCGCCCTCGGTTTTTACCGGTCCTGTTACTTGACCAACATCAAGCGAATGCGTAGCATCCAACAACGCAGCCTCGACTAAGGGGTCATTATCTTCAATATACCCCAGGTCGCCGCCTTGCTCGGAGGTGAAAGCGTCAATGGAATAGGTCTTTGCCATTAGCGCAAAGTCTTCGCCGTCGCTCAATTTCTCTATGACGTCATTTGCATCCGAACGCGTTCCCGTCAAAATCCAGCGGAGCTTCAGCTCCGTTACGCCTGTGAACTCTGAGGCGTGCTCCGCCAAGTATTCATCAATCTGGTCGTCGGTTACGGTTATCGCCCGGGTTGCGATTTGTTCCAATAACAGCCGATACTCCGCGTCAGCCTGAACGTCTTCCCGCGACAAGCCGAGCTGCTCCTGCATTTCCTCATAATATTCAGCTTCCGATCCGTACCCTTCCATTGTTCGAGCAAGCTCCGCAGACAGCTGCTCTGCCGTCACGGTTAACCCTTGGGCCGCCGCTTCAAGCTTGACCGCTTCGTGCAGCATCATCGTCCGCAGCATCGAAGCGCCGTACTGCCGATGCAGCTCTTTCGTCAAATCCTGCTCCGTAATCGGCTTCCCGCCAATGATGGCCAACACTTTCCCTTCCTCACGCGAAAGCTCGTCCGCTCCTCCTGTGCCGCCCTCGGCTGGCTTGGGCTTATTCAAAAAGGGCACATAGTGCGTCGTGACCACGATCGCCACCACGATCATACATACAGCCTGCAGGGACACCAACCCTCGCAGCATTCGGTCTTTCTTCATTTCCTCAAGCCTTTCGGTTATTGGAGCGGCTTCGGCTTCGCTTGCTCAAGCAGCTCGATTAGCTGCTCACGATCAAACGCGTACGCTTCATTGCAGAAATGGCACACGACTTCGGCTTTTCCGTCTTCCTCAATAATTTGTTGCAGCTCTTGCTGACCCATGCTGATCAGCGTCCGCTCTGTGCGCTCGCGCGAGCAGCGGCAGCGGAAATGGATATCCGTCGTGTCGTGTATCGTCAGGTCGTCTCCGACAAGGAACTTCAAAATCTCTTCCGGCGTCTCGCCCTGATCCAGCAGCGCTGTAACAGGCGGCATTGTACTCACCGCTTGCTCCAAGCGCGTAAGCTCTTCCTCCGTCAGTCCCGGCAGTACTTGTACGATATAGCCGCCTGCATGCAATACGGATCCGTCTGTATCCACCAATACGCCAAGCCCTACGACGGAAGGCGTTTGCTCCGATACTGCGAAGTAATACGTGAAATCCTCAGCGAGCTCACCCGATACGATCGGCGAGCTGCCGCGGTACGGCTCTTTTAGCCCGAGGTCCTTAATAATATGAATGTAGCCGGTCCGGCCAACAGCTCCCGCCACGTCCAGCTTACCCTGCGAGTTGCTTGCCATGTGCACTTGCGGGTGATCTACATAACCGCGAACGTTGCCCTTGGCATCCGCATCGACGACGATTTGGCCGATTGGTCCGTCACCCTTAATCTGAATCGTGAGCTTTTCCTCGCCCTTCATCATTGCGCCCATCATGGCGCCCGCTGCTAACGTCCGTCCAAATGCCGCGGTGGCAGTCGGGAACGTCCCATGCCGGCGCTGCAATTCGCCAACAAGCTCCGTCGCACGAACCGCGAACACCCGAATGCGGCCGCCCCACGCTGTACCTCTTATCAATATATCGTTCTGCGTTTCCATCATGGATGCCTCCCTTGCTTGATTCGTTCTAGAAACTCGATTAAGCCGATTCCGTTCTTTATTGCTCGCTTGCAGCTGCGCTTTCTTGATTCCGTTCAAAAATAATGCGAAGCCCCTCGAGCGTCAGCAATGGATCAACCTCTTCGATCGTCTCCGATTCCGCCGCAATCAGCTCTGCAAGGCCGCCTGTCGCGATAACGCGGGGCTTCACGCCAAATTCGGTACGAATGCGACGCACGATGCCATCCACTTGCCCGGCGTAGCCGAAAATAATGCCCGCCTGCATCGACGTTATCGGGTTGCGCCCGATGACGCTCTTCGGCCGAACGAGCTCGATGCGAGGAAGCTTCGCTGCGCGCTGGTACAGCGCTTCGGTTGAAATGCCAATGCCCGGCACGATCGCGCCGCCAAGGTAGCTGCCCGAAGAATCGATGTAATCGAAGGTTGTAGCTGTTCCAAAGTCGACGACGATTAGCGGCTGTCCGTATTTTTCAATACCCGCTACCGCATTAACGATCCGATCGGCGCCCACCTCGCGCGGATTCTCGTAACGGATGTTCAGCCCTGTCTTCACGCCCGGACCAACAACAACTGGCGTTTTGCGCATGTATTTGATGCACAGCTGCTCTAGCGTCCGCATCAGCGGAGGGACGACGCACGATATAATAACGCCGTCTATTCGTTCAAGCGACAAGCCCGTAAATTGAAACAAATTGTTAATCGATATGCCATACTCATCCACAGTTGCGGAGCGGTTCGTGCTGATTCGCCAATGATGCAGAAGCTCCTTGCCTTGGTATACGCCGAGTACAATATTCGTATTCCCTACATCAATAACCAAAATCACGCCGATGCCCCGCCCTTCTTCTCATTCAAGTCCAGACTAATATCCAGCGCTTGGAACGAATATGTCAGACCGCCTACACTGATAACATCGACACCCGTCTCGGCGATGCCTCGCACCGTATCGAGCGTAACGCCGCCCGATGCTTCCGTAATAACATGGCGAGCCATTGCTTTGACGCGCTGCACCGCTTCTGTCATTTGCTCCAGGCTCATGTTGTCGAACATGATGATGTCGGCACCGCAGGACACAGCTTCATACACCTGCTCCATCGACTCCGTTTCCACTTCGATCTTCATCGTATGCGGAATGCGCGCACGCGCTGCCGTCACTGCGGCACGGATGCTTCCCGCGCCTTTGATATGATTGTCCTTAATCATAACAGCGTCGTACAAACCGAAGCGATGATTAGCGCCGCCGCCCACGCGCACAGCGTATTTCTCCAGCATACGATGCCCAGGTGTCGTCTTCCGCGTATCAACGAGTCGCGTTCCGAGCCCTTCGAGCGCATCGACGAAAGCGCGCGTCTTCGTCGCAATGCCCGACAGTCGCTGCATCAGGTTCAATGCGAGCCGTTCCCCCGTCAGCAAGCTATGCGTGCTGCCCTCAGCCGCGGCGATAACCGTCCCCTTCGTGACCCGATCGCCATCTTGAACGAGCGCCGTGTATACAATATCAGGGTCCACGACTTCAAATACGAGCCGGGCGATGTCCAAGCCTGCAATTAGTCCATCTTCCTTCACGTGGATGATCGCTTTGGAACGGCTGCCGATCGGAATCGTTGTCTCCGTCGTAATGTCGCCCATGCCGATATCCTCGGCCAGCCAAGCTCTTATTTGTTCACGCAATGCGTAATCATACATCGTGAATCCGCTCCTCTGTCAATCCGTAATCGCGGTGCAGCACGGTGTGCTTGCGCCAGACTTCGTCATTCCGCTCCGGGAAATCCTCGCGCGCATGCGCCCCCCGGCTTTCCTCGCGCGCCAGTGCCGATTCCGTTGTGAGCAGCGCGCAAGTCAACAGGTTAGCGAATTCATATTCCTCGCGCTTGGTCAGTACGGATTGGAAAATCGGCAGCTGCCGCTTCAGCTCCTCCAGCCCTTTGGCTAGCCCCTGGCCGTCACGGCGAAGACCGGCATAGCGCACCATAATCTTTTGCAGCTTTAGACGGCGTTCCACGACGGCCTGCATCGGAATGCCGCTTCGCTCGGCTTCATAATGAATGATCGGCTTCGCCGAAATAGGCGGAAGCTCCGCAATCCGTTCTACAATTCTTCTGCCGAATACGATTGCCTCCGACAACGAGTTGCTCGCCAAACGGTTCGCGCCATGAACGCCAGTAGATGACACTTCGCCGCAGGCAAACAGGCGTTTAATATTCGTCTCACCGTTAAGATCCGTCTTCACGCCGCCCATCATATAATGCATCGCTGGCGCGACTGGAATCCAGTCTGTCGTCAGGTCTAGTCCGTAGGTGAGGCAAGTTTCATAAATGGTTGGGAAGCGATGCTTGACCATTTCTTCCGATTCATGCGTAATGTCCAAGTAAACAAAGGTAGACTTGGTTTCCTCCATCTCGCTCACGATCGCTCTGGCTACGACGTCGCGCGGCGCCAGCTCCAGCTGCTCATGATACTTATGCATAAAACGCTCGCCCTTGATATTGCGCAGGTATGCGCCCTCTCCGCGTACAGCCTCCGAAATAAGGAAACGCGGCGCCCCTGGGTAACAAAGCGATGTCGGATGGAATTGAAGAAACTCCATATCTCGTATGTAAGCACCCGCACGATAAGCCATCGCGATGCCATCACCGGTCGCCACGTCAGGATTAGTCGTATAACGATACAGCTGCCCCGTACCGCCTGAGCACAAAATCGTTGCCTTGCCGCGGACGAACAAGCGCGAGCCGTCCGGCTTCTGTACAATTGCACCGCAGCATTCGCCTTGAATGGTCACGAGGTCAATGACAAAATGATCGTCCCACACCTCAACGCCTTCTTTAGCAACTGCCTTCTCCGATAATGCGCGCACGATCTCAAAGCCTGTTGCATCTCCGTTAGCATGCAAAATCCGCCGCTGGCTATGCGCGCCTTCCTTGGTTAATGCGAATTCGCCGTTCTCCAAGTCAAACTGCGTACCCATGCGAATCAGATCCTCTACGCCCCTTGGCCCTTCGTGCACGAGCGCATTCACGGCGTCATGATCGCATAGCCCCGCGCCTGCAATCAACGTGTCCTCCAAATGATAAGCAGGGGAATCGTCGTCCGAAATTACGGCGGCGATACCCCCCTGAGCATATCGTGTATTACTGTCGAGCAGCGATTTCTTCGTGATCATGAGCACGGAGCCGCTTTTACTCGCCTTAATAGCGGTAAAAAGACCGGCGATGCCGGCCCCGATGACGATAACGTCCTTCTCGATAACCGGCAACTCGTCCAGTCGAACGTCAATTAAATATGATGGAATCATAAGATGGATGCCTCCAGGCATAAAAATAATGACGCTTATTTAACCTGCAGCATGCGCTCCAACGACTTGCGGGCTTGGTCAGCTACTGTCGGCGGCACATAGATTTGCGGCTGCATCGTTTCCAAACATTTGACGAGCTTCTTCAGGTTGTTAACCTTCATGTTCGGACATACCAGATATTTGTTCGCAAAATGGAACGTTTTGTTCGGGCTGTCCACTCGCAGCTGGTAACCCGTGCCGTCCTCCGTGCCTACGATGAACTCTTGGCAGTCGGAGTTTTTGCAATATTCGAGAATGCCCGTCGTGCTGCCGACATAATCACCAAGCGCAACGACTTCCGGACGGCACTCAGGATGAACGACGAATTGCGCGTTCGGGTATTTCGCTTTCATTTCCTCTACATCTTTGACGGTCAGCATATCATGCGTGTTGCAGTAGCCTTCCCAGATGATCATTTTCTTGTCCGTGTGCTGCTGCACGTAATGCCCTAGATTCTTGTCCGGAACCCAAATGATTTCGTCGGACTCCACGGAGTTAATGACCTTAAGCGCATTGGACGAGGTGCAGCAGATGTCCGTCTCCGCCTTGATCTCCGCCGAGGAGTTGATATAAGTAACGACCGTCGCGTTCGGGTGCTGCGCCTTCAGCTTGCGCAAACCGTCCACGTTGACCATATCTGCCATTGGGCAGCCGGCCCGCTCGTCTGGAATGAGTACCGTTTTGTTCGGTGCAAGAATTTTAGCGCTCTCGCCCATGAAATGTACGCCGCAGAACACGATAACGTCTGCATCGGTCGCCGCTGCCTTCTGTGCAAGCAGGAAGGAGTCGCCGCGGAAATCAGCTACCTCTTGAATTTCATCCCGTTGATAGTAGTGGGCCAGAATAATGGCGTTACGCTCTTTCTTCAGCTGCATGAGGCGTTCGCGCAACTCGCGGTTCTGTTCCGCCTTGCGTTCCAGTGCCAATGCTTCCATGGGTGTCTCTCCTCTTCGTGCGGTCATTTTTATATGGATATGATGTACTTTGTGAATTCGTGCACATACTTAGCCGCCGCATCCGTTATAGTGTGAACAAATCATGTCTGTTTCATTGATTAAGTTTAAATGTACACGTGGCGACGTGGACTGTCAATTGCTAGAGTAAGCCATTTGGCGCATTAGACCGCCATTTGTTCTAGTTGACCCTGCGGAATAGGGGAAAACCGCCGGATATTACCTCTTTTCGGAGTGTGCCGCATCCTTTTCAGAGGAGTGAGCGCTATCTCCCAATATAAGGAAATAGCGCTCACTGTTGGTTCCAGGATAATCATTTAACCGTTACGGGTACCTTTTGCGTCGTCGCAAGCTTGCCATTGCTATCGTAGGCCTTAACAACAACTGTAATGGATTTCCCCTTATAGACCGCAAAATTAATGGAAGCTTTCCACGGAAGCTGGGTAGTCGCAGCAACGACCTTGCCACCGATCTCATACGTTACTTTGCTTAATATTGGCGTCCATGACTTTACATACGCTGATACCTTCTGCGTGCTCGCCTCCACGGTTGCACCGCTAATCTTACGGTAAGCAATCGGCGACTCGTCGCCAACCGTGCTCAAGTAGAAGGGGCTGGCAATCGACTGCTTGTAAGCCTCCAGCAGCTTCGCGTTCGCCGAAAGCATATAGTATTTGACCCGATTTGACGCGTCGTGATTGCTATCGAAGTAGAAGACCCCTTTTACCTTCGGATACACCATAGGGAGCGTCATATAGAACTGCTTCAGCTGATAGCTAGACCAAGCCGTCTTATCCTGGAGCTTCTCCGGGTACATGTATGAAACGCCGCCTTCTGAGATAAATACAGGCTTGCGGTCCGCATATAGCTTATAGATTAAATCGAACTTGTCGAGATGGCTGGAGCGATCCTCGCCCTTCTTCAGCGGATCAAGCGTTGGGTTAAAGATCGTATATAAGCTGACTCCCACCCAATCCACGTAAGCATCGCCGGGATAATAATCCTCAATATTATATTCCGGAATTTGGCCTGGTGCCCACACCATAGCTGCACTGTCTGGCGCCGTCTTATGAATCACATTCGCCACAAGCCGAAACTTCTCAATGTACAGCTTCGGATTACCGTTCCATGGCACCCAGTCCCCGTTCATTTCATTCGCGAAACGGACGAAAATAGGAATGCCTGCATCCGCGATCTCTTGAGCAAACTGATGCAAATACGCATCATCTTGAACTTGGTTCAGGCCCTTAATGGGTTGAATGCCCAACTGTAACGCGGTTCCATTCGCCCGCGCTTCCTCAATATGGCTCTTCAATGAGGAGAGCGGATTGCCATAAGTGAAATACAGAAGATAAGCGGCATGCTTCTTGCCCGTTAGCTGAGGAAACCCCTCCGTATAAAACGGATTGCTCGTCTTCGCATTATGCACCTTCGGATCGAGTTCGGCATAAGCGCCGATCAAGGCGCCATTCTTCGGCTCAAATATTGCTTGATGATAATTCGTATTGCCGAGTTTTGCTGCCTCCGTTTCGACGAATAGCTGCGCACTGCTGCGGAGCGCATCCGCTTTGCGCTTGGCCGCGATGCTGATTTGCGTCTGCCCCACTTTGCCCGCATACAATGCTTCCAAATCCCAGCTAGCCACAGCATCATCGTACTTGCCGAGAATGGAGTAATCCGCGCCGATGTTACGATAAATGTTAGACGCATTGCCATATTGCTGTGTCTTCACAAATTCGGCGGCAATGATCTTATATTTCGCTATGGCCTCTGTATACTTCCCCTTGGCCTCTAACTGCTGCGCTTCCTTATAAATGCCCCATACGTTCATCGCATACGCATTCCCGCCTGGGATGGCCGTTATTGATAGAACCATTACCGCAATAAGCAATAGTAGTACTGATTTCCATTTCTTCTGTCCTAGCACGCTTCGCTCCCCCATATCTTTAGTTCTTTATTCTCACTCCCAATAATAGGACAAGTTTACCATAGGGGTACTAGGACTTAAAGCGTTACTTATCTACATAAGCAAAAAGACCCAGCCCATTGCGCGGTTACCCACACAATAGAGCTGAGTCTTCTTCTAATGAATCGCTTAAGCGTTCCGATCTGGCCCGCCTTCGCCATTTCCATCGTCTTCACCTGTCGTATCGCTCGCCGGAGGTGCAGCCTCATCAGCTTCCTTCGTCTGGATACGAACTTTCACGCCGCCGATCGTATCGATCTTCACGTCGGCATGCGTTTCCGCAGGAATCGTCTCGCCTTCAGGAAGCTCGCCATCGATGGAACCTGTCTCAATCAAACGTTTAATCTGCTCAAGCTCAAGCGTCTCTTCGCTAAGCAGCGTCTGTGCGATCAAGTGCATCTCTTTGGTCTTCTCTGTCAGGAGGTTCTTCGCCCGCGTGTAGCATTCGTTAATCATGCGCTGCATTTCCTGATCGATCTGGTACGCGATTGTATCCGAGTAGTTCTGCTCGTGTCCGATATCGCGGCCAAGGAATACTTGGCCTTGCGTGCTGCCGAACTGCATCGGTCCAAGCTTCTCGCTCATCCCGTACTCCATGATCATGCTGCGCACGATGCTAGTTGCTTGCTTAAAGTCACTGTAAGCGCCTGTTCCGATTTCGCCGATGAACAACTCCTCGGCAACACGGCCGCCAAGCAAGCCCGTAACTTTATCAAGCAATTCCTGCTTCGTAACAAGCATCCGATCTTCCTTCGGCATCATGATGACGTAACCGCCAGCCTTGCCGCGAGGAATAATCGTTACTTTATGAACAGCGTCCGCGTGCTCCAGGAAGTAGCCGACGATCGTATGGCCCGCTTCGTGGTAAGCCACGATGCGTTTCTCACGGTCACTAATGACACGGCTACGCTTCTCCGTACCTACGATAACGCGGTCGATTGCTTCATCAACCTCGACCATAGCGATGTCTTTCTTATTGCGGCGAGCTGCTAGGAGCGCTGCCTCGTTCAACAGGTTCTCGAGGTCTGCGCCCGTGAAGCCTGTCGTACGTTTCGCAATAATATCGAGCTTAACATCCTTGGACAACGGCTTATTGCGCGCGTGTACTTTCAGTACCGCTTCGCGGCCTTTCACATCTGGACGGTCAACCGTAATTTGACGGTCAAAGCGTCCTGGACGGAGAAGCGCCGGGTCCAAAATGTCAGGGCGGTTCGTTGCTGCAACGATAATAATGCCTTCGTTCGCGCCAAACCCGTCCATCTCGACGAGCAACTGGTTAAGGGTTTGCTCGCGCTCGTCGTGTCCGCCGCCAAGGCCTGCGCCACGCTGACGGCCAACAGCGTCAATCTCGTCAATAAAGATGATGCACGGAGCGTTCTTCTTCGCATTCTCGAACAAATCGCGAACGCGCGATGCGCCGACGCCAACGAACATTTCCACAAAGTCGGAACCGGAGATGCTGAAGAACGGTACGCCGGCTTCGCCTGCAACAGCGCGAGCAAGCAACGTTTTACCCGTGCCCGGAGGTCCGACTAGCAGCACGCCCTTAGGAATGCGTGCGCCAACGGCTGCGAACTTGCGTGGGTCCTTCAGGAACTCTACGACCTCAACAAGCTCTTGCTTCTCTTCATCCGCGCCCGCCACATCCTCGAACGTAACGCGCTTCTTCTCTTCGTTGTACAGACGTGCACGGCTTTTGCCAAAGTTCATCACTTTGCCGCCGCCGCCCTGAGCCTGATTCATCAGGAAGAAGAAGAGGATAAAGATGATCACGAAAGGAATGATCGATGTCAGGAACGTGAGCCAGATGCTCTCGCCCTTCATCTTCTTATAGTTGATTTCGATGTTGTGAAGCTCCGCCTGCTCGTTGATTTCCTTCGTTACGAACTCATCAACGTTGGTGCGGGTATAGAATTTTTTTGCATTGGCTTCCGGCGGTTTTTTATATTCACCAGTGACCAAATAGGAGTAGCCATCAAATTGTAATTCTAAGCTTGCAATGTTGTCCGTTTTGAGTGCTTTCTGGAACTCATCGTATCGAATTTGCGACGATGAGTCGTTCTGGCTGCTGATAAATTGGACAATCCCCACGGTCACCAAAAAAATAAGTAAATAAAATCCAGTGTTCCGGATGATTCGATTCATCCCCAACCTCCTCTCGAGACGCTTTAAATATTTTACCATAGCATGACTTTCCTTCACAAGAATGCGCGGACAGCCATGCTAGAGGCGAATCGCTAAGATAAGTTTTACTTGGTGTAAACTTCGGGACGCAAGATGCCGACGAACGGCAGATTGCGGTAATGCTCAGCGTAATCAAGACCATAGCCTACGATAAATTCATCGGGCAGACTGAATCCTGTATAGTCCGCTTCGAGGTCAACCGTGCGGCGCGCAGGCTTGTCGAACAGCGTAACGACCGTAACCGACTTCGCATTACGGCGCTCAAGCACGTCGATCAAGTAGCTGAGCGTCAGGCCGCTGTCGATAATATCTTCAACGATAAGCACTTCACGGCCTTCGACCGTAACGTCAAGATCCTTGATGATCTTCACGACGCCCGACGACTTGGTAGAAGCCCCGTAACTGGAAACCGCCATAAAGTCGATTTCTAGAGGGATGCTTAATTGTTTAACCAGATCTGACATAAATATAAACGCGCCCTTCAAAACACAGATGACGAGTGGGTTGCGCCCCTCGAAATCTTGGCTGAGCTGCTCGCCTAATTCCTTGACCTTGTTTTGAATTGTTTCAGCATCAAACAGTACTTCCTGGATATCTTTTAGCAAATTGAATCCTCCTAAAGATTATGCGTCTGCTCTGGGCTTTACGCCCAGATATGCAGCATAAGCTGCTTCGTAAGCATTCGCTTCGATTATGCGTCTGCTCTGGACTTTACGCCCAAGTTTGCAGCATAGGCTGCTTCAGCTCCCTCGCCTAGGCTTGGGCTTGTAACTTATATGTATGATCGTACAAGGGCTGCTTATTCAATGTTCGTCTCAATTGGCGACGCATGTACGCGCAATACGTTCACTGTAGCCGCGCCTATCGGAGCGATTGCCGACCGTCTTGCTCCCGGAATCCACAGCACCTGTCCTTCTGCATCGACAAGCAGCGGAATCCGATCCCGATCGGAGGATGGCACCTTCAGATCAACGAACATATCTTGCACCTTTTTGGTGCCGTTTAATCCAATAACTCGCATCCGGTCGCCCGGACGCCGATTGCGAATGGATAGAGGGAACATAAGCTGATCCGCATCGAATGCGACATGATAGGGCCCTCGTTCTGCTGCTGCGGCTGAAAGCGTCAGCCGAAACGACATTCCCCCCTCTGGAACCTGCAAGATTCCTTCCGCTCCTGAAATGACGTACATATAAGGCGAGCAAGGCCTCAGCCTCTGGCTGTTCATGCCAGACCATCGCAATACATCATACGTTCTAACGAAAACTACGCCGCTACCGGCATCCATTCGCCAAGTTGTAGGAGAAGATGCAAGTGCAGCAGTTCGCATCGATTCAATCCGGTCAAAATCTACCGTTTCCGACAGTTTCATGCCAGCTGTTTCCAATGCGAGATAATCTAATATTAGTTTAATCAATCTCCTTTGTAAAGCGACGGGGAGGCCAGCGAAATCTGCCCGGTGGAGCTCGCAATCCATCCCCTTGGAGCAGGTTACCAGCTGCTTGAAAACACGTGATGCCTCGTCATTCATCCACTGATCTTCCGCCGATGCCAGCTCGGCAAGCCGATTAAGCGAAACCGGCAATTGCGGGTTATACTTGGCTAAGTAAGGCATGACATCCAATCGAATCTCGTTGCGGAAATAGTCCCGTTTTTCATTGCTGCTGTCCATGGCATAAGGAATTTCATATTGCGAGATGTAGCGAAAAATATCCGTCTTGTACATACGAAGTAGCGGACGGATAAGTTCCACGTTTTTATCAAGGCGTTTGGGCTGAATGCCGGCAAGGCCTCCGGCCCCCGCGCCGCGCAGCATGCGCATTAGCACGGTCTCCGCTTGATCGTCGGCATGGTGGGCTAGCGCAATCCGATTCGCCCCATGCCGCGAGGCGACTTGGTGCAGAAATTCGTATCGGCGCAGCCGCGATGCCAGCTGCCCGTTCATACCTGTTTCTTCAATATATGTCGGCATATCCAGCTTAACAGCCTCGAAAGCAATACCCAGCTGTTCAGCGAAGGCGCGCACCTGCTCCCCTTCAGCTGTAGACTCCGCTCCCCTGAAGCCATGATCGACATGCGCAGCTACAAGCTTCAGTCTGTCTGCCGTCGCGATCCGATGCATGAGATGAAGCAGCATCATGGAATCCGGCCCGCCGGATACTGCAATCACGATCGTATCCCCTTGCTGCCATAGCTGATCCGAATCGCGCGCCGCGATTAATTGCTTCATCCACTCGTCCATAAACGCTCATTCCCTTTCAATAAACGCTCGCCCTGTGCAAAGCAGGCTGCCGAGCCGAGCAAGCCTTACCATTCAAGCCACAGCAGCCAAATGATAGCCGCTCCCGCAACGCCTGCCGACAGCATAAACAGCCCTTTCATCCAGCCCGGCACGGGCGGACTGCTCTTCATCGTCCCGGAACGGCTGACCAGCCGCTGCCACGAAGCCGCCGCTTCGCGCGCATTCGCAAAGCGCCCCGCCATCGCATCGCTTAACCAGCCCATAAAGGGGCGAAGCGCAGGCTGCAGTTGTGCCAAGCGCAGCAGCTCCTCCGGGGAGCGATTTTGCGGCAGCAGTTGATGGGTCAACTGCAGCAGTCGCTTGCTATCTTGCAGCTGAATGCACAACACGGCAAAGGAGAATAGGTCATAGCCGCTATCCGCCATCCGTTTGCCGGCATTCCAGTAGCCGCGGTCATAAATTTCGGTAAACTGGCGAACCCCTTTGCCAAACCCGGTTACGCCGCCGTAATCGACGAGCTCGACCCGACCATACTCGGCGACGAGCACATTTTCCACCTTCAAGTCCCCGAATGACCAGCCCGCTTCATGCAGCTCAGACAGCTTGCGCAGCAAATTATACCCGACCAACGGGAACCATTCCGGCCCTTCTCTGGCCAAATAATCCGACAGCGTCACTCCGCGAACATAACGCATCACATAGAAAGGGAACTCCTGCCCGTCGGGCATAAGCAAATCATCGACATCGACAAGAAACGGCTCGGTATCCGGCCGTTTCATTCGTCGCTGCAAATCCAGCGATTGCAGCACATTAATTTCGGATTGAAGGTCGACAGCGTCTGCGCCGGCTTTCAACGCATACCACACCTTGTCGCGCTGTACAAGGAACACCTTGCCGTTAGCGCCTTCTCCCAGCATCCGCTCGATGCGATATTGCTTCCCCTTCCACTTGCCAGTGACGACCGAACCGCGGCCGAGGGTGAATTTAAACGACGTAGTCACTCATCATCCCGTCCGTTTCATCTCTACTCTTTCTACCATAATCCCCTTGGCGGTAAAAATCAATGACGGACATAATCGCCGGGCCGGTCGGCGTCGTGCCCCGCATCTGCAATTTTGGGAAGATCGACTGCACGCCGCCGAGGTTATCCGTCCAATCCAGATCCAACGTACAATCTTCGCCATAAGCCGATCCTGGAAAATGGAACACGGACAGCTCGCTGGCTCCCTGCCTCGATTGGAGGCTCAGCATCAGGTCGCGGATTGCCTCTTCTACTGCCGCTAGCTTAGGCTTCATGCTCGCACTCGCATCAATCAGCAGCGCAACGCGCAGCTTGGATGTCTCGCCCAGCTCATCGATAACGCGCACCACTTCCCCGCGCTTCTCTGGAGGGAGCGACTCGATCGAGGTTTGCCCGAACACCTGCTTTAACTCCTTCTGGACCGCCATCTGTATCGTCTGCACGACCGTTTTGCGCGTCATCATTTGCACCGTCTGCGACAGCTGCTTCGTATTCACGAGCCGACTCATGCCGCCTCCCGCTCGTGCAATCTCCTCGATCTCCGTCGCACCAAAATCGCCAACATCGCCTCTATCAACTACACCGACGACATTCACCGTTATCGCTTCCGCATGCGCATGCGCTGCCGCCACAACCGGGCTAACGCCGACATTGGAGCAACCGTCTGTAATAAGTAGAATTTGTTTCACAAGATCCCCTCCTCCGTAAAATGGGCAACGCGCTCAGCTCTGTGCCTCGCGACTCTATGCATCTCTCTAGCAGTTTTACCGAGAATGACGAGTTTTAGACGTAACTATCGCCCATTGACAAAACTAATAACATTAGTTATTGTAAAAGCTAACCACATTAGTTTTGAAAGGACTCTTTGGAGGAGGGATTCATTTTGGCTATTTTATTAATGATAAATCTCGGCCTAACGTTCATCCTAGAGCTTCTCGCCGTTGCGGCACTCGGGTACTGGGGCTTCCATGCCGGTTCAAATCTGCCGCTTCGCCTTCTATTAGGGATTGGTGCGCCCGTGCTCATGATCTTCGTGTGGGGTACTTATCTAGCGCCGAAAGCTTCGATACCGATCGAAGGCGCATGGAAGACACTCATGATCGTCATCGTATTCGCGCTCGCAGCCTTAGCGCTGTATGCAGCCGGTCATCCGAGGGCCGCCGTTTGGTTTTTCGTCATCTTCCTGCTCAATTTCATCATTAATGCGTTAGCTGGCCAGTGATAAATGGAGGCATGCCAATAAGCTCTGCAGCCGCTTTATTCCAAAGCGTACCGCGAGCTTATTGGCCTAGCCTGATTTCGCTTGCCGGTTCGCACGCGAATGAGCGTGCTGCGCCGTGGCGATCGTTACCTATATACACGTCCGCTCTATGTCCCCCTTGCTCCGACGACTTCTCTTTATCGACTAACGTTATCTATGATTGCTCCAATGCGGCCCTGTCATGACTTCAACCTTTTATCCGCTCAAATCAACTCACCGTCCTTGGGCGTTCGAAGCGCGGAATGCCTGTCCAACGGAAGGTCGCCCATTCCGGCTGATGCTTGTCCACGCGTGCAACAACGACGGTCATGTCATCGATAATCTCCCCTTCGTGGTGACGCACCACCCGATCCAGCAGCGCATCCGCGATTTCTTGCGGCTCTGTGACGCTAATTTCCTGAATAATCCGCTTCATCCACATCTCCTTGTTAACGGCATGTCCCGGCGCGTCATAGATGCCATCTGTCATCATAATGAGCGTGTCGCCCGGCTGAAGCTGCATCGTAATGAGATCCACGTCAATATCCTGCAAAATGCCAATCGGCAAGTTATTCGCCGTAACCTGAATGACCTCCTGTCCGCGTTTAATGAAGCTCGGCGTCGAGCCGATCTTCAAGAACGTCGTCTTCGCTGTGTACATATCGATCAATGCGACATCCACCGTCGCGAACACCTCGTCAGGCGAACGCAGCAGCAGCACCGAGTTAACCGATTTAATCGCTAGACGCTCGTCCATCCCCGATTGCAGCAGCTGTTGCAAAATGGTCAGAGCCGTGCTGCTCTCCAAGCGCGCACGCTCGCCATTGCCCATGCCATCGCTAATCGCGACTGCGAATTTGCCGTTCCCGAGCTCGATCGTGCTAAAGCTGTCTCCCGATAGCAAGTCCCCGCCTTTAGCGAGTCCAGCTATGCCCGTCTCCACCTCGAATTCCTTTGCGGAGCCGAACGTTACGAGCGCAGGCGATCCTTGCCGCTCTGGATAACGCTCCGCTTTCACCGCGATATGCTCGCCTAGAATGTCCGTCAGCAGCGGCGCAATAATTTTACGGCATTCGTCATACCCCCTCGCGAATGTATGGTAAACCTCAATCTCAACGTTCCCCTCCTCTAGATTAATGATGTCGATGCTCTGGATCGACAAGCCAAGCCCTTCCAGCGCCTCTCGAATCTGCTCCTCCTGCAGATGAAGCGTCTGGCCCTCCCGCTTAATTTCTTTCGCTAGATCCTCCATGACCTGCGACACGCCGGACAACTGGTCTGCGACGAGCTGCCTGGAGTCGATAATTTGCTTCTTCCAATGACGATCGTTTTTGTACAGCTCGTATTGCTGCTGCATAACGCCGAGCACTTGCTGCGGCTTGACACAATGCGCCGTCCACGATTTGGGCATCTCTTTGGTCGATGGCTTCCGCCCCTCCTCTACTGTGGTCATCATATCGGTCATCAGCTTATACGTTTGATAAAACTTCGCTTCCCAGCACATGCCGCGCCGGTGGCAGGTCTGGCAGCTTTTTTCCGCGACCGCATTCATAAAATGGTTAAATTCCTCTTCGCGTTTCACCGCCTCCACTGCGCCATTAAGCTGGCCGAAGCTCTTGGACAGCTGGCGGAACACCTCCGAGAACTGCTCCACCCGCTCCGCCGTCACCTGCCTCACTCGCCGCGCATATTCGTGCTGCGATTTCACATGCTCCTGCGTGCCCGGCACGAACCGGGCGATCGTCCGAATCATAATTTTCGGCGTGACCAGGAACAGTACCGCAGCCGCTACAGATTCATACGTAGAAGCCATTACATCGGCTTGGCTTCCAATATAGACCGATAGAATCGACGTGCCGAGCAGCATGCCGAACGACACGGCCATTTTACCGCCCTCTCGCATTAATCCTGCCAGCATCCCCGCGAAAGCGAGCAAGCTCATTTGCACGATGGCATTAAAATCAGCAAGACTCAGGATCAGTCCGGCAACAACCCCGACCGACGCGCCCAGAGGCGCCCCGCCTGCCAGTGCGAATAACAGCAGCATATACCGCGACATCACATGTTCTGCGGATAAGCCATACACCCCCCAACCGACAGCGCCGGTCATAATTGATGCCATGAGAATCATCAAGCATATAATCTCTTCATGCCTCAGCCCGCTCGTCTTCTTCGTCATCGTCAAGACCGGGATGGCTTGTACGAAGACAAGGGTCAGCACAAAGGATAATGAAGCCTCCACGACAATCATCATGAGATCGTACCAGCCGAGGCTATTATGGATAAATGCCCCGAATAGCTGGACGAGCAGCGTTGACGTGAAGACGAGAAGCGGTGCGTACGATAACTCTGCGCGCTCGTATGCTTCCAGCCCCTTCAGAAGCAGGAAGACGACAGCAAGCTCCATCGCGATAGGGCCCGGAGAAGGGGAGAGCGCGAAGAAGCTTCCAGCGACGAGCGCTATGCCCGCCCAAAAGCATACGTCCCGTCTTAAGAAATACAAGACGGCGAAATAGGCAGCGGCAAACGGCATCAATGATTCAAGAATGACAGCTCGTCCAAGCAAGAAACCGACGACAAGAAGAAGGATCGTCCACTTCTTAGCAGCAAGCAGCTGAATCATTTTCCGCCCAGCGGCCCAATCGCGACCTTTTCGCACGGCTTGCTGCATTGCCGCCGCGCTTGCCTGCTGTACGTTTGGAAACATGACCAGCTTGTTCTTCTCTTTCACAGGACACACCACCATTTCCGAGTTATTGTGTTTTTGATTATAGAGGCCTGTCCTTATAAAGTTTGTCAGAAAGCGTTCCCAGCAAAAAGTTTTTTCCGACAAAACGTTCGCCGCGCCGCGCTCATGTCGGGAAAGCTTGCCTTCAAGCCCCGTCTGGGATTAGCGGCTGTTCCCCCTGCTTTCGCGCGCTGCGTCTTGACGGAAGACGCCGACATCCGCTTGGCGAATCACCGTTCCCTCTTGTCGGGAATACCGGACTTTCAGGGGAAAGTTTTTGGAATACGCCACAAAACGCAAAAAAAGCAGAACCACGAAGGTTCTGCTTTTACTCGCTTATTCATCCGATGATGATTATACCCGCTTGGCTCCGCGTCCACCGCGTTTGCCCTCGGTGTTCTTCTTGAGGGAAGAGATGCGTTCCTCGCTGTCTTTCAGGAAGCGCGACATTTTGTCTTCAAATGACGGTTTTCCGTACGGCGCTTTACCAGAGGATGACTTGAAAGGACGTCCGCCGCGGTCTTGTCCGCCACCGCCGCCACCGCCGCCCCGGTTAAATCCACCTGCGCGCGGTTCGCGTTGCTGTGGTGCTGGCTGGCCCTCTGGCCGATCAATAGCCTGCTTAATGGATAATCCGATCTTGCCGTCTTTGTCGACATTAATGACTTTCACCTTGACGACGTCTTCTAGCTTCAGGTGATCCTTTACGTCCTTAACGTAGTTGTCGGCGATCTCGGAGATGTGCACAAGCCCCGTCACGCCCCCAGAAAGATCAACAAATGCTCCGAAATGCGTAATGCCTGTCACTTTACCCTCTAACTTAGCGCCCACTTCAATTGCCATAAAAGAAAACGTTCCTCCCTAAGGAATATACATGACGGTCTCTATGGAGACCTTACTACCGTAATTATAACGTAACGTAGAAAGCGAGGTCAACAGACGAAGAACCCGATTTGTACGGGCTGCCGACTATTCTGCTACCTGAATCACTTTCTCGCCCTCGCGTACCATCCCTTGCTGGCTCGCTAACTGCCCAATATACTCGGGATCATGAAGCCGATCGATCTCTTGCTTGAGACTGGTCAGTTCCTTCTCAGCAGCGTCCTTCTGAGCCTTCGCTTCAGATAAGCGCTGCGATGCAGCACCGCGGCTCTGCTCCTGATTAATTAACGTATACAATGCCCAACATGCGAAAATTATAACAAAGGCAAGCCATAGCCGCTTGCGCCGCTTCGTTCCGGCGGGTGCCGCACTTATTGCTTGCTGTCTCACATTCGCCATGAACACTGCACCACCTTTCATCAGGAAGATCTACCGAACGTGCGCTTCCACCAACCCGTCACTTGACTGATCAGCTTGCTTGCTTTCGCTGGAAGCCCCCAGCCTGCGATTATGGGTTGCAGACGCTTGGCCACAGGTTGCCACAACGGGCGAAGCAGCCAACGCGAGAGAAGCCAGAACGGACGGATCAATTGTACCACAATTTTGCAAGAGAAAATAGTAAGGGCAACCAAAAACCCGAGCAGCACCTTTGCCAGCTTGTACAATATAAGCAATGGACGAACAATAAATATATCAAACAAACGAATAACCAAGCCGATCATATAGCGCACCGCTTGGATCAGCCACCGGACGGAAGCGATAACGGAGCGGCTCAGCATCAAGAAGTAAACGACTACGCCGATCACAAGTCCTAGAAACACGTACGCCCGCACCTCGCCGTTGTTGCCGGCGGACAGGACCTGGAAGACGACGAGCGTTGCCGCTGCCCAATAGAGCAGGTCGAACAAGGGAAGCGTCCACTTCGCGAAGCGAAGCTCATGCGATACGACGCGATAGCCGTCGAAGACGATTCCCATGCCGATGCCGGACAGCAGCATCAATCCCAATGTGAGCCACTGTTCATTAAGCGTGAGATTCATTTGAACAGCTTCCCGAACAGCCCTTTGGTTTTCGTCTGCGGCGTTCCATCCAGATAGGCGAGCGAATGGATGAGCCCTTCAATGGCGACAAGTCCCTGCTCCAGACTAAGATGCTTCATATGCAGGTTCTGGCCCCGAATCGTCAGAAACCCCAGATCTGTCTCCAGCAAAAACTCCTCGCTGTCAAAGCTATCTACATTACGCACACCTGTCAATTCGAGCAGCTTGCGATTGTGCATCGTCATCTCTTGCCGCTCGGACCTCTCTGGGCGCTTAGGCCCCTTCCCTTGCTCCAACATGGCCGCGTCCCCTCCTTCGAGACTAGCCTATGAAGGAGGGGACGCTATTAGAACTGCTATGGGCGTTGCGGGAAAATGCCTTGCAAAGCAATGATGTAGTTAACAGTGATGTAAGGCTGCATATTGTTATGCGGCTGGGTGCCGCCAGTCGCTTGCAATGCAAGGGGATGCATCGTCGTATTCGGCGCTGTATCCGTGTAGAGCTGCGTGCCCGTTCGGCCGGAAGTGCCCCAGCCCGCGTTATCCGGTTGCGCGGTGGTTGCCGATTGTCCGCCCTTGGCTGTATGCGTATGAGCAGGAATTTCGGTTTGGAGAAGCGTCACGTTCGCTTCGCCTGCTTGTTCACCTTGACTACGCAAGGATAGGCCTGGACCTTGTCCATAGTGCATAGGAGCGCTCCCCATCAGATTGGGAAGAGCAAATGTGGTCTTGCCATCTCCGCCGTACATCGTGCCCAACAGGGAAAACAAAGCTGTATATCGTGAAATGGGAAGAAGTTGACCGTTGCATAACGCCCAGTTATTCGGAGCAAAGTTGCCCGCGAACTGGCGAATTTCGCCTAAAAATGGATCTGCCATCGATTATGCCTCCTCGTTGATTAGCCTCTGCTCGGGTAAATGCCTTGAACTGCAATACAGTAGTTAAGCGTCAAGTAAGGCTGCATATTGTTATGCGGCTGGCTGCCGCCAGTCGTACCGATTGCCTCGCCCGACATATATTTATCGATCGTTGTCGCAAACGAATTAGCCTTATTCCCAGGCACTGCCCAAGTCATGCCTTGAGGCGCCTTAGACGTAGCATCTACAGTGCTGGCCGATACGTTGTGGGTATGGGCAGGCATCTCATTTAGCGTCAACGTGTGGCTTTCTTCCCCGCCAACTGTGCCCAGCGGAATCGTGTTGCTTGCGCTAACCTGCACGCGTCCACGATAGTCAGGCAATGCAAAGTTCGTCGTTCCGTTTCCTCCATAGGTAGTGCCTAGAAGTGAAAATAGAGCTTGGTTGGTATTGATATTCAGCAGTTGCCCCATGCAAGGCATCCAGCCTTTAGGCGTAATACCAAAACCGAACGCGCGGATTTCTCCCAAAAACGGATCCATTCGAATACCTCCTAGTAAATGATGTCAATAAATCCCGTGAGATGGCGGTTTCTAGCTTTGAGAAGGGAAAATACCCTCTGTAGCAATAATGAAGTTGATCGCCAAATACGGCATCATGTTGTCATGCGGCTGACTGCCGCCAGCGCTAGCAATCAAGGCTGCGTTCAAAGGCTGTCCGGTACTGTCCGCCGGCGCATACGCCGCGTTATCGCCTGTACCCCATACTGCGCCCACTGGCGTATTCTGGGTTACTGTGCTAGATGCGCTAGGAATGTGCGTATGGGTTGGCAATTGATTCGTAATCAGCGTGACGGTTTCTGAACCAGCCGCTTGACCTATCACATAATTGCTTGCACCTGGACGCTGCCCCTGTCCTACCGGAAGCCTGCCTCGCAGATCCGGCAAGCAGAACGTATTAACGCCGTCGCCGCCGTAAGTGGTGCCAAGCAGCATGAACAATACCTCATATTCCGAGATCGACAGCTGCCTGCCATCGCAAGGCAACCACCCAACTGGTGCAAAATTTCCGCCAAACATCCGAATTTCTCCGACGAAATTTTCCATTCTGAAAATCCTCCTGTCGTATGTCTGTTAACCTAACGAGCTGTGCCATTCCATTCTTGCGTTCATCTCATCGGCCTGCACGATGCGGAAACCGCATCGCTCGTACAGCCTTGCCGCTGGATTGCCGGTGCTTACCGTCAAACGAAGCGGCTTGCCGGCTTCCTTGGCCCTATGCTGGAGGTTCGTCAGCAAGTGACGTCCTACTCCTCTGCCTCGGAATTCCGGCAGCAGCGCAATGTCGACAAGCGTCAACCCATCTGACGCCTCTGACACATGCAGCTTGCCTGCTTGCATCCCATCTAGCGTTATCGCATAAATCTCCGATTCCGCATAATAGGCGCGATAGGATCGCTGCTGCATGTCATACTGCATGCGGAGGAACGAGTGCGCTGACGCCTCGTCCCACCCCCATGCCGCGACCTCTTCCGCGCGGACGGACACATAAACCGCCAGCAGGAAGGGGTCTTCCGAATCGACAGGCAGCAGCTTAATTAAAGCATTACTTGAAATCATGCGATTGTGATCAGTCATATTAGATATAATCGGCTTTCTTCAGCAGATTCTCCACCATTACCGTAAGTTGAGCACGCGTAATCGGCTGATCAGGCTGCAGGTTGGCTCCAATCCCGTTCACAATGCCAAGGGATACGCACAATGCCGCTGCATCACGCGACCAGCTATGAATCGATGCCGCATCGCCAAAGCCGCGCAATGCTTGCGCCTTTTGCTCGGCTGTCAGCTTCGTATTAAGGCCGACCAGCTCAGCAGCACGAGCTAGGATAACCATTGCCTCTTCGCGAGTAATCGTTGCATTCGGACGGAATGTACCGTCGGTATAACCGGTGATGAGCCCGCTTCCGCCAGCCAGCGCCAGCGACTCGCCATACCAAGCATCTGCATTGGTATCAGAGTATGTCAGAGCATTCGCGTTCCCATACAGGCCGAAAGCTTGAACCAGAATGGAAGAGAACTCCGCCCGTGTCGCTGTACGATTCGGCGCAAACAGCCCATTGCCTATTCCGTTAATGATAAGTCGATTAGCCAACCCATTAATCGACTGCTCCGCCCAATGCTTCGGCGTATCAGAGAATTTGCCATTCATGCTAATGAGCACGAATGTGCCTTGGGTAAGGCCATGCACACGAATTTCGGTCTGTTTGTCATGCTTCACGAATCGTGTCGGGAGTGATTTAAGCTTGCCATTCGGTTGGAGAAGCGCAGCCGTTGTCGGCTCCTCTGTCAATTCCTCCGGACGATAGCTCACCGCTACATAACCCTTAATCTTCGCTAAGTCTACCCGCTTGCCTTTACGATCGATGTACACCTGATAATGCATCGGAATTGCAACAACCTTAGCTCCGATCTTCTTCACGGCGGCAATCGCCTTGTTGGCGTCGGCTTCTTTGGCAGGAGCAAGCTCGATGCGCAAAACGTCCGTTGGGTCTGTCATCTGATCCGCGAAGGCTTTCAGCATGTCGGCGGATACCCTTATTGTCCGTCCATCCAATTCCAATACCAGGTCGCGCTTGTCGTCACCCAGCAAACCGGCCATTGATGCATTGAGCTTAATAACGCCTGCATCGGCAGCTTGCTTCGGATTGATTACGATAACAAACGGATCGCCCGATTTATTAGGAAGATTGCCTTTCCATTTGTCGCCTTCCAATCCAACTGTTACGGTCTTGCCAAGATCCGTCGTACCAACTTCTGTTTTCACCAAATCCTTCAGCTTCGCTGCGTCCGTTCCTGGTACCGAAATCGGAAGCTCAGTAGTCGGCGGAATAACAATCGGCGAAGCATTATTCGTGATTGTAATCGTCATCGGATCAGAGTAAGCAACACCGTCATATGCACGGAACGTGAACGTCTCTTTGCCAATGAGAGCCGGCTTAAAGGTAAAGGCTCCCGTAGCAGCGTCGAGCGTCAGTGTTCCTGTTGCGGGTTGAGTGACGATCGCGTACGTTAACGTGTCGCCCTCGACATCCGTTGCCTTTACTGTTCCTTTGGCTTCCGCATTACCCGTCACCGTAACTGCACCGTCCTGTGCGACTGGTGCATCATTCACCGCAGCGATTACCAAATCCACCGTAGCATTGCCTGCAGCTGGTACGCCGTTTGATTCGCCGCTCCATTTTAGAGCTGTGTGGCCGTTCCAGTCTTTATCAGGCGTAAAGGCCAATTTGACAATATCAGCAGCGGCAATCTGCTGGCCTGTCGTCACCGCAACGCCATCCAGCGTTAATGCGCCATGCAATGGAAGCGTCAGAAGCTTAATCTGGTGAAGCGGCGCGCCATCCGCACTCGTAAAGCTGAAATCAGCAGCAGTATAGCTGTAAGCCGTATCTTCCGTACCGTTCGTAGTGTGGTCTGCAATCACAGGCACAGAACGCATTTCGATGCTGTCGGAGAACACTGCGCTCTCGTTGCCTGCCGCGTCTCTCACTTTTATCTGTACAGTCTTTGTTCCGTAGCCGCTAGCTAATGTCGCAGAAAGCTGAGGCGTTATGGCCGTCCAGCTGCTCCACGTCGAGCCGCCATCTACCGATACGCTTACTTCCGTTACGCCAGAAGCAGGAGCGGCGCCGTCGTCCGTAGTCAGATCAATCGTTACATCGGCATCTGTCGTCAGCGCAGCCCCGCCGTTTACGGAAGCCGTGCCCGTCGGTGAAGTCATATCAACGACAATGCTGTCACTAACTCGGCTGATATTGCCTACTGCATCTTTCACTTCCATATACACGGTACGATTGCCGTCTCCTGTCTGCAACGTCCATGCCTTGGAAGTCTGATAAGACTCCCATGCACTCCAAGCTGCAGCATCATTGGAGAACCGCATTTGATCAGCTGTGCCATCCGACGTCATCGCCAATTGGGCGGACAAGGAGGATGCAAAGCTATCATTGCTGTTGATCGTTACCGTGCTGGTTGGCGCTGTCGTATCGAGCGTAATCGAGGCGTTCGTCTCATAGACGTTGCCGGCTGCATCTTTCAGACGCAGATTGATTGTCTTCAAGCCTTCTCCCGCTGGCAGCGTCCATGCTTTAGGTGTGCCGATAGGCTCCCAAGCGCTCCATGCACCGCCATCGTTCTGGAACTGCATGCTTACTGCAGAGCTGTCCGGGTTGCTAATTGTCAAGCTAGCGCTTGTCGCATTTGTTGTCGACTCGCCGCTGTTAATGACAAGCGTCCCGTCCGGCGCTGTCGTATCGAGCGTAATCGAATCACTCGCTTCGTACACATTGCCTGCTGCATCCTTCAGCTGCACATGGACCGTCTTGCTGCCGTCGCCGTTAGTTAGCGTCCAGCCCGATTTGGTAGCCGCGATGGCTTCCCAACCGCTCCATGTCGCTCCATCATTGGAGAACTGCATCGAGACCGCTGTGCCATCCGGGTTCGTGATCGCAAGGTCGACAGCTGTATCCGTCGTGTACGTATCACCACTGTTGACCGTTACTGCGCCATCCGGTCCCGTCTTATCAATCTCAAAGCTGAGATCTGTATGGTTGCCTGCCAGGTCTGTTACGACCAGCGTATAAGTGCCTTCGGCCGAAACGGTTGCCCCGTTGGTCAGTGTAGAGCCATTCAGCTCGGCACTGCCGTCGGAGAACGTAACCGTTCGATCCGTGTTATAGAGCCCGTTGTCTGCCACGCCGCCAACCGTTGGCGCCGTTTGGTCCAACGTAATCGTGTCACTTGCTGCATAAACGTTGCCCAGTGTGTCTGCCAATTCGATATTGACTGTCTTCAGCCCTTCGCCTGCGCTCAAGGTCCAAGCAACGGATGCGTCGACGGCTTGCCAAGCCGTCCACGTGCCGCCCGCATTCTGAATGCGCATCGTATCGGCCGTGCCGTCCGGATTCGCTATTGTCAACTGAACGGCCGTTACATTCGTATACGCCGCTCCGCCCTTGATAACGACCGAACCATCCGGCGGTGTCGTATCAAGCGTAATGCCGTCCGTCGCCGAGGAGACGTTGCCGGCTGCATCCTTCAGCTCCACATGTACTGTTTTGCTGCCATCGCCAACACTCAGCGCCCAGCCCGCTTTGCTTGCCGCATAAGCTTCCCAGCCGCTCCACGTCGTTCCGTCGTTGGAGAACTGCATTTGAACGGCCGTGCTGTCCGCGTTAGCGATTGCCAAAGATACGCTCGTTTGTTTCGTTGCCGCATCGCCGCTATTTACGGTTAGCGCCGCGCTAGGCGCCGTTTTGTCGATCTCGAAAGAAATATCTGTATGATTGCCTGCCAGGTCTGTTACGACCAGCGTATAAGTGCCTTCGCTCGAAACGACAGTTCCGCTTGTCACGGTTGAACCATTCAGTTCGGCGCTGCCATCCGAGAATGTAATCGTTCGATCCGTGTTATAAAGCCCGTTGTCTGTCACGCCACCCACAGTCGGCGCTGTCTGGTCTAACGTAATCGTGTCGCTTGTCGCGTACACATTGCCCAGCGCATCCGCCAATTCAATATTGACCGTCTTCAGGCCATCGCCCGTACTCAGCGTCCAAGCAACCGATGGGTCGAATGCTTGCCAGCCGCTCCACGAGCCGCCGGCATTCTGAATGCGCATCGTATCGGCCGTGCCATCCGGGTTTGCAATCGTCAGCTGTACAGCCGTGTCATTCGTATACGCTGCTCCGCCTTTAATAACGACCGATCCGTTCGGAGGTGTCGTATCGAGCACGATGGTGTCCGTTGCCGAAGACACATTGCCCGCCGCGTCCTTCAGCTGGACGTGGACAGTCTTGGTGCCATCACCGCCGCCGCTGAGTGCCCAGCCGGATTTGGTTGCCGCATAAGCTTCCCATCCGCTCCACGTCGTTCCGTCATTGGAGAACTGCATTTGAACGGCCGTGCCGTCCGGGTTCGCAATGCCCAGAGATACGGTTGATGTTTTCGTTGCCGTATCGCCATTGCTAATCGTTAACGCGCCGCTCGGCGGCGTTTTGTCGATTGTAAACGTAATGACGGTTGCATTGCCTGCATCGTCAGTTACTGTGAGCGTATGCGCACCTTCTGCCGTAACCGTATCGCCGCTATTAAATGCACTGCTGTCCAACACACCTGTACCATCAGGGAAAGTGATTGTCTTGTCGGTGTTGTAGAGACCGCTATTCGTAACACCAGTTACAACCGGTGCTGCCGTATCGAGCGTAATCGTGTCGCTGAATGCTGCGGACACATTGCCCGCTGCATCCTTGAACTGCACAGATACAGTCTTAGTGCCGTCACCCGTGCTTAACGCCCAGCCTTTGGTAGCTGCATATGGTTCCCAGCCGTTCCATGCGCCGCTCTCATTACGGAACTGCATCTCAACAGCCGTCGCATCGGCATTGCCTACCTGCAACTGTACAGCTGTTGCATTAACAGCCGCTTTACCAGACTCAATAACAACCGTGCCCACTGGCGCTGTCGTATCAAGCGTAATGCTGTCTGTAACGACAGCTGATACATTCCCTACCGCATCACGGAACTGCACCGATACGGTCTTGCTGCCGTCGCCAGCAGGGAGCGTCAACGATTTGGATGCACCGTATGCCTCCCAACCGCTCCATGTTGTTCCATCGCTAGAGAATTGCGATTCAAGCGGATTAGACAGGACATCAGAAGCAGATAACGTAAGGTTTACATTGGCATTGTTCGTTAATGCATCCCCGTTGTTAATGGTTACCGAGCCTGTTGGTGCCGTCGTATCTAAAATGATCGTATCCGAGGATTGGCCCGATAGCCCGCCGCCATCCGTCAGTTTGAGATAAACAGTCTTCGTACCATCACCCGCAGGCAGCGTGTACGATTTGGTAGCTGCAAAAGCAACTGGCGTCGACCAAGTTACATTGTCGTTCGAGAAGCTCATCGTCAGCGCATCGCCTTCAGGATCAGCCTTGGTGAGCGTCAGCGTTACGTTTTGGCTATTTGTCGCCGCTGCTCCTCCGTTGATTGAAATCGTACCGCTCGGCGCTTCATTCACGTCATTCACGGTAACCGTGAACGGTTTCTCGTAGGTATTGCTCGCCGAATCCGTCACTCGAACTCTAACGGAGTAGCTGCTCTTCGCTTCCTTATCAAATACAGCAGCCGTTTTCAGCTGATTGCCGGTAATCGTGAAGCTTGCATTATCCGTACTGCCCGCTCCAGCCACCAAAGAATAAGTAAACGTCTCGCCCGCGTCCACATCCGTTGCGGAAAGATCACCGACCGCCGTACCAGATGCCTGGTTCTCATTTACGTTCGCATTGGACAAAGCGATGTCCGTAGGCGCTGAGTTAGCCGAATAATAAATATCGATATGAGGACGCTTAGCAGCTACGCTGTACGTCCGGTCATAGACAAGCGCATTAACATAAGTCGCTTTACCTGCCGCCGTTTCCGCGCCAAGCTCGCTTTCAAGCGGTCCTTTTACAACAACCGTTACCGCCGTCGCAGCTGGATTGGCAGCACGGAATGTATTTAAATAAGAGGTGATGTCAAGCTCAACAGTTACGCCTGTCTTGAAAACATCAATCCCGTATACGCCAGCAGGCGTTAACGTTGCTTCATTAACATGAACGGCGTTGCCTTCCGCCCATCCAACGTCCGGAGATAAAAAGATCTTGTAAGTTTCCTGAGTATCCGGCACATCCGGGTCATTATCTACAGATTGGAGTCCTAGGTATAGCTTAGCCGTCTCGACTGTCTTGGTAGGGTTGATATTGCCCGAGTCGATTGGAAACTTGATGACAAGGATAGAATCGCCATAGCTTACGCCGGGATCGCGCTGATATCCGACGATATGAACGCCGCCGCTAAAACCGGCATTATAGTCCCCGCCCGGGTCATACGATTTGTCCTCGGTAGCATTGATTGTTCCTCCAAAAACAGGTGGTAGGGCCGCCTCCGCCTTCTGCGGAACGAGCAGCGGCTGAACGACCGCGACAAACATTGCGGCTAACAGCCATTTTGCCAAACTGCGTTTCATAATTTACCTCCTAAAGTGATATAAATGTATGCACGTATGCAATGATGTCAGCAAGGGCATTCTTACAACTGAAAAGCATATAAAACTAGTAATATTTTACTACCTTTTAATGCTAGCATACCGCATAAATTTTGGCTATAAAAGATGCAAACTATATCCTATATTTATTAGCCCTTCTTGGAGGTTATAAGTCATGCTCAATCGGTTACGATTCGTTGTTACAATACTCGCGATCATTGGAATAAAAAAAGAGCGCGGCATCCCCGGAAACCAGCAGCACGCCTCTTATGCTCTGCCCCGAACCATTGGGCTAGTGCGCCACTATCCGGTCCAGCTTCCGCTCGAGTCCAAGCGAATCGATGCCGCGCAGTTCGCCGGCTGGTGCGACAGATACAACAGCGCGTCCGTCAAGATACCAGCCTCTTCATCCATAAAAGCAACGGACTGGGATGTTTGCCTATCGAGCGACATGCGACGGGCTGCCACAACAGCTCAACATATTTATGGGACAAAAGGTGGAGTTGTCTTTACAACAAAACTGCGTGAAATCGAGCTGGCGCCCTTCTGGAACACGCGCATACGGCTGCCGCTGCTCGTATGGGCCGCTGTTTCAAGAGCCGCTTGGTACGCGTCGCATCGATCCCAGCCGGAGTCCAAGCGGCAGGCTAGAGTTCGCGCAGCCGCATTAGCGGATCAGCTTATGGGGTATGGCGGAGAAAAACGTGTGCTCCTCGTATCGCATGGCGCATTCCTGCTCGTCCTGCAGCGGGAGCTGCGCCGGAGAGGCTACCGCGGGCCGCGCATTATGCATGCTGCTCACGGCAAGCCTTACGTAATGAGACGCGCTGTCGGGTAAGCGCGAAGAAAACCGCCGTAACGTACGGCATGCGGTGATGATCCGAGCAACAAAAAAAGACCGTTTTACCTGCCAGCACTGGAGCCGGTAGGCAAAACGGTCTTTTTGCATTAATCCCAGACTTTCTCGTCCGGTTGGCGTGTCTCTTCCTTCACCAAAGTATAGAGCTCGCCAGCCTCATCCTTACGGGTCGATTCGGCCAGCCGCTCAACGCGAACCGTTACCAGCTTCGTCCCATATTGAATCGTCAGCTCGTCTCCAAGCTTCACCGTACTGCTAGGCTTAGCCTCTCGGCCGTTCAGCCAGACGCGCCCCTGCTCGGATACGTCCTTCGCGACGGTGCGTCTCTTGATCAGCCTCGATACTTTGAGAAACTTGTCTAGACGCATAAATTACTTGATAGCATCCTTCAGCTTGTTGCCAGCTTTGAATGCAGGGACTTTGGATTCTGCGATCTCGATTGGGTTGCCCGTTTGCGGGTTGCGACCCGTACGGCCGGAACGCTTACGAGTTTCGAACGTGCCAAAACCGATGAGTTGTACTTTATCTCCGCTTGCGAGCGCGTCCGTTACTTCACCGAGGAAGCCATTGAGGACAGCCTCGACATCACGTTTCGTGAGACCGCTCTTCGTTGCGATGTTGTTAATCAAATCCGTCTTGTTCATTAGTAATTGCCTCCTATAGTTCGTCACTCAGAATCATAGAAATGGCCCCGGACGTCGATGCGTTGCGGGCGGTTGTTGCCGTTTGGCTCACTAGTATTTCTGCCTAATGCTAAATAAATCCTGCTAATTATTTAAAAAAATTTGCGAATCATGCAGAATAGCGCCGTTTTTTAGCGAATAGGGGCGAATAGAAAACTATTCTTGCCGCTTGGCTTCCTCCCAGAATCGGTCCATTTCTATTAAATCAGTTTGGTCAAAAGTTTTGCCTTCTATACGAAGCCTCTCCTCTATATAAGAGAATCTTCGTTTGAATTTCATATTCGTGCGAGCCAATGCTTCCTCCGGGTCTGCATCAACAAAACGCGCTGCGTTGACGACGGCGAACAGCAGGTCGCCCAGCTCGCCGATTTTCTCATCGTCGCTTCCACTGGACGCAGCTTCGCGCAGCTCGCCGAGCTCTTCTTCGATCTTGGCCAAAACTGGTCCTAGCTCGTCCCAGTCAAAGCCGACCTTCGCCGCCTTCTTCTGAATCTTGTACGCCGTCATCAGTGCCGGCAGATCGCGCGGAATGCCGTCGAGGACCGACTTGCGATCCTTGTCGGTGCCATTGCGCGCCTTCTCCTCCGCTTTCATCTGCTCCCAGTTGCCCAGCGCTTCTTCGCTGCTGTTGGCATTGCGGTCGCCGAATACATGCGGATGGCGGAAAATAAGCTTCTCATTGAGCGTCTGAATAACGTCGTACACGCTGAACGAACCGACTTCCTCTTCCATCTGGCTGTGCAGCATCACCTGCAAAATGACATCGCCGAACTCCTCGCGCATGCCGTCCGGATCGTCATTATCGAGCGCTTCAAGCGCTTCGTAGAGCTCTTCGATGAAGTTTTTGCGAATCGATTGATGCGTCTGCTCGCGGTCCCATGGGCAGCCCTCGGGACTGCGGAGAATCGAGACGATTTCATGCAACCGGTCGAAGGAGCGGTTGCGCAGCGACTCGTCCTCGGAACGCGGAATCCACACCAGTGACAGGTTGCCATAGCCATCGATTCGATCAAGCTCATACAGGGGAATACGAACAATCTGCTCTTCGCCTTGCACGCCGAGCGCGTGGCCGACGACGACCGGATAATCATCCGGGTACCGCTCCATCAGCGTCAACTTCAAGTCGGAGGCGGTAAACGCATCGTATACTTGGCCGATGACAGTATGCAGCTGCGGTTGAAGAAGCGACGGCTGAAGCTCCACCGCATCGAGCAGCTGGAACCCTTCGATCGGATCGAATCCGAGACGGACGAACGCCTGATCGAGGAAGCTTTCTCCGCCTAGAATCTCAAGCGCAACGCCCGCCTCCTCGCACCGCTCGCGCAGCAGCTGAACGGCACGCTCGGCGACCATCGGATGGCCCGGAACGGCATAAACGATGCCCGGGTTGGAGGAGATGGCAGCGTGCGTTGGCGCGGCCAGCCCTTCGGGCAGCTCGGAAATGGATGATGCTAATGCTAAGCTAACCAGCTCCGTGGCGATTGCCTCGTACACGTCTGGGAAATTGTCATGCTGTTCATAGAAGCGGTCAAACGATTCGTAAGCGATCTCGTTCTCCCGCAATAAAGCCATCATCGGGTGATGCTCCGTTCGAACGAACAAGCGCGAAGCATTTTGCAATCTGCGCCATACGCCGAGCGTCAGTTGATCCGCATCGCCGGAGCCAAGTCCGACCACGGTCAATCGGGACTGTGTCGCCATCGATTGTTCCTCCTCATCGTACCGGTGCCGCTATTCGCGCGGCTTCCGAAGTTCTTCGGGCTGCGGCGCCCGCGGGATCAGCCGCAGCCGCATCAGTCGGGCGGCGATCGCCTCGCCGCCCGGAAGCGCGCGCCACTGGCGCGCGTCCATTCCGCCGCAGCGCAGCAGCGCGGCGACGAACACGCAGGCGCCCACGGCTACGCCGATCAGCGCCTGCAGCGTTGCTGCCGCCCGCGGCGGCAGCCCATCGAGCGCGCGCATGCCGCGCTCGGTCACTACGAGCGCCGCGGCCATGCACGCGAGCGCGAAGCCAAGGCGCACCCCCGCAGCCGCAATCGCAGCGGCTGCGGGGGTGCCTGCGCTTGCGCCAGCTGCGCCATCGGGCGCAGCGGCGACTGCGGCGGCGCGGCGATGCGCGCCGCCATCGGCGCTCGCGCTAGCGAGCGCAGCGCGGGCTGCCCAAGCGGCAGCGAGGGCAGCGGCTGTGAGCGCGGCGAGGCCGGCAGCAGCTGCGCCGGCAATGCCGAAGCGCGGCACGAGCGCAGCGTTGAGCGCGGCCTTGGCTGCGGCGCCGGCGAAGAGCAGCAGCGTCGGCAGGCGAAGGCTGCCGCTGCCTTGAAGCACGGCTGCCGCCGCCGTCTGAACGGCGGCAGCCAGCGCCGTTACGCCGACGAGCGCGAATACGCCCGTCGCTTGGTCATCGGCGAACAGCATAACATTGATCGGCCTCGCAAGCAAGGCGATCCCTACCGCAGAAGCGCTGCCGAGCCACCATGCGGCACGCAGCGCAAAGCCGGCCTGCGCCCTTGCTTCCAGCCCATTTCCTTGCGACCGCGCAAGCGCAAGCGACGGCACGAGGGCCGAAGCGGCTGCGCCGCCCACCATCGCCACCAGCTGTACCAACGTCTGACCGCGCCCATACGCTCCAAACTGCGCCATCGCCTCTGCACTGGACAAGCCCGAGCCGATCAGCAGCCGAGGCACCATGAAGGCGTCCACAACCGCCACCATCGGCAAGGCAACAGCGCCAAGCGCCATCGGCAAAGTGAGCTTGCCGAGCGAACGCATCTCCGCCAAGAGCGGCGAAAGCCGCTTGGCACCCGCCTGTCCTTCTCCGGCCGCTTCCCTCTGCCCGCTAACGACCGCTTGGCGAGCCATCGCCCCGCTCCGTTGCCGGCCCCCATGCCGTTGGCTCCACGCCAGCAGCAGCAGCGCGCCTGCCGCGCCGGCGGCAGAGCCTGCCATCGCCCCCGCCGCTATGCCCGCATCTCCCCATGCCGAAGACATGCCCCACGTCAGCATCGCCGCCATAACGCCGACGCGCAGCGTTTGCTCCGCAACCTGCGATACGGCGGATGCCGGCATGTGATTCATGCCTTGCGCGTACCCTCGGAGCGCGGATAACACCGGCACAAACCACAGCGCCGCTGCCACCGAGCGTATGGCTCCTATCGTCTCTCTATCGCCGATAGCGCTAGCAAGCCACGGCGCACCGAGCCAGAGCAGCGCAAAGCCGGCCGCGCCGCTTGCGCCAAGCAGCCAAAGCGCCGCACGCCTCGCCTGCATCGCCCCTTCAGCATCTCCATCGGCAAGCCTTCTGGCGACGACGATGGCCACAGCCGGCGGCAATCCAGCTGTCGCTGCGACTAGCAGCAGCTGATAGAGCGGATAGACGGCATTATAAATGCCGAATACGCGGTCGCCCGCCAGGTTTTGCAGCGGTATTTTTTGCAATACGCCAATAAGCTTGGACACCATCATCGCCGCTGCCAATACAAGCGCGCCGCTCCACACCTTAGGACTCCGGTCCTTCTCTTCTATTATTGTCTTCATGGCGCTTATTCTTACCTTCCCGTTACGCGATATGGTGTATTATACCGCAGGAATGGGGCTCGGTAATCAAAAAAAGGTTCCGCCCGATTTGGCGAACCCTCTATCATGCCGACGCTAAGCGCTTGCCTTCTGGCTAAGATCTTCCCGCAGTACCTCTAGCATTTCCTTAATATAATATACCTTACCCTTCGAGCCCTTTACGAATATGCCCTCTTCTTGCTGAAAAGCTATAAGCCCATCTTGCTCATAACCATTAATAACGGAATGCCTGAACCATTTCTTCGCTTTCAGCTTGATCATCCACGGCTGGGAAAATAGAACAATATTATAAGAATACGCTGTTGCAACGCTTAGCAGCTTGTCCATTTCCTCAAATGCCGGATTCGTATGGTTCAGGACAATAACTTTATTTGACGAATGTCGAAGCTGCTCTCCAACCATTCCATCCAATCGCTCCATTAAGGATTTATGCCGCATATCCAGCATTAACTGCAGTCCCCGCGACGACACTAGAAGAACAATAATACTCATTACGCCGAATTCAAGCATCGTTCAAGCTCATCCTTTTTAGTGTTTTGATCACGAGCGCACTATCCAACGCAACCACGATTCCAATAGAGAGTGCAATATCGAACTTGGTGGCAGAAGAAGCTGCACCGTTGCTCAAATGAATGATTGTGCTTGCCATAATGATAACGATGAATGCCGCATTTCTCGTTAATGGGGCTTTATTTAACCAGCTTGCATCCCCAAAGCAGGTGCATGTCGCTTGCCCCTTCTCCTTACGCTTCCGATAGGTTACATAAGAAAATACGAGGAGCATTCCGATGCTTAGCAACGCTTTAGCGATGACCAGATAAGGCATCCAGAACAGGACGACGATTAATAGTTCTGCACCCAGCAATAGATAGGCCAACTGGCCCGCGATCGCCTTAAAGCCGTTATAGTAGGATACCACTTCATACTGCAGATTTTTCGTATTCTTTTGCTTCATATTAAACGAGATCAAGAAAATAAGAGCAATTAATACATCCAACATTCTCATATCCGAACACCTCGCTCTCCAGCATCCTTATTGGTGCTGCAGCATCAACGACTCCACTTGTACAGTTAATGGGTACTGCGCGACAACCTCATCATCCACCAGCAATTTGAAGTTATGAATACCCGGATCACAAAACACAACCCGATGATTAAAGCTAATATCGATCCCTGGAACTTGGTGAGTCCCCCGTTGGTTTCGAACCATACGCTTCTCTGTCGCCGTAACGACCTCGCCTTGTCCGTTGTACGCAATAATTTGGACAAAATGCTGCTGCGAAGACGATAAATAGGACAGCTTCGCCAGTGTAAACAGCGGGATGACATGCGGCACGGTTGGGATGGACAGCTGATTCATAACCGCACCGAGACGATGCGTCCCTTGCTCCGGCAAGAACTCCCCTTCATTGCATACGATCAAACTCGCTTCCATTACATTCCCTCCGCTAGTGGCATAATCGCTTGCATGATGAATTGAAAATCGTCTTTGGTATAAACGACCCCTTTATTCAAAACCGTTCCAGAAGCATCGACGATGAGTACATAAGGCAAGTAAGTTACATTAAACGTCTCTTCCATAAGCTCCGACTCTAGTGAGATAACAGGAAAATGCCATTCGAGAAATTCGGCCATTTCCTCATGGTCTTCATTGTCTCCCGTGGAGAATATTGCGGCATCTAAATCGTATTCGCTCACAATATCCGAAATGCTAGGGATAAAATCAATACAATGCGAACAATAAACCGATATAAAAAATATTGCCGTCGTTCTCGTGAAACCATTCAGTTCGACCGATTTGCCATCCCAGTTTGTAAAGGTAGCTTGAGGAACCGCTTGTCCCACCGGAATTCCTGTATCCTGCATACTTGTTGCCATTTATACAACCTCCTGCTCCGTTATGTGATACCACTCTTTTTGTTTCATCCACATGTCATAGTAATAACCGCGACGTTTGATCAGTTCATAGTGTGAACCCGTTTCCTTAATTTCTCCCCCGCTCATCATTACAATTTTGTCTGCCTTGCTTGCTATACTAATGCGGTGAGAAATGATGAAAAGTGTCTTCTCCTTGCTCATTGCAAGCAGTGTATTGAAAAATTCAAGCTCCGATAGCGGATCGATAGCCGATGTCGGCTCGTCAAATACGAGAAAATCGCTGTTCTTAAAAAAAGCTCGCGCCATTGCTAGTCGCTGCCACTGTCCCCCAGACAAATTGATGGCTTGCTCGTCCAAGTAACCCAGTTTTGCATGAATACCTGCATCCATCTTGGAAATATCCAGCCCTACCTTATTCAGCAGCTCCTGTATTCGCTTTTCATCATGGATATTGGCGACATCGCCCAGCCCGACATTCTCGGATACCGTTAACATATACCGAGTAAAGTCTTGAAACACTACGCTGGCATTTGCCCACAACGACTCAACCTCGACATCCTCTTGTGACTGGCCATCGTAGAAAACGGTACCCGCTGGCGCACGGTATAACCCGAGCAGCAGCTTCATCAGCGTTGACTTACCTGCTGCATTGTCTCCCAGAATAACGACCTTCTCGCCTTGTTTCACCGTCAAATTAATGTTTTGAAGGGCAGGTGTCGTTTGATTCGGGTATTGGAAGGTTAAATTTTTAACCTGTAGCAGCTGGTTGAATTGAAATGGCTTGCGTTCAGGAGCAGGCTCCCGTAGCGTGGCCGTCTCGTCATTGAAGGAGCCTATGTAACGCTGGTTTTCTTCGATTTTGCTTAACGTCAGAAAAATTCGTTTCGCACTGCTCTCAATTAAACTAAACATAAGCGGAATCGTTACATAATCGCCCATCGTCAGTTTACTGCCGAACACCATATAACATACCGTCAGAGAGACGAGCAGCAATGTGCCCGAGGATAACGCTTCTCCCAGAACGAATCCGTGCATGTTCGTTTTTTCAAGCTTCAACCGAACGGATTTGGAATCATGCTTTAGCCGTTCCCACTTGCCAATTAAGTATGAATAAGCCTTTAGAATCATTAATTCCTTCTGAGATTCACTTGAACAGAGGACTCCATATACATATTGCTGTTTATGATTCAGGCTGTTGAGTTCATGATTGAGACGGAGACGCTTCGGGATGTTCCGGATATCGAGCCATCCTCTCGCAACGGAGATGACCAGCGCCAGTACGCCAAGCACCCAATAGGAGCTTAATAGATAAAAGGTTGAAATACCCATTGTAAGAAACAGTTGAACCATCGTAATAAGACCATTTGTCGTTTCCAAGTATTTGCCTGAATAACTCTTCCACATGTCGACCATCTGTTGGAAGCGTGCATTTTCTTTGTCGAGAAGCGGTATGCGTTCAAGCAGCTTCATAATTTTCTTCTGGTGCTGAATATTGAAATTCTCAGAAGCCCTGACATCCATTATGGTCTTGTATGATTGCATCAACATGAACGCCACTTGCAGTGTAAAGGTAATTACGATCGCAGTGATGGCTAACTTCCTATCCTGGTCCCCAATTGCATTGACGATATATTTGGATAGAATAATATTGGCATTGGATTGGAGAGACAATAAAATGACCAGTGCAAGTCCCGTGATAAGATACACCTTGTTCGATCGATAAACGGTACCTACAATTGCCTTAATCGTCTTCCACCTAGCGCGCATATGTAACCTTAATCAGCGGCTGCACGATTCGCTTAATCGAAGCATCGGAATTGAATAGTCCGCAAGCCACTGCCTGTCCAGCGCTATTAAGGCCAATTACACAAGGATATAACGAAAAATTAAGCTGCTTTTGCATGACGGCTGCGTCACAGCGGTATGTCTCCAATGAAGCGAACCTTGTCTGGATTTCTTCAAACCTCTCGGCGTTGCTCTCGAAAAATAAAACATACCGGAAATCAGGAAACTCAGCGACGAACAACTCCACCGCCTCGAGATCGCATGCTTTGCAGAATGCACTCATGACGAACAAAATAACAGGCTGTTGATTGCCAGGTTTGAACCATGGAATATTAATTGTTCTGGATTTATCTAACGCCAGAGTTCGGGGGAAATCATAACCAATCTCAAACACGTTAACGTCTCTCGTCTTAAGGAATTTGCGATGCAGCAGACTATCCATTTTTTTTAGCATGGTATCCTCCGATAATACGTTTTTACGTTCATCATTATTAACACCCTACCTCTCGGGAGCGGAGGCCGAGAACATCCCGGCCCCCTCCCTCTAGGTTAGCAGCAGCCGCTGTAGCTTGTCTCACGGTAGTAGTCGCCTACTGGATTGTTACCTACATCCGTTACACATTTGTCATAGATTTGCGTGTACGAGGAGTTGCCTCCCCAGAACGGGACGTAAGGATGGCAATCGCGAGCGGACGTGCAACCGGAATCTCCATAAGCGGTACCTGCGGAATGGCTGTTAGCTGGGCATGACATAATAAATGACCTCCAATAATTTTTTGAATTTTTAGTTTTTTAAGCGATGTATGCTGTAGCGCCTAATCTTTCAACAACTTCAGCGATTAGCAGCAGCCGCTATAGCTAGTCTCACGGTAGTAGTCACCTACCGGGTTGTTACCTACATCCGTTACACATTTGTCATAGATTTGCGTGTACGATGAGTTGCCTCCCCAGAACGGGACGTAAGGATGGCAATCGCGAGCGGACGTGCAACCGGAATCTCCATAAGCGGTACCTGCGGAATGGCTGTTAGCTGGGCATGACATAATAAATGACCTCCAAAATTTAATTTTTTATATGGTATATCGGCCCCGGGTGTGATGTCTGGGCTGCGGCCGTTATAACTGATTTTTACGTTGATTCCCGCATAGCTTCACCAGGCTTGATAGCAAGCACCCTTCTAGATGGGAACCAATTGATAACCGCGGATAGGATGCTAACTCCCACCACTATGGTGATTACGGCACCTATTGGATACTTGTACGGCACTTCCTGTAGATGAGCAGAAATCGCGCTTAGCCTGATGATTCGAAGATACATGTACCCGCCTGTCGAGCCAAGTATGGTCCCGATGAGCGTCCCTATTGCACTTATGAAGAAGCCTTCGAGCAAGAACATTTGAATAAGAAGCTTGTTCGAGAGGCCGATACACCTTAACATAGCGATTTGCTTGGCACGGATCTGTACAGCACGAATCTGAATGATCGCTAGCCCACAGATCGCAATCAGCGCCGTAAAGCTCATGAACCCAATAAATACATGAATGATTTGTTGGTTCATGAAGTTTTTCGCTCCGTTTTGAAGATACGGAATGGCACTGTTTTTAATGCCCTGATTAAGCAGACCCTCTTCGACAGCTTGTGCCTTCTCAAGGTTCTGGTAATCAAAGTTTAACAATAGATAACCTTCATACTTGTACTCTGTATTCATATATCCATACGGCCTAAGGCCGTCGAACACACCTGGACTAACAAACGTCGCGTTGTACAACTGGTTGGACAGTTTACTTTCCACATTCCCTTTGGCAAATCCAATGACAGTAAGCGTCTTCTTGGTCACTGGTTTTAAGCTCTCCGAGTCTCCCCGAATTTTATGTTCGTACACAGGGAATGTAACGGTTTGACCAACCTGATAAGCACGTTTATCAATTCGATTTAGGGTTACAGTGGAATCAACCATAAATCGTTCATCCAAAATGACAACTGAATTGTCACGGCTTACTGCTTCCCATGCCTCTCGATCGTTAGCATAAGCCTTAGCCCTTGCAACGAGGGGCAGCTCGCCTTCGTTAACCAACTGCTCCGTTACAGGTACTACCGTATTCGGAAGTGTCGGTCTCTCTCCCATCACAAGCTGATAAGTTTCCAGATTCAAAACACTCGATATGGATGAAATTAAGTCTGGATCGCGCTCAATAGCATGAAGGAATCGTTGTTTTTCTTTGTCCGTCTTATAAGGTATCTGACCGCCGTAGCCCATAATCGACTGATTAGTCTTGTTCACATCGTTATATTGGCTCTGGCTAGTCGTAATAATGATGGTCGAAGTAATGACCAATACGATGAGACTGAATAACAAAGATACAATGTAGGTTTGCTTCAGCTCCTGCTTTGGATAACGAGAGGCCATGAAAAATGCGGCGTCAGACCAGCCAAACCGTTTCATTACTACACCCACAGCGCTCATCCAGTATGTAATAGACCGGATGGCCAAGTGCACCAGAGAGAAGCATGCGAGCAACCAGATCAAGTCCACCCATATAAACAAGGGGCTTTGCAGCAAATTAACGCCCGTTTCCGTATTGGCATAGTAAAGATGAAGCGCCAGAATAATTATCGCGGCAATCACTACGGTGCCACTTATTCCTTTTCTCCATTTGCGCCGTGGTGCGGTTGCAGCTGTTCTCCCTAGCAGCTTTAGAATCCCTTGCTTGCCAACTATCCATGCCGCAATAAGCGTTACTGCGAGCTGGAAGAACATAATCGTACCGAATGCCTCAAGTGTAGAAACCCAAGAGAAGTAAGGCTTAATTGGAACCGCATATCCAGATACACGCTGAAGCATTTCGCCATATTGTGAATAGTACAGCTTAATTAACCCTAACCCTCCGCTAACACCAAGCACTGTCCCTACGCTTGCTTGCAGCAGCGTTAGTATCATCGATTCTGTTAAGAAAATGCCGCGGGTTTGATTGCGTGATAATCCGAGCGCACGTAGAATTCCATAGTTTTCTGAACGTGACTTGGACTGCATAATTAACAGCTGAACAAGGAGCAGCAAACCCGCAATAATGGCCACGCTGGCAAGCAGAATAAAGATGATTCCGTAAGAGCTCCTCAAATCTTGAATTTTATTGGAAGCATCATTCTTCGTGCTTTCCACGAGGTAGTTTAATTTGGCTTGAGGAATGGGGTACACGCCATTGGTTGAGTTGGATTGTAGTCCCCCAACTAGAACGGAAGTAAACTGATCCGCCGTTATTCCGTTTAGCTGCCTCGCCTTGTCTAACCTAATAATTACGGTGCCTTCATTCGTTCCTTGACGATATCCGGTTAACCCCTGCTCCTTGGCAATATGCACACGAAACAGTTGGGGAGCCCCTCCCTTATCGGTCAATTGTATAATTTGTTCATTCGTAATGTCATAATGTTCTGCCGTCGCCTGATCCATAATGAGATCATCTTCCTTGAGCGGCGTAGCCCATAATGATTGCTGTGGCTCTAGCACTGCTGCACGATCGGTATCCATTCCGATTAACTGCAAGTGCGGGATTAGGCTGGGGTTCGAACCGTCCACAAGCTTCGCTTCGACGTCGGAGCGAACGATGGGAAGCAGGTTATATGGCATGTTATGCAATGGTTTTTCCATCTCGGCTATCTGTTGGTTAGAAAATAGATCTCCATGAACTCCATCGGGTAGCAGCTCCCAATCAATAGATCCATAATGCGCCTCGATATATTGATCCCCGCTCTGAACAAGCGAGTAGTAGAACGAGAAGGATAAACCGATTAGAATCGCACCGATGCTGCCGCCGAGAATCGCAATGAGTGTCTGTTTCCACTGCCTGCGCAGATAGAGGATAGACATCTTCCATACAAGGCTTGATCTAAGCATGGCGGAATGCACCCACCTCCTTTTCAACACCACCCGTTACTCGTCCATTGCTCATCACGATTGTGCGCATTGTCGCTTTAGCAACGTTAGGGTCATGCGTAACGATAACGATCGTCGTATTTAGCGTCTGGTTCAGCATCCCGAGAAGTCCAATGATTTGTGCTGACGATTCGGTATCCAATGCCCCTGTCGGCTCATCGGCCCAGATGACACTTGGCTGGCCAGCTATTGCACGTGCGATCGCAACCCGTTGATTTTGTCCGCCTGAGAGCTCCGAGGGCAACCTGTCCAACTTGTCGCCGAGACCAACTTGCTGTAACGCCGATTCAGCCTTCTCCTTAGCGGTCTTCTTCGACTCGCCTCGCGCAAGAATCGGAACCATTGCATTTTCTAATGCGGACAGAACTGGGATGAGATGGTATGCCTGAAAAATGAATCCCATATGCTTTAAACGAAATTCCGAAAGCTTCTTATCATTCAATCCATGAATCGGCGTGTTGTCGATCCAGATCTCTCCGGAATCTATTCGATCGATACCGGACAACACTTGCAGCAGCGTCGTTTTTCCAGATCCGGAAGCCCCCATAATCGAAACCATTTCACCGCGTTCAATGGAGAAGCTGACATCCTTCAACGCCTTCACTGCTGCGTTCCCTACCCCGTGCGTCTTGCACAACTGCTGTACGGTTATCATATCGAAGCGCTCCTTCTTGATCGTTGTCGTTGTTTATCTGACACGCTTATCATAACAAAAGGTTTTGAAGATTTTATCGGCTAATCCTGCAGATCTTGTGCAGATTATACGCGCAATATAAAAAATCTGCCATTTAATCAGCCTCAGGGCTGGCAAAATGGCAGCTGCATATTACTCCTTAAATACCGGTATCGTGATTCGGAAGATAGTCCCCACATTCCATTGACTCTCTACGCTAATTGTTCCTTTATGTGCATACACGATGCCTCTCGTGATGGCGAGCCCCAGTCCCATGCCACGGAAGCCGCTATGCCGATCCGTGTTTGAGCTACGATAGAACCTTTCGAATATATAAGGCAGCTCTTCTTCCTCAATGCCCACGCCGTTATCCTCAATCTCGACAACAAAATTCGCTCCCTCCTGCGAGTGGCGCACTTCAATAATTCCCCTACTGTGTCGAATTGCGTTACCGAGCAGGTTAATTAAAACCTGCTGAACTCGATCCGGGTCAACATAAACGGATACATTCTTACTAAGATTATGAAACGTCATTGTCTGCGTATCTTCCACACCCGGCAGCAAAGAATCCACCGTCGCCTCAATCAGTGAATCAATGGATATCCATGATTTACGCAATGCCAAGTTGCCCGTCTCTGACAACGATAATTGCTGTAAATCCTGAACTAGCTTCGACATCCGATAGAGCTCTTCAAGAATGCTACACGCTTGTTCAATAGAAATCGCCGTATTCGTCTCCAACGCACCTTCAATGACGAGCCGCATAACGCTAATTGGCGTTCTTAGCTCATGCGAGATGTCTGCAACCATTCTCCTTCTTACCGTTTCCAGCTTGTGGATGTGATTTCCAACCTCTGTTAGTCGACTCCGCAACACTTCATTATGAATAGTATGTATGGAGGTTGGATCAAATTCCGTCTCAGGCTCTTGCAGCTTCCCCAGTACATACGTTAGCTGCTGCTGCTGAATCCAGCTACGCTTCGCATATCTATATAACAATGAGAAAGCGAGTAGGAACACGATGCATATAACGAGCAGCGAAACCCATAATGCCGCACCATAAACCGATTGGGATGTCCACGCCAGATCGAAGTAACCTACAATCTTACCCTGAACGAGAATAGGTTCATGCAACGCCTTGAACGTTTGGTCAACTGAAGGAAGGTCATAATTAAAAATCTGGTGCCCCGTGATGTCGATCAAATTAAAACTTACAATATGAACTGCATCGGCCCCAATCATACCAGCTTCAAATTGATCTTGAATGTTATTCCAATTACCAACCGCAAAATAATAGGCATATAGATAATTACGCCAGAGGTCGACCAGTACGGTATGTTCCTTGACCTGTTCATGATGCTTCAAATATAGCAGCAGTACGAATACAACCACACCAGCCAACGAAGCAATGATCCCCGCAAGGAGTAAAGATCGTGCAATTACTTTTCGGTACTCATTCATTATCGGGGCTCACCAAATTTATAACCGACCGCATAGACAGTCAGAATATATTCGAAATTATTCGGATCGGCTTCGATCTTCTTCCGTAGGTTACGGATATGCGAATCGAGCGTCCGTTCATAGCCAAAGTACGACTCCCCCATCGAGGACTCTATCAATTGGCTGCGCGTAAATACCCGCCCAGGATAAGAGGCCATGGCCAGGAGCAAATTATACTCTGTCGCCGTCAGTGATACCCGCTCCCCTCGGAGCCGCACCTCATGCTTATCTGTATCAATTGTTAGCTCGTTAAATGACAGCACTTGGCTTGAACTTGTCTCAACTGGCGCCTTCCGGCTTCGCCGTAGCACAGTCCGAATACGTGCAATCAACTCACGCATTCCAAAGGGCTTCGGAATATAATCATCGGCCCCAATTTCCAATGCTAATACTTTATCGAACTCATCGGTTCTTGCTGTCACCATAATGACCGGGATGCCAATCGTATTCACAACCCACTTGCATGCATCCAGCCCCGAAACGTCGGGAAGCATCCAGTCAAGGATGACGATATCAGCTACCCCCTCCATCAATAATTCCTTTGCCTCTTCAAAAGAATGAAAGCCTTGGACAGCAAAACCCTCTTTCTGAAGAATGGCCTTGCCCTCTTCTAATATCTTGACTTCGTCTTCTACCCAAATGATTGAATCTGACAAAACAAGGTCCACCTCCTACAACGTTTGTATATTAAAGTCATTTTTTGTATATTCTCTACTCGCTTCTATTCTCCTGTGAACGAGAGATTTTTTGTTCAATTCAGCAACCATAAATAGATAATAATACCATATTGCTTTATTCTGTATATTATAGATGCAATGTAATCAACCATCTAGTTTTCATAAGGTGACCCCGCAACAAACCAAACATATGTTTGCACAACATGCCAAATTGCTCTACAATAATTACGAATCTATTACTCCCAAAATCAGAAAGGCGGTGCGCCGTTTGAAGGGCTCCTCGCATCTTGTCATCAGCACCGGCGTCTCACTGGCCGTCACCGCGCTATTGCACACTTCGCTGACGCCCGCAGCCGCTGCTGCGGCTGTGGTTGGCAGCCTGCTGCCCGATCTCGACGAGCCCAACGGCTTGCTCGCCAATCGGACATTCCCGAAGCCGGCGATCCGCGCGCTGCAGATTGTCCTGCTGCTTGCCGCTGCAGCTGCCGTCTGGTTCACGCGCACGCAGTACCCGTGGAATTGGGGCGCGGGCGCCGTTATCAGCCTTTCCGCCTTCGCATCCACGCGCTGGCTGCGGCAGCTGCTGATGCTTATTACTGGCGGCGCCTTAACAATCGGCGGCGTCCTTTATGACCCGCGTTTTGCCGCGGCCGGACTGACGCTGGTCGTATGCGCGCTTGTTCCGCATCGCGGCTTCACGCATACGTTGTATGCAACAGGGCTATGGACGTTCGCCCTCTATTGGATGGCGAAGGACAATCCAGGCGTCTGGCTAGCCGGCGGACTATCGTACTTGCTCCACCTTCTCGCCGATGCCTTGTCCAAGCGAGGCGTTCAGCTTCTGCCCCCGCTGCCGTGGAAGCTCTGCATTCCGCTCATGCGGTCGGGCAAATCCAGCGCAGCCGTAGTCGAGACAGCAGCAATCGGCCTGACCTTCATCCTCCTCTGGATCGTATTCGTTCAGATGGGCCAGTGGCGGTTGTGGACGTTAGCCCCATGACGAACAGCCCTCCGTTTCAAGCGCCATAAGCGCTTGCGACGAGAGGGCTGTTTATGTGTTTGTCGCGCAAGGACAGCGGCTACTGCTCCATCTGCTTCGCCAAAAAACCAGCTGCTGTTTCCGCCATCTTTTGTTCCATCTGCGCCATCTTCAAGCCCTCTTCCTTCGAGAGCAGCACCACCGTGCCGATCGGATCGCCGCCGGCGATAATCGGAGCCGACACGAAGGAGGCGAATGGCTCGCTTACGTCCTTGATGAGCTCATAAGAGCCGCCGGTGGTTTCGATGATGGTCTTGCGATTTTCCATGCAATTTTCCAAAATAGAGCCGACTGCTTTATCCAGAAACTCCTTCTTGGACGCGCCGGCGACGGCAATGACGGTATCCCGGTCGGAGATAATCGTCACATGCCCTGTGCTTTCGGACAGTGATTCGGCGTACTCTTTGGCAAAATCGCCGAGCTCGCCAATCGGGGAATACTTCTTCAAGATGACCTCGCCATCGCGATCCACGAAAATCTCCAGCGGATCGCCTTCGCGGATACGAAGCGTTCTCCGGATTTCCTTCGGGATTACTACACGGCCAAGATCGTCGATGCGACGCACAATACCAGTTGCTTTCATGTCTTGTTGCCCCACTTTCCCTGAAGATTTTAAGTCCACTGGATACCTGCCGCCGGTTATCGCATTGTGAAGGAGGTTGCTTAGCAGCGAATCGGCGTGGATTAATCCTGCCGTCCGCTTTGTTTGTAGCCCTATAAGCGTTGTAGACTGCCGCGTGATTCGTACGCCCGCTTATATTGAAGAAGGGATGTTTGTTTGGAACTTGACCATAGTATTCATCCCCTCCCATTTTCTTATACGCTAACCCTGATGACGAACATGGAGGAAACAAATTCCGCTGCCGCCAACGTTCCGCGCTGCACTGGCAGCCGGATTTCTGGTCAACATTGGGCTGCGCTCTTATCCTTCCCTTTGCCGTGTTTCTCCATCCATTCTTTTGGACGAACGCGCTAACGTCCCATCCGGCCCCCGCATAATAAGCTGCCAAATCGCCTGCGCTGCATCACGAACCGTGCGAGGACGCGTCTCGGCTGCATCCTGCAGGAGCCGAAATGGACGCACAAGCCGCGGCAGATGAAGATCCGCTTGCTCCAGAAGCAGGTCATCGAATAATAGCTCCGTTGAACCCGAAGCGAGCAGCCTCCCGTCCTTCAGCACAATCACATCCGTCGCCCACTCTGCGGCAAAATCCACATCATGCGTCGCTACGATAAGCGTCAAGCCGCTTTCATGCATTCGCTCCAGCAGCGCCTGCAGATCGTCGCGACTCTTCGGATCAAGGAACGCCATCGGCTCGTCTAGAATAACGACCTCCGGCCGCATCGCGAGCACGCCTGCAATGGCAACGCGCCGCTTTTGCCCATAGCTCAGCTCGAAGGGAGAACGGCTGCGCAGCTCACTCATCCCTACAGCGCGCAGCGCTTCAGTTACGCGATCCTGCACCATCTGTTCGTCCAGCCCGAGATTGCGCGGCCCAAAAGCAACATCCTCCTCGACCGTAGTCGAAAAAATTTGATCATCCGGGTCCTGATACACAACGCCGATTCGCTGGCGCAGCAGCAAGGCGTTCTCCCTCGTCATTCGCTCGCCGAATACAGATACTTCCCCCGTTGCCGGCTGCTCCAATCCGTTAAGCAGTGAAATGAGCGTCGATTTGCCCGCGCCATTGGGTCCCATGAGAACGACTTTCGCCCCCTGTCCAATCGAGAACGTTAAGCCGCGCAGCGCTTGAATTCGCCCATATTGATACGTTACCCCGCGTACATCAATTGCCATTCCCAAGCCCCCCTGTCCGATCGGCTGACGCCGTCCTCTCCCTGTAAGCCCGGCGCCAAATCCGCCTCTCGCCGTTATAGACTGATAAATTCTGGAGCTGCGCGCGTAAGCCCGAATAAACAGGACGCCAAGCAGCTCGCCAAACCGTTTGTACGTACTGCGTGACCATAACCACCCGTCCAGACGCAGGCCCCGCGAACGCTGCGCCTTCACCATTCCTTGCGCCTCTTCCTTCAATAATACGAGGTAACGCAGCATGAGCCCGATAATTTCGAGCAGCACGGCGGGAATGCCGATCGCCCGCAGGCTTCTGATCAATTGAAACAACGGCGTAGACAGCAGCAGGTAGGTAATAAGCAGGTTCGCGTTAACGACCTTAAGCAACAGCACGATCGAATGGCGCATCCCCTCCTCCGTCGCAACCCAGCCGAACAAACGAAACAGCTCCGTCCCTCCTTCGGCATGCTGAAACGGCACGAATACGATCGCGCCAAGCGCGAATGGAACGATGAGCAGCAATCGGCGCAAAATTTGGAGCAGCGGCAGTCCACCCAGCAGCATGCCAAATAAAAAACAACCTGCTGCTCCCATGAGAGCCGCAGGATGTCGGAAAAACATCATTGTCGCTAATAAGCCTAATACGGCAAGAAGCCGTTTCGTTGCCCGGCCAGCCGATTTCTCTGGCGGAGTCATTTGCTCGGTGCCCACTGCTCCGTCATGTTCAGCGCTGGACGCCATCCACTTCAGTTGATCCTGATTCATGTCGATCCCCTCCACCTCGCGCCAATGAGCGGGTTAATCCCCACAGCACGGCCGCCATGATCGCAATGCCTAGTACGCCTGCCAGCCCTATGCGAACAGCTGACCAAGGAATGCCCGCAACTTCGTAGTCCGGAACTAACGCGAGCCGGTTGACAGCGTCTGCCTGATGCAGAAAGCCATGATCCTCCGCCACCCGCTCCAGCCCATCCGGAGAGGACGATGCCCAGGGCGACAGCAATCCCGCTACTGCGACCGTAATGATCCCCATCACGATCCATCTGCGCTTATGCCCGGTGACTCGTAATTCGCTCATGCGCGATCCCTCCCCGTGCCGTTAGTGCGCTTCGCTCCATCAAATAGCCCGTCACAAGCATGGTAATGGTTCCTTCGCCAATGCCGATCAGCATATGCCAGCCGACCATCGCTTTCAACGCGGTTGCCAGCTCGAACGTACCGGACGCCGCCAACAAAACAGATACCCCTGCCGAAGCCGCAACGATTGACGTCCATGCCGCCAGCCAAGTAATGAGAGAACGACCTTTCCCTTTAAACGCCCGAATACCTGTCATGTATATGCCATATCCGACAAAGCTGCCGATAAATCCGGTGCACAAAATGTTTGCGCCGAGCACCGTGATGCCGCCATCCTGAAATACGACGGCTTGCACGATCAGCACCGCAGCCATAACAATCGTCGCGATCCATGGCCCGAACAGGATTGCAGTCATCGTTCCGCCGAGAAAATGGCCTGAGGTTGCGCCGGCAATCGGAAAATTAATCATCTGTGCAGCGAATACGAATGCGCCAATCAGTGCGATTAACGGAATTTGCTTCGGTTCCATCGCAAGCCGCGTTCTGCGTAAGCTGTAACCGACAGCGCCCGCCCCAGCAATCGTTGTCGTTATCCACGTCTTTGCATCTAGAAACCCGTCCGGAATATGCATATACGCCCCACTTTCATGTAAGGTTATCTAACATACGTTATTTCCATTATCGGGTATCCTCACTTATTCGTCAAGCCATTAACAAACGTAATCTCAGGATGCCGATTCACTCTTTTTGTTAAGCCAAGCTTATGAAAAAAACCGGACACCGCATGGCAAACAAGCGGTTCCGGTCGGATTAGACCTAATCATGCTTGAGAAGCTGCGCCAGCTCGCGCTTCAGCTTCAGGAAGCCCGGCGTCTCTCGCACATCAGCCGTGCGCTCATTCGGAAGCTCCACCTGAAACTCCCGAATGATGCGGCCCGGATTGGCCCCCATGACCACAATCCGTTGGGACAGGAAGATCGCTTCGTCGATATCGTGAGTGATGAACAATACCGTCGTCTTCTCCCTCTCCCACACCTCCAGCAGCATCTCCTGCATCTCAAGCTTCGTCTGCGCATCCAATGCGCCGAACGGCTCATCCATGAGCAGCACCTTCGGTCGATTGGCGAGCGCCCTTGCAATGGCAACCCGCTGCTTCATGCCGCCTGACAGCTGCTTCGGGTAAGACTTCGCGAACGATTCCAGCCGAATGATTTTCAGCCAGTGGCTCGATAGGCCTCGACGCACCAGTGTAGGGACGCCTTTGAGCTTCGGCCCATATTCAATATTTTCTCGAACCGTCAGCCAAGGAAAAAGCGTATAGCCTTGGAACACCATGCCGCGATCAGCGCCCGGCCCGATGATCGCATCGCCATCGACGGTCAGCTCCCCGCCTGTCGGATCCTCCAGGCCCGCAACGATGCGCAGCAGCGTGGATTTGCCACAGCCCGACGGCCCTAGGATGGTCAGAAATTCATTTTCCGCAATCGTCAGATCAATATCGCGAAGTGCCTCGAACTGTGTTTTTGCAGATGCGTAAACCTTCTGCAGTCCGCGAATTTCAATTCGGCCTTGGCCTTGACCAGCAGCCACCCCCTCTGTCCGCTCATTAACCGGTGCCATTGCTGCGTTCTGCTCATTCCGTACAGGCTGCATCGCCCTCGCCTCCTATCGAATCAATTCAAGCTCTGGAGATAATTCCGCCATCCGCCGAATGCCGTAATATCCTCTGCATCGTGTTCCGCGTAGCCTTCGCAAATAAAGCTTGGCACCTCTCGGCCGTCAGCCAGCTCAACCTTGCCAATTCCGAGCGGCGCCGGGATCGAGGCCGTGAATCCGCCGAAGGCAGCCAGCGGCATCTCCCACACTTCAATCGCAATCGCAGCTCCACCGCTGCCCGGCGGCTGCTTAATGAGTCCCGGCTTCGCCGGTGTCGTCGCTAAGCGAAGCAGCTTGTAGCGGGCCGAAGTTGTTGTCTCCTCGACAAAACGGGCGCCGCAGCCCTGCATCTGCTTCTCTAGCGGATAGCCCCGCATATGCAGGCCGCATACAGCGACGAGCGTCGTTTCTGTCGCCGCATTAGCGGATGGTCTTGGCGACGCGGTTACTGCCATTGACGAGAATCGCTCAGCCGTGTCCCGAACGAGCCCTTCCTCTGCAGCTAAACCAAACAGCGTAATGCCAAATGGCGTATCCGCAAGCGCTGCGCCAGCCGGAACAGCAACAGCGCACAAATCCAGCAGATTGCAATGATTCGTATACCGCCCCATGTCGCGGTTCGTCTCAACAGGGTTGTCGCGCACTTGCTCGCGCGTCCATGTGCCGCCGGCCGTCGGCAGGATGAGCACGGCTCCCTGAAGCAGCTCACGTGCCTGTTTTCTGTAACGCTGGAGCTTATGCATCGTCTGGAATAAAGAAGCGGCCGTATGCTGCTCGGCAGCCCCCGAGCGCAAGATGCGCTCCGTGACCGGCACAGCCGTGTCCGGGTGAGCCTCAATAAAGCTGCCCAAGCCTGCCCATCGCTCCGCAACCCACGGCCCCTCATAGAGAAGCGCTGCCGCTGCGGAGAACAGCTCCGTATCCAGATAGCTGACTGCAATCCCGAGCGACACGACCCGGGATACTGCTGCATGCCATGCCGCTTCATACGCCTCTGCATAAGGCCCGTAAAACGCTGGCGTCTGCTCCGGCAGCACAATCCGCGAAGGAGGCACTGATTGCGGGGCAGGGAAGCCGCGCGACCATGGGTCATCCGCATGGACGCCGCGGGCGACCGCATCGACAGCGTAAGCATCCGCCAGATCGGCGGCGAACATCGTGACGCAATCCAAGCTTTCGCAGGCAGGCACGACACCCTTGAGCGGCCATGCGCCCATGCTCGGCTTGTAGCCGACCAGCCCATTCAGCGCCGCTGGAACGCGGCCGCTGCCGGCCGTATCGGTGCCAAGCGAGAATGCGGCTTGCCCTAGGGCGACCGCGACAGCGGAGCCGGAGCTCGAGCCGCCGCTTATAAGCTCGGGGCGAAGCGCATTATGCGTTTCGCCGTAAGGGCTGCGCGTGCCGACGAGGCCGGTGGCGAACTGGTCGAGATTCGTTTTGCCAAGAGGGATCGCCCCTGCTTCTATTAAACGCTCGACAACAGCGGCATGCCCGGTCGGCGTGTAAGCATATTCCGCGCAAGCTGCCGTCGTCGGCACGCCTGCAAGGTCGATATTGTCCTTGATCGCGAATGGAATTCCCCATAGCGGGGAGCTAGCCCGATCAAGTGTCCTCAGACGCTCCAAGTAAGGGGCAACAAGCTCTGCCGAAGGAGGCGTAATCCATATATTCATCGCAACAGCCGTTTCCGCACGATGAATGATTTCGCCTACGACCTCCTCAGGCGTCAGCGCTTGACTCTCATATTGCTCCTGCAGCCATGCAATTGTGAAAGCAGCTGGCAATGTTGTTTTCTGCATTACACTGACACCTCCGCTTCCGATGGCGCCATCGCCACGATCAACTGGCCGGCATGCACCGAATCGCCCGGTTTGACGTAACTCGCATTCATCACATGGCCATCGCACGGCGCTTGCTGCGAAAATTCCATCTTCATGCTTTCCACAATGATGAGCGTATCGCCCTTCTTCACCTGCTGACCTGGCTCAACGAGCACCTTCCATACGCTGCCCGGCATGTTGCATCGCACCGCTTCCGCGCCTTCTGGCAGCTCATCGTCTCCAGCAGGCTTCGCTTGCTCGGGCTCCGACACGTATTCCGCCAGCCCTTGCGCTTTCCAGTTCTCCCGCTCCGCTTGGAAGGCAGCCTGCTGCTTGTCGCGGAACGTGCCTGCGCTTGCCTCAATCTCATCGAGGAAGCGCAAATATTCGCCCAAATCAAACGTCGTTTCGGTAATGCTCACCTCATAACGGCCGCGCGGGAAGTCCTCACGCAGCTGCAGCAGCTCATCCGCCTCAACTGGATAGAATTGAATCTGGTCGAAGAAGCGAAGCAGCCACGGCTTGCCGCTTTGGAAGCTATCCGTCGAAGAGCGGAGACGATTCCACATCTGGATCGTCCGCCCGACGAACTGGTAGCCGCCCGGCCCCTCCATCCCGTACACGCACATGTATGCGCCGCCGATGCCAACTGCATTTTCCGGCGTCCACGTCCGAGCGGGGTTATACTTCGTCGTGACGAGACGGTGACGGGGATCAATTGGCGTCGCTACCGGTGCGCCTAAGTACACATCGCCCAGCCCCATGACAAGATAGCTCGCATCATAAACAATTCGTCTGACATCCTCGATCGAATCAAGCCCGTTCACGCGCCGGATGAACTCCAAATTGCTCGGGCACCAAGGCGCATCGGGGCGAACGCCTTGCTGATAACGCTCGATCGCAAGCTGCGTTGCCGGGTCATCCCATGACAGCGGCAATCGCACGATGCGGGACGGCACGCGAATCGACTCCAGCGGCGGTAGCTGGCGATCCAACTCCAGCAGCCTTGCGCAGGCTTCGCGAACCGTAATGCGCGAACGGTCGATATGCACCTGAAGCGATCGAATGCCCGGCGTCAAATCCAGCACCGGTACGGCGCCGCTCTCTTGAATCGCCTGCATAAGCGCATGAGCTTGGAACCGCAGCTTGAGATCCAGCTCCATCGGTCCGTATTCTACAAGCAAATTCTCATCGCCGCTGCAGCGGATCGTAATCGGGAAAGCATGGCCTTCGGTCACTCGCGCCAAGATCGGATAATCGGTATCGAATGGGCGCTCACCCGGCAGTTCCATTGCCCGGGCAATAAATGCCCGCTCGCCTTCACCGATGGCGTTCAACCATTGCGTCTGTTGATCGCGCAGCCTATCCGCTTCCTCAAGTGTAATAAGGCGGAAGCGCACTTTATCGCCGGGGCGCAGCTGTCCGATTTTCCAAAACTCAGCCGATGCGGTCGTAACGGGACACACGAATCCGCCCAGGCTCGGGCCGTCCGGTCCAAGCAAAATCGGCATGTCGCCCGTCAGGTCAAGCGTACCTACTGCGTAGGCATTGTCATGAATATTCGACGGATGCAAGCCCGCTTCGCCGCCGTCCTCACGCGCCCAGCGCGGTGCGGGTCCAATCAATCGCACGCCTGTACGGGAGCTGTTAAAATGCACCTCGTAGCTAGTCGCCGCAAGCTCCTCCAGAAACGCCGGAAGCAAAAACTCCGCAGAGCAGTGCGGCCCCGGAATGACGCCAATCGTCCACTCGCTCGTCAGCGCAGGACGTTCGGACAGCGCAAGCTCAACTCGATTAATCGGCGCCACGCTGTTCGAATCCGAGCCTAAGCGCACGCCCAGCACATCGCCCGTGCGAAGCGCCCGCCCGCCATGTCCGCCGAAGCCGCCAAGCGTGAACGTAGCTGCGCTGCCGAGAATGCGCGGCATATCGAGCCCGCCTGCGATGAGCAAGTAGGTGCGCAGCCCTTCCTGCGCCTCACCGAACTTGAGCACTTGGCCGCGGCGGCCAAGAACTGGCTGGTAGGTCGGAACGCTCTCATGATCCAGCTTTGCCTGCATATCCGCGCCCGTTAAGCAGAACCAGATGTCGCTGCGGAACGTATACGAGCCGCCGCGAAGCGTAAGCTCGATGCCCGCAGCATCATCGGCGTTGCCCAGCAGCTTGTTGCCGATTCGGAACGACAGCGGGTCCATCGGTCCGCATGGCGGTACGCCGACATCCCAATGTCCGGTCCGGCCCGGATAATCCTGCACCGTCGATTGAACGCCGCCATCCAGCACCTCAATTGCAGGCTCGGAAGGGTCATACCCGTTCAACATGCGGGTATAGACATCGCCCTCGACAACCGCCTCATCCTGCAGCAGCGATTGGATATAAGATAGGTTCGTCGTAATGCCGTACATACGCGTTTCCGAGAGCGCCTTAATCAGCTTCGCAATCGCGTCGGCGCGGTCGCGGCCATGGACGATGATTTTCGCGAGCATCGGATCGTATAGCGAAGTTACCGTGATGCCGTCGCGTACCCACGTTTCGTTGCGCGCATCCGCCGAGAATACCGCACGATCGAGCTGGCCCGCGCTAGGACGGAAGTTATGATGACAATCCTCCGCGTAGATGCGCGCCTGCATGCTATGGCCTTGCGATGCAGGAACGAACGACTCCAGATTATGCAGCTCATTGGCCGCCTCCTTGACCATCCATTCCACAAGATCAAGGCCGAGCACCTCTTCGGTTACGCCATGCTCCACTTGGAGCCGCGTGTTCACTTCAAGGAAATAGAATTCGCTCGACTGCGGATCATATAGAAACTCTACCGTCCCTGCGCTCCGGTAGCCGGCTTCCGCCGCCAGGCTGCGTGCAGCCTCGAACATCCGCTCTCGAACCGCTTGCGCGAATTTCGGCGCCGGGCTTTCCTCGATCACCTTCTGATTGCGGCGCTGTATCGAGCAATCCCGCTCGCCTAGCGCGACGACTTCACCAAAGGCGTTGCCGAAAATTTGCACCTCGACGTGGCGCGCCTTGGCAATGTACTTCTCCAAGAAAACGCCGCCGTTCTTGAAGTTCGTCTCGGCCAGATGCCGAACCGATTCGAATGCAGAGCGAAGCTCCTGCTCCTCTTCGCATACGCGCATGCCGATGCCCCCGCCGCCGGCGGTGCTCTTCAGAATGACCGGATAGCCGATCACCGATGCCGCGCTAACCGCTTGCTCCAGCTCGGTAATGAGCGGCGTCCCCGGCAGCATCGGCACGCCCGCCTTTTCCGCGAGCTCGCGCGCTGAGTGCTTCAGGCCGAACATCTCCATCTGTTCCGGCGTTGGCCCGATGAAGGCGATGCCCCGCTCGCGGCAGGCGCGCGCGAAGCCGGCATTTTCGCTCAAGAAGCCGTAGCCCGGATGGATCGCCTGCGCGCCCGTTTCCTCCGCGATCTGCAAAATCAGGTCAGCGTTCAAGTAGCTGTCCTTCGCTGCGCCTTCGCCGATCAATACCGCCTCGTCAGCCTGATCGACGTGCAGGCTGTCTTGATCTGCCTGCGTATATACCGCTACGGATGCAATGCCGAGCTTGCGCAGCGTACGCTCGATTCGAACGGCGATTGCGCCGCGATTCGCAATAAGTACTTTTGTGAACATCGTGATTCCTCCCCGGATTGCCATTCATCGTTTATTCCGTGCTATCTATTCGCGTATATTCCGTATCGATACGTTGATCGCTGTCCACCCCGATTGAACCGCGTGCCCACTCACCCGTGTTCAATTCGGCTCATCTTTACGCCGTTAACCGGCCGTATTATTCGCCTATCGCTCCCAGATCAGCATCTTAACCGGCGTCGGGTTATAAGCGTTGCAAGGGTTATTCAGCTGCGGACAGTTACTCAGCAGCACCATCGTCCGCGCAACCGCCTGCATCTCCACATAAGCGCCCGGCGACGATACGCCGTCTGCGAACGTTAAGCCTCCGTCCTCCGTCACTGGCACATTCATGAAAAAGTTCACGTTCGGCGCCAAATCACGCTTCGTATACCGCACGTCCTGCTGCTTCGAAAGCTCCAGCATGAACGTGTCGCGGCAATTGTGCATGTGCAGCTTCTCATGCGCATACCGCACGGTGTTGCTCTGCGCCGAGCAGCTTCCGCCTACCGTATCGTGGCGGCCGCATGTGTCAGCCACGATCTGCACCAGCGGTTTGCCGGATTCGGAACGCAATACGGAGCCCGTCGTCAAATAAATATTGCCTTGCCCCGCAATGGTCGCGACAGCGCTGTAATGATCCTCCGGATTGTCTGCATCATAGAACAGCGTGTCGGCTGCCTGATTGCCTTCCAAATCCACAATTCGCAGCACCTGTCCCGGCTGCAGCTCCCTCATCCAGCCGTCGCCTGCCGCTACGACTTCCTCATATATCGCTTCCGACGCAACGCGCGCGCTCTCCACTCGGTTAAATACGGACATCGTAAGCCCTCCTTATTTGCATCTTGATCATGTGCAATGGGCGAAGCCCCTCATCTAGCCAAACCAAGGTCTCCTATACACCCATGAGCGCGTAATACGCCCACGAATTCTCATAAGCGCGCCGGTTCTCCGGCCGGTAATTGACGCAGTAGTCGAGCGAGTCGACGGGCGGCGCCTCCAGCACCTCGATCTTGACCGGCACCGACGGATACTCTGTACGCGGGTCAAGCGGATTCGGCGTGTTGGACAGCACCAGCAGCGTATCCATCTCCGTGCGAAGCGTCACGGTCGCATTCGCCGGGCAATGCGCCGCGTCATAATGCATGCGTCCCGTTTCATCCACTGCAATTTTCGAAAATAAGTTCACGACCGGCATCATATCCCGCATGCCGAGCCCGCACCGCACAAGCTCCACCGCGAAGTTTTCCTGTCCGCTCCGCAGCCAATCGTTGCGCAGCTCCTGATAATTCGTATGGCCATACTTGGCGTCCGTCGCTTCGCGGTACGTGTATCCGCCAAGCGGATCATGCCAGCCGAGGCTATCCTGTACAATGCTGGCCAGCGCGCGCCCGTTATCGCTCATCAGCACGTTCCCGCGGGTCAGATGCGCTGTATGCTGAGCTTTGAGCGTATCCGGCATATTGTAGCGCTCCGTCAAATCGCGAGCGTGAAACAGCTGAATCGATACATTCGCCCCCGCTTCCAATGCCGTAAAACGAATCAGTTTGCCTCGCCCAATCGTCCCCGACCACTTGCCGCCCGGACGAATTGTCGTGCTCCAAATCGCGTTCATACTCGTTACCCCCAGTTAAATGAATGTGTTGGCAAGCCACGGTGGCAGCTATGGCTGGATCAGACCCAAGGGAAGAACCGCTTGTTCATGAAAGCGAAGATGCGGTCGCTGATCAGCCCGAGCAGCCCAATGACGATGATGCCGACGAAAATTTGATCCGTATTTAAATATCGCTGTGCTTTCATGATGGCGTAGCCTAATCCGCTATTCACGGCGACGAGCTCGGCGACGACCAGATACGTCCACGCCCAACCGAGAATAAGACGGAGCGTATGCATCAGCTGCGGCTGGATTGCCGGCAGCAGCACCGTCTCGATCACCTTCCAGCGGCTCGCGCCCAGCGTGAAGGAGGCTTGCAGCAGATCCCGCGGCACGCGGCGCACGTTATCGGCTACCATTAGCACGAGTTGGAAGAAGCAGCCGATGAAGATGAGCATGATTTTGGCCCATTCCCCGATTCCGACCCACACCATAATGAGCGGAATAAACGCAACCGCCGGCATATACCGGATAAACTCCATCGGCGGCTCAATGAACGCTTCGCCGTACTTGAACGTCCCCGCGAGCACGCCGAGCGGAATGCCGATGATGCAAGCGAGCAAGAAGCCGCCGGTTACGCGGAAAATGCTCACGCCGATGTGATGCCAATAATCCGCCGTCCCGAGCAAATGAATCAGCTCTGCCAGCACCTCATGCGGCTTCGGCAGAAATACCGGATTCACCGCCTCTGTGTAGCTAAGCGCCGCCCAAACGAGCAGCAGCAGAAGGAAGGAAGCGCCCGCCGTCAGTGCGAACGGCTTCGTTCCAATGTCTTTATGAATCTGAAGCCGATGCGGCCTTCGCCTGCGCCGCCCCGTTGCGGCGCAGGACCCCATTGTCCCGGTGCTTCCTGTGGCGGTCGGCGCCTGTGACGATGTCGATGTCGGTGGTATGCTCATCCGTTTCGCCTCCGCCCTAATGTCCAGCCACGAACGACGAATCGAAGATCACGCTGTAGTCGTCGATGTCATCGACCATATCGAGCTTTTGCAGGAACTCGGCCGTTTTCTGCGCCGTGTATGCCAGCGACGAATAATCATCACGCTTGGTGAACGCCGCTACATTATCCTCGCGGGTAAACAGCTTGATGCTGTCGAGGCCGAGCTTGAAGTCCGCCGGCGTCGTCTCCGCCTTCTCGGCCAGCAGCTTGATCGTCTCATCCGGGTGCGCCTTGAAGTACTCCAGTCCTTCGAACCACGCATCGACAATCTTTTGCACATCGTCTTTGCGGTTTTTTACAACGCTATCGCGGAATACCAGCAGATCGGGAATGAGCCCTGGCGTATCCTTGGAGGAGAACAGCACCTTTCCCTTACCCTCGGTGACAGCCTTCGTTTGGAACGGCTCCCACAGAACCGATGCATCCGTCTTGCCTGTAATGAACGCCGGACCGGCATCGTTGACGGTCATGTTCACAAAGTTAACATCAGATTCCTTGAGCCCGTTCTGATCGAGCGCCGTGAGCAGCAGGAGATGGTCGACCGTTCCGAGTTCCGTCGCAACGGTTTTGCCCTTCAGATCCTTCACGCTCGCAATGTCCGGTTTGGCGACGATGGCGTCTCCTCCGTTGGAGTTGTCGTTCACCAAAACCGCCTTCAATCCGATCCCTTTCGATATTGGAGCGAGCGTGTCGCTGAGCGTCTGCGAGTTCGCATCCACCTTGCCGGTTGCCAACGCTTGAAGCGAATCGCTGTACACCGGGAACCACTCCAACTTGACGATCACGCCATGCTTCTCGAACAGCCCCTGCTGCTCGACGAGATACCACATATACCAGCCAGGCCAAGGGCTGAGCGCGATTGTAATCGGTTCGTCAGACCCTCCTGCAGCCGTCTCCTTGGACGATCCGCCACAGCCAGCAGCTACCGTAAATACGAATACCAGAACGAGAATAAGCAAGGATTTGCGAACATTTCTCATCGACTCCACTCCCTCTTTTTCGTAAAAAAGTATAAGAAAAAGCCCGGGAGAGTCATCTCCCAGGCTTTTATCCTTCCGTGTATGCGCATGTCCGGCTCGCCGCCGCTTACCGCAGCTGTACGGGTCCATCGCACGCCATCTCTCGGACCTGGCCTGACTCTCCCACGACTCGCAATAATGTCGCTCATGGTGGAACCAGCGGAACCCTAGACAGCTTTTTCGTTCATCAATCTGCAAGCAACCTGCGCTTGGCGAGATGAGAACTATATGTTCTTTTTGTTATAAAACCTTACGTTTACCTGTAGTTTATTTCGAATGTTCGGATGTGTCAACACTTATGTTAGGTTTTATTACATGTGTAATTGGGAGAATGATGAAATCCGTACATTGATCGGAAACCGATCAGCGAATGAAGTCGAATAAACGCGATAAGTTCGTCGGGGAAAAAGAGGGAGGGTCGAGTAAGGATGTGAGGTTTTCTCTGGAAATTGAAAGATTTGAAATCAATAATTGACAAGGGGAAAATGCCGCGTTATTGTTGAATACAATAAATCGCATAAGAATAGTATGAATTGACAAGCTAACTAGCCGTAAGGAGAATGGAGATCCTATGGAAAACTACTCCGCGTTCGATTTGATTCCTATTTTTGCGAAAGCATCGGCGACAACCTTAATGGTCGCTTCTATATCCATCTTCTTTGCATTTCTTATAGGACTGCTGTCCAGCATCGCATTGTTCTATAACGCGCCCGTCCTAAAGCCAGCCATTCGAGCATACGTTGAATTTTTCAGAAACACGCCCTCTCTGGTTCAGGCTTACTTTATTTTTTATGGGCTTCCCAAAATCTCTTTGCAATTCGACAGCTATACCTGCTCCATCCTTGTCCTGTCGCTATTAGGCGGCGCTTATATGTGCGAAGCCATCCATTCCGGCATGAAAGCCATATCCGCCAACCAGCTTGAGCTCGCAAAATCAATGGGGCTGTCCAGATTCAACACAATCATCTACCTCATCCTCCCCCAGGCGTTATCCACCTCCATCGCTGCAGTCAACAATAATTCCATTTTCTTAACCAAAGAAGTGTCAGCCATGAAGATCATTCTGCTGCCCGAAATCGTCTATCAAGCCTTTGCGATTATAAGCTTACGGGCTGATTTGACTCTCCCTGTCGCTGCCTTAACCATTATCAGCTACCTGCTCATTTTACTGCCTATGTCCTATTTATTTTCCCGTATAGAAAGGAAGATCCGGTTTGCAGAATTTGGGGTTTGATGCGATTGCCAAAGCTTTCCCGAGGCTGTTGGACGGCCTTATGCTCACGATTCAAATCGCCGGCATTTCCTTTCTTTTATCGATCGTCTTCGGATTTATTATCGGGGCCTTGATGACCTTAAAATACAAATGGCTAACCTTCCCTTTAAGGGTTTTGTTGGACGCCTTTCGTCTAATTCACCCTGTCATCTGGCTATTCATCCTCTTTTATGGGATCGCTTTTCTTTTTCATGCGCAAACCGATGGCTACATCGTATCCATCATCGTTTTCACCCTGTGGGGCTCCTTTGAAATCGGGGATTTGGTTAGAAGCTTTATTACGAGCCTTCCCCGCCACCAATTCGAAACGAGCATGGCGATTGGGCTCACCAGAAGGCAAATGTATGCACACGTTCTGCTGCCGCAAATCATCATTCGAACGACTCCCTCCATTGTCAGCCTGGCAACTCGACTCATCAAAACAACCAGCTTGGTTTCGCTTATAGGCGTTCAAGAAATGCTCAAGGTGTCGCAAAACATCATTCAAGTTTCCTATTACAACAACCCGGCTAGCATGATTTCCTTCACCATGTATCTGGTATTGCTGGTCTTCTATTTCATCATCTGCTTTCCGTTATCCATCCTCTCACGACTCATGGAGAAAAAAGCCGCATCCCTTACGTCGGGCACCTAAAAAGGAGAATTTATGCACTTAACCATACGCAACCTGAAGAAGTCATTTAACGGAAACATCGTCCTGAACCCTATCGATCTAGACGTCGCGCAGGGTGAAATCATTGCAATTCTGGGGCGTTCTGGCTGCGGCAAATCCACGCTATTGCGATGCATTAACGGCCTAGAGGAGATCGACTCCGGCGAAATTCATCTTCACGGCAAGCTAATCTCCAAGCCCGCTTCGAATTATGCCCACTGGGTGGAGGTACGCAAGAAGATCGGCATGGTCTTTCAAAGCTATGATCTCTTTCCCCATATGAATGTGCTGAACAACATTATTCTAGGTCCCATGAAGGTCGAGAACAGAAGCCGGAAGGACGCTACTCAGGCCGCGACTAAGCTGCTGGAGAGAGTCGGCATGCTGGACAAAAAGCTTGCTTACCCCAGAGAGCTTTCCGGCGGCCAAAAGCAGCGAGTGGCCATCTGCAGAGCGCTATGCATGAACCCGGAAATCATTTTGTTCGATGAGGTAACGGCCGCTTTGGACCCCGAGATGGTGCGTGAGGTGTTAGATGTCATTAAGGCATTAAAGAATCAAGGATTGACGTTAATAATCGTGACGCATGAGATGGAGTTTGCAGAGAAAATAGCGGACCGCATCGTCTTCATGGAGGCTGGAAAAATCATTGAAATCAATACGCCGGCCCAATTTTTCAACTTCCCAAGGACGGTTGCTGCTAGGCAATTTCTCAATCTCCCGGTGGATGATGCCGCTTCTATCGACCATGTGAGCTGAAATAAAATATGCAAATATTTTATTTATACAAACAAAAGTACAAAGGAGAGAGTGGAAATGAAAAAAGCGATTGCCGGTATACTAAGCATTCTATTATTAGCGGGGTTAGTCGGTTGCTCCTCTAGCAACGATGGGAAGAGCGCCGAATCCGGCTCCATTGCTGCAATCAAAAAAGCAGATACGATCAGAATCGGCATTTTCGCCGACGATGCGCCGTTCTGCTATCAAGATGCCGATGGCACATTCAAAGGATACGACGTTGACTTGGGGAAACGGATTGCAAAGGAACTGCTAGGCGACGAGAACAAAATCTCTTGGGTTGTCGTCAATCCAGCCGACCGCATTCCTTACTTGCAAACGGATAAGGCTGACTTAATGCTCGCCGACTTTACCGTAACGGAGGAACGGGCAAAAAGCGTTGATTTCACGCTGCCTTACGAGAAAGTGTCGCTGGGCGTCGTGTCGAAGGATAAAGCGCCAATCAACTCGGTTGATGATTTGAAGGGAAAAACGTTAGCTGTAAATACAGGCACGACGGCGGACTCCTACTTCACCAAAAATTATCCGGACGTTAAGCTCATCAAGATCGACGCCATTACAGACGGCTACCAAGCACTGATTACAGGCAGAGCCGATGCGTTCGCGCAGGACAACACCCTGTTATTATCGTGGGCTAAGAAAAATGAAGGCTACACGGTTGGCGTGAAAGAGCTAGGCAACAAGGATTATATCGCCGGTGCTGTCAAACAGGGGAATAAGGAACTCCTGGATTATGTGAATGACCTGATCAAAGGAAAGCTCAAGGACGAAAACTTCTTCCATAAGCTCTACGATACGACGCTTAAAGCGAGCTTCCCGGATGACGTCACCGCTGATCAGATCGTAGTGGAGGGCGGGGTAACGGAGTAATCCATTACCGGCGATCACCCTGACTGCGGGCTCAAAGCAACAAAGAGCCCAACGAGCACTAGACTCGTTGGGCTCTTCATTTTTACTTCTTGCGCTTCCACACCGATCCATCGGAGAACGCGACTTTGTCGATCGTGATGTTGGAGATTTTGCTCGTATCGGAGTAGCTCCACAGGTCCCACGTGAACGTATACGTGTCGCCCCAATCCACAACATCGCTCGCTTTGCCATAGAACCGGTTTGTGTACGGATATCCGCCCTTAACCGGGTCGCCATAGGCATCAAAGCAGCTGAACGAGAGTTCGAATGCAACGATTTTCTTTTCCGTCAGGTTTTTCAGGCGGATGTTCGCTTCTGGATACCCCATCGTGTCGTACGAAATGTTCGATGCTTGAATTTGCAGCGGTACATTTTTGTTATTAACCAGCTCTTGCTTCAATTGCTTCTTGTAGTCCGCCAGAACCTTGCCCCACATATTAGTGAGACTCGTGTAGAACGAATCGCTCAGATACGTTTGGTCCGTGTATTGATAGCTTCTGCTTGCCGTATCTTCCCCTTGCTTGGACATGCTGTGAATCGCGCGCCCGAGGAAGGTATGGTCTTCCCCATTAACGTCGATTGAAAACCCCGGTACGTTCGTTGCGTTCTCGAAACCGCCTTTTTGCCCTGGTGCGATCGTCATCGTGTAGTCCATCGTATAGATTTCCCCGTCATACATCGAATACTGCACGTAATCAACTGTAACGGCGTTGCCGCCTAGGTTTTTAATGGATGAGTTCGTAATTTGGAGCGGCAATCCCGTATAAAACTTCGTTTTCTTCGGGTCGCCTGTCTTAATGCTGATCAAATCCGGCTTCGTCGTCGCTACCGCGCCCATCGTATCGAGCAGCGGCTTCAGCGGCACCATCGTACGTCCGTTTACTTGCGCTGGCGCCGTGTTCAGGAATACCGTCACGCCATTAATCGTCGCCGAAAGCTGGCCCACTACGAAAGTTACCGTCGTCTCGCCGTTCGATCCGATAATTCGCTTATTTGAAGCATCCCACGTAAAGCTAAGTCCGAGGCTCTCGATCGTTTCCTTCGCCGATACAAGCGTAGCGCCATCGCGGACGACCGGCGCTTGCGCATATTTGACCTTCACGCCGTTAACGAATACGGATGGACCGCTTGCCGCTTCAGCATTTGCTGTCCAAATCGGCATCGTCATAAGCATAATGAGCGCTAATAGGAATGTTGTTATTCTCTTTTTGTTTCTCATTGTTTCATTCTTCCCCCTTCTGGTTGGTTACTTTTGTAAACCATAACGACTATTATAGTACGTACTAGTGCCCTAGGACTAGCTTTTCATGATATTTTAGGGGATTTTTAGGATGTAGCTGTCGAATTCTTTAAAATGCTGATTATATTCTTAATATAATCTTCCGCATTGGCTCTTGAATTTATGGGTGCATCAAAATTATAAGCCTTCTCTTCGCCCTCTATCGGAACTAGTGCATATACTCTATCGTACGTTGTGTTTTCTTTCGTTGCTTGTTCGCTTGGCAAATCACAATTCAAAATGTAAACAACTCCGTGGCCCAACTTGGTGTCCCCTTCATACTCCGTATTCTTTATACTACAATGATTCGGCAATGCGGCGCCGTTTGGTTGATCCTTGTAATAAGAAATAAGATCCAATACGGAGCTTTGTCCGCTCTTCCCGTCATCAAAATGGTAAACCGTATAGTTAGAAATCTTGTTATTTTTACTTTGCTTAAATTTAAACTGATCTACGACCTGACGCTTTTCAGTTGTTACAGTCCAGTTGTCAGGCAATTTTATGATTAGTTCTGAATTGTCGCTATCGTTATAATTCACAACGCTAAATTCAGCTTCAGTTGCAATGGGGGAATCGATCGTTTTCGCTTCACTGCATCCGCTTATGATCAGCACGAGTATCAAAAAACTTGTAATCGCAAAGTTCTTAATGGGCATTCTTATCCTATCATTCCTTTCAAATTAGTTAACCGGTTAAGTTAATACTATCAAATCCCCGTTACAAAAAAAATAGCACCACCGGGCACGGGAAATCTCCCCTACCAGGCAATGCTTTCAACTCTGTTATGGCTTCAGCCGATTCCAGCACTCACACCGTCAAATACCGCCGGATTACCTCATCGCTAAGGCTATCCAACTGCCCCTCCCAAGCGACAGCGCCTTTATCGAGAATATAGAAATAGTCGCCTACGCTTTTCACAAAATCCAGGCTCTGCTCGACGAGCAAAATCGCCGTCTTGCCATCCGCCTTAATCGACCGGATTACATCCCGAATATCGTCGACGATCGACGGCTGTATCCCCTCGCACGGCTCATCGAGCAAGAGCAGCTCCGGCTTGGATGCCAATGCTCTAGCGAACGCCAGCTGTTGCTGCTGTCCGCCAGAGAGGTCGCCGCCACGGCGCTCATACATCGTCGGCAGCACCGGGAACTTGGCAATCGCCTCAGCCGGAATTTCTCGCGTCTTCTCGCGCGCTGCTTCCAGGCCGACCAAGATGTTCTCATATACAGTCAATTGGCCGAAAATTTCGCGTCCCTGCGGCACGTAGCCAATGCCGCTCTTCGCCCGACGCGCTGGCGCAGCCTTGGTTAGATCCGCGCCGTTGTACGACACTCCGCCTCGGCGAGCCTTCAGCACGCCCATAATGCTTTTCATCAGCGTCGTCTTACCCACGCCGTTGCGCCCTAGCAGGCATACGACCTGCCCCGGCTTTACGTTCAATGATATGTTTCGCAAAATAACGCTCTCGCCATATCCGGCCTCAAGCTGTTGAACGGCTAACATCGGCATCCCGCCTTTTTCCGAGATAAACTTCCGCTACGTGGTCATCGTTCTGCACATCGTCCATGGTGCCTTCCTTGAGCAGCTTCCCTTCATGCATAACAGTCACCTTGCTCGCAAAATTGCGGACAAACTCCATATCATGCTCGACAACGACGATCGCCCGGGACTTGGCGATCTCCTTTAGCAGCTCGCCCGTCTTATCCGTTTCTTTGTCGGTCATGCCGGCAACCGGTTCATCCAGCAGCAAAATGTTCGGCTCCTGCATGAGCATAATGCCGATCTCCAGCCACTGCTTCTCGCCATGCGACAAACCGCCGGCACGCCACAACGCTTTGTCCTGCAAGCCGATTAACGTCATCTGCTTCTCAATACGCTCCCGGTCCGCAGCTGTCATCTTCGCGAACAGCGTTGCGAATACGCCGCGCTTTTGCCGCATGGCAATCTCCAAATTTTCAAACACGGTCAGCGTCGGGAATATAGACGGGGCTTGAAACTTACGCCCGATGCCGAGCTCGGCAATATGATGCTCCTTCTTCCGCGTAATGTCGATTACGCCATCTGTGCGATGAAACGCGACCTTGCCCGATGACGCGCGCGTCTTGCCGCAGATGACATCCAGCATCGTCGTTTTGCCCGCCCCATTGGGGCCGATTAAGAACCGCAATTCGCCATGCTCGAGCGTCAAATTCATGCCCTGAACTGCCTTGAATCCGTCGAACTCGACGGTAATGCCCTCACACTGCAGGATTACGGACGGCATCTTGATCATGTTCCGTCACCCTCCTCTTGCGAATTTGGATTCGGCCGAGCAAGCCAGCCACGCCGTTAGGCAGGAATACGACGACAATAACGAACAGGGCGCCCATAAAGAACAGCCATGCATCCGGATATTGCGCGCTGATCTCGCTCTTGCCCCAGTTCATAAGCACTGCGCCGATTGCGGCGCCAATCATCGTGCCGCGGCCGCCGATTGCAACCCACAGCACCATCTCGATCGAGGGCACAATACCCATCATAGAAGGCGATATAATGCCCACGTGGAGCACGAACAGCATGCCCGCGAGACCCGCAAGCGCGCCGGAAATTGCGAAAGCCGTCATTTGATAAAAGGCAGGATTATACCCGATAAACCGTACGCGGTTCTCGCCGTCGCGAATCGCGCGCAGCACTTTGCCGAACCGGCTTTTCACTAAGAATCGACATAATACAAAAGCTGCAACTAGGAAAGCAGCTGTTGCCCAATACAGCATCTGCTTCGTATCCGGGTTGGCGATTGAGTAGCCCATGATGCGGCTGTAGCCTGTTACGCCGTTTGTACCGCCCGTATAGGCTTGCTGGCCAATCAGGAGCGTAGTCGTAATGATCACGAGCGCCTGCGTAAGAATTGTAAAGTAAACGCCTCGTATTCGATTACGGAACGTCACATATCCAAGGAATAAAGCTAGCAGCCCCGGCAGCAGAATGCCCGCCGCGAATGCAAACCCGAAAGATTCGAACGGCTTCCAGAACCACGGGAGCGCGGTTAGGCCGCTCCACTCCATAAAGTCAGGCATGCGGCCTCCGCTTGCCTCAAGCTTCAGATACATCGCCATCGCGTAGCCGCCTAAGCCGAAGAACACCCCGTGACCTAAGCTAAGAACGCCCGTATAGCCCCATAAGAGATCAAGGCCAAGCGCTACGATAGCGAATGCGAGAAATTTCGCAAGCAAATTAAGGCGAAAATCGCTTAAATACAGCGGTGCTGCGAACAGCGCCGCAGCAGCGGCGGCATATCCGACAAGCGTCCATATACGCGCTGGCGTCCATTGTTTCGTAAGCGTAAGCATCGTTAACACCCTCCTAATCCAACGAACGTGAACGCATCGCGACGAACCCTTTTGGCCGCCATTGCAGGAATGCGACAATACAGATAAACACAAGCACTTTGCCCAATGATGCATTCGTCCAGTACTCGAATAACGTATTCGTCATGCCAATACCGATTGCCCCGAACAATGTACCGATGAGTTTGCCTACGCCGCCTAAGACGACGACCATGAAGGCGTCCACGATATAATAAGTGCCGAGCGACGGCCCGATTGGGCCAATTAGCGTCAAGGCGCAGCCCGCGATGCCTGCAATGCCTGAGCCAATGGCGAACGTCATCGCGTCTACCCGGCGCGTTGAGATGCCGAGGCAAGCGGCCATGTCGCGATTTTGCATAACAGCGCGCATATTGCGCCCCGCGTGGCTGCGGTAAATGTAGAGGTACATGGCGAACAGGCAGACGATAACCAAACCGATAATGAACAGCCGTTTGTACGGCAGCACCACGCCCGTCATAACCGTAAGCCCGCCATCCAGCCATGTCGGACTGGTCACGCCAACATTCGGTGCGCCAAAGATCGAGCGAGCGAGCTGCTGCAGCGCGAGCCCTACTCCCCAAGTTGCAAGCAAGCTGTCGAGCGGGCGCCCGTACAGATGCCGGATAAGCGAGGCCTCGAGCAAGAGCCCGAAGAGGAATGCAATGCCGAAGCTAACGGGGATGGATAAAACGAAGTACCAGTTAAAGAGCGAGTCAGGCAGCGCGCTTTTAAAAATATTTTGCGTGACGTACGTGGCATATGCCCCGATCATAATGAGCTCGCCATGCGCCATATTGATGACGTTCATAAGTCCGAATGTAATGGCCAATCCTAACGCAATCAGCAGCAAAATCGAGCTTACGCTGAGCCCATTGAACAGCTGCGTGACGTATAATTCCATGATCTCACCCCACAATTCCATTTGGACAACAAAGGAAAAGGAAGCATTCGAAGCTGAACAGCAGCGAATACTTCCTCCTTTAAGCTGCGTATCTTATGCTAGTTGCCCGAGCTGAGTGATGCGGCCCACGCGTAGCCTTTGAGGTATGGATCCGGCTTAACAGGCTCGCCCGAATCCCATAGCTCCTTGAACTGTCCATCCGTTTGAACTTCGCCGATACGGACAATTTTGTACAAGTGCTGCGTTTCGCCATCGATTTTCACTTTGCCCTCCGGTGCGTCCCACTCCAGATCCTTCGCTGCCGCTTTGACCTTATCGACATCCGTAGAGCCCGCTTTCTCTACTGCAGCCGCCCATAGGTAAACCGCATCATAGCCGGCTTCAATCGGGTCAGCCGTTACACGGTCCGCTCCGTATTTCTTCTTATAGTTGTCTACGAAAGTTTTATTTTGCGGCGTATCCGTCGTTTGGTAATAGTTCCATGCTGCGAGATGGCCCGCCAGCACATCCGCGCCGATGCCGCGAATTTCTTCCTCCGCCACCGACACCGACAGTGTCGTCAGATCCTTCGACGAAATGCCCGCATCCTTCAGCTGCTTGAAGAATGCAACGTTGCTATCGCCGTTCATCGTATTAAATACGACATCCGGCTTCGCTTCTTTGATTTTCGTAATAATCGTGCTGTAGTCCGTATGACCGAGCGGCGTGTATTCTTCGCCCACCAGCTCGCCGCCCTCGGCTTTCAGCTGTTCTTTAATAATCTTGTTCGCCGTACGCGGGAATACATAATCCGAACCGAGCAAATAGAACTTCTTGCCGCGGTTCTGGAGCAGCCACGATACAGCCGGTACGATTTGCTGGTTCGTCGTCGCGCCCGTGTAGAAAATGTTAGGCGATTGCTCAAGCCCTTCATACTGAACAGGGTACCAGAGCAATCCGTTCAGCTCTTCGAATACAGGCAGCATCGCTTTCCGGCTTGCGGAAGTCCAGCCGCCGAATACAGTCGTTACTTTATCTTCAGAAATGAGCTTGCGCGCTTTCTCGGCGAATGTCGGCCAGTCGGACGCTCCGTCTTCAACGACCGGCTCGATCTTCTTGCCGAGCACGCCGCCCTTCGCGTTTATTTCATCAATTGCCATCATCTCCGCGTCCTTCACGGACACCTCACTGATCGCCATCGTACCGCTGAGCGAATGAAGAATGCCTACCTTAATCGTATCGCCGCTGGCAGCTGACGATTTGTCCCCTGTCGTCGTAGATGCCGGCTCATCTTTACCGCCGCATGCCGCTAATGCGAGACAAAGGGCAACAAGCAACGCTGCTGTCTGATAGATCGTCTTTTTCTTTTTCTTCATTCTCCCACTCCCCAATATACGATCGAATTGACGAACATTAGTCTGTAAATCCATTCCAATGTTCGTGATCTCATTATAGAGGGGCTTTTCTATTAATGTCAATATATCTAACACAAACTTATTTGAATCCCTTGCGAATGGTAATCGATCGGCGAGTTTTCACCGCTATTATGTTAGTTTATATGACATTTTAACTCGAAATATTCGATTTTTCTTACGTTTGACGGCTAGAACTTTAGATGCAAGTTCGATATTCTAACATTCAACATGAAAGAACAAAGTATATCGTAATCCGAACATTATTCTAATTCTTTATTATCAATTTTCGGCGATTAATGTTGCCAATTCGACACAATTATTTTAAACAAACTTAACTTTCCGGTACTGGACACAAAGGATAAACATGGTAATATTATGATAATTGAAAAATAGTCCGAAATAACTACGACATAGGGTGTGACTTATGATGCAGCTTGTAATGCCCAGATTAGGTCTGAGGCATAAGTTCGCGTTAGCCGTAACCCTCAGCATGCTCATCCCCACCTCTCTGGTCATTATGATCGCTTATCAGCTCATCCACTCGCAAACGGATCGTGCCGTTACGCAACGAATCGATGATAACCTTTACCTCATCAATCAACAGATCGATTCCACTATTGGTGCAGCTATTGCGGACACTGACTGGCTAGCTCGCGTATTTCCGAACGAACGAAACAATACGAATACCCGCGGACGCGACGATTTGGAGGATTGGCTGCAAAGCTTTTTGCTTCGGCATGAGGATTACAGCTATATAATTGTACGACCATCTCAAGGTGCCGCATTGTCCGTTCAGCGCTCCTCTGAGCCAGCGGCAGCAGTTTCCCTTGGAGCATCAGCATTAAGTTTATCAGCGAGCTATACGCCGACCTTGCACCAGCCTGCTCGCAGCTCGAACGGCAAGCTCGAAACAGCCATTACCGCCCCGCTGAAGGACGGATCAGGCGTTGTAGAGATTGTCGTTTCGCTAAACCGTATCGCCCAGCTCGCTCAACTTGCTGCAGCAGAGTTGGAAAGCCCTTTCATTCTCGCGGATTCCGCAGGCAATGTGATCATGCATCCTTTGTTAAAAACGGGCCAACCCTTACATGATTCTGCTTACAGGGGGATGCTTGGATTTGCGAATCAGGGCATCTATCCGATAACGACTTCAGAAGGCACAGCGTCGAAGATGATATTCAGCACGAATAAGGAGACAGATTGGAAGCTTGCCTTTATTTCTTCCGATGCTGCTAGGCACAGTTCCGCAAGCGCTCTGATCCGATCCTTTGGCTTTATCGTTGGCCTTGCGTTATTAATTGGACTGTTCGTTTCCGCACTGCTCGTTAACCTGGTGCTTCGCCCTATTCGCGCATACCGCGAGGCCTTCTTACGGATGAAGGACGGCGATCTTGCCGTCACCATGCCCGCGCATAGCCGGGATGAGTGGGGACGCTTGGCCAGCACTTTTAATCAAATGACGCAATCCATGCAAAGTTTCGCCCTATCAGACCCGCTTACGGGGCTGCCTGACAGACGCCGAATGATGCAGCTGCTTGAACGCCATCTTCGCAGCTCGAAGGAGCGTGGCGGGCAGCCTTTTGCAATCTGGTTCATTGATGTCGATAATTTTAAACAATTGAACGACACCCAAGGTCATGCATACGGAGATGACGTCGTTCGGCAAGTTGCGCTAGAGCTCCAGCGGCTCATGCCAGCGCCCAATGTCGTTGCCCGCTTCGGTGGAGACGAATTCGTGATTCTGATGCCGGCCGCCAATGACTTGTCCCTTCGGGCAAGCACAGCTAAGCTGCAGGACCGCTTCGAACGCGGGATTAATATTCATGGAGAGCTGCTGCGCATCCAGCTAAGCATAGGGGTCAGCCTCTACCCGAAGGACGGCGCAACGACGGAGGAACTGCTGAGCAGCGCCGATCATGCCATGTACCGAGCGAAGCGCAAGGGTAAGAACAACGTGCAATTCCATTAACGACTGGCATCAAAAAAAGGGTGACCCTGCGGCTCCGATTTGGTCATATCCCCGTCAAGTAGACAGTTAAAAAAGCAGTAACTAAGCGGCGATCGCATTCCTGAATTCAACAGGAGAGCGGTCGCCTAATTTTTTCTGGAATCGTTCTTGGTTGTAATAGGTGATGTACTCCGCAATCAGCTGCTTGGCCTCAACTTCACTTTTTGGCTTTGCCAAGTGAAGCTTCTCCGTCTTCAGGTGAGAGAAAAAGGATTCGATGCAAGCATTATCAAAGCAGTTTCCGCGCCTTGAATGGCTTCCTTGCAGACCATGATCCTCCAGCAGCTTTGCATAAGTCTTTGTGGTGTACTGAAAACCTTGGTCGGAGTGAAGCGACGCTTTTGGCGTCTTCAACTGTTTGACGGTCTCGAGGACAAGCTCAAGGTCATTTCGCGCGCTAAGCTTCCAAGCCATCACTTCATTGTTGAAGAGGTCTAAAATAACGGACAGATAGAGAAATTCATGCCCAACACGAACGTAGGTTATGTCAGTAACAAGTTTGAGTTTAGCTGCTGTTGCCGTGAACTCACGGTTCAACACATTCGGGAATAGCACGGAAGGTTTGCGACCTGCAAAGGGGCGTTTTTTACGAATAACAGACTGAATCCCAAGCTCACGCATGAGTCGTCGTACTTTCTTATGATTCACAGTCAAGCCTTCTTTACGTAATGCAGTGCGCATACGGAAATAGCCGTAATGAGGCCGAATACGGTGAATAGCTAGAATATGCTCTTTTAGTACGGTATCTTCGTCTAGCCGTGCTTGACGGGTTTCGTAGGTCGACAGCCATTTGTAGTAACCAGCACGAGAAACATCCGCTATTTTGCACAGAAGAACGGTCGTAAAGCTTGTTGTCATTTCTCGAATGGACTCGAACCGGGCTTGCTTATCCAACTTCCCTCCCCATGTAGATTTGGATTGAGCTTTTTTAGGTACTCGACCTGTGCTTTCAAATGAGCGATCTCTTCCTCAGCAGAGTTGAAATGTTTCTTCGTCCATTTCCCACGGTAGTCTTCAAACGACTCTCCATTTTGGGCTTTACGGACCCAATTCATGATCTGAGTTTCACTCTTAATTCCGAATTTATCCATGATCATTGGATAACTCCATTGTTCTTCTAAGCGAAGTCTCACCGCTTCTTTCTTCGTTGCTTCATCATAACGGTTAAATGTTTGACCCTTTTTCGCCATGAAAAATCCCCTCCGGTCAACAGTGTTGAGTTCATCATAGCATGAACTCTTTTTTCACTGTCTACCGTAAGGGGATAATACCAATTAACGGAACGAGGGTCTCCCTTTTTTTTAGCTTGTCCGATTGCTTTGGACTTATTTGGTCGTTGCTTCGTCTTTCTTCTCGGTCGAATCCGTTGCGCCAGTACCTGCGCCTGCATCCGTACCTGTGCCCGCAGCTGGCGTCTCCGCCTTCGGCAGGTTGATTTTTTCAATCAGCGTAGGCAGCTCTTTCGTCATGAAGTCGCCCATTTTCGTGTTGATCGCGCCTGTTTTCACTTGCGTCTTCACATCTTCGGACAGCTCTTCGAACTTCTTGCTCTCGCGCTTCTCAACCTTCATGACATGGTAGCCGTATTGCGATTTAACTGGCTCGCCAACCGTACCAACTGGCTGGGTGATCGCTGCTTCCTTAAACTCTGCAACCCACGAGTTCGGGCTTGCATTTTCGTACAAGCCGCCATTGCCTTTGGAGCCTTCATCATCGGAGTATTGGTTAGCCAGCGCTTTCCAGTCGCCGCCTTTGTCCAGCTTCGCTTTCACTTCTTTTGCAATTTTGAGCGCTTCCTCATCCTTGCGCTTCTCCTCGCCCGTCGAAGGGTCAACCGTCGAAATCAAAATGTGGCGAACGCTAACGAGGTTATATCCGCCTTTATTTTTCTCGTACTCCGCTTTGATATCGGCATCCGATACATTACGCTCCCAATACTTGCGAATCGTTACGATTTGCTTGTAGAAGCCGCTTACGTCTTTTTCTGTAAGGCCCGCAGCATCCACTGTTTTCTTCATCTCTGCATTGCTTGTCAGCTGCTCATTGTACTGCTTGATGAACGTCGCGACTTCCGTATCCGCACTCTTCTTATCATCTTCGCTGGAACGGTCGTACAACGTTTTATAGCCCACATACTCTTTCAGATACTGCTCTTTCGCCTCAGGAATCTGGAGATACATAGCGAACGACTGGTCGAACAACGAGTAGAACGTCGTGTACTTCGTGAACTCCTCTTCGGTAACCTCGCCGCCCTTGTAGGTAGCAATTACCGTACTGTTGCTGCTGTTGCTTGCGCTTTCTTTGTCCGAATCCTTCGCATTCTTCTTGCCGCATGCTGCCAATGCCGATACGACGAGCAACATCGCTACAACGAGCAGCAAGCTGCGTTTCCACGTGGAAGTACGAGTTGTCTGGTTCATTATGTATCCCCTTTCAAAATTCAACTCTTTGTATTGTAACAGATACGCAAGGGGTTGGCTATTCACTATGGCACCTATTGCTGGCGACGTTTGTTGCCTTATGGGTAACAGCCGCATTTCGGCTCCTATTTTATCATAAAAAAGCAAGCATACGGCTTGTCCTCCGCATGCCTGCCTGCCAACCTATATCCCTACTTCGTCTCTTCCTTCTTCTCGGTTGCCGCGCCGGAGTCCGTGCCCGCATCTTTGCCTGCATCGGTCCCGCCTTCTTTCGTGCCTGTCGTCTCTTCCTTCGGAAGATCAACCTTCGTAATTAGGCCGGGCAGCTCCTTCGTCATAAAATCGTTCAGCACCGTCGTCGAAGCCGACTTGCGAAGCTCGTCCTTCGTCGCCTGTGGCACTTGCTCCCACGTTCGCGTTTCCCGCTTCTCCACCTTCATGACATGATAGCCGTATTCCGTCTCCACGGGATCGCCGATTTTGCCAATCTCCTGCGTGTTCGCAGCCTTCTTGAACGCCTCCACCCACACGCGCGGCTCTTGATTCTCATACAGTCCGCCTTTATCCTTCGAGCCTTCGTCGTCTGAATACTGCTTCGCCAGCGCGGCCCAATCGCCGCCCGCCTCCAGCTTCTGCTTGACCTCTTGGGCTTTCTTGAGCGCGTCCGCTTTGGACAGCTTCTCCTTGCCGGTCGACGGGTCCTTGAACCCGATCAGAATGTGACGAACCGTTATGTTATTAAAGTCGGATGGCGCCTTATCATAAATCGCCTTCATATCCGCATCCTTCACGTTCTGCTCGGAATGATCCATAACCGAGACGATCATCCGATAGTACCATGCAGCATTATCGACGGTCAGGCCGGACTTCTCCATTTTTGCTTTCATTTCCGCGTTGGAGTCTGCCGTCTGCTTGAATTGGTCAACGAATTTGTCGACCTCTTCCTTTGACGAATCCTTCGACTTCTCGTCTACGCGGCTATACAGCACCTTGTAGCCAATGTATTCGCGCAGAAACTGCTCCTTCATGCTCGGGACAGTCAAATACATTTCCGCCTGCTCGTTCACAAGGGAGAAGAATCCGAGATACCGGTCGAACTCCTTATCGGTAACCGTACCGTCCTTGTACTCGGCAATAACCTTCCCCTCGCCTGACGCCGGCGCTTTGGTGTCGTCGGTTTTCTTCCCGCAAGCGGCTAATGCAACCGACAGTGCCAGCAGTAGAACCAGCGCCGCAATGAAGCCGCGGCGACCGGAACGGCTGCGTTGCTGTTTATTGTGCAACATCCTGGAGTTCTCCCTTCGATTTCACAGCTTCTTGATAGTCATGAAGAAACTTCTCTAGCAGCTCAAGCCGCTGCTCTTGCGTAAGGCCTTTGCCTCGAAGCAGCAGGAACGGCGGTCCGCCCGCTCCATCGTCGTCAAACCGTTTGAACCGATTCTCGTACTTCAGGCAAAGCAGGTCGACCTTCTTCTTATCGATGCGCGCCATATCGCGGGCAGCAATCCGAAGCTTCCAATCATCGGCTTTCTGTGAGATCTGCTCAATGCCATACTCAGCGCCGTATGCCTTCAGGCGGGCAACCGCCAACAGATTTTCAACCGCAAGCGGCAAATCGCCGAAACGGTCGACAAGCTCGTCGCGCAGATCCTCGGTCTCTTCGATCTGACGAATCGCAGCGACCTTTTTGTAGATCTCGATTTTCTGAATGCTGTCGTAAATATAATCCGAAGGCAAGTACGCATCGAGGCTCAAATCGATAACCGTCGCCACTTTGCGCTCCTCGACCGGCGCTGCGCCATCAAGCTGCGCCTTACGGGCAGCCACCTCGTCAGCGAGCATCTGCGAGTAAAGGTCGAAGCCGACCGATGCGATAAACCCATGCTGCTCCGCGCCGAGCAAGTTGCCTGCGCCGCGTATAGCAAGATCTCGCATGGCGATTTTGAAACCGGAGCCCAGCTCCGTAAACTCCTTAATCGACTGCAGCCGTTTCTCCGCCACCTCGGTCAGCACTTTATCCCTTTGGTAGGTAAAGTAAGCGTAAGCAATCCGATTGGAACGGCCGACCCGCCCGCGAAGCTGATATAGCTGGGATAAGCCCATCTTGTCAGCATCATGTACGATTAAAGTGTTTACATTCGGTATATCTACGCCTGTCTCGATAATGCTCGTACTGACCAGCACATCCGACTCGCCGTCCAGGAAATCGAGAATCGTCTTCTCCAGCTCCTGCTCGGACATCTGGCCATGGCCGACAGCCACTCTGGCGTCAGGCACTAGCGCTTTTATCTGGTCAGCCATCTGATGGATGCCTTGGACGCGGTTATACAGATAGTATACCTGTCCGCCGCGCGCTAATTCCCGTTCGACGGATTCTCGTACGAGCGCTGCGCTATATTCCAAAACATAGGTCTGCACCGGGAAACGGTTTTCCGGCGGTGTCTCGATGACCGACAGGTCGCGAACGCCCAGCATCGACATGTGCAGCGTCCGGGGAATCGGCGTAGCTGTCAGCGTCAGCACGTCCACGTTCGTCTTCAGCCGCTTCAGCTTCTCCTTGTGGGATACGCCGAACCGCTGCTCCTCATCGACGATAAGCAGCCCCAGATCCTTAAATACAACGTCCTGCGACAGCAAACGGTGCGTACCGATCACGATATCGACGGTACCCGCTTTAATGCCCTTCATCGTCTCATTCTGCTCCTTGCGGGAGCGGAAGCGCGAAAGCACCTGCACGTTAAACGGATAGCCGGAGAAACGTTCACGGAACGTCTCGAAGTGCTGCTGGGCCAAAATCGTCGTCGGCACCAGTATGGCAACCTGCTTGCCCTCAATTGCCGCTTTAAACGCCGCACGCACAGCAACCTCGGTCTTGCCATAGCCCACGTCGCCGCAGAGCAGGCGATCCATCGGGCGAGACATCTCCATGTCCGCCTTGATTTCACCGATCGCACGCAGTTGATCGCGCGTCTCGTCATATGGGAACATCGCTTCGAATTCCTGCTGATAAGGCGTATCCTGTCCAAAAGCGAAGCCAGGGCTCGCTTGGCGATCGGCATACAGCTTGATCAGCTCATCCGCGATATCCTTAACCGACGAACGAACCTTCGTCTTCACGCGCGCCCACTCATTGCCGCCAAGCTTATAAACCTTCGGCTCTTTCTCTTCCGAGCCGACGTATTTCTGAATCATGTCGATCTGCTCGATCGGAACAGACAGCTTATCGCCGCCTGCATACATGACATGCATATAATCTTTATGAATGCCGCCAATCTCCAACGTGCCGATGCCAAGATACTTGCCAATCCCGTGATTCTGGTGGACGACATAATCGCCAACCTTCAGCTCGGTATAGCTCTTGATCCGCTCCGCATTATCGATCTTCTTATCGACACGCGTCGCTTTACGCTGCTTCTGCGAGAACATCTCGCCTTCCGTAATCACGACAAGGTGAATAGACGGCAGCTCGAAGCCTGCCTGCAAATTGCCTTCAATCAGCGACGGCGGCTCGATGCCGTAATCATGCAGCACGCGGCGCATGCGGTCCATCCGTTCCGCACTGCCAGCGAGCATCATGACTGTCGCCCCGGCCTTCTTCCAGCGATCCATCTCCGACTTCAGCACGTTCATCTGCCCATGGAAATTTTGCGTCGCACGGCACATAAAATTCAAAATATTTTGCGGCTGCGTATGCGGAATCTGGCGCAGGAACAACGACAGGAAGATCGTTTGATACGCACGGTGATGCATGATCTCATCCGTTTCCCTGGCAAGCGGCAGGCTTGGCAGCGATTTGCCGTGGGACAACAGATGCGTCGCCCACTCCGCTTCATCCCGCTCCAGCTGGCGTGCCGTCTCGATCAGCCGAAGCGGCTCGTCGAGAATCAACAGCGTATCCTGCGGCAGGTAATCGAGCAGCGTGTGCCGTTCCGGATACAGAAGCGAGACGTATTTGTACATTTCGGAAAAATACTGCTCTTCCCTCAGCTTCTCAATTTCGCTGCCGATCTCGCCCTTCAAACGCTCCTTCGCCGTGCGATCCGCCATCTTCTCCAACTGCTTATCCAGCAAATCCTGCGCATGCTGGGCAGCATTTTTGAATCGCCGCTCATCGGCCGGCAGCTCCCTGCATGGCGTGACGACGAATGCGTCCAGCTTCTCAAGCGAGCGCTGGTCTGACGCATCGAACGTTCGAATGGAGTCAATTTCCTCGTCGAACCATTCCACACGGCACGCCACGGGCGAGGTTAGCGGGTAGAAATCGACAATTCCGCCCCTAACGCTCATCTCGCCCTTCGATTCGACACGATCGACGCGCTCATAGCCAATTCCGGTCATACGGCGCAGGAACGTCTCCATCGGCAGCGACTCGCCTACCTTCAAACTGATCTGCGCATCCGCCATGACTCCCTTAACGGGCACATAGCGCCGAACGCCGCTGAACGGAACGACGACAATCCCGCGAAACCCCTGAGACAGCCGGATAAGCGCGTCAATGCGCTGCGCAAGCGTCTCGGGACTCGAGACTGCCGCTTCGGCTGCAACCAGTTCGTTGGCGGGATAAAGGAGTACTTCGCTAGGCGACAGCAGCTCCTGCAGGTCCTCCGCAATCTTCTGTGCGGCGAACATATTATGGGTGACGACGAGCATCGGCCGATCCAAATCCGATCGGAGCGCCGACACAAGCACCTGACGAGACGAGCCTGCCAGACCGGAAATGAGCTGCTCGCGCATTCCAGCCGTGACGCCCGTCAGTACCGTTTGATAATCCGCATCCGCGGCAAAAGCCTGAATTAACGCTTTCAACGTTGACGGCACCTTCTTTCTACGACGCAAGACAGGCGTCCGCTTCCTAGGCAAGGGAAGGGCCGCCGATCATCGCATATAACCTTTAGCAATAAACACGCAAAGAAGCCTCAGCCCTATCAGTGCCTAGGCCAAGGCTGCAGCTCCATACGACAATCAACTCCGCATTATTGAAGCGGATTTGAGATTAGCACTAGCTCCGGGTTCGCTTCCAGCGCCTCATTGCAATAATCGCATACGACGCTTACCGTTACATCCCCATTCGGATTATACGCTATTATATCGCTGCGCTCCTCAGGGGTCAAGAAATGGAAACCGAGCTGCTGCTCTGTCACAGAGCTGCTATTAATCGATCCAACCGTGGATCTGCAATGCCGGCAAATGTAATTTACAGCCATATGTATGCCTCCCGAAGAGTTGTTATACGCTCCAGTATGCCCCATCCGGCTGCTTCTAATTCGCATGCTTGCAGTTAACGCCCTTCCACTACTGAACTACCCGTTAAACTTCGCCATCGTCTGCTCGAACGTAGCCTTCAATGCAAACTCCGCTGCATCGCAGGTCTGCTCGATCATAATCGCTAGCTTATCCTGCTCCGCCTTCGGGAAGTTGTCCAGCACATAGTCAGCGATATTGCCGCCTGGGAGCGGCCTTGTGATGCCCATTCGAATACGGTTAAACGTCTGCGTCCCCGTATGCTGAATGATCGACTTGATGCCGTTGTGTCCGCCGGGGCTGCCTTGGTACCGAAGCCGGATACGCCCCATCTCCGTATCGAGGTCGTCATAAATGACGATCAGATCCTCCAGCGCCACCTTATAATAGTCCATATATGCGCGTACGGTCTCGCCGGATAGATTCATATAGGTCATCGGTTTAATCAAAGCCACTTTCGTGCCGCCTACGTTCCCTTCCCCGATCAGCGCCTTGCACTTGCTCTGGGTAACACTGATCCCCCAACGCTTGGCAAGCGAATCAATCGCCATAAAGCCGACGTTATGGCGCGTATTCTGATATTTCGTGCCGGGGTTGCCCAGTCCAACGATCCATTTCATTGCGTATGTTTCACTCCTATGAATGCCATTCACTCGCTTGTTGTCTCTCTATTGATTATACGTCGCCTAGGCAGAATCCTCTTCCTTATGACAAAAAAAGGCTGCGAATGCAGCCTTTCGGTATTTCGTGAAGCTTGCCTTTAGGCTTCCCATTCCGAGATGGAATAATCGCCCGCTATTGCTTATTCGTCCGTTCTTTCTTGGATTTCGCGCGGGCACGAATTTTGTTCGCGTAGCCCGACTTGTTCACTTGGCGCTCGCGCGCGATAGCCAGATCCCCGCTCGGTACGTCCTGCGTGATCGTGGAGCCTGCAACCACATAAGCGCCTTCGCCGATTTTCACTGGGGCGATGAGGTTTACGTTGCTGCCGACGAAGGCATTGTCGCCGATTTCGGTAATCGACTTATTAAATCCATCATAGTTAACCGTAATCGCGCCACAGCCGATGTTAACGTCTTTACCCACTACGGCGTCGCCTACATAGCTCAAATGCGAGACCTTGCTGCCATCGCCGAGTGTCGCATTTTTCAACTCGACGAAATCGCCGATTTTACATTCGCGACCAAGCTTCGAGCCTGGACGCAGATTCGCATAAGGACCGACAGCGCTGCCGTCGCCCACGACGGAGTCAACTGCAACCGAATATTTGACCGATACGCCATTACCCAGCTCAACGTTCGTCAGATCGGCCTGTGGCCCGATTACGCAGTCCTCGCCAATAACCGTGCTGCCACGCAGTACGGTGCCTGGGTAGATGATCGTATCTGCGCCGATGACAACGCCTGCTTCAATATAAGTCGCCGCAGGATCGATAATCGTCACGCCATTGATCTGATGCTTGCGCACGATGCGAGCACGCATGAGCTGCTCCGCTTCAGCCAGACCCACACGATCATTTACGCCAATGCCTTCAGCAAAATCAGCTGCAATATGCGCCTCTACCGTCTCGCCGGCCACGCGCAAAATTTCCAATACGTCCGTCAAATAAAACTCGCCTTGCGCATTATCGTTTTTCACGAGCTTAAGCGCCTCAAACAGCTTGCGGTTGTCGAAGCAGTACATGCCCGTGTTAATTTCGGTAATTGCCGCTTCTTCAGCCGAGCAATCCTTCTGCTCCACGATACGAAGCACTTGCCCGTTGTCTCCGCGAACAATTCGTCCCAGCCCTTGCGGGTTAGGCACAACCGCCGTCAGGACCGTTGCCGCTGCTTTCGCGCCCTTATGCTTCTCTAGCAAATGGCCGATCGTCTCCGAGGTTACAAGCGGCGTGTCTCCGTACAGAATAACCGTCGTACCTTCCTCTTCACCTACGAGACCGGCTGCCTGCTGCACGGCATGCCCTGTGCCCAGCTGTTCCGACTGCAGCACGAACTCCGCCCGGTCGCCCAGCGCAGCTTTTACAAGCTCAGCGCCATGGCCGACGACGACGACCTTCCGCTCGCATGCGGATGCATCAACGGTATCGAGCACATGCTCTACCATCGGTTTGCCGCTTACTTGATGGAGTACTTTATATAACTTCGATTTCATCCGTTTGCCTTGGCCTGCGGCAAGGACGATTGCGATTAATTTCATGGTGACCCTCCTAAAGGTTTTGCGAGTATTATGGGATCCATTGGATCCATTGAAGCAAAATCTTGCTTCGTAAGCATGTGCTTAGTTTTAAAACCCAATTTCCGCTTAATCTCTATAGAATATATCTTATTCGTATCAAAAAGAAAAGAGAGCCCGCAGGCTCCCTTCGTCTCATTATTACGCTCCTTCTTCGATAACTTCTTCTTCCACGGCAGCACGCTCGTATTCGGCGAGTACTGCAGCTTGGATCTTCTCCCGGGTGGTCGAAGAAATCGGGTGAGCGATATCCCGGAATTCTCCATCCGGAGTCCGTTTGCTTGGCATCGCAACGAACATTCCATTGTTTCCGTCGATAACACGAATATCGTGAACGACGAACTCGTTGTCAATGGTAATGGATGCGATGGCCTTCATACGGCCCTCGGAATTTACACGTCGGAGTCTGACATCTGTAATTTGCACTTGTGTTTTCACCACCTTTGTCTCTTGAAGACTTGGTGTATACTTCCACACATTTGTGCTAATTCCTTCTGTTTTTTTGGTAATCTTATGCACTAAATATAAAATTTTTTCCGATTTGAAAACTTTTCGCTATCATTCGACAGACGTCGATGCAATCAATTCTATTTCGACAAGAACATCCTTCGGCAGCCTTGCTACCTCAACAGCCGATCGAGCTGGTTTATGCTCGCCAAAGTAGGAAGCATAGATCGCATTAATGTCTGCAAACTGGTTCATATCCTTGAGGAATACAGTCGCCTTCACCACATCCTGGAAATTAGAGCCTGCTGCTTCGAGTACCGCTTGCAGATTCCGGAACACTTGATGCGTCTGCTCCTCGATACCGCCAGCCACCACTTGGCCGTCTGCGCCGAGCGGGATTTGGCCCGAGGTGAACAACAAATTGCCGAGCTTCACCGCATGCGAGTAGGGTCCAATCGCCGCTGGCGCGCCAGCCGCATTAATCAGTTGGGGTTGAGCCTTCATCACAAAATCCCTCCATTATTTCAAGCTTTTTTATTGAAAGAAGTTGCCTGGGACAACCGTCGTCTGTTTCGTCTTCAGATCAACAGCGGTTACCTTCGCAAGCGATATATAGTCCTCCAGCAGGCGCTCCTCCGTGCCCAGCTCGCCAGATTCCACGAATACGCCTACTCCCGCTACCTTCGCATTAAACTCGCCCAGCAGATCCATCATGCCTTGGATGGTTCCGCCTGCCTTCATAAAATCATCGATGATCAAAACGCGCGAATGCTCACGCAGTGTCCGTCTAGCCAATGACATCGTCTGTATACGCTTGTTGGAACCGGATACATAATTAATACTAACGGCCGATCCTTCCGTTACCTTATTGTCTCGGCGAACGATAACAACAGGTAAGTTCAAACAAGCCGCCGTTGCGTAAGCAAGCGGAATTCCTTTGGTCTCGACGGTCATAATAACGTCGATTTCCCGATTCGCGAACGCGGTCGCGAACATTCTTCCCAGCTCCGACAACAATTCCGGCTGGCCTAGCATATCCGTCATGAACAAATAGCCGCCTGGCAGCACCCGTTCTGGCTGCTCCAATTGGCGGCACACGCTTTGAATAATTGAAATCGCCGCATCGTGATGGATTTTCGGCGTATACTTAACGCCCCCAGCTGCTCCTGCAAGCGTATGGAGCTCGCCAATCCCCTCTTCCTCGAACACCTCTTTAATAATCGCCAGATCTTCGCTAATTGAAGATTTAGCTGATTGATAACGGTCTGCGAATGCTGTGAGCGAAATTAAAGTATGGGGGCGGTTGAGTAAGTATTGTGTCATCTCTACGAGTCGAGCGCTACGTTTAAGCTTTTTCAAAACTACCACTCCCCGCTAAATCCGAATATTATAATGCCAATATAACATTTTTATACGGATTTAATCAAGGATACGGGGGAACTACGTCAACATTCTTACCACATACACTTCTTTACAGAAGCCGCGCAGACCATTATAGATCCGAGCCAGCTTAGCCTCCTTGGACACAAGGCCGAATACCGTCGGCCCGCTGCCGGACATCAGGACGCCTTCTGCACCCAGTCGCTGCATGCTTTCCTTCAATTGAAGGACCTCAGGATAATGCTTCAGCGTTACCTTCTCAAGCACGTTGCCCAGCGAAGCGCACATATCGTTGAACGACCCGCGCGAGATCGCAGACAGCATGTCTTTCATCGAGGGATGCTCCGTGAGCTCCGCAGCCTTGAATCGGCCATAGACATCAGCAGTCGAAACATTAATCGGCGGCTTCGCTAATACGACCCAGCATTGCGGCGGATTCTCGATATATTCAAGGCGCTCCCCGCGGCCTGTCGCCAAGGCTGTCCCCCCCGTCACACAGAAAGGCACGTCAGAGCCAAGCTCCGCTCCGAGCACGCAAAGCTCCTGATTCGAGATGCCTAATCCCCATAGTCGATTAAGACCACGAAGCGTAGCTGCCGCATCGCTGGAACCGCCAGCAAGGCCAGCCGCTACGGGAATCTTTTTGTCTAGATGAATATATACGCCCTTACGCACGTCATAGCGGTCTTTGATTAACTTCGCAGCTTGAAAAGCTAAATTCTTCTCATCAAGCGGTATGTATCCGGCTTGGCTGGAGATGATAATTTGGTCCCGCTGCAGCTCTTCCATCTCAAGCCGATCGGCTAGATCGACCATGGTCATAATCATCTCGACCTCATGGAAGCCGTCCTCCCGTTTATGGAGAACGTCGAGCAGTAAATTGATTTTTGCGGGAGCTTTCTCGTATATTTTCATAATTATCACCCGTTCGTATGGTTAACTTCACCTATTATAACAAACGGAATGAAGAAATGCGAAAGGAGTTGCAAATCGCCCTTATCCTCCCTCCCTCATCCGACAAAAGTCCCCCAGACATTCCGTCGGGAGACTCTTTGTGGCGCAAATTATTGCCGTGTTTTATCCGCTGCTGCCTGCTCCGCCATTTGGATCGCCCGCTTCACCATATTGCCTGCATCCTTCGCCTTAATGCTGCCCCAGCCCTCTTGCTGCACCGTATCGTAAAATCCGAGATCCTTAGCCAGCTCATACTTGAGCTCCTCTGACATAATGCTTCTTCTCCGTCTGCTCATTGCCCATCCTCCTTGCAGAATTGTAATTATGGCATACGTAGTATGCGGTGGAAGGATGGCTTTCATACATGGTGATCATCGGGAGCGAGCCAGTTATAAAAAAAAGAAAGCGTATGCCCTGTAGTGGACATACGCTCAATCTGCCGGCTCCATACGCCAAACCAGCATATTATTGTATATACGTTATGCGAACCTGACCTTCATCGTTGCATACGTGAACTTCGACCGATTCGGTCAATATATCCGCATAACTGTAAGAGACACGTTTAAACGCGCTCTCTTCCTGATCGAGCTTGACAATGAAAACAGATGGGTAGATTTCTTCCAGTACTCCGGTGCGTTCGATGGTCTTACGTCGGCCCCCATTCGCACGGAGACGAATTTTGGAACCTACATGAGCTTCCAAGCTGCGTTTGATTTCTGACAGCGCATTTTTTGCCATTGTCCACTACCACCTCTTTCTCGTCCATTATAACCGAGCAAGGGCGGTATAGTCAAATCAACAAAATATTATATCAGTCATCAAAGTTTTATGTCAATAGTAATTTTGTGCTTTATTATAAATTTCTGCATAGAAAAAAACACAGCCGTTCATATTATAAAGTTACGCTCGTGGAAGCAGGCGCTTTAACCCACTTTGGCTTTGGCAAGCCCATCCGAAGACGGCCCACTGTCTCAATGCCGCCAACGCCTTCAATCCCGCTAATGGTGCCATGAATGACATCAGGCAGGTCGATCGTTTCGCGAATCGGCGTGGCGCTGGCTTTGATCGCAATATAGACAGGGTCGAGGGCATGAATCAAAATACGGCCAGGCGAGCTAGCAAAATTAGATCCTGCTTGAAGCAACGCTTCGTAATGCGACTGGCACGCTCCCGCGATTACGATGAGCGAATCGCGGTTTTTCTCATAATCGCGCGCAACGCGAACGGCGTTAACGAAGTTTTGCGAATTTTTGTAGCTGCTGATGCTGCCCAAGTCATCTTGGCGACGGTTTTTAAGTACGCCGTCATGGCCTGTAATAACGACGATATCCGGCTTCAGTTCAGGCAGCAGCCGATATAACAGCTCTGGCATTTGGCTTTCATGAACATGGATGCCATGTGCGGGCACACGCATCTGCGAGTACAGCTGCATGCTTTTGCGCATGTAGTTGCCATCGCCGTCTAAGTGAAGCACCTTGCCAGGCATCTCGTAGAAGGGCTGGCCTGATGGATGGCTTTTGGATGCCGATGTCGATGCTGATCCCGATGCAAACCGAATGGGATCGTCCTCCATAACCGGCGGGCGCTGCTGCTGCATGCGGCGCATCGACTCATTTACTTTGATACGGACCCGCTGAGACGCTTGTGTCGAATCCGGATCGTTCACGACCGCAAGGTCGACAATCGGGGAATCCGCAAGCAGCCGATAATCCGTGCCTTTCAGGACAGCTAGTTGGTTATCTCTTAATTGTTCAATGCGGAACAGCACGTCACCGCCGTATGATTTGCGGACAACCAGGTCCCCTTGCTTCATGGGCGAATCACCTCTTCGTCTATCCTATGGGTGAATCGCCGAGATGGTGACTAGCGATTGCAATCTAGGACAGGCCGAGTCCCGCATCATAAAGCGCTGCGCTCAGCTTGGCAAACTCCTCTAACGAGAGCGTCTCCCCGCGCCGGCTCGGCTGGATGCCGCATCCTTCCATTATGGAAGTCAACGTTTCGCGGTGATCCTTGCCGATCCACGACGACATATTGTTCATCAGTGTTTTGCGGCGCTGCGCGAATGAAGCTTGTACCGTGCGGAAGAAATGGGCTTCATCTCGCGTCTCAACAGCCGGCTTCTCCCTTAGCGATAACTTGATCACTGCGGAATCAACGTTAGGCTGTGGAATAAATACCGTATGCGGCACGGTGCAGACGATGCTCGGCTCGCAATAATACTGGACAGCAACGCTTAAGCTGCCGTACTCTTTGCCGCCCGGCTTAGCAGCCATGCGATCCGCCACTTCCTTCTGAATCATGACGACAATGTGCTCAAGCGGCAAACGCTCCTCAAGCAGCTTCATTAGAATTGGTGTCGTCACATAATACGGCAGATTTGCAACAACGCTAATGCCCGACAGCCCCTCGAACCGCTCTGCGAACAGCTCGTGCAGATTAAGCTTCAATACGTCCGCGTGAACAACCTCTACGTTCGCTTCTCCAGCAAGCGTGTCGCGCAAGATCGGGATGAGGCGATTATCGATCTCAACCGCCGTCACTCTCCCTGCCGAGCGTGCCAAGTGCTGCGTCAAAGCCCCGATGCCTGGACCAATCTCAAGTGCGCCTTTAGTCCCATCCAGCTCAGCGGCCGCTACGATTTTATGCAAAATATTTTGATCGATCAGAAAATTCTGGCCCAGACTCTTCTTAAACTCGAATCCATACTTCTTTACGATATCGCGCGTACGGGTCGGTGTTGCCACTTCTACTGCTGATTGCCCTTGCCGTTCTATGCTCTCGCTCATCACTAGCCACGCTCCTGTTCCAGCTGCTGTTCCATTCTGCGCCTTGCTTCGTTAAACTCGGTTTTCGTAATGCGGAAGCTTACGCACCGTTTGAAGAACGTCTTCCCGTTCGCATATCCGATGCCGAGCAGCTTGCCGATGATTTCACGACGCCCGGATGCCTGCGGATGAACGATAAGTCCCGCCTCGATCAAGTCTTCCCACGCAACCTCAATCGAACCGCCTTCACCTGCCAGCTGTTCTGTCCGCACATTCGCCAATGCTTTACGGATAGCTTCCGGCGTCGCGTTCTCAACGCCGATGTCACCCTTATACATCGCTTCCTCTTGCGGTAGAAATGCATGCTTGCAGCCCGGCACGCGCTGCGCGACGATTCGCCGTATCCGTTCTCCCGCATGATCGGGATCGGTGAAAATAATGACCCCTCGCCGTTCCTTCGCTAGCTCGACCCGCTTCAGCACCGCTTCGCCAATGGCCGATCCGCCCGTTTCAATTGTATCTGCTTCTACAGCCCGCTTAATGGCTGCCGTATCGTCCTTACCCTCTACTACAATAATTTCTTTAATCACGTTCCGTCATTCCTTTCCGTTCGCCTGTCCGCCTGCAGCAAAAGCCCTTAAATGAGGTCCCTGCAGGACCAGCTTTCAGCATGCAAAAAGAAGAGGCATTCGCCTCTTCTTATGATGGCATATTTAGCTTGGAAATACGATAATTATGTGATACACACCTTAACTCGATGAAGGTTTGTTCGGACCGATGACATACACCGTATAGCCGCGCTTCGTACCGAATTTCTCGGCATAGTCCTCGCTATCGAAGTAAACATCAATCTTATTACCCTTAACCGCGCTGCCCTTGTCCTCCGCTCGACGGAATCCCAGGCCTTCGATGTATACCCACCAACCGATCGGAATTACTTTCGGGTCGACAGCAATCGTCCGTCCCTCTTTGACGCGAGCGCCAGAGGCAGTAATGCCGTATTGCGGATGGCCCTTACTCTTGCCTGTAGACTCTACGCCAGCCGAATAAGCAGTTAGCGTAACGCCCTTCAGGGTTTTCTTCGCCTTAAACGTCCGGCCGCTCATCGAGAACGTCTCCACGCTTGGAGTCCTCGTTGAAAGTGTCGTCACCTTCGGCTCAACTTTCTTCGTACCGATAGCTACAACCTGGTTTACGGCTGCCGTCTGTACGCTCTTCGTTACAAGCTCCGTGGAAACGAGCTTCCCGTCCTCATAGACGCTTTCGAACTGTTTAACAAGAAGACCTTCCTTGCCGGTCTTTACAAGCTTCTCCTTCCCTGTTTCCAGAGACGGATCATTTTGTTTCACGATTACGAAAGGCACTTTGTGCTCAGAGCGCGACATCTCGCGATTCACGCGTACAACCTTCACTGACATATTAGGCAGCAAAGCCGTCCCAAGCGACGGATATACCTTATCATAACCACGAACAGGAATATTCAATTCCTCGATCGCTGCTTGCACAGTTCTCTCGGTCGTGTACACTGTCCGAGTCTTGCCATCAGCTGTTACAGTCAATGGAAGAGCCTGATCGATAACGATTCGGTCTCCATCTTTGATCGCTGCATTCAGGGGTACGGATACCACATCATGCGGGCCAACCGTAATAGCTTGTTCATCCAGTAGGCGTTGCAGGACCCATTGCTTCGTTTTCACGACGCTCTCTTGTCCATTCACTACTACGGAGACGCTTTTCTCAGCCGTTCCGTACAACAACACCAATAACATGAAAGTCATAGCGATTGAGATAATAGCACTCAAAATAATCAAACGCAAGTTTTCATGCTTCCATCGCAATGCGAAAGACATGCTGGATGATCGTTTACCATGGGTGTCCAACTTCGGAAATACGCCCACTTCTTCGGTCCTCCTTCAAAGCCCCGCCGTCGAGTGTTTTGCATGATTGAATTGACGCGACTATAGTATATTGGCGTGACGAATCACGCTCCAGCTAGCTCCCTTCTCTCTCACCTCCATGATTAACCCTATGTCGACGTTTTCCCCTTTATTCGAGGTGAAACGGCTCCGTCGTGATTCGATCAACGACTGCAGCGCGGTTCTTTTCAAAAGAAAAGAAGCCTTCGACAGAGGATCATCTGCTTCGTGGCTTCCCGGGTAAACAACGAAAAAACATGGAAAGTGGGATTCGAAGGTTGATCTCTCTTATTCGCTTACGAGGTTAGCTGTCGGATTCGGGCTAGAGATCCTGCCCTATTCGCTCTGCTATCGGCGGATCATGACGATCTCGTACGTGCCCGATGCAGGGTTGCGAAATTCACCCCATTTGGATCAATGCTTCCGCCTTTGCCGACTAATCAGGTCATGCAAAGCTTCCACATTTGGTTCCCCCGTTCTCCGTTAGGAGATTAAGCGTGTTACTGGAAATCCAATACATTGTGTAAGTTCTGAAATGAATCATACCCCGTGTTCGCCAACATTGTAAAGAACCGATTAAAGACGATTTTCACGATATTTAAGGAAATTCAGCCAAAAGAGAAGCGGTTAATGCAAGGAAATCTACTTTTATCATCCATTTGGTTCGATTTCCTCCCATTTCCGCCTATTATCGCTCAAAACGGAAACAATTTTTGGCATTTACGGACGTTAAATATCCGATTTCCTCTACCGTTTTGCCTTTTATTGCTGCGGCCGCTTCTGCCACAAGAGCAACGTAAGCCGACTCATTTCTTTTGCCTCGAAAAGGATGGGGCGCCAAATAAGGGGAGTCTGTTTCGATCAATAAACGGTCGTCCGGCACCTTCGCAAGCACGTCCTTGGGCACCTTCGCATTCGTGAAGGAAACCGGTCCTCCGAACGAAATATAGAAGTTCATGTCGAGACAAGCTTTGGCCGTCTCCCAGCTGCCGGAGAAGCAATGCATCACGCCCCCGACCTCCTCCGCTTTCTCTTCCTTCAATATACGTACGACATCCTCATGGGCGTCCCGATTGTGAATGACGATTGGCTTGCCCACTTTGCGCGCTAGCTGAATCTGCTCGCGGAATACCCGCTGCTGAACGTCCTTTGGCGAAGTGTCCCAATGGTAATCGAGCCCGATCTCACCGATAGCGACGACCTTCGGGTGACTCATCAGCGATTCGATCCATTCAAGATCTCCCGGCTGCATGTGAATGCTCTCCACCGGATGCCAACCTACTGCCGCATAGATAAAATCATACTTCTCAGCCAACGCCATCGTCGTCGGAATCGTTTCTCGGTCAAAGCCAATATTAATCATAAGCTCGACGCCCGCTTCTCGCGCCCGCGCAATTGCTTCATCACGATCGTTGTCGAATTTATGGTTGTCCATATGCGTATGTGTGTCAATTAATGTAACCATATCGTACCGTTCATTCCCTTCTTGATGTGTCTCTTCATTAATACCCAAAAATCGTACGAATACGCTTGTCCAAGCGATGCGCGACAGGCCGCAGCAGGTCATCGGGATAATACCAGCGATGCTTGCCTTGGTGGAGTCCGCTCAAGGAACGGATAATGTCCGATCGTGCCGAAATTTCAGAAATTTCCCCTTTTGCGTCAAGCAGAAGGATTGGCGGCTTTTCATTGCCCTTCCTGTTCGTTCCTGCATCCGGTTGGTACACATCGTAAGGAAGATCGAATGGGAAGTCAACCTCGAGGTGGTAATCCGGCTGCAATCCCGCATGCTTCAATTGAAGCTTCGCTTCCTCGAACAGTTCTTCGCTATGATTGTTCACTACGATATCTTTATACAACCGGCGATGGAGGAACCTTCGCGAGAGGTCCGACAGCCACTCATCGCGCTCATCCGCCCATGCCATGAAGACGGTTTGTGCAAGCGCTTCATCTAATAGGAAGTAATCGTCCGTCGTCAGCTCATTTTGGAACAAACGAAGCAGAGGCTTCGGCAGCCATTCGAATCGATAGCCATTAAGATAGAGCTCCTTGGCCCTTCGTAAAATTTGCTTCAATATAATCTCCGAGCTGCGCGTCACCGGGTGAAAATAAACCTGCCAGTACATTTGATAACGCGACATCAAGTAGTCCTCCACCGCATGCATGCCGCTTTCTTTCACTACAATCCGTCCCTGGTATGGACGCAGCACACGAAGAATGCGCTCCAGATCAAACGTACCGTAATGGACCCCTGTAAAATAAGCATCACGCAGCAAATAATCCATGCGATCCGCGTCCATCTGGCTCGAAACGAGATTAACCACAATCGGCTTGTCATATTTCTTCCTAATTATAGCGGCGACCCGCTCCGGGAAACGCTCATCGATTTCGCGGAGCACTTGATTCACTTCGGTATCGCCTGTAATGATTCGACAAGTCCAGTCCTCGTGATCCGTGTCGAATACATCCTCAATGGAATGTGAGAATGGCCCATGACCCAGATCATGCAGCAGTGCTGCGCATAATGCGGGCAGTCTCTCTTGTCTTGGCCAATCTGAATATTCATTACGTTCGAACTGCGAGATAATTCGTCTCGTAATCTCGTACACGCCTAATGAATGCGAGAATCGACTGTGCTCCGCGCCATGAAAGGTAAGATAGGAAGTGCCTAGCTGTCGAATTCTCCGCAATCTCTGAAATTCTTTCGTATTGATAAGGTTCCATATCAGTTGATCCTGGACATAAATCGACTTATGTACGGGATCTTTGAATACTTTTTCCTCCGCAAGCTGACGTTCGATGACAATCACACCCCTTAAGTGCTAATATGTTCAAGAATTCGACACAGCCTCTTAATATTTTGTCGAAAACTGTCGTGTATTCATTTCCAAACGAGTCGCCTATGATGTATAGTAATAGTATCTTAATAATGCCCTAGTTTACAGGTGAATCAGAAAAGATTAGCGCATTTTAACATATTTTCTGGGTTGACTGTTCTGGGTATTCTTGGTACTATATTAATCATATAAAGTAAAAACGTGTCGAATAGTGACGATTTTATTTAAATGAGAGGGGAAACGATTACTATGATGAAATCTACTGGTATCGTCCGTAAAGTTGATGAGTTGGGCCGTGTTGTAATTCCAATCGAATTGCGCCGTACGCTGGGTATTGGAGAGAAGGATGCACTTGAGATTTACGTGGACGGAGAACGCATCATGCTTAAGAAATATGAGCCAGCTTGCATCTTCTGCGGCAATGCAGAGAACGTTGCTTACTTCAAAGGAAAAATTGTTTGCAATGTTTGCCTATCAGAATTGCCTGCACCTGTGACAAAATAAGAATTATAGGTTATAATGTACTTATCCACATGTTAATTCTAACCTTTTTAATACTCCTTATGCCTTCCTGCGCTAGAACCCGGCCAGGAAGGTCCTTTTTTTGTGGACAAATAGTGGATAACGCTGAGCGTTATCCACTTTCATTTTTCCGCATAACCGCGTTATAAACATCCCGCTTCTGCATCGCTCGATCAGCTGCCGTTCGCTTGATCGCTTCCTTGCGGTCCAACGCATTGCGCTCCTCATAATGCTGGACATGTTCCTCCAATGTGAGCGCCACCCACCAAGACTCGTCTTGTCCCAATATACCAGCACGCTGTGCATGCTCTGTCGCATCGCCATCCGTACCCGTTCTGCCGCCTGAGCTAGCCGAAACGCGTCCTTCAACGACAATGACGTACTCGCCTAATGGAGCGTTCTCCTCTAGCCAAGCAAGACACTCGCTAATCGTCCCCCTCGCCGCTTCCTCATGTCGCTTCGTCAGCTCTCGTACCATCGCAATCCGGCGGTCACCGAGCACCTCTAGCATAACCTTCAGCGTTTTGCTGACACGATGCGGAGATTCGTAGAGCAGTATCGTTCCAGCTTCATAACCGAGCGGCGTTAACCACTCGATTAGCGCTTTGCGCTGACGTGGCGGAAAGCCTGCGAACAAGAATCGGTCGGTAGGAAGACCCGATATGATCAGCGCTGACAAAGCGGCGTTGGCACCCGGAATAGGAACGACTGTAATCTCTCTCTCCACGGCATCGCGTACAAGATCCGCACCAGGATCAGAGATTGCCGGCAGCCCTGCGTCGCTGACTAGCGCTATCGACTTGCCTTCCTCCAGCATTCGTATAAGCTCAGGCCCGCTAGCCTGCTTATTATGCTCGTGGTAACTGACAAGCCTCGTTTGAATTTCAAAATGGGTGAGCAACTTGCGCGTTTGCCTCGTATCCTCCGCTGCAATCAAATCAACCTCACCTAGTGTGCGAACTGCACGGAACGTCATATCCTCTAGATTCCCGATAGGCGTCCCAACCAAATATAACGTTCCACTTGCAGTCGCATTAGCATGAGCAGTAGTAGCCGCTGGCGTTTTAAAGCTTCGTTGAACGAACATTTATACCTCCTCCTTTCTCTCTTGGCCGTCGGACCAAACCCCGTTGCTGCCGTAATAGAGCTTTTTGAGCTCATCGGTGTATTCTCTTTCTGCTGTATAGACAATGAGCGGCGGGAGCAGCTTAACCGATGGTTTGCCATCCCGGATCGCTTCGATTAGCAGCATGTTTGCTTCCGCTTCTGCATGCGGGTGAACGAATCGAATGCGTTTAGGCTCCAGCTTCCAACGGCGGAATGACTCGAGAATATCCATCAATCGATTCGGCCTGTGCACCATGGACACCTTTCCTCCAGTACGCACCAGCCTCGCACTCGCTTCAACCACTTCGTCTAACGTGCAGTGAATTTCATGGCGTGCAATCGCATAATGCTCATTTTCATTCTGATCGCCTGTCTGCGTTTGCATATAAGGCGGGTTAACGGTGACCGCATCATAAATTCCTTGGCCCGCCGTTCGAGGAAAGGTACGCAAATCCCCTTCGATTATTTGAATCTGTTCATCTAAGTTATTTAACGTAACGCTCCGCTTTGCCATATCCGCCAAGCGAGGCTGGATCTCCACCCCATCGATTGCCGCGCGTGTGCGCGTTGATAGCAGCAATGGAATGACTCCATTCCCCGTGCACAAATCAATGACTTTCCCTCTAGGCGGAATGCTCGCGAATCGAGCAAGCAGCACCGCATCCATCGAGAAGCTGAACACTTCACGGCTCTGTATGATTTGAAGCTCTTTGGTCATCAAATCATCAAGTCGTTCCCCCTCTAATAACTGCTGCTCCCGGCTGCCCAAATCGCCTTGATCGCCAGCCCTTGTTTGCTCTATGTCCTTATTCAAAAATACCGCTCCCCCATCTCTCTCTCGCCGATCCAAGCTTGTTAGCCAAACAAAAACAAAGACCCTTTCGGGTCTTGTTTGCCATGCTTTATTTGTTCAAGAAGGACAGACAGAATAAGCAATCGCCTTCCGTTCGCAAATGTCCGTAGTAGACATTGCATATATGAAATCCTTCATGGTATAGGCGTGCCAGGTTATCATGCCCCCCGCTAACGGTTGGCATTGGCTCCTTCACTGTATCAGCCATTTTGACCGTTTCCAAGCCGCTCTCATGTAGGTGATCTTGGATAGTTGACTCGTCCGCTGCGGCTGGCTCCTCTTGAGGCTCCAAGAATGAAGTCCCTTGTCTTAACAGCTTGTGCAATTGATTGTTTTCTATACTGAGCCGCTTATTTTCCTCAAGCAATGACTTGATATGCCGCTTCAGCAAGCCGAGCTCAGCGTGAATTCCGCCAATGCGGCCCTCCAACTCATCCACTTCTACAAACAGATCATTTTTATTATCCAAATCAGTTCCCACCTCAGGACCTTGATGGAACGGGTTATTTCACGACGACATCATCCAGCGGCAGTTCTTTGGGTTTGCCTCCGATGTCGAGCAGTTGTACGTATACTGTCTTACTACCCGCATTAATTCCGGTAACCTTGCCTTCACCTAGCGATGTAATGACAATCTTGCCAACCGACGGGAGCTCCTCTCGAATGCTCTCATAGTTGTCATGCTCATACTTCAAACAACACATTAGCCGTCCGCACAGCCCAGATATCTTCGTTGGATTGAGGGACAAATTCTGATCCTTCGCCATCTTGATCGACACAGGCTCGAAGTCACCCAGCCAAGATGAACAACAGAGCACCCGTCCGCACGGTCCGATACCGCCTAGCATTTTGGCTTCATCACGAACGCCAATCTGACGAAGCTCAATCCGGGTACGGAATACACCGGCTAAATCCTTAACTAACTCCCGAAAATCAACTCGGCCTTCCGCGGTGAAGTAGAATATAATTTTATTGCGATCAAACGTAAATTCCACATCTACCAGCTTCATCTTCAGCTGGTGATTACGGATTTTCTCCAAGCATGTTGTGAAGGCTTGGCTTGCTGATCGTTTATTTTCTTCTACCACTTTCGCGTCGGCTTCGTTCGCGATCCGTATTACTTTCTTAAGGGGGAGGACAACATCCGATTCACCAACCTGTTTTTGTCCAACCACCACTTTACCGTACTCGATGCCGCGAGCCGTTTCGACGATCGCATGTTGATCCTTCGCTACGGGCAGATCGACGGGATCAAAGTAATAGATCTTGCCCGCTTTCTTGAAGCGGACACCGACGACATTATACAAGGCATTAGCCCTCCTGTAGATTCACCAGTAATTGCTCGAGTGCTAACTGTGTTGACACATGGGCGCGTATCCGCCTTCCACACTCCAGCACCTGCTCCATACATCCCACCCAACCATCCGGGGTACGGGCGAATGCATGTTTACTTATCCAATCTGACTGATCTATAAAAACCATATCTTCAAGCCTTCCAGCCTGATAATGAATCATGTCTTTAAACCAAAGTAATAGCATGGCGAGCAAAAGCTGCGGATCTTGTCCAGCTTCAGACTTCACGACCTGCTGCTGAACCGTGACGATCGCCGCTGTGAATCGGCTGATGCTCTCCTTGCCTAATTGTATCACTACGTTTCTCGTTTCTGCAAACCCATTCTGCTGGATAAGCGTACGGCAGGCCTCTGGCCCTGATGCTAAACGGCTAGCAGTCCTCACAAGCGCAGTCGGGAACCCTTCCGCTTCTAGCGCCGTTACAATTTGTTGAGGCCCTAGCGGGGCAAAGGGGATCGTTTGAACGCGTGAACGAATGGTCGGAAGCACTGCTTGTCCATTATCTGTGAGGAGCAGCGCAACAATCGGCGATTGTGGCTCTTCGAGAAATTTCAACAAACTATTCGCCGCTGGCAGCGTCATTGTCTCTGCTCGTTCGACAATATACACTTTCCGCGATTCGCCTACATTTCGATAGGACATCTCCCGCTGAAGCTGTTGAATCTGCCCCAGCTTGATCGACTGTCCATCGGGCTCGATTTGATACAAGTCCGGCTGATTGCCATGCTCGAACTTCCGGCACTCGATGCATTGGCCGCAAGCGTCTTCTCCGCCAGCTGTACAGAACAACGCTTGTGCAAAAGATAGCGCAAGCGCCTTTCGCCCAGTCCCGCGAGGGCCGCTGAACAAATAGGCATGCGATACCTTGCCGCTCCGCAGCGCATAACGCAGCATCCCTTTTGCTTTCTCTTGTCCGGGAACTTGATCCATACTCATGCTGCGCAATTCCTTCCTTCTTCTAGAAGAACAGATTAATGAGCAGTCCTCGAATTTCTCCAATTTTGCTCAATAGCTCGATTCTCCCTTGCTCGGTTTGAAGCAACTCCTCCGCCATCTCAATTAATTTCTCATCGATCTCATCGAGAAGCTTGTACCGTTTAATGCGTCCACGGCGGTCGAAGCCGCGATGCTCCTTAAGCCCAACGCCGCGCCTAACCGTATCCTCTAGAAACTTCTTGATCATCTGCTGATATTGCTTTAGTTCGCGTACGGTCATCGACCGGGCTAACCGCTCGCCCTGGTTATGAATGTCCTGCAGCTTACGCTGCAGCTGCTCTGTTGTTCGTTCTGAGTCATTCTGGTGCAAGACGTCTGAGAAGCTTCTCGTAACGATCGCCTTGTTCAATTGATCTGGCCGCGAACGCTGTTCAAGCGGACGCCATCCTGATTCGATTTTCATCTGTCGTCACGCCCTATCCTTTCACGTTTATCATTAATAATGCTCGAACCTCTCCACTGGAACGACGAATACAGCAGCTCCTCCCACCTGTACCTCCACAGGGAACGGAATGTAAGAATCTGCCGACCCGCTCATCGGTGACATTGGCGTTACGAGCTGATCTCTCACCTTGCAGTTGGAACGGATGACCTGAAGCACTTCATGAACGCGGTCATCTTCAATTCCGATCATAAATGTCGTATTACCGGCTCGAAGAAATCCTCCTGTGCTAGCCAGTTTAGTCGCCCGAAGACCTTCTCGAACGAGCGCATTGGACAAGCGGTTGCTATCCTTATCTTGCACGATTGCGATGACTAGTTTCATCCTCAATCCCTCCCATGACTTCCTTCGGTAATCGACCATCCTTAATATTTTGACATCGATTGCCTAAAATCCTGCCCGCCGTTTCAGGATTATCGACATGCATTGCTCGAAGACAGCATCTGCCGACTGCTCTGCATCAATAACGACGATCCGGTCGCTATACATCTGGGCAAGCTGGAGGAACCCTTCACGGACTTGTTCATGGAACGTTATTGCCTCCAGATCAATTCGGTTGATCTCGCGAACCTCTGCCTCTTGAATACGGCGCAAACCAACCTCCGGCCGCACATCTAGATACAACGTCAGCTTCGGCATCATGCCATCGATTGCAAAAGCATTAATGGCCAGCACTGCCTCCATGCCAATTCCACGCGCATGCCCTTGGTAAGCAAGGCTGCTATCGATAAAACGGTCACACAGCACAACATGCCCCTTCTCGAGCGCCGGCACAACCTTTTCAACTAAATGCTGTCTTCTCGCGGCTGCATACAGTAATGCTTCTGTACGTCCGTCCATTCCGGTATGATTCCGATCCAAAATAACCGCACGGATTTGCTCTGCAATCGGAATACCGCCAGGCTCCCGGGTAATCGTAACTGTATCGCCAAGTGCAGATAGCTCTGCTGCCAAACGACTTATAATCGTCGTCTTGCCTGCGCCCTCTCCACCTTCTATAGTAATGAATACGCCTTGTTCCACTATTAACGCCTCAATTCATCTCAATTCATACTAATAGGAGCTATCCCTATCTTTCATCATAACAAAGCTATTCAAGCCCGTCATCCATTCGTCTTGTCTTGCACAACGCAAATCGTTTGAAGGGACGGATCAGCCGCCCCTTGGCATTTGGCGCCATGCTCGCCAATCCGTTTCAGTTCCTTGGCAACGGTGGCAGTGATCATCTCTCCTGCGTATATAAGAGGTATTCCTGGCGGATAAGGAATTACCGTCTCTGCGCTTCGGTAGCCTGCTGCATGTTCTATAGCAATATTCGTTATCCGTTGGGCATCTACCCTTTTAAAAGAGAAGGCAACCGGCTCAGAAACTGCATCAACTGCTCCCGCCTCTTCCATAGAGTGTGCTACCTCATCCTTCGCTGTGCAGATGCCGTCCCCTTCACGTGGATCAAGGAGGCTCTCCGCTACTGCATCACAGGCAGCTATAATGCGCGACAGCTCTTCATCGCTCATGTAGCCGCCAAATAATAATAGAACGCGTGTCTCGTCAGCCATCTCCGCCCAGCACCCATGCTGCTCAAAACGCTTTTGCAGCTCATAGCCGCTGTACCTGCCTGCACGATCTTTCAACAAGATACGCAGAGGATCAATTAACGGCGTGGAATCCTCCTCTTTGATGCTCGAAGCTATTAAACGGCTGTTTTCGGAATTCAAATGGTTCCGCAGCTTACGGGCCGCTTGAATGCCTGAATCGAACAGGTCGGCCCCCTCGGCCTGTACCATTGCCCGGGCAATATCGATAGATGCCATAATCGGATAAGATGGACTTGAGCTTTGTATGGAGGCTAACACATCTCGTAACCGCCCAAGATCGATCCGAGCTCCCTTAATATGCAGCATAGCCCCCATCGTCATTGCCGTTAAAGTTTTATGCGTAGAATGGACCACAGCGTCGGCTCCGTCAGCTAATGCCGATCGTGGGAACGCAGGGTGGAATCCATAATGCGCCCCATGGGCTTCATCAACTAACAGAGGAATCTGATATTCATGGACCAAGTCAGCATAACCTCGCATGGATACAGCACGTCCATAATAATTAGGCGTACTCAATAAGACAGCCTTAGCTTCTGGGTGACGTTCTAATGCTTCCTTCACTACATGCAGGTCAGGTACTGTCCATGTACCTTCTGCCTCTTCTCTAGAGGGCTGCAAAAATACTGCACTGGCGCCTGCCAACCGCAAACCATTTAAGATCGACTTATGCACGTTACGTTGAACAAGAATTAAGTCACCTGGATCGCAAACAGCCAATATCATGCCATGATTGCCAGCCGTGCTTCCTCCAATGAGAAAGAACGTATGATCAGATCGATACAATTGAGATGCCAACTGCTGCGCCTCTGCTATTACCCCCTCAGGGGCGTGAAGATCATCTGTATGCGACAACTCAGTTATATCAAGAGGCAGCAGCGACTCATATCGATCTATGCCATATCGCTCAGTATTGTTCTGCAGCCCCCGCCTCCAGCTTTCGCCATTGCGGTGTCCAGGAACATGCAGCGACACTGGCCTTGTTAACGCATGCTCATTAAGCTTTTCATACAAGGGAGCATACCCCAGCTTCTCAGCTTTATTTTTCATCTATCCGTCATCCTCTTCAGGTCAGTATACTTGACCCTATTGTAACATTACGAGATTGCACATACCTATCCAAACAAAAAAGAGCCTTTCCATTCAACTGGAAAGGTCTCTTAAGCATTTCGTTGTACCCATATCTGCTTCATTTGATGAATATAAAAAGGGTATCTATCGTCATTTACATCAGTAGCCACCATATCAACTTCGCAGTCCTCACAGATAAATTCCGTTACGATATGGATCCCTTCTTCTTCGCGTTTAAACTCGCCGCATATGATGCATTTACACGTTTGCTGTTGTTCCTCCATGCGAATACCTCCTGTCTGGGGGAATACAAACTAACTATCTACTATTATGGCACACAATCTACCACTTTAGTCACTCCCCTACACCGTTCCCCAATTAAAATATCGTATGTAGGCGATCGTCTAAAGGTGATTATAAATTGAATAAAGATTAGGTTCGCCTTAAGTACCGAGGGCTCGATACCGATATAGGTAAGTAATGAATCCTGTTATTGGAGAACTAATTATGAGACAAACCTTACAAGAACAGCTCAATGCGACTGTTTACCAGTACCGGCTAATTTGTAAATTCATCATCCCTCCAAAGCTGCTTAAAAGCTACAGAATTGTTCCCTTCCTTTTCATTGCTGCCCTAATTGTGCTTTTTAAGCTTAATGGACTACTATACGCTCTTATCGGGTTGCCCGCAGTTATAGTGATCCATTACGTCATTAATCGTCTAACGCTAATACGCGTAGACGAATGGCAACGGCGGAGATGGAGATGGAGTTATATGCTCCCCTTTATTGGCTATGTGCCTGCATCAGAGATACAATTAAGTATTTACCGCAAAACAGAACGTCAAGCCTGTTGGATTGGACTTTGTATATTTATTGCCTTAATGCCTTGGATACACACTAGCGGCTCCATCTGCTTAATCGTATGGCATCTATGGACATGCTTACCTGGTCAAATTACATTGTTTTTGCTCCGCAAGCAAAGTGGCGATGGCGTTCTAAAAATGGACGACAGCGAACTATGTTATTATCATCGCTAAACAAACACGGTACCTCGCGCAGGTACCGTGTTTTCTTTCACTCGCTATATAAAAACAAAAAAGCCACTGTCCATGGACAGTGGCTCATCGTGCTTGGCATCTTCCTACTCTCCCAGGACCCTGCGGTCCAAGTACCATCGGCGTTGGAGGACTTAACGGTCGTGTTCGGGATGGGTACGCGTGGAACCCCTCCGCCATCGACACCAAACGTGCAATCGCTCAGACTAGCTGCTGCGACGCGTGCTGAAGGTTACACCTTCAAAACTGGATGCGAATGATGAATCCTTAGCTTAGTCTTGCTCACGAAGTTTGCTTCTCATACAAGAAGCTGTAGGATAAGCCCTCGACCTATTAGTACTCGTCAGCTGCACGCATTGCTGCGCTTCCACCTCGAGCCTATCAACCTGGTCGTCTTCCAGGGGTCTTACATACTGGGAAATCTCATCTTGAGGGGGGCTTCGCGCTTAGATGCTTTCAGCGCTTATCCCGTCCGCACTTGGCTACCCAGCGATGCTCCTGGCGGAACAACTGGTACACCAGCGGTGCGTCCATCCCGGTCCTCTCGTACTAAGGACAGCTCCTCTCAAATTTCCTACGCCCACGACAGATAGGGACCGAACTGTCTCACGACGTTCTGAACCCAGCTCGCGTACCGCTTTAATGGGCGAACAGCCCAACCCTTGGGACCTACTTCAGCCCCAGGATGCGATGAGCCGACATCGAGGTGCCAAACCTCCCCGTCGATGTGGACTCTTGGGGGAGATAAGCCTGTTATCCCCAGGGTAGCTTTTATCCGTTGAGCGATGGCCCTTCCATTCGGTACCACCGGATCACTAAGCCCGACTTTCGTCCCTGCTCGACTTGTTGGTCTCGCAGTCAAGCTCCCTTATGCCTTTGCACTCTCCGAATGATTTCCAACCATTCTGAGGGAACCTTTGGGCGCCTCCGTTACATTTTAGGAGGCGACCGCCCCAGTCAAACTGCCCACCTGACACGGTCCCCCTACCGGCTTCACGGTAGTGGGTTAGAACTCCGATACGATCAGGGTGGTATCCCAACGGCGCCTCCACCCAAGCTGGCGCTCAGGCTTCCTAGGCTCCCACCTATCCTGTACAGATCGTACCAAAGTCCAATATCAAGCTGCAGTAAAGCTCCATGGGGTCTTTCCGTCTTGTCGCGGGTAACCTGCATCTTCACAGGTATTAAAATTTCACCGGATCTCTCGTTGAGACAGCGCCCAAGTCGTTACGCCATTCGTGCGGGTCAGAATTTACCTGACAAGGAATTTCGCTACCTTAGGACCGTTATAGTTACGGCCGCCGTTTACTGGGGCTTCGGTTCATAGCTTCGCCTTGCGGCTAACCACTCCCCTTAACCTTCCAGCACCGGGCAGGCGTCAGCCCGTATACTTCGCCTTACGGCTTCGCACAGACCTGTGTTTTTGCTAAACAGTCGCTTGGGCCTTTTCACTGCGGCCCCCTCGGGCTATTCACCCTACCGAGGCACCCCTTCTCCCGAAGTTACGGGGTCATTTTGCCGAGTTCCTTAACGAGAGTTCCTCCGCGCGCCTTAGCATGCTCTGCTCGCCTACCTGTGTCGGTTTGCGGTACGGGCACCTTCACCTGGCTAGAAGCTTTTCTTGGCAGCGGGAACACATGACCTTCGGTACTATAATTTTCCCTCCCCATCACAGCCCAGCCTTGCGATGTGCGGATTTGCCTACACATCAGCCTCACTGCTTGGACGGACTATTCCATCAGTCCGCGTCACTATCCTTCTGCGTCACTCCATTGCTCATAACGGTTTACGGTGGTACAGGAATATCAACCTGTTGTCCTTCGACTACGCCTTTCGGCCTCGCCTTAGGTCCCGACTTACCCTGAGCGGACGAGCCTTCCTCAGGAACCCTTAGGCTTTCGGCGGACAAGATTCTCACTTGTCTTTTCGTTACTCATACCGGCATTCTCACTTGAATGCAGTCCACCAGTCCTTCCGGTCTGACTTCAACCCGCATTCAACGCTCCCCTACCCAAGTACCTACTGGTACATGCCATAGCTTCGGTGGTGTGTTTAGCCCCGTTACATTTTCGGCGCAGAGTCACTCGACCAGTGAGCTATTACGCACTCTTTAAATGGTGGCTGCTTCTAAGCCAACATCCTGGTTGTCTGTGCAACTCCACATCCTTTCCCACTTAACACACACTTGGGGACCTTAGCTGATGATCTGGGCTGTTTCCCTCTTGACAATGGATCTTAGCACTCACTGTCTGACTCCCGAGGAGCACGTACATGGCATTCGGAGTTTGACTGGACTTGGTAACCCTTGGCGGGCCCCGCACCCAATCAGTGCTCTACCTCCATGACGCTCATTCTCGAGGCTAGCCCTAAAGCTATTTCGGGGAGAACCAGCTATCTCCGAGTTCGATTGGAATTTCTCCGCTACCCCCACCTCATCCCCGCACTTTTCAACGTGCGTGGGTTCGGGCCTCCAGTGCGTGTTACCGCACCTTCACCCTGGACAGGGGTAGATCACACGGTTTCGGGTCTACGACCACGTACTTATTCGCCCTATTCAGACTCGCTTTCGCTGCGGCTCCGTCTTCCCGACTTAACCTTGCACGTGAACGTAACTCGCCGGTTCATTCTACAAAAGGCAC
>NZ_AEDD01000005.1:225927-439700 GCF_000179615.1 Paenibacillus curdlanolyticus YK9
CCGCGACGTTGGCTGCGATAAGTTGTTACTGGCAGTCGCTTCACGTAACCGGAATGCGTGATCGAAATAATGACATCCTCACGAGGAATTAGATCCTCGTCTAGAATCTCGTCTTCTCCGATTGTGATTTCCGTTCGACGGTCATCGCCGAAGCGCTCTTTTATTTCGTTAAGTTCTGTGCTGATGATATCCAGAACAAGCTGTTCGTCCGCCAAAATCGCTTTATACTCCGCAATCTTCGCCAGCAGCTCTGCATATTCAGCCTCGATTTTATCGCGCTCCAAGCCGGTGAGACGTTGCAGACGCATATCGAGAATCGCTTGTGCTTGTTCGAGTGAGAGCGAGAAACGGGTAATTAACCCTTCACGTGCTTCATCCGCTGTACGCGATCCACGGATCAGTGCAATGACTTCATCCAAGTGGTCGAGTGCAATCCGCAGACCTTCGAGAATATGGGCTCTTGCTTCCGCCTTCTTCAGGTCGTACTCCGTACGGCGGCGGATGATCTCAATTTGATGCTGCAGGTAGTGATACAGCATATCGCGCAAATTGAGAACTTTCGGCTCACGATTGACTAGTGCCAACATGTTTATGCCGAAGGTGGACTGCATCTGCGTCTGCTTATACAAATTATTAAGCACAACGTTCGGGTTAACGTCCCGGCGCAGTTCGATTACAACGCGCATGCCGTTGCGGTCCGATTCATCGCGAAGGTCTGTAATGCCTTCGATCTTTTTCTCCCGAACCAGCTCGGCGATCTTCTCCACCAATCTCGCCTTAATTACTTGATAAGGCAGCTCATGAACGATAATGCGAGCTTTGCCGCCATTATCTTCGATGATTGCGCGAGCGCGCATCGTTACAGAGCCGCGCCCAGTTGTATAAGCTTGCCGGATGCCTGAGTGGCCCATTACGTAGCCGTAAGTCGGGAAATCCGGGCCTTTAATATATTCCATTAATTCGATGGACGTAATATCAGGGTTAACGATAAGCGCCTGTACCCCGTCAATGACTTCGCGCAAATTGTGAGGTGGGATATTCGTAGCCATACCTACCGCAATACCCGTTACACCGTTAACCAGCAGATTCGGGTAGCGCGAAGGGAGAACAACTGGCTCATGTTCTTCACCATCATAGTTGGGAGCAAAATCAACGGTATCTTTGTTCAGATCGCGGAGCAGCTCCATTGCAATCTTGGAAAGCCTTGCTTCTGTATATCGCATTGCTGCTGCCATATCGCCATCGATGGAACCGAAGTTGCCGTGGCCATCAACCAGCATGTTGCGCATTGAGAAATCTTGCGCCATACGGACCATAGATTCGTATACAGCCGAGTCACCATGCGGATGGTACTTACCGATAACTTCGCCTACGATCCGTGCTGATTTCTTATAAGGCTTGTCCGGTGACATGCCTAGCTCGGACATGGCATACAAAATGCGCCGGTGAACCGGTTTTAATCCATCCCGCACATCTGGCAATGCACGACTTACGATAATGCTCATGGCATAGTCCATGAACGAATCGCGCATCTCAATGCCAATATCGCGGTCTTTAATCTGAGAGCTTTGTTCTTCCGCCATTGTTATCCTCCTGACGTATTCTGCAAACGATACAGCTCGCGTTATGCGTCGCACTATCGCTATGAATGAATCAACCTAAATGAGGTTGACTGTACAATCGAATCCGTCTGATGACATCATCGCCGGCCTGCGGCTTATACGATGCAAGCCGACTTAACCGCATTAAAATTGTTAGTCTATTCCTTTCACAAAGCTGTGCAGCTTAAACCTGCTTCGTGCAGTAATATGACTTCCTGCTAAATCAGGGCGATTCCGATGCAGAAAATGTGTTACTCGCCCTTCGCTTTCAACTGAATTCCGCCATATGATAATGAGGAATACGAGTACTTACGCCGCAATAGGCATACCTCTTTATTATATCATCGATTTCCACCTCTGTCTCGTTTGGCTGTCGAATGATCGGGATAGTTTTATGGTGAAAGGCGGAGTTGAAGATTGGCTATTCAACGTGTTCAGAGTAAGTGGGCGAAGACGACAGCCCTGTTGTGTTCCGAGCAGATGCGCCAATATATTCCCGAAACATCACCGTTTCGACGTGAAACGATTCGTGCCATGCTTGATCAGCACCAGATGGTGTACGTCAAACCCGACCTGGGCACGTTTGGCCATGGCGTTATAAGAGTCGACAAATTACAGCATCATTCGTGGTCCTATCAATTCCAGCTTGGCAAGAGAATTCGACGTTTTTCTACGTTTGACAGCATGTATAAACAGTTGGCTGCTGTTCAATCGGGCAAGCGTTATTTGATCCAAAAAGGCATTCATCTGCTAAAGCATCAAAACCGTAGATTCGACCTTCGCGTAATGGTGCAGCATAATATGCAAGGCATGTGGGAAACGACCGGCATTATCGGCCGGCTCGGCCACCCTGCCAAAATCGTAACGAACTATCATAGCGGCGGCACACCGCTATCCTTTCAAACGCTTATGTCCTCCCACCTGCCAGAATTCGAACAGACGAATCTACTCAACAGGCTGTCGGTACTGGGGGTCAATACTGCGCAGCAGCTGCAGACCCATTATCCCGGACTAAAAGAGATCGGAATCGACATCGCTCTCGGCACGGATATGCATCCATGGATTCTTGAGGTTAATACGTTACCGGACCCTTTTCTATTTCGCAAGCTAAAGGACCGCATGGTGTTCAAACGAATATACAGGTATGCGGTCGGGTACGGCCGATTCAAAAAGTAGCATAGCGCGATTGCGCAAAAAAGCCGCAAACCTGTGTTAGGTTATGCGGCTTCGTTATGGTCCAAACTCGATTCGTTTAGAAATCCAAGTTTTTTACATATTTCGCGTATTGGTGAATGAAGTCTCTACGCGGTTCTACATTGTCACCCATAAGCGTATCGAATACGACATCAGCTTCCATCGCATCTTCGATCGTAACTTGAAGCATCGTACGACTCTCAGGGTCCATCGTTGTTTCCCACAGCTGTGTAGCGTTCATCTCTCCGAGACCTTTGTACCGTTGAACGTTGACTTTGACGCCTTCGCCGAACTCGGCAATAATCTGATCGCGTTCCTTCTCACTTTGCGCATACCGAACGACTTTATTGCGCTCGACTTTGAACAGAGGCGGTTGTGCGATATAGATAAAGCCAGCATCAATGATTTTACGCATGTAACGGTAGAAGAAGGTGAGCAGCAGCGTACGGATGTGCGCGCCGTCGACGTCAGCATCGGTCATAATGATGATTTTGTGATAACGTGCCTTTGCAATATCAAAATCATCGCCGATCCCTGTACCCAGAGCCGTAATAATAGCGCGAATTTCGGCATTGCCTAGAATCCGGTCCAGCCTAGCTTTCTCAACGTTAAGAATTTTACCGCGCAGCGGCAAAATCGCTTGGAAGTGGCGATCGCGTCCTTGCTTCGCCGAGCCGCCTGCCGAGTCGCCTTCGACGATGTACAGTTCGCTGATCGAGGCGTCCTTGGACGAACAGTCTGCCAGCTTACCTGGCAACGAGCTTACTTCCAGCGCACTCTTGCGGCGTGTCAGCTCACGTGCTTTACGGGCCGCCTCCCGAGCACGGGATGCTTGCAGACCCTTCTCAACGATACGCTTCGATACGGAAGGGTTCTCGTCGAGAAACTCCTGAAGCTTCTCAGCAAAGAAAGATTCCACGATACCGCGCACTTCACTGTTGCCTAGCTTGGTCTTCGTCTGTCCTTCGAACTGAGGCTCAGGAATTTTCACCGAAATAATCGCTGTCAGGCCTTCCCGAACGTCATCGCCTGACAAATTCGAATCGTTGTCCTTGATCGAATTAGTACGGCGCGCATAGTCGTTAATAATACGTGTCAACGCGCTCTTGAAACCGGACTCATGCGTTCCGCCCTCATGCGTATTGATATTGTTAGCGAACGAGTAGATGTTGTCGGAATAGCTGTCGTTGTATTGCAGCGCAACCTCTACCTGGATATGATCCTTCTCGCCTTCCACGTAAATCGGCGTCTCGTGCAGCGCTTCGCGATTCCGGTTCAAGTATTTTACAAACTCGATAATACCGCCATCGTATTTGTAGATATTGCTTTGGCCGGTTCGCTCATCGGTTAGTGAAATGGAGATGCCTTTGTTCAAGAATGCCAACTCGCGAATACGCGATTGCAAAATCTCATATTCGTAAACCGTCGTCTCTGTAAAAATCTCCGGGTCCGGCTTGAATTGGACGATCGTTCCTGTCTCTTCCGAATCGCCAATCACTTTAATGTCGTATTGTGGCGCACCGCGGCGATATTCCTGCTGATATACATGCCCATCACGCTTAACCGTAACGGTGACGTGCTCAGACAATGCATTTACGACCGAAACACCGACGCCATGAAGGCCGCCGGATACTTTATAGCCTTCGCCGCCAAACTTACCGCCCGCATGGAGCACCGTCATAACGACTTCAACTGTCGATTTTTTCAGCTTTGTATTCTCGCCGACCGGAATCCCCCGACCGTTATCTACTACGGTAATGCTGTTATCTTCATGAACGATCACATCGATATGCGTACAAAACCCAGCGAGTGCTTCGTCAATTGAGTTATCGACAACTTCCCAGACGAGATGATGAAGACCTTTGCTGCTTGTAGAGCCGATATACATCCCCGGACGTTTCCTTACTGCCTCTAGCCCTTCGAGAACCTGTATCTGACTCTCATCATACGTATTCTGGTTCAAAGACATGCCTACCCACTACTCCTCTCGACTGCTTCTCCTGATTGCGATTCGGCCCGCCGACTTAATAAGCCGCAAAATGATGGGCCCGCTTCTTCAGCGTGGAGGATGAAATCGGCGAATAATATATTTTATGCTTAGTGAGCACGATCGACTTAGGTTCCTCTTCACCAATCGTCTCGACGTCCTTGCGTTTGCGTGCGCCCGCTACGAATTGTTTGGAAAGCTTGGACGATTGCTCAATCGATATATCGAAAATGGCGACCAGTTCCGCTGCCCGAATGATTTTCTCTCCGCCCAAATGAATATACATTCGCAGTCCTCCCTTTCGCTAAAACGCCATTATTCTTTAACGCATTACCGCATGACACGTCCTTCTTGAACATGATAAATGCCGGCATCCTGAAGTTTGCCGACATCGACGCTCTCAAGACCGGTCGCTGTAATAAACGTTTGAACTTTGGATTGGAATGTCTCGATTAATTGCGTCTGGCGATTGCGATCCAGCTCGGACAGCACATCATCAAGCAGCAGGAGCGGATACTCTCCAATCTCCTCGCGAATTAATTCGATTTCCGCCAGCTTAAGAGATAATGCAGTCGTTCGTTGTTGTCCTTGGGAACCGAACGTCTGTGCCTCTTTGCCATTAATAAAGAACATTAAATCATCACGATGAGGGCCAACAAGCGTTGTTCCTCTGCGTATTTCTTGCTCTTTCACCTGTGTTAACTTTAACATAAAATGCTCAAATAAAACAGATTCATCTTCAAACTCGAACGATGGCTTGTAAGAAACCGTTAATTGTTCGGATCCAGCCGTTATTCCTGCATGAATTTGCTCTGCCCATTGTTGGAGCTTATGAATAAAGTATTTCCTTTTTTTTATAATTTTAACACCAAAATCCGCCAGCTGCGCATTCCACACCTCAAGCAGTCCCTGTTTGTCGCCGCCTGAGGACCAAAGCGTCTTCAGATAGTTATTGCGCTGAACGAGCACCTTGCTGTATTGCTGCAGCGTATGCAAATAACCGGGCTGTACCTGCCCGATTTCCATGTCTAGAAACCGACGGCGTACGCCCGGCGTTCCTTTCACAATCTCCAAATCCTCTGGCGCAAACATGACGACATTCAACGAGCCGACGAAGTCGCTCAAACGTCGTTGCTCCAAGCCATTGATCTTAGCTTTCTTGCCTTGCGCCGACAACATCAGATCCAACTTGACTGTACCGTATTGCTTGTCTGCTTCCCCATGGATATGTGCATCCGTCCCATTCCAACCAATGAGCTCCTTGTCCTTGGCTGTCCGGTGGGACTTGGTAAGGGCGAGGGCGAAGATTGATTCAAGAAGGTTTGTCTTCCCTTGCGCATTGGGCCCGATAAACAGATTTACTTTACTGTTCGTATCAAGTTCGAGTTCTGCATAGTTTCGATAGTTGCGCAGGGCGATTCGTTTCAGAAACAAATGTCTTCAGCCCCCGATACTGCGTATTCTTTCATTCTCACTTAACGTCGAGTGACCGTAAATGAACCAAAGCCCTGAACATTCACGACATCGCCCGCATAGAGCTTGCGTCCCCGCCGGTTGTCAGCCTCGCCATTAATCAAGATTTCATTTTCCTGTAGAAAAAACTTCGCTTGTCCGCCGGAATCGATGCAGTCCGACAGCTTTAAAAACTGCCCAAGCGCGATATATTCCGTTCCGATTGCAATTTCTTTCATTCGATGTCGCTCCGTTTCTAGCCCGTCGTACGATACGGCAAAATAATATAGGTGCTATGCGGATGATCCGCCGGGCGAATGATAATCGGGCTCATGGCGCCCGTAAATTGAATATTCAGCTGCTCGCTATCAATAACCTTCAGCACATCAAGCATATATTTGGAGTTAAACGCGATACGAAGCGCTTCTCCTTCCATTTTGAACGCTTCGAGCTGCTCGGTTACGCGGCCCAGCTCGGATGAGCTCGACGAAATTTCGATACCGCCATGTTCCAGCGTAATGAGGCGAACGATGTTCGTTTTTTCTTCGCGGCTCATGAGGTAAGCACGGTCGATTGCATCGGTTAATTTTTTTGTATCCACAACGAGTTCTGTTTTGTAAGACTGCGGAATAATCTTGGAAGTGTCGGGATAGGTTCCGTCGAGCAGTCGGGAGTAGAACAGAACGCTGCCGATTTTAAATAAAGCCTGATTATCCGCAACTACCATCTCTACAAGCGCAGATGCATCTGGAATTAGGCGTGAAAGCTCATTCAATGTCTTAGCCGAAATAACGACGTTGGAGAATCGGAGGCTTGGCAATGTATCCACATGTGCAGAACGGTTCGCAAGCCGATGACGGTCTGTGGCTACGAAACGTAGCTCGCCTTCGAAGAGATTGACAAGCGCTCCCGTCAAAATCGGTGTTTGCTCACTTGTAGATGCAGCAAATACCGTTTGGCGAATAAGCGATTTCAGCAGATCGCCTGGAATTTGAAGTACGTCGCTTTGTTCAATAGACGGCAGCACCGGGAATTCCTCTGGATCGAGTCCGACCATTTGAATATCGGTGGAGCCTGAACGAATCATCGTAATAAATTGTTCGCCAACCTCGATTTCGACTTCGTCGGACGGAAGCTTTTTAACGATCTCTACGATAAATTTGGACGGCAATACGACACTGCCTGGCTTATCTACTTTAGCGACGATGGAATCTCCGGATTCAACGGGAATGAAGCTTTGGATTGAAATATCGGTATCGCTCGCTGTCAGCGTTATGCCTTGATGGGTTACATCGAATTTAATACCGCCAAGAATCGGAATAGCCGGTCGTGTCGAAGCAGCTTTCGCTACTTGTTGAATCGCGTCGTTTAATTCATTTTTTGCAATGGACAGTTTCATGATTTTCACTCCTATAACGAGAGTCCGATAGGGATCGGCATTCTGCTTTCGCAAGAAGGCGACGAATGTCGTTTATTGACGTTGTTTAATAATTTAAAACAGTAGTAGTAGCAGTAGGCGACCTGAATATGTGGATAAGCCTCGAGAACGTTGATGAAGCAAGCCTATCCACATGTGCATAGCTTGTGCATAGGCTTGCTTCGTTGTTCTACGTTATTCACGTATGATTTTTAATTTTCTCGGTCAGGTTTTGTAGAATTTTGTAAAGATCCGGATCCGTCTTGAGCTGAGTCGTAATTTTCTCATGCGCATGGATGACGGTTGTATGGTCACGGCCGCCGAACGCTTCGCCAATCTTGGGCAGCGAGTAGTCGGTCAATTCACGAGATAGGTACATCGCAATTTGCCTTGGATAAGCAACCGCTTTGGTCCTTTTCCTCGCTTTAAACTCCTCCAGCCGCAGCCCGTAAAACTCGCCAACCTTATGTTGAATATCCTGAATCGTAATCATTTTAGGCCGGCTTGATGGAATGATATCCTTCAACGCTTCAGCTGCTAAATGAGACGAAATATCTTCATTAATGAGCGAAGAATAGGCAACGACGCGGATAAGCGCGCCTTCGAGCTCACGGATGTTCGTATCAATCTGGTTTGCGATGTAGACCATTGCTTCATTCGGAATTTCCAGGTTCTCTGCCTTTGCCTTCTTGCGAAGAATGGCGATCCGGGTTTCCAAATCTGGCGCTTGAATATCCGTTATTAATCCCCATTCGAACCGGGAACGAAGCCGTTCCTCAAGCGTCGGGATCTCCTTCGGCGTACGGTCGCTGGAGATAATAATTTGCTTTCTTTCCTCATGCAATGCATTGAACGTATGGAAAAACTCTTCCTGCGTACCGTCTTTGCCCGCCAGAAATTGAATGTCGTCAATGAGCAGCACATCGATGTTGCGGTATTTGTTCCGAAAACTCTCGCCGCGGTTGTCTCGAATGGCGTTGATGAACTCGTTCGTGAATTTCTCGGATGAAATATACATAACTTTAGTGCTCGGATTATGATCCAAAATATAATGCCCGATGGCGTGCATAAGATGAGTTTTGCCTAGTCCAACTCCCCCGTATAGGAAAAGCGGGTTGTACGCTTTGGCTGGCGCTTCTGCAACTGCGAGCGATGCCGCGTGGGCAAATCGGTTGTTGGCGCCTATTACAAATGTATCAAACGTATATTTGGGATTAAGCAAATGGGTGAAGGGCTCATCCGAAGCGACGGGCACTTGCACGGCCACTGGCAAAGGCTGTGCGGGCTCTGGCGCTCGGTTTTCTTCAATTATGAATTTCACGTCGACTTGCCGTCCCAGAAATTCGAACATAGTCGTTCGGACAAGCTTGGTGTATCGGCTTTCCAGCCATTCGGCCGCAAACGTCGTTGGCGCGGTTACGACGAGAACTTCACCGTCAAGCTCGGCTTTCGTCGCTTTGAACCACGTATCGAAGCTCGGCTTACTAAGCTTCGTCTGGATGACCGACAGCACTTGCTGCCACATATCCGGGGTATGGCTGTCCACAGCGTGTCACTCCTTAATCTGAATGGCCAAACTGGCTCTGTAATGCGGGGTTCGTGACAAATATACGCAATGGCTTGGTCAGCCATCCACAGTATAAACGAAGGTAAACCCATAAACTATTAAGAGGGGAATTGATTTGTTCACAATGTTATCCACAGCCTGTTAATAAGATAGTTGTTCACAGGCCTGTATCCACACAGAAAACATATCTATCATAGCAAAAAGAGCCTTATATTACAACGAATCTGTCCGTTTTATCCACAAATCCTACAGGTTGTGTATAAATGTTATCGACAGCACAAGATATTGTTTATAACTTGTTAAAATTCGACATAATTCGCCGGAACCGCTCAAAATCTATGCACATGTTATTAATTTTCGTCAAAAATCACAACGCAGCCTGTGCATATCCACAAAATTCGTCAACGCGCTCTCCAGCTGTGTACAACTTCCGTAGTGTGTCCAATTCTGGCTGCTGCGCGGCGGTTGACTTTTAATTACCGACGTGGTTAAATAAAAAAAGGTCTTTTTGAGGACTATTGGGTCATGTAATGATCCGTTTGAAACCGCAGTTTGGTGAAATGCTTCTTTAATGAAAGAATGCCGCAAGTTATGCGGAAGCATACTCTCTTCGGAGAAGGAGACATATCACGACACTTTTCAAGGAGGTGCAAACGAAATGAGACCAACGTTTAAACCGAACGTAAGCAAACGTAAAAAAGTACACGGCTTCCGTACTCGCATGAGCTCGAAGAACGGTCGTAAAGTATTGGCCGCTCGCCGTCAAAAAGGAAGAAAAGTGCTGAGCGCATAAATTGAAGACCACTGTGCGGTGGTCTTTTTTTTTATCTATTTTTAGAACGACCTCTTTATTGAAGGAAGTGGGGTAGAGGAGCATGCATCGCAAGCTGAGATTGAGGAATCGTGCAGATTTCAGTCGGATTTATCGAGGCGGAAAGTCGTTTGCCAATGGACAATTCGTTGTGTATTGGTCCAAGCAGCCTGCGGCTGAGCCATTTCGGCTTGGCGTATCGGCCAGCAAAAAGATTGGCAACGCCGTTATCCGCAATCGGATGCGCCGAGTCGTCAAGGAAATCGTTCGACTGAATGCAGAGCGGATCGCGCCGCGGGTCGACCTTATTCTCATCGTTCGCAAGCCTGCCGTCGACATGAAGACGAAGGAACTGGAGCGGAGCGTGCTTCATGTTTTGAAAAAAGCGGGGCTGTTGAAGCAGCGCGCTTAGCCCGCTTTCGACCAATAGGACGAGTTGTTTATTTGGTACTAAGAATATGGTATAGTTTAGTGTGGAAAAGCAATGGCTCTGACAGAGAGGAGTTTGTGATGTTGTCCCGGATTTTGAAACAGAGATGGCTGCTTGTATTAGGGCTGGTGCTGCTTATGGCCACGCTAACGGGGTGTTCCTCGCATAACCAGACGATGACAACAGAGGATTTGTTGCAGGGTAACTTCTGGCAGAAAAACGTTGTCTACTGGTTCGCATTAGTGCTTGATACATTCGCAAAATGGTTCGGTGGCGAGTACGGTTTATCGATTCTGCTCCTGACGATTATTGTAAGAACGCTTATCTTGCCACTGACGCTGAAGCAATACCGCAGCTCGAAAGCAATGCAGGCCATCCAGCCTGAGCTCGAGCAATTGCGGAAGAAGCATAAAGACAATCCACAGCTTCTGCAGCAAGAAACGATGAAGTTGTTCCAGCAAAACTCAGTGAATCCGATGGCGGGATGTCTGCCTATGATTGTGCAAATGCCGGTGTTTATCGCATTGTACAATGCCATCTATATGAATAGCGCGATTCGCGAGCATCAATTCCTATGGTTGGAGCTTGGACAGAAAGACCCGTATCACATCTTGCCGATTATCGCTGCAATCACGACGTTTGTACAAACGAAAATGATGCAGTCCCAGCAGAAGACAACCATGCCTGGCATGCAAGCTATGCTGCTGATTTTCCCAGTCATGATCTTCGTTATGGCGCTCAGCTTCCCAGCTGCGCTGCCGCTCTACTGGATTTTCAGCAACCTGTACACAATCGTTCAGAACTACTTCCTGTACGTACGCCCATCCAAGCGTAAGGAGAGTGTTCCTGCAAAATGAGAAAAATCGTCGCATCGGGGAAAACGATAGAAGAAGCTGTGCGTAACGGATTATTACAACTGCAAACGACTGAAGATCGCGTCCGAACGGTCGTGCTGGAGCAGCCTTCCAAGGGGCTCTTCGGCTTGATCGGTGTGAAGGAAGCTAAGGTTGAGCTGGAAGAGCTGCCTGACGCTTCGGATCAGGCAGAGCGGTTCATCCGCGAAGTTGCGAGTGCGATGGGACTGGAAGTTTCGGTATCACGGTCACAGACAAGGGAAGGGCTTCTACTTGTTGTTCAAGGAGAAGGCGAGCTTGGTCAGATGATTGGACGCCGAGGACAGACGCTCGATGCACTGCAATATTTGACCACAATCGTGGCCAACCGTTATAGCGACAAGCCGATTCGAATCGTACTTGATGCGGAGAATTTTCGAGATCGCAGGCGGAAGACATTAGAGGAGTTATCCGATCGGTTAGCCGGCCGTGTCGTGAAGACACGGAAGGAAGTCGTGCTGGAGCCCATGTCATCGCAAGAACGCAAAATTATTCATTCGCAGCTGCAGCACCACCCTGATGTCCGAACGTTCAGCCAAGGGGATGAACCAAATCGCCGTGTTGTCATCGCAATCCAAGACAGGAATGTGAAGGGGTAATTCGGCGAATAATGAGGATATCGGGCGTGCAATTAACGTAGCGCATTATTCGCAGCAATGGCTCATAGCGGTCATTGCTGTTTTTTATGAGGAGCGTTTCATTTATGAATATGACTCACGATACGATAGCGGCGATTGCCACGGCAGTCGGCGAAGGAAGTATTGCTATCATCCGCGTTAGCGGGCCAGATGCGATTGAACGCACTGCTGATGTTTTCCGATCCAAAGAAGACTTTCGATCGGCGGAGTCCCATACTGTGCATTACGGGCATATCGTTGATCCGCTGACAAACCAGCGTGTGGAGGAAGTGCTCGTTACGGTAATGAGAGGGCCGCGCTCCTTCACGGGAGAAGACGTTGTAGAGATCGGTACGCATGGCGGAGTTATTGCGGCCAAAAACGTGCTTCAGCTCGTATTGAAACAGCCCGGCATACGGGTGGCAGAGCCGGGCGAATTTACAAAACGCGCATTTCTTAACGGGCGAATTGATTTGACGCAAGCTGAAGCGGTGATGGATCTTATTCGTTCCAAATCAGATCGCGCGTTCCAAGTGGCGATGAAGCAATCGGAAGGCTCACTGTCCAAGCGAATCGCAGACTTAAGACAAACGATCATTGAGGTAATTGCGCATGTTGAGGTTAACATTGATTATCCGGAACATGATGTAGAGGAACTAACAAGTGCGTTCATACGCGAGCATTGCGGAGTGGCGTTAGAGGGCGTTAAGCGTTTGCTGAAGACGGCATCAGAGGGCAAAATATTGCGCGAGGGTATTGTGACCGCGATAGTAGGAAGACCGAACGTAGGCAAGTCGTCATTGCTTAATGCGCTTACGCAATCGAATAAAGCGATTGTTACCGATATACCGGGAACAACCCGGGATGTAATTGAGGAATTCGTTACGGTTAATGGCATCCCCCTGCGACTGCTTGATACGGCAGGCATACGCGAAACTGCCGATGTCGTAGAACGTATTGGCGTGGAACGTTCTAATTCAGCTTTGGAAGAAGCGGATTTGATTCTATATGTGTTAAATCGAAATGAGAAGCTGCATGACGATGACCGTCAATTGATGGAGAAGCTAGCTGGCCGCCAGGTTGTCGTTATTTTTAATAAAACGGATCTTCCACAGCAGTTGGAAACAGCCGAGGTTGAGCAAGTGTTTCCTGCCGAGCGGATTGTACCGATGTCGGTACTTGGAGAAGAAGGAATCGATCGACTTGAAGAGGTGATCAGCGAGCTGTTCTTCGAAGGTCGAATCGAATCGAATGATCTGACCTATGTAACGAATGTTCGTCATATTTCGCTGCTTGAGCGGGCAAAGCAGTCGTTGCTCGATGCGATCGAGGCGACTGAAATCGGTGTTCCGATTGATATCGTGCAGATCGATATTCAACAGGCGTGGGAGCTGCTTGGTGAAGTGATAGGGGATTCGGCAGGCGAATCGCTGCTGGATCAGATTTTCTCGCAGTTTTGCTTAGGGAAGTAAGGAAGCTAGTCAGCTAACATTGAAGTTACACTTGATGATAGATGGATGTTCATTTTAAAACGGATTTGCAATTCGTTTAGGTGCATAAAGGAGGTTTTCAACAATGGGATATGTCGGAGGAAGCTATGACGTTATCGTCGTAGGAGCGGGACATGCAGGAAGCGAAGCGGCATTGGCGGCAGCCCGAATGGGATGCGAAACGCTGCTGCTGACGATTAACTTGGATATGGTTGCGTTTATGCCGTGTAATCCGTCGATCGGCGGTCCGGCTAAAGGGCACGTTGTAAGAGAAATTGATGCGCTCGGCGGGGAAATGGGCCGCAATATCGATAAAACGTTTATTCAAATGCGGATGCTGAATACGGGCAAAGGCCCTGCCGTTCATGCGCTTCGCGCACAAGCGGATAAATTCGATTATCAGCATATGATGAAGAAAACAATTGAGGAAACGGATCATCTTACGCTTCGCCAGGGCATGGTGGATGAGCTGATCGTAGAGGATGGCCATTGCGTAGGCGTGATCACGAAGACGGGAGCGGAATATCGCGCCAAAGCTGTCGTTATCACAACAGGTACTTATATGCGCGGTAAAGTGATTATGGGCGAGCTGATGTATGAGAGTGGACCGAATAATCAGCAGCCTTCTATCAAGCTGTCGCAATGCTTGAAGGACCTTGGTTTTCAACTCGCTCGATTTAAGACGGGAACACCGCCGCGGGTCCATGGCGATACGATTGATTTCAGCAAAACGGAGATTCAACCGGGCGACGAGAAGCCGAAGTTTTTCTCCTATGAAACAGAGAGCTCCAATAATGAACAACTGCCTTGCTGGTTGACTTATACATCTGAAACGACGCATCAAATTATTAATGATAATTTGCATCGGGCACCGATGTTTTCTGGTGCAATAGAAGGAACGGGACCACGGTATTGCCCTTCTATCGAAGATAAGATTGTTCGATTCGCCGATAAGCCGAAGCATCAAATTTTCCTAGAGCCAGAGGGGAAAAACACGTCGGAGTATTACGTTCAAGGGCTTTCGACGAGTATGCCGGAGGACGTGCAACTGGGCATTCTGCGTTCGATTCCTGGGCTTGAGAATGTCGAAATGATGCGGACCGGCTATGCAATCGAATATGACGCCGTTGTTCCTACGCAATTGTGGCCATCGCTGGAGACGAAACTAATCGAAGGTTTGTTTACTGCCGGTCAAATTAACGGTACATCGGGCTATGAAGAAGCGGGAGGCCAAGGCATCGTAGCCGGCATTAATGCTGCTCGCAAAGCGCAAGGCAAAGAGCCTGTTATTATCGAACGTTCGCAAGGCTACATCGGTGTTATGATTGATGACCTTGTGACCAAAGGCACGAGTGAGCCATACCGTTTGTTGACCTCACGTGCAGAATACCGATTGCTGCTTCGCCACGATAACGCGGATCTTCGCCTCACGCCGCTTGGATATGAAATCGGATTGATAACGCAAGAGCGTTATGACCGTTATTTGAACAAGAAAGAGTTAGTGGAACAAGAGATCGAGCGTCTGAAAACGACGAAAATCCGGATGGAGGAATCGGTACAAGCGTTGTTGGCTGAGATCGGATCGGCTCCATTGACTGGCGGCTGTTCAGCGCTCTCGCTGCTTCTTCGTCCAGAGGTTACGTATGCGCACATTGAGAAGCTCGTTCCCGCGCCTTATGAATTGACCGAGGAAATGAAGGAGCAGGCTGAAATTCAAGTGAAGTACAGTGGGTACATCGAGAAACAGCTGCACCAAGTTGAGCGAATGGGCAAAATGGAGAAAAAACGGATTCCAGATGATATCGACTATTTTGATGTCCATGGTCTGGCAAACGAAGCAAAAACGAATTTGTCGCAAATTCGCCCGCTTTCGATCGGGCAAGCCTCCCGTATTGCAGGCGTTACGCCTGCAGACATCTCGATTCTCCTCGTATACCTCGAGCATTATAATCGTGTGACGGCTGCTCGCGCAGCAAGGGGGTAGCGGGCAAGAATGGATAAGATACATGCGTGGTTCAATGGTGCGCTGGCCGAAAAGGGAATTACATTGACGGCGGAGCAACTGGACCAGTTTGAAGCCTATTTTCGAATATTGGTCGAATGGAACGAGAAAATGAATTTGACCGGCATTACGGAAAGGGAAGCAGTCTATGAGAAACATTTTTATGATTCGGTTGCGCTATCCTTTTATGTCGATATGAAAAATGTACGGCATATTGCCGATATTGGTTCTGGGGCCGGTTTTCCGAGTCTGCCTATCAAAATCTGTTTCCCTCATCTGAAGATCACAATTGTTGATTCGTTAAACAAGCGGATTTCCTTCTTGCAGCACGTTGTTAATGAATTAGGGCTATCTGATGTATCCTGCGTTCATGGACGCGCCGAGGATATCGCAAGACTGCCTGAGCATCGCGATCATTATGATCTGGTGACGGCTCGGGCGGTTGCGAAGCTCAATGTGCTCAATGAGTTTTGTCTCCCATTTGTGCGCAAGGGGGGAACCTTCGCTGCAATGAAGGGGGGCGACCCGACAGACGAAATCCGTGAAGCTAGCACGAGTCTTCGGGAGCTTAAAGGGAAAACAGCGGGTACAGAAGCAATGCAGCTTCCATTTGAACAGTCTGAACGGCATATTGTTCTTATTACGAAGACAGATTCCACGCCTAGGAAATACCCGCGAAAAGCGGGTACACCATTGAAACAGCCTATCCTATAGCTTATATTCAATGCCGAGAATGTTTCACGTGAAACATTCTCGGCAAACTTATTTGTGCCGATAGTCAATTCAAGCAGGAAATGTGGGCAGTCGTAGCGAATTTAAGTAAAGCAAGCATGTATTCGGATGGATACTCGGTACGATTGTTTCAAAGTACAAGCTAGTGCATGACTGACTGTACGCAGCTTGTATTTCTTCGGAATGTTCATTTCTTTTGAACGGACATCGGCATATTAGAATCGGGTGGTAGTTGACGTTATGAAAGAACAGTTTTCACGGTTGTTCGGTCTAACCGATCAACGAAACAATGCGGAATCGGATGAAGTGAAGCAAATTCCGATTAGTGAGATCGATACGAGTCCCTATCAGCCGCGTACAGTGTTTGATGATGAACGAATTGATGAACTATGCCAAACGATTAAGACGCACGGGGTTATCCAACCAATCGTGGTACGTCTTCGTAATGGACGGTATGAGATCATTGCGGGTGAACGGCGCTGGCGAGCTGTAACGAAGCTCGGACTTGAGCGTATTCCTGCAATCGTACGCGAGTTCAATGATTCACAAGCGGCATCGATCGCGCTAATTGAGAACCTTCAGCGGGAAGGGCTTACTGCATTAGAGGAAGCGGTAGCTTACCAGAAGCTGATTGATCTTCATCAACTAACGCAAGAGAGCTTGGCGCAGCGGTTAGGCAAGAGCCAATCCACCATTGCGAACAAGATTCGCCTGCTTGGATTGAGCAGTCCGGTTAAGGACGCGCTAATGGCTCGTAAGATTACGGAACGTCATGCAAGAGCACTGTTGTCGTTGGACACGGAAGAGCTGCAAGAAAAGGTGTTAGGCGACATTGTTTCCAAAGAACTGAACGTGAAACAAACCGAGGCTCGCGTCGCATTTTATAAAGAAGCAACGAAGGCGAAGAAGGCAAGAAGAGTTTCGTTCACGAAGGACGTTCGTCTCGCTTTGAACACGATTCGCCAATCCATCGAGATGGTAACGACATCAGGACTGAAGATTGATACGAAGGAAAATGATCACGATGATCATTATGAAATCGTCATTCATATACCTAAACGTTAAATCGTTTGATTGGATTACGGTCCTAAGCGGTTAAGTAAGAGTAGTTATTTTATGTTTTAATGACGTAATGCCTGGCGAAAGCGGCCGTCTAGCCGCTTTTTCTGGTTTCTAGACAAAAAGTTTGTATACACACAAGAGGTGAACCGGATTGGCTAAGATTATTGCCATCACAAATCAGAAGGGCGGTGTCGGAAAAACGACAACGTCCGTAAATCTAGGCGCTTGCCTTGCCTCTTTAGGCAAACGAGTGCTGTTGGTTGATATCGATCCGCAGGGTAATACGACGAGCGGGATTGGCATTAATAAAGCGGATGTTGAGAATTGTATCTATGACATTCTTATTAATGATGTACATCCCCGGGATGCGATCGTACCAACCAACATTCCAGGTCTCAATGTTATCCCAGCAACGATTCAACTAGCAGGCGCTGAAATTGAAATGGTTTCAACGATATCGCGAGAGGTCCGTCTCAAAAAGGCTTTACATTTAGTTAAACAGGATTATGATTACATCCTCATTGACTGCCCACCTTCGTTAGGGCTTCTGACCATCAATTCCCTTACGGCATCTGATTCGGTCCTTATTCCAATTCAATGTGAATATTATGCGCTAGAAGGATTAAGCCAGTTGCTCAACACAGTACGGCTAGTCCAGAAGCATTTGAATACAACGTTGCAAATTGAAGGTGTACTGCTGACGATGTTCGACGCACGTACGAACCTCGGCATTCAAGTCATTGAAGAAGTGAAAAAGTACTTCCAGCAGAAGGTGTATCAGACGATCATTCCTCGTAATGTTCGTCTTAGCGAGGCCCCTTCCCACGGACAGGCTATCATCACATACGATCCACGCTCGAAGGGTGCAGAAGTGTATCTTGAGCTGGCGAAGGAAGTGATTACGTATGAGCAAGCGGCTAGGTAGAGGGTTAGACGCCCTTATTCCATCCCTGTCGGTTAAGGATGACGACAAGGTAATTGAAATCGCGTTAGGTCAGCTTCGTCCCAATCCATATCAGCCTCGTAAAACGTTTGATGAGGAATCGATTAGAGAGCTAGCCGAATCCATCAAACAGCATGGCGTCATCCAGCCGATTATCGTTCGAACGGTGCTGAAAGGGTATGAAATCATTGCAGGCGAACGGCGTTACCGCGCATCGCAACTATGCGGGAATACAACGATTCCTGCGGTTGTACGGACGTTCACAGATCAGCAGGTTATGGAGATTGCGCTGATTGAAAATCTGCAGCGTGAAGATTTGAATGCAATCGAGACGGCTATTGCGTATCAAGCGCTCGTCGACAAGTTCCAATTGACGCAAGAGGAGCTGTCGATGAAAGTAGGTAAGTCGAGATCGCATATTGCAAACTTTTTGCGGTTGCTGACATTGCCAGCGGAAATTAAGGATAATGTTTCACGTGGAACATTGTCGATGGGCCATGCGAGAGCGTTGGTCGGAATTAAGGAAGTAAAGGAACAGCAGGAACTGGCGCGGTTAACGATTGAACAAGAGTGGAGTGTCCGGGAATTAGAGGCAGTCATTCAGAAACAGTCGGAGAAGCAGCCAGAGAAAGCTAAAGTAAAAGCGAAGAAACGTGACCCTTATTTGGAAAGCATAGAAGAGACGCTGCGTGAACAATTTAAAACAACGGTTCGCGTCAAGCAGCAGAAGGATAAGGGACGAATTGAATTAATGTATTACAATAAGCAGGATCTTGAGCGTTTGTTAGAAATTTTGCAGCAAATGGCTTAAATCCAAGATGTCCATCATATCATTCCTATAGCGCACGATAATCGCGATAGCATGCCGGAGGTTGTTATGTTCTTCATGAACGTATACACTGAGGTATGCTATTGTTGGCGTTAATGGACGTAAGCAAGAGATGGGAGTCGGAAGGGAAGGAAGAGGATTGGAGCAAAATCGAGTTATTTATCTGGACCACGCGGCGACGTCATGGCCTAAGCCAGAAGCTGTAGTGAAAGCTGTATATGATGCGATGCTAAATGATACAGCTAATCCGGGCAGGGGGAGCCATGCGATGGCTGTTCGCTCCAGCCGTCACATTTTCCAAGCGCGTAAGCAGTTAGCAAAGCTATTTCGGATTAGTAATCCGAATGACATTGCTTTCTCGATGAATACGACAACTGCGCTTAATCAAGCGATAAAAGGGTTTCTTCAGCCGGGAGACCATGTGATCTCAACGGCTGTGGAGCACAACTCGGTGAGGCGTCCGTTGGAGTACTTGAAGCAGGCGATTGGCATTCAGGTGACGTACATAGAGGCTGATGAGAAAGGGTTCATTACACCGCAGCAGGTTGAGCAAGCGATTATGCCCACTACACGACTTGCCATCATCAACCATAGCTCGAACTTGCTTGGGACTATTGCGCCTGTCGCCGAGATCGGAGAAGTATGCAGACGCAGAGGCGTAAAGCTGCTTGTAGATGCTGCCCAGAGTGCGGGTATTTTGCCCATTGATGTAGAAGCGATGGGAATCGATATGATGGCGTTTCCTGGGCATAAGGGGCTGTTGGGCCCACAGGGCACAGGAGGCCTCTACATCCATCCTAACCTTGATCTTATCCCAATGCTGCATGGCGGAACAGGAAGCCAATCTGAGGCTCCTGAGCAGCCTAGCGTAAGGCCGGATCGATATGAGGCGGGAACGCCTAATACGCCAGGGCTTGCGGGGCTTGCGGCAGGTGTCAGCCACGTTCTGCATGAGACGGTTCAAACGATCCATACTAAGGAATGGCGCCAGACGCAAATGATGATGGAGGGGCTGCTCGGCATTCCGGGCATTCAAGTGCTTGGTCCGGAACTTGGACAGCCGCGTACAGGAATCGTGTCATTCAATTTGGCGGGCGCCGACGCATCAGAGCTTTCGTTCATATTGGATCAGCATTATGGAATCGCGGTACGCGCGGGCTATCATTGCACCCCGCTGGCGCATGCTGCAGCAGGCACCATGGAAACCGGTGCGGTTCGTGCAAGTGTGGGATGCTTCACAACGGATGAGGAAGCCATGTCTATTGTTGAAGCAATGAAAGAAATTAGTAAGCACTATTCGGATGTTTAACCTGAAATAACGTGTAATGGTTGAGCTGCAATTGAAAATGGAATTGGAGTAACGGGGGAGCGAGTATTCAATGAACGATGCATTGTCACCATTACAGATTGCTGTAGTCGCATTAGGCGCTGTCATTATTGTGCTTATTATTTGGATGACGGTTATTGGCGGAAGATTGAAGAAGTTGCGGAAACAATACGTAGCTGCGATGGATGGTATGGGCGTTACAAACTTAGAGGATATTTTGGGCGAGATGAAACGGCAGTTAAGCGAGCAGGAGCAGCAAATCGTCCAGCAGCATGAGGCGCATGAATTGCTGAAAAAGGCGTTAAGCGAATCGCGTGGAAAGGTTGCTGTACATCGCTACAATGCATTTGCGGAGCAAGGCAGCGACTTAAGCTTTTCGTTAGCGATTGTGAACGATTCGCAGGATGGCATCGTATTAAGCGGTTTGCATAGCCGCGAGGATACGTATGTTTACGCGAAGCCGCTTGATAAAGGGGACTCGCCATATCCATTAACGCCGGAAGAGAAGAAGGCAGTTACTCTGGCATTGCAGCAGGCCTAGATGTCGTACGGCAGTTCATAATGGCGGAGAATAAGCTGTGAGCGATAACGTCGGCCATTCGCATCACGAGATGAAGCCGAGTATTTTGCAAAACGAAATATTCCATGAAGCCTCCGACATTAACGATGCCGGTAATATGCATATCGCCGACCGGCGGGAGCTGCTTGTTTACGCCAGCGCCAGGACGCACGGGTCCGATGCCGACTTGTATGTTGCCAACGCTCGTAACTTGTCCGAGGCAGGCATCAATGCCGATGACGAAGGGGTTATGATTTTGCCGATGGAGGAGTTCAAGCGTCTCCTCGAGATTCATAGCATGCACAGGCTCCTCAAGCGTGCCATATAACTCAAAATGAGGACTGCGGAACTTACCTAACGCGGTGCCGATCAGCGGACCGAGTGAATCACCCGTCGAACGATCGGTACCGACACAAACGACGATAATGCGTTGATTGCCGGATAGGCCGTTCAGTAGAACCGTTAGCCGATTAGTCAATATGCCGGACACGTTTGGCTCTTGATAAGGCACTTTCAACGGTGATTCATACAACGACGACAGCTTCATAGTATCCCCTCCGCCTCTCGTAATGTAATACTAGTATATGGTTGGGACAACCATTTTATACGTAACGTACCGTGCAAAATGTTTGGGAGTGTGCTTATGCTTATTGCATTCGATTCGACGCAGCAGGCGCTGCGTATGGAGATGCTGCTAGAGTATATAGAAATTGACATAGACCTATGCCCTACGCCTAAGCAAGTAACGGCTGGATGCGCGTTATCCATTCGGTTCCCGGATGAGGATGAGCATCGCGTGTGGGAAGTGATTCGTACGGAGAAGGTCGAAATTAGAGGCATGTTCCGTGAGATAGGGGACGAGTTCGAAGAGTTAGCGGCCCCATAACAAAGGTGCAGTTTCAATTAAGAGTTTTGTAGAGTGACATATGGGGTTAGAAAAATAAATAGACTTGAGACAGCTTAGATAGAAGCAAGCTTCAAGGGAAGCGGCTTGATGGAAAGGCGGTTATACCAGATGGACATTACTGCGGTATGGAATGATCTAGTGGATTGGGTAACGAGCGGACGGATGTGGGCAACCTTCGGCATGTCAGTCGTCAGGATTGCGTTGATATTGCTTATTGGCAGAGTCGTAGAGCTTGTCATATTCAAGTCAATCGATCGCATGATGATTGAGCGGGAGATGAAGCAAACGCAGCATACCCGTCGTGTGCTAACGGTGGGCAAGCTGCTCAAAAACGTATCATCGTACCTCATCTATTTCGTTGGCGCACTGCTCATTCTAGCGGAGTTTAATGTTAATCTGGCGCCATTGCTCGCTGGGGCGGGCGTCCTTAGCTTGGCAATCGGGTTCGGCGCGCAAAGCTTGGTGAAGGACATTATTACCGGCTTCTTCATCATTCTGGAAGACCAGTTTGCGGTAGGTGACGTTGTACAAACCGGGCAGTTCAAAGGAACGGTAGAAATGATCGGGCTGCGCACCACTCGCATTAAAAGTTGGACAGGCGAGCTGCACATTATCCCCAATGGCATGATTAACGAAGTAACGAATTTCTCCATGAACAATTCACTTGCGGTTGTTGATGTCGCAATCGCTTACGAGGAAGATGTGGAGCGAGCACTCAATATTATGAAGCAGACGGTAGCTACCGCAGGCAATCATTTGGATAATACGGTCAGTACGCCTGAGGTTCTCGGCATTCAAATGTTAGGGCCGTCGCAGGTCACGCTGCGCGTTATTGTCGAGTGCTTGCCTAATACGCAGGTTGCGGTGTCGCGCGAGCTGAATGCGCTGATTAAGAAGGCTTTCGACGATAATCATATCGATATACCATATCCAAGAATGGTCACCTATCAACGATCGGAGAAGGGGGGAGTACGGGATGGAGCGTAAGACATTTCAATTAGGCGATGTTGTGCAGATGAAGAAGCCGCATCCGTGCGGGACGAATGAGATGGAGGTTATCCGAATGGGGATGGACATTCGGATCAAATGCGTAGGCTGTAAACACAGCGTACTCGTGCCGCGTGCGAAGTTCGAGAAAAACCTGAAAAAAGTACTCCGTTCTAAGGAAGAAACGACCGACGGCATCGAGCAATCGGAAGGGCAATAAAGCGACGGAATAATAAAAATTCTGACAATTTCAAAAGACTTGCATCGAGTTTTGTCGTGTGCTACAATAAGTCTTGTCTTCACCACGGAGAGGTACCCAAGAGGCCCAAGGGGGCTGACTCGAAATCAGCTAGGCGGTTCATAGCCGTGCGTGGGTTCGAATCCCACCTTCTCCGCCATACATAAGCGACTAACGGTTCTCGATTTTAAAAATCGAGGGCCGTTTTTTATTTTGAACAAGCCACTGCAATGAAAAAGGGACCCTTACGGGTCCCAGTTGACGGCGCTTTGAAGTTTGTGAAAAAGACTACTTCAGGGAACAGAAATCGTGGATCATCGTTACGAATTCGCGGCAGAATTCGTCGTCTACATCCGACGTCTTGCGACGTTAATTTGACTCTACGATGGTGTTACGGACGGTCGTCTTTGGCACAACCCCTCGCTTCTATGCATCCGTGTCTTATTTCTTCGTCGTCATTCCTTGCACCAATATAGGCTCAATGGAACCACACCTCGCGTTTCGCCGTCGAGAGTATGATGTGCAGTCGTTGAAGAGATTATGCAGCAATGAAGCAATAATCGGTTTTGAAGCTTAATCACGACCGATCGCCGCAGAAGCGGACGTTACTTAGGCATCCGTTTCCACTTGCGCTCATGATTGCTCGTGTTCGGGAAACGCTCGCCTTTGTGCAGCTTAACGATTTGAGGATTGTTGATGCCCATGTGGAATGAGTTAACGCCATCCTCAATATAAGTGCCGCTATTCGGGGCTTTGTCGCCTGGCGAGAATAAAGTCCATTCACCCATAGTATTGCCTCCCTGTATAAGTCATTTGAAACGCAGCGTTCGCGCTTCTGCCATAGTGTGCGCCGAGGGAGGCAAGCGCATGACAGGCAGAATTCGGCGGGTTTTCCGTGCTTGCCATCAGCAGGGCGTTTAAGGTATAGTAATATGGTATGCGAGTTAGCGCTCGCTCCTTGCTCCCTTAATTGGGGGCCGCTCTAGTCCAAGAGGAGGTGAATCAAATGCGCAAATACGAAGTGATGTACATCCTTCGTTCTGATGTAGAACAAGAAGCAGTTCAAGCCATCGTTGAAAAATTCAATGGCATCATCACGAACGGCGGCGGTGAGGTTTCCAAAACCGACATCATCGGCAAGCGCCGTCTTGCGTATGAGATCAACAAGCAACGTGACGGTATCTATGTTCTCGTACACTTCTCGGCTCCGGCTGAAGTTATCGTTGAACTGGATCGCGTTATGAAGATTGCGGACGAAGTATTCCGTACTCTGATCGTTAAAGATGTTGCTTAATTGATGCAAGTACGTAAGTGATCGATTGGGAGGTTTTCACGATGTTAAACCGTGTGATTCTGATTGGCAGATTAACGCGCGATCCTGAGTTGCGTTATACGCCTGCAGGCGTCGCAGTTACGCAATTTACGCTGGCGGTCGATCGTCCGTTCACAAGTGGCGGAGGCGAGCGCGAAGCTGATTTCATACCGGTCGTAACATGGAGGCAACTAGCGGAGACGTGTGCTAATTATCTTCGTAAAGGACGTCTTGCAGCGGTCGAAGGCCGTATTCAAGTACGTAACTACGAGAATAACGAAGGCAAGCGTGTCTATGTTACCGAAGTGATTGCGGATAACGTTCGTTTTCTGGAGTCGAACCGTGAAGGCGGGGCGCCTCGTGAAGAGGGAAGTTATGGCGGTGGAAACAGCGGTGGCGGTTTCGGCGGTGGCAGTAATGCCGGCGGCGGATCATATGGCGGCAACAGCGGCGGCGGTAGCCGGTCCGGTCAAAACCAGCGGAATGATAATCGCGATCCGTTCTCGGATGACGGGAGACCAATTGATATCTCGGAAGATGATTTGCCATTTTAATTGAAAGGATGGGGTTCCTGAATGAGCTTCAAGCCACGCGAAGAAGGACAAGATCGTCCAGAACGTAAATTCGGCGGTCGTAAAGGCCGTAACAAGCGCCGTAAAGTGTGCTTTTTCACGGTAAACAAAATCAAGCACATTGATTACAAAGACACCGATTTGCTCCGTAAATTCATCAGCGAGCGCGGCAAAATCTTGCCACGCCGTGTGACGGGTACGAGCGCGAAGTATCAGCGTCTTCTGACGGTAGCGATCAAACGCTCGCGTCAAATCGCACTTCTGCCGTACACGACGGAATAGCATATCGTACAGGAGGCAGCCAACTTACTGGCTGCCTTTTTTGTGCTGAGATGGTTGGTTTGTGGAAGATGAAACTATTGCAATAATTGCTCCGTCTAATATTTGTACGCTTGTTGCTCAGCGATATCTCCGATAATGGGGAGCTTCACCCATTTGCCCTGCAAAGAGAGCAGCATAAGGACAAGCCACAGAATGAATGAAAGCGGCGCTAGCAGCCCAGCGAGAAACCATCCGATAAATGGGATCATGCCCAGTATAAGATGAATGACAATGAGCGATGCAGAGACGATAATCGACTGCATGGCATGGAACTTTACGAATCGGCTTTGTTTCTCAAGGACGAGAAACAGGAATCCGGTAACGAAGCTGCCTAAGTAACACAACATTCCTGCTATCCTAGCATCTAGACCCGTGGAGGAGCGATCGGGACCAAGCGACGGTGGCTGCATTTTTGAAAATCTCCTTTCGATATCTACTTCGATCGGTTGAGTAGGGATAGTTAGCAAGTAAGCGTTGTGCGGCTTTGCTATGCCCAATATATGTTCGTTCGCTTCACGATATGCCGTAACGGATTTGTGACCAACGGGAGCTGCGGCTTCGTTTAGACTGATGAAAGTGCGTTTAAATAGTGTAGGAAGTACAGAACAGGAGCAGAGAAATGAAATCGAAACGTTATCGCAAAACCAAGTGGATATCTGGCATTATGGCTGTCATTATTGCATTAGGTTTATTCGGATATTACAACCGTACGACGCTGGCCATGTGGGGATTTGATGTTTTTTTGTCCGGCCAGGTGAAGAATAAGCTTGAGGATTCGTATAAGCCGCTAGAAGGGCGGGAGATGCAGCCGGTAAGCTACGAGAACAAAGAGCCTTTCTCCGTACTGCTGCTTGGCGTGGACCAGCGGGACAAAGAGGTTGGCCGATCAGACACGATGATCGTATCTGTCGTTCGTCCAGCCGATGGCGCTATTCTGATGGTTTCGATACCGCGCGATACGTATACGGAGATCGTCGGCAAGGATAAGATGGATAAAATAACGCATGCTTACGCATTCGGCGGGGCGAAAATGTCCATCGAGACGGTAGAGAAGCTGTTAGATACGCACATTAATCACTACGCATCGATTAACTTTACAGGCTTCCGCGAAGTGATTGATGCGATGGGCGGCATCTCGCTTCCGATTGAGCAGGATATCGAAAACAAAGAGAAGGATCATGAGAAGTTCACGATTAAAGCGAATCAACCCGTCTATAATGGTACGGATGCGTTGAATTTTGTCCGTTATCGTGAAGATGCGGGCGGCGACGTAAGCCGTGCAGGCCGGCATCAGGTGTTCCTGAATGCCATGATGGACAAAGCATCGCAGGTGAGCCAATGGTCGAGCATTCCGGACTATATTAGCATTATGGGCGATAATTTCAGCACGGATATGACGCCGGATATGATGATTGGTCTGGCGAAGACGATGCTGCAGGCAGATGGACGCACCATTTATAGCCACACGCTGAAGGGCGATGGACATCGCAAGGAGTCCGGCGGTGCATGGTACTTCTTCGCTAACGAAGAGGATGTTGCACAGACCAAGCAATTGATCACGAGCTGGTTGGACCCGTCAATCGCGAAGAGCAGCCTGCCGCTTCCTTCCGAATATGCAGCGAAGAATAAGCCCGTACAGTCTTTGTCGGCGGGGGTAAGCACCAAGCAGAAATGAGGCTGCTGGAGCAAGCACGAATCAGTGATAGAAAATGAGGTGGCTTCAAACGATGAACATTGCATTTTTTCTACTGCCGAAGCAGGAGGTTGTGCACGTACCGAATAGCGCGACACTGCGGCAGACGCTCGAGCGAATGGAGCATCATCGGTATACGGCTGTTCCGATTCTGGATCGCGAGGGGCTGTATGTAGGTACGGTGACAGAGGGCGATCTGTTATGGCATATGAAAAATAATGATCTGTCGTTCGATCAGGTTCATAAGGTTAAGCTCTCAGATGTATCGCTTCGCGTAAGCAATCGAGCGGTGCATGTGGATGCGAATATCCGGGATCTTATCTCACTGGTGAAGACACAAAACTTTGTCCCTGTGGTAGATGACATGAACCGATTTATTGGCATTGTAAGGCGTAGCGATATTATTGATTATTGCGAAAAAAATATGTTGGCAGAAGAAGCTTCAAAACAACATGCGAAATTTGCACTCGGGCAGTAAGCGTAGTACGATACAGTTAGCATTAAATGGATGCTAAGTTATCGTTTTGCACAGGAGGCAAATATAGTATGGAGCGAAGAAGCAGACACCGCCGCCGATTCCGCGGACTGACGATGTTCGCTGCGGGATTAGCGGCGGTTTTTGTTGTTGTTCTCGTCTGGAGGCTGTGGGACGGCAACGACAGCAGCAGCGACAAACATACAGAGCGTATAAGCAGCAATGAACAGCATCCCATGCAAGTCCATTCCGGGACGAATACAGAGCTGTCAGAGGCCTCTGATGAAGCGAAGCAGTTGATGAAAAGCAGCGCGCTTAGCGGAATAGCAGCTGCAGAGCGGCAGGTGGATAATAAGGATTTGGCACGAATGTACGATATTGTCATTACGGGCGGCAGAGTGATCAATCCGGAGACGAAGCTGGATGCTGTAATGAACGTAGGCATAATCGGCAGCCAGATAGGCGTTGTAACGAAGAAGCCATTAAAGGGTAAGCGTACGATAAAAGCCGATGGATTGGTAGTTGCGCCAGGCTTTATTGATAATCTGTCGTACGACCCGAATCCATTAGGCGTATGGAACAAAATAGCTGACGGCGTAACGAGCAATATTGCGATGCATGGAGGAACGTCGACGCCGGATAAGTGGTATGCCTACTATGAACGCAACCAAACGCCCGTCCACTTTGGCGCTAGCTTCTTCTACTCGCAGGCTCGCAATCAGTTCAAGCTAAGCCGCTATGCAGGAGCAACACAATCCGAGATCGCCCAGCTTAAAGCGCAGGCGGAGAAGTCGCTCAATAACGGCGCGCTTGGCATCTCATTCAGCCTTGAATATGTTCCTGGCATTGAGGCGCCAGAAATCGTACCGCTGATGAAGCTTGCACACGATTATAACGTTCCGGTTTATTTTCATGCCCGTTATTCGGACATGGAGCAGCCGGGGACGAATATCGATGCCTTGAAGGAAATTATCGGCTATGCCCGGGAGACAGGCGCTGCTGTACACATTGACCATATTAATAGTACAGGCGGAACCTTCTCCATGAAGCAGTCGCTTGCAATGGTAGATGCGGCGCGCGCGGAGGGGTTGGATATTACGGCGTGCATCTATCCGTACGATTATTGGGGAACGTACTTAAACTCAGCGCGATTCGATGAAGGCTGGCAGTCGAGATTTCGAATTTCTTATCACGATCTACAGATTGCGGGAACCACGCAGCGGCTTACGGAGCAGACCTTTGCCCAGTTTAAGAAGGAAGGCAAACTGGCCGTTGCTTACGCGATTCCGCCGGAGGATATCGACGAGTCCATCAAGCCGCAATACGTCATGATCGGAAGCGATGCGATACTTGAGCCGGGTCTTAACAATCATCCTCGCGCGTCTGGGACATTCGCCAGAACGATTGGGCTATATGCACGCGAGAAAGGCGTTATCACGCTGATGGAAGCTGTGGAGAAGACAAGCCTGCTTCCAGCACAGCGCTTGGAGAAGCAAGCGCCGGCTCTGAAGAAAAAAGGACGTGTTGCAAAAGGGATGGATGCGGATCTGGTGCTGTTCGATTACAGCACGATTATCGATAAATCAACGGTCGAGCATCCGGAGCTTTACTCTGGCGGTATTCAGTATGTCCTCGTTGGCGGACAAGTGGCGTTGGACAATGGGAAGCTGGACAAGAGCATACGTGTTGGGGAACCAATCAAGAGCGAGTTTCAGCGTGTAAAAGGCCAAACTGAAAGCACCTTCAAGTGGGATAGCGAGGTTTACCCAGTTATCACTTATAAGGGACAACCCTATATCGATTTAAATATCGTCCAATTACACGGATATTCGCTGAAATGGGATAATAATAATCGATATTATTTAATGGTAAAGAATGGTCGAGTAAATATTAGCCAAAACCAACAAATTGAGACGGGGCAAAAGCCGGAAGTTGGTGCTTTAATGCTTGAACGCGGCTATCAGGTAGTAATGGATCGCTTCAAAACGTCTCTGCTGTCCATCGGAAAACGAAACTTTTTACCAATTGAGTGGCTGAATACTATTGGATTAAAAACCAGTCATATCAACGGAAATTGGTCAATTGACCGATCATAATCGTTTCCAATTTATAACCGGTAATGACGAATCAGGAAGAAAGTTCCTGACCGTTATTGCCGGTTTTTTTGGTTGAATTCCCTTCGAAAAACACATTCTAAACACGTCAATAAGAGTTCAATTTGTCAGTAAATAATTACCTATTAATTATCATTGATTTTAGTAGATATCTGAGGTTATAGTTGGTTTTGCGCGCGATTATTCAAAAGATATTGTCGCATAGCAACGAAATACAACATGTTAAATATTGCTTTAATGTACGGCAGTGTTTAGCAGAAAAGGGTTTTGCATAATCCGTATATTTATTCACCGCAATTCTGCAAGCCGCTATTTGTAGGTCGAACGCATCTAAGAACAATTGTGGAGGGTGAAGCGAATGAAGTTAGGTTTTAAATCTAGAATGTCCATTATCGCGACCATCATGGCACTCGTGTTGGTAGTAGTCGGTTGTACGCCGAAGGATGAGACGAAAACAGGAACGGAGACAGGCGAGAAAGGGGCAGCGACAAGCAAAGTGTTTCGCATGAACTTGTCGACAGAGCCGCCAACGCTTGATCCGGCACAATCGCAAGACCAAGTATCGTTCACGGTACTGAACGGCTTGTTCGAAGGCCTGACTCGTAAAGATGAGAAGGGTGACAATATTCCGGGCGTAGCAGAAAAATGGGATATCAGCGAAGACGGTAAAACGTATACGTTCCATCTTCGTACGGATGCAAAATGGAGCAACGGCGATCCTGTAACGGCTAACGATTTCGAGTTTGCTTGGAAGCGCGCGCTTGATCCGAACCTTAAGCCTGAGCCATCCGCTTATGCTTATCAGCTTTATTACATCGTGAATGCTGAGTCCTATAACACAGGCAAAGGCGCGAAGGCAGAAGACGTAGGCGTTAAAGCTACGGACGAGCATACGCTTGAAGTTAAGCTGAACTCGCCAACGCCTTACTTCCTGAGCCTGATGTCGTTCCAAACGTTCTTCCCGGTTCACAAATCGGTTAAAGACAATGAAGCATGGGCGGCAGACGCATCGACGATTATCTCCAACGGACCATTCAAAATGTCCAGCTGGCAGAAGAGCACGTCGATCAAAATCGTACCGAACGAAAACTACTATGCGAAAAACGACGTGAAGCTTGCAGGCGTTGAGTTCGTCATGGTGCCAGACTCCCTGACGGAGCTGAATATGTACAAAACGGGCGAGCTGGACTGGGCAGGTAAGCCGACAGGCGAAATTCCAGCGGACCAGATCGATACAGTAAAAGCTAGCGCCAAAGAAGGCGAGTTCCAACAAAAAGCGATCGCGAGCATGTACTACTACCTGTTCAACACGACGGACAAAACGTTCAAAAACGAAAACATCCGCCGCGCGCTCTCGATGGCTATTGATCGCAAGCAAATTACAGAGAAGGTCACGAAAGCAGGCGAGATTCCAGCTTACGGACTCGTTCCGCCGGGCATTAAAGGCGAGACAGAAGAGTACCGTACAGAAGTGAAGGACGACTACTTCAAAGAAGATCTTGAAGAGGCGAAGAAGCTGCTGGCGGAAGGCATGAAAGAGCTCAACATTACGAAAGTGCCGACAATCAAGCTGACGTTCAATACGAGCGACAACCACAAACGCGTTGCGCAGGCAGTAGCAGAAATGTGGCACAAAAACCTCGGCCTCGACGTCGAGATTCAAAACCAAGAGTGGGGCGTGTTCCTTGAAAATCGGAACAAGCTGAACTACCAAGTTGCGCGCGCAGGTTGGGGCGCTGACTACAATGATCCAATGACGTATATCGACCTCTTCACATCGAAGAGCGGCAATAACAATACGGGCTTTGCAAGCAAAGAGTATGACGATCTAGTTGCTAAAGCTTATGCATCCTCGGATGCGAAAGAGCGCATGGCGCTGATCAAGCAAGCGGAGAAGCTGTTCATGGATGATCTTCCGATCATGCCGCTGTACTACTATAGCGATGTGTACCTCGAGAAGCCGGGCTTCAAAGGCATCTTCATCGACTACAAAGGCGACATCGACTATACGCGCGGCTACTACGAAGGCTAAACGTTAGTCATCGCACAACAATCAATACAGATTAACGAAAACGACATGGGATATATGCATCTAGCATATATCCCATGGCTGTTTGAGCCATCATTTATGGGAGGCATTACCAACATGATACGTTTCGTATTGAAAAAGCTAATCTTCATACTCGTGTCTCTGTTCGTACTAGCCTCGGCGACGTTCTTCTTAATGAAGGCGATTCCTGGTAATCCATTCATGTCGGAGAAGGAAATCCCGAAGGCAATACGTGCAATGCTCGAAGCCAAATACGGTTTGAACGAGCCGCTATGGAAGCAGTACATCACGTACATCAACAACTTGATTCACCTTGATTTGGGGATGTCCATGAAGCAGCAATATACAACGGTTGCGAGCATTATTGGAACCGGTTTCTTGTATTCCCTTCAGCTTGGCATCTTTGCCATAATTCTCTCCGTTGTCGCTGGTGTCGTTCTCGGCATCGTCGCAGCGATTTATCATCGCAAGTTTCTCGATACGTTTACGATCTTCATCGCTGTGCTTGGCGTATCGGTTCCAAACTTTGTCGTCGCAGCTGCTTTGCAGTATTTCCTCGGCGTTAAGCTGAATTGGTTCGATGTCGCGGGGCTTAATGACCCGCTCGACTACGTGCTTCCGACTATTGCGCTTGCCGTTCTGCCGGCAGCGTTCATTGCGCGTCTGACTCGCTCAAGCATGCTTGAGGTGTTAACCGCAGATTATATTAAAACAGCTCGCGCGAAAGGGCTGAGCGGCCGCGTTATTTTGGTGCGGCACGCGCTTCGCAATGCCATTCTGCCTGTCGTGACCTACATTGGGCCGATGACGGCGAACATCATTACAGGCTCGGTCGTCGTCGAGCAAATTTTCGGCATCGGCGGCTTAGGCAAATTTTTCGTCAACAGTATCACGAACCGCGATTATACCCTCATTATGGGGCTGACGCTGTTCTATGCGGTCGTTCTGATGGCGGCACGGTTCTTAACGGACGTGGCTTATGCCTTCGTTGATCCGCGCATCAAGCTGAGCAACAGGAAGGAGGGATGAGCCGATGACGATAGCAGATATCGATCCGACCAAGCACGCCTCATCCACCGAGCAACGGTTAACGAAAGCTGATTTTGCAAAACTCGATAAGTCGGAGAAAAAAGGCGACCTCGTCGTGCGGGAGAGCATCTCGGCATGGAAAGACGCTTGGCTGCGGCTGAAGTCGAATAAATACGCAATGGTTGCGCTTGTCGTCTTGCTTGTCATTGTCATTATGGCGATCATCGGCCAATCCATTGCAGGATTCGATTATCGGTCCAATGACCTGATGGCGACCAATGAGAAGCCTAATGGCACGCACTGGTTCGGCACCGATGATCTCGGTCGAGATATGTTCGCAAGAACATGGATGGGCGCGGGCATATCGCTTCAAGTTGGCTTATATGCAGCTTTAGTAGACCTAGTGATTGGCGTCATTATCGGCGGCATTATGGGTTACTTCGGCGGACGGGTGGACGAAATTCTTAACCGCTTTTGCGAAATTCTTTATTCTATTCCAAGCATGTTAATTGTCATTCTTCTTATTGTCGTGCTCGAACCGAGCATGTTTACGATTGTATTGGCGTTAAGCATAACAGGCTGGATCAACATGGCGTGGATCGTCCGCGGCCAGATTATGCAGCTCAAAAATCAGGAGTACGTGCTGGCCTCCCGTTCGCTCGGCGCAAGTGCAGGAAGAATTCTGTTCCGTCACTTGATTCCGAACGCAATGGGCCCGATTATCGTCACGCTGACGATGACGGTGCCGAATGCGATTTTCGCCGAAGCGTTCTTGAGCTTCCTTGGACTCGGCGTTCAATCGCCGGCGGCTTCGCTCGGCACGATGATTAACGATGCGCTCAAAGCGATGACGGTATATCCTTGGCGCTTGCTGTTCCCAGCGGTTCTTATTAGCTTGACGATGCTGTGCTTTAACATTTTTGGCGACGGACTGCGCGATGCGCTTGATCCGAAGATGAAAAAATAAAGGTAGGAGGTGGCGGCGATGGAACGAATACTCGAAGTGAATGACTTGCGCGTCAACTTTAAAGTTCGCGGCGGTACGGTACAGGCGGTTCGCGGGGTGAACTTCCATGTGAACAAAGGGGAGACCGTTGCAATCGTCGGCGAGTCCGGCTGCGGCAAAAGCGTAACCGCACAGTCGCTCATGCGTCTAGTTCCTTCCCCTCCAGCCGTTACGACCGGTTCGATCCGGTTCAAGGGCGAAGAAATATTAAGCAAGTCGAAGCGTGAGATGGAGAACATTCGAGGGAAAGAAATGGGGATGATTTTCCAAGACCCGATGACCTCGCTCAACCCGACGCTTACGATAGGCAAACAAATTACCGAGGGACTCGTTAAGCATCAGAACATGAGCGAGTCTGCTGCTAAAGCGCGCGCTGTTGAAATGCTCAAGCTGGTCGGCATTCCGAATCCGGAATCACGCGTAAACCAATATCCGCATGAATTCTCCGGGGGTATGCGTCAGCGGGCAATGATCGCAATCGCGCTAGCCTGCAATCCTTCGCTGTTGATCGCGGACGAGCCGACAACGGCGCTCGACGTGACGGTACAGGCACAGATTATGGGCGTTCTGAAGGATTTGCAAACAAAGCTCGGCACGTCGATTATTCTCATCACCCATGATCTTGGCGTCGTGGCGGATGCTGCTGACCGGGTTATCGTTATGTATGCAGGCAAGGTGGTCGAGTCGGGCAAGACGCGCGATATTTTCAAAAATCCGAAGCATCCATACACACGTGGGCTACTGCGTTCGGTGCCTCGTCTGGACCAGAAAAAAGACGAGCCGCTTATTCCGATTTTCGGCACTCCGCCGGATCTGATTAAGCCGCCTGCGGGCTGCGCATTCTGCGCGCGTTGCGACGAGGCGATGCGCGTTTGCTTGCCGAATGATCCTGTCCTCGTGCCGGTTGAAGGCGAAGGGCATACGGCTGCTTGCTGGCTGAACCATCCGCTGGCTGGCGAAGGAGGGGAGAGCGCATGAGCAAGAAGATAGGGGAGCCGCTCATCGAGATTCGCGATTTGAACAAGCATTTTAATCTCGGCGGCGGACAAATCTTGAAGGCCGTGAATGACGTGAACCTGACGATCGGACGCGGCGAGACGCTTGGCGTCGTAGGGGAATCGGGCTGCGGCAAATCGACGCTGGGCCGAACGGTTATGCGGCTTTACGAGCCAACGGGCGGAGAAGTTATTTTCGACGGCAAACCGTTGTATGATCTGAAGGGCTCCGCGATGAAGGCGGTTCGCCGCGATATGCAGATGATTTTCCAAGATCCATACGCATCCTTGAATCCGAGGATGACGATCACAGACGTTATCGGCGAAGCGCTTGATATTCATAATCTGGCGGGAAGCCGCGCGGAACGCAGGAAGAAGGTCGAAACGCTGCTCGATACGGTTGGCCTTAATCCCGATCATGCGACGCGTTATCCGCATGAGTTCTCAGGCGGGCAGCGTCAGCGGATCGGCATCGCTCGGGCGCTGGCTGTAGAGCCGAAGTTCATCATTGCCGATGAGCCGATCTCGGCGCTCGACGTTTCGATTCAAGCACAGGTGGTCAACCTGATGCAGGACCTGCAGCGGCGCATGGGCTTGACGTATATGTTCATCGCGCATGACCTGTCGATGGTTAAGCATATTAGCGATCGCGTTGCCGTTATGTACCTCGGCCGCGTCGTTGAGCTGGCGGAGAGCAGCGAGCTTTATGCAAACCCGGCTCATCCGTATACGCAGGCGCTGCTGTCGGCGATTCCGATTCCGGATCCCGACGTGGAAGCAGAGCGGGAGCGCATCACGCTCAAGGGCGAGCTGCCAAGTCCGATCAATCCGCCGAGCGGCTGTCCGTTCCGCACCCGCTGCCCGCTGGCAACGGAGAAGTGCGCCAAGGATACGCCGGCGCTTGCCGAAGTGAAGAAAGGCCATTTTGCTGCATGCCATTATGCATCGGTTTAATAACCAAGGGGTGTCGGAAAGCCGCAAGGGCTGGGGACACCCCTTTTTTTGCGTTGAGGCGGTGTTGCCGTAAGGTCGCACTTCCATTTTAGGTGGCGTTGGTGGATGATGTGGATGCGGCGGCCTGTTCGTTGCAGTTCATACAATGGAATAGACTGGAATGCGGAAGTAGGAAGGCGTCATTGTATTTGATGCAGCGGGAAAGCTGGTTTTCTATACTTTGGGCACATTGTAGCTCTTCTGAGGCGTATCTCGTTGTATGGATTGCAATGGGGACCTTCGTGGCAGGCCACTCCTGCCTTTTCCATTGTACGAAATACAACGGCATGGCAATCAGAATAAAAGGTAGAGATAGAGGGAGAACGCGGGTGACCGATAAAAAAGCTGTCCTAAAGTCGACTGGCAATGACTTACGGGACAGCTATTCGCTTTATCTAGAAGAAGCGACTAATGACATAGGAGATCACAAACAGCACAACTCCAACGCCCATTGCGGCGAATACAAAGATTCCAAACCAGCGGAGGGGAGCGGGCAGCGTCGATAGATCAGCCTTCTGAGTGGGCGTACCGACTACGTCCCGGTAATGCGCGGTCACGTCATTGAACGATGGAGTTTCTCTCGACATTTTATACAACGCACCTCGCTTTGTATACGTAATAGAAGGAGAGGACCGTGGTGTCTTACGTGAATTATCACATAAGGGGGAGTATATTCCAATATTTGATTGAGCTGATTGTGCAAAACCAATTCCGATCGACCGATTCGCAGCCGGACGTGGAAGACTCCTCTTGTGTGTACGATTTCGGATTTATGCTATAATGAGCTGTAAAGCTTTAGTGAAAAGCTCTGACGAAGCGTACTGACGAAGAGCCTGCACCATGAGTTGTTGCTTTGCCTTAGAGCCAGTCTTACAGGCCAAAGGAGGAGCGGTATGCGCGGAACGGAACGCGAGATGGATGTAGCCAAGCGCGCGCAGGCAATCGAATGGCTGAAGATGGAGCTCGTCGACCAGGTATCCCGCTTGTTCAAAGCGCTATGGGACGGCAGTGTTTCAAGGCTGACGGACAGTCTGGCCAGTCTCATTTCGAGCGGATATATTTTGGGACGAAGACTGGGCATCCCTTACCGGGAGCTCGACGAGGCGATCATTGCCAAGCTGCGCAAGCTGTCGCAAGAAGGGCATACGTTAGAAGATGCTTATCACGATTTATCGACGCTGGAAGAACATATTCGCAAGAGGTGAACGGTTTGAATACCGGCAAACAATCGCTTATCTGGAGTGCAGTTCTGCTCGTTCTGATGCTCTCCATGGCCGTACCCGGCCTCAACATGCTTACGGTTGTCTTTATGATGGTTCCTTATGTCGTGCTTTACGCAACGAGGTCGAGGGGGGCATTCGCGCTTCACGTCGTTCTCGTATGGATCATCGCGTACTTATTAGTGGGCGCAATAGCCCCGATTCTTGGCTTGTTCTTCTTGGTTCCATCGATAATAATGGCTCATATGATTAATAAGCAGTCACCGCCTGGGCGGGTGCTCGTATCGGGCATTCTGTCATTATTGGGCATTATGCTGCTTGAACTATTGCTCTTCAATCTGATTTTTGGCGTCTCGCTCATTAACGAGCTCGGCACAACCGTTCGGGAGACGACGGATTCCTTAATGAAGGAAGGCCTGCTGCCGGAGACGTGGTCGGCGGATTTGACCGATTCGATGGTTACGCTTATGACGCAATCGGTGCCAGTCGCGCTTATGACGATTTCGTTCGTCTATGCGGCGGTCACGCAGTATTTCAGCCGGATGGCTTTGAAGAAGAGCGGATTAACGATCCCAGCCATGCCGAAGGCGCATGAATGGAAGCTGCCGCGCATCATGGTGCTGTATTATCTGGTATCCTTGGTGCTGAGCATGGTCATCGTCGCGGATAATTCGTTCTTGTCGATCGCGCTGCTGAATCTGGTGCCGCTGCTTCGAATGGCCTTTATGCTCCAAACGATTGGGTTTTTCTTTTATATTGCGCATCAACGCGGTTGGCCGAAGGCTGTGCCTATCATCATTTCAGTCTTCGTCCTTCTCATTCCACCGATCAGCTTGATTGGTGTACTGGACACCGCCTTTCCGATTCGGAAGGCATTCGAGAAACGATAACACGGGAGCGGAGAAGAAATGCCTAAGTTTCTTGTCAAGCGATGGCACGGGATGCACCAGTTATGGGCATTCGTGCTGCTGCTATTCTTGTCGGCGGCACTCGCCTGGTACAATTGGGCGATTGGTCTGGCAGGGCTGCTTCTGACGATATCGGCTGGAGCGTACTCGGTTTATGCGGAGCGCGCTTTCCGGCGGGATCTCAAGTCCTACCTCGGTACATTGTCGTATCGAGTAAAGAAGGCGGGCAGCGAGGTAATTGGGGAATTGCCCTTCGGCATCATTATTTACAATGATGAGCGAACGGTGGAATGGAATAATGCCTATGTGGCACGCATGTTCGGACAAGATTCCGTCGTCGGCACGCCCATTCATGAGCTATTCCCTTCGCTGAAGGAAAGTAAGAATAGCGAAGGCATCTATGAGGCCACGCTAGGCTCGCGCATTTTCGAGCTGAATTTTAAGAGCAAAGAGCGTCTCGTATACATTCACGATATTACGACGATGTGGCAGCTTGGACGCAAGTACGAGGATGAGAAGCTGGCGATCGGCATCGTCCTGATGGATAACCTCGAAGAGGTAACGCAAGGGATGGACGATCAGCAGCGTACGACGATGTTATCGAAGGTTACGACCGAGATTACGGATTGGGCGCAAAAGTATCATACGTACCTCAAACGGCTTAATTCAGACCGGTTCCTCATTATTACGGACCAAAAGACGCTGAAGCAGCTGGAGCACAGTCGTTTCGAGCTGCTCGACGAAGTGCGTGAAATGACGGCAGAGCACAAAATTCCGGTGACGCTGAGCATTGGCTTTGCAGCAGGCGCGGAATCGGTAACGGAGCTCGGCCAGTGGGCGCAGACGAGCTTGGATATTGCGCTTGGACGCGGCGGTGACCAGGCGGCCGTTAAGGTTGGCGAGCGCCAATCCTTCTATGGCGGCAAGTCGAACGCGGTGGAGAAGCGAACGCGGGTGCGTGCTCGCGTCGTCGCGCACGCGCTGCGTGACATGATTCGCGAAAGCGACAATGTCGTCATTATGGGCCACCGGATGCCTGATATGGATGCCATCGGCGCAGCGATCGGGGTACTGAAGGCAGCTCAGCTGTTCAATAAAGAAGCTTATATCGTGCTGGAGGGCGTCAATCCAGCGATTCAACGCATGATGGAGATGCTGCGAGAGGACGAGCGGATTATTAAAAGATTCGTTACGCCGGAGCAGGCGCTTCATCTCGTTGACTCGAAGACGCTGGCGGTCGTAGTCGATACGCATAAGGCTTCGATGGTGAAGGAGCCGAAGCTGCTGCAGCAGACGGATCGTATCGTCGTGGTCGACCATCACCGGCGGAGCGAGGAGTTTATCAGCAAGTCGGTGCTCGTCTATATGGAGCCTTATGCTTCCTCGGCGTGCGAGCTTGTAACCGAGCTGCTCCAGTACATTCATGAACGCGTTGTACTGGATGTTCGGGAAGCAACCGCGCTGCTGGCGGGCATTACGGTCGATACGAAGAGCTTCTCTCTTCGTACGGGTGCGAGGACGTTCGAAGCGGCTTCGTTCCTGCGGCGGAACGGTGCAGACTCTACCCTTATTCAGCGGATGCTGAAGGAGGATCTCGAGGAGTATATTCTTAAAGCGGATATTATCAAGCATGCCGAAATTTTGTACGATCATATAGCGATTGCGGTAACCGATCCCGGTCGGAAATATTCGCAGCTGCATATTGCCCAATCGGCGGATACGCTGCTCAACATGACAGGCATTTACGCCTCGTTCGTTATTAGTGAACGTCCGGATGGCCTAATTGGGGTCAGTGCCCGCTCGCTCGGGGCGATGAATGTGCAGGTTGTCATGGAGCGGCTGGGCGGCGGCGGCCATCTAACGAATGCCGCAGCGCAGATGGAGTGCAAGGTACAGGATGCCGCGAAGCGGCTGAAGCATATTTTGGATGAGATTGAGAAGGAAGAGGGGTTATTCGAATGAAAGTGATCTTTCTGCAGGATGTCAAAGGGCAAGGCAAGAAGGGCGAAGTAAAGGAAGTATCGGAAGGCTATGTACGCAACTTCCTGATGCCGAAGGGGCTCGTGAAGGAAGCCAATGCAGGCAATGTCAATACGCTGAAGGCGCAGCAGGCGTCGGAGCAGAAGCGTAAGGATAAGGAGAAGGAAGACGCGCAAGCGCTCGGCGTGAAGCTTGGCGAGATGACGGTTGTCATTAAAGCGAAGTCGGGCCAAGACGGCAGATTGTTCGGCGCGATTACGAGCAAGCAAATCGCAGAAGGGCTTGAGGCGCAATTCGGTATTAAGCTGGATAAGCGTAAAATCGAGCTCGACGATCCGATTCGGACGCTCGGCGTGACGCAGGTGCAGGTAAAGCTTCACCCAGAGGTGAAGGGAACGCTCAAGGTGCAGGCGAAGGAAGAATAGAGTAAAGCACGGCAATCCGCTCGCGGAGGCAGGAGACAATGGCGCTCCTTCCCGCGGGCGGCTTGTGCGTTAGAGGGCAAATATAGGGAATATTCACCACAGAAGGAGGACTACCGATGAGCATGAATCCGGATCAATTGACGTTCGATCGCGTTCCGCCGCAGAATCTCGAGGCAGAGCAGGCGATTCTCGGCGCGGTGCTGCTGCAGGCTGAAGCGTTAATTACGGCGATGGAGCGGGTGAAGAGCGACGATTTCTACAGCTCGGCCCATCAACGTATTTACGAGGCAATGGTGGAGCTTGGCGAAAATAATCAGCCGATCGACCTCGTAACGCTGACGGCTTACCTGCAGGATCGTCAGCTGCTGGAGGAAGCAGGCGGCATTACGTATCTGGCGAAGCTTGCAAACTCCGTCCCGACGGCTGCGAACGTGGAGTATTATGCGCAGATCGTCGAAGAGAAATCGATGCTTCGCCGACTCATTCGGACCGCCACCCAAATCGTCTCGAACGGCTATGCCGCAGAAGAGGATGTCGGTGCGCTGCTGGGCGAGGCGGAGCAAAAGATTCTCGAGATTTCCAACCGCCGCTCCAGCAGCGGCTTCGTCTCGATCCGGGACGTGCTCATGGAAGTGTTCGAGCGAGTGGAGATGCTGTACTCGCAGAAGGGCGGCTCGACGGGCATCCCGTCTGGCTTCTCCGACCTCGACAAGATGACGTCCGGCTTCCAGCGAAGCGATCTTATTATCGTGGCAGCCCGTCCTTCCGTAGGTAAGACGGCATTCGCGCTGAACATCGCGCAAAATGTCGGCGTGCGTGCGAAGGAAACCGTCGCGATCTTCAGTCTCGAGATGAGCGCGGCTCAGCTTGTACAACGTATGGTGTGCGCGGAGTCCAACGTTGATGCAAACCGGATGCGTACCGGCTTCCTTGAAGGAGACGATTGGGAGAAGCTCACGATGGCAATCGGCGCATTATCGGAAGCGGAGATTTACATTGATGATACGCCAGGTATAACGGTAGCAGACATTCGGGCAAAATGTAGACGACTGAAAAAAGAGCGCAACCTCGGCATGATTCTAATCGATTACCTCCAGCTTATTCAGGGGCGGGGGAAGGCCGGCGAGAACCGGCAGCAGGAAGTATCCGAGATCTCCCGTACGCTGAAGCAGATCGCCAGGGAGCTTGAAGTGCCGGTTATTGCGCTGTCTCAGCTTTCCCGCGGCGTAGAGCAGCGGCAGGATAAGCGTCCGATGATGTCCGACCTTCGGGAATCCGGCTCCATCGAGCAGGATGCCGACATCGTCGCGTTCCTATATCGGGACGATTACTACGATAAGGAATCGGAGAAGAAGAACATCATCGAGATTATTATTGCCAAGCAGCGGAATGGTCCGGTAGGTACGGTCGAGCTCGCTTTCTTGAAGCAATTTAACAAATTCGTCGGCCTTGATCGCCAGCATCAGGAGTCGGCTTCATAAGTCTAAATTCCGAACAATTGCATGGGTCACTGTGCAATTGTTCGCGTTTTAATTGACTTTGATATAGGGGACTGATACACTATTCATGCTGCCTTCTTTGCGATGGTGGTCGGTTTGTCCTGTCTGTAGAGGTCGAATGATGACGCTATGGATAGGGGAACCTGGCGGCAATTGTCAGAAACAGCTATCATTTTCGATGCAAACAAGCATCGGGCGGGGGTATGATCATGTCTACGGTTGTTGTTGTTGGAACGCAGTGGGGAGACGAAGGGAAAGGCAAGATTACCGATTACTTGGCGGAAGGTGCCGATGTCGTCGCTCGTTACCAAGGCGGTAACAATGCGGGCCACACGATCATGATCGGCAACAAGAAGTATAAGCTGACGATGGTTCCTTCGGGCATCTTCAATGAAAATAAAATTTGTGTCATCGGTAACGGCATGGTTATTAACCCATCCGCGTTGATCGATGAGATTAACTATATCCATGAGAATGGCTTCAAAACGGATAATCTGAAAATCAGCGACCGCGCGCATGTCATCATGCCGTATCACCTCGTGCTCGACGGACTTGAAGAAGAGCGCAAGGGCGATAACAAGATCGGTACGACGCGCAAAGGCATCGGCCCTGCGTACATGGATAAAGCCGCTCGCAACGGCATTCGGATCGCGGACCTGATGGACGCCGAGGAATTCACGCAGAAGGTTCGTCGTCTCGTTGTTGAGAAAAACCAAGTGATCGAGCAAGTATACGGCGGCGAGCCGCTGGATGCAGAGTCGATCATCACGGAATACCTCGCGCATGCCGAGATTCTTCGTCCATACGTAACGGATACGTCGGTTGTTCTGAATGACGCGATCGACGGCAACCAAAAAGTATTGTTTGAAGGCGCGCAAGGCGTTATGCTCGACATCGACCAAGGTACGTACCCGTACGTAACGTCGTCGAACCCGTCGGCTGGCGGCGTGTGCATCGGCTCGGGCGTAGGCCCGTCGAAAATTCAACAAGTTATCGGCGTTGCCAAAGCGTACACGACGCGTGTAGGCGATGGCCCGTTCCCAACGGAGCAGGATAACGAAACGGGCGCATGGATTCGCGATCGCGGCCATGAGTATGGCACGGTAACAGGCCGTCCGCGCCGCGTAGGCTGGTTCGATACGGTTGTCGTTCGCCACGCGCGCCGCGTTAGCGGAATTACGGGCTTGTCGCTCAACTCGCTGGACGTACTGTCCGGTCTTGAGACGGTTAAGATTTGCGTCGCTTACAAATATCGCGGCGAAGTTATTGAGCACTATCCAGCTAGCCTGAAAATGATCTCCGAGTGCGAAGCGGTATACGAGGAGCTGCCAGGCTGGAGCGAAGACATCTCGGACGCGAAGACGCTGGCTGACCTGCCAGAGAACACGCGCAAGTACGTTGAGCGCGTATCCGAGCTGACGGGCATTCCGATCGCGATCTTCTCGGTCGGCCGCAACCGTGAGCAAACGAATATCGTTAAACCGATTTACGTATAAATTCCCTTTAGGAACGGAACCTGAAAGGGTGCAGAAGCAGCCGGAGACAGTAGTCTCTGGCTGTTTTTTTATGCTAAAGTACCCAATGCCTGAAAGGATCATCTCATTGCATTCTCTGCAATGGCATAGCACAACTTTGTCTAATTTCGCGCCTCCCATTGCAGTTTGTGCAATGGGAGGCGCTTCTTTTGTGCTAAAAAGGTGGAAGTTGGCGAATACGGCTGATTGCCGTTGCACAGAATGCAATGATAATCAATGTAGAGCTGATTGGATCACGTGCCATTGTACAGAATGCAATGGGTGGAAGATGAAGGTGCGGGAGAATAGTGTGAAGTACGTGCGAACTGTAATGTAACGGTGTAAGACATGTGTGGAGCGTGCCCCGGCGTCGCTTAATTTATGCAAACCGGTTATACCTTCCGCTCGCACTGACCATACTGGTCATAGATGAGAAAAGGAGATTCCGCATTGTGCTTGGGTCCGTGCGGGAACGGAGGGATAATCGCATGTGGAAAATGTTCAGCTGGGTCGGACGCGCCATTGCAGTGGGGCTGATCGCCAGCTTTTTATCGATTTGGACGACGGGTTATATTGTGAATAGCTATGTGGAGTCGCTGCTCAAGCAGTATAAGCTGCCGCTGGAGGTGCAGCCTTTTGCATTATCGGGCGTGTGGGGCAAGCTGTGGGGGGCCGATGCTCCGAGCGGAGATAGCCAAGCGTTGGCGGACCGTGACCATGACAGCCAGCCCTCTTCGGGGACAGACGGAGATGAGACGGGGGCAAACGCGACTGGCGGAAACGGGGATCAGGAGCCGAGCGGCGATACGTCCAGCGGCACCGGCGAGAACGGCTCGGGTACCGATACCCCAGTGGGAAGTGGCAGTGATCAGGGGGCTGGAGCGGAAGAGACGAACGGCAGCGAAGCTCCGCCTACAGGCGTCGGAACGGATAAGACGGGAGCAAGCGGAACCGACGGCAAGAGCGGAACGGATAAGGAGCCGGTAGCGGTTGATGCATTCGGCGATGAGGAAGAAGGTCCGATTACCGGCATGGGCGGCGGCACGGGACCGAAGGTGGAAGCGGGCGCGACGGCCATAACGACGGAGGAGATCAACGCAGCGAAGCAGCAGCTGTCGGATGCGGACAAGAGCCAGCTATTCTCCATGCTTGCAACGAAGCTTCCGCAGGACGCATGGCAGACCATCTCAGGTTATGCAGAAGATGGTTTGACGGCGGCGGAGCTGACGAACATTCAGCAAATTGTAGCGCAGCACTTGAGCGAAGAGGAATATAAAACCTTTATGAGCATTCTGAAAAAATATTAATCGTATTGTCGAATCGATTTGTTTGCTTGATACTTTTTTACTATGTTACAGTAAAGAGCGGAAACATTCGGAATGAATGTTACGCTTTTTTTGTATGTGTTTATATGTATAGATATTATAAAAAATCCGTTTCTAAACTCTATAACCGAGCAAGGAAGGAAAAAGAAGGAGATTGTCATGACCGTGAGTAAGGACCCCAAGTCTCAGCCACAAGGCGCAACGGCCGTAAATCGATTTCGAAAAATAGCGATTCTGATCGCAGCCGTCATCGTCGTTGGCCTGATCGGCGTAATTAGCGGCAAACAGTATATCAAAGCAAATACGATTGATTATTATAATGTGTTGATGAACGGCAAAGTGGTCGGCACAGTAGACAAGCCCGAGACGGTAGAGGCGATGCTGCTGCAAAAGGCTGATCAAGTGAAGAAGGATCACCCGAACATTAATATGGTGCTCGACACGGGTAAAGTATCCTATACCGCCGACAGCGGCTATAAGGCGGAGCCGGAGACGGCTGCGACGCTTGCGAAGCTGGAAGGCATGTTGACCGCTTATGCGACGGGCGTTGAAGTCAAGGTCGACGGCAAAGTGGTCGGCGTTGTGAAGGACCGTGAGACGGCGGACCGGATCATGGAGCGCGTGAAGGACAAGTATACGCCGGCAACGGCAAAAGCGAAGGAAGTTACAGCGCTGGCATTCAGCGGCGACACCGCGAGCAGCACGGATACCGATACGAAGCCAAAGCTGAAGCAGATCAACATCGTCGAGAAGGTAGACACATCGGCGGTTAAGGTCGATCCGTCCAAAGTGTTGGATGAAGCTTCACTCTACAAGAAGCTTGTCGTCGGCAGCACGAGCAATACGAAGTATACGGTGCAAGAAGGCGATTGCGTCGGCTGCATCGCGGACAAGTTCGACATCCCGAAGCAGGTCATCTATCAGAACAATCCGTGGATTAACGATGATTTGATCAAAGTGGGCGACGTGCTCGACCTTACCGTGCTGAAGCCGGAGGTTACGGTGCGTACGGTGGAGAGCGTAGCCGAGATCGTCCTGACGGACCCGCAGGTGGTCATTCAGGCGAGCGCCAACATGAAGAAGGGCGAGTCTAAGGTGCTCCAAGAGGGCAGCGGCGGCATGAAGAAGCTGACGTATCGCCTGACGAAGGATAACGGCTATCTCACGAGCGAGGAATTGATCGGCTACGAAATTTTGAAGAAGGGTACGCCTAAGATCGTCGTGAAGGGCACGAAGGTTATCCTTGGCGAAGGTTCGGGGATGTTCGCATGGCCGGTGTCCGGCCACTCGATGACGAGCAGCTTCGGCAGACGTTGGGGCAAAATGCATGAAGGCATCGATCTCGTCGGCAGAAGCACGATTATGGCGGCAGACGATGGCGTAGTCGAATTCGCGGGCGAGAAGAACGGCTATGGCAACTGCGTGATCATTAACCACAAGAACGGCTACAAGACGTTGTACGGACATATGAGCTCGATTGCTGTGAAGCAGGGACAAGTCGTCGAGAAGGGCGACAAGGTCGGCGTGATGGGCAATACGGGGCATTCGACCGGCACGCACTTGCATTTTGAAATCCAGAAGAACGGCGTGGTCCAAAACCCGTTGAAATACTTGTAAGCTATTATTTTCTTATTATGCGAAGCATCGTATGACCGGTCGAGTTCCGACGGCATACGGTGCTTTTTTCTTATGATCGGAAGATGCAGGGTTACGGAGCGGAGGGGAGAGGCAGAGGCTGATGCGCGGGAGGCGTTGTCGTTCCGTGGGAGGAAACGGGGACGGGGACGTTGTTCTGGCTTAATATGGCTGCTAGGAATAGGGCCGCGCTTGCGGTTTGCGCCAAGCGGCTCATTCTGCGGCGTGTCGTTTTGCTCAATGGTTTCACCTCGAATCGAATAGGTTCATTGTAACGGCCAAAGTTAAACAGAGTATGAATGGAATGTTAAAATTAGATTAGCGCGCAATGGACAATGTTTCTCACAACATGAAGGAACTTTCATTGGGACAGGCAACTTCCATATGGTAAACTAGTGTTGATCGATACGAAATTATAACGGGCGGGCGGTGAAGCCATGCACGGCAAAATATTAGTCGTTGACGACGAACAACCGATTGCGGACATTCTGAAGTTTAATTTGGAAAAGGAAGGCTACGAGGTCATCTGTGCATTCGATGGCGGCGAAGCGGTGCGATTGGCGTATGAGGAGCGGCCGGATTTGATGCTGCTGGATCTCATGCTGCCGGTCAAGGACGGCACGGATGTGTGCCGCGAGGTGCGCGCAGGCTTGCAGCTGCCGATCATTATGCTCACGGCGAAGGACACGGAGCTGGACAAGGTGCTGGGCCTGGAGCTCGGCGCTGACGATTATGTGACCAAGCCGTTCAGCACGCGCGAGCTGCTGGCGAGGGTGAAGGCGCAATTGCGCCGGCAGAAGAAGGCAAGCGAAGCGGTGCAAGAGGCGCAATCCGCAGCTGCCGATGCTATCGCAGGCGGAGCGGCGGGCGCTGCGGCTGCTGAGCCCGAGAAGAACGGATTGACGATCTTTAATTTGTTTATCGATACCGACATGTATGTCGTCTATAAGAACAACGAGCCGCTCGACCTGACGCATCGGGAGTACGAGCTGGTGTATTATTTGGCACGCAACAGCGGCAAGGTGATGACGCGGGAGCATTTGCTGCAGGCGGTATGGGGCTTCGAATACTTCGGCGACGTGCGTACGGTTGATGTAACGGTACGGCGCTTGCGGGAGAAAATCGAGGACGACCCGAGCCGTCCCGAGTATATTATGACCAGGCGCGGCCTCGGTTATCTCATGCGCAATCCCAAGTCTGGCGGCTTCGGCTTCTGATGAGCGGCATTCGGCTGTTCCGAACCGTTCAGGTTAAGCTGATCATTATCTATGTGCTGCTCATTCTGATCGCGATGCAGCTTATCGGCGTTTATTTTATAAGCACGGTTAAGAACTCGCTGACGGAGAGCTTCACGAGCAACCTCAAGGATCAGGCGAATCTGCTGTCCGAGATGGCAGCGCCGACGCTGGCTGGCAAAACGGTAAACCCGGACAGCCAGCAGCCGGATTCGGCTGAAGGGCTGAGCTATGTCGTGCGCAACCTGTTCAGCATTAGCGAGGCCGAGATCCAGGTGCTCGACAGCAGCGGCAAAGTATTGGCAACCTCTGATGCGTCGCATCAGTCGTATATCGGCAAGAAGAACACATCGCTTGCGGTGACGCGGGCGCTCCAGTCGATTCGGGACAACGAGGAAGAGATTATCGACGAGGACAATGTGAAGAAAAAGATTATTGCGCAGCCTGTCACCTACGAGGGCGGACGCGTCGTCGGGGCGGTCTATATCGTCGCTTCGATGAATGATCTGTACGATACGATGGACCGGGTGAACCGGATCTTCGTATCGGGTACGCTGATCGCGCTGGGGTTGACGGGCGTGCTGGGCATTTTGCTCGCGCATACGATTACGAACCCGATCAAGGTGCTGACCCGTTCCGCTGCGGCTGTCGCAGAGGGTCGCTTCGACCAGCAGGTGAAGGTGCTCGGCGATGACGAGATCGGACGGCTGAGCGAAGCGTTCAACGATATGACGAAGCGGCTTCGGGAAGCGCTCTCAGTGAATGAGGAGGAGCGGGAGAAGCTCGCTTCCGTCCTCGCGAATATGAGCGATGGCGTGGTCGCCTCGGATGAGAGCGGCATGGTCATTGTCTCTAACCGACGCGCGCTGGAGTTGCTCGACGTCAATGCTTGCGAAGGCTGCGAGCTGGCCATGCTGCTCGGCATGGAAGGCGACGAGGCGGTGGAACTGTTGCAAAGCGGCGGCTCCCGATTGCTGCGCAAGAACAATGACGACGGCGAGTGGCTGCTGCGCGTCACGTTCACGCCGGTTCATCGGCGGGACAAGGGCACGACCGGCACGATTGCCGTGCTTGAGGACGTGACGGAGCAGGAGAAGCTGGAGCAGTCGCGCCGCGAGTTCGTCGCGAACGTCTCGCATGAGCTGCGCACGCCGCTGACGACGATTCGGAGCTATGCGGAAGCGCTGGATGACGGGGCGCTGGATGAACGCCAGTTGGCGGATCGATTCGTCAGCGTTATTCGTAACGAGACGGAACGGATGATTCGGCTTGTTACGGATCTGCTGCATCTGTCCCGATTCGATTCGAATCAGGTGCCGCTGCGCCGTCGCGCGACAAGCGTGCCGGAGCTGCTGGAGGAAGCGGCGGATCGGTTTGCTTTCCAGACGAGCCAGAAGGGCATTCGTACGGAGGTTTATATCGATGATGCCGTCGGCACTGTATGGCTGGACCGAGATGGCATCGATCAGGTGCTGGACAATTTGATATCCAATGCAATCAAATATACGCTCGACGGCGGGGTTATCGTCTTGTCGGCGCGCAAGCCGGAGACGAACGCGCTCGCGATTAGCGTGAGGGATAGCGGCATCGGCATTCCGAAGAAGGATCTGGGACGCATCTTCGATCGCTTTTATCGGGTTGATAAAGCAAGGTCTCGGAACATGGGCGGAACGGGCCTTGGTCTGTCTATTGCCCGGGAAATTGTCCGTGCGCATGGCGGAACGATTACGCTGGAGTCCGAGCTTAACGAAGGCACGACGGTCACGTTCACGCTGCCGGCGCCCGACATTCGGGAAGGGGGCGAGCCGGCATGATCGAACGGTTTAAGTCGGCGATCCTTGTGCTGCTGGTCGTTCTTAGCCTGCTGCAAAGCTATTGGCTGGCGTACAGCATGCCAGGGTTTACGCAGACGGTGCGAACAGAGCTGGACTATCTTAACACGGAGAAAATGGGGCCCACGCAGCAGATCGATAGCGTGATTTTCCCAGACTCGATCGTGCTGCATCTCGGACAAGGCGCGCACACTGTGCTGTTCCCGCCAACTAACTTCTATGACCTTGTGTTCCGTAAGATTGAGGCGGTAGGGTTCAAAGGGTTCACACGCAACCCGGTTATCAGCTATGACTGGGATCAAATAAGCGAGAAGAAGCAAGGCGTCGAGCTTCGGTTCGGCGGCGGCATCCCGATCAGCCTGCTCAGCAAGATGATGAAGCTGGAGGGCGATTTGCTCTTCCTGGCGGATCGGATCGAACGAATCTGGATTTACATGGACGAGGATACAGAGCTGGTTCATGCTTACTTGTTCAGCGCGGACGGCCGAACGGTTTACGAGGCTTCGCGTACCGACCTGACGGCGAAAGACGTACAGGAGTACGTAAACTTCGGAGAGTATGGAACGCCGTATAAGCAGGTTGGCCGCGTCTATGCGCCGGTTGTCTCCATCGAAGCGGTGCAAGCGCAGGTTAGCTATGAGACGTACACGCCAGAGCAGATGCGCAGCAGCCTGTTCTTTGATTCGGGTACAACGCGTACGCTTGAGAATTTGAACGGCGCGCTCATTTATACGGATGGCAAACGCGGGCTTCAATTCGAGCAGAATGGCAAATGGATCAGCTACACGAATCCGGCTGCGCCGCAGACGACGGAAAATGATACGACGGAGAACGTCTTGGCCTCGGTGCAATTCGTTAATGAGCATGGCGGCTGGAACGGGCTGCATCGGTATGTGCCGGTGAAGCTGCCGGGCGGCGAATCGCCTAGCGATCTCGGGCGCACGGTACAGTTTCAGCAGTATTATGGCTCCTATCCGCTGCTGTCCGACCCGGTGTTCAAATTCGGCTATATGCGACTGTCGCTGCAGCAGGGGCTCGTCACTGAATACGAGCGTTCCGTGATGACATTGAACGAGACGGCGGATTCCAAATCGACGCGCTGGCTGCCCGGCGGAGAGCCGCTTCGGAAGGCGCTCGAACGTCTTGAACGGCGCAGCGAGATCGTCGCGTTGTTCCCGGCGATGCAAGTGTCGCCGAAGGTAGGCAAGAATGTGCTTACGCTGGAGCCGGTCTGGGCTGTCCGTTATGCGGACGGGACGCAGAAGGTCGTTGCAGATGCGCTGCCGGTCGGCTACGACGGGGCGGCGGAGCGGCGCGATTATCAAGCGGCGCAGACGAAGGCCAACGGCAACAGTAACGGCAACGCCAATGCTAATGCCGATGCTAGTGGCGGAAACGTTGGGACAGGCCATTCGAATATGGCAACGAATACGCCTAGCGGGACGAACGAGAGCGCAAGCTCGGACTCGCCGATTCATACGTTGTCGCAAGTCGTTGGTCCTGGCGCCAACGTCGCGGATGCTGACGTAGAGACACAGTAACGTAGCGAAGCGGGCGGATGTGCCCGTACGGGGGTGAGTACGCATGGATTGGAGCCGCGCGAAGAGCGTGCTCATATTGGCTTTTCTCCTGCTGAACGTCGTGCTGGGCTACCAGCTGTGGCAAAATGTCAGCGAGCGGCTGAACCAGAATCAGAATTTCGGCGATCTGGGCGCGGATACGCTTCGAATTATGAAGGAGCGCGGCATCGGGCTGTCTACCACGGCAAGCATTCCGTCGGACACGCCGGATCTGCGCGACTTAACCTATCGATTCAAGGACGCTGCCACTTCTTCCTATCGGGTAGAGCTGGAGAAGCCGGTGGACAGCCGGATCGTATTTGACCAGAAAGAGCTATTGGCTAAGCTAGGAGACGTCATTCCGGAGCTGTCGCTGTATCAATACGATCAGCTGGCAAGCCCGGATGGCGAGTTCGTCTTGTATCGCATGACGGGCGGCAGGCCGATGTATGACGTGAAGCTGGAGCTGTTCTACAGCAACCAGAATCAGAAGATTACCGCTTATCGGCAGACGCGCGTCGAGCTGGTCGAGACGGATGATTCGGAAGCGCGGACGGTGCTGCCGGCCTCCAAGGCGGTGACGCCGCTCGTGGACAAGTATTTGGAGGATGGTTCCGTCATTAAGGAGATCTCGCTCGGGTATCATGGGCAGCTGTTTAATTCGGAAACCCAGTATGCCGCCCCTTCATGGCGCGTGCTGCTGGAAAACGGCAAGACGTATTATGTGCATGCCATCAGCGGGGAAATCGTGCAGGATAAGGCGGATGAGGCAGAGAAGCCTACTAAGCCCTAGTAGATAGATAGGCAGTTAAGCGGTTAGCGTTAAGAGGTTTTGCGGAGCAGTAGGGAGAAGAGAAGGGACGTAAGGCGGTATGGGATTTCGATTCACAGTATTATCTAGCGGATCGACGGGGAATGCGACGATCGTGACGAATGATGAGCACACTGTGCTCGTCGACGCCGGTCTGAGCGCGAAGCGGATCGATCAGCTGCTGGCGGAGCGGGGGGTGTCCGGCCATGATATCGATGCCTTGTTCGTCACGCACGAGCATTCGGATCATATCAAAGGGTTGGGCGCCGTGGCCCGCAAATTCAATATTCCCGTGTTCGCCAACGAGGCGACGTGGGGCGCGATGGAGAAGCATGTCGGCACGATCGCACCGGAGAAGCGGAACATTATGCAGACCGGCGAAACGTTCGAATTTGGCTCAATGAAGGTTCAATCCTATCCGATCTCGCATGATGCGGTAGAGCCTGTCGGCTACTGCTTCACCGAGGACGGGTACAAGCTCAGCTTGGCGACCGACCTCGGCTATGTAAGCGATAAGGTAAGGCAGCATATTATCGATTCGGATGTGCTTGTCCTGGAGTCGAATCACGATACGGAGATGCTCCGCATGGGGCGTTATCCGTGGAATATCAAGCGCCGGATTCTAAGCGATGTCGGGCACTTGTCCAACGTTGCGGCGGGCGAGGCGTTATGCGAGCTGATGACGGACCGGACGAAGCGCGTCTATCTGGCGCATCTCAGTCTGGACCATAATGTTATGGAGCTGGCCAAGCTAACGATTAATGGTATTTTGGAGAACAACGGCATATTCTTTAAAAGGGATGAGGACCCGCTGCGGGAGACGTATTACGATCGCGCTACCCCATGGGACGAAGTGAAGCGTCGATAAGCGTTTCGAGCTCGTCATCGATGGCGGCGGTCTTGCGTTCAAGCTCTTCGCGGGACACGAAGCCGCGGTCGACAAGCAGGTCGACGAGGACGCTCATCGTAAGCAAAATGCGATAATGATCCCGTTTCAGATCGGCTACGGCACCCGCTAATTGCACCATATCCCAGGAAGCTGACGTTTTTTTGCTCATGTCGGAAATCGCTCCTTTTTTTCTATCAATTGGTCTTGTAATCTATTATTATTGTAGACGTAATTGCCGAAAACATTCCTATACTACGAAATTAATCTTGATGTTCGGTGGGGCATTGAGAGGAGAGATAGATATGAGCTTGTTCGACGACGATTTTTATTCGAGTCGAGTTTCCCGGCGCAAGAGCCGCTGGGTTCAGGAAGACCTCAAGAAGCCGATGGTGCTGCGCAGCCGTTCCAGCTGGACGAAAATGCGCATTGCGCTGTTGTCTTCGACGGTGAGCGTAGCTGCGGCTGCGCTGTTGTTCGGCGCGGTGTTCCACTTTGACCGCAGCGAGGGAGCTGCTGTGAAGACGGTAGCCGTTACGCCTACCAGCACGGCAGATCCTTATGAGAAGACAATTCACGCGGCGGCTGCCGTTCGTCCTACGGTCGTGAGCGTGCTGAATGAACAGTATGCTGTATCGGCTGCGGGCAATGGCGACGGCGATGCTGCGGACAAGGAAGAGCCGAAGCTGCAGGAGGCGGGCGTTGGCTCGGGCGTTATTTTTGACAAAAAGGATGGCAAAGCGCTTCTCATCACGAACTATCATGTGATCGCGGGAGCCGTGCAGGTCAAAGTCGGGATGGTGGACGGCACGCTGCGTGACGCAACGATCGTCGGAAGCGACCAGATCACGGACCTCGCGGTGCTCGCCATTGACGATAAAGGCATCGATGCTGTAGCGGAGCTGGGCCAATCAAGCAAGCTGCGCAACGGCGAATGGGTAATGGCCATCGGCAGTCCGCTGGGCCTCGACGATTCGCTCGCGATGGGCATTGTCAGCAAGACGAAGCGGGTCATTCCGGTTTCGCTTAACCAAGACGGCAACTACGATTGGGAAGAGGAAGTCATTCAGGTTAACGCAGCGATCAACCAAGGGAATAGCGGCGGACCGCTGATCGACCTCGACGGCAAAGTGGTTGGCATCAACAGCATGAAAATCGCCGATGTCGGCGTTGAGGGCATTGGCTTCGCGATTCCGATTGACGTCGCCAAGCCGATCATCGATAGCCTGATCGAGTATGGCAAAGTGAAGCGTCCGTATCTGGGCGTGTACACGCTGGATTTGGATCAGTATCTTGCGCAGCAGGCGCTGAGCAACAAGCCGCCGCAGGATAGTTTGGACCCGGGCTCTGGTGGCAAGAGCGGCAAGGGCAATGATGACGGTGGCGATGATGCTGCGGCGGGTTCCGATGAGGGGCAAGCGGAGGACAATCCGATGGACGACATCGCGGCTGCTGACACGGGCCTGATCGTGCCGGATGAAGTGAAGGACGGGGTTATCGTGCTTGAGGCGGTCGGACCGTCGAAGGACGCGGGCCTGCAGTTCAATGACCTCATCGTGAAGCTCGACAACACGCCGATCCGCAGCACCATGGAGCTGCGCAAGTATCTCTATGGCAGCAAGGAAATTGGCGACAGCATCGAGGTTACCTTCTACCGCGATGGCGAGAAGCAGACGACGAAGCTGGAGCTTGCGGAGAAGGAGCCGGACGACGAGTAGTCGACTGGTCTGGTTAAGGCAGTTGGGTGATCAAGGAGCGGGGCGCTTTCCAATGGGGAAACGTTTCGCTCCTTTTTATACAGGGAATCGGGATTTTCACAGGGGAAAAGCGGTTGCGGACCGCGAAGTTTTGGTATAATAGTACGTAGAAATTACAGCATAGAACGGAGTAATGGACCTTATGTATTGTGTATGCAAACAGCATGTCGAACTCGCGCTTGATAAATTCGTGGACGAATATGAAGACGCACCGGATATGGTGAATTTGAAAGATACGGAATTCTCCGATTGGGACCCGCCGCGCAAATGCGATCTATGCGAAGACCCAGCCGAGTTCCTGGTCGTATAACGCGATGCTTATTCAGATCGCAACTATAGGGAAGCTGAAGGAAAAGTACCTCGTCATGGGCATCGCCGAGTACGCGAAGCGTCTGGGGCCTTACGTGAAGCTCGTGCTCACCGAGGTGCCCGACGAGAAGGCGCCGGAGACGATGAGCCCGGCAGAGGAAGCGCAGGTGCGCGACCGCGAAGGCGAGCGCTTGCTCGCGCAAATCAAGCCCGACGCGCATGTCATCGCGCTCGCGCTGGACGGCGAGCTGTGGTCCAGCGAGGACCTGGCGATGCAGTTGGACAAGTTAGCCACGTACGGCAAGAGCCACGTGGCTTTTGTTATAGGCGGCAGCACCGGCCTGTCCCCGGCCGTGCTGCGCCGCGCCCAGCAGAAGCTGAGCTTCGGGCGCATGACCTTGCCGCATCAGCTGATGCGGCTGGTGTTGATCGAGCAGGTTTATCGGGCGGTGAAGATAAATCGGGGGGAACCTTATCATAAGTGACGGTGAAATTTTTTTGATTGGAAAAATTCATGTTTTCTTGATGGGATACGAGACAAGAGCTGGAATGCTTTTTGAAGGAGCAAATTATTGAAACTTGGTTGAAGAGATTCAAAAGCGTCCTTTTTCTGTTGGTGGATTAAAATATCGAGATTCCACTTTTATGGTATTATTTTTATATAGGAAGCAAGGCTTTTGGCCTATTTTTTATTGAAGAGGGGGAAGTGTTTTGAAGCCTAAAGTTATTAAAATTAACGATCTTCACATAAATGAGGATAATCCAAGAGACGAGTCTCAAGAAGATGAAGCTGCAGCAATGAAAATATTGTTCAAGAATGAAAAAAAACTCTTTAATTTAATGAAGTCGATTGCTGAATATGGTTTTGAAATATCAGAGCGAATAATTGTTGTTGAAAATGGGGCACCAAATAAATATTTGATTTTGGATGGTAATAGGCGAATTACTTGTATAAAGCTACTAAACACTCCTGAACTTTTACCTCCTGATCTGGACAATAGGAATCGAGTGATTAATCGTATAAAGAAAATAAAAGAAGATTTCAATTATAAATCTATACCTGCAGTTGATTGTGTTATATATGATATCCCTGCTGAAGAATTTTTGATGAAAAGAACCATCCAAAACAAACATACAGGAGAGAATAACGGCGCGGGACGTCTTGCTTGGGATTATAAGGCTCAGAATAGATTTATGAACGACGATTATAAAATATATCTGGTTGAGTTCTTAGATAATATACTTAAAGTTGAGCGATCTCTATCGACAATGGAACGTATATTTAGTGATCCTGATATGAGAACTCGCGTAGGAGTCATAATTGATAAAAAGTTGCCTGAAATAAAATTAATTAATAGTGATAGTGAGAAAAAGTTGTATTATATTTTACAACTGATAAAAAATAAAAAAGTTACTGTAAGTGATGTTTACTACAAAGAGGATCGAGAAAACTTTTATAATAAGTATTTCATAGAAAATGAAAATTGGCGAAGCTTGTTATCTGATTCTGAAGAGCGACAGCCGGAGAACAAGCCAGTAGTGGATGAGCGACCAGAGCAGCCGGAGAACAAGCCAGTAGTGGATGAGCGACCAGAGCAGCCGGAGAACAAGTTCGTAGTGGATGAGCGACCAGAGCAGCCGGAGAACAAGTTCGTAGTGGAAGAGCGACCAGACCGGCCGGAGAACAAGTCTGTAGTGGAAGAGCGACCAGAGCAGCCGGAAGACAGAACTATAAAGGTGGAACTAGGCAATCCAGATGCAGAAGTGCCAACTGCCAAACAACCTGATGAAAAAACGGATAATCAAGAAGAACAAGCAACGTTACACGCAAATCCAGAATCACAGCCAAATCCTTTAGATAACTTAAAGCAACAAAAACCTGAAAATATTTCTTTTTTGTTTCAAGGGATTATTTACTATGGTGGGCATCCGGGGATTAAAAGAGCACTCTATGAACTACATAGGTTAAGAGTCTCAACCTACACATTAAGTGCAACGTACTTGACGCGTACCCTTTTGGAATGTACATTACAAGAGTATTTAATAAAAAACGGACTTTTTAACGAATGGAAGAAGCCTGAGAAGGATCCCTCTATAACTGACTTGTTAAATTATTGTGTGAGTAATAAATCTATGCAAAATATTAATCAGAACTATCAAAGAACTATAAATGTATCTTTTGGTAAAAAGGATCACGACGAATTAAACTCAATTACACATGGGAAGTATAATCTACCTTCACCAGACATTTTATGGGACATTGAACGAAGATGGAGAATACTGATTAAGCACATGATAGAGAATTTGAACAGTCATATCTAGTAGTCTTAAAAGATACAGGCTTTGGGGTGGTTTAATGCCAACTACTTTGTCTCCACTGCGATATCCTGGCGGAAAATCTCAGATGACAAAATTTGTGGATCACTTATTGCAATTTAATAATATAGCTGGTGCAACCTATATAGAGCCCTTCGCAGGAGGAGCAGGAATAGCTATAGAATTGCTATTGAAAAATAAAGTGACTAATATTATTATAAACGATTTCGATATTGCTATTTTTGCAATGTGGTACTCAATTCTAAATCATACTAATGACTTTATTCAACTTATATTAGAAACGCCAATTAATATGAGGGAATGGTACAAGAAAAAGGAAATATATCTAAATAAAGACGAGTTAGAGTTGCTTGAATTAGGTTTTGCAACCTTTTTTTTGAATCGTACAAATAATTCAGGAATAATTACTGGAGGTCCAATTGGAGGACATGACCAATCAGGCAAGTACAAATTAGATTGTCGGTTTAATAAAGCTGCTCTTATTAAAAAGGTTTCTGATATCTCTAAAATGAGACATGCTATTAGTGTATACAATTATGATGCTGTGGTACTAATAAATAATGTAATAAAAGAGAAAATGGATATACAAAATACATTTATTTTTTTTGATCCGCCTTACTATAAGCAAGGGAAAAATCTTTATACCAACTTTTTCACCCATGAAGATCATAAAAATTTAGCTAATGAAATCATAGGTCTACATGATTACCATTGGATTACAACCTATGATTTTGAAGAAGAAATAGCAGAATTGTATAAATCATGCCCCGGAAAAACATATTTTCTTCAATATTCTGCAAGAAAGTCTCGAAAAGAAAAAGAGTATTTATTCTATAATAACAAAACCAATATTGAGCCTTTCGATAAAGTGATTTTTGAAGAAGAGTTTTAATACCATTTACACTTAAAATTCAAATAAGCAATTTGACCCTTCTGATATTTCGCAGAAGGGTCTTAAATATGTTAATTATTTTCTGCATGAAATACAAACAGTTTTGGATCAGCAATTGTCTTTTGAATCAGGCGGTGCATTTCCGTTGTTGGAATATTCAAATTCTCCAGAGGAAAAAAGAGTAGAGCTAACTTTGCATGTAATGTAATAATGGCATTTTACGAAATCCCATTATTATTTTTAAGTGAGACCCAAAATATATGCATGACGAGAATAAGTGTTAATTATTCAGAATCAGCTCATCCCATTTATTTGATAAATACTCCATAATACCCTCTTCATTAGATGCCTTTTTTAGTTCTAATAGAATTTTTATGTCCTTATCCTCGAAAAAGATAATATGGCCTTTAGCTTGGTGCATCGCATCCTTGCAACGTTGTAATAATTTTTCGTAATTAGTAACTTCACGACATAAAAGAATACCGAACTTACCTGAGTATTGTCCAAATCTCCCGAGTAATTGATCCATCTCAGGATTTTTAGGGTCTGAGGAGTAATTTTTACATTCAATAAATATCTTGGGGCAGAAAATTTGATAACGATCTCTAATATAAGCAAAAAAGCCTGTATTATCATGATTGTCAAAGACAATATCTATTCTTTTTCTTCCTTCATTCAGAGATACTTCCTTCTGACCCCTTTTTAATGCGCCACTAAAAATTTGTGTTAAACATTGAAAGATTATATCATGATAAACCCCAGCATTTTCCGTACCCTTGGGCGTTGCCTCCAACTGATTAATTAGTAGACTGGCATCAATCGGATTAGAGGTATTATCTATAGGTGAACTTTGTTTTCTGATAATGGATAATAACTCAGCAAAATCAGATTGGTTAATTTTCGTCTGGTTTTCCCTATAGAAATCAAATAGCGAAATTATATGATATGCATTAGGCTGAATACTCTGTTCTTCCATGAAATCTGTTAGAAAATTTATAAGGTCAGATCTTTCATCTTTAAACTTCATGTTAAGAGCAAGTTCTTTGATCAACTCTATTATAGAGTCCCATATCTGCTCACGTAATTGGACTGAAAATGAAGAAAGTTCTTCTACATCCGGAGGGTATAACAGATATTCAATGGGATAATCCCGAACGAAGTCTTTTTTAATTTTCGCCAAATTTGATATTAGTATTTTACCATTTCCAAATGCTTCATTTAATGGGGAGTGCATAATGTCATCTAGTTCTATGTCATCAAAAATGTTGCATCCATCAAATTCCTCAGCAGTATACTGAAACCCGTATTTATCAATCGTGGAATAGACCGCACGGTATTCTATTAACCCTGATTCAAACCAAAAAATACGAATACCCTTTGAACGATACACGTACTTGAATCTCCCAAAAGCGGCGCCATAAATCCCATCCTTTAAAACAAATCCTTTTTGAGGAAATAGGGATACATGATTGACCTTATTTTCAGGTTCCTCGTTACCTCGATCGATATGTAATTGAATTCCTTCCAGTAACTTTTCACCAATCTTTTCTTTTTCTTTAAAAACAGGCACAAATATATTTTCTGCAACTTCACCAAAAATATTATGCTCCACCAACACTTGGTGGATTTTTTTCAAGTCTACTTTAGCTATAGTAGGATTATTTCTCCAACTATTCTCAAGAATTTTGCTAATAACACCGTTTGTCAACTTATCCGGTTTTAAGTAATAATTGTACATAAGCGGGGCTCCTTTTTGTTGGCAGTACTCTTGGATATTATACTTTTATAGTCTGTAACACTTCAATAAAGGTTTCCCAAACATGGAAACTTGCTATTTATCATAGAGAAGAAATGCAAATCAAGAAGACAAAAAGCGCTTTAATAACGATGATTAATGATGTAATGGTGCAATCAGAAAACTTAACTCACAGTGATTATCGCTATTTAGCCGTTATAGCGTGTAAGGAGAGATGATGAAAATTGTTGAGATAAATTTATCCAATAACCTCTAACTGATGCTAGTGTAGAGCATTCGTAAAAGACACGTGTATCACTCTAAATATTGATTGCCGCACATCGAAAGGAAGGGGCTATTCTGTTCCCTTCAGCATAAGAGGAATGACCGTCCCGGTATACACTTGAAAGTTGCTGACGAGCCTCTCGTCATGGTGACGTGTTGAATTGGATACTAAAGTTGAAGAATCTCCCTCCGACATATGTTGAAGTTTCAAAAAAGCAGGATTACTTAGCACTTCTGCAGGATTCGGATAAAGGAGATACTTCCGGATTGGTTAATTTTTTCTTTAAAATTATGTTGAAAAATATGGTAATTAGTAATGCTAATTTAAGTATGAATGAGCATGACGAGGCTGTTGGATAATTACCAACAGCCTTTTGCTTTGCTAATTTACCATAGAATTGATGTGAGCCCTATCACAAGTAGGGCGAATTCATAGCGGAGTCATTCTGTCAGAGGCAACAGTTGATACAACGGCTGCAAGTCAACCATCCAATAGTAAACTTCGAAGAGCAGGTTCTTAAAAAAATGTTTCTGACATGTAGAAATCGTTAGACTCTAATCGACTTTAATATATGACAGATGATGACCAACCCAAAATTCCATTCAAAAAATAGGGAGGGCTTTTTAATGATTAGATTCCTAGTCCTATACACCGAGCCGAATGATATTGAGGCATTTGAGCGCTACTACAGAGAGGTACACATTCCCTTGGCTAAAAAGCTTCCGGGTCTCCGTCGTTATTCTATAAGTCGCAATACCGCACCGGTTCGAGGTGGCATCACCTATTATCTCGTAGCCGAGCTGCAATGGGACAGTATGGAGGACATTAAAGAAGCATTTCAGTCACCAGAAGGGAAAGCTTCAGCCAAAGATGCTGCCCACCTTGCAAGACTGAGTCCAGGCATGCACAGCATGATATACGAACTTGAAGAGATATTTTAAAATCCCCAGTCGCACAGGGAATTAATGTCGTTGATTAAGGGGGCTAAACATGCTAAAAGTGTAGTAGAAGCAGTGACATGTACTTTATAACCATAGTGAGGGTTTTGGATATGAATAATGATTTTTGACGTGATTTGCCGAGGCCGTTTTTTGTGCTGGCGCCGATGGAGGATGTGACGGATGTTGTTTTTCGTCATGTCGTGAGTGAAGCGGGAAGACCGGATGTTTTTTTCACTGAGTTTACGAACACGGAGAGTTATTGCCACCCCGATGGGAACCAAAGCGTGCGCGGACGGCTGGCCTTCACAGAGGATGAGCAGCCGATCGTCGCGCACATATGGGGCGACAAGCCAGAATACTTCCGTCAGATGAGTATCGGCATGGCACAGCAAGGCTTTAAGGGAATCGATATCAATATGGGCTGTCCTGTAGCCAATGTAGCTCAGAATGGCCAAGGAAGCGGCCTCATCTGCCGTCCCGAGACTGCGGCAGCTATTATTCAAGCGACCAAAGCCGGGGGACTACCCGTAAGCGTGAAGACAAGGCTCGGTTTCGATGCTATAGAGGAATGGCGCGACTGGTTGACCCATATTCTGAAACAAGGGATTGCCAATCTGTCGATCCATCTACGTACAAGAGCTGAAATGAGTAAAGTGGACGCCCACTGGGAGCTAATCCCGGAAATCAAGAAGCTTCGCGATGAAGTAGCGCCGGACACGCTGTTGACCATTAACGGAGACATTCCTGACCGTGAGACTGGCTTAAAGCTTGCTGAGCAATACGGTGTAGATGGAATTATGATCGGACGCGGTATTTTTAATAATCCATTTGCCTTTGAGAAGGAGCCAAGGGAACATAGTAGTGAGGAGCTGCTTAGCCTGCTGCGGCTGCATCTGGACCTACATGATCATTATTCAGCATTAGAACTCCGACCGTTCAAGCACATCACTCGTTTCTTTAAAATCTATGTCCGCGGATTTCGCGGGGCAAGTGAATTAAGAAATAACTTAATGAATACAAAGTCAACAAATGAGGTACGCACAATGCTTGATGACTTTATTAGCCGGCATCAGGTTGAGGTGGAGGAATAGGCTTGTAATAGGAATGATTAAGGTTGCTCGGACGACGATGTAAGTAACGGCAGTATTGAAGACGGAAGCGGCGTAATAGTAAAAGAGCCTGCGCTTACTGGTGCTGCGAAAAATTATAAAGTCAGGGCACCTTTGAATAGGTGCCCTGATTTTCGTCAATAGAATTTTCCAGCCAAGGCACCCAATCGTGTGCTTTTCGATTTCGCTCTATAGATGATTCGCTGAACCGTACCATAAATAAAGAGAAATTTAGATAGGTTGAAGAGATCGACTTCTCACGGTTTGAATACCATTAGCAGAATCGAGATGAAAACGGCAAGATTAGCGACCACTTCTAGCCAGGCGGAGCGTCTACGACTCAGTCGGTACACCTCAGGCAGATTATCGCCCTGCGTCTGCAGCAGCAGCTTTAGCTGCTGTTTGATGCCGGCAGGAAGAAGTCCAGCGAAGATGACCAAAATGACCAAGAAGATGACAATTGAAGCCACATACCACCGCTCTCGAAACAAATAGGTTTCCTGAAAGCCAATCGCAAGACCCGTAAGAAGCAGTAGCGTGCCACCGAGTTTCGGCAGGATCGCCGTCTTCTCCAGCAATGAAAGCGCGAATTTGGCCTGACCCACTGTCCGGGCGCTGCTCATGATTATGGGATAGCAGATGACTGCGGCTACGGCTGTTATTGCGGAAAGGATATGGATGAACAACAGGTAATTATACATGTTTGTCCCCTACTTTGTTGTTGTTTTGGTTTTCTGTTCTTCTCGATACAACATCCAACCTACAACCAGCCCATATACGGCAGAAACGATATGAATCCAAGAAGGTGTTTTGTCCGCTGCTTTCGTTAATACCAAAACTGCATCTATTATAGGCATCGCAATTGAAGTTAACATACCAACAAGTAATGCTTTTCTCATACGAAGGATCATCAAGACTAACAGGAAGATGCCAATAAACAGATCACGATCTGCTTTTATATACACAAGATTTTTATCGGCAGTGTCATGCAGCGGTATGCCAAATTCTCGAATCGCAGCTTCTGGCTGGATAAAGCCTCTTACTCCTAAAAACAGCATCAACAGTGTAATAACACCGACTAACCAAAATGTTACTGACTTTGGTCCCCAAATCGATTTACTCATTTGATTATCTCCTTTTTCTGTAAGATCGGAGAAGATTGGATATGGTCAATAGCGGACAGTTGTACCAATGGGATTTCTCCAGATCCGAATGTGCCAAGATCATCAAGATTCTTACACTCATCCCTCCTTGCCCTTAAAGTGAGGTTACACACCCCCAATTATTGAGTCAGATTATGTTTTTGAAAAGTACGCTTTTTATTCATACTTAGTTTTGAAAAGCGTACGAAAGCATACGGCACAACTAAAGCAAGAGCTTTCAAAGTAAAAGGACCCTACTTCACTTTACAGTGTAGTTTGGGCCCTTTTGCATGCATCGATATCTTACTCTAAATTATCGTTCGCCGGAGGCGTCGGATCGTTCTGCTGCGGAGTAATCACTGTTACCGGCTTTGCCCGGCGTTTGCGGCGTTTAATATAGAAGATGATTAGACCTACGATAATAATAATCGGCAGTATCGGAAGCAGGAAGGCAGCGATAATGACAAGCGCTCTACCGAGCGTGACGATCATATCGGCACTCTTGTGCAGCGCGTTGCTGGCTTTCGTCATTAAGCCCTTCTTCTCATCGAGATCCATCTCGGAGCCGTCTTGGCCGCTGAGAGTCTGGTACATCTCGATGTTGATTGTCGAGTAGTCGACGTTCTGGTCGATGAAGCGCATTCTGCCCTTAATCTGTTCGATTTCTTCTTGGACTTTGGCGAGTTCGTTGGAGAAGGCAACGAGATCCTTGGAGTTCGCAGCGTTCTCCATGAAGGAGAGCAACCGCTTCTCTGCGACCTCCTTGGCCTTGAGACGCGCCGTGAGGTCTGCATATTCTTCAGTGACGTCCTCGCCTTTGATGCTCTTGTCGAGCTTTTTGTCGGGGAGCTTGTTGATCGCATCGATGAACGTATTAAAGCCCTTGGCCGGCACCTTGATGGAGAACGAACCACTTAAGCGATCGGACGATGCATTCTCTGTGGAGGAGAGCAAATAACCGCCGGACTTGGTAATGAGCTGATCAATGGCATTGCGTGTACCAGCAAAATCTTTGACTTGCATGTGAAGGTCGGCCGTATAAATGACCTGTCGATGAAACTCTGCCTGTGCAGCCGTATCAGCTATTCCGCTGGCTGTCTGGTCCACGGATGGTACTTCCGTATTCGCGCGAGCCGCTTCGTCTTTTTGTGCTAAGGCGTAGCCATCGGATGTATCAGTAGCTGTCGTGGCGGCATTCTCATTCGATGATTCCTCGGACTTGGCATCATCACCGCTTCCGCAGGCGGCAAGGCTTGCTGCAAGCATAATAACCATAAGCCATACTCCGATAAACGATGTGATCCTTCTTTTCTCTTTTTTCATTTGGATCCCCCTATAGTTATATTGAATGTGAAAGATTCTAGCTGCTAACCATTCAGACGCATCCGCTTTGCCAAAGTTGCATAATTCTCATAGTTTTGCCAAAGTCGAGGAGTAGGTTCTTGAAAAAATGTTTCTGACATGTAGAAATCGTTAGACGCTAAACGACTTTAATATATGACAGATCATCACCGACCCAAAATTCCATTCAAAAAAATAAGGAGGGCTTTTTAATGATTAGATTCTTAGTCCTATACACCCAGCCGAATGATATTGAGGCATTTGAGCACTATTACAGAGAGGTACACATTCCCTTGGCCAAAAAGCTTCCGGGTCTCCGTCGTTATTCGATAAGTCGCAATACCGCACCGATTCGAGGTGGCATCACCTATTATCTCGTAGCCGAACTGCAATGGGACAGTATGGATGACATGAAAGAAGCATTTCAGTCACCAGAAGGGAAAGCATCAGCCGAAGATGCTGCCCACCTTGCAAGATTGAGTCCAGGCATGCACAGCATGATATACGAACTTGAAGAGATATTTTAAAACCCCCAGTCGCACAGGGAATAAATGTCGTTGATTAAGGGGGCTGAACATGCTAAAAGTGTAGTAGAAGCAGAGACATGTACTTTATAACCATAGTGAGGTTTAGGATATGAATAATCATTTTTGGCGTGATTTGCCGAGGCCGTTTTTTGTGCTGGCCCCGATGGAGGATGTGACGGATGTTGTTTTTCGTCATGTCGTGAGTGAAGCGGCAAGACCGGATGTTTTTTTCACCGAGTTTACGAACACGGAGAGCTATTGCCATCCTGATGGGCACCAAAGCGTGCGCGGACGGCTGGCCTTCACAGAGGATGAGCAGCCGATCGTCGCGCACATATGGGGCGACAAGCCAGAATACTTCCGTCAGATGAGTATTGGTATGGCACAGCAAGGCTTTAAGGGAATCGATATCAATATGGGCTGTCCTGTAGCCAATGTAGCTCAGAATGGTCAAGGAAGCGGCCTCATCTGCCGTCCCGAGACTGCGGCAGCTATTATTCAGGCAACCAAAGCCGGGGGACTACCCGTAAGCGTGAAGACAAGGCTTGGTTTCGATGCTATAGAGGAATGGCGCGACTGGTTGACCCATATTCTGAAACAAGGGATTGCCAATCTGTCGATCCATTTACGAACAAGAGCTGAAATGAGTAAAGTGGACGCTCACTGGGAGCTAATTCCGGAAATCAAGAAGCTTCGCGATGAAGTAGCACCAGACACGCTGTTGACCATTAACGGAGATATTCCCGACCGTCAGACTGGTTTAAAGCTTGCTGAGCAATACGGTGTAGATGGAATTATGATCGGACGCGGTATTTTCAATAATCCATTTGCCTTTGAGAAGGAGCCAAGGGAACATGGCAGTGAGGAGCTGCTTAGCCTGCTGCGGCTGCATCTGGACCTCCACGATCATTATTCAGCATTAGAACTCCGACCGTTTAAGCACATCACTCGTTTCTTTAAAATCTATGTCCGCGGGTTTCGCGGGGCAAGTGAATTAAGAAATAACTTAATGAATACAAAGTCAACAAATGAGGTACGCGCAATGCTTGATGAATTTATTAGCCAGCATCAGGGTGAGGTGGATCGATAATGGCACGTTGGGCGCGCAGGAATGGAGACCGAGATTCCACGCACCACAAAATGAAATAATGAAGGGCCATCCTGCGAAGGATGGCCCTTTAACTTACCGTTACGACGATTAAGCCGCGTTAGACCCGTCTATGCCGTACATTTACAAGCAAGATGCTGGAGACGATAAGCGCCATTCCCACGATAAGGTTCACCGTCAAATGCTCATTCAGGAACAAAATGCTGCAGACGATGGAGACGACCGGGATAAGGAATGTGTAAGAGCCGACCTTCGATGCCTCGCCTGAACCGATTAGCTTGAAGTATGTGAGCCAACCAAGCGCAATGACGAACACGGAGATGAACAGCGTATCGTACAAGAAAGCTGCCGTCCAGCGCACCTCAGACCAGCTCTCGACGGTCGAGCCGTAAGCCGTCATGACGATGCCTCCAATCATGATCTGCATAGCGGTCATCCACAGCGAATCGACTTTGTCCGCCTGCCGTTTGATATAAACTGTGCCAAGCGCCCAGCTTAGTGCGGAGCCCAAGGCGAGCAGAATGCCCAAGATGGAGGTGCCGCCCTCCAATCCGCCGATGCTCATCGCGGCGACTCCGCCGAAGCCGAGCAGTAAGCCGACCATTTTCCGCGTGTACATCCCCTCTCCCAGCCACATCCAAGCGAACAATCCGAGCAGCACAGGCTGGAGGAACACGATCGCAGAGAACAGGCCAGCCGGCATGTATTGGAGGCCAACGGTTTGGAAGCCGTAGTAGAATACGATGCTCAATAATGCGGAGAACACATAATACAGCCATGTTTCTCGAAGCCGAAGCTGCTTCCAGCGCGGCAGCGCAATAAGAATAAGCAGTGCTCCTCCGATTAGGGTGCGAAGTCCGGCAAACAGAATCGGCGGCGTGAACGCGAGAGCATATTTGGATAAAGGCCAGTTAATCCCCCACATTAGAATGAGAAAGACCAAGTAGAATAACGTTTGCTTACGCGATAATGCTGTCTCTGACATATAACGAATCTCTCCTTGTGAGAAGCCTTATCCGAATGATACACTATATGCCAACATGATTAAAATGAATGTTTTTCATAGGGGGCATATCACTAACGTTATGACATATACACAGATCAAGCTGTTCGTAAAGATTGCAGAGCTGGCTAGCTTTACAAAAGCCGGCCTCGAGCTCAATATGACGCAGCCTGCGGTCAGCCGAGCAATCTCCTCGCTAGAATCGGAGTTAGACATCCCTCTGCTGCTGCGCGACCGCCGTGGCGTACAATTGACTGAAGCGGGTGAGCGAATCGTCGTGCTTTTCCGTGAGATTCTTGGCACCTTCGCCAAGGTCGATCAAGTCGTCGCCGATGAGAAAGGGCTTCAAGTCGGCACAATCCGCGTCGGAGCCTTTCCCGTGGCCGCTGCTCACTTCCTGCCTCGTATTATTAGCGCCATTGCCAGGCAGCATCCGAACATCGTATTCGAGCTGCAAGAAGGAAGCATCGACGAGCTGAGAAACTGGCTGGAGACACGAGTGATCGACGTGGCGTTGCTCATTCCGCCGGACGGCGATTGGGATACGATTCCGCTCTATCGGGAGAAAATGTTCGCAGTACTGCGAGAGGATCACCCGCTGAGCCATCTGCCCATTGTCTCTGTCAAACAGCTCTCGACGGAGCCATTCATCACTTGTAAAGCCGGCTATGAGCCGCCAATTATGGACCTATTCGAGCGAGCGGGAGCCCACCAGCAATCAAAGTACATCGTTCAGAGCGTCAGCATGGCTCTCCATATGGCAGAGGAAGGTCTCGGCTTCCCCATTCTATCCGAGCTTGCGCTGAAGTCGCTCCCTACAGGGCTCGTGAAGCGTGAGCTTGAACCGAATGCCTATCGCGATATTCGGCTTGCGGTTCCATCAATCGACGAGGCATCTCACGCGGTCAAATTGTTCATTCGGACGACGCTCGAGCTGTTTCCGCCGCCGCCGAGTGACCTGACTTAACAATCCCCGTCTGCCGCAATGACGTTAATCGAGTCGTACAAATGAAATTTTGAAGGGCACCCGATTCGGGTGCCCTTATTTTCGCCTTTGAGATGTACGTGGAGCCCTACTACAAGCAGGGCAAAACTTGTAGCCTGGTCCGTGCTAGGGTAACGCCACGGATTACAGCAAGATTTGGAAAGTACGTCGCACAAACCTATGATATCTTGAAATCATCAGCTCCGAAGGGAACAGCGCTATTCCTCATCGGAATCGATGGGCAGTTTTTTGATAGGAGCGAAGATATGATAGGTTGAACCAAGGTCGTGAACGTCGTCAAAACGTTGGATCAACTCGATGTGGGAATCGTCCGTTTCCTGTCGGGAGATTTTCAGGAACCGCGCATAATCCGTCTTCAGGACATCGCCGATCTCGAGGAGATCGCCGGAATAGGTGAACTTGGCGCAAAAGAGCTGGGGAACGTCCACTGTGAAATAAAAGGGCTTCTCGATCCGGATATCCTGCTGAATTCCGCACAGGACATTGAACCGGGTGGAGTCGGGTTGGCAATTCGAATAGACGACGTAACAAGGGCCTTGAACGGAAGCGTCGACTTCTTGCAGGAGCATGTTTGAGTGTGACCGAATCGTCGTCTCATAGTCTGACGCCAAATCGACCTCGAAGACGATCCCGCTAAGCCGGATGGGTGCGAATTCCGTCAGGGTAAAATCGGCCACCACGTCGCCATTGATGTTTTTGATGGGCCTTCGCACGATCGATGGAATCGGAACGGGAAGAAGGCTCGGATGACTCGTTCTTAGCGAGCTTGGCGCGATGCCGTATTGGCGATTGAACGCGCGAGTAAACGAGGAAGGCGTGCCGAAGTCAAGCTGGTAGGCGATATCGGTCAGGGATAATCGGCCGGCACGAATGAGCGACAAAGAAGCGTTCAGCCTTCGGGAGAGGACGTATTGATTCAACGAACAACCCATCATGGCTGAGAAAAGTCGATGGAAGTAAAACTTGGACATATGGGAGGCATTCGCCACGACATCCAGCGATAAAGGCTGGTCCAGACGGTCCTCGATAAAAATTAAAGCTTGCTCGATAACATCATAATGGTTCATTAGGCATCTCCAATCGAATAAGGAGGTTAGAGAAATGACACAAGACAGAAGGAACGGCATTGTCACCGGAATCTTCTATATTCTAGCCGCGGCTGCTTCCATTATTGCCGTTCTGTGTTACGCTCCCGTGTTGAACGATCAATGGTACTTGGCCGTAACCAATCAGCGCCAAACAGAGGTGTTAATCGGTGTCTTGAATGATCTCTTGCTCGTCATATCAGCGGTGGGGACGGCAATCATGCTGTTTCCTTATCTTCGTCGCTGGAACGAGCATCTGGCCCTTGGCTATCTGTGCTTCCGATTCATGGAGGCCGTATTCATTGCCATTGGGGTGGTGAGCATATTGGGATTATTGCAGCTCAGTACTCACTATGAAGCAAGCGGGGGAAGCAATCAAGCGAATCTTCTCGAGATCGGGTACCTGCTGCAGGGGACCCATCGTTGGACGCAGATGCTGGGACCTAACTTTATGCTTGGAGTCAATACGACCTTGTATAGCTATCTGCTATTTCGGACGCGGCTGGTGCCAAGACCGTTAGCACTGTTCGGAATGGTGACGGCGGTGCTCGTATTCACGGCGGGGCTGCTAGAGATGTTCGGTGCGTTCGAGCCTTATTCGGCAGCTAAAGGATTCTTGGCCCTGCCCGTGGGCGTATATGAGATGAGCTTGGCCGTCTGGCTGATTGTGAAGGGATTTAGCACACGTAATAAAGCAGGGAGCATGACGATTGTGCAGAATGAAGCGGACTAGCGTAATTCCGAACGCTAGTCCGTTTCTTTTTGTTCATTCGTCTCCTTTTTGAGCTGCTTACGCTCCACATGGGCCGCTCCCCATTGATGCAAGGCTTCCAGAACCGGAGACAGGCTCATGCCGTATTCCGTGATGGAGTATTCCACTTTCGGCGGGATCTGTGGATAAATGACTCGATTAACGAGCTCTTCTTCCTCCAATTCGCGCAGATGGAGCGTAAGCATCCGTTGCGTGATGCCGGGCAGCAATCTTCGTAGCTCATTGAACCGCAGAGGCTTGCCTTGAAGCAAATGATAAAGGATAATCGGCTTCCACTTGCCGACGATCGAATCCAGCGCCGCAACGAATTGACATTGGAGAGGTTTCTTTTGCATTCGGTGGCCTCCATTACAGTACCTTTTTTCATACCATACCACATTATTGTGCCTACTTTAAATAAGTAAGTTCATATTATATGATCAGTCTTGAAAGTGCACGTCATTTAATTACAGAAGGGAAGTTTTGATTGATGGCAACTGTACTGTACATCACCGCCCATCCCCTTGACCCTCAAGAGTCTTTTAGCCTCGCGGTCGGTAAAGGATTTATTGAAGCGTACCGTGAAGCTAATCCAACAGATGAAGTTGTTCATCTGGATCTGTACAAAGAGAATATTCCGCAATTCGATGCAGATGTTTTGCGTGGTTGGGAAAAGCTTCGGTCGGGTTCGTCTTTCGATCAACTGTCCGAAGCCGAGCAATCAAAAGTAGCTCGGCTTGACGCGATTGTCGATCAATACGTGGCTGCCGATAAGTACGTGTATGTTTCCCCCATGTGGAACTTCTCGATCCCGCCGGTTTTGAAAGCATACACGGATGCGACTTCCATTCCAGGAAAGACGTTCAAATATACCCAGAATGGTCCTGTAGGTCTGTTGTCCGGTAAGAAAGCTTTGCACATTCAAGCTAGCGGTTCCGTTTATTCGGAAGGTCCTCTTGCTGAACTTGAAATGGGATACCGTTATCTGAAAAAGATTTTGCAGTTCTATGGGATTCCATCGATGGAGGCTATTTTTGCCGAAGGAACGGCATCATCAGAGCGAGCTCCAGCCATTAAAGAAGAGGCAATTGCGCATGCCAAGGAAGTTGCCAAACGTTTCTAATCTCATAACTTGTCGATTGACGGCGGGCAACTGCCTGACTAATTACGTTATAATCATTGAAAAGGCACCCGATCGGGTGCCTTTTGATTTCGGGCTATAGCTGATACGATGCTTAGTAAAAGTGGAGGAGTAACGTTATTTTGAATCTTGACGCAGAGATAGGAGATGCCCTTTGCGGCGGGCAAAAATCAGCATAGGGACGGCGATCAACAAACTAAGAATTACGGGAATGATCGATGCTTCAAGGCCGAATTTTCCTCCAGTGAGAAGGGCCGGGCCCGTAACCTCGACCGTGAAAAGTCCGGGGGAGGGATGGCCTGAGACGGGAATCCCTAAGAGACCCTCTACTGTATTCCATAAGAAGTGGAGGCCAATGATAAACCAAACATTGCGCCGCCAAAGGAAGGCTGCACCGAGCAATACACCAGCTTCAATGGCAATAGAGAGGCCTCCCCAAACTGTAGCTCCCGGGTTGCCTAGATGAGCGATGCCAAAGAAGAGGGATGTTAGGATCAGTGCAAGGAAGCTTCCGCCCATCTTTTCAATGGCTTGAAAGGCAAGCCCCCGAAAGATCAATTCTTCTACGAAGGCAGCGCCGAGTGATGTGGTGATAATAGGCCAAACGACAGAGCTGGCGTTTTCGGGTGACCACTTGAATGAATATCCATCACACAATACGATGAGGGCCGTTGAGACGATGATAAAGATAAGGCCTACGGCAGCGCCGAATATAACTTCCGATACCGCACGCCGTTGGAATAGAAGTTCCGGAACTGAACGCCGCGCCAGAAATTTCATCGCAAGCCAGTAGATAACGATGGCAACGGCGCTTCCGATAAGTGTCAGTATGAGGGACCCTAGTGCTTCTACATCTTTGGATAACAAGCTGAATGTCACGTTGGCGAGGGTGACCCCAAGTGCGCCCACGAGCATCCAGATGAGGGGAAATTGGAAGAACGAAACAAACGTGGATGTTCTCTTCCCGCTAAGCGCTTCATTGTCGGGTGTATTCGTCTTTCTCATTATTAGCGATCACTCCTCTTCTCCTGACTGGATATCGATTTACGTTCCGATATTGCAGGTTACAATCAACGATACTTCAAAAAAGTCATACGTCAGTAGTACCGTTTCGTCATATCTTGGTCATATGACTTTAGCAAAATAAAAGCCGGCACCTGTTACGGTGTCGGCTTTGCATTGTTTAAGAATCTAAAATCCCTGTTTCCCTAGCCTTATAGGCAGCTTCTCTTCTGCCTTTTACATTCATTTTCGAATAAATATTCGAGATGTAATTTTTAACCGTACCTTCACTCAGATATAAGGCCTTAGCGATATCCTGATTGCGCAGGCCTAACGCCAACTTGTGAAGAACTTCGACTTCGCGGGCGCTAAGTCCGAATTCATTGTTTTTCTCAAGCAATTCGGGCCCGCTTTTAAGCATGCTTTTAATCATTTTGTCGGCCATCTCTGGCGAGATGAGTGTGCCTCCCGTGTGAACCACCCGTATGCCGGCTATAAGGTTTTTGGGATGGATGGCCTTGAGTAGGAAGCCCTCCGCTCCATGGCTTAACGCTGCCAGCACATATTCAACCTCTTTATACGAAGTTAGAATAATGATTTTCGTTAATGGGAATCGAGGTTTGATCTTCTCTGTAGCAACAACGCCATCCATAATGGGCATATTTATATCCATGAGAATGATGTCCGGTTGGAAATTTTCACAATAGTCGATAGCTTCCTCACCGTTCTTGGCCAATCCCACAACCTCGATATCGTCTTCCATCTCTAGTACAATTTTTAGGCTTTCAAGGATCAATTCCTGATCATCGACGATGAGCACTTTCATTTTGGGCATACAACGTATCTCCCTTCAGTGGTATTTCGCATCTGACTTCAACGCCAGTGACCGCCAAGTCGGAGATTGAAAAGGTGCCCCCCAGCAACTCAATCCGATTCTTCATTGTTGTCAGGCCGAACCCATACGGTATCTTACCCAGCGGTTTTCCATTATTTCGAATGAAAACTCGTAAAGTTGATGGAGTAAAGCGAATATCCAGCTCAATTTCCTTTGCCTTGCCATGCTTTAGTGCATTCGTGAAAGACTCTTGTATCACTCGTAGTACCGATTGTCGCGCATCAAAAGGAAAGGTCTGTTCTATTCCCTTCAGCGTAAGACGAATGACCGTTCCGGTATATTCTTGAAAGTTGCTGACAAGCCTTTCGGCGTGGTGCACTAGACTTATATTTTCTTCCTCGCCCATCCTGTGTACAATGTCCCTCATATTATCCAAGTTTTGTTCGGTCAGTCCTCTTATGCTAATTAACTTTTCCTTAGCTAAATTTGGGTCTCCATCTAGAAGTGCAATAGCAGCATCAAGACTCATAATAAGGGAAATAAAAGAGTGTCCTAATGTGTCATGCATCTCCCTGGACATCCGGTTTCGTTCCTCCAGCAGCGTCATCCTTTCGATTTCGGCAGCGTATTGGGTTAACAATTTATTTTGTTCATCGATTTCTTTCGCTAGTTTATTTTTCTCATGATAGGCTTTGGCAATGAAGCTGACCCAAATCCCGATAAAAGCGAATAGAAAGTTATCTGAGCTTGAACCGAGCGCCACGTCCCATGAAACGTTCCCAAATAACATGCTGGTAAAGGGCAGCAATAAGAGTGCCGGTAAAGTCCAGACCGTCTTTCTGGTCAATAAATAACCGATTGTAAGACTCGGAATAAGATAGTCGACACTCCCCAGCTGATCGGCCTGCATGAACAATTTAATATAGTAGGATCCCCCTAGCAATAGCTCAAGCAAGATGAACCATTCCTTGTTCTTTCTTAGCTGCGGAAACCAGAATAAAGGCGGAATAATAAGGGCCGCTAAGAGCCAAACGACGTTCACGAGCAATCGAAGCGAATAGTCATTCTCCATTAAAATATGAAACAGCAGCAAAGCATAATTATAGGACCGGAGCCCAAATATCCCCCAGTCCATCAGGTTAAAAACTTTTTTCATAGCGATATCCTTCCTTACTCAAGCATAATGGATGGTTTTCCTTGATTATACAATAGATACGGCACACGCCGTAGAAAGCTTGGATCACTTGCGGATCAGACAGACTCTAACATCGACTCCAACGAACCCATTTTAATATGTGCAACTTGCACGCATTAACCAATCCATGCTATATTTTATTATGTGCATGATGCACATATTCTTCAATGGAAGAAGGTTGCTAACGATGAAAGCAGCAATCGTAAAAGAAAAAGGAACGAATCCCGTCGTTGGTCAGTATGAAGCTCCCGTGGCAACGGAGGGGCAAGTGCTCATTAACGTATCGGCAGCTGCCTTGAGCCGGGTTAGTAAATATCGTTCAATGGGTATGCATTACTCTTCAGCAGCTCATTTCCCACTGGTGGCGGGCATCGATGGCGTTGGAACATTGCAAGATGGATCTCGCGTGTACTTCGTGCTGCCTACCCCGCCTTTCGGCAGCTTGGCTGAGCAGGCGATCGTCAACGAAAAGTTCACAATACGCTTACCCGATGGCATTGATGATAGGACTGCTGCTGCGATCGCTAATCCCGCTAGTTCTTCATGGGCAGCATTGCTCTTCCGCGCTCGCTTCAAGGCGGGCCAAACGGTCTTAATTAATGGTGCTACCGGCGTCTCTGGCAGCTTAGCCGTCCAAATTGCCAAAGCTCTAGGCGCCCATAAAGTGATCGTAACCGGGCGTGACGAAGCGAAGCTGCGGGCACTTCAAGCCGATGAGGCAGTTGCATTCAATATGACCGTCGATAACGGCGCGAAACGGTTTGAAAGCGCCCTGATGCCTGCCATTGCCGAAGGCGTCGATGTTGTATTGGATTATCTATGGGGTGACAGCGCGGTAGCGATCATGCTGGCTCTTGCCAAGTCGAATACGGAACGAGTGACGCGTTTTGTAACGATCGGCACCTCATCTGGCCAAGAAGATATTGTGCTGCCGTCCGCCATTCTCCGCTCGTCCGCGATTGAACTTGTAGGCAGCGGAGATAAGAGCGTGTCCAAAGTCGATATGCTGTCCGCAATTAAAGAATCATTCGAACTGGCTGCAAGGGGTAAGCTAAGGATCGATACGAAGGAGTACGCTTTAGAGGATATTGAAGAGGCTTGGAACGCCCCATTGATGCCAAGGCCCGTTGTAAGGATGTCGGATACAGATGGAAAATGAAATTTTCAAGGCGTTGTTAGATCTGGTCTCCCTACTTAACCGGCCGGATCGTGATAAGAAAATGATCGCAAACGCCGGCGTTAATCTAGAGCCGACAACCTTCCGCGTCTTCGGGGGGGTTGTCCACCTCCAACCAACCAGCGTTGGGGATTTGGCTGCTATGATGGGCAAGAATTATTCCAGTGTTAGTCGGCAAATCGATAAGCTGGAGACCGCCGGGCTGGTTCATACGTATGCTTCGAGCGCAGATTCGCGTATCCGCATCTCTGAATTAACGCCATACGGGGAAGAGGTTTATGCGAAGATTAGCGATACTCGCGAACGTATTATGCAGGAGGCTTTGTCAGATTGGTCGCAAGAGGACAGACAGGAATTGCTGTATAAGCTGCGTCGACTGTTCGACTCGATGCTTAAGATCGACTAGCGTTCTTTATTAACTACGGAAAGCAACCCCCTTCCTGTTAGCGAGAAGGGGGTTGCTTTCATTTTGCGAGCGCCGGGTCGGGGTCCACCGTCTCTTAATGCTGTCGTGCGGCAGGGGGGCGTTTCTCTGGCTCCGCCAATGCACAGGGCGCGTTATCGATATGTGTAACGCCTGGTTTTAATTTGAGCGCAAGAAAATCAACAATCTGTTGCAGGGAAGCGATTTGATTTTCAATTGTTTTTTTATGTTCTTCCATCAAAGCGAATAGCTCTGGATATGCGCGCAAATCATCGCCTTGAGAAAGCTGAAGATAGGGCTTCATGCTTTCTAAGGACATTCCTGTTTTTTTAAAGCAGGCAATCATCCTCATTGTTTCCACATCGTCCAAGTGATAGATGCGATGACTGTTTTGTTTCCTCTTCGCACGAGGCAACAGACCAATTTTCTCGTAGTAACGAATGGTATCCTCTGTTAGTCCAGATTGGGTGGCTGTCTCTTTAATAGAGAATGTTAACGGTTCGCTCATAGCTTCAACCTCCTTTAACCTATCCAACATCATTGTATAACTTGGAGTCATCTCCAAGTCAATACTTGCGTTGCCCCGCTTGACTTGGAGTCGGCTTCAACTTGTAGACTGAGCGAATAAAATAAAAACCAAACGGTACAATGGCGGAGGGATCAAGATGAAAAATAAAAGTGGTTTAACAGCGCTCATTACGGGTGCAAGCAATGGGATAGGGCTTGAATTGACTCGCAAATTGCTGTCCGAAGATTGGCATGTCATAGGACTAAACCGTTCGAAATTTCCTGCAGAAGACGAAGTTATCCAACAGGCGATGCGCGACAAAAGGCTTCGGGAATACCAAGCGGATTTGACAGACTTCGAGCAACTGAAGCAGGCACTGAATACGATTAAAGCTAAAGAAGCAAAAATCGATGTTTTATTCAATAACGCTGGCGGAAGCTTATCGGAAATACGTTACTCCAAACAAAATCGCGAGATGCATTTCGAGCTGCAGACGGTTGCACCGTATATTATATTTATGGAATTAAAGGAGCTTTTGCACAACGGATCGCTTAGAACTGTCGTCAATACATCAACCAACGCTTTTGCCACACTCAAAGCATTTGATCCGGAAACGTTGGAGCGTCCGAGTACGTTCAAAAAGTTGTTCGGGCCGTACGCTGCCACAAAGCTTGCGCTTTCGTTATGGACACGAGAAATGGCTTCGCTTGCCGAACTGGATGGCATAATAATTAGGAGTGCAGACCCTGGCGGGAACAACACCATACGTAAAGGTAACAGTGCGGGGCTGCCCTTTTATTTAAAACCTTTTATAAAATTATTTTTTCCGCCCCCTAGTAAAGGAGCGGCCCTGCTCTATGATGCAGCACTGGGTCAACATCGCGGATTAAATGGGGTTTTCTTTATGAAAGGAAAAGTTGTCGAGTTGAAGTTTATTGATCAAGGACGTCGTGTGCTAGAAAAAGTTGATGCGATTTATAAGCAGGATTATAAAAACCTCGCTTAGCAATACCCACTGGAACGCTTGTTTACAAGATGGAAATGCTGCAATATAATGGTGTGAAACCGTTTGCACAAATCGCTTGAAACGGAGCTGATGCCGTTGAAATTTTCCATTCGATCCTTCGTACCTCTCCTTACCTATACGTGTCTCATTATAGGTGGGTGCGCTGCACAAAACAGCACATTTCCTTATAGCTCCAAGGAGCCGATGCCAGTACCTGTTCTTTTTGCGCCAGATCTCATTTCTACCAAGCAAGCAGAGGAATGGTCTTTTTCCTTTACGCCGGATGGCACGACCATCTATTTTCAACGCGGGGACTATGAGAAATATACCATCTATGAATCTCATTATAAGAATAAAAAATGGGGCACGCCGCAAAAATCTAAGCTCGCACCAGAAACACTTTCTCAGGATGGGGATACATTCATAACGCGAGATGGCAGCAAAATATTTTTTGCCTCCAATCGCTCCACTAGCGGCACGAAGCAAGATAATGATATATGGATGGCAACGCGAAGCGGCGATCACTGGGGAGAGCCCTCTCCGCTAGGCGAACCTATCAATAGCGGCTTTCAGGAGTGGTTGCCTTCAGTTGCCTCCAATGGCAACTTGTATTTCCAATCCGATCGACCTGGTGGTACTGGTCAGATTGATCTGTATGTATCCAAATGGAAGGACGGCAAATATACAGAGCCTGAGTCGCTTGGAACCGAGATTAATACGAGCGAAAACGACGAGTCTCCCTATATAGCCCCGGATGAAAGTTACCTTATATTTGCCCGCGGTGGAAGTACGTTGTACATTAGTCTTCGCCATGGCGATAAATGGAGCACTCCTCAGCCAATTAAGTTGCCAGGGGACACTGGGACCATCAAGTACAGCCCTAACGTCAGCCCGGACAGCAAATATTTGTTCTATACGAGCAACAAAGCAGGTACGGCAGATGTTTATCAGATCGATTTTAATATCGATGATTACAAGGGTTAACAAATTTGATGTGACGATGGCCATCCGGCAAAAGGATGGCCATTAAATTACCGTATAGACAATGGCAGAATATTTTTATTGATTTTGACAAAGGAAAGCGGTACGTTGGAAAGTATGTCTCACCACGTTCTCTCTGGGTAACTTGGTTTATATTCTACAAACCATCTAATGATAATCACATTTTCGTTATAAAGAAAGGTAATACGATGATAAAAGTTGAACACCTATCCTTCTCATTTCCACAAAAAGAACTGTATAACGACATTTCATTCACGCTAGAGGAAGCGCAACATTGCGCTTTTATAGGAACGAGCGGCAGTGGGAAAAGTACATTGATCGATATACTGATGGATCCAGAAAGCTATCTGTTCGACGGCAAGTTGGAGATGGACCCCGATTGCACAATTGGATATGTCAGTCAGTTCCCAGAACTAGACAACACGAAAGAAACCACGGTTTTTGAATATATAGGAGAACGATTTATAAAGGTTCAAAACGACATTCAATCGATTTGCACGGAAATGGAAACGTCATTGGATATAGAACCGTTATTGGAAAAGTATCAATTAGCTTTAGACGCATTGGAAGCAATGGGCGGGGAAGATTTTGAAAGCAACATTCATAAGCAGCTAAATCTAGCAAACCTGATGAAGCGAAGGGACTCTAAGGTATCGGACCTGAGCGGCGGGGAATTCAAACTTGTTCAAGTGATGAAGGAAATGCTTAATCGTCCCGATCTTATGATTATGGACGAACCGGATGTTTTCTTAGATTTTGAAAACCTTAACGCACTTAAAAAGCTTATTAATTCCCACAAAGGAATGCTGCTCGTTGTTACGCATAACCGCTATCTGTTGAATCATTGTTTTAACAAAATTATTCATCTTGAAAACACGGAGATTCAAGAGTTTGACGGGCGATATATGGAGTATAACTTCTCATTGCTTCAGACCAAAATCGAGCTGCAAGAGCTCGCAGTCGCAGAGCATGAAGAGATTGAGCGAAACGAGACCATCATCAATAACCTTAGAGCGATCGCCACTTATAATTCGGAAGCATCGAGAGGTAGAGCGTTAAAGGCTAGAGTTAGATTTCAAGAAAGATTGGAAGCGCGGAGAATTAAAGCGCCATTCGTTGACATTAAGCAGCCGAAGATCAGGTTTGGCATTGATAATGAAATGGAAGACTCCACTGTTGTAAGTGTCAATCAGTATAGGGTTGCCTTTGATGAGCTGCTTTTGGACAATGTTAACTTCGAGATCAAATCTACGGATAAAGTAGCTATTATCGGTGCGAACGGTACCGGGAAAACGACGTTGCTCCGAGAAATTGTTAAAAATAATCATGATGCAATTGAAATCAATGCTGATGCCAAAGTGGCTTATTTATCTCAGCTTCAAGGTGAAGTGCTGAAGGATTCTAATACAATTCTAGAAGAATTCATCGATGCAGGGTTTAAAACGTATGATGAAATCAGATCGTATCTTTCTAGTTATGGTTTTGAAGGAGAAATGGTTAGTCAAAAGATAGAGTCGTTATCTGGCGGAGAAAAAAATATGCTTCAATTGGCCAAAGTTGCTGCCAGTAACGCAAACGTATTGCTTCTTGATGAACCGACAAGCCATTTGGATACCTATACCCAAATCGCACTGGAGAACGCCATTAAAGATTATAAAGGCGCAATTCTCATGATATCGCATGATTTCTATTCGGTTGTAAATGGTATGGATTATGTTCTAATTATCGAAGATAAGACGATTCGAAAAATGAGCATGCAAAAATTTAAACGGATGATTTATGCTAGCCATTTTGATAAAGACTATCTGGAAACGGAACAAAAGAAAAAATCAGTTGAAATGAAAATAGAATTGGCTTTAAAGGATACGAATTTTGAACTTGCAAAAGGTTTGGTTGATGAGTTAGAAGCGCTGATTGGGTTGCTTTAGATAACGGAGCGACCGCTTCTTGGATAAGCCTCTATTCCGAAGGTGGGAATAGAGGCTTTATGAGTTTACAACTGAATATCCTCTACACGCTCTAAAAGATGGCCGAGTGTAGTTGCTTCAGTTCGCTCCAGAGGATCAAATTTGCTCAATTCCCCAAAATTTAAGCCAGTCATAGACTCAATCAGGGATACTTTGACTTGGAACGTCCGGAAAGCTCCGAATGGTTCAGCTTCCAAATTGCGAATTAACTCTTTTTGTGAAACTAAATAAGCGGTGGCTGAAGTTTCACCATTATCCTTAACCATAACGGCAACTTTCCAATACTCCTCCGGAATTTTTATACCACGATAGACAATGTCATTCTCGCGGAATACAGGGCCGTTAAATACAGTTGCTTTCATCTTATTGTTATCCGTGTGATGCAGAATGTAATCCTCTAGTCCGAGCCACAGCTCCGGATTTTGGTTGAATCGCTCATGCTGAGGGGAGCAATTCGTGAAATGGAAGGTATCATCGTTGGCTGTGGCCGCGTCTGGGCCCCATATTGGGTCTCTTCTCCGTACCAAATGACCTCGATCAAACGGGTTTTGCTGATATAGTTCATTTCCGACTTGATACTTTCGATCAATCCGGGGATCATATCTCCAATTATCACTACGGCCAACATCTTTCAATTGTTTGCCATCAATATTTACAACCGTATAAAAAGCCAATCTTCTAGACTTACTCATCACAATCGAGAAATGCGTATAATTCAAAATACTGCCGTTTCCGTTGTTTAGCTCCGCTACATCTGCTTTCAGATCTGACCGAAGGGTGGGGTGCGCAATGGTATTACGCTCTCCGAGGAATTGCGGATCGTATCCAGTCATAGCCTCAAAGCGCTCGATGTCAAAATCTTCTGCCACTACCGATTCATCGTTGTCGATAGGTTGGGTGGCAAAAGCGATTTCCTCGCCAAGCCCTTGAAGAAGCGTTTGCTGCTTTGTGCTCAATGTAGGTTTTTTCTGTTCGATATCATTCAAAATAGAGCTAATACGAACACCTTCATTGGCAATAAATTGGCCATCATGGTTAGGATCAGGAACACCCGAATGATGGAGGGCAATGACCTGCCACTGATCGTTGAAAACGGTTGAGCCAGAAGAGCCCGGCTCCGTATCGGCCGAATAATGAATAAAGTGATCCAGCATGTCGGTGATTTTATTTTCCCTTATGACAACTGCTTTGTAGTCGCCTTTTGGGTGCTGAATGATGGAAACATATTCGCCAAGAAGCGCTTTTCCGGTTTGTTTGATGAGTGGAAGATAGCCAAACTCTTGGATTCTTGCACCCGATATGGATATTGGTTGCACGGCAACGAGCGTAAAGTCAAGGTCCTGATTGGTTATAAACAATTCATTGGGTTGAAAACGGAATTCTTGCACAACCCGCGCATTGAACTGAAGGTCTAGTTCGTAATTGAATTGCGCGCTGCTTCGTAAAGCTGTTTCCGTGTTCGGAAATACGTGATTGTTCGTTAGAAGCAGGGTTGGGGCGACAAGAAAGCCAGTGCCATATCCTATGCTGCGCCCGCTGTCATCCTTAATTACGATGCGGCAGATCGACTTCGCAACTTGAAGGCCTTTTTCTAAATAATGTATCGGAAAAATGTCACTAAGGCCAAGAACGCGTTCAAGTGCAAGATTGTCATGGGTATCAAGCATTGCTTTCCTTGAAGCAACTCTTTCCGGGGTGTCGACTTCAAATGGCGTTTTTGATTGCAGTTTCAGCAAATTTTTTTCCCTTGAGGCTACTCTTGCCATAAAACGCTGTAAGGATAATTCTTGCTGTTGAGCGATTAAGGAACTGGTATTCGTTTGCGTTCGTTCTAACGTTAAAATAGACAAATTTTCGCCCTCCAGCTGGGTTTTTGTTTTTAGACCCAACTACTATTTACGGAATAAATCATATTTATCAAATTGAAAGCGAATGCATGGCTTTACAATAATCACCTCTCATAAATTGAGGATTTAAGTTCATGCTAACGCGAGTAGTTTGGCAAATAAAAGGAGGCTTTTTTTATTTATGTCCACTCCAGTGGCTCAAAGCAAACTAGAACGAACTAACGAAGAGTTGGTAGAGGAGTTGAGAAGGAGAGGCAAGGCGAATGTGTTAAATGACGCAACTTCAACCTTGTTCGAGGCTTCCTCCCTTGGCGACGTTCCGACAGATGAAATCATTCGTACGCTTCAGAATCGCTGGGAGGCTATATACGGAAAAGACAATCGTCAGGATTTGTTTGAAATTACGGATAGGGAGATTGTGCGACAAGCCGATGCGGTTGCTGCATTTTTTGAGGAAAGTAGTGTCATTGACAACGGAGACGGCACCTCCACACTTCGCACCGTGTCGTATGGGGAACAAAATGGGTTATGTGAGGACGAAAGGTTTTACAAACAACCAATTGGTGCATTTTGCAGCGGTTTTCTGATGGCGCCTCAGGTTATTGCAACGGCTGGTCATTGCGTTGCGGATTCAGATATAACGCAAATAAGAGTTGTTTTTGGATTTCGGATGAAAAGTGCTACAGAGGCTGTTACACGTCTTCCTAATAGCGAAATTTATCGCGTGAGCTCAGTCATCGCCCAGAAGCTTACGAATGGAGCAGCCGATTGGGCTCTACTCAAGCTAGACCGTCCCGTAGTCAATCATGAGCCAGTGACAATTCGCAAGCAGGGCAAGGTTGAAAATAAAGCCAAACTACATCTTATTGGTTACCCAGCTGGACTACCCATTAAAGTAGCAGGTGACGCCGAAGTCTTGCTGAATCAAAAGCCGACTCACTTTGCTGCTTCGTTAGATGCCTTTCATGGAAACTCTGGATCGCCAGTGTTCAACAGCAGCACCAATGAGGTTGAAGGAATTTTAGTTCGTGGAGAAGTTGACTTTGTTTCAAACGGTAGCTGTAATGTAGCTAATGTCTGCACTACTGCATGCAAAGGAGAGGACTGTACGCGAACTACAGAGTTTTCGGAGCACCTCTCTCGTCTCCTGTGAAATCCCGTAAATACTTAAAGTTAGCCCTCCAGTTCAGAAGCTGGGGGGCTAATTTTTCGCCGATAGACATCTTAGGGTCCAACTAACCTGTATAAGTTGGCGGCCTCCCTAAGCGCTCCTCCCAGATCACGCGCAGCTCATTAGGAATCCGTTCAAACTCAACCCCTTTGCCCAAAAACAAAAGCCAATCCACATAATAGGCTAGCGTCTCTACGTCGGTCACATCAAGTTGAACACTGAAAGTACCGCTCGACTGAAACATCCCAGTAAAAGATAATAAAATCCCCGGCGGGTGCATGCGTTTAAAGCGCTGAATCCCAATCTTATCAAGCCTCACAACAAGATTGGCCGCACGTGCGCCAAGCCGTTTCTTGTTTAAGATCTCTTCCTCTGACCATTTCAGCTCCTCCTTAGAAATGGCCGAATCCCTAAGCATATCAACAGGCAAATAACGAAACTCATCCGTACCAAAATCATAAACCTCGGCTAGCCACTGTGCGTTCGAATTGAAAATATGCAGTAAATAAACGTCCATCAGCTGCGTCCAGCCGGGGCCCATTTCATAAGTCAAACGCAGGTGCTTATCCCGTACAGCATGCGATATGAGCTGGTTCAGCTCTGCAGGCGCCGCATCATCGAGCTCCAGTAGATTCGGATTAGCGGGATTCGTATTTTCAAAAAGCAAGATGCTATTCAGCTCGATCAGCTCGTCTTGCTGGGTTTGCGATGCGATGCCGATGAGTTTCTCCGTGATGGAACGACGATTGTGCAGATAAGGCAGCTGCGAATTTTTGGAGGCGATAAAGCTGATAAATATCGCTTTCAGCTCATCTGGTGTGAAGCGGACGGAGGGCAAATACTGATTTTGCAGGACGTTGTAACCACCGCCGCGTCCAAGCGCGGTCGTCAGCGGAAAGCCCAACGCCTGAATTTCATCTATGTCTCGGATCGCCGTCGCGCGGGATATTTTGAACTCACGCTGAATCTCGGCAATCGTAAAATGCGCCCGGTTGTTGATGTAGCGCATGATCAAGTTCACTCGTTCTGTTTTTTTCATGGTTTCGGTGTGAAAACCTCCTCCATTGCTGGCATTTTTTGATTCAAATAAAAGGTATCATTTTTTGATACATTCAGCAAATAGAATCAATCTTGTAAAGAACAAAACCACAAGGGAGAGAACATTAATGACTAACTATTCCATCAAAACGATCGCGGAAAACTACAAAATGACGGCTTTCGGTGTCCCATTCGAAGACTTTAACGACTGGGCGGGCAATGCAGCCAAAACAGCGGCGAGAAAAGCGGAAATCACGGAGAATGGCAAGCTTGCTGAGCTTCTCGCTCTCGCCGACGGGACAGAATATCAAATCAACTATGTACTGGATGGCAAAGCTTGGCGCGGCTTCGGCGTGATGGGTGAGTTCGTCGTGGAAGGTGCGATCGTCCTCGATTTCCTCGCTGGCGACTACATCGTTGTGCCTGGCACAGGCGCTGACAAAGACCGGCTTGCAGATGAAATTACAGGCAAGGTTTTCAGTGGTATGATGAATGAGATTACAGATTACAAATACGTTGGTCCTGGTAACGCAACGTTCGTTAAAGCAGCAGACAACGGTGGATTCTACGGTGAAATGTGGCTTCGCGCCAAAAAAGTTGAAGGCTAAATAAATAGCAGGATCTCTCAGCAGTTAAATTTGAATAAAGGAGCGCTCACATGGCAGAATACACACTGGAACAAAAAAAATCATTTACATTGACCGGTTATGGTTTCTCTATTCAGTCGAACTTTCAAGATATGGCGGCCCTGCAAAAGGAAAAAGCGGAGTTTTGGGGCGGACTAAAGGCCGACGGGCGATTTGCTAAGCTCAAAGGCGCCGCAAAAAACGATCGCGAATGGTCGGTGAACGAGGTTTATCAAGGAAAACCGTGGAACTATTTTGCTGTAGAATCTGGGAAAACAGTGGCTGACGCAACGCGCATCATCGAGTTTCCAGAGAGCGAGTACATCGTAGTCGGAGGAAATGGCGACAAGGAAACGTTATTTGATGAGTTGACATACCGCGCTTTTGGTGAAGTTTTGTCTCAAAATACGGACTATGCGTACATCGGCGGTCCCAACGCAACTTTTCGTAAAGATAACGGCGACGGCACTTTCTACGGCGAATTTTGGGTACCTGTTGTTAAAAAATAATAAATATGACTGCATAATAGGTCAGATATAGAAGGGCACCCGAACCGGGTGCCCTTGATTTTGTCCTATAGAGGAGCAGCGATGAAACAAGTCGTTTTTATGTTGACGAATCAGGGACAATAGAATTACAATTCAGATAGAATCGAAACCGGTTTCGAAATATTCGAAAAAAAAGGAGGTGATTTGTTGGTTACGATCTACGATATCGCGAAACAAACGGGACTATCCCCGACCACCATCTCCAAGGTGCTCAATAACTATCATGACGTCAGCGAGAAGACGAAGGGGAGGGTGCTGCAGGCCGCCAAGGAAATGGGGTACCTGCCGAACTCCAGCGCGCGAACATTGACGACGAAGCGCTCCTGGACCTTGGGGATTCTGTTCATGGAATCCACGGGCATGGGCATCCGCCATCCCTTTTTCAATGCCGTCATTGAAAGCTTCAAGAGCGAAGCGGAGTCGAGAGGCTACGACTTGATGTTTATCTCGAAGGACATCGGAGGCAAGGAAACCAGTTATCTGGAACATTGCCGCTACCGTTCCGTGGACGGCGTCATTGTGATTCTGTTGGATCCGCGGAACCCGGACATGCAGGAGCTATTGGATAGCGATATTCCCTGCGTGCTGTTGGATTGCGAATCGACGAAGGCCGGCACCGTTTATTCCGACAATTTGAATGGCGGTTACCAGGCGATTCAATACCTGTACAGCCTGGGGCACCGGAAGATCGCCCATATCTCTGGCGGGAGCTATTACTTCGCCGGACAAAAACGGCAGCTCGGTTACGAGCTGGCTTTGCAAAGGCTGAAGCTGAATAAGCGGCCGGACTATATCATCGAGGGCGGCAATTACACGATGGAGAGCGGTTATGAGGCGATGCTAGAGCTGTTGGCGTTGGAGGACCCTCCTACGGCGGTGTTCGCAGCCGGCGACAATCTTGCGATCGGGGCGCTGAAAGCACTGAAGGAGAAGGGGCTGCGCGTGCCCGACGACATGTCGATCATCGGCTTTGACGATATTGAGCTAGCAAGCCATGTAACTCCGGCGATGACGACGATTCGTCAGGATACCAGGCTTCTCGGGACGAAGGCGGCGGAAATACTGATCGAGTCCATCGAGTCCGTTCGGGCAACAGTGAATATTGTGCTGCCCGTGGAGCTAGTTATTCGAGAGTCCTGCAAGGAGTTATGAATTTGGAGTGGGAAGGTTAACAGCCTTCTTTTTCGAAAAATCGAAACCGGTTTCGATTTTGCTAATGGTATCAGCGTCGGTAAAGCTTAAATAATTACTCAGAGAAAGGTCGATGAACAATGGAAACTGCAAATGGGTTTGTCAATATTTCAGGTAAAGAGTACTACAAAATAGGAAAATACAATGAGATGCAGCCGTTCTTTATAACGCTGCCAAGCAACAGCGATGTATGGATGTTCTTGTCGTCCAACGGCGGGCTTTGCGCTGGTCGCCGCAATTCAGAGTATTCTCTGTTCCCTTATGAGACCGAGGATAAAATTCATGATAAAAACCAATCCGGCCCCAAAACGCTGATCCGCATTACGACCGGTGAACAGTCCAGTCTGTGGGAGCCATTCGTCCTAACGTATGCTAATAAGTATTCTGTCACCCGAAACATGTACAAAAGCGTGCTCGGCAACTCACTGATTTTCGAAGAGGTCAACGAATCCCTCGGATTGACGTTCTCGTATCAGTGGGAAATGAGTGAGCGTTACGGAATCGTCCGAACATCAACGCTTAAGAACGACAACGTTACTTGTGAAGTCGAGATACTGGACGGCATTCTAAATATTTTGCCTGCGGACGTAAATCCTCTATTGCAAGAGAATAGAAGCAGCCTTGTGGATGCTTACAAATCAACAGAATCCGATCAACAAACAGGCATCACCACATTCTCGTTGGTTTCCAAAGTAAACGATACGCCTGATCCGCAAGAGAGCCTGCACGCCAATGTGGCATGGTTCGTGTCGGAGCACAAGCCTGCCGTGTGCCTGACCGCTCGCGTGTTTGACGAGATGTGCAGAGGCGGTGTTACATCCGTCGAGAATGTTGTTCGGGGACAGCGCTGCTGCTTTATCCTCCACCAGCAGTTTGCTCTGGCATCGGGCGAAAACACGCAGTGGCGTATCGTGCTGGATGCAGACCTTAGTCAGGTTCAAGTGGACGCTCTGGCACAGGAAGAAGATCGAATGAACCTTCTTAATGAGGACCTGGTTAAATCCGATACGGACTTGCGGCACATCGTGGCCATAGCGGATGGTTTGCAGCAAACGGCGGATAAAAATAAAGTGGTCAATCACTACAACAATGTTCTGTTTAACAACATGCGCGGCGGCGTATTTATCGATGCGTATTCGTTTGATTTTGCTGATTTAATTCGTTTTGTTCAAAAGCGGAATATTGCGGCTTACAACCTGCATCAAGATTTTTGGGCGCAGTTTGAAACCGATCCTTCGATCATTTCATTGAAAAAAGCTGCTCAAGAATACGGTAATTCCGACGTGCTGCGCCTTGCTTACGAATACCTGCCGTTAAGCTTCTCTCGTCGTCATGGCGACCCTTCGCGGCCTTGGAATAAATTTAATATCGAGATCAAAAACGATGACGGCACACCGATTTCTTATTATGAGGGCAACTGGCGCGACATCTTCCAAAACTGGGAGGCAATGTGCCTAAGCTACCCTGAATATATCGACAACATGGTTGTAAAGTTTTTGAACGCATCTACAGCCGACGGATTCAACCCTTATCGGATAAGCAAAAACGGAATCGACTGGGAAAAAATCGAGCCGGAAGATCCGTTCAGCTCGCTTGGTTATTGGGGCGACCATCAAATCATTTACCTGACCAAGCTGCTGGAAATCGTACGGGATTACAGCACGAGCAAGCTGACCTCGTTGGTCAATTGCGAAGCATTCAGCTATGCCGACCTTCCATACGTGATCAAACCGTATTCCGATATTGTAGCTAACAGCAAGGATACGATCATTTTTGATCATAACAAGGATGCGGAAAAAGAAAAAAATGTCGCTGCTCAGGGCAGTGATGCCAAATTAATGTGGCAGGGCGATGGCGTATACGCGGTATCCTTTGCCGAGAAGCTGCTGGTTCCTATTTTGGCAAAGCTATCGAACCTCGTTGTACACGGCGGTATATGGATGAATACGCAGCGGCCGGAATGGAATGATGCCAATAATGCAATCGTGGGCAATGGATTGTCGGTTGTAACGGTATGCCATTTGCGCCGCCATATCAGTCTGTGTATTGAAATATTGGGTAATACGGATGGCAGCAGCGTGAAGTTCTCTACTGAAGTGCTACGCTGGCTCTTAGGAGTTAAGGATGTGTTCGAGAAATACATTCCTGCAAACATTAACGCAGCTGAGCGCAAGCTTGTGCTTGATGAGCTGGGAGCTGTCTACGGTGAATACCGTGAGGCATTATACAACAATGGTCTGCATAAAGAGGATCAGGTTTCCTATGCGGACTTGCAAAGCTTCTTAAAGCTTGCTTTATCCTATGTGGATGCAACCATAACCAGCAATAAGCGCGAAGACGGCCTGTATAATGCCTACAACCTTCTGGCGCTGTCAGATACCGAAGCCGAAGTGAACTACCTTTATCCGATGCTTGAAGGGCAAACGGCTATCTTAAACAGTTTAATGCTGAGCTCGGCCGAGGTGCTTGATCTGGTGAGCGCGATGGAGGGCAGCGGATTATATAGCCCGCAGCATCGTTCATTCTATCTATATCCGATCAGTCACCCGAAATCATTTAAAGAGAAAAACATCATTCCTGCTGATATTGCTGGCAGCTCGCAATTGATTCAAAAGCTGCTAAGCGATAACAATACCGATATCGTGCAAATCGATTCGTCAGACAACATCCGATTCCATGGGGACTTCTCGTCTGAAAACGATTTACTTGCTGCGCTGGACTTTATTGAAAAACAAGAAGCCTATACGAAGCTGGCGCAAGCAGAACGGCAATACATGCGGATGATTTATGAGCAGGTATTCCACCACTCCCAATTTACAGGGCGTTCTGGCGTCATGTACAAATATGAAGGCGTGGGATGCATCTATTGGCACCAAAACTCCAAGTTCATCCTTGGCGTGCAGGAAAGCTTCTATGCTGCTAAGAAATCGGGAGAAGATGAGAGCATTCGCGAACAGCTGAAGCAGGCTTATTATCAATTGCGAAGCGGGCTTGGCTTTAACAAGACCCCTGAAGCATGGGGAGGATTCCCGATTGATCCATACTCCCATACCTCTTATAGCGGGATTGCGCAGCAGCCTGGCATGACAGGGCAGGTAAAAGAGGATATTTTAGCGCGTCGAGGCGAGTTGGGCTTGTCCGTGCAAAACGGTGAGCTGCAATTTGATTCCGAGTTTATTTTACCGAATGAGATTTTGGAAAACGAAGGACAATTTGATTATATTGATGTGTCCGGCGCTCAAAAACAAATGGCTCTGCCAAGCCGTTCATTAGCCTTTACGTTATGTCAAATCCCGGTTGTCTATATCTTCGGAAGCGATGGAAAAATCGAAGTTGAATATAGCGACGGCAATACGAAAACGATCGACGGCCACGTCATCGATGTTGAAACAAGCAACGAGATCTTTGATCGGTCGGGAAGAATAAGTGCGGTTAAGGTGTTTATGTAATCGCCATCCATCGGGATAACAAAAAGAACCGCCTAGCGTTTTCATCGTGAAAACGCTAGGCGGTTCTTTCCAATGCTCGCTCTTCTCAATCAAACGCGCGCATGCCCGCAATCAAAGCGTCGAAATACGCCTCGATCGAGGAGTCGTCGTCATCCATCCATTTCTCATAGAACACCTGATGCTTGATCATCTTGTAGAAGTCCATCAGCGCCTGTTTCATCGTCATGTTCTGCAGCATCAGCCACTTGGGGTCCAATAGCTTGCGGAAGACGAGATCCACTTGGGTCAAATAAATGCGCGCATTGATTGGATAAAAGACGCCAATCGCAATGCCGCTGTTGAAGTAGTCGGCGAGCTTGTTCTTGCATAGGTCTACAGCTTGGGCAAGCTTGACGGACAAGTCAGGATAGGTCGCGTTCAGATCCTGCAGCAGGACGTCGGTTAAGTAGAACGACAGCTTGACGGTAAGCTTAAACGCTCGGGCGAACGATTCGTTGTAGAACTTCCGTTCTTCGGCAGACGGCTGCGAGAGCGGCTCCGGTGACATGGTTGGCGGGGCCTCCGCCAGCATTTGATTGGATACGTACAAGACGAATTTTTCGATGAGACATTCCGCGATCTCCGTTTTCGAGGAGAAATATTTATACATCGTGGCTTTGCTAATATCCATATATTTGGCCGCGTCATCCATTTTCAACGAGCTGAAGCCGTGTTTGTTGACGTAGGGCATTAAGCGCATCACAAGCTTTTCCCGTTTCTCGAATAGCGGATCGCAATCGATTTCTGACATTTCGCAACACCTCCAGAATGACCACCTTAAGTATAGAGCATATCGCGGAATTTTCAAACGACATGTACGAACTAAACTTTTTTTATATATTTAGTTTACTTTGTATAGATGTATATGTTATTTTAATGGCAAGAAAAGATTATGCTTGGAGGAGATTCACATGTCCGCAGAAGTCCATGCAAACGAACCCGCATCCGTTCGTTCGCTCCTTGCTCCGCTAATTGCGATCGTCGTCGGCTTGTTCATGGTCATATTGGACACGACGGCGGTCAATGTCGCGATTCCGGTACTCGCAGATGATCTGCACAGCTCATTGAGCCTCATTCAATGGACGATTACGGGCTATTCGCTGGCCCAGGCCGTCGTCATTCCGATGGCGGGGTGGTTCTCTGACCGCTTCGGGGCAAAACAGACGTTTATCGTATCCATTATTTTATTTACCGTCGGTTCGATCCTTTGCGCGTTCGCGGGGACGGCGGAGCAGCTGATCGCCTTCCGCGTTGTGCAAGGCCTAGGAGGCGGGATGGTTATGCCGATCGCCTTCGCGATGACCTACCGGATTAGCCCTCCCGAGTCGGTGGGCAAAATTATGGGCATGATGGGCGTACCCGTCCTGCTTGCTCCGGCGCTTGGTCCGGTCGTATCCGGCTATCTGGTCGATTACGTCAATTGGCAATGGATTTTCCTCATCAATATTCCGGTTGGAATCGCGGGCGTGATTATGAGCATCGTGTCCTTGCCGAATCTGCCGAAAAAGGCGTCGGTATCGCTCGATTTCGCGGGCATTGCGCTTGCGCCATTCGCTTTCGGTGGATTATCGTACGGGTTAAGCGAAGCGGGGGAAGGGTGGACTTCCGCAAAGACGGTTACCGGTTTGGTCGTAGGCGCTATCGCAATGGCTTTGTTCGTTGTCGTGGAGCTCGGGCGGAGGAGAGAGCCCTTGCTGGAGCTTAGAGTATTCCGGTCCATGCAGTTTACACGCGGGATTGTTGTGCAATGGGTGATGCAGTTCACCATGTTCGGGCTGATTTTCGCGATCCCTTATTTCATGCAGCGTCTGATGGGCATGAGCGCGTTCGAGGCAGGCTTATGGACATTGCCGCAGGCGTTAGCCTCCGCGACGATGATGCCGTTCAGCGGACGGTTGTTCGACCGAATCGGCGCGCGTCCGTTAGTCATCGGCGGCTTAACCTTGATTACGGTGGGTGCATACTTGTTCGCGCTCATCGATCCAAGCGATAGCCCGTGGCTGTTCCTGGCTCCTCGCGCACTGATCGGGTTCGGAACGGGCATGTCCTTCATCGCCTTGAACACGCATTTGATCCAAACCGCTCCCAAGGAGCTGGTCGGCAAGGTGACCTCGTTGACAAGCGCCTTCCAGCAGGTTGTCGGGTCGTTCTCTATTGCGGGGTTGACGACGCTGCTCGTTAGCCGCACGAATCATTACGCGAAGCAAGGCGAAGCGCCGATTCCGGACGCGATGTCGCATGCGTTCCACAACGCGTATATACTGATCGCAATCATTGCGGCAGTGGGGCTGCTGCTGGCGTTCACGCTCAGGCGGCCAGCGAAGGAGCAAGCTGCTCATCCGACTGTTGTCATGGACGCAGGCCATTAAGGCGAGGATGATTATAGAAAAAAGTCGGACCGGTCATCGGTCCGACTTTTTCATTTTTAGGGGAAAATTAATTCATATATTCGTCCAAAATAATGAGCATCGCCGCGGACGTATCATTTTGTCGCGTCTCAGTCTCCGGCCTATCCGACAAGCTCGTCATCAACCGCAATCCGATTAGCGCCATTGGACTTGGCGAGGTACATCGATTGGTCGGCTGTGCGCATGAGCTCGAGCTCTGTCTTGCCCTTGGTCCATAGCGTGCAGCCGACGCTAGTGGACATCGGAAGTTGAAGCCCCTTGATCTGCATCGGCGACTCCATTTGCGCGATCAATTGCTTGGCCACCTGCATCAAGCCGTCGTAGCCGTTCGGCAGCCATGCCGCCACCACGAACTCATCGCCACCTACGCGCGCGACCAGACCGGAATCGCCAATCACATGTTTGATTCTATTCGCGAATTCGACAAGCACGAGATCGCCGACCTCATGTCCATGCGTATCGTTGCACTGCTTGAATTTATTCAAATCGAGGTAGAACAAGCCGAATAAGCTCTCATCTTGATTGGCGCTGGCGCGATTCATCCAATCATGAATTCGAACGCTAAACCCTCTGCGATTCAGCAATCCCGTTAGAATGTCGCACTCCGTCAATTGAATCAGATCGCGCTCCAGCTTCTCGCGCCGTTCAATCTCCGCTCTTAATTGAATCAATAATTGCTCGTAATCGTTCAGAATCCGGATTTTGTCGTCGTAGTTGATTTGCTTGCTTAGCTCAGAGCCAAGGGCGAGCGATAGCAGCTGCAGCGTCTCGATATCGCGGTTGGAGAAAGCATCAGGTCGTCCGGAGATGACCTTCAGCACGCCGACGGCATTGTTAGAATCAAACAAGGGAACGCAGACCATGCTCCGCGCGCCGACTTTCATCGTCGCTTCTTTGTTGACGCGATCGTCCTGCTGCGTATCCGGGGAATACAAGATATCCTTCTCCATCACGCATAAGCCCGACAAGCTGCCGGTCTTATTGATTCGAATGCCAAGATGAGGCTGCAACGTGCCGCTGACGGCGGCATAAACCATTTCATCGCCTGCCAGCATTTCAATGGTAGAACCATCGGCATCGGTTAATAGGCACATCCGATCGCATATCGTATGCATAAACTGCTTTAGATCAAAGTTAGATAACAGCATCTGCTGCTGGACTTCCGTTATTATTTTCAGGCGACGGTTATCAATCATCGTCCCTATTCCCTCCATGCTCGTATCGTAATCTGTTAAATATTATTAAATAACATGCTAGCATTTTTGAATAGGTTTGTCAGCCGAGCCCCGTTATCTAAAGGTTTAAAAAAAGGCATCCCCAACGTCATGCAGGATGACGACGAGGATGCCCCTTTTGGCTGCTTACGCGTGGCTCGGTTGCAAGAATGTTAATACGGCGTTCAAGAATTCATTCTGATACTCGACATTCGGCAGGTGAACGGACGGCAGCAAGATGAGTTCTGCATTCGGCACCGTGTCGGCAATTAACTCGCTGTGGATAGGAAGGGTTACGGTATCATATTGGCCAGCAATGACTAATGTCGGGCTATCGATGAGGGCAACCGTCCGCCGCATATCCATGTCACGGATTGCGGCCCAGCTCCCTGCAATTCCTTCGGGACGAGTGGCAAGCGCCATGTTGCGGAATGCGTTGACAGTCTCATTGTCCGACTTGAGCATATGCGAAGGAAACCAGTTCTTCATGAAGGCATCGGCGGTAGCGGGAAGATTCTCGGGCTGCAGCACAGCCTTAATTAGTCCCTGCCATTGTTCAGGCGGTCCCAGGTAGGAGGAGGTATTGCTTAAGATCAGCCGATCGATCCGCTCAGGAGCGTAGATACCGAGCCATTGACCGACGACTCCGCCTAACGACAGCCCGAGGAAATGCACCTTTTGGATGTAAAGCGCGTCCAGCAGTTCAACAACATCCCGCCCCAGTCTGTCGAACGAGTAGGGGCCGGCGGGCGTATCCGAGTCGCCATGTCCGCGATAGTCGTAACGAAGCACGCGGAAATGCCGAGACAATTCAGAGATCTGACCGTCCCACATGTCCATTGTCGTGGCGATGGAATTCGCAAGCATCAATACCGGCTTACCGACTGATCCGTCGATCCGATAAGCAATTCGAATGTCATCATTGGTCGTAAAGTAGTGCAGCCCATTGCTGGCGATAGCTTCGTTTGGCGTCGTGGTCATTTTATCGTTCCCCCTAACTGGTTATAGTGGAATTTTACTGAATTTGGTTTACAATCTAAATGGGATTATGAAGGAGAATGGGGACTAAAACCTTAAATCTATCGTTATTCGTCAACCTAACTTTAAAAATGAGGTGCACGGATTATGGACCGGATAGACCATCAGATCTTATCGATCATTCATGAGAATGCCCGCATCACGGTGTCTGAGATGAGCCGAAAAATCGCGATGTCACAGCCGGCCGTCACGGAGCGACTTCGAAGGCTGGAGGAGCAGGGAGTCATAGCAGGCTATAGGGCTGTTCTATCCCCCTCTAAGCTTGGCAAGCATACTACGGCGTTCGTGCTGTTTAAGACGAATAATTGCAAGGAGTTCGAAGCGTTTGGGGAAGCGTCGCCCGAGATCGTCGATCTCTACCGAACAAGCGGGGAATACAATTATTTATTAAAGGTCGTAACCGCAACGGGCGAAACCTTGGAAGCTTTCTTGGAGCGCTGCCACGCATTCGGCTTCTCATCGACGCATGTTGTGCTGTCTACGCGATTCGAGGATAAGAGCCTTGTCGCAGACGGTGATGGATCGAATTGAATCTCTAATGCAAGGTGTGGTTATATGGCTGCCGACAACGAAAAGATTAAGATACTCGGCGATTTTTTGAAATCCCGCCGAGAACGGATTAAACCGGATGGCATCGAAATCGCTAGCCGTTACGGCAGAAGAAGAACGCCGGGACTACGAAGAGAAGAGGTTGCCCAGCTTGCGGGAGTGAGCATCACGTGGTATACCTGGCTGGAGCAGGGCAGGGTTGCTGCCGTATCAAGGGAAGTTATTGAGAGTGTTGCACGTGCTTTGCAATTATCTTCGGATGAACAGGCTCATTTGTTTCGATTGGCCGACTACGGAGGGGAGAGGCATGCTAGCCCGAACGCGGGCGAAGCCTACCCCGAGCTTCAGACGATTATCGACCAAGTGAACTACCCCGCCATCATTGCCAATCATCGAACCGAGGTGCTGGCATACAATCGGTTGGCAACCGAGATTATTACGGATTTCCATGCCATTCCTGCTGAAGAGCGCGTGATGACGCGGTTAATTTTTACAGATCCGAATCTGCGTGAGCAGTTGGTGAACTGGCAAGAATTCGCGGACTTTACGATCGGCGTATTTCGGACGTATTATGACCAGAATGCCAGCGATCGTTGGTTCGAGGCTTTCGTCGGGCAGATGTGCCAGGAATGCGAGGAGTTTCAAACATTATGGCGACTGCATAATGTTCATCAGAAGAAAGCGATGCAATATACGTTTGATCATTGTGTCGCGGGGCAATTATATTTCCAATTGAATACATTCTCCAATATTAACGGTGATGAAAACCTGCATTGCTGTATATTTACGCCGATCGCCAATACCGGTACGGAAGCCAAATTAGCGGATTTGCGCCAATCATCCTATTAGTTTGGATACCTGTATAAAGGAAAACTGGTTACCCTAGCAGATACGAAATACAATGGCTCCATACCTAAACTAGGAGGTAGTGGAGATGAAATCCATTGTTATCGATCAACCGGGCGGACCAGCAAGCTTAAAATGGCGCGAAAAGCCGGATCTGCAGCCTGCACCGGGCCTGCTTACTATTGATGTGGCCTATGCCGGCGTTGGTTATTTTGAAGTGCTGCTGAGCCGCGGTGAATTTGCGACGGACTTCCCAATGCCGCTTACGCCTGGTCTGGAAGTATCGGGATATGTACGTGCAATCGGGGAAGGCGTAGAGGGGTTCTATATCGGCCAACCCGTAGCTGCTATGACGCTGCTTGATTTTAACGGGTTTGCAACGATGGCGAACGTGCGACCGGAGCTGACGGTTCCGTTAGATCAATTGGGAGCCGAGCTGGACTTGGCGACAGCGGCAGCTTCCATCGTCAATTTGACGACGGCGTACTTGGCAATCAAAGATGTGTATAGACTGCGAGCAGGTGACGACGTGCTTGTTCATGCGGCTGTAGGCGGTTTGGGCGGCTTTCTGGGGCAAGTCGCAAGACGATTGGGAGCGGGCAAAGTATTAGGGACCGTTGGAAATCAAGAGAAAGCGAAGCTTGCAGCTTCCTTCGGGTATGATGAATTATTTGTCCGGACCGATTTTGTTGAGCAGACGCTGAAGGCGACGGGGCAAAAGGGCGTTCACGCCGTCTTCGACCCGGTTGGGGGAAGCATGCGCCAACAAAGCTTAGAGGTGCTGCGGCCATTGGGTCAGTTGGTCGTTGTCGGAAACGCGAGCGGTGAGCAGGATGTTACCCATTCCTTTAATCAAATATGGTTTTCTAACAAACAGGCTGCTGGGTTTGCATTAGGCGGATACGCGGTAAGCAATCCTGTTGAGACCGGTAGAGCAGCACGAGAGGCGTTAAGCATGCTGGCAAGAAAAGAGATCCATGCGGAGATTCACGGCGTGTATCCTATGGAACAAGCCGGCGAAGCGCTAGCGCTTTTGGAACAAGGAAGCACGGTCGGCAAACTGGTTCTACAAGTATAAGCGCGAGGATAGGGGATCTCCATCCTACAGGAGGTAAATCTCAATTGACCAGATTACAGGGTAAAATTGCCATTGTCACGGGTGCGAGCCGCCAGGGCGGCATTGGGGCTGCGATTTGCCGGGCGTTGGCCAGCGAAGGGGCCAGCCTGTTTTTTACACACCTGCACGACTACGATAAAGAAGTGAATCCCAATGATGCGGATGAGCATTGGCCGGATAATTTCTCAGGAGAGCTGCGGCAATTGGGCGTGCAAGCGGCACATATGAGATTGGATCACACCGAGCCAGGCTTCGCGTCCAAGTTATTGGATGAAGTCCGGAAGACGGTCGGTCTTCCAACGATTCTCGTCAATAATGCCACGTATAGCGTTGATGCGGATTTCCGCCAATTAACCGAGTCGCTCATCGATGCGCATTGTGCTGTCAACATTAGGGGGACCTTCATGCTGTCCGCTGAGTTCGCTCGCATGCTTGAGGCTGAGCGTGTACGTGGCGGGCGAATCATTAACCTCACTTCCGGCCAAGGCAAGGGAGCTATGCCCGGCAATCTGATCTATGCCGCGACCAAAGGCGCCATCTCTGTTTTTACCGAATCACTGGCCGCAGAGCTGGCGCCGCTTCATATGACGGTCAACGCCGTTGATCCCGGTCCTACCGATTCCGGTTGGATGTCCGAAGAGGTGAAGCAGACACTGCTGCCGCGATTCCCGATGGGCCGGGTCGGCCTCCCAGAAGACGCAGCCCGTCTGATCGCTTTTCTGGCAAGCGACGATGCGAAATGGATTACCGGAGAGATCATTCATTCAAGAGGCGGTTTTGGATAGGAGGGAGGCCAGCATGATCATCCAACCGTACGGAAGTGGCAGAGAGCTGGTTCTACAAGAACTGATGAATGCAATGGTGCCCATAGAGGGGGGAGCCATTGCATTGCGCGATTATGTGACGACTGATAAATGGCTTAGTTCTGACTACACCTTATCGAGCCCTGGAAATAATAAAAAGGCTATAACATGGACGGAGACAATCGAGCCTTTCCATGTGATGAAGGTTCCGGTAACGCAGCAGTTGTATCGTGCTGTCATGCATGGCGAAGAAGCAGAACCGGAGGTCAATGGCCTGCCCATGACGGATGTTTCGTGGGTGGACGCGGTGGCCTTTTGTAACGCGTTATCTAGAATGGTTGGGAAGACGGAATGCTACACCATCGCGAATGAAAGTGAAAACACGATCTATCATAAAGAGGCGAATGGGTTTCGATTGCTAACAGACGCTGAATGGCAGTACGCATGCAAGGCGGGAACGGCGGGCTATCGGTATGCAGCAATTGATCAAATTGCATGGTATCAAGACAATGCCAATGGAGCGGCTCATCCGGTCGGACAACAGACTCCTAACCCATGGGGGCTTTTCGATATGATCGGGAACGTCTGGGAATGGTGCTGGGATCTATATGATAAGGAGCGATACGGGAACTATAGAGTTTTCCGGGGAGGCAGTTGGGCGGAGGTAGCGAACAATTGCGGTGCTACGACTAGAAGGAAAAGCATGCCGGATTTTAAGATCGATGACCTTGGTTTTCGAATAGCAAGGAGCGCCTTATGAAAACGACCCAATATTCACAGTCTCCGCTCGGCCAATTTCTTAAACCGCGTCGCGAGCGGCTGCAGCCGTCTACCGCAGGCATATCGCCGCTTCCAGGCCGCAGGCGGACGCCCGGACTCCGCAGAGAGGAAGTCGCTTATCTGGCTAAGTCAGCGTGACGTATTATACGTGGCTACCCGGAAGAACCGTCAAAAAGGCACTTTAAAGTGAGCAGGCCACTTTAAAGTGCCTTCTTCCGTATGTTGGAAAGTTAGCTTACGATGATCTCACGGAACGAACAGAAGCCATAACAAATTAAAATGAGAAGAGGTCATAAACATGAATATTCAAATGCCTGAAGCAACCAAACGATTTCTAAGCGATATTGCGGGATTTCCCTCCCTGCACACAATGTCTCCGCAGGAGATCCGAAACGTCGTGGTGGCTAATGCGATCTCCGACAACATCGAGCTGGCGAGTACAGAGGATATACAGCTGGAAGGCCCGCATGGCAGCCTCTCCGTTCGTATCTATCGCCCGCAGCGCCAAGCAGCGTCGCTGCCTGTCATCGTGTTTTTCCATGGTGGCGGATTCGTCTTTAATCGAATGGAGCACTACGATCCGATGTGCGGCAAGCTGGCGCAAGAGACGGGTCACGCCGTCGTCTCCGTCGATTATCGCCTTGCCCCGGAGTCCAAGTTCCCCGTTCCCGTCGACGAAGCCATTTACGCGGTGCAATGGGTGTACGATCATGCGGCGGAGTTGGGCTTCGATCCTTCGAAGCTGTCCGTTGCGGGTGAAAGCGTAGGAGGAAACTTAGCCGCTATCGTGGCGCAGCAGGCTGTAAAGCGGGGCACATTTTCAATCGCTTATCAGATTCTGCTTAGCCCATTAACGGATTGGGTTGGGGATTACGAGTCAAGACGCACCTACGCTTCCGGGTACTTCCTCGAGACCGCTTTGCTCGAATACTGCGCGGGACACTATCTGAACTCGCACGCTGAGAGAACCGATCCGCTTGCTTCCCCTCTGTACGGCGACGTTGCCGGAGTAGCCCCTGCTCTGATCGTGACCGCAGAGTACGATCCGCTGCGCGACGAAGGAGAGCGATATGCCCAGAAGCTGATCGAGAACGGCATTCCTGTAAAGGTGAAACGCTACCCTGGCATGATTCATACGTTCTACGCCTTGACGGACGTGTTCGAGGATGGTCATGACGTATACTCGCTAATTGGCAAGGAGCTCCGAGAGTATTTATAAAAAAAGAGCTTAGCCATCGGCCAGCTCGGTAAAGTTATGCGTTCTCTTGGTCAAATGCCATTCTTGCTTGTCGGACGGAATCATAGTGGGCATCGGTCCATTGATGCAAAACCCGCATGGGCTCGATCAGCGTTAAGCCCAATGGCGTAAGCTCATATTCAACGGTTGGAGGGACGGTAGGATACACATGGCGGACGACAAGGCCGTCCCTCTCCAGCTGCCGTAAGGTCTGGGTCAACATTTTCTGCGTAACGCCCTCTACCCTTCTCTTCAGATCGCTGTACCTTCTCTTGCCGAATTCCAGCTCGTAGAACACGAGAACCGTCCATTTGCTGGAGACAACCTCCAACGCTCTGCGATAATGGCAAGGCGACTCGACCTCAGCGGACATGCCGAACTCGCTCACATAATCTCCTCCTCTGCGCAATGCTAAGAAGTAACATCGTCGAAATTTTCCAAAAGGCGCAGCTCCAGCGCTTTTTCGTTTGTTGTCAGCTCTTGCATGATCGGAATCGTCATATCGGTATTGGGATTGTATTTTAGGCCCCAATGCATAATGGCAAAAACGACCGGAAACAGGTCGAGCGCCTTTTGTGTTGGCCGGTACATCGTTTGCGCGCGATTTGTATCTCCTTCTAGCTTGATGAGCAGGCCCGCTTCGACGAGGGATTGGAGCCGTGCGCTCAAAATATTAGTTGAGATGCGTTCGCGCGAAGCAAGAAACTCGCGGTAATGCCGCTTGTTATGGATAAGAACGTCACGAAGGATGACAAGGCTCCAGGGGTCACCCCATATGTCGAGCGCATATACAATTGGACAAACTGTGGAAGGTCGCTTTTTCATGAGAATGATTATACAAGTCGTGCTTGCATTTTGCAATTCCACACTTGCTTTCTGTAAGTGTGGAATTTACACGCAGTATCGGCATACATCGCGCTTAGCAGCCATTACTGAGCAGTCCAGCCTCCGTCAACCATAAGCGTGATACCCGATACCATATCACTTGCTGGCGAAGCAAGATAGATGACAGCGCCTGCGACATCTTTAATCTCAGCTAACCGCCGACTAGGGATTCTTGCCAGCACCCCTTCCAAATAAGCAGGGTCATCCAGACGCTCTGAATTTCCCGGCGTATACGTAAAGGTTGGTCCGACTGCGTTCACATTCACGCCCTTAGCAGACCATTCCAATGCCAGAACCTTCGTCAGCTGATTAACCCCGCCCTTGGAGGCGCAATATACAGCGTGATCGACGATGCCAACGACACTAGCCTGTGAGCTCATGTTGATGATCTTGCCATATCCCTGGGCGAGCATAATCTTCCCTGCCGACTGGCAGCAGAAAAACAAACCTTTGAGATTCACATCCATCATGTTGTCCCAATCTGCTTCGGTCACATCGACTGCTGGATGATTGTCGCCCAGTCCGGCATTGTTCACGAGAATATCCAATCTGCCAAAATGCATCCTCACCTGATTGATGACCGAGTCAATCTCCTTCACATTCCGAACATCCAGCGTAAAAGCCGCAGCATCGCCTCCGTCCGCACGGATTTCTGATACTAGTTGATCGAGTTGTTCCCTGTCTCTTGCTGCAACAGCAACCTTCGCGCCAGCGTGAGCCAATGCCTGTGCAAGCCCAAACCCGATCCCTTTACTGGCTCCTGTGATCATGGCAACCTTGCCTGTCAAATCAAATTGCGGGTACATGCTAGAGGTCCTCCTCTTTCATGCCTTCACTGATCTGAAAGATGATCGTTTCATAGCGGTTCACCGATAATGTCGAACCTGCTTGCTCGGCGTGAATGCCGTCCCTTCCGGTACGATAAAGCAGATTACTCTTATCTTTTATAAATTCGTCCGCTAGCGTTTCCTGATCGAACTGAACGTTCACAAGCTCCCCTGACAAATTCACGATAATCAAAAACTTGACGCCCTCGTGCTGCCGGATGTAGGACAACACCCTATTTTCCGAGTTGCGTACGAACGCTAATTCACCCGCCCAAAATGCTGGCTCATTGGTCCGAAGGTGGGTCAGATATTTATAGTGCTCGAACATGCTCTTATCAAACGAATCCCAGTTGAGCTTATACTCATCGAATAAAGACGTCCATGTTTCCATCGTATTCTCATTGAATTCCTGTCCCATCATGATGAGGGGAACGCCTTCAAGCGTCAGCAAGATCGAAGCGGCAGGGCCTGCATGCTCTGCGCCTAAATAATCGCAGATTCTGGACTGTTCTTTGTCCTCAAGCCAGTTCATTCTCAGCGCATTCTTAGGGAAGCTGTACTTGTAAGAGTTATAATTCGTTATAAAATCAGCCTGTGTAATCGTTCCATCGATCATCTGGCGAATGAGAATGCGAGGGTTCCCGTTATAGGTCAAATCACAGGATTCAAGGTGATGATACTCATCATATGACTGAGAGATCAGGATAAGATCAGCTTTGACTTCCTGCAAGGCTTGCTTGATTTCAGTAAGGAAATCATAAGGCGTAATATCCGAATCATCCAACCGGATTCCGTCAAAATCAAATGCGGTAATCCAGTATTTCATAGCTTCAATGACATATTTCCTCATGTCGCGGTTGCTAAATTCCAGGCCGGCGAAATATTCGCGATTAGGAACATCATAGTAAAGCTCGCCTTGTTCATTATGCGTAAAATAGTCCGGATGGCTATCGGTCAGAATATGATCGACGCTGGCGCGGTTCAAGACCCAATCCAGAACAACCTTGATCCCGTTCTCATGGGCTTTGCGCATAAATAACAATAAATCCTCTTTGGTTCCGAATTGCGGATCTATCGAATAAAAATCTTTGACCGCGTACGGGTCACCGTACTTGCCAATCCTGCGCTCATGTCCCACTTCATGAAACGGCATCAGCCACAGCGCATTAATGCCAAGCTCTTTGAAATAGCCGATCTTATCAGCCAATCCTTGGAAACCGGTTTCTCCAAAAGCGCGAAGATGGAGCTCATAAATGACCGATTTTCGCAGCCATTCGGGGCTAGAAAGAGCCGTGAAATTTTCATACATATATCCCGGTTGATCCTTTGAAATCTCATTTGTTCTGATTAGCACTTCGCCATCTTCCGTTACTGTTATCGCAGAGTTATTCTGTGCATCCTCCGAAATGCTTGGATTCAACGGATCTACGATCCAAGCCTCCCCATTCACGACCAATTTATAGAGATGCCTGCCCTTTGCAATAGGCAATTCAATCTCCCAGCCTGCCCCATCCTCCATTTGGCTCATGTAGTTTCTATCGCCGTTCCAGTTATTAAAGGTGCCTGCTAGAGCCACGCTCTTAACAGGCGTATCCGTATAGTAAACAAACCGTACGCCCTTAGAGCCCTTTGTTGGAAAATTAGTCAGCATGGTGTGACCTCCCTTAAATAGATTCTAGCCTCATAAGGCTGAAGATGATTTTCAATCGACGTTTCATTCGTATCTGACGCTATATTGGATAGCAGTAATCGAACCGATTGATCCGCTAGCGCTTCATGGTTATCCATGTGAGCTGATGCAGCGGAGAAGTTCATAACAACGACCAGCTGTTCATTGCCTAACGTCCTTGTAAAGGCGAGAATGGATGAATGCTCAGGGAAAACCGGTTCATATTTGCCATAGACGGCAACGAGATGCTGTTTGCGAAGGGAAATCAACTGCTTGTAATAGTTCAAAATGGAGGTTGGATCTTTCTCAGCAGCCTCCACATTAATCCGGCTCGCATTGGGATTCGCTTGAATCCATGGCGTTCCGGTTGTAAACCCGCCATGAGCCTGATCATTCCATTGCATGGGCGTTCGAGCGTTGTCTCTGCTTGATTGGTGAATGGCGCTCATGATCCGATCCTCTGTCCAGCCTTCCTGCTGGGCATCACGGTAAAATCGATGGGTAACGCTATCTCGATAGTCATCAATCGCATTCAACTTTACATTCGTCATGCCGATTTCTTCCCCTTGATAGATATAGGGGGTGCCTTCCAGCATAAACATCAGTGTTGCCAACAGTTTGGCCGACTCAACGCGGAATGCTTGATCATCGCCAAATCGAGAAACCGCCCGCGGTTGATCATGGTTGCTCCAGTAATTGGCGTTCCAGCCTTTGCCGTGAAGTTTCGTTTGCCATTGATTAAGAATCTCTTTTAGCTGCGACAGCTTCCAAGGCCTCTTCTCCCAGCCCCCAAGATTACCATTGCCGCTGTCCATGCTCATATGCTCAAAGTGGAAGACCATATTAAGCTCATCCCGATGTTCTTCTACATATAACAAAGCTTCCTCCGGACCCGTGTTAGCGGCTTCCCCGACGGTCATGATGTTATATGGACGAAACACTTCCCGATGGAGATGTTGAATGTGATCGTGCACTTTGGGCAGATTGGAGAAGAAATGATGCGCGGATACGATTTTCTCATGGGCTGGCGCTTCCGCATCCGGGAACCCTTCCATTTTGACAATATGATTGATCGCATCGATACGAAAGCCATCCAAGCCTTTATCAAGCCACCATCGTACCATTCGATGAAGCTCCTCAATTAAAAGCGGATTTTCCCAATTGAGATCCGGCTGCTTTCGATTGAAAATGTGCAAATAATATTCCTCGGATTGTTCATCATATTCCCAAGCGGAACCGCCGAAGAATGATCCCCAGTTTGATGGGGGCTCATTGTTTTCTTTTCCTTTTTTCCATATATAATAATCTCGTTTAGGGCTATCTTTGGATGCACGGGCTTCTACGAACCATGGATGCTCGTCCGAAGTATGGTTTAAGACGAGATCGGCGATCACCTTGATTCCCTTCCGATGAGCTTCCGCTAATAAATGCTCGAAATCTTCCATTGTTCCGAATTCTTCAGACACCGCATAAAAATCGCTAATATCATAACCGTTATCATCGTTTGGGGATTTGTAGAAGGGACAGATCCAAATGACGTCAACGCCCAGATTCTTCAAATAATCCAGCTTTGAAGTAATCCCATTAAGGTCTCCAATACCATCTCCATTGGTATCCATGAAACTTCTCGGGTAAATTTGATACGCTACGCTTTCCTTCCACCATTTTCTTTTCATAATTACTTCTTGCACCATGTGAAGTCACCTCGAAGATTGTTATTTCATCTCTTCGTTTATCGTAGCGGTATTGCAAGAAGCTTCCAATATCCGATACTACTCCATCATGATGCTATTCTGTTGTGATTAACCTTCTCTGCCGTGAATGGTTTCGCCAGCCCTGGCTAGGATGGTGTCTTTAAAGCTTTTCGGAGAACAATGATGGACGCGTTTAAACAGCTTGTAAAAATGGGAGAGGTTCGGCAAGCCGACCTGCTCAGCAATCTGAGCAATGCTGAGATCTTCGGTCAGAAGCAAGCGTTCCGCATATTTGATTCTGCGCTGAATGACGTAGTCAGTGAAAGTGATGCCTAAGGTCTGTTTAAAGTATTTAAGGAAATAGGTATAGCTGAAATTGACGAGAAGACAAGCCTGCTCAACCGTTATTTTATCGGATAGATGAGCTTCCACATAATCGAAGACTGCCTTTAGCTTGGCATAGTTCATCGATTGGTTATGTTCCAATAGCTCCTCGTTATCATGCCGCAATAATAAGAAAAGAAATTTCTTAACCAAATAGTTAATGGCCATCTCATAGCCTCTTTGCTTCTGTTCATGTTCCTGCTGTACTTCCATGACCGTGTTGTATAATTGCTGCCGCAACGCCGAATGATCTCTAGACAATGCGTTTAACCTTGCCAAAGGCAGCAATGATTCCTGAAACAAATATAGGACGGACAGCATGTTGGAATCCAGGAATGCCTCCAGCTCGAATTGAATCACAACATAATCGACCACTTCATTTTCTTTTCGCAGATCGAGATGGGGTTGGCTGGAGCCTAGAATTAACACATCACCCGCTCGCAAGTGATAAACTTCGGCCGGAGTATGGATTTCCATGCTTCCGGATCGCACAGCGATAATCTCTAGCTGCGGGTGAAAATGCCAGCCATGCTGGCAAATTGTCGTCGTGTGAAAGCTGCGCACTTGAATACGAAGCAGCGGATCTTGATAGAGAATGGGTTCCTTGATTAGTTCCATAAGATAGATACCTCCTGTTGCTAGCACCGATCGTTTTAAAAAAAATGAAGCCGCCATCGCTTAGGATGTTGGCTTCATATTCGCATTTCCGAATCAGACTACGTTATGGCGCCATATAACCGGCTTGATTATGACTGTATCCAATCGTTTCGCTCAAGTCAGCGGTCTGAACGTTATACACCTGAACATTCACAAAAGTTTGAGGGGATATATTTGCCAGACTGTCTACTTCTAGCGTAACCTCGTTCTCATGGCCAACGCCGCCCCAAGTCGCCGAATGAAAAGTGACTGAATCGTAGTTCATGCCGTCCTGTATCGTCACAATATAGATGCCGGCCTCTGCCGAAATCTGGCTTACGTTCTTGCTGAACGTCAACTTAAGAAGGCTTCTCCCAGACGTATTCGAGTCTCCCATATATTCCAATGCGTCTGCGGACAAGACCGCCGAGGGAGTGACCGTGATTTGCTGCGTCAGGATGTTGCTGTTGGCCATGCCGGATTTTGCTGCTATCGCTTTGACCGTAGATCCGGTTGAGACATAAAACGGTCCGTTGTACGCAATGGTGTACAGGTCATTCTGCGGATTCGTCGATGGATCATGAATGCCGTCCGTCGTGTAGTAGATCGTCGCGTCAGGCGTCGTTGTGCTCAGTGTAACCAGGACGCTGCCGCTTGAGTCAAGCTGCTCCGCCGCAGGGGTTGCTACTTGTGCTTGCGCTTGTGTAATTGTGTACGACACGGACATGATTGCGCTGTTTGTCATGCCATTTTTTATAGCAATGGCTTTAATCGTCATGTTATCCGCAATTGTGATCGGATAGCTGTAAACGACGCCGTTCGTTGGGCTAGGCTCGCTGTTATCCGTCGTGTAGTAGATCGTTGCCCCTTCCGTCGCATCGAGCAATGATACGCTCGTGCCTACCGTTACAGCTCCGCCCGATACACTAGCGGTCGGTGTCGCAACCGTCTCAACCACGCTCGGCGTAGGGTTTGCCGGCAGCACAACCTCAGCAGCTCCAACCGTATACGTTTTACTAGCTTGAAGGCCGCTGGCCGAATGGATCAATGTAACGAAAATCCGGTCACCCTTTAACATTGACGAGGTATCCGCTGTGACAGCCATACTTCTCAGGTCAATAGAAGCGGAAACCGAAGATCTGACTTCGAAGCCGGAGAGATCCTGAACCGTTTCGCCGAACTGATTGATCGCCTTGAACGGGATATCGACCGCTTTCGAACGGGCAACTGTGTCGGACGCGGAGGTGAATTCAATTTTGGTGACTTTCTCGGCCTCTACAGTCACGGCGGCAGTTGTTTTGTCTACAGCGGAGGCATCAAGGCCGGCTAAGGTAATGATGTAGCTTCCTGCTTCCAATTTTTTTGCAAAGGTCAAAGTAGCGCTTTTCGTATCAGCGGCCCATTCGACTTGCGCGCCTTCGGCTTTGGTGATGGATAGGCTGGCCTTCGTGGTATCAACGGGCTTATTGAAGGACACGTTGATTTTCTTCACGCTTACTTGCTTCGCTTCCGTAAGAGACACTTTCCCGGGAGAAACATACTGTTGTTTGGCTTCATATGCGCCTGTAAGGAGCAGATCGCGGGTAGCGTTGGCTTGGCCGCCGAACTTTCCGTCTGCGCCGTTTGCCAATAATTTTAGCTCCAGCGCCAGCGCGACATAACCCTCCGCCCAGTCGGATACCGTGCTGTCGTTGCCAGTCTTCGTTTTTGCTTCTGCGTCCTTGTTTAACGTCCGGACCAAGAACGTAGCCAGCTGTTCTTTGGTTACTTTGCCTGCCGGATTGTATGTACCTGCGCCATAGCCTTCCGTAACGCCGGCAGCTTTGAGTGCCTCAATGTAGGGCAGCGCATAACCATTGGCGGCATCATCTGCTTTGACGTCGCTGAAACTGGACGTTTTCAGATCTTTATTGACCTCTATGCCCGTAATCAATGCCGCAACCTTTGCGAATTGGGCGCGGTTCATCTCATCCTTGAGCCCGAACGTCGTATCGCTGATGCCATCGAAAATCCCGGCGCTAATCATAGCGTCGAACTTTGCTTTCGTTGCCGCATCCAGATCCTTCAGGTCGGTAAAGTCGGCAGAAGTCTTCGCTGCCATGGTTGCAGGGAAGGTGAAGGCGGCCGCATTTATTCCCAGTAGAGCCGCTATTGAAAAGCTTAACATTCGTTTTTTCATCGGATTCATCCCTTCGGGTGTTCTGTTTTAAAATGTGATGACTTTCAATAAAAATATCCAAAAAATATGTGAATAAGTGTAGATTCGACATCAAGTTGCAAATTCCTATACTTTGCTAAATAATTAAAGAATATTTTTGAGTAGTATCATCGTTATTTTTCGTGAACGGATAAAATAGAAGAACCCTAAAAAGGGGGGATGAAGAAGGAGCAATGACAAAACAATGGCGTAAAATGATTGGGGCCACAACCATAACCTATACCCTTCTGATTCTATATTTTATGTTGCTTGGTTTTGGCAGGACAGGCACAGTACATCTGGAGAGGGATTTCACCTTTATTCTGCTGCCGGTCGATTTCTTTAGGCTGCCGAGCGTATCTGATCTGCTGCATCCAGCTCTGATGGATCTTGTGGGCTTTGGAAACATCGCAGCCTTCGTCCCGTTTGGCCTATTGATCCCGTTGCTGTATCGCCTCCGTTTTGTTCGATTCATGACGCTGTTCATCCTGTCCATTCTTGTGATCGAAACGATTCAGGCACTAACTTTGCTGGGCAGCTTCGATATGAACGACGTTATTCAAAACGCATTAGGCGCGGCAGTCGGATTCGGGTCATACAAGCTTGGATGTCGTACAACAGACATTCGGCGAAAGATAGCTGTCACGAGCCTGTCCATTGTTGTCCTTATGATCGGGATTTGGGGGAGCTTTGGAATTGTCAGCAAGGTGTTTACCGAAGAGCTCGGCCCCTTCGTATCGTTAAATGAATGGAAAGACAGCACCGGAAAGCCCTCAACGGGAGCAAAGCCGTACAGCTTTGAAATTGGCGGTCAGAAGATAGAGCCTCAATATAACGTGTATAGCGCCGAAGGCAAAAAGGTTGAAACGTATACCTACATGCTAGGGAATAAAGAGCTTTATCTTTATCTGAATTATGGCATTCCTGATCAAGAGGATTTTCAAGGAAGCATAACGGCTTCCGTCGATGGGGAGGAGTTCCTGTCCACGTCTGCAGAAAATCAGCGTCCTGAGTGGGACATGACTAGCATTTATCTCGAACGAGCTAAGGAGCTTACCATAACGATTGAGGGAAATGAACGGCTGTGGGATGTTGGATTTAGGGAAATGAAATATTCGTGGGAGTGGTAGTACCGCAGGAATGTGGATACTATTTCCCGAGATGAGACGCGAAGTACACATAAATCGTATACAGCTAGGTGTCATTGGCTACTTTATGGAGGGATCCAGAAGGCTTGGCCAAGTCGAGGTTATTGAAATTGTCGGCTTGAACACAAACTTCTAGGCCCAACTAATGCCCTAAACAAAGAAGGATAGCCGAAGGCGGCTATCCTTTTTTTTCTTTCATAAAACAAGGCAAATAAACGGTTTAACTTTCCTCATATATCATGAAAACACCACTAAATTCACCTCGTAATCCCAATACAATTAACAACAATTCCACAAGTATATATAATATAACTATACTAAAATATTACACTCAGCGGAGGCATAGGATTATGCTAAACGTAATTTCATTATCAAAGGGAGCTAACACTTCATTAGCCTCAGGTGGAAACGTTACAGTGGAGCTGCAATGGGCATCGGCTTCCGTCCTGGACGTGAGTTGTTTCATGGTGAATGCCGAGGGGAAGGTTCCATCCGATGCTTATATGATTTTTTATAATCAAACAACGGACCCCGAACAAAGCGTCTGTCTTGAGACAAGCGAAGCGAATAAAACGGTGTTTACGATGAATTTGGATGCGATCTCTCCAACGATACATAAGTGTTTCCTAACGGCCACGCTGGACGGCGACGAGACCTTTCATTCCGTTAACGGGTTAGGTGTCACAGCGAAGGTCCCGAATGGAGAAGTGCAGTATCAAGTTGACGATGCCACAGACGAGAAAGCGCTCGTGCTTGTAGAGATCTATCGTCATCAAGGCAGTTTCAAAATTCGGGCGATCGGAAGAGGCTTTAACGGAGGGCTGAAGCCATTAGCAGAGTCGTTCGGGGTTCAGGTGGACGAGGAGGAGCAGTCTTTGGTTTCTTCAGAAACGGAGCCGCTCACGCCCGTTGAGCCGACATTACCTCTGCTTCCTGCTAGCGAGCCTAATGCGGTCTCTGTAGACGCGATCATCGCACAGCTGAAGCGGGCTGGTTTAGAGGCCGAGCATCCGGAGGAGCTTAAGGCAAGCGAGTTTGGCGATAGACGAAAAGAAGGCAAGAGAATTTATGTCCCCAATCTGGGTGAAGGCAATGGGGGCAGACTATTTGAGTTCGGCACGCTAGCGGATTTACAGTTTGCAAAGCATCATTATGATCATTTGAGTGGTATTGGATTTTTCTCTCACACGCATGCAAGGGGACTATTCCTGCTTCAAATGAACGGTGCGATGAAGCATGACGAGTTCGAGAAGTATACAAATGCCATGAATGACCTTATAACAGTAGATCACGAAGAGCATGAGAAAGCTGTTTATCATAACGCAGAACAAGCGGCTGACATTGAACAAATGATACAAGATAAAATAGTCGATCTGCTAACGGAAAATAACGTAGAAAAACCGCCGCACGGCAGCAATCCAACGGGGCAGACCAATTTTTGCAGCAGCTGCGGTTCCCAGCTCGTACAAAACGCCAAGTTTTGCTCGAATTGCGGAACCCCGGTGGCAGCTCCCGTTCCCGTGGCCGCCGCTGCAGTTAATCAGGTGGAGCTCGCTCCGGAAATGCCTGTGCGATCGGATACGGATACGCAAGCTAAAGCCGCCGCACCGTCCTCTTCCGTTACGTTCCAATTGTTGGGCCGCACGCTGTCCTTCTCGGAGGACATGGTGGAGTACAATAAGCTGAGAAGGATGTTCTCCACTTATGCGAGCAAAAGCAAAACGGATTTTGTTGCTTACTACAATACCTATGTGAAGTCGTTTGATGATTTGTTTGATAAAGCATTTCCTACATTCATCGAGTCCGTCATCGCATCGCTGAAATTCGGTGTTTCTGTCCTGATGAAATATGATGTGGACGATGTTGATTTTGATCGATTGGCAAGCTTCGCGGCAGAAGATCTCGACATGCAGAAGTATATCGCTCCCTTCGTGGAAGCTGCCGAAAAAATCGAGGAGTACGCGGAAAGCTTAAGCAGCTACCGAGAGCTCTCAAGAGCTGGACGAAGCAGGTGGCAGGGCGGAGGATTCGGGCTTGGCGGGGCGATTAAAGGCGCGCTAACCGCCGGCGTTTTAAATATGGGAACCGGAATGGTCAGAGGAATAGGCGATTCCCTGACTAATGCAGGAGACAGGGCGAAGATCGCTGGCATGAAAAAAGATATTTTCACCGATCATCGAACGCTGGCTTTATTAACCGAGGGCGTGCATGAATGCTGCTTCGGCGTGTTCTTTAGCGTCTGGCAGATTCTTGAGGATGAGGATCGAATACCGGTAATTGCGTTCGACACGGAAAGGTTGAATGCCCGGGCCAACAATTTGGTTGAGCATTATGCAAGCGACAAGTCACTTTACAACAAAGCTGTCGATGCGCTGTGTGAATGCATTCAGCATTATCCGTACTCGGTTTCTTATTATACGAATCTTTATTCTATCGCCAGAGACTCCCGGCAGGAGGCACTCAAGGCAGCGAAGTACTTTGGATTGGAATCCGAATACCGGGAAGCAATTGTCGATTTGGACCGTTCCCGCTTAGCCAACATAAAAGCTATGCCGGATGACACGCTGGAACAGATCGCTGCAAAGCGCCAGAAGCTTAATGGGCTGCGGCAAGACAATCCGGATATAGATGTGAACGCATTGCAATCTTCTCTGGGAGAGAAGAAGAACCTTCTCACGCGGCAGATGAAGCAGCAAGCATCGGTGGCAGCGGGCCTTGAGCAAGTGGGCGCTATTCGCAAACCGATTGATGAAGCGATTAGAAACGGCAATCTAGCATATGTTTGGGCCCAAATCGACAACGGTAACGTTTATGCGGAATACGCATTGGAGAAGCATTACAAAGACACGGTTTGTCATAACAGCATTGAGAAGTACAACGTTTCGGAAATGGAGAGCCTCCTGAGCGATGTCCAGAAGCGGGCGAATAGCGGGCATATCTATGCCCAATACCTGATAGCTGACATGGAATATGCCATGTACGGGCGGGACCGCCGCAATTCATCCAAAGAAAAAGCGGCAGCAAGCGTCGTAATCGATATGGCGGCAAAAGGAAACATTTCTGCAATCGCTATGCAGGGCTTCTGGGGTAGCCAAGGCTACAATAATGCTACATCAAACAAAAGCAGCGCTATTGCTTTGCTGGAGAAAGCAGCCAGCCGCCAACAGCCTACGGCTTTGGCTTGGCTCGGTTCCTTTTATCGATCGGGAGAGCATGGACTGTCCATAGATAAAGAGAAAGCGGAAATGATGCTGAAGCTAGCGGCGACGTACGGCCAACCGTATGGAATCAAAGAGCTGGATAAGCTGAACAGTGGGTCTACGAGCTCAAGCTGCTTTATTACGACCGCGGTGTGCCGTTCGTTGGGCCGCGCGGATGATGGATATGAGCTGACCGCTTTTCGCGCTTTCCGTGACAACTGGCTCTCTGAACAAGCGGATGGCGAGCGCTTAATTCAGGAGTACTACAGCGTAGCGCCGATTATTGTAAATCATATCGATGCGGAGGCAGACAGGGAAACGATTTACAGCCGGATTTGGAACGATTACTTGGAAGCATGCTTGCGGGCAATTGAAAATGGCAGCTATCAGCGGTGCAAGGATATTTACTGTGGGATGGTAAACGATTTGAAGCTCCGTTATCTTTAGGGCTATTTCTAGCAAAAGGGCAGGCCATCCCACGAGGCCACTCCATCAAGGAGTGGCTTCAGGCCGTCGAGAAGTCTCGATGGTCTTTTGATCGGCTAACGCGCCGAAGCGTGAATAGGGCAGAAAAAAGTGCCCTATTGTGCTGTCTAATGCGCCGAAGTAAGAATAGGGCAGAAAAAAGTGCCCTATCGGGCTGGCTAACGCGCCGAAGTGCGAATAGGGCAGAAAAAAGTGCCCTATCGGGCTGGCTAACGCGCCGAAGTGCGAATAGGGCAGAAAAAAGTGCCCTATCGGGCTGTCTAACGCGCAGAAGCGTGAATAGGGCAGAAAAAAGTGCCCTATCGGGCTGGCTAACGCGCAGAAGCGTGAATAGGGCAGAAAAAGTGCCCTATCGGGCTGTCTAACGCGCAGAAGCGTGAATAGGGCAGAAAAAAGTGCCCTATTGGGCTGTCTAACGCGCCGAAGCGTGAATAGGGCAGAGAGCCCCCCGTTTTGAAAACGTGGGTTTCCTACAATCAGTAGCCACTCCATCAAGGAGTGGCTTTTTCTTATATAAAGACCCTTTATTCCGTTCCAATGTCCAACGAATTCACAAATAGTTAACACGTTGCCCGTTGTGCATCATTGCCCAATGGGCAATAATATAAGCATAGATTAGGGAAGGATCACCATCCTAGAGGAGCGAGGTGTACGCACGCATAGGCGTGAACCGATGAACAAAAGAAGCTTGCGTGATATCAAAAAAGAAGCAACGGCTAATGCGATAGCTGACGCTGCTTACGAGCTGGTGCTTGAACGAGGGTTTGATGGCTTCGTTGTCGAGGATATCGTGCATCGAGCGGGTTTTTCCAGAAGAACGTTCGCCAATCATTTCTCCTGCAAGGAGGAAGCAGTGGTGATGGCAGTGCTATCGTTCAAGGGGAAGCAAGAAGCCGTGGATTTATTAGCAGGCATGCCGGTCAATACGCCTCCGCTCGATATTCTTTACCATTTGATGAAAATGCGCCTTACAACGGAGCTGCTCTGGAAAATGAATAAGCTCGTACTGCTTTCGGAGCAAAATCCAACGCTAAAACCCTATATGTTAAGCGTCATTCGTCGCTTGCAAAACGAGTGTCAGGAGCTCGTGACCAGCCTATCTACCGGACGGTATCCTGCGGCGTATACGCATATTTTATCCGGTGCTGTTTTCGGGGCGATCATGCCCATACTCGATGGCAGCTTGCAAGTGCGGTTTCCAGATCAAACGGATGCGGAACTGCCCGAAGCGATGACATTCGAGCACTATTTGGATGCCACGTTTAACTATTTGAGAAAAGGCTTTTAATGATTCATTAAACTTCGCATGATGCAAAAGGAGAATGAGTACCACCATGTCATCGTTCTTGTACAAATTAGGCAAATCCGCTTACGACAAGCCTTGGCATTTCGTCATCAGTTGGATTGCAATCCTGGGCATTGTTCTAGCCTTGCTAGGCGTGAACGGCATACACGGCAGCTCGGAAATGAAAATCGAAGGTACTGAATCGCAGAAGGTATTGGATCAGTTGGCGAAAGAGCTGCCAGCGGCTTCAGGCGGACAAGCTAGCATCGTGTTCACAGCGCCGAATGGGGAACGCCTAGATACGCCGGATCGGCTAACTGCGATCAGCAAAGCCGTGAATGATGTGTACGCACTCGACTATGTCATTAATCCAGCCAAGTTAGCGGCCGAGGCTGGCGTAACTGCAGCTGAAGGCCCGTCCTCGTCGTCTGGACAAGGCGCACAGCAGGCACAACAAGCTGCTCCAGCTGAAATGCCCCCTTATGGTCCTTTAATGGTGAACGGCGTTCCCGTACCAGGTGTCATGCTTGCTTCTAATGGCAGTGTAGCCCTGTTCCAATTCCAATTCACCGTGCAGCAAATGTCATTGCCGAAATCAGTTCCTGATTCCGTAATCGATGCCGCTATGGCTGTTCAGGACAATGGAACCGGCATTACGGCATTGCCGAGCGACTCGCTCACAACGAAAACATCGGTAGGCTCGACCGAAGGCATTGGACTTATTGTGGCGGCTATTGTGCTCTTGATGACACTCGGCTCCGTCGTTGCTGCGGGCTTGCCGCTGTTGACCTCCATCCTGGGGGTAGCCATCAGTGTGGGAGGCGCGTTTGCGTTCTCGAAATTCATTCACATGACGGATGTCACGCCTGCCTTGGCGCTTATGGTCGGCCTTGCGGTCGGTATCGACTATTCCTTATTTATCGTGAATCGCCAGCGTCGTATGATGCTGGATCAGCATTTAAGCGCACGCGAAGCTGCGAGCAGAGCGGTCGGTACGGCTGGCGGCGCTGTATTCTTCGCCGGCCTTACGGTCATTATTGCACTGTGCGGCATGCTCGTAATCGGCATTGAGTTCCTATCGACCATGGCACTCGTTGCCGCGGCAAGCGTTCTGATCAATGTATTGATTGCCCTAACCCTGCTCCCGGCATTGCTCGGCTTTGTAGGGGAACGAATTGTATCGGTCAAAGCGCGCGCCAAAAACAGTGCCCAAACGAACAAAGCGTCTCGTCAAGGTACGGCTGAGCGTTGGGTTACAGGCGTATTGAAGAAGCGTTGGCTCGTGATCGTCGGAATCATTGTCGTACTGGGCGTGGCAGCACTACCTGCTACCAAAATGGAGATGGGCATACCATCCGGCGCCTCGGCGAATTTGGATACGATGGCTAGACAAAGCTATGACGCGATATCCCAAGGTTTCGGAGAGGGCTTCAATGGTCCCCTGCTGTTAGTGGCAGAGTCCAAAAATCCCGGCAGTCCCGTCACGCCGGAGATGTTGAACAAGCTAGTGCAGGATATCCAAAAGCATAAGGATGTTTCACTAGTGACGCCGATGGGTGTTAACAAAACGGGCGATATGGCGATTATTAGCCTTATCCCGCAATCCGGGCCCACGGATACGGCGACCAAGAGCTTGGTCGAGGATCTCCGGGCTTCCGACTCCGACATTGCGCAAACGAACGGTGTCACCATTGGCGTTACCGGATTTACCGCCATTAATATCGACATGTCGTCCAAGCTTGCGGAGGCATTCCCGATCTACGTAGGGGTCATTGTAGTCCTCTCATTAATTATTTTGCTGCTCGTATTCCGCTCGATTATCGTCCCGATCAAAGCCACTGTCGGATTCCTGCTCAGTGTGCTTGCAACCTTCGGAATTACGACAGCGGTGTTCCAATGGGGATGGGTCCATTCCCTATTCGGCTTCGATACAGGCGGTCCGCTGCTGAGCTTTATGCCGATTATGGTCACAGGCATCCTATACGGACTAGCGATGGATTATCAAGTATTCCTGGTCAGCTCCATGCGCGAATCTTATGTCCATGGGCATCGCGGAGCCAAAAGCGTCATTCACGGATACGATCAAGCAAGCCGTGTCGTGGTAGCCGCTGCTGTGATTATGGTTTCCGTCTTCGCGGGCTTCATTTTCGCGCCGGATATTATGATCAAACAGATCGGGTTTGCGCTGGCGGCGGGCATTCTGATCGATGCCTTCATCGTCCGCATGGCGCTGGTCCCCGCGGTTATGGCCGTGTTTGGCGATCATGCCTGGTGGCTGCCAAAATGGATTGACCGCATTCTGCCTAACCTTGATGTCGAAGGCGATAAGCTAATCGCTGAGCTGAAAGCCAAGGAAGACGGAGAGAATAAGAATGTCCGATCGAAAGCTCGTGTCGTGCATTAAATAATGAAAGGCGTTTACTCCTACATCAAGGGAGTAAACGCCTTTTTGTCACAATAAGTCCTTCATATCCTTCCAATGATAGACCTTCACTTTACCCGATGGATTTTGGGCGGCGCGGAGCATTGCCCTGGCAATGTTGCTTGCCTTCATCCCTTTGTAGCGGCGTATGCCTCCTATGAAGAAGGGGTTAAGGACCGACCATATCGCCAGCACTACTCTTTCCACGAGATGGAACTCGCCGCGGTTGCCCATAATCATGGACGGACGAAAGAGATGCGTATGGTCAAAATCCAATGCGATCAAATCCCGCTCGATTTCCCCCTTGGTTCTTAAATAGGACATACGCGATTGGCTGCTGGCGCCTACCGCTGTAACGATGAATACGGCTTTCGCGCCTTTTTCTTTGGCGATCTGTGCGGCAAGTAACGGGTAATCATAGTGAATCTTCGGGGTTTTCCCGCCAAGCGTAATGAACACTTCATCCGCCTCAATCTGATCCTTCAGCTCGGGCAATGTATCCAAGTCCCCGATGAGCATGTTGAGCTTGGGATGGCGGATCGGCAAGTTGCTGCGCACGATGGCCGTTACCCGTTCATATTCAGCGCTGTTCAACAGCTGGTCCAGCAAATGAGAGCCTACAAAACCGCTCGCTCCGAAAACAACAGCCTTCTTCATAGTATTAAGACGCTCCCTTCCTCACTAATGTTGTGACATTGATTTACATTCACGGAATACGAAATGTTTACAACCCGCACATTTGTGGAGGTCTAGTTGGGTTAATGCGTAATCTATTGCCTCACCCGTATGCTCAAAAAAGTGATCTTCTCCGACAAGCGAATACAACCTTGTTTTCTTAAATACCTCCAAAGGCTGCAGTTGAATTCCCGAAATAAGTACGATCCCACCCAATTTCTCAAAATCTTTCACTAATCGGGCAAGCTTGGACTCGCCGGTCGTATCCATGTAGGGTACTTTCGACATTCGCAATAGTAAAATTTTTGGTCTTAAATAAATCGCATCCATGATGGAATTTTCTAATATAGTTGCGGTGCCGAAGAACAGCGGTCCTGCAAGGGTGAACATACTGATTTGTGGGCAATCATGACCTTCGTTAACCATGTATGCTTTCACTTTCTCATGTTTGTCAGTTGAGTCGGGTAAAACTTTGGCTACCGTCAATAATTCACTCATTCGCTTTACAAACAGAAGTACAGACAAGGTTAAGCCGACTTCAACAGCTGTTGTTAAATTCGTAAGTACGGTTAATAGAAAGGAAATCAGAAGCACAAAAGCATCACTTGTTTTCGTTTTCAGGATGTGAGCAAATTCTTTGCGTTCACTCATATTCCATGCGACCAACATCAAAATGGGGGCCATGCTTGCCAGTGGAATATTAGAAGCGTAAGGAGCAAACAAAATGAGTACAAGAAAAACAACAATACCATGTATGATACCGGACAATGGAGATGCAGCCCCGTGCTTAATGTTGGTTGCTGTTCGTGCAATGGCTCCAGTCGCGGGGATTCCTCCAAAGAGAGGGGTCACTATGTTTGCGATACCCTGCCCAATTAGCTCACGATTACTGTTATGGCGAGTACCGGTCATTCCATCGGCTACAACAGCCGATAGCAAGGATTCTATACCCCCTAGCATGGCAATAATAAGAGCAGGATGAATCAAGGTATACAAACGATCCCAAGTGATGTCTGGGAAATGAAAATGGGGAAGCGTACTCGGAATCGCTCCGAATGAGGAACCAATTGTTGCTACATGTCCTTTGAAGAACAAGGCTGCTATAACACTTGATGCGACAAGCCCCACTAATGAACCAGGAATCTTAGGTAAAAATTTTGGCGTAAGTAGGACTGCTGCTAAGCAAATCGAAGCCGTAACAACACTATAGATATTAATGGATTCCACATGTGTAACGAGTTCTTTCATATTAGGAATAAAATTTTCGTGTTTCTTAATTTCGCTAAGTCCCAAAAAATTAGCGATTTGACCACTGAAGATGATGACAGCAATCCCAGCTGTAAATCCGATGGTTACTGGGCGAGGGATGAATTTAATCAATGCGCCAAGCTTAAATACGCCCATCAAAACAAGAATAATCCCAGCTAAAAATCCGGCAATCAATAAATTTTCGTACCCATATTGTAAGACGATGGCGAAAAGAATCGGGATAAAAGCACCGGTCGGGCCGCCAATTTGAAACCGGGAGCCACCGAGTAAAGAAATTAATATACCGGCAATGATGGTTGTATATATGCCGGACTCAGGCTTGACCCCAGAGGCGATAGCAAACGCCATCCCTAGTGGAATGGCGATAATTCCAACGATTAGTCCCGAAATGAGATCCTTACGAAAGGCGGCTGCATGATATTCTTTATATCTTCCCGTCCATTTCATTTAAGTACCTTCTATTCTCATATATTTGATTATTTGAATATATAAAATGTACTTCTGGGAACTGACAATGTCAAACGCAAAAACCCGGGTTGTTTCCTTGAAAATGAATTGAAAAAGAAATAAAACAAGGTGCTCCTTGAAAATGCTCATGGATGCCCTTGTTTATGGATTATTGCTCATTTCGAATGGTCTCAAGTAGCGAAATAGCGTCGACGAGGTGATTGTCAAAAATCTGCTTGGCGACAGCCAACAACTCCTTAATCAGCGGATCCCGTAATGAATAAATCACTGATGTTCCATCTTTTATGCTGCTCACTACATTTTTATTCCGCAGTACTGAAAGCTGCTGCGAAACGGCAGAGCCTTCCGAATTCAATACGCTCTGTAATTCGTTAACGTTTCTATCGCCTTCGCTTAGCACTTCAAGTATTCGAATTCTCATGGGATGAGCTAATGCCTTAAAGAAGTCGGCTTTAAACTGATGAATATTTTGATGCTGATTCATAGCAGATGCTCCTTAATACTTGAACTTTGGTATATATGCATATAATAGCATATTTCAAAACCTACTTTGTGGACAAGGAATAAGCCGGCATATCATTTGTTATTTGGAGGTATCCGCATTATAATGCTTATTATATTCAAACTTTTGAATATTTGATTGTAAATGAAAGGTGGAGATGCGAATGCCCGGTTTTAATACAAATGATCAATCACAGCTAAATTCGCAATCCATTAACCAATCGGCTTCTAATATAAAAAATATGAGCAGACAGATGGTCATCGAAATTGGCGTTGATGCTTTGAATAAGGTTGGATCCGATTTGATTTGTAAGGTTTGTATTGTGAATAGCGGCTCCTGTTGCAATGGATGTCGTCATCTTGAAAACGGAATTGGATGTAAAACACGCAATACAAGTTGTACAGCGTGGTTATGTGGATTTCTAAAGTTGCTATTATATACAACAGAACTGTTGAAGGATTGGGATGACTTTTGGATACAAGTCCCAGGACAAGACTTTCGTGAAGATTTCACGCCGGAGTTTTTTTTCGTGGAAAAGCCGTTACAAATGAAAAGCATTCGGAGTTTAAGCGAAGCTCTGGCGGCCGACCTGCGGGAGTTAGCGTCCGCACACATTGCGATTGGATTCATCATAACGCTCCGAGAGAAAATAGATAAAAACATTGACCGATGGAGTCAGTGCAAGGATGATCCAAAAAAGCGGAACAGAATCGAAAGAAATATTCAAGCACTCTCAAGTCCGTTCCGCCGTTTCAATAATGAACTGCGTGATTATCGTCTAATTCACTCGAACGCTTAACGATTACGGGTGCCCTGAAAATTCGCGTAAAGGGGACCCGTTTGGCGAGTCAGCCCTGCCCCTGCATCATGCCAATTAGCGAGCTAAGGTCTTCTTCCAATGAAAACTCGCGAACGATCGTTGTCGGGAGTCCGTCGCCGTTCATACGCCAGACGAAGTTGTACACGACAGGCTTTCCCTCTTTCTCCCGGCGAAGAACAACAGATCCGTGATCGTCGTAGACGGTAGTGGTAAGGTACCGCACGTCTTCAGTCGCCCCAAGCGACGTCCCGCCTCCTTCCTTTATGCGGCGAAATGTCTGCATGAACTGCTCCTTCGTAATCGAGACGGTCCGTCCGCTTTGATCGTTCCGAATGTTCACGAAGTCGGGCGCGTAGATCGCGTCCAGTCGATTCAGGTCCAATACGCTCCCCGCTTGAAAATAACGTTCCATCGCTTCGATTAGTGAAGTGTTCTCCATGTTTAATCGCTCCTCAAGTTCGATTTGGTTAAGATCATTGTAAGGAACGTGTATAAACGGAATATAAACGGTTTAGGACGCCGTACCGCTAATTGCATAGCGCAGTTGAACGATGCCTCCGCCGAGGGGCTTACAGTCCAGCAGCTGCACCTGCTTAAATTGATACTGATCGCTGTCGATCAAGAGATTTAAGCCTTTACCTTCCATCACAGGCGCCACATTGAAAATCACTTCGTCTACAAGCCCTTGGCCTAAGAATGAATTATGGATGTCCGCGCCGCCGCTAATAAGAGCGGTTTGATGACCTTGCTCGTGCAGGTGGCTCAGAGCTTCCTCCGGCGATCTTACAACCTTTACACCCGGGATATCCGCGGCGCTCTTGGAAACGACGACGATTTCGATTTCGGTGAAGGGCCCTGGACCGCCATTGCCGCGCATGCCCTCGAACGTCCGACGCCCGACAATGAAGTTTCCTGCTGCTTTGGCTTGCGTAAAGAAATCGTCTAAAGCTTCTTGTTTCGGTGGATTCTTGGGACCGGATTGCGCATAATTGCCATTAGCAGTTAAAGTTGCCCACAACACTGTTTTCATCGTAATATTCCTCCTCAAATTCGGTTCGATAATGTTCGGATAGCGGATGCTATCCGGTCCGGACGATCCTCTTGCACATAGTGCGAAGCATCCTCCAGAATTTCGGTCTTATTCATTGGTAGAGCCTTCTGCCATTTTTCCATCTGTTCGAGCGGGAAGCCGGCGCTATCTTTGGTTCCCCACAAGATATGTGTTGGCAAATCGGACAAATGCGACAGCTTCGATTCGATGGCGGCGAGCCATGCCCGGGCTTTGCGGATATGCCGCGGAAATACCCATGTTGGTATTCGGGACTTCGGCGTCGGGAACGGATCGGTATAGGCTTTACGCAGACGATCCGTGACGTTCTCGGCATGGTGAATCCCATTGGGCACAATGACTTTGGCGAAAAAATTGCGTCGTGTCTGAAGCCAGTATCCAAGAGGCCAGCCGCCCATGGCGAGCGAGAATAGTTTCATCGGTAAAATGGTTGCAGGCCAAGCCCACGTATTCATGACGACAATGCCGCGCAAGTTCTCCCGATGCCGTACCGCGTAATTGAGCCCGACCGGACCTCCCCAATCCTGAACGACTAATATAAAATTCTTCAGATCAAGCTGGCGAATTAGATCCTGTATAGCTTCCGAGTGTTCTTGCGGCGTAAAGCGGTAGCCGCTAGGCGCCTTCGACATGCCGAATCCGGGGTAGTCCGGGGCGATAAGGCGAAAATCGTTGCGGAGCTCCTTAATGACATTCCGATACAGATAGGACCATGTAGGGTTTCCGTGAAGGAGAAGAACCGTCGGCCCTTGCCCTTCATCCACGTAATGGATATGGCCGTCGCCATAAGGCAGCCAGTGGTCGGTGAACGGATACTCCCCGGGGTCTACTTCAAACGGTCTATGCAAGCTGGCCCCTCCTTTCTGATGCGGGATTAGAATGTTTCCTCTTCCTGATTCACATCTTATTCCACCTGTGGTACATTTGAAAAGTAGTTACATTTAAGTGCAATAGTTTCAAAAAATGAACTATGGAGTGGTTATGATGATGGATCAATCCTGTCCGGGTAAGGTTGAACCGATCCTGGAGATTTTGGATGGCAAATGGATGCTTATTCTTCTATTCGAGCTGTTTAATGGCAATAAGCGGTTCGGTGAGCTTCGCCGTAAGCTGCACCCGATCAGCCCGAAAACGTTAACCGATCGCTTGCGGCTGTTAGAGGAGAAGGGTATCGTCACGCGTACGATTTACCCTGGCGTACCGCTGCATGTCGAATACGATCTTACCGAGAGCGGGAGGGGGCTGCAGCCTATCTTCGAGGCAATGTGGACATGGACGCAGAGTTATGGCGCTTACTTGCGGAACGAAACGAACGAGGGAGAAGAAGCAGGAAAGGTGATGTAATAATAACAAAGTGCGGGATTGCCTGAGCGGCCTGCGCCTCCCCGCACTTGTAAAAAACAGGTGCTATTTGCTATGCAGCTTGTTTCCCCCGTGTAAATTTTCCGTTAAATGGATGGTTGAGCGGAATAACAGTATTGACGGTTTTCTATTATTTTTTTACAGTATCTATAGCAACTATTTATTCCAAAACTTGTTAGGGGGAAAATTGTGTTAAGAAAGTTTATGCATGTAGCTGTTGTTGCGTCGATGATTACTTTTTCTATTGCCGCCGCTAGTCCGGCATCCGCAGTTTCACATGAACCGCAGAAGATCGTAGATCAGAAGCTGCTTCTCAATCCATCGGGGGACAAGCGCGTCATCGTGAAATATCGCCCTGAGGCGGCGGCAGCGAAAAAAGCGAGTAAAAAGAAGTATAAAAACCACAAGCTATATAAGCATTTGAATTTGGAGGCCATGACCGTATCGCAGGAGGAACTGAAGGAATTAATCAATGACAGCGATATCCTCTCGATTGAGGAGGATGCGATCGGACGGGGCGCTGTGCAAACCGAGGATTGGGGGATCGCCAGAACCCAGGCCCCTCAAGGCTGGAGCAACGGCTTGACCGGAGAAAACATTAAAGTGGCGGTGCTGGATTCCGGTATTGCGGACCATGATGATCTGGTCATTCAAAGCAAGGTCAACTTCACGGACAGCACAAGCGCAAGCGACATCTTTGGCCATGGCACCCATGTGGCGGGCATCATCGCTGCGAAGAATAACAGCATTGGAACGGTAGGCGCAGCGCCTGATGTGCTCTTATATTCCGCGAAAGTGTTGGGAGACAACAATTATGGTTACTATTCATGGTTTATCGATGGCATCGACTGGGCCATCGACAATAACATGGATATCATCAACATGAGTCTGAGCGGGGATAGCTATTCTTCCGCATTCGAAGATGCATGCAACGCAGCTTATGACAGCGGCATACTTATTCTCGCTGCCGCAGGGAATAACAGCTCCAATACGAGCAGCGATGACCCGGATCGTTATCCGGCTGCGTTCGACTCTGTTATCGCGGTGGCCAATGCGACATCAACGGATGAGAGAAACAGCTCGTCCAACAAGGGACCCTACTTGGAGCTGACTGGACCGGGCACGAGCGTATACAGCACATACAATAATAACGGGTATACGACGATGACCGGAACTTCCATGGCGACCCCCTATGCGGCTGGAATTGCTGCACAATACATGGAGAAGTACCCGGACTATACTGTCGCGCAAATCCGTGCGAAGCTGGATGAGACCGCACAGGATCTAGGTGCTCCCGGCCGCGATAGCTCCTACGGCTACGGCATGGTGCAGGCTCCTTATAGCGTACCTATCGGTGATGGATTATTCGGGCAGTATTATAATAATGCCGACCTCACCGGTCTGGTTACGACCCGCAAAGACGATAAGGTCGATTTCAATTGGGGCTCAGGCAGTCCAGCCTCTGGCGTGGATGCCGACTCGTTCAGCGTCCGCTGGATCGGACAAGTTCTCCCTAAGTACACGGAAACGTATACGTTCTACACCAATACGGATGACGGTGTTCGTTTGTGGGTCAACGGAACGCTCCTTATCGATCACTGGATTAATCAGGCGTTTACCGAATACAGCGGCACCATTTCACTAACAGCGGGTCAGAAGTACGACATTAAGATGGAGTATTATGATAACGTCCTGGATGCGGGCGCACACCTTTCATGGTCAAGCAGCAGCCAGTCGAAGCAAATTATTCCCAAGAATCAATTGTTCGCAGTACTGCCCGCACCTGCTGCACCGACCGGATTGACGGCAACGGCAGGCACCTCACAAGCGTCATTATCATGGAGTGCGGCCAGCAATGCGACGGGCTATAATGTGAAACGCTCGACTACAAACGGCGGACCTTATACGACAGTGGGCACGAATGTACCGGTAACCAGCTTTACCGATACCGGACTTGCCAATAACACGACCTATTACTACGTGGTCAGCGCCGTGAACAGTACGGGCGAAAGCGCTAATTCCGCGCAGGCCAGCATCACTTTGCAGACCAACGGCCTTCTTGGGCAGTACTACAACAACGCTGATCTTACCAGCCTTGTTGCAACGCGCACAGATGCCAACGTCAACTTCAACTGGGGAACGAGCAGTCCAGCCTCCGGTATCGGCAGCGACACATTCAGCGTCCGCTGGACAGGCAAGGTGGCGCCGTTGTATACAGATACCTATACGTTCTACACCAATACCGACGATGGCGTCCGTCTATGGGTCAACGGAACGCTCCTTATTGATCATTGGATTAATCAAGGGGCAACGGAGTACAGTGCCGCCATTACATTAAATGCCGGACAGAAGTACGATATCAAGATGGAATACTACGACGACATCTTTGACGCAGTCGCTCAGCTTTCATGGTCGAGCAGCAGCCAGAGCAAGCAAATCATACCATCCTCGCAATTGTTCATTCCTTAATGAGCTTGAACAATGGCCCTCGCTATTCAAACGCGAGGGCTATTTTTTTCAATTAGGCCGCCTAATCCTCATACTTATCGATATACAGCGTCCCGTCCAACTGAAGCTCTGCGTAAAATACCTGCTCCATTGAAAGGCTAGCTTTCTTTAATTGCTGGTTGAGCCAGGCGACGGAGAGATCCAGTTTATTCAGATTCTTTTCTACGATTTTACGGTCAATGATAAGCGCAGTCGGGATTCTATGAATTGGAGAGACGGCTGCTTGCACATCTTTTTTGGTTGCAGGCTGCAGCTCTTCTTTAACCAGCACGCTCAATTTACCGTCAGGCTCCAGAATGGCGAATTCGACCTCTTCGATGGAGAAGACATCCTTGTTTCGAAGCAGCATGCTTAGATCGTCGATATTGAGGTGCTGCTTAGCCAGTGCTTGTTCCAGGATTTCGCCTCGTTTGATGAGAATGGTAGGCTGGCCGTCGAGAATCTCGCGCGCTTTGACCGAGCGCAATCCGATTAATGCGATGACGAAAGCCATGAGCGACCATAAGACCAAGCTGGATATCCCTTGCAGCAGCGTAATTTGTCTGTTAACGATAATCTCGGCAGTGGTGGAGCCGAAGGTGATTCCCGTAACATAATTGAAAAAAGTTAAATGTCCCACTTGTTTTTTGCCGAGCAAACGGGTTAAAACGAGCAGGGCAACAAAGGACGTTGCCGTACGAAATAGAATTTCCCCATACGTCATTTGCCGAAACCCCTTGCATAACAGATAATGATAAAGTATCCATTATTTTGACACCTATACTGTAAGCGCAGCTTGAGAACCGTATCGTAGGTAACGATAAATTTTAAAATATTTTTTCTCGAAATGTAGAAATCATCATCGTTCAAACGACATCATAACGAAACCAAATTCAAATGAGATTATAAGGAGGAATATTGTATGACGTACACGTTGATGTTCTATGAAAGCCAGGAGGATTTTGCGGCAAGAATAGATCCCGCTCGGAAGGAAGCGTATTTGGCAGGCTGGACGCATTATGTGCGTGCCATCCAAGAAGCTGGAATCGGGGTGTTCGGTTCAGGTCTCTACGGGCCGGAGTCGGCTGCTACGATGAAGCGCCGGGGCGGAGAGGTTGCCGTTCAGGATGGACCGTTCCCGGAGACGAAGGAGCAGCTTGGCGGGATTTACGTGATCAATGTGCCGGATTTGGACACCGCATTAGAGTGGGCGGCTCGGGCGCCCGTCGAAACGGTTGAGGTCAGACAAAACATCCCTGCGCTGTAGTTGTCGGACCTATGACAACGCATCAGGTCATTGAAGAAACGGCACGCGATGCTTACGGCCGTTTGGTTTCTTATCTGGCTGTCAATTGGCGCGATCTGCAGGCGGTTGAGGATGCGCTGGGGGATGCTTTTCTCGCGGCATTGGAGACTTGGCACGCGTCCGGCATTCCAGAAAAGCCGGAAGCATGGCTAGTGAGCATCGCCCGAAGGCGGCTTATCGACCGCGCCCGCCGCACCCGGGTTTCCGAAAGCGCGCTGCCGACGCTCCTTGCTTTATCGGAAGATACGCAGCGCCTGGCTTCGTCCCATGCCGCTTTTCCGGACGAACGATTGAGGATGATGATCCTTTGCACGCACCCGGCAATCGATCCGGCAATGCGTACGCCGCTGATGCTGCAAACGGTGCTGGGGCTCGATGCAGCGCGAATCGCGTCTGCGTTCATCGTCAAACCTTCCGCCATGAGCCAACGGCTTACGCGGGCCAAAGCAAAAATCCGTGCTGAGCGCCTTACTTTTGAAATGCCTGATGCGGAGGAAATTCCGGAGCGCCTCGATTTCGTTTTGGAGGCTATATATGCGGCTTACGGGAGCGGGTGGGACGAGGCGGCCATCGCTGATTCGCCTAGAAAAGGGTTGGCGGAGGAAGCGATTTATCTGGGCAGGCTGCTGCTCCAATTCGCTCCCCGAGATCCGGAGGTATATGGCCTCTTGGCGCTGATGCTGCACTGCGAGGCGCGCCGCAAGGCACGACATGATGAGGAGGGAAGCTATATTCCCCTCTCTGAGCAAGCGTGTACGCGTTGGGAGCGCAGCTTGATTATGGAGGCGGAGCAGTATCTGCACGCTGCCTCGCAAGCTGGCCGAATCGGCCGTTTTCAGCTCATGGCCGCCATTCAATCTGCGCATGCACAGCGTTTATGGACAGGGCGCATGGAGTGGGGGGCGATTGCTCAGCTATATGAGGGACTTATTCATATAAAGCCGACATTGGGCGCATTGGTCGGTCGAGCCGCAGCGGTCGCGGAGGCGTATGGGGCAGAGCAGGGCTTGGCCTTGCTGCAAGCTGTTCCGCCCGCGGAAGTGGTGTCGTATCAGCCCTATTGGGCGCTTGCCGGCCATCTGTACAAGCGGCTGAAGCTGCGAGAGGATGCGCGTTCTGCTTATAGCTTTGCTATCGGATTGAGCGCGGATATTTCCGTAAGACAGTTTTTAAGCCGCCAAGCTTCGGAGCTCTAAGTGCGGCATGGATAGAGAGATCAGAGAGTGGGAGAGAACACCGGAGGGGAGGGCACCTTAAACTAGACCCTTAGTCAAGGACACATTCAAAAAAAGAAGATCAAGCCACACCTAAAAGATGATTCCTGTACTGTACAGGAATCATCTTTTTTAGTCCCCATTGATATCGATGATGATTGTAATATCGGATATAGCGATCGATTTCACGTTTTACTTCAGCAAAAGTCGTGTAGTGTCGACTCTTTACATGATCTTTCATATGTCCGTAGAAGGATTCCTGAGGGGCATTGTCCCAGCAGTTTCCACGTCGGGACATCGACTGCCCTAACCCCTTCTTCTTCAATAACTCTTGATAGGCAGGGCTTGTGTAATGACTTCCTTGATCGGAGTGGATAAAGGCCTCTTTATGGAGTTTCAAACGTTTTTGCTTCATTAGTGATTCAATGGTCTCTGTAGCTAACGGTAGTTGGAGGGAATCGGAGAGGTTGTGGGCCAACAGTTCGCCCGTGGAAGCGTCCAGAATGGTCGACAAATAAGCCGTCTGCGAATTGCCATACGGAAGGTAGGTGATGTCCGTGAGCAGCACAAGACCTGGAAGGTTCTTCTTGAAATCCCGCTGCAGCTTATTGGGAAGTGTTCGGTGTTCCTGAGTAGCTTTAGCCATACGTCGATAAGGGTTAGGTTTCCGATGAGGGCACACCAAGCCTAGTTTCTTCATGATTCTTCGAATACGCTTTAGGTTGTAACAAGTGTCGTACTCGTTCTCTAACGTCATCTTAATGGACCGTGAGCCCTTCTTGTAGCCTCTTCGATTAAAAGCTTTCTTAATGAGCTCGCCTGCTCGTTCATCGGCTGAAGCTCGCTCCTCGCGCTTGTCGGCAGAGTTTAGATAGTTGTAATAACCAGAGCGAGACACGTTTAGGAGTTGGCAAAGATAACGTGTCATACGCTCCAAGCCTTGTTGAACAGCCTCTTGGATTAACTTAAAGCATTCACTTTGGTTTAGGTTTTTCCCGTTTGCTAACAGCCTCCTTTCGTTCCTGTCTGACTTTTTTACGAATGCCAGTTGAGCCTCCAAAAGTTTGATCTTCGCCTCTTGTCTGGCAATGACTTCGGCAGGGGATAGCTCCCGCCTTGCAGGGCGTAGAACGGCCTCTTTTCGCGAATCCGCAAGACCAGTGATCCCGTCTTTCTCGTAAGCTTTCTTCCACCGATCTGCACATTGTTCGATGCGCTTCATCCCGAGGATATCTACTTGAAAACCACATGTTTCGAAAATCTCTCTTGGCGACCGCCCTAACATGTACTCATCGATAAACAGACGCTTGAATTCATCTGCATATGTAATGGATTTTTCACTGACTCGTAAGACATGTGAATTTTTCGATAATAGCTCCTGTTCGTTCTGATTGAAGTATTTTCTGCTCATAAATTCGCCCCCACTGTTCACTTCAGTATACAAAAAACTGGTACCCACACGCTAAACACTTTTTTAAGTGTCCAGAGTATGGGTACCAGTCTACCTGTTAAGGTGCCTTTTTCGCGTGGTGGAAGATCGGGTGACCGGCTGATCGTCCTCCTTGCAATATGTGCAACGGGAACCGGTCTTTGGATGGTGTGTATCGCTATGCCATTGCAATCTGTGCAATCTGTGCAACGACTAACGGCGATTATCCGCCGATACGGGCTGAAACAGTGATGGTATGCCTGAATTCGGCAATTCGTCATTGTACGAAATGCAACGGCAGATCACTTTTATACGAATGGAGGCTCTACTCCTTGCACAGACTGCAACGGGGGATGCTGTAGCGGGCCTAAGTTACGGGAAAAGCGCTTCAATCCAATGATACTCCGTACCGTTACATTGCAATTGTCAAAACCTCGACCGAATATTTCTATTTGAGTGAAGTTCAAGTGTTCGGCTATTAAATAAAAGTCCAACAGAATGGAGAGGCGATAATGGGAAATACGGATAAGTTTGAAATGATCGCTGCTAACTATGACACGCCGGAGAGAATCGAGATCGCAAGGGTATCCTCAGAGGCCATTCGAGGGTGTTTAGTGGATACTGCCGGTAAAAATGCGATCGATTTCGGGTGCGGAACGGGTCTTGTCGGAATGAGCCTGCTAAACGAATTTCATTCCGTGCTGTTTTTGGACACTTCCCCCAACATGATTGCGCAAATCAAACAAAAGATTGCTGATTTCAAGCTGCAGAATGCAGATACATTATGCTTTGATTTTGAAAAGGAAGATCTGACGGAGCTGCGCGCGGATTATATTTTTATGGCGCAGGTTTTGCTTCATATTCCGGATGTGGAATTCGTACTGAAGAGGCTGTTCAATGTTCTTAATGAAGGCGGGCATTTGCTGATCGTAGATTTTGATAAGAATGACAAAGTAGCATCAGACATTGTTCATAACGGGTTTGATCAAGCGGAGCTTGCGGATCGGTTGGCTGCAGTAGGGTATAGGGGCATTCAATCCAAAACATTTTATCATGGAAGAAACATCTTCATGGGCCAGGATGCATCTATGTTTGTTCTGGATTGTCAAAAATAAAACGGATAGGGCTGTTGCGAATGGAGTTGAGGAGACAACTAGACTAGATGTAATCGTTTATACCGCACTATTTTTGGTATAATATTTGGTAGATCAGAAGAAACGAGGGATGGCATTTGTCGTATGTCGTTGATTTTAAAAATGTGTCTACGGTTGGGTTAGAATCTTCTCCTGTAGTAGAAGCGCTTGCCGGATTGCGGGCGAATGAAGCTCGTTACTTTATGACCAAGTACAAGCACGAGTTCACGGTTGTGCCTGCTAGCGAAAGCCAAGAGGATCTTGACTATGTGAACCGCATTCTGAAGGAAGAACGCAATATTGTGTTTGCCGCCAAGCCTTTGGAAACGTCGCGTTTCCAAGTGGAAAACATTCAATTTACGTACGTTTTCTATGAGGATGGGCTTTCGATTAACGTGATGTATACGGTGGATGACCCGAAGAAGCGGGCTGTCGGGTTTAAGCTTTCGGAGGGGATGGAGATCCCGAAGGAGCTGGAGGAGAAGTTCAAATTTGCTAGGCAAAAGTCGAAGCTGGCTGGAACGATCCGCGGCTCATTCTTCGTCATTAAAGGCCAATATTAATTCATGCGTGGGACAGCAATAAGCCTCTACTCCGGTGAACGGAATAGAGGCTTATTTTTGTTTTGCTTCGTAAATCGTACCTATTATTGACAGTCATCAGGAGAGGGCGCTTAGCTCAAACTAGGCATAAACCGGCAATCCGAGCGCTATGCTGTCGAGTTTTATTCGAGTGAGGTGTTTTAACCTGATGAATCGAAAATATGGGGTCGGGCTTGTAGTTACAATAGTTCTGCTCTTCTACGCGGCGGGCTGCACCAAGCCTAACAACAATCACGGCCCTCAACCCCAGCCTCAACCGCATCAATCCCAATCATATAAGTCCAACAAGCAGTCCACCGCCATTGATGACGATAACACGTCGGCGCAGACGATGTTTCCCTCGAAGTATCCAGCATCGATCGGCGTCATCGTAAACAAAAATATCTATTTGCCGCAAACCTATAAGCCGGCAGATTTAGTGTATCCGAACGTGACGTTTCTGTTCGATGAAAAAATCGATAAGCGAAAAATACGCCGGGAAGCGGCGAAGGCGTTGGAGAGATTGTTTGCAGCTGCCAAGAAGGACGGCATTTATTTGAGCGGGGTGTCCGGGTACCGTTCGTACGCTACGCAAAAAGGGCTGTTCGAGCGTTATATGAAAAGGGATGGTTATATGGAGGCGATGAAATACAGCGCGCTGCCCGGCACGAGCGAGCATCAGACGGGACTCGCTATTGATGTTAGCGGCTCGGATGGCAAGTGCGCGGTATCCTCATGCTTCGCGAATACGAAGGAATCGAAATGGCTTAGCCAGCATAGCGCTGAATATGGGTACATCATTCGTTACCCCAAAGGCAAGGAGCATATTACAGGCTACAAGTATGAGCCATGGCATATCCGGTATATCGGCCCGAGCAAAATCTCGTTGGAAATGCGCAAACAGGGCGCCTGCTTGGAGGAATACTACAAGGTGTCATCGGCCAAATAAACGAACGAAAAGCCATCCTGCCCCAGGATGGCTTTCTTTTATTCCAACGCCCCATACTGCCTTGCGATATCCAGAGCGGCCTGTTTGACCTTCAGCGCAATATCAGCAGGCTCAAGCACAATGGCCTCCGTTCGATATTGCAGCACGCTGCGAATCAGCCAATGCTCGCTCAGGTAGGTCGTCCGCACAATCAGCTGGCCGTCCGGCAGCCGTTCAATGGACTTTTCGTCAAAACGGTCCATCACGGATACGGCAACCGATGCTTTAAATTGCAGCACAACGGGAATTCCCGCGTTCGGCTCATTGAGCTCCGGCGCTTCAAACCGGTCGCTCAGCTGCGCAAGCGACTCCGCTCGGCGGATGAAGGTCTCGGCTTGTATGCTTAGCTCCCGAATCCGCGTCAGCTTAAAGATGCGCAAATCGTCGCGCAGCCGGCAATAACCATGCAGGTACCACGCGTAATTTTTGAGCACGAGCGTCAGGGGCTCTACCTCGCGCGTTTGCTCATCGCCCGATCGGCTCGTGTAGTTGAATCGGATGAGCCTCCGTTCGTTCACCGCTTGGCGGAGCAAGTCGTATCGGCTTTGATCGTCGATGCTGTTTTTCCATGGGGTAAAATCGACATGAATACGGTCGCCCTCTCCCGTCCGTCCCTGCTCGGCTTGCGCCACCATCGCGCCAACTTTACTGAGGAGGAGATCCATATTCGAGCGATTATAGGCTTTGGTAGACTCAAGGCCGCGAAGCGCCGTAGAGAGGGTAGTCAGTTCATCGAAGGACAGCAATTGCCGATCGAGCCGGAAGCTGTCCATAATTTCATAGCCGCCCTCCATGCCTGTATAGGAGACGATGGGAATGCCCGCTTGACCGAGCGAGTCGAGATCACGGTAAATCGTGCGCAGAGATACTTCAAGCTGGTCCGCCAGCTCCTGCGCTTGCACCCGTTTTCGGTTCAGCAGCAAAATCGTAATGGTCATTAACCGTTCAAGCTTCATGGTCAGCTCTCCTAAGTCGGCATGGCGCGGCTTGCCGATTGATGAATTAGTGTGCGGCTGCGAGCTCTTCGCCTTCGCTTTCGGCCACGGGGTCCATTTTATCCCGCGTCATTAGGAATGCCGCAGCTAGCGCCAATACGGCGGGAATAAGGCTCCATGCGAACGTTGTTCCAATCGAGCTCGACAGTCCAGCGGTAATGGAATCCAGCAACTGAGGCTCGACCGTTTGGCGAAACGCCGGATTCAGCAGCGCGTGGGGATCGCTTAGGTTTAAGTCGGCGGGAACTGCTATGTCGCCTTTGCCGAAGGCAGCGGTAAGCTTCGCGAGCAGGCTGTGGCTTTGGATAATCCCGAAAATCGTAATGCCCAGCGACATGCCCAGCGAGCGGTTAAAATTCAAGGTCGAGCTTGCCGCCCCGCGCTGTGCCGCAGGGAACGAGTGAAGCACAGACGTGCCTAACACAGAGAAGGTAGCGCCAATTCCAAGACCGATTAGAATCATAATCCCCGTAATGGCGAGTCGAGAAGATTCTACCGTAATTTGGGACAGAAGGGCAAGGCCGATCAGCAGCATCGCCAGCGTTCCGATCATAATGGTTCGGTACTGCAGCTTCGTCATCAGGAACCCGCCTATGGTCGCGGTGACGACGGAGCCCATCATCATCGGCAGCAAGGTCAGCCCCGAATTGGAGGCGGAACCGCCAAGCACGCCCTGCACGTAGATCGGAATAAAAATCGCTGCCGTCATGTAGGCCGCGCCGCTGAGCATGGCAACGAGATTGCTGGTCGTGTACAGCCTGCTGCGGAATAAGCCGAATGAGAGGATCGGCTCCGCCGCCTTTTTCTCCACGATAATGAGCAAGAAAGTAAGCACGGCAAATCCAGCGAACATCCCGATAATTTGCGGCGAATCCCAGGCATACGTCTTCCCGCCCAGCTCCAGGGCGAAAATAAAGCAGACAACAGCGCCGACGAGAAGAATGGAGCCCGCCCAATCGATTTTTTGCCGCGAATGCGCGGCCGATTCCTTGTAGAACAGGGCGATCATAAGCAGGGCAATGAAGCCCAGCGGCAGATTGATGTAGAAGACCCAAGCCCAATTGAGGTGATCGGTGATGTACCCGCCGAGCAGCGGGCCAACGATACTCGACAATCCGAATACCGCTCCGAAAGCTCCCATCATTTTTCCGCGATCCTTAGGCGACACGACATCGAACAAAATCGTGAATGCGATCGATACCATCGCGCCGGCCCCGACCCCTTGCACCGCTCGGAAAATGCTTAGCTCAACGATGGATTGCGCCATTCCGCACAGCGCGGAACCGACCATAAACACGATGATCCCGAAAATGAAGAAGCGTTTGCGCCCGTACATATCGGACAGTTTGCCGAAGATCGGCATGCAGGCCATCTCCGCGACCATATAGGCTGTGGTGACCCAAACGAACTTGTCGAGCCCGCCCATATCCCCGACGATCGTGCCAATTGCCGTTGAGACAATCGTGTTGTCCATGGATGCCATTAGAATGGCAAGAAGCAGTCCTCCAACGATTGCTGCCAGTTTGTTTTTCATCCGTTTCCATTCCTTCCTTGTACCTGAATTGATTGGTGAACAATCATCTGAGACCATCATAACGAACCCTTGTTGACAACAGTATGTCAGGAAAGAAAAGCTTTTGTGGCATTTTAAAGGTGGTTGTCCATTGTTCTGCTATAATTACGGTTAGAAAAGGAGGGGGGAGCATGGCTCGCGTTTTATTCATAAATGCCGGATCAGAGGGACATATCAATCCAACCCTTGGCGTGGTGCAGGAACTTGTTTCCCGCGGCGAAGAGGTCGTTTACTTTTGTACGGAGGCTTTTCGGGAGCGTGTGGAGAAGACGGGAGCTTTGGTACGAACGTTTGATGATCAGAAATTTATTAAAGCCTTCATCGCTGGCGGACGGAATTATTTGCTCGAAAGAGTCAACGGCCTGCTGCTCACAGCGGATGTCGTCATCCCCGCCGTGCTTGAACAGATCAAAGGGGAAACATTCGATTACATCATCCATGACGCGATGTTCGGCTGCGGGCGGCTGCTAGCGCAGATCCTTAAGCTTCCCGCGATCAGCTCCTGCACTTCCTTCGCGCAGACCAAGGTGGCGTTCGATCAATCGCTTACCCACTTGTATCGAACAGCTCCTGCAGAAATAGTCCAATCCATTGAAGATAGCTACCAAAGCCTGACGGCGATGATCAAGCAGCAATACGGGGTTGAGATCGATTCGCCTTACGAGGTGTTTTGCAATCCTGCACCGCTTACGATCGTGTATACAACGAGGGCGTTTCAACCGGAAGGAGAGGCATTCGACCTATCGTATAAGTTCGTAGGGCCATCCATCGCGCTGCGTTCCACGCAAGAAAGCTTCGACCTTGCTGCAATAGAGGGGAAGCGCCCGATTTACATTTCGTTAGGCACGGTGTTTAACGGGTCTATTGGCTTTTACAAGCTTTGCTTGGAGGCATTCGGGCATACGGAGCACACGGTCGTTATGGCGATCGGAAACAAGGTTCAAGTGTCTGATTTGGGTGAGGTGCCTAGCAACTTCGTCGTACAAAGCTATGTTCCTCAAACCGATGTCTTGGCGCAAGCGAAGTTATTCATCACCCATGGCGGGATGAACAGTACGCATGAGGGTCTCTATTACGGGGTTCCGTTAGTTGTAATCCCGCAAGGCGCGGATCAGCCGATCATTGCTGGGAGAGTCGTCAATATCGGAGCGGGCATCGAACTGCAGATGAAGGACTTAACGGCCAATCAGTTGCGTGAAGCTGCAGAGGTGGCGTTAAGCACGACTGCTTCCAAGGAAGCTGCTGCACATATGGGGGAATCCTTTAGAAGCTCGGGCGGATATCGGCAAGCGGTTGATGAAATTCTTGGATTCGCATCCGGTATATAAAAACAAAAACTGGCCGCGAAGGATTGGCACCTTCGTAGCCAGTTTTTTTGCACGCTCTTATTTGTTCAGCTCAACCTTCGTGTGCATGTTCTTGTAGTCGCTGTACCACCAGGACCAATTGCCGTCTTGCTCATGCGAGGCATAATATTCGAAATTCGCCTCGCCGTCGCCGTCTGTATCCATCGGCACGGCGATATCGGGCAGGATGCGGTCTTTCTTGCTGTATGACTTGAAGTAGGATTCCAGCACTTCGGTTTGGAACGGTTCCGTATGGATGTAGGCATCCGTTAGCTTGATGATGCTCTGCTGTACGGTGGTATTCGGCGCGGTATCGAACGAATACCGGAACAGGATCCGCGTCGGCTGAGCGACTGCTTTGGGGGGCGATATGCCCGGAACAGCCTTGCTAACCTGATCACGATAAGCTTCCAATGAAGGACTGTCCAGCTTGGTGTGCGAAGTGCAGCCGCCTAGAAGTGCGATTCCGGCAAGCAGCAGCGTCATTCCGGTTTTTTTCATAGCAATAATCTCCGCCCGCTCGTTATTTGAAATACATGAACCCGCCGCCCAGCGAGAAGAACGAAGTGATGGCGTCAAAATGGGTTCGGTAGTTGATGCTGCGCCGCTGGCCCCACGTCGAGACGGCAATCCAGCGGTTGTCGTTGACGTCACGATAGTACTTCGTAATCGTCATCCAGTGCCACTCGTAATCGTAGCTCGAAAATTTGGACAGGTTCAGCGTCGCAACCGGCGAGTCGATGGTCAGGCCGGCTTTCACGTAATTCGCCGTATTGTCCAGCGTGAACGAAGCGTCGCTTGTCACGCGCTTCAGCGTTACTTTCTTATCCGTTGCGTATTTCTCTACGGCAGAAGCAAAGGACGAAACCGAAGTTTCGCCGAGCACGCCCGGATCAATATAACTATACATGGTATCCATATGCGCGAGGAAGTCCGTGTAGTTCGTCATCGTTTTCGTAAACAGGTTGCCATACTTGGTCGGGCTTGTGATTTTGGCTAGGTAGGATGTGATATTCGCCGCTGCTACGGGACCGCAGCCTCTGTTCTCCTTCTGCCCGCCATCTGGCCACCACATCTGGTTGCCGCCATAGCTGTAATTGCCTGTAGAATATTCGACGGGTACGAACCGGTCAAAGTTGCGCTCGGTCGATAAGGCGATATCCTCTTTCGTAACAGCGAGCGTTGACACCTCGGGCGCCTTCTCCGTATTGCGCTGGATGTGCGCTTTATTGTCCTCGCTGCGAATGCGTCCATAGATGACTTGGATTTCAGGACGGTTGCGTTGAATTTGATCGGTCACGTCAACTGGCGGACGGTTAACGTCGAATGTCATTTCCGTAAAGGATTCCGCGCCATCAACGGTCGATTTGACCAAATATTGCATCGGCGGGATGAGCACCAATTGGGAGGAATTGCCTTGTCCTTTTGCTTGTAGAAGGCTGCGGATTTGCCCCGTGATGCCGTCGCCAATATTAATATCGTACGCGTCGTAGCCATCCTCAAGCGCGCCGATCGTAATGTACCCGACTTCTTTCTCTTTATCCCCGTCTATGAGCGGCACGAGATAAGCGAACGGGTTGCCATCCACATCGTACACATTCAAGAAGGAATCGGCTGCACGAAGCTTCATGCCGCGCGTCTGCAGGTCCTGTGCCAAATAGTTGCGGATATGTACGTTGGCGAGCTTGCGCACTGCGCTATCGCCCAGACGCTTGCCCTCTCGCAGCGGCTTAGCTGCGCCGTTCGCTTTAGCTGAGGACTCAGAGCCGACTGCGGCTGCGTAACCAGTCGATCCTCCTCCGTATAGGAGAGGCAATGCAATTAACAATGCCATGCTGCTTTTTAATAATTTTAGCCATAATTTCATTAGCGATATCACCCTTCAATAGTTTTGAACTAATTCTAAAATTTAACTAGGGCTTTGGCAATAAAAATTTCAAAATAAAGGGATAGATTAGGCGATATAATGATTGCTGTGAATCGAAGCGAACAGCTGAACTGATCGATCTATCGTATCCCCCCTTTTAGCGAACAAAAAGATCCCTATCCTGCATGCAGGTAGGGATCCTTTTATGTACGCAGCCTAAAGCAATTTCAGTTGGCTAATAATATCCTGAGGCTCGGAGCGTCTCATAAAATCAGGATTTACATTCGCCCAACGGATGATGCCGGACTGGTCGATGACGAAGGTTGAAGGAATAGGCAGAATCCAGCGGTCGGTACCATTGTATTCTCCGAGGTTCAGTTTTAGCTTACTGGACATGACCTCTTGCAGATAAGATGGAACTTGGAATAGGACATTATAGCTGGCGGCGACTGCGCCGTCCTTGTCGCTAAGCACCGGGAATTGAATGCTTTCCTTGGTCTGCTGGGCGAGCGAGTTAGTTGGATTTTGCGGGCTTATGGCAATCAATTGCCCGTTGAGCGCTTCAATCTCTGGCAAAATGTTTTGGTAGGCGCGCAGCTGAATATTGCAGAAGGGGCACCAGCCCCCGCGATAAAAGGTCAATACGACCGGCCCTTTCGCAAGCTGCTCGAACAGGTCTATGGCCGAGCCGTTGGCGTAATTTAAGGTGAAGTCTACCGCCTTGCTCCCTTCCGGCAAGCCGTATTGAATGCCCGATTGCTGCTGCTCGCGAATCAATCGGAATATTTCGGTTTGAACGTCTTGGGGCGCTTTCGCTACAAATTGATTTTTCGCTTCTTCTAGTGTCTGGTTCAGCATAGGTACTCTCCTCATCCTTAAGTCATAGAAAAAAAGATACCGATCGGTACTTTTAGTCTATCATAAGGAATCCTGTCGAAAAAAGCAATTTATTTCTAAAGAATGGAAGGGGTAACTTGCTGCAGCTTCGCTTTACGCGCAAATGGATGGTACAACATGCATCCCAGAATGCCGCCTGCGGTATTCAGAATGAGATCGTCGACGTCGAATGATCCGATGCTGCACAGCAGCTGCGTGCTTTCCAGAAGCAAGGTTGTCGCGAATGAGAGCGCCAGCACCGCGCCATACGTCCCAAGGCCGATTGTTCGCTTGGGATAGAAATAGGCAAGAAACAGGCCAAGCGGAATGAACAATCCAATATTGCCGTATAGCTGAATGTATTCATACATCGCGTGGCTCTCCAGGTTGCCGGTAATGGTACGAAACGGTTCGAGATTGGCCCGCTCTATTCCATAGGACAGCCGGTCCATGTTGGCGAGTGCCGCTTTGCCCTGATGCCACAGAAACCGGATATTCACTTCGCCGAACTTGAACAAGATGATTTTGACCAGAACGTACATATATACGATGAACAATACCGCAGCCGGTGCGGCTGCTTTCACTTGCATGCGCTTCGCCATGTGCATCCCTGCCTTTCTCTAATCAGCATAGAGCAGCAGGCTTAATTAAACGTAATAAAAACCTTTCAATTTCTTAAAGATCATATTGGCAGATGCATGAGACCCGAGTTATCGTAAATTATGAGTTGACTGTTAGGCGGAATGGGATTACTATTGATTTAATCCAAGTAATTCTATAAGAAATTAAGTTTTAATGCGACCGGAACAACCGGAGTCCTCCATCTTAATTGATGAGTGGGCTCTTTTTTTATTCTATTGCGCATGGATGAGGAGCGTGTCTGCTATGAGTCAACCCCGGAAAAAGCTGCATTTGAATGTGTTTCTGATGAACGTCGGCCACCATGAGGCGGCGTGGCGCAGGAAGGATACGAGCCCGCAGCATGCAACGGATATTCGATATTTTACGCGTCTTGCGCAAATCGCAGAAAACGCGAAGTTCGACTCGCTGTTCCTTGCAGACGTGCTGTCCGTCGGAAAAAATATTCGCCACGGGTCCCACGTCGGTCTGGAGCCATTCACGCTGCTATCCGCGCTGGCTGCCGTAACGGAGCATATCGGCCTGATCGGCACCGTGTCGACGACCTTTAACGAGCCGTTTCACGTTGCGCGGAAGTTCGCTTCGTTGGACCATATCAGCAGCGGACGCGCAGGCTGGAACATTGTCACCTCGGCAAGCGAATTCGAGGCGGCTAATTTTAGCCAAGAAGAGCATCTGCAGCATGCCAAGAGGTATGAGCGGGCGCGCGAATTCCTCGATGTTGCGACTAAGCTGTGGGATAGCTGGCAAGACGATGCGATCGTGTTCGATCGCGAATCGGGGATCTTCGCGGATGATTCCAAGGTAACCGCAATTAACCATGCGGGCGCTTATTTCAATGTAAATGGGCCCCTCAACGTCCCTCGCGCTCCGCAAGGGTATCCTGTGCTCGTGCAAGCGGGGTCCTCTGAGGATGGCAAGGAATTTGCGGCGCAATACGCCGAAGCGATCTTCACTGCTCAGCAGACGCTGGCGGAGGGGCAGCAGTTCTACGCCGATGTGAAAGGACGGCTGGCGAAGTATGGCCGTGATCCTGATCAAATCAAGATTTTGCCGGGCATCTGCCCGATTATTGCTCCGACTGAATCGGAAGCCAAGGAAAAGGAGCAGGAGCTGAATGAACTGACGGTGCCGGCATACGGTCTAAATCAGCTTTCAGGGATTATCGGGATTGATCTATCCTCGTATCCGCTCGATGGTCCGCTGCCCGAGCTTCCTCCGTTGAACGAGATTAACGGCAATAAAAGCCGTTACCAGCTCGTAACCGATTTGGCGGCAAGAGAGCATTTGACAATCCGCCAGCTCATTAGCAAGTTAGCGGGAGGCCGGGGACATCGGGTGTTCGCGGGAACGGCCATTCAGGTCGCCGATCAGTTGGAGGAGTGGTTCACGCAAGGCGCGAGCGATGGGTTTAACGTGATGCCGCCTTATCTGCCGGCGGGATTGGAGGATTTTGCGCAGCTGGTCGTACCGGAGCTTCAGCGCAGGGGCTTGTTCAGGACCGAGTATGAGAGCCGTACGCTTCGAGGCAATTATGGCTTGGCGCGTCCGTCGAATAGATGGGCTGCCCCGATTGTCGGCGCTACGAGATAGCTTGTTTCATTGGCATGAATGAACCAAAATACCGGAGAGGATGGATGTATATATGGGCTTCAATTTAGAGGGCAAAACAGCAATTGTGACCGGAGGCAGTGCCGGAATCGGCCTAGCGATTGCCAAGAAGCTGCATGCAGAGGGCGTGCATGTGCTTATCGCTGCAAGAGACGAGGAGCGCCTTCGCTTGGCGAAAGAGGCCATTACGAATGCGGGCGCGCGCGGCTCGGAAGCTGCGCAAGTCATTGCAATCCAAGCGGATTTAAGCGAGGCGGACAACGCTAAGCGGATCATTGATGCAGCGCTAGATGCATTCGGAAGAGTCGACATTTTAATTAATAATGCGGGCTCAGCGAAGTCTGGAGCTTTCCTGGAGCTGACTGATAAGGATTTTACGGATACATGGAACCTGAAGCTCTTGGGCTACATTCGTACGATTCGTGCAGTGCTTCCCCAATTGATCAAACAAGGCGATGGACGCATTGTGAATATCATTGGCACGGCGAGCAGAACGCCTTCTCCTACCTTCCTTCCCGGAGGTACGACTAATGCCGCATTGCTGAACTTCTCCAAGGGAATTGCGAGAGAACTTGCCCCGCAGGGGATAAGGCTGAATGTCATTTCACCAGGCTTAACGGAGACGGGCAGGGCCGAAGAGCTCGCTGTGCAGCAAGCTTCCGCTAAAGGAATTTCGCTTGAGGACTACAAAGCCCAGTTTCGTGCAGCCATCCCGATCGGTCGGGCGGTCTATCCAGACGAGGTCGCCGATCTTGCACTATTCCTCGTATCGGATCAATCCGCTTCGATCTCGGGGGCAGAGGTCGTTATCGATGGCGGTCATCAACCGGGGCTATAACACTGTAAGGCCAATCCTTGGTTTTTCAGGGGTTGGCTTTTGTGTATTCTTCAGGTAAATAAGGCCTTAATCGTTCACCTTTATATGGTATGATTTAGGAAATATATAAAGGGGCCTTACGATGAGTAAAATAAAATTCGCAGTAATCGGCTTAGGCAATATGGGGCGAGACACGATCGTCCATATCATGCCTAACTATGCAGATGAGATAGAGTTGGTGGCGATCTGCGACTCCAATACAAGCGCGCTTGAAAAAATGGCTCAAATCTACCCGAATGTTCAGTGCTTCACGGAATACAAGAGGGTGTTTCAGGAGGCAGCGGTCGACTTGGTGTACATAGCGGTGCCGCCTTCTATGCATTATGAAGTGGCGATGGCCGCAATCGAAAACAACGTCCATGTCTTTTGCGAAAAGCCATTGGCCAACAGCTTGCCGGAAGCCAAGGCGCTGCTGGACGCGGCAGTCGAGCGGGCGATTGTTCATGCGATTCACTTTTCATTCCCGCTTGAACCGGCGGTTCTGACGTTAAAGCGGCTGTTGGCCGAGCGCAGCATAGGGGAAATCGGCAGGATGGAATTGCTGCTGCAGTTTCCCGAATGGCCAAGATCTTGGCAAAACAATCGGTGGGTCGCGACCAGACAAGAGGGCGGGTTCCTTCTTGAGGTTGGCGTGCATTGGATTCATATGATTCAAACCTTATTTGGTTCGATCACGAACGTGGAGAGCCACGTAACGTTTCCAGCAGATGCGCAAACTTGCGAGAGCAGCGTCAAGGCAATGCTCACGTTGCACAATGGCATTCATGTCGAGGTGGCGGGATCGGTCGGTCAAGTAGACACAGAGCGTGTGTCGTTGCTCGTCTATGGCAGCGACGGGACGATTGCGCTGGAAAATTGGGAGCAGCTGCTGATGGGCAAGCCGGGGCGTGAAATGCGCCCTGTCGAGGCAGACGAGACGGAGAGCAAGCTGCCTATTTTGAAGCAGGTCATCGATCGCGTGCGGGGAGAACAGAGCTTTTATTATGACTTTTACGATGGCTACAACGTACAGGCGATTCTTGAAGCGCTTCGGCAAGGCCGTGAGGAAAGCAAATAATAGAAATTCAAGAGATCTTCTGGCCCGCATTCTCCCCTTGGCATGGAATGGTTTGGGGCCAAATGAGTTAAAATACGAAGGCGACGCACTGGCAACAAATTAATGCTGAGGGGTGATCCAATGGCAGGAAGAAACAGCAGGCCAGATAATGACGGCCCAGCGGGCAAGCCGGGCAGGCTTGACCAGTATGGCGCGAAGCTCGGTTCGAGCAATGAGGAAGAGTTTGAAGAGGCGTTCCAACAGAATCGGAACCATTCCTCGACAGAAAGTATCGACGAGCAAGTGGAAACGCAATAAGAATGATGGACTGCGGTACGTCCACGGAACGAAAAAGGCACCCGTCGAGGGTGCCTTTGGTTTGTTGATCGACCTGCATACTTTATTTGAACCAGCCCTTCTCCTTAAACTGTTTGATTGCTTCGACGCGGTTGCCGACGCCCAGCTTGTTGAGAATAACGGAGATGTAATTTCGAATCGTTCCGGTAGTAATAAACAGCTCCTTCGAAATTTCCTTCGTGCTCTTTCCGTCGGCAATAAGCACAAGCACGGCCTTCTCTCGTTCAGTAAGGGGGTTCTCCTCGCCGTAGGCTTCGTCCATCAATTCGGGCGCATATAGGCGCCGGCCGCCTGCAATGATTCGGATCGAACTCGCTAGTTCCTCACTCGGACTGTCTTTAAGCAAATAGCCATGCACACAAGCTTTAATCGCTCTTTCAAAATACCCTGCGCGGGCGAACGTCGTAAGGATGACGACTTTGCAATCCAACCCCATTGCCTTAAGCTCCTCAGCCGCATCCAATCCGTTCTTGAGCGGCATTTCAATATCGAGGATACATACATCAGGCTGATGGAGGCGTGCGAGCTTGACGGCATCCTCGCCGTTGCTGGCTTTGGCAACAACCATCATATCTTCTTCCAAATCAAGTAAAGCGGCTAGAGCGCCAAGAATCATTCGCTGATCTTCTGCAATTACGATTCGAATCATCTTCAAGCCTTCTCTCTTGGGTGGGTATTGGGCACTTTCATCACAAGGGAGGTACCCGGCCCTTCACCCAGCTCGAGACTTCCATTGACGAATTCCAGACGCTCCTTCATTCCTTTAAGGCCGCTGCCATGGGAGTATACCGCATTCTGTGTCAGCCCGATCCCATTGTCCTCGACGATGGCGATCAAAGCTAGACGATCCGGTCGGATCGAGATTGTGCAGACGGAAGCCCCGCTGTGCTTGACGAGATTGGTGACCGCTTCCTTGAGGCACATGCAGAGGACGTTCTCGTTCATGAGCGATAGGTTTTTCGGATCCAAGTCTCCTTCGACGATCAGTTCAATTTGTGCTGTCTTTAGCATTTGCTCAATACGGGCCATTTCTTCCTTCAGCTTCGCGCCGCGCATTTGTTTTACGATCTCCCGCACTTCTTTCATTGCGGTTCTTGCCGTCTGCCTGACTTCCTTCATCTCAATCAAGGACTGCGAGGGGGTTTTCGGCATCAACTTAATGGCTAGATCGCTTTTCAATCCGATCAGAGAAAGCTTCTGCCCGAGCGTATCATGCAAATCCCGAGCGATACGCTGTCGTTCTTCCAGTTTCACCAATTCCGAGATCCGTTTGTTTGCGTCATTCAGCTGCCCTTGCAGCCGCTCGTTCTTATTGCGGTTGTAGTTGGATATAGGCAGCAGGATAACCATGATCAAACAAATAAAGACGAATGGCAATTGGCTGATGACCATCGGATTCTTCACGACGATCGCATAATCGATAGTCGCGATCGTTACCGTAAGGTGAATAACGTACAGTGTAATGAAACCCTTCTTGCTCGTAATGTTCCCGATGACGAAAGTTAACAGCAGCGAGAAGTATACGAATCCGAATAGGACGGTCATGGCAATCGAGATGGCAATCTGAACGCCCGACCATACATACACCTTCCACCCTTTGGTGACAAAGACGAGCACATAGGAGACGAAGAATAGAATAATGAGCGCTATCCCTACCGCTGTATGGGCTTTGGAAGAGGTACGAAAGATATAATAGAAGGGCAGGATAAACAGGATGGCCCATATGAAAGGATTGAGCCCCGTCGTCTTGTACAAATTCGACCGCCACTTTAGCATGTTGTTCCACCTTTATGAGGACTACCCGCGCTTTAGATTCCGTTCTATTCGATACCCGGTTTCCGGCTAATCGGAATTTCTGGCCTTGCAGTCTGCTTATTGCGCATAGCTCTAAGTTCACGGAAGCCGATAAACGTTTTTGCATGCTCATCCCACAACCGGAATCGGAGCGAGCGCAGGCTGGTCCGAAGGTTGATCGTCATCGCTTTCTGAAGCGGCGGAATGGCCAGATGAGTTTTCTCAAGATTGTAGTTCGGCACCTTCGGGTTCAAATGATGTACATGATGGAAGCCGATATTGCCCGTCATCCATTGCAGCAGACGGGGAAGCTGATAATAGGAGCTTCCTTCGACCGCAGCCTGTACATAGCTCCACTTATCGTCGTTCTCGAAGTAGGAGTCCTCGAACTGATGCTGAACATAGAATAACCAAATTCCCATCATTCCTGCAACCCAAAGGATCGGGGTTTGCACAAGAAGCACGCTTTTCCAACCGAGAAGCTGTCCTAGCACAATGTATAAGGCGACAATCGCTGTATTCGTCATATACGTATTCAGTTTCTCGCGGCGCTTCGCCCCTGGGCGATTCTTGCGGTAGGTGACGAGAAAGACCAGCAGGGGACCAAGCACCAGCATAATTAGCGGATTCCGGTACAGCCGATAAGCTAGCTTGAGTCGCGGCGGGGAAGCGATATATTCGTCTACGGTCATGACCCACATATCGCCGACGCCCCGTTTATCGAGGTTGCCGCTCGTCGCATGATGAATATTGTGGGCGTTTTTCCATTGCTCATATGGAAAATGCGTTAGGACGCCGGTAATGTTACCTAACCAATCGTTCGCCCTGCGGTTCTTGAAAAACGACTGATGGCAACAGTCGTGAAAAATGATAAACGTTCGGATCAGAAAGCTCGCTGCAACGATGGCAATCGGCAACGTCAGCCAGTAGGAGACGGACAAGCTTGCATAGGCAGCCATCCAAAGGAGTAAAAAAGGCAACAAAGTGTTTCCTAGTTGGCGGAAGCTGGCTTTGGTGTTCGTTCGTGCAAACGGAGCGGAGCGTTTCTTTAATTCGGCAATGTTCATTGGATCCATGGGGACTTCCTCCTAATTGAAGCTCTATCGCTGAATGACATGATCTAGTGATAGGATATCTTCATTATAAAGAGGGGCGCTCCGCCGCTTACAGTCATAAACGTCACAGATGAGGGTATGACGAATATCATATATGGTGATGAAAATGAAGACGAAAAAGCACTCTGATTACTAGAATCAGAGTGCTCTATCCTGTTAGATGATTAATGTACTCATTTCTTTTCGACCACAGTATGGGTTGGACTTCATATTCATTAAAAGCGTTGACTATACCTGGTCGTATTGGTTTTTCGGAATCATTGAGAACAGCGAAAAGCGTAGAGTCTGGTCTGCGGTTCTCTTTTGTTTCTGTCCAAGCGAAAAGAAGGGTTTCAGAATTTTGTTTTGTCGGATTATTAATGGCGTGTAGTATTCTTTCGGGAAATTGTTTCGAACGCGGTATAGCAAAGTGAAAAGTTTGAGGAAATCCACTTTTACCAGTAAAGTTGATATTATCTACAAACCTAATGTCATTATCAAATAGAAATTGATCTACTTCCTCAAGGAATATGCTGTGGACGTTTTCTCTAGATGTCATAAACATATCGTTTACAGTCATCATGGATTGGACAAGCATATGTTTTTTTTGAGGAAAGTTTTCTACCGTTGTTTCTACAAAAAGCTCTTCTCGCGAAGAGACCTTCACGCCGTAGCCATTTAATATCGTTTGAAATATCTTTTTTCGTTTGGGTGAGGAGAAAACATCACAGCCTGAAAGTTTTAGATCAGTTAAAATGTAGCCGGCATCGCTTACTATCAGTTTAGTGCCTTTTTGTTGAACGTATATCTGAAGGTAGTCGTTGTGCCTGTCCATGAAAGGAGTAGTTATTTCTACTGCATTGTCTAACTCCTTGAACGTTATTTTTTGTTTGAGCCAATTGACATAGGAATCAGATAATTGTTCAACTAAACTCATCTTAGTTCACCTCGATCTGGCTAATGACGTTTGGGGTGTTATTTATATTATTATACTCAAGGAAGTCAATCAATACCTGTACTAAATCAAAGGGGTCTGTGCTAATTTTATCTGATAACGGATATGCCCACTTATCGTCATATCCTTCCCTGTATATATGTATATGTGGACAGGGAACTTCGGTGCCATCAGGATTTGGATGAGGAGGGCCTTCAATATCAATACGTAGTAAATTGATGGACTTTTTATAACGGGTTTGATAGGTGCACTTTTTTACATTTAAAGTTTTACGGTGCACATCTATTTGGAACTTATCATTAGTCTGGGCTGAAGTAGCTTCCAAAGTAATATACGATTGTAGTGAGGGGAAAATGATTGGTTTCGTGCTAATTAATTCTTTAATTGCATTGAGTAGTCGACGCGCTTCCAGATCAGTCAACAATATTATTCCCTCACTTCACCTAAATTACTCTTATTCTATAATATTACATTCTTGAGGTATGTGTTGGGAATACCTTATTTGCTCAGTAGGTAAGTTCACTGGAGGTGCTTGATATTCTAAGCTCGAGCTATAACAACGAGAACAACCGATTTCCCGGCCGTTGGATAGGCGGAATAACACTGATAGCAGGTCCGCTATTGATACTGGCAGGCGTATTGTTGAGGTCTCGATTTCATTTTTTCTTTCCAGATCAACTAAGGGCTTACCAAGAGTACCCGAGAGTAATGTTCTGGTCGTTCAGTCTATTTAACGCAGGTATCCTGCTAATGTGGCCAGCAATATTAGAGGTAGTCAGACTTGTTCATCGGACAAGGCCAGGTTGGGCCAAATGGGGAGGCTGCTTTGTCATATTCGGGCTATTTGCCCGGACATTCCATGCGGGTGTTGATCATCTGGCATTTCAATTGGTTCGTATTCAAAATGTAGAATCGGCGACAAGTGCCGTTGCCGATTCTTATGGTGCATTTCATATTTTCAGCATTCTCAATCTTCCTATCCTGTTAGGTTGGATTGTGCTTGCGATCGGTGTGTATCGTGCAAAAACGCTTAACCTCTTTCGTTCAATTGCTCTAGGGCTTATGTCGGCACTGCCGTTAGGCGTACTTAAAGGCACGACAATCTTTTCTATAATAGCGGTTGCTGGACTTTGTTTAGCGCTTGTGCCGCTTGGAGTGAAAGTTTTGCAGGACGGTCCAAGGCCTACCTCGCGAAACGCCGTTCTTGTAATAGTGCTGTCTATTATATTAAGTGCAGTATTCTATTTCATTGGACAAGCAGGATAGGATAAAAAAGTGAACTCCTTTGAAGGTTCATTGCGTATAAGCATTTGTGGACAGGTGAACATTATTCACATGTGTTTTAGCGGACTGCTTATACTTGCCATGATCAGGGAGGAGAATTCACGTTGGAGTCCATTTGGCTGGAGTATGCATGGGCCTTATTAATCCTTATTGGGCTGGAAGGCTTGTTGTCAGCAGACAACGCGCTCGTATTGGCGGTAATTGCAAAGAATCTACCGGACGAGCAGAAGAAAAAAGCAATTAACTACGGCATCATTATGGCTTTTGTTTTTCGTTTTGGCGCGCTATTCGCGATTTCGTTCATTGCGAACGTATGGCAGGTGCAGGCGATCGGGGCAGCTTATCTGTTATACCTAGGCTTTAAGCATATTATTCAATCGCGGTTCGGCAAGAAAAACGAAGATGGCCATAAGGCCGACAAGCAAGAGAGCAAAGGAAGCGGCTTCTGGCCTACAGTGGGTAAGATTGCTCTGGCAGACCTCGCTTTTGCAATCGATTCGATTCTCGCTGCGGTAGCGCTTGCGCTCGGGCTGCCGGATTCACCGCTTGGCGAGTTCGGCGGCATGGACGGAGGCAAATTTATCGTCGTGCTGCTCGGCGGCATCGCGGGATTGATCTTAATCAAATTCGCAGCGGCATGGTTTGTGAAGCTGCTGGGACAGCGCCCGGCGCTTGAAACAACAGCTTACGCGATCGTTGCTTGGGTAGGCGTTAAGCTTGCTGTCATTACGCTTGCCCATGAGGATATTGGCGCGTTGGATCACGATTTCCCTCATAGCACAGGCTGGACGCTCGTCTTCTATGCGGTATTGGTCGCGATTGCGCTCATAGGCTGGTTTGCACCGAATAACAAGCGAGTGAAGGCCGGACAAACATCGTAACAAAGGTAAAGGTACCCGCAAGGGTACCTTCAGGCTGTCGAGAAAGTCTCGGCAGCCTTTCTTATGTGCATGTAATTTAACACGACACCGCGTTAATATAGTATAATAGTGGTAATAACTATGAACGGATGGTGTCGCATGCTGCGTTCTAATCGAGATAAACAACAAAACTATGAGTTAGTCTCCATTGAAGATTTAGTTCCCGCTGATCATATGCTCCGCAAGATCGATAAGTATATCGACTTTTCTTTCATCGATGAGAAAGTACGCCACCTTTACTGCCAAGATAACGGGCGTCCAGCCATCGACCCCCTCGTGCTGTTCAAGATGATTTTTCTGGGTTACTTCTATGGCATTCGTTCGGAACGTCAATTGGAACGCGAAGTTCAAACCAACCTCGCCTACCGTTGGTTTCTTGGGCTTGGACTAACTGATCGAGTCCCTGATCACACGACGATTAGCTGGAACCGGCGAACCCGGTTCAAAGATACGTCTGTGTTCCAAGATATTTTTGATGAGATTGTACTTCAGGCTGTGTCACATCGAATGATTGGCGGACGTGTCCTGATCTCCGATTCAACTCATGTAAAGGCTAATGCGAATAAACATAAATACACGAAAGAGCAAGTGCAACAGAACACGCGGGATTACGTGGATGAACTGAATGCGGCGGTAGAAGCAGACCGTAAATCGCAAGGAAAAAAGCACTAAAACCACGGGAGGAGGTGACGGAAGACAAGGAAGTGAAGGTTAGCACGACTGATCCGGACAGCGGATATATGTACCGAGAAGGTAAGCCGGAAGGCTTCTTCTACTTGGATCATCGCACAGTTGATGTGAAGTACAACCTAGTTACCGATGTTTTCGTCACCGCCGGCAATGTCCATGATTCCGTACCGTATCTTTCTCGTTTAGACCGTCAACGTCAGCGTTTTGGGTTTACAGTAGAGGCAGTTGCATTGGATTCCGGCTATTTGACGACTCCGATTTGCAAAGGATTAGAGAAACGTAAAATCTTTGGTGTCATTGCACATCGACGATTCCATCCCACACAAGGCTTACATCCAAAATGGAAGTTTATCTATGATGCAGAACGTAATTTGTATGTTTGTCCGCAGCAGCAAGAACTGTCATACCGAACAACCGATCGACATGGCTACCGGCATTATGCGTCGGATCCAAAACAATGTGAAACATGTCCGATGCTGGAGCAGTGTACACGTTCCGCTACCAAACGCAAAGTGATCACCAGACATATTTGGGAAGACAGTAAAGAACAAGTGCGATTAAACCGCCTCAGTAAGTCGGGCAAAAGGCTCTACAAAAAGAGAAAAGAAACGATTGAGCGAAGCTTCGCGGATGCTAAACAGCTCCACGGGTTTCGCTATTGCCGTTTGCGGGGGTTAAAAAACGTGATGGAACAAGCGTTGATGACCGCTGCGGTGCAGAACATGAAAAAGATTGCCCTCCACCTCGAAAGGAGGGCGTAAGGCGTTAAACCACCCTTTTTGCCTTTAAATACAGCCTCGATAAAACAAAGAGAAACCCAGCGTTTTGAAAAAACGTGGGTTTCTCTACAATCTGAAGGTACCCGCAAGGGTACCTTTTTTACGTTTCACGCGTAATCCCAACGAGTAAACGCGGCTAATGGCCAAAAAACGCTAGCTGGGCAATGAACAGCAGGGCGAATAAATACAAAATCGGATGGACGTCCTTCCGCTTGCCGCGGATGACTTTCAAGATCGGATACACGATGAAGCCGATGCCGATACCTGTAGCAATGCTATAGGTTAAGGGCATAAGCACGACGATCAAGAAAGCGGGGAATGCCTCCTCCAAGTGATTCCAATCGATCTGCCGGAGCACGTTCATCATGAGAAAGCCGACGATAATTAACGACGGCGCGGTGATCGCAGGAATACTCGACAGGACTTCCACTAGCGGGGAGAAAAACAGCGTTAATGCTAGTAATATGCTTACGGTCACCGCAGTCAGGCCGGTTCTCCCTCCTATAGCCACGCCTGCGCCAGATTCAATGTAAGCGGAAGTAGGGCTGGTGCCCATTGCCGAGCCGAAGGTTGTGCCGATGGCATCGGCCAGCAGCGCGCCGCGCGAACGCGGAAATTTGCCATCCTTCAGCAATCCTGCCTGTCCGGCGACCCCGAGCATCGTGCCTGTCGTATCGAACAGCGTGATGAGCAGGAACGTAAACACGACCGCATAGAGCCCATTGCTCACTACCCCTCCGATATCCAGCTGAAAGGCGGTTTCATTCAGTCCGCTCGGCCATGTTACGATTCGGCCGGGCCAATGCAATTGCCCGGAAATCCATGCCAGCACAGCTGTGACAGCCATGCCGATAAACAAGAAGCCACGGACTTGAAACGCCATGAAGAGCAGCGTAACGATTAAACCGACGACGGTTAGTAAGGTCATCGGCTCTGCCAAATCGCCAAGCGTGACTAGCGTACTTGGAGAGGCGACGATGATTTTCGCATTTTGCAGCCCAATAAAGGTGATGAATAGCCCGATGCCTGCCGTAATCGCATGCTTGAGGCTGTCAGGTATGGCATCGATCAACAAGTAACGGAATGAAGTTAGCGACAGCAGAATGAATAGGACGCCCGCTATAAAAACAGCGCCTAATGCGCTCTGCCACGAGACGCCGCTGCCTCCGACAACGCTGAAAGCAAAGTAGGCGTTGAGCCCCATGCCGGGTGCAATCGCAATCGGATAGTTGGCGAAAATGCCCATAATCAGCGTCGCAACGATGCTTGCGAGGATTGTGGCGATAAAAACGCCATGAAAGCTCATGCCCGTGGTACTCAGAATGCCGGGATTGACAATGACGATGTACACCATCGTCAAGAAGGTCGTCAGTCCAGCGAGCACTTCCGTCCCTGCGGTCGTTCCGCGTTCTTTCAGTTTGAACCAATTGTCCATATGCAAACGCCTCTTTCTTAGCGGCAATAGTTGCATTAGTTTTCCACAAACGAACGTATGAATGCATGGTTTATTAAATATTTGATCCAATAGCCAGCGCCTACCACATTATCACGGGAATACCAGTCGTGTTAATATAAAGCTGAATATTGAAAGGAGGCGTTATCTATGAGATCAAGCATGATGAACACTGGGGCGCAAATTATTAAGGGGAACGCATGTAAATAGCCCTGTAAACGACATCGTTCCCCGGAATAAGAGAGGGAATGGAATGAATCATACATTTTCATTTGACGGGGTTACTTTTCAATTGCAGGAGAATCATGATTTTGAATGGCTGCGCTCTCTTGGCAAAGTCTTCTGTGTGTTTGACCAGCAGGATTCAGGCAATATCTGTTTTGGGGTTGAGCAGAATGGAACAAAAAAATTTGTAAAATATGCGGGCGCCAGACCCCTCGATTACAAGGGAAATCCCCAAGATGCAGTGTCGCGGCTAACTGAGGCGATACCGTTGTATGCGACTTTAAAACATCAGCACCTTATTCCATTTGTAGATCACTTTCATACGGATCAAGGATACGCAGCGGTCTTTCAATGGTTTGAAGGGGAGTGTCTTCACTCGCACTGGTCATTCGCAGGAGCGGCCAAATATTTTCACCCGGACTCACCATTTTACAGGTACAAACAGTTGCCTTTGGTTCAGAAACTTGAATCTCTAAATGCCATTTTTTCTTTTCATACTTATGTGGAGTCGAATGGTTATGTTGCTGTAGATTTTTACGACGGAAGTATTCTGTACGATTTTGCAAATCATGTAACGAAAATATGTGATATCGATTTTTATCGAAAAGCGCCGGCTGTCAATGATATGGGAGAACACTTCTGGGGCCCCCAACGATCAAAAGCTCCCGAAGAGTTCCATTTCGGCGCCACGATTGATTCGAAAACTAACGTTTTTACAATGGGAGCAATTGCATTTGGTTTATTAGGTGGAGAAATGGACCGCTCATATTCCAAATGGGAGGCGGGGGAACGGCTCTATGAAGTAGCTGTACGAGCCGTTAGTGAAGATCGCGAATCGAGATACATCAGCGTCGCCGCTTTCAAACGGGAGTGGGATTTAGCGGGAAGTTTTCTGGGCAAGTAACGCTTCAGATCTCGTACATGATAAGGGTCATCCTCTATAGGATGGCCCTGAAACTTGTTATGAAGGACAGTTCGCTGAAAGATAAATACTAGTCATTTTATCTGAAAATCCTACCTTAATTTACCCTAAAATTACCTGTTCAAGCGTAGAATGTTACGAAGGTTCCATCGTATAGTGGATAAAAACAGTATTGCATTCTATTCTTGAATAGGAGAGGAACGATCGAATGAATCAGAAATATCGCAAACGCAATACAGCCGCTTTCACGGCTGCATCCTATTTTGCATTAGGCGCGGGGCTCTTTCTATTCTGTCTGGGCGTATATAATGCGGATTGGGAGTTGAACGTGAAGGGGTACTATCTGCTTTGCATGGTGTTAATTACGATTACCTGTATTGTGGTCCAGAAGGTTGTGCGGGACAATACGGAAGATAAAGAAATACGCCTAGATAACCCGAAGCATCGGATGAGAAATACAGAGGCTTTCACAGGAATGGCTATTGCGGGCCTGATCATCGGATATGCGATGTTCTTAATTGGCCTGTACAATGCGCCGTTCGAATTAAATGAAAAAGGATATTACATCGCTGTTATTTTATTGATCTCTTATAGTGCAATTGGCGTTCAGAAAGTGACGCGGGACAACGCGGAGGATAAAGAGATTCTTGCCGAGCAAGCGATAAAATCGGAAAACGGATTTTAGGCAATAAGAGGGGCGGAGGAGTCAACATGTTCGATCTTCATACCCATCACGCCCGATGCGGGCATGCAGCAGGCACACTGGAGGATTACGTTCAGGAAGCCATTCGGAAAGGGCTGCCGGTTCTCGGCATTTCCGACCATTCTCCGTACTTCTTCTCGCGGGAGGATCACCCTTATCCGCAACTGGCGATGGCGATCACCGAATTCGATGCCTACATCGAAGAAGCCGTTCGGCTGAAGCGGGCTTATGAAGAACGAATTGAGCTGCTTATTGGCGTCGAGTCGGACATTTTCAGTGATCAGATTGATTTGTACGGTCGCAAATATGTACAGTATCCTATCGATTATGTGATTGGCTCGATCCATTTTCTATCGTCTGCTGCGATTATGGAATCCTTAGACTTTAACACGGCTGCCGAGGAGCAGCAGCAATTCGCGGTGCAACGTTACGTAGAAGCAATGGTGTTGGGCATCGAGAGCCAATGGGTGCAAATCGTGGGCCATCTGGACGGGTTCAAACGCGGGTATTCCGGCTTCCGCAACCTGCTGTCTCCCTATATCGATGGCATCTTGAAGCGGATGGCGGACCGAGGGGTGGCGATGGAAATTAACACGAACGGCATGCAGCACGCATGTCGGGAATGGTATCCTTCCAATGACGTGATCGAACGTGCGTTGTTCCACGGCGTACAGATTACCTTCGGCTCGGATGCGCATCACCCAGACCGGATTGCGAGCGACTGGGAACAAGTGCGGGAGACCTTGCTTGCGATGGGCTGTAAGCGGATGGTCATCTATAAGCAGCGAAAGCCGCATTTTGTGGATTTATAACTCGTGCATAATAATGAGAAAGTGGTGACTCATGCCGATATCCCTTATATTTGATATGGATGGAACGCTGTTTCAGACGGACAAAATTTTGGAGTTATCGCTTGAAGAAACATTTGATGATTTGCGGACTCGCAAGGAGTGGTCGGAGATTACGCCCCTTCAGAAGTATCGCGAGATCATGGGAGTGCCGCTGCCGGTCGTATGGGAGGCGCTTATGCCGGATCATTCTAATGCGGTGAGGGAAGCTGCGAACCAATATTTTCAGGAAAAATTAATCACCAACATTAAGAATGGCAGGGGTGCTCTATATCCCCATGTCACTGAGATTTTCGCTGCTTTGAAGAAGGCAGGACATGCTATCTTTATCGCAAGCAATGGGGAAATCGAGTACCTGCAGGCGATTGTAAGCTATTTCGGTTTGGATACATGGGTGACCGAAACCTTCAGCATTCAACAGATTGAAACCCAACATAAGTCGGATCTGGTACATTATATTTTGGACAAGCATCAGATTGAAAATGCCGTTGTTATCGGTGATCGATTGTCCGATATACAAGCTGCCAAACGCAATGGATTAAAGGCAATCGGCTGCCGTTTTGATTTTGCTCAGGAAGATGAGCTTAAACAGGCGGATGTTATTATTGATAATCTTCTGGAACTGCCAATGGTAGTGCAAACATAGCGATCGAACAAGCCCCTTCTGCTGTTCAACAGCAAAAGGGGCTTGTTTTTTACATACAGCTAATTATTTGTTTACCGTAGCGAACCACTTGTTCACGTCGGCCGTTACTTCATCGCCGCCGGAAGCCTTCCATTCCTTCACGAAGTCCTCGTAGGAATCGATCGGTGCATTGCCGTAAATGATCTTCGTGAACGCTTCGACTTCAAGCTGTCTGAGCAGCTCCATCTTCTGGTTCATGGCATCGGTGTATGCGCTGGCGAAATAGTCCGGGTAACGCTGGCCGTTCTTCTCGTAGCCCATGACGATGCCGGCCGCATCGATTTCTTCCTGCTTGCGGTATTCCTTCGTTTGTTTCTCGAATGGCGTTACAGGCGGTTGACCTGCGGCGAGCTTAGCAAGCGTGTCGATCATGAGATCCGGTTGGCGCGCGCCTTCCCAGGTCACGCCATAACGTTCCGGCTTCACGAGCTTGTCGTCGGAATTATCCTTGGACGGCTTGCCGTTCACCATACGGTAGTCATAGCCCTCTGCAAAGCCGTATTCAAACTCGCCGCCAATTTCCGGATTCGCGAAGTGCTCCAGCAAGTAGTTGTACATGATGAAGTACGCTTCCGGATGCGCGGCCTTCTTGTTGATCAGAATGTAGCCGTTGACCATGGAATTGATCGGGCCGCCGCGCACGCCTTTTTTGCCATCAGGGCCGGCAGGCACGGAGTATGCTTTATATTTAGCGCCTTTGACGTTCTTCGCCAGGTCTGGCAGCGGCCAGTCAGGCATCCAGTGAGGACCGGCAATGATGCCGGCTTCGCCTTTGGTGAACGATTCGGAAGCTTTGGACTCGTCCCATGTGCCTGCTTCTTTGGAAATGTAGCCTTTCGTCATCCACTCGTTCAGCTTGGCGAGGGCTTGCTTCGTACCCTCTTGCGTGGAGCCCCACTCCAACGATTTGCCGTCAGCCGATTTATTCCATTGTCTTGGAGCTGTGCCGTAAGCGCCGAAAATCCAGCTCAGGTCAGACATCCATGTGTTCAAGTTGTCGCGAAGCGTAACAGCCAAGCCGTACGTATCCTTCTTGCCGTCGCCATCCGGGTCTTGATTGACGAACGCATCCATAACCTTATCGAGCTCTTCGACGGTCGTCGGCGCTTGCAGGTGCAGCTTATCCAGCCAGTCTTGGCGAATCCAGAGCACAGGCTCTACGTTGAGCGTGTAGTCGAATACAGGAACACCATAAGCCTTGCCGTCCTCACGCGTTACGCCGTACCACATTTCGGGATACTTTTTGGCAAGCTCTTTCCATTTTGGGCTCGCATATTTCTCGAACAGATCGTCAACGGTCATAAACTGATCGGAATCGAGCAGCGTGTTCAGATAGTTCGGGTTATCGCGGATTGGCACGAGATCGGGAAGATCTTCGCCCGAAGAAAGCGAGAGGTTCAGCTTATTCGTATAGGCATTGTTTACATTGTCGACTACCCATAGCGTCTTGAGCTCGATCCCGAGCTTTTCTTTGGCCCATTTGGTGAAAATGTTGTTGTCCCAGTCTTCGCCGTTAATAAACTTCTCCTGCGTGTTGTTGACGACGCGGGTGAGTGTAACCGGCGTATCATATTTACCCTTGGCAACCAATGCAGCCGCTTCTTCGGCAGATTGGGCATTCGTTGACGCCGGGCTGTCCGCTTCCTCGCTGCTGCTCGTGCATCCTGCTAGTAGAGAAGTACTAATTGCAGCTGCTAATGCAACGCTTAACCATTTCTTATTGGCTTTCATTCACTGTTCCCCCTGAGTAATGTCGTGAATACGCTTTTATCATAATTGGGCCTCAAGGTGGAAGAATATAACAATCTATTTGTTTCATACTAATTTGTTGTGCATCTTATGGCCCTTGTCGATCCCGATAATCCTGCGGCGTAACGCCGAAGTGTTTTTTAAACAGCTTGATAAAATAAGGCGTATTGGGTAATCCGACCTTCTCGCCGACCTCGTAAATTTTGAGATGATGCTGATTGAGTATAAAGGCGGCCTTCTCCATGCGAAGGCGGAACAAATATTGGCTTAGTCCTTCGCCGGTTTCAAGCTTATAAATTTTCGACAGATGCGAGGGATGCAGGAAGACGTGGTCCGCGATTGTCTGAAGCGAAACATCGCCTTCGAGGTTATGCTCCAAATACTGCTGCACCTTCACAACCGTCTCCAGCCGGGTCAATTTCATATCCTTAATGAAGTCATTTTGCAGCAGCCGGATTATTTGATGCGCCCATATCTCCAATTGGCGGATGGATCGAATGGTTTGGCCCTCCAGCTGATAAAACTCGCCGCCAATGAGCGTGGATAAATTCCGGTTGTTTTTGTGCGCGAAAAAAATAAAGACGGAGCTAAAGTGGAAAAAGGCTTCCAGAAGATGCTCCTGCGATTCGTATTTGGGCTGGGAAAGCTCTTTGAATATGAGCGTGAGCTTGTCCTCCACATCGCCCCAACGCCCTAAATCCAACAGATGGGCAAGGGTGGGCGGCTCATACAAGGAAGTGATCGCTTGCATGTCGTTCTTGGCAACCTGATCCGGTACTTGCATGAAAAACTCGCGGTCATCTCCAACCTTCTGCCGAAAGGCGGAAACGACATTCTCGTAGGTCTGAGAGATTCCGTAAGGAAACGGGTGCCACTGACTGAATAAAATGGATACCTGCCGATGAAGGAACACCTTCACATTATGCTGGAGCCTAGCCGCTGAATGCTCCAATTGATAGTTGTGATTCGAGCTGTCACTATCCGCATGATTGCATTGAATGAGGAAAACAAGATAGCCGTACTGGTCCGTGCTGTGCCAAATATGGAAATAACGGCTGAACACCTCCTCCGCAATATTGCAGACCGCATACTGGATTAAGGAATCGGACGGGCTAGGTGCGTGCTCATCCTCGATCCGCAGGAGAAGCAGGGCATAGGGCTCATCCACATGGAAAGGAAGGCCCAGTAGCGTTTTTTTCTCGGCCCACTTGTCGAGCGGATAGGCTTTGACGCTAATTAATTCCTGCAGCAGGTTGCTCTTAATGAGCGCCAAGTTTTGCTGCAGCGTCCGCAAGGCGTTGCTATTGGATGTGAATTGTTCGATTTCCTGCTGGAGCTCTTGGACGAGCCGAGAGACGGCTGCGAGCAGTTCCTCATCCTCTGCCGGTTTGAGCAAATAGTTTGAAACCTTATGCTGGAGTGCTGTTTTGGCGTAATCAAAATCGGCATGGCCCGTAAGAATAATGCATTTGATGTTGGGCCATTCGACTTGAATGCGCTCGATTAGTGCCAGACCATCCATTTCAGGCATTCGAATATCGGTAATGACGATGTCTATCGCGTGCTCTTGAAGCATGTCGAGCGCCTCGAAGCCGGAGCAGGCCTTGAACACTCCGCCTATCCCCACTGACCTCCAGTCGATCGTTTCGGCCAGGCTGTCTACCCAATGTTGCTCGTCATCGACAATCAACAACTGCTGCATATTAAGCTCCTCTGTCATTCGAAATGAACTTCCAAGTCATGGTCACCCGGACCCCGCCTAGAGGCGAAGGACTCAGAGCAAGGCCGGCTTCCTCTCCATAATGCATTTTGATGCGCTGATTGACGTTCCACAGGCCGCATCCGACCGTATCCTCGATCGGATCGTTTAAGGTCTGCTGGATTTCTTCATATTTCTCTTCCGATAGGCCAGCGCCGTCGTCATCGATCATTACGCGGTATACGTCGTCGGCGATTTCACCATGAATTCGAAGAAATCCGGAGCGTAGCTTCTTCTGGAAGCCGTGCTCGAACGCATTCTCGATCATGGGCTGCAGCAGCAGACGCGGAATGAATTGCTCTAGCATTTTGTCTGGTAAATCGATTTCATAGTGAACGCGGTCCATGCGCAGCTTCTGGATTTCCAGATAGTTGGCGATGAGCTGGATTTCCTCCGCCATACGAGCAAGCGGATTTTCAAGGCGCGTCGTATACCGGTAAAATTCGCTCAAATTTTTGGCCATGGAAATGACGGCGTCCTTATTGCCCAGCTTCGTCATATTGATGATGTAGCCCATCGAGTTATATAAGAAATGCGGATTAATTTGTGCTTGCAAATGCTTGAGCTTGGCGTCCCGCGATTGCAGCTTCTCCTTGAATACCTTCTCGATCAGCTCTTGAATTTGGGCAGCCAGGCTATTGAATTTCTCGAATAAGTACTGAAACTCGCTCTTGGGCTTGGCATGAATCCGGACGGAATAATCGCCGACCTGAAGCTTCTTAAGGCTGACTATCAATTGCGATATCGGCTGCTGAACGTAGCGATAGAGAAGGTAGACGAGCAGAATGCCAACGCAAATGGTCAAGCCAATCGTGACGTAAAAAAGCTTGATGTTGGTAGTAATCGGCTTAACGATCTCTTCCACCGGAATGTAATCGATCACATACCAGTCCGTATTTGCAAGCTTCTTGGTGTAAATCTCGTATTGCTGATGCGCAATGCGTACATTGTGAACGGTTGGCGCGCCGTTGTTTGCCTCCGGCGTGAACGTTATTTTGGGAATTAATTGCGTAATGATATCGACCTTGGCGGAATGATTGGCAATGATAGGGGCGCCCGCCCGGTACAGAAACGGATCGTCCACGCCATTCAGCTTGCTTTTGTCGAGCCACTTCTTCAGATCCTCGCCCGAAAATTTAACTTCAATGACGATGTTCGACGGCTGGTTCATCTTTTTATTTTCCGGTTTCATCGAATACCAGTAGAACGTCGATTTGTTGTTGTTCGTTTCGGACAGCCATTTGGGGACGTCATCCATGTAGAGAATGCGTGGATCGAATGCTCTGGCGAGCTCCGTCGAGATGACGGCCTGGTTCGAGTTTGAAAAAACGGATACTTTGAGCCCTAAATCTGCGGAAACGCTGAATAAGTGTATTTTTTCATAGATTAGCTTGCTCCTGTGGGCCGTTTCATACGGATCCGGGTTAAACGAGAAGCCCGTGAATTCGCGTATGTTGGGATCTTCCATTAACACGGCGGATGAGTGCGAGATTTGTCGCAGGATCGTATCGATTTGGTTGGACAAGCTCATCGTACGATTGGAGTGTGTTAATCGCAGTTGTTCCTTAACAACGCCAATGCTGACGCTGGAGGTATAACCGAAGAGGATGACTATAGGCAATAACAGGAGAACTAGGGATAACACCAGTTTCTTAAAGATTCCGAATGGCTTCAGACGAACCCCTTCTCTCCACAATCAATTGCAACGAAATTGGAAATTTGGAAATTGCTTAACAAATTGCTATCAGACTAACACATTTTTATTTCAGAAACAATTGGATCTACTTAATATTAATGACAAAAGGAGCGTGTAAAAATGCCTGATATGGCTCAACAACCGAGGGTAGTGACCGATACCGGCGGTAAGATAACGCCTGCAATTAAGAGAAAAAAATCTGCGCTGAAAAATTTCATGTTATCCTGGCAGCTTTATGCGATGGTTCTGCCGGCAGTCATCTTCACGCTGGTTTTCGCCTATGTGCCGTTGCTTTATTCCGTTATTGCGTTTCAAAATTTCAAGCCGTATCACACGCTCAATCATGTATTCTTCCATGCGGATTGGGTCGGTTTGGACCATTTCAAGTATGCATTCTCGCTGCAAGCAGCCAAACAGGCGATGATCAATACGGCGGTGCTGTTCGTCTTGAAGGTCATCGGCAATACGATTGCACCGCTCATCTTCGCCTTGCTTCTCAATGAGGTTCGGCGCGAGGGCATCAAACGCTCGATTCAAACGCTTGTTTACTTGCCTCACTTTATGTCGTGGGTGATCCTCGGCGGCATTCTGATCGATGTGCTCGGCCAACAGGGGATTGTGAACGTATTGCTGGGCCGCGTGTTTGACATGGCGCCGATTCCATTCCTGCTGGATGGCGACTGGTATCGTGCCGTGATTGTTGTGAGCGATATGTGGAAAGAGTTCGGCTTCGGGGCGATCGTCTTCCTGGCAACCTTGGCGGGCATCAATCCAGCGCTGTACGAAGCATCCGAGGTGGATGGCGCGAACCGCTGGAAGCAGACGATGTACGTAACGATTCCGTCCATGCTCCCGATTACGCTGGTCGTGCTGACGCTTACGATTGCCGGCGTGCTGGGCTACGGCTTGTTCGAGCAAATTTTTAATACGTATAACGGGCTCGTGTACAGCAAAGGGGATGTCATCGACACGTTCGTCTTCCGAATCGGCATTCAGACCGGTCAGTTCAGCTTCGCAACCGCGGTAGGCTTGTTCAAATCGTTCATCGGATTAATTCTGGTCGTGATCGGCTATCGTCTTGCTTATAAATATGCGAACTATAAAATTTTCTAAGGGGAGCGGGAACGCGTGTATCATAAAACGCTAGGCTATCGAACGTTTTCGATTATTAACAACAGCATGCTTTTGCTGCTTGCTATCGTGTGCATACTGCCATTGTGGAACGTGCTTGCCATCTCCTTTAGCGGGAAGGCCCCCGCGGAGGCCGGACTGGTAACGCTGTGGCCGATTGATTTTAATATGGAAGCCTACAAAGCGACGTTTAATAACGGCATATTTTTAGATTCACTTGTCTTAACCATCGAGCGAACGGTATTGGGCGTCGGCATCAGCATGCTGCTCATGATTCCCGCTGCTTTCGCGCTATCGAAGGAGTATGACTACTTCAAGGGAAGACGGGTCCTTATTTGGCTGTTCGTGGTGACGATGCTGTTTCCCCCGGGCTTAATTCCCGGCTATATTCTGGTCTCGAAGCTTCACTTGATGCATACGATCTGGGCATTGGTGCTTCCGACGGCAGTTTCCGCATTTAATCTGATTCTGATGCTTAACTTCTTCAAGAGCATTCCTAAGGAGATTGAGGAATCAGCCTTTATGGATGGCGCTAATCATACGCAATCGCTATGGCATATTTACTTGCCGCTGTCGCTGCCATCGCTTGCAACGACGATTTTGCTCGCATTGGTGGGCCACTGGAACTCTTGGTTCGACGGGTTGCTCTACATGAAATCGGGCCATTACCCGCTGGCGACGTTGCTGCAAACGCTCATTACATCCAGAGACTTAAGCCAGCTTGTCGATTCGACGACGCTGAAGTCGTTCTCGCCAAGAACGCTAAGCTCGGCCCAAATTTTCTTGGGCGTCCTGCCGGTGCTATTGATTTATCCATTCCTGCAGAAGTTCTTTATTAAAGGGATCGTTGTCGGCGCTGTAAAAGAATAGCCCATGCGCATAAACAGAAAAACAGGATGAGACAGGTCTAGGCCTGTCTCATCCTGTTTTTTTGTCCGTTACGCCGCAGGAATAAATTCAATAACGTCGATCCGGCCGTATTCGTCGCCGTTATAGTTGCTCGTAATTTTGATCAGATCATTCTGGTTAATGGTTACGTTGCTAATGGTGCGCGTGCGCCGCGTGGTGCTGTCGCAGTAGATGGAGCCAGTAGCCTCGTTCGCCATCCAATTGCCGATAAGCTGATTGCCCGAATAAAGATTGTAGGTCGAATTGCCGTCGGATTCATCCCAGTACGTGATTTTAACCGTATAGATGCCGCTCGTTCCCGTGAAAGCTTGGGTCGCGGTGCCGGTCGTGCCTGCTACAACCTTGATGAGGGAGCCATTGGTGGCGCTGCTGTTGCTCTCGACGGTGTAGTTGGTTAGGGCCATCGTTTCCGCTTCGATCTTCACGGGTACCGCCACCGGCTTCGGAATAAATTCGATGACGTCAATGCGCCCGTATTCATCGCCGTCATAGTTGCTTGATAGTTTGATCACGTCATTCTGGTGGAGCGTCACGTTGCTGATGGTGCGCGTTCGCCGCGTGGTACTATCGCAGAAGATCGAGCCCGTGGCCTCGTTCGCGATCCAATTGCCGATGAGCTGATTCGCGGAATAGAGATTGTAGGTTGAATTGCCGTCGGACTCATCCCAATAAGTAATTTTCACATCGTATTGCCCGCTGCTGCCCGTGAACGCTTGGGTAGCCGTACCGGTCGTATTGGCGTTAACCTTAATCAGGGAGCCGTTAGTAGCGCTGCTGTTGTTCTCGACGGTGTAATTGGTCAGAGCCATCGATTCCGCTTCGATCTTGATCGAGCCCGATGGTACGGAGACGGGAGGAGCACCTAAGGTTATGCCTTGATTGGAGCTAAGGATGACGGATTTGGCTACGCTCTTCGCGTAATCGGCATCGGCTGCGGAGAGGCCGCCATTTTGCGTGAAATAAGTTGGGTCAACGCCTGTAATCATTGCAGCATAGATCGCGGCGGCCATGTAGTGCGAGAAGTCCGTATGATGCTTGCCGTCCGCGTTCCAGATGACGCTGGCGTTTTTGATTCCATCGTTAAACAGCTTCTGCATGCCTTGCGTATTGGGGCCGTATTTGACGCCGAGCGCTGAAGCAATGCTGGCATACTTGCTGCTGACGTCGTTGGCCATCGCATTGGTGTCCGTGTATGCGCCGCTCGAATTGGAGACGATAGTTGCCGGGCTAAACGGATTGGTCGAATGCAGGATGAACTGCGCCCCCGGATTGTACGTATCCGTATCGGATTTCAACGTCTGAGCTGAGGCGAGCAGGCTGCTGTAGGCGTTCGCTGGCTCCATCGTATTTCCGTTCACAATCACATAGTTCCACTTGCTGCCGTTGTAGCCGTTCTGGATCGCTTTGCGAGCGTCGCTTCCCGCTTGTGCATGCTGGCTCAGGAAGGAACCGCCGGGCGTCACTTGCTGATACTCCACCGTATAGCCCATTGCTTGCAGAATGGCCTGAATCTTGCCCGGCATATCGGCGAAGTAGATCATGCTGTTGCCGATATACAGGATGCGCACCGTGCCCGGCGCGGAAGCCGCGTGGGTGCGGGCGCTAGGCAGGAGCACCAGCGTGAGGAGTAGACAGAATGAAAGCGTTAGTGCGAGGAGCTTTCTTGCTAAAGCTGTGGGGTTGGTCAACATTATTGCCTCCTAGTGGTTTTGGTTTAGGGTAAACGCTTACATGAATAAGCGCAGGAAATCCCCCCTTTCCTCAAGATAGCAAATTGTCAGAATAAAGAAACGGGACAAAACAATGAAATACGGCACATATTAATGATCCTTGCGGGTTGCCGCCAACTAGCGTTATCTTTACTGTAGCGTTTATTTACATTCATAACAGCTTGTCAGGGCAAGGGGATACCTATGAAACCTACAACAATCGGCATGTTCGCCCACGTCGATGCGGGCAAAACAACATTGGCTGAGCAGTTGCTATATCATACGCAGAGCATTCGGGAGCGGGGAAGGGTCGACCATAAGGACGCCTACCTCGACAGTCATGAGATCGAGCGGGCAAGGGGCATTACCGTGTTCGCGGATCAAGCGGTCATGTCCTATAAGGGAAGAACCTATTATTTAATCGATACGCCGGGCCATGTCGATTTCTCGCCGGAGATGGAGCGGGCCATTCAAGTGATGGATTACGCCGTTCTGGTATTGAGCGCGGTGGAAGGCGTGCAGGGCCATACGGAAACGGTTTGGCAGCTGCTTCATAAGCATCGCATCCCGACGTTTATGTTTATTAATAAAACGGATCGAGTGGGCGCCGATGTGGACCGCGTGCTCGGGGACATTCGCATGCATTTGACGTCAGAAGCGTGCTTGATAACGAATAGTTTCACAAACGGCGAAGTGGGCGAGGCTTTGCGGGAGAGCATGGCGGAGCGCGATGAGCAGCTGCTGGAGATGTTTCTGGCAGGTGAGGGTGATCAAGCGTTCTGGCTGCAGGCGCTGCAGGACATGATTCGCAGGCAAGAGATCGTACCTTGCGCAAGCGGGTCTGCTCTGCAGGATGACGGTGTGGTTGCATTGCTGGAGCAGCTGCATCTGTTAACGAAGGTTGATTATGACGCAGAGGCGCCATTCGGAGGACGCGTTTATAAAATTCGCCATGATAGCAACGGCGTGCGATTGACCTATATCAAAGCATTAAGCGGGACGATGAAGGTGCGGGATGAGCTATGCTACGGAAGCGGGGACGAGCAGATTTGCGAGAAGGCGACGAGGCTTCTCATCGTGAACGGCAGCAAGTCGCATGCGGTCGATCAGGTGTCGGCCGGCGATTTATTCGCGGTCGTGGGGCTCTCAGGCGTCGAAGCAGGGCAAGGGCTAGGCCGCTATTCGGACAAGCTGGCTTATGAGCTGGTACCAACGCTCACGTCTAAGGTCATTTTCGATGATGCCTTGAACGTGAAGGATGTACTGAAGGCTTTTAAGATGCTGAATGCGGAGGACCCGTCATTGGATGTTGTCTGGGAGGAGAGCCTGCAGGAGATTCATATCCATGTCATGGGCATCATCCAGCTTGAGGTGCTGCAGCAGCTTGTGCAGGATCGCTTCCAGCTTGCGGTCTCCTTCGGGAACCCAGAAATTTTGTACAAAGAGACGATCGGAACGACGGTCAGAGGGTATGGCCATTTTGAGCCGCTCCGGCATTATGCCGAGGTGCATCTGCTTCTGGAGCCTGGGGAGCGGGGAAGCGGGATCACGTTCTTTAACGTGTGCCACGCGAACGACTTGAGCATCGGCAATCAGAATTTGATCCGAACGCATCTCTTCGAGCGCGACCATCATGGCTTATTGACGGGCATGCCGCTGACCGATATTCGGATTACGCTGCTGACGGGCGCTGCGCATAATGAGCATACGCACGGCGGCGATTTTCGCGAAGCGGCGTATCGGGCGTTAAGGCAGGGCTTGGAGAAAGCGGAAAATATCCTGCTGGAGCCGTATTATGCGTTCAAAATCAAGGTCGAACTCGACGAGCTGGGCAAGGTGCTGTCCGACATCCAGCGGGCTTCGGGCCGGTTCGATCCGCCGACCACAACGGCTGCGCATGCGGTCGTGACGGGCAAAGCGCCTGTAGCCACCTTCATGGGATACAGCACGGAGCTTGCCGCTTATACGCATGGCAGAGGCATCATCCATCTCGTCTTCGGCGGCTATGAGCGCTGCCATAACGAACAAGCGATCATCGATCGCAAAGCTTACCGGAAGGATGCCGATCCGCTGTATTCGTCGTCTTCGATTTTCTGCGCGAAGGGGCATGGCTATACCGTGCCGTGGGATGAAGCGGAGGCGAAGATGCATTTGCTGTAGCGTTCAGCACGACGGCGTTCGGCCTTAGTTATTTATACGAACCGTGATAGAATGGTACAGATCGTATGCATTAGCAGAAGTGACGATTTAGGAGGCGATCCAATGGGAAGAAAACAATCCTTCACTGAAACGGAGCTGCTTGACGTAACCAAGCGATTGATCCTTGATCACGGCTATGACGGATTCCATCTCCAGCTGCTTTCGCGGCATTTGCCTGGTGCACGAAGCACCATTTATCAATATTATTCCAATAAAGAAGAGATCGTGGCCGCTTGCATGAAGCGCGTCATCACGGAGATGCTGGCCAACGCATCAGAGGTGGATGAAACGGATGTCATGGAGGCGCTCCAGCAGGTGCTTCTCGTCTACGTGGAGGAATCCAAGCTTCATCAGCTTTTGGGTGATGCCCATAAAATTAATACCGCGAATTCTCCGGCCGCGAAGAAGGACCTTGCATTTGTCGAGGAAGCGCATAAGACCCTCAAGGTTCAGCTCACGCGTCTGTTCGGGCGAGCGCAGCAGGAGGGGCTGCTAAGGGAGGATGTTCCGCTGCCAGCGCTGATCGGCGTGTTCTTTAACCTGATCAATACGCCTAACATGCTGAATGTTCCTACGCCGCAGTGGGGCAAGCTCTTGTTTCAAATGTGGATGGGAGGCGCCAAAAAAGAATAAGGAGCCTAACTTTACTTGACACATGTGTCACTTATGTTGTTCAATAAGTGGGATGTGTGTCATGATTCGCGATAATTTTGACACATGTGTCAAATATAAAGGCGCGAGGAGTTGGTTCCGTGTTTTTGGCAATGAAAGAATTGATGCGCAATAAAATGAGGTTTTTCATGATCGTCATTATTTTCGTGCTTGTATCTTGGCTGGTATTGATTTTGTCAGGCTTGGGTAATGGACTGTCCACGCTTGCCGCGGCAACATTCAAAAACATGAAGGCAGATTACGTCGTTTTCGAACAAGGGTCGCAGTCATCCATGAGCAAGTCGCTGATGTCGGATCAGTTGGTCGCAGAAGTGAAGCAATTGCCGAATGTTGAAGATGCCTCGCCGATGGGAAATACGATGGCCACGGCGCTAAAGGGGAACAGCACCAAAAATGAGGACAAGGTGGATATCGCGATTATAGGTATTGACCCCGGCAGCTTCTTGGAGCCGGCTGTCGTGGAAGGGAAGGGACTGTCTGCCGATAACCTGAACGGCATCATCGCGAATGCAACGATGAAGGATGACGGGTTTAAGCTCGGCGATACCTTCCAATTGGACGGGACGAACGAATCGCTGACGATTATCGGCTTTGTCGAGAATCAAACGTACAACCATGTAGCGGCGGTGTTCGCGCCGATGGCCGAATGGCGGAAGATAACGTTCTCGGCACCCGGCTCGGATAAAGGAATAGAGAATCCCGTCAATGCGATTATGCTGCAGGGCAAGGATATCGACCCGAGCGTCATTAATGCGAAGCTCTCGAATACGGATACGGTTACCCGTGCAGCTGCCGTGAAAGGCATGCCGGGCTTTAAAGAGGAGAATGCTTCTATTACGATGATGCTCGCATTTTTGCTGACGATCTCCGCATTCGTGCTTGGCGTGTTCTTCTACGTGGTGACGATGCAGAAAACGAACCAATTCGGCATTATGAAGGCCATCGGCGCTAAGAATGGGTTTTTGGGAAGAGCCATTATCTCTCAAGTGCTTGTGCTGTCTGTAATGAGCATTGCGGCTGGAATATTGCTCACCTATGGGACGGCGGCTGTCATTCCAAAGGCCATACCGTTCAAGCTCGATTCGAGTCTTGTCATTAATTACTCCATTGTTTTGCTAATTATTGCGATGCTAAGCTCGTTGGTATCGGTGCGCAAAATGACAAAAATCGATCCGCTGAAGGCGCTCGGGAGGGTAGAATAATGAGTAGAGGATTGCAAATCAGTGGCGTCAGCAAGCATTTTTCCGAAGGGAGCAATCGGGTCTCCGCGCTTGAGCAAGTGTCCATTACGGTAGAGCCGGGCGAGTTTGTCGCCGTAGTGGGCCCCTCCGGTTCAGGCAAGAGCACGTTCTTGTCGATTGCGGGTGCGCTGCTTAGAGCCTCCGAAGGAGAAGTGAGAATCAATGGGCAAGATATCTCGAAGCTTTCCGCACGGGAATTGTCCAATGTTCGGTTGCAGGAAATCGGGTTCATTATGCAATCGTCGAATTTGGTTCCTTATTTGAATGTTCTTGACCAATTGCTCGTCGTGAAGAGGATGTCCGGCAAGGTGAGAGCCGAGGATAAAGCGTTCGCCATCAAGCTGCTGGAAGGACTCGGGCTTGGCGCGAAGCTGAAGGGATTTCCGGAGGAGCTATCGGGCGGCGAGAAGCAGCGAACAGCCATCGCGCGGGCTTTGATGAACAACCCGAACGTTATATTGGCGGACGAGCCGACAGCCAGCCTGGATACCAAGCGCGCGCATGAAGTGGTGAGCCTAATTGCGCATGAGGTGAAGTCACGGCAAAAAGCAGCGGTGATGGTTACTCACGATGAGCGGATGCTTGCCTACTGCGATAAGGTGTACCGAATGGAGGACGGCAAATTGTCATTAGCCTTATCCGATGCCGTGCATGCTCCAATGACGGCTAAAGCAGGCCATTAGACTTTCTATAGTCCAGCAGAGGGCACAACACGATCACGTGTTGCGCCCCTTTTTTTATTCCGGATAAGTGGTTGGCCAATGCGACAGATTATTTCTTATCGATACTTAGCTCTTTAGAAATACCGAAGCTTTCCGAATGGTTATTTTCAGCTAATACGAGCTTAATTGTGTTCTTTCCTTCTCTTAAGGCTTGAAGAGGATAAGGAACCGTGTCCTTGATTGGACCTACCAGACTGCCGTTCAAATAGAAGTGGATATGTCCTTCCCCGTCTACGGGAGCCCCTTCATAGTGTTCACTCGATAGCTTTAGATTCGTGGTAACCTTTAGATAATAGATACCATCTTCTTCATAGCTGGAAGCATCAAGCGAATATTTCATTTCTTTATTCGGCTTAGGATTAGCTGGAGCCGCTGTCTCTGAATGCGCAGTGTGCGAATTGTCCGAAGAAGCGGTTGTCCCATCGGATGCCTTATTGCGCGAACTTGTTGTGTTGTCTCCGCAGCCAACTAGGCTAAAGACAATGAGTAATAGCGAAATTAAAATAAGGTACGATTTGAACACTTGTCTAACCCCCTCGTGGTAGGCAATAATTGTATTTTGAGGATCCTCTAGCAACTATTTTATAGGCAAACAAACCCATGCTTACATACTTTCATGAAAGGGTTTTCGCTAGATTGCTTAATCGATGAAAGAAAGGGTGAACGGGTATGGTCGATCACATTGATTTAGAAATCATACGTTGTTTGCAAAGTAACGCAAGAATGCAATGGAAACAAATCGGCGAGGCGGTTCATATGTCCGGGGTTGCTGTGGCCAATCGGATACAGCGACTTGAGGACACAGGAGTTATCGAAGGGTATACGGTGAGGTTAAATGAAAAAATGTTGGGGAACATCTACTGCGTTTTTGTAACCGTTATGATGAAAGACTATCAGCATACGAAGTTCCAAGCATTCATACAACAGCGTGATGAGATCAAAGAGGCCCACCGTGTTAGCGGTGAGCCGTGTTTTATTCTGAAAGTTCAAGTGGCTGATCAAGACGAGCTATCTAAGCTGCTGGATGAGATCCTTGTGTATGGCCATTATAAAATCAATATTTCTATTGGACAGTATAAGTAAAATCAAAAGGGCGCCCTAGTGGCGTCCTTTTAATCTTACTCCACGGTTAGCGAATGTAGAGGATCAGCATGTGTAGGACACATGAATCAAGGATGATTTACAGCTCTCTATTTAAGTGATAAACTTACAACAACTTAAGCATTTTTGCATAATATAATTAAGGGTGAAATAAATATGAACCAAGATGAACGGCTAAAGCACATTCTCGCCCATTTGAAGGAAAACGGCAATATTCGCATTGAGCAAATTTGCGAGAATTACTCGGTGTCTCGGGACAGTGCCCGGCGCGATCTGGTGAAGCTGGAGGAAGCGCAGCTTATCGTGCGAACCCACGGCGGCGCGATCCTTGCTTCGCCGAAGCTGTCCACGAAGCCCTATGAGGAGCGGTTGGACAATCTGGGTGCCAAGAAGCGTATCGGAAGAGCGGCAGCGGCGCTTATTCAAGATGGCGAGACGCTATTTCTGAACGCTTCCACGACGGTGCAGGCGGCAGTGGAGGCTTGCGCAGGCAAGGATATTTATCTTACAGCTGTTACGAATTCGATCGATACGGCTGCTGTATTGGGTAAAAGCCCGAACGCTAAGGTACATCTGCTTGGCGGGCAATACAACGCATGGCACCGAAGCGTGACCGGCCCGCAGACGGTTGCGATGATTCGCGATTTTCGAGCGCAAACCTTGCTTCTGGGCGCCTGCGCGATAACGCCGGACGGCTTATCCAGCCCCGTATTGGATGAGACCTATGTGAAGCGAGAAATGATCGCGATGGCAGATCGGGTAATCGTTCTTGCAGACAGCGGGAAATACCAGCAATCCTTTCTCCACCATGTATGCAGCTTGGACAAGATCGATGTGCTGATTACGGATGCGGAGCCGCCTGCAGCGGTGAAAGAGGTACTGGTCGGCAATGGAGTTGAACTCATTATCGCGTTAGAAGGGGAGAGCCATAATGAAAATTAATGTAGGCTTGGTCGGCTACGGCTTGTCGGGGTCCGTGTTTCATGCGCCAATCATTCATGGCGTAGAGGGAATGCATCTCCAAGCGGTTGTTTCCTCGGATGCGGCGAAGGTGAATAAGGACTACCCTGAGGTTCACGTATTTGCGGATATCGATGCGCTAGTCGCGCAGAGCGAGATTGATTTGGTCGTCATCTGTTCGCCCAACACAACGCACTATGCGTATGCGAAGAAAGCGATATTAGCTGGCAAGCATGTCGTGGCGGAAAAACCGTTCACCGTTGATACGAACGAAGCGAATGAATTAATTGCGCTGGCCCGAGAGCATAAGGTCCAATTGGCCGTTTATCAAAACCGCAGATGGGATAACGATTTCCTCACGATCCAATCGTTGCTGGAAACCGGCATGCTGGGCAGGCTATCGACCTATGAAGCGCATTTTGACCGGTATAGGCCAGAGGTTCGCAATCGCTGGCGCGAGCAAAATCTCCCCGGGTCGGGCATCCTGTACGATCTTGGCTCGCATTTGATCGATCAGGCGCTTTATCTGTTCGGCAAGCCGCAAACGGTATGGGCGGACATCCGAACGGAGCGGGACGGCGGCCAGTCGGATGATTATTTCCACCTTATTCTCGGATATCCGCAGCTTAGGGTCATTCTGCACTCCGGCTCTCTCGTTAAGCTGGCCGGACCTCGATATATGCTGCACGGTGATAAAGGAAGCTTCGTCAAATACGGGCTGGACCCGCAGGAAGACCAGCTGAAGGCGGGCAAGCATCCCGGCGATTCGGGCTGGGGCGAAGATCTCCCGGAGCTTTATGGCAAACTAAGCACGGAAGTCGGCGGCTTGCCTATGGAGGCGATCATCGGAACATTGCCGGGGAAATATGAAGCATTCTACGAGGGAATGGCCGCAGCCATTCGCTCAGGCGAAGCTGTTCCTGTGTCGGGAGAACAAGCGCGCGACACCATTCGGATTATCGAATGCGCGGTTCAAAGCCATCGCGAGCAGCGGACGATCCAACTAGAGGCGCAATAGCATATAGATGAGCCCCTTAAGCTGACGTATCAGCTTAAGGGGCTTTTTGCGCAGCAGCAGAAGATAGTTTCTGACATTGATCTCCTTGATCATTTTACATTTTGGATACAACTTCGTGTCGGTTTGGAAACAGGCATTCGGTACACTGGGCGTATCTCAGGAGGAGCGGCTTCAGCTCCGACAGCAAAGGAGAACGTTAACATCATGCAGCAGGGGAATGAGGGGTTCAACGAGCTTTATATGCGGTATAACCGCTTCGTATATGTAACGGCGTATGCCATAGTCAAGGATCGCTTCTTGGCTCAGGACGTTGTGCAAGAGGTGTTTCTCAATCTATACCTCCATCAGGATTCGATTAGGGGCGCCGCCAACAAACAAGCGTGGATTAGAGCTTCTACGCGCAATAAGGCAATTGATTTCTGGCGGAAGAAAATGAAAAGCGGGACGCTCCTGACGGGACAAATCGAGCATATGTACGAATCAACAGCTGGCGGGGCAGAGGTTTCCGACGTGGTCACTGATGCGCTGGAGATGGTGGCGAGGCTGGAGCCGGGGCTGCAGCAGCCGTTGCTTCGCTATGCGTTCGACCAGTCCTATCAGCAAATCGCTTGCGCGCAGCATACGACGATCGGCGCGGTAAAAGCGAGAATTCATCGTGCGAGGAAAAAGCTGCGCGAGATGGCGCGGGAGTCGGGCTGCCGGACATAGCATTGTACGAATGTCCTTATCTGGGCTACACTATACTCATTAAGTACCTTAGAAGGACGGTTCCCTATGACGCTTCAGCAATTAAAATATATCCTCACCATCGTAAGCTGCGGCTCCATAAGCGAGGCAGCCAAGCAGCTGTTTATTTCGCAGCCTAGCTTGTCCAGCGCGGTTAAGGAGCTTGAGCAGGAGATTGGCGTCGAAATTTTCGTGCGCTCATCCAAAGGGATCGTGCTGTCGAACGAAGGCGCAGAGTTTTTATCCTATGCGCGGCAAGTCGTCGAACAGGCAGAGCTGCTGGAGCAGCGTTACCTGAATAAGAAGCCTTCCAAGAAGCTGTGCTCGATCTCGACTCAGCATTATGCATTTTCGGTTCAGGCGTTCGTCAGCTTGTTGAAGGATCTGAATACGAACGAGTACGAGTGTACGCTTCGCGAAACGAGAACGCATGAGATTATCGAGGATGTGCGCAACATGCGCAGCGAGATCGGCGTTCTTTATCTCAATGATTTTAACCAGAAGGTTATGATGAAAATGCTCAAGGAAAGCGATCTGCAATTCCATCCGCTGTTTACTGCAGAGCCGCATGTGTTCATCAGCTCGGAGCATCCGCTGGCGGCCAAGACGATGCTGGAAATTGAGGACCTGGATGAATTCCCGTGCCTGGCTTTCGAGCAGGGCGAGTACAATTCGTTCTATTTCTCGGAGGAAATCTTAAGCACGCGGGCGCTGAAGAAGAAGATACTGGTCAGCGACCGGGCGACCTTGTTTAATCTGCTCATCGGACTCAACGGCTACACGATCAGCTCGGGCGTGCTGAACGCGGATCTGAATGGCGAGCAAATCACATCCGTGCGCTTGCGGACGGACGAGTATATGCAGATCGGATACATCACGAATAAAAAGGTGAACTTGAGCCAGCTTGCCATCGACTATGTGCGGAAGCTGAAAGATGTGATTTCAGATGTCGGCTACGCCATTATAAACGAAGAGGATGAGCTCGCCTGAGCTCATCCTCTTTTTCACATAATTACAGCGCTGCCCGTACCTCTTTCGTCGCCTGAACCAGATGCTCCAAGCTCGCCCACGTTTCTTGTTCGCCACGCGTCTTCAGCCCGCAGTCGGGATTAACCCACAGCTTCGCGATATCGATCTTATCCAGCATCTGCTGCAGCCCTTGCTTTAGCTCATCAACGCTAGGAATGCGCGGGGAATGAATGTCGTATACCCCCGGGCCGACCTCGGTCTGGAAGCCGCACTCGTTAAGGGTGTCAATAATCGCAAGATCCGAACGGGAAGCCTCGAACGTGATGACGTCTGCATCCATCGCATCAATGTCGCGAATAATATCGCTGAATTGGCTGTAGCACATATGCGTATGGATTTGGGTCTCTGCCTGCACGCCGCTATGCACCAATCGGAAAGCGGGGATCGCCCAGCTGAGATACTCGCTCTGCCAGTCGGATTTCCGCAGCGGCAGCTTCTCGCGCAGTGCAGCCTCGTCGATCTGGATGATTGCAACGCGGTTCGCCTCCAGGTCCAATACTTCGTCCCGAATAGCCAAGGCAATCTGGAAGGCGCTGTCCTGCAGGCTAATATCCTCGCGCGGGAACGACCAGTTCAGGATCGTAACCGGGCCAGTCAGCATGCCCTTAACCGGCTTGCTGGTCAAGCTCTTCGCATAAGCCGAATATTCGACGGTCATCGGCTTTGAGCGGGAGATGTCGCCCCATACGATCGGCGGTTTGACGCATCTTGTGCCGTAGGACTGCACCCACGCTTTTTCCGTGAAAATAAAGCCATCCAAGCACTCGCCGAAATATTCGACCATATCGTTGCGCTCGTACTCGCCGTGAACGAGCACGTCGAGGCCAATCGCTTCTTGACGAGCGACGCATTCGGCGATGCGGTCCAAATTAAATTGTTTGTATTGCTCTTCCGTAATAGAGCCCTTCTTGAAGGCAAACCGGTTCGCGCGAACCTCGGCGGTCTGCGGGAACGACCCGATCGTCGTCGTCGGCAGCAGCGGCAGATTGAACTTCGCCTTCTGAATCGCTTCGCGTTCGCCGAAAGCGGGCAGCCTCGTAAAGTCCGCCTCCGTCAAAGCCGCTGCTTTCGCTTGTACCGCCTCATTATTCGTAAACCGAGTGCCATTGAACAGCCCCTCGTTGTGTACATATTGCGCGGCAGCATAAGGATTCGGCTGCGCTAGAACCGCTTTAAGCTCTGCAAACTCTTGTAGCTTCTCTTCCGCGAATGCAAAATGGCGCTTCGTCGCATCAGGCAATCTGGATTCGTTCTTCAGCGTGTAAGGCACATGCAGCAGCGAGCAGGAGGAGCTGAGCACGATTTGCTTCACACTCGCGCTTAATTCTTCAATAAGGCTTAGCGTGCGCTTGTATTGATTTCTCCAAATGTTTTTGCCGTTGATCAGGCCGGCGAACAGCACTTTATGGTCGGCGAAGCCATATTGCTTCACGAGCGCCAGTGATTCTTTGCCTTCTACGAAATCAAGCCCGATGCCGTCGAACGGGAGCGTCTGCAGCGTTTGATAGCAGTCGCGCACATCGCCGAAGTACGTTTGAAGGAGAACCTTAACGGTTCCTTTGGCGGATAGAATTTGCTCATACAGCTTCGAGAACAAGGCAAGATCGGCAGGGGAGAGATCCGTGACCAAAGCAGGCTCGTCCACCTGAATCCACGCTGCGCCAAGCGTGTTCAGTTGCTCCAGTACGGCTGCATACGCGGCTGCCGCTTCGCCAACAAAGTCCGCAGCTTGTTTTGTCCCCGTGTATTTAGCCAGCTTGAGCAGCGTGAATGGTCCGATGACGACCGGTTTGGTTGCCACCTGCTGCTGCTTGGCCTCTTGGAATTCATCGAACAGCTTCGTTCCAGCTAGTTGAATCACCGTAGAATCATCGATTTCGGGAACCATGTAGTGATAGTTTGTGTTGAACCACTTTTTCATGGCGAGAGCTTTCACGTCTCCTTGCTCGCCTTGATAGCCTCTCGCCATCGCAAAGTAGGTCTCCAATGGGCTGAGACCCAACGCTTGATAACGAGCTGGCACGATGTTCAGTAAGCAAGCTGTATCGAGCACGCCGTCATAGAAGGAGAAGTCGTTGGATGGGATAAAGTCGATGCCGTTCTCCTGTTGTGTTTTCCAATGTGCTGCACGAAGCTCGGCGCCCGTCCGGTGCAGCTCATTGATCGTGATTTCGCCTTTAAAATATTGCTCGGAGACAAACTTAAGCTCCCGTAATGATCCGACCCTCGGATAGCCAATGATGGATGTTTTCAATGCAGCCAACCCCTTGCGCTCAATTTTGATCTAATTATAGGGCGGGGAATTGGCTATCGGGAAACACGTAAATACTATGCGGGGATATAGGTTTTAACTATGGGTCGATAAATAATACGGACTATACCTGCTATAAGCTGAACAAAATAATGAATGTTTTTGTAGTGAACGGTTACGTGGAGGTCGTAAGTCAGCGTCCTAAAGCGTACAGGGTTTGCGATGAGTTTCTGGACAGCATCTTATCTTAGTTGTGAAGTTATGGCCGACATTTATTTTACGAAAAATGTCAGTTTTTGTAGAGGAGTATCGATTCTTGCGTCGAACTGTAACCTTAAATAGGAGGTGACGATTCGTGTCTGAGCAAGAAAAACAACCGAAACATGACGAGGAAATCGTAAATAAACCGCAGGACCGCCAAGAGGATGTCGAGACAGCTTTCCCTACGGCTGTGAATGATCAAATAACGGATTAACGGCGGGCACCCTTCGCGGTGCCTTTTGTTGTGTGCAACTAATTGTTCGGGAGAGTGAATGGGTATGATCGGACTTGCTTTATCCGGCGGCGGTTACCGTGCGTCGTTGTATCATCTGGGCGTGATGGCTCGATTAGCTGATGAAGGGTTATTGAAGGAGGTGCGCGCCTTATCGACCGTCTCCGGCGGTTCAATCGTCGGTGCCTTTTATTATAAAATGCTTTGCGAAGAGCTCCGGCAGGATCGCAAGCTGACGGACGAGGATTATCGGGACCTCATGAAGCGGGTCATTGAGGCGTTCGTCGATGTTGTGCAAGAAAATCTGAGGGACCGCGTAGTCATCTCAGGGGGCATCTCCCGATTGGTTCCGGAGCAGATTCTAGGGCGGTTACTCGGAGCGGTGCATAAGGTGATACCCGCGGTAGATCCCGAGATGGTGCTTGGATCTAAACTGGAGCAAGGCATAAGCGCCCTTATGTTTAAATCGCTAACGCTTCGCGACCTGATGGATGCGCCCGTTCACCCCGAGAATCGGAAGCCGGAATTGATTTTGAATACCTCTATTCTTGAGAATGGGCAGTCCTTATTCATCTCTACCGACCCGAACAGCCCATTATGGCGGCAAAATGAGTACAATCACGCGATCACCGCTGACCAGCTGCTGCATCTGCCTCTAGCAAAGGCGGTAGCGGCATCGGCATGTGTGCCGGGCTTGTTCGACCCGATAACGATTCCGTTCGGGGATCGTGCGGTGCATGGCGTGGACGGCGGGGTGCTGGACAACCTTGGTGGACATGCGATTCAGCGGCTATGGCTAGAGGGAATGCCGATCATGCTCAGCGATGCTTCCAAGCCGCTCCGCAAGGAAAATTACGAAGAAATCGACGCCGTAGAGTCATTTTTCCGCATTCAGGACATCTTCATGGGTGCCATTCGCGACCTGCGAATCGAAGGCACGGACGACCTTATAGTAGGGATGCGCGATGAGATCCCAGGTGTCGATTCGACGGTGCGTACGCTCGCCATGACGATGCGAACGGATCTGAACGCGTTCTCTGAGGTGGAAGCCTATACGCTGATGTACGTCGGTTATTATGCATGCGATGAACAAATAGAAAAGCTGCAGGGACAAGGCTCGGGTGAATGGGTTTCAGAGCAGGAGATGGATGACTACTGGCCGTTTATGTCTGTTCGCCCTTACGCGGTGACGCCGACGCCGGAGTATCTGGCATTGTTAGGACAGAAGGAGAAGACGCTGCTCTCGCTGCCCAGCCTGACGATGACCCGCTTGCTCAGCTTGGGCTACTTGCTGCTCTATTTAGCCGTTTTCGTCTATATTTGGATTCAGCACGGCGCGGAAGATGCGTTCTGGTATGTGGGGTTAATTCCAGTTCTCATTGTATCCCTGGGAGGGGTTGTACTGCTGCGCCGGCGCGTAGCGAAAGGCAAACGCAAAGGAACGATGGCTTCTTTGGTGGAAAGCAGTATACCCTCTTGAGTAGAACGAACAGTGGCTTGAAAGTAGTTTACTTCCAACTTATACTGGGGTTAGAAACAACTGAGCGGTGCGTGACTGGCGTAAACATGGATAACCATGAGGAAGCACACCGATAACGGCCGTACGCCTGGGCGAAGTATTTGATCATGGGATCAAATACTTTTTTTTGTATTCCAATACTCCAGAATGGTGAGGTGTTTCTGGCATGAGAATGGCGTATGTTCTGTTCGACCAAATGACAACCTTGGATTTTGCAGGCTTTTATGAAGCGGTAACTTGGGTGGGCATTCTAGGGGCGAAGGAAAGGGTGTCATGGGATTTCTGCTCCAATAAAGAACAGGTCACGGATGATCGCGGGTTGTCGATTAATATTCAGCCTCAGCTTGTCTGCCCGGACTTGTCCGGCTATGATCTGATTTTTATTCCTGGAGGGCAAGAAGGCGACCACCAATCCATCGGCATATGACCTGTTGGCTCCATACTGCGGCGAAGTGTTGAAAGATCGCTTCGTTCGGGACGGCAATGTGTTTACCGGCGGAGGCGTGTCGGCTTCCATTGACTTGGGCTTGTATGTGGTAGAATCGCTGACTGACGCGACATTCGTGAAGCAAGTGCAGGACAAGATGGACTATCCGTATTATCGCGCGAGAGGATGATGCGGGATGAACCTCCGTCCGTTGATTAGCGATGATCGAGATGACGTTTTAAGTCTAATGGCGGAATATCCGCTTCAATTCCCTGCATTCGTCATGCTGAGATATCCAGCACGGTGGGCCGCTTATTTACAGAATAAAAATGATCGAACGAGCAGCTATGTTGTGATGGCAGATGATGATGGTGAAACGATCGTAGGGCATGCCGGGTATGTGTACAATGATGAAGTGGGCCTATATGAGATTGTAGGTGTAGTTGTACAGAAGGCTCAAGCAAGGCGAGGGATTGGACGGGCGATGATCCACGCGGTCTGCGAGAAAATTGCCGATTGCGGCGGCGATCAAGTGATCCTCTATACGCTCGGCCATGCCGAAACCCAAAGCACACTAGCCTTCTATCGGCAGATCGGGTTTGAGGAAATGAAAGATGAACGGGATTATTTTATACCGGGATTTCATCGCGTTACTTTTGTGAAGACGGTGATTAGAATATGAGCTTCAGGAATACCATCGGCTCAACCAGATTAAACTTGCTTTTATCAAAAAGGGTATTGAAGCGACCTATGCCCTAGAGAGGCGTGAGTCGTTTGTAATTTATCTCTATAGAACAATAGATAAAAGGTTGTAGTTGAAATTGTTGGAAAACAGGAGTGTAAGCGGTTGTTTTAGCTGAACGTATTAATTGAAAGCGATTTATGGGCAATTCAGCATACTTGGCAGAGTATACAACCTCAATTATAGTAAAATTATGTCAGGGACAGAACCCCGACAAGTATTAATGAATGTCCGGCCGGTATTCCATTAATAGAACCTATAAATAGAATATTGGAGTGGATAGAATGATGAAGAAGAAATCGATTACAAAAGCGCTTATTATGGCGTTGACTGCAGCTCTTCTGGTCGCTCCCGCAGCCGCTTATGCGGACACCGCTAAGGCATCGACAGCAGTGACAGCGGCACAATCGCAGACGTCCTATTCGATTCAATACATGCCTAACCGTGTTACCCAAGGCATTGGAGCTGTATATTTCACGCCAAGCTTCCAGTGCGACTACGCCATTCTAACCTATGAGTATAACGGCCAGCAGCAAAATGTATTCATGTCGGCATCCAGTTTGTATGGGCCGAACGGTTTTGTCTACTATAATGTGCCACAGAATAGCGTCATCCGCGTTACCTACTGGCAGACGGGCGTCGGCCAATCCGATACGCCTTGGCAAACGATTTAATGATGGATAGGCTGTCGCTGGGTTTCCGGCGGCAGCTTGTTTTTGTCCTGGCAGGAAAGCGCTGCGCTTGCAGAGAACAGGGTTAGGGTATGCTGCGTATAACAAGGCCGAGGGGTACAATTTAAACGATGTAACTCGAGAAAGAGGTGCCCAAACATGTACGAACCGAAAACGAAAGAAACGGACAATAGCGTCATTGCGTTTATCGAAAATGTCGAGAACCCGAAGAAGAAGGAAGACGCGTATCAGCTGCTGGACTTGTTTACGGAAACGACGGGTTATCCCGCGAAAATGTGGGGACCGAGCATCATCGGATTCGGCTCTTATCATTACAAATACGCTTCCGGTCACGAAGGTGACGCGCCGCTTGTCGGCTTTTCGCCTCGGAAGGCGCAGATCAGCTTGTATTTTGCTACAGGCGATACGGGGCGGGAGGCGCTGCTGGAGAAGTTCGGGAAGCATACCGCAGGCAAAGCGTGCGTCTATATTAAGAAGGTGGCCGATATTGACACCGAGGTGCTGAAGTCGCTGATTCATCGGTCGGTCAAGTTTCTGCAAGAGACGTATTAGCAGGGAGGCGATGAAACATTGCAAAACGCGGATAAAGTATATAACACAGCAGTCGAAGCCACGCTTGAGGTGATCGGGGGCAAGTGGAAGCCGGTCATCTTGTTTCACTTGACGTTCGGCAAGAAGCGCAACGGCGAGCTGATGCACCTGATGCCCAGCGTATCGCAAAAGGTGATGACCCAGCAGCTGGCGGAGCTTGTCGAGGACGGCGTCGTAAACCGAATTTCGTATAATCAAGTGCCGCCGAAGGTGGAATATGAGCTGACGGAATACGGATGGAGCCTCAAAACGATCCTGCATCTCATGTGCAGATGGGGCGATACGCATATTGATCGAGTGTATGGGGAGAGAGGCAAGGTGCTGTTCGAGCCGCCATCGCCATCCCCATCGCAAGCGGACATTGACGCTTAGGCCGATCCCCTCCTATCAGGGACCGGCCTTTCTACACCTGCTTTATGCATTAAGGGATAACCTTCCGCTGACGGAGATCTGCAAAAATGTCCATAAACATCTGCTCGGTATCGATGAAGTCATGGAAGCCGAAGCGTCTCGCTTTGGTGCCGTCGGCGAAGAAATCATAATCCCAAGAGAACACGAAATCCCCGAACCGCCAAGAGGAAACGTCCTTATAGCTAGTATTCGCCAAATCATACTTCTCGATCATAGCGTTCCACAATGCTTCTTTGTCAGCCATGACGACATCAAGGGACATCGGCAGCGGAGGCGCAGTCTCTAGTTCGAAAAATGCAGCGATTTTCGGCCAGAGCTCATTCCATCGGAAAAGGTCGCCGTTCGTAATGTTGAACGCCTGATTCGCACAGCTCGTATCCGTTGCCGCCCATACGGTTGCGCGAGCGAGCAGTCCGGCATCGGTCATCTCCAGCAGGCTGCTGTAAGCCCCCGGCTTTCCGGGGAAACGAAGCGGCAGGCCGAGCTCCTTGGACATTGAAGCGTAAATGGCGATCACCATGGCCAAGTTCATGGGATTGCCAAGCGCGAAGCCGCATACGACGGACGGGCGAAGGGCGGACCACGTCCAGCTGCTGCCCGGCTGCCGGCGCTCAAGAAACTGCTGCTGGTCGACGTTAAATTCGGGCGGCATATGATAAGCATCCGTTTCGCGCGCGGGCGTCTTGAAGGGGCCCAGATGCGCGCCATACACTTTGTAGCCCTGCATCAAGCTGATGTGCTGGATATTCACGGCGATCGGTTCGATCGCGTTGACGACATTCACGAGCATGGCGAGATTCGGCTGAACCAGCTCCGCCCATGTTGGACGGTCTTGATAGGCAGCGTAGAAAATATGGGTGACCTCGCGCAGTCCGCCCAGCTTCTCGCGAGCGTCCTTTTCATCGAGCAAATCCACCGCCACATACCGCGCCCTAGGGGAGCTCTCTCCACCTCTCCGCGATACGCCGATAATGTCCCATTCGGGGAGTGTCTTCAGATGCTCGATCAGATTACGCCCGATTACGCCGTTGGCGCCTACGACAAGTGCGGTTTTGCGGGATTGGGCCGAGCTCAAGCTTTCGTTCATAACGCATTCCTCCTCTTCATCTGAGGATCATTATGGAACAGCGCAGAAGCGTTGAGAAGTACGCACTTTGAACTCACATAGGAACCTTGAGGTAACGATGGAGGACCGACCTCTGCCCCGTCGCGCTAACGGACCGAGGGGGCGTTATTGAGGCGAAAACAGTCCCAAATAAAATGTAACGGACCCAGCAGCCGCTATTTGGCGTGAAAACCCCTCAAACCTGCGGTTTTCCGAGAGATAACGGCGCTCAGGTCCGTTACAACTACAAAGGTCCGCAAATTCGCTATATAGCGGCTATACGGTCCGTTAGCGATCTGCGCGTCGCCCGTCAGTGGCTCGTGAGCGACCGGTTAGTGTTCCGCGCGCGAGCGGGAACGTTAGCGACCCGTGCGTCGTCCGTCAGTGGCCCCGTTAGCGATCCGCGAGCTGTACCGTGAACGAAGTCGACTCCTTCGGCGTGCTTTTCGCCGTAATCTTGCCCTTATGCTGCTCGACGATCGACTTGGCGATTGCCAGTCCGAGGCCGTAGCCGCCCTGTTTGCGCGATCTCGACGGGTCGGCGCGATAGAAGCGGTCGAAAATCCGATCGAGATGCTCGGGCGCAATGCCTTCGCCGGTGTTGGTTACCGTCAGCATAATGTCGTGGTGGCGCTTCTTCAGCGTGACGCTAATCGTTCCCGCAGCGTTCGCGTATTTGATGGCATTATCCAGCAAGATCATGACCACCTGCTTGATCTGCTCGCTGTTGCCGCGCACGGTCAAGTCAGGCTCGATTTGGTATTGCAGAGACAAGTCTCTCTCGAACACGACCGCTTCCATTGTCAAAATCACGCTTTCGACCGACTCGCTCGCGTTGAAGTTCGAGAACAGCATGCTCGCCCGCGAATCGTCCATTTCGGTTAGATACAGAAGATCGTTGGTCAGCGTCTTCATGCGTTCCGTCTCGGACTGGATGCGATGCAGCCACTTCGACTGGCTGCTTATCGTATCCTCGCTGTTGGCCAAGAGCACGTCGGCATTCGTATTGATGACAGCCAATGGCGTTTTCAGCTCATGAGAGGCATCGGCTATGAATTGCTTTTGCTTATAGAAGGCTTCCTTCACCGGCGCGATGGAGCGATTGGCAAAATAGCGGCTCGTAAAGTAGATGGCGACGAGCATAACCAATCCGACGGCGGCGAACGTATAGACGAGATTCGTAATGATTTTCTGCTGCGCGGTCACATCAAGAAATACGACCTGATGCTCGCCCTCATTGGTCTGCACCCGATACGCCCATCGATTCCCGTCGAGGGTGAACTGACCGGCGTTGGACTTGGCAGAAGCGGCTTCGCTAATCGCCAGGCTGTAAAATTCACTGTCCATATCGAAACGGGAATTCGTGGCCGTAATGTTCCATTGCTCGTCCGTCTGCAGCGAGAAGGAAACCGAGCGCTCCGGCGGCGGATTCACATTCATCTTCCCGCTGCCCTTGCTCCCATCCCCCATAGGGAAATGATCGCCGTCCTTCTGCTTCTCTCCTCCGAACTTTCCATCCGGCTTGTGATAAAATTCCGATACTCTGCCCAGCTCCATATCGATATCGTTATGCACATTTTGATACGTAATGGTGTAAATGGCGGCGAAGGCTACAAGCATCATAAAAGAAATAATGACGAGATTCACGACGAGAAACCGATTGCGAAGCTTCGTAAACATCAGGTAGCCGCCTCCAGTACGTAGCCTACGCCTCTAATCGTGTTGATTCGAACTGCGGCATTCAGGAAAACAAGCTTTTTCCGCAAGAAGGAGATGTAGACCTCCACGTTATTGTGCTCGACCTCGGAATCGAATCCCCACAGCTTCTCAATGATTTGTTCCTTCGAGGTAACCGCGTTTTTCCTCGACATCAGCAGCTCCAGCAGCTCGCTTTCCTTCAAAATGAGCTTGAGCTCTTTCCCGCCGCAGGTGAGCTTAAGATTCGCTGCATTCAACTCGATATCCCCGAACTTGAGCGCATCCTCCGGAACGACTTCGCCCTTGCGGCGCAGCGCAGCCCGGATTCTGGCGAGAAGTTCCTCTGTCGAGAACGGCTTGGCGACGTAATCGTCCGCACCATAATCCAGCCCCGAGATTTTGTCGGAAATCTCACCTTTGGCGGTGAGCAAAATAACGGGCGTGGCGATCCCCTTGCTCCGCATCGTCTTCAATACAGTGATGCCGTCCATCTCAGGCAGCATAATATCGAGCAAAATCAGATCATAAATGCCGCTCAACGCGTTATCCAGCCCGGCTTGCCCGTCATGGACGGCGTCGACGGAGTAGTTTTGCTTTTTTAAAATTTGCGTTAATGCCTCTGCCAGATGAATCTCATCTTCCACAATTAATAGGCGCATGGGCGCTCACGCTCCCCTTTGTTTCATTTGATATAGCGATTTCGTATGTAGGCTTACTATAAGCCGTTAACCTTTAACCAACCTTAAGCCTCCTCCATCGTAACATCCAGCCGCATCCCAACAAACAAATATTCGCCGCCGCGTTATTATTTAAGATTCGTTAAAGGTTCCGGCTCTAAGCTTTGGTCATGGAACGGCGAACGGCGAGACGTTCAGCCAAGGAAGGAGCGATGCCGATGGCAATCGAGGTGTTTAACCGCTATGAGAACAAGTATCTGATGGATAACCGGGCTTTTGAGGCGCTATACAACCGACTGCTCGATTATATGGAGCTTGATGCCTACAACAAGAACGACAAGTTCTACTCCATCAGCAACCTTTATTATGATACCGAGCACGATTCCCTGATTCGCAACAGCTTGGCAAAGCCCAAGTACCGGGAGAAGCTGCGGATAAGAGCTTACGGCATCCCGGACGTCAACACCAAGGTCTACGTTGAGCTTAAGAAGAAGGTGTTTGGCCTCGTGAACAAGAGACGAACGGCGCTAAAGCTGGATGAGGCTTACGCATTCATCCGAACGGGCGTCGAGCCGGAGCAGCAGGCTTATATGAACAAGCAGGTGATGCAGGAAATTAACTATTTCATGAGTCGATACGAGCTGCAGCCGAAGGTGTATCTGGCGTACGACCGCATCGCATTATTTTGCAAAAACAATCGGGATTTGCGGATTACGTTCGATACGAACATCCGGTCGAGGCGGCACGACGTTAAGCTGGAGGCGGGCGATTACGGGGAATCGCTGCTGGAGAGCGGGCAATGGCTAATGGAGGTGAAGGCGGAGAAAACAATACCGGTCTGGTTAGCCCATATGCTGTCGGAGCACCGCATGTTTCGGACGAGCTTCTCCAAATACGGCAATGAGTATAAGAAAACGCGCATGAACAGCCAACTGACGAGGGAGAGAATTTTATTATGATCGAATCCATTTTCGCTACGGCGGCGACGAGCTCCGATTTAACGCTGACGCACGCTTTGCTCACCATCTTCATCTCGATCGCATTAGGCGGAATCATCAGCTTTACCTACATGAAGACGCAGAGCGGCTTTACGCAAAATTTTGCTTTGACGATGATCGTACTGCCCACAATCGTAGCGATTATTATTCTGCTGATCGGCAGCAATATTGCAAGAGCCTTCAGCCTCGCGGGAGCCTTCTCCATTATTCGGTTCCGAAGCGCGCCGGGCGATCCGAAGGATATTGCATTCGTCTTGTTCACGATGGCGGCAGGACTCGCATGCGGCGTAGGAGCGTTTGGTTACGCCGTCATTTTTACCATCATCCTCTGCCTGCTGATGTTCGTGCTTAAAGCGACTAACTTCGGTGCCAAGAAAACAACGCAAAAACTGCTGAAGGTAACGATTCCGGAAAATCTCGGGTACGAGGAAGCGTTCGATGAAATCTTTCAGTCCTTCAAGATCGGCTACGAGCTGAGGAAAGTGAGAACGACCGAGCTAGGCAGTCTATATGAGCTGGTCTATGCCGTGTCGATTGACCCTCTGACGAACCAGAAGGAACTGCTCGATGCGATCCGATGCCGGAACGGGAATTTGGATATTACGTTAACGATGAGTCCAACCACGCAAGAATACTAATAATAGAGAGGAACGATAGACAATGAAAAAACCATGGAGCGTTACACCTAAATTAAGTGTTTTACTATTATGCGCAGCTTTGCTGACAGCATGCGGCGACAAGTCTGGCACAGCATCGACGACGGGGGCGACAGCGGCTGCTTCAACAGCTCAAGCCAGCTCGTCCGCATCGGGTGAGCAATTGGCTACGATTGACCTGACGCAGGAGGTCCAATACGAGGCGGATGATGCCTATACGGATTGGGCTGCGAGCAACCCGACCATTATCAAGCTGAACGGCACCAGCGCTAGCGTCGAAGGTGCTGGGGCAGCTGCGAAGGATAGCACGATTACGATAACGGCAGCCGGTACGTATGCGGTCAGCGGTAAGCTGAACGATGGTCAGATCGTCGTCGATGTACCGGATAAAGGTGTCGTTCGCCTCGTTCTAAATGGTGCGGAAATTCACAATAGCAGCAGCTCCGCAATCTACGTCAAAGAAGCGGGCAAGACGGTCATCAGCTTGCAGGAGGGGACGGAAAATAGGGTATCGGACGGCGCAGCGTACGCTAATGCGGCGGAAGGGGCGACCGCCGCAGCCGGCGCAACAGATGCCGACGCATCTGCTGCGGAACAATCGGATGAGCCGAATGCGGCGATTTACAGCAAGGATGACCTGACGATCAACGGGACAGGGAGGCTGACTGTCGAAGGCAACTATAATAACGGAATCGCAAGCAAAGATAAGCTGAAGGTAACAGGAGGAACGATCGCGATCGACGCTGTTGACGACGGGGTGATGGGACGCGATCTCGTGGCGGTCCAAGCGGGCGAGTTCACAATCAAGGCAGGCGGGCACGGCATTCAGACGACGAATGACGAGGCAGGCTCGGAAGGCATCATTAATCTTGCAGGCGGTACGTTCGCGATCGAATCCGGCGAGGATGCGCTGCATAGCAGCGGCGGCATTCGAATGACGGACGGCGATGTCCGAATCAATGCGGGCGATGATGGCGTGCATGCGGAAATCGCGATTGCTATTGAGGGAGGCACGATCGACATCGCCAAGAGCAATGAGGGAATCGAGGCGCCGACGGTCGGGATTGCAGGCGGCAAAATCGGCCTCGTAGCAAGCGATGACGGCGTCAATGTTGCGGGCGGCGTGGACGGATCGGCTAACGAGGGAGGGCCCGGGGGCGGCAATCAAGCGGGAGTGGCATCTGCAAGAAAGCTGACGATTAGCGGTGGCTACTTAACCGTCGACTCGCAAGGCGATGGACTGGATGCGAACGGCTCGATCGAAATGACTGGCGGTACGGTTATCGTAAACGGCCCGACTGAGAACAATAACGGATCGCTCGATTACGACGGAACCTTCACGATGACGGGCGGCTTCCTGATCGCAGCGGGGAGCTCCGGCATGGTGCAAGCCGCATCCGAGGGCTCGACGCAGCCTGGCATTCTTATGACCTACCCGCAGGCCCAGCAAGCTGGCACATTGGTTCACCTGGCAGATAGCGAAGGGAACGCAGTCCTCACCTTCGCGCCATCCAAAAGCTATCAGGCGGTGTTCATAAGCGCTCCGAATTTGAAGCAAAATGAGTCATACACCCTCTATTCGGGAGGTGCGTCGACGGGCACCGAGATCGATGGGCTCTATGAGGGCGGCGAATATGAAGGCGGAACGAAAGTAGTCGCGTTCGAGACGTCATCCCTTGTCACTTGGTTGAACGAATCGGGCGTTACGGAAGCGAGAAGCGGCATGGGCGGTCCTGGCGGAGGCCGTGGACAGGGTGGAGGCGGAGACCGCATGCCGCCGGGCGGCGGCGATCGCCCGCAGCAGGCGCAGTAAGGCCGTCTTCCGGAATAGTCGAAAAGGAGCTTGTGCCTTCATCTGAAGGCGCAAGCTCCTTTTGCTGAGACGCGATCCTTTTGTGCAGCAGGCTCGTTAGCTGCAGTTGCAGCTGCTAGCCGTGAGCTGTCACTGCACTCGTGCTAGACTCATGAGGCAGATGCATAAACAGCCCATATTCCGTCATGACGGAGGAGTGGCCGAGCTGGCGGAGCATGGCGGACAGGTTTCCGCGGTGGTACGTGCCGTGATTCGCCACTTGAATAACGAATTCGGAATACCGCGTGTGCAGTACGCCAGCGTACGGATTGTGCAGGACGACGTCATTTTCCAGATTCGGATGGGCGACAATGTAAGCTTTGAATCTCGCGGCCAAGCTGTCATACATTGCTTCTAGCTCCGTCAGGCTCTTGGTTTCGGCTTCCGCTTCGATTCGGAAGGAATCCGTCATCGCTTCGCTCATCTCTTGGCCCTTCAGGATATTGAACCATCCGAAATCTACCTTGTAGATATGCGCCATCAGCTTCGATATAGACGGAAACACGCTTTGGATTTCCTGGTTGTAGAGATGCTCGGGAAGCTCCTTTAATCGATTGAAGATCGTTTTGTTCGCCCAAACATGGTAGTCGTACATTTTTACGCAGTGATTCATCTTCGCGCTCACCTCTGCCTTTTCGTTTCTTATGTACTCATCATACAAAAGCGTTGTTGACAACAGGCTGTCAGTGTTGGCAGGCGCTTTGCAATAAATAATGGCGGCTATGCTATACTGTGTACAGAATATACACTTGCCATTATGAATGGATTATTGGAGGATCTGACCATATGGAACACGGCGATGGAACGGGAGTCGATGCGGGAGCGCTTGGCAAGCTGCCTTCAGGCGTAGCCTTAAGCTGGGGCATTGTGAAGCAGTCGCGAAGAGGGCCCAAGGGCGAGCTCAGCATTAAAAAAATTGTGGATGCGGCGATTGAGATTGCCGACCGAGACGGGCTTGCAGCCGTATCGATGAGCAGGGTGGCGCAATCGCTCGGCTTTACGACGATGTCGTTGTATCGTTATATCACGAGCAAGGACGATTTGCTGACGCTCATGCAGGATGCCGTCTGCGATATTCCGATCCCGCCGGAGGAGGCGGGCAAGCCGTGGCGCGAGGAGATGAAGGAGTATGTCTGGGCTTGCGTCGGCGTTTTCCGCGATCATTCGTGGTACGGCGATATTTCGATCAAGAGTGTCCCGCTGACGCCTGGCAATTTGCAAGTCGTCGACTGGATGCTTCGCATTATGCGGGATTTTCCGTTGAACGATTTTGAGAAAATGTCATTCCTTCTGCTGATCAGCAGCTATTCGAGAGCATGCGGCCTTATTATGCGGGACGTTATTCGGGCAGAGAAAGAGGGAATTAGCCACGAGGCGTTCAGCGGCGTCGGGTTTGGCGATGCATTGAAGCAACTGGTGACGCGAGAGCGGTTCCCGGACTTGTATCCGATCCTGATGTCCGGCGCTTATACGGATGAGGCGGATAATCCGATTAATAATGACTTGGAGTTTGGGCTCGAGCGGATATTGGACGGCATCGAGCATTACTTGCAGCAGAAGCAGAGCGCTGCGAGCAAATAAAAACAGCGGAACGGCGATGCCGTTTCGCTGTTTTTTATTTCCAGGGAAATTATCGGCGTCCGCTCTTGCTGCGAAACTTTAGCGTACACCAGACAATGGCGAGGACGAGAATCGCGATGCAGTAGCCGACCGCCCACCCTGCGTGTTCGGATACGGGCGTTCCTGTCAGCAGGCCGCGAATCGTCTCGATGACAGGCGTAATCGGCTGGTGATTGGCGAAGCCTTGCAGCCAAGAGGGCATCGTGCTCGTCGGAACGAAGGCGCTCGATAGGTAGGGAAGGAACAGCAGGGCGAAGCCGTAGCCGCTGGCGGCGGAAGGGCTGCCGGTGACGAGGCCAATTGCGGCAAACAGCCATGTAAAGGCGAGAATGAACAGCGAGATCATGCCTAGCGCGCCCAGCCATTCAAGGAAGCTGGCGGTTGGATCGAACCCAACCAGCAGCGCGACGCCGATGACGATGCCCGTAGCGAGCAGATTGCGTGCAAGGCTGGCGAACACATGGCCGGTAACGACGCTAATGCTGTGTATCGGCATCGTTCGGAAACGATCGATGATGCCATTGTTCATATCGGTTGCAACGTCTACCGCGGTACTGGAGGAGCCGAATCCGGCGCACAGCAGAATAATGCCGGGGACCACATAGTTGACGTAGTCGCCGCCAGGGGCGATTGCACCGCCGAAGACGTAAGTAAACAGCAGCATGAGCATGATCGGGAGCATGATCGCCATCATGAGCGACTCGACGTTTCGCAGGCTATGGCGAATGCTGCGGACGATAAACACGGCGTTGGTGGTTACGAATGAAGCGGGTTTAACGTCCGTTGATTGGATAGAGTGATTCATACGTGTGAAGCCTCCTTGGGCCCTTTGTTGGTTGTAAGCGATAGAAACACATCGTCCATGCTAGGCTTCCGTATCATGATGCGCGTGCCCGGCGGATATTCGGAGGCAAGCGTAGTCAATGTTTGCTGAACATCGTGCATACTGCCGTTCGTCCGAATGGTGCGAATGACCTCATCCCACTCATTCCGCAGCTCAATGACTTCGCCGCCGATCCGGGCTTTCAGCTCCTCGGCTGTCCCTACCGCGACGATTCGTCCGCCATTAAGCACGGCGATTTCATCAGCGAGCTGATCGGCTTCCTCCATGTACTGGGTAGTCAGGAAGATCGTCATTCCTTGCTGCTTGAGCTGTAAAATAATGTCCCACAGCGCACGGCGGCTGACGGTGTCCAAGCCAGTCGTCGGTTCATCAAGGAACAGCACCGGTCGGCTGATGACGAGGCTGACGGCAAGATCGAGCCTGCGGCGCATGCCGCCGGAGTAGGTTTTTACGCGCTTGTTCGCGGCGTCCTCCAGCTCGAAACGCTGTAGCAGCTCCGCTGTCCGCAAGCGGGTATCGCCAGCCGAAAGTCCAGATAGACGGCACATCATGGCGATGTTCTCGCGGCCGGTCAGCGTCTCGTCCACGGCAGCGAATTGGCCGGTCAGGCTGATGGAGCGGCGAACCTCACGCGAAGCGGCGGAGACATCGAAACCCTCGATACGTGCAGATCCGCCATCCGCTTGCGTAAGCGTCGATAAAATATGGATTAGCGTCGTTTTGCCTGCACCGTTCGGTCCGAGCAGCGCGAAAATCGTTCCTTTTGCTACGTTTAAGTGAATGCCGTCCAGTACGACTTGTTTGCCGAAGCTCTTGCGTAATGCGTTTACTTCAATGGCATAAGAACGATGGTTCATAAGTGGTGATCACTCCGTTCATTTAATTGTGTGCTATATAAACAGTATATTAGGTAAACAGAAAATAGACCTCATTCTATAGACCGATTTTGGCATCCATTGGAGGGCGGAGGGGTGCGTATGGCGAATAAGGAGCAAGGGAGAGCAATCTGATTGTTTTAATCTTTTATCAAACGGGGGAAAAGCATATGTACAGCACTTATATATTCGATTTATATGGCACTTTGATTGATATTCATACGGATGAGGAGTCGCCGGAGCTATGGGAGCGGCTTAGCTACCATTTTCGGTATAGCGGGATTTCGATCGAAGCTGGCGAGCTGGAGCAGGAATTCCATGCGAATATTCAGCGGCAAATGAGCGCGCCGCGCGTTGCGTGCGAGCATCCGGATTTTGATATGGAGGAGACGTTCCGAACGATTGCTGAGCGCAGGAGCGTTACGCCGACAGCGGGTTGGACCGAGGAAACAGTGCGATGGTTCCGGCAGCTTTCGATCCGGCGACTGGCTTTGTATGATGGCGTGGAGGAAACGCTGCGCAGCTTGAAGGCGCAAGGGAAGCGGGTTTACTTGCTCTCGAATGGCCAGAGGATTTTCGTTGAGGCGGAGCTTCGCGTGCTGGGCATCGACGGTTATTTCGACGGTATCGCGATCTCCTCTAATGCAGGGATTAGCAAGCCTGATCCGTTATTTTATGACTATCTGGTCTCGACTTTTGGTGCGGATTTATCTTCGGCTGTCATGATTGGCAATGACTCCCGTACCGACATCGAGGGCGCGCGCAGGGCGGGTATCGACGGCTGCTATATTCACTCCAACAGCTCGCCTGACGTGCAAGAGGTGGACTGCAAGTTCCAAATTTGGGACGGGGACTTTAATCGGGTGTTGGAGTTGGTGGGTTAGCAGGCGAGCCGGAGTGCGAATAGGGCAGAAAAATGTGCCCTAAACGGCCGGCTGGCGAGCCAAGGTGCGAATAGGGCAGAAAAATGTGCCCTAAACGGCCGGCTGGCGAGCCAAGGCGCGAATAGGGCAGAAAAACGTGCCCTAAACGGCCGGCTGGCGAGCCAAGGTGCGAATAGGGCAGAAAAATGTGCCCTAAACGGCTGGCTGGCGTGCCAGAGCGCGGCTAGCCCTTCGGCCGCTTGCTCATGTCCATGTACAGCAGATTCCACCGGTGGCCGTCCAAATCTGCAAATGCAGCGCCGTACATCCAGCCATCCTGATAGCCTGGCTTGCTCGTGACGGTGCCGCCTGCTTGCTCGACGTTTGCCACCCATGCATCGACTTCTTCCTTGCTGTCCGCGCCTATGCTGATGATAACCTCGATGCCTTGCCGCGTGTCGGAGATAGGAGCGCCTGTAAACCGGCTAAGGGTCTCCTCCGGGAATAGCATGACGACGGCATTTTTGTCCCCAACGACGATCTTGGCTTTATCGCCTGCGCTGGTCACGGAAAACCCGAGGCGGGTAAAGAACGCTTCTGATGCCGGAAGATCTTTGACCGGCAGGTTAATCCAAATCGAATTGGCCATTACGTAGTCTCCTTCTCATGAACATCTCTTATTTGATGCTTATACTAGGGACATGCCGCCTCGAAGTCAATCCCGCATTATTCCTACCTACTGCTCTCATAACAAAAAAAACGGAACCCTTCCGGGTCCCGTCAAACTGCTTACAACACGCTCAACAATAGAGCGGCTTATTTGAATGGAATCGTCACCGCAGATTGCTGGCCGTTCGCTCCGCTCGCATTAACGCGCAGCGTCGAGCTGGCCGTTCCGAGGGCGCTCCATACTTTAATTGTAATCTTGCCATTGTTCATGTTGGCGAAGGAGCCGGTAGCGGATTTCAAGCCGCTGGCCTGCGTATAGTCTTCCCAGCCTGTCACATCGTTCGTTGCAAAATAATTGTACGTCTCTACGCGCGTCGCGCTGCCGTTGCCGTTGAAGTCATACGTAATCTGCACCTGTAGGCCGTTGCCGACATTAGCCGCGGAGTCCAAGAAGAGATGGAACGCCGTCGATTTCGTTGCATCATACGTGCCGGTAATGCCGGTCAGCGTATAGGTGTTTGCACTGTGTACCGTGCCGTCATAGTTTACGCCACCTGCGCTGGCGATCGTTTCGCTTGCAGCAGCTGTTCCGGCAGTGAAGCTAAGAGCTCCGCCGGATTTGACATACAGAACACTGCTTGGAAGCGTAGTGGTGGTCGTCACCGTGAACGCCGCTCCGCCGCTCGTGCCTGACGAAGTGGTCACTGTCACATTAACGCTGCCCGCAGCCAATCCGCTCGGTACAGTTGCTGTAATCGACGTATTCGACCAGCTCGTAACGGCAGCCGTTGTGGAGCCGAACTTCACAGTCGATGTGCCCTGCGAAGTACCGAAGTTGCTGCCGGCAATTGTAACGCTGGTGCCGACCGCTCCGGATGTAGGGCTCAGGCTGGAAATCGACGGCGCGGTAGCTCCCGTTGTCACCGTAAATGCTGCCCCGCCGCTTGTGCCTGCGGATGTCGTAACCGTTACGTTGACACTGCCCGCAGCCAAACCGCTCGGTACGGTCGCGGTAATCGACGTATTCGACCAGCTCGAAACGGTAGCCGTTGTGGAGCCAAATTTAACAGTCGAGGTGCCTTGCGTCGAGCCGAAGTTGTTGCCGGCAATCGTAACGCTCGTGCCAACGGTACCCGAGGATGGGCTTAATCCGGAAATCGAAGGCCCCGTCGGAACGACCGACCCGAGCGACGAAGCGATCGAACCCGCGGGCACGTTCAAGGTTGCGCCATCAGAGAATGCAACTGTAATCGCCGAAGCTCCTGGATTGTAAGCGACGTAGTTGCGGGTAGAGCCGTTCTTGTACACGCCGTAAGTCGGCACATTAGCCGTTACGGTCGTATCGATTTGGCCGAGCGCTTTCATGTTGTACAGGAAGCTGTACGTATGCGCTTTCGTCTCGCCGTCTTCCGGCGTATAGTTCGGATTCGCATTGAACAGGTTGATCGCGCCGTTCGCATCATAGAGCGCCTGATACTCCCAGAAGATATCCGGCCACATGTTCCACGATTGGCTGCCGAATTCGGTTGCCATCTGCGACAGGAAGGAAGCGGAGTAAGACGGTTTGTAGCCCAGATAGCCTGAAGCAGCCGTTACCGGCAAAATGTTAATGCCGCGGATGGCTTGCACGTCAGCGGAGAACCAGGTCGCATAGACCGATTTGCCGCCCCAAATCATCGAGGAGTAGTTATGGTTGTAGCCCGGCTTGAAGTTCGTGCCGTCCGTGTTGAACCAGTATTCGTTGACGGCATTCACCTCCGTCGTATACAGATAAATGCCTGCATCGCGAATCGCCGTGTTGCCCGTCGCTTGGCCCCACAGAATCATCGCCGCCCATGCGTTGATGGCCTCCGACGAGGACTCCTGATTGTTGCCGTCGGCGAACTCCGAGTTGCCTGATGCCCATGAATGGCCGGCATAAAGGTCGAAGTTGCGCATGTAAGGCAAGCTGGTGTCATTGCGATCCCAGTTGGCGAAGTCTTTGATCAACAGGTTGACCATGCCGCCATAATTGGACGCCGATGCCCAGTTTGGATTATTGCGGGCAACTTCCGCTGCAGCGCGAACCCAGTAGCCATAATGGAAGTGATGGTCGTTCAGCGCGTCATTGGAGCCATAGCTGGCTGGATAGCCAATTAGCGAGCCCCAGTTGCCGTCATAATAAAATAAATTGTTCGTCTTCGTTCCGGCAGTCAGATTGTTGCTCAGCGTCGTCTCAAGATACGATTGGAAATTGGACACGGCCGCCGTGTTGCCCACCTGCTGCGCGATTGGGAGAATATTAGCGATCCGACCGAGGTATTTGCCCAGCCAGTACGTATCGGTCGCCCCGACCGTATGATTGGCCTCTGTGCGAACCGCTTCGACGTAGTTGTTCAGCGTCGCTGCATTATACGTGCCCACTGCAGGCAAATACGGCAGAATGCCCTGATACGTCATGGACGTGGAGAAGGATGAGCCGGATACTGTCTTCATCGTTCCCCGGACGCTGTTGTACGTGTAAGGGAGCAGCGATTGGCTCGTATGCTTCCACTGATGCGGGTAGAGCGCCATAATGGTGCCCGATTGCGTGCCTTCCATTGCTTGCGTCGTGACGTTATACGTCGTCGACACCGCGCTTGTAGAAGCATTATACGAATAGTTGGTCGTCGTATTCGTAACGAACGAGTACGCATATTGCTGGAAAGCCGCCAGCGTAGCAGCGGAATTATCCGGCAGCACCGCAACGGAGAAGTAGGTTTTGTTGTTGAGCGAGTTTGTTAGCGTCGACGTGCCAATGCCCGACCAAGTCGAGCCCGACGGGCCAAATAGGCCGTAGTGATGCCCATTCACCGTTACGCCGAGAACGCTGCTGGATGCATTGCCGGACCATACCGTCGGCACAGCGCTGAACGACAGCTTAGGCAGTCCGCCCGAGTATGTGCTGTAGATGAAAGGCAAGCCATGGCCAGTCGTCACCCGCATCGTGCCGCCGCTGTTGAACAGCATCGAAACGGTCCAATCGGAGAACGCGTCAACGCGCGCATCCGGGAAATTCGATTGCGCGGAATGGCCGAGCGTAAAGTCGTTCACGTATGCACCGAACATAGCATCCGTGCTTCCGGATTGCACCGGATAGCCGATGCCGAGCCCGTCGGCTTTCGCCTGAACCGCAAGAGGGTGCGGGAACATGACATCGGAATAAGCCTTCCAGGCGAGCGAGCTCCACCAGTCGTTGGTTGGCATCGCTCCCGTTACATTGGACGTTTTGTAGATTGTTCCTTGAGGCCCGGTCTGTCCGGCAGGCAGCGTTGTCGTATAGCTGCCGGCTCCTACGGTTACGGATGCCGCGTTAGCCTCTTCATTGACTGTACCCAACAGCGTGAAAGCAACTAGCGCTGTTACGACCATCAATTTTGTCCATTTCCATTGCTTCTTCATGATTCTCCTCCTAAGAGATAATGGCAATCGCATGCTTTAACCCAACGGTTAGCCTTGCAGTTCCTGCACGTGCGAGAATCAGACCGATTGCGTCCCGGTCCGGACCACCCCCTTAAAGATTAATTGAAAGCGATTACCAAATAAGCGATTCGAATGGTTTCTATGCGAGTCTGTTGGTTGCATGCTGCGAAGGACAAAGGAGATGATGGTGCTGTGATTGGCATTATGGAAGCAAGAAGATCGACGCTGTGCCGATGATGTGATAAGCCTTGAAGGGGAAATTCGACTTGGATGAGGCAGTAATCGAAAATGTTTCGTGATAAGCAACCTGATTATCTCCGAAAACTTCCGGTTTGTAAAGGGGGATTTATCGATTATCGGGCAAATTCGACGGATTTCATCGCTTTTGGACAAGTAATAACGAAAACTTTCGTAAATTGACCGCCGAAAATCGCGCTAAAAGGTTATGTTGTTCCGAAAACTTTTGATATGGTAAGATGAGGGGAATAGTAGAATGTTTCTTGGAAGCGAGCTGAGAACGGAATGAAGATTACGATTAAGAAAATAGCTGAGCTGGCAGGCGTATCGGTATCGACCGTCTCCAAAATTTTGAACAACTATGATGACGTCAGCGCGGAAACGAAAGAGCGAGTGCATAAAATCATTGAAGCGTATGGGTATTCCACGGCTTATTCGAGTAAGGCTTCGGCATCGCGCAAGTTTAATTTGATCGGCGTCGTATATGCAGGCAAAATTAATGCGGAGTTCAACCATCTCTTCTTTGTTGATGTCATGAACGCCTTCAAGAAGCGGATGGGTTTGCTTGGCTATGATCTAATCTTCTTCTCGAATGAACGGCTTGATGAATCCGAAGGCGATTATTTATCCAGATGCCGTCGTTATCAGGTGGACGGCTGCATTATTATATCAGGCGACGAGATTGAGGCGGATATTGCAGAGCTGGATCAGAGCGATATTCCATGCATCGGGATTGATCTTCCGCTGACCGGCAACCGCTCCGGATACGTCATGTCCGATAACACGAACATTGCCTATAAGGCGGTTGAGCATTTTTATTTGCAAGGGTACAGAGAATTAGGCTTTATCGGCTGCTCAGACGCAAGCCAGATTTCTCGAAACCGCGAGCAGGCTTACCGGGAAGCGCTGCAGAGTTATGGTCTGCCTATTATTGAGCCATACTTTGTGAATGGGACGGACTTCTTCATGCAAACCGGGTATCAAGCGATGATGCAGATGATCGAGAAGGGAACGGTTCCCCGCGCGATTTTCGCCGCCTCTGACCTGCTGGCCATTTGTGCGGTTCGAGCGCTGCAGGACAAGGGGTACAAGGTTCCGGAGGATGTGGCAGTGATCGGCTGCGACGATATTGAGGCTTGCAAACATGTCTCGCCGCCATTGACCACCGTACGTCAGGACAAGGATAAGATCGGCCTGCTGGCAGCGCTAATGCTTTACGATCTTATCCATGGCCAGCTGCAATCCAGTTCGGTCATGGTGGCGCCGGAGCTGGTCGTAAGGCGGAGCTGTGGGGCGGAGGCATAGAAATAACAGGACGGCAGCCAGCCGGTTCCGGCTGGCATTGCTGCGTTAATTCTTGGTTAAAAGCTGCAGCAAGTTCTTGCCGCGTTCAGGCCAAAGGCTTCTGTTCGATCGTAGAATCGCCAAATTACTTTCTATATTATCAGGCGTTAGAGAGATGCCAAAGTATGCAGGCACTTTATCCGTTTCTTTGTTCAGCATACGGTACAGAATAAGATCTCCGACTTGTTTGGAAAAATGGGAGAGATCATTATAATGGCTTGAATGCTTCAAAGGGCTCATGGAGATGTCGTGATAGCCCGAGAAGTCCCATACAGGGGCAATCTGGACCAATTGTCGTTTCCACTCTTCAAACTGATTCCATAGGCTGTTTTGCCAAAACGTTTCTAAGAGAATGGCGTGGACGGGACTGATATACATATACAAGCGCAAACCATTTGCATCACAAAGACGTTTAATCTGTTTCACGTCATCCAAGCTGTCCAATGATAATTGGTATGTAGTTGGCAGAGCCTGGAGCGTCTCTTGATCAGTATTAGGTGGAAATACCAGCGTCTCATCAAAGCTTCCATCACCTAAAAATCTATTTTCTGTATAAGTGGTCGTCTTGTAGTAGTTATCGATAAGTACTTTACGGCTATCCTTCAGAGCCTTCTCGGAGAGTAGACTTGAAAAGAAATCTTGCAAATAGATGAACGATTTCAGCCGTTTTTCGTTAAAGTTTGCATGTGTAGGGAAACTTTCATTAAAAACCTCGAAATCCAGTCCAAGAAAAACGGTTTTTAAGTTAGGGTCAACTCTGATCGCATATTCTAAATACTTTAAGTCAATATAGGGCGTCGCCGCTGGCACACCTAAACCGTAAGCGGTTTCGCCGGTTAATGATTTGATCGTTGGAGGGTTCAATCGCATCGATCTAGAAGTGCCCAAAACGATAGCTTCCGGCTTATATTTCTTGCCCTGATAAGCTTTAATTAAATAGGGGTCGCTGTCTTTGCTTTTCTGATAATTGTAGTCGCTTCCCGAGAAGTGATAGATCCCATAGGGATCTACCACATAATTAAAGGAGCCAACAAGCACTAGCAGCAAGGTTGAAAGTAGTAATGTAACAATTGTCCACCTGGTATAGCTCATTTCAGAATCACCTTACTAAATTAGAATTTGAAATATAAAAAAGCGGATGCTTTGGTTAAGTTTAAAATCGAATAAACGAGTACAATAGCAATGAAAAAAGCATGAGTTAACTTCGGCTTAAAGTTTTCCATACGCTCTGAAGTGTTTTTAAACCCTAATACAATGATGAACCCTATGGCGATCAGGCCCAGCGCATGGAACTTGTTCATCAATGGCGTTACAGCGAATTGCATGCCAACGGCCGACAGTGGACGTAAGAAATGCGAGAGCTGCTCAGGCAGTATAAACCCGTTAAGCCCGAGTACTGCTTTTAATAACAAGAGCGCTTGATCCAAATCGCTAATCCTGAAAAAGATCAGTGTCAGATTCATATAACCGAAGGTAAGGACCCACGCTATGACAATCGGCAGTTTTATTTTTAGGCTGCTCCACCATCGTGAAATAACAATGCCGCTGCCGAGCAGCAAGCCCCATATGATGAAATTCCAGCCCGCACCGTGCCAAATTCCGCTCATTAGAAAGAGAAGCATCAGGTTTATAGCTGTTTTAGCGCTCATACTCAACTTCTTTAGCGAATGAGAGAAAACGTTTTTCGTTAAGTATCGGTTTAACGGGAAATAAACGTATTCGTATAGAAATCGGGTTAACGTCATATGCCACCGTGAGACCAAATCTTGAAAGTTGGTCGCTTTAAACGGTGAATGAAAGTTATTAGGTAATTTGATGTTAAACAATAAGGCAATTCCGATCGCCATATCGGAGTAGCCGCTGAAATCAAAATATAATTGAAAGCTGTATGAAAGGATGACCGTCCAAGCATCAAAGAAAGTGATGGTGCCCAATTGGTTCATTCCATCGGACACGGTTGTCGAGAACTGATCGGCCAGCACTACTTTTTTGAACAGTCCGATAGTAAAAACCATTACGCCTAACGCGATGTTTTGCATGTTTATTTTTAAATTTTGTTTGTTCTGGAACTGAGGCATCATGACTTTATGATGAACAATAGGACCTGCAATTAAATGAGGGAAAAAGGTAATAAACAGCGTGTAGTTAATAAAGTTATAGCTTGTAACCTTGCCCTTATAGCAATCCACGAGGTATGAAATCTGTTGGAACGTAAAGAAACTGATGGCCAGTGGAAGGGTAATATCGAGTAGCTTCGCGTGCGTCGAGAGCAAGGCGTTTATATTCGTAAGTAGGAAGTCAAAGTACTTAAAGTATCCTAGCAAACCTAAATTGAAGATAATTCCTATAATTAGAAGCTTTTTTTGCTTCTTTAATATAAGTAATCGACCGATGATAAAGTTAACGGCAATGGATGCAAGGATGAGAGGCAGGTAGTTGGGATTCCAGCATCCGTAGAAAAAGAGAGAGCAAGCAGCAAGCCATGCCCTTGAGGCTCGCACAGATTGAAAAGCATTAAGCAAAAAGTACCCTGTTAATACAATTGGCAAATAAATAAATATGAATGAAGGAGAATTAAAGAGCATTCGTACACGTCCTAAACGATAATTGAATGATATTTTTTGGCTCAACTTCACTTTATATCACTAATTGCTCACCGTCTGCAATGAATTTAGCAAATTAGTATGTAAAATATGGGTATTACTGCACTTGTGATGCGGAATAATTCGACAAAACTAATTTTCGAGAGGGTAGACAATGACGACTATGATGAACTTCCAGGTGAACTTACAAGGAATTATTGATCTGCTATCCAATCACTTATACTCCGACCCCGGCATCTTTATAAGAGAGCTGCTTCAGAATGGCGTCGATGCGATTACAGCAAGAAAACAGCTTGGGCATGCTTTTGACGCAAGAGTGGATGTAGAGATTTTCTCGAATCATACCTTGTCGTTCCAAGACAACGGCTGCGGATTGACCGAGTCCGAGATTGAACAATTCCTTGCCCGAATCGGAAGCACGACGAAGAAGGACAACCTGGATTCGGCAGATGACTTTATTGGACAGTTCGGCGTAGGCCTCCTATCTTGTTTCGTTGTGAGCGATGAGATTGTATTAATTACGCGCTCGGCTATGGAAGGGGACTCTCTGGAGTGGAGGGGCAAGCCCGACGGTACGTTTACGATCAAGAAATTGAAGAAAGAAGTGGCGATCGGGACGACCGTGTACATAAAGGCAAAGCCGGAGTACGAAGAGTACTTCGAGTTCTGGCGGGTGCAGGAGCTGCTGGAGAAATTCGGACAATATCTGGCCGTTCCGATTGGTTTAACCGAAGAGCGGTTTAAGCGCCGAATTAACGAGTCCGTCCCCCCTTGGCAGATGGACAAGGCTGCGGCTCTCGCGTATTTGGAGGAGGCTACGTACAGCAAGCCGATGGATATCATTCCTCTGCACTCGGCAGTAGGCGGAATTCAAGGCGTCGCTTATATTTTGCCGTATCCCGTTAGCCTGCAAGAGGAGAAGAAGCATCGCGTTTATTTGAAAAACATGCTGCTTTCGGACAAGATGAACAATATTCTGCCATCGTGGGCGTTCTTCGTTAATGGCATTATGAACACGGACAGCTTGAAGCCAACGGCTTCCCGGGAGTCGTTTCAAGAAAACGACTTGTTCTACACGGTGAGAGACGAGCTTGGCGAAAATATTAAACAATATTTGCTGGCATTAGCCGACCGTGATCCAGCGTTATTCAAACGGATCATTCTTGTCCACTATGCGTCGATCAAAGCGATGGCGGTAGAGGATGATGATTTGTACCGATTATTTATTCCGTACTTGAGCTTTGAGACGTCGTACGGCGAGCTGGATATGGCGACGATAGCCCAAAGCCATACGGCCATCTCGTTGGCTGCCACCTTGGACGAGTTCAGGCAAATCGCCAGAGTAGCTAAGGCGCAAAATGAAATGGTCATTAATGGCGGCTATGTCCACGACTTCGAACTTGTTCGCAAAGTGTCTAGCGTGATGGAGCAGGTGACGGTCACTGTTCTTGATATTCTGGCTTTTTCGAGCCGATTCGAGCAGTTAAGCGTGGCGGAGCAGCGCGAGGTGCAGCCGTTTTTGGACTTGTCCGATCAACTGCTTCAAGGTTTCCGCTGCCGAAGCTTAGTCAGATGGTTCGAGCCTGCTGACTTATCCGTGCTTTATAACACGAATCAGACCTTGAACTTTTTTAAACTCACGGAAGCAAGTGAAGCGGAAGCCAATCCGCTGTTCGGAAGCCTTGTCCATGTCGTGAAACACGAGTTGTATGAGGAGCCTTACGCGCGGCTGTGCTACAACTTCAATAATCCGATCGTCCGCAAAGCGATCGCTTCGGGGGATCCGAAGGTGCAGAAGGTTTGTATCGAGCTGTTCTACACGCAAGCGTTATTGATGGGCAACCACACGATGAGCGCGGAAGAAATGAAGCTGATGAATGAGTCGCTGCTCTATTTCATGAACCTCGGCTTGCATCAGGCAGGTGACATGCACGGATGAAAAACCGATACGATGAGTTAAGGCGCGGAACATGGTTAATGCCTAACAGCTTGCAAAAGCTTGCAATGCTTGAAGAGGCGATCTTAATTGCGGATAAGTATATGACGGAGGAAGACGCTTATGATGCGAGGATGGGGTATACATCGACTGCACTAGAATGCGGCTGTCCAGAGCGAACGTTCGTTTCGTTTGCTTGGTGCTTATCGAAATTCGAGAAAACGCCAGGTCTATATTCCTCCCATTCAATATTGTGGCATTATAAATGGATTCTCAATCAGGTCTGGCGTTTGCCGCAGGTTAGCTTAGAGCAGATTCAATCGATCTTTGAGGATTTTAAAGAAAAATGCTTACAATACGGATATTCATTACGGGTATATTATCAGCAAAGTATGAATTTGATGCTGTCGCAAGGAAGGCTGGAAGAGGCAGCTGACTACTATCGGCAGTGGAGGACAGCGCCAAGCGATTCGCTGTCCGATTGCAGGGCATGCGAGCAGAATCGGTTCGGGAGCTATTATTTCCAGATTAATCATAATAAAAGAGGCATGCAGGCCGTGAAGCCGATATTAGATGGCAAAATCAGCTGCCGAAGCGTGCCGCAGGCGACCTATAGCCGGGTCATCAGCCCGCTGCTGAAGCTAGGCGATTATGAGCAGGCGCTTCGCATTGCGAAGAAGGCTTTTCGTACGCTGGAGGGACCGGAATATTTGGAGGAGTACGGCATCTTCATGGAGTTTTTCACGGTCACGGATATGAACAAGGCCGTTAAATTATATGAGCGGACGATTCATCTGGGATTGGCGTGCAAAATGCCGTTGGATCGGCTTCACTATCTGATTTCGGTCCGTCTATTCCTGCAACAGTGGAGCCAAGCGAAACGGAGAAAGAAGCTTGTCGAATCGGAAACGGTAACATTGGCGTGGCTGGACGAGGAAATCGGGATGCTGGCTGCTGCGTTTAATGAACGGAACGGGAACGACTATTTGACGGCCTTCATCGCAGATAAGGAAGCCAACATGCAGCGGCTAGTGAATGCTTATCGCAAGGCGCAGTAAAGAGTAATTTGGCTGTTTGGAGAGCATCCCTTGGCAAGCTTCATGCTAGGGATGCTTTTTTGCGGACCTTTCAAAGTGACAAAAACGTCACCTGGAAACCATGTACTTCAATGGTTAGAAACGCTTGGCGCGTCTAGACTAGAGAGAGGAAAGGGAGGGAGCTCATGATGGAGCATGTCATTCAAACGAAAAATCTAACCAAAAAATACGGGCCGGCAACCGTGCTGAAAAATGTGGATTTAACGATTCGGGCGGGAGAATTCACAGCAATTATGGGACCTTCGGGTTCGGGCAAATCAACGCTGATGAACGTTTTATCCACGATTGATCAGTTCACTGGCGGAGAGGTGTGGGTAGAGGGGAAAGCCATACTGGACTTGAAGAAGAAGTCGCTTCGACAATTTCGTCAGGAGCGGATGGGCTTTATTTTTCAGGACTACAACCTGCTCGATACGATGACGGTGAAGGAAAATATTCTTCTGCCGCTTTCCTTGCGGAAATATAAGTCGGAGGAGATGGAGAAGCGGCTTCAGCCCATTGTCGACGCTTTAGGCATTAGCGAAATTTTGGCGAAGTATCCGAACGAGATTTCGGGTGGGCAGAAGCAGCGGGTAGCATCCGCGAGAGCGATCGTGACGAATCCTGCGATCGTGTTCGCGGATGAGCCTACGGGGGCGCTTGATTCGCGTTCCGCAACACAGCTGCTAGCGCAATTGGTTGATTTGAATCGCGCATTCGGAACGACGATCCTGATGGTCACGCATGATGTGTACGCGGCAAGCTACTGCCAACGCGTGATTTTCCTGCGAGACGGCGGAATCGTGAACGAACTCTATGCGGGGGAACAGAATCAGCGCGCCTTCTACGATCGGATTCTAGAGACGCAGAGCTTGATGGGGGGCAAGCTGCGATGAGTTTGCTTGATCTGACGATTCGCAACGTGAAGCGCAACTTTCGATTGTATTCGATTTACTTATGCTCGATGATCATAGGCGTCATCATTCAATTTACGTTCTTATCATTGATGTATAACGAAGATGTGATTAACGCGCTTCAAAACCGCCAAGGCTTTCAAACCGGCGTGCTCGTCGCTTCGGCCGTCATCTTCCTATTCATCATTTTCTTTATTCTATATGCCAATTCGTTCTTCATGCGGCAGCGCAAAAAAGAGTTTGGGATGTATCTGCTGTATGGCTTAAGCGAAGGTCAAATCGTGCGCATGGTATTCTATGAAACGTTAGTCCTCGGCGCTGTTTCCCTCGTTGCCGGGGTGTTGGTCGGAGGGCTGCTATCCAAGCTCTTCGGCATGGTGCTGATGAACTTGATGCGTTATGATCAGACCATTTCGCTCCTGTTCCCGTTGAAAGCGATTATGGTTACGGCCGCGATGTTCTTCTTGCTGGCAGTTATGATTAGCTTGCAGAGCTTGTTGCTGGTCAATCGGGTACAGCTCACGGAATTGTTTCACGCGAAGCACAAAGCAGAGAAGCCTGTACGCGTATCAGCATCGCTCGCGCTGCTCGCTGCTTTGCTGGTCGGGACTGCTTTCGTCATCATCGGCAGCGGCAAGGATTCTATCTTCTGGCAGGATTATATGAAGCTTAGCCTGTGGAGCTCTGTCATCGGGATTATTGGAGGCACGTACTTGTTTTTCCGCCAATTAACCGGCTGGGCATTGCAAACGATTAGCCGCCGTCGCAAATACCATGAGGGCAATACCGTATTATGGACATCCTCGCTCCGGTTCCAGATTCGCGGCAACACGCTTAATCTCACGTTTATTACGTTATTCAGCGCAGTTATTATGATGCTGATGTCGTTCGTAACGATTAATTATCAAGTGCAGTTCGAAGCTGTCGGCCGTAACTTGCCTAATGATCTCGCCTTCCAATCACTCGATCCGTCAACGAACAAGCGAATCGATAGTCTCATTCAGCAATCGGGTCATCAGGCGGAATTTCACTTGACGCAGGAAACCCTTGTAACATCGCCTGTAACGGCAATGAACGCCGCCTTTGATAACCCCGAATATTTTACGACGGAAGTTTTGCTTGTCGCGGAGAAAGCCTTTAACGATATAGTGAAGCAGAGAGGCGACGGACAGGTGGTGGAGCTGCAAGGCCAGGATGCCGTCGCTTTATCCCAAGGGTCGGACTTTCCTCGAACCTATGCATCGGGGGAATGGCCAAGCTTCACCGTGAAGGCGGATGAAGAAGCGACGTTCCAGCTCGTGCAGAAGAAAGACTATGCCTACCTTGGCTGGGCATCCGACCCAGTCGAATCAATGGGGATAAAGCCCGCCGTGCTTGTCATCTCAGACGAGGCTTTCGGAAGCTTGCGTGCACATGCAGCGCATCGGACTTTTGAAATTTACGGACTTCAGGATGCCGACACCGCCGAGGAGCTGTCTAAGCAAATCCATGCGATCGTCACGCAAACGCCTGGCGCCTATTACTCTTCGTTCGCAGACGTTTACTCCAAACAGATTGAAGGCTCCTCGCTCATGCTGTTTGCCAGCGGCTTCCTTGCATTGATTTCCATGTTTGCGCTTGCAAGCGTCATCTATTTCAAGCAGCTGCGTGAAGCGACGGATGAGAGGCAGCAATACGCGGTTTTGCGTAAAATCGGCGTCGATAACCGGCAAATGAAAAGTGCGATCCGCAAGCAGCTGCTGTTCGTCTTCATGCCGCCTATTGTACTGGGCATGCTATACAGCTGGCTTATCATCAAATCGTATATTTTAGACTCCGTGCAGGATTTCCCCGAGCTTCCGGGCATCGTATGGAGCATCATGGGTATTTTTCTCCTCATCTACCTGCTGTTGTACAGCTCGTCGGCGAGCTTGTATTACAAGATCGTGAACCAACGGTCTTAACGATGGCGAAGAATGCCATAAACGCGACCAAAAACCGCAGTGATCCTCCGATCATTGCGGTTTTTGCATCACGGTTCGGAGATAAGGATCATGATGCTTTGGAAAATGAATCGTTATCGCCGTGAAGCGGTCGATCTCGGATTCGCATGTCAAATAATGCCCCAGCTTCCTCGATAGCTCTTGGGCGAGATAAAGCCCCATGCCCGTCGACTTCGTATGGGTACGGCCATTGGTGCCTGTGAATCCTCTGTTGAAGATCCGCGGAATGTCGGTAGCATTAATCCCGATTCCGTTGTCACGGATCACAAGCAGCTTCTCATGCTGCGTAATCCGTGCCGTAATTGAAATTTCGCCATTGGCAGCGGCGGAATACTTCAGACTGTTCGTAATCAGCTGATTGAGGATGAACAGGAGCCATTTTGGATCGCTTTGCACGATTATCGATGGAATGTCGAGCTTTAATTTTATTTTATTGGAGATGAACGCCTTGGCATGCGATTTGACGGCCGTTTTGGCTAACAATTCTAGGTCGCAATTTACGATCTCGTAATCTTGATTAAAGCTGTCCAGCTTGGCGTAGTACAGCGCTTGGTCGACATATTGCTCGATCCGCGACAGCTCTTCCTCTAAGCTTCGGGAGTCGACCTCCGTCTGCTGCATGAGCCGAAGAACGGAGATCGGCGTCTTGATTTCGTGGAACCATGAGATGATGAAGTCATAGTGTTCCTTTTGTTTAGCCTGGACTTCGTTCAACGCGCGAATATGCGCCAACGTCTCTTGCTCATGGGCTTCCCGATACGCTTCAGATTCCAAGGTTAGCGGCTCGTTATCCTCGTCGTACATCAGCCGTATAGCTCGCAGGTTCATCATGTAGCGATAAATCAAGAATCCGATCAATACGATCAGGTTAAGGAGAAGGGCGTACACGATCGTGAAGCCATGGAGCGAAGTGTGCGGATCGGTCGCCGCGATTGCGATGGTCAGCAGAAAACCGGTGGCGTACAGCACCAGATAAGGCTTCTCCAGCTTGAGGAACCGCCAAAGTCTCATTCGACGATGTACCCCATTCCTTTGCGCGTAGCGATGAAATCCTCGAGTCCCAGCATCGCGATTTTGCGGCGCAGTCGATTGACGTTTACCGTCAGCGTATTGTCATCAATGAATTGCTCGTCGTTCCACAATACCTGCATCAAGTCGTCGCGCGAAACGATCTTGCCGATGCTTCGCATCAACGTTTGCAAAATAATAAATTCGTTGCGCGTAAGCTCCGACGTCTGATCCCTATACTGGACGGAGGAGTTGGAGAGGTGAACAATAAGCTGGCGATGTGCTAGCTGCAGCCCCTCGTCTTGATAGGTGTAATTGCGTCGCAGCAGCGCGCTCACTTTAGCCACAAGCACGCCTAGATCGAATGGCTTCTGGACGAAGTCGTCGCCGCCCATATTAATAGCCATGATGACGTCCATGTTCTGATCCCGCGAGGATAGGAAAATGATCGGCACCTTGGAGATGGCACGGATTTTCTGACACCAGTAGAACCCGTCATATAGGGGCAAATTAATGTCCAGCACGACCAAGTGGGGCTGTTCATCTGTGAATTGCTGCAAGACATGCTCGAATGACGTAATCTCGAGTACTTCGTACTGCCATTTGCGCAGCGCGTCAGCTACGATCGTTCTAATTTTGACATCGTCTTCGACAATCATAATGCGAAACAAGGCCATTCCTCCAAGTCGCGCTGCGCACAGCGCTCTGAATTAGCACAGCCAGCAGATAGATAAGTTCGGCCAAGGGGATAATCAGAATCCGGCGCTGCTTTGTATTATTTAATAAGCTCCAACGGCAAGAAAGCATACTCTTCATGTCTTACGATGTCCAGCTGTCGAACGGAAATCGGCCGTTTGAACAGGGGCCCGTCCAGCACGGTCGTATGGAATTCGCCGCCTTCGCCGCAAGGATCGATGCCGCGTGCTTCAAGTTCTTTTATGTATTCATGCGTTAACGTTCGTCCCAGATCATCCTCCCGCATGCCTAGCGACAGGTTCACCGTGACGAGCGTAGCGACAAAGCCCAGATCGATGAACGTCGTAACGACCTCGCGATGATCCATTTCCCACAGCGGCATTCCGAGCTCGAGGCCTACGCCACGCGCGATCTTGTCCTGCCAGCAGCCCTGCTCCGGCATGTCCAAGTCTCCTGTTACAAGCACCTCTGCTCCTTGCTGCTTAGCCTCGGTGAGCAAGCGAATGAATTCGGCCTCGTAATCCGCCCAGCTCGCGGCTGCGGTAAATACGGGCAGGCCGATCGACTCGGCTTGGGCTTGAATGACCTCCGGTGGCATGCCATGGGAGCGGGAGCGCTTGCCTTCCTCCTCCAGCATCACGATTAGTCCGAGCGCGTCGCCAGCCTTCATGGCTTGGTACAGTGCAAGCGTACTGTCTTTTCCTCCGCTGAAAGAGGCTATGAATTTGCGGCCATTCGCGCCGGTTCTCCAATTGTTCGTTTCGATCACTGTCGCATCCCCTTTGTTCTTTTTCTGTCTCTTCATTGTATCACTTCTTCAAAACTGTTCCACAAGACTGGAACTAAAACACGTTAATACTCGTTGTAAAGAATGTAAAATATAGGAGGGTGTATAGAGTGAAAAAGATAGAGGAAGGTATTTATCATGTTTAAAGAGAGTATGAACAGATTCCTGATTGGTCAGTATGAATCTTTTGATTACAACAAATATAGTCGCGATTTTTTACCCGGCTTTTATGGAATAGAAGCCTGTTTGTTCGATAACGAGCAAGATATAGCCAGTTTGTTAAAGGAATCTCAGGATACTGGTTTTCATATTGGCGTTCACTTTCCGCTCAGAGCGGGCGTGACGGCATTAAGAGACGCACAGTTTCTATCAAGCGACAACGCCGCTCGAAAACGCGCTTATGAAGACGTGCAACAAGAACTGGATTTCCTATCGGTCTTGAAACCGAGCTATGTTCTCTTTCACTACCCCAAGCCCGTCATCTTGGACGATAGGGTCGACTGGAGCGACTGGCGTTTCTATGATCCAAGCGAGTATGTATTTGAGAGCGCCTATTCTAGCGAGAGGTTTAAGGAGGAGAGTCATACCTTATTTGAATGGCTTTCCAATAAAGGTAGAGAGTATGATTTCACGCCGGTATTAGAGTTTGATGCATTGAATCGATATACGTATTTAAGCAATCAGGTGGAGGATTTATTAGAGAAGCACGGAAACATCAAATTATGCTTGGATACGGCGAGACTTTATTTGCAAGATCGAATTGACCCTCATTTTGATGCCAAGTCCGTCATTAAGAAATTTGCTAAATACGCCGAAACCATTCATCTGTCGAACTTTCAAATTGATCGTCACAACCAAGTTGTACAAAAGCGCGTTCCAGTACTGCCTGGTTTAGATCCATCAGATGGATGGGCCCCGATCGCGGAATATTTGCAAATCATGTCCCAAGAGAATGATCACTTTAAAGTGATGTTTGAACACCAATCTCAGTTGGTCAGCGATGAAGAACTATATGAATGCTATAGCTGGGTAGCGGAGTTAATCAGTTCGGGTCATGAAATTAGTGCGATTAAATAGCAAACTTCACGTCCACTCGTTACAGCGTTGCTTTTTAGTCGCACATATTTATCCTAATCCAAGACACTAGTTTCTTCGGATTATCAGGTGCTTGCAGATTTACAGGTCAAGACGGAGTAGCTCGTTGTCATCAAGATCTAACAACTTTACAGTGAAATTCGGATGGGGGTTCCAAATTCGATCATCGACAATGACGAAATTGGCCCCTTTTTTATGAAAGGTATCGGACAAGCGCTCAACCCCATCAACAATAACAGAATAATGAACGATGCGGGTGGCTAGATGAAGGTCATTTAAAATAAGCCCGACGGATCCTTTTTCAAGCCCTCCGACGAGCGCGTTCTTATCAATTGTTTGGTTAGCAGTTGAGTGGTTATACTCGGATTTGTTTTTATAAATATAAATATCACTATCGTTGAAAATATAATATTTATTGTTTACTTCAACTATTTCGTTATAAACAATGTTTTTATCATTAAGGAAGTTGTTAACGCTATATGATCCTTGGTTAGTGAAATGGCTGTATATGAATAAAATAATTGCAATGCCTAATAGGATAATGATTGTTTGTTTTTTCATGAGCGCCCCCTGTAACAATTTAAAAAGATCGTCAGCGTTAATAAGATTTTAATCTATTGCCGCTATACTGAAGGTCTACCATTAACCGATGCAAGGAGACCTTTATGAGCAAAAATAAAAAAGTGTGGTTGCCGGCCATCATTGCGATTGTGGCGGCGGTGCTTCTTGTGGCTTATTGGCTGTACGCGCACGGTGGCGGTGAACCGCGACCGCGGATAGGTGATGGAGGAAAGCTGCAGGGCGGCGGGCCCCGTCTCCCAAGAGATAAAGAAGAAGGGTTAGGCGACTACTTTACGACGATCGGAACGGTTGCGCTTTATTTGGGAGCAGGCGCGTTCTCATGGTTCTGGTTCAAAAGGAAGCTGAAATCGCCTTCGCCTCTCGTACGCAAGGCTGGAAAGCTGCTGTATGCCGCGCATAAGCTGCTGGGATGGCTGACCTTCGCTGCCATTGCGGTTCACGGCGTCTATTTTCTAATGACGAAGCTGCATGATGATAAAATCTATACGGGTCTGGCTGCGTTCGCTATTCTATTGGCGCTTATCGGCTACGGTTATTTGATTAACAAGATTCGTCACAAACAGATGCGTCTCATTCACCGCTTATTAGGCATTAGCTGGGTTCCAGCGCTGCTGCTCCATGCAGGTGGCTCGGTCATTGCTGCGACCGCCGCATGCTTGGCAGTAGGAGGGCTCGTCTGGGTTTTGGAGCGATCAGCGGGACAAGCCGACAAACCGATTGCTGAAGAACGGTGATCGGATGCTCCCGTGAGCAGGAATTGCACCGCAGGACGAATGCCCACATATAATGCCCGATAACATGAATGTTGGAGGGGCTCTAATGGAGGGTTACTGGTACGCACCTGCTGCATACGGATACTGGCGTGAACCGATATCGTATAAGTCGCTGCAGGAGGCGCTTGCGCTCGTCAAACAGGCCGTACAAGGCGAACGCGAGGACGAATTGTTTTATGATTATTTAATTTCCGTTGCTCCTACGAAGGAAGAGCGAGATATGATTACGTCTATACGAAATGATGAGCGCAAGCATAACCAAATGTTTCGTCACATCTATAAAGATCTGACGGGCCAGGACATCGTGACGCCGCAAAACGTTGCGTTCGACAAGCCCCAATCCTATATCGACGGCATTAAAAAGGCGTTTTTCGGCGAACTAAGCGCCGTGGAGCGTTATCGGGATATCCGTGCGGGCATGCCAAGCCGTTATTATCGCGATATGGTGTTTGAAATCTTGACCGATGAGCAGAAGCATGCGGCCAAGTATACGTATATCATGAGCCTTGATCTCGATCGCAAGATTGGCAAGCCATAAGACAGCGCGAAAGACGCAACTGGCAACGTAATACCGACAGCCCACAGCCCTTTCTGCACCCGCAGAAGGGGTTTTCACATTGGGTTTATTCCGTAACTCGCGTAAGCTTCTGCGGATTGGATACCATGTAGATTGCGCGAATGGCGCGGTTGTCTGCATCAGGCTCGAATATAAAAGCGAACGGCGGATGGTTCTCACGTTCCAGCAGCAGCCCTCGCTGCCCGCTGATCCATACATGGCGGAACCGTCCAACGAGCGATCCTTTGCTGGCGATGCCAGCGAAAAAGGCGACGATCCGATCGCTTCCCCGAATCGGGTTGATGGCCGAGCGTACAACGCCGCCTCCGTCGGTGAGCAGCACAGCGTTATCCGTGAGCAAATGGATAAACGAGCCTAGCTGGCCGGTGTTGACCGCTTCAGTGAATGACTGGGCGAAGCGCTCAATCGAAGCGTCCAGAGCAGCTTCATGCTCCTCCCGCTGACGATGGCCGACCTTCGCTGCGGCTCGGCTATAGATTTTGCGGCAGGCCGCTTCGGATTTATCCAGCATCGCGGCGATATCGGCATAGTCGTAGCCAAGCGACTCGCGCAGGACGAATACCGCTCGCTCGGGCGGCGTACAGGTTTGCAATAACACGAGAATGGCATAGCCGAGCCGTTCGCGGCGCAGCATCTGCTCCAGCGGCTCCTCCTCCGCATTCATCGTAATGAGCGGCTCGGGGAGCCATTGTCCGGGGTAGGTTTCCCGCTTGCGGGGTGCGGCTTTCATCATGTTAAGCACGCGATTCGTCGTCATTTTGACCAAATATGCTTTAGGGTGTTCCATATCGATCGCGCCCTGCTTGCTTACGGTAACGAATACGTCTTGCACGGCGTCCTCGGCTTCGCTCATGGAACCGAGCATTCGATAAGCGATGGAAGCGAGCAGCGGCTTATAGTCGCGGTATAGCTGTTCGATTTCAAGGGTTGCTTCATTCGGCGACAAGGCATATCCACCTCCGGTTAGAAAACATTTACAGTTGATGCTCCCATTATAAATGAAGTTTAAAATGGATACCACGTAGGCAGGGATCATCAAACAGTTGCTGCCGTGACCGTTGCATTTCATACAACGCCAAATACTAAGCAAGCGCCCAAAAGCGTTTGCCATTGCACTTTATACAGGCCTGTTGATTAACCTGGAAATGGTAAAAAGACCGCACTCTCGGGTAATGGGTAGTACCACCCACTCCACCCCCAAGAGGCGATCTTATGAATAAGTCTACTACGTTCAGCCAGCTAGTTCAAACTGCACTACCGAAAGAAATTGTGGATTCTTTTTCAAATTCGGTTGGTTATCGAGAAGTAGGGCGTAAATTCACTGTTTATGACTTATTTTGTTTTTTGCTCAAGCGGCATCGGACCAGTGGAAAAGCTATCGCGAAGGGGCTTTGCGAGCCCCTGCCTGTCACTTGGTGAAAACCTGTTACTCTACCGTGTCCAAAAAGCTGGAGATGTCCCTTTCGGGATTTTCAAGCAATTACTGCACTACTTGCTTGGTCATTGCAATCGGCAAGCTAAGCGCAAGTTAT
>NZ_AEDD01000004.1:0-202013 GCF_000179615.1 Paenibacillus curdlanolyticus YK9
CGCGGGGCCCCGGCGGCGGGGCGGCGGGCGCATGGCCGCTGGCGCGCGGCGGGCTGCCGTTTATAGGCAAGCCCGTCGCCATTTGATGCGCAAAAAGCAGGCCATTTGCCATTGCCCCGCTGGCATCAGAGGGCTCCGCGCTCAATCCGCTAACGGACTCAGGAGCCGCTATTCGCGGGTTTTAGCCGTTTTTTCAAAGCTAACGGACTCAGATGCCGTTATTCGCTGAATTTGATGCCAATTCAATGCGATTTCTGCACAATAACGGCGCTGAGGTCCGTTACAGCTCAAACAAAGGCGTTTTCGGACCAATAACGTCTCCTGAGTCCGTTAGAAACCAGGCCCACCCGGAGCACCAGCAGCAAACGCTACTAGAATGCGACAGACCTCATTCCATAACCAACCAAAACAAAAGGCTGCACAGCATTCAACGCTGTGCAGCCTTTTTGCTCATGCCGATCTTTCAGCGTACGGCGCGGTACTCCGCCAACATTAGTTCCGGTTAGCAAGACCGCTCCGCTCTGCTCCGATACGATCAGGTATGGACATCGCCGGATATGTAATTGTAGGAACCGCCATCCGGGCGGTAATCGTCCTCATCCGGAGCATCGTCATCCCAATTGGAGAGCCCGTCCGGCTGATCCTCGTAGGCGCTGTTCCCGGCTGCATAAGCTTCGGTCCAATCTTCGTTAACGGTATGCGCCGGTATCGCAATCCCATCGATGCCATATGCCGAGCCCGTCAAGTTCGTGGAATCCATCGGCTGCTCCTCCACTAGCTCCCCGCCGTGCGAGAGCGCGATCTCCAATGCCGACGTAAGGTCGCTGCCTTCCAAATGAATATGCAGCCGCCCGCCCTCATGCGCGACCGGATCGTAGCCGAACTCTTGCAAGGTATCGCTCGCCGCAGCCGCGCTAGCGCTATCAGCAAACTGGAACAGCAAGGCGGAGTTATCTGTGCTGCTCATGCCTCATCCTCCTTCCGCGTGGACATCTGATTCGAATTTAGAATCCTTTACCAGATTACAATGCCCAGACGGAGCCGTTCCTAGTCACCATCGCTCGTCCTACTCAGCCCGCTGCTGCTTCTGGCGACGAATTTCACTTGCAAATAAAAGAAGCGGCACCAATACGATAGCTAGCCATACATAGCCGAATCCGATGCCAAGCACGGCGCCTGCGACGCCTGTCATTTTCCAGCCTGCCAGCCCGCCCAGCCAGAGTGCGAGCGGAACCAACAGGTACAGCAGCGCTTTTTCCATGCCTGCGCGAACCGCCCCGGCATCCCATGCGAAGCCTTTAATAAACGGCTCGTCCATCCACCCTTCAAACCGATCCCTCGCCCACACCGTTCCGATAATCGGGAGCACGAGCGCGCAAATTCCGGCGATCCAACCCGGAGCTATGAGTAAGGCGATTGTCGAGATCACGTAAAATAGGAGCAGCAGCCGCACATACTCCATTTTGCGCAGCAGCGATTTCATGAAGGAATCGGCAATAAGAGCCTGCTGTCCATTGCCGCGAATCAATCGACCTGAACCGCTGAACAGTACCGGCCTTGTGCGAGTCGGACGCGGGCGCTTCACAGGAGCTACCTGCCTTAATATTAAGGATGACAGCGTCAGACGCGATGCCCGTTCACTCTCAATATCGGCTTGCAGCGTGCCATAGAAGCGTAGTCGGAGCCAAAATCCCGCTATCGCTGCAACTACAGCAACGGCAGCCGCTGCCCCCAACCCAGCTGGATGAGCCTGCTCGCTTCCTGCTGCACTACCGTTGCCGCCCAGCATTTTGACCATTAGCCATGTGTACCCGATCGTTAGCAAGCTTGTTATCGCCAGCAGCAAAATCGTTCGCCGCCATCCTTGCAGATTCGCTTCTACGATGCTGCGCAGCGAGATCGCGCTTATAGCAATAGCTGCCGTTAATTCATACCACAACGCAATCTCTCCAACCGACAACAGCTTCACCTGCGTAGACCAAACAAGTGTCACCGCTATAGGCACAGCTGCGAACAACAGTCGCCAGACCACACTATAGATCGCGCCCCGAAGGCGCAGTCCGCCGAGCCACTTGGGCCTCTGCAGCAGCATGATTGCATCAGGCTCTTCTATAAAGGTACGCAGCCGACCCATGCTGAACAGCATAACGGCGAAGACCGCCGCTATTGTGCCTGTCCCCAGGTTGCTCATCCATTCAGGGGGAGTCTTCCACCAATGGCGATAGATGCTCCCGCCGTACAGCGCCGCCGGGATGAATACGTACACCCACACCGTCCAATCGATCACCGTCCGCCATACCATCCACTGCCAGCGCACATGCTGGCCAACGCGCCTTCTAAACAACGCCGCCGGCGTACGAATTGGTCGCGCAGCGGGTACCGGCTCCTTCCCAACAGCTGCTTCCTCTTGGCTTCCGCTCGTTAGCTCTGCCATCTAAGTCAACCTGCTGAAGCATGCGAATAAGGTATCCTCAGGACCGCCGCCCGATTGCATGCGAATGTCGGCCAAGGTGCCGCTTGCGACTACCGTGCCATTGTCGATAAGCACGAATCGCTCGCCGATTCTCTCTGCGGTATCGAGAACGTGAGTCGACATCAATATGCCTGCACCGCGCTGCCGCTCGGATTCCAGCAGCTCAAGAAACTCCATCGTCGCGCGAGGGTCCAGGCCTACAAAAGGCTCGTCCACAATGTATACGTCTGGCTGCAGCATAAAGCCGATGATGAGCATCGTCTTCTGCTGCATTCCTTTGGAGAAGGACGACGGCAGATTATGGCGCACCCCCGACATGCGAAACCGTTCCAGCAGCCGCTCTGCCCGCTCCTCAAACTCCGCCTCCGCCAAATGAAACACGGACGCTGCCAATCGTAGATGTTCCCACAGCGTCATGTAGTCGTACAGTACCGGCTGCTCAGGAACGTACGCATATCGCCCTTCGCCATTGCCGATTTTCACTTTGCCGGACATATGCCGCAGCATGCCGATTACGCCCTTTACGGTCGTGCTCTTCCCCGCGCCGTTAGGCCCGATTAATGCTACGAGCTCCCCTTGACGAACGTCGAACGCTACATCATGCACAATCGGCTTGCCTTCCTCATAACCTGCGTGTTGAATTTGCACGTTCAGCGCGATGTTACCTTCTGCGCGCTCTGCCCCCATTGTTTCCATACGAAACTCACCATTCCTAACAAAATAAATTAACTGATGTCAGGTTTTATGACATCATTTGTGCTACAATTCATTTACATGTATTTCAATCGGTTAATTCTAACATAACCTTGTGCAAAAGAGGTGCCAGCAGATGTACGATGTTTTCACGTTCTGTCCCGATCCCATCTTCATTGCGGATGCTTCCTCGGATCCCATTAGAATCATTGATATGAACGATGCCTTCAGCGAATGGAGCGGTTATCGCAAACACGAGCTGCTAGGCACCCGTCCGAATTCTCTATTTCCCGATGACGGAGCCGACCTGTTCCATCGATTAGCAGAGCTAGCCGATACGAAAGCAGCCTCCGCCAACTGCTCCTTTCGTTCCGTTCGAGGCATGACGCTGGACGTGCAGATCGAAGTTTATCGGATCGGCGCGAACGAACAGCCTCATTTGTACGCTATTGTACTCCATGATGTATCCGAGCAGCGGTGGATTGAATCCGTCATCCGCGAAGAACGCGCGATGGGTTCCATTATTCTTGATCCAGACCATACCATTCGCGCTATGATGAGTTACATTACACCTGTTCGCTATGATTCTGCACAATTCCTTCATCAGCCTGCGCTTCAATTCATTCATGAAAACGATTTGCGCATGGTGAAGCGTGCCATGGATTATGCCTCGGCAAACCAGACAGCGCAGCCGTGCACCTTCAGCATCGTGCTGGACAATCAGTCTTATGTAGCCCGCGCTGTCATCCTGACGTTCCACCATTGGCACGGCGCGCTCAAAAGCATTGCTGTTGTGCTCCAAAGCTTGGAGAGGCAGCAAGAGGAGGTCGATTCCTCCTTCAAGCTCCGCGTGCTCATGACCGCCAAGAACGTCTCTGTCACGGAGCTGGCGCGCTCAACGCATATTTCGTTAACGACGATCTCAAAAATCCGCAACGGCAAAATCAAAAAGCCGAAGCGGCTCACTGCCGAGCTAATCGCTGGCGAGCTTGGCGTTGTTCCCGAGGAGATATGGGGCAGCTACAGCTACAGTTACGGCGTGTGATAAACCTTATATTAGCTTAGCCATACGTGAACAAAGCCCGTTCCTTCCGACCTTAATGGGGTCTGGAAGGAACGGGCTTTTTGTTCTAGCGTACGTTACAAAAATTGCGCGTTACGAATCAGCATATCCGCAATTACTTCCGATAGGCCGCCAGCGCATCGTTCAAGCCTTTGGTCTGCGCGTACACTTGCTGATAAATGCGGAACAAGCCTGCGTATGTTTCAACCGCTTCGGCGTTCGGCGTGTAGGAAGCGCCTCGCTTCACGAACTGGTCGGCGCAAGCGTCCAAGCTCGCGAACCAGCCGCTGCCGTATGCGGCAAGCATCGCGGCGCCAAGCCCCGGACCTTGCTCGTTCTCCAGCGCAACGACCGTAGCGTTGAAGATGTCGGCTTGCATTTGGAGCCAGACCGGATTTTGCGCGCCGCCGCCGATGGAGATGATCGTCTCGACCTTCTTGCCTGCTTTGCGGAATAAATCCACGGACTCGTTCAACGAGAACGTGATGCCTTCCATCACTGCACGAGCGAAGTCAATCCGGCGATGAGAGCCGTCTACGCCGATGAAGCTTGCGCGAATGTTCGCATCCGCATGAGGCGTACGCTCGCCTACGAGATAAGGCGTGAATAGCAGGCCGCCAGCGCCCGGCTTCACTTCGCCGACGCCTTCAAGCAGCTGGTCGAACGATTCGCCTGCGGCAAAGGTGTTCTTAAACCAGCTAAGGCTATAGCCCGCTGCGAGCGTAACGCCCATCGCGTAGAACGCATTTTCTTTGCCATGGTTGAAGAAGTGAACTTTGCCTGCAAAATCGGCTTCCTTGTCGTTCTCGTAATTAAGAATGACGCCGGAGGTGCCGATGCTCGACAGCGTGAGACCTTCCTCTAAAATGCCAGAGCCGATCGCTCCGCATGCGTTGTCTGCGCCGCCGGCAAATACCTTCACCGTCACAGGCAAACCAGAGCGTTGAGCTACAGCCGGTAGAAGCGTGCCGACCAGCTCATGCGAGTTGACGAGCGCCGGGCAGAACGAGGCCGGCAATTCGAACGCTTGCAGCACCTCGGCGCTCCATTGATTGTTCGCTACATCAAGCAGCAGCGTGCCTGCGGCATCGGAATAATCCATATGCAGCTCGCCCGTTAACCGGTAACGCACATAATCCTTGGGCAGCAGGAACAGCTTCGACTGCTCGAATGCTTGCGGCTCGTATTGGCGAACCCACAAAATCTTCGGCAGCGTGAAGCCCTCAAGCGCCGGGTTGCGCGTAATGCCCAGCAGCTTGTCGCCAAGCGTACGCTCGATCTCGCGGCATTGCGCCGTCGTGCGCGTATCGTTCCACAGAATCGCTTTGCGGACAGGATTTCCCTCGCTGTTCAGCAATACGAGTCCATGCATTTGGCCCGAGAAGCTGATACCTTCAATCTCAGCGGAATTGATGCCTGCCGCTTCCGACAATTCCTTCAACGCTTCAATCGTCGCCTCTACCCAATCATCCGGCTTTTGCTCGCTCCAGCCCGTATGCTCGTGGAAAAGCGGATACGCACGCGACGCCTCGCCGCGAACTGCGCCCTCCCGATCGACGAGCAGCGCCTTCACCGCGCTAGTGCCTAAGTCAATGCCAATTACGTAACTCATCGTCCGCCAATTCTCCCCTGTATAGGTCAAAAAGCCAGCTTTGCAGCCGACTTTTTGAGCTTTATTTTATATGCATGCACTTGAATCTATGGTTTAAACGCTGAAAATAACTTCGCTAAGCAGCAGCTTGATACGCTCTTGGCGGCCCGACTTGTTCACGATCGGGTTGTTTTGCAGCGCGTATTGCTCCAGGGACGCAAGCGTCGCTTTGCCGGACACGATGTCGGCGCCGATGCCGCTCTTGAAGCTGCTGTAACGCTCTTCCACGACGCTGTCGAAGACGCGGTTTTCGATCAGCTTAGCCGCGGCTTTGAGGCCCCAAGCGAAGCTGTCCATGCCTGCGATGTGCGCAAGGAACAAATCCTCGTTCTCGAACGAAGCGCGGCGAACTTTCGCATCGAAGTTCACGCCGCCGCGGCCCAGGCCGCCAGCTTTGAGCACTTCGTACATCGTGAGCGTCGTCGAGTACAAGTCAGTCGGGAATTCATCCGTATCCCAGCCGAGGAGCAAGTCGCCTTGGTTCGCGTCGAGCGAGCCCAGCATGCCGTTGATAGCCGCTACGCGAATCTCGTGCTCGAACGTATGGCCAGCGAGCGTCGCATGGTTCGCTTCAAGATTCAGCTTGAAGTGGTCCTTCAGGCCGTAGCTTTGCAGGAACGAAATCGTCGTCGCGGCATCGAAATCGTATTGGTGTTTGGTCGGCTCTTTCGGCTTAGGCTCAATCAGGAATTGCGCGTCGAAGCCGATTTCTTTCGCATAAGCAATCGCCATGTGATACAGGCGAGCAAGGTTGTCGAGCTCAAGCTTCATATCCGTGTTCAGAAGCGTTTCGTAGCCTTCGCGGCCGCCCCAGAACACATAGTTTTCAGCGCCGAGCTCTTTGCCTGTTTCCAAGCCCTTCTTCAGCTGTGCCGCAGCATAGGCGTAAACGTCAGCGTTGCTCGTCGTACCTGCGCCGTGTACAAAGCGCGGGTTCGTGAACATGTTCGCCGTGTTCCACAGCAGCTTTTTGCCGGAAGCTTTCATGTTGTCTTTGAGCATAGCAACGATAACGTCGAGGTTTTTGTTCGTTTCTTGAAGCGTGCTGCCTTCTGGCGCGATATCGCGGTCATGGAAGCAATAGTAAGGAATATTCAGCTTCTCCATGAACTCGAAGTTTGCTTCGACGCGCGCTTTCGCTTTGTCGAGTCCGCTTAATTTATCCCAGTCGCGTACTGCCGTACCTGCGCCGAATGGATCTGTGCCGTCTGCTGTGTACGTATGCCAGTAAGCGACTGCATAACGGAGATGCTCCTCCATCGTTTTGCCAAGCACGACTTGGTTCGGATCATAATGTTTGAATGCCAGCGGATTGTCGGAGCCTTTGCCCTCGAATTTGATTGTGGGAATGTTAGCGAAGTATGCCATATTGCGAAATCCTCCTTTGGATTAACGAACGTTTTAGGCGAATATTGAAAGCGCTGTATCGATTGCTATACCGACAGCATACCATCAATAAACTTAGTTTGTCTATTAAACAAACAAAGTTTTTTCATCCAATTTTTTATTGCTCGCCTTTTCGTTCGCCTCTCGCCCCCACACTTCGTTTAATGACCAAACAAACCTTGACGAATGTGCTACAATAGAACGATCAAGCGACTACATGTCCAACAGAGGATGGCTCAACGATGGCAAAAGCAAAGCCTACTGGCGATCAAACGATGATCAAAAAAATAAATACGGCGATCGTGCTCGACGCGATTCTTAAAGGCGGCCTCATATCGCGCGCGCAAATATCCGAGCAAACCGGACTCAATAAAGCGACGGTATCTAGCCTCGTGTTGGATCTGATCGACTCTCGCCTCGTCGATGAAATCGGCCAAGGCGAGTCGAACGGCGGGCGTAAGCCTGTCATGCTCCTGTTCAATGCCAAAGCCGGCTATGCGGTGGGCATCGATCTCGGCGTCAACTACATTCGCGGCGTGTTGACCGACCTGCTCGGCAACGTAGTTGAAGACCGCGAATGGTCGATGAAGCGCCCCGACATGGCTTCCGGCTTGAAGCAGCTCTTCTCCTGTATGGAGGAGCTCATTGCACGCGCTCCGGAGAGCCCTTATGGCATCGTCGGCATCGGGATTGGCGTGCCGGGTATCGTGGATGACACGGGGACGATTCTGTTCGCCCCGAATCTGGCATGGGAGCGCGTTGAGCTGCAGCGACTCGTCGAGGAGCAGTTCGGCGTGCCGGTAACGATCGATAACGAAGCGAATGCGGGAGCACAAGGCGAGCAGAAATACGGCGCTGGCCGCGGCATTCCGCATCAAATTTACGTCAGCGTCGGCATCGGCATCGGGACGGGCATCATTTTGAACAAGGAGCTGTACAAGGGCGCCTCCGGCTTCTCCGGCGAGCTCGGCCATCTGTCGATCGAATATCAGGGCAAGCCCTGCCGCTGCGGCAATCGCGGATGCTGGGAACTGTACGCTTCGGAAAATGCACTGCTCGAGCGCGCGGCCGAGCTCGGCCTGCCGGACGAGCTTGACGGCGTGATCGCTTCAGCCGAAGCTGGCGACGCGCGCGCAATCGAGCTGTTTCGCTCCATCGGCGACTACCTTGGCGCAGGAATTGCGAACATCGTCAACGTGTTTAACCCGAACGTTGTCATTATTGGCAATCGCGTCAGCCGCGCCAGCCGCTGGCTGGAGGCAGCCGTGCAGGAAGCGGTCGACAGGCGGACGCTTCCTTATCATCGCGAGCGCATGCGCATTCTGTTCGCGGAGCTTCAGGATCGCTCGGCGGTGCGCGGCGCGGCGTATTACGCGATTGATGCATTTTTAGGCAAGGTTCGGAACGTGGGATAGGCTTAAAGAGTGGCTGGGGGGAGAGCGCAATTGCTCTCGCCCTTTTTCTGTCATTCTAGCGCTGCTCATTGCATTTCATACAATCCCCATTCCCCCTTGGAGCTCAAGCTGATGGTGCCATTGCAGTTGGTACAATGATGACTATGCTAAACCGGCCTCCTCGCCCCTTTATCTCCTTCGATGTGTTTTCTCATTGTACAGTTTGCAACGGCAATCAACTTCCCGCCTAATCACGATCATTCCCATTGCACAAACTGCACCGAACAATAGCATCCCCCCTGCATGCCCCCATGCCGCCAACGAACAAAAAAGCGATCAGCTACATAGGCCGACCGCTTCTGCAATCCATATCCAATTTTTCGCAACCCTTTACCTTCTCGCTGCCCATTCCACTGCCGCAATAAGCAGCTTCTGAACGGCTGGATGCTGCAGCGACTCCACCGTATGGCCAGGCATTACATTAATAACTCTACCTTGCCCGTATGTCTGGGTCCAAACTGCCGGATACAGCTCTCCTTCGTATTCGTAATCCAGCAGAACAGTGCGGTCGCCATTGGGCGCATCCGCAAATGCATATTGATAAGGCTCCTCTGCCAGAACGAACGGCTCAAGCGATGCTGCCAGCGACTGATCAACAGGCTGAACATCGCGGCCATCCGCATGGCTAGCACCCCCGACTCCCGCCGCCACCGAAAACGACAACGGCTGAAACTCGGGATGACCGACGAATTTAGCGCCAAATAACGGCAGCAGGCGCTCATGGTTTGCTAGCGAAATGCCGCAGTGCAGCGACACGAGCCCCCCGCCGCCTTGCACAAAAGCAAGCATGCCGTCCACTTGTCCTTCCGTCAGCGTGCTTGTCCACCGATCCGCGTACGAGATCAAGACATCCACTTGATTCGATAAGCCTGCAATTAATACAACCGAATCCTCGCAGGGATCGACGCGATAGGCATCGCCAAGCAGGTTGATCACTTCTTTATCCATGCCTTGAAGCGGATGATAGGGTGCCGACGTGTAGTCCCCGAATAAAATGACCCGTCGCGAACTAGCTGTATTCGATCGTTCTTTGTTCTCCCGACTCATTGCATTCCCCTCCTAATCAGTCGGACTTCAGCTCGCTTACCAAGGCAATCGCTGCCCATATTCCGTATCGATGTACGGCGGCTTGCCGTCCGCGTCCGGCCAATCCGATTCCTTCATGATGGCGCCAATTACGTTGTCCGCGGACTGCTCAATGGTTAGACGGGCGGATGTGTTCAGATCGCCGTGCATATAGCTTTGCACCCAGCCCGGATGCAGCACAAGCACGCGGCCGCCAAGCGGCTTCAGTTGGTTATGAACGAGAGCCGATTGCATGTTCAGCGCAGCCTTGGACATGCAGTAACCGTACCAGCCATCGCGATCGCAAATGCCGACGCTGCCTGCCTCCGACGATATATTGGCTACAATCGGTCGCTGCGAGCGAAGCAGCAGCTTGCCGAAGGCTTGGGTTACCCGCAGCGGGCCAAGCGTATTCACATTCATCACATGCAGCATTTCATCAAAATCGAGCTCATCCGGCAGCTGCTTATCAATATCGCCAAGCACGCCTGCGTTGTTCACGATGAGATCCAGCTGCTCCGTCCAGCTGCTCGCAGCGGCCGCAGCCGCCCTCACGCTATCAGTGTCGCCAATGTCGATGGTCACACATAGCAGCCGGTCGCCGGCCTGCTGTCCCAATTCCGCAAGCGCAGGCGTCGCTCCTCCGTGCGTAGCCGCGATTACGCGCCAGCCTTGCTCCAAAAGCTTTTGCACCAAACCAAATCCAAGTCCTCTGCCCGCCCCTGTTACGATTGCCGTTCGTCTCGTCTCCGCCACTCGAATCGCTCCTTATGTGTTCGTACATTACGATCTTCATGTTGTGTAATACGCCTACATACCCACATTGTAGCATACGCCTAACGAGAGCACCGTGGACAAACTTGATCAATAACAGCACGAAAAAGCTGTCCCGCATGCCATTATGCGGAACAGCCTGATCGTTCTTTAGACAATAGCGGGCGTTAATAGTTGCCTATTCTAGTAACTTTTTTAGAATAAGCGCATCTTGCTAGAAGAAGCAACCGCTGCGGGCGCAAACAAAAAGCTGCAGCACCGGATTATCCCGACACTGCAGCTTTCATGATCCTGCCATTACTAATCGTTGAACAGCTCGGCTCCCGCCTGCCGCTCCAGCTCAATGCACGTTTCCTCTAGCTTCGCCAAATCCTTCTTGTACTGCTTCGTGATGCTCCGCCGCTCATGCTCGGGCAGCAGCTGGTGATCCTTATAATCGTATTTGACGTCATCGCCCGTCTTAAGCAATTCAACGGTCTCATAGCGGAACGCTGCTTCGCCATCCAGCTTCCATGCCGCCTGCAGCCTTACACACGGGTGGTTCCCCATATTCAAGCCGAACCGCTGCAAATTCCACGCCGCATCGAGATTAATCGACGAGCCGATGAACGATCTGTTCGTTGTTACGTGGACGATCCGGTAGACGCCCATTTCCCGCTTCCGATCCTGGTATTGCTCGACGAGCGCTTTGCGCTGCTCTGTATTTTTCATGTTCCATTCACCAATCCTTTCTATCCTTTCACCCAATACGCACTGCCGTCATCCTTGCGGTCAAGAAATCCATATTCGATCAAATAACGCCGCAGCATTACATAATCATCCTCGCTGAACGTCTTCAGCCGCTCATTGACTTCCTTCTCGGTATACGTCTGGTTTCGTTCAAAATAACCCGCCATATGGCGCAGCAGCGCAAGCCGGCGCTTCTCCTTAACCGGGAACGATTCAAGCGGTCCCTCCGGGCCATCCGGCAAATAGCGCGCGATAAGCTGGCCATACTCCTCTTGCGTCACGGCATACCGTTCATCGACCTGCGTCGCGGTGCGATGAATCGGCACGAACTTCGGGCCGCTCGCGCCCTGCTCCTCCAGCAGCTCCATGATGGTCAGGAACAGCTTCGCTTGCTTCGCTTTTTCCTTCAGGGCAAACCGATGGTTCCGGATCGTTGATGTGCTGCCCCCGCCGGTGCGCTTCACGATCTCCGCATCCTGCAGCCCTTCAGCGAACATGCCGATCAATTCTTTCTGCAAATCGGTCAGCCCCGTCGTCTTCTTATCCAGCTTGAGCAAATAATCCAGCATCGAATCATGTGCCGCAGCGCCATGAATCGCTACCGCCTTACGCGCCTCATACAACCGACTATCAAACGAATAAATGGCGCCGTCCTCGAACGACTCCCCGCACATTAAGCATACATAAGCGCCTGCTGCTTCGTTCCATGTAAATCCGCGCTTCAGATCGGACAGGCTCGCCGACCAAAATTGCTCTGTCAACTCATGCATCCCAAACAACCCTCCACTTCGTCAGTTATTATATAGACATTATATGATTTTGTTTGGTTTTTATCAAGGGCAAGACGGCAAAAAAGCTGCCTCCCATCATCTTCCGATAATGGCGTGCAGCTTTATTGGAACCATTAGTAAGGTAAAACGAAGTTTGCAGATGAAACTGGCTTCCCATCGACGACGACAAATTGCGTACTCAAAACACGAACCTGTGAAGTATTTTCATAAGTCACCGTATACGTGCCGTCTGGCAGGCAAAAAAAGAGACCTCCACCAAGGGAGTTCTCTCGGTGAATAAACTTCTAAGTTTGCCCTTCTCCGGCCGAAGGCAATATGGACGAACCATTCACAGCAGCAGCAGTCCCAGATGCTCGCCCCGAACGCTCCTTCGCCGTCAGCCCTTGAACCAACGCATTCACATCTAACCCCGTCACACTCTTCAGCATCTCGGGTGCTGTTGCCATCAGCGAAGTCACATAGTTGCTCAGGCGAGCCGCCCCTTCGCCGTGGCCTGTGTCGACAACGGTGAGCTTGTCGATGCTGCCGATCGGAGACGCGACGTTCGCTGCAAGCTCCGGCAGCATGCGAACAATAATATCGAGCACGGCTGCCTCGCCGAACTTCTCGAACGCTTGCGCCAGCTTATCCTTCGCCTCGGCTTCCGCCAGACCGCGCAATCGGATAACCTCCGCCTCTGCCGTTCCTTTGGCTCGTTCGGCATCTGCGATGGCCAAGCCCTCCAGCCGCTTTTGCTCGGCATTTGCTTTCGCTTCTGCTTCAATCCGGTATTTCACCGCATCGGCTTCTCGAAGCCGCTTCGCCTTGTCCGCCTCGGCTGCCTGCTCAACCGCATACCGATCTGCATCGGCTTTCTTCTTCACTTCCGCGTCGTATTGCTTCTCGCGGCGCAAAATCTCCTTGCCCTCAAGGTCGATCTCTCGTTCCTTCCGAACAAGCTCGACCTTCATTTGCTCCTCGACAACGCTCTGCTTGGTCCGAGCCTCTTGAATCGAGTACGCCTGATCCGCCTCCGCCTTCGCCGTATCCTGATCGCGCTTGAAGGATGCGACTTTCATTTCCTTATCCTTCTCCGCTTCCGCAATATTGGTGTCTCTCAGCAGCTCCGCCTTCTGCCCTGCCTCCGCCGCCAGCGCCTTCTGAATTCTTGCATCCCGAACCGCTTCGGCTTCGGCGATCTCCGCATCCCGCTTCACTGCTGCGATGCGCGGCTTGCCTAGCGCATCCAAATACCCGTGCTTGTCGCGCAGGTCCTTGATCGTGAACGACACGATTTGCAGCCCCATTTTCTTCAAATCCTTAGCCGCAACTCCTTGCACCTCTTGCGCGAATTTATCTCGATTCTTATATACCTCTTCAACCGTCATCGTACCGAGAATTGCGCGCAGATGGCCTTCCAGCACCTCTTGCGCTTCGCTCTTCAACGCTTCCGTCGGCTTGCCGAGGAATTGCTCTGCAGCGGTTGCAACGTCCTCGACTGAGCCGCCGATTTTGATAATAGCAACGCCGTCAGCCATAACCGGAACGCCCTGTTCGGTATATACCTCCGGCGTGGATACATCCAGCTTGTGCGAGAGAAGGGATAGAAACTCCGCTTTTTGAAAAATAGGAAGGATAAATGCGCCGCCTCCGCGGATGATTTTGACCTTCCGGCCGGACTCATCGACCAGCGTGTTGCGCCCACCGAGAAAAGAGCCCGTTACAAGCATCGCTTCATCAGGGCTGACGGTTTTATACCGGGCCCAGAAAGCCAACCCAAGCACGATCAGTACGCCGACTACGACAACAGGAATAAGAAGATAATCTTGCAAAATTTACATTCCCCTTTCTGTTTCGTCACTTAGCAATGGTAAATCCACCTCAGAGACAAGCACCGCATCATTCGTCGCTTCAACGATCACGACACGCGCGCCTCCCGCAATGGGCCGGCCATCGTAGCTAGCCGCGATCTGATTCGTGAAGCCCGCACCGACCTTGACCAGCACTTCACCGCAGCCCACGGCTGGAATCGGCACCAGCACCTCTGCCACCTTGCCCACCAACGCTTTCATCGAGAAAGCCGTTGAATTCTCGCTCTGCTCCATCGGTCGAACGTACAAGAAGAACATTGCGATTGCCATAACGATAGCGATTAACAAGGCCACGATCAAAATCGAAACTGCACTTAGCATGGAATACCGCTTCAGCAGCAGCCCCGCGCCGCCGAACACCGTAATGCCGCCGACAATAGCCGTTGAGTGCAGCCACGGATGTCCGTCCGCTGACAGAAAGTCGAGCGCTCCATCCAGCACTTGGCCAAGCCAGTCTCCGATCAGGACGCTAACGATCGCATACAAAACGCCGCCAATGAGGCAGGCCAGAAACAACGTCTCCATCGCTTCCCCCCTTCATGGAAACTAACTGCTTATGAAAGGTATATGATGCAATTCGGTGAAACAGCCTATTTTCCAGTTAATCAATGTTTATAACAAAATTGGGTGAAGCAACAAAAAAAAGACCTCCAGCAACGGAGGTCTATCTCATGTATAATCGTACAAGCTCGCTTAAGCTTTCGTCGTTTGAGCGACGTTGTCTGCGCTTTGTCCTGTCTTCGGTTGATCGTGTTTAATTCTACGAACCATGAAGCTAAGCGGAAGCGCTACGGCTGCGATAATCGTCGCGATGAAATACACGTTGTTCACGCTCATCGTGAACGCCATCATGCCAATATGCAATTTATCCGTATCGCCCGCTGCCGCAAGATCCGCAGCATGGGAGGTCGTGAAGGAAGCAAGCAGCGTTGTGAAGATCGCGATCGCGAACGAGCCGAATACGTTCCGTGTCCAGTTCATAATCGACGAAGCATGGCCCGACAGCTGCGGCGGCACGGTCTCCATGCCCGCGTTGCTGGCCGGCATCATAATAAACGCGATACCGAGGTTACGTACGATCATCCATAACAGGATGTACGTATGCGACACGTCAATGCTGAGCCAGCTTTGCGTCAACGTACCTACGCATAGCAATACGATGCCGACAGCCATCAGAATGCCGGGACCAACTTTCGAATAAAGCTTGCCGACGATAGGCATCGTGAAGGCCATCACTAGCGATGCAGGCAGCAGAATCAATCCTGTGTCCATCGCCGAAACGTTCTGAATGCGCTGCAGGAATACAGGTGTCAGGAACGTGCCGGAGTATAAACTAATCGTGAGGATATTCGTAATAATCAAGTTGATCGTATAGCGGCCGTTCCGGAATACGCGAAGGTTCAGCAGCGGCGTCTCCGTCGTAAGCTCGCGCCAGACGAACGCGATGAGCGCGATCACGCCAACGATTAGAAGCCCGATGACTTTAGTTGATCCCCATCCCCAGTTATGCCCTTGGCCGAGTGCAACCAGCAGCGATGCGCTGCTCACAATAACGGTAACAAAGCCGATGCTGTCGAACCGTTTCGGCACGCTAAGCCGGTAGTAAGGAATATAAGCAACAACGAACAGAATGGCGATCAAGCCGATTGGAATGTTCATAATGAACAGCCATTCCCAAGCGAAGTTTTCGAGCATCCAGCCGCTCAGGGTTGGGCCGAACGCTGGAGCCAGCATCGAAGCAAGGCCCCACAGCGCGATTGCCATTGCTTGCTTTTCTTTTGGGAACACTTGATAAATAATAGACATTGTAGCTGGAATGATAAGTCCGCTGAAAGCGCCTTGCAATACGCGGAAGGCGATGAGTGAATATTCGTCCCATGCCATCGCGCACAGGCACGAAGCTAACGTAAATCCGATAAGCGAGAACAGATACAGTCGTTTGTAGCTGAACTTCTCGCCCAAATAGCCGACCAGCGGCGCCGTCGTTCCCATTGCCAGCATAAAGCCGGTTAGCGTCCACTGGATCGTGCTAAGGCTCGTATGGAAGTGGTCCTGCAAAATCGGCAGCGCAATATTAATGGTCGTCGACGCCAGTACGCACAAGAATGAGCCGATAAAAATAGCAACCAATACCGGCAACTCGCGTATTGGTTTCATAGTTTCCTTACTCAAGGTTGAATCCTCCTCTATGATCTCATACAATATGTCTATATTTACATATAAGTTGAAATAGACAAATTCGATCATACTATGGGAGCTCTCATATGTCAAAGTTTACTTATGGAAGGCGTGGCAATATTGAATACACTAGCCTACGGGCTGCTCAGCTTACTAACGAATGAAACCTATAGCGGCTACGATCTGACACAGCGCATCCAGCCATTCTGGCCAGCGAAGCATAGTCAAATCTATCCCCTGCTGTCTTGCTTGGAGCAGGAGGGCTACGTCCGTTATGAGTTGATCAAACAGAACGACAAACCCGACAAAAAAATGTACGCCATCACCGATGCCGGGAAAGAGAAGCTGCGGGAATGGCTCGCCGTCCCGCCTGCCGAGCCCGCGCTTCGCGATGAGCTCTTATTTAAAGCCTTCTGCCTTGGCTCCATCGTCAGTCCTCAGGAGGGACGGCAGCTATTCGAGGATCGTGCCGCCTATTGCCGAAGCAAGCTGGATTACTTGGACCAAAAGAAAAAAGCCATTCAGCAATCTGCAGAATGGCCCAGCACAACGCCCGTACTCAACTCGCCCATGTTCGGCATCTACATTCTGCTCGACAAAGGCTATCGCCGGTTTGAAGCCGAGCTTGAATGGTGCGAAGACGTGTTGGCGATGTTGGAGGGCTAGCGGCGCGGTAGCAGCGGACACTGATTGAGCCCGATACGAAACAGGGAGTGTCTCCAGCCATCATTGATGGCATCGGAGGCACTCCCTGTTTATCGTTATTTGGCGATCAGATACACGCCAACGAGAATCACCGCGCATCCGACGAGCTTCGTCGCGGATAGCGATTCATCGAAGATGAACCATGCGGCAAGCAATCCGAGCACATAGGCGGTGCTCTGCATCGGATAGGCTACGCTCAGCGGAAGCCGCGTCAGCACGGCGAACCAAAGCAATGTCGCCAGCCCGTATAACGTCAGGCCCGACCAAATCGACGGCGATAAGGCGATGCGCGCCCATTGCAGTCCGCCTGCTTTTTGCAAGCCCCATTTGAACAAAATCTGCCCCGCTACGAGCAGCAGGACGTTGCTGAACAGCAATAAATAGCTAATGGTCTTACTCAAGCTCGCTCTCCCTCTCCATCCGTTCGCTTCCCTTTCATAATCGCGAGCTCCTGCGTCAACCTCAGCACTTGGCTAGTCAGCTTGGACACAACGATCGTCAAGTGAAGGATGAAAGCAAAGCAGAACAGGAGGCCGAACAGGAAGAGCAGCGCAGGCGCATATTTGACATCGAGCCACTCGGCGACCCGCTCCAGGAATCGCACATTAATCGATACGACCAGCAGCAGCACGCCGAATAAGATCCAGAGCAAGGAATACTGCTCCTTCAGCCGTTGGCGCCGAACAAGCTCAAATATGATAACGAGAAACATAATCGAAAAGGCAATCGATAATACGTAAATGCTCATCCGCTCGTTTTCACCCCGCGCATGCGCGACGCGCTCATGAGAACCGACAGCGTAACCTTCACCATATAATAAATCGATCGAATCGGCGTAATCGAGGAACGGCCAGCCTCGCGGCTTCTCATCTCTGCGGGCACTTCGGCAATGCGGCAGCCTCTGCGCTTCAAATAAACGATCGACTCCACCTCTGGATAGTCGGCCGGATAATAACTCGCATACAGCGCAATAACCTTGCGGTTCGCCGCGCGGAACCCGCTGGTCGTATCCGTGAACCGTTGGCCGGTCACCATGCTGACGAGCCCGGAGAAGAACAGCATGCCGATTCGGCGCGATGCTGACGAACGATATGCTGTTTGCTCCACGTAACGCGAGCCGATGACAAGATCGCTCGACTTCGCTTGCTCCAGCAGCCTAGGCAAATCCTCCGCGCGATGCTGCCCGTCTGCATCCATTTGCACGGCAACATCATATTGATTGTGGAACGCATAGAGATAGCCCGTCTGCATCCCTCCGCCAATCCCGACATTGAACGGCATCGTAATGACATCCGCACCCGCTGCCCGCGCAACCTCTTCGGTACGATCCTTGGAGCCGTCGTTCACCACGACGACGTCCACATGCGGCGCATGCTCCCGGATATTCCGAATGACCTGCGCGATGCTGCCTTCTTCATTATAGGCTGGAATAATAATAAGCGTCTTCATGAGGCTGCCCCCTCTCTCTCATGCGTGCGCGTGGCGCCTTGTTTGCGATCGATTACGAACGAATAGCCCCGCTCGATTAGGAATGCAGCGAAGAACGTCAGCAGCACGACATTCGGGTAACCATAACGCGAGAATGCTACGAACGGCAAGTAAATGGCGGTAAAATACAGCAGCGTTAGCAGGACAGGCAGCTGCCGCGCCAATGGACGGCGAATCATTGCCCAAACGAGGCCGGCGATGCTCGCATAGACAATCAGCTGCTGCAAATACTTCATCGTTTCCCGACCAATCGGCCATACCGGACGCCAGTAGTACGGGTTGAGATACAGCTCAGCCATTTTGCCAAGCGTAAACCAGTAGCTGTACTTGAACGGCTGATGCGTAAAACCATATTTGATCACGTCCAGCCCTTTTTGAATCGCGGTGCTATCCGAGCCCTTAAAGAGCGTTGCGCCGGTGTATTCCGGATGCTGCGCGAAGAATCCTGGCGGCGGCAGCTGGCCCAGAATGCGCGTTCCGAGCAGGAACGGGCTGCCCGCCGAGTTCGTGAACAGCACGAACCGGTCGAATGTAATCATATTGCGAATCCACCATGGAAGCAGCAGCACAACGTAAGCAGCAGCAATTGCGAGCCCGAATTGAACCATTTGCTTAAACGAGTATTTGTTCTTCCACCAGAGGATGAAGAAAACCGCGGGATACAAGGAAGCATGCGGCTTGAAATAGGCTGCTGCGGCAACAAGCGCGCCAACTGCGGCGTACCAGCCCCAGCGCTTGCGCTGAACCGCCGTGATCGTAGCCGCAACCAGCAGGAGCAGAATTGTCTTAAAGCTGGTCTCCGTCAATATTTCGCCTGAAGAGAAGTAATCCGGCCAATAGAGCGCGCTTAGGAAGCACGCAATAATCGCTGCCCGCTGATTAAACATGTAGCGAACGATGAAAAACACAAGGTAAATCGACATCGCCTGCTGGAGGCACTGGAATAACCGGAACGCAATGACGCCGCCATCATGACCGAAAATCCACATGAATCCTGACAGAATGAGCACAATGCCAGGCATGATGAACAGCGTCGGATTCGTCCCGCTGTTGTAAGAAAGCGTCGATTGCTCAAGAAGCACTTTGGCGCTGCGTATGTACTTCACGTCATCGTTGTTTGGCTTTGCGATATCTCCCAATAAAAAATAATTGCCATACGCAAGAACGATAATGGCCGACACGAGCAGCACAACGGCGGCAATAATATGGACGGTACGCCGCATTGGAACGCTAACATCGGATAAAGTAAACAATTTCCCCCACTCCAATCTCTTTCTATCTACTACTAGCTACTATTGCCATTAACAATGTAACTCAGCCGCTTCACGGCATTTCAACATTATACCAGATGTTAGACGCTTCAAAACTGGGAATTGTTCCGATTTTCGTATAAAAATTTCGTAAGTCGGCAATCGTTAGGCGCAGCAAAACCCCTCTGCGAGGGGCAGAGGGGTTTTGTTAGGTGTGACCTAATTAAAATAGGATGGCACTTTTGTGCGCAGTCTATCTGGCTATGATCGGTCTATTGCCGCAAGCTCGAACCGTTCACCCGTCACATCGATATCGAACGTTTGGCCAAATCCGACTACATAACGCCCTTCCAGAGGTATCAGCTCAAATAAAGAAAAATCCAGCTCGCGCAGCATGCCGATCATTGGCTCGCCGAACGATTGCTCTAACAATGCAAATATCGGCTCGCAGCCTTCATTCCCAACATTAATAGCCGTACATGCAAATCGTGCCCGCTGCCGCGCGAACAGATTCGCCGAGCGCGACTCGTCCTCGATAAGCATCACGTCTGCCGAAGGGTTTGCTTCCAGATGACGATAGTGTTGCGCGATACGGCTTATATAGATGTACAGCTTGCCTTGATGCAGCGCGAACGGGGCGTAGGACAGGAACGGCTTGCCTTCCTCGTTGATCGTGCCGAGTGTCAGCGACTTCATGCTGCTAATAAAGCTGGAAAATTGCTGCTGCATCTTCGCGAGATCGGGCGATTTCATCGACGTTTGGCTCCCCTCCTTTTAGTGAACTGGGGAATAGGGCAGATATTTCTCCCCTATTCCATCGGTTTGCGCGTGCGCGTGACAATAGGGCAGATATTTCTCCCCTATTCCATCGGTTTGCGCGTGCGCGTGACAATAGGGCAGATATTTCTCCCCTATTCCATCGATTCGCGCGTGCGCGTGACAATAGGGCAGATATTTATTCCCTATTCCATCCGTTTGCGCGTGCGCGTGACAATAGGGCAGATATTTTATTCCCTATTCCATCCGTTTGCGCGTGCGCGTGACAATAGGACAGATATTTCTCCCCTATTCCATTGGTTTGCGCGTGCGCCCACAGCAACTATAGCTAAAGCTGCAGCTGCTTCAAATGATAAAACTCGCCTTTGCTCGCCATCAGCTCATCGAATGTGCCGACCTCTACGATACGCCCCTGCTTCATGACCGCGATGCGATCAGCATCACGGATCGTAGACAGCCGATGCGCAACGATAAACGTGGTGCGCCCCTTGATCAGCTCCTGCATCGCCTTCTGCACATGATGCTCGGACTGGTTGTCGAGCGCCGAGGTTGCTTCGTCGAGAATTATGACGCGCGGATCGCGAATCAGCGCGCGAGCGATCGCGATGCGTTGGCGCTGGCCGCCGGACAGCTTGCCGCCATGCTCGCCGACCATCGTATCAAGCCCCTGCGGCAGCCGTTCGATCATCTCGCTCAGGTTTGCCATTTCCACAACCCGGCGAACCTGCTCTTCGGTAATATTTTTGAGACCATACGTAATGTTGTCCCGAATCGAGCCCGAGAACAGAATCGTCGTCTGCGGCACCACGGACAGATGCTTCCGATAGCGCGACAAATCGACGTCAGCCAAATCGACGCCATCGACCAGCACTTGCCCCGCCGTCGGCATCAGGAAGCCAGTAACCAAATTCAACACAGTCGACTTCCCGGCGCCCGACTCGCCCACGAACGCTATGCATTCGCCTGCCCGAACATCCAGCGTAACGCCGTCGAGCACATGATGCTCATTGCCCGGATAAACGAGCTTAACATCCCGGAACGAAAATTCGCCGCTCACTTCCGTCAGCTTCAGCTTGCCCGTATTGTCCTCGATCTCTTGCGACCGAAGCACCTCGCGGATCGAATGAATCGATTCAAAGCCCTTAGCAATGTTCGGGTACACATTCAACAGGGAGGTGATCGAGCCGAGAATCATGCCGAAAAAGCCTTGGTACATCACGACATCCCCGACCGGAATTTTACCATGGTACGCCAAGTAAATCGTAAACAAAAGGCAGCATATCTGGAACAGCTGGAACAGCACCCAGTTAGACGAGCCGAAGAACGCTTCCGTTATATCCAGCCTATAGCCCTTGCCCTGCAAAGAGCGAAGCGTGTTGTCCATCCGGGCAATCTCGACCTTCTCAAGGCCATGCGCCCGCGTCACCGGAATCATCTCGACCATCTCCGATACGCGAGACGACATCTGCTCAATTTCCTTGCGGAATTCCTTATTCGTACGGCGGATGTTCCGGCGGAACAAGTATATGACCAGCACCGATGCCGGAATCGTCATCAGGAAGAACATCGAAACCGTTAGGCTATTGCGTGCCGTTAAAATACACGCGATGACGATATTAATAATAGAAGGGAGAAAAGACATCATCAGCTGCTTCGACAAGCCTTCGATGGACTCCGCATCGCGCAGCACCTTGGATTGCAGCATGCCCGCCTGCAGCTCGCGGTGATAGTTGATCGACAGCTGCTGCAGCTTTCGGACCAGCGCGCTGCGCAAACCCGCTTCAACGTGGCGAACCGCGCGGCTCATAAACGATACGTGAAAATGCTGCGTCGGAATATTTTGAATGATAGAGACGCCTAACACAATAAAATTAATCCATAATTCCCGGGTCGTATGCGCTGACGGATTGGTCGCGATGTTAATCATATTCGCCGTTACGATCGGGAGAATGAAAATCGGCGAGTGCTTGATCATAAAGAAAATAAGCGAGATAACGAGATTCATCCGATTGCCCTGATAAAGCGTAAACAAAAACCGGAGAGGACTTTGCGTTTTGTCCATCGCTGCGGCCTCAAACGTACGCTCGTAATCGACGACGGATGCCGCTGCAGCAGCTGTTTTGCTCATGATGCACCTACCCCTTCTTCTCTATACAATAGATGGTTAATCCGATTCAAACTGAACTAATCGTATGGGAAACCGCCCATGGTGTAAATGGTTCCAATTCGCCGTAAATCATCGTATTCCAGCATAAGCGCTTCCATTCGCTGATTTCCCGAGTATGGCCCTGTCTTTTGGCTGAAATGCTCTGCCGTTAAGCGAAATGCTTATCGGATCAAAAAAGTGCAGGGCGCTTTATCCACCAATCTCATTTATCTAGGTACAAAAAAGAAGCTCCGCAACTAAGCGGAGCCTCTTGATTATCTAGCGCTCCGCTCACGCGGCAGCAAGAAAGCGAGCAAGCCGAGCAGAGGCAGGAAGCTCGCGATGAACATCATATCCGCGCGGCCAAAGCTGTCCGAGATGTTGCCCAGCACGACTGCGCCGACGGCGCCCATGCCGAAGGCTAGCCCCGTCACGAGGCCCGATGCCATCCCGACGCTGCCCGGAAGCAGCTGCTGCGCATATACAACGCTAACCGAGAAGCCGGACTGCAGGATCAGGCCGATGATGAACATGACCGGATACACCCAAGGCAGCGAAACATGCGGCAGCAGCAGAGCGAACGGAGCAGCACCGGCGATGGAGAGCACGATCATTTTCTTGAGGCCGATGCGATCCGCCAGTACGCCTCCGAAGAATGTCCCGATGACGCCTGCCGTCATGTAGAGGAAAACAGGCACTTGCGCAGCTTTCTTGGACAAGCCGTATTGATCCTCTGCGAAAAACTGATAGAACGTCGAAATTCCGGCAAAATACCAAGAACGCGCGAACACGATGAGCACGAGCAGCGACAGCGCGAAGATGACCATCCGTTTGTTGCTGCGCGCCTCGGCCTCAGCGGCGGCAGTCGGGACGGCAGCTGAAACCCGTTTCTTAGGCGGCGTGCCATTAGCGAGCAGCTGCGCCTTATACCAAGGCGCGACGCGCAGCAGCAGCAGAATCGCAGTCGCAGCGATCAAAGTTCCCCACACCGCGCCGTGCTGGCCGAGCGGAAGAAAAATAAAGATAGCCATGAGCGGCGCCAATGCTTGGCCGAAGTTGCCGCCCACCTGATATATCGATTGCGACATCCCTTTGCGTCCGCCAGCAGCGAAATGGACGACGCGCGAGCCTTCGGGATGAAAGACGGCTGAACCGAGTCCGATCAGAATAACGCCGCCAAGCAACGTCCATAACGTAGGTGCGAAGGCAAGGATAACCATCCCCACCAAGCTTAACGCCATGCCGATGGGCAGCATGAACGGCATCGGCCTTTTATCCGAATACAGGCCAACGAGCGGCTGCATGACCGAAGACGTCATGTTCAGCGTAAACACGATCCAGCCCAGCTGGGTATTACTGAGCTCGAGCGAATCTTCGAGAACGGGGAAAAGTGCGGTAACGACGGACTGCATCGCATCATTGAGCAGATGAGACGCGCTGATTGCGAACAAAATCGAATAAATCGTAGCCGTACGAACAGTTGCCTGCATACGGCTATCTCCTGTGGTTGCAGCTGACATATGAGGTGCAGCATCTCCTTCCGATCGTAAGCTGACTATAGGTCGTGCTTAATTGATAAGGAACATACCATACGAGAGGGACGGCTAGCAACCATTTTGGCCTCGAAATCTCGTGTACACCGATCGCTATATAAGGGTATAATAATTGTAAAAAAACCGAGGTGAATCGACGTTGTCCATTACGTTATCCACGCCATTCGAGCTTAACGGACTGCAGCTGCGCAATCGCATCGTAATGCCGCCTATGTGCCAGTACTCAGCAGAAAATAATAACGGACAACCGACGGATTGGCATGATGTCCATTATGTATCCCGCGCTGTTGGCGGAGCCGGCTTGATCGTCATTGAAATGACGGATATCGAGCCGGATGGCCGCATTTCGGAGCAATGCCTTGGCCTCTGGTCAGACGTGCAAATCCCTGCGTTCGCGCGCATGATCGAGCGAATGAAACGGCATGGCGCCAAGGTCGGCATCCAGATCGCCCACGCAGGACGCAAGTCGAATTGCGCCCAAGTGCCTGTCAGCTCGTCGGATGTCGCATTCAGCCCGGCCTATAAGCAGCCCCGCGCCCTATCTACCGATGAGACGAAGCGAATGGTTGAGCTGTTCCGTGACGCCGTCGCCCGCGCGGTGCAAGCTGGCGTCGATACGGTGCAGCTGCATGGCGCGCATGGCTACCTCATTCATCAATTCCACTCGCCGAGCATTAACAAGCGCACGGATGAATACGGCTCGGATGATCCTACCCGCTTCGGCGTCGAAATCATTCAAGCAGCCAGAAGCGTCCTGCCCAGTCATATTCCGCTGCAAATGCGCGTATCCGCCGTCGATTACGGCGAAGGCGGATACGATCTTGCTTACGGCATCGAGCTATGCCGGAAGTATCAGTCTGCTGGCGTTGAGCTGCTGGACATCTCCACCGGCGGCGGCGTAGCGACAAGCCCCGTCATGCTGGACGTTTACCCGGGCTATCAGCTGCCGATGGCGCGCGCGGTCAAGGAAGCGACCGGCTTGCCGGTCATTGCCGTCGGGCTGCTCGACGAGCCTAAGCTCGCCCTTGCAGCAGTAGCGAACGGCGACTGCGACCTTGTCGCTGTCGGCCGCGGCATGCTGCGCGACCCGTATTGGGCGCTCCATGCCGAGCAAGCGACAGGCAGTGAGGCGAAGCCGCCAAAGCCATACCTGCGAGGCTACTAGAAGCGAAAAGCCCGTCCACGGATTCCGATGGACGGGCTTTTGCTTCGCCAGCCGTCGAGGAAAATGGACGAGCATGGCGAATCATTTGATTAGCAACATTTTACAGACGCACATATTTATATAGTACAGCATACAGATTCGACGTGAAGACGTGTCGTGACAGTAGCGCTGCTTAGGGAGAGTGAATTGGCAGACAGGAGTGAGGCTCAATGAAAGCGGATGCAGTATTCGAGGGCGGCGGCGTGCGAGGCATTGCGCTTGCGGGTGCAATACAGGTGTTCGAGGATGCAGGGTACACGTGGGAACGGGTGGCTGGCACTTCCGCTGGCGCGATCATTGCCGCATTGCTCGCCAGTGGTTTTACTGCTGCTGAATTAAAATCAATCATCGAATCGCTGCAATATCGGGAGCTGCTCGGCAGAGGCGTCCTCAATCGTATTCCACTCTTCGGCGGCGGGCTGTCTCTCTTGTTCAAGCTGGGCCTATACAGCAACGAGAAGCTGGAGCAATGGATGAGCGGGCTGCTGCTGCAGAAAAACATCCGCACGTTCAGCGATTTGCCGCCCGGCAAACTCACCATCATCGCGTCCGACATCTCCAATGGCAAAATGCTCGTGCTGCCCGACGACCTCCACGAATACGGCATCTCACCCGAGCAGTTTCCGATTGCGACCGCCGTTCGCATGAGCACCTCTATCCCGTTCTTCTTCCAGCCCTATCGCTGGCGCTCCCCGATTAGCGTTCGCCCGACTTTTGTCGTAGACGGCGGCATACTAAGCAACTATCCGATTTGGCTGTTCGATACAGCAGGCGAGCCGCGATGGCCGACCTTCGGCTTCAAGCTGTCCGAACGCCATACGGTTACGGACCCCGTCCGGATCAAAGGCCCCTTATCCATGTCTCGCGCTTTGTTCAAAACGATGCTGCAGGCTCATGATCAGCGGCATGTCGACGAGCATGGCAAGAGCCGGACTATTTTTATCCCGACGGGAGAGATTACGAGCACCCAGTTCTCGCTCGGGCCGGATGCCGTCGCTTTCCTTCGGTATTCGGGGGCAATGGCCGCGGAGAGCTTTTTGTCCAGTTGGGACTTCGCCGTGTATAAGAGCAAGTTCCGTTCATCTTAAATCATGAATATTCAATGCGATCAAGCACGTTCCTTAGATTAAAAAAGAAAGTCGCTTTTCCTCCGTCATTCAGTTGATAGACCAGAATATACACCCCGGACCCTACATCCTGAAATGGTCTCTCTACTTTATTGATGACTTCCTCATACGTCATGCCAGGCTTGATATCCTCAAAATACACCTTAGGTAACTGGCTGTCTTCTTGAGTGAAATACAAGATACCGCCAATCACGATAACAGCCAAGAAAAGTGGAATTTTGCTGCGCAAATCATATCACCTCACCATGTTGTCCTTAATCCGTTTTATAACAATCCGTTTCATTCCAAAACCAAAACCATCAACGATTTTTTTGCAAAAACCACATATAAAAAAGACGCGCCCGTCACGCTGGCACGCCTTTGTCGTCCTGCTTATCTCATTACTTAAAACTTATCATGGTCGCTGCCGCTGCGCTTCATCAGCAGGACGAGCAATCCGCCCAAAATCACGAAGCATGCCGTCAGCCCCTGCAAGCTGTTGAACGATGCGATAGCGCCAAGCGAGAGCAGGGAGAAGAAGATGATCGCGCAGCTGCCAAGCACGAACACGGGCAGCAACAGCCAGAAGAGGCGGAAGCCGAACAGGTAGAATTCTAGCAGCCCGAACGCGACGGCAAGCAAGAATCCCGGCCACATGGTTCCCCATGCATCGAACAGCATCGCAACTTGGCAGGTCAGGCCGGATACAACCAGTATGCCGCCAGGAATGAGCAGGCCTGCTGCCGCTCTCGACCGTTTGTACAGATACGCTACGTGGAAGAACACGCCAATCGGAAGCACGAACAGCATCGGCCAAAAATAAGCGAAAATGTTGCCCGGTTCTGTATAGGAACGTCCATCCGTTGACTGCGCTTGAATGAGCAGCCAGATCAGCCCTGCCACGATGGCAATTACACCATAATTACGCCGCATAGTCATTGGTTAACTCCTTTTTTCATCGTATCGTTATTGGTCATCTGAACCTTGATGCAGCTAGCGTACCACCATGTTTGGCCGATGTAAATGTCTCGGACGCAAAACCCGTCCCGGGGCGGAGAACGTATCAGCCTCTCGGTCAAATGCAATGGAACCGCCGCCCGAGGCGAGCGTTTTATACTGGCGCGACTGCGCCCAATAGGGCATATTTACATGCCCTATTCGCTCTCGCGGGCGCGGCTGCGGATGATGTAAAGTTGTTTGTGTACCAACATTTGGAGCCTTAACAGGCAGCAAAAAAGTAGGGTATTCTCGGGGTTACCACACGCACCAAGAAGGAGCCCTACTCGATGACTAATATACCCGAAAATTCTTTCAACAATCTACTTGAAAATGCTGTAACTAAACTGGTGCAGGAAAAGCTAGAACTGCTGCTTCGTGAAGAAATTAAACATTACATTAGCACGGAGCATCAAGGCCCTCGTACCAGCCTTAACGGGAACTACACGCGCACTTACCAAACACGCTATGGAACCATTAATGACTTGCAAGTGCCCAGAGATCGGAAAGGTTACTTCAAGACCCGTCTGTTCCAGCCGTATCAGCGCCGCGAGGGATGGTTAGAAGAGGCCATCATCCACATGTACAAAGGCGGCATGAGCACGTGAGAAGTCGCAAAATTCATCGAGAGTATGTTTGGTTCCCAGTACTCGCCAACGACGATCAGCAACATTACGCAAACCGTTATGGAAGACATTGAACAGTGGCAACAACGTCCGCTCGAGAAGCGTTACTCGGTGATCTACCTAGATGGTTTGTATGTGAAGCTAAAGCGTAACACCGTTAGCAGTGAGGCTGTTTATTTGGCTATGGGGATTGACGAAAAAGGCATCCGCCAAATCCTTGGCTTCTACGTAGGCGGGCATGAGAGCGCAAATGGCTGGAGAAAGGTCCTCAAAGACCTGAAAAATCGCGGAGCAACAGACGTGTTGCTTGGCGTCTTCGATGGCCTTCCAGGACTAGAAGAAGCCTTTAGAGAAATCTATCCAAAGGCCGATGTGCAACACTGCATCGTCCACAAAGTCCGTAGCACGTTTCCTAAAATCCGCGTATCCGACAAGACCGCGTTTCTCGACGATCTAAAGCTCGTTTATACTGCGGTGGATGGGGATGTCGCTTTAGCTGTATTTGATGGTTTCAAGGCCAAGTGGAGCAAACAATACCCGAAAGAAGTAAAGTCGTGGGAAGCACAGCTCCCCACCTTACTCGCTTTTTATAAGTTTCCTGTACTCACGTGGCCAGCCATCTACACCTCTAACCCGATCGAACGGATGAACAAAGAGCTTCGCAAACGACTTAAGCCAATGAATAGCTTGACCAATATTGAAGCTGCTGAAAAGATTATTTATTTGCAAGCACTCGACTACAACGAAAAATGGTGCGGTAGAGCGATACGGGGATTTGTCGACGTTGGTACGAAGGCGAAGCTTGAACAAATGTATCTGGAACGATACGCCGCGAATCACCCCAACCTAGAGCTTACACAAACTTCTTGACGCTACCCGGCTGCGCCCAATAGGGCATATTTACATGCCCTATTCGCTCTTGCGGGCGCGACTGCGCCCAATAGGGCATGTTTCCATGCCCTATTCGCTCTCGCGGGCGCGGCTGCGCCCAATAGGGCATATTTCCATGCCCTATTCGCTCTCGCGGGCGCGGCTGCGCCCAATAGGGCATATCTCCATGCCCTATTCGCTCTCGCTGGCGCGGCTGCGCCCAATAGGGCATACTTACATGCCCTATTCGCTCTCGCGGGCGCGGCTGCGCCCAACGCCCGCCCCCAAACATAAAAAAGCGGTGCAGGAATACGCTCCTGCACCGCTTGCCCTACCTATTTATGCTTGCGCCGGGTAAAATTTCACCAGCTCACTCACGATCGCAGCCGTTTCGCCGTCGACGATCGTCTGGCGCTGCGGCTTATCGAACAAGCTCGAAATCTGAGCCGGGAACTCTTGCTTGATGCCCGTTAACTGCACAGCCTCGTCGAACTTCGCCGGATGCGCCGTCGCTAGCGAGATCATAACGCTGCCCGATTGGCCGCGCTGCTCAGCTGCTTCTACTCCGCACGCGGAGTGCGGATCAAGCAGGTAGCCTGTCGAAGCCTCGTAACGCTTGATCGTCTCGAGGCACGCTTCGTTGTCGACGCCGTATGCGCCGAACTCGGCACGAACCTTCTCCAGTACGTCAGCGGAGACGGACAAGCTGCCGTTCGCACGGAACCCGTTCATCAGCGATTCGATCGCCTCAGCGTTCTCGCCAAGGACATAGTACAAATAACGCTCAAAGTTGCTCGCTACTTGAATATCCATCGACGGGCTGTACGTCATCCGGAAGTTGTCCGGCTTGTACTCGCCTGTTTCCACGAAACGCTCAAGAATGTTGTTCGCGTTCGTCGCGATGACGAGGCGATCAACCGGCAGCCCCATGCGCTTCGCCAGATAACCTGCGAAAATATCGCCGAAGTTGCCCGATGGCACGCTAAAGCTTACTTGGCTTGCTCCGCTCGCTTCTTGCACGCGGAAGTACGCGTAGAAGTAATAGACCGTCTGGGCGATAATCCGAACGATGTTGATCGAGTTAATCGCGCACAGATTATGCTTCGCTTTGAAATCAAGATCGGCAAACAGATCCTTAATCATCCGTTGGCAATCGTCGAAGTTGCCGTGCACGGACAAATTCAACACGTTGCTGTCCGTCACCGTCGTCATTTGCAGCTCCTGCACCTTGCTGACTTTGCCGTGCGGATGGAGAATGCAAATGTTGATGCCTTCTTTGCCGCGAACACCTTCAATGGAAGATGCTCCCGTATCGCCGGATGTCGCTCCCAAAATATTGATCGGCAGGTTCCGTTCACGCGCCACGTAGGTGTAAAGCTGCCCCATGAATTGAAGCGCGATATCCTTGAACGCAAAGGTCGGGCCGTGGAACAGCTCAAGCAGATACAGCTCGTCCTTCAGCTTCGTTACCGGCGTCACCTCCGGATGGCGGAACGTCGCGTAGCTGTCATTGACCATGCGTTTCAAATCATCTGCCGGAATTTCGTCATTCGTATATAAATCGAGGATCGCGAGCGTCAGCTCTTGATAAGACAGCTTCGACCAAGCGTTCAACGTCTCAGCCGATACGGTTGGAATTTGCTCGGGAACGAGCAATCCTCCATCATTGGCCAATCCCATCAAAAATGCATCAATAAACCCGATACCGCTAACCTTGCCCCTGGTGCTCTTGTACTGCATCCCTATTCCCTCCTACTATTGTCGGCATCCTGCCGATACAGCGCCGTCCTGCGCTATCCTATTAGCGTAATTATACGTGTCTCAAGCGCTTTTCTGCAAACAAAACCGCAAGAAAAGTTCCACCAATCGACACGCGAGCTAACGATAGCGGATCGTAAGCGTATAGGCACGGCCGGAGTAGGTGTACGAATAGCCGGACAAAACGCTGCTTGTTCCTAGCGCTGCCTTCATATCTGCGATTTCATCGCCTTCATAAGTCGCTTTGAAGCTGATTTCCGTCTCGCGCGCTGCGAGTGCCTTGGCAATGCGATCCTTCAGCTCCTTAGCGCTGTGCACCGCCCAGCCCTTATACTCAAAGTATTCATACGCAGTCGCAGTAGCAGCCGGCCACTTATGATCACTCGCCAGTACCGCATCCGTTACATTAAAATAGCTGTAAACCAGACGTCCCTGCTTATCCGGCACAGGATCATCCCACGTTACGTCTAAGTTGTAATATTCGCCATCGATTTTGACCTTATTCCAAGCATGCCCCACGCCGTTCGCTGTACCAAGGGAATAGCAGTTGACGGATTAGCGATTTTTTCCAAATAAAAAAAGACGGCGCTATGCGCGCCGCCCTCATCCTTGCTTCCAGGTAACCTAGTCTTCGAACTCTGCGTATCCTTTGTCCACCAGATAGTCCATCTCTGCGTCGAGAATCGTCTCCAGCGTAAGCTCGTCCAGCTTCACGTCACGCTGCTTCAAAATGTAATCGACCAGCTCATCGCTGTCGATGTCTACTTCCCCGCGCGCGTTAGGCTTCGCGTTGTCGATAAACTTTTGCTCATATTGAAGGACGAGACGCACCGTATTCGCAGGCACCTTCGTCTGTGCAGCCAAGTGCTCCACTAGCTCGTTCTCATCATATTCCAATTGTTCGTTGCTCATTATGCTGCCAACCCCTCTTGAATTAATATCGCCATTGTACCATTAAATCAACTGGATGAGCGAGAGCGCAATGCCGACGATGAAGCCGCAGATGGCGCCATTAACGCGAATCCACTGCAAATCTTGCCCCACTTTGTCCTCCAGCATGCTCACCAGCGCCGCATCGTCCATTTGGTCCAAATTGTCCTTCACCAACTGGCCGATCCGATAATGATTCGTTTCCACGAGATGAATCGCATAGGCCAGCAGCTTGTCCTCCCAGCGCGCGATCCGCTCCGAATCCCGATTCAGGCTGCGGACGATCGATGCATAGATCGCAAACAATGCAGGAGCGCCAGTCTCCCGCTGCTCCTCCAGCTTCTCAAGCGCGAGCGCACGCAGCTCTTCGAGCCGAGCCAGCATAAATAATGCGCCCTTATCGCTTGCAATCGCATCCAGCGCCCGCTGATGCAGCTTCCCGATCCGCTCGTCATCCTCAGCAAGCTGGAACAGCCTGACGCGAAGCTCGCGCATAATCGTATCGCGATAAGCGCTGTCGCGATCCTGAAGATTGCGAATGCCGGACACGAGCATGCCCTGCAGCATGCCGCCAATTTTTTCCTCGTCCATAAAGCCTGCGAATGCCTGTACGGCAAAGCCCATCAACCCGCCCATCTTCACTTCGGACAGCTTGTCGTTGGCCAGCTTGCCCAGCATCGCGCGCGTCGCAGGACGCTGCGACCATTGCAGCGCTTCACCCAGCGCATAGTCGAGCACTTTCTCGTCATAGCCCGCTTCCATTGTCTTGGTCAGCAGCTGATCCGCATGCAACTTGAAATCCATCCGCTCGACGACGGCGCCAACGCCAGACTGGGCAATCGCGGCGGCACGCTCCAGCGGCAGCTGCTGGATGATCGGAATCAGCTCTTCGATGACGCCTACCCGCACCTTGCGCCTTGCCGCGAGCTTGGTCAGCATGCTGCCGCCTAGCTGAAGCAGCTTCAGCTTGCGAATCCGATTCTCGATGCTCGTTTTGTTCAGCAGCTCATCCTCCAAAGCGGAAATGAGCGCCCGGACAATTTTGTCCCGATTGCGAAGCAGCAAGGACGTGTGGGGAATCGGTATGCCAAGCGGATGGCGGAACAACGCCGTCACCGCAAACCAGTCGGCAATGCCGCCGACAAGCCCTGCTTCGAAGCCGCTTTGCAGGATGAAAACCCACGTCGTCTCCTCTAGAAACAACGTAATAATAAAGCCCAATGCCATGACGGCAAGCGACATGACCGCCAAATAGCGAGAATTCATAAGGAGCCTCCTGATTGGAAAGAGTTACGTACAAATCATACCCTTGCCAGAACCCGCTGTAAACATGAATGCAAAACAAGAAAAGGCATTTGGGGACCATTTTCCCCAAAATGCCTTTTGCTCATGCAGATGCCGCCTCAATTCATGGTGTGGATACGGCCTTAGCCGCCTCCTTAATATCGAAGGCACGCTTCGCAGTTATGTGGTAATCCTGTTTACTAGCCTCTTGTCCGGTAAAGAAGTCCGCCCAGCCCGTAACTTCATAGTGCCCTACAGGAAATCCATTCTTCCACAGGTCCTTGATAAAGGCAACATAGTCCGTGTCATCCTTCTCCGAATACCCTCCGCCGCCTTTATACTGTTCACGCAGCGGCACACCCTTCTTGAGCTTCGTCGTAATTGCCGGCTCATTCATCATATAGCCGATGTCATAGCCTCGCGTCGTTTCTTTTAGGAAGAAAAAGAACGGGGATGCTGCATGATGAATATCGATCTCGTCCTTATCGCCGACATATTCCAGCTCGCCATACAGCTTCACATCACGCTTGGAAGCAGCGTCAGCCGGCTCAATGATCAAGCGATAGATAAAATCATCTTGTTTCGTTTCAGCGATCGTGCTCGTACCGAGCTGCTCCGTCCCCTGCTTCTCCGAGCTTGCATCCGAGCCGCAGCCTGCGAGCGCTGCGAGCCATATGACGGACAGCAGCCAAACGGCTATGCGCGACGCCTTCGATCGTTTCATTTGCCCTCACCTCACTAGCACAGACGAGGCACTTGACCGATAGGTTGCGCTCCCCTGCGGTACGAGCAGGTCAAGATTTCCTGCAATAAAAAGCCAACCCGATCAATGAATTGACCGGGCTGGCTGGGTCGGCGTTTAGCCGCTCTTCGTATTATTGCGCTACTTCGATTTTGTCGAAGTATTTCTCTTGCATCGTTTTAGCAGCTGCGTCGAGCATTGTTTTTGGATCGATGCCTTTCTTCGAGAATACTTGCTGGATAACGTTCGTCATCTCAGCATAGTACTCTTGCGTGTTGTATTGCGCTTCTGGTTGGCCATCAAGCAATGCGTTCGATTCTGCAGCGTATTTGTATACGTTGTCGTATTTGTCGAAGATCGCTTGCGCTTTTTTGCCATACTCGGAATCCGCGCTGAAGTAGTTCATTTGTGGCGGGATGTAGTATTTGTTTTCCGCTTTGCGCGCTTGGATGTCCTTCTCAATCGACGTCAGCCAATCGTTGGAGAAGTAGTCAAACGTGATGTAGCGGAACGCCATTTCTTGCTCTTCTTTCGTTGCGTTCGGGTTGATTACCAGATAGTCGCCGCCAAGGACGCCATAATGTTTGCCGCCTGCTTCCATAGCTGGCATCGGGAACGTCAAGACATTCTCCGGTTTCATGCCGCCTTGGTTCATTGCTTGATCAAGCGGACCTTCTGCGCCAGCGATAACCATCGCCGTGCGTCCTTGTGCGAATGCGCCTGTCGCATCGCCCCAGCCGAGTGCCCAGTCTTTCGGAATTGCGTTCGCTTCCCAACGCAGTTTGTCATACAGTTGAAGCGCTTTAACGCCAGCATCCGAGTTGAACGCAGCCGTTACTTTGCCGCCTTCTGTGTTAATGATTTGGCCGCCTGCTTCGAACAAGAAGTTCGTCCAGTTCCAGCCTGCTTCGTTGCCTTTGCCCATTGGCGCGATACCAGCGATACCTTTAGCCGGCTCCGCTACTGCCTTAGCCGTATTCACCATGTCATCCCAAGTCCAGTCGTAGGATGGGATAGCTACGCCTTTATCGTCCAGCATTTTTTTGTTGACCATTACGCTAGTCGAGTAGCCTTTTTGCACGACGCCGAACACTTTGCCGTCAACGATAAATTGGCTTTGAAGCGTTGGGTTGATTTGATCCTTGAATTCGTATTTGTTCCACAAATCCGTAATGTCGGCTGCCCAGCCGCGCTGGATCAGGAATTTCGCTTCCGTTGCGAACGTATTGAAGAACGTTGGCGCTTCGTTCGACGCCATTTTGATGCCGATTTCATTTACGTTATAATGCCAGTCGCTTTTTTCTACCGTTACGTTCGGGTACTTTTCAGTAAAGCGACGAATTTTGTCATCCTCAAGCTTACGGTCTTCCACTTTATCCTTAGAAGGATAGTAGATGCTGATCGTAATCTTTTTGCTTAACAAATCATCCTCTGGGCTCTTAGCTGTAGTACCTTGGTCGGTCGTCGGCTCTTTGGTCGGTTCTGTCGTTTTCTTGTCTGTGTCGCTGCCACACGCTGATAGCAATGCTCCAGTCAAAGTAAGGCAAGCAATGGTCGTTAACAACTTCCGCATGTATACTCCCCTTTTCTAAAATTAATCATTTTTGCTTACAGGCTAATCATATCTCGCTTGAGTCTTTCGTACGATGTGTGTCCCTATTGCGATTGTGTGTAGTTTTACGCTTATCCCTTAACGCCGCCCATCGTCAATCCGCCCATAATGTAACGTTGGAAAGCCAAGAATACGGCGATCGGCGGCAGCATAACCATGAACAGGATCGCGAAGCGGATGTTCACATCCAAACGAGTCGCTTGGAGCACGTATTTGTAAATTGCCGTCGCAAGCGGATAGGTGTCGTCGCCATGCATAACCATGGAAGGCCAGAACCAGTCATTCCAAGCCGTTGAGAAGACGAAGATCCCCAGCGTCGAAATAATCGGGAGCGACAATGGCACCGCGATTTGTGCAAAGCAGCGCAGCTCCGAAGCGCCGTCGATGCGTGCTGCTTCAAACATTTCATGATGAAGACCGTCGAAGAAATTTTTCAGCAGCAGCAGGTTGAATGCGCTCGCGCCCGCTGGCAGCCAGAATGCCGCATAGGAATTAAGCAGCCCCAGATCCTTCAGATTCAGGAAGTTCGGAATCAGGTACGTCGTCGGCGGAATGAACAACGTAATCAGGAAGAAGAGCGAGATTGCATTCGCCTTTGGTACGTTGAGCTTGGACAAGCTGAAGGCCGCAAGTCCTAGCACAATAACGGTTACGACCATATTGCCGGCAAAGATCAACATCGTATTGCGCAGGAACAATGGTAATTCGAGATACTCCCAGCCCGTCTTGAAGTTTTCCCAATGCCATCCATCCGACGGGAAAAATCGTGGCGGGAATGAGTTGACCTCTACATTCGTTTTTAACGAGTTGAAAAAAGAAACAAGTATCGGATAAATCATGGAGCACGCCATGAGAATGATCAAGATTACCATCAAGATATATGTGAATCGATTGCCTGGCTTCCTTAAATCATAACGGGAAAGGATGCCGCGTTCTGGAATTTTCATCGTTTAGTTCTCCCCCTTGCTTTGGAGACGGAATTGAATGATGGCTAACACGCTCATCACGAGGAACATAAGAACGCCCATCGCGGATGCAACGCCCATATCCAACCTTGCTGTTGCATATTTGACCACAAGCAGCGCGTAGGTCAAGGTCGCATTATTCGGACCGCCGTCTAGCATTGCCATCTGGGATTGGTAACCTTGCGAAGTACCGATTACCTGCAGCATGAGCATCAGTCCGATCAAACCTTTAATAGAAGGAAGCGTAATGTAACGCAGGCGAGCCCATACGCCCGCACCGTCAATCTCAGCCGCTTCGTACCAGTCGCGCGGAATGCTTATGACTGCTGCCAGATATAGAAGCATCGCGGAGCCGAATTGCTGCCATGTTTCCATGAAAACGAGCGAGATCATCGACCAGGCTGTATCCGTCATGAAGGCAATGCCCTCGCCGCCTGCCGTTGTCGTAATCGCAGCATTAATCGGACCAACCGGATCATAGAACCAACGCCACAGCCCGTACAATACGACAACCGGGATAACGTTCGGCAAGTAAGCCGCAATCCGTACAATGCCTTGGAATTTGCGCAGCTCCGAGATCATCACGGCGAACACGATCGGAACCCAGAAGCCTATTACCAACGCAAGTCCCATGTAATAGAGCGTATTTTTGATCGAAGTTCCTACATCAGGATCATGGAAAACGGTTTTGTAATTGTCCCAGCCAACAAACTCGTCGCCTTTAACGAAGTCGACATGAAAGAAGCTGTAATAGAAGCCTTTGACGATCGGTAACCATAAAAACATCGTAAAAATAAGAAAGGCGGGCAGCAAGAACAGATATCCCCAACGGTTCTTCTTGAGGATCTGCATGATACCCGTCTTTCTTGTTCCAGTCGATTCTTGTTGCTGAATCGGGAGAGCTGTTTGGCTCATCGAGTATCCCTCATTCCATATATGCGTTAGTTACCCTTTCATTTTAGGAAAAGGAGCCCCTTATGCACATGTGCGAATCTATTGGGATGATAGGCATTATTACTTCTTAAGCTCACTAGGGCTTACGCCATAGTATTTTTTGAATATCTTGCTAAAATGTTCCGGCGACTCATAGCCTACCCGCTCTGCTATCTCGTACCGGCGCATATCCGTTTCCAACAGCAATCGACGGCTTTCTTCCATCCGCAGCTTCATGACATACTCCCAAAGGTTCATGCCGATCGTCTTCTTGAACAAGTAGCTCAAATAGTTCGGGCTCACGTGGTTATGCTGGGCCACCTCATGAAGCGTAAGCCCCTTCTGGGCGAAATGCTCGTCAATATAAGCCTTCGAGCGCTCGGCAATCCGGTTATGCTGGGCGCGGAGCTCATCCTCGGACGGCTCCTCCTTCGTATAGAGGTCCTCATGGAAATCGCCGTAGTAAAACACATCATGATCGGGATGGCGCTCGCTCCAGCGCAATGCTTGAACGGCCTGCCCATTCAGCAAGGGAAGCTGCTCCAGGCCTTGAACGATTTGGCTGATGCCAACGATGGAAGCGAGCCCTAAGTATCGCTTCACGCTGCGATGCAGGCTGCGGCCGAACATATCAAGCCGATTCAGCTTGCTCTCCGCTGCCGGAGCGTTCTCATAAGCTTCCTCGTCCCACTGCATAATAATGCTCAGCTCGGCGTCGCCAGAATAAAACACAATCGAGCCTTGGTCTGATTCCAGCAGCTCCGCTGCAATGTTAAGCGCACCATAACGGAGCAGGCGGCTATCCCGATCGGTAATCGGCCGATCCGGGCTTTGCAGCTGCAGGCGAAGCTTAAGCACGGCAAAGTAAGGGCCTGCAAGCTGTACGCCAAGCTTATCCAGCTGTGCAGCCACCCCTGCACTGGCGTCATACGACTCCGCCAGCAATCGGTTCAGCAATTCCGTTCCATGGTCCGACGGCTCGGACATGCGGAACCGCTCATGCAGCGTTTCCATTCCCTCTTCCTGCGTCTTCAATCGCTTCTCCAGCTTCAGCAGCACATTGCGAACCGAATCGAGCAGCTGCGCGCCATCCAGCGGCTTGATCAAATAATCTTTGGCGCCGAGCCGCATCGCCAGCTGCGCATATTGGAACGTCTCATGCGCCGAAATGACAATCGTTTGAATCCACGGCCTCACGAGCTTCGCCTGATGCATCAGCTCAATGCCGCTCATGGCGCCCATTTGAATATCCGTAATTAACAGGTCGATCTCTTCCATGCGAATATAATCCAGCGCCTCATAACCATTATGCGCGACATAAAGCGCTTCAATCCCAATGCCCGAGGACGCGAGCAAGCTGCTGAGCCCTTGACCGATCAACGGCTCATCATCGACGATTAAAATGCGATGCATAGCGGCACCCTCCTTGATTTCCTTTACATCCTAATCCAATTCCTGCTCGGCTTCTCTCGGCGGAACGGTAACCATCGGCAGCGTAATGATAGCCACGGTTCCCCCGCCTTCTCGCGGACGGTAGCCGAGCCCGTATCTAGGCCCAAAATGAAGCTGGATCCGCTGCTGGATATTGCGAATGCCGTATCCAGACTGCTCATCGCTGGCCGTTCCGCTTAGTATGCGTTCAATTGCTTCGCAATCGGTCTCTTTATACCCATTGTCTTCGACCCGAATCGTTATCTTCTCCGCCTCGATATGAACGCGGATTGCGATTTCTCCGTCCTCGCCCATATGCTTGATGCCATGGATGATGCCGTTCTCGATGAGCGGCTGAAGCGTAATTTTGGGAATGAGGTACACCAGCGCATCCTCCGGCACTTCCCATACAACCGTGAACGAGAATGCGTAACGGTGCTGCTGCAGCTTAATATACGCAGAAGCATGCTCCAGCTCTTCGCCGATCGTAATCAGCTCGCGCCCGCGGCTAAGGCTGATCCGCATAAGCTTGGACAGATCCTTGATCATTTCCGCTGATTCCGAGCGCCCTTCGATCGTGCTTTTCCAATAAATGCTCTCCAACGTATTGTATAGCAAATGCGGATTGATCTGCTGATACAGCATTTGCAGCTGTGTTTCCTTTTGTTTGATTTCCATCTGATACTTGTCATGGATCAGCATGTTGAGCCGTCTAGCCATATCGTAGAGAGATGTCATAAGTATACCAACCTCATCCCGTCTGTCCTTTCCAGGCGTGCCAGGCACTAGCTTGCCCGGCTCGTATGTGCGGGAGAAGGACGCCATTTTTTGCAGCGGCTTCATCAACGAACGCCAGAAGTACGTCATCACGATACAACATAGCAGCAAATACGCAATCGACAATACCGAAATCACCCGTTTGATTTCGGTCTGCTGCTGCATGAGCGACTTTGTTGGAATTTGATAGACGAGCTTCTGTCCGACTCCGTTATTCGTCGCTACATAGATTACATCGCCGGCAATAACATGCGATACCTTGCCTGAACCATATTGCTTGGCTACATCCTGCGGCATTTCAAGCAACGTGCCCATTCTCGACATTTCACTCGATGCCAGTATGACGCCCGTAGCGTCTGTAAAGAAAAGGTTCCCGCCTTCCGGCAGGTCAACCGATTTCAACGAAGCGCCTATCTTTTCCTCCATGTTCGTTGCGACCAGCACGCCGATAACGCCCGTGCCCGCGCTCGTATCTCGCACCGCGCGAATATACGCAAGCGTTTTCTTGCCTGCCGACGTTTCGACCATGCTGTTCATCACCTTCATATAGCCATTGCCCTTGCGCGCAACCGCCTCGTCGTACCAGATCGGCTTGCTGTCCTTATCGAAGAAATAAACCCCCGTCGATGACATTTGGCGCTTGGGTGCAAACGCATACACATCATTCGGGTCGTAGACGTAAAACGCATACGAGATCGGGTCCGTGCCATCCGCTTCGGTCGAGTAATTAGACAGCAGCTTATCGACTGCCGTAAACCTGCGAACGCGCTCAATCACTTCGCTCGATGCAGCGTCCGCATCCGTGCGAAGCTGCTGCGTGATCGGGTTACCGATGACGGTGGACGTGATTTTGCTAACGGTGTCCGTATCCCTGCTTATTAAGGATAAATTCTGTTTGTTCAATTCTGCGTATGCGCTCGTCACGTTTCGTTTCATAATATCCTCTGCCTTCGCGCTGCCAAACACCTGCAGCACAAGGATCGGAATCACCATGACGAGCAGCAACAGCAAAAGCTGTCGGTTGACGCTCAAGCGCGTCAGCGGATTAAAGCCATATCTGCCCACTGTATTCTCTCCCTCCGCCGTTACTTGTACTATAACAAAAATCCTTTTTCCCGGAATGCCTATTGCTATTATAAAAAGGTGAATAATTACGCAAATCGTAGCAATCCCTATGATTGTTCGCTAAAACTGCGTGAGCTCCTCTTTTATCCGTTCACGCCATGCATCCGCTTGAACGCGTCCGGGCTCATGCCTGTCTGCTTGCGGAATACGGCGCAAAAATAACTCGCATTGTCGAAGCCGACCATGCGGGCGATTTCATACATTTTTTTGGCGGGCTCGTTAACCATAAGATGTTTTCCCCTATTAATGCGCTGCTGGTTCACGTAGACGGTAGGGCGAACATGCAGCACCTGCTGAAATAAGCGGCATACGTATTGCGGCGAAACGTTCGCAACCTCAGCCAGCTCGCTCAAAGGCAGCGGGCGATGCAGCTGCTCGTCGATATGCCGCAAAATCGGCTTCAGCCGCTCCCGCTCCTGTGCTTGGCTTGCCGGGGCGAGCAGCACCCGCTTCAAATCCAGCAGCAGCGCAAACAGCAGCTTCGCGCGTTCGTTGCTCGCCTCCAGCCCATCGTCTACCGCCAGCGTAATCATTTGCTCCAGCGGTTGAAGCAGGCCTCCTTCCCGCATGCGGACAGGACCCGATTCGACGATGCCTGCATACTGCAGCATCTGCCTCGCTTCCCGCCCGTCGAAGGAGACCCATGCAACTTCCCACGGCTCTGTGAGCGGCACATAGGCATGCGAAATGTCCGGGTACAGGAAAAAAACTTCGCCCGGCCCCACGATATGGCGCTCGCCAGCAATCGTAAGCTCGCCTTTGCCTGCGAGCACTTGGTGCATCTGATAGTCCGGAAAGCCGTCAGGACGAACCATCTCGCCTTGGTGCGCCCAATAGCCGACCGTCGTAACGTATACGGGCAATCGCCGCGCATCGTCCTCGGGGCAGAAAATATAGCTGCATTCCATACGTTATCCTCGTTTCATATTACGATATAAATAAGTAATATTGTTTTATTTTATTAGTATATCTCCACTTCTATAATATGAATATAACAATAACTATCAAGTACGAGGAGAGGTTACGGTGCGTGACAAATGGACCTATCAACCGCCCGCCAACGGCTACCCGGAATGGAACAATAACCCGGAAATTTTTCAATTAAATCGGTTGGATGCGCATGCCTCGCTCATGCCGTTCCCGTCGGTCCAGGACGCGCTGCGCGGCGAGCATGCCGCTTCGCCTTTTTATTATTCCCTGAATGGCATCTGGAAGTTCGCATTCGCCGAAACGCCGGACAAGCGGATTCGAGATTTTTACGAAACCGGCTTTGACAGCAGCGGCTGGGCGGATATGCCCGTCCCTTCCCACTGGCAATTCCAAGGCTACGATTATCCGCATTATACGAATGTCCGGTACCCTTGGGCGGAATCCGAGCCGGAGCTGCAGCCGCCTTTTGCCCCGACCCGATACAATCCTGTCGGCTCTTACGTTCGCACGTTCAACGTGCCGGACGCATGGCAAGGCCAGCCTGTATATATTAGCTTTCAGGGCGTTGAGTCCGCATTCTATGTGTGGCTTAACGGAGAGCTGGTCGGCTACAGCGAGGATACGTTCACGCCTGCGGAATTTGATCTGACGCCGTATTTGATTGCGGGCGATAACAAACTAGCTGTCGAAGTGTATCGCTGGTGCGATGCAAGCTGGCTGGAGGATCAGGACTTCTGGCGGCTGAGCGGCATTTTCCGTGACGTGTATCTGTACGCGACGCCCCCGCTGCATATCGCCGATTTCTTCGTACGTACGGTATTGGACGAGGCATACTGCGATGCCGAGCTGCAGCTGGATTTGAAGGTAGAAAACTACGTCAATCATGCCGGAGCGACATGCCGTGTCGAAGCTCAGCTTTATGATGGGCAAGGGAAGCCGGTTTGGAAAGAGGCGCTCGGAGACGATGTTTCTTTCCGGCATGGGGAACTCGCGCAGCTGTCATTCGCGGCAGCCGTTCGCAGCCCGCGACTATGGAGCGCCGAATCGCCGAATCTGTATACGCTCGTTCTCTCGCTCAAAGATGCATCAGGCGCCCTGCTGGAGACGGCTAGCTGCCGCGTCGGCTTCCGCAGCTTCGAGCTAAAGGACGGATTGATGCGAATCAACGGCAAACGTATCGTGTTCAAAGGCGTCAATCGCCATGAATTCAGCTGCGAGACCGGCCGTGCGCTCGGCAAAGAAGACATGATCCGCGACATCGTGCTCATGAAGCGCCATAACATCAATGCGGTACGCACCTCCCATTATCCGAATCAATCGATCTGGTACGAGCTGTGCGATGAATACGGCCTGTACGTCATTGACGAGACGAATCTGGAAACGCACGGCTCTTGGTCCTATGGGCAAAAGGATCTGCTTGCGCGAACGGTGCCGGCGAGCCATCCCGAATGGCGGGCGAACGTGCTGGATCGCTGCAACTCTATGTTCCAGCGCGACAAGAACCATCCGTCCATCGTAATTTGGTCGCTGGGCAACGAATCGTTCGGCGGCGACAATTTCCTTGCGATGTATGATTTCTTGAAAGCATGCGATCCGACCCGGCTCGTCCATTATGAGGGTATCTTCCACTATCGGCCGTCCGAGGCAGCCTCCGATATCGAGTCTACGATGTATATCAAACCGCATGAAGTTGAGGCCTATGCCTTGAGCGAACCGGCGAAGCCCTACATCCTCTGCGAATATGCGCATGCGATGGGCAATTCCTGCGGCGGGCTGCACAAGTATACCGAGTTGTTCGACAAGTATGATCGTTTGCAAGGCGGCTTTATATGGGATTGGGTCGACCAAGCGATTCGCACGACGACGGCAGATGGGGTAACGTACCTTGCCTATGGCGGCGATTTCGGCGAATCTCCGCATGACGGCAACTTCAGCGGCAACGGGCTGCTGTTCGGCGATCGCACGGTTACGCCCAAGCTGCATGAGGTCAACAAATGTTACCAGAGCATCGCAATAGAGGCCGTCAATCTGGCCGAAAAGCAAGTACGCGTTTCGAATAAGCTGCTGTTTACGGATCTAAGCACCTATGTGCTGCACTGGGAAGTCTTGCAAGACGGAGAAGTCGTCGAGCAGGGCATTAGGCAGCTGTCTCTCCCGGCAGGCGAACAGGACGTGGTTGAGCTCCCTTATCAGACTGCTTACGCTCCTGCCCATGAATATGTGCTGACCGTATCGTTCAAGCTGCGCTCGGACACCGCGTGGGCAGCAGCCGGGCACGAGATCGCTTGGGAGCAGTTTGTGCTTTCTCCGCGGCTTGTGCAAGCGGCCGCCGCTGCCGGGGCAACGAAAGCTCCGCTGCGCATTACCGAGCAGGGCGACCTGTTCACTGTTGCCGGCAATAAGCTGACCGTATCGTTCAGTCGTCGTTCGGGCGATCTCGTGTCCTACAAGGATGGCGGGCTTGAGCGCCTGCTTGAGCCCGTTCGCCCGAACTTCTGGCGCGCCGTAACCGATAACGATCTCGGCAATAAGCTGCAAGAGCGCTGCGGCGTATGGAAGGACGCAGGCGCGTATCGCAAGCTTGCCAGCTTCCGCTGGCAGATGGAGGGCGAACGATGCGTCGTCCAAGCCGCTTACATTTTGCCGACTGTCCCCGTATCCTCGGCCGTGACAGTTCGGTATGACATTACCGCTGACGGCAGAATGACTGTCCAGCAGGAGCTCATCCCGGGCAGCGACAGGCTGCCGGACATCCCGGAAATCGGCATGCTGTTCGTGCTGGATGGACAGCTCGATACGATCGAATGGTACGGACGAGGGCCGCATGAGAGTTACTGGGACCGGAAGTCCGGCGCTCGTCTGGGGCGTTATGTCGGCACCGTGCAGGGCCAATTCGTCCCTTATCTGCGCCCTCAGGAGTGTGGCAATAAGACGGACGTCCGATTCGCTAGCGTTTCCAATGGCATAGATGGCGCAGGCATGCGCTTTGAAAGCACAACGGCGATGGAGATTAACGCGCTGCCGTGGACGCCAAGCGAGCTGGAAGCATGCGACCACGCTTATAAGCTGCCGATTACGAATCGCACGGTCGTGCGCATCAACGATAAGCAAATGGGCGTCGGAGGCGACGACAGCTGGGGCGCGCGGACGCATCCCGAATATACGCTGCCTGCCAATCGGCCGTACAGCTTTCGCTTTACGATCACGCTCGTTTAAACCAGCAAAGCCCATTCCCCCCACTATCGCGGGTAGGAATGGGCTTTTCGGATTGTTGTTGCTTCAATGGCGATCTGACAGCATGCCCTCGATTTGCCCTGGGCGGAACATGCGATCCTCTTTCGGCGCGTTTTCCTTGGCGGTCATCGAATCGACCGTTAGCTTGAACACAATCGTTCGGCTGCCAAGCGAGGAGCGATATTTGTCCACATGCTGCGCGGCAAGCGGATGCCGATAGAAGCCTGGCACATATTTGTCCAGCAGCTTCTGCATGACTGCGGTTGCTTCATCCAGCTGCTCGACAACAGCGAGGCTGCCGAACAGCATCACGCTCATATAAGCCGTGTCCGTATGGGCAGGCACAGGATCGGTTATCGTGCCGTAGGATTCGCTTACCGTGAAGCAAGCTAGCGCATTCTGCCGCATATCGTCTACTTTCCGACCAGCCTCCGCCCCATGGAAGTAGACTGCGCCGTCCATCCAAACATAATTGAGCGGCACGACATACGGCCGGTTCTCGTTCGACAGTCCGAGAAACCCCGTCTCGGCGCGTTCCAGAAACGCGTGAATTTTCGTCTCGTCCGTGCAAGCGCGCAGCTGCAAACGAACTTGGGCAGCAAATGCATACATCGTTGATCGATCCCCTCTCTGCTTGCTTGAAAACTTACGTCTATCTTATCTGAAATTTGACCTTATCCAAATAGACAGTTATATTCAATTTAATAAGGTCAGACAAGAACGGAATGGAGTTGGGCAATCAAATGGAATTCACGCCCATATTGGATCGAAACAGCGAGCAGCCGCTATACTTACAGCTGTATCGTTATATCCGAACGCAAATGGAGGAGGGACGCATCGATGCCGGCTCACGCCTGCCGTCTATTCGGCAGCTGAGCGCCCATTTGCAGGTGAGCAAAGTAACGATCGAGACCGCCTATCAGCAGCTTATCGCCGAAGGCTATATCGAGAGCCGAGAGCGAAGCGGCCTGCGGGCGCTCCCTGTAGAGAAGGCGCCTGCCGCGATACGCCACGAGAGCGTCAGCAGGAACAGCAGCAGCGGCGATGCCGCCGCCGAAAGCACATCGCTTCACGCGAATCACAGCAAGCCAGACCGCCGCGAGGGTCGCGGTGATCTGGCTCTGTATGATTTTCAATATGGCGATATTGACGTGGAACGGTTCCCTATGAAAGCTTGGCGCGCTTGCCTGCATCAAGCGCTCGATTATGACCTGCGCGGGGTGCTCAATTACGGTCATCCGCAAGGCGATGCTGAGCTTCGCGCAGCGCTTGCCCGTTATTTGGGAGAGTCGCGGGGCGTCCATTGCACGGCGGAACAGATTGTGCTATCAGCAGGCACGCAGCAGTCGATGGCTCTGCTGTGCAGGCTCCTTCCGCTTGCCGGACAAGCCGTCGCGATAGAAGAGCCGGGGTATCATGGCGTACGAAGCGTTCTCGCCGACCATGACTGCGCGCTGCTTCCGATTCCGATCGAGCATGACGGCCTTTCGATTACCGCACTTAAGGCAAGCCATGCGGCAGCGGTCTATGTGACCCCTTCGCATCAGTTTCCGATTGGCAGCGTGCTGTCCGCCCAGAAGCGGCATCAGCTCATCCACTGGGCAAGCGAGCGCGGCGCATTCATCCTTGAGGATGATTACGATAGCGAATTCCGCTATCAGGGCCAGCCCATTCATGCGCTGCAAGCGCTTGATCAAGACGGGCGCGTCATCTATCTCGGTACGATGTCCAAGTCGTTCCTCCCATCGATCCGCATGAGCTATCTGGTGCTGCCGCCGCCGGTTGCCGCTGCCTCGCAAGCTCGTCTCGCCTCGTATAACACGGCGGTATCGCCGCTCCTGCAGCGCGCAGTTATGCTGTTTATGCGCGAAGGCCATATGGAGCGGCATGTTCGCCGCATGCGAAGGCTGTACCAAGCGAAGCATCGCCGTCTCATCCATGCGCTGCAGGCGCATATGCAGGATCGGATCTCGATCATCGGGCAAAAAGCAGGCCTGCACCTGCTAATAGACGTCCATGGCAGACAGCGCGATGAGCTGATTGCGCTTGCCGAGGCTGCCGGCGTGCGCGTCTACTCGCCAGCCCCGCAATGGAGCGCCCCCGCGCAATGCCCGCCGTCGCTCATCATGCTCGGCTTCGGCGGCGTTCCCGAGGAAGCGATCGAAGAAGGCATTCGCCGGCTTGCAGCCGCGTGGTTTAACTGAAGAATCAGGGAGCTGCGTCGTTCACGTGCGTGTTGGCGCTCTCCCTCCTACTCATTCCGGAATATCATTCAGGAAGCTTTTCGAAATAATCCCGTTGCTTTGAATCTTTGCTTTCACCGCGACCTTCACTTCCGCTTGGGCAAACTGCTGATCCCAATCGTTCTTGACTTTATTGAACATCCGATAATGGGTTCTCATCAACCGCTCGCCAAACCCGAAAATATCGACTCCGTACTCTTTCTGCACTTTCTGGATTGTGCCTTCCACGCTCTGCTTAATCATCCGTTCCGCGATGGCATCGGCTTTATTAAACCCGTTCATCTTATCCAGCCGAATCGACTGGCATTGATTTTCGGTGACATCTCCTTCTACGAATATCCGGATACGAACGATCGGGCGATGATTCGCATAATTCACGTTCACATCGCTAGTCGAATGTTTAATTTGAACCTGCATATATTGATCCGATTCACACGGAACGGTCAACGAAGTTAGCTTCAGCTTATTTTGCGCCCATAATAAATCGCGCGTCTCCTCCACCGACAGAAACCCGAGCAGCTTTGCCCGTTTCATGACCGCCGTGCCATCCACTAAAATCTGCGTCGGCTGTACGGTACTTTTAAGTACATCGGTATTGTACGCTTTCGGCGAGGGATGCTCAATCGTCACCGAAGAAAGCATTGGCTGTTTGCCTTCACTCGTAATATCGCGAATAAATTCTCTCAAATGCACGTTCGGCGTTCCACCCCAGTTTTTTTGAACGGAATCGAGCTCATATCTAATTTTTCCAGCGGAAACCGTCACGGACGGAGATACAATTTTGTTCAGATCAGATGCAGGGATTCGATGTGCCACAACCATTTGGATATCATTGCGAATATCCGCCATGCTTTCGAGAAAGTCAAAGAACAGCAGCCCTTTTTCATCCGAGAGCAGCTTTTCATCCAGCATGAGCAGCATCGTATGGCTTAATTCCAGCTTGCGGCCCGCTTTCTGCTCAATTTGAAAAAAAGCCTCATTCATCGTATTCCCTTCGCCGTCCAACACGTACGTCGTCGCGTCCCCCCTCCTCTTGCCGGCAACGAACTCCATCGTGTTTATGATCTGCAAGTAGACATGATAGTTTGATTTCTCGCCATTCATAACGGCTGCGCTGCTAACGATGACGTATTGGTTGGCCGTCCGTATATCCCAGCAGCCAGTTAGAGCGACACTTATCATACAGCCCAATATAGCGACGCGCATCAATCGGCTGATCATGGAGCATCCTCGTTTTTAAGCGGCGCACGAAAGACCATATCTTGATGTGCCCTTGGCCGCATTGGCGCAACAGGCGTAAGGTAGGGCACGCCAAATGACTGTAAGCTGACCAGATGAATAACCAACAGGGCAATGCCAATGAAAATGCCGTAGACGCCTAGTACCGCGCCGAGAAAAAGCAGCCCAAAACGGATTAAGCGAACGGTACTGCTAAAATCATAGTGGGGAACGACTAGCCCGCAGAGCTCGGTAGCCGCCACGACGATCAATAAAATACTCGATACAATGCCGGCTTCGACGGCTGCCTGTCCGAGCACGATTGCGCCTGCGATCGGAACGGCTTGTCCAAGCACGCTAGGGACGCGAGTGCCCGCTTCGCGCAGCAGCTCGAATAAAAGCGTCATCACCAGCAGCGCAACGCCGGTCGTAAACGGCGAGCCTTGCTCCTGCCCGCTGATGGAATAAAGAAGCAGCGTTGGCACCATTTCTGAATGGTAATAAATAACCGATATATAGAGCGCCGGCAAAAACAAGGACAGGATGAGACTCGCATGCCGCAATAGCCGCATAAATACGGCGAGGACAGGCATGACGTAATAATCGCCCGCCGATTGAAAGAAATTGCCGTACACGGCAGGACCGATGAGCACGAACGGGCTGCCATCGACAATGACCGCGCATTTTCCCTCAACGAGCTCGGAGGCTGCAGTATCCGGCCGTTCTGAACTAAGCAACGTAGGAAAAAACCAGGAACGGTTTTGGCTGATGATCTCCTCCACATTAGCCGAATCATAGATGGCCTTCACTCGCATTTTCGTTAGTCGCGAACGAAATTCGTTCACTATCGACTCGTCCGCAGCGTTAGCCAAATAAGCCAGGGAGATGCACGTCTTCGTCTCTTCCCCTGCCGTAAAGGATTCAAATCGAAGCAGCGGATTACGGATTCGCCGCCGGATTAACGAAATATTCGTATCCAACGACTCCGTGAACGATTCCTGCGTTCCTCGAATGACCTTTTGGTTTTTGGGCGCTTCAATCGATCGGCTTGGTATGCCTCCGATCCTCACGCACAGCACCTGCTCCACGCCGTCCATGATAAGAAGCGCGTCTCCGTTAAGAAGCTGATCCGTCGCCTCCTGGACATTCTTCGCATAGGCAAAGATAAGCAGGCCAAGCTTTTCCTGACGAAACTGCTCAAGCTGCTGCAAGGTGCCGACGGACAAAGCGGATGCGGCGCTGCCCGCCGTAAGCGGCTCAAGCAATTTCTCCACTAACGTTTGGGCTTCGGCCATCGTCGTTAATGCGCATAGAAACCCATGCGAAACGCCAATTTGAATCGGCGATGAATGAAAATCGGAGCTATTTCCAAAAAGCTCGCACAGCTGCTGCAGCGTATGGCTCGCATCCTTTTGCAGAGGCATGGTCATGCTGCTCTCCTGTTTTTTGACTTTCCAACTCACATTCATTTCGCTTCTCCTTCCTTGCCCTCCTTGGCGGCTTTGACCATTACAGCCAGCAGCATGAGGAATGGAATGACAAATTGCATAGGGATGTGAATATAGAGCGGCACGATCTTCAAACCCTCCGCCGCATGTTCGGCGAAGGAATCCGCGACATAGATGGAAAGCAGCGCGATGATACAAGAGATCGGAAACGCTCCTGTACGGTACGGAATCCGAAATAGATGCTCGATCCCTTTTAACGCGCCGAACAAATAAGCGGACACCTTAATGAGGATCGTCACAAACATCATAAAAATGACCAGCATCTCCAGCCGTTCAAACAAATAAGCAAAAGAAATATCTCGAACGGTAACCAGGAAAGGAAATAACGATCTTAGTTTAGGCTTCACATCAAGCGTTACCGTTTCCAGAATCGTTGTACAAGTGAGGATCAAGCCCGCTGTGCCGATCGCCCAGCTTGATACGGTCCCAACTTTACCGCCTGCTGACGTAAACTTCAGGAACATAACCAACACGATTAATTCTCCGAAGGGAAACGTGATAAGCGCAGGAAACACGGCGGACAGGACTGGCTTCACGCCATCTCCTAGCACAGGCTGCAAATAAGCGAAATGATACTCATGATCCCAAATCATAAGCACGATCAGCAAGAGAAACACGATGAGAATCATTAAAAAAAACAGCTCAGCCGTTCGAATAAACGCGCCAGCTCCATGCCAGAGCATATAGGCGATAACTGTGGTAAACGTAAACACAATGACCTCGATTGGCGTAGTCGCAAGCACGGCAGTCGAAATGATTTCAATAAAGTCCCGAAGCACTCGCGCGCCGAGGTACAAAAAATAAAGAATATATAAAAAGATGACACCGCTGCCTGCAATCGGCCCGAATGCATAACGAGCAATCTCAAACAGGTCAAAGCCAGGCCGTCGCGACTGCAGATATCGATAAAACGTAAAGATCCCGATGCCTATGACCGTTGCCGCCAAAATCGCAATCCACGAGTCGCGCTTAGCCTCTTGTCCAATATTCATGACGATCGCGCTTCCCAGCTCGAATAGGACGATCAGGGAGAATAACTGCCAATTCGAAATGGCAAGCTTATTATCGTTCATCTTCGCCTCCGCCTGTCGACCGTTTTTGTTTCTTTCGCATCTGCCTGTCGGCAATCAAGCTATAGATGAAGCCGCATGCAGCGATGCCCAGCTGAAGAGGGTATCCGGTGACTACTACTCCGCCCAGCCCTTTTACGCCAAAGCTCAAAGCATCAATGATATAAATACAAGCGAACGCAGCGCAGCCTACGCCTAGAAACACAGCCGTTACCATCGCAATAGCCCAACCTTTTTCCTATTCGTTTTTTCACTTATGGTTTACTGTTCCATAAATAATCCAAATTTATGTATTGAGCGCGCCGCTGCTGGCGATTAGAATAGATCGATAACGAAACGCAGCAACCGGAAGGAAGTGGAATGCTATGTACAACATTTTGGTCATTGAGGACGACGAGAAAATCGCGGATATGCTAAGCGCTGCGATTGCCAAATATGATTTTGCGGTGCAGGTGGTCGAGGACTTTAGGCTCGTGCTGGAGTGTTTTCTAGCGGTTAAGCCAGATCTGGTGCTGCTGGACGTCAACCTGCCCAAGTTCGACGGCTTCTATTGGTGCAGACAAATCCGTGCCCAATCGACTTGCCCCATCATCTTCATCTCGGCGCGCGACAGCCAAATGGATCAAGTTATGGCCCTAGAGAACGGTGCGGATGATTATATTACGAAGCCCTTCGATATCGAGATTGTCATTGCCAAAATCCGCAGCCAGCTCCGCCGGGCGTACGGCGCTTACGCCGCTGGCCAAGAGCAGGAGCGAACGGTGACGAGCGCAGGCATCGTTTTATACCCGGAGCGCTTCGTCGTATCCTGCCAAGGGAATTCGATCGAGCTTACGCAGAAGGAAGCGGCGCTGCTGGAGGTGCTCATGCTCAAGGAAGGGCGCGTCGTCAGCCGCGAGCGGCTGCTGGACCTGATGTGGGAGGACCAGCATTTTATCGATGACAATACGCTTAACGTATACATAACCCGCGTTCGCAGGAAGCTAAAGGATATCGGCATTGGCGATCGGATTGAAACCGTCAGGGGTGCAGGCTATCGCCTGATTCCTGAGCTTGAGGAGCTGCCATGAGGCTGTTCTGGCGCGCGCAGCTGCCGCTCATGCTGATGTTTATGATTCAGCTCGTCCTCGTTCCGCTGCTCTATGCGGTAACTGGCGAAGGACGCGCCGTCTCCGTCATGCTGTATGGCATGCTCATCAGCGCTTTCGTGCTGCTCGTCTATCTCGTCTACCACTATGTGATGAATCGGGACATGTACACGGAGCTGTCGCGATCGACGGATTCGGCGGACAACCCGACTGAGTCCCTTATGATCCCTCCCCTTGGCACCTCTCCGCTCCCCGAGGCGATTCATGAACGGATGACTTATTATGAATTTCAATACAGCGATCAGCTGCAGCGGCAGCAAAATGCCATGGAGCAGCATATCACCTTCATTAATCGGTGGGTCCACCAGATGAAAACGCCGCTATCCGTCATTCAGCTCACGCTTCCGGAGCTGGAGGATGCGCCTGCCGACCATATCCGCGATGAGCTGGATCGGCTTCGCAAAGGGCTCGAAATGGTGCTGTATACGGCACGGCTAGAGCGATTTGAGCAGGATTTTGCCGTCGAGGCGCTCAGCCTGCGCGATGAAGTGAACAAAGTAATCGTCGAGCGGCGGAAGCTCTTTATTCGCAAAGGCGTAACGCCTGAATTTCAGATCGACAGCAAGCTAACGGCTTATTCCGATAGCAAGTGGTTCCGATTCATGCTCGACCAGATCGTCACGAATGCCGTCAACTATTCGGGCGGTATGGGCAAGCGCGTCTACCTGACAGCTGAAGAGACAGGCGAGAATGTGGTGCTCCACATTCGTGACGAAGGAATCGGCATCGAGCCCGAAGATATCGGGCGGGTTTTCAACCCTTACTTTACAGGCGAACGAGGACGGCAGTATGCCGAATCGACTGGCATGGGGCTGTATCTCGTGCGCGAAATCGCCCACAAGCTCGGCCATAGCGTAGCGCTGCAATCCGCGCCTGGGCAAGGAACAACCGTAACGCTGACGCTTCGCAAAGCTGAACCTGCAGGCACACCTTCTTAGAGGTGTGTCTTTTATTCGATACGATGAGACGACCTTGCAATGCGAACAAAGACCGAACATAACCTTTCATCCGCGTAAGCAAAGCTTCATCTAATTCGATAGCAACAACCTGCTTAAGATTGGTACAGTGAGAACATCAATTGAACGCGCAGGAGCGAAAGGAGAATGAACGAAGCATGAACATTTTAGAAGTCAAAGGCATGAATAAAGTGTATACGGGCAGAGTCGCGACGCACGCCCTCACCGATATCCACCTCACGATCCAGAAGGGCGAATTCGTCGGTATTATGGGGCCTTCCGGCAGCGGCAAGACGACCTTGCTGAATATGGTATCTACCATCGATCGCCCGAGCACAGGGGAAGTGCTGATCGGCGGTTCCAACCCCCATCGGATGAAAAAAAGTGAGCTGGCGCTATTCCGGCGCAGGCAGCTCGGCTTCGTGTTCCAGGATTTTAATCTGCTCGATACGCTTACAGTAGCTGAAAACATCGTGCTGCCGCTTACGTTGGACCGGCGTCCGGTCAAAGAAATGGATTCGCTGCTGTTCCAAGCTGCCGAACGGCTGGGCATTACCGAAATATTAAACAAGCGAACGTATGAAATTTCCGGCGGACAGCGCCAGCGGACGGCTATTGCCAGAGCTACGATTACGTCCCCCGTCCTGCTGCTGGCGGATGAGCCGACGGGGGCGCTCGACTCCCATTCCTCCCGCGTCGTGATGGAATCGCTGACCCAAATCAACGAGAAGGACGGCACGACGATTATGCTCGTCACCCATGATCCGCTGGCCGCAAGCTACTGCAATCGCATCGTCTTCATTAAGGATGGCAAGCTTGCAGCAGAAATTCATCGCGGAGAGAGCAGGCAGTCGTTCTTCCAGAAGATTATCGATACGTTATCCTTCTGGGGAGGTAATGCAAGTGAACTTTCCTCGATTCGCGTTTAACAATGTTCGACGCAACGCGCGGGCTTACAGTTCCTTTATGCTGAGCAGCGCATTTATGGTCATGATCTTTTTCACTTATGCCGTCTTCATGTTCCACCCGGGCATCGACCGCACGGCCATGGGCCAAACGACGCGAATGGGGATGACTGTCGCATCGACCATCGTCTATGTATTTGCCTTCTTCTTCGTGCTGTATTCAATCAGCGTCTTTCTCAAATCGCGCAACCGCGAATTCGGCATACTGATGATACTCGGAGCGCAGTCCAGACAGATCAATCTGCTTATTTTGCTGGAAAATATGCTGATCGGCCTCATTTCCATCGCGAGCGGCATCGCCAGCGGCCTGCTGCTCTCCAAGCTGTTCCTGCTCGTCAGCACGCGATTAATGGATATGGAGGAGCTCCCCTTCTATTGGCCGGTGAAAGCGATAGCGATAACCGCTGGCGCTTTTATCCTGCTATTTCTGGTCATCTCTGTGTTCACGCTGTTCTTCATCAGAAGCAGCCAAGCAATGGAGCTATTAACTGGCGGCAGCAAGCCTAAGAAAGCGCCGCGCGTCAACCTCTTCTTCGCACTGCTCGGCATCGCTTTGCTGGCGACGGGATACGCAGCGCTGCATTTGAAGTTCGTCGGCTCCCTATTCATTCCGATCGCAGCCTCGACCGGGATCGCAGGCACGTACTTTTTCTACTCCCAGCTATCCGTATGGTTCGTCCGCCTCGTGCAGAAGCGACGCAGGTTTACGTGGAAAGGAACGAATCTGCTGTGGGTTTCGGAGATGAGCTACAAGCTCAAGGATAACGCCCGGATGCTCTTCCTCGTGACGGTCGTGACGTCGCTCGCGTGCATGAGCGTTGGCTTCGTCATCGCGACGCAGCAAACCATCCGTACGACTTTCGAGAGCAACCCGTTCGCTCTGTCCTATACGCCATACGAGAAAACGGATGACAAGACGGTTCAAACGGTTTTAAACGAAATCGACCACGAGCTGCAGGCGGTAAATCTGTCGTATCGAACAATTACCGTCCAAACGCTTAGCGTATCCATCGCGAATGGTCCATGGGGCAGTCTCGTAATGTCCGAGCAGCAATACAACAAGTTCGCAGCCGACATGCATGCGAAGCCGGCGCCTTCGTTAAAGGCTCAGGAAGCCTTGCTCGTTGTCAGCCCTGACTTTAATAAAGGAAGCGCCAACTGGAAAACAATCGATATCGAAGCTGCAAGCAAAGGGGACCATGCTGCCAATCTATCATTGACCTATGAGCTGCGCACGGAACCGCTCGCTGCAGTCAACGGCAGCAATAAGCTGCTCGTTGTTAATGACGAAACCTTCTCGCAGCTGGCCAAGTCGAATGCGGATCAACAACGGCGTGGGGTCAGAACCTCCCATTTGTATCAATTGACGAACGCTGCCGGGATTCCTGATCGCCATGATCCCGAAACGGTAGCTGGGATCAAGATCGTCGAACAGAATGAAACAATGAACAAGCAGGGCGAAGACAGAGGATTTATTCAAGCACGCGCAGACCTCTACTACATGCAGAAACAGACGTTCATGCTGCTAGACTTTATCGGCCTGTTCCTGGCGCTTATCTTCTCCCTCTCGTCAGCAAGCTTCCTCTACTTCAAGCTGTACAGCGAGCTCGCAACGGACGGCAAGATGTATCGCGCCTTGTCCAAAATCGGCCTTAGCAATCGTGAGATGAACCGATCCGCAACCCTTCAGATTGCGATCATCTTCTTCATTCCGATTGTCGTGTCCACCATTCAGACCTTCGTCGTGCTGAAGCCGATTTTATCGATGGTTCAAATCGCGCATGTGACCGCCCCTGTCCTGATCGCTTCAGCCGCTTTCCTCGTCATGCAGGCGATTTACTTTATCATTGCGAGATCGCGCTACATTCGCTCGATTAATCGCATGATGGTTTAACAATGAAGAGGGTGTCCCGATAGCGTAAGCTTGGGGACACCCTCTTCATTATTTTGACTCCGCGTATCTCTCCCAACCGCTTCCGATTATTGATAGAATGGGCGCGCATTCCAGCATCATTGAGCGGGGCTCCGCGGCGCTAACGGACTCAGGAGCCCTTATCTGACCGAAATCGGGCATAATGGCGCGCTAACGGACCTAGCTGCCTCTATTTGGCCCATTTCTCCCCACGGGGCAGCAAAATGGCGAACTAACGGCCGTGGGGTCCGTTACATTTGCAACTGGCGCGTTTGGAGCGTAATAGCGGCTTCTGTGGTCCGTTAAAAAAGGAAGATGTACCTATAAGCACAGTGAACCAAAAAAAGACCCTCCGAACAGACCGCACTTGCCTTGTCTGTTCGGAGGGTTCAATTTTTATCTCAGCTTATGGCGTGTAGCTCAGCAAACGGCTCAATACAACCGCTGCTTCCGCACGCGTCGTGTAGCTGCTTGGCTGCAGCTTGGAAGCTGCATCGCCGCGCAAAATTTTCGCCTGAAGGCTGTACAGCATGCCTTCCTTCGCCCATGCGCTGACGCTTGCGCTATCGCCATACTGCGCTAGAATCGCTGCATCTGCTGGCGCAGCAGGCAGTTTGCCCAGTTTATCCAATGCGCGAGCGATCATAACCGCCATCTCTTCACGCGTCACTTGCGCGTTCGGACGGAAATGCGTTGCATCTGCGCCGCTAACCAATCCCGCTTCATATGCCGCTGTAACCTCCGGTGCATACCATGCTCCGGCAAGCACGTCGCTGAATGGCGCTTTCGCTCCAGCCGATGCCTCCAAGCCGAGCGCACGCACCAGCAGCGCTGCGAATTCCGCACGCGTAACTTGGCCATTCGGGTTAAAGGTTGTAGCTGTGTTGCCGTTCACGATATGTTTTGCCGCCATTGCTTTAATGTCGTTCGCTGCCCAGAAGCTCGCGCTAACATCCGTGAAAGTTTTGTCGAACGTAAGAACCGCATACTTGCTGAAGTGATAAACATTCGCTGACAGCGAGCCGCTCAGGAACGTAATTTCTCCGTTGTCTGCGATGAAGTAAACGCCTTGCAGCTCGCTGCTCTTCTTCGCATCCACTGCGAAGGTCAACGCCACAGGATCCTTAAAGTGCGTCAGCACCTGTGCTTTTCCATCTGCGCCTACGTAGGATACCGTAAGCTCATACATCGAGCTGGACAAGCCAACTTTCGCTGCGCTCGAATTCGCCGCTTGCTTCAGAAGCTCATCCGCCTGCTTCGCAGGCACCAGCTTAATTGTAAGAACGATTTGGCCGCTCGTCGTCGAACTGCCTTTTGGCGCCAACGCCTGAAGATCAGCCAGAAGCGAAGATGGAAGCGTCACTTTCAGAGGTCCCGATGTGAATTCCAGAGCCGCGCTGCCCAGCAGCGTTGCCGCATTCGCTGGGAGAACGACACGAAGATTCGTTGCGTTCGTCGTGCTGCCTTGGTCACCCGAGAGGCTTGGAACGGTGATCGACACCTTGCCGTCTGCCGGTTTCCCTTTCAGCTCCTGCTCAGCAACCGTTACCGTAGCCGTATCGTCGGATCCCACGATCGGCACGCCGCCACCGCCGCCAACGACTGTCGAGCCGCCGCTGCCAGCTGTCAGCACGAATGTGCCGCCTTGATCGCGACCAGGAAGTGCTAACGTAACTTGTTTGTTGCTGGAAACCGTGTACTCCACGCCGCTGTAACGGTCCACAACGTTTTGGCCCGCTGCGAACGGTACATCGATTGTCACGCTCTTAGCCGTTGTTGTTGTGTTCAAACCAACAAGAACATGATCGCCCTGGTACGCTCTGTCGAATACGAGGTAACCGTCGCTATCTCCCCCGGCTACTTTCGTGCGCGTTCCTTTTGCGAATACTTTGGAATAAGCTGCCCGAACCTGCAACAGCTTCTGATAATGCGCGTGCAGCGCTTGTTCTTCTACAGCCGCAGGGTCCGTTAATTTGTCCCATGCCATGTCATAACGATTCTCGTTGTAAATGCCATTGTCAAAGTCGCCTTTTCTACCCGATTGGCCCAGCTCTTCTCCGTAGTAGATTACCGGTTGGCCTTTAGCCGTAATTTGCAGAGCTGCCGCTACCTTGAGCATGCCTTTGTCGCCGCCAACGTGTTCGCTGAGGAAGCCTTCCTCATCATGGCTGCCCAGGAATTGGCCCATCGTCGCCGTGTTATCCATCAGCTCGTTACGATGCTCCATGTAGCTCTCTACATCCTCAATGCCGCCCTTAACGAACTGCTCTGCACGATTATTGAAGTCGAAATCAAGCAGGGAATCCATCGAACCGGAACGAAGCGCTCCACCTTGGTTATCGATGCTCGCCCCGTAGTTTTCGGCAATCATCTTGAATTTCGGATTGATTTGCGTCAGTGCGTTTTTGAACGCCTTCCACGTCGTATCCTCAACATGCTTGTATGTGTCTATACGGAAGAAGTCAATTGTATCGCCGCGATCCGTCTTCGCACGCTCCAGCCATGAGGTTTGCCATTCAATAATTTTAGCACGCACAGCCGGATCCTCAGTCTTAAAGTCTGGAAGGCCCGCAAGCTCTCCCTTCACCTCGTCCATGCTGCCATCCGTACGAAGCATACCGTCGAAACGCGCTTTATCGTCTGCCGAAACGTTCGGATTCGTGTCGCCTGGCTTTAAGCCGTAGCCGGTATGGTTCAGTACAACGTCAACCATAATTTTAATGCCTTTGTCATGCGCCGTATCGATTAATTGTTTGAACGTATTCAAGTCGCCCAGATGCTCGTCGAGCGCCTCAAAGTTTTTAGCCCAATAGCCGTGGTACCCATACTGCTTAATCGTTGTGCTTTGGTTAAAGTCGTTGTTGTCTACGATTGGCGAAATCCAAACCGTATTAATGCCCAGATCTTTCAAGTAATCCAGCTTCTCGATAAGACCTTTGAAGTCGCCTCCGTGATAAGCTTCAAGCGCTGTCTTATCGACATTGAAGTTATTCGTGTCATCGCCATCATTGAATCGGTCTGTCAGCAAGAAATAGATTCGTGCTTCATCCCAGTCAAAGTCAAGCGCGCCAACGGATTGCCGTGCTTTCACGGTCACTGTAATCGTGCTCGCATGCTTGTTGCCGTACTGATCGATCGCAACGATCGGTACGATCTTGTCGCCTGCCGGAATGCTGTCCGCTACTGCGACCGTCCCCTGCATCAGCTCCTGATCAATCTGGAACTTCGCCGGTCCGCCCAGCGACGTCAGATCCAAGTAAACTTCGCGATACGAAACCGTCGCTTGGGACGCCAGATTTACCGTCACTACTGCATTCTCATTGGATGAGATTGCTTGCGGCGATGCAGCTCCGCTAACGGCAACTGCCGGATTGTAATATTCGAATGTCGATACGCCATTCGTCGTGTTTTTCGGATCGTTCACTTCAGTCGTTGCGCCGTTACGCGTAACTAAGAACGAATACGTATAAGAGCCATCTTGCAGGCCGGACAAAGTATAATCAAAATATTGTTTGTCCGCCCGATATGTCATGTCGTACGTTTGCGTTTGATTGCCGTGCGTCACTTTCACTTGTACGCCTGTAATCGTGTCCATCTGATTGTCGTTGTACAGCTGCTCGTCGCGATAGAAGAACGTCACTTTCCCGTCATTAAACAGCGGACCTGTTACGTTAGGGACAACATTGACTGCCAATTGGCCGCTTGTTACCGTTGCTTTCGTTATAATTTGATCCAATGGCGCTTCGACATAACGGTCCGTGTTCATGTCCGTCTCTACCCAATCGCCCTTCCTTACCTTGAAGCCCATACGGGACGTCGTGTCGCTAATTTCAATCCGGGCAACCGCAACACCATTTTCGATTTTGTCAAAATCGATGCGGTCATTCTTTGCGCCTGTTCCCCACACCCACAAGTTCCAGTCCGTATAGTCCTGATCCGCTCGTACGTAAGTCAATTCAATATAACGCTTAACAGGTGGATGAGCTTTAGCATCTAGTGCGGAAGCCCGGTCATAGTACACATCAGGCTTCTTCTCAAGCATCCATGCATCTACAGAAGTCTCGCCAGCGGGCACCGTGATCACATGCGTCAAGTCCTGCGAAGACCATTCGCCTGGGCGTTGAATCGCAGAAATCGAATCAAACGGCAGCTTGATCTGCACCGTTACGAAGCCATCTGCATCAGTCCCCGTAAAGTCATATTCCGTGCCGCCCATATAACCATTGAAAATCCAGTTGTCCCAGTTTGTCATGTTGCCATCATATCGATAGTAATGAAGATTGAACGTATACATCTTGTCTTGAATCGTAATTTGCTTCTTCGCTTGCTTGCCGCCTTCATCCGCGACCACCGTTACAGAATCATTCGTTTGCACCACATACGAAGGATCAACCGTTAACGTCGAGCCGGTAATCGAGACGCCCGGCTTGTTTTGCTCCAGCGACCATGTTGGCGTAATATCGCTTACATTGCCCGAAGGATCAACGAGCTGCGCGCTCAGCGCGACCGATCCGCCCTTCTCGATGTCGTTAGCGGAATTGATTCGGATGCCAGGTACATGCACCACCGAGTTGCCATTGCTGCTAAGTTGGTTCAGCGGGTCTGTGAACGCATTGTTCCAGCTGCCCGATACAGGCACGAACTTATATTCATACGTGCCTGGCGTAAGGTTTTGCGTAACGCTAAATACGCCGTTGGCATCTTTGGTCATCGGTATGCCGTGATTGTCCCATCCGTTCATACCGCCAACGAGATTTAGCGTTGGGCCTGTTTCCGTCTTGTTGTTGAAGGTAACGCTTCCATCCGGGTTGATAACAGGGCTTTGCAGCACTTGGCCAACGATGTTTACCGTCTTCGTAGCGGTAAAGCCGTTATACGTTGCCGTAATGTCCGCTGGACCTGTGGCTGCGTTGCCTGCAACGACCAACTTGCCGTTAGCGATGCTCAAGCCCGGCGCACTTACCGATAAAGTCGGCGCGAACTGCTCGTCTGCATTGCCTGTGAAATAAGTCGCCGTGATAGCGGTTTCAGTACCGAGCGCAAACTCGTCTGGCGTGTTGAATCTCACGCCGGGAACCGACAATCCCGCATTCGGGCCGTTCCTAACCTGGTTGGAATCGTCTCCCTTCCAAGTACCTCCGTCGATCGTGAATCCATAGCCGTACCATCCTGCAGGCACCTCTCGGGTTACCGACCAGACGTTGTTCGCACCGGAAGTAAGCGGAATGAGTTCTGCCCAGTTTTTATAAAATTCCCCTTTAACCTCAGCGGTTGATTCGTTGCCGTCGCCTTGGTAGTTAAACGTGACATTAGCGCCTGTGCCCGTCGCATTGGACGCGCCAATGACTAGGCTCTGAACGCCTGACGCCGCTTGTACGGCAAGACCGCCCCCGACCAACTGCCCGATCGTCATAACCAGTACGACGATTGCTGCGATGAATGCTCTACTCTTTCTTCTCAAGCGTATCCCTCTCTCCAACATGTAATGGTACTTGCAAACGTTTGCATAATTGCAAAACAGAAACCCACGACAAAGTAGCCTCTCGCCAACTCCAACCGCCACCAACGGGCAGAACACAAAACAACCCCGTTTCTCCTCTGAAGGAAAAACGGGGTTGTTTTTAAAACACCAAGTGTTCTAAAAAGCATAGCCCTCATATTGTCATAAACAATCTGTAGGTAGTTGTTACTATTATCATACCATTAATATGAATAAAGTCTAGTACCGGCGAATCGGTTTTAGCCAAATAATTGCCGCAATGCCGACCAGCAGCAAGCATAGGCCTTGCGCCCCTAGCACAACATGGGCGCCGAACACGTCAGCAAGGGCCGAGGATAGGAGAAGGCCAATCGACGGCGCGACGCCCGTAATCGAACCGAGCGTGCCATAAACTCTGCCTTGCATATCGTTAGGCACCTCTGAGCGCAGAATGATCTGCATCATCATCGAACAGAATGCGAAGAGCATGCCCCCTAGCAAAATGAGCGGTAGCGCCGACACAGCATTAGACAACATTGCGATAATAACGTATACGGGCCCTAGCGTAACTACGCCGGTAAACACCCACCAGCCCTTGCGGCCAAGCTTGGAGCCAAGCGCCATAATGATTCCCGCGCCGATTAGATAACCTAGCGGCACGCACATCTCGATCAGCCCGAACGCGATCGGGCCAGCCTTCCACTCCTTGATTGCAACGACCTGGATAAGCATAAGCGAGGACATGAACAACAGAATAATAAGCGGATTCAAAATGACAATGGAACGCGTAAGCGGATCCTTGCGGATATAAGCTAGCCCAAGCTTAAGCTCCGTCCATAACGATTTCTTCTCCTTTGCGCTGCCAGGCGCTTCTTCGGCGGATTGGAAAGGTCCTGCCGAGGTAGCCGGTTCATCCGGCGTCGATTGGAACGGCCCCGCCAAAATCACGCACAATGCGGAGAAGAAAAACGTAGCCGCATTAAACACCATCGCCCACACGCCGCCGAAGGTCGCGACCGCTACGCCAGCTAACGCAAGTCCCGAAATGCGGGCAATATTGTCGGTCAAGTATACGGCACTGGTCGCTTGCTCGATCCTCCCCTTACCCGCAAGCTTCGTAATGGAGGCATGGAACGACGGTCCTTGGAACAGGCCAGCGAATGCCGAAATGCATATTAACGCCAGTATCGCCGCGAACGGCAAATGGAACGCATACATGAACAGTGCCAATACGCAGGCCACAACCCCGCGAGACAGATCCGACAGCAGCATAAGCTTGCGGCGGCTCATCCTGTCTGCAACTGTTCCGGCAATAGAGCCGAACAAAACGCTAATCAGCGTGTAGGAAACTAGAATAAACGCCATCCGCTTCGCGCTTCCGGTCGTTTGCAGCACCCAAAGGCTTAATGCAATACCGCTAAAGCAGTCCCCGAATACGGCGACCAAATTTCCTGTCAAAATCGAAACGAATGGCCGATTGCGCCAAAGCGGCCGATCGCCTCCTGCCAGGACCGCATCTCGTCTCTCGAGCGCCTGCATCGTTTCCATGCCTCTCACCTCATCTGCATAATTAGATTAACCGGTAACTTAACCGGTTAAGTTACGTTCAGTATAGGTGATTGATTTTCTGTTGTCAACTATCCCCGCGCCCAAAATTGACACCATCTCGTCCCCCTTATATGATGAGAATACTTATGTCACGGAATTGGAGGACGCCGTTCATGTCTAAAAAACCGACGCTTCGAGATGTCGCCAAGGAAGCTGGCGTCTCCGTTGCTACCGCAAGCTATGTGCTCAACAAGGTCACCAATCAGACCATTCCCGAGGAAACCAGAAAACGCGTCTACGATGCGGTGGAGAAACTGAGCTACATTCAGAATCTGACCGCTCGCGCGCTCTCCGTCGGGAAAACGAATTTGCTCGGCATTTTGCTTATCGGCAAAGACTCTGATCTTATTACGAAGCACATCAGCTATGCTAAATTTATCGATCAGTTGGAACGGCTCAGCCTGGAGCGCCAGTACCGGCTCTTGGTCGCCCGGATCGATCCTGCGCAGCCGAACTTTGATCTCGTGCTCGAACGAAAGCTGGACGGGGTATTCGTCATCGACGCCAGCGCGAACTCCTTCCACGAAATAGCGAGCAAGTTCACCTTCGGCACCCCCATCGTGCTGGTGGACGGCTTGATCGATGACCCTTTATTCCGTCACGTCGTACACGATTACAAGCAGCTGTTCGACATTGTAAACGACATTTGCGATGGACAACCCTATTCGATCGTGCACGAGTGCTACCATAACCAAGCGCTTAACAATTGGCTGCAGCAAGAAAGCCGACTGCCTGCCGATCGCATCTGGCCCGCCGCTTCGGATGTTCAGTCGCTGCGCAGCTTCGCTTCCAGCCATCATGGCCAGCCGCTGCTCGTATTAAACGAATTTCTGGCCTTGCAGCTGGCGTCGTTTGTGAACCCCGCCGATATGATCGTCGTATGCACCTCGGATTGTCCGGAATACGTTCCTCGGGGCGCCCGGTCCATTCGACTTCAGCAGAACAAAGCGGAGCAGGCTTATGAGATGATGAAAGCCATACTAAATGATCCGTTCGCAACAGAGCAGAGCGTACTTCTCCCTTTTCATTATGAATCGTCAATTTGAAGGCCATGCTACCCACAAGGTACATCCTCGACGCCAAGCCGTCAGAGGATGTGCCTTTTTTATGTTCACATGATCATCAGATCTAAAGGAGAGAGCCATGAATGAAGATTGATACCGTCGGCGTCAACCATCACCCTAATTATCGCCACGCGCTCGTGTACAACAGCGCTGATGTCCTCGACTGGGATGAAGCTCATCACTCCCGTTACAAGCTTGTGCTCGTGCTTGATGGGACCGGTCTCATTTCCTGCGGCGCCCATGTCTATCCGCTCATTGCTCCAGCGTTTTATTGCCTGAACGAGCTAGATGAGCTGAAATGCATTTCCGGGGGGCACTTAACTGTCTGCTCTCTCTTTTTCCATCCCGGCCTCATTAACGCAAAATTCGAATTGGGCGGCGAATACCCTCCGTCGGAAGCGCTGCTTTCGCCTCCCGAATGGTCGTTATCCGACCAGCAGGATCAATGGTGCCTAGAGCCCTTCATCGAGCGGAGCGACGCATATTCAGGCTGCATACCAACTGATTCCGCAACCGCCCGCTATGCCCTTTCGATCATGGAGGCAATCGGCGAACAGCTCGCCTCACAGCCTGATTACCACTGGCCTTGCCGAAGCCGTACTTACTTGCTGGAGCTGCTTTATTTGACCAGCCGCAAATATCGGCAAGCAGATAGCTTTCCTGAGCAACTGCGTGCCGCAGAAATCCAGCTTGAGGGCTCTACGGAGGTCAAGGAGCGGATCGATGCCGTCATCCGCTATTTGCATACTCGTTATGCCGAGAAAATTCGAATCGACCAGCTGGCCCGTATTTTTCATACGAACAAAACGACGCTGAACCAGCAATTCAAGCGTTATACGGGCACAACCGTCATGGCATACCTAAATCAAGTGCGTATGCAGACTGCAGGCGCTATGCTGCGCAATACGCTGCTGCCCAAGGATGAGATCATGCTCCGGATCGGCATCCGCGATGCCGCTCATTTTCTGCGCCATTTTCGCAAATTCGCCGGTTATACGCCTACTGAATACCGTAACCGGTTTTGCTGGATGCTCCAAAGCTAGCGACTCGGACAACCCTGTCGATTTGCATCGTTTCCTTTTCCATTTGCAATATTCGCCGCCTCGTTTCTTTTCTATGATGATTGGTAGCCATACCATCACTCACGAATAGAAATGAGGTCGCCATATGAAACGCAAACAGCTAGCCGCCGTCTCAGCGGCTTTGCTCGCTTCCGCCCTCCTCCTGCAGGGGTGCGGCCCTTCGACGATTAGCAATAAAACGCCGGACGCTCCGCAGCAAACCGCAGCGAAGCCTGCTGCTCCCGCAACCGCCGAGTCCGCGTCCGCTGGGGCTCAGATCGCCGGACTGCCGGAGAACGCCAAGCTAATCGCCAAAACGACAAGCGTCTATCGCATCCAGTTCGACAGTCCCGCGCTCGGCAAAGAGGTTCGATTCAATCTCTATTTGCCTCCGGGCTATGATGCAACCAAACATTATCCGACGCTGTACATGCTTCATCCGCTCAATGGCTCCGAGAATTCTGTCCTGTCCTCGACTGGGCTGTCGGCTGCGGCTGATAAGCTCATTGGCGAAGGCAAAATCCAGCCCTTGCTTATCATTGCCCCTTTGTTGGAAAGCAGCTACGGGCTTAATTTGACAGAGGAAGATGCGAAAACCTGCTCCTCCTGCACGATCGGCAACTATGAGGATTATTTGATCAAGGATCTGATTCCTTATGTCGACAGCCATTTTGGCACCATTGCAAATAAGAGCGGTCGGTACATCGGCGGCTTCTCCGGCGGCGGCATTGCGGCACTGCACGCTGCCTTCACGCATACGGATCTGTTCAGCAAAGCAGGCGGGCACAGCGCTTCGCTGTATCTTGACGCTTGGCCGGACCTCTATTCCACGCCAGAGCTGCGGAGCCAGAGAGATCCGTTGGCTTTGGCGGCAAATGCAAGCCTGACCGAGCTCTCCGTATACTTGGACTGCGGTGATCAAGACCCGTACCGATTCTATGAGGGGGCGGAGAAGCTTTATGAGCTACTGCAAAAGAAACAAGTCAAATCCGAGTATCACCACGGGCCAGGCGCACATGACGAGGCCTATTGGGACCCGAACTCGGAAAACTATTTGATGTTCTACACTGGCATTACCTCATAAACGACCAAGAGGGCGGCCGCCATGTCATCAACGATGACACAGCGGCCGCCCTCTTTTCGCCTTGCTTGCTCGATTACAGGAGGAGCGGACTACCGAAATCGGATTAATTCGGCAGTTCCGACTCTTCCTTGTCCTCTGGAACGCTCTCCTCTTGCTTGGATCCGAATTGCGCCAGCACCTCAAGCAATTGCCCAGATAAGGAGTCCAACTCGTCCGACAACGTAACGAGCTTCACGCTAACGTCCATCTGGCCGGTCGTCAGCGTAGCAACCTCCTCCGAGGATGCCGCTGATTGCTGCGAAACTGCGCTTACGTTCTCGATCGATGCAATAAGCGTATTTTGCGATTCACCCAACGTCATAACCGAAGCAGTCGATTGCGTAAGCTCTTGCGCGAACAGCCCCATCTGCTCCTTCACTTCGCCAAACAGGTCTGCCGCTTCCTTCACCGCTGAATTCTGCTCTTCCAGCAGCGGAGAAATCGCTCCGAGTTCGACTACTGTCGCGTCGATTCCATGCTGAATTTCTTCTGTCATCTGCTGAACAACGCCGATCGAATCTTTGGACTGCTCAGCAAGCTTGCGAATTTCCTCCGCTACGACCGCGAAGCTCTTGCCGAACGCGCCGGCGCGCGCCGCTTCAATCGACGCATTCAAGGACAGGATATTCGTTCGCTTCGAGATGTCGTTCATCAAGGTCATAATAGTCCGAATTGAACCCGCGCTCTCTTTGAGGTTGCCGATTCGGTCAACCAACGACCGCGACAGCCGCTCCGTCTCATCCGTCATGTCAATAAGATCAACCATGTAGGTCGAGCCTTGCTCGCTAAACGTACGGACGCGCTCAGCCGTTGTGCCCAAACGAGTATTCGTTGCAGTCACAACGTTCATTTTATCGCCAATCGTTTGGGTCAGCAGAATGCCTCGCTCCGCTTCCTCCGCGAGATTCATCGCACCTTCGGCGATCATCCCCGTCACCTGCGCGATTTCACCAGCCGACGCCGCGGTTTCCGTGGATACCCGCTTCAGTTCTTTCGCGGATTGGACCAACTGCTGCGCCGACTCGTTCGACCGAGCTACCAGCAGGCCGATTTGCTCCATCATTCGGTTAAAATGCCGCGCGAGCCTCGCAATTTCGCTCGGCCCTCTCAAATCCATCCGTACGGATAGATCGCCATTCTCGCCTTTCTCCATAAGCCCGCATAGCTTCGCGAGCGGACGCCCGACTTTACGGGCGATCAAATAACCCATAATAAGCGCCGAGACCGCCGCCGCCGCAACCATCCACATCGTCAGCTGAAGAATGCGTCCGGAATCACGAACGAGATCATCAAGAGGCATCGTGCCCACCATATGCCATGGCGTAGCTTTCGACGGCTGCTCCAGTGTAAGCGTGTTTGCTTCGTCTATTGTCGGCGCCGCTTGCCCGATCAGTTCTGGCGCAGCTGCATAAACAACCTTGTTACTGTTGTCTATAACCATAAGCTGACCGTTATCGCCGATCTTGGAGCTTGCAAATACATCAGTCAACAGCTGCGCCTTCAGCTCGATGATCAACAGAAACTCCGCGTTCGGATTTTTCAAGTTTTTAAGCAAACGGCCGATCGTAATCGTTGGCTCTGACGAATAGCCGAACAACCCTTTTGCTAACGTTGGTACGAAAATAGGTTCTCCCTTGGCATCAATCATTTGTTGAAGCCACGGTTTATTGGCGTCGGTTATCTCGAGCGAATTAGCGCCGCTCGTTGCCAATGCTTTGGAATTATCCAGATTGCGCGGCACAAGCCGAAGCGCTACCAGATTCGGCTCCGATGAAAGAACGCTGTCCATCCGTTGGCGAATCGCATCCTGTACCGACTGCTGCTCGCCAACGGAAACCTCGCCTTTCATATGAGTGACTAGCTGTTCGCGCAGCTGCGTATCGACGAGAAACTGCCGAGACAGCCCTGTATAAGTTGACATTAGGAAGTCCAGCTTGTCCGTCGCCTGCACCAGCGTCTCCTGAGATGCCTGCGAAACCTTATCCTTCAAGATCGACTTGGACATCGCATACGAGGCGTAACCAAGAACAGAGACAAGAGCAACAATTCCTGCGAATGTAATGCCGAATAACTGCAGGCCTAACGATTTGCGCGAGCGGACTATCGATTGGCTTAACCGTCCGATCATATAGATATCCCCCTTCGTAAGTCAGTCGTAGGATGTGAAGAAAAAGGCCGGAATCCAAAGCTAGGGATCCGACCTTCTCCTTTATTGCAAAATAACAGTGCTGTACGGCGGCAGCTCCAGCTGCCCGCCTTGTAAGGCAATGCCTTCATCCACGCTTTGGAAACGCACCTTCGTGAACGGTACTTCCCCGTTCGCATTCAAATCCACCGCTTGCTTGGTTGCTGTCAGATTATGAACGACCAGCAAAGTCGTATCGCCGCTAACTCGCCCATACGCCAGCACGCCCTCATTGGCAATTTCGAATGGCGCGATGCCGCCGTCGCCTAGCGCAGGTTCCTCATAACGCCACGAGATTAGCTTCTTATAGAAGTTAAACATCGAATTCGGATCCTTTAGCTGCTCCGCGACGGACACTGTATTCCCATTGCTTGATGCCGCTTCCCATGTGGTTTGCCCATCAGACTTCCGATCAGCGGCCCAAATCATCGGCTCACGAAGCCGTTCATCCGGCTTCATGCCTTCCATGCCGACTTCCTCACCATAATAAAGGAATGGGTTGCCCGGCATCGTCAGCAGCATTGCAGCTGCCATGCGAGCATGATTCGGATCGCTGCCTACCTCGCTCATCACCCGATTCCCATCGTGATTCGACAGGAATGGAGCATCCACGAATGCCCCCGCCGATTGCTTGCTGAAGTATGTAAACATCCGATTGAGCGTTGATCCAACTTCATTTGCTCGTTCATTCTTGGCGGAATCAAGCAAAATTTTGCTCAGATCAAAATTAAAGCCGGAGTTCAGCGCATGATCGAGGAACGGTCCTACAACGGACATAGAGTCCCAAATTTCACCGATGAGATACGCATCCTTATTCACGGCGTCCATCCCTTGGCGGAACTCTTGCCACCAAGCTTTGTTCTTAACCGACGTCTGCGGATCATCGACCGATGATTGGAAATCCTCATAGATATGCTTGGCAGCATCCAGGCGCAAGCCGTCCATGCCGAATTTCAACCAGAACTGTCCGACCTTCACCATTTCTTGCCGAACCTCAGGGTTATCGAAATTCAGATCAGGCATGTCCTGTGAGAACATTCCCAAGTAGTGGGACTTGCCGGAAGCATGCAATACCGGCTGTCCGGAAGGTCCTAAGCTGCTTAAGCTAATTTCTTTGTCCTCGGCCCATGTGTACCAATCACGATGCTTGCTATCCTTGCCCTTCGCTGAGTCGAGGAACCATGGATGCTTGCTGCTCGTATGATTCACAACTAAATCCATTATGACTTTAATGCCCCGCTTGTGCGCCTCGTCGAGCAGCCGCTTCAGATCATCCAGCGTGCCGTAATCGGGGTTCACCGCGTATTGATCCGTAACATCATAGCCATGGTAAGACGGGGAAGGGTTGATTGGCATGAGCCAAATCCCTTTGATCCCCAGCTCTTGCAAATAGTCGAGCTTATTCGTAACGCCATTCAGGTCGCCGACCCCGTCGCCGTTCGAATCGTTGAACGAGCGAACGAAGAGCTCATACCAGACACCGCTGCTGTGGCCCATCGGAGCCATCGTATCGGTGAATGCAAAGCCTTCGGGTTCCTTAACCGCAGCCGCGTTGCCAGCTTCCGTCTTGGGAGCAACCGCTTGGTCCTGCTTGTCCTGCGCCCCACTGTCCGAACAAGCCGACAATAGGAGCGCAGATGCCAATAGCAGCGCGAGCGAGAGTCCAGCAAGACGTCCCGCCCGCTTCGAGGAGCGGCTCCTCATCCTTTTTCCGCCCCTGCCGTAAGTCCTTCTACTAACATCCGTTGGAAGAAGATGAACAAGAGAACGACTGGAATGGAAACCAATACCGAGCCTGCCGCGAACACCGTAAATTGCGTCGAGGTTTGCGTGTTAACCAAGTTATACAAGCCGACTGCAAGCGTCTGCTTGTCTTCGGTACGCAGAATCGTTTGGGCGAAAATAAACTCGCTGAACGTTCCCGCGAATGACGTAACGGCCATGTACACGATCAGCGGACGGGACAGCGGCAGCAGGATGCGGAAGAAAACGCCCCAGTTGCTCGCTCCATCGATAATCGCTGCTTCTTCCAAGCTTTTTGGAATCGTGTCAAAGTATCCTTTAACCAACAGGTAACCAACCGCTGCACCAGCCGAAGACACCATGATAAGCGCCGTATGCGTATTCAACAGCTTCATGTTGTTCAGGATAACGAATACAGCCATCAAACTAAGGAATGAAGGGAAAAGTCCGATAACGAACAGACCGCTCATTACGCTCTTCCGCGATTTGAACCGGAACCGTGAGAACGCATAGCCGGTTAACAGCTGGAAGATAACGCTAAGCACCATCGTAATGATGGAAATTTTAAGCGAGTTGATATACCAAGTGCCGAACGACAATGTCGTGAATAGCTCTCGGTAATGCTCCAATGTCCACTTCTGCGGAAGCAGCGTCTCGCTGAATAGCGAGCTTCCCTCCCGGAACGAGGAGAACACGATCCACAAAGCAGGGTAAATCGTAACGATAGCGATCAGAATCAGCAGGATATAGCTGATCGCCAACCACAATTTTTGACGAAGACGGTATGCATTCATCGCAGCATATCCTCCTCTCTGAACGAACGAGTACGCCGGAAGCTAAGATTCGCGAAGACCGCGATAATAATGAACAGGAAGATACTGACGACTGCTGCGAAGTTGTATCTGCCGTTTGTTATGGAAAGGCTGTACAGCCAAGTAATCAAAATATCGGTATGTCCCGCGAATTGGTATTCGCTATTAGCCGGTCCACCGCTGGTCAACAGGAAAATAACGTTGAAGTTATTGATATTGCCTGTGAATTGACCGATAAAGATCGGCGCAAGCGAGAACATAACGCTTGGGAACGTGATTTTTCTAAACTTGTAGGATGCCGAAGCTCCGTCAACCTCCGCTGCCTCATACAGATCGCGCGGAATTGTCGTCAGAATGCCAATGATAAGCAGCATGGAGAGCGGATAGCCCAACCAGATGTTAACCATTACGATCGTTGCTTTAGCCCAAGTCGGATCTGTTAACCATTCCGGGCCTACGATACCAAGCTTCAAAAGCATAGCATTGATTGGTCCAAACTGAGCGTTGAACAGGTTTCTCATGATCAAGAGCGACAAGAATGCAGGAATCGCGAATGGAATCATATAAATAGCACGGAAAACCGATTTAAAACGAATGCCCTTTTGCTGAACAAGCAGCGCTACAGCAAATCCGCCAAAGAAAGTCGTAAAGGTCGAAAGAACCGCCCATACCATCGTCCAAGTGAATACGCCTAAGAACGTATGCGCCCATTGGCTTAAGCCGAGCAAATCCTTGAATGCGCGGAACCCTTGCCAGTCCACGAGATTGCCTGGTGGTTCATGCGTATTGTTATAGTTCGTAAAAGCGATCAAGACCGAGAAAATAATCGGGAGTACGGTGAAGAAGAATACAAATACGAGTGGAATCGTAATGACCAACTGTGGAAACTTTTTGTCTACAATGAACAATAAGGTTTCACGGAAATTGTTGAGCTTCTTTCCTTCTTCGCGCAGCTTCCCTCCGAAGTACGCATCGCGCACGTTCATCACGAAGAGATAAATGATCAGCAACACGACGAAAATCGTAATCAACCCTTCGATCATTAAAAAGATGGAATGGTCACCCGGTACCCTTTGCGTAAGCTTTCCAACTTTTTCCCAGTGTTGCTTCGTTTCGCCGAGCGTTACAATGCCCCATAGCGCATGGCCAAGGTTGTTAATTGCATAATAAATTGCCGCAGCGTAAAGCACGATGAAAGAGATGCCCTTCGCGAATTGGCGGTTATAAAGTTGGCCAAGGCCCATAAATACAGCAGAAAGCACTGCTGCCGTCATCCGATGCTGACGCAAATTCAGACTCTCCTCTCATTAGAGAATCACCCGTAACCTCGATTACGGGTGATTGTCTATTAAACATTATCAGGGCGTTGCCGCCTCTTATTTGGCTTGGGAAATGAGCGTCTTCATGTCAGTTACTGCTTTGTCGAGCGTTGCTTTTACGTCTTTGTTATTATCCCAGATTGCAGGGTATACAGGGCCCATAGCTGTCCAGAACGAACCTGTTTCTGCGATCGAAGGCATTGGCTCAACGTTTTTGAATTGCTCCATGAACGCTTTAACCAAGTCGTTTTGGAACGCTGGGTCTGCATCCAGGCCTTTACGAGCGGATACAACACCCGTCATTTGGTACATTTTAACTGCTGCTTCTTGGCTCGATACATAGTGAGCGAACAAACGAGCAGCGTTCGGATATTGCGAGAATGCACTTACGAAGTACGACTGTACGCCAGCGAATGGCTTAGGCGATTTGCCGTTAGGCATTGGAGGCAGTGGAACCGCGCCTACGTCAAAGCCAAGCTTCTCTTTCGTGAACGATCCGAGCTGCCAGATGCCGTCGAGGTCGATTGCCAGTTTGCCTTTTTGGAACAGGTCCGTTTTTACGTCGCTTGTTGCGTCAGCAACTTTGAACGGCATAACTTCTTTCATGCTTTGCATGAATTTCATGCCTTCGACTGCGCCTTCGTTGTTCAGGCCGATATCTGCAGGGTCTGTATTGTTTTTACCGAATACATAACCGCCGCTGCCGCCGATGAACGCGTAGTTGAAGTACGAATCGTCAAGCTTCCACATGATGCCGAATTTTTTCTCAGCAGGATTGTTATATGCTTTGGAGAATGCCTTGATCGAATCCCAAGTCGCGAGATCTTCTGGCTTCACCAAGTTTTTGTTGTAGAAGAGAAGGTAAGTTTCAATGTTGCGCGGATAGCCGTAGAGAACGCCATCCGTGCCTGTTACTGCGTTTACAGCCGTATCAACGAAGTTTGCTTTCGTATCTTCAGCGTAGAAGTCATTCGGGAAAACAACGCCAGCTTGCGCTGCGCGGTTAACTTGGTCATGCGCGAGCATGAATACGTCTGCGCCTACGCCTGCAGGGCCGTCTTTTTGAATTTTGTTCAGCGCGTCAGCGGAGCTGACTTTTTGGTACTCGACTTTAATGCCATATTTCGCTTCGAAGTCTTTGCCCATCGCTTCGATGTAATCCTTCTGCTCTTGCGCAGCCCATACAACCAGCTTCGCTCCTGCTTCAGGCGTTACGTCCGCTGCTGGCTGCTCTTCTGTTGTACCCTCAGTAGTCTTCGTAGTTTCCGTCTGCTCAGTAGTCGTTTTTTCTGGCTCTTTTGGTTTATCCTCGGAACCACATGCCGCCAATGGTACTGTGAGCATTGCCATCGCAACCAACGTCATCAAAAGCTTCTTTTTCACTTGAAAGTCCCCTCTCTGTTAAACCAAGTAATGTGCTACGCAAACGTTTGTACAACAGGTTGGACTTTTCGTGTGAATGCAAGTTCAACCGCTCTTTTCACGTTTGGAAGCGCTTAATGACCGCTTCTTTACTATACACTTTTTCTAGGCGTTGTAAATACGTTTGCACAGTCCAATTTTCTGAACAATTAACATTATTACTCCCATTTTCGCAGAATTCCTCGAAATACCTCACTATTTCATGCAACATTGAAAAAATGTCATTTTTATCAATATGGCAGTATGGAATGTAGGATTGCACAAAACTTGTGAAAACTTGCACAGTTTTTCATAGGTTTTGCATGAGAAACCGCTAGAAATTATTGGTTTATCCACTGACCACATCGGTTTTTCGGTCATTTCATTTGTTCAAACGTTTGCACAAAAAGGACAGCCCAGAAGTTTCTCTGCTCTGTCCCTGCTTTTATTTCTCTAATCTCCAGTCCATTTTATGCGACACAAGCCATAGTGATGCGGAAATAAATCCAAGCAATACGAGCGCATCCACCGTAACGCCCATCGTCCAGCTCCCCTGAAAGAGCAGCCTAAGCCCGTCAGCCGCGTAGGTGGTCGGGAACAGATAGGATATGATCTGCAGCGGCGCCGGCAGTTGGTTGATGTCGATCATCACGGGCGTCAAGAAATTAAGGAACACCATCAGCAGATTCGTCAGCATGTTCGCTAAATCCTGATTTGGCGATAAAAAGCCGATCAGCGTGCCGAAGCCAGCCGAACCCGCAACCGATAGCAGCACCATCGGAATTAGTCCGAACGATAGGTGAATATGCACGTCAAACACAAGCTGCCCAACGATTGTCATAATGATCACCGAAGGGATGGTCATCAAAAAGCCGCGCAGCATGAAAGCGAACAAAAAATTAATTTTGGAAATCGGCAAAGAAGCGTAGTACGTAAAATGTCCCTGCTGCCTGCTCCAAGCGATATGGTTGCCTAGGCCGTTAATGCCCATTATGATAATCGGGAATATAATATTGCCGCTCACGATCCGCATCACGGCATCCTCGCTGGGCGATTCCAGGAAAAACTTCATGAACAGCAGCGTCGTGAACGGAAATACCGATGCCAGTACGATGACCCACATCCATGTTTCTCTCACTTCGGCATATTGAATGCGCAGCAAATAAGTCAATTCGGTCCAAAATGCCCCAAGCCGCCCCGCAATCGAAGATGGCTTCGCGGTCGTCCATGCAGATGGCGCGCTCATCGCTGCACGGCTATCCGGCGCTTCAGTTGGATTCATCGGCAACATGTCCTCCCAGCTTCAAATAAACGTCCTCCAGACTAGGCGGAACGATCGTATAAGCCGTGCATGCAAGCTCGTCGAGATGCTCCGTAATCTGCGTTACGATATGGCCCACCTCCGTGCGGCTGGCCAGCATCTGGAGCCGATTGTCGCCGATGGCTTGAACGTCGCCCCATTGCTGAAGAATAGCCTCAGCTCCTGCACGTGCACCTGTTTCCAACGTTAGCTCCACCTTCAGCCGCGGATCTACGCGGTTTTTCAAATTAGCGACAGAGTCAATGACCTGCAGCTTCCCTTGGTTAATAATTGCCACGCGATCAACGACCTGCTCCGCTTCAAGCACATTGTGGGTCACCAGAAGAACGGTTGTCCCGTTCTCCCGGTTCTTCTCATGCACAATATCCCACACCAGCCTGCGTTTTATCGGATCAAGCTCATTCGTCGGCTCATCGAGAATAAGGACAGGCGGATCGCCAACCATGACCGCCGCAAGGCCCGCGAGCCGCCGCTGACCGCCGGAAATCCGCTTAATCATGCGATCAGACAGGCTGCCCAGCTCCAGCCGCTCCAGCCATATTCCAGTAAGGCGCTCGGCCTCCTGCCTCGAAATCCCGCGCAGTCGCGCCGTGTAAAGGACAGCTTCGCGCACCGTCAAATTCGCGAGCGCCCAAGCCTCCTGCGCATAGTAGCCCACATGGCGGGCCACCTCACGCGAATGGCGGATAACGTCACGCTGAAACAACGTAATCGAGCCTGACGTCGGCTTCGCATGCGCCATCATTTGCTTGACAAGGGTCGACTTGCCCGCTCCGTTGGGGCCGAGCACCGACAAGATTTCACCTTCCTCCACCTCGAAGGAAATATCGTCATTCGCCAGCCGCTTCCCCTTCTTGTACACCTTCCGAACGTTTCGAATTTCGTAAACGCTGCTCACGCAATCCCTCCTCACATCGGCGGGCGGCTCTGGACAAGCTCTGCCCTGAAGCCGCTCGCCGTTCTTATATCGTTCTGCAGCGCAGCGAGAACGGCTGCCGTCTGCTCGTAGAGGAAAAAGTGCCCGCCTGCAAACTCGCGAAACTGGCAGCGGCCGGTCGTCACCTGCGCCCATTCCTCCATGCGTTCGCGCGTCAGCTCGTCCTTCTCGCCCGTCCAGACGAAAATATCGGAGGTCAGCGGCGGAACAATCTCGCTGTACGCATACGTTTCGATCAACCGGTAATCCGCCCGAATAATCGGCAAAAACATGGCCAATAGCTCAGCATGCTCGAATACCTCGGCAGGCGTTAAATCGAGTGCCCGGATTGCGTCTGCGAACTCCTGATCAGGCAGCAGATGCAACTGCTTGCGTTTCGTTGTCACATGGGGAGGCGTCCGGCCGGAGAAGAAGCTCGCGACCGGTTCGCGGAATCCCATGCTCTTAATATGCCTGCACATCTCATAGACGAGCAGCGTCCCCATGCTGTGGCCAAGCAGCGCATAAGGGCTGTCGCCTGCTTCCTTGACCAGCGCCGGATACAAATCCTGCACAGCGGCTTGGGCGCTCTCATAAAATGGCTGCCCTGTTTTGAGCCCGCGCCCGCGGAGCTCCAGCGGGCACAGCTCGATCCCGGGCGCAAGCAGCTTGCGCCACCTGCTGAACCCGGTCACGGAGCCTCCGGCATGCGAAAAACAAAATAATTTGATAACGGTCATCTTACGTCAACTCCTGTCACGGCATTATGCTCGTTCCCGCTGAGCGACAGCAGCGCAAAGGCTTGCTCACGCCATTCCGGCAGCATCGCGGCCATCCGGATTCGTATGAGCTCAACCTTCTGCGCAAGCTCCAGCGAGAACGTGCCATACTGGGAGTTTAGCAGATGTTGGCAGGTTTCGTAAGCATCCGACAGCGTCTCGACAATTTCTTGAACCGGCAGAGAAGCGCCTTGGAACCCGCTGAATTGCTGTCCAAGGTCGTCGAGCAAGTCCCGCAAGAACACAAAATTGTATTTCCAGTCAATTGACACAGCTTGCATGAGCGATAAGAAGGCTTCATCCGGCATGGAAGACGGCCCAACGCGAAGCACGCGAGCCCACTCGCCGATGGCGCTGATGCCCGTGAAGCGTGTATAAGCCCTTCCCTCCCATGCATAAGGCAGGCTTTCCAGCCCAAGGTAACCGTTCACCTGCTCGATGAAGATGCGAAGCGCCCAATCCGGGTCAGCCGTGCGGCCTTCAAGCGGCCGATCCGAGTGGAATACGCGGAAAGCATAGTTCGCCCACTCCGGCCGATCGTCCAAGCAAGCCATGCTCCAGTAGCCTGTGAACGAGTCATACAGGTCCTGACGCGGGATTTCCCCCATAAAGCCGAAGCTTGCATCATAGACGATGTACCCCCGCTCCGTCCGGTCGATAACGAGCAAGGAATGGTCAAACGCCATGCGGGACGTATTGGATGCCGCAATGCGCGACCTGCACTCCTCGTCTGGAAGGCGGTAGTCGGACGTGTAGTTCAAATAATACGAGATGCCTCCGATTGCCGCTACTTCGCCTTTCGCCAGACAGCGATCAATCGCCGCTACCCCTTCCTCCAGAGAAGGATAGGAGGTGAACTCGAATGTAATGCCCGCTTCCGCCAGCAGCTCCGCCAGCCCCATTGCCGGAACGAATGGAAGCTTGCGGCATTGAGATGCCTCGACCTCGGCTTCGGCGCCGGTTCCGGCACTCTCGAACTCTAGCGTTGGCAGGACCAGCCCGTCCACTGCAGGGAGGACAGATCTTGCGAGCGGGAAGCCGTATTGATAATGGATTTTTTCGTATAAGACCGCATTAAAGCATGGATAGTAGTACGGGTATTGATAGTTGACCGCAAACTGCGCATTATACGTCCGCTTCGGAGCTGCTGTCGTCACGACCGCTGAAGACGCAGCAGCCGGATTAACGGCCGTTTGCCGCTCCCTTAATAGGCGAATAGTAGGATAATCCCAAATGTCCTTGACGGACAGCCCCAGCTGAAGCGCGTTTGTTCTCGCAATCACTTGAATCGCATGCAAGGAGTGGCCGCCGAGCTCAAAGAAATTGTCATGCATGCCGACGCGGGCAACGCTTAACACCTCTTGCCAAATGGCCGCCAGCATCGACTCAAGCTCGTCCTTCGGCGCTTCATAAGCCGCTGAGGACGACGGGATGCCTGCAGGCACAGGAAGCGATTGGCGATCCAGCTTGCCATTAGGCGTAAGCGGCAAAGCGTCCATCTGCACGAAATGCGATGGAATCATATAGCTCGGCAGTTGCTGGCTGAGCGCTGCCCGCAGCTGCGACGCGCCCAGCTCCTCCTCTGCTGTGTAGTAAGCGCACAGCAGCTTGCCTCCCGCTTCGTCGTCCCTTGCGATGACCGCAATTTCCTGTACCGGCGCGAGCTTGCGCACTTGATTTTCGATTTCGCCAAGCTCGATCCGATAGCCGCGGATCTTAACCTGATGGTCGGCTCTGCCCAGACATGCCAACGTGCCGTCCGGCAGCCAACGGGCCATGTCGCCCGTTCGGTACATTCGCTTCCCTGGCTCGAATGGATTGTCTACGAATTTCTCCGCCGTAAGCGCCTCGCGATTGAGGTAGCCTCTTGCCAAACCATCGCCAGCAATGCACAGCTCGCCGACAGCGCCGATCGGCTGCATGCGTCCGCCGCTGTTCACGATGTAGATTTGGGTGTTCGCAATCGGCGATCCGATCGTGATGGCACCCTCGGCCGGAACTTCCGCCATCGATGACCAGACCGTCGTCTCCGTCGGTCCATACATGTTGAAAATTTTCGCGTGCGTCGCCTTGCTCAAATCATCCCGCAGCTTCGGCGGAAGAGGCTCGCCGCCGACCAGTACGTCGGTCAGCTGCTTCAATCCATGCTTATGGTCGGGATCGTTCATCCACAACCGCATGCGGGAAGGCGTCATTTGTACGATGTGCACGCCATGCTCGTTGACAAGGCGGCTAATGCGAACCGGATCGCGCTGATCCTCGTCGCTTCCTAGAATAACCGTGCATCCTTGCGTAAGCGGAACAAGCGATTCCAGCACGAAAATATCGAATGACACCGTCGTAAGCGACAGCAGCTTGCGGCCGGCTGACAGATCGATCCGCTCGGACATGCCGATGATCAGGTTGACCACGTTGCGGTGCTCGATCATGACGCCTTTAGGCAGGCCGGTCGAGCCCGACGTATAAATGACGTACGCAAGCGAATCCGATGTATGGCAAGGCTCCACATTAGGCGTATGTGCGTACGCTAGCCCTCCGGCAAGCTCAGCCTGTCCGTCGTTCGCAGGAACGGCTGAATCGATTCGTACGCCGTCGAAGAACGGCAGCTCCCGGTTCCCATCCGCGTACAGATGGCCCGCTCGGCTGTCCTCCAGCATGTATCGAATGCGATCCTGCGGGTATTCCGGATCAATCGGCAAGTACGCGCCGCCAGCTTTCAGAATAGCCAGCATGCCGATAACGAGCGCAGGCGACCGCTCAACGAGCAGGCCGACGATGCTGTCCGCGCCGACACCCTTGCCGCGCATGATGGCTGCAGCCTCATTCGCACGCGCGTTCAGCTCCCGATAGGTCAGTCGGGTATCCGCATAGGCCAATGCAATGGCATCCGGCGTACGGGCAGCTTGCTCCTCGAATAGGGACGTAATCGTATGCTTGCTGGAATAACCCCGCTCCGTGCGATTAAACGTATGCTGCACCTGCTCCGTTTCGGACGGCGTCATGATCGCAAGCGATCCAATCGGCGCTTCCGGCCGCTCCACGATTGAGCGAAGCAGCTGTACGAAGTGATCCGCCATGCGGCGCACCGTCTCTTCCTTGAACAGGGACGTGCTGTACTCCAGCGTAGCGTGCAGCATTTGATCCTGCTCGACGACGGAAAGCGTCACATCGAACTTGGCCACGGTTTGCTGAAGCTCGTAAGGCTGGAACATCAACGAATCGATGGCAAGCGCGCCCGCTTCGGCATTTTGCAAAATCAGCATCGTATCGAACAGCGGATTGCGGCTGAAATCGCGCGTCGCATGCAGCTTTGCCACCAGCTCCTCGAACGGGTACTCCTGATGCTCGAACGCCTTCAGCGCATTCGCTTTGACCTCTTCCGCGTACGCAAGAAACGGCTTGTCCTGCGACGGGTAATTGCGCAGCGCAAGCGTGTTGATGAACATGCCGAACATCGGCTCCAGCTCCGCTGCCACCCTGCCTGCGATCGGCGTGCCGACGACGATGTCCTCTTGGCCCGTGTAATGGTGCAGCATAGCCGTATAAGCTGCCAGCAGCAGCATGAACAACGTGCCGCCGGTCTGCGCCGCTACCTGACGCACTTGCTCCGTCAGCTCCCGCTCCACCGCAAACGTGACAGTCGATCCCTCGAAGCTCCGAACGGCCGGCCTGACGTAATCCGTTGGCAGCTCCAGCACCGGCAGCTCGCCTGCGAACGTATCGATCCAATAGCGCTCTTGCTCGCGATAGCGGCCATCCGCCATTCGCTGGCGCTGCCACACCGCATAATCGTTATACTGAACGCGCAGCGGAGGCAATGCCTCTCCCGCGTACAGCTGGGAAAACTCCCGCAGCAGAATGCCCATCGACGTGCCGTCCGTCACGATATGATGCATATCGAACAGCAGCAGGTGGCGATCTGGCGACAGCTCGCACAGCTCCATGCGGTAAAGCGGCGCCTGGCTCAAATCAAACGGGCGAACGAATGCGCGAACCTTGCGCTCGATATCGTTCTCATTCAGCTTGCTGTAAGCAAGGCTGAACGACGCTTTCGGATGAATGCGCTGAACAGGCTCCCCGTCGATCATCTCGAAACTTGTCCGCAAAGCGGCATGGCGTGCCGCCAATTCGCGGAACGTTGCCTCTAGTCGCAAGCGATCCACCGTTCCCTCGACCATGATCGCTGCCGGAACGTTATAGCCGGTGTCGTCGCCGACCATTTGATTGAGGATGAACAGCCGTTTTTGGGCAAAGGAGGTTGGATAGTACGCCTGCTCAGCCGCAATCGGAATCGACACATATTCAAGCTGCTGCATGCCGTCGATCGCTTCCGCCATCTGTTCAAGCGTCGGATATTCGAACACATGCCGCAGCGGGAAGCTGACGCCCATTGCCTTATGCACTTTCGTCGCCAAGGACGTTGCACGCAAGGAATGTCCGCCAATTTCAAAGAAATGGTCGTGAACGCCGACTTTGTCTACCCCGAGCACATCCGTCCAAATTTTGGCCAGCTGCCTCTCTGTTGCCGTTCGGGGCGCCGTGTAGGCGGTTCCCATATCCGCGCCATGCTCCGGCTCCGGCAGCGCCTTGCGGTCGATCTTGCCGTTCGACGTAAGCGGCAGCCGCTCCAGCTGGACGAACGCCGAAGGAATCATATAGCCCGGCAGCCTGCCTGACAAATGCTCGCGCAGCTGCTGCGCCGTGAGTGGCTCGCCTGCTGCGATATAAGCGCAAAGATAGGCGTTGCCCTGATCGTCCTGCTTCGCAAGCACGACGACCTCCCTTACATCCGGATGCTGCACGAGCTGGCTCTCGATCTCGCCGAGCTCGACGCGGAAGCCGCGGATTTTGACCTGATGGTCCTTCCTTCCGAGGAACTCCATCTGGCCGCTTGGCAGCATGCGCCCTAAGTCGCCGGTCCGGTACATCCGCTCCTGCGCCCCATTGCGGAACGGGTTAGGCACGAAGGCGGTGGCCGTCTTCGCTTCATCGTTCATATACCCGCGCGCCACGCCGACGCCGCCAATGTAGAGCTCGCCCGCTACGCCGAAAGGCACCGGCCTCTTGTCGTCGTTCAAAATATAAAAATAGTTGTTGTTCATCGGCTGGCCATAAGGAATGCTCGTCTGCGTCTTGGACACCGAGCCCGGTTGAACCGGATAATAGTTCGACCAGACCGTCGCCTCCGTCGCGCCGCCCAGCGCAATGACTTCCGCATTCGGGAAGAAATCGCGAATGGCATCCGGGAGCGGAACCGGAATCCAGTCTCCGCTCATGAACACGAGCCGCAGCTCATGCTGAAGGAAGTCCGGCTCTTCCTGTCTGATCATATTGACGAGATGGTTCATCGTCGAAGGCACGGAATCCCAGAACGTTATGCGCTCTTCTCGCATGAGGCGCATCAGCTCCTCATGGTTCTGCACCTGCTCCTGCCTTGCGATGACGATCTGGCCGCCGCAGGCAAGCGTACCGAATATGTCGTAGACCGACAGGTCAAAGCACATCGAGGTAATGAACAGCAGCGTATCCCGTTCCCCAACTTCAAACCGTTCATTCACCCACTGGACCAGATTGACCGCAGCATGATGCTCGATCATAACGCCCTTCGGCACGCCCGTCGATCCCGAGGTGTAGATAATATAAGCGAGGTCGTTCGCATCTTTGTCCAAGCTTAGGTTCGCGTCCTCATAAGCGGCATGCGCGCCGTCTGCCAGCACGATCGTGTTGTCCAAGCCAAGCCCATAATCGCGATCCGCAAGCAGCGCTGCGATTTCTGCATTGCTGGCGATGTACGCTTTGCGAGAATCCGGGTAAGCCGGATCAATCGGCACATAAGCCGCGCCAGCCTTGAGGATGGCGTACATGCCCGCTATCATGTCAAAGCCCCGCTCCGCAATTAGCCCGACGCGATCGCCGGATTGGACGCCTCGATCGACCAGCAGCCGCGCGATTTGATTCGCCCGCTGGTTCAGCTCAGCATACGTGAGGGTGCTGCCGTCCTGTTTCAGCGCGATATGACGCGGCGTCTTCGCCGTCTGCTCTTCCAGCAGCTGATGCAGCGTAGCTGTCCGGGCGTAGTCCGTTTCGGTATCGTTAAAATCATAAACGATCCGCTTCTGCTCCGACTCCGACAGCAGCGGCAAGTCCCGCAGGCTCATCGCCGGATCGGCGGCCAATTGGCGCAGCACGCGCACGTACAGCTCGAACGCCGTCTGAATCTCAGATTCGTCGAAGAACGCTTTGGCATATTTGATCTGAATGTGCATTTGAGACATCGCGCACGATACTTCCAAATCGAACAGGGTATTCGTCATTTCGCTGGATTCGAGCTGAAGCTGGCGACCTGATCCTCTAATGAACGCATTGTCCTCCAGCCCGTCCATGACGTGGAAATCGGTGAAGTTGAACAACGCGTCGAAGATCGGATTTTCCCGATCCCCTCTTCCGTCGCCAATCTCTTGCGCGATATCGACGAGGAACAGCTCATGCGCGAATGCGGCATGCATCGACCGCTTCACCTGCTCCAGCAGCTCCAGCCCCGTCCATGCGCGGTCAATCTCCAACCGGAACGGGAGCGTGTTCAAGAAGCAGCCCAGCATCGCGTCGCCGTCTTCGATCGGAGGTCGGTCATGGGTAACGATTCCCGTCACCAGATCCTGCTCGGTCGTCAGCGTGTGCATGACGAATACATAAGCGGCAAAACAGATGTCACGCGTCGAATACGCATGCTGCTGCGACAGCTTTGTCAGCGCCGCGCTCGTTTCAGCGTCTGCTTGCTTGCGGTAGATCGCGATGCCCGACGCTTCTGCAACGCGCTTGCCCGCCAGATTGAACGGCAGCTTATTGCGCGTGTACCCGCCGAGATAATCCTTCCAGAAGCGCTTCGTCTCCTCGGACGACTGGCGGGCCATTTGAATCGCGACATAATCCTTGTAGCTCGCCTTAAGAGCAGGGCTTTGGACAGCTTGCCCTTTCAACAGCGCGCTGTAAGCTTCCGTCAGCTCCTTGTTGAACGAAGCCACGCTCCAGCCGTCGAGAACCGCATGATGGAACGAGAGTACGACGCAGAAGTCGCGCGCGCCGAGCCGGAACAGGCGCAGCCGCCAGAGCAGCTCGCCGCCGCCGAAGCGGAACCGGTCCGACAGATCCTGCTCCATAACGGTCCGAATCGCCTGCTCCTGCGACGCCTCCTCCAGCTCGGACAGATCGGCCAGCTCCAACTGGGGCAGCCGCCCGCCGTGCACGATTTGAATCGGAGCGCTATAGCGGTCCAGCTCCATTGATGTACGCAAAATGGGATGCCGCAGCACAACCGTATGAATCGCTTGCTGGAACGCCGCCCAATCGAAATTCGGCATATCGAGCATGAAGTAGAACTGATCGTGATAGATCGGCTCCTCCGGCATCATCTGCGAGTAGAACACCATGCTCTGCTGAATGCTGCTCAGCGGATAATAGTCCTCGGCGTCCGCCGGGAGCGGACGCTCTGCCGTCTCGCCGGCAATCGCTGCCGTGAAGCCGGCCAGCAGCTGCTCACCGCTGGCATGGCTGCTTGCAGCGGAGGACCGTGCCGACAGCATGGCTGCCAGTCCAGCGATTGTCGGATCGCGGTAAAAGTCCGCAACAGCGACCGCAAGTCCAAGCTGGGACTGGATTTTGCTAATAATCCGGATGACCTTGATGGAATCGCCGCCAATGGCGAAGAAGGAATCGTCCAGTCCGACCTGCGGCAGCTTCAATACGTCCTGCCAGATCGCAGCCAACTGCTGCTCAACTTCGCTCTGCGGCTCTCGGTAAGCCGTGCCAGCGGATACGCCAACCTGCGGCTCCGGCAGCGAACGGCGGTCGATTTTGCCATTGGACGTCAGCGGCATCCGGTCAAGCTGAACGAAGTAAGCCGGAATCATGTAGCTCGGCAGCTCGCGCGCCAGCAGCTCTCTCAGCTCGCTCGTCGTATAAGGCTGGTCCGCTACAAAATAAGCGCACAGCTCCTTCTGTCCGTCTGCATCCTCCCGGGCGAGGACGATCGATTCGCGCACGCCCGCCTTCAGCAGCTGCGCCTCTATCTCGCCAAGCTCAATGCGGTAGCCGCGGATTTTGACCTGATGATCGATCCGCCCCAAATATTCCAGATTGCCGTCAGGCAGCCATCTCGCCAAGTCCCCGGACCGGTACATCCGCTCGCCCGGCGCGAACGGATGGTCGATGAACTTCTCCGCCGTCAGCTCGGGACGATTCAAGTAGCCTCTCGCCAGCCCGTCGCCGGAAACATGCAGCTCGCCGGGCACGCCGATCGGCTGAAGCCGGCCATGCTCGTCCAGCACATACGCGCGCAAAGTCGGAATCGCGGTGCCGATGTTGCTTTTCGCCTGCGCGATTTCGACCTCCGTAATTTCCTTGTACGTAACGTGAACGGTTGTCTCCGTGATGCCGTACATGTTGATGAGCTGCGTGCTCGGATATTTGGCTCTCCAGTTTCGAAGCGCGTAGGGGCTCAAAGCTTCCCCGCCGAAAATAACTTGCCGCAAGCTCAACCGGCCCTCGGCAGCCTCATCCTCTTGGATGATCTGATAGAACGAAGTCGGCGTCTGGTTCAAAATGGTCACCTGCTCCTCCAGCAGCAGCTGGCGGAACTGCTGCGGGCTTCTCGCCATCAAGGCAGGCACGATGACAAGCTTGCCGCCGTAGAGCAGCGCGCCGTACATCTCCCATACGGAGAAGTCGAAGCAGAACGAGTGGAACAGCGTCCACGTATCGTCCGGTCCGAAGTCGAACAGGTTACGGCTGTTGAATAGCAGCCGCACGACATTTCGATGCTCGATCAGGACGCCCTTCGGCCGCCCCGTCGAACCTGAAGTATAGATCACATAAGCAAGGTGATCCGGTCCGGATACGCTCGCCAGATTGGAGCCATCGGCTGCGTAAGAGACTTCCTCGTCGATCGCGATGATGCAGCCGCCGAACCCCGACAGATCCGCCGCAGAGCGCTGCGTCAGCAGCAGCTTGATGCCTGAATCGTCCATCATGTAGGCGATGCGCTCTTGCGGATAAGTCGGATCGATCGGGACGTAAGCGCCGCCCGCCTTGAGGATGGCGAGCATGCCTACCACCGTATGGATGGAGCGATCCGCGATTAGGCCGACCAATTGGTCGGCGCACACGCCTTGCTCGCGCAGCGTGCGGGCAAGCTGATTCGCCCGGCTGTTCAATTCCGCATAAGTGACGCGGCTGCCTTCGCAAACGAGGGCTACCCTCTCCGGCACGGCTGCAGCCTGCTCCTCAAACAGCTGGTGAATCGACTTCTCCCGCGGATAAGCGGCATCCGTATCGTTAAAGCCGACCGACAGCAGCCTTCTTTCTTCTGCATCCAGCAGGTCGATTTCGCTTAATGCCATGCCAGGAGAAGACATCACAGCCGTATAGAACCGAATAAGCTGCCCTGCGATGGCCTCCACCGTCGACGCATTGTACAGCCCCGCATCATAGTGGAGCGTTATCGTCAGCGCCTCTTCCGCCTTGACGAAGGAGAAGCGAAGGTCAGCGTCCCACGCCTCTTCTCCCGCCTGATCCTGTAAGCCTTCGAGCAGGACAGCGACGCCATAGCGGCTTCGCTCCTGCCCGTGAACGCCATCCTGCTCATGGGCGGCCATAACCGCCCGTTTGATTACAGAAAGCCAGTCCTTGTACGCCATACTGCTGCTTTGTTCAATCGCAATGCCCAATAAGCCGTTCGCTTCGGACGAATCGGAAACATCGGATGCATCGCTGCGGAACATCGGCGCTCCGATAACGACTTCGCCTTGGCGGGTATATTGGCTCAATAAATACGCAACGCCGGATACGAAGATGAGAAACAGGCCATGGCCGGAGCCTTTGCTCGTCGAGAGAAGCTGGGCAGTCAATTCGCCGGGAAGCGCGCGGCTCCAATTCGCCATCGTCCGCTCGCTGCGGTCGGAACGTGCCATATCGTAAGGAAAGGAGTAAAGTTCCGTCACCATAATTCCTCCATTCTAAAAGTTGAATTCCACGTCCTCGAATACGGTCCGTTTCGGCCTCGGGCGAGCGCCTTGCAGCTCCACATGCCGCGCCTCGGCGGTTGGATCAGCTGCAATTGCACGCAGGATGCGGACGTAATCGTCCAGCAGCACAGCCATCGTCTCGGGGCGGAATAGCTTGGAGGCATAATCCAGCGCTAGCATGAATCCGTCCTCCGATGCTGACGCCTCCAGCGTGAGGTCAAACTTCGCCGTCCTCGGACGGAACGATAGAAGCTCCGCTCGCAGCCCTTCGGCATGCAGCTCGGCTGTCTCTTGATTGTGCATGACGAATGCGGCGTCAAATAACGGGTTCCGGCTCACGTCACGCGGAAGGTTAAGCTGCGCGGTCAGTTCCTCCAGCGGGTAGTCTTGATGCTCGAACGCCGCAATTGTATCGGCCTTGACCGCTTGAAGGAATTGCTCGTAAGGCTGGTCGCCTGCAGGGCGGCAGCGAATGACGAGCATCTGAACGAACATGCCGATCAACGGCTGCAAATCAGGGTCGGCGCGTCCTGCGGACGGCGTGCCGATAATAAGATCGTCCTGATTGCTGTATCGTTGAAGCAGCAGCGCGTATGCCGCAAGCAGCGCCATGTACAGCGTCGCGCCATTGCTCGCTGCGACTGCCTGCAGCTGATCTTGCAGCTCCGGCTCCAGCAGCAGGCTCACGCGGCCGCCTTCGAAGCTTTGAACGCTTGGACGCGGGAAATCCGTCGGCAGCGCCAAGACTGGAAGCGGACCGCTCAGCGTGCGCTGCCAATATTCGGCGTGGCGACCCATCGTTCCGTTCTCTACCTGCCGCTGCTGCCATACCGCGTAATCCTTGAATTGAATCCGCAGCTCTGGCAGCTCTTCACCGTTGTATAGCTGGATAAAATCGCGAATGAGCACAGCCATTGACACGCCGTCCGACACGATATGATGCATATCGAAGAACAGCGCATAAGCGTCCGCTTCGGTCAGTTTGATAAGCGTTGCCCGCAATAGCGGCGCCTGTCCAAGATCAAACGGTTGAATCAGCGAAGCCGCCAATGCTTCCAGCCCCTCTTCCGCTGCCTCGCGGTAACCGAATTGGAACGGCGCCTCCTGCTGGATGAACTGCATGAATTGGCCGTCCTCGACCGCGAATGAAGTGCGGAGCGACTCGTGGCGGGCAATCAGCGCGCGCAGCGCCTGCTCCGCCCGTTCACGGTCCAGCGCGCCTTCCAGCCGGAACAGCCCCGGCAGGTTGTAGGCGGTGCTGTCCAACGCCAATTGCTGAATAACGTACAGCCGCAATTGCCCGGAGGACAACGGATAACAAAGCTGCGCTTCCGCTGGCGTTATGGCCAGCTCCGGCTCCGCTTGCGGCGAAGCTTGCGCAATCGCCTCGGCTTGCTGCCTGATCGTAGACAGGCGGAACAAGTCCGCGAGCGGCATATTGACGCCGTACGCTTGGAGGATGCGCGAGCGCAAACCGATCGCATGCAGCGAATGGCCGCCGATTTCGAAGAACGATTCGGTCATGCCGATCGGGCTTGCCCCGAGCAGCTCGGACCAAATAACGGCGAGCTCCGCTTCCAGCGGGTTGGCCGGCGGTTCGCCTGCCATATCCTGCGCTTGCAGCTCAGGCGCAGGCAGCGCTTTGAGATCGATCTTGCCGTTCGCATTCAGCGGCAGCGCCTCCAGCTGCTGGAAGCGCGCCGGGATCATATAGCCCGGCAGCTCTTGCGCCAGCGCTTCCCTGATCGCCGTCACGGTTATCGGACCTGCTGCCACGAAGTAACCGCAAAGGTAAAACTGCCCTGCCTCGTCGGCGCGGGCGGTTACGACCGCCTCTTGAATGCGCGGCACCTTGCGCAAATGCGCCTCGACCTCGCCGATCTCGATGCGATAGCCGCGGATTTTGACCTGATGATCGATCCGTCCGAGGTAGGCAATGTTTCCGTCCGGCTGCCAACGAACCCAGTCGCCTGTGCGGTACATAAGGCCGCCCGGCACATGCGGGTTGGCGACGAATTTATCCGCCGTCAAATCCAAGCGGTCCCAATACCCGCGCGCCAGCCCCTCGCCCGAAATGCATAGCTCGCCCGGCACGCCAATTGGCTGCAGCTGCAGCTCGCCGTTCACGATCCATGCCTGGACGTTCGGAAGCGGCCTGCCGATCGGTACATTTGCCCGCGACGGCTCATTCGCCCCCGTCGTATATCGGGTCGCATAAATCGTCGCTTCCGTTGGGCCGTACAAGTTTTCCAGCTGCGCAGGCAGCGCCGTGCGCTCGTATTGCTCCACCAGCCTGCGAGTCAACGCTTCGCCGGCTGCGAATATATAAGTCAGCGACTGCAAATGCGCCAGTTGGTCGACCGTCACGCTGTTCAATAGCGCCTGCAGCATCGATGGAACGAAGTTGATGTGCGTGATGCCATGGCGGCTGATCGCTTGAACGAGCGCATCCGGGTCCTTCTCATCGCCCTGCGGCAAAATGATCAGCTGCCCATTGCCAACAAACCAGCCGAACAGCTCGGCCACCGATACGTCAAACGCATACGTCGTTTTGAGCAAATAACGATCATCCGCCTGCAGCGGATACAGCCGCTCTAACTGGCTGAGCATATGCACGATCGAACGCTGCTCGACCATAACGCCTTTGGGCTTGCCCGTCGATCCCGAGGTAAAGATGACATAAGCCAGATTGGCTGGCGACGATATCGGCTCAAGGTTGCGCCCGTCCGTTTCGTACGCTTGCGGATCATCCAGATCGATGGCTTTCCCCGCCGCGAAGCCGCCTCCCGGCAATCGTTCGAGGAGCCGCCCTTGAAGCAGAAGCAGCTTGGCCCCAGATTCTTGCAAAATCGAAGCGATCCGATCCGCCGGATGCGCCGGGTCAATCGGCACGTACGCGCCGCCAGCCTTCATGATGGCAAGAATGCCGATGACCATCTCGAAGGAGCGCTCCGTCATGATGCCGATCAATTGATCCGGTGCAACGCCCTCGTTTCTTAGCGTACGCGCCAACTGGTTCGCTCTTGTATTCAGCTCGCGATACGTCATCCAGCGGCCTTCATAGAAGACTGCTTCCTGTTCCGGCGTTTGCTTCGCGCGCTGCTCGAACATGCCGTGAATCGTCTGATCGCCTGCTTCGTATGCCGCGTAGGTCGCGTTGAAGCCGAACATGATTTGCGACCGTTCCTTCGCGTCCAGCATTTCCACCTGCCCGATCGCCCGATCCGGCGCTTGGACTGCTGCTTTCAGCAATTGAACGAAATGACGGGAAAGCTGCGCGATCGTGCCTGGCTCGAACAGCTCGGTCGCATATTCCATATGGGCGCGGAGGCCCTCGCCGGACTCGGACAGCTCCAACGTCAGATCGAATCGGCTTTGCTTCGTATCGTACTTGTAAGGCCGGAATTGCAGCCCCTCTACCTGCTGGGTCGCCCAATCCATGTTCTGGTACACGAACATCGTGTCAAACAGCGGATTGCGGCTCAAATCACGCGGCACGTTCAGCCGCTCTACCAGCATTTCGAACGGATACGCCTGATGCTCCATCGCGCTCATCGCATTGTCCTTCACTTCGCGCAGAAACTGCCGGAACGGCTTCTTGCCTTCCGGCTGGCTGCGCAGCGCCAGCGTCTGGACGAACATGCCGACCATCGTTTGCAAATCCGAATGCTCCCTGCCAGCGACCGGCGTACCGACCACGACATCCTCTTGCCCGGCGTATTTGGCAAGCAGCATTTGGAACACGGCCAAATAGATCATGAACGGTGTAGCGCCAGCCTCGGACGCCAGCCGCTTGACGCCTGCTTGCAGCTCAGTCGGCAGCTCAAATGCATACCGCCGTCCCGCGAAGCCGCGGACAGACGGGCGAGGCGCATCAAGCGGCAGATTCAAGACGGGCACGCCGTCCGCGAATACATTGAGCCAATAGTCGGCTAAATGATCAAGCTTGTGCTGCTGAAGCAGCTCGCTTTGCCAGAAGGCAAAATCGCGATACTGCACGCGCAGCTCCGGCAGCGCTTCGCCGCTATACAGCTGCATGAACTCCTTCATGAGCAGGCTGATCGACACGCCGTCTGCTGCAATATGATGCATATCGAATAAGAGCAAGTGCTTGGACGCTTCCATTCGGATCGCCCCGGCACGGAATAATGGCGATTGCTTCAGGTCAAATGGACGGATGAAGGATGCGATCGCTTCCTCTAGGTCGCCTTCGCCCAGCTCGATATAGTCAATAGTTGGCTCTGCCTTCGAGCCATCAGCGATGCTGCCGACAAAGCCTTCCTCCTCCACCCAGCGATATGCGGTAGATAGAATCGCATGTCTGCGTACAAGCGCTTGGCATGCTGCACGGAACTTCCCTACATCCAGATCACCCTCAACAACGAACAGGATTGGCTGGTTGTAGGCCAAGCTCGGCACATCCATTTGCTCCAGCACAAGCAATCGTTTTTGAGCGGAAGTGACCGGATAAGCTCCGCTTCCTGCCGCAGGCTCAATAGCCTGATGCCGCATGCGGTCGGCGCCGTCGATCCGTCTGGACAGCTCGCGAACCGTCGGCGCGGCGAACAAATCGCGCAGCGAAACCGTCACGCTGAACTGCTGATGGATGCGTGAAGCAAGCGAAACCGCCTGCAGCGAATTGCCGCCAATGGCGAAGAAATGGTCCAGCGCGCCGATCGGCCGCCTGCCGAGAATATCCTCCACGATTGCGGCGAGCGCCGTTTCCGTTGCCCCAACCGGTTGGTCGAAGGGGCCGGCATGCGACGCAGCAGCCGTTGTCGGCTTCGGCTTATGAAGCGCGAGCAATTGGTCGCCCCTGTGATGCTGCAGCGGAAGCAGCTGATGGCGATGCTTCAGCTCCGCCGCGTCAGCGCCGGGAACCTCCCAATGCCGCAGCTCGGCTGTTGCGAGCGCTAATGCCAGTGGCTGCTTCGCAGCTTCATCGCGATTGCGCTCATCGGCATTGCTCGACAATCCAGCGGCAACCTGCTGCTCGGAGGCGAATGATTCTGCTTCGTCCTCCCACTGCGCGACAAACTCGGCTTCATCCGGAATGCTCGTTAACGGCAGCACATAACGCTCTGGGCTTTGACGGGAGCTTGGGCTAGAGCGTTGGCCGGAGCCTTGTCCTGCCCCATCGGCCGCATTTGCTCCATCAGCTGTCTCGCCCGAAACTGTCCAGCCTGCTTCCTGAAGGAACAGACGGAACGGCTCGTTCTTGTCCGTCGCAACATAATTGGCTGCCAGAGCGACAGCCCCTTGGCCTGCTGCAAATCGCTTCAGCTCGCATAAAATCGCATGTTCGACGCGCCGGCCAAGGACGCGGCAGCTCAGCAGGAACGTATCCAACGCGAGAAGATCATCCTCCACAGCGCCGATGACCAAGCCGACAAAGCCGTAATCGCCGAAGCGATCCGCAACCTCGATCCCCCAGCACGCTATTGCCGAATCGGCTGCGAGCCTGCGCAGCTCATCCTCGGTACGGCGAATCGTGCTGAGATTAAACTGGTTCGTTCGCTGCGTCAGCTGCGAAGCCCGAGCGATCTGGTCCGGCCCGATTAGGCGCATCTTCATCCGCAGGTTCAGCCCTGCGAGGAAAGCGTCCATTGCCGCTGGCGCCGCGCTTCCGCTTTCATCAGAGGCCGCGCGCGCTTCCGGCTGCGCCGCCTGCTGGGCACTGCGCCGCTGCGACTCCGCGCGGTAATAGTCGGACCTTCTGCGGTCCTCCTCCGTCACCGTCAGCTTGTCAAACGCCCAAACATGCTGGAGATAATGCGGAATAAGCGCCGCGTCCTCCGGCACTTGAAGCGAAAGGACGGAAGGACAGCCCGCCATCATCTCGCTGATCTCCTTCGGATTGTCGTCGACGAAAATAAAGCTGTCCAAGCCAAGGTTCAACTGCTCAGCGAGCAGGCGAAGATTGTCCGCCTTAGGCTCCCAATTGAGCTGCGCCGCTACGAAATGCTCCCGCTTCAGCAGCATGCCCGGGTTGCGGTCGAACACTTCCCACACGTCGGCTTCGTTGTTTTTGCTGCTTAACACAAGCAGCATGCCGTCGCTCAAGCGGTCCAGCATAAATTGCTGCAGCGCGGCGTAAGGTCCTTCAACGGAAACGCCGAGCGGGCCGTCTTCTCCGCAGATGCCTTTCCATAACGTGTTGTCGCAATCCAGCGCAATGACCTTGAACGGGCTCGCTGCATGCAGACCGATAACCGTACGGGCAACCGTCGTCCCGATCGCGGCATAATACGCTTCCGTAAACGGCATATGCCCTTCATGGTCCATGACCGGATCGTAGATAACTGGCACTTGATATAGGGCAGCAAGCGATTCATCGAAAGCTGCCATACGAACGTTGTCCATCGCAGCAAGCGTTGCGCGCCATTGTTCGTTCAATTGCTCCAAATGAGCGATGACTTCCGCGCTGTATGGCAGCCCCGGCGTTACCGGGAATGTGCCGACCACATACGTGCCGCGCGCGCTTCGATTGCGCATCGCCTGCTCCAGCTCGCCATAAATGCGATCCAGCTTCGCTTTTAATACAGCCGCAGGTGAATCATCCTCGCGAATCCAGTCCTCGAACCGCGCAAGCAGCACATTGATTCCGTCATTGGTCGAAATCATGCTCGACGGGTCCAGCAGCTGCTGGAACACTTGATGGTACGGGGCAAAAGCAACGGTTACGTCCCGTTGGAACTGCTGGCACCACCATGCAATCGGCTCGGCAATTGGCTCAGCCGTAAACGTCGCGCTAACCGCGACCGTTAGCTCGGCGGTTGACGCCGCGCCTAATCCGTCATTCACCGCCGCGTCCTGCGCGCTGTCCATTCTTGGCAAGCCCATCAGGCTTACCGACGGCTGCTCTGCTACTGCACCTGCCATCGCTACGAAGGTTTCCAGCCATTGCCGAACCGTCTCTTCTTTGAACAACGCCGTATCGTATTGCATGACAAGCGTCAGACTGTCCGAATCGGACACGCCGTTCCACACATCCAGCTTGAAGTCTAACGGCGCAGCAGCATGTTCCAGCGGATATTCCTCGAACCGCAAGCCCGCCTCTTCCATTCGCAGCTGGTCGGTCGGGTTCATGGCAAACTCGTTATGGTACACGAACATCGTGTCGTAGAGCGGATTGCGGGAGCGATCCGCCGTAGCCTGCAGATCCGATACCATCCAGTCGAACGGGTAATCGTGGGCATAAGCCTCGAGAACGTTCCGATGCACCTCATTGGCAAAATCGGCGAAGGCTTGCTCCGCTGGCACGTTCAGCCGCACCGGCAGGAAGTTAATAAACATGCCGATGACCTGCTCCAGCTCGGGATGATTGCGGCCTGCAACGAGCGTACCGACAACCAGATCCTCCTGATTCGAAAACTGGCGCAGCATCCATCCATAAACCGCGAATAGCAAGGAGTTCATCGTCCAGCCGCTCCGCTGAGCGAGCTTCTCCAGCTTCCGCTTCAATTCGGCAGGAAGCTGCGTTTTCAACGACCGACCTTGCAGCGACTTCTGTCCCCCGCGTTCAAAATCAGCCGGCATGCTCAGCAGCGGAAGGCTGCCGGACAACCGGCTGCGCCAGTATTGCTGCTCCCGCATAAAGCCGCCGCGATCGAGCGTATCCTGCTGCCATACGACAAAGTCGACGTATTGGAGCGGCAGCTCCGCAAGCGTTCCGCCTTTATAAAGCTCGCAAAACTCCTTGATCAAAATGCTCGTCGATACGCCATCGGACGCGATATGATGCAGATCGATCAGAATCAAATGGCGGCTGCTCTGGTTATCCTGCTCACCCTGATCGCCTGATTGGCTTACAAGCCGCACCAGCCCGACGCGAAGCATCGGAGGCGCCGCTAGGTCAAACGGGCGAATAAAGTCGTCCAGCACCGACTGAACGCCTTCCTCCGAGCACCGATATTGCTGCACATGGAATTCCGTTTCGGCTGCGATGCGCTGAATGACTTGACCATCCTCGAAAACGAAGGAGGCGCGCAGCGATGCGTGCCGCTGGAGCAATTGGCGGAAAACCGCTTCTAGCCGGCTTGCATCAAGCTCTCCATGCGCCATGATTCCGAACGGCGTATTGTTGCCCGTGCCGATTGAAGCGAACTGCTCCTGAATATAAACGCGATATTGGGACGGCGTCAGCGGATAATGCAGACGTTCCGCGGCTTTCGCCAGCGGCTCCCTGCGGTATCCTGATTGCGCAGCCTCTGGCTCCAGCTCAACTAGCCCTTCCACATATGCGGCGAGCTCGCTAATCGTTGCATGCTTCAGCAGATCAGCAACTTCGACGCGAATCGCCAGCAGGCTGCTGGCCCGGTTCACGATCTTGAGCGCGAGGATGGAATCCCCGCCTGCTTCGTAATAATTGTCGCGTAAGTCCACGCTGCGAAGGCCAAGCGTCTCGCCCCAAGCTTGGGCAATGCCGAGCTCAGCCTTCGTGTAGCTGCCATCCGGCTTCCCTGTCAAGGTAACGGCATGCGATGTGCCAACCGCCGCAGCGGCAGCCATCGCTCCGCGATTTGACGCATCGTTTGCGGACGCCAATGAAGCCGGCGCTTCAAGCCAGCAGCGGCTCGGTTCAAACGGATACGTTGGCAGCGGCAGCCGCGCATGTCTTCGCCCTGCGTACTGGCGTCCCCAGTCGATGTCGGCTCCCGCTGCATAGCTGGCGGCTAATGCGGCTGTGCCGCCGCTCTCGCCGCCAGTTATTTCCCCGTAATAAATACCGCGCGACGGCTCGCCTATTAAACCCTGATCGACGATCGATGCCAGCTGCCCGGCTAGCTCCTCCGCCGATTCAAATACGAATGCGAGCCGATGCTCATAATGATCCCGGCCCGTATTGGCCGAGTAGCACAGATCCGCTAGCCGACTCTGCCCCAGCTCTGGCATGCACTCGCTGTATTGCAGCACCAACCGTTGCAGTGCCGATTCGCTCTTGGCGGATAAGGCAAGCAGGTTGGCTGTCGAATCGCCAGCCTCCCATCGCTCGTCGCTCTCCCGTTCCATGGCTTCAGGCGCTTCCTCCAGCACGACATGGGCGTTCGTGCCGCTCATGCCGAAGGCGCTGACGCCGCAGCGGCGAGGGGCGTCGCCCCGCTCCCAGTCCATCAGCCGATCCGCCACATAAACGGGCGATTCGATGAAATGAATAGCTCTGTTCGGCCTTGCAAAATGCGCCAGCGGCGGAATTTGGCGATGCTTCATCGCCAAAACCGCCTTCAGCAGGCCAGCCATGCCTGCTGCGTGATCCAAATGTCCGATGTTCGCTTTCACAGAGCCGACGGCGACGAACTGCTTCCGGTCGGTGAATCGCCGGAAAGCGCGGGTCAAGCCGTCGATCTCAATCGGATCGCCGAGCTTCGTGCCCGTTCCGTGCGCTTCAATGTAGCCGATCGTTTCCGGATCGATGCCCGCATGCTGCCATGCGCGGGCAATGACCTCTTCCTGAGACGCCACATTCGGCGCGGTCAGGCCGACGGAGCTGCCGTCCTGATTGACTGCGCTGCCTTTAATGACCGCATGGATGTGGTCGCCATCCTGCTGCGCTTTATGCAGCGGCTTCAGCACGAACGCAATCGCGCCTTCGCCCGCTCCCGTGCCGTCGGATGAATCGTCGAACGTATGGGCGCGCCAGTCGGAGGCTTCGATCCCGATCTTGACCTCATTGCTGAGCGGAAGCAGGTTGACCTTCACGCTGCCAGCCAGCGCCGTCTCGCATTCTCCGTTTCGGATCGCTTGGCAGGCGAGATGCACCGCCACCAAGGAAGAGGAGCATGCCGTATCCACGTTAAGACTCGGCCCTTTCAGATCGAGCAAATAGGACAGCCTGCCGGCAATGATCGAGCTCAGATTGCCTGGTATCGCGAGCGAAAGCGCATCCGGCTCGGATTCCGATACCATTCGTTTATAATCGTAAAGCGTATCCGCGTTATATCCGACGTAGACGCCCGTCTTGCTGCCAGCCAACCTGCTGCGCCCGTAGCCGGCGTCCTCGAACGCCTTCCATGCGGTCTCAAGAAAAAGCCGCTGGTTCGGATTCATCAGGCTCGCTTCCTTCGGCGACAAGCGGAAGAACGCATAATCGAACTGATCAATCGCGTCCAGATAAGCGCCGTCAAAATAATCAGGCGGCCGCCCGTCTGACACTCTGCCTTTGGCGTAAGCCTCGACATCCTTGCGCCTTGACTCCGGGAAAGGGGAGATAAAATCGGCGCCCTTGCTCACTAGCGTCCAAAACTCCTCTACGCTGCCGACAAGCGGCAGCTTCGCCGATATCCCGATGATTGCAATATCCTTGGCCGACAATTCCTCCATCGTTTCCGCTTCGGCCTGTTCAGACTCCGCTTCCTCCCAATCCAGCAGATCAAAGTTCAGCATGGAGCTCGCCCCCTACGCGATCGCTTTGACCGGTTGGGAGGGATTGCTCGTTCTCGCGGCCAGTCTCGCGGTTTTTCCACAAGTACACCATGAGGCCGATGACGACCACCGAGCTAATGCCCAGCGCCCACACAACTCCGGGGCCATATGCGACATTCAGCTTCCGAATGCCGTAGTACGCCGCGAACACGAAAAACTCGTTAATGATCGGCGCCCAGATCGACTTGTACCATTCGAACATGAAGCTGAAAATAAGCGCGCCAAGCGTCGCATAGATCGTCAGGGCGATGTCCCAGTTGAAGAACAAGCCGCCGTAAACGATGCCTGTCCCGATGACAGATACCCACACTGGCATAGCGGTGCGGAATACGTTGTAGATCATCGCGCGGAAATAAATTTCTTTATACATGGAGTGAACGATCAGGAACGCGAAATAAACAAGGAAAAGTGCATCGGTCAAATAAACGGTTAACTGGTCGAATTGCGGGTAGTTCTTCTCGAAGTAAGGGATTTTGAAAAACATTTGGACCCATACGCCCATCGCAATGCCCAATATGGAGATCAATACGGCATTTTTCAGGGAGATGCGCGAGAAATTGCTCACTTGAATGAGATCCTTCTTATTGACCCACTTCATGATGTAGTAATAGATGACGAAGGCCAAGATATCGTAAGGAATGAAGCCGATAACATTGTTCCGTCCAAGCCACGGCGAGATGGCGTCGATGCCCATCACATATTGATTCCATACGATGAAGATGAACGGATAATAGAATGCGGAATAAACAAACGTCCATAGGAGCAGGTTGCCGATCATCCGGAGATCGACCGATTTGTTGTCGCCTTTCCACACTGCACGAACCAGCACGATCATGAAGAACAGGGAAACGCCGGCGATTAGCATCAAAATATGGTCCGGACAGTCCGAGAGGAAGTCCAGCACGCCATATTGCTTCGCCACGAAGATGACCGTGTTCATGAAGCCTGCCGCAAGCAGCGTCGACCAGATCGACTTCAGGCGGTAGTAGAGAATGCCGTACATGATGGCAAGGAAGAACGAAATGAACTGAACGCTCAGATTAGGCTGGCAGTACGCATAGAAGACAGCTTGTACGACCAGCGCGAAGATGAATGGCATTTTGCGGCGCATAATGTTGAACAGAATGCCGCGGAACAGTACCTCTTCGAACAAGGGCCCGATAATCGACAAGCCGATAATCGTAACGATGAAGGACTGGGAGTTCATAAACATGTTGATGTAGTTGTCGAAGTCGGGCGTCGCCTCTTCAATGAACGACAACTTAATGAAACAAATAAAGAATATGCCGGTGAAAATGCCGACGAGGGTTGTAATTGTCGCGTCGAGCTTGCTTATTTTGGAGAAGTTGCTCATCTGAACGATGCTTTCGTAACGTTCCTTCACGATCCGCTTCTTCACTTGGAAGATGATTGCTATAAGCGCTGACGTAATCGCAAACATCACGGTAATCCAGATCGGCAGGTTCTTGCCTACAAACTCGCCGTAAGCGCCCGAATTCGGCACAATGATATCGTTATGAACAATGGAAACCCCAAGGAAAGTACCCAGCAGCAGTACCAGTTCCCCTATCATCGTCAAATATTTTTTCATTCTTTTCCATCCTCTCAAATGGCAAATATTGAATCTATTTCATCGCAATGCTACACACGTTCCGCAATCGAGGCCGCTTCGTGCAGGAGTGATTCCCGCTCCGCTTCTACCGTCCCTTTGGCCGTCAAAATCGTACGAAGGCTAGCCAGCGCCGCGTCAACCTCAGCAGCGGAAGGCAGACGGCCGGATTGCTCAAGCTCCTGCTGCATGCGGCTAATCACCCGATAGGGCGCGATGACGCCTGCCTCATACGCAGCAGGATCTCCGTTCGTATTGCGCGTCGTTACGGCGATTGCCAAGCAGCGGTCGATAAAGCTCGGCTGCCGCCTGCCCAGCTCCAGCATGCGGGCATGGCCATCCGCATCATCCCATGCATAGGCCTGCATATTGCGGGCCGTTCTGCGCACCAGCTTGGTCAGCACCGTGTTCGGACCTAGCTCAATGGCATGCGACACGCCTTGCCGCTGCATATAACGAATCGATTCCGCCCAGCGCACGGGAAGAACAAGCTGACGGGCCAAGCCATCAATCATCGCCTGCTTGCCTGCCTCAGTATCCATGGCAAAAGGCTCGGCGGTTACGTTGGACACGACAGGGCAGCTTGGACGCATCAGCTCATACTGCGCCAGCTGCTCCCGCAGCCGCTCCGCCGCAGGCGCCATAAGCGGCGTGTGGAACGGGACGCGAGACAGCAGGGGCACGACGCGCCCTCCCATTTGAACCAGCGCTTCCGAAGCCGCGCTGACTGCCTCTTGGTGTCCCGCGATGACCGTCTGGTCCGCTGCATTGCGGCAAGCAATCCAGACGGCCTGCTCCGCGCCGCCAAGATTAAGCCGCTCGCATTGCGCCGCTACGATCGCAGCGTCCAGCCCATTGACCGCTGCAAGCGCCCCTCCGCCGACAGGCGTCGCCGCCTCCATTGCCTCGCCCCGAAACCGGACGAGCTCCGCCGCGTCCCGCAGCCGTAGCACGCCTGCGCAGGTTAGCGCCGACAGCTCGCCCAAGCTATGGCCAGCCATGAAGGCCGGCTTCACGCCGACCTGCTGCACGTACACTCGGTACGCGGCTACGCTGCTAATGAGCATCGCTTGTTGGGCGTACGCGATGCTCTCTTGCTCTCGGAAGCCTTCCTTGAAGCACATGGCCGCCATCGGGATGCCCAGCGTATCCGCCGCTTCCTCGAAGGTTTCGCGAACGGCGGCATACCGTTCATGCCACTCGCGCATCATTCCGATGTACTGCGCCCCCGTTCCCGGGAACAATAAAGCCGTTTTTCCAATCATTGCGCTCCTCCTCCCGATACGGCTGATACGCTCTCTTCCAGCTGCGCGAACCAGCGAATCAGCTTCGTATAGCCCTGCATAAGCAATTTCACTTTGCCTTTGCGAAGCCGTTCGGCGGCATGCTCGCAATACAGCACGACACGGCGGCTTTCGATCCGGTAGGACACAGCCAAATCGAAGATGTCCGTCAGTCGATCCCGCGATTGGAAATGGTCTTGATGGTAGAACAATGCTGCAATCCCGTTAGCCGGCTTTTGCAGCGGCTGCTTGACAGCCATTTTCCAATCGAAGCCTTCCTCATGTGCAGAAGCCTGTCGAATCGCGGATGCAATCGTGTGCACGATTGGCGAAAAATGTTCCGCTTGCCGCAAGTCGACGTCTACCGGCAATATCCGGTCTCCCGCATGGCCGTAATGGACGGCCTGCTCGGCATTTTTCGTCACTTGGGCGAATAAGTAGCCATAGAGCGCAAGCAGGATTGGACCTACCCCATCGCCGCTTGCTGCTCCGGCCCGGATCAACTGCTCGGATAAATCGGCTTCGAGCTGAATTCGGAGCGTCGTCCCCGCTTCTTCTCCCTCCGAGCGGTTCGTGAAGAAATCTTCCGGCAGCTCGATGCAGCGCATGGAGACCGAAGACGACGCGCTGCCCGTCCGATCCGCAATAACGGCGGCAAGCTTCTCAATCGTCGGATAAGCGAACAGATCCGTAACCGTCAGCATGCCTGGGAAGCTCTCCTCCAGCTTCGCGTGCATGCGGAGCAGCAGCAGAGAATGTCCGCCGAGCTCGAAGAACTGGTCATGAATGCCCACCCGTTCCACGTTCAGCAATTCGCTCCACACCTGCGCAAGCTGCTCCTCTACCGCATTGCTTGGCGCCGCGTACTGCTGCTGAGCGGAGAGATTCGACTCCAGCTTGGCGAGCATGCCGCGGTTCGCCTTGCCGCTCGCGGTTAACGGCATCGTCTCCAGCATCGTGTAGGAGGCTGGAATCATGTAGTCTGGCAGCATCGTGCCTAGATGGCGCCGAATATCGGCCACGCTAACGTCCTGCTTGGCTACGATATAAGCGCATAGCCGGCTGTCGCCTTGCGGCGCCTGCTTCACCAGCACAGCCGATTCGGCGATGCTCTCATGCTTCAGAAGAGCGGCTTCGATTTCCCCAAGCTCGATCCGGTATCCCCGCAGCTTCACTTGATGGTCTAAGCGGCCCAAATATTCGATGTTCCCGTCAGGCAGCCATCTCGCCAAATCGCCCGTGCGATACATGCGCGTCCCGGGTACGAACGGATTGCTGACGAACTTCTCGGCCGTCAGCTCCTCCCGATTGCGGTACCCCCGCGCTAGCCCGATACCGGCAATGCACAGCTCTCCTTGCAGCCCTTCCGGCTGCAGGCGATCATGCTCATTGACGATGTACAGCTGGATGTTGTCGATCGGCCTTCCGATCGGCACCGAATCCAGCTCCCCGTTCGGCAAACAATCGTAGAAGGAAACGTCGATCGCCGCCTCGGTCGGGCCATACAGGTTGATCAGTCTGGTCGAGCGGTCCATGCGGTTAAGGAGCAATGCATAGAACCGTTCCATGACAGGAACCGGCAATGCTTCTCCGCTGGCGAATACGCGGTTCAGGCTGGCAAGCTTGTCCGATAAGGATGCAGCAGCGCCCGTGCGCTCAGGCTCAATTTCAAGCTGCCGGTCCACATAGTCGAGGAATAAGTGCAGCATCGACGGGACAAAATGCATCGTCGTAACCCGGCGGCGGCCAATCGTCGAGACGATCGCTTCCGGGTCCTTCTCCTGTCCCGGCTCCAGCAAACAGACTGCAGCGCCTGCGAAGCTCCACCAGAACAGCTCCCATACCGACACATCGAACGTATAAGGCGTCTTTTGCAAAATGACATCATCGGAACCAAGCGGATACCGCTGCTGCATCCAACAAATTCGGTTGACGACCGCCCGGTGCTCGATCATTACGCCCTTCGGATTGCCCGTGGAGCCTGACGTGTAGATGATGTAGGCAAGATCGTCGGCGCGCACATCCGTGTGCAAATTGGACTCGTCTCCTTGCAGCTGGTCGAGACGTTCAAGGCTGATCGCCGCAATTCCCCTCGACTGCGCCAACGGCAGCCATCGCTCTCTCGCAAGCAGCAGCATCGCGCCGCTGTCCTCAAGCAAGTAAGCGATCCGCTCTTCCGGATCGTCTGGCGATATCGGCAAATAGGCGCCGCCCGCCTTCACAATCGCAAGGATAGCGATTATCATCTCCGGCGAACGGGCAGTCAGGACGGCAGCTACGCGGTTTGGCCCAAGGCCGTCCTTCGCCAGCTCGCGCGCCAGCCGATTCGCCCGGGCATTGAGCTCCCCATACGTCAGCTCGATGTCGCCAAACCAGAGCGCCGGGCGGTCAGGCTGCTGAAGCGCCTGCTCTTCGAACCAGCTGTGGAGAGGGCGTTCAACCGGATAGTCGCGGGTCGTATCGTTAAACGTATGCAGCACCCGCTCCCGCTCTCTTGCGGACAGTATTTCGATTTCGCCGATTCGCTGCTCCGGCCTCGCTGAAACTTCCGCAATGATCGCCCGGAAATGGCGAATAAGGCGGCCGATCGTTTTGGGCATAAATAGCGCAGTCGCGTATTCAAACTTGCAAGCGAGCCCGCCCTCATGCTCGGAAACCTCCAGCGTCAGGTCAAATTTCGCGCTGCGATGCGGCAGGTCGATCCGCATCATGCTTGCGCCGCCGAGCGCCAACTCGGGAATGTCCATGTTCTGCATGACAAACATGACGTCGAACAGCGGATTACGACTCGTATCCCGGCTGAGCGGCAAGCTGCCGACCAACTCCTCGAACGGGTATTCCGCATGCTCGAATGCCGCCAAAACGTTGCCCTTTACTTCCTCAAGGAAGTGAAGGAATGTTTTGCCTGCGGCAGGATAATGGCGAAGCGGCAAGGTTTGGACGAACATCCCGATCGAATCTCGGAGATCCGCATGCGGACGCCCCGCAACCGGCGAGCCGACCACAACATCCGACTGGCCCGAATAACGAGACAACAGCACATTAAACATCGCCAAGATGACCATGTATAACGTCGTTTGCGATTGAAGCGCCAGCTGCTTCAGGGCGAGCGTTTCTCCGTCGCTTAAGCGGAATAACGATACATCCCCTTCATACGATTGCATCGCTGGACGCTTGAAGTCGGTCGGCAGCTGCAGCACAGGCGCGCCGTCCTCAAATTGGCTTAGCCAATATTGCCGCTGGCTCTGAATGGAAGGGCTGGCTAAGCGATCAAGCTGCCATGCCGCAAAATCGGTATATTGAACGGGCAGCGCCGCCAGCTCGCGCCCCTCGTAGAGGGCAGTAAAGTCTTGGACCAGCACCGCCATCGATACGCCGTCAGAGACGATATGATGCATGTCGAACAACAGGATTTCGCTGCTCGCCGTTTCATCCGGCAGCTCCAGCAAGCCGACGCGCAGCAGCGGAGCCTTCGCAAGGTCGAATGGCCGTACGAACGTGCGGAAAACATCTGCAACAGTGGCTTCATCCCCTGCAACATACGTTTCCAGCTGCACGGAGGCATGCGCATGAACCTTTTGCACGGGGACGCCATCGATCTGCTCGAACGCTGTTCGCAAGCTTTCATGCCTCGCGATTAGCGATGCGACAGCCCGTCTCAAGCGCTCCCGATCAATCAGGCCTTCCGCCTGCAAGGCTACTGGCAGATGATAAGCCGTTCCGATCTCTTGGAATTGCTGCAAAATATAAAGCCGGCTCTGTGCGGACGACAGCGGATAATGCTCGCGCTTCTCCACTCGCGGAATCGGTTCGAATGCCATTGGCGCGCGATGGTCGATCACCTCGGCCATTGCCTGCACCGTCGGCGTGTGGAAAATCTCGCGCAGCTCAAGCTGCACATGGAACGCGCGGTGCACCGCTTCGATGAGGTGAACGGCTTTGAGGGAATGCCCGCCCAGCTCGAAGAAATTGTCCGTGATGCCGACGCGCTCGACGTGAAGAATGTCCCGCCACAGCGCGGCAAGCTTCGCTTGCGTCTCCGTGCTTGGCTCCACGTATGTTTTCCCGAGCAGCAGCGTCGCCTCCATCGCGGCCAACGCGTGTCGATCGGCTTTGCCGCTTGCGGAAAGCGGCATTCGCTCGATCTGGGAGAAGTACGCCGGAACCATGTATTCCGGCAGCCTTCGAGCCAAATAAGCGCGCAGCGCAGAAGCATCGAGCGGCTGCACGGCTACCAAGTAAGCATGCAGCGCCAGCTCTCCGTCAGCATCCGGCTCCGCCAGCACGACGGCTTCCCGCACTTCCTCCATTTGCAGCAAGTGATGCTCGATCTCGCCTAGCTCCATTCGGAAACCGCGAATTTTGACCTGATGATCCAGCCGGCCCATATAGATAACTTGTCCGTCTGGTCGCAGCTTCGCCAAGTCGCCTGTCCGGTACATGCGCGTTCCCGCTTCGAACGGATTCGGTACGAACCGCTCGGCCGTCAGCTCAAGGCGTTCCCAATACCCACGCGCCAGTCCCGCGCCGCCTATGCACAGCTCGCCCGGTACGCCCGGCGGGCAGAGACGCAATGCCGCATCAACCACGTATAGCTGCGTGTTGGCGATGGGCTTGCCGATTGGAACGGCATGCAGCTTACCAGCTGTCGAGCAGTCAAAATGGGAGACGTCGACGGTCGCTTCGGTCGGCCCATATAAATTGATCAGACGCGTGCCATGCTGCGCATGCAGGCGGGCATTGAACCGCTCCGCCTGCCGAAGCGGCAATGCTTCGCCGCTGGCGAATACGAGCCGCAAGCTGGCGAGCGCTGCCGCTTGCTCGGGGCGAGCCTCGAGATAGGCCAGCATCAGCTGCAGCATCGACGGCACGAAGTGCATGGTCGTAATGCCGCGCTGCGCGATGGCTTGTACGATCGCTTCAGGCTCTTTTTCGCCGCCAGGCGCGAGGAAATGAACGGATGCCCCCGCCTGCGCCCACCAGAACAGCTCCCACACCGAAACGTCGAACGTGAAGGCCGTTTTTTGCAAAATAACATCGCTGTCGCCGATCGGATAAGCGCTCTGCATCCACTCGATCCGGTTAATGACCGAACGATGCTCGATCATGACACCCTTCGGATTGCCAGTCGAGCCGGATGTGTAGATCACGTATGCCAAACTGTCGGGCTTCGCTGCAGCTGGCAGATTGCCGGCTTCTCCTTCGTAGAGGCTCTCGTCATCCAGCTCCAGCCTTGTTCCTGCGAATGGGATCGACCCAAAGCGCCCATCCTGCACAAGCAGCAGCTCGGCCCCCGCATCCTCCAGCATGTAGCGGATACGTTCCTCCGGCAGCTCCGGCGCAATCGGCAGATACGCGCCGCCCGCCTTCAGAATAGCCAGGATGCCGGCAATCATTTGCGGAGAACGCTCGGTCATAATCGGAACGATGCGGTCCCGCTTAACGCCGCGCCGCCGCAGCTCGCGCGCCAGCTGGTTCGCTCGCGCATTCAGCTCACCATACGTGAGCGCAGCCGCATGATCGAATGTTGCTGCGACCCGATCGGGATGTGCCTCCGCCTGCATCTCCACCCACTCATGCAGCAATCGCGATTCCGAGAATGGCGTCGCTGTCGGATTATAGGCGAGCAATTGCTGCTGCTGCTCTTCTTCTGATAGCAGCCCAAGATCGGCAAGCCGCGTATGCGGCGAAGCAACCGCCTGCTCAAGCAGGCGCAGGAATTCATTGCCCAGACGCGCGACGGTCTCTTCCGCGAACAAGTCTGTGTTGTATTCCCAAGCCAGCTCCCATTGCGCGCTGCCATGCAAGTACACGTCCAGCTTCAGGTCCAGCTTCGCAGTGCCACCGGGAAGCGCATAATGCGCAGCCGTAACCTCGTTGGAGGCCAGCTTGCTCGCAAAATCCGATTGGTTATGCAGCACAACCATCGTATCGAACAGCGGATTGCGCGAAGGATGCGCCTGATGGCGCGTCAGCGCTGCTATTTCCTCATAAGGAAGCTGCTGATGGGCAAAATCCTGCTCAATCTCCTGCTCCGCATGCTGTACGTATTGCGCCCAGCTCGTGCTTGCATCGATTCGGAACCGAATCGGCATATATTCGATGAAAGCGCCAACGATTTTGGACAGGTCCGCATCGTTGCGGCCCGCAACCAATGCCCCGATGATCAGGTCTTCTTGGCGGGCGTACTTGTGCAAAATAAAGGAAAAGGCGGACAGCAGCACCGTATGGAGCGAGATTTGCTCCCGCTTCATCCATGCTTGCAATTGGGAAGAGAGCAGCTCCGGCACTTGCACGCGGATCAGGTCCCCGTTATAGGTGCGGCGCTCTGGCCTTTCGTAATCCGTCGGCAAATCCAATACCGGAATCTCGCCCTGCAGCCGCTCGGACCAATAGCTGGCGGCGGCTTGCCGGCGCTGCTGCTCCCGTTGTTGTTGATGCATAGCCTCGATGCTGTCGCCGCCATAGCTGTCATGGCTGCCAGCGTCGGCGAGGGCTTTGCTCTTGTTATGCAGCCAGACCGCGTAATCGCGGTACTGCAGCTCTGGGACTGGAAGCGTCTCCCCTTGGTACAATTGGAACCATTCGACTAGCATAATGTTTGCCGAGATGCCGTCGCAGGCAATGTGATGTATGTCTAGGTGTAAAATATGGTAGGGCTGTTTAGACTGAACATAGATGAGGGTAGATCGTAGTAGAGGTAAGCTATGCAAATCAAAAGGTTGAATCAATTGCGCCAGAAACTTAGGCAATTGCGCCTCGTCCAGTGATTGCTTGTTTAACGTCAAGCTTGCATTCGAATGCACCGTTTGGCGAACTTCGCCATCGATCATCCCATAGGTGGTGCGCAGCGCTTCATGCCGGTTAACCAGCTGCTGCAGCGCTCGTTCGAGCCGCTCCGCATCGATCGGTCCGGTCAGCTTCACCGCGAACGGCATATTGTAGGCCGTTCCCGTATCCCCGAGCAGCTGCTGCACGTACATGCGCTTCTGCGTAGGCGTAACGGGATCATGGCCTCCCGGGCCAGCCTGCTCTGCTTTGTTGATCAGTACGGCCGCAGGTCCCGCCTCCGACTGAAGGATCTTCCGCGCCAGCGCGCGGATGCTTGCATTGGCTGCGAGCTGCTTAGGCGAAATTTCGACATGAAACTGCTGGTGAACACGCGATAGCAGCCACGAGGCTTTCAGCGAATCGATGCCATAGTCGTGGAAGGAGGCCGCCAACGAAATCGGGCGCTCCATTACATCCAGCCATATCTCTCTTAGAAGCTGCTCTGTTTCATTCCATGGCTCTTCCTGCTCTCCTTCCATGCTTGCGCGGCTGGCGATCAAGCGGCTATACAGCTCCTCCTGCTCGCGGAATTCTCCGCTTACATACTGCTCCACCAGCTTATAACGCTGCGGCTTGCCGCTTGTCGTCTTCGGAATTTGCCGGACGGCAATGACGCAGCCAAGCTGCAGCCCGATACTTAAGCTAATATGGCTCGTCAATGACAACACGAGTGCGGCGAAAGCCTCTTCCTTCCCTCTGAACTGGACGAAAGCGACAAGCTCCTCCGTGCCCGAGGCTGTGTTTGCTACGCCGCAGACCGCGATTTTGCCCAGCTCGATGCCGTCGATCTCAAGCGCCAGCTGCTCCAGATCATGCGGGAAATAGTTGCGGCCCCCGATGAAAATAATGTCCTTCTTCCGTCCGGTAATGACCAGCCTGCCGCTTCGCATCAGCCCGATATCGCCGGTATCCAGCCATCCATCTTCGGTAATTAACGCCTGCGTAGCCGCTTCATTGCGATAATAGCCTTTCGTTACGTTGCCGCCCTTGATCTGAATATGTCCGATCCGATGCTCGCCAAGCGGGCTTCCGCTCTCATCGCAAATGCGAACCTCGCAATGGCTGACGGGAAAGCCTACATCGGCGAATGTGACGGTCGTATCGCTGCTCTCGCTGCTGAACTGTACGGCCGAGCCTACGCTGATCGACTGCCGCTCCACATGCACGCTCAGCAGTTCCTCCTCCACCGGAGGGAAGGTGATCGCCAAACTCGCTTCGGCCATGCCATAGACCGGGAACATCGCTTCGCGCCGCAATCCGTACGGCGCCATTCGCGTGAGAAACTCATCTGCCAGCGGAGCGGATATCGGCTCTGCCCCGTTGAACAACAGCTTCACGCTGGACAAATCCCAGTCGATCTCGCTATCGCTCCCCAGATGATTCAGCACATGCTTGTACCCGAAGTTCGGCGAAGCTAGCTGGGTAATCCGGTAGTCTGACGCTTTCTGCAGCCATAAGCGCGGGCGCAGCAGGAACAGCGCGGGCTGCATAATCCATTGGCTCATCCCATTCGCCAGCGGGGTCAAATGAAAGCCGATCAACCCCATGTCATGCGTGAGCGGCATCCAGCTGAGCGCCCTGTCGTCAGCATTCGCCTTTGATCCTTCGACAATTGCCGCAATATTCGTCAATAAATTCCGATGCGTGAGCATCACGCCTTTGGGATCGCCGGTCGAGCCCGAGGAATATTGGATAAATGCCAAGTCGTCGGAATGTGCGTCGTGGATAATGCCCGGTGAATGATCCGCTTCTTCCGCCGTGAAGGCACCGGTGTCCCACAGCTGCTCCTGAAAACCGCATTCCGCAAGCGTCGGATACACCTTCGATGAAGCGATTACGAAAGGCCGCTCTGTAAGCTCCCAGATCCGAGCGACCTTGGCACGCTGCTCTGGCGTTGCGCCTACGGTGACCGGTACTGGAACGATGCCGCCCAGCAAGCTGGCCCAGAAGAACGGGAGAAAGAGCTCCGGCTCTTCGATCTGAAACAAAAGAAGATCGCCCGCTTTCATCCCCCTGCCTTGCAGTTGGCCTAGCAGCGAACGAGCTTCCTCGTACAGCCTCCGATATGGCAGATAAACATCCTCGCGTTTATCGATAAAGGTAATTCCATGCTCCGATTGTGCAGCTCTTGCTAAAGCCTCGTTCATCGTCGCGCACACCATGGTCATGAACGTCCTCCCTTGAATAAAAATCATGATTGTTCAAACGTTTGCACGTAAAATAAAAATAAAATGTGTTCAATCGCTTAAACACATTTTTTCAATCGGAATAACATTCGTATAATTTTTTACATTCCTAGCTTCGATGATATTCTATCACCTAAATTTGCAAATTGACAAGCATATGTTGCGTATAACAGCATAAGCATTGCTGCCGAAGGATCGCCTCTCATTTTGGATGAAATTGATTTCAGTTCCAAGTAAATTGTTGGTTGTTAGGTTATTTAACGCAAACGTTTTCTATTACATTGCAAATGCGTGTTTACCTCCCTTTCCCCAAGGCATGCGAAAAGGCAGCCGGTTCAATGAACCGACTGCCTGATGTAAGTTGCGAAAACGATTTCCTCTATTGTATTTTCTTTAATCGAACCGTCAAAAGCGTGTATACAAACCCGACCACACCGATGCCCACCATCGCGCTCTGGATAAGATCATTCATGTTCATAGGTAGGACTCCTTTACGGTTAATATCTGTTATATTCATGATACCATCTCATAAAGTCCTATTGCGCATCAGAATTTGAACACTCTTAGACAATCTTGCCGCGCCGCTCTAGTTCCCCGTACTCGAGAATGCTCGAAGGCCTCTGTTCCAGAGCATGTAAGCGACGGTTAAGCTGACAGCTGCCACGATAGGAGACAGCACCGCGAAGTGCTTAAACCCTTGCGGATCAAGGAAAACAGCTGCTGGATAAAAAGCGGTAAAGCCATAAGGAATAATCCAGGTCAGAACGAACCGAATGCCTTTATTGTAAATACTGAGCGGATAGCGCGCGAAATCGCTAGTCCCGTGAACAGCCATCATGATCGGCAGGCTGTCTACCATCCAGAACGAGAACGAAGCGAAGAACAAGTTAACCGCCAGAAACACTGCAGAGCTGGAAACGATCATGACGATCAGCAGCAAAATGTCGGCCAAGCCCCAGTCGATGCCTAAATGGGGTGAAGAGGTAACCAACACGATTAACCCGATGAGCAGATTGCCGACGCCGTCCTGCTGTACGCGATCCGCGATTATATGGAACAGCACATTAACCGGCCGAATCATCAGCCGATCAAAATTGCCGGGGCGGATGTAGTTAAAGCCGATCGTCCATAAATTATCGAAAAAAATATGCTCGATCGAACGGCCCAGCAGCGCGATCGCATAAATAAACATGATTTGATGATAAGTCCAGCCATGCAAGGCATCAATCTGATTAAATACGATGTTGACGAACAGAATAGACGTGCCTTGAATAAAAAATACGGAGAAGACGCCGATCAGGAAGTCCACTCGATATTCCATCATCACCTTCAAACGCGCTTTGAAAAACTGCCAATACAGCTTGCTATAACGCTTCACGCATACTCCCCCTCCCGCTTCCTCAGCCGCCGAATATGGTCACCCTGCGGATCGCAACGGACCATGCCAATCGAATGGCAATATAAATGGCTGCGAGCCATAACACTTGCCCCAGCACCGCATAGAGCGCATCGCTTCCGGCCAACTGACCCGTATAGATCGACGTCGGCACGTAAACCATAGACTGGAACGGAAGAAACCGGCTGACCGTCTGAAGCCATTCCGGAAACATCGAAATCGGCAGCAGCGCCCCCGAGAAGAACAAGAAAATCGCGTTGCGCAGCACGCGAAGCCCCCACACGTACAATAACCAGAAAGCCGCAATGCCGATCACGAGATCAAGCTGCGTCCCGATTAGAATCCCAAGAATGGCGCTAAACAAAAATAACAAAAAGCTGCTCCAGCTAGCCGGCCCGTTAATGCCAATGAACAGATAAGCGACCAGCAGCATCGGAAGCGCTTCACGGAGCGTCCCCGTCACCTTATTGCCTAGATCCAACGCGACCAGCTTATCAAGCAGGTTATAAGGCCGCATAAGCTCGATAGCAACGCTCCCATCGCGAACGTTGCTTGCCAGCTGAGTGCCGACGCCTGCGACATAATTGTTGATCGTCATCGCGATAATGACATAGGTAATCATCGTGCTGAGCGGCATCCCGTCGATCGTCGTCTTGTTCTCGTACACCGCATGCCAAAATGCGTAGATGATCAGCAAACGAAAAATGGACGAAGCGGTTCCCGCCCAATACCATACGTTATATGCGGTATCGACTTTGATCTGAGACTTCATAAGCTCCCAATATTTTCTCGCTTTTCTCACCGTTAGACCCCCCGCTCGTAAATTTCCTGTACGATGGTCTCGATCTTCGGGTCGGCGATCGTTAAGTCGCGAATCCGGTATTGCTGCATCACTTCCGTGATCACTTCAGCTGCGGTGATATCTTGACTGCTGAAGGATACGCTAACGATGCCTTCCTCATCGACGCTGAAGTCTGCCCGACGCGAGAGCGAATCGGGAAGCTGGAAGCTGCGCTCCACATCCAGCTCAAAATGAATGACCCGTTTGTGCCCAAATTGGTCTTTGATCGATTGCAGGCTGCCATCGTAGAGCACTTTGCCTTCGTCAATAATGATGATGCGATTGCAAATCTCCTCGATATCCTGCATATCATGCGTTGTCAAAATGACCGTCGTGCCCTTTAGCTGGTTCATTTGTTTGATAAACTCGCGTATTCTCGCTTTGACTGCCACGTCGAGGCCGATCGTAGGCTCATCGAGGAACACGATAGACGGGTTATGCAGGAAGGCCGCCGCAAGCTCGCAGCGCATCTTCTGTCCGAGCGACAGCTGCCTCACCGGCACGCCGAGAAGCGGTTCAAGCTGCAGCACCTCGGTGAACATCGCGATGGTCTCCTGATATTCCTTTTCTGGAATTTCGTAAATATGCTTCAGCAGGTCATAGGATTCCCGAACTGCAATATCCCAAAATAACTGCGTCCGCTGGCCGAAAACGGCGCCGATGTTATGGGCGTTCTTCTGTCTGTCCTTGCTGGGAACGATGCCGTTGACGAGCACCTCGCCGCTGCTTGGCGTAAGAATGCCGCACAGCATCTTGATCGTAGTGGACTTGCCTGCGCCGTTAGCGCCGATATAGCCGACCATCTCGCCTGGGCGAATCTGAAAGCTAATGTCATCCACTGCTTTCTTGACTTGATACTCCCGCGAGAACAGCCCTTTAATCGCTCCTGACAGTCCCGGCTTCTTCTGGGCAATACGGTAATGCTTCGATAATCCGCTCACTTGAATCATAGATGCCGCCCCTTTATATAAACAAAAATAACCCCGACTTCTCTGTAACAGAGAGATCGGGGTTGATAATAAACCGGATACTTGCATACTTGCCCGGTTTAACATGCATTGCCCTTAGCTTGTCTAGCCAATAAATATCACAGTCAATAAAAAGATAAATAGATTGTAAATGTAAAAGTTTACCTCGTCAATAAAAAACCGCCAGCTTCCTTCATGGGAAGAAAACTGGCGGTCAAACGCAAATCGAACGACTGGTCTTGTTCTAGAACTTCTTCAACAGATTATAGACAGCTTGCGCGCTTTCGGCACGCGACATCGTTCCCTTAGGCAGGAAGGTCCCATTTGCATTGCCTTGAACAAGGCCAAGCTCCGCTGCGATCGCAACGGCTGGAGCCGCCCATGCGCTAATTTGACTGTTGTCCGAGTATGCAGCTGATGGTGAAGACGCAGCTGCTTCCTTCCCTGTCTTCGTCTCATATGCCCGAACGAGCATAGCAGCCATTTCCTCGCGGGTTACCGTATCGTTCGGCGCAAACGTCTTGTCGGCGCGTCCTTGGACGATGCCGAGCTTGCTTGCTGCCGCCACGTATGGCGCATACCATTTGTCTGCTGCAACGTCAGTGAAAGCAGCTGTGCCTTCTGCCTTCACGCCGAGCGCGCGGACGAGAAGTGCTGCGAATTCAGCGCGCGTCACATTTGCTTTCGGCGCAAATTGCTGATCGTTGATGCCCGTTACAATATGCTTAGCGGCCAACGCCTTGATCGCTTGCGAAGCCCAATGGCTAGCTGCGACATCGGTGAAGGACTTATCGTATTCCAGCACCGCGTACTTGCTGAAATGCGAGACTTGCGCTGTCGCAATATTGCCAGCCAAGCTACCGCCGATGTACGTAAGCTCTCCGTTATCGCTTACATGGTAGATGCCTGCAAGCTCTTTGTCCGTGTTCGCATTCATGCTGATTGCCAGCGTGATTGGCGAATCGAAGGTGCTGACCGTCGTCGTCTTGCCATCCTTCGCAATGATGCTCAAGCGGAATTCATAAACCAACGAAGCGGCATCCGCTTTCGTTTGGCTGTCGCCTGCTTGCCCCAGCAGCGCCTTGGCTGCTTCTGGCTTGAGCGGTCTTGCTTCCAGCACGATGCGCGCACCGGATGCTTCGCCCGCTGAAACGCGCGATTGCAAGGAAGCCAGTAATTTATTCGGTACGGTAACCGTTACGCCGTTCGCGATGATCACAAGATCATTGGTTGCCAGCAAAGACGCGGCATCAACTGGCAGGCTGACCGCATTGTAGCCATCCTTCAATTGAATCGAAACTTTGCCGTCCGTTCCTTTGACAGCAAGGCTGCTTGCATCAACCAACTGAACGTCAGACGCAGCTGGCGTCGTTGGTACCGTTGGCGTTGTCGGCGTTGTTGGTGTCGTCGGGGTTGTTGGCGTCGTCGACACGCCGTCTTTGACTTGAATAATAACAGCCGTCAGCGGATCGATCGTAATCGATTGGCTCGAGAGCGTGAAGCCCGATGGTGCAGACACAGCTTGCACGCCAGCCTCGTCATTATCGACAAGCACTGTGCCTACCGTCAGGTCTTCCGACAGTGCGAGCGTTCTGGACGCGCTGTCGCCATTGACGAATACGTAATAGGTGCCCGTTCCGTCCGTCGCTTTGTTTTTGTAGCCGATGACAAGGTCCTGCTCTTTGATATCTTTGGAGTCGATCAACGTTACGTTGGAGTTAACGAGATCTCTTTCGCCTAAGCGGAATGCATTCGTGTGCTTGCGAAGCGCCAATAAGCCGGATGTAAACGCTTGTGTAACATGGTTAACCGGGTATTGCACCGCGTTCGTAGCCTTCTGCCAATCGAATTTGTTAATCGCATCGGTCGAATCATACGAATCATGGACCAAGTAGCCGACCGTATTGTTGTTCTCATCCTTGAGCTCATGATACTTCTGCTCCGGTACGCCTGCCCCGAACCATTGCTTCGTTCTGCCGTACTCTTGACCGGCATGCAGGAACGCCGTGCCCTGTGACGTCATCATGAGTAGGTTGCCCAACCGGACGCGCTTGTGGATTTCCAGATTGTTAGCCGGGATAGTCGGGTCCTTCTTGATCGATTGCGCGATAATATCGTACAGCGGCAGGTTGTCATGCGCCTCGATATACGGCACCATATCGCCCGGATCATCAGCCGGCGTGTTGCTTGGCTGCGCCTTAATATTGCTCAGAATCGTTTGGATGTTTCTAGCGCCGCCCGTCAGGAAGCGCGGTTCGCCCTCCGAGCCGTAGCCGGACTTCAGTTCATTGCGGATTTCATCGGAGAATACGCCGACATTATCCGTTTTGTCCATCCAGTCCTGCGTCGCGCCTTTGCCAGCCAATGAAGGATCAGCAATGTCGCCTTTGAACGTTCTCCAGCCTTCGCCGATGAACAAAGCCTTCGGATTAATCGCTGCTGCTGCATTGTAAGCATCCTGCACAGCGCCATACGTAGCGTCGCCCATCATATCCCAGCGCATGCCATCGATTTTGTACTCGTTGAACCAGTATTTCACGGAATCGACCATCAGCTTCTCAGCCATCTTGTGCGTCGTTGCCAAGTTGTTGCCGAAATCGCCAAGGTTATTGCCGTTCGCATCCTGGAACGCGTAATAGTTAGGCACGATGTCGTTGAGGAAGCTTGCTTTTGCCATATGCGTGTACACAACGTCAAGGATAACGCCCATGCCCTCGTCGTGAACGGCATCAATTAAGCCTTTAAGCTCCTTGATCCGAAGCTGCGGATCCTTGGCATTCTCCGAATATGCGCCATCCGGCGAGAAGTAGCTGTGCGGGTCGTAGCCCCAGTTGTATTCGTTGTTAAGCGTCGAATACTGGTCTTCCCGTTCGCCCATGCGCGATTCATCGCCATAGTACCAAGCCATAACCGGCATTAATTGAATATGCGTGATGCCGAGCGATTTGAGATAAGACAGCTTATCCTTAAATGCGGTAAATGTGCCGAATCTCGCGTTCAAATCGCCTGCGATCGTAGGATCTGAGGTAAAGTCACGGACATGCACCTCGTACACAATCGCATCTTCTCGCTTCTGATAACCGTCAATGTTAGCAAAGCCATAGTTTGGCGAAGGGTTCGTTCCGCTGAGGTCAACGATTGCCGCTTTACCGACATTATCGCCGTCAGGTCCAGTCTCCCCTTTGGTATTCACCATGAACTCCGCCATCGATTTCGCATAAGGGTCAAGCACCGGCTTCGTTACGCCATCATTCGTTACCTGATATTGATAATAATAGCCAACCAAATCAGTGATGGCAGGGTTCCCAAGGTCTGCAGGCGCGATTGCAGCCGACCATACGCCTTTATCGCCCTTCACCAGATTAACGCTGCCTACGAGCTGAGTGGCGTCGTTGCGGTCGTATACGTTGGCCGTAACCGAGCTTGCTTTTGGCGCCCACAGCTTTAATGTAACGCTGCCCGCATCGTAAGTCGCTCCCAGATCATTGCCCTCGTAGTCGTACATTTGGTCCAGCATCCGCCAGCCCGTGGAAGCCGTTACCGTCGTGCCCATGTAAGTGACGCTGAGTGGCGCATTATCCAGCACGATGTTAGCCGTTACGCGCGCAGTCTTCTTGTCATCATTAAGCGTTACGGCTTGAATGTCGACGTTAGCGCCATTCTTATCCGCGATCGTGATTGCGGATTTCAAGTCATCTGCTGTAACGCCGTCCGTTAACGTAAATCCGAGCAGCAGCTCTTGATCGGACAATAGCTCAGCGGACAGAAGCCCCGTAGCCTGCTCCCAGTATGGGGAGATATATACGGTATTGTCGTTTTGTTTAATCCATACTTGATTGTATCGATCGAGCAGCGAGAATACGCGGTCCGCTCCGTCCTTATCGCCTGTTGTGCGATTGACGACGACGAAGCCTATTTTCTTCGCCTGATCTAGCAGCGGAACGTCGATATAGCTGCCATAACGGTCTGTGTTCTGGAAGGCGGATGCGCCCGACGGCCAATTCGCCGATGGCGCGGCAACATCGTTAAACAGCCACAGGCCGAAGTCGCCTTGCGCTTGGTCATCCCGCACGTAGTGAACGCGAACCGTATTCGCCGGTAGGCTTACGGGCTCGTAGTAAGAGATTTGATCGCTTCCTTGCTTGATCCAAACTTCGTTCACTTCCGGCTTGCTGATCGTGACCAATTTGTCTCCGCCATCCTTGGAGCCGTCGTTGCGGTTCACGACAACCATCCCCACTTTTTTGGCATTCGCTGCAAGCGGGATATCCATGTAAACGCCATAAGCATCTTGCTCTACGAAAGCTGTTGCGCCCGATGGCCAGTTCGCAGAAGGTGAAGCAACATCGTTAAAAGACCAGATCCCTAAATTCGTATACGTAGCGTCCGTACGGTTATAGTGAACACGAAGATGCTGATCCGGCACGGGACTTGCACCGCTATTTGCTAGAGCTGGAATCGCCCCAAATATGGACCACAGCATCGATGCAATAAGCAAAAATGATAGCGTTTTCTTTTGTTTTAACGCGATATTCATGTCAGGCCCTCCCCAATATAAAAATGAACTTCAAATCTCTTAAAAATGTGCAATCGTTTGCAGTAATGACGAAAGAGTCGTACCTCCCCCTCGATTCATAAAATGAAAGCGGTTACCGACTCTCATCTTAATGCAGAAACGGGCAGTCGTCAAACTATTTTCGCTGATTTCTACCCATTAACTTACAAATATCTGTTCATATTTCATATTGCGACAACGTTTGCACAAATGGGCCGACGAATTCAGTCTATGGACACTTGGTTTCTTCCCCTAGATTTGGCTCGATATAAATGCTCATCCGCCAGTTGAACCATTTGTTTAACTCCCTTCTCTGCTTCCAAAGCCGCTGTCGCCGCGCCGATGCTAATCGTAAGGAACGGTGCAGCCTCCGAACCGGTATGCGGAATACGAAGCTGCCGAACCGAATCGCACATCTCATCCGCAATCCGCTTCGCCCGCTCTTTGCCGCAGCGCGGCAGGATGACTGCGAATTCCTCTCCGCCATAACGCGCGACCAGACCGCCGCTGTCTGGGTCCAGACAAGCTTGAATCGCATTCACAACAATCTGCAAAATCGAATCCCCTTGAATATGTCCGTAATGGTCATTGTAACGTTTGAAAAAATCTATATCGATCATAAGCAGCGTGAACGGCGTTCCCTCTTCTGCACTCAACACAAGCTGGCTGCTCAAATATTCATCAAAATGGCGGCGGTTAGAGACGCCAGTCAGCCCGTCCACCATCGACCATTCCTGCAGCTGGCGATTCAGCTCCTCCAGCTTTGCATTGGATGCCGCAATGGCGGCGGTACGCTCGCGCACCTTCCTGTCCAAGCCTTCATTAAGCTCCGCTAGCTCGATCGCTAATTGCTGCGCCATTTTGAACGAGCTGGCCAGCTTCTTCGATAGAACGAAAGCGAAGCATGCAATGAAGGTAGCCACACCCACGGAGTAAATGACTTGCCCCGTAGAGGAGAAGATGAAAGCAAACAGGTCGACTGCTGCAGTCAGCGTGAAAAACGAAAAGCCGACCAAAGCGTAGACCGCCCCTTCCTTCTTCCGGAGCGAAGCCCATATAAACACGAATAAAGCATAGACGAGCGTCATCGCGACAAACAGCTGGTAATAAACCAAGAGACGGTAATAGATCTCGGCATTCGCGATCAACGTAACGAGCGTGTACGCAGCTGCCATGGCAACCGTAAGAAGCGTGACTCTCCGAGAAGACTCCTCGAGGAACAGCTTGCGTATAAACAGCGCCATTAAAGGAACCATCACATACAGCGTGATGTACTCCAGCTTCATCTGGATTTCCCATGGAAAATTAGGAATGGCTCTGGTCAGGAGCACTTCTCCGGTTAACGTATTGCGAAACGCGGCCGTCAAACAAAACAAACCGAAAAGCAGAAGCGAAGCGTCCTTCCTATAAAACATCCCTAATCCAATATGATAAATGCCGGACAAAAGGATAATGCCGAGCAGAATACACTGTTCCGCCAGCTTCCAATTATGCTCGCTCTGGATGGCTTCGGCGGAGCCATAACCGATCGGCTCCCACATTCCGCCTTCGTAATTGTGGAAGTTCGATATTTGCATCACGATTTGCACTTGCTCCGACCGAGGGGAAAAATAGACGACGTTCGTCCTTTTCTGCGGGATGCTGCTCGCTTGATCTGTCCCAACCTGCCCGCTCGTACTAATCAGCTGATTGTCTATCCATATTTTATAATTCGAGTACATGACAGGCAGAGCGAGCCCTTTGACTTGCTCCGGGTCAGAGATGTTCAATCGCAATACGAATGTGGCATAACCGGTGCGAGGCAGGTTATCCGCTCCGCGTTTAAACTGATTCCAATTGTTTGGCATATCCAGATAGCCCGTCAGCTGCCCTGCTCCGACTTGCAAATCTTCAGGCTCCAGCAATTGATTCCAATAAAACGACCATTCTCCATTCAACTCGATCGGCTTGCTCGACGCCGCTTCAGCTTGCGCAGCATCCATCGCGCCCTTCGTCGCCCTAGGAGCCTCCTTCGCATTCGTTATCGATCCCGAGCATCCCGTAAGCAAAGCTATAGCAACAACAAGAACCAGAAGCAGTCTATGCCGTCCCATCTTGTCCCCTCCCCCTCTCGCGCTCCCGTGTTGAAGATTCGACAATTTTCTCCAAATTCCTCTCTGTCTCTTTCATTCAAAAAAACAAGCAGCCTGCCCGGATAACCGGACAAGCTGCTTGTTCACTTTCATCTTCCATGATAACGAGCGATCGTAATTACCAGTTGTTGCCTGCGCCCTTCGTAATAACGAAGTTCGGGCAACGGTCAGCGCCGTAAACGGCTTGAACGCCTGGGTTGTTGATTTTGACATTCGTGAAGCTTGCTGCGCCAACGACAGGTCCTTGGCCGGACTCTGCGCTAACGACGAATTTGATGCCGTAACGCGTTGCGTTGTTAATGTTGATGTTCTCGAAGCGGATGTTGGACATTGCCAGGTTTTCTGGCGATTTCGTTTGGAACATCAAGCCGTAGTATACGGAGTTGTTGATGTCCACGTTTTTCACCAAAATGTTTTTAAGCGCACGGTCTCCGCCGAAGATCCATACCGCGCCGAAGTTTTGGTAGTCGTTGATTTTGTCGTCTGCACCGTTGCTGGTCCAGAAGTCGCCGCCCGTACGGTCGAGCGTGATGCCGTCGAATACGGAGTCTTTGTCGCCAAAGCCAAGCGTGTTGTAGCCGAAGCTCAAGCTGCTGATCGTCAGGCCTGGGTACGTGAGCGTATCAGCTGCATACAGGTTTTGGTACAGGTTATCCGAACCGCCGTAAGCTGCGAATGCCGCTGCGCGACGTACGCAAGTAGCCGTCAGGTTCGTGTACTTGTTGCCTACGTTGTATGAACCGCCAGCATCTACTGCACTGAACAGCGCGAAGGAGTCATCGCCCGTAGCACGTGCGTAGTTGTTGTCGATCACGTTGTAAGACGAGCCGTTCGTCATGTTGATGCCGTCTGCGAACGTGTTTTTGATACGGTTGTCTTTGAACGTGTTGTACGAGGAGTTAACGCCCCAGTACAAGCAAATGAAGTGCTCTGCCCACACGTTTTGGATCGTTACGTTTTGCATGCCGTTGCCGTCGATGAATTTGCCCGGTCCGTCTGTTCTGTACACATAGTTGCCCCATGCGGACAGGTCTTTAATCGTCGTGCCGTTCGCCGTCGAAGCGATGTTGAAGCCAACATCGGTGTTCGATTGGTCTTGCGGCGCTACCAGTTTCGTATGCCATGGACCTGCACCGATAATTTCCGTTGCACGGCCATAGAGGAAGATTTTCGAGTTGATCGTCCACTCGCCTGCTGGAATGAAGATACCTTTTTTCGTTGGATCTTGTCTGAACTCGTTCAATGCAGTCTCGATCGATTTCGTAGCCGAAACTTGAACGTATTTCGTTGGATCCGGGTTCGTTGCTGCTGGAGCAACATTTTCCGTTTCAATCATGTCCACATAAATCCATGATACGTCACCCGCATCTTTTTGGATTTTGATTTTCGTACCTGCTGGGTAAACCGTGTCGAGCATCAGTTGCGAATCTTCGTACAGCCAGTATGCTTTCGTACCCGAGTTGTCATAGCCCAGACGGCCAAGCGTGCTTGGCGTTGCGTACAGGTAGGAGAACTTGGACGATACGTTGAATTTGCCTTTGCTTACGCCGTTAGCATAGATGCTAACCGTGCCGTTCGTGTTCTCCGCAACAGCGTTGCGAAGCACGAATGCGTTCGCAGGAGCCGTCAGCGTGAACTCGACATACTCGCCAGTTGCATCCAATTGGACAGCCGAACGGCCGGATGCTTCACCTGCGAAGTCGCCAGGCGTGAAGTTAGGTACAAGGCGCGTGCCGTTGGTTGCGTTGGAAGCTGCTTCAGCTTCCAGGATTGTGAAAGGCATGTTAGCGCCACGGCCGACATACAGGCTCGTCGAGCTCGTATTGTTCGCTTGTTTTGCCGCAATTTCGTTTGCGTCATTGGCAACTGTTGCCGTAACCGAGTAGCTGCCGTTAGCCGCAGTCCACGTGCCAACGTTAACGTTGACGGAATCGCCAGCTGCCAGAGCGCCGCTGTACGAGCCGTTCATCGTCGAGATCGTCGTGCCTGCCGAGTTTTTCAGCACAACCGTGATCGCATGTGCGCCACCAGCGGAAGCAACATTGCCTTGGTTTTTCAGGTTAACGACGAACGTAGCCGTGCTGCCCGCGCTTGGGTTGCTCGGAGTCGTAGAAGCCGAAACGATCAAGTCGGAGCTTGCTACCGGCGAAACCGTCAGCGACGTCGCGCTCGTGAAGCTATTGTTGTTCTCATTTTGCTCCACGATTGCATTGCTTTCGTCTACTTTCGCAACAACCGTATACGTGCCCGCGATTTTCGCGCCCGCGTTCAGCGATACTGTCGTCGAAGCGCCTACTGCCAACGCGCCAACCGGAGCGGAGCCAACAAGCGTGTTGTTCAGGTAGAAGTTAACCGAAGTAGCTGCCGAAGCGAGCGTACCGTTGTTTTTAACCGTTGCATTCAACGTGATGTCGTTCGTTTCGATCGGGGAAGCTGGCGTCCAGTTCAAGCCCGTAACCGTCAGGTCAGGGTTTGCGCCCGGCGTACCGTATACTTCAAACTCAGCAATTTGGCCAGCGCCAGAGCCGGAGTTCGACGTAATGTTCAGTTGCAAGCGCTTAACTGTTGCTGTAACCGGAATCGTAACTTTGTTGCCCGAAGCCGGGTTGAACGTGTACGATTGCGCGGAAACGAGGTTGCCGAACGTCGTCGTGCTTTGGTCATGACCAAGCACTTGGATCGTTTGCGTACGCGTGCTCCATGCGGAGGACGGGTTCAGCTTCAGTACAACCGCTGTTACGTTGTGGTTCGTACCGAGGTCAAGCGTCAGCATGCTCGGATTGCTGCCGCCTTCCCAGTACGTGTTCACGTCGTTGTCGTTAGCGTTCGTTGCTACGAACGTGAATGTGCTGGAGGAAGCCGTGATCGATTTGCCTACCGCTACGTTCGTGCCCGTTGGATCCGGGTTCGGATTCGGGTTTGGATCTGGATTCGGATTAGCGGTCGTCGCTTCAACCAGGATTTGGTCCAGGTTCACATTGCCGGAATCCGTCGTATCGTATTTGTAAGCGATCGTGTTGTTGCCGGCGTTCAGCGCAACAACTTCCGCTTGCGTTCCCCAAGTGTCCCAGTTCGCCAGGTTGGCCAGCGTCGTCGTTTTCACTTTCGTGCCGTTGACGAATACGCTCAGCGTTTTGCTGCCGCCCGAAGCGTTCGCATATTTCAACGTCGAGTTGTAGTTGCCCGCCGTTGCAACGTTCACCGTGAAGGTTGTCGTTGCGCCTTGCGTCCAGTAGCCGTCAACGAAGCCCGTGCCAGCGAAGCCAGCATGGTCCGTGTTTACTTTCGCTCCGCCGGAAAGCGCAGCGGATTCCGCTTGGTACGAGCCAGCAGGTGCCGGATTCGTCGTTCCGCCGCCCGCGCCATAAATTTCGAATTCAGAGAACTGCGCTGCAGGCCAAGCCGTGTTAGCGGTTACATTTAATCGAACGTAACGCGTGCTAGCCGCTGTAAAGTTAATCGTTACCGTATTGTTCGATACTGCAGGATTGAACACATAGCCAGCGGAGCCGACGATGTTCGTGAAGTTGGAGCCGTCCGTGCTTCCTTGCACAGCCAGCGTTTGCGTACGCGTTTCCCAGCCGGCAGGCAGCTTCAGCACGATTTGGTCAATGCTCGTCGCAGCGCCCAGATCGACTTGAACCCATTGCGGGAATGTGAAGTTCGCGCTCTCCCAATACGTCGCTTGATTGCTGTCTCTTACATTGCTAGGCGCATACGTCTGTGATTGGCCGCTCGCCGTTACCGTTTTACCTAGAGCCAAATTCGTTCCGCCGGCCGCCGAAGCGGATTGAGCAGGACCTACAACAAACAAACTCGAAATCAACATGGTTAAGACCAGTGACCATGCTACATACCTGTTACTACGCATTAGAACCCTCCTTAGAAATGTGGTAATCCAGAAAACGAATGAACCTTGAGTAATGCAAAGTTGGCATCAGGTTAAAAGTCATAACGTCTCTAAGATGTAAGCGTTTACGAAAATACACTGTTCGTTATCACCCTCCTTGCCGATGAAGAAAAATGCAGCAATCCTCCTTTCGTTTGGCGGTACATCACCATTATAGTGATTCGCCAACTTTCCAATAAGAAGCAATTCTACGGAAGTTAGGAGTGATGTTATGCAGGTGGTGGGGAGGCATAAAAAAAACACCTCCTAGTTGTCCATGGGCAGCCTGGGGGCTGGTGGCCATGTTCGTTTAGGAGGCGTGTGCAGATCAGATGCGACAAGGTAGAGATATGGCAGCTTACTTTTTAATCCCGACCACTTTACCTAAAACATTCCCTGTATCTAATGGGCCAAAGTCCATGCTTCCGAGCCCCCGTAATGGGTTATCCGCAATAATAAAAACAGACCCAGTTGGAACCTTAACCTCTAATTTCGTATCGAAAAATTGTTTGCGCGTTTGCAGGCAATCTGCTGCGCATCCAGGATCCTTTTCAATAATAGAAAACTCTTTTATACGCAGCCCATCGACCATGAGCATCCCATAAAAAGTGTCTAGTCTCTTGTTATTGATATAGATCTGGCCTTTTTTCAAGGACACTGTTTCTCCTTCTAAACCAATTACTCTTGATACGTCGGATTCTAATGTAGTTGGTATGGTGTTGGAATCGGGAATTCTGAATTGTATGATGTCGCCACGCTGCATTTCATGCGTTTTATAGTAATCGGGGCTGACAACAAGTTTCTTATCGTACAGCTCGGCTAGTTTTCTGACCATGCTATCATTTCGAAATGTGATTACTTCATCATCTTCACCTGCAGCTACAAATGGAATGTCTTCAGGAGTAGCGTTGTCTACGATAACCTCCTCTTTTGTGCACGCAGCAGTGATCAGCAGTAGTGTAATTACGATAATGAATGTTTTTAAGTTCATAGGGCTCCTCTCTCTACTTAAGCCTGTATATATGTAGTTATCCTTTATTCCCCTTTTATTATAGCATCTTACTCTTAAAAACCTCATTACCACATCAAAAAAGCCTGCTGAGAATTTCTCAACAGGCCATAACTTATTATCGCTTAACAAACTGAGTTCATTGAATAGTATTCTTTCTAAGTTTCGTCTTCGCCAACCCATACACGCAGCCAACGACTCCAACTCCAGTTACGATCCCATGAACAAAATCATTCAGCTCCACGCCGAACCGGGAAATTACAGGCGTTGACATAATGAGCACCATGCCAATGAAAAGTGCTGCTTTACTCATCGCAACAATCACAACCTTCTATTGGACTTTTTAAAACTTATAAGCCTTCATCGCTTTACGCAATTCCTTCAGCGTCGGGCGCTTGCCGTACATCAGCACGCCTGTGCGATAGATCTTCGCCGACAGCCAGCCTGCGACACCCGTCGTAATAACGAGAACAACCAAAGATATAATGATCTGCCACGTAGGCGGCTCTACCATGCCGACGCGGAGGAACATAATGTACGGCGTGAAGAACGGAATGAACGAGGCAACCTTAATCAGCATGCTGTCTGGTGCATTCAGGCCGAAGATGCCGATATAGAATCCGCCTAACGATGTAAACATCAGCGGCATGACCGCTTGGCCAAGCTCCTCCGTCCGGCTGACGAGCGAGCCGACGCCCGCGTACAGCGTTGCGTAGAGGAAGAAGCCGATGAGGTAGAACAACAGCGCATAGATGTAGAGCGAGACCGGAATATCGCTCATATGAATGCCCATGTCGCTCAACGGATTTTCGTTATAAGGAAGCGACAGATTCACGGCAATGACAGCCACATAGAATAGGATCTGCGATAGTCCGACGAGGAAAATACCGAGAATCTTGCCGAACATCTGCTTAAGCGGCGACACGCTTGTAATGAGCACTTCCATAACGCGCGAGCTCTTCTCCGCCGTTATTTCTGTCGCGATTAGCTGGCCTGTCGTCATGATGGACATGAAGAGCAGGAATAAGATGATATAGACGACGCCATACATCGATGCGGGACGTTCTTCGCTTTCCTCTACGGTTGAAGCGCCATCCGCATTCACGTTGAGCTTCACGCTATCCACGACAGCTGGCGCGAACAAGGCTTGCTTCTGTGCATCATCCAGCCCTAGCCCTTGCAAGGAAACCTCCATCTTAATGGCTTGCAGCGCGGTTTGAAGCGTTGACGCTTCGGAAGTGTTGTATTCATTTTCCGATTTAATGATCATTTGCGGGAATCCGCTTGGCTGATCCTCTTGGTTGAACGTAATGTATGCATCAAGCTCGCCAGCCGCGAGCTTGTCGACGAGCGCTTTCTCATTCGCTTCAGGCGAGCCTTGGTCAGCCACTTTCACAAACTCGTAGCCTGGCTCATCCTGCTTCTTGAAGTACGTCTCTAACTGTTCGCCAATGGTAGCGATCGACACGCTGCTTGCTGCTGCTTGCTCCGTCGAACCGATATATCCAACCTTATCCGGCGTATTGGAGCTGAATTGGCTGATCAGGTACGGTAAATTCACAACAACACTAAGAATGATTGCAATAATAATGCTCGAAATGAGGAACGCTTTCGTTCTCACCTTATTCCGTATCGTAAACCCGACGACTGTCCAGAAATTACTCATGGCGATCACCTACCGTCTTAATGAATATTTCGTTCAAGGTCGGCTCCATAATTTCGAACCGTTCGATATCCGACTGGCTGATGGCATGGTTCAAAATGCGCTTCGCCGCCGCCTCCGACGCAATCCCGATCTCCGTCACATTCTCATGCTGCTTCACGTAACGAACGCCTTCGATCGAGTCCAGCCCCACCACTTCCTTACTTGTCGCCAGCATAACACGCTCTCGCGGATACTCCTTCTTAATGTCCTTCACGCTGCCCTGCACGATCGGATTGGACCGGTGCATGATCGTGATGTTGCGGCACAGCTCCTCGACATGCTCCATCCGGTGCGTGGAGAACAGGATCGTTTTGCCGGAATCACGCAGCCCCTTCACCGCTGTCTTCAGCAGCTCTACATTAACGGGATCGAGGCCGCTGAACGCTTCATCGAGAATGAGAATTTGCGGATCGTGAATGACGGCCGCGATGAACTGGATTTTCTGCTGATTGCCTTTAGACAGCTCCTCGACTCGCTTGTCGTAATACTCCATCACTTCGAATTGCTCCAGCCACTTGCGCAAGCTGCCTTCTGCCGCCTTCTTGTTCATCCCCCGCAGTCTTGCGAGGTAGATGAGCTGATCGGACACCTTCACCTTCGGGTACAGTCCGCGCTCCTCTGGCAAATAGCCGAGGTTATGCAGCTGCTCCTTGCTATATGGCTGCCCGTTATATTGAATCGATCCTTCATCGGGATAAATAAGGCCGAGCACCATGCGCATCGTTGTCGTTTTGCCCGCACCGTTGGCGCCCAGCAGACCGTAAATCTCGCCTTCGCTTATATTGAAGCTCAACCGATTAACCGCCGTTTTCTCTCCGTACTGCTTATAAATTCTATCGATTACTAATGGATTCATGACCATGCTCCCCTTCGCATCAATAATTCGAGAATATCGTCAAGCTGCAGCGACTGCCGTGAGGTTATCGTATGCCCTGCCTCTTGCAGCGCCTGCTCGGTTGCGGCGGATTGCTCGGTGACTATCCGGTAAATGCCACTGCCTGCTTCCGTGCATTCTACGATCCCTGGCACAGCCGCAAGCTGAGCTGCTGCTCCGCCCGTTTGTACGAATAGTACCTGCCATCGCTGGAATAGCTCATCCTTCTCATAGGTGCCCAGCACCTGACCTCTTGCCATGAAGACAATATAGTCGGCCAGCCGCTTTACTTCATCTACGATATGCGAGGACATGACGATCGTCCGGTCTCCCGGCTCCATGTAGCGATGGAGCACCTTGATCATCGTCTTCCAAGCGATTGGATCAAGACCCGATGAGGGCTCGTCGAGCAGCAGCAGCTTCGGCTTATGCGCCATGACGAGCGCAAGCTCGAATTTGCGCCGCATGCCTTTTGACATTTTGCCGAGCTTAAGCGAATCGTCCACCTCGAACAGCTGCAGCATTTCGCGATAGAAATTGACATCCCATTGCGGATACCAGCGGCGTACGAACGCCACTTTCTCTGATCCTCGCATGCTGTCGTCCTCGCTATTCGATTGTTCCGCCAAGTAGCCCAGCTGCTGCTTCAAGACACGATCATCGCCTTCGCCAACCTTTTGCCCCAGCACTTGGATCTGTCCCGCAGTCGGCTTGATCAGATCTAGCAGCAATCGAAACGTAGTGCTTTTCCCCGAGCCGTTCGGTCCGACGATCGCCGTCACGAAGCCTTCCGCTATATTCAGGTCAATCGGTCCCAGTCGAAAATGCGTCTGATGCTGCTCCACGCCGCGCATCGTAATCGCTGTAGTCTCCATGCTTAGCTCTCCTTCCATCTGTCGTTCATCACTTGCTCGAAAATCCGTTCCATCTCGCTCCGCGCCAGCTGCACCCGCAAACCGGCATCGATTGCCGCCTCCATCGCTTCCACGACTGCTGCCGTACGGTGGCGGTCACGCTCCTCTTCCTGCACGCTCGCAACGAAGGTGCCTGTACCTTGACGGGTTCGCAGCAGTCCCTCTGCCTCCAAATCCTGATACACGCGGCGTACCGTAATGACGCTGCACTTCAGCATTTGCGCCAGCTCGCGAATCGATGGCAGCAGCGTTCCATTCGCCAATTGCCCGCTTATAATCAAAGCCCGCAGCTGCACCTCAATTTGATGGTACATCGGTTCGGCACTATTCTCGTTTAAGTTAATCGGCAGCCACACAGCCACACCTTCTTCGTTGTAAAATAACTCGTTCTAGCGATTGTAAACTCTAACACTTAATCGCCTTACCGATCCCCAATAACTGACTGCACAGAGGATCGCCGCTAGCAGCAACGCACCTACCGTGTACCACCAGTTGCCCGATTCCAGCGCTGTCAGTATTCTGATTGAGATCGATTCCTCATTGCTGTTCATCAATGTCGGTATCAGGAAGTAAATCACGACATACCCAAACGATGCGATCGTGTATAGCTTGCCGCTAAAACCTTGCTCCCAGAACGTATACGTAGCGCCAATGCCCATCGCGTAACCAAACCAGCACAAGCTGTAGCCGATATAATGCACGATCCCGACATGTTCCTGCAAGGTGGGCGAAATCGCATATTGCACTGCAAAATAAATGAACAATGCCGCTGATAAAATACCGAACAATTGAATCTGGCGAGCCGCCACGATCTGCCGAACCGAGATCGGCAAGATGCGCCAATGCATGATTTTGTTCGTGAAGCTGTCTTCCCGCCAAGCCCTGAATAGGGTACGATTCATCGGAAAACCGAGCACCGGCAAAATCGCAATTTGCAGGAAGTCTACTGCCCACCCGAAGGGAAAAGATTGGGAGGGATCGAACGCATTCCGAAAGAATGGAAGCGTCATGGTTAACATATATCCGATGAACACCAATATGAAAAGCAAACCGATCCAATCCTTCTTCCACTCATGCTTCGCGATATGCCAAGCACCCTGTAAGTCATTCATCTGATCGTCTCCCTGCCTTGATGTGCTTACTGTATATATCTTTATACACAGTATAATCACACCTCCCCCTATTGTCAACCCTATCCATTCTAATCAATTGTTAAAATAAAAAATCCCCTTCCGGCGCACCTGCATGCGCTCCGAAAGAGGATTCCTATTCCTTAACCAAATATAGCATCCAGTACAGGCTTCGTATGGCCGCCTGGATACATGACGTACAACAGCACATACACCGCTACGCCCGTAATCGCTGTTACGAACCAAATGAGCGATGTGATCCGGCCCCATTTGCGATGCTTCGCGTACTTTTCCTTATATCCAAGCGTCAACGTCGAGATGCCGAAAACGGCTGCAACTGTTGCCAATGTAATATGGAAGATAAGGAATACAAAATAGTACGGCTTCAGGCTGTCCGGCCCGCCCCATTCCGTATTGCCGACGAAAATCGTACGGCTCACATATACGATGAAAAAGGCAGTGGCAGCGATCGCTGCCCACAGCATCACTTTCTTGTGCTGCTCCAGCTTGCGCACGATCGCTAACCGCCAGCCAATCGCGACGAGAATCGCGCTGATAACGATAAACGATGTACTGATCGTCGGAAAAATATTGTATAGGGACATGTTGTTCCACCTCACTCAATTATGTAACGCAACAGCCTTTCATGTAGCGATATTCAGGCTGCCGCACAATGCTCGTTAGCCGGATAAACAGCAAATCAGTTTGCTGGCTGCGTCTCTGCGTTCGGCACGTCTTGCTTATCATCGTCCGCATGCTCGCGTCTGTACCAATGGAAGAAGATATAGGCAAGAATAAAGCCGTACATCACTTCCTGCAGCAGCTTCATGATGATGCCGCCAGTCTGCTGATCCTCAAGCGGCGAAAGCAGATTGAAGAAAGCAGGTCCATTGTATTTCTCCAGCAGTACCGATGGGTCGCCTGACATGCAATATCCCATCGCCTTCACCCATACAGCAGGATCGCTATAAACCGCGTACAATGGCGAACCTGCGAATATAATGAGCGCACATGCTGGCGTCAGCAGCGCTCCGTTCGCGAACACGTAAGCCATTTTACGAAGATCCGTTAGGCGGTTCCACTCTGGCACTGGACATGTGACATGGAACCACATCATGAAGGATGTAATCGTCAATACAACGTAGAACAGCCGATGGACGGTATAGTGCGTCATGACGTAATCATGCACATCCGGGATGTGATAAATCGAGAACACCATATTAAACAACACAAGGCAAAGAATCGGGTGCATCAGGCTCCTAAACCGCTTCCAGATCGAAGCTTGAAACAGCAAACGCCACATATAAGAGGTTGAACCCAGCAGTACCAGCGGCGGGACAAGCAAATACGAGAACGACATATTCAACATATGAAACGAAAACATCATGTGTCCTAACAGACTGAGCGGTCCGCCCTGCGACAAATAAAACAAAATAGCTCCTGTCAGAAACGACGTTTTCTGCCATGCGCTCGTCGACTGTTCAGCCGGCGCATGCTTGCGCCGATATGGCCCATCGACATAAAAATATAGAATGACAATCGCTGCCATCCCGAATGCGAACAATGGGCTCCATTGTTCTCTGAAGGTGAAATATTGCAAGCCAAGCATTGGATAAAACACCTCTCAATCGCTTATCTACAACGGCATCATACGCCGAGACAAGCCTAGTATAGCATAAGCCTTTGCCATCTCCTACCCGGACATCCGTCCCATTGACGTGTTTCTGAGCCGTGTTCATTAATTTGTCATTGTCACAAAAAAAAGAAGGGCCTGATTGCTCAGACCCTTCCTTGCGTTCATTACCACCAAGCCCAATATTCAGCCATGATAACCATCGTAAATACAACAACTACTCCGGTTAAAATACCGATGATCGGGTATAGATGTCCGCGATCCTTCATATGCATCCAGAAACCCATCTGAACGAAAACTTGAAGTCCCGCCATCATAAGAAGAATGAAGATAATGAACGAAGTGTTCACTTCACCAGCCATAACTGCTGCGAACGCGATAAGCGTTAGCAGCAGCGAGAAGATGTAAGCGACAATGTGCTTTTGGGGACCTTCGTGCTTATGGCGCTTCTTGGTCTCTTCCGTAGCGGAATGATTGCTTGCAGCCATTGACTTAGCCCACCTTTCCCATCAAATAAACGACCGTGAAGATGAACACCCACACGACGTCGATAAAGTGCCAGTACATGCCGGCTACATAAAGCTTCGGAGCCGTAACGACGTTCAAGCCCTTTTTCATAACTTGACCGATCAAGAGGCTGATCCAGATAACGCCGAATGCAACGTGGGCGCCGTGGAAGCCGACCAAGGTGTAGAACGAAGAGCTAAATGCGCTCGTCGTAAAGCCATGGCCTTCGTGAACGTACTCATAGAATTCATAAATCTCAAGACCTAGGAATCCTAATCCAAAGAGAACCGTAATCGCGAGCCATCCAAGCATAGCGTTTTTCTTGCCGCTATGCATCGCTTGGATTGCAAACACGCTTGTTAAGCTCGAAGTCAACAGGATGAAAGTCGCAATCGCGACAGTCGACAGGTTAAACAGCTCATTCGCTGTCGGGTTGCCTTCGCCTACTTTATCGCGAAGTGCCAAGAACGCGGAGAACAGCGTACCGAACAATACCGTCTCCCCGCCGAGGAACAACCAGAAGCCGAGCACTTTATTGCGGCCTTCTAATGTTGCCTTCTCAGGCTCATGCGGTAATTGGCCGTCTACATGTGAATGTGCGCTCATGCTTTAACCCCCTTCTCTTGAATCTCGTCCGGCTCGATATGGAAGCCGTGATCATCCTTGAGCGAGCGGAGCAGCATACACAGGAACGTTAAGCCCAAACCAGCGCCGCCAACTACATAGTTGTGGTACATGAAACCAAAGCCTGCGATGAACAAGCCGATGGACATAAACAGCGGAAGAATCGATGGCGATGGCATATGGATCGAGCCAAGCGGTTCTGCTGGCGTCATCTCTTTTTTGCCTTCCATTTTTTCTTTCCAGAATGCATCATAGCCACGTACAAGCGGCGTTTGAGCGAAGTTGTACTCTGGTGCTGGGGATGGAATCGTCCACTCTAGCGTACGGCCATCTTCCCACGGGTCTGCTGCAGCTTTCTTGCCGCTGATCGACGTAATCACGATGTTGATCAGGAAGAAGATTGTGCCGAAGCCCATCAGGAATGCGCCGATCGTACTAATCAAGTTCATCTCGTTGAAGCCCAAACCGTCCAGATACGTGTAGATCCGGCGCGGCATGCCGAGCAAACCGAGGAAGTGCTGAATCAAGAACGTCATGTGGAAGCCAATGAAGAACGTCCAGAACGTCAATTTGCCAAGCGTTTCGTTAAGCATGCGACCGAACATCTTCGGCCACCAGTAGTGAAGACCGGAGAAGATACCCAGAATCAGACCGCCGACGATTACGTAGTGGAAATGCGCTACCACGAAGTACGAGTCATGATACTGGAAGTCAGCAGGTGCTGCTGCGAGCATAACGCCCGTAACGCCACCCATAACGAACGTAGGGATAAAGCCGACTGCGAACAGGTTCGCTGTCGTGAATCGAATCGAGCCGCCCCACATCGTGAACAGCCAGTTGAATATTTTGATACCTGTTGGTACAGCGATAAGCATCGTAGCGATGGAGAACAACGCATTCGCAACCGGGCCAAGGCCCGCTGTGAACATGTGATGCGCCCATACCATGAAGCCGAGGAAGCCGATCAGTACAGTCGCGAATACCATCGAGCTGTAACCGAACAGGCGTTTACGCGAGAACGTACTGATTACCTCGGAAATAACGCCGAACGCTGGCAGGATCAGAATGTATACCTCAGGGTGTCCGAATATCCAGAAGATATGCTCCCAGAGTACCGCGTTGCCCCCGTTGCTTACTTCAAAGAAATTAGCTTGGAACAATCGGTCAAACATCAGTGCGACGAGACCTACCGTCAGAGCAGGGAATGCGAACAGGATCAGTGCCGACGTAATGAAGATTGCCCATGTAAACATTGGCATCCGCATGAACGTCATGCCTGGTGCACGCATGTTAATGATTGTTACCAAGAAGTTGATACCGCCGATCAGCGTACCGATACCGGCGATCTGTAGACCGATGACATAATAGTCGACGCCATAGTCTGGACTTGCCGTAGGTCCTGCTAACGGAACATAAGATGTCCAGCCTGCATCAGGAGCGCCGCCCGTGAACCAGCTCACATTCAGCAGCACGCCGCCGAAGAAGAAGGTCCAGAAGCCGAGCGAGTTCAGGAACGGGAATGCTACGTCGCGCGCGCCGATCTGAAGCGGAATAACCGCATTCATGAGCGCGAACAGCATAGGCATTGCCGCGAGGAAGATCATTGTCGTGCCGTGCATCGTGAGCAGCTCATTATATGTATCCGCGCTTACAAAATCATTCAGCGGCTTCCAAAGCTGAATCCGGATAAGAATGGCCTCGAGTCCGCCGACGAGGAAGAATAATCCGCCGGCGAGCAAATAGAGAATACCGATTTTCTTGTGGTCAACCGTTGTTAGCCAGTCCATAAGGCCCCGGTAACGCTTGACCGAATGCGCATGTGCCAAGGTTAATGCCCCCCTTAAAGTCCCCCGATGATTATTTCTCGTAGTCGATTTTCAATCCTGCTAAATATTTTGCAATGCCGTCGAGCTCTTGCTCAGACAGATCAACTTTAGGCATCTGTGCACCGGGTTTAACCGCTTCCGGATCTTTGATCCAGCGTTTCAGGTTTTCTTCGGTCGTGCCTTCGTTCTCGTATTCCGCTTTATCCGTGTTGACGAGAATACCAGCGACCGTCAACCTGCTGCCGATATCCGTCAGGTTCGGGTACGACAATCCGCCTTGATCGCCAACCGCATGGCAGGAGAGGCAGTTCTTAACGAGCGAATCTTTAATCGCTGGGTCGCTAGGGAGCGCTACTGGCGCTTTTTGGGCGGTTGTCCAACGTTCGAATGAAGCGCTATCCACTGCTTTTACTTTGAAGTCCATCAAGGCATGGGACGGTCCGCAAAGCTCTGCGCACTTCCCGAGATACACGCCAGCCTTAGGCGCTTCAAAGTACATAATGTTCGTATTCGCCGTGCCGTCTGCATCAGCCGCGCCTGCATTCGTATCGATCTTGCCTGCGAGGGATGGGATCCAGAATGCATGCGTTACGTCGCCGGATTTCGCTTTGATCGAAATCTTCTTGCCTGTAGGAATAACCAGCTCTTGCGCCGTATGAATGTCATACTCCGGATAATAGAACTCCCACCAGAATTGGTGCGATGTTACTTCAACTTGTACGGCTTCTTTATCTTTGGTATAGTCCTTCGCCAAGCCAAATACCGAGTTAACTGTTGGAACACCAAGAATAACGAGCATGATCAAAGGAATTACTGTCCAGATAATCTCCAGCTTGTGATTACCCTCTACCTGTACCGGAATCTTGTTGTCTCCCGGACGTCTGCGGAAACGGACAATGACATACAAGGAAATCGCAAATACAACGATCACCACGATAATCATGATTGCGATCGCCAGTTTCATCAGATTGAATTGCTCTTGCGCTACCGGCCCTTGCGGGTTCAGTGTCGAAAGGTCTGCTCGCCCGCATGCCGAAAGCAATAATACCATCCCGGCAAAGAGCGGCAGAAGGCGCTTTCCTACGTTCCACCGTTTCATCATTCATCAACCCCACTTTTTACGTTTTCGCAGTCGCTTTGATGGCGAGGAAAGGCTGCAAACTGCGTGTTCTAGAGATGTTTTACAACTTCTGCATTAAATCACTTTATTAAATATAAAGTTGAAGGTTGTTTTTGTCAATGTTTCCGAAAGAGTTCACAAATTGTTCTCAAAACCGTCAAAAACGTGATTGCAGCAGGCTTTTTGAGCCTTTTGTTAATCGTTATGCAAGCGTGTCCAATCGCCTCGCCGGCGCTCGTCCAGCTCGCTTGGAATGCCGGCCGCCCCCTCTTCCGGAAGTTCGCTTACATACATTGTGCACCTAATGGCTGGTCAATTATGTATCATCCCGAGCACGTATATTTACGCTTCCCCGACGAACCCTAATGGTACAGTCGGTACTGAGGGAGGTCCATCATATGCGTTACGATAACCGGATGCTGGCCCGCGGGCTTGTCCTGCTTTTAGGTCTTATGGTCGTATCCAGCGGCTGCGGCAAGTACAAGTATGAGCCGCACGGCTACAAATCCAATACGTATGGCACAAGCAGCGACAGCAAGTCATTAGTCATTCATGAGCACAATCGTCAGTTCGGCGCGCTATCGGCGAGTCCGACGCAGCATGACAATCAATTTTTTGAATACAGCTCGAAGCTATCCAGAGGCATCAGCCGAATGGACGGCATTTCATCCGCAATCGTCATGCTGACGGACCGCAATGCGTATGTCGCTATCGTCTTCAACCAGACAGGTATCCGTACCAAAACAGGCGGTCGCGCAAGGCGCGAGCAAGCCTTAGGCGCCAACGAAGGCGTGTACAATCATACGACCGGCAGCCCGTACTGGGATAATCGGCAGCTGGCTACCCCTTACGGCTCAGCGCTGACCGTCAACGATCACAATGAAATACCGGATGGCCTTAAGCAGTCCATTGCCTTGAAAATTCGCAAAATGGCGCCGCTCGTGCAGGAGGTGCACATCTCCGCCAACCGGCAGTTCGTTAATCGATTCCTCGACTATGCGAAGAAATCGTGGTTGAATGAATCGCTTACGCCATATTTGGACGATTTCAATACGCTTGTTGCGAATCAGTTTGCCGGCGGCAACAAGATGCCAGCCCGTATCGATAAGATCGATCCGACGACTCATGGCGCTGATCGAAACAACGGCACGAAGAACGGAATCAAAACAGAAGTGCGCAGCGGCGCAACAACCGGTCCGTCCCGATAATCGTCTGAAAATTTTTTCTACTATTATATATGCATATGAGAATGATCCTCAAAGAGCATGTAGAAAGGGCGCAGCCGAAATGATCTGCGCCTCTTTCTTATGGTATTGAACGTTCTCCGGTCTGAATCGTAACATCGCCTGCGTCATCGACCTGCGCCAAATACACTTCCTCCAGCTTTACCCCCTTCTCGGACAACTGCTGATTCAGCCATTTGCGATCAAATCCGCTTCTGCGGAGCGCATCATCGATGACGATACCGTCCATGATGACGCTTTGCGGCTCCCGCTCGCGAGGCGTCTGCCAGCCAAGCGCTTGCGCGGTTAAAGGCTGAAGCTCTTTTTTGACCATGAAGGTAATATCGCCGTTCGATTCCATCACTGCGAACTCGACATCGGCAACCCGATGAATGCTCTTGCTCCGCATCTTCTCCATAAATTCATCGAGCGTGATGCGCTCCTTGAACATGTTTTTCTCGATCAATGTCCCTTTTTCGATCAGAATCGTGCCTTTGCCATCCACAAAATCGCGAATGCGTTTGCTCTTCATCGTAACGAATTCCATCCCGACGGAAACCGCCACCCAGACGGACAATGCCAGTAATCCTAGATACCACTTACTATCGGTATCGAGCGATATGTATGCGGCAATATTGCCAATCGAGATACCCGTGATGTATTCAAACAAGGACAGCTGTGAAATTTGGCGTTTGCCCAGCAGCTTCGTCATAACAAACAAGATGAACACCGCTGACAACGTTCGTAACGCTACTTCCAGCCATGTAGGCATAGCAGCACTCCCCCTCTCGGGTAGGATGCCGCAGGTCGTGTTTATTTATTCCATTGTCCCGTTATTTAGCCTACAAAGGAAGCAGCGCTACCGTTTCACGGCTCTCCAGCGATTGGACCATCGCTTCCCATGCAGAAGGTTTATTCGCCAAGACTGCATAATAACGGCGCAAAAATGCTGCAGCCAATGCGGCATCGAGCGTATCTCGGCCATCATAAGGCAGGAAGCCCAGATCCAGCTCTTCGACGGCTTCGCCGTCATTTTGCCATGAAGGATGCACGTACGAAAGATCCAGCCGCTTATAGCCCATATGAGACAACACTTCTCTGCGAACATACGGATTCATCGTCATCAAACCGCCGAAGGCATGCTCCTCCGCCCGATATGGATCATAAATTTCAGCGAACATACCGTCCAGCTTCTTGCCCGCCGCCGCTGCCAAGCGATCCAGATCGCGCTGGCGCTCACGCCATAGAAACGCGCCAATGCCTAGCCCTGGCTCGCCAATAATCGTAAAATCCGTCATCGCAACATTAAAATCCTCATAATAACGGTATTCGGTCGTTCCGACGACCTTGCCCTCATGCACCGCAACGAAAACGCGAATGCCCGGGTCCTCCAGCGGCTCCTTCCACAGCTCGAACGTCAACACTTCCTCTCTCGGAAAGACGCGCTGCATCAATTGATGCATCTGGGAAAATAACGGATCTTCAATATTCGTAATGCGGATATACTCCATCGCCGAAAAACATCTCCTTCTATTATATAGTCGGTTAACGCAGGAACGGATTTTGCCATTCCATCAATGCGGCACAATTGCAGGATTCCTCATCATCCAAATAGTTGTGCGCGACGCCGATCGGCGTTCGGCCCACCCGCAGCATAAAGCTGATGACGGGATCATTGAGCTCTCCGCGCACGACCGCGTCCAAATATTGCTCTGGCGTCATGTCAGCCGCTACCTGGCGATAGCCTGACAATCGTCCACCTCCCAGCAGTCTCGCCAGCCGATGGTGAACGACGACTTCATACATGGAAAACATAAGCCATTGCCCAAGCCGCAGCTTCCGATATTGGGGGCGAACGCACAGATCAACAACGTACAGCGTATCGCCAGCTGCGTTATGGTTGCGAATATAGCCGCCATCGGTCATCTCTTCCCATGAGTGGTCAGGCGCTGATGGATCATACTGCACGATGAGGCCCGTCATCGAGCCAGCAAGCTTGCCGTCTATTTCGATACAAAGCGCTCCGTCCGCAAACAATCGAATATGGTTCGCCAGCTGCTCGCGGTTCCACCACAGCTCCGGCGGATAAGGCGGCGGAAAACATTCGGCTTGGATGGCGATCAGCTCATCAAAATCCTGCTCCGTATAGCTCCTGATCGTCGCTGGCACAGGCCTGCCTTCACTCATGACATACAGCGACTTCTGATACATTTGCTCACGTCCAATCGGTGTATAAGTCTGTCCGGCGATCGCGCCAAGTCATAACCGAGCCTCGTTCACGAACTTCATACAGCAACGATAGATCAAGATCTGCCGTGACGATCATATCGTTGTTAATTTCACCCTCCACCATAATGCCGCGCGGCGGGAACGGGATATCATTGGGCGTCAGCACTGCAGCTTGCCCATAGTTCAGCCGCATAAAATCGACGGTAGGCAGCGAGCCAACCGTCCCTGTCGTGACGATATACAGCTGATTTTCGATCGTACGGGCATGTGCGCAGTAACGAACACGGTAAAACCCTTGGCGATCATCGGTGCAGGATGGACAAAAGATGATGTCCGCGCCTTGAGCCCGCGCCATGCGGACGATTTCCGGAAATTCAATATCATAGCAGGTCAGCATCGCAATGCGTCCTTTGGGCGTATCGAAAACAGCCAGCCCGTCGCCAGCCGCCATATTCCATTCCGTTACTTCCGTGGGGGTAATATGGAGCTTGGGCTGCACGCCAACCGTACCGTCCGGCGCGAATAAATGCGCAGCGTTGAGCAGCTTGTCGCCGCTGCGGATGACATGCGTGCCTCCGATTATATGCATGCCATATTGCGCTGCCAGCCCCTGAAACAATGCAATATATTGATCTGTAAAATCAGGCAGCGACTCGATTCCTCGCGCTTTGCCGTTCTCATCTGGAATCGACATGAGCTGTGTCGTCAGAAACTCCGGGAACAGGACGTATTCGGAGCCGAATTCATCAGCAGTCCGAACATAGTGCTCCACCTGCGCGGCGAAGGCTTCAAAGGAATCTATCGTGTGCAAATGATACTGCACAGCGGATACTCTCAGCTTCATAAAGTCGGTCCCTCCAGCTACTAAAATGGTTCTCTTCTTATTGTGCAGCAAATCATACCGATCAACAAGGATATTTACCTGAAATGTGGGACCTATTGGAAAAAGGGGTGTGGCATAATAGAGGAAGGGCTGCGGCCCGGAGGAGGCGGTTATTTGGATCAAAAGAAAGAGAAGAACGATTACCGAGCAGTCATCATGCCGTCAGTATGGGAGGCCATGGCGAATGATGATTTGGCCACGATTCGCACTTGCTTCAACCCCCTGATTCAAGCTTACAAGCAGGTTAGCGCAAACCCGCAGCAGATTTTTGCGCTGTATAGCGAATTTAATAACGGACAGCAAGCGTTGTTCGCCGTCTGGACCTACCTGGCGCATGCCATACATGGAACAGACGAATTCCACTGGCGCACCCTGTACACGCAACACATGGCCGGGCGATACGGTGCGATGCAGCAAGCTTGCGTTTATATGCGTTTACCGGTATTAGGCGCCCTTCTGCATGAGCTGGCAGAAGCGACTCGGCCTGTCCTGCGTAATGAATCGGCTATTGCGATGAATGAGGCGAAGGCGCTGCTGGCGGGCGATCCCGCCTATTCGGCGACCATTACAGCGCTCGAACGCCGATTGCTCGGCGCGATGCCCGAGACTTACGATCGAATCGCCGCGTTTATTCGAAGCGAGCCGGACGATTTCGTATCGATGATTTAATAAGACGGCCGCCGATAGGGCAGATTTTTGTGTCCTATTCGGCGCGATGGGCCGCTGGCTGCCGATAGGGAACATTTTTGTGCCCTATTCGGCGCGATGGGCCGCTGGCCTGCCGATAGGGAACATTTTTGTGCCCTATTCGACGCGATAGGCCGCTGGCCTGCCGATGGGGAACATTTTTGTGCCCTATTCGACGCGATGGGCCGCTGGCTGCCGATAGGGAGCATTTTTGTGCCCTATTCGGCGCGATGGGCCGCTGGCTGCCGATAGGGAACATTTTTGTGCCCTATTCGGCGCGATGGGCCGCTGGCTGCCGATAGGGAACATTTTTGTGCCCTATTCGGCGCTAAGTGCCGCTGATCCGCTGATAGGGAACATTTTTGTGCCCTATTCGGCGCGATGTGCCGCTGGCGAGCCGATAGGGCACATTTTTGTGCCCTATTTGGCTGGGCTTACCGCTGGCTGGCTAGCGGCGCCCCTCCTATCTATTTTACTTGCCGCCGCGCTCGATCAGCGCCATCTTATGCTCCCAAACGTCGACGCTCAAATCAACCGGATACGACTGCGGATTCACCTTGCGCAGCACCTCCGGCCAAAACAATGCCAGTTGCTGCTGATGGTAGGCTCGTATCGCATCCAATAATGGAAGCTCGAACGCCAGCTCGCCCTTCACAATGACAGGCTGCAGCAGCTGAACCGCCTCATAATCGTCTACCCATTTGTGACGGTACGGATGAATGGGATCGAACAGCTTAATTCGCTCGCCATTGCGGATATGCGCCTCTTCATTCGGAAAAGCGAGATAGTCTGCTTCGGCTTTGCCCGTCTGCCGATTCACGATCCGATAGGCATCCTTTTTCCCCGGCGTAGATACCTTCTCCGGATTGTTGGACAGCTTAATGACAGGCTCAAGCTCCTCGCCTGCCGCTCGCTCATGTGCGACCAGCTTATACACGCCCCCAAGCGACGGCTGATCCGCGGCCGTAATCAACTGCGTGCCGACGCCCCATATATCGATTCGCGCCCCTTGCGCCTTCAAGTTCACGATGATCGACTCGTCCAAGTCGTTTGACGCCACAATCTTCACATCGAGAAAGCCTGCCGCGTCAAGCTGCTGCCTCGCTTCCTTGGACAAATAAGCCAAATCGCCGCTATCGATCCGAATCGCGCTCATCCGCTTCCCCCTGGCAGCAAGCCTGTGCGCGGTTTCAATCGCATGCGGCACGCCGCTTCCCAGCGTATCGTACGTATCGACGAGCAACGTCACATCGTCCGGCAGCGCGGCTGCGTAGCGGTCGAATGCCTCTTGCTCGCTTGCATGCGCCTGCACCCAAGCGTGAGCATGCGTCCCCTTCGCCGGAATGCCGAATAGCATAGCCGCCCGCATGTTTGACGTCGCATCAAAGCCGGCGATAAATGCGGCGCGCGCTCCCCACACCGCCGCTTCTGCCTCCTGCGCTCGGCGCGTGCCGAATTCCAGCAGCACATCCTGCTCGGCCGCACGGCGGACACGCGCCGCCTTCGTCGCAATAAGCGTCTGGTAATTCATGAAGTTCAGCAGTGCTGTCTCGATGAGCTGCGCCTCGAATACGCGCGCCTCCACGCGCACGAGCGGCTCGTTCGGAAATACGAGCGTCCCTTCCGGTACAGCAAGAATATCGCCGTTAAACCGAAATTGCCGCAGCTCCTGCAAAAAAGCCTCCTCGTATCGCTCCTCCTGCTCCCGAAGAAACATAATCTCGTGCTCGTGAAACCGCAGCGTTTGAATATAGTCGACGATCCGCTCCAATCCAGCGAACACGGCATAGCCATTTCCGAACGGGAGTTTGCGGAAATACGCCTCGAATACGGCAATCCGGTCGTGGGTGCCATTTTTCCAATGCGCGTACATCATATTGATCTGATACTTGTCTGTATGCAAAGCCAGATGCCCGTATTCGCGGCCGCCAGCCCCGTCAAAATGCGTTTGTGTCGTCATGCAAACCTGTCCCTTCCCCTAGCGTCCGTTGCGTGCCAATTCTTCTTCCGGCATAGCTTGTGTAATTGCCAGCTTGGCAATGCCTCCGTTTGAAATAAACCGTTTAGCCACCACTGCCGGTAAGCATCCCCGCGCCTAGCACAAAGGATCACTTTCTAACGCAAACAAACCATTCCCATTCACCGTACCCGATGCAACGATCCAGCGTGTCACCAGTCCCTCTTGCAATTTGTGCAACGAAAAAACAACATTCGTCTAAAAATACTCGGCTTTGTTGCATTTCGTGCAATGACAACTAGTCAACTTCGCCCGTTACGCCTTCAAACGGCAGCAGGCCCACTTACTCCTTGCACCAGTTGCAATGACACCAACGACTGCAGGCAAAAACGTCGCTGCCATTGCATGAAATGCAACGGCCAACTGTAACGTTTGCGCTTTGCCAGCTTGTGCTGTGCCTTATGCTTTGTGCCTTGTGCGCGTATGCCCAATAAAAAGCAAAGGCCGCCCCCCAGCCTCAACGGCAGGGGGACAGCCTTTCGAACCTCCACAAACGATTACTTGCTCGAATCGCCCTTGCCCTCGAGCGCCGCTTTCAGCGCGTCCGCAAGGCCGCCGGACAGCGTCACTTTATCGCTGAATTGCTCGACCATGCGCGATTGCTGATGCTTGTTTATGCGACCGCCGCGTCCTCCGCCACCGCCGCCTGCCTTGTCCTCCAGCATCTCGATGACGTTGCATTTGCGGCACTGCGCGTATTTGCCAGCTTTGCCCGTATGAATCTCCATCTTCTTGCGGCATTGCGGGCAACGCTTGTTCGACAACGCCGGCTCCGCCGAGCGGCGGTAGCCGCATTCCCGATCCTGACAGACGAGCGATTTGCCCCGCTTGCCGTTGATTTCGATCATTGGTTTGCTGCATTCCGGGCACCTTGCATGCGACAGGTTATGCGGCTTATATTCCTTCGTCTCCTGCTTCACTTCGTTCACCCATGCGGACGCCTTCTGGCGAATGTCCGCCATGAACCGCTTCGCATCGCCCTGGCCCTTCGCAATCCGCTCCAGCTCGCGCTCCCAAGCTGCGGTCAGCTCCGGGCTGCGCAAATCATCGGCGACCAGCTCAATGAGCTGTTTGCCTTTGCCAGTGGGCACCAGTCGATTGCCCTGCCGGTCGATCGTCTGGGAAGAAAGCAGCTTCTCGATAATATCTGCGCGGGTCGCTGGCGTACCAAGCCCGTACTTCTCCATCTTCGTCAGCAGTCCCGCCTCATTATAACGAGCCGGCGGCTGCGTCTGCTGCTCGCGGAATCGGCTCATCTTAACCGGCAGCTTCTGCCCTTTCGCCAGCGGAGGGAGCAGCTGCCCCGCACCGCGCGAGCCGCCACCCGTGCCTGCAGCCGATCCATTAGACGAATCCTCATCAGCCCCGTCATCCTCGCCGCCTGAGAAATCGGCCGCCTGCACGCCGCCATAGGCTTCCTTCCAGCCTGCATCCTTCAGCACATTGCCGCGCGCGTAGAAGCGGTCATCTCCAACCCGCAGCACAACGCTCGTCTCATCATAGCGGCACGGAGGCGCGAACAGCGCGAGGAAGCGGCGTACAATTAGCTCATGCAGCTTTCTCTCCTCCGGACTAAGCGCAGACAAATTCACATATTGCTCCGTCGGGATAATCGCATGGTGATCGCTTACTTTGCTGTCGTCGACGATCCGCTTCGTCACGGGAAGCGGCGAACGCAGCAGCTTCCGCGCCAGCGGCGCATAAGGCCCGACCGCAACGCTCTCCAGCCGCCCCTTGAGCGTCGGCACCATATCCGAGGACAAATACCGCGAATCCGTCCGCGGATACGTCACCAGCTTATGCTGCTCATAAAGCCGCTGCAGCACATTCGACGTCTGCTTCGCCGAGAAGCCGAGCCGCTTATTTGCGTCCCGCTGCAGCTCGGTCAAATCATACGCCTGCGGATGCAGCTCGCTTCGCTCCGTTGTGCGCAGCTGCTCTACGCTCGCCTGTTTGCCCGGGCCGCTCGTCCGCGCAATGATAGCTTCCGCCTCGGCGCGCTCCCACAGCCGGCCGTCATGTCCATCGCCGCTGCGCCATGCGGCTTGAAACTCGCCAAAATCAGCCGACACCGTCCAATACGGCTTCGGCTGAAAACCGTTGATTTCCCGCTCGCGGTCCATCATCATCGCCAAGGTCGGCGTCTGCACGCGCCCCGCCGACAGCTGCGCATTGTACTTGCTCGTCAACGCTCTCGTCACGTTCAGCCCGACGAGCCAGTCCGCCTCGGCGCGGCACACGGCGGACGCATACAGCCGATCATAGTCTCGCCCCGGCTTAAGCGAGGCGAAGCCGTCCTTGATCGCCTTGTCCGTCTGCGACGAAATCCATAGGCGCTTGAACGGCTTTTTCCAATGCGCCAGCTCCATAATCCAGCGCGCGACAAGCTCGCCTTCGCGCCCTGAGTCTGTCGCGATGATCAGCTCGCTGATATCGCTTCGTCGGCATAGCTGCAGCACCGCGCGGAATTGGCCGGCCGTTTCCTTGAGCGGCTTGAGCGTCATTTTGCCCGGCATGATCGGCAGATCCTCAAGGTTCCATGTCTTGTACTTCGGATCGTAATCCTCCGGCTCCGACAGTCCGACCAGATGGCCGAGCGCCCACGAGACGACATATTTGGGCCCTTCAATATAGCTTTTATTTTTATTCGTACAGCCTAGCACACGCGCGATCTCTCTTGCGACGCTCGGCTTTTCCGCCAATACGAGCGATTTCATCGGATGTTCTCCCCCTGCATGCTTGATCTCTCCATTATCGGCTATCGCATCAAATCATGTCAAAAGCCCATTCCCAGCATTTACAGCTTCACAAGCTACCGCTATAGCACGTTTAATAGATGTAAAGGCTTACATAGCATTTTATTCGGCTTATTCCAATTTCACTAAAGCGAGGGATCATCATGCGAATGAAAAAATGGCGTACATACCTCCTCGGAACGGCTTTGCTCGGCCTTCTTGCGACTGCCGCTCCCATGGCTGCCTCAGCCGCTTCCTATACCGTTGGGCCAAGCGACTCGCTCTGGTCGATCTCCGTCAAGTTCGATACCACGATCGCGAAGCTCAAGCAGATAAACGGCCTGACGTCCGACATGCTGCTCACCGGACAAGTGCTTCAGGTGCCGCCGCCGTCCTACATGACCGCCTATAAAGCGGAGGCTGGCGACACGATGTGGATCATCGCGAACCGATTCAGCATTCCGCTGAATAAGCTGATGGCTGCGAACAAACAGCTTGCGGACCCGAACATCATCTGGCAGGGCCTCGACCTGAATGTGCCCAAGCGTCCCGCGGGCTTCCGAGATGGCTTCTTTCCACTAAAAAAGGGTACCTACTCGCCATACGGCAATACGTACGCGGATTCCCGCACATGGTCGTCCGACGGCGCCGCCGTCCGCTCGCATGAAGGCGTCGACATCATGGCGGCCGAAGGCACGCCGATCTACAGCACGCTCGGCGGCACCGTCGTGCAAGCCGGCTGGTCCGAGCTTGGCGGCTGGCGGCTGACGATTCGCGTCGACAGCAGCACCGAATTTTATTATGCGCACATGTCCCGCTATGCGGCTGGCATGGCCAAGGGCGCTGTCATCAGCAAAGGCCAGCTGATCGGCTACGTCGGCAGCACCGGCTATGGCCCTGAGGGCACCAAAGGAAAGTTCGATCCGCATTTGCATTTTGGCATCTACAAAACAAGCCCTTACGCTCCTGTCGACCCGTTCCTGTTCCTCAAATGGTGGGAGCTCGGCTAAGCCGGGCGCTCGCTCCAGCTCGAAGAAGCCCGCCATCGCACCGATGGCGGGCTTCTCTTTTTTTACAATAAAATCTATACCCCTGACCCCCGCAATGAAGTATAATGTCGAACGGGACAACCTTACGTTCTCGTTACTTGATCTTATTCCAGAAGGAGCTTCTTTCCTATGATTCAATCGATCAAATCCGCTTGGCTCGGCAACGCGCGCGCGGACGTGCTGTCCGGCATGACCGTCGCTCTGGCGCTCATCCCCGAAGCCATTGCATTCTCCATTATCGCAGGCGTTAATCCGATGGTCGGGCTTTACGCCTCGTTCACGATCGCGATCGTCATCGCCTTCACTGGCGGCAGGTCAGGCATGATATCCGCAGCTACCGGCGCGATGGCATTGCTCATGGTGACCCTCGTCAAAGACCACGGACTGGAGTATCTATTCGCTACGACGATTCTAACCGGCATCATCCAGTTTACGCTCGGACTGCTGAAGTTCGGGCGGCTCGTCACGTTCATTCCCCAGCCCGTCATGACCGGCTTTGTGAATGCGCTCGCCATTCTCGTCTTCACCGCCCAGCTTGTGCACTTCACGGGCGCAGGATGGATGATGTACGCGTTGGTCGGCGCCGCGCTTGTGATCATTTACGGCATGCCGCGATTGACGACCATCATTCCCTCTACGCTGGCTGCCATCATTATCATTACGATCATTGCCGTCGTATTCGGCATTGATGTGCGCACAGTCGGCGATATGGGCCACATCGTGAGCACGCTCCCTTCCTTCCATCTACCGGATGTCGCCATATCGTGGGACATGCTGAAGGTCATTTTCCCTTATGCCCTGTCGCTTGCCATCGTCGGCTTGACCGAATCGCTGTTGACCGCCTCGGTGCTCGATGAAATGACGGGCACGACAAGCGACAAAAACCGCGAGGTGCGCGGACAAGGCATCGCCAACGTCGTCACCGGCTTCTTCGGCGGCATGGCAGGCTGTGCCATGATCGGCCAATCCGTCATTAACACCCGCTCGGGCGGACGCAAAAGGCTGTCAACGCTCGTCGCAGGCGTCTTCCTCATCGTGCTCATTATGGTATTCCGCGGCGTAGTCGAGCAGATTCCGATGGCTGCGCTTGTCGCCGTCATGTTCATGGTGTGCTTCGACACGTTCGACTGGCGCGCGCTGCGCAATCTGCACCGCGTCCCGCGTTCGGACGCGCTCGTTATGCTCATCACCGTCGGCGTCGTCGTTGCCACGCATGACTTGTCCAAAGGCGTGCTTGCGGGCGTCGTCATCAGCGCCGTCGTCTTCGCTTGGCGCGCGGCGCGCATTCGCGCTGAACGGTCCGTCAACCCGCAGACCGAAGCCGTTTCCTACGTCATTCAAGGTCCGCTCTTCTTCGGGACGACGATGGCGTTCGCCAGCTTGTTCCAATACGAGCGCGACACCGCGCCTGTTCGCGTCGACTTTGCCCGATCCCATGTGTGGGATCAATCCGCGGTTGAAGCGATTGGCAAAATGATCGCCAAATACAGCGAGCGCGGCATCGCGGTTGAAGTGTACGGCCTGAACGCCGAAAGCAAAGCGCTCGTCGAGCGCATCGGCCTCGGAGCGGCGGGCGGGCATTAGCCTGCCTTCCCTCCCCGGGCCTGTCTTAAGCCGCACTGGCTAACGCGCTCGACGCACCAGGCATCGGCGCTTGGCACTTGCATTTTTGCCTAACCTGATGTATACTACAATGTATTGTCTATATTTAACCCCGTAGGATTCCTCTTTAGAAACTATTTTTCCTGGCAAATAGCTTCTCGTTCATGCCCGTTTCCGACGCTCTGGCGAAGGTTGGTGGTTCACTCGCCTAACACCATTCGCTGATTCACACTGGCGCGGTCTTCGGAGCCGCAAGGACGAAAGAGAGGTAGGGCTTTCGTTGTTTTAGTTATAGCTTTGCTGAAGCATAGCGAAACAGGCACGACTACATGTTTAACATCATAGAAACCGGGGAATCATTGCGCATCGTCTGCGCACCGGTTAAATATAGCTACACTAAACGGCACCCGAGAGGGTGCCGTTGTCCATTTTAGGAAAACCAGGAGGTTCGATCACTATGGAGACCGCATTAACGCGCATGCTTGACCTGCAATACCCGATTATTCAAGCCCCAATGGCAGGCGGACCTACAACGCCAGAGCTAATTGCGGCCGTTTCGAACGCTGGCGGATTAGGCAGCCTCGGTGCAGGCTACTTAACGCCCGATCAAACACGAGAAGCGATTAAAGCGATTAAGCAGCTGACCGAACGGCCATTTTGCGTCAACTTATTCGTGCCTGAGCAGCCGAATGGATCAAGCAGCGCAATCGCTGAAATGAACGGCCGCCTTAATCGATATCGTGCGGAGCTCGGTATTGATCCGAATCCCCCGACTCCCGCGTCCATTGAAACATTCGAGGAACAAGTGCAAGTGCTGCTGGATGAGCGCGTCCCGATCGTTAGCTTCACCTTCGGCATCCCTTCGCTGGACATCCTACATGCCATGCAGCAGCGCGGGGTCATCGTGATCGGCACAGCAACAACCGTCGAGGAAGGCATGCAGCTGGAAGCGGCCGGCGTCGATGCAATCGTGGCACAGGGAAGCGAAGCAGGCGGACATCGAGGGACGTTTCTAACCCCTGCCAACGACGCGCTGATTGGTACGATGGCGCTCATTCCGCAAATGGTTGATCGGGTAACCGTGCCGGTTATCGCAGCGGGAGGCATTATGGATGGGCGCGGGCTTGTCGCAAGCCTCGCATTAGGAGCTTCTGCCGTGCAGATGGGAACTGCTTTTCTAGCGTGCCCCGAGAGCGGAGCCCATGCAGCGTACAAAAGCAAAATCCTATCGTCCCGCGAGGATTCTACGGACATTACTTACGCCTTCTCGGGCAAAGCCGCCCGGGGCATCCGCAATCATTTCATGAACAGCATGCGCTCCTATCCGGGAACCATTCCCGCTTATCCGGTACAGAACACGATGACAAGAGACATTCGCCAAGCAGCCGCCAAAGCGAATAACCCCGCCTACATGTCGCTCTGGGCAGGCCAAGGGACCCGGCTAGCGACAGAACGCGGCGCGGCCGATGTCGTGAAGCAAACGATCGAGCAGGCTTCCGCCCTGATCAGCAGCATGAAAAAAGCTATCCCCAAGCCTTAATGGCTCGGGGATAGCCTCTCTCTTGCTTACACCAACGCGTTATTGCTGCTGCTCGCTTGGCTCTGGCTTCAGCACTTTGCTGCTGCGGCCGTCTACGCCGATCGGCACATCGCCTGCAAGCGTTACGCGGCGTACAACGCGATGCTGTTGGCCGTAATCGTTCACCGCGTAGTGCTGCGTTGCGCGGTTATCCCAGATCGCAACGTCGCCTTCCGCCCAGCGCCAGCGCACCGTATTTTCCAAACGCGTTACGTGCTCCTGCAGGATGTGGAACAAGCGCTCGGAGTCCGGCGAACGGAAGCCGACGAACCTTTTCACGAAGTGGCCAAGGAGCAGATGACGCTCGCCTGTCTCCGGATGAACGCGTACGACTGGATGCTCCGTCTCGTACACCGTCGATTCGAAAATCGCTTTGCTTTTCTTCGCATCCTCTTCCGACACTTCCTTGCGGATCGCCGTTGCATAATCGTATGCATTGGTATGAACCGCTCGCAGATTGTCGGCCAGATCGCGAAGCTCCTGCGGCAGATCCTCGTAAGCCGCTGCCGTATTCGCCCACACCGTGTCGCCGCCTGCGGCTGGAATGACAACACCACGTAAAATCGACGCTTTCGGGTAAGCGTCCACGAACGTTACGTCCGTGTGCCACGAGTTGGCGCGGCCGCCATGATAGGAGTTTAATTCGAGGATGGAGCTGGAGCCTTCCTTAACCGGCACTGTCGGATGCGCATACAGCTCGCCTAACAGCTTGGCGAAGCGCTCCTGCTCTTCGTCGTCAAGATGCTGTTGACCGCGGAAGAACAACACTTTATGCTGCAGCAGCGCTCGCTGAATCGCTTCGACATCTTCACGATCCAGGTCGCCTGACAACCGTAGACCTTTTACCTCTGCACCGATTCGTCCTGCTACCGGCACTACTTCCAATTGGACCTGTTGGTTCTGCGTCAATTCACTCATCTTGATTCCTCCTAATGGGTTGGTTTAGTGATGTTGCGATTTATTTCAAAGCTTCCGTGACGAACGAATCGTTCACAGCGTCTTTGAATACAAAGGAATGCTTGATGTACTTGCTCTCCAAGAGAATATCAACCGTCGCTTGCTGTGCGTCGAGCGCAGCTTGCGTATATGTCGACAGAATCGGCTCGCTGCGATCAAGAATTTGCTTGATGACAGCAGCTGGAATCTTGGTTTGCTCTTCAAAAATTTTAGCCGCCTCATCCTTATGCGCGAGCTCATAATCCGAAGCCTGCTTATACACCTTCAGAAACTCGACGACGAGCTCAGGATGCTTCTTGGCAAAATCCGTTTGGGCAATGAGGGAGCCCGGCGAAAGCACTTCCGTTTCTACCGGAATCGCACGCGCAGCCCCTTTGTTCAGGTTGAGCGTCACGTAAGGGTCCCAAACGATCCAAGCATCGAGCTGGCCGCTCTCGAATGCCGCTTGCGCATCATCCGCTTGCAGATTGATCAGGTTCACGTCCGACTGCTTCAAGCCGATGTCCTTCAGCACCTTGATCAAGTACACGTTGGCTACCGTGCCCTTCGCCAGCCCCACCTTCTTGCCTTTCAGATCCGCCAGCTTCTGGATCGAGGAATCCTTCGGCACGAGAATCGTGCTGTTCGATTTCCCTAACGAGTTAAGGCCGATCACTTGAAACGGCAGCTTATTGGACAATCCCGTGATTGCCGCGCCATCGCCAAGGAACGATAGATCGACGCGTCCCGCTACAAGCGCTTCGAGCAGCGGCGGGCCGCTCGGGAATTTGCTCCATACGACTTCCGCATTCAGCTTTTTGAACGCTTCCTCATACAGCTTCTTCTCTCTTGCCACCGTCAGCGGATTAATGCCGCCGTTGATCGCAATGTTCACTTTAATCGTGTCGCCGCTAGGCGCATTCGCCGACGCGGTCGTCGAGCTGCTTTCTTTGCTTTTGTCCCCGCAGCCCGCCAGCACCGTTGCGACGAGCGATATGAGTAAGAGCGTAAATCCGGCTTTTTTCTTCCAGTTGATGTTGGCCATTGCGAAAACCCCCTTTTTTATATAAAACGAAGATTGATTAGTAAGGACGATCACCCACGATGGAGATGCGCTCCGCTACGCGGCGATGCGGGAAGTAGTCCGACACGGCGTAATGCTGCGTTGCGCGATTATCCCAGAATGCGATCGAGTTCTTCTCCCAATGGAAGCGAACCTGATACTCCGGCGTTTTCGCTTGGTCGAACAGGTATTGCAGCAGCTCTTCGCTTTCCTGCGGCTCAAGTCCCACGATGCGAATCGTGAACGCGCCATTGACGAACAGCGTTTTGCGTCCCGTCTCCGGGTGAATGCGCACGATTGGATGCTCAGCAGCCGGAAATTCAACCTGCTTCACTGCTAATTGCTCTGGCGAGAGCGCTCGCCCGAAACTCGGCGTAAAGTCGTGAATAGCCGTCAAGCCATCGATCCGCTCCTTCACAGCTTCTGGCAAGTTGTCATAAGCCGCCGCCATATCCGACCAGAGTGTATCGCCGCCGAATGGCGGAACCTCCGTCAAGCGAAGCACCGAACCGAGCGCCGGATTAAGTCGCCATGTCACGTCGGTATGCCAGATGTTCTCCATGCCCGTCACCTTCTCGTCCTTCGCGAAGCGCGTCACTTCCTCTGCGCTGCCCTGCGGCAGGAACGGATGCTTCTCAAGCTCGCCCCACAGCTTCGCGAATGCCAGCTGCTGCTCGCTCGTAATGTCCTGATTGCGGAAGAACAACACTTTATACTCGAGGAACGCGCGGTGCAGCTCTTGTTTCAGCTCCGCTCCTACCGGCTGGCTTAGATCAACGCCTTCGATTTCTGCGCCGATGATCGGCCCAAGCGGTTTTACTGTGAACAGCGTGTACGGCTGTCCCGCTTCGCCTTCCACCCATTTCGTCAGGGTGCGTGCTCCGCTATGAAAGGCCCGTTTGGGCGAGTAGCTCCGAGAAAGATAATCGGTTGTTTGGGTTTGCGTCGTCTGTGTTTGATAGCTCATTGGTCAACACTCCTCATGAATTAATTAACTTAACACACCTGTTTAGTCGGAATTAAAGGTTAAAAAAAAGATTTACGGCATTCAGCGCGCTGACAGTCCGTCGTCGGAACGCTGTTTATCGTAAATCTCTGGTGATCCAGTCGATTTGAAATATTCGGTTACGCAAGCTTCGCATTGACTCATTTCGTCGTGCCGTTGCTTGATGTGCTACATCGTACCAGCTGAGTCTACTACCTGTCAACCCTTATTTTCCAAATGATTTTCTCTACCAATTATAGTTGTGTATGATTTGTGAAATTAATCACAAGCCCTTGTCAAACCTGCTCCAATTGCATATGATAAGAGCAACAAGAGATTGTGAATTAAATCACATAACAGATTGTGAAAATAATCACACCTTCTCGAACTCGACATTATCAGGAGGAATCCCCTATGAAAATCGCTGTTATCGGATGCACACATGCAGGCACGGCTGCCGTAACCCAGATGGCTCAGCTTTACCCGGAAGCGCAAATTAGCGTCTATGAACGCAACGACAACGTATCGTTCCTATCGTGCGGCATCGCCCTTCATGTCGGAGGCGTCGTACAGGATGTCCAGAAGCTTTTCTACGCATCGCCTCAGCAGCTAACCGATTTGGGCGTACAGATGAACATGCGGCATGACGTGCTCGAGGTCAATGCCGATGCGCATATGATCCGCGTTCGGAATCTGGAGACGGGCATCACCAGAGTTGAAACGTACGATAAGCTGGTCGTGACGACTGGCTCGTGGCCGATCATTCCCAAACTCGGTGGCATGGAACTCGACAACATTTTGTTATGCAAAAACTACGGGCATGCACAAACAATAATCGACAAAGCTCGACACGCAGAGCGCGTGACCGTTATCGGTGCTGGATACATCGGCATTGAGCTTGTGGAAGCATTCGAGGAGCTTGGCAAACAAGTCACGCTCATCGACAATATGGATCGCATTCTGTTCAAATATCTCGACCGCACGTTCACCGACGGCATTGAAAACGAGCTGGAAGCCCGCCACATCAGGCTTCAGCTTGGTCAAACCGTCACTGGCTTTGAAGGCGAGAACGGCAAAGTCAACAAGGTCATCACGACCGCAGGCGAATATGAAACCGACCTCGTCGTACTCTGCATCGGCTTCCGCCCGAACACGGAGCTCCTTAAAGACCAAGTCGAGATGTTGTTGAATGGCGCGATTATTGTCGACGAATATATGCGAACGAGCCACCCGGATGTGCTAGCCGCAGGCGACAGCTGCGCAGTGATGTATAACCCGACACACAAGCATGCTTACATCCCGCTGGCGACGAATGCCGTACGGATGGGCACGCTCGTGGCGCGCAACCTGCTCAAGCCGACCGTTCGCTATCTCGGTACGCAAGGCACATCGGGCATCAAAATTTATGACCTCAACATCGCTTCGACCGGCATGACCGAGCAAGCGGCAATTGATGCGGGCATGATTGTGAAAAATGTCACAATAGAAGAAAACTATCGTCCGGAGTTTATGCCAACCTATGAAAAAGCGCTGCTGAAGGTCGTCTATGAAGCCGATACCGGCCGCATTGTAGGGGCGCAGGTCATGTCGAAGGCCGACCTTACGCAAGCCATCAATACGATGTCGGTATGCATTCAGAACGGCATGACGATGGATGAGCTCAGCTTCGTCGACTTCTTCTTCCAGCCGCATTACAACAAGCCTTGGAATCTGCTGAATCAGGCAGGTTTGCAGGCGATGTAGGACCGGGACGGCATGCATCTCCTTACGGCTGCTGACGCTCCTACAGGAGATCCCCCTCCCCTTCGGATAACAAAAAAGCAGCACTGGAGCGAAGCATTTGGCTTCCGCTCCAGTGCTGCTTTTTTCAGTCGGGGAGCGTCCTCCCTCTCAGATCCATTACCCTTCCCTCCACCCTCGCTGTCACGCGACCAATTTTGCTCAAATATTCACTCAGCACCTCATAGTCCAGCAGCTCCAGCTTATATCGCCGTCCGGCGTCGCTCGCCCGCTCCATCGCTGCGTAAAAATCTCCTCCGCCAGCCATGAATGTATTCGTTGCAACGACATACATCGCATCCGGCTTTATGGCCGAATAGGAGCCGTCCTCGCGGAGAAGCTGAACTTTCATCATCCGATGCCCCGCTTCTCTTATATGGGACACTGCGTCCACACGCTCCCCTTGCTTCGTCGAATCGTAATAGAATCGCATGCCCGCTACCTGCGGGAATCTCCCTTCTCGCTGCTCCACGCCGCTTACGCCATTCTCAAGTGCGGCCATGATCTCTTCGCCTGTCATACGGATAGCCGTAATCTTATTGCCGAAGGGCATCACCGTCAACAAATCGCCAAGCGTAATCGGTCCGCGGCGGATCGAAGCTCGGATGTTTCCGCTGTTTTGGATGGCTACATAGCCTTCGACATCTGGGGCGTGAACGATACTTTTTATCTTATCCAACATGCTGTCTGCAATCAGGTTTCCTAGATTCGTCTCCCGCGTTCGCACATGTGCATGCTCGCCGTCGAGCGTAACCTTCGTATAACCGACGACCGTCCTTTGGATCTGATTCAGCACCATCGCGAAAGCGCTCAGCTTGGCCGCCGCCTCCGCATCCTCGGCCCACATCGGCTTGCCGTCCGACTTCATTGCATCGAGCGCCAGCAGCCTTCCGCTCCATTGCGTAATCACCCCCGAGGCATTAAATTGGGCGTCCAGCTGCCCGAGATTTTTGCCATGCTCGCCTGCCTGCACGATAAGCGTAGGCTCACGATCCGCATGACGAACTGCTGGAGCGACCAGCCGCGAATGGGAGTGTCCGCCTACGATAATATCGATTCCCGGGACCGCATCCGCGAGCTTCTGATCCTCCGTCAACCCCTGATGAGTCAAGGCAATAATCTTGGTGACTCCCTTTGCTTGCAGCGACGAAACGGCAGCACGGGCAGACGCGACTGCTTCTTCGAACACAAGATGCTGTCCCGGGGAAGAGAGCGCTGACGCTTCAGCCGTTGTAAGCCCGAAAATGCCCACCGCCTCGCCACTAACCTCTCGGATGATCGAGGGATAGATTTGTCCAGCTTCCCCTCGCACGCCTGCTCGATCTGCAAACAAAGGGCCGAGATTCGGATCATCGCCGTACGTCACATTCGCGCTAACGAAAGGGAACGACGCTCCTCGAATAAACGACCGCAGCGTCGCCGTCCCCCGGTCGAATTCGTGGTTGCCGAACGTCATCGCATCATACTTAGCTGCATTCATGAACCATAGATCAGCCAATCCTTCATACTGCGTAAAATACGGCGTCCCCGCGAACACATCGCCTGCATCGAGCAGCAGCGTATTCGGCGTCCGCAGCTGCTTTATCGCCGTCATGCGCCTGGCAACGAGGTCCAAATGCGCATGCGTATCGTTCGTGTGCAGGAGGCGGAGATGGAAGCCATCCTTTGCATTTCCTGCAGCCGGGGATGCTGCCTCCTCGGCTTTGACGGCGGCATGCATTATTGGTGTGGCCACCATTCCCGCAAGCAGCGGCACAGTAAGGCTCAACCGTATAAGCAGCTTAGTTATGCGGCGGCGATTTCCCGATTCAGCTTCCAACTCATGCTCCCCTTCCGATCGCGTAATCCTTACAGTTTTCCCCAAAACCAAGGGCGCCATTAGCAAAAATAAAAGCAGACCATGAAGGAGCTAGCCTCCTAACGGTCTGCTTTCTTTACCTGCCACAATTACTTCTTATCCATTCCGCCATAGAAGGTCAGGTAGCTAGCCATCTGTCCGCTCCAATAAGCGTCGTCATGCTTGCCGCCTGGGATAAGGTGGAACTCGTAGTGCTTTAATTTGCGGCCGCTCAAAATTTCGTTGAGCTTGCCCGTTGCAATCTTAAATTCGTCCAGATCGCCGCAGTCCAAGTAAACGCTCGTCTGGTTCAGCTTTGCGGTAGCCGCCAATCGAAGCGGATCTTTGGCATTGCGATCGGCTTCGGTCGGATACATCCAGTCAAACAGCGGCTTCCACAGTTCGTCTTGGAAGACGGCCGGCGCGTGCCCGCCAACTTTGCTGAACAGCTGCGTGTTGCGGAAACCGATATGCAGCGCGGCATACCCGCCCATCGAGGTGCCGCCGATATAACGGCTATTGCGCGATTTATCGGACTTGAAATGGCCATCGATATAACCGACGACGTCTTTCGTGACGTAATCCTCATAGCGCCCTTCGTACCATGCACCCGGATCCGTTGGATCGCCTAGCCATATTTTTTTCTCATCCGCTGAGTTCATGCCCCAACTGTTATCAATCTCTGGCGCAACGATGATCATCGGCTCGATCTTGCCAGCAGCGATCAGCGTATCCGCCTGCTCGGTAATATGAAGCGCTTGGAACCAATGGTCCTCATTCAGCTTATACGCATGGAGCACATACAGTACGGGGTACTTCTCCTTCGCTTCATAGTCAGGCGGCAGATAGACGTTCATCCGCATATTTTGGCCGAGCGCCTCGCTGTAGAACGAAACCTTCATCGTCGACGATGCCGAATGCTTCCCCTTTTCTTGCTTCGCCTCTGCGAATACGCTTTGCTGCAGGAGCAGGAACAACGACACGACAACAAAAAGCAGCTTTCTAACCTTCATCTTCAATCCCTCCAATGGATAGGTGCTTTCAACACGTTCAGCTTATCGCAATGGAGGGGCCTGCTTTAATGGCGAATCGGCAGCGAGTTCCTGCAAATCTACAATTTCATCAACGATTAAATCGGCATTTCACCGACATATTCGGATTGCGGACGATAAATTCTATTGTTTTGGGACTGTTCAAGAATATGAGCGGTCCATCCTACTAAGCGGCTGGAAGTGAATGTTGGCGTAAACAAAGTTGATGGCATTTCGACCGATCGTAATACTGCCGCTGCAAAAAATTCTACATTCGTATACAATCGTCTTCCTGGTTTGTACTCCTCCAGTATCTTTATCGCAAGCTCTTCTACATAAACGGCCAAATCCAGCCACGGGTCTTCCGAAGCAAGTCTGCCGGTTACCGTTTTCAGCGCTTCCGCTCTAGGATCTCTGGTCTTATAAATACGATGACCAAAGCCCATTAAACGATTTCCCTTCTCAAGATGCTCCCTCATCCATTGTTCAGCATTTTCCTTTGAACCAATTCCATTAAGCATGGTCATGACTTCAGAAGGCGCTCCGCCGTGAAGCGGCCCTTTCATCGCTCCAATTGCAGCACAAATCGCTGAAACGATATCGCTTTGCGTTGAGACAACGACTCTTGAAGAGAATGTCGAAGCATTCATGCCATGCTCCATAGTTAATATAGCGTAGGCATTCATTGCCGCCACATGCGCTTTCTGAGGGATTTCGCCTTTGAGCATATATAAATAATTCGCAACATGATTCAAATCAGGATGAGGCTCTACAAATTCCACCCCCTCGTTCCTGCGGTTAAGGTTTGCTATTATGGTTGGGGCCATTGCCGTTATTCGGATTGCGTCATCTACTGTCGGAGGCCATGCCGTGAAAGTATGGCTCATGCTCGAAATCACCGTTCGTAATGCACTCATCACATCCAACTGTAACGGAAGACTCTCCAATACTTTTTTCTCCTCTACTCCAAGCACCCGATATTTTTTGAATTTCGTTATAAACGCCTCATATTCGTTGGCGCTCGGAAATTTTCCGTACCAAAGCAAATATGCTACTTCTTCAAAGGAGTTGTATACAGCCAAATCCTTCGCCCAATGCCCTCTATAGATCAACATCCCCTGCTGCCCATCCACTAAGCTAATTGCGGTCTCTGCAGCCACAACGCCTTCTAATCCAGGAAACTGAACCATGTCAACACCTCCGCCTCTCAATGTATATATATCCAAAATCATACACATATGTATCAACGATAACCAATAGAATATAATTGTTACACCTATTGATTAATGTGATAGCCGATATCGATCGTTAGAAACATAAAAAACATTTATCGATGCGATAATATTATTTATGGTATATGTGTTTATTTTCTAAAATGTAATATTTTAATAGATGTGAAATTGAAATAGGCCGCCGAACTCATGCTCGGCAGCCTACCTGATCTTCTATCATTTCAATTTTTCTTAATAATCTGATCAATAATCCCGTACTGAAGCGCTTCTTCAGCCGACATATACGTATCGCGGTCCATATCCTGCTCGACGCGTTCCAGCGGCTGCCCCGTCCGCTCCACCGTAATCCGGTTCAGCTTCTCCCGTATGCCGATAATCCGCTTCGCGGTAATGGCAATGTCGCTCGCCTGACCTTGCGCGCCGCCATGCGGCTGATGGATCATCACTTCGCTGTTTGGCAGCGCGTACCGTTTTCCTTTGGTGCCCGACAGCAGCAAAATCGCTGCAAACGACGCTGCCATCCCTGCGCAGATCGTCTGCACATCCGGCTTAATGTAGTGCATCGTATCCAAAATCGCGAACCCCGCCGACGTCGATCCGCCCGGGCTGTTGATATAGAAATGAATGTCCTTGTCTGGGTCCTCCGCCGCCAAGAACAACAGCTGCGCGGTGATCACGTTAGCGACCTGATCGTCAATCGCTGAGCCCAAGAACACAATTCGGTCCTTCAGCAACCGAGAATAAATATCGTACGAGCGCTCTCCGCGATTCGTCTGCTCGACTACATAAGGAACGATAGAAGACATAGAATCCCCTCACTTTTGCTCAAAATTAGGTTACGAAGCCATTCGCATGTCCGCGCTGCTCCAGCCTTCAATCGCCCAACCGCTTGCAGCATAAACGGTTCCGCCCGCCACATGGAACTCGCCCATTCCGCAAATCGCTTGCGCAGCGCCGTAGACGTCAAGCGCAGCATACAAGCTGCTTTCAACAGCAGCTCCTGCTCCTGTTTCCACTTGCGAAGCGCCCGCTTCCGCGCGAACGGGCGGCGCCAGTCGAATGCCCTGCACAGCCGGCAATACATCCTGCGATTCCCCTGCATTAAGCAGGAGCAGCAGCCCATGTATGTTTCGGCTGCGGAACGCATCCAAGTAGGCATAGACGAGCTGCTCGTCAACCTCGCGCCTGCCGGCGAGTTTGCTTGCCGCCCTACGCTTAAGCAAATTCGCTCTGGCCCGGTGAAGGCCGGCTTTGGCTGCGCCCTCTGTTATATCGAGCAGCGCCGCCGTCTCGGCAGCAGTGAACTGCAAAGCGGACATGAGCAGCATAATCGTTCGCTGGAGGGGCGTCAGCTCCGCGACGATTCGCTCCATTGCATCAAGAAGCGCACTGGCCTGAGGCGCTGAAAGCTCCTCCGCCCTTATTCGTTCGATAAGCTGACCAGTCAGCTCCTGGCATGCGATGCTTTTTCGGCGGCAGCGATCCGTCCAGGCATTCGCGGCAATCCGGTACAGGTACGAGCTGGACACAGTGCTGCCATTCCCTGACGCACGCTGTTCAAGCAGTGTCCAAACCTTCATCCACGTGATCTGCGCCAGATCCTCGGCATCCCACGACGAACCTGCCAGCTTGCGGCAAAACCGCTTGAGCTGTTGATGATGTTTCGCATAGAGCGACGCCATCCAATCCTGCCCTTCTCCTATCCTTGCCGCATGCCGAACGTCTCCGCTCATGCTGCACCTCCTGCTTGCTTGATGTTTCTCTCCCACCTGTATAACGAAATTTAAGGTGCGAAAAGATACGGCCTTACCTTACTTTTATGAGAAATTACGTTATAATAAATTCATTCAGTGAAACTAAGTTCTGTATAGTGAAACAAAGGAGGCGTTTTGATATGCCATACCATTACTTTGGCCTTGATCATGTTCAGCTGGCAGCTCCTGAGGGGGGCGAAGATCAAGCTCGCCATTTTTTCCATACCGTCCTGGGATGGACAGAGGTGCCAAAGCCAGAGCCGTTACAAAAGCGCGGCGGCGTCTGGTTTCAATGCGGCGCGCATCAAGTCCACATCGGCATTCAGCAGTCATTCGTCCCCGCGACCAAGGCACACCCTGCCTTCCATGTCCAAAATCTTGCACAATTGCGAAGTCACCTGCTTCAGCATCATATTCCAATTATAGATGATGAAGCACGGGCTGACGAAGGCGTTATTCGATTTTATGTCAATGACCCGTTCGGCAATCGGCTGGAGTTTCTAGAGTGGACGACTGTTGGGTGATCCCGGTCAGCCCCAATAGGGTAGAGAAACCTTCCCTATTGCCTGCCTACTCGCCCCTTCCCCGCTTTAGCGTACCTTTTTCTGCCCTATTGGCCCACCGTCCGCGGTTCAGCCCCAATAGCGCAGATTAACCTTCTCTATTGCCTGCTCGCCCACCGCTGTCCCGCTTTAGCGTACCTTTTTCTGCCCTAACGGACCGAGGAGCCGTTATTTGCTCGAAATCAGCTCTACAATCAATGTAACGGACCCAGCGGCCGCTATTTGGTGTAAATGCGCCACAAAACTATACTATTCCGTGGAATAGCGGCGCTCAGGTCCGTTACAATTTCGAAAGCCCGCAAATTCGCCATATAGCGGCTATACGGTCCGTTAGCGTTCCATTAGCAGCGCGAATCCCCCCTTATGCCTATTCCCCCGCCGCTTCCCCGCTTTAGCGCACATCCCCCGCTCTATTCGCTCAATGTCAAAGGTTCAGCCCTCCCGTCTCTCCATCTCCAGCCGAGTGACAATATTTCTGTCTCCGACTCTGCGCCCAAACCTGCTATAATAGATACCGCGTGTCGAATTGGCACGAAATCCGAGCCCTCCATCCATCGAGCTGGCAGCGGCAAGGTAGAGGTTCGCAAACTTCCCTCTCTAAAAAACTAAGCATAAAGGAGAATGACATTATGGCAGGAAGACAACATGAGGAATTGGGCGATCTAACGCTCCTCGGCAACCAAGGAACCAAATACCCGTTCGAATACGCGCCAGGCGTACTGGAGACGTTCGACAACAAGCATCCGTATCGCGATTATATGGTCAAATTCAACTGTCCAGAGTTCACAAGCCTATGCCCGATCACGGGCCAGCCGGACTTCGCGACGATCTATATCAGCTACATTCCCGATATCAAAATGGTAGAGAGCAAGTCGCTCAAGCTGTACCTGTTCAGCTTCCGCAACCATGGCGATTTTCACGAGGATTGCATGAATATCATCATGAACGATCTCATCGCCCTCATGGACCCTCGCTACATCGAGGTGTGGGGCAAATTCACGCCACGCGGCGGCATCTCGATCGACCCGTACTGCAACTACGGCAAGCCGGGCACCAAATACGAGCAAGTGGCAGAGCAGCGCTTGTTCCAGCATGATATGTACCCGGAGAAAGTCGATAATCGTTAACGCTTAATGACGAATACAGGTTTTACAAACAACAAACCCAGTACCTTGTCGGTACTGGGTTTGTTGTTTGCTGTAAAAAGGAAAATAGAGTTGAACGTCATTGCTTCATACTGCCAAAACTACTCCAGCTTTCAAAATGTGAAAGACATGCCCGACTTTCGTCTTTTTGGAATTGCTCTAATTTTACTGGGATTTTTATCCGATAAAATGTTGTTGTGAACTATATTTAGAGGAGAGAATTGAGTTGAGAAGTTTAATAAAAAACAGAGGCTTAAATAAGATTTTACTTAGTTTCCTGAGCGTATTGGTAGTTTTAAGTGTAATTACATGTATTCCGCGAGTAAATGCTGCAGTTAATCCAACAGTAACGTCGTTGTCTCCAAATAACAGCATTTTAGCCGGCGGAATACCCGTTTATGTCAACGGTAGTAATTTTACTTCCGGATCCAAAGTTTATTTCGGATCGGTTCAGTCAACAAGCGTAACTTACGAATCAAATACCAGACTCACAGCAACTGTTCCACCGGGTACCGCACTTGGATCCGTGGACATTACGGTTGTTAAGACGGATGGGACACAAGGCACGCTGGTCAATGGCTTTTCCTATGTGACTCCGCCGCCACCACCTCCTCCCGTTGTAACATCGTTGTCTTCGAATAGCGATAATCTTACAGGCGGAAAATCCATTTATGTCAACGGCAGTAATTTCGCTTCCGGATCCAAAGTTTTCTTTGGTGCCAATGAAGCGACCAATGTATCTTTTGTCTCCAACGCCAGGCTCCAGGTAACCGTACCTGCCAGCGGATCGGCGGGGACAGTTGATGTTACCGTTCGTAAACCCGATGGAACTTCAGGAACCCTTCCTAATGGCTTCACCTATGCTGTTCCGGTTCCGGCGCCTCCCGTTGTAACATCGTTGTCTCCGAACAGCGATAGCCTTACAGGCGGAAAAGTCATTTATGTCAACGGTAGTAATTTCACTTCCGGATCTAAAGTTTTCTTTGGCGCCAATGAAGCAACGAATGTATCTTTTGAATCCAACATCAGGCTCCAGGCAACCGTACCTCCCAGCGGATCGGCGGGGACAGTTGATGTTACCGTTCGTAAACCCGATGGAACTTCAGGAACCCTTCCTAATGGCTTCACCTATATTGTTCCGGTACCAGTACCTCCCGTTGTAACGTCGGTGAATGAGAATAACTGTATTTTAACTGGCGGAAAAGCCGTTTATGTCAACGGTAGTAACTTCACTTCCGGATCAAGAGTTTTCTTTGGCCCCAATGAAGCGACCAATGTGTCTTTTGAATCCAACATCAGGCTTCAGGCAACCGTACCTGCCGGAGTATCGCTAGGCGCAGTTGATGTTACCGTTCGTAAACCCGATGGAACAACAGGAACGCTTCCCAATGGCTTCACCTATATTGCTCCACCACCGCCACCTTCTCCCGTTGTAACGTCGGTGAGTGAGAATAACGGTTATTTAACTGGTGGAACATCCGTTTATGTCAACGGTAGTAATTTCACTTCCGGATCAAGAGTTTTCTTTGGCCCCAATGAAGCGACCAATGTGTCTTTGGAATCCAGCACCAAGCTTCAGGCAACCGTACCTGCTAGCGGATCGGCGGGCGCAGTCAACGTAACCGTCATAAGTGCTAGCGGAACGCAAGGGCTGCTCGCGAATGGCTATACGTATAAGTTGTATCCAACCCCTGTCATTGATCAGGTAACTCCGAATAGCGGACTAGTGACGGGCGGAGAAACGATTACGATTCAAGGCAGCAACTTCTTCATCGGATTAAAAGTGTACTTCGGTACGACAGAAGCTGTTGTTAGCAGCATTACGAGTACACAACTGAACGTCGTCTCGCCAGCAAGCAGTACGATTGGCCCTGTCGATCTTAAAATTGTAAACACCGATGGAACACAAGGAAGTAAGTCCAATGGCTACACTTATCTCGCGTTGCCATCACCTGTTATCAGTCAGGTAACTCCGAATAACGGTCTAACAGCTGGCGGCGAGCATGTCTTTATTAGGGGCAGCAACTTCCAAAATGGTGTAAAAGTATTCTTCGGCGCCAATGAAGCCTCGATTGTTACTTATTATGCCGACGGTTATTTAGAGGTTGTAGCTCCTGCAACGTTAACTGCTGGCGCGGTTGATGTCCAACTGACGAATCCTGATAATCAATCTGCAACACTGCCGGCTGCCTATACTTACAACAGCTCGCCTGATCCTAACGAAAGAATAGATACGCTTAATGATGTGGGAGAAGTAATCATTACTGGCATTACTTATCCTTCCATGACGGATGCCCGCGTAAATTATGGTGCCGGTGAAAAGTGGCGCGTCACCAGCGGGGCTACAACGACCATTCAAGGAACCGTATATGATAATGGTGGAAACCCTCTTGCAAACGAGAAGCTAAGCTTCCTATTCCTTGGCCATGTTGGTCCGCTTACAGTGAAACAAGTGGAGTTTGTTACCGATGCTAATGGGCATTTCAGCTTTCAAATAATTATTCCACCTGCAGTAGGTGAAAATTGGTATGACCTTCCACTGTCTACCCATTATTTTGACATCGTCGATATTTTGTTCTTTGAAGGAACCTACTCCTCATCGAGCCTTTCTACTTCGAGACAAGTAGACAATACTAGCGACAGCACTATTTATCACCTTGATCATTCGTATTACCACGGTTAATTGAGATAATCGACATGCCATAAACTGCGACCCTCTTACGAGGATCCTGCAAACGAATACCGTACAGTAAACAACAGCCCCAGTACCACATCGGTACTGGGGCTGTTGTTTACTGTACAAATGTAAGAACGAGTTGAACGTCGTACTTGTAAATGAGCCAACTGGGAACCTATCATCATTTGTGCGATAATGGGAGAACTAGCTTGAGGCAGCCGGTTGAGCCGCTTCTAGGAGGAGCCAAGACGATGAAATGGATGAACAAACGACTATTTCGCTGGGCGATCGCCATCATAGCCTTATATGCGATCTTGTTTTTGATGCCGATGCCCTACTACTTATATCAGCCTGGCACGGTGGAGCCGCTGTCCGCTGCGGTAAGCGTAGCCGATGGCAAGAAGGACAGCAAAGGCAGCTTCAACCTCACGACCGTGCTGTCCGTACGAGCTAACAACGTCGCGATGGTCATCTACGGCTTGTTCGCCAAGGATACGGAGCTTCGCAAAGCTTCCGACGTGAAGGGCAATCTTAGCGATGCGGAGTACATGCGGGTGCTCGATCATATGTGGTCCTCCTCCCAGCGAACTTCCGTCGCCGCGGCGATGAAGGAGGCTGGCTTGCCCGTAACGCCGACCGTTACCGGCCAGTTTCTGCGGATGCTTCAGCCAGGTTCCAAGGCCAAGGGCGTGCTGGAGGTCGGAGATGTGCTGCTCAAGGTGGATGAGCGCACCGTGAAGGAGCTTCCGGAGGTTATTCACTATTTGGGCAGCAGCAAAAAGGTCGGAGACACCGTAACGCTCACCTACCTGCGCGATGGCGAGCAGCATACCGGACAAGTGAAGCTGATCGGGATCGACGGAGCGAATCAGCCCGGCCTGGGAGCCGTGTTCGAGCCCGAGTATGCCGTATCTTCCACCCGTAACGTCACATTTGCCGAGTCGGAGATCGGCGGGCCGTCCGCTGGACTTATGTTTTCGCTGGAAATTCTCGACCAACTGCTGCCGGAGGATTTGACGCATGGCCTCAAAGTAGCCGGAACCGGCACGATTGACCTTAACGGAAAAGTAGGGCAAATCGGGGGCATGCGGGATAAGATCGTCGCCGCGCATAAGGCGGGCGTCGAGCTGTTCTTCTGTCCGAAGGACACGGACACATCAAGCACGAACGCACAGGATGCAATCGATGAAGCGAAGAAACGCGGCTACAACCTCCGCATCGTGCCTGTCGCGACGCTTCAGGAAGCCGTCGATTACTTGCACAACTGGAAAGCCTAGGGGGAAAACGCAATGCCGCAGCCGTCTGGCGATACGAGGCACGAGCATGATTTTATGAAGCTGGCGATTAATCCATCCCCTAGCGGAAGCGAGCTCGCCGTGCTGTTCAGCGGGGAAGGACGTCCGCATCCGCTGCATACGATCGGGCCCGCTATTCACGATTACGTGCTCGTCCACACCGTGCTCGCCGGACGCGGCGTCTATGAAGTGCGCGGGCATGCCTACCCTTGCCGGGCGGGCGACTCGTTCATCATCTTCCCCGGCGAGCTGTTCTCCTACCAAGCCGACGAGCATGAGCCTTGGCATTACGTCTGGGTCAGCTTCGTCGGGCCCGCTAGCAGGCAGCTGCTAGCGAACGTCGGCGTAACGCCGGATTGCCCGATCGTCTCGGGCAGCAGCCTCCCCGACATCCGCATGCTCTACCGTTCCTTGCAGGACAGCCTGTCTCCCGCAGGAGACGCGCCGCTCGCCGATCTCGAATCGGCAGGCTGGCTTCGCCTGCTGCTCGGCAGCTTTGGCCGCGCGAACGGAGCCGGACGGCTGGCGAAGCCGGACGATACGACCGCCATCGATCGCCAGATCGAGCAAGCGATTCGGTTCATGTCGCTCCACTATACGCAGCAGGTATCAATTGACCAGCTGTCCCGAACGCTTGGCTATCATCGCACGCACCTAAGCCGCATGTTCAAGCGAACGACGGGCCTGTCGCCTAAGCAATATTTGATGACGATCCGGCTCGAACGCGCCCAAACGCTGCTCGCCAGCACAGCGATGCCGATCGACCAAGTCGCCTCGGCGGTCGGGTTCAACGACCCGCTGTATTTTTCCAAGAAGTTCAAAAGCGCTACTGGCTTCGCGCCTTCGGATTATCGGAAGACGGCGCTTAGCGTGAAGCACGAGGAATAATACGAAGGGGTGTCCCAAAGCCTTGACGGCTGAGGGGCATCCCCTATTTTTGCGCTGCAATGGTTGGCGTTATGTTTGTGTACGGACATTGCTGCAGCGTATGTGTGTCGTATTTAAGGTAACGTTGGTGCGCACAACCGGCTGCTCATTGCAGTTCATACAATCGAATCAAATGCGCGCGCAGCAGTTAGACGGTGTCATTGCAAATCGTGCAACGGGACAAGGCTGCTTTCTATGTTTTGGGCACAACGCGCCTCTTCCCGACCTATCTCGTTGTATGAACTGCAATGGGAGTCTCTGGAGCAAGCCATCTCCCCCTTTCCCAATGTACAAAGTGCAACGGCACGGCAATAAGCTAAGTAGCTACCTTGAAACCTACAAAATGCCACAACCCCTTCTTCCATTGAAAAACCAAAACAAGCCCACAGCTCCAACCCCTACTGGGGCGGGCTGCAGGCCTGCTCAGTTCTATATTGATCTTAGATCTATCTCTATCTCGGTCTCTCCAGCTCCGCCTCGCTTAATGCTCTCTATCCGTTACCTCTTTCTTCTTACTACAAATGTTACCCTACCTTCACCGCGCCCACCAATGTCTGCAAATGCTCAAGGTCCAAATCCGTCCAAGCCTCGAATTTGCCTGCGCCGCCTACCTCGACGACCGGCACGTACCGGATGCCGTATTTGACCTCCAGCACGTCGCGCAGCGCATCGTTGTTATCGACGCTAACGTTCTCGTACGCGATGTTGTTCGCCTCCAGCAGCGACTTTACTTGCGCGCAATGGTGACAGCCTGTTTTGCTCCACAAAACTACTTTTTGATTCGATGACATCTCAAAATTCCTCCCGCTATTCAAATGGTTAAGCGTTGACAGGCTCCGCGCCGTTCCCCGCTTCACGCGCTTGCGTGTAGCGGTTTGCAGGCTCCGGCAAGCCAAGATTGCCCCGCAGCGTCGTCGACTCGTACTCGGTGCGGAACAAGCCGCGCGCCTGAAGAATCGGAACGACGAGGCTCGTAAAATCACCCAACCCCGCCGGCGTGCCCGGCATGATAATAAATCCGTCCGCCCCGCCGCCCTCGAACCATTGCTGGATGCGATCCGCAACCTGCTCCGGCGTTCCGAGAAACGCCGTTCGAGGCGTTGTCGCCTGCAAGGCGACCTGGCGCAGCGTCAGCCCTTGCTCCTTCGCATTGCGCTTGATCAGGTCCGTACCGCTGCGAAAGCTGTTGCTGCCGAAATCGCCAAGCTCAGGGAATGGCTCATCCAGCGGATACTGCGAGAAATCATGATGCTCGAAGAAGCGTCCGAGATAATCGAGCGCGTTCTCAATCGAGACCAGGCTCGCCACCTCCTGATACTTGGCTTCCGCTGCTTCCTCCGTCTCCGCCACGATGACCGTGATGCCCGGCAGGATGAGAATCTCATCTGCGGAGCGGCCATAAGCAACCGCTCGATCCTTCACATCGGTATAAAACTGTTGCGCCTGCTCCAGCGTATCGGAATGCGTGAACACGGCATCTGCGGAGCGCGCCGCCAGATTCTTCCCATCCTCAGACGATCCCGCTTGGAATACGACCGGCTGCCCCTGCGGGGATCGGCCGATGTTAAGCGGACCTTGCACAGAGAAAGCTGGCCCCACGTGATCCAGCCGATGCAGCTTCTCCGGATCGAAGAACACGCCCGATTCCTTATCGCGCACGAACGCGTCCGCTTCCCAGGAGTCCCATAGCCCGCGCGCAACCTCCAAATATTCAGCCGCAATCTTATACCGCTCCGGGTGGGACGGATGCTGCGCTTTGCTGAAGTTGCGGGCAGAGCCCTCAAGCGGAGAAGTTACCAAATTCCAGCCGCCGCGACCGCGCGTAATGTGATCGAGCGACAGCAGCTGGCGCGCCACCGTGAACGGCTCGCTATACGACGTGGATACCGTACCGACGAAGCCGATGCGGGATGTCACAGCCCCAAGAGCGGACAAAATCGTCAGCGGCTCGAACCGATTCAAGAAATGCGGGAGCGATTTCTCCGTAATGTACAAACCGTCCGCAATAAATACAAAATCAAACTTGGCAGCCTCTGCATCCCATGCCTGCTGCTTGTAGAAGTCGATATTCACGCTGGCATCCGCCACCGCATCGGGATGGCGCCATGCCGACATGTTGCCCGGCACACCATGGATAATGGTGCCTAGCCGCAGCTGTTTCCGTTTGCCCATTATAACGCCTCCTGTCTGATGCTCGACTCGCCGCCGCCGAAGAGCAGCGCGCTCTTCGGCAAGTACAGCCGATAGCTTTTCACCAGATGCTCGCCGTTGTTGAACTCCTTGTCATAGGCCCGCTCAAAGCCAAGGCGCTCATAAAGCTTAACCGCCGAAGCCATCATATCCGACGTGTGCAAATGCAGCACATTGTAGCCTCGCGCCAGCGAGCGAGCCGCCGTTTCCTTGAGCAGCGCCGTCGCTATGCCGCGGCCTCTCGCCTTCGGCAAGACCGATACATATCGAATGATCGGGCCGAAAATCGCAAGCTCGGCGCGGCCATACGCACTCTCCGAACCGTCGAACACCTGCGCGGCACCGACGATTTCGCCATCCCACAACGCAACCAATCGATCGCTCGGGCCATCGCCCTCGACGGAAGCCGAGATTGCGGCGCGATACGGCTCCCACATCGACTCTGGAATAAATGGCGCATACTGCTCGTATGCCCCCAGCATGACCTGACGCACGATATCACTCTCGCTGCTCGCTGCGTCCCGAACGATAATCCCGTTAGGCTGGCTCATCATAATCGCTCCTCTCAACTCCAAATCTCGATATCTTGAATGGCTCCAGATCGTACGACGAAGATCCCGTCAACGCCAGATTAGCCAACACCTCTCCGACCGCGCTTGCGAATTTAAAGCCATGCCCGGAAAAGCCTCCTGCCAGCAGCACGTTGCGATAGGCAGGATGCCGATCGATAATAAATCCGTCATCTGGCGTCAGCTCATATTTGCATACGGCTCCGCGCAGCAGTCTTCCAGCAGCCGAAGGCAAATGGGCTGTTAAGACTCGCCGCAGGTCGCCCTCATCCTCACGCAGGCTGCCGAACGGCGCCAACGGTTTGCCCGGCTTCCAGTCGGCGCCGCCATCATGGCGACCCAGCTTCACGCCTGACCCGTCGATGCTCGGGAAGCCATAGTATCCGCCATCGCGAGTGCCTATCGTAAATCCGGGAAAATGCCCGGCATCGAAGCGGCGGTCCGAAGCGAGCGGCTGGAACCAGCCGACAGTCTTGCGGACGGCACGAATCGGCAGCGCGATGAATGGCGCGAAGGTGCTGAACCACGCCCCCGCGCTCACAATAACGCGATCGGCATGGAACCTCCCTTTGGTCGTCCGAACCGTAACACTGCCGCCCGGCGCCGCCTCGATGCCGATCGCTTCCGCTCCCGTTACCAGCTCTGCACCAGCTTGCAATGCAGCATGCCGATAAGCTGCTACGCAGCGCTCGCTGCGCAAATACCCGGCATTCGGCTCATACATCCCCTCGAACCATGCGGGCAGCGTCCAGCCCGGCCAGCGATAGCGGATCTCTTCCGCAGTCAACTTCTCGGCAGCAATGCCGTGCCGTACCGCGTCATCGATCCGTCCGCCGTATCGATAGACGTCCGGATCCGCCACGTTCAGCACGCCGGATCGATACAGCAGCTGCTCGCCGGATTGCTCCTCCAGCTCACGCCAAAGCGCATCCGCGCGCAGCGCCAGCTTGATATACGCTTCGCCGCCGCTATACGCATGCCGGATCAGGCGAGGCTCGCCATGATGGCTGCCTTCCGTATGCGGCGGATCGAAGCGATCGATTAGCAGCGTTCGCGCGCCGCGGGATGCCAGATGGTAGCCCGCGCTCATGCCCATCGAGCCGGTGCCAACGACGATCACATCATAAGCGGCGCCCGCGCTCATACTGACACGCCGTCCGCTGCGGCTGCCGCTTGGCTCTCGCCGTCTGCATGCAGCTGCTGCAGCGCTGACGCTGCCAGCTCTGCCAAATAGGTCGCGGTCGGCAGCAGCGCCGACTCATCCACGTCGAACGCCGGATGATGCCACTCCTGCGGCCCCGATGTCCCGACGAAGACGAATACCCCCGGCACATGCCGCTGGTAGAAAGCAAAATCTTCACCCGCAAGCGATGGCTTCGGCGCGACAGCCGTCAAGCCGGCGCGCTCTGCAACCGAACGTGCAAGCGACGCAAACTCTGCATCGTTGCGGACAGCTGGCGGCCCTAGAATCCAGCGCACGCTTGCTTTGGCCCCAAGGGCGGCAGCGACGCCATGCACGACCTCCTGCAGCCGCTCTTTCACCCGCACGCGCACCTCTTCCTCGTACGTGCGCAGCGTGCCGTCGAAGATGGCTTTGTCAGGAATGACGTTCCACGACGTGCCCGTATTGAGCCGCGTCACGCTAATGACCGCGCTGTCGAGCGGGCTAACGTTGCGGCTGACGATGGTTTGCAGCGCCGTAATGATATGCGCGGAGGCTATAACCGGATCGATGCCCGCTTCCGGTACGGCAGCATGGGTGCCCAAGCCCGTTACTTCGACGAGGAAGCCATCCGCCGCCGCCATCAGCGGGCCCTCCTTAATGCCGACCGTGCCGACCGGCAGGTCCGGCTTGTTATGGAGGCCGAATATCGCCTGCACATCGTTCAGCGCGCCGCTCTCGATCACTTGCCTTGCGCCCGTGGCCTTCTCCTCAGCCGGCTGGAAAATGATCCGAACCGCGCCCGGAAGCGAAGCCTCCCGCTCCTTTAGCAGCAGCGCCGCGCCGATCGCCGATACGGTGTGAAAATCATGCCCGCAAGCGTGCATCTTGCCATCGACCGTCGAAGCGTACGGCAGACCCGTCGCCTCCTGGATCGGCAGCGCATCAATATCGGCGCGCAGCGCCACGATCGGCCCGCCGTTCGCACCGCCAATCTCGGCGATGAGCCCCGTCTGCAAGCCATACTCGCCAATGCGAATGCCCGCTGCTTCAAGCTGGCTGCGAATGTAAGCCGTCGTCTCGAATTCCTCGTTCGACAGCTCGGGATGCTGATGCAGATGACGCCGGCTCTCGATTAATTGCTGCTCTAGTTCCAAATGCTTCGACTGCTGCGCTGTCATTCGGCCGCCACCTCCGTGAACGCTTCACTTAGCAGCTCGAACGACCGCAGCCTTTTGCCAAAATCGCGTACCGCCGTCGTGACGACGAACTCCTCCACGCCAAACCGCTCCTTCGCCTCAAGCAGCTGCCGGCGCACGGATTCCTTCGTCCCGCGAATGATTTCCGCCGGCTTCTCCTCGACCGTGAACTTCTCATTCGTCTGGCGCCCGAATTCCTCCGCCTGCTCCAGCGTGCCGACCGTCAGCGTGCGCCCGCTCGCCAAGTGAAGCTTGACGATCTTGTACTCGCCAGCCAATACGTTCGCCTCTTCCTCCGTATCCGCAACGATAAGCGACAACGCCAAAATCGGCTCCGGCGCCTTGCCCCCCGACCGATCAAAGCTCGCCCGATACGTATCGAGCGCTTCCTTCGCCACCGCTTCATCGCTGTTGATGAACAGGGAGAAAACGTAAGGGTAAGCCAAGTCAGCCGCGATCTGCGCACTGGCTACGCTAGCTCCCAGCAAATACAGCTCTGCCGGGTTCGCAACGGACGGCGCGGCACGAAGACCTGCCAGCGGATGATCCGCTTCGAGCGCATTGTTCAGAAACTTTGCCAGCTCCTTCACCTTGTCGCCAAGGTCGCGAGGGCCGGAGTCCCCGCCGCCCGACTGCTGGAGCGCGCGCGTTGAACGCGGCAGTCCGCCCGGTGCGCGGCCGATGCCCAGATCGACGCGGCCTGGCGCAAGCGAAGCGAGCACGTTAAAATTTTCCGCTACTTTATAAGGGCTATAGTGCTGCAGCATAACGCCGCCTGATCCGATGCGAATCGTCGACGTGCGCGCCAGCAAATAGGAAATTAACACCTCAGGGGACGAGCCCGCGACTTGATTGGAATCATGATGCTCCGATACCCAAAACCGCGTGTAACCAAGCTTCTCGGCATATTGCGCCAGCTCCACTGTACGCTGCAGCGCCTCCACCCCTGTCTCTCCTTCGTAGATTGGACTTTGGTCAAGAATACTTAATCGAACAGTCGTCATCGCTGTCGCTCCTTTCATTGTCTTGCAATTAAATGGAATAGCTCCACTCCTGCGAATACCGCTTCAGAAATTGGCGGGTCCGCTCTTCCTTCGGCGATCCGAACAGCTCCTCCGGCTTGCCCTCCTCGACAACGACGCCGCCATCCATGAACACAACGTGGTTCGCAACATCGCGGGCGAAGCCCATCTCATGCGTGACGACGATCATCGTAATGCCTTCCTTCGCGATGCGGCGGATGACTTCGAGCACCTCGCCCACCAGCTCGGGATCAAGCGCTGATGTCGGCTCGTCGAACAGCAGCACCTCGGGATTGAGCGCCAACGCGCGCGCGATGCCGACCCGCTGCTGCTGACCACCCGATAGACTGCTCGGATAAGCATCCAGCTTGCTGGCGAGCCCTACCTTCTCTAGCACTTCGAGACTAATGCGGCGCGCCTCGTCCTTCGGCAGCTTGCGTACGATGACAAGCCCCTCCATCACGTTCTCTAGCACCGTCTTATGCTTAAACAAGTTATAGTTCTGAAACACCATCGCCGTTCGCAGGCGCAAGGCGTGAATATCCTTTTTCGTCGCTTTCTTCGCATCGAGCTGATATTCGCCAATGGCGATCTGCCCCTCCGCCGGGCGCTCGAGATAGTTGATGCAGCGCAGCAGCGTCGTCTTGCCAGAGCCGCTCGGGCCGAGAATGGCAACAACCTCGCCCTTCTCTACCGTCAGATCGATTCCTCGGAGCACCTCTTGTTTGCCGAACGATTTGCGTATCGCGGATAATCGAATCATGCTACGCCTCCTCTGTTATAAAGTGAAATCCGCTTCTCCAGCACGCTCGTCGATTTCTCGATAAGCAGCGTAAGCGCCCAATAAATAATCGCCGCGGCGATGAATGCCTCAAAATACTTCCAGTTCGTCATCGCCACGATGTTCGCTTGCCCGAACACCTCGATGACCGGCACGGTAAACGCCACCGTCGAGCCATGCAGCATGCCGATCAAAGCGTTCGACAGGTTCGGCAAGCTAACAGCCAGCGCCTGCGGAAATACAATGCGGCGGATCGCCTGCGTACGCGTCATGCCTACGGACAGCGCTGCTTCGAGCTGCCCCCGGTCAACCGCCAGCATGCCGGAGCGGACAATCTCGGACATGTATGCGCCCGCCGTAATCGAGAAGGCAATAAGAACAAAGACGAGAATCGGGATTTGCACCGATGTGAACGACCATCCGAAGGAAGCCGATAGCCAATCAATAAGCTTGGGAAGTCCAAAATAGATCAGGAACAAATGCATCAGCATCGGCGTTCCTCGGATGAATTTGACGTAGAACGACGCGATCGGATGCAGCACCGGCACGCGATAGACGCGCAGAAGCGCGGTTACCGCTCCGATAAGAAAGCCCAAGAGCACCGAAACGACGGTAATAAGCAGCGTCGTCGGAAGCGCGGATAACAGCTTCCAGAACGCTTCTGCAATAAACGCGGGATCAAGCGTCATCTTCCTTCACCGCCCTCTGATAATGGGATGCGCTCGTTCCGCAGCCGATCTGATTTTCCGAGCGGAATGCCGTATTCATCCAAGCTTGGAGCTGCGCCAGCCAGCGCAGGGCCTTCCTCGCCAATTGGCTGCCGATAGCCCGGAAACCGCTGAACGAGTCCGCCCGCGGAATCCCACCATCGAGACAAGAAGGCCGGCTTGGACGGCTCGCCCCAGCTGTTCGATTGCCGCGCCTCATGGCGCAGCAGCCGCCGCTCCGCGAGCTTGAACAAGCTTTCGAGCACCATGCTCACCGCGAAGTAGATCGCCGACAGAGCAATGTATACCTCGATAAAATGCTGCGTTGCCTGCCCGAGCGTCTGCGACTTGCCCGTCATCTCCATGACGCCGAGCGAGAAGGCAAGCGACGTATCTTTTAAGTTCGCGATCACAAGATTGGCAACGACCGGCATCGAGACAGCCACAGCCTGCGGCAGCACAATGCGAAGAAACGACTGATAGCCCGTCATGCCGATCGCAAGCGCCGCCTCCGTCTGCCCGCGATCGACAGCCCCAACGCCTGCGCGGATCGTCTCCGAAATAAACGCCCCTGTATGCAAGCCATAGGTCAGAATAACGAATACGAGCACAGGAAGCTTGGAGACGTCGACTCCAACGCCCTTAAGCAGCTCCGGCAAGCCGTAATAGATCAGAAACAGCTGAATCAGAATCGGCGTTCCTCGGAAAAAGGAGACGTAGACCCGCGACACCGTCCGCAATATCGGAACGTTATACATGCGAGGCAGCGCGATGAGAAAGCCGACGAGGAAGCCGAGCAGCATGGAGGCCGCCACGATAAACAACGTAATCTCCAAGTAGCCAAGCAGCTTCGGAATGAATTGCCACAAATAATGAATGTCGAACCTTCTGCCCATCGCGCTTCCCTTCTTTCCTCGTTAACCTTGTTAACGTATGCGTCTATTTGCTCTCAGCCAGTCCTTTGGTGTAATCCGCGCCCAGCCATTGCAGGCTCAGCTTCGACAGTGTACCGTCCGCCTTTACTTCACGAATCGCTTCGTCCAATTGATCCGCCAGCTCTTGGCTGTCTTTGCGGAGCACGAACAATACGTCGGATTGAATGAGCGGCTCGCCTACCGTTTTGAGCGCTTCCTTGCCATCTGCGTCCGTATAGAACCGCAGGGCGAAGTCCGTTGATAGCGTCGCATCAATCCGGCCGCTTTCGATTTGCTGCACGAGATCGTTCGAGCCGTTGCTGCTGAATATCAAATCATAGGCATCTTTATGTTCTTCCTTATACTTCTTTAGGAAGTAAGCCTGATTGCTCGTTGGGCTCACTTGGATTTTCTTGCCCTTCAGATCCTCGATCGATTTCACATCGTTGTTCTTAGCACTGACCGCTACCTTCGAGAGGAAGATGCTATAAGGTTCTTTGTTGAACAGGAACTTCGCTTCCCGCTCCGGATTTTTTTCCATTTGATGCGCGATGACATCAATCTTGTTCGTCTCGAGGCTGAGCAGCAGATTCGAGAAGTCCATCGTCTTGAATTCGAACTCGTAGCCATCCAGCCGTTTATCCAGTTCACGGACAAGCTCGACATCGAAGCCCGTCAGCTTGCCATTTTCATCAATGAAGCAGACGCCAGGGAACTGCGTCCCTGTACCGATAATAATTTTTTTCACTTCCTTCGCCCCGCCCGCATCAGCAGATGCGCTTGCTTCGCCTGACGCTGGCTTGCTCTCCGAGCCGCAAGCGGTAAAGATAAGCGTAAATACGAGTAGTGCTGCGATTACTAGTGAATGTTTCCGTTTCATTGTGAACCCCTCCGTCGTGGATATGACCACATGTCTATGACTTAATTCATACAATTCACACTGTTTAAGTATGATTTATATTTGCAGTGTACCATCGCCCATTGCCTCGTGGTTATCGATCGCTTCTATACATGGATTGATTGTTTCGATAAGGAGCTCCCGCGCCCGATATCAAGCAGCTGTCTGGCCAGCTCCACGCTTTCGCCTTTGCGCGTAAGCACGCAGGTGCGAAGCGTCAGAATACCGAGCGAGCGGATCGCAACCGGCACGAGCTTCCCGGCCTCCACCTCCGAGCGTACGCTCAGCTCCGGCAGAAACCCGATGCCGAGCCCAGAAGCGATAAGCTTTTTGGCCGTCTCCATATTGTCGATCTCATACGCGATAACCGGGGGGCGCTCTAACGAATCGAACAGGCGGTGAATTTTCATCCAATCGAGTGAGCCGCATTCGAAAAAGATAAACGGCTCAAGCGCCGCTTCCTCCATCGTCACCTCCTGCTGCTTCGCGAAAGGATGACCCGGCTCAACGAATAACCGGATACGGTCTTCGTAGAACAGGTTCGAATCCATCAGCGGATGCGTCGTGCCGCGGACCAAGCCGATATCAAGCTCGCGATTTTCCAAATGCTGAATGATCGCATCGGTCGATGCCGTAATCAGCTTCACATGCAGCTCGGGGTAAGCCTGCTTAAGCTGGGGAAGCACGCCTGGAAGCAAATAATTGGCCGCCGTCACCGTACAGCCGATCCGAAGCTCCCGAACATCGGCTGTCTTGCGCTGATGCAGATGCTGCTTGCCTTTTTTGTACGATTGCATAATTTGCTGGGCGAATGGGAGAAACTGCTTGCCCTGCTCTGTTAACGAAAACTGCTTGCCTTCCCGATCGAACAGCTTCGCATCCAGCTCCCGTTCCAACGATTGGATGCGCGCCGTCACCGAGGGCTGGGATAGGAACAGTGCATCCGCCGCCTTGTTGAAGCTATTGAAATGAATGACATAGACGAATGCCTCAATGTTTTCAATATTCATTGCGATCCCCTCTCCTTGTACAAACTCATTTTCTACCTTTTGGCTATAAAAAAAAGCACGACAAAGTCCGCTTGCGCAGAGTTGTCGGCTTCCGGTTATCCGGTCAGTCGGATTATAGGCTCGAGATTAATTCATACCTTTTCGCTTGGAATACTAGGTAATTAGATTATACATCTTTCTTTTCGAATGTCTATTCCTTTTTTCTGACCGAAAGGAATTAGGCGGATTTTGTCGAAACTAAGTAGGTACCAACGAATACGAAATTCATGCTCGAGCAGGTGATATCGATTATTTATGCTTCTGTAACAAGGCGCAAATATAAGCTGACGCTTCCTATGCTGCTGTCCGCGCTGACAGCATTGGCCGTACTGCTGACGCTTGTCGTTACCTTGACAGCCTCTTATCATTCCCAGCGACAATCGCTGTACGATACGACGCTGCAACTCAATAATACCAGCGCAACCCGAATGAGCTTGACGATGGATTCACTGTTCCAATCCATGCATGCCAGCTTGCAAACAGCGTCCGCCTTCTTGCGCGACAACCCTTCGCTATCCGAAGCCGGGGTGCTGGACCATCTGGAATATTCGCGCAAGACGAGCAGCTATTTCAACTCGATCTTCTGGGTGAATAACAAAGGCATCGTGAAGAGCATCTCGCCCCCTGCCATCGCGCTTAAGGGAAAGAAGCTGACGACTCAAGCCTCGCAAGAGGCGCTCGCCGCTAAAGCGCCTTACGTCTCCACGCCGTATATTAGCGCGACTGGACGATTGATCGTCTTAATTACCGAGCCGGTGTTCGACAAGCAAGGCAGCTACCAGGGCTATATTGGCGGAACGATTTATTTGCATGAGAAAAATATTTTGAGCACGATCTTCGGCAGCAACCTGATCGACAGCGCCGGCTCCTATTTCTATGTCGTCGACACGACAGGCAAGCTGGTCTTCCATCCCGACCCGGATCTCCTTGGCGATGACGTATCAGCGAACGACGTCGTCCGCAAGCTGATGAAGGGCTTTAACGGCGAAGAAAAGGTCATCAATACGCAAGGTGAAACCTTTCTCGCCGGCTTCTCCAACGTAACGAGCAACGGGTGGGGCATCGTCGTGCAATCGCCTGTCGAAACGATCTATGAACAGTTGAACCGGCAAATTCGTTCGACTGCCATCTATATGGGATTGCCGTTTCTGATTATTATGCTGCTTGCGATGTTCATAGCCCGCAGGCTCGCAATGCCGTTCGCGGCCTTGGCGGATTATATTGGACACGCTGCTGACGGGCAATCCTTCTCCCCGCCCATCAAGCGAAACCATTGGAACCGCGAAGCCTTTGTGCTGACCCAGACCGTACTCGGCGCTGTCGAATCGATGCGCAAGCAATCTGAGGAACTGACCCACGCGGCATTGGTCGATCCGCTGACAGGGCTGCTCAACCGGAGAGCGTTGGAAGAAGAGATGAGCAAGCGAGCAGAGAATGAAGAGCCGTTCAGCCTCGTCGTGCTCGACATCGATCGATTCAAATGCGTCAATGATACGCTGGGCCATCAGGTCGGAGACGAGGTTTTGAAGAGCTTGGCGGACGTGCTTAATCATTCCGTGCGCGCCCATGATATGTGCTGCCGCTTCGGCGGCGAAGAGTTTGTCATCCTGCTGCCGGGCAGCGGCGTCGAGGAAGCATTCCACCTTGCCGAACGCATTCGCTTAACCATCGAGAAGACGGCTACGCCAGCAAATCGGGTCATTACCGTTTCGCTTGGCATCGCCGCGTATCCGCAGCATGCTGCCGACACGAACACGTTGTTTAAGCTGGCGGATGAAGCGCTCTATGCTGCGAAAGAGGCTGGCCGCAACCGGACGATGCTTGCCGGCCAGGCATCGTCGAGCGATTTGCAATCGAAGCTGCCGTTCAGCAGATGATGGACATGAGCTTATGAACAAATGGAAGAGGGTGTCCCCAAAGCGTAAGCTTGGGGGACACCCTCTTCCATTTGTAAAAACCGTCTGTTCGAGATTTTAACGGACCGAGCAGCCGCTATTTGATCATAATCCGGCACATCTGTGTTCTTACGGACCGAGCAGCCGCTATTGGGCCAATATCGCCCTCACTAGGCAGCAAAATGACTAAATAACGGCTGTGGGGTCCGTTACGTTTTGCCGCAGGCACTTTTAGAGGGTGATAGCGGCTGTGGAGTCCGTTAGAATTTTCTTGTATAACCTTTCCATACGATCTATAATAATGACCGCAGTCATAATTTGACTCAGGTCATTATTATTAGGAAAGCGAGGAACCCACCTCATGCTAAGAGCATCTCGCAAACAAGCGCTTAAGGACCAGATTTACGAAGAAGCGCTCAACTTGTTTAGGATCAAAGGCTTCAATCAGGTGACGGTAGAAGAAATTACGCAAGCTTGCGGCATTGCCAAAGGCACCTTTTATAACTATTTCCCCCGCAAGGAATCGATTCTGCTGTACTTAAGCGAGCTGCAAATGGCAGCAGCGGGCGAACAACTGACAGCAAGCCGCTCAAGCGAAGATCCAAAGACGGCCTTGCTCGGCTTATTCGATGTCCTGATGAGCCGATATACGAGCGACCGCGAGCTTGTCCGGATCATGATGATGGAGATGATTCGCTCAGAGCCGGCGATGGCCGAGGAGCTCCGCGTTATGGATCGGTTTCAAGGCATGATCGCGCAGCAGCTGGAAGCTGCCCGCACGGGAGGAAAGCTCCTCTCTTCACTGGATTGCGCGAACGCTGCCGCCGTCATCTCAGGCGTCTACTTCCAAACGTTGATGGCATGGGCATCTTCGACTCATGACGCCTTCGATATGCGGAAACGGTTCAAAGACCGATTCGAATTAGTTTGGCATGGCATTCATCCCACAGAACAGCAAGGAGGTTAATCGCTCATGCTTACGATCATTCTCCTGCTCGCAACTTTCATTCTCGCACTGCTCGGCATCATTCATCTATATTGGGCGTTCGGAGGATCATGGGGAGGCCGTGTTGCCGTCCCATCGACAACTGCGGGCAGCCCGACCTTCCGCCCCGGCCGACTTGCGACCATCGTGGTTGCGGCGGCGCTCTTCGCAGCAGCTGAATTGTTGGCTATGCAGGCCGATCTACTCCCGCAACGATTCGACGAAACATGGACGATCTGGGGCTGCCGCATGTGCGCGATCGTCTTCGGCGTGCGCACGATCGGGGATTTCCGTTATGTCGGCTTGTTCCGATCCGTTCGAGGAACGGCATTCGCCAAGTATGACGCTCGCCTCTTCACTCCTTTATGCTTCCTGCTTTGTCTTGCCTATATAGCGGCGTTGATCGCTTCTTAGAAGGAGGAATACGCGATGAACGAACATCCGCCAGATCCGTCCGCCGTCCGAACCATCGGCACAATCACGCGTTCGAAGCATGGCAACAACGGCCAGCACGCTCCCCTGCTCATTGCTGGGGGCGGCATCGCTGGGCTGACATCCGCAATTGCGCTGCAGCAAGCCGGCTTCGATGCCGTAGTCTATGAGCGTTCCGAAGAGGTCCAGACCGCGGGTACCGGCATTATTCTGGCGCCCAATGCGATGCGCGCGCTGGAGACGATCGGTCTCGCCGATGACATTCGCCGAGCAGGCTACCGCTGCGTAGAAGGTCTCGCTATTACGAATGAGAAGGGTCATGTCCTGACGAAGCATACGTCAACGCTGCATGAGCCGCTCCTTGCCATTCATCGTGCCGAGCTGCATAGGCTGCTGCTAGGCGCCATGCAGCCAGGAACGTATCGCCCTGGTCATGGGCTCGTCTCATTCGAGCAGCGGCATGACGGCGCAGCGATCACGTTCGAGAACGGGCAACAAACAGAGGGAAGCGGACTGATCAGCGCAGAAGGATTAAACTCGCTTGTTCGCAGCCAGTTGCTTCCGAGCACCCGCTTGCGTTACGCAGGCTATACTTGCTGGCGAGGAACTGCTCCGCTTCAGCCGCAGGCCATGTGCACGGAATCATGGGGTACCGGCACTCGCTTCGGCATCGTGCCGCTGCCAGAAGGGGCGACTTATTGGTACGCGCTGATCAACGCGCCAGCACGCGAAGCTGAGCTTGCTCAGTTGACGCGCAGCGAGATCGCAGCGCGATTCCGCCGCTATCATGAGCCAGTCGCCACCTTAATCGAATCGACGCCAAAAGATGCGATCATTCATCGCGACATCGTCGATTTCGCGCCGCTTCCGCGGTTCGCGTACGATCGCGTGCTCCTGATCGGCGATGCGGCACACGCCATGACGCCGAATCTTGGGCAAGGCGCCTGCCAGGCGATCGAGGACGCCATCTGCCTAGCCGATTGCATGAAGCGCCTCGAATTCGCTGAGCCCGCCGAAGCGTTTCGCACCTTCGAAGTGCTCCGCAAAGACCGCACCGCATCGATCGTGAATCGTTCCCAAGCGGTAGGCCGGATTGCACAGCTGGGCAACCCGCTGCTATGCCGATTGCGCGATGCCGCCCTGCGGTTAACGCCTGCCAGCGCCACGCGCAAGCAGCTGCAGTTTTTGTACGATCCGCGTTAGCAGCAGCATGCGCCACATCTCTCTCTTTACGAGCAACTCAAAGACGCTCAGCTGCGGCCGATTCGGTCCGCTGCTGAGCGTCTTGTGCTGCACTCTGCATATGCGCGCTTTATCGCTTCATCGCTTCCTTGCTCGCATACCATCATGCCATTACTTCCGATGCATCTTAAACTCCAGGAACAGCTCGTTGTAATGCGCAAGCATCCGCTTGCCAAGGTTGCGGTAAACCTCCAGCTTCTCCGTTAACTCGGGCGACGGATAAAACCGCTCATCTCCGGCGATCTCCTCTGGCAGCAGCGCAAGCGCATCCTTATTCGGCGTCGAATAGCCCACGTATTCCGCATTGCGCGCCGCATGCTCAGGATCGAGCATGAAGTTCATGAAGGCGTACGCACCCTCGATATTGCGTGCCGTCTTCGGAATGACCATATTATCGAACCACAGGTTCGAGCCTTCCTCCGGCACGACGTAGTCAAGCTTATCGTTCTCGTCCATAATTTCCGAGGCATCGCCTGACCACACTACGCCGACAGCCGCTTCCTCGTTGGCGATCAGCATCTTGATCTCGTCGCCGACGATCGCTTTCACATTCGGGGTCAGCGTCTGCAGCTTGCGTTTGGCCTCCTGCAAGTGATCCTCGTTCGTGTCGTTCAATGAGAAATGCAGGCTGTTCAGCCCGAAGCCCATGACCTCGCGAGCCCCATCCACCAGCAGAATCTGGTTGCGCAGCCGCGGGTCCCACAAATCGTTCCAGCTTGTGATCTGCCAGCCATCTAGCAAATCCGGGTTGTAAATAATGCCGACCGTTCCCCAGAAGTACGGAATCGAATAGGCGTTGCCGGGATCGAATGACAGGTCGAGAAACCGCGAGTCGATATGTTTCAGGTTAGGCAGCTTGCTGTGGTCGATCGGGAGCAGCAGCCCTTCCTCTTTCATTTTGCTAATCGCATATTCCGAAGGGACGCTCACGTCAAACGTTGTGCCGCCCTGCTCGATCTTCGTCATCATCGCTTCGTTGGAATCGAACGTCTGGTAGATGACCTTCAGGCCACTCTCCTTCTCAAATTCCGCAATCAAGTCCGGATCGATATAATCGCCCCAGTTATAAATCGTCAGCGTATTGCTGCCGCCATAGCCCTCCGAGGAATTCAGTGCATGCACGCCGTACATCAATCCGAAGGCGACGACGAATACGACGACGAACATTCTTGCCAGCTGCTTCATCGCTGCACCTCCGTTCCCGGCGGCCGGTTGCCCCGCTTATTAATGAAGTAGTATCCGATGACCAGCACAATCGTGAATAAGAAAATAAGCGTGGACAGCGCATTGATCGACAACGAGATGCCCTGTCTCGCACGCGAGTAGATCTCCACGGCCAGCGTCGAGTACCCATTGCCCGTCACGAAGAACGTTACCGCAAAGTCATCGAGCGAATACGTTAGCGCCATGAAAAATCCCGCGAAGATGCCCGGCCGAATATACGGCAGCACGACCTTCGTCAGCACGTCGAGACGGCTTGCCCCGAGATCCCGCGCCGCATCGATCCATGTCGGACTCATCTCCTCCAGCTTCGGCAGCACCATAATGACGACGATCGGCACGCTGAACGCCAGATGCGCAAGCAGCACCGACACGAAGCCCAGCTTAATGCCGATCATCGTGAACAAAATGAGGAACGAGGCCCCGATGATCACATCCGGGCTGACGATCAGCACGTTGTTCAACGCAAGCAGCGCGTTCCGATGCCGATGCCTACGCACCTGCTGGATCGCTAGCGCGCCGAACACGCCTAGAATCGTCGACAACGCCGAAGACAGCAGCGCAATGACGAGCGTATTCAATACGATAATGAACAGCCGCGTATCCGCGAACACTTCCTTGTACCACTCCAGCGTGAAGCCTTGGAAATCATGCATCGACCCGCCGCTATTGAACGAATACAGCATTAAGTAGAAGATCGGCGCGTACAGGATAGCAAACACGACGATCAGATACACGTTCGATCCTCTCCATCGGCTTCCTTCGCGAGCTTGCATTGCTTTCGCCATTACCCCTGCACCTCCCGCTTCTTCCGGTTACCGGTCAGCACCATAATCAACGCCATGACGACGACGAGGAACACCGCGATCGTCGCGCCCATTCCCCAATCCTGCGTAACGAGAAAATGCTGCTCAATCGCCGTTCCAAGCGTAATGACACGATTGCCTGCGATAAGCCTCGTAATCATGAACAGCGACAGCGCCGGAATGAATACCGCTTGGCAGCCCGCTTTCACCCCGCTGATCGTAAGCGGGAAGATGACGCGCCGGAACGTCGTCCACGACGAGGCGCCGAGATCGCGCGCGGCGTCGATGAGCGACGGATTCATTTTTTCCAACGCATTGAACACAGGCAGGATCATGAACGGGATAAAAATATATACCGATACGAACACGAAGCTGAAGTCGGTGAACAAAATTTGCTGCTTGCCGATGCCGACCGTCTCCAGCACCGCATTCACAAAGCCATACGTGCCGAAGATGCCGAGGAAGGCGTAGGTTTTGAGCAGCAGATTGATCCAGCTTGGCAAAATAATAAGCAGCAGCCACAGCTGCTTATGCTTGGTGCGCGTCAACAGATACGCCGCCGGATAGGCCACCAGCAGCGAAAACGCTGTAATGAGAAACGCGTACCAGAAAGAGCTGAGCGTCATGCGCAAGTAGACGGGCGTGAAGAAATGCGCATAGTTTGAGAACGTGAACTTCCCTTCAATATCGAACAGCGAATAATAAACCACGAGCGCGATAGGCGCGACGACGAACAGCACGATCCACGCAGTGTAAGGAATGAGGTACCAGTTGCGCGACTTATCGGACATGCGCAGCCTCGTCCGACTCGGCATAGGCCTCCAGCCTCCGGTCGAACTCCTCCTCGGTTTCGTTGAACCGCATAACATGAATCGCCTCCGGGTCAAAATCAAGCCCGATCCACTCGCCGACCGTCGCCTTCTTGGTCGAGTGGACTAGCCATTCATTATCCGCCTCATCGTATGCGATTATCTCGTAATGGACGCCGCGGAACAGCTGCGTGTCTACCCGCACCTTCAGCTTGCCTTGATCCGGCGCCGTCATCTCCAAATCCTCCGGCCGGATGACGACCTCAATCGGCTCATTCGGATGGAAGCCGCCGTCGACGCACTCGAACGTTTGCCCCGCGAACTCGACGACATAATCCTCCCGCATCCGTCCCGGCACGATGTTCGACTCTCCGATGAAATCCGCGACGAACCGATTGATCGGCTCATCGTAAATATCGATTGGCGAGCCGCTCTGCTGAATCGTCCCTTGGTTAAGCACGAAGATCTCGTCCGACATCGCGAGCGCTTCCTCCTGATCATGCGTGACAAAAATAAACGTAATGCCCAGCCGGCGCTGCAGCTCGCGCAGCTCGTATTGCATCTCGGTGCGCAGCTTAAGGTCCAGCGCAGATAACGGCTCATCGAGCAGGAGAATTTCCGGCTCGTTCACGATTGCCCGGGCGATTGCCACGCGCTGCCGCTGGCCGCCCGACATCTCCGTAATCTCGCGATGCTCATAGCCCGCGAGATTGACAAACCGCAGCGCTTCGCGCACCTTGGCGTCGATAGCGTCATTTTTAAGCTTTTTGATCCGCAGGCCGAATGCCACATTCTCGAACACGTTGAGATGCGGGAACAGCGCGTAGTCCTGGAATACCGTATTCACCTGGCGGCGGTTTGCAGGCACCTCATTAATCCGCTTGCCATTAAAATAAATAACGCCCTCCGAAGGCTCCATGAAGCCCGCGATTAGGCGCAGTACCGTCGTTTTGCCGCAGCCGGACGGGCCCAGCAGCGTATAGAACTTGCCTCGTTCAATTTCGAAGCTCACATCGCTTAGAACGGGCGAGCCATTATCGTAACGCTTCGTGACACGCTCGAAGCGGATGATCGAATTCGTATCGCTCACAATTCATTTCCCCTCTACTATGTAACGACTAGAATAAATAGCGTTGTCAGTTCCTGTCGAAACCTTCGCCCTTCATTATATAGCATGGGAAAGAATGTGCAACCGTATAACCTTTCCCCGCTATTCCGCCTCGTCGCACCTTAAGAATTGATAAAGGTTGAAGTTCACCCCTAATTTCGACAGCATGCGACAGCTTTGGGTTGGTATGATAGGCGTACATACAGAGATAGAAGCAACAGGGCTAAGGGGGAGTTCATGTGCTGCAAGCACGAAACGTATTTATGCTCATCATCAGCATCGTCTCAGGGGTACTCATTTACAAGCTGGCATGGGCTTTTCTATTCACCCTGCCCTCGCGCGGCGCCGGCTGGTACGCCTCTGGCGATACCGAGCTTAGCTCCCTATATGGCTTGCTGCTCACGGGAGGCTTGATTGGCTATATCTATCTGGTTGCCAAGTTCAAAACCAAAGGCTCTGCCTCGACGATCATCAGCTTATCGACGTTTATGGCCGCGTTCTTCAGCTCGTTCGTCATTAGCCAGATTTAGCGTGACCTTGGTTCGCATATAACAAAATAAGCTGCAAAAGCTAAAAAACCTTGACCGGCTGAGCCGAGCAAGGTTTTCTTCATTTATTGAATCATAAGCCTGCTAACGCCCGAACACAAGATACCCGCCGTCATATGTTTGCGTTTTGGATCGGAACGGTCCGATCCGAAGCACCATTTTGCCCATCAGCCGCGCCCCCCCGATCTCGCTGCCGTTCCTATACCCTCTCAGACTCGTGCTGGGCAACGTAAACTCATCCGTGGAACCGTAGGTGGATTGCACCGATAGGACGACCGAATCTCCTCGGCCTCGCCGCATGGAAGTTATCGCGTAGCGGTTATTGAATCGGGTAACATCGCCGAGCTCCCGTTTGTATTCGAACCTCGTGTACTGGCTGTCTTCTACCCACGACAGCAGCTGGGATAGATCGATGTCCTGCCAATTCCGATCCTTCTTGCGATGCAGCAGCCTCGGCACGACAATCCCTGCCACCACCCATAAGAGCGCCCCTATCCAGCCCTGTCCCGTGAGTAAAGCCGTGATCGGCATGAGGACGAAGAAGAAAACGATATACGCAGCGCCTATTCCCGGGCCACCGTTCCGATTGTTGAAGAAGCGACTGAGCATGGTGCGAACCTCCAGCTGAATAATTATAATTATATAATCGCTGCCTATCTTAAGATAATAAAAAAGACACTGTCCAAAATCAATTGAACGGTGTCTCTTTTCCACCTTATACAGCTGATGAACATAGACTATTTTTTTACGATTAAAAGGCCTGAAACATATCTGCTTACATTATTCGATAACTTATACAAATAAACCGATATCACTAAGATCACAATACAAGTGAAAATAAACAGGCAATACGATTCTGAAGTAGTCAGCGTCGCACCATTAAACCTTACTAACAATTGGTCAATGATGACATGATGCGCAAGAAAAATCGGGTATGAAAGTTTGCTAATAAGAATAAAAGGAGCTTTTATTTTATCAATTGTAATATACTGTCCAATATAAACTAACACTACAAATACGGCAATGCCCGTACTTGTTATGATATACATAGGGTTAATGCTAACCCCTTTGAATAACATAAGTGCAATCACACCTATCGCACCAATAACATAAAATATATTTACCTTCTTGATGTATTGAATGAAATACATACCTAACAAAAACTCGGGTATTCTTGTAAGGAAATTTCGATCTACAGGCATTTCAAAGCTGTAATTCGCTACAAGTACAAAATAAAGGCCAAAAACGCCAATCAACAGCAATTTAGGATACTTCGTCATTAAGAATCTTAATATCGGGAAACACACGTAAAGCATGATTATGCATCCCAAAAACCATTCACCAAGTATATAGAAATTAGGAGTCCGATATAATAAGTAGCCATCAAAACCTAAAACCGTTAAAATAAACGTCCACTTGGGCACCGAATGATTAATTGAAAGATTGACATAAAATAAAAACAAAAATGCGATTGCATACGCTATCCAAAACATGGGATATAGTGCTATCAATCTCTTCTTAAAGAAATTCATAATCGAAAAATTATTCTTATAAGAATGTATCAGGGCGGCCCCTGAAATCATAAAAAATAAGGATACCCCGATATGCCCAAGATTACCGTTTGGGATAAGACGCATAGAAATTTCTTTGCCTATAATTCCGTGTCCCCCTAAGGAAACATTAAAATGAAAAACAACAATGAATATCATCGATATTGCTCTAACAAAATCTAAATAAAATATACGGTCTGGTTTATGATTAGTTGAAATATGAACTCCCCCTACACTTCGACAAACACTTCCGTCATTGTAACTGAAAAAAACCTATTTTTCTACTATTTAAGGCCGAAGAACCGTAATGTAGATCGGTGGAACCTGGTCAGCCAACCAGATCGAATGATTGCCTCGATAGAACCTGATTCCATCCTGCCATGCCTTCTGTGCATCAACGGCTAACAACGCGGGCTCGGAATCCTTGCGCTTGCCAACCGTTATTGCTGTTTCTTGATCTACCGCAAGATGGACGTACTGTCTACCCATCGGCTTCAGGCCCGCAGCCAGAATCGTCTCCAGCAGATGTCTCGCCGTTCCATGATAGACGACAGCAGGCGGACGCTCGATGTTTTTAATAATTTTAGCCGGAACCGAATGGCCATACAAGGCACGAATCTTCCCGTCTGCCAGCTCATGCCGCTTCTTCTCGGATTGGTCGATCATCGTCGCCAGATCCGCTTCGCTTATCGATGTCCATTGCGCTTGATGGCGCAGGCTATGCAGCAGCTGCTCCACGGCAACCCAGCCCTCTGCGTCCAGCTCGAGCTCGAATTCCCATGGTGCGTGCCGCAGAGCGTAGGAGACTTCTTTGCTTAGTTGGGGGTAGTTGAGTGAATTCATTTTGTTCCCACATCTCCTGATTAATCTTGTCCGGACGAAAATCTTCTACTCTAACTATCATATCATCATATAGGCCGTATGCGCGAAGGCATTCGAAGCCCATATTCAAATAAAGAAAAACCTTGAGGATTGCCATCCCCAATTAAAATAATCTCTAATCCCGTTCCACACATCTTCGGTAACAAAATAACTTTCCACTGCAGAAAGAACTTCACCGGTTAAAAATGTTTGTATTTTCTAAATACGTTATCTGACCATAATGCTCCTATTCAGATGTAACGTCAAAGGTTACTTAGACTATAAAATTCAAGCATTTATATGAGAGGGGATATCATACGGAAGTGATAAGAATTAAGCTTTTTTGAAACTCGCCGCCCTATTAATTCGGCACTTGGTTAGGGAAAAGAAAGACCTCGAGGATTTTAGCCCCAAGGTCAATATTAAATATGCTACAAAATACTACAATTTATCTTTAAGTACCTTCAAATATTCCTTATAAGCATCTTGTATTTTCTCCCTGCATATGCTTTCCCACAACTCTTTTAGTCTTTTTTCCTCTTTTTCGTCAATGTTAGGCGGTAACATGTCACCTCCAAATCCTATCCATGCTTCGGAGTCGGGAACAACGCCAAACTCCCCAGAATAAGCCAATTCATGAGGAGCATATGTGTAACTGACATTTGGACATTACACTCCGTATTATGCACCCAAATCCCAGTATCCGTTACATAATACGTATGGAAGTCAGCAACCGCAAAGTTATAAACTGTAACAGGCTCATCCAGTTTAACGGACTTAACTTTATCAATCGTCAGGTTGCTTCCATCAGCCTTTTGAAGTTTATCGCCCACTTGAAGTTCATCTGCGAAGACCCACCCTTTACCTTGCACCCAAAACGGATGGTTATCGGTCGTCTCAATGACTTGCTCTCCAACATGCAATTTAAGTTATTCTCATCCTTGGCGAGAACCCTATCTCCAACCTCAATGTCTTCGATATTCTTCTCCCCTTCGTCTGTAAGCACCTTAGTTCCCGCAGTGAAACAATTGCACCCATTTTTAGCTGCGCTTTTCCCAGCGCTTTTCGCAGCTTTTCGAGCTTTTTTCGACGCCTTAACCACTTTCACCGCTACTTTAACAACAACAATAGCTATTCCTAGCAATATGCAGCCAACGTCCTTCTGGATCGTTATAACGCTGCGCTATCAGATGATGTGAATGAAGAAATATTGCCTAACGCATCATAAGCATAAATCCCTCGTCCCGGTCGGTAGCTGCTCCTTTTAAATGCGATTTAAACCATCGTACTGGAATGCCGAATTAATGCCATTCTCGACAATTTGCTGAATGTTGCCCATCCTAAACGTAGCGTTCAATGCATTTGGCACTGAAGAGATTAAAAAGAAAACCTTAAAGGGTTATCCTTCAAGGCTAAGGTGAACTATAAGAGTTTGGATTTCTGTTCCCGTCATCTTTCCAAAAACATACTGGACAAATATCACATACCCTTGTGATTGGACGCTCACACATCTTCAGTTACAAAATAACTTTCTACTGCAGCAGGTACTCCACCTGAGAATGTTTGTAATTTATCATTTTGAATACGTCATCACTTACATCCTTATCAAAGCAAACAACATACTCGACAACATCCACCTTCCAATTCAAGGGGATTTTATTCTATCTAAATTTTTTCTTCTTCATCGTGCATAAATTTCGCTAAAAATCCTTCAATAACGATCCCCTTGCTTTCACATTAGTCATTATTTTTGCCATAAAGTAGTTCTTTTACATGCAAAACGCATTCTCGCATTAAGAACTCTAGCTCAGATAAGTTCGAAGTTCTTCTTTCCCATATAGGATAAGACCAGTCCAACTGTTTAATTAACAATAACGCATATTCACTACCATACCAGCCCAAATCAATCACATATCTATCTTCATCAAATGAAACTTGAAAAAGATCCTCTTCATGTAGATAATTGCTATCATTTGTTTCATTATAAGTAATTTGACCTGGACTAAAATTAATATGTTCAAACACAGTATTCCCCCTCTATGATTGTTTTAAATATGCTAATGCCTCTTTTTCGCTAATAGGATGCCCATGTATGGTACCACCGCTCTCTTTTACTACCACATATTTAGTCTCTTCACCTAGATAAGCACCTACGGTATCGTCGAATTTCAAAATTTTCCAAACCGATCCATCAGTGTTCTTTACAACGGTCCCTTGATCCCACGCAATTCTTTCCAACATTTCATTATCAATGCCCGGTTTATACTTTGCTGGTCCTGTCTTCGTGCTGGCAATAGTCTTTTTATCCCATTTCACTTTGCTACCAAGAGTATGTTTGTTTTTATGAGAACTCCAAGTAATATTTTGAGTCTTCTTTAATTTATTATAATACGCTGTTGCTTCTCCGCCACTTTTAAAAGTCAACTTCCCTACTTTTACTACATACGAACCTGGAGCAAACGGGACAATAGCAGCCGCAATATCCCAAGCTAAAAATCCTGCATTGCTCCAACTAGGATCATTCCAAAAATCAACTGCACTCCAACCTACACTCAGTACGTCTGCAATAGTTTCCCAGAAATGTCCCGACGGGTCTATATATCTTAAAGGATTATTCCCCACATACGTATACAAATTCAATGTCTGCGGATTATTCAATTCCCCTTCATACGTATCCTCGGTAATAAACCGTTTGTCATTCGGATCGTAGTATCGAGCCCTTAAATAAATCAGCCCGGACTCGTCATCATAGATTTCCCCGGTATATTGGAACGGATTGGACATCTGTTCCGTTTGAGTAATGATTTTCCCCCAGATGTCATAGTCATACGAATTCAGTACCGCGCCTGAGCTGTCTCGAATGGCAACGACGTCGCCATGACCGTTATACATATAATAGCCGGCTTTATTCTGAACCGTATCCTGGCGATATAGCAATTCATTGCCCCAAATGTTGCGTCCGATCGTATTGCCGTTCGCATCCAGCTCTTCGATAACTCGCCCATCCAGATAAATATAGCGTGTCTTCGCGCCATTGACGGTTTTTGTTGCCCGAAGGCCATCCCCATAATACGTGTAGCTCGCAGTCGTGTTACCCTTAGACAATCTGGACAACTGATCCATCGCATTGAACGTATAAGAGTTCCGGCTTGGAGCTCCATCATCTGTCGGGTCCGATGAAAGGATTGAAGAAATATTGCCAAATGCATCATAGGCATAGTCCTTTGTCTTAGCCGGAAGCTTCTCCTGTTTAACGCGGTTCAAGCCATCGTACTGGAATTCCGAATTGACGCCATTCTCGACAATTTGCTGAATGTTCCCCATTCCGTCATACCCGAACGTTTCCGTCCATAGAGTTGCTCCAGTGCCGTCGTTGTGCGCCGTACTGGTTAATTCGCCAAATGCATCTGTCGTTTTAACCTGCTTCAAGCCAAATGGTGTCGTTAGCGTATACTTGTTTGCATCACTACTAGTTTCATACGTATATGACACGGTGCCCATCTCTGGATAATTAACAGATTTCAACCGACTCAAATTATCGTAAGTATACGTCACCGATTTGTTATCAGGATAAAGCAGCGAAATCTTTCGATCATAGCTGTCATAGCCCGTTGTGTACGTTTTTCCTGCGACAATTTGCTTCGTCTGCCGCCCCCATTGATCATACGTATACGATTGGCTTTCGTTCTCGCTTGTCGATATTCCCGTTATTAGTCTTGTTGCGGGATCATATACCTGTTCTTTCCAGTAAACTTCCGTCCCTGATGCATCTTTGACGCTTTCCCTTTCCACTTCATTGTAAGGGGTATAAGTGAAAGTATGCGTTAGCCCTGTCTTATCAATGCTCTGATTTAGCAACCCATTAGGGTTATAGCGATAGGATGTCGAAAGCCCCTCTGCATTGGTCTTTTGAATTCTTTGTCCGATTTCATTAAATACGTTGGTAGTATAAGCTGTAGCGTTAATTTTAATTGACGTTACTTGATTAGCGCTGTTATACGCATAATCATACTTCTGGCCGAGGTTATCTTTAACTTGAATCAGGTGACCATCTGCGTCATAAGCATAACTCGTCGTTTGCGATTTGCCATTGCTCGAAACGTTGGCAGACGTCACAAACCCGAATGGCGTGTAAGCATAGGTCATAACCCTTAATTTCGACGGACTCTTATCCTCGGCTCGAATCGTACGACCCGATTTATCATTATAAGTCCACGTCTCTTTGCCGTCAGGCTCTACAACCTTGACCGACTGTTGCAAATTTCCTTCAGAACCATTTGCCGCATAGGCGACATTACTATAATAAAAGAATGTCTTCTGTCCTAGCGGATTCGTTGCTTCACTAATTTCTCCATTTGCCCCGTACAAGTAAGAAGTTTTCTGAGCAATGTCGTTGTATGGCAATGCCGCTTTTAATAGTGCGCCACTGCTGTCCGTCTCGATTTTCAGAAGGATTTTGCTTTCGGTCCCTACTGTTCGGGTTTGCTTGTCAATCTCGCCATATGGCGTGAATTGGGATGTAACCCGCTCACCATCCGGTGTAATCATCTCAATCGTGCGATTCGCATCGTTATAGACGTAGCTGGTCGTTCGCGGAGAAGCAGTCGCTACACCAGGTAGATATTTGTCGGTAAGAATCCGGTCTTTATAGTCATACGTATACTCCGCTTTGCTATTATCCGGGTAAGTTACACGAATCAGACGATCCAACGCATCATAAGCATATTGCACGGAGACTGGAGACTTGCTTTGTCCGCTGCCGAGCTTCACGCTATACGTTTCCTTCGTGACGTTCATCAGCTTAGCGTCGTACTCCAAGGTCGTTTCTTTCACCGCAGCATTCGTCGAATACTGCGCCCCTGTACTAGTTTCAACGATTTGCGTCGGAAGCCTGCTGGCCGTATAGGACAGATAGTCCGTCGTAATCGTATCCTGAAGCACTTGGTTGACATTGTTAGGATCTCGGTAGCTGCTTACTTTGGTCAATTTATTGACCGTGCCGTTTGCATTATAAGCATAGCTCGCTTCAACTATTGATAAACCATCACTAGCCGTTCGCTTCTCATAACTTAAACTACGGTACGGCCCTGCAAATTGGCGCTCTACTTTATTGCCGAGCTCGTCTTCTTCATAGATCGGGTTGCCGTACTGGTCATGTTCAGACTTCGCCAACGTGCCGTAATTCCCAAGGTTGCTTGGCAAAGTCCGCGAATTTCCACTTCGTAAAAACGATTTAATCGAAGCTGGCGTTATATCCCCAGGTGCCCCATCTCCGAACGTTTTCGTTAGATACGGCTGCGTTTTTCCTTCATCGTATTGATAACTCACAGTCTGCTTTGGCGCATAGGAATAATTAAATCCGTTCGCCAAAAAGCCCTGTCCAGGCCCATTCGTTAATGGCTGCGTTTCATTCGTCTGGGAATCTAATTGGAATTGTCCCAGCTTCGTTGCGGAATAAGAATAGCTAGTTTTCTTTATATAATCCCCAAAGTAATACGTAAACGAATTGCTCATCTTATCCCCGGAACGATAAGCCCCTGCATTCTCTAACCTGTGAATAGGCAAGTAGTTCTTATAGGGCGTCTCGGTAATGCGTTGTTTAGGCCTAAACCAAACCTCGTCGTACTTAGCGGCATTATCTCTCGTTACGCTCATTTGCAACGTCTTGGTTGTTGCATCGCTGTTCTTATAGCTGTAGAAAACGTTCACGACCGGCAAGTAACCCGAATACTTGAGCAAGAACGTGTCCAAGTAAAGCCGCACTGTGCCTCGGCGTACGTTTCGTTCTTTAAAGGATGGATAGGATTCCCAGTTCTTATCATAGGAAGCGTACTGAACCGTCGTGGTAAACCCGGTATCATCCGTTACTTCCTTAAGCAATAAAGCCAAAGCTTCGCCGTTCTTCTGCCGATCGCTCTGATCGACAAATTGCGATTCGATGCCGGAGCCGTCGCTATCTGTCTCTTCCAATACGACGCCGTCAGTGCTGCTGTTATAAGGCATTGCCCAGTCATCTTCAAAATTGAAATCGACGACGGTCTTCGCGGATGGTTCATAATACGTGTACGTTTTTAACGTTTTATTGTTCAGCGCATCGCTGACAGACGACAACCGGTAATACGTAATTACATATTGGGTATTGCCGTAAGCCCGTCCATTCAAAACGAGTGGCTCGCTGCTGCTTACATACTCGGTGTTATAAGCAACTCTTTTGATTAATGTACCGCTGCTATCCGTAACGGAAATTCCGGTAATTCGATTGTCAGAGCTTCCTCGTTCAATAACGATTTTCCGATTTAACGAATCGGTGATCGTCACATCGTCGTTGATCGGATCGTCTCCGTATGTATAGGTTACTTTATCGCCGAACGCGTTAGTCTTCTCTATCAATTGTCCGGATGTATTAAAAACATATTTAATCTTGTCATTGCTCAGATATAAAAGGTTTTCGCTTCTTTTCTTCTCGCTATTGTATACAAACAGCTGCATCCTCGCATCTTCATACGGATGGCTAATCGATTTATTCGGCATCGAGGTTAGAAACTTGTAAGTCGTCCCATCTTCCAGCGTAAAGGAAGCGATGTCAGAGGAATAACCTTGCCTTCCTGTTGTGTACAATACCGTTCCCACGGGCGGCGCATACGGATATCGGTTGTTAATAGTCATATCGAAGTCCAGATTGCTCCTCGTCGACATCGAAGGAAGGTTAAGCGACCAGCCGCTCGCAATAAAGTTAATGTCCGAACTCGACCCCACGTTAGTAATCATATTCACCAGATTATCGGAAAGGCTACCAATATCGCTGGTGCTGCAGGGTGTCGAAGACATTCCTTCGCAGCCATAATAAGGATCCCATGTGTAAGAGCTGTTGGAATCGTAGCTGCGCACGAGGGAGACGTCCAGCCCTTCGCGGCCCGGCAAGTAAAGGTCAACATCGCGTTGATGAAAAGCTCTCAGGTTTGGGTCGACATCTCCTTCGAAGCTATGCTTGTAGGTAAAGGTCGCATCCTTGGGCGAGTAAGCCAGATTATTTGCCGCTGCCCCCGAAGCCAGTAAGCCGTTTGAGTTCGGAGTTAATTTGCCCGGTTTACCATAAACCGAATCCGATACTGACGGTAATGATAGATCCTCTCCGTATACACCCTCCGTTACTGTAAGGTCTGCTTCGCTATTGTATTGAATTACAAGCGGCGTAAGGCTTTGTAACTGTTTAATCTGGGCGTCATCCATCTGATCTACCCATGTGCGAACTTGGTTATCATCCAGGTTCAATACTTTCTGAATAGCGGATTGATCCAACAAATGCATTAGCTCCGGATAATAGTATGCCGCGGCCATTACCATCGTCGGCGTGAACTGTTGCTTAATGTGAGCCACTTGGACCGCATCAAAATGCCCATACTTATTAATGATGGACTCATCCTGCATCGCATTTTGAGTACCGTCAGACGCTTCTTTCTCATCCGGGCCAGCACTGAAATTACTTTGTGCTTCAGCCTCATTAGGTGGGAATGAAGTAGATGTTGCGACCAAACAAAGCACAAGTAACATGAACAATAGTTTTCTCATTGGTACCCTCTTCCCTTGAACCGTGTATTCTTCTATCGATAAACCAAACCATGTCTAGAAACATTTTAATGATTTATTAATTAAAATTCAGTAAGATATTTTGTCGATTGAATAAGATTATTGTTGAAAAATGTCGAAAATCTGTTAGTAAAACCTTCCAATATATTTTATTTCCTTTCAATTTAAAGTTATAAGGATATAAATTACAATATATAAAACCATTACATCTTGACATTGTTGTTCGAAACACTAAAAAGATCCCTTTCAATTCGATTAGGAAAGGCATGCCTATCTTTAATCCATTGAAAAGAATCTCACATAATAAGCCATTGCATCGCTTGCGTTAAGAAAAATCTTTATCATATTTTCCGGTGATCGGCCCATCATAGAGATCTAATTTCTTCAACGCCTCTTGCATACGCTTGATGTCCGCTGCATCAACTTCCTTATTATACTGCTCCACACGGTACTTCTGCTCTTTCGCCCACGCTTTCGCCGCCCAGTTGATCGTGTCCAGATTCGGTACCATCTGACGAATATTGAGTGTCGCGCCATCACTAAGCGGCTTCAACCGTTGATTGAAATAATACGCTGCTGCTTCGCGATTAGCATCCTCAATGGCGAGCCAAACGTTCGTTTTGGCATTCACGACAAGCTCATTCTGAACATCGATATTAAACTTCGGAAGGACATGCTCGCCTAAAGTCGCTTTCGTATACTTATCTAATTGATTATAAGCTTCCGTAAGCTGATTCAATTAGCTTTGTGTCGCTTCTCTCACTACCCGCTGCACGGTATCGATGTCAGGGTTGATCTGCCAGCTCCAGATCTCCTTCTTGTTATCGTAAATCTTCTCGGCCAACTGCATCAACGGATTGTCATTTACATTGAGCGTTGTAAGCTTGGCCGCTCTTGCTCGTTGGATATCATCCAATATCGCGTCTTTTCTGGCGTCTATTGCTGCCTCTTGATCCTGATTTCCTTTGTAAACGACGCTTGCCACTGAGATACGAATGATCTCGTCGTTAAGTTGATCGAGCTTCGTACTGAACTCTGTTGATAACGTAGCAAATTCGTTTTTGCTCATGCTCTTCAGCTTATCCGCGGCCAGCTTCATAATCTGATCGTCCATCGTGACAGCTGCCGCCCAAAAATCTGATTTTGCTTTCAGTATGACTTCATTTGCTTCATCTAGCTTCACAATCCGATCCGCAAGCCCATTCGCACCCAGCACATTCTACCTTATACTTCTCCAAGCTAGCGTCGGGAGCCAGCAGATTCTCCTTGCGCGCCCACTCCCTGCTTTTCAATTCATAGAGGAAGTCGTCGACCTTGGATTGCGCGAGCGTGCTATTGCGTCGGATGTTGAGCGTTGCGCGCGTTATTTACGGGATAACAAAAACAGGCCAATTATGGAGGCAACTAACCATAATCGACCTGCTCAATGTAATAACTAATATTAGTTAAGTGGAGGTTACAATAGTCTGTCCTTATACGACTCTTTATACCACTCATAATTATCAAGAATACGTTTTCTATCAGAATCGCTCAACTCTAAATATCGGTCTATTATAGACTGTAGAAACTCAGACGAAAGCGACGCTCCGAATGGCTGTAAACTATCAGTCGATAAATTGTCCATTATTGCCCCTAGCAATGCTACAGGAATACTGGATAATTTTGGGTTAAATATTCCCATTGCTATTCCATTATCACTTTCATACAGCAAGTTAAAAGCTACAGCTTGGAGGAATTCATCCCCTAAGTTCCCCTCTAGTATTTTCAAACAATACGGTAATACTAAACCCGTATTCCTTATTGAAAGCTCTGTTAGTGCAATAGATACTTCTTCCAAGTTCTCAAGACCGTCTATTATCATAATTAATTCGTCTGTCTTTAAACCAGTAATATACGTTTCAGAATTAACAATTCTGTCTAAAGCTCTTACTTTTTCATCATTGTTCTTCATAGTGCCTCCCATAATTCAGGGCTTTCTAACACGTTAGGAAAGTTATTACGATTAGGTTTGAAAACAGTACGAAAACAATGATAATAAAAAAGCAGGTCAATTATGGTTATATCTGACCATAATCGACCTGTTTAAAGTATCGCAAACCATTGGTTCACTCAGCACTGAACAAGCCTACTGAATTCTGTAAAATAGATAATATCTTTCTCTATTTTACCGTTCTTTCGGGTCGTACATAATTTCCACTTGTGACAACTGTCCTTTTAATTTATTTGCTAATTGGATAACGTTCTCTTTCTCTTCACCACTTAAATCGAACTCTACCTCTCCGCTCAGTGCTTGTTCTATCACATAAGTAACCAGTTTATACTGGCCTACGTAGATTCTGTTATCTGCCTCTAGCATTGAGTCTACGATGTATAAGGTGAAGACAATCTTTTCGGTAATCCCATCACTCATTATAGGTTCATATTCATAAAAACATCTCGTTGCTGCTTCAATTGAGCTACCATTGTAATCTCTTATCCGTACTTTTTTAAAGAATTCACCGACAAACTCGGATACTTCTATTACTGAAAAATCTTTCATATTATCCCTCCACATACTGTTTTATGGCAATATTCTCTGGTGGTTATTATGCACAACTTCAACGGTAATGTTTTTGTATCTGGCCATAAACTCTTCAATCACATTACTACAACTTGCGCATGGTGGTTTTTCTGTGAATAAGGTCAACTTCCCTTTCTGATCAAATTTATTCCCCAACTGACTAGCCACATCATTCAATATTTTATATTCCGTATCGATATCTCTAAGTAAATCCCTACCATCAATCGTTGAATCTGTTGAGGCTTTAAATATTGGGTTAGTTGGTTTCAATGAAATATCTGATACAGCACTCGCTGCTGACCTAGCATCCGATAAAACATCTATACCACTATGAGCATAGAATTCTTTCTTTAATCCTGGTATTTCCACTTCAGCCAACCCAACATTCCCACTTCGTTTTAGATCACTTGGCAGGCTATTTCTTATGTTTTTAACTCTACTGATTAGCGTGGCATCGACTGCCTCGTCAAGAACTCTAGTTGAAAGTTTACCCACCCCCGCCCCGCCAAGTCTCTTCTGCAACGCACCTTTTACCTTCTCAGCAGCCTCTCTAGTGATGCCTCTCAACCAGCCCAACCCATCGATTGCCGCTCGTCCAGAAACTTTAGCCAGTTCTCCAACTATTAGGCCTAACTTGCCAGCCAATTGTGCCGCTTTCTCCGGTATTCCGATTCCAATCACGACGGATACGGCTTCCATCGCGGTCATCACGTCGCGTCCGAATTCTCTTGCTTCTTCGTAACTCGCAGTACCGTTTACTATTTTTTGATAGTTATTTTTTATATCTTGGAAAGGCGTAACGAACTGTTCCCGCATGCTTCCCGTAAATGAGTCTTTAATATCTTCCCATGTAATATCGCCTTTGACAATGGCTTTGGCGAACGAATAGATCGCTGGAATCGTCTCCGTATAATACTTTGGTGAAGTGACATTAATGCTCGATATGAAATTCGCTGTGTCTATCCCATCTTTTATTAGCTGACCTACTGCACCATCTAATACGCCAACGGTCAAATATGCTGTTTTAAAACCCCATGGCGTGGCCCCTTCTGGACTATCTGCCCACTCTACCTTCGCGCCCTTATCAACATCTGATGCTGCTATATGCAGCCACTCTTTCGTTATAGACCCATCGACTTGCAAATCCCGTCCAAACATCGGCAGGTTATATAGACTGTTATTCACAATGATATACTGATACATGCCGTAATCGGTTAGAAACTCTTTATCGTAAACACCTGTTTGCTCACCATCATAAAATCCTATTTTCTTCATGTACTTTTGCATTAGCTTGATGTCTTCTGTCGACGTTTCTCGATTCAAGCGGTCAATCGTTTCACGGAACATCTTATCAATTCGGATTTGTCCCCAATCTGTCCTTGCCAGATTAGGCTCCAGATCGTGGATGTCGAGTGTTGCGCCTTCATACAACAAATCTTCAGCTTGATTGAACAATGCCCATGCTTTATCAGGGTCAGCATCGGTCACCGCACTATGAAGTTGCTGGCGCAGCGCCAACACTCTATTGTTCGCTGCATCCATGCTGAATGCTGGCAGTACGAATTGTTCCCCGCCTGGACGTGATTGCAAGGAGGCGTAGAGGTTCTTAACAGCAGCCAAATGACTGTTTTTCGACGCTTCAAGCGAAGCCATCATGGATGCAGGCACCCCGCTCGCTTCCATATCCCAAATGCTTTTCTTCTCTTCGTACAACGAATTCATCGTACTTGCTAGCTTGCTTTGCTCCACATTAGCGATGATTGAACTACCCATGCCAGCTTTTTTGGCGCTTTGGATCTCTTGATCGAGCTGCTCATACTCAGCTTCTTGTTCATATTCGGCCTGCTCATCGCCTTTGTACACCGTGTCATTGACAATTAGACGTATAATATCTTGGTTTATTCGATCCAGCTTGGTTGTCAACGTATTCGTTAGCGAGGAGTATTTTTTCATATCTGCGCTATTAAGCGCAGCCGCTGCTGTATGCATCGCATTCAGATCCATATTAGCCGCGCCGCGCCAATAGTCCGACTTTGCCTTCAAATTAAGCTCATTCCACTTATCCAAATTCACAATCCGATCAACAAGCCCATTCGCACACAGCACGTTCTTCGCAATGACCTTATACTTATCCAAGCTAGCGTCGGGAGCCAGCAGATTCTCCTTGCGCGCCCACTCCCGGCTTTTCAATTCATAGAGGAATTCATCGACCTTGGATTGCGCGAGCGTGCTGTTGCGTCGGATATTGAGCGTTGCGCCCTGATTCTTCAGCTCCTGCATATAGTCTAGCGCGTTCATGGCTTTATCGAACTGGGCATTTTTCAAATAACCGTTCAGGGCATTACGCGCCGTCAGGAAATTGGTATTCAAGGTGTCCACTGCCGTCGTCTTGATAATGCCTTCCACGCCTGCTGCATCTTTCTGAAGCCCCAAGTAGATAGCCTGCTGGGAAGCAGCAAGCTTGTTATAATCGTTCGTGCTTGCCGCATCTGCGGTCGTATTCGCCAAGTCAGTGTAGGCCCAATAATTTTTCTTGGCTTCCATGATCTGCGTGTTTACCGTGTTCACATAGGTGTTTCGCGCATCTACGTCCAGCTTCATCGCTTTGAACTGATCATATAGAATGTAAAAAAACAGACTAATCATAGCGGCATCTAACCGTCATGATTGGCCTGTTTCTAATAAGAATAGCCACGTTCAATTCTGTTTCTTTAGCATTTATGAATGTTTGCGACCTAGTTATTCTATATATATAATTTGTCTAAACAAATTTTATTGAAATCACGCTTCCTCCAACTTCTCTCTCTAATCGCTCATTAATATATTGAAAGCTATAGTCTTCCACTAAAGCATCCCGAAAAGAAGTTGCCACTTTACTACTGTTTGCATATATGCAAAATTGCATAATTTTAAAGTTATCATTATTTAAACAAAATTCTATCTCTCGTATATCTTCGTTTTGGCGAATAACCTTTCTCAATTTACATACAGTCGTGTCACCTCTATTATCCTCCATGAGACCTGATCCATATAAGCCAAATAATTTTCGGAAATCTGGGCTCCCTTCTTCAAATATGGTTACGGTCTCATTAACCAATTCCTTTAATGAACTATAAGTCATTTTATATTTCAATTGTTCACGAGAATCATCCAGAAACCAAGAATCAATATCTTCCGGGGTGTCATCGATGTAACCGACAACTGTAGGTACTGTATACAAAAAATTTCTATTCATATTGTCACTCTACTTTCTCAGAGCTGTATATTCTCCGCCAATTTTCCTTGCTACTTCACGCATCAATATATCATTAATTTCATCCATCTTCCCTGCTTTGTATAGCTCTTGTATTTCAGGATCATTTCTAAATATAGATTGAGTATCTTTTAGCACATCAAATGCGGATCTTGAATCAATTGTCCATCCCTTCGCTCCCCTCTTCATACTAATTGTAGCACCATTAGGTGATACTGCCCTTATTTCAGCCATATCAAATTCGATTGCAGTCTCAAGATCTTGCCAACTAAATGTTCTATTTTTAGGATGATTATGCGTAAATACCGCATTTTTACCCAATTTTCTGTATGGACTAAGATCTATTGAATTTTCAGTTCCAATGATCATAACTCCATTTGAGTTACCATCGCTATCAAAAAACTGCCCATGTTCTTTTGATTCATACCGAATACTATTTTCTAAATCTACTACCTTAGTGTAGTTATATCTACTTGCACCCGCACCTTCGTAAATCTCCGAATCATCAAACTCATCAATCGGAGTATTTACACCTGGCCCACCCTTAACTACTTCTTCTTCCGCTTTTCTCTTCACAATCGCCTTACCCGCATCTGCCAAACCTTCAACTAACTTCGGCGCCACCTTAGCCAGTGCGGCACCCACGCCCTCCGTCAAGCAAGCAATCGCGATGCCTTCCAACACTTTTTCTAGATTCCGACCAAATTGCTTCGCTTCTCCGTAAGTTGCTTTTCCTGTAGCCACGTGCACGGCAAAGTCATACATCTGCTTCATCGGTTCAACGTAATCTTTCATCAGCGTGTTGGCCATGGCTTTGTTTAGCTCGGCCTGCAAAGTCGAATTTCTAGAAATCTCGGTTAGCACCTTCGCCATTCCCGGCAGCGTCTCTGTATATAATCTACTGCTGAATGGGTTCAAGCGGCTAGCCAGTTCCGCATATTCGTCTACGTTTGCCTCAATTTGCTCCACTCGGCCCTTATGAATAGCTTGCATCATTTCTCTTCCAAACCCAGGGATGACACGGTCTGGATTTACGATGGTAGCGTTTTGCGCCAAATTCAGTAGCGACTTTGTAATCTTGCCATCCGTTGCAATATCGTCTAGTGAAGCCTTAACAGATCCCTCAACGGCTCCCATCACGACGAGCTGCTGGAAGAACACCACATCCATCAGAAAATCTTTATCATATTTTCCGGTGATCGGCCCATCATAGAGATCTAATTTCTTCAACGCTTCCTGCATACGCTTGATGTCCGCTGCATCAACTTCTTTATTATACTGCTCAACTCGTAGCTTCTGCTCTTTCGCCCATGCCTTCGCAGCCCAGTTGATCGTGTCCAGATTCGGTACCATCTGACGAATATTGAGTGTCGCGCCATCACTAAGCGGCTTCAACCCTTGATTGAAATAATACGCTGCTGCTTCGCGATTGGCATCCTCAATGGCGAGCCAAACGTTCGTTTTGGCATTCACGACAAGCTCATTCTGAACATCGATATTAAACTTCGGAAGGACATGCTCACCTTGCGTCGCTTTCGTGTATTTATCTAATTGATTGTAAGCTTCCGTAAGCTGATTCAATTG
>NZ_AEDD01000004.1:202023-377023 GCF_000179615.1 Paenibacillus curdlanolyticus YK9
TTTGGCATTCACGACAAGCTCATTCTGAACATCGATATTAAACTTCGGAAGGACATGCTCGCCTAAAGTCGCTTTCGTATACTTATCTAATTGATTGTAAGCTTCCGTAAGCTGATTCAATTGGCTTTGTGTCGCTTCTCTCACTACCCGCTGCACGGTATCGATGTCAGGGTTGATCTGCCAGCTCCAGATCTCCTTCTTGTTATCGTAAATCTTCTCGGCCAACTGCATCAACGGATTGTCATTTACATTGAGCGTTGTAAGCTTGGCCGCTCTTGCTCGTTGGATATCATCCAATATCGCGTCTTTTCTGGCGTCTATTGCTGCCTCTTGATCCTGATTTCCTTTGTAAACGACGCTTGCCACTGAGATACGAATGATCTCGTCGTTAAGTTGATCGAGCTTCGTGTTGAACTCTGTTGATAACGTAGCAAATTCGTTTTTGCTCATGCTCTTCAGCTTATCCGCGGCCAGCTTCATAATCTGATCGTCCATCGTGACAGCTGCCGCCCAAAAATCTGATTTTGCTTTCAGTATGACTTCATTTGCTTCATCTAGCTTCACAATCCGATCCGCAAGCCCATTCGCACCCAGCACATTCTTCGCAATGACCTTATACTTATCCAAGCTAGCGTCGGGAGCCAGCAGATTCTCCTTGCGCGCCCACTCCCGGCTTTTCAATTCATAGAGGAAGTCGTCGACCTTGGATTGCACGAGCGTGCTGTTGCGTCGGATATTGAGCGTTGCGCCTTTATCCTTCAGCTCCTGCATGTAGTCTAGCGCGTTCATGGCTTTATCGAACTGGGCATTCTTCAAATAATCGTTCAGGGCATTACGCGCCGTCAGGAAATTGGTATTCAAGGTGTCCACTGCCGTCGTCTTAATAATGCCTTCCACGCCTGCTGCATCTTTCTGAAGCCCCAGGTAGATAGCCTGCTGGGAAGCAGCGAGCTTGTTATAATCGTTCGTGCTTGCCGCATCTGCGGTCGTATTCGCCAAGTCGGTGTAGGCCCAATAATTTTTCTTGGCTTCCATGATCTGCGTGTTTACCGTGTTCACATAGGTGTTCCTCGCATCTACGTCCAGCTTCATCGCTTTGAACTGATCATAGATGCGTTGGCGGTCTGCCGCCTTCTGGGCTTGGCTGCCTGGGGCTGCTGTCGTGGATTGGGAAACCTCCTGCCAGTACGCGATGTCTGCCGCTTGAACGTCCCGAATGGCTTGAGACAAGCCGCTCGTGTCGACCTTCGTAATTAAGCTTTGGAAGGACCGATCCTTGGTTTTGGCATTGGCATACAACGTATTCGCTTCCGTTAACGCCGTGCTGGCAGCCTTGGGACTCCCCTGCAGCGTGAGTGAGGCCCAGTCTGCAAGCTTCGATAAAATTTGCTCGCTAACAAGATCAATCTTATACGAGCTGCCGTATAACGAGGCCCCGTTGTTCACAGCGCTCTGCATGCCTGCAAGCGCATCGGCCATCGCCTTCATATTGCTTGCATCTATGCCGGTTCGAGCATCATAGTATGCTTTCTTATTCTGCAGGAACAACGCGTTCTGCGCGTCGAGCTTCACCATCGCATCCGTATGGTCGTTCACGTAAGCGTGGGAGCGCAGCTCCTTGGCCGTATCCTCTGCGGACTGCATGCCTGCTGCATCCATATCGGCGTAGGCTTTCCACCATTCCTTCTTGCTTGCCAGCAGCTTGCTCTCGTCCGACAGCTTCGATTGCAGCTTTTTATTATAGTCTGCGTCAAGCGCTCTTGAAGCGTCTGTTTCCTGAGCGCCGTGCGTGCGCAGCGACTGCCCTTCTGCCTCATATTTGTCCATCAAGGTCTGGTTATCGGCAAGTCGAGCTTCCCACCAATTCTTCTTGGCAGTGAGTAACTGCTGATTGAGCTGACTTTGCTGCGCAGCCGGCAGTGTACCATTCCCTGGATTCACAACTGGCGCGGCTTTGGACATATTGTCCCATTTGATCTGGTTTTGCTTATCCATGTTCTGCATCTCGGCCGTTTCTACTGCACCTTGCGAACGTAGACTGGCGCCCTTCGTAACTGCTGCATCCATTGCCTGCTGATCGTTACGGAACCGAGCGTCCCACCACTCAGCCTTCGCGTTATACAGCCTTTGGTTCAAATCGTTCTGCCGATCGACGAGCAGCTGCGTATTGGTCTGGTCCATCTTGCGCATCGCTTCCGTCTCTTGCGCGCCCTGCTTGCGCAGATCCTCGCCGCGTTTAGCCGCACTGTCCATCTTCGTTTGGTCATTGGCAAACCTGGCATCCCACCAATCCCGCTTCGCTTGCTCCAGCGCCTGGTTCAGTGATTGCTGACTAGGCCCTGTGCCAACCGAGCCCGATGACGTTGTAGGCGTCATACCTGTTGTCGGTGTTGGTTTGCTGACTAATGGAGCTGCCGGAGCTTGCGCCGGCGTCGGTGTCGATACCGGTGCAGGAGCTGGAGCTGCACTTCCGGTGCTAGTGCTTGGCTTAGCCGTGCTGGCAGTACCGCTGCCCGCTGACACGTTGACATTCGTTCCCGTGGTCGTCGAGGACGGAGCGGCTGTTACGCCTTGCGCATTATACGTTACAGGCGCTGGCTTGGGCGTGAGCGCCGCTGACTGCTGCAACGCTGCTTTGGCTTCCTCTAGCGTCTGATCGGCTCGAATCGTCCCCCCTTGCTGACGCGCTTTCTCTGCCTGCTCTTGGGCGGCCTGCATCGCAGTCCGATTTCCGGCAGCTGCTGCTGCCGCATATTCCTCTTTTGCTTGTACAATCGCTCGGTTGGCATCCATCTGCGCCTGAGTAAGCGGTGCTGTCGCTGCTGGCGTGCTTGTGGCTGGCTTGCTTGCTGTGGATGTTGATGCTGCTGGCGTGCTCGTGGCTGGCTTGCTTGCCGTGGATGTCGATGCTGCTGGCGTGCTCGTGGCTGGCTTGCTCGCCGTGGTTGTCGATGCTGCTGACGTACTTGCGGCTGGCTTGCTTGCCGTGGATGTTGATGCTGCTGGCGTGCTCGTGGCTGGCTTGCTCGCCGTGGTTGTCGATGCTGCCGGCGTGCTTGTGGCTGGCTTGCTTGCTGTGGATGTTGATGCTGCTGGCGTGCTCGTGGCGGGCTTGCTCGCCGAAGATGTCGATGCTGCTGGCGTGCTTGTGGCGGGCTTGCTCGCCGTGGATGTCGATGCGGCTGGCTTAGATGCAGTCGATGTGGTCGTTGCTGGTTTTGAAGTTGCGCTTGTAACTGCCAATACGGTTTACCCCCTATATCTTTACAGTTCCATAATGTATTACCAATATAAGGTCGAAACCAGCGGCTGTCTATTAAAATTTACATAAAGTTACAAAATGTATCTAATATTAATCGCTTACATAAAATTATCCAAATAAAAAACCACTCAGCATCCTTCGCCAAGTGGTCCTCACTACTCTAGCTACCTAACTTGCCCTTAATTGCTAAACACCCAGAACTGTCCCGCTTCCCGGCGAAACAGCGATTCTCTCGCGGTAACTCGGCCGTCGTCCTTCGTGCCTTCATCCACGAGATCATCATGGCCATACCGCGTATTGTCCATGTTTGGGTCCAGCACCTCGATCCATGCATCCATCGATCGTTTGATTATGCCATGCAGCAGAATGTAGTGCCCACCAAGCGTAAAATGTCCCGGCCGCATCGAGGCGATAACAAGATGGCCATCCTGCGCGAGCGCATGCTTGGCATCCTCCCAGTCCGAGGTCTGGACGCATCGAACGCCGTGAACGGGAGCGATTTTGCCGAAAAATCCCCATGCCGTTCCGCTATCCATGGTACGGAAGCCATTGTCGACGGCGAACTTCGCCAGCACAGGCGGCAGCAAAGCCTTGCCCGTAAGCGTACTGATCGCCATGGCCGCGCAGGTCGGCCCGCAGCCGGACGTTCCGACCGTCTGGCTCGCATCCCGACGATTGGAGTAGAGCAGGTTGCGCCAGCGCGCATCCTCCTGATTGTAATACACTAGCTTCTTGCTCGAAGCCGCTGACGAACCGCCGCCGCCAACCCGAACGCCAGCGGCATTCAACGCATCCGGCGAGAACAGCGCCTTCCAGGTTTGCGGGCCGACCTTGCCCTGCGAAGCGCCGGTATTGCCCAGCTTGTTGGCCGCCTTGAAGGCGTTCACGGCATAGAGCGTATTCGGTCCAAATTTGCCATCGGCGACGAGCGGCTTCTGCGTGGAGCCTTTATAGCCTAACGCATTAAGCTGGCTCTGCAGCTGCTGCACCTCGGGCTTGAACGTGCCAGGATCCAGCGACAGTACGCCTTCAGGCGGGTTTTGATCCGGTCGGTTGGACATGGGACGACACTCCTTTGTATAGAAGGAATAGATTAGAGGCCGTTGAACTTATAATCTTTGCCGTAAAGCAGCTTAAGCGCCTGCTCAGGCTCGCCTTTATTCAAGCGATAATACACGCCAGCCTGCATCGCCGCGCCGTTTTTGGAAAAATGCTTCATATACTTCCCATCAACCTCGTCAGCCATCGCTTTGACGTTCTTTTCCTTGCTCTTCTTAATCGTATCGCCGTCCATCTTGTTGCTGGAGTCCGAAGGCTTATCTGACGTCATCTTGCCGCTTTCCTTATAAATCGCCCGAATGATCTGCTCATCGTTGGCGGTCGTTAGGTCCATGCCCTCGAAGGAAGTTATAAGAATTTTGAGCAGTCCCTTATTCTTATTCCCGACGCCGTGCTGGACAGCCCTGGACCAGATGACATTCTTAAGCGCGAAGCTTCGCGAGTTGATGTCGAGCCCGAACTGGCTCTTAATGCTGGCGACCGACTTGTCGTAATACATTTCCTTCGTATATTCATGCTGCAGCTTCAAGAACGCTTTAGGCTGATCTTGCCCCAGCTTCTCGAACGCCTCGTTGAATTTGTCCCCGATCTTGTTGCCATCCGCTTTGAAACCCGCTTCCAGTATCGCGTAGGTTTCGGAGTCGTGATTTTTGACCCATGCATAAAAGTCGTCGATGACCTTGAACTTCGAGCTGAACTGATACGCGCCGTAGGAGCGGCCGCCGGAATCTCCCGCACCGCTGGAGATCAATCCCGGCTTGCCGTTCGACTCATACTTGGATGACAGAACGCCAAGCTCCTGCTCATCGCCTCCGGCGGATTTCGCTGCGGGAGCCGCTGCGCCGGAAGCCGTCTTGCTCGCTTGATCGGCCGATACGACAGGCGAAGACCTCGTCTCAGGCGCTTTCTTCGCTTCATGCTGCCCTTCATCGCTTAGAAACGACTTCAAATATTTCACTACCGAGTTGTTGCCGATATATCGCTGCATCTGCTCCAGAACGGACGGCTCCGTTGCCGGATGCGCCTCAGCTTTCTTCTGGGGGGCCGCCGCCTTCTGTGCCGTGCTCGTCGCCTTCGCTGCAGCAGCCGGCTTCTTTTTGCGCTTGCGCTTCGGCTTCTCGGCTACGCTCTTAACCATTTTATCAGCTCCGATCGTTCACCTTATGATTCAGCCGGCGGGTCGCCCGGTGCAGGCTGCGTCGTATCCTTCACGACTGGCTTACGGACACGCTTGATCGTCTCGGGTGCAGGCTCCGTCAGCTTGATTTCGTCTGCCAGCTTGTTATCCGCAACCGTCTCTTCCGAAACCTTCAGATCCGTCAGCCTCGCACTGGAAACACCGCCAACCAGACTCGTATCCACGCCTCCTGAGCCTGTTCCTCCCCCTTGCACGATGATGCCGCCTGTTTGGACCGTTCCAGCAAACGCCCACCATGTCACAATCCAATTGACTGACTCGTTAAGCCCGGTAAAGACTCGGCGATCCTGCAGCGTGATGGAAAAGCTGGACGACGAGTTCGTTCGATAAGAGGCGACGACAAGCGGCGATTCCGGCTCAAGCTCGGCAACATTACCCATCTGCATGAGCGGGTACAAGTTTGGGAAGCTTGGCGGGACCGGGCCAGGATCGGGCTGGACGATAATCGGCGGTGTCGTTCCGCCGCCCCCCGTGCTAAGCGACGCCGAGAAGCTTTCGGCCGCATCCAGCTTTTCGACAGTCGCAAGCTTATCGATCGAATCGGAAGATTGAACGAGCTCCGCTGACTCAATGATTCCCCCGGACAAGAACGATTGGGCCACGCCCAGCACGATGCCCACGTTATTGGACAGCAACTGATGCGAAATGGCAGGAGAGGTAAGAATCTGACCCGGCGCGACGTCTTGGAACGTTACCGAGCCGGAGGAAATAATCGCACCCGAGCCGCCGCTCGATCCGCCGCCAGCAATGGTGACGTTAATTCGATTGTTCGTCGGATCGTCCGTCGCGATAACGCCAGCGCCCGTAAAATTGATTTTCGGCCGCGCCGTGAGCGCAGTGCCCTCATCCTGCACGAGCACCTTCTGCGGATCGGCAAGCGTGCCGGACAGATTGTTCACGTTTATTTCGTCAGTCCCGCCATCCTGATGCGTCGCTGCATGGCTTAATGACGCGCCGCTGATCGAGACGTTGATTCGGCTATTCGTTGGATCATCCGTGGCCGTTACGCCCGGGCCGACGAAATTGATTTTGGTACGAGGCGTCAGCGCAACGCCCTCTTCCTGTACCGTAACCTTCTGCGGATCGGCAAGCGTGCCGGACAGATTGTTCACGTTAATCTTATCCGCTCCGCCGTCCTGATGCGATGCCGCATGGCTGGTCATGCCTGCGATTGTCACGTTCGTACGGTTGTTGACCGAATCATCGGAAGCCGTAACCCCCGCCCCGACAAAATTGATTTTGGTGCGAACCGTTAGCGCAGTGCCCTCGTCCTGCACGGCAACCTTCTGCGGATCAGCAAGCGTACCGGACAGATTGTTTACATTCAGCTCATCTGGCCCGCCGCTGCGATGCGTCGCCGCATGCGTCGGCAATACCGGGGGACGCTGCTTCTCGCTGAGCAGCAGTTGGAACAGCAGCTCATTGTTGTACACGAACGGACGGACCGATTCATCGATCGCCGTAATCAATCCTTTGTTGCTAATCGTCAGCGCCGCAAGCACAACCGTTCCTTCGCTTGCTCCGCCGTTGCTCAGCTGCTTGTCAAAATACTGCTCCGCCAGCAGTCGAATGACCGAGCGGTCCGCAACGACTGCCAATTCCGACTCATGCTGCGAATTGAACAGCACGCTGTTAATGAAAACATTGCCCCCGATCGTTCCTCCGGCAGGCAGCTCCCCTGCGCGCGCATAATAGCGCTGCGAACGCGTCGTATTCATCGGCAACCCCGTTAAGACGAACGGAATTTTGTTATCCTTCCAGCTGCTCAGCTGCGTGAACAGGCTCGGCAGGCTTTCGACGATATCGACCTGCAACGTACCGGTTGGCGCCAGCTTGGTCGTCACGCTCAGCACAACCTCGATAATATCGCCGGGATTGACGACGCGCGGCACGGAACGGTTCACGATGATTTGGTCATTTTCAAAAATCGTGACCGTCTTGCGATACACAGCGTCCAAATTGGCCGATGCTGCCGGCGGCTCCGTCGTTAGCGCGAAGCGGAACGTCTCGCGGATTTTGTTCGTCTCGATGCCGTCCTGCCCCGGAATCGCGTTCGCTACCGCCGGAACCGGCTCGCGCGCTGTCTCGTCATACGATAGCGTCGCATACAGCACGCCGCCGCCATAGACAGGCGGGTATCCCGCAAGCTTGCTAATATCAGCGATGTCCACGTTCGCGGCAACGACGATCTCGCGCCCGTTAGCATCAAGCGCTGTGCCCGGCGTCAGCCGAATGCCCGTGCCATCGATGGGAGCCAGATGCAAGCCGCCGATTACGCCCGTGCCATGCACGAACCGATTAAGCAGATTGCGTTTTTCGTTCATGTAGCTCTGTTCCAGTTGGAAATCCCTTACCGTTAGAAGCTTGCCATAAAAATAATGATTGCGCTCAAATTGCTGCAGCTGCAGCTGACTATTCGTCACGACTTCATGCCTCCTATCATCACTCTCGATTAAGCTAGCCTTGTATCCGCGCCTATTCCGGATCGAACATCCACTTGCCCGAATGGCGTATTGTCAGTCAACAACGTATCCCGCTGCAGAATTGAGTCGTCATCCAATCGGGAGGACGGCTTCGTCAGCAGGGTGTTCATGCCCAAATAGGTGTGTCCGCCCAAATAAATCCACGGCTGCAGCCATGTCACATCCGCAACGGTATGCGCCGGTTTATCGAGCTCAATCATTCGCTTCACTGCCGTTAGCTCGGTTAGCCCCGTCAGCTGTTCCGGCTTTAGCAGCACGCAAAACCGATACGGATCATCGCCGAACAGCTCCGCGTACACCTTCTTGGCCTCGGGATCCGGAATCGCGCTCAATTGATGGTTCTCGACGATGATCGGGCGCTCGCCCGTATAGATTTCGACCAATTGCTCCAGTCCTGCCTTCGTGCCCCGCTTCCGATGCAGCTCAGGCATCTGCTTGATCAGCTTGCGAAGCTTCGCCTCCGGCCAACCCGGGTCCGCCACCGCGCCAATCCATGTCGCGAGCCACCGCAAGTAGTCGCCTTGCATCGCGTCAACATCCAGCCAGCGAGGAGAGGAAGCGATGGTGCCGTCCAGCTCGGTCATGAACGATTCGATCAAGGCGAGGAACCGCTCTAGCAAGTCGCGGCTGGCGGCATCCTCCTGATAAACCGCAGGCAAATATCGCAAATACGATAATCGCGGAAAATCAGCGCGGATGCCTACCACGCTGGGTGTCAGCTTATCGCTGCCATACAGCTGAATACGCACCCACATATAGCGTCCCGGCTCGGCGCGGACGAGCACTTCCCGCGGGTTCACGCTAGGCTCCGACCAAGGCAGCTGCGACAGCGCCGCCGCCTTCTCACCGGTTCTCAGCGCGGAGTCGGCAAGATAATCATCCAGGCTCCGATCCATGCCATCGATGTGAAACATCGGCGAATCGGACACCAGATACGTAACACGGATGAGCGTATTGTCTGGTATGGTCCGGTCAATCGCGAGCTTATGCCACCGGATACCTTCCTCCGTGCTATCGAGGCTGTGCGAGATATACTCGCCTTTGGAAATCGGCGAACCGCTCTCGCGGAACAGCGCTTCTTTGCGCCGCAGAAGCGTCATGGTCCGATTGTCCCGATGAAACAAAATCATCCGCTCTCGGCTGAACACGATCCGATGGGCAGCGCCGCGGTAGGCTGTCATTGGACCAATCGCATCGCCCTGCGCGTTAAACAGATGGATCATCGGCTGCTGGATGCCTTCCTGCGCATCGCTTTCCCCGATGTAGATCACGCCGCGGTTATCCATTGCAATCGAGGCTGGATGCATCGCCGCATCCAACTGGACTTCGCGAAGCAGCACCGCCTGCGGCGAATATAGCCTTAGCACCTTAGCATCGATGTCGAGCAGCGCGAGCGAGCCATTATCGGCAATTGCCGCCGTCAGCCGCCTGCCAGTAGGCTGGTCAAGCAGAGTCGCGCCGAGCTCCTCCGAAGAAGGCTGTTCCTCTTCCTTCCCGATCCAACCTCCGAACCGACCTCCGGGATCGAAGCATGCGGCAAAAGCTCCTTCGGTTTGCGTCACGAAGCTCCAGCCCTTATGATCGATCGCAATATCATAGGGCGACCAGCCAGCCGCTTCTCCCTTCTGATGATCCGTGGTCCAGATGAGCTGTCCTGTAACTTCAGAGTAAGCGGCTAGTCGAAGCTGCTCGCCTTCTCCCCGCTCCAGCGCATAGATCACGCCGCTCTCGCCGCGAGCCAGCTTATAGCCCGCGTCCAGCAGACGAAGTGTCCCTTCCGGGCGATCCAGCTGCATCGTCAACGGATTAAAAGCATAAACGTTGCGCGTCGCTTCATCTAATAGCAGCAGCATGCCGCTCGGCCCTTCCGCGATATCGATGATATGTGCCCCGCTTGGCAGCAGCGCATCCAGATCAATAGCCAGCTCCGTGCTGTAGTCGTTAGCGGATTGAATCCGAATGCCGGCGTCGTCAAGCTCCAGCTGATGCAGCATGCCTTGGCGCCAGCTTAAGGGGGAGCGGATGGCATGATAATGGATTTCGTTATGGTCCAATACGGGCATATGCGGCTCCTTCCGCCGCCGGGCGCCATGACCACGGAAGCTCAATTTCCACTTGATGATAATCTGAAAATACAAGCGCGTTCGCGGCAATGACGACATTGCCCTGCTCATCGAGCAAACCGCCGTCTCCGCCAGCCGTGAACAGCTGCAAGCGCTCTACGCTGTCCACCCCGGGCACCTGATCAATCAGTGCATACAGCTCCGAGCGATAAACCGTTCGGCCAAACGCCCAGCCTTTCCCCGTCGCTCCACCCTCCAGCGGGTGAAGAAAACGCGTCAGCGCTGCTATTACTTCCTGCTGTACATTCACGCTGTCATAGCCGCTTCGCATCGTAATGAGCGTATTCACCTGCACCTTCACATACTGCGGAGCCACGACCGTAACGCGCGTCGTCAGCAGGCGATGCTGGTCGAGATGCCTTGCCACCGTCTGCTGATACCCGCTGCTCGGCTGCGGGTTTGGTTTGTCGCTATAGGGCACAACGACGACGGATACGGCATTATCGTCCAGCAGCAACGCTTTTGCACGAGCAACTCGAAGCCCTGGGGTCTGGCAGGCAAGCCGCTCATAGTCATCATCCGTGACCGCTCTTGTCAGCTGCTTCAGTTCCTTGCCCGCACGGGTGACCGCGTCATCCAAGCTCTCAGCATTCGCGCCCCCGATTGCAGGAGAACGCTGGTCAATCCGCAGCAGCGAAGCAAGCTCGTTATCCTCCTCCGCAAAACGCCGAATCGCCCCTGCCCCAACGTTGCTTGCAAGCCCCGCTGTACGCTGGCAGGACACCCGAATGCTTTGCGTCTGATCCGAGGCAGCGGCAGGCGGCACCATGCCGCGCAGGCCATCGCCGAATTGAATCGAACGGCTGTCGCGATCAAACACATAATGCCGATCATCCGGCACCGAAGCGTCCCAATCCGCCACGCGCGTCCATGCCTGCCAATCGCCGGCCAACGGCTCAAACACTTCAACCGCCATGCTTTCCGGCACGATTTCATCGCCGCCGCGAAGCGCATACGACTGATTGCCTAGCCCATTGGAGCGGCCCAGCCACTCCAATGAGGAGGCGAGCTGCACAGCAGAGACCGAGTTTAGCGTGACGCTATCGACCCGCGGTGCCAGCTCGTAGCCTGCTTCCACGACTGTGCAGCGGAACCAGCAGCAGGCTGCCGCCATAATTGGGAACAAGCGATGCAGGCCGCAGCTCTCCGGCGTACGAAACTGGAGGCGACCGGAGCGCGTCAGCATTCCCGTGTCATCGCGCTCGACTTGAAGCGGCGACCACTCCGCATTCTCGTTCATATACTCCCAAACCAGCTTGGCAGGCGGCGTCACTTCTCCCTCGCGCTCGTCTTCTGCCCTTGCTATTGGAACAGGGTATTGGTCATACAGGCGGAACAGAAGGGAAAGCGAGGTTTGCGGCGCCAGCGTCTGGTCAAAGCCGAGATAAAGGCTGCTGCCTGCCTCCGCCCTGTCACCAAACGCCATAAACGTTAACCCCTCGTGACCCGCCGCTTCCGTCTGGTCCAGCATTGCCGAGCCGGCTAATGTTACGATCGCGGCAAGCGATGCTGGTGTAACCGTTAGCTCCTGCTCGGTCTCGAATGCCAGCTCGCCAGCCAGCAGCCGCGTTCCTGCAGGCACTCGAATCGCATCCTTCATCGCAATGCCCAGCTCAGCCAGAGGAGGCGTTGACGACTCATCCCTGAACGAGAAGGATACGTCGGCTCGCGCTGGCTTTGGCGAAAGCGGCGCTGTGCCCAGCAGCTTCAAATATTTGCGAACATGATCATCCCGCACCTGATCCAAATAAAAGCGCTGGCTCTCGGCTAGCCAAGCAAACAGCTCCAGCATCGTAATGCCCGGATCATGCGCGTTGTAATCGGTCCATTCTGGCGCATACCGCGGAATTTGCTTTTTCGCATCCTCAACCAGCTGCGCGAATGTCTTATCATCCAAATTAGGGATGGGCAGCATCGTGTCACCTCCTCAGCAATTGTCTAGTTGCTTACGAATGAATATATTTCATTAATTGATTAGTGATCGCTTTCTCCCCATTGCAGTTTGTACAATGAAAGCCCAGTTATCTGCTCGCGGAAACGCATCCCATTGCAATCTGTACAATGCGCGCCTACCGAACGGCGCTTATAGGAGTAAAATCATCCTTTTCAACCGTATCCCGTTGTACAAAATGCAATGAGCTCATTAGCAGCCACGGCTTCCCAAGGTCTTATTGCATAAAGTGCAACGGGGGACCATTTTCCACATGCCACTTTCATACTTGAGACGAACCCCATGCACACAACACAGGAATACTGCCGCAATGCGAGACTAAACGCATGCGCATAGGAATACTTGCCGCGCGCGAGACGCTTCCTATGCCCGGGACTAACCCCGCACGCATGAAAACTCAGCTCATCGGCCCATACTCCTAACGACAACCTGATGCTCTCCGCTATAGATGAGCATATGCGGCGGGAAAGCCGTCATCGATGCGGGCTGCGATGCATTGATTACCCATTCATTGCCCTCGCTGTCGCGTATGAGCATCTCCAGCCGATCCACATAAGCTAAACCCGCCACACCGCTTAATAGCGCATACAGGTCGGACAGCGCCGGCACTCTTCCGAATTCCCAGCCTTGGCTGGCTGGCCCTCCCGCGAGCGGATGCAGGAAGGATTGTAATCGCCCGATCGCAATCCGTTCCACCTCGGGCACATCCTCCATGCCAACAGCAACCAGCACCGCTCGAACAGCCACTTCCGCATAGGCCGGGCCGCGCACATGAATATGCCCGCGCCCTGCAACGACGTTTGCTGCCCGCTCTTGAATATAGCCGGTTACGAGCTGCCTCAGCGTCGCGCTCGGCTGCGGGAGCTGGTCAACCGACTGCGGCACGATGATCAGCGTCATTCGGCCTGCCTGCGGAAGCCCCTGCTCATTCACATTAGGCAAACATTTGACCCTTGCGATTCCGCGTGCCGCTTCGAACGCCAGACTCTCATAATCAGCTGCCGTCACAGCGCGGTTGCGATGATGAATCATGACCGGTCCCCGCGCTTTTGCCGCTTCCGCATCCTCGGTATCATAGCCCCCAGCTGCGGCGCATGGGTTAACGACGCCATCTACATAAGCAATCGAAGACTTCAGCATCGTAATAGCGCCCGCCGGCACATTGCCTCTTGTTCCGCCCCCGCAGCGATAGTGCAGCTTGATGTTGTTCGTTCCGATCGGAGGAATCATGCCATGCACGCCATCGCCGAACTGCAAGCGTCCCGAGGTTCGGTCAATCGCGTAGCTCCGCTCGTCTGGAGCTGCGGCAGCCAGCGTATCCGTCGATTTCCACCGTACCCAAAAGCGCGTCACGATTCCCTTCTCATCCTTCTCCTCAACGAAAACCGTGCCATTGTCCTGCAGTAGCTGACGCTCGCGATCAGAGATCGAAGACAGCTCGTCAATGAACAGCTCCTCGGCTACGACTGGCACCTTGGATACCGTGAACACGGCATCAGGCGTCCCGCGCGATGAGCCGATAACCTCATCCCGATAGCTCTCGGCCTGATCGACCAAAGTTGTGTTCCGATGCAAGCCCTGAATGATCGGAGCAGGCGCACTGCCGCTCTCCCCCGAATCCGAATCCGCCGTTCGAAACACGCCTAATGTATCGACTCCCCTCAGCCAGTAGCGCTGTTTGCCGAACAACGCTGCCTCTGTCCAATCCGGCAATCCGATGAACGTCAGGCAACCGCTTTTGGTCAAATGATCCGTACCGTCGTCCACATCCAGCTTCATCCACCTCGAGCCGCCCCGCTTCTCTGCATAGTACTGCCACTCGATAAGCGGATGCCGATCGGGGTTATAGACTTGATCCGCCAAATCAGCATATAGGCTAATCGGCCCGCGAAGCGGCGCTCGATCAAAGCCGATATAGATCGCCTGCGCATCATCTCGTTCAAGGCTCGACTCCCTGCTTGCGCCTTCACGCCAATCTACATATTGCAGATTGCGATAAGCCAGCACCTGCTCAGGCGCTGCGCTAACCGAATAGGAAACGGAAACATCGCTAATCGCAAGCCGCTTGCCAGCCACCTCCAGCTGCCCGTCAGCATTGAATGCCAGAAGCCGACAGCGTATCCAATAGTTCTCCTGGCCTTGAACCGAGGCAAGCGCAATGTCATTGCCATTGCGGAACTGAATCCGGCATTGGCCCGCCGCTGCTTCATATTCGATCGATTGGCGATCCCAGCGCAACCAGCCGCCGCCGTTCCAATACTCCCAGGACACCTCATCTGTCAAAATCGACTTCACGGCCGACTCCTGCGATTCTTCCCCGATCGCGAAGCATAACGTTACCTCTCCGCCTCGCTTGGACAGCGCCTCCGCGCCCGCCAGATACAAGGTATCGCCCGTGCGCGGGCTAGGGCCGAACAGATAAAAACCGCCGCTGCCCCCATCAACCGGCTCGACGGGGTTGTTGTTGCTGAAAACCAAATCCGGCGGCACCGCATCACCTGCGGTTTTGATCTGCCACTGCCGCATGCTTGCCATGCCTCCGCTGCCCGTTTCGATGATCTGCCCGCGCAGCCAGCGATTCATCTGCCCATTCACAGCTATCATCCCAATCTGCGCCGTACCGGGCTTCACTCTCAAGTGATCGCCATCGGACAACAGATCCTCCCAACCGTTATTCCAATACTGCCAGCGAATGAGCGCATCGTCTGCCTCCAAGGCAGCGCCTGCTTCATTCACCAGCCGAATGGCCGTTTTTCCACCGCAGCCAAGCACGTTCTCATGCGCCAAATACAAAACATTATCCTGTTTGTTCACGCCTTCGAACAGCTGGAATGACGTTACTCTGCTGACCTCAGTGCCAGCAGCATAGGTCGCAAGCAGTGGTGACGCCAAGGTGATCGTCTCTCCTTTGGCTGCTTGCACCTCTGCATATCCGCCCGCGTCGCCAAACGACAGCAAGTCGCCTGACGCCAGTCCTTTGGCGTTGTCGACAAGCAGCGTAACATCCCCTTGGCGCGCTGGCGCTGCAAGCACCGCCCACAAAGGGGCGACCGGCTGCTCCGCCATGCCTGGCGGGGCTTGATAAATTCCGCCGCTGGCGGTGACGCTCAGCAGCTCCACGATTCGAGCGGGCGTCGCCAGCATCGGCTGTCCCGTCTCATACACGATCGGCTTGCCGCCATCCGTCGGCGAAGCCGCTACCTGCGTCCGCGCCGGAATCAGCACCGCATCCTTCAAGCCTGCGCTCAGCCGGAACGTAACCGGGGCGCGCGCTTGCGTCGCGGGAAGCAGCGAGATGCCGAGCTTGCTGAGGAATACGATGAAATTTTTATCCGGAACCCGATTAAGGCGCTCCAGCGTATCCACGTACTGGCCCGCAAAAATACGCAATACCGCGGCCGCTGGATCGCGCTCATTGCGCATATTCCATTCCGGCACGTAATATGGAGCCAGCTCCAGCAGCTGCTCGATGATCTGGCCGACATCCCGGCCGTCAATGAGCGGAGCACGCATCGCAACACCCTCCTGACGCTATCCCTCGCGCAAATAAAACGGATAGACCAAATTAAATTCATTATTCGTGGAACGAACCCGATATCGGATGGCGATCCCCAGCTTGCCGACCGCGCCGCGCTCAGGCTGCACCTCGACGGACAGCGTCTCAATACGCGGCTCCCATCGGTTCAAAGCATCGCGAACGCTCGCTTCCATCTGCCCAGCCGTCGAGACGCTCATCGTCTCAAACACAAAATCGTGAATGCCGCAGCCAAAGTCAGGGCGCATGACGCGCTCCCCTTTCGCCGTGAACAAAATGATCCGAATCGCCTCCTGGATATCCGACTCATCCGCCGACATTGCGAACGCGCCCGAGCCTGGCTCCAGGGCGACAGGAAATTTCCACCCTGTACCCAGAAACGATTGATTCATCGATCTTCGCCACCTTCAACCGTTATATGTAAATCGGTGAGCCCTTTATCCGATCAGCACGGTCGGCTCGCCCATCATGATTGCATTAGGCCCTCCCGCTTCGGTGATCGTGTCACCCATCCGTACAGCGGGAAGCCCGTTAATAAACACTGTGGCCGATCCAGCCGCGACTACGCCTCCTGCATGCGGATTCGGCGTTGCCAATGGGCATGCATGAAAATCGGAAGCCGCTCGCCAAGCCGGCTTTCCCCCGATCAGCACGTTGGCGCTGCCCGGTCCCGGGCTAAGCGGCGTGCCGTGGCTTGTCGGATCTCCCATTCTTGCTGCAGGCGGCATCGCGCCAGCCCCCCTCATTTTGCGAATAAGACTGCATTAGTTGATTTGCACGATCGAGCCTTGGATCTTGAGCGTGCCGCTGGACTTCAGCGTCATCGACGCATTCGCCTCCAGTTGCACCTCATTCGACTTTATCGTGATCTTCTGGCTGCTCTTGAGCGTTATCGCGTTGCTGGCGCCATCGATTACAACTTCATTGCCGTTGGCATCCTTCAGCGCAATGGCCGGACCATCCGAGCCGTCGGCTAGCTTAATCGTCTGGCCGTCTTTGCTCGTAATGGTAATGTTCTCTTTGCCGTCTGTATCATCAAGCACGATCTCGTGCCCGCTTCGCGACTTGATGATTCGTTTATTGTTATTGCCGTCATCATTGCTGCCAGGCGGCGTGTCTTTGCCATTCCAGAGCGAACCGAGGACGTAAGGGTAGTTGATGTCGCCATTTTCGAAAGCAACGAGCACCTCGTCATCCACTTCGGGCAGAAAATAAAAGCCTCGCGCCTTGCCGGCGCTCGGCACCGCGATGCGCGCCCAATTACTTTCGTCTGAAGCGCCTCCGCCGGTACCGCCGCGCCACGGATACATCAGCTTCACACGGCCTATTCCCTCGGGATCCTGATTGTTCGTCACGATCGCAATCATGACGCCGTAAATGCGCGTTCGATCCTGACCGCTGCCGCCGAGCAGTCCCCCCAGATCCATGGTCATATCATGTTCCCCTTCACTTTAATCGTCGTCCGGTAGCCCGAGGCATCCATGCTATGGCCCGTTTCTTCAATATAGTAAACCGTGCTGAACATTCGTCCGAGCCCCTGCAATGCAATTCGCGAGCCCGGCAGCAAATCGGGAATGCCTATCGCCTCCGCACGGCCGGTAACGAATTGCTCGGCGCGCTTGTTCAACATGGACCGGGCAATACGATCCGCCTCTGCCTGTGAAAAAACGGGGCGCCGCACCGTTTCAACGACTTTGCCTCGATGCAGCTGCTTCATATAGGCGCTTCCGCTCTTGCGTCCTTTGCCGTCATCTGCGAGCTGCTCATCCCCCGAGCGCGCCGTCCCGATGATCTCCTTCTTCTCCTTCGGGTCCCAGCCGCGCACCTCGACCTCTGACACTTGGCCGGTCAGATTAACATCGGGACGAAAGCTGAGAAGCGATTTGCGCCATTCCAGCGTAAGAATCGGCTCCGCCTTGATCGCTGGCGTTTTGAACATAAGCTTATCGCCTGCAATGTAAAGGTCGTAATAATTTTGCTCGGCGAGCGACTTGAGAAACTGGTAATCGCTCTGCCCCTCCTGCTTGGTCAACTTCGGATGCGTGACCGGCGTTGCTTCGCAATCCGCTTGAAGCCCGTAATCGCTAGCGATCGCGGACGCGATGTCGCTGTGCTTGATATTGTCCCATGATCGCGCTTCGTTGCCTTTCATCATCGCATAGGTCGTGTCGTATCCGCTGACCGTCATTTGGGGCGTGCCCGACTCGCCAAAATCAACCGAGATCGCCGTCACATGGCCGATCAGCATCACCTTCATTGCATCTGCGTAACCGAATTTGATCTCGATTTTTCTGCCGAATGAAAACAGCGACTCCACGCTTCGCAAATCCTGCCGCACGTGATCAAACGCATCGTCGATGGTGAACGAGAAGTAGCCAGCCTCCTCCAGCGAATGCTCGACGCTAATGCCGGCAATCACCATTCCTTGACGAAGCAGATCCTCGCCCTCGATACGGATTTCAAAGCGCGGCGCGTAAAAATTGCGATACTGCTGCTCTAGCTGTTGAAATTCCATCTCATGCCTCCTGCGGCGGTATGATGAGCGTTCGGCCCGCAGGCACCTTACGCGGATCAGCGATGCCGTTCGCGCGTGCAATCGTCCGCCATTTTCCTGGGTCGCCATAGATGCGGCCTGAAATCGACCATAACGTTTCGCCTCGCTTGACGGTTACCTGCTTCGTTTGATCCGCCTGATTCGTCGTCCGCTGCTGCTGCTCCGTTATCGTCCGATACTCTCGGAACGTGACGCTGAGCGTCGCACGCACCGGGATTCCTGAATCCAGAAACATCGTAAAACGCTGTCCGACCCGCTCTACGACGGCTTTGAACTGCATTTTGCCCCAGATCACCATGCAAACCGGCGGTGCGTGCAAATCCGGATTCATGTCCATCAGCCCGGTTACCTTGCCCGTATGCTGCCGCACATCAACGCCCTGCTCATACGTATCGAAGAAGAGCTCCATCGACAGCGTCTGTCCGCCGCCGCCGATAAATTGCGTCACTGGCGTGGGCAGGCCGGGAATAACCGTGCTTTGCAGCTGATTGCTTTTATCGATGGCATACTCCGTCGGGTTGAACAGCACCTTGACCGCTTCGCCCTTCGGATTGCCCTCGTAATCGAGCGGCTGAATCAGCGCCTTCTCCAATGCCATGACCTGCTCTCCCTTCTATTGAACAACTGACATTAACTCAATGATAATGATTGGCCTACAGGCCGCGGCGCTCCTTCGTAATCGCAAGCTTTCGCTCCAACAGCCGGTAAACCTGATCCGTCAGCCGTTTCATATCCGCAGCGGAAAGTCCGGCATTCGGCTGCTGCGAGCCCGGTTGAAACGTGGAAGCTGGCGTCGAAGCGAATTCGGGCGCAGGTGCAGCTGCTCGCTGCGTGGATGATGCGCCGTTCGCACTGCTCTGTCCGCCATCGCGATTGCCGTGGCTGCCAGACTGAGGCGATGGATGATGGAGCTCCACTGCCGAGTTCGGCCTCGCCGAAACCGGCGGCGTTAGCGATGATGTTGAGGCGGCGGATTGATCCGTCTGCACTGCCGCGTGCTGTAAGCGCGCGCTCGCCTGCGTTTGCTGTAACGCTGCTTGGACAGATGAGGCTGCCGCAACTTGCGATGCCATTGTGGCTTGCGATGCTGCTGTCTGCAGCGGTACTAAAGCTGCATTCGCTGCAAAAATAGGCGATGCTGCAGGGCTTAATGCTGCTGTTTGCGTTACTGCGGACCGCGGGGCAATTTGTGCGATTGAAGGTCCCATGGCATTGGCTAGAGTCGCTGATGCAGGTGCCATCGAGCGTGAATTCACTACGCGTCCTAAGCTGATTTGCGCAAAAGGCGCATGTGATGTCCGCGCAACGGCCGATTGCTTCGGCGCTGGCGCAGGCCCTCTTTCCGCCCGATCCGATTGGGTGCGCAGCCGCTGTGCATCGGTCGAAGGCTCTATAGCCTGCGCAGGTTCGAGCCATTGCAAATTGTGAGGCTGCAGGTGCCTCGCCACAGGCAGCGTTTGCGAGACGAGCGCATGCGTTGCAACCTCGGGCGGCTGCTGCGCTGACGCCGTTCGATGCAGCGCAAGCGCTCGCGTTGCCACTACCGCGAGCGGCTGCTGCGCTGACGCTGCTCGATGCACCGCGCGTGCATGCGTTGCGACCCCGGGCGGCTGCTGCGCTGACGCCGCTCGATGCAGCGCAAGCGCTCGCGTTGCCACTACCGCGAGCGGCTGCTGCGCTGACGCTGCTCGATGCACCGCGCGTGCATGCGTTGCGACCCCGGACGGCTGCTGCGCTAACGCAGCAGCTGTTGCTTGCCCTTGCCAGTGGGCTTCGCTTGATCCGCTGCTTCGCAGCGGGCTCGCCTTTGGAGCGTCAGACCGTAATACGTTTGATGCCCGCCGTTCCTGCGGCATGTGCAGCTGAATCGTTGGTTGGCCTGCACGTTCATGTGTCACATCAGGGTTCTTCGGCTGCTGCGTTGTTGCCGCAATTGCATGCAGCGCAGTAACGCGAAGTTCGCTTGACGCCAAAATCCCGGATTCTAATATGCTGGATATTGCTTGGCTGGCTAGTGGCACTCGCATCCGTATACGCGTCGCATTTGGCGAATTGCGCTGCTGCTCTGCTGCTATCCTAGCTCGCGGCAAAGCAGCCATTGGCGAAACCAACTGCGACGGTACACGCCACTCCCGCTCCCCTCGCGTTGCTAACAAGCCGCCAGCTTTTGAGGGCATTGATGCATTCGTTTCGAGTGCAGCCTGCTGCCGTTGTGTCTGCAACGACAGCATCGCATTTAATCGAGCTAGCTGTTCCGCTGCCGACGGCAACGCTGTTTTGCGCTGCTGCAATTGCTGAATTTGCTCGCCGTGCACAGGATGCTCCGCATGCGCCAATCCATGGGAGGAAAACGGATGGACCGAAGGCTCCGCTATTGGAATCAGCGTCTGCTGACGTCTCTGACTATCGGAATGCTGCCTGCCACTTTGCTGCTTCTCCATCCTACCGACAGGCATTTCACCTAGCAGCTCCAAACGCTGCTTACTGAGCTGGACAGTAAGCGACGGCTCAGCAGGTGTCGCCATCCTCGCAAAAGCTGCGCCCCGCTCCTGCCCTTGCCTGCCCAAATACCGCTGAACCATCGATTGCAGCAGCTTCATGCCAGCCGCCGTTTGCGTTCCGGGCTGCAACCGCAAAGACAATCCTCGTGCAAGCGAGCCTCTTTGCACATATGGTGGCTGCGCTAAAACCGGACGCCCTGATTGCTCAGTATGCGCGGAAGCTCTAGCTGCCCCATCGGCATTAGCTTGCTTCCTTACCGATGGATTCTCAGCACTCGCCGTTCTATCCGCAGCAGGAGAAGGAGCAGGCATCGCAGCCATTTCCAGCCCCGTCTGCCATGCTGCGCCATGCCTCTGCGGCGAGCCTGCATCCGCCGCCAGCGGGCGGATCTGTTTCGCCAATAATCCCTGCCTCATGGACAAACCGCTTGCAGCAGCGGCAACAAGTTGTGCTGCAAGCGAGCTGTCCTCTCGCATGCTTGTAAAACGAACAGCTTCTATTGCTCTGGACAACAGCGGCGGCACCGTCAGCGGTGCTCCTACATTCCCGGCTGCTGCATGCAGCTTACGCCCCCGATCGTGCTGATCGGAAGGCGATCGCCGCCCAGCATCCGCTTGTTTTCCGCCTTCTTGCGCCAATCTCGGCGAAGCCGTCAGCGGCGCGGAAAGCCGATCGCGTACGATAACCGTGCGCTCAATTCGGCGCTCCACCAACCGCTCAATCGTCTTCTCGGTGCTTGGCGACTGCTCACTATCGCCATCGCCAGTCTCATTCATCAAATAAACGAGCGCTAGCATCGCCGGCGTACGGATGGCTTTGCCATCCGCATGCTTCTGAACCAACGAAGCGGCAAAGCCCGGATCGCTAATAAGCCGCAAACGGCCGATCATATCCCGAACACCGATAAGCCTTGATGGGCAAGCTCAATCGATTCGACAGCAATGCTGCTGCTGTCTGCGCGCAGCTCGGGGCCGGTCCATTTGACAGGGTAGGCGCCGGCAAAATTCCACCGCCACGCCTCCTCGCCATACGCATCGAGCAGGATGATGGAGCCGTCGCGGCGAGACACCCAGCCGTCGGATGCATCCTTGAACCAGAACCACAGGACATCCGAGCCGGTCAATCCGCGCTTCAGCGTCAAATTCGACTGGCGCGTCATTTTGGGAAGCCGATGAATGAATCCATTGACCCCGCCCTCCCGGTACTCCTCCGTCTCGATCTCTGCTTCAAGTCCCTGCACCTCGCTGAAGCCCCCGACAATAAGACCGTCGAGCTCCACTAAAAACCGGAACCCCGACAACGGGTCTCGCCTCGATCCTGTCGGCATGAACCGCCCCTCCTCCACGCATCATCATCTGATGTCAAAAATATTTTTGGGCTCCTTGCTCACCTTCCGGTGAATGCGCGATACCTCCTCGCACCATCGCTGACGCTCGCGATGATCCATCGCCATTATGTCGTCATGCGTCCAATGCAAGTAATATGCGATGAAGGCTACCTCTTCATAGAGCCGATCCACCGGGTAGCTGCTTAGAACTCCCCCGCCGCGGCTACCTCCAAATGAAACTGGTGCTCGCATTTCGGGCACTCCGCCTCAATGGTCGCGCTGCCGTCATCGTTAATGCGCTTGTATAATTGCTGCAGATAAGCGAGATCCGAAGAGAACAAGCCCTCGATAACCGCCGGGTTAATCATCTGCACATCGCCAAGCTTCGTAATGACGCGGGATAACAAAATGATCGTTAAATAGGCCGGGTTTTGCTGAACGCGCGGGTCCTTCAGCGGCAAAATCTCATCCGCCGCCGTCGATAAGCGCATCGTCCCTTCGCGATGAAGCGTCCCTTGCTTATCGACATACCCTTTAGGCAGCACAAATTCAAATTCGGTTACAAATGCCATCGATGATCCATCCTCTCATTGCTGTTCATGACCTTAGCTGCCCGATTAGCTCTCGCGCGTCATGCCTTCATGCACGATCTCGAGCGATTCGATGCCGACATCGCTGCTCTTCGCGCTGAAGTCAGGCGCATCATACTTGGAAGGCCAAGCATTGATGAAGTTCCAACGCGACTTGTCGCTGCCCGTTTCGTCCACAAGCACGATCGAAATGTTTTTGCGCTGCACGTTGCCCTTCGTCACTTCGTTATACCAGTTATAAATTTCGGCCGAATCCGTAATGCCCCACTTCAGGCTGATGTTGCCGTACTTCGTCAAGCCCGTCAGCTTGCGCGTCGTCGGCACCTCATTGCCCTCGCGGTATTCAATAACGTCCACCGACGAATCGAATCCCGATACGTCCGTAAATCCAGCCTGCTGCAAGCCGTCAATTTCCACCCGGAATCGGAAGTTGCGGTATGGATCCTTTCTTTGCCCCGTTGCCATTGCTTGCTCTCCCCCTATTCGATTAACTAAAAGTAACGTTCAACCATCTTACTCGGCTGCGTCTGCGCCGCCGGATACTTGCGCGATGCGGAAAATAACGAACTCGGCCGGCTTCACCGGCGCAACGCCAATCAGCACGATCAATCGGCCATTGTTGATATCGTCCTGCGTCATCGTCGAACGATCGACCTTCACGAAGAACGCCTCTTCCGGCTTGCGGCCTTGAAGCGCGCCGTCACGCCATAAGCGGGTAAGGAATTCCGTCACTGTACGGCGAACGCGCGCCCACAGCTTATCATCGTTCGGCTCAAAGACGACCCACTGCGTGCCGTTAAAGACCGACTCCTCCAAGTACAGGAACAACCGGCGGACGTTCACGTATTTCCAGAGCGGATCGCTCGAAAGCGTGCGTGCGCCCCATACGCGAATGCCGCGGCCCGGGAATGCGCGAATGACGTTTACGCCCTTCGGATTCAGCACGTCCTGCTCGCCCTTCGTAATCTGGAATTCCAAATCGACCGCACCGCGAACCGTATCGTTGGCAGGCGCTTTGTGCACGCCCCGCTCCACGTCCGTTCGCGCATACAAGCCGAGCACATGGCCGCCCGGAGGCACGATGCGCAGCAAACCGGAATCCGGATTCACGACCTTAATCCATGGGTAGTAGAACGCTGCATACTTGGTCTCGTTCGCGCTGCGCGGATCAAGCGAATCCGCCTTCGCGTTCACTGGCGAATCAAGAATAACGAAGCGGTCTCTCAGCCGCTCGCTGTGCGAGATCAGCTCGCCGACCAAGCCCGTCACGACCGAAGCGTTCGGCGAATACAGCAGGGAAATATCATCGATCGCATCCAGCGCCGTCAGGCCTTTGCGTTGACCAGGCTGGTTCGAATCCGCGCGGACAAAATCCGCCAGTACAAGCTTGTTCGAGACGATCCGGTAAACCGAGCCTGTCGTCGGCGTTGCCGCTGCGTCCCAGTTGCCGCCCGACACCGTCGCAACCTTAGTCGACCCGACATAACCTGTAATCGTCCGTACTTGCCCTTTGGCAGGCCCGTCGATAATGCGAAGCTCCATGCCAACGTAGTCGCCATCCTTCGCCGAAGCTTCTGCGCTCAGCGTGATCGTGTTATCCTTCGCTGCCGTAGGAGAGCCGTCCGCCTCATCCGAATCCGCGCCGCCTGCCAAATACGCGATCGCGCTCACATCGGGAATTTGAATCGTTTTGCCAGGAACGGCGCTAAGCGAAACGAGGTTCGAAATGCCGTTCACTTTCTTCTCGTAATAGTCCGGCGATGCGGCATCAAGCGATAGATTGTCGTATTGCTCGGCAACAGCCGGACGCGGCAGTTTCTTCGTATCCGTCTCTGGATCGAACACGGCAATCTCCTGCTTCCAGTAGTAGACGGACAGCTTGAAGCCGGAAAACGTGCCTTTCACGACTTTAACCGCGATGCGGTTGCCCCATGAGCCTTCGCCAATCGCTTCGACCAAAAGCGCTTCTGCCGCACCTTTCTTGAGGCGCAGCTCTGACCGAACAGCCGTCGCTCTCGTCACTCTAGCAATGTACGCGCGCTGGCCGCCGTTATCGAAGAAGCCTTGCACCGAATAAGGCAAATAACCCGTATCGCTAAAATAACTGCCGAACACGCGCTGGTAGTCAAGCCAGCTCGTTACGAATTGCGGCGTCGTCGGACCCCGCTCTGTTTCTCCTAGAAAACCTGCCGTACTCGTCGACACGCCCTCAACGGGCTTACTGCCGATCTCGATTTCTTCCACATAGACTCCTGGGGACAAATATTCAGGCATCGTCATTTCCTCCTCAACATGAATGAATGATGAATGGCTATTATTGCTATATAGACAACAGCGTAATGATGCCTAACGAACCCGTTCGGCCCTCGTCACACTGAATATCTCGTACATATGTCCTGTAGCCCTCTCGCTTTACCGACAGCGACACTAGCGTTCGGCTGAGCGGCATACGGACTATCGGAATCGCGACATCGCCCCGGCTATCTGCCCGGGAAACGATCGTACCTGCTTGCTTCACCGGATATACCGTCGTTCCGGCAGGATGCGCATACTGGAGAGGCGCTGCCAGCGGATAGCCCTCCGCGGCAGAATCGGCAGGCAGCGGCGTTGCAAATCGAACGTATTCCAACCGCTCGACGTTCGTATTTTTGAGCAGCCATACCGTATCGGGAGCCGGAGCTTCGCCCTGCAGCCCGCTTAGAAATAGCCGCGTGCCGCCCATGGCGCCAGCTGCAGCCAGCATCGCCGCGTAGCTGTCCGCCGGCTCCAGCCTTACTCCCTCTACGACAGCGTCGTTCACTGGCACGCCCGCCTGGTCCTTCACAACTCCCCTCAGCAGGGTCGCATGCGATGGAAAGGGATAGCTGCTTCTAGGCAGCAGCGGCACATCCAGCGCGACCGGGTCAGCCCCAGACTGAACCGTAATGGAAATTTCAGCGTCCAAATAATGCTCCGAAACGAGGCGCCCCACGTAATTCCCGCTGGGCAAATCCATAAAAACCTGCCAACCGCTTCGGTTCCGCAACGGTTTGGCCGTTATGCCCTCCAGCGTAATCTGCACCTGCCCGATGGGCGATCGGTCCGCTGCCAGCTCATCGATCGGGCGAATCGCCGCGGACACGCGGCTTACGAATGACTCTCCGTGCCCCGTCGAAGCCGCGCTGCTCATAAGGCCACCCCGTTATCGACCGGGTCGAAAGCCAGCGTCCGCTCTTTCACAGCAGCAGACTGGGCATCGATAGCCGAATCAAGCTTCACAGGCGATACTACATAGCCGATGGACGGACGGTAATGCTGCTTCGGAATCGCATGCCAGATCGAGGTCAGCTCCGTTAGCGGGAGCGGATTCATCGTGATGCGAAGCGTTTCATCCGTTCCCCGAAGCGAGCCCTGCAGCCGCGAGCCATACAGCAGGCTGTTATCATAAAGCAGCCGCATGGCTCGCCCGAGGACGCGCTGCTCCTCCAGCGTCCGCTGCTGAATGTCTTGCACCGGCGTATAGGCGGTGAGCAGATAGTATAGATCCAGCGCGAGCGGCGGACGATCCCGGCCGTTGAAGGGCTGATCATTTTTGAGATGAGGATTCTCTGCGATATAATAGAGGAAGAGCGTCAGGCTGACGTTCTGGCCCTCCACATCCGCTGGCGAAAGCAGCACGATCGAGCTTGGCTGAACCAAGTCGCTCATCCCCTCGCGCAGCAGCCGAAGCAATGAATCGCCGACATCGGCGATGGCGGTATCCGACGCCACTAGTACACCCTCCTTAAAATCCAAATCGATAGTTTTGCAGCTGCTTGACTAGCAGCCCATCTAGCTGATCCACTCATAGTAGGGACCAAAATCCGAACGCAAGCAAAGCTTGCCGAGCTTATCCAGCTCCTGCTTGACTGCGCGAATCAGATGGCGCATGCCGATCGGCGCGTCCTCTTCCGAAGCCAAGTAGGCGGCTGCCAGCACCGCGTTTTTGATATTGCCGCCTGCAAGCTGGATGCTTCTCGCCAGAAACGTATAATCGATATCGTCACTCCGCGGTGCCTCTGAAGGAAACATCGCTTGCCATAGGCGAAACCGATGCTGCTCCTCTGGAATCGGAAATTCGATACGGAACGCCATCCGACGTGCAAAGGCTTCGTCCATGTTGTGCTGCAGGTTCGTAGCCAGAATCGACATCCCATCGTACTCCTCCATCTTCTGGAGCAAATACGCGACTTCCGTATTGGCATGGCGATCATGCGAATCTTTTACTTCGGAACGTTTGCCGAACAAGGCGTCTGCTTCGTCGAACAATAATATCGCGTTGCTGTTCTCGGCTTCTGCAAACAGCCTTCCGAGGTTTTTCTCCGTCTCCCCGATGTACTTGCTGATGATCTGCGACAGATCGATCCGGTACAGGTCGAGACCAAGCTCGCCCGCAATCGCCTCCGCCGCCATCGTCTTGCCGGTGCCTGGGGGGCCAGCGAACAGCACGTTCGTGCCTTTGCCCCGCGACAGCTTGCGGTGAAAATTCCACTCCGTCAGCACGCGATGGCGCTGCTGCAGCTGCGCGATGATTTGCTGAATCTTGAGTGTCTGCTCAATCGGCAGGACAAGGTTCTCTACCCGATGCTGCGGAAGGATTCGCGTGGCGATGCCGTCTAGCCCATGGTGGCTCTGCCGCTGGCAGGCTTCGCGAATGTCGGCCTCCGTGACGCGGACCGCGTGCAGCCGGTCACCATTAACCGCTTCCCGCCACTGTGCCAAAGCCAGCGCAAGCTGCCACGCTCTGCCAATCCCGCCCGACGTCAGCTTATACTGTTCGGCGATTGCCATCCATCGGACAGGCTGCGCAAGCTCGATGCCTGTTTGTTCCGACTGCTGCTGCCAGAGCGCGGCGCGCTCTCGCACATCAGGCATTCGCATCGACAGCTCGATCAATGGCGCCGGATAAGCTTCGCCCTTCGGCACGACACGCTGCGTACTGAACAGCACCGTCGGCTTCGCACCTGCCATCTTATGCATGTACAGCTGCTGCCATTCCAGCTTTCTATCCGCATCAGCACGTTCTTGCAGCAGCTCCGCATGCAGCAGCCCCAGCACGGCCGAGCGCAGCAGCGCTTCCCGGCAAGCCAGCTCCAGCAGCGCGATGCGCTGCGGCTCTTCTTCCGGCAGCCTGCTGAGGTCAACCAGCATTAGCGGCGCCTTCGCTTTCGCGCATGCAGCCGCCGCTAATGCGACGCGGCCGCATCCCGGCTGGCCGAGCAGCAGAAAGGCTGGTTGTGACGAGCTCGTTTCGCTGCCCGCCCCATAAGGCGCAGCAGCTATCGCCGCCGCAAGCTTTTGCTCCAGCAGCACAAGTTCACGGTTCCACCTAAAATCAGCCGACATGCCCGCAGCGCCAGCACCGTTACCGCCCGGCAGCAAGCGAGCTACATCCCGAACGCGATCGTCTAGCTGATCAGGCTGCAGAAGAAACTGGATAACGCCATCGTCCAGCTTCACGTACGAAGCAAGCATGGGCTCGCCCCCCGCATCCGCTTGCCGAGGGGCAAGAGCAATTAGCCGATGCCTTCGAAGCCTGGCTGTCGGCAGCCAGTAGGGCAACTGCCTTGCAAACTCCGCATCTCCCGTGCATAGCAGTCTAAGCGTTAACGCGACGGTCGGCTGGCGGCTCGTTGCATCATCGAGCAAAAAGCCATATAGCTTGCTATATTTCTCATCCACTTGCACAGCCGCAGCGACGATAACCGCATCCCGCTCAAAACGATCTAATCCGTAACATTCAACAATCCGCTCTAATGGCAATATCCGCCCCTCAGCAGCTGTTGCTTGCGATCTCCTATAGATGCTGCGCTCCAGCGTCTGCAGCTCTTCTTCCAGATCAAGCAGCCTCATTCGCTCATGCGCTGACAGCTGTTCGTTAATCGGCCCGACCTCATCCAGCAGCCGAACCATCTCCTCGCGAGTCAACGCAATGCCCGCATATTGGCGCGTCAGCTCGTCCTGAGCCTCTTCCCGAATCGCCATCCGTTCCATCTCGATGCGAATGCGTAGATCCAACCGACCAAGCTCATCGAGCAGATGCTCCCAGTGGTCGGCATAAGGCTTTATCTCACCCATGCAGTCGGCGCTCCTTTTTGCACAATAAAAAACGGCGCACGCTACGTCGTGTATGCCGCCTTGCCACATCTCCCAGCAACCTGCAATTTGCCTCCTTATGGCAATTTTTTGTACAAATTGTATCATGAACCTCATAGGTAGGCAACGCAAAAACCGCCTTAATTTTTCCAATTGAAGCGCTTCCAATCTAAAGTATTATTAAAGAGATTTTCATGAGTGCGTTTTGCCCTTCCGGGGCAACCTATTAGCAGCAGTTGGAACCCCTATCCATAACATGCAAAAGGCGGCGATTACGAATGAAGCGCAGAGATCCTGATTACGATGAAACGTATAACGAAACATCCAATACGGCGGCAGGCATTAACACGCCCAAAGATCATGAGGATTCCGGTCCGATCGACATGATTAGCGAAGCTATCGAGGAAATCGTCGACAACGTCCAGCATACGTTCGATCACAAGGGACATGAGCGGGATTAGCCCGCTGCCTACATGAATCCCGCGCATATAAAAAAGGCGCCGTTGCTTACGCGGCGCCTTTTTTCTGCATGAATCTTCCCCCCCATAACTGATAACGCATCAATGCACTCAGTTCGCTCGCCTTCCGCCAGCGTCGATGATTTCGGACATACAGCCATCCAAGCGCGCTCCCATAAACCAGCAAAGGCGCGAGGACATCCATAAACCGAAGCGAAACGGGCGCCGCTAGCGCCAAATACAGCTCTGTCAACGCGCCCAAAGCTACGGCTTGAAACGGCAGCACAACGACAGGCTTCGCTGCCTCAGCCCTTAATTCATAGGGCAGCGCCCCATCCAGCTCCCTCGCCTTCGCGCGCAGCATCCGCAGTCGAGGCGCTGTTACGAGCCAGAGCGCCGCCATCGGCAGTATAGCTAGCGGCAAATGAAGCCCTAGCCAATCCAGCCAGAGATGCGGCGCCATATCCGCTGCCAGCATCAATGCAGCTGCGGCAATTGCCCCTGCTGCAAGCGACGCATATGCTGCCCATGCGATCAGCCTGCGCGTGCGGCGCGCCATTTGGCCGGCTGAGCCTGCGCGGACGAGCCGAAACGTCTTGATCCCCCCTACCCACGCCAATATTGCGAGCAGCGACAAGAGTCCCAGCTCGATTCCAAATAACGTACGGTACACAACAATGCCCCCTTATTGATTCTGATACCCCCATAATAGGGGAGCGAATCGCATTGCGAAACAGCCTTAAGGACAATGGAAACCCCGACCACAGGCTAGGAGGACTTTCGGCCTATAAAAAAAACGCCCGCGCTAGAAGCCGATAATCGACTCTAGCGCGAGCGTTTTAAGTTATAAATGCGATTTATACTTGTTCGATTTTAATCAGGTTCGTCGCGCCGGATTTGCCGCTCGGCACGCCAGCCGTAATAACGACCGTTTCTCCCGAGTTGATCAGGCCAGCTGCGCGGCCAGCTTCAATCGACGAAGAGAACAATGCGTCCGTCGACTCCGATTTCGTACCTTTAATCGCCGTTACGCCCCATACGAGCGCAAGGCGGCGTTGGATACGCTCGTCCGACGTAATCGCGACGATTGGCGCTTTTGGACGATATTTGGAAACCATGCGAGCCGTAAAGCCGCTCTCCGTCGGCGACAGAATAGCGCTTGCCTCAAGCTCCAGCGACGAGCTTACGACCGCTTGGCTGATGACTTCCGTAATGGAAGAGGATTGGCCGAAGCCTTTCTTGTGCAGGTTGCTGCCGTATTCGATCAGCGATTCCGCTTTGATTGCGATCGTGGACATCGTGCGAATCGATTCTACCGGGTATTTGCCGGCAGCCGTCTCGCCCGACAGCATCACTGCGTCCGTGCCTTGCAGTACCGCGTTCGCTACGTCCGTCACTTCTGCGCGCGTAGGGCGCGGGTTTACTTGCATCGACTCCAGCATGTGCGTAGCAACGATTACCGGTTTGCCAGCAGCATTACATTTGTCGATCATTTCTTTCTGGATCAAAGGCACGTCTTCGACTGGAATCTCAACGCCGAGGTCACCGCGGGCAACCATGATGCCGTCCGATGCTTCGATAATGGCATCCAGATTTTCAACGCCCTCTTGGTTCTCGATTTTCGATACGATCTGAATGTGTCCAGCGCCGCCCTCTTCCAAGAGGCGACGAATTTCGAGCACGTCTTCCGCACGGCGAACGAACGATGCAGCCACAATGTCCACACCCTCGCCGATACCGAACTCGATATGCTTCACGTCGCGATCCGTTACGCCCGGAAGCGTCGTGCGAACGCCCGGCAGGTTAACGCCTTTGCGCGGTTTGATTACGCCGCCATTGATGATTGTGCAATAGACGTTCGCAGCGTCTACGGAATCTACGCGCAGCTCGATCAAGCCGTCATCCAACAGGATCACGCCGCCCGGCTCCATTACCTTCGGCAGGTCTGCATAGTTAACCCACAGCTTCTCGCCATCGCCGAGCTGCTCTTCCGTTACAAGCGCCAGCTTGTTGCCTGCTTTGAGCTCATACGAAGCTTCCTTCAGCTTACCGATACGGATCTCTGGTCCTTTAATATCCATCAAAATCGACACGTTCGCGCCCGTCTCTGCTACCGCTGCGCGGATTTTGGCGATACGATCGCTGTGATCCTCCAGTTCGCCGTGCGCCATGTTCAGGCGCGCAACGTTCATGCCTTCATTCATCATGTTCTTCAAAATTTCTACGGAATCGCAAGCCGGACCCATCGTACATACAATTTTCGTTCTGCGCATTATTCGTTTTCTCCTCCTGATATGTGCTCTATAGTCCAATTGTACTGCCGAACCTTTCTTTCGCATATGAACTATAGTATTCTAAATGTACTATAGTATGATGTATAGATCGGAGGATTCGACATGCTGGAGCTGCTGGATGTGTCGCTGGATCGGGGAATGAATTGGTACGGGCAGTGCGATGATACGGACGGCGTATACACGCTCGTTCTAGTCAGCTACGGCAAATGCGTTTACTGGATTAATGCGGACAAGCTCATTCTCGAAAAAGGCGACGTGCTGCTGATTCCGCCCCGTGCCGCCTTTTATGGCAAATCTGTGCCAACTGTCTTCCACGAGAAGCTTGTGGCGCGATTCAAGGCTGCCCCTGCGATCGTGCGCGATCTGCCGCTGCTCGCACGGCAAGATGCCGTCCAAGGCAGGCCTGGACGGTTCGAATGGATGCTGGAGCGGCTTCGCGTGCTGCACGCCGAACGGGCGGACCGCACGCCCTATGCCGAGATCCGAGGCGCTGCAATCATTACAGAGCTGGCCGCGCTCTGGAATCGCGAGCTCGATCAAGCGCCTATGGCGTCAGGCACGCACAAGCTTGTCGAGCGAATGAAGCAGCATATCCAGCTGAACTACAGGGACAAAGTCACCAAAGAGGAGCTAGGCGCCTGCATTAACCGTACGCCTAACTATGCCGCTTCGCTTTTTCGACGGGCAACCGGCCAGACGATCAGCGAGGCAGTCAATGCAGCCCGGATGAAAACAGCCATCTACATGCTGACCGACTCGCTGCTTACCGTGAATGAGATTTCTGATTACCTCGGCTACCGGGACGTTTCCTACTTCCAGCGCGTATTCAAACGGACGACCGGACGCACGCCATCTTCTTTCTTGCGCTAACACCTCTACTGACTTACCCCACGCAATGGGGAATGATCTCAGGGTCATGATTCGTCAAAACGGCCCAACAATCCTCACGCCCAGCGAATTCCCTTACCCAATTCAACGATTGCTGCGCATCCCTCTTGCTAGTGGTTACGCCTGGCAAGATGTTCGCATGAATCGATCTCGCCGCATAGCCAACATCGCCGGCTAATAGAACCCATCCGTGCTGTGTACGGACCAGTACGGAGCAGTGCCCCTTGCTATGCCCGGGCGTATAAACCATATAAATCGATCCATCGCCAAAAAGATCAAGCCCAAGTTTATAAGGTCCGTATGGAATGGGCGCCAGTTCAAATGGCGTGATCGTAACCTTTCGCCACATGGACTTCACATAGCCTAGTTCGCGATGAGCCGCTTTCCATTCCGGTTGACTTACGAGCATATGACGAGCCTGCGATACCTGCTCGATTCCACTAACATGATCGTTATGCATATGCGTAAGAAGCACATAATCGATGTCGCTAGGGTGCATGCCATGACATGCCAATTGCTCATGCACTGCGCGGCCCTCAGCTACTCTTGCCTTGCATAAGGAAGAACCTAATAACCCCAAATGCTTTCTCTGGTTATGTCTAACTTCATCATGCCATCCCGTATCTACAATGATGTTTCCTTTGGGATGCTCGATAAGATACGCCGAAACGGGAAACCAGCTTTTGTACGATTGTGGCCTTAACCATCCCGTGTAGGGCATCGGATGCCAAGATCTCTCCCGAAATGCGAGCGCACGGTCCATGTACACCTCGCCGGTATGCCACACGTGGACTTTTGAATACTCCGTCGCCATCTGACTTTCCTCCATTAAATGACATGTCTCTCACAATAGATGACGCGTCATTTAACTGTCAACATCTTTCATTTTTTCAAAATGCCGCACCTGCTCACCAATCCGCATTCACAAGCGCGCGATTGATGGCGACCCCCGCCTCGTAGCCTTCTCCCGCTGCGCCGGCGATGCCCGTGAACCCATGCTTCGCATCGCCAATAATATACAGTCCTTTAATTCGCGTCTGCCCATGTCCCTTCGTCCGGTACAAGCCCGATTTATCCATCGTTATACCGAGCTGCCGCGGAAGGTCGGACGCTTGATAAGCGCCGGTATCCACCATAAACCCGCCTCTGCGAGCCACCCGTCGCCCATCTGCAAATACAATTTGCGTTAATTGCCCGTCAATCGCCTCCAGCGCAGCAATCGGCTGCTCGATAAGCGCAATCCCATGCACTGCGAGCTGCTCCCGTTCTTCCGCCTTCAACGCAGCTGGTCCATCCGAGCAGACCACGAGATCCTTCGTCCAGTTGTGGATAAGCTGGATATGCGACAGCAGGCTTTCCCCTCCTCCGAGCAGCGCTAGCGGCTCATTGCGCATTTCCCATCCATCGCAATAGGGGCATGGAAATACCGAGCAGCCGTACACGTCCGCCAGCCCTGGCCAATCCGGCAGCCGCTCCTTCATGCCCGTCGCAAACACGGCTACTCGGCTGCTCACCGCGCGTCCGCCGCTTGTCCTTAGTTCAAAGCGCCCCTCGGCCGCTTGAATGGCAACTACGGTATCCTGCCAAAGCTCGACATTCTCGTAACGGCGAAGCTCCTCACGCGCATGCAGGCGAAGCGCTTCCGGCTCGATTCCGTCACGGGATAAAAACCCATGCGATCGCTTTGCAATCCCGTTTCTTGGGTTTCCCTCGTCTACCACGACAACCCGCCGCAAGGCGCGACCCAGCACCAGAGCCGCGCTCAGCCCTGCCGGCCCTCCTCCAATAATGGCAGCATCAACGATTGCCATTTCCTCCGAAGCATGTTTCATTTTGCGGCGCCGCCCCTTTCCGTCACTCATTAGGTTGCGCCAATCGTAGAAATTTCGTGCATGGAGGGCAAAAAAACATCAAAAAGAGCGCACCCGCGAGGCGCGCTCTTGCATCATTCCTTAATCTAATCGATCCAATCGTCCAGCCCTTTGCGAACACCGGTGTGAAAAAACTCGCTGTGCCCGCAGTTCGGGCATACGTACACATTAAACGTTAGATGCTCCTCCACATCAAACAGTGCACCCAGCAGTCCCCGATTGTTATCCTTCGATTCGAATCGGTATTCCTTCAGAAACTGCATATCCCTACTGCAGCGCAAGCAGTCGATGGATTCTCCCACGTCAGCCTCTCCCTTCGCTCGCCTATTGTCATAGCTATAAACGAAGGAATGGGCAAAATGTTTCACTGTGCACAAGCCGTTTGGAAAAATTCACTTTTATTCACAATGTGGTTTAATTATACAGAACTCATCCACAACCTGATCTGTGCATAATGTGGATAAGTTGTGCAAAAGCTAACCGGATTCCGGTTCCCCATCGACGCGGTCGCAATGGATATGGATCGCTTCCCGCATGAATGCGGCAAGGCCAGGCGCGTACTTGTCAATATTTTTCGTAAACCTCGGGTCGTTCACGTACATATCCCCAAGTCCCCGGTAAATCGCAGTAGAGCAAGTGTAAAAGTTATCCGTAATATGCTGGCGATGGCTTGCAACAACCGCTTGCGCTTGCTCATCGTCTGGCCCGAACGACATTCGATCGATCAATCCTTGATAAATCCGCTGCTCCGCTGCTTTGATTCGTTTCCAATCCTCTTCCGTATACTGCGCGGTCTTGCGGGCCGATTCCTTGTACGCATCCGTACTGCCCCACCGCTGTTGGACTTCCTGCTCATATTTCTTCTGGTGATCCTCAATCTCTTTCATGTCAAACGGCTCAAACATGTCCTGCTTGCTCATCGCGTAGCCTCCTTCAATCGATTGCAGCGTCTGCTCCACCGACTGGATAATCTGTTCGAGGCGATGCTTCTTCTTCAATAGAAGCTCCTTATGAAGGGCCAGCGTCTGCTTGCGATCATACCGCGAATCGTCCAGGATGGAACGCACCTCCTGCAGCGGGAGCTCCAGCTCCTTAAAAAATAAAATTTGCTGCAGCCGCTCCAGATCCGCTTCGCTGTACATGCGATACCCATTATCGCCGATGGCGGCTGGCTTCAGCAGCCCGATCTCGTCATAATGATGCAGCGTCCGCACGCTTACGCCTGCTAGTGCTGCGACTTCCTTCACTTTGTACATCACGCATCACCTCTTAGCTGCATCGTAAAGGATCACGTTACGTGAGAGTCAACTTTATTTTCATTGTTTTGCGCCACTCGAATACGATACTCCTCCGGCGACATTCCGACTGCCGCTTTGAAGGCATGGATAAAATGCGCCTGATCATAATAGCCCAGCTCCATCGCCAGCTCCGGCCAGTTCAGCTCTGCGCCATCAGCCAGCTTCTCGATCGCTTCATGCAGCCTGTACCGTTGAATGACCCATTTTGGCCCGACTCCGACGTACTGGCTGAACAGCCGCTGAAGCGACCTTTTGTTCATCGTCAGATCATCCATCGCTTGATCCACTCTCGTAATCGCCCGATCTTGCATAATTCGCTCCGCAACATGCTGGACAACAGCAAGGCTCGGATCTGGCTCCGGCACGATGCCCAGTAAAAACTGGTCCACAAGCGATGCGCGTTCAGCAGGCGTTAACTGGCCAAACAGCTCCGACTCCAGCTCGCTGCTATTGCAGCCGAACACGTCTTCGAACGGAATAGACGTATCCGTCAGCTCGCTGACGGACTTGCGCCAGAACGGGTAGAAGCCGCCAGGCTGAAACAACACGCCAACGACGCAGCCTTTCCCCTGCAGCACTTGTGACGTGCGCTCGTTTGCGATGCCGTAAATTCTTGTCGCGCCCGGCATGAAGATAAGGTTTAAGCATGGCGGCTGGATAACTTCCTGCTTGAACGGCAATTGCCCATCCAAGTCCCATTCCACAACCCAATAATGCCGGATGAATGGCGTAAGCGCCTCTGAGGGAACATGCCGCGTGATCGAAAATTTCTGCTTCCCTTCGCGCAAATGCAGGATCGCTTTGTCCGTCATATGAAGATCGTTAACATCACGTTGGTTATGCAAGCCCACCTTATTGCCTCCTGTTCACGTTTCATCTATAGCTATAGTTAAACCAGAATGAGGAAATAATAGCAAGAGGGTTATACAGATGTTGTCCACAGCTTGTTCTGTGAATAATGTGGATAAAAATCGGGGTAACTTTCCTTTTTATCCATTGATACCGATCTCGCTGTCCACATGTGAACATGTGCGCTTTAAAGGTCTGGCTATCGCTCGTGAAGCACATAAAAAAGGAACCTGCTAACTAAAGCAAGTTCCTTATCTTGGTTTACTCAAACTTAATGCACAAATAGCTGAGCGAGCCCATCTCATAGCTGCGATGGATAATTTCCGGTTTGCGCTGCGGATCGCCGCTGCCATAAGCAATGTACAGGGGTACAAAATGCTCTGGCCGGGGAACGGCCAACCGTCCGTTAGGCGCTTGCGTATCGTAGTGGAACAGCGCCTCCAGATCGCGCTTCGTCATATGATCGACCAGCCAATCGTCAAAATCGATTGCCCATTGCTCCGGCTCGCCGCCTCCCCAGCGCATTTGCTGGAAGTTATGCACGGTCGCGCCGCTGCCGATCAGCAGCACATCCTCCTCGCCGATGCCGCGCAGCGCCTCGCCAACGCGATACTGGTATTCAGCCGGATGGAACGGCTGTACGGATACTTGAACGACTGGAATGTCAGCCTCCGGAAACAGCCGCGACAGCACAACCCATGAGCCGTGGTCCAAGCCGCGTTTGTGATCATATTGCACGGGAATTCCCTGTTCGCTCAACCGCCGACCAATATCTTCGGCAAGCGCTGCGGAGCCAGGTGCAGGATAAGTTTTCTCGAACAGCTCCCGCGGGAAGCCGCCGAAGTCATAGATCGTATCGTAAGGACCTTCCGTTGAGGAAATCGTCAATACATCAGTTTCCCAATGCGCGGTAAAAATAACGATAGCCTTAGGCCGTCCAAGCTTTGCTCCGTAAGAGGACAGGAACCGTCCGCAATCGTTATCCTCAATGGCCATCATCGGTGATCCGTGTCCAATAAATAATGCAGGCATCATGATCGTGCATCCCCCTCACTAATAGATAACTAATTACTTTATGTAAGTAAGTTTAAAATATGAACTACATCAAAGTCAACGGTTTCCTGATTAAACTAACTATATTTTTTTTAGTTAGCTTGCTATAATACACATATCGAGGTGATAAGAGGATGAACGGGACCGCCCTATGCCCCCGCTTTGAGAAAGCTGTCAGCTTGTTGAGCAAACGTTGGGTTTCGCTTATCGTATTTCAATTGCTTCCCGGGCCCCGCAGGTTCTGCGCGCTGGAAGCCTCCCTCCCCAATATTAGCGGCCGGCTGCTGTCGGAACGACTGAAGGAATTGGAGCAGGAAGGAATCGTACGAAGAGAAGTATTCCCCGAAACGCCCGTTCGAATCGAGTATTCGTTAACGAGCAAGGGACAAGCGCTTGCTCCAGTATTTAATGAAATCGGCCAGTGGTCCTCCAGTTGGCTGTAAGGAATTCGTCACAAACTCAAAAAGCCGTCCTTCATGCTGATTCAGTCAGCAAAGGACGGCTATTTTCGTTCATGCACGCAAAGGCGGGATCGTTGCTTTACAGCGATATGGTCAGCGGACCGAACGCCTCGCCGTTCAAAACCAGCGTCAGCTCGTCCCCATCCTTCACCGCGCCCACTCCAGCAGGCGTGCCCGTGTAGATAATGTCGCCTTCGCTCAAGCCGAAGGTGTCGCCAATATAAGAAACCAGCCGCTCAAGCGGGAAAATCATATCGCGAGGGCTGCCAGCCTGCACCGTCTCTCCGTTGCGCAGCAGCTGAAAATCCAACGAAGCGAATGCTTCCACGCCCGGGAACGGCCGGAACGGCGATAACACCGCCGAATGCTTAAAGCCCTTGGCCAGCAGCCACGGATGCCGTTTCTCTTTCAGAACGGACTGTACATCCCGCGCCGTCCAATCAATGCCGATCGCCAAGCCATCGATGATTTGATCGACTGATGCGCCAGCTTCGTAAGGACGTCCAATGCGAACGACAAGCTCTGCCTCATAATGAATCGATCCGATACCATCTGGCAGCTGCAACGTCCCTTCTGCCGGGTGGAGCGCATGCGTCGGCTTGGAGAAAATCATCGGCTCCTCCGGCACCTCATTGCCCAGCTCCTGCGCATGGAGCGCATAGTTGCGTCCTACACAGTAAATGTTTCGAATAGCTGCGAATGCGTTCGTCATAGCAAGCCCATTCCTTCCTTGTCCGTTCTCCTAATTAAGCTTCCCGAAGCTGTATCGTGATATCAATGATCTCCGAGCGACTCAGCAGCCGAATCGGCGGCCCCCACGAGCCGAAGCCGGACGATACGATAACGTGCATGAGCCCTTTACGCATATAGCCCCAATCAAGCTCGAACAGCCGACGAGTAAAGAAATGATTCGGGAAAAACTGTCCTCTATGCGTGTGGCCGCATACGAGCAGGTCCACGCCTGCCTCTGCTGCTTGAGCAAAGCCGTACGGCTGATGGTCCATCGCGAGAATCGGCAGCGACGGATCAAGCTTCTCGACGAGCTGCGCCATCGGCAAACGGCCAGCTCTCGCTTCCGCCGTCTTATCCTTTCGGCCTGCCACATGGAATAAGCCTGCCTTCGTAACGGTCTCGTCTTGCAGCACCTGAATCCCGATCTTCTCCATCGCCTGTACATATTGTTCAATATGCCCGCCGTAGTACTCATGGTTGCCAAGCACAGCATAGATGCCATGCTTCGCCTTCAGCTGCTTCAGCGTATCCCCCATCCGATTGCGCAAGAACGGCTCAATGACATCATCGAGCACATCGCCTGCGAGCAGCACCACGTCTGGCTCCATTGCATTCATATGATGGACGAGCTTGCGCAAATGCCGATTGCCGACCATCGTGCCGAGATGCAGATCGGAAGCCATTGCAACGCGCAGCTCTCGCTTACCGCCTGCCTGAGCTGCTTTATCTACCTGCAGAACATGCTCACGCACGATCGGAGACCATGCATTATAGGAGCCTCTCAGCAGCAGCACGGCAATAATCGCAAGGACTGTCCCGGACAGCAGTTGAATCACCGTATCTGGTTCCATGCCCGACAGCCACATGATCCATCCGGCCAAATCAGCGAACGGCAGCAGGAGCACCGCAAACTCGAAAAATGCCAGATAGTAAGCGCCAATATTTTTCAGAAGCCTGCCGACAGCTCCCAGCTTGGATATCCGGCCTGCCAAATAACCGAATGCGATAACAACGAACAGCAGCCAATAAAGTGCCGACGGAATTCCAAGACCTGCATGATCGACTGCAAGCTTGCCATGCCAACCAACATAGACGTTCAATACTAGAAATATCGAGATCATGATAACGAAGCGTTTGGCCATCTCTTACTCTCCTCTATGATCCTATCGAATGATCGAAAAATGTAGTCTATTAAAAATGTATCATAGGCGACTGCAATATCCAAATAAGCTGCTTCGAACGATCCTACATTATAAAAAAAGCCTGCCAATTCATCGAAGATGATTGGCAAGCCGCCCTATCCTTACAACCTTACACCACAAACGCTGGCACATAATCCGGCGCAGCATAATCATAGACATGAACAGGACAAACCGCCGTCAGCTCATGTCCAATGAACGTAGCAACGCTTAGCGGCCCGTTCATGAACAAATGGATTTGGCGCGCGCCATCCTTCACGAGCTCCGAAGCGGCCTCTTTAACCGCCCGGGCGAATGCTACCGCTTGCCCCGCGTTAGCGACGCCGAGCTCGCCCGGACCGCCTGGAGGTAACAAATGAGCAACGCATCGATACGATATACCCGAACGCTGCAAATATTGGAGGACGCCTCGCTCAATATCGTCCCTGATGCTGAGCACGATCACCGCACGCTCGTCATCGCGATTCCCGCTGCGCGTATACTGCGGCACGACAGCGTACCCCGGCTCCGCATGCTCGGACGACCAAAGCTCGTCATAGTGATCGACCTCGATCACGACATTTTTCGGGCGGGAGAATCGGCTGCCGAGCAGGATGCCGCCGGGCAAGCTAATCTTGGTGTACAATTGCAGGCGCCGGCTCTGGGCTGCCCACCGTTCCGACCAATGTGCCGCAACTTGATCCAATTCGCCCGCTAGCTCTGACCATTGCTCGCTTGACGGAAGCCGCTTCGGATGTACGGAGAAGTATCTCGTCCAGTCCAAGCTTTCATTCGCCTGCTGGCCGTATTGCCGTTTCTCATAGCCATGGACATGAAGCACCATCGCGCTCTGCTTGGTCGGCGCTGTCAGCTCATGGATATACCTTTTCAGCAGCTTATAGGTTGGATGCTCTTGCTCCATTTTACAAATACTTTTGTGCCCTTCATCTACAGCATGCCGCTCCGCATCAAGATAAAGCGGCGATGCCGAAGATTCCGGTACCACCTTGTCCCGCTTGCCATAAAACGTAATGTTGCGAATCGCATGCCTCAGGTTGCGCGGACGCGAAGGATCTCCTCCGCGGTCGACATAAACGCGCCACAGCTCATCCAATCGAGCCAAAGCAGGACTTTTACGATGAAGCGATTGGATTTGTTTATTCACGATCCATCGCGGCAGGATCCCCGCCAATCGGGAGCCTTGGAACGGTACGGCCAAATAAATAGCGCCTTTCACTCGCTTAAGCGGCGCTTCCTGCTGCTCATCGAACCGGTCGACAATATATTGGCGAACGATTAGCCCTCCCATGCTATGAGCGACGAAAATCAAATCGCGGCCGGGCACTTCCGCCTGTATCATTGTGTGAAGCACCTTCGCGTGGGAAACGAAATTATAATGACCGTATTCGATAATGCCTGTCGGATAACCGTAATAAAACAGCTCCGCGTTGCTTAGCTCCGGCTCTCGCGCCAACATGGCCGGCAGTGTGGCATCGGTTTGCGCTTTGCGCCACGTATTTTCTTTGTCTCCGTTTAATCCGTGAATGAAAATGACAGCGACGGGCGATCCCGTACGCCTTGTCTTGGAGACAGGCACAAACTCAGTCGTCATGGTTCTCCCCCTTTTTCTCTTTGTTGGATGCCGAAGAAGAATTGCGCCTGCGCGGGACAGGCTTGTCTACCTCGATCTCAAAACCCGCGGCCGCTTCTGGATTATCGATAACGAGCTCAAGCAGCCGCTGCTCTAATTCTGGGCTCTGTCGCCCTTTGGCTTCCTTTTCTCTATAAACATCCATTGCATATGCAATAAGATAAGAATTTTCTTTCAATAGTTCCATGAGTTTATTGACGTACTTGCTCTGATTGTTTTCAAGCTCTGCCTCAATTAAATCCTCGAGGGCAAGATTCGGTTTATCCATCCGCATATAACAGGTCGATCGATTCCAGTACATCCCATGGCGATTCTTCTGCCCGGCAAGCTCAATCGCACGCGTATAATCTTCCAATGCCCTAGCCTGCGCCTCGTCATCTTTTAACATATTCCCATATAGATCATCTGCAAAAGCTCGCATGTTATAATCTTGATACGTCATTTGCTTCTCGTAGCGGCGATCCGACATATAACGCTCAAACTCTACATTTGCCAGCCTATAGTATTTTAGGGTACTCTCTTGGTCGTTATTAACATATTCAATAATCAAGAGATTAAGATACGCCATTACGAGCTTTCGATTCATGCTTGGACTTACCTCGTCGTAGACTTCCAACCCCTTTTTATAATAACGAGCCGCTTGCTCATATTGCTCCTTCGATAGAAACGCTTCAGCAACCCGGTAATAATTGGACGGATCGATTTCATCTCCGAATGCCTCGATCTGCTGTTCATAGGTTTCAAATCTAGCAGGCAACGGCTGATCCTTCTCCCATTCATCAATCTTATCGATGAACGGGCGGAACAGATTACGGATCGTCTCCTCGTTCGGCAGCTCTGGAATGAGGTTGACCATCCCGTCCTCCGACACGATTGCGATAACGCAGCCTTTGTTCTCCTTGTGCAGCTTGTTCATATAACGAAACGCGGAGTTGTACCGCGCTCCGCGACCCGAGTCGCCTGTCTCAATCGCCAGCCCGTCAAGAATAACCCCAATTCCGTGACACTTTCCGTAAATATCCAAATAAATAGCGCCGTCAATGGCCGTCAAATGCTTAATAAACGCCGGATCAATGTCTATCGGATCGATAGGCGTAGATTGCATGCTTAGCGCGTGCAGCTCCGACTTGGCCGTGTCGCGATCGGTAATGACGACCATCGTGCCGTGCTGCTGCTCTTTGGCCTTCCTTACGATACGCTCCAGCTTTGTGATTTCCTTGCTCGATATACCAAGCGAAGCGAATTGCGAACGCACGATTTTTTCGAACCGTTGGGAGGAAAAGCCTCCTTCGCCGATTTCGGGATTTTTGAACGAGACGCCCAGAAGCTTGTCAGCTTTGATCTCGATATCCGCCCGCATCCGGTAAACTTTACGATCCTCCACCATCGTCAATTGCCCTTCCGAGCTTTGTTGGCTCTCGGTCGATATGAGCGTCAGACGGTATTGCGACAATCCTTTGAACTCCAGCTCGTATAGCACTTCACCATCGATCTGGTTCCATTCAATTCGCCCGATTCCGTACACAATTTCGTGGTCAGCGATCAGATAAAGATCGTTCTCTTTGTTCGTCATTTCCAACAGCTTGCGGATTCTTCTCGCATCCTGCAGCGTGATCGGGTTCATATGGGTGAAAAATCGGATGGAATAACTGACGGGCGCATATTCCCCCAATGAAGCATTGCTAATAAACATCATACAGCCGATCGGGCTATCGCCTTCATACGTACGCGTCGCGATGGCATCGATCTGTTCGAAAAAGCCGCTTTCGTAATATCGATCATTTACTTCGCCATCGTACTCATAATGCCCATCCATATCTTGAATCGAAGATAGCATGTTGTTATCTTCAATAAAGGAATGAATTTTGCCATAATAAAGACGCGTAAGCCGCTGGCAATATTGCTTGCCATTCTCCCGGTGCTTCGGCTGTATGCCTCGCCTCTCAGAAGTCAGGTACAACGTACCGTCGTGGCCCGCCTCATAATAATCCATAAAGAAATAGTCCAGTAGCATGCGAAGAAATGAGACTGCCGGTTTGCGGTAAAACTGCTTATAGGTATCCGCCTCCGCCCCTCCGACAGATACAATATAATGAAACACATCCGAAGCTGCATCCGATTGATAACGGAACAAATTCCGGTAAATGATGTTACCTCGCGTCTTGATGACTTCGCTGCCCGTCTCGAGCCCATCCTCAACGCCGAATGAACGATCCTCGATAACCATCGCACCGGCTAAATCCGAGTCCTCGTCGACATCCATCAATTGATTAAAAAGGTTATGGTTAGTCAAAAAATCAGCAGGCTTATCGAAAGCGGCTGCCGTAATCCTCAGCCTGCGAAAAACGCCTTCAAGCTGCAAGATCGACTCCTGCCGCACCTCTGTCCTGTCCGCCCGATTGCCGCTCGGCAGCACTCTCTTGACCTGGACGGTCTCTCGCGGTTCTCCGCTCGCATCGAGCGAAACGGCAAACAGCTTCAGCTCCAGCCGCTCGTCGAGCGTCTTCAGAATATGCTCCAGATCCTCATAAATACGCGTATTGATATGCTGCATCTCCGACATTGCTATCGACACGGCGATCCCCCACTGGCAAATAATTAATGACATGTACATTTTACCATGGGGGAATCTAGGACTTCTATACTAATCTTGTTAACCCGCTGCTAGCGAGGCTGATCCGAGTACGTTTTCTGCGCCTGCTGCGGGATTCGCATCGCAACGGAGCGCACCGCGACCGTCACGCCCGCTGTCACAAGCAGCGTGCCTGTCGCAACGAACAGCCATTGAATGCCCAGAAACTTGCCGAGGCCTCCGCCAATTAACGGACCAAGGAGCGAGCCCAACTGGTTCGCGCTCGTCGTCATGCCGAAGGAGCGCCCGCGAAATGCGGTATCGGTGCTTTTGACGACAAGGGTATTCACGACAGGGACGATTCCCGCAAGGAACAGCCCGAACGTAAATTGGACGACCGTAAACAGCCATAGCTCATGGACAAAATATTGCAGGCTGATGACGCAGCCCGATGCGATGAGGCAAATAATCAAGACCCGCAAATAACCGCGCTTCTCGCCCAGCTTGCCCCATTGCGGCGAGGCAAGAATGCCTGCTATTCCGATTAACGACAGTACGAAGCCCGCCGTTGCCGCGACATCCTGTACATTTCCTCGCATATCCGCAATATGAAGCGTCAGAAGCGGCTGCACCATATTGACCGACAGCTGGAACAATAACAACAGCGCGAGCAGATTGATCAGCTGGCGATTATGCAGCGCTGCACGGTAATCTCCTCGTATGGTCGACTTGGCAGCACTAGCTGAAGCCGCCGCCTCGCCGACCCTCCCTTCTTTAACGAACAGCATAACTGCAATCGTGGCTAACAGAATAAAGCTTGCCGCCACGATAAACGACTGCCGTTGCCCGAAAACGTGAGACAACAGCCCGCCGAGCAGCGGCCCCATGATGCTGCCAGTCATTGTGGCGGCCTGCATCATGCCGAGGCTCCAGCCCATCCGCCGCTCAGGCGCAATGGAGGCTACGATGGCCATCGACGCGGGCACGAAGCCGCCGACAAAGCCATGCAGCAGCCGAATGCCGACGAGCTCCCATGGATTATGCACGAACGAGATCAGCGCATAGACCACGGATAGGCTTAAACCGGCGCGAATGACCATTTTTCGTTTCCCATACTTGTCTGCCATCGATCCCCATAGCGGCGCCATCACGGCCCCAACTAAGAAGGCGGAAGATTGGACGATGCCCACCCACCAATAAATCGAATTCTTGTCTACCCCGAGCTCAGGCAAAAACAACGGCAGCAAAGGAATAACCATCGTATAGCTCGAGCTGCACAACAACACGCCAACCCACAAAATCCACATTTGACGCTGCCAGTTTTCCATTCACCACTCACTTCCGATCATGAAATTTCCGTAAATGCTGCTTCTGCTTCGAATATACGCCTGTTGGGCGAATCTAACAACGGCATAACAAAAAAGACTTCCGATGCTCTTAGGCGCAAGAGCATACGGAAGTCTCCACAGGAATGGTCGACCACATTGATTTCCATTAGAACCAAGTTAATAAATCGGAATTAGTTGCTTCGACAAGCATAGCACGCATTGATCATTCCTCGCAAGGACTAGATGCCCGTCATCATGGCGATACCTATATTAATAACGTTTGATAGTAACTGCGCTTGCGCAGCGTCGCGTTCCTATGCAAAGCTGCATAGGATGAAGGACAGAGGTGAACGACACGTGAATGTAAAGCACAGCACCATGCTCGAGCTGTTTATCCAGCATCGGCGAGGCGAGACGCTTGAAGCCCGCTCGATTCGAGACCTTGAGCTCCATAAGCTTGATATCGCACAGCCTAGCGACCTTATCGCCAATTCGCCAGTTTTGCAGCGGCTGGTCCGTAAACATTGGCAATCGATGATCGTGCCGCTGCTCAGGAAATAAGAAGGAATGAAAAAAGCTCCCTGCCGCAGAGCGCGCCGCAGGGAGCATATGGAATGAGTGCGATTAAAATGCAAATGGCTAGAAGTGCGAGTTACTTCGATGCGTATCGTTTCACGAGCGGATCGTCTCTCTCGACTGTTACGTTTTTCATGGCATCCTTGGCCGTCTTCGCCGGAACGCGGGGTCCGGACAGAATGGCGGATGCGCGTTTGATCACATCGGCGGCATTTATCGGCTTGCCTTTTTTGGCCATGTCCTGATCCCTCCATTCTTACTGCTATTGTACCTACAGTCGGACAAGCCGGTCAACCGCCCGGTCCGTCTCAACTGGGAATAAACAATGACGTTTCCTTGTCTATCCTGATCAAAATGCCTATATCCGGTCGATCCGGAGGAGGCTTTCCTTATCGCGTCCCGCCGCGGGCATCCGGTGGGTTCGGCGGGTTCGGCGGATTCTGTGAATTCTGCGGGTTCGTTGCCACCACCATGAGCTCGATGGACTCGATATTTTTGCTAATGACATTATGAAGCAGCGGGAGCACATGCTTGTCGAAAGCGTCGAATTGGGTAGCGTAGCTGCTGAGGGCGGTAAGGATGAAGCTCGTATCGCTCAATGGATAGTAATAAACCATTTTGTTCGTTTGGAAGGGGTGCCCGTTCTCCGGCTTATTCCACAACGCGGATTGTCCGGTTTCCTTGGAATGCTGGGCCATGCGCAAATATTTGGGCGGCACCTCGTCTTCATACACTTCGATCGTAAAGCCTGCATCAAACGTGTCGCGATACGCCGTTTGAATATCGTCAAGCAGCACCCGAAGGACGTCCGTGAACGTGATGACGTTGCCGTGCATGCAGCCCAATGTTTTAATAAATGCATCCCTGCCCGTCAAATATTCCATCAACGATGCCTTGCTTGTCGTAATGATCGCCCGCTGAATGGCGGCGCGTTCCCCCTCCACCTCAAACTCCACATTAAAGAACTTAAACCGCTTCAGCCGAAGAAAGGCGACGGGCACGACCAGAAACAGCATAACCCAGACAAACAAATAGAACAGGCAGCGAAAAATAATCCGATTCACCGGAGAGGTGACGATCGGCTTAATAATGAGCGAGGTCATCGTGTCGCTGGATGGAGCTGCAGCAGACCCTTGCGTAAGCGATGCGTATGGAGCAGTTAAATGAGCCATAGACCATATGCCGTGCGCGATGATGAGGGCTATTCCGATGACATAGAGCGCCTGCATATATTTGATGCGCCCGAGCATTGACCTCACCCGCCTGCCATTCTATGTATTTTTTATCCTAAACATGATGAGTTTACCATCAGAGCGTTTATCGCGTCTTGATGCTTATGTCACGATCCGGACCGTTTTTCCTGTCGAAACCGAAGCTGCACCTTTGGGCGGATGCCGCATACGATGAAAGCGAGAACTCTATCCGGAAAGGGTGCTTTTCCCTAATGCCGTGTTCATGTCAATCACCGCGCGTGCAGTCCGTCGTCTACTACGACCCACGCTCGTTTCAAATGCCGGTCATGCCCGGTCAGGGCGGCGGGGGCATGATGCCTATGCCTATGCCTATGCCCATGCCGGGCCAAGGCGGCGGCGTAATGCCTATGCCTATGCCGGGCCAAGGCGGCGGCGGCGTAATGCCTATGCCTATGCCGGGCCAAGGCGGCGGGGGCATGATGCCTATGCCTATGCCGGGTCAGGGCGGCGGCGGCGTTCCAGCCCAGCTGTCGCCGGCTAACCTGCCGAACGTCCTCGCCCAGCATCCGCGTCCGGTTGGCCAGCCGCCGGCTGAAATGCTCCTAATCTATAATTATTTGCGGAGCAACCCGCGCATGCTTCAAGCTTTTATTCAGCAACGCCCGCAAACGCTTCAGCAAGCCGTCCAATTCGCGCAATTCGGCACGATGGGCCCTCGCGAATCGGTTGATCGGCTGCTGCCGGGCATTTGCTATAACCGTTGGTCGCTCATCTTCACGTTCAGCAACGTATATCTGATGTTCCCGGTTACGAACCTGTTCGGCTTCGTTATCGGCTATTGCCACCCGCTAACGCCTTGCGTCGTGCCTGACTTCCAAATTCTATTCGCCTTCTGTTAAGGCTTAGCACGCGCAACAAGCCCGCTCCCCTCCACTACCGGAGGACGGATGCGGGCTTGCGCACGTCAATAGAGTGTTTTCCACATATAAAAGACCGCGTACGACTCCCAGCCCTTCCATGCCGCGGTCATCTCTCGAATCGCCTTAACAGAAGGCTTTTCCGCGAGCCCTAACCGATGCTTAATCGCCAGATGAAGCCCGACATCATCGATCGGAAAAGCGTCCGTCAAACGCAAGCAGCGCATTAGCGCATAATTCGCCGTCCAAGGGCCAATCCCGCGAATGCCGACCAGCAGCTTCTCCGCTTCCCGCACGCTGCCGGCAGCGATAAGCGCCGATTTGGACAACTCGCCCGCTTCCACCATTCTTGCGACATTGATCAAATACTCCGCTTTGCGCGTCGTAATTTGCATCGCAGTCAAATCTTCGACCCGCAGCGCCATAACGGTGGAAGGCTGGGGAAACAGCCAGAGCGTATGTCCCTCCCACTCGGTGTGCGCCCCATATTGCTCGACGAAGCGCTTTTTTAACGTATATGCGAATTTCAAGTTGATCTGCTGGCCCAGAATGCCCCAACAGACCGCCTCGAACAGATCCGGAATACCGATGAGACGCAGCCCTTCGAACCTGGCCGCTGCCTCCTGAAGAAGATGGTCCTGCCGCGCCATCGCATAGAACGGCACCAAATCGCGATCCATATCGAACCATTCCCGCACGAAACGGATGACCCCATCGCGTCCTTCCGGTGTAGGCTCCTTTTGGAAACGAATTCGCAAGCCTGCCTCGCCCGCGCTATTCGCTTCGCTTATTTCGACCGCAATGCGTTCGCCGTTAACTTCAATCCACCGATAGATACGATTGTCTTCAATCCGGTACAAGCACTCATCTGCCGCTCGGGACAGATAGCTTACATTTTGGGTGAAGGAAAAATAGGGGGGAGCTGCAATGAACAGGTCTTCCATGGCTAATGCCTCCGTTCTAAAATCCCTTATTCGAGCCGATGCGGCCAATAAACGTTATACCATAAACTGGTGAGATGACGCTTTCGTATTATTGCTTTTATATTGCCTCGCCCTTTCATCCGGGTCGGATAGAAGCGTATACTGAGGGCGTGGAGGCGATCATATGCTGAGCGACCAGCATTGGAATGCGATTGTGGCAAACGACAGCTCGTTCGATGGCTTATTCTTTTATGCGGTAAAAACGACCGGCATTTACTGCCGCCCTTCCTGCCGTTCTCGCGTCCCCAATCGCGCGCATGTCACGGTGTTTGAACAGGCTGAGCAAGCCGTCGCTAGCGGTTATCGCCCTTGCAAGCGCTGCAAGCCGGAAGGTCGTCGGTTGCCGGACGAGGACTGGGTCGATCAAATCATTCGAATCATCGAATCGCGCTTTGCGGAGCCGCTTACGCTAGATGCGCTTGCCGATGCGGTGCATGGCAGCCGATTCCACCTTCAACGAACGTTTAAGCGCGTGACTGGCCTGTCGCCTGCAGCTTATCTTCGGCAAACGCGGTTGGCCGAAGCGAAGCGGCTGCTCGCTAACACGGACATGCCGATAGCGGATATCGCTTCAGCGGTCGGAATGCCGAGCGCGGCGCATTTTGCCACGTGGTTTCAGAAGAACGCGCATACTCCCCCTAGCGAGTATCGCCGAAATTGCAAGAGATTAATAATACACGAGCAAGAAGGAGAGCAAAAATATGAATAAAGCGAATGACAGCAGCCCTATTGCGGGCCGATCATTCGAAGCCGATCGCGGGGGTCAGACCGTTTATTGGAGTCCTGTAAAAGCTGGCCCTTGGACGCTGCATCTGGCGGCGACCGCGCATGGTTTGTGTTATGTCGGCTCGGCCGACCAGCCCATGGACGAGATGAAGGCGTGGGTGGACCGCCGCCTGCCTCGACATTCGCTCTTCCGTGACGATGATAGGCTCGCGCCATATGCGGAATCGATTGGGGATTATTTGGAAGGCAACCAAGAAGCGCTCGATTTGCTCCAAATGGATTTGCACGGAACGCCGTTCCAGCGGCAGGTCTGGCAAGCGCTGCGCGAGCTCCCTTACGGCTGTGTCTCGACCTACTCGGATATCGCCGAGCGAATCGGCAAGCCCTCAGCGGTCCGGGCAGTCGGCACCGCGATTGGCGCCAATCCCGTGCTGATGGGCGTGCCTTGCCATCGCGTGATCGGCAAATCTGGCGCATTGACCGGCTTCCGCGGCGGATTGGCGATGAAACGCATGCTGCTGGAGCTGGAGGGCGCGCCAGTCGGCAACGCGTAGAGACTGCCCAGTATTCATGATCTCGGGTGCTCAGGTTCTCTGGTGCTCAGGTTCTCTGGTGCTCTGGTGCTCAGGTTCTCTGGTGCTCAGGTTCTCTGGTGCTCTGGTGCTCAACACTGAGGATCTCAGTCGCGCAGGATCTCAATATCTTCGGAAGCTCAATCGCTGTCCCAGGATCTCAATATCTCGGAAGCTCACTCGCTGTCTGAATGAGACGTTGTGATTGTATTCTGTACAATGATGAAGCGCCCGGACCCCTTCATTCCTGCTCTCGTTGCAAAACGTGCAATGAGATTTGCCCCAAAAGGCGGATTTAGTACAAAGCTGCCCGACTGAAGCGATTGCGGTTGCACGTTTTGCAATGAGACCATGTAAAAGACGCATACACACTTCTTCCCATTGCACGAACTGCAATGATGAAAGGGAAGCCGTTGCGCACCCGCAATACAGGCTCTCAGGTGCTTAGGTGCCCAATATCTCCGAAGCTCACTCGCTCTCTTATATGAGACATTGTGATTGTATTCTGTACAATGATGAAGCGCCCGGGCCCCTTCATTCCTGCTCCCGTTGCAAAACGTGCAATGAGATTTGCCCCAAAAGACGGATTTAGTACAAAGCTGCCCGACTGGAGCGACCGCCGTTGCACGTTTTGCAATGAGACCATGTAAAGGACGCATACACACTTTTTCCCATTGCACGAACTGCAATGATGAAGGGGGCCTGTTGCGCATAAGCACGATTAGCTCTGCCTGTAACCATGGAGCAGCTCAGACGGTTCAGCAGTTCCAGCAGTTCTAGCAGTTCTAGCAGTACGGCAGCGCCGCGCCAGCCATTCAAGCGGTTATCGCTCCTAGCGCACCGAGCAAAAAAGAGCTATGAGGGGCGTCGGCCCATCATAGCTCTCCTGCATGTCTAATTCTTCTCAGCTCCGCGCTTTCCGGATGTCTCCGATTCCTTGCCCTTCAAGCGCTTCCCTAGAAGCTCGCCGTAATATTGCCAATATAATTCGCCTTGAACGACGTCAACGTCGTGTTCATCGTTTTGACCGGCTGCGCCCATGTCCAGTAATCGAAGGTGACCTTGTCGTTCGCTTCGTCGACCGTAATTGGCCCTTCGAGCGTGATGACATGCGTGCCATCTCCCGGCTGGAGCAGCGCTGTTTTGATCCACAGTACGATATGATTGTTCGCGTTTTTGGTGATCGATTTGATCGCTGCTACGCTCTTATCTGTACTGGTGGTCGCGGATTTGTAGAAGCCCGTGTCTGTGTACCACTCGCAGAGCTCCTTGGTCGGCGTCTCAATCGCAGTGGACTCATCCGGCGCGCCCTCGTAATCGAAGAACCAGTTCTCGCTGTCGCGCAGCGAGGACATGAGCATCCAATCCGCTTGCGGCGGCATGCCTGGGAATTTAGCAGCGAGCGCGCCGTAATCCGCATTGCGCAGATCCGTTCCCGGCGCAACCTTCAGCTTGCCGAGGAAGCCGATGCCCCCGCCGAACAACGCCTTCGCGAACGACTCGAACTGCGCAGCCTCCTTCTGAATGATGTGATGATAGAAGCAAGCGGTCGTACACAGCCCGACGACGCCCTGATTAAACAAGTTGGCATCGCCCTTGAGATTGTTAATGCGCGTCAGCACCGTGTTGCTGTCGAGCTTCGGCCATGCTTTGCGCGTATCTAGCGGGCTGCTTGCAGGCGATGCATCGTCCCCGTCGGTAACGCCGGAAACTTTATCCAGTATGCGGTTGACGACATTGGAGCGCGGCTCACTGTCGCCCCATGTCGCCGCCAGAGCCGCCGGATTTTGCGAATACCCGGCTCCGCCTCCGCTTCCTCCACTGCCGCCAGTGCCCGCGCCGCCGCCAGAGCCGCCAGCTGCGCCACCCCCGCCGCTGGAACCGCTCCCGCCAACTGGGGACACCGCTCCACCGCTGCCGCTGGAGCCAGCACCGCTGCCCGACTGTCCCTGCGTCTTGTCGAAGTAGTTGATCTTCGCTCCATCCTGCGAATGGTTGCCGCCTCCGCTGATACCGCCGCCTCCGCCGCCAGCCAATCCGCCGGTGTACACCGATGCCGCCGTCTTGGCAAGGCTCGTGATCATCTCGGCCGCAATGCGCTGGCGCTCCGTATTCGCCGTCAGCAGGCTGTTCATATTCGTGCCAGCCTGTTGGCCAGCAGCAGCTGCGCCAGCCGACGTCGCTTGCAGCGCAGACTGCGCTAAGCCGATCGTGCCTTGCAATCCGCTCATATCGCGGAACATGTTGCCGTTTTGAATCGCTGCCAATATCGCCGCCGTGCCGCTTGGATCCGGCAAGGACGTCGGAGACGTAATGTTGACGATTGGCGCGCTAAGCTGCCCAGGCTTCACGTCCTCATTCGTCGCTCGGCTGCCCGTCTGGATCGCCGCAATCTCGGTCGCCTGCATCGGAATCGGCGAGTCCTGCCAGTTCCAGAACCGTGTAATGTCGAGCTTCTCCGCGCTGTTCGAGCGTCCCAGCACCGCTTCCGCGAATGTGCCGCCCGACGGCAGCGGAACGATGTCCTCTTTGGCGCTGCCGAGCTGAATCCCGTGATCCCTCAGCCACTTCGCCCACGTTTCGTCGCTGGACGAGTCCGTATTCATTTTGAAAGCGAGATAGTTGCCAATATATCGAATCGGCCTCGGCTCGACAACCTGCGAGACAGGTACGAGCTCCCCATTCAGCTCCACGCCGTAACCCGACAACAGAAGCGCCAGCTGCGTGCTGTCGAGCGAACGGAATACCGCTTGGCTGTAGTGCATCCGATTTTCCATCAAATGCGACTTCAAGTTCGCGTCTACGCCGCCAGGCTTGATTTGGACCACTGGCAGCTCAACTGTTGAGCCTTTGGGAATCGTCACCTTCGGCAGCTCCAGCGGGAATCGTACGCCGTTGCGGTTGAGCGTAAGCACGAGTGTCGCCGATACATTCACCTCTGGGCTGCTGCCGATCACGCCAATTCGGCTTACATCGCTCATCGCGAGCGGATGCGCTGCATCCACTGTCGTCACCGTTGCGCCCGACAGCGTATGGAACACGAATTTCACCGCAGTGCCGCCCGCCCACACAACGCCGCCCTCGATGATGACATCCGTCGGAATGTACATCGATGCGCTGTTCTGGCGAAGCACCGCCCGGTTCAGCAACCGCGAGATGCGCGCAGACTGTTCAATCGTCCACAACGCATCGTTCACCTGCTGGTATACGGGAATCGTATAAGACAGCTGGAATGCAGGGCCCATGTTGATGTTCATCGACGTATTGCCCGCTGGCTGATTAACGGCATTAGCAGCATTGGCAGCATTCGCTGCGGTATCCGTCTCCTTGTTCACCGACAAATTAGGCTGCGTACGAGACGCTGGCATAGTCGTCGTTGGCGGAGCCGCAAAACCGGTCCGCGTAATCATCGCGTCGCGTATCAAGACGCTGAGTCGGTTCCCGATAGCGGTGAAATACGTATCCTTCTCCGGAATGATCTCGAGCACATCAAGATTCATGAGCGCTTCACGAATCGGGTACGTCAATGCCGCTCGCGACAGCACGCTGCGGAAACGGCGGACGAGCGCGTCATTCAGAAAATCGATAAGTTGAATCGGAATAAAGACGACCTTATCCGCCTTCACGATCGCAACCTCGACGCGGTACACCTGAACGACCTCATAATATTGGATCGTCAACGCATGCATATGGTTGTAGTTCGCGATCACGCGCGTGCTCACGCCCTCGTGCTCGCTCTGCGAAACTTCCTTCACGACAGAGGCGCGGCGACTGCGGCTGCTGTGCGCATGCTGATGCGTGCGGTCATTCACGTTTTGCATCATCGTGCTTCCAATTTCCCGATGCCCGAATGACGTAGAATAGCTGTCCGCATGCGAGCTCGTCGATGCCGAGCTGCTTGTTTGCCCAAACGATGCGCTCGGCCCGCCGAACAAGCCGCCGAGCGGCGCCGACAGCTCCTCCGCCGATGACGAGCCCTCCGCCTTCGACTTGCTCTTCGCGTTCGACTCGGAAAAGCCGCTCTGGGCTTCGTTCGCGACCGCTTCCGTTACTTCGCTGATCGATCGATTATGCGATCCGTCATTGGTCAAGTCGTCGACCTCGCTAATGACCTCCGTCTCGCCCGCTCTGCTTTTGCGCGACCAATCCACAACAGCGATGCGGGTGCTCTCGCCCGGCGCAAGCGCCGTGCTGTGCAGCAGCTGCCCCAGCGTCACCCCTTGGGCGTACCAGGATTGGTTAAAGGTCAACAGCGCGCCAAAGGCGATTTTCTTGAAGCCGGCATCGCCAGCTGCCAGAATGCCAATATCGATTGGCTTGAAATTAGGGCTCACGATATCAATTATCTTCTCGTCGTCGCCAACTTGAATCTGGTCCATCAACAGCGTCGTATATTGAACGCGCTCCGTCGGATACTCTCCCGTTTTGGGCAGCAAATCCGGCGGACGCTCAGGGTCATAGGTCGAAACATTTTCGGGAAAATATACGGCAGTCAACAACTTCGAAGCAGCGCGGTATGGCGGATATAGCGCCAAGTCCCGCACGGTCTGCACATCCAGCACCTCAGAAATCGCATCTACTCGATCCTCTGGCACGCTCTGCAATACGCCGATCGTCAAAAACTGCAGCTCATTGACCTTCTTGCCTGCCGCTACCGCCTCCCGTACGAGATCAGCCGTCGGCGATCCGTGCTGGTTCAGCGCGGAATGAATGTCCGAAGCGGCATTCAGCAGCTTCGTCGCAGCGTCGAATACCCCGGATGTCGCCAAGTCGAATACGGTCGTGATCTCCAGTTCCTTGAGAATGTCGGCAGCTTGTGGACTGACGCCAAGCAGAACATGGGGCGATAAGCGCAGCAGCTCGCGCAGCGGCAAATTGCGATATTCCGTTCGAACCAACACGAGCAGTTCATCGAGTGCATTTTGATTAATAATGGCGGACATGACACCTCTCCTCAATTCATCGTTTAGGATGAAAAAAAGCACTGCTAATCCGTCGTACCTACCGTGCTCTCGCAATGCGATACGTATTGTATCATGGAGCGAATGAGGCTACAAGCGCCTTACGATAGGGTCCAAGACCCGAGTTTTCCTGCTGCGAAGCAGCCCACGGAACCATGCCGCTAGTCTTGTAAGCGTCGTCAGGCATGCTACAATAACATCATCCGAACGTTTAATTAAGCCCCTGCTCAGGACGCGTTCAGCGAAAGTTCAGTTTGGCAGCGGATAATTACAGTCATAATAGAAGCAAGTTTATTGCACTCGTACATCGTAATTGCGTACGGTGAAGGAGGACTCCTAATGAAGCCGACACCCGGTATTCGAATTCTGCTCGTCGATGACGAGCCTCATATTTTGCAATTTCTCGAGCTTGGACTGGCCAACGAAGGCTTCGACGTCCGCACCGCGCCCGACGGCATGACCGCCATTAATCTAGCCCAGGAATTCGTGCCGCATGTTATCGTTCTCGACGTCATGATGCCGGGAATGGACGGGTTCGAAACATGCCGGATGATCAAAAAAGGCGGCAGCGAGGTTGCGGTCATTATGCTTACGGCAAAGGACGAGGTCGATGACCGCGTGAAGGGCTTGACGCTTGGCGCCGATGATTACCTCGTGAAGCCGTTCAGCTTCGACGAGCTGCTCGCCCGTATTCGCGCACGGCTGCGCAACCAATTCCCGATGCTGTTCGGCGAGGTGAAGCTGGGACGGTTCAGCATTGATGACCGGCGCAAGGAAATTCAGTACGAGGGGCAGGCGCTAGAGCTATCTCCCACCGAGTATGAACTGCTTAAATACATGGTCGCCAATCATGGCATCGTGCTCAGCAAGTCCACGATTTTGGACAAGGTGTGGGGATATGATTTTGGCGGGGAGGAAAATATCGTCGAGGTATACGTCCGCTCCCTGCGCGATAAATTAGGGGACAAGGAGCATCGGCTTATTCGAACGCTGCGCGGCGCCGGCTACCGGATCGACCTGTCATGAAGCGCCCGGCGGCACTTCAGACGCTCAAGCGCCTTCTCCTCCCTCGCTCGCTTCGGTCGCAGCTGCTCGCGCGGTCATTGTTCATCCTGGCCGCGCTGCTCATCCTGATCGGAGCGTTCCAATACGTCATCATGCGGGATTTCTTATATCAGAATCAAGCGGAAACCATGATGTCCGAGCTGCGCAATATACCCAAGGAGCTGTTCGGGGAAAATCCCAATATGCCGCGGATGCCGCACGGGGACGGTCCCGACAAGGGCAATTATGGACATGACGGCGGCTATTATGGCGGACCTGTGCTGTTTATGCTCGATAAGTCGCTTGCGCTTGTCGGCAGCGACGGCACCTTCTCTGACGTAACAGCCGACAAGGGAATTGCCGCCCCTCAGCTTACGCAAGCGGAGTATGCAGCGATTCGCTCGAAGCCGGAGCAGCGCAGGCATGGGCGCATCCCTTATCAAGTCGCAACGGCAGCGGACGGTACCGAGCAGCTGCTCGTCTTCGTCGAAACCGGCCCGGGCCAAGAAGGCTTTCTGCAGCTAGGGCAAAAGACCGAGCCGCTCAAAGAGCTGCTGCTTCGCCAGCTCTCCATCTTCGCTGCGCTATCGCTGCTCGCGCTCGCTGGCGGGCTGCTGCTGTACTTGCCGGTATTGCGGCGGACGCTGCGGCCGCTTAACCGCATGGTCCGCACAGTGGAGCAGACCGATGCCGGCAGCCTGAACGAGCGGCTACCAGCCAATCAAGGCCAACTGGAAATTGATCTGCTCGCCGAATCGTTCAACGGCATGCTGGGGCGGCTCGAAACGTCCTTCGAGGCCGAGCGCGAAGCGAAGGAGCATATGCGCCGTTTCATCGCTGACGCTTCCCATGAGCTGCGTACGCCGCTAACCTCGATTCACGGCTTCCTCGAAGTGCTGCTGCGCGGCGCTGCCGACAAGCGCGAGCAGCTGTATCCGGCGCTGAACAGCATGCACGGCGAGTCCACCCGAATGAAGAAGCTCGTCGAGGATCTGCTTATGCTCGCCAAGATGGATCGCGCGCCGCAGCTGCGGATGTCGCCCATCCTGCTCGACGAGCTGATGGAAGAAATGGACCCTCATCTGCGGATGCTCGCTGGCGAGCGCACTGTCCAGTTCGAGCTGCAGCAGGCGGTCAGCGCCAATGGCGATGCCGACCAGATCAAACAGGTTGTGCTCAACCTCTTCCATAACGCCGTGCAGCATACGGACGCGCATAGCGGCATAATTCAGGTTACAGTCTCGGACAGGCCAGCGGGCCAGCCCATCGTCTCCATTACCGACAACGGGCCCGGCATCGCAGCCGAGCATGTCCCGCATGTATTCGAGCGGTTTTACCGCAGCGACTCCTCCCGCACGCGCAAGCACGGCGGCGCGGGACTCGGCCTCTCGATCTCCCAGTCGATCGTCAAGGCGCACGGCGGCGAAATAACGGTGGACAGCGTTATCGGACGCGGTTCGACCTTCGCTTTTAAGCTACCGGCGTCGAAGCCTTAATCAATCGCTTTCATCAAAACAAGACCCCATTTTTTAGATGAGGTCTTGTTTTTTTATTGCAAATGATCCGGAAATGGTCTGAAATTCTAGTCAGCATCGGATTTGGTTGTTATACTAAGCATGTATCATTTTTTTACATTTTGATTGTTTTGGAGTGTGTATGCTTATGCGTAAGAAATTGCCTATGATTATTCCCGAAATCACCTCATTCCAGCATCATACGGCCATCCTGTCGATAATAGGCGACGGTGACCATGTCCAGGAATGGAAGTTCGCCAACTTCATTCAGTTGTTCGCCCTCATGTACGATCATAGTGAAACAGAAAAGAACATCCCTTTCATGGATTTCTACTCCACGAGCTACATCGTCAAATCCACGCCATGGGTGACCAATCAAAGCTTCTCGAGGCATGCGCTGGATCAGACGGATATTATCGAATTTGTAATCGATTGCATTAATCAAAACAAATACGTTTACATGGTCGTGGAATGCCAACATATCGCCGCTCACCAGCATCCTGACGCTTCCTTCTCTCATCCGCTTATCATTCATGGCTATGATCGCGACCTGCAAACTTTTCATATTGCTGACTTCTTCAACTCCGCCTTTTCCTTTAAGGAAGCCTCCTTCGACGAGGTTCGAACGGCCTATCATGCGTTCGTGAAAGGGAGCTTCTGGTGGGAAGGCGCTCAAGTGCTGCAAGTAAACGACACCCCTTCGAAAGTATCCATCGATAGGTCCGAATATAAATCCCTCCTCTCCGACTACCTCAATTCCACGACGCTAGCGCCCTACGCTTTGAACTACGGCATCGATATCGTCCATCACACCAAGACCGTTCCAACCATCTATCATTCGATATTCGGCATGTCGATCTATGATGAGCTCATTGCTAACTTCAGAGGAAGAGGACCTGTCGATTATACCGTCCTGCCCGTAATGACAGACCATAAGCTGAACCTCTTTAACTTCATTGAATATTTGAAGGCAAAAGGCGTTCTGCCATCTGATTATCCCGATTATTGCGAAATTGTTACGAAAACGAAGGCCGCTCGCAATACATTCCTGAAAAGCGTCCTGCGGGGCGATAACCGCTATTACGAGCAGATTGCGGATAACTTGTCCGAGATTAGAGAGCTGGAACGGCGTGCAATTACTGATTTAATTCAAGCGATATAACAATGTTTTGTTGGACTGTCCACGGCCGAACAGGTCTTAGGGCAGTCCTTTTTCTAGCCAGCCATTCCAATGGTTGCTATACTGGAATTGTATCAATTTTTTACAATATCATGGTTTGGAGCGTGCAAGCTTATGCGTAAAATATTGCCGATGATTATGCCCGAAATCACCTCGTTCCAGCACTACACGGCCATCCTGTCGATAATCGACAACGATGACCGCATCCAGGAATGGAAGTTCACGCATTTCTTTCAACTGTTCGCCTTGGTGAACGACTATAATGAGAACGGGAAGCACATCCCGTATGTGGACTTCTATTCCACGACCTATATTCTGAAATCGACCCCGTGGGTGAACGTTCAGACCGTCACGATGCATGAGCTGAACCAGCAAGACATCATCGATTATGTAATCGCTTCCATTGATGCTGAGCAATATGTTTACATTTCCGTGGAGTGCCAGCATATCGTCGCACACAATAAGCCAGATGAATCGTTCCCGCATCCGATTATTATTTTTGGCTATGATCGTGAGCAGCAAGTGGTTCATATCGCCGACTTCTTCAACTCCGCCTACTCGTTTAAAGAAGCCTCCTTCCAAGAGCTTCGAACCGCCTATGAAACGTATGTCGAAGGCAGCTTCTGGTGGGATGGCGCGCAAGTGCTGGCATTAAACGATAACGAGCCGAAGGTATCGATCGATTCAGCCTTCTACAAATCGCTCCTCTCCGACTACCTCCACTCTACGACGCAAGCGCCTTACGTGTTGGATTATGGCAGCGATCTCATTCATCACACCAAGACGGTTCCATCCGTATATTCTACGAAATACGGCATGTCGATCTATGATGAGCTGATCGCTAACTTCGGGGGCAGAGGGCCGGTTGATTATACTGTGCTGCCCGTTCTGACGGATCATAAGCGGAACCTCTACCAATTCATCGAATATATGAAGACGAAGGGCGTTCTGCCGTCCGATTATCCCGACTACTGCGAGATTTTGAACAAAACGAAGGCAACCCGTAACACATTCCTGAAGGGCGTCCTGCGAGGCGACGACCGTTATTATAAGCAAATCGCGGATAACCTGGCCGAAATTCGTGACCTCGAGCGGCGTGCGATTGCTGATTTGATCGAGGCGTTGTAGCAACTATTGCTCACGTCGTTGCAGTCTGTGCAATGAGGACGCAGCAAATTCGTTTGTACGGAGCTATCATTGTAGTTCGTACAGGGAGAAAGTGGAGCGAACCGCTTTTTATCCGCTGAATAGGCGTTTTGATCATATCGCATTGTACAGACTGCAACGACAGCCCTCGCTAACTCCGCTCAAAACCAGTGTCATTGTAAGTATTGCAATCAAGTAGACCCTTAGCACGATTGAATAATAGATCGGAGATCTTTACTATTATTTGTTTATTGCACTTAAGTTTGGATTAATAGGACTCAGGTACATAATCGTATTGCCCATAGGAGGAAAACTATCATGCCAATGTCTGAATACTACCAACAACTGCGCAACAAAATCGGAACCCAATTAATATTCACTCCTAGTGCAGTCGCAATCATCCGCAATGAGAAAGGGGACATCCTTTTTCAGCGTCCCTCTTTAACGAGTGAGATTTGGAGCCTCCCTGCTGGCGCAATTGAACTCGGCGAGTCGCCGGCCGAAGCCGTTATTCGCGAAGTCTGGGAAGAAACCGGACTCCACGTAACCCCTACCAAATTGTTAGGCGTATTCGGAGGGAAAGATTACCGTCACACTTATCCCGACGGCAACCAAGTAGAGTATGTGATATTTATGTTCGAATGCCGCGTCGATAGCGGAACGCTTGAAGCGATTGATGGCGAATCAGCAGATTTGCGCTATTTCGATCCCTCCGCTCCTCCCCCGCTTGCACTCCCCTACCCGCCGGAGATATTCATCGCATCGACAGCCGAACGCACGATTTTTTAGCCCGAAACCACCCAAACCATGCCCCTTCCTGTATTGCACAAAAAAGCGCAGCCTCCTCAACGACTTGAGAAGCTGCGCCTTTTACTAAGCACTCACCGATACTCCCCCAGCTTCGCCCGGCCCAGCGGTGTAATGTGAAACCGAACCCCCTGCGGCCGCAGCGTCTGCTCCACCAGCCTGTCAGCAGCGAGTCCCGCCAGCACCTTATTCACGGTGGCGTCATCCAAGCTGCAGTCTCTACATATCCCTTCCGGCGTACGAAACGTGAAGCTCGACTTCGTTAATGCGTATAATACGCTTGCCCGATTCTGCTCTTCCGGCTGCAGCATTAATGTTTTGAATACCGGCTCCGCCGCATCGCCGGCCGTGGCTGAATCCTCGGTCAACGAATCCACGACGGCCTCCGCCGCCTGATTCGTCTGATCGACCTTGCGCGACAGCGTTTCCAGCGCGTGGTTCGTAATCATTTCGATAAATTTGCGGGAGGAGATCGCCGCCATCAAACAAAACCCTGCAAAAACAAGGTCATTGCTCGCGTCAAAGCCGCCCTTGCCCAGCTGATCGGCAGACAGCAGGTCGCTTGAGATCAGCTTCAAAAATAGCGGGACCATGAACGACGCCGCGATGCCGATCAGCATCGATTTGTACAGCTCCCGGTCCTTCAGCAGCGGCGGGCTCCCCGCCTTAGCCGGAGGCAGCATATAGCTGACCGCCCCTCCTACCCATCCGGCTGCGATCATTATGAATACGAGAATGATTCCATGGTCCATGACAATCCTCCTAATGGGCCTAATTTGGCGTAAAAAAGGAAAAATCTTGTCAATGGCGAAAACAAATGAAGCAGTTGAATTGAAATAGAGGGGGAGCACCGCAAGTGAAGCTACAATCCATTGCAAAGTATATGCTTGTGCTAGTTCTAATATCGCTATCCTTGACGCCAACAATCCAGAAAACGGCCAATGCCGCTGGGACGAGCGCAAAGGGATTTTCGAGCTATGGGGGCGCGTGGGTCGATCAGGCTTACGTGGAGGATGAGGAGGCCGAGGGTACCCTTGCCCTTTACTTTGATCAGACAGGAACCCGCGCTAACCTCGAGCTAAGCATGGATCGTTTCGGTGAGTACATTTATGAATTCAAAATAACGAAACGCCCCGCGGTTACCTTCAATGCGAAGGGCGAAGGAACATTCGCTTACGAGATGACCGATTTGGAAAACAGCGCTGGCGGCACCTTTAAAGGAACAGGCACTTTACAGCTTAAGAACAACCAAATCAAGCTATCGCTTAGCAATGTACCTAATGTAGCCAAACCTATTTTCAAAGCAGCCCATACGATGATCCGTGATCCTTATGCCTACCAAAGCTTCTCCGGCTTGGCTGCCCAAACGATTTTATCTGACTACTGCCAATGCTCGCCGTCGGATAATATCAAATTCAGTTATGTCGACGGTGACAATGAGGGGATTGAGCCCTGGATCATCTATTACATGATCGAAGTGAATAACATTATGATCGGCGAGTTTGAAGTGAATATGCATAAACGCACCGTTAAGCGAGTAAACGACTCCTATTCAGGTGCCACGGATGACCAGTTCCTCAAGCTTGATAAAAAAGTGTCCTCCTCCTCCACCCTGCCGGCAACGAAAACGGTCAATTATAGCCCTGACCGTGTCGTAGACGGCAACCTTACCACCTGCTGGTGCGAAGGGGTGAAGGGAGACGGCATCGGTCAAAGCATGACGATTTCATTCTCTAAGATGATTACAGTGAACCGATTAAATATCACATCCGGTTACGCCAAAACACCTGCTAGTTTCTTAGATAATGGGATGGTTCGTAAAGCGCGCATCACCTTTTCTAATGAGACATCAATTACGGTCGATTTAACCAAAGGTTCATACTTCAACTTGAACGATTACGGCCTTACAGACATCTCCACTTCGTCCATCAAGCTAACCATTCTAGAAGTACGTCCGGGGGCGAAGTTCCATGATACATGCATTTCGGAGATTTCTGCGAGCTAGCATGAGAGGCATGCGAGGCGGGGGGCAACCCGCTTCTTGCATAAGCAATCTGATCGCTGGTATGCCGCAGCAATCGGCCAGCTACAAGATTAGGCCGGATCAATTTCGGATAGATATCTACATTGGGCGGGATCAAACGATCGTGATTCACGCCCTCAAGGATAACAACTTCTCGGAATGGCTTTCCGTCGGCAAGCTTATTCCTGGCGATGCCGCTGCTGGAGCATGCATCCGTCACTTGCTTGAGCATTCCCCTTTGCCAACAACCTGCTCCCTCTATTGGACGCCTTTTGAGGAAGCTACGCAGATGAAATACCGTGAGCTTTTTGTATTTTATCAGCATGTGACGGTCCGCAAAGGCGATGCTTCGCATTTTGTCATGAATGGCAAACGAGTCGCGAGAGATGCTTCGCCTGATCGTATTCAACAACGACTGCTTCAGCTCCATGAGGAGTATCGGATAGCGTGTAAGGCGACGGATGAACCCGCTCCTACCATTACAAGGCTGCAGCAGGTGCTAGCGGAAATACGGACGATGGAGCAAGCTTGTCCATTGCCGGAGCTTTTAGGCAACGTCTCGGATCATGCTAGAGCCATGTTTGCGGCAATGAAACATCAATATGCGCTCTCCCCTCATGAGGAAGTCAGAAGCCTGCTCTATGAGCTTTTCCAGCTCCACTCATCGATCTACAATCGACACATGACGGCAGTCCGATGATTTGCAAAAACATACGAATGGCTCCCTTCACGAGGGAGCCATTTTGTGATTCATCGCTTAACGTACAGGAGGCTTTGCCGGCACCGGCTTCAATGCCGGAGTCGACTCCTTCTTCGTTAATCCGTAGCCGAAGTCGAACAGGATTTGATCCTCGTCCAAATTTCGTTTGCCCGGCGCAATCGGTTTGTACGATTCGGCATAGAACGGCCATCGAATCGGCAGCTTGCCCGTGAAATCGCGTTTTCCGAACAGAACATCCGCGACGCCAGCGCCCTCCGTGCCCGGAAGCCACGCCTCGACTAAGCCTGCCCAGTCGTTCATCTGCTCGGTAATGATCAATGGACGGCCTGACACCAAGACGACGACGGTCGGCACGCCCGATGCCTTCACATTCGCCAGCGTCGCCAGATCCACATCGCTCAGCTTTAGCCCGTTCAAATTATCGCCGTGCATCTCAGCATACGGCTGCTCGCCAATGACGACGATGGCCACATCATGGCCTGCCGCGCCGCGTCCCTCCTTATCGTATGTGACGGTCTTCCCATCGCCGACAACCTCCTTTATGCCCTGCAAAATCGTCGTTCCCGGCGTCGTATTGCCTGGGGAGCCCTGCCATGTAATCGACCAGCCGCCGAGCTGCAGGCCGATGTCATCCGCACTTTTGCCTGCGACGAAAATCTTGTTCATATCCGCAAGTCGGGAGAGAATCGGCGATCCGTTCACGTTATCGTTCTTCAGCAGCACCAGCGATTCCGATACCGCTTGGCGCGCAAGCGCCTTATGCGCGTCGGAGGCAAACGTGCTTGCGAGCGCAGGATCGGTCTTGGGATGCTCGAACACGCCGGATTCGAATTTGACGCGCAGGATGCGCCTGACCGCATCGTCAATCCGTTCCTGTGAAATCTCGCCTGTGGCCGCCAGATCCTTCAAATGCACAATCGTTTCACGCCAAATTTCCGGCATCATCAGCATATCGACGCCTGCATTAACCGCCGTGCGGATCTGGTCGCGAAGGCCGCTGACCGGATTTCCGTCCCAATCCTTCGTAATTTGCTGGACGCCGTTATAATCCGAAACGACGAAGCCCGTAAAACCGAGCTGGCCGGGGCCATGGCCTTTAAGCGCATCCGTCAGCAGCCGCTTGTTCGCATGCATTTTCAACCCTTGAATGCTGGTGTAAGAAACCATAACGGTCCGAACGCCTGCTTTAACGGCCGCCTTGTACATCGGGAGATTAATGTCCAGCACCTGCTGCTCCGTCAGCGTCGTAATATCGCCTTGATTCGCGCCGTTGTCCGTCAAGCCTTCGCCGATATAGTGCTTCGCGGTTGCAACGGATTTGTTGGACTTGGCCAAATCCTGAATCGCAGCGCCCTGCATCCCTTTAATGAAGGCCGCGCCCATCTGGGCGACCAGCGCCTCGTTATCGCTAAACCCTTCATAGGTACGGCCCCATTTTGCATTTTGCGGGTCCGCAATCATTGGCGCGAACGCCCAATTTGTGCCGGAAGCTTTAACTTCCTCTGCCGTTGCCGCACCGATTTGCTCGACTAGCCCCGTATTCCTCGTCGCCCCCAGCCCGATATTATGCGGATAAAAGGTTGCGCCAACGATATTGCTTTGCCCATGGACAGCATCTACGCCGTATAAGAGCGGAATGCCGAGCCTCGTGGAAAGCGCAGCGTCCTGATAGTCGTCCACCATAGCTGCCCACTTCTCTCGGGTGCTATCCGATTGCTTATCATTGGGGAATGAGCCGCCTCCGGACAAAACAGAGCCTAGCAAATAGGTCTTTACATCCTTCGGCGTCACCCATGCCCGCTCGGCCTGCACCATCTGGCCGATTTTCTCATCCAGCGTCATTTGTCCGAGCAAATCGTTTACGCGCGCTTCAATCGATTGCGTCGTGTCCTGATAGACCGACCAGCTTCTTGATGCCTCGGCAGCTGCTTGCCTAGGCACTATGTTAAGATATGCGCTAATACTCGCAATCAACAAAATAGCTGCAGCCACCGCGGTGACTATCCTTTTGCTCATCATGCACCCCCATAACCAGCTTATCCCAATATAATATTGCCATTAAGCATGTGAATATGTGATACGCGAAAAACCCGCTTCCCCAGCGTGCCGGGAAAGCAGGTTGATCATGTCGAGGCCGTCTATATCTGCATCAGTAATTATTGTGCTGATTCGTCCAAGTATGGACTGGCGTCCAGCCAAGCAGCTGCTTCGCCCGCTCGTTGCTGACGACCGCTTGGCGGCCATCCAAGCCCGCGCGCCGATCCGCTGCCTCTGGGAAAAACTGCGTGAGCAGCCGTGTCGTCTCCCAGTCGCTGAGCGTGTCATCGGCGGTAATGTTCAAGCAGTGTGCCCCCAGCGCCTTTGTTTCCAATGCGGCAATCGTCGCGCTCACCGCGTCGCGGATGTCGATGTAGCTCCACAGGTTACGCGTGTAGCTCTCGGGGCGGCTCGTCGCCAATCCCTTATATTCGTTAACGCCGACGATCATCGAATAGCGCAGCGAAACGATGCTCGTACTGCCGCTGCGTCTAGCGAACATTGCAGCCGTCTGCTCGTTCACGATCTTCGATAAGCCGTAGCATTCCTGCGGCTGCTGCGGATGGTCTTCGTCGACAGGCACATAATCCGGCGCGAAAGGCGCGGGCGCCCAGGCAAACCCGTAAGAGGATTCGCTTGAGCCCAGCACGACCTTCTCGATGCCGAGAATGGATGCCGCCTCCAGAATGTGATACGTGCTCACTGTATTATTGGCGAAAATCGTCGCGTTCGGATGGCCGAGCGGCGCGGGAATCGCCCCCAGATGAATGACGGCATCCGCGCCATGCAGCGCACCGACGACTTGGCCAAAATCGTTCAAGTCCACTTTGATCTGGTGAAAGCCCGGCTGGTCCGACCGCACGGTATCGAGCGATACGACCTCATAGCCCAGCCGCTGCAGCTCTGAAATGAGCTGTTTGCCAAGCTTTCCGCTGCCGCCGGTAACGGCGATATTTTTGATTGGCATGGTGCATGCTCCTCTCTAGCAACTAAGGGCGAACCAGCGTCCCGTCCGCCTTGCGGTCGAGCGAATACGGCGAATGATACGTCTTCCGGTTCCACCCGTCCCCGACGAGCAGCTCCGCCTTCTCCTCATCCAGCTCAATGCCGAGCCCCGGCTTGTCGGACGGATACAAATAGCCGCCTTTACGCACGACGTGACCCGGGAATGCCTCCAGCTCAGCGGGCCTGAAGTGATTCACTTCCTGAATGCCGAAGTTCCATACCGACATGTCCAGATGGACGGCTGCCGCCTGATTGACCGGATCGTTCTCGCCGCCCTCCTGCCAAGCGGTCCGGACGCCGAACGCTTCGCATAACGAAGCGATTTTGCGGCATGCTGTAATGCCTCCCGCCTTGGACACGCGTACCCGAATAAAATCGATCAGCCGCTCCTGCACGAGACTGAGCCATTCCTGGCTGTTCACGAACAGCTCGCCGACCGCCTGCGGGGTCGCGCTCTGCTGGCGAAGCTGGCGATACCAGCCGATCTGCTCAGGGGCCAGCACATCCTCCAGGAAGAACAGATTGTACGGCTCAAGCCGCTTTGCCAGCTGGATCGCCGTAATTGGCGACAAATGCTCATGCACGTCATGCGTGAACGCAACATCAGAGCCGAATGCGACACGCAGCTCCTCGAACATGCGCGGAATTGCGTTCAAGTACGACTGCTCGTCGAACACCGGCCCTTTGGTCCACGCGTTCTCCGGCAAATTAGCCCGCTCGTTCGGGATAAAGCCCCCGCCGCCGTAGCCGCCCAGTTGGGCGCGTATAACGGTATAGCCCTCCTCTAAATAATGGCTAATATCCTCCTTGAGCTCTGCGATGTCCGAGCCGCCTGCGTGTCCATAGCACGGCACAGCCGCGCGGCTCGCGCCGCCGAGCAATTGATAGACGGGCATGCCCGCCATTTTTCCTTTTATATCCCATAACGCCATATCGATGCCGCCGATCGCGGTCTGCAGCATCGCGCCGTTGCGCCAGTAGCTGCTTAAGTTCATCGTGTGCCACAAATCTTCGATATTCGCCGCATCCCTGCCGATAAGCTGGGGAGCGAGCATCTGCTCGATAATCGCGATGACAGCTTCCGGATTGTACATATCCGAAGCCGAGCCAATGCCGTATAAACCGTCTTGATCCGTCGTCACCTTCACAATCGTCCATGTGCCGTTCGTTCTCGTGCGAATGCATCGAATGCCTGTTATTTTGGCCACGTCTAAGCCCTCCTCTTGCGGTGTCGTGTCCATTGTAAGGGAATCAGCGCATGCGCTTAATGAGACATTATTAAACTTTCCACCGCATTATTGGCTTGTTCCCGCTCACCCGATGCCGACGCTTCGCGAATGCGTTAGACTGGCGTTGTAAGCGCGATTCAGAATGGCTGATAAGCGCGCCATGACGATGATGAAGAGAACCAATGAGGAGGAATTACGCAATGGCTGAGCCTACGTTATCTACTGCCTTGTATCGCAATCCCGAAGCGCCAATCGACGATCGGGTCCACGATTTGCTTACGCGCATGACGCTGCAGGAGAAGGTCCGGCAGCTTGACCAATATTTCGGGACGTCGTTCGTCAGCGCGACCCACCCGCACATGATTACCGTAATGGCCGAGGACGCGACGGTCGACTGGGACAAGGTCAAATCGGTCATCGGCGAGGACGGCATTGGCTGCATTCACGACCTGTACGGGACGGCGGACATGAACAACACCCTCCAGCGTTATGCTGTTGAGGAAACCCGCCTCGGCATTCCGATCCTGTTCAGCGAGGAGGCGCTTCACGGCCTGCTGCGCCCGGGCATGACGGTCTATCCGCATGCTATCGCAATGGCATCGACATGGAATCCCGAGCTGGTGAAGCAAATCGGACGCGATATCGCTGCCGAAACGAGAAGCTTGGGCATCCATGAATCGTTCGGCCCCGTACTCGACCTGGCCCGCGATCCAAGATGGGGCCGCGTCGAGGAAACCTTCGGCGAGGATACGCATCTGGCGAGCCGCATGGGCGTCGCGATGGTGCAAGGGCTTCAGGGCGATTCGCTCGATGCAACGGACAGCATTATTGCCGAGCCGAAGCATTTTGCCGTACACGGCATACCGGAATCAGGATTAAACCACTCACCTGTCTCCATCGGCGCGAACGATATTCGCACGTATCATCTGCCTGTATTTGAAGCTGCTTATAAGGAAGGCGGAGCAATCAACGCGATGTGCGCCTACCACGCGATGGACGGCGTCCCGTGCGCATCCGACTATGATTTGCTGACGGGCATCCTGCGGGACGAGTGGCAAATGCCAGGCTTTGTGCGGTCCGATCTCGGCGCCATCGCCCGACTTGAGCATGCGCACGGCACAGCAGACTCGGACAAGGAAGCCATCCGGCAGGCGCTCGTGGCAGGCGTCGACATGCAATATTACGACTACCCGCATGATGTCTATCAGAACGCCATCGTAGAGATGGTGCAAAGCGGCGAGCTGCTGGAGGAGACACTCGACTTGGCAGTCATTCGCGTGCTGAAGGTGAAATTCATGCTCGGCTTGTTCGAGAAGCCTTACGCCGTTCCTGGGCTGTCGGAGCGTGTCGTACGCAGCGAAGAGCATCTTCAAACCGCGCTCCAGGCGGCTCGCGAAGCGATCTGCCTGCTGCAAAATGAGGGCAGCCTGCTTCCGCTCCGCAAGGAAATCGGCACGATTGCCGTGATTGGACCAAGCGCGGATAAAGCGCGGCTCGGCGATTATACGCCATACATCGAAGGCTTTCAGCCGTCGACGGTGCTGCAGGGCATCGCGCAAGCGGTCTCTTCGCAAACCCGCGTCCTGCATGCGAAAGGAACGGGTATTCTCGACGGGGAGCTGGAGCCGATCCCGATGGGGAGCTTCCGCGAACCGAATGGCGGCGAAGGGTTGAAAGGCGAATATTTCAACAATGAGACGTTGGAAGGTGAGCCGGCGCTCGTCCGGAATGACCCGCATATCCACTTCAACTGGGCGATCACCAAAGCCGATCAGCAGTTGAAATCGTACGGCTTCTCCGTCCGCTGGACCGGCAAGCTTGTACCGCAGATGAGCTTCTCCGGCTATATTGGCACGGTCACGCAGGACAGCATGCGGCTATGGCTCGACGGTGAACTGCTCGTGGACGGCTGGGGCAAGGACAAGCGCGCGAGCGTTAGCGTGCCGATCGAGCTGCAAAGCGGACGCGAATACGATCTTCGCGTCGAGTACGTGAAGGATATGAACGGCGTCGACATTACGCTCGGCTGGAGCCGTGACGAGGAAGGCATTCAGGAGGCGGTCGAGCTGGCGCGGCAAGCGGATGTTGCCATCATCGCGCTCGGCGATTCCGAGCGGACATGCGGCGAAGGCGTCGACCGCTCCAGCCTTGATTTGCCGGGCAATCAGCTCCGGCTGCTGAAGGCGATTCACGAGACAGGCACGCCAGTCGTGCTCGTGCTCCAGAACGGGCGGCCCATTACGCTCGATTGGGAATCGCAGCATATTCCCGCTATCGTCGAGGTCTGGTACGGCGGCGAGCGCGCGGGCGAAGCAATCGCGGAGGTGCTGTTCGGCGACTACAACCCGGCGGGACGACTCCCGATCTCATTCCCGCGGACGATTGGCCAAATTCCGGTCTGCTACAATAAGCGCCGCGGCGGCCAGAAGCATTACGTCGGCGGAGACAACAAGCCGCTGTATGCATTCGGCCACGGGCTGAGCTATACGACATTCCGCTATGCGAATCTGCGTGTGGACAAAAGCGTCATCGCCCCTGACGAGAGCGTAGTCGTGACGATGGACGTCACCAACGATGGGAACGTTGCTGGCGACGAGGTCGTGCAGCTGTATGTCGTCGATCCGGTCGCTTCTGTCGCGATGCCGGAGAAGCAGCTGCGGCATTTTGCCCGCATTGCGCTGCAGCCGGGCGAGACGCGCACCGTCTCGTTCACGGTTACGCCTCGCGACTTGGCGCTGGTGAATAAGCAGCTGGCATGGGTCGTCGAGCTAGGCGAGTTTACGCTGCAGGTTGGACCGAGTTCAGATCAAGTCGCGCTGGAGGCGCGGATTACGGTGGCTTAGGTTAGGTCAATTTGGGCTCGCCTATGAGCGATTAATCAATAAAACAGCGGCAGCCCAAGACACGAAGAATGCATCTTGGGCTACCGCTTTGTTGTTCAATAATGAAGCGAGGATTTATTTTTTTGCAGCAATCTCCTCTTCCAGCATGCGAATGATTGCGTCATAGTCTTCTACTGTTGGCGTCAAGCTCTCATCGATGATATTTGTATACCCATCCTCGATCTGCTTTTGCCAATAACGTGCTAGCTCAAGCGGTGTGAAGCCGTTTCTTTCTGTTAGTTCGGGGTCAGCACCTTTCTCCAGCAGAAAGGCTACAGCGTCTGGTCGGCCTGCCGTTATCGCTGATGTCAGCAGCGTGCTTCCATGCCATTCTTGCGAATAATAGTTAATGTCCATTCCGTATTTCAAAAACAACTCATACAGAGGAATAGAGCCATTAGCGAAGACGAACCATTCCGGTCCTGCCGGACCGATCGGCACGGTCGGATCAGCACCTATTGCCAGCAAACGCTCAACCTCTTTCAAATCCTCAAACATGATTGCAGAGAACAATTGATCCTGCTTAGCCGAGAGCACCCAGACGACATCGTATCCGTCGTAAAATTCAACATTGCCGCCGCTTGCATCGCTGACGAATCGAAGCGGTACATACGTAACATTGTTTATGACCGCTGGCGCAAGCGGCATACTTGTTTTCACGCCATTAACAGCTGCGTCGCGTGATCCGACGGTTAGCACGAGCTTTCGTTCATCGTTGCTTGCAGTAATCTGTTTCGTTTGGGCATTCCAGACGGCATGGAGACCAAGCCGCTCGAAAATGGCGCGCATCGGAATCATCGTCGTTCCTGCACGCAAAAATGGCTTCTCGTCCAGCTTAAGCTCCTCGTTGTCAATTACAATGCTGTAGCTTGGATGCTTTAGCTCGTCCGCAGCGACAGATACGGATACGGCTGGCCTTACAATAATAAATAAGAGCAAGATGACCATTATTCTCTTCATTAGAGTTCCCCGTTCTTTGACTATCATTTTATTGGGCATAAAACGCTTTAATCAGCTGCAAAAAGTCATTCATTCTAGCTTGAAACGCTGCCTCATTAGTAAATCCATTAAATATATTGGGTTCTACGACCCCCGTTCCGCTAGGCAATTCTCTATAAATTTCATATGTATCCATTTGACGTTGATGATGCGTGATGTCCATATTCAGCATCAATTGATCATGCTTAAACCGAATTAGATCTTCTCCTTCGACTTGCTGATAGGAAACAATATATCCCGTTCTTAACAAGTCCTCATCGGTGTGTGTACGAACGAAACCAAGCGTTTGCAAAGTCCCATCAACAACCGATGAATATGTATTCTCCGGCTCGAACGACTCTACTTTCCGATTGAGCATATCTAAGATATCTTCTTTATGGCTATTGGAAGAGAGATACTGTGCCAGCTTTTCTCGCAATTCCTTTTCATCATGATAAGATATCGTTCCTAACATTTTATATCCGTACGGCCCTTCAATAATGCTTCTTATCATACCTTTATGATATGCATCCACTTTAAGTCTGAATCGATATCCATCTATTACCCTATGATAATAAAATACGAATTTATACGCTTCATCCTCACAAATAGGACTAAAACTGAGCTCCTCCTCTAATGTCGACCGGAAGCTCTTAGAGATAAGCTGCTTTAAATCTAGCCCTTTTTTATTCGCAATATGATGTAGCCGCATCGCTTCAATCTCGGTATCATTCAAACTCCATAATGAATCATAATTAACTTCCGTAAGATCCCCGACAATTAACATTCGCTGAAAGCCTTGCTCCAAGCCTACTATGCTTAGTTGTGAAGCATCCTGGTTCACAAGGTTCAGGAATTGATCAAATGCCGCCTCATCCAACACAAAATCTCGCATCGCTTCAACCGCTTGAATCTTCGACCGTTTCGGTCGCTCTAGGTCAAGCTTTATACCTGCAAGCTCTTCCCCATTCTGAATCAGCAGAGTCTTCCATATGTAATCATCATGCCATTCTAGCACGAAAACCGCAGCGTTCAACTCCATAGACAGCTTCTGGCCAAACGCGATCAGTGGTTTTCCTAGCAAGTTTGGCACAAGAACATGCCAGTTGCCGCCTTCGCTTATGTAGGTATACAAGTTGAACTTATACTTATTGAGGGCGAGTGTTCCGCTATTCCTCACCAGTAGAACGGAAGTTAGACTGCTCATCTATTATATTCCTCCAATAAAAAACTGACGCCAGAAGTTATAGACGTCAGTTAGTTTCCTAGATGTTGAGTGTCACTCACTAATCTAGTACAGGTCGAAGTGTATAGAGCGTTTTAATCATCTCCAATATTTCGACCATTCTAGCTTGAAACTCGCTTTCATTCGTAAATTCCTTGAATAGCTCACGCGGAGTACTCGATATGGCAGTCAATATATCTGACGGGAACATCCGCCTATTTTGATATACAGCCTGCACTTCGAGTACCATCCCCTTATACACAAAGAGAATCTCATCATCGCCATCAATTTGTTTATACTCGACAGCACCGGTCATCGGACACAGCAAGTCCTTACCTGTGTGGCTGCGAACGAAGCCAAGCTCATGCAAAGCCCTATCTGTCATTCTCAAATAGGTATTTTCAGGATTGAATAGTTCGAGGTTAAAGTTAAGCACCGTATTGATTTTCTCTAAATTCGAGCCGCTCAAATAATTCGAAAGTTGGCCTCGAAGCTCTTTTTCATTCGAATAGAAAATAATGCCCAGTAGCTTATGACCGTATTGCCCCTCCATGTTGCACATTATACGGCCACTTCGACTTCCACGACTGGCATCAATTCGTAATGTAAATTCCCGTTCATCTTCCACTTTAGTGTAATAGTAAATATTCTTACTACCTTCTACTCCGCGAATTGGATCAAATCCCAGCTCTTCCTCTAATGTCGATTGGAAACTCTTCGAGATAAGCTGCTTTAGTTCCAGCCCCTTCCTATTCTCAATATAATGCAGCTGCATCGCTTCAATCTCAGCATCATTCAGACTCCACATTGAATCATAATTGACTCCCGTGAGGTCCCCGGCAATTAACATTCGATGAATGCCTTGCTCCAAGCCTACTATGCTTAGTTGTGAAGCATCCTGGTTCACAAGGTTCAGGAATTGATCAAATGCCGCCTCATCCAACACAAAATCTCGCATCGCTTCAACCGCTTGAATCTTCGACCGTTTCGGTCGCTCTAGGTCAAGCTTTATACCTGCAAGCTCTTCCCCATTCTGAATCAGCAGAGTCTTCCATATGTAATCATCATGCCATTCTAGCACGAATACCGCAGCGTTCAACTCCATAGACAGCTTCTGGCCAAACGCAATCAGTGGTTTTCCTAGCAAGTTTGGCACAAGAACATGCCAGTTGCCGCCTTCGCTTATGTAGGTATACAAGTTGAACTTATACTTATTGAGGGCGAGTGTTCCGCTATTCCTCACTAGTAAAACAGAAGTTAGACTACTCAACGCGTATCCTCCCTATATTCTTTCACTTTCATCATCTTACCATCTCCTAAATATTAAAAAAACTGGAACCTGATAAACACAGGCGCCAGTTCAGATTGTAGAGAAACCCCGCGTCTTAAAAAGTATAGGGTAGATTTTTCTACCCTATTCGCTCTTCGGCGCGGTAGCCGACCCAATAGGGTAGGTTTTTCTACCCTATTCGCTCTTCGGCGCGGCAGCCGACCCAATAGGGTAGATTTTTCTACCCTATTCGCTCTCCGGCGCGGCAGCCGACCCAATAGGGTAGATTTTTCTACCCTATTCGCTCTCCGGCGCGGTAGCCGACCCAATAGGGTAGATTTTTCTACCCTATTCGCTTCGGCTGCAACCTACTGATGCGAAGTCGGATGATTCGTCGTCGCCGGGATTTGGCCGCTGAACATGCGGGCGATGTCGCCCGTCAGTCGCAGGTAGAAGTCCGACGATACAGCCACGCCATCCGCATCAAGCGATAGGAAATATTGATTATTCGGAATCATCGAGCTGTTTTCCGCCGCTTTGGCAATTGCCGTTCCTTCATCATACTCATCGAACATTGCAACATAACTCGTATCGACGCCGATGCTCTTCAGGTTGTACGCCTGACGCCACATGAAGTCGCCGTGCTGGCGTGGAATTTGGTTGCGCGGACCGCCCGTCATATTCGCCCAAGCGAAGCCTGGGAAAATAACCGGCTGGTACGTAATGCCGTTCTGCTTCGTCCAGTCATAGTCCGGCTGCCACTGGTTCACCTTGTAGCTGTCCGCGTCAGCAAGCGTGCCGAATCGGCCGACAAACCAAGGGGACAGCATGTCGAGCGAGCGGTATACGTTCTCGAATCCGGCTTTGGAATCGTTGTTGCCCGTCCGCCAATACGTCGGAACGCCGCCAATGACGTAAATGCCTTGATTTTTGAACCACGAGATCAGCTCCGACGATTCCGCCGCCGTACCCGGACGATCGGTGAAGCCGATGCCCCAAATACAAACGACTGGTTTGCCATCCTGAATCGCATAAGCGCTCGACGACGTTAAGTTCATATTCGCTTTAACGTTAACCGTCCAGTCGTGCTTCACTGCGTTTACCCAGTTGGATGCGTTCATCCCCGTAATGTCGTACATGACATAGAATTTCCGGCCGTAAGCTTCTGCTGCGTTTTTCACTTTAACGGCTACGTTGTCGCGATTCGCCCGCCAGCCGTCGTACGCATCGCTCTCGCTAGCCCCGAACCGTTGGAGCGCCGCTCCGGAAATGTTGTACGTCTGCATCCATTCAAAATGCTTGTTCACCGTCGATTGGTCATACGACGAGAACAGTTTTGCAGGCTGGCCGTTGCCGAGGTTGCCCAAATTCGTCGCATATTGCGTCGTATATTCGCGCATATCCGGGTAAAGCTCGAATTTGATATTCGAATTCGGCGTAGGCGCGCTGTTGTTAGTCGTCCAGTGAATCCAGCCATTGTTCGGCGAACTGTCGCCGGAAGCGTTGAACCATCCTTGGTAGCCTACGATCAGCTTGCCGACGACATCACCGCCGGTCGGATTTCCGCCACCTGTCGACGTGGCGAATTTAAACCAGCGAACGTTAAACAGGCTGCCTGTGCCGCCGACAAACTTCAGATACAGCGTATGCGTTCCGCTGATCGTGTTGACGCTGCAAGTGCGCGTCGTCCACGTCTGCCAGCCGCCCGTGCCCGGTATCGTGCAAGTGCCGGCTAACGTGCCGTTCACGCTATCCAACCGCACCTCGATGCTGCCGCCGCTCGTCGCGCTTGCGGTCCGGACCGAGAACGAGTTCGCGCCGGTGCCGAAATCCAGGTTCGCAAACGATAGATAGTCGCCGTTGTCGATATACCCAACGTTAAGTCCGCCTTCGCTCGACGTTTCCGTTTGAATGCCGGACTGCGTCGTGAACGACGATGCTGCCGTTTCCGTGAGCGCCGACGCAGAACTGCCGCCGAATGAGAACCAACGGATGTTAAACAAATTGCCTGTTCCACCGACAAACTTCAAATACAGCGTATGCGTTCCGCTGATCGCATTGATGCTGCACGTGCGTGTCGTCCATGCCTGCCAGCCGCCTGTAGAAGGCACGGTACAGCTGCCTGCTAGCGTGCCGCTGATGCTGTCCAGCCGAACCTCAATCGTTCCCCCGCTCGCCGCACTCGCAACACGGGCGGAGAAGCTGCTCGCCCCGCTGCCAAAATCGACGTTCGCGAACGACAAATAGTCGCCGTTGTCGATAAACCCGACGTTCAGCCCGCCTTCGCTCGACGCCTCCGTCTGAATGCCGGACTGCGTCGTGAACGACGATGCCGCCGTTTCAGTGAACGCAGAGGCAGCCGAGACGACCCCTGACTTGCCATACAGCTGCGGAAACGCCAGCGTAACGGCAAGCAGCATTGCGATGAGAATCGTGTGCCTTTTCTTGAAGCGTTGAACCGTTTGAACCTTCATCATTTCCATCTCCCCTTTCAAAATAAACGGCGAGCTGGACATATCGCGCATATCCAAACTCGCCGGTGAAACCACATGGTGTCAATCAGTCAGCCGCGCCTCTGGCTTAGCAGGCGCAGCACGATGTTAACGGATTGCCCGGTACAGCAGAACCGCTGCCTCCGCACGAGTGAGCGCACCCGCCGGATTCAGCTTGCCGCCGCTGCCCTGAAGCAAGCCGGCATCAAGCAGCGATGCCATCGCTTGAACCGCATAGTCCGATACCGAAGCGCCGTCCGCATAAGCGGACAAGCTCGCATTCGAGCCCGCTGCCAACTCCGCTTGCTTGGCTTTCAGCGCGCGGGCCAGCAATACAGCAGCTTCTTCTCGTGTAATGCGTGCATTCGGATTGAACGCGCCCTCTCCGCCGCCCGTCGCGATGCCCAGCTCACGAGCGATGCCGAGCGCATCGTAATAATAAGAAGTGCGCGGTACGTCGCTGAAGCTGCCATCGAACGAAGCGGACAGCTCAAGCGCTCTGACGAGCAGCAGGACAAAATCGGCGCGCTTGATCGATGCTGAAGGCTGGAACTCGTTATCGTTCGCGCCTTGCACAACGCCTCTAGCGCTCAGAGCCTCGATCGCTTGCTTCGCCCAAGGCACGCGCGTCAAATCCGCAAAAGTTTTCGTCGAGTACACGACAACGAATGTGCCGGATTGCGCCGTGTTGAACGTCATTTGGCCCGTTTTGCTATCGTAACGGCTGCTTGGAATCGGCGTCGCATGCCCCTGCTCGTCGATGTGCCAAACAACCAGACGCTCGCTGTGCGCCAGCTCCGCCTCGGTCGGCTTATATGGAATTGCTACCTTAACAGCCAAGCTAAAGCCGCCCGCTGCAGCCTTGCCTTGCGATTGCAGCGACAGCTCGACTGCCGGACGATTCCCGACCGCGCCGCTTACCGCTGCGTTCAATCCTTGAGCTGGCTTAATGGTCCAAACAACCGTGCTGCCGAGATCCTTGCTGCCAGCTAACAGGTCGCTTGGCAGCTCCGCGGAGCCGAGCGGCGTTGCGAGTGTAATGGCAACGCCTTTGCCCTTAGCATTCGCGATCACTTGCGTAGGCAGCTCGACCGAATAGCCGGATGCGCCCGCAGCCGCAGAAACGTTAACGGTAATACGACGGACGCCGCCTTGTCCTTGCTCGGCTTGCCCAGTCGCTTTATCTAATGCAGCGGCATCAAGCACGGCTTTCGCGATGCCCGTTGCCGGATCGACAACTGGCTTGATGTTCAGGCTGCTGCCTGTGCCCGGATTCACTGGAGGAACGGAAGGCGTTGTTGGACCCGTTGGGCCAGTTGGACCGCCAGGACCAGGACCAGCATCCAGCCGCGCCATCAGCGACTGCTTCAGCCCGCCGGCTGGCAGCAGGTTCACGAAGCTGCGCGCCGCATCGCGCTCGGTGACCGAAGTCGTTTTCACAGCATCGTCAACCGCTTGCTTCGCCGAGCTTTCCAGCAGTGCGGAATAGGTGCCGCTGAGCAAATACAAATCGCCGAACGCGACCGAATCCTTGCTCGTGCCAATCCCTTGGTTGTACTCCATGAAAGCAGCGCGTCCTGCGCCGTCGTTCTCGTTCGCAAGCAGCGTGAAGCCGATTGGCTTCGTTGGATCAAGCGAAACGCCCGGCCCGTGCAGCTCCGTCCATGGAAGCGTAATCGCATAAGTCGTGACGCCGCTCGCGTCATCGCGAACGATCGACGTATGCGCGCCCGGGATGTTGCCGGTCGCAAGACCCGACGGCGCACGCCATCTCCATTGCGTGACCGTGCCCGAATTGCTGAGCGCGAAGCCGAGCTCGCTTACGTTCGCGCTGCTCGCGCCAGCCTGACGGGACAGATCAAGTGCAAGCTGGATGCTGTCGCCCTGCCAAATATCGCCGCCCGTCCACGATTGCGCGTGCGCATCGTCACGAACGTCGATCGCAACGTACAGATTGTCGTCGTCCCACGATACGTTGGACTGAAGGCTAAGGTCGTTCACGCCATCCCACTTGCTGCCGAGGCTAAAGTACTGATCGGCTGCATTGAGGGCAATCGCCGGCGCGTCAGCCGTGCCGCCGCGCTTCGAGGCGAACGACTGCTTCGTTTTGACCGAAGTCATGTAGGAATAGCCCGAATCGAGCACAACCTTGAATTTGATCGCATCAGCCGCCAAATAAGGAAGCGGCAGCGTTACGCTCTGCCCATGTCCAAGCTGCTCGAACCGGATCGGCGCCATCATGCTCGCATAGCCCGCAGGCTGCACCCATTCGATTCGCCCGCTAAGCGGCTGCGGATCGGTTGCATTCGTGACCGAAAGCTTCAAGTTCGATTCCGCCGGATGCGCTTCGTCGAACGTCCCTTTTACTAATTGCAGCGTAACGGGCACAAGGTTCGTTCCGACGACTTTATCCGCCGCCTCATTCGCCAGCTGCATGCCGCCTTTGAACACGTTGTTGCTCACATTCAAGCGCTCGATGTCCGAGCCTGCGAATACATGCGTCGTACCCGCTTGCTGGAAGTACGAGTTATACAGGTCGACATCCCCGCCCAGCGCATTCACGCCGCGTTCGCCGACGTTCGTGAAGTTCGCCTGCTGGATGCTCAGCTTACCCGCATAAGCATCGATCGACCGCGTCGTATCGCCCCACATGGAGCTGTTGAAGAACGTTGCTTCCCCATCAAATGATGGCGCCGTCGTGATATACACCTTATCCGTCGTGCTCAGCGAGACGAGCTCCGTATTCACGAAGGACAAACCGTCCGCCCCTGCGCCTTCCAGATAAACGCCCTTCTTGCTGCCATCCGTGCCATGTCCGATGATGACGGCTTCCGGTCCGTTGCCGTTCTGATTCTCGAAGTGAATGCCGTATTGGGAGCCATAGACGAAGGTGTTGAAAATCGTCTCTCCGCTTACGTCGCCGACGCGGAACGCATCCAGATGCTCCTTCTGGTAATTCCATACCTTCTGGAAATCCGCATCCGTCGACGGATGATTCGGATAGTTGTTCCGACCATAATAATGCGGGTTAAACTGCACGTTGCGCACGATGCCGTCCGATGCGCCGCCGCCAATGACGATGCCTTCCTTGAGCGGCGAGCCTGCAACGTAATCGATATAATGGCCGCTCGTATCGTAGCTACCAAAGTCGAGGCCCAAATACGAGTTGATCAGCGTTGTATCGATCGCGTACACATCATGCCCGCGCCCTTGAATCGTCCAAGCATAAGGCTTGACAGTGTCCCAACTCTGCTGGTCGTAATAGACGGACAGTCCGCGTACGCCTGCCGATGCTTCCAGCGCGATCAGCGGTTCGCCGTCCACATCATTCTCGCCATGGTTTGTGAAAATCACGGTGCCGCCGCCAATCGTATGATGCGCGACATCCCATGAGCCGCGCAGCTCTACGCCGCTTGGCACCGTAATCGGCTGCTCCACGCGATAGATGCCCGCTGGCAAATACACGGTGCCGCCGCCTGCCCCCGATGCCGCATCCAGCGCCGATTGCAGAAGGCCGGACACATCAACGCCGCCGCTCTTGTCAGCGTTGTATGGCGCCTTCGTAAGATCAAACAATTCGCCGCTTGCCGGCTTAGGCGCTACAGCTAGGTCAGTCGAAACCGCGGAAGGCAGCGGCTTCATCGTGTAACGAGCGTCCTGATGAATGTTCAGCTCCGCTCCGTCGCTCTGGTCGTCAACCTTCAGCTGCCCATTGTGCCCCGAGTTAAGCGAACGGACCTCCGCCACGCCTCCGGTCAACAGCAGATGATGATCCGCCTTCGCGAACGTGGACTGCCCCAGAATAATCGAGCCGCCTTCCGCCGCCAGCGCATAGCCGCCCTGTTGCTCATTCCAATTCTCGAACGTACTGTTCTCGAACGACAGCACGCCGCTGCCTTCGCTCAGCACCGCATGCAGCGGCGCTCCGCCAACCGTAACCTTGTTGAACTGGACGATCGAGTGGAACCCTTGCGTCGCATAAATCGCCTTCGGCGCATCGCCGACGCTTGCCTTGAAGCTGCTGTCCGATACGAGCAGGCCGAAATCATTGACCCCTTCGATCTTCAGCGCAACGTTGCAATCCTCGATATTTACGCGGTACAGCTGTGCGTTCGCCGTCTCCAGCGATCCCGTCCGCGTCGTAATCCGCATGCCTGTCTTGAAGCCCGAGATGCTGATGTCGGACATGTATTCCCAGTCCGAGCGTCCCATCACGATGCCTTCCGCGTTCTCCGTCATATAGCCGCGCAGCGAAGCTGCGTCCGGCGCGCCTGGAAGACCGGAATTCGCCCAATAGCCCGGTGCGAGGTGAATCCGCTCCAGACGGCCGATATCCGTCGTGAAATCGAGGAAAATGCCCGTTTTCAAAGCGGTGCCGTACAGGTTATTCACGTAATGAAGCTCGTTCCATACCGGACCGATTTTAATGCCGTTATAGGCATTGACGAGCGTGACGTTCTTCACTGTCGCGCTGTCGCCCGACAGCTGCTCAATCGTCCATGGATAAGGAGTCGGAGCTGCCGCCGATTGCTCGGGATACCAGATCGAGAGATTCGTCACGCCGCTGACCGGCTGCATCCGAATGAAGCTCTCCCCGTTCTCGCTGCCGCGTCCGCCATAGGAAGCGAGCACCGTCCCCCGCACTGCGCCGCCTTGCGATTCCGGGCTCGCCCAGTCGCCGCGCAGCGTTACGCCCGTCGGAATAATGAGATTGCCGTTCACGCGATAGATGCCTTCTGGCAGGAACACGACGCCGCCGCCGTTATTGCCCGCTGCATCCAGCGCTAATTGCAGCGACTCGGTATCATCCGTCGCACCATCGCCGAGCGCCCCGAAATCGCGCCCGTTATAATCGGCGATCACGACGTCCGATGTCGGATAAGCCGTCGCATACACATTCGCGTTCGCTGGCGCGCCCACGCGCTTCGCCTTCGTAACCGTCACTGCATGCACGCTCATATCCGGATTGTTCGCCGGCGCGCCATTGCCGCTGATGCCGATCCGGAAATCTGCGCCGTTCGTCCGATTCGCGAACTTCGCGTCGCTCAGCTTGAACGTATAGCTCTTCCACTGGCCGGAATCGCCATACGTAAAGGCGGACGCGTCCTTAAAGCCCATGTTGTCGCCCTGCGCATCGTATTGCAGCACGATCGTGCCGCTGCCTTGATCGAGATATTCAACCGAAACGTATACGTCCTGCGTGCTGTTATCGAACAGATAGCCGTCGTCTACGTTCATGTACAAATAAAGCGTCCGGTCTCCCGGCGCGGCGCTATTCGTGCGCCAATAGCTTTTGCCAGCCGTCTCGCCTTTAATGAGACCGCTTTCATTATCGCCCGCTCTAGCCGAGATGCCCGACTCAACGGACGGGTCCCCGAGCACGATGCTTGCGCTGTCGGACGAAGCGCCCTTCAGCGTCTTCTTCACTGAGACGGAAGCGAGCTTCAGGTCCGCGTTCGTCTGCCAGCTAGCTCCGCCGCCTTCGATGCCGATCCGGAAGTCGCCGCCGCCCGTCCGATTCGCGAATTTCGCATCGGTCACCTTGAACGTATGGGTTTTCCATGTTCCTGTATTCGTGTAATTAAACAACGGCGCGTCCTTGTATCCTGCTGTCTGCGAATCATATTGAAGAACGATGCTGCCGCTGCCTTGATCGAAATAGTCGACGCTCACTTCTACGTCATAATCTTGGCTGTCATACAAGTAAGCGTCGTCTACGTTCATGTAGAAATAAATAATACGCGAGCCGTCCGTCTTGTTCGTCTGCCAATAGCCCCGGCTATCCTGCGTCCCTGTCACTAAACCCGTTGCGTCATCGCCAGGTCTGGCCGTAATGCCATCCTCCGTCGGCACGTCGCCAAGCGCAATGCTAACGCTTTCATTATTGGCCTGCGCAGAAGCGCGAGGAGGCAGATTTAGTCCTGTAACGACGAGCAGCAGCGCAAGCGCAGCCGCGACAATGATTCGAATTTGATCCCGCAATCGTCTTGCTTTCACGTGTGTGTCCTCCGTTTCGAGTCAATTTGCGCATACAAAAAGAGAGGCCTCGCTTTCACTTGCAAGGTCGGCCTCTCTCTACGGTGTCGGAATTACTTCTTGGTGGCCAGATATGCGTCGATTTGCTTCTGCGTTTCAGAGATGATTTTGTCGAGGCCGTTTTTCTTCTGCGTCTCGATATAACCATTTACCGATTTCTCTACGTCTTTCACCATGCCGTACTCGATCGGACGGCTGATTTCGTCTGCCGCTTGGTCGCGTTTCGCGATTTCATTGCGCATCGTATCTTCGGCGATAAACAAGCCGTCGATCGGCGAGTTGACGTTGTTCGGTTGGCTTGCGAAGTCTGCTTCTTGCAGCCAGAAGTCTTTGCCGTACGTCATCGTCGGACGCATGAATTGCGGCTTCCAGAACGCCCATTGGCCGCCCCACTCCATGTAGTTGCTCGTCGTTGTTTGCATGCCCTCCGGATATTCAGCTGCGTCGCCTTTGAGCACATACGTTTTGCCTTCGATGCCATATTGCACGAGATCATACAACGTACGATCCGTCTCCAGCATGTCGAGGAAGCGAAGCACGCGATCCGCATGCTTTGCATTTTGGTTAATCGCAACGACGTTCGCGAGCGCCGTGCGGTTCACGTAACGTTTGTCCGGGTAGAGCAGCGACATTTCTTGCTTGTAGGAGCTGTCCGTGAAGCCTGGGTTCGCGTTCGCCCATTCATGGGACGTTACCGTAAACAGCAGCTTGCCGTTGCGCCATTGCGACTCGGCGCCTTCCTTGTCGATCATGGCGTCGCGGTTGATCAGCTTGTCGTCGTACCATACTTTGGCAAGCTTCGAAGCTTCCATGTAGAACGGCTGCTGCTCGATCGCTTGAACCGTAATTTTCGGATCGTTCAGGTAGAAGCCGAGGCCGTGGAAGTTCAGGTCGACCCATTCGTCGCGAATCATATAGATCGACAACGGCGTCGTACGGGAAATTTTTTCGTTCGGGAACGCTTTTTTCAGCTCGCGAAGCAGCTTGTCGATATCCTCGATTGTTTTCACCGAATCCTTGGATACGTCGATGCCTGCTTGCTCCGCCAGATCAGAACGCCAACCGGCGAATTTACGCTCGTTCATTTTCATCGTCCAAGGCAGGCCGACGATATTGCCGTTTACCGTTGCTGCGGTGAGCGTGCCTTGCTCTTGGTATTTCTTGTACAAGTTCGGCGCGTATTTCGGCAGCAGATCATTCAGCGCCATGTACGAGCCTTTAGCGGCCATTTGTTTGTACGACAGCCAGTCGCCATCGAAGTTCATGTCCCAATCGTCGCCGGAAGCAGCCATGACGAGCATTTTCTCTTTGAAGTCGCCAAACGGAATGAAGTTGATGTCGAACTTGACGTTCAGCCCTTTGCCCTTCACATAGTTGCTGACTGCTGTCCATACTTCGTCCGTCGCTGCCTTCTTGTCGCCGCCGAAGTAGAACTTGAGCGTGACCTCTTCCTCTTGGCCTGTCGACGTCGAACCTTCTGCAGGCTTGCTGCCTGCGTCTTTGTTAGGCTCGGCTTCATTACTGCTGCCGCATGCTCCCAGCGCGATGCTCAGGAACAGCAAAATCGTGGTGAACAGGATCAGCCTAACTTTTCTGCCTTGCTTCATGTCAACCTCTCCCCTGTATGAAAATATATATACTAAACGGCTGTAGCGCGTCCGGTAAGCAGCTTGCCTCACCTTATTCTAGCCGATTTAGCTACCCTTTTACCGCCCCGACCATCAGCCCCTTAACGAAATAGCGCTGAAGGAACGGATATAGGAAAATGATTGGTCCGATCGTAATGACGGTAAGCGCCATTTTGATCGATTCAGACGGAATTTGCGCCGAGATGCGCTGCATGGCGGCGGCGTTGCTGGAGCTCTTGAGAAACTCCACGTTCGAGATCAGCGTTCGCAGCAGCAATTGCAGCGGCTGCAGCTCTTGTTTGTCTACGAACATGAGGCCGAGGAACCAATCGTTCCAGTAGCCCAGCGCGACGAACAAACCGACGGTTGCAAGCACGGGCAGCGCGAGCGGCATAATGAGGCGGCTGTAGATGCGAAGCTCGCCGGCGCCGTCCATTTTGGCCGATTCATGCAAATCCTCTGGAATCGACAGCATGAAGTTTCGGATGAGGAACATGTTGAAGGCGTTGGCCAGCGGAGGCAAAATAAGCGCCCACAGCGTATCCTTCAGATGCAGATAGTTCACGCAGATGATGTACCAAGGAACCAAGCCGCCGTTGAACAGCATCGTTACGATGACGTAGACGGACAGGATGTTCCGGTATTTGAACGACCGTCTGGCCATCACGTAAGCGCCCATGCTTGTAACGAATAGGGAGAGCGCCGTGCCAACGACGGTAACGATGATGCTGATGACATAAGCGTCAAGGATCCGGTTCGAGCCGAGCAGCAAAATTTTGTACGAGTCGAACGTGATGTGCTTAGGCCATATCGAGTAGCCGAAGTTCATAATGTCCTTCTCCGTGCTGAGCGAGCCGGAGATGACCATCAGGAACGGGAATAGGCAGGCTAAGCTGAACAGCGTGACAGCGGTAACGATGACGGTCTGGCTGATCGAAAACCGTTTGGCCATAGTGGCTCATGACCTCCTTTGATGTTAGAAAATAGCGGAATCCTTATCCACTTTGCGCGCAGCATAGTTGCTGGCTAGTACGAGCACGAATGCGATGATCGATTGCAGGAAGCCTGCGGCGGATGCCATGCCGATATCGCCCGATTTGCGTAAGCTGCGATAGACGAACGTATCGATAACGTCGGTTGTCGGGAACAGGAGCGAAGCGTCGCCAACCATGGCATAGAACATCCCGAAATCCGCGTTCATGATGCGTCCGACGGCGAGAAGCGTCAGAATGATAATCGTCGGCCTCAGCATCGGAAGGCTGATGTAGCGAATTTGCTGCCAACGGGTTGCGCCGTCGATCGAAGCTGCTTCGTAATACGAGTTGTCAACCGACGTAAGCGCCGCCAGATAAACGATCGTGCCGTAGCCCGTTACCTTCCAACGAATCGCCATCGTCAGAATGAACGGCCATAATCCGGCGTTGCTATAGAAGTCGATCGGCTCGAAGCCCAGCCACATAACGAACCGGTTGACCGCGCCGCTCTCGAAATTCAGCAGGTTGTAAGCGAAGACGCCGACGACGATCCAAGAGATGAAGAACGGCAGGAACGTCAACGACTGGGACAGCCGTTTGAAGAACCGATTCTTCATTTCGTTAAGCAGGAGCGCCAGCCCGACCTCGAACACGAGCCCGACGACGATGAAGAGCGCATTCAGCAGAATCGTGTTGCGAATGGCGCGGAATGCTGCGTCGGACGAAAACAAGTAATCAAAGTTATTGAATAACGGGTGCATCCAATCGCTGCCGAAAATGCCTTTTTGAAAATTGAAATCCTTGAAGGCAATGACCAGTCCGGCAAGCGGCAGGTAGTTAAACAGAAAGAGGAGCACCGCTACCGGCAGAAACATCAGCAGAAGCGTCCGGTTGCGCATCAGCTCTCGCAGCATGCCATTGGATCTCATAACCATCTACCTTTCTTCGTTGTGATAGTTCTATCTTAGCGCCTCGGGGAACGAGCCCGCCATGAGCCGATCTTAACGTTTGCAGGGCAATATTAGCGCGCGGAAACAATCTTTTGAAACCGCTTGCAATTCAAATTGCGGCCACCGGCACAGGTGATGGAAAGGAGGCGTTAGCCGCGTTGGCGTGCTCATCCGTCTGCTCATTGCAGTTCGTACAATGGAAGCTGCCCGAGCGCGTAAGCGAGCAAGGTATCCTTGCACATTGCGCAACGAGAACATTGGTTTTCTATGGTTTGAGCACCTCTTACCTCTTCTCGACCAAATCTTGTTGCATGAACTGCAATGGGACCTTCGAGGGCAAGCAACTTGCCCCTTTCTCGTTGTACGTCTTGCAACGACATCAACGTTTCGTTCAGCTCAAAACCGCAGAACACAAACAAAGCCGCCCGGTCGCCGGACGGCTTTAACATTTAATCGCGTTATGGCTTCGCTTGCTTAACCTTTAACCTCGTTAACGCAGCAGGTCGGAGGTCGACTGCGCTCCCTCTCTTAGTATCGGATGGCGAAGCGTAATCCGGGTGCCGATCCCTTCGCCGGTTTCGATGCTAAGCTTGTAAGCCGAGCCAAAATACAGCTTCAGCCGGTCGTTCACGTTCCGCAGCCCGACGCCGCCTCTGGACGCGCCCGGAGCCGCCGAACGCGTATCCTCATCCGCCTCCAGCCTCCGCAGCACCTCCTCGGGAATGCCGTTGCCGTTATCGGACAGCTCGATGACGACGTCGCGCCCTTCCGTTCTGCCCGTCAGAACAATCTTGCCTTGTTCAAAATTTTGCCGAACGCTATGCTCGATCGCATTCTCGACGAGCGGCTGGAGCAGCAGCCGCAGGAACGGTACGGCTAGCGTCTCCTCGTCGATGATGTACAGGATGCGGACCGGCTTGCCCATGCGGGCCTGCTCGATGAGCACATAAGCTTTGACCTGCTCGATCTCGCGCGCAAGCGTCGTAATTTCTTTGCCGGAATTCAAGCTTAGCCGCAGCAGATTGCCCAGCGCCGATACCATCTCGCTAATGTCGGTCCGCCCATGGTTTTCCGCCTTCCAGCGGATCGATTCGAGCGTGTTGTATAAGAAATGCGGGTTAATCTGGTGGCTGAGCACCTGGAACTCAAGCTCCTTCTTCTTGCGCTCGGAATGGGACGCCTCCTCGACCAGCCCTTCAATCCGATCGATGAGGCTGCCGTAGCCGCGATACAGCCACCCGACCTCATCCAGCCGCGTTGCAAGTGGAGCCGAGAAACGAAAATCGCCCGACTCCGAGCGCCGCATCAGCCGCACGAGCTTCACGATCGGCTGCGTATAGTTGACCGTAATGTAGGCGACGACGCCCACGCAGCAAACCAGATAGACGATCAGAATAATGACGAGCAGCCGAGTGATCTCGTCAATCGTCCCCGTCAGCTGCTCCATCGGCGTCAAGCTGACGATGCGCCATGGCTCGCTGTCCATGCCTACGGATGTCGCCAAATATGTGTTGCCCTTGATCTCAAGCGACTCCGAGCCATCCTCTCTCGCATCGATATAGGAACGGGCTGGAAACGGCTTGCCCGTCCATTCGTTCGCCGTTGAATCGTACAGCACCGTGCCGTCTTCCCCTAACAGCAGCAGCTTCTGGTCTTCCACTTGATCCGATGGGGAAAAATAACGCTTGATCTGATCCTCTGATAGATCAGCTGCGATAATGCCGCGCGGCGTCTGATCGTACAGCCCTGAGAATCGCTTCACATACATGAGCAGCGGACGCGCAGACTTGCCCCTCGCAGGCTCGGACAGATGCCATGTCGGGCTAATCGATGCTTTGGAACGCTGAAACCATTCTTCGCCAACGACGGTCTCCGACTCTCCGATCGTGCTCATGTAAGTCGGATACGTCCTTGGATCAATCGGAAACAGTCGTACGCGGAACGCATCGACGAGCGGCGTCGTCTGGTAGAGCACGGTCAGCATATTGACGGTGAAGCTCTCCTCCTCGGCAGGGTTCTTCGGTTCGCGCTCCAGCAGCTCTTGAATGCGCTTGTTGCCGATTAACACATTGATTTGGTCGTTCACGTCATTTAAATAGATTTCAAAGTTTTTGCGCGCCTGCAGCAGGTAGCTGGTCTGGATCGTTGTATTGGCGTTCATGATGCCTTCGATTGACTTGATATGCGCGTAGTAGGCGAACAGCAGAAACGGCAAAATAATAATGACGAAAAAGATCAGGATCATGCGATTGCGAAAAGACGACAGCATCTGAATCGGCTTTCTTCTAATCATCCGCAATTCCTTGCATATTGCGATATTCCTTCGGCGTGCAGCCCATCTGCTTCTTGAACAGCTTCGTGAAGTGGACCGGGTCCTTGTAGCCGACGCGGGACGCCACCTGATAGATTTTGAACTGCACATCGGACAGCATCCGCTTGGCATGCTCCATCCGGACATCCGTTACATGCTCAAGGAACGTCTTGCCCTTCTCCTTCTTGAACAGCTTGCTCAGCCAGACAGGCGTTACATGCACCTCCGCCGCCACGCTCTGCAGCGTAAGTCCGTCCGAATAATGCTTGGCGATATAACGATCCGCCTCTTGGATAATCTGGCTAGGCGAAGACGCGTAGCCGCGAAAATCGCGAGCGACCGCCAGCAGAAGCTGCTCGACCTTGTCGCGCAGCGATTCCAGCGTATCGTACTGCTCCAGCTGCTCCCATAGAGCAATCGGATTGCGTTCCCAGCTTCTATCTTGCCAGCCGAACTGCGCCGCTTTCTTATAAACATGCAGCAGCCATTCGAAAATTTGCTGATGAATGTCCCTGCTATGCGACAGCGACCATGACTGCACCATTTCGACGAAGCCGTCCATCAGACCGGCAATGTCTTCATCCGAGCCGTATCGGATCAGATCGAGCACCTCGTCCGGATTGCGGACGGACGGATTATCCTGCGTCGCCTCCTCCTCCCAGCCTTGGCTCGTCAGCAGCCGATTGCCGCCGTAGACCGCCTTTTGCTCCAAAATGCCGCTGCTCTCCGCGAACAGCTCATGCAGCTGCTGATACGAGCCGAAGAGCGAGCACAATCCGACGCTCACCTTCGCCTTAACGAACCGGTTCACCCGCTCGATGCACAGCTGCGCCAGCTCCTTGCACTGCTCCATCGCCTGCTGGTCTGGGCAGCCCACCATAATGATCCATCGCCCTCTCGCATCCTGACACAGCGTCGCAGGAAGCGGCGAGTCCTCCTCCAGCGTTTGTTTGACAACGTTTCCAATTCCAAACAGAATGAGCCCTTTCTCGCTCCGATCCCGGCGATTCTCGATCGCCTTGAGATCATCGACCTCCATCACCATGACGGCCATCTTCTCCCGAATCATCCACTCCAGCTGCAGCGTCTGCAGGCGGTGAACAATCCGGCTTTCCCGGCTCGCGCTATGGGGGTGCTCCAGCATTTCCCGCAGCAGCTCCTCGCGCATGATCGTCATCGCATTCTGAACATGCCTGTCCATGAGCGTCTGATTCGTCCGCTCCAGCTGCTCCCGCTCCAGTTGTCCAATCGCCTTGCGGACGACCTCGCCGAGCTCCGTTATATTAATCGGCTTCAGCACGTAATCCATCGCGCCGAGCTTCATTGCCTGCCTTACCATATCAAAATCGTCGTAGCCGCTAATGACGATCGACCGCCATCCCTCCGCCCGCTCTGCCGCCAACAGCTGAATGAATTCAAGGCCGGTCATTCTCTGCATTTTGATGTCGGTCACGATGAGCTCGGGCTTCCATTCGCGGGCTGCCGCCAATGCCATCTCGCCATCCTCGGCTGTCGAAATTTCTTCAATCCCGTAATCCGCCCATGGAAACTTTGTCTTCAGACCCTCACGAATTTCCAGCTCGTCATCTACGATCAGAACGCGCATCCAGGCCCCCGCCTTTCCATGATGAAATATCTTAATACGTAATTGTAGTTTCTCGCGGCGAAACACGCAATGAGGCAATCTTAAATTGGCATGGGGCGATCCAAGCTATCTTCAGCGGCGTGAAACCGGCGTGAGCGATACGATAAGCATGCCCGTGAAAGTTTGTATTTGTCTCATTGTGGGCGGTGAGGGGCGTTTCTTATAATTACAGCCATATCCGACTACTATCTACGAAACGAGGACTGCCCATGAACGCAAGCAAGCCCGTCATTCACATCGTATCCCACACGCACTGGGACCGCGAATGGTATATGCCTTACGAAGCCCATCACGTCAAGCTGATCGAAACAATGGATACGCTGCTCCAAACGTTCGAGGAGGATCCTGAATTCCGCAGCTTCTATCTTGACGGTCAAACCATTGTGCTAGAGGATTATTTGCAAATCTATCCGGAGAAAAGAGCACTGCTTGAGCAGCTCGTTCAAGAAGGCAAGCTGTCCGCCGGGCCTTGGTATATTCTTCAGGATGAGTTTCTGACCAGCAGCGAAGCGAACATCCGCAACCTGCAAATCGGCCATCGCGACGCGGAAGGCTTCGGCCCGGTTTCCAAGCTGGGCTACTTTCCCGATTCGTTCGGCAATATGGGGCAAGCCGCACAAATTTTGCGCCAAGCCGGCATCGATACCGCCGTCTTCGGACGCGGCGTCAAGGCAACAGGCTTCAACAATCAGGTCGAAGACAGCGCGAGCCTGGAATCGCCATTCTCCGAGCTCTACTGGGAATCGCCTGACGGCTCCCGCGTGCTGGGCATTCTGTTCGCGAACTGGTATAACAACGGCATGGAAATTCCAGTTGACCGGGAAGAAGCGAAGCGCTATTGGGATCATCGAATCGCAGCGGCGGAGCGATACGCGTCGACGCCTCATCTGCTGCTGATGAACGGCTGCGATCACCAGCCGGTGCAGACCGATCTGTCCGAAGCGATTCGCGTCGCAAGAGAGCTGTATCCCGACTATGAATTCATTCATTCCAACTTCGATGATTATGTATCGGCGGTTCAAGCTACCCTGCCGGAGAAGCTTAGCGTCACGCGCGGCGAGCTTCGCGGACAGCGGACGGACGGCTGGTTCACGCTTGCCAACACCGCATCTGCCCGCGTCTATATTAAGCAGCTTAACACGGAAAACCAGACGATGCTGGAGAAGGTCGCGGAGCCGCTCGCGGCTGTTGCGCAGCGCCTCGGCAAGCCTTACCCGCATGCCCTGCTGCAATATGCATGGAAAACGCTGATGCAGAACCATCCGCATGACAGCATTTGCGGCTGCAGCGTCGATGAAGTGTATCATGAGATGAAAACCCGGTTCGCCAAGAGCACCGAGGTTGCCCGTGCGCTGACGGAGGAAAGCGCGAAGTTCATCGCGGCGGAAGCAGACACGTCCAGCTTCTCCGCTTATGGCGCAGCTGCTGTGCCATTCCTCGTATTGTCCTCCAGCGGCTATGAGGGCAAGAACGTCGTAACGGTCGAGGTCGAATGGTCGAAGCGTTATTTCAATCAAAGCGAAAACCCGATCGCCGTCGCGCAGGAAGTGACCGACCGGACGCACGCGCAAGGTTACCTCGTGAACAGCAAAGGTGAACGGATTGCCTATACGCTCGTCGATCTCGGCGTTCGTTTCGGCTATGACCTGCCGAAGGACAAATTCCGGGCACCCTATTATGCCCGTGCTCTCCAGCTTACATTCGAGACCGATACGCTCCCGGCCATCGGCTTCGATACCTATGCGTGGGTGCCGGATCAGGGTGAACAGGCGGCACCGGCGGATGCTTCGTCTCTCGTGACAGGCAGCCGCACGCTGGAGAACGGCTTGATTCGCGTCGTCATCCAAGATGACGGCAGCTATGACCTGTTCGATAAGCGCGCCGGCGAAGCTTATGCCGGGCTTGGCGTCTACGAGAACGTTGGCGACATCGGCAACGAATATATTTTCATGCAGCCGCATGGCGATGTCGCCGTTACATCGCAAGGAGCTGCTGCGGAAATCCGTCTCGTGGAAGATACGCCTTATCGGGCAGCCTTCGAGATCGTTCACACGTTAATGGTATCGGAATCGGCGGACGAGCGGCTTGCAGCCGAGGTTGCGACGATGGTGCCGTTCCAAGTGCGGCAAGCTAGGCGCTCCGGCCGGTTTGTTCCGCTTCGCATTACGACGAGAATCAGCCTTGATCGTTCGGGCAAAGGCGTTCGCGTTCGCGCCGACATCGACAATCAGAGCAAGGATCATCGCCTGCGGGTGCTCGTGCCTGCCGGCGTCGATGCGGCTACGCATTTTGCCGACTCCATCTTCGAGGTGGCGGAGCGTTACACAACTCCTGCGCCGGAATGGCAAAACCCGAGCAACTGCCAGCATATGCAGGCGTTCATCGATGTGCATGACGACAGCCGCGGGCTTGTCGTTGCAGGCAAAGGACTGAACGAATACGAGGTGCTGCAGGACGGCTCAGGCACGATGGCCGTTACGCTGCTGCGCAGCGTTGGCGAGCTTGGCGACTGGGGCGTGTTCCCGACGCCGGACGCGCAGTGCATCGGCCAGCAATACGCCGAGTGGATGGTCATTCCGCATGGCGGCGAGCGGCGATTCGACGCTTATCAAGAGGCTTATCGGTTCCAAGTACCGAACACAGTCGCATTGACAAGCATTCATGCGGGCTCCCTGAGTGTACGTGAAAGCTTCCTTGATTGGAAGGGCGAACGTCTTGCGTTCTCCAGCTTGAAGGTAGGCGAAGCGAGCGGCGACTGGATGGCGCGCTGGTACAACCTGTCCGAAGCGGCGACCGAGCTTGCTCTCGAAGACGTGGCTCCCGGCAGCCTCTACGCGAGCAATGTGCTCGAACAAGCGGGCGAACCGCTCGCTGCGCAAGCAGCAGCCATTGGCGGCTATGCCATTTCGACGTTCGGCATCAAGCAATCGTAGATCGCTGCGCCATTACGAATAATAAAGGGTGTCCCGAAAGCCATAGCGGCTGGGGGACACCCCTTATTTTTGCAATGTTGCGTTTGGGCGTTTGTTTGATTGTGTACGGCTGCGGCGTACGCGTATTTAAAGTCGGTTTGTCGGTTTGTCGGCTTGGTGCGTGCAGCAGCCTGCTCATTGCAGTTCGTACAATAGAATCAACTCGAATGCGGAAGTGAGGAGACATCCTTGCATATGGTGCAACGGAAAATGCGGTTTTCTACGTTTTGGGCAAAGCTTGGTTCTTCTGGACCGTATCTCGTTGCATGAACTGCAATGGGAACCTTCGGGGCGGGCCACTCTTGCCTTTCTCATTGTACATAATGCAACGGCATGGCAATGGTCCTCTTATAGCAGCACCATGAGGTGCATTTGCGCATTTGTAACAAATGAAAAAACTGAGCTAACCATCTATTGGCGATGACTTTTGGGACAGCCCCCAGCCCTTGGCGCTTCACTTTCGCTAATTACCTGCCGGTACGACTCGGTACACTTTCCTTCCGTTCACCACGCTGGTCCGCACCTTCGTACGGACGCGCGTAATCCCCGTCAGATCAGTGCGTCCCTGCGCGTCTTTGTGAATTTTTAATTTCAGGATAAGGCCTTGCTGCGTGTATGGGTTTTTGCGAAGCTTCGTCGAAATGAAATTGCCGAGCGAATATGCCGCCACTCGGCGCTTCGTCACGCCCCGCTTATCGGTTACCTTCTTCAGCACAACAGGCTGCAGCACATGCGGATGCGCGCCCAGCACCGCGTTCGCTCCGTTCCTGAACAGCAGCTGGACGATATGCCGCTGCTTTGCATTCGGCGTCCGCTGAAACTCCTTGCCGAAATGGACGCAAACGATGATGAAGTCGGTCCGCTGGCGAAGCGAAGCCAGATCGGCGATCATTTTCTTCTCGTAAATTTTATTCACCATATACGGCTTCGGCACCGGGATCGAGTTGGTGCCTAGCGTGTACGACAACACGCCGACGCGGATGCCTTTTGCCGTAATAATCGTCTTCTTGCGGGATTCGGCGGGCGTACGGGCCGTCCCCGTATGCTTCAGCCCATGCTGGTCGAGAATGCGCAGTGTGCGCCTAAGCCCTGCCGATCCGCCGTCCATGCAATGGTTGTTGGCAGTTGTCATCAGATCAAAACCGCAGCGTTTCAAGGTTGAGGCCAGCGTATCCGGGCAATTGAACGCCGGGTATCCGGTTCGAGGGGCCCGGGTCTCGTATTTGCCTAGCTGCTTAGGCGTGCCTGAAAACGTCGTCTCCAAGTTGCCGATCATAATATCATTATTCCGCAGCGACGGCGCAACCTTCGCGAACATCGGCCCGAAAGCATACGAATTGGTCTTGGATTTGCGCGCAGATGCAATAATGGGCGCTTTCATCAGCAAATCGCCGATCGCCGCAACCGTAATTGAAGCCATGGTTCTGGTTAGCCCCCTATGGATGAATATCACAAAGTTTATGTTATCTATATGTCCCGCCAGGCAAAAGCTCCCGCCCAAAGATAGCATTTGCTGCAGGAAGCAAGCCCAATATTCCCATTGCAAAACAAACCCGCGATATAAAAAAAGATGTCCTATGGCAAAAATTCGATTCAGCCCATCAAACACTGACATACTGTTGTCGCAGCCGCCTAGTATAGTGAGGCATGTAAGAACAAATTGAGGAGGCGACGGCATGTTCACAAACATCCAAAACTTTATTGAGGAATATACAGTGGAATCGAACAACACCTATAAACTGCTTCAACTGATTAAGGATGAGGCGCTTCAGCAGCGCGTTACGCCGGAAGGGCGCACGCTTGGTTTCTTAGCTTGGCATCTTGTGCCGAGCCACGGCATTTTTGAACCGACCGGCCTGCAATTCGACGGCCCGCCTGACAGAAGCCCTGCGCCGGAATCGGCAGAAACAATTGCCCGGACTTATCTGAACGCTGCCCAGTCTTTGCTCCAAGCGATCCAGACACAACTGACGGATGAAGATTTGCAGCGCACGGTGACGACGTTCAACCAGCCTTGGAAAATCGGCTATACGCTATCGGCGTTCTTAAAGCATGAGGTGCATCATCGCGGGCAGCTTACGATTCTGATGCGGCAGGCAGGGCTTCCGATTATCGGCTTGTATGGACCGACCAAGGAAGAGTGGAAAGCGTTCGGCATGCCAGCGCCAGTGTAACAACGCGCTACAAGGACATTAACGCATGACATTAAAAGGGAGCCGCGGCGGTTCCCTTTTTTGCTATGCCGCAAATCCGCCCATTCCCACGGGTCCGCTCCATATCTTCACAGCATAACGGCATTCGTTCGCGGGGACATTAATCTCGTCCGATACTCTCAAAACGAGGTGCTAATCCGATGAAAAAGGTTGTCGCAATCGTAAGTGTCATTCTTCTCGCAGCAACAGGCTGTTCCATGCACAAGGTCGATAACACGCCGAATTACACGACCAAATCGACGTCACCGAACTACATGACGAGATCAACGACACCAGACTACATGACCAGGTCGACTTCGCCGAACTATGCGATGAAATCGACGCCGCACTCGCTCAGAACTACGCAAGCTTCATCCATTGCAACGAAAGGCTCGTCGCTCAAGTCATTGTCAACGCCGCAATATGGTTCGCAGCAGCGTTGGATCGTAATCGGCGGCAATGGCGCCGGTTTGGGCAACATTGGAAACATCGGCAATATCGGCAATATTGGAAACTTCAATCCGAACAATCCAGGCTCTTATCCGTCTTACCCATCGTATCCGAGCAACCCGTCGACTTCGTATCCGTCGAAGCCAGCGCCAAGCACGCCGTCAACACCAGCACCATCAACGCCTTCTACGAACGCGCCTGCCAGCGCAAATGCAACTAAGGTGCTGGAGCTCGTGAACGTACAGCGTAAAAATGCAGGCCTCCCGGCTTTAACAATGGATAGCGCATTGGCAAATATGGCTTTGGTTAAAGCCAAAGATATGATTAATAGCAACTACTTCTCCCATAACTCGCCGACATACGGTTCGCCGTTCGACATGATGGCGAAGTTCGGCATCACTTACCGTACAGCAGGCGAGAACATCGCGAAGGGCCAACAGAGCCCAGAGCAGGTTATGAACGACTGGATGAACAGCCCGGGCCACCGCGCCAACATTTTGAAAAACGGTTATACGAAAATCGGCGTCGGCTACTACAACGGCGCTTGGGTTCAGGAATTTACGGGCTAATATTGGTTTAGTACAAGTTTGAAAAAAGAGCAGCGTAAGGATTAGAGTCCCTACGCTGCTCGGTTTTATACATAGAAGGTCGACCACCTGCCGCCTAGCTGTTAGTTAGTTGCTGCTTCGGGAGTTGCTGCTGCTGTGTGCTGCTGATGCACAGCACATTTACGCACCAAGCAGCACTTGTCATTGCAGTTTGTACAATGATATATCAGCACATAGCTTGGAATATGGCCCCTCATTGCAAATCGTACAACAAGAAATGGTCAAAAACGCTCCTCGGCATGTCATTTGCAGAATTTGCCGTTTACTCCTTGCACGGTATGCAACGGCAGCTCTCGTCTGCGGCACATGAACGTATGCCATTGCACGAACTACAATGGGGCAGGCACATAGGAGCGGTTGATGACTTTACTTCATATCCGTTATTGTCCACTTGCCATCCTTCAGCACAAGCTGAATGATCAGCTTGTTCAGCCCTGAATAAGTAAGCTGGACTGTAGCCGTGCTTTTCTTCTTATCCTGTGTATCGGAAATAAATTTACTGTCCTCATCGAAGAAGGCGTTCGCTCCACCCGACTCTATAGCAATTGCCTCTCTCCACTCGGTCGTAAGCAATGCCTTCTGGCGGGAAGTACACGATGGGAATAGTTCCTTCAACCGCTTCTTTATTTTATCTGAATATCCGTCATCGATCATCCTAAGTGCAAAATAATGCCCAACTACACCTTTAACAGTATTGGGATACTCACCTGGATCAACGGATGTAGAAACCTGCTGGAACCCGCCATGCTGCAGCTTAAATGTTCGGAGCACACCGTAATTTAACACATCATAGCTGTAACGGGCTTGCGTATATCCGTCTATCTTCCCATCATGATTCGAATCCACCAATTCATCCTCGCCTGATCCCGTTGCAGATGCAGAGTACACAAGCACTTCAGGCACCTTATCTTTGAGCGTTACCAGCTCGAATCCCCAACCGCTCCCCATCCCTAACCCTAATTTAATGACTGGCTCCGGCCGATCTTGCAAGTAAACCAACGCTACTTCATAGACTTCATAGCCCATGCTAATTGATTCGCCGAGCTGTTTAACCTTGCCTTTCGCATCCACCTGCATAACGTATACATTATTATTATAATCGGATCTAACAATAGCCTCCTGCACGCCATCGCCATCCAAATCCGCTTCTTGGAAAAAGCTCAACTGCTGCACATCCAGCTTAATATTTTTCAAATAATCCACGTACTTACGAGGCACAATCACTCCGTTAGCTGTCCGCACAACTTCGCCATTCTTCACGTTTGACTGCCCTAGCTCATACGTTTCACCGTTTACAAGAATGGACGCCAGCCGCTTCTTTGTCTTATCAAAATGTACTTGTACCGCTATGTTATCCTGCTCGTTCTTCAACGTAAAATCCCAGTACCCATTCGCCTTGCCGATCTTCATGAGCACTTGCTGGAACGCCGCCGAATCCTTCAGCGCTCCTCCGTTCGGATAATGAACATAGAACGTCGGGTATGTTCCATCCTGAGACAGCTCCACTTCAGACAGCTCATACGGCTTGTCCTGCAAAATCGCCTTGACGGGGTGCTCCCACCCCGCAATGTCCGTTATGACCCGATCCTTCTTCTGCTCAGCTGCCGCATCAACCGGTTCAGCAGACGTATCCCCCGCCGCATCCTGCTGCTCCTTCGGCACAGCCGAAACAGCTTCCGCCTGCTTGTCCTTGCCCGTTTCTTCGGTCGAAGAGTTCTCGCTGCAAGCGGTAATTAATACGGTTAAACCGATAAGCAAAGCCATGCGTACGATCCATTTGTTCACGTGTGTTGGACTCCCCTGTTATCTCGCAATAGGTGTTAGATGATGTTATTCCACAAAGCCATCCGTCATGCTCTTCAATAGGGCTGCGATGTCCGCCTGCTCGTTAAGCTCCGCTACATCCCGCGCCGTCTGCCCATAATTGTTGCGAACCGTAACATCTGCCCCTTGATGGAGCAAATATTGGACGACTTCAAGATGCCCGTACATTGCAGCTTGATGAAGCGGCGCGCCGCCGTCCCCGTCCTTATCGCCCAAGCCGTCCACCGGAACGCCGCGCTCAACGAGCAGCTTCACGAAAGGCAGGCTGCCGATCGAGGCTGCCAGCACGAGCGACTTCTCCCCATGCACATCCAGACGCAGTCCCGCTTCCAGCAGCAATTCCGCTTCCTCCACGAACTCTCCGTAAACCGCATGCCACATGGCCGAATGGCCCAGCGGATTCGCCGCATTTACGTCCGCTCCCCGGTCTAGCACGTACTTCAGCTCTTCTAATTTGCCTCGCCCCGCCGCACACACAATAGCCGGGAAACTGGGATCGTTCAGCTCCGCGCCATGCTCGATGAGCAGCTGAATCAGCTCAAAATCATAGCCGCCAAACCTTCCCCATGCCCAGCTTAAATACGTCCCTTCCGCCGAAAGCGGATTCAACTCCAGACCTTGCTCGACGATTAGTTGACACACTGCTGCTTTATCCTTTTGTTTTATTGCTAGCATCATTTGGTCCTGCAAAACTGCTGTTTTCATATCGGCAGCTCTCCCCGTTATACGTTCGTTCTATCCATCATATCCGTTTTTTGGCACATTTACGACAGAAATTTGTTCATCTATATGCCTTGACAGGCATATTCCAAATAGGATACATTCATTCCATGCAATCAACACTATCCGCTCTGGCCGAGCCTAATCGCCTGCACATTGTTGAGCTTCTGCTCGACGGTCCGCTCCCCGTAGGAGAGATCGCCGATCGGCTCGAGCTTAACCAGCCTCAAGTATCCAAGCATCTGCGCGTATTAACGAGCGCCGGCCTCGTCGAAGTACAGCCGGAGGCCAATCGGAGAATCTATAAGCTGCAGCCCAAGCCCCTTCAGGAGCTAGATGAGTGGCTGGGCTCTTACCGACGCATGTGGGAGGATCGCTTCGACCGGCTGGATGCGTATTTGCTCGAGCTGCAAGGCAAAGCTAACCATCAGAACGCCAGCAAGCAAGACCCTAAGCAACCATAACAAACGCAATCCCGCAACAAGGCGCCAAAATGAATCGCAAGAAGGTGGCATCCAGCCATACTTTTACGAATTTGGAGGAATCGAAATGCCTGCCAATCACACAACCAGCTTAGACGAAGCCGCATTTGAACTTACGCGCGTATTCAACGCTCCGCGGGAGCTCGTATTCAAGGTATGGACCGAGCCTGAGCATCTGTCACAATGGTGGGGACCGACGGGCTTCGAATTAGGCGTTGCCAAGATGGACCCGCGGCCAGGCGGCGTATTCCATTACAGCATGCGCTCGCCGGAAGGCTTCGAAATGTGGGGCCGCATCGTCTATCTTGAAATAAACGCGCCGGAGAAGCTTGTCTTCACCACCTCCTTCTCCGATGCCGAAGGCAGCATTACGCGCCATCCTGTCAGCGAAACCTGGCCGCTGGTCGTGGAGAGCACGCTCGTGTTCACGGAGCAAGACGGTAAAACGACAATCGCCATGCGCGGCATCCCCGTTGATGCGACAGAAGAAGAAATCCGTACGTTCATCGAAGGCCACAGCTCGATGCAGCAAGGCTTCGGCGGCACGTTCGCACAGCTCGAAGGTTACTTGGAGCGCGTGCAAGCGTAAGTCTGCCTGTTTTAACCCGTATCCTCCATATCCAAAGCAGAAGGCTGAGACCGGACCTCCGGTTTTAGCCTTCTTTTTGCGGAATAGATTCGCTCGAAAACGCCGCGCTGTAGCCTGTTTATAAATTTGAAAAATCATTCCTTGTACAGCTGCCCCTGCAAGTATGAATCTCTCGCTTAATAAGCTAAATCCTAAAATCCCCCCTCGGACCGTACCGTTATCGTCCTTAAGAAACAAATCTCCTCGTATCTACCTCCCAACTCCGCGGGGAAATGTTTTAAATAAAATTTAGTTGTTGGAATTACAACTTAAAAAATCATTATGTTGCGTTCCAGATTATTGAAATTTATTACTAATCATAGTATTATTAACTAGCAATGATCTTGTTGTTGCTTTAAGCCCGAGAAAGTGCCCATCCTTCCACGAGGATTGGGCACTTTTTCGATCAGAACGGGGGTTCATAATATGAAACGGTTGATAGAACTGCATGAGATGAAAGCTGAGGGCGAGCTGCTGTCGGAGGTATTTCCAAATTTTGTAGAGGAAATTTACCGCGTTAAGAAGACATATAAACGTGAAATGAGCATCGACCAGTTTACTAGAGCGGTTAATACCGTTATTGATCAGGCCATCCAAGTGCATGCGCTGGACAAGGAACGCATACGCATCCTCGTCGGCATTTTTGATACGTACGTAGACACTTATCATTTGAATGGTCCGGATACTGCACTTAAATTCATTCATGACATTATTGGCAAAGACAGCTAAGGACTGGGGGAACACCCCCTTGTCCTCGCATTGACATAATCATCATCACCCCCTACAATGATTATCAATTAGCTAGCTAATGGAGGTTGTCAGCTTGACATCACATTCGTTTCAGTTCTCGCAGGCGACGATGCACCTGTTGGTCCACGTCTACCGCCTGCATCGGCAGCATGTCGATGCCCATGTGCAGCCGCTAGGTGTCTCGCCCGGACAACCACCTGTTCTAGCCAGGCTAACGGCGCAGGATGGGCAGATTCAGAAAGATTTGGCAGCGCTAGTGAACCTCCAGCCTGCAACGCTGAACGTGATGATCGGCCGAATGGAGAAAGCTTCGCTCGTGAAGCGCCTGCCCGATGCGGTCAATTACCGCGTGTCCCGCGTTTATTTGACTGATCAAGGAAGGGCGGCCGCGGCGGCCGTGAATGACGCGCTCGGCGAAATCGAACAGATCAGCTTTGCAGGCTTCTCTCCAGAGGAGCAACAGCTGTTCCGCCAAATGCTGCAGCGCGTGCATGATAATTTGTCAGCGCATAAAGAGCTTCGGCCTAATCCGACTTCCCTGTCACCCCATCAAGAAAATAAGGATTGATGCTTATGAACACGAACCGAACTCCAACGATTAAACAAATAGACTCCACGGATTCCAAGCGTTCAAAACGCCGCCTCGGCATCATTCTTATTCTAGGATCGTTGTCCGCCTTCGGCCCGCTTTCGCTCGATATGTACCTGCCGACGCTGCCAAAGCTAGCGGATGACTTAAACGCCAGCGCATCGCTCGGCCAATTAAGCTTGACCGCATGCCTGATCGGGCTTGCCGTCGGCCAGCTCGTCGCAGGCCCGATTAGCGATGTGCGCGGCCGCCGTTTGCCGCTTCTGATTGGATTGCTGCTGTTCGCTGTCACCTCGTTTCTATGTGCAATCAGTACGTCAATTGAAACGCTCATCGCGCTTCGCTTCATTCAAGGGCTGGGCGGATCGGCTGGCATCGTAATCGCAAGGGCAGTCGTCCGCGACATGTACAGCGGTACGGCGATGACGAAGTTTTTTGCCATGCTTATGCTCGTCAACGGCGTCGCACCGATCGCCGCACCGATCTTCGGCGCCCAGATGGTCAAGTTCACCTCTTGGTCCGGCATCTTCGTTGTGCTTGGCCTGATCGGCGTCGTTATGCTGGCTTCCGTGTTATTCGGCCTTGGCGAAACGCTTCCGCGGGAGAAGCGCTCGAAGAGCGGGCTGGGCAACTCCCTTTCCACCTTCGGCCGCCTGCTGCGCGACCGCAGCTTCATGGGCTATGCGTTGACGCAAGGGCTTGTGACTGCCGCGATGTTTGCCTATATTTCCGGCTCGCCATTCGTCATTCAGGACTTATTCGGCGCATCGCCGCAGACGTTCAGCCTTATCTTTGCAGCTAACGGCCTCGGGATCGTACTTGCCGGGCAGCTCGTGGGCAAGCTCGCCGGACGAGTAAGCGAATCGAAGCTGCTCTTGTACAGCTTGCTGTATGCAGCGGTCGGCGGCCTTGCATTGCTCGCCATGATTGTGGCGCACGCTCCGCTAGGCGCAGTGCTGCCCCCGCTGTTCATGGTCGTCTCGAGCGTAGGGCTCGTGGGCACGACTGCCTTTTCCCTAGCTATGCAAAAGCAAGGGCAATCCGCAGGCAGCGCCTCCGCTCTGCAAGGGCTCATGTCCATGCTCGGCGGCGCGCTTATAGCACCGCTAGTCGGCATCGCTGGCAGCGGCACGGCGCTGCCGATGGGCATCGTCATTGCGGCGACGGATGTCGGCGCGATAGTGGTTTACTTGCTTATGATCGTGCGTGCAGAGAGAGCGCGTCGAGGTTGAGAACAGAAAAGCTACCCCCGTTTAATTTTAATTGAGGGTAGCTTTTTATATTTGAGCGCAGCCTCAACGGCTGATATAGTGAATAAGTATGAAATGAAAACGATGAGGAGGACAGCTTATTTTTACATCGATTACTTATTTAAAATCCGGAAATACAACGCAGCAACGCGTATTCTACCTGTTGAACGAACTGGGAATCATGCGTGACTTGGCTCCCTACAGTCCCGTTTTATGTGGAACAATACCCATCTCCATTAATGTAGAGGGCTCCGATCTGGATATCATCATGGAGGTTTATGATTTTGAGACGTTTAAGCAGCAGGCTGCCAACTTATATGGTGGCTATGACAAATTTGTCTTGAAAGAAAAAACGATAAGAAACACACCCGTCATAAAAGCTAACTTTGAATTTGGCGGCTTTGCCTTCGAATTGTTCGCCCAGCCCCAAGCGATTGAGCAGCAGTACGCTTACCTCCACATGCTTATCGAACATCACTTACTCACCCGTCACCCTCACATAAGAGCCGAGATTATCCGATTGAAAGAATCAGGGATAAAGACGGAGCCAGCCTTTGCCCAAGTGTTCGGATTGGAAGGCGATCCTTATGAAGCACTTCTTGCGTTCGGCAAGGAATTAGGTTTTCCCCTTAGCTTCCTGTACTTGTAAATGCCCGAAGCCCTTTATGCCAGAAAGAATAGGCAATAAGACAGCAAGCAACAGCGACTAGTGGAGTAAGATACGAATAATAACTAAATCCCGATTGTTCAATAAAATAAGCTGCTGGGTAGAAGGCTGTAAAGCCATACGGAATAACGAAAGTTAAAACAAACTGAATACCTTTCTTATAGATGGTCATCGGATAACGAACAAACTCGCTTAAATTGTTGACAGCTTCCATAATCGGGAGACTATCCACCATCCAAAACGACAGGGAACCAAAAAACAAGTTTACAGCTGCGTAGATCAGCCCACTGGAGATAATAAATAGTATCAATATAAACACGTTCATCCCCGACCACTCCAGTTGAAGATGATTCATTGCTGTAAGCAGAACGATAGATGAGACAATAAGCGAACCAAACCCATCCTTGTGCAAGCGATCAGCGACAATATGGAATAAAGGACTTACCGGCCTTAACAATATGCGGTCAAAATCGCCAGGCTTTATGTACCTCCACCCGATATTCCACAAATTATCGAAAAATATATTTTCTAGTGCCTTGCCTGATAGCGCCACTCCATAAATAAATAAGACCTCATAATAGCCCCAGCCATGGATACTGTTCACGTGCTTAAATAAGATGTTAATAAAAATAATAGCGGTTCCTTGTGTGAACAAATTCGCCAAAACACCAATCATAAAGTCTGCCCGATATTCCATCATCACTTTTAAATGCTGTTTAGCAAATTTAATATACAATTGAAAATACCACGCCATCTTCTCACCCCCCGTTGATGGTTACTTTACGTAATGCCACTGACCAGATGGCTCGAATAAATACCATAATGCCTACTAGCCAACCTGCTTGAATAAGTAAGGAGACGATCGTTTCTGATAGAGAGAGTGTTCCCATATACACCGAAACAGGGACGTATACCATGTACTTAAAAGGAAGGACATCCGTGATGAATCGCAACCAATTCGGAAATAACGAAATTGGAATCAGGGCTCCTGTAAACAGCGCTAATATGGCCCCCTTCATCATTCGAAGACCAAACGTATATTTAAAATAGAATGCCAAAACGCCAATAATCAGATCAATCTGTGAGCCGAGCAAGATAGCCAACAATGCACTTACCAAAAACAGCACCATATGCTGCGCATTAGAGGGAAACGCGATTCCTAAAAAGAGATAAGCAACAAGAAGCATGGGAAGGCTTTCTCTAAAGAAAGTCGTTACTTTCTGTCCAAGGTCAATTGAAATCAGTTTGCCAATGACATCATAAGGCCGCATTAATTCAATGGCCACATCGCCTGTTCTGACTTGGGATGCCAATAATGCTCCGACTCCGGCGCTGTAATTATTCATAATGATGGCCAGAACAGCATAGGTAATCATTTGTCCCAATGTGATGTCGGTAATGGTGTTCGTGTTTTCATATACGGCAGACCAGAAGTAGAAAATGACAATGAGTTTGAATATCATAGAGGCTGTTTTAGACCAGTACCAAGCGGAATAAGAAATATCTAGTTTAATTTGGGATTTCATCATTTGCCAATATGCATTCATGCTCATACCCCGCGTTCATAAATTTCTTTCACGATGGTTTCGATTTTCACTTCATTAACCGTGAGGTCGCGCACCTGATATTGGCTCATCATGTAGCTTACGATTTCTGATGAGGTGATCTCATCTTGTTTGAATGACACCATTACGGAATTTGTGCTTTTATTTTCAATTACCTCGATCTTCTCTTCCATCGATGGGGGGAACGTCAGCGTTTCATAGGAATCCAATTCGAATTGAATCACTCGTTTATGCCCAAACTTGTGCTTTATGGACGAGAGATCGCCATCATACAAAATCCGGCCTTCATCAATGATAATAATCCGGCTGCATATTTCTTCGATATCCTGCATGTCGTGCGTCGTTAAAAGAACGGTCGTTTTCTTCGTTTCATTCATTTCCTTAATGAAGGATCGGATATGGTTTTTGACGGATACATCCAATCCGATTGTCGGTTCGTCAAGAAAAACGATGGATGGACTATGCAGAAAAGCAGCAGCGAGCTCGCATCTCATCTTTTGCCCCAACGAAAGTTGTCGCACTGGAATGTCCAATAAGCCGTCTAACTGTAATTTCTCAGTGAAATATGCTAGGTTCGCTTGATACTCTTGATCTGGAATTCGATAGATATGCTTGAGCAGATCATACGATTCTTTAACGGCAATATCCCAAAACAACTGCGTTCGTTGCCCGAAGACAGCGCCTATTTTTCTGGCGTTTTCCTTCCTATTGTTATAAGGCACTAAACCATTTATTTTCACTTCACCGCTTGTAGGATGCAAGATCCCGCATAACATTTTAATCGTTGTCGATTTCCCAGCGCCGTTGGCACCGATATACCCTACTGTTTCACCTTGATTAATCGAAAAGCTAATATCGTTGACTGCATGCTTCGTGTTGTATTCTCTAGAAACTAATCCTTTAATTGCTCCTGAAAGCCCTGGTTTTTTCTTTACGATCTTGTATTCTTTAGACAGCGATGATACTTCAATCATAGAAAGTCACCTCACGTTGAATGATTCAGCCGTTATATTCCAACTTGCCAACTAACTTCACAAGATTCTGCAAACGTTTGCGCAAATGCCATTTATTTATATTAACAGAACAAATATCCACGGTAAATATACCCAGCAACATTTAATAGTTATGATATAATAAGCGATATCCTTGGAAAAGGAAGCGAATCGCATGGAAATCATATTTATTCGTCACGGACAAGGCATTCATAACACTGACATTCCCGATCGGCTAAATTTCGAAAACCCTCGATTGACGAACAAAGGGCGTGAGCAAGCAGCGCTTTTAAAATCAACTTTTTCATTTCAACACAATGATGTGTTCATCACTAGTCCTACCATTCGAACCATCGAAACCACAGCGATTATGACCAGCGGCCTGCTCCATGCACGAAAATATATTAGCCCGCTAGTCGGGCCGCGCATGTTCCCACTCCCCGCGTCTCCAGAAGCTTCTGCTTTGAGATGTGATCGAGTCTACCCCCTGACGCTAATTCGAAGCGAGCACACCGACTTTATCATTACGGATCAAGAGGATGAAGATCTGTGGAAGAACGGCATCAATATTATGAGCGAAGAAGCGTTCCGCATTGTTGGGCAACGATTCCTTCAGTGGATACAAACGCTGAACGCAAACAAAGTTTATGTTATTGCTCATGACGGGACCATAACGAGCTATCGCATCCTATTAGGTGAAACCGGATTATCAAGATCCGATTTCTTACCCGAAACCGGCTGGCATCGGATCGAATGGCACGCAAAAGAGCAGTCATAATGACTGCTCTTTTCAGGCTGTCGAGAAAGTCTCGGCAGCCTTTCTTATGTGCATGTAATTTAACACGACACCGCGTTAATATAGTATAATAGTGGTAATAACTATGAACGGATGGTGTCGCATGCTGCGTTCTAATCGAGATAAACAACAAAACTATGAGTTAGTCTCCATTGAAGATTTAGTTCCCGCTGATCATATGCTCCGCAAGATTGATAAGTATATTGACTTTTCTTTCATCGATGAGAAAGTACGCCACCTTTACTGCCAAGATAACGGACGTCCAGCCATCGACCCCCTCGTGCTGTTCAAGATGATTTTCCTGGGTTACTTCTACGGCATTCGTTCTGAGCGTCAGTTGGAACGCGAAGTTCAAACCAACCTCGCCTATCGTTGGTTTCTTGGGCTTGGACTTGCTGACCGAGTCCCTGATCACACGACCATTAGCTGGAACCGGCGAACCCGATTCAAAGATACGTCTGTGTTCCAAGATATTTTTGATGAGATTGTACTTCAGGCTGTGTCGCATCGAATGATTGGCGGACGTGTACTGATCTCCGATTCAACTCATGTAAAGGCCAATGCGAATAAACATAAATACACGAGAGAGCAAGTGCAACAGAACACGCGGGATTACGTGGATGAACTGAATGCGGCGGTAGAAGCAGACCGTAAATCGCAAGGAAAAAAGCGCTAAAACCACGGGAGGAGGTGACGGAAGACAAGGAAGTAAAGGTTAGCACGACTGATCCGGACAGCGGGTATATGTACCGAGAAGGTAAGCCGGAAGGCTTCTTCTACTTGGATCATCGCACAGTTGATGTGAAGTACAACCTTGTTACCGATGTTTTCGTCACCGCCGGCAATGTCCATGATTCCGTGCCATATCTTTCACGTTTAGACCGTCAACTCCAGCGTTTTGGGTTTGCAGTAGAGGCAGTTGCATTGGATTCCGGCTATTTGACGACTCCGATTTGCAAAGGATTAGAGAAGCGTAAAATTTTTGGTGTCATTGCACATCGACGATTCCATCCCACACAAGGCTTACATCCAAAATGGAAGTTTATCTATGATGCAGAACGTGATTTGTATGTTTGCCCGCAGCAGCAAGAACTGTCATACCGAACAACAGATCGACATGGCTACCGGCATTATGCGTCGGATCCAAAACAATGTGAAACATGTCCGATGCTGGAGCAATGTACACGTTCCGCAACAAAACGAAAAGTGATCACCAGGCATATTTGGGAAGACAGTAAAGAACAAGTGCGATTAAACCGCCTCAGTAAGTCGGGCAAAAGGCTCTACAAAAAGAGAAAAGAAACGATTGAGCGAAGCTTCGCGGATGCTAAACAGCTCCACGGGTTTCGCTATTGCCGTTTGCGGGGGTTAAACAACGTGATGGAACAAGCATTGATGACCGCTGCGGTGCAGAACATGAAAAAGATTGCCCTCCACCTCGAAAGGAGGGCGTAAGGCGTTAAACCACCCTTTTTGCCTTTAAATACAGCTTCGATAAAACAAAGAGAAACCCAGCGTTTTGAAAAAACGTGGGTTTCTCCACAATCTGAAAAGAGCAGTCATAATGACTGCTCTTTTGTTTGTTGGTTGGTTTGGTTATCGCACCACGATGGCGGATTTGCGTTTACTAATTAGTGGAGCTAGGTCTGTTCGCTCAGACATTGACCATTGGGTATGACCGTTGGGTATGAACGCTAACGTAACGGACCTCAGGGGCGCTATTCGGGGTAAAATGCGCCTTTTCTACCTGTAACGGACCCAGCAGACCTTATACGGCTTAATATTGATCCAAATGCGGGCATTTCCCTTGAATAAAGGCTCCTGAGTCCGTTAGAAATCTTTTGACGCGCTAATGTGCCAAATAACGGCTGTACGGTCCGTTGCTATGAACGTTTTAGTCAATTCTCCAGTATTTCCATGCAGTTTCTCAAGCACTAAGCGCGGGAGCAAATATGCGAGCGACGGTTGGCACGCTGCTATCCGTGGGTTGGTTACCACATTTTATGCCTTCGTCAAAGAGAGCGATCACAAGCTAGCAACGCACGTTCAGTTTTTCAACTTAGTGCAAACGGACCACGTGGATTCTCTCTTGAACCTTCGTTTGCTCCCGGGCCTAGTGCTCGAGATTGTTTTTCTTTCTGGCGTGTTTGAATACAGCCTAGAACTAGGCTAAATTTGTTTGGTCACAGGTGCGAGCGGCCGCCCATATAAAACCAGCCAATTCACGAGCGACTGCTCCAATTGCCACATTTTTGTGCTTATTCATTCCAAAAACAAGCCGGCGATACTTCTTATGCAATCTCTCTTGCGCTTTCCAGGACAGCAGTTGCAAGTTGGGCGGCATGCCATCTAACCGTTTTGCCAATTCCCCTTTTACCGATGGGCGGTGACGGTAACTCCAGGCAGACTCTACCAAGGCTCGCCTTAAATGAGGGTTGCCGGCTCTTGTCATGCCTCCTCTTTTTACACTTTGCCCTGTCGAGTGTTCGCGCGGAACTAAGCCTAAATAGGCCATTAATTGCGCAGGTGACCGGAAGCGCTCAAACGAGTCAATCTCGGCGGCGATTGTAATTGCCGTAAGCAAAGCGACGCCGCGCAGGGACTGCAAGGCCTGAATAATTGACGCATGAGGGCCTTGGGTGCCTAATTGGAATAGTGCTTTTTCAATTCGCGCCATGCGTTGTTCAATTTCTTCGAGGGCATGCAGCATCTCAGTAAAGCAAAATTGCAGCGCCTCTTGTTCAAAAGTAAGCTGTCCAAGCCACTCCCGATACTTTTTGGTCCACCGACGTTTTATCGTTACGGGCGGATGGATCTGGTGACGAAGCAAAAACTTCAAAATGCGTTGTGCAGCGCGGTGCTTGTCTTCTTTCGCAGCTTCACGAGTACGAACAAGGTCTCGCAACGCTTCGCTGTCACGCGATGGAACATGAATAGGCGTCAGTTCTCCTGCACGGAATAGTCGAGCGAGTTGCACCGCGTCTCGACGATCGGTTTTAATGTGATCGCCTGGTCGTTTCGGGATGAGAGAGGGAGCAATGACGACACAGCTAGCGCCCATTGTTTCAATCCAGCGATAGGTTTCGTAGCCAGTCGGCCCAGCCTCGTAACAAAACGAAAGGCTTCCCGCCGGACCTAACTCTTTGATTAGTTTTCGAAGGGCAGCCGGGGTATGCGCAACGGTTCCGTAGTAACGAGGCGCTTCTCTTCCCTCGTCAGCAATAGCAACAGAAATTTTTTCTTTGGACACATCTAAACCGATGTATTTTGTGGCAGAATGCATAGTAACAGCTCTCCTTTTGCTTGTAGCTCTGAAAATGGTGGTTTTCACACTATCCATTTTTAACCTACGACCTGAAGCAAATACGGAGAGCTGTTACTTATTTACGTTCATCATAGCTAGCCGCCCGCGGCCTGCCGTCTTCCGCATGTTCTCTAGCCGCCGTCGTATGCTGCCCGCCGTATGCCGCAAGTTGTCTGCGATCTGCCGTCTGCCGTCTATCGGCTGTCGTTTGCCGCGTGTTGCCCGCCGCCCTCTGCCATCTACCGCATGCTGCTTCGCGCCGATGCTTTCGCCTTTTCCCGAGATGCACGCGACGGTCAGCTTATGGGCGCAGGCGGATGCACACGGGCTTCCGCAGCTCGACATGTTCATCCGTCAACGTCGGGCGGCCTTCGCCATCAATGGCGAGGACCGCAACCCGGTCAGATTCCTGATTCGCCGTCAGCAGCCACTGGCCGCCGGGGATCAGCTGGAAGTGGCGCGGCGACTGGCCGCCGGATGGCGTATGGCCAATTGCTGCGAGCAGGCCGTCCTCACCGATGCGGAATGATGCGATGCTGTCATGTCCGCGGTTCGAGCCGTACAGGTACCGTCCGTCTGCGGATACGGCAACCTCTGCGCAAGTATTTTCGCCCGTAAAGGTCGTCGGCAGCGTCGTAATCGTCTGACGATGTGCTAAGCTGCCGTCCGCCGCGTTCAACTGGAATACGGCGATCGCACTCGTCAGCTCTTCGATCACGTAGACGATAGGCTGAATCGGATGGAATGCCAAATGGCGCGGGCCCGTACCTGGCGTAACGCGCGTGCGCGATTGCTCGGATAACGTTCCGTTCGTCCGATCCAATCGGTACGCGTACACGGCGTCCGTGCCGAGATCGTTAACGAGGTAGAGATCAGTCTGCGGTACCGCATAGATGGAATGGGGGTGCGAGCCCTGCTGTCGATCCGGATTTACGCTGCTGCCCGTATGGGTCACGCTATGCGAAGCCGGTCCTACTGCGCCGTCTGCACCAATCGGATAGACGCTGATCGGGCCGCCGCCATAGTTGACGAGCAGCAGCCATTGGCCAGACGCATCGAGCGCGAGATGGCAAGGCGAATCGCCGCCGGAAGGCTGGCGATTAATCTCTGCGAGCTTTTCCGCTGATGAAGGCGATTGCGAGCTGCTGTCCGCGACAAGCTCCTCCGAACAACCAGTGAATCGATAAGCCACGATCGCTCCCTCTCCCAGCTCGCTCACCGCGTACAGCCTCTGTTTAGCGCTATCCAGCGCAACAAACGAAGGGTTTTCGACGCCTGCCTGACCTTCGGCACGGTGCAGCTTGCCGCTCTCTGTATCAAAGGTTAGCAGATGAATAGCGTCATGCTCTGATGTGTTGTATGAGCCTACGACGAGACGATGAATGGTTTGGTTCGTTGCTTGCTGCATCCTGTTGTCCTCTCCCTATACGGTCGTTTTTCTGCCAGCATACTTGGCGGGTGTACGGAAGTCAACCGAAGCGGCGGGAAGTAGACAATTGTATCCCATAAAATATAAAGAATAGAGGATATTCCCCCTATCCCTCATGTTCGCGCGTTCACATGCACATTCCCCTCCCTCCGTTTTCCCGCTAAAAAAGCAGCAATCCTCCGACAACGCGGCGAATTGCTGCTCTACAGCACAACCTGTAATTAACGATTAACTGTGATTTGCGCATTGCGCTCGATCAGTGCAATGCGCTGCTGTACGCTGGCATACGAGCGCAGCCCGTCTTCCGGCGTATTCAGCACATAGTCCAGCAATTGGTCGATCGAGCTCGTCGCCACATGGCAGCGCGTGTCGGAGGACGCGTAGTAGATGAACACTTCGCCGTTCTCGCGCGCCACAACGCCGTTGCAGAACAGAACGTTAGATACGTCGCCGATACGCTCTTCGCCCTCCGGCGCCATAAGATGGCCGCTCGGGCGGTGCGTGATTTCCCATGGCTTGTTCAGATCCGCCGCGAGGAACGCATACAGCACGTAACGCAGTCCTGCCGCCGTGTTGCGAACGCCGTGCGCGATCGTCAGCCAGCCTTTATCCGTTTTGATCGGCGCAGGCCCCATGCCGTTCTTCACTTCTTTGATCGTATGATACTGCTTCGGATCGATGACGATTTCTTCTGCGATAACCGCGTTTTCCATATTGTCAGCCAGACCCCAGCCAATGCCGCCCGCGCTGCCCACCTCGACGAAGCCGTCGGAAGGACGCGTGTAGAACGCGTATTTGCCATTGACGAACTCCGGATGCAGGACGACGTTGCGCTGCTGCGCGGATGGCGTTTTCAGGTCAGCAAGACGTTCCCATGTTTTCAAATCCTTCGTCCGCGTAATGCCGCATTGCGCAACCGCGCTCGACATGTCGCCGGCAGGCGCGTTTGGATCTTTGCGCTCCGTACAGAACAAGCCGTAGATCCAACCGTCCTCATGCTGAACCAAGCGCATATCGTATACGTTCGTATCCGGCTCATCCGTCTCTGGCAGCACGACAGGCTGATCCCAGAATTTGAAGCCGTCGATGCCGTTCTTGCTCTCTGCAATCGCGAAAAACGATTTGCGATCATAGCCTTCGACGCGGACCGCCAGATACACATTGCCGTTCAATTCAATCGCACCCGGGTTGAACGCGCAGTTCACGCCCAGACGCTCCTGCAAGAAAGGATTCGTTTCTTTATTAAAATCATAACGCCAGCTCAGCGGCGCGTGCTGTGCCGTTACGATTGGATATTTATACCGGTCCACGATGCCGTTGCCCAAGCCGTCAATCTCGTTCTTGCGGTCGATCAGCTGTTGGTGCTCGTTATGCAAAGCCTCAAAGCGGCTCTCGAATGATGCTGCCATATTCATCGTCTCCTATCGAGTTGGAATGGGTGTAGTGAGCTTTCTTGTCCTATTCCATTGTGATATGATTAATCTTAAACCCGATAGGCACGATAATAAATGCCTTTTCCTATTCTCCATTTGCACTTTTGCGTTGCATTATACAGACATTCGGAGGCGCGTTTCGATGTCCTTTTCGTTTGAAATTCCATTGCTTGGCGTCGACACGCCTCACCACGTCGATTTTGTGATCGATCATACGAGGGGCGGCGGCGCTTATTTGCTGACCTGCTTTTCCACCCCATTCTTCATCCGAACGATCAATGGCATGGAGGTTGGGCAGCCCGGCGACTGCATTTTGCATGACCCGGCGTTTCCGCAATTTCATGGCACGGTGAAAGGAGAACAGGAAGGCTTTCGCAATGATTGGGTTTATGTAGAGGGGGATGGCATGCTGGAGCTGGCGAGGACGTACGGCATTCCGTTTAACACGCTCATTCGAACGGGCGAAAAACAACTCCTTGCCTCCCCCATTCGGACCATCGAGTCGGAGCTGGCGCTGCGCAAGCCTTTTTGGAAGGAACGCATCGCGCTCGTCCTGCAGGAAGCGATGTTCATCATCGGCCGCCATCAGCAGCTTGCCTTGGAGCTTGAGCAATACAAACCCTCTGAACGGGAATATCGCAAAAGGTTTATCGAAGCCCGCTCCATCATCCATCAGCGATATGCTGAGCCGTGGGATGTGCAGCAAATGGGCAATCTCGTTAATTTAAGCGCTGTGCGATTTTCCGTGCTGTTCCAAACCTTTTTCCAGATCAGTCCCAAAGAGGATCTCATTATGAAGCGGATCGAGGAAGCCAAGCTGCTCCTCCATACGACCAACGACAGCGTAGAGCAAATTAGCGCCGCTTGCGGCTTCAATAGTTTGTATTATTTTTCCCGGATATTCAAAATCAAAGTCGGCTGCTCACCTGCGCACTATCGCAAAAGGCTGGGGGGCTGAGCGGATTTAAAAAACGGCGATCCAGCTCATCAATTGATGAACGGATTGCCGCTTTTTTGCTATCGCGTGCTGGAAACAGCCTCACATCGACGCGATCCGCGCCGCCTCATCTGTCAGTCCCATCGCCCGCATCGCCTCCACGATGATCGAGCATAGCTCATCTTCATCCTGCAGCACGAAGTTCATCTGGATATCCCGGAACAACGCCAGCTTGGATGCCTCCGGCGCCGCAATTAGATAATGCCGCAGCTGCTCAAAATCCAGTTTGTTCCTCTTGTCGACGGAGAACGGGTGATGCGATTCCCCCTCGTGCAGCGGCGCAGTTACGCCAAGCCCATCCTGCGTCTTCACCGTCAGGTGCTTCTGCCTCTCCTCATTCACCTGCTGAACGTAGCGAAAAGGATGGGGGACTTCGGGCAACTCGACTCTTCGTAACAGTTCATCCCAGATCTCCGCCTTATCCTGCTTCTCCTCATCCGTCGGCTGGTAAGGGGATTCGGCTGCTTCTGCCTGCCAGCGCCGCTTCGCCTCCAAGTAGCTCGCTTCACTCGCAAAGTAATTGTAGAACAATGCGCTATCCGTATGGTTTACGCTCAGAAACTCCTTCAAATTAGCAGCGGCGATCCGGCTCGGTTCGTCAAAATCCATCGGCGAAACGCATACGATCGGCGCTGTCTCTAGCGACTCCTCCGCCCCATAATCGGTCAGAAATCCATAATGAATGCCATCCACGCCGATATTCCCGAATACGACCACGTCGGACGGTGTACTGAAATATCGAAAATCATCTAACGCAAGATAAAAGTTAAACTCGTTATAAAATCGCTCCGAATCCGCCAGCTCGCGCCGGAGGTCGATCAAATGCTGCAACGTTGGCGGTACGCTATATTTGCCGAAGTTAATGTTCAATGGGATGAATGCCTCCACGTATATGTCTTGTACTGCCCATTATCAGAGGAATGCTTCAATATGTTCCCATCCTCTGGAATGCCTTGGAAATATGCACCGATGCAACCTGTCGTACAGCGATGCCCCGATAACAATATGTTAGCCTCGCTTGTGCGATACCGCCCTTCGAGCTCTTTCATAAAAGCAAACACTCTCGCGATGAACGCGGGAATTTGCTCCACGCCTTGATAAATCGCAGAATCCGGAACGACGCCGGCCAGCTTGACCTCTGACCGATGCAGCAGATCCGCTTCGCCCAAATCAAATACGTCGAGCCGCGCATCCACCATAGCTTTCATGCCGGTTGTGATCTCGGCGGTTTGAACGGCCCTCTCTTGCGGAGACGAGCATATATAGTCAAAACGGATATGCCGCAGCTCGCTTTTCAGCTGCTCCGCTTGCTGAACCCCATATTCATTTAATGGCAGGCCTAGTCTGCCTTGCAATCTTCCTTCTTTGTTCAAATCCGTTTGTCCATGCCTTACCACGTAGATCATATGCACTCCCCAGTCCACTTTTTGCATAAGTACAACCTATTGACACAACTTATTCCTCGTAAAGTTAGCGAAGGTATCATTCAGTCTTCATCCTTCCATATATTAACATACCAGTAGCGATGTTGTCTTCGATTGCCGATTGCTGTTTACTCCCAAGCCGAATGCCTTGGGCATCGACTATGATGATGGTGTCGTTTAGAAGATCGCCTTGGCCGTGTGTCATTGCAGTTTATACAATGAAAGTGCTCGTCCCTCACCGTTGTGCCCGCTCCCCTTGCATTTTGTACAATGTGAACCGCCCCCGACGGGAGCTGACAGTCCATTTGGTCACATGCGAGGGTTTCTCGTTGCACAGATTGCAAGGAGAGTTACCTAGGAATCGTTTTCTCCCTATGTCATTGCACACAATGCAATGAGGAGACGTGAGGCCGAACAGCTTGCGGCGGTTTCAGGTGGCGCGCAATGCGGAGAGCGCGATTCGGATGGTGCGCGGTCCAATGTTAGTGCGGTGGCGCGCAGTGTAAAAAGCGCGCGGTCCGGATGGCGCGCGCTCCATGTTAGTCCGGTTACGCGCGGTCCAGGCACGCACGCTCTGGGTAGCGCGCGCAGTGCTAGTGCGGTGGCAGGCGACGGAAGCGCAAAAAAAGCCCATTCCAGCTTACTGGAATAGGCCTTCTCCGATTCGTTCAACCCCATAAAGCTTCAACTACATGAAGCTTACCAGTTGTTCCCCGAGCCTGAAACCGTGAAGCTCGGCGACGTATTCAAAAATTTGCCGGAAGGGGCGCCGTTGACCGTATTGTTCGTGAAGGTCGAGCTGCCTGTCGCGGAGCCGCGAACATAGACGCCGTACGTACCCGCGTTCGTGATCGTGTTGGAAGCATAGTTCACTGTAATGCCCGGCGCCGGCTCTTCGATGAAGATGCCGGAGTATGTGCTGTCTTGGATCGTATTGCCGGAGACGTTTACGGTCAGGTTTTGCGCTTTGCCGTTATTGTTCACCCAGTACGCCCAGATCGCGCCGATCTGATAGCCGTAATCCTTGTGCAAGGAGCCGCAGCGAATGAGGACGTTGTTTTGGACGGTCAGCGTACCGGTCATCGACGGCGGGTTAAAGTTCGTGCCGTACGAAATGCCCGACCCGTTCACGACCGTATCGGTGAGCAGGTTGTTGAGCACCTTATTGTCTTTGCCGCCATAGATGGCGATGTTGTTCGCGAGCGTCGGAATTTGGACCGTGTTGTAGCTGAACGTGTTGTTCGTGTCCAAATACGTGTCCGACCACATGGCCAGTCCGTCGTCGCCGCTGTTGCGTACCGAGTTGTTCGTGACCGTCGAGTTCGTCGTGCCGTAGTGAAGATTAAGGCCGTCCGCCCATACGTTGCGAATTCTCGAATTGGAGATCGTGGCGTTATTCGTCTGGTTCGTCAGCCAGAAGCCAACCTTCGTGTGCTCAATCCATAGATTCGTCAGCGTCGAGTTGGTGCCGTTGCCTTCTACGCCGGATACGCCGCTGTAATCATCACGGATTAGGTCATTCGCGCTGATTTTGAAATCGGACAGCGTAACGTTCCCGCCCCGCAGATAGAAGCCGGCATAGTTGCCGGAAACCGTGGAATACCAGATGCCCGCGCCTTTGACCGACACGCCGCTGTCCAGATAAAGCCTCGTTCCCGTGCCGTTATAGCCTGCGCCTTTCGTTCCGTTGTTCAGCGTGAAATTGCCGGATGGGATCCAAACGCCTTTGTACGCACCGCCTGAATTTTTAACCGCATTAATCGCGTTATTGAATGCCGTCGTATCGTCCGCGCCGTCGTTCGCCACCGCGCCATAATTCAAAATCGATACGTAATTCGAAGGCATCGACAGCGCTGCGGGAATCGCTTCTGTTTCGATCAAGTCGACCGTTACGTTCGCGGTGGAGCTGAAGTTCAAGTTCGACGCGTTGCGCTGCAGCTTAATAACAGTTCCTGCCGGATACTCTTGGTTCAATACAACCGACGCTTCATCATAGTTGTGAAGCGGCGTATTTGGCGTCGCATTCGGATTGTTCGACCAGCGGATTTCGCCGCCTTCCGTTCCCCATGCGCCATAGTTCCAGCTGTACTTCGACGTCAGATTAACGTCCTTAACGAACGTGCCGCCTGCATACAGGCTAATTGCCGAATCGATTCCCGTACCCGATGCGTTGTCCGGGATGGAGTAGCGGATCGTAATGCCTTTGGCTGCTTTCGCCAGCGTGAATTGGACGTATTGTCCCGCAGAAGTCAGCTGGACCGCTTTCCGGCCCGATGCCTCTGCTGCCAAATTGCCAAACGATGTCGATGGGCCAATAACAGTCCCTGTATGAGTCAGGCTTTCCGCCTCGTAAGTGTCATATGGCATCGTTGCCCCATATGTGCCAGCCGGAGGAGGCGTTACTGGCGGCGGTGTCGTCGTCGACGCACCCGTGCCGTATACTTCAAATTCGGATGCCTGCCCGCCCGTTGCGCCCGAGTTCGCCGTAAAGCTCAAGCGCACATAGCGTGCGGAGGCTTCCGTGAACGTAATCGTAACCGTATTGTTTGTCGTTGGATTAAAGGTATAGGTCGCCGATGCAGCCAATGTGCTGTAGGCCGAGTTGTCGCTGCTGCCCTGAACGGACAACGTCTGCGTTCGCGTTCCCCAGCCAGCCGGCAGCTTAAGCACGACGGAATTGACATTTTGGGCGCTGCCCAGATCGACGGTCAATACGTTCGGATAGGCGTTCGCCGCTCCCTCATAATAGGTGGAAGCATTGCCGTCAACCGCGTTGGAAGCCGTGAAGCCGGAGACGTTATTGTTCGAAGAAACGGCTGCGTTAAGGGCGAGATTCGTGCCTGCCGCCGGGGTAGAAGGAGCGTTCAAGGTCATGCTGTCGATGTTCACGTTGCCTGAATCGGAGGAATCATACTTGTACATAATCGTGTTGCTGCCTGCATTCAGCGACACCGTCTCGGTCTCTGAGCCCCACGTGTCCCAGCTGGCTGTCGCGGCCAACGAAATCTGCTTCACCTTCGCGCCGTTAACATACAGGCTTACGGTCTTAGCTGACCCGGTACCGTTGGCATACTTAATAACCGCCGTATAGCTCCCTGCCGAGGAAGCGCTTACAGAAAACGTCGTTGAAGCGTTGCCTTTGTTCGAATCGGTATACCCGCCCACGAACCCTGTCCCCGTATAACCCGTATGATCGGCTGCTGCGGCTGCCCCTCCTGCGAGCGATGCGGCTTCCGCCTCATAGGTTTGCGACGCTGCGGACACCGAAGCTGCCAGAGGCGCTTGCACAGCGGCTAGCGAGAGAAGCAGCAGGCTAGCCAGAGACTTTCGTACCATTGCTTTCTTCAACATTAGATCCCCTCCATGATGTTAGATTCCGTACCGTAATTGAACGCTGCTCCCTCTTCCTCTCCTTCCCCCTGCATTACGGCCTTCATCAAGTATAGAGCGGCGATTCTTCCTTAAGCGATGGCGTTTATTACGGTTGAGGTATCCAATCTTGCGATAAATGTGGCTTGCACCTAACGCGATGATCAAGCCGTCACCGGCATGTTACCGATAATCCTTATGGATCAAATTTCAAAAGGATGATTTACTTTTAATAGAAACCGATGTATTCTATTGACGGGGTATGGAAACGTTTGCACAAAAAAAAGCAACTCTTTCGGGAGAAAGCGGACTGCAAACGCCGGATTGGAGGCTACGATCATACTGTGCAAAAACAATAGGGATTGCGAGGTGATATCAAGTCAATAGTAGGCTGGAAGCCTAGAAGCGTTGAATCAAACATCTTGTTTTGATTCCTTTTACTCTGCTTCGAGGTGAAAACGTTTGCACTGTTTCGTTATTAAAAAAGGAGGAAATTCTACATGCTACGAAAGTGGTTAATCGGCACCATGTGCTTCATTCTAGGCGTTACCCTTTTCACCGAACTCTTAATCGCTAATCCAACGACGGCTAACGCCGCAGGAAACACCGCAACCATCTACTACTATACGCCTTACAAAAACTGGACGACCACCTACATTCATAATAATGGAAGCGGTTCTTGGACGACTGTCCCTGGCGTATTGATGGATGCAGGCTGTACCAACTGGACGACCAAAACGATCGACTTCGGTACGGCAGCAAGCTTCCAAGCTGTCTTCACGAACGGCTCTGGCGCTTGGGACAACTACAACAACCAATCCGGTCAAAACTATACGTTCACCGCGGGCATCCACCAGGTGAAAAACGGCCAAATTATCGCGAACGCAGGCAGCCCTTGCGGACCGCCAGACACGACTGCGCCTAGCGTACCGACTGGCCTGCAAGCGACGGCCGTAACGGCATCCTCCGTCTCGATCTCGTGGACGGCTTCGACCGATAACACGGGCGGAAGCGGCGTCGCTAGCTACAGCATCTACCGCAACGGCACGCTGGTGAAAGCTGATCAGGCTGCTGCGACGACTTCTTACACGGACACTGGCTTAGCTGCTTCGACAGCTTACAGCTACACGGTATTGGCTAAAGACGTTGCCGGCAATGCCTCTGCCCAATCGGCTGCTGTTTCAGCAACGACATCGGCAGGCAACACGGCAAGCGTTTATTACTACAAAAAAACCAAAGGCTGGAGCACGGTTAACATCCACTACATGCCTACGGGCGGCACGTGGACGACTGTTCCTGGCGTAGCCATGAATGAAGTAGCGTGCACGGACTGGACGTTGAAAACCGTTAACCTCGGTTCTGCAACGGGCATGAAAGCCGCTTTCAACAACGGTTCTACTTGGGATAACAACGGCGGTTCCGACTATACGTTGGGATCAGGCATCGTGACGGTAAAGGACGGCGTTGTTGTTAATGGCGCAGTGAGCCCTTGTACGCCGGTTGCACCGGATACGACAGCTCCATCCGTACCTACTAACCCAGTGGCGACGGCTAACGGGCTGCAAATCACGGTTACGTGGACAGCATCTACGGATAACGTAGGCGGTGCAGGCCTTGCTGGTTATGAAGTGACGCGTACGGGCGGCACGCAAGGCACGCAAGTATTCACGACGACGACGAACAGCTTGACGAACTCGGGCTTGGATGCGACAACGGCTTATACGTACACGATCAAAGCCTTTGACCTAGCAACGCCATCCAACAAGTCTGCAAGCAGCGTCTCTGTATCGGCAACGACAGGCAATGCGCCTCCTCCAGCACCGGGCGGTACGCCAATCGGCACGGATACGCGCGAAGACTCGATCTATTTTGTCATGACGGCTCGTTTCTATGACGGCGATTCCTCGAACAACCGCGGCGGACAATTCAACGTCTCCAGCGGCAACGCTGCTAACAACGATCCCATGTTCCGCGGCGATTTCAAAGGGCTCATGGATAAGCTGGACTACATTAAAGCGCTCGGCTTCTCCGCGATTTGGATTACGCCAGTCGTGCTGAACCGTTCGGATTATGACTTCCATGGCTACCATGGCTATGACTTCTACAAAATCGATCCAAGGCTGGAATCCACGGGCGCTTCTTACCAGGATCTCATCAACGCAGCCCATAACAAAGGCATTAAAATTATTCAGGACGTTGTCTACAACCACTCCAGCCGTTGGGGAGCAAAAGGCCTCTTCACGCCAACTGTATTCGGTATTCGCGACGCACAGTGGAGCTGGATGTATGACGAGAAGGTACCTGGCCTGGAGTACGACGGCTTGACGCCAACGTCCGTATCGGGCAAAGCATATAACGGCGACCTGTGGTCGACTGCCGAGCCTGCCGGAAACACGTGTCAAAACTGGGGAACACCAACCAACTTCTACAGCAAAGAAGGCTATCGCATCTATAACTGCCAATGGCCTAGCGCGACTTCCGGCATGTTCCCTGCCCAGTACTATCACCAGTGCTGGATCGGAAACTGGGAAGGCGAAGATGCGCGCAGCTGCTGGCTGCACGAAGATCTGGCTGACTTCAACACCGAGAGCAAGCCGGTGCAAGATTACCTCATCGGCGCTTACAACAAACTGATCGATATGGGCGTGGACGGCTTCCGTCTCGATACCGCAGTGCACATCCCTCGTGTCACGTGGAATCGTCGCTTCCTCCCAGCTGCCCAACAGCATGCAATCGAGAAATTCGGCGATAAAGGCAAAAACTTCTACATGGTAGGCGAAGTTGGCGCGTTCGTAAATGATAAGTGGAACCGCGGATCGGTTAACCACTCCGCGCAGTTCTTCACTTGGAAAGAAAGAAAAGAATATACGCAGAATGACGTGCAAGCAGCACTCGACCAATACAACTACGAGAACACAATGGGAACGCAAAATCAGCCAACTTCCACGAACGCGTTCTTGAACGGCAACACGTATCATGCACCAGACCATAGCCAGTTCTCTGGCATGAACATCATCGATATGCGCATGCATATGAACTTCGGCGACGCGGGCAATGCCTTCTACAACGGCAAAGATTCCGACGACTCGACGAATGATGCAACGTATAACATGGTTTATGTAGACAGCCATGACTTCGGACCGAACAAATCGACAACTGCTTATGCAGGCGGTACGGACGCTTGGGCTGAAAACATGAGCCTCATGTGGACATTCCGCGGTATCCCGACGCTGTACATGGGATCCGAGATCGAGTTCCAAGCTGGCAAACAAATCGACTGCGGCCCTACTTGCCCGCTCGCTACAACTCGCCGCGCTTACTTCGGCGACAAGCTGGAAGGTACAGTCGTAGCTAGCGACTTCGGCAAAACAGCTTCTGCAACGGGTACGGTTGCTCAAACGCTGAACTACCCGCTCGTTAAACACGTACAGCGTTTGAACCAAATTCGTCGTAAAATCCCTGCGCTGCAAAAAGGCCAATACTCTACTGAAGGCGTGAGCGGATACCTCTCTTACAAACGCCGCTACACGGATGCAGCAACTGGCGTAGACAGCTTCGCACTGGTTACGATCAGCGGTTCCTCGACGTTCTCCGGCATTCCTAACGGCACGTACAAAGATGCCATTACGGGTGACGTGAAAGTCGTATCGAACGGCACGCTGACCGCTTCCGTTTCCGGCAAAGCAAACATGCGCGTATACGTCCTCGACCTGCCGGGCAACGCTGCTCCAGGCAAAATCGGCGAAGACGGTCCTTACCTGAAGCCGTAAGCTGTATTTATGAAGGTTATCAAAAAGGCGTGCCCATGGGATTCCGATCCCATGGGCACGTTTTTTAGTTTAAGTGTCGAATTTCGTCCTATCAAACCTTGCGCATTCGTTGTATACTTCTCCATAACTGTATGCAACTTCATTGCAGTCATCTCCGTATGTGTTAGTAAATGCCTAACAATATATTGTAACAAGGAGCAACATAACTTTATGCAGACGAATCAAGTACTGGATAACAAGGCTGTAATGAATGCCCTGGAGCAATCGCTGGCGATGATCGAGTTTGATATACAAGGCAACGTGCTGTGGGCGAATGACAATTTTGCAAAAGCGATGGGCTATCAGGCGGTGGAGCTCATTGGCCTCCATCACCGCCAGTTCTGCACGGCTGATTTTGCCGCCAGCCCGGAGTATGCTGCGCTATGGAGCAATTTAAAAGACGGCAAAAAGTTTCAAGAGAAAATTGTTCGCGTTGCGAAAAACGGCAAAATGCTATGGTTGGAAGCCACCTATATGCCAATCCACGATGCCGACGGGCAAGTAATCGCCGTGCTCAAAGTAGCGACCGATATTACGGCGCGCGAAATCGCTACCACGCAAGTCACCTCCGAGCTGCAGGAGATGGCGGAAGATTTGCTTCAGCTCACGGAGGAAGGCATTAAGCGAAATCAGCTTGTATCCGTGGCGATTGAACGCGTCATTACCGGAAACGAAAGCAGCTTAAGCGATCTTGACGATCTGGAGCAGCAGACCGGCGACATCAAACGCGTGGTGGATACGATTCGAGACTTTGCTTCGCAAACGCATCTGCTCGCTCTGAATGCAGCCATCGAGGCGGCGCATGCCGGGGAGCATGGGCGCGGCTTTAACGTCGTGGCGACTGAGGTCCGCAAGCTTGCCCAGAACGTGCAGGAATCGGCCCAGCAAATCCAATCGACCGTTCAGGGGATTTCCAAGCATGTCGAACGCGTCAGCGAAGGAACGAAAGCTTCCCAGCAAGCGATTGTGAACAGCCAGCAGCAGATCGAGCAAGCTGTAGGCGAATTTGCCGGCATTAGCGAAGCCGCCGGCAAGCTGGATGCGCAAGCGAAGGTTTTGAGCCAGATGATCTAGAAAAACTAGCGAATATGGAATCCACGATTGAGTTGAAAACCGAGGCGGGCACAGGAATTCTCCTGAATCCGCCTCGGTTTTTTACTGCGCTTTTACTGCGTAATCAGCAAAACAGCTGATTGTTCAGAAGCCGCTACTATTCGCCATTTCATGTGAATATGCATAGCAGGAGTAGCGAATCGAGTAATGCAAGAGGAGGTATCAGCCGCGAGATGCCCGCAACGATTACAGGTGTCGTGTTTAACGATTTGAATCATAATGGCGTGTTCAATCCGGGAGAGCCAGGGATACCCGGCGTGTTTATCGATTTGTTCAGCGCTTCTGGCGGGACCTGCGTTACAGCCCAAACGGATGCAACCGGCACCTATAGCTTTTCCATTACCGTTGCCGGCACGTATGTGATCTATGAAACAGTAGCAAACCCGGGCGCTGCCTGCCCTCCGACCACCTTCACGCAGCCTGCCGGATTCACCATGTCTAACGGGCCAAGGAAAATATCGATCACCGTTACAGCTACGCAAATTACGAATAATGCGATCCTGGCCAATAACAACTTCAGCCATGACACCAATACAAACCCATTAAGCTGCAACACGAGCATGATTCAATTTTCGGGCCGGCCTTCGATCTGGTACAACATCAACATCGTAACCGGTGCTGCGGCCGTGCAAGGCACGGTCAGCCCTCCCGTCGATATCAATGCGATCGGCTACAATCCCTTAGATCACTACATTTATGGGTATGACCAGCTTAACAACCGCATCGTTCGCGTCGATAATAGCGGCAATGTCATTACGCTATCTCCTCTTCCTACGGGTTTGCCCTCCGACGGTTATAATGTAGGAACCTTTGATTTGAACGGGTTTCTATACCTTTTCGTCAATAACGAATCCCGATTCTATGTGGTGGACTTGCGGCCAAACTCATCCACCTTCATGAAGCTGGTCAACCCCGGCAACGGATTTCAGGAGCAAACCAGCAACTTCGGAGTTGCTCTAAGCAGAGCGTTGAACATTAGCGACTGGGTGCTCAGCCCCCAAGATAATAATCTATACGGCATAACGCCTACCGGTCTCGTTCAGCGCATTACGCCTACGACTGGCAATATTGCGAATATCGCAACCAGCCCGCTCCATACCGGCCCCTTTGGCGCCGCGGCGATTGACTCGACCGGCACCGTATATGCCATCTCCAATAATGACGGGAATATTTATCGGTTTACGATCGTGGGAACTAATGCAACAGCTTTACAATTTTCTTCGACGGTGACCTCTTCCTTCAATGACGCGACGATGTGTACGCTGGCGACCGTTAACCTGGACTTTGGCGATGCGCCGGATACGGCTGCCGGGAACGGGCCGAACAACTATTCTACCTTATTATCGAGCAACGGCCCTCGTCATGCTCTGGTGAACGCCCTGTTTCTTGGGACCCAAGTAACGGATGAAATCGATGCTCTCCAGAATGCTGATGCAACCGGCGATGATATTCCAGAAGGCATCCAAGATGATGGCGTTGCCCTGCCTCTGCCCGCGCTGCCCATCAGCGCAAGCCAATATTTGCTGCAAGTCACGGTTACCAATCAGACCGGACAGCCCGCCAATTTGTATGGCTGGGTTGATTTTAATGCCAATGGAGTATTCGAAGGCAATGAAGCGTCTCCCGTTCAGGTCGTACCTTCATTCGCAGGGACCCAAACCTTTACGCTCCCTTTCACCGTACCTTCAGGCGTGACGCTGGTTCCTGGCGAAACCTTTGTCAGACTGCGTCTAACAACCGACACACTCGTCAATCAGAATGCTTCCACAGATGTCGTTGATACAAGAAGCTTAGGGTCTGCCTCAGACGGGGAGGTGGAGGATTACGCGCTGCAAATTGTATCCCCTGCGATCATCGGCCTCATCAAAACAGCGACTCCTTCCGAGGCTGCGCCTGGCGACATCGTGAACTATACGATCTCGGTTAAAAATCCGAACAGCTTCGCGTTAACGAACGTGCGAATCGAGGATTCGCTGCTCGGATTGATCGATATATTGTCCAGTTTGCCGGGCGGGGCCGTCGTTGATCTGAACGCCCAGTTCATCGTTCCGCCGGGCACGCCCTCCGGCAGCGTAATTAGCAATACGGTCACCGCCATATCCGACCAAACGCCACCGATGGCTGCTGATAGCCAAGTGACCGTTCTTCCCATTTTCAGCATGACTGTGACCAAGACGCCCGACCGGATCACTGTTCCGCCCGGCGAGATTGTGACTTACTCGATCACTGTAACAAATACGTCCAATGCGCCGATTTCCAACGTCTCTGTCAAAGATCCGCTAGTTGATTTCGCACAGGTCATTCCTTCCTTAAATGCTGGCGAATCCCGCACTTTCAGGGTACCCTTCACAGTTCCGCTCGGTACAGCGGCTGGCACCGTCTTCACGAATGTAACGACTGCGACCTCCAACGAGACAGAGCCAGTTGCCGACACGGCGACCATCGATGTTCCGCCGATTCCGGATGTCTTTATTTTCAAATCCGTTTCGCCGCTTATTGCTGCACCAGGAGAGACCGTCACCTACACCATAACAATATCCAATGCAGGAAACCAAACGCTCACCAATGTTCGAATCGTTGATCCGATGCTCAACATCGACCACACGTATGATAAAGTGGCCCCTGGTGACTCGGCCATTATCAGCATCCCATTCGTAATCCCTCTGACCGCCAAGCAAGGCGACATTTTCTTCAACGTAGCAACCGTAACTACCGATGAAACCGGCCCATCAAAAGCGGATGCCGTCGTAACCGTCATCGGTCAGCCGAGCCTGTCGCTTATTAAATTAGTTACGCCCGAGCGAGCCGCCGTCGGGAGCACCGTTCTCTATTCATTCGTCGTGACGAACACAGGGAATACGATTTTGACGGACGTCACGATCCACGATCCGATGCTGGGCCGCGATGAAAAGCTTGGCACGCTCGGCGTTGGCGAAACGCGAACGGTCCAGTTTCCTTTCGTTGTTCCCAATAGCGCCGTCAACCCGATTACAAACACAGCAACCGCCAACGGGACGTTCAATTCAGAGATCATCGAGACGACCGACGACGCCGCTTTAACCGTGCTGTTCCCTGCTTTTACCGTAACCAAGACAGTTGATCAAGCCCAAGCTAGCCCTGGCGATACGGTCCATTTCACCTGCACCATCGTTAATACAGGAAGCATCGATTTGACAAATATAGTGATTTCCGATCCGTTGCTTTCTTTCCTGGACACCATCGTCTCGCTCCAACCCGGCGCATCCATAACCGAAACGATTCCTTTCGTCATCCCTGCCGCCGCCGCGGGCGGCTCAACCTTCACCAATGTTGTTACCGTAACGCCGACGGAGACCGCCCCGCAGCAGGACACAGCCATTGTCACCGTAAATCATGCGCCCGCCATCTCGTTAACCAAATCGCCAGATCGGGCAAACGCGCTTCCTGCCGACGTAATCACCTATACGATCACCGTAACCAATACCGGGAACGTGGCGCTCACGAACGTAACCGTTAGAGACGATCTGCTTGGTTTCAATACCGTTATTCCTACGCTTGGTGTCGGCCAATCGCAAAGCTTTACGCCTATGTATGTTGTTCCGCTAGGTACGCCCGTCGGTACGGTCATTGTGAACAGAAGCATAGCCTTCGCAGATCAAACAGATACAATCAACGCGGACGCCAACGTCCTGATTGATGCCTTGCTTCCTGCATTGACCGTATTAAAAACGTCCGACCGTACGATTGCAGCGCCTGGAGACACGATTACTTATACGATTACAATCACCAATATAGGAGCCGTCGCATTGACCAACGTACTCCTTACAGATGTTACGCTCGGCATCGCCCAACCGATCGGAACGTTAACCCCCGGCCAGAGCCAAGTCCTTTCGTTCTTCTTTACGATTCCGGCAGATGCGCCGAACGGCTCCCTAATCGTCAATACGGCGATTGCCACATCCGATCAGACCAATCCCGAAGAAGGAACCTCCACCGTGACGGTCGACCCTAGTCCAGGTATTCAGGTGAACAAATCGATTAATCCAGCCGAAGCCGCGCCTGGGCAGACAGTTGAAGTAACGATCGTGGTGCAAAACACGGGGAACGTCAATTTAACGAACGTTATCATTGATGATCCGACGTTAAACTTCGTTTCGGCTATCCCGTCCCTGAACGCCGGGGCGACCAGCATTATTACGCTCCCTTTCATAACGCCTGATGTCGCGGCTGGCACCATCTTGACGAATACAGCGGCAGCAACTACGAATGAAACGGGCAGGACGCCTTCAGACGCTACCATCACCGTCCTCCCGTCGCTGGAGCTAACGCTTGTCAAACGGGTGGAGCCGTCCGTTGCAGCGCCAGGAGAGTCCGTTACCTTCTCATTCGAACTCCGTAACCGGTCGAACATTCCGTTAACCAATTTGCGATTCATCGATGATTCGCTCGGCATCGACAAGAGCGTAGATACGATACCGGCAGGCTTCTTCATTCTGTTATCGCGTCGGTTTACCATACCCGAGGGCACGCCTGCCGGCACCGTATTCAACAATACGGCGGTTCTCAGCTCTGCCGAAACGCCTCCGATATCCGCCTCCGCGCAAGTTACCGTATCCTCCGTGCCGGGGCTTACGATTAGCAAAACGGTTTTCCCGCCTGTCGCTTTCCCGGGAGAAGCCGTTTTCTTCCGCATGGAGGGCACCAATACCGGCAATGTGCCGTTAGCGAATATCCGATTCGCTGATCCGCTCCTCGGCATTGCTGGCATAGTTGTGAATACGCAAGTTGTCGGCGCTTCTCTGGCATTGATTATTCCGTTTGTCGTCCCTGAAACCGCTCAGCCGGGAGAGACTATCGTCAATACAGTATTCGTGGATTCCGCCCAGACCGGCCCCCTTAACGCATCAGCAGCTGTCAGAATAGCTGCGCTGCCGCTTAAGATTACGAAAAGCGCTGACAGTGAGACCGTCTTCATCGGAGATATCGCCAAATTCACCATAACAGTAGTCAACGACAGCAACATAACAGCTAATGACGTCGTGTTAACCGACATTTTGCAGGAAGGCACGCAGTTCGTGCCAAAAAGCGTGAAGGTTAACGGCCGCACCCTATCTGATGCGACTCCTGCAGCCGGCATTCCGCTTGGCGACATTTCTCCCGGCCAATCCGTTGTTATCGTGTTCCGGGCACTGCAAGTAGTCGCGCCAATTGACGACAAGCTGCGCAATCAAGCTTCGGCTAGCTTTCAACCTGCTAATTCGGTACAACGATTTACGGTTCGCTCCAATGTCCTCGTCCTTACGATAGAGGATCACGAAGAGTGAAGCATGAAACGAATGCACAAAAGGAGCCGCTCCAATGAGCTGGCTCCTTTTGCTAGTCAAAAAACGTATACGATCGTGTCCAGCACTTCGTCTCTCCCGGCGCGAGATCGACCTGAACGAACGCCTCGGGCGAGACGACATGACTGTTCCCCCACAATGCGTAATACGCAACCGGATCGCTGCCGCTCTCGCGCAAGCCCGCTCCGGTTTGCTCATCCTTCAGCTCCCAGTAAAATGGAACCTGCTCTGCTGCCGGGCTATACTGGGCGTAGAAAATATCCGTTACCGGCTCCCACCTCATGCTGTCGCCATCCATCTGAAGCGGCTTTACCAGCTCATCAATGGGCTCAAAGCCATCGCGGTTCGCGAAAGCAAGCGGCAGCCGAAGCACATAATCGGGCCCGATGGGCTTGCTGTTAATCGCAATAAAATTGTGGACGTACTCCGTCGTAGTGATTGGCTTCACGCCGTTATTCGTCAGCCGATAAGCGATCGCCACCTCTCGGCCCGTTACAGTTACCGTCTTCTCATACGTATAGGCGTAGCCATTCACTGTCGGTGACACCGAGCGATACCGGATGTAATCGCCGCCCTGCTCGGTTTCTACCGGGCTAAGCGCAATCGGATAGGCTTCCGCGAAATCGTACTCGGCTTCACTAAGCCGCGTCAGCGCGCCGACGCCGATTTTTAGAAACGACTCTCCCGGAGCTGCCTCCTCGTACCCGTTCGGACCCCCGATGCCAAACTCATTGCATAACCCGCCGCCGTCTGCTTCCTCTCCCGGCACCAAGCTCACCCGTGTACAAAAAGTATGTCCGCTTCCCGTCAGTTTGACTTGTTTCACAAATCCTGTCCAATCGAATCTTGCGCCTGCATATTGCCCAGGTTGTCCGCATTGCTCGATTTCTACTTGAAGCTGATCGCTGGCGAGGATGATACTGGGTTTCATGGGTATAACCACCTGTTCCATTATTTAGTGCCGCTATTAATAGCGATATTCCGTGTCCCGTCGAGTATGACACGCCACGCCTATCTTTCAAAGCCCCTTCAGAAAATGAAATCGATCTCATCAAACTTACTAAGTTTATGGCGTTATGGCGTATTGTACCATGCAAAAGCCCGCCCGAACATCATTTCGGGCGGGCTTTTATTCGGATGGCGCTGAACGCTCGTAAACTAGCGCTAGCGCTACCCCGACGTCTCGATTTTGGTGGACTGCTCCTCGCTCCCTTTCCCTCGAATCGCATGCACGGCAAGCAGCAGCAGCAGAAAACCGAGCACATACGTCATATCGTAAAGCGACCAATACGTCGCCAATTGATTAAAAAATATGGTGTTAGGAGACACCGTAATCGCACCTATCAGCAAAAGCATGCCCATCGGAAGCATCAGAATGCGGGTTTCCTTCAACCCTGCTAGTTGTGCAAGCCCTAAGGTCATCCCGTAGAAGTATATCGTCAGCTTAAAATAAATCGAGAAGAACCAGAGAATCGCCATGACGGCCTCCACGCGATCCAGAAATTCTCCGATGTTGATCTCCTGAGCCAGCGCATAGCTGGGGTACAGATGCCTCGCCGTATCGCCAGCGCCAAGCACGAGAATAGACAACGACAGCACCACCGCGACTGCGATTCCGCCTAATAAACCGCCAAGCAGCATGCTCCTTCCAATACGCTCAACCTGGCTAACATACGGAATGACCATGAGCAAAACAGCAAGCTCCACATAAGGATACGCGATCGCAGCCAGCGTTCCGCGAAGCAGCGGGCGAAAACCATCCTCGAGAAAAGGCTGCACATTGACCAAATCTGCTTTTGGAGCCAGCGCAACAACAAAAAACAGAAACAGAAAAACAAAAAACGGGAATAGCAGCTCTCCCGTTCGCGCAATGACTTCAAGCCCGAGCTTCGTCCCCATCACAATAATGCATAGAAACAACAGAAGAATGGACTGGATTGGCGTCTCCGGCATCATATGCGATGTCACGAAATCGCCGATTTCCCGGAGAAAGACCGAAGCGTTGAGAAATAGGTGAACGGCAAACAATAGCGATGCAACCAAACCAAGCCATTTGCCTAAAATTTTGCGACTCGACATGAAGACGGTCATTCCGGGATAAAGCTTGCCAACGACCGCTATCAAATAGACGATCGGAATGCCAATAGCCAAGCCGATTACGCCCGATAGCCATGCATCCTGCTTCCCTTGGATCGCCGTAGTGGCAGGCAGTGCTAATATCGAATCGCCAATCGTTAGGAATATGGCGAGTATCGTTAATTGGCGCGCCCCGATTTTGCCTTTCTCCAACATTTATTTTCGCCTCCTCTGCTTAAGATCCGAATAACGCAACCCCGAGCGGCTTATATACGGTAATAATCCAGCCTGCCGGGCTTGGAAGGCTTACTTCCAAGCACAGCGCAATGTACAGCCCCGCTCCGACTGCGAGCAGAACCGCAAACCACCATCGCTCTCTCGCCCTATTCGCCATCCTCAGCGTCGGAAGCTCTACGATCACGATAACCGCTATACCGAACATGACCCCTGCGATAGACCACCACATCGACCGTCACTCCTTCTTGTCCATTTCTTCCAGGAAAGAGTTACTCTGCGTGCCCAGGTACCGAATTTCGCATTCAACGTTCACGCGATAAGCAAGCGTCTGGAATTGCGTGTCCCAATCGTCTTGCACCGTCTTCCAATACTTCGGCTGCTCGCGATGCATCACTTCGCCGAAGCCGAATATATCGACTTTGTATTTTTTCTGAACCGTCGCAATGGTCTCCTCGATGAATTGCTGCACTTTGCGATTCCCGTTCTGCTCAAGCTGCTTAAGGGAAGACTCCTCGCTCAAATCGATGGAGCATCTTACTTCGCCGATGTTGGCCCTCATGCGTACGGACACGTCAATCGTAGGCTTGCCGTGTACAACCTTGCCTTTTACTTTCGTCGCGGAGTGCATGACCTCTAGTGCTACATTGCCGCCGCCCGGACAATATACGACGCCAACCGTGCTCTTCACATTATCTTGGATGTAGTTGTACGCCTTGCTCTCCTCTTCATTCAACCAGCCGATCAGCTTATCTTTCTTGAACACTGCCAATCCGTTGTAGACCAATTGCGTGGAGGAGGCGATTTCGTTGACGTTTCTCTTATTTTCTCCGGTTGTCTGCGAGCCCTTGATTCGCAATCCGGTCACAGCCGGCTGTTTGCCTGGGCTTACGATGTCATCAATTAACTCATCCAATGTAACAGCCGACGTTGGCGCCCAAGAACGTTCAGATGTTTCCAGCGATGAATACATTTGATTGGCTGGGATCGATTCCAGATGGGTTAATATTTTGAGCGTATTGCTAGCGGTCGTATCCTTGGCGATTACGACATAGAAATCTCCCCGATGCTCGTGATTGCGGGATACGAAATCAAGCACGTTAGCAATGCCGTCTTCGGCTACTTTGTCACTGATGACCAGCATCCGAAGATGCGAATTATAGATTTTACGGGGAGATACCTTCGTCATTCTGCGCAGCGCCTCGAATATCGTTTCCCCTGTCGCTTGATACGTCGTCACTGGCGTACGGTCGGTGCTGCCCTTCTGGGATGCCACCTCGCCGGGGTCAACGACTTGGACCGTCAACCGGTATCCATCTCCCGCTTTATCGATTCCATATGCAACTGCGATGGCAAGATCGTTCATTTCCCGGCGATTCCAGCATCCCGAAACGAACAGCATCGCGACAATCAAACCTCCCATAAGCAGCTTCCGCTTCATCCCCGTCCACGCTCTCCCTTAGATGGATTGCGGCCGCGAATCATATTCGTCTGGTTGATCAGCCGAGGACGGGACCGCATCGCCCATTGGGGCAGTCTGAAGAGCGTATCCTTCTGGTCGGCTAGATTAAACGGGCCAAATGGGCTCATATACGGGATGCCAAATGTCCGCAGGCTGCATAGATGAAGCATTAACGCTATAAGGCCAACAATAATGCCGAACAAACCGAATGAAGCGGCAAGCCCCATCAGCGGAAAACGAAGCATGCGGATCGAGATGGACATGTTCATGGAAGGCACGACAAAGCTGGATATGGCCGTTATGGAAACCACGATGACCATCGCCGCTGATACGATGCCTGCTTCCACGGCCGCTTGTCCAATAACGAGCGTCCCTACGATTGAAACTGCTTGCCCGATAGCCTTCGGCATGCGAATGCCAGCTTCGCGAAGAATTTCAAAAATGGCCTCCATCATTAGCGCCTCGATGAATGCTGGGAATGGGATCCCTTCGCGCTGAGCTGCCAAGCTGATCAGAAGCTGCGTCGGAATCATTTCATGATGATAAGTGGTAATCGCTATATAGAGCGCCGGTACTAATAATGCAATGAAGATGCCGACGAAGCGAAGAAGGCGCAGCAGGCTGCTAATATCGGCCCGTTGGTAATAATCCTCTGCCGAGTGAAGGAAGGAAATGAACAGTGCCGGTACGACCAGGACATGCGGCGTCCCATCGACGAGTATGGCGACCTTGCCTTCCAGCAGCTCCGCTGCAATAACGTCAGGACGCTCCGTATTATACATTGTCGGAAACGGCGAATAGGTCCCGTCCTGAATAAGCTCCTCGATATATCCGCTCTCCAGAATAGCGTCGATGTCGATGCGGTCGAGCCGCTCGCGCACCTCTTCCACAACTTTGTCATTGACGATGCCCTTGATGTACATAATCGACACGTCCGTTTGCGTAACGCGGCCGATTTTTCTTGTCTCCAGCCAGAGATTTTTGTTCTTGATCTTCCGGCGGATGAGCGTCGTGTTCGTCCGGAGCGACTCCGAGAACCCTTCCTTCGGCCCTCGAATAACCGTCTCGCCAGTTGCTTCAGGCACGCCTCGGTCCTTAAAGCTGCTCATTTCGATGGTGTAAGCAATCGCGCTTCCTTCTAACAACAGGATAATGTGGCCGGACATCAGCTGGTCAAATACCGATTCGAAGTCACCGAGCTGTTGACTGCCTGCTATTAATCCGTTGTCGGCCGAGCTCTTCTCCGTCGTGTCCTTGCTCTGCCTGTCGATCATGATCATGTCCATTATAAAATCTTGTACGAATCGGCTATCGACAAGCCCCTCCGTATAGATCACAACAGCATCAATGCCTGCTCTATCCTCGTCCATGGCGAACGGCTTAAAGACAATATCCGAGCTGTTGCCTAGCTGCTCCCGTACGAATTGCACGTTGTCTTCAAGGCTCGCGTGTATTTGCTGTGCGTCAGACATGCTGCTCCCTACTTTAGCTAAAAAATGGATTGCTTAGCACCAGTATGAACTTCGCGTTAGGCTTTTAAACGGCTAGCTAAGAGGTGGTGCTTCATCCATATCGCCTACCCGTTGGGAGTCTTAGAAATGGATTCATAGCGGCCAGCGCTTTGGAATATATATCTCAAATCCGAGGATTGTTACACTGGAAGGATTGAGGAGCATATGAATGCCAGTCCATTCATCTCGAAATGTCCGGAAGTTGCACAACCGATTCAATCGAACTGGATTCCGTTGGTTTCGCTTGAAGAGATGGAGCAAAGAGAATATGACGTGCTTATTGTAGGTTCAGGTGCGGGGGGAGGGGCCGCTCTATGGCGCTTGTGCCAGCGGTGGGGTCCCAATAAACGGATTGGGTTAATTGAAGCCGGCGATACGTTATTGAACACGCATGCCCGCAATATTAGCACGCTGTCTGATGAATCCCGCTTTTCCAGCTATTTGCGAGCCATCAAGCGGCCGGTTGAAGGCAGCGCTCCAGACTTTTCAGGCGCAACGCAGGTGACTGCACTGGGCGGGCGAACGCTGTTCTGGACCGCCATCGCCCCCCGGCCATATGCTGGCGCTCTGGCAAACTGGCCTGTATCGGCGAACGAGCTGAATTATTACTATGGCGTTGCTGAGCGGTTTATGAACGTCCGAGACTATTTCTCTTTCAAATATCCGATGTGGGAAGCGTTATTGAATCGTCTTCAAATCAATGGCTTTCCGCAGGCGAAATATGCCCCGAGGGCACTTGATTTTGAGCCGTTAAATTACAACGGTACGATCAATTCCAACGTTTATTTCAGCTCGATTCAATTTTTAGGCGAAGGCTTGAACGCGCATCCCTATGATTTGGCCGTACAGGCGCGGGCAACCCGAATTCTCACCTGCGGCGGCAGAGCATGCGGCGTTGAAGTGATGAGGCCGGACAAGCGCGTATTTCGACTGAAGGCTAACCATATTATTCTCGCAGCCGGCACTTTGCAAACCCCGAGGCTGCTTCTGCATTCAGCCATTCCGGGCCCCAGCATCGGCCATTATTTGTGGAACCATTCTTATACGAAGGTCGCCGTGCAGATGACGCCCGACGGGTTCGCGCGAGGAATCAGTTTCGCAGCCTTCCCTTACGCACTGATTATTCCCCAGACAGAAGGCCACCCTTATCAGATCCAGATTTATCCTTTAGGCTCGCCTGACGAGAAAAAACTGGATCTGAATGCTTTTGGGACGGTCGAGCCTCGTTACGTTAACCGTGTAACGCTTGATCCCTATAAGCGCGATGAATATGGCGTTCCGGTCATCAAGGTGGACTTCGCCTATAGTGACAGAGATTGGGCTGTAGTGACGCAAATGTCGCAAACGCTGCTGCGTGCAGCCGCTGCCTGGGGAAGTGTTATTCAACCTCCCGGCGTATGCATGCTGCCTCCCGGCGCAGACAGCCATGAATCAGGCACATGCCGGATGGGCACGGACCCTTACACCTCAGCAACTAATCCATTCGGGCAAATTCATAACGTGCCCGGATTATTTGTCGCTGACAATAGCGTGCTTCCAAGTACAGGCGGGGCTAATCCAACGCTTTCGACGATTGCGCTGGCTATTCGGACTGCCGATTATATTGTGGGATGGAATCATTGAGAGATGGGAAAACAGCATTCTTCGTCGCATCTGATGGTGTCTCCAACATCCTTTATACCGCTTCTAATCGATTGTAGCGATTTTCCATCCATTCGTTTTATCTTCAAGGAACGTATAGGTCATACTGTTATCTTCAATTGTGCCGTTATCGCTGGATTTATAATTAATCGTGATGTTGATGCGTTCCCCCTCATGCTGCGTGGTGGCAATCTCGTTGAACTGATATTGTTTACTGCCTTCCAACCAGAACAGATTGCTTTTTTCTCTCCCCGCGATGAAGCCCTTCACAAAATTCTGCTGATTCTTATCAATAATAGATTGGAGATTTTCCTTGAGTGTTTTCAAAATATCATCCGTTATATAATCATTCTTTGCCTTGTCAAAGTCAACGCTTATGCCGGGAGTAAAGTCGGTTTGATTGCTTGCTGCGTCTGTACTTACCGTTTTTTCTTTCTCATCCGTAGAAGCCTTTTCTTTTGTTCCGCCACAGCCATTCAACACAAGCATCATGAGAAACAAAACTATGAAATAACGTTTCATCATTATCCTCCTTTATTCTTATCCTCGTCCCTCCATTATAGACGAAACAACTTTTCAAAAGTTTCTCGAAAATGAAGAAAATGTATAAAGGGGAAGAGCGCTTTAAAAGCGCCCTTCCCTTTGCTTAAAACCTCCTACAACCAGGAAGTCGGTGCTACCTCAATGTAGCTATAGATGTTACGCGGTCCGCCCGTTGTTACGACCGTGCCTGTAGACGTCTTCGCACGCAATTGCGCGGCCGTGCTGCCATCCAGCATAACAGCATCCGTGCAGCCAAGGGCAACCATGACATTACGAACATCCCAAGGCTTTGCGCTTTTAATAATGGCAAGAACGATCTTGCCGCTCTTGAAACCGACGGCAGCGCGGTCAGCGTTAGCAGCGGGGGAAACGCCGTTCACGCTCTGACCATGCTCGACGTTGACCAGCTTCGTCGTTAGAGCCGATTCTGTGTTGACAGACGAATCATTCAAATAAAGGCTCAAACCGCCCACTGCCCAATCAATCCAATCCAACGGAATGTTGGCATCCTTAATGTTGTTAATGACATAGCGCGACTGAACTTGAGCTTGTGTTCCCAGCGGACGAAAAGCGACGATCGTGCCACGCGTATAGCCGGCAGCATGCTCTACGGAATTATAGCGAACAGGAGAACCTGCCGAAGTTGTTGCAATACCGACCACGTTGCCGCTGGCGTCATCAAAAAACGTGCCATTAATACCGAATTTGGTCGAAGTGGTCAGGTTTGCCCCCCCCAGATCATGCACGCCAACCGTGCTTGGATCGGCCTCGATGTAATACACCGTTTTACCTGATACTGTTGTGTTCGAAGTAAGTTTAGCGTTACCCATGTTTCATTCTCCTCTGTCGTCCCTTTGGACTTTGTGTAATCAGGAGCGGACAGTTCCCTCAGCTTGTCCCCCAGCTTTTCGAAGGAATTTTTTCCTGTTACTACAAAAGTGAATGGACGGCGAACGAAAACAACCTAAAAGAAAGAAGGGCATAAAAGACGAATGGCTCCGCCCCTTGTTAACAAGGACGAAGCCATTCGCTATAAACAATTTCCTCATTCCTTTACTCCATAGAACCCCGCTTGCGGCAACGCCCCTCAAGTATCGTACGAATTGTTCGCCTAGCGAATCTTCAAGGTGATAATATTCCAGCATCGCCGCCCGCATAATGATAAGTGCTGCTTCATACCGTCATCTCATAACACCCAATCGCTATTAACAGGACGCAGCCGATCAGCTCGGAATACTTCCCCAGCCAAGAACGCGCGAAGCGAATGCCCATCCGGCTCCCGATGTCGATCATTACGAAAGAGAAAACGCCTACCGAAAGCGCGGTAAGATACGGAGAAACACCGCTCGCGCCAGCGCCCAGACTGCTTGCCATGCAGTTAATGGACAATGCGGACCCAAGCGAGATGGACTCGAGCCATGAGACCCTTTGAACTTTGTCTTTGCCGTTATTGCCGTTCTTTTTGACAGCAGCGGCGCCGCGCTTGCGCTGGTAGCTAATGATCCCCCAGATACCAAGAATAACGATCATCATTCCGCCTATCATATTACCCCAGGAGGTTGGCAGCAGCCCGGAAATATACTCACCTAGCACCATGGATAAAAACGTCGCAATCATCGATAAAATTGCAATGATCAGGTTGGATAACAACGGAACGTAAATCCTGCGCGATCCAAGCGTTACCCCGATTCCTAAATTGTCTAAATTAGCAGCAATTCCGATCATCGCAATCGTAGCCAATGCATTCGTGTTGACCTTCCAATTGTTCGGTCAGATATATTATGCGGGCAACCGCCTAGATGATCAGTGAAATTTTTACGAAGCTTCAAATGCTTCTGATTCTTGCGACTGTCTGTAGCATCATTAGCTGGGTTGTGAGGTACCAACAACCTTGTAATTTGGGACATACGCCTAGAAAAATATGGTCCCGATGAATATTAAATCATCGAGACCCTTTTTCATAATGCGTCTCTTCCCGAACCCTTCTTTACGATCGCCCCCTTCGTGGACAATCGGGTTTAAGAGTACGACAGGCGATAGGGTCTCCTTTATCGTTCGGGCCAGATTATCCTTGCCCGAATAGGCGGTATCTGCAATGATTTCGTTTACGGTTATGCCATTTGCTGTGGTTTGTTCGAACAATGTCGGTAATTGCTTGCCGTCGTCGGTACTTCCCGGCGTTACCTCCATCTCGGTAATATTTTCCTATTCCGTCATGGCGATATGTTCTTTGTAGCCAAAGAACGATTTGCTACTACTCTTCCAGCCAAAGCGTGCATCCGGGTCGATAGCGGAGAGAATCCCCTTGTGTGAGAGTAATCGCTCATCCCTGATCATTTGTTTGGCCATGCCCAGTTTCTCGCTCACCGCCCTTCATGGTCCGGAAGCAGTTCCTCCACTGCTCTCCCTGCTGGGTCAAGTAGCTCAGCAGGGTTTTCTCTGCTTCTACATCTTCACTTTTAACAGAGGGCACAGCTTAAGTAGTTTCTTCTCCAACTTGGGGTGGCGTTTGACTACAGTATCTGGCAGCGGATCCTCCGGCTTGATTCCGAGAAACCACTTGTAAGTCAGATTCACCTTAGCTTCCTAAATCATTCGCTAATCCGAGAGGTTGTACAGGAGCTGCAGAAACAGCAAGCGAAACAGCAGTTCCGCTAGTTTGCGGCTCTCCTCATTAGCTTCATTTTATTTCATACGAGGGTGTTTCTCGACTCCATTTTTATCGCAACACTCCAAGCATTAAAAACCGCATTATGTGAAGCCGCACAGGCACCCAGTGAGACAAAAACATATCTGGAATCTAAATTCTGGTCGATCGCCAAACGCCGAGGAAAAAGAAGATAACCAGGAACTCGGTACAGATTACCTCCAGAACCGAAATCGAAAAAGGATGGAACGACAATTAGTTGCAAGACTCCGTTCTTTTAGCTACGAGGTTCAGAAGAAAGACGCGGTCTAAGCCGCTGAAAACAATTACTGAACAATCCCGGCATCCCTATGCCTGTTTTCGCAAAAAAGTTCTTACCAGCTAGTTGACTTGTTCGAAAGAGCAAGTAAATAAGACTTAACATAGCAACTTAATGCTGTTTATAGCCTCTTCAAAGGTTACTCTGCCTTTCCACAAGAGGTTATCTTCTGCTCTAGAAACATCCAAAACATTTACAGGAACATCTATTTTTCTTGCGTCTAAATAATTAATATTATATTTACATCCTAGAATTTCAGAAATGCTGTCCACAACTTCTAACAGTGTCATTCCTTCACCACTACCAATATTAAAAATTTTATATTTCCCAGTATAATTTATAGTTGAAATTATTCCATTAATAGCATCGTCTATATATATATAATCTCTGATTATTTTTCCATCACCCCAGATATTTAAAGTCTCGTTTTTCATGAGTTTATCTATAAATATGGGTATAACACCTTGGTTCTTATTTATATACTGTCCGGTTCCATAAGGATTGGACAATCTAAGTATGGTATAATCTAAACCATACTGCATAAAATAATAATAAAGATAGTTTTCTATCGTTAACTTCTGAATTCCATAAGAACAGATAGGATTTGTTGGATGTTCCTCTGGTATAGGAAGTTGTACTGGGATTCCATAAACAGTGCCACCAGAAGATATAAATACTATTTTTTTTATCTTCATTTTTACACAAGCCTTCAATAACTTTAATGTTGATATTACATTTGAAGAAATATCAAAGACGCAATCGATTTCAGATGTACTTGGAATTGTGGTACTAATTAGATGAAATACAATATCTATCCCATCTAATAAGTTACTAAAATCATCAATTTGTAAAAAATCTTGTTGAACAAATTCAAATTTATTGTCATAAAAGATGTTATCAAACTCTATTTTCTTTCGTCCTAATATTCTTACATTGTGATTTTCTTCGGCTAATCTTTTGCATAGATGTTTTCCTATAAAACCTGTACCACCCAAAACTAAACAATTCATAATCGATCAACATCCTAACTCTCTTCGTTGGATCACTCTTTCGGCATTATATACCGAACTTAACAAATAAAGCATTTTCAAGACTACCATCAGGTCCTTCATAAGCATTGAGCTTATATAGTTGCTTGTTTATGCTAGCGGTAATATTTCTCTATTTCATTTCAATACTCCAAGCAAGTTATTTGTGAGCGGCAGAAAAAGCCCAGAGCAAAAAAGAGGCTGTCTCTTAGGTCACTTTATGACCTTTTGGGACAGCCCCTTGGTTAAACTCTTAAGTTTACTGATAGAGGTGGCTTATCCTATGAAGAAATCTTTTCAAATACGCCATATTCTAAAGCATTTTTACTGACATCATAGTACCACTTTAGCTTTTATACTTTTTCAAAACATAATAGTAATAAAATAAAGTTGGAGTCAATAAAGCTAATTTTACTCTTACAAATAGCTTAAAATCCTTTTTGTTTAAATTATTTAGCTTAAAGGGCCTAAGTGATGACCTTATATTTTGCATCTTCAACAAATTTTTAATTTGTTTTTTGTTATCCTTACTAACTATCTGAGTCAAAGCATATATTACTTCTGAGGGAATTTTTTTTTGCTTTATTTCTTTTATTAAACTATCTTCTTCGTTATATATTTGCATATAGTTACATAAATCTTCAAATGCATCTAAGACCGTTATTCTTTTTAGTGAATTACTATGGCTTATAGACCCATGCCTTTGTACGTAATGTGCAAGTACTTGGTTTATATTAAATATTTTGCTGCAACGGTATAGAGCTTTGTATGTAAAAGCTTGATCCTCACCATTATAAGCAGTCTCTAGATATTTAATATTATTTTCAATTACAAACTCTCTTCTGTACATTACGCTCGAAGTCCATATTAAAACCTTTTCATCTAATATATCTTTCATTATTTTTTTTCCACTCAATATTTCTTGTATATACCTGAAATTATCCTCGTATGACCACATAGCCTCATGCTGCTCATTAACCATATCAAAACCGTAAAATATCATATCTACATTATTTTCGGTTGTAACCGCTTCTATTTTTTCAAATAATACATTTTCAACGAAATCATCAGAGTCTAAGAATAGTAGGTATTTACCATTAGAATTCGTTATTCCTAAGTTTCTTGCACTACTTACCCCACCGTTAGTTTTTTTAAAAATTTTATACTCTAAACTGGTGGAATTAAGAAATTCTTTTATAACTTCACATGATTTATCTGTTGAACCGTCATCAACTATTATTACTTCAAAATTAACATAAGTTTGGTTCACCAATGATTTCAAACATGATACAATATATTTTTCAGTATTGAATACTGGAATAATAACACTTATCAACTTTCCTTCAATCATCGCTCGTCTCCTGATCTACTTTAGAGTATTTAAATATCACGCCTGTTGATTAACTACTAAATGGTAGAAAAGGAGCCGTCAACTCTGCGATATCCTTATCCTCATGTTGCTAGCTTAAACATTATATATATCTGTTTTATATGTATCTAGGTTGTTCTTTATCCATTCAACCGTATCTTTAATCCCTTGCTCAAAAGAGTACTGTGGTTTCCAATTCGTCAAACGCATAATCTTCTCGTTTGATCCCAACAATCGATTGACTTCACTCTTATCTGGTCTCAGCCGTTCCTCTTTACAAATAATCCTTGCATTTGGATTGATTTGTTTAATAATAACTTCAGCTAAATCACCAACTGATATTTCTTTTTGTGTTGCAATATTAATCTCTTGGCCTATTGTATGTTCTGATTCTGCAATCTTCAAAAAACCATTCACAGTATCTTTTACATAAACGAAATCTCTTGTTGGACTAATAGATCCTAATTCAATTTCCTCTTTTCCACTTAATAACTGTGAAATAATATTAGGTATTACAGCTCTTGCAGATTGCCTTGGACCATATGTATTAAATGGTCTTACAATAGCAATTGGCATATCAAAACTTCTATAATAACTTTCAGCAAGTCTATCGGCACCTATCTTCGTCGCCGAATATGGGGACTGTCCTTGAAATGGATGGTTTTCATCCATAGGAACATATTTTGCCGTTCCATAAACTTCTGATGTAGAGGTAATAAGTATCTTACTTAAATGCAGCCTTCTAGCAGCTTGCAAAACATTTAAAGTCCCTTTAATATTTGTATCTACATACATATCTGGTGAACTGTAACTAAAAGGAATAGCAATCAACGCAGCAAGATGAAAAACCTGTTCTACTCCTTTTAACGCATCATACACCCCATTGGCATCTCTAATATCACCAGTAACGACTTCTATTTGATTTAACACGTCCTTTTGAAGGCTATCTAGCCAGCCCCATGTATTAAAGGAGTTATAAAATGAAAATGCCCTTACCTCATAACCTTGATTTACTAATAACTCAACCAAATGACTGCCAATGAAACCATCTGCTCCGGTAACTAAAACTTTCATGTTATCACCTAAATGATGCACAAAGCATCAATATATTCCTTTCCTAACTACTTACTTTCAAATCTTCGTCTTCATATCTTCAATCATTTTAGTTAAACCACTAACAAGTGTATACTCCGGCATCCAATTAAGTTCTGTTTTAATTTTCTGGCAATCAGCCACAACATTAACTACTTCATTTTCACGTGAACAGTTTTTACTTCGTACCTCTTTACTGCTGCCAACTATACCTTGGACAATATCAATTATCTCCTTTACAGAGTATGACTTTCCATTGCCAGCATTATAAATGGCGAACTTTATATCACTATTCATTGCACTTACAATTGCCTTTACCAAATCATCAATATAAATGTAATCTCTCTTAGGAGCCAAATCCATTACTTCAATAAATTCATGGCTTAGAGCCTGATTAATAATGTGAGGAACTAGAAACTTTTCGTTTTGTCCTACACCATACACATTAAATGGTCTTATTATACTAACCTTCACACCAAAATTATTGTAATAAAATTCGCACAACTGTTCAGCCAACAGTTTTGAATGTCCGTAAGGATTATTGGCCACTATCTGACTTTCTTCACTAATAGGAAGTTCTTCCGGTATTCCATATACATATGCACTTACAAAAACAAGACCTATTTGTTTTCTACGACATAATTCCAGTACATTTAATGTGCCTATTAAATTTGTTTTATAAAATGTAGATGGATCCTTCCAACTATCTGGAACAAACACTTTTGCAGCCAAATGAATGCAGCATGATAAATTAGACAAATCTAATTTATCGAAACACTCGTCATCAGTGATGTCTCCTAAACTTTCAGTATCTACAGTCTCTATCCCATTTTCTCCAAGATATTCAACTAAGTTTTTACCTATGAACCCATTTGCTCCTGTTACTAACACACTCATAATAAATTCATCCTCAAATCAATTAGCTAATGACACTAATTATTTGTTCAGCATATTTTTCTCTAAGTATTTTGGCAAAATCAAATACCTTAAGACTAGTTTTTTCCTTTATACTATCGTTCCAATTCATAATATCTTGATAAATGTTATCATATGTTGTTCCAAAAAAATCACGATTATTTGTAAGCAATGATATATCATTTATAATCCATAAAAATATATAATATTCAATTACATACATTCTAATAGGTTCAAAATCTATATGATCCGACAGATTCTCCAAATTGTCATAAGACTTATCATCAATATCACGATAATGCTTTAATTCATTCATCTTGTCATATTGTTTAATGCTAAAAAACTCTGAAGGGTCTGCAACCATTCGCCTTGCACTACATTCAAAGGCATTTTCTCGACTATAATAAACTCTTACCCCTTGCTGATATAGTCTGAACATCATCCTCCATGTAGGTCCGTCAAGCTCATCAGTTTTATTTTCATCTTTATATTCTTTAATGTACCCGCCACAACTTAAGTACTTACTTTTTCTAATAGAATAACATCCGCCGCTTAAAGGACGTCCAAATCTCTGAAATAGCCCCTCAGTAAATAAGCATTTATCATCAAACTGGTAATACTCAATTGTACTTTTATCGAAAAAGATTGTGCCAACTTCATCGTAATATTTTTGAGCCAACTTAGGAACTCTCTTCCAAAAATCTAATGGGAAAGTGCCAGCAAAAGAAATCACATCATAATTATCATCTGCAAAGGATGTAAGTATTGTATTAACCCAAATATCTGGAACAATCAAATCCGCATCACAAAAAGCAATATATTGTGTAAATTTATTCATGTCTTCATTATCTAAAATGAAATTGATTCCTGCTAATCGCGCTTCAACAAACCCATTACCAGGATCTTGTGTCAGGTATATCTGAACACTCTTTTCTCTTTCAATATACTTCTTAACTATCGCTTCCGTATTATCCGTTGTCTTTGCAGACACAACTACAATAATTCGATACGTATCCACAGCCATTCTATTTCCATCTCTGTCATTTTGCTGAATCAACCTATCTAAAACAGAGGTCATATTTTTCTCTTCATTATGTGCCGGTACTATAATAGATAACATTTTACTCTCCTTTTTTACACATCAAGAGTTTGAGCTAATTCAAATTCTTCGTTGCTCCAATATCGATATTTAAACAAGCTTATACATTCTACTAAATCTTTAACCTCTTCGTCTTGAGCATAGGAATGTAGTAGTTTAATTAATTCCTTAGAAGTGGAAACCTTCATAAGTTCATTACTATTGTTGCTTATAATTCTTGTAAATAATACCTCCAAAACTTGTGGACCTCTTCCTATTATATTGTAGTGAATTAGTGCCCCTATATATTCAACTCTATCAACTGAACAAATTATTGACTTAAAAAGTCTTGCTAAAAAACTTGCTTGTATATCATTCTTTTTACCAATATTTAGTTCATTTCTCCCCTGTCCCAGATTTACAATTATACTTTCTATTTTTTTATCTCTCAAAGGAATTCCATACTTAGATGTAACACACATAAGTCTACTTAAAATATAAAGTGGATTTTCACATATATCTGGATTGCTTAAACGAAGATTTCTCTCTTTTAAATCCTTGATGCCATCATATTTATCAATGATTATTCTCTCTTTGTTTAGATAAATAATACTATCTATAGTGAAAATGCCTATATCCTGCGGATCTTGCATAAACGCAATATCTAAAAAGTAGGATTCATTTTCTAAATAATACAATTTAACATATTCGTCATACTTTATATAATAATCTCGCTCTGCAACTATCTTAAAATTTCTTTCAGCAAGCCTTTTTAGTATATCAGTAATCTGTTTTTCATTTTCGTATTTAATAGCGATATCGATGTCACTTCCATAAGCATTTCCTTTTTCTATAACATCACTAATATAACCACCGTAAATAACGAAATCTTCGATTCCCAAAAATTCACTAACTATTTCTGAAATGTTATGTATTTGGGATAGCTCATCCTGCGAAAAGGATTTCTTTTTCTCATTCTGCACAGCTTTCCTTCTCCTTCATAATCATTTCATCATATGAATTTCTGATTTTATTATAATCATCCATGCGACCAACATCTAACCAATAATCTTCAATATCATACTTATAGATTTTTTCCTGACGTTGTATCATGACTTCAAGCAAACTATCCATCCCAAAATAAGTATCACTTGGTATATACTCCATAATATCAGGATGCATAGCATAAATTCCCGCTAGTCCATGCATGATGATGTTGGGTTTTTCCTCTATTTTAGTTATTGCATCACCATCAAAATGAATATTACCAAAGTCGTAAGGCATAATCATTTTCTTAACACCTGCGGTTAATAAACCTTTCTTCTCTATAGCATATTGATATATTTTATCAAAATTTAATTGTGTTATAATGTCTCCATTCATAACTAAAAATGGTTCATCCAGTTTATCTTCTAGCAGCTTGATCGGTCCTGCTGTTCCCAACGGCTTTGTTTCCTTGCTAATAATGATGTTAACACCATAATAATCTCCGTTTCCGAAAAAACGCTCAAAATACTCAGATTTATAATTTGTCGCCAAATATATCTCAGTAAATCCATATTTCTTTAGTTGCTCAATTTGAATTTCTATCATAGCTTTTTCGCCGATAGGTAACAAAGGCTTCGGAAACACGCTTGTCAAAGGTGCTAGCCTAATGCCAAGTCCCCCACATAATATCACAGCTTTTTTAGTCATGATTATCCTCCCTCCATTGTTCGCCCCCCTAAGTTTCTAGATGGCCAATTCACTAACTTCTTCAAAAATTAGCAACTGCTGTGATAATTTATTTACAATATCATCTACATGTTCATACTTAAAATGCGGGGATACGTTATAAAACTTTAATGCTTCTAACTTAATTTTATTATCATAAACTTTGTAACTAGATGTAAAGGAATACTCGAATTCATTGTTTTTACCCATTCTAGTCATATGATCCCACTTAAAGAACTCTTTATTGTATTTGTTCATTTCACATATAAACGCAAAATCTTCTTCTTGTGGATTTTGTTCTACTTTGATTGCACGTAACTTATGTTCTTTGCTTGGATATACCCTTATCATAGTACAAAATCCTAAAGATTCATTATTACATACCCGTATTCTTGGATTACTTTCCAGTCTATCTCTCAATTCGAAAGAGTTAATCAATAGATTAGAAAGAAGTTTTATATAACCAGATGAACCTAGTGCGTTAAGACTTGCCAATGCTGCTAATGGCGCTCCTGCGGATCGAGATGTTTCAAGTGTAAATTCTGAAGGATTTATAGAACTGAACTCAGGAGATAACTGATGAACGTCATGTCCATCATATAGTTTCTTTGATAAGTATCTTATATCACTCTTATTATTCACACAAAACATACTTGAAGCGACTGGACAGCTACCAATACCTTTATGGAAATCTACTCCCCAGGAGTCAGCGTACTTTATGTTACTAATACGTTCAAATTGTTTTTTCATTTTAACTAGATATTTCATCGGTATATCAAGTGGATTTTCATTAAATTCGTAATATTTAAAGAATAGCCAAGACCACCCAATTACGGAGTCTACATGTAAGTGCGGACTATAATCCAATGAATACTCTTCAACCAACCTATCAATTAATAATCTGAATTGCTGAATATCATCTATAGCATGATCGTACGTAGTTCCACCATTAATGATAATAACACCTATTTTATCTCCTGATTCTATAATTTTCCTCATCTTGGTTTCAGCATCATCAATTCGGCTATACAGCCCCTTTGAATCAATTGTCACGATATTTTGTACCCCGACCCCCAACCAATCGGCGCATGTTACTTGTGCATAATGCGCATCCTTGGTTATCATAACTTTTACATTACCAGACAGCCCTTTAAGTACTGCATCCTTATTAGCTTTACTCAGTCCGAGTTTCATACCATACATATTTGTACCTGTACCACCAAATGTAAAAACAGATCTCATATCATCGCAGCCTGTTATTTTTCTAAATATGGTACTCAAAATGCTCTCTATATGGCTACAATTACCCGACAATCCATCATTAATCAGATATATATTCTCTTCCAACGCCATTGTATACATGACTAATGCTGCTAGGTTAGGACTTGTCCCAACATTATAAGCCCATAATGGACTAACCCATCTAGGCGTGCCTTGAAAGAAATCGTCCATTATATCCTTAATCACGTCATCAGTTGAACGACCATCATAGGATAAATCATTATATTTCGTCTGTAAGTCTTCATAACTCTTAACCTTCTTAAACCTAGGAGTATTATTTTCATTCATATTTTGCGTTAATGTTTCAAAAGCAAAAGAAATCTTTCTTGCAAACTCATTATTCTTATAATCTAAAGGATATAACCCTTCAAACCGATCGACCATTTTATCACCTCATATGAAATGTTTTTGCCTTTTTACTCAATAAATTAGATAATTCAAATTAGCTCTTATCATCATTTGTAATCGCATACAAATCTATATTTAGGCAGTACTTGAACCGTACAGCGGATGATTTCGCCATCAAGAAGGGGCATACCTACAACATGTGCAGAATATTGCAAATGGACAAATGCAATTGGAATCTGATTGATATCGATTTCAAAAAATTCATACATAGACGCTTATTCATGCATTTAAAATCCTTTTTCAATGCAAAATTTGATATTTCTTGATGCTTGAGGATATGGAAATCATTTATTTAAAAAATTTACTACATATAATTCGATATGTCAATATATAACTGGTGTCGAAAAAAGTTTTTCCAAATCACATCTCGATAAACCATATTTTTCGCTACTTCTTTCATCGCAACTACCATCGAAGGTCCATAACCTTCTCTTACTAAATATTTATCCGCACTAAATATTTTACCGAAAGACTAATGCATTTTTTTCTATTTCCCAGTTCTTGCACGTAAACCAAATTCTGTTTTCCAACGGCGACGAACTTCATATGGAGTCCGTTTCAGTGGCACAGCGGCAATGCTGTTGAGTTTACCAGTCTATGCAGCATGTCATTCGCAAAGGCAACAATGAAAGACGAATCGTCCGTCATCTTTCAGCCTTTAGGTAGAAATCGTTTCTGCATATGCCTGCCAGTCGTCCTCAGTGTACGGCTTGCGAGATCGGATTCGGATCGATATGAATTTGTTGGATCGAAGCAGCGATATAGCAAGTTCTTTCGTTCCCAAACCGTCGAGCGGGTACTTAGTTCTACAGCCGTCCGTAGCGCCCGCATGCAACAAACGCCCATAAGTACCATACTACGATTTCATCATGAAGCTACTTCTGAGATGAGCAATCAGGTCCAGAAACAAGCTTGGGCTGCGGCCTACCATACTTGGATTCGCGAATGCTTTCCAAATGCGATTTGAATTGCTGATCGTTTTCATGTGCACGTCTATGTCATCGAATGCATGCAAAATAATCCCTAAAGCAGTTCAGCATAGGTTGTCACCGCGCGCAAAAGCAAATTTGAAAAGGCATCACCTATTATTAAATTCACCTATCGAAGTTCTAAAGAAAGAGAGCCAAAAACAGCTCTTCCTTCTACTCATTTACTCACCGCTGCTATGTCAAGTTTGGGAGTGGAAAGAGGTCTTCACTATCTGGTACGATGGTTCCCCGAACGTGTACGTTGCAGAAGTTCGATTTGAACGTTGGGGGTTCAAGGTGGCCAAATCGAGCATTCCGCGGTCTGTACACATTGAAAACGATTGCAAAATTAAAAAGAGGAAATCATCAACTATCATCACTGCAGATGGACGAATGCAACTGTAGAAAGTCGACATAATCGCATCAAGACTTCCGGATGAGGCTATTTTTTATTTATTAAAATTTCTTATTTCCGAAGATATTGATTAAAAAGGTCATCCAAATTTTTCACCCATTGAAGTGTTGTTTCTTTTTTCTCTCTATTCATTAACACTGCCTTCATGCCTATCTCCTGAGCCGCAATAACATTCTCCGGCTTATCATCAACAAAAATCACATCTTTATGATTCACACCTAGCTCAGCTAATGTATAGAAAAATATTTCCTTATCCGGCTTACACATACGAATGTCTGATGAACTAAAAACTGTTTTTATGTATTTTGAAATACCTAGTACATTTAAAACTTGATAAACACTTGGATATGCATTAGTAAGAACATAACAATCTATTCCATTATGAACCTTCTCCAAGAACGGAACTACATCTGAATATACCATGCAATTGTTATAATAAACTGCTTTATTTAGCAATTGTTCCGTTATATCATTACTATTATATGAATATTTTCTGCAAAGGTATTCAGCTATATTTTGATATATTTTTTCCCAATGCTTATTTTCGTTTTCCAATGTACTAATCCACTCTTCAGGACTTCCGAATATGTCGCTACTCTCTACTACGCTTCGATATGCCTCTGTAATATCCTGCTCTGCAATATTCCACTCTTCCAATGCCTTCAAAATCATAGCCAAAAACGTATCATTCCAAAACAAAACCCCATCCGCATCTAACAAGAGAACTCTTTTCATTATTCCTCCTTATATATGTCCCTTGGCTACAATTATATAGTGGGCTTCGCCCTGAGTACCTAAGGTACATTCTTCCCCAAACGATTAATCTGCAGAAGATACTAGTCTAGGATTTAGTTTGCCCAGCAATAAACATCAAAAAAGCTTACTAAAACATTTTCGCTTACTACATCAATTCCTAATTCTCATAGACTAGGCTTTTTTAAATTCATCTTAATACTGCACTTAATAAGTAAGTTAATTTTTCTATAAAAACTTAACTCATAAAAACTTGATATCTCTGATGAATTAAAGCATCTTAATGCGTTCATCCCTAAGTAAGATGATGATGCTGAACATAATCTAAACCAACAATTAAATATCGCTTTATTAAATTCTGTACTATCAAACACTTTTTTTTGTTCGTTAGATGTATATAATCTCAATAATATTTCTTCAAAATCATTTAATTTATTCACATTGTTTATTTTAATATTATAATTCCAACTACATAAATTATAGTAATTTTCCAAATCATTTTCTGAATAATTTACTTCTAATTGTTTTAGGATGTTTTCGCAAACAAGTCTTATGGTGTTTAACTGAATCTCATTATAAACACGGCTTATTCCTTGCTCATTAATTCGATACTTAAGGAGTACTTTAGGAATGTTTCGAACTTCAACCAATAAACTGGCACGTTGCCATAATTCATAATCTTCGGCATGAATAAATTTTTGATTATAACTCAATCCAAATTTATCAAGCGAGCTTTTCCTCATTATTACAGATGGATGAGCTAGACAATTACCAAAAATAAGATTTGATTTTATATCTTTGTAACTTGTAGGTGGTTTTATAACTCTACTCTTTTTAGTTCCAAATGTTTTTATCCAAGAACCACTTATTGCGACTTCTTTATTTAAATCCATAAATTCGACCTGCACTTTAAGCCTATTAGGGAAACTGATGTCATCTTGATCCATTCTAACAATGTATTCTCCATTTGCAAGTTTTAAACCTTTGTTTAAAGTAGCAATTAGATTCATATTAACTGTATTTCTGACTAATTTTATTCTTTTATCATTATAAGACCTAACCAATTCAACACTACTATCCACCGATGCATCATCAATAATCAATAATTCAAAATCAGTATATGTCTGAGTTAATATACTTTCTATAGCTTGATTCAAATATTTTTCACCATTATATACTGGCATCAAGACTGTCACCCTAGGAATGGTTTCTTTCAATTATTTCCCCCCTCTTAAATATTATAAATTGTTTATAACATGATCTCTAAATTCTAGAACAGCTCCAAAAGTTCAAACGTTTAATATTATCTTCAGAATTAACGAATTCTCTTTGACATCGGAAAATACTTTATTAAGCATCTATGATTTTGAAGTAATTGTATAGATATATCAAGGTCTGTTTCTTCAACATAGTCATTAATAGTTAAAACAATTCCTTCTGTATTCAAATGACTAGCAATATTTTCGTTTAATGTTTGAATACTATCTTTATCTATGAAATCTATAGTTATCTCTTCTTTTACAGAATATTTAGGAGATAATAATTCTATCAATCTGTTTTCCATAAAGTAATCAACTAGATTTTCTGGCAGGTACTCAAGGGCATCTTTATGCTTATTAAAAAAATATTGCACATTTTCATAAAACTCCTCTATTAGGTGTTCATTTAAGGTGTCCCTAAAAGAATTATGTTTCTGATGCAATACTTCTACTTTTAGATTTATTAGTACTTTAGTATTTAGCTTAAATAATCTATATAAAAGTTCAGAGTCATCAAATCCCCACCCTTTTATATTCTCATCAAAACACCCTACAACATCAAAATACTTTCTGGGAATAGAAATAACGCAAGTATAGGCTAATAGCCAAGAACAATTAATTGCATTATAATTATATGAAAGTGTATCAAATAAAGGATACCTAGAATCCAATGCATTCCTATCATTAACATCAAATTGGAATCTTTCAAATACTTCTTTACTAACAACATCGCCATAGCTAACATCTTCATTTAACATTATTCTTGTACCTGTGACAATTATATCTCTACATTTTGAGTAACATCTATCAAACTCCTCTAATATATTTTCTTTTACTATTACATCACCATCTAGCAGTATTATTACCTCACCACTTGCTTCTTTTAGACCAATATTTCTAGCTCTATTTCTGCAAGATAACTCGCTTCTTTTTGTATAAATATATTTCAAATCATAGTTCCTATTTACATCTTTTATGAATTCATACGTCCCATCAGTAGATCCATCATCTGAAACAATTACTTCAAATTCATCTCTCGTGAATCCTTTAATATTATTGATTGACTCAAGACAGTTCTTTAAAAGAAGTTTCATTTCATATGCAACTATTACAATACTATATTTTTTCATTTCAACTCTCCTGCACTTAAAAATAATTGTTTTATATGAAAAAATCTTTTAAAAACACTCTGCTCATTCACTAATAAATCATACAGTCCAACTCTATATTTATAACAAGAATGAATTGTTTGTCAGTTATAAACCCTTACTTTATACTGTGGTCGCGCTAGATACAAGAACACCCATCGCCTTTGCTTTTCATCCATACCAATCTAATACCATAATCTTTGTGTCATTATCATAAATCCTACAAATTTGCTCAGTTGCAGTTTCTTTTTCATTTTAGTTAATACAATTTGTCCATTTTTTCATTAATATTCTTCTTTCACAAATTTTATCATCCTCACTTAGTATATGTAAAGAGAATTATACAGCTATTCCCTTTTCCTATGCAAGGTTAGCTATAAATTTTATAAATCAACTTTCGCAGAGAAAATCAGTCCAACAGCATCTGCAGCTTAGGTTGGGAGTTGAATGAGTTGTTGGCTTGAGGAAAATAGAAAAACACCGCTTCGTTTGGTGAAGTGAAAGTGTTGATCTTCCACTACCCCACAGAAGAGGTATCCTCTATATGACAGAGCAAAAGCAAGCCTTTGATCAACTGCCATACGAAATTAAACCGGCTTTTCAGGAACTAAAGGTGATCAAACACCTGCGTAGCGCAATATTTATAAAGAAATTCGGCTTCAAGTGCGCCTATTTATTCCGCCGGGTGTTTGTCATGCCGTTTCACCAGAAGAACTAGTTACGACTCTTGTAGAGCAAAAAAGGCAAGAAACATTTCCGGGCAAAGACACGGTGTATCGTTTCATGAATCACAGCGGCTATGCCTGGCGGCGGTTTTTGATCGCGTGTATGGAGGCGCTGACCTCGTCAAATCGGCAGACCGCCTTCATCTTCAATGACTCCATGTTTGCACGCAACCGGAGTAAAGCCGTCGAAGATGCTGGTACGCTTTAAAGATCACGCGACTGGCGTCTCTACAAAGGCTTTCGCATGCTGACCACAAGCTGGTCAGACGGTCATTTCCTTGTTCCGAATGTGATCCGCAAATAAAGTCATGTTACGCCCCCTCCCCACCAATCGCCGCAAGCCCTTGCTACTCCTGCATTTTCTCCATTTTCCCTATACTCCTCTCAAAAGGCCTGAGCAAATAAAGTCGTCCCATAAATCTGAGAAAAATCGGAAGAAAATCGGAGAAAAAACGTGAAAAAAAGTAAATAAAGTCGAGCTAAAAAACAGGGGCAAAGCAGGATAAAAGAAAAGGATTAGAGATCGGAGTGAAAATCGAGGAAAAGATTGATTCATTAAGTGGTTCGAGACTTTTATGATCTTCCCTTCTTCGCTTCCCTGATTTATGAAAAAAGCCGATGAAAACAGGAGTGGATACCTGTGTTTCATTCGGCTTTTTGATGCGACTTTATACGCGGCAGGGCGACTTTAATTCGAATTCACTTCGACGAACTGTCAGGTGATAAAAAAGTATGGAACCAAATTTGTTGATTTCATTGGGTTTGCCGCGGCACTTGATAAACACTGAAAATAAAAAGTCTGAAACCACCGAAAAATGCCATGTAAAGAAAGTTAGAAACCGCACGTATGTTGTTATTATGTTTCTATCGACCTTTGACGCAGCTACATAGGATGTAACCTCGCCTGTCCAAGCAGAAACAAGGGGCACAGTACACCTTGTAATCATTGGGGCCTTCTTTGTGGGTCTGTCAATAATTTTGTGTAAACTCATTTATAAGGAATTCCCCCGAGGGGGAAACAGCCTTTTAACGTAAGTGCTGGCCCACCCGATCAGGAAAGAAGACGGAGAGCTGAAGCAGCATTTGTCCCCAATTCTGCACGCGTCCGGTCCATTTGCGAACGACGTCCATCGTTGAAAGATAAAGCATTTTGAGGAGGGCTTCGTCCGATGGGAAGATGCTCTTGCTTTTCGTTACTTTACGGAGTTGACGATGGTAGCTTTCGATGATGTTGGTCGTGTAGATGAGCTTCCGGATCTCAGGCGGATACTTGAAGAAGGTGGCTAGCTCGTCCCAATTGTTACGCCAAGAACGGACGATGAGTGGATACTTCGTTCCCCACAGCTCATCGAAACGATCAAGTTCTGCAAGTGCAGCGTCTTCCGTGGTTGCTTTGTAGATTGGCTTAAGATCCGCTGTCACTTTCTTGAGGTCCTTGTAAGAAACGTAGCGCGTTGAATTGCGAATCTGATGAATGATGCATTTCTGTATCTCAGTCTGCGGATAGCAGGCGGAGATGGCTTGTGAGAAGCCGGTCAGGTTATCTACGCAAGTGATGAGAATGTCTTGTACGCCGCGGTTTTTCAGTTCGTTGAGCACACTCAGCCAGAACTTCGCCGACTCGTTCTCCCCGATCCACATGCCCAGTACGTCTTTGTTTCCATCCAAGTCAATGCCAATAACCATGTAAGCCGCTTTGTTGACAATGGCACCGTCCTGCTTCACTTTAAAATGAATGGCATCGAGAAAGACCACCGCATAAACACCCTGTAGTGGCCGGTTCTGCCACTCCTTGATGAGCGGCACGATCTTGTTGGTCACATTGGAAATGAGCGTAGGCGAGACGTCAATGCCGTAGAGATTGGCTAGATGATCTTGAATGTCTCGTGTACTCACGCCCTTGGCATACAGCGCTACGATCTGATCTTCGATGCCCGTTACATTCGATTGATGCTTCTTCACAACGAGCGGTTCAAACTCGCCCTGGCGGTCACGTGGTATGGTGATTTCCTGCTCACCGTATTCGCTGGTCACGATCTTACGGCTTTTCCCGTTTCGACTGTTGGCCGTCTCTTTGTTCTTCACCTCGTGCTTCTCGTAACCCAAATGCGTGTCCATCTCAGCCTCTAGCATCTCCTGAATCGTCTCGGCGAAGAGATCCTTCAACGCATTTTGAGCGTCTTGAGCTGTTACCAACTTGTTTTCTTTAATGAACGCTCGCAGCTGCTACTTCGTCCATAATCCCATTTGTGCTCCCCAACCTTTCTATTATTTCCATGTTAATAGGTTTTGGAGTTTACACAAAGTATTTTACAGACTCTTCTTTGTTGCTGTAGTTTTCCGTATTTACTTTTTCGTCATCAGTGTAAAAGATAATAATCTAATTAAATTGATGTCATTTTTTAATGAATCGAAATTTTTATTATTTGGAATAGCCAATGCCACTCAACAGTTTCACCACCGTAATGAAGTCGTATGTGAATATTAACTTCTAAACAAATTAAAAGGGAGCGCCGAATTATTCCCCTCGGGCTCCCTTCTAGATGTCAATCATCTTGCTTATCGGTTCCACACATCTTTTACTGGTTCCATAGTTCTTTTACTAGTTCCAGTCATCTTTTACTGGTTCCAGACTTTTTTATCACTGAACAGTCTTATCTGAACTTTCTCCTATTTTACTCCACCGTAACACTCTTCGCCAAGTTACGCGGTTTATCCACGTCATTACCGACAGCAAGCGATGCATAGTAAGAGATCAGCTGCAGCGGAATAACCGAGACAGCAGGCGACAGGATTGGCAGTGTTTTCGGAATAGCGAACAGCTCGTCGACCGACTTGCTGACTTCCACTTCGCTGCCTGCGTTCGCGATTGCGAGCACGTGTGCGCCGCGCGCTTTGACTTCTTTAATGTTGCTTAACGTTTTCTCGTACAGCTCTTCTTGCGTTACGAGCGCGATAACCGGGATACCGTCCTCGATCAGCGCCAGCGTGCCGTGCTTCAGCTCGCCTGCTGCGTAAGCTTCGGAGTGGATGTACGAAATCTCTTTGAGCTTCAAGGAGCCTTCTTGCGCGACTGCGAAGTCAACGCCGCGGCCGATGAAGAACAGGTTTTTGTGAACAGCGATCGAATCCGCAACTTGCTTCAGTACAGCGGATTGCTCCAGAACCGCTTCGACTTGCTCAGGCAGCTGCTGCATAGCCGTTAGCACTTCCGTAATAGCCGCTTGCTCCATCGTTCCGAGCGTTTGTGCCAAGTAGACGCCGAACAGGTAGAACGCGATCAGCTGCGACGTGTACGCTTTGGTCGATGCTACAGCGATCTCTGGACCTGCCCATGTGATAAGCACATCATCCGCTTCGCGAGCGACCGAGCTGCCTACAACGTTCGTGATCGCCAGTACGCGCGCGCCGTTGCGTTTTGCTTCACGCAGTGCTGCAAGCGTATCTGCCGTTTCACCGGATTGGCTAACAACGATAACGAGCGTATCCGGCGTGATGATTGGCGAACGATAGCGATATTCCGAAGCTACATCCGTCTCCACTGGAATGCGAGCCATGCGCTCGATTACCGTTTTGCCGACCAAGCCTGCATGATAAGCCGTGCCGCAAGCAACGATATGCACTTTGCGAATGCCTTTCACTTGCTCCGCCGTCATGCCGATTTCCGTCAACGACACCGAATTGTTGTCTTCCGACACGCGTCCGCGCATTGTGTCACGGTATGCCTTAGGCTGCTCGTAAATTTCTTTCAGCATAAAGTGATCGAATCCGGCTTTCTCTGCCGTAACGAGATCCCAATCGACATGGAATATTTCCTTGGAAATAAATTCGCCCTCTGTCGTCATCAGTTCGACACCATCACGTGTCAAAACGGCCATCTCGCCGTCGTTCAAAATATACACATTACGCGTATGCTCGAGAATTGCCGGAATATCCGATCCGATGAAGTTCTCGCCTTCTCCGATACCAATGACGAGCGGGCTCGCAAAACGAACCGCAACGAGCTTAGTAGGCTCGAATTCCGTCAAAACGCCGAGTGCAAAAGCACCGCGCATGCGCTTCACTGCACGTTGTACAGCTTCTACGATGTTGCCGTCATATTCATCAGCTACGAGATGCGCAATAACTTCCGTATCCGTTTCCGACACGAAGTTGTGGCCTTTAGCTGCGAGTTCGTCTTTCAGGTCCAGATAGTTCTCGACGATGCCGTTGTGCACGACCGAGAATTTCGAGGAATTGTCCGTATGGGGATGCGAGTTCACATCCGAAGGCTTGCCGTGCGTCGCCCAACGCGTGTGACCGATTCCGACAGAGCCAGCAAGCGGCTCCTCTTGAAGCTGGCCTTCCAGCACAGCAAGACGGCCTTTCGACTTGCGAATTTCCAGTGTATTGCCCGTGAATACTGCGATACCAGCGGAGTCATACCCACGGTACTCCAGCTTCTTCAGACCCTCGATCAAAATTTCCTGCGAGTTACGATTACCAATATATCCTACAATTCCGCACATATAAATATAGACCTCCGTTAGGTTCGAATTTCCCTCGACCTGCGAATGCCCGCTGCGCGGCAGAACGGTATGAAGTTCATCGTTCATTACCCTCCTGCCCATTCGATCGCTTAAGCGGCATCGCGGACGTTAGGGTTGTTTAATGTTTTGAATCGCTAAAATAAGGCAGACTGAGCCTGTACCCGTCTTCGAGGATGCTCCATCATCCGTCGACACGCTGCTTCGTCTGTTTGTACATGTCTTGCTATCCACTCCGCCGCACGATTGTCCGACCGGTCGCCCGCGTCGTTTTACGTAACGGCTTACGGTATGAATGTGTACCGGGAGGTCCCCGCCGAAAAACTCGAACGCCTCCACCTCGTCAGCTTGCACAGCCGCTCTTCCCTCCGATGGGAATGGTTTGTTGCAGCGCTTTCCATGTCGCAAGCTCTGGCGCTTGTGTTGCTTTATGAAAACCCCGACCCTCGCTTTCAATTCCAGAATCATAATCCCTATCATATTCACTTTCCCGACATTTCGCAACAAAATTCTTAAGGCGACCCTCCCAATCCCTCCCTCGCCAGGGCGGGCTCCGAGGATTCCATCCTCTGGACACCGGAAGCCTTGTTGGGCTGGTAGGGTACGTGTGCTCGCTTTCGTCCCTTTGGGACACGCTTTAATTCGGATTTACCCAGTTATGTTTGATTGTAAGCATATGGTATATGCGATTCTTCCCGGCTTGGTGCTAGGAGTCGCTTTCGTCCCCTTTGGGGACACGCTTTACGTTCTACTGCTTTGTTGAAACACTCCTTTACGACTTCTTCACATACTGCTGTCTTCTAAAAACGGATGAACGGCGTGCTTGCTCCACCATTCATCCGCGTTTATTCGTACGATTAGAGTTCGTTTTCTTGTATCGAACTAGCCCAGCTGCGTCTTCACAACGTCCACGATGCGGTGAACGTATGCTTCGACTTGATCCTTATCGGGACCTTCCGCCATTACGCGGATAAGCGATTCCGTACCGGAAGGACGCACGAGCACGCGGCCGTTGTCGCCCAGCTCGGCTTCGACTGCGCTAACCGCTTCCGCGATTGCTGCGTTATCGTTGTACAGCGTTTTGTCAGCTACGCGCACATTGACCAGCACCTGCGGGTATTTGCGCATAAGCTGCTTCAGCTCGCTCAGCTTCTTGCCTGATTGCACGAGCGTATCGACCAGCTGCATAGCGGTCAGAATACCGTCGCCCGTCGTGTTGTAATCGAGGAAAATAACATGGCCCGATTGCTCGCCGCCAAGATTAAATCCGCCGCGGCGCATTTCTTCCATTACGTAACGATCGCCAACTGCCGTCTGCGCCGTTTTCAGCCCCAGCTTTTCCGTCGCTTTGAAGAAGCCGATATTCGCCATAACCGTCGTTACAATCGTCTCGCCTTGAAGTCTGCCTTGACGACGCATGGCATCGCCGCAAATGCACAAAATATAATCGCCGTCGACTTCCTCGCCGTTCTCGTCAATTGCGATCAACCGATCCGCATCGCCGTCGAACGACAAGCCAAGCTGTGCGCCATGCTTGAGTACTTGATCACGCAAATACTCAGGATGCGTCGAGCCTACGCCATCGTTGATGTTGCGGCCGTTTGGCTCTGCGCCAACCGTAATCACCTCAGCGCCAAGCTCGCGGAATACGCGCGGCGCCAGCTCGTATGCGGAGCCGTGTGCGCAGTCGAGTACAACTTTTACGCCTTCGAACGACGATTGGATCGTCGTTTTCAAAAACTCAAGGTAACGGTACTTCGCCGTATCGTCGGACGTTACCGTACCGATATCGCCGCCCTCTGGGCGAGGAAGCTCATCGATCTCTGCATCCATCAGACGCTCGATTTCAAGCTCAGTCTCATCCGACAGCTTGAAGCCGTCGCCGCCGAAAAATTTAATGCCATTATCCGCTACCGGGTTATGCGAAGCTGAAATCATGACCGCTGCGTCTGCCTTCAGCTCGCGCGTCAAATACGCCACAGCAGGCGTCGATACGACGCCGATGCGAACAACGCTTGCGCCGATGGACAACAAGCCCGCAATAAGCGCCGCCTCCAGCATAGGACCCGAAATACGCGTATCCAGACCGATTACAACCTTTGGTTTATCTGCTTGACCTGCGAGTACATAACCGCCGCAGCGTCCGATTTTATAAGCCAGCTCTGGCGTCAATTCACGGTTAGCAACCCCGCGCACGCCGTCTGTTCCAAAATATTTACCCATGAATGTCAATTCCCCTTCTGTATCTAAATATATGCAATAGCCTGGCGGTGAGTACCCCCGTGCTCTCCCGCCTCTATCATACCTTAACCCTATTAATAGTTGGAAGCATTAACGTTATCGGTTATGCTGCTGTCGCTGGATGCACCAGTGTCCGTTCCAGCTGCCGCACCCGCTTCAGAACTACCGGCATTACTTCCCACGGCCGAATCAGTCCCTGTGTCAGCACTATTCGTGCTGCCTGCATCCGTAGCCGCATCTGCTGCCTCATCATCCTCTGGCTTAATGACAGGCGTAGCATCTACAGGGCCTGCCGGAGGCTCCTTATCGGCCGGTTTCGTGTCCTTCGGCTTCGTTGAAGCCGCTTTATCATCGATAATATCGACCGTCACCTTAACCGGAGCCGTATCTGGGCTTACATAGTTCGGCAAGTGAATATCGAGCGTCACCTCGTGCTGGCCAACGCCTAGCGATTCCAGCCGTGCAACGGCTTGAACATCCGACTCCTTCAAACCAGTCAGCAACGTCGGCGCGCCACGAACAGTGACATCAACTAATCCATCTGTCGGAATCAGTACATTGGCTGACATTCCATCGGCTAGACCGCTCAACGTAACCGGTACGCGTTCGATTAATCGACTGCTCGTCTCTTCCACGGTAATGCTGACCGATACCGTCTTCGGATCTACTGCGGCAATGCCGTCGATCGGCTTGATATCATAAGTATAGGTACCCGAGCCGGTCACCTTGTCCAAATCTACTATTACGCCATCATAGAACTCCAGCTTGTCCAGCTCGTTCTGAGGACCGTAGACCGTCACTTGCTCCGTGGACAGCTCCAGCTTGGCAATACTTAAACCTGCAGGCAGAGCGCCCGTAAATCCGATCTGAAGCGGCAATTGCTTAAACGGCTTCGTAATCGGCACTTCCACCTCGACAACGCTTGGGCTCACGACCGCATCCTTCAGCTCTTTGCCATCATTGTCATAGACGATGACGCGCGCCCGCTTCTCGCTGACTGTCTCTTCCTCGCCGTTGACGTTCACGTTGACCGCAACAGCGCCTACTGTCTCGAGCTCGTCCTCTGGCAGCGTGACATGTACGCGATTGTTCGGCTTCACGATCGGCTCGCCTGCCTTGTAACCATTAGCCGGCGCCCCTTCTGTCAGCACCTGAACCTCGAATTCCTTCGTCTGCATCGGCTCGATCTGTACGGTCGCTCGATTCGGCGTCATTTTCACAAGCTCTACGCCCCGCGGCAGCTCGACTGATAATACGACCTCATGGACGCCGTTAGGTACATCAGATAAATTAGCCGAAACCACATAATCATCCGGCGACGCCGCCGCTAGACGGGCCCGAGAGCCGCTTACGACCAACTTAACCGCACCTGGATCGATAGCACGCAGTGCTCGCGTTTTTTCGTCAAGACCGATTGTTTTGATTTTCACAGCGTCGATGACATGCGATTCGTTCGTTGTGATCGTAGCATTCGGGTTCGATTCTGGGTCAAAATGAACTACCGCCCACAGCATCAATGCGATGAGGACGGATAAAATTTTGAGAGCGGTCGGATGTGTTAGCCATTTATCCATTCCCGTTGTCCCCCTTCCGCCGCCAGAAAGAGGTTTTCGCTTTCTCCCCTTGGCTGTTCGCTGGCATGAGCTCTTCGAACAGCTTCGAGATTAACGATTCTTCCTTAATGTCGCGTACAATCATTCCGTTCAAGCACAACGACACCTGTCCCGTTTCCTCTGAAACAACAACGGAGATCGCATCACAGCCTTCGCTTACGCCGATCGCGGCCCGGTGCCGCGTTCCAAGCTCTTTGCTGATGAACGGATTTTCCGATAATGGCAAGTAACACGCGGCCGCCATGATTTGATTCGCGCGAATGATGACAGCCCCGTCGTGAAGAGGCGTATTCGGCGTAAAAATGTTAATGAGGAGCTCCGCGCTAATTCGCGACTCCATCCCGATGCCAGACTCGATAAACTCATTCACGCCTGTCATGCGCTCAAACACGATCAATGCCCCGATTTTACGCTTGGACATATAATTGACGGCTTTAATAATTTCCTTAATCCGTTCGTTAATCAGATCCCGCTCCAGCCCCGTCGAACGTCCAAACAACTTGCCTCGGCCCAGTTGCTCCAGCGCACGCCTAAGCTCCGGCTGAAAAATAATCAACACGCTTAATACGCCGAACGTGAACATTTGGTTCATCATCCATTTAAGCGTACCCAAATTCAGCCAAGTGCTCAGCGCCCAAGTCGCGACCAATACCAGAATACCCTTTAACAATTGGATCGCGCGCGTACCCCGTACGAGTAAAATCAATTTATATATGATGTAACTGACAGCCGCAATATCGATTAGATCTTTAATGCCGTTCTGCCAGCTTATGTCGTTAAAATAATTCATCAGTTCGCAGGCCCCCAAGCGACAATTACCCATCTGATGCCTATTTGACGCGCATTTGAAGCACAATTCGCCCAAAATAGGCGCTATATCTTTATTTTATCGGCCTCGCGCCCGTTAGACTGTATACAGTATAGCCATTGTAGAGCTATAACTGCTTCAAGAGTCAACCTTATTATTTTCTAGAAAGAGAAATGTAAATCCTTCTTATGAAAGAAAAAAAGTGCCTACCGTTTATCGGAAGGCACTTATCATTATTATTTAGCTATATCGGTAACCGTCTCCGTCACTTTGTACCAGAACCAATCGAGCGCTCGGTCAATCGTTCGGCTTGAGCCTGCGATATGCGCCGTCGAGGCTAACTGCAGCGATCCGTCAATAACGGTCACATTGCCGTCTACATCGCCCTGCACCTCTGCAATCCCGTTCTCAATGGTCAAATCGCCGTGGACCTTCGTTCCTGCAGGCACGATAACTTTATCCCCTTGGATGACGACCGACTGCAAATCCTGGCCTCTCACGATCAACTCTCCGCCCTGATGCCACATCGATAGGAAGCTGGACAGCATGACGAATAAGAAGAGCGCTGCAACCGTAGCCGCAGGATGATTCCTTACCCAGCTTATCCATGGCGACTGCCTGCGTCGCTTCGGCAAGGCAGCCATAATCCGTTCATTCAGGCGTGCCGACTGCTCCGGTTCGATCGATCCGCGCGCGTGCATCGCTGATGACAGCAGCGATTCCGTTCGATCTAATTGCTCGAATTTCATTCGACATGATGGACATTCCAACAGGTGAGCCTTAAGCTCACGAACATCTTGTTGAGGCAATTCGCCGTCCAAATAATCATGCATCCATACGGTGGCGACGTTGCAATTCATGGCAGCCATTCCTTTCCCCTTCACGCTTAAACATCAGGTCATTGCTATACAATACGCTCGGACCTGTCAGGACGTTTCAATTCCTGTACATTCCGCTTTTTTTACAATTTATGCTCTAGTCTTTTACGCAAAAATTCACGCCCGCGATGCACCCGCGTTTTGATCGTCGTCACCGGCATGTCCAATACGTCGCCGATTTCCTGCAGCGACATCTCCTGCAAATAACGAAGGACCATAACCGACTTATATTTGGCAGGCAGCGTTTCAATCGCTTGGTGAATGATTCGCTGCGTCTCCGACAGCATCGTTTCGCTCTCCGGCGTCCGGTTATCGCTTGGCACCATCGAATAGCCGTCCAATCCCTCATGATCCGTCGACTCTGCATCCAGTGAATAAGTCGGTTTTCTGCGCCGCAGCCGGTCAATGCATAAATTCGTCGCGATTCGATAAATCCAGGTCGAAAATTTTAACGATTCATCGTAACGATCCAGATTGCGATAAACGCGAAGAAACGTATCCTGCACGACGTCTTCCGCTTCCTGCCGATTATAAAGCATGCGGTAAGCCATATGATAGAGCTTGTCCTGATACATATCCACGATCTCGGCGAATGCCTGCTGATCGCCCTTGAGCGCCAGTCTGGCTAATCTCGCTTCTACTGATATCACCGTTATTCCCCCAGACGTGACGATTGCTCCTCCGTTCTATTGCCGGATCGCCGCTCGGCCACTACAATGCCGCACAAAATGAGTACGATGCCGAACGTCTGCCACATGCTAATCCGTTCTCCTGCTATAAGCCAAGCTGCACATGCCGCGACGGGCAGCTCTATTGATCCCAGCATAGAGGCTAAGCTGCTCCCGATTCTCGGAATACCGATCGAAAATAAGACCGTTGGGAAAACCTGTCCAAGCGTCCCCAGCACCAGCCCGATACCAGCCATCTGAAGCTCACGCTCCCCTGCGCCTGCGTGCCACCCATATAACACGACAACGAGCACCAGCGATGCTGTTGTAATAAAAGCAGACTTTATAACGGGATCGCCTGCTGTATCCACCCTGCCCGTAAGCCACAGGAACAAGCTGTAGGTGATTGCAGACAGTAATCCATACACCGTTCCGATGGAAGCAAGCCGATCGATCCCATCGCTTGTTACCCCAACCGCAAGCACGGTACCTGCGAGTACAATGGCAATGGCGATCCAATGCCATCGATTTGGCCATTTTCGGTTCCAAATGCTGTCTATTAGAATCGTAATCCACGTAAACTGAAAAAGCAAGACGATCGCGAGCGAAGCATCCAGTCGAGCTAACGCCAAGTTGTACAGGATCGTTGTTGCCCCCATGCCAAAAATCCCGATAGAAGCTAGCTTTATCCATGGACCTCGAAACGGGTTAGACCAAACGTCGCGTCGCAACAGTACCATGATCCACAACAAAATAGCCCCGATTCCCACCTGATGAACCGTAATTTGCTCGAATGTGTACCCCTGATCATACGTGAGCTTCACAATGGGCGATAAGAAACCGTAGCTTGATGCCCCCAGCAGCACAAATAAAACTGCTAAGCCATACCCAGGTGCTTTCAATTGCTTCCCTCCTCCAACCGCACAAAAGGCCGGGCAGCACGGCATATCGCCGCCCTGATCCCGACCTTGAAAACCATATCCATATTATGCTGCTACAGCAAATATGCTTTACAGCATTAGCCCGTATTGCGCAGTCCAGCTGCAATTCCGTTGATCGTAAGCAGCACTTCACGCAGGAGTTCTGCATCGCCGCTATCGTCAGGAATCGAGCGAAGCTCGGTCAGCAGCTGCACTTGCAGGTAGCTGAGCGGATCGACGTACGGGTTACGCAGACGAATCGATTCTTGAATAACCGGTACATTATCCAAAATTTCCGATTGTCCCGTAATGTCGAGGATGAGGCGCAGCGTACGCGCATACTCTTCTTCGATTTGCCCGAAAATGCGATCGCGAATCGTGCCGTCTTTAATCATACCCGCATATTCGCGAGCGATCAGCAGATCTGCTTTCGCCAGCGCCATTTGCAGGTTGTCAATTAGCGAGCGGAAGAACGGGAAGCGCGTGTACATGTCACGAAGCTTCTGCATGCGTCCGTTGTCGCCTTGAACGAACTGCTCGATTGCATAGCCTGAAGCATACCATGCCGGCAGCAAGTAGCGGCTTTGCGTCCATGCGAATACCCATGGAATTGCGCGCAGATCCTCAAACCGGTCGCTGTTCTTCCGTTTCGAAGGACGCGATCCGATATTCAGCTCGCCTACCTCGGCCAGAGGCGTCGATTCCTTGAAGAACGTCATGAAGTCCGGATCGCGGAAGATCAGATCCTGATACTTATGAAGCGCCGTCTCGGAGATGCTGCGTGCAATATCGTCCCAATCCGTTTCAACCTTCGGCATTTGCTCTGGGTATTTCGCCAGACGCGCCGCAGTGATAAGCGCCCAAGTCGCTTGCTCAAGGCTGCGGTATGCAATATCATGCAAGCCGTAACGCGAGGACAATACTTCGCCTTGCTCCGTAATTTTGATACCGCCGCCAATCGTATGAGGAGGCTGTGCCAAAATGCTGCGGTTCAGCGGCATGCCGCCGCGTCCAAGCGCACCGCCGCGGCCGTGGAAGAATTTCAGCTTCACGCCGAATTCACCCGCCGAAGCCGTAATGTCGTTCAACGCTACGCGCAGCTCCCAGTTTGCGGTTACGACTCCGCCGTCCTTGTTGCTATCGGAATAGCCCAGCATGATTTCATGGACTTCGCCCATAGCCGAAACAGCTTCACGGTAAATCGGCAGCTCGAACAGCTTCTTCATAATGCCTGGCGCTGCATGCAGGTCGTCAATCGTTTCAAACAGCGGCACGGATTGCAGCGTGCAACGTACCGAGCCGTCCGCTTCTTTACGGAACAGACCGACTTCCTTAGCGAACACCATGACTTCAAGCATGTCGCTCGCCGCTTCCGTCATACTGATCAGGTAGCTTGAAATGCAGTTAATGCCGAATTCCTTCTGTGCACGATATACCGTCGCATAGACATCCAAGCATTCACGCGTCGATTCCGAATATTCCAAATGCCCGCTCGTCAATGGACGCGGATCGTTAAGCAGCTTAGCCAGCAGCTCAACCTTCGCATCCTCCGACAGCTCAGCATAGTTATCTACAATGCGCATCTTCTGCAGCACTTCTGTCATTGCGTTCTCATGCTCTTGGCTGTGTTGGCGAATGTCTAGCTTCGACATATGGAACCCGAATAGCTCCACTTGGCGAACCAGCTTGCGAATATGCGTATCTGCCGCATAGTCTGCGAAATGATGACGCAAGCTGCGATCGATGATTTTAAGATCCTCGATCAACTCTTCTGGGCTTTCATAACGATTCGCAGCACCATCGCGCGTGTTCGCCAGCTTTTGCAAAATGTATCCCACTTTAATGCGATACGGCTCTTGCTCGTTGCGCCAGATATCAACGCAATTCAGCTCGACGTTCTCGCGGTCCGCGCGGATCGATTCCACCAGCTCGGGCGATACTTCAACGATGTTTGTGCTAAAGCTCAGCAGCCCCATCAGATCTTGCAACGCTTCGCTATATTTGTCCAGCGCCAAAGCGCGGTGCAGCGTCAATGTTTCCCACGTTACTTTTGCTTTAACCGATGGGTTGCCGTCACGGTCTCCGCCAATCCAGGAACCGAACCGCAGGTACGATGGCACATGCCAGTTCTCTTCCGGATAATACTTCGCTAGGCAGCGCTCCAGCTCTTCGTATACGTTCGGCAGCGCTTCAAACAACGTCTCGTCGAAGAAGAACAAACCGTTGCGCACTTCATCGATAACGGTCGGTTTGCGGCCGCGAAGCTCGTCCGTTTGCCATAGCGTGAATACTTCATTCAGCAGCTTCTCACGCAGCTTTTCACGTTCGCGATGCGTCAGCGTCGGATCATCAAGCTCCATAACGTCGCTTGCAATCCGTTTGTGGATATCCAATACTGCGCGGCGCGTTGCTTCCGTTGGATGCGCCGTCATAACGAGCTCCAGCGAAATGCCGTCCAGCATATCCTTAACGTCTTCAATCGCGATATTGCGTTCTTTCAATACTTTTACCGCGTCCTCAATCGACCCTGGCTGAGCGCCTTCGCCCGCAGAGCGCTCGTAATCGCGTTTGCGGCGAATACGATGATTTTGCTCGGCGATGTTGACGAGTTGGAAATACAATGCGAATGCCCGAATGACCTGATGACGAATGTCAGGACTTAAGGAAGCGATTGTTGATTTGAACTCATCATACAGCTCCGGGAGGTATTCCGCGCGCAGAGATTTACTCATCTCACGGATTTTCTCGACGATCTCCAGCAGCTCTTCGCCGCCTTGATGGACGAGCACTTCACCCAAAATGTTGCCTAAGAAGCGGACATCGCGGCGAAGTAAAGAATTCGCATTTGCTTTGTTCGCTGTCAGGCTCGTTGCAGTCTGTTCCGACATACTGTTCCTCCTTCAGATGTCATCGCTTCTGCCGTTCCCGGTCGGCCGCTTTCACGATGCATCTTTGTCTGTAAGGTTTTTCCTTTGCATTTTGCACAAACAAAATCAACCGCGCGGGTAAAACGCTTCATGCCAGGCCACAATCCCACCAACCATTTGGACGTTGCTGCTTCAAGCACACACAGCTGATTTTGCTGTACAAAATGGTTCGCGACCAAACGCCATAAACGGACGCGCTTCATTGCACTTTTCTTATCATACTACAAAACGGTGATGTGTTGAAGTGCTTCCTCGGGAATGCTCAACATCTGCCAGAATAACAAGAAAGCTCCTCGCCAGTGAAGGCAAGGAGCTGATTCGTTCTATCAAAGTAATGAGATGGCGTGCCCTGAGAGATTCGAACTCCCGACCTTTTGATTCGTAGTCAAACGCTCTATCCAGCTGAGCTAAGGGCACATATGGAGCGGAAGACGGGAATCGAACCCGCGACCCTCGCCTTGGCAAGGCGATGCTCTACCGCTGAGCCACTTCCGCATGTATGCCTGTTGCTAAACACCTATGTTCTTGAGCAACAGAAATGATTATATAACTTTTCAATACCGAATGCAAGTACTTCTTTTGTTGTAAATTCATACGTTAACTTTTAAACGAATTTCATGAGCATCTTCGCATGCTTTCTAACGAAGAGGTCCTCCAAACGAATATCACTATAAAAAACAAAAAACTCCTACTCGGAGTTTGTCATTCATTAAATGGAGCGGGTGATGGGAATCGAACCCACGCTATCAGCTTGGAAGGCTGAAGTTCTACCATTGAACTACACCCGCAAAATAAATGGTCGGGATGACACGATTCGAACATGCGACCCCCTGGTCCCAAACCAGGTGCTCTACCAAGCTGAGCTACATCCCGTAAAACGATAATGGCGTGCCCTGAGAGATTCGAACTCCCGACCTTTTGATTCGTAGTCAAACGCTCTATCCAGCTGAGCTAAGGGCACTAATTATGGAGCGGAAGACGGGAATCGAACCCGCGACCCTCGCCTTGGCAAGGCGATGCTCTACCGCTGAGCCACTTCCGCATATTGTGTGTTCGCTGCGTTTATCAGCGGCGACAAGAAATAATATAACAGATAAATAAAACGAGTGCAACCCCTTTTGCGAAAAAACTTCAATTCTTTTTTAAAATACTTATTTTCTCTGCTCAAGAGCCTCTGTAAGAGCCCATTATGTACTTCTATTCATCCAAAAAGCCGTACGAGCCTCGCCCAAAATTAGCAGCTTAGTCGTACGACCTTTCATGAAATGATTGATCCGATTAACTATTCATCATGCAATCGCAAGCGCTGCAGTCGTTGGCTGCATCAGCTTAGACCACTGCCGCTTCCAATGTACGGCTGTTAGGCTGTTGCGTAGCTTCTCCATGCGAATGAACAAGCGCATACGGCAAGCATAACGGCACGCCGGTGCGAGGATCGCGAACGATATCGGCTTCGATGTTAAATACGTCCCGCAAAATTTGCGGCGTCATTACTTCCTCCGGGGAGCCCTCGCCTTTAACCGTACCTTTGTTAATAGCAATCATGTGATGCGCATAACGTGACGCATGATTGAGATCATGGACGACCATTACAATTGTTCGGTTGTTCTCTTCGTTTAGTTTCTGCAGGAGCTGCAGCACCTCAAGCTGATGCGCCATATCGAGGAACGTAGTCGGCTCATCCAAGAACAAAATATCGGTTTCTTGCGCTAAAGCCATTGCGATCCATGCCCGTTGACGCTGGCCGCCGGACAGCTGATCTACCGGCCGCTCTGCGAACTCCATCATCCCCGTCGCTTGAATCGCCCATTGGACAATCGAGCGGTCTTCTTTGGTTAATGACCCAAATCCCTTTTGGTAAGGGAAACGGCCGTAGGAAACGAGCTCCGTAACCGTCAGGCCGTCAGGCGCTGTCGGATTTTGCGGCAATATCGCAAGCTGCTTCGCAACTTCCTTCGTCGATTGTTTATGGATAGACTTGCCATCTAGCAGTACCTGTCCGTTAGAAGGAGACATGATCCTCGCCATCGTCTTCAGTATCGTCGACTTGCCCGATCCGTTCGAACCGACAAGCGCCGTAATCTTGCCCTGCGGAATCGCGATATTCAAATTTTGTACGATCATCCGATCTTCATATGAAATATCCAACTGAGCTGTCGTAAGTCGAATCATCATCTAGTCACTCCTTCATCTGAACAAGCACACGATCTAAATCCCTTGTAGGGATGTTCCTATATGTAGTCTTCGTTGGTTTGCATTGGATGATAACGATTATCATTATACTCTACTAACGATGATAATCGTTATCAGTTCATTAGTCAATCATTTATGTTTCATCTTCTTCATTTGTGCCATTAAAATGCTTCATTAACGCTTCCTTAAACACGCGTGCCGCGTTACTGAGCGACCGTTCCCGATGCGTAATGATGCCATGAGTTATCATCATTGGCTTATTCATAGGCAGAATGACGATTTGCCCCTCAGCTGCCTCCTGTGTGATGGTCCGGCGCGGCAAGCAAGCGATGCCTAGACCGGATCGAATAAGCTGCTTCACCATATCGAGGCTCGGCAATGCCATATGCTCAACTGCATGCTGCTGCTGCAGCCATCTGTGACCGATTGTGTGATAGATGCATTGCTCGCCAAAAGACAGCAGAGGAGCCCCTTCAAGCGCTCTCCAGCCCTCTGCGGCCCATTTACGGCCCCATTCCTGCGAGACAGCGATGACGAGCTCATCCTCCACAAGAGGTTCAAATATGAGCTCCTCTGCCTCAGGCTGCATCGGTACGATGCCTAGTTCAATCCGGTGGCGAAGCACTTCCTGCACCGTATCCGTCTGAAAGCCCGTTTCTATTTTGACGCGGATATTCGGATATTCATGCAGAAACCGCCCAAGCCAATTTCCCCACTCTGACACATAAAACGATTCTAATAAACGAATCGATACGATCCCATTAGGTTTGTCATCCCCTGATATCGCTTCCTCCATCGTCGAAGCCAACTGCAAGAAACGGTACATGAATGGCGCCACTTTCTCTCCCGATTCCGTCGGTGTTACGCCGCGCGAGGACCGAACATACAGCTGTCGCCCCAATTGCTCCTCCAACAGCTTCAAATGTACCGTTACCGTCGACTGTACATAACCTAGCCGCTCTGCAGCTCGGCTTATACTACGTTCTTCCCATAACGCAATAAAGGTTTTCACGAGCCTGCCTTCCATTCGATCATACATGAGCTGCAATCCCCATTCTATTTCATTTATCAATAGTATATATTCCATTCATTCGTTATTCAAATACTAAAAGCAATGCTATGCTTAGGACCAGTGGAGATGACCTTAGACAACATCGAACCCTTCGCTTAAGTTCCATTCCGATGACGTTACATGTTGGAGTCGTCCGTTCTTCTTTAATCCCTGTCCGCTCATCCCATCCCAGCAATGAAAGGTGTGTATATGTTTATGAATAAACAAGGCTTTCGAATTGGCGTGTATCTGTTCAAAGATGCCGAGGTACTCGATTATTCAGCGCCTATCGGTGTGATTAGCGTTGCTAAACGATATGACCCCGCATTGGATATATTCACGATAAGCGAGTCCATGCGCCCTATTCAAACGTTAACGGGTCTAACGATCATCCCGTCCTATGCGTTTAACGATAAACCTGCAATGGATGCTTTCCTAATTCCAGGAGGTTATGGGACTAGACAAGAAATGTATAATGGCAATCTCCATCGGTTCATCCACTCATTATCCGATGATTGCCTTCTTACGAGCGTTTGTACCGGTTCCTGGATCTATGGCCAAATGGGGCTTCTAAACGGCCGATCCGCCACCAATCGTAAAGAGCCTGATGCGCTGGAGGCCTCCTCCTTGGGTCAGACGCCGATTGATCGATTGGCACAGATCGCTCCCGCATGCCGGATCTCACGAGCTCGTGTCGTCGATAGTGGTCGAATCATTACCGCAGGCGGCATTGCCTCCGGGATGGAGCTTGGCTTCCATCTTCTTCGCAAAGCTGGTTATGAAGAAGCATTCATAGAAAACGTAGCCCGAACAATGGAATACAACCACGCGTATGAGGGATATAGAAATGATATCCATTATGATAAATAGAAACAACAAAAAAGCTCTCGAGAATGATCTCGAGAGCTGCTGTTGATTAGTATGGTGCGCGTAGAGGGACTTGAACCCCCACGGTTGCCCGCTGGAACCTAAATCCAGTGCGTCTGCCAATTCCGCCATACGCGCATGATACAAAAGTGAGCCATGTAGGACTCGAACCTACGACACCCTGATTAAAAGTCAGGTGCTCTACCAACTGAGCTAATGGCTCATAACAAATGGCTGGGGATCCAGGGATCGAACCTGGGAATGACGGAGTCAAAGTCCGTTGCCTTACCGCTTGGCTAATCCCCAATAAAGAATGGTGGAGGCTGACGGGATCGAACCGCCGACCCTCTGCTTGTAAGGCAGATGCTCTCCCAGCTGAGCTAAGCCTCCAAAATGGTGACCCGTAGGGGATTCGAACCCCTGTTACCTCCGTGAAAGGGAGGTGTCTTAACCCCTTGACCAACGGGCCTAAATAAGTGCTCATAAAAAAAAGATGAAAATGGAGCTCTCAACCGGGATCGAACCGGTGACCTCATCCTTACCATGGATGCACTCTACCTACTGAGCTATGAGAGCGAAATGGCTCCCCGAACAGGACTCGAACCTGTGACAACTCGATTAACAGTCGAGTGCTCTACCAACTGAGCTATCAGGGAACAGAACAAGGTGCAATTGCCACCTTCAAAACTGGATGCGAATGATGAATCCTTAGCTTAGTCTTGCTCACGAAGTTTGCTTCTCATACAAGAAGCAAAGCGTATGCTCTCGAAGTTGCGATTTTGGCATTCGCCAAAACGCTTAGGATAAGCCCTCGACCTATTAGTACTCGTCAGCTGCACGCATTGCTGCGCTTCCACCTCGAGCCTATCAACCTGGTCGTCTTCCAGGGGTCTTACATACTGGGAAATCTCATCTTGAGGGGGGCTTCGCGCTTAGATGCTTTCAGCGCTTATCCCGTCCGCACTTGGCTACCCAGCGATGCTCCTGGCGGAACAACTGGTACACCAGCGGTGCGTCCATCCCGGTCCTCTCGTACTAAGGACAGCTCCTCTCAAATTTCCTACGCCCACGACAGATAGGGACCGAACTGTCTCACGACGTTCTGAACCCAGCTCGCGTACCGCTTTAATGGGCGAACAGCCCAACCCTTGGGACCTACTTCAGCCCCAGGATGCGATGAGCCGACATCGAGGTGCCAAACCTCCCCGTCGATGTGGACTCTTGGGGGAGATAAGCCTGTTATCCCCAGGGTAGCTTTTATCCGTTGAGCGATGGCCCTTCCATTCGGTACCACCGGATCACTAAGCCCGACTTTCGTCCCTGCTCGACTTGTTGGTCTCGCAGTCAAGCTCCCTTATGCCTTTGCACTCTCCGAATGATTTCCAACCATTCTGAGGGAACCTTTGGGCGCCTCCGTTACATTTTAGGAGGCGACCGCCCCAGTCAAACTGCCCACCTGACACGGTCCCCCTACCGGCTTCACGGTAGTGGGTTAGAACTCCGATACGATCAGGGTGGTATCCCAACGGCGCCTCCACCCAAGCTGGCGCTCAGGCTTCCTAGGCTCCCACCTATCCTGTACAGATCGTACCAAAGTCCAATATCAAGCTGCAGTAAAGCTCCATGGGGTCTTTCCGTCTTGTCGCGGGTAACCTGCATCTTCACAGGTATTAAAATTTCACCGGATCTCTCGTTGAGACAGCGCCCAAGTCGTTACGCCATTCGTGCGGGTCAGAATTTACCTGACAAGGAATTTCGCTACCTTAGGACCGTTATAGTTACGGCCGCCGTTTACTGGGGCTTCGGTTCATAGCTTCGCCTTGCGGCTAACCACTCCCCTTAACCTTCCAGCACCGGGCAGGCGTCAGCCCGTATACTTCGCCTTACGGCTTCGCACAGACCTGTGTTTTTGCTAAACAGTCGCTTGGGCCTTTTCACTGCGGCCCCCTCGGGCTATTCACCCTACCGAGGCACCCCTTCTCCCGAAGTTACGGGGTCATTTTGCCGAGTTCCTTAACGAGAGTTCTTCCGCGCGCCTTAGCATGCTCTGCTCGCCTACCTGTGTCGGTTTGCGGTACGGGCACCTTCACCTGGCTAGAAGCTTTTCTTGGCAGCGGGAACACATGACCTTCGGTACTATAATTTTCCCTCCCCATCACAGCCCAGCCTTACGATGTGCGGATTTGCCTACACATCAGCCTCACTGCTTGGACGGACTATTCCATCAGTCCGCGTCACTATCCTTCTGCGTCACTCCATTGCTCATAACGGTTTACGGTGGTACAGGAATATCAACCTGTTGTCCTTCGACTACGCCTTTCGGCCTCGCCTTAGGTCCCGACTTACCCTGAGCGGACGAGCCTTCCTCAGGAACCCTTAGGCTTTCGGCGGACAAGATTCTCACTTGTCTTTTCGTTACTCATACCGGCATTCTCACTTGAATGCAGTCCACCAGTCCTTCCGGTCTGACTTCAACCCGCATTCAACGCTCCCCTACCCAAGTACCTACTGGTACATGCCATAGCTTCGGTGGTGTGTTTAGCCCCGTTACATTTTCGGCGCAGAGTCACTCGACCAGTGAGCTATTACGCACTCTTTAAATGGTGGCTGCTTCTAAGCCAACATCCTGGTTGTCTGTGCAACTCCACATCCTTTCCCACTTAACACACACTTGGGGACCTTA
>NZ_AEDD01000004.1:382023-469523 GCF_000179615.1 Paenibacillus curdlanolyticus YK9
TATGAAATCGGAAGCCATGGTCATAAGCATGATGATTACAGCACATTCAGCGATGATGAAATCCGTTCGCAAATTCGCATGGCGGATACGATCATTTCTGGATTAACTGGCAAATCGCCGAGCTTGATTCGACTGCCGAATGGCGATTTTGACAAACGTGTCCTTCGAATTGCAGAGGAAATGAATTACAAAGTCATTCAATGGGATACGGATTCGCGCGATTGGCTGAATATTGGCACAAGCAATATCATCGACCGTGTCGTGTCGCGTGCACATCCAGGGGATATCGTTCTTATGCATGCCAGCGATTCCAGTAAACAAACCCATGAAGCATTGCCTGCTATTATCGACCAATTAAAAGCTAAAGGTTATGAATTCGTAACCGTGTCCCAAATGATCGGGCAGACGGAACTTCAAGGCAAAACGGTAAATACCGATACCTTGTCAGATCCCTCTGCCCGGATGGAAGCTGCAGCTTTCGGACTTTAATGAGACTTAAGAAGCTGAGTTAGCCGATTTCGTGATAGTCGCGGAGTCGGCTTCTTGCTTGGAGTTCCCAACGAGTCGATGCAGCAGCAATATTTGGTATGCATTACATATAAACAGTGGCGTTATCATAAAGAAGACGGAAACTGCATTCGTTTCATCTCCGTTAATGCTCGGCCAAGCTTCTAAGACGGTGACGACGAACATCAAGAACACCGTAGATACAAAAGCGCTTTTATTCGTTTGTTTCACTTTAACGAATGCGACTAGGATCGAGCCGATAAACAGTGCAAGCGGCAATACCCAATATAGCCAGTCGCTTAGCTTGTCACGTTCCCCATACAGCATGTAGCCGAGTGCGAATACCGCAAAAGCCGATGAATACCCTTGAAGGGTTGTCCATAAAAACTTCCGGCGGAATATGCTAAGTGCGATATAACTTGCAGTCAAATATGCAAAGAAGCCCAACTGGCTAAATACGCCAATCATCAGACCACTGACAGCCATATTAAATACATTATATCCGATTTCATCCGCTTTCAAAAAACCAAACGATTGATCCGTAAATTGCAGCATTAGACCCAGCAGCGTACATACGACAGCACCGAGGGCCATACAGCTCCAAAATAGGAAAAACAACTTCTTCAAATTCATGCCTGTCCCTACCTCCGCATCATCTCGAAGTCCTCTTCGATAACCTACCCTTCATTTTACCATGTCCGCAACAAAAAGCTAATCCAATCCGATGATAATCGCGTGAACTTTGCGCATACTAACACCATGAAACGGTGTAAGCTAATTTTCGGCTATTACGGCTGTATACAGCTTGTACTAACGGAAGGAGACGGCGGATCATGGTTATCCAATGGCGATTGTGGATAGTAGTGGCGAGTATCTTACTGATGCTGACGGCCTGTGGCGCAGAGCCCTCCGCTCAGAGCGAGCCCATTAGCTACAAGGATATGAAATCAATGGTTATCGACATTCTCAAGACTGAAGATGCCCAGAAAGCGTTGCAGGAATCGGCAAATGCGCAGACGGGCAATAGCGGCTTTAGCTCAAAGCTGCTTTCCGTGCAAGACCAGGAGCAAGTACGAATGGCAGTCAAAGAGGTTCTAGTGTCGCCTGAATATGATAAGGTCATTAATAAACTCATGACTGATCCTCGCTTCGCGGGAGAATTCGCCAAAACCGTAAATTCGCAAAACAAACAAATTCATAAGGATTTGCTGAAGGACCCGACGTATCAAAAGGATCTCATTCAAGTGCTGAAGACACCTGAAATGGATAAAATGATTCTTGAAGTGCTCCAAAGCTCACAGTACCGGAAACAAGTCATGTCACTTATGCAGGATTCCATGCAAAATCCCTTGTTCCGTCTTGAATTGCTTGAGCTGCTTAAAAAGGCGGTACAGGAAGAGCTTAAGCCTAAGCCTGATGAACCGGTCGATAAGAAAAAAGACGACAGCAGCGAGGAAAGCGGAAGCGGCGGCGATTCCTCCAAAGATTCCGAATCCGAGGGCGACAGCGGCGACTCCTCCGTCTAACTGCGAACAGCAAAATGACCCATGCAGAAGATATGCGAGTATCTCTGTCATGGGTCATTTTGTTATATTTTTTCCATTACGCGTTGTGCAAGAGCAGCATATAGCTGGCCGGTTTCACTATCAGCTTTGTATACCGATGGTGAAAAATCTGGCTCTGCAGGGTGGTTGTCTGGCGCGCCTAACGGAATCTGAGCCATCAGCTCGGCGTTAAGCTGTTCAGCCAGCCTCGCGCCGCCTCCGCGTCCGAACACATATTCTTTCTCGCCAGTCTGGGTACTGACGTAATAAGACATATTCTCGATGACACCAACGATCGCATGCTCGGTCTTGATGGCCATCGCCCCAGCGCGAGCTGCGACAAATGCCGCGGTCGCATGCGGTGTGGTCACGATAATCTCTTGGCTCTGCGGGATGATTTGATGAACATCCAATGCGATGTCTCCTGTTCCCGGGGGGAGATCCAGCAGCATATAATCAAGCTCGCCCCACTCGATTTCGGCGAAGAAGTTGCGCAGCATTTTGCCAAGCATCGGCCCGCGCCATACGACGGGGCTGTTGTCCTCTACAAAAAAGCCCATCGACATAACTTTGACGCCAAAGCGCTCGATTGGGATAATGCGGTCCCCGTCAACCTGAGGACGTTCTTCAATCCCCATCATGTCCGGTACGCTGAAGCCGTAGATGTCCGCATCAATTAGTCCTACACGTTTGCCAGCACGGGCTAAAGCAACGGCTAAGTTAACCGTAACAGTCGACTTGCCTACGCCTCCCTTACCGCTTGCTATCGCAATAAATTTCGTGCCGCTTTCTGGCGACAAGAGCGGTGTGGGCTCTAACAGGCCACCGTGTCCCTTAACCGGCGTCTCTTGCTTGTCTGTAGCGACTGAAGCCGCTTCATTCGGCAGCCGGAAGCGACAATGCACGCTGGTTGCCCCTGCACCGATAAGCGCCGTACGAAGCGCTTCTTCCAGTGCAGCTTGCCGTTCTCCTGCCTCAGCAAGCACGGTCATCGATACTTGCCCATCTTTCACCACAACGTCCCTGAATTGCGCCGCAGCGCCTACAAAACCTGCCTCATCCGCAGCGACGCGGACGATGTCTATTACTTGCTCACGAGTTACCATCGTTTCTCATTCCACCTTCGGCTAGATACGATATTAGATCGAATAGATTCGTCCATGCTTTAAAGGCTATTATAGCACAGTTGGGCATCGTCTTCGATTCGCCTACTCGGATTGATTACTTGGGCGCTTAGGGCGCCCCAGGCTTCTCTCCTGCGCTGAAGCGCAGTATGCCTTGATAAATGGCTGCCGCCACCGAACGCTGGTAATTCCCGTCCGCTAGACGAGCCGCTTCCGCTGGATTCGATAAGAACCCAACCTCAACGAGCGCCATCGGAATGTCTTTTATTTGCTTCATGAGGTACACCTCATTCCGTATGACGGAAGCCACTCGGTTCGTATTTGTCAAGTTCCGACGGATTTCGTCTTGAATGAGCGCAGCGATAACGCTATTGTTCGTGTTGTTCGGGTAAAAGAACGTTTGTGCGCCCGACCATTTTGGAGATGGAATGCTGTTCATGTGAACGCTAATGACGAGATCCGCTTTGTTCTCCCGGATAAACGCAACACGCTTCACCAGATCCTCCGTTTTCCTTCTAGCCGTCACTTTCGTATCGGGAGAAGCCAGATCGTAATCGCCTTCCCTCGTCATGACGACAAGCGCGCCGGCTTGCTGCAAATAATCACGTAAATAAAGCGCAATTGCCAGGTTGAGGTCCTTCTCGATTGCGCCTTGCTTGCTGACAGCTCCCCCATCGATCCCTCCATGCCCTGCGTCGATTGCTATGGTCTTTCCAGATAGCGGCAATGACCATGTGGTAGATGTCCGAGAGGCCGGGAAGTCCTGCACGATGAGCACAGCTGCTGCCATCACGATAAGCAATCCAATCGCAATGCGTATAGTCCCCTTGTAATTTAACCAGATTACGATTCGGCTGCGGTAACGCCGCATAAAAAAACCACCCCGTCCCACGCGATTGGTAAGCGGGCTTTACGAGAAAGCCTGTACTTTACCATCCTTATGGGACGAGGCGGTTGAATATGACAAATGACGTAGCGATTAACCGTTAACCGGTTCTACAGCCATGCCTTCGATCAAAATTTTCGCAACTTCTGGGCGCGAGAATTCTGGCGGCGGGCAAACGCCGTCACGCAGAAGTGCGCGAACTTTCGTACCGGAAAGCGTCAAATGATCTTCTTTGCCGTGAGGGCAAGTTTTGCTGGAAGCCATGTTGCCGCATTTGGTGCAGAAGAAGCTGTGCTCGAAGTAAAGCGGTTGAATACCGAGCTCTTCAGCCGAGAACGAGCGAAGCAGATCTTGTGCCTCGTACGTGCCGTAGTAGTCGCCTACGCCAGCATGGTCGCGGCCTACGATAAAGTGCGTGCAGCCATAGTTTTTGCGGACCATCGCATGGAAGATCGCCTCACGCGGACCAGCATAGCGCATAGCAGCCGGGAATACGCCGAGGAACGTACGATCCTGTGGATAGTAGTTCTCAAGAAGCGCGATGTAGCTCTTCATCCGAACGTTAGCGGGAACATCGTCCGACTTCGTCTCGCCGACAAGCGGGTTGAGGAAGAGGGCATCGACGATTTCCATTGCGCTCTTTTGAATATATTCATGTGCACGATGCACGGGATTACGCGTTTGGAATCCAACAACCGTACGCCAGCCCTTCTCAGCGAAGATGCGACGGGTTTCAGCTGGATCGAAGTAGAACTCGTTAAATTTCTCAGGAACAGGACGGTTCAATACCGTAATTGGTCCGCCCACATATGTCGAAGGACGTTCAAACAGTTTCGCGACACCTGGATGCTCAACGTCGTCTGTTTTAAATACGTTAACCGCTTCAACCTTCTGGTCGACGTTATAGATGCTTTCGACAGACAGTACTGCATACACAACGCCATCTTCGCCTACAAGCGCTACGCGCTGGCCTGCAGCCAGTGCAGCAGCTTTAGCTGGCTCAACTGCGAGTGTAATCGGGATACTCCATACCGTGCCGTCAGCCAAGCGCATACGCTCAACTACCGAACGATAGTCAGCTTCGTTCATAAAGCCTGTAAGCGGCGAGAACGCGCCTACGCCAATCAGGTCAAGGTCAGAAACTGTCCAGTTGTTGATGACGAGCTGTTGCAAAGATTTTGCTTCTTCCAATAATGCTTCACGTTCAGCACCAGCGGCAACCCGGTTTACCAGTACGCCACCATGCGGCAAAATATTACTCATTGTGCTTCGTTCCTCCTCTATTCGATAGCCCTACCTTATTTATGCAGTCCGCACTCCGTCTTGTCGTTACCCGACCAACGTCCAGCACGCGGATCTTCACCTGGCATAACTTGACGTGTGCAATGCGTACATCCGATCGATGGATAGTTACGGTCATGCAATGGGTTGTATGGCACGTTGTTCTCGCGAATGTAGTTCCATACATCCTCATTAGTCCAGCTAGCGAGCGGATTGAACTTCATGAGGCCAAACTTGTAGTCATACTCGGCTTTTTTCGAATTAGCACGCGTTGGCGCTTGGTCACGGCGGATACCCGTAATCCAGCATTCGTATTGGCTCAAAATTTTAGTCAGTGGCTGAACCTTACGAATGTTGCAGCATTGGTTCGGATCGTTTTTCCACAGCTCATCGCCGAATTGTGCCGCTTGCTCTTCTGGCGTAATTTCCGGCTTCACTTGTACGTAACGAATGTTCGGGTAACGTTCTGCTAACGCATCACGCGTTTGCAAAGTTTCTTCGAAGTGGAAGTCCGTATCCAAATAGAAAATATCAATATTCGGATTCACTTTTTGAATCATATCGACGAGCACAACGTCCTCTGCGCCGAAGCTGCATGCAAACGTAATATTCGGGAACGTCTCAATGGCGTATTGGATGATGGCTTCTGGCGTCGCATCTTCAAGTTCGATTGCTTTCTGGGCTGCGAGCGCTTCTTTTTCTAACAAGTTCATCGTCAAAACCTCCACACAGGAATAAATCCAAGTAATATAATCTACATTAACTTGATTATACGTCTTTCAATCCGTTTGTACAATGGATTAATTTAAACGTAGTGGGCACTTCCAAGCCCATCATTACAACAAAAATACCTCTTCTCTGCACAACGTGCAACAGAAGAGGTATGGGAAACGAATTAACGTTTGGAGAACTGTGGAGCGCGACGTGCTGCTTTAAGACCGTATTTTTTACGTTCTTTCATACGTGGGTCACGCGTCAGGAATCCTGCACGTTTCAACGATGGACGGAACTCTGGATCAGCTTTGAGCAATGCACGGGAGATACCGTGGCGAATTGCGCCTGCTTGACCGGAGATGCCACCGCCGTTAGCGATAACGATGATGTCGTATTTGTTAGTTGTGTCAGTCAGCGTGAGCGGTTGCTTCACGATGAGTTTCAGCGTTTCCAGACCGAAATATTCATCCAGATCGCGTTTATTAACAATGATTCGTCCTTCACCCGGCACGAGACGAACGCGTGCTACGGAGTGTTTACGACGACCGGTTCCATAGTATTGGACTTGTGCCATGAAACTGTCCTCCCTTTAATTAACCGCGAAGCTCGTACACTTCAGGGTTTTGTGCTTGGTGCGGATGTTCCGAACCAGCATAGACTTTAAGCTTGAGCTTCATTTTGTCGCCAAGACGGTTTTTCGGAAGCATGCCGTGTACAGCAGCCTCGAGAACGCGCTCTGGGTGTTTCTGGAGCATGTCGTTCGCCGTAGTCACTTTCAGACCACCTGGATACATCGAGTGACGGTAGTACTTTTTGTTTTGAAGCTTTTTGCCCGTGAGGACAATTTTCTCAGCGTTGATGATAACAACGAAGTCGCCCGTATCAACGTGAGGAGTAAATTCAGGTTTGTGTTTACCGCGGATCAAGGAAGCCGCTTCGCTGGCCAGACGGCCCAGCGTTTTGCCTTCAGCGTCGATCACAAACCACTTGCGATCAACTTCATTCGGCTTTGCCATAAAGGTAGTACGCATGGGTGTTCCTCCTTAAAATGTAACCAATCCATTTATAATGAAACGTTCGCGCGTTTCAAGATTTAATTCGTTCGTTAAAGGTGCCAAGTTTGTTGCGTCAATGCTGTACATTTTTAATCGGGGCTGTGGGATAGCCATTAAAAATGCACAAGTTATATACTACTATAAGTAACGGTCTTTAGCAAGAGGGTTTCTCTGGCATTTCTCGATTATTTGCATATTTAACATGATCAAATGCTGCTATAGCGAACATGAACAAATAACGCCCTTGATCGTTAACGCCATAACCCATTATCCCTGCTAATCGAGACTACTCCGCTGGGTACTCCACGTTCCATAACATGAGCCCATGCGCCATAGCCGTCGGACCGGCACACGTACGATCAACTGCGGCCAACATAGCAGGAATATCTGCTGGAGCAAGCTTACCTTCACCTACCCACATCATCGTTCCCGCAATGATCCGAACCATATTATATAGGAAGCCATTTCCCGTCACAAATAAATACAGTAATGGGCCATCCTCTTCAAGCCATGCTTCGAATATCGTGCGAACATGGTGAGGCTGTGTAGATTGTATCGAGGTGAACGATGTAAAGTCATGCTCGCCGATCAAATGCGTCAACGCCTCGCGCATTGCGCCCACCTGCAGCGGCGTTGGATGATGGAAGGCATACATTCGGCTAAAAACATCAGGGAACTTGCGACGGTCAATCGTATACCGATAAGTCTTCCGCTTCGCTGAATGACGAGCGTGGAACGCCTCAGGCGCTTCCCAAGCCTCCAAGATGACAATATCATCAGGCAGCCTTGTATTCATCGCTAAAGCCCACCGCTCTTGTGGTATGCGCGACTCCGTATGAAAGTTAAATACTTGGCCACGCGCATGCACACCGGCATCTGTACGACCTGAGCCGATGATACGAAGCTGCTCGCCCGTTAACGAATGTATCGCAGTTTCGACAATATCCTGTATCGTATTGCCGCTAGGCTGTGATTGAAAGCCACTATACGTCGTCCCGTCATAGCTGACGGTCATCACAATATTACGACTCATCGCAACCCCTCCCCTCTTGCAAAGCCAAAAGCACGCCTCATCCTGATGCAGCTTTTACACTTCGTTTCCCCTATCCACACACTAGCCCACAATATCCCCAGAATGTCGGCTTTAATTGAGTCTATCAAGCTTATCAACAAGTGGATAAGATAATCATCAGCCACCTATCCCCATGTTAACAGCTTTAAAATTCGATACACGCAGCTGTTGATAGTGGTTCGTTAAACCGTCTATCGCAACGCATCCACGCGTTCCGGTATCGCGCAAGAAAAAAAGGTGGCCGCGAAGGTCCACCCTTTCTCATCCGATCCATCCGGTCGATTACGCGCGATCCACCAGTTCCAAATACACCATAGGTGCTGAATCACCGCGGCGCGGTCCTAGCTTAAGAATCCGCGTGTATCCGCCCGCACGTTCCGAGTAACGGGTGGCCAGTTCGGAGAACAGCTTTTGGATTGCGTCTTGTTCGCCATCAATTGTTTCACGGCGAACGAAAGCAGCAACTTGGCGACGTGCATGAAGATCACCTTTTTTAGCTTTCGTGATCAGCTTTTCAGCGATAGAACGAACTTCTTTCGCCTTTGCTTCCGTCGTTTGGATGCGCTCGTTCAGGAACAGGTCAGTGACGAGGTCGCGGAAAAGTGCTTTACGCGCGCTTGCGTCACGGCCCAACTTTTGGTAAGCCATCGATTTCTCCTCCTTCTGCAAGACCGCTTAACCGATTAGCGCTTACGCTGCCAGCATCCGAATGAATCGGCAACGAAACGTAAGCAATCGCTTAAGTTATCCCACTTCTTGTGTTCTCATGATTGTCTCTATTCTTCCATGCGGAGGCCTAAACCCAGTTCCTCGAGCTTCTCTTGTACTTCCTCCAAAGATTTACGACCAAGGTTACGCACCTTCATCATATCTTCTTCAGTTTTCGTGATCAGCTCTTGAACCGTGTTAATGCCTGCACGTTTCAAGCAGTTGTAAGAACGAACGGAAAGATCCAGTTCCTCGATCGTCATCTCGAGTACTTTTTCTTTCTTATCTTCTTCTTTCTCGACCATAATTTCCGCGTCTTTGGCTTCATCGGTCAATCCGACGAACAGGTCCAAATGCTCGGTCAAAATTTTAGCGCCGAGGCTTACAGCCTCTTCCGGTCGAATACTTCCGTCAGTCCAAACTTCTAAGGTGAGCTTATCATAGTTGGTAACTTGGCCGACACGAGTATTTTCTACGCTGTAATTGACACGGGTAATGGGCGTGTAAATCGAATCTACGGGAATTACGCCGATCGGTTGATCTTCTTTCTTGTTGCGATCCGCAGGTACATACCCGCGTCCACGATTGGCGAATACCCGCATATGGAGCCGCGCACCGGAGGCTAAGGTCGCGATATGAAGATCAGGATTTAAAATCTCGACATCGCTGTCCGCGCGGATGTCGCCCGCCGTTACATTCCCTTCGCCTTCTGCATCAATTTCCAAAACCTTTTCTTCATCGGAGTGGATTTTGAGCGACAGGCCTTTCAGGTTCAATATGATCTCGGTTACGTCCTCGATCACTCCGGGAACCGTAGAAAACTCATGCAGCACGCCGTCGATTTGTACCGAAGTCACAGCTGCGCCCGGCAACGACGAAAGCAGAATCCGGCGAAGCGAATTCCCCAGCGTCGTACCGTATCCGCGCTCAAGCGGTTCGATTACAAAACGTCCGTATGTGCCGTTATCAGTAAGTTCAACGGTTTCGATTTTCGGCTTTTCGATCTCAATCACTAGTAATACCCTCCTTCAAAACGTCGCTCCGTTCACCGTACGTTTTCAGTCGAATCATGTAGTATGCCAAACCTTCACAACCATTATTCACAAGTTGCTGTAATTTGATACCACAGCAAGACTGAATTATACGCGGCGACGTTTCGGTGGACGGCAGCCGTTGTGCGGAACCGGCGTAACGTCTTTAATCAGGTTAACTTCAAGACCAGCAGCTTGGAGGGAGCGGATTGCCGCTTCGCGACCAGCACCAGGTCCTTTAACCATAACTTCTACCACTTTCATGCCATGCTCCATAGCTGCTTTAGCAGCCGTTTCCGCTGCCATTTGAGCTGCGAACGGCGTGCTTTTACGGGAACCTTTGAAACCAAGGTTACCGGAGCTTGCCCAAGAGATTGCATTACCGTGTGGATCCGTGATCGTTACGATCGTGTTGTTAAACGTCGAACGAATGTGCGCTACGCCGGTATCGATATTTTTACGATCACGACGTTTCGTACGGACGACTTTTTTAGGTTTAGCCATTGTCTGTTATCCTCCCTTCTTACTTCTTCTTGTTCGCTACAGTACGACGAGGACCTTTGCGCGTACGAGCATTCGTTTTCGTACGTTGACCGCGAACTGGCAGTCCACGACGATGGCGAACACCGCGATAGCAGCCGATCTCGATCAGACGTTTGATGTTAAGCGAAATTTCGCGACGCAGGTCGCCTTCCACTTTAACCGATTTGTCGATCGTTTCGCGCAGTTTGCTAACTTCGTCTTCCGTCAGGTCGCGAACGCGCGTTTGTGCGTCAACGCCAGTCGTCGCCAAAATCTTCTTAGCAGTCGTTTGACCGATGCCGAAGATGTATTGGAGAGCGATCTCGACGCGTTTGTCGCGTGGCAAGTCAACACCAGCAATACGTGCCATATGCCTTGTTTCCCTCCTTTAACTAGCCTTGTTTTTGTTTGTGTTTAGGATTTTCACAAATCACCATAACGTTGCCTTTGCGACGAATAACTTTGCATTTCTCGCAAATTGGCTTAACCGAAGGTCTAACCTTCATTGTGACTACCTCCCGAATCCTTCGGCGCAAGCCCGAAAGGCTTACTTCCGATAGGTAATGCGTCCACGTGATAAGTCATAAGGCGATAACTGGATAACAACTTTGTCTCCGGTAAGAATCCGGATAAAGTGCATGCGCAGTTTGCCGGATACGTGAGCCAAAATTTGATGACCGTTCTCTAGCTCCACCTTGAACATTGCGTTAGGTAGCGGTTCTACTACCGTACCTTCGACCTCAATGACGTCTTCCTTAGCCACCGTCATTCTCCTTTCGCTTGCACGAACTTCTGAATCGCGTAGCGCAGCTTGGCATTCGTCACCCGGCCGGTCTCACTCATGCTGTCTGCAACTTCGGTACTGACGACCGACTGAAGCACAAGGTGCGCGATGTTCTTCTTCTTCGGCCGATCAAATCGTTTCTTATCGCCATCAGCGATGAGAACAAAACGATTATCTACGATACCGATAATAACCGCATAACCGCCCTCATCCTTACCACGAAGTACGAAAGCGATCTGACCGATCTGCGGTGCATCATCAACGTGCATCATGCCTGAGCATCCGATTTGGTTAGTATTTCATAACCAGTCTCGGTTACTGCGACAGTATGCTCGAAATGAGCGCACCACGAGCCGTCAACCGTGACGACTGTCCAGTTGTCTTCCAGCGTCCGGACGTAGCGTTCACCGAGGTTAACCATCGGTTCGATACAGAGGACCATACCCGGCTTAAGCCGTGGGCCCCGATCCGGAATGCCGTAGTTCGGAATTTGCGGTTCTTCATGAAGCTTTGAGCCGATTCCATGACCGACATACTCACGAACAATCGATAATCCCGCATCCTCGACAACCTTTTGTACAGCATGCGATATCGTGAAGAGTCGAACATCCGGTTTAATCAGTTCCAGCGCTGCATACAGAGATTGTTCCGCTACATCGAGCAATCGCTGCGCATCAGCAGAAATGGTTCCAACGCCATACGTCCAAGCGGAGTCGCCATGATATCCCTGATATTGCGCACCAATGTCAATGCTGATGATATCTCCGTCTGCCAACTGTTGATTACCCGGTATGCCATGCACTAGCTGATCGTTTACAGAAGCGCATATGCTGGCAGGAAATTGATTGTAACCTTTAAAAGATGGAATGGCGCCCTGACTCCGAATATACGTTTCGGCGATCTGATCCAGATCACGGGTCGTAATTCCCGGCCGTATCGATTGCTTAAGCAACCGATGCGTATCCGCGACTATACGCCCTGCTTCCCTCATCAGACGAAGCTCCGCTTCCGACTTGCAAATGATCATTAGCGTGAACCCCGCAGAACGGATACGATCTCAGCAGTTACTACATCAATGTCCTGTTCCCCATCAACTTCACGAAGTTGCGATTTGCCGTCATAGTAAGCGAGCAACGGTGCTGTTTTCGAGATGTACTCGTCAAGACGCGTACCGACTTTTTCTTCGGTATCGTCTGAGCGTTGGTACAGCTCGCCTTCGCACTTGTCACAAACGCCTTCCTGTTTCGGCGGGTTGAACATGACGTGATACGTAGATCCACACGATTTACAGATGCGGCGACCCGTCAAACGAGCAAGCAGCAATCCGCGATCAACTTTCAGGTTAACGACGTGATCGATCGTGCGACCCATGTCCGCGAGCATGCTGTCAAGCGCTTCTGCTTGCTGCAGCGTACGCGGGAATCCATCAAGCAAAAAGCCGTTAGAGCAGTCATCTTGAAGCAAGCGATCCCGTACGATTCCGTTCGTAATCTCATCCGGAACAAGCAAGCCTTGATCAACAAACTCTTTTGCTTTTAGGCCCATTGGAGTGCCTTGCTTCATAGCTAGGCGGAACGCGTCACCGGTCGAGATATGCGGCACGGAGAACTGATCGACAATGCGCTCAGCTTGCGTTCCTTTACCAGCTCCTGGAGGTCCCATGAATAGAATGTTCATTCCGTGTTCCTCGCTTTAAGCACAATAGGTCCCTTCGGGTCCGACGCTGTCGCCAACGCCCGGATCCCGATTTGAACCTACTGTTATTTATTGATAAACCCTTTGTAATGGCGTTTGATCAATTGGCTCTCGATCTGTTTCATCGTATCGAGTGCAACCCCGATGATGATCAGAAGCGAAGTACCACCTAATTGAACGCCCTGCGGCAAGCCTGCCAATTTGCCAAAGGCAACTGGGAGCAGCGAGATAAGTGATAAGAAAATCGCACCTGCAAGCGTCAGACGAGTCATAACGCGCGTAATGTACGATGAAGTTGGTTTGCCCGGACGAACGCCTGGAACATAACCGCCATTCTTTTTCATCTGATCTGCCATCTGTACCGGGTTGATTTGAACAAATGTGTAGAAGAAGGTAAAGCCGACAATCAAGATAACGTACAGAACCATACCAAGCGGTTTGTCATAGTACATGTTCTTGATAACCCACTGTGCCCATTCTGTATTAGCCCAGAACTGTGCGATCGTAATCGGGAACATGAGCAACGAGATTGCGAAGATTACTGGAATAACGCCTGCACCGTTAACCTTCAGCGGGATGTGGGTCGACTGTCCACCGTACATTTTCCGGCCAACTACACGTTTAGCATATTGTACCGGGATTTTACGTATACCTTGTTGGACGAAGATAACGCCTACGATAACTGCGATTACCACAATTACGATAAGGATTACCTTCAGGATGTTCCAGAAGAGCAGATCGCCTGGGTTCTCGAACTCTGATGCATAGATATCACGAATATGTCCCGGCATAGCCGCTACGATACCCGCGAAGATCAGAACCGAGATGCCGTTGCCGATACCGCGTTCCGTAATTTGCTCGCCCAGCCACATCAAGAAAGCTGTACCAGCAGTCAAGACAATTGCGATCATAAGATAAGTCGTGAACGAATCATCAATGACCATCTTGTAAGCATATCTACGGTTAAAGCCTACAGCCGTACCAAAGCCTTGAATCAAGCCTAAGATGATCGTGCCGTACCGAGTTATTTGCGCAAGTTTCTTTTTACCATTCTCGCCTTCCTTCGCCCATTCCGTAAACTTCGGAATAACGTCCATCGACAAGAGCTGTACGATGATAGAGGAAGTGATGTATGGCATAATCCCGATCGCGAAGATCGAGAAATGGAACAATGCGCCACCCGAGAAAGTGTTCAAGAGGCCAAACAGGTCTGCACCAGTATTAGCTTCCTTGAACACATCCGTATTAATATTCGGAACCGGGATAAACGAACCGATTCGGTAGATCAGCAAGATGAAAAGCGTAAACAGGATCTTCTTGCGAAGGTCTTCCACTCTCCAAATGTTGGACACCGTCTTGAACATTAGATCACCTCGGTTTTACCGCCGGCAGCCTGGATTTTCTCTACCGCAGATTGAGAGAACTTACTAGCTTTAACAGTCAGTTGAACCTTGATTTCGCCGTTGCCCAATACTTTAATACCGCTCAATGGGTTTTTGACGATCCCTTGCTCCAGAAGGAATTCTGGAGTTACTTCTGTTCCTGCTGCAAAGCTATTCAATTCTTCAATATTGACAATCGCGTATTCCTTGCGGAAGCGATTGTTGAAGCCGCGTTTCGGTACGCGACGGTACAATGGGTTCTGACCGCCCTCGAAGCCTGGACGAACACCGCCGCCGGAGCGAGCGTTTTGCCCTTTGTGACCGCGGCCAGCCGTTTTACCGTTACCGGAACCGATACCGCGACCGATACGCTTGCGCTCTTTACGGGAACCTTCTGCAGGTTGGAGCTCATGCAATTTCATCGTTCGTAGCACCTCCTTAAATGGTTTGCCTTAAAATCTATAGAGGTTAAAATTAAACTTCTTCAACTTTAACCAAGTGGTTAACTGCGTTAACCATACCGCGAATAGCCGGACTGTCGTTCAGGACAACCGATTGGTGAAGCTTGCGCAGACCAAACGATTCAACTGTAGCACGTTGCTTTTCGTTGCGGCCGATTAGACTGCGAACAAGCGTAATTTGCAATTTCGCCATCGTGTTTCCCTCCTTAACCCAGAAGCTCTTGTACGGTTTTACCGCGAAGCTTCGCCACGTCCTCTGCACGTTTCAGGCGGGAAAGGCCTTCAAGCGTTGCATTAACCATGTTCATGGAGTTAGAGGAACCCAGCGATTTCGTCAGGATGTCGCCTACGCCAGCCAGCTCGAGTACTGCACGAACTGGACCGCCGGCGATAACACCCGTACCTTGGGAAGCAGGCTTCAGAAGAACTTCGCCAGCGCCAAAGTGACCGATAACTTGATGCGGGATCGTTGTTCCTACGAGCGGAACGTGAACCAGGTTTTTCTTCGCATCTTCAATGCCTTTGCGAATCGCGTCTGGAACTTCGGCAGCTTTACCGATACCAGCGCCTACGTAGCCTTTGCCGTCGCCGACAACAACGAGAGCGCTGAAGCTGAACCGACGTCCGCCTTTTACTACTTTAGATACGCGGTTGATGTTAACAACTTTTTCAGTCAGTTCTAACGTATTAGGATCTACACGCAAGTCGTTTTACCTCCTTGTTAAAAATTTTATTAGAATTCGAGCCCTGCTTCGCGAGCTGCATCAGCCAGTGCTTGAATACGTCCATGGTACAGATAGCCGCCGCGATCGAACACGACTTCAGTTACGCCTTTAGCTTTCGCACGAGTTGCGATTGCTTCGCCAACTTTTTTAGCCGCTTCAACGTTACCGCCGTTGCCAATTGCTTCAACCAGCTCTTTATCGAGCGTGGATGCTGCAGCGATTGTTACGCCGTTTACGTCGTCGATCAGCTGCGCGTACATATGTTTCGAAGAACGGAACACGGACAGACGCGGGCGCGCAGTCGTTCCGTTAATTTTCTTACGAACACGCAGATGACGCTTAAGACGAGCTTTGTTTTTATCGCCTTTCGTAATCATTCGTAGTCACTCCTTTCCGTTTTCTTATGCTGCTATCGAGATAAGCCGGTTGTTAAGCGGCTTATTTTTTCTTACCAGCTTTACCCTCTTTGCGGAGGATGCGTTCGCCTTCATACTTGATACCTTTGCCTTTATACGGCTCTGGCTCACGTACGGAGCGAATTTTTGCCGCCGTTGCGCCGACAAGCTCTTTGTCGATGCCGCGAACGATGATTTTCGTCTGGGACGGCAGTTCGAATTCGATGCCGTTGTCCGGAGCGATCTCAACTGGGTGGGAGTACCCTACGCTAAGAACGACTTTCTCGCCGCTCTTTTGTGCACGGTAACCAACGCCAACGAGCTCAAGCGTTTTTGCAAAACCATCCGTTACGCCGCTTACCATGTTCGAAATAACGCTACGCGTCGTTCCGTGCAGGGAGCGGTGCAGTTTGTTGTCAGTAGGACGTTCTACCACGATCTCGTTTTCTGCTACATTGATCTTCATATCTTTGTGCAGTGCGCGGGAAAGGGAGCCTTTAGGTCCTTTTACAGTGATGACGCTGTCGTTCAGGCTGATGTTAACGCCTGCCGGTACAGCGATCGGTTTGCGACCAATACGGGACATTGTTACACCTCCAATCGTTGACGAGTTATTACCAAACGTAGCAGACGACTTCGCCGCCGGATTTCGTTTGACGAGCTTCTTTATCGGTCATAATTCCTTTGGACGTGGAAATGATTGCAATTCCCAAGCCGCCCAATACGCGAGGAACTTCGGACGATTTCGTGTAAACACGCAGACCAGGTTTGCTAATGCGTTTCAGGCCTGTGATTACGCGTTCGTTGTTCGCTCCGTATTTCAGGAAAACACGGATGATCCCTTGCTTGTTATCTTCGATATATTCTGCATCGCGGATGAAGCCCTCGCGTTTCAAAATCTCAGCGATTTGCTTCTTCACTTTCGAAGCGGGCATTTCCACGGTTTCGTGACGAACGACATTCGCGTTGCGAATACGTGTCAGCATATCTGCGATCGGATCAGACATAACCATTTATGTGAACCTCCTTCCCGAACTAAGAACTGATTACCAGCTTGCTTTTTTGACGCCAGGGATCTGGCCTTTATATGCTAATTCACGGAAACAAATCCGGCAAACTTTAAACTTTTGCAATACGGAATGCGGACGGCCACAGCGCTCACAGCGCGTGTACGCACGCACTTTGAACTTCGGTGTGCGCTGTTGCTTCACTTTCATCGAAGTTTTTGCCACTTGGTAAACACCTCCCGTGGATTACTTCGTGAACGGCATGCCCAGTTGGGTGAGCAGCTCACGAGATTCTTCGTCCGTTTTGGCCGTCGTTACAATGACGATGTCCATACCGCGAACTTTGTCTACTTTATCGTACTCGATCTCCGGGAAGATGAGTTGGTCTTTCAGGCCCAGCGTGTAGTTACCGCGACCGTCGAACGCTTTGTTCGAAACACCGCGGAAGTCACGTACGCGTGGAAGCGTGATGTTGAACAGTTTGTCGAGGAAGTAATACATGCGCTCGCCGCGCAGTGTTACTTTCGCTCCGATTGGCATGTTCTCACGAAGTTTGAAGCCTGCGATCGATTTCTTCGCACGCGTGATTACTGGCTTTTGACCAGCGATCAGCTGAAGTTCTGCAACAGCTACGTCCAATACTTTGGAGTTTGCTACTGCCTCGCCGACACCCATGTTGATGACGACCTTCTCGATTTTAGGCACTTGCATTACAGTCGAATAGTTAAACTTCTGCATCAGAGAAGGCGTAATTTCGTTCAGGAAACGATCTTTCATTCTTACTGCCATGGTTCAGTGAACCTCCTTTCCGTCTCGGATCAATTAGTCGATCACTTCGCCGGATTTTTTAGCAATCCGGACTTTTTTGCCGTTGTCGAGCACTTTGTAACCGATACGCGTTACTTTACCGCTTTTCGGATCAATGTGCATAACGTTCGATACGTGGATCGCAGCTTCTTGCTCGATAATGCCGCCTTGCGGATTCGCTTGGGACGGACGAGCGTGCTTCTTCACGATATTAACGCCTTCGACCAGTACACGGTTTTCGCGAGGATAAGCTGCGATTACGCGACCTTTTTTACCTTTGTCTTTACCGCTAATGACGATAACATTATCGTCTTTCTTAACGTGAAGTTTGTTGTTATGCGATTCGAGAATTTTCTTCAGCCGTGGCATGAGTACACCTCCTGCTTGCTTGATCGGTCTTGCTTATATATACCCTCGGCGCGTTGCGCCCTAAGGGATATTAGATAACTTCCGGTGCGAGCGATACGATTTTCATGAAGTCTTTGTCACGCAGTTCACGAGCAACTGGTCCAAAGATACGCGTGCCGCGTGGGCTCTTGTCTTCTTTCACGATTACCGCAGCGTTCTCATCGAATGCGATGTACGATCCGTCTTTACGACGCACAGAACGTTTCGTACGAACGATAACTGCTTTCACAACGTCGCCTTTTTTGACAACGCCGCCTGGTGTTGCTTGTTTTACGGAGCAGACGATCAAATCTCCGATGTGGCCAACACGACGTCCCGTGCCACCAAGCACCCGAATGCACATCAATTGTTTAGCGCCGGAATTGTCAGCGACAGCCAAACGCGTAAATGGTTGAATCATTTCAACGTCCTCCTTTCGGAAAAATGCTCTTTAGACTTCAGTCCAATAACTTAAAGGACGATCGCTACTTCAACGATTTCTACGAGTCTGAAGCGTTTGTCTTTGGAAAGCGGACGAGACTCCATGATTTTCACGACGTCGCCGATCTTCGCCTGGTTGTTCTCGTCATGTGCTTTGAACTTCTTCGTGCTCTTAATGCGTTTATGGTACAGATCATGTTTTTTATATGTTTCAATAGCAACCACGATCGTTTTGTCCATTTTATCGCTTACCACTTTGCCGATTAGAACTTTGCGGGCATTGCGTTCGCTCATGTTCTTCCTCCTTCCTTAAGCCATTAAAAGGGCTTATCCGCAGTGTGAATATTAACTACTGATACCGAGTTCTCTTTCACGCAAGACGGTTTTGGCACGAGCTATTTCCTTCCGCACATCACGAATGCGAGTCGGATTGTCCAGTTGGCCCGTTGCCAGTTGGAAACGAAGGTTGAACAGTTCTTCTTTGAAGCCTGCGACTTTTTGTTCAATCTCAGCAGAGGTTAGGTTGCGAAATTCACTAGCTTTCATTTGCTTCACCACCCACTTCTTCGCGTTTCACGAACTTCGTTTTAACAGGGAGTTTGTGGGCCGCGAGGCGCATTGCTTCACGTGCGATTTCTTCCGGAACACCAGCAAGTTCGAACATAACCTTGCCCGGTTTAACAACCGCTACCCATTTCTCAACGTTACCTTTACCGCTACCCATCCGTACTTCAAGCGGCTTTTGCGTGATTGGTTTGTGCGGGAAGATCTTGATCCACACTTTACCGCCCCGTTTGATGTAACGGGTCATCGCGATCCGTGCAGATTCGATCTGACGGTTCGTAATCCATGAAGGCTCAAGAGCTTGAAGGCCGTATTCGCCGAAAGCGACTTCCGTACCGCCTTTTGCTTTACCTCTCATGTTACCGCGTTGTTGCTTACGGTGTTTGACGCGTTTTGGTACCAACATGGTTAGTTGCCTCCTTCCTGTGCAGCTTTCTTCTTAGCAGCTGGAAGGATTTCACCGCGATAGATCCACACTTTTACGCCGATGCGGCCGTATGTCGTGTGTGCTTCTGCTGTGCCGTAGTCGATATCAGCGCGCAGCGTATGAAGCGGAACCGTACCTTCGCTGTAACCTTCCGTACGTGCGATCTCAGCGCCACCGAGGCGTCCGCTAACCGACGTTTTAATTCCTTTAGCGCCCGAACGCATTGTGCGTTGAATCGCTTGTTTCAGTGCACGACGGAACGAAGTCCGGCGCTCCAGCTGTTGAGCAATGCTTTCTGCTACGAGGATAGCGTCCAGATCAGCATGCTTGATTTCTGTGATGTTAATGTGCACTTTTTTGCCGTTCGTAATTTTAGCAAGTTGATTGCGGAGGTTTTCAACTTCCGAACCGCCTTTACCGATAACCATGCCTGGTTTCGCCGTGTTGATCGTTACGTTGACGCGATTAGCGGCACGCTCGATCTCAATACGGGAAACGGCTGCGTCTTTCAGCTTGTTTTTCAGGTATTCACGGATTTTCACGTCTTCGATAAGAAGATCGCCGAAATCTTTACCTGCAAACCATTTGGATTCCCAGTCACGGATGATACCGATACGGAGTCCGACTGGATTTACCTTTTGACCCACACGTTTTCCCTCCTTATTTCTCGGATACGATCAAAGTGATATGGCTCGTACGTTTGTTAATCCGGCTAGCGCGACCCATCGCGCGTGGACGGAAGCGTTTCAACGTCGGTCCTTGGTTCACGAATACTTGCTCGATTACCAACTTGTTAACGTCGAGTTGGTAGTTATGCTCCGCGTTTGCGATAGCGGAGTTCAGAAGCTTCTCCACAATCGGGGAAGCAGACTTTGGCGTGTGACGCAAAATCGCGATCGCCTCGCCTACCTTCTTGCCGCGAATCAAATCGACAACCAGTTGGGCTTTACGAGGTGCGATACGTACGAAATTAGCGTGTGCTTTCGCTTGTGCCATGGATGAACCTCCTCTCGTAACATCGAGTCAAGCCGTTAATTAACGGCGACCCGTTTTCTTATCGTCGTCACTATGGCCTTTGTACGTACGTGTCGGTGCGAACTCACCGAACTTGTGTCCAACCATATCCTCCGTGACGTAAACTGGCACGTGTTTGCGACCGTCATAAACCGCCAACGTGTGGCCAATGAATTGCGGGAAAATGGTCGAGCGTCGGGACCAAGTTTTGATCACGACTTTCTTGTTCGTCTCGTTCAGCTCTTCGACTTTCTTCAGCAGGTAGCCGTCAATAAACGGACCTTTTTTCAAACTGCGACCCATGGATGATCCTCCCTTCACTGAACGTGGGCGTGACGGGAATCCGTCACGCAGATTGTATCAAGCAACTATTATTTCGTGCGACCACGAACAATATATTGGCTCGATGCTTTTTTCTTCTTGCGAGTTTTGAATCCGAGTGTCGGTTTGCCCCAAGGGGACATTGGCGATTTGCGACCGATTGGAGCGCGTCCTTCGCCACCACCGTGTGGGTGATCGTTCGGGTTCATGACAACGCCGCGAACTTCCGGACGCTTGCCGAGCCAACGGTTACGGCCTGCTTTACCGATTTTCACGAGTTCATGATCTTCGTTACCTACAGAACCGACCGTAGCGCGGCATTTTTTGAGGATGCGACGCGTTTCGCCGGACGTAAGACGAATTACTACGTACTCTTCTTCTTTACCGAGCAGCTGAGCTTCCGTTCCTGCTGCACGAACGAGTTGTCCACCTTTACCAGGCTTCATCTCGATGTTGTGGATAACCGTACCGACTGGAATGTTCTCAAGTGGCAACGCGTTACCTACTTTGATATCTGCTTCCGTACCAGACATTACTTGGTCGCCAACTTTCAGACCTTTAGGCGCGATGATGTAGCGTTTCTCGCCGTCAGCGTAGTTGATGAGCGCAATGTTGGACGTACGGTTTGGATCGTACTCGATCGTCGCTACGCGACCAACGATACCATCCTTGTTCCGTTTGAAGTCGATGATCCGGTATTTACGTTTGTGTCCGCCGCCATGGTGACGAACCGTAATTTTACCTTGGTTGTTGCGGCCTGCTTTCTTCGAAAGTGGCGCAAGCAACGATTTCTCCGGTGTGCTTGTCGTAATCTCTTCGAATGTCGAGACGGACATTGCACGGCGTGCCGGAGATGTCGGTTTGTACTTCTTAATTGGCACTTGGTTTCCCTCCTATCCTCAAGTTATAAGTTATACAGACTCGAAGAACTCGAGTTCTTTGCTTTCGGCGCTCAGTTGAACGATCGCCTTTTTCCATTCGGACGTATATCCGTTGTGACGGCCATAACGCTTCGGTTTAGCCGGTACGCGCATCGTATTCACGCTGTCGACCTTCACTTTGAAGATTTGCTCGACTGCGCTTTTGATTTCCGTTTTGTTGGCACGAATGTCAACTTCGAAGACATAACGTTTAGCTGCCATGAAATCGCTGGTGCGTTCCGTAATAACCGGGCGCTTGATAATATCGCGTGGGTTCTTCATTACGCAAGCACCTCCTGAACTTTCTCTACAGCTTCTTTAGTGATGATCAGACGATCGTATTGCAATACGTCAAGCACGTTAATGCCTTCCGCTGCAACGAACTTCACACCTGGAATATTGCGAGCCGACAACGCTACGTTGTCTTCGTAGTTAGCTGTAACTACGAGCGCTTTGCGAGCTACTTTGAGGTTATTCAGAATAGCTGCGAATTCCTTCGTTTTCGGTGTTGCCAACGCCAGTTGATCCAGAACAACGATTTCGTTGCTGATCACTTTTGTGGACAAAGCCGATTTGATCGCCAAACGGCGAACTTTTCTTGGAAGTTTGAAGCCATAGCTGCGTGGTGTAGGTCCGAATACCGTACCACCGCCAACCCATTGCGGGGAGCGAATCGAACCCTGACGAGCACGACCCGTGCCTTTTTGTTTCCAAGGTTTACGGCCGCCGCCGCGAACTTCAGAACGTCCTTTGGTTTTGTGCGTACCACGACGCTCTGCAGCTTGCTGCAGAAGTACCGCGCTGTGCAATACGTGAGTATTCGGTTGAATACCGAACACGCTGTCTGCCAGTTCGACTTCGCCAACTTGCGAGCCACTCACGTTATAAAGAGCTACTTTAGGCATAGATAGTTCCTCCTTTCTTTAAAATTATTTCTTCACCGTCAATTTGACTTTAACGAGTGCGTTTTTAGGACCTGGAATCGAACCTTTAACCAAGATCACGTTACGCTCAGCATCGACGCGTACGACTTCAAGGTTTTGAATCGTGATCGTTTCGCTGCCCATGTGTCCTGGAAGGCGTTTGCCTTTTGGCACGCGGTTCGCTTGGATCGAACCCATGGAACCTGGTCCACGGTGATAGCGGGAACCGTGCGACATAGGACCCGTGCTTTGTCCCCAACGTTTGATAACGCCTTGGAAGCCTTTACCCTTCGAAACGCCCGTTACGTCAACAAATTCGCCAGCCGTGAATACGTCAGCCTTGATTACTTGGCCAACTTCATATTCGCCGAGGTTGATACCGCGAATTTCACGAATGTAGCGCTTAGGAGCCGTATTGGCTTTCTTCGCATGGCCTTGAGCAGGCTTAGTCGAATTTTTTTCTTTCTTATCCACAAAGCCAAGCTGAACTGCTTCATAGCCATCGTTCTCTTGGTCTTTCTTTTGCAGGACGACGTTCGGGCCAGCTTCGATGACCGTTACCGGTACTACGTTACCTTCAGCCGTAAACACTTGCGTCATGCCGATCTTTTTGCCTAAGATACCTTTCATGTTGACACCTCTTTTCCTTTACTAATCTATCTTTTTGTTTCTTACAGTTTGATTTCGATATCTACACCGGACGGCAGGTCCAAGCGCATCAATGCATCAACCGTTTGCGGCGTCGGGTTAACAATGTCGATCAAGCGCTTGTGTGTGCGCATTTCGAATTGCTCCCGCGAATCCTTGTACTTGTGAACCGCGCGGAGAACGGTGATGATTTGCTTTTCCGTAGGAAGCGGAATCGGCCCGGAAACACCTGCACCGGAACGTTTTGCAGTTTCAACAATTTTCTCTGCGGATTGGTCAAGAATCCTATGATCGTATGCTTTCAAGCGAATACGAATCTTTTGCTTTGCCATATAAGTCCCTCCTTCTATCGCCCAATTTTTATCGGACATACTCCGTGAGAAAACCCGTCTCACACGCCCCATGGCAAAGGGGCCGGGTGTGTCGGCAACCTCTCACATCATCGCAACGTCACAGACCAACATCAAATATTATATCGAACTGGGCGGGCAATTGCAACTAAAAGTTGATTTCTATTCATTTGGCAATAAAATACCGCCATACGCAATTTATCAAGCTGCTTAATGGCGGCAATATTATGAGTAGAGAACGATTTTAACCTAGTACAACACGGTCATCCGCCAGCTTGCGGCCGCTAATTTGCTCAAACTCGCCAAGCAGCTGTTCAACCGTCAGATTTTTCTTACGCTTCTGGTCCACATCGAGAATAATGCGTCCCTTATCCATCATTATAAGCCGGTTGCCAAGCTTAATCGCTTGCTCCATATTGTGCGTCACCATTAATGTCGTAAGCTGCATGTCCCGTACGATCGTTTCGGTTAGATTGGTTATGAGCTCCGCTCTAGCCGGATCCAATGCAGCGGTGTGCTCATCGAGCAGCAAAATTTGCGGCCTCGTAAAGGTTGCCATCAACAGACTAAGCGCCTGCCGTTCTCCGCCTGATAATAAACCGACCTTTGCTTTCAGCCGGTTTTCCAAGCCGATGCCTAATTTCGAAAGCTGTTCCTTAAACAACGCTCGCCTTGTACGGGTCACGCCGATCTGAAATCCGCGCGCTTGTCCCCGCTTATAAGCCATCGCCAAATTTTCCTCAATCGTCATTGTCGGTGCCGTTCCAGCCATCGGGTCTTGAAACACGCGCCCAATCCAACGACTACGCCGATACTCCGGCAAATGACTAATATTGCTGCCCTCTATTCTAACTTCGCCGGTGTCCGGCTTCATCACGCCAGAGATAATGTTCATTAATGTAGATTTGCCTGCGCCATTACTTCCGATTACCGTTACAAAATCGCCTGGATGCAATTTCAGTTCGATTCCGATCAGCGCTATTTTCTCGTCTACCGTTCCTGGATTAAACAGCTTCGATACTTTTGCAATTTCAATCATCGAATCGCGCCTCCCTTATCGCCTGAATGACCGGATACTTGCAGCAGCAGCTCCGCCGTCCGCTTACGGGCTTGCGATTTTTGTTTTATCAGCTTTCTTAATGAAGGGAAGACTAATGCGATGATGACGATCAATGCAGTAATCAGCTTGAGGTCAGACGACTCTAGCCACTCTACTCGCAAGGCAACAGCTACAATGATTCGATAAACGATAGATCCCAGCACGACAGCGAGCGTAGCACGGAATACCGTTTTGGCCCCAAAAATTGCCTCGCCTATAATGACCGAAGCCAGTCCAATGACAATCATGCCGATGCCCATCGAAATATCTGCAAAACCGCCTTGCTGTGCAATCATTGCACCAGACAGCGCTACAAGCCCGTTAGAAAGACTAATGCCGAGAATCTTCGTGTAGTCGGTATTGGCGCCGAAGCTTCTGATCATTCTTGCATTGTCTCCAGTTGCACGCAAGCTCAAACCTTGGTCAGTATGCAAGAACAAATCAAGCAGCAGCTTTAATGCAATCACGATGATTGGCATAATCGTTAATACCGAGACGCCCGTAAAAATCGTATCCTCTTGTATCAATGAAATGTTCGGCCTATCCATAATGCGCAGGTTGATCGAATAAAGCGCAATCATCATCAAAATCCCGGATAGAAGCCCATTTATTTTACCTTTCGTATGCAATAACCCCGTACAAGCCCCTGCCACAAGCCCGCCGCCAAACGCAGCAATGCTCGAAAGCCAAGGGGAGTAGCCATGCGCAATCATCACTGCAGCGATACCTGCTCCCGTGGTGAAGCTCCCATCTACCGTCAAATCGGGAAAATCCAAAATTCGAAACGTAATATATACACCAAGCGCCATAAGCGAATAAAGAAGACCCAGCTCCAACGCCCCTAATAACGAGTCACCCATTCTTTGACCTCCTTCGCAAAATAAAAGCGGGTGTGAACAAGAAGCATGTCCACCCCGCAAAGTTCGCTTCATTCAATCTTATTGAATGATATTGTTCGCCGGATCCTTCACTTCGGCTTTCATCTGATCCGTCACCGCAATCCCTTGCGCCTCCGCTGCTTTTAAATTAAGAATTAAGTCCAGTTTGTCCGGAACGGTAATTTTCAATTCGTTTGTTTTCTTCCCGTTTTTCAAAATATCCACTGCCATCTGGCCAACTTGATAGCCATGGTCATAGTATTTGAAGCCAACCGTTGCGAATGAACCATTCTCTACCGTATCGCGATCACTCGTAAATAACGGGATATGCTTTTTATTCGCGGTTTGCACGATCGCATCAAAACCATTAACGACCATGTTATCAAGCGTTACATAAAATGCATCTACGCGGCCCACGAGCGAATCCGCAGCCTGCTTTACTTCCGATGTGTTTGTTACTGGCGCTTTCACCAGCTCAATCCCATACTTCGCAAGCTCAGTCTTTGCTTTATCTGCCATTACGATAGCATTCGTTTCGCCTTCATTAATAATAAGGCCGACTTTCTTCACTTCTTTGAAGTTCGTCGAAATAAACTTCATTAATTGCGCAATCGCTTCGGGATTCGAATCTGAAGCTCCCGTTACATTACCGCTTGGTTGGTCAAGTTTATCAACAAGCTTCGCAGCGATCGGATCTGTCACTGCCGCGAATAACACTGGCGTATCTTTTACTTGCTGAACGACTGCTTGAGCAGATGGTGTTGCAATAGCTAGCACCAAATCGTCTTTGTCGCCCGCAATCTTTTGTGCAATCGACAAGTTATTGGTCTGATCGTTTTGCGCGTTATTGTAATCAATTTTTAAGTTTTCGCCCTCAACAAACCCCGCATCTTTGAGCGCTGCAATAAACCCTTGGCGAGTAGCATCCAAGGCTGGATGTTCTACGATCTGCGAAATACCAATCTTGTACACTTTAGCAGCAGAATCCGTTTTCTCTTCGCTCGTTGACTTCGCATCGCTTCCGCAACCTACAGTAACGAGCAGAACTGCGGCCATGACAAGCGACCCCCATACTTTCTTGTTGAACATGCAAACCCCTCCTGATGTCTGTATGAAAAATCACTGTATCACACCGTAAACATTGCATTTCTTGATACACTTCACGATGCTGATCTTCTTTAATACTACTGTTACGCATCTCACATCGTCAATAATAGATATTTACAATTCAATATGTAATATTTTACTATTAGTAAATAATTCAAACAAAAAAAAGACTGCCTTACGTTACCGAAGTAACATAAGGCAGTCTAATATGCTCAACGGCGTTACCGCCGTCATGCATTATTTTTGGATCGAAGCAACTGCGCCAGCGCCTACCGTACGGCCGCCTTCGCGAATAGCGAAACGCGTACCTTCTTCGATAGCGATTGGAGCGATCAGCTCAACCGTAACCGTGATGTTGTCGCCTGGCATTACCATCTCCGTACCTTCTGGCAGGTTGATGATGCCCGTAACGTCAGTTGTACGGAAGTAGAACTGTGGACGGTAGCCTGTGAAGAAAGGCTTGTGACGGCCACCCTCTTCTTTAGTCAGGACGTAGATTTGAGCCGTGAAGTTCGTGTGTGGTTTAACGGAACCTGGCTTAGCCAAGACTTGACCACGCTCGATGTCTTTACGGTCAACACCGCGAAGCAGTGCGCCTACGTTGTCGCCTGCTTGAGCGGAGTCAAGCAGTTTACGGAACATTTCTACGCCCGTAACAACGGATTTGCGAGTTTCTTCATGCAGACCGATGATTTCGATCTCGTCGCCAACTTTGATAACGCCACGCTCTACACGACCCGTAGCAACCGTACCACGACCAGTGATCGTGAACACGTCCTCGACTGGCATCAGGAAAGGTTTGTCCGTGTCGCGCTCTGGCGTAGGGATGTAAGTGTCAACGTGCTCGAACAGTTCGACGATTTTGTTAGCCCACTCGCCGTCTGGGTTTTGCAGAGCTTCACGAGCTGCGCCACGCACGATTGGCGTGTCGTCGCCTGGGAACTCATACTCGTTGAGGAGGTCGCGAACTTCCATCTCTACGAGCTCGAGGAGCTCTTCGTCTTCAACCATGTCGCATTTGTTCAGGAATACGACGATGTAAGGAACGCCTACTTGGCGGGAGAGCAGGATGTGCTCGCGCGTTTGTGGCATTGGGCCGTCAGCTGCGGATACGACGAGGATAGCGCCGTCCATTTGTGCTGCACCCGTGATCATGTTTTTAACGTAGTCGGCGTGACCTGGGCAGTCAACGTGAGCGTAGTGACGGTTAGGCGTCTCGTACTCAACGTGAGCTGTCGAGATCGTGATACCACGCTCGCGCTCTTCTGGAGCTTTGTCGATTTGGTCGAATGCTACTGCTGCACCGCCGTATTTTTTGGACAGTACCGTCGTGATAGCAGCCGTCAGCGTTGTTTTACCGTGGTCGACGTGACCAATCGTACCGATGTTAACGTGCGGTTTATTACGTTCAAATTTAGCCTTAGCCATTGAACTTCTGCCTCCTTAAATAAATTAAATTTATTAGTTGTGTATGTGATGGTATCGGCGGCTTACGATTAGACGCGCAAGCCGCGTGATTACCGAGTAAATCTTATCTTAAAGCCATTACCCTCGGAACGTCAGGCTTAAGCGCCTTTGTTTTTCGCGATAATTGCTTCGGAGATCGAACGTGGAACTTCCTCGTAGTGGGACAGTTCCATCGAGAATACCCCGCGTCCTTGCGTACCCGAACGGAGAACCGTCGAGTAACCGAACATTTCAGCAAGAGGTACCTTCGCACGAACGATCAGGGAGCCGTGTTTCGTATCGGAACCTTCGATGCGGCCGCGACGGGAGCTGAGCATACCCATTACGTCACCCATGTATTCTTCCGGTACGGAAACTTCGACTTTCATGATTGGCTCGAGAAGCACTGGGCTACATTTTTCTTTAGCCGCTTTAAGTGCCATCGATCCAGCAATTTTGAACGCCATCTCCGAGGAGTCGACGTCATGGTACGAACCATCGACAACTGTTGCTTTAATATCAACGAGTGGGAAACCAGCGATAACGCCGTTTTTCATCGACTCTTCGATACCAGCTTGGATTGGTCCGATAAATTCACGCGGAATAGCGCCACCAACGACTTTATTCTCGAACGTGAAGCCTGCGCCTGGCTCTTGTGGTTCGAACTCAACCCAGCAATGACCAAATTGGCCACGGCCGCCGGATTGGCGAACGAACTTACCTTCTACCTTAGCAGCAGCTTTGAAAGTCTCACGGTAAGCTACCTGAGGTGCGCCTACGTTCGTTTCGACTTTGAACTCACGAAGCATACGGTCTACGAGGATCTCCAAGTGGAGCTCGCCCATACCTGCGATGATCGTTTGTCCTGTCTCTTCGTCCGTGTGAGCGCGGAACGTCGGATCTTCTTCAGCAAGCTTCTGAAGAGCGATACCCATTTTGTCTTGGTCAGCCTTAGTCTTAGGCTCAACCGCGAGCTGGATAACTGGATCCGGGAAGTTCATCGACTCAAGAATTACCGGGTTTTTCTCGTCGCACAGCGTGTCGCCAGTCGTCGTGTCTTTCAGACCTACTGCAGCCGCGATGTCACCGGAGTAAACTTCAGTGATCTCTTGACGGCTGTTCGCATGCATCTGAAGGATACGGCCAACGCGCTCACGTTTGCCTTTCGTTGCATTCACAACGTACGAACCGGAGCTTAATACACCGGAGTATACGCGGAAGAACGTCAGTTTACCGACATAAGGGTCAGTCATGATTTTGAACGCCAGCGCCGAGAACGGTTGATCGTCAGCCGACTTGCGCGTCGTCTCCGTGCCGTCTTCAAGGGTACCCTTGATGTCAGGAACGTCGATTGGAGCAGGCAGGTAGTCAACAACCGCGTCGAGCATGAGCTGAACGCCTTTGTTACGGTACGAGGAACCGCAGATAACAGGGAAGATCTTAACTTCGCAAACGCCCTTACGGAGCGTAGCTTTCAGTTCCTCAATTGTGATTTCTTCACCTTCGAGGTACTTCATCGTCAGTTCTTCGTCAAGTTCTACAACTTTCTCGACCAGTTCCATACGGAGCTCTTCGACTTGTTCAGCCAGTTCCGCAGGGATTTCGATAACTTCTGGCTCTTTGCCGAGGTCATCTTTGTATTTGTAAGCTTTACGCTCAACGATATCAATCATGCCGAGGAATTCGTTCTCAGCGCCGATTGGAAGTTGAATCGCAACGGCATTCGCTTGCAGACGCTCACGCATGTCTTTTACAACATTCAGGAAGTCTGCACCGATGATGTCCATTTTGTTAACGTAAGCAATCCGTGGAACGCCATAGCGGTCAGCCTGACGCCAAACGGTTTCGGACTGAGGCTCAACGCCCTCTTTCGCACTGAAAACACCTACAGCCCCGTCCAATACGCGCAGGGAACGTTCAACTTCTACTGTGAAGTCAACGTGCCCTGGGGTGTCGATAATATTGATGCGGTGACCATCCCATTGAGCTGTCGTAGCAGCGGACGTGATCGTGATGCCGCGCTCCTGCTCTTGCTCCATCCAGTCCATCGTAGCTGCACCTTCGTGCACCTCACCGATTTTGTGGGTACGGCCTGTGTAGAACAGGATCCGTTCAGTGGTAGTCGTTTTACCCGCATCAATATGCGCCATAATCCCGATGTTACGCGTATTTTTCAAGGAGAACTCTCTTGCCATGATTATGTCTCCTTCCGATTATACGAATGTGAATCCTACCAGCGGTAGTGTGCGAACGCTTTGTTCGCTTCAGCCATTTTGTGCGTGTCTTCGCGCTTCTTAACTGCTGCACCAGTGTTGTTCGATGCATCCAGAATTTCAGCAGCCAGACGTTCTACCATCGTTTTTTCACCGCGGTTACGTGAGTAGTTCACGAGCCAACGGAGACCAAGCGACGTACGACGCTCCGGTTTCACTTCGATCGGTACTTGATAGTTGGAACCGCCTACGCGGCGAGCTTTAACTTCAAGGACTGGCATAATGTTTTTGATTGCAGCTTCAAACACTTCCATAGGTTCTTTACCCGAACGTTCTTGGATAAGTTTGAATGCATCATACAGCAATGTTTGAGCAACACCGCGCTTGCCGTCGATCATAATACGGTTAATGAGACGCGTTACCAGTTTGCTATTGTAAACCGGATCCGGCAGTACATCACGTTTCGTTACAGGACCTTTACGTGGCATGAGGATGTCCCCCTTTCTTTAATAGTGTCTCGATGTAGTCGAATTATGCAATATTGCTAATTCGATTATTTTTTAACTTTTGCACGCTTCGTACCGTATTTGGAACGAGCTTGTTTCCGGTTGTTAACACCTGCAGTATCAAGCGCACCGCGAACGATGTGATAACGTACACCCGGAAGGTCTTTTACACGACCACCGCGAATCAAAACAACGCTGTGCTCTTGCAGGTTGTGACCGATACCTGGGATGTAAGCCGTTACCTCGACTTTATTCGTCAGACGTACACGGGCATATTTCCGGAGTGCGGAGTTCGGTTTTTTCGGAGTCATCGTACCTACACGAGTGCAGACACCGCGCTTTTGTGGAGCGCTAATGTTCGTTGCTTCACGTTTCAGGGCGTTGAAACCTTTTTGCAGAGCAGGCGATTTCGATTTTACGACTTTCGCTTGACGGCCTTTACGGACCAGCTGGTTAATTGTTGGCATGTTGCCACCCCCTTCCTTTAATTGTAAAGCATATGATCTTACCCGAAATAATTAAGCCCACAGATCCAGGTGATTCATAAAGAAGCAAAGAAAAATTTCTGTCAGCCCGTCCATCTCAATAAACTGCCGACAAAAACAACGATTCTCTATTCGTCTTCCGAAATATCTGATACGACAGCTGCCATGGCGGCTCCAACATCAATTCCGCAGGTTTCCCCTAAGAGCTGCATGTTCTTGACCCAAGCAACCTCGACCTCATAATCCTCGCATAATTGGACAATACGATCCGTCATACGCGAATCTGCATCTTGGGCAACATAGACGAGTACGGCTTTGCGAAGCTCTACCATCTTCGTCGTTTGCTTCGTGCCGATCTTGTACTGCATGCATTCACCCCTCTTCGTCCAACAGGACAGGGATCACACGAACAGGCACACTACGACATATTAGCATCTGACGCCTATTCATGTCAAGGTGAAACACTTTAATTATTAATTATTAATTTCATGTAAATCATGGCTCTTTCAAAAGAAATGGAACCCGTCAATCATGCCGAGCGCGAAATGCGCTCGACATGACCACGGCTTCCGGTTCTTAGGACTCGATAGCGACGGATTCGCTTTCTGTTGAACCTTCGCCTTCGATAATCTCGTCTTCCAATCCCGCAAAGCGGATGCTCCGATAGCGGGTCATACCCGTACCTGCCGGAATGAGCTTGCCGATGATGACATTCTCTTTCAGGCCGAGCAATTGGTCAACTTTACCCTTGATTGCTGCGTCAGTAAGAACACGTGTTGTTTCTTGGAACGATGCAGCCGAGAGGAACGAATCCGTCTCGAGGGATGCTTTCGTAATACCGAGCAGTACCGGCTTCGCAACTGCAGGCTCAAGCCCTGCAAGAATTGCGGTACGATTAGCCGCTTCATATTCATGAATGTCGACGAATGAACCTGGCAGAAGTGTCGTGTCGCCCGCATCAACGATGCGGATTTTGCGAAGCATCTGCTTGATCATTACCTCAACGTGCTTATCATTGATTTCTACGCCCTGGTTCCGGTATACGCGTTGAACTTCTTGCAAGATGTAGTTCTGAACGCCACGAATACCTTTAATGCGCAGCATTTCTTTCGGGTCAATCGAGCCATCCGTCAGTTCGTCACCCGCATCCAGCTTCGCGCCTTCGCTTACGCGCAGACGGGAGCCGTACGGTACGAGATACGTTTTGGTCTCTGCTTCACCTTGTACTTCAATTTCACGACGGTCTTTGCCATCGCGAACTTCTTTGACGATACCGTCGATTTCACTGATCGTCGCTTGACCTTTCGGGTTACGAGCCTCGAAGAGCTCCTGGATACGCGGCAAACCTTGCGTAATATCGTCGCCGGCAACGCCGCCGGTATGGAATGTACGCATTGTAAGCTGTGTTCCTGGCTCACCGATCGATTGAGCTGCGATAATGCCGACTGCTTCGCCGATTTCTACGAATTTGCCTGTAGCCAAGTTGCGGCCATAGCACATTTTGCAGACGCCATGACGAGCACGGCAGCTGAGCACGGAACGGATTTGCAGCTTCTGAACGCCAGCTGCAACAATCTCTTCGGCTTTATTCGAGTCAATCAGCTCGTTGCGACGTGCAATGATTTCTCTTGTTTCTGGATGACGAACCGTCTCGAAGCAATAACGCCCTTCGATCCGATCATACAGATCCTCGATAACTTCTTTGCCGTCACGAATTTGCGCTACAGTGAAGCCTTTATCCGTACCGCAATCATCTTCGCGTACGATAACGTCTTGTGCGACGTCAACGAGACGACGAGTCAGGTAACCCGAGTCAGCTGTACGCAGAGCGGTATCGGCCAAACCTTTACGCGCACCGTGCGTTGAGATGAAGTACTCGAGGACGGATAGTCCGTCACGGAAGTTCGATTTAATTGGAATCTCGAAGATACGACCCGATGGTGTTGCCATCAGACCACGCATACCGCCGAGCTGAGTAATCTGCGATTTGTTACCCCGTGCTTTGGAGTCGACCATGAGCATGATGGAGTTGAAGCGATCCATCGATTTCATGAGTGCATCCGTCACTTGGTCTTTCGCTTTACCCCAGATCTCGATAACACGGTCATAACGCTCTTCGTTCGTGATCAGACCACGACGATATTGGTTCGTAACGGTCTTAACCTTCTCGTCGGACTCTTTCATAATCTGATCCTTCTCGACAGGTACCGTTACGTCTGCTACTGCTACCGTGATGCCTGCGCGAGTCGAGTACGTAAAGCCGAGCTTCTTGATCTGGTCAAGAATAACGGACGTTTTCGTCGTCTCGTAAATGCGGAAGCATTCTGCAATGATATTGCCGAGATATTCTTTGCCAACTGCAGGAGCAATTGGAAGCGTCTCTTTAATTTCATGCAGGTCGGAACCTTTTTCATAGATGAAATATTTCTCCGGCGTTCCGTGCAGAAGGTTAGCTTTGGAAGCTTCGTTAATGTACGGGAATGTAGCTGGGAATATTTCATTGAAAATGATTTTGCCGACCGTCGTGCTAAGCAAGCCGGTCTGTTGTTTCTCCGTAAACGATACCTTGCCAAGAACACGCGCAGGAATAAATACGCGAGCATGCAGGGCCGCAGCGCCACGCTGATAAGCAGAGACAGCTTCATTAACAGACGCGAAGACAATACCGCTGCCTTTAGCATCCTTATTGTCTACCGTCAGGTAGTAGCTGCCCAGAACCATATCCTGGGATGGCGTAACGACTGGTTTACCGTCTTTCGGGTTCAAGATGTTGCCGGAAGCAAGCATGAGCAAGCGTGCTTCTGCTTGTGCTTCAGCAGACAACGGTACGTGAACAGCCATTTGGTCACCGTCGAAGTCGGCGTTGTATGCCGTACAAACGAGCGGATGCAAACGAATTGCGCGTCCTTCGACCAGAATCGGTTCGAACGCTTGAATACCTAGACGGTGAAGCGTCGGAGCACGGTTAAGAAGAACCGGATGTTCTTTAATGACTTCTTCGAGAACGTCCCATACCTCTGCGCTTACGCGCTCAACCTTGCGCTTCGCACTTTTAATATTATGAGCAAGCCCTTTGTTTACAAGCTCTTTCATTACGAAAGGCTTGAACAACTCCAGCGCCATTTCTTTTGGAAGTCCGCATTGATACATTTTCAGGTACGGTCCAACGACGATAACGGAACGACCGGAGTAGTCAACACGCTTACCGAGCAAGTTTTGACGGAAACGTCCTTGCTTACCTTTGAGCATGTGGCTGAGCGATTTCAATGGACGGTTGCCTGGGCCCGTAACAGGGCGGCCACGACGACCATTGTCAATCAGAGCATCGACTGCCTCTTGAAGCATCCGTTTTTCGTTTTGAACGATAATGTCTGGCGCGCCAAGATCAAGAAGACGCTTCAGACGATTGTTCCGGTTAATTACCCGGCGATACAGATCATTCAAGTCGGACGTTGCAAAACGGCCGCCATCGAGCTGTACCATTGGGCGAAGCTCCGGAGGAATGACCGGAAGCACGTCGAGAATCATCCAATCCGGACGGTTGCCCGAGCTCTTGAATGCCTCGATTACTTCAAGGCGCTTAATCGCACGGTTACGACGTTGGCCTTGCGCAGTGCGCAGGTCTTCCTTCAGCGTATCGAGCTCTTTCTCAAGATCGATGTCTTGAAGGAGCTTCTTAACCGCCTCAGCACCCATGCCAGCTTGGAAGCCGTAGCCGTACTTCTCGCGATAGCTGCGATATTCCTTCTCGGAAAGAAGCTGTTTCTTCTCGAGCGGCGTTTCGCCTGGATCCGTTACGACATAGGATGCAAAGTAGATAATCTCTTCCAACGAGCGTGGCGACATATCGAGCGCCAAGCCCATACGGCTAGGAATACCTTTGAAATACCAAATGTGTGAAACCGGAGCAGCGAGCTCAATATGGCCCATCCGCTCACGGCGTACTTTCGAGCGCGTTACTTCTACGCCGCAACGATCGCAAACAACGCCTTTGTAACGCACACGCTTATACTTACCGCAATGACATTCCCAGTCCTTCGTAGGCCCAAAAATCTTCTCGCAGAAGAGACCTTCCTTCTCCGGTTTCAATGTCCTATAGTTGATGGTCTCCGGTTTTTTGACTTCTCCGCGGGACCACGATCGAATTTTATCGGGAGATGCCAACCCGATCTTCATATATTCGAAGTTGTTCACGTCCAACAAGGAGCAACCCTCCTTCGTCAAGTATCGCTTATTCGGCGTTAGCTTCTGAGCCTTCTAAATTCAAGTTCAGCTTATCGCCCGTGCCGTCTTCATCATCATCCGCTTCACGAAGTTCGATTTCTTCTTCGTCTTCAGACAATATTTTAACGTCCATGCCTAGGCTCTGGAGCTCTTTGATCAATACTTTGAACGACTCAGGAACACCAGGTTCCGGTACGTTCTCACCCTTCACGATCGACTCATACGTCTTCACGCGACCGACAACGTCATCGGATTTAACCGTCAATATCTCTTGCAGCGTATACGCTGCGCCATATGCTTCAAGCGCCCAAACTTCCATCTCACCGAAACGCTGTCCGCCAAACTGAGCTTTACCACCCAGCGGCTGCTGCGTAACGAGCGAGTAAGGACCTGTAGAGCGTGCATGGATTTTATCGTCAACCATGTGCGCCAGTTTGATCATGTACATAACGCCGACCGTAACTTCACGTTCGAACTCTTCGCCCGTGCGGCCGTCATACAGTACCGTCTTACCATTGCGCTGCATGCCTGCTTCTTCCATTGCATTAAACACGTCATATTCACGCGCGCCATCGAATACTGGCGTAGCTGCATGAATACCAAGACGCTTACAAGCCATGCCAAGGTGAACCTCGAGAACCTGACCGATGTTCATCCGCGAAGGTACGCCCAGCGGGTTCAACACGACTTCAACAGGCGTGCCGTCCGGCAGGAATGGCATATCTTCTTCTGGCATAATACGGGCGATGACACCTTTGTTACCGTGGCGTCCTGCCATCTTATCGCCTTCGGAAATTTTCCGTTTCTGAGCGATATAAGCACGAACCAATTGGTTAACGCCTGGTGGCAGCTCGTCGCCGTTCTCGCGCGTAAACACTTTAACGTCAACGACGATACCGTCCGTACCATGCGGTACGCGAAGGCTCGTATCGCGAACCTCACGCGCTTTTTCTCCGAAGATCGCATGCAGCAAACGTTCTTCCGCCGTCAGCTCCGTAACACCTTTAGGCGTTACTTTACCTACGAGGATATCGCCAGCACTGATCTCGGCACCAACGCGGATAATGCCGCGCTCGTCGAGGTTTTTCAACGCTTCTTCGCCGACATTCGGAATATCGCGCGTAATTTCTTCAGGTCCAAGCTTCGTGTCGCGAGCTTCGGACTCATATTCTTCAATGTGAATCGACGTATACACGTCTTCCTTCACAAGCTTTTCGCTCAAGAGGATAGCATCCTCGTAGTTGTAGCCTTCCCACGTCATGAAAGCAACGACGACGTTGCGTCCAAGCGCCAATTCGCCTTGTTCAGTCGAAGGACCATCCGCCATGATGTCGCCTTTGCGGATAATGTCGCCCTTGTTAACAAGCGGACGCTGGTTAATGCAAGTACCTTGGTTAGAACGCATAAACTTATGCAGTTTGTGCTTCACTAAATCGCCAGTCACTTGCTTGCCGTCAAGCATTTCAATGCGACGCAGCCAGATTTCATTCGCCGAAACCCGTTCAATGACGCCATCATACTTGGATACGATACATACGCCGGAATCTTTAGCCGATTTATGCTCCATCCCTGTACCAACAAGCGGCGCTTTCGGAATAAGCAGCGGAACCGCCTGACGTTGCATGTTGGATCCCATAAGCGCACGGTTAGAGTCATCGTTCTCGAGGAACGGAATGAGCGCCGTTGCAACGGATACAACCTGCTTAGGCGATACGTCCATGTAGTCAACACGTTCGCTTGGCATCGTCAGGATGTTGTCTCTTTGTTTGTTATAACGTACGAGTACAACATCTTCTGCAAAGTTGCCTTCTTCAGTCAACTTAGCATTCGCCTGTGCAACTACATAGTTGTCCTCTTCATCAGCTGTCATGTAGTCGATCTGTTCCGTTACTACACCCGTTTTCGGATCTACCCAACGATAAGGTGCTTCAATGAAGCCATATTCGTTAATGCGGGCAAATGTAGACAAGGAGTTGATCAAGCCGATGTTCGGTCCCTCTGGTGTCTCGATCGGGCACATCCGTCCGTAGTGGGATGGATGTACGTCACGAACCTCGAAGCCTGCGCGTTCGCGCGTCAGACCGCCCGGTCCGAGTGCAGACAGACGACGTTTGTGCGTCAATTCTGCCAGCGGGTTCGTTTGGTCCATGAACTGCGATAGCTGGGACGATCCAAAGAATTCCTTAATCGATGCGATAACCGGACGAATGTTGATAAGCGCCTGCGGCGTAATCGCATTAGCATCTTGAATGGACATACGCTCGCGAACGACGCGCTCCATCCGAGATAAGCCGATACGGAATTGGTTCTGCAGCAGTTCGCCTACGGAACGCAAACGACGGTTACCCAGATGGTCGATATCATCTGTGTTGCCGATGCCGTGCAGAAGGTTAATGAAATAGTTGATCGACGAAATAATATCGGCCGGCGTAATATGCTTGACGGTTTTGTCGATAATACCGTTCGATACAATCTTGATTACTTTCCCGTCCTCGTAAGGGGAGAATACGTTAATCGCTTGAAGCGGAATACTATCCGCATTAAGCACGCCGTTGGCTACATGGTAAGTCTTAAAGCCAACATTACTCTCCAAACGCGGCAATATTTCATCCAAAAGACGACGGTCGATGATTTGACCTGCCTCAGCGATAATTTCGCCAGTTGCAGGATCAACAAGCGTTTCCGCCAGTCGTTGGTTGAATAAACGATTTTTGATATGCAGCTTTTTGTTGATCTTGTAACGACCAACGTTAGCCAAGTCATACCGTTTTGGATCGAAGAAGCGTGCAACCAGCAAGCTCTTAGCGTTATCCAAAGTCGGCGGCTCGCCCGGACGAAGGCGCTCATAAATTTCGATGAGTGCTTTTTCCGTCGAATCCGTGTTGTCCTTGTCCAGCGTATTGCGGATATATTCATCTTGTCCAAGCAAGTCCAAGATTTCTGCATCCGTGCTGAATCCAAGTGCTCTGAGCAATACCGTTACCGGTATTTTACGCGTACGATCGATCCGGACATAAATAATGTCCTTCGCATCCGTCTCAAGCTCCAGCCACGCGCCGCGGTTCGGAATAACCGTAGCCGTATAGGTACGTTTTCCGTTTTTGTCTACCTTCGTGCTGAAATAGACGCTCGGGGAGCGGACCAACTGGCTGACGATAACCCGTTCTGCACCATTGATGATGAACGTGCCCGTCTCGGTCATAAGCGGGAAATCGCCCATGAACACTTCTTGTTCCTTAACTTCGCCCGTTTCCTTATTAAGGAGACGCACTTTCACGCGCAGCGGAGCAGCAAACGTAACGTCGCGCTCTTTAGATTCATCGACCGAGTACTTCGGCTCGCCGAGACTGTAGTCGATAAACTCGAGTGACAGATTTCCTGTAAAGTCCTGAATCGGCGAAATGTCCTGGAACAACTCTAGCAAGTCAGCATCCAAGAACTTCTCGTACGACTTTTGTTGGATTTCAATCAGGTTCGGAACTTCGAGCACTTCATTAATGCGCGCATAACTTCTCCGCGTGCGTCGACCATACTGAACAAGTTGTCCTGCCAACTTAACCTCACCCCTCATGTCTGCTTCACAGCTTACGTATCGTAAAACAATAAAAACTTCCGCGGCGGATACACAACTGATGGTGTGCGATCTGCGTAATAGAGGAAGTTTTCAGCCCACCAAGCGAAGCCGTGGTCCATCTTAGCGGACCCGGCTTCGCCCGGCGGCTTTGAATCTTTGTGATAACAACTCCAAACGAACCTCCCGAAAGAGGTACGGGCGGTGCTTTTCCTTGCGAGATAAGGAGGCGGTCTACAATTGGATCGCTTTCTTATCTCGTAAAGAAAAGGCTCCACTCGAACATTCATGTCGATACAAGAGCAACCAACCCGCGAACGACGAGTCGCGACAAGCAAAAGTCCTATATCAAGTAATTTTGCCCAAAACGTAAACATTATACGTCAAATGTCGTAATTCTATGCATGACGCGCTCGAATTTTGTTCTTGACATTTTAGTGAGCTAAAGAGAATTAGCCCAGTCTAATACTGACATTTTATAATAATATCATATCTGAAATGTCAAGTCAATAATTAGTTACTTTATTACTGCATTTTCTCGGATTGCCCTGAATATGCGATAGCCTTTTTCTTTGGTTACCTCTTCGACGTTGCCAAACCGCTCTAGCAGCTTTGCTTCTGCAGACGGCGCCCCTTGCTTCTTCTGAATAACCACCCACATCGAGCCGCCAGGCTTCAGCAGATCATAGCCCTCTTCAAATATTTGATGCACAACCGATTTACCCGCACGTATAGGTGGATTCGTAAGAATCGCATCATACCGATTCTCGCGCACTGACTGATAGACATCGCTTTGCTTAACGGTTATGTTATCGATTCCGTTTAGCTTCGCATTCTCTTGCGCAAGGGCGATCGCTCGCTCGTTAATGTCGATCATTGTAACGTGGCCCTTCGTTGCTAGCTTTGCTGCCGATAATCCAATTGGACCATAGCCGCAACCCACATCTAATACCTCTGCATCAACAGGTATGTCTAACGCATCAATAAGAACGCGGCTTCCAAAGTCGATTCCGGATTTCGAAAATACCCCTGCATCCGTTGTAAATCGTAATCGCACACCTCGCAATTCAAATTCAAGCGTTTTCCGATCATGCTGCACATCAGGCGTCTTCGAGTAATAGTGATTGGACAATAGGCTCACTCCTTACTGACTTTACAGCTGCAAAATAGGAACGAACCCCTTGGAACCGTTAGGCTCCAAGGGGTTCGGCATCTCGTAATGAGATTATTTTACTTCTACGGAAGCGCCTGCTTCTTCGAGTTTAGCTTTGATCGATTCAGCTTCTTCTTTCGAAACTTTCTCTTTCAGTGCTTTTGGAGCGTTGTCAACAACTTCTTTCGCTTCTTTCAGGCCGAGACCCGTGATTTCGCGAACGACTTTGATAACGTTGATTTTCGACGCGCCAGCGTTGTTGAGGATAACGTCGAATTCAGTTTGCTCAGCAGCTTCAGCAGCGCCGCCGCCAGCTACTACTGCAACTGGAGCTGCAGCTGTTACGCCGAACTCTTCTTCGATTGCTTTTACCAGATCGTTCAGTTCGAGAACCGTCATTACTTTAATGGCTTCCAAGATTTGCTCTTTAGACATGGTTGAACCTCCATAAAATTGAGTTTTTTATTGTAAATCTAAGCCGGTGGCTTCAGCCTGCGCGGCGGGTTATTAAGCTTCTGCCTCTTGCTTCTCCGACACCGCTTTGACAGCGAGTGCGAAGTTGCGAACTGGTGCTTGGAGCACGCTGAGGAGCATGGACAGCAAACCTTCGCGGGACGGAAGATCCGCCAACGCTTTGATTTGGTCAACGCCAACAACGCGACCTTCAACTACGCCACCTTTAACTTGCAGCGCGTCGTTTTTCTTAGCGAAGCTGCTAAGAATTTTCGCTGGAGCAACGATATCGTCGCCACCAAAAGCGATTGCAGTAGGACCTGTAAGAACAGCGTCCAGTTCTGTCAATTCTGCGGAAGCAGTAGCGCGGCGAACGAGCGAGTTTTTGAGGACTTGGAACTCGATGCCAGCTTCACGCAGTTGTTTACGGAGTTCCGTTACTTGTGCAACGTTCAATCCGCGGTAGTCAGCTACAACCGTAGAGGAGCTCGCACGGAGCTTCGCTGCGATTTCATCGACTGCGAGTTGTTTCTCTTGAATAATTTTTGCGTTTGCCACTTTGTACACCTCCCGTACATTATTGCACATTCCGTTCAATTACGTTTCCCGTCCCGTGATGCATGAGAAAGGCCTTCGCAGACAATGCGAAGGCCATGATGGTCTGTCAGCTTAATCATCCATACGAATGAAAGTTGCAAACACTGTATCATAACACCTCGGTAGGAAATTAAGCCCTAAAGGCACCTACTGTCTACGGTATGCGTATTCGAAATTGATGCGTTACCTCTTAGCGGTACGAAGCCACGTTAACGCGAGCGCCAGGGCCCATCGTCGAGGAAATCGCGATGTTTTTCAGGTACACGCCTTTTGCCGATGCTGGTTTAGCACGGTTCAGCGCATCCATCAACGATTTGAGGTTCTCAGCGAGTTTCTCAGCGTCGAAGGATACTTTGCCGATCGGAGCAAGAATTTGTCCTGCGCGATCGAGACGGTACTCGATTTTACCAGCCTTAATCTCTTGCACAGCTTTGGAAACGTCAAACGTTACCGTGCCGGCTTTAGGGTTAGGCATGAGGCCTTTACCACCGAGAATACGACCGAGTTTACCGACTTCAGCCATCATGTCAGGCGTAGCTACGCAGACATCGAAGTCGAACCAACCTTGTTGGATTTTGTTGATTACGTCGGAATCACCAACATAATCAGCGCCGGCAGCTTCCGCTTCCTTTGCTTTTTCGCCTTTAGCGAATACGAGTACGCGTTTCGTTTTACCCGTGCCGTGTGGCAGGACAACTACACCGCGAACCGCTTGATCTTGTTTACGCGGGTCAACACCCAGACGTACCGCAACCTCAACCGTTTCGTCGAATTTAGCCGAAGCGGCTTTCTTCACGAGCTCGATTGCTTCTGCTGTTTCGTAAGTTGCTTCGCTGTCGATCAGCTTGGCAGCTTCGATATATTTCTTACCGTGTTTAGCCATGAGAATTACCTCCTTGTGTGGTAGTAGCGGAATATCCTCCTTGCGGATGATCCTCCCACTTTCACGCTGATGACAATTGCCATCCGCGCCGTACGCCGGTTTCCCGAGCGAACGCAACTCGATTATCGAGTTGGATTAGTCTTCGATAACAACGCCCATGCTGCGCGCCGTACCTTCAACCATGCGCATTGCCGCTTCCACGGATGCTGCATTCAGGTCTTCCATCTTTTGCTCAGCGATTTCGCGAACTTTGGCACGTTTCACCGTTGCAACTTTCTTCTTGTTAGGCTCGCCGGATCCTTTAGGGATTCCTGCCGCTACGCGAAGCAATACTGCAGCTGGTGGCGTTTTCGTCTCGAACGTGAACGAACGATCTTCGAATACGCTGATAACGACCGGGATAATCAAGCCCGCTTGGTCAGCTGTACGAGCGTTGAACTCTTTACAGAACGCCATGATGTTAACGCCTGCTTGACCGAGTGCAGGACCGATCGGCGGTGCCGGGTTCGCTTTACCTGCTGGTACTTGCAGTTTCACCATCTTGATGACTTTCTTTGCCATGCTAACACCTCCTTAAACCAATAATGCCCATATGCGCGAAGTTACACTCCGCCTCGCCGGAGGCGCCGACGAATCCGGAAACCGGATATTATATCTTCTCCACTTGAGTGTAATCCAGTTCAAGCGGGGTTTCCCTGCCAAACATGTTGACGTGCACCTTAAGCTTCGCTTTATCAAGCAAGATCTCTTCGATCGTGCCGACAAACCCAGCAAAAGGACCTACTTTGACATTGACGGTTTCTTTCAGTTCGAACTCGATCTTCGGCTTCGGTTCCTCAATGCCCATGTGTTTCAGAATCTGATCCACTTCTTCAGGCAATAGCGGAGTCGGCTTTGAACCGGATCCCGTCGAACCGACGAAGCCCGTCACGCCGGGCGTGTTGCGAACGACATACCAAGAATCATCCGTTTGAACCATCTCTACGAGAACATATCCGGGGTAAACTTTACGCATAACGGTCTTTTTCTTACCGTCCTTGTTTACCACTTCTTCTTCCATAGGCACGAGCACGCGGAAGATTTTATCCTCCATGCCCATCGATTCAACGCGACGCTCTAGGTTCGCCTTCACTTTGTTCTCATACCCGGAATAGGTATGCACCACATACCATCGTTTTTCCATAGCCATCCACCTTCGGACCCTTCTTAAACAACCAGTTCAACCAATTCAGAGATCCCGATGTCAAGAACCCAGAAGTAAATGGTTACGAGAATAATAGTAACAAGCACTACAATCGTATAGCTTGTCAACTCTTTACGGCTCGGCCATCTAACTTTCTTCAGTTCTGCCCAACTGTCTGCGAAGAAACTGAACGTCGTTCCGAAGCCTTGCTTCAGCTTAGCCAAAAAAGCCACGTTCACACCTCCAATAGACTATCTCGTCTCGCGATGAGGAGTATGCTCGTTACAGAACTTGCAAAACTTCTTCATCTCGATGCGGTCGGGGTGATTGCGCTTGTTCTTGCTGTTTGTGTAGTTTCTTTGTTTGCAGCTCGTACAAGCCAACGTAATGATTACCCGCATTGAAGTACACCTCCTGAGCTGTACTTAGTGTTGCTCGTTTATGTTGAATCATAATTGATTCCTGAGCCAATAGAGCCAATAGGTTGAAAATTGCATTTTTAGACCTACCCAAACAGATTATCACATTGCAATTTTCGTGTCAATGCCGATATATTCAACAAATAATTTGGCAATCGAGCGGCAAAACCGCGCCATTCCTCGTTTTACTGCATAACAAGCGACATCGGGTGTCTCACGTGCAGTATGGCCAATTTTCGGCAAAATAGACACTTATCTATATATGAATATGCTGACACTTCATATACAGTTCATTCTAGCGCGAGGATCCTACGCATTGACAAGCTGTCGGCAAATAAAAAAGACTCGCAGCACGAGTCCTTATGATTCGTATTCCTTATCCTCCAATATCGCGCACTTCCAAATAACGTTCTAGCTTGCGCTTCACTCGTTGAAGAGCGTTGTCTATGGATTTCACATGCCGATCCAAGTCGACTGCGATCTCCTGATATGAACGGCCATCCAAGTAGAGCATGAGCACTTTGCGCTCCAGATCGCTCAATATTTCAGACATCTTGTCTTCTAATCCAACGAACTCTTCTTGATTAATGATAAGCTCTTCCGGGTCCGATACTCGAGTGCCGCAAATGACATCTAGCAACGTACGATCGGAATCCTCATCATAGATCGGCTTATCCAACGAAACATAAGAGTTAAGCGGGATATGCTTCTGCCGAGTCGCTGTCTTAATCGCAGTAATAATCTGCCTCGTAATGCACAATTCAGCAAATGCTTTAAAAGATGAGAGCTTGTCTCCTTTAAAATCACGAATCGATTTGTAAAGGCCAATCATGCCTTCCTGGACAATATCTTCCCGGTCGGCGCCGATAAGAAAATAAGAACGGGCTTTCGCGCGTACGAAATTGCGATACTTGTTAATCAAATACTCCAAAGCTTCGCTATCACCTTCGCGGACCGCTTCAACGACATCTTCGTCCGTTCTGCAGTCATATCCGTCCGTACTTGTTTCTCTGAGGTCGATGCTCACGAACTATCCCTCCGGCCTGCAAGGCGTGCACTGCTCGACTCGCACTCTATCAAGCATAGAATTAGTATACATTATGTAACTTCCAACCGTCAACCGATACGACTGCCGGAAACCACTAAGTAAATAGTAGATTTGTAAGCAAATGGTGGCAATTGATTCCCATATGTTACCTATTGTTACATAGCTGTTACATAATTCTTACAGATCGCCTCGACGCCACTTTTCAAGCCTCGCCCGGACATCTAACGTCAGCGATCCGTCTACCGTATTTCGTTTAACCGGGCGAATCTCCGCTTCTTTCAGCGTCGCCTGGATTTGCTTCTGCTTCTGCCCGATGTCAATGAGAAGCTCCCTGGCTGACAAGCGAAGCGCCCCTTTGCCAAACGCCACATGCTGCTCCGTCATATCAGACGTGGCAACGTATATATTTCGTCCGCGCATCGTCAGTTCGACCACTAATCGTTCAATGCATTCGTCTGCTGTTTCTTTTTCTTTGGTATAAACAACAACCATCTCATGTTGCTTGTACTTCGCGCCAAGCCCTGGAACCTGATGCGCGTCAAACACGACATATACATGCATTCCCGTAAAGCCTTGATAGTCGGCAAGCATGTCCAGCAATGCGTCCCGCGCATCCTCAAGATCATGATCGCGAAGGCGCTGCAAAACCGGCCACGCTCCAATGACATTGTAGCCGTCAACCAGAAGGACGTCTCCCCTCCGGCTCATCGTCAGATGCCCCTGCGTTGGCGAAGCACTTCATACATGAGCACACCCGCCGCAACGGATGCATTCAACGAATTAAGTTGACCCGCCATAGGCAGCTTGATAAGAAAATCGCATTTTTCACGGATGAGGCGCCCCATCCCCTTGCTCTCATTGCCAATCACGAGACCAAGCGGCATATCAAACTTCGTGCGGTACACGTCTTGCTCCGCCGCAACGTCTGCTCCGGCGATCCATACGCCTTGCTCCTTGAGCGTTTCAATCGTTTGCGCCAAGTTGGTCACGCGCGCAACGGGCACATACTCTGCTGCTCCAGCAGAAATTTTGGACACCGTAGCCGTCAATCCGACGGAACGCCGCTTTGGAATAATGACGCCATGCACGCCCGTGCACTCAGCTGTACGCAAGATCGAGCCCAGGTTGTGCGGATCCTCAATCTCATCTAGCAGCAGCAGGAAAGGCGTTTCTCCCTTTGCCTTGGCCGCAGCGAGAATTTCCTCAACCTCGTAATACCGATAAGCCGCCGCTTGCGCGATTACGCCTTGATGGGCAACCTCTCCCGCCATGCTGTCCAATTTGCGTTTATCTGCGAACTGCACAATGATGCCATGCTGCTTCGCTTCTGCGACAATCGGCGCCGTCAGATGCTTCTGCGAGCCTTCCGCGATCCACACCTTATTAATCTCGCGGCCAGAGCGAAGCGCTTCGAGCACAGGGTGCTTGCCTGCAATGATTTCCCCGTCATTATCCGCTGTCGCCTGTTCCGCTTGCACCTGCTCGGTTGTTCGATATCCGCCCGAGCTTCTCTCGCGCTGGCGTTCTTGTCTATAGGGATTGTTCCGTGATTTCATGCCTTATCCTCCTCGGACCGGATGGGTCCCTGTTCATCCAATACAACGGCCAACAGCTCGCGAAGCCGGGTACCGCGTCTTTCATAATATAAATAGCCAAACAGCGCCTCAAGCGCGGTAGCTTGTCGATAATCAGCCACGTCGGCATTTTTGGGCGGTGCGCCCGATTTGGCATTACGCCCCCTGCGCACGACCTCCGCCTCTTCCTCAGTCAAGAGCGGCAGCAGCTTTTCCAGCGAAATCCGCTGTGCTTTAGCCGACACTCGCTTCGTCGCTTCCCGATGCAATTCATGCATCTTATGGCTCGGCTTAGCGATCAAATATTGCCGCACCAGCAGCTCAAACACCGCATCCCCAGCATAAGCAAGCACGACCGGATTCATGAGCCGAGCCGGCTTCGAGGGCTCATGAATCAACAGGTCAAGGGCATCCAACGAGTCTCCGTCGTTCAAATGCTCCATCATTTACGACGCCACTTAATGCCTTGCGGCGTATCTTCCAATACGATATTGTCTGCAGCGAGCAGATCGCGAATCTCATCGGCACGCGCCCAATTTTTGGCTTGGCGCGCTTCCGTACGCTCCACGATCAGCTTCTCGATCTGCTCATCCAGCAGCTCGCCCGCTTCATCCGCGCGCGGCAGCAGCCCGAGCGTGCGGTCAAATTGCTCCAGCAGCGCAAGCAGCGCTTGCAGTTCGGCTGCGGAAGCGTCTTGGCGCTGCATTGCTCCATTAGCTTCCGATACGAGATCAAACAATGCCGTAATTGCGTCCGGCGTGTTAAAATCATCGTTCATTTTGGCGGCAAATTGTCCGGCAATAGCAGCCAAGCGCGCATCCAGCGCGTCATTGCCTGAAGCAGCGACAGCCTGCTGCGGTTCAAGCGGCTTCTCGCCCAGCACGGACAGGCGGTGCAGCAGGTTGCCTGCGCAATTCACAATGCGCTCAACGCTGTTTTCGGCTTGCGCAATCGTGTCGTCGCTGAAGTTCAGCGGACTGCGATAGTGCGTAGCGAGCACAAAATAACGAATCGCCTGCGGCTTCGTCCGCTTCAGCAGCTCACGAACGGTGATGCCGTTACCGAGCGATTTGGACATTTTCTCATTGTTAATGTGAACATAGCCGTTATGCATCCAATAGTTTGCGAGCGGCTTGCCCGTCAACGACTCGGATTGCGCCACCTCGCACTCATGATGCGGGAACTGAAGGTCATGCCCGCCGCCGTGGATATCCAGCGTATCGCCGAGATATTCGCGCGCCATCGCGGAGCATTCGATATGCCAGCCCGGCCGGCCGTTGCCCCATGGGCTGGACCAGTGGATCTCGCCCGGCTTAGCGGACTTCCACAGCACAAAGTCTTGCGCATGCTGTTTGCGCTCGTCGATTTCGATGCGAATGCCGAGCTGCAATTCCTCCGTATTTTGATGCGACAGCTTCCCGTATGCCTCGAATTGGTTCGTGCGGAAGTAGACGTCGCCAGCGCTCTCGTAAGCAATGCCTTTGTCTACCAAGCCTTGAATAAAGCTAACAATAAGCGGGATGTGATCCGTCACTCGCGGATTACGCGTCGCCTTGTGCACACCGAGCGCTTCGATATCCTCATTAAAAGCAGCGATAAACGTATCAGCCACCTCTGGCACGGTCGTGCCGAGCTGTTCCGCTTTACGGATCAACTTATCATCAACATCCGTGAAGTTGACGATGTAATTCACTTCATAACCAGTTACCTCTAAATAGCGTCTCACAACGTCGAAAAAGATAACCGGACGCGCATTGCCAATATGAATATAGTCGTACACGGTCGGCCCGCACACATACATTTTGACCTGACCTGGCTGCTGTGGCTTGAAAGCCTCCTGCGCCCTTGTCATTGTGTTATAAATGGAAACGGTCATTTGACAGATTCTCCTTCGAGTACGGGCTCTCGGGTCTTTCCCGCCTGCGCCCTCAATTCATGTACCTCATGCCGCAAATCGGCTATTTCCTTCTGCATCGTCCGAAACATCTCAATAACGGGATCCGGCAGCTTGTTATGGTCAAGTCGATCCCCTACCCGTTCGCCATTTCGTTTGACGATACGTCCAGGTATGCCGACTACCGTACTGTTGTCAGGCACCGCCCGCAAGACGACGGAATTGGCGCCAATGTTGGAATTCGCTCCGACAGAGAAGGAGCCCAGCACTTTAGCCCCTGATGCGATAACTACATTATTGCCAATCGTCGGGTGACGCTTTCCTTTTTCCTTCCCCGTCCCGCCCAGCGTAACGCCTTGATAGATGACAACATCATCGCCAATCTCGCAGGTTTCGCCTATGACAACGCCCATGCCATGATCAATAAATAATCGGTCGCCAATGCGAGCGCCCGGATGGATTTCGATCCCCGTCATAAATCGACTGAATTGCGATACGCCCCGTGCAATAGCGAACCATCCCCGCTTATAAAAGCCATGTGCAATGCGGTGAGCCCAAATCGCATGGAGACCTGAATACGTGAACACAACCTCCAGCTTGCTGCGGGCTGCCGGGTCATTGTCAAACACAGCCTGTATGTCTGAGCGAATATGTCTAAACATGCCGTCTCCTCCTCCCGCTCCTCCTCTAACTATCCGTAAGCCTGCGATCATTCATCCTGTGTGCATTTATGCAAAATCCAACAGGCCACCGCGCTTTCGTTCCCCATATTTGCAGCATTGCCTTCTCCATGCATAAAATGCTTCTCGTACAAAAAAACCTCCGCAGTCACAAGGACTGCAGAGGCGTGTTCGTCGCGGTTCCACTCTGCATGAATGCTCCCGATCGTTAGCTCGCTCCAGCATGTAGCGTTTATCGCCTCAGCCGCGCCGCCTGCGTATCGAATCGTCATTCATCTCAAGTACCCTGTAACGGGGGTATCCCGTTGCCGCCTACCCCGATGAGTCAAACGGTCGTCTTGCTGTGCAAGACCGACTCGCAGCGCTGCATTCGGATCGGAGCAAAGCTCCCAGGTGCATCAGTTACGCTGTGGAATTAGACAACTTGCAGCCCAATGCCGGTATGCCGCATTCGCGGGCCCGCATGACGGTTGTCCTCTCTGATAATTCCGCTATGGCGAACTTCTCCTGTTCAAAGCCTTTCACTTATAGGACCGTATAGGAGCAATCCTTCGATTAGCTCCAGCTATGCCTTTAAATTCAGTATACTCAATCACCGCCAAGGTGACAAGGGCGGACGTCCGCGTTTACGCGCTTATTGGCCAAGGCGAAGCTTCAAACGGCTCGCTACTTTATCCTTGCCGAGCAGCGCGATCGTCTGGTTCAGGTCAGGGCCATGCGTTTGGCCGGTCAAAGCCGCTCGAATCGGCATGAACAAGGCTTTGCCTTTGTTCCCCGTCTCCTGCTGCACCGCTTTAATCATCGCCTTCATATCGTCCGCGCCAAATGCGGCAGCCGCTTCAACCTGTGCCAGGAACGCGCCCAGCACAGCCGGCACCTGTTCTTCGGCCAATACCGCAGCTGCGTCGCCTTCATCTTCAACCGCATCGCGGAAGAACAGCTCCGTCAGCGGAACGATTTCCGACGCAAAACGGATTTTGTCTTGATACAACTGCACTAGATCCGTAACCCAAGCGTGCGCGGCAGCATCCAGCTCGGCCGATACGCGGCCTGCCTTTTGCAAATGCGGCAAGCAAAGATTGACGAGACGGTCGATATCGGTTTTCTTCACATACTCATTGTTCATCCAAGCCAGCTTGTTCGTATCGAACACAGCCGGGCTCTTGCTGAGCCGCGCTGCATTAAACACGCTGATCAGCTCTTCGCGCGTGAACATCTCTTGCTCGCCCTCTGGCGACCAGCCGAGAAGGGCAATGAAGTTGAACAACGCTTCCGGCAGATAGCCCAGTTGGTCATATTGCTCGATAAACTGAATGATCGACTCGTCGCGTTTGCTCAGCTTTTTGCGCGTTTCGTTCACGATCAGCGTCATATGACCGAACTGCGGCGGCTCCCAGCCGAGCGCTTCATAGATCATCAGCTGGCGAGGCGTATTCGAGATATGGTCTTCACCGCGCAGAACATGAGAGATCCGCATCAGGTAGTCGTCGATAACAACCGCGAAGTTGTAAGTCGGTATGCCGTCCTTCTTCACGATGACGAAATCGCCCATGCCCTCGGATTCGAAGCTGATTTCGCCTTTTACCATATCGTTGAATTTATAAGTCTTGCCTTCTTGCACGCGGAATCGAATGCTCGGCACGCGGCCTTCCGCTTCGAACGCTTGGCGCTGCTCCTCTGTCAGCTCGCGGTGGCGGCCCGAATAACGCGGCGTCTCGCCACGGGCAGTCTGCTCCTCGCGCTCTTGCTCAAGTTCCTCTTCTGTGCAGTAGCAGCGATACGCGCGCCCTTGATCGAGCAGCGTCTGCCAGTATTCGCGATAAATATCAAGACGTTCCGTCTGGCGGTACGGCCCGTAGCCACCACCGACGTCAATGCTCTCATCCCAATCGATGCCGAGCCATTGCAAATACTTAAGTTGGCTTTCTTCCCCGCCTGCTACGTTGCGTTTCACGTCCGTATCTTCGATCCGGATAATGAATTTACCGCCCAAGCTGCGTGCATACAAATAATTGAACAATGCCGTTCTTGCATTGCCGATATGAAGATGGCCCGTCGGTGACGGCGCATATCGAACGCGAACTTCCTGTGTCATATGTTAGTGCTCCCCTCGTACGTTTGCCGCGCCTTGCGGCGGCCGACTTATCGTAAACTAATGCCTAAGATGATAGCACATCCTTGACAAGACAGACAACCGATTGCGCCGCGATCCCTTCGCCCCGTCCAGTAAAGCCGAGCTGCTCCGTCGTCGTCGCCTTCACGTTCACTTGCGACAAATCGTCGGCTTCCAGCACGCGCGCGATGACCTCCACCATTTGCGGAATATAAGGAAGCATCTTCGGCTTCTGCGCGATAATCGTATTATCGACGTTGCCCAGCTTATAGCCCCGCTCCTTCGCAAGCGCCCAGACATGCTCAAGCAGTTTGACGCTGTCCGCGCCCTTGAACGCCGGATCCGTATCCGGAAAATGCTTGCCAATGTCCCCGAGCCCTAGCGCCCCAAGCACAGCATCCGCCACGACATGCAGCAGGACATCTGCGTCGGAATGGCCCAGCAGACCTTTCTCATACGGAATGGTTACGCCGCCAATAATACACGGACGCCCCTCTACCAATTGATGTACGTCGAATCCTTGTCCAACACGAATCATGCTTGTATCCCCCTCTTAAAATGTAACGATTATAATGGCTTGCGCATTTCTAATAGAAACGTCGCATACGGCAAATCTTCCGGCGTCGTGATTTTGATATTCGTATAATCGCCTTCCGCCACAACGACCGGAACGCCCAACCGTTCGACGACCATTGCGTCATCGGTGCCGACGAAGCCCTCAGCTTCAGCTTCTTCATGCGCATGCGTCAGCAGCGCACGACGAAAAGCTTGTGGCGTTTGGATCGCCCACAAGCTTTGGCGGTCAGGCGTCGCAACGATGACACCCGCTTCATTAACCTGTTTAATCGTATCCTTCACCGGCACCGCAAGCACAGAAGCGCCAGCGCGTACAGCAGCCTCGCAGCCTCTGCGTACAGCTTCCGCCGTCACCAGCGGGCGAACGCCGTCATGCACCATAACCCACTCGATATCCGCTGGCAGCGCCTTTAGCCCTAAGTGGACCGAATGCTGGCGCTCAGCGCCGCCAGAGACGACTGCCGTTACTTTATCCAAGCCATATTGCGTTACCCAATTCCGGCACCGGTCGATGTCGTGTTCCCCAACGACCAGCGTAATCGCCTTCGTATCCGCAAGCGACTGGAACAGCTCCAGCGTATGCACCAGAATCGGCTTGTCCTGCAAAGCCAGATACTGCTTGCTTTCCGCTGTTCCCATCCGCGTGCCTTTGCCTGCCGCTACGATGACGACTCCCCACTGTGCTACCATGTTTGCCAACCGCCTCACTGTATGATCATACGTCCATCATACCGTGTTTATTGCGCTTTTTCCAACAGCTTCGGCTTCGCGAAGATCATTCGGCCCGCAGATGTCTGCAGCACGCTCGTCACGAGCACTTCCATCGTCGTTCCAATATATTCGCGGCCGCCCTCAACGACGATCATCGTTCCATCGTCCAGGTAAGCGACGCCTTGACCATGCTCCTTGCCATCTTTGATGACCTGCACGACGATTTCCTCGCCTGGCAGCACGACCGGCTTCACCGCATTGGCCAGATCGTTGATATTGAGCACCGAAACGCCTTGCAGCTCGCAAACCTTATTCAAGTTGAAGTCGTTGGTTACCACTTTGCCGCCGAGCGCCTTCGCCAGCTTGACCAGCTTGCTGTCCACCTCGCCGATTTCCTCAAAATCGCCCTCATAGATGAGCACTCTAACATCCAGCTCTTTTTGGATTTTGTTCAAAATATCAAGCCCCCGCCTGCCGCGGTTCCGCTTGAGCAAATCCGAGGAATCCGCGATATGCTGTAGCTCTTCCAAAACGAACTCCGGAATGACGAGCGTTCCTTCAATGAATCCCGTTTTGCAAATATCGGCGATTCGACCATCGATAATGACGCTCGTATCCAAAATTTTATGCTCCTCAAATCGGCTCTTGCCATCATCCTCAACAGGCGTCGCTCGACGCTGCATCAACGCGCTCCAGCCCGCTGCCATCTCTTCCTTTTTCCCTAGGCCAAGCTGCAGCCCCAAATAACCGAGCAGCGCCGTCAGTATAACAGGAAATACAATGCCGATTCCGTTGATCCGCGCGACAGCCGGATAAAGAAGCGCCGCAAAAATAAGTCCCGCCAATACGCCTGCCGCTCCTGCAAGCAAATCACTCATAGGTACAGCTGACAGTCGCTCCGATCCGCCGCGAACACGCTTCATTATAGGTGTTGCCAGCATCGTTGCAGCCGTTAGTCCGCAGAAAGCGCCAATCGCAATGTTCGCATAGTACATGCCAGAGCCGCTACCTTGTACCGACGTGCTTACGAGCGAAGACGATAATCCGCCGCCCATCCAATCATGCCACTGGTTGCCTAATGCGCCGCCCAACCAAATTCCGATAATTTGTATCATTCGTTTCATGACCTAATCCACCTCCATTACCCATTATGGTCAGCGCATCCGCCCATTAATCCCCGCTTCAACCATTTTCTTTTTGAAAAGGATCGGCGCGAAGATTATAATAGAGTTATACGAAAGCCGATGACGAGAAAGGTGGATGAATGTGAGCGCTCCAACACTGGATCAATTTCAACGGCAAGTGTCTGAACTATTGCTACGACACCGCAGTCTATTAGATGTCCTGTCCAAATACGGCCAAACCGGCTCCGCTGTCAACCGCGCTGTTGCCAAGGCTGTTACAGAATGCGGCTGCATTGAATTAAATGCCAAGAAACAAGCTTATTCGGATGAAACGGATCTGACAGAAGCCCAATCCATGCTGGAAAATCACATGAATGGCGAGCTGTGCGAGCAGTGCAGCGATGTGCTTCGCGCCGAGCTTGGCCGCAATCTATTCTACATGTCCGCGCTTTGCAATTTGCTTGATATTAAGCTCGAAGAAGTCGTGGCGAATGAAGCAGACAGATGCTCCACGCTTGGCCTGTTCAATATGCGTTAATGATTCAGCACGAATAACAGGGGGGACCCCAAAGCCACGACGGCTGGGGCCCCCTGTTTTTGCGCTGCAGCGGTTCGTATTGTGTGGTGTAAAGCAGCTTATTTGCTTAGAGCAACTTGCTCATTGCAGTTCCTACAATGGGATCAACTCAAGTGTGGGAATGAGGAAGTGTCATTGCATATGATGCAATAGGAAAGACGGCTTTCCTATGTTTTAGGCGCATCTTAGCTCTCCTGGCTCGCATATCGTTGCATGGGCTGCAATAGGAGCCTTCGGGACAGGTTTCTCCCACCTTTCCCATTGTACAAATCGCAACGGCAATCCGGCCGCAGCAGCGATCGTACAGACCCTCCACTCTGCACAGTCAGCCACTTTGAAGCGCTACACACTTGGAACAAGCGAAAAAGCTGTCCAAAAGTCTATTGATCATGACTTTTGGACAGCTCCGTTGTAGATTCTATTCTGTTAACGGTTCTAAACGATATCCTTGAAGATCGGCGCAATCTGGTTCAATTGCTCTCTCGTCACGTCGCCGTATCGGGTAATGCGCGGCGTACCGGTCAGATCGATGATCGTACTCGATTTGGTCGTTCCTTGCGCTTCCCCTTTCAATATATAGTCGACATTCCCGCCGACTTGGCGCAGCGCAAGATCAAGGTCAACGAGCACGCCGTCCGCTTGGCCGGACAGATTCGCCGACGTCATCGCAACCGGCATGTTCGTATATTTCATCATGCCGCGCCATACCGGATTGCTCAAGCAGCCAAGAGCGACCGTCGAACCGCCGCATACCATGCGATCGGAGATCGAAGGCTTTTTCGGCAAAATGATGTTGAGCGGTCCTGGCCAGAACGCGTCCGCGAATGCCTGCACAAGGCCGGGATCAGCCGCCTCCGCGTAGTCCTTCCACTCGCCCGGCTCCAAGAAGAACAGTGTCAGCGCCGACGTCGCCGGACGGTTTTTGATAGCGAACGCACGCTCGATTGCGTCATCCTTCCATGGATTAAGCGTTAATGCCAGATTCGTATCGCTCGGGGCGATGACGATGCCTCCGTTAACCACACATTCCGCTGCTTTGCGGAAGTTTTCCTCATTCGGCTCCAAAACTTTGTTATTCTCGCTCATTCTGAACACTCCTCTTCGACTTTATTAGATGTAGTTGCGGCAGGCATTAACCCGCAATAATAGCATCGCGCTGCTCGAACGCATCGATCTTATCAATATGGCGAAGCGTCAATGCAATATCATCAAGCCCTTGCAGCAGCGTCTGGCGGCGGAACTCATCTAGCGTGAACGGAATGATCAATCCGTATGCGTCGCGGATTTCGCAATTTTCAAGATCAACCGTCAGCGTATAACCTTCGTGCCGCTCCGTCTCCTTGAATAGAAGCTCGATTGCTGCATCATCCAATTTCACAGGGAGCAAGCCGTTCTTGAAGCAGTTATTATAGAAAATATCAGCAAATGATGACGCGATTACGACGCGGAAGCCGAAATCCGTAATCGTCCACGGCGCATGCTCGCGGGAGGAGCCGCAGCCAAAGTTAGCGCGAGCCAGCAATACCGAGGCTCCCTCGTACCGCGGTTTGTTCATCTCGAACAGTTCGTTGCGCGAACCGTCCTCCTTAAACCGCCATTCATAAAACAGATAAGGACCAAATCCCGTCCGCTCAATGCGTTTCAGAAAGTTTTTAGGAATGATAGCGTCTGTATCAATATTCGACCGGTCCACTGGACCGACAATGCCCGTATGGGTTTGGAATGGCTCCATATATGATCAACTCCTTACAGATTTGTAGTTATGCCGTTGCGCCTGTTAACTCACTGCGTTCCCAGTCCCGCACATCGACGAAATGCCCTGCGATTGCAGCCGCTGCAGCCATCTCCGGCGATACCAGATGCGTTCTGCCGCCACGCCCTTGACGGCCTTCAAAGTTACGGTTGGACGTTGATGCGCAGCGCTCGCCCGGATCCAGGAAATCGGGGTTCATCGCCAAGCACATGCTGCAGCCGGAGTCCCGCCATTCGAAGCCTGCTTCCGTAAAGATGAGGTCCAATCCTTCCCGCTCAGCCTGCCATTTGATTTTCGTCGAGCCCGGCACAACCATCGCCTGTACGCGATCGGAAACCTTCCGCCCTTTGACGATGCTGGCTGCTGCGCGCAGATCTTCGATACGCCCATTCGTGCACGACCCGATGAACACGCGGTCAATGCTAATTTCCGTTAATGGCGTGCCCGGCGCAATGCCCATATACTCAATTGCTTTCTCGGCCGCCTTACGTTTATTGTCGGTTTCGAAGCTTTCCGGATTCGGCACGAGGCCCGTTATCGGCGCGCCCATTCCCGGGCTTGTGCCCCAGGTTACTTGCGGTACGAGCGAGGAAGCGTCAAATTCAATGCGCGCATCAAACGCTGCGCCTTCATCCGTGCGCAGGCTTCTCCATTGTTCAGCCGCTTGATCGAAAGCTGCTCCTTGCGGAACATACTGGCGGCCGCGCAAATACTCGAAGGTTGTATCGTCCGGAGCAATCATGCCTGCTCGCGCTCCCGCTTCAATCGACATGTTGCACACCGTCATCCGCTGCTCCATCGTCATGCCTACAATCGCTTCGCCTCTGTATTCAATGACGTGTCCCGTAGCGAAGTCCGTGCCGTATTTTCCGATAATCGCAAGGATCAAATCTTTGGCCGTTACGCCGATAGGAAGTTGGCCTTTAATTGCTACCTCCATCGTCTTCGGCTTTGCTTGGCGAAGGCATTGCGTTGCAAGCACATGCTCCACTTCACTCGTACCGATGCCAAACGCGATTGAGCCGAATGCGCCATGCGTCGAAGTGTGGCTATCGCCGCAAACGATCAGTTGTCCCGGCTTCGTCAGTCCAAGTTCCGGCACTGTGACGTGGACAACGCCTTGATCGGGATCGCCTAAGCCGAACAGCGTCACGCCAGTCTCTGCGCAGTTCCGCTCGATTGCCCTCATTTGCGCGAGTGCCGTTGCATCTTCGACGATGTGCGGGTTGCGGGTAGGGATAATATGGTCCACCGTTGCAAAAGTCCGTTCAGGCCGCCTAACCTTTCTGCCTGCAAGCCGAAGGCCCTCAAATGCTTGCGCGGAAGTTACTTCATGGACCAAGTGCAAATCAATGTACATCAGGCTCGGCTGGCCCTCCTCCTCGTTTACAACGTGACTTTCCCAAATTTTCTGAAACATCGTTTTACTCATCCCGAATGCCTCTCCTCTCGTTTGCCCTTGCTGCGATCAACGTCTGCTGCTTACCTCTAAGCTATCACCGAAAATCCTTTTTAACCAATATTTGCTACCTATTTCTTTATAGTCTGAAACTATAAGCGCCTACTATTTAATTGGATATGACTTTAGGCACGGACGACACAACTGCCTTCGATTGCTCCATTGCCCGTCGCTCATTCGCCCGGCGAGACGTTCGAACAACGACCAGCATCATTATAGCGGCGCATATTAGCGAGCCTGACAAGATAATAAATCCAAGCTGGTAGCTGCCAGTTGCGTCCTTCACTTTACCTACAACAAGCGGGCCCAAATACCCACCCAGACTGCCCAGCGCATTTTGCAAACCAACGGCTACACCGACGATAGCAGCTGGCAATACGGTCGTTGGAATTGCCCACAACGCGCCATACGGAGAATACACGCCGATCGCTGTAATGCACAGCAGAATCATAAGGCCGACAGGAGAATGCACCCATTGGCCTGCCAGCATCGCCGCTGCGGCAATGAGAAACGGAATGACAACATGTGGCACCCGCTTCATCCTTTTGTCCGACCAATACGCATTAACAGCCATGCCTACTAGCGCACATGCGAATGGAATTGCAGTGAGCCACCCCATCGTCACGGAGTCGTTTGCGAATTGTTTAATTACGCTCGGCACCCACATCGTATAGCCGTAAAATCCGGTGATGAAAAAGAAATACATGCCGACCATTGCCCACGCCGTTGGATTCTTCAATGCCGCGGCGCCGCCCGTATACTTGTGCTCCACAACCTGTTCTCTCTCAAGCTGCGTGCTAAGCAGTGCACGATCCGCTTCGTTCATCCAGGCAGCCTTGGAAGGGCGATCACGAATAACCGTCAACCATACGAATGCCCATGCGACCGGGAAGAGCCCCTCAATAATGAGCACCGCGTGCCAATCATAGTAATGCAGCAGCACGCCGGATAATGGCCCCATAATGACGGCCGATACCGGCAAGCACATTAACCAGAACGCATTGGCGCGCGCCCGTTCGCGTGTCGTGAACCAGGAAGAGAGCAAGATAATCATCGACGGCATAACGCCGCCTTCAGCTACGCCTAATAAGAATCGCGCCACCATAAACTGCTGGCTGGTCTGCGCGAAGCCGCTGAGCGTGGCGAAGATTCCCCAAACGATCATCATAATAAAAATGAACTTTCTAGCCGACCACTTGGTCGCCAGAATGCCGCCGGGAATTTGCATAATGACATACCCGAAGAAAAAGACGCCGCTCAGGTTTGCCGCTTGCGCGCTCGTTAGATTCAAATCTTCTTTCATATAAGGCAGCACGACACTGACATTAATCCGATCCATATAAGCTAATAAGTACATCACGAATGCAACAGGAATAATACGCAACCAACGCTGAGACATGATTGTCCCTCCATTATTTTTTGGTAGATTCCAAGTACGGAACGATTCGGAATGATCGCGGCACCTCTGCCAAGCGGAGACGCTTCTTGCACCAGCTTTCCAGCTCTTCAATTGTGGCTGCTGTCTCTTCCTGAAGTTGAATAACAGCCTCCGGCACGAACCCTTGCTTCTCGTCCACAACGCCGCTCACTTTGGCTTCGACGACGCCTGGATGTGCCAGCAGCACTTTACGGATAATGCCCGGATAGAGCTTCTCGCCGCCTGTAATGAGCATATTTTTGCGCCGCTCCATGAACTGCAGGCCGCCATTATCAAGAGAGACGATATCCCCTGTACGCAGCCACTCGCCCTCAAAATCTCCCTGCTGGAAGCGGCCGTCCTCCCAATAGCCCAGCATGCGCGTAGCCGTTTTTACAAGCAGCTCGCCAACCTGCCCCCCTTGCTCCTGGCACTTGCCATCCACTCGAATCTCAACGCCGGACAGCGGCTCCCCCATCAAGCTCCAGCCCCGTTCGTCCCTGCTCAGCTTGTTCGTCAGCACGCGAGGGCCTGCTTCAGACAACCCGTAGGTTAGATAAATGTCCCCGCTGTACAGCTCCCGCAGCTTGCGAATATCCCCATCATCCGCATGGTCGCCCCCAATGGTCAGTTTGCGAAGCGTCCGAGGAAACGGCTTATTCATCGCAACGATCCGCTTCAGCAGCGACGGGGTTACGGATGCCAGCGTAATGTCGTTATGCTCGCATGATTTGAGCCATTCGCCCGGATAGAACGGCTGTTCGGGGAAATAAATATTTTTCTCCATCAGCAGCGATCCGATAATGCCCGCTACTAGCCCGTAGGAATAAAACACCGGCAATGTGGCCGTATAATTCCCGCCAGGCTGCTCCTCGATCGCCTTCATATGCGCGGCAGCATTGACGAACACATTCTCCACGCGGTGCACGACGATTTTCGGCATGCCCGTACTTCCTGATGTCGATAGCATCAAGCAATGATGCAGCTGCTCCCGGCAAGGCGCAGCCGGGCGTATATAGAGCCGGGCCCGCCCTTTCAAGCCAAATGCTTTGTGCGGGTGCACGATGCCCTCTCGCTCCAGCAGCGAGTCCGGACGAGGCGAAGCGACGACAACAGCTGCGGGATTCGCCAATTCAATCAAGTGATCCAGCGATTCCGGTGCAATCTGCGGGGTTAATGGCAGCGGAGTTGCGCCTGTCCGCAGCACCGCGAACAACTGTGTAAGCAGCTGCAGCCCGCTTGGCAATGACAGGATGACCGCATGGCCGGGACCTATCCCCGCTTGCATCCATTGCTCAGCTGCCGCCTCGATATCCCTAACCAAATCGCTATAGGTGCGCATAATAAACGGAGTAACCGAATGGTCCAGCAGGTACTGCTGCTGGTTGCCCCGGAGCTGCTCCAGCCAATCCGCGAACGCGCCTTGGGGCCTAGCCGTTCCTATAGGTATCATTGCGATCGCTCCCTTCTTCCAATGACAGCCGTCTGACCGAGCGATCCGACACAGCGGAGCAGCTCGCCGCTCGGAGCGCCTTGATGGCCAGATTGGCCTGCAGCATGCTGAAGCTGCGAAGTCCACCCGTCGCCTGATAGCTGCGCATAGGCAAGGACCGCTTCCTGCAACTGAGCAAGCTCTTCGCCGAGAGCTGCCGCCGTCGCCTGCCGTTCCGGCGCTTCGCCTCTTGCAGCCCCCGCGGCATCGCCGTTACTTCCGTTCAATCGAGCGCGCTCGATCACGTATTGGCCGACAGCAGCTTCCGCTGGATGCGAGAAGCTGCCCTCCCGAGATAAGGCGAACAGCACGCATAAGCCTTCATTGCCATCCGCGGTCGTCTCCGTCACCCCCGCGAACATCACATCCGCATCGCCCCGCTGCAAATAGAACGAAGACGTCATCAGCACATCCGCCAAATTCGAGCCGTTGCCCGCCAATACTAGCGTAGGGCCATTCGTCCCTGCCGCTAAAGCGGCTAAGCCAGCACAGATGTTATAGCCGGATGCCGCATAGAGCGAAGGCGAGGATTGCCCTCGGCGAACCTTCCCCGCGAATTGCGATGCAAGATGGCGATTGCCGTACCGCGATGCCAAAACGATGCCGATTCGTTCGCCGGCGACACCGCTCGCTATCTCCATCCGAAGCCGGATTGCGGCGGATGCAGCCAGAGCCGTCGCCGGGTCGAGCTTGGGTGTCTGCCCGCGCAGCGCCTGCGGCCGCAAAATGTCGGGAGCATGCGGGTTGTGCCGCTGCTCTTCCGAGCAGGACGCCATCCCGAAGCCGCGCATCGATACAAGCACTTGACCGTCGATCATCACTTTGTGGTTCATTGTTTTCACTCCCCTTGTTGGATCATTGGATTAGGCGCCGCTCGCTGCCATGACGCTAACCCATAGCTCAGCGGACACAGCCGTATTCCCACGTGAATCGATTAATAACGTATCCAGTGCAATTTGCCTCCCGTTCTCCTTCAGAGCCGCTTGCAATCGATACGGCCCATCGCCCTGCGCAACTTCCTTCTCCATTCTGAAGTTCCGGAGCTGGACCGGAATGATGCGCGCCGTCGTATGCAGCGCTTCCGCAGCGGACCGACAGCCAATCTGGGCCAGCGCTTCTATGATCAAATAAAGCGGAAGCGCCTTGCGCACGCTTGTCGCCTTGCGGTCATGCGGGTACACATCCGGTTGAAAAGGGGCATCATATCGCTGTCCGTTATGCGCGATGGCGCCGCATAGCTTCAAGTAGTTCATCCCTGCACCATCGCCGATCCGACTTCGGAATCCGCCCAAGTCCCCATAATGTTGTAGCCGGCATCCACATACATGACCTCGCCTGTCGTACCGCTGGCCAAATCGCTCATCAGGTAAAGCGCAGCCTTCGCTACGTCTTCCTGAGTTACGTTGCGGCGCAGCGGGCTCTGATTCGCGCGCTTCTCGACCATTTCCTTGAAATTCGGCAGCCCGAACGCAGCCAGCGTCCGAATCGGCCCGGCCGAAATGACGTTAACGCGAACTTGCTCCGGACCCAGGTCCGCTGCCAAATATTTGCATGTCGTTTCCAGTGCTGATTTGGCAATGCCGAGCACATTATAGCCCGCGCATACCCGATTCGATCCGAGATAGGACAACGCTAATACGGATGCGCCCGGGCGGAAATAAGGCCGTGCATAGTGGCAAAAAGGTACGATGGAATAAGCGGTCACGTCGAGCGTGCGGAGAAACCCGTCCCGGCTCGTATTGATAACGCCCGCTTGCAGCTCTTCACCGTCAGCATAAGCTGCCGCATGCACAATAAAATCGATCCCGCCAAACCGCTCTGCGAACTTGTCGCATACCTGCCGGATTTGTTGATCATCCTGCACGTCGCATGGCTCGATAAAATCAGCGCCGATCGAGCCTGCCAGCTTTTCGACCCATTTGCGCTCGCGGCGATATGTAAACCCGATTTCGGCCCCCTCCTCGGCCAAGTGCCTTGCGATCTCCCATGCGATCGAGCGATGGTTTACGACCCCTGTTACAATCCCTTTCTTGCCTTCAAGCAGCTTTCTCATCATCGTTTCCTCCTTGTTTCTCTTTCGTGCAGGGATATCCCCATGCTTTATCGCAAATGTCCGCCTCCGCCCAGCGGCAGGTTCGCGCCAATCAACAGCGGCTTCCGTCCGAGCAAAAATTCCACCCCATCCGCAACCTCATCAGCTGTCGTAAACCTCCGGAGCGGGATTTCCCGCAGCAGCTCGCGCCGCTTATCATCCGTCAGCTTATCTCCGATCAGCTCCGTTTCCACATAACCCGGGGAAATGATATTCACGGCCACATTCAATCTTGCCAGCTCGGCTGCCAGCGTCTCGCTTAGGCGGTTCAATGCTGCTTTCGTAGTGCCGTAGAAGGCGTTGCCGATGCGAACATTGTCAGAGGCCAGAGAGGAAATCATAATAATGTCGCCTCTCCGCGCCCGAATCAGATGCGGGATCAACGCGTGGCAAAAGTGAAATGGTCCTCCTAAATTCGTTGCGATCGTTTCCTCAAAATCTTCCCAGACGCCTTCTTTCACGAGCGCATCGTAGGTGATGCCCGCGTTGTTGATCAGCACCGTAACGGGTGAGTCGCCATCTTCTACAATTCGCTGCACATAACGATCAATCTGCTCTTGCGAACGGCAATCCACTTGCGCCCCTCTGCACTTGCCAGGGTATTCTTGCTCCAACCGCTCGGCTTCCTCGAAGGAACGAATGAACGTAAATTCAACGAAGTAACCCAGCTCGATTAATCGGACTGCGATCATGCGTCCAATTCCCCGCGTAGCGCCCGTCACAATTGCCCGCTTATTCATAACACGCTCACATCCTTACCTTCGACTAATCGCTTGCTCACCTGCAATGTACCGTGGCAGAGCAGCGCCCCCCCGAAAAACTCATCGACCCGGAAGGTCAGGCTCTCCCCTTCACCCGTCGATGCAGGCTTCGCCTCCGTCACCTCGATGCGAAGCAGCTCGCCCGGCTCGGCCGCTTTGCGATATTTGACCCAAGCCGGGACTGCACAGCAGCTTTCTGCCTCGAGTACGCCTGTTTTTGCCCGCGACAAATAAGCATCAGCTGCCGCTAATACCGAATTCATGATCATAGATCCCGGGTACACGCTTCGCTCCGGAAAATGCTCTTCAAAAATAGGCTCGTTGTATGGTAAAAACTTGAGCGCCGTGCAGCCATGGCCCGCCTCATAGGACAGCTCGCGATCGATCGGATAGTCGCGGATCATCATACATCCGCCCCCTGTGCCTCTCGTGCAGCTGCCGCTTCAGCCGCCTGGGCACCCTCGTTCAGGTAGCCTTGAAATACAGCGGTTAAGCTCTGCCCGCTTAATGCCGGAGGCAGCCCGTCTTCGCCAAGCTGCTCCGCGAGTCGGTCCATCGCATACGTCCAATAGACGCCCATAAATCGATTGTTATCTGCATTCATTTTGTTATAGGTTATGTTGAATCCGATGGTTCCCGGCCCGAAGCCAATGCGAAGCGCACCGCCGGACACTTGTTCGAAGAGTTGAAAATGCTGTGCTGCAGTCATGAGGTTTTGGTTGATGGCGTGGTAAATCTCTTGATCAGGCATAGCCGCTGTTCGGCTTCGCAGCCTGTCGCATAAGGAGGTAAAATGATCGATGTGAATGACAGGAAAAGTTCGGTGGGGGTCAACATCAAGCTCGAATGTTATCGATTTGCGAATAAACTTTTTCAGTACATGCAAGTAAGAGTAATAGCCGTATCGGGATCGACCCGCCCAGCCAGTTACGCTATGTCCAATCACGCTCCCCGGCCTCAAAATCGTGAGCGGAACGCCCGTCTGCTCCGATTGTTTCCATAGCATATATTCCGCAAGCACCTTCGATACCGTGTACGGATTAACAGCCTCATAGTTAACTAATAGCTGCTCCGGGACTACGCCATCGACATCTGCATGTCCCAGTCCTGCGACGCCAGTGGTCGAAATATAATAATATCGGCCGACGGATTCAAATACATGCTGCAGCGCTGCCGATTCCACCGCATTCACTTGAATCGACTGGGGCAGTTCGGCTGGTTCATAGCTCATGTGAGCTGCCACATGCCACAGCTCATCCGCATGCAGTCCTTCCAGCTTGCGCAATCCGCCTCCTGGTAACGTTTCGGGATAAGGAACCACTGCAATGGCGTCCGCCAATACTGGGTCTGCTCCTTCCTGCCGAAGCGCCGAAGCGATTGCCTCGCGCGTTTTCGCCCCATCCGCATCGTGGCGGGACAACATCACATAATGATCGTCAGGCTCCGCGGCAATTAATTTCGCTGCAAGTGCACTGCCGATAAAGCCAGAGGCGCCGGTCAGCACGATCGTTCTAACGCGTGTTTGTGCTGTCATACGGATTCCTCTTCCTGCGGACGAAATGCGTCAAATACAAGGCAAGTATTCGCGCCGCCGAATCCATAGGTTACGCTAAGGGTTGGGCCGCCGCTGCGAATCGCCGCCGCTTCGCCCTTCACCGTATTGGCGCCGCTCCATGCGGCAGCCACCTCGTCGAGCCCGGCCGTCGGCGGAGCTTCATGATGAAGCAGCGCCTGAACGGTAACGACAGCTTCTAACGTACCGGTTGCCCCTAGCGTGTGGCCGACCGCCGCCTTCGTTGACGACACCGGTATAAACTCATTTTTGAACAACGCATCATACACGACTGCTTCCATCGCATCATTCGTCGGCGTTCCTGAACCGTGCGCATTCACATAGGCTACTTGATCCGGCTCATAATCGCTCTGCGCTAACGCTTGGCGAATCGCTCGAATCGCGCCGCCTCCCGTCTCGTCCGGCGCTGTTACCGACTGCGTGTCCGTCGTCGAGCTTCGACCGGCGGCCCGCGCAAGCGGGCGCGCCCCCCTTCGCTGAGCATGCGAACCAGATTCCAGCACCAGAAAGGCCGCGCCTTCTCCTAGCGTCGTCCCATCCGTATGAATGGAAAACGGCGTGCATGCGGTCGGCGATTGCGTCTGCAGGCTGGAGTGCCCGCTCATTTTGTACTTGTCCAACACATCAATGCCGCCGCACAACACGACGTCGTACTGCATGAATGCAATAAGATCCATTCCGATCGCGACGGAATCGCTGCCCGATGAGCAAGCCGTCGATAGCGTGAAATATGGGACTTGCAGCCCCGCCGCTTTCAGCATGATCGGCATGAACTCATCAAGCGGCACTGCCCCTTCTTCATTTTCGAATAAATGGCCCAAGCTCGTCCCTACCACAATGGCTGTTTTATTCATATCCAGCTCGTCCGCCGACAAGCCTGCCGATTGCAGCGCTTCAATTAAGGCCTGCCTGCCGAATGCCGCCATCCGTTCCTTGCCTGTGCGAGGGTATTCTCCCTCTACTTCGCCGCCGAGCGGACTGCGAAATTTGGCCGTATCGAACAACGTAACGGGGCGAAACCCTCGTTGCCCCGCGCACAGATTGTCCCAGTTCGCAGCCGCATCGCCCCCTAAGCTCGACAGCATTCCCATTCCGGTAACGACCGGTAAGCCTTCTATCGTCATACCACACCCGCCTCCTGTTGAAGGTTCCAAGCTGACAGTTTATCGGACAGCTCTTCCGGGCAGCGAGTGATTGCACCCGTCGCCGCTTCGACGAACGCAACCGTCAACCGGCCTCTTGCACAGACGTTCTCGCCCACAGACACCGACATCGACAGCTCCATCCGATTGCTCTTCACTACAATCTGGCTAATCTTAATCGTTGCAACATCATTCAGCCGCACAGAACGGATATATACCATTTGCAGCTTGCCGACCCGAATTTCGACGGTATCGCCGTCGAACGATCCGATGCCGACATCGAGCCTATGGAACATCTCGGTCATTGCCGCGCTGCACCATTTCAAATAATTCGAGAAGTGCACGACACGAAATATATCGACCTCTTCTGGCGACACCCTCCGCTCGATGGCAAACATAACAAGTCCCCCTCTATTCAATGGATTGGTCGGCGTTCATCACGCTGCGAGCTTCTGTTCAACTAAAGCAATTACCGTATCCAAGCAGCGGAAGTTGTCCGGTACGAACTCTTCATCCGAAATTTTGATATCGTACATATCCTCCAAGTGCGCCATTAGCTCCGTGAAGCCCAGGGAATCAACGGACAGCTCGCTTGCAAGACCCATGTCTGTGCGAATCTCATCGACAGGCACCTCTACCAACAGCTCGGACACCAAAAATTGCTTCAACGCTTTCTCCATTTCAATACGGTTCATCATCATCTACCTCCCAATGTTTTTTATTATGTTATCTCGTGCGTTCGTTGAGATTAATATTATATTCGTTGTAAAATGATGTCAAGTCTATTTTGAGAAAATGCGGTTTGTAAAATAAATATTAATGCCGACCTCACATTCTGTCCAATCTGCCCGGCCGAAAACAAAAAGAAGCTCCAGCTAAATCGCTGGAGCTTCTTTCGTATAATAGCGAACCTATCGGCAGACCGCCTATGCCTAGAAGAATGAATGGTCAACAAAGCTATGGTAGTACGAAGAGGGCGAGATATGGACGCTAAGCCGCAATAAATACTGCTGAAGCTCCGCAAATACTTTATCCCCTTCCCAATCCTCGGGAAGCAGCTGCTTAGGCAGCATAGGGTCTGTCAGGCTTAGCTCGGCGATCAGCTCGCCCAGCGTCAAGAAATAAACGAATAGCTCTTCATCCGATTTCGTATTCAACGGCTCTGCTGAAGGGATAAATTCATTACGGAACCATTGGCGCTTCGCAACGTAGACCTCATTGATTTCATCAAGCGGCCATATTTCCTTCACGCGCTCCGAAATCATATCGCCCATCACGAATTTCCCTTTCAGGAGCGACAATCGCCCGTCCATCTGCAGCTTTGACGATAGCTGGTCTACCTCGGACGTATAATCCCATGGCGATACATATACGCTGTGATACAAGCTTCCAAAGCCAATCTGACGGATTTGCGTCCGCAGTTGGTTGCGAACCTGGCGATCCTTCTCTGGAATCTCGAACAGCAATACATACCAACTGCCATCCCATTCCTTGTTATAGAAGCTTGGTTTCTGATTGATTGACCGTATAAACTCGTGGCCTCGCGGCAATATGCTGTAATACGAACGGGTTGGCGAGTCTACGTAGCCTTCCTTCTTCAAGTTGAACAACGCGTTCCGAATCGATTGCGATGTATAGTCGCGGCGCTGGTAAATCCGAAGCAGCTCTTGGACCGACATCTCAGCCGTTCGGGACAGCAGATAGAGAATTTGCTTCTCAACCGATATCATTTTGAGCACCTCCTTTCCATTGATTGTTAACCATCTTAAAAAAATTATAACACATTTTGGTTGACAGTTCCAAGCTTAAAATTATAATCTATATTCAGACGCAATGTTGAGTTGTTGAGTATATAATGTGTTAAAGGAGTTGAGTCCGATGTCACTGAACGCAAGACTGTTTTACGTGTACCGAATCGTCTCTCGCATGTACTTCCATTTATCGGTGCTATTTGTTTACTTTTTCACCCTTGATTTGCCTGTATGGGAAATCGAGCTGCTGCTTGGGGTGTACGCCATCGTGCTGCTGCTAACTTCCAAGCTGAATGCAGTCATGCTTGCCCGCCTGCCGCATAAATATGTAATTGCACTGGGCGAATTGATTAAAGCCGGCGGGCTAGTGGCTCTTATCGCCAACGAGCATATCGGCATCTTAATCGTCGGCCAGGTTTTATCGGGACTCGGATACAGCTTAGCCCAAGGTACCGATTCAAGCTTATTGCGTGCCATCGTAACCGACCCGCAAGCCTATAAGAAAGCGGAATCCGGTTCGAGCAGCTATACGTTCGCCTCCTTCCTGCTTTCGGGCGTTGTCGGCAGCATCATTTTCAACTATTCACACGAGTATGCGTTCTGGTGCTCGATTGCCGCCAATGCTATCGCGATTACGGCTGTGCTGTTCATTCGAGAGCCTGCGCCTACACGCACGAGTCCATCTGCAGCTCAGGCTGAGAAAACGAATGAAACTTCCACGCAAAAGTTCTGGAAGCTTTATTATGCCGTCACCCGCGCGTTTGCAATGGCAACCTTCGTCGGGTTTCTCCCTTATTACTTCTTCGTGAACGTGCATGTCGATCTGAAAGTATTCGGATTGGTCCTTAGCCTGTTCACCCTATTAGGCTTCATAGCAGCACGCTTTATCGTTCGTGCCGGCACACGCTATGGTTTTATACGAATCGCAACGATTTCCACCCTGCTATGCGTCGCCTCCCTCGTGCTGTTCGGCATTAGCAGCTATCTCGTGCTCGGCATTGCGGCCTTGGCCGTACTCGGCCTTGCATCAGGCGGCGTAAGGCCGCTTACACTTAGTAATTTGAACATGTCTGATATGACCCCGATGCAGCGCACCGCACTGCTCTCCTCGATGGAACGGTCTTTCGGATTGTGGAACGCGCTCCTCCTGATCGCAGGCGGATTCGCGATTGAATCTATCGGTTTTCAGTGGTTAATGCTGATTCTGGCCGTTATTTACGTCGTTCTTGTCGCAGGTGGCTACAGGCTTTATCTCGCCCGTTCATCCATGCCGGCGGCTGCCGCGGAACAGATGCAATAATGTTGTAACAGAACCAGCTTCACCTATATAATCAAACTAAACTATTGGAGGGATTTGTAATGAAAGTGACTTTCTTGGGACACTCGTGTTTTTTGGTAGAGGCTGATGGCAAAAGCGTAGTAATCGATCCGTTCCTGTCCGGCAATCCTGAAGCAACCGTTAAGCCGGAAGAGCTTAAAGTCGATGCCGTTCTCATTACGCATGGCCACGCGGACCACACGCTCGACGCGGTAAGCATCGCTAAGAACAACAATTGCCCGATCGTCACGACCTACGAGCTCGCGCTCCATCTGGCTAAACAAGGCGCAGCTATTCACCCGATGGGCATCGGCGGCGCGTTTAACTTCCCATGGGGCCGTGTCAAATTCACGCCAGCATGGCATAGCACAGGGATCGAAACGGAAAATGGGTTCATTTACGGCGGCGTTGCTGCCGGACTGCTCGTTACGATGGGCGGCAAAACCTTGTACCATGCAGGCGATACGGCTCTGTTCTCCGACATGAAGCTGATCGCTGAAACGTCTGCCATCGACGTAGCATGTTTGCCAATCGGCGACAACTTCACGATGGGAATCGAGGACGCTGTTATTGCAGCAAGCTGGCTGAAACCGAGCGTTACGATTCCGATGCACTTCAATACGTTCCCGCTTATCGCGGTAGACTCATCTGTATGGGCAGAGCAAATGGAGCGCAAAGGGCTGGCAGCTCAAGTGCTTAGCCCCGGCCAATCGTTGGATACTTCCACCGTTACAGCCTAACCGCTCGCTTGATACGCACATTAGCAGATAACACAAAAAGACGTCCAATCCGATAATCGGATTGGACGTCTTTTCTATGACAAGAGCGATAATGCAAACCACGTTATGCGCTATGCTCCGACTTTGCCGCTTCTTCTGCGGCCGCGCGCCGCCGGTTTTTACGGCTTGCCCTGCGCACCAGGGCACTAACGTTTTTTTTTAGGCCGTACAATGCATAGATCAGCAAAGGTACGAAAATGATTTTAGACAGATGCTTAGGGAACATATAGCCGAGCACAACAGCAACGACTACGATAATAGGAACAACCCAAATTGCATTTTTCGGAATACCGAACTTTTTGAAATTCGGATACTTCACCGTGCTTACCATCAAGAACGAAAGCAATAACGTGCTGATGAGCAGGACAACGACGGAAATGTCTTTACTGAATAATGCCAGCGTCGACAGTACCCCGCCTGCAGCAGGGATTGGAAGTCCGATAAAATAGCCTGGCATACCGGATATGACGTTAAAGCGAGCCAGCCGAAGCGCGCCACAGATCGGGAACAGCGCAGTTACAATCCAAGCAGCCGCCTGATTTAAATCCTGAAAAGCAACAACATACATAATGAACGCCGGTGCAACGCCGAACGAAATGACGTCCGACAACGAATCCAGTTCTTTCCCGAACTCGCTCTGCGCATTAAGCGCGCGTGCTATCCGACCATCCACGCCGTCTAACAGCATGGCGATAATAACCATCATGGCCGCCAACTCGGGCTTCTCGTTGAACACGAGAATGATGGCGACTATACCGAGAAAGAGATTGCCTACTGTAAACAGGCTAGGTATCGATTTTGTGATCATCCGTTCCACCTCATCTCTACTATGCCCAATAAATCGATTCGCGAACACATGGAACTATTCCAATGGAAACATACACGAACGCATTCCCTCATTCTATGGGATTTAAATGTGCCTGTCAATGAACATTTGATCTTGAATTCGCTTGAGACCTTCCTTGATTGCACGTGCGCGAACTTCGCCAATGCCGTCCACCTCATCTAATTCCTCATAAGTAGCCATCACAATATGAGGAAGATGATGGAAGCGATCGACAAGATTATGCATGACGACGATCGGCAATCGCGGAATTTTGTGCAGCAAGCGGTAACCTCTTGGAGACACCGCTTCATCGGCAGATGTCCCGGCATAACCGAGCAATCGGATAATGTGCGGCGGATCCATCAGTTCGTCGGAGCTCAGCTTCTTAAATGCGATTCGAATGTCTCGAATACGGTCATCCGAGTTGTCCTTCGCATAGTCCTTGAGCAGGAACCAAGCATCCTCCTCCACGCCGCCGACAAGCTCCTCCATCTGCATGCTGATGAGGCGCCCTTCCGTACCGAGCTCATTCACATAGCGTTTGATCTCCAGCTTAATCCGAACAACCATCTCGACGCGATGCACGACATGGGCAACCTCCTGCAGCGTAACGAGTTCCTCGAACTCAGCCGCCGACAAGTTCGTAAACGACTGGTTCAGGACCGCTTTATACTTCTCCAGCGTTTGGATCGCTTGATTCGCCTTGGTCAGAATGACCGCCATATCTTTGAGCGCATAACGCAAATTGCCCTGATACAGCGTAATGACATTCCGGCGCTGCGAAATGGATACGACCAGCTTGCCGGTCTGCTTCGCAACCCGCTCCGCCGTCCGATGGCGTATGCCCGTCTCAGACGACGTAATGGAGCTATCCGGTATGAGCTGGGTGTTCGCATATAAGATACGTTTAATATCTTCGCTAAGAATAATCGCGCCGTCCATCTTGGCAAGCTCATACAAATAGTTGGGCGAAAAATCGCAATTAATCGAAAAGCCGCCGTCTACCACTTCCATCACTTCCGGGCTGTAGCCGACCACGAGCAGCGCGCCCGTCTTGGCACGCAGCACGTTTTCCAATCCATCGCGGAAAGCCGTCCCTGGCGCGACCAGCTGCAGCAATTGGTTCATGACCTCAAGCTCTCTCTGTTCCTTCATTGTGTGCCCCCTCTATCCGAGCGCTGCCCTGAGCGCCTCCGCCACGGTGGATACGCCGATGATTTCAATGTTGGACGGCGGCTTCCATCCTTTCAAGCTATTCTCGGGCATGATGACCCGCTTAAAGCCTAGCTTCTCTGCTTCCCGTACACGCTGCTCCGCTCTCGATACAGCGCGGACTTCGCCCGTCAAGCCAACTTCGCCAAAAATAATGTCGAACGGCCGCGTGGGCGCGTCCCTAAAGCTGGAGGCAATGCTGACCGCCGCAGCCAAATCGACCGCAGGCTCATCCAGCTTGACGCCCCCTGCAACATTTAAGTAGGCGTCTTGATTTTGCAGGAACATCCCCATGCGCTTCTCCAAAACCGCTATAATGAGCGCCATGCGATGATGGTCAATGCCCGCTGACATCCGTCGAGGAGACGGGAAGTTCGTCGAAGCGACAAGCGCTTGCAGCTCGACAAGCACTGGCCTTGTTCCCTCCATGCTCGCAACGACGGTAGAACCCGCCACGCCGAGCGGACGTTCCGATAGGAACAGCTCCGAAGGATTGGCAACCTCGCGAAGGCCGCTTTCGCCCATTTCAAAAATGCCGATTTCATTCGTCGAGCCAAACCGGTTTTTAACCGCGCGCAGCAGCCGGTACGTATGATGTCGCTCTCCCTCGAAATAAAGGACGCAGTCGACCATATGCTCCAGCATGCGCGGACCGGCGATTGCTCCTTCCTTGGTTACATGGCCAACAAGAACGGTCGCAACGCCTTTAATCTTTGCAATGCGCATAAAATGTGACGTGCACTCTCTAACTTGCGCAACGCTGCCCGGCGCCGACTGCACATTCGGATCAAAAACGGTTTGGATCGAGTCAATAACGACAAGCGCCGGCTCGACGGATTCGATCGCTTCGCGAATCGACTCCACATTGGTCTCGCACAATACGTACAGCTGTTCAGACAACGAGCCTAGACGATCTGCGCGTAATCTGGTCTGGCGGACCGACTCCTCACCCGATATGTACAAAATCCGCATGCCGCTTGCGGCGAGTGAGTGGGAAGCTTGAAGCAGCAGCGTCGATTTGCCGATACCAGGGTCTCCGCCCACCAAAATGAGCGAGCCCGGCACCACCCCGCCTCCGAGGACGCGGTTCAGTTCGCCAAGCTTCGTATCGATGCGCGGTTCTTGATCACTTTCTATGTGTATGATGGAACGCGGCTTTTCTTTCGTTTGAAAAACGGCTGCGCCCGCTGCTCCGGTTGTTTTAACGACGGTTTCCTTTTCCTCCACCATGGAGTTCCAAGCCCCGCAGCCCGGACATTTCCCCAGCCATTTTGGCGATTCCGTGCCACATTCCATACATGCGAATTTCACTTTTATTTTTGCCATTGTCGGCTCCCTTAACAGTAAACGATATCATTCAAAGTTTACCATTTTCAAACCGCAATAGAAACCCCTTGCCCCACGCGGAATAAGAGGAGAACGTCGCGTCCTCCTCTCTTCTCCAGTTATAGCGCGGTTCTTTTCCGCTTTCGCAGCAGCAGGGCAAGCGGAACGCTCAGTGAAGTAAACAGCAGCGCAAGCAGGAACACATCGTTCAGCCCCTTCATATAAGGCATAAGGATGTTCAGCTGGCTCGATGCATCAACGGCTGCAGCACTAGGCGACACTCCCGCTTGCCCGCCATATGCACTAATCCTGCTATAGAAAAATGCGGTAAAAAGACCGATCGCAAGCGCGCCCCCCGCCTGCCGAATCCAATTGATTAAGGCCGAAGCATGCGAAGAAAACTGCTGCGACACAGCAGACATGCCTGCGTTCATAGCGGGCGTCATCGACAGTCCGATGCCGACATAACGAACAGCCATCCATAACATCACGAACCCGTGCCCCGAGGCGGGCTGCAGCCTGCTAAACTGCCAGGTGGCGACCATCAACAGAATAGTACCTGTGATAAGCAGCGTGCTGGGACCAAGCTTTTTATAATAACGGGTAGAAATCATCGTAGCGAGCGTCATCGATAATGCTGGCGGCAGCAGCAGCAGCCCGACATGCAACGGCGTCATCCCCTGCACCTGCTGGAGAAATAACGGAATAAAATAAATGCCCGAGTATAGTCCGACAATCAAAATCAGGGAGGCTGCCAGACTCGACGTAAACATTCGGTTGGCGAAAAGCCTGAGCTGAAGCAGCGGATGCTCGGACTTTAGGGAGCGACGAATAAACAGCGTAATAAAAAGAAGCGAAACGGCTGCGCAAAGAAGAGAGGACAACGAGAGCAGCCCCCATCGATTCATTTTGCTAAACAGCGTCAACACCGCAAGCGTGCCCGTCATCACGTAGGACAGGCTCAAGAGATCCGGCCGCTCGGTACTTCGCGCTTTTGCAGCCGGCAAGCACGCGAACCCCATTCGCCAGACAACCAGCCCAATCGGCACCGTCGCCCAAAAGATAAGCCGCCAATCCGACTGCTGCAGCCAGCCGCTGATCGTCGGGGCCAGCGCTGGCCCAAGGATCGTCGATGCCGTCCACCATCCGAGTGCGGTGGAGTGCTGCTCGCGCGGCAGAGTGCCGTATAAAATGGAGAGCGTCAACGGCTGCAGAATGCCGCAGAAGATGCCTTGAAGCGTTCGAAACACGATAAGCGAATAGATATTCCAAGCAAAGGAGCAGATAATTGAGCATAGCGTGAGCATTACAATGCAGGACAAAAACAGCCGCCTTGTACCAAAGCGCTCTTCCAGATAGGCGCACACGGGCGCAACCATCCCTGTAGCCAGAGTAAAGCCCGTCATGAGCCACTGTGCCGTCGAGAGATCGGTATCGAATATCGTAATAAAGCCTGGCAGCACCGCATTCAGCGAAACGACATGGTAGATGGAAAGAAACGAGCCGAGGAAAAGAGTCGCCATCATGAAGCGACTCCCTCCCCGGCCGGATAATCCGCCGATGCCGGCTATTGCCGAGCTCACTTTGCCACCTGAACAGCGACCTGCTCAACTGCTTGCGCCTGCTGCTGCTTTGCCAGCTCGGTTGCCGTATAGTCTGCCGGACGGCGCAAGCCGAGATTTTCCCGGAGCGTCGCTCCCTCATACTCCGTACGGAACAATCCGCGCCGCTGCAGCTCCGGCACGACCAGATCCACAAAATCGTCCAAGCCGCCTGGCAGGTACGGAGGCATGATGTTAAAGCCATCGGCAGCTCCGTTCTCGAACCATTCTTGCAGCTGATCCGCAATCTGCGTCGGCGTGCCGACAATCTCGCGATGGCCGCGAGCGCCTGCAATGCGCTGGTACAGCTGGCGAATGGTCAATTGCTCCCGATCGGCAAGATCCTTGAGCAATTGGAAGCGGCTTTTGCCTCCATTAATTTGAGAAAGCTCAGGCAGCTCCGGCAATGGACCGTCGACCGGATACCCGGATAGATCGAAACTGATCAGGGCTGACAGCAGCGCTACGCCCGCTTGCTCTGGAATCAACTGCTCGAACAAAGCCTTCTTCTCCAGCGCTTCCTCTTCCGTACGGCCGATGATCGGGAACACGCCCGGCATGATTTTCAGGTCATCCGGCGATCTGCCGTAACGCGCTAACCGCCCTTTCACATCGGAATAGAAGCGCTGCGCTTCTTCTAACGTCTGCCACGCCGTGAAAATAACCTCCGCCGTTCGCGCCGCCAGCTCTTTTCCCGGCTCAGAGGCTCCCGCCTGAATCACAACCGGATGCCCTTGGATAGGACGCGCGACGTTCAATGGACCGCGAACGCTGAAAAACTTGCCCTTATGGTCAATCGCCCGTACTTTATCTTTGTCTGCGAACCTCGCTGAATCCTTGTCATACAAGAGCGCGTCATCGTCCCAGCTATCCCATAGCTTCGTAACAACATCGACGAACTCTTCCGCCCGCTCATATCGCAAATCATGCTGCACATGCTTCTCAAGGTTGAAGTTGCGCGCTTCGGCATCGGAGCCGGATGTCACGACGTTCCACGCGGCGCGGCCTTCGCTAAGGTGATCCAAGGATGCAAACTTGCGAGCGACATGGAACGGCTCATTATAAGTCGTCGATACCGTGCCGGCCAGACCAATATTCGTCGTTGCCGCCCCCAAGGCGGACAGCAGCGTGAATGGCTCCGGCCTCACATTAACCGTTTGCTCAAGCGCTTCCGGATACCGTTCGTGAACGGCATAACCGTCCGCAAGGAACACCATGTCGAACTTGCCCCGCTCCGCTGTCAGCGCGAGCTGTTTATAGAACTTAAAGTCGAGCACGCTCTTTGCCTCCGCCTCAGGATGACGCCAAGCAGCAACGTGATGGCCCGGGATCATCATAAACGCGCCTAGGCGCAGCTGCTTTTTCGATTGCGATTGCTGTTGATTTTGACTCATTTCGATCCACTCCCAATCCTATTTATTCGGTCATTACCGTTAGCCGGCGGCTAACAGCTTAATCGTTCGTCTGCGTTTTCCAAGAGGAGAATCGGCGCTCCAGCGTAATCAGCAGCTGATTGAAGAGCAAGCCGAGAATCGAGATCGTAATAATGCCAGCGTACATCTGTGGAATTTGGAAATTGAACTGCGTGTAATTAATGAGGTAGCCCAGCCCAGCCTTAGCGCCTACCATCTCTGCCGCGACCAATACGAGAATCGAATAGGCGCCAGCCAATCGAATACCGGTGAAGATCGTCGGAACCGACGCTGGCAGGATCACCTTCTGGAATAGCCTCAGCGAACCGAGACCCATGGACTTCGCTGATTTGATCAGCAGCGGGTCGACATTTTTAACGCCATTAATGGTGTTCAGCAAAATCGGCCACGAGCAGGAGTAGAAGACGAGCGCTACCTTCGACGTTTCGCCAATGCCAAGAATGAGTACGAATACCGGGAGCAACGCTAACGCCGCCGTATTACGGAATAGCTCCAGAAGCGGAGTCAGCAGCTCTGCAACCTTCGGATACCAGCCGATCAGCAGCCCAAGCGGAATGGCCAATAGAATCGCTAAGCTAAATCCCGACAAGGAACGAACGATACTCGCTTGGAAGTGTACGGCGATATCGCCTCCCTCCAGCAGCCCCCACCAGGCCCTTAGGACCTCTGAGAACGGTGGCAAAAAGGTAGCATCCACGAGTCCAACCCGCGGTACCGTCTCCCATGCGACGAGCAATAAAATAATTGCGATGCTTCTTTTGAACGCCTTGTTCAACAGACCCAGCGGAAGCGACGGCACCTTCGCCTTCGCACCACCATAAGGGACAGCAACCGACTTGTTAATAACCGCCATTATCACTCAACTCCTTTTCTTCGTTTATCCCCGTGCCCCGACAGCCGCACCTGCTTGCGCTTTCGTATGCTCCTGCTGCTGTGCCCTCGATACCTCATCTCGCAGCAGCTCCCAAATCTCGTGCCGAAGCTCGCCGAACTCCGGCAGCGAACGAATATCCTCTTCTGCTCCGTTCACATGAACAGGAATATCGATCACCTGCTTGATCGTCCCCGGACGGGAGGTCATAACGGCCACTCGTTGGCCCAGATAGACCGCTTCATCAATGCCGTGCGTGATGAACACGATCGTCTTCTTCGTCTGCTCCCAGATGCGAAGCAGCTCGCTTTGCAGCGTCTCCCTCGTCTGAGCGTCCAATGCAGCGAACGGTTCATCCATAAGCAGCACATCCGGGTCAAAAGCGAGGCTGCGAGCGATCGCAACCCGCTGCTTCATGCCGCCCGACAGCTCATGGGGATAACGCTGCTCGAATCCTGCCAATCCGACTAATGCGAGAAAATGGCTAGCGCGCTCGCTGCGTTCCTTGCGTGGAATGCCTTTGGCTTCCAGCCCGAACTCAATGTTCTGCTTCGCCGTTTTCCAAGGGAACAACGCATATTGCTGGAACACGATGCCTCGATCCAAGCCAGGACCGTCAATCGGCTTTCCGTCGAGCAAAATCTGTCCGGCTGAAGGCTTCGTCAATCCCCCGAGCATATCGAGCAGCGTTGACTTGCCGCATCCGCTTGGCCCCACGATGACCATAAACTCGCCATCCTTAACGCCTAGCTGCACGTCCTTGACTGCTGTGAAGGTCGAGAATGCGCCTCGGCCTCCAGCTGGATTGCGAACCTTGAATGTTTTCTGCACATTGTCGAATTGGATTTTCATCGCGTTATCCTCCTCTTGGTCACTGGTTACTTGGTCTCTTGTTCATCCTTAAATGCGCTAAACTCGTCTGTGTACAGGTCGGTCAATTTCACTTGGCCTTCCTTCAGCTCCCCGCTCTTCACGAGCCAGTCAGTCCATACCTTGAACTCATTCTCGCGAATGTAACCGCCCTTGCCGGCGATACCCGTGCTCTTCCAAAACTGAATGGCCGTCGTATCTTCTTTGCGACCGCGCTTATCGATGATTTCCTTGTATTTCGCGATTACTTGATCCCTTGGCGTCGTCCGCGCCCATTCAATGGCCTTGCCGGTTGCTTCAACGAATTTTCGCACCGTATTGGGGTTCTGCTTGATGAACTTGTTCGTGAAAACGTAGCTTCCCGCCGTGAAGGTGCCGAATAGCTCGAAGTCCGTGAACAACGCCCGAATTCCGCCGCGCTCCAGTGCCTTATCGCGCAGTACGCTGCCTAATGCGGCAACATCGATTTGCTTCTGGCGCAAGGATTGCTCGGTGTTCACCGGAGGAATAACGACCAGCGTAACCTGCTTGATCTCATCTTCCGTCAACCCGTTGCGGCGCAAGTATTCTTTAATAACAAACTCCGAGTGCGCGCCAAGCGTGTTCACTCCGATTTTTTTGCCAATCAAATCCTTAGCGGATTTGATTGGGCTATCCTCCAACGTGTAATAGCCGATATAAGTGTCTTTATCCACACCGTAGTAGCCGATGACCGCCTTCACCGGCGCGCCAGCCGAGATCAGCTTGATGATGGCACCATTGAACGCTCCGCCAAAATCCGATTGCCCCGTCGCAGCGGTCTGTATATCCTGCGGACCGCTAATCGTATTGCCAATCCACTTCAATTTGATTGGGGCCAGGTAGCCTAGCTCTTCAGCCAGCTCTGGATAAGTAACGCCCCCTACGCTGCCTTGGTATTTGAGCTCCAGCGTTTCAGGCTCGGTGCCGCCCTCCTTGCCGCTTGCCGCTTTGCTTGAGCTATCGCCGCATCCCGTCAGCGCCAGCATAAGCACAAGCAATACTGAAATGCCTACCGCAACTGCCGCTCGCCGTCCGGATCTTACTCGATTGCGACGTATGTACTGCGCTTCGCTCTCTCCAAATCCTGTTTGCAACTGCGCTGCAGCTGCCGTTGTTTGAATCTCCTGCTGAATCGTCTCCCCGATTTTGACCATATCCGCCACGTTCCTCTCCGCGTATCTCTATTTGTTTCCTAAACACAAAAAGGTCTTTACTCGGATGAAATCCGTCGTAAAGACCTCCAGTTGTCTGGTGGGCATATCTCTAATCCTCGGCGGACTAGTTAACTAAATAATTCCTATCTGTTTAGTATGATTAGTATCATAACAGCCCATTTCCTGCCAGTCAATAGAAAAAAAGCCTCGAATCGAAAAATATTTCGATTAAAGGCTTCATGCCATTATTACCCTATACCCAACCTTTTCGCCGCTTCAACGATGTGATATGCGCCACATGATGCTGGCCATGCCAAGCATACATGGCTGTCGCTTCAAGCAAGGTCATCGCCCGGCCATGCTCGGGGTGGACGAATGCGCGGTCAAACTGCTCCGGCTCCAGCCGCTCCAAAAAATAGTGCCAACGCTCATGCAGCGCCTCCACAAGCCGCAGCGAGAGGCCAATCGGCGCCCTCGCGCCATCGGACAGCTCCGCCCAAAGCTCCTCCGCGTAAGGCTTGATCGTCGGACGATCCTCCGTGACCGCCAGCTTAAACCTTGTGTAGGAATTCATATGGCTATCTGCGATATGATGCACCACTTGGCGCAGCGTCCAGCCGCCCTCTCGATAAGGCGTATCGAGCTGGCTGTCCTCCAGCTCCCGCACGGCATTCCTCAGCTGCTCGGGCAGCTTGCCAATCTCCGCAATCCATTGCTTCAGCTGCTCTGATGTAATCGTGTCTGGCGCCGAAAACCGCCCGATCGGAAAACGCAGCAGTTCCAGCTCCTTCTCTTGCTCGCTCATCTTACCCCTCCATTCCATTAAAAAGGCACCGCAAGAACAAGTCCTTGCAGCGCCTCTTATCCGATCATAGGTGAAGCTTATTTGTTCGCAGGCTCCGCCTGATCAGCCGCTTCCGGTTCCGCACTGGAACGATGAACGACGAGCGCACCATCCTTCTCATCGATCAGGAGCGTATCGCCTTTCGTGATCGTTCCCATCAGCAGATCCTCGGACAGACGGTCCTCGATATGCTTCTGGATAGCGCGGCGCAGCGGACGCGCTCCGTATTGCGGGTCGAACCCTTCCTTCGCAAGGAAGTTTTTCGCCGCTTCCGTAAGCGAGAAGTCCACTTCCTGCTCTTTGAGGCGTTTACGCAGCTCCTCGGACATTAGCGTCACGATTTGCGCGATATGTTCTTGCTCCAGCGAATGGAACACGATCGTCTCATCGATCCGGTTCAAGAACTCTGGACGGAAGCTCTTTTTCAGCTCGCCCATTACTTTATCTTTCATTTGGATAAATTCGCGACCCGAATCTTGCACGGCAGTGAAGCCAAGCGTCGAATTCCGTTTGATTTGATCCGCGCCAACGTTCGACGTCATGATGATCAGCGTATTGCGGAAGTCTACAACGCGGCCTTTGGAGTCCGTAAGACGGCCATCCTCCAGCACTTGCAGCAGAATGTTGAACACTTCCGGATGTGCTTTCTCAATCTCGTCGAGCAATACGACCGAGTACGGCTTGCGGCGTACTTTCTCAGTCAATTGGCCGCCCTCTTCATAACCGACATACCCTGGAGGCGCTCCGACCAGACGAGATGTCGAATGCTTCTCCATGTACTCCGACATATCGATACGGATCACGGCATTTTCATCACCGAAAATGGATTCAGCAAGCGCGCGAGCCAGCTCGGTTTTACCTACGCCCGTAGGGCCTAAGAAGATGAACGAGCCGATTGGGCGCTTCGGATCTTTCAGGCCTGCACGAGCACGGCGAATTGCGCGGGATACCGCTTTTACCGCATCGGTTTGGCCAATGACGCGATCATGCAAAATTTCTTCCATTTTGAGCAAACGCTGTGTCTCTTCCTCCGCCAGCTTGCTAACCGGCACGCCGGTCCAGCTTGCAACAACCTGTGCGATATCCTCAGGCGTTACCTCGGAATCGGTGCGTCCTTGCTTCTCTTTCCATTGGTTGCGCGTAATGTCCAGCTCTTCACGCAGCTTTTGCTCCGTGTCGCGCAGGGCAGCTGCTTTCTCGAACTCTTGAGATTGTACGGCGGAGTCCTTCTCCTTGCGGATATCCTCCAGGCGATTCTCAAGCAACTTCAGATTAGGCGGTACCGTATACGTTTTGAGCCTTACCTTGGAGGAGGCCTCATCGATCAAATCGATGGCTTTATCCGGCAAGAACCGATCCGTAATATAACGGTCAGACAGCTTAACCGCTTGCTCGATCGCTTCGTCCGTAATTTTCACGCGATGATGCGCTTCGTAACGGTCACGCAGGCCGTGTAGGATTTGGATCGCTTCCTCTGGCGACGGCTGGTCAACCGTAATCGGTTGGAACCGGCGCTCAAGCGCTGCATCCTTCTCGATATATTTGCGATATTCGTCCAGCGTCGTTGCGCCGATGCACTGCAGCTCGCCCCTAGCAAGGGACGGCTTCAGAATGTTGGAAGCATCGATGGCCCCTTCTGCTCCGCCTGCGCCAATCAAGGTGTGCAGCTCGTCGATGAACAGGATGATGTTGTTCGCTTGGCGAATTTCGTCCATAATTTTTTTCAGTCGGTCCTCGAACTCGCCGCGGTACTTGGTACCGGCAACAACCGAGCCCATATCGAGCGTCATGACGCGTTTGTCGCGCAGCGTCTCAGGAATTTCGCCTGCAATGATTTTCTGCGCGAGCCCTTCCGCAATTGCCGTTTTACCAACGCCCGGCTCGCCGATCAATACAGGGTTATTCTTCGTCCGACGGCTCAGCACCTGAATGACGCGCTCGATTTCTTTGCTCCGGCCGATAACCGGATCGAGGTTGCCTTCACGTGCGAATGCCGTCAAATCGCGTGCCAAGCCATCAAGCGTTGGCGTGCTGACATTCGCTGGCGCGCCATGGCTGCTGGATACCGCTTCGCTGCTGCCCAGCAGCTGAAGCACTTGCTGGCGAGCTTTGTTCAGGCTGATGCCCAAATTGTTGAGCACGCGTGCGGCTACGCCTTCACCTTCGCGAATCAATCCGAGCAAAATGTGCTCCGTGCCCACATACGTATGTCCGAGCTTGCGCGCTTCGTCCATCGACAGCTCGATAACTTTCTTCGCGCGCGGCGTATAGGCAATATTCGTCGGCTGCTCTTGGCCGCGGCCGATGAGCGCTTCGACTTCATCTTGAATTTTTTCCAATCCGAGGCCAAGCCCGATGAGCGCCTTCGCCGCAATGCCTTCTCCTTCTCGAATAAGGCCAAGCAGGATATGCTCCGTACCAATGTTGTTATGTCCTAACCGTACTGCTTCCTCCTGCGCCAACGCCAATACCTTCTGTGCACGTTCCGTGAATCTTCCGAACATCATAGCGATACACCCCCATGAATGATTTACGATTGGTTACGTTAATTGCTTACGAATGAGCTCCGCTCTTCGGATGTCCCTTGCCTCCGGGCTTAATGGCTCGCCGAATACCTGTTGAAGGAATCCTGGCTGCATAAGCACCATCAGCTCGTTCATGACCTGCGAGGTGACCCCGCCAATCATGCCTAGATCAATGCCGAGGCGAATATCCGATATTCGCTGCGCCGCTTCCTTCGAGTCCATGATCCGAGCTTGCGACAGTACGCCATAAGAACGTAAAACCCGATCCTCAATTCGGATGCTGGACTCCGTCATTAATCGCTGCCTCGCCGCTTTCTCATGCTCGATGATTTGCTGGGCTACGCTATACAGATTATCGATAATTTCAGCCTCAGATTGACCGAGCGTAATCTGATTCGAAATTTGAAACAAATTGCCGAGCGATTCGCTGCCTTCCCCATACATCCCTCTAACGGCCAAGCCGACCTGCGTAACCGCCGATAAAATCCGGTTAATTTGCTGCGTCAGCACCAGCGCTGGGAGATGCATCATAACAGACGCCCGTATTCCTGTTCCTACATTTGTCGGGCAGCTTGTTAGGAAGCCCCTTCGTTCATCAAAAGCGTAATCCGCTTCCTCTTCAAAAATATCGTCAATGCGGCTAGCCAAAGTCCATGCCTCTCGGATTTGGAAACCCGGATATAGACATTGAATGCGCAGATGGTCTTCCTCGTTAATCATGATGCTTACCGATTCCTCATCGCTTAGGATGACGGCGCCATTACGCGATTCGTTCGCCAGATTCGGACTGATCAAATGCTTCTCGACCAGCACCCTTCGTTCCAGCTCGCTTAGTTCTGCCAGCTTGTAGGTTTCAAAGGAACCTTGCTCGCTTAGCTTCCCGCTGCTGGCAACCTCCGTCAGTTGATTCATCACTTCCAGCGACTGCTGACTGGAAGCCAGCATCGGAAACGGATGGGTTCGCAGGTTGCGGGCGATACGGATTCGGCTGCTAATGACGATCTCCGATTCGGGCCCTTGCCCTTTCATCCAATCGCTAAGCGGCTGCTCAGCGAAACGTCTCTTCGACAAAAGTGATTCTCCTCCTTCCGCGATTACAGCCCTTCCGCTTTCCGCTCCAGCTCTCGGATACGGTCCCGGAGTTCAGCTGCTGCCTCGAATTCCTCTTGGTCGATGCGGGTGATGAGCTCTCGACGAAGCCGATCGATTTCTCGCTTCGTCTGAATAACGCCGCCAGATCGTTTGGGAATTTTGCCGACATGAACCGTATTGCCATGTACACGTTTGAACAATGGATCCAGCTTGCTCTCGAAGCTTTGGTAGCAGGAGCTGCAGCCGAATCGGCCCAGCTTGCTAAACTGCGGATACGTTAAGCCGCAAACTTCGCAGCGCATCGTTTCTTGTATTGCCCCTGGTCCAGTTCGCTCAAAATCGAGCAAACCCGACAATAAACTATGAATGGAAAATCCGTTCGGCGAACCGGGGATCATTTCCCCTTTATCGCGTGCACAGGATTCACAGATGTGAAATTCGTTTTTCTCTCCATTCACAATTTTCGTAAAATGAAGCGTTGCCGGCTTCTTGCCGCATTCCTGACATAACAAGCCGCCATTCCTCCTTTATCAGTGGTTGAGTGCCCCACCGCGACCTTCGTATCCGGCCGACTACTTAGATAGCAGAGCAATTAGCATTGCCTTCAAGATTCGGGCCCGCACCTCATCACGCAGCGGCAGCTTCAATGCCAGCGCTTCGCGGGACATCGCCGCTTTGAGCATCTGCGCTTCCCTCTTCGTTACGACCTCCGCTTCCTCCAGCTGATAGATAAGCCCTTCTGCCGCTCCTTGATCCACGCCTTCACCAATGACGCCCAATAGGAATGGCGTAATTGATTTTAGAGCGGGAAGCTCTGCTCGCTGAATGCGAATGTAACCTCCGCCTCCGCGTTTGCTTTCCACCAGATAGCCCTTCTCCAGCGTAAACCTTGTGCTAATCACATAGTTGATCTGGGAAGGAACACAGGAGAAACGATCTGCAAGATCATTACGTTGAATCTCTACAGCGCCTTCGTTGCTATCCTGCAGCATTTGTTTCAAATATTGCTCGATGAGATCGGAAATGTTTCGCATGCACCAACCTCCCTCATGATGCGCACTACTCGTTGAGTCAAGCGTTTCTTGGCATGCAGCTAGCCAAAGCTTCGTCTTCCGGCGTTATGTGCAGCGCCGTCATCAGGTTGCAGAGAGGGCTGCGAACCGTCTCTGTTGACTTTGACTTTCTTTGACTTTAACTTCATTATACGATTTTTCAAACCAAGGTCAAGAGGTCTGCAGCAAATTAGTCAAAATTATCTGACTTTTACCTCCTATTGTTTTTGAACCCCTCTTTTATTAGAGTGGGACGTACTAATGCGGTTTATACCTAGGGTCGTAACTGTTTTTCAAATCAAACAAGGCGCCTCCTTATCCGCTGCGATAAGAAAACGCCTTGATTATTTGCAGTTTAACTATTCACATGTGAATAAAATGAATCATCAAAAGAAATCATACAGAAACGTCTGGGCAATGGGGATAATTCGCTCTAAATGTTGAATAGCTGAAGCTTTGCCCGTCAATCTGCCTACCTGATGCAATCTTGTCGGTCGTTTGTATCCCAAAAGCATCGCCGTTAGCGTCTGAATATCGCATTGCAATTGATTTTCCGCATCTGTTTGTGGATGAGCTGTAGACAAACGCTGAACTTCCGCGCGCCCATCTGCCTCTACTCGAATGGCAAAGGTACCTTCATTCCACAGAGCATGAGGATCCGTCAACTGAATTGTCCACTCATGTGCACAGCCTGTGGACGTAAACGTGTATTGACTAATGAAAGCTTCTGCATCCACAATTCTCGCCATAAAGTACGGGATTAACTCTTGTTGAATACGAGGATTATCAAGCAAGTAAGGCAAATCATCATCTGACGGCGCCCACACAACGGTTTCCTTCGCCATCGAATCGTGATTGGATAAAAACGTCCACAACGTACGTCTTGCCTCTTCGTTCCAATACACCAACTCATTTACCGTCATCTTCATGTCCTTCACATCGTACAACACATAGCCTTGCGCTTCCCCATTTTCCGCTCTATATAGGGCAACTTGTCCTTTTTTCCGTACAAAAATGCGGTTTGTCCACCATTCCCTTGATCGAGACAGCGTACCATTATAACGTGCAGCATACGGCTCGTACACAGCAGCCAGTAGATCAGGATCAGGTACTGTTAAACGCTCAATTGTGCCGCTTGTAAGCTGCCTACGGGGCATAAGCGCGGACGGGATCATATATTTCCGATATTCCGTGTATAACTCCCATCCAAACCTGCGATAAAAAGAAAACTCAAACGGATGAAGCATCGAAATGGTCTGCCCCGCCTGCCGCATCGTCTCAAGTGAATGACACAGCAGCTGACTTACAAGTCCTTGACGACGGTATTCCGGCCATGTCGAGACGCCAGCCAATCCTCCCATCGCAAATTTTTTGCCATTGATGTATACACTCAGCGGCAACAAGGTAAGCTGTGCGAGCAGCTTATCCTCTTCAAATGCCCCCCATTTCTCCTCAGGGTGAAACTGTGAGCGACGCGTAGCGCGCTCCTCATTCGTCATAGACATTTGAAACGCAAAAGATGATAGATCTAAGCTATCCTCATAATGCTCTTCTGTAACTGTTCGAATAATCATCTGTTAACCGCCTTTCCTAAGAAAAAGTCAATTGACGATTACATAAACATATACAAAAAGCCGCCCGTTGTAAACAACGGGCGGCTTTCCGTGCTTGGCATCTTCCTACTCTCCCAGGACCCTGCGGTCCAAGTACCATCGGCGTTGGAGGACTTAACGGTCGTGTTCGGGATGGGTACGCGTGGAACCCCTCCGCCATCGACACCAAACGTGCAATCGCTCAGACTAGCTGCTGCGACGCGTGCTGAAGGTTACACCTTCAAAACTGGATGCGAATGATGAATCCTTAGCTTAGTCTTGCTCACGAAGTTTGCTTCTCATACAAGAAGCTATAGGATAAGCCCTCGACCTATTAGTACTCGTCAGCTGCACGCATTGCTGCGCTTCCACCTCGAGCCTATCAACCTGGTCGTCTTCCAGGGGTCTTACATACTGGGAAATCTCATCTTGAGGGGGGCTTCGCGCTTAGATGCTTTCAGCGCTTATCCCGTCCGCACTTGGCTACCCAGCGATGCTCCTGGCGGAACAACTGGTACACCAGCGGTGCGTCCATCCCGGTCCTCTCGTACTAAGGACAGCTCCTCTCAAATTTCCTACGCCCACGACAGATAGGGACCGAACTGTCTCACGACGTTCTGAACCCAGCTCGCGTACCGCTTTAATGGGCGAACAGCCCAACCCTTGGGACCTACTTCAGCCCCAGGATGCGATGAGCCGACATCGAGGTGCCAAACCTCCCCGTCGATGTGGACTCTTGGGGGAGATAAGCCTGTTATCCCCAGGGTAGCTTTTATCCGTTGAGCGATGGCCCTTCCATTCGGTACCACCGGATCACTAAGCCCGACTTTCGTCCCTGCTCGACTTGTTGGTCTCGCAGTCAAGCTCCCTTATGCCTTTGCACTCTCCGAATGATTTCCAACCATTCTGAGGGAACCTTTGGGCGCCTCCGTTACATTTTAGGAGGCGACCGCCCCAGTCAAACTGCCCACCTGACACGGTCCCCCTACCGGCTTCACGGTAGTGGGTTAGAACTCCGATACGATCAGGGTGGTATCCCAACGGCGCCTCCACCCAAGCTGGCGCTCAGGCTTCCTAGGCTCCCACCTATCCTGTACAGATCGTACCAAAGTCCAATATCAAGCTGCAGTAAAGCTCCATGGGGTCTTTCCGTCTTGTCGCGGGTAACCTGCATCTTCACAGGTATTAAAATTTCACCGGATCTCTCGTTGAGACAGCGCCCAAGTCGTTACGCCATTCGTGCGGGTCAGAATTTACCTGACAAGGAATTTCGCTACCTTAGGACCGTTATAGTTACGGCCGCCGTTTACTGGGGCTTCGGTTCATAGCTTCGCC
>NZ_AEDD01000004.1:474523-491668 GCF_000179615.1 Paenibacillus curdlanolyticus YK9
ATCGTTGGAACGGCGAATGAAGACACGTGTGCCAAGCGCGTGCTTCAAATTTTTGCGATCGATATCGCCCATATTGTTAAGCGTACAGTTCTGTACGGTTACGCCAGCAAGCTCGACAGGTTCGACGCGGGCGACTGGGGTGATTTTGCCGGTACGGCCCACTTCCCATGATACAGACTCCAGCACGGTTGTCGTCTCTTCCGCTTCGAACTTGAATGCGACAGCCCATCTAGGAAACTTGTCCGTATAGCCTAGCGCCTCTCTCGTCCGCATATCAACGAGCTTAACGACTGCGCCATCGATTAGGTAATCGAGCGTTGGACGCATCTCCGTTACGCGCAGCAGCTCCTCCTCTACGCTTTCCATTGAATCATGATAGGTTACGTATGGATTTACTTTGAACTTGTTTTCTATTAAAAACTGCTGGAGCTGTTGGTGCGTCTTGAACGACACGCCCTCAGCGTGGCCGATATTATAGAAGAAAGCGTTAAGCTTGCGCTCGGCCGTTATTTTAGGATTTTGGTTGCGGAGCGCGCCTGCTGCTGCGTTGCGGGCATTTTTGAGCGGCTCCTCTGCCGTCTGGTTGTAAGCCTCCAACACGGATAAATTCATGATGCCTTCGCCTTGAACCTCTACGATGCCGTCCCGGAAAGGAATCGTCAGCGGTACGGACCGAATCGTCTTCACCTGTGCAAGAATCCCTTCGCCTACCACACCGTTGCCGCGAGTGGCTGCTTGGATAAGCCGGCCGTTCTCATAGGTCAGGTTGAGCGTGAGGCCATCGTATTTGAGCTCAAGCACATAGGAAGGTTCAGGCAGCGGCGTCTCGTCCGGATGCTTGCTGTTCCAATCGTTGATCCCCTTCTGCACCCGTTGGTTCCACGCTCGCAGATCCTCGACATTTTGTGCTTTGTCCAGGCTCCATAGACGTGCGCGGTGACGATGCTGGTCGAAGCCCTTCAGCAGCTCGTTCCCGACACGCTGGGTTGGCGAATGCTCGAGCACGATACCGATCGTTTTTTCTAGCGCAACCAGCTCATCATACAGCTTATCAAACTCCGCATCGCTGATCGTCGGCCGATCCAGCGTGTAATAGCTGTAACTGTGTCGCTCGATCTCATCCGCAAGCTTGCGCATGCGCTCCAACTGCTGGGGGTTGGCGGCAATAGCCGCCTCTTGTTCATTCAGGCGAGATTCCATGGGTATCCCTCTTTCGGCATTCTAAAATGGGCGTGGACGATATCTGGCCGCGCATCTATCTACACTTTTGTAATTGGAGCAAAAGCAGCAAGCAGCTTCTTCACGCCAACAGGCGCTGGGAAGGCGATCTGCAGCTCCGTGTCATTGCCGGCGCCTTTGACCGAGACGATGACACCCTCGCCCCACTTGCCATGGGCGACCTTATCGCCCGTGGTGAACTGTTTCGCCGCGCCGTCTGCCGCGGCTGCTCCGCCCGCCGCCTTGGCGGCGGAATCCAGCGGCGATGTGACGCGCACGCCGCTGCTGCTAGCGCCAGTCACGCCGCCCACCGGGGCGCGGCCGGCGCTTGGGGCGCCTCCGCGGTAACCGAAGCCGCCAGCTTGCGGGGCTCCGGCTGAAGGCGCTGCGGCGCCCCCGCGGCGCGTTGCGGACCAGCCGCCCGCAACGCCGCCGCTGTAGCCAAGGCCGCCGCCGCTGCCGCCGATGCGGCCGGCCGGCGAAGCCATCTGCTTCACGTCCTCCGGAATTTCCATGAGGAAACGGGAAGGCGGGTTGGTCGCGGTGCGTCCGAACAGTGTACGCATGCGAGCGCATAGCAGATAGAGGCGCTTCTCGGCGCGCGTAATGCCTACGTACGCGAGACGCCTTTCTTCCTCAAGTTCCTCATTGTCCATGAAAGCACGGCTATGCGGGAATACACTTTCCTCCATCCCGATGATGAAGACGACCGGGAACTCCAGTCCCTTCGCGCTATGCATCGTCATGAGAACGACAGCATCCTGAGGCTGCCCGTTCTCTTCTTCCTTGTTCATCGAGTCAATATCTGCAATAAGGGCCAAATCGGTTAAGAAGGCAACCAACGATTTGTCTTCGTTATTTTTCTCGAATTCCAACGTAACAGACAGGAACTCCTCGATATTCTCGACCCGCGCCTTCGACTCCAGCGTATTCTCGCGCTGCAGCTCCAGCCGGTATTCCGACATTTCGAGTACCTTCTCCGTTAGCTCTGTGACAGACAAATAGTCGACCATTCGCGTCAGATTCGTAATCATATCGCGGAATTGGACAAGCGCTGCGCGCGTTTTCCCTGCAACGTCCAATCCCCCGAATTCATCAAGCGTCCCAAGCGCAGCATGCATCGAGATACCGCGTCGTGCGGCTTCCTCGGCGATTTTGCCGACGGTCGTGTCGCCAATGCCCCGCTTCGGCACGTTGATAATGCGAGTAAGGCTGATGTCGTCGTCCGGATTAGAAATGAGACGCAAATAAGCAAGCAGGTCCTTGATCTCTTTGCGATCATAGAACTTGACGCCGCCTACGATTTGATAAGGAATATCCGACTTGATCAAAATTTCCTCGATTACCCGCGACTGCGCATTGGTCCGGTACAAAATCGCATGATCCGCATATTTGCGGCCTTCCTTGTAATGCTTGCCGATCTCTCCTGTAACAAAGTAGCCTTCATCATGCTCCGAATCCGCCTGATAGATCGAGATCGCGTCACCAGCGCCTTGGTCTGTCCACAGCCGCTTCGGCTTGCGCCCGGTGTTGTTGCCGATAACTGCGTTCGCTGCATTCAAGATGTTCGACGTCGAACGATAGTTCTGCTCGAGTAAGATCGTTTTGGATTCCGGATAGTCCTGCTCGAAATTCAGAATGTTCGTAATGTCCGCGCCGCGCCAACGATAAATCGACTGGTCGCTGTCGCCGACCACGCAAATATTGTGATGCTTATCCGCCAGCATGCGGCACAGCATGTACTGCGCCCGGTTCGTATCTTGATACTCGTCTACATGGAGGAAGCGGAACTTGTTCTGATAAAATTGAAGCACGTCCGGCTCATCGGTAAACAGCTTGATCGTGGTCATGATCAGGTCATCGAAGTCCAACGAATTGTTGGCGCGCAGCCGCTTCTGATACTGCTCATAGACGTTTGCCGCAATCTGCTCGAAATAGTCTCCGACTTTAGCCGCGAACCGCTCTGGCGAAAGCAATTCATTCTTAGCGCTGGAAATAGCCGCTTGGATTGTTTTCGGCTCAATCTTTTTCGTATCGATATTCTGTTCCTTCATAATGGTGCGAATAACGGACAGCTGGTCGCCGGAATCCAAAATGGAGAAGCTGGACGTAAATCCGATCCGGCTAATATCCTTGCGCAAAATCCGTACGCACATGGAGTGGAACGTCGAAACCCAGATGTCGCTGCCGGACGGCCCGACCAGCTTGGCTACCCGATCCTGCATCTCGCGCGCCGCTTTATTCGTAAATGTAATCGCGAGAATGCTCCATGGCGCTACCCGTTTCTTCTCAATTAAATAAGCGATGCGGTGCGTCAGCACGCGCGTCTTGCCGCTGCCCGCTCCCGCCATAATAAGCAATGGCCCTTCCGTCGCCTGAACGGCCGCTTGCTGCTGAGGGTTCAATTTGGCTACAGCAGCATCGATATCCATATGGTTAAACATCATTTTTATACGTAACTCCTTTGCCATTGGCTAGGCTCTCAAGCCGACGATGCGGCCGCGCAACTCGACGTTTGATCAGCTCCAAAAATGGAGGCGCCGAAGGCGTCGTTCGCAAGCGTGTTCGCATCGTTGTTCGCCTGTGTATGTCTAGTCTAGTCAACCGCGCGCGCAGTGTCAATTTCCAAATAAAAAAGCAGCGGAACCATCGGAACCTGCTGCCTTATTGCTCTCCATTATTCAAATGGCGTATTATGAACGGCTTGCACCGTCGATAGCGCCGCCTGCAAATCGCTGTATAGAATATTGCCGACAACGACCGTGTGCGCGGCTCTCGCCGCCTCAGCCGCCCGCTCCGCATTATCGATGCCGCCGCCATAAATGACCCTTGCTTGCGACACCGTCTCGGAAGCCATCCGGACGAGCGACATGTCGCCGAACGTTCCACTGTACTCCAAGTAAATCGTAGGCATTCGCATTAAACGATCAGCGAGCTGGACAAGCGCGATGACCTCCGCCTGCTCCAGCTCCGTGCGGGCGCCGCTCACATGGGCAGCTGTCGCATCTTTATTTAATATGATATAGCCTTCGCCAGCTGTAACATCCCACGGGATGAGGCTGCCAAACTCCTTCATCGCTTCAGCCTGCCTGCCGATTAGCCATTGCGCATCATCCGTATTCAATACTAGCGGCACAAAATAGTAATCAAAGCCCGGCACCGCAGCCTCCAGGCTCGTCACTTCCAGCACGCAATCTACCGCGTACCGGCGAATGCGCGACATCAGTTCTACCGTGTTATCAAATGTAATGCCGCTTGAACCGCCGACCATAATGGCATCTGTGCCGGACATGCAAATGGCATCAAGCGCCTCATCCGTAATCTCGCGATCCGGGTCGAGCTTGAATACATGCCGCCAGCCGGCGTACCACGCCCCGTCCATCCTGTCACGCTCCTGCCCTTATCATGTAATGACAACAGTCTAGGGCAATGGCTGTCCGGCTGTCAAACCGCGGCGCGGCGGATCGAACTAATCAACTCCCTCGCCGACCGTTAACCCAAGCATTGCAGAGATCGGCTTCAGCACGACGCCAACCCAGTAGACGGTCGTTAATGACTCTGCGAAAGACCCGTTCATCGCGATCCCAATCGCCATGAAAGAAGACCAAGCGAGCAGGAAGAAGAACACCGCAAAATCGCGATACCATTTCTTGCGAATCAGCGGACCGCCGACTAAAACCATCAGGGCAGCGAAAACAACGATAATCGCAGCAGCGGGGTATGGCATTGATCGGTTATCCTCCTTTCTCTTTGTTGGTCAAGTACTGGAAGGACTTGTTGCTCAGGCCCATGCGTGCGATCCGAAGATCAACGTTGACTTCCAGCTGCGCCGTTATGAACGTGCGACTCCACTCCTTGCTCCATTGCTTCTTCCACATCTTCGGATATTTGCGATGCGCCTTCTCCGCTGCGCCAAACAAATCCGTCTCGAGCTGCTGGCCGCGCGACCAGGCATCTAGCATAATGGATCTAATATGTTGTTCTGCCGTTTTCTCAATCAGGCTAATGGTTTCAGGCTTGTACAGGTTTTCCGAACAGCTCGATTCCGTTAAGGACCCTGAGGCTTGCACGATAGCCGAGTAGGCCAACTGTCCATCCTTAAGCACCGGCTTCAGCTTCGTGGACGATCTTAAAATTTGGATCGTATCATACTGATTCGCCCCATTCTCGCTGCCGCAAGGAACAACCAAGCTTGCTTGCTGCACCGAATTTCGCAAATACGAGGCGCCCAACGATTGTTTCCGAGTCATCCAGCCGACCATTTTGCCATTATGCAAAACGGCCAAACGCCCCAGCTTTAGCTTCGACTGCGTTGCGATCTGAGCTAATGACTGCAAGGATGAGGTATCCCCGCTGCCCGAGATGTAGATCTCCGGCAATACGGTGCTCTTGGCTTCGCCGGAAAGGTCCATCGCGACTTGATACACCTTCATGTTAGGCAAGACCGACGTATTTTTCGTTTCGGATAGAATGATATCCTTTAAGCCTTCGCCCGGTATGATCTGCAATTGCATAAATTGCTCCAGCACCCGTCGCGCTGTACCTGGGGTTATAAGCATGCTTACTGTCTCGCGGGGACCGGCATTTCGAAAATACACATCAATTAGTTCTTCGAAACCGCGTCGAGCTACGTCCTCGCTAAGGATAACCACCCTGTTATGCGCAAAAAACAGCTTGCGGGGACTTTCGGAATAGCTCTGCATCATCGCTCCGCGGATCGTTTTGCCCTTGGTTGAATACACGATGACAGGCGATTTGGCCGTTCCGCCGCCAACCGTCCCGACGCCTGCCGAAATCGAGGCTGGTATGACGACCTGATACGTGACAATCCATTGCTTGCCATCCCAATCGATGCCTGTCGCCGAAGTGATTCCCAGCTCGTTCAGTTCGATTCGATTCCAACAGCCCGTCGTCATAAGCAGCATCCCGAACAGTAATGCAGCGAATAAGATATTGCGCAGCCATTTATTCAAGTTCACGGAGCCTGCGCCCCTTTCTTGCCGCTACGGCCCCTCGTGGCCAATAAGCCCAGCCCGATTGCGACAGGCATCCCGATATTGAACAAAAACAAGAAGGGCACCGCTCCAATCGAACCAAGGAACCCGATCTCGGCATTCCTTGGCCACGCTGCTACCGACGTAACAATAGCAAGCATGCTTATGCCGATCAGCACGTGCCGGCTGGTACGCGTATGAAGCGCATGAGACAAGCATTGTACGGCGGCAAACAAAAACACAGCCATTTTGATATACATGGTCATGCCCCACACGGACACGGTAAAAATCTCGATCCGTTCCAAAAACTTGCCGACCTCTACAATGCCGACCATATTGAAAAACGGGTACGACATCATTGGGACGAGTCTCGGGCCGAAGATGGATATGGCCATGACGGTGACCAGAACTATCAGGACAGCGCTGCTAAGCACGCCAATCAAGCTCAATCGGACAAGCGCAACAGGCTTTTTGATATAAGGCGACAGGATAAACAGGATAGAAACCTCCGACAGCCAACCGAACGGCGTAATCGATGCCGACGCAATATTGATCGGGTCAGTATCCAATAAAGGCAGCAGCCGCTTCAAATTCATATCTGCAAAGTTGATGGCAACCGAAAAGGGGATAACGATTGTAAGCAGCAGCATTACAACAGTGGAGGAACGAGCGATTGCTTCTAAGCCGTGAGCTACCGTAAATGCCGTCACCGCCACTATAATGCCGACCAGCATAATTAAAGGCGTCTCATCCAGCACCATATCCCCCGTAAAATTGGCGAACTGTCTGGCAATCAAACAGAAAGCATTAAAATAATAGAGGCAGAATAACATTCCGATAACGATGCCAATCGGCTTGCCAAACCGGTTCTCCATCCAAACGACGAACGGCTGTCCAGGATTAGCCTTGCAAATCAAAGCGATAAATATAGCGATAAACATGCTCGCAATGCCAGCGAGGATGCCGGACAGCCATGCGCCATTGTGAGCTTGGCCAATCATTACCCCAGGTATCGTCAGCACGGCTGTTGGCGTTATCGCATTATTTATCAGACTAACCGTCTGCAAGCTTGAAATGGCAGGCTTCATGACTCAAGCTCCCTCCTGATCAGGATCGGGTATCTGGCCTCCGCCCACCCTCGTTTTGTTGTGCGGAGAAGCAATGCCTCTGGGCCGATTACGCATCGCCCACCACGGGACGCGTACAATGACATCTTTCAGATTGCCCGGAATAAGCGGCGCTATCGGCAGCAAGTAAGGCTTTCCGAACGAGCGCAGGCTGCACAAATGGGCAAGCACCATCATCAAACCGGACATAATGCCGAACAGCCCGAATGTTCCGCCTAGAAGCATGAGCAGGAAGCGGATGAGCCGCGCTGCGATTCCCATATTCACAGCTGGAATGACAAAGCTGGCAATGGCCGTAAATGACACGACGATAACCATAGCTGCCGATACGAGTCCGGCTTGAACGGCAGCTTGGCCAAGTACGAGCGCGCCTACGATCGAAATCGCAGGGCCGATGATGCGCGGCATCCGAACGCCCGCCTCGCGCAAAATCTCAAACGTAATTTCCATCAGAAACGCTTCGACAAGCGCCGGAAACGGCACGCCTTCACGCTGTGCAGCCAGGCTGATGAGCAGCGACGTCGGGAGCATTTCCTGATGAAAGGTTGTAATCGCGATATAAAGCGACGGCAATAGCATCGAAATGAAGAACGATGTGAATCGAATGAGCCGCAGAAAAGTGGCAATGTCATATCGCTGATAGTAATCCTCACTGGATTGAAAAAACTTGACGAAGGTGACCGGCGCGATGAGCACGAACGGCGTACCCGACACCATAATGATCACTTGGCCTTCAAGAATGCTGGCGCATGCTGTATCCGGGCGCTCCGTATTCTGGATCAGCGGAAACGGCGTGAACGCCTTGTCTTGAATAAATTCCTCGATATAGCCGCTTTCCAGTATGCCGTCGATTTCAATCGCGTCTATTCGCCTGTGCACTTCCTTCACGACATCCGCTTGGGCGATGCCCTGCAGATAGACAACTGCAATATTGGTGCGCGTCTCTCGGCCCACGATTTTATAATCCATACGGAGGTTTGGGGACTTAATGATTTTGCGGACGAGCGCTGTGTTGATACGCAAGTTTTCGGTAAAACCTTCCTTAGGCCCACGAACGACCGTCTGGGAGCTCGGCTCTTCAACCGCTCTGCTTTCTCCCCCTGTCGTATCGATAAGAATCGCGCGCAAGCTTCCCTCTACGACGATGATTGAGCCGCCCTCCAGCATCGCGTAGCCCGCTTCTTCGACGGTAGTTAAGGGACGAATTTTGCCTACCGCGATAGATCTGTCGGTCAGATGCCGATATAAATCGCTGCCTCCCCCGCCATCCGCCTGTCGGTTCGCATCTTCCAACAGCCCGAGCAGCATCGTGCTGATGGTAGAGCCGTCGACGATGCCATCGATATAGAGCAGTGCATACCGCTGATCCTGGAACGAGCGATGGGTCAACGTACGACATACGATATCTGCTCCGCCGCCTAGAAAACGATGGATCCGCTCAATATTTAATTCGAAATCCATCAACAGCACTTGCTCGGCATGCTTGCTCTGTTCCACAGGAGGGCGATTTCCCGCTTCTTCGGGAGCCTGCTCATGATCGTTATCGTTGGGCATGGTTAGGTTCCTCACTAGGTTATGGCCTTAGCGTTCCTTGGTAGTTCTAACCCCCGTCCTTATTCGCATTACGAGGAGAAGAAGAATCGGAATAGCAATTTGAAAAATCGGAAAGTGATATCGCAAATTTTGTTCAAATCCAAAGTTGACCTGTTGCATATAGCTTCTAAACGACAAGGAACCTATGAAGATTCCGATGCCGACTGGAATAGCCGCAATGCGGAGCGAAATACCGAACAAGTACGCAAACGCAAGCGAAGCACCCAAATAATAAGCCGTCAGCTTCACGTACACGGCGGAGAACAAGAGCAAGGAAACGATCGGATCAATCCGTTCGAAAATATTGCCGATATCAATAAAATTCGTCGCCTGCAGCAGCGGGACTGTACTCCAGTTGGCGAATGAACCAAGACTTGCAATCGTAATGACGTTCATCACCGTAATAAACACACCCGCGAACAAATAGCCTTTGACCGTCATCCGAACAACTTGGCTGAATTCACTTGTTTCGGTATACCGCCAGAACATGAGAAACAGCGTCATTTCTCCAAACGGAAACGAAATAATTTCGGGTATCGCCGCATCCCACACCGGCTTGAAGCCTTGATCGAGCATCGGGGTCAGTCGACTAAAGTCAATCACCCCTGCACCGATCAACAGGCAGAAAAGGAACACGTAAATGAGCAGCAGTATCGGCAGCAGTACCTCCGCCATCCGAAAAAACACGCCTGGTCCCCCTACGACCGCATACGCACTGATCAGGCAGATCATCAGAACAAGGATGGACAGAGGCGTATCCGAAAGCAGAAACATGATAGATAAATCTGCGAATTCTCGTACATTTCGAATCGACTTGTAGCTGTAGTAAACCACATACATTAAACCGAACGCGAAGCCTGCGATTCGCCCAAAGTACAGCTTGAAGATCTCGATCAGATTCCGATTAGGCTCCAGCTTCTGAATATGCAGCGTCACAAAGCTTAATAGCAGCAGACCAGCCATTACTCCGATACATACGGACATCCAGGCATCCCGTTCAGCAGTGCCTCCCAGTAGAAATAAAGAGGAACTGCCGATCAGAAACAGGATGACCGTCGATGCCAGCTGTCTCGGCGTGATCACGGCACTCCCTCCACGAGGTAGGTTTAATTTCTTCTTTTACCATTCCCTTCTAGTTGTAAAATGATGCAAAAAAAAAAAATCGGGCTACCCCCCTGATGGAGAATAGCCCGACTTTATTTTCAATCTTTATTTCACTAACTGCCCGCGAGTGACACCTAGCTGGTTGATCGCTTTGAGACTGCGCCATACTTGCGTGCCGCTCACGCGGCCCTCTAACGCCTGCTCGTAGAGATCCATAACCTCGCGTACCTTCTCGCCCGATTCCTCAAGGAATTCGATACGGAAAACCCGCACGCCCAGATCGATAAAGTGGCTCAAATACTCCGCGCCCGACTGCTCGATTGCATTGTAAACGGTGTTCCGGCAGCCTTCATCAACGCGAACCGGATGCGACATCCCGATCCGATCTTGAAGCGATGCCCGCTTCTCCTCGCATGGGCGTCCGCAGTTCGTGAAATCCGTGCCTTCGCTCATGAACGTGCAATATACGCAATGCTCTGTATGGAACATCGGCAAATGCTGATGGAGCACGACCTCCACTTTAGACGTATCCGAACGGCCGAGAAGATCGACCATTTGTTGAATGTTCAAATCATACGACGGCGTCACAAGATCGCAGCCGACCTCCGTGAAGACGTTAACCGCCTTATGGTTAGCAATATTAAGCGAGAAATCGCCAATCAGCTGCGGGAATGGCTCGTCAGGCGCCTGACTTGCTTTGGCACGCAGATAGTAATAGAGCGCCCCTGTATTGCGAACGAGTACGGCATCCGGCTTTAGCTTCAGAATGTTGGCATGGTAGCCATTCTCATTCGGCATATGAATCCGCGGCGTCGCAAGCGCAATCGGCTTGCCCGCAGCACGTGCTATCGCAATGGCTGCCGGGAACTGCTTAATAAACTCGAAGTCCGCATAAATCATCGTCGCATTCGTTTCCACTGCAGCTTCGACCTGCTCCAGCGTGCGGCATAGCACCGTCAGTTGCGGCTTCGTTCCGATGACAACGTCATCCGCACCTTGTTCCGTGGCCAGCGGCTTCGCATCAGCGAAAATATCCACGCGGTTCTTAATGTAGACGGGCGGCTTCGGCCGCTCTTCCGCTAACTGCTCAACCGCTTCCCGGCGCATCCGGTTCAGCTCGCGTACCGGCACGATAAGGTCGCCCTCCAGCTCATTGTCGAGCTTCTCCAATTGGAACAGCGTTCCGCCTAGCCGGCCGAGCTGATCCTCCAGCAGCGCTTGGTCCATCGGACGCTTGAGCGCCACCTCCAATGGCAGCTCCGAGACGACTTCCACCGTCGTCCCTTTTTGCACATCGGTCCACCACGTACGCATCGGCTCGCCAGCTTTGCCAGCTACCTTCACATGCATAGGGAATACGCGATAAGGCTTATCCGTCTCAAAGGTTGCGCGCAAGCGCTTGTCGAGCGCGGGATCGCTTGTCTTCCATACTTTATCGCCGACTTTGACGCGACGCAGATCAACGTCATTGCGTCCTGGCACGATCTCAAGCACGGTTCCCTCTTGCGCTTCGCCTTCGATCTTCACGCCCTGGCGGCGTAAATCATAAACGCGTCCGCCCTCTTCCTTCTTGGTCGGATCGCCGGCGTCGAACACGATGCCGTCTCCGCGCTTCAACGGCGCATCGATGCGGCAAATGATCGCGTCACGCAGCACGCGTTCTACGCGGCCAAGGTATACGCCGCGGCTCTTCGGAAATGTTCCATCGACGAGCTGCTTGTTGTTCGTTCCTTTAAGGAAGCCATGCGTGAAGCCGCGCGAAAAGCTTTGCTGAAGCTCGCGAACCTCTTCCTTGGATGGCTGTGCATTGTTGCCGTCAAAGTAGTTATCGATGACGCGGCGATATTTGCTCACCACGTTCGCTACGTACTCCGGACTCTTCAGCCGGCCTTCAATCTTAAAGGAAGTAACGCCCGCTTCGATCAGCTCCGGCACGATATCGATCGCTGCCAAATCCTTCGGCGACAGCAGGTAAGCAACGTCTCCCATCGGCTGCTGCACCCCGTCTACCATTAGATCATACGGCAGCCTGCACGCCTGTGCGCATTCCCCGCGGTTGGCCGAGCGCCCGCCCCACATTTCGCTCGTTAAGCACTGTCCCGAATAAGATACGCAGAGCGCACCGTGGACGAACACTTCCATAGGCAGCTTCGCCTGCTCGCCGATCTTCTGAATTTGCTTCAAATTGTTCTCGCGTCCGAGGACGACCCGCTCCATATTGAACGGCTTCGTGAACTCGACTGCCTCAGGCGAGGTAATCGTCATCTGCGTCGACCCGTGTATCGGGAAATCAGGCGACAGCTCGCGAATCAGCTTCACCAGCCCAAGATCCTGCACGATAACAGCGTCCACGCCTGCATCAATGCATGCTTCAATAAGGCGCTTCGCCTCTTCTAATTCATCCTCGAAGACGAGGATATTAAACGTCAGGAAGCCCTTCACCCCGTAGCTATGCAAGAAAGCCATAATTTCCGGGAGCTCATCCATCTGAAAATTGTTAGCGCGAGCCCGCGCATTAAATTTTTCTACACCAAAAAATATAGCGTCTGCGCCATTGGCTACAGCCGCACGCATACAATCCCAATCGCCAGCCGGAGCCAACAGCTCGACATCTCCACGCTTTATTGTCGTCATTCGTTTACGTTCAGCCTCTCTGCTCGTGCCTGTCTTTGCTATCTAGTTTACCAAAGCCGGAGCTAGGATGCCACAGCAGCATACTGGGAACGAAAAAGGAGCGGAGCCCGCTTACGGGCATTCCGCTCCCTGTTTCATTTAGCTTGTAAACGCAAACGACTCTAGCATCGTACGAAGCGTTGCCAGATTTTGCTCTGTCACATTCATATCATAGATAGACGTCGTTATCGAATACAGCTTGCCGTTGCGCTCGATCATATAAACGTCCATCGTGTAAGGCAAGTCGTCGTAATACGACTCCGTCATATAGACAGACAGCTTCCGCCACGTATTGCTGCCGAACTTCACGTCGCCTTCATCCTTCAGCGTGATGTTAGCATCTTCTTCATCCTGCAGATCCTTGATGTCGTTCGTCATTTCTTTAATCGCATCTTGGATCGTCTTACCCTCGTCGATGTCGATAGCGAAATCGCCCATGTCATTCGCGTAGTAAATGGACGGTTTCTCGAAATCCTTTTGGTAACCGGACCAGTCGGACGGGATGGAGACGGTATAGCCATACTTTTTACTCTTCTTCACGAGCAGCTTCGGCGCCTCCAGAAGATCTGTTTCATCTTCGATACTGCTGAAGTTGGCTTCGATATATTTGGTGTCGATGTCCACCGTGCTCATGATTTTGGCAAAAACCTTATCCGCTTCTGCTCCGCCATCCGCAGGCGACGAATAGGAGAACGCATAACGGAACTTGTTCACCACGAGTAGAATTTCGCGCTGCTTCGTCCATTCTTTCTTGTCAAAGGTAACCTCATAGGTCAGAACCTTCGCTGTGCCATCCTTCAGCACGAGCTCCGACTCCGTCATATTGCGGAAGTAATCCTTCGCGATACCCGTCTCGACCCGTTTGCGAATGCGAGACAGCCATTGGTCCAGCGTATCGCCTTCTACCAGGGAAGTCGTTTTGAACATAAGACTCGAATGATCGGCCATATTGTAGTACATTGGCTCCTGTCCGCCGGACCAGCCAACTGGCAATTGCAACACGAGGCCGTAAGCAGGACTCGTCATTTTGACCATGCCGTTGACGACTTTCGATACGTCCTTCAGCTTCTTGTCGGACTTGTCAAAGGAAGGCTTGAAGCTGTCCAGCAGCGTCTGAAGCTGTTTCAGATTGTCTTTGCTGCTCGTCTTCATGCCGCCAATAACCGTGTACAGCTTGCCGTTGCTCTGAAGGCCGCGATATTCATAGAACCAACCCGAGTTATCCTTCGTAATGACGCGCTCGATATTAACGCCGCCGACTACAATCGTCCGCTTATCGATCACCGTCTCATAGTCGCTATACATCAGCAGCTCTTCGCGAATTTCCTCTTTCGAAAGCTCGCTCTCCATGTCGTCGACTGCTACGAAAATCATTTTGAGATCCTGCACATCTCTCCAAGTAGAGACGTTGCCGCTGGCGCTCTGATTCACTAGCGTCAGGCCGCTCGGGTAATTCATCGACCAGCCATAGTAGCTGTCGCCTACTTTGGACTTGCCTGCATCTGGATTGATGCCGCTGCCTGTACCGCCGTTGCCGCTTGCTTTCATGCCTGTAATCGTAATCACGCTGCCGTTCACGCTAAGCGTCGCTCCGAAAGCAGAAGCAATAACGCGAAGAGGCACCATCGTTACGCCGTTTACGACCTTCGGCGCAGCAGTCAGCACAACGTCTTTGCCGTTTACTTTCACGGTTTTACTGCCAAGCGTCAGCACAACCGTCGTGCCGTTATAGGTTAATGTGATAATTTTGTTATTTTCCAGCTTCAAGCCGGCGCCGAACGCCTTCGTAATGACGCTGAGCGGCACCATCGTCGTGCCGTTCTCCTGAATCGGCTTCTGAATGGTGGAATTGACTCCGTTGACTGTAAGCGTGGAGCTTCCCACCGATAGCTTGATGTTGACGTTAGGCTCAGCTGCGCTTGCTGCGGCAGGAAGCACCCCCAAGAGCAAGACTGCTGCCATGAGCAGAATAAACAAACGTTTCATTTTCTTCTCTCTCCTCAGATGTGTCAGGTAATAGGTGTATGTGTATGTGCGGTTAGTTGGCAACGACTTCGCTAAGCGTCAGCTTCTTGGTGACCAGATCGCCGTCCGATAGCATGGTGACTTCGACTTGCTGCCCTGGCAAATAAGCTTTCAGCAGCTCGTTGATCTCAACGATCGACGTAACCGACTGGCCTGCTACCGAATAAATCAAGTCGCCCGGCTGGATGTTGAGCTTAATCGCAGATGCTCCATATACGTCCGTTACCTTGAGCGGCTCTGTCGTCGGCAGGCCGACGATAGCTGCCCAGCTCTCTTCAAGCTCCACGCCAAGCGACGGACGCTTTACTTTGCCATATTTGAAGAACTGGCCGACAACGTAGCGCACCGTGTCCGTTGGAATTGAGAAGCCCAAGCTCTCGATATCATCGCTGACAAACTTCATCGAATTAATGCCGATAACTTCGCCCTTCATATTCACAAGCGGTCCCCCGCTGTTGCCCGGATTAATAGCCGCGTCCGTCTGCAGCAGCTTGTATGCCGATGCAATCGATCGATTCATGCCGCTCAAAATGCCCGATGATGCCGTGTTGCGAAGCGTAAACGAGACTGGCGTTCCGATCGCCACAACTCCCTCGCCCACTTGCAGCTTGAGCGGTGCTGGAGCAAATGTCGCCGGCTTCAAGTTCGTCGCATTGATCTTGACCATCGCCAAATCGCTCGCTTCATCATAATGCGTCTTCTTGCCGGCAAACTGCTTGCCGTCGGCAGTCACGACCGTGATGTTGCTCATGCCTTTCACGACATGGGCATTCGTCACGATCCAGCCGTCGGATTTCCAAATAACCCCGGTACCGTGCGCCAATGCGTAACGGTCGCTCGATCCAGCATCATCAGGCTTGCCAATGATCGCAACAACCGACGGTGATACTTTCTTGACAACCTCCGGAATTTCCGAGGAAGCCGTATACGTGTACGTGCCGTTTTGCGCGTTATAGGTCCCTGTACCCCCCAATGCGGCTGTCATAGCACTTGCTTTGACATACACTTCCCCGCCGATCATTTTGGCTGGCAACGAAGTAGCGGAACCTCCGTTTCCTGCTGCAATTGCAGTGCCCGTCAGCAGCAGCAGGCCTGCCATCATGCCTCCAGCAAGCCTCAACCATTTTTTAGCCATGGTATTCCTTCCCCCGATGTCTTTAATCTGAATCCCATTCCAATTATTGTGAAATAATTACACACTTTCTTTGATACAAAAGTAGTAGGGTTTCATTCCTATTATCGGTCTGCTTCCAAGGAAATTTGAGGGATTTGTAAATGTGGAGCCGCTTACACACTTTTTGTCCACTTATTATGTAATTTAGCTATTTGAACCGGTGTCGGTTATGTTTGTCCGACCGCCCATGGTATAATCGTGCTACCTGCAGATTCACTCTGCGACTCTATTTGGTGGAGGTTTGTCCCGACTATGAAACTTGGCGTATTTTCGGTTCTCTTCGCACAAAAATCGTTCGAAGAAGCTCTTGATTACATCGCTTCCAAAGGTCTCGAGGCAATCGAGATCGGCACAGGCGGCTACCCTGGCAACGCACACTGCGACCCAGACGTGCTGCTCGCAGATGAAAGCAAGCTTCGTGCATTCAAGCATGCGGTGGAATCCCGCGGCCTGATCATCAGCGCGCTCAGCTGCCATGCGAACCCGCTTCACCCGCAAAAAGACCTGGCTGCTGCTGACGATGCGATCATCCGTAAAACGATCGAATTGGCAAACCGCCTTGAAGTGCCTGTCGTAAACACGTTCTCGGGTTGCCCAGGCGACCATGAGGGCGCCAAATACCCGAACTGGCCGGTTGCTCCTTGGCCAAACGACTATCAAGACATTCTCAAATGGCAATGGGAAGAGAAAGTTATCCCGTACTGGACTGAGATCGCGAAGCTGGCTGAAGCTAACAATGTGAAAATCGGCTTGGAGCTGCATGGCGGCTTCTCCGTGCACAGCCCTGCGACGCTGCTCCGCCTTCGTGAAGCAGCTGGCCCAGCAATCGGCGCTAACCTTGACCCGAGCCACATGTGGTGGCAAGGAATCGATCCGGTTCAAGCGGTTCGCATCCTCGGCCGTGCAGGCGCAATTCACCACTTCCATGCGAAAGACACGACGATCGATCCGATCAACGTCAACATGCATGGCGTTACGGATATGCAATCGTACGCGCTCATGCTTGACCGTGCATGGCAGTTCCGTACGGTTGGCTTCGGCCATGACATGAAAACATGGGCAGACATCATTAGCGAGCTTCGCCTTGTTGGCTACGATTATGTCGTCAGCATCGAGCATGAAGACGGCCTGATGTCCGTAGACGAAGGCTTCACGAAAGCTGTTTCGAATCTGCAACAAGTACTGATCCGCGAGCCGCTCGGCGACATGTGGTGGGTATAAAAGAATAACAAAAAGC
>NZ_AEDD01000003.1:0-253841 GCF_000179615.1 Paenibacillus curdlanolyticus YK9
TACTATATCAAATGGGAGGGCAGATTTCTATGCCCTATTCCGGCGCTTGGGCCCGCCGCGGGCGGATAGGGCAGATTTCGATGCCCTATTCCGGCGCTTGGGCCCGTTGCGGGCGGATAGGGCACTTTTCTATGCCCTATTCCGGCGCTTGGGCCCGCCGCGGGCGGATAGGGCACTTTTCTATGCCCTATTCCGGCGCTTGGGCCCGCCGCGGGCGGATAGGGCAGATTTCTATGCCCTATTCCGGCGCTTGGGCCCGCCGCGGGCGGATAGGGCAGATTTCTATGCCCTATTCCAGCGCTTGGGCCCGTTGCGGGCGGATAGGGCATTTTTCTACGCCCTATTCCGGCGCTTGGGCCCGCCGCGGGCGGATAGGGCATTTTTCTATGCCCTATTCCGGCGCTTGGGCCCGCCGCGGGCGGATAGGGCATTTTTCTATGCCCTATTCCGGCGCTTGGGCCCGCTGAGGGCGGATAGGGCAGATTTCGATGCCCTATTCCAGCGCTTGGGCCCGCCGCGGGCGGATAGGGCAGATTTCTATGCCCTATTCCGGCGCTTGGGCCCGCTGAGGGCGGATAGGGCAGATTTCTATGCCCTATTCCAGCGCTTGGCCTCGCCGCGGGCGGATAGGGCACGCTGCACCTTCTCCTGCCCTATCCCCTTACGGCAGATGCGCCAAACCGCTCCGGCCGAAACGCGTCGATGGACACGCCCGTCCTCGCACCGTCCAGCAGATCGCCCACGATCTTCGCCGTCCCGGGGCTGAGCAATATGCCGTTCCGGTAATGGCCGGCCGCGAGGATGATTTCCGGTTTGCCAGCCAGCACGCCAAGCAGCGGCTGCCCGTCTCGCGTCGCGGGCCTTAACCCCGCCCAACGGCGAACCGTTTCGCGGCCCGTCAGGATCGGCAGCGTCCGATCCGTCGCGCGGATCAGCCGATCGATTCCTCGATCGGTGACCGTCGTATCGAAGCCCGCGACGTCTTCCGAAGCGCCGCAAACGACGGTTCCGTCGCATTTGCCAACCCAATACGCCTGATTCGAAAACACCATATGGCGCACCTCGCCAGCAGCGGAATCGAACGCGCAGATTTGACCGCGAATCGGATGCACGTCCAGCTTCAAGCCCAATGCTTCTTCATAAGCGCCCGACCATGCGCCAGCGCATACGACGAGCCGATCTCCCTCGAACCGGTCACCAGCCGCTGTTACGAGGGCAACGCCTGCTGCCGAGCCATGCAAAACTTGCTCGATCGCTCCAGCATGCGCAACGAGCCGTACCCCAAGCCTTCTGCATGCTTCAAACAACGCAGCCACCAGCTTCGGAGCGAATACATGGCTCTCCGCCGGGCTATACAAGCCCGCTACAGCTCTGGCAGTCACATTCGGCTCCAACCTGCGCAGCGCCTCGCCCTCCACGATCTCGGCTTGGGCGCCAAAATGATTTTGCCAAATAAGCCGTGTCTGCATCGGGAGCAAATCCGCTTCATGGAATGCCACGTTCAGGCTGCCTGTGCGCAGCCACTCGACATGGTCGCCGGAGCCCTGCTCCACCGCTTCGACCCACTCCGCATATTGCCGCAGGCTGTATTCGCACAGATGGAAGAAAGCATCCGGCTGCTCGGTATTTTCCGAATACGGAGCCAGCATGCCCGCCGCCGCGCCTGAAGCCTGCCCGCCGAATCCGCCGGGCTCGACAACCGTCACGCGCTTGCCTCGCCGCGCTGCCTCGAAGGCGCAGGACAAGCCGATAATGCCGCCGCCGGCAATTAGGACATGCTCGGCCATGCTTGCGCTCCTTCTCCAGCTTGCCGCTCAAACATGTTGCCCTCCAGGTCGCTGCTGGCGGACGCATACTTTTTACGCGGAATGCGTCCGGCCAAATACGACAGGCGTCCTCCTTCAATCGCCAGCCGCACCGCGCGCGCCATCGCGACCGGGTCCTTCGCCTTCGCGATTGGCGTATTCATCAGCACAGCGGAAGCGCCCAGCTCCATCGCCTGCGCCGCATCTGCCGCGGAGCCAAGGCCCGCGTCTACGATGATCGGCACCTTCGCTTCCTCAACGATCAGTCCCAGATGATACGGGTTCAGAATGCCCAGTCCCGTTCCAATCGGAGCGCCGCCCGGCATAACAGCCGCTGCGCCCGCTTCCTCCAACCGCTTGCACAGTATCGGGTCATCCGACGTATACGGCAGCACGTGAAAGCCCTCCCGAACGAGCAGCTCCGTCGCCTTCAGCGTCTCGATCGGGTCGGGCAGCAGCGTCCGCGGATTCGCGCTTATCTCGACTTTGATCCAATTGCCCAGTCCAGCTGCACGCGCTAAACGCGCAATACGGACTGCCTCATCGGCTTGGTTCGCTCCAGACGTGTTCGGCAAGTAGACGAGCTCCCGATCCGTCATATGCTGGAGAATCGAGTCGTCCTCCACCTCGTCCAGGTTGATCCGCCGCACGGCGAAGGTTACAACCTCCGCGCCTGAAGCCTCTAGCGCCTGTTGAAGCACGAACGGGCTTGGAAACCGCCCCGTTCCGAGCAGCAGCCGTGAGCCTAACGTCGTGCCTCCGATTACGAGCGGGTCTTGTTGTATGCCAGCCATGCGTTAACCTCCCCCTACAAAATGAACAAGCTCAACCGCGGCGCCATCGCGAATTGGCGTCCGCTCCCAAGCAGCCCGTTCCACAATTTCGCCGTCCAGCTCGACGACCATGCGCCGATTTTCCAGCCCATGCTCCCTGACAAGCTCGAGCACCGAGCGAGCCGCCGTTCGCGTCGCTTTGCCATTTACGTTCACGCTCACAATCACACTGCCCTCTGCGGCGAAGAAAGCTCTCCCCGCGATACGCGCTGTGTCCGCTGCGGCTATCCATTCCTTGAACGAGCGACATACTGCCGCGGGGTCAGGCGCGCCGACCACGGCGGAAACCGCGCACACTCTCGTTGCGCCCGCAGCCAGAACGGTATCGACATTATCAAGCGTAATGCCCCCGATCGCGACGAAAGGAATCTTCACGGACGCAGCCGCTTCCGTAACGTAGTTCGTTGTGACCGCAGCTTTGCCGGGCTTCGTTCCCGTCGGATAAACAGGGCCAACGCCGATATAATCGGCGCCCCCCGCCTGCGCAGTTAAGGCGTGCAAAAGCTGGTGCGTCGAAATGCCGATGATCGCATCCTGCCCCAGCCGCTCCCGCGCCTCTGCAAGCGACCGATCATCCTGTCCCAAATGGACGCCGTCCGCCCCAACCTCCAGCGCAATATCGATGTAATCGTTAATAATAAGCGGCACGCCGTACCGCTTCGTCAGCTCCCGCAGGACGCGCGCCTGCTCTAGCAGCTCGCGCTGACTAGCGGTTTTATCGCGAAGCTGTATGATATCCGCGCCGCCGATCAGCGTCTGCTCCATGACATCAGCCAACGTCCGCCCGGGGTGATAGTTGGCGCCTGTAATGACATACAAGCGAATCCCCTCATGAAAACGCGATTGTCGTTCTGTCATCATTTCCGTTGCTCCCCTCCTGCACTCGCATATGCTCCCCTTGCCAAATACGCTTGGCACAACCGCACAGCCTCCTCGACATCCGGCGTGCCCTGCACGATGACGCGCCCGTCCGGGAACAGCACCAACCGCTGCCCCTCCGGCACCAACGCCCGAATGAGGTACGGATTGATCGTCAATTGGCAGCCGCGCTGCGCCAAATCCGCCTTGATACGATCCATGCTGATCGCATATCCCAGCGTCACTTGGACGGAATCCCGCCCGCACATCGCCGCTGCCGCAAAAGGCGCGCTGCCGCCGCGATCCGCAGCGGCGCTTGCCGCTGTCCGCTGCGTGCCGCAGCACGGACAGCTCTGCCGCGCAGCCGGCAGCTTCGCTTCGCGGACGCGGAACGTCCACACGTCCGCGCTTACCCATGTGCCGCGCATAGCGTCGCGATTGCCGCTCAACCATTTGAGCGCCTCAGCCGCCTGCAGCGCGGCAACGAACTCGACCGCCGGCGAGATAACGCCGACGGTATCGCAGGTGTCGGCAGCGGCATCGCCTTCCTCCGAGTCCGAGCCGCCGCCGATCAAGCAGCGCAGGCACGCCGTGCTGCCCGGCACGAGCGATGCGCTCATGCCCTCCGATGCGGTCACCCCGCCATAAATAAGCGGGATGCCTCGCTGGAAGCAGGCATCGCTCAGCACCAGCCGCGATGCCGCGTTGTCGGTGCCATCGAGCACAAGATCGATGCCCGCCAGCAAGCCGCCAACATTATGCGCCGTTACATCGGCGACATGCGCGTCGATCGTAATCTCGCTGTTGATGCGCTGCAGCTTTGCTGCCGCTGCAACCGCCTTGGGCATCGCGCTGCGCGCATCCTCCTCGTCGAACAGCATTTGCCGCTGCAAATTGCTAGGCTCGACAAAGTCGCGATCGGCGATTCGTACGACGCCGACGCCTGCTCGCGCCATATGCTGCGCGAGCGAGGCGCCTAGCGCACCCGTCCCGACGATCAGAACGCTGGAAGCGCCGAGCTGCGTCTGTCCAGCCGAGCCGATCGGCCCGAACCGCATCTGACGAGAATAGCGCTCCGCCGTATCCAGCGGCAGCGCCTCCTCCTTAGGCATAGATCGTGCCGCCCTGCGTTTTGAACGACTCCGCTTTCTCCTTCATGCCCGCCTCAATCGCTTCCTCGGTCTCCAAGCCGTGCTCCGCTGCATAATCGCGAATGTCCTGCGTAATGCGCATGCTGCAAAACTTCGGTCCGCACATCGAGCAGAAATGCGCCGTCTTTGCCGCTTCAGCCGGCAGCGTCTCATCGTGATACGACATCGCCCGTTCCGGATCGAGCGAGAGATGGAACTGGTCGCGCCAGCGGAACTCGAACCGCGCCTTGGAAAGCGCATTGTCGCGAATTTGCGCGCGCGGATGGCCCTTGGCGAGATCGGCAGCATGCGCGGCGATTTTGTAAGCGATGACGCCTTCGCGCACATCCTCCTTGTTCGGCAAGCCCAGATGCTCCTTCGGCGTCACGTAGCACAGCATCGCCGTACCGAACCAGCCGATCATCGCCGCTCCGATCGCCGAAGTGATATGGTCATAGCCCGGCGCGATGTCCGTCGTCAGCGGCCCGAGCGTATAGAACGGCGCTTCATGGCAAATTTCCATTTGCTTATCGACGTTCTCCTTGATCATGTGCAGCGGGACATGGCCTGGTCCTTCGATCATGACCTGCACGTCATGCTTCCAAGCGATCTTCGTCAATTCGCCGAGCGTCTCCAGCTCCGCGAACTGCGCTGCATCATTAGCGTCGGCAATGGAACCGGGACGCAAGCCGTCGCCGAGCGAGAAGGTCACATCGTACTTTTTCATAATCTCGCAAATCTCTTCAAAATGCGTATACAGGAAGTTTTCCTTGTGATGCGCGAGGCACCAAGCTGCCATGATGGACCCGCCGCGAGAAACGATGCCCGTCACCCGCTTCGCCGTCAGCGGCACATAACGGAGCAGCACGCCCGCATGAATCGTAAAGTAATCCACGCCTTGTTCCGCCTGCTCGATCAGCGTATCGCGGAACACTTCCCAGCTCAGGTCCTCGGCAACGCCGTTCACCTTCTCAAGCGCTTGATAGATCGGCACCGTGCCGACGGGAACAGGCGAGTTGCGAATAATCCATTCCCGCGTCGTGTGAATGTTTTTGCCTGTGGACAGGTCCATAATCGTGTCCGCGCCCCAACGGGTCGCCCACGTCATCTTCTCAACCTCTTCCTCGATGGACGAGGCTACCGCCGAATTGCCGATGTTCGCATTGATTTTGACGTGAAAATGACGTCCGATAATCATCGGCTCGCATTCCGGGTGGTTGATGTTCGCGGGAATAACCGCCCGGCCCTCCGCTACCTCTTGGCAAACAAACGCAGGCTCCATGCCTTCGCGAATCGCGATATATTCCATCTCCGGCGTAATGATGCCCTGTCTGGCATAATGCATCTGGCTCACATTGCCGCCCGACTTGGCGCGCAGCGGCTTGCGGGACAAGCCCGGGAACAGCTCCGCGCCCTTCTCTGCGGCACGCTCCGCATTCAAAAATCCATTATCCTCCGGCTTCACTTCGCGGCCGTCATAGCTCTCTGAATCCGCACGCTCAGCAATCCATGCGCCGCGGACGGACGGCAGCCCTTCGCGGATGTCCGCTTCATAGGCTGGATCGGTATAAGGGCCGCTCGGATCATAGACGCGAACCGGCTCGTTGGGCATCTCCACTTCACGGATGACGCTTGGCTCCAGCGCAATCTCTCTCATCGGTACGCGCAGGTCCTCCCGCGATCCGGTTACATATACTTTGCGGCTGCCTGGCAGCGGCGTAGATAATACTGGCATAATAAAAAACCTCCTCAAGGAATGTAGGAATTCCCTAGGAGGCGCTCAGCTTATAGAATCATCGAACTGTATCGCAAACAGAACAAGCTGGAGCACACCGCTCCCGCTATCCCCTTTACGTCCGTCTTCCTTCGTCGGTTCGGCTTAAACAAATAAACCGCTCCCGGCGAAGGGAGCGGTGAAAAGGCGCCGTCGATCGCAGAGACCGTCGAGCAGCAGCCATTCGTGCTCCTCGTCTGCGCATTGCCTGTCGCCATATGGAGCCTCGAAGCATCCATAATGACGGCCTCAGCATGCAGCAGCTGTCCCGCGTAACGTTCTGTACGCACAATCCCACTTTCCTACGCTGGCATAACCCAGATCAGGTTCAAAGGGACCAAAGCTTGCGCTTTATCTCAGCCCATACAGGCGCCCCTAGTGGATTTCCTGAACAAACTATACCGTTGTTCGTTCAGGCGTGTCAATCTTCTTTTTTCCAAAATGCAGCTACGGCTCGCTCGGTTGCCCCCCGATCATGAGGCCGGTCGCCCGTGCGTATCGATCCGCCGATGCTTGCCATGTAAAGTACGTTTCCGCTTTCTCGCGGCTTCGCCGCCCCATTCGCTGCCGCAGTTGATCGTCTGCGAGCAGCTGGTCTAATTTCGCCAACAGCTCTTGCTGCAAACGAGCCGGATCAGCAAGAAAGCCGGTTTCGCCGTCCTGCACGACCTCGCCAATCCCGCCAATACGCGCTGCAACGACCGGGACGCCCGAAGCCATCGCCTCTACGTTGACCAGCCCAAACGCCTCGCGCCTGATTGAAGGAACGACGACGACATCCGCCCCCAGCAGCCAATCCGGCACCTCATGGTACGGCACGTACGGCACGAATCGAATCCGATTGCCCATGGGCTTCGCCATCGCCTTCAATCGCTTCGAATAAGCCGTCATCCGATGCGAGCCATACCCGGCGCTGCCTACGATGACCAGCATCGCGCCCGGATGCCTCGCAGCAAGCTGCGGCATCAGCTTGATAAGATGATGCACGCCTTTGAGCGGGATCAGCCTGCCAAGGAACAGCACGACCTTCCGCCCCGTCCAGCCTTTCCCTTGACGGAGCCGTTCCCGGCGGGCAGCTCCTTCTGGGGAATGCATGGATCGAAACCGCTCCGTGTCGACGCCCAGATGGACGACGGCAATTTTCGACGCAGCCTCCGGCGCCTTCGATGCTACGATATCGCGCAAATAATAGCTGTTTACGATAATTTTCTCCGCGGTTCGCAGGCTCCGCCTCAATTGTTGAATGCCGATATAAGAAGGCTGAATATAGGTCGAGGAATGGAGATTGAGCCACAATCGGGCGTTCGGGTGCTTCCGCTTTAGCGCAAGCAGCATGCGCGGGCGATTTTCCACCTCGATCACGTCAGGCTGAAAACCCGTCAATGCGCGGCCCACCAGCCGTGTATACGTCGCTTTGCTTGCAGCCGGATAACGCTCGCACATGACGCCGTTCCAGCGCCCCTTGCGCGGGAGCCCCTTGGCGGTTCGGCCATAGATTCGCGTTTCCGCCGTTCCGGGCAGCCGAGGGACGATCTGCTCCACTACCCGCTCGACCGAGCTGCTTTGGGCTGAGGGCAGCGGGTACGCCCCCGGCGTTACGAATGCGATTTTGAGCGGACGGGACATCAGCCCTAGCCTCCTCCTGCCGCGCCTGCCAGCACGGCTATGCTACACCAGCATACGCGGCAAGCAAGGCGTTGGCGACGCCGCCTGTCAGGATTCGGGCTTATTCGTATTGCGCGAAATAAACGCAGGCGTCCCGAGCCTAGCGATCCAATGGAGAGTCAAATACGCCGTGCAGATCAGCATAGCCGGGCTAAGCAGAATGCTGTGAATTTCAGTCATAAACACCGTGTCGTTGCGAATCGTTCGAAACGTCGCTGCGCCAAGAACGGAGGACGCAACAACTAACGAAACCGCTGCAGCCCCATCCGCCAGCCGAGCCGCGAGACGGCTCATGCCATGAATCCATCCGATTAGTACAGCCCCCGCAATGGCAAGCAAGCCAATGACCCATTCCATATCTTTTAACGCTCCCTATAAGCATGTCATTTTAATTAGTAGCATCTTCGATTGCAGGCCCGTTTATTACGGCTTCATCGTCTTCGGTATATTTTTTTGGACAAAGCGAATATATAGCCAATAGGTATTTATTAAAGGAGGCTTTCGCCGATGCCGAAGTCCCGTTATCGCCTGCTCAACATCGCGATGCTAATCGTTATGCTCGTTGTAAACTTTCTTGCGGAACGGCTGCCAATCGGCGGCGTAACGACGGGCGAGGTTTCCGCGCAATACCCGACGCTGGTTACGCCAGCAAACTATGCGTTTAGCATTTGGACGCTCATTTATGCGCTATTGATCGGGTTTGCGATTTATCAAACGACGCCGGTTGGCGCAGGCAAGCCGGCCATCCGAGCGATCGGCCCATGGTTCGCCGTTACCTGCGGATTGAACGCTGCCTGGCTGCTGCTCTGGCATCATTACAAAATCACCAGCAGCGCCTATGTAATGCTCGCTCTCCTGCTGTCGCTCGTTTACCTCTATGTGCGAACAAGACTCGCTGGAGGAGAGCCAACGTTCGGAGAGCGTCTCTTCGTCCATCTTCCCTTCAGCCTTTATTTCGGATGGATCAGCGTGGCGTCGATGGTCAATTTTTCCGTCGTATTATCCATTCGCGTCAGCGGCTGGCACAGCTTGGAGGTAAGCCAGACAGCATGGGCTATCGGACTCCTTCTCTTCGCAGTTATCCTCGGCTATCTTGTCGGCTGGCTGTTCCGCGATCCGGTCTATCCGCTTGTCATCGCATGGGGACTAACCGCCATCGCTATCAAGCAGCATGCCACCCATTCAGTCGCTATTGTGGCGATAATAGGCGCAATTGCGACGGCGCTGCTAGCATTCGGGATATTCGCTGGACGCGTTCGCAAACGTACCTAGCAGGATTCATATTGATTTGTCGCCTCGGATGTGGCACACTAATTCGGAGATAATCGTAGCTTTTGCAGAAGAAAGGACGTGAAGGGACCGGCATGTGGACTTGGTTGTTTCGCGCCATGACGGAATTAACATCCCGCAAATCTATTTCACGGCTGACCGGCGGCTTCGCACAATCCGCTGTAAGTCGCAAGCTTATCCCGCGCTTCGCCAAAATGTATAACATTAAGGTCGAAGAAGCCGAGAAGCCGTTACATCAATATGCAACGTTGAATGAATTTTTCACCCGCCGCCTGAAGCCGGGCATGCGGGCAATCGATCAAGATCCGGCAGGACTCGCCAGCCCGGTCGACGCGCTTATTACCGGCTGCGGCCCGATTGAAGCAGGCACGATCCTGAACGTGAAGGGACAAGATTACACGATCGAAGAGCTGCTTAATCGTTCCCCGCGCACCGAGAACTACAAGCATGGCTACTATGCAGTCCTCTATTTGAGCCCGACCGACTACCATCGCATTCATGTTCCGGTCGATGGGATCGCAGAGGAACGCGAGCATATTCCCGGCAAAGTATATCCCGTTAATGAGTTCGGGCTTCGCCATATGCGCCGCGTGCTCAGCCGCAACGAGCGGTTAGTCACCTACATACGCCACAATGCGGGCGAAGTCGCGGTCGTCAAGGTCGGCGCCATGAACGTCAGCAGCATCCGTTATGTTGAGCCTCAGACACGAGAGATGGTCAAAGGCGCGGATCTTGCTTACTTCGAATTCGGCTCAACGGTCGTCCTGCTTACCGAGGACGATACTTTCATCCCTCGCTCGGACTTAAAGGTCGGCTTGCGCGTGAAGATGGGCGAGAAGCTCGGCCAGCTGCGCTCTAACTAGAGCCAAGCTAATTAACGAGCGTGCCGCACTGCTGTGACAAAACCCTGATGGGCTCCGTACAACCGGAGCGCTATCGGGGTTTTCGTTTACTTATGCAAGCTATGCTCGCTATCGCCCTAAACCTAACTTGCTGCAACACGCCAGCCATCCAGCCGCCCCTCTCAACGTCGCCCCGTTGCAGTTCATGCAACGAAAAACCATCGTTTGCTCCCGCACACCCTCTCCCGTTGCATTCCGTACAATCGTACACGCTCATCAGCCGCTTTTGAGACCAATTTAGCAGTTGCAAGACAATTCCCGTTGCACAGTTTGCAACGCGAATTGCTGTCTGCCTCGCTCGTCATGCAGCCGTTGCACGTTCTGCAACGGGACGAACTAAACAGCCGTGTTTGGCGTTTCATCGAATCATCGATCTAGGCATTTCACTCAGAGCCGCTGCTTTTTCGCGATAGGCCGCTCACACAGGGCCCCAGACTCCGCGCGCGCGCGCAAAAAAACAACCCGTCAGCGAATTTCTGACGGGTTGCGTCCGGTATATTGCTTAAATTGCCGGCTGAAGAAGAAGATATCCCGATAGCCCAGCGCGTCTGCGACCTCGGTGACATTCATCCCCGCATGCGCGAGCAGATGCTGCGCACGCTCGATTCGGGTACGGATCATATACGTTTGTACAGACTGCCCGATGAACTCCTTGAACTTGATGGAAAAATACCGCGGCGACAGCTGCGCGCGCATCGCCAAATCCTCGACCCGATGCGGGACGCCGGGATGCTGCCGAATATAGTTGGCGATTTCATGAATCGCTTCTGTTAGCTGATTGCTTGCCTTTTTCTCTAACGCTGGCTCCCGATCGGCGCGCAGCAGATGAATCATCATCTGGTTCAGCAGCAGCCTTGCCTCTTCCTCCGCCGCAAACGTCTTCACAAGGAACAGCCGCACGTATCGAGACAGCATGTACTCAAAATCAACCGTTTCATCCAGCACCCGATACCGATTCGGCACGAATGCAGTCGACCCGTTCACATCGAAGTGAATGTACGTCAGCACGAGCGGCCTTTGCGGATTATGGGTCGCACTTGTAAAATCGCCCGGCCTGAATAAAAAACAGCTGCCCGGACCTACCTCGTAGGAGGCCCCGTTGAGCTCCAATTCACCTTCGCCACTCCACACATAGAATAGATCGTAATTCGCCATCGGTTTCTCCCGCTTTTGCCATTTCCAGCCTGGCTCGCAGACGATCTTGGCAAACGCGGACAGCAATACGAACGATGACGGTGCTACATCCAGCATATCGCCCCTCCGCTTCCGTCTCTGCCCATTTGCAGTCATCTTACCGCAGACAAATTTTTTTTACAATGAGAATGGCTCTTGATCTTCAAAAAATGTTATAATAGCACCCGAAAGCTTACATGAGAGCTCACATTGTGCGCATAGACGAATTATTCGGAAGGATGGAAAGAATCCATGAATCAACTTGCTCAGCAATTGAACGAAACGTTGGAGCGCGAGAACGCCCACGTATACGCCATGCTGTCGAATCTCGGCCGAGGAATCTATTTCCCGAAGGTAGGCATCTTGAGCCAGTCAGCTGAGGCAAAAGCAAAAGCCAAAAAATTCAATGCCACGATCGGCATCGCGATTGAGAACGGTCAACCGATGCATCTCAACGTTATCCAAGAAACCTTGTCCGCTTACGATCCTAAGGACATTTATGAATATGCGCCGCCTGCCGGCAAACCAGAGCTTCGCAGCGCTTGGCGCACGAAGATGATCAAAGAAAACCCTTCGATCGAAGGCAAAGGCTTCGGCACGCCAATCGTAACGAACGCGCTGACGCACGGGCTCAGCATCGTGTCCGACCTGTTCGCAGATGCTGGCGACGCTGTCGTTATTCCGAATAAAAACTGGGAAAACTACGAGCTCACCTTCGGCGTTCGCCGCGGTGCTGAAATCGTTGAATACGAACTGTACAACAGCGAAAACCGCTTCAACAGCGCAGGCTTGCGCGAGGCGCTGCTCGCACAGAAGGGCAAAGGCAAAGCGATCGTCATTCTGAACTTCCCGAACAACCCGACGGGCTACACGCCTGACGCGCAAGAAGGCGATGAAATCGTTGCCGTCATTCGCGAAGCGGCGGAAGCTGGCATTAACGTCGTCGCGGTAACGGACGATGCATACTTCGGCCTGTTCTTCGAGGATTCCGTTCATGAATCGCTGTTCGGCAAGCTCGCCGGCCTTCATGAGCGCGTGCTGACGGTCAAAGTGGACGGCGCTACGAAGGAAGAATACGTATGGGGCTTCCGCGTAGGCTTCATTACGTACGCATCGGCTTCCGAAGCGCTGCTCGCCGCATTGGAGCAAAAAACGCTCGGCATCATTCGCGCCACGATTTCCAGCGGCCCGCATCCGTCGCAAACGTTCGTGCTGCGCGCCCTGCAATCGCCAGAATTCGAAGCGCAAAAAGCGGAGAAATACGATATTATGAAACGCCGCGCCAATCGCGTCAAAGAGCTTCTCGATAGCGGACGCTATGGCGATGTATGGGACTACTACCCGTTCAACTCGGGCTACTTTATGTGCCTGAAGCTGACGAAGGTTTCGGCGGAGGACGTTCGCCAGCGCCTGCTTAGCGAATACGGCGTCGGTACGATTGCCTTGGGCGATACGGACCTTCGCGTCGCATTCTCGTGCATCGAAGAAGGCGATCTGGAAGAGCTCTACGATACGATTTTCAAAGCAGTGAACGATGTACTAAACGCATAATTCGCATCATCAAAGTCGAAGTCATGAGATGTCATGCCTTCGGCTTTTTTTATATTTGGAAAGGAAGTGTTCGCTAACTTTGCCTCGATACCTATTAACTGACCTTGACGGCACGCTGCTCACCTCCGATGCCCAGCTTTCCGATTACACGGTTCGCGTCATCAATAATGCACTTGAGAATGGCGACTGCATCAGCTTCGCAACAGCCCGCAGCTATCAGAGCTCGATGGCCGTCACCTCCCGAATCCTTTGGCGCTATCCACTCGTTCTATATAATGGGAGCCTGCTCTTCGATCCTGTGAATCGCCAAGTGCTCGGCGGGCATTGGCTGGCGAATGAGACGACGAATGCGATCATCGCGCTCGGCCGCGAGATGGCGCTCGTTCCTCTTCTGTTTGCCTTGGATGATACGGATCGCGAACGCGTGCTGCATGAACGGTTAACGCGGGAAGGCGATCAACGGTTTTACGCAAGCCGCCCAGGCGACCCTCGCTTCACAGAGGTGGAGCAGCTCTCATGCCTTCCCTCCTATCGAACGCTAATCGTGACCTACATTGGGCTGCGCGAGGAGCTTGAGCCATTGTTCCACGCCATTACGGGCCGATACGGCGCCGCGGTGCATGTTCATTTTATGCGGGATACGTACATCGACAATCATTACTTCCTTGAAGTCTCTCATCCGCTAGCCAATAAGGAGCACGGGATGCGCCTATGGTGCGAGCATGTGGGCTGCCTGCCAGAGGACGTGACCGTATTCGGCGACAATCTGAACGATATTGGGCTGTTCAAACGAGCGGGCACCCGACTAGCCGTATCAGGCGCGCATCGCGAGCTTAAGCTAATGGCAAGCCGCATAATTGGCAGCAATGATGAGGATGGCGTCGCCAAAGAAATCGAAGCTTTATATTTGTGAACCAAAAGGAGACTTTGCGATGATTACTTATTCCACTGAAAAACCGGTCACGGCTCAGCAGCTATCCGAAGTGTTCGAGCGCTCCTCGATTAAACGACCTTACACGGATCTCGAACGTCTGCAAAAGATGATTGACCACGCTGACCTCATCGTGTCCGCTTGGGACGGCGAACGCCTTGTCGGCATTGCGCGCGCCTTGACCGACTATTCGTACTGCTGCTACCTCTCGGATCTGGCCGTCGATCTCGGCTACCAGAAGAGCGGAATCGGCTCAGTGCTCGTCGATCACGTTAAAGCGCTAATCGGCGAGCAATGCTCGCTCGTACTGATTTCCGCGCCTGGCGCAGTCGATTATTATCCGAAGCTCGGCTTCACCCTTTCGGACAAAGCTTATCTCATCCCGCGCAGCCGCTAGTATGAAGCGACGACTGGCACAATTTATACGATTTGGCTGGATTCAAGCCATTTCCTGCATGTTCGCTGTCGTCATTTTCGGCGCGATGGCAGTAACCAAATATATGCCGATTCCCTTCATTCCGCGTTATGATGCGATCCTGCTTATCTGCATCGTGATGCAGGGGCTTCTCCTCTGGACGAAGCAAGAGACGCTCGATGAATGCAAGGTCATCATCGTGTTCCACCTCATCGGACTCGCGCTGGAGCTGTATAAAGTACAGATGGGCTCATGGTCTTATCCGGACGAAGGCTGGACCAAAATCGGCGGCGTTCCGCTGTATAGCGGATTTATGTACTCGAGCATTGCGAGCTATATATGCCAAGCCTGGCGCAGGTTCGATATTGCCGTCAGCGGCTGGCCGCCCGTCTGGATGGGCATCAGCTTGTCGGTCGCGATCTACGCGAACTTTTTTACCCATCATTATCTATTCGATGTGCGATACTTCCTAATGCTCGCGCTGCTGCCCGTGTTTGGGCGTTCGACCTTCACCTACAAGATCAATGGGCAAACGTACCGAATGCACGTGATTCTCAGCTTTCTCTTGATCGCCTTCTTTATCTGGATCGCGGAAAATATATCGACCTTCATGGGTGCATGGGCGTATCCCGATCAGGAGAGCGTGTGGCGACTTGTTCATCTCGGCAAGCTCGGCTCCTGGTTTTTACTTGTCATTATTTCCATCATCATCATAACGGAGCTCAAGCGCTTCAAGGGGAAAGAGCAAATTTGCGTTACTTAACCAGTGTGGTAGAATCAACCTAAATGAACCAAAACCAAGGAGGTTACGCTATGATGAAGGATCTTATTCAGAAGGCAGTATCACTCGGATTAGGTGCAGCGGTAGCATCCAAGGAGCAAGCGGAGAAGCTGGTCGAGGAGCTTGTGAACAAGGGCGAGGTCAGCAAATCCGACTCCAAGCAGCTGGTTGAGGATCTCGTCCGCAAAGGGCAAGAAGCGCAGGCGTCCATCGATGCGCGGCTCAAGGATTACGTGCGAAGCGCATTGCATGAAGCCCATCTGACGACGCGTGACGAATATGTCCAGCTTCAGCAGCAGGTTGCCGCTCTGACGTCCCGCGTAGCCGAGCTTGAAGCTGCCGTCGCTCAGCACCAGCCTTCGCCAGCCTTGGACAAAGCGGCGAGCGACGCTCCCGACGCGCCTGCTGCCTCGACGGAAGAGCAATGATCGGGCTGAATCGCCGAATTCGGCATTTGCAGCGATATCGGGACATCGCCAAGGCGTTCGTCCGCAACGGATTCGGTTATCTCGTGAAGGAGCTGGGGCTTGCGGAGCGCATTCCGCTGCCCGGGCTCCGCTCCAGCGTACGCCGTGACACCGGGTCCAAGACGACCGGTGAACGCGTACGCTTGTTTCTTGAGGAGCTTGGGCCAACTTTTATCAAAATCGGCCAAATTGCCAGCACGCGCCCTGACCTGCTTCCCGCTGACATCATCGAAGAGCTCGTAAAGCTTCAGGATCATGTGCCGCCTATCCCCTTCCAGGAAGCGGCTGCTGTGCTCGAATCCGAGCTCGGCGCATCCATCATCGAGCTATTCTCCGAATTCGAGGAGCAGCCCATCGCTGCTGCTTCGATCGGACAGGTTCATCTTGCCAAGCTGCCGGATGGCAGGCCGGTCGCGGTAAAGATTCAGCGGCCGAACATTCGGGAGCGTATCGAAACCGATCTCGAGATTCTCGAGCAGCTGTCCCGGATGGCTGAGCATCGGCTCGAATGGGCTGCGCGGTATCAGCTGCGCGATATGGTCAATGAGCTTGCCCACTCGCTGCGCGCGGAGCTGGATTATACGATTGAAGGCCGAAATGCCGAACGAATGGCCAAGCCGCTGGAACGGGATAAGCATGTGCATATTCCGGCCATCTATTGGGATTATTCGAGCCGACGCGTGCTGACGATGGAGTTTCTGTCAGGGTGCAAGGTGACCGATCTGGACGGGCTCTCGCAATTAGGCTTCTCGCCAAAACAGATCGCGGAGCGCGTGACGACGATGCTGTTTCGTCAAATTTTCGACGAAGGCCTTTTTCACGCAGATCCGCATCCGGGCAACCTCGTCATTATGAGCAACGGCGTTGTTGGCCTGCTCGACTTCGGCATGGTCGGCCGGCTGACGCCTGCAATGAAGCAGCATTTCGGATCGCTTATCATCTCGCTAAGGCGGAACAGCACAAGCGGCATCATTCGGGCGATCGAAGCGATGGGTGCCATCCCCGAGGAAACCGATATGCGCAAGCTCCGAGACGACATCGATCTGCTGCGCGACAAATATTACGATGTACCGCTGAGCCAAGTGAGCCTTGGCGAGTCCGTCACCGATCTATTCGCCGTCGCTTATGCGCATCGTATTCGCATTCCTTCCGACTTCACGCTGCTTGGCAAAACGCTGCTGACGCTCGAGGGCGTCGTGTCTGCATTGGACGCCACCTTCAGCATCGTCGACGTCGCGGAGCCGTTCGGGCGCAGGCTGTTTTTGGACCGGCTTCATCCGCGCTCCTTCGCAGATCAGGCGCTTCGCCATGTCGGCGAATATGCCGACCTAATCGCCGACTTGCCGGATAAGCTGCGCGATATCACGAACATGCTGCGCAAAGGAAAGCTCCGGCACGATATATCCGTACCGGAGCTAGACACGTTTCTGAAAAAGATGGATCGCGTCGGCAACCGCCTCTCCTTCAGCATCGTATTGCTGTCGTTCAGCATAATTATGGTTGGCCTTATTGTCGGCTCCTCCCTCGGGCGCCAATCGACGTTCATCTGGCAGTTCCCCGTCATTGAGATCGGCTTCGGCATTGCCACGCTAATGTTTGTTTTCCTCTTATATGCCATCTTCCGATCGGGCCGATTCTAACGGTTCGGCTCGATCAGTCCAGCTCCGCATCCTTCGCAATCTTGCGCCGCAAAGCGCTTGGCCGCCGCAGGAACCCATATGCCGCGGCCGCTACCGGCGGAACGAATGCCGCGAGCCATTCCCCATGCACCGCAAGCACAATACATGCTGGCGTCCATATAAGCAATAAGCACGCCAGATAAGCGGTACGGTCCACGCGAATCAATGATTCGACGCGCCTGTGATCCGGCAGCGGATAAATGTGGCGCCAAACCGCGTATTTATGCGATTGGCGGAGCGTGCCGAGTTGAAGCCCGATAACGGCTGCAAAAAGGACGTAAACGGCGATTGCCCCCCAGCCATCGAGCCATACGGCATCGCCTAGCCAATACAAGACGAGCATGCCAAGCAGTAAAATCCGCACAAGCATGCCGCCAAGCTCCGTCCGAACGAGCGTCATTGCGTACATGTACACGTATGTATTGTGCTGATCGAAACGAACTCGCTGCCCAATCCAGCCAAGATACGCTCGCTTTGCAATGCGAGGGGCATGCGTCGGCACATCGATGAAGAACGAGAAGAAGCGGTAATACCTTCTACGCGTTTTCGCCTCCTCGCGAATGAGCGTATCCCACGGCATGCGATGCCTGCGAGGCAGCCGGTGCAAGGCAGCAAGCAGCAAGCCAGCGAGCAGCCCAAATGCTATCGCTTTCCACGGGACAAGACGCAATAATGCAGCTAAAGTTAGCGCCGTCAGCGCCCAGCGCAGCAGCCGCAGCGTAATCCGGGATGACGGCTCGGCAGCCTTTCTCTCCTGCCACGCTCCGGCGATATTGCCAGCCTTAAGCGCCGCTAATGCGACAAGGAGCACCCAAGCTCCGGCCACTCCGTTTCCATGGGTGTACAAAGGCCAATAGACAAGCAGCGCCGCCGCGACGCCCAGCATGCCCGGCAGGCCATTGTAACGAAACGAACGCTGCATATAACGTTTCATTGCCGCTTCGCGCGGCAGCAGAAACACGCTGTCAGCGGGCAGCAGCCACGTGCGCAGGGGACTCCAGCATACGGCAGCCATCAGCAAAATAACGCCTACTGCCGTGATCGGAAAAGCATCTGGCAAATGACGCAGCAGCTGCGCATAGCCAATCGCCGTCACGATGATGCCCAGCATCATAAAGCCGGGAAATCCGCTCATTGCCATATAGCCCATGTAAGGCTTTATTTCCTTGCGAAATGCTCCAGCGCGAATCGACCACAGCTTGTCCGGCTCGAATGGCTCCGGCGGCAAAGCAGAGCCTCGCTTCGCCGACTCGGGAGCGGCCAGCCCCTTCAACTGTTCCGCCTTATCGCCCATCGCTTGCTCCCCCGCCTCCCGCGGTGCTCGACACCAGCTTGAAGAAGGCGTCATCCAGCGTACCGCCTCGCATGTCCGCGGCTTGCAGCACATCATCCAGCGCACCCATCGCCGCAATTCGGCCATGATGCAGCACGATATAACGGTCGCAATAAGCCTCCACCGTAGACAAAATATGCGAGCTCATCAGCACCGCTGCCCCCGCCTTCTTCACTTCAACCAGGCGATCCAGCAGCGACCGAATCCCGAGCGGGTCCAGCCCAAGGAAGGGCTCGTCGATAATGTATAAAGGCGGATTCGCGAGAAGCGCGTTCATAATCATGACCTTCTGCTTCATCCCTTTGGACAGATGCTCCGCAAAAGCGCCGCGTTTGGCGCGCATATGAAATTCATCAAGCAGCCTTTCCCGCCGCTCGGCGAAAGCATCTCCTTCAACGCCGTAGGCCATGCCCGTCAGCCGCAGATGCTCATCCACAGTCAATTCATCGAACAATACCGGCGATTCCGGCACATATGCGACGGAGCCCCGATAAAGCTCAGGCTGCTCCTCCAAGGTCGCTCCGCTTACGCGAACCGAACCCGAATGAGGCGCCATAAGCCCGAGAATATGTTTAATCGCCGTGCTTTTGCCCGCTCCGTTCAAGCCGATCAGCCCGACGATTTCACCCGGTTTGACATTGAACGTCAAGCCATGCAGCACCGGCCTTCTAGGGCTGTAGCCGCCCACTAATGATTCCAATTGCAATACTGGCAACATGCCTCATCACCTCGTCTCTATTGCCCCATTATACCCGATTCAATAGGTGAGAAGAAATTCCAACCGGACTTGATAAAGTCGGAAAGCACAAAAAAGCTGCTTCAGACGGTTTTTCCGCCCGAAGCAGCTTTTTGCAATACTACTACTTAATTACGATCAGCTTAACAACATTATTCTCAACCGTCAGGTCAACAGGGTTGCCTGCCACCAGCTTCGCGAAATCGCCCGTGATCACAACGTTTGCGTCCACGTTGTAGATCGTTGCTTGCGCTACGCCGTTCACCAGTTTCATGATGGATACCGTCGCGATTTTGCCTTGCGCATTCAAGGAATAGGAATTAAGAGTGCCCGATTCGATTGTCGTCGTCGGCTGTACCGCCGCCAGCTTCGTTACTTCGATGAAGATCACTTTGTTCTGGAACGTGCGAACGAGCACTTCGTCGCCAGCTTTCAGGTCAGCTACAGTCGCTTTCTTATTGTCGCGGAAAATAAAGACGTTCGGATCGAGCGTCAGCGCCACTTCGGTTTTGTCTGCCTTCACAACCGTGATTGCACCATTAGCCGCTGCTGCTTTCAGGCTGCCCGTAATCGCTTGCGCATCGTTGTCAGGCAGCTGCGAATCGGTGCGATCAAGCAGCGCAGCTAGTTCGGCGCGCGTAACTTGTTGATTCGGGCGGAACGTATTGTCGTTATAGCCGGTTACGATCCCCTTGTCCAACGCAACGGCAACATAGCCGACGGAGCCTGCTGGAATTTGTTTTGCATCCTTGAAGTTTAGCTTCGTGTTCGCCTTCGCTTTTGCTTCCTCATCCAACTTAAGCGCTTTGACGAGAATCGTCGCTGACCATAGGCGAGTAGCCGGCTTCTCAGGCTGAATCGAATCTTCCGTTTCGCTGAACAGGTCATTTTCCAGAGCGACAGCTACGTATCCGACTGCCCACGGATACTTCTTCTTCAGCTGGTCCGCATCCTTGAAGTTAAGTTCCGTGCTCATCTCTGCCGCCGATTCAGCCTGCTCGCGCAGCCCCATCAAGCGAACCGCAGCAACGATCGTCTCGATGCGCGAAATTTTTTGAGCCGGCTTGAACGATCCGTCCTCGTAGCCCGTGAATACGCCCTTCGATGCAAGGCGAACGATATATTCCGTCGCCCATTTCATATCCTCTTCATCGGAGAAGTTGATGTTAATCGTAACTTCGTTTTTGCCTTTATTGTCATCCTTGTCGCCTTTGCCTTTGTCATCATGCCCATGGTCCTTCGCGAAAGCAGTAGAAGCACCGCTCATCAAGGTCATTACAGCTAGCGAGGAGATTGCAAATTTCTTCCAGTTCGTTGTTTTCATTAAAAAAGCCACCTCTCCTGTGTGTGATTACGGTTTCATGCCGTATTTTCCCTCTCGCCCATATCATTCGGACGGTCGGTTTCACTTTCAGGGGGTGGCTTCTAAAAATTATTCGATTTTATTTTCGCTATTATTTTCGCTGCGTTTTGCCTTCAACCATTTTGGCGCGCCTTTATCCTTCTTCTCCTTAAGCTGCTGCTTCTTCGATAGAGGCGGCTTGCTCTTTGCTGGCTTCGCAGCAGCGACAGCCTTCTCCTTGCGCATTGCAGCCGGCCGTTCCATTGGCACAGGCTTCGCCTCGAATGATGCGCTCGCGCTCGTGCTTGCCGTCTTTGCACGCTCTTCCTTGCCTCGCGTGCCTTTGGCCTCCATGTCGCTTCCGCCACGAACCGGTCGATCGCCGCTAATCCGCGCTCTCGGTTCGCGATCCTGCGACCCGCCAGTGCGGCGGTTCTCGCCAGACGCGCCGAATTGCCGCGCCTCTTCAGGCGTGCATAGCTTGCCGCGCATCATCACGCGTTCCGTTAGATCAATGCCAAGCCGTTTGGAGAACTTGTCCATAATAAACCGCTCTTGATACGTAATAATCGAGATCACGACGCCCGGCTTGCCCATGCGGCCGGTACGGCCCGCCCGATGGACGTAGTGATCCGCATCAATAGGCGGGTCCAAATTAATAACAAGCGGCAGGCCTTCGATATCCAAGCCGCGAGCTGCAACATCCGTCGCCAGCAGCAGCTTGCAGCTTCCGCTGCGGAAGCGGTCGAGCGTTACTGAACGGCGCTGTTTGTTTGCGTCGCCATAAAGCATTTCAACCGAGAAGCCCTCGTAGCGGAGCTTCGATTCCCATTGCGCAATATTTTCGGTATCGTTAAGGAACAAAAGCGCTGCGGAAGGGTTAATGAGGCGCACGAGCCTGCGCGCGACATCAACTTTATCCCGCTTGTCTACGACGATAAAGTGATGCTTGATCGATTCTGCAACCCGCTGGGTGCCCGATACATCTACAAGCTTCGGTTCGCGCATCCACTTCCGTTCCATTCCCGCCATCTCTTCCGGGCGCGTCGCCGAGAAGAAGGCCACTTGCCGCTCGCGGGACGTCCCTTTGAGAATGACATCCACCTCTCGTACAGAACCAAGGTTAAACACTTGATCCGCCTCGTCGATCACGACCTTCGTGACCGAGCTTAACTTCAGCTTGCGACCGGCGGCCAGCTCATGAATGCGTCCTGGCGTACCGACCACAAGCTGCGGCTTATGCTTCTTCAGGTTCTCGACCTGCCGGGACATCGCAGCTCCGCCAATCAACGAGACGACGCGAATGCCTACCGCTTCGCCATACGCCTGCGCTACTCGCGTAATTTGCATAGCCAGCTCCTGCGTTGGCGCTAGCACGACCGCCTGTACGGCGGAGCTAGCGCTGTCCAGCTGCTCCAGCATCGGCAGCAAGAAAGCCAGCGTCTTGCCGCTTCCCGTCTGCGAGCGCGCCGTAACATCCGCGCCTGCCAGCAGTGCGGCAATCGCTTCGCTCTGAACAGCTGTCGGCTCCTTGATGCCCGCTGCTTCAAGCGCATCCGCAAGCGGCTGTCCGATTCCAATTTCAGTCCATTTGGATCCCATTTTCGTTTCCTCTTTCCATTATCCGTAGTCCTTCTTGTCCGTTCCCATGCTACTTCTTATTCAACCAGCGGCCCGCCACTCTGTCAGACAACCGGGGAAACAGCTGATAAAGCTTGGCGCCTATTGAGGCCCAGCCCGGCAAATCAATCTCTGCCTTCTGGCGGTCAATCACGCGTACGACAGCATTCGCCACCCGCTCCGGCTTCATCATGAACCCCTTCACATTGCTCACATAAGAGCCGTCCGGATCAGCGATCTGAAAGAATGGCGTATCGAACGGTCCGGGGTTAACAGCAGATACGACAATCCCCGAGCCCTGAAGCTCCTGCCGAAGCGCATTCGTAAATCCGAGCATCGCATGCTTGGATGCCGTATAGCCCGTCGACTTAGGCGTACCGATCTTGCCCGCAATTGAAGCAATATTAACAATCTGTCCGTTTCCGCGCTGAAGCATAAGCGGCAGCACAGCTTTGGTGCAGCGGACCGCTCCCATATAATTCGTATCCATCATTTGTTCAAAATGCTCAAGCGGCGCATCAACCAGCCGCTCGAACAAACCGAAGCCGGCATTATTCACCAGCACGTCAATGCCGCCCATCTCGTTCCAAATCTGAGCCAGCACGCTCGAAGCCTGATTTGCATTCGTTACATCGAGCGTAAACAGCTTGTAACGGCTCACCCCGCCAGGCAGTCGAGCAGCCGCCTGCTCAAGCTTCGACATATTGCGACCCGTCAGCGCAACCGTCGCCCCCTGCGCAACGAGCATCGATGCCGCTAGCAGTCCTAAGCCGCTAGAAGCGCCCGTTATGACGATTTTTTTCCCGTTAATCATTATCGCATCACCTGCTACTAGTGTACTTCATCCCACTATGACACGCAAAAAAAAGACGGCTGCACCTGCCGTCCATGCGATGAGAATCGTGGGCCAAACATTAATCCTTTCTCATCTTTCATAGAAAAAGGCTCCCGCGGGAGCCCTTTTCGTGTTACGATGCGATTAAGAATTGGATGTCTAGCTCCCCGAGCCCTTCCATAATGAGCGGAATGGTTAACGTTTTCGCCATCTCCAACGACACATCCGGCGAATTCACGACAATCGGCGGCGTAATATCGACATGCACGCCTTGATTGTAAAGCAGCGTGCTCGCATTGCCGCTTATCATATTGCCTAGCTCCGAGATGGCGCTTCGGCCAATCTCGTCGATGGCTGCGATCGTGAACCCGCCCATCATGGCGGATACGATTTTCACTGCAACCTGCTCGCTAATGCCAAATATGATATTGCCTGAAACTTGACCATGAATGCCAATTTGAATAAATATGTAATTTTCGACGAGCGTGAATTGCTTTAAACCGGGCTTTCCTGGCGCCGGCTTAACTTGAGCGACTTGCTCGATTACTATAATGGCTGATTCCAAAAACGGATTGATGTACTCTGCTTTCATGTAGAGGTAGCGCCCCTTTTCGACAGCGTTCGCGTGCTTCCGTTATTTGTATCCATTATACTTAAATCATTAGGACAAGTATACTATTTTGTCGACGAATGGTTCTTTATACCCATCTAAGGGAGGAACATCATGCCGAACGTTTGGGCACATTTCCTATTCGGACATACGATCCTGGAACGTCTCGGAGAACAGGATTTACTTAGAGACGAAACGACTTGCAAGTGGTTCAACATGGGCTGCCAAGGCCCGGATTTTCTATTCTATCATCGATATCTTCCATGGCACAAAAGTACCGTTATGAACGAGCTGGGAACAGCCATGCATCAGCGGGAATGCGGTCCCGTGCTTATGGACCTGCTGGATGCCGTCAGCGGCCGCCATTCGCAAGCCGAGGAGCAGCATGCCACAGCCTATGCGCTGGGCTTCGTGCTGCATCATGTGCTGGACCGCAACCTTCATCCTTATGTATTCAGCCGATCCGGCTTCCGCAAATGGGATCATCAGCGATTCGAGGTTGCCATGGATACGATCGTTGCGCATAAGCTTCGTGGAATCGAAACGTGGAAAACGCCTGTATGGAAGGAAATTGCGGTGAAGGGCCCATTCCCTGATACGATACTTGAGACATTCGAGAGCATCGCCGCCGTGCGTTACCCTGAGCTGGCCTCCCAAATTACGCGAGAGAGCTGGAATGAAGCATTGCGCGATATGATCAGTGCGCAACGGGTGTTTTATGACCCGACGGGCATTCGACGCCTGTTAACATTTGGCAAAATCGAACCTTTCGCCTTCCGCAGAGATATTCCGAAGTACGATTGGATGAACGAGAACGAGCATCCTTGGCTTGATCCTTCCGACGGTGTTACGCTGTATACCACAAGCGCTTGGACATTATGGGATCAAGCAATTGAGGACGGCCTAGCCGTAACAGCCGCCGCGCTCGAAATGATTCGAGGAACGAGTATAACGAATGCGGCGCGGGCGGCAACGGCTGAGCTCGAGCTGAATCGTTCCTTCGAGCTGCGCGAAGCCGTCACGGAGCTGCTCGGCAGCCGCTCCTACGAAACGGGGTTGGCGTGCAACAGCGGATTATCGATTCGATTCGCCGACCCGATCTGGCCCGATGGCGGCATCCGGATCGCGGATACCGCCGATATGCCGGGAGAAGTAACCGGCTAATCCAGCACTGCCAGTAACGCCAGGCACGAAGCGGCTTAGACCGCTTCGTGCTTTTTGTTTCGCCGATAGGCCATCCGAAGAAACCTTAGGCGATCATAAATCTGATCAAGCGGTCGATCGGCCATTCCTTCTTCTCCGTAAACATGCTGCATCACAGGCTTGAGATATTTATCGCCTACTGCCTCGAATGCTTGCAGCACGGACTGCTGCTCCTCATCCGGCATTTCGGACAATTCGCTCTGCATAATCGAGGCCATGTCGTAACCTTCCGATTCCAGCTGCTCTATCCGTTCGATCAGGTGGCGCCTATTCATCTCGAGCTCAGCTTGCAGCTCGGCCAAGGTGCGCCCCTCCGAAATCGCCTGCAAAATCTGGCGTTTCTCTTGATGGCGGGTCATCTGCCCTTTGTATTTGAGCTCCTTCTGCTTATACAGCCATTGCATGAACACTTTGGAATCGAGCGTCTGCGTTACCCAATCCAACGGGAACGTCGTCTCTCGCTCGAACTTTGCCGTAACCGCAAGCAAATCCTCCGCATAAGCGTTCTGCTTCGCCTCGCCCCAGCCCGGAATTTGCGCCAGCTCCTTCGCTTCATGCGGCTTGAATGCGCTGATCATCCATAGCATCCGGTTCGTCGCTACCATATACGCGGATTTGCGGTGATTCGCAGCCGTCCGCCGCCGCCATTCGCGCAGCTCCTCGTACAACGCCTCATCGGCATGAAGCTCGCCGTAACATTGCATCATCGCGACGATCCCGCCTTGATGGCCCTTTTTCTCCTCCAGCATGCTATCAATGATCGGCGAATATCCTTCTCCCATCTTCATGGCAATGCCATGCCGGAATGAGGCCAGCATCTCTTCCCACGATGTGCCTTCGTACCAAGTCGCAACATCTTCACCTCCCTGGTCTGCCTCGCTCATCGCTTCTTCTGTCCACAGCACCATCCAAGCTCCCTCATGCTCACAAATGGATACATGCGCCCCGTTCCCATTCTGCTCCCCATCTACGCGATCAAACGTATTCATAAATACAACCTGCATCCTGCATCCCTCTCTTATCTTCAATGTAGGCTGAATATTAGACCCGGTCCACGCAAAAAAAGGAGGCACCTCCCCCGCATAAGCGGTAGAGGTGCCTCCTCATGTCCAAACATTCAACTGCTCTAAATATAGCATCATTTTCCAATCTGTACAACTACAAAATGCGCGGATTCGTTTGCCTGCCTGCATAAGCCAATGATATGATGGGGGCATTATGTATAACCGAAATGGAGGCTTTATCCTATGCTTCTCCCTGATTATGATTTCATGTCCGACTCCACCGAAGAGACGTCGACGCGCTTCGTGACGTTCATTGGGCCAAGCATGAAACGGTTTGACCTTGCAGTGACGACTACGAATCGCTTCTATGGCAAGAAGCTGGTCACGGATTTGCAGATCGGCAAAACGGCCATCATCGGCGCGGATGATTTGGAAGAAGAAGGGTATCTCGAGCATACATTCAAGCTTACAGCCGAGGAAGCGGATGAACTTAACCAATTTCTCCAGCTTGTCGTCGGAACGGTGAATTTTACCGACTGATTCAGGGCAATCTTATCTGTGGAGCGGAAGAGAAGAAGAACAATTCTCGTTCCGGCCTACGTCTAAATAAGGGGTGTGTCATGAACCGGTTCACCGACGAGAAGCGCAACCGCTACACGGACTTCGCGGCAGTAGAGTCCCAGCGCAATGACTTGAATCTTGAGGAATTCCCGGAAGGGCCGTATGGGGCTGATCTGCACCCCGCAACGGTCAGCAAGAGCCAGCCTTGGCGGATCGATCAACAGAATGCGAGTCGATTCGATTATGAGAACCATGCTCTTCATGCCGGTATGGAGCGAGATTACCCTGGTGAAGACGTACGCGGACACGCTATTCCTGAAGTACAAGATGAGCCATAAGCGACGATCGCACACAAACAAACGGCATCCAGCGCAATACGCAGGGATGCCGTTTTTTCATGGTTTAGCCCTTGCTATCTTTCGAGGAGGTTCTGAAGATTTCATTTGAAGCCGATCCGGCGCTTCCAATTTCTTGCGGATCTCAATGACGTTATTTGGGCAGAAAAACGCTTGCTGTAAATGTAACGGACTCCACGGCCGTTATTTCGCAGACAGAGCAAGGATTTGGCGCCAAATCCGATGAATAACGGCGACTGGGTCCGTTAGCTTAAGAAAAGCGCCAAATATCCGCAAATAGCGTTTCCTGGGTCCGTTAGCGTAAACCGTGAGCGTGAAGGGCACCCTCACGCTCACAGTTTACCTTTTAATAATGAAGCTTGCTGCCGAACAGCAGCGCATTGCTCAGCAGCCTGCCCTCCGCTGTGACCGTCTGGCCCTGCATATATAAGCCCGAAGATGCCCCGCCATCCAGATTCATTGCTTGGTAAGCGCCTAGTTTCTGCATAATGGCTGCCCATTGCTTCATCGTTGCGCCCGGTACGGTTGCGATAATGATCGTGCCGTCCTGCTTGATGCCGATCCCGCTCCGCGCGCCCGCCGATGTTAAAATTTTGTCATCGCGGAAGCCTTCCGCCGCCGCATCGAGCGATACGGCGCCATTGCGCACCAGTCGGGGCCCTGCGCCAATCGCGGTATGCACGCGGCTCCAATCCACTTTATTTCCATTCACATCCTGCAGCACCGTCTCGTAATGAGCCTCATGCCCAATCTTGAACCGATTGGCCAGATGCTCCTCGCTGCCCATAAACACGACAACGAAACCGTTTTTCGGAATCGCCGCGTTCACGTTTTTCTCGATTTTCGTTACGATGCCGCCGCTCACCGTAATCGCTGTGCCGTAAGCAAAGCCGATGCGCGCGCCCCGTTTGGGCGTGAATAAAACGGCAGAGGTGCTGCCCTTCACCGGCGTTCGATTAATGAAATAGGCATACCAATTGCCTGACCAATTGTTTTGGCCATCCGTTCCGCCCAGAACGCGAACGCGCAGCGCATCCATTTTGACCGCGCCGTCCGTCGAGAAGCCAATCGTCGTCCCATAATTGCCGACATGCGCGACTTCTCCATCCGCAATAATCGTGCCATATGGATCAGTTGGCCCGTTGTAGGCTTCGAAGAAGGTGCCGTTGACCGCTACGTCGGCCTTATAGTTATTCGCCATCGCCTTGAGCGACTGGACTTGCCCGACCGCCCTACCCGCGATGCCCGCCGTAACCGGCGTCCCCTTCGGAACGGTGACCGTTTGTACCGTATAGGTTTTGCCTGAAACGCTTACCTTGACCTGTGCCTTCTTCGGCGAACCTACTGGCGCTGCCGCAGCAACGACAACAGGCAGCGTCAGCCTGCCGGTATATCCGCCCGTCGTAACCGTAATGGTCACATTCGTCTTACCCGCAGCTACACCGGTTAACAAGCCGTTCGCTTCCACTCGGGCGACGGCTGGATTTCCCGATGCGAAGCTAATGGCCACCTGCTCCGAAAGCGACAGCTTCTCCTTCAGCCAGATGCGTTGGCTAACCTTCACCGATTCTTGCTTCACGGCATATTTCAAGATGACATTGGCAGTGGCTCCCGCTCCATTGCCGGCAGCAGCAGCGACTGCCCAGTCGCCGTGTTCAACGATCCTTCCGCCATCGCCTCCGAATACTTCTGTATGCCAATCTCCTGCAGCTCCAGCGGTCAACGCTGCCAGCAATGCCGTTGCCGCCGCCACCCGAGCAGCATGCGCAATTCGACCGCTCACTTGAGATATTCCTTTCATGCCTATCAGCCCTCCATTTCGATTATTCTGCTATTGGTAGTCATCGGTTGATTGGAAGCAATTATGAAGGCAGCTGCTTCGATTCATTAGCGAGCAGCTTGGCGCGACGGTGGAATGGCTGCCGAAGGAAGATCGAATTGCGATTACGCTGAAATGATAAGGAAATAAACATAGAAAACCGTAAGGGCACGCCCTTACGGTTTCTTTGTGCAGATTTGATTAGCCATGGTAATAGGAATAGGCAAAGTGATAGATGCTGCTGTCGCTTGCATTTGTAATGAAGCGGGAAGCTGCTGCATCAGACGAATCATATTTGCCCTCATAGAATTGAATTTCTACGATATCAAAGTAATGAGTCGAAAGAGGCAAGGAATAAGACTCTTCCCCTACTGCTGGAGGAAGCACGAACTGGAATCGGAAGTGTCCATTAGCATCGGTAACAAACTCAACCTGCTTCGCAGTACCAGGCGTGATATGACCTAGGAAGCGGAAGCTCATATGCTCATTGGACAACGGATTTCCGTTATCGTCGTATACAACTCCTTCTACGGTCATCGGCACCGCGCTTCCTGCGCGCCATTTCTCGCCAGAGCCATAGTCGACTCGGCCTTCATTCGCAGCTGTAATGCTCGTGATTTGGACATTGCCGACGTCATTCAGCGTATCTTGTCTTTCGTTAGGATCTGCTGCGCTTCTATACGTATAAGCTGATGCAAGCACAACCGATTGATTATCCGGATTAACAACCTGAACATCAACGGCGCCCGCAATTAGCGATTCAGGCGCAAGCACTTCTAAATAGCCGTCAGCATAGTAGGTAACAATTGAAGCCTCTGCTGTGCCAAAATAAACTTTTACCCCTTGCTGGTAATGACTTCCGCTAATAAAAACATGCTCGCCGCCTGCGAGCAGTCCGCTGTTAGGCGCAACTTGGTCGATCTCGGGAGCCGGCAGCGCCAGGTACGTATACCCGTTTGTCAGCATGCCTTGCGTTCCGTCATAGTTGACGATCGAGACATCCACAGCACCAACCGACGTGCTCGAAGGCGCATGTACGGCAAGCTGCGTGCTGGAGAAGTTGATGAGCGCCGCTTCCTTCGTGCCGAAGTATACTTTGGAGCCTGCCGAGAAGTCGCTTCCGTTAATGTAGACGGTTTCCCCGCCTGCCAGTTGTCCACTGTTCGGAGATACGCCTGTAATGGTTGGCGTAGGAAGGAGCTTGTACGTATACCCGTTCACAAGCGTTCCCTGCGTAGGCTGCGTTGCGTCCGGATTAATGACCGTGACATCTACCGATCCCAGTACCGCACTTGCGGGAACCGTCACTTTAAGTTTAATCGCAGATAGGAACGTTACATTGGTAGCCTCAATGGATCCGAAAAAAACCTTCGTTCCCGAATTATAGTTGCTTCCATTCACATAAACATCAAGGCCGCCCGCCAGGTAACCGCTATTATCCGATAATGACGTTATGACTGGCGCTGGCGGCGGTGGCGGCGCTAAGTAGGTGTATCCGTTGCTGAGAATCGCTTGCGTTCCGTTGGGATTCACAACCTTCACGTCAACTGCCCCAGCTGCTGTGCCTGCTGGTACGATCACTGTCAGCCTGACGCTTGAATTGTGGTTACTAATATAAGCTAGATTCGATCCGAAATATACGACTGTACCTGATGTGAAATTGCTTCCATTCAGATAAAGGCTCTCCCCGCCAGCCAACGATCCGCTATAGAAGGACATTGTGGTAATGGAAGGTGCGGGAGGCGGCGGCGGCGCTATATACGTAAAACCATTGGCAAGCGTCGCTTGCGCCCCGTCCGCTTTGATGACCGTGACGTCAACCAAGCCTAGCGCAGCGCCGGCAGGTACGATTGCTATAAGCTTCGTGCTAGAAACATAGGTTACGCCTGTCGCTTCATTCGAGCCGAATAACACTCGCGAGCCTGTAGAAAAATTGCTTCCGTTAATATAAACAGAGAGACCGCCTGTTAGCGCGTAGCTGTTAGGAGATACATCGGTAAGGACAGGAGCAGTCGCTGGCGCTAAATACGTATAGCCGTTCGCCAACGTTCCTTCCGTCCCGTTAGGGTTTTTCACAGTCACATCAACTGTCCCTGCAGCAGCACCGGCTGGCACGGTTGCCTTCAGCCTCACGCTTGAAGTGTACGTTACCGCCGTCGCTTCAATGGAACCGAAAAACACCTTCGCCCCGTTCACAAAATTGCTTCCATTCACATAAATAGTGTCTCCACCAGCAAGAACACCATAATTGGGGGATAACGTCGTAATAGCCGGAGATGGCGGCGGTGGCGGCGCAACGTACGTGTATCCGCCTATAAGCGTCGCTTGTCCTCCATCCGCATTGACAACCGTTACATCAACTGCGCCCAGCGCGGTGCCCGCCGGGACGGTTGCTTTCAGCCTAGCACTCGTAGAAAGCGTTACTGAGGGGGATTGGACTGATCCGAAATAGACTTTTGCCCCGGATGCAAAATTGCTTCCATTCACATAAAGAAGATCCCCACCCTCTAATTGGCCGCTGTTTGGGGACAAACTCGTAACTGTCGGAGCGGAAATCGCATTTACGTGAGGTATAAACGTCAGGAAGCTTAACAGCAACATCAAACTCATAACGCTACACGTCAATCTTTGTACAGTTTTCACTTTTTCTTCTCTCCTCTGTATTTTCTTAGGCGACAACATTACTATATCGGATAATTCTCCCAAATTTATTAGCCTGCAAATAGAGAAAAGAAAAACCGCAAGGGTCGCCCCTTACGGTTTCTTTTGCCTTATTTCTCGCAAGCGATAAGATCCTTGTCGCGATCGCTTTTTTTGTTGGCATCATAAAGCTCTTGCGAGACATATGGCTTATACTTCGTTTTGCCGCCTTTATTTTTCACGTTCGCTGCCCGCGCTACACCGCCCGGGTAAACTTTGTTCAGCTCGGTGCAATTTTTGTAAGTCGTCGCTTTGGCATCGGCTGTGTCAGTTAAGAGCGTCCCCAAGAACAGAGCTCCAGCAAGCGCGGTTAATGCGATTTTCTTCAAAGTGATCTCTCCTTCTTCGATCGAGCTAATCTACTAATATAATAATAGCAAACTTATGGCATGGATAAGAAGTAAACTTTTGTAAACTAAATGCTAGAGGTTTTTTCTAAAAAAAAAAGCAAGCCTACCGAAGCGACACTAGTTACCGCTATCATTTGTTTAATGCAACTCCACCAAAAGTCTCCTAAGCGTCGGATGGAGTGACTCGAATTTAGAATCGTTTAATTCTTCCTTGGTCACCCAGACATATTCCGAATGCTCGTCGTTAATGGCGAGGCGGTCAATTTGATCAAGCTTTGGCTTGACCAGATACGTGAAGACTAACCGATATATTTCTTCAACCGTGCTTCTCCCTTTAAACGTGCGTTGATCCAATTCTTTTATAAGCTCGACCTCAAGGTTCGTTTCCTCCATTGCTTCTCTATACATAGCTTCGATTGGTATTTCTTCATATTTGACTTTGCCGGATGGCACGCACCATTCGCCCGGCCCTACCTCCACATGCTCCGCCCGTTTGGTTAACAACACTTTGCTTTCGTGCAATATGACGATTTCTACCGCAATTCTGTAATTAGGATGGTTCCTCAACGTAATGCCTCCTCTTGAAATGCCCAAAAACCTATAATGACTAACTGAGTTCTTAACGAATGGCTAGATTTCCTTCTTCCTCCTTTGGACCATCATTCCATTCCGGGTAAAAATAAAAATCGGCGCGGGATTATCCCGCGCCGCCTACTTTATTTCATTCGCATGCCACGCCGACTTCTGACCGAATAGGGCAGAGTTTTATTCCCTATTCGCTCGCCACGCCGACCTCTGACCGAATAGGGCAGATTTATATTCCCTATTCGCCCATAACGCCCACTTCTGGACGGACAGGGCAGATTTCTCTGCCCTATTCACGCGCCGCACCCACTTCTAGCCGGATAGGGCAGATTTTTATTCCCTATTCGCGCGCCGCACCTACTTCCAGCCTAATAGGGCAGACTTCTCTTCCCTATTCGCACACTGCGCCCACTTCCAGCCGGATAGGGAAGATTTGTGTTCCCTATTCGCCCGCAACGCTCACTTCTAGCCGAATAGGGCAGATTTCTGTGCCCTATTCGCGCGCAACGCCCACTTCCATCATTGCTGTCGATCAGCGCTAACCGACTCTCTTGGAAAACAAGTAGTAGGAGTCGCCCTTCTCCTTAATCGATAAGTTGTAAATGACGACGGCCATCACGGATGTGATGACGGCGAGCAGGACAAACAAGGAGTACATCGACTGATCGATGATGCCGTACGTGAACCCGATGTTGGCGATGATCAGCCCCATCGTTCCTTTGGCGTTCATCAGCCCTCCCGCTGCCGAAGCTTCGCGCCAGGAGAAGCCCATTCGGCGCATCGTGAACGAGCAGCCGCCGTATTTTCCCAGCACCGCCATGAAGAAAATAAGGGAAAAAGCAATCAGCATGCCCATGCTAATATTTTTGATATTCATGCTCATGCCAGCGTAAGCAAAGAAAATCGGAACGAACAAAATGTTAACCAGTTCCTTCAGCTTTTCCTCCAGCTTCATATAAGCTGCTGTTCTCGGAATCGACAGGCCAAGGAGAAACGCGCCAAATACGGAATGTACCCCGATATAATCAGCCGCCGCCCCTGTTGCGAGCAGAAGGATGATAACTACTGCGAATAAGCCTGTCGTCAGCTTATGATCTGCACTACGGTCCAACCGTTTGAGAATCGGGCGTACGACGAAAAACAGGACAAGCACGAGACAGAGGCATAAGCCGAGCGAGCCTAGCCCTCCATATGCGCTCTTGGCAGTTGCCAACGATGTTACTATCGCCAGCAAGCACCATGCCAGCGCATCGTCGAAGCTCGCCGCCATCAGAACGAGCGAGCCCATTTTGGTACGAAGAAGCCCTTTTTCCTCTAAAATTCTCGACAATACAGGGAAAGCCGTGACGGAAAACGCAACGCCAAAAAACAAACTGACCGTCAGCAGGCTGGAATCGGTCGTGAGCACGGTCTGGTAGAGATACAATGCCGTCACGACACCAAGGATGAACGGCAGCACCAACCCCGATGAAGCGAGGATGCCGGAACGCGCCAGCTGGCCCCGATTTAGATTTTTGGTATCCAGCTCCAGACCGATTAGAAACATGTAAATGGTAAGGCCGATGTTGCTGATGGCATAGAGCACGCTTTTGACCTCAGGCGTGTACAGATGCGTCATAAAACCGGGAAACAAGGAGCCAAACAGCAGTGGTCCCAAAATAATGCCCGCTACCATTTCGCCAATGACCTGAGGTTGTCCCACCATACTGAACAATTTGCCCACGACTCTACAGCAGATCAAGACGACTACAATTGAAGCTAATACGAGAAACAAAAAGCTCGGCTGCAGATTCATCCACGATCACCACGATTACGGGTATTCTGGAAATTCATCAATATGATCACTCCAATGATACGTATTTTTGAAGCCAAGAAACCGTCAGGAATGGAGATAAAACCTGCGAATGAAATCGCCTTTGCTGCACACATTGACTTTGTTATAAATGCGTTTAATGAACGTTCTGACGGTTAGCTCGCTAATTTTATGTTTAGCGGAGATATACTGAACCGTCTTGTTCTCCAGCCACTCGTACCCGATTTGCTTCTCGCGGGGGGTGAGCTTGTATTGATCAAACTCCGAAAATACTTTTTGCTGCTCCATCATCGCATTCGGCTTCAAATGCTGCTCGATTCCTTGAATGGCTTGAACGAGCACGGGAATGGCAAAATTGGTTTGGTACAATAGATCGAACGTCAAGCCCAGCATGGCTACGATCGTATCCTGATTATAGATAGGGGCGCATAACCCGTAGTTGTTGCAAAATTTGTGCAGCGTGTGCTCGTTCCCTTTGACAACGGACAGCTTATTCGTCTGCTGGCAAAGCGAGGCGGCATTAATGCCGGCCGTATTCACATCAAGCGAGCATCCCTTATGAATGCCGAGCACATGCAGGTTGTCGATCACATTCGAGGTCCCTTCGTAATCGATCACCTGCGCATCGGGCGTTAGCAGCAGGAACAGATGAGGCATCAGCAAGGATCGGCTCAACGGCTCCATCATTTGCCTGAAAACGGCCGTAATCGATTGAAACTGCTCGGCGACGGCCGCGCTTAACGCTGTCGGGCGCTTGTCTGTTCCACCGCCATTGTTTGCTGTTCGATAACATTGATTGAGCTGGGATAGTACGCTCCAGTCCAGGTCATCCACTTCGATCCAAAAACGCTTGTTGTCGGTGTTCAAATCATTAAATAAGCTTTTCATTTGAATGAGTCTCCTTTAATGTTAGAACGTCTCTCGTCTATCAATCGATCCCCTTTTATAATATAGATTTTGGCTTCGACGACCGCCTCTGGAGCCACTCCCTTCAATCTTATGATTGGGGCCAGTCGGCCCCAAATCCGTTTACCATCTTGCCGTTACCATTTTTTTGCGCGTGTAAAATTCAACGCCATCGGGACCATTCACATGCAGGTCGCCGTAAAATGATTTTTTCCAGCCGGAGAATGGGAAGAAGGCCATTGGGGCGGGAACGCCCACATTAACGCCGAGCATGCCAGCGTCAATCGTTTCACGGAATTGGCGGACATAGCTCCCATTCGTCGTGAAGATGCAAGCTCCGTTGGCATAATCAGACCGATTCGCCAGCGCGATGGCCTCCTCCAGCGTATTCACGCGAGCGACCGACAATAATGGCGCAAAAATTTCATCTTTCCAAATCTTCATCTCCGAGGTCACGTTGTCAAAAATAGTAGGACCGATAAAATAGCCCTCCCGCCTCGACTCCGCATCTTGCCGGCCATCCCGCTTCAAGTCCGCGCCTTCATGCTCGCCCGATTCGATATAGCTCACGGTACGCGCTTTATTGCTCTGTCGAATGACGGGCCCGAGGAACGCGCCTTCGTCCAGCCCGTTCCCAATCTGGATCTGGTCGGAGGCTTCGACCAGCTTCTCCACCAGCTGATCGCCGATTTCGCCGACTGCAACGACGACCGAAATCGCCATGCAGCGCTCGCCTGCCGAACCGAAGGCAGCCGTCACGATTTGATTCACCGCTGCATCCAAATCCGCGTCGGGCATTACGATTGAATGGTTCTTGGCGCCAGCCAATGCCTGCACCCTTTTGCCAAAAGCAGCGCCTGTCTTGTACACGTACTCCGCAACTGGCTGGGAGCCGACGAATGAAATCGATTTGACGTCCGGATGCGTCAGCAAGCCATTCACCACATCGTGCGTGCCGTGGACGATATTGAGCACGCCATCCGGCAATCCGGCTTCCATGAATAGCTCAGCCAAGCGGTTAGCAAGAATCGGCGTCCGCTCCGAGGGCTTAAGCACGAACGTGTTGCCGCAAGCGATAGCCAGCGGGAACATCCAGCAAGGAACCATGACTGGGAAATTGAACGGCGTAATCCCGCCTACGACGCCGACCGGATACCGGTACATCCCGGACTCCATATTGGTTGCGATGTCGGGCAATTGCTTGCCCATCATCAGCGACGGAGCGCCCGATGCGAACTCCACGCATTCGATGCCGCGCAGCACCTCCCCGTAGGCTTCCGTGTAGCTCTTGCCATTCTCCTCGGTAACCATGCGAGCGAGCTCTTCCCAATGCTCGACCAGCAGCTGCTGGTATTTGAACAAAATTCTTGCGCGGCGAGGAACCGGCACTTTGCTCCATGATTCGAAAGCCGTCTTCGCCGCTTGAACGGCCTTGTCCACATCATCGATGGAGGAATGCGGGACATGCGCCAATATTTCCTCCGTTGCCGGGTTATACACCGGATCTTTCGTCAGCGACGAAGAATGGACCCATTTGCCGCCAATCAAATTAGCTAACGTTCCGGACTCGGTTAAAATCGGCATTAATATACCCCCATCGGATTGACTGCTTTTTTCATATAATCCAGCATTTCATTGCGGTGGCTGTGCACGATAAAGTGATCGCCTTGGAACAGCTCCAATTGGAATCCCTCACTCGTCTGCTCGCACCAATCGCTTAATTCATTCGGCGTGATCCCTTGGTCATACAAGCCGCCGAAGGCTGTAATCGGGCATGGCAGCGGCAGTTCATCCGTGTACGCATACGTCTCGCAAACTTCCAAATCCGCTCGCATCACCGGCAGGAACATATCCATCAGCTCTTTGTCCTTCAACAGAATTTCCGGCGTCCCGTTAAAATGGCGAAGCTCTTCAATCAAATCCTCATCGCTTAGCCGATAGCGCTCGGTTTTCATGCGAGGCAGATGAGGCGCTTTAAAGGCGGAGACGAATAGATGCGCAATCGGCTTCGCATACGTGCTGCGCAGCTGGCGCGCCACCTCAAAGCCGAGCAATGCGCCCATGCTGTGGCCGAAGAAAACGAGCGGCTTGTCGGCGACCGCCATAATTTCCTTCGCCAATACGGGTACGATCTCGGAAATATGCGAGCACAGCGGCTCAGCGAATCGATTGCCTCTGCCAGGCAGCTGCACGACATGCAGCTCCAGCTCTGCCGGCATGCTAGCCGCCCACGAATCATAGATTCGCGCATTCCCGCCAGCATAAGGGAAGCAGACAAGCCGCATGCGCGCCGCCGGGTTTGGTTTTTGGCATAACAGCCATGAACGATTAATCATCACCGTATTCATCATTCACTATCCTTTCATCGTGTAATTAAGGCTTGGGCTTGCTCGGCCGCGTCGGCTTCCAGCTGCTGGCCGATTTTCTCGGACAGCTTGGCAACCGTCGATCCTCTAAGCAAATCTGCAACAGAGATATTAACGCTCAAGTCTTTCTCCATCTGGTTCTTCAGCTCAATCGCCATCATCGAATCCAATCCATAATCGATCAGCGATTGATCCTGCTGCAGCTGTTGGCTGCTTAGCCGCAGCACTTTAGCGGACATTTGCTGCACATAGCCCACGATTAGCTGCTGCCGTTTCTCAGGCTCGGTTTCTTGCTGGAGAAGGTCCGTGATCTTGCCGGTCAGGGCCACAGCTGTCTCCGCTGCCTGAGCATCCTCCGTTTTCTCAACAATCAAGTCCTTAAGCAATACAGGCGAAGCGCCCATCGGATAGTTTCGTTCCTGTACCGTAGGCCAATCAGCGGCAACGACCATCACTTGAGGAAGGCCTTGGCCCAAAATCTGCTCGAGCGCTTCCAAGCCTTGGTCCGGCTGAATCGGAGTGAAGCCGCGTTTTTTCATATACTCGGCCATCTCGATCGTCCCCATCCCGAGCTCCTCCCACGGTCCCCAGTTAATGCTGTAAGCAGGCAGGCCTAAGGAACGGCGATGATGCGCCAGCGCGTCCAAGAACGAATTGGCAGAAGCATAGCTGCCCTGGCCCGCCGAAACGACAACAGAGGCAATCGAGGAGAACATGGCGAAGAAATCCAGCTCTTGATCCTTAAAGTAATGGTGCAGATTCCATGCGCCTAACGCTTTAGGGCGCAGAACGGTGCGGAAATCGTCGGCACTCATCTGCGTGACCAGCTTGGATTGCAGCACGCCAGCCGCATGAATCACGCCGCGAATCGCAGGCCAGCCTTCGCGCTCGAATTGATGGAGGAACGCATGCAGCTCCGATTCCTCTGCGATGTCCAAACTTGCCACATGGACGCTTGCGCCCAAGCGCTCCAGCTGCCGAACCGCTGCGATCCGCCGTCCTTGCGCGCTCGTTTTGTCAACCTCATGCCATGCGCTTCGTGGCGGCAGTGCGGTGCGTCCGATTAAAATCAGTCGCCGCGCCCCCTGCTTGATCATCCATTTTGCCACCAGCTGGCCCAGATCGCCCAAGCCGCCGGTAATGATATAGCTTGCGTCCGATCGAAAGGCTAGCGGAATCGGGTTCGGGCGCTTCTCTACAGGCAGCAGCCGCGCGACGTACCGCTTTCCGTTGCGAACCGCAATTTGGTCATCTTCATCTGCATGCCAAATCTCTTCCCATATGAATGCGGCATCCGCTGAAGCCTGCTGCTTATCCAGATCGATAATGCCTCCCCAGATATCGCCGTGCTCCTGATGGCCCAGCGATCGCGCAAGTCCCCAAAGGGTAGATTGCGAAACGTTCAATGCGGTTACTTCATCCGTCGATTGAGCCTCCCTCGTGACCAGCCAGAGCTGCGGTTTGCTGTGCCATGCCCATTTTTGCACCGTTTGTACGATATGCAGCGCCGTATTGACCGTCAGCGCCTCCGATGCCAATAAGGACTTCGGCGTGACCGCATGCTCCGCGTCAAGACTCCATAGATGGACAATGCCTCGACAAGCTGCCTTGGAGGAACGGAATACGCCGTTAAACAATTGTTCAAAATGCGCAGGCTGGTTCGGATCAATCGCATACGTATTGCCGTCCTGTTCAAAGCTCGCCGACTCGCTCGCCCAAATCGCGATGCACCGTTCGCCTTGCGCATGCAGTCGGTCCATTAAGGATTGGCCTACGCCTTGCGCATCCATGAAGATCAACCAATTGCCATCGCCTTCCGTCTGGCTTGCCATCGCAGCTTCCCGCGGCAGCTGCCGATCCTGCTGAACCCACTGGATGGCATACAATTGCTGCTCCCTGCCCGGCTCCTGCTCTTCCTGCTCCATCAGCACGGCATGGCATCCCTGAATTTCTAGAATCAGCTGTCCATGCTCGCCAAGCAGCTGGATGTCCCCCTTGATCGATTTTGCATCCTGCTCCTCGACCTTCGCATGCACCCACATGCATCTTTCCATCGGCTGATGGATGACGAGCCTCTCCACTTCAAACGGCAAGTATCGAGACTGCTCATGCTGCCCATTGGCCAGCTGCGTGCAGGTCATCGCTTCGCTTAGCACATGGAAGCTCGAATCGAGTACAGCCGGATGCACCTCCAGCGCATCAATCTCCTGCATGACGCTCGAAGGGATCTCGAAGAAGGCAAGCGCTTCGTTGCAGCTTCTTCTTATTTCCTTGATTAGCGTAGTCGAGCGGGCATGCTCCAGATTAAACAGGATCGATTGATTCAACAGCGTAGGCATATTGACGATTTTCTCGCTGGATTGAACAGCGGTGCGCAGCTTGCCGGTAGTCAGCAGCAGCCATTGCGAATACGCCGGAGCTGATGCGCTATAGACGCTGAACGTTGCATCGGTGGGGTCGATGATGAAGCGAAGCTTCACGGATGCATCGTCGGTCAGGAACAACGGCTGCTTAAACTGAATATGCTCGATCTGCACAACCGCGGATGAATCGTCGACGAGCGAACGTGCCGCAGCCACCGCCATTTCGATATATCCGGCAGCAGGAAGCGTATTCTGGCACTGCAGATAAGCTTTGCTCAGCGCAGACAGCACATCAGCATCGATCACCTTCTCCCAGGTTGGATATGGAGCAGGAAGCCGCTTGCCTAATAACGGGTGATTCTCGACGCCGACGCGATCCAGCTCCGAGGCTTCGGATTCCAGCCAGTACCGCTCGCGCTGCCATGCGTATGCTGGAAGCTTGACGTGTTTGCCGTTCGGATACACATTCGCCCATGCGATCGGATAACCAATCGTATACAAGGCTCCAAGCGCAGTTAACATTGTTCCGCGCTCTGGCTCCCCTCGACGAAGCGATGAAACGATCGTCGCTTGGCAATCGAGCTTAGCTGCACATTCGGCTATCGAGCTTGTAAGCACCGTGTGCGGGCCGATTTCGACGAACATGCTGTAGCCATCCTTGAGCAGCTCCTGCGCAGCTGCCGCAAAATAAACCGGTTCGCGCACATTTTTCCACCAATAGCCCTCATCCAGCTGGCTTCCCTCTATTAAGGCTCCCGTTACGGTTGAATAGAGCGGCAGAGTCGTCGGATGCAGCTCAAGCGCTGCAAGCTTGTCGAATAATTCTGATTTTATAGGCTCCATATAGTGGCTGTGGTAGGGAACGTTAACGCGTAAATATTTGCAAAACACATCTCTGGCTTGCAGCGGAACGACGACGTGCTCCAACGCTTCCGGGTCCCCGACCAGCGTGACTGCATGCGGGCTATTGATAGCGGCAATCGAAATGCGGTCCTCATACCCGCGCAGCAGCTCTACTGCTTCTTCCATCGGGAGCCCAACCGCGACCAGCTTGCCTTGTCCGGTCGTCTTCTGCTGCAAGCGGCTGCGGTGGTAAATGACGCGCACGGCTTCTTGCAGGCTCATCGCCCCTGCGATGTAAGCGGCAGCTACCTCGCCAGCGCTATGTCCGACGATCGCATCCGGCTCGATGCCCCATGAACGCCACAGCTCGACCAGACCGACTTGCAGGGCAAAGTTTGCCGTTTGGGCCACTTCTGTATCGCCCATACGCGATGCTGCTTCGTCGGCCAGCATCTCTTCCAGCAGCGACCATCCCGTATAAGGCGTCAGCAGCGCATTAATATCATCCAGCACCTTCTGGAACACAGGCTCCTCCCGGTACAGCTGCTGGCCCATTGCCCACCATTGCGGCCCCATTCCCGTAAATACAAACGCCATTTTGGGTAAAGCGTGACCCTCATCGTTCTTCGCACTGCCGCCCGCATGGCCTGCGATCATCCCTTGGCGGGCTTCGTTCGCGGCAAACGCCTCCAGCGATTCCACAAGCTCTTCCTTGGATCGCACGACGACAGCGAGTCGATGATCATGCTGGTCACGCCGCTTGCTTGCGGTATACGCAATGTCATCCAACGACATCTCCGGCCGCTCCAACTGGGAGGCAACTGCCGATTTCAAAGCATTCGCGTTGGCAGCCAGCGCTTGCTCGCTGCGCGCGGATACAGGAATGAGATAAGCCGAATGCTGCCTGTTCGCCTGCGTGTCTTCGGTTGCGCGTACCGGCGCTTCCTCCAATACGACATGCGCATTCGTTCCTCCAAAACCGAAGGAGTTGACGCTGGCGATAGCTTGGCCATTTGTCCTCGGCCATGGCGTCACCTTATCCGAGATTCGAAGCTTAAGCGCTTGGAGCTTGATTTGGGGATTCAGCTGTTTCAGATGGAGATGCGGAGGAATTTCTTTATGCTTCAAACTCATCACCGTCTTGATCAATCCGGCAATGCCCGCTGCAGCTTCCAAATGGCCGATGTTCGTCTTTACGGAGCCGATATAGCACGCCTGATCGTCCGGCCGCAAGTCCGAGATCACGTTGCCGATCGCCGATGCTTCAATCGGATCGCCGACAGCAGTCCCCGTGCCATGCGCTTCGACATACTGCACTTCGTACGGCGCCACGCCAGCACGCTCGTAAGCTTCACGCATCAATGCCTCCTGCGCCTCTCCGCGCGGCACGGTAATGCCTGCGCTGCTGCCGTCCTGATTAACGGCCGTTCCTCGGATGAGCGAATGGATCGGATCGCCGTCTGCAAGTGCTTGCGACAATGGCTTAAGCACAACAACGCCTGCGCCTTCTCCCCGCACATAACCGTTCGCGCTCGCATCGAACGTCTTGGACCTGCCGTCAGCGGACAGCATTCCGGGCTTGGATAGCGCAATGAAATAATCCGGCTTCAGCATGACGTTAACTCCGCCGGCTAAAGCAACGGCGCTCTCGCCGGACCAAATGCTCTGGCAAGCCATATGTACGGCTACCAGCGAAGAAGAACAAGCGGTGTCGAGCGCCATGCTCGGGCCGCGAAAATCGAACGCATAGGAAATCCGATTGGCCAGCAATGTCATCATGGTGCCGGTTGCCGAATGGGAATCCACCAGATGACGGTTATGCTCGGAAAACTGCAGCAATTGGTAATCGAGCGTAAAGCCGCCCATGAACACGCCCGTCCTGGAGCCTGACATCTCGCTCACGATCTGGCCGCCGTCTTCGAGCGCTTCCCAGCATGTTTCCAGAAGGAGCCGCTGCTGCGGGTCCATCATGGATGCTTCGCGAGGCGAGATGCCGAAAAACCGGGCATCAAACTCGTCGATCTTATCGAGGAAGCCTCCCCATTTGGCAGCGGTCTTCCCTGATTTGGAGCGCGTAGGATCATAGTAAGACGAAATGCTCCAGCGGTCGCTCGGCACTTCTGTTATCGCATCAACACCTGCCCGAAGCATCTCCCAGTACTGCTGCGGATCGCTCGCTCCTCCAGGAAAACGGCAACCCATCCCAATAATTGCGATCGGCTCACGTGCTTGCACATGCTTATTCATCAGCTTCCTCCTCACATTTACTCAAAATTCAAACCTAATTTCTATAAAATCACTTAATCACTCTTTCGTGTAAAATAACCGTTAATTTATTGTTTTTTGAATTATTTAACGTATACTCTAGAAATAGATTCGTGTTCAGCAACGTTCTTAAATTCGAGCCACTTCTACTGCGAACACCATTTTCTTCAGCTCAATGGTCAAATTTTCTACGATTCATACGCGTTTTCTCCCTTTCTCGCCATTTTGATACAAAACGTAACCCAATGATACCACACCAAAAATGATTTTCAATTATTTATTTTATATAGAATAAATTGTCGAATAACGTAGTTAAATATTTTTCTAAAAATAGTCTATTATCTGGTTGCGCTAGTCGAAATTAGATGCTATCATGATTACGTAATCGATTGGACGATAATTGACCCTGTGGGACTTTTATCGTCCCGTATGGAGGGATGAGCTCACTTTACTTCACCTGCTGATGTCTCGCTGATGTCTGTAATTCAAAACCAAAACCAAATTGGAGGTAATTAGAATGACTACAAAAGTTGGAATCAATGGATTTGGACGTATTGGCCGTAACGTGTTCCGTGCTGCATTTAACCGTGACGATGTTGAAATCGTAGCTGTCAACGATTTGACGAACGCAGAAACGATGGCTCACTTGCTCAAATATGACTCCATTCAAGGTGAGTTTCATGCCGACGTTGAAGCGAAGGACGGCAATCTCTATGTAAACGGGAAGGAAGTAAAGGTGTTCGCTGAACGCGAGCCTGCTAACCTTCCTTGGTCGAATTACGGGGTTGAATTGGTCATTGAATCGACTGGTCGTTTCAATGATAAGAAAACAGCTGAAGCCCATATTACAAGCGGCGGTGCGAAGAAGGTTATCATCTCTGCGCCTTCCAAGAACGAAGATATTACGGTAGTTCTCGGCGTTAATGAGGATAAGTACAATCCTGCGATGCATGATGTCGTATCCAACGCTTCCTGCACGACTAACTGCTTGGCTCCGCTCGTTAAAGTTATTCATGATAAGTTCGGCATTAAACACGGCCTTATGACGACAATTCATTCCTATACGAACGACCAACCGGCTCTCGATACGCCTCACTCCGACTTGCGTCGCGCTCGCTCTGCCGCGTTGTCGATTATTCCAACGACTACAGGTGCCGCTAAAGCAATGGGGCTGGTAATGCCTGAGCTTAACGGCAAAATCCATGGCTACTCGATGCGGGTTCCTACGCCAGTCGTATCTGCAGTCGACTTCAGCTTCGAAGTATCGCGCGAAGTGACCGTAGATGACATCAACTCTGCTTTGAAAGAAGCAGCGGAAGGCCCACTGAAAGGCATTCTGGGTTACAGCGAATTGCCGCTCGTATCGAAGGACTACCTCGGCAACCAGTTGTCCTCCGTGATCGACGCATTGTCGACGATGGTAATCGACGGCACGATGGTGAAAGTTGTCTCCTGGTTCGACAATGAATGGGGCTACTCGAACCGCGTTGTAGACCTTACGGCCTACATGGCAGAGAAAGGTTTGTAAGCTTTAATCCCAGCCTGACAGCACGAGCAAGCGCTGATCAGGCTGGTTTTTTTAAAATAAGTTTTTAATAACGACCATCAAATGGTTTACGCAAATACCGAAGCATACTTCTGTTTGTTCAGCAGCTCCAAGAACTCGGTTTCCTTCGCTTTAGCCGCGTTGGCTTTGTCCGTGATCCGTTTTACGTCAAGCTTGCCGCTGAAGCGGAACTTATTCGCAACGAAACGAACAGCCTCAATTGCCGCTACCGTTTCCTGCAGAACAGGAATCAGCTCGCTAGTCGGATTCGTGTATTGGATAAAGCGCAGGAAGTGGTTACGGGAGCCAACCAACGTCGACAGCAGATGGAACACGATCTCATGGAACGCCTCTGCATCCGCAAAGCTTTGGATGATGCTTTCATCTTGCAGCAATCCCGGAATTTTCGTATAGACAGCAAAATCGTCGTTAAAGTTTTCCAGCCAGTTGGCATATTTGGCTTGGAACGCTTCCTTCGCTTCCTTCTCCCTCAGCGTACTGAAGTCGAAAATCGTCATCCGGTCTTTCGCCAGCACGTTAACGCCGCCCTCAGTTCCTTGGTTCTCGATATACTCCTTCATGACCTTATGGCTGATGTCGTAGTGCATGAACTCTTGTCCGCGCTGTACGCCGTCGAATACATCGTCGAAGATCTTGTAGGTTCTTCCCTCTGGCTTCTCTTCGTAAGCAAACGCCGGGATGGAGTGCACGATTTCAACCTTCTGGTACGTATTTTGCTTGTAATCCAAATACCAAGCCGCTCCATACAAGAACACCACTTGATGAGAATCGATCAGGCGCGGCAGCAGCTCATCTACGATATCAAAGCTTGATGTCGGGTACATGAACGTGCTCACGCCAAGGAGGTTAAGATCCGCTTCCGGAAGCGTTTTTTCCAAATACAGATAACGATGAATCCGTTTCTCGAACACGTTCTGATAAACATCGTCCGAATTCTCATAAGCGTTGTACAGCAGCAGGTCGACAGGCAGGTTTTTTGCAGCCAAATAGCTAAAAATCTGATTTTTCCGGCAATTCAAGTACTGGTCAAACTTATCAATTTTTACGATATCCATTAATAACACCTTCCGTTGCTCTAATTTTATTTACGAGGCACTGAATTGCATGACATTGTCCCCGAAACACCAGCGTGCTTCTCTCTCGGTTACCAGATACTGCAGGTAAGCATACGTCTCGACTAGTTTCAACTTAAACAGATGGGGCTTGCCCACATACGACGGGAATAATCTTGTACATAATGCATAAGATGATTGCGTCCCGCTTCTCAACAACACTCTCACTGCTTCCAGCTTGTCCATATGATAGCGCAGCACCTCGTCACATCGCTCAGCGAAGTTAAGAAGCGTGTGCATATGGCCTGGCCACGCCACCTTGACCGGCAACTGCTTTTGCAGCTCAATGCTTTGAAGCAGCTCCAATAGCGGGTTGCGATCAATGCCATTGATGAACGTAAGATTAGGCATCATGATAGGTAAAATCTGATCCCCGCAGATGAGCAATCCGCCTTGTTCATCATAGAAGCTGACATGTCCGCGGGTATGGCCTGGCGTACACAAGGCGCGCATCCATCGGTCCCCAACCGGGACTAAATCCTCATGCTGAATGTAGTGGACATCGCATGGGTGTTTCTCGCATATCTGATTTTGCGAAGATAGGCTATCCGCATCACCTCCCAGTCTCTTACACCAGTTGTTGATGTACTTCCGGTCATTCTGATAGGACCATTCCGCCTCCATATGACAGGTTTTCGACATCCACACCTCAGCATTGGAGCGCTCCTGCAGCCACCCCGCCAACCCGTAATGATCCGAATGATGATGCGTAACGTAAATGTGTTTCATGTCCGCGTAGCTGATCGTCAGCCGCTTCGTAAGCTCATCCCAACGCTTCTTGTTCACCGGGCTGCTCATGCCGGGATCGACAACGGAATACCCGTCTTTCCCCTTGAACAAATAAGCGTTCACCCATTTGAGCGGCCCTTCAATATCCAATCTGATGCGCCAGGCATCCGGAGCTAGTTGTTTATAGATCATGCCGTGCCAGCGAATGGTTCGCGGTTATGACGTATCGAATATAACAAGAGGATGCGAGCACCTCCACTGCCGGTATCGCTTGATCGGGCAGGTCCAGCTTGGTTGACAACTTAGGCTCTGGCCAACGCTCGCCAGCCCGAAACCCGATGCGCTCAACCGAAGCGAGCTTGTTGATCAAGGCATGCCGCTGCGGCTCGCCTTCATTGATGGCGACTACTACATGCATCGAAGCCAGATCGATATGTACATGGAAGTCATGCCACTGCAATGCCGTATAGCAGCCTATCGGATCAGACGCTTCGCCCTGGCGCAGCTGAATCGCCCCCTCCTCTTCAAAGCAGATGCTTATCAGGCTGCTCGATTTGCCATCCAAAATTTGAACGGCTAACGGCTGCCCTCCCTTCCATACCGGCATGATCGAGAACTGGATATCCACGCTGGTGCTCGCAGGGAAAATCCTCTCCGCTTTCGCCCAATCGGAGGAATTATTATTCTGAATCCGCAGCGCGTAAGCCGAGGAGCTAGGATCCTTCCCAAGCTCAATCTGCGCGAGATGCGGAATATACAGATTCCAATCATCCAACAGGCTCTGCTGATGGGCATAGGCATCGAATCGATCATGGACAGGAGCAGGGTTAGCGTATCGAATGGGCACCGGAATGCGAGAAACCCATATATCTTCCTTGTTCATGCTATAGGAGAGCCACAAGCTTCGAAGATACTCGCTTCCCACCTCAAGTCCTTTCACATAGTTGATGCCAAAAAACTTGTAGTAGCCTGCATATCGCCGAACAGGCACCTCCCCCTGAACAAGCCCGATATTGGCGTAGTTGACGCCATCGCTGCTCGTCAGAATGGCGAGCGGCCAACGATGCTCATTCATGGGACTCGCGTTGTAGACGACAGCATAGGTTTGATCCGACAGCTTCTGGCCCCAAATCTTGCTGCCTGCCGTATTTAATGAAGGAATATCCTGCACGTCGCTCCAGGATTCCCCGTTATCCTGACTGATTGCGCTTTTTCCCCATTTCCACAAGCCGACAATGGACTGGTCGCCGATGCGGTAAGCTGACATCGCCTTATAGCCTTTGACAGGATAATCGCCATCCGGGCGCTGCTCTTCCTCCCACCACTGCATTGTGACCAACCGGTCGGCCAAGCAGCTATCGCATGCTTCGACAAAAGCCGCGTCCCTTGATTGGATATAATGCGGAAAAGTCGTATTCGATTCGTCCCAGCCAGCATGCCGATTATAGCGAATAAAGTAGATTGGCCCCAATGAGCCGTCCTTGCCGATCTCGCGCACGACTCGGCCGATCCCTTGCCCGTTGTTCGGCATGACCGAAGGCTCAGGACTTATGCCGTAGAAGCCCAGCGTAAGAAATTTGCCATTGGGCGCGAGGTAGAAGCCCATCCGATGATGCATGACGGAATAGGATTCCCCTGCCGACAGATCCGAATCCTGCTCCCGAGCTTGCATGCAGTACGTCGGGAATGCAATGCGCGGATCGCTCCAATTCCGGCCATTGTCAGACATCGTCAGCATGGCCCGGCTCGGCGGCATATTCTCGCCGACCGGATTGGCGATATATTGCAAATAAAATTTGCCGTTCCAGAACGCCATTGTAGGGGCATTGTGAAAGGTCCAGCCAGGACCGTCCTCGATGTCAGGCACAGCGCGATCCGCGTGGATCACCTCATAATGCTTGGCTCCGATGACCGGGCGCAGGTTGCCGTGATGGGCATTAATATCGACTTCGCTTTTCACATCCACATGAATCATAGCCTAGCTCTCCCGACTCTTATCAGCATGGTATGCAATCGAGGAAGCCCATTAAGCATTGCTTCTCGGACTGCGCTATAACGCGGAGGGAATCATCGATTTGCTGCAAAATAACATCCTTATGGTTCGCTTCGTACTTGATCAAATCATTCCGCAATTTCATCAATTGCTTCTCGAACGCCTGATAGTGCAGCATCGATTCCGATGCAAGCGCAACGCCATGCCCATGATAGCCTTGCAGCCGCTTATGCATCAGCTTCTTATGCTCCGCAAGAATATGAAGATAGGCGATATTCGGCACGACCAGCTCGTGTCGTTCGGCCAGATTTCGGATCGATTGCCGAAGGCTTGCATACACCTGCAGGCCATATGACCGTTCAAGGCCAGATTCGCCGATATGTTCAGCGCCGGCATTGTCGGAAAGCAGATACCGATTCAGCTGCTCCCGAATATCGATCAGATCAAAAGCGGATTGATCGAACGGCTTGGCTTTCAATAAATAAATCGTAGGCGTATCGGAGTGCAGAAATCCGTTTGCGATATCGGAATGAGGAACCACGGACTTCTCGAACCTGCGGTTTCGATTAAAGCCTAGAATATGAAACTGCCCGTCTTCATCGCCATAAATGAGTGATTCCTGCACGACATGCTTCTTCCCGGAGAAGGGATTATCCGACACGTAAAATTTGTCTACATATATATAGACGTAACGATGCAGCGCGATCGCTTTGCGAATGTAGCTCGTAACGTCACTGCCGTACATCCCCGCCATCGAGATGGCTTCGACTTCGAATGCATCGGTGTAGCATTCCGGATGATCCGCATGGGCAAACCGCAGCTCGGCAATTCCCGTACGATCGACCTGCTCCAGCGTATGCGACTGAAGCTGGACGAATCGGCTCATGATCCAGGACTGGGCATGGCGGTCGTTCGCATCGATAAGGCTCAGCGGAAAAGCGTAATACATTCTTCCATGAATAATAGGTTCAAATATAGGCAAAATGTTCGCGGCCACGAAAACTCCCCTCTATTCCCAAATAAATGGAATGCTGCTTAATCGCTCTTCAATCTCGTGAATGATTCGATCCTCTTCCTCTTCGCTATCCGCGACAAACGTGACGGAAAACCGGACGTTCGCCCCTACCTCATCCCATGGCACCGTTGAAATCAATTGCTCCCGAATGAGATATTCCGAGAACTGCTCAGCCGACGTAAATTCTGGTCCGCCCGCTATTCCCTTCGGAATTTCTACATATAAGAAGAAAGCTGCTTTCGGCTTCCGGGCGTTAAATCCGACCCGATTGAGCGCTTCGACCAATTTGCCATGCCGCCGCGAATACTTTTGTCCCGTCAAAACCGTTAATTCCGGATGATTCAGACAGTACACGCCCGCTTTCTGAATCGGAATAAATTGTCCGGAATCGCAGTTGTCCTTCACGTGAGCGAACGCTTTGACAACAAGCTCGTTGCCTGCCACGAAACCGAGGCGCCAGCCGGTCATATTAAACGATTTGGACAAGGAATGGATCGAAACGCCGATTTCCTTAGCCCCGGGCACAGACAGGAACGACAAAGGCTGTTCGCCTTCGAACGTTAACGCGGCATAGGCCTCGTCTGAGACGACAATGATCTGATTCGCTTGGCAGAACTCGACCACGCTCTCGTAAAATTCCCGGGTCGCCGTCGCGCCGGTCGGATTGTTCGGGTAATTAATGTAGAGCAGCTTAGCCCGCTTCCGTACGTCCTCCGAAAGAGCCGACAGATCCGGCAAGTAATTGTTCGCTTTCGTTAATGGGAGATGGACAACCTCTCCGCCCAGCCATTGCGTATGGGTAGCCATCACCGGATAGCCGGGCGTCGTCATTAACAAGATATCGCCGGGATTGATAAACATGAGCGGGATTTGGGACAAAGCGGATTTGGAGCCGATGCAGTGGTTGATTTCGGTAGCAGCGTTCATCCCGGTAATGCCGAACACCTCTTGCAAATAATGAGCGGCCGCTTCCTTGAATTCGGACATGCCGTTATCGGAATAAAACCGATTGTCCCGCTTCGCCGCCTCTTCCGCCAGCACTTGAACGACAGCAGGGTCAGCCATCCAGTCCGGCTCGCCAAGCCCCATGTCGATCAGCTCGCGATCCGGAAATTTGGCCTTCGCCTCGTTTTTCGCGCGCTTAATCTTCTCGAATTTATACACCTTCGTATCCAGCCCGAATGTACTGCCGCCAATTCGATTGGCGAATGCATTTTGAATCGTGCTTTGCGTAATCACCGACATATTAGCACCTATTTTCTATTCGAATTGAGGAAGTCTTCAACGAGCTGCTTCCGTTTGATTTTGCCGACGCCGCTGCGAGGTATTTCGGAGATCGCAATGATTTTTTGCGGCAGCTTGAACGGCGCGAGATATTGCTGGCAGTAAGCAATAATAAGGTCCAAATCAAAATTCGCATCCGTCACGATGTAAGCAACCGGGAACTCGGTCGTCTGACGCTCGTTCATCACCCCGACGACGGCTGCATCGCGGATAAATTCCAGCTTGAGCAGCACGTTCTCGATCTCGACAGGATCTACCTTCTTGCCCGCGACATTGATAAGATCCGATGTTCGTCCGTTGATATAGAGATAACCGTCTTCCAGATAACCTTGATCCGACGTCTGGTAATACCCGTCTGGCGTGACTTGGAACTGGGCTTCGCCCTTGAGATAGCCTTTGGACATCGATTGGGATTTGATATGCACGAAGCCCGTGGCCCCATCCTCAAGCTGCTTGCCCTGCTCGTCGACGATTCGGAAGGAAACGCCTGGTACCGGAATCCCTTGCGATAACGGCTTGCTGCCGTCATTGAAGGTGCACGGACCGCATTCGACGATACCGTAATAATCGCAAATATCGAGACCGACCTTCGCCGTGAACGCTTCTTTGATCGCATGATGCAAAGGCGCCGACGAGGATAAGCAGAGCCTTAACCCATGCTGGCTGTTGCAAAACTTCGATTGGTTCAGCAGATCGTAGACGACCGGGAAGGCGACCAAAATGGATATGTTATGGTTGCTGACGATTTCCCAGATCGATTTTGGCGTAATTTGCTTCTGGATATAAAGGGTAGCGCCCGACAGGAATACAGCTAGGAAGGAGGTATTGAAGGCCAATCCATTATGGAATAAAGCCGTGCATAATACGTTGTCCTCCTGCGTAATGCGGGTCGCCTTCGCCCAGTTTAATCCGGCATTCACGATCGCTTCTTCCGTGAACATCAGGCATTTCGGACGGCCTGTCGTACCGGAGGAAAACCGGCAGGTTGCCACATCGGACAGCTGCTCCAGCAATGGCGAGGTAACGGACAGCTCTTCGGGCAGCAATTGCTCCACGCATAGCTCGTTGTTCGCGGTTAGGCTAACGATAGCTGGAATGTGATAATAGTCGCATAGCGAGTTCATTTCATCGCGGGTGAAGGTGTGATCGATGAGCATCGGGAGATACCCTTCGAGCAGCAGCCCGTAATACGTGAATAAATATTCCGCGCAGTTTTTCATGCTGAGCCCTACAGGCCCCTTCAGCGGCAGCTGCTCTTTCAGCCACGCGCCTCGAGCGGTGATATGCGCCCACATTTCCTTGTAGGTATACGCCTTTTGATCGTATTGAATGGCGATCCGATCGCCATTTTCCAGAACGGAGCCGTACAGCTTGGAAATAATCATGCTTTGCGAAATGCCCGTTTCATTCGTGAGCGTATCCACGGCGCCTTCCGCAGGCGTAGACTGATTCAAATAATATCGGTCCCGCTTCAACGGGTTCGCTTGATCGCTTTCCATGCCTAATGTCCCTGCATAAATGATTTCCATATGCGCGGGCAGCTCCATGAAGATTCTTGCATCGTCGTCGTAATAGCCGCCGATCGCTGAATAGCTCATCTTATACTCGAGCGACTTGATGTATAAATTTTGGCTTAGGAGGCCTGACTCGATCAGCTGTTTCTGATAGAGATAGAAGTCCGAATCGGAAATCGCGGAATGATCGATTGCGAAGAAGAACAGGACGGAAGAATCATAGACGAATTGTTGGTCAATACAGAGCTTGGTCGAGATTTCTCTGAATTCTCCTGCCTTGATCAGGCTTGGAGCTCCATCTATTCGATAAACGCCCGGCTGCATATTTTCTACAGCGTGAACGATGGCATACGTTTTGATTTGCAGCTGCTCAGATTGAAGATACTGCGCCAAGCTCATAAAATCAGTATAGGATAACTCGGAATTAGTATAGCGGGCGCTCGACCTTCTTTGATAAAGGAGGTTAATCGTATCCTTATACCCCCACTGCCCGGGCACTTGATACTGCTGCACCCAATCGTCGGACGGCTTCTTGATCGACCGGTTCACTTTATCCTGATAATTCAGAATCGCCGTCCAGTCGAACGCGAGAGCCCCTTGATCGTTTTGCCCGGAAGTCGCGGTTGCCAGCTTCGTATTGGTATCCATCGTCCGCTTCCGGTCTTTCTCCTGCTCTTCGTTATTCGGAATGTTGACGGCGATGACGGCGAACGGCTCCTCGAAATTATCGATCGACAGCAGCGTTCTCAAGTAGTTCGCCTTGCACACGGTATAAGCGGAGAAGTCTAATCCCAAACTCTGCAGCACCAATTGGAAGTTCGATAAGACATGGCCCGTCTCAATCATGCCGAACCGGTAGCCGCGATTGGAATATTTCCAACAGCTGCGCCAGTGGTAGGCTGTAATAATGAAGTAAAAATCAGCATCCTGATGCTCTTCCAGCAAAGATTCGTTCAACAAATACATCGAATCTTGATTGTTCACCTTATAGAACGAATGATTCGGAATGGAGTAGTAGTAAACGCCTTTGTCAACTCCGTCCAAGCGTGAGGAAACGAGGTAGATTTCCATTGGATAACAGCCGCCTGCCGACGGATAGGACAGCAGGATTTCGGATTGATGCCCATAAAATTTGACCGAGCTCATTCCGAACGAAGGCAGCAATATTTTTTCCAGCAGGTTCGTCCCGTTCGTAAAACAGATGTTTTCCAATTCATCATTATAGAGGGATGTCTTTAAGCGGAAGTACGGCGTGTTATAATTCTTGAAGCGCTCAGGCTTCGGACTCTTGCTCGCTCGGCTGCCAATGTACTCATATCCCTTGTAATTTTGGAAAATTCTAAGAAGGTCATCTACGATCGCTGGAGAGTTGATCACAGGCCCGTCCTCCTTGATTCATTAAAATGATGATCAACCTTCCTGCACCAATAAGCCCAATATTCTCGAAGCGCAGTCGTCCCGAAAATAATTTTTTTCTTCATCTTTACTTCATGAGCTTCCGATGAACCATACGGAACGCCTGTCGATTCCGCTAGCAATTGCAGCTTGCAAGCATTCTCCAATGCGATTGCCCAGCATACCGTCTCCGGTATCGACTTGCCAGCCGCTACGATGCCGTGATTTTTGAGCAGCATCGTATTGCTTTTCTGAAGCGCCTTCGCCACCTCTTGGGCAATTCCCTTATTCGTCACCGTATTCGTCGTTAATGTAAATCGGGTCGTATCGATGATTGGCGTCGCATCATGCGTGACAGCCTTCAGCTCAAGCGCAGTCGCACTGAAGATCATGGCATACGGGGGATGAGAATGAATGATGCAATTCACATCCTCCCTTGCCCGATAGGTTTCGGTATGCAATGGCCACTCCGCTGGAATGACCCCTTCGCCCGCAATCCGATTGCCATCCAGATCGATGTTTATGAAATCGTCATGGGTCGTTTCTTCCCAGCCCATAAATGCCCGTCTGATCCAGATCGATTGACCGTCCCGGAACGAAATCTGTCCATTATTGATGTCGTTATGGCCTTCCAAATATAGGATTTTGGAACCGTACACCATCTCATCGATGAAGGCTACCTCACTCTTCTCTTTCACCTCGTTCGCCATTGGCCACCTCTATATCGACAAAGTCATATTTTGATTTCCGCTCTCCACATAGTGCTGCAGCGCAGATAATTGATCGAACACTTCCGAGCTGACCTCTTCCACATCGATGTTCAAATCAAAATTTTCTTCTATTAATACGACGAGACGAATCTTTACTAGAGAATCAAGACCCAGCTGCTTGATGGAATCGCCTACACGCTCCAAGTCCTCCATCGTCACGTTGTGATCAGAAGCTTCAATAATAAGCTCCTTCAGAAGGCTGCGGGTATCCATAATATCCCTCCAATCTGTTCGATACTCCCTATAATCTTCGCGAGCCCTCCCCCCAAGGAAGGACCCGCGAAGTGTTTCTTCATTAAACTAGCGTTAAGCTGCCGCTTGAGCTGTTTTCCATGTCGAAGTACAATTTGCGATTCCGTTCCGGTCCGATTTTCGTGCCCCACTCGACGATATCAAGCAGCGCTTTGCCATCCATTTTGGAAATATAGTGGCGATCCGGGTTTGTCAGCTCATACTGCTCTGGCACATAGTCGATTTCCGAGTACAGCTGATAGATTCGCGTAATCGCGGATTCTACATCCAGCTCCTCGTCGCCTACGGCTTCCAGGATCGATGCCACTTTATCGAAGAGCTCTTGGAATTCCGGCAAATCTCCGCAGAGGGAGCCGACGAATGGATGCTGCTCCAACTGCAGCAAGCCTTCCTTGTCGCCCTTGTAATATTTGGACAGTACTTGCGTGAATCGCAGGGACGTATACGCTTGGCCCAGCGTCCAAACTCTGTACCATGCATTCCACAGCTCGAAGTTGCGGAACGCAATGTACGAGCAGTTAACCAGACGATCATTCGTATCGAACGACTTCGAAATGATGTCGCCGACACGGCTGAACCGTTCAACGTTAAAGTCGTTTTCTTTCGTTGCATCAATCAGCTGCTGAGCGAGCGAGAAGATCGTCTCGGACGTGATTGCGAGGCCGCGCGAGAACAGCGGATCGATGAAGCATGCGGCATGCGCCATCAAGCAGTAACGATGGCCGATAACCGAATGCGCCGAATATTGCAAGCGATTCACCTTCACCCAGTCGCGAACCGGCTTCGCATTGGCGAACTGTTTGGCGATATCCGGGAACTTGTCCAGGAATGCGGCGAACATTTCTTCCGGCGGCAGGTTGATATCGAATGGCAGCTTGTCCAGCCGCTTATGATCGAATTGAAGACCTACGCTTACGAGCGGATTTTTCGCGTCCTTATGGTTGTTGAACGGAATCACCCACAGCCAGCCGCCATCAAAAATATGATGGAGAGTGCCCTTATGTAATGGGCTTGGAATGTCAAGATCGCCTTTTTTATAAAACTCGTCCAACGGCGCCACATCGATCATATGGGTGAAGATCGAACCCGTATTCGCCTTCATCCGCGTCGGCTCCTCGCGAAGACCCTTCTGTTTCGCAAGAACGGACTGCATGCCGCTGCCATCGACCAAAAACTTCGCGTAGAACGTGCCTTGCGAGGTTTCGATAATGACTTGATCCTCTTCGAACGTGAGGTTCGTCACCATCGTTCTTTGCTTAACGACCGCGCCGTAGCGAACCGAAACCGCGTGCAGATAAGCATCCGTATCCTGACGATAGAGATGCGCCTCAGCGCCATACGGGATATTCGGAACAGGCAGCTGCGTCATTTCTTTCGGGTTTTGCGCTTCGCCCGGACGTTGATACACGAACGAGAAGTTGCGTTTGATCCCGCACATGGAGGAGATATTGTCGCGAAGGAGCGGCAGCGTGCTGCAGTTCATAATCTCCGGTACGTCATAGCGCTCGGCGATCGAACGCATGTAGAAGGAGGTCGTCGGAATCATCGATTCGCCGATCGCGAACTTCGGATGCGTGCCGCCGTCCAGTACCAACGTCTTGACATTATGTCTTGCCAATACGGCTGCGAGCGTGGCTCCGGCAACGCCGGAGCCAATAATTGCGACATCAAAGAACTGCTTTTCCATTAAGTAATCCCCTCTCATCGATTGACAGCTACAGACCTTTGCAAGGTATCGAATGCTGACTCTTCATCATTTTTTAGTAAATCGCATTTGTTTTTTAGCTTTGAGAGATCCAACTTTCCTGTCATATTTTTCTTAATTAGCGAATAGCGAATGGACTCCAAATAGCCGGTAATTCGATCAAACAATGCGATGGTTTCCGTGCTAATGGCATCAATCCGTTGAAGGAATTGCATGAAATGCTTTCTGGAGCCAATAAGAATGGTAATGAATTGAAGTAAACGGTCATCCTGCTGCAGGGGTTGGTCAATGCTCGCATTCGCAATAAGATCCGGAATTTCGGTGTACAACTCAAAATCCATACTTAAATGGCTTAGCATTTGTTCAAAACGGGGATAAAAAATCGATTGCAAATAAGGCTTGTCGCTGTTGAAATGGCTCTCGTAATAAATCACGTCCCATTTCGATTCCAAGGTCTCATGCGAACCAAAGTCAAATTCATTATCATAAAAGGAGGATATCGTTGCTGCATCACATTCATAGGTGATGTAGTCCCTGCCGCTTCGATAAACATCGGCATCGTAGATATCATCCCTTACGTAATAGTGACCGGTCCCCGGGTTAATCCCGCAAAGGACGATGGAATGCAGCTCGTGGCGGGTCATGTACGTGTTTTGCTTGTAGGGAAGTCTGTACCCATCCCCGAATAACAAAGCCACATCATTGCGTTTGAAAATCTCGGACAATTCGTCTTCGATTGCGTTGAACTGAAGCGCGTGGATGCGGTGCGTCTTAATATCGAGCAGCTCGAGCTCATCCGCATTGGCTACCTTATCCAGATACAGATTTCGGTTCATGCCCTGCTCATAGATCGATTGGAAAATCTCCTTCGGCTGCTCATACGCGCCATAGAACAGCAGATCGATCGGGATACCCTTCGTGTGCAGATAGCTTAAGGACTGGTTTCTTCTGCAATTCAGGTACTGATCGTTCAAATCGTATTTCGTAATCATTCCCTTATTCTTCTTCCAGCTCGCTAATCAGCTGGCTGATTTTGCGAATGCTTGAGAAATGCTCAAGGCGGACAACGTCTTCGTCAAAGCTACAGCCAAACTCTTCTTCCAGCAGCACAATCGTTTTAACGATTGCGATCGAATCCAAGCTGATCTCGGCATCCGTGCTCAGCTCCAAATTAAATTCAGATTCGACAACTCTTTTCACCACAGAAATAATCTCATCCATACCAAGTTTTACAGCAGTCGCCATTTAATTACCTCCTTTTGACTTTCTATATTGCATAGTACTTAATCACTTCACCCCCCGTATATACCCAATATGGGGTATTACGAGGGTACTAAGATCGAATATTGCCACATGAAGCGCTTCAACGCTTCTAATAATAAATCGGGCTTGTTCAGCCCGCTCCATCCGGATTATGAAGTAAAAAAAGCTTTAAATGTCCCGAAATATGTTCGATGGCGTACCCCATATGCTGGTTGCTTCCCTCCAGCTTGCTTAGCAATATGCCCCCTTCGAGCGATGCAATGAAGAACGAAAACAATGATTCCTCATCGATCTCCTTTCGGAACTCTCCGCGATCGATCCCCTGCTGCAAGATGTCTTTCATCATCTGCTTCCATACTGCCAGCGTATGCCTTGCTTTCTCCAACAACAGGGGATGACCGTCATCATTCTCCACAGCCGTATTCAACAAGGGGCAGCCGCCCGTAAAGGGCGGATCGTCCACGACGTTGCCGTACACTTCAAAGAATGCGATCAGCTTATCGAACGCCGATGCTTTCCCTGCCAAGGCAGCATCGATCTTCTCCCTTACTACGCGCACAGCGTAATCGTAGGCCGCCAGCGCAATTTCGTCCTTATTAGTAAAATGCCGATAAATCCCTCCTTTCTGAATGCCGGTCATCTGAATGATTTCATTCAGCGACACCCCTGCATAGCCGTGCGTGTTAAACAGAGCAGCCGCTTGCTCAATAATACGCTCGCGTGTTTGCTCGCCTTTTTTCATAAAGCCTCCCTCCTCTCCGCCAAGGTAGTCAATGGAAAATTATACTTGACTTTACTAGCGTATATGTTTAAACTTCGAAAATAAAGATACCGATCAGTATCTTTTTATGAGGGAGGATGCTACAATTGGAGAAAATGTGGTTTCAGGAAAAACGGTCAGCCTGGATGTTGCTTTCGATCTTGTGGTTCATTGCCTTCTCGGGCAAACTGTCACGCTTCGTAATGGCAGTGTTTCAAGTGCAAATTGCAGATGATTTTCACATCGCCAGAAGCTTGGTGGCAGGGGCCTGGTCAACGAACTTATTGATAACAGCGTTTTGCGCCCCTATTGGAGGAGCACTCGTCGACCGGTACGGAGCCAAAAAAGTGCTGATTCTCAGCAGCCTCTTCAACATCGTGGGCGCTGCCGTCGTCTGCTTATCAAGCGGACCGATCTGGTTCTACATCGGCTATGGCGTCATCAGCGGCTTCTCAGGCATAGGCGCATCTACAAGCTATGTACTGCTCTTCAAATGGTTCAAGCAACATCGGGCCAAAGCAACAGCGATTCTAACTAGCGCTTCATCCATCGGGCTTGCGATCTGTACGCCTGTCTTCGTCTCCAATACGTGGCTGACCTGGCAAGACGCGTTCCTCGTCACGGCAGTGCTCGGCTTAATTACGACCCTTCCATTGTTCATCGTTGCCATGCGGTCTCCGGATGAAACCGCCAAACCTTCTCAAGAAGCAACTCCAGCGGACAAAACGAAAAAGCCGAAAAAACAAGGCGTTGGGCTCGTTAACTTCCTCAAGCATCCGCTCCTGTTCATCATCAGCTTGGCGCTGTTCACCTGCGGTTTTAACATGGGTACCGTCGAAATGAACCTTGTTACCATTCATCAAATGGCTGAGGTTTCCCCAGCTGTTATTGCTTTCGTCATGAGCCTTCTCGGCATTATGGAGATTACTGGCGTCTTCGCTTACGGCTATGTGCTGGACCGTATGAACAAAAACATGGTCATGGCCCTTTTGTATACCGTACGCATCGCTGCGTTCTTCATCCTGTTCCTCCATCTCGCTTGGTCGCCGCATATCTTTGCCATTCTGTTCGGCATCACGTACCTCTCTGCGATTCCAGGCGGATTGCTGATTGCCAATGATGCGTTCGAGGAAAAAGGCAAAGCGACGGGCATTCTGATCATGTTCCACCAAGCCGGCGGCATTGTCGGCGCATTGGTAAGTGGTATCTTCTACGATATATTCGGCAACTACCAAATGCTGCTCCTATTAAACGGCGCGCTTTGCGTACTCGTCGCTTGCGGCTACTACATGACGAACAAAGCGAATTTCGCGAAAAAACGGTTTACGACTTCAGCTACTCGCGAGACTTCGCAAGCCTAGTCTATTTTAATAGAAGAAATCGTTTCGAAATGTAAGCATAAAATCAAAAAGAAGCTGCCGATTTACACTCGGCAGCTTCTTTTTATGTCGATCGGCTATTCCTCACGCTTGCACCAAAAGCTTGGTCAAGCCTCCAAACTCCAGCTCCTCAAACTTTCGAGTCGCCGCATCTAACTGTACTTCCCACACGCATTCCGCCAGCTCGTACGTAATCGGCACGTCCAGACGAATCGTAGCCAAGTCGCGGGACAAATGCAGCATATCCAGATTCGCTTCGATCTTACTGCGAACCCCTTTCGGCAGCTGCTCCAAATTGTCCAGCACGCCTTCGATCGAGCCATACTCCAGCAATAGCTTCAGCGCGGATTTCTCGCCGATCCCTTTCACGCCAGGGTAATTATCGCTCGTATCGCCCATGAACCCTTTAATATCGATAACCTGAAGAGGCGTTAACTGCTTCTCCGTCATCAAAAGCTCGATATCATAAATCGCGTAGTTGAGCTTTCCTTTTTTCATAATGACGACCTTCACGTTCTCGCTCACCAGCTGAAGCATATCGTGGTCGCCCGTCAGAATCAGCACTTCCGAATCCGGGTGATCAACCGTCAGCTTCGCCGCCAGTGTCCCAATGCAATCATCCGCCTCATAGCCTACGATGCCGATGTTCGGAATGCCCATCTCCGCTACAACTTCCTTCACAAGATCAAACTGCGGAATCAGCTCATTCGGCGGCTCGCCCCGGTTGCCTTTATAAGCGGGATACTGCTCCGTACGGAAAGTCTTGCTCCCCATATCCCAGCAGCACACGACATGAGAAGGATTAAACGTGTTGATCGCATCGTATAAGTATTGGATAAAGCCATATACCGCATTGGTCGGAATGCCTGTCGATGTTTTGCGAATGTATCCGCTATAAGACGTCGCATAGAACGCTCGGAATAGAACCGCCATCCCATCGACGATTAATACTTTATTGCTAGTTTGCACGCGCACTCGCCTCCTGTCGTCTATTCTATCATGTCTAGCGAACTGACTCTATTGAAAATGCGACCAAGAAAAAAGCCCTCGTCCGATAACCGAACGAAGACCACTCTCTATTCCCCGCGAATAAATCGACCGATTCGCTTCGCCGCTTCCAGAAGCTTCGCTTCCTCCTCTACGAGCGCGATTCGAACGAAACCAGCGCCTTCGCTGCCGAATGCGTCTCCAGGTATAACGGCTACGCCAGCCCTGACCAGCATTTCCCGGGAAATGCGCCTTGCGTCCCATTCAGCGCCGTCAGGAAGCTGCCACTGCATCTGAGGTAGCGGCGCCCATACGAACATCGTCGCCTTCGGCTTCTCGATCAGCCAGCCTTCAGCTGCTAGAGCCGCGATAAACACATCCCGCCGCTGCTGGTACAGCTTGCCGACCGGCTCCATTACACCTGAGATACCTTCCTGCAAAGCAACGATGCCGGCTTCCTGCACAGCTCCGAACACGCCATAATCGATGTTCGCCTTCAGCTCTCGAAGTGCGCCAACGGCCGTTTCATTGCCAGCGAGGAAGCCGATTCGGCAGCCCGCCATATTAAAGCTTTTCGATAAGGAGTGGAACTCGACCGCCACTTCCTTCGCTCCCTCAAGCTGCAGCACGCTCATCGGCTGCACGCCGTCGAAGCCCATCTCGGAATACGCCAGATCATGAACGAGCAGAAACCCGTATCGTTTCGCCAGTTCGATCATCCGAACAAAAAATGCTTCGTTCGCCACTGCCGTTACCGGATTCGCCGGATAACCGAATAGAACGAACTTCGCTTTCTCCCAAACCTGCTCCGGCACTTGATCGAGATCCGGCAAGAAGCCATTGTCTGCCCGCAGTGCCAACAGCTCAGGCTGAATGCCTGCAAGCTCAAGCGCTGCGGAATAGATCGGATAACCCGGATTCGGCACGACAGCTACATCTCCCGGATTGCAAACAGCAAGCGCGAGATGAGCAAGGCCATCCTGCGAGCCCATTAAAGTGACGAGCTCGCGATCCGGATCGACGCTCACGCCGAATCGATGCTGCAGCCAAGCCGCTGCCTGTTTGCGAAAAGCGATGCTTCCTTGCGAGGAAGGATACGCATAACGATCCGGCTTCAGCACGGCCTCCGAAAGCGCCTGTCGAACGCCTGCCGTAGGCGGAGAATCCGGGCTGCCGATGCCCAGATCGATCACATCATTCCCTGCTGCTAACGCTTCCGATTTCCAGCTTGCCACCTCTGCAAAAATAGAGGAGCCAAGGCGCCCCAGCTTATCCGACCGCCAGCTTTTTGTCGGCATTTCCCCTACGCTCCCCATTCTTGCTCGAACGTTTCTTCCTTGAATCCAACCGTTACGCGCTCGCCATCCGTAACAATCGGCCGTTTCACAAGACGGCCATTCGAAGCGAGAAGCGCAAGCCGCTCTTCATCCGACATGCCTGGAAGCTTGTCCTTCAAGCCCAGCTCCTTGTATACTTCGCCGGATGTGTTGAAAAACTTCTTTAACTCCAAGCCGCTTCGCTCGACAAGCGGTCGCAGCTCCTCAATCGTCGGCGCTTGCTCGAACAAGTCATGCTGCTCCAGCTCCCAGCCCCTCGCTTGCAGCCACTTTACTGCCGATCGGCATGTGCCGCATTTCGAATATCCATAAAATCGCAACGTTCCTTTAGTCCCCATCGTATCCCGATCCTCCCAAAAAATGAGCCAGCTGCTGCAAATCCTCCGGCAGAGGCGCTTTCCAAGTCATTCGTTCGGCTGTCATCGGATGCGTAAACGCGATCGACTCCGCATGCAGCGCTTGCCGTCTTGCTTTCTCATCAGCGGGGCCATGTCCCTCTTCCCTGCCATACATGTCATCGCCGATAAGCGGACAGCCTAAAAACTTCATATGTACCCGAATTTGATGCGTCCTGCCCGTTTCGAGGTTCAAGCGGACACAGGAAGCGGTTCCTTCATTATATTGAGCAATCGTCTCGTAATGCGTAACGGACGGATAGCCTTCCGGCGTCACGATCCGAATATGCGGGCGCTCCGGATCGCGATCGATCGGCTCGTTGACCGTTCCTTCGCTCGGCTCCGGCTTGCCATAAACGAATGCAAGATAACGCTTTTCAATCGTCCCTGCTTGCAGCTGCTCCGATAGCTGCTGATGCACATATGGCGTTTTGGCAATGACGACAAGCCCGGACGTATGCTCATCCAGCCGATGAATCGGGCGAAACCGCACAATTTCCCCGCGCTCCTGCCAATAATGGACGACGCCATTGGCTAATGTACCCGTATAATGCCCATGTGTAGGATGAACGATAATGCCCGCAGGCTTATTCACGATCAACAAATCATCATCTTCGAATACGACTTCAATCGGAATCGGCTCCGGCAAAATATCGTCCGAGCGTTCCTTCTCCATCCGTACCTGCAAGAGATCGCCCGTACTCACACGATCTGAGGTGTATACCCGCTTTCCGTTTACGGTTAAACCCAGCTCAGTCAGCTTCACGCGAGACAGCAGCTTGCGGGATACGCCCAATCGGCGCTCGAGCACGGTCCGGACCTGCTGCCCATGATCCCGCTCCTCCACCGTCACCGTCAGCGGCTTGTAGTAACCCGCCTCACTCATTGTTCCTTGCGCGGTGCACTGCGGAATACCTCCGCGCTGCGTACATATTCCGTATCCGCTTCGCCGAGCGCCGCGTTAGCCGAACGTGCCGCTGCGAAGAAATAATCCGACAAACGGTTCACATATCTCAGTACTTCCTCAGGTATCTGATGGGCTTCAGCTACCGTCACGATTTGGCGCTCCGCCCGTCTGCACACGGTACGGCACACATGCAACGAAGCAGACAATGCGCTCCCCCCAGGCAAAATAAAGCGGCGGATTTCCGGCGCAGCATCCGCGTGCGCATCAATCCAGCCCTCCAGCCTAGCCGTCATATCTGCCGTCACCTTATAATGATCCTCCGCCGGCGAGGCGAAAGCCAGATCGGACCCGCAGTCGAACAGCTCCTGTTGAATTTCGACGAGCTCGGCTGCCAATGCTCGCACCGGCTCCAATGTCGCAGCCTGCGCTGCTGCAGCGCCGACGAAGCTGTTCAGCTCGTCCAACGTGCCGTAAGCTTCAACGCGCGCATCATTTTTCATGACGCGGCCGCCTTTGACCGAGGTTTGCCCGCGATCTCCTGACTTAGTATATAACTTCATGAATGGACCAGCTCCTTTATAACCTGTTTGGACAATGCAAGATCCGGCGCGTTAGTCGGAATGATCAGAAACATTTCTTCTGGCGCGAAGCCCGTTTTCTTGAACATGCCGGCTTGCTTCAAAGGGATGCCGAACAAATGCTTTTCTTTCACCTCTGCATTCTTCTCCTTCAAAATCGTACCGACCATAACCCCTTCCGAATATTGCTTCTCATCGAAGATATCCTCTAAAGGCACGCCGCCGCCTTGTCCAATCATTGCTTCATAATCAGACTTCGGAAGCGCCATAACCGCGTGCTCCCCAGCAATATATTCGACAAGCAGCTTCTGCGCGTTATAGATCGGGCTGCCGACGACCTTGATCGTTTTCTCGCCAAGCGTAGGCTGAAGCTCCGCCTGCAGATCCGTTGTCACCTTATCCGGCATGCCGTTAGGCGCCATGATGAACACCGAAACATCCGCTTCATCTCCACAGCCAGTTAACAGGACGACCGTTAATAATACCGACAGCAGCGCGCCGATCCATTTTGCTTTTTTCATGCGATTGTACAACGAAATCCCTCCACAAATAGATGTCAAACTAGCGTATAAACAGACTGTCTCTACTATATCACAAACCATCCTTCACCCAAAAAAAGAAAAAGCCCCTTGCGGGGCTTACATCACTTTATTTAAGTGAATTCCATTTAAAACGATAATAATTCATATATTCGTTTATTTTGATATCAAGTCTTCTGCTCATCTCGATTACAATTTCGGATTGGAACGTGTCTTCTTCGTCGTACGTACGCTCCATTGCTTCCCGCAACCTGAAGATCTCTTCCTCCAACAGTTGAATGGATGGGGGCAGTTTTCGCGTACGATATGTGCTTGGTTGCTCCTGCAACGTCAAACTTGATTCCGCAATCGTCAATGCCTTCCCTCCCTTGCCACTGGTAAAGTTGCTATCATCATAATCGGATTCTGAGACGAGAAATGTTAATCCTGTGTTAAATTATATCAAATGTGCATCAAAATGAATATACACTTTTTTTGATATCTTATAGGAATTTTTGTCAGTTTAGCTACCTGCTACCTTAATGCCATGCACAAATTTGCCAATCCGCTCAATCGCCTCATTTAATTGCGCAACGCTTGTTGCATACGAGCAGCGCAGATGCCCCTCTCCGCCAAGTCCAAACACATTGCCGGGAACAGCCGCAACGTTCGCTTCATTCAATAAGCGCTCGGCAAACTCCTCAGAGGTTAACCCCGTCGACTTGATCGATGGGAAAGCGTAGAACGCGCCTTGCGGCTCGTGGCATTCCAGCCCGATCTCCCGGAACCCCTTCACGACCAGTCGGCGGCGCTGATTGTACGATTCGATCATCCGTTCCATCTCTGCGATGCCGTTGGTCAGCGCTTCGAGCGCTGCCACTTGGCCCATGATCGGCGCACACATCACGGTGTATTGATGAATGCGAAGCATAGCAGAGATCAGCTCTGGATGCCCGCAAGCATAGCCCATCCGCCAGCCTGTCATGGCGAAAGCTTTAGAGAAGCCGCTGACGAGAATCGTCCGGTCCTTCATCCCCGGCAATGCAGCGAAGCTGACATGCTTATGGCCGTACGAAAGCTCCGCATAAATCTCATCGGAAATAACGATCAGGTCGTTCTCTTCTACAACCTTCGCAATCGGCAGCCAGTCCTCGTAAGTCATGACGCCGCCCGTCGGGTTGCTCGGATAACAGAGGATCAGCACCTTCGAACGCGGCGTGATTGCGGCCTTTAAGGATTCCGCACGAAGCTTGAATGCGTCTTCTGCGAACGTTTCCACACCTACCGCTACGCCGCCTGTCAATGTTGTAATTGGGGAATACGAAATATAGCATGGCTCTGGAATGAGAATCTCGTCGCCAGGAGCAATTAATGCGCGAAGCGCCAAATCAATCGCCTCGCTGCCTCCGATCGTCACGAGAATCTCATTGGCAGGCTCGTATTCCACCTGAAAACGCCCTTGGAGATAGGAGGCGATCGCATTGCGCAGCTCCGGCATGCCGGCATTGGACGTATACTGCGTTTTGCCCATTTCGAGCGAAGCTACGCAAGCGTCGCGCACATGCCATGGCGTAACGAAGTCAGGCTCGCCAACGCCAAGCGTAATTATATCCTTGCGACCGCTCACCAAATCGAAAAAGCGCCGGATTCCCGAGGGCTTCAAAGCCCGGGCTTGTGGCGCCAAATAATCGCTAACCGATCCGCGCCGAGCGACTGGCGCCTGTTGTTCGTCTTTTATCATTTGCAATCACCCTTTACGGCGAAATCATCAAGCGCTGGTCACCGACGGTTTCGTCGAAGATGATGCCGTCTTGTTTGTATTTTTTAAGTATGAAAAAGGTTTTGGTCGATAGAACCGAATCAATCGGGGACAGCTTATTGGATACGAACGACGCAACTTCCTTCAACGTCTCGCCTTCCACTTCCACGAGCAGGTCATAGGCGCCGGACATCAGATAAACCGACTTTACCTCTGGATACAAATAAATCCGTTCGGCGATGCCTTCGAATCCGCGGCCGCGCTCAGGCGTAATTTGAACCTCAATCAACGCGGTCACCGTTTCATCGTGCACTTTGCTCCAATTGACGACTGCAGCATATTTTACGATGAGATGGTCATCTTCCATCTCCTTGATTTCCTGTTTGACAACGTCGACTTCTACGTCGAGCATCGTGGCTAACAATTCGGCATCACGCCGAGCGTCTTCTTTCAATAACTCCAAAATTTTCATCTTCAAATCGCTCATCGTCATAGCCTCCTTCTAGCCTTCCTTCCAATGCATTGCGTGATTTACTGTATCTTTAATTTTACAATGAAACCGCCACGACTGCAAAACAAAAAACAGCGGCTTCCAACCGGATGACCGGCCATAAAGGAAGCTGCTGCTGCTTGTTAGCTGTATTGGACAGGCGAATGATGGTTCGGAACAGGCTGCTGCTGGAAAGGCACCTGCCCCAACTGTCCCGCAGGCGGCTGGCCCGTATAATAGACAGGCTGCTGCTGCGGAATGCTTAGGCGCTGCTGCACGAATTGATTCGTTTTTTGCAGCGTCTGGTCATATTGCTTGCCTTGCTTGTCGATTTCTTGGCGAAGCGCAGGGGAGGATGTGTTGTACATCTGGTTTTGCTGCATCACCGTGAACAGCTGGCCTTGCAATTGCAAGGTACTATTGAGAAGCGACGTAAACAGCTTGCGCACCTCTGGGCATGTCGACTCGGTAGCTGCCGTCGCATACTCTCTTACGACCCGCTTCAAATCCGATAAAACAACGCTCGCCAGATCCTCGTCCGGCAAAATCGATTGATGCTGATTCATGTTCTCCTCTACCTCCTGTCAGGCTAGTTTTGGGGTTGCGTTGGCGCGATGCCAGCATGCTGATGAAGCGCCTGAAGCAGCGTCTGATAATGCTGCTGGTGAACGGCAATAAACTGCTGCGCCGTTTGGCGAAGCGCCGGATTGGAGCTCGACGAAGCCAACACCGCATTTTGCTTCAATAACAAATCCTCATTGGACATGGAATCCGCGATATATTCCAATTCTTTGGCTGTCAATGGTTGCAGCACGCATCACTCACTCCTCTGATTTGGCAAGCTCTTGTTGGAACGGAACACCTCCCGTAGGATGTCCAAGGCACGTTGCATTATGTATGGCAAAAAGCCAATGAAAGGCGAGAACTCTCCCTTCATTGGCTTTTTGCTGCGGCAATAGAAAACGGTTATGGCAAATGCACCGTCTTAACATGATCAAGATGAAGATAGACGGAATTTCCGCCAGCGGTTGCGAGCTCTACCATGTTTTGATCCAATCCTTTTAACACGCCGATCTTATTCGAATTTTCGCCAAGATCCAAAATAACAAACTCTCCAACCAGCTTGCGCAGCTGCTGGTCGAACGTGCGTGCAAGCGTGAGCGGCGACGGTTTCAACGGGAATTGCTCAGGCGTCAGTGTGTATGGCGTAGCGTTCGGATTATAAGGAATCAAGTACTTCAGGTGCGTCAATGAAACGATAACCGAATGGTATACCGGCGAATAGAAGACGAAGAAATCATTCATGACACTCGTCAAATAACCGTGGATCGATTGATTTCCTGTAATATAAAGCTCGGAAAACATGCCTTTCGCATTCATTAATATTTTTCGGTAGGAGATTGGATCATTCGGATGCTCGAACGGCGTTTCCGGCACGACAATTTCTATCGTTTCCTGCGAAGTAACTGCTCTTAGCTGCTGCAAATGGATGATCGGCACGTAAACAAACTGCTGTCCGTTATGGATAACGAGAATGTCTTGTCCCATATCGACGAGCTTGCCCCTCAGCGGTATCGCTTTGCCTGACACTTCTAGATCGACATAGCAATTCATTAACGGATGCTGCTGTTTCGTCACAATACGGCCCCTCCTTTCACCCTGTATCGTGGTCCGCATATCAGGAGGTCGTCGGATTGGAGCCGGGTCGGATGAATCATCCAACCCGGATTCCATTACCGACACATCGCCGAATTATCGACTAATGCGCCGTTTGAGCGTCGTCCGTTTTTTGAGCGCAGGAGCTGCTGCTTTCGTTGTTGGGTTTGCTTTTTGACCTTGAACGCCTTGTGCGCCTGCGGAACCGCCGGAACGGCCAGAGCTGCCGCGCGAACGCATGTTTTCAAGTTTAATGGATTGAATGTGGAGGATGAAGATTTTGATGATTTTGTGATCCGATACCACGAGGATGTGGTCGCCTTTCACTTCGGACAGGAAGCCAACAACTTTCTCAGGGCCGCCCCAGTTCACTTGTACGAAATGCTGGTTAAGCGCTTTGAGTACGCCCGTGAAGTTGTCTGCATCGATGAATTTTTTGCCACCGCGGGAGCGTCCGCCTGTGCGTCCTTCTGTGCGTCCGTCAGAACGGCCGCTGGAATGGCCGCCGGAACGGCTTCCGCTGGAGCCGTCAAGCTCTGTGATCGATTTGATATGAGCCGTTTTGACGTAAACGATGCCCTCCCACGTTGCTACAACGAGGTAATCGCTTTTTACTGCGAGCAGCCGGCCAACGATCGAGTTAGGGCCGCCACGGTTGATTTTAACCTTCTTGCCGATCAGAGCGTTCAAGAAATTTTCTTGTGTTGGTTTTGGTGCCGATTTGTGCCCCGAAGACGAAGACCGATGTGGTTTGCGGCAATAGTTGTTATACATGTTTCCATACATCATTAGATAAGTCCCTCCAAATAATTGATAGATAGATTCCTTTAAACGAGAACAGAGAAACCGACTAACCTTCACGTCAACCTAATTACTCGTTAATTGTCTTTCCCCGTTAAGTGTTCTGCATCCCTCCATTACCTCGCCTTAGGTTCATCTATCCTTGGTGACGATTTGTAATATATCTATATGTATCTCGTATACTTGCGGTACTAGATTATGATCTATTTTTGAGAGATTGGACGAACCGCCCGCGCGGTTAGTAGAGTTGTTTCATAGATTGAGGTATGTTCAAATGAAGGAGGAATGGCAAATGGCAAATAGCAATGAAAATCAAACAGGTGGATCGGAAGGGCAACGTACGGGTGGATCTGAAGGCCACCAAACAGGTGGATCTGAAGGCCATCAAACAGGCGGTTCGGGCGGACAAACAGGAGGTTCGCAAGGACAATCCGGAGGTTCGCAAGGACGTACGGGCGGCAGCCAAGGAGAAGGTTAATCGCAAGGCCCTGTGACGGGATAAGCACCTCACGCATAGTGTAAGTAAGCACAAAAGCCTATCGATATCGATAGGCTTTATCTTTTGTCCGGAGGTGCCGTTATGTCGTCGTCACAGGGCGTTGTTCAGCGCTCCATTACGATTGAACAGTCCGAATGGGAAAAGCTGCAGGCATATCCCCGAAGCAAGCAGTTCGTCCAGGTACAGCTGGAGCTGGATGGAAAAAGCTACAATGCGCAGCTGCGCCATAGAGGCGGGCATACATTGAGTTATTCCAAAAAATCATATGAGGTTCGTTACGGCAGCAGCAGCGGCACAACGCAGATTTTGCACTGGAATGCCGAATACGATGATCCTTCCTTAATGCGCAACGCGCTTTCCTTCCATTTTTTCAACCAGATTGGCGTGTACTCGCCGAAGACGAAGCATATGGAGCTGCAATGGAACGGAGAGCCGCAAGGCGTTTATTTGGAGATCGAATCGGTTGACCGCAATTTCTTCAAAGCGCGCGGGCTAGGCTGGCGATCTCTTATTTATGCCATCAACGATGATGCGAACTTCAGCCTCATCGACCCCGACACGAATGAAACCAAATCATCATTATTTAACGGCTACGAGCAGCAGCTCGGCGATGATAGCACGCAATCTCGTCTCGTCACCTTTATCCGCAGAGTCAATCGTTATGAGGGCAGCAATTTAGCGAAATTGTTAAGCAACAGGCTCGATACGAATTTTTACTTAAAATGGCTCGCCGGCGCTGTGCTGACAGGCAATTATGACGGGTTCGAGCAAAATTACGCTTTATATGAAACGCCTACTTACGGACGGTATCGGATCTTGCCATGGGATTACGAAGGAACTTGGGGACGAAATTGCTACGGCCGCGTCTGTGACAGCGATCTGGTCGACATTCGAGGCTATAATGTAGTAACCGAGAAGTTGCTCAGCTTCAGCAAGTATCGGGCACGTTACAAAACGCTGCTGCTCGAGCTGATGGATACCGCTTTTACACTGGATGCCTTAACCCCCGTCATCGAATCGATGCACGAATCGATCGCGGAAGCGATCCGAGGCGATTATACGCGGAAGCATAATTTTCAAGTATTCGCAGCAGAACCGTCCCTCATGCGCAGATATATCGTAGAGCGACAGGAAATTATCCGCAACGAGCTGGATGACTGGGAATGAGGAAGCGGTAACGCCGCGCAAAAAAATGGTGGAGCAAGGGTCCTTCCCTCGCCCCACCATTTTTGTTGTTCGGACAAATTGCGTATTGAACTATGCTTCGAACAAATTCATGCTCAAGTAACGTTCGCCGCTGTCCGGCGCGATACATAGAACCCGCTTGCCGGCTCCGAGCCGCTTAGCGACTTGAATCGCTGCCCAAACGGACGCGCCTGAGGATGGCCCTACCAGCAAGCCTTCCAGTCTTGCTAACGATCGCATCGTTTCAATCGCGTGCTCATCCGACACTTGAATGATTTCATTATAGATGGATGTGTTCAATATCGAAGGCACGAAGCCAGGGCTCGTTCCAACGAGCTTATGCGGGCCAGGGCTTCCGCCGGATAATACCGGTGAGCCCTGCGGCTCAACGACCGCAATATGCAGATGAGGCAATCGCTCCCGAAGCGCCTCCCCTGTTCCGGTGATCGTACCGCCAGTTCCCGCCGTCGCCACGAATGCATCGAGGCGCTCCTCCATTTGGCCCAATATTTCCAAAGCCGTTGTTGTCCGATGGATATCAGGATTCGCAGCATTTTCGAACTGATTTGGAATAAAGCTGCCTGGGCGCTCTTGCTGCAGCTCTAACGCTTTGCGCAGCGCGCCTGGCATACGCTCGGCAGCCGGCGTCAGCACGACCTCCGCGCCGTACGCTTTCAGCAGCATAATGCGTTCGACCGACATATTGTCAGGCATAACCAGAATGAGCCGATAGCCTTTGGCTGCCGCATTCATCGCGAGCCCGATTCCTGTATTGCCGCTCGTCGGCTCGATAATCGTGCTGCCCGGCTGAATTACGCCTCTTCGCTCCGCATCCGCGATGAGGGAAGCCGCAGCCCGATCCTTAACGCTGCCGCTCGGATTAAACCGCTCCAGCTTCACGAATACTTCCGCATCCTGACTGGTCGTTAACCGATTAATGCGGACGGCCGGCGTCTCCCCGATTAGCTCCGTTACCGATTGTACGATCTTTGGCATTCTGTCTCTCCTCTCCATGATCAGGCGTCATATTTAATAAATTTCTCGTCGCAAACCAACCGATGATCGGCATGCAGCCTACGGCAAAGAGCAGCCACGTAATCGCCGCTGGCGAGCGTGTGCGCGATAAAACGACGAGGTAGGCGATCATGCCAATGGTACGCCCGAGCGTCAACGCGATTTCGCGCAGCACGATAAACTCTTCGCGCTTTCGTACGGATTGCTCATTTTTGCCGATCAAATCAAATACCGAGGACGTAACCGGGATAATGTACAGCGGCATAAACAATGATGTCCCGATGCCGAACATGAGCAGCGTTTTATAGCTGATGCCAAAAAACAACGGAATAATAGCGGCGGTAAGCAGCAGCACCCCGGCAAGCATTCCATATTTACGGCGATGCGGCCGAAGCCATTTGCCCACGATCCAGAAGCTGATCAGTGCAACGAATGAAATAGTAAGCGCATAATTGCCCAGCTTCTGCTCATTGCGAGTCGCAATATAAACCGTAAGTCCCACCAGGAACATAAATACGCCGTCACGCAAGCCTTGCATCATAATCGCCAGCGTAAACCGGCGCCACGGATTGCCGCGTTGGCGAAGCTCTTTCACGCCATGCAGCCATTCATACGTACCAGAGGATTGCCGATGCTTGAGCCAAAACGTACAAACGACGGCGATTCCCAGAATGATCAAAGAAGAAGTGAAAATCACCTGATAGCCGCGCTGCTGCTTAAGCGTCGTAATGATATAGCCCGATACCCACGGGGCAATAATGCCTGCAGCCGCCCCTAATAACCCGGCAATGCCATTGTACCGATCCCGATTGCCCGGCTCGGTTACTTCAAAATAAACGATATTATAGGAGAGCCAAAACAGTCCCAGCGCTACCCCGTCTAGAATGCCGATGGGCACGACCCACTTATAAGCGGAAGGGCCCAGCATAAGCACTGTAAAATAAAAGCAGCCCGACAGCACAACGCCGAGCCGCAGAGCATTCATCTTGTTGTATTCCTTCACCCATTTGCCGGCGATCCAGAAAATCAGGCCGCCAACGACATATTGGCTCAAACAAAACCAGCCGATATTTGCGAATGACTCCTTTGCTTTCCACAGATATGCCGGAATGAATGTGCCGGATAACGCGCTTGCGATCGCATGCAGCCCGTGCACAACAATTAATGTAACCGATTGGCTGTCCAGCTTGGCGCCGGACTTGTCCTGCCGCAAGGCTGAGGCTTGCGTCCCCATCCATGTTTCCTCCCCGAATCGTGACATGTCTAGCTAAGTTGTCCCAAAACGGGGGGAGCCATGCTTGCCTGTTATTGCTTCTCCGCTTCTTCCTGAAGCAGGTTTGTCAGCCGTTGACGGCTTTCGAGCGACAGCTTCGTTGACGTTTCGAAGCATGCCGGGCAGACGAACATAACCGTCTCGAATGGCGGCTCCATCAGCGGCTTGCCAATCGCAAAAGGCACTGCCGGCTTAAAGAAATCGCGAGTAACGTTATGTACGCCTAGCTCAATCATATAGCTTCGGCAGGAAGGGCACTCCGGCATCTCAAGCTGATCGTCTAGCACGCGTTGAACCGATTCCTCGATGGCGAAGTTGACGCGGCCCGCATGGCGATAGCCGTCTCCTGACATGGCTTGTTTTTTGGTATCATCCGAAGCCCAGTCGTCTTCTTCCTCTTCATGCTGATGTTGATGCTGTTCCGACGCTTCCTCACCATACACTTCGGACTCCTCTTGCTCAATACCTACTTGCAGCGTACGATAGCCGGAAAGCTCGTTGCTGCAATGCGGGCAGTGCTCTTCCGGACCAATTTCCTCGTCCCATACGATTTCGGAATGGCACCACGGGCATACGTTGTTATTGTCCAATTGATCGTTCTTCGCCATGTTGGCTCACCTCTACCTCTTCTACTAGTTATGCTTCATATAAAAAATGCCGAATGCTACAAATAAAATCGCAAGCGCAAATAACGTTCCCCATAAATATTTCATCCGTCAGATCACCTTGGCCGTATTAGATAATGGTCGCACCGATTACATAGGATAAGGATACCGAAATCAGCATCGCGATTAAGCCGACTGCGCGGTTATCACGCTCAATTTCCTCATCGATTCGAAAAACGGGGGTCAGGAACTCGAACAAAAAGTAAGCGGCGAGCAGAATGGCATAGCCGAACCCTGCCCACCCCATGCTTTTATAGATCGATTCATTCGCTTCAATCGCAAATCGGAAGATGTTGCATATGCCGAATATCTTCCCGCCAGTCGCCATAGCTACCGCTAGATTGCCTCGTTTCATTTCTGCCCAGCAATCGTAACGCGTAACCAGCTCGAATATATACAAAAACAAAATTAGCGCCAGCACGGCAACCGATACGAAAGCTAACGAAGCTACAAACGGAATATCGAGAAGCCGATCAATCTCGCGTTCCATCCGTTTCCTCCCGTCAATGAAGCTCGGCTACCGTCACGCCAGTGCCGCCTTCGCCGTATTGGCCAATCCGGTAGTTCTTCACATGCTTATGGCGGCGCAGGAAATCTTGGATGCCATTTCGCAGAACGCCCGTTCCTTTGCCATGAATGAGATGTACACGGCCGAAGCCTGCCAAAAATGCCTCATCGAGGAAACGGTCCGCTTCGATTAAAGCTTCGTCAAGCGAAGCTCCGCGCAGGTCGAGCTCCATCGCTGCGCTTTCGTCGCGCGTGCGCTTCAAACTCGCAGCCTGTTTCGGCTGCTGCTGCTTCGCTGCAGCCTCCGTTGACTTCAGCAGCTCCAGATCATCGAGCGAAACCTTCATCTTCATGATGCCAAGCTGAACGAGCGCTTCCGATCCCGTTAGCTCGATGACGCTGCCTTTTTGATTCAAGCTGTAGACGCGAACCTCATCGCCAGGGCCGATCTTGGCCGACTTGCCGCTGCGATTCGCAGCCGGCTTCGGCTTATGCAGCTCCGGCGAAGCCTCATCCAGCTTCCGGCGAGCCTCGATCAGCTTGTGCTCCTTGACCGACGCTCCTTCTTCAAGCGCTAATTTACGCAAATCCGATATAATTTGCTCCGCTTCAAGCTTCGCTTTTCTAACAGCTGCGCGCGCTTCCTCCTGCGCCTTGAGCAAAAGCTTGTCGCGCTGCTCTTCGAAACGCTGCTGCTCTGCAGCATGCTTCTCCCGAAGCTGCTCCAGCTCTCTGCGCAGCGACTCCGCACTCTGCCGCTCCGTCTCGGCGCTAAGCCGATCCTCCTCGAGCGATGCAATCATATTCTCCACGCGCATATCGTCTTCGCTTACTTCGCCGCGCGCGTGATCAATGATTTGCTGACTAAGCCCCAGTCGTTCAGCGATGGCGAATGCATTGCTTCGTCCCGGCACGCCAACAAGCAGACGGTATGTCGGGCTAAGCGTTGCAACATCAAATTCCATGCTCGCGTTAATAACGCCATTGCGATTATATGCGTAAGCCTTCAGCTCGCTATAGTGAGTCGTGGCTACGATTCGCGAGCCCTTCCGGTGAATATGCTCCAGAATTGCGATGGCAAGCGCAGAGCCCTCTGCAGGGTCCGTTCCGGCGCCCAGCTCATCAAGCAGCACGAGGCTTTTTGGCGTCATCGCGTTCAGAATACGAATAATGTTCGTCAGATGGCTGGAGAATGTACTAAGGTTCTGCTCAATACTTTGCTCATCGCCAATATCAGCATAGATGGCATCGAATACGCACATCTGGCTGCCATCTTCCGCTGGAATGAACAAGCCCGACATCGACATCAGGCTGAGCAGGCCGATCGTCTTCAGCGACACCGTCTTACCGCCTGTATTCGGGCCGGTTACGATGATCGTAGAGAAGGAATTGCCCAGCTCGACATCGATCGGTACGACAGCATCGGCTGCCAATAAAGGATGCCGTCCGCGCTTCAGCTTCAGGAAGCCGCGGTCATTCATTAGAGGCAATGTAGCCTTCAGCTCATGAGCAAGCCGCGCCTTCGCAAAAGCGAAATCCAGCATCCCCAAACCTTCAGCATCCGCCAAAAGGTCGTCACTGACCTCTGCCGCAATTGCGGTCAGCTTCTGAAGCACCTTCTCAATCTCGCGCTCCTCATTCGCTCTCAGCTCGCGAAGCTTGTTGTTCATCGATACAATCACTTCCGGCTCGATGAACATCGTAGCGCCCGAGCTGGACTGGTCATGGACGATACCGCCAAAGTTGGAACGGTATTCTGATTTGACCGGGATGACGTAACGGTCATTGCGAAGCGTAATGATCGCGTCCTGCAGCATCTTTTGCACCGAGCTGGATCGAATCATCTGCTCCAGCTTCTCGCGTATGCGCGATTCGCCGTTGCGAAGCTCGCGACGAACGGAAGCCAGTTCCGGGCTTGCCTGATCCATCACCTCCGCATTGTCATCAATGCAGGCGAAGATCGCATCCTCCGTTGGCTTATGCTCCGAGAGCAAGTCTGCAATGTCATGCAAAAGCGGAATTGGATCGTCGTCGTGCAACTGAAGCACATGCTTCTTCACGCGGCGTCCGCTCCGTATCGTTTCCGCGATTTCCAGCAGCTCAGCCGGATTCAGCGTACCGCCGATCCGCGCCCGCTTCAGCGAAGCCGTTAAATCGACAATGCCGCGAAACGGCGGCGTGCCTTTCAGCCGGTCCGCTTTATACGCTTCGTCTGTCGCTTGCAGCGAATGCTTAACGAACGACAGATCCGAGCTTGGCTTCAGCTGTTCGGCTACTCCTTTTCCCAGCGAGGTTAATGCATGGCCCGCCAGCTTTTGTATCATTTTATAATAATCCATCGTATTTAAAATTTTGTGATCCAAGGCTTCGAACAGCTCCTCTCAACGTCCATTATAGCTGATGCGGGAACTGGATGCCATGACGTAACCTTCCATACATGCGAATTGCTCATTCGGGTACGCTATGATTGAACAGCTCATAACCGGCAACCTGCTGGTGCATGAGATCCAATATTAGAGGAGGGTATACCTAATGAACTTTTTAGGCCATGTCGTAAGGTTCATTGTGGCGGCGCTCGTGCTTATGGTAGTTGGTTTTATTGTTCCTCAATTTAGTGTCGGCGGATTTTGGAGCGCGCTATTCCTAGCCCTTGTCATCGCTGCATTGGGCTGGATCGTAGAAGGCATCTTTGGCAAAAAAGTAACGCCTTTCGGCCGCGGCATCGTCGGATTTATCGCCAGTGTCGTCGTCATTTGGGTAGCGCAGTTCATCGTAGGCGGCGTTACGGTTACTTGGCTTGGCGCCATTCTTGCAGCGCTTGCGATCGGGATCATCGATCTGTTCATTCCGGTTAGCACGCCGTTCGAGGCTGGCCACGACCGCCATTACGACCGCGACCGCCGTTAATCGAATGCTCGTCAAAGCTTAATCCCCTTGCCTGATTAGGCAAGGGGATTGTCTTGACAGCTCAGTGAGAGGGAAACTTCACCATATTGTAACTGCCGGCTGCTGCCGCTTTCGTATACAATGGAATGGAGACATGCTGTCATTCATGGTATGCTATGCAATGGCACAGAAAGGGGAGTTTTTAACAATGAGATTAAGAAGCAAATTAGTCGGAGTCGCAATTATTGCCATGCTCGTCATGGTCATCAGCGCGTGCGGCGCTAGTTCCACTACGATGAACGAGAATATTTCCGAACCGTCTGCAGCAACAACCGAGCTCGTCATCGAAGCGAAGAGCTGGGCGTTCGACAAGCCTGAATATCATGTCAAAAAAGGCGAGGCCATCAAGCTTTCCGTCAAGTCATCGTCAGGCTTCCACGGCATCAAAATTGAAAACACAAGCTACTCCATCCAAACGAACGAATCCAAAATTTTGTCCTTCGACAAGCCAGGTGAATATAACATTTACTGCAACATCGCTTGCGGCACTGGCCATTCGAAAATGAAAGCTAAAATTATTGTCTCCTAGCGCAAGCATAGGATGATAATGGATCAAAAAAAGCGGATGCCCTCCGGTTGCAATCAACTTGAAAAGTGATTGCGCTCGGAAGGCATCCGCTTTATTTTGTTTGTGTACAACTAGCTGGACTCGATCAGCTCGATCCACTCATTATACTCGGTCTGCAGCTTCGCATACTCCTGCTGCAGCTTATCCAGCTGCTCTTGCAAGCGAGCGCGCTCGCTGCGAAGGCTCTCGGCTTCAGCTGCCGCGCCTTGCCGAGATTGCTCAAGCGACTGTATTTGCTCGCTAAGCGATTCGACATGCTCTGCCCCTGCGGCAGCGGCTTCTCGATATTGCTCAAGTTCGCGTGACACCGACCGCATATGCGCTTCGTAACCTTGCAGCTTGTCCGACAGCTCTTCTTCGCGTTCAAGCAGCTGCTGCTCAAGCTTCTCATGATGCCTGCGCAGCTGTTCCTCGAGCTCTTCTTGTTTCAGCTTAAAGAGCTCTTCCGATTCGAGCTGCAGCGCTTCCGTATGGGTGAGCAATTCCTGCTCACGCTGCTTATATTGCTGCAGCGACTGCTCCAGCTCTACGATGCGGCTGCTTAAGCGCGTTTGCTCCTGCTGTTGGATGCCCAGCAGTCTCGATGCGGCCGCAGCCTGCTCAATCTGCAGCTCCAACTGATCCGCCAGATGATTCAGCTGCCCTTCCAGCACTTCCGCCTTATTCGCATGCTGATCGCTGTCGCGAGCTGCGCGCTCACGGCCATCGCGCTCCTTCGCAAGCTCGGCATACAATCGGTCAAGCTCAGCTTGTTGCTCCTTCAGCTGCGATTGTACGTTCTCCAGTCGCTCGAATGCATTGCCAGACACTTGCTCCCGATCCTGCAGCTCGATTTCAAGCTGTCCAATTGCACCGCGAAGCCCCTCTTCCTGCTCCATTGCAGCGAGCATTTGCTCCTCTAGCTCCGCCAGCCGCCGCTCCCACTGCGCTTGCGCTTGCTCGAAGCGCTGCTGTCCTGCGGCCGCCTGATCGTCTAGCAGACTCCGAATTTTCGCAAGCTCCGCCTCTTTCGCAGCAAGCACCGATTGCAGCTGCTTCTGAGCCTGGTCATAATCGCCTGCCAACACAGCCATCTCTTGTTCAAAGTGATCTGCGATCTGCTCGCGCTCTTCAAGCCAGCTTGCTTTCTTACGCTCAAGCTCGCTCTTGAACGACTGCTCCAGCTGTGCAAAGTCTGCTTTCCATGCATGCTCGCGCTCATCCGCTTGCTGCAGCAGCTCCAGCTGGGCCTGCTCGGCCTGCTCAATCCGCTGCTCAGCCTTGCGTACGGAGTCTTGCGCAGTTTGCTCCAGCTGTTCAATCTTGTGAAGCAGTTGACTAACCGTCTCCTGCTCGGCTGCCTTTGCCTCTTCAAGTGCCTGCAGCTCCTGACGATGCGTTTCCTGCAGCGATAACAATTCAAGCGTGAACGCATCAGCTTGCTCCTGCTGCATACGCTCAAGCGCTGCTGCTTGCTCTGCACGACGCTCATCCAACGCGCTCTTTTGCTGGCTCAACTGCTGCGCCGCTTCTTCTTGCTGCTGCTTCAGCTGCAAGGCTGCCGTTGCTTGCTGCTCTGCTAACTGACGAGCTGCTTCTGTTTGCTGCTCTGCCAACTGATGAGCTGCTTCCGCTTGCTGCTTTTGCAACCGCGCCAAAGATTCTGCCTGCTGTTCCTCAAGCCGCTGTGCGAGCGTCGCTTGATGAGCTGCATTCATCTGTTCAACCGTTGCCTTGTGCGCAGCATCCAGCTGCTCAAGAGCTGCTTTATGCGAAGCATTCAACTGCTCCATCGCCGATTTATTGGCTGCATCTCGCCGTTCCTCAGCCTTATGAAGCTCCGCCAACTGAAGCTCCAGCTGCTGGCGCTTTTGCTCCGCTTGTTCGCGAAGCGACTGAGACTTGCGCTCATTATCCGCTCGCTGCTCTTGCAGCTTCTTCTCAGAAGCAGTCCGCTGCTCCGCAAGCAGCCGATCAGCTGACACCCGCTGCTCCTGCAGCTTCCGCTCGCCTTCAGCTCGTGCCGACGTTAACTGGCGTCCCCATTCCTCCCGCTGCGAAGCTAATGCTTGAGAATGGCTTTCCTTAAGCGCTGCAAGCTCAGCCTCCAGTTGCTGCTGCATTAGCTCAAGCTGGTTCTCGCTTGCTTGAGCTGCTGCAGCGTGTAGCGCATTCGCCTCTTCTACTGCTTGCTCGAGAGCTATCCGATTTTGCTCCACAAGCGCTTTAATCTGTTCGTCCTGCTCTAGCTGCTGAGACGTCAATGCTTCCTTCGCTGCCAATTCCACTGCTGCAATCCGGTTTTCCGCTTCAACAACGATATCTTGCAATGCGCCTGCCTCGTTGCGCACCCGCTCAATTTCCTCTACGAGTACGGCGTTCCGCGTTTCTTCAACGAGCAAGCGATCATTTTCCTTTTGTAATCGAAGAAGATCCTCAGCCATATGTACAGCCGCAAGAACAGCCAGCTTGGGCATATCTAACCTTGGATATCCTTTGGCTAGTTTGTGCATATTTTCGTCGACCAGTGCTGCGATCCGCTTGATATAGTCGGTACTGGAGCGTCCTGCAAGCTTATACTGATGTCCGTATATGTCAACCGTTACGCGTGTCCGATCGGCATCCATCAAACCTTGTCCTCCTAGTAGTAATTAAAGTCGCATTTCTTGGTGTCAACCCGGCATTCGTTATCGCGACCAGCATAGATAAAGGCGAAAAAAAACCACATCGCTGTTCCTTTCGGAACTATTTCGATGTGGCTTTGATTGTTTCCTGCCTACTTCCGCAATTCTGCACCAAAAGTTTGTTCGATTTTCGTGACAACTGCGCTATGCAGCTCCGTTACTTCCTCATCGGTAAGCGTACGCTCCGCATGACGATAAACGAGCGCCAAAGCAACGCTCTTTTTGCCAGCTCCCAGCTTCTCGCCCGCGTAAACATCGAAGATGCGAACGGACTCCAGCAGCTCGCCAGCCGTTTCACTTGCAGTTTCCAACAGACGGCCTGCTTGGACTGCCGTATCAACCACTACAGCGATATCGCGTTCCATCGCCGGGTAACGCGGCAGCGTCTTATACTCGATTGCGAAGTCTGCATACTCGTATAGCGGAGCCAAATCCAGCTCTGCCACATAGGTATCTGGCAGATCCGACTGCTGCTGAAGCGCAGGATGCAGTTGGCCTACATAGCCAATTGTAGTCCAGCCTGCTTCTGTATGAAGCAGAACCGCTGCCGTACGTCCTGGATGGAACCCTTCAGGCTGGGCAGCCTCGAAACGTACCGACCCGCTAATGCCCAGCGTGTTTACAATCGTCTCTACAACGCCTTTGGCATGATAGAAATTGTACGCCTCGGCTTTGCGGTTCCATTGCGCCTGCACCGCATTGCCTGTCAGCAGCAATGCAAACCGATGCTTTTCCTGCGGCAAGTGCGTCAGCACTTCTTCTTCCGTATGGAATACGCTGCCGAGCTCAAACACGGCAATGTTCTCATTCTTACGGTTCCGGTTATAAACCGCCATTTCAAGCAACTGCGGCAAAAGCGACGTGCGCAGCACGCTGCGGTCCTCGCTCATCGGCATCGCTAAGCGAACAGGAACCGCGCCATTCGTAAGCGCTGGGAACAGCTTCGTACGTTCCGGGCCAGTGAAGGAATAGCTGATCACTTCGTTCAAACCCGAATCCGTAAGACGCTTGCGCAGATCGCGGCGGATCGCTTGCGGTTTCGTTAGCGCGCCAGGCGTCGTGCTGCCTTCGATCGACGTCGTCGGAATATTATCGTATCCATACAATCTCGCTACCTCTTCGATCAGATCAACATCACGCGTAATTTCTCCGCGGCGCGTCGGTACCGTAATTGTAAATACGCCGTTCTCATCGAGCGAACCTTCGAACCCAAGACGAAGGAAGATTGCCTCCACTTCCAGCTTCGACAAGCTGGTGCCGAGGTATTGGTTTATTTTGTTGAGCGCAACTTGTACGACCGATGGCTCAATATTTTTCGTGATTGCTTCAACGATTCCCTCAGTAACGTGGCCCTCCGCGCATTGCTCGAGTAGGGAAGCCGCACGATTCAAGGCAGCAATAACACGTCCTGGATCAACTTCCTTCTCAAAACGGGCGCTTGATTCTGACCGAAGGCCAAGCTGACGCGAAGTTTTGCGGACCGTGCTGCCGTCAAAGCGAGCCGATTCTAGCAAAATATCCGTCGTATCCGCCGTAACCTCGCTGTTCGCTCCACCCATCACGCCAGCCAAGGCAATCGCCTTCTCGGCGTCTGCAATAACAAGCATTTGCGGCTCAAGCTTCCGCTCTTGATCGTCGAGCGTTGTCAGTGTCTCTCCCGGCTTCGCTTGGCGCACCACGATGCGGCCTCCAGCTACCTTAGCAGCGTCGAATGCGTGTAGCGGCTGTCCGTATTCCAGCATGACATAATTCGTAACGTCAACGACGTTGTTAATTGGACGAACGCCTGCAGCGATCAGACGATTTTGCAGCCATTGCGGCGATGGCGCTACTTTTACGCCACGAATATAGCGAGCAGAGTAATGCGAGCACAGCTCAGTTGCTTCAATTGAAACTGAAATATGGTCCGAGGCTTGATCAGCGGAATGCATCACGGATGTGTTTGGAAGCTTCACTTCCCGCCCAGTCAATGCAGCTATTTCATAAGCAACGCCCAGCATGCTCAAGCAATCCGAACGGTTAGGCGTCAAATCCAGTTCCAAAACCTCGTCATCGATGCCAAGCGTGATGCCAATCGATTGGCCAATCGGCGTCTCGGCAGGGAGCACAAGAATCCCTTCCTGCTGATCCTTCGGAAGCAGCTTATCGTTGAGGCCCAGCTCCTTCGCCGAGCAGATCATTCCCTGGGATTCCACACCGCGCAGCTTCGCACGCTTGATTTTGAAATCACCCGGCAGCTTTGCGCCAACGACGGCCACTGGCACTTTTTGGCCGGCATCCACGTTACGAGCTCCGCAGACGATTTGCAAATTCTCGCCTGTTCCAACATCAACCTGGCAAACGTTCAGCTTGTCTGCATCCGGATGCTTTTCTTTCGATACGACATAACCAACGACAACGCCGGTTACCCCTTTATTCAATGACTCCACAACATCGATTTCGATACCGCCGCGCGTCATTTGCTCAGCGATCTCGCGTGCCGTTAAATCAGATACCTCGATATATTCATTCAACCACCGATAAGATACATTCATTTCGCTTCTATTCCCTTCTGCGTCACATACGCCCGAATTGATTCAAAAACCGTTGATCGTTCGTATAGAAATGACGGATGTCGTCGATTCCATATTTCAAAAGCGCAATCCGCTCAACACCCATGCCGAATGCAAAGCCAGTCACCTCGTTCGGATCGTAGCCGCCCATCTCCAGAACGCGAGGGTGAACCATGCCGCAGCCAAGAATTTCAAGCCAGCCCGTTTGCTTGCACATCCGGCAGCCTTGGCCGCCGCATTGCGAGCAGGTTACATCAACCTCTGCGCTCGGCTCTGTGAACGGGAAGAAGCTTGGACGAAGTCGAATTTGCGCCTGCTTGCCAAACATCAATTGAACGAATTGAAGCAGCGTTCCTTTAAGATCGCTCATTCGGATGTTGGGACCGACAACCAAGCCTTCGATTTGATTAAATTGGAACGAATGCGTTGCGTCGTCATCATCACGACGATACACTTTGCCTGGGCAAATGATTTTGACCGGGAATTTGCCATTCATTGCTTTCATTGTTCGAACCTGAACAGGCGAAGTCTGCGTACGCATCAAAATTTCATCCGTAATATAGAACGAATCCTGCATATCGCGAGCTGGGTGATTTTTAGGCAAATTCAATGCCTCAAAGTTATAATAATCCGTTTCCACCTCAGGTCCTTCTGCGACCGTGTAGCCGAGACCTACGAAAATATCCTCGATTTCTTGTACAACCTTATTTAATGGATGCACTGCTCCTGTCGGCAGCTCGTTCCCCGGAAGCGTAACGTCAATCGTTTCTTCACGAAGCCTTGTTTCCGTTTCCTCGCGAAGGAACGTCTCTTGCTTCTCATTAATGACCGATTCAATCGAAGCGCGAACATCGTTGCCGACTTGGCCGATGATCGGGCGTTCTTCAGCGCTAAGGCTGCCCATTCCACGCAAAATTTCCGTCAATGCGCCCTTTTTTCCCAAATACTTAACTCGCAAATCATTCAATTGCTGTGGATTTGCAACCCCTTGCAGCTCCTGTAGCGCTTCCGTACGAAGCGCCTCTAAACGTTCTTTCATGCCTGAATCCCTCCATCGTGATCGGAGCGCTATCGCTCCAAATACAAAAAAGGCCCTTCCTCCCCGTTAGGGACGAAAGGACCGTGGTACCACCCTATTTTGAGCTGCGCATTAGCATTCATATGGTTACCATACCATATGAAAGAAACAACTTAGCTTCTCTTACCGGATAACGGCCGGCGCCGGACTCCCTACATACGGCCCATTAATAGGCGCGCGTTCAAAAGTCTGCTCGGGAGCGAACTTCGACAGACCGTCCTCGTAAAGACGCTCTCAATCTCCGGCGTCTTCTCCCTGTTCGTTCGGCACTGTGTACTCTTCTCCGTCATCGCAATCCATCTATTGCCCTTTATTATAGCCAACTCGTTAGCATCAAAGCAAGCAAAACCAGTGAATTAGGCACACTCCTTCGCAAGCCGCTCGTTAAAGCATCGAGAACGCGGCTACGCACTAGAAAACGAAACCGCTCGATGCAGCATCGGCTCCACCGTTTCAAAGCTTGATACGCCTGCTTGCTTTCGAAAAATAAATTCATCTACATACCGCTGCCAATAACGAATTCGACGATACTTTGACACCATGTGCTTTCTCGCACGAGCTCCAAGCCTCTTTACGGCACGGTGAACAACCGTCATCGGCGACGAAGGCTCCTCACTCGCTGGAGCTGAAAGCAGACCCGTAGCCGTCCCGTTCCAATCGCGCATCGCTTCACGCACGATATGCATCATGCGAAGCGCAGTCCTATAATGAATAGACAATAGGCCTGATAGCTTACGCGCAGAGCAATTCTGTTCCGTTGTGAACCAATAAAACACAAACAACCAATACGACATCGGCAATTTCGTGCGATGAAGGAGCGTGTTGGATGTAATTGAAATCTGCGCCTTACAGAGCACGCACTCATACAAATCCCTAGTCGTTATATAAGAAGCGGAATCATGTCCGCATCGTGTACAGCAAAAGCCATTTGGCCAGCGCAATTGAAACATATACTGACGACAAGCCGCTTCATCTTGAAACTGCGACATAAAATCATTAATATACGTAGACAATTGGCTCACCCCTTACAAAATAGAAACTATCGTTCTTATGACTTAATTATATCGAACGTATGTTCTTATTTCAAGATGTTTTTTAATCACTTTTGATAGCGAAGCCCCGCTCTCCATCACAAAAAACAGGCTTCCCTGAATGAAATGCCTATATCATGAAAAAGGGGCCGTTGAGAACATGGGAACATTAGGGCATTGAGGGCATTGAGGACATTTGAGGACATTTGAGGACATTAGGGCATTGAGGGCATTGAGGACATTTGAGGACATTAGGACATTGAGGACATTAGGACATTTGAGGACATTAGGACATTGAGGACATTAGGACATTGAGGACATTAGGACATTGAGGACATGGAGACTATCGAGATTATTCAGGCCATTGAGCTCGTTCAAGTCTTTGGTAACATCCAAGTCATTAGAAGCATTCAAGTCATTAGAAGCATCCAAGTCGTTAGGAGTAGGAATCGTAAATTCCTTCAATTCATTGGGAACGTTTAAGCCGTTAGGAACATTCAAGTCAATTGAGCTCGTTCAAGTCTTTGGTCATTTGGTCATTAGGGGCATGTGGCCATAACGGTCCAGTGGGTTATAAATTTGCCGTGACTTTCGAAAATGATCATGATAGTGAAAAGCCTCAACTGATAAAATAAACCACTATTGATAGGATCTGGTTAGCTCTAGTTGATTCATGTCGCCCTCCTCAACGTAACGATAGTAGAGCGTAGCTATTAACAGCAGGTCGTCGATGAAACGAAACAAATTCTTTCAAGAAACGATAGCAACCTGGTGATGTCATTTGGAACCTTTGATGATATAAGCATTTCACTCAGGGAGAGCTATTTTGCGCAATAGGTTGTCCGAACACTAGCTTTTCCACACAAAAAAATGAAAGACCGTTATCCCATCAGCATTTGTGATCAAATGCTCTAGGAATAACGGTCTGCAAACGATAAAGCGGCAGCGATGACTACCGCTATAGTTGCCTCGAAGATTAACGCTTTTTGCGCGTTAGGGAAATCACAAGAGCAATGGCGCCAAGCGCTACAGCTACGATTGACAATACGAGCGGAAGCGTTGCATTGTAATCATCGCCGGCATTAGCATTAGTATCTGCAGCTGTTTCCGCCGCTCCTGCGCTGCCGCTGTCCGTACCTGTCTCAGCTTTGCCTGTGTCTCCAGAGGATACGGACGTATCCCCCGACTTGTTGTCGGCAGCGCCTGCGGAAGAGCCGTGGCCATGGCCGTCGCTACCCGCTTCAGCTGCTGTAACCATTGTTACGGAAGCTGGCTTATCAGCCCCGTCTCCGCCTACCCACTCAACGAGCGTACCGTTAGCATACGTTTGGTAGGCCTTCCATACGAGCTCTTTGGCATCGTCGGCCACCTTGCCGTTAACGCGGAAATCGGTAAATTCGGTTTCACTTAAGCCCGTACCATCAGCCGTCCATGTAATGCTCGTAATTTTGCTTTCCGCATCTTTCTCAAGCGTGTATTTCCAGCCTACTTTAGGCTCGACGCGGCTAACCTTGATTTGATCCGGAACTTTCACTTGAATTTTGACCGTAGTAGTTCCTTTTTCTTCGCTTGGTACGCGTACGGACATCACTTGATAAGAGCCTGCCGGCACTTCCTGTGGTTGAACCGTAACGTGCGCACTCGCAATACCTGCAAACATCAGCAAGCAAACTGCCATTGTTGCCGCAACCGCAAGCTTTTTCATCTTGATTTTCATGTTCATCGTTCATCGACATCCCTTCTAAAATACGGACCGCTTCTTTGACCTGGACTTAGTATAGCCTCAGCCAAAGTCGTCGGCATGACTCGAAAGGGCTATCGAGTGTGACAAATTTGTGCAGGCGCCTGCTTATATCCCTTGCTCATGCGCATATCTTGCCAATTGCACGCGATTATCGAGGTGCAGCTTTTGTAGGATGTTTTTCAAATGGTTTTTGACCGTGTTCTCGGAAATGCCAAGCTTTGCCCCGATTTCCTTGTTCGAATCGCCGTAAGCCACGCGCTCTAAAATTTCCTTCTCCCGATCAGTAAGCGGCGTAGCTGCTGTACGGCGATTGGCAGCGTGCTTGTCCGGCTGCGGCGGCGTAATCGCCTTTTCCGCAGTCTGTGTTCCTACTGCAGAGGTTGATCCCGTAAATTCTTGCAGCAGACGCCCGGCAAGTTCCTTGGACATTGGCGTTTCATCGATGGCTACCGCACGCAAATATTCAAGCCACGCGGATGGCATTAAGTTTTTGAGCAAATAGCCCTGTGCGCCTCGCCTGATTGCTTCAAAAAGATCCGTAATGTCATCAGACACCGTAACCATAACAATCTTGGCCGCGGGCGAGCTCGCCTTGATGCGCTGCGTCGCTTCCAAACCGCCGATTCCCGGCATTCGAATATCCATCAGGATAAGATCGGGCTCTAAATATTCAACGAGCGCTACGGCTTCTTCTCCGCTCATCGCTTCTCCGACAATTTCAAACGACGAATCGGCTGACAAAATATCACGCATTCCTTCTCGTCCATGCGGATGATCGTCAACCAACAGCACGCGAATCGATATTTCTTTATTTTTCATGTCCGCCACCTCGTTTGTTGACGATTTCGACCTTCGTTCCCTGATCCTTGCTGCCTGTAATCGTGAATGTCCAGCCCATTCCAACGGCGCGATCACGCATCATGCGTATGCCGAACCTGCCTTTAGCCCAAAAATCAGTCTGCTCGCCGCCACTTCCATTATCTTGGACCACAGCTCGAAACCCGCTGCCAAAAGGCTCGCATTCCACTAATAAGGTGCTGGCGTTCGAATGCTTGCGCACATTCATGACGGACTCGCGCAAAATGGCTAACAGCTCTACCTGCTCCTTGCCCGTAAGCATGCCATCCGACAGCCGCCAGTCTAACGTTGTGTGAATGCCATTAGCATTCGCTTCATCTCCCAATCCCCGAATCGCAGACATCCAAGGCACATCTGTTGTGACAGGGGCCGTCCGCAGGTTGGCAATCGATTGTCGAACATCCTCATAGACATGGCGAACCGTCGCTCTGATCTGCTCTGCAGCAGCTGCTCGATCATCGCTATCTTGTGCCCTTTCGAGCTTATCCAGCTTCACAGACATAAGGAAAAGCGATTGCGATATGCCATCGTGCAGCTCGCGAGCCAACTGCTCCCGTTCTTCGAAAGCAGCCTTCATCGCCTGTCCCTTCTGAAGCTGATTCAGCGTCTCCTCCAGCATACGGAACAGCTTCGTCAACAAGGTGAGCGTAACCAGCAGTACGATAAATGGCGTCAGCACATTGCCAAGCTCCATAGACAGGTAGGGCAGCAGCGCTTGATGCCGCACATACTCCCAAATCCCCGTTGCTACTGTCGGCAGCAGCAGAATCAACCATTTGATTTTTGCATAGGACATTATGGCCCACCTCATTAACGCGCGTATCTCGCAGCCGTTTAGTAATTACGGAATGTCGTAGTTTCAACCAATTCGTTATCTTCCTTATCCATTACGCGAATCTCTGCCGTCCACAGATCAGGATATGGAATGTATGGCCCTTCCGTCCGGTAGGTTGCTTTGACATAGCCATCAAAAGAGTCAAATTCATCATCCTTATACGTTTCCAGCGGTATATCGATCGGGGCATCCGGGTGTTTCTCTGATCGGAACCGCAGCACGACCGACTTCGGCTCGCCTGTCTGCTCCGGCAGCCATATTTTGAGCGTAACCTTGTTATCGCCAGGCTTGTTGGGTGTTACGCGGAGAGACACATGCATCTTCGAGCCCATTTGGTGATAGCTAACAGGTTCATTCGGCGGCAGCGGGCTTACATACGTAAACAATGCCGTAATGATGATGATACAAGCCATCAGAAGGCCATCGGTTTTCAACAGCCCTGGAGCTGGCAGATCTCCACGCCTTACCCTCAATCGCAGAAATACGCCGGCAACGATAACGAGCAGCGCCAATCCTGCTTTGATGGCCAATAAGACGCCCCATGCAGTTAGCCATAAATAGGAAAGCTTCGGTAAGAAAAGCAAGGTCATGCCAACGCCAGTCAACACTAAGGCAGCTAGCGAGAGCACCGCACCGCCCGAGAAGCGCGTAGCGAAACGGCCAGCCTCTTTGCGGTCTTGGAACCAAAGAACGAGAAGCAAGGCTAGTCCGCCTGCCCATATCGCTGCGGCTAGCAAGTGAACGCCATCTAGCGCTACGGTGAGCGCCTTCGGATTATTGACGGCAGCGTGGCCGCTCCAGCTCTCCACTGCAAGCAGCACAAGCACCCAAGCGAAGCGAACATATCGCCCTCCGCGTAAAATCATAAAGCCGATCAAGGAGAGGACGACTGCAGCCAGCCATATCATCCCTACCCCTGTGCGGGTAAACAGCCGCGCCCACTCATCGAGAGGCTGTCCCTCCATCACCTCGCGCGCGTGGAAGAAGACATAAAGGATCGAAGCGAATAATAAAGCTCGCATGGAAAGCAGCGACCATTTTTGAACAATAGGCTGGGCCTCTGCTCGATCGAATCGTATCATTGCCGACCATAGCACGATACCAGTCGCTAATAGCAGAGCGCCATAATAAAATACGCGTACCGCATACAATACGAATTCAGCCGGCGACAATTGGGCCGCGGTCGCCTCATGTCCGGCATGTCCAGTTTGGGCATGGAGATCGAAGGTCGAAGCATCCTTCGCCTCGGGCGGATTGCCGACGATAAACACGTAAGAACCATTCACCGGATGGCCATCCTCGGAAATGATACGGTAGGTAACCGTATACACGCCTTCCTTAAGCTTAGGCAACGCGACCGTTGCTTGCGTATGGTCTGCATTGGTTTGAATCGTCGCATTCGGATCAATGGGCCGCGATTGCGAGTCGAGCACTTCAATCGCTCCAACGCTCGTTTCTATCGCTTCATTGAACGTAAGTTGAACAGAAGGAGGACTGGCTGCAAGCTGCTCGCCAGCCTCCGGAATCGTTTCTAGCAATTGGGCGTGTGCGTCCGCAATCGGGGACAACCACAGCAGCAAGGATAGGAGAAGCATTAAACTAAGCGTAAAGCGTTTCATAATCAAAATCGGCACATCCTTTCGCGTGTCAAAAAAGCGCGTCCAGCCTTAGTTTACAAAATTATGACGTTACATTCCGCCTATAATTTGAACATTATCAGAACGTTCATGAAACAAGCAAGCTGTTCGCACGCGAATTAAGCAAGGGATGACCGATTGATTTTGGCTGCATAAAAATCAGGCCAGAACGCTGCAGCGATAGGCGGAAAATCGCGGTCGTTTGCCCATACGTAAACCCAGCCCGAACGGTCGGGGTAATCCAGGTCACGGACCCAAACGCGATCGTAATCGTTTTCCTCTTCATAGCCAATGAAATCTTCGAGCACATCCATTGCAGCCAACCCATTCCGATCGACCGTTATCCACTGTCCGATGACATACGACGATTCTCGCTTCGCTATCGCATCTCTAACGAGTGCTGGATAGGGGCCAAAATCAACAAGCCGTCCTGCAATTCGTCCCTCCTCCGTATGCAGCACATAGGAATCGACGACATGCCGGTTATGCTGCGCCGGAAGCAGCGATCCGTATATGAACACTCTGATTGTGCGGCTGTTCATTTCCATGCTTGAGCACTCCCTTCAAATCTTCTCGTTATTGCGGCGCTTGCACACGGACCATTTCCGCTTCAAGGCCATTCCGAATCGCTGCCGCCCATTGTGCGGCATGCGGGCCATCGCCATGCAAACAGATCGTTTGTGCCATAATTGCCGCCTCACGCCCGCCAGCTGTGAGCACCGTTCCGTGCTTCACCATCTGAATCGCTTGCTGCAAGGCAGCCTCTGTGCTATCCAGCACCGCATTCGGCTGCGAGCGTGGGGTCAGGCTGCCGTCCGCTTGATACGTTCGGTCGGCAAAAACCTCCGAAACTGTACGCAAGCCATGCGACTTTGCAATGTCCAGCAGAATGCTTCCAGACTGAGCGTACAGCATCATATGTGGATCTAGGTCGCGCACAGCACGTGCGATCGCGTGAGCAATCTCTGCCTGATTATTGGCCATATGATAAAGCGCGCCATGCGGCTTCACGTGCCGAAGCTGTCCACCGGCAGTCCGAACGAATGCTTTAAGCGCTCCAACCTGATAAAGCACAAAATCGTAAGCTTCCTGCGGCGTGATTGCCATTTCCCTTCTCCCGAAGCCTAATCGATCAGGCAGTCCCGGATGAGCCCCGATTGCGACCCCTGCCTGTATACAGCTGTTCACCGCTGCACGCATCGTATGCGGATCGCCGGCATGGAAGCCGCAAGCAATATTGACGCTCGTTACATAGGGAAGCAGAGCGTCATCCTGACCAAAGGCGTAGGCGCCAAAGCCTTCACCGAAGTCGGCGTTCAAATCGACGGATCGTTGTGACATGTTCGTACCTTCCTTTACTAGACGTTATTTCCTTAAGGGCAGCCCAGCGAAATAGCTGCTGCCAAAGCGCGAAGCTCCGCTTCGCGCTTGCGAAGAAGGCGCTGCGCCTCTTGCAGGTCTATTAGGCGGAAGCGAATATCGTCGCCAGGCTTGGCCTGCGCAAGCAGCGGAAGATCAATGGAAGCGACATGCGCAAGCTTCGGATAGCCGCCTGTCGTTTGGCAATCGGCTCCAAGCATGATCGGCATGCCGCCGTCGGGCACTTGAATGACGCCAGGCACAATGCCGTGCGATGGCAGCTCGAATCGTTCCATTCTTGGAAGCGGCGAGCCTTCGAGCCGTATGCCCATTCGATCGGAAGCGGCCGAGACGCGGTAACGTTCGCTGAGAAAGGCAATGCGGGCAGCTTCTGTGAACTGCCCGTATTCGCTGCCCGGCATCACGCGCAGCTCGATGCCGTCAGGCCCTGCACCGCCATAGGCTTGCGGCGGTGCATACCAGGCCGCCCCAGTTGATGGGCGGCCCGTACATGAAGCTGCGGCGCGTGGCTGTGCCAGCGCCGCAAGCCATGCGGTCGCCCACGCGGAGGGGGCGCCCGCCCCTGCGGCGGAGCCGCAGGGCACGGCATCGCCGGCGCGCAGCGGCCGACCGGCGATGCCGCCGATGGCGGCGCGCGCGTCAGTGCTGCGGCTGCCGAGCGCCGGCGGCGTGCCGATGCCGCCGGTGACCGCCACGTAGGCGCGGCAGCCAAGGCGCGCCGCGCCGAACGTCAGCGTCGCGCCTGCCGGCACGCGCACAGGGCGCCACATCGCAAGCTCGCGGCCGTCCAACCGCGGCGCCATATCGGCGCCGGTGACGGCGACCAGAAGCTCGGTCGCCGCGGTCATGGTCGGCCCTAGAAGCGTCAGCTCCAAGCCTGCTGCTGACTCCTCGTTGCCGACAAGCAAATTCGCTACGCGCATGGCATACGGGTCCATTGCGCCGCCGCCGGATAAGCCAGCGGAGCGGTGCCCTTCACGCCCCAAATCCTGAACCGTCGTATATAGTCCAGGCTTCACAATATGTAGACTCATGCTTCAACCCCTTCCCGCGCCAGCTCGCGGAAGCGTGCCTCATCAATCGGCACGAATCGCACGCGATCGCCAGCGCGCAGCAGCGCCGGCTGTTCCCGGCCGGCATCGAACAGCCGCAGCGGCGTTCGGCCGATCAACTGCCACCCGCCTGGCACCGCCAGCGGGTAAATGCCCGTTTGCCCGCCGCCAATGCCGACCGAGCCCGCGGGTACCCGCGACCTTGGACTGCTGCGGCGCGGCTGAGCAAGCCCCTCCGGCATCCCTGTCATGTACGGGAAGCCGGGCACAAAACCGACGAGCGCAACCGTATAAATCGCTTCGGCATGCGCTCGAATGAAAGCCTCCGCGCGCAATCCGCTTCGCGCGGCCGCCTCCAGCAGATCCGGTCCCATGCTGCCGCCATAGCAGACCGGAATGTCCATTTGGCGAGCGACAGTCTGCTCCGCAGCCGCCACGTTCGCCAGCAGTCGCTGTATCTCGCGAACGAGCAGCGCATAGGGCTCGCAATCCTTTGGCCTTCCTAAAGCGACTACGATCGGATCATACAAGACCGTCACCGTCGTGTATGCCGGAATGATGTCAATGATTCCTCGAATGCGGCTCTCCCGCAGCGCATCCGCCCCGGCGGCCATCATTGCCCAATCGCCAGCTTTCTCCGGTTCCTCCCGCTCCGCGACAAGCGCCCGATCACCGAGCGGATAGATTTTCCACGTCATTGCAAGCTCCTCTTTTCTACGTCTTTCCCGACGATTCAACATCCTGTTTTCCTCTGCTATAATGAAGTTTGGCTCAAATGAAACGTTCTGTCTAGACGCGTTTCCCACTATTCGGTTTCTCAAGAAGCTTCTTCACGAATCTTTTTGCTTGAGCCTCTCGTTGAATGAAGCAGGAGGGATTACATGCTAACCGCCAATCGACTTGGCAAACGATATAGATCCGGCTGGGCGCTTCACCCGATTTCCGTTTCCTTCGGGCCTGGCATGCATGGGCTGTTAGGACCCAATGGCGCCGGCAAATCTACGCTGCTCCGCATGCTGGCAGGCTTGCTAGCGCCAACTACAGGCGACGCCGAGCTTCATGGCTTGTCCGTCAGGCACCCCTTTCGTTCACGGCAGCATATCGGGTTCGTTCCCCAAACGTTTCGCATGCACGGTCAGCTTACCGGCCTCGAAATCGTTAAGCATTCGGTTATGATGCGCGGCGCTGCCGCGCGAGAAGCCGCTGCTGCCGCAGAGGCCGCCCTATCGGCGGTCGGCCTCGCCGAACAGATGAGCTGGGCAGTGCGCAGCTGCTCGTCCGGCATGATCAAACGGCTCGGAATCGCACAAGCGATCGCTTGCGATCCCGATGTACTGATCGTCGACGAGCCGACCGCCGGGCTCGACCCGGAGGAACGGGTGCGGCTGCGCAGCGTGTTAGCCGAGCTGTCGCAGACGAAAGCCGTCATTCTCTCGACGCATGTCCTGAGCGATGTAGGCATTTGCCGAGATATTCATGTGCTCTGCGAGGGCAGGCTGCTGTACAGCGGCGGCAAGGAGGAGCTTGCCGCTCACGCCAAAGGGCAGGTTTGGCGCTGGGAAACTTCGGAATCGGAATGGCGGCGGCAGCCCGCCAGCGGCATCGTCGCAGCCAGACGCACCTTCGAAGGGCTCGAATGCCGGGCATTATCGATGACGATGCCTCATCCGTATGCCTCCGAAACAGAGCCCTCTATGGAGGAAGGCTACTTGGCTTTAATCAGCTCAAGTAAGCTGCGGCAATGAGTACCGGCAGCCTTCGCTCCTACAGCTTAGCCCGCGTCCTGCTCCTTCATTTGCGCTCGGCTTTGCTTCATGTTCTGCTGGAATGCAAGCTGCTCTTCCGCTTGCGCTGGCCGATGCTTCTGCCAATAGGGGCAGGCATCTGGGTGTTCATGTCGCTCACGATCCCTGCCGGCGCCGACATTCCGCCCAGCTTCTATGCCAATGCTGCCGAAGAGCATGCTGTCGTCCAGTCCTTGACAGCCGTCTTGCCTGCTCTGCTCGGGGTGCTGCTTATGCGTCGCGACCTGCTCAGCGGCAACTTCGACTGGTCATTCGGTTCGCCGCTGCCTAATGCGCTGCTTGTTGCCGCCAAGTTTACGGCCGGCATCCTATATATGTGCCTATTTATCGGCTTCATCTTTGCCGGAGACGCAATAGCCGCTGCCCGCTTCGGGCTACCAGGCGATGCTATAGCCTATGAGCTCGGGTGGCTACTGCTGCACTACGGCATGACCTATAGCATTACGCTGGCGCTCGGAATGGCCATTGGCGCTTTAATGCCGTCCCGCTTCGCGCTGCCTGTCGCCTTTCTGGGCTGGGTATTCGGCGCATTCTTCCTGCAAATCTATGCATTGCCCGAAACCAATTGGTATATGCTGAAAGCATTCATGCTCTCGCATCTCCTAACCGATAGCTCCACCTTCGGCAATGACGGCTGGACGCCTGCCTTGTATGGGCGGGAATATGCCCTGCTTGCGCTGTTCGTAGCGGCTTTCGGATTGTTTTTGCTTACACTCGCTACTTCAGCCGTCCGCCGTATACGCCCGAGCATGCACAACCGCCATCCAGCTCCAGCAGCTGCCGCTGCATTGCTGCTCTCGATCGTCGCGGCGCTCCCATACGCTTATTTCTGGATGGAACGGCTGGAGCGCGTCGACCTTATTCGAAGCTCCGCTCCGTCGTATGTGGCGATAACGCCGCATGAGCCCTATCAATTCCAGCTATCGTCCGTCTCGATCATTGCAGAGCGGCTGCCAGCAGATGGCTTGCGGGGGAACGTGACGGTTACCGTCCCGCTTCACAACGGAGAACCCTTACCCGCATCATCAGATGTAGCAAAGGTGGCTTCGATTCAACCGCATCGACTGGCCTTCCTGCTCCATCCCGCTATGCAAATCCAATCGATTGCGTGGGACGGACATCCCGCGGATTGGGATCGCAGCGGCGAGCGCGTATTCGTAACCATTCCGCCGTCAGCTGCGAATGCAGCCGCTGGGAAGATTGCCTTTCGCTATGAAGGAAAGCTTATGGATTGGGCTAGAACGAACAATTCGGAGGGCTACTGGAGCTTCATCCACGACAGCTCGGTCTATTTGCCGGGAACTGTTGGCTGGTATCCGCTGCCGGGAGGGGACAGCTTATTTTATCAAGGCAGCAAGGCGCGCGGAGGGCCGGGAAATTACGTCAATCGGACCGATGTGACCGCGAATCTCTTCACGGACTTCGACGTCACGATGAAAGGCTTTAACGAGCCGCTATTTGCGACCCTGCCCAAGCTGTCTCCTGTCCATACGGAAGCCTCTGGCACATCAGCTTCCTCCGCCAACGTGCAGCGGTTCAAAGGCTCGCGTGCGCAATCGGTCGATATCATCGCCGGGCGCTTCAAGGCGATTCAACACGGCAGCGAGGCTACTGCGATTGTAACCACGAGCGGCGATGCCAAACGCAGCGAATTGCTGCTGTCCGAGCTCGAGCAGCTCGAGCGTTATTATGCTGGCTGGCTACCGAATCTTCAGCCCGTGCGGCAGCTATGGACTGCGCCCATTTTCACCGCAATGCCCGTAGGCGAAGGCATGAGCGATATGCTGAAAAACGATACGCTCCTGCTCTCCGGCTCCGTAACCGGCATGTATGGATCGGATTTGCGGCTTGCTGCCAATGTACTTTTATTTGGCGATCTGGATACGAATGCAACCGATTGGACGCTTCTCGATGCAGCGGAATCGCAGCAAAGCTCGATTGTCTACGACCTGCGAAATGCGATTCGCTATATGCATGATGCCGAACAGCCGCATGCACGGCCGATCAGCCTGCTGTCTGATTCTCGGCATTGGCTCTTAATTAAAACACAAATCGACCATGCGCTTGAAGCCGGCCGAGCCGAACAGGTGAAGCAAGTGCTGAGCCAATTATGGTCACGTGGATTGAAAATTCCGAGCGACAACCTAACATTAACGATGGAGGACTGGAACATGGCTTGGAACGAGGAGATGAACCGATGACGGACGACGAGTTAGTTCAAGGGATGGCGCGAGGCGAACAAGCCTGCTTCGAAGCTTTCGTCCAACGGCATCATGCGCCGCTGTCCGGTTACTTGCAGCGCCAGCTGCGAGATGCCCAGAAGGCGGAAGACTTCGTGCAGGAAACCTTTTTGCGCTTCTTAAGACAGCTCAAGGAGCGCTCCATTCCCGATAATGCGCAGGCTTGGCTATACCGAGTTGCTCTTAATCTATGCCGCGACTATTGGAAGAGCGCACAGTACCATACCGATAATCGCCTGATGGCCGAGATGCCGGAACAGCGGGACATGCAAACTTCCGTTGTCGAGCTCGCCGAACGGCAAGAGACAAGACAAGAAATCATTCGCTCGCTCGACGAGCTCCCAGATGTGCAGAAGCAGGTCGTCATGCTTCGTTTTTTCCAAGACCTGAAGCTGCAAGACATTGCGGAGGCGCTCCAACTGCCGCTCGGCTCGGTCAAAACGCATTTGTACAAGGGGCTCCGCAAGCTGAAGGACCGGCTAAAGCCAGACAAAGAAGAAACCCATACATCGAGGGGAGGAAAACAGCATGAGCATGCCAAACGATGATGAACTAAAACAGCTTGAACGCGATATGAATGATGCGCTGGCACCTTACACGGTGAAGCCAGTGACGTCATCCGACACTGCTCGCCTGCTGCTTTCGCTGCAACCTGCGTTTAATGACGTCATGCATATCTCGCAACCCGAAGTCGAACAGCCAGCCGTTTCATCCCGCAAACAAACCGTTTCCCTTGGCCGGCTAATGAGAAGCCAGATCATCGCGTATTCCCGCGCTTATTGGGCTGCGAGCGCCGCTTTGTTCGTCATGCTCCTGTTCATGGTCGATCGGCTTGGCTTGGCAGCTGCCGACCGCGCTGTAGGATGGTTTACGATCCTTATGCCCGCTGCGCTGCTCGGAGGGATGCTGTACAGCTTCCGGACTTGGAACCGCGAAATGCGAATGATCGAAAGCATCTCGCCTTACCCGCCAGCCTTGCTGCTGCTTACCCGTTCGCTGATCGTCACCTTGCTGAATGTCATTCTCGGTCTCGCCGCTACCCTCTACATGGAGTGGACAGACCATCGGTTTAACTCGCTAGCCTTTCTTACAGGCTGGCTGTCCCTCTACCTGTTGATCAGCGGCGTGGTCGCCAATGTCATGCTGCGCAAAGGATTAAAGCCTGCGCTCGCTTGGGGGCTTGTGCTCTGGTTTATTTGGAACTACGGCCTCGGTTTCGCCGACTTCGAGCTGTATCGCATCTGGGAGGATAAGCTCCAGCTCATTGCGATGGCTGCAGGCCTCGCGCTGCTCGCCATGGCGTATCGACGCAGCCTTGGCATCCGCGAGATCAAATAATTTTTATGCAAAAGGAGGCGCAGCCCTATGCTGCTCGAACTGCATCAGATCGAATGGCAGAGAAATGGCAAAACGCCGTTTCGCCTAAGCATTCCGCGGCTGACGTTCCGCCCGGGCATTACGCTACTGGTCGGGCGCAATGGCGCAGGCAAGACCTCGCTTCTCCAGCTGCTCGCAACGGCGGAGCTGCCGCTCAGCGGAACGATCAGCTATGATGGCTGGACCACTTCCCGCCATCTTCCGGAAATTCGCTCCCAGATCGGCTTCGTGCCTACTGGCGTTGAGCTGTACGAGCAGCTGACAGTAGCCAAGCTGCTCCGCTACATGGAGCAGCTCAAAGGGTTCAGCGGCTCGGTCGAAGCTGGGCGCGTGCTCGATGCTTTCCAACTGGAGCCTTACCGCTCCCGCAAAATCAAAACGCTTGCGCACGGCATCCGTCAACGGATCGCTCTTGCGCAAGCGTGGATTGGCAACCCTTCCTATATGATGCTCGATGAGCCGCTCAATGCGATGGATGCAATCGAACGGCTCCGGTTCATCCGCTATCTCGCCGCTTATGCGCGAGACCGCGTCGTCATCGTCTCTACGCACGAGCTGAACGAATGGGAAGGCTGGGCCCAGCGTATCGTATGGATGGATGAGGGGCGGACAAGGTTCGACAGCTCTGCGGCTGATTGGGTAGCCAGCCTCCCCCTTCGCGTATGGGAAGGCGCTGCGGATGCAGCAGCCTACCGCGAGCTGACCCCCTCCAGCATCATCGACGTTAAGCCTTCCTCTGACGACGGCTTTGTCGTTCGGGTGATGGCTGCCAAGCCGCCTTCAGCCTGCTTTGAAGAGCAGCTGCCAACGCTGGAGGATGCCTATTTCATCCGCCGCCGTTCTTCCTAGGAACGGCAATAGCGGGTGATGACGTCTACCATCAAATCGTTCAGCGCACGCACCTCGTATTCCCCTACAGCCGGCTTCAAATGATCGCCGCCTACCCCGCTATGGTCTGTCAGGAACACATACGTCCCGCCCGTCGAAACCGCTATATAACGCATCAAATGCTCCGTTGCAATATCGACGCCGCTCGATGCGATCGGAATAATGCGAATGCCCTGCTCAGCCGCTTTCGCTGTCAGCTTTTGCAGCTTCTTCATAATCTGTGGCTCATGATGCGGAGGCGCATCCAGGACGACAAACATCAGCCGCGCGAGCGCTTCCTTGCTCCACTCGTGCTCCTCAATGGCGTTGCTGAGCGCCAATTCCACCGCCTCAGGGAAATCGCCGCCGCCGAATGCCTCTTGATCCGCGATCTGATCGACCGCTTTATCGACATCCCGCGTGAATGGGAATGGCCGCACAACGTAATCATCATGCTCATCCCGATAAAAGTTCGAGCTGACGCGAATATCAAGCTGCCCGTTATTTTGCTCGGAAACACGCGTCACAACATCCTTCAGCTCCGCTTCCAAATAACGCAGTTCATCCGACATCGATCCGGTCGTATCGACCACGAGCATCAAATCTACGAGCGAGGAAGGCCTCATCGCATCGTCGAAGCTTACCTCCATCGAACGCCCTTGCTTGAGCTCTACGTTCTCGAACTGCTTCTTTTGCTGACCAGCGGTGACGCTCAAGGTATATTTGCGGTCTCCGCCCTGCTCAACGAAAAGGGTCGGGAACACATACGCGACGCCAGCTGCATTCGTCCGTGCGGCCCACGCCTGCTGCCCATCCTTGCTGGTCAGCACAACGGCTGCATCCGCGACCGGGCTGCCGCCCGCCTTCACCTTCACTTCCAGCCTGCGAAAATCATAAAACTGCCAATAGGGGCGATTTTCTCGCCCTTCATTGGAAGCCATCAGCTTATTCCATGTGCTCCATTTGGCATTATCATCCCATTCGCCTGCCGTTAGCGTCCCGGCATCCGGCAGGTTGCCCTGCTGTCCGCTCGTCGATGCGCCGGAAGACGTTGGCTCCTCGCTCCGGTCAGCAGCCGATTCCCCTGAATCCGGAACCGCCTCGCCACGGTCAGCAGCTTTTTGCTCTGTAGAAGCCTTGGCTGGCTCCGTTGTCGTCGCCTCAGATGATGTGCTGTTATCTGACTTGTCGTCCGGCGCCGAAGAGGAGCAAGCCTGCATCAGCAAGACGAACGCCATCAGCAAAACGAACAACCATCTTCGTTTGATCCTTTCCATCATTTAAGACAACCCCCTATATTTGGTCTACATCCGTTAGACGCATCGCCAATCGCATATGTTGCAAAAATAGGAATGGGCTTATACAATCGAATAAACAACGGAGAGGGGCATGCGAAGTCGGATGGAAACGATTGAAATTCAACAAATAACGCTCGCTGATCCTAACGCGGCAGAGACAATAGAGCTTGCCTTAACGAAAGCTGAGCTTGTGCTCGTCACGGAGTATGGCTCCAAGCTGTGGTATATCGACGTAACGGGAGCCGGACCTGCTTCCTTGCTTGATCACTATTACAGCTCCGAGCACATCCTGGTGTCGGTAACGGCTGTTGCTGCCGATGGCCGCTCGTTCCAAGGGAAAGCTTATTTCCATGCGAATGTCCTGAAGCAAGCCTGCGTGCTTCGCGGTGACGACGAGCTTATTGCGCTGCAAGGCTAGGCCATTCCACGATCAAACCGAAAAGGACACCTCCGCCCTTCCACCGAGAAAGCTCGGTCGTGAGGCAGGAGGTGTCCTTCTTTGTATTGCGATATGCTTTATTTGCTGTGTGCGATTTCTGGTGTCGTCAGTCGATCATAGAAGTCGACTACTTTATCACGATTGTCGCTGCTGTCGCGTTGTGCCATAGCCGAACGCGGATGCTCGTCCAGCATGCCCGTTACCATGTACTCCATGATGTAGCCCCACTCTTCTTTCTCGCGAAGCGGCAGCATGTATTTCTCGATCATGTCGAGCACAGGACGTACGTTGTACTTCGCGTTAGGCAGGTGCGCGACGAGAAGCTCCGTGTTGCAGTTGCCTGCTGCACGGCCCATGCCGTAAACGGAAGCGTCGAGCAGCTCTACGCCTTTCTCCGCTGCAATAATCGTGTTCGCGAATGCAAGCTGCAAATTGTTGTGCGTATGCGAGCCCAGACGTTTGTTTGGCAGATGCTCCTTAAACTTGTCAACGAGGTATGCCATGTCGTTAGGCTTCAAGCTGCCGTACGAGTCAACGATGTAAACAACGTCAACTACGCTCTCGCGGATCAGCTCGAACGCTTCGATCAGCTGGTTCTCCATAACGTTGGAGAGCGCCATGATGTTCAGCGTCGTCTCATAGCCGCGGTCATGGAACACTTTAACAAGCTCAAGCGCTTTGTCCACGTCTTGAATGTAGCAAGCAACGCGAATCAGATCGAGCAGGCTCTCGCTGCGCGGCAAAATATCGTTCTCGTCTACGCGGCCGATATCAACAAGCGCGGACAGCTTCGTATGGCCTTTGTTCGGAATGACCTTCCGAAGGAAATCATCATTCAGGAAACGCCAAGGGCCAGCGCTTTCGGCGCCCTTGAGCAGTTTAGGCGAGTTTTTGTAACCAATCTCCATGTAGTCAACGCCAGCTTCATTCAGGCTATTGTACAAGTGCTGAACGAACTCAATGCTGAAGTCCCAGTTATTAACGAGTCCGCCGTCACGGATCGTGCAGTCGACGATTTTGCAGTGGCTAGTTTTAGAAGTCATACGATTGTTACTCCTTATCGTTGAACATGAGTTCTTTTTTTATCATCATACTTGAAATAAGTGCGGAACGCAAAGCATAAATCGACTCGTTTAGACTTCTGTAATGACAGATTTTGCAATTCGGCCGCTAACGAAGATCGTGAATAACAGGGCAAGCACGCTAAAGGCAAGCCCATAAATAAACATATGACGGTAGCCGACAAGGATGTCCGTTGCGCCCGAGAGCATCGATCCCATAATCGTTACGCCGACTGCTGTCCCGATATTGCGCGAAAACATTTGCAGCGAGGCCGAAATTCCTTTTTCCGTCGACCCTACAAGCTGCTGTGATCCGATCACGGAAACCGTGGACAGCATGCCGAAGGCTAAACCGAACAGAATGGAGCCGAGAAAAACAAACCAGAAGCCCGTCGCGTCAGATAGCAGCAAAAACCACACGCCTGATCCGACGAGAATGGCATTGCCCGCCAGAATTAGCTTACGGTAGCCGAAGCGCCCAATCCACTTGCCCGCGGGGACGCTGCAAATCATCCAACCAAATGACATGCCCAGCATCGCTACGCCGCTCAGGAAGAGCGAATAGCCTTGATGCTGCAAAAACATCGGCAAGTAGCTTGAGGCGCCGAACAATGCCCCGTAGGTCAACAAGGAGTTCAGGTTCATCCATGCTACCTGCTTGTTGCGGAACAAGGAGAATGGAATAAGTGGCGAGGCCTGCCGCTTCTCATACATGTAGAACAGGACGAGCAGGATCAGCCCTCCGCCTAAGTACAGCCACCAGCCGGACGCCACGACGGTTGGCAGCAGCAGTAAACCTATCGCAGCAGTAAAAATGATTGCCCCGCCATAATCGATCTTCGCACGCTTGGGCTCGTATTGCTCTTGATAAGGCAGCAGCAGCAGCAGCGATAATAAGCAAATCGGCAAATTCACATAAAATACCCATCGCCAGCTAGAGTATTCGACGAATACAGAGCCAAGCAGCGGCGCTATGACCGCCGATAGCCCCCACATCGCGGTGAACATCGCCTGGATCGATCCCCGCTTCTCTACAGGAAACAAATCGCCTGCGATAATGATCGGAAACGGATTCATGATCCCCGCGCCTATTCCCTGAACCGCACGGAATACGACGAGCAGCAGCATCGTATCCGCGCTGCCGCACAGCATAGAACCAAGCAGGAACAAGACGATGCCTGCCGCAAACACTTTTTTGCGTCCGAACAAGTCAGACAGCCGTCCCGCTACAGGAGCCAGAACCGTCGATAAAATCATGTAGCTCGCGAACGTCCATGCATAAAGCTCGATCCCGCCAAGCTCCTCCGCAATAACGGGCATCGTCGTGTTGACGATCGTGCTGTCCATCGAAGCCACCAGCATGGCCATCACTATACTGGCTAATACACTATATTTCCCTTTCATTCGAACCTCCATCATAACAAAGGGACTATCCGCAGCCTACACGCTGCAGACAATCCCTCCGATTCATGCCACTATTGGCGGGTAGCGAGCAGCTCGGCCAACGTCCGAACCATGACGCCTGTCGCGCCTTTGGATTCCCAGCCGCGAGCTGCTTTGAGCCAAGAGGTGCCAGCGATGTCCAAATGCACCCACGGGCGCTCCTCGACGAATGCGCCGATGAACAGGCCGCCCGTTATCGTGCCGCCATAACGGCCGCCGCTGTTTTTCAAATCCGCCGCATCGCTCTCGATCTGCTTGCGATATTCCGGATAAGAAGGGAATGGCCAGATCCGCTCGCCCGACGAACGGCCTGCGCGAATGACCTCCTGCAGCAGCAGCTCGTTGTTCGTCACAGCGCCGGTCGCGACGTTGCCCAGCGCAACCTCGACTGCTCCGGTTAAGGTTGCGACGTCGATCAGATGCGTTGCGCCGCGGCGAATCGCCGTTGTCATGGCATCTGCAAGCACCAGACGTCCCTCTGCATCCGTGTTGACGACCTCAACCGTCAGTCCGCTCATCGTGACCAGCACGTCGCCCGGCTTCATGGAGCGGTCAGACGGCATATTCTCAGCAGCCGCAATAACGGCAACCACGTTCACGCGCGGCTTCAGCTCGCCAATGATCCGCATCGCGCCTAAAATTGCCGCTGCGCCGCCCATATCGCCGATCATATCCTCCATGCCCTCGGCACGCTTCAAGGAAATCCCGCCCGTATCGAACGTAATGCCTTTGCCCACAATTCCCCATACGTCGCTGCTGTCCTCTGCTCCTTGATAATGAAGCACAATCATGCGAGGCGGGTGAACGCTGCCTTTGCCGACGCCAATCAGACCGCCCATCCCTTGATCAATCGCCGTAAACTCATCAATGATTTCGACATCGAAGCCATACCGATGCGCAATTTCCTCCGCATATTCCGCGAGCCCTTCCGGAATGAGCTCATTGCCCGGCATGTTCGTCAAATCGCGGGCAAAAATAACGCCGTCCGCGAACAACTGGCCGCGCTTGATGCCATAGGACCAGCGTGCAGCCGCAGCATCGTCCTGCTCGATGCCTTCCTCTGGCACGAATCGAATATCGATCGAATCCGCAGCCTGCTCATGCTCCCGCTTCCGTTTCGGCCGTTCATACCAGCCCAGCACAAAGCCCTCTGACAGCGACTGCGCTGCCCGCTCCGGATGACAATCTGCCGTACCGTCGATGACATGCTTAGGCAGCAGCACGTGAACCGTCTTCGCCCGCAGCTTTCGAACCGTCTTCGCTGCACCAGCCGCAGCCTCGCGCAAGCCGTCTGCCGTCGCTTGCCCCTCATAACCTACGAAGATCACATAATCGCTCGCATGCAGCCCGAGTGTAGCGATCGTTTCCCTCTGGCCGCGGGCGCCTTTAAACAAGCCGCGAGCATGCCGCTTACGCACCTCATCGTCGATACTGGCTTGCACCCAAACCTTGTCTCCTGCAGGCTGCTTCAGCTCCTCGCCGCTAATCAGCTTAATGACAACATCCGCTTGATTCGCGTTCGCCGAATCCGCACCGTATGTAAAAGTAAAGCTCATTGTTCTTCATCCTTTCGTGGTCGCCCTATAAAAAAAAGAATCGGGGAATACTATCCCGATTCTAAAGCTTTACGAGATCAATGGCAAATTGATCATAAACGATGTTCCTTCATCCGGCACGCTGTCGACACGAATCGTTCCGCCGTGATTTCGTATAATGCGATAGCTGACAGACAGCCCAAGTCCGGTGCCCGCTTCCTTCGTCGTGAAGAATGGATCGAACAACCGCGAGAGCGTCGATCTGTCCATGCCTTTCCCGTTATCGCGCAGCGTAATTTCGACACCCTCTGGCGATCGCTGTACGATGACGTCAATTCGCCCGTTACGCGACCCGTTTATTTCCTCGATCGCATCCAGCGAATTTTTCATGATATTCAAAATAACCTGCTTCACCTGCTTCACGTCAATCGACACAAGCAGCGTCTCTTCATACGCTTCCAGCTGAATCAAGCAGCCGCGCATGAGCGCCTCGCTCTCGGTCAGCAGGATAACTTCCTTCAAGAGCGCGTTAATTGATACTTCCTGTTTCATGGGTGCGGTTGGCTTGGAGGAGTTGAGGAATTCATAAATGATATCGTTCGCGCGATCGATCTCTGCGACGATAATGCGGGCGTATTCGTCTTTGCCTAGCTGCAGCAGATGCGGCCTGAGCAGCTGGATGAATCCGCGAATGGACGTCAACGGATTCCGAATTTCATGTGCGATCGCCGCTGCAATTTTGCCCAGCATCGCTAGCTTATCGTTCTGATAGGCCGTTTGCTCAATCTGCTTGTATTCCGATACATCTTTAATGCTGATCAAAATATCGCCTTCAAGCTGGTCCCCATATGTAACCGTCACAAGAAAATGTCTGCCGGCATTATCCTGAAACTCAAAATACCGATTTCGACGTAAAATCGCTTCCTTGTATAGACGAACAATCATCCTGCGCGTGCTTCGCTTCAATTTGGGATGCAGCATGAGGCCGCGAATTGTACAGCCCACCAGCGTCTTTCTTGGTATATCCAGCATGCGCGCCAGCATCAGATTGACGAAGGTTAGCGTGCCATTGGCATCAAACAAGGCGATGCCTGAATCCATATGCTGCAGCACGTTCTCGTACTTGTTCTTCACACGCTCTGAGGAGCGATGCGATTTGAATAACATTTCCCTCATTTCAGTAAACTTCTGCTCGGTTGTTTTCTCGGTGTCATTCCTGAAACGATAGGCCACCATCAGCTCGATCAAAAACATAAACGAGCGATTATAGAGCCGAATGCCTTCCTCTGACTCTACATTAAGGACAAGTGTCTGCATACATTCGTCGTGTACCGCAATAATCTCCTCGGGATGAACATTGCCAAGCATCTTACCAAGCTCGGTTGCTTGAAATAGAGAAGCTTCACTCCCGCTGCGAATATATTCGGCAAGCGCAGGTAAATAACGCTTTCGAATAGCCTGCATAATTACTCCTCCCCAGCAGCAAGAACGGACGGACCAGCCTGTCTTTCATAACCGTAGGACGGCGGCAACCATCTGCGAAACGTAATAACCGTTCCTCTCGTATCGTCATGCTTTACTTCAAGATCGTCAACCCACTTATTCATCCATTCCGGATTCCATCTATTGGCGTCAGTTGCATGATCGAAGAGCCGGACCTCAATGCCCAGCTCCTGTTTGTTGCGGGTAATTGCCTTAATGACCATATGGCCTTGTGCCGGTGAATCCGCGAGCTGCAAAGCCATCTCTGATATAGTAAAAGCGATACGCGTCTGATCTACGGCCCCGAAGCCGACCTTTCGAGCAATGTCTCGTCCCCGTTGACGAACGCTTATTGCATCAGACGGCGTCTTAATAAGGAACATGTCCATCCCTACATTTCGCCTCCGCTCTCCTCGCCATTTCGAGCCATTCCAGCAGGTCAACACCACATTAGCTTCAACTTTGTACTCATTATGATGGATGAATTTGTAACCGTTGTCAATCGGAGATCCTGTCGAAAAACATTGGAAGAAATCACATTTCAGCAAAAGCTGTAAGGTATTTACTTTTGATTTTGCTTGTTCGAATGGTCCTCCTTGTTTTTATCATTTTTATTGGTTTTATTCGCACTGCTGTTGTTATTGCCGTTACTGTTGCTTTTATTGCTGCCGTTGCTGTTACGACTGTCTTGATGATCGCTGTTTCCTCGCTCCCGGTCATTGTCGTCATCCTTATCATGGCTCGACCTGTCGTCGTCTCGCTCGTTCTCTTTTTGGCTATTGGATTTCCGGTCCTGATTGTTGTTATTATTCCGGTCATTATTGCTGCTGCGGCCATCGTCCTTGCCATTGCTGCGCTGCTGATTGTCCGAGCGGGAGTTGCCATGTTGCTGCGATTGCGGAGTTTGGCTTGCGCTGCTATTGCCTTTCCTCGAATCCGAGCGATCATCGTCTCGATTTTGATTTTTGGAACTGCCCTGCTGATCATTGCCCTTGCCTTTGGTCTGCCCGTCTTTTCCAGCATTTTTCGGCGGGCTCGACGTTTGCTTGTTGTTATTAAGGTTCTCCTTTTCCCCTTGCTCCTCCTTCTTGCCATTATCCGAGTTTGCATTTTTATTATCCGCAATGCTGGAAGCATTGGTTTTTTCTTGTTTCAAAAGCGCTTTCAAACGTTGCTTTTCCCATTTTTGACGTGCTTCTGCATGCTTGAGCTTCTGTTCCTTGCTTAACGGTTCATTTTCCTTTTCTTTCGGAAGATCGGTTTGTGGAGCCGCATTCGCCGGCGGGACAGGGGGTACGAGCTGATGAATGCCGCCTACTGGAGCTGTCCACTCATGAATCGATTGCGTCTTAAGCGTGTCTAGCTGCACGTCCGGGTTCTCGCTCTTTACTAATAAATACACCGCCATTTTCCCTGCTGAAACACCGTTTTTCTCCGCTTCCTCACGAACTTCCTCGGGAGCGGATAACATCGTTATACCATCATTGCCAGGCTTGCTGTCGTTTGCAGGCGTTCCTAGCTCGCCAGCATGCAGCTTGTCGGTAACCGCCTTGTGAATGTCCGACTCGAGCTCGGCTTCGAATCGCTCGGGATCTTTCGCTTTGCCATCCAGCATAACGCTCGTAATGACGATATCTCGATCATCCTTGCTGGATATGTTGATTTCCGCTTTCGTTTGGGAAGCCCGCTCGACAATTTCTGCCGCTACCACTGCTGCGTTCAAGCCTTTATACTTCATATTAACGATGATACTGGAGCCCTGCTCATTCAATCCTCTCAGCTCGCGGACCTGCTCTTCATCGTCGATTCCCATCTCTACGCTTGGGTTTACGTCCAGCGATACATATGCGACAACAGGAGCTGCTTGCGAAGTAGGCACCATAAACATGGGGAACAGCAGCAACAGGGCGACTGCTCCCGCGATCCAAGCGCCGATTACACGCCTCGGCCGTCTTCTTCTTCGACTGCCTGTCACCTCATCGCCGATATCGAAGCTGGAGCCGGGAACACGCGTAATTTTTTGAAACTGTCCATCTGGGGTCAAAATAATATAATGCTTCTCGGATTTCTCCATCACAATGCCTCTGCTGCTCACAGCTTCACCTCCTTCGACGATTGTGCACGGGTTGCCAAAGACACCTGCGGCGCGTCCGTATGCGTGATATAGGCTCTCAAATAGGGATACTCGCCCAATAGCAGCAAGACGAGCGCCATTATGTATTTTCGATTGCGTTCAATCGTTTTGCGGGATACGCCCGCTTGCCCAGCTAACTCAGCTACTGGCAGGCGCCCCTTCTCTAGAATCGGGTTATATAAAAGCGGGTCGCTTGCCGCCAGTTTGCCAATCGCAAACAACATTCCCCGCGTATCTGCATGTTTAGGCGCTTGATCAGCCAAGTCAGAGAACGAAATCCCATATTGGCCAAGCAGCGCAGCGAACGTCTGAATTTCCTGCTTGCGCTCTTCTTTGACACGATCCTGCTCATGCTTCTGCAGCGCTTGCGTCGTCTCGATTGGATTGCTGATTAGCTCATCATCGTCCTCACGGTCATACGCGCTGTAAGGCAGCGACTGCGCGTGACGCTGCTCCTTGCGCACAAAATCAATTAGCCGACGGCGAATAACCGTCTCAGCAAAGCCAAGAAAGGAACGTCCGGCGGCCTCATTAAAGCCTTCAATCGCTTCATTAAAGGCGATAAGCGCCACGCTGTATTCTTCATTTTGAATTGGATCGATATATCGCTTGCAAAACCGGCTCGTTACTTTGAGAATATAAGGCTCATATTGCGCAATGAACACTGCTCTTAGCTGCTCGTCGCCTTGCCTTATCTGCACGATGGTTTCTTCCGGCGATGCGGCGGAGCCGTCTGCGGACGGTCGATCACCGCTAATCTTGCTGATGAACCGTTTGAATAGGACAAGCAGCAACCGTTTCACCTCATCTATAACGTTCGTCTATCCCATCACCCTTGTGGGGGTATGGACTGCTCCTGGCATAAAAAAAAGCCTCCGCAACCGGAGGCTCTGAACATCACCTTGCTAGGACGTCTGCCGTTGGCGTAATTTCGTTCGTCTTGCGCTCAACACGCCTAGTCGCTTCTTCAGGTCGTTACTCCACTGCGTATCATCGATCTGCTTCGCAATCACAAGCAAATCCAGCGCCATGTCAATCTGGCTGATCACCACTTCAAGCGGGTCCTCATTCTCATTGTTCACACAGTTCTCGAACAACAAATTCGTATCCTTCTCGACATAATCTTGAAAATCAATCTCGGAAGCGCCATCGCCATGGGCGAATTCTGCCAAAATTTCATATTCATTTTCAATCATATGGTGAACCTCTACAGACTGGCATACCGGACAAAACAAGATCGGCACATTATGAATATGAGTCCGGAAATGCTTAAGCGTTCCTTTCGTGCCAATCATACTGGCTCCACAACAGAAACTCATCGGCATCTCACCCCTTAAAGGTAATGCGTTCGCTGGACATTCATGGCTTGTAGCTGTACTCCGTTTACCCGATATTCACTTTATTAAAACTTACCCCTAACGTATTCGTGCTTTACCCACGAAATTCCTGCCTTTTTCGATAGCCAATAATAGACAGGTTATAAAAAAAGTCCGCACTCAAGGTGCGGACTCTTGTTGTTCGGCATAAGCCGATGTTATTTTGCTACGAGCGTTTTCTCGCCTGGCTTCCAGTTGATTGGGCACAGACCGCCGGATTGCAAAGCTTGCAGAACGCGAAGCGTTTCTTCTACGCTGCGGCCTACGTTGTTGTGGTTAACAACTTGGTATACGAGCTCGCCTTCTGGGTTGATGATGAACAGGCCGCGCAATGCGATGCCTTCTTCTTCGATCAGTACGCCATAATCGCGTGCTGCGCTCTTCGTGATGTCAGCAGCCAGTGGGAAGTTCAGCTTGCCCAGGCCGTTGTCGTTTTTGTCTGTACGGATCCAAGCGCGGTGGCTGTGGATGCTGTCCGTGCTGACGCCGAGCACTTCCGTGTTCAGGTCTTTGAATTGTGCGTATGCATCGCTAAGTGCCGTAATTTCTGTCGGGCATACGAACGTGAAGTCAAGTGGATAGAAGAAGAATACGAGCCATTTGCCTTTGTAGTCGGACAGGGATGCTTTACCGAATTGCTCTCCGTCACCGGATACTGTTTCCAACGTGAAATCTGGGGCCAAACGACCTACCAAACGATCTGCCATAATAAAAGAACCTCCTTGACGCCAGTGGCGTAATTTGAGTGAATGTCTATTGACTTACTTCCTAGATGAATGGTACCACCAGAATAGAATGAAGTCAATATTGTATTCGTTATTTATTAATAATTATTACAATTAATTAGTTACCCATTGCAGCCACGATCAGATCGCCCATCGCCGACGTACCGATCGCTTTGCTCTTGTCGACTGCGATGTCGCCCGTGCGGTGGCCCGCATCGAGAACCGATTTAACCGCATCTTCAATGCGTTGCGCTGCCTCATGGTAGCCGAACGTCAGGCGGAACATGAGCGCTACAGACAGAATCGTAGCGATTGGGTTCGAGATGCCTTGTCCAGCAATGTCAGGCGCCGAGCCGTGCACCGGCTCGTACAGGCCGAAGCTGCCTTCGCCCAGCGATGCGGAAGAGAGCATGCCGATCGAACCCGTCAGCATTGCTGCTTCGTCGCTCAGGATGTCGCCGAACATGTTTTCCGTTACGATAACGTCGAAGCTCGACGGACGGCGGAGCAATTGCATTGCGCAGTTGTCTACGAGTACATGCTCAAGCTCTACGTCTGGATATTCTGGCGCGATCCGGTTAACCACTTCACGCCACAGGCGGGACGTCTCAAGCACGTTTGCTTTATCAACCGACGCCAGCTTCTTGCGGCGCGTTTGTGCGATTTCGAACGCTTGGCGAACGATACGCTCAACTTCTTGTACGTTATATGCGCAAGTATCGACTGCTTCTTCGCCGTTCGCGGTTTCGCGACGGAATTTCTCGCCGAAGTAAATGCCGCCCGTCAGCTCGCGCACAACGATCAGGTCCGTGCCTTCAAGCACTTCTGGTTTCAGCGTCGAAGCTTCCTTCAAGCAATCGAATACGTTCGCAGGACGGATGTTGGAGAACAGGCCGAGCGCTTTGCGAATGCCGAGCAAGCCCGTTTCTGGACGAAGCTCTTTCGAATTGTTATCCCATTTCGGGCCGCCAACCGCTCCGAGCAGTACAGCGTCCGCTTTTTGGCAAATTTCAAGCGTCTCTTGCGGAAGCGGCGTACCTTTCTCGTCGATTGCGATACCGCCGAACAGGCCGTGCTCCGTTTCGAATTGGTAGCCGAACAGCTCTTCCGTTTTTTTGAGCACTTTAAGCGCTTCGCCGACAACCTCTGGTCCAATGCCGTCGCCGCCGAGAACTGCGATTTTTTTTACGTCTGCCATAATAGTGATTGACACTCCTCTTCTATACACACAATAAATTCTCAATCTATTATCAGTTGTACCACAAATGGTCGTTGAAGACAAAGATATAAATGCTATCGGAATTATAGTTTATGCCTATTGCTTACCCGACTTCGCCTGCCACTTCGTATTAACCCAGCTAATGCCGAACGAAATCGCGCCAAGCAGCAGGAACACGATGATTTTGTACAACGAGCTTTCGCCGCTCAGATCGAGCAGAATCGTCTTTAACGCCACCAATACGATCACGATCGAACCAAACCACCGGAACGGACGTTGGCGGCTATAGGCCCCCCATAAGAACAGCAGCAAGGCATAGACGCCCCATGCGACCGACAGTGCCAGCTGAACGCTGCCTGCAACGTCGTACTCATCGTACACATTAGTGATCTGAACCGTCAGCAAGCCGCCGACGATAATATGGCTCAGTACGGCATACAGCACCGCAACGATTGATGCCGACTCTTTATCGAGCGATTTGTAGTTGACCTGTCTCGATACGTAGAACCCGAAGGCCGCCAGCGCGACCCAAGCGATCGCTCCCCCGTTCAAGAACGGAATATACAGGTCTCCCAGCGGATTGATCCGCGGGACGTCCCATGCATTGGCAAACCAGTAGACGCCTGTTACGAGCCATACGAACGATCCTGCAACAATGAGCCAATCCGTGCGAAGCTTGCGGCCAACAAGGACCATTGCTAGTGCAATCGCCGTCCATACGAACGCGCCGACAAGCGGACGATAATCCGAGCCGGAGCCGAGGCCCGACATGCCGAGCAGCAGGGCGATAACGGCTAACGCCGCGTGGATATGACCGGCTGCCGCAGACACGGAAACCATTTTGAAGCGATAAATCGCCAGCGCAAGCATGCCATACAATACGCCGATTAAAAGCATAAGAACCGTCATCGCGCCCTGCCCAGGCAGCAGCGCCGCCGCCCAAGCGCCGAACAGCACCGTGTTCGCGAAGCTGAAATACACATTGATCCCCGCTGATTGGCTGCGGTCTCGCCAGGTTGCAGCGTAGAATGCCACTAAATAGAACACGAATGCTGCAACCGCATACCGCATCGGCATGCTCCACCAACCATTCGACTCAGGCAAGAAATGGACATAATACACCGCATACAGCAGCCAAGTAAATAGAAAGGCTGTCAAGCGCAGCTCGAGCCAGCTTTTCATCACGCTAATGGCAAACACCGCAGTATTCATAACGAGCAAATACAGGAACAGCTGCAGCACTTGATCCGTTTCCGGCTGCATAACAAGCGGCGCCAGCATGGAACCTAGCAGCGACACCATCATGAGAATGCGGGAATTGAAGCGATACGCATACGCGGCAACCGCGGCCGTTATCGCGGTCATGGCGACCAGCACCGTCATGGATTCCCACAATGTCGTGTAAATGCCCGCATAAGCAGCCGTCGAGTAGCCTATTGCTGCGCCCAGCCCTGTTCCGAGCTCCCCGGCAAGGACGAACCCCTTACCTTTGCGATGCAGCTTCACCCCGATCGAAGCGGCTGCAGCGCCAGCGATTAGGCCAATCGCTATTTTGATCGGGTCCGTCAGCCAGCCTTGATCCGCCGAATATTTGAAGAGCGATAGGAACGCCGCCAATACGAACAGCGCGCCCAACGCTGTCGTCCAATGCTTTTTCCATAATTCCATTACAAGCGCCTCCCATTCGGGATGAAAGTTTAGGACCAAGTCCTAACACTTCCTATTCTACTCGCGCCTGCCGATGGGAATAGTACCAACTTTATCTGGTACCGCCTCCGTTTGCTGCTAGAACAGCCCCATATCCTTCGCTTTCTCCGCTGCTTCCTTGCTTGTGCCGACCCCGATTTTGCGCAAAATATTGCCTACGTGATTTTTGACCGTCCGCAGCGATAAAAACGATCGGTCCGCGATCTGCGATTGGCTGTAGCCCTCGTGAATCATCGATAAAACCTGCACCTCGGCTGGCGTGACCTGCCGTTTGAACCGGTCGACCTCGTAGTCGCGCTCTACTTTCTTAAGCCGCCTAAGCTCCTCCAGCACCAGCTTTGCCGCCGAGGCGTCAATCATCGAACGATCCGCCGCCGCTTGGCGAATCGCATGCGGAATATCGGTGAAACGCGATTTCACCATATAATTAACAGCCCCTGCACGCAGCGCCTCCGAAACAAACGCGCCATCCTCCATTGATGTCAGCATGATCATTCGCGCTGAAGTGATCGCTGGCAGCTCAGCCGCCAGGCGCAGCCCCGCCGGAACGTCCGACAACATAATATCAAGCAATATGACGTCAGGGCGCGTACTCGCGCATAAGGAGGCCACCTGCTCAGGATCGCCTGTCTCCGCTACAACAGACAGATCAGCTACCGCGCTTAAATAGTGCGACAGCCCGCGCCGCCATTCCGGATCGTCTTCAACGAGCATGACGCGGATTTGCCCTTCCTGCTCTTGCTTGGTTTGCTGCTGCTCGCTCATCCGCTCATTCCCCTCCAGACTTCGTAAATACACGCGTTATCGGCGATTCGCCTGCTGCGAGCGAACGCACACGCTTGCTCGAACGCTTCAAAGACGGGAACGAGAAGGTGACCGTCGTCCCGCTCCCACGCTCGCTTTCTACCCGCAGCTCTCCGCCTTGGCGATTCATTAGCTGGCTGCTATAGGCGAGGCCAAGCCCAAAATTCATCTCTTTGCCGCTTTTCGTCGTAAAGAACGGCTCCGTTACTCTCTGCAAATGCTGCCGCTCAATACCGATACCTGTATCGCGAATGGCGATCACAGCCCCTCGTTTGCCCCCGGACAGCGTGATCATTAACTGCCCGCCTTCTGGCATCGCTTCTAACGCGTTGCGAAGCACATTATGTATTGCTTCCTCCGTCTGAGCGGCGTCGGCAACAACCTCGACATCAGCGGCTTCTGGCAGACACGTCGTCAGATGTACGCCAGCGGCTTCTGCCGCTTTGGAGATCGCACCGACCTGCATCCGCACAAGCTCCGCCAAATTAACTCGCTCCGCTCTTAATACCAACTCTTGCGTACGCTCGTGAACGCTTCGAATCATCGTCTCGATGTGCTCAGCCGCTCGCATAATAACGGCTGCATCCGCTTGGTTCCCAGCGGCAGCTCCCGCATTCGCGTTTGACCTTCCCAGGTGATCGGCGAACAGCTTGATTTTGGCAATATCGTTCTTAATGGCATGATTCAGCATCGCCGTTCCGCTCGTAATCGCCCGCATTGAGGAGTCCAAGCGGCGACGCTCGATCATGAGCTGAACGCCGAGAAAGCCATATTTGAATAAGGACACAACGAATATGCTGAACGCAACCGGAATGGACCACACGTTATAGCGCCACATCCGATACACGCCGAATACAGGCAGCATATAGTTCATCGCCACAGCAAACAATACCGCTGGCAGCACGGCCGCCGTAACGATCAAATGCGCCCTTCGCTCGGCTGGATGCGTCGCCCGCTTCGTTAAGACGATAAGCGTGCCTAGGACGCTGTATGGAATCGCCCAGCAAGCCAGAGGCATGTAGGAGACAGGCAGGTTAGCGGGCGCCGGAAAAACAAGCATGATCACCGGCGGAATTAATGTTATAAACGGCAACATTTTCGCCATCCGCCGCGGGACGGCTTCCGTATGATAAGCTGCTGCAAACATCAGATAGCTATAAGGCAAGCCGTAATAACTCATCCATGAGCATCCGCGCTGAAGATGGCGTAACAGGTCCACTTTCGCTTCAACAGCCGCGGCGGTGGTTTCATATGCGACGATCCAGCTTTCCATCACAGAAGCCAGCGCGCCGATTCCGCCGCAAAATGCGACCAAGCTAAGCCATCTAAATACCGGGCTCCGCCGATTCGTTAGCAGCAGCAGCAGCGCAGTGATCCACAATATTGCCATCGCGAGCGTCATAACCGTAATCCCCTTACCTGCAACAATAGAAGTCCGTCTATTATACCATGCCCCTGCTGGCTCCCTGTTTAAAGACCTGCTAAAGTCCTACTCGCCCCTCCCTATGCGCTACTCCTGTTCAACCCGCTCCTTCGCTAATTGCACAAGCTTGTTGATCGTGTTCCAATTCCGCGTCGTTGTCGGAACGCCTAGCTTCTCAACCTGTACCGCTAACTTGGCATTGCGTATGCTTCGTCCAAATAGCAAATAAACGTCCCTGTCCGCCAGCCGATACTGCTCGTCAGCCGTCTGATATTGCTGCAGCTTGTCCAGCTTATCCGAGTCGGGCTTCTCCTGCAGCATCGTAACATACAGGCTCTCTCCCTCGCAGGTCGCCGCTGCCGTTGCGAGCTGTTCCTCCGTAAAAGGGCAGTTCGCAGCAATCGCGTTCAACTGCTCCGACGTTCGGATGATCACGCTGAGCGTAATCTGAAACGACTTCTCCACCTCTTGCTCGATCCGCACACGCAGCGTTGCCTCGTCCTCATTCGATTCAAATAGAATATTGCCGCTTTGAATGTAGGTTTGAACCTTCGAGAGGCCCAGCCCTTCGAGCGCTTCCCTTAAATCCGCCATCTTGATTTTATTTTTCCCGCCTACGTTAATGCCTCGGAGCAATGCAATATAAACCGTCATCTCTTCACCGCTTTCTGCTGTCTATCGACTATATAACATTAAAAAGCCCCTTAAACGTCAATGGCCATTCTCACGGCTGTCATTTTCGTTTAAGGGGCTGTTGCTGTTCTAGCAGTTAGATAAGGCTCATCTTGTCGCGGCGACCTGGCGATTGACGCTTGTCAATCAAACGGTTCAACGCGTCAACATAAGCGCGTGCGCTCGCTTCGAGAATATCCGTGCTCAATCCGCGGCCCTGCGCCGTTACGTCGTTCTGAAGCAGAACGACATGAACTTCGCCAAGCGCGTCTTTGCCGTGCGAGACGGATTTGATGGAGTAATCCTCCAGCTCGACTTCCTCGCCCGTCAGCTTATCGATGGCATTATAGATCGCGTCTACGGAACCATTGCCCTCCGCAGTTGCTTCTTTAACGCCTTCGTTCGTTTTCTCGATTCGGATCGTTGCAGACGGTACCGATTGGTTGCCGTAATGCACTTCGATCGTCTGGAAGGAATAGATGCTTGGGGACTCCGCCAACTTCTCTTCCAGCATGGCATGAATGTCTTCGTCCGTTACGTCCTTCTTACGGTCAGCAACGTCCTTAAACTTGGCGAATGCCGCGTTCACCGCTTCATCTTCCAACTCATATCCAAGGTCGATCAGCTTCTCGCGGAAAGCGTGGCGGCCCGAGTGTTTGCCAAGCACCAGCTTGGATTCCTTCAGCCCGATCGTCTCCGGCGAGATGATCTCGTACGTCGTTTTCTCCTTGAGCATGCCATCCTGATGGATGCCCGACTCATGGGCAAACGCGTTCGCGCCAACAATCGCTTTGTTGCCTGGAACCGGCATGCCCGTAAGCTTGCTGACCAGTCGGCTCGTCTTCGCGATTTCCTTCAGATTAAGCGACGTCGTCGCTCCGAAGTAATCCGCTCGAGTTGCCAGCGCCAGCGCTACCTCTTCGATCGCCGTATTGCCCGCACGTTCGCCGATCCCGTTGATCGTGCCTTCAATTTGGTCAGCGCCATTGAGTACAGCAGCCAGTGCATTCGCCGTCGCCATGCCAAGGTCATCATGGCAGTGCGCGCTCAGCTGAATTTTCTCGATGCCCGTCACGTTCTCTTTGAGCGTTTTGAAAATGTTGCCGAACTCCAGCGGATTCAAATAACCCACCGTATCCGGGATGTTAACGACCGTCGCGCCTGCGCGAATCGCCATTTCGGTTACCTGCACGAGGAAGTCAAGCTCCGTACGTCCCGCATCCTCTGGCGAAAACTCGATTTTGGAAAAATACTGCTTCGCATAACGGATCGCGCGCTCAGCCGTTTCCAGCACTTGATCCTTCTCCATGCGCAGCTTGTGCTTGCGATGGATCGGGCTCGTTGCCAGGAACAGATGAAGGCAAGGATCCTGTGCGTCTTTCAGCGCTTCGCGCGCTGCATCGATGTCTTGCTCGCGGGAACGCGACAAGCCGATGACGCTTGCATTCTTAACGGCACGGGCAACCGCATTTACCGCGGCCAAGTCGCCTGGGGAAGCAGCCGGGAAGCCAGCCTCCATCCGGTCGACGCCGAGCTTCTCAAGCTGCAAAGCGATTTCTACCTTCTCTTTGGTATTCAAGTTAACGCCCGGAGATTGCTCCCCGTCGCGGAGTGTCGTGTCGAAAATATAAATCTTGCGCATGCCGTTACACCTCCGGGAAACTAAATGTCCCGGTGCAAGCAGACATGCCCCGTGGGCATCCATCATCGGATGGACGCTCACGGCTGTCTGTGAACCGGGATAAGTTAAAGCTTATAATCGCTTGTTCAAGCGGTTATTATTTTTTGATCCAGTGCATCAATTCACGCAGTTGTCCGCCAACTTGCTCGATTGGATGCTCTGCTTCGCGACGACGAGTAGCCGTCATCATTGCTTTGTTCGATTGGTTCTCGAGGATGAAGTCGCGAGCGAAACGTCCGGATTGGATGTCGTCCAGAACTGCTTTCATCGCTTTCTTCGTCTCGTCCGTTACAACGCGTGGGCCTGTAACGTAGTCGCCGTATTCAGCAGTGTTGGAGATCGAGTCACGCATCGAAGCCATGCCGCCTTCGTACATCATGTCAACGATCAGCTTCAGCTCATGCAAGCACTCGAAATAAGCCATTTCTGGTGCATAGCCAGCTTCAACCAGCGTCTCGAAGCCTGCTTTAACGAGGGCAGTAGCGCCGCCGCAAAGTACAGCTTGCTCACCGAACAGATCCGTTTCCGTCTCTTCACGGAACGACGTTTCGATAACGCCCGCACGCGTACAACCGATGCCTTTTGCATAAGCAAGGCCGATTGCTTTTGCATTGCCCGTAGCGTCTTGCTCGATTGCGATCAAGCCTGGAACGCCGAAGCCTTCTTCATACGTACGACGAACCATGTGGCCCGGCGATTTAGGAGCAACGAGAAGAACGTCCGTATCTTTGTCTGGCACGATTTGGCCGTAGTGAACGTTGAAGCCGTGGGAGAACATCAAAGCTGCGCCTTTTTTGAGGTTAGGCTTGATTTCTTCCGCGTATACTTTTGCTTGCGTTTCGTCTGGCATAAGGATTTGAACAACGTCAGCTACTTTAACTGCTTCAGCTACGTTCAATACTTCGAAGCCATCGTTTTTAGCTTTGTCAGCCGATTTGCCTGGGCGAAGGCCGATGATTACTTTCAGGCCACTGTCGCGAAGGTTTTGTGCTTGTGCGTGGCCTTGGGAGCCGTAGCCGATAACTGCGATCGTTTTGTTTGCGAGAACGCTTTGGTCTGCGTCTTTTTCATAGTACAAAGTAACTGCCATTGTAAAATTGCCTCCTTTAAATTGAACCCTCATTGAGCGGGTGTTTAAACGGAGAAGCGGCTAAGGCACGGACGAACCAGCGCCCCGTCGTGTTCCCTGCTTAAACACCCGCCCAATGAAAGGCTGTTGGTGAATGATAGGCTCGTCGGCTTGTCCGCCATCTGAGCAAGTTCAATGAGTGCGGTTTGCACACGCCATTATCCATCATACATGATCTGAGCGTCGAAAGATAATGGGTTTCGTTATGCAAAGAAGATAAGTTGGCCCGTACGATACTATTTCGCGTTGCCGCGAATCATAGCCGTGACACCTGTACGGGACAGCTCGCGAATGCCGTAAGGCTTGAGAAGTTCGACCATTGCGTCGATCTTCTCCGTATCGCCAACGACTTGCACGATCATCGTCGAAGGACCGATGTCGACTACAGCTGCACGGAACGTCTCGACAACGCCGAGCACCTCCGGACGAGCCGCAGGCTCCGCGCCCACCTTGATGAGCGCGAGCTCGCGAGCAACCATCGGGCTGCCGCTGACATCGACGACTTTGATTACGTCGATCAGCTTATAAAGCTGCTTCGTAATTTGCTCCAGCGTGTTGTCGTCGCCGGACGTTACGATTACCATGCGCGACAAGCCCGGCTCTTCGCTCGAGCCTACCGTGATGCTTTCAATATTAAAGCCGCGGCGGCCGAACAGGCCAGATACGCGCTGAAGAACGCCGGGCTGATCATTAACGAGGACTGCTACCGTATGCTTTTTCATTCCGTTTCCCCCAAGATCATTTCGTCGATCGTGTTTCCTTGCGTAACCATTGGATACACGTTTTCGCCTTTGCGGACGACGAATTCAACGACCGCAGGACCTGGATGCGCAAGCGCAGCTTCCCATGCTTGGCGCGCCTCTTCCTTGTTCGTAGCGCGGAAGCCTTTTACCCCGTAAGCTTCTGCAAGCTTAACGAAGTCTGGACTTCCCGCCAGATCGATGTGGCTGTAACGGTTGTCATAGATAATTTCTTGCCATTGACGAACCATGCCCAGCACTTGGTTATTAATGATCGCAACTTTAACCGGAATGTTGTTGATCGAGCAGATTGCGAGCTCTTGCGCACACATCTGCATGCCGCCGTCGCCATTGATGGAAACGACTACGCGATCAGGGTTTGCCATCTGTGCGCCGATTGCCGATGGGAAACCGAAGCCCATCGTGCCAAGGCCGCCGGATGTAACAAACGAGCGCGGCTTATTAAATTTGTAATATTGAGCCGCCCACATTTGGTGCTGGCCTACGTCCGTCGTAACGATCGCATCGCCATTGGTCGTTTCATGCAGAAGCTCAACCACCCATTGCGGCTTCAGCTCAACATCCGAATCCACGTACGAGAGCGGCTTCTCCGCTTTCATTTGCGCAATCAGCGCGCGCCAAGCGTCTGCTTTCGTCGCTGGCTTAGCGTCTTGATTCGCGAGCTCAAGCACTGTTTTGATATCGCCTACGATCGGAATGTCCGTCGCAACGTTCTTGCCGATCTCCGCCGGATCGATATCGATATGAACGATCTTCGCGTTCGGCGCGAAGCCGTCAAGCTTCATCGTCACGCGGTCATCGAAGCGCGCGCCGATATTAATGAGAAGATCCGATCCTTGGATCGCTTTGTTCGATGCATAAGCACCATGCATCCCCGGCATGCCTACCCACAGATCGTTGCCGCTAGGGAAGCCGCCAAGACCGAGAAGCGTTGTCGTCACCGGAATGTTCGTTTTCGTAGCAAATGCCAACAGTTCCTCATGCGCGCCGGAGTAGACTACGCCGCCGCCAGCAAGAATGAGCGGACGCTCTGCTTCTTCGATCGCTTTCAGCATTTTGTCGACCTGCTGCTTCTTAGGCGATACCGTCGGGTTGTATCCGCGAAGGCTCACTTCGCCAGTCGCTGGCTTGAACAGCGTTTTATGCGCCGATACGTCCTTCGGAATATCGATGAGAACCGGGCCTTTACGGCCGGAATTCGCGATATGGAACGCCTCGTGAATCACGCGCGGCAGATCCTCTACATTCCGAACGAGGTAGCTGTGCTTCGTAATTGGCATCGTAATGCCTGTGATGTCCGCTTCTTGGAACGCATCCGTCCCAATAGCAGACGTCGCAACGTTGCCTGTAATTACAACAAGCGGAACGGAGTCCATATACGCTGTTGCGATGCCCGTTACCAGGTTCGTAGCGCCTGGTCCGGACGTTGCGATACAAACGCCGACTTTGCCGCTTGCACGCGCATAGCCGTCAGCAGCATGGATCGCCCCTTGCTCATGGCGGGTCAGAATATGGTGGAAGTCATCAAAGCCATGCATCGCATCGTAAATATACAATACGGCACCGCCCGGGTAGCCGAATACGCATTCGACGCCCTCAAGCACTAGACTGCGAAGCAATATCTCCGAACCGGAAATGACCTCCGGTTTGCTCATTTTCTCGATTAGCTCTTGTTTCGAACGAAGCGTTGTGCCTTGCGTCGCCATCCTTCATCTCTCCTTTCATTCAACCAAACAACAAAAAAGCCTCTCGCCGCCGTTGCTTCCAATAAGCAACGGGACGAAAGGCATATCTTCCGTGGTACCACCCAGATTTGTTACGCATCTCGCAATGCATAACCTCGACAGGTAAGAAACGCGTTAACGTCTAACATTCTTACCATGAGCACAGTAACGTGTGCCAAGCGATTCTCCCTAATGCGCGAACTGTCATTCGCTTTTCAAGAGAATGGCTCCGAGGTGAGCTCGTCGAAAAGGGGTTTTGGCGATGGTTGCAGCAAATTCCATCCGCTCTCTGAGCAAAAGAGCCCTTAACACTTCGTCCTCATCATTGCCGATAACGTATTAGCTTAAACCCTATTATATGCCTGGTGATTACGTTCGTCAAGCCTAGTATGCAACTGAACCGGAAAAGTTATGTATCGCTTTAACCCGCAAATGCAGTACGGCATATACTGCTGCAACGACTGCGGAAGGAGGCTGCCGCCCATGCCTATTCGTACAAGAAAGGCTTTGCAAGACGATTCGCCGATTCTGCAGCTGATCCGCAACGAAATCATTCCTTACTCCTATCTCTATTCTATACATGATGCGCCATCTTCAGAGGAACTCCGCGCCCGGCTTGATATTGGCGCTACTTACGTTGCTGCTTACACGGCTACGAACTATCCCTACGCCTTCGTTCACTCTATTGCGCAAGGTGAAACCTTATATGTTGATCTGCTGGCCGTCCATCCGACTTGCCGCAAACGCGGAACAGGCAAGCAATTAATGGAGAAGGCAGAAGCATATGGCGCAGCTAGCGGCTGCACCACTGCCCTATTATACGTTGACCAAAGCAACGGCGCGGCACTTCGGTTTTATGAGAATCTCGGTTACCGCGCCACTCGATTTGCAGAATCGATTCGCTGCCATGAAATGATTAAACCGTTAGGCAGTCGCTTGCTAACCCGGCGTTCCTCAAACCGCCGACCTTAACCGCTGCGTCTCCGCTTCGTTATTAATAATAACCGCCGCTGCCTTTCGGTCCATAGCCGCTGCTGCCATAAGGCCCGCCGCCGCCATATTGGTTATATCCTACGCCCCCATACTGGCCATATCCCGGTCCGCCGCCATAGCCGCCGTAGCCACCGCCGCCATAGCCTGGACCGCCGCCGTAAGGCGGGCAACATTTGCCCCCAAAGCCGCCGCCGAAGCCACCGCCTGCAAACAAGCCGATCGCCAGCAGATCAAACAAAATGAGAGGCAATATCGCTCTCGTTTGTACGCCGCTGCTTTTACCAAACGGCTCCAAATAGAGTTTGTTATCGTGAAAACGCGTTAACTTGCCAAGGACGACCGAGCCATCCCGCCGAGTCGCATAGATGGATTTGCCGATCAGTTTCCTTACATCATGTTCGGAAACATGCTGCATGTCAAATCCCTCCTTTCCCGTTGTCTTACAGACTATGCGAAAGGACGGGAGCCGGCTTGTTTGTTTGTACCCCCAGTATATGCGTACAGCAAAAAGACTCGTCCCACATCGGGACGAGTCTTTTGTATCACGCTATACTAAGCGTTGATTTTTTGTTTAGCTACGCCTGCAAGCGAGTTGAACGCGTTAATGTCGTTGACTGCGAGGTCAGCGAGGATTTTACGGTTAACTTCGATGCCAGCAAGTTTCAAGCCGTACATGAATTTGTTGTAGGAAAGGCCGTTAAGACGCGCTGCTGCGTTGATACGAACGATCCACAGTTTGCGGAAGTCGCGTTTAACTTGGCGACGGTCGCGGTATGCGTACAGCAACGATTTCATTACTTGCTCTTTTGCTGTTTTAAACAGGCGATGTTTCGAACCGAAGTAACCTTTCGCAAGCTTCAAAATCCGTTTACGACGACGAGCGCGGACGAATCCGCCTTTAACTCTTGCCATGAGAGAAGACCTCCTGAGTGTTTGTTTAGTTTATGAACTGCATCGCGAGTCTCGCGATTATGGACTATTTCAGGTTAGCCAAACCTTGTTGCAGACGGCGAACGTCGCCAGCTGCCATGAGCGGTTGACCAGCCAAAACGCGTTTTTGACGGCCGGATTTGTGAGAAAGCAAGTGGTTTCTGTATGCTTTGAAACGTTTCACTTTGCCTGTACCGGTAATTTTGAAGCGGTCTTTCAGACTGCTGTGCGTTTTCATCTTAGGCATTCGATTGTTCCTCCTTGATAATGTTAAGTAGTTATTTTGGGCGCCAAAATCATGATCATACTGCGGCCTTCCAATTTAGGGACACGCTCCACGCTGCATAATTCGGCGACTTCTTTAGAGAGACGATCGAGAATCCGTTGCCCGATCGCAGCATGTGCGATCTCGCGTCCGCGATAACGAACGGAGCACTTCACTTTATCGCCTTCCTTCAGAAACTTCACGACGTTGCGAAGCTTCGTCTGGTAGTCGTTTTCCTCGATGTTCGAACGGAACCACACTTCCTTAAGATCAACGATCTTTTGGTTTTTGCGCGCTTCCTTCTCTTTCTTCTGCTGCTCGTAACGGAATTTGCCGTAATCCATGATGCGGCATACCGGCGGCTTGGCTTGCGGTGCGACATTGACGAGATCCATGCTGAGATCGATTGCCATCTGAAGTGCTTCGCGAATCGGTTTAATTCCGATCTGTTCACCTTCTGCGCCTACTACGCGTACCTCGCGAGCCCGGATTTCGTCGTTAATTTGATGTTCTCTGCTAATAACGTGCCACCTCCATAAATTAGTTTCTCATGTATTCACCCAAATAAAAATGCGGGTCCAACAGGACCCGCATGCCATAACCATTCGTTCGTGCAATGTTATCGCAAGCGGATAACGTGCAGCGTCTTCGATCGGTCGCATATAACCATCTGACATCAATGTCAGGCAGGTGAGAAGCGGGTGCCTCTTCTTAAGCGATAAATTTTAGTGTTACCGGATTACTATAGCACACTGAGATATCAGCGTCAACACTCATACTGCAAAAGATTGCTGATCAGCTAACCTGCTTGCTCTGCACTTCTTCAAGCCGAATAACGCGCGTATGCTGCGTATGGCTCCATTGCTTGTTGTTCTGCGTAAAGAACGCGTAGAACGTAATCGGCCACCATGACAGGAGGAAGAACGGCAGCGTAAGCAGATGCGCATACATCCGCCAGTTGCGGACATTTTCAAGGATAAGCGAGAGTGGGAACATCGCGACGGAAGCCACGATGGCTACGCCAGCCACCCACCAAGGCAGGTACTCATAGATCGAGCCGAAAATATTGTCCGCAGGGATCAAATTGTCGCCCCACAGCACCATCGTCATCAAGAAGCCAAGGAACGTGTTGTAAACCGAGACTGAATATAGCGCCGCATCAAATTTAACGAAGCTGCGTTCCTTGATGCTTGCCCACAGCAGCGGGAAGAAATAGTTGCGGGCTACGTTAAAGTGCCCTTGCATCCAACGAAGGCGTTGGCGCGCGGAAGCGCGGAACGATACCGGCTTCTCATCGTACACCTTGGCATCGTAATTCAATACCGGATGTACGCCGCGCTGAATGCAGCGCATTGTGAACTCGAGGTCTTCAACGAGGCTCGTAGCGCCCCAGCCCATATCTTTAAGCAGCTTGGAATCGAAGCACATGCCTGTGCCGCCCAAAAAGTTAGCCATTTTGAGATTGCGGCGGGAAAGCTGCCACAACCGGTTGCAATACCAGTACGTAATGCCGTATGCCGCGGTAACCCACGAATCGTTCGGATTTTTCGTATCAAGATAGCCTTGAATAACTTGATGACCATCGCACAGATCATCATTCATGAGGTGAAGGAAATCGCTGTTGCACAGGTTGTCCGCATCGAACATCACGACCGCGTCATATTGGCGCGGCATGCTCCACAGCTCTTTGAGCATCCATTCGATCGCGTAGCCCTTGCCCTTAAGCGTAGTATTTTTGCGGACGCATGCTTTCACCCCGTAGCTGCGGGCGATGTCTGCTGTTCCGTCCGTGCAGTTGTCGCAAATGACAAACACATCATACAGCTCTTTTGGATAATCCAGATTTTTCAGATTCTCGATCAGCGCGCCTACGACTTGCTCTTCGTTATGCGCAGCGACGAGTACGGCGAATGACTTCTTCGGTTCATGGCGGCGACTGCTTTTCTTCCGGTAAATACCGAACAGCGCAAGCACGAATTGGTACACGCCGACAAACGCCAAGAATACTTGAAACGCCATCACTAAAACATTTAACATCTTTTGTTTTGCCCCCTTGAGACCCCTTTTTTAATGTGTTCTCTCTCTGTTATTTGGTAACTGGCAGCATGATAATCGCAACTACATCCATCTACGGTCGCCGTCTTCGCGACGTTCTATCTATTTTTCGTAAATCCTTATTATTTTGCGACCATAGTGAATTTTGCACCGTTCTGGCAGCTTTGTCAAAAACGGTTTTCGCGCCCATACCGCCTTTTACGCTTGGAAAAACGCTTCCACGGCAACCGAACTTCACTGTTGCCCCGAATTACGCCCGCTTCCCCCTTATTTTCATCCATTTGCGGCAATTTTAATGCTTACGTACTCCTTAACGAATGAATCGACATTTCGGTTCCGTTCGATTTGCCCCCTCATGTGACAAAACGGTGAACCGTCTTGCCCCCTTCTCCAGCTTCAGCTTCCCGAAATTGTGACAGCAGCCGATCAAATATAGCCTCCCACGACTGGCTCTGCGCATAAGCGATCCCGCGCTCCGCCAAAACAAGCCGCTGCTCCGGATTCCGGTACAACAGCTCCAGCGCGCTCGCGAAAGCCTCCACATCGCCAGGCTCGCACAGCAGCCCATTTTCTCGGTGCGTGACTGTGTCCGCAACTCCGCCTGCCGCAGCACATACGACCGGCGTACCTGAAGCCATCGCTTCAAGGACCACATTGCCAAAGGTTTCTGTCGATGAAGGGAACAGAAATACATCTGCCGCCGCGTACAACGCTCGAAGCGCAGGCAGCTCCGTGAAGCCTAGGAATGAAACCGGCAGTTGGTCCCGCTTGCAGCGTTCAGCCAATTCTGCCGCAGATGGGCCGTCTCCCGCAATAAGTAGGACTGCCTCTGGACAGCTGGATTGACGGAATCGTTCAAAAGCATCAATCGCTACGCCAACATCCTTCTCCGGCGCGAGTCTTCCAACATAAAGCACGACAAACCGCTCTGGCTCGATTCCAAGCGACGCCAACACCTTCGAGCGATCGACTCCAGGGAAATACTGATTTTGGGCAATGCCTCTTGGCCATACCTGAAGCCGCTCCTCGCGCCATCCCCGTTTGACGAGATCAGAGCGTGTGGAGGGCGACGGTACGAAAATAGACTGGCAGTCCTGATGGAACCACTCCATGTACCTCCATAACATCTTTACCATCCACTGAAGATTGTAAAACGGCAAGTAGCGGTCAAAGTTGGTATGGTACGAAGCGACCAGCGGAATGTGCAGCTTCTTTGCATAATGAACACCGAACAGCCCCATGTTGAATGGCGTAGCAACATGAATAAGCGTTGGCTTGAATTCAAGCAACGCGCGACGAATCGGAAACGGATTAGGCAGCGCCCACCTGCATTCCGGATATAGGAAAAACGGCAATGAAGCAAACCGCTGCACATGAATCGACGAGTGGCGCGGCGGGTGGCCGGAGGCAGGATCAGGCGCAAACACTTGGACCTCCACCCCTTGTAAACGCAAATATTCCGTCCATCGGCCCAGCGTCCGGGCAACCCCGTTAACCTCTGGGTCATACGTATCGGTGAATAGAGCCAAACGCATCGTAGATCGCCTCCGCTTCGGGACTTAATCGGCTAAAAATCGCGCCTCAGCCTCATTGTACGCAGCCATTGCGCTAACATTCGTTAAATATAAGCAAGGACTGTTACCTTGAAGTCAACGCCGATTTAAGGGTTCATTAATATTCGTTTATCATCCCGTTGACACAGCGCGAACAATGCAATGCTACATTATCAGCAGCACAAAAAACCGCTCCGCACGTATGCGGAACGGTTTCATTTCGGGCATTGGTGCCCCTAAACGGAGGGATCTGGATGGAGCGCATGATGGGGTGGCTTCGTACCCAAGACCGCCAATTGCTGTTGATCGCGAATAAGCGATCAGCCAACCGCTGGATCCAGGCCTGCCTCGGCAGATGGCTCGGCACCATTACCCATATGGGCGGCGCAACGTTTACGCTTGCAACCGGCCTGCTTATCGCCTTGGCGAGCAGCTCGGATCTATGGCGTACAGCGGGCTGGCAGTGTTTGCTTGCCGTCGCGCTAAGCCATTTGCCGGTAGCCATTATGAAGCGCCGCTTCCGCAGGCTGCGTCCCTACCAAAAGCTTCCTTTCATTAACGCTTGCCATCACCCGCTTCAAGACTCTTCGTTCCCCTCCGGCCATACGACAGCCATTTTCTCTTGGCTGCTTCCCCTAACGCTTGCAGCAAGCGCGTCCGCCCTATACATGATCCCCGCGGCGCTGCTCGTTGGCTTGTCAGTCGCATGGTCCCGCATGTACCTCGGGCTTCACTACCCATCCGATGTGACAGCAGGCTTCCTGCTAGGCACGGCTACAAGCGCAAGCATCGTCTCGCTGTGGCCCATCTAAAGCTTCTATTCTTCTGAAGCCGCATCGTCCTCATCATCGGATTGATCCTGCTTCGCAGCCTCCGCATCTACCTGGGATGCTTCTCGCTTCGCTTGGCGCCAAGCCGCGATTGGCTCTTCGCCGATCAGCACCTCGATGCGGTGAATGTTTTGTCCGCGCTCGTAAAACTTCATCTCATACTCTGTCGGCACGAGATCATCGCGCAAGCCATCCTTATGCAGGTTAAGCGCGATGTTGCGGGTTAAGAGCTCCATATCCGCGAAGCTATTCAGCGAAAACTCGAACAACGACTGGGAATCGGTTTTAAAATGAATCTCCCCGCGCGCATTGAGCGCCTCCATATACTTGCGCACGAATCGCGGATGCGTCAGGCGACGGCGCGCATGCTTGGCTTTCGGCCATGGATCGCTGAAGTTCAAGTAGACGCGCTCAAGCTCGCCTTTGTCGAAGATGTTTTCGATGCCTTCGATATTCGCGCGAAGCAGCGCCAGGTTCGGAGGGCTGTCCACACCGCGCTCTGCCCAAATGTTACGCGCCTTCTCCGCGCCTCGGCGAATCAGCTCATCGTACATGTCTACGCCGATGTAGTTAATTTCCGGATTGCGGAAGCTCATCGTGCTAATAAACTGTCCTTTGCCCATTCCCAGCTCGACATAGATCGGATGATCATTGCCGAAAAACTCATGCCAGCGCCCTTTGTAAGCGGTCCCGTCTAGTACGACAAGCTCCGGCTGGCTCTCTATGCTTTCAAGAATTCCTTTTCTACCGCGTAATCGCATCGTCTGTTCGTCCTCCAATTCAAAACTAGAACTATTGTGCCTAAGTTACGCCGGAAAGTAAAGAGGCGGATATAAAAAGAAAAAACAGCCTGCGCTTGATCGCGGGCTGTTACTTGAATTACCAACATATGGGTCGTAAGCGCTTGCTAACAGGCGCCTATTAATTTAAGTAGTCGTACGAAATACCGTCTCGGCTGCCGCCGTTTTCAATTTCATAAGTTTGCTCCAGCACTTCGTTCAGCTTCTTGCGAGCGGACACTTCCAACACATGATTGTTAGGGAAGCGCGCCCCTGCCAGCACCATCAGTTCTTTAACCGTCAGCTCAACCTTCACTTTATCTTCGCCATGTGGAATCTTCAATCCCGTATTCATTGCGCATCACCTCATCGATTTTTTCAATATTATTACCAGAAAATCGACATTATATGTCATACGTTGCGATGGAAGAGAAAATGAGTTTTTCATTGATTTGTCGCACTTTTAATTTAACACATCATGTAAGGTATAGCAAGCATTTTTCGAAAATCGGGCTAATTTATTTCCAGTAGATTTTAAACTGCGTTTTCGCCTTATCGTGGCATTCCGACCGGAATTTCGCTACAATAAACGTTAGCGGGCAATCCCGGAACATCGTGATTCAAGAGAAGGAGCTATTATGACAATCGCAAGCAACGCCGTTACGCCGGAGCAGCAGCCGATGCTGTGGAGCGACAAACGGTTTCATACATGGAATTATGAGATGCGGGAGCAGTTCGGCGAAAAGGTGTTCAAGGTTATGCTCGACGCGGGCTTCACCTGCCCCAATCGGGACGGCTCGATCGCCAAGGGCGGCTGTACGTTTTGCAGCGCTCGCGGCTCGGGCGATTTTGCCGGACGCCGGCGCGACGACCTCGTGACGCAGTTCAATACGATTCGCGACCGCCAGCATCAAAAATGGCCGAACGCCAAATACATCGGCTATTTCCAAGCCTACACCAATACGTACGCGCCAGTTGAAGAGCTTCGGGAATATTTTGAAGTCATTCTGGAGCAGCCGGGCGTCGTTGGTTTATCCATTGCGACACGCCCCGACTGTCTGCCTGACGACGTTATCGATTACTTGGCCGAACTGAATGAACGGACATACCTGTGGCTCGAAATGGGCTTGCAGACGATTCATGAATCGACCTCTGAGCTCATTAATCGCGCTCATGATACCGCCTGCTACGAGGATGCCGTTCGGCGTCTGCGCGCAAGAGGAATCCGCGTCTGCGCGCATATCATCTACGGCCTCCCGCAGGAGACGCACCAGATGATGATGGACACTTGCCGAGCTGTCGCTCGAATGGATGTGCAAGGCATCAAAATTCATCTGCTCCATCTCATGCGCAAAACGCCGATGGTCAAGCAGCACGAAGCCGGACTTCTCCGTTTCCTCGAAATGGACGAATATATCGGCCTTATCGCCGACTCGCTGGAGCTGCTGCCTCCCGAAATGATCGTCCATCGCCTGACGGGCGATGCGCCTCGCGATCTGCTCATCGGCCCGATGTGGAGTCTGAAAAAATGGGAAGTGCTTAACGCAATCGACGCAGAGCTGGCCCGCCGTAACACGTGGCAAGGCCGACTCTGGCAAGGGTAGCCGCGATGGGCTTCCTATCCGTGCTCAGCACGGCCCATCAGTGGATCCGAGAGCGCGTCTCTCCGGGAGATGCCGTTATTGACGCGACTGCCGGCAACGGCGTCGATACTCGGTTTCTCGCAGAGCTCGTCGGTCCGCGCGGCGCCGTTTATGCTTTTGACATTCAAGAGGCTGCGCTTCTAGCGACACGCGAGCGCTTGGCGCCGCTAGAAGACGAGGGGCGGCTTCCCGCTTTGCAGCTCGTGCTGGACAGCCATGAACGAATGGCTGCGCATGTGCAGCCTAAGCACGCAGGCGCAATCGCGGCCGTTATGTTTAATCTGGGCTACTTGCCCGGCGCAGACCCCACGATCATCACAAAGCCGGATTCATCGATTGCTGCGTTGTCCGAAGCGCTCGCGCTGCTGAAGCCCGGCGGCATTCTGACTTGCGTCCTTTACCCCGGGCACCCCGGCGGCGATGACGAAGCCGACGCTGTAGCGCAATGGTGCGCTGCACTGCCGTCAACTGCCGGACAAGCTGTCGTCTACCGAATGGCGCAAAAGCCGACCGCCCCTTATTTGGTCGCGATCGAGCGCAGCCGCAAGCGGCAGTAACGCAACATCCAATATAAAATAAAGGGAGAGATTAACGATGGCCATTCGCAAAATCGAGCATGTCGGCATTATGGTAACGAATATTGAGCTTTCCATTAGCTATTACACGAAGGTGCTCGGTCTGGAGCATCGTAAAACGATGACGCATTCGAATGGCGTCATTCGCCTCGCTTTCCTTGCGTTCCCGGGGCATGAAGAAACGGAAATCGAGCTGATCGAAGGCTACAATAGCGAGCTTCCTGCAGAGGGCAAGGTTCATCACGTTGCCTTCACCGTAGATGATGTCGAGGTCGAATTCACACGGATCAAGCAGCTGCAAGTGCCGCTTCGCGATACGGAAATTACGACGCTGCCAGACGGCAGCCGTTACTTCTTCTTCTACGGGCCGGATGGCGAGCTGTTCGAGCTGTTCCAGCCGGGGACGGCGCAGTAGTCTCTATTATGACCCATTCAAAAAGAGGCCGTTTCAGACGTATGCCACGTCTGAAACGGCCTCTTTTTATGACTTATTCACGCTCATGCTGGCGCGGGCGAGGATTATGGCACTTTTTTGTTCCCTATTCACGCCCATGCTGGCGTGGGCGGTGATTACGGCACTTTTTTGTTCTCTATTCGCGCCCACGCTGGCGCGGGCGGTGATTACGGCACTTTTTTGTTCCCTATTCGCGCCCATGCTGGCGTGGGCGGTGATTACGGCACTTTTTTGTTCCCTATTCGCGCTCATGCTGGCGCGGGCGGTGATTACGGTACTTTTTTGTTCCCTATTCGCGCTCATGCTGGCGCGGGCGCCGTTTACGGCACTTTTTGTTCCCTATTCGCGCCCACACTGGCGCGGGCGCCGTTTACGGCACTTTTTTGTTCCCTATTCGCGCCCACACTGGCGTGAACGGCGATTACGGCACTTTTTTGTTCCCTATTCGCGCCCATGCTGGCGTGCGCCGTTTACGGCACTTTTTTGTTCCCTATTCGCGCCCACGCTGGCGCGGGCTGTGATTACGGCACTTTTTTGTTCCCTATTCGCGCCCACGCTGGCGCGGGCGGTGATTACGGTACTTTTTTGTTCTCTATTCGCGCCCACGCTGGCGCGGGCGGTGATTACGACACTTTTTTGTTCCCTATTCGCGCTCATGCTGGCGTAGGCGGCGATTACGACACTTTTTTGTTCCCTATTCGCGCTCATGCTGGCGTGGGCGGCGATTACGACACTTTTTTGTTCCCTATTCGCGTCCATGCTGGCGCAGACGCCGTTTACGGCACTTTTTTTGTACCTTATCGCCTTCTCTACTCGGTCGTAGCAAGCTGCTCCACAGCTTCTTGCCCCGTGATGCGAAGCGCATACGGCTTGCCTGCGGCTTCGCCGCCGTAGATCATGACGAGCAGCGAGTCCGCTGATTTGTCGATTGCTCCATCGGCTAAATACAGCGCGAGGTCGAATGGGACGCGGTCGATGACGGCGTGCTTGTGCAGCTCTTTGTCTGCCAAGCCAAGCGCAGCGAAGTCGCCTGATACCGTCTCAGGCCGTTCGGACAATTGTTTCATCCAGCTGCTCCACTCCGCTTTGTCCATGACGAAATCCCACCATACTTTGCGCGGTTTGTATTTGTGATTCAGGAAATAGTCCAGCTTCATCAGCCCAAGCGTAACGTCGAGATCAAGCCGTCCCTCCGATGCTTCTGCGCCGCGATCAGCAAGGAACGCCCACAGTCGAGCGAACAAATCCTCCAGTTGATGGCCGATCCGCTGCCAGCCGCGGCCTTCCCAATAGTCGCCGAACGCTTGGAAGAAATCGAATGGCGACGGGAATACCTGCTCCACCAGATAAAGAAGCGTATGATCCAAACGATGCGCATTCCAATACTTCTCCAGCACATCCTCTACCCGCTTGATTCGAACAATATCCGAGAACGGAAGCAGATCATTGCCCAAAATCTCATAAGGCGCGCGATCCATATACACGTAGCCGTGCTTCTCTGCATCATGGCGCATGCCGGTGCCGCGAAGCATTTTGAGGAAGCCTAACTGCAGCTCCTCCGGACGGAGTGCGAATACATCGTTAAACGTTTTGCGGAACGTATCGTAATCTTCATGCGGCAAGCCTGCGATCAAGTCGAGATGCTGGTCGATCTTGCCCGAATCCCGGACCTTGTTGACCGTGCGCGTCAGCTTCGTAAAATTCTGGCGGCGCTTAACCGCTTCATTCGTAATATCGTTCGTCGATTGAACGCCGATCTCGAACCGGAACACGCCCGGCGGCGCATGCTCAGCCAAATAATCCAGCACCTCGGGGCGCATAATATCGGCAGTAATTTCGAATTGGAACACGCAGCCGCGATGATTTTCGATCAGAAATTGGAACATTTCGAGTGCATAGTCGCGCTTAATGTTAAAGGTCCGATCGACGAATTTGATCAGCTTCGCGCCTTGATCGATCAAATAATTAATGTCCGCTTTCGTCCGGTTGATGTCAAAATAACGCACGCCAACCTCGATGCTGGACAAGCAGAATTGGCAGCTGAACGGGCATCCCCGGCTCGTTTCAAAATAAACGACGCGATTGGCGAGTGTCGGAATATCCTCTTCGAATCGATAAGGAGATGGCAGCGTCGCAAGATCGAGCTTCGGCCGGCCAGGGTTAACGACGATCTGGCTCTTGCCCTCCTTCTCTTTGCGATACGCCAGACCAAACACGAGATGGAACTTGCGCGTCGTCTCCAGCTCCTGCAGCATGTGGTGAAACGTCTCTTCTCCCTCGCCAACGACGATAAAATCGACCTGCGGAATGCGTTCCATCCAAAACTCGGTGTCGTAGCTCACTTCCGGCCCGCCGAGGAGAATCTTTACCTCCGGCATAATTTTGCGGAGCATGTCGATGACGACGATCGTCTCTTCGATGTTCCAAATATAGCAGGAGAAGCCGATTACATCCGGACGGCGCGCGAACAAATCCGACACGATGTTCATCGCAGGGTCCTTAATCGTATACTCCGCAATGTCGATATCCGGGAAATCCTTCTCGGCGAACGCCTTCAGGCAGCGCAGCGCGAGCGATGTGTGTATATACTTGGCATTCAGCGTTGCCAGAACGATTTTCATAACGGTCATACCCTCTCTACTGTTCACAAAATGCATACTGCACTCTATTGTACCATTTTTCCCGTTCGAAGTAGAACTAAAGCCCTTAGGCATTCCTGCCACAATGTGCCGCAAATGTTCCAACAAGCCGACAGCAATGTTCGACAGCTTATCCGTGTCGGATGCGATACGATAAGGACAAGCTCGTGGAGCGCGAAAAAAAATGCGTACTGAATAACGCTGAAGGAGGCCTTGCCGTGGTAGAACATGCAGGAACGGAAAAGGAACCGGGAGTGCCGGAGTGGACCAGTCGCGATGAGGAAAAACGGGAGCATGCTGATCAGCCGCCAAAGCTAACGATGAAGCTGCTTTATGGAATGATACAGGAAGTGCAGCAGTACAACGAACGAATTGCAACTCGCTTGGACGAATTCGAGCATTATTTGCTCGAGGTGCAGGCTGCGCGGGCGCAGCTGGAAGCCAGCGCAGCGAGAACGATCGCGAAGGCGAAAGCGATTGCCGCGTTGAGCGAAGCTGCCGCCAGCGCGGATGCGGCGATCGTGGATGCGGCCATCGCGCAGCAGCAGGCGATTGGCGCGGTCGGCGCAGACTCGGCGGCGGCACTGCAGCCGATAAGTGCGGAAGGCGTGGATACGGCGATCGCTCAACAGCAGGCGATTAGCGCAGACGACGTGGATGCGACGATCGTGCAGCAGCAGGCGATAAGCTCGGACAGCACCAATTCGACGGCGGACTTGCAGCCAATCAACGCCGACAACGCTAACTCTGCGACTGCGCAGCAGTTCGTCAGCTCAGGTAGCGCGGACTCAGCCACCGCGCAGCATCAGCCGATTAGCTCGGATGGCATGGACTCGACAACGGCATTGATGATGATCAGCGTGGACAGCAAAGACCCAGCAATGGCGTCGTCGTTGCAGTCGACTAGCTCGGAAAGCGCTATTACAGAAAACATAGCGCCAAACGAGGAGGACCTGCAAGCGCAAGTCATCCTTCACGGCAAAGCGGGCGCGCGCAGAGCCCAGCCCGAATCGTTGATGTCGCTTGCGATGGAGGTGCTCGGCTTTCCAAACGATGATCATGGTTATGATTCATCTGAGGACGGGCTCGACCCTGGCGAAGGCACGAACCCGTTCGACAACGACAGCTTCCTGACGCTCGAGGCCGCTGCCGCATCGGAAACCCAGCCACGCTCGCATACGCCAGAGCATACGAACGCAGCTGCGCTATCTATGCCGTTCTATACGCCACGCTCGCAGCGTCACCCCGCTCCGAAAAAATCTTTCCTGAATCTGCTTGGCTTTCGCACTCGGATTTCATAAATTACTCTCCCGACGTCCCCCTCGCCCATAACAATGCTGGAAACCCACGTTTTTAACGTCGGGTTTTCTTCTCGTTGATTAGATGCATCTTGATAATTTTAAGAGTGCACTTTGGTTTTTCGTCGTGAGGGACTCTCCCTTTCATGTTTTCCAGGACATTAGATCATTATCGATTAATTTTGTTAACAACTCTATCTCCATACCACTCTAGACTCCTCGCCAGATCCACCACTGAAGGTTCCCTTTTTAAGTTCTAATTCTACATAATTGTATCCATACCTACAGCAGCCTGCTATTGCAGCCCCCAATGCGACATCGCCAACTACAATGAGCCTGCTTAACAGTTCCTAACTTCCGCTGCGTAAACTACTTCGCTCGACCGCTGCTTCCAATGAAAAAAGCTGCCCTCCTATGGAGAGCAGCCAGGCTGTCGAGAAAGTCTCGGCAGCCTTTCTTATGTGCATGTAATTTAACACGACACCGCGTTAATATAGTATAATAGTGGTAATAACTATGAACGGATGGTGTCGCATGCTGCGTTCTAATCGAGATAAACAACAAAACTATGAGTTAGTCTCCATTGAAGATTTAGTTCCCGCTGATCATATGCTCCGCAAGATCGATAAGTATATCGACTTTTCTTTCATCGATGAGAAAGTACGCCACCTTTACTGCCAAGATAACGGGCGTCCAGCCATCGACCCCCTCGTGCTGTTCAAGATGATTTTTCTGGGTTACTTCTATGGCATTCGTTCGGAACGTCAATTGGAACGCGAAGTTCAAACCAACCTCGCCTACCGTTGGTTTCTTGGGCTTGGACTAACTGATCGAGTCCCTGATCACACGACGATTAGCTGGAACCGGCGAACCCGGTTCAAAGATACGTCTGTGTTCCAAGATATTTTTGATGAGATTGTACTTCAGGCTGTGTCACATCGAATGATTGGCGGACGTGTCCTGATCTCCGATTCAACTCATGTAAAGGCTAATGCGAATAAACATAAATACACGAAAGAGCAAGTGCAACAGAACACGCGGGATTACGTGGATGAACTGAATGCGGCGGTAGAAGCAGACCGTAAATCGCAAGGAAAAAAGCACTAAAACCACGGGAGGAGGTGACGGAAGACAAGGAAGTGAAGGTTAGCACGACTGATCCGGACAGCGGATATATGTACCGAGAAGGTAAGCCGGAAGGCTTCTTCTACTTGGATCATCGCACAGTTGATGTGAAGTACAACCTAGTTACCGATGTTTTCGTCACCGCCGGCAATGTCCATGATTCCGTACCGTATCTTTCTCGTTTAGACCGTCAACGTCAGCGTTTTGGGTTTACAGTAGAGGCAGTTGCATTGGATTCCGGCTATTTGACGACTCCGATTTGCAAAGGATTAGAGAAACGTAAAATCTTTGGTGTCATTGCACATCGACGATTCCATCCCACACAAGGCTTACATCCAAAATGGAAGTTTATCTATGATGCAGAACGTAATTTGTATGTTTGTCCGCAGCAGCAAGAACTGTCATACCGAACAACCGATCGACATGGCTACCGGCATTATGCGTCGGATCCAAAACAATGTGAAACATGTCCGATGCTGGAGCAGTGTACACGTTCCGCTACCAAACGCAAAGTGATCACCAGACATATTTGGGAAGACAGTAAAGAACAAGTGCGATTAAACCGCCTCAGTAAGTCGGGCAAAAGGCTCTACAAAAAGAGAAAAGAAACGATTGAGCGAAGCTTCGCGGATGCTAAACAGCTCCACGGGTTTCGCTATTGCCGTTTGCGGGGGTTAAAAAACGTGATGGAACAAGCGTTGATGACCGCTGCGGTGCAGAACATGAAAAAGATTGCCCTCCACCTCGAAAGGAGGGCGTAAGGCGTTAAACCACCCTTTTTGCCTTTAAATACAGCCTCGATAAAACAAAGAGAAACCCAGCGTTTTGAAAAAACGTGGGTTTCTCTACAATCTGGCTGCCCTCCTATGGAGAGCAGCTGCTTCATATATGCCTATTTTACGACGAACGAACCTTGAGCAAAGGCGTCGTCTTCGCTTGGTACTCGATGACCGGGAAAGCGACGCGCCATTTGTTATCGCCTAGCGCCGTCACCTCTTCTTGCTTGTAGCCGCGCGGTTCAAACTCGACCGTTTGTTCAAAATTAATCGTCATTTGAATCGTTTCGCCTGGCAGCATTCGCTTCAGCTCGTAGCCCGTGTTAAGCGCCCACGTTCCAAGCTGGTGAGACGTTTGCTCGCCATAGACGAGATAGAAGGTCGGATCGATCTTCGCTTCGAATACGAACCAGCCCTTCTCATCCCGCTTCACTGTCCAGTTCGTCAATGCCGCAGTCTCGTACGACGTCTGAATGGAAGAGAAATACTTGTCCATCACAGCCTTAATTTCCTCCATCGACGCGCCTTTCAGCGTTGCAGGCAGCTTGGAAGGAAGGAATGCAGGCTTCGCATCCGGATGAGCATCATACTCATCGAGCAGCTCTGCAATATGGTAGATCGAAACGGCAAAGTTAAGATCCGCGTTCGTGTCATCATAGCCTGCTGACGTAATGCCGATCAGCTCTCCATATTGATTGAAGAGGCCGCCGCCTGAGCTGCCGTGGTCGATCGGCGCGCTGAATTGAATATATTCCACGCTGCCATCGAACGTAATATTACTAATGATGCCGTCCGATGCTGTATTTTGAACCCCCAATGGACTGCCGATCGCAATGACCGAATCGCCTTTTTCAAAGTCATAGTCCCAGTTCAGATCAACCGGCTCGATATTGAGCGGCTTTTTCGTTCTGATAATCGCAAGATCGTTCTTCTCGCTGCTCGCCACTACGCCAGCAACCTCGAACGTCTCCTGATCAACCGTAAGCGCGGTCGCTTTGGTTGCGCCATCCATGACATGGTAATTGGTCAAAATCTCATTCTCGCCGATGACGACGCCGCTTCCCAAGCCAAAGTCCGTCGTAATCATCACGATTTTCTCATCGTTCTCCTGCACGATCTGCGCAGTCGTCTTGAGATGGCTCGCGCGCTCTTGCTCCCATTGCTTCTGCAGTGCGGCAAACTGCGCTTCCTGCGAGGTAATCGTCACTTTACGCGCCTTGGCGTCCCATAGAACGTTAGCGCCCAGCGTTTCGCCTACAAAACGGAGCGGAATGAAGGTCGTTCCATTGCGTACCGTTACAGGAGCGTTCAGCTTATACGTTTTGCCATTCACAATGGCCGATTTGGAGCCAACTTGCATCGTAATCGTCAGCCGGTCTTTACGAGCGATGAGCGTCTTGCTGCTTTGCTCCCACACGATGTTCGTCACATGAAGCGCGTTAAAAATCGCTTTCATCGGGACTAGCGTCGAACCCGCTGATTCATAAGGCGCTTGCGTAAGGGCAAGCCTCTTGCCATCAACGTAAACCGAAATAGGCGTTTGTGTTGCTGCGACTTGCGGCGTTGCAGCGTGCACGGTTGGCGATGCGCCAACAAACGGTGCAAATGCAAGCGCGGCTGCCAGAACCGGGGTCAAAATCCATTGGGCGGTGCGTCTTTTCACGTCGGTATTTCCTCCATATATTCTCCTATTAATCTATCAAATCCATCCTATCATTTGGAAACTCTATTGTCTATTGACCAATGTCTTATGATTTTGTTTTCGCGCAATCAATCACTTTCATAGAACCTAACAAAATACATTTTGTTAGGTTAATTAAACCTAATAAAATCAAACAAATTTCAATAAAGCTGTTGTGTTCCAGCCGATTTCAGTAGTATTATGGTCGATATAGCGCTTACAAAGTCAAATCAACCAACTTAGGAGGTATAATAACAGTGAAACTAACAAAAACTCAGTTAGCTTCTATTTTTACCGCTTCCCTTCTGACCGTTTCCTCCCTCACCACGGCATCGCCAATTTATGGTGAAGCGTCTAGCAATACGGTCTCGCCTATCTCTGCATCGACGAGCGGCGAACATGCTAGAAACGATCTAGAAGGACATTGGGCAGAACATGCCGTTCATACTTGGATGCTGCGCGGTGTTGTAAACGGTTACGCAAATCAAGCCTTCGAACCGAACCGTGCCATAACGCGCGCCGAGTTCATCACGGTCATTAATCGCTTGTTCGGATTTTCGCATCGTTCGGAACAGGCATTCTCCGATGTGCCGTCCAACGCTTGGTATGCCGATCAGCTTTCCTACGCTCGCGAAGCCGGCTATTATCTCGGATTTCCGAATAACGAAGCACGGGCAGCGCAAGCCATTGCCAGGCAAGATGCAGCTGCGCTGCTTGCCCGCGTCTATCAATTGCAAGCAGCTGATCGCGCTTCGTTCGCAGCCTCTTTCCAAGACTCGGACGCGATTAGCCCTTATGCGGTCGATGCCATTAATGCGCTGCAAAATATCCTTAGCGGCTACAGCGATGGAACGCTGCGCCCTCAGTCCTTATTAACCCGTGCGGAAACCGTCGCTCTCATCGATAAGCTAACGACAGCTTACTTTTACAAAGAAGGCAGCTATGAAGGCGGCGCGATTAACGGCAATGCCATCATTCATGCCGGAGGCGTTCAGCTCCATGATGCCAGCATCACCCGCAACCTCTATATCACCTCTGGCGCAGGCAACCAAGAGGTTTCTCTGGAACGCATCGCTGTAAAAGGTCAAACCTTCATCGCAGGAGGCGGTGCGCACGCCATTACGATCAAAGACAGCAGCTTCGACGGGGTGATGGTGAATGCGCCGTTAGCGCTTCGCTTCACAGGCAGTGGCAGCAGCACGTTGGGAAGCCTGACGATTGGGCAATCCGGCTCCCTTCAGGTATCTGGCCCTGGCAGCATAAACCGCATCGTGATTACAGCAGCTTCTGCGCTTGTTAACGGCACAAGCTACCCTGCGGGGCAATACCGCTATTCGGATGGCAAGCTAGAACCCCTCAATGAGGACGGAACGACCGGAACAACGGGAGGCAGCACTGGCGGTTCGAGCAGTGGCGGCTCCGGCGGAAGCTCGAATAATGGAGGGAATGTGCGAAGCGAGAATTTTGTGGATGCGAATGCGACTGCGCGAACGAAAGCCTTGTTCGCTTATTTGGCAGACATCCGCGGTAAAGGCATCCTGTTCGGACAGCAGCATTCGACTGACGTAGGGTTCACAATTGATCCAAGCCTCTCGACTCCGCAATCGGATGTTAACAAAGCGGTCGGCGATTTCCCTGCCGTGTTCGGCTGGGACACGCTGAGCCTGGAAGGCAAAGAAGTGCCTGGCGTATTGAATAATCGGGAGCAAAGCCGGTTGAATTTAACGCGTGAAGCGAAAGAAGCCCATCAGATGGGCGGCATCATTACCTTAAGCGCGCATATGCCGAACTTCGTGACAGGCGGCTCGTTCAACGATACAGCCGGCTCCGTCGTTGAGCATATTTTGCCCGGCGGAGACAAGAACGGCGCATATAACGATTATTTGGACATGATTGCTGATTTCGCGCTACAGCTCAAGGATGACCAGGGCGCCGAGATTCCGATAATGTTCCGCCCGCTTCATGAGCAGAACGGCAGTTGGTTCTGGTGGGGAGCAGCTTGGACGCCGACCGACCAATATATCGAGCTTTTCCGGTACACGGTCGAGTATTTGCGCGATATCAAACACGTGCACAACATGCTGTATGTCTACTCCCCTAACGGAACGTTCGGAGGCAGCGAGTCGAATTACCTAACGACCTATCCAGGCGACGATTACGTCGATATTCTCGGCATGGATCAATATGATAATCAAAGCGCTCCGGGCACACAAGCCTTCTTCAACAATCTCACAGCTGACTTAGCCATGATCAATAAGCTTGCCGATCGCAAGCACAAAATCGCTACATTCTCCGAATTCGGCTATAGCCCGAGCGGGATGAAAACGACAGGCAACGGCGATCTTGCATGGTTCACCAAGCTGCTTCAAGCGATTAAATCAGATCCTGATGCCAGCCGTATCGCATACATGCAAACATGGGCGAACTTTAATCTGGACGGCAATCTGTTCGTCCCTTATAAAGCTGCGCCAGGGCTGGGCGACCACGAACTGCTGCCAGACTTTATCGCGTATTATCAAGACCCGTATACCTTGTTCCGTGGAGAGCTGAGCGGCGTGTACAGCCAGACGGTGACGGCAGCAGCCGAGCAGCCGTTCTTCCATATCGCTTCGCCAGCAAACATGTCGACAATCAGCGAGCCGACAACACGCGTGCGGGCACGAGTATTGAACCAGACGCCGACGAAGGTCACCTATCTTGTGGACGGCTCGTCAACCGAGGAGATCATGCTTCCGGATGCAGACGGCTATTACTCCGCGAGCTGGTCGCCTGAGGCAAGGCTGAACGGCAAAAACGTCGGCATAACCGTCAAGGTTTATGCGGCAGACGGAACGGTTGCAGAGCAGCGCGCAGCGGCATTCGTGCGCGTCAGCGAGCTCCTTATGAAGACGATTAGCTTCGATCAGGACATTGTTGACGTAAAAAGCAATGGCGCTTACCCGTCAAGCATTTCGACGACCCTCTCCCATAGCACGCTGAATGGAGACGGCGCATTGCGGATCGATACGTCTGGCTTGGACGCGGCCGATACATGGCAAGAGCTGAAGCTGGAGCTCAATGATATTGCGTCCTCTGTCTCGTTAGCCGATGTGAATCGCGTGAAATTCGATGCATGGGTACCAACAAGCGCCGGAGCAGGGAACCCTGACGCCAGCCTGCGCGGCATCGTCATGCTGCCTCCGGACTGGAACACGAAGTATGGCGAGACGACTACCCTTCGCAAGCTGTCAGAGTTAGATAAACAGACAATCGACGGCGTCGAATATGCCAAATATTCCGTTTCCATCGATCTGAATCAGGCTTCCGCATCGGCTAGCGCAACAGGCTTGGCCTTCTCGCTCGTAGGCAGCGGGCTCGCTAGCGCCCAAGGAAACCTCGCCATCTATATCGACAATGTGAAGCTGTACAGCGCATACGTGCAGGCACCGCTGAATCCGGCTATTGTCGATCATTTTGAATACTATGCAGGCAGCAATGATTCCTTGAATTTGGCCATTCGCCACGCTGGCGGAGACGCAACAGCCTTGTCGCTCGTTCCGTCGATCTCCGGGACCGGCACATATGCAATGAAATATGAATATACGCTTGCCGGGTCGGGCTATGCGGGCGTCACGAAGAGCTTAGGGGGCGTAAACTGGTCGACGTTTAACCAGCTCAGCTTCTGGTATAAGCCTGACGGTCAAAATCAAAAGCTGGTAATCCAGCTCAAAGTGGATGGCAAATACTTTGAGTATTACCCTTCCGCAGCCGGAACGACAGCTAGTCTGCTCAACATTCCGTTCAACGATTTTGTGCCTGTGCACGGCGCGACGGGTACGCTGACGAAGACGAATTTGAAAAACGTCGAGCAGTTTTCCATCTATACGAACTCGGTTGGCGGCGCGATGCTCCAAAGCGCGATGGTATTCGATGACATCGGCGCCGAATTCGACAGCGCCGCAGGAACGGTACCGAACGGCGGCACAGGCTCAGGCAGCAGCGCTGCTCAGCCGGGCACGCTTTACGATTTTGAGTCGGATGCGGCAGGCTGGGAGCTTGGCGGGAATACGGCAAGCGCAGCTGCCCCCGCTTCCGTTGCTGGCGATGCCGCTTTGGGCGCGCACGCGCTGCAAACCGCCTTTGATCTGGCGGGCACTTCATTCGATGTGAAGAAAACAGCAGCGCTCGATCTGTCGGCTGTCGATACGATCAGCGCGAAGGTCAAGCTGTCGACAGGCACTGCCGATGCGCGCTTCTACATCAAAACAGGCGCCGGCTGGAGCTGGTACGATAGCGGCGCGAGCACAGTAGATGCTTCCGGCTTCATGACTTTGTCTCTCCCACTCGCAGGCGTCGCCGATCGGGATGATGTTCGCGAGATTGGCGTTACGCTGGATAAATTCATGGGTTCAGGTGCGGCGATCCTCTATGTAGACAATGTCTTGCTCGAATCCGCAAGCGTACCAGCTGCGACGGTTTTTGATTTTGAGTCATCCGTAGAGAACTGGTCCATTAATACGGATAACAACGGCGCTTACAACACCGCCAATGCATCACAGCTTAGCTTCACGACCGACCAAGCTGCGCTGAACACCCATTCGCTTCAGGCGCTGTTCGAGCTGAACGGAGGAACGTTCCATTTGCAGCATATCGGAATTGCGGACTTGAGCGGCTCAACCGCCCTGACAGCCAAAGTCAAGGTTGTTCCAGCAGCAGGCGCTAGCTTGGGATCAGGCGTGCAAGCGAAGCTGTTCATCAAGACCGGAAGCGGCTGGACATGGCACGACAGCGGGCTAACGGCTGTTTCGGACAGCGGCTTCGCTACGGTGACGCTGCCTCTCAGCGGCATCGTCGATCTGGCAACGACGCAAGCGATCGGACTCCAAATCGTCGCGCCTTCGGGAACCGGCGAGGCTACGGTATATGTGGACGAAGTGAAGTACTAATTACAATGAAAAATAGGGGTGTCCCACAAGCCGCGACGGCTGGGGGACACATAGGGGTGTCCCACAAGCCGCGACGGCTGGGGGACACATAGGGGTGTCCCACAAGCCGCGACGGCTGGGGGACACCCCTATTTTTGCAGCTGCATCGCTTGGCGTTGATTTGAAGGCTGCCTTCTCATTGCAGTTCGTACAATAAAATCCGCTCGTATGCGGAAACGAGAAGGCATCATTGCATATCGTGCAATGGGTAAGACGGCCTGCTAGTTTTGGGGCGCATTGCGGCTCTTCTGGCCTGTATCTCGTTGCATGAACTGCAATGGGAACCTTCGAGACAGGCCTCTTCTGCCTTTCCCATTGTGCAGAATGCAACGGCATAACAAACAGATAAAAGGGATGTTCCGGTTCCGAAAATCTGTACGAAATCCTATTGGTCACCACTTGCGGCCAGCCCCTTTTTGCACGTAGTGGAAGTCGGTTTAATGTCACTCTCGTTAATGGTATACTTATTCGCATGCACATTCAGGAGGATCGGTCGATGTCTAACAAGAAAGCAGCACCCAAGTTTCAGCCTAAGCACAAATCACGTCCAAAATCAGCAGCCGCGCCGCAGCGCGGAGCATCATCCAAGCCGCAGGCGAAGGCGCCAGCCAAAATACCGCCGCGCAACTATGAGGTCAAGGAAGCGGGAGAGCTGCTCCCCTTCCTGCTAACTGCCCTCTCTTCTACCGGCCGCAATGCGGTCAAGTCCATTCTCGCTCGCGGGCAAGTATCGGTGAACGGACAAGCTACAACGGCTTATAACTACCCGCTGAAGCCCGGCTTCACCGTAACGGTGAGCAAAGAAAAGATCGAGGAAGCGCCGCCGCTTATCGGCCTTGTCATTCTGCATGAGGACGATGATATTGTCGTTGTCCAGAAGGATGCTGGCCTGCTGTCGATCTCATCGGATAAAGAGAACAAAGAAAATGAATTGACGGCTTATCGTCAATTGACGGCACATGTTCGCGTCCATAATCCGCGCAATCGGATTTTCGTCGTTCATCGCCTCGATCGCGATACGTCAGGCGTCATGATGTTTGCCAAAACCGAAGCGGCACAGCAGCAGCTGCAAAATAACTGGCAAGAAGTCGTGAAGGAACGGTCCTATATCGCGCTCGTGGACGGGAAAGTCCGCAAGGCGGAAGGCACGATCACGTCTTGGCTTCGCGAGAGCAGCACGCTCAAAATGTATTCCAGCTTCCGTGAAGGCGACGGCCAGCATGCCGTGACCCATTACAAAACGCTGCAAACGAATCAGCATTACTCCCTGCTCGAAGTCCATCTGGAGACCGGTCGCAAAAACCAAATCCGCGTCCACATGGAGGATATTGGTCATCCCATCGCAGGCGATAAAAAATATGGCTCGCGTTCGCGCGAAATTGGCCGCCTTGGGCTGCACGCCAGAATCTTGTCGTTCCTGCATCCGACAACAGGCGAGCTTATGCGGTTCGAAAGCGACATTCCAAAAGCGTTTTTACGCCCATTCCGCACGGAAACGCCAAAGCAATAATAATAAGGCGTCAAACCCGCGATCCTCGATCGTTGATTTGACGCCTTTTTGCGCTGTTTCGCTAGATTTCATACAAAGGAGCAAGCTCCTCAAACCGCTTATTCTGCAAGCTGGCGCTTAAGCTCGGCGGGAAGCGATGTTTCGTCGCCTGCTCGAACGCATACGCAAGCTTGATTAATGTCGGTTCGCTATAAGCCGTGCCTGAGAAGGTGATGCCGTATGGCCCATCGGTTACATAGCCCGCTTTCGACACCGAGCCGTTGCTCGCATAGCCGCCCGGCACAGTCACAAGCGGATACCCCGCCCTTGCCGCAATTTCCGAGCCATGATGGCCTTGGAACAACAATGCATCAAGCCGATGCGCCTGCAGCGCATAATCGATTCCTTGCTCGCGAGACATCGTCCGATTATGCCGCAATGCCTGCAGATAAACAGGCTCCAGCAGCGAGCCGCTCGTCTCTTCGCATCGTTCCAGGCCGCCTTGGCCATACCTCAACGCTGCCTCAGCGTTGGCTTCGTTATAAGCGATCAGCTCCTTCATCGTGCGCACAGGCACTTCAGGCAACAAGCGAGCCAAATAATCGTTCAAGTCCTTCTTAAACTCATGCCGAATCATGTTGCGGTCCCACTCAATTCCTGCACACGGGAGCTCAACCGGATCGACAATCGTTGCCCCAAGCGAACGCAGCACTGCGATTGCCGACTCTAGTATGGTCAATGCCGCTTCATCCAGCTGCTCGCAATAATAGCGGGGAATTCCGATTCTCGCTTGGCGAATGAAACGAGCATCCAAGAAAGGCGTGTAATCCTCATAAACGCGCTGTTTGGCATGCAGCGTTGCCTCGTCCTGCTCGTCTTCTCCCGTTATTGCGCCCAGCAAAATCGCAGCATCCGTAACGGTTCTAGCGATCGGCCCTGCCGTATCCTGGCTCCTGGACAACGGAATGATGCCAGAGCGGCTTACAAGCCCGACGGTCGGCTTAATGCCGACGGCGAAGTTGTAGCTTGCAGGGCAAACGATAGACCCCGAGGTCTCCGTTCCGATCGACGCCGCACAGAAGCTCGCTGCCACAGCCGCCGCCGATCCCGAGCTGGATCCGCCGACGAACACATTGCCCGGGCCATAGGGATTTAGTACGATACCGCCCCTTGAGCTGTAGCCAGCCCACATGGTGTCGGACATCGCGTTCGCCCACTCCGTCATATTAGCTTTGCCTAACAAAACCGCCCCTGCCTCACGAAGCTTCGCCGCAACGAACGCATCCGCTGGCGCAATGGAATTCGCCAATGCCACCGAGCCCGCGCTTGTATGCATGCGATCACGCGTATCAATATTGTCCTTCAATAAAATCGGAATGCCATGCAGCAAGCCGCGGCTGCCCGAACGACGCCGTTCCTCGTCAAGGGAGAAAGCGATTTCAAGCGCATCCGGATTAAGCTCAAGAATCGAGTTGATCGGTCCATCATACTTGCGAATTCGTTCAACATAAAGCTGTACAAGCTGCACCGCGTTTAACGTTCCCGCTTCCATAGCGGATTGCATCATTCTGATGTCCGCCTCAACGATCCACTCTTCCGGGGCTACCTTCACGCTGACCTTCTCCCTATAGATAAAATGGTGTACGACCTCAATCACACACAATCGCGTAACGCGTACTATATTCCTCGTATCCGGCAGGACTTCCTTCTTGTCCCATCCTAGAAAATAGCGACTTCCGCACGGGTTGCAACCTATTTTTGCATCTCTTGCATTGTACGCCCCGAACGCTCCCGATATACGTCGAATGAACGGAGTTTTTGGAAATATTGACAGCTTTTCGTTTCAGCGTGTATATTGAAGTCACATAGGCGAAAAACGTACGTTTGTCGTAGGGAAGCACCCTTCGAGCTGGCCGGCCGCGGTCAGTTTGAAGGGTGCTTTTTGTCGTTTTCGCTATGATTCTAGCTCTAGGAGGGAAATGAAATGAAAGTAAACCAGATGGAGCCCCGTTTATCTCGGGCCAACATGAGGATCGTCACCGTGCTATTGGCAGCGATGCTGGCGGTTGTGATGGTATCGGTCCCGCTTGCCCTGCCAATCGCTGAGGCGGCTGCCGAGCAGCTCACGTCAACCGCTCAAAAGCAGTTCGACAAAACGAAAGCAGCTGCCGTCCCAGCTGATGCCGCCACGCTCCAAAGGCTATACGACACCTTCATCCTGCTGCAGCAGCAAAATGCGGAGCGCGATACGCGCCTCAAGGCGGCCAGCAAGCAAAATGATGACAACGAAAAGACGCTGCGCCAACGAATCCAATTGATCGACAAAGCAAAAATCGAGAAGCTGGCGAGCAAAGTCGAGACGGTCAAAGCAAGCGGCCAGCCGATATTCGATCAATATGCCCTCGCTGTTGTGCAATTAAAGGCAGCCAAGAAGCTGGGCAGCAAGACGCTTATCGCCTTTATGGAGCTGCAAGCGGATCTGCTCGAAATACGCGCGAAAGCAGCCAAAGCCGAGATTCAAGCTGCGGAAGCCGAGCTGAAGCAGGCAAAAACGAACGCAAGCAGCATGATGAAACGGCTGCGCGACCAGCTCGCGGCGATCGATAAGGAGGAAAAGGCGATTTCACCGGAACGATCCGCCATCAGCCAGCTCAATAAACAGAAAACATCCGAATGGAGCGACTTTACATACGCGCTGCGCGGGAGCGATGCCAAATCGGCAATCCGCTCCTTAACTACGCTGCAATCGGTGCTGCAAGACATCGCGCAGCGCCAGGGAACGGTCGAAGGCTGCGAAATCCGCATTGCCGCCGTCATCAAAACCGTAAGCAGTCAGCTTAGGTAGGCTAGGCTGCGTATGGCATAAAGCCCCCGGCATTGACATAGCCGAGGGCTTCGTTTATATTCATTTTAACATATATCTAATTAGATGATTATCAAATCAGAAAGGAACATACCCTATGCAGCTTGATAAAGTAGTCGGTTATCACAAGGCGCTTGCCGATGCTACTCGCCTGCGCATGCTCGTGCTGCTGGCAGACGGCGAACGGCATGGGCAGGAGCTGGCCGAGAAGCTCGGCGTCACGCCTGCCACCATCACCCATCATGCCGCCAAGCTTCGGGAAGCGAGCCTGATTCATGAGCGGAGAGAAAAGAATACGATCTACTTCTCCCTCGACCATTATTTTATTAAAAACAATGCGATCGCTGCTGCCGAGTTCATTTATCGCGGGGCGAACGCAAGAGGAGAGGTGCATCCCGTGGACGCAGCGCAATCGAAGCTGAAGCAGTCCGTCATCCGCAACTTCTTTAAGGACGGCCGCTTAAAGCAAATTCCGTCGCAGCTTAAGAAAAAGCTCATTACGCTTGAGCATATCGTCGAAGGGCTGGAGAGAAGCCGGACGTATACCGAGAAAGAAATAAACGAGTATATAAAGCAGTTCCATGATGATTTTGCCACGATTCGCAGAGAGTTCATCATGCATCAATTCATGTTCCGGGACAAAGAGCAATACGAGCTGAATCCGCCGGAGCTATGGGCGCGTTGGGAAACCTTATCTTGATCGTATTACCGAATACACATGCAACAAAAAGGCGCGTCCCGCCGATGGGATGCGCCTTTTTGCAAATCGTCTGCAAAGGTATGAAATCGATTTAATTCAATGGCTGCTGCAAACGCGGCTTCCTTATCTGCCCTTAGCTACGATGGCCGCAATTTGTTCTATGCCTTCCCATACGTCGCCTTCTTGGTCAAAAATGACCGAAATCGGCGCTGTGCAGCCCAGCTCGTCGGCAATTGCGAGATTGCGCGTCAGCTCCGCCTCATCGATCACGCCGTCACTGGAATATTCCGGCTTTGCATGAATCGCATACGCCATAGGCGCGCCGTACCGAATCGCTTGCTCCTTCTCCTCGGGCTTCATATTCCCGAAATCGACGATAGCGGTTATTTCGCTGCCGGCATGCTCCATGACCGATTGCCAGCTCGCCACGGTTTCCGTCAGCTCGCGGAAGTTTTCCGTGACTACGCGAACGCCGCGCTCTTGCCCATAAGCATAGAGCCTTCTCAGCGCTGCCGCGCTGCGTATGATCGCTTCCTCGTCTCCCGCTTGCTGCTCGCCCGCAACAACGCGTACTGCCGCAGCTCCTGCATGCGCAGCCACGTCGATCCATTTGCGGATGAACGCTTCGTCTGATGCTGCTCGAACGCCATCCGGCGACGAGAGATCGCCATAGTCAATTAATAGCGTATGGAACGCAACGCCTGCATCCTCGAACGCATGCCTTAACTCCTTGGCATAAGCCTCATCATCCGATGCAAAATGAAAATGGCAAGCCTCCAGGACACGAATCCCTCTTTGTGCAACCGCTTTCGGAAGTTCAAGCAGCGTTAAGCCCGAATCGCGGCTCTCCACATGCGTAATTTGGGTAGCCTTCCTTGCATCCCATGCTGTCCATAAGCTTGTCTTCAGCAAACGATGGGTGCTCCAGCTGCTAATCGATAATCGACTCATCTAAATCCCTCCTATATGTTCAAAACTAACAGGAATTCAACTAATCGACTATGCCGGATTGTTGACAATAACTATGCGATTTGGCGATTAATTCATAATGAAGGCGGGATAGTTACGAGAATATGACGATTAAAAAGGTTTTCACTACCACACTACCATACAAGTGTGGTAGGATACCCTTAACAAACTAATCCGTTGCGGAGGTGATCCATTGGACTTTACGTTAAAACCGATCCAGCCCGTGTCCACTCGCGATGCGGTTTACGATGCCCTGCGAGCCTTGATCTTGCAGCTGGAGCTGCCGCCAGGGACAGCGATTTCCGAGAAAGATATTTCCCTCAAATTCAACGTCAGCCGAACGCCGGTCCGCGAAAGCTTCGTGCGGCTTGCTCAGGAAGGCCTGCTAGAGGTGTATCCGCAGCGCGGCTCCTACGTCTCTCTCATTGACATGAATTTGGTTGAAGAAGCGCGGTTTATGCGCGAGCAGCTGGAGGTCGCCGTCGTACGGCTAGCATGCGCCGAGTTCCCTGCCGAGCGGCTGACGGAACTAGAACGCAACCTCTCGCAGCAGCGTGCATCGATCGAAGCCCATGACTACCGACTGATGTTCGAATTGGACGAGGCGTTCCATCGAACGATCTTCGAGGGCTGCAACAAAACGAATACATGGCAGGTGCTCGGCAGCATTAATGCCCATCTGAACCGCAGTCGGATGCTGCGCCTTGCGGCAGATCAGCAATGGGACCATTTATTCGAGCAGCATCTTGGCATCGTCGAGGCCATTCGCATCCATGATGAGCAGCACGCTGCCGAACTGATGACTGCCCATATGCATTTGACTATTGAAGACCAATCGCTGCTCAGAGCCAAATATCCGGATTATTTCAAAAGCTAACAGCGCCTCTCCGCAGGATAGACGCTGAATTCGACAATCAATGGAGGCCTCTCCTAATGAAAATGACATTTCGATGGTTCGGCGAAGGCAACGACACGGTAACGCTGGATCAAATCCGTCAAATCCCCGGCGTCGAGGGGATCGTCTGGTCCCTGCATGACGTGCCTGCGGGCGATGAATGGCCGATGGACAAAATATTGGCGATCAAAGCGCAAGCCGACCGCGCCGGCCTTCATCTTAACGTTGTTGAAAGCGTGAACATTCATGAGGACATCAAGCTCGGCCTGCCTTCGCGAGACCTATATATCGAGAATTACAAAAAGACGATAGCCAAGCTTGCGCAGGTGGGCGTCAAAGTGATCTGCTACAACTTCATGCCGGTCTTCGACTGGCTGCGCACGGATCTGCACAAGGAGATGGCGGACGGTTCGACGGCGCTATTTTATGAAAAAAGCCGTATTGCCAACATCGCGCCGCTTGAGCTGGTCAAACAAATTAACGAGAACTCGACATTGACGATGCCCGGCTGGGAGCCTGAGCGCCTCGCCCACCTGACGAAGCTGTTCGAAGCTTATAAAGGCATGACCGAGGAGCAGCTGTTCGATAACGCCAAATATTTCTTGGACGCCATTATCCCGGTTGCCGCGGAGCATGACATTAAAATGGCGATTCACCCGGACGATCCGCCATGGCCGATCTTCGGCTTGCCGCGCATCATTACGAGCCAAGCCAACGTGCGTCGTTACCTCGCCTTACACGACAGCCCTTACAACTGCATCACGCTGTGCAGCGGCTCGTTCGGCGCGAATCCGGCTAACGATATCGTCAGCATGGTTCATGAATTCATCGACCGCATTCCGTTCACGCACATACGAAACGTGCGCGTCTACGACAACGGCGATTTCATCGAGACGTCCCACCGGACGCAGGATGGCACCGTCGACATCGAGGGCATCGTGAAAGCTTATGCCGAGGAAGGCTACGAAGGCTTCTGCCGCCCCGACCATGGCCGCCATATTTGGGATGAGCAGTGTCGCCCAGGCTATGGCCTGTATGACCGCGCGCTCGGCATTATGTACCTGTGGGGCTTATGGGACGGCTATCGCAGAACTGCAGCGGAAGCAGCGGTGAAAGGATCGGTGATCGGCTCATGACACTCGCAATCCAGATGCCGGCCATCGCTGGCAAGGTCGTTGTGATTACAGGCGGAGCGGGCGTGCTCTGCCGCGTTATGGCGCTTGAGCTGTCACGCCAAGGCGCGCGCATTGCCATCTTGAATCGGACGCAAGAGAAAGGCGAAGCCGTCGTTGCGGAAATCCGCGAAGCAGGCGGCGAAGCGTTAGCGATCGCGTGCGACGTTACCGATGAAGCGAGCGTCAAACAGGCTGCGGAAGCCGTGCTGAGCCAGCTCGGCCCTTGCGACATTCTGATCAACGGCGCAGGCGGCAACCATCCGAGCGCGAACACGACGAACGAAACGTTCTCGCTGGGCGATGTCACAGCTCCGGACATCAACTCATTCTTCGACCTTAGCGTAGCTGGCTTCCGTAACGTCCTGGATTTGAACTTCGTCGGCACGTTGATTCCGACGCAGGCGTTTGCGAAGCAGATGATCGGCCGCGAGGGCGCGTCGATCCTCAATATATCGTCGATGAGCGCGCCTTCGCCGATGACCAAGGTTCCCGCGTACAGCGCAGCGAAAGCTGCCATCGAAAACTTCACGCAATGGCTCGCCGTCCATTTCGCCGAAGCGGGCATTCGCGTCAATGCGATCGCTCCGGGGTTTTTCGTCACCGAGCAGAACCGCAAGCTGCTCATGAATGAGGACGGCAGCCTGACGGCGCGCTCAAACAAGATCATCTCGCATACGCCGATGCGGCGCTTCGGCAAGCCGGAGGATCTGCTCGGCGCGCTGCTCTGGCTGACCGACGAGACGATGTCCGGCTTCGTAACCGGAATCGTCGTGCCTGTAGATGGCGGGTTTCTTGCCTATTCGGGCGTATAGGAGAAATATTATTCAGAGGGTGTCCCAAAAGCCGCAACGGCCGAAGGACGCCCTTGTTTTTGCGCTGCAGCGGTTGGCGGTGTGTTAAGCGCGGGCTGCGGAGGATGTAAGTAGGATGGCGTTGATGCGTCGGTAGCTCTGGTGGCGCTGGTGGCGTTGATCGTTCAACAGCCTACTCATTGCAATTCGTGCAATGAAATCGGCTCGAGGCGCGGAAGTAGAAGGCGTTCATTGCATTTTGCGCAACGGGATATGCGGGACTTGTAGGTTTTGGGTGCAACATCCCCCTTCGAGGTCAGATCTCGTTGCATGAACTGCAACGGGAGCTTTCAAGACAGCCAATCAGGCCGCTCTCGTTGTATGAAGTGCAATGACCAGCATCCCCCCGCACTAACGAAGGTTATTAGGCACGTACAGCCGATTATCTTCTCTAAGGCCATGACACTAATGCTGGACAAGCATGTGTTGGATTTTAGTGGGCATATCGCCTTATGCTCGTATAACCAAATCCCCAGTTTCGACAATAGTCGTCGGGACCCGTTCACAATCTCACCAGAATGTGGTTAATTAAATACTGTCGAATTTCAACCATGAAACGACAACTAGGAGGATCGACATGAAACGCTGGACCGTTATTCTGACAATAGGCGCACTGCTAATGACAGGCGTCCTGAACACGCCCCTGCCTGCGGCGCATGCCGCGCAGACTATCTCTTTTACAGATATTAGCAAGCATTGGAGCAAAACGACGATTGAAGATATGGTCGCACGCGGCATTTTGGACGGGTACCCGGATGGAAGCTTCCGGCCGAATGAACCCGTGAAGGTCGACCAATTTATCAAAATGCTCATTTTGTCCTACACGGATCTGCATCCGAACGGCGAGCGCAGCTGGCGACAATCGTTTCTCGACTCGCTGAGCGAGGAGAATCGGACGATTCTCTCGCAGGATTACCGCTATTACGACTTTAAGCCGGGCACAACCGACTACTGGGCGAAGCCCTATATCGATGTGGCAAGCGATTTGCATTTTCTGAACAAAAGCCGTTACAGCGACTTCCAAGGAAATATGACGCGGGAAAATGTAGCGGAGGTGCTTTATTACGCGCTGCAAGAGACCGAGTATCTGGAAGACGAGCAGTTCAGCCGTTCGGTAGCGCAATCCTATGGCGACCTGACAAGCGCATCGGATCGGATGCAGAAATTTATCGCGGAATCGCTCGTGAAAGGGATTATGCAGGGATATCCGAACGGACGATTCGGCGTTGGCGAGTATGTGACTCGAGCGGAATCGCTCGTGATTTTGAACCGGCTGACGGATAAAAGCAAGCGGATTCCAGTCGCGCCGTCCGCGGACAAGCTGCAACGACTCGTTCCGACCTCAGGCGGCGGGCAGAAGGTGATCGTATTCCCGGACAAGCGAATGTGGGATGCTTACGATGCGCTCGTGAAGGCTGGCGAGCTGCGCGGCGCGAATCATGACCTGCTCAATACGACGCTTCGCTTGTTCAAGGATCAGAATGAACGAAACGCAGTAGTAAGCGGCGGAGCGCCTGGCGCCGAGAAGCCGACCGAGGAAGTCGCGATGTGGCTGGACCCTGCTTACAACACGTATGGCATAACCGTTCGTTTGCGCGAAGGGACGCTCGCTCGCAATGCCGAATCGATTGAGCTGTTCGGCAACCAGCTGTTCGGCTATGATGCATTTGCGTTCCACAAATGGTTCGCTGCCGTCTGCACCGAGGTAGCGGCTGGCCGTCCGCTCGCTTCCAAGCAGATTACGATCGGATCGGACACGGTGAATGTCCTGGTCGATAACGCCGCGAAGACCGTTATCTTCTCTGTTGCGGCGAAGAAGGCGTAGCTAGGCTGTCGCTAATGCTATAAGCCAAATCCTACATACCAAAAAACCGCAGCATGCTTGTCCATGGAGGATAGGCATGCTGCGGTTTTTTATTGCGAGGTGTTCCAGAATATTTTGACGGTTATCGTACCGGTTCGGAATTTTCCTGCCACAGCAGCTTCTTCGGATCAACGCGTGGAACAAGCCCTTCGTCCGCAGCGCGATTAAGCAATGCACTTACCGCTGCATAGCCGTCCTCGCCGAGATTGGCCGTAAACTCGTTCACATACAGATCAATATGCTGCTTCGCGACCTCAGGCGACATTTCCTGAGCGTGGCACATGACGTACTCCTGCGATTGCTCGGGATGCGCCCAAGCATATTCCACCGACGCGCGCGCCCAGCGCGCAAGCGAAGCGATGTCCATCGAACGGCGGGCAATAATTGCGCCAAGCGGAATCGGCAGCCCCGTATCCGACTCCCACCAACTGCCCAAGTCCTGCATGAGCTGCAAGCCATAATTCGGATAAGTGAATCGCGCCTCATGGATGACGAGCCCTGCGTCGATCAAGCCGTCGCGCACAGCCGGCATAATTTCATGGAACGGCATGACGACGATGTCCAGCTTTCCGCCTGGAACATGATCCGCTGCCCACAGCCTGAACAGCAAGTAAGCGGTCGACCGATCGCTTGGCACAGCCACCCGCTTGCCTGCGAGAGCAGCCGGCTCCATTGGAGGCTCGCCTTCTTTCCCGCCCTTCGTCAGGACGAGCGGCCCGCAGCCGCGTCCAAGCGCGCCTCCGCAAGGCAGCAGCGCGTATTCATCGAGCACATAGGGCAACGCTGCGTATGAGATTTTGAGCACCTCGGGTCCCTCGCCCTTCGCTGCCCATTTGTTCGTAATATCAATATCGGCATACGTCACGTTCAGCTCCGGCGCGCCCGGAATAAGCCCATGCGCCCAGGCATGGAACACGAAAGTATCGTTTGGACAAGGGGAATACGCAATATTTAGAGCCATGATGTCATAGCACCTCCGTTAAAATTTCAAATGCTCTTGTCAGCGACTGCAGCGCGTCCCCAATTCGCCACGCGGCTCGGTCCCGCGGACCTACCGCATTCGAAATGGCGCGCAGCTCCATGGCCGGAATGCCCGCCAGCTGTGCTGCGACGGCTGCGCCGTGGCCTTCCATCCCTTCGGACGCAGCGTCCGGATTATGCTTGATCAGCTGCGCCGCACGCTCAGCCGTGCCTGTTGCGGTCGATACCGTAAGCGCCGCCCCGCCTACAGCCTGCATGCCCGCTGCGAGCAAGGCCTCCTTCACGCGCGAAACGACAGCCGGTTCGACTGCGACTTGCGATGAACCAAATCCAAGCTCGTCGACGCTGAGGAATCCGCCCTCCTCCTGCGTCTGGGCGCCCAGATCAGCCGCGATGATTCGCGTTGAGACGACAATATCGCCAAGTTCTGCTTGTCCCGGGAAGCCCCCGCCGATGCCAGCGCTAATGACAAGACGATAAGGAACGCTGGACAAAGCCAGCTTCGTCGCCGTATTCGCCGCAGCTATCGCGGGACCAACGCCCGCCGCCATTACTTCAAACCGCGTGGAATGGCCCAAGCCTCGAAGCACCGCCTCCCGCTCCGCTTCTACAGCCGTGACGATTAGAATACGGCCCTCCTGCTGCGGCTTCGTTTCCCCTGTTGTACCGTTAGCTTCGCTGCTGTTCAATCTCCCCATCTCCCGTTTTTTGTTGATGAACGACTATTGCCGAGTTTACACGATTCAGCAGGGGGATACAACTTGAACGAGACCGCGCATGGCCTATTAAAAAGACGGCATCGATACGCCGATGCCGCCTGCTGCTTTATAAGATGCGAATATCCAATTGCCCGCCAAGATGCGGCTGAACCGATTGCTGCTGCATCATTTGCACGATGCCTTGTGCTTGCGTCTCCGCCTGCGACATCGCCTTCCCAAGCAATGAAATGCCGACGGATTGCGATAAAGCCGAGCGGCTCATCGCCGTCGAAAGCGCTGCAATATCCATGTTCATCCCTCCCTTATGGCTTCTATCGGCGAACCTGCGCCCAATCGACAGCATTCTTCCACTTCTTGGCATAGGGCTTGAGCAATTCGATTATTGCTCGCGTTCGCGATACAATAGGAGGAGAACATTACCTACATATGCAGGGAGGAACCAAGCATGCCCGTAACCAAACAACAGCTTGAGCAGTATGCAGAACTGATCGTGAAGGTCGGCGTCAATATTCAGGAAGGACAGGAGCTGTTCGTCACCTGCTCCATCGACCAAGCCGAGCTTGGCCGACTCATCGCCGCGCAGGCTTATCAGGCTGGTGCAGCCAACGTTCACATGGAATGGACGGATGAAGTGACCTCCCGGTTAAAATACGAGAAAGGCGCAGACCGCATTTTCTCGGAATATCCGGAATGGGAAACCCAAAAGCGCGACGCATTCATCAATCGTGGCGCCGCATTCGTCGCTGTCATATCATCCAGCCCGGATCTGCTCAAAGGCATCGACCCGAACCGCATCGGCAGCTTCCAAAAAGCATCTGGCGCAGGCTTGAAAAACTACCGCCGCGCGATTCAATCCGATCAGGTCGCATGGACCGTCGTCGCCGCCGCTTCGGAAGCTTGGGCAACCAAGGTGTTTCCGAATGTCGAGCCCGCGCAAGCGGTCGACCAGCTGTGGAAAGCGATTTTTGACTCGGTGCGCCTGAATACGCCGAATCCAGTTGAAGCTTGGGCTGCCCATAATGAAAACCTGCATGCCAAGGTTCATGTCCTTAATGCCAAACGTTATGCTAAGCTGCACTACCGCGCGCCAGGCACGGACCTGACGATTGAGCTGCCGGAGAAGCATCTGTGGGTCGGCGCTGCCAGCGAAACGAAGAACGATATCCCGTTTATGGCAAACATGCCGACGGAAGAAGTGTTTACCGTGCCTTACCGCAACGGCGTCAATGGCTACGTGTCCAGCACGAAGCCGCTCAGCTACGGCGGCAACATTATCGACAACTTCAAGATTACGTTCGAGAACGGCCGGATCGTGACGGCCGAGGCGCAGCAGGGCCAAGATATTTTGCAACAGCTCGTTGAGACGGACGAAGGCTCGCATTATCTCGGTGAAGTCGCACTCGTGCCGCATGAGTCCGCGATTTCGCAATCGAACATTTTGTTCTACAACACATTGTTCGATGAGAACGCGTCGAACCATCTGGCCATTGGCAGCGGCTATGCGTTCAACGTTGAGGGCGGCAAGCAAATGTCGCCAGATGAGCTCGTCGCAGCTGGCGTCAACGCGAGCATCACGCATGTCGACTTCATGATCGGGTCCGCCGAAATGGACATCGACGGCATTCTCGCCGACGGCACGTCCGAGCCTGTGTTCCGCAAGGGGAACTGGGCATTCTAATGTGGAAAAGGCAGTGCAGGGCGTTTCTCCTGCACTGCCTTTTTGGTTGGGCGCTGTGGCGCCCAATAGGGCAGATTCCTATGCCCTATTCGCTCCCGCGGGCGCTGTAGCGCCCAATAGGGCAGATTCCTATGCCCTATTCGCTCTCGCGGGCGCTGTGGCGCCCAATAGGGCAGATTCTTATGCCCTATTCGCTCCCGCGGGTGCTATGGCGCCCAATAGGGCAGATTCCTATGCCCTATTCGCTCTCGCGGGCGCTGTGGCGCCGGATAGGGCAGATTCCTATGCCCTATTCGCTCTCGCGGGCGCTGTAGCGCCCAATAGGGCAGATTCCTATGCCCTATTCGCTCTCGCGGGCGCTGTGGCGCCCAATAGGGCAGATTCCTATGCCCTATTCGCTCCCGCGGGCGCTGTGGCGCCCAATAGGGCTGATTCCTATGCCCTATTCGCTCTCGCGGGCGCTGTGGCGCCCAATAGGGCAGATTCCTATGCCCTATTCGCTCTCGCGGGCGCTGTGGCGCCCAATAGGGCAGATTCCTATGCCCTATTGGGCGCCGGATAGGGCAGATTCCTATGCCCTATTCGCGCGTTCGCGCCTGCGCAAGTCAGTCCAGCTTCTCGTCGGTACGCGCGACGCACAATGCGCCGTCCTCGTACGAAAATGCGCCCGCGATTGCAACGACCGATTCGGAGCCTGCGCTTGCAGCGCCCGGCACGCGGAATGAGGCAATATCCAGCGGCTCAATCGCCGTCTCGACCGGCTTCTCTAGCTGCGGCACCCACTCGTACGGCACGCGATACGAACGGTATACCATGTTGGCGTTACGTTTATTTTTGTACGGCGATATATACTCCCACACCAGCTCATGCTCGCGCGTGACCTCGAACAGGCGGCCGTCCGCCCCTTCCGTTATGAGCGTATTGCCGTTAGGCAGACGCTGCGCGGAGCTGATATACGGACTGTAAAACCGGTAAGAATCAAGCGGCGCCTGGAAGCCCGCTTCCGTCGGCGTGTACTGCCATTCGATCTCCAGCGTCACCGGATTAATTTCGAGAATGCGGGAGTGGTCGCGCACTGCATTTTTCTGTCCGTACGTCGACGCCGGGTTTGGCGCGCCGTAGCCTGCCCATCCGCCGTTATCGAATACGAGCAAATTGCCTTCGCCCGGCAGCCCTTTAGGAATGATGTGCGCGTGATGCTGGCCGATAATCCAACCGAGATGCTTCACTTCAGGCAAAGAGTAGTCCGGTCCGAGCTTCCATACGATGCTGCCTGACTTCTTGTCGATGATGGCAATAATGTTCGATTCGCGCGCATCCCAGATAATGTTCTCCGGATGGAAACGCTCGTCGCCTGCATCGTAAAATTTGTTCGGGCCAACCGCGGACATCGAGTTGATATGCATCCAATCGCCGCCTGTATCGTTGCCGAATGAGCGGCCGTTCGGATCGCGGAACAGTACGTTCTTAGCCGCCTCATCAAAGCCCAGCTCGTGAAAATGATCGCTGACCGCCCACTCCCACACGATATTGCCTTCCCAATCGACCTCGATAATCGTATCGTCGAGCAGCAGTTTGTCGGAAATCTCAGGCTTATGCACGTTCTTATGGGCCAAAATAAGCGTATTGCCGCCATTCGTGCGCGGCTCCTGACCTGGGGCATAGTAGCCTACCGGATTGCCGGCACGCTGGTAGTCATGATGCGCGCGCGCCATCCATTGCGGCTCGTTCTCCGGGTCCTCGATATACTCATAACGGTCAAATTTCCAGACGATGTTGCCATCCCAATCCACCTGCACCAAATTCGCTTCATCCTGGAAGCCGAATCGCGGGTCGCGCTCCTTCGTGCTGCCGATGACGTAGCCGCCCGGCAAAATTTTGTTCGGGAACCCCCGCAGCCCTTTCCATAAATGAACCTCTTTGCCGCTCATATCGATCAGCAGCGCGCCTTGATCGGCCGCTTGAAAGATTGTATAGCCGCCCCATGCCTTCTCTGGATGAAATACCGTCGTGCCTGTCGGATAAATCGATGGATGTCCCATAGTTCATATCTCCCTTATCTCATTTTTATTGGTGACAGCTGTCGCTTTAATAACCGATAAAATTCCGCTTCTCCTGCTGTGGCTGCCTCGGCCGCTTCTCGGTTTCCTTCGCTTGCGGCTGTTGCCGCTCGGCCTCTTCCTTACGCTCTGCGTTGTCCTCAGCCAGCGCAAGAATCGTCTCAGATAATCGCTCTAGATTGTCGATCATTCGCCTGTAAGTCCGCTTCTGGGCTTCCAGCTCCTCCGTCGAGAAGCCGCCGAACAGCACGTCCATGCTGCTTGGCCCAATGTTTTGGTGGCGATCGAGAAGCGACTGCCCTCGTGCCGTAATGTCTAGCAAAATCGTACGCCGATCCTCTGGCTTCCGATTGCGAACAGCGAAGCCTCGCTCTTCCAGCTTGTCGCACAGGGCGGTTATCGCCCCGGAGGTGAAGTCAAGCTCCTCTGCCAAATCGCTTAACCGCTGTTCACCGTCGCGGACGATTTTGTTCAGAATCATCAGTCCTGGCAGCGTAATGCCTTCGATGGTAATTTTGTCGCGCTCCTTGACGAATTTCCGGACCATTTTGCGAAACAGCCAATCCAGTTCCCCGAGCGCGTCCGTCTCTCTCGTATCTATGCGATGCACCCCTTCCTCTACCGTCAGGCAACAAAAAAAGGCTCGACATCTGCTTCAATTCGATAACGGCGTGAGCGCCATCAAAATAGAAGCGTATGCGAGCCTTTGGTACGTCCAATCGGCATCTATTGTTCATTTCGTTCAGCATTCATTATTTTAGCTTTAAAATAATGAGCAGCAATTGAATAAGCGTTGAATCAATTTGATGTCCTTATATTAATCCGTTAATTCACACCTGTCAAGTTGGTTTTAAGAAGTTTGTTGATGCGTTAGCTGTTGCAGTGTGACTCGCTAGGGCCGATGGACATGGGATGGATGTTTGAGTGCATGCTTATGCCGCTACTCCTATATCATTGTCTACACCTGCAGTTGCGTCAGTCAAACTCCATCTTCCTTATCTGCGCCTGAGTTCATCCGGTCCAACTCCCCTACGCCTACACATTGCAACCGCTAACGGACACAGGAGCCGCTATTTGATCAAAATACAGCTTTTAGAATTTCTAACGGACGCAGGTGCACTTATATAGCTGCAAATGCCCCGATAACGCAGCAAATACACGAAATAAGGTCCACCGTGTCCGTTACAACTGGAAAATCGCGATTTTTCTCCAAATAACGGCCGTAGAGTCCGTTAGCCACTGCGCATCCTTTTGAGCACTGCGCACCCTTCCGAACACTGCGGCATGATAGCACAAAAAAGCCCCGACCCCACCGGTATTGCCGGAGGAGCCGAGGCTCTTGTTGCTTTAATTAAGAGTTAACGACTGCGTGGCCGCCGAATTCGTTGCGAAGCGCTGCTACTACTTTGCCCGAGAACGTGTCGTCTTGCAGCGAGCGGTAACGCATCATGAGCGACATTGCGATAACCGGCGTTGCCGTTTGCAGGTCGAGCGCCGTTTCGAGCGTCCACTTGCCTTCGCCGGACGATTGCATAACGCCTTTGAGGCCGTCAAGCTTCGCATCTTTGGAGAACGCGTTTTCCGTCAGCTCCATCAGCCACGAGCGGATAACGGAACCGTTGTTCCATACTTTCGCAACTTGCTCGAAGTTGAAGTCGAAGCCGCTGCGCTCGAGTACTTCAAAGCCTTCTGCGATCGACTGCATCATGCCGTACTCGATGCCGTTGTGAACCATTTTGAGGAAGTGGCCGCTGCCGCTTGCGCCTGCATACAGGTAGCCGTTTTCTACGCAGATGTCTGCGAACAATGGCTCAACAGCCTTGAAAGCTGCCGCGTCGCCGCCGATCATTGCGCATGCGCCGTTGCGAGCGCCTTCCATGCCGCCGCTCGTGCCTACGTCGAGGTAGTGAATGCCTTGCGGCAACAGCGATTCGCTGCGGCGAACGCTGTCTTTATAGTTAGAGTTGCCGCCGTCGATAAGCGTGTCGCCAGCCGAGAGGAGCGGACGAAGCGTCTCGATAACGTTCTCCGTCAATTCGCCTGCTGGAACCATCATCCAGATAACGCGCGGTGCTTCCATGAGCGATACGAGCTTTTCGAGCGAATCTGCGCCAGTTGCGCCTGCTTCCTCGATCCGTTTGATCGCCGCTGCGTCAACGTCGAAAGCGACAACTTGATGTCCGTGATCCATCGCGTTAAGCGACAGGTTGTAACCCATTTTTCCTTGTCCAACGATACCGATTTTCATAATGATGTAAACTCCCTTGAAAAAAAATTTCTTCCTATCATCAGTATACGAAAAATATTTCATAACGTAAACCGGAAAATCAAAATAAGTTTCACTCCCTCTAAATATGGTATACTAACGCAAAGCCTCCTAATAGAAGGGACCGTTCCGCCATGGTGCAAAACATACTCGGCAAAATTCGCTCCTCCTATGCAAGATTCAGCGAGAAAGAAAAAAAAATCGCCGACTACATGCTCAACAACCCTGAAAAATTTATTCATAGCACAATAAATGAAGTCGCCGAGGATCTGAATGTCGCGGAAGCGACCGTATTCCGCTTCAGCAAACGGATCGGCTACAAAGGCTATCAAGCGATGAAAATCGCGCTCGCAACCGAGGTGCGAAGCCCCGTCCAACAAATTTACGAGCAAATCAGCGAGCAGGATAACGAAAAAACCGTCGCCGAGAAGGTGTTCAAATCGAATATCCAAACGCTCGAAAATACGTATCAGATTTTGGACGGCAACGCCATCAAGCGTGCGGTAGAGCGGCTCGTTCGGGCGCAGCGCGTTCATTTTTACGGTACAGGCGGTTCAGCCGTTATCGCGATGGACGCTTTCCACAAATTTATCCGGTCGGGCAAGCAGTCGTTCGCCTTCCTAGATTCGCACTTTCAGCTCATGTCTGCCGCGCAGCTGACGAAGGACGATGTCGCAGTCGTCATCTCGCACTCCGGCACGAACAAAGATACGATACGCATTCTCGAAACCGCGATTGAAAACGGTGCCATGACGATCGGCATTACCGGGTTTCCCAAGTCGCCGATCAGCCAAAAGGTTGATGTCGCGCTCTATACGAGCTCCGAGGAAACCGAATATCGGTCGGAAGCGCTCGCGTCGCGGATCGGCCAGCTAAGCTTGATCGACGCGCTTTACGTCAACGTTATGATGAGCGATCGCGTAGATGCGAAGCAATCGATGGAGAAAGTCCGCGAAGCCATCTCGGAAACTCGCCTTTAATCGATCGAAAAGCAGCAGAACTCACCGTAAATCGACGTAACCGCCTCCTCCCCCGCATATAGATAAGGATATGCTTGTAACGGATGGAGGCGGAGCTGCGTGATCGATTGGACGACATTACGGCATCGCATAGACACGATGGCAAACCAGCTGCTGGCTGACCAGTCGCCGGACGGCGCTTGGCGGATGTGCATCGACTGCGGCACGATGAGCGACTGCTATTATTTGACCGCGCTACGGCTGCTCGATGTCCGAGACGATCCTCTCGTACGCTCTCTTGCGGCAAGAATCGTCTCGCGCCGTTCGCCAGATGGCGTATGGCGGCTATTTCCCGATGAGCGCGAAGGGAGCTTGGACGCAACAGCTGAAGCGGTCCTCGCGCTGCTGCTCTCCGGCGTGTATACCGATCGCGATCCGATCATTGTCAGCGCGAAGCGCTTCATTCGGGAGCAAGGCGGACTTGCCAAAGTGCGCTCCTTTCTAACCCAAGCGCTGCTCTGCGCAGCTGGCATAGCCCTATGGCCTCGTTCGCTTCAAATCCCGCTAAGCGCATTCTTTAACAAAAGCGGGCCGCTCCCGAGATTGTTCGAGCTGTCCGGACATGCGAGGGTTCATTTGATTCCGATACTTATCATGGCGAATAAACGTTATGCGCTGCGAACGGCCTATACGCCGGACCTGTCTGACCTGTTCCTCGGCGCCCCGCCTCGTTTTGACAACGACTCCCCTGTCATTGCTGCGCTTAATAACTTGATCGGCGCCTTCTCCGGGCTGCTGACCGGCGGCAATGACTCCTTATACGAGCCTGCAGTTACCTTCCTACTCGAACGAATCGAGCCCGATGGCACACTCCTCACTTACTCAACGGCTACTGTACTCATGCTGTTCGCCCTCAACGCTGTCGGGCGGCTGCCTACCGATCCAATCCTCATTAGCGCGATAAACGGCATACGAACGCTGTTATGCGGCAACCCGCCGATGGTACAAATCGCCACGCCTACCGTATGGGATACCGCCATGCTCGCATTTGCGCTGCGGGAAGCCGGCATTTCGCCCTCGCATTCCGCCCTGCGGCGTGCAGCGCGATTCATCCAGGAGCGCCAGCAGACGAGATACGGCGATTGGCGCATTCGCAATCCCGGAACTTCGCCGGGAGGCTGGGGATTCTCGTATGTGAATACGAGATACCCTGACTGTGATTGCACGACTGCCGCCCTGCGCGTTATCCAGCGCTCTCACGGCTCCCCGACACAGGGGCATGCCGCTGCTGCCGAGCCATGGGAGCGCGGGCTGAACTGGCTGCTCTCGATGCGCAACGACGATGGTGGCTGGCCCGCTTTCGAGCGCAACGGCAAACCGCTTCCGGCAGGACTATTCGGCTTCAATGGAGCCTCAGAGATCTTAACGGATTTATCGACTCCCGACCTGACCGGCCGTACGCTGCAAATGCTCGGTGAAACGCTCGGCATGTCTACCCAGCAGAGGTGGCTGTCGAGCTCTGCGCGATGGATGCTCTCGCAGCAGCAAAAGGACGGCAGCTGGTACGGCCGTTGGGGAATTACCTACACGCACGGAACGGGAGCCGCTGTGCTCGGGCTGACTGCTATCGGCCTCACGCCTGATCATCCGGCTATTGCGCGAGCGGTCAAATGGCTGCTCTCGATCCAGCGGCCAGACGGCGGATGGGGCGAATCCTGCTATAGCGACCAGCGCCGTCATTACGTGCCGCTGAACTTCAGCACCCCTTCCCAAACCGCTTGGGCGCTTGACGCGCTAGCTGCCTCGCTGCCAGCTCTGACGCCAGAGCTGGAGCGAGGCGTGAACGCGCTTCTGCATATGCTCGAAACGCCTGCTCAGCAGCTAACCCGCTACCCGACGGGCGCCGGGCTCGCAGGCACGGTATATGTCCATTACGAAAGCAACAATTGGATCTGGCCGCTGCTGACGCTGACGCGAATTGAAAGAAAATTTCGCAGACAAAGGGGCTAATTAGCGCGGTCGGCGCCCTATCATGCTACAATACAAGCATCAATCCGCATCTTCATCGATGCACGCACAAAGGAGTCTGTACAAAAGTATGCCCCACTTGTTATTCCGAGGAATTGCTGCCCAGCAGCTTCGCCCCCTTGCACAGCAGCTAGCTGAGCAGCTAGCCGACATCTGCGAATGCGGAACAGACAACTTCACGATGGATTGCCTCCATACGACCGCTGTCTATGGCGGAGCAGGCGACCAGTCGTTCCCCTTCGTCGAGGTGGCGTGGTTTGAACGCGGCGATGAGGTGCGCGGTCAAGTAGCGGCAGCTGTCACGCAGCAGCTATCCAGCCTGGGCCTAACGGACATCGAGGTTGCCTTCCGAACGTACCGCGAGGACAGCTATTACATTGATGGCGTTCCTTGCTCAGCGCTGTAACACGCATGCTCACCAAAAAAGACGGCCTGCCATCCGCATGAGTCATGCGCCGGCAAGCCGTCTTTTGTTAACTGGACTTTATTTTTTCCAAATGCTGCTGTAGGGGTTGCAATCCGCTGCTACGAGGTTCCCTGCGTCCGATACCAGTAGCGATAAGCGAGCTGAAAGCCCGTTTTCTCATATAGCCGAACCGCTGGCGCGTTGTCGCTCACAACAGCCAAATAAGCATGCTGAGCGCCGCTAAGCTTCGCCCATTTCAAAATATTCAGCACCAGCTGCTCCCCATAGCCCTGATTGCGGCACGATGGCGAAACCGCAATGTCATACAAGCCTGCATATCCCCGCTCCAGCACAGCTGATCCGCATGCAACGTTGCAGTTCTCATCATACAGCGTAAAAAAGCAGGCGGGCAGCATAATTCCGTTCAATATTTGTCTCATTATCGCTCCGGAAGCCGGCTCGCTCGCCCCCGACATCTCCAAGTATTGCGCGATCCAGCGATCCGACGGCTTTACGCTCATTTCAACCGTATACAAGCTCGGCTCCGGCGCATCAGCCAAGTCACGCGTAAGGATCGTGCTTCGCCCCTCCTTGCTGTAGCCATTGCGAGCAAGCTGCTCGTCTAACGGTAGCCACTCAGACGCATCCGTCATCTTGAAGATCGCAGGCTGCCCCTGCTCAGCATACAATCGCTCGCACACGGCAATCCGCTCCTGCCAATCCGTTTCGCTGCCAATGCTGTATAACGGATACACCGCATTCGCGCGCTTCGTAAAGCCATCATAAAACCGCGCCACCCACCCGTCAACCATGACAGTCCGCAGCGCGGGCCATGCATTCATCATAAACTCCTCCACTTTCGCTTGCACGTACCGATCGCCTCTCCCTCGTCTTTTTATAATAAATATACATATAAATGAATAATTATTCAATCCATCTAACACACCTCACTTCGCCCACTTGACCTTGCTGCCAAGACATGCTATCGTTCACATTAACCGTTATGTCCAAAGGAGTTATTGCACATGAGCGAACAAAACGAAGCGGTGACACCCGCAGCTGAAGAGCAGCAGCCTAAGAAGCTTTCCCAAGCAGAAGCAGCCAAAGCCCTTCTCGCGCAGAAGAAGCAAGGCAAAGGCTTCGGACAGCAGCAGCATCAACAAAACGGCGTCGCTGAAATGAAAACGCAAAACAAGAAAAAACCGAATAATCATCGCAGAAAAATGGGTGTGTAAGCATTTGCTTCACACCTGTTTTTTTTGTGAGGCTAGCCCAAACTTCCTATTCCCATGTCGAAGTAGGCATGTTATAATGTAAGCGCTAACAATAATATCTTCCAACGAGGGGGCTTGAGGAAGAATGCGTATAGCATCCGAACAGGTTCACAACTTGTATGACTTTGAGGTCGAAAAAGACATTCTATTCTTCAAAGTAAATCGGCAAGGGCTTGTCAGCTTTCATGGAGTCAACTATAACTTAAAAAAACCGATGACCCGTGAGCAGCTAGCCAAATTGACGCAGGAAGGAACCTTCGCTGCAGTAGCATCCAATTGCTATGTCAATCTGCAAAAAGTAATTTCGATGAACGAAGATAGCGTTTGCCTTGGCCGCGATGCTACCGAGTACAAAAATCTCCCGTTGTCCAAGCGCCAACTGCAAGGGTTAAAATCTCGGATCGTCGCGACCCACCGCATTTCTTCTTAATTTAAACGACAGAATCAAAAAGAAAGAACCGAAGAGCTCGCGCTCCTCGGTTCTTTTTTTGCAGCTGCCTATTTAATTACTCGCCTGCTGGCGGTGTAAACGAACGCGCTGCGAAGTCAGCGTCCATCATATAGAAGGCATTGCTATCCTTATCGATGCGCTTCAGCTTCTGGATGATGCCATCGAACAACGCTTCCTCTTCCACTTGCTCGTCGATGAACCATTTCAGGAAGCCGATCGTTGCATGCTCCCGGTCGTTCCATGCGAGGTCCGACAGGTGATAAAACCGCTTCGTGTTAACCTGCTCGTGATGGTAGCCCGCTTCGAATACTTCAAGCATCGATGCATATTCGTTCTTCGGCGTATCCATGCCAGCGAGCGTCGCGCGTCTGCCGCGGTCGTTGAGGAACTTATAGATTTTCATCGCGTGGAAACGTTCTTCCTCTGCTTGCACGATGAAAAAGTTAGCGAATCCATCAAGGCTCTCTGCCGAGCAGTATGCTGCCATGGCGAGATAGACGTGAGCGGAGTAAAATTCGAAGTTCATCTGTTCGTTCAACGCTTCAACCAATGTATCGTTCATTGCGGGATCGCTCCTTCCAATCATTTCTTGTCGTTTGCTTGAACTAAGTATAGTATACCCCGCCTGCAATCGACAATGAAAAAAAGGTCCCGCTGACAAAAATTCATAAATGAAGATAACCGTTATCAACCAATAGCAGCTTGGATTTTCTTCCGCAGCTTCTTAGGCGTGGGGGCAGTTACGATTGTTGACTTGCCGACGAGCGCAAAGCATTCATGCTTGCAAACTCTGCAGCGGCCAAGACACTCTTCCTTCTTATGCTTCAAATCAGGAAACTCGCTCTTTACCGCTTTATAAACCGGCTTTGCATCGTAGTTTTTCAAATTCTTCGTGCAATACTTAATTTTCAACGCCTTCACCCCGCACGCTCGCATTGGATTTGATGTTTCCGTTGAGAACAATTCTCTATTACCAATGATAAGAATTATCATTATCGTTGTCAATACCAATTATGCCAGGTGCGTCCATTTCAATTATGTTCATTGGATTGTCAAACTTCTTCTCTTGTCTTTCCGGAAGGAATTAGGCGGCAATTTGTCGAATTATGTCATTGCCAACGAGAGAAAGGAGTTTCAACCTCAAATGAAGCAACATGCCCAAACACGCCGTAAATTAGTTAAAGCTACCGCGATTGCCGCACTCAGCCTATCCCTATGGTCAGGCGGAATCGCTCCCCAATGGAATCTAACGCCTGCTACCGGGCACAGTTATGCAGCGGCTGCGACGACGAATGCGCCATCCTCCGTCGTTCGTCCCAATCAAGTGTACAGCTATTCCGTTCTATCCAGCGATTTAACCAAGCTTGCAGCCCGATATCCCGAGCTCATCAAACGATCCAGCATCGGCACAAGCGAATACGGCCGAGAGCTGTATAGCTTCGAGCTTGGTAAAGGTCCAGCAATCATCCTATTAAATGGCTCTCATCACGCGCGTGAATGGATGACCACGATCTGGCTGATGGCCATGACAGAATATTATGCCAAAGCCTACGAGGAGAATGCCTCCTGGAATGGACTGCGTGTACGCGATTTGCTTGATCACGTCACGTTCCGCATCGTGCCGATGGTCAATCCCGACGGCGTCACGCTCCAGCAGCAAGGCTTAAGCGCTTTCCCAGCAGCTGACCGCCCTGCACTCACTCGCATGAACGATGGCAGCACGAATTTCAGCCGATGGAAAGCCAACGGCAAAGGCGTCGATCTGAATCGCCAATATCCGGCCGATTGGTCCCACATTTCTAATCCGGCTTCCGCGCCTCATTATATGAACTTCAAAGGGACTGCCCCTTTACAGGCGAAGGAATCGCAAGCAATGGCTAATCTGACCAAAATGATTAATCCAGAGCTGGCAATTTCCTATCATACGGCTGGCGAGATCGTCTATTGGAATTTCCATACGCTCGCTTCCAATCTGAACCGCGATCGTGCGATTGCGACATCCTATGCTGCCATGACGGGCTACCGACTCGTCGCTCCTACAGCTAATCCATCAGGCGGAGGCTTTACCGATTGGTTTATTACCCAATTCCACAAGCCAGCGCTTACTCCTGAGCTAGGGCGAGCGAACGGCAACAGCCACGTGCCATTATCCGAATGGAATCGCATCTGGGGGCAAAATCGCGACACCGGCTGGATGTTTGCAGAACGCGCCTATTCCTTATGGATGGGCGGTCAAAAGGCAGCACAAGCAGCAGGAGCGATCCGTTTAACGCGGACGGAGGCCTCATACGCATCGCCTGAGCTTCGGGCGAAGCCGCTCGGCTCCATTTTCACTGGAAAGTATACGCAGCTTCGCACGAAAGGCGATTGGGTCGAAATCAAAGTTCCCGGCGGTTCGCGTTGGATTAACGCCAAATATACGCTAACAGGCCCTTTCGATCCGATAACCGAGCCGACAGTCATTGCAGATCAGGCAATCCCGCTCTTCCAATCGCCGCTTGACGCTAAGCCGATCCAGAAGACGCTCGCAGCCGGCATCGCTTTGCCTGTCATTGAGAAGTGGAAAACATGGCTCCTCGTCAAAACGCCTTCAGGCTCCTACTGGGTCAAAGCAAGCTCTGTGCATGCCGTTCCGGCGAAGCCGACCACGCCTGAGCCTGAGACGAAGCCTGAACAACCGACTAATCCAGAACCTGCCGGCGAGACACCGGAAACAACGGTTGATCCAAATGCGCCAAGCGAGAATCCTGCAACGACGGCAGATCCTAAAACGCCAACCGAAAATCCTGCAACGACGGCAGATCCAAATGCACCGACCGACGCGTCTGGCGCTCCCGCTTCCAATCCAACAAACGAATAACTATGCTCCCAAACAATGGCATCTCGTTCGCGAGATGTCCATTTTTAATTGGTTGACAATAAGACAAGTGGTTGTAGAATACAATTATGTAGATTGTTAAGACGAGGAGCACACACCTATGAGTGCTGAACAAGTAGTCCCTTGGGCAGATATGGCTGGACTGACGCAACCAGCTATGCACCTAGACGAAGCCGCTGATCAACGGATCAGGCTTCAGCCCTTCCCTGTCGTATGGCGGCACGAGCAGAAAGAACAGCTGCAGCATGCAATCGATTCGCTGAACCGCGTATATGAAGAAGGCTTTGCGCATAGCGGCGCCATTTTGCGAGGATTGAACGGCAAGGATGTCCTCTCCCTTATTCGATTAAGCCCGCAAGCGATAAGCGATGAATCCGGCCTCGGAGCCAACGCGATGCCTAACCGCTATCACATCGAGCGAATTGACCATAGATCCGGCAGCAACCGTTCTGTGATTGAGCAAGGCTCCAGCCTGTTTCACTACGTTGTCATGTTCAAGCTTACGCCAGGCAAACAGAATGAGCTGCTTGCCTCTTTTGATCGCGCAATTGCCCATGTGCGTCAGCAGCCTGGCTACGTTTCAACAAGTTTATTGCTTAGCCACGATGGCCGAATGGCCGTTCTAATGGGCCAATTTGAGAGCCGCCAGCAATTTCGGGCAAGCCTGCGTCAAAGGAAGGTAATTGGGGTATTTGCTCATGGGATGTTTCGCCGAATAACGGCCTCTTTCCGTGGGGATTGGACGAAGCCGCCCCGTATTCGACTGTATGAGCTAGCGCATGTCGCAGCACCAAGAGCCTTATCCTCCGAGCATACAAGTCGTAATTAACAGCAACTGAAAAGGAGTGCGAAAGGTTTGCCACTAATCGCAAGATTACTCAACCGACGATTCTTATACTTCACTGTCCTCTTATTGATTAAAGGCGCTTTAGCCTGGTTTGTCGTATTCGACGAAGGCCCTTCCGCTATGACGCTCGTAACGGAAATCCCCTTCTTCTGGGCGATTTTCTGCCTGATCGAATGGCTCGCAACCAAACGAAAAATTTTATATTACATGATTGCGAATTTATTATTTTCGCTGCTTTATTTTACCGTCCTTATGTATTACAAATATTACGGCATTATCGTGACGTATCACGCCATCAGCCAAGCCGATAAAGTGACAAAAGTGGGAAACAGTACGTACTCACTGCTGGACCCATATTACTTGCTTATTTTCTTGGATATTATCGTGATTGCCGTATTAGTATGGCGCCCACGCGCCAAGTCGATACGACAGGCTGCCATCATGAAGCCGATCAACAAACCTATTATTTCAATTGTTTTTGGCATTTCCGTTATTCTGTGCTTGTTCAATATATGGCCTAACCGCGCCAGCATGAACGAGAACAAGCAAGCCGAAGAGATGGGCATCCTGAACTATGAGGTTTACACGATTTTCGCTGATAGCACGGAAGATGAAGAAATTATCGACAAAAGCGAAATTACGCAGCAAGCGATCGACTCGATCAAAGCGCTGCAATCGCCTGAATCGCCGCGTTATTATGGCACTGCCAAGGGCAAGAATATAATCGTTCTGCAAATGGAGTCATTCCAAGACTTCCTCATCGGGCTGAAAATCGACGGCAAAGAAGTAACGCCGAACATGAACAAGCTTGCGGCCGAGAACGTTCATTTTAACAACTTCTTCACGATGGTCGGACAAGGCACAACGTCAGATGCCGAATATGTCGTGAATACGTCGCTGTACGTACCAAAGCATGAAGCCGCAACGGAGCATTACGTCGATAAAGCACTCCCGAGCATGCCGAAGCTTCTGCACGCTAACGGTTATACGACTGCAACGTTCCATACCAACAAGGTCGAATTCTGGAACCGTACGGAGCTGTATAAATCGCTTGGCTGGGATCATTATTATGACCAAGCGTTCTTCGGTGACGAAGATCATGTCGCGTTCGGCGCATCGGATGAGGTGCTCTATGCGAAAACAGCGAAGCAATTGGAAAAAATGGACCAAGCGGATCAGCCATTTTACGCTCAAGTCATCTCCATGAGCTCCCATCATCCCTTCGACATTCCCGAATCGAAGGTGAAAATGGCGCTTCCGAAAGCATTCGACGACACGCTCGTCGGCAATTACATCAAGGCGCAAAATTACGCCGACTATGCGCTTGGCCAGTTTATTGAAGAGCTGAAAGCAAGCGGCGTCTGGGACAACAGCATCGTGCTATTTTATGGCGACCATCAGGGACTGTCGCTCTATTCGCTCGACCGCAAGGAGAAACAATTGCTGCAGGATATGATTGGACACGAATATGGCTATTCGGATATGTTCAACGTCCCGCTCGTCATTCATGCGAAAGGCGTTGAATCGCCAGCTCTTATCGAGCGCACGGGCGGAGAAATCGATATTATGCCGACCATTGCCAACCTAGTAGGCGTTTCAATGGAACACCAGATTCACTTCGGCCAGGATATTCTGAACGAGACATCGAACCTGCTGCCGATGCGGCACTTCCTGCCGACAGGCTCCGTCATTACAGACAATCATATTTTCCTGACGGGCAACGCTTATGCAGACGGCTCCAACTACTCTTTGCAGGACAACGCGATTACCTCCTTCGGCACGACCGAAGAGCAATACGCGCGCGGCATGGAGCTGCTGAAGCTTTCTGACAGTTACGTGAAACAGCTGCCGGATAAATAAGGCATCCTAACGTTAAGCAGTAAAAAGGCGCCCCCCGCTATGGCCCGCTACGGGGCGTCTTTTTGCTTACATGGAGTGCAAATAGCGAAGGGGTTTATTCCCTATTCGCACTCCAGCGCGCTAGGCGACTGAATAGCGAAGATTTTTATTCCCTATTCGCACTCCAGCGCGCTAGGCGACTGAATAGCGCAGGGGGTTATTCCCTATTCGCACTCCGGCGCGCTAGGCGACTGAATAGCGAAGATTTTTATTCCCTATCAGTGCTCCGGCGCGCTAGAAGACTGGATAGCGAAGGTTTTTATTCCCTATCGGCGCTCCGGCGCGCTAGACGACTGAATAGCGAAGATTTTCTGCGGCTTCTTGGATTTAGACAAAAAAAGCTGTCGAGATTTTCTCGACAGCCTTCTAGCGCCTCCAATTGGGGGCGCTTTTTCATGCTCTTGCTTGCTATGAGCCGCTAGTCTGCTTCTTAAGCAGCTCCACGCCTTTTTGCTCTTGATAGTCTTCCTTCTCGAGCTTATCCCGCAGCAGCTCCATGATGCGCGTGGTCGTGCTTTCGCGGACTTGTCCATCAGCCGGTTGAATCGATTCGACCTGCTGCAGCTGCCGTACGGCAGCATCAGTGACCCCATCGAATACGCCTTCCGTTGCACCCTTTATTGAATAGCCAAGCGCTTGCAGCATTTGCTGCAGCGTTTTGACCGCATCGCCGTAGTCGCCCTTCTTCAGCACGGAATCGGTCGGCAATGCAGCCAGCTCTGTGTATGCAGGAAGCTCAACTTTCACATTCGGCTCGACTCCCTTGCCATTAATCCAGCTTCCCTTTGGCGTTCGCCACTGCGCTTCCGTCAGGCTAAGCACCGATTGGTCCGCAAATTGATTGAACCGCTGAACGACCCCTTTGCCATACGTTGTTTCTCCGACAACTGTAGCGCCCGCCGACTCCTTCAGCGCCGCCGTCAGCACCTCTGCCGCGCTTGCGGAGTGGCGATTCGTCAAGACGACGATCGGAAGCTTCCATGGCTCCTTCTGATCCGAGCGATAGGTGTGCACATCCTTCTCATCCTTCGAGACGACTTGTAAAATCGTCTTGCCATTAGGCACCAGACGGTCTGCAATGGCGATTGTAGGCACAAGCAAGCCGCCTGGGTTGCTCCGAACGTCGATCAGCAGACCTTTCATCCCTTGTTTGGTCAAATCAACGATCGCGTCCTCGAACTGCTCCGCCGTTTTCTGCGCAAACCTTGAAATGACGACTGAACCAATGCCATCAGGCTTCATCTCGTACGTGACCGTCAGTACAGGGATCGCTGCACGCGTCATCGTTACTGTAATCGGCTCGGCACGACCGGCACGCTGGACCGCTACCGTTACCTTGGAGCCTTTCTCGCCGCGAAGCAGCTCGACGATCTTATCCATTTTGACTCCCTTGGTCGTCTTGCCTTCAATGGAAGCAAGTATGTCCTCTGCCTTCAAGCCTGCCTTCTCGGCCGGGGAATCCTTAATGACCGAATCGATCACGAACGCTTCATTCTCGGCCCGAAGGTGAATGCCGATGCCGACAACCTCGCTCTCGTAATTTTGGACGTAAGCCTCGCCCGACTCCCCGATCATATAGTGCGAATATTTATCGTTAAGCGACTGAACCATGCCTTCTGCCGCCCCATCGATAAGCGCTTTAGGCTCTGCCCCGTTCAAGTAGTCGCTCATGATTTCGTTGTATGATGCGGACAGATTGCGGAATGTCGGCTCCTTCAGGATCGGGTTACGCTCCTTCATCCACATCAGTCCGCCTGCGAACCCGACGGCAGCGGATGCTAGCGCGCCAAGCAAGCAAAATACGGCAAAACGCTGTTTGGCTATCTCAGATGTAAATATTCTCATTCGTTTGTCCCCTTCACGAGTACCCGGCTGCGCGTTCGCGCCGACAGCAAGCAAGCGTCCACTAGCCGCATATTCGCAATCGCATCCTCTGCTGGAAATGGATAGATCGCTTCACCGAAAACAGCACGCGCGAATTGGTCAGCCTGCGACACATAGTTGTTAATATCGGAGAATGGGCCCTCAACGCGCTCCCCTTCCTTCGTATAGACGGTGAAAGGCTCTGAATCCGTGAACGCGCCCTTCAGCTCAATTCGGCCTTCTGTCCCAAGAACCTCGACGCCTTGGCGGTAAGCCGCCCACATGCCGCAATCAAAGGTCATGCCTACGCCGTTAGCAAATTCAATCAAGCCTGAAGCCATCATATCAACGCCCCCATGCTGCTCCGAGAACAACGCGTGGACCGTCGCAGCTTCCGGCTCCGCCCCGATAATCCAGCGGGCAGCGCTCAGGGGGTATACCCCGACATCATAAATCGACCCGCCGCCCCATTCCTGCCGGTAACGCACATTGCCCGCATCCTCTGCGTTATTAAACGTAAAGCAGCCGTTCACTGCGCGCAGCTCTCCGATTTCGCCAGAGGCGATGATCGATTTCACCCGTTCAACACGCGGATGCAGCCGGTACATGAACGCCTCTGCGAAAAGGACGCCCGCATTGCGGCATGCTGCTATCATTTGCTCCGCCTCTGCAGCATCCAGCGCCGCAGGCTTCTCGCAAAGCACGTGCTTGCCGGCTTCCGCCGCTTTGATTGTCCATTCCTTATGTAAATGATTCGGCAACGGAATATAGACGGCATCGATGTCCGGATCTGCCAGCAGCTCTTCATAGGCGCCGTACGCCTTCGCAATGTTCAGCTTTTGCGCCGTCTCCCTCGCTTTATCGATACCGCGGCTCGCAATGGCTGCAACCTCGCCACGCTCCGATTGCTGAATCGCCGGTATAACGGAATGCACGGCGATGCCCGCACAGCCTATAACGCCCCAACGCAACTTCATCCTGCTCACAAACCCTTCATTCTGAATTAAAGCCGATCAACCATTGTCGCATGATGATAATGCCAGCTTGTTCCCTGCCTCTTATTATAGTGGACATTCGTCCCAGAATAAAATGAAGAGCTATTGCCCTATCTCGCTGTATAGGCTACAATCTCCCTAACTGCAATAGCCGATAGATAGAAAGGAAGAAGCTGAACCTCTATGTACAAACTAATTGCGATCGATGTCGACGACACTTTGCTTAACGATGACCTTATCGTGACCGAGGGCACGAAGCAAGCTTTGGCAGCCGCTATAGAGAAGGGCGTCCTCGTTACGCTCGCTACAGGCCGCATGTATGCTTCCGCTCATCAAATAGCCAAGCAAATCAACCTGAACGTTCCGCTCATTACGTATCAAGGGTCGCTTGTCAAAACCTTATTAGACGGCAAGGTGCTGTACGAGCGCAGCGTGCCGACGGATGAAGCCAAGCAGCTTGACGCCTATTGCATCGAGCACGGCCTGCACCTCCAGCTTTACGTAGATGACGTGCTCTACGTTCGCGAGGATAACGAGAAAGCGAAAAATTACTCCCGCCTGTCCAACATCCCGTATGTGGTCGATCCCGACTTCGATACGCTGCTCAATAAGCCGCAGACGAAAATGCTCATCATCGACGAGCCTGAACGTCTCGATCGTGTCATGGAAGAGCTGAAGCCGCTCATCGGCGAACGCGTGCATATGACGAAATCGAAGCCGCATTATTTGGAATTCACGCATAAGGAAGGGACTAAAGGGCATGCGCTTCAGTTTCTATCCGAGCATAACGGCCACTCAGTCGAGCAAGCGATCGCGATCGGCGATGCCTGGAACGACCGCGAGATGATCGAGGTAGCCGGCCTAGGCGTAGCGATGGGCAATGCCCAGCCTGCACTGAAGGACATCGCCAACTATGTAACCTTATCCAACAATGAGGAAGGCGTACGTCACGTCATCGAGAAATTCGTGCTTAACGCCAGCGAATAGCTTCCTGCTTTTATTCAATCAAGCGTCCACTTGCTGTTAAGCGAGCGGGCGCTTTTGTTATAGCCTGTCCCTTCTCACCGTGAAATGCTGCCACTCCTCTGGCAGCAGCCGATGATAAGGCTGGAGCAAGTAGCGGTCATCGACGAGCACTAGCGTCCCTTTATCATTTTCCGATCGAATAAGCCGTCCTCCGGCCTGCTGCACCTTATTCATGCCGGGATAAACATAGGCATAGTGGAAGCCATTGCGTCCAGACTGCTCATAATAGTCGCGCATTACGTCCCGTTCCATGCCAATCTGCGGAAGCCCGACGCCAACAACGACGACGCCTGTCAATCGCTCCCCTACCAAATCAATTCCTTCCGAGAAAATCCCGCCCATCACGGCAAAGCCAATAAGGGAGCCCTCTTGGTCTGCTTGAAAAGCTTGAAGAAACGCCTCCCGCTCCTCTTCCGGCATGGCGCTTGTTTGAACGATCGTTCGCAACCGTGGGGAAGCCGCTTCCGAATGCTCGCCCAGTAAACTTTCAAACCGTTCGAACACCTTATTCATATAATCATATGAAGGAAGAAAAACGAGCATGTTTCCTTGTCCTGCAGTCGATATTTCCAGCAGCATTGCCGCAATCGGCTGTATGCTCTGCTCCCTGTCCCGGTAGCGGGTAGACAACGGCATGACCTGTACATCCAGCTGGTCACGCTTGAATGGGCTCGGAATCGTTAACGTGAAATCCTCCACGGGCAGCCCGCCCAGCATTTCAACATAATAAGGCAGCGGCGATAACGTCGCAGAGAAAAAAATATGTGCACGGAATCCTTTGCCTGCCTGCCGAAGCAGCAGCGACGGGTCCAAGCAAAGCTGCTTAACGCGCACCTCGCTTTTGAAGCATTCTACGATGGTAATAAAACGCTCATCATAAAGCTTGGCGATCCGAAGCACATGCTGCGTACCATAATAGGCATCCGTTAACAGCTTGTGAACGGAATCCTCGCCTCTGCCCGTTGCGAATGCCCCCAGCTCTCGTTCAGCCTCGAAAACGAATGGCTCCAAAAGCGTGATCAGCGAGTCCGGAAGTTCTCGGGAGACAGCCTGTCCGTTGCCGAACGGCTCCCATTTTTCCTGCTGTACTCCCTCCGATGCCTCTGCTTCTTCCGGGACACCGAACGAAAGCGTTAGCTCTGTTGCTGAAACACGGTCAACATCATTGCCAGCTGCAGGGGTGCGCTGCTCCACCTTCTTCCGAAGCGCCAGCAGCCAGTCATTCACGGCTTTCGCAGCGGATGACAATGCAGGATTCAACATCTTATAGCCACGCATCAGCTGCAAATAATCGCCTTTATTCAGCTCAGCTGAATACATTTCGCGTCCCCGATCGACAAGGTTATGCGCCTCGTCGACGAGCACAGCTGTATGTCGCTTACGCTCCTCGAACAGCCTCTTTAAGCTAATCCGCGGATCGAATATGTAGTTGTAATCGCCAATCATTGCGTCAGCCGCGTATGCCGCATCCAGTGACATTTCAAACGGGCAAACGCGATGCTTATAGGCGTATTGCTCGATGACGGCTCGCGTCATCCTTGTCTCTGACCGGAGCATATCGAGCAAAGCGCCGTTAATGCGGTCATAGTACCCGTCCGCGTACGGGCAATGCTCCTTCGTGCAGCGCACTTCCTCTTGGAAACATATTTTGTCCTTCGCGGTCAGCGTAACGACGTGCAAATGCAAGCCGCCCTTCTCCATGAGCGCAAAAGCATCCTCAGCCGCGGTTCGCGTAATCGTCTTGGCCGTCAAATAGACAAGATGGTCCAGACGCCCTTCGCCCATCGCCTTAACTGCGGGAAAAAGCGTTGAAACGGTCTTGCCAATGCCCGTTGGCGCCTTGGCGAACAGCTTAGATCCATCTGATATCGCTTGATAAACTGCTCCCGCGAGCTTGCGCTGGCCCGGCCGATACGCCGCAAAAGGAAAAGAAAGCGCCTGAGCGCTCGCTGCCCTGCGCTGCGCATGAGCATACCTAAGCTCGGCATATGGGAAATAAGCGTTAACCGCATCGTGCATCTCGGCCGCCAGCTCAGCCACCGTTAACCGGCGAACAAAAGCACGACGTTCTCCTGTAGCAACGCTGACATAGGTAAGGCGAACAAGCATGCTGTCCAGCTCCATCTTAAAGGCATACATGTAGCCATAGCATATCGCCTGGGCCCAATGCACCTCTGGCGACTCCTCCGCTGAATTCGGCAGCATGCCGCTCGTCGACTTGATTTCGTCAATCATGACGCCCTGATCCGTCTGAAGCAAGCCATCGCAGCGCCCGTCTATTAGGAACAGAAAGCTCTCGAACGGGATCTCCGCGCTTAAGTAAAGCTCCTTCTCATCCATCTCGCCATATTCGGCCTGTACGGCTTGATGGATTTTCGTACCTTGCGTTAAGGCGGACGCCGCTCGAAAGCCGAACGTCAAATCGCCGCTTCGATATGCATATTCAACAAGCTCACGGACAGATAGCTGAATCGTTCGCTGCTCCACTGTACTCTAACCTCCAACGGCTGCTTCCAGAACATTTGTTCTACGATTATACCACGCCGTCAGAGCATATGGTAATGCATGTAACCGATTATATGCCGGGAAATGTAACCGAAACGATATAGCCAAGCACGACAAACGCTGCGTCTCCGCCAGTTGTTCGAACGGTCACGAAGGACGGCTGCACACCTTCCAAAATCCCCGTAATGACCGTATCAGCTGCCGTTGTGACTGTAGTCGTCTGGCCAATATGATTTAACATCAATTTATAGACCGCCGTGTTCGCCGCTGCCGCCATATTGTTAGACTCGATACCCATCCTTTAGCCCCCTACGATGTTATCCAACCGCATGGATTGGCGTGTACATATGCGATGTTTACAAACGGGATACGGAGCTCGTATAATGCTTGGTTCTCCTCAAACGCAATCAGCGCATAATCGCTTCCAACGCGCGTCAGCGTACCGATAACGGCGAGCTGGCCGTAAGCGGTTGTCACTACGGTCACGTTAACCCCAATCAATGCGACGAGCTCTCCGGATAAAGTTGGGTCAGCAAGGCAATCAGTTCCGAATAATCGCGGTCTCCCCCCGTGCCCGACGGGCCTGTCGGTCCTGCCGGCCCTTGCACGCCTGCTGGCCCAGCAGCTCCTGCTGCTCCCGGCGCTCCTGCCGGTCCTTGTACCCCAGCTGGTCCGGCGGCTCCTACCGTTCCTGACGTACCGCCGACTCCTGCCGGACCCATCAGTCCTGCTGATCCGACAGCTCCATCCCGTCCGGCCGCCCCTGCTGCTCCTGCTAATCCTGCCGCTCCAGCAGCCCCTCCTCCAACTGGAAAGAGCTGCGGCTTGCACTGTCGATGACCGCGATGCTTCACCTGCTGCTTCAACTGGCGGCGTTTGCAAGGCGGTACGAGGCGACATGTCCGTTTGATTCGCGCACGTTTTGATTTTGCTATCGATGACCCGCTCAGACGAGGCGTACGATTCCGGGACACTGCGCTTCTGCGCAGCTTTGCTCCGGACAGTCTCATATGCTGATTCTCCTTCGTATGCCGAAGCTTTTTGTTTATCTTATGAATCGCGTTGGCAGCAAGCGTAGGTTAATGCAGATATCCAACAAAAAAAGCTCTAATACCGGCGAAATCGCCTGTATTAGAGCTTTCATTCATTTATTAATAATTACGTCTAAATCCCTGCCAGCACTTGATACCAGACGCCCTTCTTAGAGTAAAGCGTCTCGCGGACTTGCTTCCATCCGCCCAAGTATTGAATATCAAACAATTGAGCCGGTTGAATGAATTCCGCTTTCGTCTCTTCCGCGACCTTCTTATTCACCGGGCGGAAGCCGTATTCCGATAATGTACGCTGTGCATCATCCGTAACCAAATAATCGACGAATGCCTGCGCAACTTCCTTCACGCCATGCTTTGCTGCATTCTTATCGACAACCGCAACCGGATTCTCAATCAGAATCGTGCTTTCAGGCACTACGATCGTGTAAGGCACGCCTTGCTTAATTCGTGCACGCAGCTCGTTCTCGTAGGTGACAATCACATCGCCGACGCCATATTCGAACGCCGCCATCGAGGCACGGCCGCTTTTGTCCAGCGACTCGATATTCGCATGAATATCCTTCAAAAATTGCTTTGCGTATTCAGGGTCCTTCGCGCCAGTCTCTTGCTCCGACTTTTTCAAGCCGGCGCCATAGATCGCGTTAATATCCCATTGCGCGCCGCCCGATGTTTTGGGATTCGGATAGAGCACCTTCACGCCTTTACGGGTCAAGTCCTCCCAGCCGTGTATCCCTTTCGGGTTGCCGTCCCGCGTACCTAGCACAACGAGCGAGTTCGTCATCATGCCCTTCGTTTCCGTATTTGACCAATCATACGTAATGAGTCCGGCTTTCTGAATTTTCTCGACATCGCTCTGCATCGCTAACGCCGCTACGTCTGCTTCGAATCCGCCTACGATTGCGCGCGCTTGCGTGCCTGACGCCTCGTACGATTCTTGGAACACGACTTTCTGCCCTGTCTTCTCCAACCAATACTTCTGGAATGCCGGCAGCAAGTCCCCGAATGCATCCTTTACAACGGAATAGGCGCCAATGACTAGCGTGACCTCTCCGTTGTTTGCTTTTACGGGCTGCGTTTCATTCTGGCTCTCGGCAGCATCGCCGCAGGCGGACAGCATCAGGAGCAAGGCTCCAGTCAACAGGAACGCCGCGCGCGCCCGATGCCGGGTAGCTCGCGTTACTATCCATTTCAGCATGATATTAGCACCTGACCGTTTTCAAGTAGTTTAAATATGAATCGGCATTGGATCTTCCTTCAGCTTGTTCTCCATGATCCAGCTGTCGGAATCGTTGAACATATACGCACGATGCACAAGCACGTTCACTTCCTCGCCAGGATGCAGCGCATCCTTCTCCAACGAACGATACGTGATCAGCTTGGCTGCGCCAACCTCGATCTCTACCATCCATTCGCTGCCGCGGAAATGCAAATGCTTCACGCGGCCGTTCATCGCCGCGGATGCAAGGCGAATCTCGCCTGGCTTGCCGATCTCGATATATTCCGGACGGATCAGCGCTTTCGTCCCTGACCAGCCGTTCGCATTCTCGAAGCCGCGAATCTCGCCAATGTTCTCGATAATCGTCGACTCTCCGATAAAGCCTGCCACGAATGGCGTTTCCGGGCTTTTATAAATATCCCACGGCGACCCTTTTTGCTCGAGCTGCCCTTTATTAATGATCATGATTTCGTCCGCAACCTCGATTGCTTCCTCCTGGTCATGCGTAACGAAGATCGACGTAATGCCTACGCGCTCGATAAGCTCCTTGAGCCATGTCCGAAGCTCGCCGCGAATTTTCGCATCGATTGCTGCGAAAGGCTCATCGAGCAGCAGCAGCTGCGGCTCCGGCGCAAGCGCCCGAGCGAACGCCACACGCTGACGTTGACCGCCCGACAGCTGATGCGGATAACGATGCTCAAAGCCTTTGAGCCCCGTTAGCTCTACGAGCTCCATTACGCGATTGCGAATCTGCTCTTTGGATTGCTTTTTAATTTTCAGACCGAAAGCAATGTTATCGAATACCGTCATATGCTTGAACAACGCATAGTTCTGGAATACAAACCCGATCCCCCGCTCTTGCGGCGGAAGTTCGTTTACGCGCTTGCCGAGAAACTCGATATCGCCAGAGGTCGGCGTCTCCAGGCCAGCAAGCATCCGAAGAATGGACGTTTTGCCGCCGCCGCTCGGTCCGAGCAAGCCGATGAGATGCCCTTTTTCGATCGTAAAGCTAACGTCGCGCACCGCGTGAAAATCGCCGAACTGCTTATTTAAATTCCGAACCTCAATATGCATGGCCTAATGCACTTCCTTTCGTTTCTTCGCCCATTCCATGAGCAGAAGCAATCCGACGGATACGGCCGCCAATACGAGCGCAACGCCGTTCGCCGCAGTTACGTTAAAGTTTTCGACATCTTGATAAACGAGCGTCGTTGCCGTTTGCGTTTTGTTAATGATGTTGCCCGATACAACAAGTACTGCGCCGAACTCGCCTAGACATCGCGCAACCGTCAGAACGACGCCATAGATAACGCCCCAACGAATGGCTGGCCAGGTCACCTTCCAAAACGTATACCACGCAAAAGCGCCCAGCGTCGAAGCGGCCTCCTCTTGGGAGGTGCCAATTTCCTGTAGAACCGGCATAATCTCGCGAACCATCATCGGGAATGTGACGAACAGCGTCGCGATAACCATGCCTGGGAAAGCATAAACGATTTTGATGCCCGCATCATCCAATAAAGAGCCGATCGCCGTATTCGGGCCAAGCAGCAGGACGATCATGAGTCCGCCGATAATCGGCGATACGGCGAACGGCAAATCCAGAAGGCTGTTCAGCAGTTGCTTCAGCTTGTTCGGAATCCAGCCCGCTCGGACAAGATAAAGCGATAGCATAACGCCGAATATCGTATTAATGATCGTGACGACGACGGTGATGAGCCCTGTCATAAGCAGCGCATGGATCGCCTCCGGTCTGCTAAGCGCATTGGAGAAACCTTGCCATCCGTCGCTCCAAGCGCCTGTGAAGATGCGTGCTAGCGGAATGATGATGAGTATTGTAAAAATGATATAAGTGAGTGGTATCCATACTTTCTTCATTAGCCGTTCCTCCTCGCTTGGACTCTGCTTACAATCCATAGGATGAGGAAGGAGAAGGTTAACAGAATAATCGATACGGCTGCAGCGCCTTGCGGATTATCGCTCTCGATCTCGCCGTAGATGTAGACCGATGCAATAAGCGTCTTGCCCGGGATGTTGCCCGCTACGAGAACGACGGCTCCGAATTCAGCAAGCGCCCGCGAGAATGCGAGCATGCTTCCGCTCAGAACGCCTGGCAGCATCGATGGAAAAATAATCTGGAAGAACGTTCTCGACTTGGTGGCGCCTAGCGTATAAGCTGCCTCCTCCTCGGATTTGTCCATTTCCTCCAACAAGGGCTGAATGGCTCGAATGACGAATGGGAACGTCACGAACACCATAGCGATAACGATGGCCGGCTCGTGGAATACAATCTCAAAGCCGAACCAATTCGCAATGCTGCCAACCGTGCTGTTCGGTCCTAGCAGCAGTAAAATCATCAGCCCGCCTACCGCTGTTGGCAGCGCGAAAGGCAAATCCACGAGGCTGTTTAAAAGCCTTCTGCCAGGGAATTTGTACTTATTTAAGGTCCAACTGATCATCGTGCCGACAATGACATTGATGAGGGCTGCTATGAATGCGAGCTTCACGGTTAGCAATACGGCTTTCCACGCCAACGGATCGGAGATGCTCTCATAGAATGGCTTCCAGCCTAGCGAGAATGATTGCGAATAAATGCCGATAATGGGGACGATGATCAATACGACAAAATACAGCATAATTGTGCTTCGGAACCCAAAGCTCCACCATCGGTTGCGGAACATAAAATTCATCTGTGTAATAGACCTCCAGACCATCGGCTCGAGCCGCAGGGCATTGTAAAGCAAGTAAGCGCAGATAATTCCTATTAAAGTACTTGGTATTCCTAATGTAGCAGAAGCATGGTCGCTCCGTCAATCCATTTATTACGAAATTATCGCTCCATTATTAGAATTGGGCATATTCCAACTATTATAACAAAAATAAAGGCTGTTCCAGAAGTCGCATCATGCGAATTGGAACAGCCTTACTCTATGTTTCATCATTATTACCTATTGTTAATGAGTCTATCCATTTTACCATTACTCGCCTTCGACGCGATAAACCGCTTCGCCCTTCTCGATAACCGCCTGGCCTTGGGTCAAATCCGTCATCCAATCGATGAAGGCGTCGCCCTCTGCCTCCAGCGGCAGGCAGGTGACGGTTACCCGATCGGTAAACGACGTGTCCTCAACCCGATATTGCCGAGCATGCAGCTCATTCTCAAGCTTGCCATACCACGTATAATCGACATCAACGAACACTTCCCGATGCAGGACGTTAACGATCGCTTCGCCCGCCTCTGTCGCGGCGACTGCGCCATCGGTATAAGCGCGGATCAGGCCGCCAGCCCCCAGCATAATGCCGCCGAAGTAGCGCGTTACGACGATTGCCACGTTTTTGAGCCCTTGGTTTTTGATGACCTCGAGAATCGGCTTGCCAGCGGTGCCGCTTGGCTCGCCGTCATCGGACGCTTTCTGAATCTCGTCGCGCTCGCCAATGACATAAGCCGAGCAGTTATGCGTTGCTTGGCGATGCAGCTTCTTGATCCGTTCGATGAACGCGATCGCTTCCTCCTCGGAAGCGACCGGCGTTCCATATCCGATAAACCGCGACTTGCGAATAACGATTTCCTTATCGCCTTCGCGGCGTAACGTTTTATATCGATGCTGCATTACAGGCGCGCTTCAAGCTCCGCTTTTTCTTTCTCGTAGCCCGGTTTGCCTAGCAACGCGAACATGTTTTTCTTGTAAGCTTCTACGCCCGGTTGGTCAAATGGATTTACGCCCAGCAGGTAACCGCTGATGCCGCAAGCTTTTTCGAAGAAGTATACCAGATAGCCAAACGTGTACGGCGTCATGTCGGCGATGTTTACGATCAAGTTCGGCACTTGGCCGTCCGTATGCGCAAGCAGCGTGCCTTCGAACGCTTTTTTGTTCACGAAGTCCAACGTTTTGCCAGTCAGGAAGTTCAAGCCGTCGAGGTCGTCAGCGTCCTGCTGGATCGTGATATGCTCCGCTACTTCTTTCACTTGGATAACTGTCTCGAAGATGTTCCGGTTGCCCTCTTGGATGAATTGGCCCATGGAGTGCAGGTCAGTCGAGAAGTCTACGGATGCAGGGTAGATGCCTTTGTAGTCTTTGCCTTCGCTCTCGCCGAACAGCTGCTTCCACCATTCCGATACGAAGTGAAGCGACGGCTCGTAGTTCACGAGAATTTCCGTTACTTTGCCTTTGCGGTACAGCGCATTGCGCACAGCTGCGTATTGGTAAGCTTCGTTTTCTGCAAGGTTCGGGTTGCTGTAAGCTGCGGAAGCATCCGCTGCGCCTTTCATCATTGCGTCAACATCAATGCCTGCAACAGCGATTGGCAGCAAGCCTACAGCAGTCAGAACGGAATAACGGCCGCCCACGTCGTCTGGAATGACGAACGATTCATAGCCTTCTTCTGTTGCGAGCTTTTTCAAAGCGCCTTTGGAGCTGTCCGTCGTCGCATAAATACGCTTGCGCGCTTCCGCTTTGCCGTATTTTTTCTCCAATGCATCTTTGAAAATACGGAACGCGATTGCCGGCTCCGTCGTTGTGCCGGATTTGGAAATGACGTTAATCGACCAGTTGCGTCCTTCAAGCAATTGCAGCAAATGCGTCACATACGTCGAGCTGATATTGTTGCCTGCGAAGAAAATTTGCGGCGTTTTGCGCTGTGCGTCAGGCTGCACGTTATAGAACGAGTTGGACAGCATTTCGATCGCAGCGCGAGCGCCGAGGTACGAGCCGCCGATGCCGATAACGATCAGCACTTCGGAATCGGATTGCACTTTCGCAGCCGCTTGCTTGATGCGCGCGAACTCTTCTTTGTCATACTCAGTCGGAAGGTTGATCCAACCCAAATAGTCAGAACCGGCACCTGTGCCGTTGTGAAGTTGGTCATGTGCGGCTTGAACCTGGCTTGCGAAATACTCCACTTCGTGCTGGCCAACGAATTGCAAAGCTTTGCTATAGTCAAACTGAACAGTTTTGCTCATGATAAAGCCTCCCTAATATGTAGTTGATCCCCGGCTGTCCTTCAACAGGCGCCGAATGTGATACAATAATGCAAAATCCAAATCGAAAGCAGGAATATCGATGACGACAACAGTAGGCTTTATCGGCCTTGGAACAATGGGCTTCGCGATGGCGTCGAATCTTCTGAACAAAGGCTTCGACGTAACCGTCTATAACCGGACGTCCGCCAAATCGGAGGAGCTTCGCGCTTTGGGCGCCCGTACTGCCTCTTCCCCAGCCGAAGCATCGCGCGGACGCGAAGTTGTCATTACGATGGTCAGCAATGATGACTCCATCCGCGATGTGTATGATGGAGAGAATGGCGTATTCGCAGGCGTTGCCGCCGGCACGGTCATTGTAGACAGCAGCACCATCTCACCGGAATTAGCGCGCAGGCTAGCCAAGGATGCCGAAGCTCGCGGCGCGATCTTCCTGGATGCGCCGGTCACCGGCAGCAAGCCTGCCGCCGAAGCCGGTTCGCTTGTCTTCATGGTCGGCGGCGATGCTCATGCCGCTCAAGCTATCGAGCCTGTCCTGCTCGCCATGGGCCGCAAAGTGATATCGATGGGACCTAGCGGCAGCGGCGCGGTAGCCAAGCTCGCCCATAACACGATTGTCGGCATCAATACCGCCGCCCTTATGGAAGGCTTCGCAATCGCCGCTAAGGGCGGCATCGACGGCGAGTCATTCCTCGAGCTCGTCCAATCCGGCGGGGCCGCAAGCAAAGCAGCAGAACTGAAAGGCGCGAAGCTGTTGGAGCAGGACTACAGCGTCCAATTTGCACTCGCTTTGATGCTCAAGGACTTGCGACTATCGTCCGTCTTGTCCGACCAGCTTGGCGTTCCTACCCCGCTGCTGGAAGCATCCAAGAGCTTGTATCAAGCAGGCCAAGCCTCCGGGCTCGGCGAGCTTGATTTATCAGCCGTCGCAAAGGTATACGAGCAGTGGATCGGCCGTACGATTAACGGTTAATCCGCTATTCCGACAACTACAAATGCTGCACAATAAGCTGCCCCTTCGGACAGCTTATTGTTGCGCGCAGATGTAATTATTCTTTAATGTACGAGCAGATGTAATCCGTTACTGCCGACACTTGAAGCTTGAATTTAGCGTTTGCTGGCACAACGAACTCGCCTTCGCCTTGAATATGAACCCATTCCGTTTCGCCTGGCAGCAGCACTTTCAGGTCGCCCGCTTGGATTTCCATAATTTCTTTCGTATCCGTGCCGAACTCATAATCGCCTGGCAGCATGATGCCAAGCGTTTTTGTCGTGCCGTCTTCGAATACAACTGCACGGCTCGTTACTTTACCGTCAAAATAAACATTTGCTTTCTTTACGACCGATACGCCTTGAAATTGGGACATGATGGACAGCTCCTCATAAGCAAAATAATAAAAAGAATGCGGCTATTCAGCCGTATAATCAGGCATAGCAAAGGCGCGGCGCGGGAAGCGCAGCGCCTTATGCTAGAGCCGTAAGACTATTATTTCAGCAGGCCTTTAACCTTGCTGACCACATTTTCAACCGTGAAGCCATACTCCGCGATAACGCGGTCGCCAGGTGCGGATGCACCGAACGTGTTGATGCCGAGTACTGCGCCTTGGTCGCCAACGAAACGATCCCAACCGAATGGATGAGCCATCTCAACCGCGAGGCGAGCTTTAACGTTAGGAAGCAATACGGAGTCTTTGTACTCTTGCGATTGCTTGTCGAACAGATCCCAGCTTGGCATGCTGATAACGCGAACCTGGATGCCTTCTGCCGCCAGCGCTTCTTGAGCTGCTACCGCCAGTTGAACTTCCGAACCCGTTGCAAGGATTTGTGCAACCGGTTGGCCGTTTGCTGCATCGGATACAACGTAAGCACCGCGTTTGATGCCTTCGCGAGCGTTGTTGACAGCGCCAGCGAGGATCGGCAGGTTCTGACGCGTCAGAACGAGCGCTACCGGGTTCGATTTGTTTTCGAGCGCATAAGCCCATGCTGCAGACGTTTCATTGCCGTCAGCTGGACGGATAACCGTCAGGTCCGGAATGATGCGCAGCGAAGCGAGCTGCTCGATCGGTTCATGCGTAGGGCCGTCTTCGCCTACAGCGATGGAGTCATGCGTCAGCACGTAAGTAACCGGCAGCTTCATCAGTGCGGACAGACGAACTGCTGGACGCAGGTAGTCTGTGAATACGAAGAACGTACCGCCGTATACTTTCAGGCCGTTATGCAGCGTGATACCATTCATTGCTGCAGCCATAGCGAACTCACGAACGCCGAAGTAAATGTTGCGGCCGTCGTATTGTCCAGCTTTGTACATTGGAAGGCCTTTGAGATGCGTCATTGTCGAACCTTCGAGGTCAGCGGAACCGCCCACGAGGTTTGGCACGTTTTTAGCCAAGCCGTTCAGTGCGTTGCCGGAAGCAACACGCGTCGATACTGGCTTGTCTTCCGTCGTGTAGACAGGAAGATCAGCATCCCAGCCCTCAGGCAGGTTGCCGGAGCTTGCTGTTTCGAATTGAGCTGCAAGCTCAGGGAAAGCTTTTTTGTACTCAGCAAAGTTAGCTTCCCAAGCTGCGTTCGCTTGTTCGCCAGTTTTCTTCAAGTCTGCGAAGTGAGCTGCAACTTCAGCTGGAACCGTGAACGGCTCATGCTCCCAGTTGTAGAACTGCTTCGTCAGCACAGTCTCGTCAGCGCCCAGCGGGGAGCCGTGAGGACCTGCATGTCCACCTTTGCCGCCTTTGTTCGGGCTGCCGTAGCCGATAACCGTTTTCACTTCGATCAGCGTCGGTTTGGACAGGTCGGCTTTCGCTTCTGCGATCGCTTTGGTCAACGCTTCGAGATCGTTGCCGTCCGTTACGTGAAGAACTTGCCAGCCGTAGCCCTCGAAACGTTTTTGAACCGTCTCGGAGTAGGACAAGCTCAATTCACCATCAAGCGTGATGTCGTTGGAATCATACAGGACTACGAGCTTGCCAAGCTGCAAGTGGCCTGCAAGGGAAGCCGCTTCATGGGAGATGCCTTCCATGAGGTCGCCGTCGCCGCAGATCGAGTACGTGTAATGATCAACAACTTTGAAGCCTTCTTTATTGTACGTCGCGCCGAGCTGCGCTTCAGCCATCGCCATACCGACAGCCATCGCAATACCTTGGCCGAGCGGTCCTGTCGTAGCGTCTACGCCTGCCGTGTGGCCGAACTCTGGATGCCCTGGCGTTTTGGAACCCCATTGGCGGAAGGATTTCAGATCATCGATCGTAAGACCGTAGCCGGACAGGTGAAGAAGGCTGTAAAGCAGCATCGAACCGTGACCTGCGGACAGGACAAAACGGTCCCGGTTGATCCAAGCCGGGTTGGACGGATTGTGAACCATCGTTTTTGCAAACAATTGATAGCCCATTGGAGCGGCGCCCATCGGCATGCCTGGGTGGCCCGATTTCGCTTTCTCGATCGCATCAATTGCCAGCGTGCGAATCGTATCGATCGAAAGCTGTTCGATGGACTTTTGCGTAACTGTCATTGCGTAATTCCTCCTAATTGCCAAATATAATGCCTGTTATCTCTCTATATCGGATAATGCGCGTAGAAATAGCGTGCGCAATGGCTTTGAAATATTGTACCACTCTCCAAGGGTCATTACCATAACTAAAGTGATTACGAAAACTGATATGAACTATAAAAAAAACTTTTACTCGCCCTCTCGCGCTCCACTTTACGATACCCACGTTCCGGCATCTTTACACAAATGCGCTTGTTTGCTACAATGGCAACGATTTTATATGTTAACCACTATCGACAAAGTTAAGGTTAACAAATACTGAAGGAGATGATCGGAATGAAACAATCTCCATCCGTGCCGACAGGTACATACGAGCAGCTTGTTGAGCTGGACCAAAACCATGTCTGGCATCCGTTTACTCAAATGAAACAATACAACGAAGAGCCTTCCCTCATCATTGAGCGTGGTGAGGGCATTATGCTATACGATCTTCAAGGGCGTTCCTATTACGACGGCTTCTCCTCCGTATGGCTAAACGTTCATGGGCACAACGTACCGGAATTAAATGCTGCTATTGCAGCTCAAATGGGGCGTGTCGCGCATTCGACGCTGCTTGGCATGGCCAATGTCCCTTCCATTCAATTGGCCGCGGAGCTGGCACACATTTCGCCTGCCGGCTTAACGAAAGTATTTTACTCTGATTCCGGTTCGACCGGCGTTGAGATCGGGCTAAAAATGGCCTATCAATATTGGCGCAATCGCGGCATTGCCGGCAAAACCTCTTTCGTCACGATGCGGGAAGCTTATCATGGCGACACAATCGGCGCTGTCAGCGTAGGCGCTATTCCGCTCTATCATGAGGTGTTTCGGCCGCTCTTATTCCCTTCGTTTACCGTTCCTTATCCGAACAGCTATCACCATGAAGGCGGCGCCGAAGGGGCGCTTGCCGAGACGCTGGCGCAGCTGGAGCAAACGCTGAAAGAGCATGCTTCTGAGATTGCGGCTCTTATTGTAGAGCCGCTCGTGCAAGGGGCAAGCGGCATCATCCTTATGCCGCCCGGCTGCCTGACCGCAATAGCAAAGCTATGCCGCGCGTATGATGTCCTGCTTATCGCAGACGAAGTCGCGACGGGCTTTGGACGTACGGGGCGCATGTTCGCGTGCGATCATGAGGGCGTTTCTCCTGATATTATGGTCGTTGGCAAAGGACTTACCGGCGGCTATTTGCCCGTTGCGGCAACGCTTGCTACCCATGAGGTATACAACGCGTTTTATGCGGATTACGAGGAGCAGAAAACTTTCTTCCACGGGCACTCCTTCACAGGAAATCCGCTTGGCTGCGCGGTCGCGTTAGAGAGCTTGAGGCTAATGCGCGAGCGGCGCATCGTGGAGTCGGTCGAAGAAAAAGGGCAGCTGGTCGCTGATCGCCTTGCCCCATTGCTGGACCGGCCTCACGTAGGCGAAATTCGCCAGCAAGGCCTCATGATCGGTATTGAGCTCGTGGCCGATAAACAATCCAAAACGGCTTATCATTGGAATGAGAGGATCGGTATGTTGGTATGCCGCCGCGCACGCGATTTAGGCATGCTGACGAGGCCGCTTGGCAATGTTGTTGTGTTTATCCCTCCGCTTGTCAGCACAAACGAAGAGCTGGAGGCCATGTGCGGCATTTTGATCCAAGCGATCATCGATGTTACTGAAGGCGGGTGGCGTCCTTGAGCAGTAATAGCGGCAGCACGTCCAATGCCCCCCTTCCCCACCAAAACGGCCTATTCATAACGGGAACGGATACCGGCGTTGGCAAAACGATCGTGACCGCTGCGCTTGCTGCCGTCCTGCGTGCTGAGAGGCCGGGGCTGTCAAAGGAAGTCGGCGTCTGGAAGCCCGTCCAATCCGGTGAACGTATGGGTGCGGGACGCACCGATGCCGAGAGGCTTGTCCAAGCTGCGGGATTAACCGACGCGCCAGAAGAGCTTTGCGCCTATACGTTCGAAGCCCCGCTGGCCCCGGCCGTTGCGGCTCGCCTCGCCGGCGTTCGGCTAACAATAGAAGCGGTCATCGCCTCAGCGATTCCGCTGTTTCAACGATATGGCACCATGCTGGTCGAAGGCGCTGGAGGCGCAGCTGTTCCCCTTACGGAGAAGGAGCTCGTTGCCGATTTGATCGTAAAATTAGGTATGCCTGCTCTTATTGTCGCTCGATCAGGCCTCGGCACCGTAAACCATACGCTGCTTACGATCGATAAGCTGCGCAGCATGGGCGTCACTATTGCAGGCGTCGTGCTTAATGATGGCGCTGCGACAGCAACGAGCTCATGTGATGATCCAAGCGTAAACGGCAATGCCGCGCTGATCGAACAATACAGCGGAATTCCCGTGTGGGGGACGCTGCCGAGAGGACTGCCTGAACATTCTCCGGCGCAGCTGGCAGAAAGAACGCGGAAGGCGCTCGATCTATCGGCGCTGAAAGCCGCCTTGCCTATGGCCCCCGCTGCTGGAGGTGCCGATTGGTCATGATGGATCAACAGTGGATGGCTGAGCAGCTGGAGCAGCTTAAACACCAATCGCAATTCCGAAAAATCACGACCACGCAGGCCGCAAACGGCGCGGCAGGACATTTGATGCGCGACGGCCATTCGTTGTTAAATATGTCAGCCAACGACTATCTTGGGCTATCGCAGCATCCGGATATCGCGGCAGCTATGATAGAGTCGCTTCAGGCCGATGGCGTAGGAGCTGGCGCGTCCAGGCTCATTACCGGCAGCAGCGCTCCCTATGCAAGGCTTGAAGCTGCATTAGCTGGATGGCATGGCTGCGAAGCTGCCCTTGTTTTCGGCAATGGCTACATGTGCAATCTCGGTACCATCGCCGCCTTAGCCGGGCGTGGCGATGTCGTATTAAGCGATCGGCTGAACCATGCCAGCATTGTCGACGGCATTCAGCTCAGCCGGGCGGAGCATGTACGTTACCGCCATCTTGATCTTGAGCATCTCGAAAGCCTGCTGGTCAAACATCGCGATGCAAGACGGATTTGGATCGTTACGGACGCGATTTTTTCCATGGACGGCGATGCAGCGCCTTTGACGGAGCTCGTCGAGCTAAAGCAGCGCTACGGCGCAGGCCTCATTGTCGACGAGGCGCACAGCGGCGGCATTTATGGCCCGAGAGGCCAAGGCTTGGCTGCTGAGCTGGGCGTTTCATCAGCCATCGATGTCCATATCGGCACATTCGGCAAATCGTTCGGCGTTTATGGCGCATACGTGGCCGGCTCAGCTGCTTTGTGCAAATGGCTTGTCAATAAAGCACGGCCGCTCATCTACTCTACCGCGCTCCCGCCTTCTGTCGTTGCGGGAACGCTTTGCTCGCTGCACATTGTCCAGCGTGAACGCTGGCGCGCGGAACGCGTCCGTGCAGCCGCTCGAAAGTTTCGTCATTCGCTAGACGAGGCCGGGATCAACACAAGCGGGCGGACCGATTGCCCCATTATTCCTGTCATCGTCGGCAGCAGCGATTCTGCCCTGCGGTTCAGCAAGCAGCTGGAACAGCATCGCATTCTAGCGTCTGCCATTCGGCCGCCTACCGTGCCCGACCATACCGCCCGTATCCGATTTTCCCTGTCGGCATCTCATTCCGAACTGGAGCTGGACGAGGCGCTTCGGGTCATTAAACGAACCGCGATGGAAACGGAGTTTGCGGATGAATAATCAAATGCCATACGCCTTGGTTTGGTTGCCGGGCTGGAGCTTTACCTGCGAGGCATTCTCGCCGCTCCGCTCCCATTTGTCTGTTGTAGCCAAACATAATGAAGCTAATTTCTGTTCAATTGCGACGGAGGAACAGCTCTATGCATGCGCAGTGGAAGCTGTGTTGAAGGCTCGTTCGGAGCTGACATCTGGAACGAAGCTGATCGCGATCGGCTGGTCGCTTGGCGGCATGCTAGCGATGAGGCTTGCAATGGAAGGATTGGCGGATGCCGTTGTTTCCATGTCTGCATCTGCGAGGTTTGTTCGCGATCGGAACCTGAGCCACCACGAGCGATCTGGCGGCTGGGACCCGCGCCAATTGCGGCGTATGCAGTCCGCGCTTGTTCACGATCGGCCGCAAGTTGAGGCGGGATTTCGAGCGCTCGCTCTATCGGAAGCAGACGCAGACCGCGGACTAGCCATTGCGGATGGCTTTTCGCCTGTGGGAGCTTGGTCTGTCGATGCACTTCATGCTGGACTCGACTTGTTATTGCATACAAATTTTGAGCCCGATCTGCCGAAGCTGCAGTGCCCCGTGCTGCTCATTCATGGAACTGCCGATGCAATATGTCCGGCCGCCGCATCCCTTGGCATCCACGCCAACGTTCCGCATTCCGAACTGTTCTTGATCGAAGGGGCTGGCCATGCGCCGTTTCTGAGTGATCCTGAAGCAGTTGCCCGGAGGATTGAGGGGTGGCTTGATGCGAACTTCTGACAAGCAAATCAAGGCGCAGTTTAATCGCAGCGCTGATCACCGTTATGATGCGAACGCCAAGGTCCAGCCTCGGATGGCCGACGCCTTGCTCTCCGAGCTTCGAACTCATTTTGTGCTTACATTGCCTGATGGGAGCAATCAGCCTCCTCAGATTTTAGAAATCGGGTGCGGAACCGGCGCCTTGACCCTACAACTAGCCCAGCAGCTCCCTCCCTCCTGCCGCATAACGGCGGTGGATCTCGCCCCCGGCATGCTGGAGGCGGCCCGCGGCAAGCTCAACAAGCGCTGTCCGCACACGCTCGATCGCGTCCGGTTCGTGGAGGCTAATGCCGAACAAGGCGACCTGCTGCCTGAATGGCATTCATCATATGCGCTAATCGCCTCCAATGCTTGCTTCCAATGGTTCAATCGACCTGTTGAAACGATTCGCAGCCTGCAGCAGTTGCTTGCCCCGGCTGGCATTCTCGCCTTCGCTACGTTTGGCCCTCGAACCATGCATGAGCTGCATGCTTCTTTTCAAGCGGCATATGCCAAGTTAAACCAGCCTTATCGGCATCATGGTTTAACCTTTCACTCTATCGAGCAATGGACTGCCCTGCTAGCGGAAGCTGGGCTGCAGGTCGTACATGCCTCTTCTTATGAAGAAACGGAGCTCCACCCGACGCCGGCTGCATTTTTGCATGCGGTGAAGGCAGTGGGAGCCGGTGCTTCAGAGGCAGGGGAGGCCGAAGCCGCTTCGCCGCCTGCAGCAGGCATTCAGCGCCGTTTGTTCCGTGAAATGTTCAAAGCATACGAACAACATTTCCCCGCTCCCTCAGGTGAAGGCGTTGCCGCTACCTACGAGGTGCTGATTTTTATTGCCAAACCAGATGAGCATTCGAATTAAACGCCAAAAGAGGGTGAGCTTCGGCATAATGCCTTGCTCACCCTCTTTTTTTGTTGCGTCTAGTTAAACACGACCGTCTTGTTCTGGTGAACAAGCATCCGGTCCTCGATATGCCATTTGACGCCGCGCGCGAGTACGACACGCTCGATCGTCCGGCCAATTCGCTTCAAATCATCGACGTTATCACGATGGCTGACGCGTTGAACGTCCTGCTCGATGATCGGGCCGCCGTCCAGCTCTTCGGTCACATAGTGCGCAGTAGCGCCAATGATTTTGACACCGCGGCTATACGCTTGCTGGTATGGCTTGCCGCCTACGAATGCAGGCAAGAACGAATGGTGAATGTTGATGATCCGGTTCGGGAATTGCTCGATGAACTTCTGCGGAATGATTTGCATGTACCGTGCCAGCACGATGAGATCAATCTTGTCGGCAACAAGCTCCATCTGCTTCTTCTCCGCTTCCGGCTTGGTTTCCGGCGTTACCGGGATATGGTGATAAGGAATGCCGAAGCCTTCCACCAGTTCACGCATATCATTGTGATTGCTCACAACCATCGCGATGTCCGCATCGAGGTCTCCCGCTTGCCACTGCCACAGCAGCTCCAGCAAACAGTGGTCTTCTTTGGAAACGAAGATCGCAATCCGCTTCTTGCGGCTTGCGCGGAACGTATGCCATTTCATATCAAAACGATCCGCGACGCGAACGAAATCCTCTTGCAAGATTGGCAGTTCCCGCTCGAGATCGTTGAGATCGAATTCAAAGCGGATAAAGAACATGCCGCCTTCCGGATCCATCGTATATTGGTCGGATTGAACAATGTTCGCCCCATGCTCATACAGAAAATGAGATACTGCGGCTACAATGCCCGGACGATCCGGGCATGAAATCAGCATGCGAGCCCGTTTGCTTTTGTCGCCACGATGCTTCGATTGCTGAGGTTGATATTGTTGTTGCATGACTTTACGACTTCCTTCCGTCCTCTTAATGTCAACTAAGCGTTGACGAGCGCTTCTTTACCTGCAAACCAGCCGATGAGGCGATGGTTAATCTGCTCTTCGGTATGATTCGGGAATACCGCGTGCTCAAGCACGAGGTCATAGAGGCGATCCATCGGCTCGCGCGGATCTGCTTTTTTCGCTTTCGCATCATTTTTGAGCACATCCCAAACGTTCAACACGTACGGGCGCGCTTCGATCGATTGCTCCGCGAAGAACCGATGCAGGCGCTCAACGTCCTCGAAGTACGATTCGCCGAACCGTTGTGCAGCATCGCCGCGCAAGAGCGCGATCTCGGCTTCATACATCGGACGTTCCTTCTTATCGTTCTTGCCGATCCATGGCGTCTCTAGAATGAATGGACGACCAGCAAGCGCTTCATGATGAACGACGCCGCGAATGCCCTCGTAGCCAATCCAGCCTGCACCGACTGGCGCATGGCGGTCTTTGCCTGCTCCACGCGAATTCTTGCTATCGTTCAGATGGACAACCGCGATACGGTCGAGTCCGACGATGCGATCGAACTCCGCTAACACGCCGTCCAGATCGTTCACGATGTCATAGCCTGCATCATGAATATGGCAGGTATCCATGCAAACCGTCAGGCGCTCATTGTCACGCACTTTATCGATAATCGACGCGAGCTCGTCGAAGCTCCGGCCGATTTCCGTGCCTTTGCCCGCCATCGTTTCAAGCGCGATATTTACCTTGGTTTCCTTCGTACCTTCAAGAACCTCGTTCAGCCCTTCAGCGATGCGGTTAATGCCGTACTCCGCATCTTTATCCGTATACGCGCCAGGGTGAAGAACAATGTTTCGAACGCCCAAATAGTCCGTCCTGCGGATCTCCTCCTGAAGGAATCGAACAGCCAGCTCAAAAGTGTCTTCCTTATACGAACCTAGGTTTACGATATAAGGGGCGTGAACGACGATCTCGCCAATGTTGGCTTGACGCATCGCTTCGCGCCCTTCTTCAATATATAAAGTTTCGATTGGTTTGCGGCGAGTGTTTTGTGGTGCGCCGGTATAGATCATGAATGTGCTGGAGCCATAAGATACAGCTTCCTCCGCCGCCGTCAGCAATCCTTTATCGGAAAATGAAACGTGGGAGCCTATTTTCAACATGAGCAAACGCCCCTTTCTTTTGATCACCCCTTATTGTACAAGCAATATCGAAATAAATCTAGGAATACGGTATAATTCATACCGAGGTGAATACAATCCATGAATGGACAAAGCTGGTTCATGTATTTCATTATGTTTTGGGTTGTCGTCATGGTCGGATTTATGGCGATCGGCGGCTTCTTCATGTTCCGCAAATTTCTTAAAGTGTTACCCAAGCGCGACGGGAAATCGAAGCTCGATTGGCAAAATTATTGGGTCGAGCGTAGCCGCGGCATGTGGACCGACGATTCCAAAGCTTTTCTGGAAGAGCTCGTATCGCCTGTTCCAAGCGCATTCCGCGACATCGCCAGACATACGATCGCAGCGCGTATCGCGCAGGTTGCAATCGAGCATGGGCAGTCAGAGGTTTCACGCGACCACTGCATCGAAGGCTACATTCGTGCAACGCCGAAGCGCGACTATCGAAGTCTCATCAGCTTTTTGAATAAACGAGGCATCGACTACAGCCCCTATAATCATCTATTGAACAAATAGCATGCCGTTTGGGCGAAAGCCCAGCGGGGTAAACAAACGTTATACACCAGGAGGTGGAATATAATGAATGCTACAATTCGCAATATGTCCAGACGAAGCCGAACGGTCAAAACGATTGCCGCATCGCTTCTGCTCGCCGCACTAATGACAACGGCCGCATGCGGCGCATCGAACAAGCCGCTCAGCGATGGCTCGGTTGAAACTTCCGGCACGGGTACCCCTGATTCGAGCACGGACACGACGGACAACAAAGCAGAAACGAACGATACAGCTGGCACAGCTTCCGATAACGAAGTAAGCGGCACCGGAGCAACGGAAACAGGAACGGCTACGCCGGAGCAGGAGCCCAATAATGAGGAAAAGACCGACTCCTCCACCGATGAAGGCCAGAATGCTGCATCTACCGATCAGGGAGATGCTTCCGTAAAGCAAGCAACAGGCACCTTCAACGGATTAGCCGATTCGCATTCCGCAGAAATTACTACCGCGGACGGAACCGTCGTCTATCAGATCGAGGAATCCATCACGGATCAAGTGTCGAATTTGGAAGAAGGCGCAAAAATTCAATTCGAGTATACGGAGAAAGCGCTCGATGGCGGCCAACAGCTGTGGTTGACCAAGGTAGCGGCTTCCAACTAAATAAAGCTCAAATTAACGAGGGCAAGGAACATAGGAGCGTGTAGAGGATGCGCATTGCGATTACGGGAGGCACTGGATTTATCGGTCAAGCTCTCGTCCAGGCATTAGTCGCCCGCGGCGACGAGGTCATCGTGCTTACACGGGCAATACCGCAAGCGACGAAGCAGCAGGACCATGTCAGTTACCTCACATGGGAAGAGGCAGCCGATCCCGTGCGCCTCGGTACGCTCGATGCAATCGTGAATCTTGCTGGAGAGACGATCAGCAGACGTTGGACAACCGAGGGCAAACAGCAGATCTTACACTCGCGGCTGCAAGCGGCTTCGAATGTTGCAGCTATTGCAGCTGCGCAGCCCGTTCGGCCGCATGTTGTCGTCAATGCTTCCGGGATATCCGTCTATGGCTCAACGGATGAGCGCATCGTCGATGAATCTAGTCCTCCCGGGCAAGACTTTTTGAGCGATGTTGTTGTGCAGTGGGAGGCAGCCGCTGACCGCATTCCTGCAGATCGGATCGTTAAGCTCCGGACGGGCGTCGTACTGGACGCGGCAGGCAAAGCGTTCTCGCTTATGGCTCTGCCGTATAAGCTGTTCGTCGGCGGAAAGGTCGGCAGCGGCAAGCAGTGGTTATCATGGATCCACCGCGAAGACATGGTCCGGTTAATCCTGTTCAGCCTTGATCATGAACAGCTGTCTGGGCCAATCAACGCTTGTGCGCCGCAGCCCGTAACGAATGACGAGTTCGGCAGAGCGCTGGGCAAAGCCTACCATCGTCCGCATTGGCTGCCTGTACCCGCATTTGCTTTTCGCATCCTATTCGGCGAAATGTCATCGCTGCTGCTAGAAGGCCAACGCGCGCTTCCGAAGCAAGCAACACAAGCTGGCTTCGTATTCCGCTATCCTGCCATCCATGAAGCGCTGGCAGCTATTGCACAGAAGCAATGATCAATCTCATAACTGGCGTACCGTGTAAACCGGCCCGCCGCTACCCGCAAGCTGCAAGGCGTCCCCGTCCTGCAGCTTGTATGTTTTATACGCGATCATTGGATTACCGTTTAAGGTCGTGCCGTTGCGGGAGCCCATATCTTTGGCCATCAGCCCATCGACATTTCCATCAAGCTCAACATGCACACGAGAGATGCCTGAATGCGCATCTGCATAATCGACCTTTTCCGCAAACCGACCAATTTGGAACACGGCTGATTGTTGCTGTAATTTCGAAGATAAATGGATCGTATCCTTGCTGCCATCCGCACTTCTTTCTAATTGCCATCGCGGAGTAGCCTGCTGGCTCATTTCAGCTTTCCCTTCGCTTTTCCCCATCCATACCGTTGCATCTGGCACGATGCTCGCAAGTTGTGGATTTCGCTTCTGCCGAGGCGCGGCAGCATCCGAACCAACGGGCACATCCATATCGACGGGAGGATTGCCAGCATGAATTGGAGCGGATCTAGCTTGGTTGAACAGCGAACGATTTTCCAGCATGCGCGAATCCGGCCAGTACATCGGTTCTTCCTGAACACTCTGTTCATGCGGTTCGAACGAAGAAGTTCCGAAAATCGTTGTTGTCCCGCTGCTTACCCTTCGCAGCTTCTGGCGCCAAACACCCCATCCTCCCGCCACAATGCATAACGTTGCTCCGGCGCTCATCAGTAACCTTCCTTCCGAAGGGTTTGCTGCATATCCATACCTCCAAGAGAGTGCAGCAACAATAAAGCAAACGGCAATCAACAGCCATCGTGATCGCGACAATTCCGGTGCGTTCACGCTTGCTTCCGCACCCTCACCCGCTGCATCCTGTTCGGAACTCCCCCATGCCATCGGGCTTTCCCATTTCTGCTGTAATGGAGGAATTGGCTGAATCGGCGGCTGATGCACGGAAAGCTCACGCGCAGCTGGCTCATCGTTTAGGATGACTGGAGAAGCAGTTAATGGTGATCTTGCTTCTTCAGACTGATCGCCTTCACCTAGCAGCAAGAGCAAGGTACGCTTTAAAGCAGATCGAACCCCCTGACCGTCGTTAAGCTGTTTCAGCACCAACTGGAGCCCGTCCCCATCCAAGCTATGGACATGCGCTGCTAGTCGAAGGACGAGCGAAGCAAAGCCTCCCGCTCCACCTTCAGGCTGGCGTTCTTGATCGGCAGATGCTATGAGCGGTACATACAACAGCGAAACATCCTCCCACTTGTCCCCAACGAATAAATAAGGCTCACGAAGCAAACAGCATTCCGGCCGCAGCAAATACGATTTACATTCATCCAACGCTTCAGCAACGGCGAGCAAAAAAACATAAAAATCGTTCATGCCCATCGGTTTTAACTGAAGCTGATGCGCAAGCATACGTCTTCCCTCGATCGCGTATCGGAAAGAGACATTCCCATCCATGTCAGCCCATTCAACGGGCAGCAGAAATGGAATCCGATTCCCTCTTAGCATTTGCATTTCCATAGCGTCCAGCTCGTCTCGCTTGATCGGACACTCTCGTTCGAGAATAAGCTCATGCCCCCTAGCCATTGCAAAGTCTACTCGAAATGAATCCATGCTTCCCCTTCTCTCTATCGAAAATGGATACGACTAAAACAACCAGCAGGTCACAGCGGCAGGCGCAACTGCCAGCATAAATGGGAAACGAGTGCCTCCGGCAAATAAGCCGCTCACAGCTACTACAGCTCCCCAGCTTTCGCGCATGGCTGCACCTACGACCAACAATCTGCGTATGACAAGCATTAGAACGCCCAGCGCTCCTGCATACAATATCGAATAGACGAACAACTGGATAATATCCGACGTGCCAAGCCACGCCCCTAGTGCAGCAAATAGCTTAACGTCGCCAGCGCCTACGCCTTTTATCGCATACATGGTAACCAGCGGCACAAGGCCAGCTACTGCCCCTACCAAAGCGAACTGCAGCCCGCCGACTCCAGCCGCTAGCACATGAGCGAGCAACGCGGCCGCAAAAGATCCCCCCGTAAGCCAGTTCGGTATTCGCATGCTTCTTACATCTGTAGCAAAAGCAATTACTACAAGCACACAAGCACCTAATTGTTCCAACACAATTCCCGCCCCCTATCCGATTCCTGAGTCTGTTTACTTCGGGGATTTCTCTACGATAAAGCTGCGCCCAGCAGATGCGCCATCTGCGGCTTCGACATTTAAGCTCCATATCCCTGGCGTTGTATTTCCAGATACCAGCCATGTCCACGTCACATAACCATCGGAGTCAGACACGGCTGTACCGACGTTTCGAGCCTCGCTATAACCGCTTTTATATAGGATGGACAAGGTGAGCGCCAGGTTTGGCTTCGTTCTTGCCGTTACCGTTGCCCTTCGGCCGGGCCGCAAAGGTTCCGGCTCAAGCGCAACGATTTGGACGAACGTACCGGTATTGGATTCAGAGCCGAACTGCGCAGGGGCTGAATCTGGCAGCCAAGCCCGTTCGACAGCTTGTTCACGAAGCACAATGGAACGATTGATAAGAGGGACCCGCAGCGGAAAGACGTATTCCGCTTCAAGCTCCACGAACGCGCTACCGCTGCTTGCAAGTGCCGGGAGAACTGCTTTATGGAGTGAAACCTCTTCGGCTTGCAGCACCGATTGATCTGAATATCGCTGCAGCAGCGGCGTAAGCGCCTCTCGGCCCGCAACAGAAGCGCCATAATCAGCGATTGTCCCCCAATCGCCGCGCAATGCAGCGGAAGAAAGCTTTCCAACTGGATCAGGCAGCCACTTCGCTGCCTCTGCCGCTATTTCCGACCAGCGTGAGAGCTGCTGATTTTGATTTAGCGGCAGGTGGACAGGCATCGCATTTACCGATTGTGCCGCCAATGAAATGGGATGCCAGTGCGCAGCGGTCTGCTTTGCCGTCTGCACGGAAGCGGACTGTAACGCAATCTGAGCAGATGTGAGCCGAATAACAATGACGAGCGCCATAGCAAGCAGTAGAAAAAAAGGCAGGACGATAGAAGCCTCCAAAACAATGCCGCCATCATCCTTGCGATGAAAGCTTCTTTCGCGTTGCCTATCCAAATCAACTAACGATAGAGGGTCGCATGGCATCAGCTCAATAGGACAATCCTGCGAGCTTCGTCGTCTCATATCGATCACCCGCCACCCTCCCTTGCAGCATGCCGAATTGACCCAGCAGCTTCATTGCGCCGGAAAGGAACAACAGCTTCATCGATGCATCAACCGTTCCCGATATGGCTGCTGGCGTCCGAGACAAATCCGTCCCCGTATTCGTCTCCACGACCGCAGCAATGCGTGAAAGCCGAGCTTTTCCGTTCCCGTGCAGCAGCATGAAAAGCCGCAAATAATCTTTGTAATGCAGATCAATACTCGCATATTTAGACAGCTTGGTCGCGCCTCGTTCCATCAGCTCCGACATGTCGGATAATGCATTTTTCATCGCATAGACCACAGCGGCGGACAAGACGAGCAGCGGATAACCGAGCGATCGGCATTCAATGAGCCCTTCCATGAGACGAATCGCAAATCGAACGCTGAATATTTCCGCATAAGCAGCCGTTACATTGGATGATGGGTTACGCAAGCCATATAACACATACTCTGCTTCCTGATCAGCAAACGTGAGGACGCGTCCTCCTATTGCAGCAGCTGCTGCATGAGTTCCGTCAACAGACGTGTTCGTTAGTGTTGGCGCGTAGGCACGGAGCCGATTCACGACATATTCCCCAACATATAAAGCATTTCGAGTACCCTCCATCATGTCTGCGATACCTCCGAACATCCCGCCCATTAGCGAATTAGAAGCTTCCGTTTGCGCTTGAGCAACGTCGGACCAAAGTGCCTCAGACGCAATCGTTTCATCAGCAGCCTGATTAAACTGCAAATTGCGACGATAGCGCTGCTGCACAAGGTCGAGCAGTTCAGATTCATCCCCAACGCTAGCCGTACCAATCAGCTGCTTCGCTTGACCGAGTAACGTATTCGCTTCATTTTCGTTTTTTTTGCGCTGCTCGTCTGCCGCCTCATTGACTCGAATCATCGCTTCCCGTTTCTCAAGAACGCTCCCCGGAGCCGCATATCGATCCGCAAACGCGTCATATTGAAGTTTTAAGCTATTTGCGCCAGAACGCAATCTCCCCTCCGCGCTGGAGTTCCCAGCTATCGCGGCTGTTGCATCGGCAGCGAACTGCTCCGCAGCAGTCGATAGGGCTGACAGATCAGAAGCTTGCCTATTGATCTCATTCTGGAAGTCTATAAACCAGCTGTCGGGATATACGAGCTGATCAGCCGTTTTTCTAATATCCTGGAGCGCCGTATTCGTTCCGTCCGAGCCTGACCATACAGAAGTGGTAGAGGAAGCAGCCAATGATTGGCCCGCGTGTGAAACGCGGTCATAGCCTTGCGGCAGAGCGGCCTCTGCTTGCTGAGCGGCCAGTTGGATTTCGCCGTTAAGCCGTCGCGCTTCTGCTAGATGGCTTAGCGCGGATTGCTTCAAAACTTGCCCCTTCTCCTTCGCTTTGCTGGCTGCATTGCTCAAGGCAGACGCCTCTGCTCGCACGCTTTGCTCATGCTGGCGAATGCTCGCCTGCAAGGCAGCAAGCTTATCAATATCGGCTTGTTTAGCCTGATCGCCGCTTGCTTCGGGCGCCGCTGGCGCATTCGTTCCCATCGCATTCGGCGTCGCATCAGCTCCTGTTGCAGTTGCCGCTGCCTCAGCTGCTGCTATAGAAGCAGATAGTCGCTGCGCTTGCTCCTGATCGCTCCGGTACGAGTCAAAGCCCGCTGCAAGGGTACTAGCTGAACTCCCTGACATTCCATTCGCCAGCTTTGCGGCCTCCTGCAAATCGGTTAACGCTAGAAGCAAATGCTTTTGCCGCTCATCATACAGCTCGCCCATACGCGTTAATGCGTCCGAGGTAGCAGCGGATTCTTTCATAACTTTAGACAATGAAGCAAATTTGGAACCGAGCTCCATCATAAAATCGACGGGCGCCTTGATTTTCATTTCCTCAAAAATCTGCCTTTCCAGCACATCGTAACGCCCAAGATATGCCGCATCCTCGACCTGAAACCGATCCACGCGCGGCGCAACCGGACGAAATCGTTCATCCTTCCCGTTGAATTCCAGCGTACCTCGCAAGCTATGCTCAAAAATCGTCGTATTCGGCGTACCGCCTCTGCCAAATAACCCATAACGCTCATACAACGCAGCATCATATGCGGAAAGCACCGAACGGATCGACGTCCTGACCGCATGCTCGGTTAACGCGTTTAGTGATACGATTCGCGCGTAATCAATCAACACTGTCCCGAACAAAACGACGCCTGCGGTCACAATGGCAAGGAACGTCGTAACGGCTCCATCGGTGCCTCCCTTCAACGGAGCGGCCAGTCGTCGCAACAGACTCTCGTGCCCCGACTGCTTCTTTTTCTTCAACAGCATCATTGTCCAGCACCTCCTTCTAAGGCGCGGTAGACGATGTCTTTTTCTTCGCTGTCAGTTGAATCACTTGTCCCGCTTCCTTCCGTTTGGCGGCACCGCCAGCGCTAGAACGGTTGCCAAATTTACTTGTATAGTAGCGAAGCAGGTCAACGCTCCGTATAAACTCGGTTGGCTCTACAATGACAGAACCCGACAGCGCCTGCGGCTCCGATCGACCTAGCCATTGATTCAGCAAATTGATGTCCACCGGCAATCGTAAAGCCGTTTCAATCTGACGGTCGAACGCCCCCCGCTTATACCGATTCTCGCCGCCTGCTGATTCACGTAAATAAACCGAATCCCGTGCCAGCTTGCGCTCCGCAAGCGAATCATCTTCCGTTCCCGCCTGCTCCGATTGCCCGCCGCCCCGCCCCCTGCCAATGACGACGGAAGCACCGCTATCAGCCTCGCCAGTGGCCAGCCCGAACAGGGCGTCCAGCATATGATCCTCGCCCAGCCGCCAATACAAACCGTCGAACGCCCCGTCCTCTGCCAGTCCCGTCACCCGATCCCGTTTGCTGTTATCCCATAAGAAGGCGGTTCGCTCAGACGTGACGGAGGCTGCGCCGTATAGCACCGCTTTTTCATACATATAGCCCATAAATAATAACAAAGCCGCAATGATAGCGAATAATACTGGAAAAACGACGGTCGCCTCCAGCGTATAAGAGCCGGAATCATCAGCTATTAAAGATTTGATCCGCTTGATCATCCGCTTGTCCCATCAGCCGATTAACGAGCTCAATAATCCAATCCTTAAACAGCAGCGCAATAATAATAATGACTGCGATAATTAAAATGATTTCGAGCGTGCCCAAGCCTTCTTCCGATTTCCACAATTTCATCATTCGTTTATTCCAGCTGTTCGTCCATTTCGCGATCGTATTCATTTCCATCCACCCTCTCTGATTTCGTTAAGGCATCATCAATACAGCTGGCGCTGCGACTGCAATCAACAGTAAAAAGAAAATTCCTGCGAGCGGAAACACAAGCTTGGAGGAAGCCTCCTCGCCGCGCATGCGCGCGGTAGCTTTCCGTTTCTCCCATAACGAAAACGACAATTCTTTTAGCGCGAGCACGAATCGATCGCCGCCCTTACGGTAATGCAGGAGCACGACCGTTGCGAACATCGATGCCTCCTGCACGGCACAACGGCGGCTAAACGCTTCGATCGACTGTGCGAAGGATTGGCCGTTCTCAAGCGATCGAATCATCCGTGTCCACTCAACATGCAGCGGATGCTCAAGCTTCGCCTTTTTGCGCTTCTTCCCCTTATTGATCGAGCTGCCCGTTACGTCCTCTCGCCCATCCGCACATCGAATGATAGCCCGCTGCACCGTCTCGCCAGCTCCCACAAGCAGCATCAGCTTGCCAAGCACGTCAGGCAGCGCAAGCACCATATCCTGCCTGCGGCGTTCCATCTGCTGCGCAACTTCCCGGTACTTCGCAAGCGGCAGCATGACGCCAATCATCGCTCCGAGCGCCAGAAGCGCCCCCTCCTGCGCCAACGCGGCGAGTATCGCACTGCATGTCCAAGCCATCCATCCTAACCCGATAGCTTGTGCGGCATAACGCTCGGTATCGGCGAATCCCCAACTTTGCCCGCGCAGCACGCTCAATCGCACGTGAACGCCCGCAAGCGGCAGCTGCAATCGCTCGAGCAATCCCGTTCTCCTCGCTGCTTCAAGCGGCGCACACACGAGCAGCAGCTCCTTCAGCATTGCTGAAAGCTCCTTCTGCTTCATTGTTCTCGGCAATCTCTGCCATGCGAACAAGGCAGCAGCTCCCCATAGCAGCAAACTGCCAATAGCGCATATAGATGCCCAGATGATCATAAAATCCCCCTAACACGGGCATGAATTAAAGCCGAATCATCATCAGCTTGCGAATCAATGCCCCGCAGCCAACGAAGCCAAGCAGCAATAGCGTAAGCAGCACATAGCCAAGCGGGCTGCTGTACAGCGGTCCCGTATAATCGGGCGCCGCAAGATTCAAGCCTGCGATGAACACGAACGGCACGGCGGTTAAAATCCGGGACTCGAACCGCTTCTGCGCAAGCATTACCGCTATCTCCTGCTGGATATCCAGCTTTTCTCCGATGACTTGGGACGTTCGCCTGATTACATCCACGAGATCGCCCCCTGTCCTTTTGCACGTTGAGAATACGTCGACGAATTGCGTAATCTCTTCAAGCTGCGCGCGATTTGCAAACTGGCTCAGCCCGCTCTCTAGCGTCTCTCCGTTTTCCATGCGATGCCGAATCATCGCAAACTCTCGAACGATATCCGCAGTGCCTCCCGGATACAGCAGCTGCAAATCGGCTTCAGCGGCTATAAACGCATTCTCAACCGATCGTCCAGCAGCAAGCGATGACGTCACGCTGTATAGCGCCTCTTTAAATTGAAGCTGCAGCCGGACTCGCCGTTTCTCCAGTAAACCCGCATTCCGAAATCGAGGAATCAAAATGCCTAGCCATACTAATCCAAACGCCACAACCAGCGACTGATAGAACGTATAGAACAGAACAAAAGCACCGATCAATCCTGCCGCCGCCGAGAATAAAAATTCACGAGGCGTCATGCGATATTCCGAATACTCAGCTAATTGCTGCTTAGTCGACTCTGCCATTGAGCTCCAGCATAGCCAAGCTAGCGCTCGGCCCATCTGATCAGTTAGCCGTTTCAACGCCCCCGCCTCCCCAGATATTCGGCAGCGGGGCTAATCCCGCCATCTCCCACTTCTGCCTCCTTCTTAACGTCTCGCCTGTAGGCATCAGCTTTCCTAGCACTCTCCCCTCATGCTCACCGCTCTCGACAAACCGATAAAGCGGAGACAGCTCTACCTCCCCGTCTTTCATTCCAATGACCTCGCAAATTTCCGTCATCCGTCGCGTCCGATCCCTAAGCCTTTCAAGGTGCACGATAATATCGATTCCCGAAGCGATCTGCTGCCGAATGACAGCTAGCGGAAGCGCTGCCGCCCCGAGCGCCATCGTCTCAAGTCGGGACAGCATATCCTTCGCGCTGTTGGCATGCCCCGTGGACATCGAGCCGGCATGCCCGGTATTCAGCGCTTGCAGCATATCGAGCGCCTCAGCGCCCCGTACCTCTCCAACGATAATCCGGTTAGGCCGCATGCGCAGCGAAGCCCGAATGAGCTCGCGAATCGCAATCTCGCCCTTCCCTTCCGTGTTCGCGTTACGTGTTTCCAGCGACACGAGATTCGGAACCGTCCGGATTTGCAGCTCTGCGGAGTCCTCAATCGTGACGACCCGCTCATCTGCCGGAATGAACCGCGACATCGCATTGAGAAGCGTCGTTTTGCCCGAGCCCGTGCCGCCGCTGACGAATATGTTGTACTTCGCCTTCACTAGCTGCTCCAATAACTCGGCTGCAGCAGCAGAGGTCGCTCCCATTCGAATCATGGACGTCATATCAAGCGGCCGTTCGGGAAATCTGCGAATGGTAAGCGATGGGCCATGCAGCGCCACTGGCGGCAGCACAACATGGACGCGAGAGCCGTCTTTCAGTCGGGCATCCACAATCGGGGATGATTCATTCACGGTTCGATTGACGCTGGAGACGATCGATTGAATCAGGTCATGGAGCCTCTCCTCGTTCTCGAACGCTGCCGGCCATCGCGACAATTGCCCCTTTTTCTCAATAAAAATATGCGCTGGGCCGTTAATCATAATTTCCGTGACATCTGGGTCATCAATTAAAGGCTGCAGCACATCCAGCCCTCGAAAGGAATGAAACAGGCGCCTCACGAGCGCCGCTTTATCAGAAGCCGTCATCGGCTTGCCGCTGCACCACTCGAAAACGATGCGCTCGGATGCCGCCCAAAGCGACTCGTCGGACAAGGAACCGTTCATATCCAGCCGGCGTCTCACATCCTCGCGCAGCTCCAGCACGATCGATTCACTGATCACGATACGTGCTCCTTCGCTCCCGGTCCGATGCCGGCTGCTTGAAGCAGTCGCTCCGCCATGCTCCGATATCGCGTAGAAGGCAGCATTCGCCCGTCCCCCCTCGTACGCCAGCTCTCAATAAACGGAATCTCCGGCAGCTTAGGGAGATGCCCCCGTCCCCTCCCATCGATTAGACCCGCAATCCGCAGCGCTTCACCCGACACTGCTTCCGACGCAGCAGCTGGCGCCGGCATTCGCCGGATGGAAACCATTTTGCGTTCAATCGCTTGAAACGCCTCTCCCCATCTCTCTCTTCCATAACGTAAAAAACATTCAGCCTTCTTGATTGAGGTCATGGTCCCCTCTTCCACGTAGAACAAATGGCTGCATCGCTCGAACACCGCCATATGCAAAACATCTGCTCCCCCGTCCAAATCAATGACGATGAGATCATACAGGCCGCTGCCTGCTATCGCTTCAATGAGCTGAGCCGCAGCCTGCGGCTGCAGCGCCATTCGCTCCTCCGGGTTGCGACATGGCTCAAAATAATCAAACCGCATCACAGCATCCGTTCGGCAAAATGCCGCAAGCCGGGACGACGCCTGCTCAGGCATGCTCTGCAGCGTATACAGCAGCTGCGCAAAGCCATCCGTTTGGCTATCAGTCCCTCTATCCCCCCCTTCAAGCCACACATCCGACGCATTCCATGTTTCGAGGTTCAAATAGAACGTCCGGCTTCCGCTTAGAGCGGATTGATAAGCAAGATGGACCGCAAGCGTCGTCTTGCCAGCCCCGCCGCTTGCTGCGTATACGGCAGCGACGACCGGTCCCGACGCTCCTGCAGCCGGGCGCCGAATTACACTTTTCTCCGCATACAAGCCATACAACGCATGAAACAATTGCGGCAGCGGCTGAAGCCGCTTAACAGCCCTTGCTTCAACCGGCATGTTTTCGCCTAACGTCTCGCACAATGCCGCAACAGGCACCGCTGGCCACTCGCCTGCCGCCTCAAGCTCTCCTCTCATCGCCGCATCGGCTGCGACCATATCGACTCGAAAGCCGCCGCGCAAATAATGGCGAAGCGCCGCACCATTCGTGAAAGCTGTCAACTGCCATCGATCCGCAAACGGGCTGTCTCGCACATAATCGACGACTCTCCTTACATAGCCAGCATCCGCCGATGCGAACGCAAGCTGAATGCGCTGTTCCTCCATTCTTTCTCCCCCTCCTCATGCTGAACGCGGCCCCAACGGAGCACCAGACAAAAAAAAAGCACCGTCAGACGACGCCTGGTGGCGTAATCTGACGGTGCTTCCGTCACGTTCACATATAACAAGATTTGACCTCAATTTACCATATCCAACAAACTTCGTCAACCTTCGGATGCAAAGATTCTATCTCGAAGTACGCGGCACTAGCCAACGAAGAAATCAAAAAGCTTGCCAAATCAATGAAATCCATGCATTTCAACACAATTATTCGCATAAGTTGACTAAACCACCGCATGTAACCGTTATCTTCTTGCGATGCCCGGTTTCAATCCTCTTCGTTTGGCTTATACTAATAAAACAGTAGAGAGAGCTAAGCATTGTGGTAGGAGGAGATGCCCGTGGAGCCTGAACGCTCGTCATTTCCTAAGGGCTGCTTGTGGGGATTATTGTTGGCTTTGCCGTTCTGGTCGTTCATCGCCTATGTTTGCATACGATAAAAGCAGCGCTTGCGCTTGCCGTTCACACGGCAATGCAGACGCTGCTTTTTTTGCCCTTACTCTCCGAAGAAGTTTCGAATCTCGATTTGCGCGCTTTCGATGGAATCCGAGCCATGCACGATGTTGCTGGACACATCCAGCGCGTAATCCGCACGAATGGTCCCTGGCGCTGCTTCTGACGGGTTCGTCCGGCCGATCAGCGACCTTGCGTTTTTGACTGCGTCCTGCCCTTCCCAAATCATCGCGAACACCGGACCTGACGTTATGAAATCGACCAGCTCGCCGAAGAAAGCTTTCTCCTTATGTTCCACATAATGCAAGCCCGCCAATTCGCGATCAATATGCATCATTTTGGCATTCGTCAGCTTTAATCCTTTACGCTCAAAACGGGTCATAATGACGCCGATCAAATTCCGTGCCACGCCGTCGGGCTTCACCATTACAAATGTACGCTCTACCATCCTTGCTGCCCCTTTCTACTTATGCGCATTCTTGATTCAACAGGAGGGATTAGCTATCTTCTAACGGAGCAGCGGCTTGTTCGGCAAATAATGCAGCGATCGCACGAACCGAATCGTCCGTGTCTTGGCCCGCATGACGATCGAATGGGTTTCGGCACGCTGCCCTTCCGTATAACGAACACCGCCCAGAAACTCGCCAGGCGTCACGCCCGTAGCGGCGAAAATGACATCATCCGTTCCGACCATATCATCTACCGTAAGAAGCTTATAGGGATCGTCCAAGCCCATGGAGATGCAACGCTGATACTGCTCGTCGCCATCCGGCATGAGCTTCCCTTGAATTTCGCCCCCGAGGCACTTAAGCGCAGCTGCCGCCAACACGCCCTCTGGCGCTCCGCCTGATCCGAGATACAGATCGATGCCCGCTTCCGGGAAAGCTGGCGCAATCGCCCCGGCAACATCCCCGTCGCTCAAAAACTTGATTCGAACGCCAGTGCTGCGCAGCTCCTGAATTTTGTCCGCATGGCGCTCGCGATCGAGGATTACGACCGTCAGGTCTGAAATCGGCTTGCCAAGCGCCAGCGCCGCTTTCTCTACTGTAACTCGGACGGAATCGTTCAAGCTCAGCTTGCCTGCAAGCGCAGGGCCGACCGCCAGCTTCTCCATATACATATCGGGGGCGTGAAGGAGCTGCCCTTTGCCAGCTACGGCCAGAACGGACATCGCATTGTTAAGGCCCTTCGCGACAATCTCTGTTCCTTCGAGCGGATCGACAGCCACATCGACCTCACGCCCATGCATGCTGCCGACTTCTTCGCCAATGTACAGCATCGGCGCTTCATCCATCTCGCCTTCTCCAATCACGACCGTGCCGCGAATCGAAACCGTATCGAACATCGCCCGCATCGCTTCGGTAGCCGCGCCATCTGCAGAATTTTTATCCCCGCGTCCCATCCAAGGCGCAGCAGCAAGCGCTGCCAGCTCCGTAACCCTAACCAGTTCCAGTGCAAGCTCTCTCTCCATCCGAATCCCTCCGGTGATTTCTATTTGTTTCCATCCTTAATTCATTTCATTCAACATCCCGATAATGATGCCTGCGGTTTCTTCAATCGCCCGATTCGTGACATCGATAACAGGGCAGCCAAGCTCTTGCATCAGCTCACTGGCGTATGCCAGCTCGGCTTGAATGCGCTCATTCGTCGCATAAGCCGCTGACGACGGCAGGCCCAGCGACTTCAATCGTTCCGTTCGCACATCCAGCATCCGCTCGGGCTGCATCTGCAGGCCGACGATCAGCTTGCCTGGCTCCATGCGAAGCTCTACAGGCGGCTTCACCTCCGGCATCAACGGCAGGTTAGCGACCTTATACCCTTTGTGCGATAAGAAAATGCTCAGCGGCGTTTTGGATGTGCGGGAGACGCCGACCAAGACGATTTGTGCCTCTATAAGCCCGCGCGCATCCTTCCCATCATCATAGCGAACGGCGAATTCAATCGCCTCCATCCGGCGAAAATAGTTCTCGTCCATCGAATGCAGCAATCCTGGCTGGCGCTTCGGAAACGTGCCAAACGTATCGATATAAGCCTGCATCATCGGCCCCATCACATCGACTGCTCGTACGCCGTGCTTGTTAGCCTCCTCGCGCATCATTTCGCGCAGCTCGGGCTGCACCAGCGTGTAAGCGATAAAGCCATCGCCTTCTGCCGACTCGCGGACGATCGCTGCGATCTCATCCTCGGTTCGCAAATGGCCGTAGCGTTTAATGCGGATTCCATCTTGCGTAAACTGGCGCAGCGTCGCTTTGGCTACCGCTTCCGCGGTCTCGCCTACTGCATCCGAGCATACGATAATCGTTCTGTCCGACTGCCGTTGTGACTCATTCATTACCGAACCTATCCTCCTATTCCGTATCCGTCGTCAGCTCAGCGACGAGATGAACGATGTTGGACTTCGTAATCCATCCGGCAATGCCTGGCGCTCCGTTCCCATCAGGTATCACCACAGGCAAGCAGTTTACTTGATGGGCGAGCATCTTGCTTATCGCATCCGCGACCGCATCCTCCGGGCTTGCTGTTACGATATTTGGATAACGGGTCATCACCATGCTGACGGGAATCGTTCCGGCGGACGGGTTTCCCAGCGTCACCTTAAGCAGATCCTTCGGGGTTACAATGCCGACGAATTTCTGCTGCTCATTCACGACCAACAGCGTATCCGCATTCGCCATATACAGCGTAACGACGGCATCATGGACGGAGTACGTCTCCGGCACGCTAACGGGCACGCCCTGAACTTGCCCAACCGTCAGCTCGTGAAAGCGGCGAATGGCTGAATGATCTGTACGATAAGCATTTCCGATGGAATAGCCGACTTTCGGCTTGGCATCCAGCATCCCAAGCATTACCAGCAGCGATAAATCCGAGCGCAGCGTCGGGCGGCTTACGCCCAGCATCTCCGCCAGCTGCTCGCCGGTAATCGGCGCATGCTGCTTTACAAGCTGTACCAGCTCCATCTGTCTAGCTGTGAGATTGATGAAACTCTCCTCCTTCTATCGATATAAGTGTTCTACTTTTTGCCATTTGATGAGATTAATATAGCATATTGTTTAAATAGTGTGTAATAAATAAAACTAATAAGACGTCATAATTGAACTTATCGTTCAAATGGAACCATAAAAAAGCAAGAGCCGCTCTCGTCAATACGAAAGCGACCCTTGCTTATCCGTCAATCATTTTACACTATATGCAGCTCCCTATCCTGATGCCATTACTTGCTTCTGGATCGGGCTATTCGGTCATCGCCAAAAACTGCTCGATATCCGCCTTCGTCAATGCTACTGCTTCACGCCAGAAGTCCGGCTGTTCCAGATCGACGCCGAGATGCTTCTTCGCAAGCTCCTCTACCGTCATGCGGCCCGTATCCCGCAGCAGTGCAACGTAACGTTCCGCGAATGCTTCGCCTTCACGCTGCGCGCGCGCGTAGATCCCGCTGCTGAACAGAAATCCGAATGTGTATGGGAAGTTGTAGAATGGCACATCGGTCAAGTAAAAATGCAGCTTGGATGCCCAGAAGCTCGGATGAACGCTGCCTAATTGCCCCGAGAAGGCTTCGCGCTGCGCCTCCTCCATCAGCTCGGACAGCTCCTCTGCTGTGACGAGACCCTCTTTGCGCTTTGCGTAGAAACGCGTTTCAAACAAGAAGCGTGCGTGAATATTCATGAAGAACGCAACAGCACGCTGAACTTTGTCCTCCAGCAGCGCCAGCTTCTCGCCATCATCGTCAGTCAGCTTGACGGCTGCATCCGACACGAGCATCTCAGCGAACGTCGACGCCGTCTCCGCTACGTTCATCGCATAATCCTGCGCAAGCGGCGGCAAATCATTCATCACATGCTGATGATAAGCATGGCCCAGCTCATGCGCCAGCGTCGAGACGTTGGAAGCCGTGCCTGAATACGTCATGAAAATCCGTGTCTGTTCCGATTTCGGGAACGATGTACAGAAGCCGCCAGGCCGTTTGCCTGCCCGATCCTCCGCTTCAATCCACCCATCACGGAACGCCATCTCCGAAAATTCCGCCATATCCGGGCTGAACTGGCGGAATCGTTCCACGATGAACGCAGCAGCCTCATCGAAGGGTACTGTCTTCGTCGTACTGCTGATCGGCGCCTCGACATCATGCCAATCCAGCTTCGGTATGCCAAGCAGCTTCGCTTTACGTTCCATGTATCGCACTAGATCCGGCTTGCTTTCCTCGACTGCTGCCCACATCGCGTTCAATGTCGCTTCTGACATGCGGTTGATCGCAAGCGGCTCCTTAAGCACATTCGTCCAATTGCGATGCCCGTACAGCTTCAGCCGAAAGCCCCCCAATCGGTTAAGCGGCTCAGCGATCAGCTCTCCCAGATCGCTCCACTCTCGCTCCCACTCCGCCATTGCCGCTTCGCGCACGGCCCGATCCGCATCGAACAAACGGTTATGCATTTGCCCGGCTGACAGCACGCGCGAGGTGCCATCCGCTTCCGTCACTTGGAACTTCGCACGCGAAACGATCGTATTGTACAGCTCTCCCCAGCCATGATAGCCGTCAACGGCCAGATCGCCTGCAAGCTCTTCCAATGCCGGCGACAGCTTTTCCCTCGCTGCGTCACGACGCTCGGCTAAGGCGAAAGCCGCAGGACCCGCCGGGCCTTCTGCAAGCCATGACTGCCAAATTTGATCCGGCACGGCGACAAGCTGCGCATCGAATTTGGTTAAAGCGCCCAGCATGCGTGCACTAATCGTTTTGACCCGATCGTTAAGCCCGTTCGCTGCCGTGTCCTTCATATTCTGAGACATCAGACATGCAACGAACGAATCGGCCTCGCGAAGGCGAAGCGTGATCGATTGAACCGCCTCCGTCCACGCCGTCAGCAGCGCATGGGCTTGAAATTTCGCATCCTCACTAACGGCAGCTTCGGCACAAGAGCCAGCTTTGGCCGCTTCTTCCAACGATGCAATCAACGCTGCAATGTCCCGCTCCGTTCCGCTCAGCTCGTTTTTGAACGCTTCGGAGCTTGAGCCTCCAGGATAAATCGAATCCAGCTCCCATGTGATCGGATAATTTCCGCTCATCTGCATTCCCGCCTCTCGCACTGAATCGTTATTTCACATTCCGGAATGCGCTTTTGTTTGCGCAATCCCAGCTGTCGGTGATATAACTTTATTATATCGAAGCCGCGGGGACTGCACAATTTGCTGCGCCTCGCCGCCTTCAGCAGACAACATCTGCTTGTCTGCACTACCGTCAGGAGGAATTTCTATGTCACAGCCTTTGCAAATATCGGCAGAGACCGCCATAAAGCTGTCCGAGCAATTGAAAGTACCTATCGAGCACTTGATGCACATGCCGCGTCATATTTTGCTTCAGAAGATGGCCGAGCTTGCCGCAACCTCATCTGCCAAACCGACGAACGAGGCGGAGCCACAGTCGTGATTCCGTTCGATCGCGCTTGGCCTTACGAAATTATGATGGGCGACGTATACGTATCGGAATGCCCATTCTGCCATGCCGACAACGTTCTGATTCCGCTTAAGCCATCGGAGCTGCCGGATATTCGGGACGGCAAGAAAAAGCTGCTCGTTTTTCCTTGCTGCTACGGTCGAGTTTCCGTCATAGATGCCGATGCGGACTACTTGCTGACGGATACGCGCCTCCGTCGATAAAAAACAGAAAGACGACTTCACGTAAGTGGAATTTCGTTTTACGAAAACGGAAAGTCGTCTTTTTGCAACCAGCTGTATAAATTACGCTGTTGTACGCCTCATCAAGCCGTTTCGTCAGAAAGGCCCGCATGCTCGGTACGGATGAGCTGCCATTGCTCGCGACAAGCCTTGATCATCGCAGCATCGACAATGCGCTTGTCATTCACAACGCGAGAGAACCAGCGGATCGCATCGTTCGGGCGCCCCGTACGCCGATGCAGCTCGCCAATCAAATACATCAGCTTCGCGTTGTTAAGCGGCGAGCCTTCGAGCTCATACACGCGCACGTAAGCGTCCAGCGCATGCTGCAGAAAACGCGTTTCCTGCTCTTGGTTGTTCTGCTCGCGATAAAGCCATGCAATATGATGCAAGATGGAAGCCATGACGCGATCCTTCTCGCCAACGATTTGAGCGCACAGCAGCGCCAGCTTGTACGTTTCCAACGCTTTAGCCGTAGTGCGCTCCCCGCCATAATTACGCCCATCCCAATGCCGGCCGATCTTCTCGAAATATAACGCCCGCTGCTTGTCCGACAAACGAGCGATTCCATTCTCCGTAAACGCATACCCGCATTCCGGGCACACCCGCACGACGTAATATTCCGGGTTGATCCCATCCTTGTAATGCCCGCAAAAATCGGAGTCCGTTCTCCATTGGCGCTTGAAGCTTGATCGAACACGGGAAGTGCTGAATTCCGTGTCGCAACATACGCAGCTCAATTTCGTTAAATACAACGGCTCCATAGCCTCACGTCTCCTCGACTAAAGTTCTATCGCTTATTCATTCCTAGCTTATTCGCTAGGCGTATTCACAAAATGATGCGCAGGGCCGCTTAGTCGCTCGATTACGATGCTGCGCAGCTCCACCGGCATTCCGATTTCCTCAAGCGCCTCATTCATGCAGCCTAACCAAGCTTGCGCTCGCTCTGGCGTAATTGGGAATGGCAAATGCCTCGCCCTCATCATAGGGTGGCCGTATTGATCAGAATATAGCTGCGGCCCGCCAAAAAACTGGGTCAAAAATAAAATCTGCCTTTCCATCACGGGTACGATATTCGCCGGAAACAGCGGGCCGATCAACGGATTTGCTTGCACTCTCGGATAAAATGCTTCTACGATCCGGCGCACCCCTTGCTCCTCGCCAACTGCTTCATATATCGTCATATAAGAATTCATCGTCATCCTCCACTCAATTGTTTAGTTCTTTAGCATTATTTCTTTATGACTATTTTCGAAGATCTATTGCCATGCAATAGTCCTACATATCTAGAGTTATGCATTCACAAGATCCCTTTCATTATAACGTATCGCTACGCCCGAAGAAATGGAATGCCGATCTTCCAGAATGCACAAAAAAATGCCCGCAGCCGCGGGCATTTGGCAAGTGTGAAATGTGTCCTAGCTTTCGTAATCCTCTTCCCCGGGAGCCAACAAGGACTCGCGGATGACATAGACGAAAGCGCATACAAGGATTCCAGCGATAATACTCATCATATTCATCCCTCCAAGCATTCTGGATTACCCTCATTGTAACACATCCGGTGGAGAATAACACTGTTTTTTGCAAGCGTTTTCTAAGAAAATTTTGGAATATTTTAATCATATTTTCCCGCCCTTCCGCATATGGATCAGGAAGCGGAAAGGACAGGCATTGCCAGACATTCGTCCATCTGCATGCGGAAGCAAAGGAGGGGGCTTGCTGCGATGCTAAAAGCTTTGCTGCGGCCAGACGCCGTCGTCGCTTGGGCGACGATTGGACTATGCATATTGTTAATGCTATTTCCATCAGAAGCGCTTCATGCCTCTTCAAGAGGCTTAATCGTCTGGTGGGAGGTGCTTTTTCCCGCCTTGTTCCCCTTCTTAGTCCTATCCGAGCTCATGCTCGGTTTTGGCATCGTCCATTTTCTTGGAAAGTTGCTGGATCCGCTGATGCGCCCTCTATTTCGTTTACCTGGGGCAGGCGGCTTTGTCGTCGCAATGGGCTACATATCTGGCTATCCCGTCGGGGCCAAGCTCACCGCTCAGCTGCGAGAGCAGAAGCTGGTCACCCGAGCGGAGGGTGAACGGCTCGTCGCCTTTACGACAACGTCGGATCCAATCTTTCTGATTGGAGCTGTATCCGTCGGATTTTTTCATAACGTTGCAATCGCTCCGCTGCTCGCCGCAGCCCATTATTGCAGCGGCCTTATCGTGGGCATTCTCATGCGCTTTCATGATCGAAGCGATCCCGGTACGCCTTCCCCTGGCCTTCCTTCACAAATGGAAAGCCGAATGAAATCGGCCTTCCTGGCTATGCACGCTGCGCGAGAGCAGGATGGACGAGCGTTCGGGAAGCTGCTGCAGGATGCGATCCAATCGTCAATCCGGCTAATGATTGTCATTGGCGGATTGGTCGTCTTTTTCTCTACGATTATGGAAATGTTAAATCAATCGGCGCTGCTTCATCTGCTGTCCAATATGTTGAACAGCTTGTTCAACCTCATAGGCTTGCCGAAGCAGCTCACGGATGCGGTCGTCTTCGGCTTGTTCGAGGTAACGCTCGGCGCGCGCGCTGCTGGCGAGGCGGGCACAGGGCTGCTTTATCAGGCAGCAATCGCTGTTTGGGTGCTCTCTTGGGCCGGCCTATCCGTCCATGCCCAAATCGCCAGTTTACTCAGTCAATCCGACATGCGCTATCGTCCTTTCCTGCTCGCCAGAGCATTGCACAGCCTGCTAGCCGTAGCGCTCGTATTCGCGCTATGGGACTGGCTAGGGCCTCATTAAATGCTCCATTCGCGTTATGGCAACCTAATCGGCAGCTGACTTGCAGCCGACCGTTGTCATGGCGCCTTTTTTTCGATATGATCATAGCAACGAATTGGATTTGTACGGAGGGAGTTAGTTGCATTTGAATTATACGGTAATTGATCGGGGAGACGAGTTGTCCCGTTCGCTGGCAGCCAAATTCCATCTGCTTGCAGGAGAACGCGGCATGATTCGGAACGACGCTCGCCCTAATTTCGTAATCTCTATCGGAGGCGACGGAACACTGCTTCAGGCGTACCATAAGTTCGTGGAGCGGATTGACGATATCTCATTCGTCGGCGTGCATACCGGTCATCTTGGGTTTTATGCGGACTGGAAAGCGGATGAGCTCGAAGAACTGGTCGCGCTTATGGCAGAGAACGAACCGAGAATCGTCAGCTATCCGCTCGCCAAGATCGAATTGGAAACCGCGAACGACAAAACCTGCTTTACGGCTTTGAATGAATTTACGCTCAAAGGCGTCGACGGCACGCTCGTTGCCCAAATCAACATAAACGACGAGCTGTTCGAAATGTTCCGCGGAGACGGCATCGTCATTTCTACGCCTTCAGGCAGTACCGCTTATAACAAAAGCTTAGGCGGCGCAATCGTCCATCCTTCGATGGAATCGATCCAGATGGCAGAGATCGCTTCGATCAACAACCGCGTATACCGTACGCTCGGCTCTTCCGTGCTGCTGCCGAAGCATCACCATGTTGATATCATCTCCAGCAAGAAACAGCGGATCACGCTAGCTATCGACCATATCAGCATACTGCGCGATGACATCCGTGCGATTCGCTGCGCCGTCTCTGACCATAAGATTAGCTTCGCGCGTTATCGCCCGTTCACCTTCTGGAATCGTGTGCGCGAGGCCTTTATTGGTTACGATCACCAGCAGTAGCCACGACTGACCATAGATTAAAATAAAAGCTCAAAAAAGCCGTCCGGTGTCTGCCCGGACGGCTTTTCGTTATAGGTGCGCGCACAATGCCTGCGCTATTCGTTCTCTTTATTGTTGCGATTCGGCTGCTCCCGAGTCGGCTTCCGCTCATTTAAGCCAAGCGCGGCTTCGGAAGTTGCCGCAACTGTCTGTTCGCGCGGAGGCATCGGCAACCGCTTCTGCCCTTTGCGATGCTTAAATTTCGGGCGACGGCTCTCGCCGCTGCTCTCATCGCCGCCCTCGCGCTGCTGTTCGCTTGCGCCACGTCGCTCTGCGCTATTGACGCGCGCCTGCTGCTCGCCGCCGCGTCGCTCGCCACTGCCCGCATGGGGCTCGCCTGCGCCGCCGCTGCGTCGCTCGCTCGCTCCGCGCGGCTGCTCGCCAGCTCCACGGCTCTCGCCGCGCTGCTCGCTTCTGCGCTCCGCGCCGCCATCGCGCGGCTGCTCGCCAGCTCCGCGGCGCTCTGCTCCGCTGCCGCGCGCTTGCTGCTCGCCTTGGCTGCGGCGCTCGCCGCCTCGCGCTTGCTCACTGCCACCGCGGCGCTCGCCGCCTCGCGCTTGCTCACTGCCGCCGCGACGCTCGCCGCTTCGCGTTTGCTCACTGCCGCGCTTGTCAGCGCCCTCGCGCTGCTCAGGCCGGCTGCCGCCCCCGCTTCGCCCTTCCTTGCGCGGAGCGCTCGCTTTATCGCCTCGGCCGCCATCTTTGCCGCCAGGCTGCTCCGAGCGGCCAGCCTGCTCCTTGTTCCGCGATGGATGGGGCTTACGAATATGCTCTCGCAAAATAATCGGCTCTCCGTCAGCCGTCATTGCGACCGCGCCTTCTTCACTGCCTTGCTCCGGCGAAACGATCGGCATGGTCAGCAGATCCTGCTCGGTCGATCCCTCTGGCGCGCCTTCGGCATTCTCGGGACGATGGATGACGAAATAAGCGCATCCAAAATTGCAATACTCATTAATGTAATCAACCAGTCCCGAGATGTAGCTGTCTTTGCTGCCCTTGGGATGATTGTCTTTGAAAAAGCCTTTAAGCCGGAGTTGGTTGTAGCCCCAGTCCCCTATAATGTAATCGTACCGCTCAAGCACGTCGCTATAGCGGTCTCGGAACGCAGCCGGATTCCAGCCGTTCTTATGATCTACGATTAGTTCATAACGTTTGCCGCCGATAAGAATGGTCCCCACTCCTTCTACTAGAAGGTCACCTTCGCCCTACGTCGCTGCCTGCGCAGACTGCACCTGCTCATGCGCATGATAGGAGCTGCGTACAAGCGGGCCTGATTCGACGTGGCTGAAGCCGCGCTTCATGCCTTCTTCTTTTAGCTGCTTAAACTCGTCCGGGTGCACATAACGTTCAATCGCGATATGGCCCGATGAAGGTTGAAGGTATTGCCCAAGCGTTAAAATGTTGCAATCGACTGCACGCAAATCGTCCATCGCCTGCACCACTTCTTCCAAAGTCTCGCCCAAGCCGAGCATGATGCTTGATTTGGTTGGGATGCTTGGCTGCATTTCCTTCGCCCGCCGCAGGAGCTCGATCGAGCGGTCGTACTTCGCCCGTGCCCGCACGCGGTTCGATAAACGTTTTACCGTCTCGATGTTATGGTTTAGAATGTCCGGCTTTGCGTCCATTACAATCTTCAGCGAATCCGGATTTCCTAAAAAGTCTGGAATCAATACCTCTATGCTGCACAGCGGCAAACGCTTGCGAATCGCCTTGATCGTCTCGGCGAAAATCATCGCTCCGCCGTCAGCAAGGTCGTCGCGCGCAACAGAGGTTACCACGCAGTGGCGAAGCCCCATCTGTTCCGCAGCATCCGCCACGCGTTCTGGCTCTGCCAGATCGAGCTCCGTTGGAAGCCCTGTCTTAACTGCACAGAAGCGGCATGCACGCGTGCAAATATCTCCAAGAATCATGAATGTCGCTGTGCGATTCGCCCAACATTCATATATGTTAGGACAACGCGCTTCTTCGCATACGGTATGCAGCGTTTTCGAGCGCATCATATCCTTAATTTCAGCATAATTACAATCTGTTGCTAATTTTATTTTGAGCCATTCCGGCTTTTTCTCCGGAGATTTGCTTTTTGCCATGAAGATTCCCTGCTTTCTACGGTCTTCTCCGTTACATTATAGCACGTTTCGCATAAAAACCAATGATTTGCAAACGATATCGACAAGGATTACCGGGCTTGAACCGGCTGCATTATGAGGTTAAATACGAGTTGGAGGTGGCAGCTCACACTATGCGATACGCCATTCGCAACGTCCTGCGCGCGGCGGCCCTGGTGACTGCAGTCGCTGCAGCGGCCCCAAGTGTCGATGCGGCGGCAGCTATTTCAGTCGATGCGCGATGGAGCGACAAGCCTAACGCTTCCCTTCCCGCCAATGGCGAGAAGCCGCCAGAGACACAGACGTTAACGGACGCGGAAATTTTTAAAGCGCGAAAAGAACTGTATGACCGACTAAGCTTAGCTACGACGATTCCTTGGTACCGGATCGCCGCTATCGATCAATATGAGCGAACGATTTCACGGGCCAGGCCAAAAGCGCGCCCTCAGCTGGGGCAGTTCGTCGGCATCTATCTGTCTGAAGAGGAATGGACAGGCGTGCTGAATCCGAACAAGCTCGATACGTCGCCCGAATCGATCCGGTGGTTCGGCGGTAAAGGGAAAGATGGCGACGGCGATGGCCTTGCGGATCGAATGAATGATACGGACCTGCTTTATGCCGCCGCATCGCATTTGTTGAAATACGGCCCTTCCGAAGAGGACTTCTCTATTGGCTTATGGGACTATTACCACAGCTCTCGAGCGGTACAGCGAATCGTGCAATTCTCGACGATTTACGAAAAATTCGGGAAGCTCGATCTGTTCCAGCACTCCTTCCCTGTTCCGGTCAGCAGCCATTTCTCCTACCGCAGCACTTGGGGAACGGGGCGAAGCTGGGGCGGCTATCGCATTCATGAGGGAACCGACATTTTCGCCAATCACGGCGTTCCCGCACGAAGCACATGCTTCGGCATCGTCGAGGTCAAAGGCTGGAATCCTTATGGCGGCTGGCGTTTAGGCATTCGGGACCTTAACAATTATTATCACTATTACGCACATCTGTCCGGTTATGACAAGACGCTGCAGCGCGGGGACATCGTTACACCGGGGCAGGTTATCGGGTGGGTCGGAAGCTCCGGTTACGGGAAGCCTGGCACATCCGGCAAATTCCCTCCGCATCTGCACTATGGCGTATATCGCGACCGCGGCTTGCTTGAGTGGGCGTTCGACCCGTACCCCTTGCTTCGCAAATGGGAGATCGACGAGCGCCATCGCCTGCGTGCCGCAAAAAAAGCCGGTCGATCCAAACAGTAGCGCAAATAAACGGCGGTAGAACGGAACATCTTGTTGCATTTGCTGCAAGGTCCTTACTCTACCGCTTATTGTTATGCTATGAAAGCCATTCCGATTGCCCTACCGCCGCAGCAATAAATAAAAGCACCTGTACAGCGCGGCTGGACAAGTGCTTCATTTGCGAATCAAACCTCTTATTGGGCTTCGTCTTCTGCCTGCTCCTCTATGCCTCCGCCAGTGCTGATCGACGAATCGTCCGTAGGAGCTTCGGCGCCCTCTTGCTTCGATGCATCGGCTCCTATCTGGGCTCCGTTGCCCGTGCCTACGCCCGGAAGCGCAATATTAGGCGCGTCTGCGGCCGAATCGCCTACAGGACGGCCTTTGTTGTCGTAGTAGTACATCGGCACATCGCCGACGACGAGCAAGTAAGAGATGGGAATATCTGTCGTCACGACCTCAGGCTTTGTATCAAACGGGATAATGATCGCAACCTCAGCCTCAATTCGAATATATACCTCAACCAAAATCATATTAATGCCCGCATCCTGCTGCCGCGTATTCAGATCGACCTTCACACTGCCGACAGGCTCGAATTTTACCGGAATGCGCGGTCCATATGAGGAAATAAACGTACTGCCCAGCGCTTGCCCGAGCGGCACATGCTCAGGGATAGCGCCGATCTCATCCAATGTCTTCTGCACCGTGTTGATGGTCTCGCTCGTAATGCGCATATGCTCCGCATAATTGAGCATAAAGCCTGAAATTTTGCCGTCCTTGTTCATCTTCCAATCGACCAGCTTATCGAAGTCAGACTTGCTCGCCACCTGCTCGGAGATCGACTTGTTTATCGCCTGCGTCGCCACTTGCTTCACGCGCAGCATCGCTACATTCATGAGCGGAGGGCCCAAATGCCGATCGACATACGATGCTGTTAGGGTGCCTGACAGTATGAATAATACAAGCAGGATAAGAGCGACCGTCCTTTTGCGCATCCGAAAGCCCGTTGGCCGCCCGCTTCCGAGCGTCGGCACGCGCTTTGCACCGCCGCTGGTCCAGCGCTTCGGTCTTGGGGCAGGCCGGCTCGCCCCCCCGAACAACGTGCTTTTGCTCCGATACGGTCTGACGGGCTTCGATGGACGCAGCCTCCCGCTTGGCTGAAATCGAACGGTTCGAATTCGGCCGCTCCATAGCCAACGGCGTCCCCATCTCGCCATTGTCCTCCCCCTCTCTGCTTGACACGCAATACTCGTCACATTCCGTATCAGCATATGCCCGAGCTCGGCAAATCAGAAGACGTTTTGTCCGATTTGAATTTACGAACGCAAGCTGAAAAAAAGGAATCGGTTAAGCTCTGTCGAAATATTCTGTATGCAATAGGTCTGAAAATTCCGAATTGACAGAGCCTTTGCGGAGGGAGAGATCACTATGGCGGGTCCGTTTCTATTCATCTTCACGGGTACAGGAGGCTCAGGGCGCAAAACGATTGGCCATCGGATTGGCCAAGAGCTCGGTCTGTATTCCATTCAATCCTGCACAACACGGCCGCCGCGTGCGCCAGAACGCGGAACGCCCGACCGTGACTACCGGTTCCTCTCGCGCGAAGCGTTTGAAGCCAAGCAGCATAATGGCGAATTTATTGAAACCGCCGTTATCGGCCACGAGCAATACGGCATTCTGCGCAACGATTTGGAGCGTCCTCTTCAAGAAAAGCGGAACGCCTATGTCATCGTCAATCCTGAAGGCGCAGAAGCACTGAAGCAGCGTTACGGCAATTCCGCTATTCGAATTTTTATCTATGTAGACAAAATGACGGTAAGAGAGCGGCTGGAGGCGAAAGGCATGTCCTTCGAGGTCGTCGATCGTTATCTCGTTACGTATAGCGAAGAAGTCGTATACCGCAAGCAGTGCGAGCATGTGATCGAGAATACCGATCTGCTTCGTACGCTGGCGCGTATCCGCGAAGCGATACAGTCCCATTTGTAGTCTGCTGCGGCATAAGAAAAAAGGGCGAAGGTTCGGACCGCTGATGGTCCTCCTTCGCCCTTGTTCATTGCCGCATATAGGTAGTCGGTACAAGGCTGCATCTTTTGTTGCGAGTGCTTCAGCGTTGTCCTGTTCGTTTGTTTAAATCTCCGCGTTTTTCAACGCATGCTCCCAGCTCGGAAAATAAAATAAAGCGTTCCTCATCAGCTCGGGATGATGCTGCTTCACTTGCTTCTTGTTGACTGCGCCTCCATTAGATTGGAGTTTACGAATGAGCTGCAGAACCTCATCCGCTCCCAATGTAGCATCCATTCTTGTTTCGCTCCTTTCTAATTTTAGCATCCCTCCCATCTTTCACTGCACGAAGCGGTTCTATACGTTAATCGCGAAATAACTCGTCCAGCACTTTCGTACGATTTTCTAGAAAGCGCTTTGTTACGATATAGTGCAGCGTCTCTTCGTATCGGATTTCCTGCACCTGCTCTTCATCGAAGCTTAAGATCTGAGCGTCAGGAAAGCCTAGTATGATCGGCGAATGCGTTACGATAATAAATTGCGCGTCGCGCTCCAAATCTTTGATGATCCGCAAAAGTGCAAGCTGTCTAGCTGGGGAGAGCGCGGCCTCCGGCTCATCCAGCAGGTAAATCGCTTTTCTTCCGAAGCGATGTTGGAATAAGGAAAGAAAGGCTTCCCCGTGCGACTGTTCATGCAGGGATCGCCCTCCGTAATGCGGTAAGCTCTCCGGCATCGTATCCAAATAAGAAGCGAAGTCATAGAACGTTTCCGCACGTAAGAAGAAGCCGTTCGTAACCTTAGGGAGCCACGATAGGCGCAGATGCTCCCCCAAGCTTGACCGCGAAGCGTTCACTTCATAGTGATTATTTCGACCGCCGCCTGCCGTATTAAATCCGCATTGGTAAGCAATTGCCTCCAGCAGCGTCGACTTCCCCGATCCATTCTCCCCTACTAAGCACGTCACGTTCTTCGTAAACGTTAGCGATTTCAGGCTCTGCAGGACAGGAATATTAAAAGGGTAGCTGTTCGCATCCGGCCGGTTTATGATTTCAAGGCTGCGCAAGAACATGTTTTTCAACTCAATTCATGAGCAAGAATGTTGATAAGCTTACCAAACGGGTCGCGAACATAGAATCGCCGAACGCCCCAAGGCTCATCAACAGGCCCGTATTCAATCGAAAATCCAGCTCTCTTCATGCCCTCTAATGCAGCGTCGACATCATCGACTTCTATCGATAGATCAGGCGTAGGCGTTTCTGAACCGCCCTGTGAGGCGAAACTAATTTGAATGCTCATCTCCTCGTTTAAGCCATACGTTCTAATCCAACCGTGATCCATCACTAGATCAAGGCCGAGCACATCCTGATAGAAGCGTTTAGCTGCCGTGATATCCTTCGTATTTACATTGGCGACGATTCGTTTGACCTTCATTTCAAACCTCCAAGTCATAAGCGGATTGTACGCCTCGCGCGTGTTTGTTCCGCTAAGTTAAGCTACCCTGCAACCACTGCCGATTCTATCGTTCCGTTTACATTGCCAGATACTATGATGCTATGTCCGTAAAACATGTCTCCATCCGAGAAGTACATTTCAAATCCGCCGTCCGGTTGAATAAGAATACTACTAAAAACCATAAGCTTCATAAATGTCTCTTCGGTGATCTCTTCTCCTTCTTCAAACAAATCGTTAACCGCAGATACAAGCTCCTGTGCTGCAAACGCCCGTATTTTACGGCTCCACTTCTCTTGATCTCCAAAAAGAATATAGGCAGCCTGCAAGGCAGACTTCATTTTCTCTTCCTCGTCCCTGTAGAAACTTAGTTGCCCTTCTTCTCCAGCCCACGCGATCGTTTTTTCAAACCAGTTCACTACCCTATAGAGTTTGAATTCACCCAGCACCTCGTCATAATAAAAAGCAGGTTTCGAAGAAGCTTCCAATATGGCTTCGAGTTCGTTATCCTTATATTCGGAATCGAGGACCTTAATAAGCATCATAACCATCTGACCCTTACGGACATGCAATCGCACAACACGATTCGGCTGAAGAATGTCTTTGGACATCTGCCATTGCTCATCATCGACCAGCCATGCAAGCCGGAATACTTTATTATGATTCACGGGTTCAGTCGGCGATAAGCCTTTCCACGCGATTAGATCAATATGGGCATGCATCAAAATATTCCCCTCTGCCCTGCCAGCCCTAGTCCCTGTCGTTCCAGTTATAGCGGCGATTTCGATAACTTCTTCTGAAAATCTCTCTTCAAAAAATCTCTCTTCCAATCTGATCCTTTCACTTTCCCTACTCACATCTTATCCCCCCGTTACTCTGTCGAAACAAAAAGAAACTACTCTTTCTGCCAAAAGTGGATGAACTAGCTTCCATTTTAACAGAGAGTAGTTTCTTCATGTCGATTAGAAATTAACTATAAAGTTCGTATTGCTCAGCTTTCCTGCGCGAACAGTTTTGTTGGCAGGCGCCGATGGCGCTTCAGTTGCTGCTTCCAAATACGGTAGCGATTTTGGACGTTGCTTTTATGCCATTCGCTCCGTTTATAATCGCATTGCCTTGCTCTGTATAGCTCGTTCCCGCCCAGTCGTTCGACATATCGAGATATTCAAGCCCCGAGCCGTTGCCCTTCCACGACCAGCCAAGGTAGCCTACGCCCTTCTGCTCGCTGTAGCTCATAATCGTTGCTTCATCGACGTCGCCGTTCGTATGCTTGATGCCGAACTCGCCGATTACAAGCGCCAAGTTTTTAGCTAGTACGTTGTCGATATTCGATTTTACAGTAGCCGCATTGCCCCCAGCGTATTCGTACATGTGAATCGAGAACATCGTGTTTTTCAGCGGGTCCGCGTTAAACACTTCCGTACCGTAATCGACGATCGATTGCGGGTATTGGCCCCAGCCTGCGCCGTCGACCATAATCGTGTTTTTGATGCCTGCGTTTCTCAGCTTCGGAATAACGGATTTGTAGCCCGCCGCCCAGCCTGCGCCATTCCATGTGCCGTACCATTCATTGGCAATGTTCAGAATGACGGTGCTCTCTTTGCCGATGAGCGCGCTCTTCATTTCGATCCAGTAGTTTGCGATATTGTCCAAAACAGCTGCGCTGTCCGAGCCCGTGCCGTCGTGAACCTCCACGATTGCAACCATTTTATTTTGCTCTGCTAGCGTGATTAGCTTCTGGATCGTAGCTAGGCTGTCCTTCGACCATTGTTGGCCGTCCGAAAGCACGATCCTGATCGTGTTCGCTCCTGTTCTAGCAATGGCAGGGAACGCCGTTTCCTCTTGGCCTTTGTACCACGTATAAGCGTGATTGATGCCTCGCATAACGAAAGGATTGCCGTTGGCGTCATAGAGCTTCGTTCCGTTAATGTAAAATCCTGCGGCCGTCGTTGGCTGCGTGCTCGTCGTTACGCTTAACGCGCTGCTTGCTGACGACACATTGCCTGCTGCATCCTTCGCTTTAACCGTGAAGCTGTATGCCGTGTTTGCCGTCAAGCCCGTTGCCGTATAACTTGTCGATGTGGTCGTGCCTGCCAGCGTCGCTCCCCGGTATACGTCGTACCCCGTTACGGCTACGTTATCCGTGGATGCCGACCATGTCAGGTTTACGGTCGAAGCTGTTTTGGAAGGGCTTGCAAGATTGGTCGGCGCTGTTGGCGCTGTCGTGTCTTGCACGACTGTTACTTCAGTGAACTTCCACTTTTGCTGGCTGTTTCCGTTATCCGTCCATTGCTGCACATTCGCGCCGTCATTCGATGCGCCGCCAACAACGTCGAGCGCTTTGCCGCTATGCTGTGCAATCAGCTTATAATAACCGCTGCCTGCATCGACGATTTTCCATTTCTGATTGGACTGGCCGGTATCCGTCCACTGTTGGACGTTAGCGCCGTCATTCGTAGCAAAGCCGGCTACCTCCAGCGCTTTGCCGGATTTTTGCGAGATCAGTTTATAATAGCCATCTCCAACGGAAATGACCTTCCACTTTTGCTCGTCGCTGCCGTTGTCGCTCCATTGCTGTACATTCGCGCCGTCGTTCACTGCGCCGCCAGCAACGTCGAGCGCTTTGCCGCTATGCTGCGCTGTCAGCTTATAGACGGAGCCAGATGTGATAGGCGCTGGTTCATTCGTGCTGCCTACTGCATAAACTTCAAAATCCCACAGCGAATATCCGTAACTGGTTCCCCTCTGCGTACCGTACATTTTTACATATCTCGCTTTTTGCGTGCTGAAGGAAATGTTATCGATGCCGCCATCACCGGTTGTGGTGGAATATACCGTACTCCAGCTGCTGTTATCGAGCGAGGTCTGGATTTGATACGCTTTGCCGTAAGCCACTTCCCAGTTCAGCATGACGCCAGTAATGTCCACTGCCGAGCCTAGGTCGACGCTAATCCATTGCGGATCGGCATAAGTCGAGGACCATCTCGTTGAAGCGTTCCCATCAAAAGCCATCGCTGCCGTTTTGCCCGAGTCCTCGATGGAGCTAGCAGATGCTGGTTTGTTCAGTGCTGCATTGGTTGCTGCTGCACTTGTTTTTGCTGGCACTGCTATACCGCTCACCAACATACTAAACATAATCAAGCACGCTAAAATCTTTCTCATACGCAACCTCCATTTTTAATTAAAATCGTTCCTTTTCTCGAATCAAACCGGGAAGTAAGCATCACTCCTTTCCTCCAACACAAATGAAAGCGCTGTCTTTTTAGTTTAAAATACGTTCCCTGCTGTCCCGCAGCTTTCAGAAGCGTTTAAGTTAATAAAATTGGATTCGTAGTCCCCGTTAAAAAGCTCGTTGAAGTCAGCTGCAGGGTTATTCGAATCGCTAAATCCAAATTTACATTTTGTTAGTTTAAATGTCAACATAATATATAACAAAATAACAAATATGATAACAAGATCTTTCATTGCCCATATTCCTTTTCACTTTTATTCATGTGGGTAACTAGTACTACCCTCCTCCTTAGACCATAGATAACAACCCCCATCCTATGTCAAAAAATATAAGACGAGACCCAATATTATCACGTTTGTTATGATAACAAACCAGTTCGAATCGTTATTATTCTCTGGTTAACAAGGCAAAGGATTACCACTTGAACCTTACGCTACGTAATGTTTTATACTGACCGTAACAGCAGGATGAAACGCGGGTTTACGAACCAACAAATCGAGCAAAATAAATTCGAAATTAGAGGAGAAACGAATATGAGAAAACTCGTTTTATTTCTGCACGCTTCGCTTGACGGTTTTGTAGAAGGGCCGAACGGTGCAATGGACATTGGCTGGGTTGCCTACAATGCGGAATTGGAGAAACACGCGAAGGAGATTTTGAGTACGGCCGATACTGTCGTTTGGGGACGTGGAACTTATCAAATGATGCACAGCTACTGGCCATCTGTGCCTTCGGACCCAGCAGCTTCGCACCATGAACGGGATCATGCGGAGTGGATCGAAAAGACAGCCAAAATCGTTTTTTCAACGACGCTGGAAAAAGTCGAATGGAACAATTCCAGGCTGGTGAAAGAAAATATCGAGGAAGAGATCAAGCATCTCAAACAGCAGTCAGGCAAGGATATCGTCATCCTCGGCAGCCCTAGGCTCGCCCACTACCTTATGCAGCTTGATTTAATCGATGAGTATAAAATGACGGTTTCTCCCGTCCTACTCGGCAGCGGGCTGCCGTTGTTCCAAGGTCTCAAAGAGAAGATCAATCTCAAACTTATCGAAAACAAGACATTTGATTCGGGAGCAATCGGCCTCGTTTACCAGACGGTTAGATGACCTTTTTCTCCTAGCTATAAAAAAACAGAAACTCCTTATCAACTAAGGAGTTTCTGTTTTGATGCGTGTCGCTTCTATCCCCGCTGCCGCAACGCCTCATACAAAATAACCGTCGCCGCCATCGCGACGTTCAGCGATTCCGCGCGCCCGCGAATCGGAATTATAACCGATTGATCGGCAAGCTCCAACACCTCTGGGGACAGCCCGTCGGACTCACTGCCCATCAACAGCCAAGTCGCACTCGTCCAATCGCAGTCATAGCAGCTAACAGCAGACTGCAAGCTCGTTGCCGCCAAACGAATCCCGCGTTCCTGCGCCTTCGGCAGCAGCTCTAGAAGATCCGCCTCAATGACTGGCAAATGGAAGAGCGAGCCCATTGTCGAACGAACCGTCTTCGGGTTGTATAGATCGACGCAACCGCGTCCAAGAACAACCGCATCAGCACCGACTGCATCCGCGCTTCTAATAATCGTGCCGACATTGCCTGGATCACGCACGCCATCCAATACGACAACGAGCGACTGCTCGCGGAATAATGCGGTTTCCTCCACGACGGGCTTCGCAACAACCGCGAATACGGGAGGCGGTGAATCCGTGCCCGTGCATTTCGCCATGACTACCGTCGAAGCGCTAACAAGCAGCTCTGGAAACGCGATTAGCGCAGGAAGCTGCTGCAGCTCAAGCGGCAAGCCCCGCTCCCCGTCGTATACGATCGTTTCTACTTGGGCGCCGCATTCGAGCGCTTCCTTCACAAGATGAATGCCTTCCACCAGAAACTGCCCGCTGCGGTCGCGGTGTTTTTTGTCAAGCAGAGACGCCCACCCTTTGGCGCGAGCGTTTTGTACTGAAGTGACTTCCAAATCCGACAACGTTTATCCGTCCTTTTAACCGTTTTTAGTTTTCGGCGAATGCAAGCTCGAACGCAGCCAAATCCTCGTTTTTGCCTACGATAACGAGCACATCTTCCCTACCGATCCGATCATCTGCGTATGGCGAGATATTCATCTGTCCATTCGTTTTGATCGCCATGACATTACATCGATACTTTGCGCGGACATCAAGCTGCTTTAAGGTTTGTCCGACCATTTGCTCCGGTGCTTTTATTTCAAGAATGCTATAATCATCCGACAGCTCGATAAAATCGACGATATTCGGCGAGATCAAATGATGCGCGACCCGCATGCCCATATCGCGCTCAGGGTATACGACTTTGTCCGCTCCGATTTTTTTCAATACTTTGCCGTGGAGCTCGCTTTGCGCTTTGACGATAATTTTGGGCACGCCGAGATCTTTCAAAATAAGCGTAGTCAAAATGCTCGCTTGAATGTCCTGGCCAATCGCCACGACGACCACGTCAAAATTGCGAATGCCCAGCGCTCGAACCGCCTCTTCATCCGTACAATCCGCGGAAACCGCGTGGGTCACGACATTGCACGCCTCCTGTATACGCTGCTCGCTGGCATCGATGGCTAGAACATCGTATCCGAGCTTCGTCAGTGTTTGGGCTACGCTTGAACCAAAGCGCCCCATTCCGATCACGGCATATTGCTTCTTGGTCATGGCTGTTCCCCCTAGTACGCTGGTACGTGAAATTGACTTGACCGTATTATACCACAAGCTTCCCCTTCGATGCCCCGCTGCCACTAGTCCCCTCGCGTGAAAAAGCACGAAACTGCGCATATTAATTGACGCAACTAATGGAATGGAGGAATGCAGCTTGAATACGATCGATTTGCGGCAAGCGATCATCACCCGGGTGAAAGATAAGTCGAATGAAGAACTGACCGACATCATTCAAGACTCCATCGGAAGCGACGAGCGGGCATTGCCAGGCCTTGGCGTGCTGTTCGAAATGATTTGGCAGGATAGCTCGGCAAGCGATCAATCGCGTATGGTCAACTCCTTGCATCAGCACCTGCACACCGACAGTGGAGCTCCGGAATCCGGCTTAGGCCACTCTTAAACGTGTAAACGAAACGAATGATAGGGCTACTCGCCCATGCCAAATACCTATTCTCCGCATAGGCTGTTATCATCGATAATGGCCACCGAGAAGGGGTTCGGCATAATGGCACAACAAGTGGAAATACCCGACAATTTGTCTGCGGACGATATTGCCTTATGGGCAGCTGTAGCAACGATCGTCGGCGACATTCTCGCTCTGGTTGCTTTGCTTAAGGCACGCAATGAGAAGGAAGAGCCGCCGCCGCCTGTCTCACGCAAACGACAATCGGAAAGACGAACGGGAGGATAAACCATTCGAAAATGGTCATCCTCCCGTTCTTTTTCAATTTAATCAAGCGTAGGCATTGGCTCCGGACGGTTGCATTCGCTTTTCATCGTATAATGCTGACCTTCGCTGGATGCAATGTGGAAGCCGTGCATCGCTTCCAGCACATGGTAAGCCATCTTGCCTTCGGCGCGATGCGGGCGATCCTCAGCGATTGCTTTCGCCATATCGATAACGCCGATTCCGCGGTTATTATCCGTGAAGCCATGCGTCAATGGAATGCTGGTCCATTCGGATGAGCCCGCTTTTCGCAACTGAACCTCGCCCCCGAAGCCGTTCGGATCCGGAACGCGAAGCGAGCCCGCCGTACCATAAATTTCGATGTTCGGCAACTTAGTGTCCGCAGCGATATCGAAGCTGGTAACGAGCGTAGCTACCGCGCCAGAAGCAAAATCCAGAACGCCCGCGATATGCGTCGGCGTCTCCACGGCAATCTTTTGCCCATGTTTCGGCTGGCTCGTAATGGTTCGTTCGGGATGGGTAATTACAGCTGAGCCTGTTACACGGCGGATCGGTCCGAGCAAGGTAACCAACGCGGTCAAATAATACGGGCCCATATCGAACATCGGGCCGCCGCCCACCTGATAATAGAAGGCCGGATCGGGATGCCAATTTTCGTGGCCGCGGGACATCATGAAGCCGGAAGCTGCGACTGGCTGGCCGATTGCGCCTTCATCAATGATCTTACGGCAAGTTTGAATGCCTCCTCCGAGGAACGTCTCCGGAGCGCAAGCAACGCGAAGCCCGCGCGCTGCGGCAGCCGCCAATACGTGAACGCCTTCCTCCATCGTAACGGCAAGCGGCTTCTCGCCGTACACATGCTTGCCCGCCTCCAATGCTCGAAGGCTAATCTCGGCATGCGCCTGCGGGATTGTCAGGTTCACGACAATGTCGATGCTCGGATCCGCCAGAAGCTCCTCAACCGAGCATGCTTTGCTGACGCCATGCTGCGCTGCCCGTTCCTTTGCCCGCTCCAGATCCGCATCCGCGCATGCCGCTACTTCAACATCCTCCGAACGGCATAAATTCGTCAAATAAATATTGCTAATATTACCGCATCCAATAATGCCGATCCGTGCTTTTGCCATGCTCATGATCCTCCTAAGCTTCCCATAATGGATTCGTTCTTATCCGCGCGCTGCCCACAAAAATCCGCGTCGCATCAGCTCAAGCGTCTGCGGCATCGCCACGATGTCCGCTTGATGGCCTAAAGAGCAGTAATAGACGTTGCCTTCTCCCCAATTTTTCGTCCATACGACCGGCATCTTCACAGCGCCAAAATCCGTCGTCGCGTGCACTTTAATCGCCGGGTCTACATGCATATAATATTGCTCGGAGCATACTTCAAAATCGCCGATTCCTTCCGTAAGCGGGTCGCCCGGAATCGTCATGTTCACCATATAATTCACGCCGTCATTGCCCGGATGCGCCACCCATTGGCCGCCCACCATGTGCTGAAACTCGACCTCGTTGCGGAAGGAATCGCCCATGCCGCCATGGCAGCCAGCGATGCCGCAGCCTGCTTCAACGGCGCGAAGCACCGGATCAAGCTGGTTTTTCTCAATCTTGCCCATCGTCCAGACCGGCACGATCAGATCGAGCGACTTCACCAGCTCCTCATCCGCGAACGTTTCAAGCGTATCGGATACAATGACTTCGAACTGCTCTTTGCGCAGCACATCCGCGAAAAGATCTGCAACCTGCTGAGGCTGGTGGCCGTCCCAACCGCCCCATACGATTAATGCCTTCTTCATAGCTGAACCCTCTCCTCTGTCCTGAATAGCAAGCCAATCGATCTTACGCCATCTCGGAGATGGATACCCAACGTCGTTCTGCAACGGAACGCTCGACCGCCTCCAACACCTCTTGGCACTTCACGCCATCCACGAAGTTCGGAACTGGCTGGCGGCCTTCCTTAATGGCATCCATAAGCTCAACCACTTCATGCGTGAACGTATGCTCGTAGCCGATCGTATGGCCCGCCGGCCACCAGGCATCCATATAAGCATGAGCCGCATCTGTCGCCAGCACGCGCCGGAAGCCCTGTACATCCTCCGCATCATCTGTGAAATACACCTGCAGCTCGTTCAGCCGCTCGAAGTCGAACTTCACGCTGCCTTTGCTGCCGTTAATTTCGAAGGCATTCGTGCAGCGATGTCCTGTTGCGAACCGTGTAGCTTCAAAGCTGCCTAGCGCGCCATTCGCGAATCGCGTCATGAACAGCGTCGCATCGTCTACGGTTACGTCGCCCAGCGGTGCGTTAAGATCGCCTTTGGCGCTTAATCCCGTCATCGCGGACGGTAGAGGACGCTGCTTAACGAATGTCTCGCTCATGCCGATCACTTCGGCGAATTCGCCAACGAGATGGCGTCCAAGGTCGATCAAATGGGCACCTAAATCGCCATGCGAGCCGGAACCGGCAATCTCCTTCTGCAAACGCCATACGAGCGGGAACGACGGATCGATGATCCAGTCCTGAAGGAACCACGCTCGGAAGTGATAAATTTTGCCCAACCGGCCTTCCTCAATCAGCTTTTTCGCCAGCTTCACAGCCGGAGCGAACCGATAGTTGAATCCGACCATATGCGTAATGCCTGCTTCTTCAGCAGCAGCCAGCATCTCTCTTGAATCCTCAAGCGTCAGCGCAAGCGGCTTCTCGCAGAAAATGTGCTTGCCAGCGGCTGCGGCAGCCAGCGCGATCTCTTTATGCGCGTCGCTCGGCGCGTTAATATCGATCAGATCGATATCATCGCGAGCGACGAGATTCCGCCAGTCCGTCTCTGACGACAGCCATCCGAACTGGCTTCTCGCCTGCTCCAGCCCCTGCGGGTCGCGACCGCAAATCGCTTGCATGACCGGCTTAGCCGTATTCGGGAAAAACATCGGCGTTGCGCGGTATGCGTTGCTATGCGCTTTCCCCATAAATTTGTAGCCAACCATCCCAACTCGCACCTGTTCCATACAACGATCCACTCCTATCAAATGATGGTTCGTTCCAATCCCGCTTGGCCTGCTCATTGGCGCGAACGCGAGGACTCCCTTATGACCAATTGAACAGGGAGAATCGTCGACGCTGCTGATATCTTCGGCTCCCCATCTTGCTGAAGCAGTCTGCGAGCCGCGATTTGCCCCATTTCATGAAAAGGAACGGTTACGCTCGTCAGCTGCGGGCTAGCCATCCTGGCCGCATCTGCATCGTCATAGCCGCATAGCGCATAGTCGCGTCCCGCCTCCAAGCCGCGTTCGCGAAGCCCTTGCATCGCACCGATTGCCATTCGGTCATTCGCAGCGAATATGGCATCTGCATCGCCTGCTCGAATCAATGCTTCAAGCTGATCCGTCAAAGCGTAACCGCTTGTCCGGCTATAATTGCCTGCTAGCACAAGCTCCTCGCGCAGCTCTAATCCGCTTTCCGCTAAAACCCGATCATAGCCAGCTCTTCGATCAAGACTATTCGAGTACTGTGCGGGTCCGTTAATGAACACAATCCTCGAACAGCCGATATCGACCAAATGACGCACCGCAGCTCGACTTCCTGACCAGTGATCGGCATCGACCGTCATGAACGGCGGCTCATTGCCCCGTGCAGCGTAACGCTGGTTCAACACGCAGAACGGGTGGCCGCTGCGCTCAAGCTCCTCCAACGCCCCTCGGTCAAGCGCTGTATCTCTAGCACCGAGTATAATCAGGGCATCTACCTTATGCGCTTGGAAAAGCGCCGTATAATCGCGAGGCTGCTCAGGCTTGCGGAACAACATGAGCAGATCATACCCCTGCGCTTGCGCTTCTTCGCCAATTCCGCCAAGCATCTCGGAAAAATAATAAGTCGAGAACAGCGGAACTTTCGGCACATACGGCAGGACAACGCCTAGATTACCGCTCTTCTTCCTTGCGAACCGCTGCGCTAACGCGCTTGGCACATAACCAAGCTCAGCGGCAGCCGCCAGCACGCGCTGCTTCGTCTCCTCCTTCACGGGTCCAACGCCATTCAGCACGCGAGATACCGTCGCCTCTGAAACCCCCGCCAGCTTAGCTACTTGTTGTCTCAATTTATTCGTCTCCCTTGATGGGCATTCGTTTAATGTACACGCGTACATTTTGTCACGAGAACGGTTTCATGTCAACCCCTCGCATCGCCATAAACACAAAAACAGCGAGCTCCCCTACTCATGGATAAGGGAAAGCTCGCTGTTTTCTGTTATTTCAAACGGACTCAACCGCGCTTAGGGCGCCGTCTCCAAAAACTTTGCGGTCGGATTTTTTTCCATCGCTGTGCGCATCGCATATTCATTTTCGAATAAGACGACATAATTGTCCTTCTTGTCTTTCACGAGCGTCGAGTTAATGCGGAACTTGGACGGATCGATCTTGTCGTCGACAATCCAGCGAGCGAACTGATACGTCTGCCGATGCAGCTGAATTTCTACGCCGTACTCTGCACGCATCCGATACTCGAACACCTCGAACTGCAGCTGTCCGACTACCCCAAGAATCGTCTCTTCAAAGCTGGTCGTCCGGAACACCTGAATGGTGCCTTCCTCCGTCAGCTGATCGATCCCCTTCTGATACTGCTTATGCTTGAGCGCGTTCTTAACTGTCACTTTGGCGAAAATTTCCGGCGAGAACGTCGGCAGCTCGTTGAATTCGAGGCTTCCGCCTTGCGCCAACGAATCTCCGATGCGGAAAATGCCTGGATCGAACAAACCGATAATATCGCCCGGGTAAGCGGACTCCACGATATCACGGTCCTGTGCAAGAAACTGCTGAGGCTGGGACAGCTTAATATCTTTGCCTGCACGCACATGCTTAACGCTCATTCCCCGGTCGAATCGACCCGAGCAGATGCGAAGGAACGCGATCCGGTCGCGGTGCGCGGGATTCATGTTCGCTTGGATTTTGAACACATAGCCCGTGAACTTCTCATTCGTCGGTTCAATCGTGCCAACCGAGCTTTCACGTGAAGTTGGCTTAGGAGCAAGCTGCAAGAAGTTCTCAAGGAACGTCTGCACGCCGAAGTTGTTGACCGCGCTGCCGAAAAATACAGGAGTCAGCTCGCCTCTGCTCACTTTCTCAAAGTCGAACTGGTCGCCTGCAACGTCAAGCAGCTCTAAATCTGCAATCAGCTGATCGGTCATGTAATCGCCCGCCATCTCGCGAATGATCGGGTCGTTATAGTCCTCTACTTTACGAACTTCAATCGTAGAATGGTCTTTACCGTTGAACAGCTCGACCTGATTCTTCATTCGGTCATACACGCCGCACAGGTCGCGTCCCATGCCGATCGGCCAGTTCATTGGCACCGAGCGAATGCCGAGCACGCGCTCGATCTCTTCCATCAGATCGAACGGGCTTTGACCTTCACGGTCAAGCTTGTTGATGAAGGTGAAGATCGGAATGCCGCGTTTGCTGCATACCTGGAACAGCTTGATCGTTTGCGGCTCGACGCCTTTCGCGACGTCGATGAGCATAACCGCGCTGTCCGCTGCAGTCAGCGTGCGGTACGTATCCTCACTGAAGTCTTGGTGACCAGGCGTGTCCAATATGTTAACGCGATGTCCGTTATAGTCAAATTGCATAACAGAGGACGTAACCGAAATCCCCCGCTGCTTCTCGATTTCCATCCAGTCAGATGTCGCGTGGCGGCTAGCTTTACGCGCTTTAACCGAGCCAGCCTCGCGGATGGCGCCGCCGAACAGCAGCAGCTTCTCGGTCAGCGTTGTTTTCCCGGCATCCGGGTGAGAAATAATAGCGAACGTACGCCGCTTGTCAACCTCTTTTTGAATTTCGTCCCTTAGAGATACGCTCATAACTACGTCCTTTCGTTTTCCCTGTTAGTTTCCGTAGGGGTAACGCTCTATTGCTGACCGAAGCTGCCGCGTTACACGCCGCCGATCAATATAGCCCGAGCCGGAGCAGCCTCGAGCCCTGTAAGCTTCAATGGCGCGACGACAAGAAAATACGTGCCCGGCGGCACATTTTTCAATCGCAGTCCTTCTACGATAATAATATTGTTGCGGAACAGCTGGCGATGGGTCGGGTATTCACGCTGAGAGCGTTCAATCCCAAGGCCGTCGACCCCAACTCCCCAAATGCCTAGCTCGACCAAATATCGGGCCGCTTCCTCGTTCACATAAACAAAACCGGTATCGAAGGTATTGCTTTCGTTAAACGAATTTCGTGTCTTTAATAAAATCCATTCGCCCTTCTGAATGCCAAATTTCTCAAGATCAGCTTTCGTAATGGAATCCTCGACCGCAGTCAGATCCAATACACGCGCATGCCCTACGAGCTCCTCTAAGCCAATCGACTCGATCGTAGCGCCATCCTCCAACATATGCAGCGGCGCATCCACATGCGTACCGCAGTGTACGCCGAGCGTCATCTTCGAATCATAAACTTCGCCCGTCTCATAGTTGGATACGTTCTCGAAGACTGGCCGATTGTTGTCCGCGTTGTTCCACACCTGCATATCCTGCTGAATGGTCATCGAAATATCGTAGATTTTGAACATACAGTCTCCCTTTCGGCCGTCTTGCTTTCACATATATGGCTTCCTCTAGTCTCGACAGCGCATGTTGTTCTGAAAACAGTCCGAAGGCCGGCCGACAAAATGATCCTGTCGACCGGCCAAAATTCAACCTATAATAATCAAATGATTACGGAATGAGAAGCCCTGCATTGCGTGTTACTTACGGCTGCCCGAAATCCAAACCACGTTGTCTTCCTCTTGTCCGTTAACCGGCCACCAGTGGAAGCCATCCTCTTCGATGATGCGATCCATAGGTTCTGGTCCCCATGAGCCAGCTGGGTAGAAAGCAAGATCGCTGTCGCTTTCTTTCCATGCTTTTGCAATCGGGTCGACGAACGTCCAAGCTTGTGCAACTTCGTCCCAACGCGTGAAACGAGTGGAATCGCCGCGAGCAGCATCATAGATGAGGCGCTCATAAGCTTCTGGCGTGTTGATGCCGACTTGGCAAGACTGGCAGAATTCCATAGCTACCGGTTGGATCTCGCGATCCGAGCCAGGACGCTTCGCGTTGAATTTGATGTACATGCCTTCCATCGGGTTAACGCGGATGACGAGCAGGTTAGGACCTACGTCTTCGCGCGAGCCGAACAGAACGTTTTCAGGCACATTTTTAAATTCAATGACGACTTCCGTCGTTTTTACCGGCATGCGTTTGCCTGTCCGGATATAGAACGGTACGCCAGCCCAGCGGAAGTTATCCACGTATACGCGTGCGCCGAAGTACGTTTCCGTAACAGACTCAGGGTTAACGGAGTCCTCTTGGCGGTAACCTGGCAGCGATTTCGTGCTTGCAGCTCCTTCCGAGTATTGCGCGCGTACAACGCTAGCGCGAACTTCTTCGCTCGATCTGTAAGGGCGAAGCGAACGAAGGACTTTGACCTTCTCATCGCGGATGTCTTCCGGTTGAAGGCGGCTAGGCGGCTCCATCGCAATCATCGTCAGCATTTGCAGCATGTGGTTTTGCATCATGTCGCGAAGCGCGCCTGATTTATCATAATAGCCGCCGCGGTCCTCAACGCCAACCGTTTCCGACAGCGTGATTTGCACGTTAGCGATATGTTTGTTGTTCCACAGCGGCTCGAAGAATGCATTCGCGAAACGAACTACCTCGATGTTTTGAACCATTTCTTTGCCGAGGTAATGGTCGATGCGATAGATTTCTTCTTCCTTGAACACTTGACTAAGCTGCGCGTTCAGCTTGCGAGCCGATTCCAGATCGTAGCCGAATGGCTTCTCGATCACGAGGCGTTTCCAGCCATCGGAGCCGAGCAGACCGCCATCGCGGAGGTTGAAAGAAACCGGTCCAAACAGATCAGGCGCAAGCGCCAAGTAGAACAGACGGTTGCCTGCGATGTCGAATTTCTTGTCCAATTCGCTGGACAATTGGTTCAGTTCACGGAATCCGTCGACGTTGTTAATATCAAGCGGCATGTAGACGAAGTGCTCTGCAAATTTATTCCAAAGCGCCGTGTCATCTGCCTTGTAACGACAAAACTCTACGATCGACTCATAAACGTCCGAACGGAATTGGTCATTCGTCCGCGGACGGCGAGCAAGGCCGACAACGGCGAAGTTTTCCGCCAGTTTGCCTTCCTTATATAAGCTAAACAACGCTGGGAACAGCTTGCGTTTTGCAAGGTCGCCAGTCGCACCAAACAAGTAGTATACCGCGCCTTCGGCGGCTTGTTGCTCAAAATTTACAGTGGTTGTCGTCATGGTCCTCATTCTTCCCTTTGGTTTTTTTCTCTATTCTCAACACCTATCACGTACTTGTAGTGTAGCATATTCAGGGGTAATTCGCCATTCGACGCCTCATAAAAAAAACTGATGGTCCCCCTAAGGAAAGGTAATCATTCCCCTAGCCCGTCTACTCTGATTGCGCATAATCTCCCGTAATGATCGGCACGCCTACGATCCAATCGATCGTCTGAGCTGCATCATTCTGATGCCTGGACAGCTGTAAATTCGCTTTTTTGTCCTTGGTTAGTACGGTGGCCGCTAGGTATGGCGATCGCCACGTTTCGCTAATTGTTCGCCCTGTATCATCAATATAGGATTCGATAAGCTTAGCTTTTGCCTGCTCCGTAAGCGCTACAAACTGCGCCTTCAGCAGTTCGTTCTCATCTGATACTCGCATCGTATTCATTGGAACTGAACCTGCTACCCGAAAACTATACATAAACGCCCGCCCTGTTTCATGCAGCGCATTCTCGACACGCTGTGCAGCGTCAGCAAGTCCCTCTTGCGTCATTCCAGCCTCGGGCTTAACGACCAATATTGCGCCGTTAAACCGGCTCTTATCCGGATCAACCGTCATCGACACTGTAACGCTTCTCCCATGGGCAGACGGAATATCATCATCCACTAGCATCGTGCCGTCAAAAGCAACCAGTCCCGATTGCTCCTCCTCTTGCTCGCCATGTCTCAACTTTTGAAGTCCTAGCAAACTCGCCACACGCAAGGCTTGTCCATCATCCAACTGCTCAACGTCGTATCGGATATTCCACCGCCGTTGATCGATTTCCGCAGAATCTTCGCCATTATCTTGTTGAGAAGCAAAGACGGCTGTCAGTCCCCAAATATAAACAAGGTCATGAACGGCAGAGCCTTTATCATGCGCCTCGAAGGGCCGCTGTGCCGTAATCACGATCGCTCCTGCAAGGAGCGCGGCAGCGGCCAACAGGATTGGAACCAGCTTAGGCTTTCGCGGGGTTCTCCTGCTAGTGCCAGCGCCCCTTCGCTGGTGCGAATGCGTCACGGATTCGTTCACAGCCTTCAACCCCTTTTTCCCGATATTTGACCCGAATCTCTGGGTTATTGACCATGCACAGTTGCCTGCGCCTGCATAATATGGGCTTAGAAACGAGGAGGTGCGTCACGAATGGAACCGATATTTCCTTTACATGAAGATCATGTGTCGCGTTTTTGCGGTTTACCGGTGTGTATCGTCACGAAGGATGGCAAACGCCATGTCGGCGTTCTCTCGAACTGCCGCGGAGGCCGCGTCATGTTAAACGGCGATCCGAGCCATCACTCCGGCCCGAATGCTTATCTGGATCATCATGATTCTTCCGAGCTGGCCAAAAACAAAAAAGGAAAACAGCATAAGAAAAACAAAAAAGCATACGCGCAAGAGGAGCAGCAGCAAGTTCAAACGAAGGACTACGGCTACGACGATTACGGATACGGCGGCGGCTACGGCTACAATCCTTGGGGAACAGCGTTTGCAATCGATCTCTCGCTCATAGCGTTCCTGTTTTTGCTGCTGTAATGACGGCTTGCTCGATCGGTCGTTTGCCAGCGCAGCGCGGGCCTGACAGAATCAACGATTTCGTTTGCGCTGGCCGACACCAATCGCCACCTTCTGCGGGATATTTCCTGTATTGTATTCGCGAGGAGGCGATATAGATGTGGATTTCACCGCCGCAACGCTCGGATAAAACCCGTCCCGTTCAACCTGTACAGCGTTCCCGCAAGTATGTCGATTACCCGCTCCGTGACGAGCACGATCCGCAAGCTTTGACGAACCTCAATGAGAGCCGCCAACGAGAAGCAGCGGATGATGCGGCACAGGCCATTACAGCCCTCATGCAACGTCTGGCAAAGCTTAGGGCATTGATCGACAACGGCGCTCCATTCCACAATCATCACCCGAATGCCGCCGGGTTCCTTGCAGCTTTTAGAGTAAGCTATAACGATTGCTTGCTCGCTTTCGACGAGCATGAAGCGCTGCTTGCAGCTTGGCGGCTCGTCCTCTTGAAACCGATGACGGCCTTCATCGAGCAGAATCCGCTTAGTCTTATTTTGGAAGGATCCCCCGCTCAGTTAACGTTCGACTCCGCTTGGACCAAGCATACTCGATCCCGTTCGCAAATGCAGTCGAACCTTGTACGTCTCCTGTTCGAGCCTGATGGCGCCGCTGTCGCAATACGCGATGTAATCACTCGTATCATGCGTTCGCCTGCCGCCTCGCTTATTGAAACGAGCAAATTGCGTCACATCTTCGATCCTGTGGCCTATACCTATACACCCTATAGCCGACCGAGGCGTAATACCGGGCTGCTGTTACAATGGCAAGGGTAAGCTTCCCATTAGGACGGCAACAATAACACATCCACCAATTGGCCCGCTGGCGCGCCTTTAGAGCCGGAAGGAATCAGGACAAGCCCTTCTGCAGCAGGAATGGACGCCATCATGCTCGACTTTACAAAGCCAAGCGGTTCGGCGAATCGGCGGCCTTCCCGCTCCAACAACCTCGCTCTTACATAACGATCATGCGGACTCCCCTTCTCAAAGCCTGCCACCAATTCCGCCTGCACAACGGTTGGCAGCGCATGGCTTGCGCCTTGCAATGCCAGCATCGCAGGGCGGACAAACAGCTCAAAGCCGACAAAACATGCGCCCGGATTGCCCGATAATGCAAAAAGGAGCTTTCCTCCAAATCGAGCTGCAGACGTCGGGCTGCCAGGCCGCATCGCTACGCGGTCGAACAATAGCTGATCTTGACCAAGCGCCGCAATGCAATCAAGGCTCGACTCGCGCTTTCCGCCCGTCTCGAAGCTCCGCCGCGACAGCCCGCGCAGCAGCATAGCCATAACGTCATAATCCCCTACCGATACGCCGCCTGTCGTTACGATCATGTCCACTTTGTCCGCTGCTTCCGCCAATGCGCTTCGCACGGCTCCCAGCTCATCCGGCAGCCGCCCCATCAGCACCGCTTCGCCGCCGCTTTGCTCCACCATCGCCGCAAGCATTGCGCTATTGCTATCGCGAATGCGCCCGGGCTCTAACCGTTCATCTACGGCGAGCAACTCGCTTCCCGTAGCGAAAATTCCAACGCGCGGACGAGCAAAAACAGGCACGCTGCTGTAACCGAAAGTACCCAACAGCGCAATATGTCCCGGACGAAGCAGCATGCCCGGCTCCGTCAACGCGGCTCCTGTCTGCAGCTCCTCGCCAGGCTGGGCTATATTCTGGCCCTGCTGAATCGCATGCTTCACCTGCACGCTTATCACAGTCTCACGCGCGCCGCCGCCGTTCGATGCCTTATTCCCTTTCCACAGCCCGCGGCTCGCGCCTGCTTCCGCATCCTCTGTCTGCTCCAGCATAACGACAGCATCCGCCTCAGGCGGAACCATAGCTCCCGTCATAATACGAATAGCTGTACCCGGCAGCACAGCCTTCACTGCCCTATCCCCAGCTGCCACGGAGTCGATCAACCGCAGGGAAACGGGCTTTTCAGCGGTCGCTAATTCCACATCCGCCGAACGGACCGCGAAGCCGTCCACGCCCGACCGCGCAAAAGGCGGCCAATCGCTAGTCGCCGCCAGCCGCTCAGCTGCATAACGGCCCCCGCACCGATACAGCGGGATCACTTGCACCGGCATTTCCGCCTGGTAGGACCGGGCTGTTTCAAGAATAGCCGACTGCGCCACAGTAACCTTTATCGCTTTCCGTCGAAATCGTCCAATACGCTCGCCCTGTTGTTCCTCGCTCTTCGTCGGCATTTTGCTTTCCCCGCTTTCCTTCATCCTCGTATCCCCGCTCCCTCATCCACTTATTGCTATTGTATCAAATGCCGCCTTCTCCCTCCACCGCCGAAGCTTCCACTTTCATGCAGCAGGTCATAATGCTACAATTTGGGGTAGAACAGGAGGATTCTATCGATGCCTGAACCAACTAATGACCCTACCGTGATCCAGATTGTCGGATACAAAAATACCGGCAAGACGACGGTCGTCTGCCGGTTAACGGAGTTACTGAAGCAAGGCGGATATACCGTTGCGACAATGAAGCATGACGCGCACGATTTTGAGATGGACAAAGAAGGAACCGACACTTGGCGCCATCAGCAAGCCGGAGCCGATCTTACGATCATTACGTCTCCGCATCAAACCGCCATATTACAGAAGCGTGAAACGCCGCTAGAGCAATTAATTCAAGCTTGGGGACATGTCGACTTCGTGCTCGTTGAAGGCTTCAAGACAGCTAACTACCCTAAATTCATTCTCGTCAAAAGCGAGCAAGACATCGATTTGGTCCGAACGCTTCACAAGCCGATTGCCATCATCGCCTGGCCGGACATGCTTGACGCTGTGAGCGCTCGACAACAATCGTTCCGCGCTAAGCAGCCTGTCTTTGCGCTCAATGACATCGAACCTATGTATCGGCTGATTCAACAAGCGCACAGCCGAAGGCTAGCGTTAGACTAGGTATCGGCCAGCCCTTGTTTATGCGCATAAATCGCAGCTTGCGTACGATCATCCACGCCTAATTTGGAAAAAATGTTCGTGACATGGAATTTCACCGTCTTGATCCCGATGAACAAGTCGTCTGCAATCTCCTGATTCGATTTCCCTTGCGCAACCAGCTTTAATACATCCATCTCCCGCTCCGTCAGCTGCTCATGCGCTTTAGCCGTCGTCTGCTGAGGCTGACGGAAGCGATTCATCATCTTCGCAGCTACTTGCGATTCCAGCACCGATTGACCGCGCGCTGCTGCCCGAATTGCATCGGCAATCTCGTTAGCACGCGACGTTTTGAGCAAATAGCTAAATGCGCCTGCCTCGATAACCGGATATAGCTTGCTGTCGTCGAGATAGCTTGTAAGGACGATTACTTTGCAATCCGGGAAAAGTTCTAATATTTTTCTCGTCGTCTCGACACCATCCATGCCTTCCATCACGAGATCCATCAGCACAACATCCGGCTTATAAGCTTGCGCGAGTCGGATGCCATCCATCCCGTTGCTTGCTTCGCCTACAACCTCGATCCCATCCTCAGTATCCAATACGGCTGCCAGCCCAATTCTCACCATCTCATGGTCATCAACCAACAGCACCTTGATCGACTGCCCAACGTCCATCTGTTCTCTTTGCTCCAACGATTCCATCTCTCTTCCTCTCCTTATTCCACCGTTCTTGCCGGAATCCAAATATCGATTGTCGTGCCCCCGCCTAAGCTGCTCTCGATCTCGAGCGAGCCGCCCATCTCATGGACACGTTCCTCCATTGTCAACAACCCGTAAGAGGAATGCTTGCGTTCCTCGACCTCGAAGCCGACGCCATCATCGATGAAGGTCAGCCTAACTTGCCTTCCGAATCCCGCTAGCCGAATCGTCATCGCCTGTGCCTTGGAGTGTCGTAACGTATTCGAGATCGCTTCCTGCGCAATGCGGAACAAATGATCCTCCGATTGCGTATCCAGCGTCATCTCGCCTTCAACAACAAAATTTATCGCCATCGCAGTCTTCTGCTGCAGCTCTCCAACGAGCACCTGCAAGGCTTCGCCTAGGTTTTTGCCATCCAGATGTACGGGGCGCAAATGCAGCAGCAGCGCGCGCATCTCCGATTGAGCTACGGCTGCCATTTCCTCAATCAGCTCCACTTGCCGCTTCGCCCGCTCCCAGTCCTTCTCGATCGTACGGCCAACAGCCGTAGCCGTCATCGAAATCGCGAACAACTGCTGGCTCACAGCGTCGTGGAGCTCGCGGGCAAGCCGTTGGCGCTCTTCAATAACCGCGGAAAACTTTACTTTCTCTTCCCAAACCTCGTCCTCTTCATCGCTGCCAGACACGCGCTCGCCATCCTCGACTCTGTCGAAGGTCACGTTGGTCGGACGCCGCCGCTGCCGATCGGCCAATCGCTGCAGCGCCTCCTTCAGCCGAATGCCCTGCCAGTAGCTATTCAGCGCTGCTGCTGCAAGGGCCGCGGCGATAACCGCAAGGGCAACAATCGCCGCGCGGCCTTGCAATGCAAATACTTCAAGATACCCGATGCCTTGAAGAACAATGAGCAATAGTCCGAATACAATTAAGAGCCAGATGACCGTCTCGGCGATTTGGCTTTTTCTATTGCGCGACTTCGCTGCGTCATCCTGCTTCTTTTCGGACATGATCATATGCTCCTTTAGTAATTACTCTTATCATAGCCGACACTTCCTAATGTTAACAAGGAGAAGAGCGGTACCGCTTCACGCGGTCCGCCCTCTTGCCTTATGTTCTCTTAAAGCTTACTCTGCTGCGCTGTTGCTCATTTTGCTTTTCAACGCTTCGAGTTGAGCATCAACCTTCATTTTCTTCTCCAGATCGACTGTCGTACCGACAGGCGCGCTGCTGAAGGCGTAAGGCGTACGGAGCACGTCAGCCTCGGCCTCCAGTTGAATAATCTTCTCTTCCATCCGGTTGAAGCCGCGTGCTGCGCTGCTGCTGTCAATCGATTGATGCGATACGCTCAATTGAGCCATTTGCTTCTTCGCTTTAGCTAACTGCGCACGAGCCGCCAATTCATTACGCTTGTTGCGAAGCTGGTAGAACTCTTCCTTCATGCTGTGCAGCTGCTGCATCAATTCGTCAGCTTGCGCTTTCGCTCCAGCGTGAAGCTCCGTATATTCCGACACCTTCTGCTCGAATACGATTTTCTCTTCCAGCAGCTTGCGGGCTTGGTCCTCGTAACCTGCACGAAGCGCTGCTTCTGCTTTTGGCTCGAGTCCTGCAGCCGTACGTACCGCTTCCTCCAAACGCTGCTTCATGCGGCGTTCGTTCGTCAATTGCTTCGCTACCGTTACCTCCGCTTGACGAATTTCCTCTTCCATGTCGCGCAAATACTGATTCAGCATAATAACCGGATCTTCCACTTTATCCAACAACTCATTAACCGACGCCTTCGTCAAATCCTTCATACGTTTAAAGATACCCATATTTAAAACTCTCCCTTCTCATACTTCGCTAGTTTGGCTTTCAGTTCATCTAATTCCTTGCGGAGCGCTTTACGCTCCAAATCTTCCATCATAGAATCCAGCTGAGACGACGGTTGTGCGCTGCCGTATGGCGGCTGCTGCGGAGGATTCGAATACTGTCCACCCGCTTGATGGCCTTGAGGACCGCCGAATGGCGCGCCATTAAAGCCATTGTTGCCTGGCTGTTGGCCGAAGCCATTGCCATAGTAATTACGGTTGCCTTGACCTGAATTGTTGCCATAACCGCCATATGGATTATAGTTAGGGTTTCCGTAATACGGATCCCTTGGAACAACGAAGGCTGCAAGAATGTAGATCGGAATGACTACCCCGCCTGAGAAAACAGCCAACACGATCATCAAGATCCGAATTAGCGTCGCGTCGACACCCATCCATTCCGCGAGGCCTCCACAGAGACCAAACAGCTTCTTGTCCCGATACGATCGGTACATCTTACTCATGACGAGGACGACCACCCTTCTTTTTCAAGCTTGCGCTTAAGCTGCTCCAGCTCGCGCTCTACTACTGATTGCACTTTCTGTCCTGCTTCTGACAGAAGCTCGCCCCCTATCCGGCGAAGATCGCGCAGACTCTTGGCTTCGAGCTCCATATCATTAATGCGGTCTTCCAAACGGCGGAACATGCTGCTTGGTTCCTGTCCTTGGCCGCCATACCGCGCATTCATGCGCTGCTGGAGTCGCAAGGATTCCATCCGTGCTGCGTAATATTCACGTTTGTCATAAACCGATTGATACTCACTTCTAAGTTCGCGCAGCTGCTCTTCCAGCTCAAGCACGCTCTGGCTTGACTGTTCATGGAGCTCTCGGTATTGTGTTGCGCGTTCTTCGGCTGATTGCTTCTCTTGCAGCGCGATGCGCGCCAGATGCTCTTCGCCTGCTCGAAGCGCCGTCATCGCTTGCTGTTCCCGCTTCTCCATCAACTGCTCGGCTTGCAGCCATTGTACTTTCAAATGCTGCCCATGCTCCGCGTATTGCTGGTAAAGCTTCTCGCATTGAATGATTTCTTCTCGCGTCGACCAGAGAAACTGATCAATGAGTCGAACAGGATCTTCTGCTTTCTCTAATCGTTCGTTTAGCGTCGCGACCGTAATGTCACGAACACGTCGGATAATACTCATCGGTTTCCGCCCTCCTCATACTTTGTATTCTATGACTCTAACGGTTAAGATCTTCTGCCTTTTACTAGTGACACGCCATAAGCGACAAGCGCGATCGCGATGATCAGCATGATCAGCGTATGGAACTTGCCGAGGACCATCAGACCACCAAAGCCGATCAATAGGCCGCCGAAGATTCGATTGCCGTTCCGCCAGCCAACCACCCCAAGACCGACGAGAATGAACGGGAATAGAAGCTTGAGTACCCAGCCAATGCTGAAGCCGATAATCGGGAGCGCAATGACCGCGCCGATCGCGATTAGTACAAGACCTTTTTTGGATTGAATGTTCATATCGTTTAACACCGCCTTTCGTATTTGTCTGCGTTAACCTTATGTCCTTATTCTAGGTGGAATCGCGATTATCCAAAACAGACTCACGGCCGTTTTTCGGACTGGACCTAGGTCGGGGCACTAGCCAACCCATGGACGGAACGCAGCTACGACCACTGTCAGGCTTCATTTGACTCCTTGCTTTGGACAAAAAAATCCCCTTCCGGTGTGGAAGGGGCAATATCGAGTGAGGGGAATTGCAAGACTACATCGTAAGCGGGCTAGCGGTTACTTCTTTTCCGAAATGTACTTATCAAATTGCGCTTGTTTTTCAATCAAAATCTTGTCCACGCCTGCCTTAAGCAATTTGTCCTTATACTCGGGCAGCACTTTATCGACATCGACGGAGCCTGTTTCCAAAGCGGTCTGGTATTGGCGGTCAATATTGACGATCGCACCTACCTCTGCTTTCACTTTCTCGCTATCGAATACAAAGCCAAGCCCCGGGGATACTTTAGGTCCTTCGTTAAACTTGCGGAACTGCTCCCATTTGTCTGGGTCCTCGGAATTCCAAACATAGTTCAAGAACTGGTTGCCAAACATCCACGCTGCGCCTGGCGCATAGTTTTTCGTGTTGTCGGTAGGCGTAATGATCTCACCGTTTTTCGTATAATGCTGGCCTTCAATCCCGAAGTTGATCAGGTTGTTCAGGTATTTATCAGAATGAAGCAGATTAATAAACATCATAGCGCGAGCAGGGTCGCCCGATGTGGTCGAGATTGCAAGCATCGACCCGGAGGTCTCACTTGTCGATACCGTTTTCTCATTCAATTCGATTTGGCCAAGCTTGCCGACCAAGCCGAGCTCTGTTTCCAATTCCTTTGCCTTGCCAGGCTTCAGTGCTGCTGTCATGGCGAATACATTGCCAGCTTTGAGCGCATCCTTGTTCATTGTCGTCGTCGTTGCTGCGTCGCTGTTAATGTAGCCCTTCACGAAGAAGTCGCGCGTCAGCTTCAGCGTATCCACATAACGCTGCGTATCATAGTTCGCTTTAATCGTAGTATCCGTTGCATCCTTAAGCAAAATGCCCGGCACTGACGTATCGCCAAGCGCGTCAAAGTTTCCGAAATAGTGCGCGTCGAAGTTCTCGCCTTTCAACAGATACAGCGGCGTCATCTCCGGCTTCTTAGCCTTCACGGTCGCGAATACAGCATCCAGGTCTTGAATCGACTTCACCTTGCTCATATCGATGCTTAGCTCATCTGCGATATCCTTGCGATAGACGATACCGCCTTGCGCAGCAAGTTCTTTATTGGTTGGGACACCATAATTCACGCCATTGATTTTGGAGCCTTCCAAGAAGACTGGATCAAGCGTTTTTACGATATCTTGCCCATAATCCTTCAATAATGGCCCTAGATCAAGAAACGCGCCCTTGCCGACGTTTACCGCATATTTGGTCCATTGTGCCGTGAAATAAATGTCGACCGGATCGCGCGAAGCGATCATTAGATTCACTTTATCCTCCCAAGCCGTCCAATCAATTGGCTGAAGGTCGATCGTTGCATTGATTTTATCCTTCAAATATTTATTGATCTCGTCCTCGATTTTCGCTTCATCCTGCTGGGTGCCGCCGGGATACACCATTGTAAGTTTGTATTCCTTCAAATCTGACTTGGCAGGCTCTGATTCCTTGTTCGTATCGGTTGCGGTCGTTTCCGTCTTGTCCGTAGTCGAAACCGGCTCTTCTGTTTTGTCCGGCTCGCTATTGCCGCATGCTGACAGGACAAGCGTTGAAGATAACGCAAGCATGAGCAGCATTGACGCACTCTTTGTCGCCTTCATCATTTCAATTGACCTCCCAAAGTCATTTTTTATATGCTACACCGGCGATAACCGGTAACAGCCCCTCTCACACTACCCTTTTACTGCACCGACCGTTAAACCTTTAACGAAGTACTTTTGGAAAAATGGATAAGCGAAAATGATCGGACCGACGCCGATAACTGCCATCGCCATTCGGACGGTTTCGCTCGGGAATTTGGCGGCGCCGCCAATCGTGCTTATAGCGTCGCTGTGGCTCAGCATGAACTGGATGTTCGTTAACGTCTTATACATGAGATACTGCAGGCTGACGTTATCCTCTTTGGTGATGAACACCAAGCTTAGGAACCAATCATTCCAGTAGTTCAAGGTACTGAACAGAGCGACAGTAGCGAGCACCGGCATCGATAACGGCAGGACGATTCGGAAGAAGATGTACAATTCGCCCGCGCCATCGATTTTGGCAGATTCTATAATGGCCCCCGGTATCGTCGTCTGGAAGAAGGTGCGAATGATGAGGACGAAGAAGGCGGATACAAGCAGCGGCAGAATAAGCGCCCAAATACTGTCTTTCAAATGAAGCATTCTTACATACACGAGGTACCAAGGCACAAGTCCGCCGTTGAACAGCATCGTGAAGAAGACGAAGAAGGTGAAAAACTTGCGCTGCGGAAAATCAGGACGACTGATCGGGTACGCATACAGAGCCATCGTAATCAAGCTCAATGCGGTGCCGACTACGGTCACGAACAGCGACACGCCATAGGAGCGCACGATGTTATGCCAATCCTCGAACACGAACTTATAAGCGCTTAGGTCAAAGTGCATCGGAATGAATTTGTACCCGTCCCGAATGACGTCCTGCTCGTTGGAAAGCGACACCATAATAATGAGCAGCAAAGGGAAAATACAAAGTGCGGAATAAAGAAAGAAAACGATTTTGATCGTCCAGTCACCGACTGGATTCAAAGAATTCACTGGCCGCGATGGCGATCTTTCCACTGACGATTCCATGGTGCTACCTCCCAAGAAATAATGCTCCTATCGTCTACCCATTAGAACAATGCGCTGTCCTTATCTACTTTCCGTACAAACCAATTGGATAAAAACACGAGGACAAACCCGACCACTGACTGATATAGCCCCGCTGCGGACGATAACCCTGAGTCGCCCATCGCCAAGAACGTTCGGTAGACGTACGTGTCCACAACGTTCGTAACGGGGAACAGCGGTCCCGATTCTTTGGGAACCTGATAGAACAAACCGAAATCTGCATAGAAGATGCGGCCGATTTGCAGAAGCGTCATGATGATCATGATCGGAATAAGCAGCGGAATGGTAATTTTCAAAATCTGCTGCCATTTGTTCGCCCCGTCAATCGTTGCAGCCTCGTAGTACTCATCATCAA
>NZ_AEDD01000003.1:253862-261362 GCF_000179615.1 Paenibacillus curdlanolyticus YK9
AGATGACCATGTAGTAGCCTACATTTTTCACCGTATTCACGAGTGGAATAATGAACGGCCAAGCCTCTACTTTGAAATACCATTGAACCGGATCAACGCCAAAGTAGGGCAGAATCGTCGTGTTAATAAACCCGTTTTTGTCATGCAGCAGCCCATACACCAGATAAGAGACAACAACCCACGATAAAATGTAAGGCAAGAAAATGATGGATTGATGAAACCTTGCCAAATACTTGCTTCTCAGCTCATTGAGCATGATGGCGAACGCTACTGGAATGATGAGATTCAACACGATAAACAGCGAGTTATAGAGCAGCGTGTTGCGCGTAATAATCCAGGCATCGCTTGTTTTGAACAAATACTTAAAGTTTTCGAATCCTACCCACTTGCTGTCGATTAGATTCATCAGAATGCTCGAATGCTGATAGGTCATATTTTTGAATGCGATTACAATTCCTAGCATTGGGATGTAGTTATTGACCAGCAAGATCAAAAATCCTGGAAGCATCATGATGTAAAACATTCCGTATTTCCGCATATTCCGCGTGAGCGCAGCCATCGAATTTCCCCCTGCTTCATTCCTAATTCCGTCACTGATCAGCTCCGTTTCGGTCTATTTCATTGTAAAAAAAAAGGTGACGGCGCTCTATCTTCACCGTGACCTCATTAACGTTCTAGTGACTTGTTTGCTTGGAGCTAGTCGACTTGCTGAAACATTCGGCGATACTCCTGCGGCGTCACGCCTGTCGCTTTTTTAAAAAGCTTAGAGAAATGCGAGAAATTGCTATAGCCTACTGATACTGCAATATCGCTAATCCGATCGGTTCTTTGCTCTAATAACCATTTCGCCTTCATCATTCTCCGCTCCGTCGCATAGTCGGTAATCGATTGGCCCGTTTCTTTACGGAACAAACGCGAAAGGTAAGCCGGGTTGAGGAACACGTAATCAGCCAGCTCTTCCCGGCTAATCTCGTCCTCGAAATGCTCTTCAATATACTGCTGAGCCTTCCTTATAACGTGAGAGACGTCCTTCCCGTTCAACCGGATATATTCGACAGCCTGCATGCACACTTGCAGCGTCCAGCCTTTCAGCCCTAGCAGCGATTTTAGCGCCTGCCCGCCTTCCTCCCATCCTTGCTGAGGGAAGGCTGCTTCTACATCCAACGACTTGCGCTGAAACGTTTGGAGCACCGTATGCACAATGCCAAAGTAAATCGAAACGATATGAACGTAATCGACCCCCTTCTGCCCCTCAATCAACTGATCGAAAAAAACATTCGCACTGCGAATTAACTCCGTTTTTTTGCCCGATTCCAGCAAAACCGCCCATTCTGCTAACGGCGGATACAAATCAGACGATGAACGAAGCTTTAGCTCGCCCCGCTCTCTTTCATGCACGACAACAGCTGTTTCGTTTAGATTGCTTTTTTCTAGCTCCGTAAGCTGCTCTACGACGTTACGCAGCTCTGCAACAGCAGCAGGCGCGCTTATATAGCAAGATAAACGACAGTGCAGATAAGCACCGCATTGCTCAATGTAGGAACGGCAGCGACTGTCCAGTTCCGCTTTATCGACCTTCTCAGGCTCATAGAGCAGTACAAGCAGCGCTCCGCTCGCATCCTGAATGGCCTGTCCGAGCGAACCTTTCAGGATAATTTCCTCTGCTGCATTTTTAACGCCATACGTCATAATCTCTTCATCGCGTGCCGACCACTCCTCTTGCCACTGCTCAATACTAATCAGCACAATCGCAATTGGCGTGTCCGCCTGAAGCGGTATCCCATACAGCTGCAGCTGCGGATTAAGCTGCTGGGGAGCAACAGACTGCCTCCAATGGATGATATCCTCCCACAGCCGCTCTGCCATGACAGGAAGCTGCTTATGCCACTGCTGGTAATAATGCTCGTATGTCTTATGAAACGAATCATGCTCCTCCTGTAGACGCACCTTATCCAGTGCCTGCATCAAGATCTTCTTCAAATGATCATGATCCACCGGCTTGAGCAAATAGTCAAAGCCATCAAGCTGAAGCGCCTGCTGCGCGTATTTGAAATCGGCATGCCCAGTCAGTAAAATCGTCTTCGTTAATGGGGAATTGTGATTCACCCAGCTTAGCAATTCGATCCCCGTTTGATTAGGCATATCAATATCGGACAGCAGGACATGGATCGTATGCTCGTTGAACAGCTCCTGCGCCTCTTCCGCATCGCAAGCCGTAAAAATATTCGCAATAGGCATATCGCTCCAATCCATACCGTGAACAATGCCGCGAATCGCAATGTCTTCGTCATCTACAATCAGTAAATGATATCCCACTCTTATCCGCCCTCCTTATCCAACTGCACCTGCAGTGTCCGTCATCGCCGGGAACATGATTGTAACGGCCGCGCCGCCATCTTCGTCGTTAGCGTAATAGATGCTAGCTCCTTCACCATAATGCAAGCTTAATCGGTGAGTTACATTCACGATGCCTAGCCGACTTGACTCCCCTTCCAGCAATGGTTGCTTTTCATTTAGCCGATTCAGTACATCGGGAGGAAAACCTATCCCATTATCCCTGATGGTCAGATAGAAGCCCCCATCAAAGCTTGTCTTCTGCTCCACAGCGATATGAATGACGAACAGCTGCTTGCGATTTTTGAAGCCATGTATGATGGCATTCTCCACGAATGGCTGTACGGTCAACGCTGGAATCGGAAAGCTTTTCAATGGCTCCGGGATATCATAGGTAATGATCAGCTTATTCGGAAAACGCATCTCCTGAATCGTGATGTAATTATCAATATGGCGCAGCTCTTCATCTAACGTGATCGTGTCGCGGTTCGCTCTCATGATAAACCGGAAATAATCAGCCAGATGAAGCGACATTTTTTTAACCGATTCATGATCCTTAAGCGCTGCGAAGTTATAAATAATGTTCAATGTATTCATATAAAAGTGGGGATTAATTTGCGCTTGCAGCTGCTTGAGCTCACCGTGCTTCACGCGAAGCTGCTCCTCATACATGCCGATCTTCAATGACTTAATCTGCTCAGCCATCGTATTAAACGTATTGGCCAGGAAGACGAACTCCACGGTCTTGTCCGACTTCAGCCGAACGTCCAGCATGCCAAGCGAAATTTTCTTCATTCCGAGGATAAGCTCACCTAATGGCTTAAACATAATGCGCTGAACGAAAATCAGATATAACAGCAGCAAAATCGCTATCCCGATCGGAAGAAAATAGACAGCCATCTGGAAGAACGGCAAATTTTGCAGCATGGACTGCTCAGGCAGCATAATTGCATATGCCATGTCGGCAGTCTGGCTTCCTTTGTACATCACCAAATAATTGTCGTTATTCCGCTCCCCACGTTGTGTGATATAAGACAAACTCCCGTTCATCTCTGTGCCATCCAGTTGAATCGGTCCCTCCCCGCCAATAAGTGGTCGTACAATCTCATTGCCTCGCCTCAGGTATAGCCCGCTGTCTGCAATATCTCCTTCGCTCCATTGCATGCCAAGATTCTGAGCGATATCCTGAACCCGAATGATGGCTCCTACATAGAGGCTGTCCGTTACATGAACGATTTTGATCATCATCGATCTGCCAGGTATGCGTACATCGCTCGCCAGCTGCCAATAATCTGCCGTAGGATTATTTAAATCGTTTTCGATCATATCAGGAACGTGATCTCTCAGCAGCTGCTTCATCATTTCGTAATCGTTGCTGCGCGTGCCAATGATTACATCATTATCTGTATACAAAAATATTGTATCGAGCAAATCATAAAACCCTACGTCACGCATCAGCTTGTTATAAATGTTCACCTTCGTGAGGACATAGTTGTCCGTCCCGTAAGGATATGAGGATAATAAGCCTACCTCACTATCCAATACAGCCATTTTCATTAAATATTCGCTCGTCTCATGCAAGTTATTGTCGGTCTGCCTCACAAACATATCTAACGTATTTCGATACGTCTCCGATACCTTCTCTCGCACCACCTGTTTCGCATACAAATTGTTTACAAGCATGAATAGCACAAGCGGTACAACAACAGCGACAAAGCTTATTAGAAGCTTTACCTTTAGCGATTGGACAAAAGGCATTGTTCGCGCTCCATTCCTATTCATATCATTCCCTGTATTTGTATGTATTCGCTTTCATCTTACTTTTTCCTCCAAGCATTTTTTTATTTGCGCTTAAGGTTAGAATTTGCTGAATCTGGTATAGTAGTAAGACGGGGTCACCCAGTTTTAAACATTAGAGAGGAGCTTCACTTAATCATGACGGAAGAAAATAAGCAAAACGAAGAACTGCAATCGCAAGATGCAATTGAAAGTAACAGCATTGCTACAGAAGAACCAAAAGAAAAGCCAAAATCCAGCGGTTCTGGCGCTCTTGGATGGGTCGTAAGTGCAGCGCTGCTCGTCATTTTGATCCTTGTTGCCACCCTGTCTTATGCTGGCGATGATAAGGGCGAGAATGTCGCAAGCGTAAACGGAGTAGCGATTACGGAAAAACAACTCTACGATGCACTCCTCCTCATTAAAGGCGGCGGCCAAAACGGCCAACAAAAAATGAGCGAAGTAACACTTGATGATCTGATCAACGTTGAACTTATGAATCAAGAGCTGCAAAAGCAAGGTCTTGTCGTTGCCGAAGCGGATATCGATAAAGAACTCGATGCTCTTAAGAAAGCTTATGGCTTAGATGATGAGAAGCTGAAGCAAACACTTGCTCAAAGCGGTATGACGGTTGCTGACCTTCGTCCTGACCTGGAGAAGCAAGCAAAGCTTCGCAAGCTGCTAAGCTCGAAAGCAACAGTAACAGACAAAGACATTCAAGACTATTATGATCAAAACAAAGAGTCCTTCTCAACGCCAGAACAAGTACGAGCTTCCCATATCCTCGTAAAAACGAAAGAGGAAGCAGACGCAATCCTTAAGCAATTGAAAGACGGCGCAGATTTCGCAACAATCGCTAAAGAAAAATCGCTCGACACAGGCACCAAAGATGCTGGTGGCGACCTGAACTACTTCGGTAAAGGTCAAATGGATCCAGCATTCGAGAAAGCCGCATTCGAATTGAAAGTCGGCGAAACTAGCCAACCAGTTCAAAGTGCTTATGGTTTCCACATCATTAAAGTAACGGATCATAAACAAGCTGCTAGCCCAACGTTCGAAGAGAAAAAAGAAGATATCAAAAACATTCTCATGATGAGCAAAATCAACGAGCTTGCTCAACCATTCATCGAGGAACTTAAATCCAAAGCTAAGATTGAAAACTCCCTTGTAAAAGAGGACAAGCAAGAAGGCGCGGCAGCAACTGAAGAACCAGCTGCTTCTACTCCTAAAGAAGAAGCAACAACTACAACTAACTAATCAACATGCAAACAACAGTGCGATCTGATAATTATCAGATCGCACTGTTGTTTTTACTTTTCAGCTAGGAGTGAGTCACTTCTTGCTTCTCCCTCCACCCTGATTCGAAATCTATTTACAAAAACAAAAAAACCTCTGCAACTACTGTGCAAAGGATTTACTGTTAGAGAATATGGTGCCGGTGAGAGGACTCGAACCTCCACGGTTTCCCTCACGATTTTGAGTCGCGCGCGTCTGCCATTCCGCCACACCGGCTAATTATGAAGCTGTACTAAGTAAAGATGGAGGCGCCACCCAGATTCGAACTGGGGGTAAAGCTTTTGCAGAGCTTTGCCTTACCGCTTGGCTATGGCGCCATGATGGAGCGGAAGACGGGAATCGAACCCGCGACCCTCGCCTTGGCAAGGCGATGCTCTACCGCTGAGCCACTTCCGCATATAAAATGGCTGGGGATCCAGGGATCGAACCTGGGAATGACGGAGTCAAAGTCCGTTGCCTTACCGCTTGGCTAATCCCCAAAATCATGGGGCGATCGAGGGGAATTGAACCCCCGAATGTCGGAATCACAATCCGATGCGTTAACCACTTCGCCACGACCGCCATAGAAGTAAAAATTGGCAGGGGCAGCAGGAATTGAACCCACACCAAAGGTTTTGGAGACCTTTGTTCTACCTTTAAACTATGCCCCTATAAATGGTGGAGGATGATGGATTCGAACCACCGAACTCAGAGAGAGCAGATTTACAGTCTGCCGTGTTTAGCCACTTCACTAATCCTCCATAAAACATGGTGCCGGCGATAGGAGTCGAACCCACGACCTACTGATTACAAGTCAGTTGCTCTACCAACTGAGCTACACCGGCATATTAAGTTTTCAAAAATGGTGGCTCGGGACGGAATCGAACCGCCGACACGAGGATTTTCAGTCCTCTGCTCTACCAACTGAGCTACCGAGCCTAATTGCTGAATAATAATGGCGGAGCCGACGGGATTCGAACCCGCGGTCTCCTGCGTGACAGGCAGGCATGTTAGGCCTCTACACCACGGCTCCACACGATTACTTCGGCAGCAATCCGAAGCTGAATTGGTTGCGGGGGCAGGATTTGAACCTGCGGCCTTCGGGTTATGAGCCCGACGAGCTACCGAGCTGCTCCACCCCGCGTCATTATAAAATTATGGTGGAGGCTGACGGGATCGAACCGCCGACCCTCTGCTTGTAAGGCAGATGCTCTCCCAGCTGAGCTAAGCCTCCGAACAAGCGACTCTTATATCATACAACACTTCTTTGTTTTTTGCAAGCCTTTTTTTAAGACTTTTTAAAAGAAATGGTGACCCGTAGGGGATTCGAACCCCTGTTACCTCCGTGAAAGGGAGGTGTCTTAACCCCTTGACCAACGGGCCTAACTAATATGGCAGAGAGGAAGGGATTCGAACCCTCGAGACCCGGTTAGAGCCTACACGATTTCCAATCGTGCTCCTTCGACCACTCGGACACCTCTCTATATGGCTCCCCGAACAGGACTCGAACCTGTGACAACTCGATTAACAGTCGAGTGCTCTACCAACTGAGCTATCAGGGAATATGACAAAGTGATTTGCACTTTGAAAACTGGATGCGAATACTGAATCCTTAGCTTAGTCTTGCTCACGAAGTTTGCTTCTCATACAAGAAGCTGTAGGATAAGCCCTCGACCTATTAGTACTCGTCAGCTGCACGCATTGCTGCGCTTCCACCTCGAGCCTATCAACCTGGTCGTCTTCCAGGGGTCTTACATACTGGGAAATCTCATCTTGAGGGGGGGCTTCGCGCTTAGATGCTTTCAGCGCTTATCCCGTCCGCACTTGGCTACCCAGCGATGCTCCTGGCGGAACAACTGGTACACCAGCGGTGCGTCCATCCCGGTCCTCTCGTACTAAGGACAGCTCCTCTCAAATTTCCTACGCCCACGACAGATAGGGACCGAACTGTCTCACGACGTTCTGAACCCAGCTCGCGTACCGCTTTAATGGGCGAACAGCCCAACCCTTGGGACCTACTTCAGCCCCAGGATGCGATGAGCCGACATCGAGGTGCCAAACCTCCCCGTCGATGTGGACTCTTGGGGGAGATAAGCCTGTTATCCCCAGGGTAGC
>NZ_AEDD01000003.1:266362-496175 GCF_000179615.1 Paenibacillus curdlanolyticus YK9
GCGACGCCCACCTTGTATCCAGCAGATCGGCAACGTATCGGCCCTTCCCTCCCGCTTCTTTCATCGTCCAGACCTTAGTGAGATCATTACCATCTATGCCGGTGGCACTTAGCTTCACGGTTACTTGAATGACCTGAGCATCTGGTGCAGTGCTCGCATTAGTCACAATTGTTTCGCCAGCATAAAAATCTTTTGGATTCGCGCTTGTCTCATGGCCTTTTTGATCATGTATCGCCTTCCAATCACTTGTGTGATGAACGTCTGCGTCAATACTAAGAGGAAGTACCTTAATTGACTTTGTTTCAATATCTGTTGCTTGCCCGTCATCAACCAACAATGTAACCTGATACGTTCCAGGTGTTGCAGCTGAAACTTTCGGATCGTCTGAGAAAGTTAATTTTGTCTTGGAAGGGGTCACCACTGACCATAGTGACGTTAGTACATCGCCATCCGGATCGGATGATTGATTCGTTATGGTCATGTCATCCCCCTCCCAAATAGGCTTTGGCCACCAATCGAATGCTGCCTCCGGTGGTTGATTCGTTTCTATATAGAAGTATTTCGGATCACTCCACTCGCTCCAATCAAATCCATCGTAAACTCGAACAACGACGTACATGTTTATTTTTTCTGGCAATTCGGCATTAGGGACGAACGTATTATCGGATCCCGTTCTTGTGTTCGTATCAGCCTGCAATATCCCTCCGTAGCGATAGATCCTCATTTGGAATTGCTTCTGAGCGTCCCCATCCCCGTCGTTATACGACCACTTAAACACAGGACGCGTTACATCGAATTTCGTTGGTTTGGACTGATCATTGCTATTCGGCGTATTGATAGTTGCCTCCGGAGGACGATTATGAATGGAAACTTGCAGTTCATATTGCGCTGATACTCCCTCTTTATCCTCAACAACTTGCCTTATGTTGAAAGTACCCAACGAGCTAAATGTTTTCGTCCAACTCGTACGGGATATACTCTGCAGCGTTTCGGTTGACATCGCGGTCAGGTTGCGCATGTAATATTCATGGACTACATTTTCACGGCCTCCATCTTCTTTATCGTAAGCCAAAGAATTAAACGTTACGGGAACGCCACGAAAGGTATTAATGTGCGAACTCGTAAATCCAGGCACAGGCGACGTATTTGAAGGCGCAACTTTATCCGCATCGAGGCTAGCGACAAAGTAATCGCTCCACGCGCCATACTCATCACGGACAGCCATGCCGATTTCATAGCTTCCCGTCTCCTGCGGCGTAACAAGCTTTTCCTTCACCATCTTGCCGCTTGGGGTGATGTAATAGAACTTTTTCTCTAGTACGCCGCGCGTTTTGAAATAATCAATGCCCGTTGCCTCTGTTGAATAAGTCGAAGCGTTCAAATAGCGATCGGGATCTCGGCTGAAATCGGTCCATGCGATTTTTCCATCGGCCTGCTGCTGTATCACAAAACGCGATACTGGCCGTCGGTGCACGATAACATCAGCCGTATACGTATTAGAAGCTCCGCGATAAGCAGCAAAGGACATATCCGCGTACAAGTGGTCGGGATGCGAATCGTCCGTCGAAGAGTAGCTGATTCGATATACGCCAACTTTATCAAATGCCCTTTGAGGCTTTGTATACGTTTTGCCATTCAAGGCGGATTCGCCTGAATTCCCGTCTCCTGCATCGAGAAACTTCTCAGCAATTTTGGTATACGTCCACTTGGTTAAAGCTTGTACAGCAGGATCGTTCTCCGGATCATTGAAATGATCGTTATAATTCACATCCCCGCCGACGATAGCTACATTACTGTATTGAGCTGATGAGGCTGTCGAATCCATGTCTGCATAGGCTATTGCCTTAAACTCCGTTCTTGGGATCTCTGCATAAGGCCCAAAATAGCCTTTTTTCAAATCCGCATCATTCGCATCGATCAAAGGCACCCCGTTTGCGTATACCTTATGCCGTTCATCTTGCGCGATGATCTTGATCGGGAGCCATGCACCTTCTGAAACAGCCAGAGGAGCGGCCTTTATGACAAAACGAGTGCCGTTGATGACCTTCACCAACCTAATGGTTTTTCTATTCCATTCAACCCGATACATGTTCTCGTTGTCGGCCATGCGGTAAGAAAAGCCAGCGTATAACTGATCCGTATCTACATCATTTAATCTCGCTGTGAACGCTAACTGTACATTGGAAAGATTGGTGCTCGACATGAGTTGGTTTTGTGAACCAATCGGGCTAGTATCACTTTTCAAAGCCGTTCCACTCATCCATGAAGTGATATAAAAATCGGCACCACTATTGCTGGAATACCGCATTTGAACCTCAACTGTGTCTTCTGTAACCAGCTTCATTTTTCGAATGTAGAGCGTACCGCTCGAGGTCGTACGATATCCATCGGTCGGAATCGCACCTAAGCTGCGCATTTGACCAGTCCGCACATCCAACGTCATGAGCGTGTTAACGCTATCGTGAAAATACATAAAACCATCGTTCGTAACCGGATGGGTCTCTGGCTCTGCAGCAGCAATCGCTTGATAGTTGTTGCTATTGGTCCATAGCTGCGTCAGTGTTTCCCCAAATTTATAGCCAATAATTCGATTGTTAGCCTGGTCTAAAAAAGCTACATAATCGTTAAACTGCGTCAGCAGCCTGTACTTTGGCCCGATGCCGGTTTGATTGATTACGCCAGTGGAAACATCCATCAGGCTCCAGTTCCCTGCCGCATCCGCGTAACGAAGCAAATATTTCTCGTCCTTGGATAACAGCCAGCCTACGCCGGGTGCATAGCTGCTGAATTCTGTATCCGCTATTTTTTTACTCGTATGCTGGGCTACATCAACTATAAAGATACCGTCGCTAATAGCCCCGCTGCTTCCAAAACGAAGCACGGAATACCGTCCAAAATAACTGCTTAGCAAACGTGCTCCGAACGCGCAGTTCAACGTTTCAATGCAGCCTCCTTTTGTTAACGTACCTGATGTTGAAGCATTGCTCCAAGGGTAGATGGTCAAATAGCTGCCATTGGAATCGGTAAAAGGCTTAAAATCAAAATATGGGCCTGCTAACTTTTTATTTGCTTGGTCAGCTGTTGTGGTGTTAGAGGCTTGATAAGAATCCAAAATCGCGTATGGTTTGCCCGACGGATTTATAAAGCTTTCGATTGTGTAAACAGCATACTTTGTTGCCTGGCTTGTACGAATTAAAGTCACGACGATACCCTGATAAAGGTCGATAGCGCCAACCGATTCTCCGTACCAGCTATAGCCGTTTGAGGTTCCAAATCCTCTCGCAAAAATGAAACCATTCTTATTAAAGATCGGAATCGTAGGCGCGCCACCGGAAGCACTGTACATCGTATAGGCAAAATACCCATCGCCTAACATCAGGGCGTTGCTATAGATGTTATACTGATTGCCGTCATTGGGGAGGTGCGTTTCATCGCTTATATTGGTAGACTGCGATTCTGTAATAGCGCTTAGCGCTCGGTAAGTCGAATGCTCACCGCCAGTTATCGTGTAATCTCCTGCGTTATATGGAATGGATCCTAAAGCGCCGTTAGAATTTACAGACCATGCTTTGGGTTTGTCCTGATTAGAGACGTCTGTGTTCCTCCAATTTGTCGAGCTTACGATATCGCGGGTATTGATTGGAACCGGCACATAGAGCGGAGGCTCCGTCACGGTGGAGGACACCTCGAAAGATACGGTAGGCGAGTCGTTAACGGCCTCGACAACCGCTTGCTTGCATGCGCTTTTGCCCCAATCCTCAGTCGCGCAAATGGTATATCGATATTTACCGACTTTAGGATAGCTGTATTGGAATGCGTAGGTTGGCGAGATCGTCAAGCTTGTCTCCATCTCTCCGGCAAATGAACCATCATTGTTAGCGTCATAGGCGCGCTTGATTGTGACTGAGACGATTTTATCGCCATCCGGGCTAGTTGCAGTGCCGTTATAGGGATAAGTTACGTTTCGAACCACCGCAAGCGAGCCTTGCAAGTCCACTACCGGCGGTAAATCCTCCAAAACGGTGAGCTCGTGTTCCGCTGGAACCACAGATTTTAGCCCGATGCTGTCATAGACATCCACTCTGATCAATTCTTTGCCTGGAGTCGCATACATGCTTTTTCGGTTGATCCACTCGTCCTTCGAATGATCGATTGCGCGGCCAACGGGACTATAGCTCTTGTCAGCTTTAAATTGGGAAGGCAATGGTCGGCCCTCGACGACTTGGTTAGGTCCTTCGATGATGGCAATCGGGTTAGGAGGAACGACTCGTATCGTAGCAAAGGCGGTTGCTGAAGCACCAAATGCATCATGCATTGCAGCCGTAACGCTGTGCGTGCCTATGCTGTCCATCACAATGTTATTGTAAGACATCCAGCCTTCTGCATATTTGTTTGGAATCTGCTTCCCCCAATCGCTTGCGAAGTTAAAGCCGTCAAATGTGATTGTGTCGCCGTCAGGATCGGTTGGTGTTGGAATAGTTGGGTCTTGGATAACGACTAAGTTTAGCGTTTCTCCTTCAAGCACCTCTGTAACGGGCTTAAGCGGCTCGCTTGCGCGGACCCATGCGATTTTAAACTGAGGAGGATGATTGGCAGCAGGCCCCGTCACTTCCAGCAGCTTCGGACCGATCCAATTGCTGTCCCCGCAATCCGTTGTGATGATTTTCATATACACCTGATGCGTCCCTACCGATAGGACGGAAGGATACTGGCTAAAATCAAAATTGGTGTCTGCCTTTTGATTTTTGATGATTGGCGAGGTGTATACCATTCCGTTTCGTTCGATTTTCCATTGATGACCTTGATAGGTGCAGCCATTCAGTTGAACGTTAGTCGGCCTTAGTGCAAAAGAATCGCGGTATGCAATATGATCCGGTATGATTTCAAAATCGCCTGTGATTGATTTTGTTTTTTCGTAAAAGAAGGTTATGTAGACGTCCTTAGTTGTGGTTGTTCCATCTAAATAGACGTATGCGCTAGAGGTCGCAGTTATTGTATTCGAGTATCCGGTATACGAGACGCTTCTGCCGATTACAGTCCCGTAGCTATTGCTGTCTGCTTGGTGGGTGTGCGTGTACGGCAGAACAACCGCTGTAGTGGACTCTGCTGCTTGCACGTATGCTCCCGTTGGGCTTGATCGAACCATATGCCGCACATGCGTATGGCCTTTGTTGGCATTAGGATCGACGTCATAGACGTAATAGAGATAGAGGGTGTCAAATGTGCCGGTATAGGACGAAATGGCATATTCCCCAGCTGTCGGGCTCGTAAAGTTAGTTGGAGGAATTCCTGTTATTGTTTTGGCATAGCCAGCGTAGCTATAGCCTGTGGGGGCTGCGGTATGAGTTGACGAGTAGGCTTGATTTAGCTCGAGCACATCCTGACGATCTGTGAGGGTTGGAATTGGATTGCCGTTGCGATCAACATGACGGATGTGGGCGGAGCCGTTGGCGGATGTGCTTTCGTAGGTGACTTCAATTTCGAATTCGAGCAGGTAGGTTTTGGCCGACCATGAGGTTGTGGAGTCAATGTAGTAGGTGCGGCCTTGGACTGGGGCGGCTAGTGAGTTATCGGCGTCGTAGTCGAAAGTTTCAGTATTATAAGCAAGAATAAAAGGCTTGTGCGCTTTAATATAACCATATCCATCTTGTCCCTTACCAAAAAAATCAATGCTCACACCTCTTTGTTTGGGAACGGCACCAGTGATAGTAACAGAACTTGGTTCTAAGAATCCACGCCCAACTGTCTCTCCGTATACACCAATAAACGTGTCAGGCGGACTAAGCTTGTCTGACCAAGCCGCTGCTGAACCATCAGAATAACGTAATTGCGGAGGTAATATCTGACCATTATCCGCTGTGACTGGAAAATAGCCCGGTGCCTCTGAGATACCATTAAGATGAGTAGAAGTGCTTGCAGTAAAAGAAAAAGTACCTAGATCTTCTCTCGCCGTAATCCACTTTTTACCTGAAGAATCACGCCATATTGCATGATACATATGAGATTCACCCTGTGCAGTTAGTGCAATTGACTCACCATTTATAGCATCTATATTTATTTTTTTTGTAGCTTCATCATATACCCCAAGCTGTCCCTTATTAAGATTGTTTTTCGTAACAGTCCAAGATTTCACTTTATGATTCGCAATTTGAGGAACTGATAACGACAAGCTCCTCACATAATTTTTATCAAACTTTTGATATCCCGGCATATTTGAAGACAATATAATAGTAGAAGTGATCGGTGCACTACTAGTAGCGAAACTATTGATGGGAACGAGCGTCCAAAATACTGAAAACAATATAAGTAAAGCAGGTAACTTCTTCATAATTTAGCACTCCTTATTTCGTGAACAGACGTCCTTCGTTAGACAGTTCGAATGACTTGGGTACATTCCAATCAAAGTACCAAAGTCTCCAATTCTTTTCTCTCTTCTCTTGGAAATCTTTTTTACTAATCGTCATAAGATGCCACGTTCTCACCTTATTAATCTTTTCTAGTGACAAGAAGTTGATGGCTCCTATTGGAGAGTTACCCGATGGTATCCCCGCTCTTACAAAGTACGGATTACCAATCAAGTTATAAGTGTATACTCGAGTACGTGTAGGTGTTATCTTAGTGTTTTCCAACTCGATTTTCATTGCAATCAGATAATCATCATCTCCTGCCTTACCATCTATCTTTTGCAAACTGGGAACCCACCCCCGATAAGGGCTATTCTTATCCGACAAATCAATAATCAAAATCTGCTCAAACGTCCCCTTCACCGTATACGAAAAATCATGCGTCTGCGGCAGCGGGTTCATTTTGCCTCCCCACATCGTTTCGATGTTGGTGTGGTGATAAGCGACCTCAGCGTATGATGCTGCGCGTTTGTCGACCTTGAGCGCACCGCCTTTGCTCAGCGTTAGCAGCCGATCCGTCATGACTACCGCTTCCGCTCGCGTGGCATTTTTATCCTTTCCCAAATCGCCGTTGGCGAGGCCTGTAATGAGTCCGCGCTTCGTAGCCTCGTACATAAGCAAGTCGTTCGAATCTTTGCCAGTCCGAAGCGATGCGTTCGAAGCTCTGGCAACGATTTTCGCAATCTCCATACGTGTAATGGCATGGTCGTAATTGCCGTTATAGTCTTTCGTTTGATGAATGCCCGCTGCTACGGCAGCATTAACGTATGGAACATACCATTTGCCCGTCGTGTCTTTAGTAGACAATCCCATAACATTCACGACCATTTTCATAAACTCCGCGCGAGTAATGCTGGCATTTGGCTTAAACGTGCCATCGGCGTAGCCGTTGGCATACCCTAGCTGAATCATTTTCAAAATGCTTGATTCCGCCCAATGTCCTGAAATATCTGAAACCGCCGGCGCAGCCTCCGCCACCCGATTCAAACGAACATATTCAATGCTTCCGAACAGCAGCACGATCGTACAAACCGCAACAACCCAACGCTTCAACATAAACCATCATCCCCTTTAAAATGCGAGGAGGCTGCGCCCCTCAGTAATAAATTCTAGTAATTCCCATACTAACATCTTGAATGGAAACTGCGAAGCAGATTTTTACATTGTTCGACATTTCTTCCTCCTTCTACGCACAAAAAAAGCACCTGCTCGCATCCGCCTGTAAAATACAGTCGGTCGCAAGCAGGTGCTTCCTGCCCGTTCCTATTTAATGGCTCTATTATAATACCATTACGAATGATCGGCAAGTCTAATCATTAGCCTATCGCATCGCTTGCGTCAGCAAGTCCGGATTCAACGGTTACGCCCGCCAAATAACGGAGCTCCAGCGCCTCGGGATCGCCTGACTCGGGCATAAACGCCACTTCGCGAACGTAGGAGCGGCTAACGAGTTTTTGCAGCACGAGCGATAAATCGACATGGAGGTCGATGAAAGTCGGATGGTTCTGAAGCTCCATCACGCTCCACGGCTCCTCTCTGCTCGATAAAGTACGAAGCAGCAGGGAGCAGCAGGCTTTCATTTTGCTCATGACGGAGAACTCGCAAGCGAGCATAACCAACTGAACTCGCTGCTCCAAAGTCTCATGGCTCGTCGTAAGCTCCTCGTACAGCTTATAGATGCCAGGATGAACCCGGCGGATCTGGCGCCATACGGTAAGCTCGGGGTGATGCCCTTCCTCGATCAGGACAATATGCGCCCATAAATGCAACCCCGCCAACACATTGGAGTAGGCATCCAGAAGGTTGCCATCCCTCAAATCCTGTTTGGCCTGAAGATACGTGCGAATATACGATGCAAACTCTATAAAACGCTTCTGTTCTCGTAGCAATTCCGGGAACTGCAAGAGGGTTTGACGAATGTTCTGCAGGTAATCATTACGGTCAATGAGCAGCTGTCCCCGCTCAAGCCATTGAATGATGCTGCGATTCTCGCCGCCATATATCCAACGTCGAAGAAGCTCACGATCGACGGTACGAACGAGTACGCGTTCACCGTCAATACGCAAATGTTCGGTTCGCCCCGAACGCTCCGCATGCTCCGTTATGATCAGAAGGAGCATATCCGCGCCGTCGATAAGAGGATTATAGGGAAACGGATTCTCGATGGCAGCCAGGCTGATTAGCCCCGTCTCTTCTTGATAACAATCTACAAAGTGCTGTTTGATATGTTCCACTTGAGGCCTCCATATAGCTTCGCCGCGTGGTTTCAGCTATAATATTAGTCTACAGTACTTTCTTTGTTCGACATGGCTCGGACCGATTCCTGCTAAAGTCACGTAAATCGGGTTCGACTTTTTCCGACAACTTTCGAGAGGGGTTCATTACGTGTTCTTCAAAACCGCTAAAATCAACGAATTTCGGCTATGGGGCTTGCTTTTCATGCTTGCGGGCATGGGTATGATGATTTTTGGAACCGCTGGCATCGTTTTCTGGGGAGGGGTCGCTGGTCGCATCTTTTCCGGCACATTCATGGTACTAGGCTCCATCCTGATGCTTGTCAGCGTAGGCATTTACTTCTGGGCAGGCATGATGTCCACTAGCGTCAAAACGATTGAATGTCCGGAATGCAATAAGCAAACCAAAATGATCGGCAAGACGGATCGCTGCATGTATTGCAAAACGAAAATGACGATCGATGCATCGCTCGCTACCGATCTTGGCGACGAGGACGAGCCATCCGCGGTAACAGGACCTTCAACGACGATTGCGCCTCCGCAGTCTTAAATAATGAAAATCCCTCTCGCCATTATGCCGCCGGCATTTTGGTGAGAGGGATTTTTGTATCCAATGAATGATAGCTATTTCTTATGGTTTGTCGCCTTCAATGTTTGATCAATCGTTGTCCAAATCGATTCCGCTTGGAATGCGCGCTGCCATGTTGCCACGCCAGCCAAGCCGTACTTATGCATCAACGCTATGCGAGCTTTGATCGAATAATCATCCTCCAGCCAAATGCGCTGCTTCGCTCCATCCTCCACATACTCGACATAACGCTGGCCCGCCTCTTCGTCTAATACAGGCTTAAGCTTATGTTCCTTCACAATGTCCGCTGCCTTCTGCATCCCAATCGCTTTTGAGCTAACCTTATCGTCTTTCTCGGTCCACAACCGCGTATACAGAGGCATGGATAGAACCAGCTTATTCGCAGGAACATCATCTTCTTCTAAAATACGAGCAATCGATTCTTCCGTCCACGACAGCGATGCAACCGATCCCGCTTCGGGACTCGTCGCCCAATGCTCGTCATAAGCCATTAGCATCATATAATCCACAATCTTGCCAAGCGACTTGCGATCAAGAAACATAGACCACGTAGGACTAGTCGATTTGGGTGATACATCAATCGAAACGACGAGCCCTTGTTCATGCAGCAATGGCGTCAGCTCTCGCATAAACTGTACGAGGTTGGCTTTATCGGATAAGTTCACATTTTCAAAATCGATGTTGATTCCCTGCAGGTCATAAAGCTGTGCGAACGCGAGCAGCTGCTGAATCATTTTGAATCGCGTCTCGACCGTCGCTAAAGCTTTAGTTGTACGCTCTGGCTCAAATCCGTTGCTGAACAACGCCCACACCTGCATGCCACGCGCATGCGCCCATTGCACATATTTGGCTGAGGCTTTGCTCTTGATCTCGCCTGAGCCGTTCTGCAGCTCGAACCATGTAGGACTAACGACGCTCACGCCCGGCATTGGACCAATCTTCGATGTGACCGTCGGATTGTCATAGACAGCTTCCCACGTCAAATTCAGCAGCCCGCCTTCTAGTTTAGGTGCAACAAATGGCTTAGGCTTGTCCGGCATTGGCACCGTCTCTGCAGCAGCTTGATTAATCTCTGTGGCACGAACATAACCGACTGCGCCATCCGGCCCTTGCGCGATATACCACTTGGGATTCGACGGCTCCATTTTCCATATTCGAATCAAGCTCGTTCCTTCCACCTGCTCCACAATCGGAGCTCGAATGGATGCCTTCGTCCGGATAGCAGCCCCCTTAGCAGGGTTAGTCGGCTTGCCGCGATCTGCGGCATCCCCTGCTTGAAGCAGCGTTACCGTGCCGCTATCGGGCTTGTACTCGACTTGAAGCCCGTACAATTGAGTTAAAGGCGCTACTGGCAAATACACATCCTTATCCCGTTTCTCCGCTGTCACTCTAAGCTCATATGGCTTGCGGTTGAGCGTAGCAGTCAGCTCATCCGTCTTCATCCGAAGCACGTGGTCGGACGTCGTTAAAATAATGGAGCCGCTGGCTGATTCATAACGGATCGGCCCGTTCTCTCCCAACACCTGCTTCAGTGCCTTCAGCGGCAGCTTAAGTTCATCGCCATCCATGATTGCATCTTGATCCAGCCGCTGTCCTTGGTAAAACAGCGCGAAAGGACTCCCGTAATCCGGCTTAACATGCGTCGTGTTCGGCTTGCTGGTCATCCATATGATGCTGCCGCCTATTATGAATCCTATGATAAGGAGTAAACTGAATAATAATGCTGGCCCGCGCCGACGACGTCTGCGTTTGCCGATGCGAATACGAATCGTTTCCATCCTACCACACTCCTTGTTTTTCCCTGATGTGCTGGCCTTTACGCCATATCACCGCAAATAAAAACGTGCAGCGGGAAGACAGGCCTCCTTCTGCACGTAATCGCGCATGCTATTATGAACGAATCGATGGGATGAAAAGTTCCAAAACTTTAAGTTAAACACTTATCGCAAACGCCGTAAATTTCCATGCGATGTCCTTCGACAGTAAAGCCCGTAGTCTTAGACGCTGCACGCTCCACCTCGAGCAACGGCGGATATTCAAAATCGACAATTCGGCCGCAGCATTTGCAAATGGCATGATAATGATCCGACAAATCCGCGTCAAACCGGCTGGATGCATCGCCATAGGTCAACTCGCGTACGAGACCCGCTTCGACGAACAGACGCAGATTATTATAAATAGTCGCTACGCTCATGCTCGGGAAGCTTGGCGATAACGATTTATAAATCTCGTCGGCAGTCGGATGAGACATCGACCCCATCAAAAAGCTCAAAATCGCGTGACGCTGAGGAGTCATCCGGACGCCGTTATTTTTCAGTTGTTCTAGTGCTCTCTCGACGGTGGCACCCATACCCCTTCACGCCTTTCTGGCTTCATTACAATCATTGTACGTTCAGATTTAAGTTTTTGTCAATGAAAGCGCACGTCAAGTCAACCGAAATCTCCTAGCAACTGGAAGGCTATTGCGCTGCGAATGGAGAGATTACGATGTTGCTGTTTGCGTTCACATAAACGCGATGCTGTCCGGTACCGATCGTTCCGCGCACCGTTTTCTTGTTGACTTCAAGCGGCAAACCCGGCTCTACCTTGATGGTTCCAAACGTTGCCGAGCCATTCATTTCATAACTGCCATGGACAGGCAGCTTCAAGCGAACGTCGCCGACCAGCCCCACAATGTCCCAGTCACCGCCTACCATCGCGCTGCTTGCTTCAATGGTTCCGTTTAACGTATCCGCCTTTACGCTACCGTTCGCCTCTTGGATTTTGATCCCGCCGTTTTTCGTATCCGCCTCTAAATCTCCCTGTACTTGATTCAAATGTATGCTGCCATTCGAGGTAGATGCGTTTACATTTGCGCTCGCACGCGCAACCTCAATCGAGCCATTGCGAGCAGACACATCTACGTCGCCTTGAATATCCCGCAGCTGTACATTGCCGTTTACCATCTTGGCGGATACCAAGCCAGCAATGCCGGAAGCCAGCACCTGCCCATCGCTCACGGAGAGGGTTAAGTTGATTGGCGCTGTGAGTTGCGATACATTCACATCCCCACTGACAATCGTAACCTGAATATCAAGCGGAGGCTTTACAGCTATTTCCTCATCCGCATTTGGCGTTTCCTCATCGATTGGCTTATTCGAATGGATATCAGCATCCGACGGAGGCGTTGAGGTTGTCATTGCTGGCAATTCAGGTGCTGTAGGAACACTTGGGGCAGCATCCGCAATAGAAGGCGGCAAATAAACGACCAGATTGACCCGCGGTTTGCGCTGGCCATTGCCCCCAAAGCCCGCAGCTATTGTCTTAATGGTCGTCTCTTCCCCAGCTGTCAGCACCGTTTCCGTCCGTTCAGCAGCGGCGTCAGCCTCCGTGTGGTCACCGGAATCAATCCAAACGGTCGATTCAACAACGATCGTATCCACGCCTCCTCGCTCAATGCGTACCTTCCCGTTCGGATTATCGATTACGATTCGCTCCAAATCAGCTGTCGGCGCAGCCGAGACAACCGGTTTGACATAGCTAAAGCCCTTTTCTTCGCCATAATCGCCATAGCCGCTCCGTTCGGCTGCCCATTGATCCAACCAGCGATAAGGCAATTCAGCGTATTGCGTGACACCGTACGCCGTAACAGCAATGACGATGGCAGTCGCCACGCCCGAAACATCTGCGGAAGGCTTTCGCTCTTGACGATTTCGCCGCAAGGTCAGCATGAACAGCTCGAAGCCAAGCAGAATAAACAATGCTGGCCACCAACGCCCAATAAGTGCGATATCCTCACGGCCAGTCCAATGGTCAGCCAACAATAAGCCGCCAACAGATAACGTGAAGAACGCAGCCGTCCATCGTCCAAGCCAAAAAGGTCCATCGCCCCGACGACGCCATGCAAGCCAGCACGACAATAAGAGCAGCAGCAGCGGCGCCCCGTAATTTCCAGCAGAGTCCAGCGTATAGCGCAGCTCGTCCGGCATTAGAAAAAGAATCAACAGCAGCAAGCCGGCTGCCATTAAGCCAGCCGCTCCCCACCGCCATTGTCGCCAAGTCCGATCCAGCTTTGATGCGTCGCTTTGGCGTTCCTGATCTTCCTCTAGCCGCTCGCCGTCATTGGCTCCAGCTCCCGTAAGCTGCAGGACATCGAATACGCCATAAAAATAGATGACAGGTATCGCCATGCCCAGATAAACGATCAGCAGTAAATGCTTCCCGCCTGCCGCATCGGCAAGCCGTACGATCGATGCAACATCTAGCGCAGCAAGCGCCATCAGCAGCAAGCCACGAGGATACCGTCCGATAACCAAATGCCCAGCACCAGGCACAAAGCACGCGCTGAGCACAGCTAGCCATCGAATCACAGAAAATCTGCCGGTCGATTGATTCGTTCTTGTCATTCTGTACTTACACCTCTTACCCCGTCCACATCGTTAATATCATTGACCAAAAGCAGGATCGACTGCTGTTTCGGCAGTGTTACGTACATTTGCACGGTTACCCGCCCGTCATGCACCTCATTTTGGTCGTTAACAACGATTTTACGAACGATAATGTCCCGATCCTGAAGAATCGTATTCATCGCTTGCAGAAGAACGGCGCGATCATCCGCATGAATGCGAAGCAACTGCTCCTTCTTCCCCTTCAAGAACCGTTTCTCCAGCTTGTTCATCGCCCATAAAATAAAAAATACCGATATCGTGGAAGCTAATGCCGCTAAGTAAAACCCCGCTCCTACCGCAAGGCCGATCGCCGATACGACCCATAACGACGCAGCCGTCGTCAGCCCCGTTATCGATTTTCCAGTAAACAGAATCGTGCCTGCCCCAAGAAAACCGATGCCCGTAATAACCTGCGCCGCTAAGCGTGCAGGATCCAGCCGTACGTTCGGTTGGTTCGCAAAATCGCCAAAGCCGTACATGGACAGCATCATAAGCAGACAGGAGCCAAGGCAGACGAGCGTATTCGTCCGCAATCCCGCCGCATGGTTAGACTGCTCTCGCTCAAAGCCGATCAGGCCGCCAAGCAACAGCGCAAGGCCCAACCGCAGCAGCATATGAGTGGGCTCGATAAACCAAGGGCTTGTCATTTCATTCGTCATTCGCATCCGCCCCTTCGATTTAAAAATGATTGTATCATATTGTATGCGACTCCAGCACTAAACCCAACATCGTTTATAAAAAAGCAAAAAAGAGACGGCACATGGCCGCCTCTTCCTTCGATTTTACAATTGGCTCAAAACGTCCACGAGCAGCTTGTTCGCAAGCGCCGGATTCGCTTTGCCTTTGGATGCCTTCATCACTTGGCCAACAAGGAAGCCTACTGCTTTCTCCTTGCCCGCTTTATAGTCGGCTACCGATTGCGGGTTCGCTTCTACGATTTGTTCCACGATCGCTTTGATCGCTCCCTCATCGCTGATTTGAACGAGCCCTTGCTCCTCTACGATTTGCTGCGGCAGCTTGCCGGATTCCAGCATCGACTTAAAGACGGTCTTCGCGATTTTACTGTTGATCGTCCCTTTGTCTAGCAATCCGATCATCTCGCCCAGCCCCTGCGCCGTCAGCTTGATCTGATCGAACTCCAGGCTGTTGGCATTCAAATAGCCAAGCAGGTCGCCCATAATCCAGTTGGAAACGGCTTTCGCATCCTTCGTGTATTGCAGGCTCTCTTCGAAGAAATTCGCCATCTTGATCGAAGATGTCAGCACTTCCGCATCATACGAAGGCAGCTCGTATTCCGCAACATAACGCGCCTTGCGCGCATCAGGCAGCTCGGGAATCGAAGCTCGAACGCGTTCTTTCCATTCCGCATCGATATTCAACCGAACGAGGTCCGGGTCCGGGAAATAACGATAGTCATGCGCTTCTTCCTTGCCGCGCATCGAGAGCGTTTTGCCCTGCGCCTCATCCCAGCGGCGCGTTTCCTGCACGACCGTACCGCCGCTGTTCAAAATTTCGGCCTGACGCCATTGCTCATATTCCAAGCCGCGCTGAACGCCGCGGAACGTATTCATGTTCTTCAGCTCGGCTCTAATGCCGAATTGCTCTTGTCCATAAGGACGAAGCGAGATGTTCGCGTCGCAGCGCATGCTGCCCTCTTCCATTTTCACGTCCGAAACGTCGCAATAAAGCATAATGGCACGGATTTTCTCCAAATAGGCTTTTGCTTCCTCTGGCGTACGGATATCCGGCTCCGAAACGATCTCGATGAGCGGCGTGCCGACACGGTTGAAGTCTACGAGCGAAGCATAGCCGCCGTCGACGTGCGTCAGCTTGCCAGCGTCTTCCTCCAAGTGAACGCGCGTGATGCCGATGCGCTTCGTCTCGCCGTTTACTTCGATGTCGATCCAGCCGTGCTCGCCGATCGGCTGATCGTATTGCGAAATTTGGTACGCTTTAGGGCTATCCGGGTAGAAATAGTTTTTGCGGTCAAACTTGCTCACGTCCGCAACCTGGCAATTCAGCGCCATCGACGCTTTCATCGCATATTCTACCGCTTGGCGGTTCAATACCGGCAATACGCCGGGATGACCGAGGCAGATTGGGCAAGTATGGGTGTTCGGCGGCGCGCCGAAAGCAGTCGAGCATCCGCAAAAGATTTTGCTATTCGTATGCAGCTCGACGTGCACTTCCAGCCCGACGACCGTTTCGTATTGGGTCGACATCGTTTATCCTCCTGCTTGTGGAGACCGCGGATGGTGCGGCGCTACGCGTGTGGCATTATTCTTACGATCGCTGTTGTCATCAGATTGTATGAATTTGTAAGACCATTACAAGGTAACAATCCGATGACAAAGGCGACCACTTCGTTTCTTCAGAACAATGCCACCCGCTTCGCGAGCTACGTCCAGCCGTCGATTTCACTTTTCTTATTTGGGTGAATGCAAATGCGTCGATTAAAAAAATCTCCGCAAATATAGGTTACTGTTACAGCTGTGGCCGTGCTTTATGGAAATCGGTGTGCTGCTCGAACGCATGCGCTGCGCGCAGAACCGTAGATTCGTCGAACGATTTGCCGATGATTTGGAGACCGACCGGAAGTCCGTCTGCAAGTCCGCATGGGATGCTAACTGCCGGAACGCCTGCGAGGCTGACCGGAATCGTCAAGATGTCGTTCAGGTACATCGTCAGCGGGTCGCCGACCTGCTCGCCGATTCGAAACGCTGGTGTCGGAGCCGTTGGCCCGATTAGCACGTCGAACTTCTCGAACGCTTGATCGAAGTCGCGTTTAATGAGCGTCCGAACCTTTTGCGCCTTCAAATAGTAAGCATCATAATAACCGGAGCTGAGCGCATAGGTGCCCAGCATGATACGACGCTTCACCTCTTGGCCGAAGCCTTCGCTGCGCGACCTGCGGTACAGGTCGATCAGGTTGTCCGGGTTGTCCGCACGCACGCCGTAACGTACGCCGTCGAAGCGAGCCAAGTTAGAGGATGCTTCGGATGAAGCAAGCAGGTAGTACGTTGCCACCGCATATTCCGTATGCGGCATCGATACTTCTTCCCACGTTGCGCCGAGGCTCTCGTAAACCCGAAGCGCTGCAAGCACGGCTTCTTTTACTTTCGGATCGATGCCTTGTCCGAGGTATTCCTTCGGCACACCGATGCGCAAGCCTTTGACATCGCCCGTCAATGCGGACGTGTAATCTGGAATTTCAACATTCGCCGATGTCGAATCCATGCTGTCATATCCTGCGATGGCTTGTAGCACGTAAGCGGAATCTTCAACATTTTTCGTCAACGGCCCGATCTGATCAAGCGACGAAGCGAATGCAACCAATCCAAACCGCGATACGAGGCCGTACGTTGGCTTCAGGCCAACGATGCCGCAATACGCTGCCGGCTGGCGGATCGAACCGCCCGTGTCCGAGCCAAGCGAGAAGTATACTTGTCCCGCTGCAACGGATGCCGCAGAGCCGCCGCTGGAGCCGCCCGGCACATATTCCGTATTCCACGGGTTGCGCGTTGCATAGAAGCTTGAATTCTCGTTCGAGCCGCCCATTGCGAACTCGTCCATATTCAATTTGCCGATCGTAACCGTCTGCGCCGCTTTCAGCTTCTTCGTTACTGTAGCGTCATAGATCGGATCGTAATTGCGCAGGAATTGGCTGGCGCAAGTCGTAGTCAGCCCTTCCGTCACGATATTATCCTTAATGCCCGCAGGCAGCCCGAACAACAGGCCTCGTTCGCCGCCCTCTTGCAATTGCTTGTCCAGCTCAGCCGCTTGCTTGCGCGCGCCTTCCTCGTTCAACGTAATAAACGCTTGAACAGCAGGCTCGGTCTGGGCAATGCGCTTATAGGATGCCTCCGTCAGCTCAGCAACGGACAGCTCCTTATTATTCAACTGGTTATGTAAATCCTGTAGGCGTAAATCAAACAGTGCCAACAGTCGTTCCTCCCTTCGTATGTGAAACCCGCCAGCTGCTACTCGAGCACCGCCGGTACTTTGAATTGGCCATCCTCTTCATCCGGTGCATTGCGCATCGCTGTCTCCAGCGGCACAGATGGACGCACCTCGTCCGCGCGCGTGACGTTTGCAAGCGGCAATACATGGCTCGTTGGCTCAACGTCATCCGTGTTAAGCTCGTTAAGCTTCTCGGCATACTTCAAAATCGCGTTCAGCTGCCCGGTGAAGGTTGCTCTCTCTTCGTCGGTCAATGACAATCGTGCCAGCTTGGCGACATGATCGACATCATTCGTCGTAATACTCATCGTAACTCTCCTTCCATTTCTTGCAGTCATTCTTCATATTATAGCCGATGGCGGATAAAAAAAGAAGGGTGCCCCATCCTGGGAGCACCCTTGCAAAAAGCTACCTTAACCGATCAAATCCACGCTTTCAAGCGGATTTGACGAACGAAATCTTCGGGACTTTGCGTTTCCTCAGCCGCTTCTTCTACCGGCTCTTCCTGTTCGCCGCCATTCATAATATGACGGAACAGCTCCTCGTTGCGCGTCAACAAAGCGTAGTCGATCAACGCCTCGCGTTCAATCCGGTCAACCTCGAGCTTCACCAATACTTCTTCCCGTTCGACATCGTCGCCCGGAACAAGAAAATTACGCCCCGCCTTCGGCACGCGCACGACATATTCAAACACGTTGTCCGCATTCCGATCATAAGCGATCACATAACCGTACTCCCCTATGGGGAGATTTTGTTCGAAGCGGTCATCCACAATGATAACCTTCTCGCCCAGCTTCAGCATCCTACTTCGCCTCCCCGTTCTAGCTCCCGTTAACTTCGTGCTTCTATCCTACTAAAAATTAATAGGGAAGTCCAATCAGGAGTCATGGAATGGGAGGAAATGTTTCACGGAAGCGCTTTGCGCCTCAATAGAAAACTAGCAATAGCAATGAGCATGGCGATTCCGCAGAACGTTTCAATGAGCACGACAGCGCTTTGTTCCGAACGTATCCCTTGAACTAGTGACCCGGCAATTCCCGGCAACGCGCCTGGCTGCCAGATACGAGGGAACAATGATGACGCGAGCGAGAGCACTATCGTCAGGGCTAATGTTGCAAAAGCTGCGCCAGCCGCACTGCGAAGCAGCGTACTGAACAGTACGGTTATCGATACTACGAGTGATAGCCATAGGCCATATGCCAGAAAACCCATAATAGCGTCAGCGGCATCAGGGCTCCCGATAAGCATTTCATCATAATACCAGCCCGCCCCGAATCCGATCGCATACGAAACCCACACGATGGACAAGGCCGATGCCCATTTCGCAGTAACGACCGAGAGACGGGATACCGGCTTCACCAGCGTAAAGGATGCTGTGCCGCTGGCAATCTCAGAGGATACCGTTCCCATAAAGGCTAGCACAACAATGAGTACGCCAAGCGTGCCAAACTGCTGCATCACTTGCGCTAGCGCCTCGCTTGGCGACGGAAGCGGAATCGAAATGACCGCGCCTTCCGGCAGGTTGCCGGCATGCTCCATGATCTGGGGCATAAAATAAGCGCTAACCGGCTGGCCGGCACCGAGCAGCGCGAATACGAGCGGCATCCAAACCAGCTTCATGCTCCGCCATGCTTCCAGCCATTCTTTACGGAATAAGACGATCCATACTGCCACCTGATCCCACCGCCTTCATAAATAAATCTTCCAAGGACGTGTAGCCTGCTTTAATTTGCGATACCTTCACGTCGTCCTCGGCGATCATCTGCATAACGCTTCGCCTCAGCTGGTCCAAATCTTCGCCTTGAATGACGAGCGCGCCATCTTGCATCGTAACGGAGGCGCCTCCCGCAATCATTTTGCTGCCGGCGAGCACGTCATGGCTCCAGCGAATCGAGCGGTCATCCTCCTCTTCGAAACGCAGCTCAATAATCGGTTGTCGGTACGCTGCACGCAACTCCTCCACTGTGCCAGCAATGGCAACCCGACCGGCTGCCATAATGACCACATCATCGCAAATCGCCTCGGCATCATGAAGCACATGCGTCGAAAACAAAATCGTCGTTTCTTCCTTCAGCTCCGTCATTAGCGCCAGCACATCGCGTCTTCCAATCGGGTCCAAGGCAGACACCGGCTCATCGAGAATGAGCAGCTTTGGACTGTGCACCAAAGCCTGCGCAATCCCAAGCCGCTGCTTCATCCCTCCCGAATATCCGCCAACGCGGCGGCGAGCCGCATCCGACAGCCCGACGCGCTGCAGCAGCTCTGCTGCGCGCGTTTTAGCCATTCGTCCGCTTAATCCGCACAGCTGTCCCGCATAGATCAACAGCTCCTCGCCGCTCATCCACCCGTAGTACGATGGCGTTTGCGGTAAATAACCAATATAACGCCGGATATCCTCGCCCGCCTTCTCGCCTTGAAAGTGAATTGACCCTCCCGTCGGTCGAAGCAGTCCGGTCAGCATTCGAATCGTCGTCGTCTTGCCTGCCCCGTTGGGCCCTAACAAAGCGACGCATCGCCCCTCGCGGATGGACAAGTTCAAATGCTTCACTGCGGTCGTGCCGCCGAACGTTTGACTGAGCGCATTCGCTTGCAGCAGCGCGCTCATCGCTGATTTTTCCGTCCGATCACGAAGAACAGCACGGGACCGACAATATTAATAAAGATGATGATCAATGCCCACATCCACTTCGGGCCTCTGGTGGACTCCGCACGAACTAACATAATAATCGCTACTACCATCAATATGACCTGGATCGCGAACAGCGGTGCAAGTACCTTAAACAATTCCGCGGTGCTCATTGTCATCTCTGTATTCATTGCCATCCCCCTTATCAATCGTTCACTTGTTATATTAGTAATATAACAGTAGATACACATAGTCGTAAAGCTTAATTTACGCCTCCGGCTCAAAAACAAAAAGCCACCCTGTCCACAGGATGGCTCTCTGCTCCTATCATTATCCATTTTAACGCTCGATCAACCGCTCCCCGGTACGCGTTAAAGCGCGCGGCGGCAAGCCGTCCGGTTGGACGACATAGCTGTTTTCGATGCCCACGACACCGATGCCCGGGAACGTAAATTTCGGCTCGACAGCGATGACCATTCCCGCTTCAAGCGGGATATCAAAGCCGTTTGCAAGCACAGGCCACTCATCGATTTCAAGCCCGATTCCATGACCAAGAAACCGGACCTGATCCGCGCCAAAGCCCATAAAATGGTCCGCCAGACCAGCGTCCGCCGCCATGCGCAGTGATGCGGCATACACCTCCGAGCAGCGCGTCCCAACAACGAGCAGACGCTCCGCTTCTCGCATGATTCGCTCTGCCGTTCCATAGGCGAATTGCAGTCTCTCCGACAACTGCCCGATAACCGCAGTCCGCGTCTGATCGATGACATAGCCGTCTATGCAGCAGCCCAAATCGATTAAGATCGGTTCGTCTCGGACGAATCGCTTCGTGCTCACGCTTTGCGGCGCTGCTGCGCCAAGTCCACGCCCACCGGCAGGCCCGTCAAAATAAGTCGGCTCGGCCGCCGCAGCCCCTGATCCAACCATGCCCGTCAGCACTTCCTGATTGTAGCCGCGCAAACGCATTGTACCGATATGCCCGCGAATTCGCAGTCCATACTCCACATGCGCAATCCACTCCAGCTCCGAGATTCCTTCTTTTAGCTCAGGCAACGCATCCTGAAGCGCTTCATCCAGCGCCAGTGCAGCTTGCTCAATCCGGGCAACTTCCCAATCTGACTTCACCATCCGAACGCGCCGAAGCAGCGCTGATGCGTCTTCGAGCAGTGAAGGCTGCTTGGGCTGGCTGTCTTGCTGGAGATCAGCCCCCGCCACGGTGGAGCTAGAAAAAGCTGAGGCGACTAAACCATTCAGCTTCAAGAACGTTGCAGCCGGCAGCGTGTCCAGATCCGCTCCGACCCGAGGAGCTACCGCACCACCGAAAAGGGTTGGATAGTCTCGGTTCAGCGTCGCCCCGAATCGGCTGAACGAGCCGAGCGAAACCGTATGAACAGAAGCTTCGCCTAAGGCGCGCTCCAAGCTTCGACGTGCATACAGCGTAGGTTCGCCAACAGCCGGGACGAACAAATAACCGCTTTGCATCGTTCCCGTCCAATATAGAATGCCTATGTTATGCGTGATGAGGACGGCATCCAGTCCTGCTTCATTCAGCGCTTGCTTCAGTCGCGCTACCCGCTGATCGATTTCCGCGGATGGCACCGTCGTATACGAGTCCTGCAAACCCATTCCTAATCAACTCCGTTCCTCACATTCCCCCATTACATCAGGTTTCGCCTCCTGCGTCAATGAACGAGCTCAGCCGCCCCCTTCACATACCAATCGATTGGTTCAATCGCCCGGAATGCACGAGGATAGTGAAGATGAATAATGAGCACTACGCCCGGCTGCTCCAGCGTTACCTCATACTCGTATGCCGCATTCCGATAGGTATAAGGAAAAGTGCGATCCCCATTCACGACCTCAAAAACAACGACCTCGACCCTCTCTCGCAAAAATGAGTTCGGCAGCGGCGCAAGCGCGTCGTCCAGCAGCAAGTTTGCTTGCAAATAACGCTGCGCCTCGGCTTCCGCCTCAGTTGGATCAATCCGAATCCGCCCGCTCGCAAGCTCGCTCATGTCAATCTGCTGAGCTGCCGCATGCGCAGCTCGATTGACCGCATGCTTGCCCTGGAACAATGCCTTCATCGCCATTTCCTCGTCCATCTGCTGGCCTTGCGCCGTCGTCCAGACGACAGCCATAAGCACGAATAACAACAGCTTCTCCATCTACACACCTCGCCACATCTATCGCTGCGTGTCTTACCCAATTTTACGGAACAAACTCGCTCATTTTCATGCCCGTTGCCCGCATTCGCGCGTCCGCTGGAGGCGGCTCGATTCCAACCAGCCGATCGATGGCAAACAGACCGTCATACGGATAACTGACCGTAAGCGCAAGTCCTATGCCGCGCAGCACAGGCGCCGAAGCACTCGTGGCGATACTGCCGTCCGTCGATGTTACGTCGTATTCGATGTCATCCGGCCTCAGCCCTATCGCTGCAAGCCGCTGCTTGGATTGATTGATCATCGTCGCATCAATATAACCGTGGCTGCCGTTGGCGCCGACCTCCAGCAAATAATCCGCCTCTTGCTGCAGCGCCGCTTGCCTAACGATCAGCACATGCTTATAGATCGGCGAGAACATCATCCAGCACAGCAGCCCTGCAAACAGTACAAATATTAAAATGCTTCGCATCATCCATCTCCGTTATCACACGCCATATGTCGTCACCGACTATGGGCTCATCCGCCGAATCGAGCCGCCCATATGCTCGCCGCTCTGTTTCAGCTGCTCCGTGGCGCCATCATTTCCTCCGACCACCTGCTCATAGATTAAAACGACGGTGATCAATAACAACACGGTCATTAACAGCGCCCTCATTGACACCGTCCCTTTCCATCAGCATTACGGCTTCAGCGTGCTGATTTTCGTATTCGCATTCGTTCCTTGCGTCAAAATCTGCTCCTTCGTGCCAGTCTGGTCTGCCGATATTATCGTATTGAACATGACGATGACAACTACGATCATCATGACCGTAATTAAAATATTGCGCATCCTTTCACCTCCTTTACGTTAGCGCTCCAACATTGCACTCCTCTCGGCTCAGCTGCCTAGCGACTCAAACAGCTTCTGCCCTTCCCGCACCCAAGGATAAATAAACACCTGAAACGTGTAGAGGATCGGAATGCCCGCGACTACAAACAACGCATAGGAGGTCGTCTCCTTGCGGCTCTCTTTGGCAAGCTCCAGCTTCTCCTTATAATCTTGAATGCGCTGGCGCAGCAGCGAATAAAACTCCTCGCTTTCATGAAGCCTCAGCGAATCGAGCGTTTCGACGAAGCTGGCGCCATCCTCTGTCCCCAAGCGAAGCTTGAAGCGGCGGAGCGCTTCTTCGGCATCATGGTACCATTCCGCCAGCAGCCGCTGCATATCGCTTTGCAGCACCTTGGCAAATGGAACGCACCGCGACAGCTTCGTGTGCAGATGAAGATTGGCTCCAGCAAAATACAGCAGCTGATTGCTAATGACATGCACTTCTTTCGTAATGCGCTGCGCCCTTACGCGATGAATCGAGCGGAGCCATGCCAGATCAAACCGACAGATGAGAAACAACGCTGCCCCTCCGCCAAATAAAGCAATCGGCGGCCAGCTCTTGGCTGCCAATAGCCACCCTATGCTCGCCACCCCCGCCAAAACCGGCATCGCAACAAGAGCGATCCGCCGACAAGCGATGTACAGCGCTGCGTCGCCATCGAAACCGCAGCCGCCTAGCAGCGCTTCCCGTTCTACAAATACAGGATGCGCCCGAGATAGTCGAAGCCGCTCAAGCCAGCGATCGGACATGGAAGCGGTCGTCCAACGCAAGCCAGTGAGATGCGCCCATCGCGGCGGTCGTTCCGGCACGAATCGAAGCAGGCTGGACACGGTCCAGAAAAGCACAATAAATTGCAGCACAGCGCCCGCTCCCAGCGTCAGTTTGCTTACCCATTCATTGGTTGCCAAGCTGCTCCTCCTTTACATTTTGCGGCGTGAAAGCCATATGCCCATCACGAATGAGCCAAATATTAGCACAAGCGAGTTTAAAACAAGATCTCTGCCCTTCGGATCAAGCACATAGTACCGATAAGCGCTGTCCGGGTTATAGTGAAGATTGATGCCGATGAACAAGAACAGAAACAGAATCGGCGTAAAGTTGGCAATCCGTATCTCAAGAAGCTTGCTTCGCTCCTGCTCGTTTGCTCGGCGGGCGCGCCGCATGTCCGTCAACAGTTCCCGCAGGCTATCGCTGATCGGATTTCCTTCAGAAAGCGCAACACGCAGGATATTAGCAAAGTAATTGCCCCAAACATGTCCCAGCGCAGCTGCAAACACGCGAAGGCTCGCTTCATCGTCCCCCTTCACAGATAAGTTGCGATATAGCTGCTCGAATACGGCTTGCATCGGCGCTGGCAGCCGCCTCTCCTCCACTGTCCGCTGCAGCGCATGCCGAATTTGACGTTCGCCCGTGACCAGATAACATTGATAAAAAAGCTCGACCGCAGGCAAAAAATCGATCCGCGTCTGCAGTTGCCGCTGCAGCAGCGCTGTTCGGAATACGACATAAGGCGTCAGGCCAGCAACCGCGCCAAGCATCAGCGTTCCTTTCATGCTTTGGAATAAGAGTGCGCCTGCGAGCATCCCTGCGGCAGCAAGCAGGATGGACAACAACATGAAGGATGTCGGAACGAGCGGTACACGCAGCGACTCTAACAAATCGGACAAATGGCGATAAAGCTTTCCCCACTGCTTAAGCGCAGCGTCCGCCTGCTCGAGCAATCCCTGCTTCTGCTTGTAACGCAGTCTGGCAGACCGAAGCTGCTGCTCGACAGACATTCCAATAAGGCTGCGCAGAATGGCATATAACGAGAGAAACAGCCCAACCAGCAGCATTGCAATCAGCCAACCGCTCATTGAACCGCCCCCTCAGCATCGAGCCCAACGCCCCGGACATGCCTGACATGTCCAGCCGCCTCTGCAGCACCGGCAACCGCACCGGCAACCGCACCGGCAACCGCGCCAGCTCCCGCAAACAAACCCGCCGTATCAACGCCATATCGCCGAAACCGTTCCATCGCCCGCTGCGACGGCATAGCAGGCATTCGCCAATCGGAGAGTGACTCATCGAACCGTATCCAATCCTTCACCGTGACCGCGCCGTCATGCCAACCGATTTCGCCAATCCGGCATACGCGCCGCTTGCCATTGACAAGGCGAAGCTCAATGCCAATCTGCGTCACGTATTCGGCAATCCGCTTCGTCAAGCGCTCGGGATTCATCGCTCTGCCGTCCTGCATGCACATATCGCTAACGGCTTCAGGCACATCCTCCAGCGTGTTCGCATGGACCGTTGTCATGCTTCCCTCATGGCCTCGCGTACAGGCGCGGACATAAATATTCGCGTCCTGATCCCTAATTTCGGCATGAACAATGCGCTGAGGCGACTGCCGCAATGCGAGCTTAAACGCCTGTGAGGATCGGTGCAGCGCATCATCCTCATCAAACTCGTACTCCACCGCGTTCTTATGCGGGAAATCGCGATGAATCATCATCTCGAAGCGATTTTCTAGCGTGATGATTCGTTCCTCATCCGGCAGCTCCGCAATTAACGCTTTCATTAGATGGGTCTTGCCTGAGTTGGTTGGCCCGATAATGACGACATTAAACCGCGCATCGAGCATCGCAAGCAGCAGGCGGCGAATCTGCTCATTAATGGTCCCGTATGCGGCTTCGCATAGTTCGGACAATTGAAACGCCTGCACCGTATAAAATCGAATGGTCAACGTCGGCGAAGCGGTGAATCCAAACCCTGTCATCGTGACGCGCGAGCCATCCTGCAGCATCACCTCAGCCCAACGCTTGCGCGGATTGATCCGGTCGTTGTTATAGAGAACTAGATTTTGCTGAATGCGTTCAACATCCCGGATGGAGGCAAAGCCAAATCGTGAAGGAACGGATCGGCCGCTGCGAACCTCGTAAATGCGAGTGCCTACGACTTGGATTTCCTCCAGCCCGACGCGATCGGCAAGCGCAAGTTCCAGCACGTTCATCCCTATCACTTCGGCGAACAGCGCCTCCGCAATCGACTCATATGGAATATGCTGTCCCTGCAGCTCGTGAATGCGGTGGCGCAGCAGCCAGTCGTTAATGAGCGCAAGCACATGCTCGCGATCCTTGGCGAATCCGAGCACCGCCCGATTCAACCGCTCGCCATATTGCCGCCGCTCCTCCTCTGTCAGCCCCCGAGGCGAGGAAAGATAGGCACGAATCTCATCGGCCAGCCTTCCAAAGCCTCCTCCGTTGTCCCCTTCCAGCAGCTTGCCTTCCTCCGATGCCCCGTCAGGCTCGGAGAGTTCCCTCCCGCTCCTTAACCGGGTGGAAAACGCCGAAGGCGAAAACCGTTCCTGCCCGCTTCCGATCATGAACCCACCCCGTTGCGATGCGCCAACAGCTTGCGATACCACGGCTGCACCTGCATAACAGGCCGGCTCCTCATGCCCGTTTGCCGTATCCACCGCTCCGCTGGCTGCCGCATCGTTGCGCGACCTTCAGCCCGCTTCAGCCAATGCTGATATTGCCCGCTATCCAGCTGCAGCAGCAACGGCTCGGACAGCTGAAGTTCTCCGGCAAGCGGCAGCCCTGTTTCTTTTTGAATATTTTTCACATTGAACCCTCCGTTTCGCCATGGCGAATGTATAACGACCAGCTCATAATCAACAGAAGAGACGCCGAAGAGCGGCGATACTTGCCCGATCCATCGGTTCCAATCCTCTTGAAAATGCGATAACGCCCCTGTTGTCACAAGCACCCGTGTCGTCGCTGCACGTATGGCGCAGACGGTTGCCGCATTATCCCAATAAGCGCCAACATCCGCGATAACGATATCGAATGCCTGCCTTGCCGTTTCCAACAAAAAATCGACGTCATCGGCCGTGTAGAACTCTGCTTGATCCCTCTCCAAATTACCAAACAGTACGCATACCCCATCAATTCCTTCAACCCGATACGCCGCTCGACGAAGCTGATCTGCGCCAAGCGAGCGGTCCCGCAGCTCCGGCCGAATGCTGTCCAGCCCCGTTTCTGGCCGGTCAATGCCGATGTAACGCTGAATCTTCGCGCTCTTCAGGTTTAAGCACAGATAGCCGATCTCCGCCTCGCTTTGCTCTGCCATTCGGCATGCAGCGGCAAATGCCGCTACTGTCGTCCCGATGTTCGGCGTCGTTCCGACGAAGGTCAGGAGCGGAGCAAGCGTCATGGCTGCTCACCCGCGTGGTCTACGACATTTAACGATTCGGGGCTGAAGGCGATAACCAGCTTTCGCTCGCCGCGTTTGCACAGCTCATCCAGCCGCAGCCACTGCGCCTCCGTCAAATTCAAATTAATGTAATCAATCATCGCGTTCGCATCCCGGCGCGAAGCGTACATCTGCTCCTTATCCCCATTGGCAAGCGACAATAAATTCGATTGATCCGAATCGTCGACCTCCGTGTTGGCGGCTGACTTCACCGAGGCCACCTTGACCGGCTTATCGAATAACCGAGACGACGAATCCGCCTCTCCTGACATGTACAGCACGACGAGATCTCCCGCTCGAATGCCGTTAGACACCGATAACACATAGCTCCGCGGAATTTGGAAGGTCGATTGCGATTGATCAGGCAGCAGCCGATACCTGTCCAGCTTCCACTTTAACAGCGGCTCCTCCGCGCCTAGCGGGACGACGGCTTCCCAGCCATCCGCCTCGACCAGCTCCAGCACCATATCCTGCTGAACAGCCGATTTGGCAATCGAGCGATACGTCAAGTCCGCTGCTTCTAACCGTTCTCCCGCGGCGATGAATCGCTTCGGCACGACGATGCGCACCATGTCCTTGCCCTCCAACTGCCGAGCCTGAACCGCATAGATCCCATAAACCAGCACCCCCGCCATCACTGCGGCAGCCACGCTGACCGCAACATTTCGTTTCTTGTTCATGATCGCTCCTCTCCCCGTGTTAATTCCTGGCGCCTGGCCCTCTGAGAACGCAAAAAAGAACGCAGCCAAAGCACGTAAAACGTACTTTCTGGCATGCGTTCTTCGCATCCGTTCCTATTTGCAGCGCCGTCTGAATCGACGGTATGCTTTTGTTTGAATCTATATTAGCAAGGCGATTGTCGCTTGTCTACAGTTTTTTGAAAATTTTGTCGCTTCATCCCTTTATTCGTCGATTGAAGGGCGCAATCCTCGAAGGACGAACGAGACGACCTCCTCCGTCATCTGCTCCAACTCTCCCTCGTCTCCAGACAAAAAGGGCTTCCAGAACGAACATACGCGCTGGAAGAGAATGATGCCGAGCGTCGACATAAATGCGGAATCAAGCGACTGATAATGAAAAGCCCCTTGCTCCTTGCCTTCCCTTATCCATTCTCTGAGCTGCATCCAAGACTCCGACACATATTCGCGAATGCGGACGGTCCGCTCCGTATCAAGCAATATCTCCTGTTGGATAATCTGGACCATCTTCGGCTCCCGCATTCTGTAAGCGATTACCTCTTTAATCATTCGTCGAATGCCCTCTTCTGGCGTGTAAGTCTCAGACAAATACTTGCTGTACAGACCCGCCGGGAAAAACGTATCGAACATCGTAAAAAACATATTTTCCTTACCGCCGAAATAATAGGAGACGAGCGCCTGGTTGGCGCCCGCATCCTCGCATATTTGACGAACCGTCGTGCCGTCAAAGCCCTGGCTTGCAAAACGGTTTTTGGCTGCTTGCAAGATTTTGAGCTTAATATCCGAATCCATACGCGAAACCTCCGAATCGATGCTTATGCTCGTATTATGAGGGACAGCGGCTGGTTATGCAATTGCAATTAAGACTTGCTGGATACAGTCGCCACTTGAGCAGGGGCCGCCGATTGGATCGGCTTGCCTTTCTTCATGCCTACCGCAGCAGCGCTAATGGCCATTGCCGCAACCGCGATCACAGCAAGCAGCCCTGCCGCATGCGCGGCTGTAGGCCCGCCGAACAAGATATTCATGATGCCCTGCACCGCATAGGTCGCTGGCAAAGCATCCCCGACATGCACGTAGAAGCTTGGAAGAAGCTCACGTGGAATCATAGCGCCGGACGAGACGAGTTGGATCGACAAGGACAAAATGTTAAAGAGCATGCCCGCCATGCCGAACAGGAACAGGAACATTTGAGAAACGAACATGAAAGTGACGACCGTCAGCGCTTGGAATGCCCACAGCAGCAAGAAGCCATGCTCGGCTTGCCCGCCTAACGATGCGATTAACGCTACCCCGACGCCCGAAACGACAATGGCAGAGCCAGCATTCAGAAGGAAACGTACCGCCATCCGCTGCCATTTGCTGAATTGGGCGCTCAGCATCATCGACGACTGCTCGATATTCATCCCCATAATCATCGCCCCGACATACGACGCCAGAACGAGCATCATCGGCACCATTTGATTGTTCATGCCATCGATTTTATTCGTGGATGCAATGTCCGCTTTCACTTTGTCAGCAAGCGATGCCGCTATTGCTTTCGCCTGATCGGCCGTCATGTTCTGGCTTGTGAGCAGCGCTTCCGCCCCGCCGGCTACAGCCTGTTTGTTCACCTCTGCGGACAGGCGGTCTGCCGCGCTCTGCATAATGCTTTTAATCATCGCCGGGTTCGATTCATTGATTGTGAACTGCAGCGCGCCCTGCCCGCCCGGCGCCTGCAGCCCTTCCATGAAGCCCTGTGGAATAACGATGACCATCTGCAGGTCGCGGTCATTCAACGCTTGCTCCGCAACCGCCGCATCCTTGTAAAGCTCCGTCTGGAAAGGAACCGCCTGCTTCAATCGCTCTGACAAAACGTTGCCCGCGTCGCCGTCCGCATTCACAATTCCCACATGCAGCTTGCTGACGCGATCCGTCACCCCGTCATAACCAGTCATCCAGATCACCGAAAAAATAAGCTGGAACGTAATCGCCGTAATAATGCCTACGATCGTTGTCGGCCGTTTCAAAAATGCAATAACCGCTTGCTTCATCTCCGCCACACTCCTTATTTTATCACTCTAAACAAACATTTAAAATGACCGTTTAAAACATCTGTTTAAATCATATGCAAAGTACAGCGCCCTGTCAACCCGCGGACAAAAAAATCTCCCGCCAGTGAATGAAAGCCCACTGACGGGAGATACTATTCGTTATCCGTTTTGTTAAAAGTCGATTAAGCCGACACTAATTTGAAGCGCTTCGTCTACTTTACGCATCATCTCGTCGTCCAGATGCGTAATTTTGTCTGTCAATCGCTGCTTGTCGATCGTCCGGATCTGCTCCAGCAAAACAACGGAATCCCTGTCAAACCCGTGCGATTCCGCCTCGATCTCAACATGCGTGGGAAGCTTTGCCTTCTGGATCTGCGCTGTAATAGCCGCAACGATTACCGTTGGGCTGAATCGATTGCCGATATCGTTCTGGATCACGAGCACGGGACGGACACCGCCCTGCTCGGACCCGACGACTGGTGACAAATCCGCAAAAAACACATCTCCGCGTTTTACGATCAAGCTTTACACCCCGCTTACGAGACGGCCGAGCGTATGGTCGGCATCTTCCTCCGCGTGAAATGCTTCCGAGGCCATGTTCAGGTTGATCTTCGCCATCTCCAGATACCCGCGCTGCATCGATTCGCGGATCTGCCGCTTCTTTCGCTCCACTAGATACAGCTTCATGGCTTGCCGAATGAATTCGCTGCGATTGGAATTTTCTTTGGCGACGATGCCATCGACCTCCTCTAGCAGTTGATCTGGCAAGCTGATCATGATTCTCTTGGTGTTCTGCATATTGGCCACCGAACTAGCACCTCCAAAACTTTTCCAGACCCTTATATCCATTATGTCAAATTCCCCACTCCGCTATACTACACATACTTATGAGACGAACACAGCCGTTATGCAAGTGCAGCAAGATGTAGCCGCATTCATGACATATCAGTCGTATTGCAACGGATCTATCTGGTTGAGCATTAAGATTCGAGGCAAATCGCTGTATTCCTGCCTCATCTCACAAATTATGCGCTGGAAATTAAAGCAACGGGTTTGAAATCGACTGTACTGCCCCATTCCGCACAAAGACACGGGGAACACGCGCAGCAAGCATGCAGGTGACCTCATAATTAATCGTCCCCAGCTTATCCGCGATATCGTCCGCCGTAATGACCTCATCGCCTTGACGTCCCATAATGACGACTTCTTCATCCGCCTGCACCTGAACGCCCCCTTGCTCAGCAGGATCAAGCGCAATCATACACTGGTCCATGCAGATCGTTCCAAGGATAGGAACACGGGTGCCGCGCACAAGCGCTTCGGCTTTGCCGCTCAGCATTCGGCTAAAGCCGTCCGCATAGCCAATGGGCAGCGTACCGATTCGTTCCTGTCCGCTCGTCACGTATCGGGCGCCATAGCTAATTCCCCAGTGCTCAGGAGCGGTCTTCGTCATTGCGACAGCCGTCTTCAGCGACATGACCGGCTCAAGCGCGATCTCCTTCTGATTCACCTGAGCGGAAGGATACAAGCCATACATCCCAATGCCGAGGCGCAGCATGCCATGGCCCCAGTTTGGCGTATCGATGCCTGTCGCGCTGTTTGCCGCATGGAACAATGAGATCGGCAGCGCGTTGTTTCGCACATAATCCACTACGCCGTTAAACCGCTCATATTGCTGCTCCGTATAAGCTTTGTCCAGCTCGTCGGCCTTGGAATAGTGCGTGAACAGCCCTTCGACGCGCAGCTGCTTGACCGTTAACGCTCGTTCTATGAATCGCTCGGCCTCTAATCCGGGAAGCATGCCAAGACGCCCCATGCCCGAATCAATCTTAATATGAACCGCCAGCTGCTTGCCATTCTCCGGCAACGCCGCGGCCGCTTCGAGGATATCGTATCGGAACAACGCAATCGTAATATCATAGTCTCTCGCTACCGCCAAACCCGCTGCAGGTACGTAGCCAAGCACAAGAATCGGCTTCGTAATGCCCGCTTGCCTCAATTGAATCGCTTCATCCAAAAAAGCGACGCCCATGTAATCGACGCCGAATGCTTCAGCCTCGCGCGCGATGCCTACAGCCCCATGTCCATATGCATTCGCTTTCACCGAAGCCATCAACAGCATGCCTTCTGGAATTGCTTGGCGAAACGCCGTCAGATTAACGCGAAGCGCGTCTAAAGAAATCTCAGCTCGTGTCGCCCGATAATAAGCTTCCACCTTCGTCACCTTCTCCTCATGCCGTAACAACCCAATAGAAACTATGTTAAAGCTTGAGGCTGGCAGTGTCAATGAACGCGAATCGTTTTGGTACGAGGGACCTGTTGGAAAACAAAAGACAGCAGCGCTCTTCGTCGGAGCGCCGCCATCTGCTGCTTATTGCATCAAAAAATGGGAGTTACTTCGTCGGTTCGCCGTCTACGGATTGCGCGATTGCGACCATTTCCTCTAACGGCATGTCAGAGCTGGTCGTGAGCCGGAACTCGTTGCCCTCATAGGTCCAAGTCAGCGTCTGCTGGTCATCGCCAGTCAACTGCCCCATCGTGAATCCGAGGTCCACCAGCTCGCCAGGAATATACGTAGCTGCTACATCCTTCGGCTGGGTTTGCAAAATGGTATAGTCATACGTTCCTGTGTAACGCTGCAGGACGCCGGTATTGCCGCCGAACGTAATCTCCTGCGTATCCTTCCATGCTACGCCGTCACCCAGGTAGGTCGGCTGCATTTCTTGGAACGTGCTAGGCAGCGCCATCGTATCCTCGGCTTTCGGTTCTTCCTTGCCCGCGTCTCCCGATTGGTTCGGATCGCTTGCCGCTCCGTTGTCTCCCGCGCCTGCCGAGCCATCCGTCTTTTCTCCGTTTGCGTCCGTACCAGTCGCTTTGTTCGGATCGTCTGGATTTGCTGCTTTGCCATCATCCGTCGTCGACGGCGCAGGCGCAGGAGCAGCTCCGGCATTGAGATTCGCCTGCGTGTCGAAGGCGTTCTTATCGAATTTCGGATCGAATTTGAACTCGTCGAACGTCACCTCAACCATCACCGATGCATTGGTGTCGGACACTTCCACTTTGCTAGGCGCAAAGTTTTCTTTGTTCAGCCAAATTTTTTGCCGTGCGAGGCTGGCATTCTGGTAGTTAGCCATGACATCGAACACATACGCATCGTTATCCGAAGCAAATTGGCGCGACTCGTCATTCAGAATGCTTGAGAGCAGCGTCTGATACAGATAGACTTGCCCTTGGTTGTCCGGCCAGTCGCTTTGGAAACGGAACACTTTATTTAACCTAGGCGTGAGGACGAATACGCCGTCGTCATTGCGCAGCACGATTTGGGTAATATCCTTCTTCTCGTTAGTCAACGCGATCCGATAGAAATGATCCTTCTGATACCAAACCTCAACTTTGTACTCCAACGGCTGCTGGCTCGTATTGAGCTTCATCGTTCCTTTTGCCTGATAGCTTTCCATCTTGTTCTGAACCTTGCCAAGCTCCTTAATGACGGATTCCGGATTTTTCGCTCCGCACGCGGTAGCGATAATCGTGAAGCACATCATAATGGCCGTGATCCAAATGATCCGACGCATGAAATCCACCCCTCTGCACTTTGTGTGAACAACTGATAACATGTCTATGTGCAGACTTGGCCAATTATGCAGACGAGTTCCGGCTTGGCTCATGAGCTCATCGAAAAAAGGCCCAAGCCTCCACGCGCAGTGGAAGGCTGGGCCTCTACATTCAGGAAGTTGCGAAAGGCTGCCGCGGCTTGCGATTGGCTGCCGTGAACGTCTCGAAGAAGGGCGTCGTATCCTCTCTCGCCATCGTTGTCGCAGCGTTTTTATGCCAGCCGATCTCAGCGCGCCAACTGCCCAGTTGGCCAGATGCAATCAACTGCTCCTCATCCACCGCAACGGAAACCTCCGCCTGCGGGGCGACATACAGTGCATCGACGGGGCAGTACGCTTCGCACATAAAGCAGGTTTGGCAGTCATCTTGTCTGGCGATAACAGGCAGCATGCCCGCCATATCAAACACATTGGTCGGGCATACCTTCACGCATAGCTGGCAGCCGATGCAGCGATTTGCACTTACAAGCTCGATCATGTCAGCAATTCCTCCTTGCGGGCAATTGGCTTGGAGCCGCGGGAGACCTCCGATTGCGGAGCGATCGCAGCCAAACACTCCTGTGCATGCGGAACCTTCTCTGCGCGAATGCGAATGTCTTCGATCCCGGATACGATGAGGCGATGAGTCTGACGCGGATCTAGCTGCGGGTATTCCGCCAAGGACTGCAGCCCTCGCGTCTCCTTGCGCGCAAGCGCCGCCGTATACATCCATCTCGCGACCGTCAGCATGCCAGCCGTCTCACGCGCCCGCACTTTCCCCTGCACCGTAGCGTCATCAACGATCCTGCCTTCCAAAGCCGCCTTCAGCTTATGCAGCCGATCGAGAGATGCCCGGATGACCGGCTCACTGCGAAAATAATTGATTTCCAGCGGCAGCACCTCCCGTTGGATCGCTTCAATTAACGGCTTCGTCTCCAGCCGCTCGGAGGATGCTTGGCCGGCGGCGAGTCCATAACGCCCTACAGAGCGCAAGCTGCGAGAGCCAGCGTCCCGCTTCTGGTTAAGCGCATAGAGCGCAGCCCCGCTGCCGGCCCACGTTCCGCTGCAAATTGCCCACGAAGCGTTATAAGCGCCGCCGCCTGATACGGCGCCGGTCACCTTTTCCCGAGAAGCTGCATCTCCCGCCGCATACAAACCAGCGACGCTTGTCGCGCACTCCTCGCCAATCAGGCGCAGCCCGCCCGTTCCTCGCATCGTTCCCTCATACCGCAGCGTAAGCGGAAACTTATCCGTGAACGGATTGATGCCCGCCCGCTCCAGCGGCATGAAAAAAATCGGATGCGCCTTGCGCAGAAACGTTTGCTTTTCCGGCGTGTCAGCAAGATCGATCGATGCATAGACCGGCCCATCGAGCAATAGCTTCTGCAGGCTTCCGAACGTGCGGTCTCCTTGGTGCAGCGCATTTCCATGCTCATCGTATAGGGTGGACCAGGCAAGCATTCGTCCCCTCGTTACGCTGCCGTCGGCAAAGCTGGGCGCATATTGGCGGCTGAACTCCATGCCGGACAGCTCTGCGCCCGCTTCGGAAGCCATCAGCAGCCCTTCTCCCGTCAGCACGTTGCAGCCAAGCCCTTTGCTAAGGAACGTACAGCCGCCCGTCGCCATAATGACCGCGTGCGCTCGAACCTCCCACGACTTTCCTGTCAGCCGGTTCACGCCGCGCGCGCCGCCGACGCCGTACTCGTCTGCCAGCAGCTCGAGCGCAGGCGATTGATCGAGAATGCGGACACCCAGCTTTCGAATGACGCGCCGCATGAGCTGCATGTACTCCGGACCATGCAAATGGGTACGCAGCGTGTGGCCTTGCTCATCCTGCCGAAAAGGATATCCCCACTGCTCCAGCAGCTGCAAATTAATGTCCACCTGGTCCAATACCCGATGAATCCATGCGTTCTCGGACAGATACCCGCCCGCCTTCAGCCGTGCGGCAACCGCCTGCTCGCGCAGCTCCGCGATTGGCGGGATGACGAGCAGCGTCGTTCCTCCCGGCGCAGTAGCTCCGCTCGTGCCCACATAGCCTTTGTCCGCAAGTATGACCTTCGCTCCTTCCGATGCCGCACGCCAAGCCGCCCACGCGCCGGCAGGTCCGCCGCCTAACACGAGCACATCTGCAATGAACTTCTCCTCAAGCTCATGCTCCCGTTTCATAGCCCCGCCTCCTACTCGATATTTAACGCCAAATAAGGCACGGAAGGGACACACCCAACCGTGCCTTACCGCTAATCATTCAGCCATCGGGCGCTGCCACACGCGGCGCCTTCGAACCGTCTGCCTCTTCGTTCAACCAAGCTGTACGCGAAGAAACTGCAGCGTCGCTTCTACCGCTTCCGATAGCTGGGGAGAACCGCCCTCATACGGGTGAACGGTATTGAACGTATGATTGCCGCCTTCAATGGCAAGATAATGATGCTGCGGCGCGCGTTCCTGGAACGCTCGGAACTGCTCCAACAGCTGCTCGCGATCGTCGCCGCCCTGCACGATCAGCGCCTGCGCAGCCAGCGCCTCGACGCGCTCGACGAGCGCGTAACGTTCCGCGTTGCGCAGTTGATCCTCGTGAAGCGTCGCTTCCAGCACGGACAGCTTCTCTGCCTGCTCAGCCGCGGGCTTCCCAGCCTGCTCCTGCTGGCGCACAGGCCCCGCTCCGCCGTTCCAGACAACTATCGCCTGTACCTCTTCCGGGTGCTCTGCCGCATAGACGATAACGCTTCCGCCCGCACGGCTATGGCCGACGAGGCCGATCCGGTTCGTGTCCGCTTGCTCCGCTAATGGCAATTCCCTGTTCAGCAAAGCTTGCGTTACCGCATGCAAATCAAGCTGCTCCTGCGACAGCGTCGTCGCCTCTGCGATTTGCTGCTCCGTCAGCCCATCCCGCACGGCTGCAATCCGCGAGAAATTATAGCTCACCGTGTAGAAGCCCTCCTCGGCGAGCTGCCTTGTAACCTCCGGCCAGAATGCCCAATCCTTATGCCCTCTGAAGCCATGATTGACGATGACGACAGGCTTGAGCACGTTATCCTGACGGCTTTTGACCTCGCCTTCGATCGTGAGCCCCTCTCCCAGCTCCAGCTTAAACGATTGGACAATTAATGTTTTTACGCTCATTACGATCTCTCCCTCCCATGAATCGCAAACCGAATTATGGCGCACGCAGCACCCAGTCCTCTACATGAAAATCTTTCTTCGCAAGCTTCTCTTCAACCAAGAAGTCTTTGGTGCCAGACAGCAGCTTAAGCCCCTCGTCCGTAAAAGCCTGTTCCTTAATGTCGCTGATCGGATACAGCTTCTTCGTCAGCTCGACCGTCGTGTTGTTCACCTGAGCGGCAAACTCGTAATATTCGTCCTCATGCTGCTTCAAGTCCGCCAGCGCCTTCTCGCGGGCAGCATTCCAAGCTTTCGGAAAATCCGGGAATTTGCCCAAATAATCATTCGAAACGACCGTCGCGCTCGTGCCCAACAGATCCGGATGGTTCGCCGATTCATCGATAAGCGGGAAGCCGTCGTCAATAAGCTTGAGCGCTCGCGCGCCTGTATCGGTAATAGCGGCGACGTCGCCCCTGGCGAGTGCGGCTTCTGCATCAGGAATGAGCATATGGACCAGCTTGTAATCAGTAATGTCCGCCGCCTTCAGCAGGCCGACGACATAACGGTGCATGAAGGAGCCCTTCTGAATCGCGATCGTCTGGCCTTTCAGCTCTTGCAGCTGCTTGATCCCGCCCTTCTGGCCGATGAGATAACCGACCGTATGGGTTGAGGCTTGCGTAATTAACCTCGTCTTGGCGCCGGAGCCATAAGCAATTATCGCTGGCGTATCGCCGAGGCTGCCCAAATCAAGCCGTCCGCTAATAAGCGATTCCGTCTGGTCTGGACCGTTCGGGAACCCCGTAGCTTTGATCTCCGTAATGCCGTATTGCTTCAGCTCCGCTTGAATGATGCCTTTATACAAGCCCCAGCCTTCCGCGCCGGAGGGAAGATTCAGCTTATTGCTGCCAATGAAGCCATAGTTCAGCACGGCGGGAACCGCTGATTTCGCTTCGCCAGCTGCAGCCTCCTTCGACGTTTTCGCCGGCGCTGCTTCCCCTTTGTCGCCAGATGAGCCGCATGCTTGAAGAAGCATGGCTGCCGCCAACATTGTGGTCACGGCGAGCGTTAGCTTCAAGCTTCTGGAGCGCCCCCCTATTTTCTCTCTCAAATGCTGCGTCATTTTTTGTATGCTCCTCTCGTGTCAAAAACCTGCTTTTTGTGATAGCTGATACATGAAGGAATGACTGGATACCGGCTTGCGCCCTTTCCCCCAGCCTACCTTCTCCCGATAGCCGCCGAGCAGCCCTTGGGATTCCAACTCTTCCTCCGTAACGCCAATTACGCGCTCGGGATCTGGCTCCACATATAGCGCATCGACGGGGCAATACAGCTCGCACATGAAGCAGGTTTGGCAATCGTCTTGCCGCGCAATGACCGGAATGCCGCCCTCGGCCATGTCGAATACATTCGTCGGGCAGACCGACACGCATTGGTTACAGGACACACACCGCGATGCGCTGACGACTTCGATCATGAAGGAACACTCTCCCTTGCGACTTCCTCCGTTTTGACCCACACATGATCCAGACCGCCGCTGATGAGCCGGTTATGCTGCGCAGTATCCTGTATCGGAAAATCTTCCCGCTTATGCATCCCGCGCGTCTCTGTCCGAGCGAGTGCCGAATTATACATCCAACGAGCCGTCGCGGTCATGGCAGCCGCTTCGCGCGCCTTCACCCCTTCGGGGGAGCGCTCGATCGCTTGACCTCGCTGCTCCTTCCATAATTCGTCCAGTCGTCCCAGCGACGCCTTAAGCCCCTGTTCCGTCCGGAACAAATTGCGGTCATACGGCTTCACTTCTTCTTGCACTGCGCGAACGAACTGCTCCGTCCGGCCGCCTGCGCCGGTCCCCACCTTGCTCGTCGTTAACGCACTGGACGATAATCCGCGGACCGAACGCCCCGCCGCATGCTGACCGAGCGCTTGCGCATATGCCGCCGCTCCCTCTCCTGCGAATGAGCCGGATGACATAGCCCATGCCGCATTGTGGCTGCCGCCGCCCGTAAAGCCGCCGCAGATCAGCTCTCGCGTCGCCGCATCGCCTGCCGCATACAGCCCTGGCACCGTCGTTGCGCATTGCTCATTCGTTACCCGAATCCCGCCCGTTCCGCGTACCGTACCTTCCAGCCGCAGCGTTACCGGGAACAAATCCTTGAACGGATCGATGCCGCGGCGGTCGAACGGCAGGAAGAAGTTCGTCTGCGCGACACGCAGCAGCGGCTTCAGCTCCTCTGTTGCCAAATCGAGCTTCGCGTACACTTGATTGCCCCCCAGCAAATTGCGAGCGATAACCGAGCGGCCCTGCTTCGAGCCGGCTCCCGGAATCGGCGTGCCATCCTCATAATAGAAGCTTGCATAGCTGTAATAGGCCGTTTTCGTCACCGAGGAAAACGTCGGCGAGATGGCATAAGCATTGGAAAACTCCATGCCTGACAGATCCGCCCCGGCTTCAGCGGCGAACAAATAACCGTCGCCTGTCAGTACGTTGCATCCAAGCGCTTTGCTTAAGAAGGCGCAGCCGCCCGTCGCGATCACGACTGCCCCGGCCTGAACGCTCCATGTCTGCCCCGTTTGGTTATGTACGCCGGCAGCGCCGCCTACGCCATGCTCGTCGGCAAGCAGCTCCAGCGCTGGGCTATGATCAAGGATGCGCACGCCTGCTTTGTGAACGAGCTTCCGCATTAACCGCATATACTCGGGGCCTTGAAGCCCGCGCCGATGCTGATTGCCTTGATCATCGACCGGGAACGGATAGCCGTATACGCCGAGCTTGTTCATGTTCTCATATGTCCGATCGAGCACGCGATCCATCCACCGATGCTCCGCCAGCCGACCGCCAAGCTCATAACGGCTTGCTTTGGCCTGCTCGCGCAGCTCCTGCTCCGGCTTTACATACCAAACGCCAGTACCCGATGGCGCCGTCGCCCCGCTTGAACCGCAATAGCCTTTATCCGCCAGCACGACCTTCGCTCCCTTGGCTGCTGCGGTTAATGCCGCCCACGTTCCAGCGGGTCCTCCTCCGATGACCAATACATCCGCCGATAAGTTCAATTGTCCCGAAATCGCGTGCTCTCCCATTGTGTAAAGCCTCCCCTTGCCTCGTTTGAATTTGGTTACCCTTGATAGCTGTCCCGCCAAAACAGCCACTTGCGTTCCAGCAGCCGAACCAGCGAATCGATCAGCTTGCCGACGATTGCGAAAATAAGAATGCCAACGAAAATCGTGCTCGTGTCCGACTCCTGCTTCGCCAGATTAATGAGAAACCCGACGCCGGACGTTGCTCCAATCAGTTCAGCGACGACTAGGCCGATCCAAGCGACAGCTAACGATAGGCGCAGGCCGATGAACAGCTCAGGAAGCGCCGCTGGAACAATAAGCTTCGTTATTCGAGTTCGCCAGCTAAACTGAAGCACGCGCGCTACCTCGAACAAGCGAGCATCCACATTGCGTATGCCCAAAAACGTATTGATATAGAGCGGGAAGAAGGCGCCCGTCATAATGATGACGACCTTGGATACCTCGCCGAAGCCAAACCACAAAATAATGAGCGGCGCGATTGCCAAATGCGGCACGAGACGCAGCAGCTGCAAGCTTGGGTCCAATAAATATTCCGCTCTGCGGAACAAGCCCGTAACCAAGCCGAGCAGCAGGCCAAGCGAGCCGCCGATCGCGAAGCCGGTCGCCGCTCTGCCGATGCTTACGCCAAGATGGCGAAGCAGTTCGCCAGATAGGAGCAGCTTGCCGAAGGCTTCCGCGATTGCAATCGGCGTCGGCAAAAACGTCGGCGATATCCAGCCCCGCTCCCCTGCAAGCTGCCACACTGCAAGAGCGATAACAGGCAGCAGCGCTCCGAGCGCGGCATCCGTTACAACCGAGCGGTTGCTTCGCCCAGAAGCTTTTTCATCTACGACCCGTTTGTCTCGCGGTGCCGGTACCGGCGATATCGCCGGCGGTGCTGCTGAAGCAGCATGCGAAACAGAATCTTGGCTGATTGAATCCCTATGCCGTACGACAGCTTCTGATTGATTGCTCACGCGCTGATCCTCTCCCCTCTACCCTGCGTAACGATCTTTCCACCGCAGCAGCCGCTGCTCGATGTAGCGAACGATCGTATCCGTCGTCAGCCCCGCGACAGCAAATACGATAATGCCGACAAAGACGACTGGCGTATCCGCGAATTGGCGAGCATCGGACATCATATAACCGATCCCTGAAGTCGATGCGATTAGCTCTGCCACGACCAGACCCAACCAAGATAAACCAAGCGATAAGCGCAAGCCGAGCAAAATGTTCGGCGTTGCCGCTGGCAGCACGAGGCGTGTCATTCGTTTCCATCGGCTAAAGCCGAGCACGCGCGCCACCTCAAACAGCTTGTTGTCTACATTGCGAATGCCCAGATACGTTTGGATGTAAACAGGAAACAGCGCACCTTTGGCAATAAGCAGCACCTTCGATTCCTCGCCGATGCCGAACCAGAGAATGAACAGCGGCACGATTGCCAAGCTTGGAACCATACGGATCATTTGGATCGAGGGGTCCAGCAGCTTCTCGACCGGGCGCGAAAGCCCAACGGCAATACCCGCAGCCAACCCGATGCCTCCGCCTAGTGCAAAGCCCGCAAAAACACGAACCGCGCTAATCCGAAAGTTCGCCCACAAATCGCCGGACCGCGCCAGATCGACGAACGACTGGCTAATCGTATAAGGCGTCGGAAACAACAGTTCCGATAAGTAGCCCAAATCCCCAAGCAACTGCCATACGAGCAAGCCCGTTACCGGCAAGATCAGCGCGAGCCCGAGCAGCGCCCATTTGCCTGGCTGTTTGCTCGGCGATGCCAGCACCCCATTACGCAAGTTGAACTCCCCCCTCTTAAAAACAAAAAAACAGAGGCTTCCGCCACTCCCCGATGGAGAGTGTGCAGCGCCTCTGTTCAGAACAGTCAGCCGTATGCATCGTTTAATTCCGATAAATCTTATGAGAATAATTAACTAAAGGTTATCATCGAATTGCAGAGCTGTCAACGGGTGGAATAAAAAAAGAGCAAGCCCTCATGGCTGCTCTTCGATCTTGGTTATGATCCGGGTAAAAACTGCTTCACCCAGCTGCCGAATCCTTTAGGATTACGGGTCTGAATTAATACAACACCTTCTCCTCGGAATCGGCAAACGACGCCCTCGCCGCTTTTGATGCTGTTCAGCCAACCCTTGGACGCCTTCTCGATGTTGTATTGTACATAATCCGGCCATGCAACCAAATGCCCGTTATCGACAATGACTTCTTCGCCTGGTGCCAGGTTAATCGCATGAATCGATCCATAAGACGAAATAAACACGGTGCCTCTTCCGCTAATCTCGACGATAAAGAAACCTTCGCCAGAGAGCAATCCGCGGCTCAAATTTTGCATCTTGGTATTCACTTCAATACCGCTCGTTCCAGCAAGGAAGCCGTCCTTCTGTACGAGAAGCTTATAAGAGCCGTCCAGCTCTACCGCTTGAATATCGCCCATCGATGTCGGGGCTAACAGCACTTCGCCGCCGCCTCTAGCTGCAACCAGCTCTTGGAAGAAAAACTTTTCCCCGCTGAGCATCCGCCCCAAGCCGCGCATAATGCCGCCATCAACCGTTCCCGTCAAATCAATGGAGGGAGACATGGAAACCATTGCGCCCATCTCCGCCTTCACGCTCTCGCCGCGCTCCAGCTTCACCTTTAGCATGGCAAACGCGCCTTCATACAGCACATCATATTTCATAGGAAGGAGCCTCCGAATCGTAGAATAAGAACATGCCTTACTAAATGACAGTATCATAGTTCGAGTCAAAAAAGAAGCAAACGACAGGATGTCGTTTCCATTCATTCCAGTTCAGCGTATCGTTTAAAGTTAAATAATTAAAGCCTCTGCCGCAGAATCCTAGATGGCAGAGGCTTTTCAATTCACTCGATCGTTTACATGCTGCGACCCGAATTGCTTGTCGCGCTTTCATTCTTCTTGGCGCTGTCGCCTGTTTCCCGACGCTTATTCGCGTCAAATTGGTTGCGTTTCTCCAAAATGAACGCTTTCCACTTCTCCGGGTTTGCTTCGCGAGCTGCGCGCAGCTCCTTGTGCAGCTGTTCTACGGACTTGCCTTCCGTAGCGATGCCGAAGTAGCGTGCCGCTTCCTTAATCCGCTCCTCGAACTTTGCGCGGTGCTCGGCTTTGAACGCCTCCCACTTCTGCGGGTTCGCTTTTTTCGCCGCTTGAATTTCCTCGTAAAGCTGCTTGCCGTCTTTGCCATCTGTCTTGATATCAAAGTAGCGAGCAACATACTGCAGACGCTCCAGCCGATGCTTCTCGTCATGCCGACCATGGCCGAAGCCATGTCCCGGTCCATGAACCTCTTCTTGATGGCGCAGCTCCGCTCCCGGCCTTGTCTGTTCTTCAGGCACAGCAGCGGCGCCAGCAATAGAAGGAATCGCCGTTAGCAGCAGCGCGGCAGAAATCCCGAATGCGAGCCCTTTTGTTCGTAACGTCATCTTGCTACATACCTCCCGTTGTGAAATCGGGCTTAGTATGGGCTTTATTACCAAGAACTATGCATCGCTTCGACGCTATTCATTCGTCTCCAGCTGCGCCAGCTCTTGCAGCAGATGTTCCCTAGAGAAATGCTCGCCGATAAATACCGCGACATCATGGACTTTGCCCTGCGGCGTGATGCGCATGAAATCCGTTTCCTTGTATGCGTATTGGAACAAGAACCGGCTAGCCGTTTCGCTGTCTCGGAACGTCACGACTCCTTTCGCACGATATACATTATCCGGAAGCGACTTGAGGAAAGCCTCGAACTGATGGCTATCGACCGGCTGGCTTAGGTAATGCGTCAATGCCATGACATGCTCATGGGAGTGATGGGCATGATGCGCGTGATCATGGTGATGATCATGATCGCATGCCGGACCGCAAACATGCTCCTTCGCATGCGAATGCTCCTTCTCATTGCCATTGCCGTGCAGCTCGATTGCTTCTCCGAACGCCACGATGCCACCCAGCCATTCGCTGTCCACGGCGCAGCGCACGGTCGCCAAAATCGGCGCATATCCATTTATTTCGCGAATCAGCTGCTCGGCTTCGACTAATTGCTCGCCTGCAAGACGATCCGCCTTGTTTAGCAGCAGCCTCGTCCCGCTTCGAATCTGTTCCTTCATTAATTTGAATGTCTGCCCGCCGCTGCGGCTCCGTGCCAACAGCTCTGGACCGTCCACCACGACGATGATCGATTTCAGCTCAACCGGCGTGTACATGGCGGTCTCGGTCACGCCGTCAATCATCTCGAATGGATTCGCCGCGCCTGTCGCTTCAATAAGCACGACATCAGGCTGATGCTCATCGATCAACAGCTTAAGCTCCATGCTCAAATCGCCGCGGATCGAACAGCAAATGCAGCCGCCAAGCATCTCTGCCATCGGCACTTCCGACTCTACTTCTAGCCCGTCCAGGTTAACATCGCCTAGTTCATTCATGACGACTGCCGCTTTCTTGCCTTGCGCTTCGTATTCATCCAACAGCCGTTTGAGCAATGTCGTCTTGCCGCTGCCCAGGAAGCCCGTCAGGACATGCACGTCAACTGTCGGCTTGTTCGTTGTATTTGCCATATCTTATTCCCCTTCTGTCCACTGTATATGAAAGCGATGATTGCTCTATTATCAAATATCGTATACGAAAAAGAAGCGAAGCGCAAAGCGCCTCGCTCTTCTCTCAAGCTATCTTCACTTGCTTTTGCGCGAAGCCGCCCAAAACGCCAATCCAATAAGCGGGATCAAAATAATCCATGGGATCGTAATCGTCCCTCCGACAAGAAAAGCAAGGATCATGATTACGATTAAGCCGACGACAATGTACAGACAGCCTCTGCCGAACGTTTCCATTGGATGTCCTCCTAATGTTGTTGGGCCTGTGGCTTGCTAAGCGGTTTTATTGCCCATCCTTCAACCTACGCCCATCGGCGAACGAATATGCCCCATTTATAGTCAGACTAAAAATTGCATTTCTCACCGCCTATTTGTTTACGAACTCTCAAAATTTAGGGAAATTATCCGATATTCATATTGATATCCATCCATTCATAAGGGAGCGTTTACTAGATGAAATCATTAAGCAAGAAGGTTCTACTGACGACGACTGCTGTTTCGCTGGCTGTCGCTGTCGGCTCCGTTGCCTATGCAGGCACGGCACTGAAAAAAATTACAGCTTATCAAAACACCGCTCTGTCGATCAAAGTAGACGGCAAAACGGTTTCTTTGTACGATAGCGGAGAGAACCTCTACCCAATCACGTACAATAACCGTACGTACATTCCTGCTGCGCCAGTCGTGAAGGCGATGGGCGGCTCCGCAGGCTTCAACGCTGCTTCCAATAGCGTAGACATTTCGACTGTAGCTAAGCCTAATACGGGCGGCGATGCAACCGTTGCTTCCGACGGCACGAACTTGGCGCAGAACTATACTGCAAACTCTGCAGCCAGCAAAATCTTTGCAGACAACAAAGCAGCAGCTGCATACGGCATCCGACTGTTTGCTGCAGCTCTTCAAAATGGCGACACTGCCGCAGTAAAAGCCTGGATGCGCAAAAATATTAAAAAGAGCGAAAACGGCAATGACCGCTACGTTGATAATGCAGCTGATCTGGACGATCAAATTTCGTACCTGCGTAAAAATTACACCGATGCAGAGCTGGGACCAATCGCCAACGATGCGATCAACAAAGCAAAATCGCAAACCTTCAACGGCGATTCCAGCTTCGAGGATTACACCTACTCCAAGTATGTAACCTACTATGTATCGGCTGAGTCGGACGATTACTCGAGACGCTTCGGCGTTTACATCACGTATTCGCTGAACGACGATACGAACAAGTTCTACGTTTCGTCCATCACGTTCTACTAGAATCACAGTGCTTCATAAGGAAACCTCTCAGGACATGCGCCTTAGAGGTTTTTTTGCGTTAAACGACTCGAATAGATACTAATCGCGATGCTAAAAATATGCCAAACCTGTTCAAAGCCAGTAAAACTGGATGGATGAACATGTCCTATAGCCAATCCATTCAGCAGGAGGAATATTAAGTTTATAATTGTCAAAATCCGCTTGTTGACGGGGATAAGGCCAACCAAGTAGGCTACATAAGCAATATGATTTCATTACCAGAGGTGTATGGCTTATTATGAAAAAAAGCGCAATTGTGCGAATACTCGCGCTTACATTGATCGTATTTATCCTGCTCGGCGTGTTCGGGCCGACCGATCGAAGCCGTGCGAATGGCGCGACATCGAATGCCAGCGCATCCTTTTGCCCAGATGGCAAAGCGCTAGTCATGGGCACGTCGCCGGACTATCCGCCTTACGAGAACGTCGACGCCAAACATGGCGGGGATATCGTTGGGCTGGATATCGACATCGCCAAGGCGATTACGTCGAAGCTCGGCTGCAAGCTTGAGATTTCGGCGATGGACTTTAACGGGCTCATTGCCGCGCTCCAGACGCATCGGGTCGATTTTGTCATGTCGGGCATGTCGGTAACGCCGGAGCGGAAGGAGAACGTCGATTTCTCCAATCCGTACTACGCGGCACGCAATACGATTGTATCGAAGAAGAAGAAACCGTTCGCGACGCTGCAGGAGCTGGAAGGCGGAAAGGTCGGCGTCCAGCTCGGCTCTACGCAAGAAACGGCGATTGCCGGACTGAAAAATGCGAAGATCACGAAGCTCAATACGATCTCCTCGCTCATTCAGGAGCTGAAGGCGAACCGGATTGATGCCGCCATCGTCGAAGATGCGGTAGCTATCGGGTATATCGAGGCCAACGCCGATCTCGCCTTCACGATGATTCCATCCGATGATGATGCCGAAGGCTATGCCATTGCGTTCCCGAAGGGCTCTTCGCTGGTTGCTCCGTTTAACGCGGAGCTCGCAGAGTTGGAATCGTCCGGCGAAAAGCAGAAGATGATCGATTCCTGGTTCGGTCAGCATGAAGGCGCGAAAAAAGGCAATCAACTGAATTTGGACTTCAGCATTTTGAACGGCTACGTCGGGTATATCGTGAAAGGCACGCTTGTAACGCTGTTGTTCACGCTCGTCTCGGCGCTGCTCGGCTTCGTATGGGGCTCGATTCTGTCTCTGTTCAAAATCTCTTCCGTTCGTCCGCTCCAATGGTTCGCCACCGTCTATACATCGGTGTTCCGCGGCACGCCGCTGCTGCTGCAGCTGTTTATTATTTACTACGCAACACCACAGCTGTTCGATTATGATATCCCGGCGCTGCTGGCCGCAGGGCTTGCCTTCGGGCTCAACTCGGCTGCCTATTTGTCGGAAACGATACGAGGCGGCATTATGGCGGTCGACCGCGGACAACGCGAAGCGGCGATGGCGCTCGGCATCCCGTACCGGACGATGATGCGGAGCATTATTTTGCCGCAGGCCGTGAAGAACATTCTGCCCGCGCTCGTCAATGAATGCGTGGCGCTGCTCAAGGAGTCGTCGCTCGTCTCCGTGATCGGCGTGCAGGATCTGATGCGCCGCGCGAACGTTGTGCAAGCATCCACCTTCCGCGCCTTCGAAGCGCTGTTGTTCGCCGGAGCGATCTATTACTGCCTCGTGCTCATTCTTACATCGCTCGCCCATCTGCTCGAAAGGAGGCTCCGCCGCAGTGATTAATGTAGAACAGCTAACGAAAACATATGGCAAACATGAGGTGCTGCGCGGCATTTCTACAACAGTAGAAAAGGGCGAGGTCGTTGCCGTCATCGGTCCGTCCGGTTCAGGCAAGTCCACCTTCCTACGCTGCCTGAACCTGCTGGAGACGCCGACAAGCGGACAAATTACGTTCGACAACACCGTCATCACCGATCCCCGCACCGACATTACGCGCATCCGGCAGCGGATCGGCATGGTATTTCAGCATTTCCACCTGTTCCCGCACATGACCGTCATGGACAATATTACGTTCGCGCCTATGCAGGTCAAAGGCCTCTCGCGCGAAGAAGCGCACGAGACGGCGTTGAAGCTGCTCGCGCGCGTCGGCCTGTCCGACAAGGCCGATGCATTCCCGTCCCGCCTCTCCGGCGGGCAGAAGCAGCGGATCGCCATTGCGCGCAGCCTCGCGATGGACCCGGACGTCATGCTCTTCGACGAGCCGACGTCCGCGCTCGATCCCGAGATGGTCAAGGAGGTGCTCGCCGTCATCCAAGGGCTTGCCTCGTCCGGCATGACGATGCTCATCGTCACGCATGAGATGAAGTTCGCGCGCGAAGCGGCGGGCACGATCTACTTCCTCGACGGCGGACTGCTCGTCGAGAAGGCGCCGCCGGAGCAATTTTTCACCAAGCCGGAGAGCGAACGAGCTGCACGGTTTCTTGAGATGGTGCTGTAGTGCGGATGCAGGTTCGGATGCGGATGCGATTCAGCGACTAATAACGAATCCCCCGAGCAGAAAATGCTCGGGGGATTTTTGCACATGCTGGTACCAATATGACCATCATCCAGCACAAACGGAATCTAAACATCCCAATCGGATTATCATTTTGGGATCAGTCGGATCGCTTTTTCATCTTGCTAATTCAAAGTTTAACCAGTCATTTTAGATTGTATTTGGGTCACGCTTATAAAGGTAAATTATATTTTATTTTCTATTTTTGAGGCGCATGCGGCGAACCAATAGCATATGTAAAGATCCCCCGAGCATTCCATGCCGATGCCGAACTAGTCATCCCCTATCGCATACACCGTCATCTCCTGTCCTTAGTAAGACGCAGCTCCATTTCGCCCATCGAACCGAAAGAGCTCTGCGAATTGTAATTACGGCGGGCTGGCTTCTCCCTTTCCGAGTCCAAAATCAGTTGGTTCAGCTCATGCGCTTCTGCCGTTTACCGCTTGCCGGTTCTAGCTTTAGTTGAAAGATGTCACCGCAATAACGGAATTGCTGCTTAAACTTTCGCGAATATTCTTTTCAGCCATTGCGCTGCTCTCGGCCGAAGGCAAGTTGATGAAAAGACGACGGCAATGATACAGGCTACGATCCCGCCAACTCGGATCATAATCAAATCAGATAAGCGTCCGAAGGCTCCGCATCACGAAGCTTTCAGCCAATGCTCAAGTACCAGCCGACGCGTGGAGCGATTATATGCAATAATCCGATGAGGAGAAGAAAAAAAGGAAGCTGCAATCAAGGTACCACCTCCGATGCATGTTAATAAAAATTATAATCCATTATTAATTTAAAAAGAACTATGCCCCTATGGACATAGTTCAAACTCTTCAGTCACATTCGTTCAAAAAAGTTCAAAACTTTATCCTCATACTTATTTGGAAAATTTGCATGTGCGTATACATGATCTGTATCAGGAACAAGCCACAATTCTGCCTGATTACGATCTTTTACCGCTTCATACAATTTTTCAGAGTTAATTGATGATATCGTACGATCCTTCTCTCCATGGATAAGCAATACACGTTTTTCATTCATCATTTGCATAGCAGAAATCGGACTAACTTTCTCCAGTTTTATCCCTGTAATTATCGGAATCGAATACATTATTATAGGCGTAAATGGGTATTTGGGCAAATCAGTGAAATTATCTAGATTATCATTCAAATATTGTTTGAGATCAGCAAACGGGCTATCTGCAACAACCGCCCTTATATCGTTACTTTCTGCCGCTGCTAAAAGTGACACCGAGGCGCCCATGGAAAATCCGAGAAGTCCTATTTTCCCTCCAACTACCTTTCCCTTGACATACTCAATGGCCGACAGCAAATCATCTTTCTCGAAGTAGCCTACGCTAGTTAAACTTCCTTCAGACTCCCCCGAGTTCCGGAAGTCAAACATCAACACGTTAAAACCTTTCTCAACGAGACGAGAAGCAATCTGTAACGCCGGAACTTCCGGTTCAAGTCTGTTGTTGGCGATGCCGTGGGCGAATATAATCGTTTTCCCCCTATTAGCGCCACTCGCATCCCCAGGCAAAAACCATCCTTTCAATGTTAAATCGTTCTTACTCGGAAAATGTATATTTTCATATTTCAAATTGAAATTTTGAGGGTTATCCTGAATTAACAAACGGTCAGGGTGAGTAAGAACCCACCCTACATAAACAGACACCGCACACACGGCAGCAACTGCAACGAGCAAGACACATGAAGTCCAAATGCCGATCCGCTTCCAAATTCGATTTTTACGGCTTATTGCAAGAACCGCTTCCAATAACGCATCCTCCTTAATGTCCGACCCCAGAAGTTTTTGAAGAGCTATTTTTCACGAGTTTTAACATTCTTGCGAATACGATAAAGGCAGGGATAAGCAGCACAGCTGCCAAAATAAGCGCTGCCCTGACCGTATAACGTACCCCTACCGTACCTATAAAAGGGCTACCCGCCGTTTGGCCGAACGCATTCACTTGACTCATCAAGGATAGAACGGTGCTTCGAACTTTGCTATCGATATTTTGATTAAGCCAAGTGTCAAAAATAGGACCGTAGATAGTGCCGATTACAGTCAACGCCCAAAAGCTCGTAAGTGCCATCGGAAAGTTGACGGATGCTCCGAACAAAAATATAAATACAATTTTGATTGAAGTTAATAAGAGCAAAGCGATGTTTACCGAGAAAACAGATCTTGTATCCAATTTTCTTCTGGCAACTTCTGCAACCCCGATTCCAATAAGTTTGGAACCGATACTAATAATGCCGAACCATACGACTGTAGATAAACCTCCGAGTTTAGGCAGTCCGATCGAGTCGATAAAGTGAAGCTCCCATAATCGATCGAACCCTTCCGAAGAAGCTCCTACAAAAAAAGTTACAAAAGTTAGCATCAACAGAATATGCTTTTTCTTTACTTCCTTTATGCCGCTCATTAACGTGTTTGAAATGACTTTTAGCGTGTTGCGGTTTCCTCGCTCGGCAATAGCTGGGATAAAATTCGTTTCTTTCATTTTCATCAACAAGAAAATTCCGAGCACCAAATAAGTAAGTCCGCCGACAATAAACGGAGCATTCAACTTATAGCTGGCAAGTGCTACACTAACCCCGATTCCAATCACTTCGACGCCAAGTGTAATTTGTCTTGCCCTAAGGAACAACTTGCCGACGTTATCCTCTCCTACTTCGTCCGTAATCCACGCGCCTTGAGCCCCGCTTACAAACGTTTCTCCGACTCCACGAATAATTTCGGCGAGTATGACCATCGCAATGAATGAAAGTACCGAAATATACAGGGCCGACCCTTCCAGCACAAAAGCAAGTCCGAGTACGAAACAGCCGATAATGACCGATAACCTTCGACCATAAACGTCCGCAACGATACCTGTAGGAATTTCGCAAAGAAATACGGTAATCTCCAATGCAACGCCAACTAAAATCAACTGTAAGGGGTTAAAATCCAGTGTATTGATGTAGTACACGGCATAAGTCGTGAACATGACGGTATTCGCAAATGCAATCAAGGAAACCATAGTTAGATAAACGCGCACTGCGCTTGGCATATATTTCTGTCATCCTTCCTTAAACAGGAGATATGAGCTTTGACTACTGCACACGAAGACGAAAATCGACTTCGATCGAGCTTAGATCGATTTTTGCACCTTTTTCCTGCGCTGTTCCAGGCACAAGGTAGCAGTCGGACATCGCAAACGTTTCTCCCAAGAGAAACACAATCAGCACACTTAGCAGCTGACTATATTGCTTGGCTACACAGGAATGACTTCCCCCACCGAATCCAAGCAATGAAAACGGAGCCTTATGCTCGTCTCCCGATCGAGCGAAGCGGTTCGGGTCAAACACTGTGGCATTATCAAACAACTCTTCGAGCAGATGAGTCTGCTCTATGGAACAAATAAACTTGCTCCCTTTTTTGATCCGAAACCCTTTGAACGTCATATCGACCATCGCTTGCCTAGCTATAAACGGAACGGGGGGATGCAACCTTTCGGCTTCACTTATCGAATGTTGAATAAACGACAATCGATTCAGCATCTTCAAGTCGACCGAACTGCCGGAAAACTGCGCAAGTTCCTGTTCAAACGAGTTTAGCCATTGAGGGCTGGATAGCATCTCAAAGAGCGCGTAGGTAGTAAGAGCCGCAACGTCGCTTTCCCCAAACTCGGTGAGCATGTAGGCATAACTGATCAACTCATCTTCCGTGAGCGGACCTTGCTTGCTGGCTTGAGACGCTCTGAACATGATGTTAAGTGCAGTCGGCTCGTCTGGCCGTTCTGCATGCTTTTTCTTTAATATCCACCACATCGCTCGCTTAGATTTCATCGCTTTTTGATAATGCGAACAGGGGATGCTGCTCTTCTTGCCACGGTGAGTGATCGGCCAGTAGTGGGAAAGAAATCTTGCATGCTCGTCCGAACCGGGGACGATGCCCACCATCGTTTCGATCATAATATCCAACGTCAGTTCTCTTAGCTGCTCCATCAGACGGACAGGACCGTTCCATTTCAAAATTCGCTCTTTAATAAGACGCTCCATTCGAGGAATATACTCTTCGAACCGTTCGTGTCGAAACGCTTGCATGACGATCATGCGATGGTGGGTATGTTTTTTTCCGTCCAAACCGCCAAGCGTTTCAACCCCTTTCTCTGCAAGCGGCGAGCGTTGAATCTCGTCGATGGATGCCGTTAGCACATTGCGACATTCGTCGCGGCCGACGATCAGCACATAACGGCCGATTTTCGAAATACGCCCGAACTTCCGATGCATCTCCCCAAAAATTTCATTAACATCTCTTCCTCTTACCATTTGAATACCGTACCGTACCGTTTGCCACAAATTCGGGCCGGGAGGTGCCGGGCGCTTGGCAATTCGGGGCGAAGAAAGCATAACGCTTTCTTCGCCTTTGTTGGATTCGATTCCTTTCATCTGCACTAACCCTTTCTAGCCATGCTCTGCACGTCAATCACACTATGGAGGGCAGACATCAACTCATTTTTTAACTGGCGAGCGCGATCCCGGCTGACCGATTCAGGTAAATATTCAAAGAAAATGCACATCTTCCCCTCTGAGCTGATGACGGAATTGAACTCCATACAATGTAACAGTCCATTGTTCCGGTACCATACCGCACCAAAGTAGTCATCCCGACAATCTTTCAGTAACTTGTTATCCTCGCGCTCATCCAATGTGCTTCTGACGTCCCCGATGTAATTGAACAGAATTTGCGGATTTAACGACGCTAATTTTTCATTTTTGGCAACATATCTTTCAATTCCGTAATTCAGCCCACGATTAGGCAACTGCGTCAATACTTCCTGTACATGACGTACCGCTTCCGTCAAACTATTTTGCTTCTCAAACATCACTGGGAACAGACTAGTAAACCATCCAACCGTGTAGCTTAAGTCAAGACGGTCGTCCAGCTCCTCCCTTCCATGCCCTTCGAGCCCCAACAAAAACCGCTCGACGCCGAATACGCTCGTTAATGCGACTGACAAAGCAGACAACACGACCTGACCCGGATCTGTCTGGAACGTTGTTCGACACTCCTGAAGCAAACGCTCTGTGTCCTCGGCGGAAAGCTCAATCCATTCCTGCTCTCTGTGAGTCGTCTCTTCATCGGTTTCCTCGAATAGATTTTCGACCTGTTCAGCCGCTAGCGACTCCCAATAAGACACGTCAAATCGGCGTTCTGCCGACCCTTTGCTAAGGCTCTCACTCCACTGTTTATAAGAAGCACCTGGGAGTAATGATTGTGATTCGCGCCCCTTGCGGAATTCTTCGTATCGCCACTGAATGTCCTCGATTACAATACGGAAAGAAACTCCGTCAATGACGAGATGATGGCATAACACCAGCAGTTTCTTAGGCTTCTGCCGACCAAAATCGAATACAATTGCCTTGAGCAGCAAATCGTTTTTCAAATCACATCGTTCCTGAATGGAAACGCCGATTTCTTTTACCTTGTGCAGTTGCTCCGATTCCGCAATGTATGATAGATCATAATGGCAAAGCTGGAACTTCGGCGTCGCTTCGATATCTCGTACGGCCTGTACGAAGCGGTCCCCTTGCAGGAAGTAATGGGCGCGTAGCATATCGTGGCTGTCCACCGTATGTTGGAACGCCCGCTCCAGGCTGACAAAGTCAGCGTCATGTGCAAGCTCGAACATATGCCCCATGTTGAAATAATTAGGTTGCGGCACATCTTTCTCTAGAAACCATTGTTGAATCGGAAGCAGCGGAACTTCGCCGTTCCCGCTCTCGGACGAATGCGCTTCAGCGGCAGTCGGCGCTTCCGTCAGCTTTATAGCTTCACTGACAGCGGCGACGGAGCGATAAGAGAAGATGTCTTTTACCGTTACGCGCAAGTTCATCCGTTTGCATCTTTGAACAACCTGAATCGCTTTAATGGAGTCTCCTCCGAGCTCAAAGAAGCTTTCATCGATGCCAACTTCACTTATTTTCAACACGTCTTTCCAAATATTGCATAGCGTTTCCTGTAATTGATTTTCCGGAGCTCTGTACACTTTCTCCTCCGTTTGAATCCCCTTAGGAACGGGTAGTTTACTGCGATCTACCTTTCCATTCACGTTAACAGGAATGTGCGGCACAGCTAGTATAACTTTCGGTATCATATATTCCGGCAAACGTTGCATTAGCGTAGCTTTAATATGGTTGACATCCAACGGTTCGTCGGATACTACGTAGGCGCACAGGAACACTTCTCCATCATGATCCGTACAGTCAATGACATGAGCGCTACGGATTTGGTCATACTCCAACAGCTTTCCTTCAATTTCATCCAGCTCGATGCGGAACGAACGAATTTTGACCTGTCGGTCTTTCCGCCCCCAATATTCGATATCTCCGCTTGGAAGATACCTTCCCCAATCTCCGGTCTTATACATTCTCTCGTGACGATCGGCGACAAAAGGATCTGCCAAAAACCGCTCCTCATTTAAGCTCTCATTGTTCAAATAACCACGTGCCAAACATGCGCCCGATACGTAAATTTCTCCTACGGCGCCGACAGGAACCGGTTGCCTATATCCGTCAAGAATATAAATTCTAGTGTTGTCTATCGGTTGGCCGATCAGGACAGAAGGACGTTCCGTATCCAGATTGTTTTTCGTTACCTTGTAAACGATACATCCGACAGTTGCTTCGGTCGGCCCGTACTCATTGTATATTTCAGTTCCATCTTCGCAACGCATTAGCAGTTCTTCCGTTTTCCTGGAGCTCAGCGCCTCTCCTCCAACAATGAACTTACGAACACTACTCAATGACACATCGCTATGTTGCAAGTAGTATAAATGAGCCGGCGTCAACTTCATCGTATTACTTCGGTTTTCATCGCTGATTCCTTGAATAACCGTCTCGAAATCGCCATTGTAAATTTCGATCGTGGAGCCCGCAAATAACGGACAAAAAATACTCGTAACCGTTAAATCAAAGGTCAATGGCGAGTACAGTGGAAATACAGGCTGCCGCTCCGCATAATAGTAGCGATTCGCCCATTGGATATAATTCACTACGCTGCGGTGCTCGACTACTACCCCTTTAGGTTTGCCGGTCGTACCGGATGTAAACAGAACGTACGCGGCATTCGACGGATTGGCTGCAACGATCGACCGGCATGCGTCTAACTGATCAAGATCTTTACGATCATATTGATTTTTCATTTTCACGAGCGGTCGCTCGCTCGCATTCGACTCGTTTTTGTCCACTTCCAGAATCGCATCATACCGGAACAGCGTCAGCTCGTTAACGACAGTATGCACTTTTTTCGAACATTGCACGGAGCGAATGACAGGGAAATCGACTTGCAAATCTTCCAAATACTTAGGGGATACGAACAGCTCCGTCTCCCAGCCGATTTTCGTTGTGTAACCTACTTGGCTATGCTCCCTTTTGAATTGCGTCATGGATTGAATCAGCTGTTTTTTCAAGTTTGGATCCAACACATCCCCGAAGAACAACACCCCGGTACCTGCGAGCAGATCAATCGCTTTGCTTACAATGTTGCGGAAATAGTTAAGGCCGCCGAAACAGTGAATGACGCTATTCATAATAATGACATCGTATGCCCCTGGCTCTAACCGATCAATATCAGCCGCCTGCATGACTATAAATTCGGTATTGGCAACGCCTGCCGCTGTCACTCTCTCGATATTTTTGGCGATAATAGTTTCGGATAAGTCAATGCCCACATACTTTTTAACTTCGGGCGCTACTTCAAAGGCCGTGATCCCGGATCCGCATCCGATTTCCAGCACTTTGGCGTCTTTATGCAAATACGGACGGATTTTACTCAGTGCGTTACTTTTGTATTCCGCCATCTCCAGTTCGCTGAAGTGCTCGCCGGTATAGCTGCTTACCCAGCCACTTCCGCTGATTTCATCGGTTGAGATTTCTGAGACGTAGTTCCAGATTTGGCTATTCATGAGCTCGCTGGACTGTTCTATGTTCTCCAAATAAACATGTTCCGTGTCCAAACAAATAAAGGAGCGCAGCGATTCGCAAGACCACTGCAGCTTGTCCAACAACCCGATATATTTTTTCTCGGATACGATTGTTATCATGCCGGAAGCTTCCACAATCGTTTCCAGACGCTCTATCGGAAATCTGGCGTCGAGAGGAACATAAGCCCCTCCTGTTTTCAAAGTTCCGAGTATGCCGACGATCATTTCCGGTGAATGATCCGCGAGTATGCCGACAAATGCACCTTCGCGAACCTTTTCCCGCTCGTACAAAAATGCAGCCAGACGCTCCGACTGTTCATCCAATTCCTTATAAGTAACTTCCCGACCCCCATGTCGAACGGCCACCTGATCCGGTACTTCTTTCACCCGCTCTTTGAAAATCTCATGAATCGTTTTATATGGAATGTCTGTCTCTTTCGCTTGCAGCATTTGTTCCCATTGACGATCCGTTAGCAAATTGCACTGACCCAGGGGCTGCTCTGGTTCCGAGACCAGTTGATCAAGCAACTGCAAGTATACTGCCGTCAAATTCTCAATGAACGCTTCGGAATACGCTCCCTTATAATATTCCAGCAAACAATAAATTTGACCGTCGTCCGTTTCGGTAAAGTCAAATTCCAAATCCCACTTCGACGATACGTGCTCGATGATATCGGCTTTGCGAATTTGAATATCGGTCAGCTCCGATAATACGGACTGAACACCTTTGTCAAGCTTAATATTTTGCAGTACGACGTTTACGTTGAATAACGGCGAGCGGCTCGTGTCTCTTGGCAATTGCAGCTTATCTACCAGCAGATCGAATGGGTAGTCTTGGTGTTCAATCGCCTCTAGTATGTTTCGCTTTACTTCCGACAACAGCTTGACAAATGAGTCGTCTGATTTCACTGTCGTTCGCAGTGCCAGCGTGTTAACAAAAAATCCGATGACGTTCCGCAAATCAAAATGAGAGCGACCGGCTACAGGAGAGCCGATAATTAAATCATCTTGACCTGTATAGCGATGCATCAACACATATACAGAAGAAAGGAGTGCCATATACAAGGTGACATCATGCGTTCTCGATAAAGATTGCAACTTGCGGGTTAACGATTCAGGAATAAAAAACGGATAATGCGCGCCTTCAAAATTAAAGACGGCAGGTCGCGGTTTGTCGCCCGTAAGCTCGCAAACTGGAAGAGTTCCCGAAAACTTGTTCAGCCAGTATCTTTCCTGATTCGCAAATTGCTCTTGCTGTAACAGACCGTTCTGCCAAACGGAAAAGTCTTTATAATGAATGGAGAGTGGCATCAATTCAAGAGATTTGTTAACGGAAAAATGCTCATATAAACTTAGCGTTTCACGGATCATTACTTCAACCGACCAGCCGTCGGAAATAATGTGATGAATGACAAACAGGAAAACATATTTTTGTGGTCCCGTTTGAATCATGACATTACGGAATAACGGTCCTGTTTCGATATCAAAAGATTCGTTTTTGTATGCAGTCAATAATTCTTTTGTTTTCCACGGTACGTCGTATTCATCGTTCAACACAATCATCTCAAACGGAAGGTCAACCGTCCGCCCGATTTTCTGCTTTAACTCTCCCGCTTCTAACACGAATGTCGTTCGCAGCGTTTCGTGTCTCTCCACCATGAAACGCAACGCTTTTTCAAATGCTTCGATTTGGAACTCGCCTTCGATTGAAATTTCCTGATGCATATTGTAAGCTTTTTGATCATCCTGCATTTGATCCAGAACCCACAGTCTGCGTTGTGCAAAAGACACAGGATATGCATCCAACTGTGGTTGCAGTTCAATAGAAGAATAGCTTTGCGTTATACTGCCGATAACTTCCATGGCAATCCCTTCAACCGTAGGGAACGCGAACAACGTATCAAAACTTAACTTCTTATTGAGTTCTTTGGCAATGAGGTTAATAAGCTGAATTCCCAACAAGGAGTCTCCACCTAACTCGAAGAAACTGTCGGTTCTTTGAACATCGGGCACGCCCAGGATACCGCTAAACAGCTCTATCAACTTGCCTTCCACGAAGGCTGTATCAAGCAAAGTTACCGTATGCTCATTGTTAGCAGCATCCGGTTCCGTCAAGCGCTGCTTCTCTCGGACGATCGCTTCCTGATTCGCCTCAGGCAAATCAACCCAATGCCGCTTTTTTTGAAATACGTATGTTGGTAAAGAAAGTTTGCGGCAGGCACTTCCGAAATTATGAAACCATTGTTCCAAAGCCGTTTCATCGCCACGTAAGTAAGCTTCCAACGTTGGCTTCAGCAATTCCGAAATCGAATCACTCATCACTAAAAATGATGGAGTCTGCTCCCATTCAACTAGCAGCTCTCTTAACCCTTCAAGCAGCTCCACTGCACCTGTTGCGCTGAGAGCAACTTTGTGAGCGTATTGCCCACGGCCCGTGCAGACGGTGTAGCACAAACTCGGAAAATGTACGTCGGGCGTATCCTCTAGAAAAGCCACATATTTGGCGACTAGCGATTGCAGCGAATCTTGTGTTAAGGCTGACAGTACAAACGGAAACTCTTTTAATGGCGCCGACTCTTCTGTCAATAAATTCTCCTCATACTGCTCCAGAACGATGTGACAGTTCGTTCCATTAAAACCGAACGCACTGACTCCCGCCCGCCGCGGAAATCCTTCTGGACTCCACTCTTCCAGGCGATCTGCCACATACACCGGCGAATTAATAAAGTCGATAAACGCATTAGGCTCGTTAAAATGAAGGGTAGGCGGAATTTGGCCATTTTTCACAGCCAAAACCGTCTTTATTAATCCGGCGATGCCGGACGCTCCTTCGATCAGATGCCCCACATTCGTTTTTACAGAACCAATACCGCAAAACTGCTTGTCTTTTGTATAGGCAGCAAAGGCTTTGGTTATTGCGGAAATTTCGATCGGATCACCTAACTTGGTGCCAGTTCCATGTGCCTCAATATAGGTAATCGACCTCGGATCGATCTTGGCATTTTTCCATGCTTTTTTATACATTTCTGACTGGGCTGCCGGGTTCGGGGCAGTAATATTGGAAGATCGACCGTCGTTGTTAATAGCATTGCCGATTATAACGGCATAAATATGATCTCCATCCTCTATCGCTTTCTTTAACGATTTGAGGATAACTACACCGCCGCCTTCTCCTCGAACGACTCCATTGGCATCGTTATCGAACGCTTTGCATTTTTCGTCTTCGGAGGTAATGCCTACTGTTTCCGAATAATCATTTTTCATATTAACGGGGAACAATTGCAAGTTAATGGCCCCCGCTACCGCCATTGTGCACTCTCCAGTTTTTATCGCCTGCGCAGCATAGTGAACCGCTACCAACGAAGAGGAACAAGTAGAAGAAAAAGCGAGAGCAGGACCGTTCAAATTGAAAACGTGTGATACTCGGGATGCGATAAATGGAACAAGATTGCCCGGTACGGCTGAAGGAGGCAGTGCGTCCGAGATCGCTGCGGCATATTGGTTTATGCAATTGCCGATATAAACACCCGTATTGGTGTTATTCATCTTAGTGCCGCCAAGTCCAGCATCTTCAAACGCTTCATATGTCATTTCCAAAAACATCCGCTGCTGTGGATCCATAAATTTGGCTTCGCCAGGCACGATTTGAAAGAAGTCGTTATCAAACTTGTCCACTTCATCCAAAAATCCGCCAGACCAATAATCACTGCCGCCAGTCAATGAATCCGGGCCCATTTGTGAAAGAAAACGGTCGGTATCTTGTTTGCGAGAATCTGGAAATGGTCGTATGCTATCTACCCCGCCTACAAGATTATTCCAAAACTCCTCTTTGTTGTTCGCCATAGGCATGCGACAGGAAAGGCCGATGATCGCCACTTTATCTTCTTGCTCGCCACTTTTTTCTCCCTGATCGGAAAACTCCATAAGCAACTTATGCGCCGTTTCTTTCGTAATTTCGTTGTTACGCAAAAGCTGCAAAATGTATTGAATATGATTATTTCCCATGACTGCTTGCCACTCCCTCTATCCCAGTCAGTAACTCGTCTAGTTCACCGTTCAACATTTGGAAAAAAAGCTCTTCGTTTTCTTTTAAATAAAAATGTCCTCCGGTAATAGCGTGCATGTTTAAATGACTGCTCGTACACTCCGCCCACTTAGGAAGCCATTCAATCGATACGATAGGATCTTCTGTCCCAGCAAATACGGTCAGCGGGCATCTTAGTGCCACCCCTTCCCGAAATTCGTATGTATCAATCATTTCAAAATCAGCCTTTATGATCGGCAGAAAAACCTTCATCAACTCATCGTTTTGCAATACCTCATGCGGAGTACCGTTCATTTGGCGTAATGCATTCGACAACGTATCATCGTTCAATAGATGCAGTGGCGATCGCTCCTCTCGCTCTGCCCCTACTATTCGGGGCGGGTTACAAGCCGAAATGAACAGACGTTCCGGAGCGCCAGCAGCTTGCTCCTGCAACGTCCTTGCCAGTTCATAAGCGATAAGCGACCCTAGACTGTGCCCAAAAAAAACGTAAGGAATGTCCGTAAGGGGACGAATCAAAAACGACAGCAACTGCACCAATCGATCCATTCTCGTATGCAAAGGTTCATTTATTCGTGACCCTCTGCCAGGCAGTTGGATCGCACAAACTTCCACTCCTTCGGGAAGTTTGTGTACCCAGGAGGAGTAAAATCGAGCTTCTCCTCCAGAGAAAGGAAATGCAAAGAGACGTAATTTAGGGTTCTCCTTCCTTTTCGCATATAAAAACCAGGAGTCGAAAGATACTGATGGCGGCACAATTTCTCACCCTTTGCTGCGTTGTTCGTTCATTTCGACAAGTCTATTGAAAGAAGTGTTTAAATTTCGGGTTTTCTTCCAGCATGCGGATCCGTTCACGAACTTCCTCATCCAACGCTTTCTTAAACATTAGAATCGTTTTTAACAACTCCATAGATTTCTGAATCTGCCCAATCGTGGCAATCTTTTCACTTTCGACCGTCTGTTTTAACAGCCGGAGCTTTTCATTGGAGGCGACGACTGCGCTTTCGTATTCTGCGTTGTTCGGATTACGGTTTCGAGTAGCAGCCGCAATCGCCAAACAGCGTCCTATAAATTCCTCGCCCCACTGTCCAACAGCGGTAGAAGGTTCCCTAGTCGTCTCTTTCGCGCCCAACTCAGATTTAATAAGTTGCAACTGCTGCTGGCCTTCCATCGGAAAGCATCGAGTGGTTGGAAACTTCTGCTTCATAAGCTTTGTCAGGACCGCTTTCGGGCCGACTTCGATAAACGAGTCTGCCCCTCGTTGTACAAGCTCGTTCATCGTATCGTTCCAACGAACTTGTGACACCATTTGCTCTGCCAGCAAGTTTCGAACTTGTTCTTCGGATTCATACGGAAGGGCAGTTACATTGGAAAAAACATCCCACTTCCGCGATTCATACGAGACTTTTAAATGTTGCAATTCGACTTTCATTTTTTCCGAGGCTAGTTCCATATAAGGGCTGTGAAACGCTCCGGAAACCGGCAACGTTTTAATTATGGCGCCCCTCTTTTCCAGCTCTCGGCCTGCTGCTTGAATAGCTGCGACATCACCTGACAAGATCACTTCGGAATCCGAATTGCAATTTGCCAGTACGACCCGCTTCCCGCTACGCTCTATTTGGCTGCACACCTCTTGAATATCTTCAATAGTCGATCCTAGCACCGCCAGCATTCCTCCTCCTGCCGGTGCTAAACTTTCCATGAATCTGCCACGCTTTTGGACAATTTGGAGCCCATCGGCAAAAGAAATCGCTCCGCTGCATACCAAGGCGGAATATTCCCCTAAACTGTGTCCCGCACCGAACGAAATAGCCAAAGTAGTTTCTTGCTCAAGCACCCGATAAGCCGCTACGCTTAGCGTAAGGAGGATCGGCTGCAGCATATCCGTTCGATTAAACTGCTCAGGTGAGTTATTACACAACGCCGATACATCGATATTCAACAAATCTCCAGCTTCTTCGAATGTTCGGCCAGCCACTTCGAACTGATTGCACAATTCGTTGCCCATGCCGATATATTGCGAACCTTGACCGGGAAAAAGAAGCGCTATGTTCAAACCTCATCCATCCTTTAGCAAAATTCAGTCTTATACTTTACCAAGCAGCTTCGCAGCGTCTTCCAATGTCATGCTTCCACTCTCAAACTCATTTAAAATATCCATCATATCGTCTGCTTGCTGCACGTCTCTCTCTTTGACATAACCAGCCAACTCGCGAATTGTCGAATAGGAATAAAGATCAGCAATCTCTACTTGAACTTGGAAAGCGTCTCGCAGCAGTCGCAGCAGCTTGACCGCGCTCAGTGAAGTGCCGCCGACTTCGAAGAAGCTAGCGTTTTCCGGCATGTCGTCGTATCCCAGCACTTCTTTCCACATTTCCGTTATTTTCCCGACAACTTCCTCCATACTTAATCCAGAGAGCACCGCTGTCGCTTTTTCAGATTCGATGGAAGATCCATGCGCCAATATTTCAGCCCTCAGAGCATCCGAAAAGTTGATTTTTACAACTCCAAGCAATTCTTTCATTATTTTGAGATCAAAATCCGATACGACGATGAGATCATAGGCTTTACTTAGCACACGGTCGAAACAAGCGATGAACTGGCTGTATTGAATCGGCGGCAGCATCGTAACATCGAGCAAGTACCCGTGTTTGTCCCCAGTTACGATTTCAGTAAGATTTATCGTTGTAGTCGCACGGCCCTGCTGAAGACGATAATCGCCAAAAGCGTCCAAGAACATGTTAACCGCTGTGCAGTCGCAATTTTTGGGGCCACCCATAATGGAAGAAATCGAAGACAACGTAATGAAGAAGTCCAGATCGGCATCTTTAGTAAGCTCGTCGATGATCCAAGCGCCTTTCAGCTTACTCATAACGGCGCCGTGGAACTCGTTTTCATCCATCTCTTCGATCATCTTTCCGTAAATTTGCTTAATGGAGAATACAACCCCGTCGATCTTTCCGAACGTTTCTTTGACTTGGCGAACAGCCTGTTCCATTTCTGAGAAACTCGTCGCATCTGCACTTAGGTGAATCGTTTTTGAGCCTGATTTTTCAATATCTAATATGCCTTTGACCTGACTGTAGACTCGGCTGTTTTCGTCCCCGTTTTTAATGAGACTTTCCCAAGCATCCCTAGCAGGCAGAGCTGTTCTAGTAATGAAAGCGAGGTTGACGTTGTGTTTCTCCGCCATATATTTGCCGATTTCCATCCCTAGGTATCCGGCACCAATGATAAGGTACACTCCGTTCTCCTTCAGTGCGCGCTTTCTATCCGCGACCGGAGCAGGATTGTGACGAGCCAGAACTTGTACTAATCTTCCCCCGTCCTTGCGGATAGCGACGAGTTCATCCCGTTCTCCCTTTGGTTGAGAAACCTCTGTAAGAATCGCCTGCGCCGCTTGGTGCCCCGACATTTGTTTCGTATCCAGGTCGATACAATAGGTTACGATTTTCGGCATTTCCTGAGAAATAACTTTGGCAAGACCGGCAAGTGTTGCCCGCACAGGGTAAATTGTCGGTTCGCTTCCGTTGGCTTTGAAAGCATACGACGTTGCGATATTCATTTGCAGCTTTGGCGAAATCCGATGCTTTTGAAGCGACTTCATCAAATAAAATAAGCTATAGGCGCTTTTGTATTGCGACTCCTCCAACGTTTTCAGATCATGCATGCTATCGTCATCATTAGAACAATTCCACATATGAATGAGACCTGTAAGACTCTCCCAAACGTTTGCTCCCAATGCTGAGACCAACAAGTCATAGTCAGAGGTGTGAGCAGGATGAATCGTAAATTCCTGCAAAGATTGGCGTGAAAAATGCTGGCTAGGTCTAACGATAATATAATCTTCTTTACGCAGCTTCAGTTCCTTCAAAAGCTCATTTTCCAAGTCTGACTCTTCCGAAAAAATGAGCCAAAACTTCGTTTCTTCGGTCGCGGTGAGGCCATTTTGCAACTCTTTAGGCATCCAAGCGGCGTCGAACAAATACGGACTAGCGTCGATCTCCTCATACCGCTGTTCTTTTAACCCCAGCTTCGGCCAAAACCGCTTTTGATCGAAACCATAAGCCGGCAACGGCACTACTTGACATCGCGTATTTGCATAAACACGATTCCAATCAATTTGCCACCCGTTCAAATAACCTGAAAAAATATCCTCTACACTCGTCGATTCTAGTCTCTGGATTCTTGTTTCCATGCTGGTGCAAGCATAGCCGATACCCCACTCTCGCATCTCATCCGAAACCATTTCGTAGCTTCCGAACGCAGCGACGCGGGTAAGTTTCGCTTTCAGTTCGTCGGTATCTTTCGCTTTGATTGCAATCCTGTGACTGTAAGAGTCTCTGCGAGACATGCTGTAACAAAGATCAACAAGACGCCAAGAGTCATTTTGCTGCAAAAACTGCTTAGTTTTCTCTACGCTTTGGAATAAAGCCCTTTTTGTTTTGGCCGAAATGGTGAATACTTGCTGCGCAAGTTCACTCTGTTCAGAAACTGCGCTGCCTGTGTACTCTTCCAATACGACATGACAGTTCGTACCACTTAGACCGAAGGCGCTTACGCCGGCTAGTCGCGGGCCGTCATCTGTCTTCCATTCTTGAAGCTCTTTGTTGACATAAACGGGTGAATCAGAAAAATCTATGAGCGGATTAGGCGTTTCGAAATGTAAGCTGGCTGGAATTTTTTTGTAATAAAGTGCAAGCGCCGTTTTAATTACACCGGCTATGCCAGCCGCCGCATCTAAATGGCCGATGTTGGTCTTAACTGAGCCTATTGCACAAAATTGTTTGTCATCGGTGTACGAACGAAATGCACGTTTTAGCCCATCGATCTCGATCGGATCTCCAAGCTTTGTGCCTGTGCCGTGCGCCTCAATATACGATATACGGGTCGGGCTTATCCCAGCGTTTTTCCAACTTCTTTTTATGACCTCAGCCTGAGATTCAGGATTTGGAGCGGTTAGGCCGTTCGATGCCCCATCTGAATTAATAGCACTGCCTTTAATAACGCAGTAAATGTGATCGTTATCGGTAATTGCGTCCTCTAACGGTTTAATAACGATTACCCCGACACCTTCCGCAACGTTCGTACCGCTGGCATCGGCATCGAAACTTCTGCATTTGCCGTCCGCCGATTCGGTTCCCATTTCAGCACCGTCAACGTCAAGCGGCAAAAGCAGCGTTTGTACCCCGCCTACTACCGCTTGGCGACAATCCCCCGCTCTTATGGCCTGACAAGCGTGATGAAGAGCTACCAATGAAGAGGAGCAGGTTGTGTCAAAAATCATGCTAGGCCCTTTTAGATTCAGTAAGTATGACAATCTTGCAGGAATAACGGCTGGCATATTGCCTAGCACTGCATGACCATCAAACTCCTCTAACAGCTTTTTGTATCCTTCTTCATAGGAATATCCAACATAAACGCCTGTCAAAGACCCCGACAACTTTTCCTTCGAAGCACCGGCCGATTCCAACGCTTCCCAGGCCGTCTCCAAAAACAACCGCTGATTCGGATCCATCGCTTTCGCTTCTGCGGGTGTGATCTGAAAAAAATCGGGGTCAAACAAGTCAACCTGCTTCAAATAGCCTCCCAACTTGAATTTGGCTCCTCTTAACATAGCAAATGATTGTTCGTTCAAATAACGAATATCATCGATGCGATTCGTCGGAAACGTTTCGATTGCATCATCGCCTTGCATCATGTTGGTCCAGAAGTCTCGTGCATTATCTGCATTTGGAAATCGGCAAGCGACACCTACAACAGCGATATCCTGTTTCGTTTCATTCGTATTCGCAGGCTCATGCTGCGTCAACTCTTTGAGTAAGGCTGACGCTCGGTCTCTCTCCAATCGATTTGTCGCTACTTGTTCAAGAATGTATTTTTGAATAGCTTGCATAAAATGAAGAAACCTCCTAAATAACGCATTGTTATTATTGACGAGAGATTAGCTGAAGTTTGGATTGTGCCGCTTCCAGATCAATTTCCCCTTTTTCCAATTGAAGAAGCAGTAGATCAAGGTCATCCGTTTCATGCTTGGAACGAATATATTTACTTAGCTGCCGAATGGTATGATACGAGAACAAATCTGATACAGATACGTTAGCATTTGGAAACAGTCGATTGATCTCGTTAAACAGCTTTAAAATGAGCAACGAGTTGCCGCCCAAATCAAAGAAGCTTTGATCTGTACTGATACGCTGTATGCCTAGCAGCTTTTTCCACACTTCTAGAAGCTGGTCCTCGATATCGTTGAGCGGCTCCACAAGCTGGGATTCGTCGTCAGCGCCCCGCTCATCTCCAGGTGTCGGCAGCGCTTTGCGATCCACTTTGCCGTTAGGCGTTAGCGGAAGTGTCTCCATGAACTCAATAGAATGAGGAATCATATACTCCGGAAGCCGACGGCGAAGATCAAACAGAACGGACTCCCGCGACGTATCCTTCGTACATACGACATAAGCGCAAAGACTGGATTTCTCTGCATAGTAGAACACAGCTGCACGTACTATCGCTTCGTGCTCCAGCAGTGCATTCTCTATTTCTCCCAACTCTACACGATACCCTCGAATCTTAATCTGATGGTCTTCCCGTCCTAAAAACTCTACAATTCCGTCCTCTCGCCACCTTGCCAAATCGCCGGTTTTATACAGCCGCTTATCAGGTTGGAAGGGGTCTCTGACGAACGATTGCTGAGTCAACTCCGTGCGGTTCAAATAACCGCGTGAAATGCCCCTTCCCCCTATATACAACTCCCCTATTGCTCCGATGGGTACCAATCGTAATTGCTCGTCCAAAATGTAATAGTAGGTGTTCGGCATTGGCTTCCCGATAGGCACGTGGCTCTCACCTGATTCGTGCCATTGTTCGAGCGAACGTATTTCAAAATAGCTGGAGTCGACTGTAGCCTCCGTCACGCCGTAGCTATTGATGATCCTCATATGATGACCGTATCTTTGAATCAACTGCTTGTAGTCCGCAGCAGCCAAATAATCGGAACCTAAAATGAGTACCTGCAACGACTTCATCGGCAAACGCTGGTCATGCACATATTCCATGAAAGGAACAAGCAGCGCCGGTGTCGATTCTACTATCGTAATTTCGTGTCTATCTACCCATTCGTACAACCGAGGAAGATCCAGCTTGACAGCATTAGGACATACAATCAGAGTCCCTCCGCTGACGAACGTACGAGCCACATCTCCCATAAAGACGTCAAATGCACAGCTGGCCAACTGAAGCAACTTTACGTCAAATTCACTTAATCGGTATTCCTCTAACCAGGCATAAGCCGCATTAACCAAGTTGCTATGTGTCACGAGCACCCCTTTCGGAGTACCGGTTGTGCCCGAAGTAAATATGGCGTAACACAGCTGACTTGCTGACAAAGGTTCATCGAAATTGTCTGGAGCGTACTGCTCGATTTGAAGATCCGATATATTTATAACTTTGCAGTTAGCCGAGGCATCGACCGCATCATTCGAATCTACCAATAGATAGGTAATCCCGCCCTCTTCCAGAACACGCCCGTTTCTTTCCGCCGGGTGAGCAGGATCTAGCGGAACGAAAGTTCCCCCTGCCTTCAATATGCCGAGCAACGAGATAAATAGCGATACGTTACGGTCTGCGTGCACTCCAACGAGTGTTTCGTTCTGCACTCCGAGTTGCTTCAAAAACCGCGCAAGTCTATTCGCTCGCTCGTTGAGCTCTCTATAGGTTAACGTTTGCTCTTCACAAACGATCGCCGTCCGATCAGGCGTTTGGTTAACAGCGTCTTCAAAAAGTTGATGGAAACATCGATCATCAGAATAGTCTGTCGTTTTTGCCGCTTGCTCGAGATAGAACTCTTGAACAACTGCCGATACTTTCGGAATATGCGAGAGCGGCACACCCATGCCTTCGTTGCCGAAGTAGTCAAGCAGAGTATCTATATACTCCATTACCGCAGTACAAACGCTTTCTGCAATTTCATGCTTGTTGAACTTCATTTGAAACGTAAGCTCTCGATTTGCTGAGACCGCAACAGAGTTCGTTATTTTGAAATTCGTCGTTTCCTCGAACTGGCTGCGCTCGATCAATAATCCATGACCCGACGCTCTAGGAATTTCAGATACAGGGTAGTTTTCGTATACCACAATACTCTCGAACAACGTTGGACCTTTAGCAACTTCGCTCTTCTTTTGAATCTCATGCAGCGGCGTATGCTCATACTCGTGCAAAGAAATCATTTGATGTTGAATCGTCTTTAACCATTCACCTACACTCGATTGACGATCGATTCGCACTCGTAGCGGAAGCGTGTTAATGAATAGGCCCAACATCGATTCAATACCGGACAGCGAAGGTGGGCGTCCGGCAACCGTAACGCCGAACACGATATCCTCATCTCCGCTATACGCATGAATAGCTAAAGCCCATACGCCTTGAATAATCGTATTCAACGTCAGTTGATGGGACTTCGCACATTGGATCAACTTTTCCGTCGATTCACGCGACCACGTTTTCTCGCAAACGGCGAAGTTACACGCATCCGGCTGTACCGGCAACCGGGTTCGGATTTCCCCCGGCAACCGGTTTGGCATTTCGAAACCTGACAAGTACTCATGCCAAAAATGACCGTCGTCTTCGGCAGCATTTTTTTGCAACCATTCAATATAATCCACGAACGGCTTCCGCTTTTGGAATACGGGCTCTTCTTCTTTGACTAACGCCTCATAGACGTCGAACACTTCCTTGAAGAGCTGGGCAACGGACCATCCGTCCAAAAGAATATGATGATGTGTCCAAATGAACATATTTCGTTCATCCTTCAGGCGAATCAAATGAAACCGCATTAGCGGCGCATGGCTTAGAATAAAATCCGAGTGCAAATCGGACGACAGCAGCTCCTCTAACTCCGTTGCCTGCTCCCCTTCGGTTTTGCTCGTCAAATCAACTTCTCGTATTGAAACGTCGACCTGTTTGAATGTTACCTGCAGCGGCTTTTCGAGATTTTCCCAAAAGAATGCTGTCCGTAAAATCGCATTCTTAGCGATCACACTCTGCCATGCGCACGATAATTTCTCAACGTCCACTGTCCCGTTCAGCACAGCCTGAAACTGCTGGATGTACAGACCAGAATTAGGGGCATACAAGCTGTGAAACAGCATTCCCATCTGCATAGGAGATAACTCGTATATATTTTCTACATTTTTGTTGAACATCTGTTATGATCACTCTCCACTAATCATAGCGAGCAGCTTATCGAGCTCAGTTTGGGTAGTCTTGGCATTTGAGAAATCGGATGGCGTAAACGCCCCCGTTTCCGATTCTTTGCAGTGAACAATAATGTTGTCAATTGCTGCTGCAAAATTTTCTGCCAATGCTTGAATAAACTCATCGCTAAATCGACTCGGGTCATAATTCAAGCTAATTTCCAACTGATGGTTTGACACGATGGCATCGAATTGAATTCCGTATCCATGAATATCTTCCATCTTCCGCAGCGGCCCGATATCGTCAGACGACAACGAAAAGAGAGAAGCTTCCGTCGCTGTGCCAACTTGTCCGAGATAATTAAACAGGATACTTCCCTGCGGAATCTCAGCGATACGGGTGCGAATTTCCCGGTTCGGATGCAAATACTTTAATATACCGAACCGGTTGCCGCGATGAGGTATGGCTCGTATCGTTTCTTTCGTCCACAGTAACCCATCTTTCAAAGCCGCGAATTGATCTAACTTCAGAGGAACTGGATATACGGATGTAAACCATCCAATGGCACCTGCATGAGCCTCCGCTTCTTCCCGGCCATGTCCTTCGACATCGATAAGTACAGTATCGCTTTGCACATGTTCCCGCAGTGCCATTCCAAGTGCCGTCAATAGCACTTCATCCACTTTCATACGGTAAACGGGAATGACTTCGGTCCACAAAGCCTCGGTGGAAGACCGATTCAAAAGAACCGTTACATTCCGGCGATCTTTCATAGCAGCCAATGGGTCCGACAACAGCTCAGACATCATCCCCAATTTAAGATCTGTGAGCTTCGACCAATATGCCGCTTCTTTGTCCATCTCCGCACTGCTGGCCAGTCGGCATAGATGCTCTGACCATTGTTTATACGAGCCGGATTTCACTAACGCAGGAAGTTCCGAATGTCGGGACAAATAAACGTATATGGTCGATAAATCGTCAAGCAGCATCCTCCAAGAAACGCCGTCTACGATTAAGTGATGGGCAAGTAGCAATAGCTTTCCGCCACTGCCTTCCCCGTGGTCAAAGTACGCCGCCCGAAATAGAGGTCCCTCCTCCAGTCTCAGTGTTTCTTGCATATTGATCGATACCGATTTTACCAGCTGCTTTCGCGCAGACTCGTCCAACTCCCCTACGTTATAGTAGGTAAATCCTCGGCTTACGAACGCCTCCGAATAGGCGGGAATATTCTGCTTCCACTCCCCGTTCACGAAAGTAAACGTAGCGCGCAGCAGGTCATGAGTCTGATACAGGCGTTCAAACGTTTGCACAATTAGCGGAATAGACAAGCTTTGCGTCGATTCAAGTAGCAACCCTTGATTCCAATAATGAGGATGGTTGATCTGATTTTCGAAAAACCATTGTTGAATCGGCGTCAACGGGAATTCTCCAAGAGCTTCCGTCTCTATGTCGGCCACAATCGACCGCCCCTCTTCCATCATCTCCGCCAAATCGGCAATCGTCTGATACTGAAATACCATTTTGGTCGTTACTCGGAATCCACGCTGATTCAACCTGGTAACCATCTGAATGCACAGAATAGAGTCGCCACCCAATTCAAAGAAGTTGTCAGTGATGGATATAGAGTTAATTCCAAGTAATTGCATCCAAATATCGAGCAGAACTTGCTCTTTCTCGTTTCGAGGAGCGAGTATCGACCCGGCTTGGCGTTCGGTTGCTTCAGGGACAGGCAGCAAGGAAGCAGCAATTTTGCCGTTCAAATTCGTCGGGAATTGATCCACACGAACATAATCCGTCGGAATCATAGCGCTCGGAAGTTTATTCGATAGGAATGCCCGTATTTCGCCGATTCGTCCTTCTTTCCATTCGTCACTTATAAAGTAGGCGACTAATTTTTTTCTGCCTTCTTTATTTTCTCTCAACAGGACGTGGCTTCTTACTATGCCGGGGCAGCGGTTAAGCGAGTCTTCGATTTCCCCTAATTCAATGCGAACTCCATTATTTTTCACTTGATGATCCGCTCTGCCGACGTAATCAATGGCTCCTTCCGACAGAAACCTGACTAAATCTCCAGTCCGGTACATCTTCTCTCCCGATCTGAACGGATTAGCAATAAACTTTTCTAGTGTAAGATCGTCGCGATTCAAATACCCTTTGGCGAGCCCAACTCCGCCAATATACAGTTCACCGATTACACCGACCGGTACCGACTGAAGCTTGGTATTCAACACATAAATTTGTGTGTTCCAAATCGGTCTGCCGATCGGTACAATCCGCTTACCGATCGGCTCACTGCAATTCCAATACGTGACGTCAATCGAAGCCTCAGTCGGACCATACAAGTTATGCAGATTAGCACAAAGCTTCTCACTGAACTTTTCTTTCAGCTGGTAAGGCAGCGCCTCACCGCTGCAAATAACATCCCGCAGCGAAATACAACTTTCGGATCCCGGCTGATCAACAAATAGCTGCAGCATAGACGGAACGAAGTGAATGATCGAGACTTCATGCCTTTTAATGATTTCAACTAAATAAGCAGGATTGCGGTGCTCTCCCGGCTCCAGGATAATAAGTCCGGCTCCGTACATAAGCGGCCATAAAAACTCCCAGACTGAAACGTCAAAACTATACGGCGTTTTTTGCAGCACTCTGTCTTGATACGATAAGCGGTACTCTTCTTGCATCCACATCAATCGATTCATAAGACCTGCGTGTGGAATCATGACACCTTTCGGTTTGCCTGTCGATCCTGATGTGTATAGTACATACGCCAAATCGTCGGGCGTTGCTGAAGTGCGCGCTGCCGTGTTCGGACGTGCTCCGGAACTGGCGAATGGCTTATCCATACAAATGAGCTGCAAATCGGTTCGATCCGCCAAACGCTCCTTCAACTGAGATTGAGTAAGCACCAGACGAAGAGAAGTATCTTCCAAAATCATTTGGACACGGTCTGCAGGATGTTCCGGATCAAGAGGGACATACGTTCCTCCAGCCTTCAAAATACCTACGATTGCGAGTACCATTTCGATCGAACGCTCCATATAAATGCCGATCAGAGAATTTGGCTTCACTCCCTGTGCCGCCAAATAGTCAGCAATGATATCGGTCTTCTCTTTTAACTCCCGATAAGTGAGCGAAGAATTCCAATCTGTGAGTGCAACATTATGAGGAGTTTCTTCGCACTGACGATCGATATCTTCATGTACGAGATGGCTTGACGGCAACGGCCACTCCGTAGCGTTAAACCGGAACAGAAGCTGCTCTTTCTCCTCATCTGTCATCAATTCCGCTTCCAGAACAGGACATGCCGATTGACTAACCATGGACTCCGTCAGCCGGATGAAATGCCCAATCATCCGTTTGATTGTTGAGGAACTGAACAATTCGGTACTGTACTCAAAGGAACCTGATATCCGTCCGTCGAGCTCCGTCATGCTTAAAGTCAAATCGAACTTGGCCGTGTCGTTCCCATATGGAAGAACGGATATGTCTAGCCCGGGAATTCCCAACGATTTGCCGGGAGGCTGAAAAACAAACATAGCCTGGAAAAGCGGGTTTAGACCTAATTCTCGTTGCGGCTTTACCGCATCCACGACAAGTTCGAACGGAATGTCTTGCTCTAATGCTTTCGCCGCAAACTCCTTCGTCTGCCGAATTAACTGCTGGAAGGTTGGCTCGCTACTAAAATCACATGGGAATGCTAGCGTATTTACGAAACAACCGACAAGATTCTCAATCTCCGTTCGGTCTCGATTAGCTGCGGGTATACCGATCAAAAATCGTTCCTGGTTTGTATACCGGTGCAGCAACGCCTGAAATGCAGACATCAATACTGTAAATAAAGACGTTTGCTCTTGCGTACACAGCTTACGAAGCTTTTCGGTCAACGAATCCTTCAACTGAAAACTTTCTACTCCGCCTTTACCTTCGCGAATGGCAGGACGTGCGAAATCGTTCAACAATTCGAGCGTAACCGGATAATGAAGCAATGCATCTTTCCAAAAACCGATACGTGCATCATATTCGCCCCGCTTCCACTTCTCTTGCTCCCAAAGTGTGTAGTCCGCATACTGAACAGTCAACTCCGGAGCAACCGAAGTACCGTTTTGCTCGTACCTCCCGTACCCGTTTTGCACTTCATCAATGAGAATTCCCATCGACCAACCGTCGCAAATGATATGATGAATTGTAAAAAACAACAGATGTTCTTCCTCTGAGCATTTAACCAAATGCGTTCTTAGCAAAAGTTCTCTTTCCAAATCAAACTCGTAGCTCGATTCCACTTGGGCCAACTTATGCCAATACTTTTCTCTTGCGCTTTCGGAATATCCGCTAAGATCAGTTCTCAACATTTCGTAATCGACTTGCGGCTTGATCCATTGCTGCGGCTCATTGTCTTTCCACAAAAATACAGTACGTAAAATTTCGTGACGGTGTATGACATCCGCAATACTTTTCTCCAAGTAAACATCATTCAATCGACCATTCAGCTTTAATGGAAGGAACATATTGTAGCTGCTTTTACCTAAATCAAGCTCATTGAGAAACCACAGTCTTTTTTGTGCAAATGATAAGGGGATTCGAGCTTCCCGGCTTCTCCGGACGATTCGTTCTGTTTTCTCCGTGTGTCCGGCGGAAATCGCTTTGTCGATTTCCAAGGCTAGCCCTTCTATCGTCGCGTTTTTGATAAAATCCCGAAGCGCAATGCGTACTTGGAAAACATCAGCAACTCGCGCCAGCAATCGGGTTATCGTTAAAGAATGTCCTCCCAAATCGAAAAAGCTATCCTGTACACATACCGCCCCAACGCCGAGAAGTTCTTCCCAGAGCTTAACCAACGTTTCTTCCGTCGGGGTTCTCGGTGCTATTCTTGAAGCGACCAAACGATCCTCTAGCGGCTGGGGAAGTGCCTTTCGATCAATTTTTCCATTTGGGGTCAACGGGAACTGTTCAACCTTCACAAATAGGGACGGCACCATAAACCCAGGGAGTTTTCCCCTTACATACTCTTTGACCTCTTCCAGTCGAGAGACTCCGTTCATTTTGCAATACGCGATCAGACTTTTGTCTGAGTATTCTTGTTCGCGGACTATTACTACCGTTTGATCCACCACTGGATGCTCAGTAATCGAATGCTCAATTTCACCTATTTCAATTCGATAACCGCGTATTTTAACCTGAAAATCCATTCGCCCCATAAATTCGATATTACCGTCAGACAAATACCTGCCTAAATCGCCTGTCAGATATAATCGCGGTTCCGCTTGATTTTGGAACGGAGCGTGGACGAATTTTTCGGCGTTTAATTCGGGGCGATTGTAATAACCTTTGGCAACACCAAACCCGCCTATAGCAATTTCTCCCGGAAGTCCAGGTGGCAGCAAACGCATCTGTTTGTCCAAAATATAGATTTGAGTGTTCGCGATTGGCTTACCGATGGGCATCGTCCGATGATCGGTATGGGTCACTTCATAAACGGCTGACCATACCGTCGTTTCGGTCGGACCATACATGTTCCACAAGCTTCCTGGCATCGTCAACAGCTTTTGTGCTAAATCTTTCGTCAGCGCCTCTCCGCCGCATAGCTTCTTGATAGGCCAAACAGGTTTCCAGCCGTGCTCCAGCAACATCTTCCATGTCGCAGGAGTAGCCTGAATCATTGTAGCCTGTAAGTAAGAAATCGAATCAATAAGCTTCCGACCATCTTTAGCCGTTTCTCCCGAGACCATTGCTACCGTTGCTCCACGAGTAAGAGGCAAAAACAGTTCCAATACGGAAATGTCGAAAGATATCGGCGTAAGTGCCAACAACACATCCTTATCGGTTATTCCGGGTACACTCGACATCGAACACAGGAAGTTGATCACCGACGAGTGCCGAATTTGTACGCCTTTGGGCCTGCCTGTAGATCCGGATGTATAGATCAAATACGCCAAGTCAGAGTCCGACTGTTCACCTCGAACGTTCCGGTAATCTTCGTCCGCTATACGAGCGCTTTCCGTATCGATTAGTAACATTTTCATCGCAAACCATTCAAACATTGACTCAAAGCATTCCTCGGTGAGTAAGCAACCTATACTCGAATCCTTTACGATGAATTCAATTCGTTCCTGAGGGTAACTCATATCGAGCGGCAGATACGCGCAGTTCGCCTTCCATATAGCCAAAAGTCCGATAACTAAATCAGCTGTACGGTTTAATGCGACTCCGACTATCGTTCCCGGCTTAATACCAGCGTGCCACATATAGTTTGCCAGACGGTTAGCCCGAATGTTCAACTCTCGATACGTCAGCACCTCATGCTCGGATCGGAATGCTATGGCATCCGGCGTTCGCTCAACTTGAGCTTCAAATTCAAGATAAACATACGGGCTTTCCGGAACCGCCCCATGCGTCTCATTCCAGCGTTTAGCCAATTCGACAGCACGGTGCTCCTTCATCAACAACAAATCCGAAACCGTGACATCAGGATTATCCATCACTTGTTCCGTCACAAATTGAAAAGCATTCATAAGCTCTACAATTGTAGAACGGTTAAACAAATCAATATCATATTCAATAGACAAGTGCAGCCCGTCTATGGCTTCTAAAAAATAGAAAGATATGTCAAACTTAGATGTATCCTGACCCACACCGATAAACTGAATATCTAGGTTGTGCATTTTTTTCCCAACATCGTGTTCCGCATCATGATTAGCCATACTTTGAAAAGTCATAAACGCCTGGAACACGGGGGAGTAACTTAAATCCCTTCTCGGATTAAGCAACTCTACGAGTTTATCGAACGGAAACTCTTTATGAGCGAACGCTCCCATCGTTGTATCCCGTAGTTGCTTTAGCAAGACGCGAAACCCGATCTCATCCGAAAAACAGCCTTTAATAACGATTGTATTCGTAAAATAACCGATCAGATTTGATACTTCCTTCATGTCTCGGTTAGCTACCGGGGAACCGACGAGAATCGTTTCCTGACCGGTATACCGATAGAGAACCGTCTGCATCAACGACATAAGCGTTACATAAAGAGTAACCCCTTCATTTTTACTGAAATTTGTAAGCTGATTCAGCAGCTCCTTCGGCAAAATCACAGACTCAGTAGCGCCTTTAAACCGTTGAACAGCCGGGCGAGGGTAGTCCGTCGGCAAGTTGATAATCGAAAGTTCACCTTGTAGTTGCCCTCTCCAGTAGTTCTTTAATTCCTCTACACCTTTCCCTTCTAATTTCTGTCTTTGCCAATAGGCGTAATCTTTGTATTGAACAAGCGGCTTCTCCAACGTAGGAGATTCCCCTCGCACGTAACTTTCGTAACAAGCGATCAGTTCGTTTGTCAAAATATCAATCGACCATCCGTCGCAAATGATATGATGCATCCCGATCAATAAGATATGCTCGTGGGACGAAATACGAATCAGATTCGTCCGAAATGCCCCTTTGCTCAACTCGAAAGGTTGCTCGGTTTCGCGCCTGATCAGATTGTTAATTTCGGCTTCCTTATCCGCCTCATTTTCCTTCGACCATTCGGGGAATATGACGTTGAGCTGCTTGACGCTTTCCATGTCCGACACAAGCTGATACAGCGCAGCGTCTTGATAAACGAACCGAGTCCGCAATACTTCATGACGGCGCATCACTTCGCGTATACTTTTTGATAGCGCATCGCTGTCAAGCAACCCGGTTAGTTTGCAAGCGATTAGAGCATTGTACGGAGGCTTCTCATTGGGCATCTGTTCGAGAAACCACAATTGCTCTTGTGAATAGGAGGCAGGATAAAGGTCAAGCTTCGGAGCCGGCAAAACTGCCTCTTGGCTTGAGTTTTTCATCTTCTCTTTTAATTTCAAAGCAAGCAGCGCTTTTTTATCTCTTGAAATGTTCTTTAATAATTCAGTCGCACTTTTTTGAGATGCTGCAAGATGCTGTTTCGGAGACGCGTTTAGAAAAAACTGTTCAAACGACTCAATGCCGATCTGTCCTACGAATTGTTCAGCAGCTTCTTTAGAACGAATGGACACTTGCTCATAATGTTCACGATCCGTAGTCAAGCGTTGCAAAGCAGTGATCCATGGAGACACCTGTTGTTCAGGAATGACAGGGATCGGAATCGTTTTGAGATCGAGGTTCGATTCATACTTCGTTATCGGGCTAATGGGCAACACATAATCGACGCCCAATTTCGCTTCGGGTATCCCACCTACCTCGCTCGCCAGAACAGGAATGCCTCGAAGCATCGCCTCAACGATAATTTGGCCGAAAGACTCTCCCCATAGCGATGAAACGATTAGCACTTTCGTTCGCTTAAACAAATCGTCAATGTTCTCGAACGGGTTCCAAATCGTCATGTTAGGCAATTCTTTTAAGGACAAGATATCTTTTTCTGAAGTTGCCCAGGTCGGAACTGCCGCAAACGGCAAATCACCGAACTGCTTAGCTAACTCGATAAAAATCGAAATACCTTTAATATTCGAAGGGTTAACCATCGTCACGTAGCCGTCGTCATAATTGCTGTAATGCTCGAAAGGACCTTCACCATAAACAGGAAACCGAATAACTGTCGAATCGTAGCCGCCCCATCGTTTGAGATAAGACTTCATATACTCGCTTACGGTAATAATACCCGCTGTTTTTCCGATTATTTTCGTATTTGTAGCACTATGTGTAAAACTTTCCGGACCAAAAGGCAACGTCGCCTGACTATGAGCGATCAGTATTACTCTGTCGGGTGCTGCCTCCAACGTCATTTCCAGCATTGTGTACGTTCTATCCTCAGATACGATGACCCAATCCGGATCGAATTGTCCGATAACTTCTTTTATGTAGTTATACAGGAGCAACGCATTAGAAACCGCGTGGACTTCCACCCCGTTGGAGTTAAAAATGTCCGCAGAACTGTGAGAATGTACCGGTTCAAGCCCTTTCTCGCGAAGCTCTTCCAAAAACAAATCGCGATCGTTTCGGCCGTCGTTACTTGCTGCAATAGCAATCGCTTTGCATTGATGCCCGTATGAAGACAAGCCTTCCATCAGCATTCGGTTTGCTTTGTGCGCACCGCCATGAGATACAAAGTAACTTAATGGTTGAACCAACAACAGCTTCATAACACACCTCAACGATGATCAATATTTGTTCGAACGCATTTTTTCAAGCAGTCGGGCCATAAGCAAATCTTTCTTATCAGCAGACAGATTGCTCGGCAACCGGGATACGCTTCCGGATCCATTTACGCTTCCTTCCGCATCCACTTCAATTTCGGTCGCCGTGTCGCTCAGTCGTTCATTCAAATGCATGAATACAGTTTCAAACGTACCAATATGAATTTGTTCCACAAACTTTTTAGCAGCAGCGTGCGATTGAACGGAAACCTCCTGGTAATGCTTTCTACTCTCCAATAGTTCCTGCAGTGACTGCTCCCACTGCTCTAGCGGCTGTTCAGGTACGACAGGTATTGGAATCATCCGATCGTCAAATTGTTCCGTATATTCTTTAATAGGGACAACAGGGATGGAGTAACTCACGCCTAGCTTCGCTTCCTTCAGTCCACCTACATCGCTGGATAAAACGGGAATACCGTGCAGCATCGCTTCGACTGCTACTTGACCGAACGCCTCCCCCCACAAGGAGGGAACAAGCAGTACTTTGCTCCGTTCGAAAATTTCCGATACATTGTCCCGAGGTTCCAGTATTGTGACATTTGGAACATTACGCAACACCGCCAAGTCTTGTGCAGTTGTTGCCCAAGTCGGCACGGCTGCGAAAGAGTGCATAGGGAATCGCTCCGCCAAGCTTGTAAATATAGAAATCCCTTTGATGGACGAAGGGTTGATCATGGTCACATACCCTTTATCGAAATCGGCAACATTGCTTCCCTTGATGTTGCCGTAAACCGGGAACGATATCACCTCTGAGGAAATCCCCCCCCAGCGAGATAAGTAGTCCTTTAAATACTCGCTGACCGTGATGACCGCGGCTGCCTTCTGCAGAAGTTCTTTTTGCGCTTTGCTCTCATACGCACAGTCCGGACCAAAAGGCAGAGCAAGTGTTGTATGACATATATAAATGACTTTGCGACTTAGTTCTAATGCGGTAGCAAGCAAAACCTGAGCAGGATCTTCAGAAGAAACAAGAATTAGGTCGGGTTGAAACGCCTGAATTTTCTCTTTCATTACATTACGAAAAAAGGCGTTGCTCACTAGTGCATGTACTTCAACCTGGTTCGAAAAAAATGTGTCTGCTTGAGCCGAAGAAATAGCTTGAATCCCTCTTGCATCCAACTCCTCTGTAAAGCGCTCTCGGCTGGCTATTCCTTGAACTTTGCTCACCCCAGGAGCGATTACCATGCACGAATGACCATTAGCAGCCAACTGCTCCATCAGAGCCCGATTAGCCTTGTTCGCCCCTCCGAGAGTTGGAACAAACGTTGTATTTTGCACTAATAAAAATTTCATAGTTCACCTTGCTCGTCGATAGTTAGTTTGTTTCGGCTAGAAGTGCCATTATTTCCTCGTCCGACAATCCCTCAATTTCTTTCAGCAATTCATTCGCATCGTCTATGCCTGCTTGCTCGATAATGTAATCTTCGATAGCCTTGGCAAACTCTTCGATGTTCGGTTCGCTAGTAAAAAAGATTTTTAAAGGAAGATCGATTTCTAGCTCATCCCTCACCCGGGATACGAACTGCACGGCCAACAGCGAGTGACCCCCTACTTCATAGAAGTTCTCTTTGGCGCTTGGATTAGGAGTTCCGAGCAGCTCTGTCCAGATATTGGCTAACATCATCTCAATCGCCGTAGTCGGACTGACGTGTTCCGTGTTCACTGTAGGTGCATTTTTCTTTTTGGAATACTCGATTACACTGCTATGAATATGAGCTATCTCGTTATGTTCGATCCATATTCTCTTCAGTAGTTTAGGCCGATAATGGGAAACGGTTTCCTTCTGCTCTCTTGGCCGTGCTGCTCCTTCGAAGCGCTCTGCAGCACTTTGCTTAAACGACAGTTGTACTGCAGACAACACCGAAGTCGGCACCGAATAGATCGCATCGCAATCATTCCCTCTGCGATATTGCCCTACCGTTTCTTCCAGAAAATCCTCAACAGGTTTGTTTTTAGGTGATCTGGAATAAAGAATATCGACCGTATGCTTGTTATGATTAGCTGCAAGGGAGCCCAAATGAGCGAGCATCCGGTGCTCAACACCTCTTCCCAGCGCACGGCAACTTAGCGCGACGTTATCAACAACGAGTCTGCTATTCTCCTCGGAGTATATGAAACTCCCCACCAGACCGTAATCTCCAAATTTATCTTTGACATAAACCGTACTGCATTTCATTCCCGATTGTTCCAGTTTCATCATTTCTTGTTCCGTACGTCTTTTCGTCGTCGTATTGAACTGATTGGTTCGGAAACTTAATTGGGATACTCGCTCTATTTGGCTCGGCAAAAGATCCGAGATTGTGATGGACAATTGCAAGCTTTGAATAAATTGTTCCAACGTCAAATCACTTTTGAACTGTTCTCGCGCTGCGTTCGTTTTATAGAAACTGCTCCGCTCCGTATCTTCTTTCGTTGCTTTTTTAATATCCAACGCCCACAAATGGCTTAGCGATTCGGTAAATGCCTGGTCAGCCAACGGCATTTGAAGAACGAGCACTTCTGGACAATTCGCTTCAATTTCCGCGCATTGAATATGATCGTCATCAATGTAAATAAAGCTGTCCAAACCTAGCCGCAATTCCTCCGCCATCGACTTCAGATTTTCCGATTTAGATCGCCAATTGATTCGCCACGAAACAAAATCGTCAAGCTTTAGCTTCATATCCGCCCTCTGGTGAAATACATCGAACACGTCTTCTTCGTTATTTTTACTGCACAGGCAAAGCAGCATCCCATCGTTTTTGTAACGTTTGATGACTTCCTGGAACATTTGTTTGTTCTCGTCTACCACGATGCCGCTCGTTCCATCCTCACCGCATACTCCTCGCCACAAAGTATTGTCACAGTCCATCACAATAACTTTATAAGGCGGCTGAACAATAGACCAAATGCGGCGCACTACTTTCGTCCCAAGCAACGTGAAATAAGCCGACGTGTACGGAATTGACGCTAACGAGTCGCCGTGAGCATCATAATAATCCGACACGGGATATAACAAATCGAGCGAACGCTCTGAAATCAAGTACACATTAGCGAGCGAGCGGAAACATTCTTCCATATTCTGCAATGCCTCATCGAACCATTCGCGCACGAACGAAACCGTTTCGTATGCCGGTTTCGATCTCGTTACACATACGATAAATGGATCATGAGTTCGCCTGCTTGCTGCCTGTACAGCTGCCGTAAAATCGTTAACCGTTTGTCTAAACGAAGACACGGAGGACTCGACCAAACTCGGAACCCAATCATCCAGCAGGATGAACAAGACATGTACGCTTTTTTTGGCGGATTGCTCATCAGCTGGAGAGCTGATATCGAGCAGACTTTGGAATACCTGATTAAATGGTGAAAATTCAACCTGAGCAGGAAGCTGCAACTGCTCCATCCAATAGCGGATCGATGCCTCTACAGGCTCAGCAGTAAACGTAGAAGAAACCTTAATACTCATCGCTGTTTCGGCTGCAGGTCTCGATTGTTCGTATAAACGCACCAAATCGGCAGACAGGGCTAACTCCCGCACTGGCGTCTCCACATGATCCAAGACCTGTTCCAAAATCCCAACGTAACTGTCAATTAATCTCTGTACCGTCACCTTGTCAAACAAATCTGTATTAAATTTCAACGAGCCTTCATAACGGTCATCGTTATGTTCCGTCATGATCAAAAATAGATCGAAATCAGTGTAATCCACACTCACCGGATACGGTGCAAGTTCTAATGTCGAGCTTAAAGCGGCATAATCGATAGATTTCACCACGCTAAACATGACTTGATACAGTGGATTGTAATTCAGCGCTCTTTCTGGCGATACTGCCTCGACAATCTTTCCTAGCGGTATATCTTGATGGGCAAATGCGTCGAGGACGGTTTTTTTCACATCCTGCACAATGTCCTGAAAAGAACTTTCCGGTGCAAATTTCGTCCGAATCAGCAACGGAAATGCAAAGTATCCGACCGTATCTTTGAATTCAGCCCGTTTCCGCCCTTGAGTAGGAGAACCAATCACAATATCTTTCTGCTGACTAAAGCGGTATAGAAGTGATTGGAAAACTGCCAACATGACGACGTAAGGCGTATGGTTCGTCATCTTGCAATAGTCTCTCATCTTTTGCATGAGAGATATCGGAACATTAAACTCTAACTGATCCCCGTTAAATGATTGCATCATCGGGCGAGGTCGATCAGTCGGCAGCTTCAGCAAAGAAGCAGCTCCCTGCAGTTGATTTCTCCAATAATCCATTTGAAGCGCATGCGAATTGCTTTCAATGCTCGCTCTTTTCCAACGAACATAGTTGAAATAGGAAGAAGGAATCTCCTCGACTAACGGTGCATTTCCCCCCGCCATAATCTCGTAAAACTTAAACGTTTCCCGTAAAAGAATATGAATGGAGGCGATATCTCCGACGATATGATGAACGGTAAAAAACACAATGTGCTCGGACGCTGCTGTCTGATAGGTTTGCACCCGCATTAGCGGTCCTGTTTCCAAATTAAACGGACGATGTACGCTTGTTCGAATCGTTTCCGAAAGATCACGAGCATCGCAATGGCACATATCGAAATGTTCCACACGCAAGGTAACGGCGGAATCTCTTATTTGCATCGGGATAGACCCATTGGTTTGAAACCGGCATTGCAAAACACGATGTCTTGCCAAGAGCGCATCCACGCTCTTCTGCAAAATATCCAAACTTAAGCCCCCGTTGACTCGAAGCGCAGCTGGAATATGATGGACTGGACTGCCCGGATATAATTGTTCCAAAAACCACAGTCTCTCCTGATCGTAAGAAAGCGGACAGCGATCCGTCTCGTCGGACTCCGTATTACGAACACTGATGTTCGGTGAATTCGTACCGTTTGTACTCGTTGAATGATCTAATTTATGAAGTACTTCATGAGACAGCATCGCCAATGTTTGTTCGTTCAACAAGCTTTCCAATGGATATTCGATGCCAAAACGTTCTTGAATAAAGTAAGTAATTTGCACCGCTTTTAAAGAATCCAGCCCGTACGCAATAATCGGTACAGAGTCGTCAATCCGGTCAATAGGCGTAACTGTCAATTCAGAAACAAATTCTTTAAACAAAGTAAGCAGTGCGGCGTATTTTTCCTTCGAGGTCCCGGAGATCTGCATATCGAGTAAAGAAGAAGTTATTCCCGAACGATCGTCCTCGCCCCGCTTCTGAAACACAACTTTCAAGCTGTTCTCCAAATACATTGTTTTGCACATGTGACGCTGAATTTTTCCGCTCGTCGTTTTCGGCAAGCTGCTCATTCTAACGAAAACAACATCATAGACCGTCAACCCAAATTGCATAAAAATTTGCTTCGTAATTTCTCTGGAAACTGCTTCAAAATCAGTTTGCTTCGAATGTCGATGCACTTCCAGAACACAAACTAATTGATTCTCCTCTGTCTGCTCCACCGTAAAGGCTGCAGCTCCGTTCGGCAATAAAGAAGGGTCGCACTGGTTTGCTGCATCTTCAATATCGTATGGATAATAGTTCCGGCCTCTAATAATCATCATTTCTTTTATGCGGCCTGTAACAAATAAATTCCCTTCTTTAGCGAAGCCCAAATCTCCCGTCCGTAGATAACTTTTACCGTCGGTGGGCGTGAGATGTGCTTGAAAGGTTTTAATCGTTTCTTCCGGCATATTCCAGTAGCCCTGAGCAACCGAATCACCAGAAACCCAAATTTCCCCAATTTCATCCTCTGCACATATGATTCTCGTTTCTGCATTTACAATCTTAAGATTCATTTCATCGACAATCTCTCCACAGCTCACGATCTCTTTCAGATCGTCATTCGTTGTCTTCGCTTGCCCCAGTTCTATTGCCGATCTGCTTATTTGAGCGAACATCGGCTCTTTACTGGTCATCTTACCTGTTACAAACAATGTCGATTCAGCTAAACCGTAGCAGTTATTAAATGCATCCTCTCGAAACCCGCAAGGCTCAAACGCTTTAACAAACGCTTTAATCGTTTCGCTTTTTATTGGTTCGGCACCATTAAAAGCAACCGTCCAATGACTTAAATCCAGATTTTCTTTTTGTGACTCTGTCACTTTGTTTACACACAAATCGTATGCAAAGTTCGGTCCTCCACTAATAGACGCTTTAGCCTGACTAATAGCCTCCAGCCACAATAAAGGACGTTTCGCAAACGCCATAGGAGACATGAGAGTAACTGGAAACCCCCCGTATAACGGCTGAAGTATTCCTCCAATTAACCCCATATCATGATAAGGGGGTAACCATATTAAGCCCCGACTTTCAGTGGTATGTTTAAATGATTTTTCGATCATTTTTGCATTCGACCACAGATTGTTATGGCAAAGCATTACTCCTTTAGGGTGACCTGTAGAGCCTGAAGTATATTGAATAAAAGCGAGTGAATGGCCGGACACCTCAGGCACAGACCATCGAGTTGTTACATCTTCCAGCACTTTCTTGATCGTGACAACCGAAACAGCAGAACGATGTATGAATTGAAATCTCACATCTCTCATTTTTTCGGCTAACTGCTCAGTTGTAACAATCATATCAACTTGAGCGTCATTAATAATAGAATGAAGCCTGTTATTATGATTGCTACCGCTAGGTGGATACAACGGAATTGAAACGCTTCCAGCAAGCATGCAACCAAAAAACGCAATTATATAATCGATTCCTGGAGGAAACAAAAGTACGATTCGCTTTCCCTGCATGTCATTTTCCTGTAGATAGGCTGCCAATTTTGCAGCTTTCTGAAAAAGCTGTTGATAATTAATCTCATCAAATAACATTCCGTCATCCGATAGAAAATGATAGGCCACATCATTCGGCTGTTGGATAGATCTAAACTTTAAGATATCGATAAAATTAAAGATGTCCATTTACCTTTTATTCCCCCACTTAGTTATCAATTAGCGCAAACGTTTGCATTTTTAAAAAAATAACCTTACTCTTGGAAGAGGCAAAGCAATCAGTTTCCAAAAAAATGAGTAGTCCCTAACGGCATGGCATAACAGCAATCAAGCGTATGAATCAACCTCTTTTTTTCCACTATACCTATACATTTATAAATTATAGAAATTTAAGAACAGTATAGCAAATGTTTAATAGTTATAAATATGGGTAATTAGAACCATGTTCTTGTCGAATTTTGTAATATTCGAATGTGCAACTATAGATTTTGTAAGACACTGTAGCTCATTAGACCTCCATGCTTTGTTCAATAATGAGTTGTATGTCATTACAAATTTGTAATAGATATCATATTTTAATTGGAAATCTTACCAATTTTAATGCAGCCAACACCGTGGCTTCCGCTCCGGAAGGATATCTGGGCTATCAGAAATTAACAAGTAAAACTTTATATTCTTCAAAATAACAAAACATCTGTTAAACCCCTTCTTTTCCACTAGACGGATATCAATAACGACTTTAATAGTGAGTAAGTGTAGTTCTGGTAAAAATCAGAGCGTCTCGGCCTCAGGGACGACGTAACAACGAATAAAAAAAGAGGCTTCCCATAAGTTCACTGAACTCATGAGAAGCCTCTAATTTTTCTTCGATATTACCTTTAATAATTACGCGGGAAATATCGACACCTCAAACCCATAATAAATCAAGGGCTTAGGGCACTTACTACATCATGCCGCCCATACCGCCCATGCCGCCCATATCCGGCATGCCAGCGCCTGCGCCCTTCGGCTCAGGCTTGTCAGCAACAACTGCTTCCGTCGTCAGGAACATAGCTGCAACGGATGCTGCGTTTTGCAGAGCGGAACGCGTTACTTTCGCTGGGTCAACGATGCCCGCTTCGAACATGTTTACCCACTCGCCAGTAGCTGCGTTGTAGCCTACGCCGATTTTTTCGTTTTTGAGACGCTCAACGATAACGGAGCCTTCTTGGCCTGCGTTCGCTGCGATCGTGCGGATTGGCTCTTCGAGGGAGCGAAGCACGATGTTAACGCCTGTTTGCTCGTCGCCAACTGCAGCAACAGCTGCAACTGCTTTGTATACGTTCACGAGTGCCGTACCGCCACCGGAAACGATACCTTCTTCGACAGCTGCACGTGTCGAGTTCAGGGCGTCTTCGATGCGCAGTTTGCGCTCTTTGAGTTCAGTTTCCGTTGCTGCGCCGACTTTGATAACCGCTACGCCGCCAGCCAGTTTAGCCAGGCGCTCTTGCAGTTTCTCGCGGTCGAAGTCGGACGTTGTTTCTTCCAGCTGTGCGCGGATTTGGCTTACGCGAACATCGATGTCGGCTTTGTCGCCAGCGCCGTCGACGATGATCGTGTTTTCTTTCGTTACGCGGATTTGGCGAGCCGTACCGAGTTGGTCAACCGTCGTCGATTTCAGCTCAAGACCGAGTTCTTCCGTGATGACTTGGCCGCCAGTCAGAGCAGCGATATCGCCCAGCATTGCTTTGCGGCGGTCGCCGAAGCCTGGCGCTTTAACGCCAACGCACGTGAACGTGCCGCGCAGGCGGTTAACGAGCAGCGTAGCGAGCGCTTCGCCTTCGATGTCTTCGGAGATGATCAGCAATTGCTTGCCGGATTGAACGACTTTCTCGAGAACCGGAAGGATCTCTTGAATGTTCGTAATTTTTTTGTCCGTGATCAGGATGTATGGGTTGTCGAGGACAGCTTCCATTTTATCCGTATCCGTGATCATGTAAGGCGACAGGTAGCCGCGGTCGAATTGCATGCCTTCAACCACTTCAAGCTCCGTTGCGAAGCCTTTGGATTCTTCAACCGTAATTACGCCGTCGTTGCCGACTTTTTCCATTGCTTCTGCGATCAATTGGCCTACTTCTTCGTCAGCCGAGGAGATCGAAGCAACTTGTGCGATCGATTGTTTGCCTTCGATCGGCTTAGCGATCGATTGCAGTTCCGTAATAGCAGCGCGAACCGCTTTCTCAATACCTTTGCGGATAACCATTGGGTTAGCGCCAGCCGTTACGTTCTTGAGACCTTCACGGATCATCGCTTGAGCAAGAACCGTAGCCGTCGTCGTGCCGTCGCCAGCAACGTCGTTCGTTTTGGTCGCAACTTCTTTAACAAGCTGTGCGCCCATGTTCTCGAATGCATCTTCGAGCTCGATTTCTTTTGCAATGGAAACGCCGTCGTTCGTGATCAACGGGCTGCCGAATTTTTTCTCCAATACGACGTTGCGGCCTTTAGGACCGAGCGTCACTTTCACTGCGTTAGCAAGCGCGTCTACCCCACGCAGCATAGCGCGGCGAGCGTCTTCGCCGAATTTGATTTCTTTTGCCATCGTCAATGACCTCCCATTAATCGGTTTGATGTATGCAGAGCTTCCGCTCCGTTATGGCCTTGCATGTATGTCGATTCAATCGCGGACGATTAGCCCAGGATCGCGTGAATGTCGCTTTCCTTCATAATCAAATACTCTTTGCCTTCGTATTTGACTTCAGTTCCTGCGTATTTGGAGAACAGGACGCGATCGCCAACCTGTACTTCAAGCGCGATGCGAGCGCCGTCTTTCAGCGTACCGCTGCCTACCGCGATGATTTTGCCTTCTTGCGGCTTCTCTTTCGCCGTGTCTGGCAGCAAGATTCCGCTTGCCGTCGTTTCTTCTTTCGCGATCGGCTCTACCAATACGCGTTCACCCAAAGGTTTGATCATGAAAAATAGCCTCCTTTTGAAAATGTTACGTTTTTTCTTCTGTTAGCACTCATACGAGTCAAGTGCTAACAACCAACTTTATAATACTCATTTTGCGTCCATATTTCAAGTGCCCAGCCGCTTGTTTTATTGTTTTTTAACAAACGAAATAACCGAACTCGACCGGATTTAATCCCTCAGGTCGTATTTGCCGCTATTCTTTAATACGCTGCGGACTTCTATCGTTACATCGTCCGCGCCCGGCAGCCAATTATCGTCAGATGCGTATTTCTTCCAGTAAGCGTTGTGATACCGATACAGGTGAAGCCTTAATTGAAGCAGATCAGCTTTCTTCTCCAATCCTGCCAGGAACGTTTTTTTCACTTCATTTTTCACAAACTGGTTCGTAGCCGCTTCGATTTCCTTGGATGTGTGATTTCCCTCGATCTCAATCGTATGGATGCGAAGGGCAAGCTCTACTCGGAATCGGCGAGGATTCCCGCCCCCATCCTTGATTTTCCACTTCACCTTGTCAACGGATATCGATACGCGGCCGTCACCGACTTGAAATCCGACGATGGAATGCGAGAATTTGGGTTGAATCCACCGCAAGCCATTAATTGCGGTATCCTCGATATAGCTGTTGAAATGACGGTTCTTAAAGGTGTACACGCCATTTAATTGATAAAGATTAAGCGACTTTTGCTGTTGCTTCCATGCCACGTTATTCGTGCTTATATTGGGCAATATCGTCGTATAGCTCGGCTCATCGAGCTGCTGAATAAACATTTGCATATTTAAAGGCAGATAGGAGCTGTCCTGTTCGAATATCAGTTTTGGGGAATACAACACGCTTACGAGAGGCGAACGGTTAAAAATCGTGTCTGCCCCAAACAGCTTATCGAACGGCTCCTTCGTGCCAAACACCCATACGGTGTAACGCGACGCCCGCTGCCGGTTCAATCCGTCCAGCACCTCATCGAGCATCCCTATTGCACGCTCGTTGATCACAAGCGACTTGAGATGATCCAGACTGAGTTGATATTGCGTGGATCTCATTAATTGTTGAAAAGCAACTAACAGCGTTTTTCCCTCCGCGCGTCCCGTCCACGTATTGGCTCCCTCTGCCGGTTGGACGCCTTCCGTTTTGGCAACGGTATTGAAGCCAATCATCTCGCCGTACAACTCGTACTTGCCATCCACATAATCAATGCCCAGAGCCGTTACATAGCCGACCTCCTGCAAATCAACCTCGTCCCAGCATCCGCTTAAGGTCAGCATCGCAGCGGCTGCCAGCACCAAACGAATGGCTCTACCAATAAGACGCGTGCTCATGCGCTGCCGCCTTGCCCTTTGCGCCTGCCCCGCCGCAGCGACCACGGCAGTTGAAGAAGCGCGCCTAGCGACTGCTTCCAACGGAAAGGAGCCAACGGCAGCATATAAGGCTGTCCGAACGATTCCAGAGAGCACATATACACGATGACTACGAACAGGCCGACAAATAAGCCGAAAATGCCCAGTATCGAGGACAGCACCAATATAAACAGCCGGATTACGCTGACCGAGCCATTCAAATTTTGATTGACGAGCGTAAATGTCGCAACGGCCGTTACAGCAGCCGCCACGAGCATCGTGGGAGACGTAAGCCCTGCACGAATGGCCGCATCCCCGACAATTAATCCGCCGACTACGGATACGGTTTGGCCGACTGGACGCGGCAGTCGAACGCCCGCCTCACGAAAAAGCTCGAACATAGCGAGCATTAGCATCATTTCCATGGGAGCAGACAAAGGCAAGCCTGAACGCGACACCGTCACGGTAGCAAGCATCGCGAACGGAATTTGATCGCTATTAAAGGCGGAAAGCGCTACCCAAAAGCCTGGCAGGCAAAGGGCAATCGCCAGCCCGATCGCACGCAATAGCCGCTCCAGCGAAACATAGTGATACGGAAGATGCGCATCCTCCGGCGATTTGATCAATAGCGTAATGGATGTTGGCGCAATAATCGCTGAAGGCGACCCATCCACGATAACAGCTATCCGCCCATTCATAAGCGTCTCCACGATAAAATCAGGACGGCCCATATAATCAACTAACGGGAACAAAGACATCGGACGGTCCGAAATGAGTTCCTCTAGCTGCGTTGAGCTATATAAGGCTTCGATTTTGATCTCATCCAAGCGCCGCCTCATCTCTTCGATCAGATAGGGTTCAGCTTTGTTAGCCATATAGAGAACAGCAACCTGCGTTCCTGTTGCGCTGCCTATCGTCCGGAATTCAAAGCGTAAATCAGGCGTCCGCAGACGCTTGCGCACAAGCGCGATATTGATCTCAATTTTCTCGACGAAGCCATCCCGCGGACCTTTGAGCGACACTTCCATCGTCGATTCTTCAGGCTGGCGGCCGGGCTGGCTATTAATGTCCGCCCGGTACCACCGGTCTTCAATTATGGCGATTAACGTGCCCGAGGCTAACGCTTGAAACGCCAGTTCCTCGCTCGTATCGTCTTCTAATGGGACAAAAATAGGCGGTGCAGTGTGCCCATCGCCCGGCTCCCAATGCTCAAGCTGATCCAGCACGCTCATCTGAAACTCACGGCTATCTATCATGCCTATGCAATAGAATAAATGAACCGACAATTCCCCGCTTTTGCCGATAGGTATTTGGCGCATGCTAACATCCCCGCAGCGATTCACAGTGTCTGTCCATCGCGAAAACGAGCGTTCAGCCGATGGGCCCTCCTTTTTATGCGTTGGATTCAATGTTTGCTTCAACTGCTTTCGCCTCCTTCGGGCAATTCTTCTCCCCTCTGGGCTCGATGCCCAGCCGCCTTGCCGCCACTCCCTCGCTTTTTGCTTCCGGCCGCTATTCCCCACAGCATGAGCGTAAGCAATAAAACCAATATGCCAGTGTAATAAAAGTAATGCTGAAGCAAATCACGATAAATAAGTTGTCGATGCAGCGTGAATGTCGTCATAATGCCAAAAATGAGCGACAGCCAAATGATCCCATGAATCTGACCGCGCCGTGTACGGAACAGCAGTTCTGTAACGAGATAAATCGCCATGGAGGTTCGAATAAACGAGCCTGACATCCATTGATAAATCGCAAAAAAGTCGACATGCTCGATATAGTTGCCGATCGTTACCAAACGCCACTGCGAGAAGGCCGGAAAACGAAGCTTTTCCCCTTCGAACGGGCCAAACTCGGCAATTGTTCCAGTAAGCGGCCCCAATGTTAGGATGGCCAAGAAAACAATAAGAAGGCTCAGTCCCTTTCGGCTGAAATTGCGGCTGATATGGGGCTGCACCAGGAGCAAGACATAAATTTCAGCCAACGCACTAAGCGAATAAAGCGAGCCATCCATAATCGGGCCAAAGCCATGCTCGGCAATCGGCAGCAAAAATTTATAATCCTTGTGCGGGATGTTCGCTGACATAACAAAATCGCCTAGAACAACAACAATCGGAAGCAGAATGCATGAAACGAATGCGATCGTCCGCAGCCCAGCTAACGCGCCGTATGCGCATAAAAGGACGAATACGAAGCAAACCACAACATCCGGCGTAAGCGGGATATAGGTCGCATTTGCAAATGAAACGGCATCGATAATCGTATGAAAGGCTGTAAATAAAAGCAAACCGACAATCGGCGCTAACAGCATCCACTTCGCAAACGCGGATACACGCCCACCCAGCCATTCGTGGATCGACTGATTTCTCATCGATTTTAAAAGGGACGCTAGCGGAAAAAGCGCCCACAGCAGTACGATCGGAACGGATATCAGGACACTAGCCCAGCTATCGCGCTTAGCGGAATCAAGGAGCAAAGGAATAACGACAACATGATTCACGAGGCCAACCGACAGGATCAGCATCATTGATAACGGCCATAATCCGAATATCTTGTCGCCTTTCACGGACACTCACCTCCATCGCCCCTATTTTCCCCAACGCGATCATAAACATACCTTTATTGTCGAATACAGGAAATTTGTCGAAAACAAAAACCGCCCTCGACACGCCCTAATATCCAGGGCATGCCGAGAGCGGCTTCAGTTGGCTTGCATATTCGCTTCGATTTCAACTATTCATTATCGAATTGTTCGTATTCTTTCTCCCACGCCGCATCTGCAGCCAGCTGCTTCTTATAGACATTGCCAGACAAGAAGATGCTCACTTCATACAGCACGAGCAGCGGGATGGATACGAGAATATCTGAAATGACGTCTGGCGGCGTAATGACCGTTCCGATGAAGATCATGACGAAGTACGCAATCCGGCGCATCTTCCGCAAACGAAGCGGATTGAGCACGCGCAGCTTCGTCAGAAACATGATGACGAGCGGCAGCTCGAACAGCAATGAAATCGGAATGAGAATGTTAAACAAAAACGTTATGTACTGCATAACACCATATGTCTCAATGAGACCTAGGCTTCGCGAAACCGACGTCGTAAATTCGTATGCCATCGGCGCAATGACAAAATAAGAAAAGGATAGGCCCATTAAAAACAGCACAAGCGCGAACGGGATGTATTTCAGCGTCGCACGCTGCTCCTTCTCCGAAAGGCCCGGCTTGATAAACGACCATAGCTGGAAAAACACGAAAGGCAGCACGAGGACAAGCGCAATAAGGAACGCGAACTTCATATACATTCCGATGCCGTCCCATAGCGAGAACGTATGCAGATCGACGCCCTTCATCGGACCGTCCTCAATGACGAACAGATAAAGCGGTTTGGCAAAATAGAGCCCGATTCCTAAACCGACCAAAAGCACGATCAGCGAATAAAAAATGCGACGCCGCAGCTCGCCCAGATGCTCCAATAACGGCATGAGCCCCTCTTCGCTTATTCGCTTTCTCATCTTGGCCGCCGACGGTTCAGAAGCAGACTTGTGTTGCTCAGCCATGTTGGCTCACTCCTTACGCTTATGCTACAGAAAAAAACGGCCCGGATTAATCCGGAAGCCGCTTATTGTTGGACTGAACGTCGTCCGTCCGGTTCACTTCGATCCGATCCTTCGACTTGCGATCTTCAGAAGTGTCATCCATGATGTCGCGAGCCCCCGCTTTAAACTCACGCAGCGTACGGCCAAATGCCCGTCCCAGCTCCGGCAGCTTATTCGGTCCGAACAGCAACAGCGCGATCAGAACCAGTAAAATAATGCCTGTAGGTCCAATACCACTGAACAATGTAATCACCTCTTCGCTTCAAGTGAGTATTCATCATTATAAAACGTCAATCCATGGCTTAACAGCCGTATAACCCGCCGTACCCCATGCTTACAATATCTGCACGAGTAATGATGTCACCGGCGAGAATACGCGGCAGCAGCACATCGAACGACGTGTAAGGATCATGCATAACGCATCCTGGCAGGCCCATTATAGGAATTCCGTTCAGATAACCCATCAACAGCATCGAGCCCGGCAGCATCGGCGTCCCGTAGCTGACGATATCAGCCCCGGCTTCCTTGATTGCGCCTGGCGTGCGATCATCCGGGTCAACGGACATACCTCCAGTTACTACTATCATATCATACCCTTTGTCATACAAGGAACGGATATGATTGACAATTGTTTGTCGGTCATCCGGCGAGAACCGCTGCTCGCCAACCTCCGATCCTAACGCTTCCAGCTTCGCTCGTACCGCAGGCCCGAATTTATCCTCGATTCGTCCGCTGAACACTTCGCCGCCCGTTGTCAGCAGACCGATGCGCAGCTTGTTGAGCGGGCGCACTTGAATGGGCGCCTCACCGCCGTTGGCCGCTCGATAAGCTTCGATTTGCGCCAACGCTGCCTCTACCTTCGCCTTGGGCAGCACCAGCGGAATCGCACGGGTAGCCGCAACCGGCTGGCCGATCGACACAAGCGCATGGCGCTTTACCGTCGCCAGCGCAATGTCGCCAATCTCGTTGATTGCCTCAACAAGAGCCGGAGGAATTACTGCAAGGCCCAGCCGCTCCGAGCGCAGCGTCACTTTGCCCTCATGCGGCTCCGTTAGCGTCAGGCCATCACCCAGAAGCGCAGATGCCAGCTGGCCGGCTGCGTCATCCTCATGCAAATCGTTGTCGCCAATTTCAAGCGTATAAATATGCTCTTTGCCGATATCCAGCAGCCCTGGAATATCCGCCTCGGTAATGAGATGGCCGCGTTTGTACTTGCGCCCCTTGAATTTCCCTGGGACAATCTGCGTCAGATCGTGAGCAAGTCGCATGCCGATCGCATGCGTGACCGGCACTTCGCGCATGACGGTCTCGCGACCAGCGCTTAACTCGTTCCCATTAGCGCTCATTGGCATGCTCTCCGATTCGGCCCGAAACGATGCCCAGCGCATGCGGCAGCTGATCCATCACCTGCATGAGGCATTCGTGAACGCCCTTCGGGCTGCCCGGCAAATTAATGATAAGGGATCGGCCGCGAATTCCGCTCACGCCTCTGGACAGCATCGCTCTACGCGTCCGGCTCATGCCGCCCATCCGCATCGCTTCCGATATGCCCGGCACCAGCCGGTCCGCCGTCTTAATCGTCGCCTCCGGCGTTACGTCCCGCGGGCCCAAGCCGGTCCCGCCCGTCGTAAGCACCAGATCGGCTTGATAATAATCCGTCATTTCGATCAGCGCGGCCATGATTTCGTCCTGTTCGTCAGGCACGATGCGATAATCGACAATTTCGCCGTTCAGCTCTTCCTCTACCAGCTCCCGGATCACTTGCGCGCTCGTATCCTCACGTTCCCCCTTGGAACCTTTGTCGCTCGCTGTCAGAATCGCCACTTTCCATTTCATGAACAATTCCTCCCATCACTTGCGGTTATTCGGCAGCAGGCTAGCTCCCGCTCCGGTAGTCCCCGCTCTTACCGCCGGTTTTCTCCATTAACCGTGTCGGTCCTATCGTCATATCCTTCTGCAGCGCCTTACACATATCATACACGGTCAAGCCTGCGGCGGAAACCGCCGTCAGCGCCTCCATCTCAACGCCTGTCTTGCCGGTCGTCTTAACAGTTGCTTCAATATATAGTTCGTCCTGCCCATTATCGTCAAAAGCGATATTCACGCCGCTTAGCGCAATAGGATGGCACATCGGAATCCAAGCCGACGTCTGCTTCGCTGCCATAATGCCCGCCACCTGCGCTACTGCGAGCACATCGCCTTTGCCAATCTTGCCGGCTTTGATCGTCTGCAAGGTGTCCGGCCGCATCGTAATCGTCGTTACCGCAATTGCCGTACGCGAGGTGACATCCTTATCCGTAATGTCGACCATCCGCGCCCGGCCTTGTTCATTAAAATGTGTCAAAGACTCCATGTCGTACCGCTCCTCCGTCCACTTCGGTAAATCGCCTGCTCCGTCACGATCGCATCCATGTAGGCATCATGACCATCCGTTGGCACCTGCTCGACCAATTGCTCCTCATAAGCCAAGCCAAGCCACGGCGGCATCAAGCCTCCTTCGATCCCGGTTGCAGCTTGCAGCGCATCGTAATACCGGTCGTAAAAGCCGGCTCCATAGCCAAGTCGGCCGCCCGTTCGATCGAACGCCAAGCCCGGCACGATTACGGCATCCGGGATAAAAGCGTTGCCGCATGGCGTTGCCTTCTCCGGATTCGGCTCTCGAATCCCGTATGCGCCAAGCGCGAGATCGCCCCATTCCCGAATCCAATACAGCGTCATCGTCCGTCCATCAGGCTCGCAGCGAGGCATAGCCGTTGCAACGCCGCTCCGCCAGCACCATTCGATCAAGGGCGAAGTGTCGAGCTCGCTTCGCAGCTGCACGTAGACAAACACGGTCGATACGCCCTCCGATTCGAGCAATTGGCCCAGTCTGGCGCAAGCATCCGATGACCATTCGGCGCGTGAAGCGATGCTCAGGGCATCCCGTTTAGCTTTCATCGTCGCGCGCAGCTCCGACTTTTGCCCCTTCCTCTCATCGACCATCCGCTATCGCTGCCTTTCTTTTCCATCACGTAAGCTTCTATATCGCTATTAGTTTACCATTGTTATTCCGCTTTCGCCAATGCGCATATAGTTTCGCAAACGAACGGAATCATGTAAACTGTCCCTATAGAAGGTAAAGTCCAAATGACCGAGTTTTCAACAGCTGCTATCCTAATATGACCTAATAAACGAATGAACCGATATCGAAATTGGAGGCTATCCTGACCATGCTGCTTCAAGTATCCGACTTGACCAAAAGCTACGGCATCACGCCGATTCTATCTCGCATAACATTCCAGATTCAGGAGCGCGAGCGAGTCGGGCTCGTCGGCGTGAATGGCGCCGGCAAATCGACGCTGCTGCAAATGATCGCGGGCGTTATTTCGCCCGACTCAGGTACGATTTACAAAGCAAAAGAAACGCGGATTGGCTATCTTGCCCAGAACAGCGGGCTGCAATCCGACCGCACCATAATAGAAGAAATGCGCGAGGTGTTCCGCGATCTAATCGATACGGAGCAAGAGCTTCGCCAGCTCGAGGTGGCGATTTCCGACCCTGAGCTGCAGCAGAACGAAAAACGTTACGAGGAAACGCTGGCCCGCTATGCGGCGCGTTCGGAGTATTTTCGCACCGAGGGCGGCTTCGAGATGGATACTCGCATTAAAAGCGTCCTGCACGGCATGGGCTTCGGGCAGTTCGATCCAGCGACAATCATCTCGACGCTAAGCGGCGGACAACGGACCCGCTTGGCGCTCGCGCGCATGCTGCTCCAAGCGCCAGAGCTGCTCATGCTCGATGAGCCGACCAACCACTTGGACATCGAAACGCTCACTTGGCTGGAAGGCTACCTGCGCAGCTATAACGGCTCGCTGCTCGTCGTATCCCATGACCGCTATTTCCTCGATGCGCTGGCAACGACCATCATTGAGATCGAGCGTCATGCCGCCAAACGCTACACCGGCAACTATAGCCGATACATCGAGCTCAAGGCAGCCGAGTATGAATCCCAGCTGAAAATGTTCGAGAAGCAGCAGGATGAAATCGCGAAGCTGGAGCAATTCATCCAAAAAAATATTGCGCGCGCCTCGACCACCAAGCGTGCGCAGAGCAGGCGCAAAGCGCTCGATAAGATGGAACGAATGGACAAGCCGTTAGGCGAGCTCAAAAAAGCGTATTTTTCCTTCGAAATCGACCGTCAGACCGGTAAAGACGTGCTTCATGCCGAATCGCTTTCCGTCGCATTCGAGGGCAGCAGCAAGCCGCTGTTCCGCAACGTCTCCTTCCGATTGGAACGCGGCGAAACGGTTGCGCTTGTCGGCCCTAACGGGATCGGCAAGTCCACGCTGCTCAAAGCGCTGATCGATCAGCAGCCGCTGGCGGAAGGCGAATTTCGCTGGGGAACGCATGTGAAGCTCGGCTTCTATGACCAGGAGCAAGCTACGCTGACAGGCACGAAATCCGTGTTGGAGGAAGTATGGAGCGCGTTTCCGGGCTTAGAGGAATCCCGTATCCGTACGGTGCTCGGCAATTTCCTATTCAGCGGCGATGATGTGCAGAAGAGCGTCTCCTCGCTAAGCGGGGGCGAGAAGGCTCGCGTCGCCTTGACCAAGCTGATGCTCGACCGCGCCAACGTCCTTATTCTCGACGAGCCGACCAACCACCTTGACTTGTTCAGTAAAGAGGTGCTCGAAGCCGCGCTGTTGGACTATGACGGCACGCTGCTGTTCATCTCGCATGACCGTTACTTCTTAAACAAAATGGCGGAGCGTATTGTCGAATTAACGCCGGATGGCTGCCAGCATTTCCTGGGAAATTATGACCATATGATCGAGAAAAAGCTGGAACGTGAAGAGCTTGCCGCGCAGGCCGAGGCGTCCACCACGTCGAAGAGCAAGCAATCGACTGCTGTAGAAACAGCCGCGCCAACCTCTTATGAAGCGGACAAGCAAGCCAAGCGTGACGAACGAACCCGCCAGCGCAAGCTTGAGCAGCTAGAGGGCGAAATTGCACGGCTGGAAGAAGAGATTGCAGCGCTTGAGCTTGCGCTCACCGATCCTTCGGTGTTCAACGATTATGTGCGCATCCAATCGATACAAGGCGACGTCGCATCGAAGAAAGCCGAGCTGGCTGCCGTGTATGAGCAGTGGGAAGGTCTTGTGGGCTAGCGAATTAGAAGCAATAGCATACAAAAATAGCGGAAACCATGGACTGAAATATACCCATGGCTTCCGCTTTTTTTAATCTATCATTTATTGCTTAGCGTCTGCCTAACAATAAAGGCATATTCCTTGGTCGAATCTCCCTGCTTGCGCGGAAGGACTGTGCTTCGGCTCTTACATTCGCTCCTCTTACTAGTACCGATCCGACGGATGGCCGAGCTCGGACGCAATCTCCATCCCGTCATTCGCCGCTTCCGTCCCGACATGCGAGTCGCTGCCGCCCCTCTTCAGCGACTGCTCGATCGCCTGCGCAACGGCTGCGCCGTACTCGGGGTCCGCTTGCGTGAAGTGGTCGACCATCCGGTTGCGGATGACATCTCGGCATTCGGACAAAGCCGCCCCGAGGTTGGCGACAAGGTCGCTGCGCTCCACTTCGTCCAAGCTGCGATAGGTCGCCCCCGCTTGGGCGAAGTCATTCGTCCGCTCGATCCGTTGACGGACGAGCTTAGCGTTATAAGCAGGCTCATGCTCCTTGCCCCGCTGCTGCGCCTCCTGCAGCCCGCCAAGCGATGAAGGCTCGTAATTGATATGCGGATTTTGTCCAGGCGCTATATCGACCTGATACACCATTTGCCCATCCCGCTGGTTCGTCGCCACATGCTTCTTCGGCGCATTGATCGGCAGCTGCAAATAGTTGGTTCCGACGCGATGGCGCTGCGTATCCGAATAGGAGAACGTGCGCCCCTGCAGCAGCTTATCATCAGAGAAGTCGAGTCCATCCACAAGAACGCCCGTGCCGAACGCTGCCTGCTCCACCTCGGCAAAATAATTTGCCGGGTTGCGATCGAGCACCATTTTGCCAACGGGGAGGAACGGGAACTGCTCAGGGTCCCACAACTTCGTCGGATCGAGCGGATCATAGTCAAGCTCCTGATGCTCGTCATCGCTCATAATTTGGACGCACAGCTCCCAGGCCGGATGCTCGCCGCGTTCGATTGCTTCATATAAATCCTGCGTTGCGTGATTAAAGTTTTTGGCTTGCACCTGCTCCGCTTCCGCAGCCGTAAAATTGCGAATGCCCTGCAGCGGCTCCCAATGATACTTGACCAGCACCGCTTCCCCCTGTTCATTCACCCACTTGTAGGTATTCACGCCTGAGCCTTGCATCTGGCGATAGTTGGCGGGAATGCCCCATGGCGAGAACAGGAAGGTCACCATATGCGTCGCCTCTGGCGAATTGGATACGAAGTCAAAGAAACGTTCATTGCTCTGAATGTTCGTTACAGGATCCGGCTTAAACGCGTGCACCATATCCGGGAACTTGATCGGATCGCGGATGAAGAAGATTTTCAAATTGTTGCCGACCAGATCCCAATTGCCGTCCTCGGTATAAAATTTCACCGCAAAGCCGCGCGGATCGCGCAGCGTTTCTGGCGAATGCCCGCCATGAATAACCGACGAGAAGCGGACGAATACAGGCGTCCGTTTGCCCGCTTGCTGAAACAGCTTTGCCCGCGTATATTTTGAAACCGGCTCGTCGCCAGCTTTGCCATATGCCTCAAAATAGCCATGCGCCCCTGCGCCTCGCGCATGAACGACGCGTTCGGGAATGCGTTCTCGGTCAAAGTGCGAGATTTTCTCAAGAAAATCGTAATTCTCTATCGCGGTCGGCCCGCGGCTGCCCAACGTCCGTACATTCTGGTTATCGGTGACAGGATGCCCCTGGCGGTTCGTTAGCGTCTGCTCTGTCTCTCCCTCGGCAAATCGCGTATCGGAAGCACTGCCCGCCTGAAGATCGGGCATGCTCTCCCTTTGATTCGGTTTGCCCTTATGATCATTAGAAACCATCTCGTTCCTCCGTTCGCAATTGTTGCTGGTACCTCCTCCATTATTTCTCACCCGAATCGGAGTTATGCACGTCCTGTCTATCCAAACCAGCGCTGGAAGAGCTAGCTAGAGGCTGCTTTTCGTTATTTCCAAAACTATGCACCTCATCCACAGGTTTATCCACACCCGTGAATAAATTGTTATACAATTCTGTCGAAATCAATCTCGAATAATGTAAGAGAAATAGCGGTTTGTCGAATGGCCTACGACCTTAGCACTGCATCCCCTCCCTTTTGTCCACGTTATCCACATTATCCACAATCAGCCTGTGAAAAAGTTGTCCACCTTTACATCACAATTACATGTTTCGATAAACCGAGGCCCAGCAAGCATTTGAAAGCGTTATCAACAATTTGGTGATCGTTTGTGGATAAATGGTAAAAAGAGCAGTCCCGCAGGCCGAACCGCCTGTGGAACTGCTCTTTTCGAATAGATGAAGCGAATCGCCGATTAACCTGCCGATTGTACCGGCGCTTCCGCCTGCCCGGCTTGACCAGCAGCTGTCGTCCCTGACTCTGCCTTGCGGCTGTTGCTCATGATCGCTTGGTTGCACGCTGCTACATAGGCCTGCGCCGCAGCCAGCACAATATCCTTGTGAATCGCCGTGCCGCGATAACGCTGATCCTCATAAACGGTCGTCACGACCGCTTCGCCGTACGCGCCTTCTCCAGTGGACAGCGAGTGCAGCTCCAGATCCTCGAACTCGCCGGCATTCGGGATCGCCTGCTGAATGCAGCGGATGACCGATTCCAGCGGCCCTTCACCGACAGCCGAGTATGAGCGCTCCTCACCGACTGAATCGCGAACCGTAACCGATGCTACACGGGAACGCTGCGTACCGGACACGACTTGCAGATCAACCAGAACGAACGGATCGGGCTGTGTTTCGGTCGCTTCGCCCGTAATCCGGACCAGCTCGCTATCCGTCACGATTTTGTTGACGTCAGCGATTTCGATGAACCTCTCGTAAATGCCCTGCATCTGATCATCGCTCACCTGAATGCCGTATTCGGACAGGCGATGCTTGATCGCGTGGCGGCCTGACGATTTGCCCAGAATGATCATGCTGCGCGGAATGCCCATTGCCTCAGGGTCCATGATCTCGAACGTATTGCGATTTTTCAGCAGGCCATCCTGATGAATGCCGGATTCATGCTGGAACGCATTGCGTCCGACGATCGGCTTATTGAAGGCGATCGGGAAGCGCATCGTGCGGCTGACCAGACGCGAGGTGTTGAAAATTTCGGCTTGCACAATGCCCGTCTCGGCCTGCAGCGCCTCTTTGCGCGTCTCGATTGCCATGACCAGCTCTTCCAGCGAGCAGTTGCCCGCCCGTTCGCCGATGCCGTTAACAGTAACCTCGACCTGCGTTGCTCCGCCGCGAATTGCCGCGATGCTGTTCGCAACCGCCATGCCCAGATCGTTATGGCAGTGGGCGCTGAATCGAACCTTATCCGCACCGCGCGCCTCCCGGCGCACCGTACGGAACAGCTCCTCAATCTCATGCGGCATCGCATAGCCCGTCGTATCCGGCATGTTGATGATCGTCGCGCCCGCTTCAATTGCCGCTTCAACCATCGTGATCAGAAACTCATGGCCGGTGCGCGTCGAGTCCATCGCCGAAAACTCGATTTCATCAACGAATTGCTTGCCGTAGCTGATCATGTCTCGCGCCATCTGAATGACCTGATCGCGCGATTTGCGCATCTGGAAGTCCAGATGAATGTCCGACGAGGAGATGAACAGATGCAGGCGGCGGCGAGCCGCGTCTTCCGTTGCCCGGACTGCCGCGTCGATGTCCGGTCGCATGCAGCGGGCGAAGCCTGCGATTTCCACATTTTGCAGCTCGCGCGAGATTTGCTGGACAGCTGCAAAGTCGCCCGGGCTTGAGATCGGGAAGCCTGGCTCGATGACGTCAATGCCCAGTTTTGCCAGTTGGCGGGCAATGACGATTTTACGGCCGGAATCAACAGCAGCTCCCGGGGATTGTTCGCCGTCACGCAGCGTTGTATCAAAAATTTGGATCCGGTTTTTATTCATCTCGATAGGGGATTGGTTCGTCATAGTTATTTCCTCCGCTCAATTTAGGTTTAGGTGAACCTGTAAAAATAAAAAACACAAGCCTATCGTCTCCCGCTCCGGCATCTGCCAGGGCGAATAAGAGACGACAGGCTTGTGTTCAAGCCGCTGCCGCGGTACCACTCTCGTTGACTCGTAGCCTGTTCAGCGATTGTACGCTGCAGGCGGCCGAGTCCGCTTTGTGCCGACAATGCCTGGTCCACAACTTCGGGGCCATTCAGCTTGTCGGCGTCCCGGGTAACGGCCGGACGGGCCGTAACGATGTACGCAAGCGATTCGCGGGAGCAACGCTCCGCCTTTCCCTTGTTCCACCGTTCCGCTCTCAGGCGAGTTTCCAACGTTCGTTCGGCTGCGTCGCACCGTCCCGCAGCTCTCTGGCACCCCGAATCGTCGTACTGCTCCTGTTCATTGCGTTATTGCTATGCTGGTTGTTGTTATGGTTGTTTCTATGCAAATCTCGTATGGAGATCTCAATGTTCCGTATGTGTAATGTGTCAACGTGATGGAATCGGCTTGATTCATCTGGTTTGATCATCGTAAAGCTTCAACAGGATTCGCTTAACATTCCAACTCGCAGCGATCGTACGCAATCTGATGACAACAAGAAAAGCCTGCCGTCTCTTGTATTGCAAGAGACGACAGGCTGTGTATGCCCGCGCGGTACCACTCTTGTTGACATCCGATTCGGAATAACCCGATTGAACGCCCACCTTAAGCGCATTGTCCTATCCGGCCGGACTAAGACAATGACGCACCTTATATCGGGGGTAAACCGTAATGGCGTACGGTCGAGCATCCGGTCGTCGACGAATCGACTTCGAGATGAACGATTCCGCCACTCCGCTCCCAGGCGAGCTTCAGATCCCCTTCGACTGCGTTGCACCCCCCCCCGCAGCTCTCTAGCGGCAGCCGACATTCCGTCAGGCTAGCCATCCCCGGTTGCTCTTACTATTCCTGTTCGTCGCGTTTGGAATTATTCAATATGCGATCTGTTGAAGCTATTATATGCACACGCACATTCCAATGTCAACACCCTATTTTTTAAGCAGTTGGACTTCCCACTGACCACGCTTCGAGCGACAGCTGCGGATCAGCTTTCATATCGAGCGATGTAAATTCGCCGGTTTTCCACTTCAAATGCGCGGCTGCGCCGATCATTGCGCCATTGTCCGTGCACAGCTCGAAGGGAGGTACGAGCAGCGGAATTTGAGCCGCCTCGCAGCTGGCTGCAAGCGCCGTGCGAAGCCCGCGATTCGCCGCAACACCGCCGCAGAGCAGCAGCTGGCGCGCGCCGAATTCGCGAACGGCACGCATCGATTTGCCGATCAGCACATCGATGACCGACTCTTGGAAACCGCGTGCAAGCGCAGCTGTTCGGAGCGTTTCGCCTTTCATCCGCGCCTGATTAATCGCAGCAAGAACCGCAGATTTTAAGCCGCTTAAGCTAAAATCATACGAATCAGGCTCCAGCCAAGCGCGCGGCAGCTCAATGACGTCGTCTGCGCTCACGGCGAGCTTATCGATATGCGGTCCGCCTGGATAAGGGAATTCCAGCGCCCGCGCCACTTTGTCATAAGCCTCTCCGACTGCGTCATCCCGCGTACGGCCGATGATGCGGAAGGAGCCTTCGCGCTCCAGCAGCACCAGCTCGGTATGCCCGCCGGATACGACCAGCGCCATGCAAGGGTAAACGATATCGTGAACCAGCGCATTCGCATAAATATGTCCGGCGATATGATGCGTTCCGATTAGCGGGATATCCAGCGCCATCGCATAGGTTTTGGCCGCCACGCCGCCCACAAGCAGCGCACCTACGAGACCGGGTCCTTGCGTAACTGCAATAGCAGACAGCTCGGCGGGCTTAACGCCAGCTTGCTCCAGCGCCTGCTCCATCATGAGCGTAATCGTCTCAACATGCTGTCTGGATGCAATTTCAGGCACGACGCCGCCGAACTGGCGATGCGTGTCGATCTGGCTGGAAATAACGTTCGACAATATATGCCGCCCATCGCGAACAACCGCGACTGACGTTTCGTCACAGCTTGTCTCGATCGCAAGCAGGAGGCTTTTTTCATTGAGCGCCTCTGCGCTGGCATTTGCACTTGCATCTGTAGCTGTCTGTTGCTCATACTTGTTCGTCATTGCTGTACTCCCGTCCAAGGCGCGCTCAACTCGACCCACATAATGAGCGCATCCTCGTTGTTATCCGAATAATAGCCCGGCCGCAAGCCTGCAGGTTCAAAGCCAAGCCGCCCGTACAGGCGCTGCGCGCGCTCGTTCGTGACGCGTACCTCCAGCGTCATCCGCAGCATGCCGGCCTCCTCCGCGTCGGCCATCTGCCGGCGCAAGAGCAGCTCGCCAAGTCCCATGCCTCGGCGGTCATGACGCACGGCAATGTTCGTGATATGCGCCTCGTCGATAATGGTCCACATGCCGCCATAGCCAATAATGCCTGTAGCGTCCTCCATAACCATGTAACGAGCAAAATGGTTGTTGGTCAGCTCATTCGTGAACGCTTCCGCCGTCCACGGCGTCGTGAATGCTTCCTGCTCGATCGATACGATGAACGGGATGTCCGCCAGGCGCATTTTACGGAAGGATATGTTCGAATGCTCGATTGCGTCACTCATTGGCTCTCACGCTCCGCTTGCTGCTTCTCGCGCAGCTTAACCTCAGCCTCGGTCAGCTGCGTATAGTTCGGCACGAATGCGTGCACGTCTTCCTGCTCGCCTCTGGCAATGCGGGCAGCGCCAAGAAGCGCGACGCTTCGCCCTTCCATCAGCGCCTGCGCATAGTCGACCTGCACGCCGATGCCCGCACACAGCTCGCGCAGTCGAATCAGCTCGGCTTCGTGCACCTGCACATCGCCGCCAATTGTAATCGACAGGCTGCCAGCCTGCGATGATTGCGCCCCGCTGCGATGCTCGGCTGCCAACGTATGCAGCCGATCCGCCCAGCTATTCATCAGACGAATGCCGTCATCCGCCATGCGCTGCCAATCCGCTTTGCCGTTGCTGACGAACGCCGCCGTATACACCTGCCCGCGGCGCGCGTCCATGATCGGAACGAACCACTGCTCATCGACTGATGCCTCGTCCGCGCCGATAGCCGCCGAACATTTTCCGTTCATCTGGCCGAAGGCTAATGCCTCCAAGCTGGAAACGCCTACAAGAGGCAATTGCCATGCCCATGCCAGCGTCTTCGCAACCGTTACCCCGATCCGCATGCCGGTATAGGAGCCTGGGCCCTTGCCTACTGCAATGCCGCCAAGCTCCTGCTGCGTTAATCCGCGGGAAGCCAACAAACCTTTCAGCTTGGAGACGACCTCGACGGAATGGTTGCGTTCCGCGAGCGAATGCGCTTCGCCCAGCACCTCGGTGCCTTGCACGATCGCCATCGCCATCGTCGCCGTCGACGTGTCCAACGCGAGGACGACCGGCCGTTTCTCCGCGTTTGTTTGCTCTATTGCTCCGCTCATGCCCGCTTTCCTCCTTGCTGTTGCTCCAACCATAGGGACCACTCCTGCACGAATGCCGATTCGCGCGCCCCAATCGCTTTTAGCTCATATTGCCGTCGCTGATCCCCCAGGTTCGCGATGCGAAGATGGAGCCGATCGGGCGGGAGCAATTCCTCAATAAGGCTTGCCCATTCCACAATCGTAACGCCTTCGCCAAAAAAATAGTCATCCAAGCCCAGATCGTCCGCTTCATCAACCGACAATCGGTACACATCCATATGATAAAAGGGCATCGAGCGCCCCTCGTATTCTTTGATAATCGTAAAGGTCGGACTGTTCACGATGCCTGCCACGCCCAGCGCCGCAGCAAAAGCTTGGGAAAACCGGGTTTTGCCCGCTCCCAAATCGCCATCAAGCGCCAGAACCGTACCCGGCTCCGCCCACTGGGCGATCCGCTGCGCCAGCTCGATCGTGTCGGCTTCCGACTCGCCCTCCCATTCGAAGATCGTCTTTACCTGCTTGTCCATTCGTTCACCGTTCTCCTTCTGCTCGTGATCGATGCGCTGTCCCGCTTCACGCAAAATGGTTAAATCCCCGCTTCGGGATCGGCCGCCTGCGCTCCGATGAGGAGCCGCCGCCATTGCCAGCCGTCACCAGCATGACCTCCGGGTCTCCCGCTTCTACCTCGCCAATGAGGTAAAAAGGCAGGCCCTCCTTGGCAAATTCGGCTTTGGCCGCTTCCGCATCGGCAGCATCAATCGTTCCGAGCAGCACGTAATCTTCGCCGCCAAACAGCATCCATTCCAGCGCATCCCCCTGGACTTGACTCGCATAGCTAACAAGCGCGCCGCTGCGAGGCAGCGCGCGGTCCCGCAGCACGAGCCGAACGCTCGAAGCTTGCGCGATTTCCCACGCTTCGCTGGCCAGCCCGTCGCTGACATCGTTCAGCGACGTGCAGGTGCCGCGCGATAGCAGCAGGCGCCCGGCCCGCACCGATGGCGCGGGCCGCCGGTGCGCGCGCACGAGCGCCTCGGGCACGCCCGAGGCTGCTTGCTCCGCGCGGCTGGGCGCGCTCGCGCCAGACGCTTGCGCGTCGTCCGCCGCGCAAGCAGGCACGGCAAAGCCGTGCCCCGCTGCTGCGGCAGCGTCCGCGCTAGCCGGCTGCGCCGCGGCGCCAACCCCTGCGCCCCCGCCGCAATCCGCGGCGAGCAGCGCATGCAGCCCGGCCCCGGACATGCCGACGGGGCCGGTCAAAAACACGGCGTCGCCGGGCTTCGCCCCGGAGCGCCGAAGCGCGCGTCCCGCCTCCACCGTCCCAACGACGGTGACGGCGACGACCAAATGCTGCGGCGACGACGTCGTATCGCCGCCAATGATCGCGACGCCGTACCGCTCGGCGCACGCATAGATCCCGTCGTACAGCCGGCGCATGCGCTCCGGCGTCCAAGCTGGCGGCACGCTCACCGATACGAGCGCGTGCCGCGGAATGCCGCCCATCGCTGCGATATCGCTCACGTTCGCGGCTAATGCTTTGTATCCGATGTCCGATTCTGTCATCGTCCCATCGTTAAAATGCACGGTCTCCACCATCGTATCGACCGCCAATACCCATTGCCAGCTATCCGTCGACCCGGCCGGCGCTTCCACGACTGCGGCATCGTCTCCAATGCCGATGACGACCCCCTGCTTTCGCTGCCAGTCCGCCTCTTGGCGCCCCGCCGTCCAATGGCCGATGCTCGCGAACTCGTCCACCACTTCCGCCTCCAAGCCGCTCTTTCGTCTTACAGTCCCACCAACGATATTCATTCGCCGATTCTCTGCGTTGCCCTTATTATATCGGGCTGTGTCAGCTCCCGCAACAAAAGGAAAGCATGTCCAGCGCATGCAAAAAGCCGCGACCGTAAGGCTTCATGCCCCCAATCGCGGCCTTGCTGCATTGCGCAGCCCGCTTAGTGAATATCTTTCTTCTTGAAGCGTCCGCCCTTCACGTCGTGAATATTGCCGACCGCCAGGAAAGCAGAATCGTCAATCTCTTGCACGATCGACTTCAGCTTCGCTTCCTCCAGGCGCGTAACAACGCAAAAGATCACTTTTTTGCTGCCGCCCGAGAAGGCCCCTTCGCCGTGCAAATACGTAACGCCGCGACCGAGGCGGCTCATAATGGCATCACCGATAATTTCCGAATTATCGCTGATGATCCATACCGACTTGGATTCGTCAAAGCCTTCAATTGTGATGTCAATCATCTTGAAGGCCAAATAATACGCAACGAGCGAGTACATCGCGCGGTCCCAACCGAATACGAAGCCTGCACTTCCTAGGATGAAGAAGTTGAAGAACATTACAATTTCGCCGACAGAGAACGGAATTTTCTTGTTCACGAGAATCGCTACGATTTCCGTACCGTCCAATGAACCGCCGGACCGGATGACGATGCCGACGCCAATGCCGAGAATGACGCCGCCGAATATCGCAGCCAGGAAGGTATCGTCGGTAAACGCCGGTACCGGATGAAGCAGGAAGGTGCCGATCGACATGACAATAACGCCATATAACGTAGATAATGCAAACGTCTTGCCAATTTGCTTGTAGCCGATAAACAGGAACGGCAAGTTCAGCAAGAAGAGGAATACACCGATGGGAACGCCCGACAGATGAGAACTAATGATAGATATACCCGTGATGCCGCCATCAATAATATTGTTCGGAACTAGAAAAATTTCGAGTCCGACTGCCATCAAAATTGCGCCAATGGTCAGAAAGACGATCCGCCGCGCAAGCTCAATCTTCGTCAACTTACTGTGCTGGATTTGTACCATAGTTGTCCCCCGCTTTCTCGTTGTTTCGCTTTACTATTTATAGTATACATGAAAAACGGCTCAATTTGAACCAAATTCCATCGTTTTTGTTCAAATTCGCTTGTTTTATTGACTAAAATTCATCCGATCTCGCGTTATCCTATCGTTATCGAATCCAATCTTCAATTATCGCAAAATGTCTGAAAAGTGTACGCGCAATTTCCATCTGCACTCGCTTGCAGCGGCCAGCGTTGCGTATGTTTCCCTAAATTCATCCATTTCAAACAGCCAGCAAGCCTCTATTGCATCCCGGCGGCAATTCTTTTATGCTGAACGTACCTGGTCAACAGCAGGAATTCGATTATTTTTCGGAGGGATCATCTCGATGGGCAAACGCCAAAAAAGCCGCGCAGCAAGCGCAGCCAACCGAACAGCCAAGGAACGAGCCGAGGCGATAATGACAGGGGCAGGACGCAATCAATGGGTGCGCAAGCCGCACACGCAAGTCGTGACGAATCGCAAGGCAGAACAGCGCCGTACGTGGTGCCGAAAAGGCACGGACGACGGCGCTGTCTTATTTTGGAGCGTTAGCTGCTGACTAGCCTTTGTCCTCGACAAGACGATCAACCGACACCGTGTGCGTGTTCTGCGGCGTCCCGCCAACTTGAACGGTCGCCATGCCGTTGGCTTCGTCGACGCTCTCGATCCAGACAGGCTCCCCCTCCAGATGAACGCCGATCGTTGCGCTTGACTCGTAAATTTGTTTCGCCCGCTGAATGTCCATTTCGTTATCCCTCCTTGGCTTCCTCATCGTTTAACTGCGCCAAATAATTATCCATATAATCCGTGGTCGACGCGTCGATCAGGCCATTATGCACCGTCACTTGACCGCCTCCGAGCCCCTCGTTTACCATCCGATCGATATCCATCTCATAGCTGTCCCGACCATCATGCCGGGAATCCGTTTGTGCGTCTGGGCCGCCCGCTTCCCCTGTATTCGTTACGTTTTCGTTAGCCATATCGCAGATGAACCTCCTAAGAATGTGAATGTCTAGCGGAACACGATAAAGCTGCGCGCAACTGTCGCCTTGTTCCTCTTCGAAAAATATGCCCTCCGCGGTTGAATCTCATGCGTTGCGGGAACGATGGTAATAAAAACGATGGAGGTGCGATTCAATGCATACGGTATGGAAAGGCGCCATCAGCTTCGGACTTGTGCATGTTCCCGTCAAAATGTTTTCAGCAACGGAGGATAAGGATATCTCCCTGCGCATGATTCATCGCCCTTGCGGCAGCCCGATCTCCTACGTTCGATCCTGCCCTAGCTGCGAGACCGAGGTCGAATGGGACGATATTATGAAAGGCTATGAATATGAAAAAGGACGGTTCGTCCTGTTCGAGAAAGAAGAGCTTGAGCAGCTGAGCGGCGAGAAATCAAAGACGATTACGATTATCGATTTTGTCGCGCTGTCGGACATCGATCCGATCTACTTCCAGAAGACGTACTTCCTATCGCCTGACCAGGCTGGCGGAAGCGCCTATCAGCTTCTTATGGAAGCCATGAAGCAATCGGGCAAAATCGGCATTGCGAAAGTATCGATTCGGCAAAAAAGCTCGCTCGCCGCGATTCGCGTCATGGGCGATTGTCTCGCGATGGAGACGATCTTTTACCCGGACGAGGTTCGCTCGCCCCAGCAGGTGCCCGGCCTTGGCGAGGCCAAGCCGGTAAATGAGAAGGAGCTGGCGATGGCGTGCATGCTGATCGACCAGCTGTCTACACCGTTCGAGCCGGACAAGTATACGGATGATTACCGGACGCAGCTGATGGATATGATCCAGCACAAAATCGCGGGCGAGGACGTGCGCGTCGCGCCGCAGGCAGAGCCGTCGAGCGTGCTCGACCTGATGGCGGCGCTGCAAGCGAGCCTCGAGGCTGCGCGCAGCGGCGGCGCTTCGGCAGCGCCGCCTGCCGTGGCCGTCGGGCCGATCCCGACGGCCAGCGGCGACGACAGCGCAGCCGCAGCCGGCGCTGCGAAGGCGCCTGCCGCGAAGCGCAAGTCGCGCGCGGGCAAAGCCGCTGCCGCGGGCGATGCGGCGGCTGCCGAAGCGACGCCGGCGGCGGCGCCTGCATTGGCAGCCGCGGGCGACGGCACGGCGGCGCCGGGCGCGAAGCCGCCGCGCAAGCCGCGCGCGGCGAAGAAGGCCGCGCAGTAGCGCGGCTGCGGTTGCACGCAGTAGGGCAGAGAAATCTGCCCTATTCTCCTCTGGGCTGCGGGAGCGCCCCAAGAGGGCATATTTATGTTCCATATTCGCCCCCAACCGGCGGGAGCGCCCCATTAGGGCATATTTATGTTCCCTATTCACCCCCAGTCGACGGGAGCGCCCCAATAGGGCATCTTTTTGTTCCCTATTCGCCTCCAGTCGGCGGTATCGCGCCCATAGGGCATATTTATGTTCCCTATTCGCCCCCAGTCGGCGGGAGCGCCCCAACAGGGCATATTTATGTTCCCTATTCGCCTCCAGTCGGCGGGAGCGCCCCATTAGGGCATATTTTTGTTCCCTATTCGCCCCCAGTCGGCGGGAGCGCCCCATTAGGGCATATTTTTGTTCCCTATTCGCCTCCAGTCGGCGGGAGCGCCCCAATAGGGCATATCTATGTTCCCTATTCACCCCCAGTCGGCGGTATCGCCATGAATAACCTCAAAAAGACACAGACTTGCAGCAATAAGCTGCATCGCCTGTGCCTTTTTTGCTATCCCTATCATTTGGAGAAATTCGCAGTGGTTATACTTTTATCCACACTCCTGATCCGATTTTTGCCGCCGAACAACAGCAGCAAAGCAGGGAGCAGCATGCCTCGTACGAGGAACGTATCCATAAGAACGCCAGCTGCCATAATTATTCCGAACAAATACAATTCCTGAAGTGGCTGAGTCGCGAGCACACCGAACGTGGCTGCCAGCAAAAGCCCTGCCGACGAGATTACGCCTCCTGTTTGCGCGACGCCTCTTCGTATGGATTCAACCCACGGCAGCTTCCTTGCTTCTTCTCGGATACGAGACACGAGCATGATATTGTAATCGACGCCGAGCGCGACGAGAAATACAAATGCATATACCGGAATCCGATAGCTAATAGCCTCGAAGCCAAAGCCGAAATGAAGCACAAGCCACGTTAATCCCAAGGTACCCGCGTAAGACAGCAGAATCGTGCCCAGCATGAGCAGCGCTAACCGAGCTGAACGCGCTTGCCAAGCAAGCATAACTGCGAGCAATGCGGTAATTAACGCAATCAGCACCCGTGTATCCTGTTCATTCATTGCTCTTACATCGGTTTGAAGCGAAGTTTGTCCGGCAAAATATAACGAATACCACTCCGGATCCAGCCCGCTCTCCGCGATCAGCTTCGGACCGTCCGCCCGTAGCCGTTCTAACGTATCAAGCGATTCCTGCGCGTAAGGGCTGCCTTCCATAAGCAGCTGCTGACGCAAGGCCAGCTTGTCGCTTGCCATTTCAAAACCGCCGTATTCCCCGGCAGGCTTGCCAGGCTCCAGCTTGTTAGCGGCGGCTAACCCGCTCTGCTCCGACAGCAATTCGCTTAAGCGCTTGATTGCCTTTCCATCCCCAGCATCTTGAGCCATCGGTTCCTTCGCTGCTAGAACCGCCTGTACGGGAGCCAGTCTGCCCGGCGGGTAACTCCGCTCCAGCTGTTCGTAGCCAATTCTCGAAGAGGTATCCGATGGGAAGGATTGCAGCAAATTAAACGAATACCTTATACCGGACGTTCCGATCGTCCCCGCAACCAATACCAGCAGCAGCGGAATCGCCGTAAGCGCCGGACGGCGTACTACGAAGTTAGCGATTCGAAGCCAAATAGGCGGCCGTTTTGCCGAGTAAGAATCATCTTTGGCATATTCATCATATGTCGCATAGGTTTCAGGCTTAGCCATAGCCTTGCGGCCGACTTTGCTGCGCTTCAGCAGCCGTCCTCCCGTCAATGCAAACACCGCTGGCACCAGCGTCAACCCTGCGAGCAGCATGACGATAACCGTCACAGCGAACACCGCCGCGAACGAGTGATAAGGCTTGAATACCGCAGCCAGCAATGCCAGCATCGCAACCAACACCGTGCCGCCGCTGAACATAATCGGTTCTGCAACGCTGCGCATCGTGCGCGACATTGCAGCATAACGCGTCAGCTTCTCTGCCTCTTTGCTTCCCTCACTGCCTTGATTACCCGCAAGCCCTTCGCTCACAGCCTCACGGAATCGACCGTACACGAATAAGCAATAATCGGTTACGACGGCGAACAACAGAATCATCATAATCGATAACGCTTGCTTCTCGACGGTGAACCATCCCCACTCGGCGCCAAGGCCAATGAGGCGATCGGTTATGGCATAAGCAACACCGGCAATCAGCAATGGCAGCACGGCGAGCAGAGGCGAACGATAAATGACGAGCAGCAGCACAAGCAGGATGGCAACTGTCGCCAGCATGAGAACAAAATCCGCGTTGCGAAACAATTCGATTGTGTCTGCCGCAATGCCAGCAGGCCCTGTAATCGCGAACTGCAGCTCCCCGGATTGAGACGGCGCTGCCGCAATAATCGCTTCCACTTTGTTGCGTACGAGCTTCAGCGTTTCGTCAATCGCATCCGAATCCATATTTGGCGAAAGAGAGAGGCTCAACAGCGCGGTCGTTCCATCCTTGCTGACCTGCCGATGACGCTCCGCTTCCGATAGCTTGCTGTAAGGGGCGACGCCCGAAACCGCTGCTGGCGCGTCCTTCGACTCAAGCCATTGGCTAACCTCCAGCACAGCAGCTTCATCCTGCGGCCCTAACGGCTGTTCCCGATAAAATACGAGCAGCGCCGTCAATCCATCGCCTGAAGGAAAGTGCTTTGCCAATTGCTCTTGCGCTTCGGCGGAAGGCACCGCATTCCGTACATGCCCTTCTCCTCCGTTTACTGCGAGCGTCTTAGCCGAAGGAGCAACTGCCCCAAGTATAATCGTGATGAGGAGCCACGCGATAATGATGCCCAGCGCTTTCTTTCGACTTCCGAATAACGAGAGATAACGAGCCTTCCATTTTGCTCGAATCATCCATCATCAACCTCCATTCCTCTTGCTTCCCTCATGGTAGGATCGCAATATGAACGGATGATGAACTTTGGATTACAAAACAAAACCGCTGACCGAGCTGGCCAGCGGGCATTTTCTCCTAGAAGCAGAGCGTTTTATTCTATTTATTGAAATCACCAAAATAATCTATGAAATATCCGTCATACTCCCAATAATCTTCGTACTCTGTAGCGATATCAGAAATTTTCCCTTTAGGCGCTCCGCAGCGTGTAAGAAGCCAATTTTTTATAATTTCGATATCTTTATTTTCATCTTCCCAAATAAAATCTATAATGTCTGCTTCTCTAAAACCATTATCCGGCACATAAATGGCATAGGCTGATGAGAAATAACGGGCTAAATCGAAAGAAACCTGCCTCAAATAAAGCTGAAGCTACTCATTATGGAGAAAAGTACTCCATCTAATATAATGATGAAAATAACAAACCTTCTCCGAGAAAGTGAGATCAAATCCGCACGGACCGTTGATCTCCACCGTACCGCCAATCCCATCAAAGACTGCCCACGGTATGCCCACGTCCTTTGGATTGTGTGGAAGTAAATGATCAACAAACTCGTCAATATGCTTCAAAGATTTTGAATTTAGAGTTTGGCACAATCGTTCAATGTCATCACTTTTTAACTGATGTCCGATAAAAGCCGTAAAATTCGTCCCCATTTCATCCTCCCATTCGCCTAAGCATTTCTTTTCTCCAATCCAACAGGCAATCGCACCGTCAATCGCGTCCACTTGCCTTCCTCGCTCTCAGCGAACACGGTCCCGTCGTGCAGCAATACGATTTTGTGAACGATCGATAGCCCAAGCCCGCTCCCGCCTACCCGCTCCGCTCTGCTTCTCGCAGCATCCGCTTTGTAGAAGCGGTCAAAAATATGCGGCAGCGCTTCGGGTGATATACCCGCGCCTTGATCCTCTATAGTGACAACAGACTCGCCGCTCGCCTCATGCAGCCGTACTGCAAGCCTGCCTCCCGCACGGGAAAACTTGATCGCATTCGTGATGAGATTCAGCCATACCTGATGCAGCAAGCCTTCATTGCCGTCGATGATAACCTCGCTTAGCTGTAAATCCAGCTCAAGCGATTTGGCGGACCATTGCCGCTCGTTCATGATGAGCACTTGGCGCAGCTGCTCGTCCAGCCGATAGGGCGCGGTCTTCAACTGCTGGCCTTCATTATCGAGCGACGCGAGCGTAAGCAGCTGATGGCTTAGCGAGGACAGGCGGCGGCTCTCTTCCCCTATGAGCTGAATATAACGCCTCTTGTCCGCCTCAGGCGTCTCCCCCTCCTGCAGCGCTTGCGCGAAGCCTTGAATCGTCGTCAAGGGCGATTGGATTTCATGCGAGACATTGCCGACAAACTGCTGACGCATCGCATCGAGCTGGCGAAGAGAAGCCGCCATATTTTCGAAATCCCGTGCCAGCTGCCCCAGCTCATCCTTCCTTGAGACGTCCAGCTGTATATCGTAGCTGCCGCCGGCCAGACGGCGTGTCGCAGCCGTTAGCTTCACGACGGGCCGTACGACGTAACGAGACGCAAGCGGGATCAACAGCAGACTGAGCACGAACATGCCGCCCAGCAGCCATGCAACCAATATGCGAATGTCGCCGATTTGGCGTTCCAAATCCGGACGAATGAACCAGGCGTAGTCATGCCCGTCCTTCTCGACGTGAAGGCCTACGGTATTCCGAACGCTATTTTCGAACAAACGGGTTACGGGCTGCAAGCGGCCTCCAGCCTCATGGCTGTCATAGGTAGCTCCGTTTAGAACCGCCCGCATCATGTCCTCTTCCAGCCGTATATGCCGAAAAGGCGAGCCATACGAGACGCGCTCCATCTCTTCGTTCACGGCATAGATTTGGAAGCCCGTCCGGGCCATGCGTTCCAAATATTCCGCCTGCGATAAATCTTCTGTTTCCTCGTAGAGCTGCCGAATTTCGAGCGCGCTTTTCATCATGCTCGCCTCGCTGCTCGCCCTCAGCTTGACCCAATAAAGCACATTCAGGCCAAGGATGGACAAGAGCCCGCTAACTAGCGTTATTGCTATGAAAATAATGACAATTCGAACATAAAGCGTCCTCATTCTGCGGTCGCCTCCAGCTTGTAGCCTAGTCCCCGAACGGTTGTAATCGCGAAGCCAGCCGATAAGCCGAAGGGGGCGAAGCGTTCGCGGAGCCTTTTAATATGCACATCAATCGTCCGGTCGTCCCCCTCGTAATCCGCTCCCCAAATCGGCCGCAGCAGCTGCTCCCTCGTAAAAATGCGCCCAGGCTGGCTCGCCAGCTGCGCCAGCAGCTCGAATTCCTTCAGCGGAAGCGGGACGTTCTCGCCATGCACATTAACCTCGTAGCTATGTCGGTCGACCGTCGTGCCGCCGAGCTGAAGCTTCTCGGAGGAGACGATCCGATATCGCCGCAGAAGCGCGCGCACTCTATACAGCAGCTCGTCCGGCTCGAACGGCTTCACCATATAATCGTCAGTGCCGGAGCGGAACCCGCGCGCTTTATCATCCAGCTCTCCCCGCGCCGTCAGCAGCATAACCGGAATATCATAATCGCGCCGAATTTCCTCGCAGAGCATCAACCCATCCTTCTCCGGCATCATCACGTCGACAATGGCCAGCGCTACATCCTCTTGCCGCATCACGCGCGAAGCTTCTTCTCCATCGGCTGCTTCCAGCGCCCGAAACCCTTCCCGCTGCAAAATAAATCGCAGAAGCTCCCGAATGTTCGAGTCGTCGTCCGCGATCAATATCGTCGTTCTCATCGCCGCTACCTAACCCCTTTATCTTAAGCATCCTTACGCTTCTCTTGCCTCTTGCGGGCAATACTACCATATCGGCGCTTGAGATGAAAGAAAGAAGTCAGGCGAAAGCCGCTAAGGCTGCGGCAGCAGGCAACTGCCCGGCGGCACATCCACGAACGCTTGCAGCGTCGGCTGCCTTAGCTGACGTCCTTCCTGCCATCGCCACTCTGCAAATTGGAGACGCATGGTGAGCAAAGGCTCCACCCATGTCGCGCCTGCCATGTCGCGGTGACGCTGGGCGAAAGGGCTGCTGTCTCGGCGCGCAGGCGCAAAAACTTCCGAAAGCGCCGCCCACTCCGTCCGCTTCAAGCGGCCTGAGCCGACTTTGCCGATAAAATGCAGCCGTCCGCTCGCATCATAAAGTCCGGCAAGCAGCGCATTCACGATCCCGTCCTCATTCGTCGTATACCCGCCGATGACGGCGACGACGTCGCCCCAATGCTTGATTTTGAGCCAGCGATTGTCTTTGCCGCCAATAGCATAGGTGCTGCTTCCCCTCTTGGCAACGATGCCCTCCAAGCCTTGGCTCCCGGTAACCTGCAGCAGCAGGCTTCCTTCGGCAGCGGTCGGCACCAACTGGACTGCTCGGTTAGGTTTAATGATTGACTGAAGTTTCGCTTGTCGATCGATAAACGGCTTGTCCGTCCACCATTCGCCATCGCAATAAAGCAAATCGAACACCATATAAGTAATCGGCACCTCTTGTATGGCGGCCGTCAATCGATCGGATCGGCGAATGCCGTCGCGCCGCATGACCTCGTGGAACGAAGGCTTACCGTCTGGACCGAGCGCAATGACTTCTCCGTCGAGCAGCACCGATTGGGCGGTACAGTAGCTGCTCCAAGCCGTCAACTCCGGGTATAATGGCGTCCGCTTGTTGCCTCGGCGGTTAAACAGCTCGCAACCGTCCTGATCCGCGTAGACGAGCATCCGGACGCCGTCCCACTTGATTTGATATAGCCAGTCGTCTCCACTGGGCAATTGTTCCGCGGCTATTGGCTCGAACGGTTCTATCGGATGGTCGATCGACCAGCTGTGCTTTTGCTTGTGGGCCATAAGCGCCCTCCCTTCCCTATGTTCCGAGCTCTAGTATCTACTAGCACTCAGCTTTGCCGCCCGGGATCGATCTATACCTGCCGGGTTCGCTCGCACATCGCTAGGTTTGCCCGTTCGAACGCTAGCCGATACTGAGCATATTGAATTGCAATCGTATATAAGGAGCTGAAACGACCATGTGCGCGAGTCGCAAAGGAACCCTTACAGTAGACGGCGAGCAAGTCGTCATAAGCAACCCGACCAAGCTATTGTGGCCGGAGCTTGGCATTACGAAGCTGATGTATCTGGAGAAGCTCATCGCGCTCTCCCCTTATTTGCTTCCCCATTGCCGCGAGCGCTATTTGACGACGATCCGTTGGCCGGATGGCGTGCATGGGCAGTCCTTTTATCAGAAAAACTGTCCTGAGCCTACGCCCGCTTATGTCCGCACTGCGGAGCAAGGCGATATTCGGTATGTGAGGCTGGATTCGCTCCCTACGCTGCTGTGGCTCGGGAACCTCGCTTGCCTGGAGTTCCACGCTTCGTTCGACCGCATTGGCCAGCCGGATTATCCAAGCGAATGGGTAATTGATCTCGATCCTTCATTGGAGGAAGAGCCGCGCATTATGGAGGCAGCCGTCCTTGTCGGCGACTTGCTGCAGAGCATCGGCGTCCAATCGGTTCCCAAAACGTCCGGCGCAACAGGCGTGCAGCTGATCGTGCCATCTGCTGGCGATGTATCGTTTGATGAGCTGCGGGCCATCGGCCTTTTTGTAGGGACATACTTGACGCAGGTGCATCCGGAGCTGTTCACAATTGAGCGGCTGAAGGCCAACCGCGGAGACCGCATTTATATCGATTACTTGCAGCATTATGCAGGTAAAACGATCGCTGCGCCTTACACCCCACGAGCGCGAATGGGCGCAACGGTATCGACGCCGTTGACGTGGGAGGAGATAAAGGGCGGCGCCCGGATTGCGGATTTTAATCTGTTGACGATCGAGGAGCGGCTATCTAGCCGCGGCGACCTGCTGCAAGCGGCGAAAGCGCAGCCGCTGCGCCCGATTTATGATTTTGTAAGCCGTTCTAAGACTGTGCAGTAGCAGGAAAAGGAAGGCGATGTCATATTTTCGCGAGCAGGTGGGTTGTATTTTGGAGACATGAATTGTAGACAGCCCGAATAAATAGATTTAGAACGTTCGAATACGCATTTGCCGGCAGAAAGGAGCACAGCTTAGTGAAACGGTCGCCAAAGCCGAAATGGTCCTTCGTACTGATGCGCGGCGCCGAACAATCGGTTAAACAGTTCAAGGTATCCAAACGGTCTGTCGTCGCCGCTCCAGCTGCCGCCGTCCTTGCCTTATCCGGATGTATTGCGGCGATCCAGATTCGATCCGCCTTCAAGATTGATTCGCTTCACGACGAGATGTCGCAGCAATCAACTTCATTCTCGCAAACGGTACACGGCAAAGACGATTCCATTGGCACGCTCCAAGAGGAAATCGGCAGGCTGAATCGCCAAACCGAGGAGCTGAAGGGCAAGATTAATGATCTGCGAGAGCTGGAGAATAAGCTGAAAACCTTCATCGAGCAGTACGGGCGGCTTACGGAGACGTCCTCTTCCGCCACGCCCGATACACAGGAAGCACGAAATTTGATTGCCAAGGCGGAGCAGTCCGGGCTTGATTTTCGCCAGATCAGCTCCCTTGTGGATGCCATGGAGTCGACCATGGAGCAATCGGTCAAGCAAGCGCAAGCAAGGCAAGCGGAGCTGGATGCCCTACCTACGGGCTGGCCGACCAAAGCATCCGCTACCTTCACCTCCGGCTTCGGCTATAGGGTTGACCCGTTCACGGGCAAATCCACCTTTCATGCAGGGGTCGATATTGGCGGCAGCGTCGGCGACCCTGTCTTCAGCGCGGCTGATGGAACGGTCGAGGACACCGGACAAGACGGAAGCCGCGGACGATTCGTCGTCATTAACCATCACAACGGCTTAAAAACGGTATATATGCATTTATCGCGAATAGAGGCATCCCCCGGCGATGAGGTGGTACGCGGGGAAAAAATCGGCTTGATGGGCAGCACGGGACGCAGCACGGGACGCAGCACAGGCGCCCATCTCCATTTTCAAGTGATGCAGCATGACGAACCCGTCAACCCTATGCGGTATTTGGATTAACGAAGTTACTCGGGCGATGGCCGACAGCGTTACGGAATGCCAGCAATGCGGTTGCCCGAATGCTATCGCCGAGCTACGCCATTTTGCAGGAGGTATCCATGTTCAAAGAGACGAAGCGTCTGAACTTGACCGATACGTTAATCGGCCAAGGAACGCATGTTGAAGGGAAAATGATATGCGAGGCGGGCCTTCGCATTGAAGGAGAGTACCGCGGGGACATCGAATGCAGCGGGGATGTCATTATCGGAGAGTGCGGCATTGCGCGTTCGAACATTATTGCGCGTGACGTTACCATTGCCGGCAAAGTATTCGGAGACGTTTCGACCAAAGGACGCCTGACGATCACAGCGACCGGCCAGCTTCACGGCAACATATATGCGCAGTCGTTCGTCATGCAGGACGGCGGCATTTTCACCGGCGCATGCAAGATGGACCGCTCCCAAGAGCAGCCTCACTCCCGCTCGCTTCTCGATGCGGAGCCGCATCAGCCCCAGCAATCCGCCAAAGAAAAGCGCCAAGCGCAGGCGGGCTGACCCAGGGCTATAGCGTGAGCGTCAACATAGCATGCCCGTGAACGGGCGCTCGAAGTAAAAGAGGTCGCCCCTTGCTAGGGGGCGACCTCTTTTTGCGGGCGCGGTTGCGCCGAATAGGGAACACTTTTGTTCCCTATTCGCTCTCGCGGGCGCGGCAGCTCCCCATAGGGAAGATTTATGTTCCCTTTTGGCTCTGGCAGGCGCGGCAGCTCCCCATAGGGAACATTTATGTTCCCTTTTCGCTCTCGCAGGCGCGGCAGCTCCCCATAGGGAACATTTTTGTTCCCTTTTCGCTCTCGCAGGCGCGGCAGCTCCCCATAGGGAACATTTATGTTCCCTATTCGCTCTCGCAGGCGCGGCAGCTCCCATGCAACATGAACTACCCCTTGTTTCGTTCGTAAACAAAAGTAGGTTTGTACGATCGAATTCTTGTAGCCAGCGCTCCTCCTACCGGCTGTAAATATCCTTTTTCAACCATCGACTTCAATAGCCTTCTCACATATGCTTGATGCATTCCTGTTTCATTTGCGACTTGCTTCGGCGTCATTACTGTGCCTTTTTCTACGATGATGTTTAGAAGTTGATTCTCCCGCGGCGTCAACTGCTCTAACAGAGTAGCATTTCCTGCACTACCGTACCATTTGCCCAAAATGTGCATAAGCATTTGCTGACATCTTCGTTGCTGCTCCTCCAAATCATCAACTGAAAATCTAAAAACCAACCAATTGTCTAAAAGCAGCTGATTCTGACGCATCAAACCATCTGCAAACGACCGCCTGCTTGCCCGCTTCGCATGAGGTCCAAAGCCATCTATCTCGATGCAAATACGATACGGCTCTCTAATATAAGCAAAGTCAACATACCGCTGTTGGTCGCGAAAGTCAGTTACCGCATATTCAGGGTGCAAATGCTCAAAATGCCCCACAATCGGCAGCCAGACTTTGGTAGCGAACAGTCTCTCACCATAATCATGCCCTTCAGCCAATCGCCGATAATCCTCCCCTTTTCTGCTTTTCAGATGTTCATTAATCCAGTCCAAATACGCGGATGGTAAACTCTCAGCAACCTGCTGTATTTGCATCCTCTTCCCCCATTTCTATTTTTAAAAAATAAAAAAGCCGCCTCCTCCAAAATTGCTGGAGAAGACGGCGTATGCTTTACGCGCGTTGTCAATATATCACATTTGAAATCTAGCATCACAAAGAAGTCGTCACTAATATATGGTAATGGATTGGCTGGAATTTGTAAATAACAAAAAAAGTGCAGGCGCGGCAGCTCCCCATAGGGAAGATTTATGTTCCCTGTTCGCTCTCGCAGGCGCGGTAGCGCTCAATAGGGCACATTCTTATGCCCTATTCGCTCTCGCAGGCGCTGCAGCGCTCAATAGGGCACACTCTCATGCCCTATTCGCTCTTGCAGGCGCGGCAGCGCTCAATAGGGCACATTCTTATGCCCTATTCGCTCTCGCTGGCGCGGCAGCCCTCGATAGAGCACATTCTCATGCCCTATTCGCTCTTGCAGGGATGATGTAAAGTTGTTTGTGTACCAACATTTGGAGCCTTAACAGGCAGCAAAAAAGTAGGGTATTCTCGGGGTTACCACACGCACCAAGAAGGAGCCCTACTCGATGACTAATATACCCGAAAATTCTTTCAACAATCTACTTGAAAATGCTGTAACTAAACTGGTGCAGGAGAAGCTCGAGCTGCTGCTTCGTGAAGAAATTAAACATTACATTAGCACGGAGCATCAAGGCCCTCGTACCAGCCTTAACGGGAACTACACGCGCACTTACCAAACACGCTACGGGACCATTAATGACTTGCAAGTGCCCAGAGATCGGAAAGGTTACTTCAAAACCCGTCTGTTCCAGCCGTATCAGCGCCGCGAGGGATGGTTAGAAGAGGCCATCATCCACATGTACAAAGGCGGCATGAGCACGCGAGAAGTCGCAAAATTCATCGAGAGTATGTTTGGTTCCCAGTACTCGCCAACGACGATCAGCAACATTACGCAAACCGTTATGGAAGACATTGAACAGTGGCAACAACGTCCGCTCGAGAAGCGTTACTCGGTGATCTACCTAGATGGTTTGTATGTGAAGCTAAAGCGTAACACCGTTAGCAGTGAGGCTGTTTATTTGGCTATGGGGATTGACGAAAAAGGCATCCGCCAAATCCTTGGCTTCTACGTAGGCGGGCATGAGAGCGCAAATGGCTGGAGAGAGGTCCTCAAAGACCTGAAAAATCGCGGAGCAACAGACGTGTTGCTTGGCGTCTTCGATGGCCTTCCAGGACTAGAAGAAGCCTTTAGAGAAATCTATCCAAAGGCCGATGTGCAACACTGCATCGTCCACAAAGTCCGTAGCACGTTTTCTAAAATCCGCGTATCCGACAAGACCGCGTTTCTCGACGATCTAAAGCTCGTTTATACTGCGGTGGATGGGGATGTCGCTTTAGCTGTATTTGATGGTTTCAAGGCCAAGTGGAGCAAACAATACCCGAAAGAAGTAAAGTCGTGGGAAGCACAGCTCCCCACCTTACTAGCTTTTTACAAGTTTCCTGTACTCACGTGGCCGGCCATCTACACCTCTAACCCGATCGAACGGATGAACAAAGAGCTTCGAAAACGGCTTAAGCCAATGAATAGCTTGACCAATATTGAAGCTGCTGAAAAGATTATTTATTTGCAAGCACTCGACTACAACGAAAAATGGTGCGGTAGAGCGATACGGGGATTTGTCGACGTTGATACGAAGGCGAAGCTTGAACAAATGTATCTGGAACGATACGCCGCGAATCACCCCAACCTAGAGCTTACACAAACTTCTTGACGCTACCCTTGCAGGCGCGGCAGCGCTCAATAGGGCACATTCTCATGCCCTATTCGCTCTTGCAGGCGCGGCAGCGCTCAATAGGGCACATTCTCATGCCCTATTCGCTCTCGCAGGCGCGGCAGCGCTCGATAGGGCACATTCTTATGCCCTATTCGCTCTTGCAGGCGCGGCAGCGCCCGATAGGGCACATTCTCATGCCCTATTCGCTCTCGCGCCCACCCTCACGCACAAAACGGCCCCGAGCATGCAAATCTGCATGCTCGGGGCCGCCCTGCGTCATCCTCAAAACTCAAATCTCTAAGTCGCGATATCGCGCTTGTTGAACAGAACCCATGTAATGACAATAAACACGATGTAGTAGATACCCAATACGCCGAGCGAGAAGCCTAACGTATGCTCATGCTCATTGGTATTCAGGTATTGGAGCAGGTCCGTCTGCATGAACCATAAATAATCGACCCAGCCTTGGTCAACGATCGACAGGATGCCAGACATGACGCCGCTGGCAAACATCATGAAGATGGACAAACCAATCGCAAGCCCGCCGCTGCGGAATACCGTCGATAGCAGGAATGAGATGGTGACCGTGAAGAGCAGTCCGAGAAATTCCAGCCCGTAGAACTTGAATGCATAGCCCCAGACAGACCCCGAGACTGCTCCAGTGAGCGCCTCACTCGTAGAGCCCGCGCTGAAGCCGAAGAAGATCCCGTCCAATATGTACAGCCAGACGAACAGTACAATCATGAAGAACAAAGCGAATTGAACGAGCGATACGTACTTGGACAACAAAATTTTCGAACGCGACCATGGTCGAATCATGAGCAGCTTGATCGTACCCGTGGAAAATTCTCCAGCCACGCTGTCAGCAGACACGACGACGGTGAAAATAGTCACGATCATAAAACCAAGCACGGATGCGCTGAACAATGCATCCCACATCGATAGCATCTCTTGATCTACGTTAGAGAGGATAATCGAGAACAACAGCATAAGCACAAGAAGAATCGCAAGCATGATCCACGTACGCATACGCGAATAGATCTTCATGTTCTCGTTGCGGACCAAATCCATAAAATTACCCAACCGTCTCACCTCCCGTGATCTCAAGGAACTGTTCTTCCAGCGATTTGCTCAATACGCGGAAGCCGTATACCTTAATGCCGGAGGCAACAAGCTGCGAATTAATAGACGCTGCCGATTCCCGATCTACTTCCAGCTCAACACTCCCGTTCTCCACCTTCGTCCTGTGGTTGGACAGCAGCGTAGCCGCATCCTCCGGGCGATCGACCTCGAAGCGATACGTCAATAGTGCGTCAGCTGCCGGACCGTCCTGCGAAATCACTCGCTGATCGATCAGCTTGCCGTTCTGGATAATTGCAACGCGATCGCACATCAGCTCCATCTCGCTCAACAAGTGGCTGGAGACAAACACGGTAATGCCCTCTTCCTTGGCAAGCTTGCGCAAATAATCGCGCAGCTCGCGAATGCCGACAGGGTCCAAGCCGTTCGTCGGTTCATCGAGAATGAGCAGCGACGGCTTGTGCATAATAGCCTGCGCAACGCCAAGGCGCTGGCGCATCCCGAGCGAGTAGGTTTTCACCTTGTCATGAATCCGCGCTTGGAGCCCGACCAGCTTTACAACCTCGTCGATGCGCTGGCGCGTAATGCCTGGCACCATGCGTGCGAAGTGAAGCAAATTTTTGTAGCCGGACAAAAACTTATACATTTCAGGGTTTTCGACGATTGCCCCAACCTGCCGAATTGCCTTCTCGTAGTCGCTTTGTATACTATGGCCTTTAATCAAAACTTCCCCGCCTGACAGCTTCATCAAGCCTACCATCATGCGAATGGTCGTCGTCTTGCCGGAACCGTTCGGGCCTAGAAAGCCATAAACTTCGCCAGGCTGCAGGTCAAGCGATAATTGATCAATAATAGTCCGATTGCCGATTCGTTTCGTAACGTTCGACAATTGGACAACCGGTGCACTCATTGGGCTGCCTCCCTCACTTTGTCTTCCAATTTTTATATTATACACGAACATGCACCGGGTAAGAAATCCGTTTAATAAAACTTAAGGTCCGCCGGCGCGCTTCCTGCAAGCGGCCGACGAACCTTTAATGAAAGACGGGCACTGAAGCTGCCGAATCTGCTCTCGTGAGATGATCCCACCGCGTAGTTCCAAGCGGCTCAATTACCGATGCAGCCGGGTGGCTCCGATCAGCAAGCGAAGCGGTTGAAGAGAATGGCAGGCTGCCTTGCTCAAGCCTTCTCGACCGCAGCGGCTGATGATCGGGAAGGTCGGCGGCGTGGCTCTGCTTGAGCTCGCAGGCTAAGCAGCAGCCTAATTGATGCACGACTCGAAAATACCCTGTACGGAACAGTACGTCTGCTTCTTTTTTCTCCAAAAGCTGCCCGCAGCAGACACAATAGAAACGATCATCATTTGATAACATAGCCGTGCATCTCTCCTTTTAAGATAAACTGTTATATACTATATGTATCATAAATCGCATAAATGCTACATTACCTATCCTTTATGTTAAATTTATGACAAATATCGATTTCTGTCAAGAGATTTACCCGACTATTGTCGTTCTATCACCTTTGCTTCGATTACTTAGCTTCCCACTGCCATAGCAGCGTCCACTTGCCGTCGACTTCTGCCGCATAACAATCCTGTACAAGCTGGAATGGGCCATATAAACTATGAAACGTTTGCGTTACCGTTACTTTATAAACGTCATGCAGCGGATCTGAAGCTTGTGTAGGGCGGAAGCCATCAACCAGCTTCGGGCTTCCTACGGAAAATTCGAAGGTTTTGGCCTGAAAATCCTGCATGAGAATGTGGGCGCGCTGCTGGATATATTTGTCCTTCGTAAAATGCTCCTGCATCACCGGATGAAACAGCTCCCATGAGCTGCCGAAATCGCCGCTCTGCTCCCGTTCATAAAACTGCTCCACGACCTCCGTCGCTTCCTTCCCTCCGCCTGACGGCGCAACGAGCCGCAGCCCCCCAACCGTCAGCCAGCCGACGAATACAACGACAGCCACCGACCCGATCAAACGAAGCCAAGGCTGCCTTCTCCGTCTTCGCCACATCCGCTCTCCCCCGTTCCAAAGGGCCAGCTTTCCTAAACATGGCTGCAGCCAGCCACTAGACATGCCCTCATAGTCTATCCTATGAGTGATTTATCCGCTTATTCGCCAAAATATCGATTGCAGCTCCCGATCATCCGGATCAGCCGATCGAACAAGGTCCAGCATGGCGCCTGCGAGCGCCTGTTGAATAGCCGGATCGGGGTCGATAGCGCAAGCATACATAAACATATTATCCTCTCGCTGCCGCATCGTAATTCGGCCAAGCAGCCCAAACTCCCACTCTCGAAAAGCAATGTGAAGATTCACTTTATAGCTGCTATCCACCGGAAAGCGCAAATAGGTCATAAATCGAACGCCTGTCACGGAAAGCTGGGTCAGCAATACCGGCGTCCGTCGGCTAACAGCCGCACCTGATCTTCCCGTAACGATCGATAAGAATGTTGAAGAAGGCTGTCTCATATGCAGCCACACCTGACCGCTGCCCGGCAATTCGTTAAATTCCATCTTCTCTCTCCTTCTGCCGCATGGCGAATAAGCGGAAGAAGAGGGCAGCCGATGGCTACCCTCTTCTTCCGCTCATTGAAATTTAATAGAGCCCCACTGCTTCAAGCTATGCGCGTCCAACGACTCATTCTTGCTAAACTCGAAGCGCCTGCCATCTTGATCTGTCACGATCCAGCGCGCTGGCGTTATCTGGCGAATCGTCTCATGCAGGTTCATCATCATAAGCCTTGTCGCTCCATAATCCGTGTCCACTGACCACGACCAGTAAGCGCCGCGTTTCTTGATCGATGCAATCCGCGTTATGCGAGGAATCATATAGCGTTCTCGCAGCGCTTCCTCAACGACGAGGCGGCTCTCTTCCGATAGCTGCGATAAGCAGTCTATCGTGTACAACTCGGCCCCGCTTTCCGATTTGACGCTAATGTGCTTGTCTGGAATCGTATAAGGAAAACAACGTACGATCGAGATTTTACTATAGACTTCGTGATCGATCTCCATGGATATGCTTCCTGCCTGGGAGCGAAAAATGCGAACAACTGGCTTCGAACGATTCAAATAGACGAGCTTGCTCATTCTAACCTACCTCCGATGGCGCCGTATGCGTTAATTGCTTCTGTGCTTCGACCAACCGGTAATAGGTGCCGCGACGAGCATACAGCTCATCATGCGGACCAACCTCGGCAATATGGCCCTGCTCGAGTACGACCAGTCGATCGGCCCCTCTAAGCGTAGACAAGCGATGCGCAATCGCGATCGTTGTCCGTCCTTGCACGAGCCGTGCCAGCGCTTCTTGAATCTCGCGCTCCGTCTCCGTGTCGACGGAGGCAGTCGCCTCGTCGAGGATGAGCAGCCTCGGATTGCGCAGCACCGCACGGGCGATCGCAATCCGCTGCTTCTCGCCGCCGGACAGGCGATGCCCTCGCTCGCCTACCTGCGTATCATAACCCTCCGGAAGGCGGGTAATGAACGCATGCGCGTTGGCGACGCGGGCAGCCTCCATAATTTGCTCCGGCGTGGCGTCGGCTGCTCCGTAAGCGATATTTTGGGCAATCGAGCCGTCGAAGAGGAACGTCTCCTGCAGCACGACGCCAATGTGGCTGCGCAAGCTGTCCTGCCTCACATTCCGCAAATCGCAGCCATCCAGCATGATGCGTCCTTGCTCCGGATCATAAAACCGGCAGATGAGGTTAATCAGCGTCGACTTGCCTGCGCCGGATGGTCCGACGAGGCCGATCATCTCGCCAGCGCGAATGGTCAGATCGATGCCGCGCAGCACTCGGCGATCCTGCTCATAGCCGAACTGCACATTTTCCAGCCGAATTTCGCCCTGTACCTCCTCCATCGCTATAGCATCCGGACGATCCGGCACGTCGATGGGCGCATCCATAATTTCAAACACGCGCTCGCCTGATCCGAGCACGCGGTTTATCGTGCCGAGCGAAGAACCGAAGCCCTGCACAGGCCCGAGAAACATAATGATATAAGTCGTATAAGCGGTAAGCGTTCCGACCGTCATATGCCCATCCAGCACAGCTCGGCCGCCCGCATACCAGACGATGATGCCGAACAAGGCGATAACCAGCGAGAATACGGGCGAAACGCTCATCCATAGATTGTTCATGGACACCATCCGCGCCACGAGGTTCTCATTCGCCCGATCGAAGCGATCGCGTTCCGCATGCTCCTGCGCGAAAGCCTTGATCACTCGAATGCCCTGCAGCGCTTCGCCAATCACGTTTTGAACGGCGGTTACCGCCTGCCATTGCGAGTACCAGAGGGAATTCAGCTTTGGCCACAGCCAGAAGAACATGCCGGCTGCGACAGGAAGCGGGATCAGAATCATCAGCGTGATTTGCCAATTCAACGCGAACAGCAGCCCGAGGATGCCCGTCGCCAGCACCAGTTGCATCGCGATTTGGATCATGCCGGATGTCAGGAAGTTTTTCAGTTCCTCGGTATCCCCTTGAATCCGTCCAATGAACTGCGACACTTGCCGCCGATCAAAAAAACGCATCGACAGCTTCATCAGCGAATCGAACATATCCCTTCGTATATCGCCCATTAGCTTGCCGCCGATGCGAACGCCCAAGTAGTTGTTGATCACTTGAATGCCCGTGCTGAGCACATGCGCGACCGCCAAACCTACCGTCAACCAAATGATTGCAGAGCGGCTCCCTTCATCAGGAGACGTCACTGCATCAATTATGAGTTTGATGAGATACGCCGGAATGAGCTCGATTGTGATCGCGATCAAAACGAGCGCGCCGCTGTACATCATCGGCTTCCGATAGGGCCGGCAGTATGCGATAATGCGCCGCATCATCGCGAACTTGCTGCTGCAGCGCATGCACTTTCGCCTGCCGGGTAGCGCCCGTTTGCCGCAGCTAGCGCAAACGGACTTGCCCTCATGGTCTTGAGCTTGGCCGTGAGCGTGCCCAGCTGAGGACGCGCCATGGCGCGTCTCCGTCTCGCCTTCGCCCTCCGCCTCGGCTTCGATCCATGCCTGTATCGCCGGCAGCGCCTGGCGGAACGCTTCGATATAGGGGAGCGTAAACCGAGCAACCTCTCGCTCCCCTTCCTGCGTCTGAAACACCAGCGCGGCGCCTCCGACCGCTTCCCTAATCGCCACGCCGCGTATCGTCGGCTTCGCAATCATTTGATACAATGCCCGCTGCTGGCCGATCACGAATAAGCCATCCTGCGTGAACACAACCTCGCAGCTTTCAAACCGCATCCGTTCATTCAAATCAGCCTTCAAGCGCAGCCAGCTGCTCTTCAGCACCTGTGCCAAATACTGGTCGCCCGCTTGCTGCTCCGACCGCTTCCCAATGCGCGCGTTTCTTGTGCTACGCATGCCCCCACCTGCTTCGTATATACCGATTCATCAAGCCGGGCCACTTGGGCATATGCATGGCAAGCCAGCTGAAAATCCGAAACTTCCAATGATCCGGAGTCAGCCACACGCCATTGCGATTCACCCGGACGAAACGGCCGATAATGCGTTTGTAAGGCACGGGGTCGTCGTTAGCATAGCTTGTATCGCCTTTGAAAATATACTGCGTCTCGCCATCCTTCGTCACAATCGCCCGCAAGCGATGCGCAACCATCAATTCCTGCTGGGTAATGAACAAGCATACATCCCCAATACGAAGCTCTTCTGAAGAGACTTTCACGAACGTACTTACATTCCCTTGCTGGATTAAGGGATACATGCTTATTCCGAAGGACGGAAGCTCAATTCGACCGCGTTGATCGATCCAGCCCGCCACGAGCGGAGCGATATCATGCATATTGCAACAGTCCTACCCCAATGAGCTCCGTTACGAACAAATGGATGTCCTGCTCGACCATCGTTCGGTCAACCCCGTATTCCGCTACGATTTGATCGGTCAGCTCTGGAATGGTCGGATATTTCTCCAGCAACGTCCAGATGCTGCCGCCGAGCTCGTTCAGCTTCGTAATGGAATGCGTCTCGATATTAAGCAGAACCCATTCTCCGTCGAGCTCCGCTGTCTCGATGTTTTCTTGGCGCTTTAAGGTTTGGTGCTGAAGCTTCGTCATGAGATTTGCCCCCAGAAGGTATCATTTTTTTGAAAATGCAATTGAAATGCCGGCACGCGTTCAGCCACTTGCTTGCACAACGCAATCAGCTTCGCCGTCTCCAGTCGGCTATGCTTCCAATAAAACACTTTATCCATCAGCAGCACGAGCGTATCAACCTTGCTGATGCCCACACGAAACACCTGCTCCGACTGATTCAGAAAATGAATGCCGCCGAGCGGACTCGCAAGCACCTCGCAGGGCTCCTCCAGATCGCTTCGCAGCGGCGAGTCATGCACGGTGACCGAACCATCCTCCTCGAAAAGCAGCAGCGTCGCTTCATCCGACAGTACGGGTCTTGGGATAGACAATTCAGCTACCGTCGACTTCCCGGCTCCGGAATGCCCGGCGAACAACCATGCTTTGCCATGCTCTACGATGCAGGAGGAATGGATGAGCAGCCCCTTGCGGCGATGTACGAGCCATGCGCTGTACCAATTGATAATGCCATGCTTGAATGCCAACTGATCAAAAACATGCAAAACCGCTACGCTATAATCATGCTTCGCGCACAGCTTATAATCGTTCCTCGTGTAAATAATCGCTTCCTCGGTCTCTTCGATTACCGTCGGGCCATCGTCATACATCGCACCGTAGAAATCGTGGACCGTAATTTCCAAATCGCATTTCGTCTCTGGCGCTAATTCGACCCTGCGGAACCGCTTCTCCACCCATTCATGCAAATGCGAAGTCTGCAGGTTAAAGCCTATCGTGTGATCCGCTACTTTCACTGTTAAACGATACATTTCGTAACCTCGCTTATTTGTCGATTCCTACCGTTTTATTTGCGTGAATATTTCGTCTTTTATTGTTAAATAGCAAAAGCGGACTTATGCAGTCCGCTTTGCCGATGCATTGCCTGATGCTGCTTAGTGACCGTGACCGTTGCCTCCGCCACCGCCTGGACCGCCGCCCCCAGGGCCTGGGAATGAAGGACCAGAAGGACCGTGAGGACCGCCGCCATGTCCGGGCTTATGGAACACCCAGCAAATCAACGGCTTGAAATCCCAGCATTCGCACCATTTGTAGAACCAGCTGTTGCTGATGTTCGTCGTGCCGAATTCGACCGACTGGTGCATCAGCATTCTCGGAGCTACATAGCTCTTCATAGAACCACCTCGCTTTCTTTTAATTTACGATACAAAATGTATCATGTCAAGCATAGATTGCCTTAGCCTCTAAGCTTGATATGACCCGCAGGTAGCTTGCTAAGCACCATGGCCCTCTTCTAGAAGCCATCGTTTGCAGCAACGGCTCCAGCCGATGCCTTGGGTACTTGCAATTGATGATCCTTCAGCAGTTGATGAACGCGCGCCTTCTCCGCATCGGCTACAAGCAAATACCAGATGCCATTGATCCGTTGGCCGCTTCCGGCTATTTCGATCGTCTCGATCTTCTCGATATGGGACTGATAGTCAGTGACGAATCGCTTCATATCACTGAACGTAACATTGGTTTTCACTTGCTGGCCAAGCTCGGACAGCAAATCATTCGCCTTCGTCAGGTTCGTAAACTTCAGTGCATCCTTCATGATGCTCTGTACAATGCTGCGCTGCCGCGCATTGCGACCGAGATCGCCCCTTGGATCATCATATCGCATGCGGGAAAAGGCTAACGCTTCCTCCCCATTGAGCGAAAGCGGTCCCTGCTCAAAGTGATGTCCTATATAATCGAAGCTGAATGGATTATTGACCTCTACGCCGCCAAGCACATCGACGATGCGCGCGAAGCCCTCCATATTCACCTTCACGTAATAATCGATCGGATAATCAAGAAACTGCTCTACCGTCTGAAGCGACATGCTGACTCCGCCGAAGGCGTAGGCATGATTGATTTTGTCCACGGTGCCATGCCCTACGATCTGCGTTCGCGTGTCCCGCGGAATATTGAACATAAGCAAGTCATGCTTCTGCGGATTGACGGACAGGACAATCATCGTATCCGAACGTCCCGCATCGTTCTTCCGCTCATCCACGCCGAGCACGAGGACGGTGAACGGATCTTTATTGCTCGTATCCGCTGGCTTCTTCGGCACATCTTTATCGGTACTGACATACGTCGGCTTGACGACTGGCTCGTACATATCGTCTGCCGTGCTTTTCACGGAGTGGTAGGCGTACCAAGCTATCCCTGCCGCGAGAATAATCAACACGCCTAAGCTGATTGAAATTATCGTTAGTATCCGTTTCTTTCGTGAGGTTTTCATAATAAAGTTCGGCTCCTCGACTTCTCTTTGGAAGGACTTGGCTTCATTAATAGCCGCATTCGGTTGCGATAAATGCGTAAGTATACAACAGCCAACGAAGGGCTCTTGCCATCTTTAAGCTGATTCATTGCATAATCTCTAGGCGGCAGCAGCATTTAGCGCAAATAAGCCAAACGATGCTTATTGGAGTCATAGCTGACCATCACCGACATCATTCGGAACATGTAATAACGCCATTTCTTTTGCCCATGCGTCATATCCCGCAACAGCTGCATGCTCCAAAACGGCCAATGGCGCATCTTTGCAAGCGGTTTTCGGGCTTGCAGCGCAGGAAACAAACGATAAACGAGCGAGAGCACGATCAGCACCTTCGCATAATTACCGTGCTGCTTTGCGCGTTGAAATAACTCGCTGTATACAATCTCATCCCCTAAGCTGTACACGAGATGAACGACATCATGGATTTGCTTCAGGGAGAGCATATCGTGATTGTAGCCATGCAAGCATAAATGATAGAACACATCCTGCGGCGCCATTTCCTTCACATGCTGGTAGCCCTTAAGCGGCAAAGCGCGATCCCAGCTGTCATCGACGGCTGTATCTGAGATGTGGGAGCGCAAAATATTCCAATGCAGCTCGACCCCCAGGAAGGGAAACATCACATTATCGAACATTTTGTTATATAAAAAATGAAAATGCGCGTCATCATCCTCATCCTGCTTGCAGAAGCCTTCCCGCTCCAGAAGCGCATGCGCCTCCGCTATCCGATCCGGCCGTACAAGCAGATCAATATCCGTCGTTGGCCTTGCGGCAAAATGGCCAAAATACTGCTCCGCCAAACGCGTTCCCTTCAAGACGATCACGTCGATGCCCGCATTGTCGAACACGCGAAGCAGCTTGTTCATTTCGCCGCGAATGAGCATGTTCTGAAACAATATGGCATCGGCTCGCAGCTTGAGCTCCTTCATGAATGGCTCTGGCAGCTCCTGCTGCAGCTCCTTCGAGCGTATCAAATGATACAACTGGGAGAAGAACTGGAACCGCTCAACGTCCAGCCACGCTTCTTCTAATTCTGACGCGTCGTCGAACAGCGGAAGCTGACCTTCATATATACGGTTTAACAATCCAATAATCGGGCTCGTATCCATTTTCTCCTCCACAGCAACTCATTTGTTAGAACAATAGAACGGGATTTTGCTCGCGAACGCCTTGGCTCAAGCTAGGTCTGCCAACGGAATAATAGATAAAGGACGTTTGGGAAAGCTCCTCCTCGCGGAACACGTTTCGGCCATCGATCAAAATCGGCTTGCGCAGCAGCCGCTCCAGCTCAGGCAGCGGAATGTCCGCGAACTCCTTCCATTCGGTCAACAGGCAGAGCGCATCGGCGCCGCGTGCGGCTTCTTCCTTGCTCTCGCAATACTCCAGATGCGGATGCGTCAGCAATTTGCTGAAGTTAGCTGCGGCGATCGGATCATAAGCTTTCACCGAAGCCCCCCGCTCCAGCAGCGTCTGGATAATTTCCAGCGCAGGCGCGTCGCGCACATCATCGGTTTCCGGCTTAAAAGCAAGGCCCCAAATGGCAACCGTCATATCCTGCAAATTATCCAAAATCGCTTCCAGCTTGCGAATGACGTTGTAACGCTGATCCTGATTCACTTCTACGACCGACTTAAGCAGCTTAAATTCATAGTCGACATGGCCTGCAATCTGAATCAGCGCTTGCGTATCCTTAGGGAAGCAGGAGCCTCCGTATCCAATGCCCGCCTTCAAGAAGGAACGCCCGATGCGGTTATCGTATCCCATGCCCTCGGCAACCTTCGTCACATCTGCGCCCACCTTCTCGCAAATGTTTGCGATCTCGTTAATGAACGAGATCTTCGTCGCCAAGAAAGCATTCGAAGCATACTTAATCATCTCTGCACTGCGAATGTCCGTGACGAGAATGTTGCTCGTAAGCGGCGCATGCAGGGCAGTAAGCTGTTCCCGCGCCAGCTCGCTGGCTGTTCCGATGACAATGCGATCCGGGTTAAGCGTGTCATGAATGGCAGAGCCCTCCCGCAAAAACTCGGGAACAGAAGCGATGTCGAACGGCTGGTCCGTGCATTCTGCAAGGATTGCCGCAATCTTCTCATTCGTGCCGACGGGAACGGTGCTTTTCGTGACGATGATGGTATAGCCGTTAATCGCCTCGCCAATTTCACGCGCAGCCTGCTTAATAAAACTGAGATCTGCTTCGCCATTGGGAAGGGACGGCGTTCCGACTGCAAGAATGACGATGTCTGCCAGGCGGACGGCATCGGCAAGATCAGTCGTGAACCTCAGCCTGCCAGCTGCTGTATTCGTCTGGATGAGCTCCTTCAAGCCAGGCTCGTAGATCGGGACGCCTCCGCTCCGAAGCATCTCGATCTTCTCGCTCGCTTTATCTACACAGACGACCTCATTGCCTTGATGCGCAAAGCAAACGCCAGATACAAGACCGACATAACCCGTGCCGATAACCGCCAGTTTCATCTCTCTACCACTCCTATTTTCTAAAGGTAGTTTAAAACCCGCCTCTTGATCACGATGTAAACTCAAAGGAGAACATCGACGTCGAATCTCACACCAGCCCTCGAACTCCGTTGCTCATTTAGGTCTGCCTAAACTCCGCTACTCGTTCTTCGGTCTGATGTGACCTTCTCGGTGCTGAAGAGTCGATTTTTAAACTTTCATTTCATATTTATGATGAATGGATAAAGCTCAAAATCTCGGACCATTCCAAGCTGAGCCGGACGATGTCCTCCTCGATCAGGTCGCTTCCGCTCTGGACCTCAATCAGCTCCAAATCGGTAATGGCGCGAATGCTGTGCTTCATTCCTTCCGGCACGAGCACCACATCGCCAGCTGCAATCCGCCGATAGCTGCCATCCAATATAATCTCGCCTTCGCCCGCGATGATCGTCCATACCTCGCTGCGCTTAAGATGATATTGATAGCTCAAATTCCGCCCTGCCGTTATCGCAATACGCTTCGTCAACACATTGCGCCCGTCATCCACCTGCATGAAGTCGATGACCTTGTACTGTCCCCAGCGCCGTTCCTCGAACATGGGACGCTGATTCCAATCGCCCGAAAGCTCTTTAATGCGGGGACTATGCGATTTATCTGACACAAGAATGCCGTCCGGACTTGCAGCGACGACCACATTGGATAAACCGATGACGGTAATCGGAATTTCCAGTTCATTGACCAAATGGGTGTTATGGCAATCCTCCGTAACGGAGCCTTTGCCATATACCGCGCTAGTCATCTCATCCGTCAGCGTGTTCCATGTCCCAAGATCACGCCATTGTCCGGAATAGCGGGTCACGACGATATGCGCCAGCTTCTCCACAACCTCGTAATCGAAGCTGTTCTTCGGCAGGCTCCGATATTGCCGGCTCATCTCGTCGTATTGAATAGGCAAATTTTTCTCGATCAGCAGGTTGATAATCGTATCCAATCGGAACGCAAATACGCCGCAGTTCCACAAGGCGCCTTGCGTAATCAACGCTTCCGCGACTTCGGTGCTCGGCTTCTCTTTAAAGCACTCTACACGCTGGACTGCGGCATGATCCGCTCCTGAAGGAACGATGTAACCGAAGCTTTCCGAAGGAGAATCGGGAACGACGCCCATGAGCGCCAACTGCGCGCCCGTCTCCCTGATCGCGAGCTCCAGCCCCTTCACATGCTCGAAGAAATCTTCGCTTACGTAGGGATCGACAGGCATAATCGCGACAACCTCATCGAGCGATACGCCTTCTATGCTGTACAAATAAGTGGCCGCCAGCGCAATAGCCGGAAACGTATCTCTCCGCTCCGGCTCCACAATAATCGATGTTTCATTGTTCAATTGGCTCTCAAGCAGCTCGACCTGCGCTCTGCCCGTCGCGACATAGCTGCTGCTGGATAGGCCCGCTGCGCCAAGCTGGCGCCATACCCGCTGCACCATCGATTCCGTTCCGCCATCCGGATGCTGCAGCAGCGGCAGAAACTGTTTGGAACGCATATCGTTCGAAAGCGGCCACAGCCGTTTACCCGATCCGCCCGATAGCAGGACGATCTTCATTCGTTTCACTCCCATCGTTCAGCTCTGTTAGAAATTGCTTCAGCGCCTCTTCCCAATGCCGCATCGCAGGGAAGCCGCCAAGCCTTAGCGACATATGATCAAATACAGAATAAGATGGCCGTTTAGCTGGTCGTACGAATTGATCGGATGTTACGGCTGTCAGCTCGACTTGAAGCCCTGCATGGCGGAAGATCGCCTCCGCGAACTCATGCCACGAGCAGCTGCCGCTATTGGACACATGGTATGTCCCGTAACGCTCTGTCTCGATTAATTGGCCGATGCAAGCTGCCAAATCCTTCGTAAACGTCGGGCAGCCAACTTGATCGTTCACGACCGACACGCTCCCTCGCTCCGCGCCGAGCTTCAGCATCGTCTTTACGAAATTCGCGCCATGCGCGCCATAGACCCACGATGTACGCACGATGTAATGACGAGCGTGCAGCGTTTCAATAAACCGTTCGCCCATCCATTTGGACTTGCCATATACATTGACGGGATCAATCGGCGAGAATTCATCATACGGGCGAAAGCCTTGGCCGTTGAATACGTAATCCGTGCTCACGTAAACCAGCTTGGCGCCAATCGAATGAGCGGCCGATGCGATGTTCGCCGTGCCATACCCATTCACCATATAGGCCTGATCCGGCTCTGCCTCCGCTTGATCAACCTTCGTATACGCACCCGAATGAATAACGACATCGGGCTTCAGCTCGCGAAGCGTGTGCTGCACCTGACGTTCTGACGTCACATCCAGCTCCGCCCGGCCAAGCCCATGCACCTCATGCCCCAGCTCCTCTAAATGCTTGACCAGATCGACGCCCAACTGGCCGTTGGCGCCTGTAACGACAATTCGTTGCTTAGCCATACAGCGGCTCCCCATACTGCTTGCTGTAATAGTTCATGTAATCGCCCGACTTCATGCTGCGCCACCAGCTTTCATTCGCCAGATACCATTCGATCGTTTCTGCGATGCCCGTAGCAAACGTATAATCCGGCTTCCAGCCCAGCTGCTCCGTGAGCTTCGTCGGATCAATCGCATAACGCCGGTCATGGCCGAGGCGATCCGTTACATATTTGATCTGATCCTCCGATTTGCCCAATTTCGCTAGAATCAGCTTCACGATCTCGATATTCGTCCGCTCGTTATGGCCGCCAATGTTGTACACTTCGCCTGCCTTGCCTTTATGGATAACCAGATCGATTGCTCTCGCATGATCCTGTACGTGCAGCCAATCGCGCACATTCAGGCCATCGCCGTATACCGGAAGCGGCAAACCATCCAGTGCATTCGTAATCATCAGCGGAATCAATTTCTCTGGGAAATGATACGGCCCATAGTTGTTGGAGCAGCGCGTAATATTCACGTTCATGCCATACGTCTCGTGGTATGCCTTCACCAGCAGATCAGCCCCTGCTTTGCTTGCGGAGTAAGGGCTGTTCGGCGCCAACGGCGTTTCTTCTGTGAAGTAGCCCGTCTCGCCAAGCGAGCCGTACACCTCATCCGTCGAAATTTGCACATATTTGCTAATGCCCTTGGTTCGAGCCGCATCCAGCAGCACTTGCGTTCCGATGACATTCGTGCGCACGAAAACGCCCGGGTCCGTAATGCTCCGGTCCACATGAGATTCAGCCGCGAAGTTAACTAGCACGTCGATCTCATGCTCATCAAGCAGCCGTGTCACAAGCGCCGCATCGGCAATATCGCCTTTGACGAAATGATATCGCTCGTTATGCTCAACATCCTTCAAGTTTTCCAAGTTTCCTGCATAGGTCAAGCTATCCAGATTGACCACGTTATAATCCGAATGCGCTTCGAGCATGTATCGAACGAAATTGCTTCCGATGAAGCCCGCTCCGCCTGTTACGAGTAGATTCATATGTAAGCCCGCTCCTTTGGGTTTAGAAGTAAATGCCTGCCTCGCGAATGCCAGGATGCACCTTGTCTTTGTCCGATAATATGACGCGATCCGTCGGCCACTCGATTCCGATATCTGGATCGTTCCAGAGCAGCCCGCGATCATGCTCCTGCGAATAATAAGCATCGACCTTGTAAAGCACTTGCGTGTTAGGCGTCAGCGTGCAAAAGCCATGCGCGAAGCCCTGCGGAACGAGAAGCTGTCGTTTATTCGACTCGCTCAGTATGACGCCGACCCATTGGCCATAGGTCGACGAATCTTTGCGAAGATCAACGGCTACGTCATAAATTGCGCCAGCGACGACGCGCACCAGCTTCGTTTGCGCCTTCGGCGCGAGCTGGAAGTGCAGCCCTCGTACCGTACCGGCTTCCGAGGACAAGGAGTGATTATCCTGCACGAACTTGTAATCAATGCCCGCGGCGAGGAATTTCTCCTCGTTATAGCTCTCTGTAAAAAAGCCCCGATGATCGCCGAATACATTCGTCTCGATCACCAGGACTCCGTCTAATTTCGTATGGATGATTTTCATCGTCGATTATCTTCTCCTCTATTGCGCAGCCACAGGCTGGCGTCCGAAGTTCAAATCGAATTGCTCATTGCGAAGCAGCTCATTCGCTTTATTCCAGGATTCATGCGTCCCCGCATCCGTCCACCAGCCGCTGAGCACGTCATAGGTGAGCAAGCCTTGCTCGATATAGGCATTGTTTACGTCCGTAATCTCCAGCTCGCCGCGCCCCGACGGCTTCAGCGTCTTCACGATATCGAACACTTGCGCATCGTACATGTAGATACCGGTAACCGCGTAATTGCTCTTCGGCTGCTTCGGCTTCTCTTCGATGGAACGAATTTGATTGCCATCCAGCTCCGCAACGCCATAACGCTCGGGATCATGCACTTCCTTGAGCAATATTTTAGCGCCAGCGCCTTGACGCTTGAAATTCTCAACGTATTGGGAAATATCATCGGAGAAAATGTTGTCTCCGAGAATAACAGCGATCGGCTCGTCGTGTACGAAGCTGCGTGCCAAGCCAAGCGCTTGCGCGATGCCGCCTGCTTGGTCTTGCACCTTGTAGGAGAAGCTCACGCCGAACTCATAACCGCTGCCCAAAAGATTAACGACATCGCCCATATGGTCACGTCCCGTGACAATGAGGATGTCGTCAATTCCAGCCTGCTTTAATTTGTGGATCGAATGATAAATCATCGGGTACGGCCCAACCGGAAGCAAGTGCTTGTTCGTCACCTTCGTCAATGGGTAAAGACGCGATCCTGTTCCGCCTGCAAGTATAATTCCTTTCATTTCTCAACACTCCTTAGTCTATTTTTCATATTCACTCTTACAAGCTTATTCAGGTTGATTTCTTTCAATAGGCTCAGCCCAACAAGATACATGATTAAAAATGCAAAACCGCAAACGACAAGATTGACAATATCAACAGCGCCTAAATAGAAGCGAATAAAGTATGTACCTATAGCCGCAACCATACTAGAGGAAAAGATGCTGAGCAGCGATCTCACATTCATTTTCCACTGTATGGTTTTCGAAGAAAACAAGTAAACGCAGACGGGATACACGGTCAAGCTAATCGTGCTTGCAATGGCGGCCCCATGGTAAGCGTATTTCGGGATGAGCAGGACATTCAATCCGACATTAACAACAACACAGCAGATAACGAACATCAGCATCGTTCTCGTTTTATTTTTGATTTCAAATCCTTTGTGGCCATACATGCCGAAGTTCCACATAATCAGACCGAACATCATATAAGGCAAAATGGAAGACCCCACCTGATACTCATCGCCCAGCAAGAAGGAGGTTACGTCGGATCTAACCACGGTAAGATAAATGAAGATTGGGAAAATAATTAACAAATAGACCTTGGAAAAAACAGAGATGATGCGTTGAATTTCCTTATCGTCTGACGTCGTCGCCGTGTTCATAATAATGGGATGAGCCGCCATTAATAACGGTGTGCAAAAGAGGCCGATAGAAGCGGATACGACCGAATACGTCGCCGTATAAATGCCTACCTCTTGAGCGCTATGATAATAACCAAGCATATAACGGTCCACAAGATTCAGCAGAGAGTTGCCAATAAACCAGCCGATCATAGGAAAGCCGTACTGAACAAACATTTTGATAAATTGTTTGCTTTGCAACGTTAATCGGAGGCTGAAAATCGCTTTATAGCCTGTCGTTCTCATCATCGGCACGAGCACAATCAACTGAGCGAGCAGAATGCCAAGAAAGATGCTGTCTGTGCTTTTTTGGACAAAGAATACAATCAGTAAGGAGAGCGCAGATTTCAAAATGGCATTGATCAAATTAAACCGTCGATATTCCCCTGCCCTGTAATCGGATTGCAGAATGGTCGACATCAGGACGAAGAGCATCTGGGTAATCACAATTAAAATGACGGTTAGGTATAAGATCAGGTTCAATCCAAACAACAGTTTGGAAATTGGAGCGAGCAATAAAAATAACAACGCGCCATACGTCATCATTGCCAGCAAAGACTGCAGGTTGCGATCAAATTCGATCAGCCCATTGCTTTCCTTATATACGGGGCGGTATCTCTGAATGGATTGCTGTATCCACTGCGTAATAAGGGTAGAAACAAACAGGATGGTGCTTAATACGATCGCATACTGCCCATAGTCGGAAGGATCGAATACTCTTGTGAATACAATAATATTGACCATCCCTAATAGGGCCGGAATAATAATGGCAGGGCCATATACAAACACGTCTTTTTTTAATTTCGCTACCACTTTTTGGACGACGGACGGTGATTGGGCCATCGCTGAAGCGGAGTTCGTGTTATTTTGCAAGTAACGCACCTTCATTCATTAGGCCGAGATGTCGACCAAAATCTTTTCAAAGCAGGTCGAAATGTCATAATGATTATGACCATTTTCAATTAACTCGACGACGGCTCTGGCCATGCTTTCCCTCAGATGCTGATTTTCCTTCAAACGAAGGATATGGTCCGCTATCTTCTGGCTCAGGTTCTCTTCTTCATCAACCAGCATTATGTTCTTCCCATTCTCAAACATGGATTCGATCGCTGGTGTTCGGAGGGTAATAATCGGCTTCCCGCAAGCAGCTAACTGATAAACCTTATTCGGAATCACTCGCTTAACCTTCTCACTAGCGCCGAAAATGCCAAGCCCGACATCAGCCGCCGCAATTTCATCAGGCAACGTCTCGTAGGCTTTGTGTGAAACAAACGCAATATTGTCCAGATTGTACGCGAATGCCAGCTTGATCATATCGTCGCGCGTTTGCCCGGAGCCGATCAAAGTAAACCGGATGTCTCGATGCTGCTTAAGCAGATTGGCCGCTTCGATAATATGTTCAATGCCGTGCAAGGGACTGAATCCGCCATAAAACAAAATGTTAAACGTATCCCCTTGGACGGTACTGGACAGTGGTTTGAAAATATCTTCCGCTCCAACAGGAATGACAACAAGCTTCTTGGGCGCTACTCTAAAAAACTGTTTAAAAAAGATTTTATGATGCTCCGTATCGCAGATCACGACATGGGACAGCTTCAAGCATAACCAATCGTTCAAATAAAAACGGATAGCGCGTAAAGACCCTTTTTTAGCCAATTTCCGGTCGTTAACTAACGTGTCATAATCGGAAATCAGCATATCCGTTACTATTTTTTTGCCGAAAAGCCTGAACAGAATTAATATGAACGGCGAATTGACCTGATTGAACGCCGGTATAAAAATCATGTTCGTATTGACCGTAAATAGAACGTTGAATATTAGACGAATGACTTGCAAATTTCTCTTGAGGACGCCGATATCCGGGATTTCAAACGCGCGAAATTTCAATTGCGTATGATTTAACAACACGCGGTTTCTCGAATAGTTCAACTGCCATCCAATCATTGCAAAGTCGATTTTCTCTCTCATTTGCCTCCATCCCATCTTGTTACTGTGCTAGCGCTCAATCGATAGGCTCTAGCGCTATTTTTATTGAGCAATTCATTTAACAGCCATGCGGATACATAGAAGAACACGATAAAGAAGGTAGAGTTGGCGAACGCATCGAACGATACCCTTTGGAACCACATTAGGGAAGGCAGTAGAATGATGACTTGCTTAAACTGATTCAATTTTGCAATGATAACGCCAATTATGGCAAACACCAGAACAATCAAAGGATACCCGCCGAGCTGCCATGCTTCGGCTACTGGCGAGAAGCCAAAGCTCATGCCATGCTGAGCTTGCCAAGGATAGTAGTGTTCCACAAAAAATTTATCGGAGGAAAACTTCGCTTGACCGAAAAAGTACTCATACACCGAGGATGGCAGGAAGCTGAAGCTCTCTAAGAGGTATGTATTTTTAGGCCAGTCCGCTTCTGCCGCTTTGCCTACAACATCCATCGTAACCCGGAAAGCCCCTCCTGTTTCTCCGCGATTGTACGCCCACTCATACTTCTCATACGCACTAAGCGGCTGATTATACAGCACGCTGCCTCTAAGGTTAGTGAACAATGGAGACATGAATAACAGAATGAAGAAAAGAATCATTATTTTCTTGAAGGAAGTTGTAATCACACCTTTTTTAGACATAACAAGCAGCAAGGCCGGCAAACAAACAAATAGCACGTCGCCTCTTGCTCCGAATCCAAAAATGAGGAACAGTGCCAGAATCATGACAAAGCCGAGATAATAGTTCAGCCTCTTTACGGTGCTTGCCGTAATCAGCAGGCCTACGCTTAAAATAATTTGCCATGGAACACTGATCGAGCCTGAGTTTTCTTTCTGAAAGTTGTTAATCCGATTCTCAATCCCGATCGCTCCAAGTCCGCCAAGAGACTGTACGTGATAAATCAAAAACACCAGGCCTAATACGACCAGAAGCATCCCCGTTTCAAACCGGAAGGTATAGCCTAAGCCCGTAATTGGAATATTGGACTCTTTTTTGTATCCGAGAACGACTTTTTTCATAAATGAATAAAAAAACGTACAAGTAAAGTTTGCCAAAGCATACATCGTAGTTGTCTGCAACAGAGCTGGACTATGCAGCTCTAAGCCCAACAAATAATCCATTGGATACATAGCGGACCACAAAAACAAACATCCGAAAAACCAAAAGTCTACGCTCAAAAAAGAATCTTTTCTTTTGAGTGCTGGCAGCACAATTGAAAGGGGAGACAGCAAGCCGATCGCTATAAGAAACCAGGCCATAGCCTCCCCCGATAGAAAAGCAAACAAGCATGCTATCGATATAAGCATTCCTGCATAGAGTGAATAAGTCTTATTCACGTTTCTCATACGCACCTCTATGAATAGCTTGATATTGTATGGTTACTTTCAAGCAAAACTTGCTCCGGTCTCGCGACATCGTAGACCACTTCAAGCGAACTCAGCATATGCTCAATTTGGAACTTCTGTTCAAATAGCTGCCGGCTATTGCTGGCGAACTTCGCTGCCAATAGCGGATCGTTCATAATCGAGATAATCTTCTGCACGCCTTCATTGACCTCTCTCGCTCCAAACAAATAGCCATTATAGCCATCTTTTACGACCTCGTTATTGCCAATGACATCGGTTGCGACTAATGGAAGGCCATAATTTAAAGCTTCCAAAACCGAATAAGGCATCCCCTCATATAAAGAAGTAATCAAATAGAGATCAAAGGTTTGAACGATCTCCATTGGGTTTCTTTGAAATCCCGTCAAAATAATCTTGTCTTCAAGCTGATGCTCCTTGATCGCTTGTGTTATTTCATTCCTCATGCTGCCATCGCCGACATAGACGAATTTCACATTGTCACAGGTCGTAACGATCTCTTTGGCAATATGGAAGAAGGTCCAAGGATCTTTCTGCGGCTCAAGCCTCGCTGTTGTTCCGATGACAAAGGAGCTTTGATCCGGCGCGAACTCCCTATTGGTCTTCGTAATCCCGTTATAAATCAATATGGACTTCCGAGGCGCGGTTACTTTGTGCTGCAATGCTGTATCCCGCTCCCCTTCCGAAACATTGATCGTATAGTTGCAAAACTTATCCAACACTCTTTCGAAAAACAAAAAAACCAACTTTTTAAGTTGGTTTAGCTCGGAATTTTGAAACATATAAGCATGCGGCGTATAGATGATTTTGTTGGTCCGGCATAAGTAAGAGGCAATGCGCCCGATACCTCCAGCTTTAGAGCTGTGGCAATGCACGATATCCGGCCTGAAGTCTCTAATTAGCCGGATTAGCTTGAATAACGCTTTGGTATCCTTCCAAGGCGATATCTCCCGCACAAAGTCGGATAACGCATGGAACTTCACCCCTTTTTCCTTCAAGCTATCCATCGCTTCCAGAAAGATAGGGTCCGTACGGTCTACGCTATGCGCAACGACGATTTCGTATTTGGCGTGATTAATATGGCTGAGAACATCCAGCAAGTGCTTCCGCACGCCTCCGCCAATCGATTCACACACATACAGTATTTTTCTTCTCATTTACTCACCACGCTTCACGTCTATTTGATCTCAGACAACTCCGAGCATACGCCACTGGCAAATGATTTCCATCGGTACGTGTTAGCATGTCGAACACCACTTGCGGAGAGCGATGTACGCAGCTCACGATCCTTCAGCAGCTCTTCGATTTTCTGGGCAATATCCATATAGTCATGCGGGTTGCAATAAACGACCCCTGCGCCGCAAACCTCTGGCAAAGACGCCGCGTTCGACACGATGACGGGACATCCGCAAGACATGGCCTCGATTGGCGGAAGCCCGAATCCTTCGTAGAACGAAGGGTAAATGAAGCATGCTGCATTTTTGTATAACACACCTAGCTCTTCATCTGTTACATAACCTAGATAGTTAATTTCCTGATTTTTCTGATAATTATCTTCTGAGCTGCTAGTGAACACTTTCGAGAAATTGCCGCCGACGATCACGCATTTATAATCCGTCATCTTCAGCTTCTCCATCGCTTGGACGACGGATTTAAAATTTTTGTTAGGAGCCATGCTGCTGACCGCAAGAACAAATTGTCCTTTTTCGATCTGGAATTTCGATAGAATCGTATCTTCGCTAACTTCATTGGTCGGAACGGAAAAATGGTCAACGCCCAAATGAACAGCTTTCACTTTCTCCTTATCAAAGCTGCAATACTTCACAAGCTCCGATTTTGAAAAGTTGGAAACCGTAATGATTTTTAAAGATCGAATTTTGAAGAAGAAAAACATGGTTTTATACCAAAGCTTGAAAGATGCGGAAAAATTGTCCGAATTGGCGTAAATAGCCGCATCATGAATTGTGACCATTTGTTTCTTCTTCAAAATGGGAGCTGGTCCACAGAGGTTAATAATGGTCTTTCCGAAACTTATTAGCGGAAGACTAATCTGTTCCCATAAGTGTCCGTTGAACAGCCCCGTTTCCATTACCGGTATGTTGTTCAATTGGATCTTGTCTGAACTCCCTTTGGGACAATACAAAATAAAGTTGTATTTCGTAAAGGACAAATCTTCCTTGATCAATTCGTCGAGCGATTTAACAAATTCATAAGCAACCCGCTGAACGCCTGTGATTCGCTGCTCTAGAAATCTGCCATTAATAATGATGGTTTCTTTGGACATAACAAAGGCTCCTAATTGACATGCAGCAGCTGATTGTAGATTTCATTATGTCTCTCTAACAGCATGTCCGTATTAAAATTCTTGCTATACGCATTCACTGCTTTCGTCAGCTCTTGTCTTTCTTTCTCATTTTTCTGGTAGTAGGCCTGAATAGAGCTTTTGATGCCATTCACGTCTCCAGGCTCGAAGCAAAAGAAGTCCGGTTCAAAAATAACCTCAGGAATGCCTCCGATTCTAGATCCGAACACCGGTGTACCGACCAAATAGGATTCAATAATGACCCTTCCGAATGGCTCCTTCCATACAGATGGAACAAATGAAGCATCCACTTTGGACATTTCGGTTAATATCCGGCTGCGATCTACTTTCCCGTAAAAAACGATACGCTGATCGGTTTTCGCTAGCTCTTTTAGTGGCTGCAGCTCAGGGCCCTCTCCAAAAATTCTTAATTCGGAAACAATGGAGTTGTCCAACTCTTTGACTGCTTGTATCAAATAGTCGATTCCTTTTATCGCGCTGATTTGTCCAAAATACCCGAGCACCAGGCTAGCCTTGCTATTTTCATTGGTCGCCTTATTCTCAAACAGACGGCAAGTCAATTCATCCGACTCCACCACATTGTTCACAACATAGCTTTTGGCGTTTTTAAAATAGCCTTGTTTCAAATGCGTATCTAATACATCATTTGAAATTCCGATTATGGCATCGACATAATGGCTAAATCTTTTGGCGACGTTCTGATAAAACAACGAATAAAGCTTCATGTTGATCGGATCTATGAGCGAAAAATCTCTTAATGTATGAACAATCGGAATATGCAGGTCCCGGGCTGCTTTCCATAAAGAAAGACTTAAGCCCGGAAGATTTTGTGTGTGAAGCAGCTGCACCTTATTTTCCTCTAACAATTGTTTTGCATAGCGATATTGATTGGAGTTGTAAATATCATTCAATCTCCATCGAATTTTGTTAATGGCGTTCTTTTTCAGCTGCGTATCCCCATACCAATACAAATTCGAATATGGCAATTTCAGTACGTCTACGCCATTGAGAACATCATGCTGGATGCGTTTATCATTGTGATTGCCTACGGTAAGCACTTTTACGGTATAGGCCCTATTTAATGTTTCAGCCAGTATCTGCGTGGATATTTCGGCTCCACCAATTATTGTTGGAGGGTACAAGCTGTGCGCCACAGCTATTGCTAACTTCCCCACTCTACATCATCCCGTTTCAGTATGCGTTTTTGGAACCGATCAGCAGCTTGCACGTTTTAAGCATAATGCCGACGTCATACAAAATACTTCGATTCTGAATATACTGGAGGTCCAGCTCTACCATTTCGCTGAAACTTAGATTGCTTCTTCCGCTTACCTGCCAAAGTCCTGTGCATCCAGGCGTTACGCGCAATCGCTGCTTGTCATAGGTTGTGTACTCCTCCACCTCGCGAGGAAGCGGCGGCCTAGGACCGACCAACGACATGTCGCCGCGGACGACATTCCATAATTGGGGCAGCTCATCAATGCTCGTACTCCTGATAAATTTACCGATTCTTGTGATGCGAGGATCGTCCTTCATTTTGAACATTGCGCCTTGAACCTCATTTTTCTCCAATAGCTCAGCTAATAGCTCCTCTGCATTGGATACCATGGAACGGAATTTGAACATTTTGAATGTCCGCTCACCCTTGCCCACTCGCTTCTGCGAAAAGAATACCGGTCCACGCGGATCTTCGATTTTGATGGCTGCCGCAAGTGCAATAAAGACTGGAGATAATAGAATCAATCCGATTGAAGCGGCAATAATATCTATGGCCCTCTTCAATACGAGATAGGATCGGATATTCTTCTTTCTCTCTAACGCATACGACGGATAATAAGAATTAGCCTCTATCGCGACATCAGCATCATTTCGTTGCGGAGTCATGTACTCGTGCTCCCTTCTTACCGATCAAGAATTAATTTGTTCGCTTGTTCCCGTTGCAAGATTTCCTCCAACGCCGTCAATAATGGTAAACGCAGCTCTTTATTTTGAAGTGCGAAATCAAGCGTCGTCGTAATGAACCCGAGCTTTTCTCCCACATCATAACGAATGCCGTCAAAATCATAAGCAAATACGCCTTCTTGCTCATTCAGCTTTTGAATCGCATCCGTCAGCTGAATTTCGCCGCCTGCACCTGTCTCATGCGCTTCAAGAAACTCGAAAATTTCCGGTGTCAGCACATAACGTCCCATAATGGCAAGGTTCGATGGCGCTGTGCCGAGCGGCGGCTTTTCCACGAAACGCTTCACCTGCACCAACTTGCCTTCACTCTCGCTTTCCGACGGATCAACAATGCCGTAACGGTCTGTCTGCTCGATCGACACGACTTGAACCCCAATAACCGACCGCTCCGTTCGTTCATACTGCTCAATCAACTGCTTCGTGCAAGGGGTCTCGGCAACAACGATATCGTCACCCAGCAGCACCGCGAACGGCTCGTCGCCAATGAAGTTGCGCGCACACCATACCGCATGCCCGAGCCCTTTGGCTTCCTTCTGTCTTATGTAATGAATCTCCACGTTGGATGACTTCCGAACCTCCTCTAGCAGGCCAAGCTTGCCCTTCTCCAGCAAATTGTGCTCCAGCTCAAACGCGGTATCGAAGTGATCCTCAATCGACCGCTTGCCTTTGCCCGTCACGATGATAATGTCTTCAATGCCCGACGCGATTGCCTCCTCCACGATGTACTGGATCGTCGGCTTATCGACAATAGGGAGCATTTCCTTCGGCATCGCTTTGGTTGCTGGCAAAAATCTCGTGCCTAATCCTGCTGCAGGAATGATTGCTTTTCTAACTTTTTTCATCGTCCTCACCCTGTCCTTTTCTCTATTTATCATGAATAAAAACACGAGTTATACCACTTTCATGAAAGCGGTATAACTCGCGTTTCTATGCTTTTCTTTCATTCGTTAGGGCATTCAACCCTTCCTCACATCACACCCTCGACGATGAACGTCTAAGGTCCGAAGACCCACAGCGTGATCGAGTGCCTACAGTGATAAAGGTGCAGTAGACATTACCTTTATGTGACACTTCGTTATTCTTTCGATCCGTAATAATAGTAGTAGTAGCCCTCCGTCTGTTTGCGCTCCACGTTATTCAGCACAACGCCGAGAATTCGGGCATTGACATGATCGAGGTTAGTTTTCGCCTTGCGTACCATATCGCGCTTCACCTTGCCGGCTTGCACGACTAGCACAACACCATCGCAATTCGCAGATATGATCATGCCATCTGGCACCGCCAGGTTCGGAGGCGTATCAATCAGAATCATGTCATATTGGTTTTTCAGCTCCGCCAGAAGCTGCTTCATCTTCTGAGAACCGAGAAGCTCCGACGGGTTCGGCGGAACTGGCCCCGATGGAATAACCGTCAAATTATCAACCAGCGTCGCCTGCTCCACCTCTGACAAATGAAACTGGCCAGCCAATAAATTCGTCAGACCGATCCGATTGCTCAGATCAAACATGCGATGCAAGGAAGGCTTGCGCAGATCGGCATCGATCAGCAGCACTCGTTTTCCTTCCATTGCGTAGGTAATGGCCAGATTTGTGACGGTCGTCGTCTTCCCTTCCCCTGCTTGAGCGGAAGCGATCATGATGACCTTGATCGGCTCATCCACGGAAGAGAATTGGATGTTCGTGCGCAGCGTTCGATAGGCTTCAGAAATCGGCGACTTCGGATTCGAAATTGTGATCAGGTTCGCTTGGCTATTTTGCCGGGACATAAGTCGATTCACCTACTTGTGTGGAAGTGTGAGACTGCGGCTTGCTCGGGCGCTTGCGCTTCAGTTCGCTGCGATCCATCTTCGTAATGAGCGTCAGCATCGGCAGCTCCAGCGCCTTCTCGATGTCACGCTCTGTTTTGATCGTGTCATCCATATAGTCCAGTAAGAATGCTAATCCAACCGCAAGCATCGCCGAGACGATGAAGCTGATCATCAAGCTGGAGAACGGATCCATGTTTATCGGATGTGGATTCGTTGCACTCACATTTGCTTCGTTTAACACCGTCACGTTATCGACTTTCATGATGCTTGGATTTTGCCCTTTGAAAATCTTTGCGATAGCGTTCACGGCTTTGGCAGCCTGTGGGTACGAAGTGCTTGCGAAGGTGATGTCCATTATCTGCGACTCATTGCTTGAGCTAACCGATACGCCGGATATGAGCTGATCAGAGCTCAGTCCCAGATCCGGATAAGCTGCCGCTACCTTATCCATGATCGCCTTCGACTTAATAATCTCCTTGTAGGAGTTGATGACCATCAGGTTTGTTTGAATGAGGTTATAATCGAGCATCGAGATCCCGTTATACTCGTAGGATTGATTCACCACGAGTTTTGCCGATGCGGAGTAGACAGGGGTTGTGTAGAAGAAGCCTTTAATGCCGGATAAGATACAAGCGACCAACACAATTGATATGATCAACCACTTGCGTTTCATGACCGTTTGGATATATTCTTTGAGTTCCACGTCTTAGCGCCTCCATTATGTGTAGATAGAGTTGATAGACCCGATTCCGGTTCGCATAACCCGCCTATAATAGGTATGAATTCGACTGGTCTCTATCGGCTCAGCGAGCAATCTCTCGTTCAGCCGTTTAATAACTTCATTCTTCGGAATGCTTGTGTGTGTAAACTCTAGCTTGTAGCGATACATATTGTGTCTTTGTTCACGTCCACAAATAATACCGACAACGCATACCTGGCGATCTTGAAGCTTGAAGCTCACTGCTATACGATAGCCGTCCGCTATCGGAAAACGAAGAATAGAATCAAACGCCAACTCATCCGGCTGAATCGAACGAATGAGCACCTTCGTTGTTTTCGCCTGTACTTGCTGGCCCGCCACTTCACTTATCGTAATGGTGGCGAGTTTGACATTCGTCAGTTTTAGTCGAACGTTCGCATTTTGTTTGAAGGATTGATAAGCTGTAGTTTCCATCATTCACCCCCGAGTCTATATTTCCGGCCTTGCGCATAAAATCCGAACATTCGGGAAATACTGCAATTTAGGCGACATCTTGATACATTTCGTATCCCTTTTTCATTTCTAGCTTTACGATACAATACGTAACATATCAAGGGCTTTTCATCGTTGTTTTCAAAAATTGCGACGTTTTGTTGCATCGCATGCATTTCTTTAAATTCCGTATTAATATGGGTATATCGAGTGTTAGGAGGGAAAGGATGAACATCGGAACGCGCATCGCACACCTGCGGGAGCAGCGTGGGTGGACACAGGAGCAGACCTCTCATTCGCTAGGCATATCGCGAGCTGCCCTGTCCCATTACGAGAAGAACCGGCGTGAACCGGATACAGAGACACTTACTAAGTTTGCCGACTTGTTCAATGTGACGATCGACTTCCTAGTCGGGCGCACGAATAAATCTGAACAGGTACTAGACCCTCAAGTTCGCGAGTTCGTCGAACAAACGGAACAAGATCCACTCGAGCTATCGGATGAAGACTTGTTGAAGAAGTTCGCACTTACGATTGACGGAATGGAATTGACTCCGGATGAAGCCAAGCGATTTATCGCTTTTATTCGTTATGAACGTTCTATGCGTTGAGAAAAATGCAATGCACGCCTAGTGTCCTAGAGACCTGAAACGAAATAGGATTAATTTGTAAAGCCAGCATATTTATTGCTCGCTTTTCTTTCGACATTCGACATAATCTCCCAAAAATAATGTTGTGCCAGTAACAGGGTGTGACATACTGCTTGCTTCTTATAGACTATAATTGGAGTAATTATACAGATAGAGAGAGATGGAGAAGAAACTATGGACTGGAAGATTGATGGGATGAAGAAAGAGGAGAAAATAATGGATAAGACTCATGCGCCCCCAACGCCAGCTGTGCGTGACGAGGTCACGACGATTGATATCAGGCATATCTTAACGCAACTAGGAATCGATGAAGCAGCCTGGCAAGCTTTTAAGAACCAACCACCTTCAAGCAATTCCGCAACGGATCAAACATAGCACTTTTTTTTACAATAAAAATAAAACGCATACATATTGAAACCCCCGAGCGGCTTAGCTGCTCGGGGGTTTCGCTTTGGAACTAAAAAAGCAGCGCGTACCTGTGAAGAGGTACGCGCTGCCGAAGCTTAACGAAAAGCTAGAATCCTATACGCGTGCAAGCTCGCGCTTGTTCGCTTCGAATGCTTCCAGGAGCGCTGCATCGCCTTCGAACCCTTTGTCCTTGGCTTTGCTGATTTGCTCCAGCATCTTCTTGTAATCTTTCGGGATAACCTTCACGAATTTCGTAATGGATTCATTCCAGTTGTTCAAGATCTGTTGTCCTGGCGCGCTGCCTGTATGCTGAACATGGCGCTCAATCATGCTGCGAAGCTCAGCTGCATCGGCTTCTTCCTCAACACGCTCCAACAGAACCATCTCAAGGTTGCAGTTCGAGTAGAATGCGTTGTGCTCATCCCACACGTATGCAATACCGCCGGACATACCGGCTGCGAAGTTACGGCCGGTTTCGCCGAGAACAACAACGCGTCCGCCTGTCATATATTCGCATCCGTGGTCGCCTACGCCTTCAACGACAACGTTAACGCCAGAGTTACGTACAGCAAAGCGCTCGCCTGCGCTGCCGCGAATGTAAGCTTCGCCGCTAGTCGCGCCATAGAATGCCGTATTGCCGATAATAACGTTCTCTTCGGCGACGAATGTTGCTTTCGGCGACGGAGCTACGATGATTTTACCGCCGGACAATCCTTTGCCCACATAGTCATTGGAATCGCCTTCGATCGAGAGCGTAATGCCCTTCGGTACGAATGCGCCGAAGCTTTGACCAGCGGTACCAACAAAGTGGTAACGAATTGTATCTTCCGGCAACCCTTTCGAGCCATAACGCGAAGTGACTTCGCTGCCCAGAATCGTACCGACAACGCGGTTCGTATTCAGAATCGGGAACGTGCCTTCAACCTTCGCGCCATTCTCAAGCGCCGGCTTCGCGTTCGGTACGAGCTGCTGCATATCAAGCGACAGCTCCAGACCGTGGTTCTGCTCTTGTACATTGTGGCGGAATGCGCCTTGCGGCACTTCCGGCTGGTACAGCAGCGGCGCCAGATCTACGCCTTTCGCTTTGTAGTGACCGATCAGCTCTTTCGTTTCCAGAACGTCAACGCGACCTACCATCTCGTTGATCGTACGGAAGCCAAGCTCTGCCATCACTTCACGAAGCTCTTCTGCGATGAAACGCAGGTAGTTTACAACGTGGCTTGGATCGCCCATGAACTTCGCGCGAAGCTCTGGATTTTGCGTAGCAACGCCGACCGGACAAGTATCCAATTGGCAAACACGCATCATAACGCAGCCCAGTACGATAAGCGGAGCTGTCGAGAAGCCATACTCTTCAGCGCCAAGCAGCGCAGCGATTGCAACGTCGCGCCCGTTCATCATTTTGCCGTCCGTCTCGATGACAATGCGGTCACGCAGGTTGTTCAGCATCAGCGTTTGATGCGTCTCTGCAAGACCAAGCTCCCATGGCAAACCTGCATGGCGAATCGAGTTCATCGGGGATGCGCCCGTACCGCCGTCATAACCGGATACCATGATGACATCCGCGCGTCCTTTGGCAACGCCGGCAGCAATCGTGCCTACGCCTACCTCGGAAACGAGCTTCACGTTAATGCGAGCGCGCGGGTTCGCGTTCTTCAGGTCATGAATCAGCTCGGCCAAGTCCTCGATCGAGTAGATATCATGATGCGGCGGAGGCGAGATCAAGCCAACGCCTGGCGTCGAGCCGCGAACTTCCGCTACCCAAGGATATACTTTCAGGCCCGGCAGCTGGCCGCCTTCGCCCGGTTTTGCGCCTTGCGCCATTTTGATCTGAATCTCGTCCGCGTTTACCAAGTATTCGCTCGTTACGCCGAAACGTCCCGATGCTACCTGCTTGATTGCGCTGCGACGGGAATCGCCGTTCGCGTCCGGCGTGAAACGAGCCGGATCTTCGCCGCCTTCGCCCGTATTGGATTTGCCGCCAAGGCGGTTCATCGCAATCGCGAGGCTTTCATGCGCTTCTTTACTGATCGAGCCGAACGACATTGCGCCTGTTTTGAACCGTTTTACAATCGATTCTACCGATTCGACTTCGTCGATCGATACTGGCGTAAGTCCTTTCTTGAACGACAGCAGCGAACGAAGCGTCAGATGCTTCTTGTTCTCGCCTTGAATGAGCGAGGAGAATTTCTTGTACAGCTTGTAGTCGTTCGAACGGGATGCCATCTGCAGCGTGTGGATCGTCTGCGGGCTGAACAAATGGTCCTCGCCGTCTTTACGCCATTGGTATTCACCGCCGGAATCGAGTTCCTTCTCGCTGCCCTCTTGCTCGGCAAACGCGCGGTTGTGGTGCTTCAACGTCTCTTCAGCAATAACCTCAAGGCCGATGCCGCCGATGCGCGAAGGCGTCCAAGTGAAGTATTGGTCGATGAACTCTTCGTTCAAGCCCACTGCTTCGAATATTTGAGCGCCGCGATACGATTGGATCGTCGAAATGCCCATTTTGGACAATACTTTGACGACGCCCTTCGTCGCTGCTTTGATGTAGTTTTTAACGGCCTTCTCATGCTTCACGTTACGCAGCATGCCTTGGCGGATCATGTCATCCAGCGACTCGAATACGAGGTAAGGATTGACTGCACTTACGCCATAGCCAAGCAGCAATGCGTAGTGGTGAACCTCACGCGGCTCGCCCGATTCGAGCAAGATGCTGACGCGCGTACGCGTGCCTTGGCGAATCAAATGGTGATGCAATGCGGAAACCGCAAGCAGCGATGGAATCGCCGCATTCTCTTTGTCGACGCCACGGTCAGACAGAATGAGAACGTTATGGCCTCTCGCGATGACGCGGTCAGCGGATTCGTTCAGCACGTTCAGCGCTTCGCGAAGACCCTCTGCGCCTTTCTCTGCGTCGAAGAAGATCGGAAGCGTGATCGACTTAAAGCCTTCGCGGCGCACATGGCGCAGCTTCGCAAACTCTTCGTTGCTCAGAATCGGCGTCTCCAGCGTAATGTGGCGAGCGCTCTCCGGCTCTGGCTTCAGCAGGTTGCGTTCCGAACCGATCGTCGTCACCGTCGAAGTGACAAGCTCTTCGCGGATAGCGTCAATTGGCGGGTTCGTTACTTGCGCGAACAGCTGCTTGAAGTAGTTGTACAGGCGCTGCGGACGCTCCGACAAAATGGCGAGCGGCGCATCGTAGCCCATCGAAGAGATAGGCTCCATGCCTGTGCCAGCCATCGGCTCAAGCACTTTGCGCACGTCCTCGAACGTGTAGCCGAATGCCTGCTGGCGCTGCTGCACCGTCTCATGGTTAGGCTCAGGCAGCTCTGGCGCATCTGGCAAGCCATCGAGGCCGATCAAATGCTCGTCGAGCCATTGACGGTACGGATTTTGCTCTGCGATCGATTTCTTTACTTCTTCGTCCGAAATGATGCGGCCTTCCTTCGTATCGACAATCAGCATGCGTCCTGGACGCAGACGATCTTTGTACAAAATCTCTTCCGGCGCGATCTCAACCGTTCCCGCCTCGGAGCCGAGAATGATATGATCGTCCTTCGTTACGTAGTAACGCGCTGGACGCAATCCGTTACGGTCAAGCGTTGCGCCGATCATCGTGCCGTCCGTGAATGCCATTGCAGCTGGTCCGTCCCATGGCTCCATCAGGCAAGCATGGTATTCGTAGAATGCTTTCTTCTCGTCGCTCATCGTCTCATGCGCAGACCATGGCTCTGGCACCATCATCATCATCGCATGCGGCAGCGAACGGCCGGATAGATACATAAACTCCAGAACGTTATCAAACATAGCCGTATCCGAACCGTCCGGGTTAATGACAGGCTTAATTTTCTCCAAATCATCGCCGAATAATTCCGTCTCGAACAACGATTGGCGGGCATGCATCCAGTTCACGTTACCGCGAAGCGTATTGATCTCGCCGTTATGAATCATGTAATGGAACGGATGCGCGCGCTCCCAGCTTGGGAACGTGTTCGTACTGAAACGGGAGTGAACGAGCGCCATTGCCGTTACGACATCTTCATTATTGAGCTCGACATAGAAGGAACGAACCTGCTCCGTCGTAAGCATGCCTTTGTATACGATCTTCTTCGTCGACAGGCTGGAGAAGTAGAACTTGTCCGCGCCCTCTGCGCCGCCGAAGCGAATAGCCAGCTCCGCACGCTTGCGGATCACATACAGCTTGCGCTCGAATGCGAGCTCGCCGTTCAATGCAGCATTTTTGCCGATAAAGACTTGTCGTACGTAAGGCTTCACTTTAAGCGCGGATTCGCCCAGCTTGCTATCATTCGTCGGGACCGTACGCCAGCCAATCAGCGTTTGGCCTTCCTCGCGGATGATCGCTTCAAGCTTGCGCTCTTGCTCAGCGCGGATTTCATCCTCGAGCGGCAGGAACAGCATGCCCACTGCATACTCGCCTTCCGCTGGCAGCTCGATGCCCTCGCTCTTCAACTCTTGCTTGAAGAATGCATGCGGAACCTGAAGCATGATGCCTGCGCCATCGCCTGTGTTCGGTTCGCTGCCTTGTCCGCCGCGATGCTCCATGTTCTCAAGAAGCGTAAGCGCTTGGCGAATGATTTTGTGCGATTTCAACCCCTTAATGTTAGCCACGAAGCCCATGCCGCAAGCGTCTTTCTCATACTGCGGGTTATAGAGGCCCTGCTTGGGTGGCAAGCCAAAAATTTTCTCTTTCATTGCAACGCAACCTTTCTATAATAGAAGATTTTTGGTTTACCTTTCGGTAAGTCGGTACGGGCCCGAGCCAATTAACACTTCATTTCCGGCTTGTTATATCTTAGAATGGAAATTACATGCGGGACTATCTCTCTAAAATGAGTGCGTGATCCCCGATTACGCAGCCGTTTTCCGACGATTATTTAATTATTTTAACATTACGGTAATTACGAATCAATTTAATATTTTTATGGCGCCGATAAAGAGAGGTTTATGCAGAATCCGAACATTACACGAGATGACACATCTTCTTGTCCGGCTTTTCGAAGATTTATGCTTTTATCATATCAAAAGGATGTGGGCGAATTGTATAGCAAGTTAAGGAAGCCTTTCGCGAGACAGGCTGCTGCCTTGTCTTTAGCGGCTATTATTGCAGGAGGAACAGCGCTTCCAAGCTTCCCTGCTGCGTTGGGCGGAAGCCACTTCGCAGCAACTAGCGCGTATGCCGCTGCGGCTGCTGCTGACGAGTATCGCATCGTCGCGCTAGGAGACTCCCTTACGGTCGGTTACACGCACGGCATGGAAAATGAAGCAAACCCTGCGCCTTACGGCTATGTAGAGCGCGTTTATGAGCAAGCGCTATTCCAAGGGCTTCGCGCCTCGGTCAGCAACTATGGCATTCTTGGCCTGACGACAGAGGAGCTGGACCGTTACGTGGAAGCAGCGCTTAAAGGCGAAACGATCAAGCCGTCAGACTTGCCTGGCGGAAACGGCCATGACCCTCGCATCGCCCAGCTTGCAGCAGCTACGCCGCAGCTGTTCGCGGATGTTGAGAAAGCAGATCTCGTCGTTATGGCGATCGGATCGAATGATTTTCTAACCGTGTTCCAGCAGTTTAAAGACGGACACGCCGAGGAGCTTATTCAGGCAATGCTTCCCGTATACGAGCAGCAGCTCGAAGCTGCCGTCCGCGCTGTAATCGGCATCAATCCGCATGCTGAGATTGTCGTCTCCGATTTGTACAATCCTGCGCCGAACGATAAGCGTTTCGTCAGCGAGAGCGACTACAAGCTGCTGGCACAGGCAAGCGCTGATATCCGCACTCGGATCGAGGCTGTCGTCAAACGCTTGAAGGATGATGGCTACAATACGCGCGTTGCGTACGTGGCCGATGATTTTGTAGGCAAGGAAGTCAGCTATACGACCGTGCTTACAGGCGATTTCCACCCGAATAACCGCGGTTATGAAGTCATGGGAAAAGCGTTTACTGAAGCTATCTGGGGTGCTTATCGCGTGCCTGCCAAGCGCGACGACAGCGTACCGATTTCTGTAGTCGTTGCCGGCAAGGAGCTCCAGACCGCGAACAAGCCGGTGCTGAAGAACAGCAAAACCTACGTCCCGATGCGGGACATTACCGATGCGATGGGCGCCAAGCTGCTGTGGAACAACAAAACCCGCACGGCAACGGTCACGCTGGACGGCAAGGAAGTTGCGTTCACAATCGGCGCCAAAACGATGGTCGTCGATGGCAAGCCCGTCCCGATCGAGACGCCGGCTTATCTCCAAACGGTAGGCAAGGAAAGCAAGACGTATTTGCCGTTGGCCGCATTGTCAGACGGCCTTGGCTTCCAGGTTGTATATCGAGGCACGATTAAGACGGCATTTATTAATAAATAACGAAACAAGGCCACCTGGCCCGATTATGACGGTTGAAACCGTCCTATCGGCCAGGCGGCCTTTTCTATACGGCTGCCGAAGCTTGATCCAACACTGGCGCTTTCCTTTTTTTCTTAAATAATCGATTGGTCAGCTTGACTTCAATGATGGTGTAAGAGAAATAGCCTAGAATGGTGGCTAATAACAACCCGCCAACATAAGTCACAGCTACACTCGCATAGTCAGGCAACGGCAGCTTGCCCATTACTTTTTGAAATGGAAACAGTCCGAACGGATGGAGCAAATAAAAGCTATAGCTTATTGTGCCATAAAACTGCATGACCCTCGTATTCAAAAAATCCGTTAACAAGCCATACTCTCTAGCCATCATTGCAAAGAAACAAACGCCCAGAACGACACCTAGATAAACCTGATGGTAATAAGCGCAAAAGTAAATGCCAACAAGCGCAATGATCGAATAATATTTCGCTATCTTGATGTCCAAATTCATGCTCTTTAATTTATCCGAAATAAAGTACACGATCGTTCCGCTTAAGAAAAACAACGCTCTCGGATATCTGTAGCACACAGCGATGCAAATTGCGAGCCCCAGAAGCAATAAGAAATAGTGCATTGCTTTCCTGCCCGCATTTTTTCTTGAAACAAAGAAGATGGCACTCACGAGATAAAAAGCAAATTCGAAGCTCAACGTTCTGGAGTTTCGGACCACTTCTTCCAACGGGAACACACCTGGCAGCATAAACAGACTCGCCAAAAACGCAAACACATACTGCGTCGGATTTAATTCGCCTAGCCATTCAAACCCGATTAGAGGACCTGCGATAAACATGACCATCAGCAAAGGGATAAAAACCGGATAGATGCGTATAAACCGGTTAATCACAAATTTCTTCACATTCCCGTGCTTCACAAGGCTCTGCACAATTAAGTATCCGCTAATGATGAAAAAAATATCGACGCCAATCTCAGCAAGCGTCCGTGTAGGGTACTCGTTAATCGTAAGGTATCCACCCGTTATAGACATCGAGATGACGTGGCCGACGAAAACCATCAATGCGCACATGCCTCGCAGTCCGTGAATGGAATGATTTTTGTTCATAGCTAATCCTCCAAACCCATTTTGATACATATTGTATCATTTGAGCTGAAGAAAGTCATCTAGTCTCTATTTGGATTCAGCAAACCATGTTAAGGCTACATTGTTTACGCCAGCGATTGGAGCCGTCTCGAATCGGACAACAATGTATTGGGCATTGGCATCGATATCTCGAACCCTTGCGATCCCTGAATCCTGCGATGCCGCATTCACGAAGTAAGACGTTGGACGAACGGATAAACCATGCGGGATAACTACGGTTACGGTTTGGCCATCTCCATTAAAGAGCGCCTTGCCGGAATTGCTCTCTATCCATTTTGAGCCTGACCAAACAATCGGCTTGCCAATCACGTTATCCAAATAGGTAATGCCAGGAATCAAACCTGTATCAATCGTTGTAGGACGGACTGAAATACGAGGAGCTGCTGGAGGAAAACAATATTGGACGCCTGCCCTGCTTATACAACCGTAGTACGTGTTCTTATCCCGCCAATCTGAGCTCGCGCCTTTAATTTCTTTAAGCCCGGATGAGGTAATTGAGTTGTTGATAATCTGGTTGCCTTCAGCATCGGCTTGAAGAAATACCGCGTACAGCGTTAAGGAGGAATTCGATATCGTATTGAGCGCCATAATGATATTCTTACCCGATACAATCACGGGCACACTGCTTTTAATCGTATTTTGAACTGCAGAGGAATGATCATACAGGGAGAGTGATCGTCCCACTTCCGGCTGATAGGCATCCAATATAAAATTATTCGATGCTTTTGCGCCATTCAACAGCTCGATTCCTACTTCCGCACCCTTTATTGTATTGCCCGTTACTAATACATCCCCACTCACAAAAATCGCTTTATGCGGACCATCCGGATAAATGCGATTAAAGGCAATTGTTGCGTAATTGACTGTCACGGCTCCTGTTCTCACCTGAATGACGGCTCTCGGATTTTTCTTTGCAAGGCCTTGAACCGTATTGTAAGAAATATCAATATCCCAGCCCGGAACCAAGTACGGATTAAAATTCGGATTATCAGATACGGTAATCGCAGTTGTCACTACATTCACCAAGCGGTTTTTCATCACTTTGGCAACGGTCAAACCGGAAAGAATAATGCCGAATGCCGTGTCAAAAATCCGATTATCTTCAATCGTCATATTATCGTTAGAATGCGCTCCTGATTCCGCATTGCACGTTATGCCCCCGCCATGAGCCGGTGCTGCAGCGTTGCCTCCGGACATCGTCTCCCACATCACAGCATCCAAATCCTTGTTAATGGGATCATGAAGAAAATTTCTAGCGATAATGAGATCTGTAGTCCCTTTATTCAGTATGCCATCGCCCAAGTAAGCAAAAACCTCATTATCTTCGATCTCAACTTGCTTGCTTGTTCGCGTAACGACGGGTTCCTCGCCGAGATGATGAAGCGTATTTTTGTAAATTCTAAATATCCTGCAATCATTCATGCCGATGCCATCGGTAAACTTGGAAACCTCGTTCCGACTCACATCCGTATTGCTGCAGTACCCGAAATACAGCCCTGTCTTGGCAGCGCCCCATAATGCTTGGCTAGACCTGACTACTTTCAGGCCGCTCACCGTCAGGCCATCGCAATAAGTAAAGCTTAGCCCCTGCTCAATAACTTCAATAGTCGCCCCGTTTCCTTCAATTCGTAAATCCTTTTTGCCGCTGAACGTATACAGAAATCCCGCACGCGTTGTTTTGTAATAAGCCCCTGGCGGAAAAACCAAGCAATCGCCAGACTTAAGCGTATTAAAAGCATTGGTTAGGGCTACCGTATCGTCTGTGATTCCATCCCCTTTAGCCCCCTTCCAGTTCGCATTGATTCCTCGCACTCTGAATTCTGAATCTATAGCTTCAAAGTTGTAAGCAAGCTCCTCCACCGTAAAGGCTTCATTGGGATTCCAATCATGCAGATTCATATTGACTGTTTTCTTACTAGACATAGCAGCATCCACCACCTTATTTTTAATTGGTAAACCGCGGATGCCGCATTATATGCCTAATAAGTGAACGATATATCTGTAAAATTTATAAATGTGCGGTGAAATTATGCATGCACGATCTGCGTAGCGCTGCCTGTATCGTTGTCTCCTTTGCCAGCCTTCTTATGCGCCAGCGTAAAGTACACGAGCGAAAGCACAGCAAACGCAGCAGCATAGATCGCCAGAATGCCCATGTCATGGCGGACAACCGCGTAGTCGCCGCTGGACACGGCTGCTTTAAAGCCCGATACCGAGTAGGTCATCGGCATGAATTCGCCAACCTTTTGCAGCCATACCGGTACCAGCTCCTTCGGATAAGTGCCGGAGCTGCTCGTTAGCTGCAGAATCATAATAATGACGGCAATGAATCGGCCTGGCTGATCCAGCAGCGTGACGATGAACTGTACGATCATCATAAACGTTAAGCTCGTAACGACGGAGAGCCCGACGAACCAGCCAATGCTCTGCACCTCAAGCCCCACGCCATAGAGCAAAATAGCGTCAGCAATGAAAGCTTGAATGATGCCGACGAAGACGAACAGCAGCGACTTGCTCGCGAACCAGCTTGCGCCGGAGCGCGGTCTGCCTGCGCTGCCGCGCATCGGCAGGACGATCGTCGACAAGAGCGCGCCGACGAACAGGCCAAGCGACAAGCTGTACGGCGCAAAGCCTGTGCCGTAGTTCGGAACCTCGGTCAGCTTCTTCTCGCTGACCTCGACCGGGCCGGCGAACATATCCGCCTGCTGCTCGTTGCCCTTGGCAACGCTGACGTCCTGCGAGGCCTCGCCAAGCTTGCCGGCCAGCTCCGCGGAGCCGTCGGCCAGCTGGCCGACGCCGCTTGCGAGCGCCGCCGAGCCGTCGGCGAGCTTGCCCGAGCCGCTCGCCAGCTTCGCGGCGCCGGCATTCGCCGCGGCCGCGCCCTGGGCGGCCTGCTGCGCGCCGGCCGCCAGCGTCTTCGCTCCGGCGGCCAGCTTCGCGCCGCCGGTCGCCGCGCCTTCGAGCTTCGCATCGAAGGCGGTCAACCCCTGCAGCAGGGCGGATTGCCCCTGCTGCAAGGCACTCGCGCCCGCGGCCAGCTTCTCGCCGCCGGTCGCGAGCTGATCCGCGCCCGCGGCAAGCGCCTTGGCCGCGGCGATCAGCTTCTGCAGCGCCTCGTCCTGCGCTGCATCAGGGCTTGCGGCGGCGGCATAGCCGTCGAGGCCCGCCGCAAGCTGTGCGGCGCCGGCGGCGAGCTTCGCCTCCGCCGCCTTCGCCGATGCGGTTCCGGCAGCCAGCTGAGCGCCGGCTTCCTTCACCTTCGTAGCGCCGTCCTTCAATTGGCCGGACGCCGCCTCCAGCTTCGACAAGCCGTCCGATAACGCGGACGCGCTCGTCGATAACGTCGACGCCCCGGCGGATACCTTCGCCGTGCCTTCGCTCAGCTTGCTGACCCCGCTCTCCAGCCCGAGCGTACCGTCAGCTAATTTCGCGAGATTTTGCTGCAGCGTCGCCGCGCCATCCTTCGCTTTCGATGCGCCATCATGCAGCTTCGATGCGCCTTCGCTTGCATCGGCGAAGCCATCCGCCGCTTTGCCAAACTGCTCGAACACCGTTTCCGCATACGATTTGGTCACTTCTTTGGATACGGTCGATTTCAGCTCCTGCACGGCCGTTACGCCGATCTTCGCCGCTGCGAAGCTCAAGCTTTCATTCGTGACGTACACGAGCTGAGACGGCTTCGGATTCGCGTCCAGCAGCGTTGTCGCTTGCTTCGAGAAATCCGACGGAATCTCAAGCGCCATGTAATAGTCGCCATCCTCTAGCCCCTGCTCCGCCTGCTCCTTATTGACATAAGCCCACTTGAACTTATCATTTTCCTTCAGCTTCTTTACGAGATCATTGCCAATTGCCAGCTGCTTGCCGTCCAGCACTGCCCCCTGATCCTCATTGACCACTGCAATCGGCAGGCTGCTCGTTTTGCCATACGGGTCCCAAAACGCCCCTACGAGCATGCCGCTATACATGATGGGAATAAACAAAATGCCGATGACCGAAATGAGCACCTTCTTGTTTCTTACAATATCGAGCAGCTCCTGCCCGAACAACCGAACGCCCTGCATCCTAATCTCCTCCTCATACCATTCACGTTCAACGACTGACTAAATTGTTCAATTGGTCAATTTCTCTTAAAAAAAGAGAGCGCTCTGCTCTACACGTCACGCTCTTCTCCTTGCTTTGCACAGATGCCGTACCGAAACAAAGAGGTGAATTGCTCCGCCACTTCTTCCTTCGTCAGCGGTTCATGCCGTTTGCTCCATTCCGCAGCCAACGCCAGATACATCCGAATCATTAAGAAAGCCGTCAACGAAGGGTTCATCTCGCGCAGCTCGCCTTTCTGCTGCGCCTGCTCGATCTCCCGTTCAATAAATAAAATAACGGCCTCTTCCATCATCGACAGCCCTTCCTGCACGGTTGGCGTGCCGAGCTCCCGGAACTCCTGAGCCAGCTTAATGAACAGCTCATGCGTTTCACGGAATTGAAGCACCCCATGCAAAGCGTCCGTCAGATTTTCGAAAAAGGATCGCGAGCTGTCGATGCGGGTCACAACAGCCGCCTTCATCTCCGCGGTTAGCTGCCGAATGATCTCGCCGAACAATTCCTCTTTCGTGGCAAAAAACGTATAGATGGTTCCTTTGCCTACGCCGGCCAGCTTCGATACGAGATCCATCGTCGTCGCTTTATACCCGAACATCGTAAACGACTTTTCCGCTGCCTCTACGATGAGACGCTTCCGATCCAGCGTTTTTCGTTCCAGCATGCGTGCATCACTCCTTCTGATCCGTTTATCGAGAAACTGACCATAATTCAATTCCGGTCAATCGGTCATTCAGTCAAAAAGTAGCATACCACGAATCGCCGCTTCCCTCAAGTGGCGATTCGCAATTTTGCATTTACAGTCGATAGTCCTTCTTCACGATTTCCAGCGTTTCCAATCCCCGCTCCGCCCAGCGCTTCAAGCGATCCAGCTCAGCCGCCTCCGCTTCCAGCGTACGGATAAGCGATTCCTTATAAGGAGGAATTTCGCCGCTATAGGATTCAAGGTCTTGATAAGCCGTCAACGCTTTCTCGTTATGGCTGAGCGCTCGCCGCTCGTGGAACATCGGAACATCCGGATCGTACGGGTAATGCAGATTGCCTTGCTGCGGATGCTTCAGCACAGCCAGTACCTGCACGACAGCTCTTGGTCCGCCGCTCTCTACTACTTTACCGGCGTAAACGCCCGTTTTATACGTCATTTGAACGATGCTATCGACCGCAGGCTGCTGCTCAATGGAATACCGCATCTTTTTACAACTCCTCTTCGTCTATATAGCGATTATGAAGAATCACCGCGAATAACCTAAAATTTAGCTTAAATTATTCTCCTATACGTTGGCAACTGCCAATTGTGTTCTTGTGTTTACAGGTAGAACCATCGTAATATGGTAATAAGATAATTGCCGCATAATATGCGGTTTTATTAATGATGCGGTTAGAAAAGTAGGTGAGTCCATGCGTAAGAAAAGAGTACTGCTGCTCTCCGAAGGATTCGGCTCCGGACATACACAAGCCGCCTACGCACTCGCGGTTGGCTTACGGCTCTCGTCACCCGGCATTCAGACCCGCGTCATCGAGCTAGGGAAGTTTCTTAACCCTGTCGTAGGTCCCTTAATCGTGTCCGCTTACCGGAAGACCGTTAGCAAACAACCGAAGCTTGTCGGCTTGATGTATAGAAGCAATTACAATAAATCGCTCAACCGCTTCACCCAGCTTGCGCTGCATCGCGTGTTTTATACCCATACCTCGCAAGTGATTGATCAGTTGAAGCCCGATTTGATCGTATGCACCCATCCCGTTCCGAATGCAGTCGTTTCGAGACTGAAGCGGCTTGGGCAAGAAGATGTGCAATTATGTACGGTTATTACGGATTATGACGCGCACGGCACTTGGATTAGTCAGGAAGTGAATCATTATCTGGTATCCACCCCTATCGTTAAGCGCAAGCTGATGGAACGAGGCGTTGAAGAAAGCCGCATTGAGGTTACTGGCATTCCCGTACACCCAAGCTTCTGGCAGACGAGCGAGCGCGCCGAGGTGCTTAAGCATTTTGGGCTACGCGATATGCCTACTGTGCTCGTCATGGGCGGCGGCTGGGGCCTGATGGACGACGATGACGATCTCCTCGAGTATATGACCGAGTGGCGCGAGAAGGTTCAGCTCATTATTTGTGTAGGAAGCAATGAGAAGATGCGCGAGAAAATGATGCAGCACCCGCAATTTAACCATCCGAATATTCATATTCTTGGCTTTACCCGCGAAGTCAACAAGCTGATGGACATCTCCGATTTGCTCGTTACGAAGCCCGGAGGCATGACCTGTACAGAAGGGCTTAGCAAAGGCTTGCCTATGCTGTTCTACAAGCCGATTCCCGGCCAAGAAGAAGAAAACTGCGAATATTTTGTCCAAAATGGCTTCGGCGAGAAGCTGCATACGCAGGATACCATCACCAAATGGTTCAAGCGGCTGCTGGATAAGCCTTCCTTCCTAGAATATCGACAAGCGCTTTTGAAGAAGCGCAATGAACAATACGACCCCAAAGAATGTACAGACGCCGTCCTGCGCTATATGCAGTGACGGCGTTTCATTTCTCACCATGAATATTCCGTTGGCAACCCGGGTATAGTTAGCCCATAGAGCAGGAGGGATCGGTGTATGCAAGGGAAAGGTTTAGACGGCAAAACAATTATTCTGCGTGTTGAGCTGGACGCTCGGAGCGTCGGCTTTGGCGCTGCGGCAGCTGCAATCGAAGCGGCTGGCGGAGATATGATCGCTATCGACGTTATCCAGACGGGGCGGGACCGTACGGTTCGAGATCTGACGGTCAAAATCGGCGATTCGGCGAGCACAGAGCGCATTTCCCAATCGCTATCCGCCGTACCGGGCGTGAAGCTGGTCAACGTATCCGACCGGACATTCCTGCTGCATCTGGGCGGCAAAATTACGATTCAGCCGAAGACGCCGATTCAAAACCGCGACGACCTGTCGCGCGTATACACGCCAGAAGTGGCGCGCGTATGCACGGCGATTCACGAGGATCCGTCCAAAGCGTTTACGCTGACGATCAAGCGCAATACGGTCGCGGTTGTATCAGACGGCAGCGCTGTGCTCGGGCTTGGCAACATTGGCCCTTACGCCGCAATGCCCGTCATGGAAGGCAAGGCGATGCTGTTCAAGCAATTCGCCGATGTCGATGCCTTTCCGATATGCTTGGATACGCAGGACACCGAGGCGATTATTGCCGCGGTCAAAGGGATTGCCCCAGGCTTTGGCGGCATCAATCTAGAGGATATATCGGCCCCGCGCTGCTTCGAAATCGAACAGCGGCTGCGGGATGAGCTGGATATCCCCGTCTTCCACGATGATCAGCACGGCACGGCGGTCGTCTTATATGCCGGACTGCTCAATGCGCTCAAGCTGACTGGGCGTACCCTTGCGACTGCCAAAATCGTCGTATGCGGCATTGGCGCAGCAGGCACCGCATGCACCAAAATGCTGCTAGCGGGCGGCGCCCGCAACATCGTCGGCATTGACCGTGTCGGCATTCTGACCGTGGACAAATCCTACGCTAACCCGATGTGGCAATGGTATGCGGAACATACCAACCCGCAGCGGCTTTCAGGCGGCCTGACGGAGGCGATCGCGGGCGCCGACGTCTTTATCGGCGTATCGGCCGGCGGCATCCTGACGCGCGCCCATGTCACCTCAATGGCGAATGACCCGATTGTATTCGCTATGGCGAACCCTGAGCCCGAGATCCGTCCCGAGCTGATTGAGGATATCGTCGGCGTATTCGCTACCGGCCGCTCAGACTATCCGAATCAGATCAACAACGTGCTTTGCTTCCCTGGCATTTTCCGCGGCGCGCTCGATTGTCGCGCTACGGTCATTAATGAGCAGATGAAGCTGGCAGCGGCCGAAGCCATCGCCTCCGTCATCGGCGAAGACGAGCTGAGCCGCATGTACATCATTCCGAGCGTCTTCAACAGCCGCATCGTAGAGGAAGTGCGCCGTCGCGTCATTGAAGCCGCCCAGAGCTCCGGCGTGGCACGCCGCCAGCCGCGCGAGTAAATGCTAGTGCAGCACCGCTAGAGTGCGTGTTGTATAATTAGCAATTAGCTGCGCACAAACACTGCCCAACTCACTGCCTATTGGCACTGTGAGTTGGGCAGTTTGCATGTTAGCATTTTTGCACATTTGCACACCTATATCTCGCACACCTCTTCCCTGAGTTAAATGCCCATATTTGTGTTTATGCCATAATAAAAATCCGCCTCGACGGTCAATCATTCAGATGAATGTTGAGCCGCGAGGCGGTCCGCATGGAAATGGTTATTTTGGCGTTATTTCAATGTAATCGTAACGGTCACATTATTTTCTCCTGCCGGCACAATAACGGTGCTGCCTTCAAACGATGCCGAAGCGCCGCTTACCGATGCAATCTCGCCAATGCTGTTCAGCGTCACGCTGAACGCTTTGCCGCTTCCCTGCAAGGAAACGACGACGGACTTGCCTTCCCGCGCAATCGCAACCGTCGTTTCGACGGCACCTTTCACATCGCGAACGGTTGAATACGCAGTGCGACCATCTTCCAATGCGTATACGTGGAAATCAACGCCGTTGGAATAGTCATAGTCGGGACGCAGATCGTTGGCGCCAAACGCCACGATGGCGTTCGGGCGAGCGAACAGCGGCAAGCTGTCGAAGCTGTAGTTCTCTTTATGCCAACCCGGTTGCTTGGTCTCGCCTGTCAGGACATGCGTCCACGTTCCGCCTTGCGGCAAATAATACTGGACGTCGCCGTTCTCCGTGAAGACTGGCGCGACGAGCAGGTTCTCGCCGAGCATATATTGGCGATCGAGAAATTCGGATGTCGGATCGTCCTGGAATTCCAAAATCATCGCGCGCATCGATGGCAAGCCGCGTTCAGGCGCCTGAGCTGCGGTATCGAACAGGTACGGCATAAGGCGTGACTTCAGCTTCGTGAAGTAACGCGTAACATCGACAGCCTCTTGATCGTACGCCCATGGCACCCGGTACGATTTGCTGCCATGCAGGCGGCTATGGCTGGAGAGCAAGCCGAAGGCAAGCCAGCGCTTGAATACATGCGTCGGCGCCGTGTTCTCGAAGCCGCCGATATCGTGACTCCAGAAGCCGAAGCCGGACAAGCCGAGCGACAGGCCGCCGCGAAGGCTTTCGGCCATCGACTCGTAGTCTGCGTAGCAGTCTCCGCCCCAGTGGACAGGGAACTTCTGTCCGCCGACCGTCGCCGAGCGCGCGAACAGCGCGGCTTCGCCTTTGCCCAGCTTTTCCTCCAGCACGTTGAACACAACCTCGTTGTAGAGCTGCGTATAGAAGTTGTGCATTTTGAACGGATCGGAGCCGTCATGGTAGACGACATCGGTCGGAATTCGCTCGCCGAAGTCGGTTTTGAAGCTGTCAACGCCCATGTCGACGAGATCGCGCAGGTAACTTGCGAACCACTCGCAAGCGGCTGGATTCGTAAAGTCGACGAGCGCCATGCCCGGCTGCCATAGATCCCATTGCCAAACGTCGCCGTTCGCTTTTTTCACCAGATAGCCGTTCCGCTTGCCTTCTTCGAAGAGGCGCGAACGCTGCGCGATATACGGATTAATCCAAACGCAGATTTTGAGCCCTTTCTCCTTCAGCCGCTTCAGCATGCCAACTGGATCCGGGAAGGTGCGCTCGTCCCATTTGAAATCCGTCCAATGGTATTCCTTCATCCAGAAGCAGTCAAAGTGGAACACATGCAGCGGCAAATCGCGCTCGGCCATGCCGTCTACGAATGAATTTACAGTCGTTTCATCATAATTTGTCGTGAACGACGTCGTCAGCCAGAGGCCGAACGACCAAGCCGGCGGCAGCGCCGGCTTGCCGGTCAGATCCGTATATTTGCCCAATACGTCTTTGATGGAAGGGCCGTCGATGACGAAGTACTCGAGCGATTCGCCTTCTACGCTGAACTGCACTTTTTTCACTTTCTCCGAGCCTACCTCGAAGGAAACGAGCTCCGGCTGATTGACGAATACGCCGTAGCCTTTGTTGGACACATAGAATGGGATATTCTTATACGTCTGCTCGGAGCTCGTGCCGCCGTCCTGGTTCCAAATATCGACCGTTTGGCCGTTTTTCACGAAAGCGGTAAACCGTTCGCCGAGTCCATAGATGAACTCGCCTACGCCCAGATCCAGTTCATCGCGAAGCCAAGCGCGCTGTTTGCCTTCTGTAATATAAGCCATCGAACGAGGGCCGCTGCCCGTCAGTCGCTCGCCGTCGCGATAGAAAGCAACGCTCCACTCCTCGCCTTTGCGAATATGCGCGCTTAACGTGCCGCTTGTCATAATCGTCTCCGTCTCGGTTTCGGTAATCGTAACATGTCCGCTCGATTGCGGCGTCAGCTCGAATTGCGGTCCCCGCTCCTGCACGCCCGCGTAGTGGATCAGCTTAATGCCAATGACGCCCGGCGCAGGGGAGTGGAATTTCACGGTTAATTGAAGCGTATCCAGCATATTTCCCCGGCTCATAATCGGAATCGGTGATACGTATGCTGTGAGCTCTTCTCCCCGTTGCTCTACTTCATGGGCTTGAACCGCCGATTTGACCGTGTAGCCTTCGCGAATAAGCCAGTTTCCGTCATGGAATTTCATTGTCGAGTCCATCCTCTCGTCTTATCGACTTAGCTTCCGATTTGAAAGTGTTCTTAGTTGTATTATACTGATTGATATAGTCTCGAACTATCATAATAATGCTCATTCATAGCACGATTCTGACGATAATGGAGGCTAGACGACAATGGATATTTATGCTAAACACTCCCTCCGCGAGGATCGCCTCCATGGAGATGCCATGCTGCCGTTGGCAGCCTATTGGATAGACAGAGATTTGGGAGAACCCGTGCTGGATACCCACTGGCATCAGGAGGCTGAGTTCTTCTGCGTGCTGGAAGGAGAAGTACAGTTCCAGGTCGACACTGAATATCTGATCGTTCGGGCAGGGGAAGCCGTCTTCATTAATGGAGGAGATATCCATGCGGGGCATGCACAGGAAGGCGCGATCTGCCGATTCTGCGCGATCGTCTTTGATGTCGGCTGGCTGTCCAGCGCCAGCTATGACGCCATTCAAGCGAGCTTCATCACGCCGCTGCAGGAGCGTCGCCGCACGTTTCCCCGCCATATTCGCTCCGATACCGACTGGGGCCGGAGCGTGCTGGGCCACTTGGCGGCAATCCGAGCTGATTACGAAGGGCGATCCCCCGGCTACGAAGCAGCGATGAAAGGCCGCATGCTGCTTATTTTTCACGCTATCGCAGCTGCTGGACAATGGCGCAGCCGAGCCGTCACGAGCGCAGCCGAATCAGCGAAAATCGAACGGCTCAAAGCGATCATCGTCCATATTCAGCGAAACTTCGATCGCCCGCTGCGCATTCAGGAACTGGCCGATCTCGTGCCGATGAGCGAGGGGCAGTTTATCCGATTTTTCAAATCGATGACCCGCAAAACGCCGATCGAATATGTAAATACGTATCGCATTCGCAGAGCGGCAGAGCTGCTGCGGAATACCGACCGCAAAATATCGGATATTGCGCTAGAGGTCGGCTTCGATCATATGAGCTATTTCATTAAAGTGTTTCGCAAACAGCAAAAAACGACCCCTTCCGAATACCGGAAAGAGTCGTCTCGCGATTTCGCTGCCCCAAGCGAGCTGGAGTAACGTAGAATATATATTTATGCCTACAGCGCGCTGCCGCCATATACGAAGCGGTATTCCCAGTGCGTGCCTGCGATGCTGCTGATTTTGACGCCGCCTGATTCTTTGGAATACGTATGCAGCACTTGCCCGTTGCCCAAGTAAATGCCGTCATGCGTAATCTTTTGCTTCGACTTGTCTATGCCAGCATACGCGGAAGCGCTGGAGCCTTTATAGGACATGAAGAAAATGAGATCGCCGCGCTTGAGCTGATGCCAGTCGGTTACGGCATTGCCCTTGTTTTGCACATATTCTCCCTGCTGACGAGAATCCGCCGGCAGCTTGAGCCCGATCCCTTCAAGGAACATCGTACGCACGAGATCCGAGCAATCGAAGGTCGTAGTCGTGTTGCGATCAGATCCGAATTCGTACGGCGTGCCTAAGTATTTCATGCCTGTTGCGATAACCTGCTCAATTTTTGCTGCGTTGTCGCCTGTGCCTGCTCCGTTGTCAGGCGTGCTAGGGTTGCCTCCGCCATTGCCTGCGCTGCCGCCTGGCACCGTGCCGTTAACGGTAACATACTTCGATTGGGAGCTGATGTAGCCTCTGCGCCCTTGCTGGTCGGCAACCTCATACCAGTAAGCATTCGGCGCGCTGAGCACCTGAACTTGATCGTTTTTATGCAAATAGCCAATCGCCGATCCGCTTGTGGAAGGGCTTGTCCGTAATGTTACTGTCGCAACGATCGTGCCATTCGTATTGCCTTGGGATGGCGCGCCTGAAGAGGTAACCGATAAATATTGGCTGGAAGTCGAGACGTATCCGATCGCTCCGCGCGAATCCTGCACTTTATACCAATAAGCATTCGTCTGCTCTAATACAACGATCGATTCGCCTTGCTTTAATAAACGAATGACGCTGCCCGCAGTCGACGGCTGCGTACGCATATTAACGCCTGCCTGCACCGTTGCCGTTCCGACTTGCGCTGCCCATACATCCGCAGCCGGCGCCGCTACTGCGCCTAGCGCGAGCATAGCTGTTACTGAAGCTGTAATGAGCGGTTTTTTCATTTTCGACGAAAATGTTCCCATGTTGTCATACCCTCCGTTGTTCGTGATGTCTACCGCTGCTTCTCCTTCGGTAATCCCTCTGTCTCACGGAATATGACCTCATTGTAGATTTTGTTGAACAATGGAGCATCCGCCGAACCTCCTAACTTGTCTCGCGCCATCCGTAGGCATAACGAACCTTGCCAATTGGTAATGCAAACGCAAACAAACAAAAAGCGCCCAATGGGCGCTCTCTCATGTTTCTCATTATGCTTGGCAACACAGCGAGATTGCTATCTTCCTTTGTTAAAACATTCTCACGGTCCCATAACTTTGGACTTGCAGGGAAAGATAGGTCGCTGGAACCACTATATACCTACTTAACTAGCGTAACCAACATTTACTAACTGTTCTGAACGCCGCAGCTAGGCTAATTGTCCACTGCGGCTGTTGGCATCGGCGTGCTGATGCATGGCTCCACATGCACGTGTACGCTCATGATGTTATGCTTGCGCTCCATCTGCTGCTCGATTTCGTCACTGATCTGATGGCTCTCTACAAGCGTTAAAGAGGGGTCAACGAGCACGATCACATCAATTAGCACATTGCTGCCATGTACGCGCGCTTTAATATCTTTAATCGATCGTACGCCTTTGGTCCGCTCGATCGTACCGCGCAGCGTCACGAGCCGCTTCTCGTCGAAGCCATCCGTCAGCGCATGCGTCGAGCTGTAGAAAATGTCCCATGCCGTCTTGCAAATAATAAGCCCTACCGCGAACGCGGCGGCGAGGTCAAGCCATGCCAACCCCATTCTTGCGCCGATAATGCCTACCGCGGCCCCGATGCTAACGAGCGCATCAGACAAATTATCCTTGGCTGCTGCCATCAGCGCTTGGTTGTTAATTCGCTTTGCCAGCTTTCGATTGTATTGATAGACAAGCAGCATCGCAGCAGCTGCGCCCAGCGCTACCCAAGCAGACGTTAGGCCGGGCATCTCCTGCTTGCCCGCGAACAAGGAGCGCACGGCATCAATCAGCACCTGTATGCCGACCGTTGCCATAATGAAGGATGCGATAAGCGCAGCAATCGTTTCCGCTCGAAAATGGCCATACGGATGGTCCTTATCCGGCGGTTTCTGTGAAATGCGCAAGCCGACCAGCACAGCAATTGAAGCTACAATATCCGTTAAGTTATTGAATCCATCCGCGGTCAGCGCGAGCGAGGCAAACCAATACCCGGCAAACAACTTCACGCCTGACAACGCCAAATATGCGCCGATGCTGATCCAAGCGCCTCGCTCGCCCTGTTTAATTTCCGCATACTGATCGCCAATCGCCAACGTTATGACCTCCAAATTCCCTAAAAAGGTACCTCACCTAGATTATCCCATTCCCCTCCATTCATCCGGCTCATTGTTTGAATAAGGCTTACCACCTCATGCCCGTCTATTATTGGGACAAAAAAAGCAGCCTTACGCTAAAATACGCGCAGACTGCTTCGCTTGCTTTATTATGCATTAAAAATAGCCGAATGGATTATCATCATCCCGGCGCGGCTTATTGCCGACGGCGTCGGATTGGCGCTGCTCATCGCGTTGCTCCGTTCCTGCCGATGCCTCTCGCTCTCGCTCTCGCTCTTGCTCATGTCCATGCTCTTGCTCATGGTGCAGAGGGGACGCTGTCTTCGACAAGTCAGCAGGCGCCGCCTTCGGCTTGCCGAGCTCCAGCCCGCAATCGGTGCAGTATCGCGCTGCCAGATCGTTCTCCGTATCGCAGTCCGGGCAAATCACGCGAATCTCGCCCATCGTCATCTCAGGCTTCGGCTCTTGCTCCGTAAAGCGCGTTCCGCAGTCCGGGCAGAACTTCACGTTCACTGGAACGACCTTGCCGCAGCCGCAGCTCTTCTCCAGCTTCACGCCTTGAATCTTATCCTCAATCGCGTCAACCTCCTGCTGCAACGTCCGCAATTGCTCGCAGCAGGAAGTTACGCGTTCCTCCGTCTCCGCCGTCTCGCCATGCATATAGGCGTGGAACATCGCCTCGCCCATCTCCGTATACAGCTTCGACATTTCCTTCTCGCGCGACGATTTCTGGCTGTTCAATCGGGTAATCTCAAGCGTCTGCTGCGCTTTCCGCGCCGCATCGGATGCCCCTTGCTTCACTCGTTCAAAAATAGACATGCAGATCCCCCCAAAGTTCGTGCAATGTAAGTTGGTTCTCATTAACCGCACGAAGCGGCACTTAATCAGCATTCGACAAAAAAAGCCTGCAAGCAATCACGCCTGCAGGCTTGGAGTTACGATTCAAAGCTTCGCAAACGTCTTACTCCGCCGGATACATCCGCTCGCGCATCGCTTTTACTTCCGCATTTTCCAGATACTCGTCATACGACATCATCCGATCGATCAAGCCGTTCGGCGTAATCTCGAAGATCCGGTTCGCAACGGTTTGAACGAACTGATGGTCATGCGAGGTGAACAGCATCGTGCCATCAAAGTCGATCATGCCATTATTGAGCGCCGTAATCGATTCGAGGTCCAAGTGGTTCGTCGGTTCGTCCATGACAAGCACGTTCGAGCCGGACAGCATCATTTTGGACAGCATGCAGCGTACCTTCTCGCCACCGGACAATACGCTTGCTTTCTTCATCGACTCGTCGCCTGCAAACAGCATGCGGCCGAGGAATCCGCGGATGAACGTTTCGTCCTGATCTTTGGAATATTGGCGGAGCCAGTCAACCAGCGTCAAATCCACGCCATCGAAGTAAGCCGAGTTGTCCTTAGGGAAGTAAGCCTGAGTCGTTGTAATGCCCCATTGGAACGTGCCGGCATCCGGCTCGAGCTCGCCCATAATGAGCTGGTACAGAACGGTTTTCGCCAAACCGTTAGGACCAACGAGCGCGATTTTGTCGCCTTTGTTCACGGTGAACGTCAGGTTGTCGATAATTTTCTCGCCGTCAATCGTCTTCGTCAGGCCTTCAACAAGCAGCAATTGCTTGCCCGCTTCACGCTCCGGCTTGAAGTTAATGAACGGATACTTGCGGTTCGACGGACGGATGTCGTCGAGCGAGATTTTATCGAGCATTTTCTTACGGGAAGTCGCCTGCTTCGACTTCGATTTATTCGCACTGAAGCGCTGAATGAACGCTTGCAGCTCTTTAATTTTATCTTCTTTTTTCTTGTTCTGGTCGCGCTGCAGCGCGAGCGCCAGCTGGCTGGACTCATACCAGAAGTCGTAGTTGCCGACGTACATTTGGATTTTGCCAAAGTCGATGTCCGCGATATGCGTACAAACCGTATTCAGGAAGTGACGGTCATGGCTGACTACGATAACGGTGCCTTCGAATTTAGCCAGGAAGTTCTCGAGCCAATGGATCGATTCCATGTCCAAGTGGTTGGTAGGCTCGTCAAGCAGCAGGATGTTAGGCGTACCGAACAAAGCCTGCGCAAGCAAAACGCGTACCTTCTCGTTGCCGCCGAGCTCCTTCATTTGCTTATCGTGGAACTCTGTGAAAATGCCGAGGCCGTTGAGCATCTCTGCCGCTTCGGACTCCGCTTCCCAGCCGTTCATCTCTGCGAATTCGGCTTCGAGCTCGCCTGCGCGCATACCGTCCTCGTCCGTGAATTCAGCTTTCGCATATAGCGCGTCCTTCTCTTGCATCACGTCATACAGGCGTTTGTGGCCCATAATTACGGTCTGCAAGACCGAGAACTCATCGTATTCGTAATGGTTCTGCTTCAGAACCGCATAACGCTCGCCTGGCGTAATGTGCACTTCGCCTGTGTTAGGCTCGATCTCGCCGGACAAGATTTTGAGGAAAGTCGACTTGCCTGCGCCGTTAGCGCCGATCAAGCCATAGCAGTTGCCTGGCGTAAACTTAATATTAACATCCTCGAATAGCGGGCGCTTGCCGTAGCGAAGCGAGACGCCTGTCGTACTAATCATTGAATGGATCCCGTCCTCTCAAACATGTTCATCGCATCATTATATCATAAATGCCCGCTTCCGTCATAAGGTGTGAAAAAACGGGATCGGTTTCCAGAGATCGGCGATTCATCGCCTCTTGGAAACCCATCCCGTTATGCACAATGCTCAGCCTAGTTCCAGTTCAGCTTCACTTGATTGCCCGTCTCGGACGACTCATAGATCGCATCGAGTATCCGGTTGTTCGTATAACCCGAAATGGCGGAAGAGATCGGCGTCGTGCCGTCTTGAATGGATTGGATAAAATGGCGAGCGAGCAGCTCGCGCTCATTCGCGTCGTCGAGCGGCTTGATTTCCGTCGTCACGACCTCATTGTCAACATGCGTAATGAACTTCGCTGTATTGCCAACGTACGAAATGCCTGCTTCCGATCCCATTAGATGAATGTATGGCTCGTCGGACATCTCAGCCGCATGCGCTGCCCAACTGACATCAAGCGCCAGCGTAGCGCCGTTGTCCAGCTTAATGAGTGCCGTAGCGAGATCCTCGACATCGTAAGTGCCTTCCCAGTTCGGCGTTCCCCAGTTGCCCGTGCCGCGCTTATGCGGACCGAACTCGGCATAGGTCGTGCCGAATACGGTCACCGGACGAGGACCGCTCATAAAGTGGAGCGCCAAATCGAGCATATGAACGCCGATATCGATCAGCGGACCGCCGCCTGCCAGCTCTTTGCGCGTAAACCATGAACCCCAGCCTGGAATGCCTTTTTTGCGAATCCAGCCGCTCTTCACGTTATAGATCCGTCCGAGCTTGCCCTCGTCGATGATAGCCTTCACCGCACGCGCTAGGCCAGAGAAGCGCATTTGCTGGGCGATGATCAATGTTTTGCCTGTACGCTCTTGAACGTCGACGATTTCTTTTGCTTTCGCGGAATCGATAGCCATCGGCTTCTCAAGAATGACATGCTTGCCGGCTTCCAGAGCTGCAATCGCAAGCGGCGCATGGAATTGGTTCGGCACCGCGATCACGACCGCATCCAATTTCGGATCAGCGAGCAGCGCCTCCGGCGAAGAATGCGTAACTGGAATGTCATATTCTGCTGCGCGCTGCTCAGCGAGCGGCAGGTACGTATCGGTTACAGCTTTCAGCTCCGCTACGTCCGCGAGTTTATTTAAGGTTTCCATATGAATCGCACCAATGGCGCCAGCGCCGATTACGCCAAAACGAATGCGGGCAGTCGATGAGTTAGTCATGGTTGATTTCCTCCGATTTTAGTGCCGGCTCCCCCTAGGGAAACGCCAGGCAAGATATAGTTTTATTATAACGCTTCCATTCTCCGATAACGATGCGCCGGATTGGCATAGTATTGTCCGAATTTGCTTTCTAGCGTCATTTTATTTTCCAGCTTTTACCGGCCGCTGGCTTTAGTTGCCCGACGTTGCAGAAGGACAAGCAGCTCATCGTTGCAGCAGTTGGCTGAAAATACAGCAGATGGACATGGGGCTGATCGTTGCAATAACTAGCGAAGAAACTCCTCAGATGGACATGTGGATCAATACAGCAACTTGCGAAGAAACTCCTCAGATGGACGCGGGGCTGATCAATGCAGCAACTAGCGAACAAACGCTGCTGACCATTCGCTTCGTCGCTTAAGATCAGGTAAACTAGGGATATCATGCACGTGACAAGAAACGGAGGAATCCTTGCAATGAAGCTACTCTCAATCGAACCTACACCGAGCCCGAATTCCATGAAGCTGAATGTCGACGAAATGCTTCCCCGCGGACTGCGACATACTTATACGCCAGATCGCGCATCGGAAGCGCCTGAGCCGCTGCGCGACCTGCTTGCGATTGAAGGCGTGCGGAGCGTATTCCGCACGGCGGATTTTATCGCGCTGGACCGCAAGCCTAATGCGGACTGGCAAGCGATTCTAGCAGAAGCGCGCCGGCTGCTGTCGGCGGGCGACCCTGCGGGAGCAGGCGCTGCTGCGGAAGGCGCTTCGCCTTCCGCAGACGGCTTCGGCGAAGCGCATGTGCTCGTCCAGCTGTATCGGGGCATCCCGATGCAGGTACGGGTTCGCATCGGCGAACGCGAGGTGCGCGCGGCTATGACGCAGCGTTTCACCGATGCGGTGCAAGCAGCCGCTGGCGCCACGATGATACGCGAGCGAAAGCTTGAGGAATTCGGCATCCGGTACGGAGAGCCAGAGGAAATTGCTGCCGAGATCGTGAAGGAGCTGGAAGCCGCGTATCCGGAGGAGCGGCTGGCTGCGCTGATTGAGGCGTCGGTCGCGCAAGGTCCCGATGCACCTTCCGACCTGCCGATCCGGCCTGCTCCGCTCTCGCCTGCAGAAGTGCTGGCGCAATTCGAAACGGCTGCGGATTGGCAGCACCGTTATGCCGCATTCGACCGACTTGCTACTGCAACGCCGGAGGCGCTGCCGCTGCTGGAGCGCGCATTGAAGGACGATAATGCCTCCATTCGCCGTCTCGCCGTCGTCTATCTCGGCGATCTGCGCAGCGCTGAAGCGATGCCTCTACTGTTCACTGCGCTGCGGGACAAGTCCGTCAGCGTTCGCCGGACGGCGGGCGATACGCTCTCTGACATCGGCGATGCGGCCGCGATCGAACCGATGATCGAATCGCTGCGCGACAGCAACAAGCTCGTTCGCTGGCGGGCGGCGCGCTTCCTCTACGAGGCAGGCGACGAGCGCGCGCTGGAATCGCTGCGCGAGGCGATGTCGGACGCCGAATTCGAGATCTCGCTGCAAGCGAGCATGGCGGTCGAGCGGATCGAGCGCGGCGAGGAAGCCGCTGGCTCGGTCTGGCAGCAGATGACGCAGCGGAACCGCGGCGCGGGAAATGAATCGGAGTAAGCAGGTTTGCTTACGCATAAAAATAGCGCACGGACAAGCGATTCTCTCGCTTGCCGTGCGCTTGTTTGATTTGCGCTCACGCTGATGCTGGAGCGAAGCCGCGTGCCTTGCGTGCGCGCTGGTTCCACCGATCCGCCAATAGGGCACGTTTCTATTCCCTATTGCGCGCAGAGCGCCGCCGATCCGCCAATAGGGCACATCTCTATTCCCTATTGCGCGCAGAGCGCTGCCGATCCGCCAATAGGGCACATTTCTATTCCCTATTGCGCGCAGAGCGCTGCCGATCCGCCAATAGGGCACATTTCTATTCCCTATTGCGCGCAGAGCACCACCGATCCGCCAATAGGGCACATCTCTATTCCCTATTGCGCGCAGAGCGCTGCCGATCCGCCAATAGGGCACATTTCTATTCCCTATTGCGCGCAGAGCGCTGCACCTTCACGTCGCTGAAGGAATGAGCTCAATGTGCAGCAGCACCGACCCCTCCGTTCGATAAGGAACGCTTCGAACGGAATAACCGTCTCGGATTCCCGCATCGGCGATAGCCGCGCGGATATCATTCGACCACGACTCGCCGTTCGTATAACGGACGGTCAACTCCAACAGCCCCCGAGCGGCGGTATCCGCCAGCTTGCTCGTGAGGGACGCCAGCGAATCCGCTGTCCGCTCCGGTCGCAGCCAGTCCAGTCCGATCGCCGCTTCCAGCTTCGCCAAGCTAGCAGCCGTGCTGGCGCTAGCAGCTTTTTGATCCGCTACTATCGCGCTAGCGTAACTAACCTCCGCCTTCGGATACGGCTTCGTCCAATGATGATCGGCTCGCATTTGATCATCCGTCAGCAAATAATACCGATACCTCGTCTCGCTGCCTATAGACTTCGCCAACACTTGATCCTTGACCGATTTCGTGTCTGGCGCCGCGTCATCCCACGTGGCATCGAGATGATACCAGTTGCCCCCGAGCTTCACCACATTCCAAGCATGATCACCGGATTGTACCGTTCCTTCGGCGATTCGATCCTCGAAACCCGCCTTCACCAGCATGCGATGCATAAGCAGCGCATACCCTTGGCATACGGCCTTCCCGCTCGACAAAGCCTCATAAGCGGTATAGCGTTGAAGCGACGTATCGTATGCAACAAGATCAACCACCCAATCATGAATTGCTTTGACCCTCTCATGATCGCTCATCCCCGCATGCACAATCGTTCGCAAAGCCACGTCCGTTATGCGATCAACCTGCGCCGTTTGTGCCGCCGTTTCGCGATAGCGAACGATGAGTTCCAGATCTGCCCGGCTTGCGCGAGATCGGATCGTATAGTAATAGGAGTCCATGACGTAAGCCGTGTAATCATCAGCGGCGATAGCCTGCTTGATCGCTTCCTTAATTGCAGCTTCCGAGAAGCCTGCTCCGTTCAAACGAAATGAAAAACGTTCGGTGCGCGCCTGCAGCTGCTCATGAATCCCCACGATTAAAGCCTGATTATCGCGAATGACCACAGACTCCGCCGCCTCCCCCTGCAGCATCTCCGGCTTTAGCATGTAACTAGCCGCCAAGCCGCCTCCGAGCAGACTCATTGCGACGACCAACCGTACCACGCGAACGCTGCGCACCGACATTCACTCCCTCATTGCCGAATTTGTCCTTGTAAGCACATTATAACCGAACCCTCGATTCGAGAACCACATTATGCCAAATGGACATAAAAAGACGATTAAGCACACCGTGCCTAATCGTCCATGCTTCGAATTCTTACGCTATCCTGCTACCATCACTTGCCGTATAGGCATAGGCTAATTCCCTGCTTGGCCACTGCTTGCTCTTCACTTCTCGCCGAAGGATCGGAGCGACGTCCAAAGCAAAGCGCTCCATCTGCTCCCGCTGCTCGTTGATCGCGTGCTGGAATGCGTCCGCGCTTACTTATATACGGCAGCTTCGGCCTGCACCGCTAATCGCACAAACAGCCTTGCGCCTTGCACAAGTATCGATTCATCCAAGTCGAATCGCGGACGATGCAGCCCTTCTATAAGGCCTCGCGAGGGATTGGCACAGCCAATCAGCACGAAGGCGCCCGGAACGCGGTCCAAATACCAACCGAAATCCTCTCCCGCTAGACTAGGCTGTTCGAGCAGCCGCATATTCGCTTCTCCGAAAACAGCCCCGCCTTCGCGCACAGCATCCTGCACGGCGGCTGCGTCATTCGCGACAGCGATCCCTTCGCGCAGCGCAAGCTCATACGTGCCCCCATAAGCGAGTGCCACTGCTTGCGCATGCCGCTCAAGCCCGCTTATGATCACGGCCACAGTCGCTTTGTCGAAAGCGCGGAACGTTCCCTTAATCACGCTTCGCTCCGCGATGGCATTAATAGCGGTTCCCGCTTCAAGCGTGCCGAATGCCAATACCGCCGATTCCGTCGGATTGACACCATGCGCCATCATGCCGTTCACGGCTGCTATGTAGCTTGCCGCCATCTGAATCGCGTCCACTGCCAGGTGGGGCGTGCTGTGATGGCCGTTCGTCCCATGAAACGTAACATGAAAATGGCTAGAGGCAGCCATCGCATAATGGGCGTGAACGCCCGCCGTGCCTGCTTCAAGCTCCGGCCAGACATGGAGCGCGTAACAGCGATCAACGCCTTTCAGGATGCCTGCATCGATCATATCGCGCCCGCCGGAGAGCAGCCTGCCATCGAGCGGACTCGGCAGCGCGCCTTCCTCAGCAGGCTGGAAAACAAAACGGATCTCGCCTGCAAACGCTGTGCGGTTCGCCGCCAGCGTCTTCGCCGCTCCGAGCAGCATGGCCGTATGCGCATCATGCCCGCAGGCATGCATCACCCCTTCGATGCTGGAACGATATTCCGTTTCGTTCAGCTCCGTAATCGGCAAAGCATCCATATCCGCGCGCAAAATAATAGTTGGCCCCTCGCCGCATTCGCCGCGCAGCGAGCCAACCACGCCTTTGCCAAAATGGGGACCGACGCCTTGCTCGACCTCGATTCCCCATTCTTGAAGCAGGCGAATGACAATGCTCGCGGTGCGATCGATGTTATAGAGCAGCTCGGGATGTCGATGCAAATCGCGGCGGATGGCAACCAATTCGTCGTGCAGTGTACCGACGTAATCGAGCATCGCAGCCAGCGCATGATCGCCGCCCGAGCGAAGCCGCGCTTCCGGCGCGGCCACATCCTCCTGCCGCGAAGCGTTGGCGTTATCCGTTAACGAAGCTTCCCTCTGCCCCGCCCTATTCATGCCAGATCGCTAGGTTTAGCAGCAGCCACTTCAGCTGCCGCTTTCGTTTGGGCTTCGCCGTTAGCCCCAGCTGCCGCATAGCGGTTCGCCGGAATCGGCACCCCTAGATTTCCGCGCAGCGTATCGCTTTCGTATTCCGTGCGGAACAAGCCCCGCTCCTGCAAAATCGGAACGACCTGCAAGATAAAATCCTCAAGCCCGTGCGGCACAGCCGAGGCGATCATGAAGCCGTCTGCCGCGCCTCGTGCGAACCATTCCTGCACACGGTCCGCCACCTGCGCAGCTGTTCCGATGAAGGTTGGACGCGGCGTTGCCGTCGCTAGCGCAACTTGACGAAGCGTCAGGCCCTTCTCTTTCGCAACCGCTTTGATTCGATCGGTATGGCTCTGGAAGCTGTTGCGGCCTACCTCCCCCAGCTCCGGGAACGGCGCATCCAGATCATATTGAGAGAAGTCGTGATGGTCGAAGTAACGGCCGAGATAAAGCAATGCATTTTCCGCCGATACGAGATTTACGACCTCTTGGTATTTGCGCTCCGCCTCTTCCTCTGTGCTGCCGATAACCGGAGCGATGCCTGGGAAAATGACGACGTGGTCCGGGTTGCGGCCGAAAGCTGCCGCCCGGTTTTTAACGTCCTGATAGAACGCAATCGCATCCTCTATCGTCTCGTGGCCGGTGAACACGGCGTCCGCTTCCTTCGCGGCATAGTTTTTGCCTACCTCGGATGATCCGGCTTGGAACACGACCGGGTGCCCCTGTTTCGAGCGAGCGATATTGAGCGGGCCCTGTACGGAGAAGAATTCACCCTGATGGTTCAGCGTGTGAAGCTTGGCAGGATCGAAGAACACCCCGGCTTCCTTATCGCGCACGAACGCATCATCCTCCCAGGAATCCCACAATCCGCGCGCCACTTCCAAATATTCCGTCGCGATCCGGTAGCGCTTCGCATGGTCCGGATGCTCCTTCTTCCCGAAGTTGAGCGCCGAGCCCTCTAGCGGAGAGGTCACGACATTCCAGCCTGCACGGCCGCCGCTAATAACGTCTAGCGAGGCGAACTGGCGAGATACCGTAAACGGCTCGCTGTAGGAGGTTGACAGCGTCCCTACTAGACCGATCCGATTGCTAACCGCAGCCAGCGCGCTCAGCACCGTAATCGGCTCGAACCGATTCAGGAAATGCGGAATCGACTTTTCATTAATGTAGAGGCCATCCGCCACAAATGCGAGATCGAATTTAGCCGCCTCGGCTTTGGTGACCCAGCTTTTATATAGCTCAAAATTAACGCTCGCATCCGATTGAACCTCAGGATGCCGCCATAACGACGTACTGCTTCCGACACCGTGCAGCATTGCACCAAGCTTGAGTTGTTTTCGTTTTGCCATCGTTCATTTCCCCTTTGCGGTCTATGGTGGTCGGGCACAAGCTTCATGGCTTTGCTGCGAATAATAAAATATCAAATTCCTATGCGTTTAGTAAGAATTATATGATTACTAATTTACCACCCGTTCGCAATAGACGCTAATAGACATTCTCTATTCAGCGATTAAACATTCGGAGAGGGATTGCGCAGTCGTTAGCAATAAAAAAAGCAAGGCGCGTAGCCTTGCTTTTACTTAACCTCAATGACAAAAACGGAGGAAGTATCCCCTTTGGAATATTTGCCATCCTCTGTCGTCCAGTATGCTGAAACCCCGTAGTAATAAACGCCTTTGTCCGCTGGCACTCGAAAACGGCCTTCGTTTAGAGGAACATCTGCCGTCTTATCGTCTTTGTACTGATAAACGCTGACTTGCGACGGCGCAGGATCATATTCAAACGAGATATGAATCTCTGATTCAGGCTTCACAGCGAACGGCGTTTTTCCTTCAACCATCGCTTTACCCCCGACATAATCAGCGCAGCCCAATTTCCCCCAGCAGTAGGTGCTTTGCGTTGACGGAATGATGCTTGTCCCCGCCACAATCGTTGGAGCAGGAACGATTTTATCGTCCAAAGCTTGTTTTGAACCGGATGTCGCTTTCGCGGAGCATCCTGCCAATATGTATAATAATGCGATTAGAGCAATGAGTACGGCTCGTTTGTTCGTGAATGCCATCTAGTGCCACCTCCATCATCTATGACGGCAACAGCAGAGAAAAGGTTACAGCAGCCCGCTTTAAAGTCCGGTCACTCGTTCACTTTCCTCCCAAAGCGCTTTTGCTAATTGCGCGTTATGGCTTAGCTTGGAGGAGCGCGCTTCCTTGCAGCGAATGAAGTACCGACCGCTTACGCCCTCTACCTCTGGCGAGGAGGCTAGAAACACCGAAGTCGCGGCCCCTTTTTCAACCGAGATCATGAACGGCTTCAAAGCAGCGAAGGAGAGCATCTCAAGTCCAGTCAGCCGCTTGGCAAAGCTGGTTTTCACGATTCCGGGATGCAGGCAATTCGCAGTAACGCCCGACCCGTTCAATCGGCGCGCCAACTCGTATGTAAACAGAATGTTCGCCAGCTTCGATTGCCCGTAAGCGCGCGAAGGCAAATAGTTATGCTTGGCATGGAGATCATCTACGTTTAACTTGTACATGCGGTGGGCCATCGAGCTGACCGTAACGATTCTCGAACAGCCGCTTGCTTGGAGCAGATCGGTCAGCAGCCCGGTTAACAGAAACGTGCCAAAATGGTTCACGCCCATGATCGTCTCCAGCCCCTCGGCGGTTGGCGTCCACTCATTCATCATGATCCCTGCATTATTCACAAGAACATCCAGCTTGTCATAGGAACGATTCACCTCTGCAGCGAATGTCCGGATCGAAGCGAACGAAGCCAAATCCAACCGGAGCAGATCGATCCGATCGTTCCCAGTGCTGCGCACGATCTCCTGACGGACTTCTTCCCCCTTTGCCGTGTCCCGGCATGCGAGAATTAATGAAGCGCCTTGCTTCGCTAGCGCCTCGGCAGTTGCTTTGCCAATGCCTGCATTTGCACCGGTCAGCAGCACGCGACGATTGTTCATACGCGGTAGCTCCCCCCCCCAATTAACCTACTTTTGCACCATGCGCGAGCGCCAATAACACGGCTTGCTCTCTATCCATTCTCATGCCGGTAACGACCAGCGACTTGAAATCGACGCTTTCCATCTTGGCGCCTCTTACATCCGTTCCTTGCAGCTTCGCTTTCGCCAGCTGAACCATCGTTAAATCGCAATCCCTCAGATCGGCTTTCTCCAAATTGGCTCCTGACAGGTCCGCTTCGTAAAATTTGACCCCTCGCAAATTCTGTTTCGCTAATCTGGCATGCCTTAAATTCGTATAAGACCAGTCGCCTTGCACAATCGTGATCCCATCCATATTGGAGCCCGAAAAATCCGAGCCCGTCATCTTGCACTGGTCGAATTTAGAAACAAAAAGATTCGCTTCACTGAAGCTGCAATTTTCAAACGCCGATTCTTTATGAATCGAACCATTCAATGAAGCGCCGCGAAAATCGCAGTCGATAAACCGACAGTTGCTGGACGCAATCTCATCTAACGATCCGTTCACAAACGAACAGCGAGTAAAGGTGCAGCTTATGAGCTCCCCATATCGCAAATCTTGCGCGCCGAACGCCACATCCACATATTTTTGATGACTATGCTGGAACATGAATTGCCTCCTTACCAAGTGCTTGCATTGTTCTCAATATAGCACACAGGTGTCAAGAACCTGTATGACGTCGGCTAAAAGTCAAGAAGTTTATTCTTTAAGCCAAAATAAAAAGCCTGCGGCTAAGCACCACAGGCTGCGATAAAAAAAGGCTGCCGAAGCAGCCTAGCTTGTCATTGCGTTACCATCAATCCATTGACGTCGATTCAGCTGTTTAGCTTCCGCCCACTTGCGCTGGCTGTCCGCCGACACCGGTCTTCACTTCCTGCATCTTCGCTTCCTTCGAACGCGCCTCCGCTTCATGCGCCTCGACAGCCTGAGCCTCCGCTTCCTCAGCCGAAAGCTCCTTCTGCGGCGCAAGAATCGTTACGACGACTTGATCCGCATCAGAGCGAACCGTTACGCCAGCAGGCAGCGTCAAATCGCTAACGAGCAAATTCTCGCCTACGCCGAGCGATGCGACATTAATCTCGATCACTTCCGGAAGCTGATTCGGCAAGCATTCAATCTCAAGCTCATGCAGCATCAATGTCAGGATGCCGCCTTCGCGGACGCCCGTACTGTCCCCAGTCACCTCTAGACGAACATGCGTCTTCAGCTTCTCATTCATATTAATTTGATGCAAATCGATATGAACGACTTGATGCGACAGCGGATCACGCTGCACCTCGGAGATGACGACAGGCTCCTTCAGCCCGCCCGGCACCGCTACGTCCAGCACCGCATTGGGATGCGTACGAAGCAGCGGCAAAAGATCGCGCTCAGCCAATGCAATTAGCGTCGGCCCTGCCAAGCCCGAGCCATATATAACGCCCGGCACCTTGCCCTGGCCGCGCAATTCACGAAGCTCGCGCTTCGTACGAGTGGCTCTAGCTTCAACTGTCAATGGTATGCCCACTTCGGAATCCTCCTTCACACGCCCGCGACTCAATGGTTTGCGAGCTGATTCCCCGTTAGGCTTGCCTAATGCCATGTAAAATAATCGAGCGTCTTGTAGAACCGATTCGCGATTAGTGACCTACCATCATCGCCGGGTCCGGATTTTCCCCGCCAGTGATATCCTCTTCTTTCAGCTGTCTCGGCTTTCGCAGGATGAGCGTCAATGCAACGCCTGCAGTCGCAATGCACGCAGACAGGAAGAAGGTGTCGCCGTACCCTGCAACGACAGCGTCCAGCGGATTCGCATTCGCTCCCGCGCTTGCGGCGTGGGAGGTGATTTGCGACGTCAGATAACCGGTCAAGCCTGCGACCGCAAACGAGACGACTACTTGCTGAGCTGCTGTAGTCAGCGGAGTAACGCGGCTCACCAGACGGCGAGGCGCCGAGTTCAGGACATGCGTGTTAAGCGGCATCATGGAGAAGCCCATGCCCAGTCCCATAATGCAGATGCACAGAATGATGACCCACAGCGAAGTATCGACGGAAATGCCAGACAAAATGAACAAGGCGACAGATACGGCTGTAAGGCCAGCGAAGGCAAGCGGACGTGCGCCGATCTTGTCAAACAACCGGCCGCTGATCGGCATGCCGATTCCCGCGCATAGCGCCTGCGGCATCAGGATCCAGCCCGTTTCAAGTGCGCTGTAGTGCATAACGCCTTGCAAATATAGCGGTACGATGAGCATGGCGCCGAACAGCGCAAGCTGTACGATCCATACCAAGATGATGCTGCGCGTAAAGTCGGACGACTTGAACACTTTCAGCTCCAGCAGCGGCTGCTTCTGTCTCAGCTCCACGATGATGAAGAGGATGAGCGCAACACCGCCGACGATCAGTCCCGTAAGCGTCGAAGTCGAGGACCAGCTCGTGCCGCCTTCACTGACGCCATATGCCAGCATGGAGAAGGCGATCGGCGCGAGGCACATGCCAATCACATCCAGATGAGGCGCCGAATGGCGGTCGGATTTTGGCAAATATTTATAACCGAGAATCAACGCGATAATGCCGATCGGCAAATTAATGATGAAAATCCAATGCCAGCTAACGGAATCGACCAACCAACCGGATAATACCGGACCGAATGCCGGCGCCATCAGCATCGGGATGCCGAGTACGCCCATGATCGATCCGCGGCGCTCTGGAGGCGCCAGCTTAAACACCATAGCCATCCCGATCGGAGCCACCATGCCGCCGCCCAAGCCTTGGATAATGCGGTAAAGGATTAGCTGCTCCGGCGTTTGCGCGATGCCGCACAGCACTGAGCCGATTGTGAACAGGGCGATTGTAATCATAAAAATTTGCTTGGAGCCGAATTTATCGGTCAACCATCCGGCAAGCGGGATTACCGCAGATAAAGCTAAAGTATAGCCTGTAACCGTCCACTGGATCGTCTTCAGATCCGTATCGAAATATTCAACGAGCTTCGGAATTGCATTGTTGACAACGGTGCTGTCCAGAATAACCATGATCATGCCGACAATGATAGCCATAAGCGGAGGCAAAATCGCTTTTAGCGAGAAATCATCCCCGCCGGCTGATGCCGGATTTTTTTGCGTAGTGGCTGACATAAGTCCCTGCTTTCTGCTCATAGAGCGGTTTATTTAGGCAAAAAAGAGCATTGACAAATTAAAGCCGCAGATATACAATTAAATTAGGAAAAACCTGCGTAAACTCATATTTTTAATTTACCAATGACGCCCTTGATTATATCACGGCGTTATTTTTCGTTCAATTTATTTTTTATTGTATCCCGATGACCGAATTGAACGCAGCGCCCCGCTTGCCGAATTATTCTATTTGACTGCAAACGGTTACGATTTTGTAATCTTTCTGTAACGTTCCACTCAGGTTCCTTTCATCTAGGCTGCCTATAATAAGTGACAAGACCCCCTTATGAATATATAAATTGAGCCTGCGGCAGCTGCCGCAGGCTACTTTTTTGTTCGCTATTGATCATATCCCATTAAGCCGTGACACCCGCATGATCCCATTCTTGTATGCAGCGCAGCAATAACCGCTTCTCGCCTTCCCACATCGCATCTAATTGCTCGATCGCGCGTTGGGCGACTGCAGCGGAGCGCGACAGCCCGAACTTCACAATAAGGTTTCGAAGCAGCCGTCCTTGCCTCTCCAGTTGGCCCATATCATATTCGCCGGTTATATGCCCTTGCTCTCTCAAATATCGTAGCGTAGCGGCCAGCGTTTTCTTATGCTCATAGAGGACATGAAAGGAGGTGACATGCAGCTCGCTGCCGCTATTCTGCACGCTATGCTGAATGTCCCGTCTGAGCCTTGCGTAGGCTGGATCGATTCCGAGTTGTTCCTCCGCATTCACTTGGAGCAGGAAACGGTACCGCAGTCGCGTATCCCGATTCAGTACATAATCCTTCAACAGCTCGCGAAATTGCTCGAAGTCAAAACGATAAGCCGCTCCGCCAGGGTTGAATGCGATCAATTTGGCCCCTTCGAAATTGTTGTCGCGTTTCTTATAGTGCAGGATGCTCATCCGCATTTCGTCGAATGAGACCGTTCCAAACTCGAATTGCCCTTTGAAAAAGTCTGCGACATAAAAAATGCGTTGGGCTTGATCAAAGCCGTAAACGAACAACGGATGCGGAGAATCGTACTTGCCGAAGGCCGGATACAATGAAACATAGCGGCACTCAACGACAATGTAAACATATCGCTCCATCCGCAAGCTGTCCATTAGAAACTGTTCGATGCCATCTCCGCAGCGTAGAACCGTCTCATGCGACAAATGCTCCGTTTTGAGCCACGGACAGATAGGAAACTCATCATACATATACGAATAGAAGTCAAGCCAAGGCTGCGATGCCGGATCTTCAATAACTCTCAACTGCGTAAACTGGTTGCAAAACCATGGCATGAAGTCAACGTCCCGGGCGGACAGAATCGAAAGGGCCGCCGCCTGATGCTGATAAGGCAGCACCTTCGGCATCTGAACGGGCAGGATAACCTGATCTGAGCTCATCATTGCATTCCACCTTCGCAGAAAAGTCCCTTAGCCTTGCAGGCGCTGCTGTCATGATTGAATCAATGCCATGAACTCATTGCGGAGCGCATAATTGTGCCGGAACTCGCCCCTCGTTGCCGAGGTTACCGTAACCGCGCCCGATTTCTTCACGCCTCTTCCGCACATGCACAGATGCTGCCCCGTCACCACGACCATGACGCCCTTCGGCGCGAGCACATCCATAATGACTCCGCTAATTTCCGTCGTCATGCGTTCCTGCAGCTGCAGCTTCTTGGAAACCGCCTCTACCAATCTCGCAAATTTGCTTAGACCGGCTACTTTGCCGCTCGGTACATAGCCAATATGGACTTTTCCCATGAACGGCACCATATGATGCTCGCATTGGCTGAAATAATCGATATCCTTCACAATCACCAGCTCTTCATGGTTTTCATCGAACAAAACGCCCAGCACCTCATGATAATCGGCCACGTAGCCGGAAAATATTTCCTCGTACATCCGAGCTACGCGCGCAGGCGTTTCCAGCAAACCTTCACGATCCGCATCTTCCCCGATAAGTCGCAATATCGAACGGATATGCGCTTCAATCTGCTCCCGATTCTCCGCCGCTTGTATATTTCGATATTCTTTAGAGGCCATTGTTTTCCCTCGCAATATCAGATTTTCGCAGAAGCTGCAGCATTGTCGGCCATTACAGCCACCTTCATGTAAGCGGGATAGGAAACCTCCTGCTCCCGCCTGCTCTCGAATACGATTGTTGGCCCGTTCTCCTCAATCTCCTCGAATCCGGCGAACTTATAGGTCATGTACATCATCCGGTTCCGATCCGTGTTAATGAATTCGGCTTGCAGCGCGATCGACTCCCGAATCGCCCAATTTTGCAAAAACCCGATCAAAACGGAGCCTACGCCGCGATTCATGACACGACAGGACATGAGCAGCAGCTTAATCATGCCGATTCCCGCTACCGAACGATCGACTAGGCATAAGCCGATTTTGCCATAATCGCCGAATTTGTCCTTCAGCGATACGATCCATAGCTCATAATCGTCCGCTTGCATGAATGCCAGCAGCTCCTCGTAATCGTACGTGTAGCCCGTCGAATTCAATTGATGCGTCCGCAAAGTAAGCTCCTCCGCGCGCTGCAAATCCTCTTCGCTCATCCGGGAAATTTCCAGCTCCAGCTGCAGGGTAGACAAAAACTCATGCTGCGGTCCCGCATATTGATGTTCCAGCTCCGCACGCTGCATGTCCTCCCTGTACATCTGCCTTCTCCGTCCCGAATCCTGCGTAATAAACCGGGGCATGAAGCGGGGCTGCTCCAGCAGCGTGCCGACCCGATCGGCTGCAATGGTTGCGATTTCCGGAATATGATAACGTACCTCTTCCAGCTCGTACGGCTGATCGTCGATGAACGCCATGCTGTCGAGTCCGATATTCAAGCTTGCTGCAATTTGCTTGATCGAGTCCGATTTGTTGCCGAAATGAATTTGCGGGTACAAAAAATAGTCCCAAATGTCCAGCTCCATTAAGCGCGCCTCCGCAGCCTTCAGGCTGTTGCGGCTTGCGATGGATTGCAAAATGCCTCTACGGTCAAGCTCTGCGATCGTTTCCCGCACGCCTTCCTTTAACGCCACGCGTTGATCCTCCAGCAAAATGCCATCCCAAATCGTGTCGTCCAAATCCCACACGAGACATTTCACTTTCGATTGGCCGCCCGCTTCCTCTATCATCGAATCGCCCCTAACTATGCATCGTTTGGAATGCGTGCTGCGCGATAAATATTTCGTGGACCTGGCTTGTCCCCTCAATAATCTCGTAGACCTTGGCGTCCCGGTAATGCCTTTCTACCGGCGTCCCCTGCACAAGGCCCGAAGCGCCGTGGATTTGCACCGACTTGCCTGCCGTTTCGACGACCAGCTTCGAGGCAAAATATTTAGCCTTCCACGTTTCCATAATGCTGTCAGGATCGCCTTCATCACGCATGCGTCCGGCTTCCAGACATAGCAATCTGGCAGCTTCCAGTCCGACGACCATTTCGGTAATCATTTTTTGAATCAATTGAAACTCCGAAAGCTGCGAACCGAACTGGTTACGGCTTGCGGCATATGCAAGCGCATGCTCGATGCAGGAGCGGGCAATGCCGACACAGCCCCATGCTACCGTATAGCGTCCGTAATCCAAACAGAACAGCCCGATCATCGAAAGCCCCGTTCCGATGCTGCCGACCAAGCTATCTTCGCGCACCCGGCATTGCTCCAGCCGGAGCTCTGCCAGCATCGAGCCTCGCAGCCCCGCCAACGGCGGAATCGGCTCGACCGTCAAGCCCGGCGTATTCCGCTCGACCAAGAATAACGAGATTTGACCCTCGCATTTGGCGAAGATCAGATAAATGTCAGCAAGCTGGCCGAGCGAAATCCATTTCTTCGTGCCTTGCAGGAGGAAGCTATCCCCGTTTCGGACTGCTTTTGTTTCCAGGCTTTGCGCATCCGTTCCGGCTGACGTCTCCGATAACCCGAACGCGCCGACAGCCTCGCCCGACTCCAGCAAAGGCAGCCATTTCCTTCGCTGCTCCTCCGTCCCCCATCGCCAAATCGCCATTGCCACCATGCCTTGCACCGTCAATATTCCTCTTACGCTGGAGCAAGCCGTTCCGAATATTTCATTGACGATGCCCACCGCGATCATATCCTGCTCGGCTCCGCCGTAGATGCGGGGGATAAACGGCGCTAAATAATGATGCTCCCCCATCGCCCGGATCAATGCGAGCGGGATCTTCCCTTCCTTGTCGATCGCGGCGGCGATTGGCAGCACTTCTCGCGCGACAAACGCTTCCGTTTCCTCCTTCAACACATCATGATCGTAAGCTGTCGCATTGGTCATCTCGCTTCGCCCCCTTCAGGTTTAGGCCCGTGCAACGCGATCCAGCTTGCCTGACACAAATGCATCGATCGCGTTCAAGGTGCGAAAATAGTCCAAATTAAGATCCTTGTTCTCTACCCGAATCTGAAACTCTTTCTCCAGAAACAAAATCAACTGCATTGCGAATAGCGAGTTAAGCGCCCCCACTGCAAACACGTCCTCGTCGTCTGCAATGTCTTTTCGACGCAGCGCTTTCAACAAAAACGGCTTCGCTTTTCCCTTCACATCCAGCTCAAGCATCCCGTAAGCCCCTTTCACCTCTATGCATAGTCATAAAAGCCCGCACCGGTTTTCCTGCCAAGACGATTCGCGGCAACCATCTGCGCCAGCAGCGGACAGCATCGATACTTAGAATCTTGGAAGCTGTCGTAAAGCACGTCCAAGGAGCGTTTGACCGTATCGAGCCCGATCAAATCGGCTGTCTCAAGCGGCCCCATTTTATGCCCGAAGCATTGTTTGAACAGATCGTCGACTTGCTGCGCCGAAGCGACTTGTTCATGCAGCACAAACATCGCTTCATTCATCATCAGATGAGAGACACGGTTGGACACAAAGCCGGGCGAATCGTTAACGACTATCGCTTGTTTGCCCAGCGCTTGCAGCAGCTCCACCGTTTCGCCCAGCGTCTCTTCGTTCGTATGAAAGCCTCGTATAACCTCCACCGTTGAAATAAGCGGCACCGGATTCATAAAATGAATGCCGACGACCCGCTCCGGGCGGCGAATATGCGCAGCCAGTTCCGTCACCGGAATACACGACGTATTCGCCGCCACGATACAATACTCGGAAGCGATCTCGTCTATCTTCCGATATAGAGCTGCCTTAATCGCGCGATCCTCCGTGACGTTCTCAACAATAAAATCAGCCTCCGACACCGCCTCGTAATCGAGCGTAAAGCGAATCCGGTCGATCGTGCCGGCGAATGCTTCTACTCGGCCCCGTCCCGTCAATGCCAACAGCCGCAGCTGATTTTCCAGCTCCTCGCGAGCCTGAACGAGCGCCTGCTCGCTAATATCGTGGAGCGTAACGTCAAGATTGCCCTGCGCCAGAAACAGCGCGACCCCTCTGCCGATCGTACCGGCTCCCAGTACGCTTGCTTTGCGGATCATAATCGACTCTCCCCTTGCCGCCAGATTGTGGGCGCTGCATCATATAACAAATAATTAATGTCTTTCTCGGCGAAAATCAGCCCGTCCAGCGTCTTCACAACGGTCGCATAATTATCCGCCGTAGGCGCCATGCTCGCCTTGACCGTGAGGTTCAAAAACCGCTTCCACTCTGTCACCGTGGCGTACATGGCAGGGACAGCTTTAGCAAGCTTGGGATAACGGAATTCCTCGCATGCTCTCTCTACGTAACGCGCGAACAAATTTTTGCGTGTCGGAACAAAATACGTTTTGCCGTGCAAATCCTGCAAAAACCGCGCCCGCGTTTCTTCGTCCGCTGCAGCATGCTGTACAACCGCGTCCTTTAATGCCGCCAACGCCTTCGCGCCGAATTGGACATCGCCTCTATCCCGCTCGGACGTCGTTGTGCCGTAAAATCGATCGATGCTTATGCCGACGGCTTGCGCAATTAGCTCGCGACTGTCGGCCTGCCAGCCTCCCCGCTCCAGCTCCGCCCATAAGTAGCGAATCGGATTACCGCTTAGCAGCCCGTCTGCCGGATTTTCGGAGCTGCGCGCATCATCGATTACCGCATAGCTAAGCTGCCCTTGATAATACCAAGGGGGGTACCAGTCGATAATATCCAGCTGATCCTCTTCCATGCCGCAAACGAGAAGCGCATGGTAGGAATGTTTTTTACCGAAATAAGGCGTGTAGGGCAAATAGTAGACGTCCACCGCGGCTACGAAAGGAATGCCCGCTTTTAGAAGCATCTTGTTCCGCTCCCAAATCTCGACCGGCGAAATCGTCATGTCATCCGTCATCACGATCTTGTGGCGAAACGAAGGAAGGACGCTCGTATAAATATCGCTGGTGGAAAACGAGTAGCCAAGCGCGTCGTCCTCTTTCCGAGAAAACCGCCAGTCCAGCGTACAGTCCAGATAGTAGAATGCATTGGGCACTCCTTGCATTTCGAGCCATTGCCGATAACAGTTTTTGAAGCAATAAAACTCGAATGCGGGATCAAAAGCTCCCAGAGTTTGCGTTACGGGCGCTACGCGGTTCATCCGATCGCCTCCGACACCCGAGTGCTTACGTAATCGATGAAGCAGCCCACCGTATTGAAGCCTTCGCCGACCAGAATCTCGTCCTCGAATTCAAAATCATATTCCGTTTCGATGCCGACCACGATTTTAATAAACGACACCGAATTGAGACCATAATCGAATAGGTCCTCGTTCACGTCCATCGTGTTCGCGTCTAAATCCGGATGATCCATGACGTCTCCGATCACTTTTCTAACGGTTCGTTCAATCGAGGTGTTCTCCATTCGCACATATCCTCCAAACTTGCAAGCAGGTTAGATGCCGCTTGCTTCAATGGCCTGCTCAGCCAGCATGTGATAAATCTCTTCCTCCTGACGGACGATCTCGTTCCATTCGCTGATCAGCATCGTCCTGGGGGAGTCAAACCGCCCGGATAAAAATAACTTCAAAAAGAGCTTGTGCATCGCATTCCAATGCTTAAACAATTGTTCGGCTTCCAGCGCTGGGCGGATCAGCGCCGGGACCTCCCCCTCGACTTCATGCGCCAAATACGCCAACACTTTCGCCAGCTTTCTGCGGCTCCTTCTGTAGCGGTCGAATTGCAAATAAAACCGCGACTGCTCGTATACCGGCTCGCCCTCCGATTCGCGCGCGAAGTTAAACGAGTGGGCGAGCTCCTCCCCGAATCTTCGCAGCGCATCCAGCGTGCCGGAGGCATGAAATTCGCCGGCAATTCGGGACAGCCATGCTTTGGCCGTGAAGGAGGTCGATGGCTGCTGCAACTCGTACGTATAACAATTAAGCGCGCCCTGAAGCAAATGATCGTGCGGCAGCGTAATTTCGCTCTGACCGTAATAGCTGTCAACGCCTATGAAGGAAGCGTCCTCTTCCGACCACCCCGTAATGCATACGCCATGATCGATGTGACCCTTCCGATAGGCGGTAATCCACGGGCACCAATAGCCGTCAATGTCCAGTGCGACGGGCTTGCCGAGCTTCAATTGGCTTACGATGCGGCCTGCAAGCTGCTCCGGCGCTTCCGAATAGATCAGAACGTCAATGCCGTGATGGTCTCGAAGCAGCTGATAATTTGCGCTGCTGGGCAAATCAAATTGAAGCCTGTCCCCGATTTTAGGCAGGTGGGGAGCCGCTGAGGATGCCGTATATTCGAACCGCCAGCAGCTCGCATACATCAGCATCACGTTCCGCTCAAGCCATGCCGCCAATGTACGGAGCGCTTCCTCCGTACAATTGAACGCCTCGTCATGAGGAATAGACGGTACGGTTATCATCGACGCGACCCGCCTCCTGTCCAATGTAAACTCGCCTGCCGGTTTCAAACGATTCGATCGCCGCATAGCCCAATTCCAGCGCTCGCAAGCCGGCGCTGCCCGGGATAGGCGGCGGTTCGCCTGCCGCTAGGCAACGCACCAGCTCGCGTACGTGCTTGTTCAAGCTGTGAAGAACGGAACGGTCTTCATCGTTAACGAGCCCGGCCTGCCAGACGGAGGCGGTTTCGTGCCCGATTCGCTGCTGCGAATAACTTCGAGCAAGATCCTCGATCACGATGCGTCCCGTCGTTCCGACGATTTCCATCCGTTGAGACGCGTGATAATTGTCAGGCGCGTCATAGGTCCCGACAAAGCTGCCTATCGCTCCGCTCTTGAACCGAACGGACAACGCCAACGTGGTAAACCCTTTAGCAGTCATGTCGGTCATTTCGGCCACCACGCTTTCCATTTCCCCGCACAGATGCTCCATTAAATCGAGGCCGTGGCATTGCGTTTCAAGCATGTTGCCGTACGGATGATGCAGGCAGGAGCCTTGCTGTCCCATTCTCCAGGTGGCAAATACAATTTGACCGATTTTTTTGTCCATGACGGCTTTATGCGCCATCTGCACCGGCTTGGCGAAACGATGCATCATATTGACCGAGAAAAATAAGCGCCGTCTTTCCGCCTCCTGAACGAGCCTTCTCGCCTCTTCCACGCGCATCGTTAACGGCTTCTCCGTCAACAGCGGAACGTTGGCTTCAATGACGCGTAGCGCCAACTCGAAGCATTCTCCGGGGGGCACACACAGGCTGACCAGATCCGGCCGCTCCTTGTCCAGCATGTCGGCCACATCGAGATAATAGGGCGCATGGAACGCTTCGGCACGCGCTTTCGTTCGCTGCTCGGTCCGGCCGACGATAGCGCATAATTCCGCTTGCTCCAAGCCGGCGAATGCCTTCGCATGCTGAAGCCCCCACTGGCCAGCTCCAACAAGGGCGATGCGAATTTTATCGCTCATGCTAATGCCTCCGTTTGTTCAGCTTGCATTCTGTCTAACGTAGGAAACGAGTGCGCTAACCGTTCCAAAGCTTTCATAGCCTAAAAAATCAATATCAAATTGAAAAGCAAACTCGCCTTCGATATCCAGCACTGTACGAATAAAATTGATGGAATTGACGCCGATGGAATCTAGCTGCGCATCTTCCTCAAGCCGGTCGATATCGACGGCGATATCGACATGGCTCGATAAAATCTCCTTGACCCGGCGCTCCAATAATTCAGCCATCCTTCACCCTCCTGCTCTAAGATTCAATGTCGCCGCTGCGCCCGTTTGCTCCCCGTTAGGAGGTCGGGTGCGGCAGCGCCTTCCGATCGATTTTATGATTGTGCGTACGAGGCATTTCCGCTAAGCGCACGAACACTTCCGGCACCATGTGAATCGGCAGGGTCGCGCTCAGCGTCTGTCTCCACTCCGGCACCGGCACTTCGCGGTCGGCGATATAATATCCGCAAAGAAAGTACTGCTCATATTTTCCTAAAAACACTGCTGCTGCGACCTGAAGCGCCGCAGGATGCTTGCGCATTGCCTCTTCGATCTCGCCCAGCTCCACCCGATGGCCCCGGATTTTCACTTGATCATCGACTCTACCCAAATAGCGCAGCGTCCCGTCAGGGTTCCACCTTGCCCGATCGCCCGTTCGATACATTCTTCGCAACGGATCGTCCGGCAATGGCGTAAATTTGGCTTCGTTCAACGCGGGCCGATTAAGATACCCGCTCGAGATGCCGACGCCCGTCAGGCAGATTTCGCCCTCCGCTTCTCCCGCAACGGGGCAGCCGTCGTCGTCAAGAAGCCGCACGTCGATATGGGACAGCGGCCGTCCAATATCCACCTCCGACTTGCCGGTCAACTCACTTATCGTCGCCCAAATCGTAGCCTCAGTCGGGCCGTACAGATTATAAATCGCTGCCTTCGTCTTCCGACTTAACTGCGCCAGAAGGGAGCTCGGCAATCGTTCTCCGCCGAGCATAATGGCCGATACGCCAGTCAGGCACGCGAACTCGGGATCTACGATTTCGATCAATTGCATTCTTGACGGCGTCATTTGCACCGCATCCGGACGATGCCGCATCATCGCTTCCTTCAGCTTCATCGGATTTCGCTGCTGCTGCTCGTCCAACAACGCAACCGTTACCCCAAAGCTCAAAGGCACGATCGTCTCCATAATGAAAATGTCGAAGGAAATCGTCGTTAACGCCAGCATCGTATGCCATTGAGCAATCGGAAGCGCCTGGCCAATCGCCTGCGCAAACCCGGCCAGCGCTTGGCGTTCAATTTGAACGCCTTTGGGCATTCCCGTCGAGCCCGAGGTGTACAGGACATAGGCCAGCTGATTGCCTGCCGGCTCACAGCTAACGATCGGCTCGCTTGCACAGCGCTCAATTGCCGTATCGCGAACAATATGCAAGCCTTGCCGCTCTTCCAACGCTTCGATATCGGTCAAAACCAGGAGGCAGCCGCTATCGTTAAGCATGTAATCGATGCGTTGTCCCGGCAGTTCGGGATCGATCGGCAGCATAGCCCCGCCTGCTTTCAGAATGCCAAACAGCGACGCCAGCATGAAGCTGCTGCGTCTGACCAACAGCCCGACCAGTTGGCCCCGATCTGTGCCCGCCGCCTGAAGAGCAACAGCTATCGCGTTGGCTCGCTCGTCCAGCTCAGCAAACGTTATCTCTTCACCCTGATGCACGATCGCGATGCGATGCGGCGCTTCGCTGACGACTCGCTCGAATCGATGCAGCACATCGATGCAGCCGCTCGACGCATCGGTCTCGCGAACGGTCACGTGGTCACCTTATCGGACACAACCGCGTGTGGCTTATCCGCTGCCGGGCTTGCTTTCGTTTCTGCCTTCTCCTCGGGCCTTCCAGTCCCAACCTCCTTCAGGCCTGCCCCCCACCTGTAGACGTTCTCTGCATCCTTGATCTGATCGATCAGCAGCATGTTGCACGCCAGATCCTTCTCCCGCAGCGCACGGTACTGATCCATCAGCCGATTTCTAAACGTGCGGTCTTGGCTGACGACCAGCTTGAACAGCGCGTTGCGGCAGCCTAATGCGCTTTTCTCCAAATCGGTGAATACCGCCATTTGATCCGGCTCCAGCTCGATTGCTTCAAATTCCGATAAATATTCCACGCGCATTCTCATCGCCTTCGCATGGTTGGAAATATAATTAAAAATACGGAAATCAACATATTTTTTCTCTAACGCATCTTGGATCGCGTCATAGCATTTGATACCGTAATACACATTGTTATGCGTGTCCTCGAATCCGTCCGTATACCGCTTCAACGCATATTTCAGCTCGCCCTTGTTAAGCGGGATGTGCTTGTCCGGATCGTATTTGAATGCCAGCAGATGCTCGAAATTAATGTTTTTGCTGCACTCGTAGCTGCTGTACGCTTTTACGAAATCCGCATATTTGACCGCTCTGAATTTATAAGCGACATTGCGGTCGAACGGCCCGTAGAAGTCGGCGAGGTGCAGGACACCCTCTTCATCGTCGTAGCCGTAAATCAAGGTGCGGCTGTTGTAGTGCATCCGCCTGTTGTAGAGCGCGTACGGGATATAGAAGCAGTCGATCTCAAAAAACATATAATAATCGTTGTCTAGCGTTTCTTTGACCATGTCGACAATCGTGTCATACTTTTTCTCCAGCGTATCGCGGTCATAAGCCACACGCTTCAGCAGCTGGCAGTCGTGAATGGTGCTATCGGGGAAAGGGCGGTCGAAATAAACATGCTTCGTCCCCTCCGGACGAAAGCAATCCAACTGGCTCGTAAATGGCTTATCGAAGCCCATCTCCTTCGTATCAAGCGGGTCATAGCACCATAGATCGATAAAATTGCGAACAAACCATTTTTTCACATTTTCATTGTTCTCGTGCGGCCACAGAACCGCCAGCATATTAGCATCATCTTTATCGCATGCAATCGGCGGTTGAACGACAGGCAATATTTTTTGGCTCATTCATTACAGCTCCTCTATCGCGGGATGGGTTTCAAAGCTTGCGTTCTTGCTTCGTTTCGGCTCCGATAGCGGCATGGCGCGCTTGTCCGCCCCATCGGCGCCTAACAGCCATTTCAACGAAACTCCTGCTATGATGGACGTAAAAATCGCCATAAGGACGATAGCGACAAACATCGCCTCATCGATGACCTTCAGCTCCAACGCAACGGTTGCAATGATGATCTCAACGGCGCCTCTGGCGTTCATGCCCATGCCGACTGCCGCCGAGCTCTTAGCGGACATGCCCCCGATTCGCGCTCCGATTCCTGCTCCGGCGATTTTACCGATACAAGCGATCGCGATGACAATAACGCAGAGCAAGAGATTGAAATGCTGAAAGAAGTTAACCTTAAAGCCTACCGAAATAAAATAGAGCGGGGCAAAGAAATCGATCGAAAACCGCTGAATGACCGACTGGGTGGCGGTTCCTTCCAATCGCTTTCGCATTGCTACCCCTAAAATAAAGACAGCGAAAAACGGATGAATGCCCAGCCATTCTGCAATTCCCGAAATTAACAGAATAATCAGAATAATTGTTTCAAACAGCTGCTTCGATCGTTTTGCAGGCCCCTTCTGTGCAGTTCTGCGAAACGATAGCTTGCCGGAGCCAATAAACAGCAGCAAGGCCGGAAAGCCGACGTATTTGAGCACAATCACGAGAAGACCGACTAGACTGCCGCCTACGCCTAGCGAGCTGATCAGGCAGGAGAACACCGTCCAACAGATCAAATCGCTAATCGTAGCCGAGCTCAAGATGACGGTTCCTTCTTCCGTGTGGATCAGGTTCAAATCCATCAGAATCTTCAAAATGACCGGCAGCGCGGAAATCGATAATGCGATCCCGATAAACGAGCCGTACGTCCAATCGTCCACATGGACGTTCGCCCCCTTCATCATCGGCAGCAGAAATACCGCAGCCAGGCCAAGCGCGAAGGGCAGCAGCATGCCGAACAAGCTGGAGTACACGGCCGGCCTCAGTTTGCGGGACACATGCTCCATGTTTACCTCCAAACCGGCAATGAACATGAACAGCAGCATGCCGATTTGCAGCAGTCCGTTAATTTCCGGCGTCAGCTTGGCGAGCGAATGCAGCATGTCATAGCTCGACGAAACGTTCGCTTGCGCGATGAGCGAGCCTACGACAACCCCGCCGATCAGTTCGCCGATGACTTTCGGCTGCCCGAGCTTGCGCGCGAGAGCGCCTGCGGAAATCGAAATCATCATAAACAAGGCAACTTGAAAAAATAAAAGGATGAGATGCGAGTTATCCAATCGGCTCACGCTCATTTCCTAGCTGCGCGCCTGCCTCCACGTCCAAGAGCTCGTCCCTGAGCCATCTGCAAATCGTGAGGTCGGCTGTCCGAAGAAGCTGAAGCTTGCTCTGGATCATGGCCCGCAGCCCTGCATGTCCATTGGCGTAGCGGTATTTCAAATAGGTAAACCGCAGCTGATCGGCCTCCTTCTCCATCGTTTGAAGCAGGCTGTATTGCTCGGTATTTTCCTGTATAAGCCCAAGCTCGATCAGCATTTCGTATCGTGCCCGCATCATTTTCTTGTGCTCGTATACGGCGTGGAACGAGCCGAGATGAAGCAGCTTCAAATCGTCCAGGCTCTGCTCCATCAGCTCGTAAACGCGCAAGCCTTCGATCATCCCCTGCTTGGGCGGATTCAAGTAACCGTCTAGCCCCTCAATCAGCTCCTCCTTACGAAACGACCACGGGGCATCGGCTTGTTCCAGCGTAAACACGCTAAGCTCCGCCTGATTGGCCGCTTCCTCATAGCCATCGAAAGCATTCTTTATTGCTTCAAAGGACAATCGTTCGAAAGTAAACTTATTATTTCGATAATTATCCGCGGCATGGATTGTCTGCTCGTTCTTATCCACTCCGTACAGCAGAGTCAGATGATTGAAATGCATCTTGCCGTACTGTTCAGCGCAAGGAATATAAAACTTGTTCAGCATGACATACAGATATATGCCTCGCTCCACGCAATCCTCGACCGCCCCGACAATTCCGACAGCGCTCTGAGCGATAACGCCGCGCGGCAGCGCCCGTTGCATGATGAACGGGCAAGCCTCGATCAACCCTCCCCGAAAATCGCGAGTCGAGCTGATAATGTACTTCTCCTGAGCAAACTCGTCCTCTATCGCATATAAATTCACGAACTGCGAGATGAGCCAGGACTTTACCTGATCTTCATTCCTCCTGCCGTTAAGCAAAGCCAGTAAGGTCGCTTGCTCGTTGAAAGCGTCGAGCAGAGGCTCCCCCACTGGTAATTGCGCAGAACTGTGCATGGCTGCTCCTCCTCGTTTATGCGGATGCACCTTCATAATCCCGAAGCGACATTAACCAGATTTTACGCGATATCCAGAACAGCAAGGGCGTTATGGCAAAGCTCAGCAGCCAGACGTAACCGATCTTATTTAATAGAAAGGCAGAAGGAACATAAGAGACGAAGCCTAATGGAACCAAATAAAGCATCAGCTTTTTGACAAGCGCCGGATAGATGTCGAACGGCTTTTTACAAAACTGGGCAAAGGTTAAAAAGATCGAGTCGACATAATCGATTTTTATCGTTTTGAACGCGAACGAGCCGAGGATGAAGACGATCGAAGCAAAGCACAGCGCCCCGTTTATGACCAGCAGAATATAGAGCAGCAGCTTATATACCGGCAGCCCAATATCGAGCTGCGCAAGCGAGATGGCCACCACGCTAACCCCGATGGAGAAGGCATATACGAGTCCGACGTCTACTCGATGCGTCATCGCCAGAAATTGCGTATCGATCGGCTTAAGCAGGAAAAAATCAAGATTGCCGGTTCGAATCCGCTCAGACAAATCGTTAATATTCGGCAAGAGAACGGAAGTAAACAAGCTGTCGACGATAAAGTAGGTGCCGATCAGCAAAATAAACTCTTCCTTCTGCCACCCGTACATCATGTTCGTATAATTATAAAAAATGAACGTGATGAAAATTTCCTCCATCGTCCAGACAAGATTCACCGGCAGCATCAGCAGAAAATTGAACTTATGCTGCATTTGATTGATCAGACTGAACTTGAAGCTCTTAAAAAAGATATAAAAATAACGTTTCATGCTATCCCCCCGCCGCCGTAAACCGGGCAACCGATTTTTTCCAAATGGCATACATGATGAGCGTTATTACGAGTATCCATCCGATAAAATAGGCCAAATTAGCGGCATAATCTTGCAAGCCGACCTCACCGGTCAGCACCTGATAGGGATAATACACGTAATAGCGAAACGGCAAGTAGTCCAGCACATGCTGCGCCCAGGCAGGGAACAAATTGAGCGGAATAATCAAGCCGCAAAATACGGCCGTCACATGCCCCTTCACATAAAACAAAATCCACGGGTTATCAACCCAAAAGGCGATCAGGCCCAACAAATAATCGAATAGATAGTTCCATAGGAAGCTGAAAAACACAAACAGTAGAAACATTCCGGCCGAATGCAACGACAAGTTCGCATCGATGCCTTGGCTGCCGACGGAGAAGCAGTAATAAATAATGCCTCCGACTAAGCCGTTCAAAATAAACAGCATCGGAACCTTCGTCAGCTTGGTGCCGAACAAGTCGGCGAACAGCGCCAGCACATGCGGGTACGGCCGCATCAAATAAATGCTGAGCTGGCCGGTGCGAATATCATTGGACACGCGCTCCGAGATATTGTTGGTGCTGATGAAATCGAACAGCGTGTTCACGACAAAGATGTACAAAATCATATCGGAGAATGAATAGTGCTCGATCGATCCCCCCATATGAAACACGGCCCGCCACAAAAAAATTGTGATCAGCAACGAGAAGATTTGAATGGCCGAAGAAATGAAAAAGTTTCGATTATAGCTGAACGTAATCTGCGCGGAGAGCTTAACCGCTTTGAGATACTTTCCCATTTCCACTCACCTGCTCGTTCGTAATGTACTCAATGACGGTTCCCAGCGGGATTTCCGAAATCGTAATGTCCTCAATATTAAAACGCTGCATGATTTCAAATCCGATTCGGCTCACATCGCTGCGATCGATTTCCCAACAGGCCTCAAACGGCGAAAATTCCTTGATTTGATTAAAATAAAGCAAATCCTCTTTGCGGACGCTTTCGTTGAATTTGACATGAATCTGCTTCTGAAACATGTATTTGCGATAACAGTTTTCAAGAAGGTCATCATAGATGAGCTGCCCGTGGTTAATGATGACGACGCGCTTGCACAGCTCCTGAATGTCATCCAGAATGTGGCTGCTCAAAATAATCGTCATATCCCGGCTCGCCGCCTCCTCGCGTATAATGCGGCGAATCGAGCGGGCCGAGTAAATGTCCAGACCAATCGTCGGTTCATCGAGCAACAGCACCTTGGGCCGATGAATAATGGCGCCAATCAGCTCGGCTTTCATCCGTTGGCCAAGCGAGAGCATTCGCACCGGCTGCCGCAGGCATTCCTCGATTTGAAGACGCTCGGCCAAATGATGAACATACGCCATCGTCGAGCTTTTATCGCATCCGTAAATGTCGATCAGCAGATCATAAGAATCCAGAGGCGGAAGGTCCCACCAGAGCTGACCCTTCTGCCCCATCACAAAGCCTACTTCTTTTAAATACGGATTTTTTCGTTCCGACGGGATGAACGGGCCGACCCGTATAGAGCCTGCATTGGGATGAAGCAAGCCTGCGATCATCTTCATCGTTGTCGTTTTGCCCGAGCCATTGGGACCTAGAAATCCGACGATCTCTCCCGTTCGCAGCGAGAGGCTAATGTCTCTTACCGCTTTGATGTTCACATATTCCCGATGAAACAAGGACTTGATCGACGCTTTTAACCCCGGGCTTTTCTTAAACACCCGATACGTCTTTTCAATATTTTCTACGATGATATCCACTGCTGTTCCCCCCGTCCGATTGATTTGCGTTTAACGCGCAAGCGATGCCAAACCTTCCAATTCAGGCGCTTCGGCTGCTGCGGGGGGTTCCAGACGTATCGTTTGAGAACCGGTGAACCGCATAAAATCGATAAAGCACTCGCGGATCGCATCCATTACGGCAGTCGAGCGTTCCGCCCCCGGCTCCCACCACCAGTTTTTAATGACAAGCGTTTTCTTGCGTTTATCCAGGCTGGGCTCAAAGCGAGCAACGAAGCGGTCACCGCACATAACAGGCAGCACATAGTAGCCAAACTGCCGTTCTGCAACCGGCTTGTATACTTCCCACCGGTATTCGAAATCGAACAGCTCAAGCAGCAGCTTGCGATCCCACATCATATTGTCGAGCGGAGCAAGCACGAAAGCGCGGGAAGGATACCTCTCCCCTCCGATAATCGCTTCGAGCAGCGGCACATCCTCCGTTCGCATGTAGAGCGGATATTTGTCCAGCCCCTCGACTTGAACGGCTTCGATTTGGCCTTTGGCCTGCAGGCGCCCAAGGGCGTTCGTTCGGATGTCGCTCTTCAATCCGGCAATGCCAAGCCAGGCGTCGCCTGACTTATTCCAGAGCAGCCCGATGGCGCCGATACGACGCAATACGTACCACTCCCAATAAGTCTCGGCCGTAGGATTCGGTTCCGCTGCTTGCAAATAGGCCGAAGGCAAGTGGCTGCTTGCGAGATCGTATACTTTGCGGGTGCGCAGCTTGTGGTGAACGACGAGATCGCCCGTAAAATACAAGCTCTCCAGTACGGCCCGCGACAGCCGGGTTGGCGCCCACGGCCAGTCGACAATCTGATCGTAGCTAAGGTCGCCAGACGACTTCGGCCCTTCCGTTCGAATACGCTCCAGCACTTCCGAAGCGACCTGCTGCACAGGCGGCATCGCCCGCAGCCGATCCCTCGCCGCTTCTCGCAAGCGCTCAAAATACGGCCAATCCTCGCTCAGGTAAATGGACATATTTTTATCCCAGCCATCTACCAAGATCCTGTCCGAATAGAGCATCTCGTCTAGCATCGCCGAATCGAAATTCGGAATGCGCGATTGCAGCACCAGATGCTGATTGAATCCGACCACATTAAGCGGATCGAACTGAATGCAGCCCACTTTGCGAACGAAATCGGCAATCCCTTGCTTGCCCTCAAATCTGCGGGGCGCGATCAGCCCGTGATGCGCCAGTATAAAATGTCTCGCCTGTTCTTTGGTTATGATGCGGTTTCCGCTTGCCATGCTGCTTTTCTCTCCCTGTCGCCTTGATTGTTACGATACGTAATTAGGCTTTACTATTTTCCCGACCGAACCGATGATTTTGTTCACTGTTGTAAAATCCTCAATGCCAAACTCGTCGCCCAAAATGTCCCTGCCCACATACTCCTCAATCGAGGCGAGCAGATTGATTAACGAAAGAGAGGAAATGATCATGTTTTCGACGAGTTCCGTATCGTCATCAAATTCGACGACTGCGCCGAGCGATGCAATCTTCTTCAATACGAACGCGTGAAACTTTTGTTCAAAGCTTTCGCCAACCGTAGACATACTCATATTTTAACGCCTCCGTTATTCGTAATGGAAGTCCTTCCCATCAAACATTAGTTCGCCGTAATTTCGGCGTAGCAATTTCTCGTTTCGTACAGCTTAATTTTTTTCAACCAGTAGGGCTTCCCGTCCAGCGCATGCGTCAAAGCCGAAAAAATTTGCGAAGCGATATTTTCAACTGTGGATACTTCGAAATGATCGTTCAGATTGCTATGATCGTACCGGTCAAGCACCTGCTCCTGTACGACCCCCTTCAGCTCTTTGAAATCGCAAATCCAGCCGTCGCTATTCACCGGCCCTTCAATTTCAACCGTCAGCTCGTAGCGATGGCCGTGCATGCGGCTGCATCTCCCGAATGTCCCGACATCCGGCAGGAAGTGAGCAGCTTCAAACTCAAAATGCCTCCCCAACACCATGATCACGCTAAATCCTCCTTCGCTGTTTCGATCATTCTATTCAGCACTGTTACCCTACCCAGCCGATCCACAACGCCAATATCGCCCGTTCGAAACCAGCCGTCCCGCAGGCGAGGGTTTGGCTTCATGTCCCCCTCCGCGGTAATCATAAATTCCGAAACGGTGCGGCTTTTAATCATAATCTCGCCGGCCATCCCAGGTCCCGGGCTGTCGATTCGCACGTCCACGTTCGCAACCGGATGACCAACACTGTCGAACGTATCGGCTGTCGGTTTCGAATTCGCGCTAATCGTGCTAACCTCCATCATGCCGTACACCTGCTGCGGCCAGCTCCCGAACTGCTCGAAAAACTGCCGTGCGAGCCGTTCCGGCAACGATGAGCTAGAGCTAAGCATCCATCTCGTATGACGGAAGCCCGTTATTTTCTCGAAGCCGTATATTTGAAGACTCTCGAAAATTTCCGGCGTGCCGAGAAACACCGTCGGACGCTCCCGCTCATATTCGCCAATAAAGCGATTCGGCATAAACCATTTCTCGATGATGATGCGCGCACCCGCCCGGATCGGCGCGATCAAGCCCATCGTCAGCCCATAGCCATGGGACAGGGGCACGCTGCAATAGATTCGATCTTCATCCGTGTAGCCGAAGCAAGAAATAATGTTATGCGCATCCTCCGACAAGTTTGCCGAGGAACGTACGGCCATTTTGGGAGAGCCCGTCGTTCCCGAGGAGCATTGAAGAATGCTCCCCGTCGCCGCATTCCGGCTTTCAGCGCGAACAGCGCTTCCGTGCTCTTCGCTGCCTCCCGAACCGGTCCCCCACAGCTCGCTGGCGATGATGATCTCGCAATGGTCCGTCAGCTTCGGAAACCGCTCGCGCAGCGTGCGGGCTAATCCGGCCTCGGTAATGAGGCTTTCCGCTCCGGCCATGCGCAGCTTCTCTTCCACATCCAGACCGCGCAGCAGCGGGTTGAGCAGCAGCACCGAGCAGCCCAGTTTGGAAAGCGCATAAAGGCAGACAGCAAAATCGAACGAGTTATGAAGAAACAATCCGATTCGAGCGCCAGGAAGCCACGTTTCGCTCGCTAACCGTACGGCTGCATTATTGACGCGCCAGAGCAGCTCGGCATAAGTCAGGCTTGTCTTGCCGCTTATCAATGCCGGTTGAGCGGCATACAAGCGCGCCGATGTCTCCAAATCATGATATAGCACGGGATCGCCCTCCGCTTCCGCAGACGGCGACTACGAATTCGCCTGCTGCAATTGTCTTTCCGGGACGAAATTGATTCCCATGTAATCCTCGTTATAGAAATTCGTCTTCTCTTTCAACGAGGTGAAGAACGACTTGATATACGCGGTCCATTCCGTTTCATTCATCAAATAAGCGGAAATATTGCCCGAGTAGATGAGACCTTGCTCGGTAAGCCGAAGCTCATCCTCCACCCATTCCGCCAATCCCAACTCAACGACCGTTTCCAGCTTAGGCGCGAAACGCTCGTAGTCGGGAATGTCCTCCCGGCGAATTTTCATCGTAATCGGGAAAAATACCATTTTGCGGTCGTGATGCTCGGCAAGCGTCGATTTGTAAGCCAAGTCCGCCGGGAAGCGGCCTTCCGACACCTCCGTGATATACGTATCAAGATTGCACACGTTCTTATAGACATGACCGTCTACGTAACCGCGGGATGAAGCGCCGATGCCAAGCACGTTATTGTTGGTCAAATAGAGAAGGTCTCCGATATGAGGCTCCTGCTGCCTTCTCGAATAGGTGCTTGTAATAATTTGCTTGTACCCGTTGTCCATCAGCCATTGATGGCCGATTTTGAACATCATGAGCTGATTTTCCTGCGACGGCGAAATCTCGTATTTTTTGTTTTTGATCTGCTTGTCCAGCTTCGTATTCGGGAACACCGCCAAGTTGTACATATCGATATGATAAGGGTCCAGCTCGGTAACCTTCTCCAAATCCGAAATCATCGTCTCGATCGATTGATCGGGCAGGTTGTACATCATATCGATGCAATAATCCATACCCGCGGTTTTCAGCTTGTCGATGCCGCTGTAAATTTGGTCGATCGACGTTTTGATCCGCGTTTTTCTCCGAACGTCCTCATTGAAGGTTTGAATGCCGAAGCTGACCCGATTAATGCCCAGACTTAACAGCCCCTTCATATAGTCGACGCTTTTTACAGAGTTGATCGTCCCTTCCGAGGACCAGTTATCGTTAATTTCCACTTTAAAATGCTTATGAATCGTCCCGATCAGCCGCTCATAATCTTTCAAGCTCATCATGAACGGATTACCGCCTCCAAAGTGAACGGACGCGATTTTATGCTGTTGAAAATACGGCGTAGCCGCATACATTTCGATTTCCTTGACGACGGCATCCAAATATTCCGCATTGAAATCCCGGAATTTATTGACGCCCAGCTTGTAGTAAGGGCAGAAGGAGCATGCCGAGTCGCAAAACGGCACATGAATATACAAGTTCAAAGGCGCATTGGAGGTTGGTTCCTGTACAAAATTAAAAAAGGAATCTTCAAAGCTGCGGCGGTGCCTGGAATTAGACAGCTTCGGGTACACCCAGAAATCGTCCAAACGTTCCCTCAAATTCAATTTGCTCATCATCATTTCTCCTTTAATGGAATGTCCCCTACTTCGGGCGAGTTGCCGACCAATCTTCAAAAAGCCGTATGAACTTTCTGCTGCGGTTCCAATTGTGAAACAGCTGTTGGCACTCTTCTGTCAGCACCCCCCCTTTCAAAGTCATCTCATAAGCTGCATGCGCCGCGATCGTTCTGGCCGACAGCTGAATTTCCTTAAAGCCAAGCACCATTGAATCCTCGATGGTCAGCCCGTAAACGATGCGCGGGATACCCGCCCAATGGATGGCGCCCATGCACATCACGCAGGGCTCGGTCGTCGCGTATAGGGTCGCTTGCTGCAAGCTCGCTCGGTCCAGCGTGCCGCATGCTTCCCGTATCGCAATCATCTCTGCGTGCATCGTCGGATCCTTCGAAGACAAGCAGCGATTGCTTGCGATCGCAATTACCCGGTCATTGTGCACCAGGCACGCGCCAAAAGGGAATTCCATTCGCTGCGTTCCCTCCATCGCGCAATCGACCGCCTGCCTCATATACATCCGGTCAAGCTCGTCCTGCGACTGCGGCATGGACTGCACCTCCGATAAAGCCCGCTATTTTCTCAACCGTCTGGTAACGCAAAATCTCAGGCGCTTCCAGCACAATATCATGGGCCATCAATTCGATCGCAATGCGAACTGCAGAGATCGAGCTTCCGCCGATTTCAAAAAAATTGTCCCCGATATTGACTTCCTCATAGCCCAATACAGTCGACCATGCTTCCGCTAGAAGCTGTTCCGTCACGGAATATTGTCCGGAGGACCGGCCTGTCAGCCGCACTTTCGGGGGAGCTGAATGGGCAGGAGCATCAGCTGTATCCGGCGCCGATTTGGAACGAACGGCCCGTTTCGGAAGCTGCGCCAGAATGTCCTCCGACACCTGGAATGGCAAATAATCGATCAGCTCGAACGCTTCGCTTGCGTAATTCATGCTCCCCGCAATGAGTCTCGGCTGCCCTGAGGCAATGGCGGCATCGAACAGGCGCAGTCCTTCGCTTGCATCCAGCTTAAGAAAAATCGATCGCTCCTCCTCCACGGTTTTGCTTTCGTCCAAGCCGATGTTTTTCCACTCCGGCCAATTGATCGTTACCATGCCAGCTCTGCGAACCGCATAAGGCAGTGCATCCAGATAGCTGTTTCCTGCCGTATAGATCGCATTGGCTTGTCCCGACACAAGCGTCATAACCGATGAGAATAGTACAAAAAAGTCCATTTCCCACTGTCTAGAGCTATCCGCAACAATCCATGCCGCTTCAATTTTGGACGCGAACGAAGCTGATAGATGCTCGTCGGTCATCTCCGCGATCCGAATGTTCTCATCGGATACCGCGCAATGGACGATACCGTCCACTCGGCCATATTCAGCATAAAGGCTATCCAGCATAGCTCTTGCAATCGTTTCGTCCGAAACGTCGCATGGGATAACCCGAACGGTCGAGCCGTTCTCCTCGATCTGGACGACCGCGCGAATTTTGTTTTTCAAGCTCTCATCCGCGCTCTCTTGCAGGAGTCGCCCCCATTCGGCACGGTCCGGAAGCCCCGAGCGACTTAAAAGAACGGCCCGAACCGGGAAGTCCTTGGCGATATGCGCTGCGAGCCGCAGCCCTAGCCTGCCGGTGCCGCCGGTGATGATATACGTTCCGCCTTCCTTGATGCCCGCTGTCCGATCACTGCGCGGCTGGACGCGCAACGGACGGATCAGCTCGACGTATCGTTTACCGTCCCTGTAAGCGCAGCCAAAATCGGCTCCATGCCCACCCCGGATTTCTTCCAGCAATGCGTTTAACGACGTTCGCCGACCGATATCGACGGTGCGGCATCGGATATTCGGGTATTCCCAATGGACAGCTTTCGCGAATCCAATCGTGGCGTTGGACGTCGGCCTTACCTCATCGCCCGCGACAACCTCGCTCGCCCCGCTGACTGCAATTAGCAGCCTGACGCGGCGGTTCGCGAAATAGTGATCCAGCGCTTGAACGATATGAAACAACCCGTAAACGCCTTCTTGCAATTCGCCCCTAACTTCATGCAGCGTACCGGGCCGCTTCATTCCGGGCAATGTCGAGAGGACGACAACATCCGTAATCTCCTTATGCTGCAGCTCCTTCATCAGCTCCAGCATGGAAGCCGCGTCGCTGCCAACCGTGTATTCGTACTCGCCGTTCCGCTCGTAAGCCTGCCCCGGCATAATTTCATATACCGTTTGCCCCTCGCTTCGCAGCGCTTCCACAATGGAGCTGCCCGTCATAGCCCCATCCGTAAATATCGCCAAGGATAACGCTGCGCCCGCCGCCGCCCGGAACGCAAGCGGACGCTCCTCCCATTCCGCAGCATAGAACGATTCCCCTGTAGCGCTAACTGGCGTACGGCTTGCCGGCATGCAGATTGCAGAAGCGCGGAGCGGCACTTCGATCCAGCATCGGCTCCGTTTAAACGGATAGCCTGGCAGGCTGATTTTTCTGGCATCAGGATAAGCTTCCGTCCAGTCCAGCGGCTCCCCGGCCATAAAAGCGCTGCAAGCCGCTTCGATGCAAGCAGGCTCGGATAAGCTCGCCATCACGGCCGTCGCTTCCAGCTTTTCAATCGCTTCTCCGAGCCGCCATTCAGCGCCTCGTCCTTCGCATTCGTCCCACGAACGAGCAATGCGAGCCAGCTTGGCTGCCAGGTCGAGGACGGAAGACGCGACAATAGCCAGCCGATGCCGATAACGCGTTCTGCCCGTATTGGCCGTAAAGCAGATGTCCCTTAGCTCAAGCTCGGGGTATTCCTTCAAGAAATCGGCATAGCTCGAAATCATTATGCCGAGCCGTTCTTTCGTCGGCGCAGAAAGCGTAAATAGATGGCTTGCATAGTTGCTTGGCTGCCGCTCCGAATAACAAGGGGCCTCCTCCATCACGACGTGACAATTCGTCCCGCTAATGCCGAAGGAGCTAACACCGCTCCGCAATGGCCCCTCCTGCTTCCAATCTTTGAGCTGATTACTGACATAAACCGGCGAATCTTCGAAGCTGATTTTCCGATTCGGCATTTGAAAGTGGACGTTCGGCGGCAGCTTTCTTGCTTGCATTGCCAAAGCTGACTTAATTACCCCGGCCACGCCGGCTGCGCCTATCGTATGCCCGATATTGGATTTTACCGAACCAATCGCGCAAAACTGTCGTTTGCCGGTGTAACGCTGAAACGCTTTCCGAATGCCTTTCAGCTCCGTTGGATCGCCGAGCTTAGTCGCCGTTCCATGCGCCTCCACATACGTAATCGTTTCCGGAGGCACGGCCGCATTGTGCCAAGCTTCTACAATCGCATCCTCCTGCGCCGCCGCATTCGGAGCCGTTATTCCGATCGATTTGCCGTCCTGATTCACAGCGGAGCCTTTAATGACAGCATAAATAAGATCGCGGTCGTTCAGCGCCTTTTCCAATGGCTTAAGCAGCAGAACGCCTACGCCTTCGCCTTGTCCGACCCCGTCGCATTGATCGTCGAATGATTTGGTTTTGCCGTCAGAGGCTACGATGCCGATTCCTTCAACAGCCGGATTGATGACAGGCACAACAAAAATATTGATTCCGCCGGCAAGCGCATATTCGCATTCGCCTTGACGGAGACTTTGACAAGCTAAATGAATCGCTACTAGAGAGGAAGAACAGGAAGTATCGATAAGCATAGAAGGGCCGCGCAAATTCAATAGGTAAGCAAGTCTCGCCGGCAGCACTGCCGGTAAATTACCTGTAAACGAATCGCCTGCTAGATGCGGAGTGGTTTCAAAAATGATGTTCTGATAAACCTTAGCGGAAAACTCGGTCGGGAAGCCGACGTAAATGCCGGTTTTCGTCCCTCCCATCCGGCCGCAATAGCCGGCATCTTCAATCGCCTGATAGGCTGTTTCCAGAAAAATTCGCTGATGGGGGTCCATTAGCGCCGCTTCCCTCGGCGGAATTTTGAAAAACTCGTAGTCGAATTTATCAATTTCCTCCAGATAGGCGGCCTGCCGGTATAGTCGGCCATCGGCATCGTAGCCGATAGCATTGAGGTATTGTTCAATATCTTGCTTGCGCATTTCCGGACAGTCTCCTACGCAATCGAGCCCGTCTCGAATAATGTCCCAAAATTGCCGGTTGCCGCTTGCGTTCGGAAATCGGGAAGCCATACCGATAATCGCGATGTCGCCTTGATTGGTCTCTTTCACATTTGCCCCTCCGCTCATGCGTTATGCTCGAAGAAAATGTTCAAAACGATCAAATAGACCCGATTGGTACAATATGCGTTGGAAGCGCTGGCGCTGCTCTTCGGCAGGTACCTGCTTGACGTCCATTATGCTTTGTAATAGCTGAAGCGCTTTGTCCAGCCTGTGGAAAGGAATGTCACTCTCTGATTTCATCGCCTGCTGATACCACAGCTTCAAATGGCGATACGGCAGCACCACTTCGCTCTGATAACGGTCCTCGTTGCCTCCTTGGTTTTCCGTGCATACGGCTTCGGCCAAGCAGCCCTGGACGAGCCGGGCTTTTCGATTGCGGTCGACCTCCTGAAGCGGATCGTCCGTTCTTAGCATTTCATGAATCAATTCGGCGTCGCTGCGCAGATCGAATGCATAAATATTCGCATCCCATTCATTCACCATCATCAAATTGCGGAGCATGGACTGGGGGCCTGCTTCAATAAACTCGGTCACGCCCTGGCTAACCATGTAAGCAATCGACTCATACCATCTAACCGGCTGAACAATTTGAACAGCCATCGCTTCTCGAAGCTCGTCCACCTGTCGGAATTCCCGCGCCATCGTGTTGGACACAACCTCGATTGACGGAAGCTTCAGCTCATATCTTTGCAGCTCTTCCCGTAAAGGCCGAACGACTGCCTCCATTAGCGGGCTGTGGTATGGCGCATTTACGCCAACATCGATCAGACGCGCGCCTTTGCTCTCCAGTACGCTCGCAGCCTCGCTCAACGCCGCTGCTGTGCCGGACAGCGTACATTGCTCTGCCGAGTTATAGTTGGAAATCTGTACATATCCGATACGCTCGCTGATGCGCCGGCATTCCAGCTCAATCTCCTCCGCCGTCAATCCCATCAAGGCGATCATCGAGCCTCCGGCCTCCTCGGCCGTCTGCTTCATCAGCTTGCCTCGCATGCTGACAAGCTTCAATGCATCTCCAAAACGAATCGCTTCCGCGCAAGTTAATGCCGTAAACTCGCCAAGACTATGCCCTGCCAAATACGCCGGCTTCCAATCATATTCATCCATCAAAATACGAAACGCAATGTAGCCGACGGTCAATAGGATTGGCTGGGCAAGCTCGGTACGAGCCAAATCTGCCGGGTCGCCGTTTAAACAAAACTCCTGAACATCAAACCCCAGTGAATCGCTCGCTTCCTCAAAAATCATAGGGACCATCCAATAATCGAGCCATTTTTTAGCCATTCCGCTATATTGCGCTCCGTGCCCGGGAAAGAGCATGCCTATGTTGGTCAAGGAAATCCTTCTCCTTCGGGAAAAATTTTATGTCCAATATTATCGTAATTTTACACATTCATTCCCCTAAAAAATGGTGGTAGACTTGTCATCACTAAAGTATCACCCTTCATCCGTACAAGCAATTAATACTGTGAAATCAGATGAAATCTGTAAAACGAGAGATTTAGGATGGTGATCCTACTGGATTGCAAAATTATCTCTTCCTTCACACAGATCCTTCTGGTGCCGGAAGGGACGCTATCGTTTGAACAGACCCATGCCGACTCGTTGTTCTTAATGAAGTGCCGAGACGACCTTCGAATTACGACCAATACGCTGTCTACCCCCGTTAAAGGCGGCTCCTTGTTTATCGGGAGCAATTTTCATGTGGAAAATGTGTCCGCCGGCATTAACCTGTTGAGCGGCATCGAATTTTCCGTTAGCGGCGCATCGGCCAGCACGAGCATTGTTGCGTTGACCGATAAAGAATGCGCGTTAGGCCATGAGATATTGAATCTGCCTCTCGAAAGCTTACTGCACGCGGATGAGAAAGAACTGTTGCTTTCGGAGCTAATTCTAGGGGCCAGCGACCGTCTGCCATTTATCGGGCAGCGTGTCAGAAAAATAGCGCAGCTGGAGCGGATCGGCTCCCGTCTCATCATCATTAATCGATATCTACGCAACCATTACTATCGTCCTATTACGCTAGACGATCTCGCAAGTCTGATCGGCTGCAATTCCGTTTATTTGTCCAACACGTATTCGAAAGTGTTTAACATCTCGCCGATTCAATATTTGCAAAAAATTCGAATGCAGAAAGCGAGGGAATTTATACACGACCACTCCTTGTCTATCAGCGATATAAGCCGAAAAGTCGGGTATGTCTCATCCTCCCAGTTTTGTACAATTTACAAAAAGCATTTCGGTATGACGCCTTCGGAAAATCGCAAATTTGCGCTTTTAGACAAGTAAAGCCAAGCCCATGCTTCCTGCTTCCTGCAAACAGGAAGCGGCATTCCTATAGGCTAATATGCCTACAGGAATGCCGCTTCTCGTTATGCTGAAAGATGAGCTTATTATAATTAGAAAGCAATAATTTTACTCGAACACGCGCTGAGCCGGCCACGAGCCCTGCTGTTTACGAATCTGAACGATTTGACCTACATGAAAGGTGTCGTGCAGCAGCCACTTAGCGAGGTCTTCCGTCAGTCTCTCGTCTTCTCCGCCTTCTGCCGAATTCGCAGACAATTGCTCAAGCGCAGTTAAGATTTCGCTGCCGATTGCCAGCGTGCGGCTGACGGTATCTCGCCATTCCGATTGGTGGTCCGCAGCGCCCGGTTCGCCGAACGTCGCTTCATTAGAGTCGGCCGAAGCGCCCTGCGGCAAGCCTTTCAGTCGATTCAACATACGCTCGTTATAAAAATTCATATGATTGACGATCTGCCATATCGTATTTCCGCCCGCTTCCCCACACTTCCATGCTGCGTCGCCGGCTTCTACCCGATCAAGCGCTTGCGATATCGTCACCGTCCACGACGGCTTATTCCAAACGCATTGCAATTGTGTAAGTACGAGCTGAAGCTGATTTTTAGCCATATCCTCACACCTCCCTTATAATTAAATACAACTATACCATTTTATATATTATTATACAATTTCATACACTTTGATAGAATAAGACTAATCCTTTTTTCCTAATTTTTATCGATTACAATGTGGGGTACTTCACGTCTCCCAGCTCTCTCTTCTTAAATAATAATAGATGAGCTGATCCCTTAACTCATGCTCTCGTTGGAAAGCAAGCCTCTCAAGCAGCTTAATTGATCTAACGTTCTCCGGATCCACCGTAGCCTCGATTAAATCCAGGCCCATATGGTTAAACCCGAACGCAATTACAGGGCGTAATACCTCCTGCATCAACCCTTTTCCCCAATGCTCCTTCCCTAGATCAAATCCGATCTCTGCTTTTGACTGCTCTCCTCCTTGCACCCAACAATGGAATCCACACGTTCCAACGAACTGCTCTTCACTCTTGCTTATGATTCCCCAGCGGCATCCGGTATCTTCTACGTGGAATCTAATGATTTCCTCAGCTTCGCTTATCTCCTTACACGGGCTTATATCACTGTCGTAATTATCCTTTCCATACATGTTACTACGCGCACTGAAAGCGGAAACAATATTGTAATCGTTCTGTAATATCCGACTCAGGTTCATTTCAGCTTCGGTTTCTATAATAAGTGACAAGACCCCCCTTATATTATATATTTGAAAAAGCCTGCGGCTGATGCCGCAGGCTACTTTTTTGCTCTTATTATCTTATTTCGAATTCGCAGCCAGCTTACAGCTTCGCTACCGCATCAACGAACTGCCGCACCCGCTCCGTCACTCGCTCATACTCGCCCGCCCGCACCCAATCAAGGTTCACAAGCTTGCCGCCCATGCCGACTGCACATGCGCCAGCACGGAAATAATCGCCGATATTGTCCAGATCGACGCCGCCTGTAGCGAGCATTGGAATCCGGTCCAGCGGCGCGCGGATTTCCGCGAGGTACTTCCAGCCCAGCGTTCCCATCGGGAACACTTTAACTGCTTCCGCTCCCGCTTTCCACGCGCGTACGATTTCAGTTGGCGTCATGCAGCCCGGCCATACGGGCACGCCTTGCTCGATCCCATAACGTATAACGTCCTCGTCCAAATTAGGAGAGATAATGAACTGCGCGCCAGCGGCGACCGCTTCCTTCGCCATATCGATATCCAGCACCGTGCCCGCGCCGATGCGCGCTTCGCCGTCGCCGAAGCTTGAACGCCAGCTATGAATGATGGACGTCGCGCCGTCCGTATTCATCGTCACTTCCAGCAGGCGGACGCCGCCGTCAATAATCGCCTTCGCGGTTGCAGCCGCATGCTGCGGCTCAATGCCGCGCAGGATCGCAACGATTTTGTGCTGCTGCAGCATATCCAACAAACTGCTCATCCCGTTATCCCCTTCCGGTTAGTCCCCAATAATCGTGCAGCAGGCGCAGGAACAGATTCGGAAACGCAAGCGTGTCCAGCGCTTCAGGCCCGATCCAGCGATAGCCCGCAGGCAAACCTACTGTTCCAGTTGCGCCGTCAACGCCCTTGTCCGCCTCATACGCCGCAGTCGTCTCAGCAGCGGCATCCGCATAAGCGCTTGCTGGCTGTCCCGCATGGTCAGCTCTCTCCGCAGCCATCGGCATATCCGCCTCGAACACATCCATCGTCCAATGAATGTGGCTAAATATATGATCGGCTTCCGCTCGGTAACCCGTCGGCCGAACAAGCAGCCCCTCTTCCACATGCAGCGTTTGCGCCAGCAGATCCGCAAGCTTAGGCAGCATCGCCTCCGCTACAGGTACACCTTTCTTTCTGCCTCTGCTTCCAAGCTGCTTCTCCGCTTCCTTGGACACCAGAATATGCGGCAGCTCCCACATCTTCGCGAGCAGTCCCGTATCCGGCCGCTGTCGGACCAGCACTTGCCCTGCGCGCTCACCTGAGCCCGCGACAATAACGCCCAAGCGATGCTCCGGACGCGGCGGCTTCGCCTTCGTCTTGATCGGCAGCACCAGCTCCTTGCCCGCCAATCGCCCTGCGCAGTGCTGCATAACCGGACAGGTTAGGCAGCCTGGCGATTTAGGCGTACAGACGAGCGCCCCCAGCTCCATCAGCGCTTGATTGAAGTCGCCCGCCCGTCCCTCGGGAATGATCGAACGAGCTAGCTTTTCGATTCGAACCCGTGTAGCCGGCTTCGCGATATCATCCTCGAGCTCCCAGAACCGCGACAGGACGCGCATGACGTTGCCATCCACGGCTGGCTCCGGACGATTGAACGCAATGCTCATAATCGCGCCAGCCGTATACGGCCCGACGCCTTTGAGCGAAGCGACAGCTGTCGCATCATCCGGGACAATGCCGCGGTATTGCGCAACGACCTCGCGAGCGCCAGCCTGCAAATTACGCGCACGCGAATAATAGCCTAGTCCTTCCCAATGCTTCAGCACATCCTCTTCCGGCGCTTCAGCAAGCGATTGAACGGTCGGGAACCTTGCCATAAACCGCTCATAATACGGAATGACCGTATCCACGCGCGTCTGCTGCAGCATAATTTCCGATACCCAAACCCGATACGGATCGCGGTTCTGGCGCCACGGCAGCACACGCTTGACCAAGTCATACCAGCCGAGCAGCTCACGTCCAAAATAAGCAGCAACGTCCATCCCCTCGCCAGCTTGTCCCGTTCCGCCTGCCAACTTTATATCTCGCATGCTATTTCCCCTCCTGTTCCCTCAGCATGACGGATTCTGCCGGCTTCATTTCCCAATCGCCTTCTTCATAAGGCTGCACCGCTCCGTCAATCGATTGCGAGAGCTCCCGATACCTGCGCGGCGTAATGCCGTATTGCTGTTTGAACAATCGCGACAAATAATGATTCTGCATGCCGATTCGCTCGGCAATATCCATCACGGGAAGCTCGGTGTCCGACAGCAGCGAACGCGCCAGCTCTAGCCGGCGTTCATTCATATAGTTGACCGGCGAGAGGCCCGTCAGGCTCTTGAACATCGTCACAAAATAGTTCGGATGCAAGCAGGCGATCTGCGCAAGCTGCTCGATCGACAAGCTTTCCGCCAACCGCTCCTCGATGAAGGCAAGCACCTCATCGAACCGTTCGATCATCTCCTGCTTCGCCTCAAGCTTACGCTCCAGCTCTACGCTTTCCAAGAAAATAGCCGAGAGCTCAAGCAATACGGCTTTGGCACGCCAATTGTTCGTTAAGGCCGTCGATTGCTGAAGCAAAAGCAGCCGGTCAAAATGCGCAACAAGCTCGCGATGCTCCTCTGCCTTTACTTTCATCTGAAACGGCACGTCCAGCTCTTTGAGCAAATTGTAATCGGCCATATTAATCCGATAATGCGTCCAATAAAATACGAAGCTTCCGCTGCCCAATGTGCCGAACGCTTGATCTACGTCCCCTGGCAACATATAGAGATGGCCTGGCCGCAGCTCATAATGACGTTCGCCGACCCGAAGCCAGCCCGAGCCCTCCAGCGGATAGAACAATCGGCTGAGCCCTTGCCCGACCGATTCATGCACCCAGCCTGGCTCGCGACTGGAAATGCCGCTGAGTAAATGCTCCACGTCAATTTGCTTTAATCTTCTGTATAAAATACTTTCATAAGTCAATGGATTTAATACTCCTAGTAGGTTCGTATGACATGTTACACCTAGTGTAATCCTTCTTATTATAAAGAGGTGTCGAGCAGATGAGAAGACGCAGTAAAATATGTTAAAATTATAGCGTAGAATTCGATCGGCCAAAATGAGAAATAAGGCTTAGAGAGGAGCCCAATTGATCATGATAAATGCAGGCAAAGCGCAGCGCAGCAAGAACGCCTATCTATTGAGTGCGATAGGCGCCGTTATAATAGCACTATCAGGCTGCGGATCATCATCGAACAAAGCTTCCGCTCTTGACGGCCCTTCGTCGACCGTCGATTTGTACAATACCAGCTGCATTAGCTGCCACGCCTCCGACCTGAGCGGCAAGGTAGGGCCCGAAAGCGACCTGCGCAGCGTTGGGAAACGCATGAGCAAAGATCAAATCGCCAATCAAATAACGAACGGCGGAGATATTATGCCATCCTTCAAAAACAAGCTATCCGCAGCCGAAATCGCCGCTTTAAGCGAGTGGCTCGCGGCACGCCAATAAGCCGGCCCCATCCTGCTGGCCGGCTTATCGATCTGATTTTCTTAGTAAAACAAGCTATCCGAGAGGCTAGCCGTGCCACGGCCGCGCGATCGCATTTTTGCAGACGCATACGTCCAGGTCGTTGCCCCCATCTCAGGATGTCGGGGAAATGATTCTCCGCGCAGCAGCAGCAGCTCCCCGCCCCAACCGTCCGTATAAATGCCATCGTACAGTACGCTTGTCCCTGTTTTGAATCGTCTGGCGTCTTGCGGCAACCGACTGTTCATCTTACCCATCGCCCCTCGCCCCATTTGGAATATGGATGCTATACCTTATTCCTACTATGGGCATTTGGTGCGGTGTCTAAACTTGCATGGCAGGCAGCTGCTCGATCACGACGAAAGCTGACGCCAATCCGCGTTCATGCGTAATCGTCACGTGCAGCTGCTGACGAAGCGCCTCTCTCTCTTCCCCTGTTTGCCAACCGAGTTTCTTCTTCGTTGAACTGGATAAGCGCACTTCCGGCTTGCCTAGCGGGTCGCGGCCCACCTCGATATCATGCAGCCCTGCTATCGCTCCAATTCCGCAGCCTAGCGCCTTCACTACCGCTTCCTTCACTGCGAACCTTCCTGCAACGAATTCCGCCAATCGCCGTCCGGTTAGGGATGCCGCGATTTCACGCTCCTGGCCGATTAATACCCGTTCAACAAAACGCTGCCCCGTTTCCTTCTCCAGAATGCCAGCAACCCGCTGAATATCTGCAAGATCATGGCCAATGCCGATAATCAATCCGATCCCTCCGCCCCGTATTCATAACATCACAAAAACCGGGTTGCCGCGACGAATCGCATCTACAACCCGGTTTTCTTTAAGTCATCAATCGCTTGCAGCCATCATTAAATGCCTGGAATCGGCGAACGCTTATGCTCCGTGCGAAGATATTGCTTCTCAAGCTTCTCGCGTGCTTCCGGAGCAATTTCCTTCCCTTCGAGGTAGTCGCTGTTGTCATCATAAATAATGCCCAGCTCCGCCTCATCGGTCTGGCCTTCCCATAAGCCAGCTGTCGGCGCCTTATCGAGCACGCTCTGCGGAACGCCGAGCTTGGCCGCAACTTGGCGAACCTGACGCTTGTTCAGCGAGCTAAGCGGCGTAATATCAACCGCGCCATCGCCCCACTTCGTGTAGAAGCCCGTAATCGCTTCCGACGCATGGTCCGTGCCGACAACGAGCAAATTCATATCGAACGCGATTGCGTATTGCATAACCATCCGCGTCCGCGCCTTCACATTGCCCTTGCCGCCACGGCTTAGATGGCGGCTGATGCCGATTGCCTTCAGGCTATGCTCTACCTCAAGGGCAATCTCGTCCACCGTCTCGCCAATGTTCGTTTCCACGCGATGAGTCAGCTTGAACGCATCCGCCACAGCGTAGCTATCCGAAATATCAACCTGCTCCGTGTACGGCTGGAAGACGCCCAGCGTAATATATTCCCTGCCCGATTCGGCCGACAGCTCATCTGTCGCTTGCTTGCACAAGCCCGCGGCAACTGCGCTGTCGATGCCTCCGCTAATTGCGATCAGCAATCCTGTCGTACCGGACTTCTTCACATATTCCTTCAGAAAATCGACGCGTTTGCGAATTTCCGCATCCGGGTCGATCGTCGGCTGTACGCCGAAACGCTCAATGATTTCGCGTTGCAAGCTCATTCTCGTATTCGTCCCTTCCAGAAACGTCTATCTACATTACCGGCAGAAGCGGTCGAATGCAGCCGTCAGATCAGCCGCGATGTCAGCCGCCGAGCGGTTCTCGATTTGGTGGCGCTCGATGAAATGAACGAGTTCGCCATCCTTCATAACCGCAATCGATGGGGAAGATGGCGGGTACGGGGCAAAATACTCGCGAGCCTTAGCCGTTGCTTCTTTATCTTGGCCTGCGAATACCGTGTACAGATGGTCAGGCGTTACATCATGGTTCAGCGCAGCTGCTACGCCTGGACGGCATTGGCCAGCTGCACAGCCGCATACCGAGTTCACGACGACAAGCGCCGTTCCCTTCGCGCCTGGGATGCTCTCCTCAACCTGCTCTGGCGTACGCAATTCCGTAATGCCGAGACGGGTCAGATCGTCGCGCATTGGTTGTACCATATCCAGCATATATCGTTCGAAGGACATTGACATGTTCTCCACTCACCTTTCGCTCCATGTAGCGTTATTATTCTTACTTTATAATTCTTATTATAAACCTCATGGAAAATGAAAGTAAAGAAAAAGCAGCCGGTATGGCACGGCTGCCCAGTCCTTCGCGATACGCTATTCTTTAGGGCTCCGCTCCTGCAGCGGCTCATCCGCAGCATAACCGACATCCTTGTCAGGATGCATGAAGATGCCCTGCTGCAACTGCTCGCCTTCCTCGAAAATCGCTCGGTTATCCGCTGTCAGAAAACCGATATCCTTATACGGATGGACCCACTCGTCTCCAGCCATAATCGAAGGATCGGTTTCCACCGACCATTGCTCGAGCGGCGAATCAGCCGATGCATACATGTGATCGCCGATGACGATGCCATGCGAATTGATGAATGGCGCCCTAGAGCCCCTGCCTTTGCGAAAAGCCGGCAAAAAATTTATCTCGTATGGGTCAAGCGCAGGATCGTCATGATTGCCATACAACTGCTCATAACGCTCCTCGTCTCGATCATCATATCGCGCCGCGCACATCGTTCACTCCACCGCCATTTAAGTAGACGGCCGATTCGGGCCATCCAGCTTTTTGTCAAATCCCTGTGAATCCGCCGGCTTGCTGGAGTCCTCGCGATGCTTCGGTGCTGCGACCGAATCGCGATTATTCTTGTTCTTCGCCATAAATTGAACCCCCTTCCGAGCGTTAGTATACGCGCGTAGGGGGCTCATTATCCTCGAAAGGTTATCCTTCTGCAAGTGACCGCTCTGAAGCGGCCGACGCTTCGGCCATGCTCTGATCAAGCTTGAATTTCACAATGAAGGTTGTGCCTTTGCCTTCCTCCGACTCCACATCGATGCGACCGTGATGCCGCTCTGCAATGCTTAAGCAAACAGGAAGCCCAAGACCTGTCCCCTTCGTCTTCGTCGTAAAGAAAGGCTCGAACAGCCGCTCCATTTTTTCTTGGGAAATGCCCACGCCTGCATCCTGTACCCGCAGCTGCACCATCTCGGCTGAAGTATAGGTAGATAGCTGAAGGGCGCCATCGCCATCGGCCATAGCCTCCAGTCCGTTGCGCGCTAGGTTCAATATGAGCTGCTTGATTTCTTTATCATTCAAGAACAACTCCGGCAGGTTCGGCTCCAGTCGGCATTCGACGGCCAGCCCGCGAAGATTCGCGTCTGCTGTAATAAGGGGCAGCATTTCCATCAGCAGGTTGTTGAGCGAGAGCAGATTTTTATCGATTAACCGATTCTGTGCAAGCGACAGGAAGTCGTTAATAATCGCATTCGCCCGGTCGAGCTCATCCATAATAATCCGAAAATAATCCTGCATATCCTGCCCGCTGCGCTCCTTCAGCAGCTGAACGAAGCCGCGAATGACAGCCATTGGATTGCGTATCTCATGGGTAATGCTTGCCGCCATCTGGCCGACCAGGCTAAGCCGGTCCATACGGTCCAGCTCTGCCCTTAAATAACGGAGCTCCGTAATATCATGGACGATAAGCGCAGCGCCTGTAATGGACTGGAGACCGGTACGCTCCGAGTCATGCAAGGAGAACGCGGTCTTGACGAGCACGCGGCCCTCCGTTTCGACCAGCTCGACCGACGAGCGCCTGCCCTCAAGCGCCTTGCCCAGCATGTTCAGGCACGGTTCGTCCCGTACAGAGTCAAACAGCTCAACGTAAGGGCTTCCCCTCATCTCTCTCGTGCATTTCTTATTATCTGGCCCTGCGAAGAGATCCAACGCCACCTCGTTGATGTGAGTGATCTTTCCTTCAATATTCGTCAACACAACGCCGATTGGCGTTTCATCTATAAACTGCTGCAGCTTTTGCACCTCAGCCCGATACTTCTCGGACAGCTGCTTTAGCTGCAGTTGAAGCAATTGCTTTTCTTTAATGCTTTCAATAATATGTACGGAGCACCAAATCATGAAGTACGATAATGCTGACAAGATTAAGAATAGAAGCAATCGATGCTGCAAGCTATCAGAGCCGTCGCCCGAGGCATGCGATAGGATCGAGGAGCCAAAAAACAGCTCGACTACCGTAAACAGCACCATTACAATCTTATTCTTATCCGACCGCCTGGCGAATTGAAAGGGACGAATAGATAGCAGCAGCAGCAAGCCAAAAATGACGATAAAAAGACCGAAAACGATATAGTCCGTGCCCGTTTCAATGAATGGCAGACGGAATGCCACATACACCACGGTCAAAAAAGCCAAGCTCCAAGCGCCGCCGTACAATGATCCGATTACGTAAGGGATATGCCGAAAGTCAAATTGATAGCCCTCAACTGAATGATGCGCCATTACCATGCATAACGCCATAGCGGCTGCGCTAACAAGCCCGATAAAACGCGCGCCCGTTTTATCGTTACGCTCTGCACGGTCGTTCCACATCTGATAGGCTACAGCCGGCAACAATGAGATGAACAGCTGCAGCATCATCGTTTTCCACATGGGGAAATCTCCTTCTCTGCTATCTCTATTCCCTGCGTATTTCATTGTTCAAATGTTATCCATTACCACAAATTAAATCACAGATTCCGTAATTTTACTATACATCCATTACAAATTCCCGCAATTCATCTCGGAAAAAACGGAAAGGCAACTATCATGATCAGATAGTTGCCTTTTTGTAACCTTTATTACAAGTAAAGGACGGGTTCAGATCCTATTCCAAATACATCGCTTGCAGCTTCGCCCGCTCTGCTTTGGAAACGCCAAGCCCCTTCTCGATGAAGCCGTCGATCGAGCCATATTGCTGCTTCATTGTATCAATTGCAGCCTGCAGGTATTCTTGACGCACCTCCATCAGAGCTTGAAGAGAAGCAAGCGCGTCCGCGTCTTTAATGATCGTGCCCATATAAGCCATCGCTTGCTTGTTTGCTTCCGCACGATACACGTTGCTGAGCAGGAAATCATCCATTACCGTCGACTCCGATACGCCCAGCGTTAATAGAATGATCGCCGAGCCTAAGCCCGCGCGGTCTTTGCCTGCCGTGCAATGCTGAACGATCGGCGCCGTCTTCTCGGCAAGCAGCGCATCCATTAGCGAAACATAAGCATCCGGCGCTTGGACGAGGCCTTTGTTCGCTTCAACCAGCATTTCGCCCGGCTTGCCAAGCGCGCTGAGATCTCCTGTAGCGATCAAGCTGTTCAGATCCGTAGCGTTGCTGCTTCCTTCGACCTCTTTCATTGCAGGCATACGAATATTCGTAGCGCCGCTCAACGCTGGATCCGGCTTTTGCGCAACCTCGGCGTTGCTTCGGTAGTCGATGATCGTCTTGAGCCCAATCGTCTTGAGCTGAAGCTTATCCGCGTCCGTCAATCCCGCCAGCTCGCCGGAACGGAACAGCTTGCCCCACTTGACATGGCGGCCATCTGACGTCGCGTAGCCGCCAAGGTCGCGGAAGTTGACAACGCCTTGCAGCTCGACTGCCCGCTCCGCCGCTTTGATCGTTGCGCCATTGCCGCCTTTAATTAGAAAGTACACGCGTTGCCCAGGCTTCGGATCGGCCGCTACAAGGCCGTTATAGCGCGTGTAAGTGCGAGCCAGCTCCTTGCCGTTCTTCTCAATCTGGTCTGGTGATGTGCTCCAGTACACTTTAGCCGAACCGAGGTCCTGATTAGCCTTCCAACGAATGATATAGTTGCCGTTCTTATCGCGCACGACGGATGATTGGGTAAACTGCCCCACCGATTGTTTGGCCGACACGACCGGCGCAGCTGCATTCGCCTGAACGGGACTCCAGATAGCCGCAGCCGCGATGGATGCCGTCACAATAGATGCTGCGCAAAAACGATTAATCGATTTCAACCTTCATCTCTCCTCGATGAATTCATAATGGACGCTTCTCGTATACAAGTTGTATACAAGACCATTATGGTTGTCCTCTGTTAACCGAATATCACGTCCAGATGTCGTTATTGTAAAGCTGGTGTTCTCGCTCCTACAGCCTGGCTGCCAGCCAATCGGTCACGATTCGCATCGTCTCTGGCCCTTCCGGATCATGATGAAGCTCATGATAGCCGCCCTCGATCGACAAATACGTGCACAGCGACGGGTCCATCGCATCCGCGAGCTGGCGACTGGCTGGCGCAGAGGTAATGCGATCCGCCGTACCGTGCATAATTAGTGTAGGCATCCGCAGCTCGCCCCCCTGTTGAATCGCCCATTCCCCACCGTCGGAAATCGTATTAAACATCGCGGCGGAGATTTGCCCATGCGACCACTCATCCTTGTTCGAGGCGGCCAGCGGATTACCCGCGCGATACAACTCGCCAGGCTGCAAGCCAGCCGATTGCGTGAAGGTCGGCCAGATCGACCCGATCATTCGGCTAAGCCGCACCTTCCACCCCGGTGGCTGAAACGCAAGGCGCAGCCAAGGGCTGGACAGAACGAGGCCGCTCAGCTTCGGACGATGCCGGAGCGCGCAGTTCACTGCCACGTTGCCGCCCATGCTATGACCATACAGGAACATCGGCGCAGCTGGATGCCTGCGCGAAGCCTCTTGCAGCAGCGCCTCTGCATCCCGAGTCAAATGCTCGATGTAACGAGCATGCCCTCTGCGCCCTTCCGAACGGCCATGTCCGCGCTGATCGTAGCTGAATACCGTAAAGCCCGCTTCGTGAAGCGGACGAATCATTGCCATTTGGCGCCCTTGATGCTCGCCCATTCCATGGATAAGGCACACAACGCCGACCGGTGCCTTGGCAGCTGGCCATTCATAGGCTTGCAAGCGAATACCGTCTACCGGGCTTGCCAGCGCAAAAGCGTGGGATTGAATCATCGCCGCTTCCCCCTTTTTTTACTTTACCTTTATCATGTTTGTATGCAAAATGCAATCGCTTTATTGGATGTCAGTACCAGCGCATCTGGCGTCTTTTGCGTGATTGGCTTATTCCGATTACAATGAAGGGCATAGCATGAGAGGATACGGAGGCTGGAAGCAACATGAATTACGATGTAATTGTAATAGGCGGCGGCTCCGCCGGATTAATGGCAAGCATCGCGGCGAGCAAGCGCGGCGCAAGCGTCCTGCTGCTGGACAAGGGCGACAAGCTCGGGCGCAAGCTTGGCATATCCGGCGGCGGCCGATGCAATGTTACGAATAATAAGGACATGGACGAGCTGATCAAGCATATTCCGGGCAACGGGCGGTTTTTGCACAGTGCGCTCAACAGCTTCGGCAACAAGGACATCATCGCGTTCTTCGAGGGACTCGGCATTCGCTTGAAGGAGGAGGATAACGGACGCATGTTTCCGGTTACCGATAAAGCGAAAACCGTCGTCGACGCGCTCGTGAATCAAGTCGTGAAGCAGGGCGTTACGATTAAGGTTAATGCGCCGGTAGCCGAAGTGCTGTTTGCTTCCGGGGCAGTAGCTGGCGTTCGGCTTCGCTCGGGAGAGCGTTACGTCGGTAAAAGCGTTATTATCGCATCCGGCGGAAAATCCGTTCCGCATACCGGCTCGACTGGAGACGGCTACGGATGGGCGGAGAAGGGCGGCCATTCCATTACGGAATTATTCCCGACCGAGGTGCCGATTACTTCGAACGAGCCTTTTATCGTATCCAAAGAGCTGCAGGGCGTATCGCTCCGCGACGTAGAGCTAACAGTCTGGAATCCCAAAGGAAAGCGGATCATCTCGCATCGCGGCGACATGCTGTTTACCCACTTCGGCATATCCGGCCCGATCGCGCTTCGCTGCAGCCAATTCGTCGTCAAAGCGCTGAAGCAATTCAAAGTCGGCAACATCGTGCTGACGATCGACTTGCTTCCGGACCTGAGTGCCGATGAGGTATATGTAGAAACGTTGAAGCTTGCGCAGACGGAATCAAAGAAAGCAATCAAGAACGTGCTGCACGGTTATTTGCCGGACAAAATGATTCCGCTTCTGCTCGCCAAAGCAGAGCTGGAGGACAGCATAACGTACGACAACATTCCAAAGCAGCGCTGGCTGGAGCTCGCCCGCAGCGCAAAAGCTTTCCCGCTCCGCGCGTACGGTACCCGCTCCATCGAGGAGGCGTTCGTAACCGGCGGCGGCGTAAATTTGAAGGAAATCGATCCGAAGACAATGGCCTCGAAGTTGACGGACGGCCTGTATTTTTGCGGCGAGGTGCTCGACATCCACGGTTATACGGGAGGGTACAACATTACAGCCGCGTTCTCGACGGGTTATGCTGCCGGGCTGAGCGCTGCCGAATCGGCGCGTGCAAGCCGCGCGTAAGCGGGACGGCGGCGGAGCGCAGGCGGATGGCTGCAAGCGGGAGCGGCGGCAGGCGGCGGGGCCGCTGGCGCGGGGCATGGCCGCTGGCGACGGCGGGGCCGCTGGCGCATGGCCGCTGGCGCATGGCCGCTG
>NZ_AEDD01000002.1 GCF_000179615.1 Paenibacillus curdlanolyticus YK9
AGCCGGCGAAGCCGGCAGCCGCGCGGCGGCATCGCCTGCGCAGGCCGCTGCGCCTTCGGCGCAAGGCGCAGCGGCGGCTGCTGCGCAGCTCGCGGGCGGCGACGCCTTCGCGCCGCAGCGCCAAGCGGCAGCTCGGCTGCGCAGCGCCGCCGAGCTGCTGGCGCCGCACGCAGCGCTTGGCGCAGCAGCGCGCGCGATGCGCGAGAAAGCGGACCGCCTGCAAAGCAGCCGGTTCACGATTGCGCTGTTCGGCGCGTTCAGCGCGGGCAAATCCTCGCTTGCCAATGCGCTGATTGGCGCGCCGGCGCTGCCGGTTTCGCCGAATCCGACGACGGCGGCCATCAATCGGATCGTGCCGCCGACTGAGACGCAGCCGCATGGCAGCGCGCGCGTTGTCATGAAATCGAAGGAAGGCATGCTCAGCGATTTGCAATATTCGTTGACGCTGCTTGGCGAGACGGATGTGCCATCCAATGAAGATGCGCTGCTTCGCCGGATCGCGGCGCTCAGCCCGGATGCGGTTCAAGCTGGAGGACGGCCGCATTACAGTTTCCTTAAGGCAGCCGAGCAAGGCTGGAGCAAATTTGCATCGCATTTGAGCAGCGTGCTGTCCGTGGACGAGACGGAATACCGTTTGTTCGTTGCGGAGGAATCCCGTTCATGCTTCGTTGCCGAGATTGAGCTCCATTACGGCTGTCCGCTGACCGATGCAGGCATCGTCCTCGTCGACACGCCGGGCGCTGACTCCGTCAATGCGCGGCATACGGGCGTTGCGTTTAACTATATCAAGAACGCGGATGCGGTATTGTTCGTCACCTATTATAACCATGCTTTCTCGCAAGCCGACCGCCAGTTTCTTATGCAGCTTGGCCGCGTGAAGGATCAATTCGAGCTTGATAAAATGTTTTTCCTTGTCAATGCAGCCGATTTGGCGGCATCGCAAGAGGAATTGGACGGCGTCCTGAAGCATGTATCCGATAATCTGCTGCAGCATGGAATCCGATTCCCTCGCCTCTATCCGGTATCCAGCCTGCAAGCGTTGGATGCGAAAATGGATGGCAACCGCGACGCGCTTGCGCAATCCGGCGTAGAAGCATTCGAGACGTCGTTTACAACGTTTATTCGGGATGATTTGGGACGTATGGCAATTGAGTCGGCCGATCGCGATTTGGTGCGAACGGAAACCGTAGTGGGCGGCTGGATTCAAGCTGCACAAGGAAGCGCGGCTGAACGGGCGGAAGAGCGTACGAAGCTTGCCGCAAGCGCAGATGCAGCGGTTCGTACCGTACAATCGATCAGCGAACTCGCTGATTTGCAATATGACCGTTTGGCTCGAGAGCTGGAAGAGCTGCTGTTCTACGTCATTCAGCGCGTAGGGCTTCGGTTTAGCGAATTTTATAACCTGGCGTTTAATCCTTCCACCCTTCGCGATGATGGACGGGATCTACGCAAAGCGTTATGGACGTCTTGGCTGGAGCTGGATCGCCAGCTTGGCGTTGAGCTCGCGCAAGAGCTGGACGCGACGACGCTGCGTATGGACAATGCGCTGCATGCTTTGTTGAAGGAGCGTTACGAGCGTGTGTCAGCAGAGGCTGCTGAGCAACTGGCTGGCTTTGAAGCGGCTGGCTACGTACGCGCGGATTGGGATGCGCACGATGTCGGGCAATTATGGAGCGTTGGGCCAGTTGATGCCAAATGGTTCTGGAGCCGGTTTAAGTCGCCTCGCCAATTTTTCGAAGGGGACGGCAAAGCAGCAATGCGCACGGCAATTGAGGAGCTGCTGGCGGAGCCGCTTAAACGTTGGTCGGAGCAGGCGGCTGGCGCGTGGAACGGAATCTATGCGGTTCGGCTGCGGGAGTCGGCGGGCGCGAATGGCGAGAAGCTGGCTGACGAAGTGCGCGCGTATGCAGAAGGCAAGCTAGCCTCGCTTCAGGATGGCAGCGATCTGGCTCAGTTAACCGAGCTTCACACGAAGCTGATCGCTATTCGCCGGAAGTAGCCTCGCATTACGTTTCCGCCCCGCGCGTGCATCACGGCGCGCGGGGCCATCGCGGCACGAGGTGTTCGGTCTTACGTCGCCTGTCAAACCGCATTCCATTATCTTTTGCTACTTTTGCTCTATCTAACGAGCCAACGAATCTTGTCTCTTTTCACCTCAACAGGGGGTGTCCTTTTAGCCATGACGGCTGAGGGATACCCCCCTTTTTTGCGTTGCAGCGGCTTGCTCATTGCAGCTTGTACAATCAAATTAACCTGAACGGGAAAGCCAGAAGATATCCTTGCATTATGCGCAACGAAAAAGATGCTTTATTAGGTTTTCGGCGAGGTAGTCACTTCCTAATCATATTTTCGTTGCATGAACTGCAACGAGAACCTGTAAGACGGGTCTCTTCCTTCTTTCTCGTTGTACAAAGTGCAATGTCACGGCATGCGCGGCATGGCACGGCGCGGCATGCCATGCCATGGCCATCTGATAAGTGAGGTCCATTTGGCACAAAGAAAAAGTCGAAAACGCATTCGATGAATCGAAGTCATTTTTCTCTACAGGATAATCAAAAAAATGCTATGGCAATATGTGCAAAAACGGAGGTGGATTCATGCAAAAATGGAGGATTTGTGAGCATATCGACTGGATGGCAGACGATTTAGGAGCATACCCCCCGATAAGTTGCGCTCAGCGTGGCGAAGCGTCACTGAGGGAGTCATACGTTCGCATACTCTGTTTGAACATTCCATAGGTTGCTGTTACGATTCATTCGTATTTCCAATTCATCAGGGTTAACGGGAGAGAGGGGTTCGTTGTGGACGTCTTCAGGCAGTTGAAATCGTTTTATTGGAGCGAGAAAAAGTATTTGATCACTTCGATTCTCTGTTTAATGGCAGCGACGGGGCTTGGCCTCGTGTATCCAAACCTGCTTCGGGTACTGATTGACGATGTGATTATGAAACAAAAATTCAGTATGGTTCCAACGTTGTCATTGACCGTCGTTGGCGTTATTGCAGTGAAAAGCAGCTTGCAGTTTTTACATGGCTTCTTCGGAGGAAGGCTGGGCAACCGAGTCGCATACCGACTGCGCAACGCATGCTATGATAAGCTGCAATATTTATCGTTCAAATATTATGATACGGCTAAAACAGGCGATTTGATGTCCCGCCTTACTGCGGATCTGGAAGCCATCCGCAACTTTATCGCCTTCGGCTTTGCGCAAATTTTGAACATGGTGCTCATGATCGTATTCGGCGGAATTATGATGCTGACGATCCATTGGCAGCTGACGCTGATGACATTCGTCACGATTCCGCTGCTTGCGTTCACGGCGATCCGTCTAGAGAAAAACATCCATCCCGCATTCCGGGAGATGCGGCTTGCGATGAGCCGGTTAACGACGGCGGTGCAGGAAAATATTACGGGCGTTCGGACTGTTAAATCGTTTGCCCGCGAGTCGTTTGAGGTCAACAAGTTTTCGGAGAAAAGTCAGGATTACCAGACGAATCAGATCGGCGTTTCCCAGATTTGGGGACGGTTCTTCCCGATGATGGAGCTGCTTGCCAACCTTAGCGCTGTCATCCTGCTCGTAGCAGGCGGGCTGCTTGTCATTCACGATTCGCTTACGATCGGGGAGTTTGTTGCCTTCTTCAGCTTAACCTGGTACATTATCGGTCCGATGTGGGGGATTGGCTTCCACCTGAACAACTATACGCAATCCAAAGCTTCCGGCGAACGGATGCTGGAGCTGTTGAACGAATATGTGCATGTCAAAAATGCCGAGCATCCTGTCGCATTGGATCACGATACGATGAGAGGTCATGTCCGCTTCGACAATGTGACCTTCGGATATGGCAGCGGCGCTCCTGCGCTAAACGCATTTACGCTCGATGCGGCGCCAGGCAAGGTCATTGGCCTGCTAGGCGGCACGGGATCGGGTAAATCGACGGCGATTCAGCTGCTGATGCGCGCTTACGATGTGAAGTCTGGACGCATCACGATCGATGGCATCGATGTACGCGAGCTGGAGATTGAATCGCTGCGCGGCGCCATCTCTCCGGTGTTCCAAGAGACGTTCCTGTTCTCAGCGTCAATTCGAGACAATATCGCATATGGCGCATTGGATGCCACGATGGACGACATTATCCGCGCGGCGAAGCTGGCCAAAGCGCATGATTTTATTATGGAGCTTCCTCTAGGCTATGATACGGTCGTCGGCGAACGGGGCATGGGTCTATCCGGTGGGCAAAAGCAGCGTATCGCCATTGCGCGCGCGTTGATTCGCAATCCGCGAATTCTTGTTATGGATGACGCGACCAGCGCTGTCGATATGGAAACCGAGCATGAAATTCAATCGGGCTTCCGTGAATTGATGGCAGGCCGAACGACGTTTATTATCGCGCATCGTATCTCATCGCTCCGTCATGCGGATGAAATTATTGTGCTGGATCAAGGGAAAACCGTACAACGCGGCACGCACGAGCAGCTGTTGGCTGAGCCGGGGCCGTATCGCGACGTCTATCGGATTCAATATGCGGATCGCCCGGATTCCGCCAATGAAGAAGCGGGAACCGACGCATGGGTGCCTGGCGAGCCAGAGCCGTCCGCAGGCCAACGCGTTCAGGCGAATACGGAAGGGAGGGTGCTCCATTGACTACCGGACAAGAGCAGAAGAAGATATCAACGTCGGCACGCCGTGATCGATTCGTCTACCAAGACGATGAATTGATCGAGAAGCCGTTTAACTGGAGCCAGCTGGGCCGATTATTCACCTATTTGAAGCCGTATCGCAAACAGCTGCTGCCGGTCATTCTCGTCGGCATGATATTAGGAACGCTTACTCGCTTGGCGATTCCTGCAATCGTCATTATGGCAATTGATGAAGCGATTAACCCGAAAACAGGCGACTCAAGCGTTTCGAAGCTTCTATTATATGCGGGTCTCATGTTCGTCCTTTATCTCGTCCAATGGGGCTCTAACAAATATCGAATCAAGCATACGAACATCATTGGCCAACGGGTTATCCATGATTTGCGAAGCCATTTGTTTTCTCATATTCAGACGCTCTCCTTCAAGTTCTATGACAAGCGCCCGGCAGGCTCCGTTCTTGTAAGGGTCACGAATGATGTGAACGCCTTGCAGGACCTGTTTACGAACGGCGTCGTCAATTTGCTCATGGACTGCGTACAGCTGGTCGGCATCGTCATTATTCTGCTTGCATGGAACTTTAAGCTGGGCTTAGCCGTGATGCTGACCGTCCCGCTCATGTTCCTCGTGTCGAGTGCGCTACGCAAACGGATACGATTTGCATGGCAGGATGTGCGTATCAAGCAATCCCGCATCAATTCGCATTTGAACGAATCGATTCAAGGCATTAAAGTAACGCAGGCATACGCGCAAGAGAAGGACAATATTCGCTTTTTCGAGCGGATGAATATGAGCAACATTAAGTCTTGGAACAAAGCATCCGCATTGAACCAATCCTTTGGGCCTATTATTGAGCTGACAAGTGCGGTTGGTACCCTTATTTTGTTCTGGTACGGCTCTTATTTGATCCAACAGGATGAATTAACGGTCGGCTTGCTCGTCGGATTCGCGAACTATATCGGGAATTTCTGGGAACCGATTAACCGACTAGGCCAAATGTACTCCCAGCTGCTGATCGCCATGGCTTCCTCGGAGCGGATTTTTGAATATTTGGATGAACGTCCAGCGGTAGGCGAGCTTCCAGCTGCGAACGAGCTGCCGGATGTGAAGGGCGATGTGTTGTTTGATCGCATCGTGTTCGAATATGAAGCGGGCCGTCCTGCGCTCAAAGGTGTAACGATTGACGTGAAGGCGGGACAATCAATTGCGCTGGTGGGGCATACGGGCTCTGGCAAAAGTACGATTATGAACCTGCTATGCCGGTTCTACGATCCGGTAGAGGGACGCGTCTTGATAGATGGCACCGATATTCGCGACGTCTCGATCGAGAGCTTGCGTTCACAGATCGGCATCGTGCTGCAGGACACCTTCATCTTCTCCGGAACGATCCGCGATAATCTTCGATTCGGCCGCCTGAACGCGACCAACGACGAGATTGTAGAGGCAGCCAAAGCCGTTCATGCCCATGAGTTTATTATGAATTTGCCGGACGGGTACGATACCGAGGTGCAGGAGCGCGGCAACGTATTGTCGATGGGACAAAGGCAGCTGCTTTCGTTCGCACGTGCGCTGTTGGCGAACCCGCGCATTCTCATCCTGGATGAAGCGACGGCAAGCATCGATACGGAGACGGAGCTCAAAATTCAGAAAGCGCTGCAGACGCTGCTCCAAGGGCGCACCTCGTTTATCGTTGCGCACCGCTTGTCGACAATCCGCCATGCCGACTCGATTGTCGTATTGGATCATGGCTCCATCGTCGAGCAAGGGTCGCATCAGGAATTGATAGCGTTGCGTGGCACGTATCATGGACTCATTGAAGCGCAATATCGTTTTTTGTCCGCATAACGGCAGGACAGGCTTGATTTTTGACGAAATTCCGTCCAAAATGGAAAGAAAACGCAAAACGGCGGCAAATCTGGTGATGCGAGTGCCAGGTTTGCCGCCGTCCGCATGATTTCAGGAGGCCCCACATGTCTAAGTATGGTTCACCGTTATCGAAGCAAGCCCGCCGGATCGTATTGCTCGGTTCAGGCGAGCTCGGCAAGGAAGTCATTATCGAAGCGCAGCGGCTCGGCATTGAGACGGTTGCCGTGGACCGTTATGCGAATGCGCCAGCGATGCAGGTTGCGCACCGCTCCCATGTCATTGATATGCTTGACGGTGAAGCGCTTCGCCGCATTATCGAGCTGGAGCAGCCGGATCTCATCGTACCGGAAATTGAAGCAATTGCGACAGAGACGCTCGTTGAGCTGGAGAAGGAAGGCCGCACGGTCGTTCCGACGGCACGCGCAGCGCGCTTGACGATGGACCGTGAGGGCATTCGCCGACTTGCTGCGGAGACGCTGGAGCTGCCGACAGCTCCGTATCGTTTTGCCGATTCGTTGGACGAGCTTCGCCAAGCCGTTGCAGAAATCGGTACGCCTTGCGTGATTAAGCCAATCATGAGCTCTTCGGGCAAAGGTCAAAGCGTGTGCCGAACAGACGCCGACATTGAAGCGTGTTGGGAATACGCGATGGAAGGCGGACGCGCGAAGAAGCAGCGTGTCATTGTTGAGGGCTTTATTCATTTTGATTCGGAAATTACGCTGCTTACAATCCGTTCCGTATCGGGCACTTCGTTCTGCGCACCAATTGGCCATGTTCAGAAGGATGGCGACTACATCGAATCGTGGCAGCCGCACCAGATGACGCCAGAGCAGATTCAGGAAGCGGAGCATATTGCTCGCAAGGTTACCGATTCGCTTGGCGGCTACGGGCTGTATGGCGTTGAGCTGTTCCTGACCAAAGACGGCGTGTTGTTCAGCGAGGTTTCGCCTCGCCCGCACGACACGGGCATGGTTACGATGGTCACGCAGGATTTGTCTGAATTCGCTCTGCATGCGCGTGCGATTCTTGGTTTGCCGCTTCCAACGATTCGTTTGCTGACGCCAGGGGCGACGCATACGTTGAAGGCAGACCGCGACTGCGCGACGTTCCAGATCGGAGGGCTTGAAGAAGCGCTGTCGATTCCGAACACGCAAGTGCGCGTATTTGGCAAGCCGGAGACGAAGAAGGGCCGCCGAATGGCGGTTGCGATGAGCAGCGCCGACGATGTCGAGCAAGCGCGCGACATGGCTCGCCGTGCAGCACAAGCGCTTCATATCGATTACGAAGCGTAACTTGTTATTTCTTTTTGAATGATAATGGCAACATCAACCGTAATGCCGCTGAATTAGCGTGCGTTACGGTTTTTTTGCGCATGATTTGCATTCTTTATTCGTTAGATTTATGGTAGAAGGGATAAATTATCCACCGGTTACGGAAGGGAGCTTGTCATGATGAATCGAGGCACAATCCTATGGCGGCTAATCGGAATCGTCGCTGTTCTAGCAACCGTTTTGCTGCTTGCCGGGTTTGGCTATGCCGTGAAGGATATGCTGCGTCCCGGACAAGCCATCAGCCCAATCGTTGATGATGAACGAGCTTCGCCAAGCCTTGCAGATCAACCAGTCATTCGCGTAACAGCACTAGGCGATTCGTTGACCAAAGGAACCGGCGACTCGACGGGCGAAGGTTACGTGAAGCCGGCCATGAAGCATTTGGAAGAGAAATACGGCAAGCCGGTAAAGCTGTTGAACAATTTGGCGATCAATGGGCTTCGAGCCGATCAATTGAACGAGAAGCTTGGGACGGACAAAGGATTCCAGCTAGCGATTCGCGAGTCGGATGTCATTCTCATGACGATCGGCGGCAATGACTTGTTTGCTTTCGCTGCGGGGAATGAGAAGGGCGTTGCAGCCAATCAAGGCCAGCTGTCGATGGAAGAACTGAATGCAAACCTAGCGGTCGGAACGAAGCGACTCGAGCAAACGCTTAAACGATTGAATGAGCTGAATCCGAACGCCAAAATCGTATATGTCGGACTGTACAACCCGTTCTACGATGTGAAGGATCTGCGGGAAGGCAGCTTGCAGGTGCAGGCATGGAACAAAGAGGTTTATGCGATCATTTATCGTTATCCGAACATGAGGCTCGTCCCTACGTTTGATCTTTTTGAAGCGAATTTGTCGAAATATTTGTCGTCAGACCATTTTCATCCCAATCACGAAGGCTATGCTGCGATTGCAGCGCGCATCGCACAAGCCATTAATTAGCATAGCCGCGGGGCAAATAGAGAGGAGAATGAGGGATGGCGCTAATCGATAGAGAGACAAGGCACGCTGCTGAATCCGGCTCCAATGCCAACCGGCAAACACGAGATGCTGCATCGGCTGAAACCGTACTGGCTGTTCGCGGCGTGACGAAAAAAATTCGCGGTCGCGAGATCATACGCGGCGTTAGCTTTGAAGTGAAAGCGGGCGAAATTTTCGGCTTTCTCGGTCCGAACGGCTCTGGCAAAACGACAACTATCCGTATGCTCGTTGATCTGATTCGGCCTACTTCAGGCGAAATCGAGATTTGCGGCTTTAATGTCCAGCGCGATCCGGAAAATGCGCTTCGCCATGTCGGCTGCATCGTAGAAAATCCGGAAATGTACAGCTATTTGACAGGCTGGGAAAACCTTGAGCATTTCGCGAGAATGCAGGCTGGCATTGATGAAAATCGCATTCGCGAAGTTGTAGAGATCGTAGGAATGGACGGCCGGATTCATGATAAAGTCAAAACCTATTCGCTTGGCATGCGCCAGCGGCTCGGCATAGCGCAAGCGCTGCTCGGCAACCCGAGGCTGCTTATTTTGGATGAGCCGACGAACGGTCTGGACCCTAAAGGGATCAAGGAGCTGCGCGTATTTATCCGATCCTTAGCTGAGCAAGGGCTCAGCTTGTTTATATCAAGCCATTTGCTCAGTGAAATCCAGCTCATGTGCGATCGGGTGGCGATCATTAGCAAGGGCCAAGTGCTTGCGGTTGGCGAAGTGGACGAGCTGATTTCAAATGCGGGAGCCTATGTGGTATGGCAATTCGAGGATCGAGCTGCCGGACTGCTTGGACTGCAAAACGAAGCGGACATTGCGATTTTGCCTGAAGATCAGCCGCGGGTCGATGAGACGATTCTTGCCATGCTTCCTGGCGCAATCGTGACAGCGATGCCAGTCGAACGAATCCCGACGGTTATTGAGAAATTAGCGCGTGAAGGATTGCGGATCGGCGCTGTTCAGCAGGTTGCGCCTACGCTGGAGGAACTATTCTTGAACATGACGGAGGGCGATGAGGTTGAGTAATCTGCTGCCGCTAGTGCGCAACGAGACGATGAAGGTGTGGAAGAAAAAACGGTTTCTCGTCGTCGTGTTGATTTTGCTCGTGCTTATCCCCGTGTTCACCTATGCGCAAATGAAAATGGCAGTCAACAATCGGGAGAAATTCGAAGATTGGCGGTTTCAGCTTCAGCAAAAAATAACCGATTATCAGAATCAGCTGTCGAGCGATCGGATTCCGGAGGAGTGGAAGCGGTATCGCCGCGTAGCCGTACAGCAGCTGCAATATTATTTGGATCATGATGTTAATCCTGACGCGCCGAATGCCGTTACATTTACAAGAGGGTTTCTTGACGCTTCGGTAACGATGTTTATTCCGCTGCTCGTATTGGCGATTGCATCGGACCTCGTCTCGGGCGAGCGTTCGACCGGCACGATGAAGATGCTGCTGACGAGGCCTGTGCGGCGATGGAAAATATTGCTCAGCAAGCTGATCGCGTTAACCTTATACGTATCCTTAACGCTGCTTGCAACCGTGGTGTTATCCTACCTGATCGCAGGGCTTGTTTTCGGTTACGGGGGATGGACATTGCCCGTATTTACCGGCTTCGTTATTCATGGCGCAGAGCTGGACAGCTCGGCTGTCCATGCCGTGCCGCATTGGCTGTACCTGCTTATGATGTCCGGACTCGTCTGGGTTTCAGCGATGACGGTTGCTTGCTTGGCGTTAATGGTATCCGTTCTGGTGCGCAGCACGGCCGCAAGCATCGTTACGATGATGGCTGCGATCATTGCGGGATCGATCCTTGCGACGATGGCATCCTCGTGGCATAGCGCGAAATATATTTTTTCGGTTAACTTGGAATTAAGCAATTATTTGGCAGGCTCGCCGCCGCCAATCGAAGGCATGAGCTTATCATTTTCGTTAGCCGTACTAGGCGTTTGGACGCTTCTTTCGTTGATCGTTTCGTTCAGCGTCTTTACGAAACAGGATATGTTGAATTAAAATAGACCTCTGACGACAACTTTTTTATAATAAATCAATCCATAATAAGCGGACATAGATGTCCAACAGGCTACTGACCCGAGGCATCAGGGCAGAGGCAACACACATTTAGGGGGGCGCGTATGGCCGAGCAAGTGGATCTGTTCGCGAAGGAATCACCATCCGCCGAACGGAAGTACGACGCGGACGATATACAAATACTCGAGGGGCTGACCGCCGTTCGCAAACGGCCGGGCATGTACATCGGGAGCACGAGCAGCTCCGGTCTTCATCACCTCGTTTGGGAAATTGTAGATAATGCGGTCGATGAGCATCTGGCAAAGCATTGCTCTGCGATCGATGTGACGATACACAAGGACAACTCGGTTTCCGTTAAGGACAACGGTCGCGGCATTCCGACAGGCATGCATAAGAGCGGAATCCCAACGCCTCAGGTCGTCTTTACGATGCTGCATGCAGGCGGCAAGTTTGGCGGCGGAGGCTACAAGAAGTCGGGCGGCCTTCACGGCGTAGGCGCTTCGGTAACGAATGCACTTTCCGAATGGCTTGAAGTTGAGATTTATCGCGACGGCAAAGTTCATAAGCAGCGGTTTGAATATTGGACGGACGCAGACGGCAAGGAGCATGTCGGCGAGCCGGTAACTGGTCTGACCATCATTGGCAATACCAATCGCACCGGCACGAAGGTTACCTTCAAGCCGGATGGTCGCGTGTTCCAAAGCGGAACAACGATTAATTTCGACTCGCTCTCCGAGCGGCTTCAGGAGATCGCATTCTTGAATTCGGGATTGAAGGTCACGTTGAAGGACGAGCGGAGCGGCAACGAAGTCGTGTTTCATTATGAAGGCGGCGCGAAGCAGTTCGTGCAATTTTTGAATGAAGACAAGACGGTTTTGCATGAGGTTGTGCACTTCGCAGCAGAGAAAGACGAGATTGAGGTAGAAATCGCCCTTCAGTACAATGACGGCTATACAGAGACGATTGCTTCCTTCGTAAACTCCATCCCGACGCGCGGCGGCGGTACGCATGAGACGGGTTTTAAGACAGCCTACACTCGTATCATGAATGATTATGCCCGCAAGAACGCGCTGCTTAAGGAGAAAGATAAGAACCTTGAGGGCAACGATCTGCGCGAAGGCATGATGGTTGTCATTAATATCAAAATGTCCGAGGTCGAATTCGTCGGCCAAACGAAGGATCAGCTTGGCAGCGCATCAGCGCGCAGTGCGGTAGACGCTGTTGTAACGGACAAAATGGCGGTATTCCTGGAGGAAAATCCGCAGGCCGCACAAATGCTGATGAAGAAAGCGATTCAAGCGTCCAAAGCGCGCGAAGCGGCTCGCAAAGCGCGAGAGGAAATTCGCTCGGGCAAGAAAAAGAGCGAAAGCTCGAACCTTGGCGGAAAGCTGACGCCTGCCCAATCCAAGGATATTGCACGCAACGAATTGTTCATCGTGGAAGGCGACTCGGCAGGCGGATCGGCGAAGCAAGGCCGCGATTCCAAGCATCAGGCTATTTTGCCGTTGAAGGGCAAGCCGATGAATCCGGAGAAAGCGAAGCTGCTGGACATTCTTAAGAATGATGAGTACAAAGCGATCATTGCTGCTATTGGCGCAGGCGTAGGTCCTGAGTTTGATGGCGAGGAGTGCAACTATAACAAAATTATTATTATGACCGATGCCGATACGGACGGCGCGCACATTCAAGTGCTGCTCCTGACGTTCTTCTACCGGTATATGAAGCCGTTAATCGATGCTGGCAAGGTATATATCGCGCAGCCTCCGCTTTACAAGCTGACACGCAAGTCAGGCAAGCTGGAGACGGTTCGGTATGCCTGGACGGACGAACAGCTTCAGAACTATTTGAAGGAATTCGGGAAAAACTATGAGCTGCAGCGGTACAAAGGCCTCGGCGAGATGAACCCGGACCAGCTGTGGGAAACGACAATGAATCCGGAAACACGCACGCTGCTGCAGGTTCAGATTGAAGACGCAGCGAAGGCGGAACGTCGTGTGTCGACGCTGATGGGCGATAAGGTCGATCCGCGGAAGCGGTGGATTATCGACAATGTCGATTTCACCGAATACGAGGAGTAGGAGGACAGATCAATGGGTATGCTGGAACAGTTTTTACCGGCTTTTCTCGAAGAGGTCGTAGGCGACCGATTCGGGCGGTATTCTAAATATATTATTCAAGATCGCGCGATCCCTGATGTTCGCGACGGATTAAAGCCGGTCCAACGGCGCATCCTGTATGCCATGTACGATTCGGGCAATACGCCGGACAAGCCATACCGCAAATCGGCTAAAACCGTCGGCGACGTCATGGGTAACTACCATCCGCATGGCGATTCCTCGATTTATGAGGGCATGGTCCGGATGGCGCAGCCTTGGAAAATGGGCCATATGCTCGTCGACGGCCATGGCAACTGGGGCTCGCAGGATGATGATCCGCCAGCTGCGATGCGGTATACAGAGGCAAGGCTGTCAACGATCGCGATGGAGCTGCTCCGTGATATCGATAAGCGGACGGTGCCGTTCAAGGACAACTTCGACAACACGACGAAGGAGCCAGTCGTCCTGCCGTCGCGTTATCCGAACTTGCTCGTGAACGGCGTCAGCGGCATTTCCGCTGGTTTTGCGACGGAAATTCCTCCGCATAACCTTCGTGAAATCATTGATGCATGCTTCGCGTTAATGGCGAACCCTTCGATGACTGTTGCTGAGCTGATGACGATCGTTAGAGGGCCGGATTTCCCTACGGGCGGTACGATCATGGGCGAGGAAGGAATCCGGGAAGCCTACGCTTCGGGCAAAGGCAGAATCTATATTCGTTCCAAAGCTGAGATTGAGGACGTTCGCGGCGGCAAGCAGCAAATTGTCATTACCGAGATTCCATACCAAGTGGTCAAGTCGCGCCTGGTTACGGCGATGGAGACGATACGCCTAGAGAAGCGCGTCGAGGGCATTGCCGAAGTGCGAGACGAGAGCGGGCGCAACGGATTGCGCATTGTCGTCGAGCTGAAGAAGGACGCTGACGCGCAAGGCATTCTTGCTTATCTGTTCAAGAAGACGGATCTGCAAGTGACGTTTAACTTCAATATGGTCGCGATCGTTAATAAAGCGCCTAGGCAGCTTGGCTTGAAGGAAATGCTCGCAGCTTATATCGATCACCAGAAAGAAGTTGTGACCAATCGAACGCGGTTCGACTTGGAGAAAGCGGAAGACCGTGCCCATGTGTTAGAGGGACTCGTGAAGGCGCTTAACTTGTTGGATGAGATTATCGCAACGATTAAAGCGTCTAAAAACCGCCAAGATGCGCAAAACAACCTCGTTTCGAAGTTCGGCTTTACGGAAAGGCAAGCGGATGCGATTTTGACGCTCCAGCTTTATCGTTTAACGAATCTCGAAATTACGCAGCTTGAGAAAGAACTGCTGGAGACGCAGAAGCGTATCGCTTATTTGCAAAGCATTCTCGCAAGCGAGAAGAAGCTGCTGAGCGTCATTCGCGAGGAAATGCTCGAAATCCGGACGAAGTTCGGGATCGATCGCCGTTCGGATATCCGCGGCGAGGTCGAAGAGCTGAAGGTGAACCTCGAAGTCATGGTGCAGTCCGAGGACGTGCTCTTGACGGTGAGCCGAGAGGGCTATATCAAACGGACGACGATGCTGTCCTATACCCGCTCAGGCGGCGAATTGGAAAGCGCAGGCGTGAAGGACGGCGATGTCGTCCGACATCTTTTGAGCGTCAACACGATCGACAGCTTGCTGCTCTTCACGAAGAAAGGCCAGTATTTCGTGCTGCCTGTCCATCAAGTTCCAGAGTTCAAATGGAAAGACAACGGCACGGCGCTCGTTAATGTCATTCCGCTGTCCAAGGAGGATAGCGTCATTGGCATCGTGCCGATTCGCGACTTTGATCAGGCTAGCGCTTCTTTATTGTTCATTACGAAGCGTGGGCAGGTGAAACGAACGGAGCTTAAGGAATACAAGTCGAATCGTTCGACGGCAATTGCAGCTTGCAAGGTCGGCGATGGCGATGAAGTGATTGCTGTGCTGGAGAGCAATAGCAATCAGGAATTGCTGCTAGTCAGCCGGCAAGGGATGGCGATTCGCTTCCCTGAGACAGAGGTCAACCCGATGGGCCGTGTTGCGGCTGGCGTGAGAGGGATGCAGCTGAAGGACGATGATGAAATCGTTGGCTGCGCGCTTGTTGCGAACGATGAAGGGGAGGTGCTTGTCCTGTCCGATCTGGGCTATGGCAAACGCTCCTTGTTGGCTGAATATCCGATCCAGGGCCGTGGCGGCAAAGGAATCGCGACATTCGAGTTTAAAGAAGGCAAGCGTGTTAAACCTAACGGGAATGGCTTAACGGGTGCTGTTTATTGCAAAGAAGAGAAGTCATTGATTCTTATTGCGGCGAGCGGCGCCACATGGACACTTCCAACGGATAAAACACCAATCGACGAACGTCGTTCGATAGGCAAGCCGCTCGTCACACTGGATAAGAACGATCTCATCACAGAATGCTTCACTCGTCTCGTCTCAATTTAATTTAATCATAAGGCAGATGAGGCGGTTCAATACGCTCCATCACTTCTACTAGCGCTTCCAGAAGGACCCACAATGGCACCGGATCGTCCGGGTTATTTAACCATTGTGGGTCTTTCATTATGCCGTACGCGCGAACTTTCCTCATGATTTCCGCTTTCCGATCATCCATTGCGTAGTCAACCTCCTTCGAGCTGCTAAGCTGCTGGCGTCTTCCTACAAGAACGTACAAGTTATTTTGTCGTAGACGCAACAAATTTCCGCAACGAAGCCGCATCTGCCTTGCCACGAATCATTGTATGTCTAATCCTGTCATTGCGTTCTCGACTTTCGTCGATTAATGACTCAAATTATTAAGTTGATTAACCTTTTATTCGACATTTTGAACTGGTATAATGAGGAATAGCAGGAATACAGTCAGGAAGCGGGGTAAGACGATGATTTCTGAAGATTTTGCTCGATTGTGGATGAAATTAACGAGAGAGTGGAAGTTGCATTTGGAAGAAGCGTTGGCACCGAGCTTAACGGAAGGGCAACTTAATGTGCTGGAGCTGCTCCAGCAATATCAGCCGATGAAGCCGTCAGATTTGCTGCAATATTTGGAAACGACGCCGGCAGCCATTACGACGCTGCTTGATCGAATGGAGCGTAATGGACTAATCATCCGAAATCGCGACGACGCCGATCGGCGTATCGTATGGGTGACGATGACGACCAAAGGTGAACAGGAATGCAGTAGAGGGGTCGAAGCACGTTCAGCGTTTATTAGCACTGCGCTAAATCGACTATCGTCCCATAACCAGCAGCATCTTGTCTACTTGTTGGGTAAAGTGACGAACGCGCCTGAGCCTATCAGCCGCACATCCTAGACGCTGCCATTCATACACACGTTCAATCAGACTGATTAACGCATATATGGAGTAGACGAAAAGGATGTCCCGAGAGCGTAAACTTGAGGACATCCTTCTTTCATTAATGATCCAAAAAGAAACCGTTCCTTGGTAAATGGGAGCTTACTCAGCCATTTACTTGAGGAACGGTTTCTTTAGCGCGAAGCGTCTTTAATTCTGAGGCATCTAACGGACTCAGGGGCCCTTATATGACCGGAATCAGCCCTATTTTGGTTGTAACGGACCGTACAGCCGCTATTTGACCAATAACGACCCGACTAAGCATTAAAAGGCTCAAATAACGTCTTTCGGGTCCGTTACAGTTTTAAATGGCGCGTACGGAGTGGATTAGCGTCACTGTGGTCCGTTAAAATGCGCTTGCCGTTATAAAAAGCGTGTACCCGCACGTTCCAAATCGTCTGCGTTCCAGCGAGACCAGCCTGTTAGGTTGGGATCCGGAATGGAACGAAACGTCAACATTTCCTTGGTGACTGGATGGGGGATCGTAACCGATGTCGACCACAGCAGGACGGTGCCATGCGAAGCGTGGCGTTTGTCATTGCCGGAGGCAGCCGGTGCGCCATATTTTGCGTCGCCGTAGAGCGGGCAGCCGATGGCAGCCATTTGCGCACGGATTTGATGGGAACGCCCTGTATGCAGCTTGACGGCTACAAGCGAGAGATTGCCGATTCGGTCCATCACAGCATAATCAAGCACGGCTTCCTTCGCATCGGCTACTGGACGATCGAACGTCTCCGATACATTGCGTTTGTTATCCTTGCGCATATAGTGCTTCAGCGTCCCGTAAGGCTGTGCTGGCGTGCCGTGAACGATCGCCATGTAGGTTTTACCAAACACGCGGCTTCGCACCGTCTCAGATAGCCTGGAGGCCGCCTTGGACGTCTTGGCGAATACCATCGCGCCGCCAACCGGCCGATCAAGACGGTGAACAAGCCCGAGAAACACGTTGCCAGGCTTGTTATGCCGCTCCTTGAGATCTTCCTTCAACAGCGTCAGCATGTCCGGGTCGCCTGAATCGTCCTCTTGTGAAGGAACGCCGGGCGGCTTAACAACGACTAGCAAATGATTGTCCTCGAAGAGGACCGGAATGCGCGAGCCAACAGACGCTGCTCGCGATTCCGGCTGGTTGCCGTCGATCATTCGCCGGATTCCCAGCGGCCCAGAATGCCGCAAGGCAGATTCAGTCCCGATCCGGAAATCGGCAATCCGATTTCGCCGCAATGGATTTGGCCGCCGAATTTACGCCCTACCGTCATTTGCAAAATGTTATGCAGGACAGAAGGCGAGATGCCTGTCGTGTAGGAGTTAATCAAGACGAACAAAGGCTTGTCCGACAATATTGTCATACAAAGCTCGAGGAACGGATACAGGTTTTCTTCCAGCTTCCAGGTTTCTCCGTTGGTGCCGCGGCCGTAGGAAGGCGGGTCCATAATGATCGCCTCATATTGGCGTTCACGGCGCTGCTCGCGCTGTACGAATTTGAACACATCGTCCGTGATATAACGGATTGGAGCATCCTGCAGGCCAGACAGCTCGGCATTTTCTTTGCACCACTGCACCATGCCTTTGGCGGCGTCGACGTGTACGACATCAGCGCCTGCTGCTGCACAAGCGACAGTAGCTCCGCCCGTATAACCGAACAGATTAAGCACGCGGATCGGACGATTCGCGCTTTTGATTCGGTCCATCATCCACTGCCAGTTGACCGCTTGCTCAGGGAACAGTCCCGTATGCTTGAAGTTCGTTGGGCGAATATGAAATGAAAGGGGACCGTACGAGACGGTCCACCGGTCAGGAAGCTTCGTGCGATATTCCCATTGTCCGCCGCCGGAGCTGCTCCGGTGGTAATGTCCGTCTGCTGTTTTCCATTGCTGCGTTTCTTTGGCGATCGGCCAAATGATTTGGGGATCAGGCCGGCGCAAAATATATTTGCCCCAGCGTTCCAGCTTATCGCCGTCCCCTGTGTCTAAAAGTTCGTAGTCATTCCAGTTGTTAGCGATGTACATGCGGTAATTCATTTCCTTCCTCAACGTTAAATTTATAGCCGACGCCGCGCAAGGTCACGATCCAGCGCGGGTTCGTAGGATCCGGCTCGATTTTTTTGCGCAAATTGCTCATATGTACCATAAGCGTCCTCGTATCTCCGATACTGTTCACGCCCCAGACCGCCTCGTACAAATTGGCCAATTGGAAAGCGCGATTCGGCTGCGTGGCCAGCAGGGCAAGCAGCTCAAACTCTTTGACGGACAAGGAAACATACTGATCGCCGACCCGAACGGTACGAGCGGTCAAATCAATGATGAGGCCGTCAAATACAAGCTGGTCCCGCACTGGCTTGTCGCGCTGTTCGCTTTGCAGCGATTGCCGGCGCAAATGCGCTTTGACTCTAGCAACTAACTGTCCTGGGCTGAACGGCTTAGTCATATAGTCATCGCCGCCAACAGACAAACCGTGTATAATGTCGTTATCGTCGCTCTTGGCGCTGACGAAGAGTACAGGAACAGCCGTTATTTCACGGATTTGCTGGCATACATCAAGTCCGTTTAATTGCTTCAATAGGACGTCCAGTACAATTAGATCAGGGCGAACCTCGTCCACCAATCGCAGCGCATCGGTTCCGTTGTCAGCCGCATATACGGCGTAACCTTCCCGCTGGAGATAGAGGGTCATGAGCTCTATGATTTCAGGTTCGTCGTCCACGACCAAAATTTTGCTCACATTCATCTTCCATCCTCCTTGCTTTCTCGCTTATTATAATCGAAGCGCTGTATTTGAAGCAACGATGTTCATAGGGAATGCCGCGCAACATATACCCTCTAGGGAGTGATAGGCTATTCGCAAACCTGCCTGGATAACCGTTATCGTGCTGATCGCGGTTGTCATCTTAAACGTAAGCCTCTTTAATCAATATGATGCGAACAACGGGCCTAAGCAGCCGCTCGCAGCGAATGGCATGCTAGACCTGTCCCAATGGGACATAGAGAACGACGGAATTGCCAAGCTGGATGGCAAATGGAGCTTCTACGACGGGCAATTGTTAGAGCCTTCATCGCATTGGGATCAAACGCATAAGGCGGATTATGTTCCCGTGCCCTCCTCATGGAACAGCTATTCCAGTGACAAAGGCGTAGCAAGCGGACAAGGCTTTGCGACCTATCGGCTTACGATCCGAACAGAGCCGGATTTGGGCGCGCTCGCGATCCGCGTCCCGAACATTTTCAGCGCATACAAGCTGTGGATTAATGGCCGACTGCTAGCTGAAGCAGGCCATGTGGCGACAGACAAGAAGCATTCTGAAGCCGAGCAGTACCCGCGGATCATTACTTTCAATGCGGACAGCGGAACGGCGGATCTGATCATTCAAGTATCCAATTACGAGCATCGCAAGGGGGGCATATGGTCCGGCTTTACGATGGGGACGAGCCAGCAGATTGCGAGGCAAGAAATTATTGCAGTAGCGGAGCAGATGCTGATCATCGGCAGCTTGTTTATTATCGGCACCTATCATCTTGGTCTCTATGCGTTCAGGCGAAGAGAGCGATTTACGCTGCCATTTGGCTTATTATGCTTGCTCGTTGCGCTTCGGATGGGCGTTACTGGCGAAACGATGCTGTTCCAGCGATTCCCGGAGCTGCCTTGGGAAGTCGGCATGCGAATTGAATACATAGCCTTCGCGCTTACTGGCGTTGCCGGGTATGCTTACATCTTCCGAATGTTCCCGATGGATGGCTCCAAGCGCTTTTATAGGCTTGCGTATGGAATTGGCATCGGACTTTCGATTGCGACGCTGGGTTTGCCGACCATCGTCTTCACGCGATGGCTCGTCGTCTATCAGCTGTTTATTATTACGGTTTGCGCGTATTGCTTCTATGTTGTCGTTAAGGCGAGGCTGCGAAAGCGAGAGGGCTCGACCCTTGTGCTCACCGGCTTATCGATCTTTATAGCGACGGTCATCAACGATATTTTGTTTTATGGCGAGCAGCTTGTCTCCGTACAGCTTGTGCCGATCGGTGTGACCTGCTTTATTTTGATGCAATCATTGATCTTATCCAATCGGTTTACGTTCGCGCTTCGCAAAGTCGAACTCGTGTCCGAAGAGCTCCGCGAGCTCAACATGCACCTGGAGAAGCGCGTCGTCGAGCGGACAGACGAGCTGCAGCGCTCGTATGCCTCCCTTGAGCAGTCGACTGGAGAGCTGGAGCGGCAAGAGAAATCAAGGCGCCACTTGCTCTCGAATATTTCGCATGATCTACGGACTCCGATAACGCTTGTCCAAGGCTATTTGGAAGCGATGCGGGATGGCGTCGTCGACGATAAAGAGCAGCAGCGGCGTTATATCCAGATGATGCTCGGCAAGCTGTCGCGTTTAAACGGGCTCATCGATGATTTATTCGAGCTGTCCAAACTAGAAGCGGGTCAGGTTCGATTCCATTATGAAACAGTTGGTCTTAAGGACTGGCTGGAATCGCTGTATCTATCATTCGAGATGGATGTTGCCAAAGACGGAGGGATACTGGAGTGCCGTTACAATGGCGAGCTTCTCGCTGGAGATGAAAGCATGGATGAAGTCGTCGCTTCGGAAGCTTCCCCGGATCATCGGGCAGTACGCATTGATCTAGCGCGTATGGAGCAGGTCATTTCGAATCTGATCTATAATGCGCTTCGTTATTTGCCGGATGGCGAACCTGATCAGCGGATTTACATTGACGCTTATGAGTCGGGGGAGGTTGCAATTATTGAGGTAAGGGATACGGGAAGCGGCATCGATCCAGAGGATTTACCTCATATATTCGATCGATTTTACAAGAAAGACAAGTCGCGCAATTCCTCTGAAGGAGGAAGCGGTCTGGGGTTAGCCATTGTCAAAGAGATTGTGCAGCAGCATGGCGGCGGGATCGAGGCGCGCAGCGAGAAAAATAAAGGGGCATTATTTATCATTCATTTGCCTATCGCGAGGTCATAGGGTTGGCAAGGAAAGCATCGGCAAGGGAGAGAGAAAAAGTGAAGAAGCAGCAATTGATCGCAGGGGCGGCTTTCGCCCTTTGTATCATCGTATTCGTCATCATAGCATTCACATTGCCCGAGGCAGGGCCAGCGCGTTTCGATGAGCGAGTTGCTCAAGCCGTTCATTCTTTAGCTGGCGACAGCGGGGAGGGATGGTGGAAAGCGGTGACCCAGCTCGGGTCATCCGTGGCAATCGTCGTCGTGTCGCTAGCGTATGCGGCATGGTTCGGCTGGCGGAATCGCACATTTGGCGCATTATGGATACCGCTTGCAGGAATAGCCGCGTATGGCGTAAATCAAGTATTGAAAATGATGGTAGATCGTCCGCGTCCAGCAGGCGCTTGGGGCATAGAAACCGACGGCGCAAGCTTTCCAAGCGGCAATGCGATGCTCGCAGCTGCTGTTTATGGAACGATTGCGGCTTCGTTTGTTTTGTATGCTGCAGCCAGCCGAGTCGTGAAGGCAACAGTCGGTGCGGTCGGCTTCATCATTATCATCGCTGTAGGCTTTAGCCGGCTATACTTTAGTGTGCATTATTTCACGGACATCTTGGCTGGCTATGCAGCTGGCGCCTGTGTCATGCTCGCGGCGCTCCATTTGTTGAACATGGCGCTAAGCCGGGTTAAGCGATACTAACAACCTTGGTATTGATGGCAGAAGCAACTATTCTTGTGGTCGTCTGGCAGGTCAATCCGACTGCCGGATGACGTCCATCATTTTGGTGATCGACTGTTTACGTTTATCCTGATCCATCGTGTTGAGCAATCGGAAGATCTCAACCGTCTCCGGAGATAACCCCGCTTCTGACTTGCTGAATTCCCCTCCGATAATATAATCCAATGAAACCTCGAAGTAGGATGAAAGCTTGATTAAGGTGTCATACACAGGCTGCCGATTGTTAATCTCGTAATGACTGTACGCGGAGCGTGTAATACCGATCTGTTTCGCCACCTCCTCCTGAGATAAATTTTTTCGCAATCGAAGCTCTCTCAATCGATCTCCCATCGTCATCGTCATGTCATTACTCCTTACGGTTAAACTGCAACTCGCATTCTGTACTACTATTTAATTTATGATACAAATTGTATCATTGTCAAGTTTTTGGACAATTTTTCACGCAAAAATGCAAATCTGATGCACGGAAGCCGAAACGATGGCAAGGCAGTCGCCAATGGAGTATACTTTAGCAATAGACATTTACCCGCAGGAATGCTTCGGGTGGGATAGGAAAGGAAGTTAGGACAGTCATGATTGTAAAGACAGAGGAAGAATGGCAGGGATTGCGAGAAATCGGAGCGATCGTCGCGCATGTACGTGATGCATTGATCGCGCAGGTTCGAGTAGGCGTTACGACGCTCGAGCTGGATAAGCTAGGCGGGGAGCTGCTTGCCAAACACGGAGCAGAATCGGCTCCGATCAAAATGTATGAGTTCCCAGGCTTCACGTGCATTAGCGTGAATGAAACGGTAGCGCATGGCATTCCAGGCGACTATGTCATCAAGGAAGGCGATATCGTCAACGTCGACGTGTCCGCCTACAAGAATGGTTTTTATGCCGATACGGGTGCTACGACGGTCGCAGGATCGGACGTTTCTCCATTAAAACAGCGGCTGCTTGAAACGGCAGAGCTTGTTGTCGATGTGTCGATTAAGAAAGCGCGGGCGGGTGCGAAGCTGAACTCGCTAGGCGCTGCTGTATACAGAGAAGCGCGCAAGCGCGGCTTCCATATCGTTCAGAACCTGACCGGACACGGGATCGGTCGTTCCCTTCACGAGGAGCCTGAGCATATCGTCAGCTACTACGATCCTGACGATACGACGGTTTTGGAAGAAGGTCATGTTATCGCATTGGAGTCGTTCGTATCGACGGGTGCAGATCATGTTGTGCAGGGGACGGACGGTTGGGCGCTGCAGACGACCGACGGCAGCCTTGTTGCGCAATTCGAGCATACCGTTGTCGTGACGAAGGATAAGGCCGTCATTTTGACGCTTGGCGGTCAATTGGATTAACAAATAAAGAGCATCGGGTGTTCGCCGTTAAGGGGAAACCAGATGCTCTTTTATTGTGCTATTCGTTAGGTTGAATTACAAGGCGTTGTAGTTCACTTGCCATTGAATGCCGAATTTGTCGGTGAGGCTGCCATAACATTCACTCCAAAACGTTTTTTGGAGTTCCATTTGAACCGTGCCGCCAACTTTCAGCTTATTGAATACATGTTGAGTTTCCTCAATACTGTTGCTTTGGTAGGACAAGCTAATGTTCGTGCCCTGCGTATATGGCATGCCTGGGAATACGTCGGAGAACATCAAGATGCTGCCGCCGATTACGAGGTTTGCGTGCATAACCAGGTTTTTCGCTTCCTCTGGCAGTGGGAAGGAAGGGTCTGATGGGGACTCACCGAACGTATGGATTTGTGAAACCTCAACGCCGAATACCTCGGCATAGAACTCGACAACCTCACGCGTATTTCCGTTAAAGTTCAAGTAAGCATTGATAGACAACAGAATCACTCCTTGGTTTAGATTCGGACAAGCTTTACCCACCTCACCATTGTATACGATCTCATACCTTTCCATAAGCATAAATTGTTAATTTCAACAAAAATCAACATGAGGTATGTAATTCGAGAGATCGGTCCCATAGGTGAGGAAGTCGTCCGATGGCATTATTATCATAGAACATTTGTTCGCGTTAATCAAGTGCGGAATATGAGATATTTTGCAAAGGAAGGATATTACTTAATGTTGTCGAAATATAGGTTTACAAGTGCAAAATGTCGAATTAACAGAGAAAAGGGGCTTTACAGTGAATCCTAAATTTAGCCATACAAATTATCTAATTAGAAAAAAAGTGCTCTCTCTAGTTGGAGCAAAATTTCATATCTATGATAACAACGAGCAATTAGTCATGTTCTCGCAGCTGAAGGCTTTTAAGCTGAAGGAGGATATTCGCTTGTACGGCGACGAATCGATGAAAGAAGAGCTGATCACCATCCAAGCGCGCAGCGTGATCGACTTCTCTGCAACATATGATGTGATCGACGCCGTAACCGGAGAAAATCTCGGCTCCCTTCGCCGCAAAGGCATGAAGTCGATCCTCAAGGACGAATGGGTCATTCTCAGCCCGAATGAAACGGAGGTTGGGCTGATTAAAGAGGACAGCGCTCTGATGGCGATGCTGAGAAGGTTCCTGACAAACCTGATTCCGCAAAAGTTCAACGTTGAGCTGCAAGGGAGAAACGTTGCCTTATTTTATCAAAATTTCAACCCGTTCGTTAGCAAGCTTAATGTCGATTTTTCGTTGGATGCATCGAAACAGCTCGATCGTCGCTTAGGCATTGCGGCAGCGGTTCTGCTGCTTGCAATCGAAGGGAAGCAAGGCTAACGGCTGCCGCACCTGCATAAAATAACAACAGCGTATCGATGGTTAATCGATGCGCTGTTTGTGTATACAAGAGAGATGCTGTATGCCCTTCGAAACGGTGCACCGAATGTCGGATAACGACTCGTTGCCTCTGTTATTCTACGAATGAGGGAGGCTGCTTGCATGAATATGCTTGAGAATATGAACAAAGCAATGGCCTATATTGAAGCCAATCTGGCAAATGACATCGCGTACAGTGAAGCAGCGAAGCTGGCGGTTTGCTCGGAATTTCATTTTAAACGGATGTTTTCGTTCCTGGCGGGTGTTTCGTTGTCCGAATACGTACGCCGCAGAAGGCTAACGCTGGCGGCATTCGACTTGCGGAACAGCTCTGCGCGGGTCATCGACGTAGCGATCAAGTATGGCTATGATTCACCGGATTCTTTCGCCAGAGCTTTCCAAACGCTGCACGGCGTCACGCCGTCAGAGGCTAGACATGCAGGTCAATTGTTGAAAGCCTTCCCTCCAATGACGTTTCAATTAACGATTCAAGGAGGAAGCGAAATGAACTATCGTATCGAGGACAAAGAAGCGTTTCGAATCGTAGGCTTGATGAAGAGGGTGCCTATTGTTTTTCATGGCGTTAATCCTGATATTGCTGCCATGTGGCAGAGCCTGAATGAGCAAATGATCCAGGAGCTCAAGCAGCTTTCCAACGGATCGCCTGCAGGTCTGATCAGCGCTTCTACGAATTTTTCGGAAGGGCGGATGGAGGAGAAGGGAGAGCTCGATCACTATATCGGCGTAGCTACCACGGAGGAATGTCCCGCGCATTACGCCCATCTTGAGGTGAAGGCGTCGACATGGGCTATTTTTGAAGCAGTAGGGCCTTTTCCGGCAACGCTCCAAAATGTATGGGGCCGGATCTATTCGGAATGGTTCCCTTCTTCCAACTATGAGCAAGCTGACGGGCCCGAGATGCTCTGGAATGAAAGCAAGGATATGACGTCGCCTACGTATAGAAGCGAGATTTGGATTCCGGTATCGAAGGCGAAACCAATGGATGCCTAAACGGTTTAAAAGAGAAATAGCAGAGGCAGCCTGTCACGCAGGCTGCCTCTTGCAATTTCAAAACGATTGTTTATTTCTTGATTTTGAATCCGAGCGCTTGCGCGAGCTTATCCAACACTTGCGTGTTCTCATAAATGCCAGTGAACAGCTCAGCGTTTTGGCCCATTGCCGTAATTGGAATGTCTACAGCCGTATGACCGGAAGTCGTCCAATCAACGACGAAGTTCAGCTTGGAGTTCGCGATTGCGAATGGACCGTCTTCCTTGGAGATGCCGTCGCCGGATTCGTCGTCCGCGTTCACTTCCTCGATCGAGAAGCCGCCGGTTTCATGGTCAGCGAGCACAAGCACGAGCGTATCGGGGTTCTTTTTGGCAAAGTCTTTCGCAACTTGAACGGATTTATCCAGCTCTTGACCGGATTTAATCGTCATTTTCGCGTTGTTATGATGTGCGAATTCATCCGTGCCTTCTTCCTCGACCATCAGGAAGAAGCCTTTTTTGTTAGCGGAGAGCGTTTCGATCGCTTTCTTCGTCATCTCCGGGAGGGAAACGACCGGATTGTAAATGTCGCCTTCGCCTTCAGCACGCTGTTGGAACATCTCCTCGTTCGCGAAGAGGCCAAGCAGCTTGCCGCCTTTTGCTTTTTGCAGCTCGCTTTTGCTCGATACGAAGCTGTAACCTAATTTTTTAGCTTTGTCGACCAGATTGCCTTGCGTGCCTTTGCTTTTCTCGGACGGATCTTCAGCCGGCTGATCCTGGAATTTGCCCGGCGTGCCAGCAGGGTACCAGAAGTCTTCGCCGCCGCCGAGGATGACGTCGATTTTGCTTTGCGTCAGGAATTGCAGGGCGATATCGCTTTGCTTCGAACGGTCTTCCACATGCGCGCCGAATGCCGCGCCAGTCGCATCCGTCACTTGGCTCGTTGTCACAACGCCAGTCGATTTGCCTGCATCCTTGGCATATTCCATGATCGTTTTTACTGATTTCTTATCAGCGTCCATGCCGATAGCGCCATTGTATGTTTTCACGCCGCTAGCATAAGCCGTCGCAGAAGCAGCCGAGTCCGTTACAGGCACAGTCGAGCTTGTATGTATCAGTCCAGCGTAAGGCATGGAATCCATTGCAAGGCTGCCTTTCTCGCCTACCGTTGCCAGGCGAATGGCATCACGCTGTGCCATGCCCATGCCGTCGCCGACGAACAGGATAACATTTTTCGTTTGCTTGGTAGCTGCGTTCGCTTGCTCTGGGGCTTGTCCACCGATGCTTGCCGTAACGATCAGCGCAGTTGCCGCCGTCCCGAGAATGGCAGCCTTCATACCATGTTTTTTAACGAGTTTCACTATGATTCCTCCTCTATTAGGTTTCGAATCGATCATAGTTTACGAGTATTAGGGGATTGTTTTCGTGATATCGAGATAATGTTAAGGCGTTCGGAGGGCTCAATGGGGGTTAATTGTGACTGAAAGCCTTTACATTCCCCTCATTTGGGTATAGTATCCACATTATGCTTGCAAAAACCTTTGGGAGGGATGGATGGATGAGGAAGGCATTCGTAGGTTCATTATTGCTTAGCGTGTTATGTGCAGGGTGTTCATCGGCGAGCGAGGAAACGTTGAACGGTTCATCTGAGCAATCAACGGCTGGGACAGCGAATAAAGCGGGTTCCCACATCCAGCACATTCAAGTTGGCAGCCAGGTGCTTGGCCGGGATATGGCGGTTGACGTCTATTTGCCGCCAGGGTATTCCGATCAACAGCAATATCCGGTTCTGTACATGCTGCATGGATACGGTGGAAATGCGAGCACGTGGTTCGATTGGCTGGACTTGGACGGGGCTGCCGACCGGTTGATTCATGAAGGAAAGCTTCAACCAATCATCATCGTCAGTCCGGATATCGCGCGAAGCTTCGGCATCAATTCCATTCCGGGACAAGGCGTGAATCAGGGCGACGTGGATGAAGGGCTATATGAAACGTATTTGAACGAGGAGCTCGTTGCCTACATGGACAGCCATTACCGGACCCTCGCATCACGCGAAAGCCGTTATATCGGCGGATTTTCCATGGGCGGTTACGCAGCGTTGTACTTGGCAATGACGCATGTCGAGGATTATAGCAAAGCTGGCGGGCATAGCGCAGCCTTGTGGGATTATACGGACACGGATTTGTATACGGGGCAGAGGGATTGGTTGTATCCGACTGAAGAACTACGCAGGCTTCGCGATCCGATCTGGATGGCAAGCTACAAGGCTAAACCTCAGCAAGGGCTGGAGATGTATTTGGACGCAGGGGAATCCGATGAATTGGCTGAGAAGGACGAGAAGCTGTATGACGCGCTGAAAGCGGGCGGTTATAAGGTGGAATGGCATTTATCGGAAGGCGGACATGACATTAATTATTGGTCGAGCCAGCTGGACAACTACCTTTTATTCTATGCGAAAAAACGGTGAACCAGCCTATGTGCAAGTTTTGAATAAGCTCGATTCGACATTTTTCATAAGATTCAGATAGGATAAAAGTCCCTTATTAGATAACGTTAGTCAATTATCTATTATTTTATTTTCTTTGACAAAAGATGGAGCGCGATGATAGAATCCGAATCGAAATAACGATAAACTGATCGCAATGCATCGATTATTCGCAGCAATTGTCTGATTGCTCGAATTAAGCGGTTCGAGGAGGTGTTTGTGCAAACGTTTGCGCGAATTCGTAGACCCAATGAATCCATTCGTAAACGAAGCAAGCTAGAAACATACGAAAGATAAGCATGACCACTATCGAGAGGGGCGTTTAGAGATGAGTGAATTGGCAGAAAAAACGGTATTGGATTTTCGAGCAGATATTAACGGGTATTTGGACGGCTTGAAGGCAGTGCTCGACCAAATGGATTTGGACGAAATCAATACGGTCATGAGCAAGCTGGTGGAGGCCAACCGAAGACAGGGCTTTATTTATATTTTTGGCAATGGTGGAAGCGCTTCAACGGCGTCCCATTTCGTAAACGATTTTAACAAAGGCACAAGCGAGAACTTACGTACTAAATTCCGTTTTTACTGCTTGAACGATAGTGTTTCAACGGTGATGGCCATTGCCAACGACGTAGGCTATGAGCATATTTTCAAAATGCAGCTCGAAAACCTGTTGACGCCTAATGACATTGTCATCGGCATCTCGGGCAGCGGCAATTCGAAAAACGTCGTGGCAGCAATCGAATATGCGAATTCAGTCGGAGCGGAAACGATTGGATTGGTCGGCTATGACGGCGGCAAAGTCAAACAGCTGGCCGACTGCTCGATCCACGTACCGATTCACGATATGCAAAAGGTAGAGGATGTCCATATGATTATGGATCATCTCATGATGGGCATTTTGAAAGAGTATCTGGAGAGGTGCCAGGCATGATTATTAGCCAGACGCCGCTGCGCGTCAGCTTCTTCGGCGGCGGGACGGATTTGAAGGACTATTACGAGCTGCACGGCGGAGCAGTCACTAGCGTGACGATAGATAAGTACGTCTATGTGACCGTAAAACGCCGCTGCGACGACGAAATCGTGCTGAACTACGCCGAACGGGAGCAGGTAAGCAATGTCAGCGACATTCAGCATCCGATTTTTCGGGAGGCGCTTCGTATCGCCGGCATTGCGAAGGGAGTCGAAATTACGAGCGTTGCAGACATCCCTTCGCAAGGCAGCGGGCTTGGCTCCTCCAGCACGTTCACGGTCGGGTTGCTTAACGCTTTATTCGCGTATCAAGGACAATTAAAAAACGCACATGAGCTGGCAGAGCTGGCCTGCCATATCGAGATCGAGCTGCTGAGAGAGCCGATAGGTAAGCAGGACCAATATGCTGCCGCTTTCGGCGGCTTCAAGCAATATGTGTTTCAGCCGGATGGCACGGTCGATGTCGAATCGCTAGGCTTGTCGCTAGAGCAAGCTCGGCTGCTGCAGCGCAACGTATTGATGTTCTACACGGGCATCACGCGCAGAGCGTCGGCTGTACTAGGTGATCAGAAGGCAAATACCGGCGGCAATTTGAATCATCTGCATGCGCTGAAGGGGCTGTCCGAGCAAGGCAAAGGCAGCTTGGCAAGCTGCGACATTCCGTTGATTGGAGAGCTGCTCGACCGGAACTGGGAAAGCAAGAAGCAGCTGTCCGATAAGATTCACAATGAGGAAATCAACCGGATTTACGATCTGGGCAAACAAGCCGGCGCGTACGGCGGAAAGCTGCTTGGCGCTGGCGGAGGCGGGTTTTTCTTGTTCGTGTGTCCGCCGGACAAGCAGCAGGACGTCCGCAAGGCGCTTCGGGACTATAAGGAATTGCCGGTCACGTTCGATGCGTACGGCAGCCGCATTATTCTTAGCATGACCGACACTAGCGGTTTTTTGCAGTATCAGGAAGCGGACGCGCTTGCAACAGTCGGTTAACAATCGCAGCATCGGCCATCCGGCAGCAGGCAGCTATGCCCGTCGCCGGATGTTCGTTTATACACATGACTGTGGGACAGTTGCTGCGGAAAGGACAGCGAAATGGATGATGAGGTGAAAAGTGTAGTTAAAACGAGACGCGTACTGGCCTACATCCTCTCCCTATGCAAGCCTTACCCGTTTGAGATTGGGATATGTTTTCTGGGAGCGGTATGCGGCACGTTTTTCGATCTGATCCAAGCCCGATATTTGAAGGATGTCGTGGATCAGGCGCTTGCAGGCGACAGACGCGGTTTCCAGATGGCGGTTGCCGCCATCGTCGTTATTTTGCTGGCAGGCTGCGCGTTCCGGTATGCCATCAAATATTTTTCGGGGCATCTCGGCATTCGGATCGTGCAGGATATTCGGCGCCAGCTGGCCTACCGGATTGGGCGGCTTCCGTCTTCGTATCTGGATAACGCGCATTCCGGCGATATCGTTGCCCGTTTGAACAATGACGTTGGCTCGATCGCGGGGTTTGCCGAGTGGCAGCTGGTGAATTTGATTTATTCGCCGCTCGTTATTATTGGCGTCATGTCCTATCTGCTTATTTTTAATTGGAAGCTGCTGCTTGCCAGCATGATCCTGCTGCCCGCAGCGATGTTCGCTTCGCGAAAGCTGGGCAAGGCCATCAGTAAATATGCGATCCAGCTGCAGAGAAGCTTTGCAGACTATAACGCCGTTATTCAAGACGCAACCGCGGGTATCGTAACCGTCAAAGCGTTTCGGCTGGAGCCTGTCTTATTTGCCAAAATGCAGCGCGTGACGGAACGTATACGCGATCTTCAACGGAAGACGGATTGGCGATGCCTTTTCATTGCGCCGGTATCGATGGTCCTGCAAGTCGCGCCGCAAATGAGCTGCGTGCTGTACGGCGGATATTTGACGACGACGGGCCAGCTGACGCCGGGGGAGCTGCTGACCTTTACGTATTTGCTCGGATTTGTAACGGGACCGTTATCCGGCTTGCCGAGTCTAATCGTGAACGTCAGAGTTACGTTGGAATCAGCGAAGCGGGTCGTTGAGCTGGTCGATGAACCTGAAGAGCGAAGCGGGGGCGACGTTTATGTGCTCCAGGATGGGGCTGCGCCCGTCCGTTTCGACGGCGTTCGCTTCGCTTATGAGGATCGCGAGCTGGTCCTGCATGATTTTGAAGCGGAGCTAAAGGCGAATGCGATGACGGCCATCGTAGGACCGAGCGGCTGCGGCAAGAGCACCGTTGTCAAGCTGTTATGCGGCTTCGATGAACGGTACGAGGGCTCGATTTCCTTGTTTGGCGGAGAGCTTAAGCGTTGGGATATGAAGGAAGCGCGGGCGCAAATTGCGATCGTTTCGCAGTTTTCCTATTTGTTTCCGGCTTCTGTCCATGACAATATCGCTTACGGCAATTTAAGCGCGACCAGAGAAGAAGTGGTCGAAGCCGCCCGAATGGCGAACGCCGACGGCTTTATTCAAGCTTGGCCCGATGGGTATGAGACGATTGTGGGCGAACGCGGCGCCTCATTGTCGGGCGGGCAGCGACAGCGGATTGCGATTGCTCGGGCATTGCTGAAGAACGCGCCTATTCTCGTGTTGGATGAGCCAACCTCAGCCTTGGATGCCCAAGCCGAAGCGGAGGTTCAAGCTGTGCTGGAGCAGCTCGTGCGAAGCCGAACCGTGCTTGTCATTGCGCATCGACTGTCTACGATCCGAGAAGCGGATGAAATTATCGTCATGGCGGAAGGGAAAGTGGCGGATCGGGGAACCCATCTGGAGCTGATGGCGCGCAACGTTTGGTATCGCGATATGTGCAGGAGGCAGCAAGCAGGGACCGAGGTGGGAGAGGCGGTATGATCATTACGCAATATTGGAAGGAATTCGTGCGCGTGATGGCCTATATGAAGCCTCGCGCATGGGATTACGGGATCGGAATCGTTGGCAATAACGCAATTGCAGCAATTGGACTCAATATTTTGATGGCATTTATGTATAAAGACATCGTGAACGCGGCTGTTCAAGGGGATGGCGCGATGCTAATTCGGTCGGTTGCTTCGGCAGTCGGCATATTAGCGGTATCGAGCTTCGCCTGCACGTTCTTGACCTATCGATACAACACGTGCATCCGGTATACGATGACCGACATTCGGCAGCAGGCGTTTCGGCATGTCGAGAAGCTGCCATTAAGCCGGTTCGAGAAAACGCATAGCGGCGAGCTTCTGTCCAGACTGACGAACGATCTGAATACCGTCGAGCATTTGTATGCGGATTCGCTCGGCGGATTAGTTTATGCCGTCGTTGTCGGCGTGGGGGCGATGATCGCCATGTTCGCCTTGAATGTGCCGATCGCGCTGTTCGCTATCGGGCTCGGCATCGTAACGTTTTTGTTGAACACGGCTTTCGCGGGCTCGTTCCGAAGGATAAACGATGATATTCAGCGTGGCGCTGGCAAGATGACGCAGGCGTTGTCTGATGTGCTGGCTGGCATGCCGATCGTCAAAATGTTCGCGCTCGACCGCATCATCATCCGCAAATACGATGACACCAATGCGAATGTAGCGAATCTGAGCATCAAGCGCGTACGCAAATACGCGGTGCTCGATATCGTCAATTCCATAATGGGCAGCCTCAGCTTCGTCGGCATCGTCATTATCGGTGGCGTGATGGCGCTCAACAAAGGCACGGATTTCGGCACCGTCATGGCGTTTGTAAAGCTGCAGGGCAATATCGGATTTCTATTCATGCAAGCAGGCAATCTCATGAATGATGTGCAGCGCGTGCTATCGGGCGCAAGCAGGGTGTTCGAGCTGCTGGATACGGATACGGAGCAAGAAAGCCATTCGGAGCGCCTGCCGGAAAACGGGCTTTATGCAATCGAATTAAACAATATGCGGTTCGAATACGCAGCTGGGCTGCCCGTCTTGAATGGGCTCAATCTTCAAATCCGCAGCGGACAGACTGTAGCGCTCGTTGGCCCGAGCGGTAGCGGCAAAAGCACGATCGCCAAGCTGCTGCTTGGCTTGTATCCATCTGCGGAAGGCTCGGTTCGCTACTGGGGAAGGGATGCCTCGGTCTACAGCTTAACCCAAATCAGAGAGATGATAGCATATGTGCCGCAGGATGCCTATTTGTTTGACGGTACGATCGAGGAAAATATCGGCTACGGCAATCTTGTTAAGGACAAGAACAAGCGGGATCGGATCATGGGGGCGGCAGCTGCGGCGAATGCGCATGCTTTTATTTCGAAAGAGCCGGACGGCTACGCGACGGAAATCGGCGAAGCTGGGGCGCGATTGTCAGGCGGGCAGAAGCAGCGGGTGTCGATTGCGCGGGCGCTGTTGGCGGATGCGCCGATTTTGCTCATGGACGAGCCAACCTCCGCGTTGGATGCGGACTCGGAAAGACAGATCGAGGAGGCGCTTCGCGAGCTGAGAGAAACGCGCAAGGAGCAGACGGTTATCATCATTGCGCATCGGCTTTCAACAATTGAGCATGCGGACCGCATCTTCGTGATGGAGCACGGACAGGTCATTGAAGAGGGGGATCATAACGAGCTCATGCAGCAACGAGGATTGTACGAGCAATTATACCGGCTTCAATGTCAAGCTGCGGCAGGTTAAGGGGGAGCATGATGAGCAAGGCTATTTTATTTGCTGCGGGCTATGTAGATCCAAACGGCATCGAAACATGCAATACGCAGTTCATGAGCAAGATGCAAGACAAAGGGCTAACGGTCGGCGCAATCGTGCCTTTGCACCGATTGAACGGCGACGCATCCGAAGGGGCGAATGGACGCATTTTGGCGGTCATCGAGGTGGCGATGCCTTATCGCACCGTTCAAACCGTCATTCGCCGAACGGAACGGTCCGGCATTCCATTTTATTGGATCGATGCGCCGACGTATTTCGATCGGCCGAATCGATTCGGCGAGCTGGATGATGCCGAGCGTTATCTCTTTTGGTGCAAAGCGGTAGTACAAGCGCTGCCAGCTCTCGATATGATGCCGGATTTGATCCATTGCCAGGACTGGCCATCCGCGTTTATTCCGTTTTTGCTGGCACATCGGTATCGTTCGATTACCGCTTATAAAGCGATACGCACGATGTATACGTTCCATTCCATTGGCAATCAAGGCATCTTCGATCAGGAAAATTGCTGGAATGCCGGGTTGTTCATTGAGGAGCTGCAGGAATTCGGACTGGATTATTACGAGCAATTGAATTTTATGCAGGCAGGCTTACGGTATGCGGACGCGATTACGACGGTCAGCCCGCAATATGCCCGGGAGATCGCTACAGAAATGTGCGGGATGACGATGGAGCAGTTGATTGCCGATAAGCAGGAGCAGCTATACGGAATCGTCAACGGGATCGACCATGAAACGTTTGACCCGGCGACGGATCAGCAAATCGCAGCGAACTATAAGGTTGACCATCTAGCCGGCAAGAGCATGAATAAAGCGGCGCTTCAGCTGGAGCTCGGCTTGCCGCAGCGGGCTGACGTCCCCGTTCTACTGTTCCATTCTGCTTTCAGCAGCGAGAAGGGAGCGGATATGCTGCGATATGGCCTGCCTGATTTGCTGAAAAGCGATTTGCAGCTCATTGTCCTGCATGCCGGGCCTGATAGCTGTGGCTTCGAGGAGGCGCCATTCGCACGCTTCTTCGCGGAGGCTGCGCAATCGAATGAGTCAAAGTTCCGGTTTCACCCGTATGATGCCAAGCGGAAGCGCCGATTGTTCGCTGGCGCGGATATGCTCTTGATGCCGTCTGCTTCCGAGCCATGCGGGTTCGAGCAGCAGCTTGCGATGCGCTACGGGACCGTGCCGATTGTACGGTCTGTCGGTGGGCTGGCAGATACGGTTATTCCATATAGTGAAAATCCAGCTGATGCAACAGGCTTTGCCTTCCATTATGCCAATGAGAAGGTGATGCTTCATGCGGTTCGCCAAGCGATCGGGCTCTACAACAGCAAAGAGCAATGGGAGAAGCTCATCCGCAACGGGATGAAGCGCCACTACAGCATTGACGATACAGTCGATGCTTATTGGAACGTCTATCGCAAGCTGATCGGTGACTCTATAGGCATGGCAGCATCTTCGCATGGAAACGAGGGTTATCAACGATGAGTCGCAATATCTTGTTCGTTACTTCACAAATGTATCCATTCGTCACAGGTACGATGGGTATTTTCAATTATTCGCTGCCCAAAAAGCTCGCAGAGCTCGGCTGGGATGCTCGGGTTATCGTCCCGCGCATTCGCAACGTCCATCGCGATTATCCCGAGATAACCGAGGAGGTCGCCCAGCTCTTTCTTCCGATGGGAGAGCGGCTGATTGCATGCCGAGTCGTATCATGCTTGGTCGATAGCGTTACGGTCTATTTAATCGACGCACCTGATTATTTTGATCGGCCTAATCTGTATGGTTACGAGGATGAGGCGGAGCGTTTCGGCCTGTTCTGCAAAGCGGTGCTGGCTGCGCTGCCTTTATTGGCTTTTAAGCCGCAGCTGCTTCATTTGCAGGATTGGCATACGGGACTCATCCCGATGCTGATGGAAACGAAGCATGCCGGCGATCCGTTTTACGAGGACATTCAAACGCTATTAACGATCCATAACCTTGGCTACCAAGGCATATTCGACCGCGATTATGCGGCGCTGCTTGACCTTCAATGGGAGGATTGGGTAGATAGCGGCGCAGCCTATTATGACCAAATCAATTTTATGAAAGCGGGCATTTTGCACGCCGATGCAATTACGACGGTCAGCCCTTCCTATGCTAAGGAAATCGCGACCAAGCAATACGGCTCGACGCTGGAGGAGGCGATTCAGTCGCGAAGCGAGCATCTATTCGGCGTCTTATGCGGGCTTGATTTGCAAATTAACGATCCTTCGACCGATTCACGCCTTCACGTGACGTACGATGCGGATACCTTAGAACGCAAGGCAATGAATAAAGCGGCTTTGCAGCAGGCGCTCGGATTTCCGATTCGGGCGGAAATTCCGGTGCTGTCGTTGTTTTCCCGGCTCAAAACGGAGAAGGGGCTTGACCTGGTCGTCAATGCGATGGACGATCTCATGCGAATGGATGTCCAGTTCGTCATCGTGTCGAACGGCGATGATATTTACGAGGATTTTTTCCGCGAAGCGGCATTGCGGTATCCGGATCGGTTTGCATTCGTGCTTTATGATAACGATTTTGCCTACCAAGCGTACGCTGGCTCCGACATGTTCCTGATGCCCTCCGGCTATGAGCCATGCGGCATTGGGCAATTAATTGCGCTGCGGTACGGGGCTGTTCCAATCGTGCGGCAAGTCGGGGGATTGAGCGACAGCATCCAACCGTTCGACGAGCAGACGGGCGAGGGCAACGGGTTCGTGTTCAAGCCCTATTTTGCCAAAGTGATGCTGTATACGATTCGCAAAGCGATTGAAGCCTTTCACCGACCGGACAGCTGGCGGACCGTCGTCCAGAACGGGATGCGGGAAGATCACAGCTGGAATAAGTATACGAAGCAATATGCAGACGTCTATGAGAGGGTGTTGAATCGATGAAAGCTGTCATTATGGCAGGGGGCAAAGGGACCCGTCTGGGACAACGTACCCTGGATTTGCCGAAGCCGCTCGTCCCAGTTAACGGGAAGCCCGTGCTGGAGCATCAAATCGATAACTTTGCCCGATACGGAATCACGGAGATTTGGGTTGTTATCGGGCATCTTGGGGAGCAGATCGAGCAGCATTTGGGGGATGGCTCGCAATATGGCGTGAGCATCCGATACATACGCGAGGATCGGCCGCTCGGGACGGCGGGTGCGCTGCATGGCATGCAGGAGACGCTTGGCGAATCGTTCGTGCTTGCGTATGGCGATGTTGTATTTGATGTGAATTTGGGCCAAATGATCGACTATCATCTCGCGCATCATTGGCTGGGAACGCTCGCCGTGCATCCGAACAACCATCCTTACGACAGCGATGTGCTGAAGGTCGGGGTCGACGGCACTGTGCAAGCGATCTATCCCAAAAACGAAAAGCGCGATTTCGATTATCGCAACTGCGTCAATGCCGGATTATTCGTGCTGCGAAGCAGCCTGATTGCTGCTATTGCGCCGGATGCGAAGCAGGATCTAGAGAAGGATGTACTGACGCATCTCATCGCGGAGGGAGCGATCGGCGCTTACAAAACGACGGAATATATGAAGGATATGGGGACGCCTGATCGGTTCGACAAGGTGCAGGCGCATATGGAGCAGGGCGTCGTGCATGCCAAAAACTTATCCCAGAAGCAAAAGGCGATATTCCTTGACCGCGACGGCACGATTAACCGGTATGTCGGGCTCGTGACGAATCCGGATGCGCTGGAGCTGGAAACTTTCGTCATCGATGCGCTGAAGCGAATCAATGATTCGTCGTTCCTTTGCATTGTCGTTACGAACCAGCCGGTCGTAGCACGGAATCTATGCACGGAGGAAGAGGTCGACCGCATTCACGATCGGATGGAGACGCTGCTGGGCAATGAAGGCGCGTATGTGGACGATATTTTATATTGTCCCCATCATCCAGACAGAGGCTATCCGGAGGAAAATAAAGCGTATAAAATCGCATGCAGTTGCCGCAAGCCTGGCATCGGCATGGTCTTGGAGGCCGCAGGCCGATATAACATCGATCTGTCCGCTTCCTATTTCATAGGCGATACGACCGTGGATATCCAAACCGGCTACAATGCGCAAACGACGACGATTCTGGTCGGCACGGGTCTAGGCGGCTCGGACGATAAGTATGCGATCGGGCCGGATTATACGGCCCAGCATCTGCTGGAGGCAGTGGACGGCATTTTGTCGGGCGCCTTCCAACCAAGGAGCGAAAGAAAATATGTCGAGCATAGCTGAGCTATTATTGCAAACGAATGCCGCGGAGCAGTGGAAGCGAATCGGAACGGAGCGCAGAGTCGGCGTTCTAATGCCGCTTTCCAGCCTTTATTCGAGCCGCAGCGCAGGCGTTGGCGATTTTGAAGATTTGAAGCTGGCAGCGGATTGGTGCGCACGAACGGGCCATACCATTTTGCAGCTGCTGCCGCTTAACGATTATTACCATTCGCCTTATTCAACCTTCAGCTTGTTCGCGCTTGACCCGATGTATACGGCGCTTGATCGGCTGATTGGCGTGCCGCCAAGCGAGATAGCGCCTGAGATCGAAGCGATTCGCGAACGATTTCCAACCGGGCTAGGCTGCATCGATTATGACGTCAAGCAGGCGAAGCTCGATGCGCTGTATGCCGTTTTCACGAGGCTGGACAATGCTGAAGATCACATGGCTTACCAGGACTTCGCAGCGGAAAACCGTGATTGGCTCGACGATTATGCCCTGTATACGGCGTTGAAATACGATTATTCCCCTTTCAGCTGGGAGCAGTGGGAACCGGAATATCGCGATGCGGAGCCATCGACGATGCTGGCGTTTACAGCGGCGAATGATGTGAGAATCCGTTTCGTGAAATGGCTGCAATGGCAGTTATATGAGCAGTTGAAAGCTGCCAAGCAGCATGCGAATGCGATCGATGTACAGCTCATGGGCGATCTGTTCTATATCGTTTCCCGCGATAGCGCAGACGTATGGAAACGAAGAGAATGCTTCTGGCTCGATCTCGTGCCAGGCCTGCCTCCGGAGCCTGCGCATATGCAAGGCCAAAGGTGGGGCGACCAGCCGGTTTATCACTGGGATACGGTGACGGAAGCGGGCGGGCTGATGGAACGGCGCCTGCAATATTGCGAGCATTTTTATAACATTGCCCGGTTAGACACGGTATCCGCCTTATTCAAAATGTGGTACATCCCGCGATCGGCGCCGGATGAACTGCAGGGCGTTCCGGGCTTCTATTATCCGGATTCGTGCGGCGACTTCTCGCAGCGTGGACGGGATGCGCTTACTAAACTGCAGAGCTTCACCAGCATGCTGCTTTGTGCAGAAAACCTGTCTCCCGCATGCCTGGTCTATACGCCAGTCATTCGAGAGCTCGGCGTGCCGCCGATTAATTTCCAGCGCTGGGACAAGGATTGGGATGTCAGACATGATTTCATTCCGCCGAATGAGCTGCATCCGGTCACGATCTTCACGTTATCCAATCATGATACATCGTTATGGGCCGATTGGTGGGAGCGGGAAGCCGGTACGATTGACGCTTCGAAGCTCGAGAGCTTTTGCGAGCAGCATCAGCTGGACGCCGCTCGTATTCAGCGTCGATTGTTCGACGCGACGCGTTCCTCGGCAGGCAAATTGCGTTGGCGAGATACCGTGTCCACCCCGAAAAAGCTTGCTGAGTTAGTCGGTTTGCCGATGGAGCATATCGGCGCGTTCATTCACGATTACCGCAATAGCTACGGCGAGAAAGAAAAGCTTTGGGCACAGATGAAACTCCAAGGGCCGATGCGCGAGAAGGCGGATCGCGAAATCATACAGAGCGCAATTGAACTCATCTTCTCCTCCAACGCGGTTTGGTCGATCGTCTCTATGCTGGATTACCTCTGCATGCTTGCGATCATCGACGGCGATTACGATCAGTATCGGCTGAATCGGCCTGGGACGGAGCGAGGCCGTAACTGGACGCTGGCGCTTCCTGTTCCGCTTGAAGCTTTATTAGAAGAAAAGCATTGCAGTTCGATAAGGCAAATGATCGGGGCGGTGGCTGTGTCATGAACAGAGCAATTAAGCAGTTAGAGAGAAAAACAGGCGTGTTCGCGCCTTTGTTTTCCGTTCATTCCTCACGAAGCGCCGGCGTAGGCGACTTCGAGGATCTGAAGCGCGTTGTCGACTGGTGCGCCTTAACCGGCCAGTCGATTATTCAGCTGCTGCCGATGAACGATCGTTTGACATCGGTTTATGCGCCATCCAGCTTATTCGCGTTGGAGCCGCAATATATGGCGATGGAGCGACTTATCGGCGTTGATCAGCATGTCGCTGAATTCGCGGCAGCGGCAGTTAGGCGGCAATATCCGGCGGGTCAAGGCTACGTAGATTATGCGGTAAAAGGCGAGAAGCTCAAGTGGCTTTACGAGCTGTTCGCTGCGATTGAAGAGCCGCTGCCCGAGGCGTATTTTGCATTCATCCATGAGCAAAGGGAATGGCTTCATGATTACGCGCTGTACAAGACGATCAAGCGCGAGCATTCCGAGGATCGCTGGGAGTATTGGGATGAGCCGCTCAGAGATCGGCATCCCGAAGCGCTCGCGGCGTTCGAGCGGAAGCATGAGAAGCGTCTTCAATTTTTCAAGTGGCTGCAATGGCAGTTGTTTGAGCAGTTCCGTGAAGCGAGAGCGTACGCCGAGTCACGCGGCGTCAGCTTAATGGGCGATTTTTTCTACATCGTCATGAGCGATAGCGTCGATACGTGGGCAAGCCGCGAGATGTTCCAATTGGATCGCTGTCCGGGCTTGCCGCCGGAGCCGGGCAGTCCGCGAGGGCAGCGATGGGATGACCAGCCGGTGTATAACTGGAAGCGGATGCAGGAGGATGGCTACCGGTTTCTAACCCGGCGGGTCACGTATCAGGAAAATTTCTTCCACATTCTGCGAATTGATCATATATCGTCCTTCTTCCGCGTGTGGAGCATTCCAGCGAACGAGCCGTGGGAAACGCTTGGCCTGAACGGGCGATATGAGCCTTCCACCTATTCGGAATGGGAAGAGCAAGGGAGAGCGATGCTCGAAGCGATGCGGCAGGGGACATCCATGATGTTTTGTGCGGAAAATCTCGGTCCATTCACGACGTTCTTCACGCCAGTCGTTCGCGACCTAGGCATTCCGATCATTAACTTCCAGCGCTGGGAGAAGGATTATGACGGGACCTGCAAATTTAAAGCGCTGCAAGACTACGACGAATTGACGATGATTACCTTGTCCAATCATGACACCTCCTGCTGGACCGATTGGTGGGAAAACGAGGCGGGGACGGTCGAGGACAGCTGGTTCCGGGAATATTGCGGTTATCTTGAGCTGCACTATGAGACCGTTCGGGACAAGCTATTTAATCTGGAGCAGTCCGCAAGCGGCAAGCTGCGATGGCGGGATGATGTCGATACGGTGGACATTATGCTTGAACGTATTCAGCGGCATGCCTTCCAAGTGGCGGGGCTGATCCATCGTTATCACTGCACATTTCAAGAACGAGAGCAGCTAGCCAGCCAAGTGCTGGCGGGAATCGCCGATCCAGCGGAAACGGATAGCCGGCGAATGCTGCAAGCGGCGATGATCGGCGCGATGCGGTCGAACGCTGTATTTTGTGCCCATTCGATCATCGACTGGTTGGCTGTGCTCGGCTTAGTCGAGAAGGAGGCGGCAGCCGAGATGCGCATTAGCCGCCCGGGCATCGCGGATGTGAAGGATTGGTCGCTGACGATCCCGATTCCGATTGAGAAGCTGCTGGAGGATGCGGTAGTCGCGGAAGCGAGGCGGATTGTAGAGGCGGGGCGAGTAAGCCAAGTGGAGAGCGTGAGCTAGTCGCTATCTAGGCTATTACATTATTTAGAAATAACTTGTAAATAATCAAACCATTGTGTAAAATCTTCATCAGAATGAACCTGTGTGTTACTGGCGCGAACATGGTGAACCATGAGGGAGCGCACAGGATAACAGCCGTACGCCTGGGCAAAGTATTCGGACTTTCAGTCTGAATACTTTTTTTATTTTCGGAGAGGGGTTTTTGAGATGGAAGAAGTGAAATTGCGCTATGGCATGAATCCACATCAAAAAAACGCGAAGATGTACGCCGGAGAAAGTCTGCCCATTAAGATTCTAAATGGCGACGCCAGTTACATTAACCTGCTGGATGCATTAAATGCGTTCCAGCTTGTGCGAGAGCTGAGGACAAGCACGGGTCAACCGGCAGCGGCCTCTTTCAAGCATGTAAGCCCAGCTGGAGCAGCGGTATATTCTCCGTTGTGCGACTCGCTTACGAAAGCTTATTTTGTGGAAGGCTTATCGTTATCTCCACTGGCTACCGCTTACGCGAGGGCGAGAGGCGCGGACCGAATGTCCTCCTTCGGCGACTGCGCGGCTTTTAGCGACAAGGTGGATGTATCGGTAGCGAATTTGCTGAAAAAAGAAGTGTCCGACCTCATTGTTGCGCCAGGCTACGACGAGGATGCACTGCTCCTTCTAAAGCAGAAAAAGAACGGCAATTATCTGATTATAGAAATCGACCCTGCCTATCGGCCAAACCCAATTGAACAAAGATCCGTGTTCGGCATTACGATGGAGCAAGAACGAAATGCAGCGGAAATCACGGACGATATTTTTGCTACTCTTGTAACGGAACAACGAGCATTGCCTGATAACGCGAAGAGGGATCTGCTGGTTGCGATGATTACGCTCAAATACACGCAATCCAACTCCGTTTGTTTTGCGCTGGACGGTCAAACGATTGGGATTGGCGCAGGGCAGCAATCACGGATTCACTGCACTCGCCTTGCCGCCGGCAAAGCGGACAATTGGCGGTTGCGCCAGCATCCCATTGTTCAGCGAATGATGTTCCGTTCTGGATTATCTCGTGCGGAAATAAACAATGCGATTGATGGCTGGACGAATGAGGATTTTACGCTTGCTGAAGAAAAGCAATGGAGACGATATTTTGAGGTGGTGCCAGAGAGGCTGACGAAAGAGGAGAAACAACATTGGCTGGCAGGGCTGAGAGAGGTTTCGTATGCTTCCGACGCTTTTCTGCCTTTCCGCGATAATATTGATCGAGCTGCGCAGAGCGGCGTTCGGTATGTCGTGCAAGCCGGAAATTCGCTCCGAGATGAGCAGGTGATAGAGGCCGCTAACGAATATGGAATGGTAATGGCTTATTCGAATATTCGGTTATTTCATCATTAAAACATGTTGATTCACCGGATAATCAGAAAGGGCAGCCAGATGATCTGACTGCCTTTTTTCAATGGAATACTATGTTATTATGTTCTGATTAGCAACCTAACCTTCATACGACAGACAGCCCGCGATAACCATGCCGACCGCGACAGAAATGACGAGAATCAGCAGACCAACCGCGATATTGTTGTTATCAACGGCAGACACGATCGTCACCTTGACGTGCGTCATTTTACCAACCAGAATCGAAATGCCCTCCGCAATATAGAAGAGGACGATGAGCGCCACGATTCCGATTAAGCCCCAGATCAGCATATCCGACAGGGACACCGAGTTTTCCGCCGCTGCGCGTACGACGATGGCAAGCCCAATCAGCCTTCCGCCCAACGAAAGCGCCGCCGATACATTTCCTTTGAAAATTAATGCAAACTCTTTATTTTTCGTCGTAATTTCGAATAGGAACAGACCTACGATCAGAATCGCGAACCCTACCAATGCATAAGAAATGAAATCCACATACAAATTATCGCTCATTGCTTATAACTCCCTTTGTTTATGTTTTAGTAATGCCTATCGGTAAAAAATAGGATAAATTGTCCGTGATGCGATTGCCGACTCGGATGCCGATCGCTCCAGCCTGACCGCCAATGAGGAAGCTGCCGAACATGACAGAGCCATGCTTGATGCCTGATTCCGTATGGAAATTCGTCGTCGGCAGTTCAATGTACTGCTGATAGACAGGCAGGAAGTGCGTATACGAATCATTCGCATCCTTCAATTCCAGCTCGCCTTGCCCGTTGAAAATCGTCACCGTATCGCCTTCTCTGCCGAAGGAAGGCTTGCTAACGTAGGGCGTATTGCTGCTCAAGAACGAATCCGGCTCTAAATAGGTCGGCAAAAAATAAGCTTCAATCCATCCAAGCTCGGTCTCGTCGAAAAACGGATTTCGTTCCTCATACAATCCCCAGATGACGGCCTGCACCGCCTTGGACTGCAATAAGAAGGCGGAGGGAGGATTCACGACCGCAACCTTGTCTTGCTGGATCAGCTCCAGCAGCCACAAGCCGATCGGATTGCCTTCCTCATCGTGATCCTCGATCAGATTTTCGATGGGGAACGTTTGCCGATAGAGTATGTCAACCCGGTCACCGTTGTCATCATAAAGTCCGTCATGCTGCACGATTTGCAGCTGATCCAGCGGGACAAACCGTGCTGGAATATTCGACAAGCCCATTAAGTAAGCAGCTGTATTGGCATCCTCGACATTATCCTGATGCGCAGTAAACACGACATTCGGACTCGAAAGATCGAAGTCCACTTGCAGCCGGTCGAGGCTTTCGACGATCGCCCTTTCGACCGCTAAAGCGAGCTGGCGCTCATAGCCAGCATTCGGATTGGGCAAGTCAAACGCTTCACACACGAGGCTATTAATCGCATGAAGCTCCTTAATGAATGTCGGCGTGTCCGCGTTGATTTCCAAGCATTTGAACGTATCGTTCTGCTGCACGAGGTCCAGCCTTGCAATTACGCTCTCGACGGATAGGTGATTCAGTCGAATGTAGGGGAGCGTTTCGGGCGGGAAGCCGAGATCGAGCAGCGTCTTGTCGTCGACGGCACGAAGCAGTTGGGCGGTTTTGAAAAAAATATGCCCGATGCGCTGCGTCGCTTCTCGAATCCTTAATACATCTTCCTTCGCTACTTCGTAGACGTCGAATAGCGAGTATTCTTGCCCATACAGATCAGCCCAATAGTCGGGAATAGCGTCGTAAAATCGTTTGCGTCGTTCAGCGTGTTCCGTATCCATTGGCGACTTAGCCTCCGCTGCTGAAGCTGCCTTTGCCAAATCCGGAGCTCTTCTTCGGCGTTAACGTCGACTTGTACGATTTGTAAGAACTATCTTTGTGCAAGGAGGAACTGGAAGAATAATAACGATTATTATGATAATAAGACCGATAGTGGGATGAGCTTGAATCGTCACACTCATAGACGCCTTGCGTGCTGTTCCATTCCCAATCGTTGCAACTGATATCGTTCGGCGGCCTTGGCGGAGATGGCTCCGGATAGGTCGTCTGGCCGCATCCCGACATCGCCGACGCCACGGCTACCGTTGAAATGCCCAGCATCACTTTTTTGGTTAAACTGCTCTTCATGAACAAAAGACCCTCCAATTAAAAATTCAAATCGTCTTTCATTATAAAACACATAGAAAAAGAATAGAGCAAAAAACGAAATATTTCTCAAAAAAATGGTATCATTTTAAAAAATGGAACTTGGAGTGATCGACCATGAATAAACTCACTTATTATATCAAAACAGGATACGACCAATACCAGACGTTTATGTCCTATTATTCGGGTAATGTCGGCATCGACGAAATGTATGCGCGCCAGCTTTGCACTTATCTGGTCGCCAACGGCAGACAATATGAGCTTCTTTCGAACGAAATGCAGTATGAAGAAGAAGCGTTAATTATAAAAGAACTCGGGCCTAATGAAAGATACATGGATGAAGTGAATTATCGCGGTCAAGGCATATTTGTTGAATTCAGAAAGCCAAGCGAGGGTGGAAGAAGACTGGCGGAGCGGCATTGCTCGGACCATTACTCCGTGATGCGATACTTATTGAAGGATGTTGTGGACGTGCCGGGGTTTGGGCAGATGTATACGACGTCGACGGAAGTAGACGAGGATCGTGGGTGTTATGTGGTTTATGTGAAGGGGTTGGAGGAGTAGGTGGGGGGAAAGTTTAAAGAGAGGAATTAAGGATGAACGAAGATCAAAGAGATAAAAAACTTAAATATTTATGCGATCAACATGAGAGTTCAACAGGAAATTATAAAATGTATCTAGTGAATATTTATAATTTTATTTTGAATGAATCTAAAGTGAATAAGAGAGGGTAATTCTAATCTCATCGACCCGAGTAATACCTATCGCCGATCCGTTTTTATGCCTTGGCACTCTACAAATTAGACGGATGCAGTAGTGATTTGGCTAGTAAGATTGTTAATCATATTTATAGACATATTTGAAATATTTTAATTTTATCTAAAGGAGTCTTGATCGTATGGGGTATTATAATCTTGATCCAAACGATATTTCGGAACTAATAAGTAGTTTCCTTGAGAAAAATAATAAACAGAATCTCCAGTTAGACGAAGTAACGAAGATGTTTGAAGAGTACTTCGAGATGAAAGCGAATGAAACGTACCCTCAATACGCTAATAATTACCCACCCAAAACACTTGCTCTTTTACATTCATACCATTTAAATAGAGAAGAATTTTTAAAGACATTTGAATTAATACATAATGAAGAAATACAGAATTTAAAAAGTAAAGTAACCAAAAATAAGTATACTATTTCAGGGATTTTGAGAGTTTTATTAAATGATGAGACTTGTAATGACCTAGAGGTACAAAGTATTGCTGCTATTTGTTCGCTAAACCGACTACATAAAAAGATAATAGATTATACATCTACTAGTTTGTTTTATTCTGATACTTTCGAAGGATTAATAAATACATATGGTAATATGCTGTTCGATGCAGAATGTTTAGGAGGTTTCTCAAGTAGGAGGCAATCGCGACTTGTAAGCATGGAGATTTTTCCTCTTTCAAGACAAATGATCGAATATAATTTCACATATCAATATCCAGTTGTAGAATCAGCTGTATTTCTTATAAGACAGGCCATTGAAGTTCAAATTAAAAGAGGATTGGGAATTTTATATTTAAAACGTAATAAATCAAATGGTTCTTTAGCAGATGTTCCAATAACTCAATTAATTAAATATATAAAAAAAGAAATAAGTAATAAGAGGATTGCGTTATCGGTAGATATAAATATTTTAGAATTAATCAATAAGTGGGTTAATTCGTATATACATACCGGGATTTTTAACTATCCTTTATGGTATATAGAATGGATACAATTTTATTTAAATGATTTCTTTTATGTACAAAAAGCAATAAGTAATTTATATGAATCTAGTGAGTTTAATTCAAACGCCTCGATTTTTGCTGAAAGAAATTATGCTAAAAAGATTCAAGAAAACCTTAAAAGGTATTTCAAGGATTGTGACCTTACACCTTACTCTAAACCAGAAATAATTTCCATAAGCCGTTCTGAAATTATTGTCATACAAAATGAAATAAGAAATCTCGAAAATCGTTTAATATGTAAAGTATAGTTTATACTCAAATTGTCTACTGACCATGCGAACATGCGCATCTAGGCGATAACGTCTGAGCTAGTGGCGGGCGAAAAGGTTTTTGCAGTAGTTCACGAAATCTAGCGTTCATGTCTGCACCTATAACCTTTCGGGTATTTCCCCATCATACGATGATGCATGAGGAAACTTGTGCTCGACGAACAGGATCTATTTATTCCCGAACGTCCAGGCAATCGGAGGATGGACTCGGTTCAAAATATTTTGACAAACCCGCATATCGGTATTCAGTTTTTTATTCCGGGCTTTGGAGAGACGCTGCGGGTGAATGGGAAAGCGTTCGTAAGTCGGGATCCGGAGCTTCTCGAACAATGCGTTGCAAACGGACGTAGTCCTTTATTCGGAATCGGCGTAGAGGTGGAGGAGTGTTACACGCATTGTGCGAGGGCGTTCATCCGATCGGGGCTATGGACTCCGGAATCGTGGTTCCCCAAAGAACAACTTCCTACCTTTCCCCGCATGCTGATTGACCATGCGAGGTTTTTGAATGTGATGGAAGAGCAATTGGCTATAGACTTGAATGAAGGCTATAAGAGCCAATTGTATTAAAGGAACGAAAAAGAAGGCTATCAACACGCCCCTCATGAAGGAAAGGACTCGTGTGAAAGCCTTCTTTTTGCATCATTCCCGGTCTACATAAACTGACTAGCGCGGATTAACATTAACCCTCGCCACCCTCATAAGCCACCAACACCACGCCCAAATCCTGCTCCAGCTGCTGAATTCTCAGCACGTCGTCATCATTGATTTGAGCGACAGGGAAGGGGAAGGACTCGTAAATGCCGAGCTCCCCCGATTGTTCTCTTGCTGCACTATCCATCGAATGACCTCCTCTTCCACAAACAGATACAAGCATGCATCCCAATTCTGTCTGCAAAGTGAGGAAATATACGGCAGGCTAACCCCTAATTACGATGCCTGAATCTTGCAATTTTCAATCGCATCCTGAAACAAGGAACAAATCAGTTCACTCCGTCACTTCTCCCGCAGCATCGACGTCCACAAATCCGTGCTCTCATACCCCAGCCGCCAGAATGCAACGCCTGCGAGATCATATTGCTGCGCAATCGAAATTCGCTCCAGAATCGTATTCGCGGTTTCGGACCAGAACACGTAGGTGTAGCCGTTCTCGTAATATTTGTATTTGGTCTGGCCAAACTCTGGATCATAGGTGCCAACAGCGCCTTTGTCCGCAATCAATTTCGGCACTTGGCTCATGATAACTGCGCGAGAAACATATTCGCCGTTGCTATCCTTCACGATTTGCCCATTCGCATCCAGCTTCCATTCCCGTACATAGAACGGGACGCCGAGCATGAGCTTCGAGCGTGGAATACCGTAATCGAGGTACTGCTGCACGCCTTCCTTCACCCAGTCGAGTCCAGCGACGGAGCCGGGCGTGTCGCTGCCTTGCCAATATTGATCATAAGCCATAATGATGACGGTATCGACGATTTTGCCGATAGCTTCGATATCATAAGCGGTTCTGTTGTTCCATGCGATGTCGCCGCGAAGCAGGTCGATCGACACTTTGAGACCTTGCGCATGCGCAGCAGACGTTAGTTGCGAGACGAAGGACGTAAGTGCAGCGCGATTCGCGTACGAAACGCCTTCAAAATCAAGATTGACGCCCTCGGCGCCAAGCGCCTTCAGTCTGCTGACCAGCTTCTGGACGAACTGCTGTCTAGCCTGCGGATTCGAGAGGAATTGGTTCGTCCTTTTCGCATCAAAATCATTATGGACAAGCGGCCAAATTCGCAACCCGCGCGCGTGCAGGGACGCGGCCAATTCATTGTTGGACAGGTCAGTTAATGTGCCGGAACCGTCCTTAAGCGAGAACCAGGTCGGCGACGTAATGTCGAGCCCTTGCGTATTCGCCAGCTGGCTCTGAATCGTGCCGACGGCAGCGGTTCCGTTCCAGCCTAAGTAGGCCAACGACTGCACATTGGACCAAATGGAATGTCCATCCGAGGTCGTCACCGTTGAACGGGCGAATTTGGCTGCATACGCCACTGCACCGCTCACTGTATGGAACGCGCCGATTTTAGTTTCGCCTTGGTAGACGCCGAGATAAGGGATGTTCGTCCATAGCTCTTTGTCTCCTTGCATAACTTGCGCATTCGCAAAGGGCTTCGCTGCATTCACAGCTGCCAACAGCCCGGTGTAAACGCCAATTTTCCGACCATTCTGACGAACCTCGAATGCGGGAATATTGGAATGGACGACCGTGTTGGTCGCCGAATTGATGACTTGGCTATTCGGGATTTTGGACGCCGCTTGGATCGCATCGTAAAGGAACGCATAAGCAGCGCCATCCTCCGAACCAACCTCCGATGTCACGGTATAATTGGTCGGGCCAGCCTGCTGCTGCTGCTTCTGAGCGGCGGTTAGATTGCTCCACACCCATAGGTTGGTCGCCAAATCGATCACATGCGCATTGGACCATTTGGCCGCTTCCTGCTTGGCCGCTGCGAGCGTAGGGAACGTCCAATTCGGCTTTGTGCTGTCTCCTTGATAAAGCTGGAAGGAGCCGATCTGGCTGTAAGCCCATCCCGGTTGCTGCAAATCGCGTATGTACACATTACGCATCGTCTTGGCGAGTCTCAAGGCGTCGTTATACGATTTAAATTGCCAGCTTGATTTGGTCACGCCGCTCTGGTAAACCGCGTAGCGGGGGATGTTGTCCCATTTCCAGTAGCGTCCCGAAATTTTCTCGACGTGGCTGTAGGCAAATGACTTTGCATAAGCTACCGCTCGATTATAGTCGGCGAATTCCTTTAATGCGCTGTCGTTCTGATAGACTCTGTACTGTGTCATTTTCGTAGATTCAGCGGCGGATGCCCATGATGTTGCTCCAGCCTGAAGGGCCATTACAAGCGCGCCCGCCGCAATCCAATGTTTAAGTTGCAAGCTGCTGTTCACACTCCCTCTGATTGGTCTACTCTATTAGACGCAAGTTTCCGAGAGAGGTTTCTTGGTAATTACTATCATTAATTAATAGAGCGTTTTCACTGGTACCATTGTTGGATGAGTGCCATTACGCCTTTCATTTCCTCCTCGGTTCCGATCGAGATCCGAATCTTGTCCTGCAAGCGAGGCGCGTCAAAATATCTTACAGCCACGCCATGCTCGGCCAACCTGCGCTTGAGCGCAGGAGCATCAGGTGTGGCGTCACGATCCGGCGGCGTGCAGAGGAGGAAGTTCGTATCGGAAGGGACGACGTCGAACCCGAGCTTTCGAAGCGCTGCTTCTGTCTGAATACGCGTTGTGCGAATGTTGGCCGCGATTTGCTTAGTGTACGCTTGATCCGCAAGTGCGGCAATCGCCAGCGATTCGCTCGTGGCGCTGATGTTGTAGATTGTTTTGGTCAAATGGAGCGCATCGATGATGGACGGATGTCCGAGGCCATAACCGACTCGCGTTCCGGCGAGTCCATGCGCTTTGGAAAACGTCCGCAGCACGAGGAGATTCGGATACTTCTCAACGAGCGGGATCGCGGTATGCGGCAGCCCGGCAAAATCGATATACGCTTCGTCGATCACGACCAGCCCTTTTGACAAGCGGACAAGTCGCTCCACCTCGCCAAGGGCGAGCAGCCGACCAGTCGGCGCATTCGGATTGACGAGCGCAATTGCCGCTGCTTGAGCAGCAAGGAGCGCATCGACGTCAATCGTGAAATCTGCGCGCGTTTCAACGCGAATGAGCTTAGCCTGTGCAGCGTTAGCCGCCGTTTCATAAAAGTTGAACGAGGGATAAGGCATTGCGATCGTGCCGCCAAGGCCGATGAACGTATGGAAAAGCATCGTGATCAGCTCGCTTGAGCCGTTGCCGCAGATGATCTGCGCAGGACTTACGGCGTGATGCTCAGCGATAGCGGACTTGAGCTTTCCGTAATCGGCAGAAGGATAACGGCTGACGGCTTGCTCCAACAGCGCCTTCATTTGCTCGCGAACGAACGGGGAAGGCGGGTAGGGACTCTCATTTTGATCCAGCTTGATCGTCGCTGCTGCTTCTGGTCTTTCCTGTGCCGAGGGCACGCTGCTGTAAGGCTTCAATTGGCTAACGTGGGGGAGTGCGTAGGTCATGTTAGTTCCTCCTCTTGATTGGGTGATGACGACTTCTTTTCTTTTGGCTGTGTCGATGATAGGATGATCTTACGATGCATCTGTCATATGATAAAGGTGCAGATTCAGAGAATTGAAAGTGACAGATAGGAAAAGAAGGGGATTGTTTATGGCGGAGCTGACGCCTTTTATCGATGAGCATTCGGGAGAGCCGATCTATATCCAGCTGTACCGGTATGTTCGCAAGGAGATGGTGGAGGGGCGGATCGTAGCCGGCACGAAGCTGCCTTCCGTTAGAGAGCTGGCACAGCGGCTGCGCATTAGCCGGACGCCAGTCGCGCTGGCGTATGATCAGCTGCAAGCGGAAGGGTATGTGCGGACAAGGCCGCGCAGCGGGATTTTCGCAGAAGCGCTGCCAGAAGCGGCGGAATCAGCTAGCGGAATGAGAGGCGCAGGACAGAAGCGGCGAGAGGGTCGAGACCATGATCAGCCGATCACGGCTTCCAGCGAGGTGTCGTCTGGCGGGAACCGTCTTATCGATCCAGTGATCGATTTCGGCGTTGGCGCTATCGATTGGTCGAGGTTTCCTGCAGCGGCGTGGCGCAAATGGATGAATGAATGCTTGCATCTGGACAATGGTCGGTTGTATCAGCATGGCGAGCTGCAAGGGGAGCGGGAGCTGCGGGAAGAAATCGCAGCCTATTTGCATCGAACGCGAGGCGTGCGTTGTACGCCGGAGTCGATTGTAGTCGGAGCAGGTACGTATCATTCCTTAGACCTGGCGCTAATGCTTATCTATGACGAGGATTCGGAGAAGCTTATCGCTTCAGAGGCAGCAGTGAATGAGGGGGTTCAGCGATTGTTTGAGCGCCATCGGCTGCAGGTTCAACCATTCGTGCTCGAAGCGGATGGGATAAACGTAGATGAACTGCGGAATAGTTGTCCATCGTCAGCACGGGCCGCTTATGTCACGCCCTCGCATCAATATCCGCTAGGTATGACGTTAGCGGTCGCCAAGCGATTAAAGCTCTTGCAATGGGCAGCGGACACAGGCGCTTACATCATCGAAAATGATTATGACGGCGAGTTTCGGTACGCGGGACGTCCGATTCCAGCGCTTCAGGGGCTGGACGAGCAGGGCTCCGTCGTTTATATCGGAACCTTCTCGCAAGCAGTGACGCCTTCGTTTCGATTAAGCTATGCCGTACTTCCGCCGGCGCTGCTTGCGCGGTTTCAGGAGCGGAGACACAGCTATGACCAGTTCGCTTCTACGGTTTTTCAGCATGCGATGCGTTTATTCATGTCGTCAGGCGGTTTCGGACGCCATATGCGCACGATGCGTGCTTTGTATCAGCGCAAGCGAGACACGGCGCTTCATACGATTCGCAGCATTTTTCAAGTGGAACCCGAAGAAGGAAGCGGAGGTAAAGTTCAAGTCATCGGCGAACAGTCCGGTCTCCATATGCTGATACGGCTCCACAATGGGTTATCGGAGCAAGAGATGATTGCCAGAGCAGCAGCAGCCGGAGTTAGCGTGTACCCGATTTCCGGGTACTGGCTCCAAGCGAGCGATGCGCAGGATTACTCGTCTACCGTGTTAATTGGCTTCGGCGGGTTGACAGAGGAGGCGATTCGGGAGGGAATTGCACGGTTAGCGATTGCTTGGCGAGCGGAGTAATCGGATACCGAGGATATCGGTGGCGTAAAAGCTATCGCGGGGCCATTTGGTATAATAATCCCGTGGCTGATGAAAATCGACAGAATAGGACGTGGGGAAATTGGGAAACGAGCTAATTGCAGCTGCTCAGCGTGGGGACGTACAGAAACTTGTACAGCTGTTGGAACAAGGAGCCGACAAGAACGGAAGAGATCATAAGGGACGGACTGCAATGTTAGCTGCAACCCATGCGAATAAGCCGGAGATTGTCCGCATTCTTATCGATGCCGGGGCGGATATGAACCTGCAAGACAACATAAAGGATAATCCGTTTCTATATGCCGGAGCACAGGGCCGCTTGGAAATTTTGAAGCTCCTTATTGAGGCTGGAGCGGATACAAAGCTAACAAACCGGTTTGGGGGATCTGCCCTCATTCCCGCGGCTGAGAAAGGTCATGTAGAAAATGTGAGAGTGCTGCTGACGAGCACGGATGTCAACATCGACCATATCAACAACTTGGGTTGGACTGCGCTGCTTGAGGTTGCGATTCTGGGCAATGGCGGGCAGCGTCACCAGCAAATTGCGCAGCTGCTCGTCGATCATGGCGCGGATTTAAATATTGCCGATCGAGACGGCGTGACTTCTTTGCAGCATGCCAGACGGAATGGTTTTGCGGAGATTGAACGCATTCTAGTAAAAGCCGGGGCTAAGTAAATTAATCTCATCTAAAAGTCGATTTATCCTTGAGTGTTGTCTACTTAGCCAATAGACGTCTCTAAATCTTAAGCCACCGAGTAGATTGATGTATGTAAATACATGAATCTACTCGGTGGCTTTTTATGAATTCGGTATATGGATTGATCGGGCAAGCGTACGTATAGACGGTCAGTCTATCGCGATTCCATTCGGCTTGTTAGAGGGAATTCCGATTGGCAGCATAGCGTCCGCCCAGCGTATTCTGATCACGTATTCCGCGTTGGTCGATAGCCTCCCGACGAATGCTGTTGTGCTGAACCAAGCGTTTATCGAGGGCGATTTGGCGCCTCCTGGCAGCCTGCCTATACCAATCGAAATTCCGTCCAACATCGTCTCTGTTCCGATTCTCGATAATCAGGTGCGTATTGTCAAAAAAGCCGGTGTCTCGCTCTCGTTCATAGGCTCTGCGATTGATTATCTCATTGCTATGGAAAATGGCGGGGGAACGGATCTGACCGACGTCACGCTGAGCGATGCGTTGCCTGCCGGTACCCGGTTTGTGAAGGGGAGAATGGTATTGGGCGCTCCTTTTTTAACGGACTCCAGAGCCACTATATTTCTCCAATCGCGTCAGTTACAAATGTAACGGACTCCACAGCCTTTATTTAGCTGTTTTATCGCCTTTGGGGACGAATTGGGTCAAATAGCGGCCGCTCGGTCCGTTACAGAAAATAAGCGACGTATTCTGCCCCAATAAGGGCTCATGAGTCCGTTAGAGCGCCTCGCCAACCATTGACGCCGAACTACAGGCTTTTCATCAATGGTCGGGTCGTTTCGGATGGTTTGTTTCCCATATTGAAAAAGGGTGCCCCCAAGCTACGCTTATGGGACACCCTCTATTCATCATTAAGCCATCATGTTCAAATCGTGATGTCGGCCCAAAACTCTTCGTCGGCATCCAGCGTAATCTGGGAGCGATACACGCGTGTGTTGTACTGCTCCAGCATGTAACGTTCGATTGCCTCAAGCAGGTTCGCTTCCACGAGATATTGGCTTCGGCCTTCCACCCAAACCTCGGCGGTAAAGCCGTATTCCTCATCCCACGACAGCTGCACTTCAACCTCGGTAGGCGAGATGCCCCTTCGGCTTCCGATGTGCAGACAGACGGCATTAATGATTTCATCGGTTAGGATTCGCATCTTTAGTAGCGTCTCCGATTGTCATGATTCGTTCGGTTTCGGCGGAAGTACTGAATGGCCGCCCGGATAAGCGCGAACAAGGCGAAGATCGCGAATACGTTAAGCAGCAAACCGATCAGGTTTCCGAAAAATCCCATGTTGGAGAAAATACCGCCGAACAGCAGTCCTGCGAGTCCGCCGATCATAAGGCCTTTCATGAAGCTGCCGCCGCTGAAAAATCCTCGTTTGGCAGTCGTATTCGCTGTCGATCCTGATTTGGAGCCCGGATTCGATTGGCTTACGTTGTTGGTATCCTTTTTAGGCGTTTGCGTGTAGCTTTGCTTAGGCGATTTAACGGACCTGCGCGGCTTAGCGTCAGCTGATTCCGTCACTACGACGAATAGCAGGGTGAAGACCATAAATAAGGCTAGTGCTTTTTTGAACAAGTGAATCTCCTCCAGTTATTTCGATGTTAGGCTGTCGTTGCACTCTAGTCCTATTACGGCTACAATGAACGTTGGTTTCAAAAATAAGACGATCTGGGGGATGCGGCCGAGATGGAACAACGTTATCCGCTATCATATATATCCTATTTGTCCGAATTTCATGCAACACGCGATTTTTTTGAATGCCATGAATTGCTGGAAGAGTATTGGAAAGAGCATCCGAACGAGCCGTTAACCGATACGTGGCACGGCCTCATTCAGTTGGCAGTCGGATTGTACCATCATCGCAGGGGCAATCGGGCAGGCGCGCTCAAAATGTGGGCGCAGGCGCTTATACGCCTTCATGCAGACAAGCTGGAGCAGCTTGGGTTGGACGGAAGAGCATTGTTGAGCGAGCTAGCTGAACGCAGGAAGCTGCTGGAGCTGGATGCAACGTACGGCTACACCGATATGACGCTATCAATCCAAGATGCGCAGCTGAAGGCGGCATGCTTGCAGCAATGTGAGGAAAACGGATGGGTCTGGGGAATGCCGAGCTCGGAGGCGGATGAGTCGGTCATTCATCGCCATCTGACAAGGGATCGCAGCGAGGTTGTTGCGGCAAGGGCGTTGTCGGCGGAGCAGAAGCGGCAAGCGCGTCATTCGGAATGAACCAATTACATATGGATAGAACAAGGACACCTGACCATGCGATGCATGGGAGGTGTCCTGATTTGTTACGGTAGATTTAAGGTTTACTCGGCTAGAAGCGCTTGATAGCCTTCGGTCACGACTTCCAGCTTGCCCGTCTCTGGGTGAACGATCAGGCCGTGTACCGGCGTGCCTGGCGGCAGCAGCGGGTGATTGCGAATGATATTAACGGAGTTCTCAACGCTCTGATGAACGTTCTCGAAGCCGCGCAGCCAGCGCATCAGGTCGAGGCCGGAGTTTTTCAGCGTCTTGATCGTGTCGCCGGATACGCCGCGGTCGACCATTTTGCTAACGCTTTTCTCGGGGTTGATGCCGGTCATGCCGCAGTCATGGTGGCCGATAACGACGACTTCGTCTGCGCCGAGCTCATAGATGGCTACGAGTACGCTCCGCATAATGTTGCCGAACGGCTGCGTGACGATTGCGCCGGCATTTTTGATGATTTTGACATCGCCGTTATGGATGTTCATAGCTTTAGGCAGAAGCTCAGTCAGGCGCGTGTCCATACACGTAACAATGACCATTTTGCGATTTGGGAATTTATCCGTTTTGTAAGGCTCATACTGCTTGTCTTGCACGAATTGCTCGTTGTACGCGATAATTTGATCTAATTGAGTCATGGGAAAGTCCTCCTTGGTTTTGGGTTCATATATTTTTAAAATGACGGATAAATGGAGAGTATGAGATCACGACTTCAGCAGCCGCAGGTTGTTCGTATAAATTTGCCCGTCGCTTTTCAGGCTGAAGGCATGGCGCGATTCGTCGAAGTCGACGCGAAGCTTCGGCTCGAAAAAAACTTCGAAGCGGGGTTCGTACCAGAATGAAAACGGATCGCCGTTGCCGAGCGCTTCGTCTGGCCCGCCAGTCTCGATCATTTGCAGCGCGGGAACGCCGCTAACGACACAACCGCACCCTTCGGTATCGTACAAAAGCTTGATCTGGCGACTTCCGTCTGCAAGATACGGCTTAAGCGCGGCTTGTGCCGAAGGGGTAAACGTAATATGCATTAGGATCTCCTCCACTCTATCTATCTCTAGTATGTGCATTAAAGTTGATTATAAGTGGTTCAAAAAGTATGATCAAGTAGAATGCAATCAGAAATGAAAGGTGGAGAGAACGAATGACGACAACCTACGAGCAGGCATTACATACGTTCAAAGAAAAAATCAAGCAAATCAAGAGCTATGATGAGGCGCTAGGCGTGCTGTATTGGGATCTGCGCACGGGAGCGCCGCGCAAAGGCGTCAACACCCGTTCGGAGGCAATCGGCGTGTTATCGACGGAAATGTTCAAGCTGTCAACGTCGAAGGAGATGGGCGAGCTGCTTTCCCAGCTGGAGGACTCGGCAGCAAGCGAGCAGCTCAGCGATATCGACCGTCGCCTTGTGGCGGAGACGCGCAAGGATTACGACCGAAGCGTTCTAATTCCACCGCAGCTATATCAGGAATATGTGGTGCTGACTTCGCAATCGGAGTCGGCGTGGGAAGAGGCGAAGGAGAAGGGCGATTACGAAGAGTTCCGTCCTTATTTGGATAAAATCATTAACTATACGAATCAATTCATCGATCTGTGGGGTACCAAAGCGACGCGTTATGACACGCTGCTCGACCAGTACGAACCGGGCATGACCGTTGCCGAGCTGGACCGAGTATTCAGCGGGCTGCGCGACAAGCTGGTTCCGCTGGCGTCGGCCATTGCCGCATCGCCGCATCAGCCGAATACCTCGTTCTTGAAGCAGCAATATGCGAAGGATGCGCAAAAATCGTTCAGCCTGTTCGTGCTCGAACAGATGGGCTTTGACTTCCAGGCCGGAAGACTCGATGAGAGCGTGCATCCATTCGCGACAGGCTTGAACCCGGGCGATGTGCGGATTACGACGCGCTACCTGCAAGATGATGTTACGAGCGCTTTGTTCGGCACGATCCATGAGGGCGGTCATGCGCTGTATGAGCAAAATATCGGCGAAGATTTGATCGGCACGACGCTTGCGACGGGAACGTCGATGGGGATTCACGAATCGCAGTCCCGTTTCTGGGAAAATGTGATCGGACGCAGCCGTCCGTTCTGGGAGCGCTACTACGGCGATCTGACGAGTCGCTTCCCAGGGCAGTTGGATCATGTGCCAGTGGACGACTTCTATCGCGCGACGAACGTCGTAGCGCCTTCGCTCATCCGGATCGAGGCTGATGAGCTGACATATAACCTTCACATCATCATCCGTTATGAGATCGAGAAGCTGATCTTTAATGAAGGGGCGAAAGCAGCGGATCTGCCGCAAATCTGGAATGACAAGTACCGCGAGTATCTTGGCATCGTTCCTGACAGCAATGCGAATGGCGTGCTCCAGGACGTGCATTGGTCAGGCGGCGCGTTCGGGTATTTCCCTTCGTACTCGCTTGGCAATATGTACGCTGCGCAAATCGCGGATACGCTGGAGCGCGAGCTGCCAAGCTTCTGGCAGTTGGTCGGAAGCGGCGATTTGCTGCCCATTAAGCAATGGCTGACCGAGCGCGTGTACAAGTGGGGCAAGGCGCGGACGCCGTCCGAGATTATCGTGGGCGCAACGGGCAAACCGCTGGATCCATCGCATCTAGTGACGTATCTGGAACGGAAATATAAAGATATTTATAAATTGTAAGCCCAAGTAGGGGCTGTCCCGAAAGCCGTTGTGAATCGGCATTCGGGACAGCCTTTTTTCATTTGCTCATATGGTAGATGTCCTACATGATGCGGCCTTAGCGAGACAGAGCTTTGCTCTCAGCCCGCCACCGCCATGTCGTTGCATTTAGTACAACGGGAAGGGCAGGAGTGGCCCGTCCCGAAGGTTTCCATTGCAGTTCATGCAACGAGATAAATTCCAGAAGAGCCGTGATGTGCTTAAAGCCCGGAAAGTCTGCTTTCCCGTTGCCCAGAATGCAATGATGCCTCCTTACTTCCGTGCTACCGTTGGTTCCGTTGTACGAACTGCAATGAGCAGGCTGCTGCACGCCCACCCACTCCACCTTCAATAGGATGTACACCGTAGTTCGCACGCAACCGCAATTGCAACCGTAACGCGAACCGCTCGCTGAGGCGTTAAAACAGGGGTGCCCCCAGCCGGAACGGCTTGTGGGAGATCCCTTGTTTGGTGTCGCAGCAGTTCGGCCTATACCATTCAGTTCGCATGCACCTCCGCATCCGCCCATGCATACGCTGTAGTACTCAACTACAGGCATACCGGTTCGTTAGCGTAATAACGAATGCACGGATAATGGAGGGATCTCGATGACAAGGAATGCGCGCAAGGGCTGGATCGCAGCGGCGCTGGCAATCGTAATGATTGCATCGCTGCTGGCTTCATGCGGCAAATCAGGGGACGGCAAAACGAAAGTAACGATTGGCGAGGTTACACGGTCGCTGTTTTATGCGCCGGAGTACGTAGCGGTTGCCAAAGGCTATTTTGAAGCAGAAGGGCTCGATGTCGAGCTGACGACGACGCCGGGCGGCGATAAAACAATGACGGCGCTGCTCTCGAATACGATTGACGTTGCGCTGGTAGGATCGGAAACGTCGATATACGTGGCGCAGCAAGGCGCGGATGACCCGGTCATAAACTTTGCGCAGCTGACGCAGACGGATGGCACGTTCCTCGTAGCGCGCAAGCCCGTGGACGCGTTCGATTGGTCTTCGCTGAAGGGCGTAGATTTTCTCGGGCAGCGTAAGGGCGGAATGCCGCAGATGGCAGGCGAATTCACGCTGAAGAAGCATGGCATTGATCCGAAGAAGGATTTGAATCTGATTCAAAACATTGATTTTGCCAATATTCCAGCAGCATTCTTGTCCGGCACAGGCGCATACGTGCAGCTGTTCGAGCCGCAAGCGTCGATCATCGAGAAGGAAGGCAAGGGCCACGTTGTCGCTTCGTTCGGGGTAGAGAGCGGGCATCTGCCTTATACGGTATTCATGGCGAAGCAAAGCTTCATCAGCAAGCATAAAGATACAGTGCAGTCGTTCACGAACGCGATCCATCAAGCACAGCGGTGGGTGGCGGAGCATTCAGCTGAGGAAATCGCTGATGTTGTGCTCCCTTATTTCCAAAATACAGACCGCGCCATCGCGGTAAGCGCGATTGATCGCTACAAAAAACAAGGCTCGTATGCATCCGATCCGATCGTTGACGAGGCGGAGTGGAACAACCTGCTCGACGTCATGACGACGGCCGGCGAATTGAAAGAACGCGTTCCTTACGAGAAATTGGTCGATACCACATATGCGCAAGCGGCAATCGAAGCTTCTAAATAATTGCGATTTGCGATCGATAAAGGAGAGGGCGAGCAATGCCGGAGCTAGAGAAGCTGCAGCTGCGGAACGTATCGCATGTATATGTCAATGACCACGGCGCATCGCTCGCGGTTGATTCCATCGACCTGACGATTCGAGCAGGCGAATTCGTCAGCTTCGTTGGGCCGAGCGGCTGCGGCAAAACGACGCTGCTGCATCTCATTGCAGGATTGCTGAAACCTGCTCGCGGCAGCGTGCTCATCGACGGGAAGCCAGTCAGCGAACCTTCAACGGCAGTTGGCTATATGCTTCAGCAGGATTATTTGTTCCCGTGGCGCACGATCCGGGAGAATGCCGAGCTCGGCCTGAAGATCAGCGGCAGGCTGACCAAGGAGGGAGCGGCTCGCGTGCATGGTCTGCTGGAAGAGCTGGAGCTTGGCGGCACAGAGGATCGTTACCCGCATGAGCTGTCCGGCGGCATGCGCCAGCGAGTCGCGCTTGCCCGGACGCTGGCAACAGAGCCGGAGATGATGCTGCTGGATGAACCTTTTTCCGCACTGGATATGCATATCAAGCTGCAGCTCGAGGATCTTGTGTGGCAAACGATTCGAAGGCGCGGCCAGACGGCCATCCTTGTAACGCATGATTTGGCTGAAGCCGCGGCCATGAGCGACAGGGTGATCGTTCTCGGACGGAATCCTGGTCATATCCGGCTAACGGTCGAATCGCCGGAGCAATTGCGATCGATCCCGCCAATGGAGACGCGTCGCCATGCGGATTTTCAAGCGGTATTCGAACGGCTGTGGTCGGAGCTTGATCATGAAGAGCAGCTGACGAGCGAGCTGGAGGAAAGGGGTGGACAGCATGCTTGACGATTCGAACGAACAGCGATCCGTCCATACGAGTGCCTCCAGTGACTGGATCAAGCCGTTATATACGGAGCATCAGAAGCGAACGCGCCGCCGTACGACGGCCGTATTCGTTGTGCGGACTGTGCTGTTGATCCTGTTTATTGGACTGTGGGAAGCTGCGGGCCGGAACAAATGGATCGACCCGCTTCTGTTCAGCTTCCCGTCACGCATTATGAATCTGCTCGGTGATATGGTGCGCGATGGCACGATATGGTCGCATGTCGGGATGACGGTCGGAGAGACGATTGGCGGTTTTATTCTCGGCACGGCGCTGGGCACGCTGATCGCGGCATTGCTTTGGCTGTTTCCTTTTGTATCGCGCGTATTGGACCCTTACTTGGTCGTGTTGAACAGCATGCCGAAGGTTGCCCTCGGGCCAATCTTCATCGTCGTGCTCGGACCGGGCTTCCTGTCCATCGTTGTGACAACATTGTCCGTGACGGTCATCATCACTACCCTTAACATATACAATCAGTTTCGCGAAGTGGAAGAAGGGTATATCAAGGTTGTCCGGCTGTTCGGCGCTTCCCGGCTGCGAACGTTCTGGTACGTCATCGTACCTGCCTCGTTCCCCGTTATCATATCGACGTTGAAGGTGAATGTCGGCTTATCCTGGGTCGGCGTGATCGTCGGCGAATTTCTAGTGGCAAAGCTCGGACTCGGGTACCTCATTATTTACGGCTTCCAAGTGTTCAACTTCACGCTCGTGCTGGCCAGCTTATTCGTTATCGCGATCGTGGCGACGATCATGTATCAGCTTGTGTCGATACTGGAGCATAGGTTGACTGGCAGACGGCGCGAGCGGTAGGATAAAAGAACAAATTTGGTTGTGCGGATGAGGGATGCTGTGATGGGAATTCGCGTTATAAAAACTGCGTTAGCCGCTTTAGCGGCGATTTATACTGCTGCTTATTTCGATCTGAGCCCGCCGTTATCGGCGGGCATTTTGGCGATTCTCGGCGTTGAGGTCACGCGAATGAAGGGGCTGAAAAGCTCCCTCGTGCGTTTCGTCGCAGCCGTGCTCGGACTATTCCTTGCATCGATTCTATTTGTGACATTAGGGTTCCATATTTGGGCCGTCTCGTTGTTCATTCTCGTGACGTTCCCGCTGCTTGCGCGATTCCAACTGAAGGACGGGATCGTCACGTCCTCCGTCATCGTCTTTCATATCTTCGATCATGGCGAAGTGACAACAGCGCTTATCCGGAATGAAATTATGCTGTTGCTGGCTGGCTTAGGCTGGGCGACGATCATAAACCTCATCTATATGCCGACGGAGGAGAAGCGTTTGGCTGCGATGCGATCGGAAACGGAGCGGCTGTTCGGCGAAATTTTCCGGCAGATGGCACATACGCTTCGCGATCCGGCTCATGTATGGGATGGCAACGAGCTGCTGGAGGCGCATAAGGCGATTGACCATGGCATAATTCGAGCGGCGGTTAGCCGGGAAAATCGGTTCGGTCGAGGCGAACGGTATTGGGAAGTGTATTTTCTCATGCGGAAGTATCAATTGGATTCCATTCAGCAAATGCTTGTCCTGCTTGCATTCGTCTATGAGAGCGTGCCTCAGGGCGAGCAAATCGCGGAGCTGCTGGAATCGCTGATGGATGACGTGAAATCGGATGTTTATGAAGGAAAAGTGGAAGAACGGCTGACGGCGCTGGAAAACGAGTTCCGGTCGATGGATCTTCCTCAGACTCGCAAGGAGTTCGAGGTGCGCGCTTCGCTGTTTCAGCTGTGCAGAGAGCTTGAACGGTATCTCGCTACGGCAAAAAGAAGCAAACGAAAGAAGAGTCATGTTCGCGATTCTAAGGCCATACAATAGATAGGGAAGAAAATTCGTTGAGGCGTTACAAAGATTCAGTCACCCTAGACGAATGTCCTGCATACACTTTAAATGAATGATTGTATGGAGGAGGTTATAATCGATGGCATTTGCAGATAAACAGCTTCAGTACAGAGAGATTATCACGAAAGCTGTCTGCGGCAAAGGTCGTAAGTTTTCCACAGTGACCCATACCGTAACACCGCCTCATAATCCCACGAGCATCCTCGGCGCGTGGATTATCAACCACCAGTATGAAGCGGTTCGTTCGGGCGACGGCATCGAGGTCATTGGTACTTACGATATTAACATCTGGTATTCTTACAGCAAAAACTCGCAAACCGAGGTGGCGAAAGAAACGGTATCCTATGTGGAGAACATACCGCTTTCGTATGTAGACCCGAAGCATCGGGCGACGACTGAAGAAGTGTCGGCTGATGCAACGCAAGAACCGAACTGCATCGAGGCTAACATCTCGTCGAGCGGTTCGAGCGTTGTCATTCGGGTGGAGCGGGAATTTGCCGTAGAGATGGTCGCCGAGACGAAAGTGTTCGTCGCTTGCGTTCCTGGCGGTGTGGATGATCTCGAGGGCAAGGATATCGAGTATGGACTCGGCGACGACGGAGACTACGAGGATCTGGACCCGGATCTGCTCGACGACGAGGTGTAAGCCGTAAGCCGCCTTCAGGGGGCGGTTTACAATAGGATATGCGCCGCATGCGGCGAATACGAGGGCGCCAGCCCTCTTTTTGTTTTTTGGGCTTTCTGGCATGGGAAGCGCGAGGGAGGGTTGCCGCATGCATGAAGGCGTCACGATGTCAGCGCATGTCTGGATACAAGACGAACGAGCAGGGAGCAGCTCCTTGGTTCGAGCAGAGGATTACGGCGATAAGTCAGGTGTACAAGGAAGCGGCAGTCGCGATGCGAATGCCGCTTCTTTCCATGCGCAGCAGGATGCGATTATTGTGCTTGGCGGAGGTGCAACCGCAGCCGAGGATGCGATTCATCCAAGCAGCGTATGGAGACTGTACGCTTTAGGAGCGGGTGGAGCCGCGCTGCCGGAACGGAGCGGCATCCTGCGGCGATGGCGAAGAGCTGGCCTATTGTGGGAGCCACCGTCGGATCGAGCTGGCGAGCGGGTGGGCTCCGTCGATGGAGTAGCTCGCGAGATGTCGCGCGAAGAGCGGATGCAAGCTGCACTTGCGCTTGGGTGGCGCATATACCGCGTATCGGTATTTCATCTCGAAGCGATTGCTATGCAGCGCAGCGGAACGTACGAGCTCAGCACCCAACAGCCACTAGTGGCTTCGCCAATCAAGGAGCTGCTTGCCGCTGACCCTATGCTGCGCCGGGTTGCGCGCACGGCAGTGCGAGCGGTGTACGCTGCAGGTCTGGATATAGCGGATGTTTTCATCGCGCTGAGCGGCGAAGGACGAACCGCTGCGCTGGCGATTAGCCAGCCGAGCCGAAGAGATGGTGTGCTGGCGGGACAATGGCAGGCTGCTATTCGTTCGTTTGATGCGGGGTATGCTGCGATGCGGGACCATGCACGAGAGCTGCTCATCGGCGCAGATCCAGAATTTGTTCTGCTGCGCGCGAATGGGCGAATCGTTTCGGCTGACCGCTACTTGGGTCGTACAGGCGGCGCAGGCGCCGACGCGCTGTTGGTCCGCAATCGGCTGATGTATCCGATCGGCGAACTGCGGCCAGATCCGTCGCCATCGCCAGACGGGCTGGCCCATTCGATTCGCCGCCAGTTGGCGAGAGCTGACGCGAGAGTAAAGGATAGGTCGCTTCGATGGGCTGCCGGCGCTATGCCAGTGCCTGGCGTTGCGCTCGGCGGCCATGTCCATTTGAGCGGAGTGCCGCTCACCAGCCGACTCTTGCGCCAACTGGACTATTATCTGGCGCTGCCCATGGCAATGGTGGAGCCTGAACGCGGGCGTGCAAGGCGGCCGCGCTATGGCCAATTAGGCGACTTTCGCCAGCAACCGCATGGCGGATTCGAATATCGGACGCTTCCCAGTTGGCTCGCATCCCCCGCGGCTGCGAAAGCGTCATTCGCCTTGCTGCTGCTGTGCGCGCATGAAACATGGCGGCTGCCTTATCGGCCGGTGCTTGATGAAGAAGCCGAAGCCGCCTTTTATGCGGGGGATCGTTCAAGCCTTGCCCGCGGGCTAGACCAGATTGCGGCTGATCTGGCTGCGAGCTCGTCATTCGGCACGTATGAGCGCTGGATCGAGCCGTTATTGCATGCTGCGCGTCGAGGCGCAATTTGGAACGAGGATGCGGATATCCGGCACCAATGGCGAGTCGGCTCGCCCAACTGACTCGGTTGCTTGGCATAGCTGCTGTTCACAACAAGCCATGCGACCCTTCCTACTTCGTGCTATAATGAAGGATAGTGTTTAAATTCATTCATTCGTACGGAGGGGCTTCATGGCACCGACTTATACCCCGATGATGCAGCAATATTTGTCCATCAAGGAGCAAGCGAAGGATGCGTTCCTTCTGTTCCGTCTCGGCGATTTTTATGAAATGTTTTTTGAAGATGCCGTGCTCGCATCGCGCGAGCTTGAAATTACGTTAACCGGGCGGGAAGCCGGCGGAGCGGAACGGATTCCGATGTGCGGCGTCCCGTACCATTCTGCTGAGAACTATATCGCCCGTCTGATTGAAAAAGGCTACAAGGTCGCGATCTGCGAGCAAGTGGAGGACCCTTCAGCTGCCAAAGGCGTCGTGCGCCGCGAAATCGTACGCGTCGTGACGCCAGGTACGGTAATGGAGTCCAAGTCGCTCGCTGACAAAGCTAACAACTTCATTGTAGGCGTTGCAGAGCAAGAAGGACGCATCGGCTTTGCTGCCTGCGACCTGTCGACAGGCGAGCTTTATGTGACATCGTTCGCGATGGGCGGCGTAGAGGCTGTGCTCGATGAAATTAATGTGTATCATCCAGCGGAGATTGTTGGCAATGAAGCGCTGCTGGAGCAGTTGAAAGCTTATTCTTCAAGCTGGCCGCGCCCGGTTCTATTGACGCCGCGCGAGCCGATGGCGCTTGCTGGCGTAGTCGAGCAGTTTGGCGAGCAGCCGCTGCAAGGGCTTGATCAAGAGCGGCTGCTTGTTATCGCGACGCTTACCGGCTATCTTGCCGATACGCAAAAACGATCGTTCGGCCATGTGCGGACGATTCGCCGATATGAGCCGAATCAATATATGATTTTGGACCCGTTCACGCGCCGCAACCTTGAGCTGACGGAAACGGTTCGCGACCGGAGCAAGAAGGGCTCGCTCCTATGGCTGCTTGACCGCACGCAAACCTCAATGGGCGCAAGGCTGCTGCGACGCTGGATCGACAAGCCCTTGCTCAGCGTTGCAGCGATTGAGGAGCGGCTCTCCGCGGTCGAAGCCTTGTTCCGCGATTTGATCCTTCGGGACGATGTGCGGCGAGAGTTAGGCGAGATTTATGATCTGGAGCGGCTTGTAGGCCGCGTCGCCTTCGGCAGCGCGAACGGCCGGGATTTGAACGCGCTGAAGTCTTCGCTTCGCCGCGTGCCGGCACTCGTCGCGTTATGCGCCGACTCTGGCGATCGGACGCTGCAAGCTTTATTTGAAGCAATCGATGATTGTACAGATCTCGCAGATGCGATTGAGCGCGTAATCGTCGACGAACCGCCTGTTTCCGTACGCGAGGGCGGTCTTATCCGGTCTGGAACGGACGATTATTTGGACCGGCTGCGCGAGGCGAGCACAGATGGCAAACGCTGGCTTGCAGAGCTCGAGCGGTCGGAGCGCGAAGCGACCGGCATCAAATCGCTGAAGATCGGATACAACAAGGTGTTTGGCTACTATCTTGAAGTGTCCAAAGCGAACATCGCCGGATTGCCTGAAGGCCGGTACGAGCGTAAACAGACGCTTGCCAATGCCGAACGTTATGTAACGCCGGAGCTGAAGGAGAAGGAACGTCTCATTCTCGAAGCGGAAGAGAAGATGGTTGATTTGGAGTACGAGCAGTTTGTTCAGCTTCGTGACCGGATTGCGGGCCAACTGAGCCGTCTGCAAAAGCTGGCGGAACGGATTGCTTCGCTCGATGCGCTGCAATCGCTGGCAACCATTAGCGCTGAGAGACGGTTTGTTCGTCCGACAGTAACCGATGGGTTCGATATGCTCGTTGAGGATGGCCGTCACCCTGTCGTCGAAGCGGTGATGGACGGCGCTCCGTACATGGCCAACGGGACGGAGCTTTCGAAAGAAAGCCAATCCATGCTGCTCATTACGGGACCTAACATGGCAGGGAAGAGCACGTACATGAGACAAGCTGCCTTACTATGCGTCATGGCGCAAATCGGCAGCTTCGTACCGGCGAAGTCGGCAACGCTGCCGCTTGTAGACCGGATTTTCACCCGAATTGGCGCGGCGGACGATCTTGTCGGCGGGCAAAGCACGTTCATGGTTGAGATGAAAGATATTCAAGTCATGACGGAGAAAGCGTCCAACCGAAGCCTGGTCATCATTGATGAACTGGGACGGGGAACCTCGACGAACGAAGGGATGGCAATCGCGCAAGCTGTTATCGAATATGTCCATGATGAAATCGGCTGCAAAGCGCTCGTTTCCACCCATTTTCACGAATTATCGCATTTGGAGCAGTCGCTCTCTTCCTTGTCCAATGCATGCATGGCTGTCCGCGAGGACGGCGATAATGTAACGTTCCTGCGGAAATTGGTGCCTGGGGCAGCAAGCTCGAGCTACGGCGTCTATTGCGCAAGGCTTGCAGGTCTGCCGGATTCCATCATTGGCAGAGCCTATTCGTTGCTGGAGGAAGATGCAAGTGCAGAAACGCAGGCAGGACAAGCTGCGCTGCAGGAAACAGCCGCAGCTTACGACGGTTCGCCAGCAGCAGAAGATGGGGGCATTTCATCCGCTAAAGCTGTCGAGGCTGATGTCGCACAGCCGATCAACGGCCCAATCGTGCAGCTTTCGATATTCGGCGATGAACCGCCTGCAGTGAAGGCTGCGCTTGTCGAGCAGCAGGAATCGCAAAAGCGGAAGCTTTCGCCGAAGGCTGAACTTGTCTCTGAGCGATTGCGTAAGCTCGACGTGTTGAATATGACGCCGATGCAGGCGCTGCAATGGCTGAATGAGATGAAGATGAAGCTTACTGACGTATAGGGAAAACGGATAGCGCATTTGATTGAACCGTAGGCAGGGCGAGGAGGAGTCCGGTAATGGGAAACATACGTGTGTTGGATGAACAGCTGGCTAACCAAATTGCAGCCGGCGAAGTTGTCGAGCGTCCCGCTTCAGTCGTTAAGGAGCTAGTCGAAAATGCAGTGGATGCAGGGGCGACGACGATTGACCTCACGATTGAGGAAGGCGGGCTGAACTTAATCCGAGTCATCGACAACGGCGCAGGCATCGAGCCTGACGAGATCGAAACGGCATTCCAGCGGCATGCGACGAGCAAGCTGCTGTCCAGCGCGGATTTATTTCGCATAGCCAGCCTCGGTTTTCGCGGCGAAGCGCTGCCGAGTATTGCGGCTGTATCGCGCGTGACATGCATTTCTTCCCCGACGAAGGATGGACTTGGCAAGCAGTTGGTCATTGAGGGCGGCACCGTCCAGCAATCAGGACCAGTCAGCGCTCCTCAAGGCACGGAAATGAGCGTTAGGGACCTGTTTTACAACACGCCCGCGCGTTTAAAGTATATGAAGTCGATTCAGACGGAGCTTGGCCATATAAGCGATTATGTGAATCGGATCGCGCTCGCGCATCCGGGCATTGCATTCTCGTTGAAGCATAACGGCAACGAATTGCTGCGGACGCCTGGTACAGGCGATCGCTTGCAGGTAATTGCCGCTGTATATGGCACTAGTACGGCTAAGGCAATGCTGCCGGTCGAGGGCGAAACGCCGGATTACGTTTTGACCGGATATGTCTCGAAGCCTGAGCTGACCCGCGCGAATCGCAATGCAATAACGGTTATCGTGAACGGTCGATATATTCGCAGCTTTTTGGTCAATCAAGCGCTGCTGCAGGGGTATCATACCTTGCTCCCGATTAACCGCTTCCCGCTCGTAACGCTTGAGATTGCGATGCATCCCTCCTTGCTGGACGTGAATGTTCATCCATCCAAGATGGAAGTCCGGTTCAGCAAAGAGACGGAGCTCCGAGAACTGATCGAGCAATCGGTGAAAAAGACGTTGGGACGCGACCGATATATACCGGAACCGGCGGCAAGCGGTGACCAGGAGCGCTCGAAGCCTGTGTATGTGCAGGAGCGAATTGCATTCCATCGCCCGGAGCCGAGCTTTCCTGCATCCGCTCGAGGAGGGGAAACAGCAAGCAGCTTTGCCGGATTTGGAGCCCAAAGCAAGGCAGCCTCAAGCGGCAGCAGTTCGAGCGTTGGCGCTGCTCCGCGTACAGGATCAGGCAGCTATGCTTCGGCTTGGCCGACTGGCGTGCCAGGCAGGAATGTCGTGCGAGAGAGTATTCCTCCGGATGCAACAGAGCGGCTTTATGCCATACCGCCAGCTGCTGATGAGCGAGTGAACGCTGTGCGCGAACCATCTATGGATGACGCGGATTTTTATGCGCCAGCGCCAGCCGAACAACAGGCGCAGCCAGCATCGGAGCAGCGAGCATCAACGGGGCTGCCGCCAAGGATTGCTGTTGAGCGTGACCCGGAGACGCCGCCGTTTCCAGAGCTTTCATGGATTGGGCAGCTGCATGGGACTTACCTGATTGCGCAGAGCGAGGATGGGCTGTATATGATCGATCAGCATGCTGCCCATGAACGGATTCATTATGAATATTACGTAGAAAAGTTTGGCAGGCCGCAGCAAGCCTCGCAGCAGCTGCTCGTGCCTATTACGCTGGAGCTGACCGCTGGAGAAGCGGCACAGCTTCATGATAAACTCGAGTTACTCGCAGAGGTCGGCTTGGAGCTCGAATCGTTCGGCGCGAACACGTTCCTCGTGCGCGCGCATCCCGAATGGCTTCCAGCCGGTGATGAGCAATCGATCATCGAAGAGATGATTGAATGGGTGCTGCAAGAGAAGCGAAACGTCGATATCCAGAAGCTGCGTGAAAAAACGGCGATCATGTGCTCTTGCAAAGCGTCCATTAAAGCTAATCAGCGTCTAACGCGAGAAGAAGGCGAAGCTTTGCTGGATCGGCTTGGCGCATGCGGGCAGCCTTACACCTGTCCGCACGGACGGCCGATCGTCGTGCATATTTCGTCCTACCAATTGGAAAAAATGTTCAAACGGGTGATGTCATGATCGTTACGACGGCTGCCAAGCCATCAGAGACGTCTTTGGCGAAGGCGAGGGCGCTGGCAGAGGAGCTGTCGGGTCGGTTTTTGCTTCGCCGGGGGCGTACGTTGAGCCAGCTAATCGATGATAACAAGGAAAGCCGTCTGTTAGTCGTATTGGAGAATGAGGTTCGTTTCTACGAAGGGGCAACGTCCGAACAGCCGCTTTACTACCATCCGAGCATGGCATTCGTGCGCGTAAAGCGATTGCTGCGCGGAGAGCCGGACCCTTTAATTGAACTGTCCGGCTGCGAGCCAGGAGATTCCGTTGTGGATTGTACGGCGGGGATGTGCGCGGATTCGCTTGTTTTCTCGGTTGCTGTCGGCTCGCAGGGCTCTGTCACTGCGCTCGAGAGCGAGCCCGTTCTGTATACCGTCATTCGAGAAGGTTTGCAGAGCTACGAATCTGGCGTTCCCGAAGCGAATGAGGCCATGCGGCGCATTGCGATGAAGCTCGCGAATCACACGGAATATTTGTCTTCATTGCCGGATAACAGCGTAGATATCGTCTACTTTGATCCGATGTTTCAAGAAGCGATCGAAGAATCGAGCGCGATTGGTCCGCTTCGCGCTCTAGCGAACTACAATCCCTTATCTTGTGAAGCTGTGGAGCAAGCCAAACGAGTTGCACGCAAATGCGTCATGCTGAAGGAGCAGAAGGATTGCACGGAGTTCGAGCGGCTTGGCTTTACGCGCTGCAAGACAAAGAAAACATCGAAAATTACGTACGGAGTGATTCGAGTTGACGCAGGACAATAACGCCGCCGCATCACGCATCGAACAGGACAATCATGATGTTAAAAGCGCGGGCAAGCCCAAGCTGCTTGTGCTGATTGGTCCTACTGCGGTTGGCAAAACGCAATTAAGCCTTGATATCGCGAAGGCTTATAATTGCGAAATCATATCCGGTGACTCCATGCAGGTGTATCGCGGCATGGATATCGGAACAGCAAAGATCATGCCCGATGAGCGGCAAGGGATCGTCCATCATTTGATCGACATTCGCGAGCCGGACGAGCCGTATTCCACTGCTGATTTTCAGGCGGAATGCCAGCGGCTCATTTTGGAAATTACGGCGCGCGGCAAGCTTCCTTTCATCGTAGGCGGAACAGGATTGTACGTAGAGTCGGTCTGTTATGGATTCGAGTTTGCGGAGAGCGGCTCAGATCCTGCCTATCGTGCCGAACTTGAACAATTCGCTGACGACTATGGCGCTGAAGCGCTCCATGCGAAGCTAGATGAGGTCGATCCCGTATCCGCTGAACGGCTGCATCCGAACGATCGCAGACGAATTATTCGCGCGATGGAGATTTTTCGGCTGACGGGCGAGAAAATGTCCGAACAGCTAGGGCGTCAGACCAAAACCTCCCCTTATGACCTTTGCATCATCGGGTTGCATATGGATCGCCAAAAGCTTTATGAGCGCATTAACGCTCGTATCGACTTGATGATGGAGCAGGGGCTTGAAGCTGAAGCAACGCGTATTATTGAAACGGGCATCGCCCATGACGCCGTTTCGATGCAAGGCCTCGGCTATAAAGAGTTTTTGCCTTATCTGGCAGGGGAATGCTCGCTGTCGGAATCGGTCGAACTGCTGAAACGCGATACGAGGCGGTTTGCCAAGCGCCAGCTGTCGTGGTTCCGTCATATGAAGGATATCGTATGGGTAGAGTCGGATGAAAATTTTCACAACAAAATAACGGCAGTTCATGATATAATAGCAGGAAAGTTCGGGGTACGAATTGAATATATTTCTAATCAATCTTTTTTAGACGGGGGTAACGGCCAATGAACAAAACCATTAACATTCAGGATACGTTTTTGAACCAGCTGCGCAAGGACAGCGTCCCGGTAACGGTCTATTTAACGAACGGCTTTCAGATTCGCGGCGTCATCAAAGCGTTCGATAATTTCACGATCGTCATCGATAGCGAAGGCCGTCAACAAATGGTCTACAAGCATGCGATCTCGACGTTTACCCCACAACGTAATGTTTCACTAATGCAGGATCACTCCAACGATCATTAATAGAAGCTGTTCACGCAAGATGAAACCTTCATCCGGACCAATTCGTCTATCTGAATAGCGGCATGAATGAACAACCCGCTCTTAGAGTGGGTTGTTCTTTTCATTTGCGGGTAATGATACGCATAGATAAAGATTTGTATAGGAGGGAGTCGTCACCATGACGGAACAACCACGAAGTAGGCAAAGCAAAACCAAGAAGCCAGGGAAAAAACGGCGGCTATCATCGAAGAAAGTGTTTTTGATTTTGTTCTTTACAGCTGCACTAGCTGTCGTATGCGGAATAATCGGTTATTTATTTATTATTCTGAACGGCGAGCGCATCCTGACTGCAAATCAAGAAAAGCTGATTCTTCCCGAAGCGTCGCATGTTTACGATAAGAATAATAACGAGATTGCATCGTTATACAACGTGAATGAAGCGCGCGAGAACATCAGCCTTACCGATATTCCGAAGACGCTGCAAAATGCGTTTATTGCGACGGAGGACCAACGGTTTTATCAGCATTCGGGTATCGATTTCTTCTCGATCGGCCGCGCGGTTGTAAAAGACGTCGTCGCAAGAAGCAAGGTTGAGGGCGGCAGTACGATTACGCAGCAATTGGCGAAAAATATATTCTTGTCAGCAGACAAGACATTCTTCCGCAAAGCGACAGAAGCATCAATTGCGATTGCGCTTGAAAACAATAAGACCAAGGACGAAATCCTTGAGATGTATTTGAACCGTATTTATTTCGGTAAAGGCATGTACGGCATTAAGCAGGCTTCTGAATATTATTTTGGGGTCGAGCCGAAGGATTTGAAAATTTGGCAAATGGCGACGTTGGCAGGGATGCCGAAGGCGCCTAACCGGTACAATCCGGTTAATGACCCGGAAGCTTCGAAAACTCGCCGCGGCGTTGTGCTTAAGCTAATGTTCGATCAAGGATATATTACGCAGGCCGAGAAGGACGAAGCGGCTGCAGTGGACTATAAGCCATCGATGATGAACAAGCAGGCGAACCCGCAGCTGTATCCTGCATTCGTAGATTATATTATCGACGAAGCGGTCGATAAGAGCGGAATCAGCGAGGAAGAGCTTCGGATCGGCGGATATAAAATTCATACGACGCTGAATCCGGTAGCCCAGAAAGTGGTTGAAAAAGAATTTGCAGATGATGATAACTTTGAAGCGAGCGTTGACGATATAAAAGTACAGGGCTCCATGATGATTCTGGATCACCGCAATGGCGAGATCCAAGCGATCGCCGGCGGCCGGGATTACGAGAACAATACGTGGAACCGCGTCACGAAAGCAAGGCAGCCAGGGTCGTCCTTCAAGCCGATCTCCTCTTATGGTCCGGCGCTTGAATCAGGAGAGTTTACGCCAAGTTCGACGTTGCGCGACGATAAGCAGTGCTTCGGCAACTATTGTCCGACGGATTCCAATAAAGTGAAATATATTGGCGCTGTCAGCATGAAGCAAGCGATCAAGGAATCTCGCAACCTGCCAGCTGTATGGCTGTTGAATCAGATTGGCGTGAGCAAAGGTCTCGATTTTGCGAAGAAGCTCGGGTTCGAGCTGAGCGATCAGGACCGCAATCTAGCCATTGCATTGGGCGGATTGACCAATGGGGTATCGCCGAAACAAATGGCAACCGCGTATAGCGTTTTTGCAAATGAAGGGAAGAGCGTAGATCCGCATTCCGTCACGAGCATCGACAACAAAAATGATGATCCTGTCTACACGTATCGCGCTCCGAAGGCGAAGCAGCTCATTAAAGAGTCGACAGCTTCCGGTCTCACTGAAATTATGTCAGGCGTTACGGAACAGGGCGGCACCGGAACTAAAGCGCGGCTTGATCGTCCGGTTGCAGGCAAGACAGGGACGACGCAGCATGGCGTCAAAGGGCTCAAATCAAGCGCCAATCGCGATGTTTGGTTCGTTGGCTATACGCCTGAATGGACAGCAGCCGTCTGGATGGGTTACGATAAGACGGATAAGGATCATTTGCTTAAGAAGAGCAGTGGGCAAGCGGCAGCCTTATTCGGCAAAATCATGTCCGAAGCGATGAAGGATGTACCTCGGGATAGCTTCCACAAAGTAGAGCAGGAACAGCCTGAACCGCCAAAAGAGGAGCTCAATCAAGTATCCGGCTTTTCTGCGCAATATGATGCCAACACGCATACGGCAAAATTGATCTGGCAGCCTGTTGCGGGCGAGAACATCGTGTATCGCCTTTATCGGAAAGAGGCAAGCGAAGCTGATTTTACACGCCTGCTGGATGTAGCATCCGGTACTTCCGCTGAGGATATGGGCGTATCGCCGGGGTTGTCGTACCAGTATTATGTGACTGCTTATGATGCGACTACAGACACGGAGAGCACGCCATCGGCAGCGGTTGCCCTTGTCGTACCGCCAGAAGAATTGGAACCGACGGAGCCTGAATTGCCTGTTACGCCAATCGAACCGAACCCGGGCGAAGAAAACGGTGGAACAGATACAGACGGTTCGCAGAACCCGGACAATGGCGGCAACAACGGTAACGGCAATGGAAATAACAATGGCAACAACAACGGTAACAATGGGCAAGGAAACGGAAGCAGTGGCGGCAATGGGCAAGGCAGCAATGGCAATAACAGCAATTCAGGCACCAATGGTAACAATGCAGGAAACGGCACTAACAGCGAGCAAGGAGGAACCGCGGGCGAAACCAACGGCGAAATAAACGAAGGTTCGGCGGGTACTGGTACTGACGCAGGCAATGGCGGCACATCCGGGGGCAATACGCCAGTGACGAATAGCAACGATGATGCTGTTACGCCGCTCGTGCCGGATACGGTCGTTACAACTCCTTAACTGCAATGCGCTCGACTGTTCCGGTTCCGGCTGATTATACAAGTCTGAATGACTGGAGAGGCGAGGTATACCGAATGAAGAAGCTATCTGGCAAGCATTTACACAAGGGCGTTCTGCTGCTGTCGATTCTGCTGTTGGCATTAGCCATAGCGGGCTGCGGCAGCAAGAATGCCAATGCGGGCGTAAAGCAGCTGAACAAGATGCCTGAGATGGAGATCGATCCGAACAAGACGTACAGCGCCGAGTTTCATACGAGCAAAGGCGACTTTACGATTGATCTGTATGCGAGCGATGCGCCGACTACGGTTAACAATTTTATTTATTTGGCAAAGCAGAAGTTTTACGACGGAGTCATCTTCCATCGGATTATCGAAAGCTTCATGATCCAGACCGGTGATCCTACCGGTAGCGGATCCGGAGGTCCAGGGTACAATATTCCCGATGAACTCGGTTCGGATCACAAATATGATGTAGGCACTGTAGCGATGGCCAATACGGGATCGCCGGATTCGGGCGGAAGCCAGTTCTTTATTTGTACAGGCCCGGAATGCGCAAACTTGAATCTGCAGCCTAACTACACCATATTTGGACAAGTGACAGCAGGCATGGATACGGTAACGGCAATCGCGAAGTCGCCTGTAATCGAAGACGGTTATGAAAACTCCAAGCCGAAAGATAAAATTACGATCGACAGCATTGATATTAAAGAGAAATAATAGGCATACAGGTGAGGGGAGGGGCGTTCATGCGCTCCTCCTTTTGCATATGGACAACAAAGCTTGGTTTATTTTGAGCGTACGCTGGTGATGGAACCTAGATTGTGGTAAGCTTTTTTTAAGGTAAAATGTTGGAAGCGACGTGTTGGAATGGAAGGGCTTGCCATAAGGTTGGCGGCTTTTTTCGCATCTTAACGGAAAGGTACGTTCCGCATGAAACGAAAATTTTCGGACCGGGCTAACTGGCGGCGTATTTTGCGTAAGAGCTATATGTGTCTTGCCATGGACGGAGACGAGTTCCGAGGACTCGTCACTTTTTATCGGATTCATGAGCTTCGGGAGCCGCTATGGAAAGAGTATAACGGAAGGCGGCACTGCCTCGCAGACCGCGGATACTTGTGGATGCAGCATTTTCCGCGCGGCGAGCATTTTGTTGTGACGACGATGTTTGATGACAAAGGGCGCGTTGTTCAATGGTACATCGATATTTGTAAAACGCAAGGGATGACGGACCAGCAGGTCCCGTGGTTTGACGATTTGTATTTGGATATCGTCGTTTTGCCAACCGGCGAAGTATTCCTGCTCGATGAAGACGAGCTGGAGGATGCAATCAGGCAAGGAGATGTAACGGGCAAGGATGCTGCAATGGCTCGCAAGACAGCTGGAAGGCTGTTATCTGCTATCCGCAATGGCCGCTTCCGTTACTTTACGCTCAGCCTTAAGCATCGGAAAAGCTTAACCGAGCGTTCTGGAGAACTTAGCGAATCATGAGGAGCGCTGTGATGAACAAATCAAAGATGGGCAGCGGTGCTCGACGACGCCGAAAGCGTTCGCCGCTGCTCTTGCTGTTTCGAATCGTCGCCTGGATGATCGTACTGGGCGTCCTTTGGTGCGGCTATTTACTTTGGCTTATCAATGATGTGAAGAGGCCCCTGCCGCGCTCGCTGCCTAAGGCGGATGTAATAATCGTGCTTGGTGCAGCATTATGGAGCGACAAGCCTAGCCCAGGGCTGAAGGAGCGTCTGGATTACGCGTTTGGTCTATACAAGCTTGGCAAGGCGGACAAGCTGATTCTAACCGGCGGCTTAGACGGTAACGGATCGACGATAACCGAAGCGGAAGGGATGCGTCGTTATTTGACTGCGCGTGGAATCCCGAATGACAAATTGCTAATCGAGAATAAAGCGACCAGCACTTATGAGAATCTATTATTCAGCAAGCAAATAACGGATCGTGGCGGCATGAAGCAGGTCCTCATCGTCACTCATGATTATCACTCGTCCCGTGCAGCTGAAATAGCCCGGTATGTGGGATTCAATAAGCCTATTATGGCGTCATTCAAGTCCAAAGTGCTGAAGATCAAATATAATCAATCGCGAGAAGTGCTAGCGTATACCAAATGGAAAGCGGATGCGATTGCGCTGCGATTCGGCTGGAAATTGAAAGTGCCGGAGATTGCGTATTTTAATCATTAGAGCAAGGTGCTCGATCAAAACCATACTTTTTGCCCGAATGCCGGAATAAGCTGTATATAGCGATAGCAGGCCCGCGCATGTCCATGCAAGGCCAGCTGTTAGCAGCGACGGGATCGAAGGGACAGGTGATCGAGCGAATGAACGACCAAATCGCGTCTGGGGCGAAGAGCGGCACTCGGCCATCCCGCCAAATCAACGTAGTGCTTCGCAGTCATGATTCGAGCTCGAGCGGCGCTGCTGCGCATATAGCTGATCAAGAGCCGCTTGCAGCCGTCAAACCGCTGCCTCCAGGGGACCATTATGCCGACATCCAGAAGGAACTCGATGTTATGGTCGGCTTGGATAATGTCAAATCGCTTGTATATGAAATATATGCAATGCTGCAAATCGCCCAGATGCGCTCAGAAGCGGGGCTTAATGGCGGCGCTCATGTGTATCACATGATTTTTAAAGGCAATCCTGGGACGGGGAAAACGACGATTGCGCGGATCGTTGCTAAGCTGCTTCAGAAGATGGGCGTATTGTCTAAAGGACATCTTATCGAAGTTGAGCGGGCTGATCTGGTCGGTGAATATATCGGCCATACCGCGCAAAAAACGCGTGATCTCGTGCGAAAAGCGGTCGGAGGCGTGCTGTTCGTCGATGAAGCGTATAGCCTCGCGCGCGGCGGCGAGAAGGATTTCGGCAAGGAAGCGATCGACACGCTTGTTAAAGCGATGGAAGACATGCGTAATCAATTCGTGCTCATCTTAGCGGGCTATCCGGCGGAGATTGAGCATTTTCTCATGACGAACCCGGGGCTTCCGTCTCGCTTTCCGATTCAGATTGATTTCCCGGACTATACGGTCGATCAATTGATTCAAATTGCGGAACTAATGGCCAGAGATCGGGATTATTCCTTGCTGCCGCAAACCGTATTCAAAATGCGCCAGCATCTGATGCAAGAAAAGCATATGTCGGTATTCTCGTTCAGCAACGCCCGCTATGTACGTAATATGATCGAGAAGTCGATTCGCCATCAAGCCGTCCGATTGCTGTCGCAGTATGCGAACAGCTCGCCCGGCAAGCAGGAGCTAATGGCAATCCGACCAGAGGATGTCAAGCTGGAAATGCAATCGACCAGCGGTGGCAGGCGCGAGAATGGATATACTTAAGCGTAAACAGGTTTGGAAGGAGTGCACCGTCATACGATGCGGAACATTACTCACGATGTAGAACATGGCTTGGCTGAATGTGCAATCCTGGTTAGTTTGGTGACGCCTGATGATAAACGGGGCGGCATGAATCCCGAGCATTCGCTTGATGAGCTAGCAAACCTCGCGGAAACTGCTGGCGTTGAAGTACTGGCTACAATGACGCAAAACAAGGAAGCGAAAGATAGCCGATGGTTTATTGGCAAAGGGAAGGTCGAGGAGCTTCGCGTTATTGCAGAGGAATTAGGAGCGACTACGGCGATATTTGATCAAGAGCTGTCGGGCGCCCAGGTGCGTAACCTGGAAGAGGCGCTGGATCTCAAAATTATCGATCGGACGCAGCTTATTCTTGATATTTTCGCGCAGCGTGCCAAGACGCGAGAGGGGATTATCCAAGTCGAATTGGCGCAGTTGAGCTACTTGCTGCCTCGGTTGTCTGGACATGGCAAAAACTTATCACGGTTGGGTGGCGGTATCGGTACGCGTGGCCCGGGTGAGTCGAAGCTTGAAACCGACAGACGCCATATCCGGGATCGAATATCGGATTTGAAGGGTGTGCTGGAAGAAGTGGTACGCCACCGCAAGCTTCACCGCGAACGCCGTAAGAAGGCTGGCGTCGTGCAGGTTGCATTGGTTGGCTATACGAACGCTGGCAAATCGACGCTGCTTCGCGAGATGACCGATGCCGAAGTGTACGTAGAAAATCAGTTATTTGCCACACTTGATCCAACCTCCCGTCTGCTGGAGCTGCCAAGCGGCAAAGAAATTGTATTGACCGATACGGTTGGGTTTATTCAAAACTTGCCGCATGATTTGGTTGCTGCTTTTCGTGCAACGCTTGAAGAAGTGTGTGAGGCGGATTTGGTGCTGCATGTCGTGGACAGCTCTTCGCCAACGAGGGCGGATCAGATGCGTGTAGTGGATGAAGTGCTGGATCAGCTCGGTGCTGCTGGGAAGCCGACGCTTACGGTTTATAACAAGAGAGATTTGTGTCCATCCGAGGAGCGGGAGCTGCTGCCTAACGGCGGCGGTTCGATGGTCATCAGCGCATATGATCGTTCTGATCTGGACCGGCTTCGCCAGGCGATTCAGGATCATTTGACAGGCGATACGCGCACCTTTGCCGTGCCGGCGGATCGCGGAGATTTGATTGCGCTTGTGTATCGAACGGGAGAGGTACAGTCCCAAGAAGTAGAGGAAGAGCAGCTGCTGTTAACGGTTGAACTAAATAAAGCCGATTTTGAAAAGCATATCAAAACGTTAGAACCATATATGGTTACGGAATAAGGGAGAGTTGGCGTTATCATGCATCAAGAGTCAAACGTGTGGGCAAACTTGGAGAGTTGGGCGGAGGCGGCCGAACGGCGCGTTTCCGCTTCTTTTGCGCTGCTGGACAAGACGGCGGAGCGCAATCAATGGAAAGTCATTCAAGCGTTTCAGAAACATAAGGTAAGCGATTTTCACTTTAATGGTTCGACGGGCTACGGCTATAACGATCGCGGACGCGAAGTGCTGGATCTCGTATATGCAGACGTTTTCGGAGCGGAGGCTGCACTCGTACGCCCGCATTTTGTCTCGGGCACGCATACGATCGGAACCGCTTTATTTGGCGTGCTTCGGCCTGGCGATGAGCTTCTGTACGTCACGGGCAGACCGTACGATACCTTACATAAAGTAATCGGCAAACCTGGGGACGGAACAGGCTCCTTGCAAGATTGGGGAATCGGCTATGGCGAGGTAGAGCTGCTGCAGGACGGAACAGTGGATTGGAATACTGTAGCACAACGCATGACTGCCAGCACCAAAGTGGTCGGCATTCAACGCTCACGGGGATATGATTGGCGTTCGTCCTTTACGGTCGCACAGATTGAAGAGATGGTCCAACGGCTAAAGGCAATTAAACCGGATGTCATTGTATTTGTTGATAACTGCTATGGCGAATTTACAGAGCTAACCGAACCGACGCAAGTGGGCGTGGATCTAATGGCAGGTTCGCTTATCAAAAACCCGGGCGGCGGCATTGCGGCGACCGGCGGTTATATTGCTGGCAAAGCCTCGCTTGTTGAGTCTGCTGCATATCGTCTGACAGCGCCAGGGATTGGGGGAGAAGTCGGAGCGATGCTTGGTACATTGCGCGGCATGTACCAAGGGCTATATTTGGCGCCGCATATCGTAGGACAAGCATTGCGCGGGTCTGTGTTGGCTGCTGCGCTGTTTGAAATGCTCGGATTCGAAACGAAACCTGCTTGGCATGAGCCGCGAACAGACTTGATTCAAGCGATTCGATTCGGAAGTAGGGAGCATCTGATCGCATTCGTGCAGGGTATCCAGAAATCTTCCGCTGTCGATGCGCATGTCGTACCCGAGCCATGGGATATGCCAGGCTATGAGCATCCCGTTATTATGGCTGCTGGCACGTTCATTCAAGGGGGAAGCCTCGAGCTGTCGGCCGATGCCCCGATACGAGAACCGTACATTGCTTATATGCAGGGCGGGCTCACGTATGCGCATGTGAAATATGGTATACTCACAGCGTTAAGCCAGATGGCGGAGCGCGGAATATTGCACATAAACCCTTCCACAACTTGACGTGTCATGTTAGCAACGTTACAATAAAAACATAACACGGCTACTGGAAGGTTGATGCGAAAATGGGTGACGAAATACGGAGAAATATGGCGCTGTTCCCGATTGGGATCGTCATGAAGCTCACGGACTTGACCGCACGTCAAATTCGCTATTATGAGCAACATGAGTTGATCGTGCCAGCTCGTACCGCGGGCAATCAGCGATTGTTCTCGTTTAACGACGTAGAACGTCTGCTGGAGATCAAATCGTTAATCGAGAAGGGCGTCAACATTGCCGGTATCAAGCAAGTTATGAACCCACTGAACATGGAATCTGAAGAAGCGACGGTCATGAGCGAACAATCAGAAGTCAAACGACGCGAATTATCAGATGCTCAGCTACATCGTTTGTTGAAGCAGCAGCTGCTGGAAAAGCGTCCAGGCAAAGCTTCAATGATTCAAGGCCAGCTATCCCGATTCTACAACAAGCATTAAAAGCGCTCTCATTTTGGGAAAAGCCTACTGCATATGCGTACCACTGACTTACCTATAACCATTATTATTCGTTGAAGGAGATGATCTCGTGAGCTACACAAAAGAGGACATCCTGCGTATTACGAAAGAAGAGAACGTCAGATTTATCCGTTTGCAGTTCACCGATCTGCTCGGCACGATTAAGAACGTCGAAATCCCGGTTAGCCAGCTGGAGAAAGCACTCGATAACAAAATGATGTTCGACGGATCGTCGATCGAAGGTTATGTTCGGATTGAAGAATCCGATATGTACCTGTACCCTGATCTCGACACGTGGGTCGTATTCCCATGGGTAACGGAAGATCGCGTCGCACGTCTCATTTGCGATATCTATATGCCGGATGGCACGCCGTTCGCTGGCGACCCGCGCGGTATTTTGAAACGCGCGTTGCAAGAAGCGGAGGAAATGGGCTATACAGCGATGAACGTTGGTCCAGAGCCTGAATTTTTCTTGTTCAAGACGGACGAGAAGGGCAATCCGACAACGGAGTTGAATGACCAAGGCGGATATTTTGACCTTGCCCCGATGGACCTTGGCGAGAACTGCCGTCGCGAAATCGTTCTGACGCTCGAAGAGATGGGCTTCGAAATCGAAGCTTCTCACCACGAGGTTGCACCTGGCCAGCATGAAATTGACTTCAAATATGCGGATGCGATTAAAGCCGCTGACCAAATTCAAACGTTTAAGCTCGTCGTGAAAACCGTTGCTAGACAGCATGGCCTTCATGCATCGTTCATGCCTAAGCCTTTGTTCGGCGTAAACGGTTCCGGCATGCACTGTCACCAATCGTTGTTCCAAGGCGACGTGAACGCGTTCTATGACGAGAGTGATAAGCTCGGCTTGAGCCAAACAGCTCGTTATTATATGGCAGGCATCCTGCGTCATGCACGTGCGTTCGCTGCGATTACAAACCCTACGGTCAATTCGTACAAGCGTCTTGTTCCGGGTTATGAAGCACCGTGCTACGTTGCATGGTCGGCGAGCAACCGCAGCCCAATGATTCGTATTCCAGCTTCCCGTGGCCTAAGCACACGCATTGAAGCTCGGAATCCGGATCCAGCAGCGAACCCATACCTTGCACTCGCTGTGATGTTGAAGGCAGGTTTGGATGGCATCAAAAACAAAATGACGCTGCCGGCTCCGGTTGACCGCAACATCTACATCATGAGTGAAGAAGAGCGCGTTGAGGAAGGCATTCCTAGCTTGCCAGTCGACCTTGCAGAAGCACTGCAAGAAATGCTGCGCAGCGACGTTGTATGCGATGCACTCGGCGAGCATGCGCTGGCTCACTTCTATGAACTGAAAGAAATTGAGTGGGATATGTATCGCACGCAAGTTCACCAATGGGAACGCGATCAATATTTGACGCTGTACTAAAATGTAAGATGGCAACCCCCTCGACTAGACGTCGAGGGGGTTGTTTCGTTGGGAACTAATTGCAGCTGCTGATTCATGAAATAGCCCCAGATCGGCACATTGCCGATCTGGGGCTGCAAGTCGTTTAAGCTATTAGATGACGAGGATCAGTGAATGTCGCGGAATAATCCAATCACTTTTCCTAGAATGGTCACGTTCTTAAGAAGAATCGGTTCCATTGTTGGGTTCTGAGGCTGTAAACGAACATGGTCCTTTTCTTTATAGAAGGTTTTGACGGTTGCTTCGTCTTCCTCGGTCATCGCTACGACGATATCTCCGTTCGAAGCCGTTGGTTGTTGACGAACGATGACATAGTCGCCGTCATGGATGCCTGCTTCAATCATACTTTCACCCATGACGCTAAGGATGAATACGTCATGATCGCCAACCATATGGGAAGGAAGCGGGAAGAAGTCTTCAATATTCTCGGTGGCAGTGATCGGCACGCCTGCTGTTACTTTGCCGACAATCGGCACTTTAGCAAATGACATTGCGAACGAGGAATCCGTATCCGCATCGTCGTCTAATATTTCAATTGCTCTTGGTTTCGTAGGATCTCGACGAATAAAGCCTTTCTTCTCCAGCCGGTCTAAGTGACCGTGTACAGTAGAGCTGGAGGCTAGTCCGACCGCTTCACCGATCTCGCGTACGGAAGGCGGATATCCTTTATCCCGAACTTCGTTCTTGATAAATTCAAGAATCGCCTGTTGGCGGTTGGAAAGCTTCGACACCATCATCACTCCAAAGATAAGATTATAGCAAATTATAGCACAGAACCGGAGTTCGTACAAACATAAGTTCGAGGGCACACTCGTTCGTAAATTAATAGGAACAAACGTTCCGAATTACGCTTGACCCAAACAGATGTTCGTGGTATATTATGGTCATACAAGAACAAACGTTTGGGGTGCTGATAAATGTACATTAGTAGCGGAATTTCTTCAACTTCTTATAATAGGTCGAGCCGGGTTCAGGAGCGTACCGTTGATCAGAAAGGGACTTGGATGTCCATTTTGAAATGGGGATTTGCACTAGCCTTTGCTATTATTCTGTTCTGTGGCGCGCTTCTTGTTATGACGGAAGCGTCAAGCGAACAGCCTGTTGCGCCAATGGAGGGCGAATCTGTCGTTTACGTAGCTCCTGGCGATACGCTGTGGCAGATCGCCTCTGCAGCGACTGGACATGATGGCGACATTCGTGAAATGGTATATGAGATTAAGGTTAGGAACGGCTTGGATTCGGAACAGCTGCAGTCAGGGCAAATGCTCATCATTCCGAATTGATTATGATTGCATATATTGAAGTGTGAGAAGAGGCTGTCCCGTAGAGGGGGATGGCCTCTTTCTCGTCTCGTCCTCCTTGACAACCTAATGTTGATAATGTCAAAGTAGGAAGGGATATCGCATGAGGTGTATATAGAGAGGAGAATACGGAGATGGAAGAGCTAATTGCGAGGATTAACGAATTGTCTCGTAAACATAAAACGGTTGGTTTGACGGAAGCGGAGACAGAAGAACGCGCACAGCTTCGCCGCAAATATTTGGAAGTATTCAAAGGAAACTTTAAAAACCAGCTGGACAGCATTAAATGGGAAGGCGAAGGCGACGATGGCGCGCCTCCAATTAAACATTAATCCGATCTGAATATTATGCTTAACGGGATTGGCTAAATAAGGTATGATGATGAGAGATCATGGATACCTTGAGGAGGGGAATTTATGCAATATCGATTACTCGGACAAAGCGGACTAGCTGTATCAGAACTGTGCTTAGGCACGATGACATTCGGCAATACGACGGATGAGCAGCAATCCAATCGAATGATTGACCAGTTTCTCGATGCGGGCGGCAATTTTCTGGATACAGCAGACGTTTATGTGAGCGGACGATCGGAAGAGATCGTTGGTAAAGCGATTCAAGCGAAACGATCCGAAGTCATCCTTGCTACGAAAGTCCGATTCCCTACTGCATCCCATGTGAACGGTGCAGGCTTATCCCGTAAGCATATACTGGATGGCGTTGAAGCAAGCCTTAAGCGCCTCGGTACAGATTATATAGACCTGTATCAAGTACATACATGGGACAAAGCAACGCCTATTGAAGAGACGCTGCGAGCGCTCGATGATCTTGTTACGTCCGGCAAGGTCCGTTATATCGGCTGCTCGAATTTTTTTGCATGGCATCTGATGAAGTCGCTGGCGGTAAGTGAAGCGAAGCGTTATGTCCGCTTTGTCGCAATACAACAGCAATACAGCTTAGTCAGCCGCGAGATGGACCGTGAGCTGCTTGAGCTTTGTGTTGAAGAAAATGTCGGCGTCATTCCATGGGCACCAATCGGCGGGGGCTTCTTGACCGATCGTTATGGTTATGAGCTGCCGACGGAAGGTCGATTGGCTAATCCGAACGGCGGAGAGAGCTCTTGGGCTGTTCGCGGAACAGAACGCAATTTGGCCATTCGTGATGCTGTGCGACAAACAGCCAAGGAATTGGAGCGCACGACAGCACAAGTGGCATTGCGTTGGCTGATACAACGCGAAGGCATCATTTCTCCCATATTCGGGGCGCGTACATTGGAACAGTTCGAAGACAACATGGGAGCGATTGGCTGGGAGATGTCGGCTGAGTCGTGGAATAAGCTTGATGAAGTAAGCGCGCTGCCTTCTGAGTATCCGAATCGATTCATTCACAAATTTAGTCGGGGTCTGAAGTAGCACGCATCTGAAGGAGGACACCACTCGTGTCACGCTCATGGGAACGCAAGGTTCGAAACAACATGAACCAACTGAACAAACAACGTAAAAAACAAGGGATACAAGCGGTCGTGCCAAATGCAGAGCGCTCAGATATTTATAAAGGCAGAAGCTTTATCGGGCCGATTTTGCTTCTGCTCATCGTCGCGGCCTATGCCTTGCTGGACGGAACTGCGCAAGCTTCGCAAAGCAATCTGTACTGGGTGACGATTGGCTGCTATATTTTGCTTGCCGTTGTTATGCTCATTCGCCGGCCATATCTGAAGGTAGGGCAGGACTATGTCCAGACGCGGAAGTTTACGGGCGACAGGCGGTTGAGGGCTGACGAGATGAAAGCTATTAATGTGCAAGATGGCTATATCGTCATTGAGCGCCACCGCGGCGGAAATTGGGTGTTTGCTCGCATCACGAATCGTTATCCGACAACACTTATGGCCGAACGACTCAAATCTTTTGCACAACAAAATCAGGTGCCGTACAACGTGAAGTAAGCGTTGCTGTACCTTTTTTGATAGCAATCAACGCACTACTTATTACACAATCAGGGAGAGACAGTGGATTATGACGAAGAAAGCCGTACTATTTGATTTGGATGATACGTTATTGTGGGATGACCGGAGCGTGCAAGAGGCGTTCGACGCTACTTGCCTTTATGCAGCAGAAGCGACTGGCGTAGACGCAGCTGCGCTTGAAGAGGCTGTCCGCCGTGAAGCTCGCGAATTGTATGCAACCTACGAAACGTTTGAATTCACCAAAATGATCGGCATTAACCCATTCGAAGGACTCTGGGGCAATTTCACAGGCGGCGAGCTGGAATCGTTCCGCAAGCTGCAAGCAATCGTTCCAAGCTATCGTAAGGAAGCGTGGACGCGCGGACTTCGTGCTCTTGGCGTAGAGGACGAAGCGCTCGGTGCAAAGCTTGGCGAAATGTTCCCTGCTGAGCGCCGTTCGCGCTCGCATGTCTATGAAGAGACGTTCCGTCTGCTTGACCGTTTGAAAGGGAAATATAAACTGCTGCTTCTAACGAATGGTTCGCCTGATTTGCAGCAAGAGAAGCTGGACGGCGTACCCGACTTGATTCCTTATTTTGATCATATTGTCATCTCAGGCCAATTCGGTGAAGGAAAGCCGGCTGCATCGCTTTTCCGCTTTGCATTGGACAAGCTGGGAATTGAGCCGGAAGATGGCGTGATGGTCGGCGACAAGCTGACGACAGATATCCTTGGAGCAAATACGATCGGAATGACGTCTGTGTGGATTAACCGCCATGGCGCGACGCGGACGGATGAAATTGTGCCATCGTATGAAATTTCGCATTTGGAGCAGCTGCTGCCAATCATCGAATAGCGCAGAGAAGCTTTCAATGCGAATAAACAAAGCCCGCAACCATCGGTTGCGGGCTTTTGGCCTATTAGGATTTTTGGAAGGATGGATCGGCGTAAGGGTAGGCAATCCAGCCGTCTTTTTCGATAAAGAGGCGAACCGCAACGATTTGGCGATTGTCCATCAGGGTGAAGAAATGGGCAACGTTTTCTGGAACCGAGATGATGTCGCCTGGCTCGAGCTCAACGTCGAAATAGCCAACATCGTCGGAGCCTTTAATGATGAAAATGCCTCGTCCGCCAACGATTGCGCGGATTTCATCTTCCGTGTGCGTATGCACGTCCTCGAACTTTTTCAACAGCTCATCGAGGTTCGGCGTTGCTTCGGAAAGCGTGATGATATCCCATGTCTGATAGCCGCGGCGAGCAGCAAGATCGCGAATTTCCGGATCATAGACGGATAGGATTTCAGCTTTCTCCTCGTCCGAAAGCGTGAATTTTTCTTTCAGATTAGCAGGGAGTTTAGCCATGTCCCATTTTTCGTAAATGACGTTCTGGTTATTAAGGAACTCACTAACGTTAGCGTCACCTTGAATGCGCTCGTTCGTATTGCGAATGCGTATTTCTGCCATGCGGCATTCCCTCTTTTCCAATAGGAATTAATTTTCAGTGCGTAATATCCTATATTATAGAACAAAAAAAAGTGCCTGTCGACCAATTGTCCTTTTCACAATAGAACCTTTCTGTTAGACTAAATGTTAATGATTTTTGTCGAAAGTGGTGTGGTGAACGCATGACGAAACCTAACTTGAAGGAACTAATGCAAGAACGCATTCTAATTATGGACGGCGCTATGGGTACAATGATTCAGCAAGCGGATTTGACTGCGGCAGATTTTGGCGGCGATGATCTCGACGGCTGTAACGAAATTCTTGTGCTGACACGGCCTGACGTCATTCAATCCATACATGAACAATATCTTGAAGCGGGTGCAGATATCCTCGAAACCAATACGTTCGGATCGACGAGCGTGGTTTTGCAGGAATATGACATTCCAGAGAAAGCGCGCGAGCTGAATTTAGCAGCAGCGAAGCTGGCGGTTGATGCCGCGATCAAATATTCGACGCCCGAGAAGCCTCGTTACGTTGCAGGCGCGATGGGACCGACGACGAAGACGCTGTCGGTTACGGGCGGCGTGACCTTCGACGAGCTGGTTGACAGCTATTATGAGCAGGCTGTTGCGCTGATCGAAGGAAAGGTCGATGCGCTTCTGTTGGAGACGAGCCAAGACACGCTGAACGTAAAAGCAGGCAGCATCGGGATCAAGCGTGCATTCGAGACGACGGGCGTAGAGCTACCGATCATGATCTCCGGTACGATTGAGCCGATGGGAACGACGCTGGCGGGACAGACGATTGAATCGTTCTATCTATCGCTGGAGCACCTGAAGCCTGTATCGATCGGATTGAACTGCGCGACTGGACCAGAGTTCATGCGTGACCATATTCGGACGTTGAGCGAAATCGCAGCATCGGCTATTAGCTGCTATCCGAATGCAGGCTTGCCGGATGAAAACGGGCAATATCATGAAACGCCGGACTCCCTCGCTGCCAAAATGGCTGGATTTGCCGAGAGCGGCTGGCTGAACGTAGCTGGCGGTTGCTGCGGAACTACGCCTGCCCATATCCGCGCGATGGCGGATGTGATGGCACGCTTTGAGCCGCGCCGCAAAATGGGCGAGCATTTGCCAGCGGTAACGGGCATCGACACCGTTTATATTGAGGATGCAAACCGTCCGATAATGGTTGGCGAACGGACAAACATCTCGGGTTCCCTAAAGTTTAAACGCCTGATCAAGGAAGGCTCATTCGATGAAGCTTCTGAAATCGCGCGGTCGCAAGTGAAGAACGGCGCGCAGGTCATCGATATTAACTTGCAGGATACGGATGTGGATGAAGAGTATGCCGTTCATCAGTTCATTCCTCAGGTTGTGAAAAAAATCAAAGCCCCGCTGATGCTGGACTCGACTTATGACCACATTATCGAGCTAGGGCTTAAATATTCGCAAGGCAAAGCGATCATTAACTCGATCAACCTGGAAGACGGCGAGTCGAAGTTTGAGAAGATCATTCCGCTCATCCATCAATACGGCGCTTCTGTTGTATGTATTCTGATCGATGAGCGCGGCCAAGCGGTCTCGCGTGAAGCGAAGGTTGAGGTTGCGGACAGAGCGTATGATTTGCTAGTCAATAAATACGGCGTAACGCCGGACGATATTATTTTTGATCCGAATATGTTCCCGGTCGGCTCAGGTGACCCGCAATACATCGGCTCCGCCGTTGAAACGATTGAAGGCATTCGCCTCATTAAACAAAAATATCCGCGCGTCAAAACGATTCTCGGCCTTAGCAACATCTCGTTCGGCTTGCCGCCAGCGGGCCGCGAAGTGTTGAACTCCGTATATTTGTATGAATGTACGAAAGCGGGTCTGGATTACGCAATCGTAAACTCGGAAAAACTGGAACGGTATGCATCGATTTCTGCTGAAGAGCGCAAGCTGGCAGAAGACCTTATTTTCAACACGAACGACGAGACGCTGGCGCTGTTCGTTGCAGCCTTCCGCGAGAAGAAGGTTGTGAAGAAAGAGAAGACATCCACGCTGACATTGGAAGAGCGGCTTGCTTCCTATATTGTCGAAGGCACGAAGGAAGGACTCATCCCGGATCTCGACGAAGCGCTCAAAACCTATGCGCCGCTCGCGATCATTAACGGACCGTTGATGGCGGGTATGGAAGAGGTCGGTCGACTGTTTAACGGCAACGAGCTGATCGTAGCCGAGGTGCTGCAAAGCGCCGAGGTAATGAAAGCTTCTGTGGCGCATCTTGAGCAGTTTATGGAGAAAGAAGAGTCGTCGGTTAAAGGGAAAATCATTCTCGCGACCGTAAAAGGCGACGTGCATGATATCGGTAAAAACCTGGTTGAGATCATTTTGTCGAACAACGGCTACAAAATTATCAATCTCGGCATTAAAGTACCGCCAGAGCAGCTGATCGAAGCGTATCGCAAAGAAAAAGCCGACGCAATCGGCCTGTCCGGCTTGCTGGTCAAATCGGCGCAGCAGATGGTTGTTACAGCGCAGGATTTGCGGAGCGCAGGCATCGATGCGCCAATTCTTGTCGGCGGCGCTGCGCTTACGCGCAAGTTCACGAAGACGCGGATTTCGCCGGAGTATGACGGACTCGTTCTCTACGCGAAGGACGCGATGGATGGGCTGGATATTGCCAACAAGCTTGTTAATCCTGTGCATCGTGAGCGACTCGAGAGTGAGCATGAGGAGCTGCGTGCAGCAGGCTTTGGCATTACGGAAACTGCAAAGCCGATGCCGGAGCTGTCGCGTGCGGTTCGCTCGAATGTGGCAACCGATGTTCCGGTACAAGTTCCACCGGATTTGGAACGCCATGTGATGCGCAACATTCCTATCCCTCATGTCGTGCCATATGTGAATATGCAAACGCTGATTGGCCACCACCTCGGGCTTCGCGGCAATTTTGACAAGCTCATTGTAGATGGTGATGCTAAAGCGCAGCAATTGAAGGATACGGTGGATGGTATTTTCCAAGATGCAGCAGCGAACGGTTCGATTAAGGCGCACGGGATGTATCGCTTCTTCCCGGCGCAATCGGAAGGAAACGATATTATCGTGTATGATCCGGCAGATCATACGAAAGTGCTGAAGCGTTTCTCGTTCCCTCGCCAAAACGTGGAGCCTTTCCTCTGTCTTGCTGATTTCTTGCGTTCGGTTGAAAGCGGCGAGATGGACTATGTCGGGTTCCTTGTCGTAACGGCAGGGCACGGCATAAGGGAGCGGGCGGAATCGTATAAAGACAATGGCGATTACTTGCTCTCCCATGCTATCCAAGCGACAGCGATAGAATTGGCTGAAGGACTTGCAGAGCGTGTCCATCACATCATGCGCGACATTTGGGGCATCTCAGATCCTGTCGACATGACAATGGCACAGCGCCATGGCGCTCGCTACAGAGGCATTCGGGTATCGTTCGGCTATCCGGCTTGCCCGAATTTGGAAGATCAAGGCCCGTTGTTCGAGCTCATGAAGCCAGAGGATATTGGCGTCGAGCTGACAGAGGAATTCATGATGGAGCCGGAAGCTTCCGTATCCGCTATGGTGTTCTCGCATCCAGAGGCTCGCTATTTCAATGTCGATAAAGCCTAATAACGTGTATCTCATATGACTAATAACCTCCGGTATGCCGCTCAATCGACGGCCTGACCGGAGGTTTTTTCCCAAGGAAAGGATGTTGCAGGAGTGGAGCTTACATTTCTAGGCACCGGCGCCGGAAGGCCAAGCCGGTTGCGAAACGTAACCTCAGCCGCGTTAAAGTTGCCAGCGCCATCGCTGTCCGTTTGGTTGTTCGACGCAGGTGAGGGCACGCAGCATCGGCTGCTTCAAACACCGATTAAGCTAAATCGAATCGATCGAATTTTCATTACGCATCTTCATGGTGATCATGTATTTGGGCTGCCAGGGTTGCTGAGCACACGGGCGTATGATGGCGGCGTTGGGCCGGTTACCATCTATGGACCCGCTGGCCTGCAGCAGATGGTTGAGTGCTTGTTCCAACTTAGCGGGACTTACATTGGCTATGACATTCAGTATGTGGAAGCAGTCGAAGGCGTTATTTTTGACGATGGAAATTATCGCGTTGAGGCTGCTGCATTGGAGCATCGGATTCCGTGCTTTGGCTATAGGGTGATCGAGTCGCCTCGTCCAGGACGACTGGACGCTGGCAAGCTGAAGGAGGCTGGCGTTCCATTTGGCCCTCTATATGGAAAGCTCAAGGCAGGCGAAGATATTACATTGCCTGACGGCAGGGAAATCAAATCGTCGGATGTTACAGGGGCATGTATCCCGGGCCGAATCGTGACGATATTGGGCGATACGAAGCCTTGTGCCAATGCGGTTCGACTTGCAGAACATGCGGATTTGCTTGTGCACGAAGCAACATTCGCAGCAGGACTAGAAGAGAAGGCGGAGCTATATGGCCATTCTACAACGGTACAGGCCGCTGAAGCGGCCAAGCGAGCGGGCGCCCGCAAGCTCGTTATGACGCATTTCAGCTCGCGATACGAGTTGGAGGATGCAGTTCAGCTAGTGGATGAAGCAAGGGCGATTTTCCCGCAAACAGAGGCGGCTTTCGACGGCGCTGTCTTTGATATCCCGTGCCAATGCTGATGCGTAAATGAATAAGCCTGCCAAGCTGAACATGCTCCAGCCCTTACAATAACATTACGATCCGTGAACAATCCGATAACGGACATCAGGTAGGATATTGCCAACGCAAGCGTCATTGCGATCCTAGTCTGATGAGGTGAGAACGTTATGGATACAGGAAGTCACTTGCTGTTCGGTTTAACGCTTGCTGGGGCGGCTTTCGTTATGCCGGGGGTAGCTGACCATCCATCGCTGGCACATGCAATGGTTGCGGTGTCGATGATCGGCAGCCATGCGCCAGATTTTGATGCGGTTGTCAGGCTGAAGAGCGAAGCGGCTTATCTGCGATACCACCGAGGGATTACGCATTCCTTACCTGCTCCTTTCGTATGGAGCTTGCTGATCGGACTGCCATGCGCAGCATGTTTTGGGGTGATGCAGCATGTTTGGATCGTGCTTTTGTGGACGCTGCTTGCGGTCGTTTTTCACATTACGTTAGACCTGTTTAACGGATACGGCGTACAATGCTTGCGGCCATTTACGAACCGGTGGCTGCATTTGGATACGTTATGTTTATTTGACCCGTATATGTTCGCAGCGCATTTCATCAGTGCATTGTTATGGTTGTGCGGTCTGCTGCCGCAGCCGGGGCTTATATTTACGATGCTATACGCTGCGACGTTTGCCTATATCGGGTGGCGTTCCTTCGAGCATCGAAGGCGGTTCAAACAAGTCAAGTCTGAGCTGGGCGAAGGCAAGCGCATAACGCTGCTGCCGAGCATGCGAGGGGGATCATGGCAATTCGTAGCGGAAAGCACAGACGCTTACTTGACAGGCACCGTCAACAGCAAGGGCGTTCATGTGGAAGCGACGCTTCGCAAGTCTCCTTCGGGCCAATTGCCGGATGCGGCGCTTGCCTCGATGGCTACGGACGGCGTCCGGGCATTTTTGGATTTTGCGGAAAAGGTGCATGTCAGCGTGCAGGAGCGTCTTGATGGTTATGAGGTAACGTGGAGCGATGTAAGGTTCTGGTATAACCATAAGATGCCTTTCCATGCAGCGGTGACGTTGGATCGACAGATGAATGTACGCGAAAGCAAGCTCGGTTGGGACAAAAAAACATGGGAGCCGCCCCACGTCTAGCGAAGCGGAGTAATACGCTTGATATAGCAGCCTGCCACAGCGATATTTGCCCGCTTGGCGGGCTGTTTGAGCATGCGAGATGTCCATCGTTACCATTGCCAGCCGAACATGCATTCTGTACAATGGATGGATAGAATGGCGACGGTGAAGTGGAGGGTACAGCATGAACCGATGGACGGGCAGAGCATCTGATTTGGACGAATGGCTGGAAGAATTGAAGCAAGAACCGGAATTAATGGACAATGTCACCCACTGGCATACGATTCCGCCTCGAGAGGCACGCACTGCGCCGCTTCCAGAGGATTTGGATCCGCAGCTTGCGGATGCCCTTCGTTCGAGAGGCGTGGACGAATTGTATGTGCATCAATCCCTTGCATACCGTGCGGTACGTGAAGGAAAGCATGTGGTTGCGGTTACGCCGACCGCATCGGGCAAGACGATGTGCTACAACTTGCCGGTATTGCAATCCCTGTTGGAGAACGATGACGGCAGGGCGCTTTACATGTTTCCGACGAAGGCATTGGCACAGGATCAGGTAGCCGAGCTGCAAAAGCTGGCCGATCTGATGGGCGCGCCGATAAAGACGCATACCTACGACGGCGACACGCCGCCTACTGTGCGGCAAGCGATCCGAAATGCAGGCCATATCGTGGTTACGAATCCGGATATGCTGCATTCGGCTATTTTACCGCATCATACGAAATGGGTGAAGCTGTTCGAAAACATCCGCTATATCGTAATTGACGAGCTTCATGCTTATCGCGGCGTCTTCGGCAGCCATGTGGCGAATGTCATTCGCCGACTGAAGCGGATTTGCAAATTTTACGGCTCTTCGCCGCAATTTATTTGCGCGTCTGCAACGATCGACAATCCGCAGGAGCATGCGGAGCGTCTCATCGGCGAATCCGTTGCGCTCGTTAACGATAATGGCGCGCCAATGGGCGAGAAGCATTTCGTATTTTATAATCCGCCAGTAGTCAACGAGCAGCTAGGCATTCGCCGGAGCAGCGTGCTTGAGACGAGGAAGCTGGCCGGCATGCTGCTGAAGCAGGGCGTGCAGACGATCGTGTTCGCGCGCAGCCGCGTACGCGTGGAGCTGCTTTTAACCTATTTGCAAGAACTCGTGAAGGATAAAATCGGCGACCGAACGATTCGCGGCTATCGCGGCGGTTATTTGCCGAAGCTTCGCCGTGAGATCGAAAGAGGACTCCGCAATGGCGAAATTCGCGGCGTAGTCAGCACGAACGCGCTGGAGCTTGGCATCGATATCGGCCAATTGCAGGCATGTGTGCTGAATGGCTACCCGGGAACGGTCGCCAGCACATGGCAGCAGTCCGGTCGTGCAGGGCGGCGTCAGACCAGCTCCGTAACCTTCATGGTCGCCAGCAGCAATCCGTTGGATCAATATATTATTCAGAATCCGGACTTTTTCTTTAACAGGCCGCCAGAGCGGGCGCTTATTCATCCCGATAATTTGTTGATCCTTATTGACCATGTCAAATGCGCAGCCTATGAGCTGCCATTCCAAGCAGGCGAGCAGTTCGGTTCGGAGACGCTAGAGGACATGCTGGAGTTTCTGGTCGAGGAGAAGGTGCTGCATCGCTCGGGCAGCCGTTGGTATTGGATGGAGCAATCGTTCCCGGCTCACGGCATTTCGTTACGTTCCGCTGCGCAAGAGAACTTTATTATCATTGATCTGTCCGAAGGCAGCCGCGTATTGGGCGAGGTTGATCGATTCAGCGCGCCAACGCTTATCCATGAGGAAGCGATCTATATTCACGAGGGCGTTCAGTATCAAGTAGAAAAGCTGGATTATGCCGAGAAAAAGGCATACGTAAGGGAAGTCGACGTTGATTATTACACCGATGCGAACCTTGCCGTGGAGCTGAAGGTGCTTCATGCGGATAAAGAGCGCGTGAGCGGAGAGATCGTTCGGACGTATGGCGAAGTGACCGTCAACGCTAAGGCGACGATCTTTAAGAAAATTCGACTTCGTACTCACGAAAACATTGGCTCAGGCCCCATTCATTTGCCAGAGGAAGAGCTGCACACGAGCGGCTATTGGTTCGCTTTCAGCGAGGAAGCAGCGGCGGGCAAAGGGACGAACGAAATGCAATGCGCGCTGCTGGGCATTGCCAACGTACTCGTGCACATCGCTCCAATCTATCTTATGTGCGATCCACTGGATATTCGCGTCGTGCCTCAAGTGAAGGCCGTTCACACGCAGCGGCCGACGATTTACTTTTATGATCGATATCCGGGAGGCATCGGGTTAAGCGAACGATTGTTTGAGGTGCACGACGAGCTGCTAACCAGGGCAAAACGGCTAATTCAACATTGTACATGCTTAAGCGGATGCCCGGCATGCGTCGGACCGATCGAGGAAGTAGGGCTGCTCGGCAAAACGCAGGCGCTGAAGCTGTTGGAAGAAGCGGGGGCTGGCCGATGAGCGCATTTCGCGATCGTTTTAACCGGCTTAGAGGCAGCGTAGGTGCGGAAGCGGAAGGAGCAGTGCCGGCTGCGGTCGAGATTCATACGCCAGAGCAGATATTGGATGGAGCGCCTGCAGGGGAAGCGCCCGAAGCTGCAGCTCCGCCAACGTCAGACCACGCTGTCCCTGAGCAAACGGCGCTGCCGGAATGGGAGCCTTACGGCGTGCGTCTCGTTCGTCATGAAGCTGGCGAGTTTCTCCTAAAGGAAACGCGATTTCCGATTACGCATCGCCATGGCATTCATGCGTTTACGGAATGGACAGCTGCAGCGCCTTCGCTGGCTGCATTTCATGGCGATGAGCTTGTCATAGGACCAGATCCATGCAGCGCTGATGAGATGCAGGAAAACCCGCCAGTGCCTCACGACGTGCTGTTTCTCGATCTGGAGACGACGGGCTTGGGCGTTGGCGCAGGCAATGTGCCGTTTATGCTGGGGATCTCTTATTTTGAAGGAAATGAATACGTCGTGCGCCAATCGCTCATTCGGCATCCGGCTGAGGAACGTGCAATGCTGGCGGATTTGAAGGACCGATTGCCGCAATTCCGTTACTTGGTGACCTACAACGGACGTACCTTCGACTGGCCGCTCGTTCAAAGCCGGTTTATTTTGAATGGATTTGGCAGCCGAGTATGGGAGCCGCTGCATTTGGATTTTCTTCATCCGTCGAGGACGATTTGGCGCAATACGCTTGTATCCTGCAAGCTAAGTCGTGTCGAAGAAGAGCGGCTGGGCGTTTTCCGGCAGGATGATCTTCCGGGCTCTGAAGCGCCGGGCCGATATTTTGCCTATTTGGCGGATGGGAATCCCGAGCCACTAGCGGATGTGTTCCGTCATAATGAAATCGATATGCTGTCTCTTGCAGCGCTCGCGATTCGATTTGGCCATTTATTGGCGGGCCATATTGGCCAAGAAGTACCTGTTCCGACTGAGCCTGAGGAGCTTGTCCGTACTGGATTGTGGCTGGAGAAGATGGGCGCTGTCGCTTCGGCGGAGCCACTGCTTCATTCGGTGCGGGGACTTGACCACGCTCCTCCGTCCGTATGGAACCGGCTAGCGGAACGTGATAAAAGGTTGGGGCTATGGGAAGAAGCGGTCAGTCTTTGGCGAAAATCGGCAGCGGCTGCAGAGCAAACAGGCATACCGAGCACGGAAGCGCATATCGAGCTATCGATGTACTTCGAGCATCGTACCAAAGAGATAAGCTTCGCGCTGGCATATGCGCGTGCGGCATTGGAGCTTGCCTTGCAGCATCCATTGTCCGGTCGGGCGAACAGCAAGCGCCGCAAGGAGATTGACGCCCTGCGGCATCGTATAGACCGACTTGTACGTAAGGCTGCAAAATCGTGACGCGACTTTGTCGAATGATAGACAATCAGGGTGGCAACTTGGTTAAAGCTGTGTTATTGTGGCAGAAGGCTAAGCGAATGAGCAAAAGAAGCGAACGTCTACTCCAGCCTGCATTTGAGGCTCGAATCAGGCTGCTAAAGTGGAGGAAAACCTATGAAAACGATCCGATTTGCTTTTAGCGGGTTCGGAAATATAGCAAAAACACATATGACGGCATTGCGGGCGCTTCCGATCGTCAAGCGAGTTCCCGTGCTGCCTGTATTAGACACATTAATTACGCGTGATCCAGAGCGAAACCGCGCGCAAGCAGAGGCGATCGGTTTCCGCAGCGTCGTGTCGACGGTATCAGAAGCAGCATCGGATGAGCGGGTGGATGTGATCGATATTTGCACGCCGAACCATCTTCATGATAGCGATGCAAGAGCTGCTATCGCTGGCGGCAAAGCGATCTATTGCGAGAAGCCGGTTACAGACCAATACGAATCCTCGGAGAAGCTGCAGCAGGCAGTGCAAGCTTCCGGCCTTACAGAGCAATTAGCTTTTACGTTCCGTTACCATCCGGCGTCGATGCGTATCCGTGAGCTTGTACGTCAAGAGGTTATCGGCGAAATCCTGCAATGCAAAATTTCGTATCGGCGCTCGGGCTATTTGAACGCGGACCGTCCGATTAGCTGGCGGCTGTCGGGCAGCATGTCCGGAGGCGGGGCGATCAGTGACTTGGGCGTGCATGCGCTGGATCTGTTCCGCTATTGGTTTGGTGAGATTGATGAGGCTAACGGCCGCGTACATACGCACGTGAAACGCCGTCCGGCATCAGCGGGGAGCGCAGAGCTCGTAGATGTCGACGTTGATGATTGGGCGATGATTCAGCTGACCACGGCATCAGGGGTTAATGGCGTAGCAGAGGTTTCGAGGGTTGCGCTGGGAGCAGAGGCATTCGAGATCCAGATCGTAGGCGCTCGCGGGGCGATTACCTGCGACTTGGAACGCGACGCTTTCCCTGCTGTTCAATTTGTCCAAGGCCGAGCAGGAGCGTTACCAGAGCCGTCTTCATTAGCGCTTATCCCGGATGAAAAAACGACGATGGGGTTTTCTGTCGACAATCATTTTGGTGCGCTGCATCACTTTATTTTGCGTCTTGCGGGAGAAGATCGGTGGCCTGAGCTGGTGCCGACGCTGCGCGATGGCATTATCGTGGAGAAGTGGATTGACCGCGTAATCGCGCAATCTCGCGAGGGGCGGCTATGATACATACGCAGCCAATAAAAGGATTGCTGTTGGATTTAGACGGGACGCTTTATCACGGTTCCCGCATGATCGCGGGAGCTGATCGATTGATCGAGCAGCTTATCCGAACGAATATCCCTTTTCGATATGTGACGAATAATTCTTCATTGACGCCAAGTGCATTCGCCGATCGCTTGCAAGGGATGGGCATTGCTGCTACGGCTAAGGAAGTATGTACATCGGCGGAAGCGGCTGCTGCATACATTGCGCAAGTAAAACCGCGCGCGCGCGTATTCGTTATAGGCGAGAGCGGCTTGCGGCAGGCCGTGGAAGAAGCCGGACTAACGATCGTCGAGGAAGGTGCCGACTTCGTTGTACAGGGACTAGATCGGGACCTATCCTACAACAAAATCGCGAGAGCAGTCGATCAACTGTTGTCTGGCGCCGAATCGATCATGACGAATCCGGACCTTCTGATTCCCACAGAACATGGACTTCAGCCGGGAGCCGGATCAATCGGCGCGATGATTCAAGCAGCGAGCGGCAAGACGCCGACCGTAATTGGAAAGCCGTCATCGATTCTGATGAATTTTGCGTTGAACAGCTTAGGAGTCAGTGCATCCCAGACATGGATGGTCGGCGATAGTTTGGCTACAGATATTGCAGCGGGCAAGGCGGTCGGGTGCGGCACGGCACTCGTATTAACGGGACTTACAACGGCGGATAACTTCGAATCCTATGCGGCAAAAACGGGCTGCAGGCCGGATGTCATCTGCGCGGATTTGGATGCTTTAAGCTCGTATATATCGGAACGAAACGGGCAATAAGAGAAGGAAATGCATGGACAGAAAGGAAGAGGACGGATGCCGGAATTGCCGGAAATGGAAACCTATCGTAACATGCTGTCGGAACGAATTGCCGGTAGAACGATTACCGCAGCTTCCGTAACACGCGAAAAAACGGTTAATTTGAACCCAGATGAATTTGTGCAAGCATTGATTGGCAGAGTCGTATGGTTCGTGGAGCGCCGGGGCAAGCATTTGCTGCTGCATCTCGATGATGGCCGCCGGATAGTCATCCATCTGATGCTTGGCGGTTCTCTTTATTATGGAGATGAAGAGGACCGGCCGGATCGTACGGTGCAAGTGGAGCTTTCGTTCGGCGCGCATAAGCTGTTCGGTATCGGACTGCGCCTCGGCTATGTCCATTTGCTGACGGCCAAGGAAGCGATTGAGCGCTTTGAAGAACTGGGACCCGAGCCGCTAGATCCACGACTGACTGTCGATAAGTTCAAGCTATTGTTCAAAGGGAAGCGCGGCGCGCTGAAATCATCATTGGTCGATCAGCACACGATCGCTGGAATCGGCAACTGCTACGCGGATGAAATCTGCTTTGTTGCATCGATACGCCCAAGCACTCGGATTCCTGCGCTGAAGGATGAAGAGTGGGAACGACTATTTCGTGCGATGCAGTCGGTGCTTCGCGAAGCGACAGCAAATGGCGGCTATATGGAAGATCCGTTCTACAAGGGCGATACGCTGACGGGCGGGTTTAACTCGCTTTGCCGTGTCTACGATCGCGGAGGCGAGCCGTGTACCCAATGCGGGACTGCCATCGTTCAAGCTGAAGTATCTTCGAAGAAAGTATTCTACTGCCCTTCTTGCCAACCGGAGCTATAAAACGATGCGCCATGGCTGTCATGTGAGCACGCGGGGCGGTTATCGGGCGGCAGCTGCCAAAGCGGCGGCAATGGGTGCAAGGTCTTATCAATATTTTCCGAAAAATCCTCGGTCATTGTCAGTCAAGCCGTTCGATCATGCAGACGCTGAGCGTTGTGCCGCTTTTTGCGCGGCGAATGATCTCCAATCCATTGCCCATACGCCTTATCCGACGAACCTGGCTGCGGCCGATTTGGCGCAGCGGAGCCGGACGGTCGAATCTTTGCTGAACGATCTCGACATTGCGGAAAGCTGTGGATCAATAGGCGTTGTTGTCCATTTTGGCGTTTATAAAGGCGTTGATCCGTTAGTGGGCTACCGCAACATTATTGCTAGTCTGGATGAGGTTACAGCACGTTGGAATGGTCAAGCCAAGCTGCTGATTGAAAACCAAGCAGGCGATCATGCTCCGATGGGGACGACCTTCGAGGAGCTGGCGACGATTCGTTCCCTATGCCAGAAGCCGGAATCCATCGCTTATTGCTTAGATTCATGCCATCTCTTCGCAAGCGGCGTATGGAAGGGCGAAGCTGACGCGCAATGGCTAGAAACGGCCAGAGCTACTGACGTGCTTCCCCATATTGCAGCCGTGCATTACAATGATTGCTTGTACCCTTCCGGCTCGCGTAAAGACCGCCATGCCGCGATCGGCAAAGGGATGATTAGTACTGAAGGCTTGCGCTGGCTATTGCAGGTGCCAGAGTTGGAAGACAAGCCTTTTGTCCTGGAGACGCCTACGGACGGCGTCGGTTCGCATCAACCACAGCTGCAGCTTATGATGGATTGGGGGAAGCAACAGTGAGGCACGTATACGTTGACGATTATCGCGCATGCCCATCGGGCTTTCTCCTGGCGCGCAATGTGGAGGAAGCGATTCTGCTGATTGCAAATATGGAAATCGGCATCCTGTCCTTGGATTACGATCTGGGGTATGATCAGCCAACGGGATTGGAAATTGTTCGCTATATGACAGAACATGGCGTTTTTCCGCAAGAGGTGTATTTGCACACGTCCAGCGAAGCGGGTCGTATGCAAATGTATCGCTTGCTGTCTCAGCACGCGCCATCTCATGTCCAGCTTCATTATGGAGCAATGCCGGATGAAGTGCGTGAGGAAGCGGCTAGACAAGCGAAGCTAGGTGGATAGCGTTCGAAACGATCATTTTCGAGAACGCACAGGTTATAGATGGGGGAGTTCGTTTGATACATTTACGCGATATTACATTTAAGCGCGAAGAGCGCACCATACTTAGCGGCGTTAATTTAGACATTCAAAAAGGCGAGCAGTGGGTTGTTCTTGGGCGCAACGGCTCGGGCAAGACGACGCTGCTGGAATTCATTACTGCTTATCAATTCCCATCCTCAGGCACGGTTGATGTACTGGGAAATCGGTATGGCACCGTTGATGTCCGAGAGGTTCGAAAACAAATCGGCTACATTTCGCAGTCGCTTATTGAGAAGCTGACAATGCGTGACCCGGTTTGGGAAGTGGTCGCTACGGGAGAGTATGCGTTCCTTCGTTTTTATCAGGACATTCCAGCTGAGGTGAAGACGAAAGCACTTGGCTTGCTAGACGAGGTAGGTCTGCTACATACAGCCAATCAGGCGCTTTCCACGCTTTCGCAAGGCGAACGCAAGAAGGTCATGCTGGCGAGGGCATTAATGCAAGACCCGAAGCTCTTAATTATGGACGAGCCCTGTGCAGGGCTTGATTTATTCGAGCGGGAGAAGCTGCTTGTTGACCTTGATCAGCTTCGCAAACGCGATATAACCGTTATTTACGTTACGCATCACATTGAAGAAATCGTACCGTTGTTTACGCATGTTGCGCTAGTTCACAATGGAACGATAGCTGCGGCAGGCACGAAGGAAGAAGTGCTGAAGCCAGAAGTGCTGAGCCAAGCTTATGATTTGCCAATTCTGGTAGACTGGCATGACGGAAGACCTTGGATTCGAGTTCAACCGTTGGAGAGAGGAGCATCCTTGTGAGCGCAGAAACACAATTGCCTGCGTTTACGCAGTGGATCGGAACATCCAATCAAGGCTATGCGCCATTGGCGATGGAGGAAGTTCGTCGCACGATTGAAGGAGCTGTCGTAAGGGTGCTCGCCCCAGGCGAGACCTTTCTGATTGAAAGTCCTTTGTCCCACGAAGAGACGCTTCAGTTCATTTCGGCGAACCCGCCTATTTTTCTGAGGCATATTCAACCGGTTGACGGCATGTTGGTACTTACTGAAGAGCAGCCCGTCGATGCGCTTGCTTGGCTTTCCGAGCAAGTATTGCAAGCTGAATCGCGGCTTCGTGGCCGTCGCATTGCTGTTCATGTTCGCCGCACGGACGGTTGCGCATTCGTTTCCTCAATTAGCGACACGAAGCATGCTGTAGATGCAGTATTGCGTGATGTTGGTGCAGAGCCGGAACAGCGCGAGCCGCAGTATATCGTTTCGATATACGCAGTGAAGGACCGCGTATACGTTGGCATGGGAACGCCTGATGAGCTGATGTCCGATTGGCCTGGCGGAGCGATCCGGTTCCAACGGGAAGATGGACAAATCTCGCGTGCCAAATTCAAATTGGTTGAGGCAGAGCGTGCTTTTGGCCTCGATTACACGCAGTATCGCGACGCTTTGGATATCGGGGCTGCACCGGGCGGATGGACTTCGCTGCTGCTCGAGCGTGGCGTGTCGGTTACGGCAATTGATCCTGCCGCGCTGCATCCTTCGATTGTACGTCATCCCAAGCTCACTTATTTGAAGCGCAACGCTTCAGAAGTGAAGTTCAAGCCGAATTCATTTGATTTGCTCGTATGCGACATGAGCTGGAGTCCGATGCAGATGGTGAAGCTTGTGATGGATTTGACCGATACCTTATGCCATGGAGCAACTGCAATCGTAACGATCAAGCTTATGCACAAGAAGCCTTTGCAAACGATTCGTGACGTCATGGCCAAGCTAAGCTCGGACTTTATCGTACATCGTGCGAAGCAGCTGTTCCATAATCGAGAAGAAATCACATTGTTCATGACCAAACGATAAGCTTCTTTTCAATTGGGCGGACAGCAGCTATACTATAGGCAAGTAATGATTAAGCATCGACAGGGAAAGCATCCCGGTTGGAGGCGCGTAAGCGTCTTCGGCCGGGATTTTTTGTTTTCATCACAAGGGGGAAAGCACATTGATTAGGTATACATCTCAAATGTCTGAGCAACAGCCTGAACAGCGATTGATGTCGGGCATGATGGTAGGCCGAAGGTATCGGATCGCTGGCGAAATTGGCAAAGGGGGCATGGGAACCGTGTATGCAGCGGAAGATATGCGGCTTCAGGGAAAGCTGCGTGCGGTGAAAGCAGCTTGGAGGCTGAATGAGGATTATGCGCAATGTGCGGAGGAGGCGCGGCTTCTCATGCGGTTAAGCCACCCCAACCTGCCGCAAATCATCGATTATTTTCCGCCTGATGAGGATGGTCTTGAAATCGTCATTATGGATTATGTACAAGGCATGACGGTAGCAGACCGTATGAAACGAAGCGGGGGACGTTTGCCATTCGAACAAGCTTTGTCGATCGGCATTCAGCTATGCGATGCGCTTAGCTATTTGCATGAGCAATCGCCCCAGATCATTCATCGGGATTTAAAGCCGACTAATGTCATGATTGATGAGAGCGGGCATGTGCGATTAATTGATTTTGGAATTGCGCGGTTATATAAAGAAGGACGGCAGCAAGATACGCTCCAGCTGGGCACGCCGGGTTTTGCTGCGCCAGAGCAGGAAGGCGGGCTGCAGAGCGATGAACGAACCGATATTTATGGGCTTGGAGCACTTTTGTATTTCATTATTAGCGGAGGCAAGCCTTATGCGTCGTCAGATCTGCACGCGCTCGATTCGACCAGGCTTCACTATGATGTGCCATTGTCCTTCTTGACCATAATTGGCCGGATGCTGCACGAAAATCCGTCGATGCGGTATGCGAATATGCGTCAAGTGGAGGATGCAATTTCAAACGGTTTTGCTGTTGGGCGATCCGTAATTCGGATGATGGGCGATTTATTGTCAGGAGGGCGCATAACCGGACTTACCACGGTGTTGTCTGTCGCGCCAGGGGCAGGATCGACGTTTGTCACCCTGACGCTGGCGAGTTTAATCGGGAGCACAGAAAGCACCGTTTCGGCTATCGAGTTTGCAGAACAAGAACCGGAATGGCACGCATGGCTGCAATATGGAGGGAGGCGCGGCGGTCGAGTGAGTGAAGCTGTGGATGGACGATATTTTCGGCTGGAGCAGCAGCAAATCGCTTGGTACGGCTTAAATGCGGAGCAAGCGCAACCGAGAGCTGATGGCGACGAAGGCTTCCGATTGCTTGTTGAGCAAGGCGCGGGACGGAATACGCTATTGGATTTATCATGCGGATGGATGGGAAGTCATGGCCGAAGCTGGGTGGCTAGAGCTTCAACGATCATTGTCGTAACAGATCCGATTCCAGCCAAATGGTCTTCCGTACGATTGCGTAAGCTGCAAAAGCTGCTGGAGGAAGCGAAATCGGGCGGCGCAGAAGTGCTGTGGATTGCGAATAAGGATGCTGCATTCTCGCGGCGAAATCAGTGGCTTTCCTTGTTTCCCGAGCCGCCTGCTGCATATGTGCCCATAATTCCGCAAAGCGAATGGCTGCAAATGATATGGGATGGAAGCTGGCCAATGGAGGTGCATGCTTACGGCCGAGGACTTGCAAAAGCGCTGAAGAACGTTATTTCTGTCGTAAAACGACGGTAAACGTCGGACGTTGCGGCATTTGGTTATCCACAACGTTGTTCGGTTATGGTACAATAATTCCGGCGCGAACATCGGATTCGCCGCCTTACACTTAAATAGCAGAACGGAGTATTTTCATGAGTTTATTGACTGTTGAAGAGTTATCGCATACATTTGGTGATCGCACGCTGTTCAAAAACGTCTCGTTCCGCCTGTTGGCCGGCGAGCATGTTGGCCTTGTTGGCGCGAATGGCACGGGCAAATCGACATTAATGAATATTTTAACCGGCTCGCTCCTGAAGGATAGCGGCAAGGTAGAGTGGACGCCTCGCGTTCGTTACGGATACTTGGATCAGCACACGAAGCTGACGCCAGGCAAAACGATTCGTGACGTGTTGAAGGACGCTTACCTGCCTTTGCTGGAAGCAGAGAAGGAGCTTAACGATATTGCGAACCAGATGGCAGAAGCTGATCCCGATACGCTGGAGAAGCTGCTGGAGCGCATGGGCGAAATTCAAGAAGAGCTGGAGATCGGCGACTTCTACATGCTCGACGTGAAGGTCGAAGAGATGGCGAATGGTCTCGGCTTGAATGCAATCGGGCTGGATCGCGACGTTGCGGCGCTTAGCGGCGGACAACGGACCAAAGTATTGCTTGCCAAGCTGCTGCTTGAAAAGCCAACGGTACTGCTCCTTGACGAGCCTACCAACTATTTGGACGAAGAGCATATTACATGGCTGACGGAATACCTGAAATCGTATCCGTACGCCTTTATTCTGATTTCCCATGAAACGAGCTTCATGAATCAGGTCGTAGATGTTGTCTACCATCTGGAGTTCGCGCGTCTGACGCGTTATACGGGCAACTATGAGAAATTTCTGCAAATGGCTGACATTAATAAAAATCAGCATATTGATGCGTACGAAAAGCAGCAGGAGTTTATTAAGAAGCAGGAAGACTTCATCCAGCGCAATAAAGCACGTTACTCGACATCGGGCCGGGCGAAGAGTCGCGAGAAACAGCTTGATCGGATCGAGCGAATCGATCGTCCTGAGGAAGCGCAGAAGCCTACCTTCCAGTTCAAAGAAGCTCGCACGAGCGGCAAGACGGTGTTTGAGGCAAAAGGTCTCAGCATCGGCTATGATCGTCCGCTTCTTCCGAAGATGGACGTTCTGATCGAACGTGGCGACAAGGTTGCAATTGTCGGCTGCAACGGCGTCGGCAAATCGACGCTGCTGAAGACCATTCTTGGCGTCATTGAGCCGCTGGAAGGCAAGACGTATCGTGGAGATTTCCTTCACCCAGCGTATTTTGCCCAAGAAATGAAAGCCCCTACGATGACGCCGCTTGATGATGTTTGGAACGAGTTCTCCAGCCTCAATCAGCACGAGGTTCGTGCGGCGCTTGCCCGCTGCGGCCTGAAAAACGAGCATATTACGCGTGCCTTGAACCAGCTTAGCGGCGGCGAGCAGGCTAAAGTTCGTCTATGTAAATTAATGATGCGCGAAAGCAACTGGATTCTGTTTGACGAACCGACGAACCACTTGGACGTTGTTGCGAAGGCAGAATTGAAACGAGCGCTGAAAGAGTTCAAAGGGACTGTTATTCTTGTATCCCATGAACCTGATTTCTATGAGGACTGGGTAACGAAAACATGGGATGTTGAGTCCTGGTCCATGCAGATGAACTAATTACAGCAATAAATACCCATACTAATTGGAAGGTGCTCTGCTGAGCGTAATTCGATTGGTGCAAAAGCAATGTTATCCGGTGAACGCAGCGGCCGCGGGTTGCAACGTTCTTCTAGCAGAAAGCAGGTGAAACTTCATTGAACGAACGAATTCTAGTCATCGAAGACGAGGAAGGTATCTCTCGCGTATTGCAGCTTGAGCTGGAGCACGAAAGCTATACGGTAGGCGTGGCCGAGGATGGGCGCAAAGGGTTGGAAATGGCACAATCGGGTGAATGGGATTTGGTGCTGCTCGATGTCATGCTCCCTGGTTTGAACGGCATTGAGGTGCTCCGACGATTGCGGCAAGGCGGAAATACCGTCCCGGTTATTTTATTGACTGCAAGGGATACGGTTCCAGATAAAGTGAGCGGCTTCGAGCATGGGGCAAGCGACTATGTCACGAAACCATTTGCGATGGAGGAATTGCTGGCCCGCGTGCGAAACATCCTGCGTATTTTTGCACAGCATACGAAGGAAGTCGAAGGCGCCGACCTGATTAAAGTCGGCGATCTGACAGTCGAGCTGCGTACGCGTAAAGTATTTCGCAAAGAGCTGGCTGTCGATCTGACGCCGCGCGAGTTCGAGCTTCTCGTTTATTTGGCAGAGCATAAGAACGAGGAGAAGTCGCGCGAAGATATTTTATCGGAAGTATGGGGATATGACTTCATCGGCGAAACGAATTTGGTCGATGTGTATATTCGTTACTTGCGCCAAAAGCTGGACAAAGGGTTCCGTTATAAGCTGATTCATACCGTTCGCGGCGTAGGCTACATGCTGAAGGAGCCGAACGGATGACGCTTCGTAAAAGGTATACGCTATTTACGATATTTTGGATCATTTTCATCCTTTTGCTGTTCAATATTTTCGTCTACCTGTTCGTCATCAACATTACGACGCGCAGCGAAGAGCAGTCGCTGACGGATAAAGTGAAGCTGCTGCTGGAGAACACGCATCCACAGAAGGTGGAATCTTACGATAACCCGAGCTTGCTAGATGATTTTTATAATGTCAACGAGCTGATTCGAATTGTTGCGCCTTCTGGCGCAATCCTGAATGAGGAAGGCTCAGATGAGGAATTAAAAGCGCAGCAGCCTGTCTTTTACCGTACGCATGACTCGGGTCTGATGACGATCGCGGGCAAACGCGTGTTGTATATGCGTGTCCCGTTATATGATGGGCCAGAGCTTGTCGGAAGCCTGGAAATTATGCGAAGACTTAATTCGCTGGATACGTATTTGCAAATTCTCGTCGTTGCTCTCGCTGTCACAAGTGCTGGCGCAATATTGTTCGCGATCTTCGGTACGTATTGGTTCACCTCGCGGCTTACCTCGCCGATCCAGCAGATGGTTTCGACGATGAGGGAGATCGATCGCAGCGGCAAGCTGCGCAAAATCGAATCCAAGCCTGAGGACGATTCGGCAGAAATGCAGCAGTTGGTGCGAGCGTTTAACCAAATGATCGAGCGCCTGGATCGCACCTTCGCTCGCCAAAAGCAATTCGTGGCGGATGCTTCCCATGAGCTGAAGACGCCTTTGACCGTAATAGGCAGCTACGCAGGTATGCTAAAACGGTGGGGACGCGACGATGCGGCTGTCCGTGATGAAGCGATTGAATCGATTGCCCGTGAAGTGGAGCGACTGCAAAACCTGACCAAATCAATGCTCACCCTAGCGGACGCCGAGCAAGAGGATTGGCTCAGAGTCGAGTCGTTTGATCTTGTTCCCATTGTGGACGAGCTTGCGGAGATGATGCATGTCACATTCGGACGGACCATTCGCGTCAATGCGGTTAGCGGCAGCGTGAGGATGAATGGAGACCGTGATAAAATTCGCCAGCTGCTTGTGATTTTGATCGATAATGCAATCAAGTACAGCAAGGAATCCATCGATGTTACAGTTAGCTCCGTTAAGCAAACGGTACGGCTGTATGTGACGGATAAAGGAATCGGGATACCCGAAAACGAGATCCCTTACCTGTTTGAACGTTTTTACCGTGTAGATGGGGCGAGAGCCCGTTCCACTGGCGGCGTGGGCTTAGGGTTGTCCATTGCGAAACGAATCGTCGATCTGCATGACGGCCAGATTGAAGTGATCAGCAAGCCGGAGCGCGGTACGACCATTATGCTGCAGTTCCCTTTTAGACGGTTATAGCGCAAAAGCTCATTCGACGTTCTTAGATCCTTCATACGATCTATGACGAACGAATGAGCTTTTCTTTAAAGGCAAAAAAAAAGAACACCTCGCATGAGGTGATCCGTTATGGTGCTGTTCCGATAGGATTACTTAATGACACGGCGTGCAGTAATGTAGCTTTTCTTCCAATACGAAGAATCGATGTTCGACAATGTGACGCCTGCGCTGCTTGAAGCGTGCAAAATTTTACGGTTTCCTGCATAAATGGCGACATGCGAGATTTTTGAGGTGCCAGAGGTGGCGAAGAAGATAAGATCGCCTTTGCTCAAATAGGCTTTGCCGACTTTCGTGCCTTCTTCAGCTTGCTCGGTTGTCGTACGCGGGATTGCAATGCCATTTTCCTTGAATATGTATTGGGTAAAGGATGAGCAATCGAATGCGTAGGTTACGCCGCTAGGAGCGCCGAATCGATATGGAACGCCTAAGTATGTCTTGCCAGTCGAAAGTATTTCTTCTGCTTCAGGAGTTGCTGCTGACGCTTGACCGGCAGATCCGAAGGTAAGCGCCGAAAGGCCGATCACTGCGCACAGCGTCGTGCCGACTATTTTTTTCATCCATCGTTTCGTCTGTATGTTCATGATGTCCCTCCAATGTTATCTTCAGCATCTTATGGGATAACTATAACACAGCAAAAATTTCCTAAAGTTTCCCACGGAAAGCGTAACCTTGGGCGGTGCAACGGCTCGCGCGGCTTTATGAGAGTTGCGTGAGAAAATTCTCATGGTAACATGACAATAATGAGAACACCTAGGGGGAATCCTAAATGACTTTATTAACCTTCGCCGGTACAGGCGATTCCATGGGGGTTCCGCGTGTCTATTGTGACTGCGAAGTATGCCAAGAAGCGCGTGAAAGCGGCGAGAATCGGCGGTATCGTTCATCGCTTCGAATAGAAGATCAGACGTTCGGCTGTACATGGATCGATTGCGGACCAGATTGGGGTAAACAAATGGAAGCGGCAGGGCAGCGATTTCCTGACCGTATACTCATCACCCATGCTCACTTTGATCACATCGGCGGTATGGTGGAGTGGGCGGATGCCTGTCGCTGGCTTGGACGAAGGGGGATGGCGTATGCGCCGAATGAAGTCATCGCTGAAATTTTGAACCGGTTCCCTTGGCTAGGCAATCAAATCGATTTTCATCCCTTAGATGACGGAATAACGATTGGCGATTGGTCCGTATTCGCTTGGAAAGTATGCCATGGCAAAAACGGCTACTCCTATGCTTTTCGGTTTGATCAGCAATGCACAGGTAAAGCGTGGGCCTATTGCTCGGATGCAATTGCTTTGACGGAAGATCAGATAAAGCCATTGCGAGGGTTAGACTTGCTTATTTTAGGCACGAGCTTTTACGAGGAGCCCTTCGAGTTTTCGACTCGCTCGCTATATGATGTGAAGGAAGCGTTGACGCTCGTAGAGGATCTGCGGCCAGTTCAAACCTGCTTTACCCATCTGTCGCACGATATAGATCTTCGGCGCAGCTATGGGCTTCCAAGTCAAATCAGGTTCGCGAGAACGGGCATGCAAATTGAGGTTTGACGCAAAAATAATCGCCAATCGAAGTAAGAGCAATTTGCTCGTTTCGATTGGCGATTATTCGTGCTGCTGTTTTGAGAGTTTCGCGAGTGGCTAGTCATGGCTCTCAATAATAAGGAGCAGCCCTTGTGTGATCTGAACGGTTCCTTCGCTTGAATCGAGAACGTTGCTAATGCCAAGCGATTGGCCGATGGTTAACGTAGCATTCGTCAGCGGATATTGGAACCCGTTCAGCGTAATTCCGTGAACCTCTGACGTCAGGGGCAGCAGAGATACTTGCTTATGCCTGCTACGCTTGACCGTCATCGGCGCTCCCGGCTGATGCAACCGAATCGTATTGTAGCGATCCTCGATAACAGCCTCGACGCCGGCATCCATCGCCAGCTTCAGCAGGTGGACATTGGCAAGCATATGATCAAACCGCGTACCGAGCGCGCCTAATAGGATGATTCGCTTTGGCTGGCGTTGGAGCGCATAACGAACGGCAAGCTCAGTGTCCGTATAGTCTTTATCGATGGCATCGAACGTTTGAACGATTGCGCCGCTGGAAGAGATATCCTGCATGACATCGGAATCGATGGAGTCAAAATCGCCAAGCGCCTGATCCAGCTTAAAGCCGTGCTCCAAAATGTACTGGGCGCCTTTGTCCGCTCCGATGCGAAAGTCTGCTTCAGCTAAGTAAGGATGTGCCCAATCGCCGATCGATCCGCCGGTTACAATCGCGATGCAAGATGATTTCATAGAGAAAACCCCCGAGTTACCCGTTTCCATTACATTGATCTCTGGACAGTATACCTTGCACGATGCTGAATCTCCAGACCTGACCCGTTTTTTTGCGAAATTTGTCGTCTTGCGCATATGCGTCGTCGGCATTACAATGAATTTTGGACGACACCGGCCAGATGGGTCGGTCGAACAGAATCGGAGGCAATGAGAAGGCGAGTGGATATTTTTGGCGTATTCAGCATTATTGGAACCATTGCATTCGCAGTCAGCGGCGCGATAGTGGCAATGGAAGAGGAGTACGATATTTTAGGCGTGTTCGTGCTTGGGCTTGTGACAGCTTTCGGAGGAGGTGTCATTCGTAACTTATTGATCGGCATGCCGGTTACTACGTTATGGAATCAGGGCACGCTGCTCAAAATCGCACTCATCGCAATGACGATCGCATTCCTCTTACCGGTTTCATGGCTGAAAAGATGGCGGAGAAGCGAAGCGTTTTTTGATGCGATCGGCTTATCGGCATTCGCCATCCAGGGCGCGTTGTATGCAACTCATATGGGACATCCGCTTAGCGCAGTATTGGTTGCAGCCATGCTGACTGGAATCGGCGGCGGCATCATCCGCGACGTGTTGGCAGGCCGTAAGCCGCTCGTGCTGCAGGACGAGATTTATGCGGTATGGGCAATGGCCGCTGGGTTATGTATCGCATGGAAATGGTCTGAGTCGACAATCGAGCTGTTGCTGCTCTTCGTCATCATTATCGTACTGCGTATGCTGTCTGTTCATTATCGCTGGCGGTTGCCGAGACGCTCCTTGAAGCATGCATTCTCGCAGTCCGTGTACGAGCTGCCGGAAGCGCATGCGATGGCGCAAGCGCAGCAGCAGGACCAAGACCAAGATGAAGCTGAATATCACGCTTCAGCCGTACAAAATCAAGCAGCGAGAATTCGCGTACCGGAAGCGCGAGTATCGACAATGGCGGCAGCTGCTGGCGAGTCAGCCGGCAGTTCTAGAAAGAGAGGCTGGTGGAATCGATGAAACGCGTTCTATTCGTTTGTTTAGGCAACATTTGCCGTTCGCCGATGGCAGAGGCTGTCTTTCGGCGCAAGGTAGAAGAAGCAGGGCTAGCTTCGAGCATCTCGATTGACTCAGCGGGCACGGGCGATTGGCATATCGGCAAGCCGCCGCATGAGGGAACACGCAAACTGCTGACTGAGCGCGGCATCTCGTTCGAGGGAATGCGTGCTCGACAAGTTCGCAACGATGATTTCTCGGACTTTGACTACATCGTCTGCATGGATTCCAGCAATGAACGGAACGTAGACGAGATTCGCCGTTCGATTGGCGAGACGGCGGGGGAAGCGAAGCTGTTTAAGCTGCTAGATTTAGTGCCTGAAGCAGGCATGCTAGATGTGCCGGACCCGTACTACACCGGCAATTTCGAAGAGGTGTACGAGCTTGTTTCGACTGGCTGCGACCGGCTGCTGGAGCGCATTCGCCAAGAGTCGTAAGCAAATAATTAGAGCTCGCTGGAGACCAAGTCTCTGGCGAGCTCTTTTTTGCTGCTGAAGGTATTACCGATCAAGAAAATAAGCGAGCGAAGCAGGCAGATCCTTCTGCCAGAAGCCCCAAGTATGTTTACCGTCGCGTTCCTGATAAACGACCTTAGCGCCGCGTTCCTCGAACAGCTTGCGCGCATTGCGATTCAACGCGACGAAGTCATAGATTCCGCGATCGGTCTCGAATGCATTTTCTTGCAAGCCGATCGTCATGTACAGATCCAGCCATGCAAGATCAGCCTGCGAAGCGATGATGTTGCGAGAAGCGGGATAGAAGGCGCCGGATAACGATAGCACGCGATTGAATAAATGCGGGTATGTTAAGGCGATATGGACCGATACGGTGCCGCCAAGCGAATCGCCCGCTAACAACCGGTCGTCAGGGGTGCGGCGAACGGGATATTTGGATTCCACGAATGGGATCAACTCTTCCGCGAAAAAACGCACATAATTGGCATGCAGTTCACCATCGGGCGAATATTCGGCGGAACGCACTTTCTTGTCGACATCGACGCCAACGACGATGAAAGGCTCGATCCCTTCATCAATAATCAATTGATTGGAGATGGTAGCGACGCGGCCGAAATTGAAAAAATCTTCGCCGTCCTGGCAGTAAACGACAGGGTAGCTAAGCACTTCATTGTAGCCTGGCGGCAGGAATACGCGAAGTTTGCGTTCTCCCTCGGGCAGATACCGGCTTGAAACGACTTCTTTATTAATCGTGCGCTTCAAATATTTCTCTTCCATCATTTCTTTCTCCTTTCGAATTGCATGAGAACCTCTGAACGTGGGTAAACAATAGGGAGGAAGAACAGGCTGTGTATACCTAGAAACGGAATGTTGTACTATTCTGTATTACTAGGATCGATCCCCTGTTACATATACAATAACTTTAAAAATCCGCCCAAAACATGAAAAAACCGCGGGTTTTATGTTTTTTGCTTTGACCATTTTCTTTAAACAGGTTTATAATAATTCTATAACAGAGGCAACCGATATTCAAATATTATTACGAGGTGAGCGTTCACGATGAGCAAAGTGGTGACTAAACAACCGTCTTATGAAGTTCAGTCCGAACCTGTTCAACCGTTGACCATTTTGTCGCCGGAAGGCGAGATCGTCAACCCGGAGCTGGTACCAAACCTGTCCGATGACCAACTGAAAGAAATCATGTATCGTATGGTATTTACCCGCACATGGGATGAGCGTGCTGTTAACCTCGGACGTCAAGGACGTCTGGGCTTCTACGCGCCGGTATCCGGCCAAGAAGCATCGATGGTATGCAGCGAATATGCGCTGAATAAAGAAGACTTCATCTGCCCTGGCTACCGCGATATGCCGCAGCTCGTATGGCACGGCCTTCCGCTGTACCAAGCGTTCCTGTACTCCCGCGGCCATCAGCATGGCGGTCAAATTCCGCAGGACGTTAACGTTCTGATGCCACAAATCATCATCGGCGCACAAGTGCTTCACGCAATGGGCGTCGCAATGGCATTCAAGAAGAAAGGCCAGAAGAACGTTGCAATCACTTATACAGGTGACGGCGGCTCCTCCGAGGGCGACTTCTATGAAGCATTGAACTTTGCGGGCGCATTCAAGCTCCCAGCGATTTTCGTTGTTCAAAATAATGGCTATGCAATTACAACTCCTTACGCGAAGCAAACGGCAGCGCTGTCGGTTGCGCATAAAGCTGTAGCTGCTGGCATCAAAGGCGTTCAAGTTGACGGCATGGACCCGCTCGCGGTCTACAAAGCAGTATCTGAAGCAGCAGAACGCGGCCGCAATGGCGAAGGCGCAACGCTGATCGAGCTGATCACTTATCGCTACCGTCCGCACTCGTTGGCTGATGACACGACGAAATACCGTACGAAAGATGAGGAGAACGATTGGGCTCCTCGCGATCCGCTCGTACGCTTCGGCAAGTACCTGGAAGCGAAAGGCCTTTGGACGGAAGAAGACACGAACCGTGTCAAAGAAGAGGCTAAAGCAACGGTAAACGAGCATATCAAAAAAGCAGAACAAACCGAAAAAATGACCGTTTCCGGTCTGATCGATACGATGTTCGAGAAAACGCCACAGCATCTGGAAGAACAGAAGGCTGATTTTCAATAATTTCAAATTGCGCTGAAGGAGGATCCCAACGATCATGGCTCAAATGAATATGTTAGAGGCGCTCCGCGATGCGATGCGCGTGGAATTGAAACAGGACCCGAACGTTCTTATTTTTGGTGAGGACGTCGGTAAGGTCGGCGGTGTATTCCGTGTAACGGAAGGATTGCAAGAGGAATTCGGCGAGGAGCGCGTATTCGATACGCCGCTCGCCGAATCCGCAATCGCAGGCATGGCAGTTGGTATGGGAACGCAAGGTTTCCGTCCAATCGCTGAAATCCAGTTCGTAGGCTTCATCTATGAAGCGCTCGACCAAATGTTTGTACAAGCTGCTCGTATGCGTTACCGCTCCGGCGGCCGTTACAACTCGCCAATCGTATTCCGTACGCCTTTCGGCGGCGGCGTTAAAGCGGCAGAGCTTCATACGGACTCGCTCGAAGGCTTGGCAGTACAAACACCAGGCATCAAAGTTATCGTTCCTTCGAATCCTTACGATGCTAAGGGCCTGATGATCTCCGCTATTCGCGATAATGACCCTGTCTTCTTCATGGAGCACTTGAACCTGTATCGCGCATTCCGCGACGAGGTGCCAGAAGGCGACTACGCGATCGAGATCGGTAAAGCGAACGTGGTTCGCGAAGGTAAAGACGTTACGATCATCGCCTACGGCATGATGGTGCATACGGCGAAGAAAGCAGCTGAAGAGCTGGCTAAAGAAGGCATCGAGGCTGAAGTTATCGACCTTCGTACGCTTCTTCCGCTCGATATCGATACGCTCGTGAAGTCGATCCAAAAAACGAATCGTGCAATTATCGTCCAAGAAGCGCAAAAAACGTCCGGCGTAGCAGCTGAGGTTATTGCGCAAATCAACGAAAAAGCGATTTTGCATCTCGAAGCTCCAGTGCTTCGCGTAGCAGGACCGGATACGGTATATCCATTTGCACAAATCGAAGACGCTTGGTTGCCGTCGCCTGAGCGCGTCGTTAAAGCAGCGAAGCAAGTACTGAACTTTTAATATTTAATCGATCCAATTACACGCTGCTGCGATGAGTGGACGGTACGCATAGAGAACAGAGGGAGGATGCATTCGAGTGGCTAAATTCGAATATCGGTTCCCGGAGCTAGGCGAGGGTCTGCATGAAGGCGAAATCGTCAAAATGCACATTAAGCCAGGCGACGCGGTTAATGACGAGAGCATCATTATGGAAGTGCAGAACGACAAGGCGATCGTAGAAGTGCCTTGTCCAGTAGAAGGCAAAGTATTGGAAGTATTCGCGAAAGACGGTCAGGTGTGTCACGTAGGTGAAGTCGTGGCAATCATTGATGTAGAAGGCGAACTTCCAGAGGGCGCAACAGTAGCTGAAGAGAGCGCACCAGCCCCTGCGGCTGCGGCACCGGCAGCAGCTCAAGCTGCTCCAGCTCCTACGGCGGCTGCACAAGCTCCGCAAGCGAGCGCAGCGCTCGTATTGGCAACGCCAAGCGTTCGCAAATATGCGCGTGAGAAAGGCATCGACATTACGACGGTTGCTGGCTCCGGCAAGAACGGAAAAGTAACACGCGAAGACATCGATGCATTTGCTTCTGGCGGCGCAGCTCCTGCTGTTGCAACTGAAGCACCTGCTCAAGAAGCGGCAGCTCCAGCTGCATCGCAAGACAAGCCATCTGCTCCAGTGGCAGCGGGCTCCGCACATCGTCCGGAAGAGCGCCTGCCATTCAAAGGCATTCGCAAAGCGATTGCAAGCGCAATGTCCAAATCGATGTACACAGCTCCGCATGTAACGCTTATGGATGAAGTTGACGTAACGGAGTTAGTCGCGCTGCGTGCAAAATACAAGCCATTTGCTGAGAAGAAAGGCGTTAAGCTCACTTACTTGCCTTTCATTGTAAAAGCATTGGTCGCGGCATGCCGCGAATTCCCAATCATGAACGCGACGCTGGATGAAGCATCGCAAGAAATCGTGCTTCGCAAGTACTACAACATCGGCATTGCAACGGATACGGACAACGGCTTGATCGTTCCAGTTATCGAAGATGCAGACCGTAAAAATATTTACAAAGTTGCAAGCAGCATTAGCGATCTGGCTGTACGCGGCCGTGATGGCAAGCTTGCACCGAACGAAATGCGCGGCAGCACGATCACGATTACGAACATCGGATCGGCTGGGGGCATGTTCTTCACGCCGGTAATCAACTTCCCAGAGGTTGCCATTCTTGGCACGGGCCGCATTTCGGAGAAAGCTGTTGTCAAAAACGGCGAAATCGTAGCAGCTCCTGTTATGGCATTGTCGCTCAGCTTCGACCACCGTCTCATCGACGGCGCAACGGCGCAAAACTTCTTGAACTACATCAAACAGTTGTTGGCACAGCCTGAACTGTTCATCATGGAGGTGTAACGGATATGGTAGTAGGAGACGCTTCACTCGATATCGATACATTAGTCATTGGCGCAGGACCTGGCGGTTACGTAGCAGCTATTCGTGCAGCGCAACTCGGTCAATCCGTTCTTTGTGTAGAGAAAGCCACAGTCGGCGGCGTTTGCTTGAATGTTGGCTGTATTCCTTCCAAAGCACTCATCTCCGCCGCTCATCAATATGAGGCTGCTTCCCACGGCGAATCGTTCGGCATCACAGTCGGCGACGTGAAAGTAGACTGGAGCAAAGTGCAAGAATTCAAAAACGGTGTGACGAAAAAGCTGACAGGCGGCGTTGCATCGCTCCTGAAAGCTAACAAAGTTGAATACTTCAATGGCGAAGTAATGTTCATCAATGCGAACGAAGCTCGCGTATTCAACGACCAAGAAGCACCGCGTTATCGCTTCAAAAACTGCATCATCGCGACGGGCTCCCGCCCGATCGAGCTGAAAGCATTCCCATACGGCGGACGCATCGTGTCTTCGACGGAAGCACTGTCGCTGCCAGAAATTCCGAAAAGCCTCGTTGTTATCGGCGGCGGCTACATCGGTATCGAGCTTGGCCAAATGTACAGCAAATTCGGCACGAAGGTTACGATCATTGAAGGCGCGGACGCTATCATGCCGGGCTTTGACAAAGACATGTCGAATATCGTAGCGAAGAAGCTCAAAGCTAAGGACGTTAACATCGTTACTGGCGCACAAGCGAAATCCGCTGAACAATCGGCTGACAGCGTAACGGTTACGTACACGGTTGGCGACAAGGAAGAATCCGTTGTTGCTGATTACCTGCTCGTAACGGTTGGCCGTCGTCCGAATACGGATGGCGAGCTTGGCCTTGATCTGATCGGAATTGAATTGACGGATCGCGGTCTCGTGAAAGTCGACAACCAAGGCCGTACGAACCTTCCACACATCTACGCAATCGGCGATATCGTTCCAGGCGCAGCGCTTGCTCACAAAGCGATGTACGAAGGACGCGTTGCTGCAGAGTCGATTTCCGGACTGCCTAGCGTAGTTGACTATAAATGTATCCCAGCGGTTGCTTTCTCTGATCCAGAATGCGCAAGCGTGGGCTACTCGGAAAAAGAAGCGAAAGAAAAAGGCCACAACGTTAAAGCGGGCAAATTCCCGTTTGCAGCAAATGGTCGCGCCCTGTCGCTTAACGGCGCAGAAGGCTTCGTGAAAATCGTTTCCGACGCGGACAATGGTCTCGTATTGGGTGCTCAAATCGTTGGTATCGAAGCATCGAACATGATCGCTGAGATTGCTCTTGCGATTGAGATGGGCGCTACGCTCGAAGATATCGCTCTTACGATTCATGCGCATCCAACGCTCGGCGAGATCGTTCTCGACGCAGCGGAAGTTGCGCTCGGACATCCGATCCATACGTTCGTTAAGTAAATAGTACGCTTCGTTCACATCAAGAGGTCAACGGTTATGATGCCGCTGGCCTCTTTTTGTTGCATTTTGGCATATACTACGTTGGAACAAGTAATCTTGGATCTTGGTCTTCTTAAGCCGATGAAGGAGTGCAAAGGGATGTCTGAGCAAACGAATGAGTGGAAAGACAATAGAGGTGCAATAGCACGAGCTCAGCGGCGTGCCAGTGAGTCGCGTGCGGTTATTACAGATATTGTGTTTCCATCGGATACGAATCATCTCGGTACGATGTTTGGCGGGAAAGTCATGGAGTATATGGACAAAGTAGCCGCGATCAGTGCAATGCGTCATGCCAGGTGTGCCGTCGTAACGGCATCGACGGATCATATTGATTTTGTACAGCCTATTCGATTAGGGGATGTCATCACCGTAGAGTCTTTCGTGACGTGGACACATCGCAGCTCTATGGAGGTATATGTTAGCGCTCAGTCGGAAAATTTGCGAACCGGCGATCGCATTACGGCGGTTACTGCCTTTTTTATTTTTGTTGCTTTGAATGATGAAGGGAAGCCAACCGCTGTACCTGGAATTGTGCCAGAATCGGCTGAGGAGCTGCAATTGCATGATTCTGCAGCAGAGCGATATGCGGAGAGAAACAAACGAATGGAAGAACGAAAACGAAGCACATAATGTGCAGAAAATGTCGTCATTTCAGCTTTTTATGATACAATAGTAACGTTCGAATTAGAGTCGAAAACGACGAAACAGATCGCTTAGACGAACGGGGTATGATCAATTTTGAGCCAAAACGAAAATGAATACTTGGCACTGCTTCAGCATGTGCTGAATAACGGAACACGTAAAGATGACCGCACTGGAACCGGAACGATTTCGACGTTTGGATACCAGATGCGATTTGATTTGAATGAAGGGTTCCCGCTGCTCACGACCAAGCGCATCCCTTTCCGGCTCATCGTAAGCGAGCTGTTGTGGTTTATGAAAGGCGATACGAACATCCGCTATTTGCTCCAGCATAACAATAACATTTGGAATGAGTGGGCGTTCAAGCGTTGGGTGGAAAGCGCTTCGTATGAAGGGCCGGACATGGCGAATTTCGGGCTGCGTTCGCAGACAGACGAAGATTTCGCTGCAAGCTATACGGAGCAAATGAACCGCTTTAAGGAGCTCGTGCTTACCGATGACGCATTTGCTGCGCAATTTGGTGAGCTAGGCGACGTTTATGGCAAGCAATGGCGCGCATGGCAGACGACCAAAGGCGATACGTTGGATCAATTACACGATGTGATCGAGATGATCAAACGAAATCCGGATTCACGCAGATTAATTGTATCGGCATGGAATCCAGAAGATATCCCGCTCATGGCATTGCCGCCATGCCACACGTTGTTCCAATTTTATGTAGCGGATGGAAAGCTTTCTTGCCAGCTGTATCAGCGCAGCGCAGATATTTTTCTCGGCATTCCGTTTAACATTGCGAGCTACGCGTTATTGACGCATTTGATCGCACGAGAATGCGGGCTAGCTGTCGGAGAGTTTGTTCATACGCTAGGCGATGCCCATATTTATACGAATCACATGGATCAGATTCAAGAGCAGCTGGCCCGTGCGCCTAAGTCGCTTCCTAAGCTGGAGCTGTCAGGTGATTGGACGTCCGTGTTTGATGCTGAGGTCGAGGATATAGCTGTCGAAGGCTATGATCCTCATCCAACGATCAAGGCGCCTGTGGCGGTATAGAAACAAAGGAGAGGCAAGCAGCAGCGAGAGGAGGCATAATCGGCAATGATATCGATGATATGGGCAATGGATCGCAATCGAGCGATTGGCATTGAGAATCGGATCCCATGGCGCCTGCCAGCCGACATGGCTTTCTTTAAAGCTTATACGACGGGTAAAACAGTCGTCATGGGGCGAAAAACGTTCGAATCGTTTCCGAAGGCGCTGCCGAATCGTCGGAACGTCGTATTGACCCGTTCGGCGGGGCTGGAGCTTGAGGGCGCTGAGACAGTTACTTCAATAGAAGAAGCGTTAAAAAGGTTTGAAAACGAAAAAGAATTGGTTATTATTGGCGGATCAGAAATTTATTCGCAGTTTATTCCATATGCAGATCAACTTCTTGTGACAGAAATTGATGGGGTATTTGCGGATACGGATGCATTTTTCCCAGCTTTAGATTGGAATGATTGGGAGCTCATTGAATCGCGTGAAGGCGTTCGGGACGAGAAAAACACGTACGATTATCGGTTTCTTACCTATAAACGGCTGTAAATGACGAACGTTCATGTGGACAAGCATTGAAGGTTTTTATGTAGAAAAGTGCAAATCATTATACGGATAATCCATTTGTGGCGAGCGGTAAATGATGCTAATATGGTCCGAAATAATGAGTAAGATAAGCATTCTTATGCAAAGATTTATATTGAATAATTGTTCGATTCCCGATATAGTTTAAATATAACTGTTTATTTGTTGTACCGGGAGTAAAGAAACGAGGGAGTTGCGATCATGTCTACACCAACGGGATTTATGGAGTACAAACGCGAACTGCCGGCAGATCGCGATCCGATCGAGCGGATTAAAGATTGGGAAGAGTTCCATCTTCATCTGAATGACGATCAATTGCGCACGCAAGGTGCTCGCTGCATGGACTGCGGTACGCCTTATTGCCATACAGGTATGGAATTGGCTGGTAGCGTATCCGGTTGTCCAGTAAACAACCTGATTCCAGAATGGAATAATCTGATTTATCGTGGTCTGTGGCGCGAAGCGCTGGACCGTCTGCATAAGACGAACAACTTCCCTGAGTTCACTGGACGCGTTTGTCCAGCGCCATGCGAAGGTTCCTGTACAGTTGGTCTTATCGGACAACCTGTTACAATTAAGACGATCGAGCAAGAGATCATCGACCGCGGGTTTGATGAAGGCTGGGTCGTACCACAACCGCCGAAGGAGCGGACTGGCAAGCGTGTAGCTGTCGTCGGTTCCGGTCCTGCAGGCTTGGCAGCAGCAGCGCAATTGAACAAAGCTGGTCACCTGGTAACGGTGTACGAGCGTGCTGATCGTATTGGCGGCTTGCTGACATACGGTATTCCTACAATGAAATTGGATAAAGGCGTTGTTCAACGTCGTGTTGATCTGCTCGAAGCAGAAGGCATCACGTTTGTGACGAACACAGAGATCGGCAAAGACATCTCGGCACAAGATCTCGTTGATCAATTCGACGCTGTTGTACTGTGCGGCGGCGCTACGAAAGCACGCGATGTAGAGATGGAAGGCCGCGAGCTGAAAGGCGTTCACCAAGCGATGGATTACCTCAACGGCACGATCAAGAGCTATCTGGATTCCAATTTGGAAGACGGTAACTACATTTCGGGTAAAGACAAGGACGTTATCGTAATTGGTGGCGGCGATACGGGTACTGACTGCGTAGCGACGGCGCTTCGCCACGGCTGCCGTTCGGTAACACAATTCGGTACGCATGCGAAAGCTCCGCTTGAGCGCGATGCTGTCAACAATCCTTGGCCGCAGTTCCCGAATGTGTATACGCTTGATTATGCACATGAAGAAGCGAAAGCACTTTATGGCGATGATCCGCGTGCATTCTCGGTATTGACGAAGAAATTCGTTGGCGACGAGAACGGTGTTTTGAAGGAACTCCACACGGTTCAAATCGAACGTACGGTGGATGAGACGGGACGCAAGGTCTATACGGAAATTCCGGGAACGGAAAAAGTATGGAAAGCGGATCTGGTTCTGATCGCAGTAGGCTTCGAAGGACCGGAGAACACGATCATTAACCAGCTTAATCTGGAGCAGGATCGTCGTTCGAACGTAAAAGCACAATACGGCAAGTACACGACTAACGTCGACAAAGTATTCGCTGCTGGCGATATGCGTCGTGGACAAAGCTTGGTAGTATGGGCAATTAACGAAGGCCGCGAGGCGGCTCGTGAAGTAGATAAATATTTGATGGGTTCGTCGATGCTCCCATAAGGCATCACAGCTTATCCATAGGCTAGTAACACAAGCGCCCAATCGGGCGCTTGTGTTGTTTTGCCTTGCGAAATGGATCGATAATAATTCGTTAGGAGGAGTAAGCATGATTCAATACGGCTCAGATATGATTACAGAGCTGAAGTTTGTTTCGTTCGAGCCTACGATTGAGCAGAGAGATCATCAATGGGTAGATATTGAGCTTCGACCAACATTGTGGCCGTCTACGCCAGTGCCATCTGCGATCAGTGACTTTACGATATTGGTGATTTGCACAACCGGGGGTCAAATCGCACAGATGATACCCTATGACGAAGGCTGCGATTGCGAATTTCAGTTTACGATGACGGAGAAGGAGCAGATCGAAGCGTATATTTTGTCGGAAGAAATCCAGTCGCGTATCCATAATCTGACCTCCCCAGAATGAGGAAAGTTGTGGTAAAATCGGAGAAATAGGCATTGAAGCGATGATGCTAAGATCCGATTCGAGCGGAGGTAGGGACGATGCCCACCGACAACGCCACGATCATTTCGCCGTCTGATGTTCGGAATATAAGGCGGTATGTTCAGCACAAATTTGCTGATTTGCCGCAGGACAAGCATGCCGATATTGTAGCGGATGCGGTGCGGCGTATTATTTACAAGCGATTGCCTGAGTTTGCGGATGCAATTCGTCAGCAAATAACGTCTCGGCTCATTCGGTCTGCTGTGATGGAACGATCCGGACCTGTTGGCGCCGATGAGATTGCGGAAGCTTGTCTGTCCTGCGAGTTGGATGATCCCGCAATTTTCGAACCGTTTCATGCTTGGGTGGAGCAGCAATTGAGTCTTGTCATCATGCCTGATCGGCTCAGAGAGGCGATTCGCAAGGCAAATGAGACGGCGATTGGAGCGGCATCATCTGGCGCACTAAACGTTTGGCAAACGATCGCACAGACGGTTGCGGTGGATGCGGAGCCATTCGTCCCGATGTCTGAGGGACAAGGCGTAGTGCTTCCTTTTCAAAACCAGCCTGTGCTTGATGCCAGCGGTGAAGGCGGGGCCATTGCACTCGATCCCACTTCTGCGAGCGCCGTTAAACCACTCCTGCCATGGTTCAGACACTTTGGGCGACGAAGCATATACGCAGCACTGAGCGGATTGCTTGTAGCCGTGACGTTGTTCTACGGCTGGTCGTTATCTCGGCCATCTGTAGGGGACATGATCCCGCCAGTGGGCAAGCCTGTGCCGATCGCGGCTAAGCCGAGCATCAACGAGCTGCCGGCTGCGCTTCAGTATCGGGAAGTGGATCGGGAGAAGCTGATCCTTTATTTGAAGGAGAAAGACTCGCTTCTCGCGGAAGAGAATAACATGAAGGCTATCATTAAAGCTGCTAAGCAGTTTGATATTGATCCTTTGCTTATGTTCGCGATAACAGGCCAAGAACAGGCTTTCGTTCCTCGCAGCAATAAGAAGGCATTTAAGATCGTAAATAATCCGTTTAACGTGTTCCATAGCTGGAAGGAGTACAACACGACGATTGAGAAATCGGCGATGATCGCAGCCCGTACAATCGTAACATGGAGTAAGGGCCGTCCATCGGATGTCGATGCTTTCACGTGGGTGAACCGAGGGTATGCTGAAGATTTAAACTGGTCCGACGGCGTAAGAGCGATTTGGAAAGTGATGGACCGTCGAATTGGAGCAAGTACTGCGGATTAGGCTCTTTGATACTATCGTTACAACGTAAAAAGCGTTCTCCTTCATTGCCGTTGATCAAGTATGGATGATAAAATTAACGTAATGAATTGAAGCGTGGCTGCCTGTTGCAGCCTCTTTTTGCATGAACAGAATGCCAAAGGGAGCGATAATCTTTTGAAGACACTCATCATTGCGGAAAAACCCGATATGGGGAGAAATATCGCAGCCGCAATAGATCCTAAAGCAAAAAATTACCGTTCCTACCTAGAAGGCGAGCACTACATTATTACATGGGCAATCGGGCATCTTATCGGGCTTGCAGAGCCGGAGGCTTACGACGAGAAATATAAAAAGTGGAACATCAATGATTTGCCCATTATCCCGGAAATGTTCAAGCTTGTGCCGAATCGGAAAACGATGGATCAATTAAAAACGATAGCCGAGCTGGCAAAGCGCAGCAATTTGCTCATTAATTCTTGCGATGCCGGGCGCGAAGGCCAGCATATTTTTTCACTGATCCAGCGGCACTTGAAGCTCAAGCATCCGGTAAAGCGTCTTTGGATATCGGATTTGACGCCGGAGACGATCCGTAAAGGGTTTGCGGAGCTGAAGGAAGGCGCGGAGTACGAGAATCTGACCAAAGCGGCTAGAGCGCGTAGCGAGGCGGATTGGCTCATCGGGATGAACGGCTCGCGCGCCTTTACGACCAAACATAATGTTTTGTTATCGGTCGGTCGTGTTCAAACGCCTGTGTTGGCGATCATTTATGATCGGCAGAAGCAAATTGAAGCATTCTCGTCATTGAAGTTTTTTGAACTGGAAGGCCATTTTGCGCAGGGCGAGCTGGGTTACAAGGGGATGTGGCAGGGCGAACGAATGACCGATCAAACCAAGGCCGATGCGCTGGCAGCTAAGGTGAAGGGGAAGCCGGCACGAATTGCATCCTACGAGGTTAAGGACACGAAGGAGTATCCGAACAAGCTGTACGATCTTACGCTGCTCCAGCGGGAAGCGAATGGGAAGTATGGCTTCTCAGCCAAGAAGACGCTGGACACCGCTCAAGCGCTTTATGAGAAGCATAAGGTAATCTCCTACCCGAGAACGAACTCGAACTATGTGACGGAGCAAAATATTCCCGAGATGCACAAGTCGCTTTCCGCTCTGCAAGGAACAGAGTATGATGATCTCGTACGCGGAGCGAACCGCAATTTGGTCCATAAAGGAAATAAGTTTATATGCAATCCTGCCAAGGTTGAGGATCACCATGCCATCCTGCCGACGCATCGCAAAGCTTCAGGGCTGCAGCCGGATGAGAAAAAGCTGTATGACCTGATCGTACGACGGTTTCTTTCCCAGTTCTATCCGCCCGCGGAGTATAAGGTGCATACGGTTATGACGGAGGTCGAGGGCGAAGCGTTCAAGACAACGGTCAAGCAGCTGCTAAGCATAGGCTGGAAGGCGATTTATGCCGACCAGAAAAAAGAAAAACCGCGTTCCACGAAAGGTAAGGACGAAGAGGAAGAGGAAGAAGTCGAGGTGAGCGAGCCGTTCACGATCGACGGCAACGCTTCTGTCCATTGTACGGATGCGATCGTCAAAGAAAAGGATACGCAGCCGCCGAAGCATTACACGGAAGGCACATTGCTCAAGGCCATGGAAAGTGCCGGACGGCAAATTGAGGATGAAGAGCTTCGCGATGCAATGAAGGAATCGGGCCTTGGCACGCCAGCTACTCGGGCAGCGACGATCGAACGGCTGAAAAACGTCGGCTACGTGGACATGCAGGGCAAAAAAATTATGATCACGCAAAAAGGCCGAACGGCAATCGAGCTCATCCGAGGCGCTGGCATTGAGCTGCTCACGTCTCCGGAAATGACAGGGCAATGGGAACGCCGGTTAAATGAGATTTCCCGCGGTACAGCGTCGGATGAACAATTTATGGAGAATGTAAAACGATTCGCATCCAAAATTGTCGATAAGGTACGGGTTCAATCAAGAGCGGCCAAAACCTCCTTCGAAAGCGAGCCGGATGCTGCAGGAGGTGGCAAAGGGAAAGGTCGCAAAAAGGCCGAGGGTGCATCTGGTTCGCGAAGCAGCAAAGCGGCAAGTGGCAGCAAAGCTGACGCTGGCTCAACCGCTGTCCGAAGCAGAGGCAGCAAGCAGAATGCTGCGTCTGACGCCTCCAGTGTGTCTTCGGCATCGTCTGGCCCGAGCGTGATTGCCGTATGCCCGAGCCCTGGCTGCGGCGGCAGCATCTTTATGGGGCGCAAAGGCTACGGCTGTTCGCACTTCAGAGAGGGCTGTAAATTCGTCATCTGGAAAGAAAGCTACGGGCGTTCGCTTACGGATCTTCAAGTGAAAGCGCTCATCGAGAAGGGTAGAACAAGCAAGCTTAAGCTGACTTTGCCGGACGGCGCCGCGGTTGATGGCCGAATTGTACTGCGTAATCCAGCGAACGGGGAAATTGCAGTCGAATCCGTGTAAGCTGACGAAGCATAAACGCGGCATATGAAAGAGGGCTTGTCGCAAACGCGGCAAGCCCTCTCTTTGTTGTTGAATCAACCTGTTGATGCGTTAAGGCCGCGCATTCACGTAAGTATGAATGGCTGGCGGAACGTCCGGCAAGCTCTGAAGCGTCATGAATGCGCCGCGTGGCTGAACCTCGATGGCGATATTGTTATAAGCCCATTCGCTATCGATCTTCATATGAATGGCATGAATGCCGGCCTTCAGGGCTGGTACGACATCGGTACGAATGGAATTGCCGATCATCCATGTCTGGTCTCGATCAAACGAGCCCTCGTGCAGAATCGATTCCAACGCTTCGTTGTTCTTATGCCGACGAATATAGATGCGAGATCCAAAATATCGTTCAAGCTGCAGTTGTTCGATCTTCCGGCGCTGGATAAGCAGCTCGCCGCCCGTATAAAGATGCAGCTCATGGCCGGATTCGGCCAAATGATTGAGCGTTTCTTCCATGAACGGATAAGGCTCAACTGCATGCTCATATACGCTGCGTCCGAGCTTCCATAAGAAGTTCTCCTCGGAATCGGAGCGAGCGCGTCCCGTCAGATCAGAGAAATAACGATACGTATCAATGAACGACTCTGGAAAATGATCGCTCTTGAAGCCGACGATATGAACGCCAGCAATATCGATCTCGGTCTGTTTGTCTTTAATGACTTGCGGAGTAATGCCCTCATAGCCTTGGAACCAAGTGGCCATAGCATCAGCAAATTGTTCGATGACGAGATAAAAATACTTGTTGCAGTAAACGAGCGTGTCGTCTAGGTCAAAAAATAGGTTTTGTTTCATCGTTGGCACGGCTCCTTTGTCAGAAAAGATAACCGTCGGACATTGCCCGATCGTTCATCTGAGCACGCCAGATTGTTGCATAAATGCAGGATTGGCGGCGTTTCCCTCCTGACACCAATCTACCGTAACCAATGACCCGAAGTCAAACGGAATAATGAAACAGAGTGGAGCGAATGCTAAACCCGGAGGTGAGCCAAGTGCCTTATAATAAAAGCCAGAAAACGAAAAACCAGCATAACGAAGCAAGCCTGAAGGAAGAAGAACAAACAGCGAAGGCGAGGAAGCAGGCAGAGCGTCCAGCAAGCCTTAATGGCATTAATAAAAACTAAAGAGAAGACCAAGACGGGTCCGATTTGTTCGGGATGTCTTGGTCTTCCGTACTATTATCGATTAAGCATATTTCAGCCGCTTGGCAGCCAAATCGTTCTTAATAAATTCGATACGCCGTCTGACATAAAAATCGAAGCTGTCGCCACGCAATTCTTTCGGCGCGATCGAAGTACCAGCGTCATTATCTACGATAGTAAGTTTGCCGTCGCTATAAAATTTAAACGTAAGGTCACGATAAGGACTTCTTTTCTCTACATAACGATAATTCTCGCAGCGCTTCATGATGATCGGCCTCCTTTAATTGGGTGGAATAGAACGTTTGTTCCTGTTTTTATTATACCAAACATTTGTTCGGATGGAAACTGTTTTTTGTTTACCGTAAACTAGAATAATAGAGACAGATTTATCCGTCATGTGAACCAGACAGATTGCATACTTCATCGTTTTAAAGGAGAGCACGTCATGATTCGAGTATCGCACTTAACGAAGCAAATTCCGGGTGGCCCAAAAGTGTTGGATGACCTTAGCTTCGAGATCGAAGCTGGGGAATTCGTCGCGTTGAAAGGGGCAAGCGGAAGCGGGAAATCCATGCTGCTTCGCTGCTTGGCGCTTCGGGAAAAATGGTCGAAGGGCACTTATATATTTGACCAGGTTAATGTTCAAGAGCAATTTTTGAAGGGCAGGAGCAAAGTAAGGCGCGAGATCGCTTATCTCGAAGAGTCTCCAAGGCTTTATCAAGATAAAACGGCGCTGCGAAACGTTCAAATCGGTTCAGTCAATCAGACGCCATTCTGGCGCCGTTGGACCGGCATGGTCCGCAGCGATGATTATATGGGCGCTATGGATACGATCGAGAAGCTTGGACTTCTCGATAAGGCACACATGAAGGGAAACAAGCTGAGCGGAGGGGAACGGCAGCGTATTGCCATTGCGCGTGCCCTTGTCCATGGGGCGAAGGTCATTTTGGCCGATGAGCCGGTTACAGGATTGGACCCTCATTCGGCCGACCAAGTGCTGGGGGATTTGAAGCGGCTTTGCAAAGAGCAGGGGCTGATTGTCATTGCAGCGCTTCATCAAGGCGACTACGCCGAGCGGTTTGCGGATCGGACCTTCGGCTTGAGCGGCGGCAAGCTCTTGTTTGATGTTAAAGGAAGAAGGCTAACGGAGATGGAACGCCGCAAGCTGTAACTTTCGAGGCTGGTATGATGGACAATGGGCTGCGCATACACTGGACCATCTGATCGATTAGGAAGGTGGCTCCTCATGGCGTTTCAACAGCCTCTTGTTATTCAAACCTATCGGGCGACCCGGCCGAAGACCGAGCTGTACATACCCGTCCTTTCCGGTGCGCCTAATCCGACCGCTGAGCATGCGATGAACACTGAAATAAGACGCGTCGTACAGCAGCTGGCGTCGGAGCAGGGCTCGCTCGAGGATCCGCGCTCCGAAATGAACGGCTTTTTTGAAGTGAAGACGAACGAGAAAGGCGTGCTAAGCCTGTCGCTCTTTAATTATGCTTATACGGGCGGCGCGCATGGCATGACGCTTCAACACTCTCTGACCTTCAACACAGGTACGGGGCATTCCTATAAGCTAGCTGAGCTGTTCAAGCCCGGTTCTGATTATGTGAAGCGCATTTCTGACCTTGTAGCAGCTCAAATCACAGCGCGAGGCATTGAGACGTTCGAGCCGTTCAAAACGATTCGTCCCGACCAAGATTTTTATGTCGCGGATCGCGCGTTGGTCATTTATTTTCAATTGTATGAAATCGCGGCATATGTTTATGGTTTTTTGTATTTTCCGATATCGGTATTTGACCTGCAGGATATCATTAATGAGAATGGTCCGCTCGGTCCGATGGTCGTGAATAACTAGCTTCCACCGTCAACATGCGATAAACAATAATGAGTGCCCCGGAGGGAGCAGAAATGCTAGCGCTAATTGGCAGTGTCATTGTGATTACGGTCGTAGTCACGCTGATCATCATGAGAGGGCTCCGGAATCGGAGCCTGCAACGGAAGGACAAGCCTTCCAATGAACGAAACGGGAAAGAAGCGGAGAAAATGCTCGGGCATGCCCAGAGCGGGAATCGCGCTTCTGCGCAGCACGAAGAAGAGATGCGCATTATTCGTGCCGTCGCAGACAAGCCCACATTATTGATCGTAGATGATCAAATTATGATTCGCCTGCTCATTCGCGAGGTGTTCGAGTCGGAAGGGGTACGCGTGCTCGATGCGGGCAACGGTCGAGATGCGTGGGAGCTGTTCCGACGGCATGAGGTGCATTTTGTGCTGCTGGATATGAACATGCCGGGCATGGATGGCGTTGAGGTGCTGCGAGGCATTCGCCGCATTGATCCGCGAGTGAAAAGCGCGTTCATCTCGGCTTACGGGGATCCGGAGCGGCTGGAGGAAGGCGAACGGTTAGGCGCGCTGCGTTTTTTTGCCAAGCCGTTTGATATTCATACGGTGAAGAGCTTTGTCTTGGCTGAGCTGCAGGCAGATGATCGCATCCGCGCTGCGAAGCTCCATTCACGGTAACAAAAGGAGAAGGACGAACGATGATGCTGGGTTTCAGCAGATCGCTCGTCCTTTTTGCGTAAGGTGCTGATCGGACGGGATGCCTCATACAATGAAACCATTGAGATCGGAACGTTAGGAGTGGTTTTCATGTTTGCAGGGATTGCGGCGCTGTCGCTGTTTGCAGCCGTTTGTTTGGTTGCGCTTATTTGTGCGGCAGCAGCAAGCAAAAGCATCAGTCGATCTAAGCATCAATGCTATGGTGTATCGACTTATGTCCAATTTGTTCATGACAAAGATGATTTGAACCGATTCGGGTATCCCCAATTGCTGCTGCGCAAATTTGGGCATGCATCGTCATTCGGGCTTTCCTTCCATCAGCTAAGCTTGGTCGGCGGAACGGTCGCTTTATTCGGCTGGGCGATCAGCGAAGGCGGACTTGCCGTGATTGGATGGGGTTGGCCGATCATCGGGCTGTTCGGCATTGCCGCGGGAGCGGCAATGGCTGAGCTGTGCTCCGCTTTTCCGACAGCTGGCGGCCCGTATCATTGGGCGTTGGCGCTAGGCGGCGCACGGTGGAGCTGGCTGGCCGGGTGGCTGTATGTCGCCGGCAATGCAGCGTTCCTTGCCTTTACGAATTATACAGGAGCAAGGGTGTTGTCGAGCTATGCGGCAAACCAATTTGGTTATGCGAATGAGTCCTGGATGTGTATGCTTATTATGCTCGTTATGTATGCGATGCAGTGGCGGGTAAATCGGATACGCCAGCATAGATTTAGCGCCATGCAGACAATCGGCATTTGGCTGGTCGCAGTCATCGCGTTCGGCGCGATTGCGAGGATTATGTGGTTAAGCTGGCCGGGCGTCTTGCCTGCGGAAGCGTTATTCGGATTCGGAGGCCAGACAGTGGGGTCTGCTGATTTCCTAACAGAGTCGTCTTCTTCGTCGCCTATCGGGTGGCTTGCAGGGGTGCTGCTGCTGCAGCGGATGTTCATCGGGAGCGAGGGCGCTGCTGCGAGCGCGGAGGAAACGATTGACCCTCGAGTGCGAAGCGCTTGGTCGATGTACTTGGCTCCCGTCTATGTCTATATCATTGGCTTCGTAATGCTCGCGATTGTCGCATTGAACATTCCGATTGCTCAAGGTGACTCGGGCGTGCTGGGTATTGGGCTGACTACGCTGGCTCATGCTTGGAAGGCGGGCGAGCCCATCATCATCGTTGCTGTCTTTCTTGCGATTGGATGGTCTGGCGTACAAGGAATGAATGCGCTATCAAGAATATTATTCGCGATGTCCAGAGATGGCGCGCTGCCGGATAAAATGCGTTGGAGCCGTGTGTCGGTCCGCACCGGCAAGCCGAATTCGGCAGTAACCGCTGCGGCAATAATCTCAGCTGGCGTTGGGATGTCTTATGCAGCGTGGAATGGCGCATCTGCCATTGGCATTCCGCTTGCAGCCTTTGCTGCAACTGCTAGCCAGCTAGGCTGTGCGATTCCGCTTGGGCTGCGCCTGTTAAGCGCTCGGCAACGTAAGGAACTGCAAGAAGCGCCGTGGTCATTAGGGCGATTAGGGACCCCAATCCGCTGGATTGCTTGGATCGGGATGATAAGCATGGCAGTCGGGGCAACGGCAGTGCTTAGCTTGAGCGCAGGTTTAGCTGCTATAGGCATTGGCATAATCGCGTGGGGAGCGGCTGTATGGAGAGGCGCCCGATTCGAGAAGCAGCTGAGGAAATTATTCAAGCGGACGCGACAGGAGCTTCAGCGAATTGAGAGAAAATTCGGACCGCTCTATTTGGATGGGAAATGATCAGAACATTTATTTCCCGGGGAAACGCATGAAGTTACACAAAAGATAACCGTTCGACAGCGTTTACATGCTGCTTTGCGACAAGCTGTGTCGAAACGATGGTGACAATACGGCGCATTTGCCAAGGATTGGCGATTCTCGGTATAATGAGCGGAGATAAAGAGCATGGATGGCGATAGGAGGAAACGGGAAATGATTGCGTTGAAAGCAACAATTGCCGCAATAAACGTGGGGATGCCTGCTGAGCTCGCGCATGGCGGTAAATTCGTGCAGTCCGGCATCGTGAAGCGTCCGGTAACAGGCGCTGTTTTGGCGACGGAGCATGGGTTGCCGGGGGATGGCCAGGCAGATTTAGTCAATCATGGCGGACCGGATAAGGCCGTATGCGTGTATGGAACGGACCATTTCCCGTATTGGGAGCAGCTGCTAGGGCATTCGCTTACCTATGGCGCATTCGGGGAAAATATTTCCCTGAGTGGCTGGAATGAATCGGACTGGTGCATCGGAGACAAAATTCGGTTTGGCGGTGCGCTAATGCAGGTCAGCCAGCCAAGGCAGCCCTGCTTTAAACTAGCAGCCCTATATGATGTGCCGGAGCTTGCCGATTGGGTAGCCAAAACAGGTTTTACGGGCTTTTACCTGCGCGTACTTGAGGCGGGCGCATTCAGCGCCGGGGATGAAGCGATTATCGTGGAACGGCATTCTGCAGCCATTACGATCGCAGAAGCGAATCGGGTTATGCATATCGATAAATCAGACGCCGCTGGCATGCGCAGGCTGCTCGCTGTCGCTGAGCTATCGGATAGCTGGCAGAATACGTTGAACAAGCGACTATTGAAGCTTGAAGGCGGCAATGAGACGGCTTGACTGCAAGATCGGTTGAAAGGAAAGGGCGAACAGAGGCCATGCATGCAGATGAAGCATCAGCACAGATAAACGATCCCGCACACTCGGATTCGTCAATGGATCGGACGCTTGCCGAACTGATCGGGCAATATGATTTGCCTTCGGATTGGCGTGCGATTCAAGGTCCATCAGGGATGAATAATACAACTCGCATAATTGCCTGTTCGGACGGACAGTTTGTGCTGCGCATATATAATAATCATCAAAATGCCAAGATTGTAAAGCTGGAGCATGAGGTGCTCCAGTTTTTGCTGCGTACAGGTTTTTCGTTAAAGGTGCCAGACCCGGTTACGAATCGCAATGGGGATACAATCACCGTTGACAGCAACGGGAAATTGGCGTCTTTGTTTCGTTATATCGAAGGCGAGCGACCTTCTGTCGCGGATCTTGAGCAAGTGGAATCGCTTGGCCGTGCAGCCGGTATGCTGAGCGGAGCATTGGAGAAGCTGCCAGCGATGGAGCAGACCGTCGCCGAATACCGCCCCTATTACGAGCTTGCGCAAGCGTATGAGGGCTGGTCCGATGAGGCTGTGTTAGCGCTTGCCTATCAAGCGGAGCTGCCGGAGGAAGCATTGATCAGCATAAGCTGCGTTCTGGCTGCCAGAAAGCAGCTGCAACTGAAGTTAACGACATTAAGCAGACTTCCCCATCAGTGGATTCATGGCGATTTGAATGCTTCGAATGCGGTTGCGATTGGCAGGCGCGTGACTGGCATTCTTGATTTTGAGTTTTGTACGATCGATCTGCGCGCCATGGAGCCGGCAGTTGCCATGGTCGATTTTATCCGAGGCGATCGAACGGAGGCGCAGCGAATCGAAGCGATCGAACGTTTCGCTAGAGGATTCGGGCATGAGAGGCGGCTTGGGGTCGACGAGACGGCAGCGCTGCCGGATTTGATGCTGCTGCGGATGCTGGATGTATTTTTGCATTTTGCCGTACGCCTGTCCGAAGGGCTGGACGACTCGACGGTATGGATCGAGCAAGCCAAGCATGCGGATGCGGTTATCGGCTGGGTAGATCGGCATCGCGTACAGCTGCACGATATGTTTCGAGAGACGATGAGCGAATGAAAGAGCTATACGACGCCATATAATAGAGCGAATCGAACGAATCGGCATGCCGATGAGGAGGTATCGCGATGAGTACGGCTCGTGCTCTTGGATATGGGGAAGAGGATCGGCTTGTGATCATTAATGCGGATGATTTTGGATTGTGCCATACGTCTAATGAAACGATTAGCGATTTGTTGGCTGGCGGCTTCGTGTCCTCAGCGACCTTGATGCTCCCTTGCGGTTGGGCGAGAGATGCAGCGTTGTGGAGCGCGCGGCACCCGGAGATGGACGTCGGCGTTCATTGGACAACAACGAGCGAATGGGATTTGTACAAATGGGGACCGGTATGCCGATCCTCCGCTACAAGCTCGCTGGTCACCGATGAAGGCTATTTCCCGAAGGATGTCAAGGCGTTCGAGCGACAGGCTGATCCCGAAGAGGTCAAAGCCGAGCTGATCGCCCAGCTTGAAATGGCGCTAAAGCTTGGCATGCGTCCGACACATGCGGATAGCCATATGGGCAGCCTCTACGGGCTAACGACCGGCCGTGATTTTCTGACGATCGTGTTCGAGGTGTGCGCGGCCTATGGGCTGCCATTCCGGCTTCCTCGCCATTTGCTCACTGAAACGGGCCAAGTGGCCCCTCCTGAGCTGGCGGATCAAGCGTTAAAGCGGGCGGAAGAGGCGGAAGCCTATGGCGTCGTTGTCTTGGACTATTTGTTGGGATTGCCATTCGGCGAGCAGCCTGGCGAAACGTATGAATCGTTTCGGGCGCAATTCATCCATTTGCTTACGTCGCTGAAGCCTGGCGTTTCCGAAATTATCGTACACCCTTCAGCAGCGACGGCGGAGCTGCAGGCGTTCCACGAGCAGGCTGCGAAGCGTGATTGGGAGCGGCGTTTGCTTCAGGATGAAATGGTCATTCGAACGATGGAGGAGCAGCAATTGATCCGTATCGGCTGGCGGGAGCTGCAGAGGCTGCAGCTTTCGATGTGAACAGGCGAGAACCGCGCTGAATGGGGGCAAATAAAACAACCTCTAATCGCGATTAGCCAAATTTTCGCGCGACTAGAGGTTGTCGTTTATCTTAATCGGGTCGCGGACAAATGCTCGGCGATCAGGCGGCCGTGATGGCGGCCTGTCTCGATAAACACTTCATTCGCTTCGCGTCGCGAAGCGACGACTCCTGCAAGATACACGCCTGGGACGTTTGTTTCCATCGTCGCATCGTTAAATTGCGGACTTCCGTCAGCCTCCATTGCAACGCCGATTTTGGTAAGGAAATCACGATCGGGATGAAACCCGGTCAGCGCAAGCACAAAATCGTTCGGGATCGTTTCCGCGCCTTCGGGACCTTCAATCAGGATGGAAGCGGGATCGATCCGTGTGACGCGCGAGCGGAATCGCATGTGGATTTTTTCTTTATTGACCATTCCTTCGAACAGCGGCAGCACCCAAGGCTTAATCCCTTTGTAATAAGCCTCTCCCCGGTATACGACGGTGACCTCCGCGCCAACGCGTTCCAGCTCAAGCGCAGCATCGATAGCGGAGTTGCTTCCTCCGATTATGGCGACCTTCGTGCGGGTGTAGGGGTGGGATTCGCGGAAAAAGTGGCTGACCTTCTCGGTTTCTTCTCCCGGGATGCCAAGCGTATTCGGATGGTCAAAATAGCCTGTAGCGATGATGACCGTATCGCATGCGTACTGCTTCATCTCTCCGAACCGTGTAACGGACGTGACGCTAAACCGCGCGCCGGCGGGCCGCACCTCGGTTACGGTTTCGAAGGCATTGACGCGAATGTCGCGGCGCAGCGTGACGGTACGATAATAAGCAAGCGCCTCTTGTCTTGTCGGCTTGTCTCCTGAAGTGGTAAACGGAATGCCGCCAATCTCAAGCAGCTCGGGCGTACTGAAGAAGCGCATGTAAGTCGGGTATTGGGAAATGGAATGGACGATATTGCGGCTTTCTATAATTAGCGGCGACAGTCCTAGCTGCTGCAGCTCAAGCGCTGCGGCAAGCCCGCAAGGGCCTGCGCCGATGATGATGGCTTTTTCGTTAATGGGATGAATAGTTTGCATAAGGTAATAACAGCCTCCTGCCTATAGAGATCGTATCAATCATTGTACTGCTCTCTAGTGAACGATGGCAAATCTAGAACTCGAGACGGGCAATAAATCAACGTTTAACACTGGGTACGAGCTTTCGAATCATGTATAATAGGAATCAATTGTATGACTGGGAGGTTGCTAGATGCGGCGGCGATTTGTTATAGAGGCAGTCATGGTGGCAACATATGGGCATCTGTTGGTGCCAAGCCGTCCGGTGGACTATGTCGTTCCATATTCGACGATTGCTGAATTGTACGATATGAAGGATGGAGCAGATCCTGTGATGGAGGATCCGTCCGACGATAAGCATGTGAAGGAAAAGATTGGCGAGTTGATCGCATTCTTCGAGGACCCGCTAAACCGGAAGAAAATAGAGCGTGCCTTGCAGGTGCCGTGGCGCGAAAGCTCACCGCTGCTGCTGAATGATAAAATTCAATTCACGATTGTGCATGCGCTCGACAACGCGCAATATGGGGAACTGTTCGATCCAATTGAAACGGAAGTGCTGCTCGCCGGCATGAAGCTGGACACGCCAATCTTGTCGGATCAGATTGAGTTTCAGGAGCGCCTCATCGAGGCGGAAATTCCAGTGCTTATTTATGACATCGACGACTTTGAATTCGCTGTTGAAGAAGGCGTTGAGCCGGATGAATTTCAGCAGCATCGCGATTTGTAAGGAGAATGACCTGAGTCTAACGGCTTCAGGTCTTCTTTTTTGAGCAAGAAGCAATGAGAGGGGAGAAAGGAACACAATGTCAACCTTGCTTCGCATCCTTAAATACGTGAAACCAAGCGCAAAGTGGGCATTCGCTGCACTTGGGCTTATGGTTGTTGCTACGGTTGTCGATCTATTAGCGCCTTGGGTGCTGCGCAACATCTTCGATGAGGGGATCGCTCGGAAAAATATGGGCACCGTCCTTCTGCTGACGCTGGCTTTGTTGGGCATGCAGGGCGTGAAAAGCTTAGGCGCTTTTGCACAGGGCTATACGCAAGAGCTGGTCGGGCAGAACGTCGTATTTACGCTTCGCAAGGAAATGTATGCGCATTTGCAGCGCTTATCCTTTACGTATTATGACAAAGCGCAAACCGGGCAGCTAATGTCGCGAATGACAGGCGATATTGAGGCAGTTAAAAATTTCGTCGGGTTCGGCGCGATGATGCTGATTACGGGCATCGCCACCTTCTTCGGGACGTTAATTTTTATGCTTTCCATGCAAGCTGAGGTTACGCTGCTTAGCTTGAGCACGATTCCTCCGCTCTTGGTTGTCATGTGGCTGTTCAATCGCAAGGTTGGGCCCGCATGGGGGAACATCCGGGAGCAAATGGGGCGGCTTACGACAACGCTTCAGGAAAATATATCGGGCATACGCGTCGTGAAAGCGTTCGCAAGCGAAAAGAAGGAGCAGAGTAAGTTTGCTGAACGCAACGAACAAAATTTTGATACAAACATGCAGCGCGCCAAGCTCGAAGCTACGGCATTTCCGCTCATGGGATTTTTCGGGGGGTTAACCTTCCTGATTATGATTTGGCTTGGGGCAGTCTATGTTGCAAAGGGACAAATGTCGCTGGGGACGTTTATGGCGTTTCAATGGTATACATGGGGGCTGATTTGGCCGCTTAATATGCTCGGCTGGCAAATTAATATTTTTCAGCAGGCGTTGAAGGCAGCGCCGCGCGTATTTGAAGTAATCGATACGAAAGTCGATATCGAATCGCCTGCTGACGGAGGGATCGATGCTGCCCGAATCGGGGGAACTGTTACGTTCGAGAACGTATCCTTCGCATTCGATACGACAGCAGCGGAGCCAAGCCATGTGCTGAGCAACATCCAGCTCCAAGTCAAGCAGGGCGAAGTGATTGCCATTCTAGGCGCTACTGGCTCAGGCAAAAGCAGCTTGATCGCCTTGCTCTCACGCTATTATGATGCGACCGCAGGATCGGTCAGCATGGATGGGGTGGACGTGAGGAACTACAATCTCGAAGGCCTTCGCCAGAGCATCGGCATCGTGCCTCAGGAGACGTTTCTCTTCTCGGCAACGATTCATGACAATGTGGCTTACGGACGGCCAGATGCGACGCAAGAGATGGTGGAGGCTGCTGCGAGGAAAGCGCAAATCCATGACTTTATCGTCAATATGCCATATGGGTATGAAACGCTGATAGGCGAGAGAGGCGTCGGATTGTCAGGCGGCCAGCGCCAACGCGTAGCGCTCGCTCGCGCGATTCTGATGGACCCGCCTATTCTCGTGTTGGATGAAGCGACGGCAAGCGTGGATACCGCGACCGAGTCAGCGATCCATGAAGCGCTATTAGAGGTTATGAAGGGCAGAACAACTTTCATTATTGCGCAGCGGCTGTCCTCCATACGTCGAGCAGATCGGATTGTTGTGCTGGATAACGGGCGGATTGCACAAATGGGGACGCAGCAGGAGCTGCTGGAGCAGGACGGATTTTTCCGTCGGCTGTTGGAGCAGCAGGAGATGGCTGCTGCTTCGAATTCGTAAGGCGTGATTTTGCAACTACGCCATCAATCATTTATAGCCTATTTATTTAATGACAGTAACTATATGAGGATCAAAGGAGGATATGCGTGAGTCAAGTGGAGTGGGATTCCGTCGATGAGCTAGAAGAAAAGCCGTTTCAGCTCGACTATATGCGAAGGCTGCTGCGTTATGTCCTGCCGTATCGCAGGACGTTAAGCTTTGTCGTCGCGGTCGTATTGCTGAACATGGCGCTGAGCCTTGCAGAGCCGCTATTGCTCGGATATATTATTGATGAGGGAATTGTTAAGCATAATTATACGTTTATACATGGGGTAGGCGCTGCATTGCTGGGCTTCCGGTTGCTAGGCTGGCTTTTCGGATGGCTGCACACGAAGCTCATTAACTTCACTGGACAGCGCGTCTTGTTCGACTTAAGGCAGCAATTGTTTAATCATCTGCAGACGTTATCGTTTCGTTTCTTCGATGGACGCCCTGCCGGCAAAATCATGTCGCGCATCACGAACGATACGAATGCCATCGGCGAATTGATCAACGGGGGACTCATCACGACCGTTATGGAAGTGACGCATCTGGCCGGTATCGTCGTTATTTTGTTCTGGATGGATTGGCAGCTGGCGTTGTTATCGTTTGCGACGATGCCGCTTCTGTATTTGATCGTATCGACGCTGCGGACGCGGATTGAAAGCGCTTGGTCTCGCTCCAGACGGACGATGTCAGCGATTAACGGAAACGTGAACGAAACGATTCAAGGCATACGGGTCGTGCAAGCATTTTCCCGGCAATCGGGGAATAACGAGAAGTTTAATGACATTAACATTGACAATAAAAAGGCGTTCATGCGCGCTATTCGAATGGAGTCAACCGTGTGGCCGCTCGTGGAAATGGTCGGCATGCTTGGCACCTGTATCGTCGTTTGGTTCGGCGCAAGGCAGGTCATGAATGAAACGCTGACGATCGGCTTTGTCATGGCTTTCATCAATTATTTATGGCGCTTCTGGGGTCCGCTCAGCGCGTTATCTAAAGTATACAGCCAGCTGCTGTCAGCGATGGCTTCAGCAGAGCGGCTGTTCGAGATTTTGGATACAGAGCCTGAGGTGAAAAACGCAGCGAGTGCCTCGGCGCTTCCGCCAATTCGCGGAGAGGTTGTATTGAAGGAAGTCTCCTTCCGTTACGGCCCAGATAAACCCGAGGTTCTTCATGGCATTAATGTTTCCATAAAGCCGGGACAACGCGTGGCGATTGTCGGTCCGACAGGGGCAGGAAAAAGTACAATCGTAAACCTGCTCATGCGTTTTTATGATGCAACCGGCGGGAAAGTAATCATTGATGGCTATGATGTGAAGGATGTGACGCTAGAGTCATTGCGCAGCCAGATGGGGATCGTGCTGCAGGATTCTTTTATTTTCTCGGGAACGATCGAAGAGAACCTGCGGTACGGGAATGAGCATGCAACGGATGAAGCGCTGCGCGAAGCGGCACGGAGCGTTCGTATCGATAAATTCGTAGCTCATTTGCCAGAAGGCTACGATACACAGGTGGAAGAGCGGGGAAGCAAGCTGTCGGTCGGCCAGCGCCAGCTGTTGGCATTCGGGCGCGTGCTGCTGAGCGATCCGCGCATTCTAATTCTGGATGAAGCAACGTCAAGCGTTGATACCGAGACAGAGCAGCATATTCAAGCCGCGCTTGCGACTGTGCTGGAAGGCAGGACGGCGTTTATTATCGCCCATCGGTTGTCCACGATTCGAGACGCGGACATGATTCTCGTCGTTCAAGATGGAACCATCGCAGAGAGCGGTACGCATGCGGAGCTGATGCAAACGAGCGGCTTATATGCGAATCTCGTGCAATCGCAGCTGCTCATGCAGCAGTCGTTCCATGAGGCTTCTTCGAAGCCGCAAGCCGGATAAGGGGAATGATAATGCGAATCTCAAAAGTCAACGAAATCTCGTGTTGGCTTTTTTTGTGCGGCAATGATTTAATAGAGTAGTATGTCTCTTCATAAGCTCCACGAAGCGATATCGCCGTCATCAATCAGGAGGGGACTTTGAACATGAAACTTAGAGAACTCATTACGAGCAAGAATGAAGATCTGTTCAATCGCGTGACCGCTCAATACAAAATCAATCTGCAGCCATCCACCGACGAAGGCTGTTGGTCCTCTAACATTGACATCAAATCGAAGCATGCAACGATCTATTGGGCGGACAGCCAGCATCCAGAGGAAGCGTTTACACATGAGCTGCTGCATTTTGATATCCAACGGCAGGGCTTTAAGCGTTTGCGTTATGGCATATGCTCAGCGGACGGGGCAGGGCATTGGTTCCCGATCTTTATGGAATCGCTAGACAACGAGCTGCAGCATCACAAAATGTATGATCAATATGTCGCGATGGGCTACAATCCTGACTTTTTCTATGATGATGACGACGCCGTGGCGGTTCCGCTGCTCATCAACGAGATTTTGAACACGCCGATTCCGAACAAAATGACGTTGCTCCCGCATTATCTGACCGTAACCTCTGCGGGGATTGAACGATTGCTGCCGGACTTGGATAACGTAAAGCAGCGATTCCGGCAAAAATGCAGCCAAAGGGTCGCAAGCATTTTTGACGTCATCGACGAGCAGATTTTGAAATGGATTTCATTCGACGGTTACGACGCGCAAGAGCCGATTACCCAGATCATTCGCAGCATCCCGCATGCTCAGCAAACCTTTATCGGGTATGGCGAGCGAAGCGAATTCCCGAATAATGGCTTCTTTACCGAGGAACCGTTTAAACTCAACATTTGACCCTGCTCCTAAAACGCGAAAAAAGCAGTCCGCAGGGACTGCTTTTTCTCCTGCATCGATTCAGACTTATTCGTCTTGCTCCTCAATCGGAATGACCAGCTCATTCGCCTCGCAAATCCCCGAGTAGCTGCTTCCATCGTATTCATATACATATCGAGCCATACAGCGTGTCGCCACTTCATAGTGTTCCCAATCATCCAGCTCTGCACAGAAGACAAGGTAAGCGACCCGTATGCTGGCATCCGGGGGTAGAAGCCCTAGCGACAATCCTTCATCAGCTGAAAAATAAGCGACGCTCGCGCCGTTCACGCGCGGATTCCGCAGCTCAAAGCCAGGTGGATACGCGCTGCGATAAAATGTCACGTCCGCATCCCAATTTCCTGTATTCGATACGATGAAGGAGTAATAGATGGACTCATCGATGACGAATTCAGCCGGATGGGCAGAAGCTGTGATGGACAGAATCGGACCGATGAGGTTGGTCACCTCTGTATTCGATTGTGCGAATTGCTCGATTACCCGCCCGTCCGGAAGGCGAAAGGTGTACGTTACCCGAACCCGATTCAGGATAGGCTGAAGACCTGCTGCTTCCGTCGCAGGCGGGATGAGAACCTGATAGGTGATTACCGTGCGAGAGCCTGCAAGCAAAGTGCCGAGCGGGATTCCATTGGAAATCGTGCCGCCTCTGCGGATGTTTCCGTTCATCCGGAGACTGTCCGGTACATAGGTGGTTCCCTTGGGCAATAGGTCAGACAGAACGGCATCGACAGCAAAGCTGCTGCCGTTCGTGATGACTGCCTCATAGGTCACTTTGGAGCCGACGGGCGCCGTCAGCCGATTCGTCGTAAGACCGACGGAGACGGAAGGCGCAATGACAATCACTTCAACCGAATTTGTATCGGTACTGTACGGCTCGTTGTTTACGGCGTATTGAACAACGGATTGGATGATGGTTTTAGCAGATGCAGGTGTTCCGTTCACGCGCAAGCCTACGCGAATGGACACTGTCGCCCCTGGCGCAATCGTGCCGACGGGAATGCCGGCAGTTGGATCGATCCAAGCGGCGTGGACATCGTTCATTATGACGCTGCCGGGAACGAAAGCGAAGCCGGCTGGCAGCGGCGTCGCAACACTCGTATGGTCGATCGGCTCTAAACCTTCGTTTTTCAATATGACATCATAATATAGCGCATCGCCAATGAAAGTAACGACGGAACTCAATTGGGCGTATGCATGCAGTTGAAAAGGAACAGCAGCAGTCGTGACCGGATTCGACTGCACGGCTTCGGTCACAACTCGGCCTTCTTGCGTCGCAAAGCGATATGCGAGATGAGCTTGATTAACGAATACGCGAGTGTTCGGAATCGCGATCATAATTGCTTGAAAAACGAGCTGCACCGTAGCGCCGACTGCAACCGTGCCAACTGAAATGCCCGTCGCCGGTTTGCTTCCGGGTATCGGCGAGCCATCGCGCAGTACGCTGTTCGGGATGAACGCTAAGCCTTCAGGCAAGGCGTCGAATACGGTCACCTGAGCGTCGCGATTGCCTTCATTGGCAATCGTTAGCGTATACGTCACCGTCTGTCCAAGCGTGAGCTGATCAGGCGTTGCGTGTTTGCTGGCTGTAAGAAGCGGACCAATGAGAGGCGTCTGTACAGTATTGGAATACGCGACCTGTTCAAGCGAGCCGCTGCTGAACCGGACATGCGTCTGGTTCAGCAGCATTATGTCCCGCGCGCCGCCCGGCGTCATAACGTTACGACCAGCACTTGGAACGTAACGACTGACGAGGCGCCCGCGGCAATCGAGCCGATGGAGATGCCGGTGTTCGGATTGCCGGCGGGACGAGGCGTGCCGTCAACGGTTACGCTGCCGGTGACGAATACGGTGCCCGTCGGAACCGGGTCAACGAGCACGACGTTGTTAACCGTGCTGATCCCTAGATTGGTTACCGTTATCGAATACGTAATCGTATCGCCGACGACCGCATCGATCGCCGACGTGCTTTTGACAACCGAAACATCTGGCGAGGATACAGGAATGGATAAGGTGTTGGATGTTACGGTTCCGGTCAGGACGCGGCCGTCCGGCGCTGTATAGGTATAAGTGCCCGTTGCTGTGTTTACGAGCTGCTGGGAAGGCGGAAGCGTCTGGATAACGACCTCATACGACACGGATACGACGACGAGTTCGCCGGGGTTCACGGTCCCGATCGAGAATCCGGCAGCTGGATTGGCGCCAGGCTGCGGCACGCCATTGACCTGCACGCTGTTTGGAATGAACGAGCCGCCCGCAGGGATCGGATCGTTTAACGTGACTTCAGCAGGCAGGTTCCCTGTATTGGTAACATGCAGCTCATAGGTAATCGTGTCGCCAACGGTAGCGTTCGTTGAGCTTCCGGTCTTTTGAATCGCAATAATTGGCAGGTAAACCGGAACAACGACGGTGTTAGAAAATGCTGTGCCGGAGAAGGAACCAGAGGTGAATGTGGCACTCGCTTGGTTGCTAAGCTGAGCGGGAGTAGGAAGGCTCGTTACGATTACATTGAACATGATCGTAGAGGTCCCGCCCGGCGCAATCGTTCCGATGGCGATGCCCGCCTGCGGAGAGCCTGCAGGACGAGGCAGCGTATCGACCGTCACGCTTCCCGCTACGAATGCACTGCCATTCGGAATCGTGTCCACGATGACGACGTTATTGATCGGCGCAATGCCGCTGTTGGTAACGGCAATCGTGTATGTGATGGTATCGCCGACGATCGCTGTCGTAACGCTTGATGTTTTGACAATGGCAACATTCGGGGCGGACACTTGAATCGTCAGCGTATTGGAAGATAGAGACCCAGTCAGCGTTCGGCTATCCGGCAGCGTATAGGAATAAGTCGCAGACGCTTGGTTGATCAGCTGCTGGCCGACAGGCAAGGATTGAATGACGACGGAGAAGGAGACTGTCGTCGTGCCCGTTACATTGCTCAGCGGAATGCCGGTGGACGGGTCTGCGCCTGGCAAGGGCTGATTTTGGACGATGACGCTGTTGGGCACGAACACGGTACCTGCCGGTATTGTATCGGTTAATATGACATCTGCGCCGTAGTTGCCTGCATTCGTTATCGTTACCGTATAGGTCACCGTATCGCCGACCGTTGCATTCGCTGTGCTGCCGGTTTTCAAAGCGCTCAGGATCGGCTGATAGACCGGCGTGCTTGTCGTATTCGAAAACGTGACGCCAGAGAATGCGCCCGACGTAAAGGTGACGGACGATTGATTATCCAGCCGAGCTGGATTAGGCAGCGCCGTGACTGTAACTTGGAAGACGATGGTCACGGTTGCGCCTGGCGCAATTGCATCAATCGCGATGCCCGTCGCGGGATTCGCCGCAGGCTTCGTCAGTCCATCAACCGTCAAAGAGCCCGATACGAATGCTGCGCCTGCCGGAATAGGATCGGTAAACAAGACATTCGTGATGGACGCAATTCCGCTATTGGTGACCGTCGTCGTATACGTGACCGTATCGCCGATTGAAACCGCTGTGGAAGGCGTGCTTTTGACGACGACTGCATTCGGCGCCGACACGGGGAAGGTTACCGTATTGGACAGTGCAGTCTGATTAAAGGTCCGGCCATCTGGAAGCGTATAAGAGATTGCTGCGGTACCTTGGTTCGCCAACTGCTGCGGAGATGGCAGGGAGTTGATGACCACCGAGAACATGACGGTTGCCGTCGCCCCGCCAGCAACAGACCCGACCGGAATGCCAGTGACAGGATCGACGCCGGGCAGCGGCGAGCCGTTGAGCAGCACGCTGTTTGGCTCGAAGGAGGTACCCGCTGGAATGTTATCCGTTAACGTAATCGTAGCCGGATAGTTGCCGCTGTTCGTGACCGCGAGCGTGTACGTTACCGTTTGCCCTACCGATGCATTGGACGTGCTTGCGCTCTTCACCACGGCGATTACTGGCAGATAGACAGGAGTCGAGAAGGTGTTGGAGTAGGTTAAGCCAGAGAACGCGCCCGACGTAAATGTAACGGTGCCAATATTGTTAAGTACGGCAGGATCGGGAACCGCGTTCACCGCATTATTAAACGTAATCGTTATGCTGCCGCCTGGCGCGATCGATCCAAGCTGTATGCCGCCAGTAGGATTAGCGCCAGGGGCGGGCGCTCCATTGATCGTAACGGTTCCCGGAATGAACGATGATCCCGGGGGAGCCGGGTCCGTGTACTGCACGTTGTTAATCGTTTCGATCCCGCTATTCGAGATGACAGCTGTGTATACGATCGTATCGCCGACTGTAGCCGCAGTAGTTGGCGTGCTCAGCACAACCGAAACATTCGGCGCAGATACGGGGAAGCTCACTGTATTGGAATTGACAGAGCCGGTCAGTGTACGCCCGTCAGGCGGCGAATACGTGTAGGAGGCTGTGCCCGTGTTGGACAGCACCTGCGGCGAAGGCAGGGAGGTGACCACGACGCTGAACGTAACGGTGACCGTGCTTCCCGGCGCGACGCTGCCCAGATCAATGCCTGTAGCTGGCGAAATTCCAGGAAACGGGAATCTATTTACAATCACGCTATTATCTGTAAAGGTGGTGCCTGCTGGAATCGTATCCGTCAGCGTGACCGCTGCCGCCAAATTGCCTGTATTCGTCACCGCTAGCGTGTATACAATCGTATCGCCAAGCGTGGCATTGCTGGAGCTTGCGCTTTTCACCACGGAAATTTGAGGCTGCGTGACCGGCGTTATTGTCGTGTTCGAAGACGTAGTTGCCGAGAAGCTGCCGGAAGTAAAGCTGGCGGTCGATTGGTTCGTAATCTGTGAAGGTATCGCCATCGTTATGATCACCTCGAATGTTACGGTAACCGAGGCGCCCGGCGCCAAGGTTCCGATGGATATGCCGGCATCAGGGGAAGCGTCCGGCCTCGTTACGCCTTGCACCTGAACGCTGCCAGGAACGAGGCTTGTGTTGCTCTGAAGCTGATCCCGCAATATGATGTTATTCACATTAGCAATTCCATTATTAGTAAGCAGCGAAGTGTAGGTCATCGTGTCGCCGACGACAGCCGACGATCTGCTGGCGCTCTTGGCGAGCGAAACGTTCGGCAGGGCAACCTGAACGGTTACGGAATTGGATGCAGCCGTTCGTGTTACGGTTCGCCCATTCGATAGCGTAAATTGATACGATGCGGAAGCTTGGTTGACCAGCTGTCTGCTCGCAGGAAACGAAACGACGTTCACGACATAGCTGACGACTGCACTGCCTCCGGCAGGGATAACTCCAACAGGAATGCCAGATGTGGGGTCAACGCCAGGCGTTGGAGCGCCGTTAATCAGCACGCTGTTGCCGACGAACGTGCTGCCGTTAGGCACAACATCGGTCAAGGTAGCCGTCGCCGGGCTATTGCCTGTATTCGTTAGCGTAAACCAATATGAATACGTGTCTCCGACCGTCACATTAGGCATACTTGCCGATTTGGCAACCGAAACGACGGCCTCGCCGACTGGCGTGGTTACCGTATTCGAAATGGAGGTGCCCGAAAATGCGCCTGAAGTAAAGCCGACGCTAGCTGCATTGCTGAGCGAGGCTGTAGCTGGCAACGAGACAACGCGAATCTGGAACGTTACGGTGACTGTTGCTGATGGACTAATGGAGCCAAGCGATATGCCTGCATTCGGATTCGCCAGAGGGGCCGCGACGTTGTTGATAATCACGCTTCCCGTAACGAACGCTGCGCCAGCAGGCACAGGGTCCGACAATACGACGCTGCTGATCGGCGCAATGCCGTTATTGGTTATTAGCAAGGTATAGGTCAGAAATTCTTGTACCGCAATCGCTGTATCGCTGGCGCTCTTGACGATGCTCACGTTCGGCGAGGAAGCCGGGATCGTTACGATATTCGAGCTGCTGCTGCCAGCAAGGTTCCGCCCGCTTGGCAAAACGTATGTATAGCTCGATGCGGCTTGGTCTGTGAGCACGGCTGGATTTGGCAGCGATGTGAGCAAGGTCTGGAACGTTACCGTAACTGAAGCATTCGGAAGCAGGTTGCCGATGGAAATGCCCGTTATCGGGGAAGCAGCCGGGCTAGCAGCGCCGTCGATCGTGACGGAGCCCGCAACATAGCTTGATCCATTCGGGATATTGTCCGTCAGCGTGACAACGGCGGCACGATTGCCAGCATTGCGCGCAATAATGGTGTACGTAATCGTGTCCCCGACGGTGGCTGCTGTGGTGCCCGCCGATTTGCTAAGATTAATGACCGGCTGATAGACCGGCGTCGTTACACTGTTGGAGGCAGTCGTCCCGGAAAATGTACCAATGGAATACGACACATTGGATTGGTTTACGAGCTGAGAAGTGCCGGGCATAGAGATGACCTGAGCTTGCAAGGTTACCGTGATCGAGCTGCCGGCACTTAGCGTGCCGACTGAAATGCCTGTGCCGGGATTCGCTGACGCGTTTGACGTCCCGCCAACGATGACGCTGCCTGCGACGAAAGCTGTTCCCGCAGGTAAAACATCGGTCAGCGACACTTTTGTAACAGCCTCCGTGCCGTTGTTCGTAATGACGGATGTGTACGTCAATGTTTCCCCGACAGCGATATCAGTAAGATTCGCGGATTTGGTTACGGTGACGTTCGGCAGTGAAACAGGAAGCGTGAGCGTATTCGATGACGCGGCGCCCGAGATGGTACGGCCATCAGGCGGCGAGAAGGTGTAGGCTGCAGTCCCTTGATCGACGAATTGCGGCGGTGAAGGAAGCGAGTTGACCTGCACATCAAAGGTGACGACGGACGTGGCCCCAGCGGCCACCGCTCCGATCGCTACGCCAGCAACAGGATTAGCGCCGGCAATGACAGTTCCATTCACGCGGAACGAGCCAGTTATGAACGAGCTGCCTGCAGGAATATTATCCGCCAGCGTAACGGCTGCTCCGATGTTGCCTGTATTGGATACTGACAGCGTGTATGTCACCGTGCTGCCAACGGTTGCGGTCGTGCGATTGGCGCTTTTTGCGATTCCTATGATTGGCGTATAGACAGGCGTGCTAACCGTATTGGAAGGAATGACGCCGGTAATGACCGAACCGCCCGCAACGCTCTGAAACGTAAAAGCGGCATTCGCATTGTTAGGCAGGACGAAGCCGTTTGGCGTCGAGGTGACTTTAGCTTGATAGGTAACGACGATTGAGCTGCTCAAATTCAATGCGCCTAGCGGCACCCCGGATAAGATGTCATTGGTCGGCTTGCTGACGCCGCCTACCGTTACGCTCCCGCTGACAAACGTCAATCCGGCAGGCAGTGCATCGGTCAATACAACGCTCGCTGCATTCGCGGTTCCCGTGTTGCTGACTGTGACCGTATATTTGATCGTATCGCCGACAACGGAGCCTGTGACGTTAGCGCCTTTGGTGACGGTAATGGTCGGTGAATTAATGTTGATTTGGATAGCATTGGCATTGACTACATAGGCGTCGCCTGATGTCGTAAGGATCAGCACGGCGGATGACTGATTGTTCACGAGCCGCGCTGAAATATCGACATTCGTAATATCCCAGCCCTGCCGCCCGCCAATGATATTCGTTCCTGGTGTGCCGTTGGTTTGGTTTCGGCTGCCGAACGTTCCTGTCGTATTGAGCGCGCCTGTGTCGTTGTTGATCTGTGAAGCAAAGAAGTTATTCGCAAAGTTGTTCGGTCCCGACAGCGCAACAGCCGTCCCTGAGGTCGGGCCAAACAAAGCCTGGTCGCCCGTGCGGTTGGCATCGCCTTCCTGGGCGCTGAATAATGCTCTGCCGCCGAGCGCGCCGGAGATCGGCGTGGCAAAGCCGGTGAGCGTAGTGGATACGGAGCCGGATGATGCCTGTACAAGCACGGCGCCGGCGCGAAGCGACATATTGCGGAAGGGCAATGAAGGATTTTGATAAATAACGCCTAGTGTCCAGCCTGCATGGTTAGCTGTCGAGTCATTATTAATGACGATTGTGCCTACCACGTTGCCTGTCGTATAGGTGCCAGCCCCGCCCTGCGAGATAAGCGTGGTCACGTTGGCTGAGCGCGTATAAGCAAAGGCCCCGTTGCCGAGGTTGACCTGGTTGCTCGTGGCAGCGTCTGGCGCGATGCTGAAGGTGCCTGCGGGCGTCGTAAACGTCACGGCATTGTTGATAAAGGCGCTTAAGTCAACGTTCCCGTTAATGTAAGAGCCGCCCCAGACCAGCTCTGCGTATAGGATCGTGCTGCCGGCAGGCAGGGTTAATATCGCAGCCGAGCTATTGCTTGCATATGCGCTCGTCGTACCCGCCGGATAAGATAAGTAGGTAGAGGCGGTGTTCGTTGTCGTGAACGCGCCAATGCTATCCTCCGTACCTGGCACGCCGATCGTATCCGAACGGCTAAGGCCTAGCGTATTCCCTGTAAACGTTATTGCACCAGTTGCATTAAACGTTGCACGTGTGATTAACGGAATAGCAATCACCCCCTAAGTGGCAAATTCAGGCGTAGAAGAGGGCAGAAACAGAGGATTTCAAGCCATTCTTAGTAATCCTATGAGCGGATTGGCCAATATATTTGTAATGAAATCGCGATTAAGGGTTGAATTATGGATATAATGAATCTATGATATATACGAAGGGAAAGCTCATAGCTGCTCACGATCAGGGAGGGAAAACGTATGATTTACGATTGTGCCATTATCGGCGGAGGACCAGCAGGGCTGAATGCGGCTTTGGTGCTGGGAAGAGCAAGGAGAACGGTAGCGCTGTTCGATAACGATCAGCCGCGCAATGCGGTGACGCATGCTTCGCATGGTTTTCTAACAAGAGACGGCGTAACGCCAGCCGAATTCCGGCGAATCGCGTATGAAGAAGTGCTGCAATATCCGACAGTCGAGCATCGCGCCCAGACCGTGATTTCCATTCGGAAGCTTGCAGAAGGCTTCGAGATTACGGATGGAAACGATCAACGCATTCAATCCAAGAAGCTGCTGATCGCAACCGGACTGAAAGATATTTTACCCGACCTATCTGGGGTGAAGGAGCTTTACGGCAAAAGCCTCTTTCAATGCCCATATTGCGACGGCTGGGAGCTGAGAGATCAGCCATTGATCGTGATTTCGGAGCAACCTCACGTGTTCCATATGGCTAAACTTCTATATAAGTGGAGCAAAGACCTTGTTATTTGCACGAATGGACAAAGCATCCTGACCGATGAGGAGAAACAGCTGCTGGCATCCCGCGATATTATGGTTACCGAGCAGCAGGTTTCCGCCCTTCACGGCGATGCGAACGGCAAGCTCCAGCAGGTCGAGTTTACGGACGGGACTCGTATTGCACGTTCCGGCGGCTTCATTACGCCGCAGTGGACATCTGTGCATGCGCAATGGAGCGAAGCGCTTGGCTACGAAGCGAACGAGCGGGGCGGCATTCAAGTCGATCCAATGGGCAAAAGCTCCGTACCTGGTTTGTTTGCGGCCGGAGAAACTGCTACAGGGGGTTCTTCCCAATTGATAATCGCGGCATCGTCCGGCAGTATGGCAGCCGTTATGATCAATACGGAGCTGATGGAAGAGGACTTTCAGCTTACTTGACTTATCGGGCGGACAACCGTTATCATGGACGCTTAAAGTCTTGAATTGAGGCGGGCGATACCGGATGAAATACTCGAAAGCAACCAACTATGCTCTGCACACGATGCTGTATCTGATGGCAGCCACACCGAATAGGCCAATTGGCGTTCAGCAGCTGGCAGAGCGGCAGGATGTTTCGTCCACGTATCTGTCCAAAATATTAACGAAGCTTGTCAAAGCAGGCATGGTCGAATCGGCATCGGGAGCCAATGGCGGGTATCGGTTGAAGCGGGATTGGGAGCAAATCTCGTTTCTTGATATCATTCATGCAATCGAAGGCACGGCTTCGATATTCGATTGCAGCTTCGACCATGGTCCGCAATGCCCAATTCAACGGGTTGTGCTGGAGGCGGAGCAGCAGATGGAGCAGCACTTAAGCAATCAAACGCTAGCTGCGCTAGCGCAAACATTCAAAATTGACCTGTAGCAATGGTCATTTTTTATGCTAATTACAGATATTCCGAGTCTTTAAAATCCATAATGAGAGCGGGCGATTCAAATGATCGATTTGTTTGATGAAGGATTGTGGGAGAAAGCCTGGAAGGAAGATCCCCATTCGTTTGCGAATAAGATGAAAAAAGCGGGAATCGATGCAACGCATTCCTTTGATCATAAAGCAAAAGCATTTAACGAGCAGGTGTTTAATGAGGAAGGTCGATTAAGAACGAAACGGATTATGAACTGGCTGGAAGGACAAGGCGTGCAGTATAAGGATGCTTCCATACTGGACATAGGCGCTGCTTCGGGCGGCTTCTCTATTCCGTTTGCTGAGCGTGGCGCTAGCGTAACATCGGTTGAGCCTTGTTTGCCGCTCGCAGAGCTGCTGGAGGAAAATGCCGCCAAGCTGAAGCATGGAGCAATCGACATTGTGACACAGCCGTTCGAGCACATAGATCTTCAGGGCATGGGATGGGAGAACAAATTTGATCTTGTCTTCGTCTCGATGTGTCCGGTCGTCTCGGACTGGGAGAGCGTGCTGAGGGTGCTTAGCTGTGCAAAGCAGTACTGTTATATTAGCATGTCCGCCGGTTCACACGTGAGTAGCCTAGTGGATGAGGTGTGGCCGCTCGTCGCTAGCCAATCGTTGAAACCGCAGCATATGGAGATGGGATACTTGCTTCATTTGCTCTATATCAAAGGCTATGCTTTCCAATCGCTAGTCACGCGTGAAATGAAAACGACAGAATCGTCTCGGGTCGAAGTGCTGAACGAATTGATGATTCGGTTGAAAATGAATGGACTTGTTGACGATGAACGAACGCGAGGGATCGTTGCGGAGTATCTGGAACAAAAGTATCCGGATGATCGCGTGATTTTCCAAGAGGGCGGACGTTATGGCAAGGTGCTTGTCCAGCTGCAGGATCAGAATATGTATACGAGAGAGCTGCAGCAAGCATGATATCAACGCCGACCATGGTCAAGACTGATTTTTTATTAAAAAAATGTTTACCTCCGATTCGTAATCTGCTATTATAACTGCAATATGAAATGCGATGACGAGACGAGTAAATAAATCGATTCTTTCACAGAGAGCTCCGTTTAGCTGAAAAGGGGCAAAGGGTTGTTTATTGAATAAAGACTCTGAGCAGCGCATCGGAACTGGTCCAAACCGGGGATGATGCGACAGGAGCTCCTGTTACAGAGCTAGAGTATAAGCATTACAGCGTAATGCAGTACTTGAAGAGGCTGATATGGCGACATATGAGCGAATCTGGGGTGGTACCACGAGTATTCAAATCTCGTCCCTAAGACAATTGTCTTGGGGGTGGGATTTTTTTGTTGTTTCAAAAGAAACATAATCACATGCGCTGCATACGGTACACCACATCTAACCAATAGCACAATTAAACTAAACATTCCATACCGAAAGGATTTGAATATCTTATGTCACAAAAACTTAAAGCAGGTATCGTCGGAGGAACGGGCATGGTTGGCCAGCGTTTCGTTCAATTGCTGGATCAGCATCCTTGGTTTCAAGTAACGGCAATCGCGGCCAGCGCCAAATCGGCAGGCAAAACGTATGAGCAATCCGTTCAAGGCCGCTGGAAGCTGGATAGCGCCATTCCTGAGGACGTAAAAAATATCGTCGTGCAAGATGCGATGGATGTAGAAAACTTCGCAAGCCAAGTCGATTTCATCTTCTGCGCGGTTGACATGAAGAAAGACGAAATCAAAGCATTGGAAGAGGCTTATGCCAAAACAGGCACGCCTGTTATCTCCAACAACTCGGCGCACCGTTGGACGGCAGACGTGCCAATGGTCATTCCGGAAATTAACCCTGAGCATTTGGAAGTAATCGCTGCACAGCGCAAACGCTTGGGCACAGAAACCGGCTTTATCGCCGTCAAACCGAACTGCTCAATTCAGAGCTATGTTCCAGCGCTTCATGCGCTGCAAGAATTCAAACCGAAGCATGTTGTTGTATCGACATACCAAGCGATCTCCGGAGCGGGCAAAAACTTCACGGACTGGCCGGAAATGCTCGACAACGTAATTCCGTACATCGGCGGCGAAGAAGAGAAGAGCGAGCAGGAGCCGCTCCGCATCTGGGGCAACGTAGATAATGGCGCAATTGTAAAAGCAAGCGAGCCTTCGATTACAGCACAATGTATCCGCGTTCCTGTAACGGACGGCCACCTTGCAACGGTATTCGTATCGTTCGAGAAAACGCCAACGAAAGAAGAAATTCTTGACCGTTGGGCGCAATATAAAGGACGTCCGCAAGAGCTTGGCCTGCCAAGCGCGCCAGAACAATTTATTACGTATTTCGCTGAAGAGAACCGCCCGCAAACGGGCCTGGATCGCGACATCGAGCGCGGCATGGGCGTTTCGGCTGGCCGCTTGCGCGAAGATTCGCTCCACGATTTCAAATTCGTAGGGCTGTCGCATAACACGCTGCGTGGCGCTGCTGGCGGCGCTGTGCTGATCGCCGAGCTGCTGAAAGCAGAAGGCTACATTCAACCGAAGAAATAAACTGGCATAACGAACCAATTTCAATTAAGCTTAGAAAAGCCGCAATTGCTGCGGCTTTTTTTTGATACATATCCAAACGAAGAGTGAGGGAATAGGAATGGTGAAGCTAATTGACCTGAGCGTGTCGATCAGCCCCAAAATTCGCGAGCCGTTGCCAGCGAAGATCGAATACGCGAGCCATAATGACGGAGCAAAGCAGGCGGCAGCTGTGCTTGGCTTGCAGGAGGATAATTTCCCGGAAAGCATGGCATGGGCAACAGAAACCGTGACGTTGAATACGCATGCGGGAACGCATATTGACGCGCCATGGCATTATTGGCCAACCTCTGAAGGAAAGCCTTCGCGAACGATTGATGAGCTACCGCTCGAATGGTTTTATTCCGACGGGGTGCTGCTCGATTTCAGCTCGAAGCCCCCAGGCTATGAGATTACGACAGAGGATCTAATCGGGGAACTGGCTAGAATCGGATATACGCTGAAGCCGTTCGATATCGTCCTCATTCGCAGCGATGCGGACAAGCGGCTGTATCATGAGCATTATGCTTTTCTCCATGCAGGCGTATCAGCTGAAGCGACGGTTTGGCTGCTGGATCAAGGCATTAAAGTAGTCGGTACAGATGGCTGGGGATGGGATATTCCGTTGAATCTTCAAGCTGAGGCGTATAAAAAGGACCCGAAGCCAGGCGTTCTATGGGCAGCGCACTATGTCGGCAAAGACCGGGAATATTGCCAGATCGAAAAGCTGGCGAATCTGGATCAAATTCCGCAGCCGTTTGGCTTTAAGGTGAGCTGCTTCCCAGTAAAGGTGGAAAAAGCAAGCGCAGGGTGGGCACGGCCTGTCGCAATTATAGAATAAAAATACTTTGTTTAATAAGGGCGCAAACACTTCATGGTGTTTGCGTTTTTTATTGTTTTATATATGAAATAGTTAGTGGAGGGAACTGCTATGATTCAAAAATTAGGCTTTGCAGCCAATGACCGATTGCTCATCATCAACGCGGACGATTTTGGAATGACCAAGGGAACGAATGAGGCCATTGTTCACTTGTTTGAAAAAAATAGTATAACATCGACATCGATTATGATTCCTTGTATGGATTCGACTGAAGCAATGGCAGTAAGCAGATTAAAAGGTATGAAGGATATTGGCATTCATCTTACGCTCACAAGCGACGAGTTGAATCCATATGCCCCCGTTTACGATAAACGTGCATTGCATAGTTTAATTACCACGGAAGGGCATTTTCATACTGATGTTGCTCTTTTTGAAAGAAATGCTGATGAGGATGAGGTCTTACTGGAGATGGAATCTCAGATTCGATGCGCAATTTTGAACGGGATTGATCCGACCCATCTTGATAACCATGCGGGCAGCATCTTGGGATTATTTACAGGTAGGGATTTTTTGGAATTATCGTTTGACTTATGTGAGAAGTATCGTCTCCCATTTCTTTTACCTAATCGGATAGTAGAACAGCCCTTGTTTAATACGGATCAACGGAGGTTGTTTCAAAAAAGAATTAATTCGGCAAAAGGTAGAAAAATTTTATTAATCGATGACATCGTTTCTCTTCCATATTGCTTTAATCCCGTAATTCCTTACAGCAAATTGAAGAAACAATTGGAAGATACATTAAGTAACATTAAGCCTGGAATTACCCAGTTGACCTTACATCCGTCTAAAATTACCGACCAGTTAATGGGAATAACAAGCTGTTATAAAGAAAGGGAGATGGAATATAGGCTGCTAAATGATAGTGACATTAAACGATTGTTTCGCAGGGAGCGGATCAAGCTTATATCGTGGAGAGATATTCGAGACTTGCAACGAAGCATGTAATTGGTTAACTGGACAAGCAATTGGAAAAAAAAGATTTACAAGCAGGCACGGCTGTCTTATAGTATGCATAAAGAAAGTTTCTTTAAGGAAACATTTTGTCTTTGATGAAAAATAAATTTTTTTGTAAATAGTTTTGCCTATAGTAAACTTTCTTGCCTATCACAAAGAATTGAGCAGGAGGCGTTAGAATGATCGATCCTCAGCAAAATATTTCGAGAAGAAGCATGTTAAAGGTTGGCGCAGCGGGTTTATTAGGCGTTCTTGGAGGAGCGCTGCTTGGCCAGTCATCCCTATTCACGAAAACAGCCAAAGCGGAGTCCAAGCATGACATGCATAACAAGCTGCAAGCGCAAGCCCATCATGGCATGTCGCATGGCTATGATCCTGGAACCGATCAATCCGATGCGCTGGAGCGGGCGGTGAAGGCATTAACGGCGTTCGATTACGGGAAAGTAAGCATGAGAGCGGATGGCAAAACGGTGCGGGATTATGAGATGCACGCGGTGGAGCTCGAAGTGGAAATCGCCAAAGGCGTCAAGTTTCCGGGCTGGGCGTACAACGGTACGATTCCAGGGCCGACGCTGCGGTGTACAGAAGGCGATATCGTTCGCGTCACCTTCCATAACGGTTCGTCCCATCCGCATTCAATTCACTTCCATGGCATTCATCCGACCAATATGGATGGGCTTGAAGCTGTTGCACCCGGGGAGTCGTTCGTCTATGAATTTGAGGCGAAGCCAGCGGGGATGCAGGTCTATCATTGCCATGTGCAGCCGTTCACCCGCCATATCCATAAAGGATTGTACGGCAATTTCATCATCGATCCTGTTGTAAAACGGAAGCCGGCTAAGGAGTTCAGCATGGTGATGAATGGATTCGATCTCGATTTGGATGGCGAGAACGAAGTGTACACCGTGAATGGCTATGCATTTGCTTACCTATCCAGGCCGATCAAAGTGAAAGCCGGAGAGCTTGTCCGCATCTATATCAGCAACATGACCGAGTTTGATTTGATTAATTCCTTCCATTTGCATGCCAATTATTTTCACTATTACGCGACTGGGGCAGATCCGGAGGCACGCCCGTATTTCACAGACACCATCGTGCAATGCCAAGGCGAACGTGGACTGGTTGAGGTCGTGTTTCCAGCACCCGGCAAATACATGTTCCATGCGCATCAAAGCGAATTTACGGAGCTCGGCTGGATGGGATTCTTTGAGGTCGAATAGAGAGGAGGGGTCGGCGTGCATACGCAAACTAGCTCAAGAAAAGCGATATGGCTATGGGGTGTTGCACCGCTTATCGCATTAATCGCAATTATTACCGTTATTACCAAGCTGGGAACGGGCGTAGAAGAGAAGCAGGCAGCGCCTATCGAGATATTGGATATTCAACGAATCGTCATCCAAGACGAAGGCTTTCAAGTATCTGTACTCAACTCCGGACCTAAGGCGGTTACAATCGCTCAGGTCATCGTGGATGACGCGTTCTGGAATGCATCGTTCAGCCCGAGCGATACATTGGAACGGTTTGATTCGGCAACGATCCATATTCCATACCCGTGGGTGGAAGGCGACCCGCATGCGATTAAGCTCATTACCTCCAATGGCTTGATCTTCACAGGAGAAGTAGCGGCAGCGATGAAAACGCCTGAGGCGGACGCTAACCGTTTGCTGCAGTATGCGTTGATCGGTTTCTATGTCGGTGTCGTACCGGTAGGGCTGGGCTTGCTCTGGTTCCCGTTTATGCGCCGGTTTTCGATCAAAGGCACGCAAGCGATACTCGCCTTTACAATTGGCTTGTTGTTCTTCCTTGCAATCGATACGCTTCAGGAGGGGCTGGAGCTGGGGGCCGAGGCGCCGGGCGTGTTCCAAGGGACCGGATTGGTATGGTTCGGACTCATTCTTAGCTTCTTGTTCTTGACAGCAGTCGATCAGAGCGGGAAACGGAAAGGAAGCGCGAAGGCGGAGGAAAGCGGAAAGCGAGTTGCGTTTAAAATTGCCGGTGGCATCGGATTACACAATTTGGGCGAAGGTTTAGCGATCGGCGCTGCTTTTGCCGCAGGCGAATCCGCACTAGGCACCTTCTTGATCATCGGCTTCACGCTGCACAACATTACCGAAGGGGTCGGCATTGCAGCTCCGCTGCTTAAGGATGCGCCAAAGTGGCAAACGTTCCTCAGCCTGACCTGTGTAGCAGGCGCGCCGGCCATTCTTGGGACATGGGCAGGCGGCTTCGTATTTAATGACACGCTGGCCGCGTTATTTTTCGGAATTGGCGCAGGGGCAATTATTCAGGTCATCATGGTGATTGGCCGCATGATTATGCGAGATGCGCAGCGCTTTGAGCTCGCTTCCGTCAGTTGGCGTAATTTTGCCGGCTTCACGCTTGGGGTTGCGCTTATGTATGCGACGGCATTGTTGGTTAACTTTTAATTCACTTAGACAGGAGGCGAATCCATGCCATTCGGAATCGGCGCAACGGGATTGATCCTAATCGTTCTGGTAGGCGTTTTGTTGTTCGGGCCTTCTAAGCTGCCGCAGCTCGGCCGCGCGATTGGCTCCACATTTTCGGAGTTTCGCAAAGGAACGAAGGAATGTATCGATGAGGTTGAGGCGAAGAGGGACTAAGGAGGGATAGGCGAACGCAGGAAAGGGTAACTTTGGCGTAATAGTTTACTTCTGGTTGTGCGCATGCTATAAGTGAAGAAAACGACCAACAGAAAAGTGGAGATACGATGACAGCTAACCAATCGACGAATCCTACGGGCTGGCGCTTTGACAATAGCTATGCTCGCCTGCCGAACCTGTTCTTCACCCAACAGTCCACCAATCCTGTTAGCGAGCCAGCACTTGTAAAATGCAATGAGCCATTCGCAGAGTCCCTTGGCTTGAACACGCAATCGTTAAAAAGCGATGAAGGCGTCGCTTCGCTTTCCGGAAACGCGATTCCAGAAGGCGCAGCGCCTTTGGCGCAAGCTTATGCAGGGCATCAGTTCGGGCATTTCAACATTCTCGGGGATGGACGCGCGCTGCTGCTCGGCGAGCAGATCACGCCAGAAGGCAAGCGTTATGATATTCAACTCAAAGGCTCGGGCAGAACGCCATACTCACGCGGAGGCGACGGTCGCGCGGCGCTTGGGCCGATGCTGCGCGAATACATCATTAGCGAAGCCATGCATGCGCTAGGCATCCCGACGACGCGCAGTCTTGCCGTCCTGACAACAGGCGACCCGGTTTATCGGGAAACAGAGCTGCAAGGCGCGATTCTGGTACGCGTAGCAGCTAGCCATTTGCGAGTCGGTACGTTCCAATATGCAAGAGCGATGGGGACAATCGACGACTTGCGCGCTTTAGCTGATTACACGCTGGAACGGCATTATCCAGAGGTGCAGGCGCAAGAGAACCGGTATCTCGGGCTGCTGCAGGAAGTGATTAACCGGCAAGCGGCGCTTATTGCGCAGTGGCAGCTCGTTGGCTTTATCCATGGCGTCATGAATACGGACAATATGGCGATTAGCGGGGAAACGATCGATTACGGACCTTGCGCATTCATGGATGCTTATGATCCATCGACCGTTTTCAGCTCTATTGATGCACAAGGCCGTTACGCTTACGGCAATCAGCCGAAGATTGGCGTTTGGAACTTGGCTAGATTCGCCGAGACGCTGCTGCAGCTGCTCCATGAGGATGAAGACAAGGCTGTGGAGCTCGCTGAAGCCGAGCTTTCTCGCTACTATGACCTGCATCACCAACATTGGCTGGCGGGGATGAGAGCAAAGCTTGGCATGATCAATGAGGAGCCCGAGGATGAAGCGCTTATCGAACGGCTGCTCGAGCTGATGAAGGTGGATGGCGCGGATTTCACAAATACGTTCCTTGCGCTAACCTATGGGGAGCCAGTCGAAGCCGCATTGGCGGACAGCGCGGAATATAAAGAGTGGCATCAGGTGTGGCAGGCGAGACTCTCGAGGGAGGAAGCGGGAAGCGAGGCTTCTTCGCGACTGATGCGAGCCAGCAATCCTGTCGTCATTCCGCGCAACCATCGGGTGGAAGAAGCGATCCAAGCCGCGGTTAATGATGGTGATTACAGCGTGATGGATCGACTGCTCAGCGTGCTGGCTACTCCGTTTGTGCGGTCAGAAGAGCACGCAGCGTACGCCGGGTTGCCAACGCGAACGGACTTGCCTTATCGGACGTTTTGCGGGACGTAGCTTAGCGGTTTTATAGGGAAGAAATATATGCCTATAAGCGTTTTGGCGTGGTGGGTGGCTGAATAGGGCAGAATGATCTGCCCTATAAGTGCTTAGGTGGGATAGGTGGTTGAATAGGGAACAATTATCTGCCCTAACAGCACGCAAGTTTGCTAGCGATCCGAATTGAAGAGAAAGTCGCATTCCTTGCGGCTTTTTTTATTTTGCAAATAAAGGAGCAAAACTTGCATGTTCGGCATTCTCAGAAAAAGGAAAATAAGCTTGGAAGAACAAGTTTCTACGCTCAGGCAGCTTGGGTTTGCTTTTCATATAGATGATGAACAGCTTATCCCTTCTTTATTGGAAAGCCATTCGAGCAAAGATTACGAGTCAGAACCCTATTTTTTGTTGCTGCTTACGATTAATGAAGAACATTGCGATGAAATCTGGACATTCGATATGGAGTGTGTTGAAGATGAGGATATTTATACCTACATCGTTAATCAGTTTTGCAACTTGTCGAACGGCAGGTTTTCATTATCGAATGTAGAGAGTTTCGTTGATTTCGAGAAAGAGATCGCAAGCGTCTCTTTTGAATTCCGAGGGGCTGCTTATATCTGGGAGCTGGATTTTGAGCATGATTGGCTTGATCCGAATCTGTTACGAAGGTTAGCCAATTTAGCGGATGCAATGGGGGAAACCAAGCATTACTATTACTTCAGTGATGGCCAACAATTGACGATCGTTTACTGCACGCATGAAGCGATGTACCAATTGAACCGTAAAATGAGGCTCCATTTTGATTTATTGACTTGGAAATTACAGGACTGATTCCTGCTATTCATCCATAAACGCTATCTACTTCCAGCAAAAGTACAACGGCGTGCAGCAAGCAACGACGACGATGACGACGGCAGTCATGCTTGTTAACGAGCGGTTAGGCGAGGTTTTGTTTACATATTTCATTCCCAGCATGGAAACTCCCCCTGAGAAGAAGGCGATCGCTTGAGGCCAAGCAACTACGAAGTGGAAAAACAACAGGTACGAGGCAACAAAACGTACGCCATACAGTTGGTTACGATTTTTCTCGGCTTTATCGTGTTTGGCTTGTCTGAAAATATTAAAGGCCCGGCAATCCCGCGCATTCAATTTGATTTCGGCTTAAGCGAAGGGCAGCTTGGCACTTTATTATCGCTTAATGCGCTTGGGTATTTGATCGCCTGTTCCTTCACCGCATTTCTCGCGCGTAGGTGGGGAATTAAAGCGGTCAGCGTGCTCGCTTTTGGGACGATGGCGTTATCTGGCGTATTTATTTATGTGTCCCATAGTTATCCGTTATTTTCGGCATCGTATTTCCTCATGTATATCGGCAATGGCATATTGGAGATCGCGCTTGCCATTTTGAGTGCCAGAATTTTCGTGCGAAACACGGGCTTGATGATGAATCTTACGCATGGTTTTTATGGGCTTAGCTCCACGATTGCGCCATTGCTTGCAACAGGCCTTATGACGGTTCACATAGGCGGACATACGCTCGATTGGCGTGGCATGTACCTCATTATGCTGCTGTTATCGTTCGTACCGATTCTATTTGCCCTTGGGAGCAAATTCCCAGCAGACGATGCAAACCATGACGAGCGTATGCCGTTTAGATCACTCTTGCGGGATCGCGCATTATGGCTGTTAGTGCTCATTCTGTCCTTCGGCGTCGTTTCGGAGCTGGCAGTAGGAGGATGGCTCGTCAATTTCTTGGAAAAGGCGTATGATTGGCATGCGGTTTCCGCTTCCAGCATGCTGTCGGCTTTTTTCCTCTGTTTTGCATTGGCAAGGCTGTTATTAGGAGCGATCACGGACAAAATCGGCTATAACCTCTCGCTGATGGTGTTCTCGGCCTTCTCGGCGATCTGTACATTTGCTGCGATTATCGGCGGGGAGCAGTGGGCGTTCTTGTTCGCTGCATCGGGCATCGGCATCGCAATGATTTATCCGACCGTAATGGCGTTCATCGCCAAACGATATGCAGGCGGCAGCGATAACGCCATTACGATAACCGTCACGCTCATGGGGGTAGGCAGCGTTATCGGCAACTACCTGATCGGGGGCATTATGGAGCTGGTGAAGGATCATTATGGCGCAGGAACGGAGCTTGGTTTGCTGCGTGGATTGCAGGCAGGATACGGGTTTATCGGGCTGTGCGCCGCGATTTGCACCGTGTTTAGCTTCATGCTGTACCGCTATTTGAAGAGCCGTAAGGAACTGATTTAACTGTTATACGGGATTTCATCGAATGGGGGGTCATAACAATGAAAATAATGAAGGCTGCCCGACCGTCAATCGGTCAACAGCTTCTTTTTTGTGCTACAATGACAAAAACCAAAATAAGGAGTGACAATGAATGAAACGAATTGCCATCGATATGGACGAGGTTATTGCTGATTTTAATACCAAACATTTGCGCTTGTTTAATGAGCAGTACAACGAACAGCTTACGGTACATGATTTGCAAGGGACAAGGCTTCGGTTATTGCGTCCCCATCTAAAAAACGAAATCATCGGCTACTTGAAGGACCCGTCATTTTTCCGCGATCTAGACGTAATGGCGAATAGCCAAGAGGTCATCAAGCAATTAAGCGAGCAGTACGAAATTTACATCACAACCGCCGCAATGGAGTATCCGACCTCGTTCGCAGCCAAATATGAATGGCTGAAAGAGCATTTTTCGTTTTTGAGCGATATGAATTTTGTATTTTGCGGCGATAAAAGCATCATTCGGGCAGACTACTTAATAGATGATAATGTTAGGCATTTTGAGCATTTCGCAGGACAAGGGATTCTGTTTCATGCGCCGCACAATGTGAACGAGCATGCAGAGATCAGGGTTCATAATTGGCTGGAAATTAGAGATTATTTCTTGCGATGATATTCCATGTTTACAGCTGAAGCGATTGCGGGTAGAATAAGAGAGCGCTTTAACCTGTATACAAGTACACAACGTGAGGAGGGAACCAGGTTGGCTTATCCGGCAGCTTGGCTGCGCGGCGCATCGCTTGGGGAAGCGATTGCATGCGAGCTTCGATTAAGCATTATTATGGGAACCATCAAGGGCGGAGAGAAGCTGTCCGAGAATCGCATCGCTGCCGATTTTGGAACAAGTCGATCTCCCGTACGCGAAGCGCTGCGAACGCTTTCCGATGAAGGGCTGATTCGGTTAGAACGAATGGGCGCTGTCGTGCTTGGGCTGAATGAAGAGGAAGTCGATGAACTATTCGACGTCCGATATTTGATCGAAAGCTTCGTTCAGGAACGATTATCGCGAATGGACCGAGATTCGGTCATTATTCAGCTGGAACGCATTATCGACAAAATGACATTGGCTGCGAAGCATCTCGATGCAGAAGAGTTTGCTTACCAGGATTTCATGTTCCATGAAACGATCATCGCTGAAGCGAAGCATTCACGTATCTGGCAGCTTTGGCGGAGTATTCGTCAAATCGTGCTCGCTCTCATGCTGGTGACGACGCAGCGCGTATTCAAGGAAGGACCGGAGCGCATTGATCGTGTAATTGCCAAGCATAGCGTCATTTTGCAAGGGCTGCGTACGGGGAATAAGGAAGAAATTCAGCAGCAGGTGCGCAACTATTTCGAGGATTCCTTCATTACCTTGCATAATAGCTTTGGCCAATCATAAGGACGGGAACTTTCCCGGCTTCCTTTGCTTTAAGTTGTCGACAAGTATACATGATAAAAGTTCACTATTTCGGTTACACTATCCTATCCAAGCCAACCGAATCCACAACAAACAGCTTAGAGAAAAATCCATTCGCAACTGGAGGACAATATGGATACATTATTCGGTATGAGCCACAGCGCAACCTTGTTATTTTGGACGTTTGTTGCAATCGCTTTCTTGATCGTGATGATTTCCAAATTCAAATGGAATCCGTTTGTTACGTTATTAATTTCGAGTATCGGTTTGGGCCTTGCTACGGGCATGAAGCCTGCTGATACGGTTACTTCGCTTACGAAAGGCTTGGGCGGTACGCTTGGTACAATCGCAATCGTCATCGGGTTAGGAACGATGTTAGGCAAGATGATGGCAGAGTCGGGCGGCGCGGAGAAAATTGCCACGACGATGATCGATCGTTTCGGGGAGAAGCGGGTTCACTGGGCGATGATGCTCGTCGGCTTCTTGGTTGGTATCCCTGTATTTTTCGAGGTAGGCGTCATTTTGCTTATCCCGATCGTCTTTATCGTTGCTCGTAAAACGAAAATGCCGCTGTTGCAAATCGGCATTCCGGTATTGGCTGGCTTGTCGACCGTTCATGGACTCGTACCGCCGCATCCAGCGCCAATGATCGCAATCGATGCCTATCATGCGAATCTGGGCCGAACGATCATGTATTCGATTCTCGTCGGACTGCCTGTTGCGATTGTTGCAGGACCGTTGTTCGGCAAATTTATCGGCAAACGGATTGCCGTGACGCCTGACGAGAAGCTCGTCGAGCAGTTCGCGTTGAAAGAAAACCGCAACCTGCCCGGCTTCGGCATTACGTTATTTACAATTTTGCTGCCGGTTATCCTTATGCTTACTGGCTCGATTGCGAGCATTTCGGATCCTGAGGCAACGCGCGGCATTACGCAGTTTTGCGAATTTATTGGACATGAAGTCGTTGCTTTGCTGATCTCGGTCGTCTTCGCGTTCTTCTCGCTCGGCTTCGCTCGCGGGTTTACGAAAGAAGAGGTATCGGCGTTTGCATCCGAAAGCTTGGCGCCAATCGCTGGCATCGTGCTTATTATCGGAGGCGGCGGCGCCTTCAAACAGGTGCTTATCGATAGCGGCGTTGGCCAAGCCATTGCGGACATGGCGACGAACGCACACATTAACGTTATTTTGTTCGCATGGCTCGTAGCTGCGCTCATCCGCGTAGCGACTGGTTCTGCGACGGTCGCGATGACGACGTCAGCCGGCATTGTGGCCCCGGTGCTCGCAATGACGCCAGGCGCGAATGTTGAGCTAGCCGTACTTGCCACAGGAGCAGGCTCGCTCGTCCTGTCCCATGTCAACGACGCCGGCTTCTGGATGGTGAAAGAGTTTTTCAACATGACCGTACCGCAGACGCTCAAATCGTGGACAGTGATGGAAACGATCCTGTCCGTGATGGGATTAATTCTTATTTTGCTGCTTAATGCAGTCGTATAAAACGTTATAATAAACAATGGAAGTACAGTGGAGAGAAGGGGAAAACATTGACGGATCGCAACACTTACATGATCGGAATCGATATGGGCACGACCAGCACGAAGGCGGTCGTTTTTGATACGGCAGGTCGTGCGGTGTCGACAGCTAATGTAGAGTATCCGCTCTATACGCCTACGCCTTCCGTTGCTGAGCAGGATCCTGATGAAATATTCGCTGCAGTCGTTAGCGCGATTGGGCAAGCAGTCCGAGAAGCAGCTGCAGCGCCTGAGAACATCCGATTCGTGTCCTGCAGCTCTGCAATGCACAGCATTATTCCGATTGACGCCGACGGCAAGCCTTTGATGAGAGTGATCACCTGGGCGGATAATCGCAGCGCAGATTGGTCGCGGCGGTTGAAGGATGAGATGAATGGGCTTGCATTGTACCGGAGAACGGGAACGCCGATTCATCCGATGTCGCCAATAACGAAGCTGCTGTGGCTTCGCAATGATCAACCCGAGGTGTTCAGCCAGGCTGCCAGATTCATATCGATCAAAGAATATGTGTTCGCAAAGCTATTCGGACGCTATGTCGTGGACCATTCCATCGCTTCTGCGACAGGGTTATTCAATCTGTCGGAGTTGGATTGGGATAAGGAAGCGCTAGCGATCGCTGGCGTGTCGCCTGACCAGTTGTCCGAGCTCGTACCGACAACCTACACGCTCGCTGGCATGACGAATTCGGCAGCTGCTGCTGAGATGGGTTTAGCTATATCGACTCCATTCGTAGTAGGCGCAAGCGACGGCGTGTTGTCCAATCTCGGCTTGGATGCGACTGATCCTGGCGTAATTGCCGTCACGATCGGCACGAGCGGGGCGATTCGCACTGTGATCGACGAGCCTGCTACCGACCCCAAGGGGAGATATTTCTGTTACGCCTTGACAGACAAGAAGTGGGTCATCGGCGGACCTGTCAACAATGGCGGCGTCATCTTCCGTTGGGTACGGGACGAATTCGCCGCGTCAGAAACCGAAACTGCGAAACGGCTCGGCATCAGCGCATACGATGTGCTGACTCGGATTGCCGAACGCGTGCGACCGGGAGCGGATGGGCTCTTGTTCCATCCCTATCTCACAGGCGAACGGGCGCCGCTTTGGAACCCGGACGCGCGAGGATCATTTTTTGGCCTGACGCTGCATCATCAGAAGGAGCACATGATTCGGGCCGTTCTTGAAGGCGTGATCTACAATTTGTATACGGTTATGCTGGCGATCGAGCAGACGACAGGCGTACCTAGGCAAATTAAAGCGACAGGCGGCTTCGCTCGATCACCGCTTTGGCGGCAAATGATGGCCGATATTTTCGATCAGAGCGTCGTCGTGCCCGAGAGCTACGAGAGCTCCTGTCTGGGTGCGGTCGTGCTTGGGATGGAAGCATTCGGAGACGGCGATGCGTTCACGATCATTAAGAAGATGGTCGGAACGACGCATGAGCATGCTCCGAATCCGGAAGCGGCCAAGGTGTATCGCGAATTGCTGCCGATCTTCGTCAGCATCTCCCGCAAGCTGGAAGAGGAATACGCGAGCATTGCGAAGTTCCAGCAGAGTTTGTTTCAACAATAGGGACTGAACGGAATTGGGCTGCCAGCATTGCTGGCGGCTTCTTTTTTTGCGACCGTTGCAATGAAGGAGTTGCAACATTATTAAGGCCGGTTCCGTTATTTGGATAGCAAGGAATGCTTACTTATCTGAGAAGGATATGTTTATTTTTACAGGGGGGAGTAAATGAAAAAAATATTTGTTCAATTGCTGATGGTGTTATCCATACTTTCTCTTTTCGGATGCAGCTCATCTGAAGGGAAGTTGAAGTTTTCTGAAATCGTAAAGGACGATCTATCCAAAATCTCTAGCCGCAATAGTGGAAGTGGATTGTTTTATTCAACGACAAATAAAGAAATAATAGCCCATTTTGTCAATACTATGAGCGCTACAACTTATTCAAAGACTGGACCATATGAGCCTGTCACAGGTAATTCTAGTTTAGGGCTATATAATGAAGAAAATGAAAGAATTACATTTATAACCTCAAACGGAGATGGTGTTTTTGCAATTGGTGATGGATTTTATAAGATGAATGAGGATATTAACGATGAGTTGTCATCTTTTTATAAAGAACTATACAGCGACAGCAATCTCATCAAAGAGTAAATCACAGTTACGTCGGCTGGTTGAAATCATCGAAAGAGCGTGGTATGATACACCTAATTTCCAGATTGGAGTGAAGTGGAACATGTAAGATACTTTCTTGCTGACGTATAAATCAATAAAACAGCATATGCGTGGTTTGTTTGCGCATGTTTTATTTTTTATATGCAAGAAAGTTACGACATTTTCCAAACTCAATCCATATATCCTTATCTGTCTCCGCTAGGGGGCTGGATTTGCTGTTATATTTATTTGAGCTACGAGAAAGTAACTTTCTTGCAGCTCTTATTTTTATTTCAGGGGGATAACCATATATGTCATTAATTAATGTAACAAACCTAACGTTCGCCTACGACGGCAGCTATGACAACATATTCGAGGACGTGAGCTTTCAGCTCGATACCGATTGGAAATTAGGCTTCACGGGCCGCAACGGACGAGGGAAGACGACGTTTCTCAATTTGCTGCAAGGGAAATATGAATTTCAAGGTACGATTTCAGCCAATGTCAGCTTTGAGTATTTTCCATTCCAAATCGAGGACAGAGCCAAGCTTACGGAGCACATTGTCAGCGACATTGTGCCAGACTACTTGCATTGGATGTTAATGCGCGAGCTTTCGCTGCTTAAGGTGTCGGAGGATGTGCTGTACCGGCCCTTCGATTCGCTATCCAATGGCGAGCAGACGAAGGTGATGCTAGCCGCCTTATTTTTGAAGGAAAACAGCTTTCTCTTGATCGATGAACCGACTAACCATCTAGATATTCATGCGAGAAAAATCGTTAGTCAATATCTCAATTCCAAGAGCGGATTTATTCTTGTTTCGCATGACCGGGCTTTCCTGGACCGATGCGTCGATCACATTCTGTCCATCAACAAAACGAACATCGACATTCAGCGCGGGAATTTTTCTGACTGGTGGGAAAATAAACAGAGGCAAGACAACTACGAGCTGGCGGAGAACGAGAAGCTGAAAAAAGACGTCAAGCGCTTATCTGAGGCAGCCAAGCGAACGAGCAATTGGTCCGACGAAGTGGAGAAAACGAAGAACGGGACTCGGAATTCGGGTTCGAAGGTCGATAAAGGCTACGTTGGCCATAAGGCTGCCAAAATGATGAAACGCTCCAAATCGATCGAACAGCGGCAGCAATCCGCGATTGATGAGAAGTCGCAGCTGCTTAGAAATGTCGAGAAGGCCGATCAGCTGAAAATAAAACAGCTTCCGTATCATAATCGGCTGCTAGCCGAGTTCGACCATGTATCGATTTATTACGGCGAGAAAAAGGTTACCTCCGATTTAACCTTTACGATTGAGCAGGGCGAACGGATCGCGCTCTCGGGCCAGAATGGCTCTGGCAAATCAAGCATTATCAAGCTTTTATGCGGCGAGGATATCCCACATACGGGCACGCTCAGAAAGGGAAGCCAGCTGAAAATATCGTATGTGTCGCAAGACACCTCGCATCTGCAGGGTAATTTAACAGATTATGCGCGAGCGCATGGCATTGACGAGAGCCTCTTTAAATCGATTCTAAGGAAGTTAGACTTTGCTAGGGTGCAATTTGAGAAGGATATTGCATCCTTCAGCGGCGGGCAGAAGAAGAAGGTGCTGCTAGCAAAAAGCCTCTGCGAGTCTGCGCACCTGCATATTTGGGACGAACCGCTTAATTTTATTGATGTGATCTCCCGAATGCAGATTGAAGAGCTGCTGCTCGAATACGCGCCAACCATTCTGTTTGTGGAGCATGATAGCGAGTTTTGCAAAAATATTGCTACTAAAGTTGTTAATCTATAATGAATCAATGCGGAAAGACTTTACAAGTCTTTCCTTTTTTATTGATCAATTGCATGTTTTGATAGGTGTATAGTCATATTGCCAATTGTATGATCTTAAGCTAATATTCACTTTAAGTACCGAGGAAGCCTTTCATATTCGGAAAATTTAAAAGGGCGGTGGATGGCAAGCGCACGAACAACAGTGCTGTATGGAGCAAGAAATGCGTTTTTTTACGCAATAGCGCAAACGTTTGCGCTATTTTGGATTGATTACGATTACAGACACGAGCAACATGAATTGGCTAAAAGGAGGAGCAGCAATGATGATCAAAACGGAAGGGCCTTCCGTTAATATTCCCAGCTATGTGTACTGCTTGATTCCTTATATTCACGAGAAGTTAAAGTCGGAAGGATCGGCGAGCGCAATAAGCTTAATGTCGAATTTGGATCTTGCCGCACTGCCTGCTTACGTTCGCGGAGCGACTTTTGAGTCGGCGAGGACAGACTTTCACATCAAAGGTATTTTCGGTTTCGATTCATTTACGAACCTAATGAAGCTCGAATTGATTGAACATCATTACGATTCGTTTGAGTCAGGGCTTGCTAGCATCAATCGTTCGTTTGCAGAGGGGAAAGCCGTTATTTTGAGCGGAAGCTCCTATCATTTGCCCTATTTTTCCGATTATCATAATCCGTGGTTCATCGATAATTTTGGTTACACCATTAACTCGACGATGTATATTGTTGGAAACCACTGGTTTTCGGTGTATGGGATCGATGAATCCGGCGTTCGCATTTATGATCCTATTCCTAGCAAATTTGCCGGAACGATTCCGATGGAGGACTTTCGACTCGCATGGGGAGGCAATGGGCTAATCGCCGAGCTAGCTCATAAGAAGGATATTGAAAAGTGTAAGGCCTACGGTCAGCTCAATGTGGGCGTTGGCCATATTTTCGACCAAACCGAACTGAACGATCTCTTCCTAAGTACGGCCATCACGACGGCAAGCCTCTATTTGAAAGGTGACAAATTTAACTTAGAGGCGGAGCACTGCTGGTTCGGGCATGCGGCGTTAGCGGAATTTATCTCTGATCTGGAACAGTTAGCTGGCGATAATCGACACGTGCAGCGGATTGAAGGATGCTTATACTCGATGCGGGTTAACCGGTACCAGATCGGTGATTTGCTGCATGATATGAGGAAACTAGGTCTGATTCCACAAAATATACTAGATGCGTATCTGCCGCTTCACAGGAAATGGGAAACGACCTATAACGCTTTTGCGATTAATATGGCTCGGAAGAAGGACGACTTGATTGAACGGACGATCGTGCTTCTGAAGGAGGCACTAGACATGGAGAAGCATTTGTTTACGCTTCTGTACCGTTATCTTAAGGGAACGCCATTCCTAGCGCGCTCGGCGGGAAGAGGAGAATAACGGGATATTTCGTTTTTAAAACCAGCAGATACTCGATTCTGTTGGTTTTTTTTAACAAGTATAATTTCTTATTATGTTAGGTACTAGATCATATTGCCAATTGCTAGATCTTGAGATAATATTCACTATAAGCACCATGGAAACATTTCTCACTCTGTTATTTTCGTAAAGGTGGAGATTACTAAACCGTGAACAAAAGTGCTGCATAATGGCAAATCAGTTGTTTTTACTCAAATGTGCAAACGTTTGCGCGTTTAATGGTATGAAATTGCTCTTGAAAAGCACATAAGCTATGCCATTTTGAGAAGAGGAGGAGCAATATTGATCGAAACGCAAGAGCTTACCGTGGATATTCCTAGCTATGTGTACTGCCTAATTCCATATATCCATGCAAAGCTAAAGTCAGAGGGCTCCGCAAGCGCAATCAGCTTATTATCCAATCTGGATTTGGCAGGATTGCCTGCTTATACGCGGGGCGAATCGTTTGACTCGGCGAGAATCGATTTTCACATCAAGGATATCCACGGCTTCGAGCGGTCAACGAACATCTTGAAGCTCGATATGCATGAGCATAAGCATGATACGTTTGAAGCTGGGCTTGCAAGCATCAGTCAGACGTTAGCGGAAGGAAAAGCGGTTGTTTTGAGCGGGACCACCTACTGTTTGCCTTATTCATCCGAATATTATAACCCTTCGTTTATTGAGACGTTTGGTTATGGGGTCAATGCGACCATGTATATCGTTGGCGATCACTGGTTTTCCGTATATGGAATCGACGAGACGGGCGTTCGAATCTATGATCCGATTCCAAACAAATTTACGGGAACGATTCCGTTAGAGGATTTTCGGCATGCATGGGGAGGCAATGCCCTCGTGCCTGAGCTAGCAGATAAGAAGGATGTCGAAAAATGTACGATTTATGGCCAGCTTGATATTCATGTCGGCCATATTTTCAGCCAAGCTGAGCTCAACGATCTGTTCTTGCGTACGGCCAATACGATTACGACTCTTTATTTGAAGGGCGAAAGCTTTAACTTAGGGGAAGAACGATGCTGGTTCGGGCATGCGGCGGTAACGACGTTTATGCATGATTTGGAGCAATTCGCAGGCCAAGCTATTCCAGCTGAACGGATTGAAGGCTGCCTCTACTTCATGCGAGTCAATCGCCTGCAAATGGGCGTGCTGCTTACGGATATGAGGGAGCTTGCGCTCATTCCGCAGGATATCATGGATGCCTATTTGCCACTGCAACGAAAATGGGAGACGATCTATAATTCCTTCGTCATTAATGTAGCGCGTAAAAGAGCCGATGTCGTTGAACGGACGATCGCATTTTTGAAGGAAGCGCTCGATTTGGAGATGCACTTGTTTATGCGCTTGCAGCTTCATTTGAACGGCACGCCGCTGCTAGACCGTGCTCCGGCGATAGGGGCAGCAGACTAATATGTTCATCGTCGACAAAGAACGTTATGACAAAAGCATGCTGGCGCAAAGGCACGAGGAGCTGGCCAAGCTTCCTCATTTCTCAGCTCCGGAGACGAAGCTGTATGCGATCTGTTTCACGCACCCGTTCGATGTACTCAGTACGGTCCTATACTTACGCGAGCGCGGGGGCTCCGTGCTGCTGCTTCATGGGGAAACGCCGTTCGAAGCGGCGCTATCGCTAGCGAATCGTGCTGGCTGTAACGTTCTGCTCCATACGAATTGGCGGGAGGCTGTGGTCGTGAGCAAGCCGCAATATGTTGGCGAGCCGTCCTTATGCCAGTTCAGCTCCGGAACGACGGGCGAACCCAAATTAATTGCGAGACCGTGGCGCGAGGTAGAGCGGGAAATCGAATCGTATAACCTCCGGCTTCAGGCAACGCCCGATGAGCAGCCGATTATTCTCGTACCGGTATCGCATTCGTTCGGACTCGTTGCCGGCACGCTTACCGCGCTTGCCAGAGGCGTTGAGCCGATCATCGTCGCGGACAAAAACCCGAAATTTGCGCTTCATTTGTTGAAAGCTGCCGGACCTTCGATTTTGTACGCGGTGCCGTTTTTGCTGCATCTTATCCAAACGCTTGGCCGAAAGGAGCTTCGCCTCCATAAGCTCATAAGCTCCGGCGCTCCAATGAGCGAAGCTTTGCTTCACCGTCTGCAAGCTTGCACCGAGCAGGTTTGGCAGCAATACGGTTGTACCGAGGCCGGCTGCATCTCGCTCGGATCGGATCCGTCTTCGCCTTATGATGTTGGGCAGGTGCTCCCGCATTTGCAAATCGCGCTGCACGAAACCGCTTTAGCGGAAGGTTCGGCGGCGAAGGAAATCGTCGTATCCACTGGCGATAAATTGATCCATACGCAGGACCTCGGCATGCTGAACCCGCAAGGCAGAATCCAAGTTTTCGGTCGAATGGATGACTTGATTAATGTCTCGGGACTTAAAGTGCTGCCATCCGAAGTAGAAGCAGTCATCGAACGACTATCCGGCGTGTCGGAGGTTGTCGTCTGTAAGGCGCGGCATCCGGTATGGGGCGAGTCGATTCGAGCGCTTGTCGTTGCCTCGGAGGGGGTAGGGAAAGAAGAAATTAAAGCGTGGTGTTTGCTGCATTTGCCGCCGTTTAAAGTACCGAGCATCATCGATTTGGTTACATCCATTCCTCGGCTGCCGTCAGGCAAAATAAGCCGAAAATTTATCCAAGAACAGGAGATATCGTCATGAGCATGGAGAGAGAGCAGAATATCGCTAAACTGAGAGAAGTTATCGTTGAGAATATGAATATTCAAGTGCCTGAGCAATTGAAGGAGTCGGATCGCCTCTATCATGATCTGAACATCGACTCGATTATGGTGCTGCAGCTCGTCGTCGATCTGGAGGACGCTTTTGAGGTTTCGGTACCGGAAGAGAATCTGGACCAAGCGGTCTTCGAAACGGTCGGGACGCTGATTTCCTTCATTGAATCGCTAGTTAGCGCGAAGGTGGGTTAAGCATGGTCACCGATCCAAGGCTTCCTTCTCTAAGACAAGCTGTCGCTGAATTGTTGGGAAGATCCGATCTATCCCAAACGCTGGACGAGAACGAATCGCTGCAAAGCTTAGGTCTCGACTCTGTAAAGCTAATTAATCTCGTTATTATGATAGAAAAGCAATATGCGGTCATGTTCGATGATAGCGAGCTGCTCAATGAAAACTTCGATACGCTGAATAAGATTATGGCGAAAATCGATGAAAAGGCCGGTGCTCGGGCGTGAGCCTTTTACGAATCGGCTGCGTCGGCGGGCATTCAGGCCGGCTTAATGAACGCGCCATTGACGATCAGTGGGTTCGATACCTGGGCGAGCATACGGAGCTTGTTCCCATTCCGCCATTAAGCTTTGTTAAATTGTTCGGCGGGCGCGTCGATCGATGGCTGGAGCGGTTTCCAGAATCGCTGGACAAGCTCGCGGCATCTTTGCAAGAGCTTGCTGAGCGGCATCAAGTGAATACCTTTTATATGAATCTGCCATTTCTGATTCCTTATCTGCTCATGGCTCGTTCCTATGCGGGGCTCGATATCGGGTTTCTGTTCATTACTCATTCCGTTGGATCGCCGTTCTGGCTGAGGCAATGGCTTGCGGTTGCGCCATGGCTGACAGAGCGAGACGTGTTGCTGGCAAGCACGCCATCAAGTCGAGAAGCGCTCCTGCAAATTTCTGACCGTTACCAAATGGCAAGCTTGATTCCGTTATGCATTGAGCAACTTGCTAGCGAAACGACCGAGGCTGCGAGAGCAAGCCGAACGGGCCGCAAGCTTCTCTCGATTGGTCGGTTGGAAGATGTGAAAAATATCGATGTCCTACTTGAATGTTTTGCCAGCATTCGCGAACATGCGCCTCATGCAGAGCTGCACATTGCAGGCGAATATACGGGCCACTCATCGGAACAGATTGAGCGGTATCGGGAGAAGCTAAAGCGCTTGATGGAGAAGCACGAGCTGCAAGACAGCGTAATCTTCCATGGTCCGGTCGAGGGCGAAGCCAAAATCGAGCTGTTTCGAACATCCGACCTGCTTATTAATCTATCGACTGATCCCGGTGAAACGTTCGGATTTAACTTGCTGGAAGCCAAAGCATGGGGAATTCCGGTCGTCTGCACGAATTGGAATGGTTTCCGGGATATTGTGGAGGACGGTGTCGACGGCTTGCTCGTGGATGTCAGCTGGGACGAAGACGACAGCATGCCGCAGATCGATAACGATCTAGTCATTCATCATACGCTGCGATTGCTGAACCATTCGATTGAGCGGAACGTTTTATCTGCTAATGCCATTAAGGCAGCCGAACGTTACGACTACAAACGTATCGTTCCAGAAATCGTTCAAGCGCTTGAGCATGCATCCAAACAGCTTGTTTACCCCATCCGCGATGCTAAAGCTTTAGCCATGACCCCGGTAAACGAATTAAGGGAGATTTACCGAAACGAGAATCTTCATCATTTATTATGCATGCTAGAGAAACCGGTTTCCATCGCTTCCGGGCCGATTGATACCCCGATGCAGGAATGGATGCCGCAGGCCAAAGCGATCATTGCTCATTTTGCAGGGAGGTGCAGTCATGCAAAGCATTAAATTATTTATGCGCCTAACCTCTTACATTAACGTCAATTGGAAGCTGACGAGCTTGGCTTACCTATGCACCATACTGGCGTTAACGTTAAATTTGGCGCAGCCGTTTATTTTCTCGTATCTCATTGACGAGGTGTTGATTGCAGGGCATCAAGAGAAGCTAGTTTTCTTGCTCACGTTATTCGGAAGCTTCGCGCTCGGCTCGGTTGTGCTATCGATCATTCGCACCGGCCTATTCCGTTACCTCGGCATTCGCCACATGCTGGATTTAAGAGATGTGCTGCTGGCTCATATTCGCAGAATCCCGCTGACGGAGATTGAGAAGCACGGAGTAGGCAAGTATTCCGCGCTGCTTGGCTGGGATACAGCCTCGATGGGCAATTTCCTCAACCATATCGTTGTTGAAATGGTTACGCAGTGGTTTACAATGCTGTTCGCGATTTCGATGATCTTCTATATGGACGCGCGCCTCGGGTGGATTACGGTTGCCAGCATCCCTGTGCTGTTGGCGATTCCGCGAATTTTCGTCAAACCGATGAAAAAATATGCGGACGGCGTACGCTCCCACAATGAAGAGGTAGGCACCTATCTGTATGAAAGCATCGAGGGCTCCAAGGAAATCCGAGCATATGGCTTGGAAGGCTGGGAACGCAAAAAAAACCAATCGATGTACAAAGATTTGGTGGCGGTAAGCACCAAAGAGACGTTGTTTCGCATGTTCTCGGGCCAAACGGGCACGCTCGCATTTAGCTTCATTCTCATCGCGGTATATAGCATGGGAAGCAAGCAGGTTCTAGCGGGTACCTTGTCGGTCGGCATGCTCGTAGCAGCTGTTCAATACCTCAACAACGCACTGCAGCCGATTCAAGTGATGAACAATTTCTTCGGCGAAATGCAGCAAAGCGAAGTCGCCATGAAACGAATCGAGCAATTCCTCGAATCGCCGGTCGAGCAAGCTGCGCAGCAGAAGAACAAGGCGGTTAGCATTCCTTTCCCTGGAGAGAGCGCAGAGGTATCGTGCAAGCAGGTCCATGTTTCTTATGAAGGCACGCAAATATTGAGAGACATCGATATTACGGTTCGGAAAGGGCAAGTGGCCGCATTCGTCGGTCCAAGCGGCTCGGGCAAATCGACGTTGTTTAAAACGCTTGCCGGATTCATGGAAGCAGAGGCAGGCGATATTCGCATCCGCAATCTGCCGATGAACCAGATGAGCCGCAGCGATTTAACCGCGCATATGGCTATCCTCTCGCAAGACAGCTATTTGTTCTCTGGTACGTTATACGAGAATATCGCCATCGGGCGCTTAGATGCTACCGAGGACGAGATCAAAGAGGCGGCGCGCTTAGCGAGCCTGCAATCGTTGCTCGATACGCTGCCTAACGGGCTGCAAACGGTCGTGGATCATCAAGGGTTCCAGTTATCCGGCGGACAACGCCAGCGATTTGCCATCGCGCGCGCGCTGCTGAAGCGTCCAGACATTCTTATTTTGGATGAACCGACCTCTGCGCTTGACCGTGAGACGGAGGAGCAGGTTATGGTTCAAATCAAACAAGCGATGAAGGGCAAAACGCTGCTGATTTCCACGCATCGGCTCGATATCATCCGCAATGCCGACATCATCTATGTGATGGATCAGGGAACCGTGCTTGATTGCGGAACGCATGAGGAGCTTGTCGGACGATGCCGGAAATATGCAGCATTGGTCGCTGGCCAAGAGCAAGAAGAGCTGCTGGAGAAAATCGGATGAAGCATGAGTCCCTCTTGCAGTTTTTCAAACGTACCGCTCGTGATGACCGAGGCATTTATTATGAAAGCGGCGAACCAGCGGTAACGCATTGGATGTCCTACGCTCAGATGGCGGAAGCTGCAGAGCAAATTGCAAATAAGCTGAAGCATCATAAACCGCGTTCCCGCATGATGGCGGCGATCTGGATGGAGCAAACGCCGGCTTGCTTTATCGCCTTTATGGCTACCGTGTTTGCGGGCGGCATACCGATTCCGATTCATGCCTATTACAAGAAGCATGAGGTTGAACCGATCCTTAGCCGTTTAAAGCCAGATTTTTTGCTGACATCGGCATCACGGAGCGCCGAATTTTTGGGAGAGAAAGGCGAGGGGCTTTCATCAGGACTGGCAGATGGTCCCTTGCTTGTTGATGGGGAAACGGGAGACTCGCTCGGAACGGAGCAGGCACATGTGCAATCAAGCTTAGATGCCGAGAACGGCTTCCAAGCGCCGCCGGATACCGCTGTCATCTTTCTATCGTCCGGCTCTACGGGCGTCCCGAAGGGGATTATGCTGAGCCATCGCAACCTTATATCCAATGTTGATGCAATACAAGGCTATTTGAAACTGACGCCCGAGGATCGGGTGCTGATCGCCAAATCATTCGGGTACAGCTCTACCATTACGGGAGAATGGCTGCTCGCATTGGAGGCGGGCGCCACGATCAATCTCACGCAGGGCATTTTTCATCCGCTGCAGCTCGTTCGGTTGATTCGAGATTACAAAACGACGTTTCTCTGTACGGTCCCATCGGTGCTCGTTCCGCTGTTGAAGACCAATCGCTGGGACCCGGAAGCGCTCCGAAGCTTGCGACAGCTGATCGTCGTTGGCGGACCGGTGTCGCCTGAGCATCTTGTCAGCTTGCAGAAGCTGCTGCCATGGACATCGATCATGCCTTGCTATGGCCAGACCGAAGCGTCACCGCGGGTGACGTACTTGCCCGCACATCGGCTTGCCGATAAGCCGCAATCTGTGGGCATTGCAGTGGATGGCGTTGAAATTAGCATTTATTCCAATGGCATTCGGGCAGAAATCGGCGTGATCGGCGAGGTTGTCGTTAAGGGCCCTAACGTTATGCTTGGCTATTGGGACGACCCGGCCGCCACTTCAGCCGTCTTGTCCGAACATGGATTATGTACGTCCGATATGGGTTATCTCGACGAGGAAGGCTTCCTCTTTATTGCCGGGCGTAAGGATAATGCGTTAAATGTAGGCGGACATACGTTTTTTGCGGAAGCGGTAGAAAAACAGCTGTCTGAGCATTCGCTTGTACAAGAAGCGGCAGTGGCGGGCATTACCGATTCCGTGTGGGGGCAGCGGCTTGTTGCCGTCATCGTAGCGGATCTGTCTTGCATGGATGCAGAGCAGGCGAGAAGCGAATTGTTCGCGTTTTGCCAGACGCAGCTGACCTCCGTACAACGGCCCAAAGCGATCTACATTGCCGAGCAGCTGCCCAAGACGACAACGGGAAAGCTTGACCGCAAAGCATTGCAATCCATCGTTAAGGAGTGGGAATATGCAGCAAACAACAGCACACGAGCTTGAAGCAAAAGTGAAGAGTATTCTTGCTGATATTTTAAAATGCCAGGCCGCCACGATTGAGGCAGACGCTAATCTGACGACTGATCTTGGAATGGATTCGATCCAGTTTCTCGACATGTTGGCGAATCTGGAGGAGCAATTCGGCTTTGAGCTTGATGTTGACGATATGCATCCTGACCGCTTCCAATCCGCGCAAGCGATCATTCGCTTTATTCAAGGGAGAGCAACGGCATGATTTCGTCGCCACCTTCCGTAGAGGAAAAGCTGCAAGGCCTCGTGCAAGAGCTTGTTCAGCATTATCCCTATTACCAGGCACTCGACAGGGAGTCGCTGCCGTTTCACGAGCTGCCGCTTATCGATAAACGCATGATTAATGAGAACCGCGAGCAATTCACGCGAGCGATGTCGGAACCAACGGTTGAATCGTTCACTTCAGGAAGCACAGGCATTCCATTTCGCTGCATCAAAACGGTAAAGGAGCAGGCGGAGCTGTCAATGGCTATCCAGCGGCAGCGCCTAAAGTGGGGGCTGCCGATGCGATACCGTTCGGTGCTGCTTGGCAACTCGCTTTATGCTGAGCCGCGCATGGTTTCCTCCTTTGCCTATCAAATCGAGCGAAATGCACCGCATATGATCCAAGGACGCTGCTCTGCGCTTTACTTGGTCGCCTGCTATATGGCCGAGAAGGGGCTCAACGTGCCGGACAGCCTGCGATTCGTTCAAAATTGGGGAGAGCTCATTCAACCCGTGCAGCGCCAAAAAATCGAAGAGGTATTCGGTGTTCCTCTGCTCGATTATTACGGCATGGAAGAGCTTTGGCTCATTGCCTTCACGAACAAGGACAAGCAGCTCCAAATCAACGAGCAAAGCGTGTATATGGAGGTGCTGGATCCGCTTACGGGCCAGCCGCTGCCAGAGGGCGAAGCGGGAGACTTAGTCGTAACTTCCTTCGTGATGAAAAGCACGCCATTCGTGCGGTACCGGACGGGAGATTTGGGCCGGCTGAAGCGTGATGCCGAGAACAACCTGATCTTGGAGCTATTGCCGTTCCGCGGCTCCCAAATCATTTTGCCCGATCGATCCGTATCGCCTTCGATCTTCCGTTACCTGGATCAGTTCTATAAGCAGCTGGCTGAAGATTCCGGGATGAAGCAGTTCCAGATGGTGCAGGAAACGTATACGACATTCCGATTGCGCATCGTGGCCGATGAGGTGCAAGACGAGGTGCTGCATGATGCGGCGCTTAAATTGGAAACGCTTCTTAAGCAGTGCCTGCTTACCGATCAGGCGAGCATCGTGATCGAACGCGTCGCAGCGATACCGCCGCATCCGGTCAGCGGGAAATTCCAGCCTTTTGTCAGCATGGTGTCTTAGACGAGGGAGCGAAAGGGGAAAACGGGTATGAAAAAAAGGGTAGCCCCTGACGAAATCATAAAGCTGGCGGCAATGGAATGCGCCGCTTCTTGCATCACGACGGCTCTAAATTTGTTCGGCTGCGATTACCGTTATTTTTTGCTCGGTTATTGGAATTTAACGTATTACGCCGGGACGCTAATGTCAGGCAAGCATGTTCGCCAGCTTGATCTCGAATCGGTTTTCGGCATTCAAAAAACGCTCCATGCAGGATCGGCAGTGAGCCTTCGGGAGTCCTTGGATGAACAGTCGATCGTGCTTATGCTGTGCCATGCGTCCAAGCTTGATTTTTTCCCAAGAAACGAGCTGTCGCTTGAAGCCGAAGGCTTCCAGCATTATATATTGATCTACGGCTATGACGCTGTGTCCAAGCAGTACCTGATCATTGATCCGATTGCCGATTATATCGGCGGGATGACGGAGGAGGCATTATACGCGAGCAGCGTCCGTGAAGATCTGCGGTACTATCGCTTGGTTTTCCCGACGGATAGGCAGCAACCGGATCATCTGGCAATCATTCGGATGGAAACGGAGCGTAATTTGTCCTGTTATACGTTGGATGAAGCAAATGCCGAAGGCAATGCAATCGATCAATTCAGCATCGATTTGACAGCCATGGCGGAGCGTCCCGTAGACGAGCGCAATGCGTGGATCGACCGGAACAACATTTCGATCTCTTCGGTCATTAAGAGCAGAGGCTTGATCGGCGAAATTTATCGCTCGTTTCATTTGTTGGAGGAGGAAGACTTGCGTCATTATGCCAGCTCGATCGACCAGATCATCAAGCTATGGACGACAGTCAATTTCCTGCTCATCAAATTTAAACGCAACCCTGCGCAGGCGGGACTAACCGATTCGATACGCCAACGGCTTGAAGCGGTGAAAGCATTAGAGAAAGCGTTTCTCGATTTCCTGCATCTGAAGGGGCGTGAACGGATTGAAGTATAACCTGTGTACGATTTCCTTTCGCCATCAGCTTGTCTCGTTACGCGAGTTAGTTGTTTTTGCGAATAAAACGGGTTATACCGGAATCGAGCTATGGGGCGTGCATGCCCGCTCGCTCATTCGCCATGATCCAATCGGATTAGCCCGATTGGTGCCGGAGATGCAGCGTCTTCAGATTGAAGTGGGCATGATTAGCGATTATCTTGACCTGCTGACGCCTGAAGGCTTCGAAGAGCAGGAAGCCAAGTGGAAGGAGCTGCTTAGCTTAGCCCGCTTGTTCCAAACGAACAAGCTGCGGATTTTTGCCGGCAACCGGGCAAGCGAATCGGCGTCGAGGGAGGAATGGGAGCGCTGCATGAAGCGGCTTCGCGATTTGGCGGATATGTCGTCAGCGTACGGCATCTACCTGATCGTCGAAACACATCCGATGACCTACGCCGATTGTTTGCCATCCGTCCTTAAGCTGTTGGAAGATACCGATCATCCGTATATTCGGCTGAATCTCGATTTTCTTCATATGTGGGAAGCAGACTGCTCGCCAGAGGAGGCTTATCGAAAGCTTAAGCCTTGGGTTCACCATTTTCATTTCAAAAATGTCCGCGACCGCGATAGCCTGAGCGTGTTCGCTCCGGATAATGTCTATTCGCCAAGCGGACATCGGCAAGGAATCGTCTCCTTAAGTGAAGGCGCGCTTTCCTTCTCAGAGATCGTGAAGCTGCTGGAGCTGGACCAGACGCCATTTTCCGCTTCGATTGAGTGGTTCGGGGACGATCCTTACCATCAGTTGAAGGAAGAAATGCGTTGGCTTAGGCAGGTAGAGGATGAAATCGGAAAGACCGTGACGCGAATCGGTTAAGCTGCGCTGAATGAAACGAACAACCCCGTACTCCGGCCAGACCGGAGGCGGGGTTTCTGTTTGATCTGAATAAACAAATGCGTATCGGAACAAACTTCATTTGTTAAATTCAGGGGATAGAGAAGAGAGGGAAAGTTAAGCATGGAACACCATGTGCTGCAAGCCATAGCTAGACTAGCTAGGACTTACACGGGACCGGAAGAAGCGACAAGCGTCATGGAAAGAGCGAGTAAATCGCGTTTTGTTTTATTGGGTGAAGCATCGCATGGCACATCTGAATTTTATACCGATCGTGTTGCATGGTCCAAGCAGCTCATTACCGATCACAAGTTTCGGTTTATTGCGGTTGAGGGAGATTGGCCTTCTTGTTACACCTTGAACCGGTATGTCAAAGGCTATTCCAATACAGGGGATGACGTGCGCGACGCCTTGCAGGATTTTGTCCGTTGGCCGTCCTGGATGTGGGCAAATCGCGAGATTGCCGAATTGGCGCAATGGCTTCGAAGCTATAATGCCGACAAGGCGGATGCAGAGAAGGTCGGATTTTATGGCCTGGATATGTACAGCCTGTGGGAATCATTGGATGAGATTATGAAGTATCTCGAATCGAAGCCGGGTTCAGATTTGGAAGCTGCCAAACGAGCTTTTGAGTGCTTTGAGCCGCATGGCAGAGATGAGCAGCGATATGGCGTATCCGCATCCTTGTATGGTGAAGGCTGCCACGGGGAGGTTGTGGATTTGCTTCGCACGCTCCAAAACAAGTGGAAGGAAGTAGGGCAGGATGATCGGGAGAAAGCGCTGAGCGCAGAAATGAATGCACTCGCCGTGCAGGGGGCCGAGGCTTATTATAGCACAATGATCCGGCATGATGCGGAGTCTTGGAACATTCGAGATCGCCATATGGTCGAAGCGTTAGCGAAGCTGATGGCGTTTCACGGCAATGAGGCTCGCGCCATTGTTTGGGAGCACAATACGCATATCGGCGATGCCCGATGGACGGATATGGCGGAAGAAGGCATGGTGAATGTAGGTCAGCTGCTGCGCGAGAAATATAATGAAGAGGTTTTTGCAATCGGTTATGGCACGTACCAAGGCACCGTCGTAGCCGGAAGATCATGGGGAGCGCCGCTGTCCGAAATGAAGGTTCCTAAAGCGATTTCGAACAGCTGGGAGGAGCTCCTTCATCGGTCAGGAGCCGAGGATAAGATTCTTTTATTCGATAAGCGCGCGAAGGAGCTAGATGAAGTCACACTCGGCCACCGGGCGATCGGCGTCGTCTATCATCCGGAACGCGAACGAGGCAATTATGTGCCAACCGTTATTTCGAAGCGATATGATGCGTTTATTTACTTTGATCAGACGCATGCATTGACACCTTTGTCTAAAATGGTCGTACACCCTTAGTGCTTATATCGAATGAAACAAGCTAGCACCTGTTCGGTGCTAGCTTGCTTTGCGCTCCCAAGAAACTACGGCATGCTCACGAGGAACGGCTTCACCGTATTCGCAAGATTGTAGCCGCTCGAAGCATCCCAGTTTACCGACCACGTCATCGCACCGCGGAAGTCCGGATACTTGGCAACTGGCTTATACGAGCCGCAGTTCGTTCCCGTTGCCAAGCAGCCGAGCGCTTGGTTGACTACTTGAGGGCTTACATAACCGCCGCCAGCCGCAGACGTGGTAGCCGGAACGCCAATGCCCAATTGCGATGGCGCAACCCATTGCAGCGTCAGATCGGACAGGGCAGTCAGGAAGTCGACCGTTCCTTGGGAATAGCATTTGCCGTCGCGGCCGAGCATACAGCCGGAGTTGTAGTATTGGACATTGATGACCGACGTAATGTCTTTCAAATTGTTATAGAGCTGCATGTAAGCTGAGCTTTGGCTTTGCATGTCGATCGTCTGCGGCGCCATCGTCAGGATGAAGCTGGAGCCGACCTTTTGCTGGAGCTGGCGTACGGCGGATGTGACGTTCGCGACATTCAAGCCGTTTTCCAGATCGATGTCGATGCCGTCAAAGCCGAATTGCGTGATCAGGCCATACATGCTGTTGACGAAGTTATTGACGTTCGGCGAGGCGCTGCCGAGGTTCACATTGCCTTTTTCGCCGCCGATCGATAAAATGACTTTCTTGCCTTGCGCATGCTTCTGGCTAATGTCGCTAATCAGATTAGCGTTCGTGTAGCCGCCAAGCGCGGCAGACAAGCCGGAGTCAACGTTGAAGGTAACGCCGCCCGGATTGTTCACATCCATATCGGCGAACGATACGACGATAATATCGTATTGGCTCGGAACTGCGCTAAGTCTGAGGTTCGTCGCGCCGTTCACGAAGTTTTGCCAGTAGCCGGTCAGCGTATGCTTCGGAAGGACGCCGCCGCCCGGATCGGTCGGCCCGGTCGTCACGGACAATGCGGAGCTTGCTGCGGATTGGTTGCCCGCTGCATCCTTGGCTTTAACGGTGAAGGAGTAAGTGGTTGAAGCGGACAGGCCGCTCACGACTGCCGTAGTGCCAGAAACGGATGCGGCAAGCGTGGAGCCTCTGTACACATCATAGCTCGTTACGCCGACATTGTCTGTCGAAGCATTCCATGCTAAGGATACGCTGGTAGAAGTAGTAGAGGTCGAATGAAGGTTCGTTGGCGCGGAAGGGGCGGTTACATCGGTTGAAGTGAGTGTCGTTGCAGATACCGCAGCGCTTGCTGCAGATTGGTTGCCTGCTGCGTCTTTCGCTTTAACGGTAAACGAGTAAGAGGTGTTGGCGCTCAGGCCAGTGTTGGTGAAGGCAAGCGTTCCGCTCGCCGTGCTGCCTACGAGCGTCGAACCGCGGTACACATCATAGCCGGTAACCGCGACGTTGTCCGTCGATGCATTCCATGCGAGTGCAATGCTGGATGAAGTCGTTGCGGTGACGCGCAAGTTCGTCGGCACGCTTGGAGGCGTCACGTCGCCGCCGCCAGCTACAGGTCCCCATAGCGCGGGTACAACTGGCGGTTCCCAGCCAACCAGCGACGTATGGCTTTGAATACATTTGTACGTCGTGCCGCTGTACGTGACGGTGTCGTTCACAGCATAGGAGACATTGGGCGCCCAAGCGCCCCGATCGGCGGCAGATGCCGCGGCTGGAATGAATACGAGCACGAGTGCGATGGATAGTACGAGCGTTAATAAGGTGCGTGTGATGCGTAAATCTTGAATAGCTTTCAACATAAACTCCTCCTGTCTTCATTTGGAATTATGCTTGCGGTTATATTATCAAATGGTAAAGACTAGCTCTCAAGAGGAAAAATATCTCATTCGGGGATACAATTTATTCATCTAGTGACGCGCTGGATTTACTGGACTTTCATGCGGAGCAGAGGGATCGTGGCAATCGGTTGGAGAACGAAGTAAGATGGAAGTAAGCCATTACAAAGCATAGGAACAAACCCTATCGGACAGCAGCAAAGGAGCTATTCTTTCATGAAAATAAATGTTCAAAACCGAAACGTAATGATCACAGGCGCTGGTGCTGGCATCGGGAGACAATTAGCGCTCGCATACGCAAAGCATGGCGCAAATGTCATACTCGTCGATAAGCAAGAGGAGGCGTTGCGCCAGACCGTCCAGCTTATTCAGCATGCAGGTGTGGAGCCCTTATGGCGGGTTGTAGATCTGAGTGATGCGAACGCGATTGCGGCCTGCTTCGTCTGGTTGGAGTCAACAGTCGGGCATCTGGATATTTTGATCAATAACGCGGGGTTCGGTATTACGAAATCGCTTTTTGACCTGACGATTGAGGAATGGGACAGCGTGCTGAATACGAATCTGCGGGGAACGTTTCTATGCGCGCGAGAAGCAGCCAAGCTTATGAAGAAAGCTGGCGCTGGCGCCATTGTCAACTTGGCTTCGACGCGTGCGCTCATGTCAGAGCCTGACACGGAAGCTTACGCCGCTTCCAAAGGCGGGATTGTTGCGCTTACGCATGCCATGGCTGTTTCGCTTGGTCCAGACCGGATTCGCGTGAACGCGATTAGCCCGGGATGGATCGAGACGGGGGATTACGAGCAATTGAGAGAGATTGACCATCGCCAGCATCCTGCCCAGCGTGTAGGCAAGCCGGATGATATCGTACGCGCGTGCTTCTATTTGACCGACCCGGACAATGATTTCGTGACAGGGACGAATCTGGTCGTTGATGGAGGCATGACTAGTAAGATGATTTATGAGGAGTAGAGAATTAATGCGATTGAATTTCGATTATGAGCAAAAGTAGCAAATGCCCACGGTCAACAAGAGTGCGTTGGAAACGGCGCGCCTTTGACATTTTTTATATATTCCTTGACAGGAATATTCCTTATGAGGTATATTCAATTCAACAAGAAAACAGCAATGCGTCGAAGGAGCTGAAGCGAATAAGGGAAACGAGTACATAACGGGGTGAGCGGCATGCCAGAGAACAATTCGGGCAAGGAAGTGACGACGCTAGGCGCATTAGCTGAGCCTAATCGTATGGCAATCGTCGAGCTCTTGCGTGATGGGCCTCTGACCGTGGGGGAAATCGCCGACCGGTTACAGCTGCGCCAGCCACAAGCCTCGAAGCATTTGAAGGTGCTTAGCGAAAGCGGGATTTTGGAAGTGAAGGCGGATGCCAATCGACGGATTTACAAGCTTCGGCTCGAACCGTTTCAAGCGCTGGATAGTTGGCTTAGCTCATTTCGGAAGCTGATGGAAGAAAGATTCGACAATTTGGAGGAATACTTAAGGGAACTGCAAAACAAGGACAAATAAACCAATCATTCATTCAATGAGGAGGAATTACAATGTCAAATCAAGCGATGGTATCAAGAGTAGAAAATGAAAATGTGCTGGTGCTGGAGCGCGTATTCGATGCGCCTCGCGAGCTCGTATTCCAAATGTTCAAGGAGCCTGAGCATCTTAAACGCTGGTGGGGACCGAGAGGCTGGGAGCTTCCTGTATGCACTGTCGATTTTCGTCCGGGCGGCGTATGGCATTATTGTATGAAGTGTGTAGATAAGAGCCATGGCGATTTCTACGGCATGGAGTCTTGGGGCAAAGGAATCTATAGGGAGATTGCCGAACCGGATATGTTCAGCTACACCGATTATTTCTCGGATGCGGAAGGGAGCCAAAATCCGGAAATGCCGTCTACCGATGTTACGCTAACCTTTATTGAGGAAGGCGGCAAAACCAGACTGGTCAACCGTGGCGTGTATGTCTCGGCAGAGGCGCTCAAAACCGTTATGGACATGGGCATGCTGCAAGGCATTACCGAAACGTGGGACCGTCTGGAAGAGCGCTTAAACGAAGTCAAGTAGCTGCATGACAGGCATGATCATAGCTATTATCTAAACAATAGGGAGTGTTTATCATGATTAATCAAATTGGCCAAATTATGCTGTATGTGAATGACCAAGACTTAGCAAAACGATTTTGGACGGAGAAGGCCGGGTTTGTCGTCGTTTCGGAAGAGGACAACGGCCAAGGATTCCGTTATATTGAGATTGCCCCAGTAAAGGGTGCGCAAACGACCTTCGTTCTGCACAACAAACAATTCATTGCGCAGATGCAGCCGGAGCTTAACCTCGGAACGCCATCGATCATGCTGTTCACTGACGAGCTTGATAGCCTGTATCAATCGTTCAAGGAAAAAGACATCACGGTCGGAGATCTGGTCAGCATTCCTGGCGGGCGCGTGTTCAACTTTGCCGACGATGAGAACAACTACTTTGCGGTAATGGAAAAGAAGTAATCGCATTATTCATGGCATTGAATATGGGGATTAAAACGTCACTGCTTCGCGCGGTGGCGTTTTTGCGTTGGACGGTTCATGAGCGCATGGAGCGCTTCTGTTTGTTGCTTTAAGAAGTCAGGATGCTCATGACCGAGAATCGATGGGGCGCCCAAGCATATCCAGTCGTTCACATCGTCATACCAGACAACTATTGCAGTGAGGAATAGCCCTACATGCAGATTGGCTGATGCAGAGTTAGCAGCACAGTCTTCATATTCGGCAATGGCTAAAGCTTCGTAATCGGGGATCGTGGCTATAACCCCTTGAGGATAGAGAGCTTCGATGTACCCTTCAACTAGCGTTCCGACTGGAAGCAGCTCTTTTAGCTTAAGCCAAGACTCCTGCTGAAGGCTGTTTATTTCGAACCATACCGTATCAAATTCTGCCTTATTAATCTGAATTAGGCTAGGATCATCAAGCGGCAGGGATTGATCGGAAAGAAAGAATTCGCTTTGCTTTCGATTGGAGCTCTTACTGATTGTGTCGCTTACCAGCATCTGGCGATAAGCCGCACCTGTATCATCCACTTCAAAAAACCAAACCTCATGATCGGTTTTTTGTTTCAAATAGATCATATCCCGATTTCACACCTTCCGAAGATTGATAGCACCCGTCTATGATTTAATTTGAAAGGCCAAGTTGCTGTACGAAATGCGATCCACACACAATGCCAAGCTACTGGACATTCCCCGTTTAGTAATCATCTCCGCCAATGTCGAGCGGGTTTTCCAAGTGGATGAAGCTTGGATACGCGGCGGGGTCGATACGTTTTTTACGATCCAAAGAGAGCGATGAACCTGCGTTCAAACCGAGGTCTCCGCCATTCAGAGCTAACATATAGGCATGTAAAACTCTGCTCGACGCTTTCAAAAGAGGCAGCGAAATCGCTTGGTATAACCATAGTTGCTAAGCGCCGAGCATCAGTGTATCAAAGGGGGATTTCTAAGCGTTTTCCAAACCATGTTTGTTTGCGATTCGCTCGCTCTGATTGGGCTGGCCCTTACCCTCCGTAATCAAACTGCGCAGGCTTCCATTGATATAAGTGCCCCATGAGTCTGAACATACGTTATAGCACTCGTACGAGGGGACTAGACCAACATGCGTAAAGCGGACCTCGGTTTGGTCGCCATTTTTGGCGATTTCAAAGACAATGTCGGTATCCTTCCATTCGCTCTTGTCCGTTACGAAGTTGAAGTAGTTGTCTGTCACGTGCCAACGAACCTTCTCGCCAGGAATAAGCTCAGCCACTTGGATGGTGCAGCGGTGAATGTCTTGGTAATGGTGCTTAAATTCGCCAAGCACATCGGTTCTGCCTTCTAGATCTTCCGACCACCATCCCCGAGCGTTATTGATGGCGGCGAAGACTTCTTCGGGACTTTGGTCTACGGTAAAAGAAGTACTGTAGTTCGGATTCATTAGGGCAACACCTTCCTAATTTTGGTTAACTTCACTAGTGAGTATAGTCTACGTACTTTCAATATGCAAGTATGAGTCGTATAATCGTGCGTACAAAGCTGCTGCTGGTCTTTATGATCGCGTCGATCGTAGAGCTGTTTATCGGTGCCCCGATTGCGAAGAAGATTGCCTTTGCGCTGCCCTATGACAAATCCAAGAAGCTGCTCGTTATTCTCATTCTCGCCTTCTTGATGGTGAGCGGAATGGTACTTATGACTCGTCTTCCAAAATGTCATTTTTGCTTTTCCGCTTCAACTGCTGCTTGTAGGTCCGCTTGTTCGGTATGTATTCGCAAGTTTCGTGAAAGGCAATAAGGCTGCCGATTTGCTTTTCATTCGCTAGGGTCGGTATATTAATAGTAAAGATTCTTGCAAAAATCAATTCTAGCAAAATGGAAGGGATGTTCCTATTCAAATGAAGCAGGCGGCACTCAAATCGTTTCGCTACATCAGTTATCTTGAAGGTATTTCGTTTCTGATCCTGCTCGGCATTGCGATTCCGTTGAAATATGCTGCGGATCAACCGCAAATGGTTACCGTCACTGGCATGATTCACGGCGTGTTTTTCGCAGCCTATATCATTGGGATTTTTGTCATGGCCGCTCTATACCGCTGGAAGGTACTGCGCATTGCGGGCGGAATTTTGGCAGCCTTCCTGCCTTTTGGACCGTTCGTGCTGGAGCGCCGTATCATGCGGGATACCAAGTAAAGCTTACACGTTCAGTTACTCGACAATTATGTTGGCACCATCAGCTTGGCTCTGTGCGAACTTCTCTCGCGCAGGGCTTTTTTGCTGCATGGATTGGAGCGGCTTTGCAGAACATGTACGAGCGAATATGGATAGGAATAAGGTATACGACATCATGAGGCTGAACCATACTAGAAAGACATAAAGTCCATTATGGCATTGGCATTCTTTTTGGCTTTTAGATGGTATTTGGAAAGCGGCTTATGAAGTGGAAGCGACCTGTGACGGACAGGTGAATAAACGAAAAAAAATGAAACAAGGATTTGCGCAATCATTTAAATCTACAACCAATAGTGATACACTAGATAAGGTTATTATTTGATCGATATTAAATTTTGATACAGAAATGAAGGGCAACAATGCCGCGCTTTGGCTTGCGGCGGTGCCTAAGCAGGATCGCCTGCATCCTTTCTGCAAATCGTAGATATAAGGACGGTAAATATGAGTAGCATACAAACTAAACAAACAGACGTTATCTTAATTGGTGCCGGTATTATGAGTGCAACTTTGGGGTCACTACTGAAGGAGTTAGTACCGGACTGGGACATTAAAGTATTCGAGAAGCTTGAAAGCGCAGGAGAAGAGAGCTCGAACGAATGGAATAATGCAGGTACGGGGCATGCTGCATTATGCGAGCTTAATTATACGACAGAGAAAGCAGACGGAACCGTCGATATTAGCAAGGCAATCCAAATTAACGAGCAATTCCAGCTTTCCATGCAATTCTGGTCTTACCTGGTGGAAAGCAAGCTCATCCAAAATCCGCAAGACTTTATTATGCCGATCCCTCATATGAGCATGGTGCTTGGCGACCAAAACGTGAAGTTTTTGAAGAAACGTTTTGATGCGTTGTCCAATAACCCATTGTTTGCAGGAATGGAATACTCCGATAACCCTGCAAAGCTGGCGGAATGGATTCCGCTTATTCTTAAGGATCGCCCGGCGAATGAGCCAATCGCAGCAACCAAAATCGACTCCGGCACGGATGTCAATTTCGGCGCACTAACGCGCATGTTGTTTGATCACCTTAAATCGAAAAAAGTCGAGATAAACTATAATCATAGCGTAAACAAAGTGAAGCGTACGAACGATGGCCAATGGGAATTGAAAGTGCGCAACGCAAGCGGCATCGTGGAGACGCATCGCGCGAAATTCGTCTTTGTCGGCGGCGGCGGAGGAAGCTTGCATCTGCTGCAGAAATCCGGCATTCCGGAAGGCAAGCATATCGGCGGCTTCCCGGTAAGCGGACTGTTTATGGTATGCAACAAGCCTGAAATTGTCGAGCAGCATCATGCGAAGGTATATGGCAAAGCAAAGGTCGGAGCGCCGCCAATGTCCGTTCCGCATCTGGATACACGCTTTATTGATAACAAAAAATCGTTGTTGTTTGGCCCATTTGCCGGCTTCTCTCCAAAATTCTTGAAAAACGGTTCGATGTTCGATTTGATCACCTCCGTTAAGCCGGATAATCTCGTGACGATGCTGTCGGCAGGCGCCAAGAACATGTCGCTGACCAAATATCTGATCGAACAGGTGATGCTGTCGAAGGAGAAACGCGTGGAGGAGCTGCGCGAGTTTATCCCGACAGCCAAAGTCGAGGATTGGGATCTGGTCGTTGCCGGCCAACGCGTGCAGGTCATCAAAGATACGCCAGCTGGCAAAGGCACGCTTCAATTCGGCACAGAAGTGATCAGCGCGGCAGACGGATCGATCGCCGCTTTATTGGGAGCTTCGCCAGGGGCATCTACAGCGGTTCACGTTATGCTTGAAGTTCTGAACAAATGCTTCCCGCAGCACATGAAAGCTTGGGAGCCGAAAATTAAAGAAATGATTCCATCGTATGGCAAGTCGTTGATGGAAAACCCTGAGCTTCTGAAGGAAATCCATGCTTCAACGGCACAAACGCTGGGCTTGAGCCAGAACCAACCATTAGAAGTTGCACAACACTAATGACAACGTATGACCGTGCAAACGGTCATTCGCTATATTGTTCGACTATTCAAGAGCCGCAAATATTGCGGCTTTTTTTATTGCATTTTTTGGATTTTCAATTTACTACTCTACCATTTCATATGCTAAACTAGATTTACGCTCATTCCATTTAATGGGCGAATTTACAATGCAGAAAGGGTATGTTCACTTCATGCAACAGTCCAATAATGCCACAGCTCTTTTAAAGCATGCCTTTCATTTTGATTTGCAGCATATTGATCTGGAAGAAGCGTATACGCTGCAGATCGGGCTGCGTGAATATCCGCTCAAGCGGCATGACTCCGATTCTATTCGGCAAACAAGATCGAACCAGCCGTTTTACCGATTTGTTCCGGATGACCATTTGACTCATTATACGGATGAATTAGAGTTATCCGCCGATCTCGTCGCCCTTATGAGCATTACCAAAAAAGTCGTAGTCGATGGTCAGGAGCTAGACTTGCCGGTCGCCATGTCGGTCCATATTCCGGAAACGAGCTTCCGAATGATGCAGCATTCTGCTTCCAATCAGGGAAGTAACGGCATGCTCCACCCGAAGCTGGTGCAATACGGCCTAGATTCGATGCAGCTTTCCGCCGTCAATGAGCCGATTCACCCCGCTCAGCTATTGGTACAGGCTTTCAGCTTCAAGGAAGCGCGAGAGACGGCGATTGCACTCTTGTATCAGCATCCCGGCCTGCTTCATCTGGATGGCAATTCGGAGTATCCGGCGTGGGTGCATGAGCATCTGCTTAACCAGAATCCGTATCTGCAGGATCTTGCGCTTACGATTTACAAGCTGAAAGAGGACTGGTCGGAGTGGAAGAAGGTGGTCGACGAGAACGGCGAGCCTTACAAAGACCCAGATGACGAAAGCAAGTTTCTCTATACGCGGACGCTTCATCCTGCCGTCAAGGCAGCGCTGAACGGGCCGCTCAGCTGGGCGCTTAAGAAAGCGCAGGACGCGAAGCAGCTCGAAGGACAAATGTGGGAAGCGCATTACGGCGTTACGTCGGATAGCTATAATGCAGAAGCGGAGCATATCAGCCAATCGAAGCCGGCACCGCTTCAAGCTGGCGAACAGAAGGATGCTTCCGTGCGTTGGGGCGTGAAGGGGCCGAAAACGTCATGGGGCATCTCCGTAGGCGATCCGGTCTTCGATGAAGAAAAAAAGGTATTGAACGTTACGGGCTATAACCGGCTGGCGCGACATTTATCCGCCTATGTCGAGTTTTTAAATCCGAATGGAGAACGAATTGAGCTATCCGACGAGCAGTGGAATCAGGTGCTTCATTCGACGCTGCGCAGCATTTTGCCAGCCGAATTTTTCGATCAATTTGAGCCTCGCAAAGAGACTCGATTCGTTGGAACTGTAGGGCCTGTCACAACGGTTTGCGGCTTACCAATCGGCATGCTGATGCCCGACCCGACGCATTTCCAACTGCCTGTGCTCGATACCCACATTTCTACAGTTCGGATTTTATGGGGAGGCCTTGGCTTCAATATCGGAGATGTCATGAATGACCCGGAAATCCGCATCGCATTGGTCGGAGCGCTGCTTACGATTATTATCGACGTGATCGTTCCAATCTCGATTTTCATCATCGGATCATCTGCCGTCACGAACAAAATCGTCAAGGAAATTATGAAGGATGAAAAGACGGTCGCTGATATTATAAAAATTGGCATATTGATTGCTACTGGAAAAATCTTATATGACATCGCACATGATCGGAACGTGATCAATGCCGTAGCGCCATGGATTGGCTTCGTCCTCCCGAAGCTGCTCATTACGAAGCTGGGTCCCTATCTGCTGGAAAAATTGGGGGAGAGCGCGCTCGGCAAGCTGCTTGGCAGAATTCTTCCGGGTGCTGACTTGGCGATGAATGTGTTCAATGGGCTAACGACCGCTGCGCAGCTGCTGGAGACGACGATCGCTTGTCTTTCCACGCAAAGCATTTACAAGACGGACTTTACCCGCACGATCGATCTGAAAATCAACTTGACGCCAGATCCGTCCACGCATAAGTTCCCGGATCTTGCCACGAGCTACCGGATCGCCGTCATGTACGATACGAACGTGACCACACCTGCGGTCGAGCAGAAATACGATTTGACAGGACCGACGCGGAGCGACCCGTTTACGGTCACGTTCAAGGATGTTCCCGCAGCAGGCAAGCTCAAAATCTACGTGTTCTTCTATGCCAAGAACGGCTGGCTGGCCGGACAAGGAGAGAGCGGCGGCTGGATGGAGGCCAAAGGGACGGACGGACCGCTGCTGACGACAAACATTCAGATCAGAACGCACGCTGTGCCGCTTACCGTAGATTCGATCTATGAGCATAAGCAAAAAATCGCGTATCGCGAAGGCATTCCGGTCTGGGAAGCAACGGCTCAGGCGCCGAAGCAGACGATTAAGAACGCATCGGCTGATCCCGAGCATGCCATCGATGTGCAGAACGGCCACATTACGACGACGCAGAAGCCTGCGATGGTCGGTTACAGCTGGAAAGCGACCGGGCTGCATTTGCCAGCGGATCGCCCTGATGCGCCTGTTTCCGATCAAGCGATGTACACGGTACAAAATCTATCTACTTTACAGGAGCCGTCGCGTTCGCACTGGCATCCTGAGGTTGGCTTCAGCCAGCCAAGCGGCATCGTCTATGACGTCGCAAGTCCAGAGGACAAGTCAGGGCGCAACTTCTACATCGATTCTTCGAACGGTACCTACGATGGTTATAACAATCCGCAAGGCGGGTTCCATCTGCGCAAGCTGGAGCTGAAGCATGACGAGAAGCCAAAGACGGATGGCAAACAGAGCTGGGGACGGTTCATCAGCCCGCTTGATCGCTTTGTTGTTCATCCGCAGGGATATGTTATCGGCATCAACTATACAATTAACAAACTGGAAATTCTCCAGCTGCCGGGAGCGCCATCGGATGACGAGCATGCAACCTTTGCCGTGCCAGCATCAGGAGAGGGCTTCCGTGAAGGGCTTATCAATGGGCCGAGGGGCATTGGAACATCGCTCGACGGGCGTATTATGATACTGGAAAGCATTAATAACCGCGTGCAGGCATTCGATATTCACGGCAATCCGGTCAAGAGCTTCGGACAGGAGAGCAAAGAGCGTTCCTGGTTCCCGCTTGTCGATCCAGGCGCGAAGACGAATTACTTGGACCTTGCAATGGAAGCGAAGGGCTATATTTATGTTCTGTCTTATACAGGCGAAGGCGCTGACCCGAATGATTATCGGTTGGACATCTATAAGCCGGACGGATCTTTCCTCGTTCGTACCAAAGGCGTCGCGGCGTCCAAAATTACCGTCGATCTCATCCGCAACGTGTTTGCGCTCAATTACGAAACGATTTATGCGCCGAGTGGACGTCCGGAACCGTCGATCAGCTTATGGATTCCGCCGGCGCCGAAACCGTCGTAGGGAGGACTGGAATTGCAAGAGCACTTGGATGTAGGCATGAACGAGATGCCGTTGTATTTCGTATCCCGGGGTTATTTTCGACTGGCGACAGCAGTGGGGGTCGACCTATTTACGAGGCAGATCGAATGGGGCCTCAAATATTTAACGCTCGTCAACGACGAGGAAGTTCTGTTTGCCGATCAGCCGAATGCAGGAAGTATTGTAACGCTATTCGGAACGGGCGGGACCTATTATCTTCAAGCATCCAACGGCAGGTGGATTGGGTTCCGCGACTGGAAAGATAATATCAAGCAGGGTTTTACGACTTATTTAAGAGGAGAGGCTACGCCAGTATCGCTGCAATATGATTCCCATAACGAGCCGGAGAAAGGCTTCGTCTTTCAAGCGGATATCAACGGCGAGAAACAGAACGTGTTCGGATTAGCGTTTGTCTCCGTGCCGAATGGCTTCTCCGTCTCGAAGGAGCTGTTTCCACGCTCCTACCCGCAATATACGCTGCCGCCGCTCATTCCGGGGCGCAGCTTCAAGGGATGCAATTACGACTCGCTGCCTTTTTCCGGTCGCCAATTGTTCGAGCTTAATCTGGATGAAACAAGCTTTAATCATGCCGAGATGAATCATTCTTTTATGATGAAGTGTACGCTGCGAAAAGCGAAGCTTACGAGCATTCAGGTTCAGGACTCCATGCTGAACGGCAACGATTTTAGCGAATCGGACTGGAGCGATGCCGATTTGAGCCGCAGCTCCTTCGAGCGGGCGAGCTTCAAGCAAGCAAGCCTGTCCCGTGCCAAGCTTACCAGTACACGATTCAACCATGCGAATATGACGCGTGCGGATTTGAATGGCGCCGAGCTGGATGCAACGGAATTTTACGGAACGGATTTGACAGAGGCGAATTTACGCAATGTAAACTGGAGCCGGGCAAAATTTGATACAAGCACGTGTATGAAAGGCGTCGATTATAGTCATTCGGATTTGACGAATTCGAGCTTTGCTAACTTAGATCTGACCAAAGCCGTATTCCGTGGCGCACGGCTGGACGGCTGCGATTTTCGAGGCGCGAATCTCGATGGCGCGGATTTCTCTGAAACTGATCTGACGCATGTGCTATTCGATGAATACCCGAAGTTTTCGTGCGCTGCCGGCAATTTGACCAAATTTTGCAAAGCCGTCGTTCCGTTTTCTGTCATTAAACGAAGATGGAGCTTCTTGGATCTAAGCAACGCGCGCCTTACGGATCTACCAGACGTTTTATCCGATGTTGACAATCGGCTGGAGGCTCGACACGCCGTGTTGTCGGGTCTCGAGCTGCAGAAGCAAACGATGCAATTCGCCAATTTCCAGGATTCCGATCTGAGGGGCGTTAATTTCAGCAAGTCCAATCTCGATTTTTCGCAGTTTACCGGCGCTCTTGCGGGCGGGATTGGCGATATGCCGGCACCTGTATTTTTTGCAGCAAGCTTGATGAATGCTGACTTTAGCCGCGCAAATTTAACAGGGGCGGATTTTTCCCACTGCTATTTCTACGGGCAAGAGGCGAGCGTTGCGAATGCAGAGATGCCGCTTGTCAAATTCAATGGCGCTTATCTGGCGGGCATGAATTTCAAGAACGTATCCAATTTGCGAGGCGCGAACTTCTCTGATGCTTGCTTGGTCAACTGCGTCATCCGGGGGTCCAATCTATCTCCCTATTATGGGGCCAATGCCTCACTCGCTAGAGCTTGTCTTCAAGGCGTCGACTTCGAGGATAGCGTGCTCTATGCAGCCAATATGAATGATGCGGCAATTTCCGAAGCAGATGGCATTCTGGAAGTCACGATAGTGATCGAAGGCGAACCGATCACGATGCCTGTCCCTTACGCGGCAACCCGCATTCCGTCCAAGGCGACGGATCATGCGACCAAATGCCCGAGCAGCCAATCTGGGCCGTGCATCGGCGAGAAGCTTCATAGCGACAATGCTCCGATGCATAAGTGGCCGACACAGAATGAGCGCTCTGAATAAAGGAGGCGAACGGGATGAAAACGATAAAACGTATGCTTGAGCACCAAATATGGGCGAATCGCGAGCTTCTGAGCGCGATTCAAAGATGTGACGGGCAAGCGCAAGAAGCGCTTAACCTATTCCGCCACTATGTGATTGCGGAGCAAGCATGGATCATGCGGTTGAACGGGGAGAGCAGCACACACCTTCGACTCTGGACCGATGACGCGGATTTGGCTTCGCTGGAGGAGGCGGTCGCCAGCAACGAACAGCGTTATGGCGATTATATGGAACGATTGACTGAAGAGAGTTTGGACGACATGATCACCTACGTGAATCAGAGCGGAGTCGCGTTTCAAACGTCAATTCGGGACATTCTGACGCATGTCGCCCTTCACGGACAATACCATCGTGGACAAATTAATCGGGTGCTGCGGGAATCGTCTGTTCAGCCGGAAGCCGTTGATTTTATTTTATTTTCAAGATTGTCCTAATTAAAACCAAGATAACAAAAATCCCTGCCCTTTACAGAGGTCAGGGATTTTTGTTGTTTCTCAGCGCTTTGATTCCGATAGCGCAGTCTCTTGCCGCCGCCAGCTCATGAATACAAATGCAAGCGCAACAACCAAGAGAATAATGCCTAACAAACGAAATGCTCCCGTGGTGAACCGATCTCCCATTACGATGCTCAACAGCAGAGAGGAGAGGATGGTCCCCATGTAACGTGAGGTCATAAAGATGCCGGATGCGACGCCGATTATTTCTTTCGGAGAGGCTTGGAACAAGGCGGCTTGCATCCCGACATTATTTAAGCCGTTGCTGATGCCGAAGGCGGCTAAAGCCAAACAAAGTCGGCTAACAGGCATCTGTTCATGCATCGTCACGATCAATACGGACCCTATGGCCATCAAAACGCCGGAGGCAAGCAATGCTGGCCGAGGACCGACGCGATCGATCCAACGTCCTGCCGCTGGAGAAATGGCGAGCGAGCATATACCTAGACTTAACATAAGAAGGCCAGTATGGAATTCGCTCATATGCCGCATCAATTGCAAGTAAGACGGGAGCCCGAAGAAAATGGAATAAAAGAGCAGGTTAACAAGGACGAATTGAATGTTGACTTTGATCATCGCCGGGTATTTGGCGAATGTGCGCAACGGAATAAGTGGAGATGCTGCGCGCCATTCATGCCAGGCAAAAATACCCAATGCAGAGAGCCCAATCAACCCGAAGGCAATATGAGCAATCGTAAGTTCCCCGGACGATTTTGCCGACAATACGCCTGCAAGCAAGGCAACCAGACCAACTGTGAAAAGCAGAATGCCTGATGCATCAACCAGATTAAGCCATTGGCTAACGGACATTTTGCGTGTGCTGAATGCGGGCGGTGCATCCTTCGGAATCGTCCGCCATGCCAGTGCAAAGCTCGCTACAGCGAACGGAATGTTGACAAGAAAGATGGCAGGCCAATCCCACCACTGGAGCAATACACCGCCAATAAAAGGCCCAATGGCCGCTGCGCCAGATATGAAGATGGACAAGATGGACAGTGCCGTTGCTTGTTTCTCTGTAATATGAATGCGAATCAGGGCCATTCCTACCGATACCATCATGCTCGTTCCAATGGATTGCACAACGCGAAACAGGATGAGCCAACCAAAGGCTGGGGAAAGCGGAGCTGCTAGCGATGCCGCGAAGGCTACGGCAAGGCCGACCAGAAACAGCTTTCTGCGGCCGAATAAGTCGCTGGCTCTGCCCATGACAGGCTGGGCTATGCTGCTTGCAATGTAGAAAGAGAAAATGATCCACGAAACCTCTGTGAAATCAAGTTGGTAAGCATGCTGCAGTCGAGTAAGCGCGACCGCAATCATCGAAGAATTTAACGGGTTCAAGAGCACGCCGAGCCCAATGGATATCAACAATAACCTGCTGCGAACGTTCATTTCTAATCCTCCCTAATCGTCTTGAAGCCATCGTACATGAATTGATTTATTTATTCCAACGCATTTCATGTTATGATTTCATTACTTTAAAGGAATGAAAGGAGGGGCGAAATGGAGCTTCTTCAGCTGCAATATTTTCTCGCGGTAGCTCGCTCGGAGCATGTGACGGAGGCTGCACGAAGCTTGCATGTTACGCAATCGTCGTTAAGCAAAACGATTCAACGCTTGGAGGAGGACCTAGGCGTTCAATTATTTGATCGAGTCGGAAGAAAGCTTCGGCTTAATGCGAATGGGAGTCGGTTTCTTCGCCGTGCCGAACGGGCTTTGTTTGAATTAGATCAAGGGAGGCAGGAGCTGAATGATTGGCGCGACACGGAGCCAGCCACGCTTGAATTAGCGGTGACAACGGCAAGTACATTGCCAGCTATTTTGCGGGAATTTCGCAAGCAGAGGCCTGACATTCAGTTTCATGTACAGATGTTATCGACGCAAGAAATGGTCACGGTTTTGCAACGGGGAGAGGTCGATTTTTGCTTGACTTCGCCGCCGATGGAAGGGGATGAAATCGAATGTCAAATCGTCTATACGGATCATATCCTTATCGCGGTTCCACTGGGGCATCGGCTCGCAAATCGTACCAGCGTTGCTTTAACTGAGCTTAAGGATGAATGGTTTGTTGGCGTAAAGAAGGGCTTTGGCACGCGTGATCTCGTGGACGATATTTGCCTATCGGCGGGGTTTCTGCCCAACTATGTTTACGAGGGGGATGAGCCTGCAAGGCTGAGCATGCTTGTAGAAGCGGAAATCGGCATCGCCTTCATCCCAAGCACGGCCAAGTTTGCCCGGGAACAGATTCGATACCTGCAAGTTGAGAATGATGAGCTGGTGCGGGACATCGCCTTGTTATGGCATAAAGACCGGTATATTTCGCGGGCTGCCCAGCAATTTCGCGACGTCGTTGTACAATATTTTGAAACATTGCGAGCATTAGAATAGCGCGTTGAAACTCGAAAATTGTCGAATAAAAGGAGAAAATATATAATTTAACCGATATTTACAAAAGCGGGACTAGGCGTTACCATGTTAAGTATAACACGACAAATTGAGGGCCATGCCTTTTAAAACACAACGTTGTTTTAAAACAACCCCGTTCGCTCCTAACCGAGTGGCGGGGTTGTTTGGCGTCCTAAGAACTTATGCGTAGTGCAATAGGCCCTCATTGTCTGCGAAACGGGAGGTGGAAAGGATCGCAATCGGAGCGTGACATTAGAATCGAACTTCAAGAATTACGGGAAAGGAGCGTTTGAACGTTGCCAGACCAATCTGTCATCGTCACGATCGACAATTTTCATGCCCGCAAATTAAACAACGAAAGAAGGATATTCGTATATTTGCCCCCCAGCTATGGGAGAGATTTATCAAAGCGTTACCCTGTCCTCTACATGCACGCCGGCCAGCGCGCGTTCGCGCCTGCTGCGCCTGGGACGGAATCATGGAACATTCATCTCGCGGCGGATCGGTTGATATCGGAAGGCGCGATGGAGGAAATCATCATCGTCGCTATCGCTCACGTGCGGCCTGTCGAGAGCAACGAGTATTATCACTTTTCCGCGCCCATGGAGGAAATGAAAGCTGGCATTCGCTGCTCTGGCCTCGATTATGAGGATTTTCTCGTTCATGATCTAAAGCCGCATATCGACGAGCATTTCCGGACGTTATCGGATCCGGCGAATACGGGACTTATCGGCTCGTCTGCTGGCGCGTTATCCACGTATCATACAGGATTTCGCCGACCCGATGTATTCGGCAAGCTGATCATGCTCTCGCCGTACTTCGTGAAGGCACAGCTTGACGAGACATCCGAAACGAAGCTGCGAGAAGAGGAATTGTACCGCTCGTTCGACGGGCTGCCCAAGCCGCCGTTGAAGCTCTGGCTCGATATCGGGGATGCCGAAGGGCTTTTCCTGCCGAGGCATATTCGCGATTTTGCCAGCGGGCTGATGGCGCAAGGCTTCAAGTATGGCGAGGAGTTAGCCTATCTGGAGCAGCCTGATGCGGCGCATCAAGAAGCAGATTGGGGAGAGCGGGTCCATATCCCGCTGCTGTACATGTTCGGTCGGCCGGGAAACGCGATCAGCTTAGAGCTGCGAGGAAGAGATGTCATTGGCCTCACGGGGATGCAATCACATTTGAACGCCTTGCTTCAGTATGACAGCGGACTGGCCATGACGATCCTGGACGGTGCGTATCGAGTCGAAGATCCCGATGTGCTGACGGTGCTGCCCGATGGCATGATTGTGCCGAAGCGAACGGGCTCGACGGTCATCACGTTATACGCAGGCGGCCTAGAGACGTCCAAGACGATCACTGTTGTTGAAGAAATGTCCCATTTCGTCACGGTTCGGATGGACGCGGAAGTACCAGTTGAACCAGAGATGGCGGATTACATTTTCGGCGGCATGGGAATGAAGCTGGCACTCACGGGCGAAAACCGCTACACGGGTACATTCATTGTACCGCGAGACAGCGGATATCGATTCCGATTTACGAGAGGCTTCCGAAAATTCGAATTAGATGCAGTAGGAAACACGCTTCCGAATCGTTCGTTCCGAGCCTGCGAGGACATGACACTTTACTATCAAATCGAGCGCTGGGATGGCGCTTCCGCCCAAGCGCAGGTTAGGAGGAGCTATGCAGATCCAACTTTTTGATCCGATCATGGACATTCCATATTACTACCCATGCAATCTTCCGCTCGTTCATGAGGTGTTGAAACGGCAGGGCTCGGAGAGCCGGCTTAGTTTGCTAGCCAACTCCCGGTTATACGGCTTGCCTGCATGCTCGAGTCTGGGACTGGTAAAGCAATACTTTAACAAGCTGGATTACGAGGACGCCGTTTGGCTGGAGAAAGGAAAGCGAGAACTTCCCAGCTATGAAGCAGGCGTGGCGGAAATCCGCAGCCGCATCAACGACGGGGAGCTGTTCCTCGCAACAGGGACAAGCTACTACCTTCCGTACTGCGAAGATTACCTGAATCCCAATTACATCGCGAAGCTTGTCGACCCGGATTCCCGCCGTTATCTCGTTGACCATTGGCTTGCCGTTTATGGCGTTAGCGATGATCAAATGCTCATCTACGATCCAGTACCGTCACGCTATGCAGGACCGCTGTCCAGTCAAGCGTTCGGCGACTTCTGGAGAGGGAACAAGAGCATCCCCGAGCTGGCGACGGCCAAACGGAAAGAAGAGCTCCATATCTACTGCACCGTTGATGTCGAGTCGGAAGCGACGCTTACGCCTACGGCATTTAGGGAGGCAATGCAGCAAACGCTCGCAACGTTGGTATACGAGTTTTTGGCAGGTCAGGAGATTCATAGGGACGGGCGTGTCTACTATTTTGGCAACGCCGTTACTCTGCAGCTGCTCAAACGTTTGCATCTCGGTGCAGTGAACGGGGAAACGGAAATCAGCGCGATTTCGACATTCCTGTTCGATATGCGCTGGAGCCGCTACTTCTTTAGAGATTTGCTGAATGATATGGGTGCCATTCTAGGAGCTCCGTACGACGCTTATGCAGCCGAATTTGCGCTTATTGTAGGCGAGTGGGAACAAGCGCATAAAATGATGCAGGGCCGCTGGTCGCAAGAGGAAGCATCCCAACGCATTCGTTTGGTCAGCAGCTTCGTCGAGCAGCTTGGATTACGGGAGCATCGGCTATACGAGTCGATGTGGGCCGAGCATCGAAACATCGGACTTTTCGGCAAGAAGCGTTCCGAGTCGGAAGGCGCCAAATCCAAACAGCGTGAAATGTTGGCTAAAATCGTTCTGGACAGCTGCATGGACCTGAACCAGTTTCATAAAGGGTCGATTCCGGTCGAGCTCGGCTTGCAAGCGCCGCTCTACGGACGGAACGGAAATCTAGATTCGCTTGGGCTTGTTTCGCTGCTAGCCGCTGTCGAGCAAAGCATCCAGGAGGAGCTGGGCATCGGTATTGCGTTATCGGAAATCGCATCTGCAGGAATGCCTGACAGTCCTTACCGTACGGTCGGAGGGTTCGTCGATTATCTGATCGATCGAATGCCCGAAGCGGGATAAGGAGGCGGAATATGCACGAGCATAACAATCCATTTGATCTGATGGAGCGGTTCCGTCAGTACGAATCAAGGACGGCTTTCGTATGGCAGGATGTACCGTTCTCTTATGAATGGCTGCTGGATCGAATCAATCAAATGAAGCGCCAATTGGCCGAGCAGGGAATCGAACGTGCTGTCGTATCGCTTGAGGAGGATTATTCCCCCTATGCAGTCGCCGCTATGTTTGCCCTGTTAGAGCAGCGCTGTATCGTCCTGCCGCTTGATCGGAAGCTTGTCGAAGCCAAGAAAGAGGAGTATTTGAGCATCGCCGAGGCGCAGGCACGAATCAAGGATACGGCGGACCGCCTTGAGGTGCAGCTGCTTGAACGCGGGAGCGCACAGCATCCGCTGCTGCATGACATGCTTGAAGAAGGGGATGCAGGATTGGTCATCTTCTCCTCCGGTTCGTCCGGCAAGAGCAAAGCGGCTGTTCACCGTGCGGATCGGCTGCTGCGCAAATACGCAAAACAAAGCAGAGCACTGCGGACGATTCCGTTCATGATGTTTGATCACATCGGCGGGCTGAATACGCTGCTTCAAACGTTATCGAGCGGAGGCTGCCTGTATATGCTGCAGGATCGCGCTCCTGCCGAGGTATGCCGGACGATCGAGCGTTATCGGGTGCAAGCTTTGCCCGTGTCACCGACGTTTCTCAATTTGCTGCTGCTCAGCGGCGCGCATCAGGAATTCGATTTATCGAGTATGGAGGTCGTTTCCTATGGTTCGGAGGTGATGCCGACGAGCACGCTGGCGGCGTGGAACGAACAGTTCCCGGATGTCAGGATGGTACAGGCATACGGCATGTCAGAGCTCGGCATCCTTCCAACCAAATCGAAAGGCTCGGATTCGCTGTTGTTTTCCCTGAGGGGAGATGAGGTGCGTTACCGGATTGTGGACGGCATGCTCGAAGTGAAGACGGAGTCCGCCATGGCTGGTTACTTGAATGCGCCGAATCCGTTCACAGAGGACGGCTGGTTGCGAACGGGCGACGAGGCTGTCATCGAGGACGACTGCATCCGCATTCTTGGTCGCCGCTCGGAGATCATCAACATCGGAGGCGAGAAGGTGTATCCAGCCGAGGTGGAGGATGTGCTCCATCGGATGGACGAGATCGAAGAGGTTGTCGTCAGCGCGGAGCCGAGCAGCATTACAGGGCAAATGGTGAAGGCGACGGTCAAGCTCCGCGACAAGGAATTAGCTTTGAGCGAGCTCCGCCGCCGCATTTGGGCATTTTGCCAAAATGAGCTTCCATCCTATAAGATTCCGCAAAAAATCGTGATTACCGAAGAGTCGTTAATGGGCAATCGCATGAAGAAAATACGAACACCGCAATCGCAAACCTAAATAAGCAATTAAAAATTAATCGATAAGGTGGTTATTATCATGCAAACGACAGTAGGACGTTTTTCGAAAGAGCTGGAGCAGCTTCACCGGGACGGTTATGTCATTTTCCGCAATGCGCTGGATGCGAAGCAAGTAGCGGAAGTGAAAGAAGGAATCCGCCAAGCGTTCGAAGGAAAAGGCGATAATGTCATGCTGCAAGGCCCGATGTTCGAGAAAGGCGAAGTATTCGAGCAATTGGTAGACCAACCTGGCGTAATCGACTTTATTGAAGAAATTCTCGGAACGGAATGCCAGCTTAGCAGCATGAACGGAATGCGGACGATGAAAAACAATGGTGTCAGCATGTGGCATGTGGACGAAGCGTTGTTCTTCCCGCTGCCAGACGGCGTTGAGATCGATCCGAGCATTCAGATGCCAGTCTATCTGGTGAACGCGCTCTACTACCTTGACGACATTACCGAAGAGCTGGGTCCGACGCAGGTCGTTCCGGGATCGCATCGAGCAGGCAAGAGCTTGAAGTTCACCGAGGAGATTGAGCCTTACAAAGGCCAAGAGCCGGTTTCCGTACTCGCGAAAGCAGGCGATTGCCTGATCTTCAACAGCCAAATTTGGCATCGCGGCGCACCGAACCAAAGCGACAATCCGCGTTATGTACAGCAAATCATCTATCGCAAAAAGTTTATCGTTCCTCATATGTCCCACGATAACAATGCGGTTTATCAAGTGCCTGAGCACATCGCGCAGCGGGCAAACGCACGCCGTCGTCGACTGATGGGCTATAACGAGCAAATTTTCTAAAATGTTTAGTGGGAAGCAGCCGGTCGAATGTACCGGCTGCTTTTTTTCGCGCGATTTTGCATTTCAGCGGAGTTTTTTATGGGCGTAGTGCATTCCTACGATGGGATAAGCGGACATTGCCGCCAAAATTCCGTCAATCGTTTTTCCCTCTTGACTTGGAGTTAACTCCAAGTGCGATAATATCAAAGGCGGCCGATCAAAGAGACCATATGGAAAGAAGGTATTATCGATGGAATATGTGAAATTGGGCAATACGGGCGTGGACGTATCACGGCTCTGTCTCGGTTGCATGAGCTTTGGCATAGCGGAGCGTTGGACACATCCATGGGTGCTTAATGAGACGAACAGCCGTCCGATTATTAAAAAAGCGTTGGATATGGGCATCAATTTTTTTGATACAGCGAATATCTACTCGGCTGGTTCAAGCGAGGAAATCGTTGGACGAGCATTAAAGGAGTATGCCAATCGCGATGAAGTCGTCATTGCAACGAAAGTATTTTTCCGGATGCAAGAAGGACCTAATGGCGCAGGCCTTTCCCGCAAAGCCATCATGAATGAAGTCGATAACAGCCTGAAACGGCTTGGCACCGATTATGTTGATTTGTACCAGATTCATCGGTGGGATTACAATACGCCGATCGAAGAAACGATGGAGGCGCTGCATGACGTAGTCAAAGCGGGAAAAGCCAGATACATCGGCGCATCCGCCATGTACGCCTGGCAGTTTCTGAAGGCGCTGCATACAGCGGATCAGCATGGATGGACCCGGTTTGTATCGATGCAGAATCATCTTAACCTCATCTATCGCGAAGAAGAGAGGGAGATGATGCCGCTTTGCAAAGCGGAAAAAATCGGTGTGATTCCTTACAGTCCGCTCGCTTCAGGTCGACTGGCGCGCGAATGGACGGAAACGACGTATCGCTCCGAAACCGATCAGGCGCAGAAAATGAAATACGATGCAACCGCGAGCGCAGATCGGCTAATTGCAGATCGAGTAACCGCTATCGCAGAACAACGCGGCGTACCGCGTGCGCAAATTGCACTAGCATGGCTGCTGCAGAAGGATGCGATGACAGCACCGATCATCGGCGCTACGAATGTCAATCAGCTTGAGGAGGCAGCGGGATCGCTTGCGATCACGTTAACGCCAGAGGAGATTAAATCGTTGGAAGAGCTGTATGTTCCGCATCCAGTCGTTGGCGCCCTGTAAACTCGAAAGCGAACGATCCGTTCATTTTCATTAGAATTAAAGGAGTAGAGAAAACGATGTGTAAAACGCATGTATTAAGTGTTGCAAGCGCAAAGGCGCCATTCGAGAAGACGACAATTGAACGCAGAGAACTGCGTTCTGACGATATTTTGATCAATATTAAATTCAGCGGAATTTGCCATTCCGATATTCATAGCGCATGGGATGAATGGGGCGGTGGGATGTTCCCGATGGTCCCCGGTCATGAAATTGCCGGCGTTGTCGAAGCGGTGGGCGCGGCGGTTACGAAATTCGCCGTTGGCGATCGGGTTGGTGTCGGTTGTTTTGTTGACTCCTGCGGAGAATGCGAATATTGCCTGAAGGGCGAAGAACAATATTGCACGAAGGGCGTTGTGGGCACCTATAATGCACTTGACTACGAGGGCAACCGAACCTATGGCGGATACAGCCAAAAAATCGTCGTTACCGAACGATTCGTTGTCCGAATTCCTGATAGCCTGGAATTGGACGTTGCAAGCCCGCTATTATGTGCAGGCATTACGACCTATTCTCCGTTAAAGCATTGGAATGCTGGACCAGGCAAGAAGGTTGCCATTGTAGGTTTAGGCGGGCTTGGCCATCTTGCTGTTCAATATGCACATGCGCTAGGCGCTGAAGTTACGGTATTGAGCCAATCCATGAGCAAAAAAGCAGAAGCGCACGAGTTAGGCGCGGACTTCTATTATGCAACGAGCGATCCTGCTGCGTTCAAGGAGCTGGCGAATCGGTTCGATCTTATTCTGAATACGGTCGCAGCCAATCTTGATGTTAATGCTTACTTATCGCTGCTACGTGTGGATGGCACGCTTGTAAATGTCGGCGCGCCAGCGGAAGCAGACAGCTATCACGTCTTCTCGCTCATTATGCAGCGTCGCAGCATCGCCGGTTCGCTCGTTGGCGGCATTCAAGAAACGCAAGAGATGCTCGATTTCTCCGCGCAGCACGGCATTGGCCCGAAAATTGAGATTATTCGAGCGGATCAGGTCGACGAGGCGTACCAGCGTATTTTGCGCAGCGATGTGCGGTATCGCTTTGTCATTGACATTGCTACCCTGTAACCTTTCGTCGTTGTACGATAGGGCAGATAAGGTTTAGGAGGCGAAATCCCATGCGAATGGCTGAAGTGAGTGCCAAGTTCGGTCTATCACAAGATACGCTCCGATATTATGAACGTATCGGCCTCATTCCACAGGTAAACCGCAATTCTAACGGGATTCGGGAGTATACTGAGGACAATTTAAACTGGGTGGAATTCATTAAATGCATGCGGAATGCGGGCCTTCCGATTGAAGCGTTAATTGAATACGTGCGGCTGTTTCAGCTAGGCGAGCAAACCGAAGAGGCTCGAAAAGAGCTATTAGTCGAACAGCGGGAGCTGCTCGCTGGACGTATAGAAGAGATGCAGCAGACGCTGGAGCGACTTGACACTAAGATCGAACGATATGAACAGACCGTTCGTAAAAAGGAGCAATCGCTGCAGCGCTCGAGCGAATGATTGCGCGGAAATTTTGAACATAAGTTATTGTAAGAACGCCCTATACATGTTATAGGGCGTTTTTTATGCTGTTGGTACCTGATCGGGAAGCTGATCCTTTATTTATTGTAAAATAAGCAGGTCAATGAATGACCGTTGGAGGTTGAGGATGCGAGAGCGAGGGACGCGTATGATGAAGGCGCTTGTCTATGAAGTCTACGGTTTGCCCGATGTTTTACGAATTGCCGAGGTGGAGATCCCGATTCCCAAAAGCAACGAAGTGCTGGTCATGGTGCATGCTGCATCTGTCAATTCATGGGATTGGGATCTGCTCCGCGGAAAACCTTACATAACCCGGATCGGCGGCCTTCGAAAGCCTCGTTTCCGTACGCTTGGCGCAGACATTGCGGGTCATGTAGCTGCTGTGGGCGAAAGCGTCACCCGCTTCAAGGTGGGGGACGAGGTGTTCGGGGACATATCCGGCAGCGGTTGGGGCGGGTTTGCCGAATTGGTAAGTGTCCGCGAAGATACGTTAACGCCAAAGCCTGAAGGTTTGAGCTTCGAGGAGGCGGCAGCCATCCCGCAGGCGGCTGTTCTTGCCTTGCAAGGCTTAAGGGATAAAGGCAAGTTGCGGCAAGGGCACCGTCTTCTCATTAATGGATCGGGCGGCGGTGTGGGCACGTTTGCGATCCAATACGCCAAGCTGCTCGGCGCAGAGGTGACCGGCGTGGACAGCGCCGAGAAGCTGGATGTTATGCGGGCAGTCGGCGCTGATCATGTGCTGGACTATGCGAAGGTGGATTTTGCCCGAAACGGCCTGCAGTATGACGTGATTCTCGATGTTGTCGGAAACCGATCCATTCATGCGGTGAAGCGAGCCGTTCAAGCTGGCGGCACGTATGTGATGGTCGGCGGAACAATACCACGTCTTCTTCAGGCTTTATTGCTGTCACCGTTTATTCATCTGTTCGAAAAAAAGAAAATGTCGATTCTCGTCCATAAGCCGAACCATGACGATCAGCTGGTTTGGAAGTCGCTTGTTGAAGAAGCGCGGCTCAAGCCTATCATTGATCGAAGGTATGCATTAGACGATGCCGCGCAGGCGATTCGCCTTCTCGGGGAAGGTAAAGTGAAAGGGAAAGTTGTGGTCTATATGGAACCCGCCATGACGTAAATCAAATGATTGGTTGCGGGTATGGGGAACGAAAAGAGGATGGGGCTATGCTGCTTGCTATCATTATATTTATTGCTGCGGGTCTCGCCGAAATCGGAGGAGGATATCTCGTCTGGCTATGGATTAGAGAAGCGAAACCTTTGTGGTTTGGCGTCGTTGGCGGTGTCATTCTCATTTTGTATGGCATAATCCCAACACTGCAAAGCTTCCCGTCGTTCGGCAGGGTGTACGCAGCATATGGCGGCGTGTTCGTCGCGCTTGCGGTGCTCTGGGGCTGGGTTGTCGATAAAAAAACGCCGGATCTGTACGACTGGCTTGGCGCAGCGATCTGTCTCGTTGGCGTGTCGGTCATTCTGTGGGCACCGCGGTCATCATAAGCACTTCCAATTAAAAAAATGAAACGGCAGTCAAGGACGCGTTTGTCCCGGACTGCCGTTTTTTTATGTCATTTTTGAGGCGTGATGGATTGCGAGGTGGCTTGCTTAGCCACGACGAAGGTCGTAATTTCCGCACGCTTTCGCTGATAGAAGAGCCAGTTGAGCGTGATCGCGACGATATAGAAGCCGATGAAGATGTAAAAGGCCATAACGTAGGAGCCGGTTTCCTTCACCGACCAGCCGAACATTTTCGGGATAAAGAAGGAGCCATACGCTGCGAATGCGGCCGTGAAGCCAAGCACTGGCGCCGCCTCTTTGGCAGGGAAGATGTAAGGAATCATCTGGAACGTGGAGCCTGAGCCGGTGCCAGCCGCCAGAAATAAAATAAGGAACGAGATCAGAAAGCCTGCAAAGCTGCCTTGCTGGATGAAATAAATGACCGACAGCGAGCCAAGGCCCATCATGAACAGGACGATGGAGGTGACTTTGGCGCCGCCAATTTTATCCGAGATAAAGCCGCCGACAGGTCGTGCCGCCGCTGCAAGGAAAGCGCCCAGGAAAGCGAGCGATGTATGGCTTGGGAATTGCGATTTCAGCAGCAGCGGGAAAGCAGCGGAAAATCCGATAAACGATCCGAAGGTCGCGACATACAGGAAAGTCATGACCCAAGTGTGCTTGCGTTTGACGATAACGAACTGGCTAGCGAACGATTGCTTCGCGCCGGGCAGGTTATCCATGCCGAAGAAGGCGATGACGGACATCAGAACGATTGGAATGATCCAGATGAAGGCGGCATTTTGAAGCCAGACCTGTTGGCCGTTCTTCAGCAATTGACCGTCTCCGCCAATCGCTGCGAATGTGCCCGCTGTCATGATGAGCGGCGTGACGAACTGGACGACGGATACGCCCATGTTGCCAAGGCCGCCGTTTATCCCAAGCGCTGTCCCTTTCTCCTTCTTAGGGAAGAAGAGCGAAATATTAGACAGCGAGGATGAGAAATTACCGCCGCCTAACCCGCAAAGCGCAGCGAGGAGCAGCATGATAGCATACGGCGTATCCGGATTTTGCACGGCGATGCCGATCCCGGCTGCCGGGATGAGCAGAACAGAGGTAGAGATGACGGTCCAGTAACGGCCGCCGACAATGCCGACTGCGAAGGTATAGACGAATCGGAGCGTTGCTCCAACCAGACCCGGAACGGCCGCGAGCGTGAAAAGCTGATTTTCGGTAAACGAGAAGCCGACATCGTTCAACCGAACGGCGACAACCGACCAGATTTGCCAAACAATAAAAGCGAGCATAAGCGATGGAACGGAAATCCATAGGTTGCGTGTGGCGTGGCGTTTCCCTTCGGACTGCCAGAAATCAGCATTTTCCGGATTCCATTGATTGATTCTTGCCATAGTAACTTCCTCCCCTATATAAGAATCGTCCGAATGGCTGACTCTCATGGTTTTGATGACCTGAGTGTAGCAACTCGAGGAGTTTGCCGCTGTGCCTTTTATCACAGTGATCGCTATCACAGACAGAGCGGTTCGTGCAGCATTATGATGATAGCAGTCGAAATCAATCGGCAACATCTAGTGAAATATTTCACATTCAACTGGGGGAGATGTTTGTATGTTTCATTTATCGATTGAAGGCATGCTGCTTCGGTTTGTGTTCGGCGGCGGGGCCGTAGTTGCCGCTTCCATTATAGCCAAACGCGTCGGCGGAACGGTTGGCGGCATTTTCGCTGCATTTCCGGCTGTATTTCTGGCGGCAATGCTGACGATGCGAATGGATTATGGCGGCAGTGACTTGATCCATCGATCGATCGATTTGTCCAAGGGCGCATTGATCGGTATGGGGATCAATATGCTTTGCGCAGTGGCGGTCGGGTCCTTATGCGTTCGTAAAGGCTGGAAGAAGGGACTTTCCTTATCCGTTTGCGGCTGGCTGATCGTATCCGTCTCCATCTCGTACGTTTTGTTCAACACGTAATGCTCAGCATGCAAATGACAAAGGAGTGGATCATCATGGGTTTCAAAGAGTCGGCACTGCGTTTCTTGCTCGGCGGGATAGCCGTTGTCCTCAGTTATTTCGCTTCCATAGCGCTTCCGTGGAAAGCGCTAGGCGGCATTTTTGCTACCTTCCCAGCCGTTATGGTCGTGGCCGTTCTAATGGTTGGCGTGAAGCAGGGCTCCCAAAAGGCTGCCGAAATCGCCAAAGGCTCCGTATTCGGCATGAGCGGCTGCGCGGTATGCGTGTTGACGGTTCTTGGCATGCTTCAGGCGACGGGCCTATGGTGGTTAAGCATGGTGCTTGGCCTAATCTGCTGGTTCAGCAGCGCCTTTCTGATCTACAAGCTGCGGCATGCAGCGAAAACGAGAGCCCATCAAAGAACCTTGTGATTTGTGTCACAGCCGGGTTCTTTTCTTTGTGTTCTAATACGTGCATAAGGAAACTTCGAGAGCGAGGGGCAATGAGGATGGAACGTGCATTTGCTTCAAGATGGGCACGGAATGTGTGTATGACGGTGTGCGGCCTGATCGTCTTGATGTACATCGGGTCGCGGTTTTTTACACACATCGATCTGGCGCTTTACGGTTACATGGTTGGCACGGTTGTTTTCATTTGCGGCTTTTTCTACCGGTTTATGGCTTGGGCGGATCGACCGCCGACCAAAATCATTTTGCGTAAAGGAATCAAGCTGTTATTGCGCAAATCGACGCCTGCGACGGCAGCCGACCACTTGGTCGTCTACCGGTTTATTTGGAATCGCGGGTGGTACCGATGGCTGCAGCATGTTTTGCTGGGATGGGGCTGCATCCTGTCCGCATTCGTCACATTCCCGCTCGTTTTCGGCTGGATGTACTTCACGATGGCGGACAATGGCTACTATACCGTTGTGATGTTCGGGATTAATCTGATGCGGATCGAGGCGGACGGCATCATCGCCTACTTGTTTTTCAATGCCTTGAATATAACGGCTTTTATGGTAATCGGGGGCGTATGCATGGCATTAAATCGCCGACTGCGCAACATGCAGGCTCGGGCTGAGCAATCGTTCGCGTATGATTTTCTGCCGCTGTATCTGCTTTTATTTATCTCAGTAACGGGGCTCATTCTCACGTTCAACAACATGTTTCTGGAAGGGTTCGGCCATCCGGTCATGTCGATGATCCACCAATGGTCCGTTATTATTACGCTGATTTACCTGCCGTTTGGCAAGCTTGCGCATATCCCGTTCCGCCCGATGAGCCTGCTCGCTAGAAACTATCGTGAGCATTACGGGACGACGGAGCCGAAGGCGTGCAAGGTTTGCGGGGCGCATTATGTATCCGCCGAACAAGCGCAGGATGTTGTCGACGTGCTGAAACATAGCGAAATGGCATTCATCACCGAAGAAGGCTACCATCTGGCTGAGTTGTGCCTGCCTTGCCGCCGCAAATATCGCATATCGCGTATAACCGGCATCCCAACGCATCAAATCCGAGTCAAGGAGGCGAACCAGAATGCCAAAGGATAAATTTTTTAAGGTCATTGCGAATAAGGAGCATCCCGGCGAGCGGCTCGTGCCGACCCATTGCTCTTACTGTGGCATGCAGTGCGGCATGAATTTGCGAGTGGATACCGGTTCTAACAAAATTATCGGCGTCGAACCGCGATATGACTGGCCGGTTTCGCTTGGCAAAATGTGCCCGAAAGGGGTAACCGCTTACCAGCAAACGAATCATGAAGATCGCCTGTTGAAGCCCTTGATCCGGGACGACCGGTCGCTTCGAGGAACGAAAGAAGGCTTCCGCGAAGCGACATGGGAGGAAGCTTATGATCTGGTCGTTCGCCGGTTTCAGGAGCTGCAGCAGGGGTATGGTCCGGATGCTTTATCCGTCTTCAGCGGCGTGTCCATGACGAATGAAAAATGCTACCTGACAGGCAAGTTCGCGCGAGTCGGCTTACGTACGAGATATATCGATTACAACGGCCGCTTCTGCATGTCGAGCGCAGCCGCCGGATTTTTACGCACCTTCGGCATTGACCGAGGTTCAACGCTTCCATGGACGGATCTGCACGAGACGGATTGCCTTTTCATTGCAGGGAGCAACACGGCGGAATGCCACCCGACGTCGATGTTCCGGATTTGGGAGGTTCAGAACCGGGGCGGCTATTTGATCGTCGTGGATCCTCGGGAGACGCCGATCGCAAGACGGGCGGATGTGCATCTGGATCTTCGTCCGGGCACAGATCTGGCGCTTGCCAATTGTATGCTTCACTTGCTCATTAAGGGCGGCTACGCCGACGAACGGTTTATCGCTGAGCATACGAGCGGTTACGCAGAGTTAGAGGAGCTTGTGAGCAGCTTTACGCCGGAATATACGAGCGAAATTACGGGCGTTGCGCCGGAGAAGCTGATCCGAGCTGCCGAAATTTACGGGAAAGCGCCGAATGCGGTCGTCATGTTCGCCCGGGGCATTGAACAGCAGCATAAAGGGTCGGATAATGTATCCGCCTACACGAATATGTGCTTGGTGACGGGCAAAATCGGCCGGCCCAAATCCGGCGTCGCAACCTTTACAGGGCAGGGCAACGGGCAAGGCGGACGGGAGCACGGCCAGAAAGCGGATGCGCTGCCGGGTTATCGGAAAATCACGAATCCGAAGCATGTGGAGGAAGTGTCCAAGGTGTGGGGCATTCCGCCTGAGGAAATGCCGCAACCGGGCGTCTCCGCCTATGAAATGTTTGGGCTGATGAAGGAGAAGACGATTCGCGGGCTTTACCTGCTCTGCTCGAATCCGGCGGTGTCCGCCCCGAATCTGAACGAGGTGCGCAGTGCGCTTATGAGCCTTGATTTTATGGTATGCTCCGATATTTTCTTGTCTGAATCGGCGGAATATGCTGACGTTGTTCTTCCGTCGACGACGTGGAGCGAAGATGAGGGAACCGTCACGAATCTGGAGGGCCGCATCATTAAAATCAATAAAGCACAGGAACCGATCGGCCTATCAAAGCCCGATTGGCTCATGCAGGTAGAACTGGCCGAGCGGCTCGGCAGAGGGCAATATTTCCGGCATTTGCGATCCCCCCGGGCGATCAATGATGAATTTCGCCTCGCTTCCAAGGGAGGCTATGCCGACTACTACGGCGCGACGTGGGAGAAGATCGACAAACAGCAGGGCGTCTTTTGGCCTTGCAAGGACGAATCGGACGAGGGGACGCCCCATATGTTTCTGGATAAGCAATTTTACCATCCCGATAAGAAAGCGAAGCTGTGCGCGCTGCCGTATCGGGCGCCAGCCGAAGAGCCGTGCGAGGAGTTCCCGCTGCGCCTGACGACGGGGCGTGTCGTCTACCATTACTTATCGGGCAATCAGACGAGACGCATTCCGTTCCTGCACGCGATGTGCCCGGAGCCTTTCGTCGAGGTGCATCCGGCAACCGCCCAGCTGTATCAAATCGAGCATGAAGAGCTCGTAAAGCTGGTTACCCGCCGAGGAGAAGCGTTCTTCAAGGTGAAGCTGACCGAGGCGATTCGCCCGGACACGGTTTTCGTGCCGTATCACTTCGGCCATGATGAGTCGGTTAATCTGCTTACGATTGCCGCGCTTGATCCGATGTCCAGAATGCCGGAGTTTAAAGTTTGCGCGGTACAAATTCATCAGGCAGCAAAACCCCAGTCGAAGCAGCCATCACGAAACGAGGCGGTTATCCGATGAAGCAGCATTTATATATCGAAATGGACAATTGCATCGGCTGCCGGAGCTGTTTGGCGGCATGTACGCAGTGCGGCGGTCATGACGAGCGTAACCGGAATTATGTGTATGACGTGAACCCGCTCGTCAATCGGCAGACCATTCCGCTCATGTGCCTGCACTGCGTTAACCCGGCTTGTGCGCGAAGTTGTCCGGCCCAAGCGATACAGGTGACGCCTGAAGGCGCGGTTCTTTCCGCTTTGGTGGAGAAGTGCATCGGCTGCCAGAACTGTACGATCGCTTGTCCCTACGGCATTCCGAAATTCGATCAGGAGCAAAACCTGATGTACAAATGCGACCTCTGCTATGACCGCACGAAGGACGGTATTCCTCCCATGTGCGCTTCGGTTTGTCCGACGAATACATTGCAATGGCTGTCTGAAGAGGAATTGAAGCAAAAGCAGGATCAGCACCAGCTAGGCAAGTGGACGGCCAGCCGAATGCCGCTCGATCCGCTTGAGGGAGAAACCAACGTCAAGATTAGCCTCCCGGGCATTTTGCAAGGGAAACAAAAGCTGTTCTAGGGCAAGAGGAGGGCTTGCGATGATCGATGAAAACGAGAATGTGAATCGTAATGCTGCGGTTCCATACGACGAGGATAATTACACGCACAATATCCGGAAAGACAATGAGCGGAAGCTGGATCGGCGCAGCTTCTTGAAAACGATGGCCGGCGCCGCGGGCGTGTTCGCGATTTCGACGCTGCCGTGGGGGGCTATCGCTGCCAAGCATCTGGTCAACGGAGATAAACGTGCCTATCCGAAAAACAAAATAACAGCGCTCACCGACATTGGGGTAGGGGAAGCGGTTGAGTTCGCCTATCCGGGCGAGCATGATTCGGCGCTTCTGGTCCGTCTTTCGGAAGGCACTTTCAAAGCCTATCAGAATGCATGCACCCACTTGAAATGCCCGGTCTTCTGGAGCAAGGACCAGCGGGAGCTCGTATGCCCTTGCCACCACGGCTTATTCGATGTTCATACAGGGAAGCCGACTGCTGGTCCGCCGAAGCGGCCGCTGCCCGAAATCCAGCTCACTGTGGAGAGCGGGACGGTGTATGCGACAGGGGTGAAGCGCTATGAAACGTAGTTACAGGGGCGTCATTTATTTAAGCCTGGTGCTGCTCGCCAATATCGTGTTTACGCAGCAGGTCGTGAATGCTTTTTTCTATGAGCAATATGAGAAAGTGCTGTTGTTCGCGGGTTTGAATGTGATCCTGTTTCCGCTCGCCATCTGGATTTACCGAAGGGAACGGAATGCTGGCTAGCAGCTAGTGAGGAGGGATTGGATGATTTGCGAATACGATGTGGAGCTTTGCTTTATTCGTCCTCGCAGTCGGGGGGAAGCATCGCTGCTGGAAGAGGTTTGCGAGCTTATGCGCCACCTGTTTACAGGAGCCCGCACGGACGTGGAGCCTGCAGAGGAAGAAGGATTAGACGTGGCCGTCGCGAAGGTGAACGGCCTTGCCGTTTGGGAGAACGAAGAGGATTTGCTGGATTGGCTGGATGCCGCGCTGCCGGAATCGTGGTGGAATTGGCTTGCTGGCTACAAGGTGAACGTGTTGAAGAAGGAAGATGCAGGGCCGTGTCTGCTGAAGAAAAGGGGGAGCTGGAATGGATGTTGAAGCAGCGATCAGGCCGCTGTGCGGCAGAATGGTAGAAGTGTGCATCGAAGACCTCGCTGGCCGTGACCCCGTCGCCCCTCCACGTACGTTTGAGCTATTGCGTGTGAAGCTGCTCCCGGAAGGGACGCATCTGCAATGTTATTTGAATGTGACGCAATTTCTATCGATTCCTGTATTCGGCGACGAACGGACGAAGCTGACACTGGATGGGCCAAGCGGAACGACGTTCGTATCCGAGGATTCGCACGGACAGCTTCGATATACGATGTTCTGGAAATCGTCATAAATCGTGTGATTGCCCGCACAGCGGGAGGATTTGCGCCGGGATATGATGGATTTGCTAAAACACGGATGTAAAGAGGAGGCAGGAAAGATGGAGATCAGATTCGACGGATCGAATAAGATTGGCGACATCGTGACCGCTTTTCCAGGCGCTAGCAATCTGTTTAAGGCCCACCGTATTGATTTTTGCTGCGGCGGTAACGAACCGCTCGGTTCGGTGCTTCAACTGAAGGGGATTGATGAGCCTTCGTTCCTTGCGTCGCTTCAAGAAAGCTTCGCAAGCTGGCAGCAGCGGCAGCATGAAGCGAGAGATTGGCGCGAGGCAGGCTTGTCCGAGATGATCGATCACATCGTAACCAAACACCATGCTTACCTACAGGCGGAATTGCCGCTGCTCAGCGAATTCGTAACGAAGGTGCTGCGTGTTCATGGCCATCACGAAGAGGAAGGCGATCGGCTCGTGAAGCTGCATACGCTGTTCCATCAGATGAAGACCGAGCTCGAGCAGCACTTGATTGTCGAAGAATCGGTTGTCTTTCCGCTCATTCAAGCGTATGAGGCTGCGCCGTCAGCAGAACAGCTGGCGGGAACGCTTCAGAAGGTCGATGAGCTGGAATCCGATCACAGCCAAGTCGGCGATCTCTTGAAGGAAATGAGAGCCGTGACGAGCGATTATACGCTGCCGGACGGCGCTTGCCGCACGTATACCGTCACGTTTCAGAAGCTTGTTGAACTGGAAAGCGACCTTTTCGAACATATCCATCTGGAAAATAACGTGTTGTTTCAGCGGCTTGCCGAACTGTCCGCCTCTGAGAAGGAGACGTTAAGCGCACCGCTCCGAGCGCTTATGCAGGAGCATATTCCTTTGCGCGAACAGATGGAACAATTCTACGCAATCGCGCAGCAGATCGGAGCAACTGACGGAATTGCGGATTGGACGGCCTCTTTGTTTGTATTGAAGGAGATGGTGAGAGCGTTTGTTCGAGAGCTGGAGCCGCATTCCGCCAAGGAGGAAGATATTCTATTCCCGATGGTTGCCCGATTTGTGGGTTACGAGACAGGGCCAGTCGCAGTGATGGAGTTCGAGCATGAGCAGGCGAAGCTCCACCTCCAGCAGTATCTTGAAGCTGTGTCGGCGCTGGTGCTCGGAACGACCGTTTCTGCGACAGCAGCGGCGGACATTGCTGCGGATTTGATCGAAGCTTATCACATTCTAACCGGCCACTTCATGAAGGAGGAAACGGTGCTGTTCCCGATGGCGCAGCGGTTGTTTACGCCCATCGAGATGGAGGAGCTTGCCGCCAAGTTTAACGCATTAAGCATTCATTCTGTATCATAACGGGTATTGGGTCCGCAGCTATCTTCCGTAAAGGAAGGCATGCGGACTTATTTTTTTACATGGTGATTTATGTCACAGGCAGACGGTTTTGCCTTCGTTATAATCAAGCCATAACTACCGACAAGGAAGTGATTGAGGATGGCTGAACCCAACATGAAACGCCGCAAGCTGGTCCTGATCGGCAACGGCATGGCAGGCGTAAATACATTGGAGCAAATCCTGAAGCTGACGAATGCATTCGACATTTGCGTGTACGGAGAAGAACCTTACCCGAATTATAACCGCATCCAGCTTTCATACGTCCTTGAGGGCAGCAAGCGCATCGACGACATCATTCTGAACAGCCGCGAATGGTACGAGGAGAACGGCATTCAGCTGCATACGGGAACGAAAGTTGTACGGATCGATACGAAGGACAAACGAATTTATACAGCAGAGGGCGAAACCGCCGAATACGACGTTCTGATCATTGCTACAGGCTCAAAGCCGTTCATCCTTCCGGTGCCTGGCGCGAATAAAGACGGCGTGATCGGATTCCGAGATATTGCGGATTGCGAGACGATGATCGACGCCTCCCGCACATTCAAGCAAGCGGCAGTGATCGGCGGCGGTCTGCTTGGACTTGAAGCGGCCAAAGGGCTTGTGCAGCTCGGCATGGAAACAACGGTCGTTCATCTGATGGATTCGCTGATGGAGCGCCAACTGGACGAGGTGGCTTCCGGCATGCTGAAGGCAGAACTGGAACGGCAAGGCATCCGCTTCCGGATGGGAACGAAAACGACGGAGGTGCTAGGCGGTTCCGAGGTCAGCGGCCTGCGTTTCGCGGACGGTACGGAGCTTGAGGCGCAGCTGGTCGTCATGTCGGCAGGCATTGTGCCTCATATCGAACTCGCGAAGGAGAGCGGAATCGAGACAGGCCGGGGCATCCTCGTGAATGATTTTATGCAGACGAGCGCACCGGATGTGTACGCAGTCGGTGAATGCTGCGAGCACCGTGGCGTTTGTTATGGCCTTGTTGCACCGCTCTTCGAGCAAGGCGCGGTGTTGGCCAAAACGATTGCGGGCATTGAAGCCGCACCGTACGAAGGCTCGTCGGTATCGACGAAACTCAAAATCTCTGGCGTCGACGTTTTCTCGGCAGGCGAATATCTGGAACGGCCTGATCATCAGGTTTTGCGCATTCACGATGACTGGCACGGTCATTACAAGAAAGTGCTGCTTCGCGATAAGAGGATCGTCGGCGCCGTCATGTACGGTGAAGTGTCGGATGCCCCGCTGCTCACGCGACTGATCCGAGATGGCGCCTTGATGACCGATGAACGCTACGCTGAGCTGTTCGGCGGCGGGACTGCATGCTGCGGCGGGGGAAATAAGGAATCGATCGTGCAAGCAATGGCGGACGACGAAATCGTCTGCGGCTGCAACGGCGTAACCAAGGGCGATATCGTCCGCGTCATTCAAGTCGACGGTCTGACAACCGTTGACCAAATCAAAATGAAAACCGGAGCGACGCGATCATGCGGCGGGTGCAAACCGCTCGTGGAGCAGCTGCTGCAGTTCGTGCTTGGCGACAGCTATCAGGAGCAGCAGCCAGTTAAGAAAGGAATTTGTGGTTGCACGACACACAGCCGAGACGAGATTGTGGCGGCGATCAAAGGCATGCATTTGACAAGCGTGCGCGAGGTCATGATGGTTCTGGAATGGCAGCAGAGCGAAGGCTGTTCGAAATGCCGCCCTGCGTTGAACTACTATCTTGGCATGGCGTGGCCAGCGGAATACGAGGATAGCCGGCAGTCGCGCTTTGTCAATGAACGGCTGCATGCCAATATCCAAAATGATGGCACGTACAGCGTTATTCCGCGGATGTATGGCGGAGTCACGACGCCAGAGCAGCTTCGCCAGATCGCAGATGCCGCCGACAAATACGAAGCCAAAATGGTCAAAGTGACCGGCGGACAGCGGATTGATTTACTTGGCATCCATAAGGCGGATTTGCCAGCGATCTGGAAGGATCTCGGCATGCCGTCAGGCTATGGCTACGCGAAGGCGCTTCGTACCGTCAAAACCTGCGTAGGTTCCCAATTTTGCCGGTTCGGAACGCAGGATACGATCGCGATGGGCATCCAACTCGAGAAGAAGTTCGAACGGCTGTGGATGCCGGCCAAATTTAAAATGGCTGTCAACGGCTGCCCGCGCAACTGCGCGGAATCGGGGACGAAGGATCTTGGCATAGTCGGCAATGAAGGCGGCTGGGAAATCTACGTGGGCGGCAACGGCGGCATTCGCATGAAGGAAGCGGAGCTCCTGTGCAAAGTGAAAACGAATGAAGAGCTGGAGGAAATCTGTGGAGCATTCATTCAACATTATCGGGAAACCGGCAATTATGGCGAACGAACGTCGGAATGGATCGAGCGACTGGGCATCGAGCATGTGCGAGCTGTCGTGGTTGATGACTTGGCACGCCGGCAAGCCTTAGCTCAAGGCGTTGAGGACGCGCTCGCTGAGCTTCAAGATCCTTGGCAGGAAGTGATCGAGAGCGAGAAGCTGCAGCGCGATTATTATCAGGCAGTCGAGGTTGATGTGAAATAGAGACAGTAAGATAGATAGGAGTTGGAAGCGATGACCAATCAAATGAAGCGGGTTTACGCGGCAATCGGCAAGCAGGATGATTTCCCGCAAGGGTTGGGGAGGCAAGTACGCCTCGGCATGGAGGAGCTGGCTGTTTTCCATACGACCAGCGGCGATCTGTATGCGCTGGAGAATCGGACGCCTCACCGTAAGGGCGGATCGCTCGCGGAAGCGATCGTAAGCGGACACTATATCTACTGTCCGCTGCGGGATTTGAAAATCAACCTGGAGGATGGGATGGTGCAGGAGCCGGATACTGGACAAGTGCGAACATTCCACGTCAAGGTTGAAGCGGGCACCGTCTATGTGGAGCTCATAGGGCAACACGACAAGTCCACTGAGCTGGCATTATCCGATAGCCGAAGCGGAGGGCGCTAGGATGGAGATGGGCAGAAAATCCACTAAGCTGCTGCTTGATCCGATCAATACGGCAAGGCCAAGCGCCTATATGCAGCTGTTCCAGAAGTTAAAATCAGATCACGAGCAGTTGAAGGCGGACTGCGATGAGCTGTGCGACCTAAGCATACGGGCAGCTGCAGCCTTTAGCAGAAGGGGGGCCAAAAGCCTGCTCACGGTGCTGCGCGATCGGACTGCTGCATTGCTTAGTGAATTGTCCGTGCATTCCAGATGGGAGGATGAGACGCTATTCCCGGTCTTTACGCGGTATTACAAGAAGACGATCGAACCGACAATCCAACCCTCCCTATGGGTGCTTGAGAAGGATCATGAGCTGGCGCTGCAGTTTTTCGAGTCGTTCCTGCATGCAAGCTATGCCCAGCTCAATCTGTTAGCAATGGACGAGGAGGCGATCGGTCCGACATTCTTCGAAGAACTAAAGGAAGGCTGCCATTGTTTAACGCAAGGGTGCTTCATTTTGAATAGCCATTTTCAGATGGAGGAGGAGCTGATCTTTCCGCTGGCGGAAGAAATCTTGACCGATATCGACTATTTATTCTCATAAATAACGATCCCAATTATGTCTCCAAGGAGGAGAGAATGATGGCAATGAAGGAAAACAAATTAGAAGCTCGTTACTCCGCTCAAGAAGAAGTGAATCAGTTGGTGGCACGTGCCAAAATCGCCCAGGAAGCGTTCCTGCAGATGGATCAAGCGCAAATCGATGCGATCGTGCATGCTATGGCGCTCGCGGGGCTTGATCAACATATGAGGCTGGCGAAAATGGCCGTGGAGGAAACGGGCCGCGGCGTGTATGAAGACAAGATCACCAAAAACATCTTCGCGACCGAATACATTTACCACAGCATTAAGTATGACAAAACCGTCGGCGTTATCGAAGAAAACACCTTTGAGAATTACAAGGCCGTCGCAGAGCCGGTCGGGATCATCGCTGGCGTAACGCCGGTTACGAACCCGACATCGACGACGATGTTCAAGACGTTAATCGCCGCGAAGACGCGCAATCCAATCATATTCGCCTTCCATCCGTCGGCCCAGAAGTGCAGCACGTTAGCTGCTCAGATTCTCCATGATGCAGCGGTCGCGAGCGGAGCGCCGGAGCATTGCGTCCAATGGGTCGAATGCCCATCTTTGGAGGCGACCCAGCTGTTGATGAACCACCCGGATGTAGCGCTTGTATTGGCAACAGGCGGTTCCGCGATGGTCAAAGCCGCTTACAGCACCGGAAAACCAGCGCTGGGCGTCGGCCCCGGCAATGTTCCGTGCCTGATTGAGCAATCGGCGAACCTTGAGCAGGCCGTGACTGATCTCATATTGTCCAAAACGTTCGATAACGGCATGATCTGCGCCTCCGAGCAAGCCGTCATCATCGAAGAGGCCGTTTACGAGCAAGTACGCAAGCTCATGAAGGATAGCGGCTGTTATTTCCTGAACAAGACGGAAACGGAAGCTGTTTCGAAGCTTGTCATCAATGCCGATAAATGTGCGGTTAATGCGGTGATCGTCGGCCAGCCAGCAGTGAAGATCGCGGAGATGGCAGGCATTCAAGTACCGCAAGACACGAAGATTCTCGTAGCCGAGCTGCAGGGGGTAGGCACGGAATTCCCGCTGTCCGCCGAGAAGCTTAGTCCCGTCCTTGCGTGCTACAGAGTCAAAACCGCCCAGCAGGGCATCGATCGCGCAGTGGAGGTTGTAGCCTTCGGCGGACTTGGACATTCCTCGGTCATCCATTCGAACAATGATGCCGTGATCCAAGCGTTCTCGAACCGGCTCAAGACCGGCCGCATTATCGTGAACTCGCCTTCGACACACGGAGCGATCGGCGATCTCTACAATACGAATCTGCCGTCGCTAACGTTAGGCTGCGGCTCGTACGGCCATAACTCAACGACTTCGAATGTATCGGCTGTCAATTTGATCAATATCAAGCGGGTTGCTTACCGGACAGTCAATATGCAGTGGTTCAAGATTCCGCCGAAGATTTATTTTGAGAAAGGCGCGACACAGTACCTTGAGAAAATGCCGGACATCTCGCGCATTCTCATCGTTACGGATGCGATGATGGTGAAGCTCGGCTATGTCGAGAAGCTGGAGTATTATTTGCGCAAACGGACGAATCCGGTATCGATCGAAGTGTTTGCCGATGTCGAGCCCGATCCTTCGGTCGAGACGGTCGAACGCGGAACGACCTTGATGGAAAACTTCCAGCCCGATTGCATAATCGCGCTTGGCGGCGGATCGCCGATGGATGCTGCCAAAGCGATGTGGCTCTTTTACGAATACCCGGACACCAGCTTCCATTCGCTCAAACAGAAGTTTCTGGACATCCGCAAGCGTGTCTACAAATATCCGCGCCTTGGGGAAAAAGCGAAATTCGTCGCCATCCCGACGACCTCGGGTACAGGCTCGGAGGTCACCTCGTTCGCCGTCATCACAGACAAGAAGGATGGGCATACGAAATATCCGCTCGCGGACTATGAGCTGACGCCCGATGTGGCGATCATCGATCCCGAATTCGTCTATAGCTTGCCGAAGCGAGCTGTAGCGGACACCGGAATGGACGTCCTAACGCATGCGATTGAAGCTTATGTATCGGTTATGGCAAGCGACTATACGGATGGCCTTGCGCTGCATGCGATCCGACTCGTCTTCCAGAACTTAGAGAAGTCGTACCATACGGCAGATCCTCTCGCACGCGAGAAAATGCATAATGCTTCGACGATCGCGGGCATGGCATTCGCCAATGCGTTCCTAGGCATTAACCACAGCCTTGCGCATAAATGGGGAGGGCAATATCACACCGCCCACGGGCGGACGAATGCCATTCTTATGCCGTATGTCATTCGGTACAATGCGCAGAAGCCGACCAAGTTCGCTTCGTTCCCGAAATACGGCCACTTCGTTGCCGATCAGCGTTATGCGGAAATTGCACGCATGCTAGGATTTCCGGCAAAGACGACGGAAGAGGGCGTGAACAGCCTGATCGCGGCAGTACGCAAGCTGAATCAGTCGCTCGGCATCCCAGAGAAATTCCAGGAGCTCGGCGTGAATCCCGCGGATTTCGAAGCGAACGTCGACCAACTGGCTGATCGCGCATTCGAAGATCAATGCACGACCGCCAACCCACGCATGCCGCTCGTGACGGAACTGGCAGACATTTACCGCAATGCGTTCTACGGTAGATTCTAGGCTCGACCATGTGTGATTAGAGGGTGTCCCAAAAGCCACGACGGCTGAGGGACAGCCCTATTTTTTGTGCTGGAAGCGGTTGGCGTTGGAATTGCGGGATTGCGGGATTGCGGACTGTGGTGTGCTTTCTTCGCATGTAACGCAGCGTCGGGGCATGCTGCAGCTTGCTCAATGCAGTTCGTACAATGACATCAGCGGCAGCGCGGAAATAGGGAGATGCCATTGCATATTGCGCAACGGGGAAGGCGGCTTAAACTGTTTTTGGCACAACGCGTCCCTTATGGACCGTATCTCGTTGCATGAACTGCAAGGGGAACGCTCGGGGCCGGCTTTTCATGCCTTGTTCGTTGTATAAAGTGCAACGACATGGCAAGGAGAGGAGAGGTACCATCTGTCCAAGAAAATATAGTTTTAGATTGGGTTAGTTACCAAGCCTCTTCTCTATCGATGTACCATTTTCCATCAACCTTGACAACGGGAGCCGTCTCGTTTAATTCTTCTGCTGTATTCAAAGGCTCCCCCCATTTCAAAGTTGCGTGATAGGTCACATTCCCTTTATTCCCATTAAGCTCCACGTTGAGAATCTTAATCGAATAGTGAGAATCCTTGTGCACTCCTCCAGCAAACTGCTTTAACATTGGTTCTGAGCGCTTCTCGGGAACTATACACGCAATCACAAGGTCTGTTTCAGCATATAATCTTGCTTTAGAATAGCTTTCCACAATACTGCTCGGATTTTCGTAATTCGGGATTTCTTCATTTTCTCGAAGAAAAGTGTAGTAAATCGCTAATATAAGAGTAAGCACAGCAACGATTAATATTGCTTTTCGTTTCGATAAAAACAGCTTCATCTGCGACCTCGCTTCAGTTGATTTATCAACTTAACTAGTAATTCATATAAATCTATATAACGTATAGTTATATTTTTACACGTTTCGCCGAAAAACCCGCAACTTAAATGTTTGTAATATCCATGCTTGTCCACTAGCTTAACGTCTTTTCCACTTTACTACTTTCTTTTCCAGTGTACAACGTTATTTTCTTAGTCTAACACTTTATTTTTTGATACCATCGGGTTCTATCTGGTCACAACGGGTTTTATCGCACGGGACCACATTATGTTGTGCCTCGCAACAATGCTTCCGGAGTTAGTCCGTGATGCATCTCACAGCGAAACGCGCTTAAGTTGTGGTGTAATTGAGCTATCGAAGCGCATTCGCCTTTTTGTAGAAGAGAGGAGTGGTAGGAATGCTGTCTGGCGTAATTCTGGCAGGAGGCAGCCACCATGCAACGAACGGGGAAAACCGCGCTTTCCTCGTGCTGGATGGCGAGACGCTGCTGGAGCGGCAAATCCGGGAAATGAGCAGCTGCTGCAGCGAGATTACGATCGTCACGAATGATCCGCGCCCTTTCCTTCGCGCCGTTGATCGGGAGATCCGGATCATAACCGATTCCTACGCGGGCAAAGGAATGCTAAGCGGCATTCACGCGGGGCTGTCCTTATCGAAAAACCGCCATGTCTGGATTCTCGGCTGCCATATGCCTTTTCCTTCCGCGGACGCTGCACTGCTGCTGGCGGCACAGAAGCCGGAAGGGGCGGAAGCCGTCATGCCTTGGATTAACAGCAGTGCCCATCCCTTGCATGGCATCTATGATCGTTCATGCGTGGATAAGGTCGGGACGCTGCTAGACGGCGGCAGCATGAAAGTCTCTGCTCTGCTGCATACGCTCCAATGGTCAGAAGTGTATGAGCCTGTTTTTACCGAGCATGGCATCAGCAGCAGATTCATCGAGTCGATCCATGATGCGCAGGATCATGAACGGTTGATCACACAGATTTCGCAATGCGGCTGACGCGAATCAAATTCATTGTAAAAGTGTGAGCAATGTCATAGTAGGGAGCTGTCGAAACAAGTAACCTTAAGATAGAAAACGGAGGTGCTTGATCATGGCGATGAAGGAAAGCGAAGCAAAAGATCGGGTAGGAGTCTTGGACGCCTGGCACGGATTCACCTCAGGAAATTGGCAGAAGCACATCGACGTCAATTCATTTATTGAAGGAAATGTTACACCGTATACAGGCGATGAGCAGTTTCTGGAGGATGCGACCGACGATACGAAGGAGCTATGGGCGCAACTGTGCGTTCTGTTGAAGGAAGAGCGCGAACGAGGCGGCGTGCATGACGTTGATGTGAATACCGTCTCGACCATCGTGTCCCATAAACCCGGCTATATCAATCAGGCCAAAGAGAAGATCGTTGGGCTGCAAACGGATGCGCCCCTCAAGCGGGCCGTTCAGCCTTTCGGCGGGATTCGGATGGCGATTGATGCATGCGATGCCTATGGCTATAAGCTGAATCCGGAACTGGAGCGATTGTTTACGGAAATACGCAAGACGCATAACCAAGGGGTATTCGACGCCTACACGACCGAGATGCGGGCAGCCCGCAAAGCGGGAATTATTACTGGCCTGCCGGATGCTTACGGCCGCGGCCGAATCATAGGCGATTACCGCCGGGTCGCGCTGTACGGGGTAGATCGATTGGTCAAAAGCAAGAAGCAAGAGCTGCTTGAGCTAGAGAATGAGCCGATGACCGAAGACGTCATTCTGCTCCGGGAAGAGCTGTCCGAGCAAATCAGAAGCCTCGCAGAGCTGAAGGCGATGGCAGCTGCTTATGGCTATGATCTGTCCCTTCCGGCTGCAACAGCGAAGGAAGCGGTGCAATGGCTGTACTTTGCTTACCTTGCGGCAATTAAAGAGCAGAACGGCGCAGCGATGAGCCTCGGGCGCGTCTCCAGCTTCCTCGACATTTACCTCGAGCGCGATTTGAACGAGGGGATCTTGACGGAAAGCGAAGCACAGGAGCTTGTTGACCATTTCGTGATGAAGCTGCGCATCGTGAAGTTTCTGCGAACGCCGGATTACAATGAATTGTTCAGCGGCGATCCGACATGGGTGACGGAATCGGTAGGCGGCATGGGGCTAAATGGCGAGACGCGCGTCACGCGCAATTCCTTCCGATTCCTTCATACGCTGTACAATCTTGGTCCTGCGCCGGAGCCGAACCTGACTATCCTTTGGTCGGCGAAGCTGCCGGACAATTTCAAGCGTTACTGCGCGCGCGTTTCGGCAGAGACTAGCTCGATCCAGTACGAGAACGACGATCTGATGCGTCCGCACTTCGGAGACGATTATGGGATCGCCTGCTGCGTTTCCGCGATGCGGATCGGGAAGCAAATGCAGTTTTTCGGCGCACGCGCCAATCTGGCCAAAGCGCTGCTCTACGCGATTAACGGCGGTGTGGACGAGAAGCTTGGGATGCAGGTCGGCCCGGTCACCGCACCAATTACATCGGAAGTTTTGGACTACGAGGAAGTGAAGGCCAAGTTCGACGTCGTACAGGATTGGCTGGCGAAGCTCTATATTAACACGCTGAACGTCATTCACTATATGCATGACAAATACAGCTACGAGCGCATCGAGATGGCGCTGCATGACCGGGATATTTTGCGCACGATGGCTTGCGGCATCGCCGGCTTGTCGGTCGTCGCAGACAGCTTGAGCGCCATCCGTTATGCGAAGGTTCGGCCGGTACGCAATGAGCAAGGGATCGCAATCGGCTTCGATATCGAAGGCGAATATCCGCAATACGGCAACAACGATAACCGCGTCGACCAGCTGGCCGTCGAGCTGGTGGAAGGCTTCATGAACCGGCTGCGCAAGCACAGGACGTATCGCGGGGCGCTTCCGACGATGTCGGTCTTGACGATCACGTCGAACGTTGTCTATGGCAAAAAGACCGGCAGTACGCCGGATGGCAGGATGGCGGGCCAACCGTTCGCGCCTGGGGCGAATCCGATGCATGGCCGTGATCGCAAAGGGGCGCTCGCATCGTTGGCATCGGTCGCCAAAATCCCGTATGCGCACAGCCTGGACGGCATCTCGAATACGTTCTCGATTATCCCGAAGGCGCTCGGGAAGGAAGATGAAGCTCGCTTCAGCAATCTGGCTGCTTTGCTCGATGGCTATACGACAAGCGGCGGGCATCACTTGAACATCAACGTCTTCAACCGTGAGCAGCTGATGGATGCGATGGAGCATCCGGAAAATTATCCGCAGCTGACGATCCGTGTATCGGGCTATGCGGTTAACTTTATCAAGCTGACTCGCGAGCAGCAGCTGGACGTCATTAATCGTACGTTCCACGGTGAAATCTGAAACGAAGCTGCTGCACGCACATTATCCAATTTAAGCAAGGAGCGTGACCCTCATGAAAGGGCGTATCCATTCCATGGAAACATTCGGGACGGTGGACGGGCCAGGCATCCGCTTTGTCCTGTTCATGCAGGGCTGCGCGCTGCAATGCCAGTTTTGCCACAATCCGGACACGTGGGACCCCGCAACGGGCCGCCAAGTAACGGTTGATGAAATCCTCAATGAGATTGAACCCTATCTAGCCTATTATAAAGGGTCTGGCGGCGGCATTACCGTAACGGGAGGGGAGCCGACATTGCAAGCCCCGTTCGTTGCCCAGCTGTTCAAAGCGTGCAAGGAACGATTCGGACTCCACACGGCGCTGGACAGCTCCGGTTTTTGCGATCCATCCCATGCAGTCGAGCTGATGACTTATACCGATCTGGTGCTGCTCGATTTGAAGCAGATGAATAACGCGAAGCATGAACGGCTCACTTCGCAGCCCAATGAACGGATTCTGGCATTCGCCCGATGGTTGTCGACGATTCATAAACCAGTTTGGCTCCGGCATGTGCTAATCCCGGGAATTACGGACAGTACGGAGGATCTGACATCGCTTGGCGCGTTCATCGGTCAGCAGGCGAATATCGAGAAGATCGAATTGCTTCCTTATCATCGAATGGGCGTGTACAAATGGCAGCAGCTCGGCCGGACTTATCCGCTCGAAGGCGTTCCGACGCCAACCGATCGCGAGGTCAATCGGGCTAGAGCGCTAATCGATACGGCGATGAAGCAGATTGGAATCAACCGATAAGGTGTGAAAGAAGAGGTGCAGCATTGCGCCTCTTCTTCTTTGTCCATGCAGCCCTAGTGTATTTTTCCTCACATAAGATTAAGGGTTTTTCCCGCCAAAGATCAGTGTACTCCCCGATGGTTCAAATTTGCAGGCAGAGGTATGATGGATACAAATGAACGATCGGAAGGGGAACGAACGCCATGGCAAATCCAATCAAGCGTGCGGAAGGTTTGGCTCCGGTTTTATCTCAAGATAGCTTCGAGAAGCTGCAAAGCATTATGTATGTGAAGCAAAAGGAAAAAGGGAGCAGCTTGTTCTGGGAAGGCGATCCTGCGGACAAATTGTTTTACCTGCTTGAAGGACGCGCCAAAACGACCAAGACGTCCGATAGCGGCAGAGCGCTGACGATGTACTTGCATCAACAGGGGGATCTGCTCGGCCAGATGGACCCGTTTCAGGATTCGGTTCACGGCTTTAGCGCGGAAATAACAGAAGATGCCCAAGTCGGCATCATTCAGCGCAAGGATCTGGAGGTGCTGCTTTGGCAGCATGGCGATTTAGCGGTCGAGTTCATGAAGTGGATGGGGATGATGCATCGCCTCACCCAAACCAAATTCCGGGATTTAATGATGTTCGGCAAGCCAGGCGCATTATGCTCGCTGCTCATTCGTTTGAGCAATTCCTACGGAAAAATGAAGGACGGACAGATCGTGATCACGTTGAAAATCAACAACACCGAGATGGCCGACATGATCGGAGCAACAAGAGATAGCGTGAACCGGATGCTGAGCGATTTGAAGAAAGAAAAGGTGGTCGACTACACGAACGGCTGCTTCATCATAAAGGATCTTCCCTATTTGCGCGATGTGTGCCACTGCGAGAATTGTCCGAAGGAAATTTGCCGGATGTAGTGATTTACTAGCCAGATAGCGCAATAGAAGGATGGAACATGGAGGAAAGGAGGCGTACAATTGAAGGGACCGGGGAAAAACGAGCAAATGATGCTGGAGCTTGAACGCATACGCGAGAGAAGCGGGAGCGACTTTGTCGCGTATGCGATGCCCGCCGAGCATTATCGGCTTATGCGCTGGAACTTTGTAATCGGCAGCCGCAATGGTAGAGTAGGCCAAATGAAGCTTAAACCCGGCATTGGCATCGGCGGCATGGTGCTTCGCCATGGCGTGCCCTATACGATCAATGACCGTGAGAACCCCTTATTATTGGGAGAATGTCCGGTCATGCTTGCAGAGAAGCTGGCATCAGCGATCGCATTCCCGGTGCCGGCCGAATCATTATGTTCCTTGAACGGGATATTGCTGCTTGGACGAAGAAGCGATCAGAGGTACGATGTTCACGAAGTGCAAGGACTCCACACTTTCCTGCATATGCTGGTGGAGAGTGAATAAGCGCATGCGGAGCTAACGCGAGGCGGAGGAGAAGAGGGTGAAGAATGATAACAATCCTAATTGTCGATGATCATGCAATGGTACGTTCCGGATTGCGCATGCTGCTGAACGGACAAGCGGATCTAGAGGTTATTGCCGAGGCTTCCGATGGGGATGAAGGCATTCAAGCAGCGCTTGAGCTGCGACCGAATGTGGTGCTCATGGATTTGAGCATGCCGCATGGCAAGGATGGGCTTACCGCAACTTCGGAGCTTAAGGAGAAGCTTCCGGAGCTTGCCATTCTGGTATTGACTATGCACGATGACGACGAATACCTGTTCCGTGCGATTCATGCCGGGGCGGCAGGCTATGTGCTGAAGAACGCGCCGCATGAGGAGCTGCTGACGGCCATCCGGTCCGTTGCCCGAGGCGATGCCTACTTATACCCGACAGCTACGAAACGGCTGATGAATGACTATGTGGAACGAATGAAGCGCGGCGAAAGCGGCGATGTCTACCATTCGTTGTCGGATCGCGAGAAGGAAGTGCTTGGCTTAACGGCCAAGGGTTACGCGAACAAAGAGATCGCCGAGCAGCTCGTCATTAGCGTGAAGACGGTCGAAACGCATAAGAGCAATGTCATGGAGAAGCTGGGACTGAAGACAAGGCCCGAGCTGATCAAGTATGCGATGAAAAAGGGGCTGCTGCAATTTGAATAAGGATGCAACGCCTCCGCATCGAAACGTCATTGCCGAGCATGTCGAAACGCTGCTGTCGCAGTTGGACGACCGCATCGAGAACCTACCATTTCGCACGGCGTTGAGGCAGTCTTTAAAGCAGCTCGCAGATGTCAAGTTTGCGCTCGATGAGTCGTCGATCGTTGCTATGACGGATCATAAAGGCAAAATTCAATACGTAAACGATAAATTTTGCGAAATATCGCAATATGGTCGGGAAGAACTGCTTGGCAAGGATCATCGCATCATTAATTCCGGCTATCACGGCAAGTCGTTTATGGACGAGATGTGGAAGACGATTTTATCCGGGAAAGTATGGAGCGGCGACATTAAGAACAAAGCCAAGGACGGCTCTTACTACTGGGTCAATACGACGATCGTGCCGTTCATCAGCGAAGAAGGAACCCCCTACCAGTATCTTGCCATCCGCAACGAAGTAACCCGGCTCAAGCAGGTCGAGGAAGAGCTGCAAGCGATGTTAGCGAAGGTGATGACGATCCAAGAGGACGAGCGTCGCAAATTTTCCCGGGAGCTTCATGATGGGATCGGCCAAAGCTTGTTTTCGCTGCTCATTCAATTGGACCGCGTCATCGCTGCTCCGAGCCAGATGAATGAGGACCTGAGCGGCATTCGTCATCACGTAGCCGGCATAATTGAAGAGGTGCGCGGATTAGCTTGGGAGCTTCGCCCTTCGGTGCTCGATGACCTCGGCATCGTACCGGCCATTCGAACGTATATCGATAACTTTTCATCCCATTACGGAATTCGCGTAGCATTCCACTGCAATTTGCACAAAAGACTCGGATTACAAAGTGAAACCGTCATCTACCGGATTATACAAGAAGCGCTGACGAATATTGCGAAGCACGCAGACGTCTCGGAAGCGGAGGTTTCCATTCACGAGCATGAATTCGAGGTTGTAGTCCAAGTTGTGGATCGAGGCAATGGATTTGATCTAACTGCCAGAACCCAAGGAGTAGGCCGATTCAGCATGAATGAGAGGGCTAGAATTGCAGGCGGCAGCTTAGCATTGGAATCTGCACGAGGCCAAGGCACTGCTGTTACGCTGACAATTCCGAAAACGTAGAGGAGCTGAGATGGATGAGCGAAAAAGCATTTGTGATGATTAAACCCGATGGCGTGAAGCGTGGACTAATAGGAGAAATTGTCGGCCGTTTCGAGCGGAAGGGACTTCAGCTTGTAAGAGCTGAGCTGATGCAGCTTTCGAGTGAAACCGCGCGTATCCATTATGGTCATCTGCAGAGCAAGCCGTTTTTCCAAGAGCTGGTTGATTACATTACGTCAGGCTTTGTTTTTGCAATGATTGTGGAAGGCAAGGGCGCGGTCAAAAATGCGCGTGCGCTGATCGGTCCGACGAATCCGGCCGAAGCGCCGCCTGGCACGATCCGCGGCGATTATGGCTTGGATGTCGAGGCAAACATTATTCATGGCTCCGACTCGCCGGACAATGCGGAACGGGAAATTAAGCTGTTTTTCCGATCCGAGTCGGCTTGACTTGTCGTTAACGCCTCATGTAATAATATCGGTAGAGCGTAATTACATATACCGATGGAGGGTATTCAGACAATGGAGATCAATAGAGTTGGTTCGCGGCCTTCTGCCAAGGGGCATGCCGATTATTTTACTGGAACGGTTCGTCTGGACCCGCTATTCGAGGCGACTGATCCTGCTCGCGTAGTCGGAGCCAGCGTTACATTCGAGCCCGGCGCTCGAACGGCATGGCATACACATCCGCTCGGTCAGACGATAATCGTGACAGCAGGAAGCGGACGCGCGCAGCGCTGGGGTGGCCCGGTTGAAGAGATCCATCCCGGTGACGTTGTATGGTTCCCGCCTGGAGAAAAGCACTGGCATGGCGCAGCACCAACGACAGCTATGACGCACATTGCGATTCAAGAGCGAATGGACGGCGAGACGGTTGAATGGTTGGAAAAGGTGAGTGACGAGCAGTATCAAGCGTGATCGCGAACAAGAGGATTTTCGTTAAAAGCCGCATAAGTGCGGCTTTTTTATTTTGCCGATTTATATTATACCCGGGTAATACTTGTAGCCTGTGAGTACCCTGAACGGGTGTTATCACTCACCTCTATTATGTCCAGCTCAGGTAATCCGAACCTTCCGCAAGCTTCACAGGAAGTCATGGCATTGATGACAAAACCAGCCCCAAACCCATTTGAGGATGAAGCAGGATTTTTGGAGAATAGTCTCACTTTTGCCAAGCGCATCGCGGGCACCGGCTATCCGTTTGATGAGGACGCTTATCGGGCGCTCATTATGGAGGAAGTCCGGCGAGCCTACGATCCAGGCAGCGTCGGACGACAAATTGCTGCGATCGCTGTCTCCGGTGATAGTCGTCCGCGGCTGGCGTCCATAAACGTACCATCACTTGTCATTCATGGGCGGACGATCCCCTGTTCGTCCCTGCGTGCGGCGAGGACACGGCATCTGCCATACCGGGTGCTGAACTGATGGTAGTGGACGGCATGGGACACGACCTGCCGCACCAACTGTACGAAGCAATTGCTGACGGTATAGAGCGAACAGCTCGTCGCAATTAAAGCTTGTTTACTAACAGTAACGCCATTAGAACGAATAGGATGGGAAACAATCGAATAAGCGCCGGTTTCATGACGATTTCGTGAGCTGGCGCTTTTTTTGCAACACTTGACATACCCCCAGTGGGTATATTATACTCTCGTTACAAGAATACCCCAATGGGGTATGTGTAAAGCCAGATCAAGTGGAGGTTTAATGATGAGAGGGTTAGTATTTGTTATTATTTTAGCCGTTGCGGTAGCGTTGTCCGGCTGTGGGAAAACAACCAGCGATCATAATAGCCATAACAGCCATGAAGTTGAGCGTGCCGATTCAGCTACAGACAACACAGAGGCAGTATGGACGTTATCAGCCGATCATCCGAGCCCTAATGCTGATGTTACAATTAAAGTGAAAATCCAGGATGACAGCGGCAAGCCTGTGGAGCAATTCGACATTAATCATGAGAAGAAAATGCATCTGATTATCGTAAGCAAGGATCTATCGTACTTTGACCATATTCACCCGGAATATCAGGATAACGGCGAGTTCACGATTACTACGCAGCTGCCAAACGCAGGCGAATTTAAAATGTTTGCCGACTATATCCCATCTGGCGGAAAGGCAACAACGAAAAGCAACGTCGTGACCGTTCAAGGAACGGCACCTGCGGCGGAGACGCTCGTGCCAGATCTTGAGAAGGAGCAAATGATCGACGGCAAAAAGGTATCGCTAGATTTCGATAGCCTGCAAGCGAATAAAGAGGTAAACATGACCTTCCATATGACAGATGCCCAAACAAACAAGCCAGTTACGGATTTGCAGCCCTATTTAGGAGCCGTCGGCCATGTTGTTATCCTAAGTGAAGATGCCGAAAATTATTTGCATGTTCATCCAACAGAAGAGAAGGCTAAGGGGCCGGACGCCAAATTCATGACAAGCTTCCCGTCAAGCGGCAACTATAAAATCTGGGGGCAATTCAAACAAAACGGGAAAACATTCATTGTACCTTTTGTTGTGAACATTCCTTAAGGAAGCAGCTTGCCCATACAGCATAAAAAACAGGAAAATGCGAACCCGGTGGGCGCATCTTCCTGTTTTTTATCGTACAGCTTTAATGCCAAGCGCCTTGATTAGGAGACGGTTTCCCAGTCAAACTATTTTCGAACATATCGATAATCGCTAGGAATCGCTCCGCTTCCCGATAGACATGATCAGCAAGAAGAGGATGAATGATGCTTTTGATCCGGCAGGCCGCGATCAGGTCACGTGCTGTCTTTTTAAAATCCCGAAGGCTGGCGACGGATACCCGATTTTGGTCCAAAAATTGACTTAAAAGCGGTTGGGTTTGCGATTGAGGTCGCATCGAACTTAGATCCTGCGCTTGCCAAAGCAACTGATCAAAATCATGGCTAAAATCACGTGCTTGTTCGACTAGTTTTCGCTCGGAAGGATCGAGTAAATGTCCGATGAATTTGGCATGGTCAGCCATTATTTTCAAGAAGAAAACATTCTCATCAATGATCGCATCCGCTAATGGCTCTAATTGGCCGTTATTGAGTTGTGCGAGCCGATTTCTAAAATAGTTCGCTTCTCTGCTGGTGTGGTCAACTAAGAGCGGAAAATTATTGGCGCCGGGCAGCTTGCAAGTCAAAATTAATCCGAGTACTTTGCGTTTGAAGACCCAAATGTGCGAAGCGGCATTATAAACCTCTACATTAAACGTCTGAATTTGCTGTGGGTCGGTCGCTGTCGTAAACGCATGCGCTTTCGCTTCAATTTGCTCGAAAAGCCGGTAAAAACCGTCTGCTTCCTGAATTAATTGTGTATCTTCACACCGAAAGCCGAGCTTTAAAAAAAGCGAATGCTCTTTCATGATTCTTGACCAAAAACGAATCTCATCAAGCGAACGCGCAACAAACGCATCCACGATCCAATCCCCTCCAGTCTTCATTCTTTTAAGCTATATGCCTGCTGACGGGTTTGATTACATTAAATTATGGGAGCACAAAATAATCTTGTTGACTCTGAACCGCTAAATGACTTATCATAGCCGGATATGTTAGGGGGATTACTTCATGGCAAAAGCGAAAGTACCGAAGCGACCGACACGAGACGAGTTTGTCTTAGAGGAAATAGGAAACCAAATCACTGAGGCGTATAACGAGAAATCAGATATCCTTCTCACCATATGGGGATGGGAAGAGCCATTGCGCGGACAGATCGTTCACTTGGATTCCAGAACAGGCAAGGTACACGTTCAGACGAAGGAAGAAACCGTTAAGGTTCCGTTCATGGACATTATGAGCTTGGATTACCCGCGGGATTAACAAGCATCAGGATGATCATTTGATGAATCATATCGCCTGAAAAACGTAAGCTTCCTCAAACTGAGGGGACTCTGGCTGTCGAGAAAGTCTCGACGGCCTTTTTTCGTGTAATCAGGGTCAAAAGAAAGCGCGCTAATCGGTCGGTGAACGGACCGGAGTACGGATAGGGAAGAAAAAAGTGCGCTAATCGGTCGGTGAACGGACCGGAGTACGGATAGGGAAGAAAAAAGTGCGCTAATCGGTCGGTGAACACGCCGGAGTGCGAATAGGGAAGAAAAAAGTGCGCTAATCGGTCGGTGAACGCGCCGGAGTACGGATAGGGAAGAAAAAAGTGTGCTATTCATTCGGCAGCACATTGATCAAATCAAATCATAAAGGATCAGTAGGCGCCCCAAACTAGGGTTGAATAAAAATTCAAATATATGTATAGTTATTCATTGTGAAAAGGGGGTTGCTACGCTATGAAAGTATTTGTAGATGGCCAGTATGGTACGACAGGTTTGAAAATACATGAAAGACTTGTTCAACGGAATGATGTCGAGCTTTTATCAATTAACGAGGAGCATAAGAAGGACCCTCACATCCGAATTCAATTTATGAATGAAGCAGATGTTGTGTTCTTGTGTTTGCCAGACCAAGCTGCTCGAGAGGCTGTAACGCTTATCACAAATCCTCACACTCGAATTATTGACAGCAGTACGGCATTTCGTACCGATGATGCTTGGGTCTATGGCTTGCCTGAATTATCCAATGTACAAAAGGGTGCCATAGCCAACGCTAATCGCGTGTCGGTGCCAGGCTGTCACGCCACTGCATTTGCACTAGCCATTCGTCCACTTGTTCAGTGTGGAATGCTTCCTCGCGATTATCCAATTAGCTGTCACTCCTTGACCGGTTATAGCGGTGGAGGCAGGGCATTAATCGAACGATATGAGTCAGACAGCACTACCGAGTCAATCGATCGGTTCAATCGTACGCAGCACTACAGCTTAAATTTGGACCATAAGCATTTACCTGAGATGCAGAAGTTTACCGATCTTGCTTTCCAGCCAGTATTCCTTCCGACGGTATGCAATTTCTACAATGGCATGGTTGTGACTGTTCCAGTGGTTACACGCCTGCTTCCTAATCAACCTAGCCTCCAAAATATTCATACTGCTCTTACCGACTATTATCAAGGGGAAGCGTTCGTAAAAGTCATCCATCCGGAGGCTACAAAGGGAATGAGTCAATCAAACCTCGATCCGACATTATGCAATGGAACCAATAACGCTGAGATTTTTGTCCTAGGGAACGACGATCAAGTTCTTATTGCATGCAGATTGGACAATCTCGGAAAGGGCTCCTCGGGAGCAGCCGTTCAAAACATGAACCTCATGCTGGGAATAGAGGAGGGATTGGGCTTAACTCGTAGAAATAACAAAACTTAGTTAAGAAACGAGGGGGAGAAATAATAGGATGAATCCAGAAATTACGGTAAGACGTGCAACTATTGCCGATGTAGAGGGTCTCGCGAGGCTAAATCAAGCGTTCAATGGCGGGAGTCTTAGGCCTGCAGTTCAAATCATCGAAAGTATACAAGTAAACAGTGAAATGATCGTTGTAGCAGAATACCAAGGCACAATCGTTGGATTTGGATGCGCTCAAAGAGTGGAGTAAGAAGTATACACGTGTTGACGGGGAAAAATAAAGCCGATGCAATTAAAACATACGAGCATTGCAACTATGTAAAACACGATGAGCAACTGTTGAAGAAACGGCTAAGTCATTGAACAATCACTGGTTCCATAGACCCATATCAAATGAGCAAGGCATTTACTATAATGAGCATGCACGAAATAGGATAACGCTTCCAGACATGCCAATTAAGAAAGGGGTAATTTATGAACGTCAGCCAACCGATTGTCGGGACAGGCAATCGAAATCTCCACTACGATCTCCGGTTTCTAGGGGACGAAGGACAAGGCGGACCCTATGTCCTCAAAGCAGGAAATGTCTCCTACCCGCTCGTCGAGCATACCCTTGATTCTCTCAGTGCGAATGGCTTTCATACTGCGTCGGAAGTCCCGCATCCCACTCATTATTGCGCCTCCGTGCCGCATGATCGTTCTAAGGTGCAGCTTATTCGTGTCTATGGTCCACCTGATGATCAAGGAATTCCCTCGCTTATGGCAACAGCCATCTCCACCTCTGAAGCTGATAAAGTGTTTTCCGCCGCTGATATTGCAAAATCCATTCTTTTTCTAAATCCTAGCATTACCGTTCTAACAAACGAGCACTCCGATATTATGCTCAGTCATATGAATGACGTCCCGGCGATCAGCCAAATGGTGTTTATGCTTGAACAGCTCAAGGACAGCTGGAATACGACAAAGCTAGTAGTGGACGATGACGGCAAACCGGTCTTGGACAAATCAGGGAAGCCCTACTATACCTACGAGCTGCATCCGTATTTGCTCAATCTAACGGCAGGCGCTGCGGCTGATATTAAGAAGAAAGCATATAGTGACGAAGCGTTGCGAGGCGTGCGGTGGAATGTTCAACCGGGCGTCAGCCATATTTCAGCGAACCATCAGAATTTGGCCGCAACTGCCGTGAGCTCGGGTGGCTATCACTATAATCTGAAGGATGGCGGACCGCAATACGGGGTTTCCGTACAAATCGAGAAGCTGACCGACGCGTTCGAGCTCGATTTGAGAGTCACCAATTCATACATTCGGCACATGTCGATTTACGCGACCTTCTATAAAGGGAACGGCGTCACTCCAATTGAGATCAATACGGACGATTTGCTGGCGATTCTAAGGGGAGAAAATCTGACTGACGTGCAGCAATGGATCGATGCGTTAGGAGAAGCGGAGCAGCTCCTCTTGGGAACGAAATCGGTGAAATTCATTAGCACGGTAAGCGCGGAGGGCACCTTCCTTGGCGTTCCGGTCAGCGACGCTACCTCCATGATTTCCTTGCAATTGCCGTCTGCTGAGCCGATCGGCAAACTTCGTCTGTCAATTGGAAGCCTGGGGAACGGGAATTCCCATTCGGATGCAGACCCAGTCGCGGCATGGATCGGGATCGGTGCGACAGCGCTGTTGGATTTAGTTATTCCTACTATCTCTCTGGTTATGACAGTAGGGACCGAGAGCAGCAAGATGTTCGACACGCTGTTCAAAAAAATCACTTTCATTGCTCCTACGGTCTATTCCATCTATACGGTTGTTAAGGATATCATCAATAACTCAAGCAACACAGGCAATGACGTAAGAGATTTTCTTACTTCGTTTGCAGACCGGATTGTATCTAAGCTCCTCACAGGGACGGAGTTCGCTGCGGAGCTCGCAGCTATTCTAGCAGCTGAAGAGGTTGAAGAAGCGATTCCCATCATAGGATGGGGACTCAAAGCATTAGCGATCGAGGGAACGGTCGTTCAGTTGGCCCAAACGGTTAGCGAAGTGATCACATCGCCGCGTGTCGTCGATTTTGAACTGACTGTAAGCATGGACGCATCGATCACGCTGGTTCCACTGGCAGAGAATGGACAGCAAGCTGAATTTGCGGCTACCGCATCTTATTATATTGTGACGGCACAATATAGCGACAATACGACAAGAACGTATAAAGGCGATATTGCGGACCCTAAAGTATCCAGCCTATCGTTCGAGCTGAAGAACATTCCGGTCGGCGGCAAAGTAACCTTCTTGGCAGCAATCTATTCGAGTGAAGGCTGGCTGGTTGGCGGAGGAGCGTCTGCACAATTAGACAATGTGCTTACGCCTGGGAAGGAGCAGCTGGTCGCGTCTGTAACCGTCAAGCAGATGCTATATCCGCTTACGGAGCAAACTACTTACCATCACAGCCAATTGCTTGTGCAACAAAATGGGCGATATTCATGGCAGCAGACATCCGAAGCACCCAAGGAAACAGCGGAAAACCTCGGCACAGGCGGTACCGGTCATGAATTGGAAAGCTTGGCAGGCATCACGCTGAATTCAAACCTTGGCTTGCTCGGCTATACCTGGCAGGCTTCGGGCATGAACATCCCGCCTGTCGATGGAGATGATGGGGACAACCTGCAGCTCTATGCATTCAAAAACATCGCCTATGGACCGGACCCGAATGCCGGCATTATGAATACGCCCAAGGGCTTTAACAAAGCGCCGCTGCTCGCCTATCCTCAGTTCGGGGAAGAAAGCGGTGCCGCTGTCTATTTCTACTTGGATCCGACAGGCGACACGAAAGACGGCTTCCACCTCAGGCAGATCAAGCCGATCAACGACGCTTCGATCCCGCAGGACAGCCCGCAACGAGCATTCGATCTATCGGGCAGCGAGAGCTGGGGCCGATTCAACCTGCTTCCGACATCAATGGCGTATCACTCGAACGGGTACATCGTTGCCGTGAACCCCGCTTATCCCGTCATGCAAATTTTGCAAGTGCCGTCGAGCGGCCAGCCAGATCAGCAGGCGCCTTGGGCGACGATCAAGCTCGGACCAGGCACGAGGGAAGGGCTGCTGCTGCAACCGGAGCTAGTAGCGATTGCGCCAAATCAAACGATCTATGTTCTGGAGAAAGGCAATCAGCGCATCCAAGCGTTCAGCCGCGGGGGCCATCCCGTGTCGGCGTTCACGAACGCTGACCATCCGTATTGGATCAATTTGGTCAATCATGATTCGACGCAAGATATTAAATATCTCGCGATGAGCGTAGAAATTCAAGGCCACATCTATGTCCTGAGCCAATACGGCAATGGCTATGATGCGAATCAATATTATTTGGACATCTATACGCCAGCAGGAAGCCATATGCTCACGCAGCAAGGCTTGGTAGCATCGTCTTTAGCTGTTGATCTATGGCGCAATTTGTATTCGCTTAATTTCCAACAAATCAGCTCTCCAGCTGGACGAACGGAGCCTTCGGTCAGCGAATGGATTCCGAACACGCCAAGAAAGGAAGGTTCGCAATGAACCCTATCACAAAATGGAGTTTATATACGTCGCCATACGGATACGCGGGGAGCTATTATTCCCAATTAGGCTATGCGGGCGGTTTGGCTGTCATATGTGCGGGCAATAATGCCAACAACTATGAATATGAAATCTATAACTTGGGCGGCGGGGTGGTCGCGCTCAAGGATACGAAAACAAACTGGTATTGGAACAGCCATTATAATGACAATATGATGTTATGGTTAAATATCGATCATAATTTTACGTCCGATCAAATCGGAGACGAGCAGAAGTTCAAGCTTATTAATCGCGGGCATGGCGAAGTCGCGTTTCAATGCGCAGCAGGGCATCTCGCCGGACAGTATATCCAAGTGACGAATGAGGGTTGGTATCCGGTCAACTGGGGTTTCGGGAAAGCGACGGTCGGCATAGGGCACGAAACCAAGTTCAAGGTGGAAGGCGATCTGCTGCCGATCCTGATCGTTACGAATTCAGCGCGGGATCTCGATCTATCCGGCAAAGACCTATCCGGTTTGAACCTCGACAACGCCGATCTGACCAACGCTGTTTTCCGCAATGCCAATTTTAGCCGAGTCCAATCGTTTCAAAATGCGCAATTTGTTTACGCCAATTTGCAGCAAGCAAATTTTGACGGCTTGAGCTTGCATGGCGCGAACTTCACGCATGCGGATTTCACCGGGACGAATCTAACGAAAATATTGCCGTCGTCTGCCCAGCTCTCCTCAGCTATACTTGCTGGGGCAAACCTGACTGGCGTTAATCTTTCCACGTCTAATCTGACGAACGCGAATTTGACTGGCGCGATTTTGGATGGTGCCAATCTGAGCGGAGCGGACTTGTCAGGCGCTGACCTGACGGGCGCATCTTTGATCAATACGATATTTGACGGCGCGATCATGCATCATACGAAGTTTATCCGTTGTGACCTGACATCGGCTTCCTTCAGCTATCCGCCTGATTTTACTCGTGCCGAGAATGACCGCACTACGTTCCTACAGGCTACCGTGCCTTATAAGCTACTAGGCAGCAATTGGTCCTATTTGGATTTGTCCGATGCGAAGATTACAGGCATTCCGGAATCGATAGCGAACTTGAACGCGGATTACGCGCTGCTGCCTGATGGCCTTGATTTAAGCAAAAAAGACCTTCGAGGCGCCTCCTTCAAAGGCAGCCGGATGTATGAGCTTCAGCTTCAGCAAGCCAACTTGGAGAAGGCTCAGCTTGCGCATGCAAAGCTGAAAGGAGCAAAGCTGATCGGCGCCAATCTGACGCTCGCCAATCTGGACAGCGCATATCTTATATCGGAGAGCAAGTCCCGGGTGCTGAAAGATTCGAACAAGATTGAAGCCGCTGTCTTATCGGAAGCTTTCATGATCAATACGAATCTCACCGGTGCATTCTGCGATGGCGTTGACTTCTCCGGCGCTTTGTTCTTCACCTATGCGGGAATTGATCCTGATAAAACAGCGACCGCGAAGGGCGCAACGATGAATCAAGCCAAATTCAACAAAGCGATATTGATTCAAGCGGAATTTGATGGCACCCAACAGGGGGGCAGCAATTTTAGCGAAGCGACAATGGTTGGGGCCAGCTTTAAGCAGGCGCAATTGATTCCAGCCTCGCAGCCGCCTAATCCGGATGCAAGCTTTTATGGCGCTGATATACGCGGGGTAGACTGCACTGGCGCAAACATGGATGGGCTCGATTTGCGATCTGTGAAAGTATCTGTAGAAGCGGGCGAATTTAGCAATGTGTATAAGGATTTCTACGGAAATCCCATCCCGGTTATCGTCAATTATTCGGTTTCGGTATTAGGCAACACGACAAGCGGCACCACATGTCCCGATGGCTCCAAAGGGCCTTGCCATCTGTAGTTGACAGAGGCAATTCATGCATGCTGGGATGCCGCAATCTTTCGTACAACAAAACAGGAAGCTGCGATCCATTAGGGCGCAGCTTCCTGTTTTTATACTCATTTTAAGCTAATTATCCGTGCTTCTACAATTTAACCAGCGTCCATTTTTGCGCGCCAGTGCCGTTGTCCGTCCAGATCTGGACGTTCGTTCCGTCGGCAGTGCCTGAAGCAGAGACATCAAGTGCCTTGCCGCTATTTGCATTTATAAGCTTATAGCTGCCGTCTCCGTTCTGGACGACACTCCATTTTTGCGCGCCGTTGCCCAAATCGGTCCAGGCTTGAACATTGGTGCCGTCGGCTGTCCCGGACCCCGATACGTCAAGCGCAAGCCCGCTGTTCACGTTAATCAATTTGTAGGTTCCGTCAGCGTTTTGATACAGCGTCCATTTTTGAGCAGCGGTTCCGTTATCCGACCAGATTTGAACATTCGTGCCCGGTGCCGTACCAGCGGATGCAACGTCCAATGCTTTGCCGCTCGTGACGTTAATCAATTTGTACGTACCGCCATTGACGATGCTAGAGGAAGGAGGAGGAGTGCCGCCGTCTTGGTAGACTCGCACATAATCGACATACATTTTGGCAGGGAAGACGGTTGAGCCGTCAGGCGAGCCTGGCCAGTTCCCACCAACGGCCATATTCAGCAGGATGAAATGCTCCTTATGGAATTCTTCAGTCGAATTGATGTTGTTCGCAATGTTGGCTTCCTTGAATTGAACGCCGTCGATGAACCACTTGATCGCGCTCGAAGTCCATTCGATGGAATACACATGATATTGCGTCACATCGACCGCTTGGCTTGCGCCGCCGTAGGAAGCATGGCCGTTAGCGTCCCAATGGATGAAGCCATTCGTATTGTTCTCGTTGTTGACATGCTCCATGATATCGATTTCGCCGCTCTTAGGCCAGCCTACCGTTCCGATATCCGCGCCAAGCGTCCAAAATGCAGGCCACAAGCCTTGGCCCTTCGGCATTTTGATTCGCGCTTCGATTTTGCCGTATTTAAAGCTTTTCTTTCCTTGCGATTTCAAACGGGCCGACGTATAGTTCATGCCGCCGTACGATTCTTTTCTTGCCTCGATGACCAAATTGCCGCTTTCGATCCTTGCGTTTTCCGAACGATTCGTATAGTATTCCAACTCATTGTTGCCCCAGCCGCCGCCGCCAGTCTCGAACGACCAATTGTTCCCGTCGATCCCGGTCCCGTTGAATTCATCGCTCCATACGAGATTATAGGCTGCATTCGCAGTCGAAATGGGGATTAGCGTAACGACAAGAGAGAGGATCATAATAAAAATAAACGATTTCGGGCCTTTAACTAAACGTTTCATAATTAGCCTCCTTAAGGATTATGGCAAATCGTTATGAGGTATGTCGTCGTTGAAAGGACTACCCAACTCACCTCCTTCACAAAATTAAATCGTTTTCATTATGGGTGAAGCGCTTACATGGAAGAGTTTAACATGAGAAATGTGCGGTTCAAAATAGGAATCCAAACCTAATGTTAAACGTTTTCGAAATAAGCCATTCGAACTGCTTCGTGTCGAATTGTCGAAGCTGAATAAGTTAAGCGAAATCCACCATAATAGTCAAGTACACCCAGCGAAAGAATGGAGGATAAGCATGCTTGATAATCTCGAAAGCCATTATGATTGCGCGAATGCGAGCGATGATCTGCATCAACTGAAGCAAGAGCTGGAATCGCTTCGCGGCCAGCACGCACAAGGCAAAGAGTCACAGGAAGCGATCAATCGGCTAGAGAATCAAATCTCGTTCATCTTAAACAAATGCGACATCAATCATTAGTCCGCAATTCAAGCAAAAAGCCGCGTTCAACGCGGCTTTTTTATTTGCGCGGGATCTACATGACGGACACGAGCGTAATAGCATATTTCCTTTACGAAATCATACAATACAAAGGCCCTATACACTGAATACGCTTTCTGTTATATTTACTCTGATAAAATATGGATTTTTGCCGAATTGTGTAAAGTTTGCTCGAATTAACGGTCTGATCTGACGGTATGGGAGGGAACTAATGCAAAGCAAGTCATGGAATAGCGAGCAAGAGCGTTCCGAGCCTTTTTCCAAATCAGAGCTTTCGCTTCCGAAAGGGGGAGGAGCGGTTCGCGGCATTGGCGAGACGTTCGAGCCGGATTTATTTACAGGCAGCATGCACATGAGCATCCCCATTTATGCATCGCCCTGCCGGGAGTTTGAGCCGGAGCTGAAGCTTCAATATAGCTCGGGAAGCGGCAATGGCGTGTACGGACTGGGGTTCTCGTTATCGGCTTCATCCATTTCCAGACGAACGGATACCGGCATACCAACGTACGACAGCACCGATCGATTTTTGCTGGACGGCGAAGAAATCATTCCGAAGCTTGATTCTGCCAGCTTGAAGCCTTTGACTCGAACCGAACAGGACGGGGAGCAAAGCTGGACAATATCCGAGTATATGCACCGCATGGAAGGTTCTTTTGCAAAGATCGAATTTTGGCAGTCTGTCTCAGCCTCCTATTGGAGGATCATTTCCAGCAATAATATTTGCTCGATCTATGGTCAAAGCGCTACCGCGCGAGTGGCGGATCCAGAGCGCCCTGTAAACGTGTTTCAATGGAACGTAGAGCAGGAAACCGATGCGAAGGGCAATAAGCGCGTTTATACCTATGTGACCGAAAATCAAGACAATGTTCCGAATTCGCTGTCCGAGCAAAATCGACAACCGTCGGCAGCGGTTTATTTGCAACGTATTCAGTATGGCAATTATATCGATGCGAATAAGGAAGAGAAATTTGCGTTTCAGCTTGTGCTAGATTACGGCGAATATGAGCTTTCGCTAGATTCGCTTAATCAAGCCGGCTGCAAACCATACGTTCCGCAAACCACATGGCCAGCACGCGCTGACGCCTTCTCCACTTACCGAAGCGGCTTCGAAGTGCGCATGCATCGCATTTGCCGACAGATTCTGATGTTCCATCAGTTTGCAGAGCTGGGCGCGGAGCCTTGCCTTGTTCGAATGACGCGATTCAATTATGCAATCGATCCGCTAGCAAAGCTGAATCGACTCGCTTCGGTCGAAATGATTGGCTGCCAAAAGCAAGAGGACGGACGTTATCGTACGCTTTCCACACCACCCTTGGCGTTTACATATGAAACTTTTGAGCCTGACAAACAAGCCTTTCGTCTCCTGCAGACGGAGGACGGGTATACGATCCCCGGCTATTTGGATGGCTCCTCCTACGAATTCACCGACTTATATGGCGAAGGCTTATCGGGCATTTTGCAAGTTGGCGCAAATTCGGCTATCTATTGGGAACCGCTTGGGGACGGCGTCTATCAAAACGCCACAACTGCTGAACAATTTCCATTAACGGACGGTTCGGCTCCTGAATCGCGGTCCTATACGCTAACGAGCTTGAATGGCGATGGCGTTATGGATCTGATCGTGACCGATTCGCAGTGGGCGGGCTTCTATGCAACGGAGTATGGGCGCTCCTGGAACGGCCTGCAGTCGTTCACTAGCTTTCCGCTTGAATATTTACAAAGCCCGTTCCCGAAAGAAATGTCGGACATGCAAGGAGACGGCGTGCCGGACTTGGTCGTCTTCGAGGATCGTCAAATCAAAATATATCCTTCCATAAATGAAGAAGGATATGGCAATCCCATTAGCGCCGAATATGCTGAACGCGATTCCGCGCATTTTCCGCTTGGCTCGACAGACAGCGCGAAGGAAATCGTCACATTTGCCGATTTCATCGGCGACGGACTCTCGCATCGGGTCCGGATTCGCAACGGCAGCGTCGAGTGCTGGCCCAGTCTCGGATATGGACGATTCGCATCCGTCATCCGAATGGAGCAAGCGCCGTATTTCGACGACAGCTTCAATGCTTCGCGGCTGTTTTTAGGCGATTTGAGCGGCTCGGGGTTAACGGATCTCGTCTATGTTTATCCGGATCGTGCGGATGTTTACCTGAATCAGGGCGGAAATGCGTTCAGCCCGCCGATATCGGTCTTCTTGCCCGAGTTCTTCGGCGAAGTGGATCGTATCCAGTTGGCTGACATCCTCGGCAACGGGTGCCAATGCTTGCTCTTCACGAAGGTTAGCACGGAATCGGTCAAGCATTATTATTATGACTTCTCCGGCGGGCATAAGCCGAACCTGCTGATCCGTACCGATAATGGCATCGGCGCAATAACGGATATTAGCTATGCGAGCTCCGTCCAGTTTTATATGGAAGATAAGCGGGCGGGACAACGCTGGGAGACGATTCTACCATTCCCCGTGCATGTGGTAGAGCAGGTCCGTTTGACAGAGGCGTGCTCAGGCAACCAATTCGTTACAAGCTATAAGTATCATGAGGGGTATTACGACCCGGTAGAGAAGGAATTTAGAGGCTTCGGTTACGTTGAGCAATGGGATGCAGAGGAGGGTTCAGCCGAATCCGACTGGCCAGAGACCGCGCCTGTTTACTGGAAGAGATGGTTCCATACCGGGTCAGCTCGTCATTCAACGACTTTATCCCGTCACTTCCAAGAGCAGTATTACAAGCAGGACGCGCTCGCTTATGCAATGCCCGACAGCCAGCTGGACGAAGCACTGCGCGGTACTGACGGGGAAACGCTTCGGCAATGTTATGTTGCATTGAAAGGGCTTCCACTGCGTGAAGAGGTATACGGCTTAGACCAGCCGGGCGGACAATCTGAGCACCCGTATACGGTGAACGAAACCAATTATGCCGTGAAGCTTGTTCAAGGACGGGAGGCTGGGCTGTTTGCCTCGCTCTTGGTGCAATCCAGCGAGTCGATCGACTATCAATATGAGCGTGACCCTAGCGATCCGCGCATGAGCCATGAGATGGTGGTGGAAACGGATGCCTATGGGCATGTGACCAAAGCGATTCAAATCCATTACCCGCGCCGTCAAGCGCAGCCATTAGCACTGCCCGAACAGCAGCAGGTACAGGTTTTGCTTCACGTGAAATCCTATGCCAATGAAACGGAAGCGTATCGCATGCTTGGCGTAGAATACGAGAGCCAATCGTATGCGTTGTTCGGCATGCAGCTGTCGCCAAACGCTTATTTTCATCTGATAGATTTGCAAACCGCATGGCCAGACGCGCTCGCGAACGTTATCCCGTACGGCACGTCGCCAACAGCAGGCGTGGTGCAGGCGGAGCTTCTTTCGTGGAGTCGGGAGTATTATTGGAATGCCGAACAAACGGACGCTTTGCCGCTAGGCAAGCTGACAGGCGTTATGCTCCATCATCACGGCGAGCACGCGGTGACGACGCCCGATCAAATCAGCAAGCTGTTTGATGTACGCCTGACCGATAAGATGATGGGCGATGATTGCGGTTACGTTTTGCGCGAAGGGTACTGGTGGAATCAAGGGCTGGTTCAGCATTATGCGTACAGCACAGATAATCGCTTCCACCTGCCTTGGAAGCTCGAAAACACGCTGCTTCAGGGCAATGCCAATCTGTACCATCGGACGGAGTTCAGCTACGATCCATACTGCTTGGTTCCGACAAGCACTACGCAATTTCTGAGCGAAACAGCCTCGACCACGATGTCCCTTGCACTTGATTACAACCTGATCAAGCCGAGCCGGACGACTGATGTCAACGGCAATACCGCGCAGATCCTTTACGATCCATTAGGCATGGTCATCGCTACATCCTTATTCGGGACACTGCAGGATCGGCGAGTGGGAGACGGTGATCTAGCCGGATATGTCCCGGTGATGGATGCATCGTTCGAGGATGTGCTGGCTCAGCCTGAGCGATATCTTCAACAAGCGTCCGCCTTTACGTACTACGATGTGTTCGCTTGGGGACAAGGGAAGGGCCCTAACCGAACGGTGGAGCTATACCGGGAAACGAGCGTTTCGGAGCAAACAGGGGACGAGAGCACTCGGATTTTAATCAATGTGAGCTATATGGATGGACTTGGCCGCGTCATCGAGACGAGGAAAAGGGCAGATGGCGGCGAAGCATACGAGCCTGCGGCTGACGCAACGGGCACTCCGACGATTGTTACAGCAAGCGTACGTTGGCTCGTTTCTGGGAGAACCGCGTACGATCATAAAGGAAGGCCCGTTGAGCAGTTTTTGCCCTACTATTCAACGGTTCCTATGTACGACGAACAGGTACATACAGCCGATCTATTGCCGCCGCCAACGGTCACCCATTATGATCCGCTATCCCGCGTTTACCGCGTGGATTCGCCCAAAGGTTTCTATACGAAAACGCTGTTCTCGCCTTGGGAGGAAGCGCATTACGACGCCAACGATACGATTGCGGATTCCCGCTATTACGAGCAATTTATGCGTGACTACCCAAGCGAACCGGATCAAAGCCAGATGGATGAAAAGGATGCGCTGCTAAAAGCCTTCTGCTTCCGAGACACGCCTGTCATTCAGATCAAAGACCATTTGGGCCGCGTGTTTTTGAAATTGGACAATAACTTGGGCGAAACGTCAAGCGATCTGTTCAACGACATGGTGAAGGGGAGCGTGCTGACAGCAGCGGATGTATGGAATGAGCTTGTCCAACAAGGGTATGTAGACTTGACCGATTCCGACAAAGGACGGGGAAGGGCCTCTGCCCGCTTCCGTCCATATGCACCTGGCTTCCAGTTAACGGTGGATGCCAAATTTCAGCCGTTTGTTGACAGTATCATCGTGTTGCTCCGGCAGAGCTGCCTTCCTGAATATACCGGATATGACAGCATGAGCAACGTGCTCTATGAGGCGAATGCGAGAAACTATTATGCCAGCAGCCGTCAGGAAGGGTTCTTGAAGGATGTGCAATTCGCCTATGATATGCAAAATCGCCTGCTGCGTACGGATAGCCAAGATGCAGGCACGCGCATTGGCATCGACAATCTATTCGATCTTCCTGTACATACATGGGACAGCCGCGGCTTTCATACGGCTACGCAGTACGACGGACTGCAGCGTCCGCTGCAAATCCGCGTGGACGGAACGGACCATGCTTCCGATCTACAATTGGCGCAGACAGTCGAGCGGTACGTCTACGGCGATAATGCTGGACTTAGCGTGGCAGAAGCGCAGAATCGGAATCTTTGCGGCAAGCTGTACACCTTGTTCGATCAAGCAGGGGTTACGCACAACCATGTATATAGCTTGCAGGGCCACATTATGGAGATGGAACAGACGCTGCTAGCGGATTACACGTCAGAGCCGAATTGGGGAGAAGGCAGCGAGCCTGCTTTGAATGGCGAATCCTTCGTTACTTCATTCGACTATGACGGTATCGGAAGATTAATTGCAGAGACGTCCGCGGATAAGACGGTATATCGAACGGCCTACAATTTAAGCGGGCGATTGCAGAAGGTTTCGGTTGATTTCCCGGAACAGTCCAATGTGCCGTTCATTGAGGATGTCCAGTATGATGCCAACGGTCAGCATACGCTGATTACTCGGGGTAACGGAACCGCAACGTCATTCGCTTATGAGGCGACGACGCAGCGGTTGCTCGGAATCGTATCATCCCGGTCGGCCGCTGACGCCAAGGGAATTGCGCGAAACCCGATCCTGCAGAAGCTGACTTACACGATGGACCCTGTTGGCAACATCACGAGGTCGCGCGACAACAGCTTCCAAACGGTGTTTCAAAATCAGCAAATCGTGGAGCCGTTGAGCGATTACACCTACGATGCTCTTTACCGGTTGACTCGCGCTTCGGGCAGGCAGCATCCGGGCATTTTGCCCGATACTTATGCTACCGGCTTTAAGCAAAGCCAGTGGTTGTCGGCGAACCCGCCGCATCTGAATGATGCGGATAAGCTTGAAAATTACACGGAGTACTACACCTATGACGAAGCTGGAAACAAAGTCCAGACTCGGCATGTGGCGGCTTCCGCCAGCTGGACGCGAGCGGTAGAGATCAGCGAGCATTCCAACCGATTGAAGGCGATGACCGCCGGCAGCCAATCAGGCGCCCTTGAACAGCTGGAGTACGATAACAACGGCAACCTTCTGGCGCTGGAGCATTTGCGCGCTTTGGAATGGAATTATCGCAACAATTTGGCTAACGCAACGATCGTGGAGCGCGATGGCGACCAGTCTGACCGATCTTACTTCGTTTACGACAGCAGCGGGCACAGGGTCCGTAAGGTGCAGGAGCGAAAAATCAGCGACGGACTGACCGAAATTCAAGAAAAGATTTATGTCGGTCGTCTGGAGATCAAGCGGATAACGCGCGTCCAGAATGAGGTGCGGACGCTCATTTTGGAACGCCATTCTTATCGCGTTATGGAGGATGCGCGAACGGCAGCGATCGCGAATCTGTGGACCAAGGATGACACGGGACGCGAGACGGATACGATCGGCAAACGCCAGCTTCGCTATCAGCTCAGCGACTATTTGGGCTCATCGACGATGGAAGTGGATGAGGACGCCTGTCTGATCAGCTATGAGGAATACCTGCCCTTCGGCGGAACGTCCTATATAACGGGTATGGACCAGCGGGAAGTGCAGCTGAAGGAGTATCGATACAGCGGCAAAGAGCGAGACGATTGTACGGGGCTGTATTACTATGGAGCGCGGTATTATCCACCTTGGCTCGGGTGCTGGATCAATGCTGACCCGGCCGGAACCGCAGATGGCTTGAACATGTATGCGTTCGTCGGCGGCAATCCGATTTCGTTCGTCGATCCGAATGGGATGGCAAGAGTTAAGAATAAGGTCGGGAAGGTCAAAGGGAAGAACGGCATTGCCAAAAAGAAGATAACCGCGCAAATAAAAGCGAAACAGCGAAAAGACGATCTTAAACGGTTCAGCTCGGGCGATTCCAAAACGAAAGCCGATACGATTGAAACGTTAAGAGGACGGAAGCTGCGGGTTACGAAGAACCGTCAGATTCATATCCGCAAGCAGCTTCACAAAGCAGCGGATAGGGCCCAAATGGAGCTGGACCAGTTCGACGTGCCGCCGAGCTCTGGCAGAGCGCTGCCGGTGAAGGTCGCGAATCCGACAGGCGTACAGGGTCTGTTCACGTTTGGCATCAAGCATGATTACATCGAAAAGCAGCAAATCGTTTCGAAAGCGAGCCTTAACGTGGATGGCCGCGATTCTACCAACGACACGATGGGAAAAGCTAGCGCGTTCCACAACACGAACAACTTGCCTGCGAGTTTGTATTCGAAGAGGGACGACTCCGGATATGGCGGCTTAGGGGAAGCTTGGTGCCATTTAATCGCACACTGCTTAGGCGGCGCGGAATCCTCTGACAATCTGGTCGCTGGCAGCCAAGGCTCTAACCTTGTCCAATTGGGCTTGGAACTGGCTGTTAAAGATTTTGTCAGCGCTACGGGAGAGAAGCTGCTGGTTAAAGCCGGGGCAAATGTCCGATTGAAGGCAGACGGCACGATGACCCATATTGCGGATGAATTCTTCTATCAAATCTATGACATGCACGGCAAACAAGTTTACGCTACCAAGTTCGGTGCGAATATTTTACGGGCAGATACGCTTCAGAAGGAAAAGCGAACAGAAGCGATGACAAGCTTAAAAAGCCATTTCGGCTATTAATCGATTCGGGCAATAGGGAGGACCATTAATTTCATGGATATTCAATCGTATTTGAGCGATGTGCATCCGAGTTTGGCGCAATTTTATGCCAATAACCCGAATTTCGATGTTAATCATTTTAAATTCTCGAACACCGCTTCTGTGGAGGCGTTAAACGGTTCGAGCGACCAGCATGCGGAGGCGTTAAGCCTCCTACAAGGCTATCAACGGCTGCTTCGGCTTACGAATGATCCGCGTGCTGCCAGCGCGCTGATGCAAGGCAGCAATGGCAAGAACGGCGGCAGCAATGAGCCAATCCCGCCGTTACATTCCGCGCTGCAAATCGCAGCGATCAATCCGGACCAATTCGTAAGCACCTATGGGCCGTTATTAGGCGACAACGGAGAGGCGCAGGCGGCTGACATTCACGCGCAGGCAAAGCATGTGGAAGCCCAAACGATGCATCAATGGGCGTCCATCTCTCAACTGACAGCGCCACATACGCGCAGCTATGCCGCGAACTCCATCTCGACGTCCATCGTGCAGCATTACGAGGCGCTGCCTAATTATCAGGATATATTCGGCACGCTGAACTACTGCGAATGCGACGAATGCAAATCGATCTTCGGTCCGGCGGCGTATCTGGTCGATTTGATGCGCATCGTCAATCAGTACATTACCGAGCCGAATCGGTCGACGATTCCCGCGAATATGGCCTTGAGCGTTCGCCGCCCCGATCTGGCGACGATCCCGCTCACTTGCGAGAGCACGAACAAGACGATGCCTTATCTGCAAATCGTCAACGAACGGCTGGAGGAGACGGTTAAGACAGCGCTTAGCATTACAGGTGATGTTTATCAGCCGTTGGCGGGTCAAGTTTATCCGTTTAGCCTGCCTTTCCAATACCCGCTGGAGCAAATGCGCATTTATCTCAACCGGATGAGCGTGAAGCTTCAGGATTTGTATGCGGCGGTCGGTTCCTCCCCATTAAGCGTCGCTGCCGAAACGCTGGGGCTGTCGCAGGAAGAGCTCATGCTCATCTCCACCTCTACGACGGATGAAACGCAGCTGAAAGCGTTCTACGGCGTATCGGATCTGACGACACTGTCGGATGTTGCCACATTCTGCAAACAAACGGGCTTAACGTTGGTCCAACTGCAATCGTTGTTTAATCAGGATCTGTCCGCGGATGAATGGCAAGCGGGGCTTTCGAACGCTTTCTTCATCAACTATGGGCTGGCAAAACCGCTGCAAGTAAACGATGAAGGCAGCGCTTTGACGATTGCGAACCTTACCGACGATGCATTAGACCGGATTCACCGTTTCCTTAGACTAAGCAATAAGCTCGGCTGGAGCTACGTTGATCTGGACTGGGCATTGCATTGCGTGAAAGCTGGCGCGCCTAAGCTGGATGCCCAAGCGCTGATTGATCTTGCCAAGCTCAAAACGGCCAAAGAGCAATGGAAGCTGTCGATGGAGCAGGCTGGCGCCTTGATTTTCGATCTCAAAACGTACGGACAGGGCGATGCGGCCGTATCGAATACCGCGTTCGACAAGCTCTTCAACGGACCGGAATCGGCCCCTTATCATCCAGCAGATGAAGGCAAGAGCAGCTACGCGTTTAATGCCATGTTTACCGACAACCACCTGAGCTGGACGGTAGGAGCGACGGATACGGATAATATGAAGCTGGCGTCCCGGATTGCGGCTGCACTAAAGGTAAGTCAGGGCGACCTTAGCCTGCTTGCTTCTGCATTGTTCGGACAGCAAGCAACCATTCCGCTGACCGTTGGCAATTTGTCTGTGCTCGATCGTTATGTCATGTTCGGAAGCTTGTTGGGAATGCCTGCAGCGCAGTTCAGCTTACTGCTTTCTTTATTCAACCAATTGACTGCGGTGCCAGCGTTAGATGCCTGGACGAAATTGAAAAATAACGCAGATCGGTTGAAGCGCTCGCGACTGAACGTGTACGAATTGGATTATGTGGCGAACGGCAACGTGTCCGATTATGTTGATCCGCTATACCGGACCGATGCATTGGACGGCTGGCTGAGCAACCTGCCGCAGCTCATCGCAAGCGCAGGCTCGGATCAAGATGCAGACACTGTACTGCAAAAGCTAGTCGGGCAAATGGCAGCATTTTTCCATGTGCAATCGGTGCAAATCGCAGGATTGGTCGATTTATTCCATTTTGCCGACATGGTCGCCGTATTCACCGATCCGAAGCAGCAAGCGACGGCTGAAGCCAGAATGAAGCAGCTCTCGCAATGGCTCGTGCTCATGCGGAAGCTGGCGCTGACTAGTGATGATCTGGCAATCCTGAAGGGAAGCCTCACAGCATTCGGCATCGCGGATGCCGCGAAGCTGACGGCAAGCAATGTGCTTGATGTGTATGGCTATCAGGAGCTGAAGGTGCTCTTCAATGATGTGAACGGGGCCATCTCCCGTTACATGACGGCTGCTTCAGACAATGATGCCGCCTCGGCGATCACGGACATGACCGGACTTGCGGATACGGAAATTCTTTCCGTGTTTAACGCGTTCCCGAAATTGTCGCGAATCGAGCGGCTGTATCTGCTGCAGCAGATTATGAGCATCATGAAGTCCACTGGCGCAAACTTCAGTCTATTGCGGCAGATAAACAAGGTGGCTGGACTGGACGCTGCGGGGCATTGGGCGGATTACGTAACCGCGGCGGACAATCTGTTAATGGCGCTGCGTGCACGGTTGGGCGGGGACGATTGGGAGACGCTCTACCTTCAGGTGAACGGAGCCGTGCAGGAGAAGCAGCGGACGGCATTAATCTCTACTGCACTCAACGCGTTGTCGCAGAAGGACGATCTCGGCTGGATTGAAAATAGCCGCAATTTATACGAATACCTGCTGATCGACGTGGAAATGAGCGGAAGCGCTACGATTTCTTATATTAAAGAAGCGCTGAATGCGACGCAGCTGTACCTGCAACGCAGCAGGGAGCGGCTGGAGCCGGGCGTTATCAATTTAGATATCCCGCCGGTATGGTGGAGCTGGATGATTAACTACCGGATTTGGGAAGCGAATCGCCAAGTATTCCTGTATCCCGAAAATTATATCGACCCGTCCTACAGGCAAAACAAAACCGCGCTGTTCGCGGATTTTGAAAACACGCTGAAGCAAGGCGATATTACGAAAACGACGGTGGAAGCCGCGTATCGCAAATATTTGGATCGATTTGCGGAGCTAGCCAAGCTGAAGGTGGTCGACACCTATCACACGCATGTTACGGACCCGACGCATGAGAATGCGCAAGTGACATATCTTTTTGCCCGTACAGAAACGCAGCCCTACAAGTATTACTATTTGACGCGGGATGAAGGCAACGTGTGGTCGGAATGGAACGAGATCAAAGTGGCGATCAACTCCGACACGGTGTCGCCTGTCTATGTGTTTAATCGCCTTTTCCTGTTCTGGGTGGAGCAGAAGGCTGTGAAGGATTCCGGAGCGGGTTCGACGCAGCAAAAGTCGGTGAAAGCAACGATTCGGTATACCTTCTACAATTTCAGCGGCAGCTGGGTCGCGCCGCAAACGTTGACGGAAGATGCGGTCATTTGGGCGGACAACAGCACGTTCATTGCGCAGGATGGGGTTAAAACACTCTTTAACGCTGCTCAGTTCGATCCTGCCCAACAATGGTGGAAGAAGGTGTATCCGCTCAAAATCGAACGGAACAACTATTTGACGCCGAACGTAGGAGCTAATCCATTCGAAAAGCTTGTGCTGTTCTTTGGTCCGATGATCGACGTCGAGGGCATATCTGCGTTCGCAATGCCGAGTGCTCCTGTTTCCACTTCGGACACGTTGCAGCAATTCGAAAACCAGCTATATAAAGTGTCTAGCCAGTTTAATTTGGCTAAGAAGGTCGGGCATACGGGCTTCCTGCCAGTGTTCCAGCCAATCGTCATTAATGATGATCTGCAATCCGGCTTTATCGTGAATCCCGATGAATATATCATTTCGGCGAAAGAAGCGTTGATCAGCGAGACGTATTTCCGTCCTGAGATCGATCGAAGCTCCGGCCAGCTGAATCTGATTGATACCGCCCATATTCTCTATGATAACTACGCCGCAGATTCCATCCGGAATCCATCGCCCGTCATTGCCGCCTCTTCGTTAGGCGCATCTTCATTCGTATCGACGGCGTTAGGCATCGATGCGACGCAATCCACGGCGGTTTGGAACGGCTTGGTCAAAACAGGCTATTTCAATGGCAGGGGTTTAGCGACAGGCTCCTTTGCCTTTGATCAGCTTGAGAAGGACATCGCTGGTTACCTTGCGGGGCAAACGAACATACCTGCAAAAACGACGTACGTGCTGCAGCAGATCAGTCAGGCGATTGGAACGGTATCTTTGTCCGGCAATATGCGTGGCAACGAGTACGAGGTGCTAACCGTCAAGAACCATCCAGCGGCGTTCTTGTTCAAAGGGGATAAGGAAGCGTTCCTGCTGATGGACATCGACCCGGACTTGATGGAGCAAGTGCCTACGATTAGCGAAGCGCTTCTGAATCCGGATACGATTTTCACGCCGGCATCGTTTATTTCGACGAATGTAAACATTGACGCGAATGGTTCGCAGACGATCTATAATTTGCTCGTGAAAGGCGGGTTTTTAGATCAGAACGGGGTTCTCAAAAGCTACTCGGATGCAGCGAGCCTAACGGAGTATTTGCAGCCGCAATTAGTTGCCAATACTGCCGCGGTCGTCAACGTGTTAATGAACAGTCCGATGTTCACGGATCTGTCGTTTGTAGCGCCTTCACCGATTGATATCGAGGTCTCTGGCTCCCAAAAAACCTTCAACACGCTTATTAAATCTGGTTATCTGGATCCGAACGGCAGAATTTTGGCGGATATCGATTTCTATGAATTGAACGAGTATGTCAAAGGGTTAATGGCGGGTCAGCCAAACGAGGACCTAAAAGTTAGGCATGTGATGGATACGCTGTATCAATGGCCTTTCCCTGTGTCAGTCGGCTTCTTGGACCGGAACAAGGACGGCATTGGCAGCATGAAATACCAATTCTCCGCCTTCCGCCTAACAACGGCAGCGGTGCATAGGCTGAGCTCGACGCTCTTCACGGGCGGCATCGATAAGCTTCTCAGTTTGGATTCGCAGCAAATCCCGGTCGAGGCGGAATTGTTGTTCAAGCGGTTCCAGTTCGACAGCCAATACGTCATCTCGCCGGATGCGTCCGATGGCGCGCAGGTTGATTTCTGGGGTGCGTACAAGACGTATTATTGGGAGCTGTTCTTCCATGCGCCTTACTTGATTGCGGATTTGTTAAAAACGAACCAAAGCTATCAGGACGCGGAGAAGTGGTATCAATACATCTTTAATCCGACGCTGCAGCCATTCCAGGTCGGAGCGGGCGATTTCCAGACCTCGACGATCGGGCTTACGAGCTCGCAGCGCATTTACAAAATACTGGTCGATCAAAACATCATTACGGATAAGGGCGCCGTAAGCGCGGACTTCTCGGAAAAGACGCCGATCAGCCAATACTTTGCTTTTCTGGACGACAAACAGATCGATTCGGTCCGCAACCGGTTGTTGAATGACAAATTAGGCAGACAAGAGGCTCGCTTCTGGCAGTTCAGCCCGTTCCGCAACCATACGCTGGAGTCGTTGAAGGATCAATTGACGAATCCGCAGGAAATCGCAGCGTACAATATGGACCCGTTCGACCCGGATGCGATTGCAGGACTTCGTATCGGCGCTTACGAGAAAGCGATCGTAATGGCGTACATCGATAATTTATTGCAGTGGGGCGATTCGTACTTCGCGCAATATACGTGGGAATCGATCGTTACCGCAACGATGATGTACGTGTACGCCTACGATTTGCTGGGACCTAGGCCGGAAAATCTGGGGAAAGCCCCGGAGCCTGCGCCCAAAACATTCGCTGATCTGCTCACGCAATTCAAGGACGACATTCCGCAATTTTTCATTGCTCTGGAGCAGGAAGCGCCAGGGAACGAAGCGCTCATGGACTACGCGCCATTCAATGCACTGGATACTTACTTCTGCGTGCCGGAGAACGAACGGTTCATCGCCTACTGGGATCGGGTGGAGGATCGGCTGTTCAAAATCAGGCATTGCCTCAACATTCAGGGCGTTCCGCAATCGTTGGCGTTGTTCGAGCCGCCGATCGACCCTGCCCAGCTGATCCGTATGGTGAGCGCGGGCGTTAATCCGTTGTCTGCGCTGAAAACAGCCAATCAGGGCGTACCCTATCGCTTCGAATTCATGCTGGAACGCGCCAAATCGTTAGCTGGCACGCTAACCCAGTTCGGCGGCAGCTTGTTGGCCGCGTTAGAACGCAACGATGCCGAGGGGCTTGCCTTGCTCCAAAGCACGCATGAGAAAAATATTCTTAACCTCACGACCATGATTAAAGAGAAGCAGCTGGAGGAAATGGCCAACACGCTTGCGTCGCTAAGTGAAAGCAGAAATAACGCATCGTTCCGCCATGACCATTACAGCTCCTTATACGACGAAGACATCAACGGACTCGAAATTACGGATATCGCTTTAAGAGGGATCTCGGCGGATCTTCAAACGGCATCCATCGCGATTCACGGCATATCGATCGCAGCTTATCTCGCTCCGAACATATTCGGATTGGCTGACGGCGGGATGCAGTTTGGCGATGCGGTGAATGCAGGCGCTGCCATGGCGGACGGGGCAGCGAACGTTTTGGATAAAGCGGCCGGCTTAATAAGCACCAGCGCGCAGTACTTGCGCCGCCGCGAGGAATGGGGGCTGCAGCGCGATATAGCCGCCTCTGAAGTAAGGCAGTTGGATTTGCAAATTGCCGGCGGGAATGTACGCGGCGAAATGCTGCAGCGGGAGCTGGACATCCATCAGCAATCGATGAAGCAGCAGGATGAGATGGATCAGTTCCTTCGCAGCAAGTTTACTGGCCAAGAGCTGTATCAATGGATGATCAGCCGGTTATCAACGGCGTATTTCCAATGCTATCAGCTGGCAGTCGACATGGCTTTGGCTGCGCAATCGGCTTATCAATATGAGCTGGAGCGTCAGGATCAATTCCTGCAATTCGACTATTGGGATAACCTTCACAGGGGGCTGCTTGCCGGGGAAGGCTTGCTGCTTGCTTTGAATCAAATGGAGAAAGCTTATTTGTTCAACAACACGAGAGATTTGGAGCTGGAGAAAACCGTATCTTTGCTGCATCTCGATCCGATTAAATTTATTGCCTTTAAAGGGGGGATGCCAGGCGGTACAGGTACGCAGGGCAAGCTGGATTTTGAATTGTCCGAGAAGCTGTTCGACTTCGACTTCCCTGGTCACTATTGCCGCAAAATCAAGTCCATTTCCATATCCATACCGGCTGTAGTCGGGCCTTACCAGAACATTAATGCGACATTGGTCCAAAACCGAAACGCGGTTGTGGTTTCGGCTAATGACAGCTCGGGCGTCAGCTATCTGCTGAATCCGTCCGATCCGGCGCCTGGACCTGATGTGCTGCGTCAGAACCATGTGGCCCAGCAGGTTGCCGTTACGCGAGGCATGAACGATGCCGGGCTGTTTGTTCTCGATTTTAAGGATGAACGCTATTTGCCGTTCGAGGGGACGGGCGCGGTATCTTCGTGGACGTTGAACCTGCCGCCAGAAACGAACCGCTTCGACCTTGGCAATATTTCGGATGTCATCGTCAAAATTCAGTATACGGCCAAGGATGGCGGAGCGCCGTTCGCTAGTAAGGTGAAGCAGTTGCTCCATGCAGACAGCGCACCTTATCCGTATACGCCAGCTAAAACCATCGATCTGAAGCAGGCATTCCCAAGCGATTGGTTCGCCTTGTTCAGTTCGCCTGCCGTACAGGGCGTGCAGCAAATCAGCTTCCCGATTACGGATCGCACCATTTTGACCCATTTATCGGATGTAAGCCTGTTGTCTGCTACAGTATTGATTCAGACGGCCGATCTGGCATCGTTATCGGATAAGGATAAGAGCACGCCGTTCTTAAGCTTGAAGCTTGGCGATAATCCGATTGCCCCGATCAACATAACCAATAGTGCGGGAACATGCGATCTAAGCAATATAACAGGAACCATCTCGAATGCGACCTTGCAATTTACGCTATCGAATACGCCGGATGCGCTGCTGTTGAATGGCGCTTTGAATCCGGATGCGTTAGCAGGGATTACCGTCATTATCACTTATCAATCCAACGTATTCGCGAAAGCAGCTACAACCAACTAATCGAAAAGAGGGTATTATTCATGGATTGTTTAGGCTCACTTCAGCTCAATCTGGGCGCAGCGCAAAATTTAACGGATGTCAATTGGTCGCAGGTGAATCCGCAGGACATTAACAACAATAATTTCCAGTTTGGCAAGCCGTTCTATCTGGTTTGCCCCGGCCAGCACTGCCAAGACAACGTGAACTTCTCGCCGCAGGCGCATCGTCTATGTCAGTGTACCGATATTAACGGAAATCCGGTGCCAGGCTGCTCCCCGCATGACTACCTGTACCCGTTTGCCGCACAGGTATGCTTTAATACGAGCAACCCTTCGGATATGAGCAACGCGACATTAGGCAACAGAGGCTGCATGAGCCTTGGCGATACCTGGAACGTTGTCACTTGCTACTGCTGCTGCTCCTGCTTCGCTCACGGCACGCAAATCGGCACGCCGCAAGGGCACCAAGCGATCGAGAAATTCAGCGTAGGCGATAAAGTCATCACAGCCAGCTTGCAGCAAGGGGAGAAGGGCTTGCAGCTAGAGTGGAAAAAAGCGAAGCTGAACTTCAGCAACGGTACAGGACCTCAGAGCCACCAGCCAGCTATGATCTTCATTCGGTTCGGCGGCCATGGCAGCATCGTTGTCACGCCTGACCATTTGTTCCTGATGCCTAGCGGCAAGCTGAAGCGTGCCGACCGACTGGTGCCTGGCAGGGATTTGTTGGTCTCGTATAACAGCACAGAGGTAGAAATTAACGAAGTCAGCGTTGGCGAATATACTGGCGGTGTGCATCATATCGCGACGGATGTTTCCTTTGACGGAAAGCTGGATGGCCATCTGCTGCTTTCTGAAGGTCTGGTTTCCGGTGATTTCAACCTGCAAATTCATCAGAACGAGCTGATGAAAAGCGGTTTGATAGAAGGAACGGAGAATTCTCCGAAAGTCGGCACCAAGGAATACGAAACGGTACACACGCATTTAGTGGCGGGCAATTATATGTCGTTCAGCGCGCCATCGAGCGTCTTGTCGGACGCAGCAGCGGATGCGGCGACGCCAGCAGCGTCTGCGCAATTAAGCAAATTCTATGTGCACGGCTCGAATGTGGCATTCGTGCCTGATCAAGCTGCATCCTTCCTTAGCCCGCTGCAAGCGATTGATGTGAACGATAAAGCGGATAAATGGGGCTTTACGGAAGTAAGCATCGGCAATTCAATGGTCAAATACTTGGTGAACCTGTTCCAAGGCTTCTACCCGGACATTACGTTCTATCATGACATCGGGCGTCTGGAGCCGAACGCTTATGCGTTCACGCAATACGGCAAGCAATATGTTGTCCTTTCGGGCGGCTTAACGCGCATTAAAGGGCTCGGGATGGAAGGCATGGCGTTCATTCTTGCGAACATGGTCAGCCGTCTGCAGAAGAGCGCGCCGCTGAATTCGGATGGCTTCACAACCGTTGGCATGAGCGACTACTATACGCCAGCTATTTTGCAAAATATGTTCTTCGGAACGCTCTATGCGCCATTGATGACGAGCGCTCTGCACCAGATCCAACTCGTGATCTTCAACAACATCGATGTCGCATCGCATGATGCGTTCGAAACCGATCCATATCAGCCGACGACGGGAACGCGGATGGACGCGATCGAGGCGGGCAACGGCATGAACTTCCCGCCAATCGGCATCGGCGGCCCGGAAGCGAACGGCTTGAAAGTAATCGGAGCGAAGGTAACCGGACCGACGATTAGCGCAGCATCGCTTATTACAGCTGACATTACGGCGGACGTAGCGGCGACGGTGTTCAAACTGCTGCAGACAAACAAAATCGTGGACGAAACTGGCCTCGTCGCTTCAGATTTCACAGTTTCCACAGACCTCTCGTTCTTGTTTGCCGATTCGGCCGATGAAAACAAAACGCTGCTGACCCAAGAGATTCGTTACGTGCTGCTTCATGCCAACTCGACCGTTGAATTGCAATTTAATACAACAGTGAAGGCGATAAGCGCGGCTGATGAAGATGACTTTACGTTTGAACCAAACGCGGTCATTTCAGACGTAACACCGGGCAGCAGCAAGTCCTCGGTATTGATCAAGGTGTCGCTGCAGCGCAGCGTAGCTTACAATGTTTCAGTATCCAGAGCACTGACGTCGGACATTGGCTCGACCTTGGACCCGCACGCTTCTTCGGCTGATATTACGCTCAGCTAAGCGTGGCAATCTAATAAGAACAGAGGAGAATAACGATGGAATCAGCCGCCCAAGAGATGGGAGCATTCACGGGGACTATAGAAGAACAGCGCAGGCAATTCGGCATCATCCTGGGTTTGAACGGCCCGGTTTCGGAAGAGGTTCTCTTCGCGGCTGTTCACGATCCCAGTTACGCGCATAATTTATTGTCAGCCCGTCGATCGGAAATGTTTTTGACCTATTTGCTGAACAATCCTCCGATTGTGCAACAAGTCGGGGGAGGAGAAGCGATTGGAGCGCTAGGAGCGGCGCAAGCTGCTAATGCTGCAATACCGGAAGGAACAGACATGGCGAGCGCGGCTGGCGGGACGACTGCGTCGCATTCCAACATGGAGCTGGCGAAAAAAGCGGGCCAAGCGCTGTGGAAGTGGGCGAGAGCGGGCTTTGCAACGGTGGAGGATGACGTCTACCGGAAGCGAATGAGCGCTTGCGCGACATGCCCGCATATTCAAAGCAAGCCGAATAAACTGCTGTACAATGCGCTGACTGCGACCAGCTCAGCCGCTGACGACAGCGCCGAGAAAATTTGCGGCAAGTGCGGCTGCGTACTTTCCAAGAAGACGAAGCTTCCTTCGGAATCCTGTCCGGATAACCATCCGGAGCTTGCGGGAATGACGCGTTGGGAAGAGCCGATTCCAACCTCGTCGCTCTAACATATGTACACTTAATAAAAGGAGCTTGCCTAGGCAGCTCCTTTTTCTTTTATGAATCGCTCTATCAGCCTAGAGTAGACCGCTAAAGGACACAGATGACGCTAAATGGTGAAAATCAGGGAGTTTTTGATTCTAACGGACTCCAGAAGCGTTATTGGCGGAAATTCAGATCAATTCAGCTGGTTTTCCCTCGATTAACGGCCCTGAGGTCCGTTAGGTTTGCGAATTGTCTATTTACGTCAAATTAACGGCTTCTCGGTCCGTTGCTATGAACGTTTTAGTCAATTCTCCAGTATTTCCATGCAGTTTCTCAAGCACTAAGCGCGGGAGCAAATATGCGAGCGACGGTTGGCACGCTGCTATCCGTGGGTTGGTTACCACATTTTATGCCTTCGTCAAAGAGAGCGATCACAAGCTAGCAACGCACGTTCAGTTTTTCAACTTAGTGCAAACGGACCACGTGGATTCTCTCTTGAACCTTCGTTTGCTCCCGGGCCTAGTGCTCGAGATTGTTTTTCTTTCTGGCGTGTTTGAATACAGCCTAGAACTAGGCTAAATTTGTTTGGTCACAGGTGCGAGCGGCCGCCCATATAAAACCAGCCAATTCACGAGCGACTGCTCCAATTGCCACATTTTTGTGCTTATTCATTCCAAAAACAAGCCGGCGATACTTCTTATGCAATCTCTCTTGCGCTTTCCAGGACAGCAGTTGCAAGTTGGGCGGCATGCCATCTAACCGTTTTGCCAATTCCCCTTTTACCGATGGGCGGTGACGGTAACTCCAGGCAGACTCTACCAAGGCTCGCCTTAAATGAGGGTTGCCGGCTCTTGTCATGCCTCCTCTTTTTACACTTTGCCCTGTCGAGTGTTCGCGCGGAACTAAGCCTAAATAGGCCATTAATTGCGCAGGTGACCGGAAGCGCTCAAACGAGTCAATCTCGGCGGCGATTGTAATTGCCGTAAGCAAAGCGACGCCGCGCAGGGACTGCAAGGCCTGAATAATTGACGCATGAGGGCCTTGGGTGCCTAATTGGAATAGTGCTTTTTCAATTCGCGCCATGCGTTGTTCAATTTCTTCGAGGGCATGCAGCATCTCAGTAAAGCAAAATTGCAGCGCCTCTTGTTCAAAAGTAAGCTGTCCAAGCCACTCCCGATACTTTTTGGTCCACCGACGTTTTATCGTTACGGGCGGATGGATCTGGTGACGAAGCAAAAACTTCAAAATGCGTTGTGCAGCGCGGTGCTTGTCTTCTTTCGCAGCTTCACGAGTACGAACAAGGTCTCGCAACGCTTCGCTGTCACGCGATGGAACATGAATAGGCGTCAGTTCTCCTGCACGGAATAGTCGAGCGAGTTGCACCGCGTCTCGACGATCGGTTTTAATGTGATCGCCTGGTCGTTTCGGGATGAGAGAGGGAGCAATGACGACACAGCTAGCGCCCATTGTTTCAATCCAGCGATAGGTTTCGTAGCCAGTCGGCCCAGCCTCGTAACAAAACGAAAGGCTTCCCGCCGGACCTAACTCTTTGATTAGTTTTCGAAGGGCAGCCGGGGTATGCGCAACGGTTCCGTAGTAACGAGGCGCTTCTCTTCCCTCGTCAGCAATAGCAACAGAAATTTTTTCTTTGGACACATCTAAACCGATGTATTTTGTGGCAGAATGCATAGTAACAGCTCTCCTTTTGCTTGTAGCTCTGAAAATGGTGGTTTTCACACTATCCATTTTTAACCTACGACCTGAAGCAAATACGGAGAGCTGTTACTTATTTACGTTCATCATAGCTAGCAGATTAACCGTTGACAGGACACCAAATGGTGACATATAATAAACACGACACTAAATGGTGTCGAATTATAAGGCAAATGCGTTGAAACGTATTGGAACCAGTGCAGATGCTCAACTTAAACCATATCGGGGAGACAATGAAATTCCTCGGAAAGAACGAATTAGGAGAGGGTGTTGTGAGCGAAAACAACCCGACGCGGGACGTGTTTGACGCGATTGCAGATCCGACGAGACGGCAGCTGATTCGGCTATTATCAGAGTCAGCGGAGGTACCGCTTCATGAGTTAACGGCACAGTTCCAGATGGGCCGAACAGCGGTATCCAAACATTTGACTATTCTTAAAGAGGCTGGACTGGTGCTTGACCGCAAAGAGGGCAGAGAAACGAGATTTAGGCTAAACGCCTCTCCGCTCCGCGAAGTTCAAGATTGGCTGGCGTTCTACCATAAGTTTTGGAGCAACAATATGCTGCGTTTAAACCAACTATTAGAGGAGGATGAAGGATGAGTTTAACGTTATCTTTAGATTTTCAGTACAAGACTACGATCGAGAAGCTGTGGTCTGCGTTAACGGATTCAACCAAGCTAGCGAAGTGGACGCTCGAAAATGATTTTAAGCCCATCGTTGGCCACCGTTTCCAATTCCGCGCACAGCCAACTGAATATTGGAATGGAATCATTGATGGTGAAGTGCTTGTGGTGGAAGCGCCAAGCCGCTTATCCTATACATGGTCAAGCGGAGAGACGCACACCGTTACTTGGACGATTCAGGATTTAGGAGAAGGCAAAGTCAACCTTCATCTCGAACAAACAGGCATCTCCAACGCACAAGCGCTCGGCGGCGCTAAATACGGCTGGACGAATTGGAACGGCGAGCTTGAAAAATTGTTGGCACAATAACGGCTATTTGATCGTATATGATTTTTGAACCGAATTGACATAAACCGGCTGCATCATGTTTGCAGCCGGTTTATGTTGTCTGCCATACGAAACAAATGGAAATGGAAGGGCGGGTAAATCTAAAAATGAGCGAAGCAAATCAGGAATATATCGTACTTTCGGGAGCGAGGGAAAATAATCTCAAGAACGTATCCTTGCGTATTCCGAAACGGCAAATTACGATCTTCACAGGCGTTTCCGGTTCCGGCAAATCCTCGATCGTTTTCGATACGATTGCTGCAGAATCCACGCGACTGCTGAATGAAAACTTCAGCATGTTCGTTCGCAATTTTTTGCCGAAGGTACCGCAGCCAGATACAGATGCTATTGAAAATTTGAGCATGGCTGTCATCGTCGATCAGAAGCGGCTAGGCGGCGGATCCCATTCCACTATGGGCACCATTACGGATATTTCGCCTATTCTCCGACTCCTCTTCTCTCGAGCAGGCGAGCCTTATGTCGGACAAGCAAATATGTTTTCGTTCAACGATCCGCAAGGCATGTGTCTCGAGTGCAGCGGGATCGGCCGCAGGCTGGGCATCGATATGAGCAAGGCGCTGGACATGTCGAAATCTCTTAATGAAGGCGCAATTCTGCTGCCGGATTATAAGGTGGACAGCATGGATTGGTCGATCATTGTGCAAACGGGGTCCTTCGATACCGACAAAAAGCTGAGCGATTATTCCGCTGAGGAATTAGATTTGCTGCTGCACGGCAAAGCAAGGAAAGTGGAGATGCAGTTCGGCGGCAAGGCAATCAATATTACGGTGGAAGGCGTTATCGAGAAATTCACCAATAAATACATCAAACGGGATTTAAAGACGATGTCCGAGCGGACGCAAAAAGCGGTCGCGCCATACATCACCGAAGGTCCTTGCTCAAGCTGCCGTGGGGCGAGACTGAGCCAAGCCGCGCTCAATTGCAAAATCAATAGCCTTAATATTGCGGATATGTCTTCTATGGAGGTCGGGCAGCTCATTCGCGTTATTCGGGAAATCGACAACCCTGTTGCTGCGCCGATTGTTAAATCGCTAACGGAGCGTCTGCAGCATCTGGTCGATATTGGGCTCGACTACTTGACGCTGGATCGCGAGACTGACACGTTGTCCGGCGGCGAGTCACAGCGCGTCAAGATGGTGAAGCATTTAAGCGGCAGTCTCGTGGACGTCACCTATATTTTCGATGAGCCCAGCGTTGGCTTGCATCCCCGAGACGTACATAGGCTGAATGAATTGCTGCAAAAGCTGCGCGACAAAGGCAATACCGTTCTCGTCGTGGAGCATGATCCCGATGTGATCAAAATAGCGGACCATATCGTCGACGTAGGACCTCATGCAGGTAGCCGAGGCGGCACGATCATGTATGAAGGAAGCTTCGAGGGTTTGCTGGAGTCCGGTACGCTGACGGGCAATCATATGAAACGGCCGCTCCATCTGAAGCAGGATTGCAGGCAGCCATCCGGCAAGCTTTCGATCCAGAATGCTACGCTGCACAATCTGAATCAAGTAAGCGTCGATATCCCTACTGGCGTCTTGACCGTCGTTACGGGTGTTGCCGGTTCTGGCAAGAGTACGCTCATTAACGACGTATTCCTGAGCCAGCATTCGGACGCGATCGTGATTGACCAATCGGCCGTCGGCGTGTCGACACGCTCGAACCCTGCGACCTATACGGGCATTATGGATGATGTCCGTAAGGCATTTGCTTCAGCAAACAAAGTCAACCAGGGCTTGTTCAGCTTTAACTCCAAAGGGGCTTGCGAGAACTGCCAAGGGCTTGGCGTTGTATACACCGATCTTGCGTTCCTAGAGAGCGTAAAGCTGCCATGCGAAGTATGTGGAGGCAAACGATTCAAGGAGGAAGTGCTCGCGTACAAGCTGGATGGCAAATCCATTGCTGAAGTGCTGGCGATGACGGTGGAGCAGGCTTTAGAGTTTTTCCAAATCAAAGAGGTTGTACGTAAGCTGCAGGCGATGAGCGACGTGGGGTTAAACTATATTACCCTCGGCCAGCCGCTAAGCACGCTCTCCGGCGGAGAATGTCAGCGAATTAAGCTGGCAAGCGAGCTGCATAAGAAGGGGAGTATCTACGTCATGGACGAGCCGACAACCGGCCTACATATGTCCGATATCGGTCTCCTCATGGCAATCATGAATCGGCTCGTAGATGCCGGCAACACGGTAATTGTCATCGAGCACAATCTCGATGTGATCAGCCAAGCGGATTGGATTATAGACATGGGGCCTGATGGAGGCAGCAAAGGCGGACAAGTGGTGTTCGAGGGAACGCCTTCACAGATTATCCATGTGGAGCATTCGATTACGGGAAGGTATTTGAATTAATATACTTCTAGTTTGATTAGAAGCTGCCTCTTGATGGGCAGCTTCTTTGTGTTATCCAGTGTGATGGTCGAGTGGGAACCATTAAAAAAACGCGACCAAACAACTATTTTGTACGTATCCGTATCATGAAGTGGTTTAATTGGTCCTATTTACTTGAATGAATTAAAAGTTGGGTAAATTGATTAAGTTCTGGAGATGTTTGTGGAGAAAATCTAAACATAAATTAAGAGAGTAACTATTGAAAATGAGCTGACTTTAGCAGAAAATGAAATTCAAGAAATTGAGGAACAACTGATCCACGTTGGACTTGTCAAAGTATCGAAAGAAGTTAAATCGGGGGTTCAGATTCTATCCTCGACCACTGCAGATTTTGATGATAATAATGAATTTACGATATATTACGACACTGCTGTTGCAAAATACTTAGCACACTATGGCGGAAATTGGTTAAATGACAACTACTACGATGATGCTCAAGGAGAATGTCCGTGGACTGGCTGCGGCTCAGGTTGGTTTGATATTGGCGGTGCAGATGGTATTGGAATCTTCTCGCTTCATAAAGATATTAATATTAGTAACCGTAAATTTTACACCCTCGATGAGGATTTAGATGACACAGATCGTTCGGATAATAACCTTTCAGAACCTGTTGATAGTAGAGGAGCGGGATTTACGTGGCAAGAACAAGCTTACAATAATAGATACCCAGGAGTGTCATATTGGAGCAATTACGATTCATATCGCTTATTGGAATGGTACCACTTTACATTTGTAGGTGGTAAGCCAAGTGCAGGTACTACAATATCTTTTAAGGCTGAAGTTGGGCATACTTGGGATACAACGGAAGTAAATAGTATTAGTGTAGGTCCATGGTCAATTGGAATAGGTTTCAATACAAGTACGAATAAGTTTTTAGAATCTGATATAGTCCAAGTTACTTTTTAACAAAATAATTTAAGAAGGAGAGGGGGAGAAATCTCCTTCCCTTTTATGTTTATTTTAATTATCTTCTGATGAATTGGAAGATTTATATTTAACTCTGTTAAGGAGGTGAGAATATGTCTGAAAAACAGAGGGTATATCTACTTGTCTCATTGTCATTTGCGATTATTTTATTCATTATTTTATTTATAAAATATGAGAATAGTAAAAGTACTTACGATAGAATTTCGGAGTATGTGAATGTCGGATTGGTTTTACAAAAAGATACGCAACAGGATTTTAAGTTAAAGGACATCGACATTTCGTTTATCAGGGATAGCTTTAATGATGTACATGTTTTATTTTTTTCAAAGCATCGCGTAATCCATTATGTGTACTTTAAATCGAAGGAAATGGAAGGACAACGTGTGTATTGGAAAGCGGGCAGGTATGAACAGATGCAATTATTTGCAGGAGTTATTTACGATGAACGTATTAATCAACTTTCAATAAATGGGATCACAGATAATCAGTTGTTGAAAGTTGACTACGATAGAAGAAGCTATTATTTATCGATTACGCCCGAATCCCAAACTGAACCTATTATGATTAAGGGATATTCCAAGAATAATGAGCTTATATATTCAAATGAATAATGTTTTCTTTTAAGACAAATCAGACAATGAAGGTCAAATCCCTCAGATGTCCGGTTTGTTTTTTTGTTCTTATAGTGTTATTTTGTTCACTATTAGGTATTATTAAAAATTTAATATATGGTAATATTACTTATCTGCAATAATATTAATCATATATTTACATAAAGAACCTCCAATTAATGATATGTGAGTGAGATAGGCTAATTTCTGGTTCGATTCCAGACACTTGTAAGAAACATATAGGGGGTATTTTTGTTGAGTAAAAAATGGTTGTCTGTCGTGATGTCCGTTGCTTTAATAATGTCTGTATCATCCACCGTATTAGCATGCCCATCTACGCCCACATCCTCAGATTTCACAGGAAAAGTTGATATTGGAGATTTTGATCTATATGTCGATATCCAAGGCTCGGCTAATCGTAGTGTTAGCGAACCGGCAGTCGTATTTGAATGCGGGCGCGATTCAAGCAGCTCTGTGTGGTCTTCGGTCTTTTATTTGAGTAAAAATAAGAGGGCAAGCCATCTTACGGTTGACGGGACACCATTCGGTGTCATATACTTAAATGGACACCAAATGGTGTCTAATTAAAAGTGACGATGGCCGTTTGACATTCAAGCATATTTGCTTGAACCGATGATGAGGAGGAAATAAAATGAATCAGGTTGGAATGGCAGCACTCACTTCGAAAGCTGAAGCTGTGCCTCAAGGGAAAAAGATTGCTTTTTGGATAGTCACATTATTGCTCGCAGCAGCTATTACGTTAAGCGGTATTGGACAGCTCATGCAATATGGAGGAAACCTTGAGCTTGTATCGAAAATTGGGTATCCCACCTATGTGTTAACCATTCTTGGCATCTGGAAGGTGCTTGGCGCCTTTGCGCTCATCCTGCCAGGCTTCCCTCGGCTGAAGGAATGGGTGCATGCCGGTATTTTCTTTTTAATGACTGGCGCGGCCTTATCGCATGGTTTTGCCGATGATTACGGCAGCTACGGTTTCAATCTCATTCTTCCGCTTTTCTATGCAGCGTTAAATATTGCCTCTTGGGCATTGCGTCCGATGAGCCGAAAGCTTTAATTCCCGCCGATGCGGGATTTTTTTAATTCAAGGAATAGAAGGGGGCTGTACGACGGGAGGATTAATTCGGAAGGTGAAGGCAGCCGAAACAAGCTCTTGTCATTTGGCGATGACAAGAGCTTGTCCGATCCTCGACAGATGATGGCTATCGAGTAAGTGGCAGCTTGGAGAAGATGCTGCGGAAGCGAAATGCTTTTCGCTTAAATTTTTGTAATAGGTTGATACGTAATATCCTTCGCAATTTTGAGCACGGTAATTTGGCGGATGCCTTTGGGTTCAGGCAAAGCAACTCGAAACTCCATATAAGGCATTACATTTTTCAGCTCAGCATCTACATTATAGTGTTTCTTGAAGAGTGCGATGTAATCGCCGGCAGTTGCTACTGATCCTCGATTTAACAGCATCTCAAGGTGATCCACTCTCGCACCGTAATAATCAAGGGTTTGAACGGAAACAAAATATCGATCCTTAATGACGCTTCGTTCTTCGTCCTGCATGAATTCTCTATTCATCCTTGCAACCTCCTTAATACTTTTACTTATGATGCTATTCGCATGCAAGTAGTCGACATTGTCAAGTAAAAAGCTTTAGCCCGGTGACCATAATCTTATTCGGATGATGACGGCGGCGCTTCAAATCGATGCTTTCGTTCGGCGATATCTGGTGATCAGGCCCGTCGTTTCAGGCATAATGCAGGGGACTGCAACGATTTCCGCTTTTTGGCTAGACATCTTTTATATCGGCAGGTTAGTGGGAAATTATAGAGATACAATCATCAATTGAATCGGTTCTACAAGGGGGAGGGGTTTGAGTGAGGGGTCCTGGCAGTTTGATGGACAAATCCCATTATTTCTAAAAATTTCTACACCTAATCATAAAAATGACACGTATTCCCAGCATCACCGGCATGCTAGGATGGAAGAACGACGGCCGTCCGCCTGATGAAGGGGAGGCGATGGGGGTGATGCAGTTGAGTGCAGCAGCTTCACAATAAAATGAAAGCGATTTCATTAAAGAGGTGACGAAAAAACACATCATGGGAGCTTCAAGAAACGGCATGAATATAACCGAGAGGAAGGATCATTAATGACTTGGAAAAGAGCCTCGATGCTCTTACTTGTGTTTGCGCTTGTTTTGGGACTGGGGTTTGTACCGCAGCCAGCTGCGGCAGCGCCAGGCGATCCGGGCAAGATCGAAGCCGAAAGCTACGCGGCGATGAACGGCATTCAGACCGAAACATGCACAGAAGGCGGTTTGAATGTTGGGTACATCGAAGCGGGCGACTGGATGGACTATACGGTTAACGTACAGACGGCGGGAACCTATTCCGTCGATTTTCGAGTGTCCAGCCCGTATGCGAATACGCAGCTGCAGCTGCTTAAAGGCGCAACGACGCTAGCGACGGTCACGAATCCGAACACGGGCGGCTGGCAAAATTGGCAGACCGTTTCGACGACCGTTAATTTGACGGCCGGCAGCCAAACGCTGCGCGTTTATGCCGCTTCGAACGGCTGGAACTTGAACTGGATCAACATTACATCGGCAACGCCAGTGCAGCAGGTGGCGGCTCCGACATTCACACCGGCGGGCGGAACGTATAACGCGGCGCAAAATGTCACGCTTGCATCGGCAACGGCAGGCGCAACGATTAAGTACACAACGGACGGGTCAACGCCGACGGCAGCTTCCCCGACATACGCTGCGCCGATTAATGTGTCGTCTTCGCTGACGATCAAGGCGATCGCGACGAAGGCGGGCATGACGGATTCGACGGTTGCAGCAGCCTCTTATACGATTCAAACCGCAACCGGCGGGAAAGCGGTACCGGGCAAAATCGAAGCGGAAAGTTACGATGCAATGTTCGGAGTCGCAACCGAGCAATCGTCGGAGGGCGGACTAAACGTCGGCTGGATCGAAACCGGCGATTCGATGAGCTATAACGTAAGCGTTGCCACAGCAGGCGCGTATACGGTCCAGTTCCGCGTGGCAAGTCCAAATGCAGGCGGACAAATCCAGCTGCGAAACGGTGCGACGGTGCTCGGATCGGCAACGGTTTCTAACACAGGCGGCTGGCAGACATGGTCGACCGTTACGATCGCGACGGGCGTCAATCTGGCTGCGGGCAGTCAGACGTTGACGGTTTATGCTGCGGCAGGCGGCTTCAATCTGAACTGGCTTCAGTTTACGGTCGGCGCGCCGACACCGAAGGCAGCAACGCCTACGTTCTCTCCTGTAGGAGGCGGCACCTACGCGACCGCACAGAACGTGACGCTTGCGACTGCAACGGCTGGTGCAGTTATTAAGTATACGACCGACGGCACGACGCCGACGGCAGCATCGCTAACCTACACCGGACCGATTACAGTCGCAACGACAACCTCGGTGAAGGCGATCGCGATCAAGTCAGGCATGGCCGACTCTGATCTTGCTAGCGCTGCCTATAAAATCTCCAAGGGCGGCGGCGCGATGGATTTCCAAATCAAGAACGGAACTAGAGGCAATTATGCGGACAATCAGATCTACTGGGCAGTCCTTGGTCTGGATGCGAATAACAAGCTGAGCTATCTCGATGCGAACGGCAATCTGGTGCCGACATCGACGGCGCTGAACGATGCTCCGGGCCATTTGACGAAAAACGGACAGAACTACGCGAACATTTATCACAAGCTGAGCGATGTTCCGATCGTCTCCACGCCTGCGATATCGTCCGGGCGCATGTTCCTCAGCGTCGGCTCGCCAATGTACATCAAAGTATACAATGACGGCTATGCTGGGCCTGACGTGAACAATCCGACCGACCCAAATAACGACCTCTATTGGGACTTTATTGAATTTACGCTCGATGCTGGCGGCTACCACGGGAATACGACCCGCGTCGACGCATTCGGCTTCCCGATTACGCACCGCCTCATTACGAAGGATGGATATGATCGTACAGTCGGTGAAACGGAAACGCGCGCAAACTTGTTCGCCGCCTATCTGAACGAAGTGCCAGCTGAATTCAAAACGCTCGTGCAAGCGCCTTATCGCATTCTGGCTCCAGCGAAGGGCGGATTTAAAGCAGGCGGTCCTTACGCCAATTATTTCGATAACTATGTGAATCAAGTGTGGACGGGAACTGGACCGAAACCGACGACGCAGGAGATCTTGCTCGGCATCGGTGCTGCTGCCGATCCTCAGCTGTGCGCTGCGCTGAATCGCGGCGTTTACCCGAATCCGGCGCAATGGACGGATACGAGCCAGTACTACAAAATTACGCCTAGCAACTACTATTCGAAGTTCTGGCATGATCACAGCATTGACGGTTTATCCTACGGCTTCTGTTATGACGACGTGTACAACCAAGCCGCTTATTTGGAGCGCAACGACCCTCTCGCCCTAATCGTAACGGTCGGCTGGTAATACCAAACGAACCAATAATCGAAGGAGGCATAACGATGATTCGTAAGAAAATCATTTCCTCCATTCTTAGCTTCTCGCTTGTCCTCAGCCTACTGCTCCCGATATCCCCAGTGATGGGGGCGCCGGGCGATCCCGGCAAAATCGAGGCGGAGAGCTATTCGGCGATGAGCGGCATCCAGACGGAGGCGAGTACAGAAGGCGGCTTGAACGTGTCGTACATCGATGCTGGCGATTGGATGGATTATGCGGTGAACGTCCAGAGTGCGGGGACGTACAACGTCGATTTCCGAGTGGCGAGCCCATACGCTGCTACCCAGCTGCAGCTTCGCAGCGGTTCGACGACACTCGCAACCGTAACGGTTCCGAATACGGGCGGCTATCAAACGTGGCAGACCGTAACGGCTTCGGTTACGCTCCCTGCAGGCGCTCAGACGCTGCGCGTGTATGCCGTCACGAACGGCTGGAATTTGAATTGGCTTAGCTTAACATCGGACGGTACGATTCCGCCTGCAAATGGGAATTTGGCTTTGAATAAATCTGCATTCGCTTCATCCGCTGAAGGGGCTATGGCAGCCGCAGGCGCAGTGGACGGCAACAGCGGCACGCGGTGGTCATCGCTATTTGCCGATCCGCAGTGGATTTATGTCGATCTTGGCTCGGTTACGACAGTCAACCGGGTGAAGCTGAATTGGGAAGCAGCCTATGGCAAGGCTTATCAAATTCAATTGTCGAACGACGCCGCGGCGTGGTCGAATGTTTATTCGACGGCGACAGGCGACGGCGGCATTGACGACGTGACGTTTACGGCTGCATCCGCCCGATATGTTCGCATATACGGCACGCAGCGCGCGACGGCATACGGCTTTTCGCTGTGGGACTTCGAGGTGTACGGCAATAGTACGCCTGTACAGCAGGTTTCCGCACCGACGTTTACACCGTCGCCCGGCACATATTCGTCGGCGCAGAGCGTAACGCTCGTATCCGCAACGCCTGGCGCGACCATTCGGTATACGACCGACGGCTCGACACCAACGTTGGCTTCGCCGGCCTACACTGGACCGATTAATGTGGCGTCTTCGACGACTATCAAAGCCATCGCAATCAAGTCGGGCATGACGGACTCGGTTGTAACGACGGGTACGTACACAATTTCGACGGGTCAGCAGCAGCCGGGCGCTTGGAAGCTTGTTTGGAACGATGAGTTCAATGGCGCAGCAGGCACGGGCGTCGATACGTCCAAGTGGACGTATGAAACGGGCGGAGGCGGCTTCGGCAATGGCGAGCTGCAATATTACACCGACCGGACGAACAACGTGTATCTGGAGCAGGACCCTGCGGATGCGAACAACAGGTTCCTCGTGATCAAGGCGCTGCAAGAATCCTACGGCAACCAGAATTATACGTCCGGGAGAATCAAAACGCAGAACAAATACAGCTTCAAGTACGGCAAGTTCGAAATGAAGGCGAAGCTGCCGCAGGGCCAAGGCATTTGGCCTGCATTTTGGATGCTTGGCGACGACCTCCCGACGGCCGGCTGGCCGAACAGCGGCGAGATCGACATCATGGAGTTCGTCGGCCACACGCCAACGAACGTGTACGGCACGATTCACGGTCCGGGCTACAGCGGAGGCACGAGCCTCGGCACGTCCTACACGTATCCGGCAGGCTTCAGCAATGCGTTCCACACCTATGCGATCGAATGGGAGCCGAACGTCATCCGCTGGTATTTCGACGGCCAATTGTATCAAACGCGCACCATTGAAGATTTAGCGGGACGAACGTGGCCGTTCGACCATAACTTCTTCCTGCTGCTGAACCTAGCCGTAGGCGGCGCATGGCCAGGATCGCCGGATGCATCGACCGTATTCCCGCAAAAATACACGGTCGACTACGTCCGTGTTTATCAGCGCGAAGGCGGCGTGTATCCGCCGCATCCCGTCCGGAACATCGTCTCTATTCAAGGGGCAAACGGGCTGTACGTGAGCGCAGATAATTACAATAACAGCCTGCTAACGGCTAGCCGCCAAACGGCCAGCACATGGGAAAAATTCGAGCTGATTGATGCGGGCAGCGGCAAAGTCGCGCTGCTGGCGCTTATGAACTACAAATACGCAAGCGCGGGAGCAGGCGGCAACGGGCAGATTACAGCAAATCAAAGCGCGATAGGCCCATCCGAGACGTTCCAGCGAATTAACAACGCCGATGGCACGATATCACTTCGCAGCGATGCTAACGGCAAATATGTTACCGCAAACGGAGCGAACCCGTTGACAGCTAGCGCGACTGCAATTGGCGCAAACGAAAAGTTCCGTTTCGGAAGCTGACGGACATTCCGTCGCTAGGCAGTATCAGGTAGTTGCAAGCAAACGTGCCGTTGCCGATCATAACTTATTCGTCGGCGACGGCGCGTCCTCAACCAAATAACAATGAAATGGGAGGATCAGTAATGCTGCGCAACAGAATCGTTTATATCTTGCTTGTATTGGCTCTAACCTTAAGTCTTCTGCCGCCGGCTTCACCGGCTATCGCCGCGCCTGGGGATCCAGGCAAAATCGAAGCGGAAAGCTACTCGGCGATGAACGGCATCCAGACGGAAACATGCTCGGAGGGCGGATTGGACGTCGCGTATACGGACATCGGCGATTGGATGGACTATACGGTAAGCGTGCAGAACGCCGGGACGTATACCGTTGATTTTCGTGTAGCAAGTCCTTATGCGGGCACGCAGCTGCAGCTTAAAAGCGGCGCAACTACGCTAGCGACGGTTACGGTTCCGAACACGGGCGGCTGGCAAGCATGGCAAACCGTCTCCGCATCGGTGAATTTGTCCGCAGGCACGCAGACGCTGCGCGTTTATGCAGTAACGAATGGCTGGAATTTGAACTGGTTCAATATCGCGTCGTCCGGAGCTGCGCAGCAGGTTGCGGCGCCGACGTTTACGCCGGCTGCGGGGACATATGCCTCGGCGCAGAACGTGACCATCGCAACTGCAACAGCTGGTGCGACGATCAAATACACGACGGACGGCTCGACGCCGACGGCAGCATCGCAAACCTACACAGGTGCGATCAACGTTGCCTCGACCAAGACGATTAAAGCGATCGCAACGAAATCGGGCATGACCGATTCGGCTGTGTCGACGGCTAATTATACAATTGGCACGACCAGCAATGCGAATTTAGCGCTCAATAAACCTGCAATCGCTTCCACGGCACTTACAGGCGGCGCAGCTACTGCCGCTGTCGATGGAAACGCGGGTACGCGCTGGGAATCCGAGTTTGCAGACCCGCAATGGATTTATGTTGACTTAGGCGCCTCCACGACGGTTGCCGGCGTGAAGCTGAATTGGGAAACTGCAAGCGCCAAGTCTTACAAAATCCAAGTGTCGGCGAATGCGACCAGTTGGACGGACGTCTATACGCAGACGAATGGAGCAGGCGCCATCGAGACGATTTCGTTCGCGCCAGTTTCGGCCCGTTATGTGCGCATGTATGGCACGGTACGCAATACCGGTTATGGCTATTCGCTTTGGGAGTTCGAAGTGTACAGTCAACCGCAAGTTCAGCCGAGCGATGTGACGATTCCGATTACTGGGCCGTATGCCCAATATTTGGAGATGGGATTGTCCCCGGCTGATTCCAACCAGACGACAACGCTCAAAGCGCAAAATACGACGATCAATCTGTCGGCGAAGTATCCAGTCGGCACGTCGGTGACGATCGGCGTTAACTACATGGTTGAACAAAAGGACGTCGCTTTCCGGACGACCGATGCAAATGGAAATACAGTAAAAGGCAACCCGCTGACCTTTACGGTGCATGCGAATTCGGCCATTGCAGTCGAAATCATCGATCGGCAGCCGTCGGCGCTCAATCTAGCATTGAACAAAACGGCGACAGCATCGTCCGCGCAGATCGGCAGTACGGCAGCCGCAGCTTTCGACGGCAATGCGGGCACGCGCTGGGAATCGGAGTTCAGCGACCCGCAGTGGATCTCGGTCGATTTGGGCGCGAATAACACCGTGACCGGCGTGAAGCTGAATTGGGAAACCGCAAGCGCGAAGACATACAAAATTCAGGTGTCCACGAATGGCACGACCTGGACCGATGCGTTTACGCAGGCGTTTAGCGCAGGCGGCGTCGAAAACCTGACGATCACCCCTGTTACGGCGCGGTACGTACGGATGTATGGGACGACGCGCAACACGCCTTACGGCTACTCGCTGTGGGAGTTCGAGGTATATGGTCAAACGACGCCGCTGCCGCCAAAGGTGGCAACGCCGACGTTCACGCCTGCTCCAGGCGCGTATACGACGCCGCAGAATGTGGCGATCGCCACGACAACCGCAGGCGCGACGATCAAGTATACGACGGACGGATCGGTGCCGACAGCGGCATCCCCAACCTATACGGGACCGATCAACATTACGACGAACAAGACGATTCGCGCGATTGCAATCAAAACAGACATGACGGACTCGGCTGCGGCCACGGCTGTGTATTCCATTGCCGCATTCAAAGTGCTGTCGCCAGTTAACGGCCAAATGGTGACCACCACGAGAACGCCTGCATTGACCTGGGAAGCAAAAGCAGGCACAGCAAAATACGAAGTATACGTGAATGTGACGCGGAACGATTATGATTGGAACGCTTCGGGTAACTTGCTCGATCGCTATACGAAGGTAGGCGAAACGACGGGCACGACGTTCAACGCGCCTTCGCTTGTCGACCGCTGGACCTACAAGTGGTACGTCGTTGCTGTCGATGCGAGCGGCAATCGCAGCCAATCGAATATCGGTCAATTCAGCGTTTATCTTCCATATATGGAGCAAGTGGCGGACGGGGTAAACCTGATTAACGGAAGCAGGGACTTGAACAAGAACGGCACGATTGAGCCTTATGAGGATTGGCATAACCCGATCGATGCGCGAATCAACGACTTAATGTCGCGGATGACGAACGATGAGAAGATCAACCAGCTGTTCTTCTCGCAGGAATCGCTCGACGGATTGAACCTGCAGGCTGGTTTCGTCTTCTCGTATGGCGTGACTGGCTTCATCACGGATGCGCAGAAGAAAATGTCGGCGGAGTCCCGTCTTGGCGTGCCGATCGGTTTCACCGGCGACAAAGTCCATGGCTGGAAAACGATCTATCCGACCGAGCTTGGCTTATCGGCTACGCGCAATCTGAATCTGATCTGGCAAGTAGGCGACTTGCAGCGTCGTGAACAGAAGGCATGGGGCTTCACCGGCACGCTGTCCCCAATCGCAGAAGTCGATACGAAGGTGCTGTACCCGCGCTTCCAGGAAGGAACGGGCGAGAACGCCGACTTCTCCGCTGCAATGCTGCGGGCAATCATTGCCGGCATGCAAGGCGGTCCAGAGGTTAACCCTAAATCGATGATGATTACCGTGAAGCACTGGCCGAGCCAAGGCGCAGGCGGCGAGCAATCCATCGTCTATGACAGTGCAACGATCAAGTGGCACATGAAGCCGTGGTATGCGGCGATGGATGCGAACCCAGCGTCTGTCATGCCGGGCTATGGCGGCGCGCCATTCCTTGATCCAAGCGGCGAAGGGGCTGGCTCCAGCAAGCCAACGCTCGACTACTTGCGCAACGTTGTCGGCTTTAACGGCATCGTCATGACAGACTGGCTTGCGGCGGCAACCGACATTTCGGTGAAAAGCATGAACGCCGGCGCCGATGTCATGGGAGGAGCAGTTGCTTCCGGCACCGATTTCAACACGCTTATCAACACTGTCGGCTGGACGCGGCTGAATGAAGCGGCACGCCGCGTACTGGATTTGAAGTTCAGGCTCGGCATGTTCGAGAATCCTTACGGCGATCCGGACTACCCGACGACGATCTGGCACAGCACGGAAAGCAACAACATCGTGAACGAGGCGGCGCGCCAATCGCTGACGCTGCTGAAAAACAACGGCGTTCTCCCGCTCAAGCCTAATAATGGCGAAACGATCGTCGTTGCGGGCCCTCGCGCAACGAGCGACGACATGGCATCCGATAACATCGCCAACGTTATCTGGCAGTCGATCTACCATGACAACCCAGCGGCCAAATCGTATTACCAAGGCATTAAGGACCGTGCAGGAACGGGCGTCAACGTCGTATTGAACGATGCCGCTTCGGCGAAAGCTGCCGTCGTCGTCATCGGTGAGAAGAGCTACACGCACGGCACGGAGTGGGCGGATAAATCACCGGTCATTCCGGCGGATCAAATCGCGGAAATCGACAAATTCTACAACCGGAATATACCGGTCGTGTGCGCCATCGTTATGCCGAGGCCATATGTATTGACGAACATCGTGAATAAGTGCTCCGCGATTGTCGCGCTTTACCGTCCAGGCAACGGCGGCGGCCTTGCGACCGCACAATTGCTGTTCGGCGATTATTTGCCGAAGGGGCAGCTGCCATTCCAGCTTCCGCGCTCGGTCGACCAGATCGGCACGGACAACGTCAACAATCAGCTGGAGAAATGGGATTTGCCATACGACATTGGCGCCACTGAAGCGCAGCGCACGGAAATCCGCAACTTGATTAACAATAATCAGCCGGTACCGACTAACTATGGAAATCCGCTTTACCCATATGGCTTTGGGCTGCAAAATTTTAACCCTTCGCCATAACGCAACAAGCGATTTTTGCATTGATCGTTAGAAGAAACCGTCTCTGGCGTCCATCGCCGGGGACGGTTTTTGCTGCTGGCAGTCGCTGGTGCGGCAGAATGGCTGCGTTGCCTGCTGCATCTACTGTTTGATTAAGTAAAAGCGGCTTTTCTGGCTGCACTGTGAGCGATTTGATGCAAATAGTTGTTTTTCTTTTGATTGCTAATATACTTGATTTGAACGTCAACATTAGGGAAAAGACGGTTGGCATTCGATAGAGCCGCTAGCAATTCATCTCTGCCTTGCTCCGTTTGAATTTGCGAGAAACGGTCTTGTACCAACATGTTTGAGATACGACTGTAATCTGTAAAAATAACGGCGATACGGGGTTGATGTACGAGGCAAGCATCCTTTAGTAATTCCAGACTATGTACGATGGCCATCATCTCGCCGTAACTCGAACCAAAGTCCTGTTCAAGCAATAGCTTTTTAGCCGTTATTCGTACCGTTCGATTGTAGACCATGCAGCATGCTGCACCATAAACGTTTTGCGAGGCAAAGCCTGCGTAATCGCAGTACAGGAACATCGTTCCGCTGTTCACCATCATTTGCCGAAGCTTTGGGCTTGCATAAGCTTTTTTCACTAACAAGTCGTTATTGACATTCATCATCGTTTCTCCTACTATACAACCGGTTTCCGCTGTATTCGATATGCGATCAGCATAAACCGATGGGCAGTCGTTTAAACATTCCTATATACTCGAAGCCGCTTGGAGGCGTACAAATGATACTAGAAGTTATTGCAACCTGCATGGACGATGCCTTAACGGCGGAGGCGAGTGGAGTTGACCGTCTTGAACTGATAACAGCCATTACGGAAGGCGGGTTAACGCCTGGGATCGGACTAGTTGAGCAAGTGGTTCGAAAGGTTCATATTCCGGTTTTTGTAATGGTGCGACCTCATAGCCGTTCATTCGTGTATGACGATCACGATATCGAAACGATGGCATTGGAAATCGAGGCAATTGCAAAAGCTGGCGCGGCAGGTGTTGTATTAGGCGCTTTAACGCCGGAGGGGAATATTGACGAGATAGTGCTTCAGCGGCTGCTGCCGCTAACACGCGGTTTGCAAGTAACGTTCCACCGTGCGTTCGATGAGCTGGCTGATCAGCACGCGGGGCTGGAGACACTGAAGCGATATCCGCAAATCACACGTGTATTGACTTCCGCTGGGCCACGTCCGGCGATTCAATCGGTGCGGGAGATGGCGCGGCTTGTTGCAGCAGTCGACGCAAGTCCGTTGACGATTTTGGCAGGCCACGGACTTGCGGCAGAAAGCATCACCGACTTCATTCAGGAAACTGGCGTAAAGGAAGTTCATTTCGGATCGGCTGTTCGATACGACAAATCGAATCTAGCTCCGATTGATCCGCTAGTGCTACGGATGCTTGCGGATCGCGTGCATAGCGTTTGCCTTTAACCGGAGCATGATCAATCGGATTTTTTCTAGCGGACGGAATGTTATGCAGTGAAAGGTAGAAGGCTAGCAGATAGATCTACAATGGAATTTGGAGTGGACGGAGTTATCGTTCGCATGCTATATTCTAATAAATTTATGAAACAACTATATGACGAGAACGGGTGTCGGATGAAGATTCGGCATAATAGGGAAACCGGTGAAAATCCGGTACGGTCGCGCCACTGTAAGCGGGGAGCTGCACAACTGCCACTGTTTCTTAACGAGAAACGGGAAGGCCTTGGGCACTAGCTACGATCCGCAAGTCAGGAGACCTGCCTGTTCTATCACACCACTGGAACCTACGCGCAATAGGGAGGTGTTTAGATAGCAACATGCAGGCGATAGACTTGTCGATCGAACTTGTTCCCGACAGTGCTCATTGCTTGATTGCTTCCTAACCATACTCTAATCGCGGGCATCTCCTCCAATGGGGATGCTTTTTTTTGTGTGTCAAGGGGATTATCGCGCCAATAGATTAGTTTCTCAGAAAAAGGAGGAGCAACATGGCAAGCAACAATGGCAAGCTGCTCATCATCGGATTCGGTCCCGGAGCATTCGAGCATATCACCGAACGTGCGCGGCAGGCGATCGAAGAAAGTGAAGTCATTATCGGCTACAACACCTATGTGGATCTCATTCGCGGACTATTGACCGATCAAGAAATTGTCCGGACGGGCATGACCGAAGAAGTCAGCCGTGCACAGGAAGCGATTCGTCAGGCTGAAATGGGGAAAAAGGTTGCCGTTATCTCAAGCGGTGACTCCGGCGTATACGGCATGGCCGGCCTCGTTTACGAGGTGCTGATCGAGAAAAATTGGAATCCGGCGACGGGCGTCGAGGTTGAGGTTATTCCGGGCATATCCGCGATTAACTCATGCGCTTCGCTTCTTGGGGCGCCTGTCATGCACGATGCTTGCACGATTAGCCTAAGCGACCATTTAACACCGTGGGAGCAGATTGCAAAACGAGTGGAAGCAGCGGCGGCGGCGGATTTTATTATCGCATTGTACAATCCGCGGAGCGGCCGGCGTACGAGACAGATTGTGGAGACGCAGCGGATTTTGCTAGCGCATCGGTCTCCCGACACGCCGGTAGGTTTAGTGAAAAGCGCCTATCGTGACCGGGAGCAAGTAATTGTGACGACACTCGGCGCGATGCTGGAGCATGATATCGGAATGCTCACGACGGTCATCATCGGCAACTCTACGACATTTTTCTATGAGGGACTTATCATAACGCCGCGCGGATACAAGCGTAAATATACGCTCGATACGGTCGAGCAAGCTTTACGGCCACACGAACGCCTGCGTACAGAGGCGGAGCCGTGGTCGCTCAACGCGCGAGAAGAAGATTGGGAGAGCGAAGAGGAAGAATCGGCTACGCCTGAGACCAAGACAGAGCCAGCCCATCATCCGGTGTCGCTCGCCTTGGAAGCGCTTGAGCTGCTCACAGCGAAGGGAATTGTCGCTGGCGGGCGGATGACAGCAGCGGCCCAGTCGCCGAGCCCTGCGCGGACAACCTTGTCTATTCTTGAGCTAGGCGTTGCCCCAGGTATCGCGAACAAAAAATTCAGCGCCCAGCAAATGATGCAGATCGCCGAGCTGGTCGGCGAATCGGGCGAGATCGAATATACGCCGCATCATCAAATCATCATTCGCGTGGAGACGGAGGACCCGTCCAGCATTGTGTCGCGATTGAAGGCGGAAAACCTGCTCGTGTTCCCTATCGGCGATGTCGCGCAAGTAAAGGCATGCGATTTTTGCAATCTGGAGAAGGACGAAGCGATCCCGATTGCGGAGCAGCTGAACCTGGCCATCGGCGGGCTTAAAACGCCTAAAGAGTTGAAGGTCGGGATCAACGGCTGCGGCATGGCTTGTTACGGCGCCGTGCTGGAGGATATCGGCATCGTGTTCCGCAGAGGCGCGTACGATTTGTTCCTCGGAGGCAAAACGATTGGCCGCAACGCCCATGCTGCGCAGCCGGTGGCAGAGGGCATCTCCGCTGCCGATATCGTGCCGGTGATGGAACGTATTTTTAAGGAGTATACGGAAAAAGGACATCCGAACGAACGGTTTCATAAATTTTTCAAACGGGTTGGCCGAGTTGCAGGCTTCGCCTATCAGGACCATCATGCGCCTGTTGAAGTAGACGCGGCTTGCGGAGATTGAGGAGGATTGGAATGGAAACGATATTGCTTGTTGGTCACGGCAGCCGTGATCCGGAAGGAAACGAGGAGCTGCTTCGATTTGCTGATCTAGTCAGGGCGCAAGCGCCGGGCTTCCTCATTGAAACGTGCTTCTTGGAATTTGCGAAGCCGTCGATCGATCAAGGCATTGCAAAATGCGTTGCGCAAGGAGCGAGCCGAGTTGTGCTTGTTCCGATCATTTTGTTTGCAGCAGGACATGCGAAGATTCATATTCCCGATGCGATTGACCATGCGAAAAAGAGGTACCCGCATGTCCAATTCGCGTACGGGCGTCCGATTGGCGTTCATCAGAAGGTTATTAATATATTAAAATCCCGATTGGCAGAGTCGGGTTACCCAACAGAAAAATATGGCGGAGAGCGGGATCAGGACACAGCGGTGCTGCTACTGGGACGCGGGAGCAGCGACGTGGATGCGAACAGCGATTTTTATAAAATGGCTCGCCTCTTCTGGGAACAGGTGCCGGTGAAATGGACGGAAAGCTGTTTTATCGGCGTAACTGAGCCTTCCTTTGAGGAAGGGCTGGAGCGATGCTTGCAGCTTGGCGCCAAAACGGTATACGTATTGCCGTACTTCCTGTTCACGGGCATTTTGATCAAGCGCATTGAGCAGATGGTTGCGGAATTCGCAGAGCAGCATCCGGACCGCAATATCGTGCTGGCCGACTATTTCGGGTTTCATCCTGAGCTTGCGGAGCTATTGCTGGACCGGGTAGCGGAGGCATTCGAAGGACGCGCAGCTATGAATTGCGATTTGTGCAAATATCGCATGGAGGCGGCTGCTCATATGGAGCATCACCATCACCACGATCACGATCATGATCACGAACATGCACACGACCATGATGACCATCACCATGACCACGACCATTCACATGATCACCATCACGACCATGAGCATTCGCATGAACACGGCCATTCTCACGAGCATAAGGAGGAGCCGCAATGATCTTCATGCTTTGCGGGACTAGCGATGCGAGGGAGCTGGCCGTGCGTATTCGGCAGAGCGGCTGCAAGCTGCTGACATCGGTCGTTACGGAGAGCGCGGCGAAGAGCCTCACGGATGAAGGGCTTGAGGTTCGCGTGGGCCGGTTGACCGAAGATGAGATGGTCGAGCGGTTTACGAACGAAGGGTATGCCGCCGTTATCGATGCCAGCCATCCGTTCGCCGAGGAAGCGCATCGCAATGCCATGCAAGCGGCGAAGCGCGCGGGCATTCCTTATATTCGCTTCGAGCGAGCTTCGCTCGTCTATGACAACCACCCTGGGCTAACGGTCGTCCCCGGCTATGAAGAGGCCGCGCTGGAAGCGAAGCGCCGCCAAGGCTCCGTCATGCTGACGACCGGTAGCAAGACGCTGCATATATTCGCTCGGCATTTGGCTAACGATCCGAGCATTCGGCTCGTCGCTCGCATGCTGCCAAGGCGCGATAACATGGAAAAATGCGAGGAGCTCGGCGTCGAGCAAAAAAACATCATCGCGATGCAGGGGCCTTTTTCCCGTGAGATGAATGAAGCGCTCTACAGGCAGTACGGCACGACCATTATGGTGACGAAGGAAAGCGGCTCGACGGGAGCCGTCGACGAGAAGGTGCAAACCGCGCTCAGCATGGGCATCGACGTCATCCTGATCTCGCGGCCTGAGCTGGCGTTCGGTACCGTATTCACGGAATTCGAAGGCATTTTGGAGCAAGTGAAGACGATTTTGGCTTGATTATTGGGAGGGATTTTGAATGGATTTCAAAACGGAATTTAAGCCGCTTACGATACAGCCGCAGGAAATTGAAGAAAAGAGCTTTGAGATGATTACAGAGGAGCTAGGCGAGCATTCATTCACGGAGGACCAGTATCCTGTCGTGCAGCGAGTCATTCACGCTTCTGCCGATTTTGAACTCGGGCGCAGCCTTGTGTTCCACCCGGATGCGATTGAGTCCGGAATTGCCGCGATTCGCCGGGGGGAGAAGGTCATCGCGGATGTGCAGATGGTGCAGGTAGGCATTAGCAAAGAGCGCATCTACAAATATGGCGGCGACGTCAACGTATATATATCCGATCCCGATGTAGTGGAGGAAGCGAAGCGGCTGAATACGACGCGTGCGATCATATCGATGCGCAAGGCGCTGCGCGAAGCAGAGGGCGGCATTTATGCAATCGGCAACGCTCCCACGGCATTGCTGGAGCTAATTCGCCTTGTGAAGGAAGGTCTCGCCAAGCCGAGCCTGATTATCGGCATGCCTGTCGGCTTCGTATCGGCGGCGGAATCGAAGGACGAGCTGCTTAAGCTTGATATTCCATACATTACAAATATCGGGCGCAAAGGCGGAAGCACGATCGTTGTTGCTGCGCTTAACGCAATATCGATCATGGCGGATAAACGCGCATAGGCGAGGCGGGCGCATAGAAGGGGGGATCGCCGTGAGCGAGCGGCAGCAGGAGGAAAACAAATCCGAACAACCGATGAGGCATGGCTTTACGACCGGCGCATGCGCAACTGCGGCTGCCAAAGGCGCGCTCACGATGCTGATCACCCAGCAATCGGTTCACGCTGCGGAGGTATGGCTGCCGGCAGGCTTTGCCCATGCGTTCGAGCTGATCGAGGGCGAATATACGAGGGATATGGCGCAGGTCGCGACAATAAAAGACGCAGGCGACGATCCGGATGCGACGCATAAAGCGAAAATTATCGCCACTGTCTGCTGGAAAGAAGGCGGCGGCATCGAGCTGGATGGAGGCGTCGGCGTCGGCCGAGTCACCAAACCGGGGCTCCCGGTACCCGTTGGCGAAGCCGCGATCAATCCGGTGCCGCGAAGAATGCTGACGCGTGCCGCCGAGGAAGTGCTAAGCGAGTTCGGCATCGCGCCGGAACGCGGCGTTAGAATTGTTATTTCCGTACCGGACGGTGAGGAAATCGCCAAAAAAACGTTGAATGCACGCCTCGGCATTCTTGGCGGTATCTCGATTCTCGGGACGCGCGGCGTTGTTGTGCCATTCTCGACCGCGGCCTACAAGGCCAGCGTCATTCAAGCGCTGCAGGTGGCGAAGGCGTCCGGCTGCAAGCAGGTCGTGCTGACGACGGGAGGCAGCAGCGAAAAGTACGCTATCAAGATGAATCCAGAGCTAAGCGAGGAAGCGTTCATCCAGATGGGCGATTTTGTTGGATTCTCGCTGCAGCACGCCAAGCGGCTGGGCATGGGGAAAGTCAGCCTCGTCGGCATGATGGGCAAGTTTTCGAAGGTGGCGCAGGGCGTCATGATGGTCCATTCGAAGAGCGCGCCTGTCGATTTTGCGTTTTTGGCTAAGGTAGCCGCTGATGCGGGTGCAAACGCTGAATTGCAGCAGTCGATTATGGAAGCCAATACCGCTTCGCAAGCCGGGGACCTTGCAGCGGAGGCGGGAATCAATGAGTTTTTTAATCGACTATGCGAATCCGCTTGCCGACACGCTTTGATGCATATCGGCGGCGGCATCGCGGTAGAAACCGTACTCGTCACGATGAAGGGCGAAGTGCTGGGGAGGGCGGAAGTAGTTGGATAAACGCATTCATATTATAGGCATTGGCGATGACGGCCCACGGGGGTTAAGCGAAGCAAGCCTGCAGCAGATTGAACAAGCTGGCGTGCTGGTTGGCGGCGAGCGCCATTTGGCCATGTTTCCGGGGATCGGAAACGAGCGCATCGTACTGAAAGGCGGATTCGTGCAAACCGTTGAGCGGCTGCTGAGCCTGCGGGAGCAGTCCCCGGTTACGGTGCTGGCTTCCGGAGACCCGCTGTTTTATGGGATCGCGGGCTTTATTGCCAAGAAGGCAGGGTCAGATGCCGTATGCATTCACCCGCATTTAAGCTCGTTGCAGCTTGCCTTTGCCAGAATGGGCGACAGCTGGCAGGATGCGGTGCTTGAGAGCGTGCATGGAAGGCCGATTAAAGGACTGGCGCAGCGCATAGACGGCAAAGCAAAGGTAGCCTTGTTGACCGACGAGACGAATAGTCCGGCAGCCGTTGCGGCCTACTTGCTCTCGTTCGGCATGGACGAATACGATGCGTTCGTTGCGGAAAATCTCGGCGGCGAAGATGAGCGGTATGGGTGGTGGACGCTGTCGGATATGGCGGAAGCCACGTTTGCTCCGCTAAATGTTGTCGTACTGAGGCGGAGGCTGGATGCGCCGCCTTCGCGGCATGGCATCGGCTTTGAAGATCTTGAGTTCGATCAGCGGAAACCGGATAAAGGACTCATTACGAAAAAGGAAGTGCGCGTGCTGAGCTTGGCCGAGCTTAAGCTGAAGCCGGACAGCATCGTTTGGGATATCGGCGCGGGCTCCGGTTCAGTCGCGGTCGAAAGTGCAAGGCTGGCGCCGCTTGGGCAAGTGTTCGCGCTTGAGAAAAATGAAGGCGACCTTGTGAACATCCACAGCAACAGCCGCAAGTTTAGAGCAGACCTTACGGCCATCCACGCGAAAGCGCCCGATGGGTTGGATCGTTTGCCTGATCCGGACGCAGTGTTCATCGGCGGCAGCGGCGGCGAGCTGCGCGAGCTCATCCGCATCTGCTGCGAGCGCCTTAAGGAAGGCGGACGCATTGTCGTGAATGCAGCAACGATCGAAACGCTCGCGGCGGCGCAATCGGCGCTGCGCGAGGGTGGCTTTGATACGAATATTGCGCTCGTTCAGATTTCGCGGAGCAAACCGATTTTGGACATGACTCGTTTTGAAGGACTCAACCCGATTTATGTCATCACCGGAAGCCGCGGGAACGGAGCAGCACAGAAGCAAGGGGAGAAGGAAGCATGACGACTACCGCTGTAAAAATAGGGACGCTGTACGGAGTAGGCGTTGGACCGGGAGATCCGGAGCTCATAACGGTCAAGGCGTTTCGATTGCTGAAAGAATGTCCGGTAATCGCATACCCGAGAAAACGGATGGGCGCCAAGTCCTATGCGCTTGAGATCGTTGAGCTGTATGTGAATACGGCGGAGAAGGACATGCTGGGGCTCGTCTTTCCGATGACCAAGGATCAGGCGACGCTGGATCGGGAGTGGAATAAAACAACCGAGCTGATCTGGCAGCATTTGCAGGCCGGTCGAGATATCGCTTTTGTAACCGAGGGCGATCCGAACCTGTACAGCACATTTATTCATATGGCGCGGCTCATGCAGAAGCTCCATCCAGAGGTGCCAATTCGTTCGGTGCCTGGCATCTCATCCGTACTTGGCGCGGCTGCAAGGCTGAATGTTCCGCTTGCCGACGGCGATGATCAAGTGGCGATCGTGCCTGCGACCGGCGATCGTGATGAAATGAAACGCGCGATCGTCGAGCATGACGCGATCGTATTTATAAAAGTAGCGAAGGTTTTGGATATGATGATCGACATTTTGGAGGAGCTCCACCTGATCGATAAAGCTTCTGTCGTGACGAAGGTCACTTCCCCTCAGGAGCTGGTCTGGCGCAACATTCGCGAGCTCAAAGGGCAGGAGCTGGAATATTTAACGTTGATGGTGGTGAGAAAATGACGCTCAACCCGCAAGTCTATATCGTTGGCGCAGGCCCGGGAGACCCAGATTTAATTACGGTTAAAGGTCAGCGTATTTTGCAGCAAGCCGATGTTGTGCTTTACACCGATTCGCTTGTAAATGAAGAGTTGATTGCCCGTGCGGGCAATCATGCGACGGTGCTGCAAAGCTCAGGCATGGACCTTGAGCAGATGGTTCAGCTGATGGCTTCTGCGGTACGCGCAGGCAAATCGGTCGCGCGCATTCATACGGGAGATCCGTCGATGTACGGTGCGATCTTGGAGCAAATGGTGCTGCTAAAGCAGGAAGGCATCGCCTATGAGATTGTTCCGGGCGTCAGCTCCGTGTTCGCGGCTGCGGCGGTGCTCGGCGCTGAGCTGACGGTGCCGGATTTGACGCAGACGGTCATTCTCACGCGCGCGGAAGGGCGGACGCCTGTCCCTGAGCGGGAAAAGCTGCGTGACCTCGCATCCCACCATTGCACCGTTGCGCTCTATTTAAGCGCTACGCTGGCTAAGAAGGTTGTACGGGAGTTTATTGAGGCTGGCTGGGATGAGGATACGCCAGTGGCAGTCGTACAGCGTGCAACTTGGCCGGATCAGAAAATTTTGCGCTCGACGCTGCGTAATTTGGCGGAAGATTTGCGTCAGGCGGGCATCCGCATGCACGCGATGATTTTAGCTGGCAAGGCGCTCGATCCTTCGCTGGTCGATCGCGATGAGCATCGCTCCAAGCTGTATGACAAAACGTTCACGCACGGCTACCGGAAAGGAGTGGCGGCAAGTGAGTAATCCTTTTGCCGCTGTTGCGATCACGAAGCATGGCGTGGAGATGGCGCGTGATCTTGTCGAACGTTTTCCCGGTACCGACCTGTACTATATGAGCAAATTCGCTCGCGGTGACGAAGCGGTGAAGGGCTACGAGATGTTCGAAGGCTCGGTAAAGCTCATTTTGCCGGATCTGTTCAAGAAGTATAACGGCCTTATAATCATTATTTCGCTAGGTGCAGTCGTTCGCATGATTGCGCCGATTCTGGAAGATAAGAAGAAGGATCCTGCCGTTATCGTCATCGATGACCGGGGCGAGCACGTAATCAGCGTGCTGTCCGGCCATTTGGGCGGCGCGAATGAATTAACCCGTGAGGTGGCTGCCGCACTCGGCGCTCGGCCGGTGATCACGACAGCTTCGGATGTGCAGCAAACGATCCCTGTCGATCTATTCGGGCGCAGCTTTGGCTGGGTCATCGAAAGCTTCGACAAAGCGACGCCGGTCAGCGCTTCGGTCGTCAACGAGGAGCGAGTCGTCGTCGTCCAAGAAACTGGCGAGACGAATTGGTGGACATACGAGAAGAAGCCGCTGCCCGATCACATCCGCGTCTATGCGAATGCGCAGGAAGCAATGCATGTGCCATTCGATGCTGCGCTGGTCGTTTCCGACAGGCTGCTGTCTCATGAGGAAGAAGCCGTTCTGCTGCGTAACGGCGTATTATACCGCCCCAAGTCGCTGGTAATCGGCATGGGATGCAATCGAGGAACATCGGCAGACGAGATCGAAAGCGTCATAATCGATACGCTTGCCGACATGCGGCTTTCGCTGCGAAGTGTCCGATGCATCGCGACGATCGATATCAAGAAAGATGAACAAGGGCTGCTGGACATCTGCCGCAAATATGGGTGGCGGTTGGAGGCGTATACGCCTGAAGAGCTTAACGAGGTTCCACTTGCGAACCCGTCTGACACAGTGTTTAAGTTTACAGGCGCTTACGGCGTATGTGAGCCCGCGGCTTTACGCGCAAGCGGCGCATCGGAATGGCTGCTGGAGAAGAAAAAGAGCGGCAACGTAACGATCTCGATTGCTCGCGTGCGCTTCCCGCAAACAGCTGCCGCATGTTCGGAGGCAGTGCGATGAGGGGCGAACGCAGAGCCCGTTTGGTCATCGCTGGGACTGGCAGCGGCGCAGGGAAGACGACGATTACGATCGGGCTGATGGCTGCGCTGAAGCGTCGGGGACTAGAGGTTCAGGGCTTCAAATGCGGTCCGGATTATATTGACCCGTCCTACCATACGGCAGTTACAGGTCGGCAGTCACGCAATCTCGACACTTGGATGCTGTCGCACGATACGATGAAGGAAATTTTTTTGCGCGGCTCGGCGGGGGCTGATGTATCGGTTATTGAAGGCGTTATGGGCATGTTCGACGGAAAGGATCCGTTGTCGGACACGGGCTCGACAGCGGAGATTGCTTCTCTGCTGCAATGCCCGGTACTGCTCGTCGTAAATGCGCAAAGCATGGCGCGCAGCGCCGCGGCCATCGTGCTCGGCTTCCAGCAGTTAGCCGGAAGCGGACGAATTGCCGGCGTTATCGTCAACAAATGCGGCAGCGCGGGTCATTATAAGCTCGTTAAAGCAGCCATTGAGCAAGTGTGCGGCATTCCAGTGCTGGGCTGGCTGGGGCGCGACGACGAGCTGCAGGTGCCGGAGCGGCATCTCGGCTTGGTGCCTGCCATCGAGCGCGGCGAGCTGGAGCCGTTGTTCCATCGCGCCGCTGATCTCATCGAACAAGGCGTTGATCTGGATGCCGTGCTTGCGCTTGCTGAACATGCGCCGGAGCTTGTGTGGCCGGTTGAACGGTTGTTTTCGGAAGCGGCTGACAAATGTGTGAGCCTGACGGGCACACAGCCGATTATTGCCGTTGCCAAAGACGCGGCATTTAATTTCTACTACCCGGAAAATCTCGAGCTGCTGGAGCAGATCGGCGCGCACATTCGCTTGTTCAGCCCGCTGGCTGGAGAGGCTGTACCGGAAGAAGCCGATGGCGTATACATTGGAGGCGGCTTTCCGGAGGAGTTCGCTTCCCGGCTTGCGGCTGCTAGCCATGTAGGTCGCGACCTGAAGGCAAGAGCCGAGGACGGGTTGCCCGTATTTGCCGAATGCGGCGGGTATATGTATTTGTCCCGTTTCATCACGGACCGCTCCGGCAGCAAGCACGAGATGGTAGGTTTGATTCCTGCAGAGGTCCAGATGCAGACGAAGCTTGCAGCGCTCGGTTACCGAGAGGTGAAAGGGCTGCGCGACAGCTTGCTGCTAGCTGAAGGGGAGACGATTCGCGGGCATGAGTTTCATTACTCGACGCTGATCCCGGACGATGAGCATTACCCCTACGCCTATGAGACCAAAGGATTGCGCGGGCAAGGAAAGGACGGCTACGGCTTGCCTTCACTTACGGCGGGGTATACGCATGTCCATTTCGCATCGAATGTAGGTGCGGCTCGCCGATTCATTGCACAATGTGCGGCATATCGCCTGCAGAGGAGGGTGTCCAATGGCATCGACTGATCGGCGAGCATCGCGCAGAGGATTTACGCTCGTGTATACCGGAGACGGGAAGGGCAAAACAACAGCGTCTATCGGGCTTGCCGTACGCGCAGCAGGCCGCGGCTATAAAGTGCTGATCCTGCAATTTATCAAATCGCCGCAGCGTACCTATGGCGAACAGCTGGCGCTCAGCCGCATCGGGATCGAGATTCGCCAGCTCGGCGTCGGCTTTACATGGACTAAGACGCCGGAGGAGCATCGCGATGCGCTGCATATGGCTTGGACGATGGCGAAGGAAGAAGCGATGAATGGCGACTGGGACGTTATCGTTCTCGATGAAATTAACAACGCGCTCGGCATCGAGCGGTTTCCGATAGCCGACGTCCTTCCGCTGCAAGAAGTCGTTGAACTGCTCGAACAAAGGCCGGCCCATCTGCATCTCGTGTTGACGGGCCGCGGGGCGAAGCCGGAAATTATCGAGAAAGCGGATCTGGTCTCCGAGATTCAGCCAATCAAGCATTACTATAACGAAGGCGTGCCGGCAGTGCTTGGCCTTGAATTTTAGCTGGCAGCGTACTTGTGAAAATAGAATGGATGCGTGCATATGTCAATTATAGATGCCTTAAAACACCGTCGGGCAATTCGCAGCTACGATGCTCGTGAAGTGGACGAATGCCAGTTGGCCAAAATGCTGGAAGCGGCGACTTGGGCGCCAAACGACCGTTTGCGAGAGCCGTGGCACTTTTACGTCATTCGCGGACAAGCCAAGACGCGATACGAGCAAATGGCCGCGGAATATTTGCAGGAGCGTTTCCCGACCAAACCGAATCTGGTGAAAGAATCGCTAGCCGTGCTTGAAACGACGACGCTGATGATTGTCGTTACCGCGGACATCGTGCCAGGCGATGAAGCGTCATCCGAAGATAACGAATATGCCGCAGCCTGCGCGATTCATTCGATGTGGCTTGCTGCTCAGGAGATGGGGCTTGGCTTCGTCTGGCGCACGCGCGGCGTCGGACTCGTTCGGGATCAACGCTTGCATCAGTTTATCGGCTCGCCAGACAATAAGAAAATTATAGGCACCGTATTCGTTGGCTATCCGGCGGCGGAAACGCCCCCGACGGCGAGAACCTCTTATCTGGATAAGACTACTTGGCTCTAGCAGCCGTGACGCAAGAAGAATCGTCCTGCCTATGACAGTAGAAGGATGAAGAAGGAGGGACAGGCTTGCAGCGGGCGAAGACGGTTATGGTACAAGGAACGTCCTCCGACGTAGGGAAAAGCGTGCTGACGACAGCGTTGTGCCGCATTTTACGCCAAGACGGGTGGAAGGTTGCGCCTTATAAATCGCAAAATATGGCGCTCAATTCCTATGTTACGCTGGACGGAAAAGAGATTGGCCGCGCGCAAGGGGTGCAGGCGGAAGCTTGCGGCATTGCCGCAACAACCGACATGAATCCGATCTTAATCAAGCCGACCCGGGACATGACGGCGCAGATCGTCGTACACGGCAAGCCGCATCAGGAGATGAGCGCCACTAGATACCGAGAGGAGTATTTGCCTCTGGCTGCCGACATTGTGGTCGCTGCGCTCGAGCGGCTTCGTGCGCAATACGATGTCGTCGCGTTAGAAGGGGCGGGAAGTCCAGCCGAAATTAATCTCAAAAGCCGGGATATCGTCAATATGCGCATGGCTGGTTGGGCTGACGCACCTGTGCTTCTAGTTGCCGATATCGACAAAGGCGGTGTATTCGCGGCTATTGTAGGTACGCTAGAGCTGCTGGAGGAGCATGAACGGCAGCGCGTCAAAGGGTTCGTGATCAACAAATTCCGCGGCGATATCAGTTTGCTTCAGCCCGGCCTCGATTGGCTGGAGGAGCGCACGGGCATTCCAGTGCTTGGGGTCATTCCGCATTTGCCAAGGCTCGATATCGAAGCGGAGGATTCGGTTGTGCTGGAACGTTCGCAACGCTCAGACGACACCGGAGCCGATGCTGAGGGCAAGGAGTTGGATGTGGCGGTAATCAGGCTTCCGCGTATCTCTAACTTCACCGATTTTGATCCGCTGTCCGCCGAGCCCGACGTTGCGCTTCGTTATGTGGAGGGCGCCGATCAATTGCAGCAGCCCGACATTATGATATTGCCGGGATCGAAAAACACGTTGGACGACCTGAGCTTTCTGCGCGAAAGCGGTTTGGCCGAGGCGATTGACCGATTGGTCATAAGCGGCTGTACGCTCGTCGGCATTTGCGGCGGTTACCAGATGCTTGGCCGTAAGCTGAACGATCCGCTGCAGGTGGAATCGGAATGCGGAGAAGCGGTCGGTCTCGGCTATCTCCCGTTGGAGACGACTTTCTATGAAGAGAAACGGACGGAACGCGTAATTGGCACTGTTGTTAGCAAGCATCATGATTGGAATGCGTTCATCGGTACTCCCGTGTCAGGCTATGAGATTCATATGGGGCAGACGAAGAAGCTGGAGCCGGTTCAGTCTTTATTCTCGCTCGGCAATCGGGAGGACGGCGCGATATCGGAGGATGGCCGCGTATGGGGAACGTATGTGCATGGCATTTTCCATGCGGATGCCTTCCGTCGACAATGGTTGGATTCAGTCCGCACCGCGAAAGGTTTGGAGCCTATCCGTGTCATCCTCCCGTTCAGTGCCCGCCAAGACGAAGCTTTCGATCGGCTGGCAGCGCATGTTCGCAATCATCTGGATATAGACAAGCTGTACGAAATTATAGGGTTAGAGAAGTAGTGAAGGCCGTTAAAGCGCCCTCTTCCGCTTATATGGATTTGGCCGCTTTTTTTATGAAAAATGTTTGGAGGTAACGAAATGAAACGCAAAGGGGCAATAAGCAGCGTCTTATTGGTGCTCGGGTTTACGTTGTATTTATCGGTGAATGAGCCGCAGACCGCTTATGCGATGCACATTATGGAGGGGTTTCTGCCCTGGGGCTGGGCGCTGTTCTGGTGGATTGTTTTTGTCCCGTTCTTCGTGCTGGGGCTTCGCTCTTTAATCAAGATTACGAAGGAAACGCCGGAGCTGAAAATTATGCTCGGACTAGCGGGCGCTTTCACCTTCGTCCTATCGGCGCTCAAGATTCCGTCTGTCACAGGGAGCAGCTCGCATCCAACGGGAACCGGTCTTGGAGCAGTAATGTTCGGTCCGCTTCCTATGAGCGTGCTCGGCTCCATCGTGCTGTTGTTCCAAGCAGTACTGCTGGCGCATGGCGGCTTGACGACGTTAGGCGCTAACGCGTTTTCAATGGCGGTGGCAGGTCCGATTGTCGGCTATGCCGTTTATAAAGGGATCATGAAGGGAACCGGAAAGCAAAAGCTGGCTATTTTCACAGCTGCGGCCCTCGCAGATTTGTCCACCTATGTCATTACGTCATTGCAATTGGCATTAGCGTTTCCAGCAGAGAGCGGGGGAGTTATTGCTTCGTTTGCCAAGTTCGGCGGCATTTTTGCACTTACACAAATTCCGCTTGCCATCAGTGAAGGCCTACTAACTGTATTGATCTGGAACTGGCTGCAAGCCAATAGCTCAGATGAGCTGTCCGTTCTGCAGCGCAGAATGAAAGGAGCGAATCTATCGTGACCCTTCGAATGAAAAATCTATTGCTGCTAGTTGCCGTTATTCTATTGGCGATTATCCCGCTGCTCTTTGTGAATGGCGATTTTGGCGGGGCAGACAATGCGGCGGAGCAGGCCATTTCGGCGATAAAACCGGACTATCAACCGTGGGCTTCCTCTCTGTTTAAGCTTCCTTCTGAAACGGAAAGCATGTTATTTGCTCTGCAAGCCGCTCTAGGCGCGGGGTTTATCGGCTATGCGATCGGATGGTTCAAGGGCAAATCATCGAAAAACAATCGCAATGATTAAGCGCATCGATTCGCTTTCCTACAAAAACAAGCTTAGAAATATCGCTCCCCTGTGGAAATTTATGTTTGCCGCTGCATTATTCGCGCTTTCTTATTTATCTCATCCTATCATCCAGCTCGCCATCATGGGCTGGATGTTCGTGTGGATCGTCATTTATGCTCGAATTCCTGTAAAGCAGTATGTTTTATTGCTTGCAGTGCCCTGTCTGTTTTATGCGGCTAGTTTTCCAGCGCTCGTCCTCGAGATTGAACCGTTAAGCTCTGATTCCTTGACTTCAGGCGTTGTACTATTCACTGCCTTTCATTGGGCTATCAAGCTTAGTGACGCTAACGTCCTTATGGCCGTTCATTTATTCGTTCGGGTGGCGGCCTGTTTGTCTTGCCTTACCTTCGTGACGTTAACTCTCCCGATTACGGAGCTGTTTCAAGTGTTCAAGAAGCTGCGGATGCCTGCTTTAGTGCTCGAGCTGATGCTGATAATGTATCGTTTTCTGTTTTTGCTCATGGACACGGCTTCACGGATGTATGCGGCTCAATTGGCGCGTGGCGGGCATTCAAGCTTTCGCAGCAAAATAAAAGACATGGCGATGCTGATCGTTAGACTTTTCGACAAAACCATGCAAAGGTACAAAGGGGTTTCGAACGGATTAATCGCAAGAGGGTTCACGAATGACATCCTGATGCCACCGTATGAGGCCATGCCGATGCCCGCTCGGTATAAGTGGGAGGGCTACATCGGTTTTGTCATCTTAGCCGTTGTTGAAGTATGGAATCAATGGAGGGGAATCAAATGAATGCAATACTGGAGGCGCGGGATGTAAGCTTTAGCTATCCAGGCAGCGAGCATGAGGCGCTTCGGGGGCTGAATATGCACCTTCCAACGGGGAAAAAGACGGCGATCTGCGGTCATAACGGTTCCGGCAAATCGACCTTATTCCTCCAAGCCGTAGGTATTCACAAGCCGGAGCGCGGCGCGGTCCTTTGGAACGATTCTCCCATTGCGTATCGTCCCAAGGACCTGAAGGCGCTTCGGCAGCATATCGGGCTCGTGTTTCAGGACCCGGAGCATCAATTGATTTTGACTACACCCTATGAAGATATATCGTATGGCCTTCGCAATGCTGGCATGCAAGAGGATGACATCCGGAAGCGGACTCTGAGCATGCTGGAAACGTTGAATCTGACGCCATTGGCAGACACGCCGATTCATCACCTGAGTTTGGGGCAAAAAAAACGCGTTGCCCTCGCAGGCGTAATGGCGCTTGAGCCGGAGCTGCTCCTGTTAGATGAGCCGACCGCATATTTGGACCGGATCTCCGAGCAGAAGCTAATCGAAGCGTTGGATCGCATTCATGCGAATGGCGTTACCGTCGTGATGGCTACGCATGATATGAATTTGGCCTATGCCTGGGCAGATTGGATGCTCGTTATGGATCGGGGACAGTGTGTGTTGGAAGGCACGCCCGCGGAAGTTTTCGAACGTAAGGATCAGTTACTCACGCTTGGGCTGGAGCTGCCGCTTCTGCTCGAGGTTTGGCAATCGCTTCCGCAGTATTTGCAAAACGGAGATGCTCCGCCTCGCAGCCTGCAGGAATTTAAACAGCTTATGCACCAGCTTCAACCGTCTGTTTCGGCATCAGCCGGGCATGCACGATAGGGGGAAGGACAATGACCACGTGGGATCTATCGGCAACCAGGCATCATGTATTGATTTGTAATGGCGGCAGCTGCATGCGCCAGCTTGGTGATGAAGTTACGCTAGCGATACGAGAGGAGATCAAACTGCACAAGGCTGATAACTATATTCATACGACAAGAACGAAGTGCAACGGGCGCTGCGAGGACGCATGCGTCGTAACCGTTTATCCGGAAGGGATCTGGTACCAAGGAATGACGCCGGAAAGCGGCAAGCGGCTTGTAAGAGAGCATTTGCTGCGAGGTGAGCCTCTTCGTGAACACATGACGTTGTTCTATCATGATCATCGCTTTGTTCCGACCGGGAACGGCTCGAAGGGATATTCGAAGTCATGACGGGATGCGTTCCAGCAAATCGTTCAATTAAAGTGTAAAGCCGCGACAAATGTCGCGGCTTTGTTTGCTATTCGTTCAATTGTAGGAGACTTCAGAAGCGTGCTGCTGCTTCTGCTCTTTCGCGCTCACCAGCGTGAGCAGCGGGACAGTCAATAAGGTTGTGACGACTGCCACGAGGACCAGTATCGAGAATAGCGTTTCAGAGATGATCCCCGAGGTAAAGCCGATGTTGGACAGAATGAGCAGCATAGAGCCTCGCGCGTTCATCAGAATGCCAAAAACGGAAGAGTCGCGCCACGTATAGCCCATGCTTCTCATCGCAATGGAACAGCCGCCGAGCTTTCCTACAATAGCAAAGGTGAGAATAACCAGCAGCGGCGCTGCCATCTGACTATCGAAGACGAGGCGGAGATCGGTGTTGAGTCCAATGTAGGCGAAAAATAACGGAAGCAGAATGACGGAAATGAATGTTTTCAGCCGTGCCAGCACAAGTTGCTTGAACAGCCGGTGCTGCGGCATCATGATGCCGGCCATGAATCCGCCAAACACGGCATGTACGCCCAGAAAATCAGTCGCTTCCATCGATAGTAATACGGCGCCAATGATTAAGGCAAGCTGCAGTAATGACAGCCTTTGCAGCCGGACAACTCGCTGGCCAAGCCGTGACATCCAGCTTCGAAACAGCGTGAGCATGAAGAGGATGTATAGGCCGCAGCCAACGATACCGATCAGGCTGGAAGCTACGCTTGCCGAGTGCGCTAGCGCGATGACGATGGTTACGAGTACCCATGCAACGACGTCTTCGATCGATGCGGAAAATAGCGTCAAGGTGCCAATCGGAGTCGTATGCATCTGCCGTTCTTGCATGATCCTGGCTAGCACAGGAAAGGCGGTAATGGACAATGCAACGGCCATGTACAGCATAAATATATAAGAAGGGATACCGGCAGGCGCAAAGTCTTTGACATACATCGCGCCTGCTGCAATGCCCAGTACGAAGGAGGGGACGATGCCGACGATCGAGAGCAGTGTGCACTTGGACAGATTTTTCTTGTTCATTAGCTGCCGATCAATCTCCAGCCCAACTAAAAACATGTAGATGCCGAGCCCTGCGCTGCTGAGAGCCTGCAGAAGCTGCTTCACCTCTTCCGAGAACAGCATCGTTGACAGCTGCGGGCTTGCATGACCCATTAAGGAGGGGCCGAGCATAACCCCGGCGATCATTTCGCCGATCACTCTAGGCTGTCCGATAACTTGCATGAACCGTCCAAGCAATCTGCATAGCACAATAATGATGATAAAAGCGGGGACGAATTGAATGATAATCATAAGGTTCATGAATAACCTCGCATGTCAACTAGATCGTAACGCCATGCAGCATTTTCAAATAGTCGTAGGTAGAAGGCAGGGAAGTTCCAAGCTCGGCAGTCTGCTTCTTCAGCTGCGCGAACATAGCGTTGGCTTTCTTGACAGCCTCCGGCCTGTACGCCAGCTTCGGCAATGCTTGGTCAGGCAGCCAATTCATGCCTGCAAACATGCAGTAGTAGTTACTGTTTGTCCAAAAATTGCGGAATTCCATCTCGAAGTTGTTGTAATAGGAGCTTTCGTTTGTCGTTAGCGGCGGGCAGACGACAAGACCTGCTTTATAGGTTTCCAGCTTATGCTTCAGCGCATCGGAAATTTTGAGTTCATGCTTGTTTGCTCGCCAAAACTCGGTGTCATCGCGTGAAGTGATCAAATAATGTGACTGAATGAAGTCGCGGGAATCATCGAACATGCCTTCGATCTCTTCATTAAACCGGTTAATGAGCGTAGGATTGAAGCTTTTGTCAGGGAAATGCTTGACCAGCTGGTAGATGGCTGCGTAGATGAAGTAAAGGCCAGTCGATTCTAATGGCTCCAGGAAGCAGGAGGACAATCCGATGGAAACGCAGTTTTTGACCCAGGCACGCCGGTTGCGGCCGGTACGGAAGCGGATTTTGTTAAGCTTGGCTTTATTCGGATCAAGGTTCCACAGCTTTATGAAATCCTCGGTTGCCTCATCCTCGGATGCAAATTTGCTGGAGTATACATAGCCGGAACCAAATCGACCGAGCATCGGGATTTTCCATGTCCATCCGTGACGCATCGCGATGGAGGAGGTGAAGGGCTCCACGCCAAAGCGCTCATCGTCATGCGGAATGTTGGAGGCTATAGCGCTGTCGCAGAAGAGATAATCGCTCATATCGATGAAGGGCTCTTTCAGCGCTTGATTGATAAGCAGTCCGCGGAAACCGGAGCAATCGACGAATAAATCTGCTTCGTAGCGCCCGCCCTTACGCATCGTCAGCGCTTGAATCGACCCATCAGGCTTCAGCTCCACGTTATCCAGCTCATCCACGACGTGGCGTACGCCCCAGCCGACTGCGAGCTTCCTCAGGAAGGCGGCAACCAGATTAGCGTCAAAATGCCAGGCGTAGCTCATCTTCCGGGTACCGTCCTGCATACGTGGAGACAGCTTGGCATCAAGCAATGGCGCTTTATCGTAACAGGCATAAGCCATCTCTTCATGGTCGCCATCTTCGAGCATGCGACGTGCCCAATAATGGGAGAGCGGCACATTGTCGCAATCCGGAACCTGCCCAAAAAGATGATAGAAATAATTGTCGGGCTCGCCTTCCTGAGGCGCCTTGCGCCAGTTTACGAACTTGATCGCTGCCTTGAAGGAGGCATTGCAGTGCGGCATCCAGTCCTCTTCACGCAAGCCTAGAAAATCAAAAAATACACGCTGGAGATTTGGAATCGTAGCCTCGCCTACGCCTATCTTCGGAATGGTATCCGCTTCGATAAGCGTGATTTGAAGCTGATCGCCGAATGCTTTGGACAAGTAGGAAGCCGTCATCCACCCCGCAGAGCCGCCGCCTAGAATGACGACAGATTGAATACGTTCTTTCATTAAAGCACCTCCGAATTTAATTGTGCGTCTTGTGGCGCGGCTGCAAAATATTTCTCATACTTCGCTTGCACGTAGCTGCTGCACGGCGCCGTCTCGCGGACAGGGCAATCATCGCAGGTTGGAGGGGCCATGACGAGTTTATCTAACCGAAATTCTTCCCGTATGAACATGCAGTCCGGATCGGATGCGCGGCCGCAATTGAACGCATTATTGGCATTGCCTCGGCAACCGCCTTCGCAGCCAACCAGGTGGTAAAGCTCGCATGAAGAGCATGGACCTGAGATAAATTCCTCTTGTTCCGTAAATATGCGGGACTCTAATTTGTTTTTCACAATTTCCTGCAAGCTGTTTCGTGAAATGTTGCCATGTGGAATCGATTGGCCGACGCAGGACATCGCCTCGCCGAATCCGTTCTGGTTGTATTTGATATGAAGGCCGGTCTGGGTCATGGTACAAGGGTTAGCGAAGGCCGGTGTGATCAGATATTCAATCTTCTTCATGAGCTCTTCTTCGTAGGTGGAATTGTCGGAGACGACAAAGTGGGGGTAGTGTTGCCTGTCGTAGTCAAAAATGTTGAACAGCAGCTCCTTCAGCTGATCCGTGTCCGGAACCAGATGCAGGTTCCGTTGATCGTCCGAAACCCGCATCCGCTCAAAGAAGGGGGTGATGCTGTTCTCTCTGCAATATTTATGCACCTCGAATGCATAGTCGATCGTCTGATTGTTGATGACAAAGTCGCCGATGAACTCGAAATCTTGGCCGACCGCGTTCCATTCTTTCTTGATTGTAACGATGTTCGCAATCGCTTCCTCCAATGTTTTGGAGTAGCCTGGGAATCTAGTAATTCGATCATGCTCCTTGTCGCCTTCCTCATCCAGATAGGGGAGATGGGTTACGATAACGATGCCGGGCAAGCACACTTGCCTCGCATAATCCATCTTTGCCAGCTTGACCGCATTCGTGATTAATATCGGCGTCAGCCCTTTGCTGATCGTATACGCCAGAAGGCTTGGCAGCTTCGAGTGGAGAGTCGGCTCCCCGCCGATGAAGGCGATTTGACCGAACAGCGTTTTGCCAGATACCGGCTCGACCTCTGTCGCTTGATCAATGATCGCTTTGATTTCATCGGCCGGGATCGGCTTAATGGACTCGCTTTTCGTATCGAGCGCGACGTAGCAGTATTCGCATTTCAACTGGCAGTGGAGCTGATGGACGATTTCCAGAGCAAGGCATTCATAAAGCGCCTTGCCTTTCTCTCTGAAGTTTTCTGCGAGCATGTAGTAGGTTTCTTTCTTGCGGCCTTTGCCGGAATAGCCTTGCAGCCTTTTGACATATTCGTAATACTCGTCGGTGTAATAGTCGATGTTCTTCTCTTGGTAGGCTTTCTTTAACTCAAGCATAACTATCCCTCCTAGAATGGTGTAGTCTGCTTCCCAATCAGAGTTGAAATAAATGCCTTTATATGATGAATTCCTCGGGAATAGGACTCCGGATTTTCAAGCAGAGCGAGATTCGCTCCGACTTGCTGAACGATGGCGCTGCCTACGACAACACCGTCTGCGAGCTTCGCGAACGTCCTGTATTGCTCGGGACTGGAAATGCCGAAGCCTACGACAATAGGCAGGGAAGTGGCTTTTCTCACTTCCCTCAGGAACGCTTCGATATCTTGATGAAACTGCTGCCGCTGACCGGTGACGCCGAGCGATGACACGCAGTATATGAAGCCGGAAGCTTTATCAGCGATCATCTTGACACGCTCTCTTGAAGTCGGGGCAACTAGCGGAATATAGTGAATGCTGAATTCAGAGCAGTGGGCACGGACTCGACTGCTCTCCTCAATAGGGAGATCGGGCACGATAACGCCGTCTATGCTGCTCTCATGCATAAGCTTGAAAACTTGCCCCAGCCCTGCTTTCAGAATCGGATTATAGTAGGTGAACAGGATGAGTGGGATGTGGACGCCGGCTTGACGGGCTAGCTTCGCCAACCCGATGACATCAATGACGCTGACCTGATTGCGCAGCGCCCGCATTGAGGCTTCCTGAATGACAGGCCCGTCAGCGAGCGGATCGGAGTAGGGCACACCTAGTTCAATCATATCGGCGCCTGCGTTCTGCAATTCCAACAGGAGGTCGAGTGTAGCAGTCAAGCTTGGATCGCCGACAGTTAAATATGGAATAAATGCGGCTCTCTTCGATGTACGGAGCTGCTTCATCGTCTGGTCAATCGCGTTCATCGCATTCGCCTCCGGCATAATTCATGATGGTATCCATATCTTTGTCGCCTCTTCCAGACACGTTCACGACCATGATATGATCGTTGGGCAGGGTGCGAGCAACCTTCGCGCACTGGGCCAGTGCATGCGAGCTTTCCAGCGCAGGAATGATGCCTTCCGTCCTGCTAAGCATATGAAGCGCAGCCATCGCTTCGCTGTCGGTAATCGACACATACGTAACTTGGCCGGTATCCTTCAGATAGGCATGCTCCGGTCCGACACCGGGATAGTCGAGCCCTGCCGAGATGGAATGCGCAGGCTGCACCTGACCGAAGTCATCCTGCAGCAGATAGCTCATCGAGCCTTGAAACACGCCGGGCGTGCCCTTGGACAGCGTGGCTGAATGCGCATTCGTATGCAAGCCTCTGCCGCCGGCTTCAACGCCGACAAGGCGGACAGCAGCATCGTTCAGGAACGGGTAAAAAATGCCGATCGCATTGCTGCCGCCGCCAACGCACGCTACGATAGTATCCGGCAGCCGACCTTCTTTGGCCATGATCTGTTCGCGCACCTCATCACCGATAACCCGCTGAAAATCTCTGACCATCATAGGATAAGGATGCGGGCCAGCAGCCGTTCCGAAGAGGAAGAACGTATCTTCAACGTGAGCGACCCAATAACGAAGCGTTTCGTTTCCGGCGTCCTTCAGCGTCCTGGCTCCAGACAGCACGGGAATAACTTCAGCGCCTAGCAATTTCATGCGGGAGACATTAAGCTGCTGTCGCTTGATATCCTCCTCGCCCATGAACACCTTGCATTCCATGCCCAGCAGCGCGGCAACGGTTGCTGTCGCTACTCCGTGCTGCCCAGCGCCAGTTTCGGCAATAATTTTTTTCTTGCCCATTCGCTTGGCCAGTATCGCTTGGCCGATTGTGTTGTTGATTTTGTGGGCGCCTGTATGATTTAAGTCTTCGCGCTTGAGGTAAATTTTCGCGCCGCCCAAGTGTGTGGTTAATCTATCGGCATAGTAAAGCGGGGTAGGCCTTCCAGCATATTCATGCAGCAGTTCCATTACCTCCTGATTGAAATCAGGATCGTTTCTGTAATACAAATAGGCGCTCTCCAGTTCATTCAGTGCATGCATGAGCGTCTCGGGTACAAATCTTCCGCCATATTCTCCGAATTTCCCGATCGTCTGATTCATGACAGTCTCCCTTCTGCTTATTGAGAACGAGCCGGCAGAAAGAGGGGCGCTCGTAAAATCGCCCGATCTATGAGCAACAGGAGCAAGGAAACTCCTGTTCAACACGTTTCCTCTCCGTGGGAGAGGAATGGAGCAGACTAAAGCATGGAAAAGATCCTGACTCAGAAATATAATGAATGCAGGGTCATTCCAATATTCAACTAACTCCGCTCAACTCATCTTTGCTCGACTCGACTCAACTTGGAAATCTTTGTTTCTGTCATCACTATACACGCGCTTGAACAAAATTTCAACCAAGAACATTTGTTCAATAAGGAGCCTTTATGTCGAACATCAATGACGAACGAACACGAATACTTGTTAAAGTGAGCATGTTATATTATTTGGACGGCCTAAGCCAAATCGAAATTTCCGAAAAGCTCGGCATTTCCCGTCCCCAAATCAGCCGTATGCTGAGCGCGGCGAAATCGGAAGGCATCGTGCAAATAACGATCAAAAATCCGTTCTCCGAAGAGCAGGAGTATGAACGGGCGCTAGTCGAAGCCTTCGGCATCAAAAATGCAGTCGTCATCCAAGCGACGGGGGAAGCAAATTTGCAATCGATCCGGTCTCAACTGGGCAGAGCGAGCGCCGCGCTGCTGGATTCTGTCCTGAAGGACAAGGACATCGTTGGCATTATGGCTGGATCAGGCGTGAGCGCGGTAGGGGAAGAGCTGAACTATTTTGCACGAAAAGGTTTAAGGTTTGTGCCCATGGTAGGCGGCTGGGGCGCTGAAGGAGCAAGGCTGCATGCGAATACGAATACGCGGCTGTTCGGCGAAGCGCTGAAATCGCCTTATTATCAGCTGAACGCACCAGCGATTGTCGGCTCTGCGCAGGCACGCGATGTCATTGCGGCGGAAGCGGAAATTGCGGAGGTGCTTCAGCTTGCACGAAGCGCAACGGTCGCGATTGTCGGCATCGGGCAGGTGTCTGAAGAGGCGGCGATCGTCCGATCCGGCAATCTTCAGGAGCGGAGCATTGCCCAAATGAAGGCCATGGGCGCTGTTGCGAACATGTGCACTTCGTTTCTGGATAGCGAAGGGAAGATACTCGCATGCGCGGATGAAGCTCGGATGATCGGACTGTCAGTGCAGGAGCTGCGGGGTATTGAAAACGTCATCGCAATTGCCCATGGTCCGGAGAAAGTCGATGCGATTCGCGCTGTGCTGCGCGGTCGATGGGTGGATACGCTGGTGACGGATGCCGAGACAGCGAAGGGCGTGCTGGAGCTTCGGTAACGCTGAATAAAAGCAGTCTTCCAATCGATGACAAGGATCTTTATGAGCTGCCTTATCCGAAGCTGCCGCGTAATGAGAATGGCTTAAACCCTCGTTCATTAGAAATATGGCATCCAAACCAAGGTATTAATGTGGAAGTCATCGAAGCGTGCGTCAGGAAAGTCAGCCTTGACTATCTTGAAATCGATCCTGCGACTATTACAATATCATTCGTAAATCCAATCCCCATCGAAGATGCAGTGCAAGCTTACTCCGAGCATATGTCCCTTTTCGGAGGGCCTGTAAAGATTGGATTCACAGAAGAACTGATCGCTTCGATGATGAAGCAAATGTCGAAAACGCGCGAGGAAGTTGTAAAGCTGTTTGAACGCAGCGTATGACCGATGCCCGTTCGATGGAGTGAAGCCTGCGGAACTCGCAGGCTTTTTTCTTGTTCCTTACTTTTCCGTATAACAAACCCAATTGACCGAATAATAAGCATGTTTGCCGCATGCCTCCGACGAACGTTCGCTTTCATGAGATAAGGATCAGGAGGAACATCTAATGGAAATATTGATGACCATTATATTGCTGCTCGTATGCTTAGTCATTTCGAACATCATCAGTCACTATGTGCCGTTCTTGCCTACCGCGTTAACGCAGATTGCGATTGGAGTGGCCATAGCTCTCATCTATAAGGAATTCCATCTCGAGATCGAAACCGAGTGGTTTCTGCTGCTCTTCATCGCGCCGCTTCTGTACAACGATGGCAGGCATTTTCCGAGGGATGAGCTGTGGAAAATGCGGGCTCCGATTTTCGGCAACGCCATCGTTCTCGTTTTGCTCACAACTATCGGCGGTGGGTGGTTCATTCATTGGACGATCCCAGACATTCCGATAGCTGCGGCTTTCGCCTTAGCAGCCATTTTGTCGCCGACAGACCCTGTAGCAGTCAACGGTATTGCAAAACGTATTCATCTGCCGGAAAGCGTATTGAATCTCGTACGAGGAGAATCGCTGATTAACGACGCATCGGGGCTTGTCGCTTTTAACTATGCGGTAGCCGCAGTGGTCACGGGCTATTTTTCGCTGCGCGAAGCCATATTCGAATTTACATATATGTTTTTAGCTGGCGCTCTTCTGGGGCTCGTGCTCAGCTTGCTTATGACGTGGATCAGGTATAGCCTGCGTAAAAAAGGAATCAGCGACGTTACGCTGCATTCGCTGCTTCAGCTCTTAACGCCTTTTCTAATTTACATCATTGCAGAGGAGATGTTCCACGCTTCCGGGGTTATTGCAGTGGTAGTAGGCGGAATCGTTCATTCGTTGCTCCGAGAGAAAGCGGAACCGATGCAGGCGGAAGAACAGGTTTTAACGGAAAATATATGGTCCACGGTGTCGTTTATTTTAAACGGAACGGTATTCCTGCTGCTCGGTTTAATCATTCCACCGTCCGTTCGTTCCACCGTCGAAAGTCCGAGCATTCATAATGCGCTTGCGGTCGGCTATGTATTGGCGATCGGGGTTGCGATATTGGCGATCCGATTCGGTTGGACCTATTTGTTTTCCTATTTTGAGCATCGGCTCAAGAGGGGGACTGAAGTCGCGAAACCGACCGTAAAAATGACACTTTTGATTAGCTTCACTGGCGTTCGAGGGGCGTTGACGATGGCGGGGGTGTTATCCATCCCGTTCCTGCTCGAGAATGGCGACGCGTTCCCTGAGCGTTCTCTCATCCTCTTTTTAGCTGCAGGCGTCATTTTGTTCACCTTGCTTGCTGCGACCCTGTTTCTTCCTTTGTTAAGCAAAAGCGAAGCGTCTACCGGTGAGCTATCTCCTTATTTGGACATGAATGCTGCTAAGAGCAGGCTGCTGATTGCGGCGATGAAGAAGGTGCGCTCGGAAATAAACGAAGAGAATGAGTCCGCTGCTTATCAATTGCTGGACGAGTTCAAGCAGACGTTTGAGCAGACCAATGTCGACTTGAGCTCGAAAGGAAAAGAGGATTATGTGTTTGTTCATAAAATAAGAGAGGTTCGATTAATGGCGTTAAAAGCAGAACGAAAATATATGGAGAATGCGCTGCAAAAAGGAGAAGTGGATGAAGAACTATTCCAATTCCTCATGAATGCCTTCGATTTGCGCGAAGAGTCACTGTCTCACAATGCCAGATCGCAATTTAGTTTCCTTGTTCGAAGCGTTTTGCGTGAGAGGAAACGTTCTCGCCGCAGGCGCCGCGAATCCAGAAAAGGCCGAGGTCGGATCGCACAGCGTCAGGCAGGCAGGGAACTCCTCCTGAAGTCCTCGCAAGCAGCGCTCAACTATCTGGAAGCGAATAAGCACGCACTTGGCGATGCGGCGGTTGTCTATCCGGTCATTTTCGACTATAAGCGATTTGTCGATCGGCTCAAAGGGCCAGGCCAATATAACGCCTCCGTAGAGACGCAGAAGGAGGAGCTTCGGATCGTGGTGATGGACGTGGAACGCTCGGAGATTCGACGCATGCACGAAAATGGGGAGATTAGCAGCGAGCAAGCCAAAGAGTTGCGGAGAATGGTTAATTACATCGAGAACGAAACGCTTTACGAACATGCCGAGTAGCTCGGTACGCGAACTGCGTCCGATCAACCGTGATTGTGATGCTTTCTGCTGTTTAGGTCATCGATTCGAACCGTCGAGAAAGACGTTCAGACAAAGTCGCTTGACCGGTCTGAACGTCTGATTTCGGTTTTCGCTATGGGCTTGCTCGCAAACCGCTTAAGAAACTTCCTTCGTGCTGCACGCCGTCGTTATAGAAGTTTTTATAGCCGGGGTTGAGGGAGTTTCCGTCGCTGCTCCAGCCAATGACGCTTTCGGTGTTAGCAGTCGTAAAACCGTTCGCTTCGGTCCATTCGTCATGTTGAAGCTGAAATCTTGACGAGAAAGCGAGTTCGTAACTATAATTCAATTAATTGATTGAATAATAGAGAAAGGATGAGCTTCATGGAATACACGCGTCCTATTCGTGCTTGCAAAGATGATTTATACCGGCAGTTCGCTCGAATCGGGAAATGTTTGTCCAGCGATAAAAGGTTAGAGCTGCTGCATTTGTTATCGCAAGGGCCTAAATCCGTCGAGAAGCTGGCCCAGAATACGGAAATGAGCGTAGCTAACGTATCTAGGCATCTACAGGTGCTGCTAGACGCTAATTTAGTAAGATTTAGCAAGAAAGGAACCTATGTATTTTATTCGCTCGCGACTCCGGACATTGAAGGCTTCCTGACTTCCTTATGGCGAATCAGTGAGATGCAGCTCGGTGACGTGATGCGGATTAAATCTGAGTTTATGAGCGCGTCTGCTGATACACACACCCTATCCTTGCGTGACGTGTTAAGCAAAATGGAGGCAGGAAGCATCATCTTGTTGGATGTGCGGCCAACTGATGAATATGAAGCTGCCCATATTCCGGGTGCGATTTCTGTTCCGCTTGAGGATCTGGATCGTTATCTTCGAAATCTTCCCAAAGATGTTGAAATCGCTGCCTATTGTCGCGGGCCTTATTGCGTGAGTTCGGCTGAAGCGGTTGCTGTCATGCAGCAGCAAGGATATACAGCCTTCAGGATGGAAGAAGGCGTCGTAGAATGGCGGGAATATCAGTCTCACAATTAGAAAGGCGGTTGACGCAATGGCAAATGAATCTCAGCGAGACATGGACCGGTACGTTCATTCGACTGACATGCAAAATAAGCTGTACAAGCGAACGATGTTTATCGTAGTGTTATCCCAAATATTCGGGGGCGCCGGTCTGGCTGCCGGGGTAACCGTCGGGGCGCTTCTTGCGCAAGATATGTTGGGATCAGAAAGTTTTGCAGGCGTGCCTGCAGCACTGTTCACCCTTGGTTCTGCGGTTGCTGCGTGGTTAGTTGGGCGGCTCTCCGGGCATTCTGGTCGTAGGATGGGACTTGCAGCGGGCTTCCTTGCAGGTGGTCTTGGCGCAGTTGGCGTTATTCTGGCTGCGGTTTATATTAGCGTGCCGCTGCTTTTCATATCGCTGCTTGTCTATGGGGCGGGATCGGCAACAAATCTGCAGGCCCGTTACGCTGGCACCGACTTGGCCAAGTCGAATCAGCGGGCAAGAGCTGTCAGCATTGCGATGGTGTCAACCACATTAGGTGCGGTTGCAGGCCCGAGTATGGTTAATCTCACAGGGGACTGGGCTTTATTCATTGGCGTACCCGCGCTTGCTGGGCCATTTATTCTAGCGGCTGCGGCTTACCTGCTTGCAGGACTCGTCATTTTTTTACTCTTAAGGCCAGATCCTTATGTTGTCGCAAGGGCTCTGTTTGAATCGCAGCAATCGAAGGAACATAACAGAGTCTTAGATAACGGCAAAACAAAGGTTATTACAAGCAACCGTGGCTTAATCGTAGGCGCATCGGTCATGATCTTAACCCAGATTGTCATGATTGCCATCATGACGATGACGCCCGTCCATATGAAACATCACGGCCATAGCCTAAGCGATGTCGGATTAATTATTGGCATTCATATCGGCTCCATGTATTTGCCTTCGATCATTACCGGCGTTCTAGTGGATAAAGTTGGACGCATCGCTATGTCAATCGCATCAGGCTGCGTGCTTTTGCTTGCAGGCATAGTGGCTGCCGCAGCGCCTCCAGACTCCATGCTCGTCCTTATTATTGCACTATCCTTGCTCGGAATCGGTTGGAACTTCGGATTGATTAGTGGAACGGCCATTGTTGTAGATGCCACTGATCCAACTACGAGAGCGAAAACACAAGGGACGATAGATGTGCTGATTGCCCTTGCTGGCGCGTCTGGCGGGGCGCTTTCAGGTATGGTTGTCGCCCATTCGAGCTACGCAACACTGTCGCTTGCAGGCGGAGGTTTGGCGTTGTTGCTTATACCTGTTGTGGTTTGGTCACGAACGCGAAGTCTTGAGCGCGCCTCAACTTCCCACAGCGCTTAGGTCAATTTCATATCATGGAATCGGAAACCTGATAAAGAGGGGGACCCAAAAGCCACGATGGCTGAGGGTCAGCCCTTTTTTGCGTTGCAGCGATTGGCGTGGGATGTGCGGATTGCGGAGTTCCCCGTTTTTTTGGGCGAACGGGTATGCACACTTTATTTCAGCCAGAGTATTATAACGATAAAACTACCTTGACAGTCACAGTAATATGTCTTATGATGCAGATGTGGAGGTGATGGTATGAGCGAGAACAAAATCACATCCGACCTGCTGCGCGGACATACGGACACGATGATATTGCGGCTATTGTCTGAAGCTGATCGTTACGGTTACGAGATTGTCAAGCTAATTGCCGAGCGTTCGGGCGGCGAGTATGAGCTGAAGGAAGCAACGATGTATTCCAGCTTCCGGCGGCTTGAAGCAGACGGTGACATCGAGTGGTATTGGGGCGATGAATCGCAGGGCGGAAGGCGCAAGTATTTTAGAATTACCGCCAAGGGCAAAGAAACACACGCTCGTAACGTAAGCAATTGGGAGTACGCCAAGCGTGTACTCGAAAACTTATTATAAAGGAGATGGATGATATGAATAAGAAGTTAACGAGCTATTTGGACAGCGTGTTTACGCCATACGATGGGGTGAAAAGCGTCACTGAGCTGAAGGCAGACCTGCTTTCCGATTTGCAAGAACGGTACCGTGAGCTCAAAGCAGAAGGAAAGGACGATGAAACAGCGTTTAAGCTGACGATTGAGAGCATCGGCGACATCGAGCAAACCATTCTCGAAGTCGCCAACCTCTCCCGCTCGCTGGAGCGGCAAGTGCTGACGAACTTTAATGCAAGCAACCTGACGCACAGCGATTTTGCAGGCGTTACCGCCCATAAAGGACAATTCAAAGGCAGTGCGCTGCATGGTTCCGATTTTTCGGGCGCTGATCTGACCGGCAGCTCGTTTAAGGGAAGCGATGTACGCGAAGCTAATTTTGACGGCGCTAATCTGACGGACTGCAGCTTCACCGCGCTTGACCTGACCAAAGCAAGCTTCAATAAGTCGATCCTTGTACGCACCAATTTCAGCAAGTCGGGGCTTGATGGAGCCGCATTCAAAGGCGTGAAGCTGACCGACGTCGTGCTGACGCTGACTGATCTTAGAAAAACAAGTTTTGAAGGCTGCTTATTTGACGGCGTTGACTTCAAATATTCCGATCTGAGCGGGCAATGCTTCGACGGGCAGACGTTTATCGGCGTTAAGTTTGAGAAAGCGGCATTAACCGGCGTTTCGTTCAAGGGCGCTACGTTTAAAAGCGTATCCTTCCAGCCTGGGTTTACATTCACCAAGAAGTACTATCGCATGATCAAAACCGTCAACTTCGAAGGGGCAACGATGGATAAGCTGACCTACGCGCTGCTCAAAGGCATGGAAGCCGATTTGTCTAAGGTTACAGTCGTTTAAGGGGAGGGAACCTCATGCAAACTATGCAAACCAATTCCATACAAGTCAAAGGGCTGCAAAAAGCCTACAAACAGCATCAAGTTTTGAAGGGCGTCGATTTTGAGGTGGAGAAGGGGAGCATATTCGCTCTCCTTGGCTCTAATGGAGCGGGCAAAACGACGGTCGTCAAAATTTTGACCACGCTGCTCCGACCAGATGGGGGAACTGCAGCTGTTAATGGCATCGATGTGGCTGCAAAGCCCGATCATGTACGGCAGGCGATCAGCCTGACCGGGCAATTTGCCGCAGTTGATGAGATTTTGACGGGCAGAGAAAATTTGATCATGATCGCCAAGCTGAGATACCTTAAAAACCCGCGTCAGGTCGCGGACGACATGTTGACGCGCTTTGGCCTGACCGATGCTGCGGATCGCAGAGTGTCGACTTACTCCGGGGGGATGCGCCGCAGGCTCGACATCGCGCTTAGCATGGTGGGAAAGCCGCAGATTATTTTTCTGGATGAACCGACCACCGGACTTGATCCCGAGGCGCGCATCGAGGTGTGGAAGATCGTGAAGGAGCTTGCTGACGGCGGGACGACCGTATTTCTTACTACGCAGTATTTGGAGGAGGCTGAGCAGCTTGCTGACCGAATCGCCATTTTGCATGAAGGCAGCATTATCGCGAGCGGCACGCTTGCCGAGCTGAAGAAGATGTTCCCGTCCACGAAAGTGGAGTATGTTGAGAAACAGCCGACATTAGAGGATATTTTCCTCGCAATCATCGGCAAGAAGGAGATGAACTAGATGGAAACGACCAAAAAACATTTCTTTATCGATGTCAGCGTCATGCTCGGACGTTCGATGCGCCACATTTTCCGAAGTATGGACACCATTATAACGGTTACGATCATGCCGATCGCGATGATGCTGCTGTTCGTTTATGTATTAGGGGGCGCCATTCGAACCGGAACGGATAACTATGTCAATTACCTGCTGCCAGGCATCCTGCTGATGGCGATTGCCAGCGGGATCTCCTACACGGCTTTCCGGTTGTTTACCGACGTGCAGCGGGGTATATTCGAACGTTTTCATACAATGCCGATCTCACGCTCCGCCTTGCTTTGGGGCCATGTGCTGACCTCCCTCATTTCCAATGCCCTATCTGTTGTCGTCATCATCCTCGCAGCGTTAATAATGGGCTTTCGTTCTTCTGCAGGCGTTCTGCCATGGCTTGCTGTAGCTGGAATTCTCACATTGTTTACACTCGCATTGACATGGATTGCAGCTATTGCCGGGCTGTCCGCCAAAACGGTCGACGGCGCAAGCGCCTTTTCGTATCCTCTTATTTTTCTCCCATTTGTCAGCTCCGCCTTTGTGCCAACCGAGTCGATGCCGACCGTCGTTCGCGTTTTCGCCGACAATCAACCGGTTACTTCCATCGTAGAATCAATTCGTGCTTTACTGTCAGGCCAGCCCTTGAACCACGACATATGGATCGCGCTTGCGTGGTGTCTCGGAATTATGCTGATCGGGTATTTGTTTGCTATGAGAGCTTATAAGAAGAGGGGATAAGAGACAAGGGTTGGGGCGGGAATAACCTCGATCCAACCCTTGTTGCGTATCTTCTTAAGGTTCAATGCCCCATTGGAGCGTGTTGTTCGCGTAACCGGACATTTTCGTCCAATCTACATAGCTGGAGCCAGTCGGACTGAACGAATAATCGCCCGTTTGCGTATAGTTGGTCCAGTCCGTGCGAGCGATACGAAGCTGGATTTCAGACGATGCGCCCGGCGCTAGCGAGCCAGAGGCATTCGTGAAGCCGATTTCAAAGTACGTATCTGCGCCGGTCTTAGGCGTGGTCATTGCTACGAATGCGCCAGTCAAATTGCTGCTGCCAGCGCTAGCCCAGTCATACCAGAACGCTTGCGGTTTGTTCGCATCAATCGTGTAGTAGTAACGCAGCTTGACCTTCGAGAGATCCAGCGTCGATGTCCCTGTATTCACGATCTTGATGCGAGGAGCGATGGTATTGCTCGAAGCGGTTGTATTGCCGCTGTACATTTGGATTTTGAAGCTGCCGGTCGACGTTGTCGTTCCCGCGGGAGTAAGCGTGACGACGTTGGAGGTCGTCGAGCCAGCTGAATTGGAGGCAACGACGCGGTAGTTGTACACTGTGCCGTTAACGGCCGTCGTGTCCGTATAGGTCAGGCCGGTCAAGCTTGACGCTAATGCCGTATAGGCGCCGCTTCCTGCTGCGCGCTCGATTTTGTACGAGGTAGCGCTGGTTGAAGCCGTCCAAGTCAGGGTTGTTTGCGCGTTGCCTGCCGTACCCGACACTGTGAGCGCACCAGGTAAATTGACGGTTGTGTCGACAATTGATACTGCAAGTAAGGGATCGATGCCTGCGCTAAAGTCAAACGTCAGATTCGTTGTGCCGAGCGCTTGCGCGGTAAGGTAGCTTTTCTTGATGTTGACCGTCGTGCCCGATACCGTGTAGTCCGTGCCGGAAACAAGGGAGGTGGAGCCGTTTTTGATGCCGCTAAGCGTGTTGCCGTTTAACGTCATCGTAACCGTAATGTCCGACTGGTTAGCCGTCTTTTTATCGAACGAAGCGCTCTTCGGCGTGATGGACGCGTTTTGGGTTGGATTGTTCACCTTTAAATTAGGCAGCTCATCCAACGTAATGACATAATCGCTCTGATAGAGCGTTGTCAGAGTAGCCGGGAAGTTAAAGGCGGAACTCATAAGATGCTCGCCATACCAAGGCAAGAAATAGAGCCAGCCCGATTTTTCCTCCGTCAGATTTTGTAAGCTTGGGACGGTATCGTTTTCGGTCATTGCGACCAGCTTCGTACCGTTGGTCAAATCAACAAGCTGATAGAAAGTCGATGTGATCGCATCCTCGTTCGGAACGCCGGATAAACCGTCGTAGCGGTTGTAAACCGTATTGTATTTATCATAGCCGACCATATCTACCTTATCATTGCCAGGATACCAAGCAGGCGAGGTGCTGTACACGTAGCTGTTGTAGGTCCAAATCAAGTTGTGCAAGCCATACGTTTCCGTAAGCTCGGTATAGAGCATATCCCACAGCTGCTTGTAAACCTCCGCGCCCGCCTTTGCCCACCAGAACCAAGCGCCTTCGCCGTTCAAGCCGCCGTTGCCCTCCGCTTCATGGAAGGGGCGGAAGAGAACCGGCACTCCGTTATTTTGCAAAATCTGCAGCTGCTCCGCCAAATCCCCAATAGCCAATTGCACATATTGGTATTCCTTCGTACCAGGAACCACGGCGTTGGCCGTGTTGAAATTGGTGTCCGTCGGCTTGTAGGTCGCGTCTTTCCAATCGACGGCTTGGCCGAGCTGATAGGCGGTGAAATTTTTAGGCACAGTGATATGCCAGCTGGCTGTTGCGATGCCGCCGCGGTTATTTACCCAATCGATCATCCGATTCGTCGTTCCGTCTTCCCAGCCGTACAGCGGGTTATAGTTCATAAAATCGAAGCCGCGTATGGCCGGATATTTGCCAGTTAAATTGTGAATCCAATCAAACTCTAACTCCGAATTGCCATCATTGCCGCCTCCGTAGATCTCCTGCTGGCCAGAGATGATATGATTCCCATAAACTTGCGTCAAATAATTCATTAAAAGCTGCGTTTCCGACGTGGATTGCGCATCGGTCAGGACAGGCTGTACAACTAAAGGATCAAGGTCGGCGTAATCCACCGTGAAGGAGTCAAAATAGGCAAAGCCCCAACCAGCCTTCAGCTGGATCGTATTCGTTCCTTGATTCAGCTTTTGAAAGCCAAAGTTGAAAGTCGACCACGCCGTTGCGTAGGGCAGCATAAACGACCCTTTGTTAACTCCGTTAATCGTTAAATTTTGCATTCTGCCGTCAGTGCTCAGCTCTTGCATATAGCGTGTGGAGATCGCATACATGCCAGTCGCAGGCACAGTCACGGTGAAGGTGATCGTGCCGGAGTTTTGCATCCAAACAAATCCGCTACCGGTATATCCCGGTTTAGGTGTCCCATAGATCGAGGTCGCGACTTGAAGATCGGAGCTAAGCTGGGCGTTTTCGCCCTCGATGGTGAACAAGGCGGTTTCCGCGTTCGCAGGCACGGTCACCATGCCAAACAGCAGCGAAATTGCCAGCAATAGGGCGCTTGCTTTCTTGAGCCAGTTTTTCATCATCACATTTCCTTTCTAAATGGAGTATAATTAGCATTGCTTTAATCAAAATAACAGCGCTTACAAATTAAAATCCGCCAAATCATATGACTGTCCATTTTCCCTCCTTACCCTTCAGCTCGTGTGTAGACATCTCGATAGTTGCCACCGGTTTACTAGAAGAACATATCGTGAATTTCGTAATTGTTATAGGCATTTTGATGACTTTATAATGGTAAAATAGGTACTCTGTGTTTCGAAGCAGTGAAAGGATGCGTAACGATGACCATGACACAAAAAGAGATGCTGTTCATTGTGCAATCACAACTTGCTATCGACCTAAATTGCACAGTAGATGACCTTAACAGGGATAAGGACAGCATGATCTCCTTGCCATTTATCAGAGGGCTCACCCTGCATTTTCTTCCGGATACTGAAAGAATAAAGCCAATGGCACAGATTTTTTACATTTGAACGGATGAATCGAGAAGAAGTGATTCATCAATTTGATGTCACAAGATTCAATGAGGCTATCATTTATGATGCAAATCTTCCCTGGCAGACTGACCTAGCTATGGTTGCAAAACAAAATGGGGAAATTGTTGGTGTAGCAGGAGCAAGCAAAACTTGTGCAAAGATGTGGCAAATCGGCGTAGAAATATTACCCAGCTTTCGCAATTTTGGATTAGCTAGTTATCTCGTAAACAGGTTAACCCTTGAAATATTGGAACGTGGCGATATACCGAGCTATGACGTCAACGCTAGTAACATCGCATCGCAGAAAGTAGCTTATCGAGTTGGGTATTTTCCCGCGTGGGTAACGGATTGGCGATGTAACTTTGAAGGACTCGAACTGTAGTTGTAACTGCAGAAGTTGAATATTTAGTTGGTCTGTCGAATGAAAGAAGTCGCTAATTAAAGCGGCTTTTTTATTATTGAGTCGAAAGAAAACTTCTAATTCGCTTGAAAATAGAAGAGGATGGAATCATCAAATATAAGTTTATTCCCTACTGAACCTTTTTCCCCCGAAGAGCGAATTAAGGGTTGTAACACGTTAGGGAGGGGCCCCGATGAACGATAAAGAGTTACGATCTTGGCTTGAAAAAGCGGTGTTAGGCGACGAGTCGGCTTTTCAGCTTGTCTATCAGGCGACTAATGCCATAAGGTAGATGATAATAATGGAGGAAAAGCCTGAGAAATCAGGCTTTTTTAGTCGAAATTTTTATCATGCACCTGGTAGCGCAAGTTTAGGATTGCGGATGCCTCGAATGGCATCTATTAACAATAAAGCTGCCCTGCCTAATAGGTTCTGGTCTTTATAAGCAATGCCTATCGTGATTGCAGGATTCAGGTCGGCTATAGGTTTGATCACCAAGGAGCCTTCCTGTTCCAGACTGCTGTAAATTGGAACAATCCCTATGCCACACTCTGCCTTAACCATTTGTTGAATAACGTGGAAACTTCCAACCTCCATAGAAGAGAACAGGATTCCCCCAGTTGGATCAATCGTAGCTTCCCAGAGCTCTCGATAGATGCAAGTCGGTTCTTTGACAAGAACGGTTAGCCCCTCGAGATCACTAGCAGTAATGCTGTCTCGATCAGCTAATGGGTGATTCCTGTTCAACATGACCCCTAATCGTTCCTCAATCAGCGGCTCAAATGCGAGCATGTGCTTCGCAGGCGGAGCCGAGCAAACGCCGAATTCCAGATCGCCTGCTCGAACCCTCTCCGCGATCGACCTGCTTCCGCTAACTTCCATTGTTAACGCTACTTTCGGTCGAGCCTTGCAAAAATCAGCGATAACGGCTGATAGCTGCTGGCTTGCAATCGGTTCAATAGCCGCAAAGCGCACCGAGCCTTTATCTCCCGCAGCGATATCCGAGACCGTCTGCCTCATAGCCCCGATCGACTTCAGTAAAGCGGCTGCCTCGTGATGAAGCCAGCGGCCAGCCTCGGTTACAATCACTCGTTTTCCATCGCGTATGAATAAAGAAACGCCGAGGTCAGCTTCTAGACGTTGGATCTGGAGCGTTACCGTAGAGGGAGCATATTGGAGTTCCTCCGCGGCTTTCAGAAAATGGCCAAATCGCACACAGGCCTCAAAGGTTTTTAAAGCTCGAATATCCATGGTTAACCCCTTAGTTTAAGATTTTCGAATGATTTATTCATATTATTCAATTTTACAAAACTTACATGTGATTTTACAATAGGGTCAACGGGATTCCAGTGGAAGATCCTGAAGAAAGGGGATTTATGATGACAAACTTGGTCATAACTCGCGGCAATCCATCGATTGCACATATTGCTTTTACATTCGATGACGGTCCGATGCGGATTACGATTGACGCATGGTTGGATGCCTTGGAGCAGGGAGGCGCTTGCGGGACATTCTTTGTTACTGGCGAGTGGCTTGACCGCTTTCCTGCCAAAGCAAGAGAGCTGCTAGCCAGAGGTCATGAGCTCGCAATGCATACCTACCACCACCGCAGAATGGCAGATGTAACCAAAGACGTATTTTTCGAAGAGCTAAAGATGACTGAGCTCGCTTACCAAGAAGCAACGGGGAGGCCGGCTCCTTCGCTGATACGGTTCCCTTATGCTTCTTATCGGGAAGAAAATCTTGCATGGCTCCGGGAATGGAACTATCGAGTCATCGAGGGGGTGGATACGGTCGACTGGTCAGGGCCGCCAAAAGTGCAGCTCGTGGAGCGAGTAGCGCCTAAGCTGGTCCATGGGACGATTCTAATGTTTCATGCTAATGAAATCGCTAAAGAAACGCCACAGGTTGTCAGAACGCTTGTCCAACTAGCGCAAGCCAAAGGTCTTGCAGCAGTTCCCATATCCGAGCTGCTTCATGCTAATGGTATTTCCACAGGTGAGCGCAGCTGGCAAGTAAGGTTCAAGCCAACTCTCCAAGATTTTTTCCATCTGGAGCAGTGGATTCGCGTAGCTGGAGAAGATGAATTGCATAAGCTGGCTGCCGATTCGCTTGAATGGGGGAATCCGAATACCCCGACAGGCAATGGCGCTTTTAGAAACTGGCTGCAAACGCTTGCGATGCATGCTCAATCGGACGACAAGACACGTTTTGTGGCCCGAAGCTTTGCTGACCAGCATTGGGCATACGTGCATGCTTCTGTTCGCGGCGACACGCTGGTGCTAAAGGACTTTGCTACCAAGGAAGCCCATTCGGACGCTTTGGTCTATGTTCTGGAATGGGCGGCTCACGAGGCAGCGGAGTTGGGTTGCAAGTGGATCTCCAGCACGCTGGACATGCGACGTATTCACAAGTTGTGTGAGCAGCTAGGTTTCGAAGCGGAAATTATTTTGCAGGAAGGATAAAGATGGAGATATGGGCACAAAATCTGCATTTAATTGGATCACGCTATGGGCATCACTTTTGTTTGTCGTCATACTCGGCTTTTCGCGGCTTTCATACGGTATGTTTTTGCCAGGTATACAGAGAGCGATTGGCGGGAGCTACGGGCATCTAGGTATATTGGGCACAGTTAACTTCATCGGTTATTTGATCGGGACATTATGTCTTTCTCCGTTGATCTCACGGTTCCCGTATGGTAAGCCTCTCATTAATCGAATAACTTGCTTGCTGCTCGGGTTGGCATTGATCGGCTCGGCATTTAGTCATCACTTCACTCAGCTTGGGCTTTGGAGGTTCGTAATTGGATTGTTATCGTCCTTCGCTACGGTGTTAGTCCTGTCCATTGCACTGGATGCCGTTCGGCCGGCAGAACGGGGGGTGGCATCAGGATTAATCTGGCTGGGCGGTTCAGCCGGCATTCTCATCACAGGTTTATTTGCCCCTTACACGATAGATCCCTCACACTTGCAGGGGTGGCGGTTTGCTTGGGCAGTCATGGGCGTATTCGGAGTCATTGCCGCATTCGGTTTCGAGTTTGTTACCAGAAGACGAGGAGCCGAAAAAACACTCCTGCAGACTGAGTCGCAGCTAGAGGAGCACAAAAGTGAAAATGTGTTTCGTCTTCTATTGAACCCGAATAGGCTCTTGTATCTGGTTGCTTCTTATTTTTTCTTCGGCTGGGGATATATCATCTATTTTACGTTCCTGATTCCTTATCTGGTAAGCAAAGGCGTTCCATCCCTCTATGCCGGGATGATATGGTCTGGAATCGGTTTTGCAGGTTTGTTTAACGGATGGATCGGAGGCAAAGCCATTGACCGTTGGCCAAGCGGCTTTACGCTTGCGTTAGGGCTTGCCTTGGGAATGGTCGGCGTGAGCGGAGCAGCTGCCAATCAAGTGTGGTTTACGGTATTGGGAGCCGCCATCGTTGGGATGGTTTCCTTTATTACTCCGCCGCTGATGACCACTGCGCTTCTTCGTCGTCACGTTCCTCACCACGCCTATACGGCTTGTCTTAGCATTGCGACTGCTTTTTTTGCCTTGGGGCAGATTATCGGTCCTATCGTTGGTGGCGTGGCGGTTGAAAGGTATGGCTTGCAGCTCGGCGTAGCATCCAGCGCAATCTTCATGGCATTTGCCGCTGTGTTTGCTTGCTTATATGGGTACCAGCAACGGCAGGGTGCAACATATTCGCCTCGCCTACAATAGGATGAGTCTAGACATCTCCAGAGGTGAGCCCCATGCAGTCCGCTTGAATGGTTGGCTTCTTTGATTGGATTAACAAGCAAAAGTCCGTGTCGGTTGGCACGGACTTGGTCGAATTGGAAAGCGAGATGCTTGAGCATGAACGATATTGTTAGTCTCGGCTTTCCTTACAAAAATGGAAGTTCAGAGTCGTTATTGAATTCTTCATTAAGCACGTCGACCGGCACGGTCTGCTCTTCTTCTGGACTGTCAATCGGATGTATTCTTGCCGTACCGGCTTCCACATTGACGCGTTCGATAAACACAGGAACGCCGAAGTACGACACTGTTATCATATCTGGAGACTCGGCAATTTCCTTTGCTCTGTATGCTTCCACGATGTTATCACCTCTCATCAAGTATTTGCTAAAGCTTGGGTGTTTATCCATCGTTCGAATGCGATTGGTGACGCGCGTAGTCGATTCCGCATACAGTATTCCAACATGCCTTGGAAGGGGAATGCCGGAATGCCGACATCAGGAAAGCCGCGCAAGCGGTACCGCACGAAGCAATCCGCTACCAGACGAACACGATCGGCAGCCTGCGCCAGATCACGTAATCAGACTGTAATCGAGCATGCGCCGATTGTGATTCCTCCTACGAACATTGTACGCTCGCGTGCATTTACTATTGCCTTGCCCGATAATAGACAACTTGTAACGGCTAGCGGAGTCGTAGACCTTGGTCAGAACGCGGTATCACGCGAAGATGCGCTAGTCATCGTACCTGTGGAGTTCGCCCTTCAGCAGGACAGGGTGGAGCTGCTGTTCGGACCTGAGGCGAAGCTAATGAATTCAACGATTCTAGTCGCTCCGAATTCCTACGGTACATTCGATCGGAATCCGAGTGAAATGGCGCTTATTAACGGCGATGTACGGCTTCAGCCGACGCCAGACGAGGCTGCGAAGCACCTGTCCGTATCGGCTGTCGTTCGTGTTCGCGGAGCAAACATGTCGCGATTCGGCTATACGGTATCGGCGCTAATTGAAGGTTAGAACGGCCGTCATCTTTAACGGTAAAAACAGCCTGATGTCACCCTATTTGACATCAGGCTGTTTTTTGCCTATAACACTAACAAATCGAGCAATTTTGACATAAATAAGGATCTTTCTACTAGACAGTGGTAGGGCCAAAAGGATAAAATTGGTCTGTTGGTCGGGGTGCTGCCATGAATAAAGTACTATTTCGGTCAACGAAAAGAAGGTTCCGAACTACCTATGCAGCAAGATTATTAATCGCAGATCGAAGCAGTAACAGACGCACTAATCATCTATCCAAGGGAGTTGAGGGAAATGTCCATTACGTACGAGTCTAATTTCGGGTTCGGGTTTAACATTACGCTCGGTTTGGGTCAAGACAACAAGGCCGTCAACATCACGGCTGAAGACATTAGCGATATTAAGACGAAAGGTTTGCATTTTGAGCTTCCTCCAGAAACAGAGGTCGCGCTGGGCAGCCTTACAGAGCTTATCACTTGGTTAAACGGGCAATTAAAAAAGATCGGCGTAGACATTACGCTTCCTGCAGCCGCATCGTCGGACTGGCCGGAAGCGATTAAGGACATTTTTGACGGCATTCTGAATACAAAAGTGACGGTTACGCGACTGTCCATCGATCAAGATCCACAAGATGCGGACGGCAACTATCCGCCGATTCGGTTGGGCTTGGCCGTTACGGGACAAGCTGTCGATCCTAAGGATCCTTCCACGCCTAAGCCGATCCCGCTCATTAGCGGCTTATTCAGCGTCATTGGCGGCGGCATTTCGCTGGATCGCAAATACACGAAATCAGAGGATACGAACGAGAATCCTCCGAACACACCATAATCGCTTCGTTCCAACTCGTAACGCGGGCGGCCTTCGCTATGCACCATGTTGGCAGGCCGTCCTTTTTTGTTATCGTGAATGGGTTAGGGGAAATAGGACATGAAGTATCAATCCAGTACTGAAGGCGTCTTCTATCTATTCAGCACCATGCAGTTCGACGTAGGGATGCCCGTCCGCCTGTACGGGGCGATTCGAGTCACGACTTCCGCAGATTTATATTTCGTGTTATCCAAACATTTGCCGTACGATCCGAAGCTGGCGCCAAGTGGCGAAATGACCACGTCCATTACGAATCCGCTCGGCTTGAACGGCGTCGTGCTCGAACAGCTCGACGTCACTTCTCATATTTACAAAGATGCGAATCAGCACATGACCGCGGACACCTCATTGCAAGCTTCCGCGCGATTTGTGAATTTGCCAGGCTTCAATTTGTCAGGGGGCATCGTCTTCGAGAAGGCGTCTCCGCGGCTCGCAATTATCCAGTTAACCGCCAATCCCGCCTTAACATTAACCCAATTCATCACGCGAGTGATCGGGGGCGAGTGGGACTGGGTGGACAGCGTCACCGATCAATTCGCCTTTCAGAAAGGCATGTTTTACGCGCTTTCGGCTCCGCCGGATGCGCCGACGGATTACAGCTACAAGTATGTTGATGCCAACCAGTCCGCTAACAACGTAACTTGTTATCCGGGTTACCACGCGGACGCGATTTTGCGCATATTCGGCAAGTACGATTTTCGGATTAGCCTTGGGGTTACGGGCAAAACGATTTTCTTGGAAACGATAAGCTGTTCCAGCTTTGATTTTGATTTCATCACCTTAACCAATACAAATTTGAAAATAAGCACACAGCCTAATCATAAATACATCACGATCGGCACCGATGTCATCATCCTGAACACCTCCGTGAAGGGCACCGTCAATGCTGGTTACGATCTGACGCAAAGCGCATTCGTCGGAAATGTAAACGTCGATCTCGGCAGTATAGACTTGCCTACTGACAGCGGGACGAGCTCGAAAGAGGTGACGCTCGGCGTCGAATTCACATGGACCAAAGGTTCCGGGTCCGGGAGCGGATTCAAGATTACGAAAATCAGCGGGCTGCCTGTCAATTCCCTCGATTGGGTTCAGAAATATACGGAAGTCTTAAATATGGGCGGCGGATGCGCCAAAATCGTCTCCGACTGGATCAAAGGGCTGACGAAAACCTCGTTGACTCCGAAGCTGAACGGCAGTCCTTCCAAGACGCCAGACGGGAAAATGCAAGTTCCGCTGAAGCTTGTGTATTCCATTAACGTTGCGGAGCATACGATTGCGTCGAATGAAATTTTGTTTACGCCCGTATTCGTTATTCCTAAAGGTGTCAAACATTTGCCCATCGCCATCTGGGAATCGATCGTGGATAGCGCAGGTTCGCTCATTCCGCAAATTTTGAGCCAGCCCGATACGTACAAAGCTATCGCGGAATATGCCGCGCTGCAAGGCGGGGCGAGAGCGGCAGCCCGGTTTATTTGCCGCGCGCTGGAGAAGGGAATTCAAAGCGTAGCCAAAGCGCTTGCAGAAGAATTCGCGTCGCTGGTAGCCGCCGCCACGCTAGCGGAAGCGGTAGAGCTCGCTGCGGCACTGGCGGCTGTTGCCACGCTCGGCATTCCCGTTCTCATAGCAGGCTTGGCTGCTTTATTTGCCTCGCTCTGGGATTGGTTAACCGGCGAAGACAAGAAGAAAAAGAGAGAAGCGGAGGAACAGTTACAAGCTGCACGAGACAAAATAATGAGCGCGCTGAACATCATTTTCAACAAAATCAATGATATTCAAGCAATGATCCAAATTCAGACGCTCGGCGTCTCCCTCGACGCTCAGTCCAATTACAACGCCGCATGGACGTTGAATGGAAGCGTTGTGGACCGGCTTGGTACGGGAGCGGTGCTGTTGTACTCGTTCAACCTGCTGCAAGGAACGCCGGGATCGCAAGCCGACGCATGGCCCGGCACCAGCGTAAAAGTATTGACGACTGATCAAACGGCTTATCAGATCCCGCTTCAGCAAATACCAAACGCCGAGCAGTATCAGCTTAATGCATCCGTCGTGTCTACGGTGAAAGGGCTTACCTACCTGTATGATAATACTAGACATCAGCTAGAGGACGCCATCAATCAGCTTGCAAGCATCGACAACGGCAAAGCCAAGCAATACGCTTCAGAGCTGAGCGTTAAGATGAACCAGCTTGCGGCCTACAACACGTCGGGAATCACGTCGAATCCGGTATATGCGCATCTCAGCATGCCGTCGTACTTGCAAATTGGACAAGGCATTGTCGGCGTCAATACGAGACTGAAAGGCTAGCATAGATGCAATTCCACTCGGGAAAGGGTCACGAAAGGATATGAGGACATGGCGAACAACGTGATTCCAACGATGCTCAAACAAAGATATTACGCGAACCAACTGCTGAACGTTGAAGATTTCAACAGAGAGAGAGATTTCCACATCGCCGGCCGTGAGCTGCTCTCGCGCTTTTTCGTACAAAATGGCATACTGCAAGGGCTTGACGTTTCCCAAGGCAGTCAGAACAACATACTCATTTCTCCGGGAGCGGCCATCGACGAGCGGGGAAGCTTGATCCTACTCACGGATCGCGCGCAGCTGGCGGGCAATATGGTTCTCGCGCAATCCGGAAGCGTGTCGATCGATCTTAGCGAGGCTGCCTATGCCAACAAAATCTGGCTGCTCGTTATCCAATCCCATGATGCGCAGGTCGCCGATCATGCATTGCAATCCTGCCCGATTTTGACGCTGCTCGATACGTCGAGCGCGACGCCAGACAGCACGCAAATTCCGTTGTCCCAAATAACCGTTACCTCTACTGGCACAGCGCCTGACATTATCACAATCACGATTAGACTCGACGAAAGCGTACGGCAAGCTTCGAGCCTGCAAGCGGGTCGCATGCCCGAGCTGTCGGCCTCGCAAATTCCTGCGCTGGACGCGAGCAAAATGACTTCCGGCGTGCTAGACGCCGCTCGCATTCCTGTACTTGACGTGAATAAGATGACTGCCGGCGCACTGGATGTCAATCGAATTCCCGCATTGGATGCAAGCAAGATCGCTTCTGGCGTACTGGACGCCGCTTGCATTCCCGCATTGGATGCGAATAAGATCGCTTCTGGCCTATTAGATGCCGCTCAAGTTCCAACGTTGGACGCGAGCAAAATCGCAACGGGGACGCTCGATATTGGCCGACTGCCTAGCATTCCCGCTTCTCAGATTACGGATTTGCCAACCTCGGAGCTGATCACCTATTGGGCGGCCAATGCAGCAATATACAGCAACGGCGGAGCGTTCGCCGCGTCTCCCTTAGCTGCCGGCGAACGGGCTTGCGTGATCGGGCTGCTCAAAATCGTGTCCGATCAAGGCAGCACGTATTTCAGCATGGGAATGGGCTTTCCAAGCACAGTCGTCAGCTTCGCTTCTGATCAGATGTCCAAGAGCGCAATGTCCTTTCATGTCTATTCCGATCGAACGAGATATAACTTGTCACTGGAGGGAGGGGAGGCAGGAGAAACGGCGACATCCGTGCAATTCGTCGGGCTGGATGCTTCTCTCTGCTTCTCGCTTCTCATTCCGGAGAGTGAGCTTCCTGAAGAATGCCAAGGTAAAATATGGAGCTTAGTTACGTTCGGTATGCAAAAGGTGTCTGCCGCTGAATCTGTATCGCCAGTCGGCATCACGGATATTATCCGAAACATCCGAGACGCGATATCACCGTTTTCGTACATCGCGCACGCCTTCCCTAGCAATGTCGGCGCACTGAATGCTGGTCTGGCGCAACGGCTGAAGGCTGCTGGTCAATCGGCACAGCAAGCTGCTCCAGTGCTCGCAGGCCATGATCCGCAGCAAACGGCTCACAGCACGGACGCATTCCTGAAGACGTTGACGCAGGTGTTCCCGGAAACGACGAGCGCGCCTTCGCAAGTGGCTTGGTCTTTAAGCGCAGCTAACGTACCGCCCGCTCAAGCCAGCTCGGCGATCGGCGCTTTCTATTTAGACAAAATCACCATGAGCGATTTTTTGCGGTTCATGGCAGGCGCCTATCCAATTCCTGCAGTGACGGCTCGGATCACCGAGCTTCAACTAGCGGGAAGTAAAGCCGCAGACGCGGCTCTCCCAATCAAGCAAAGCAATCCACAATTCAATGCGCTGCCCGATCAACTAGGCGTCGTCTTACGCGTTCACTTCGACGAAACGTCGAACACGCCTCCTTTGATGGCGCACGCGCTACACGCTGCGGAGTACACCAAGGACGAGGTGCAATCGGCGCTCGCCTTACTATTTCCGACTACGCCCAATGAAACGTTAGTTGACGTCGTGAGTTCGGAATACGATACGCAAGGAGGGGAGATTCGTCAATGACGGATGCCCAAGTGACAGTAGACAATGTTGTTCTAAGCAGCGCCTATCAAGCCTGGATGCTTCGCCTGGCATTCCCGACAGCTTCGGCAGTTGAGATTGCGCAAGAGATCAAGTCTATTTATTCTGTATTAACCGCAGCTCAAGTGGCGCAATGGATTAAATATGGGGCTCCGACTCCGGTATTTCCGGATATGAGCGCGCTTGATATCGGCACGCTGCTGCTGCAGCCGAGTTTATATCCCGACACGACAGCGGATCAGATGCAGCTCGCGCTGCAATCCGTCGGTTTTGACGTTAATGAGGTTCAGGATGCTATCATTCAGTTGTACGTTCCGCCGAAGATCGTTATCGATCCCCCGACGGGCTTGACGGTATCCTGCGATTATTCGTCTGGCGCGCTAAGCGCCTCGTGGCAGGCGGCCGTACTGCCTGCGCCGTTGCAAGGCAAAGAGGCTGTTTATAACGTCGCTTTATTCACCGTGCAAGATCAGCAAACTGCTATTTGCAACGTAACGAATGTGACGGGGACAAGCTCGCTGCTTTCGTTAAGCGGCGGCCAGCCGTTGGTGAGCAATCAGCAATACGTTGCCAGAATCCAGACGGTTGTCGACTCGCTCCAAAGCGAATGGAGCGCAGCTTCGGCTCCCGTAACCTATGTGATGATCGCCGCTCCTCAGCAGTTTGATATGCTAGTCGGCGATTCGTCCACGATTATCCTGCATTGGACCCCCTTGAACGGGGCGGCAGACATGAATTTCATCGCGCTTGACGCTCAAAACGATATGCCGTTAACCCCACAGCCACCGTTCTATTTCGGGGGCGGCGGCAATCAGGTTAAAGTGGATCTTCGGAGTATCTCGCCCGACGTGATTACGAAATTTCAAATCCGAGGGTTATTTAAACTTCCCACTTCCGATGTCCTTCTGCCGGGACCGTGGAGCAACGCCGTCACGTTCGCAAGAAGTCCGGGAAAACCGCAAAACCTTTCCTGCGCGCTTAATAACAATCAATTTGACGTCACATGGCAGATGAATAGTTTAGGAATTACCAGCTACATTGTCAGTTTGTTGGATGCCAGCAGCGCTCTCGTTTGGGAGCAGCAGACGAACAAGCAATCCTTATCCATTTCGATAGACGCTGTTCCTGCAAATGCGAAGCAGCTTCAAGTTGCGGCTAGCTCTTATAAGGTTAGGGGCGAAAGTGCACAGATTCCGTTCAATCGGCAATCGGCCGGCTGGTATCAAGCAGCGGCGCAAACCCAGCTTCGATCGATGAATATTCCGGTCGCATTGAGCAATAACGGCAAAATGTGGGCATACGCAGGCCAATATCAGAACAGCGTGTATAGCTCAAGCGATGGGGTAAGCTGGACATGCGTCACTCGAGAAGCGCCTTGGGCAGGTCGGCGCAGCTCGGCAGGCGTATCATTCATGGGCGCGATCTGGTTATTCGGCGGGGATACGGTCAATGGCGATGCGAACGACGTATGGGTTTCTCCTGATGGCGTCAACTGGAAATGTGCGACGCCTAATGCGCCTTGGGGGCCTCGCAACGGGCTTTGTGCCGTCGTCTTCCAAAATCGAATGTGGGTATTCGGCGGCAGGGATCATCAAGGAAACACTTATAATGATGTGTGGGCATCGGATAACGGTGCCCATTGGGAGCTGATTACTCCGCAAGCTGGCTGGAGTCCGCGAGATGCCGCGGCAGCTGTCGTCTATCAAAATCAGATTTATATGATTGGCGGCTCCAGATCCGGCAGCAGTTTGCAGGAGGTATGGTCAACCGATAACGGAAGGGATTGGAAACCCCTTGCAAACGGGAATGTCCCATGGCTCTCGCGATTCGATTCAAAAGCCGTCGTGCTAGGTACGAATCTATATTTGATCGGCGGAACGAATTCGCAAGTAAGAGGTCTCAGCGACATGTGGGTGACCCAAGACGGAAGCCGTTGGGAAGCCGTAACGCAACAAGCACCTTGGGGGGCAAGAATTCAGCAGGGAGTCACAGTCTTTCATGATCGAATCTATTTGCTCGGTGGCGCTGTGAACTTAATCTCAGACAGCTCGGTGTGGTATTACACGCAATAGAAACAAAAGCAGCGTCCAACATGGGTTGGCGCTGCTTTTGTTTTTTTAATACTAGGAGTCCGATGCTAGCGGAAAATGAAAAAAAACCTGGGCAACTGCGCCAGATTCATAATAAATTGCACTTAAAATGACATGATGCTATAATCAGATTACGTCTGTAACTTTAAAAAGACATAGTAAGTTCATCTTATATTTTAATTGTAACATGCTGGTTAGCTCCTGTCAATTGTCTATTTAATGGTGAGGAGAGATGTGAACATGCGTACTTTCGTTCTCGGCTTTCAAGAATTGGAACCAAGCCAGCTTGGGCTTGTTGGCGGCAAAGGACTTCATTTGGGGAAATTGTCAACGATTCAAGGGATTAACGTACCGGAAGGATTTTGCGTTACAACAGCGGGCTATCAACAAGCCATGGAACAAAATGAATCGTACCAAGGTTTGTTAGATCGACTAGCCACAATAAAAATAGAGGAACGAGATCAAATCGCTGAAATCAGCAGAAGGATCCGACAAATCATTACGGAAGCAGATATCCCTTCGGATGTTGTGACCGCAGTTGAGCACTATCTTTGCGAAGTTGGCGACGAGCATGCTTATGCAGTGCGTTCTAGCGCGACTGCTGAAGATTTGCCGTATGCTTCTTTTGCCGGCCAACAGGATACCTATTTAAATATCATCGGGAAAGACGCGATCCTGCAGCACATCAGCAAATGCTGGGCTTCCTTGTTCACGGAGCGTGCGGTCATCTACCGGATGCAGAACGGCTTCGATCACAGGCAGGTTTATTTATCCGTCATCGTTCAACGGATGGTTTTTCCGCAAGCTTCAGGCATTGTATTTACCGCTGATCCGATCACTTCTAACCGAAAAATGTTATCCATCGATGCCAGCTTTGGACTAGGAGAAGCGCTGGTCTCGGGCCTAGTTTCCGCGGATTGTTATAAAGTGCGGGGAGGGGAGATCGTCGAGAAGAGGATCGCAACTAAGAAGTTGGCTATCTATGGGAAGGAAGGAGGCGGAACAGAAACGAAGCCGATTGCTCCTGACCAGCAGACGGTGCAAACACTCACAGAGCAGCAAATTTTGCAGCTGGCACACATCGGAAGACAAATCGAAGCCAATTTTGGCAGTCCGCAAGATATCGAATGGTGTTTGGTTGATGAAACGTTCTATATTGTACAGAGTCGGCCAATTACGACTTTATTCCCGATCCCTGAAGCGGCTGATCAAGAAAATCACGTCTATCTTTCGGTTGGCCACCAACAAATGATGACCGATCCTATAAAACCATTGGGATTGTCTTTTTACTTATTGATTACGCCTGCACCTATGCGTAGAGCGGGCGGGTGGTTGTTTGTTGATGTTGCAGCAAGGCTGACGACAACGGCAGGCCGGGAAGCCTTATTGAAAACAATAGGAGCTGATCCGCTCACTAAAAGCGCGCTTATGACCATAATCGAGCGAGCGTTTATAACACTGTTGCCCGATGCTCCGACAGCGCCGGTTCCGGGCCGAAGTCATCATACAGAAACGAAGGCGCCATTTGAGGACAATCCGTCCGTCGTTTCTGATTTGATTCAGCGCAGCCAAGCATCGATAGAGGCGTTAAAACAAAACATCCAAACGAAATCAGGAATGGATGTCATGGATTTTATTTTGGAAGACCTGCAGCAATTAAAGAAGCTCTTATTTGACCCGCAAAGTACGGCTGTGTTTATGGCTGCTATCAATGCTACATCATGGATCAATGAACACATGAACGCGTGGTTAGGCGAAACGAGTGCGGCAGATACGCTTTCTCAATCTGTACCCCACAATATAACTTCGCAAATGGGCCTGGCGTTATTAGACGTCGCCGATGTGATTCGACCATACCCAGAGGTGATTGATTATTTGCAGCAGGCAAAAGAAGATAACTTTCTGGAGGGGCTTGCAATGCTTGAAGGCGGAAACGAAGCCCAAGCCGCTATCACTGGTTATCTCAGCAAATATGGCATGCGCTGTGCCGGAGAAATCGATATTACGAAACCTCGTTGGAGTGAAAAGCCGATAACGCTAGTCCCTATGATACTTGGCAACATCAAAAATTTTGAGCCAAATGAAGGCACTCGAAAATATGAGCAAGGGCGCCAGGAAGCTTTGAATAAAGAGCAAGAGCTGTTGGATCGATTGAAGCAATTGCCGGATGGTGAACGAAAAGCCGCAGAAACAAAACGAATGATCAATCTCATCCGGAATTTCATCGGCTACCGGGAGTATCCGAAATACGGCATGGTAAGTCGATACTTCGTTTATAAGCAGGCTCTACTGAAAGAAGCCGATCGACTCGTTCAAGCCGGCGTTATTGATGATCAAGAGGATATATTCTTTCTCTCTTTTGAAGAGCTTCATGAAGTCGTACGCACCAACAAGCTTGATGAGCGGATCATCAACAAACGGCAAGAGGATTACAAATTTTACGAAAAGCTCACTCCTCCGCGTGTCATCACTTCGGATGGAGAAATCATTGCAAGTGCGTACCAACGAGACAATTTGCCAGCCGACGCGATTATAGGCCTGCCTGTTTCTTCCGGAGTAATAGAGGGAAGGGCGCGCGTCATTTTGAACATGGAGAATGCGACTCTCGAAGATGGAGATCTATTAGTCACCGCCTTTACCGACCCAGGCTGGACACCGTTGTTTGTTTCGATAAAAGGTCTAGTCACGGAGGTTGGCGGGCTGATGACCCATGGTGCCGTTATTGCGCGTGAATATGGCTTGCCAGCAGTTGTCGGGGTGGACAATGCGACTAAGCTCATCAAAGACGGGCAACGCATTCGCGTGAATGGGACAGCTGGGTATATTGAAATATTGTAGTGGATGCACTGGCGCGCATTGTCATTGTTGACATGCGCCTACGCCAACAGCGGCAGTCTAGGACGTTAGAGCTCAGTCCAAGATCGCCGCTGTTTTTTAAGTTTTTAACTGATCTCGAACGCTTCCGGCACGGGCATATTGTGTAAGGATTTAATATCTTGAAGCGGAGGAAGCCCGAAGTGTCGGCGGTATTCCCGGCTGAATTGAGCGGGGCTGTCGTATCCGACTTCCAGTGCGGCGACCGTCGCGTTGGCGGAGCCGTTAAGCATCAGGCGTCTTGCTTCTTGAAGACGGAGCTGTTTTTGAAATTGCAGAGGAGCCATCGTCGTGACCGCTTTGAATTTGTGATGAAGTCCAGATACGCTCATGTTGGACGATTTCGCAACCTCTTCGATCGTAAAGGGTCTGTTGAAATTCCGCTTAATCCATTCAATCGCTTTGCCAATCCCCTCGTTCTGCTGGTCCATGAAGACCCGTTGCACAAACAAGTGCCCGAAATCTCCTGTAAGCAACCGGAAAATCATCTCGCGCTTAATAAGCGTTGCTAGAAAGCGAATCTCCGCTTCGGGTTTGCCCCTCAGCTCTAATAGTCGAATGAATAAGAGCTGCAGGTGTTCATCAGATTTGCCTACATAGGCGCCAGTGCCGAGCATTCGATTAGGCGGCTTCACATGGATTGCAGCTTCTGCCATGACTAAGGCGATTTCTTGTGCCGTTAATTCGATGCGCAAGCCGATATACGGCGAATCATGCGTAGCGCCGACGACTTGACCAGAAACCGGAATATCGAACAATGAGACCAAATAATCGCCCACACCATAATAGATGATGTCTTGTCCAAGATGGAGCTTCTTAGTGCCTTGTAGAATCATGCAAAAAGAAGGCGTGAGGACGCCTGGCATCATCGATGTAGGCTGATTGCGCCGAACTAACGAAAAGAAGGACACATCCGTATCGGTTCGTCCTTCCGCAAGATGAAGAGAGTCAACCATTGTGAGTAGTCGATCCAAATTCGTTTGCAAGGAAATCTCCCCCCGTTCTTATTGTGATGCTACAATTATACACCTTTCCCCAAAGAGCGCCAACCAATCGACCACAAGATCAAAACTCCGGTTTTGCAGTATCGTGCAAGTTTAAAGCAGGAACGATCTTTTTCGTGATAGCGATTCATGCCAAACTATCGTTAGAACACGAAAGGGAGGTTACACGCTTGAAAGAACATTCGAAGCGTATCATTCTGGTGTTGATCGTCGTCAGTCAGTTGATGATGGTGCTCGACGCTTCTATTTTAACGACTGCTTTACCTGAGATCGGCCGTGCATTTCAACTTTCGTCAGCTGCATTGACTTGGGTGCAAAATGCTTATATTTTAGCATTCGGCGGTTTTTTGCTATTAGGCGCACGTGCGGGAGACATCTTTGGAAGGAGAAGAACATTCATCTTGGGAATCACAATGTTCTCGCTGGCATCGGTGCTTGCTGGCTTGGCGCCATCTGCTTCGCTTCTGCTTGCCGCTCGTGCATGGCAAGGTTTAGCGGCTGCAATGGCGACGCCGTCCGCACTCGCTTTGTTGTCCGTTACTTTCTCGGAAGCTCAGGAGCGCGTCAAGGCGATCGCGATTTATAGCGCTGTATCGGGAGCTGGAGGAAGTGTTGGCCTGATCGTCGGCGGATTGCTTACAGACGTCATTTCGTGGCGCGCCGGGATGTTTCTCAATGTGCCGATCGGCATTGCTCTACTCCTAATGGTGCCTCGATACATGCAGGAAACCGATAAGAACAAAGGTCAATTGGATCTGATGGGTGCTTTGACTTCGCTTATTGGCATGACGGGACTGGCCTTTGGTTTCGTTAAAGCCGCGACTGTCGGGTGGGGAGCGCCGGCAGTATGGTGCTCGATTGCGCTTGGCGCGGTTTCGCTAACGGCTTTCGTACTGATCGAAGCGCAGGTGAAAGAGCCGATAACGCCACTTCGCTTGTTCGCAAGCCGAATGCGATCGGGCGCTTATCTGGGAAGGCTGCTGCTCCTGTGCGGAAATTATCCGATCTTTTTCTTTGTTCCGCAATTTCTGCAAAACGTCCTTCATTTTGATTCGTTAGAGGCTGGCCTTGGGATTATGCCGTTCACGGCCGTTCAGTTCGGGATGATGTATGTCATGCCTTCGCTCGTCGCACGCTTCGGGAATACGAAAGTATTGATCTGCGGACTGGTAATCGCGATCGTCGGAACAAGCTGGCTGAGTTCCATCACCGCAGATTCCAGCTTTTTCCCTGACTTGATCTTTCCGTTGATTGTCATGGGGTGCGGTGCCGGGATGATCTTCCAACCGTTCACAGTTTTAGGGTTGTCCGGCGTAAAGGCGAAGGATGCAGGCGCGGCGTCAGGCCTCGTAAACGTCGCTCACCAGACCGGAGCGTCGCTTGGGCTCGCAGTTCTGATCGCCGTCTTCGAGGCGTCGAATCGAACGGCTGCCACCTCCGGTATAGCTTACGTCTATGCGATCTCCGTCTCGATTAGGGGCTCGGCCATTTTCTTGACAGCTTCGCTCGTTGCTGTCTTGCTCTTGCTGCTGCCGGGAGAGGGCGTCAGAGCAACGCGAAGCTGCGCAGCTGGAGAGAGGGCGGTGCGGTAGTTCTACCGTCATCATATGAGGGCTTAAGTTTAGTGTTTGTACCTTTGCCTACAGCATGGCCTAGTCGCTTGGCGGGTTGTAGGGATGAAATCGTAGGCGGCAGTGTAACACCTCCGCTCCACCTACAATATGATGAGTCTAGAAATCAAAAGAGGTGAGTCAATGGCAGTTGTAAAAGCCAGAAGTCAAGATATTGACATGTTGGCAAGATTGGTCCGGGCTGAAGCGGAGACCGAAGGCGAAATGGGCATGTTCTTGGTTGGAAATGTTGGCATTAATCGCATTAGAGCGAATTGCTCCGATTTTAAAAATATCCGGACAATTCCCCAAATGATCAATCAGCCGCATGCGTTCGAAGCGCTGCAGCATGGCATGTACTATCAAAGCGCTAGAGATCGGGAACGCCGTATTGCGCAAAAGGCTGTAAATGGGGAGCGGAATTGGCCAGCCAAATACTCGCTTTGGTATTTCCGTCCAGGAACGTTCGATAATCCCGGACCGTGCCCGCCGACTTGGTATGATCAGCCTTTTGTTGGCCGATGGAAGAAGCATTGCTTTTATGAACCGACGGCAAAAGAATGTGAAAGTGTCTATAATACGTTTTAACTTTTATATCAGTCGTAAGACGCCGCGTAAATCGCGGCTTTTTTTTGTAGCAGTAATGAAAATGCCGGCGAAATTTGGCGTAGAATAACTTGTGCCCCGAACGGAAGAAGCCATTCGCGAAAGAAATGCGTAAAAAGCATAATGCAGCATTCCGCGGAATCCTCAACAGCGCGTTCATATCCACTTTCTGTCGACTTAGTAGGTCGGCACATATTTCTGTTCCTCAGTAGGGAAACCAATTAAGATTTCAAATCCACCACTGAAGGGGCTTAAAAAATGAGAAAAACGAAATTTTTAACATGTTTGTCGTTGAGCTGTTTATCTCTAGTATTGTCCGCTGGCATTACGAGCGCTGCAGGCACCACGACTTCAACATCTATGCAAAACAACACTTCTTATGACAATCGCTCGGTAAATAGTTACGATACGAACTCAACTGTCGGAGGAAACTATCGGGCAACTGCCGTTAACGATGACAAGGATTTCGATTGGGGCTGGCTTGGCCTCTTGGGTTTAATTGGCTTAGCAGGTGCGAGAAATCGCTCGCGCGATCATAGCCGCGACCGTGCCTAAGTAAGAAAAGCAAAAGTGTATTCCATTGTTTATCATGTAGCCCGCGATGAAAAGAGCGGGCTTTTTCATTTGACACGATATGTAGGTTGATATTGGATATATATGCTCTTATTTCAAGGATGTCTGAGGGATAGTCATACTTGTCGAGGTTATATTATATCTGTTCTCGGTTGTCATCTAGGCAGGCACGCGAAACTACATCTTTGAAGGAGCGATCACAGCATGGGAGTTTTAAGCGGGAACCCGAAAGACGAACCGTTGCATTACGGAGAGATCTTCGCAATTTGGCAGGCCTCGGCAACGGCGAAAGGCTGTGTTTCTACTTACAACGCGCTTAAATTTCATACAGGGGATAAAGATCTCCGTGCGATTTTGGAAGAGGGTATTCAACAAGCCAAACTGGAAATCGACGAGTTGGACGAGATTTTAATAGCCAATGGCATTGCATCGACACCAAAGCTGCCGGAACGTCCAGAAGCTAAGCTGGAGGAAATTCCGGTTGGAGCAAGATTCTCCGATCAGGAGATTGCCCCTATGGTTTCAGCAGATTTAGCGGCTGGCCTTGTTGCCGCAAGCACGGCAATGGGGATGTCGATTCGTGAAGACGTCGGCGCCTTATTCGGTAAATATCATCTAACCAAAGCCGCTCTCGGCGTTAAGATTCTGCGCCTGAGCAAAGAGAAAGGGTGGCTCATTCCGCCGCCTCTGCAAATCAAGCGTCCGGAAGCTGTAGGCGTATAACGTGATCAGCAGAAGACAGTCCGCAAGGGACGGGCTGTCTTTTTGGCATTCGCATTTATAATTAGTGTTCTGGCCGTCGCAATTGAAGGGGAGGAGGAACGAGCCAGCCCTTTTCTTTGCTAAGCGACAGTGCAGCTGCAGACGATGCAAGATGCAAGGCGTAGTACTTCGAGAACAATAGGCCTACGTCGATGCGAATCGAGCTTCCGGTAATTTGGCTGCAAGCTACCAGACTGGCAGTAAGATTCTCGCCAATCGCCAACGCAATTTCTACATCTGAGAAGCGGGCGCCGGCTGGAATTTCCTCCAGTCTTACCGAAGGGCGCTCCGGCAGAGAAGGCGGGGGCATTATGCCATTATGGACGAGCAGTTCGTCGCATTCTACAGCAGCTTGACGCGCTTGTTGAATAAGATTGTTCAATAATCGCTTCAATTCAGTATCGCCTGCGTGCGACAAGTAGAGCTGGTAGGTGGATAGGATCGATTTCTTTTTTGCTGAATAGGACCAAATGTAAAAGATTTCGCCGTAATGCAATGGCTCGTCTTTCGGATTCCCGCTCAAAATTCCCATTTTTTCTCTCCATTTTTTCATATCAGTTAATCCCAGTATAGCCGCGAAAGGCCATTTATAGACAGACGCGCAGCTCAATAGGAATTCACAAGAAGCCTGTCGACCTTTAATCTTGTTTCCTCATTGGATGGGAGGTTCACGGTGACGGTAAGATGCTGCGAATCCGTGACAAGGAATGAAAGCTGATCGAATTCCATTACCCCTACAATCGGATGATAATTCATTTTCCTGCCTTCAGGGCCATTTAATACATCGTGCTGAGGCCACCATTCCCGGAATTCCTCACTCTCTTGATTCAACAGCTCAATTAGTTCCATGGATAAGGAATCGCCGACGAACTTCCCATAATTCCCGCGGAATTGGGCCAGACGGTGTCTCGCGTGTCTTTCCCAATTTTCCCGGAGCAGCTCCCGGGTAGAAGGCATAGCGAAGGACCGCCAGAGCGTATTCCGTTCTAGTGGAGACATTCGCTCATAGTCTCCGTAAATCAGGTTCGCCGCCTTGTTCCAAGCGACGATAGAGAGGCGTTGATCCATGACGTAGGCAGGACTATTCCCTTGTTGATCAAGGAAGCATTGCAGCGTTGGCTGGATGGAGCGGGTTTCCTGCTGCTGGTTTGTTGGTTGATGCTGCAAAGCAAGTGCAAACAAATGGTTGCGTTCAATCGGATCGAGCCGGAGAGCCTTGGCGATATTTTCGAGCACTTGGGAAGAGACCTGAATGTCCCGACCTTGTTCCAGCCACGTGTACCAATCAATGCTGACGCCAGAGAGAATAGCGACTTCTTCTCGACGAAGCCCCGGCGTGCGCCTCCTGCCTTGCGGGGATAAGCCGACCTGCTCAGGCGTGAGCCGATCTCGTCTCGTGCGCAGAAACTGGGCCAGTTCGCGCAGCCGTTGTTGATTTGCGTTATCCATGACACTGCCTTCCTTCAGATGCACCAGCTTTCCGGGGAGTAACACTCCTAGGATAAACCGTCATCTTATTTCAATGTGATTTTCATTATACACTTCTCTATGACAAATAAGAGGAATGAATGTTCATGGATCAGAGGGGAGAATTTCATTGGAGCTTTCAAGACAGTTGCAATCTCGTCCTGTGGGGAATGCAAAAAAATGGTTGCTGTTGACCGGCATCTCGCTCGGTTACTTTCTTGTTTTATTGGATACGACAATAGTGAACGTTGCGCTTCCGGCGATTCAACGAGATTTGGGAAGCGGCATCACTGGGTTACAATGGGTGGTTAATGCGTATACGGTCATCTTTGCGGGACTCTTGCTTTCAATGGGGGTATTCGCGGATAGGTTTGGAGCCAAACGGGTCTTTCTCGCGGGGCTAGCCATCTTTGCCGTCGTCTCGGTTATCTCATCGGCAGCGCATTCCCTTCCATCATTGATCGTTTCACGGGCGCTGCTCGGAGTAGGAGGTGCTGCCCTCACACCGGCATCTCTGGCGTTGCTAAGTCACGCTTATCCGGCTCCGGCAGAGCGTGCAAGGGCACTTGGCATTTGGGCGGCCATAACGGGGACAGCGATGGCCGGAGGGCCGGTAGTCGGCGGTCTGCTGGTTGACACGCTGGGGTGGCGAAGCATTTTTATGCTGAATGTTCCCGTGACCCTCTTTAGCTTCATCATCGTCCTGTTCTTTACGAGCGAGACGAAACGCAACATCCGGCAGCGGATAACTATCATCACGCAGCTTTGCGCGATCTTCGTTATTGCAGCGCTGTGTTTTGCTCTAATGGAAGGCGAGACGTATGGTTGGCAATCGCCTGTCATTCTAGGCGCTTTCGGACTTGTTTTGGCAGGCGCCGGTTTGTTTTACTATGCGGAGAAGAACAATCGACAACGGCTGTTCCCGCCAGGCATGTTTCGAGATTCCACGGTTTCCGTCGGGATGATCGCAGGAATGTTGATCAATATCGGGTTGTCGGGCTTTTTATTCATTATGCCGCTATTCTACCAACATATTAAAGGCTTCTCGGCCCATCATACGGGACTCGCGCTGCTGCCGATGATGATCCCGTTAGCTTTTAATCCGATTGTAACAGGACGCCTTGTCGCCCGATTCGGTCCAAGAGTCCCGGTTGTCATCGGGTTTGGTCTTGGAGCCGCCGGTATGCTGCTGCAGAGCTGGACGGACGTGCAGACGAGTTACGGGGTTACCATCCTCAGCTTGCTCCTGAACGGGTTCGGCATTTCGCTCACGATTCCTGCGATCGTTGCGGCAGTCATATCCGCTGCTCCTAAGGAGCTCGGCGGCACCGCTTCAGGCGCGTTGAACGCAAGCCGTCAGATTGGCGCAACACTTGGCGTCGTCCTGTTCGGCTTGATGATCAGCTCCAGCCGTACGTTTGTCTCCGGCATGCATTTGGCGATGGGGGCTGCTGCCTTGTTTTTTGTATGCGGCGGCATTCTCTCATATCGGTTCATGGGGGGCAGGAAATAGAATGGTATGTCAGACGAGCACCGATTAAGGGGCTCGTTTTTTGTTGTTTCAAATCTCTCAATAGGAAGGATATAATATAATAACAAATAGAGAGAGTAGTTTGTGCAGCTGTTCATGAAAGGAGCTCAAATCATTTGTTGAACATCAGGGCCTATTTTAGATTTGTCAAGCCCTATTGGCATCTTGTCCTACTGACTGTCATGATTGGCGTTATTAAATTTGCTATCCCATTATCGTTGCCGTTAATACTAAAATATGCAGTGGACGACGTGCTGTTAGCGCATCAGCCGGATGAACAGAAAATGAAACAACTGCTTACCATCATCGGCGGCGCTTCGATCCTGTTTGTTGTCGTACGTTATCCGATTGAGTACTTCCGTCAGTACTTCGCTCAACTGATCACTTCCCGAACGTTATTCGATATTCGCAATCGACTTTACACCCATGCGCAGCGCTTATCGTTAAGTTACTATCATAATCACAAATCAGGCGAGATTATTTCTCGTATCATGAACGATGTTGAACAAACGAAAAGCCTTGTAGAGACAGGGATGATGAATATATGGCTTGATCTCATCACGCTTTCCATTGCACTCGGTATCATGAGTTATATGGATTCATCTTTAACGCTGGTTGCCATCGCAATTCTTCCGTTCTATGCGATCGCCGTTAAACTGCTCTATAAACGGCTGCGATTGCTTACCAAAGCAAGATCGCAGTCTCTGGCTGAGATGCAGGGATACCTTTATGAACGAATTAATGGGATCCCTGTCATTAAAAGCTTCACGCTGGAACAACATGAGCAGCGTAAGTTTGGTCTTAAAAATGAGCAATTCCTGCAACGGGCCGTTGCCCAAACGAAATGGAATGCGCTTACGAACGCAATCATTAACACGCTAACCGATATTGCACCGTTAATGGTCATAGCCTATGGCGGATATCAGGTTATCCAAGGTCACCTAACGGTCGGGGCATTCGTGGCGTTCTTCGGGTACTTGGAGCGATTATATAATCCTCTTCGCCGAATCGTTAATTCATCGACGGAACTCACGCAAGCAAGCGCCTCATTGGAACGTGTGCTTGAGTTTATGAAGGAACCCTATGATATCGATGACGCTCCTCATGCGAAGTCACTTGGAGAAATACAAGGGCGGATTCGATTCCAAGATGTCTGGTTCAAATATGCGGAGGAGTCCGACTGGGTGCTGAAAGGCATTAATCTAGATATCCGACCTGGCGAAACGATCGCGTTCGTCGGGATGAGCGGGGGAGGGAAGTCATCCATCGTCGGCTTAATACCGCGCTTGTTCGATATCCAACAAGGAACGGTTACGTTCGATGACGAGGACGTTCGCCAAGTAACGCAGCAGAGCTTACGCAGTCAGATCGGAATCGTGCTGCAAGATAACATTCTATTTAGCGGTACGATTCGCGACAATATTTTGCTTGGGCGTCCCGACGCTACGGATGAGGAAGTACAAGAGGCGGCAAAGGCTGCGAATGCCCATGATTTTATTGAGGATCTGCCGCAGGGATACCATACGCAAATTGGCGAAAAAGGCGTTAAGCTTTCCGGCGGACAGAAGCAGCGAGTCGCCATCGCGCGCGTATTCCTCAAAAATCCAAGGGTCATTATTTTGGATGAAGCGACTTCCGCGCTTGATCTGGAATCCGAACATCTTGTGCAGGAATCACTCGAGCAGTTGGCTCGCCAGCGTACGACAATCATCATCGCCCATCGTTTGTCAACGATTACGCATGCAGATAAGATCTACCTGATCGATCATGGCGAGATCAAAGAAATGGGCACGCATCAAGAGCTCATGAGACAAGATGGTGCATATGCACGGCTGTTTAACATTCAACATGTCGGAGACTTGGTATAAATGCATCAACAAAAGCAGCCGATCATCTCGATCGGCTGCTTTTTTGCCTATTTGCAATCGAAACACGTGTAAGATGTTCACGCTTTCCACGCCGTAATGACAATACTGCCCATCACAGTAGAAAAGCTGCTCATCAGACGTTCATTTTTCATCATCATGGCAACTGCATCCGGTTTCGCGAATAGTTCGTGATCGATAACCCGTAAAGGATCGTTATCGTTGGCCGGTTGTTTTATCTGCATGAAAGGAGACGCGGAGTAATGATCAAACCTTGATTTGCTTAGCAGCTCCAGCCACTCTGGAACGGTTCGCATATGTTGAAGTCCGTAAAACGCCTGGAGCTTTTTCTTTTGCGCCGCGGTTAATTTCACAGCAAATGCCAGCTCGCGATCGTATAGGACTCCTTTTGGCTTCAGCACTCGCCAGTATTCGCGTATCGCGGTGCTTCCTTGGGTAAAAGCCGTAACCGACTCCGTAAAAACGGCATCAAACGTCTCATCCGGAAAAGGTAAGGAGCTGGCATCCGCTTGAACGATGCGGACGGGAAGCCCGCTCAGCTTCGCACGATGGGTCGCTTTTTGAATCATATCCTTGTTTCGGTCTATGGCTGTCACGTCGCAGCCCAAACTGGCTAAATAACACGCAGTCCGGCCTGTTCCGCATCCTGCCTCCAGCACTTTGGCACCGCGCGGAAAGCCGATTTGCCCGATTAATGCTGTAGTCGCTTGAAAACCGCCTGGATGCGCACTTCCTTCGCCGAGCCGGGCTAACAATGTGTGGTAATCCATTGCCTTTTCACCTCATCCTGTTCCTCTCCCGATATCCTATGCATAACTGTCGCCGTGACTACACCCATTCATTACCGCTCTTTTTTTAAAAATAGAAGACAATCGTACAATCTTTATAGCAGATAGTTTCATAGTCTAGGATAAACAAGCTGCAGGTTAGGAGGAATGAAGGTATGCAGGAAGTTTATCCGATTTCCCATAATACGGTCTATCCGTACATCGGACGGAGAGTGAGTGCCGTTACGCATGACGGAAGACATGTTATCGGAACGATAAAGGGAGTAGCAGACGGTCAGTTAATACTGGAGGATTGTACGTTAGACAACAAGCCTGTATCGATGTCTTCTACCAAACAAACGCGCTCTATGCATAAAGCAAGATTGTCCAGTTATTATGACGGTTATGGCGGTTACGGTGGAGGCTGTGGCGGTTGCGGCGGTTTCTTTTTTCCATTTGCCCTTATTGCTTCGCTGTTCATTTTGCCGTTCTTCTGTATTTGATTGCCGTTGACACGACTTCTAATTGAAGAGAGGTAACTACGGTGGCATCCAGAAAAGCTCCTAAAAAAAGAAAACCTGAGGGCGTAATTGCAGCCAAAGACGCATACCGATGTATCGGGCAGCCCGTTTGCGTGTTGTTGAATGACGGGAACTGTTATATCGGGAAGGTTCAAGCCATTGATAACCATCAGCTGATCTTATCCGAAACCAGAAGTTGCGGAAGAGTGAAACCGTCTAATCGTTCCAAAACGCCGGAAGCCCAAATATCGGGACTGCTCAGTTCCATGATCGGGGGATTCGGTGCGCTCCAGTCATTTGGTTCAATGGCAAGCCTATTTAAGCCGATGTTATCCGGACCATCAGGGTTTACAGGAGCGGGAGTTCAAAAACAAGAGGATTCGAAAGGACCTTCAGGGCCTACAGGTGGAGGGCAGCAGAGCGGGTTTTCTGGATCTTTTAAACAAATGCTTCCGACCTTCCAATTTGGACTTAATGTGGTGAAGTCGATTATGCCTCTAATGGGCATGTTCAAAATTTAATGCCGTTTTGTGCAGCCTGCCAGGAATACCTGGTGGGCTGTTTTTTTGCAGAACTTCTTTAGGAATTGATTTATTGTTTATCGGGAAGAAATATACGGTAACGCCGGCAGACATCAAACTCATTCATAAGAGAGGCGACGGGAATGCCAACAGACATTAAACTTGATGAAGGCGACGGAAACCATGTCGTTATCGAGGGAGCGGTCGTGAAGACTACAGCATCAGACTTTATCCTCGATGCTCCCTCCAGGCGCAGATTCGGGGGAATTCGCCGAGCAATGGTCCATGATGGAGGCGACGGTCTCACAATCAATTTCAATGGCGATTATCCGGGCGGAGTGACGGTAGGCGGCGACATGTTGGTTACAGGAGAGATCCGCTGGAATTCAGCAAGCGGAAACGTGAGAAACCTGACGGAGGTTGTCGATAGAATCCAGAATAGCATCAGAAATTCGGACCCGGGACGCATAGAGCGCCTCGAGATCGGACTGGCCAGCATGGCGAAGCTTCTTAACGCGGAGGCCGTGCCGCCGTGGAGGGCGTACGAGGAAGTCGAAGGGCATGGTTATCAAAATCCAGGCGATCATTATCCATCTGCCGGAACACTCGGATTTATAGTCGAATATCGTGTGTTCCAAGGCGTTCCCGACGGCTATTATCACCATGACGTGCTCCATATTATCCCGCCGCCAGGCACCCTTCTGAGCAGAGGAAGCACCGTGGTCGTCGAGTATTGCTCGGCGGGATGGGAATAAGGCGTAGTTGCAGATAGGGGTATACCATGTCAATCTCCTTGAAACGATTGGCCAGCCACTTACAACAGGATGGCAAGAGTTTGCGAAAAATGCTAGGTCGCCCGGCTGGCCCAGTAAAGCTGGAAGTTCGCCAGGCGCCGTTTTCAGTCATGACACACAACATGGCACTGCTTGTTCCTCCCGCTCCTTATCTAGGTACCGATCGCGACGGGGCGATTGCCGAGATAGTGGCTCGGATCAGAGCGCTAGCACCGGATGTTGTGGGCCTCTGCGAGGTGTTTGCTAATGGGGAACGCAAAAGGATCCGTGACGCGCTCAGCGATTTGTATCCACACTTCCGCGAGGGGCCGGACGAGGGCGATTTGGAGTCCGACGGCGGACTCCTCTTGCTAAGCAGGCATCCTCTATTGGCCGCCGACGCGATGATATTTCGCGCTTGCGATGGCTGGGACTGTTTCGCAAACAAAGGCGTGATCCACATCCGAGTTCAGCCCGCTTCTTGGCCGATACCGCTCGACATTTTCTATTCCCATATGCAGAACATCGAGACCGACAACGGTGTCGGCACGCTTTACGCTCAACTTACCACGATGAACAATTTTATCGTGACGCGTCGGGATCCAGCCGGATCCCAAATCATCATGGGTGACCTCAACATTCCCGGAGAGAATCAACAGCACTACGCGCAGCTGTATGACCGGCTGAGGCTGGTCGATTGCTGGTTCTTGGCTGATAATCAGGCCACTAGCGGACCCACGTTGGTCATAGAGAACAATTTCTACGCCAATCCCGACGACCGTCCATCGAGCAATCATCGCCTAGACTATGTGTTGATGCGGGGCGGCATACGACTGGTTCCCATTCTGGCCGATATCGAGGTACTTAAATTCCAGCACAACGGCAGGTTCATATCGGACCACTTTGGAGTGCGTGCTTCATTTGACAAGATTGCAATTATCACTTTCTGATGCTTCAAAATGGAACAAGCCCCTCTTAAGCAGGAGCTTAAGAGGGGCTTGTCTATTCTTATGCCTTAAAATACTAAAGCATAGTTGGCGCCATTGTTGTTATCCCAATAGGTTACGCCATTAACCGTGTAGGAAATGGCGAATTTAATAGGTTGTCCCGTGGCAGAAAAGCTGAAATTCCACGTCTCGAACGCATTGCCTGAATTGGCTACAAAGCTGTCATAAGTTGCGCTCGCCGATTGGGTTGTGGCCCAGTTGTCATAGGAATAAACGATCGTAACGGTTTTTGTCGGAGCGAGGTTCTTCAGATAGATTTTGCCGCCAACATAGAGACCGGAACGATTGGAGAAGTAGGAGGATTCATACAGCTTCAGTGCTGCTTTGCTCAGAATTCTGTCAGGCGCGGAAGCTCCGCCTACCTTGTAGTTGCTGCCATTATTATTGTCCCAGTAAGTCTGGCCGTTGACTACATATTTAATAGCAAATTCGAAGGTCGTAGCGAGCGGGGCATCTATATTAAAATCCCAAGCCTCATGTCCGCTGGCAAGAGTGGCCGTATAGGAAGCGGATTGCTCCTGCCATATACCGTTGCCTGTCGTGTACACAACCTTCACTTGCTTGGTTGGCGACAAATTCGTCACATCCACGCTGCCTGATAGACGGGAAAGATTATTGGGAGTTCCTTGTATGGTTTTCGTATGTGCATACGACAGCTGGACGTTAGGGTCATAAGCATTGGCAACACCACTGAATGATGCGCTAAATCCAAAACTTAGCAACAAGGCAAAAGCAATAAATAAGGTTCCTATTTTTTTTACAGCTTGCATTTCTCATCACTCCTATTTTTTTATAGTCTATAAAACGCGTCAGTCCATCCTCTCCAGCACAATACAATAAGGCACTTCTTTTGCCACCTATCCCTCCTTTGAACGCCAACAACCCCGGGTCTCCAATGGAGTCCCGGGGTTGTTCAAAACCGTGAAGGTTTCAAAGCATTTCCCTCAAATTATAATCCAAGTTAGTCTGCAACAAGTTGTGTCTTAATTATAGGATCATTTCCCAAAAGAAGTCAATTGCGACTAAAGAACTAAATTCCGACATTTTCTCTAGGGATAGCATCGACAGACTAAGAGCAGCTCGGACATGCGGAATTCTCGATACCAAATGTAAATAATTTGTTCACATAACTTTGAACGTTTTTTCAGAAATTATTTAGGTGTGAAGCGCTCGATAGATGTTCATTCTTTTGTCCAAAGGAGTGTTAACATGACTACTGCTGTAGCCACCCGACCAATCATAAAAAGAGGTTCAAAGGGCGAAGAAGTTACCAGAATTCAAACCTTACTTAATAAGGCAGGATTCCCACCAGGGACAGTTGATTCAGATTTTGGCTCGAATACAGAGGAAGCTGTAAGGAATTTTCAAAAAGCCAATCATCTAGAGGTGGATGGAGTAGTCGGAAAGGACACATGGGCATTGTTACTGAAATATGCAGGGGGACCTGATAGTGACGCGTCCACAAGGAGAGTCTATACGGTTCAAAAAGGTGATACCTTCTGGTCAATTGGATTAAAATTTGATGTCAGCGACGTTGCAATTCAAAAAGCAAATCCGCATCTAATCCCAACCAATCTTCAAGTCGGAACCCAGGTAGTTATACCTAATGCAGGGGGATCTGACAATGACACTCCCACAAGGAGAGTCTACACGGTTCAAAAAGGTGATACTTTCTGGTCAATTGGATTAAAATTTGGTGTCAGCGACGTTGCAATTCAAGAAGCAAATCCACATCTAATCCCAACCAATCTTCAAGTCGGAACTCAGGTCATGATTCCCGATGTAGGGGGATCTGATCATCATACACCACCAAGCGGTGATCATACGGTATATGCTAAACCTTGTAGTCGCCATGGTGATTTGACCGATGCTCAAATGAAAGCGAACGTTCTATATATTAATCAATACATGACTGCCAATGGTTGGACTAAACATGCCATTGCGGGATTGCTTGGAAATATGGAACAAGAAAGCGGCTTTAATCCCGGCGTCTGGCAGTTCAATCAAAAAACAAGTGGTGGATATGGTTTAGTCCAATGGACACCTGCTAGAGATAAAATCCTGAGGTGGATGGGTAATCTTAGTGCCGAACAAGCTGACCATATGGCCCGAAATGATCCTAAAAAACTCATGGACAAACAATTGGAGTATTTGCTAATCGAATTAAAAGAAACAAGACTTGATAAGCGCGAATGGATACCAACAACGAATTACAATTCCCCATATGTAATGACTCCTGAGGAGTACATTCATTCTGACAAAAACGTAGGTGATTTGGCGTTGGTGTTCCATGGATCGTTCGAAAGATCACGTGACTCATGGACGTTTAAACAAGCAAGGATTAATAATGCTAAAAAATGGTATAATTTCTTAGTATAATCTCCCGAGGCCATTCCAAAGTACTTATTTGGGTTATTTTATTGATGAAAAACACAACGGAAAAGGCTATGCAACGGCGACGGCGGCTGTCCAATAGGTGTGAAAAGCCATTAATAAAATAGGACTGCATCGCGTTGAAGCTGGAGTTATGCCGAAAAACCTACCATCTGCCAACTTACCAAAGTTGCCCGCATAAAATGCGGGCTTTTTTATTTACAGCTCAAGTTCCATTCTAATCTTGAATGCTGCTCTTGACTTGGAGCGTACTCCAAGTTATATAGTGATCGTAAGTCAAGTAACTATCACTTTTAGGGGGCGTAATGATGAGCACATCAAAAATCGTTTTGATCACTGGCGGAAACAAAGGTATTGGTCTTGAGACAGCTAGGCAATTGGGCAAACTAGGATTCACAATATTGCTCGGTTCAAGAGATGAGGCAAGAGGACAGGAAGCGACGGCTACCCTAACGGCTGAGAACATCCATGCAAAGGCCATTACCCTGGACATAACAGACTTGGATACCATACAATCCGCAGTAACACAAATTGATGATCAGTATGGAGCACTTGATGTTCTCATTAATAACGCTGGCGTGTGCTTTGAAGGAGATCTCCCTCCGAGTCAACTGGAATTAAGTGTTCTAAGGAATACTTATGAGACAAATGTTTTCGGCAGTTTTTCTGTCACGAAGGCAATGCTTCCTTTGATTAATAAATCGCATGCTGGCAGAATTGTAAACCTTTCAAGCGGCTTGGCTTCCTTGACCGAGTATAATCTCCCGGAAACGGATGCCGAAAAATACGGAATAAATTTGCTCGCCTACATGAGTTCGAAAACAGCCGTCAATGCACAAACCGTCTTGTTTGCCAAAGAATTAAAAGATACGCCGATCAAGATAAATTCAGCTGATCCAGGGTATACAGCTACAGATTTGAATGGGCATACGGGTTATCGAACCGTTGAGCAGGGCGCTTCCATTGTCGTGAAACTCGCCACCCTTCCGAGCCATGGTCCCAGCGGCGGATTCTTTGATGAAAACGGAGTGATACCGTGGTAATACGTCAGGAGGTGCGGCAAAGTGGGCGACATTCCCGTAACTGTAAGCTCAATTAAACAGGCGGCTGAATTCACGGGTCTGTCAGAAGATACGATCCGCTATTACGAGAAAATCGGCTTACTTCCGTATGCCGACCGCAAGGCAAGCGGGCACAGAACGTATAGTAAACATCAATTGCAAGGCATGATTTTTTTAACAAGACTCAAAGCAACCGGGATGACACTGGAAGAAATGAAGCGATTCCGTATGCTTTACGAAAAGGGTGAAGCCTCACTCCCTGAGAGAGTCTCCATTCTAATGGAACACAAGAACAGAATTCAGAACGAAATTGACAGATTACTGGAGACACAAAAGATGATTGATTACAAAATTGACAATTATAAAGAGGTCCTTGTAAATCCGGATTTAAACAATAAATGGAAATCTCCATATGCCGATTGAGCGCTTTTCTTATTGAACTCACGCGTTATGAACCCGGCCCACTCTGAGAGTGAGCCGGGTTTTCATGTTCCTATTTCGATTTCAAATGTTCAAGCACATCCCTTGGATCCGTCCGATGCGTATGATCGGTGTTTACATAGGCGTAAGTAACAACTCTTTCTTGGCTGACTACAAACGTGGCCGGAACCGGCAAGCGCCATGCTTCGTCGCCGTTAAACAGCGACAATTCTATGCCAAGCTTCCGATGAACATCGATCAGTTCTTTCTGGAGGGAAAAGGTTAGCTTGTACGCATCTGCCGTAACGTTGCCCTTGTCGCTCAGCACGTGGAACTGGAGATCGTGCTTTTCTTGCATCGTGAGCGAAGCATCCGGCGTCTGGGGACTGACGGCGACTAATTGCGCGCCGGTGGCGTGTATGTCGCCGAGCGCGTGCTGGTAAGCGGCCAAGGTCAGATTGCAGTAGGGGCACCACGCCCCGCGGTAGAACACAAGGATGACAGGGCCTTTTTTTAATTCTTCGTATAGGCGAACCTCGTTTCCCGACGGATTCAGCAGTACGAAGTCCGGTGCCTTCGCTCCGATTTGCAGCCCTTCGGGCGCTAGATTCACTAAGGCGTCGGCAGCGCGGGCAAATACCTCCAAAATCTCTTGCGGCGCTGCTTTCACAAAGTCGGCCGTTACAGCCGCTAGTTGATCATTAAGCGAATTCATGTTCTTATCGACTCCTCCTCAACCAATTTGCTTATGGCTACGATGTTTTCTCGCCCGTGACCGCGTTCGACAGCTTCTTGATATCGTCTGCTTACCGCTTCGATCAGTGGAGCATTTACGCCGGCGGATCGAGCAGCCTGCAGGGCATAGTCTAGATCCTTCGCCACCAGCTCGATCGGAAACATGGGGCGGAAACTATGCTTCGCCATCAAGCTGCCAGCGGCCAGTAGGGCAGGACTCGATGTCGGCAACGTGCTAAGCAAGTCGACCATCTCGTGCGCTGGCAAGCCGTAGCGTTCGGCCAGCTGCAGCGACTCGGCTAACATCGCCACTTGCGCGCTGTACTGGGCATTGACGACCAGTTTGCAGGCGGCGGCAGACCCCATCTCCCCGGTATAGTGAATCGTTTTTGCATTGACGGACAATATGGCTTCCGCTTGTCGGAAGGTCAGCTCATCGCCGCCAACAAGACTGATCAACGTGCGGGATTCCGCCTGCGGCAGTGTTCCGAACACCGGCGACTCCAAAAACCGGTAACGCCCTTGGCTGTATGTTGCCATCTCTTTAACCCAGGCTGGGCTGAGCGTGCTGCATTCAATCGCGATGGCGCCCTGATGCATCCCCTGGGCCGCGCCGACGGTCGGGTGGAGCCAGATTTCTCTAGACGCCCTATCGTCGCGTACCATAGCGATGACGTAATCGGCGCCTTCCGCCGCAGCTTTGGGAGTCGGCACGACCTCTGCTCCTTCGTCGCGGAGAAATACTGCTTTTTCTGCAGTTCTGTTAAATACACGGACGGCGTGACCCGCTCGCATCAAATTGACGGCCATACGAGCTCCCATTGCGCCTGCGCCTAGAAATCCAATTGTGCTCAACTGATCTCCCTCCTTCGGGTAGGATTTCTTACAAGATCAAGGATATCGGATGCAGGAAATGAAATAAACGGCTGTTGTAGCAACTCATTATTGCGTATAATGCAAATATGGATACGAAAAAGATTGAAATATTCGTGGATCTCATGCATAAACGCAGCATAACGGCCGTAGCCGACGGACGGGACGTGGATGCCGCGACGATCTCCAGAGCGATTAGGAGCTTGGAGGAAGAATTGAATATTCAGTTGTTTCATCGGACGACTCGCCGAATCGAGCCGACGGAAGCGGGCTTCATATTCTATGAAAATATCGAACCCCTGCTCCACGAATTCCGGCAAGCGAAACAGATGGCCAGTGAGTTGAACCGCCAACCGCAGGGCGTGCTCCGGATTTCTTGTCCGGTCAGTTTTGCCGAGCACAACATTACGCCGTTATTGCCAGCGTTTTCGAAGCGTTATCCGGATCTGCAATATGAATTGATTCTAACGGATACGCCGCTGGATCTGGTCACGGAGCATATCGATTTGGCAATTCGAGTTGGACCGCTGCAGCTGCATGCCAACAAATCGATTGTCACCCACAAGTTGGCCGATATGGTCACGCGGGTATGCGCATCTACCGCGTTCATCCATGAGCACGGTAGGCCGAGTACGCCCGAGGAATTGGAGCATTATCCTTGCTTGCTCTTGCATTTGGGAGGGTTTCTTCGGAATCGATGGGTGTTTACGGATCCTTCAGGCCGTAAGATAGAGGTTCAATTGAAGGAACTACTGCGGACTTCCAATGCGATGGCGTTGAAGCAATGCGCCATGCAAGACATGGGGATCACGCTGCTCGCTATGTGGATAGCGGGGAAAGAGTTGAGAGAAGGGACGCTCGTCGATTTGTTTCCCGAGCATACGGTGACTTCTGCGATCGAAGAAGCGTCCGCATGGATTTTGTATCCCGCGCGGAGTCGAGTCCCCCGAAAGGTGACGGCGTTCGTGCAGTACATCCGGGAGTGCTTCGAGGACGGTTCGCCCTGGGAGAAGTAACCCCACTTATTTGCAACGGTTAAGAAAGATTGACGAAGCACATAACAACGTAAAGGCAGCCGCTCTGAACTTGAATTAATAAGTACATCGAACTGATACTCGAACTGGTCATGGCTGAACGGCCAGCCATGTAGAAACACGATCGTCTTGCTTCCTCCCGGGTTAATGTCCTCTACGTAGACCTTTCACCTGACTCTACCGTTACGTAATATCCCAATGTTGTTGCCTCCGCTAATGGAGTTGTTCATTAACAATTCGACATATCGTAGTCCTCACTGATGGATTTTGGGTGATATACCAGTTAATGAAAACTTATAGAAAGCAGGAATCTCCTTGAAAATCATTATTGACGGAACCCAACTTTCACTCGATGTCCAACCTATTAAGGAAGGGCGAAAAAAGTATCTTCCTCTTGACCACGTATTAGAGGCTATGGGATGGACATACAACCATGAAGATGGTGGCTCAATCTCACTCTCGTTCACATCATCTGGACTTAAGACAACAACTTATCTTCATGACGAATGGGAAGACGGTCTTCTTTTTATAAACGACCACATCTATATTTCTTCGAAACTGCTGGAAATAAGGACATTCGCAGAAATTGAATATACTTCCAAGACGGATACAATGACGATTACATCGTCATCGACCCCCGGTGTCGTCACTGATCCCGAGGCTATTGTCATGATCAAACATCGTATGCAGCAGAGACTTCAACGGGAGTTAGAGCCTGAGGAAGTCATAATTGAATCCGCTAATACTATGAGTGCTGAAGAAAGCGAAAGGATCAACTACGGTAAATACACACCGCCAGCAGTTTTTGAAGCCCTCTATACTTTAGACAATCAATTACAGAAGGAGGGACTATCCTTATGGGATGAACTTGGTTTTTACGGGGGCTACTATCACAGTGAGTATGGGAATACCCCTTGGGACGTTATTGCATTCGGCTGGACAGGCGGAGATGGTGTTCACTATGGATTCCTGACCGAATTTGGAGCGGTGATCGATTTGAATGAAGCACCGATCGTTAATGTGACGCCAATGGGCGGCGACGAAGCTGGAGTAGTAATCGCCAACAATATCAGGGAGTTCTTAAGTATCATTGCTATAGATAACTCTCTCGAATACTATTCATTTGAAAATGAAGAAGCTTATCTGGCCCACAAAAAACAAGAAGAGGAAAGTGAGTGGGCACTAACCGAAGAACAAAAGGCGCACCGCCGCCAAGTTATGGACAGAATGGTTGAAGCCCTGAACCTTCCAGTAATCGAAGAGGCGTACGGATATTTGGGCCGCGTAAAGGCGGAGAGGAAGAAGAAAATAGTTGTGGCTACAAATGATGGACTAGGTGTAACCAACATGCATCCAGATGACAATGGTCGTCAACACGAAACATTACTCATTGATTATTATTTGGAGGTAGAGGAACTGAAGGAATATTTGGGACGAGCAACATATGCCGGCAAACTGGCATTAATCCGAGATTTTAACGGCAAAGGCTTTTATAGCGAGGATATCGAGAAAATTATGATCGAGGAAATGATCAATCTTGGACTAAAGGATGAAATCGCTAGGAAAGATGCATCAGCCTGGTGGCAAATTGTATGACAAGAACACTATATCAGAAAGTGATTTTTTTGTCGGATGACAAGAACATTGTCCGATTGTCGATTGTTGGGTTCGCACGGTAACTGGAGCACGCTTAAAACACGGTCGACGCGTGGTCTCATCGAGAGATTACGAAATGCTTAGTTCAATAAGCCACAGATCTCGACTCACAAAACATTGGAAGCCCTGCAAAAAATGTCGGGGGGACAAAAAACTTATATCGTAGAGGTTTACAGTAAATCTTAACCAGCGCCTTTGATTTTATCGATTTCGTCCAAAGGCTCGCCGTTGAAAAATCGTTCGAATATTAGCACGCATGTCGTTTTCTATATAAGCAATTGATTATATCAGCATATGATTATATAATTGAGTGCGATTAAAAGTTGCATAGGGGGCCTATTTATGAACAAGGATTATCACGCATTAGTAGACGACCGCATCTATATGGGCGGTGCGGCAGATGTTAAGGACGCAGTCACGACAGAAAAATGTGACATCATTGTAGACCTTAGAGAAGAGGCAACGGAGTGCGCCTATTCAGAGGATCAAACCATCAAATGGATAAAGGTTGGGATTGGCGATAATGCTAAAATTCCACAAGAAGACTTGTTCCATCAGGCCATTGAACATGTAGTAAATGCTTATCGTAATGGCAAGAAAGTTATGTTTCACTGTGGAGGTGGGAAGGGCCGTACGGGGGCAGTAGCAATAGGAACTCTATTAACACTTGGGAAGGCATCTACGATTGATGAAGCCGAGAAGATGGCGCAAAAGATCCGTCCCGTGATCAATATTCGTGAACCTCAACGTGAAGCTCTGAAGAAGCTATTTACCGATAAGTAAGTTCAGAGGATGGAGGCATGATATGGATACAATTGAAGCACTCACCGATAGCTTAAAGCTTCTTTCGGACAAAACACGACTAACAATTATGGCTTTGTTGAAGGAACGGGAGTTGTGTGTATGTGATATCGTCGATATCCTAGAAACGACACAACCTAATATCAGTCAACATTTACGAAAATTGAAACTAGGCGGACTGGTTAATGAAACGAGAAAAAGCCAATGGATCTATTATTCCTTGAATGTTTCAGACAAACCTTATCTACAAGGCATTATGGATCAACTGCCATCCATGAAAGAAAAATTAGCGAATCGAACGAATCAATCATGCAATTAATCCAGGAGGAACTATGCTTGCGATTGCTTCAATCATTTTTGTTTTTACACTTGTTTTTGTTATTTGGCAGCCTCGGGGACTGAACATTGGCTGGTCTGCAGCAGGCGGGGCGATTATCGCTTTATCATTTGGGGTTGTGAATTTCGCAGACGTATGGGATGTAACCCAAATTGTCTGGAATGCAACGTTAGCTTTCGTTGCTGTCATTCTCATCTCATTAATTCTTGATGAGATCGGTTTTTTCGAATGGGCAGCCTTACATATGGCGCGAATGGCCGGTGGTAATGCCCGCTTGATGTATGTGTATGTGATTTTATTAGGAGCTGTAGTAGCAGCCTTCTTCGCTAATGATGGTGCTGCATTAATCTTAACACCGATCGTTCTTGCGATGGTTCGTGCATTAAAATTTGACGATCGCATGATATTGCCATTCATCATGGCCAGCGGATTCATTTCGGATACGGCTTCGCTGCCGCTTATCGTAAGTAATCTCGTGAACATCGTTTCATCGGATTTCTTCGCCATTTCATTTGTTGATTATGCAAGTCGGATGATCGTCCCGACAGTGTTCTCCATTGTAGCTAGTCTAGTCGTATTGTTTCTCTTCTTCCGTAAGGAAATACCCGCTCAATACGATATGAAGCAATTGAAGCAGCCCAAAGATGCGATTAAAGACAAGCGTTTGTTTCGCTTATCTTGGATCGTGTTAAGCATTCTACTCGCTGCCTATATGTTTAGTGAATCGTTCTCAATTCCGGTTTCCATCATTGCTGGGGCTGCTGCTATGGTGTTTTTGCTCTTTGCCCGCCAGAGCGAGGCGGTTCATACCTGGACGCTCATAAAAGGAGCCCCATGGGCTGTCGTTGTGTTCTCGATCGGAATGTATGTTGTCGTCTATGGCTTGCGGAATGTTGGCCTGACAGATGAGCTTGGGAAAGTCTTTCAATGGGTGAGTGATCAAGGCTTGTTCATCTCGACGATTGGTGCAGGATTCATTGCTGCCATCTTGTCATCGGTCATGAACAATATGCCGACCGTGATGATTGATGCTTTGGCAATCAAGGGAACGGCAACCGAAGGTATGATTCGAGAATCTTTAATTTACGCCAATGTAATCGGATCGGATCTTGGACCCAAAATTACGCCGATCGGATCATTAGCAACCTTGCTATGGCTTCATGTTTTATCAAAGAAAGGCGTTCGAATTAGTTGGGGTTATTACTTTAAAGTGGGGGTCATTTTGACCATTCCGACTTTGCTAGTCACACTATTTGGACTCTACTTATGGTTATCTGCCCTAAACGTAATGAGCGTCAATGCTTGGTTAGTTATCGTTGTCATCGGTATGATCATGACACTCGCACTTTGGATCTTTCATGCACTGCAAACGAACAAACAAAAGAAATCGCAGCGAGCGTAACAAGATTACGTTTCATTTAATGCGACTAAATCGAAATCAAGGGAGAAATTGATCATGGCAAATAAACCGCTTGTTTACTTTTTGTGTACAGGGAACTCCTGCCGCAGCCAAATTGCCGACGGCTTCTTAAAGGCGTTGGGTGGGGAGAAATACGAAGTGAAAAGTGCTGGTCTCGAGGCACATGGTTTAAACCCGCGTGCGGTTTCAACGATGAAAGAGGCTGGTATTGATATTACATCGCATACATCCGATGTAATCGACCTGGAAGTTCTCAATCACGCCGATTTTGTTGTCACGCTATGCGGTCACGCGGACGAGCATTGTCCCGTCATCTCCAACAAAAGCGTAGTGAAATGGCACTGGGGATTCGAAGACCCAGCAAAGGCAACGGGCACGGAAGAAGAAATCACTGCGAAGTTTCGGGAAGTTCGTGATGCCATAAAGGATCGCATCAATCAATTTGTAGTCACCGGAATGTAAGGAAGGAGGGCACTCTACTAGAGGCCCTCTTTTTTGTTGGTTGAAATCAGTCATTACTTGTTTGTCGAAGTAGTCTCACAGCAAGGCAATTCCGTCTTCACAGACGAGCAGCATTCCGTGGTTTTAACCGGCAGTGGTTTGAACGTGATCTTTTGGGGAGAGCAGCAGCTGTCTTCACGGCTTGTTGACGCAGGCTTAGCTGTCGAACAAACACCTGTCTCCGGTAATTGGAGTTTAACTTCTCGCGCAGCTTGATAATCGCCTGCTAATACGGCTACAACACTGCGAACCTGTTCGTAACCGGTCGCAAGTAGGAACGTAGGAGCCCGTCCATAACTTTTTGAGCCAACGATGTAGAAGTTTTTCTCAGGTTGCCGGAGCTCGGCTTCGCCATGTGGCCGAACCGTGCCGCAGCTATGAATGTTGGGATCGATAAGCTGTGCTAACTGAGGAGCCGACTCAATTGCGGAATCAATCTCATATCGCAGCTCGCGCAGGAAAGAAAACGCTGGCCGTGAACCGGTCGCAACAATTATTTCATCGATTTGACCGATGGAGAAGGCGTGCTCTCGTTTCGTACCTTGTAACAAGAGTGATCCGTTGACGTCATCTTTGATGCGATCAATAAGAAAAGGTGTATGAACCTGCACATTCCCTAACTGAACATATTGGAAGGCTCGATTGCCAAGTTCCCCTCGTGCAGGCAGACCATCATTCTCACCACCGCCAAAAGCATCTGAAACATCCTGCTTCCGAAGAACCCAATGGATAGTCGTATCGGGCACTTGTAACTTTAAATCGTGAAGCATGGAGATGACTTGAATTGCGGAATGACCGCTGCCGACCACGGCAATGTTCTTGCCGGCATAACGAAGCCGACTTGGACCAAGTACATCGGGAATCCCATAAAAAATTTGATTCTCATGTTCACGCTCGCCTTCTGCATCGTTGCCATTTGAGCTAATGGGATTAGGCGTTAACCAAGTGCCTGTTGCATCAATAACTGCCGAGGCTTCAAACCGTTTCATATGGTTATCCGATTGATATTCAATAATAAAGGGAGCCAGCTCTCGGCCTGCAGTCTTCATCTTGTCAAATCCTTTGCGATAGACCGCTTTGACCTTTGCGTTCAGATGAATATGAGGCTGTAGTTGATCCAGATTAGCCAAGGGCTCCATATAGTGCTGTAATAGCTCTTCACCAGTAGGGAGATGACTTTGCTCAGGTGCAACCCAACCTGCCTGCAGAAGCAATTCTCGGGCCGCTGAGTCGATATTAAATTCCCATGGCGAGAACATGCGAACATGCTTCCAACTATGAACAGATGAGCCTATACGATCTCCTTGCTCAAAAAGAACGAATGCCATATTGCGTTTTACTAGTTGTGCCGCTGCAGCCAACGCTACGGGACCTCCGCCGATGATTGCAGTAGGTAATTTGTTTGTCATTTCATATTCCTCCTTAGTGATAGGTATATTATTTGCAAAATGCAAGTATTACTTTTAGAAGAAACCTCCATCATTGGGGAGGCGTGCAGCATGAGACGGATTTTTGCATGGCGTCGTTAAAGAGTTTGATCGAACGAATAACGGTATCGCGCTCGAATTCGGACATCGTGGAGAGCACATGTTGCAGCTGAGCATTAACGGTTAGATTGATGTTGTTCTCGATACTCAGTCCTTCAGAAGTTAAGGAAAGGATGTTCATACGATTATCGGAAGGATGGGGAGTTTTTTTCACAAACCCTTTGTCTACTAAGGTTTTGACTTGTCTGCTAAAGGTAGTGATGTCCATGCCTAACGCGCCGGCTACTTCCTGCATGGAGGGATGATGTTGGCGATTGATCTCATATAAAATATGGCTCTGAACATTAGAAACTTCTTGCCCGCAGCAGTTTTCACAACATTGTTCATTCAATAAGCCGAAATTGCGGGAAAGAAGTTGAAACAGGTTGCGCACGTTATCCATCGCTAAGACCTCCTTGACTTAGTTATAGCATTAATAATTGCAATTTGCAAATGATATTGTATAATCGGCCCAACTATCTAGCACGAGCCTTCGTTTTCTATTTTTTCCTTGCATTCCGACCATGTAAGGCATTTGCAGCTCAATCCGCTGTCTAGGATCTGTATCATCGAATTCAGTTGTTTTTTTCGCTCTTCGAGTTCGGAGCGTTTTTGTCTTGCCATTTGCTCCCACCGGTCCGATAATGAATCGCCTGGTACAAAGCCTTCTAGCAAAATCGTAATTTCCTGAATGTTAAATCCCGTTTGCTGTGCGACTTTAATGAAATTGATGCGATCTAGAAGTCCTTCGTCGTATCGGCGTTGACCATTTTTGCGTTCTGGGGGAGGAAGAAGTCCAACGGACTCATAATAACGCAGCGTCGACGCATTAATCTCTGCCTTTGCAGCGAGCTGACCAATACTCAATCCAGACATAACAAAACCCCCTTGACTTAAAGTTAGCTTTAAGTTTTATGATTGCAGTATAACTTTTTAGGAAGGTGATTGTAAATGAATAAAGGGAGTTGGCTCGCTGGTCTTGGACTACTAGGCGCATGCGCTTTATGCTGCACGTTTCCACTGATTGGTGGTTTAGCAGCTCTAGGGGTATCCTTTTTCTTTTTAAATCCAGTTGTCATTTCGGGTTTAGCGCTTCTATTCGTGATAGCAGGCATCGTGATTTATAAAAATCGAAAAGCAACCGGGTCAGCTTGCGTGACAACAGGATGCGGCTGTAATTCCTGTAAAACGAAAGGAGCAAAGAAGCCCGACGATCAATGATCGTGCGGGCTTTGTTTATTGACTTCAGGATGATTCACGGACAGAGGGCGTTTCAATTTGACCACCTTATTAATTCTTCGGACGTAATTCTCCCTACAACTTCATACCCTTTGCCGAATCCTTTTGGTTTTATGATTATAGCTCCTAGATTTGGAATATCACCAAGGGCTACGTTAGGTGGGAAGGTGTGAGCAACTATGACTGTGTTTGTCCCGCGAGCAGGGGGAGTTTCGAAGATTTTCGTTAGATCCGATAATATCTGCTGCTTCTCTGCAGCGGGAAGACCTTCCATTTTTAATTTTTCAATGGAGGCTAAACTAGGATTTACGGTCACGTTTTTTTTGCCAAAAATAATGTCAGCCGTATCCTTTGCTCGACAATAAGGATCAGATATGACCGGCAAGTGAATGGGAAAGGGATTCTGTTTAAAAACTTCTCCAATTGCCTGAGCTTGTTCTTTACCACGAGCACTTAAATTTCTCTGCGTTCGGCAATCATTAAGATTAAGTTCAGGCTGATCTTGGCCAACCGTTGCCTCTCCATGTCTAAAATAAATAATGAACCCACCCGATCTTAATTGATCAAGTATTGTCATTTCATTACTAATTTCAATATTACGAGCATCAACCTCAGTAGCAGCAAAAGGGAGCACTACCCAGCAAATAGCAAGTGAGACCATTACTTTTATTGCTTTTAGGGACACAAACACAGTTCACATGTTCCTTTCCGAGTTTATTAAGTTCTCGTAGTTTTTCAAAAGTATATTGGAAATATACTCTGGAGCCAAGATGCGAAGGCCACTGAGTGGCGAATCAGTTTTAGAGTTGGAATGAAATAAGTTAGAAATACTACTCTCCCTTGATTTATTTCAATCAAAACAGCTGCAGCATGAAATAGTTTCCTTAAATTCACAAGGAGGATTTTCATGGATAACAATCTGAGTCAATCATTCGAAATTTCAATTACTCGTGTATTTAATGCCCCTCGCGAACTGGTATTTAAAGCATGGACAGAGCTCGATCATTTCGCGCAATGGTGGGGACCAAAGGGGGTTACCCTCCAAATCTTTAAAATGGACGCTCGATCGGGTGGAGAGTTTTTAGGTATTCAGACGTCTCCTGACGGAAATCAGGTTATGTGGACTAAATTTGCATATCAATTTGCATATCAAGAGGTTGTCGAACCTGAGAGAGTGGCTTATATCCGATCCTTTTCCGATGAGCAAGGCAATACGGTCCGATCGCCTTTTAGCGTGAGCTGGCCACTTGAAATTATGAATTCCATATCGCTAGAAGATGACGAAGGTAAAACTGTGTTAAAACTGAAAGGTTGCCCTGTGAACGCTTTAGCTGAGGAACAGGAAGCCTACAGAGGTATGGCTCCAAGGCTTCTACAAGATCTTGAGAGTATTTTCAATAGGCTTGCCGACTATCTTGCCTTCCTGAATTAAAATGCATGCGATAAAAAGTTAAGCTGCCCAAAAACTTTAATCGGGAAACTTTAGTTCAATCACTATATACGGCAGTACAAGCAGCGCGCATGGAAACGAAGCCAGATCTTTGGAACCGTGCGAAAATTGTCCTTTAAATGATTGGTAATAACTGGTTGAATGGTATTTAATCATAGGAAAAGCCGATGAAAAAACTCTGCGATTCTCAGATGACGAGGATATGAACATGCTTTACGAGCTGCGTATTTATACGATGCATGACGGCAGAATAAATGCGGTTCTGGAACGTGTCAGAAATGAAGGTGACTGATTTCTGGATCGATCAGACGGGGCTCCCGAAGGAGATGGATGTCATCTATATGAATCGCACCGATTTTTTGGCGGTTTCGTGAGATGGTTTGGCGACATTGGATCAAACCATCATAGTGTTGATGAATGGAACTTCATTACAGGTGTTGAGAGTAAATGAATGCCTTCGCTTGCAGTGACTTTTCCGAACTCGGGGTTTCATGAATATACCTCCGTTTAAAAATAGGCTGTTACATAAGTTTCCCGATACTGGAAAAGATACAGTGTGGGATTTTCCATCAATACCAAATGGAGAAGGGATGAATTCAGATGAACAATAACGAAATAACGGATCCGAAACAAGAGGTAAACGATAACCACGGTAAGAAGACAAACGCTCAGGATATAAATGAATCAGGAGTCGACTACATTTGGGGCAGCGACCAAGATGAATATGCTCGGAAACCGGAGAAAGAATAAGGTTATATGAAACTTTGTTATTAAGCTAACGGGAGACGATAGCTTAATACTCCCTGCGACGAAGCTGCCGACATCAAAGGCGGCTTTATCGCGTGGATAGTTGGGGAATCTTATCAAATATTATAACTTTATCAAATATTAACTTGAGACGATTCCCGATTGGTGACAAGAACATTGGCCGATTGGCGATCGTTAAGATCTGACGGATGTAAGGTGATGATAAATAGCGTTTCTATGACATATGTATAAAATACGGGTTTTGTGTAAATGTTATATTGTTCCCGTAACCTAACTAAACTTTATGAGAGTCATAAGTTACATCATATTTAAGTAGATTAAGAAAACCTTCACCAAGTGACTCAGATATACTATATACAAACGTTCCTTGAAATGGGTTAAAACAATTTTTAACTACATTTTTAGCTGCATCTTCAATTGTATTCGGATAGCTCACAGTTGCATGTATGCGATGCTTAACTCTGTAGAATTTACACCCTCTCCAAGAACAATCCATTCCTGGCATTACTATAGATACTAAATCTTCATCAAAAAATGAAGTGTTATCCTTAAACGTCATTTCCGGTGTTTCTGAGATAATATCCTCCATGGATGATACTACCTCTTCTATAGTGTAAACATATTTATGCTTTTTTAGATCATGATCCAGGATTTCGACCTCAATGTTTATTTTGTTTGTTATATTTTCATTATTCATCAATACCCGCACCCTTCGCAGTTTTATTGTTATTAGCATTACCCATTTTGTCGACCGCTATGCCATGCCCCTCATCTGCTTACACCATCCAGGCGTAAACGTGACGATCAGACAATAAAACAAAAAAGATGCAGTATCCATGAGAACGCTCCTTTCAAGCCGTTCTCATGTCCTACATCTTAAGGGGAATTGCGATATGGTATATTATTGCAGTTCTCTTTTACTTGCTCCGGGCAATCAAACGCTCAACCAGTCGATGCGTATCCAGTACATCCTCAGCCTTAACTTTACACTGCGCCGGATTGTCAATCGAATCGAGAAAATGCTGGATAATGCCTGCGAACCCGCGCCGTTTGGCAACGGAGTCCCAGCTGCCGAACGCTTTTGAATCGTAGACGCCATGCTGCCAGGTCGCTGATTCCATGTTGACGATCTCTACCGAGCAGCCATTCCCATGCAGCTCAACGCGTTCGAGATCTGCACCGGCAGACCGATTCATGCTGAAAATAGCAGCCTGCTGCGGACCACGATCGCTTGAACCGCTTCCATACGTTATTGAGCCCGTTGCATGCTGCAATCTTCCCTCGTGATCATTTTGCTGAACATAGGAAGTTAGCTCGTAGGGCGACGCGCCCAGCCACAGCATGAGATCGAGCATGTGGATCAAGTCGTCATATAACGTATGCGCAGCTGGCAATTGCTGAACGGAGGTCCGGTGCTTCTGCAGCAGCATGAGGTCAAAACCGCCTGAACGCTCAACCCATTGCTTGATCTCCTGATACCGAGGCGCGAATCGCCGGTTGAATCCCACTGCAAGCAGCACGCCCCGCTTCGCCGCCAGCTCCGTCATCCGCTCCGATGCAGCAATCTCATAAGCTAACGGTTTATCGACATATACCGCGATATCCCGCTCCAAGCATGCGGTTACGATTTGTTCATGCGCTTCAGTTGCACTATGTACGAATAGACCATCCGGCTTCAAGTCCAGCAGTGCCTCCAACGCTGTGAACCGTCCTTCTACCCGGTATTGATCCGCGATCGCGTCCACTTTCGATTTCGTACGGCTCATAACGCCGATCAACTCAACCTCAGGATGTGTGCCAAGCACAGGCAAGTAGGCTTTAGAGGCAATATCACCAAGACCGATGACGCCAATTCGTTTTTTAACCGTTTTCATATGCTGCATTTCCCCTTTCACTGCGTTCAAAATGCCTTTTTTACGACTACAGAACATTTGTTCCCATTAAAGACTTCAAGGTTTCTTTCTCTCTGCGCATGTAAAAGGATTTTTCTGTTATCTATTTATAAGTTATGGAATAAAATCTGCCATTCGGGGGCCAATGCCTCTCATATGCCGTTTTTCACGGACTCAAACATATGTTCGCATTCACATATTTAACTCTCAATGAAGCCTCTCTTACGCTGCTTTTTCGCTGCTTTCCCTATTATATCGACTCCCTAGCATCCTCGACAAGGTGTGCAACGACGCTGTGCAACGAAGCTATTCAGTTCTCTAGCGAATAGTGTTACAATAATGAAATCTATTATGACATCTGGAGGAACTTATTGTGCAAAAATTAATCTTCTTCGTCGGCGTTGCCGGTACTGGCAAAACAACGGTGGCCCGCCAACTCGCTACACGCATCCCAGCTGCTTTCCTCGATCGCGACACGGTTGGCGGACGTTTCGTCGAGCATATGCTCGCATCGAATGGTCTTGATCCGAATGACCGCGACTCAGACTTTTATAAGAAGCATCTTCGTGATTTGGAATATGATACGACTAAGGACATTTGCATCGAGAATTTAGCAGCTGGACAGAACGTATTCATGATTAGCCCCTTCACGGCAGAGCTGAAAAACAAGCAGTGGATCGAGGATGTATTGTCTGCCGCAGGCCGCACGCATGCAGAGGTTGACGTCAAAGTGATCGTCGTTACGCTGTCCGATATGGAAACACAAAAAACGCGCATTATCGATCGCCAAACCGTTCGCGACCAATGGAAGCTTGATAACTGGGATGCATTCGCTACTCGCGTTCAGTTCGTACCCGAGATCAACTGGGATATCCCGCAATCATCGATCACGGTATTTGATAACAGCGGCGAGCTGTCGCAGGAAAAAGTCGAGCAGCTGCATCAATTCGCATCGGCAAGCAAATAGTATTTCTCGAAAACATGAGCACCTCAGCAGCAACAAACAAGCCGGCTTGGCGGTCCTCCGTCAGCCGGCTTGTTCGTTGTTTGCCTGCTTCTGCTGCTGCGGCCCGCTTGGCGGCGGCACCGCCTGCTGGAATTTCCCGAAGCGAATCCGTCCGACTATGAGCAATAGTAGCGGAAGAATGATCACGTAGCAGCAGCTATAAAGCGACCATACGCCTGGCGTAAAATTTAGAAACTCGACAATGTTGCTGTACACAATGATCGACAGCCATAGCAGCAAAAAGCCGAGGGGCATCGCCAGCACCCGATACCGGGGAAGCTGCAGCGTCTGCGAAAGCGAAAGCACCGCGCCATAGAAGGTAATCGTCGACTTGAAAAACAAAGCAACGAGCCATATGATGGCCATTACAGCGTCGATGCGCAGAAAATGAGCAACCGTTATTTTCTTGGCAAGCGAATAGCTCGCGAATATGTTGCGTTCCGTAAGATTCGGGCCCATCACCAGCAAGCACAACAGAGTCGTAAAGATGATAGCCGCCCCTCCAACGACAACGCCCGTTACCATCGCTGAGCGAATCTTATTAGGCTTGCTCACATACGGATAAATCATCAAAAAAACGGCGACCTCATGGATCGTAAACATGTAGAAGGAGCTCAGCGCTACAGGCTTAGGTCCGCGCTCCAAAACCGGCATCAGATTGGCGAAATGGATTTCTGGCATCAAGAAAACGAGAAGCAGCACGAGCAGTGCAGTGACCGGCAAGAACAAAATCTCCGAAGCTCGCGCGATGGTCTCAATGCCATAACAAACCGCGATGACAATGGTAATGATCAGGATAAAGTGAATGCTCTCGATTGGCGTTTCCGGCATCATCTGTGTCGTAATGAAATTGCCAGCGACACGCACCAGAAACGACGTAAGCAGAAACAAATACGTAAAGAGCATGAACGAGATGATTTTGCCTACCCATTTGCCAAGCACATGCTCAATCATCATCGTAAAGGTCATCGACGGATAACGCCTCGCGAGCCGTGCATATAGCCAGACCGAACCAATGACGAAACCAATCCCTATGCATGCAGCCATCCAGCCATCCTGTCTAGCTACATGTGCAAGGTTGCTCGGTGCGATAAGGATCGATGTGCCGAGCATAAAATGGATAACAAGAATCGAAAGCTGCCTGATCCCAATTCGCTCCAAACCCATCATTTATCCTCCTCCCATGCCCCATTGGACGAGCGCTTTCGCCGCCGGCTCGAACATCACTCGCAAGATAATAAGCGGCGAAGTCGTCAATAGATCGATTCTCAGTGCAATATTGAGCGCAAGCGCAATAAAAATGAGTGAAATCGAAACTGCTTTCTCGCCAGCGCTGCCTTTCTTTGAACGAAAGAACGACATCCATTGCATGAAGAGGATGACGCAAGCTACACAGGCTGTAAACATGCTTACTCGTATCATTTGTAATGTTCACTGCCTTTTTTGGATGTCGTCTCATGCTCCAGTCGATCCATCGATTCGCTGACGGTTCCAAGCTGGCGAATTTTCGTTTCCACCCTAACCTCGACTGGTGTTTGTGCGAATTGAGTGTTCCAATCCCCATTCAGCTTCTTCCAATAATCTGGATAATGCCGATGCACCTCATTGCCGAAGCCGAAAATATCCGATTGGTATTCTTGCTGCACATGCTTAATCGTGTTCATCATGATCATTTTGAGCATTTGTTCTGATTTCTTCTCCAGCTTCCGGATGACTTCTTCCTTCGTTAACTCGATCTGGCACGCAACCTCCGCCACATTCGCTTCAACTTTGAGCGTAACGGAGAGCTTCGGCTTATCCTTCTCCAGTTTTGCCACCAGTTTGGATTGCGTTCGTTGAACCTCCAGCGAGAGAAACTTCCCGTCGTCACAGGTAAGATTGCCAATGGAATTCACAACATTGCCGCGAATAAAATTATACGCTCGGCTTTCGGTTTCATTTAACCAACCTTCCAAACGGTCTTCCTTGAATACCGAAAGACCGATATATTTCAGCCTGCTGGCAGGAACCGAGGTGGTCACATTCGTGCGCCGGCTTCCCTTGTCCGCATCTCCGATGACAATAATGCCGGGGACGATGGGCTGTTGGCCTCCGCTAACCATCATTTGAATCAAATCATCGAAATTGACGACAACTGTCGGCGCCCATTGCTTCTCTGAATTCGCCAAAGCGCGAAATAGCTGCGTGGCTGGTATCTGTTCGATCGGGGTTAAAATTTTGAGCGTATCCTCCGCCCGGCTATTTTTAGAGATGATAACCGAGAAATCCGTACGAAATTGCCGATCCCTAGAGATATAATCCAGCACATCATTAATGCCGCGCTTTGCTAACGCTTCGCTTAAAACCAAAATGCGTAAATGGGAGTTATAGATCATGCGCGGGCTTATTGTCGACATCCGCTGGATTGCCTCCGACACCGTCTTTCCCTTTGACTGATAGAGCACGACAGGCGACCGCCCAAGCGTTCCTTTGCTAGCCGACACTTCGCCGGAATCCACGACTTGAATTGAAACCAAGAGCTCGCCATCCTCTGCAACATCCACGCCTAAGCCCATCGTAATCGCAATATCATTCAACTCCGTGCTGCTCCAGCACCCACCAAGCGACAATAATGCTGCGAGGCAGACAAGCCATTTTATCCATCGAATCATGCTTATTCACCCCTGTCCGGACTCCTCGCCGTTCGCAGGATCAGATGCGTTATCAGATGCCATGTTGGGCTGCGGCCGCTTTAACGAATTCCGATTGCCATTTTGCTGGCTGACTTGTCGCGGTCTCGCCTTCATCGCCCACTGCGGCAGCCGAAATAGCGTATCGGATACATCCTGCGCGGTGAATGGCGCTAGAGGGCTCATATACGGAACGCCGAACGAACGCAAGCTGGACAGATGCAGGACGAGAACGATGATACCCGCCATCATCCCGACCAAGCCAAAAGTAGCGCTTAAGATCATAAAAGGAAATCGCAGCATGCGCAGCGAGATGGACATGCTCGTCGCTGGAATAACGAAGCTTGAGATCGCGGTAAATGCGACCACGATTAACATGGCCGGAGACACGATGCCTGCTTCAACGGCGGATTGGCCGATAACGAGCGTCCCAACGAACGAAACCGTAGGACCGAATGTACGCGGCATGCGCACGCCCGCTTCACGAAGCACCTCGAACGTAATCTCCATCAGCATCGCTTCGACGAAGGCAGGAAACGGCACGCCTTCCCGCTGAGCGACCAAGCTGACAATCAACTGCGTAGGCAGCATTTCCTGATGAAAGGTCGTTAACGCAATATACAGGGATGGCCCCAGCAGCGAAAAGAACACGCCGACAAAACGAAGCAACCGGATCAAGCTCGATACATCAAAGCGCTGATAATAGTCCTCTGAAGCGTGGAAAAATGAAACGAATAAGGCCGGGACGACTAAAACAAAAGGCGTGCCGTCGATCATGACGACAACCTTGCCTTCCAACAGCTCGGCAGCGGTGACATCGGGGCGTTCCGTATTATATACCGTAGGAAATGGCGACCAGGTGCTGTCTTGAATCATCTCCTCGATATATCCGCTTTCCAATATGGCATCCGTATCGATCCGTTTGAGCCGGTTTCGCGCTTCTTCGACAACGCTGTCTCTCGCAATGCCTTTGATATATAAAACGAAGACATCCGTCTGCGTGACGCGTCCGATTGCGTATGACTCGATTCGAAGATTCGGATCCTTGATCCGGCGACGCACGAGTGCCGTGTTTTTTCTCACATTTTCCGTGAAGGCATCCTTCGGGCCTCTTACCCCGGGCTCTGTCTCGGAAGGGCTAACTTGTCGATCCGGAAACAATTTCATGTCCAGCGCAATCGCGCAGGAATAACCATCCAATAGAAGAACGGCGAATCCCGATACGATAGCTCGAAGCGTCAGCTTCATGCTGGAATGCTGCTGGATGTCCCCTGCCTTCAGAATCGAGCGCCTCAGCAGCTCAGGGAAAGGCTCCTGTGCGATCGGTTCTGGCATGTCTAGCGTTATATGCTCGCCATAATCGAACGTCAATGATTCAATGATAAACTGCTGAATCTTTTGCGTATCGACCAGCCCATCTGTATAAATGATTGCTGCAGATTGACCGCTGACAAGCATCAGCTCTCGAATGACAATATCATTGCTGTTGCCGAGCGCTTGCCGAATCGCGTTCAGATTGTCCGAAATTCGCGGCATGACCGTGGAACCAGCATTTGTCGATGACATGATTGTATTCGCCTCCTCGGAGCTCCTGCGGCATGTTTCCCGTTTTTGGTAATTGCCTGTAGTATTGCCTTCGACAAAATCAGATAAACACAGCCAACTTCTGCGCACGCCATCGCCCGCCATTTGGAACGCAAGATAAGCCAAAAAGAGCGCCAGCCGTCCTCTAGGACGTCCAGCGCTCTTATGTCTGTTTGTTGCACCATCACCGCTTCGGTTGCTTTCTTTCCAGCTGCCGGGCAGTTGCCGTTTCCTCATCCGTTACCGGATGCTCGCCATATCTAACGCTCTCATAGAGATTGACGATGTCCTGTGAAATGACTAGTTTTTCATTCGCATTCTGTCTTAGCTCTTCTGCTGTTTCCCTAGGGGTCAGCTGCGGCTTCGGCGTGTAGCCGAGATTCTGCCGATTCAGAAGCGCGGTTCGATATAAGTAACGAATTCGAGCTGCATTATCTGCTAGCGCGGACCATTCTTCTTCGTTCTGCTTGCGGAGCAGACGGCCGATGATTGAACTGCGCCGCTTGCTTGAACGGTTTGGCTCGATGAGCTCCAGCTCATCCTCATAGCCAGCTGCGATGGCTGCCAGACGCTCTCTTCCCCGTATCCGCTGCAGCCATTGCTGCATCATTCGGGCAAGACCCGGCGTTATCCGAATGAGCTTATATATGGCCCACAATGCCAGTAAAGTGACCACAATGACCACGACGTAAGTCGTGATTCGCTCTAGTAAAAGAAGCAGATTGCTCGGTTCAGCCGGCTTGCCCGGCAATGCCGACTGCGGCGGCGGCATGGATGCCGTCTGCTGCTTTTTCGGCTCACCTGGCGAGGAAGCGAAAAACTGGCTGATCCAATGAAGCAAAGCCGTTAATGCTCGTCGTAACGCCTCGCTCAATGCGGGCAGCAAGGCAAGGAACAGGACGACAGCGCCCATAGCAGCGACCAGCAGCCGATTTTGCCAAAGGATCGAACGTGCAACGCCGCTTTTCTTCTGATCGGGATGCGCTTCTCGCTCGAGATGCCGATGATTCCATATGAATAAGGAAACTATAACGGTGATGGCGATATCCGCATTGACCCATGGCACATAGGAAGCGGATCCGGCATGGTTTTGCAATAGAAGCGGACAGATGAAGTCCAGCAGAAGCGCAAACAAATACATGGCGGTCGGCAGCGTCGATACCCGGCCATCTGCAGGCAGCACGGTCCCATGAATACCGAAAAAGCCATAGATTATCGCCGATAGCACACCCGCTTGCGTGAAACCAAACCATCCATAAGAAAGCGTCAGGACGATGACGATAACCAAACCTAAGGTCAGCCACCGACCGTATTTGCCTAGCAGCCGTTCAATTGTTTGACCTGCTGCATGCACGAACGGAATGAAGAGCAGCCAACCAACCGTCCGATCCTCGGGCAATGCCAGTCTAGCCAAACTAACCGCAATCGGCAGGAATAGAAGCAGCAGGAGCAGCGCGCGTAAAACCGTTCGAGCAGCGGGATGCTGCCAGAAGTTGACTTGCGTCAAGAAGCATTCACCTCGCTCTCTTCGTCGATGAGTTGGAAGACGATCCGATGCCCCTCAGCTTCCAGCTGCTCCGCAGCAGCATAGAGCCGATCATCGACGTAAGCCGTTACGATAACCATATCCGTTGACGGCTCCAGCAGCTCAGACAAAGCATGCAAATATTCCGCAAACGGCTGCAAGCGTTCAATCTTCAGCCTTGCCATCCTTTCAAGCAGCACGTACAAATGCGGCTCACCGCTCCCAGGCGCGGCATAAATCGAAGTCTGCGGCGCATCCTCCATCGGCGCGTTCGCCGCAAATCCCGCTTCCATGCCATGGTGAATGAGCTGTTCGGCTATTCCTGCCGCCAAGCGAATCCCGCGTTCAATCCGCGCAGTGTCGGTAATGTCTCGCCATACTTGCGCATGATCCTCTACGTTAAGCACAATTAACACCTGATAATCGGCGGTCGTATCCAGCTGATGAACCTGCAATTCACCGGTACGGGCAGTTGCACGCCAATTGACGAAGCGCATGGAATCGCCTGCCCGATAAGGACGGACGCCAATTCGGCGGAACGGGTCCTCTACCACCCATCGGCGTACGGACAGCTCGCCTTGCCAGCCGCGGGCCGGCCAATCGCTCTGCTCAGGCAGCATCGGGATCGGATAAACGATCAGCTTCTCGGTGAATGCAAACTGTTTATTCGTCGCGCTCATCCCGAACACATCGCCGGCAGTTAGCGTTACGGTCGATAGCGTATAGGCTCCGCGCTGCAGCATTTTCACGCGATGCGTGCGCCGAATGCGCCGCATGGGCAGAAGGCTGAAGAAGCTTCGATGATTTTGCATAAACTGCCCCGTGCTCACCGCGAGATTAGCCGATTGCTCCGGGCCAAATTGGAGCGAAGCGTGGAGGAGCGATTCCACCCGCAGCCACGGGAGCGGGAATCGCTTTTCATTCGCGATCGTTTCGATCATGTGGACCTCATCGCCTTCAAAGCAGTAGGTCCGATCGAATTGTCGGCTGTAAGATAAGCGCTTTAGCGCTACTGCCCGGAATACGCGATGCTGGATAATGACGATGAGGGCGCTAAGCAACAATAGAACATAAATCCCCATAATCGCTGTCTCCTAAGAATGAAGCTGCTCTGCCGGCACTTCAACAGCTGTCAGTACATGCGCAATCAAACGCTCGGCAGCCCCTTTATCGCCGCGAGCGCGCGAAGCGCTCTTCAAGACAAGCCGATGTGCAAGTACAGGACGCGCAAGCAGCTTCACATCGTCCGGCGTCACAAAATCGCGTCCCTGCATGGCCGCGTGCGCCTGCGATGCGCGAAGCAGCGCTTGCATGCCTCGGGGGCTTACGCCGATCGCGACTTCCTCTTGCTGGCGCGTGAGCTCGGCAATATTGACAATGTAGCGAAGCAGGTCGTCATGCACTTGAACCTGAGCTGACAGGCGCTGCGCCTCTTCTAGTGCGGCAACGTCAACAACAGCGTTTAGCTGATCGAGCGGCTGGGCAGCCTTGAACCGGTTAAGCAGCTGCACGCTCTCCTCGCTCGAAGGGTAGCCGACGCTGAGCTTAAACAGGAAACGGTCCAATTGCGCCTCAGGCAGCGGGAACGTACCCTGCTGCTCGATCGGGTTCTGGGTTGCAATGACGAGAAACGGCGGCATCAGCTGATGCGTCTGGCCATCGACGCTAATTTGGCGTTCCTCCATACACTCCAGCAGGCTTGATTGCGTTCGCGGCGTCGCACGGTTAATCTCATCGGCGAGCAGCACATTCGTGAATAGCGGTCCTGGTCGAAACTCGAACTCGCTTAGCTTCTGGTTAAAGAAGCTAATACCGCTCAAATCCGATGGCATCAAATCCGGTGTAAACTGCACCCGCCTGAAGCTGCAGTCGACCGAGCGCGCAAACGACTTGGCAAGCAGCGTTTTCCCCGTGCCGGGCACGTCCTCGAGCAGCACATGCCCTGAGGTCAGCAGCGCGATTGTAAGCTTATCGATCAATTCATCCTTCCCTATGATCACTTGTCCGACATTCGACCGGATTCGATTGGCTAATGCTTGAATAGCTTGTTCTTGTACCCCCATGATTTGTTTCCCCTCTCCTGAACTGGTTGTAGTTGATTGGGCATTATCGAAGCGTGCTTGGCCATAGGACGAGCCGCTGCCCGTCTTTCTCAGCGCCAATCTGCAGCAGCTGCTGACCTGCTTCTCTGCTTATGATGGGCTCGCTGTTCCATTGCTCGATAATAACTTTCGATAGCTGCTGTCTGCGCAAAATCGCCGATAGTGCGATACGCAGCGCCTCTGGATCAGGCAAGCTGTTCTCAGCATGCACAGTCTCGTCCATTACCCGAATGCGCCGACCGTTATTTTCAATCCAATACAGCCATTGCGCTCCGCGCATCACGAGAAAATGGCCGTTTTTACGAGCAAACTGCGTGTTCGCTGCACGCGGCCAATCTGCAATCAGGCCATAAGGGTTCACTGGATCGACGGCTGATACGACCGTAATCCCGTGATCCCCTGCAGAAGGTACGGCCGCGCGAACAGCCTCTGCAATCGCTGGTGTCGTAAATTGCATCGTTGCCTCGCCATCGACGAACATGCCTCTTGTCACCGTGCCCCACGCCTCAAGCTGCTTGAGCATCGGGAGCAGTCTATCCCATTGAAACGGCGCTACGGCGGATACAAGCTCCTTCGTCACAATGCCGTAGCTGTCGAGCAAATGGCGTACCCAATGCATCGCAGAAGGCTCTCTTGGTAACGTTTGCGCAACTTCAGCAGCGGAACTTTCAGCTGTTTCCACCAGTCCGCCTGTCCAATACCAGCGGCCAAGACCGGAGCCAGCTTTGGCCCAATCACGCTGTTTTTTGCCTGCATGAAGGCGAAGCGGCGCGAATTGATCATTGGAGGCTTGGCCTTCCCATACGAGCAGCAATAAAGACTGCAAGGTCTCGGACGGCGTACGTCCCTCATCGCGCGCCAGCTTCGTTAAAAATGCGGCGCCGCCCGTACGCAACCGTTGCAGCAGCGGCGACTGCTCCGACTCCCTTTTATCTAAGTCGTGAATATACGGCTCGTAAAGCGGTTTGTCCTCCGCTAGGAAAAAAGCAACGCGTCCTTCCTTATCGCCGCTAGCTTTACTTCCAAGCCAGATAACATCGCCGGTCGCGCACAACAGATCGAGCTGATCTGCACGGTAATCCGCGATACGCGAAGGGAACACGATAGACTCCCAATGCGATAGTGGAAGATACAAGCCTTGCAGCTTGCTGATGACCGCACGCAGTCCCTCTTCTCCCCGCACTTGCATGCCGCTTAAGGCGTATTGCCTTGTTGCCATCTGTACGAGCCATCGGCTTGGATGGACGGGCTGCGTCCTGTTCCTCGCTTCGCCGATCGATAGCCGGATTAGCCGCGCGGCTGTCTTGCGCCCCGTCCATAGCCGTTCTGCGGCATCGGATGCGAATGGGGCTTGCTCAAGCCGGCCTTGCGAGAGGAGCAAATCGACTGCTTCTCGTGCCGATTGCAGCGATAGCTGCGGATAACGGTCACATAGCTCCGGTTCGGTTACCGAAAGCTCATGCTCGGCAAAACGTCCGATAATGAACGTGACAGAGGCCGGATCTTCAGGGAAAGCGGCATACAGCTCGCATTCGTCCCGACAGATCCATCTTTGCGGGCCGTCGCTGCCAGGCTGGCCGACATCGATTTGCGAAATAACGCCTTGCTGGCTTAGCTCTTCAACCCATGCAAGCCCGGAAGCACCTGTCCAGCGGATGATTTCATCGATCCCTCGATCGCCATAACGCTTGAGCAGTGCGATCAGCTCGGTTGAATTGGCCGCTGTCCGATCGGCTATGGAGAGCTTCACTCGCTCGGATTCTACGACTTCCGGCGTGACAACGCCGCGTACGGCATCGGCGCCAAAGACGCTGCCCGCCAGCTCTCGGCTGACGTTCAGCAGCTGCATGCGAACAGCATCGTCCAGCCCGTCCCCTTCATAAATGCGCATGTTGACGTACTCGGCAATAAATTGGGTCGCCATCGGAGACGGATACGCGGTTTCCCGCATAACAAATTCGAATTCTCCTGCTCCGATCGCTTGCAGCAGGCCGCGAAGGCCCTCTAGATCAAGATAGCTGTTCAAGCATTCGCGCATCGCCTCATCCAAAAACGGAAACTGTGCCGCATACGGGAGCGCTTCCTTCAGCAGCTCTTCGCTGCGCAGCCTCTTTTGCCATAGGGGCGTACGCGTAAAGCTGCGCGACAGCAGAAGCGACGTTTCTGCCAGATGCCGAAATGCGATCGCTAATAGCGGAGAGCCGGTAATCGCTTCCTTCAGAAGCGACTCCAGATTGCCAGGCGCCACATGCCAAATCGTCTGCAGCCAGGATGGATCCCACTCGGGCAATACGAATTCAATGCCGTTATCCTTCGCATTGCCATATAAACGATAAGGCAGCAGCTGCTCGAATTGCCGTTCGATCGCGAGCAGCCAAGTCCGATTGACTCTGCGACCGAATGGATTATGAATAATGATATGCGTCTGGTTCGATACATCCCGATAATGCTCCACGATGATGCGCCGATCGGTAGGCAGTCCGCAAAAGGCATGCTGGGAGCGAATGTAGCCGATTAGCTGTTCTGCGGAAACGCTGTCCATTCCGTATTCCTCATGAAGCCATTGCATGACGGCGATATCGGTCTCGGTAGGGTCGCCAATCTCTCGCTGTTCGCTACCCTCTGGCTGGTTGGAAAGCGCTAAGCGATCGGCCAGTTCACGAATAAAAGCGCCGACCTGCATGCCAAGCGCAATTGAGCGTCCGCCTGCTTCATTCCGCCAAAACGGAATTTCGCTAAAGCTGTTCGCGGCCTCCGCAACGTATACGCGGTCTTTGTCAATCCGGCGAATCATCCAATTGTTCGAGCCGAGCTGGAACACATCTCCCACGCGGCTTTCCTGTACATATTCCTCATCTAGTTCCCCAAGATGAGCGCGGCTGTCCAGATGATGGACGGGATATGCTGAGCTGCTCGGTATTGTGCCTGCTCCGGTCAACGCAGCGATTCCCCCGCTGCGCCGTCCAGTAAGAAGATCGGCATCTCGATTCCAATCGAGGAGCGGCCGCGCGAACGGATAAAAGCCGCTCAACACCTGCAGCATCGCGATGAGCCGCTCATAAGGGAAAGCTCGGAACGTGTCGCTTTGTACGATGAGACGGTACAACGCTAGAACGGTCCAATCCGCATTGGCCGCCATCGCCACCGTATGCTGGGACAGGACGTCCAGCGGCTGCTCCGGCAAATGAATCGGCTCGATCTCGCGAAGGGCGATAAGCCTCGACAAGACGGCCGCTTCTGCCAGCGCGCCGCGATGGCGGACAATAATCGCGCCTCGGCTCGTATCGCCAACGGAATGGCCGGCGCGTCCGATTCGCTGGATGCCTGCTGCCGCGTCGGAAGGCGGGTCGATTTGCAGGACCAGATCGACATGCCCTACATCAATGCCAAGCTCTAGCGAGGAGGTCGCAACGATGCATCGCAGCTCGCCTGCTTTCAATAATCGCTCCGCCTCGAGCCTGCGCTCCTTCGCCATGCTGCCATGATGCGCACGCGCCATTTCGTACCCGGATGCATCATTCAGTCGCAAGCAGAGCCGCTCGCAAATCCGCCTGCTATTCACGAACAACAGCACCGTTCGGCTGCCTTCCATTAACGCAAACAACCGCTCCAGTATCGGCTGCCAAACGGCTTCCCGCGTAGCGGCAGGCTTGGACATATCGGGCATCGTTACGCTGACCTGCATCAGCTTGGTCATCGTACTCTCAATGATGGATACAGGGCGGGGCAAGTAGCCTAGCGGATGAGACTGGTCGCGAACGGCAGCGGGTACCGCATTATCAATGGGAAGCGAGCTGTCCATCGGATGGCTATCTGCATCTGATCGTTCTTCCCAGCCGCCGAGAAAACGGGCAACCCGCCATAACGGCTTTTGCGTCGCTGATACGCCAATTCGCTGAACAGGGCGTCCGCATAAGTGGACGAGCCGCTCCAACGAAAGCGACAGATGAGCGCCGCGTTTGTCCGCTGCCAAATCATGAATCTCATCGACGATGACATATTGCACGGTGCGAAGCATGTCCCGTCCCCCTGTTGACGTCAGCAAAATAAAGAGCGACTCCGGGGTTGTCAGCAGCACCTCTGGCGGGCGTTTCGTCATCGCGGTTCGCTGCGAGGACGGCGTGTCGCCGGTTCGTACCGCACAGCGAATGCCAGGCCAACTCGTCTCTCGCTCGGATGCTCGCTTATCGATCGCTTCAATAAAAGCGCGCAAATGATCGTGAACGTCATTATTAAGCGCTTTCAATGGCGAGAGGTATAAGACGCGTACGCCCGGTTCGAATCGGGCTGCCTGTTCATCGCTGGCCTTGCTCCGCGACTGGAGCTTCTCGCGTACGACGGCATCCAAGCAAGGCAGCAGCGCCGCTAACGTTTTGCCAGAACCGGTAGGTGCCGCGATTAGCGTATGCTGGCGATGACGAATCGATTGCCAAGCTCGGGCTTGTACATCCGTCGGCTGACCGAACGATGATGTGAACCAATCCGCGATTACAGGATGGAACGATTCTAAAGCATTATTTTGCAAAACATGATCATCTCCAATTGGCCAATCTGCGCCCTTTCAACATTCTCCTTATTATACCAGTTGCAACGAGTAGTTGAAACCTAGTTGCATGATTTGCAGCTGTTTCAGCCAATTGTTCCAACACATGCCCAGTCGAATGCTTGTTCTCTTTTCTCGCCCCTTTTATAATAGAAAGTAATGAGTAGAAAAGGAGTTGAAGCCACGTCATGAACGTCATCAAAATCAAGGACCGGCAGGAATTGGACAAAAAAGTGCCGCTCATGCCATGGTACGTCGAAAAATTCGTAAACTTCAAGCTGCCTGACCTCTCCCCTTCTTCGCTGCTCGAATATGTGCGGGATTATGATACGTTCTTCTCTTATTTGCTTGCCGAGGGGCTGGCCGCCGGCCCGGCGATCAAGGATGTGAAGCTCGAGGAGCTGGAGAAGTTACATATGGACAGCATCGATTCATTCCGCATGTTCCTCATGACAAGAACCGAGCATACGAACATGCGGGTTTCCGTTACGCGGAAGCTGTCTTCGCTTCGCTCTTTATTCCACTATTTGAGCCAGATTGCCGAGGATGAGCAGTTTTACCCGCTGCTAAAGCGTAATGTGATGGCCAAAGTGTCGATCAAGCGAACGTCCAAACCGAAGGATACAGCGGCCAAGCTCGAGGGCAAGCTGCTGCAGGAAGAAGAAATTGCGGCGTTTCTCAGCTACGTGGAGCGCGATTATGAGCAGGATGTCGCCAAAAATAAGCAAGCCCTGTACAGCTACCAGCTGAACAAGGTCCGTGATGCATGCATCATCAGCCTCATCCTCCACTCGGGCTTGCGGGTGTCTGAAGTCGTCAATTTGAACGTCGATGACATTGATTTGAAAAAAAAGCTCTCCTATGTGTTCCGCAAGGGTAAAAATGACGACACGTTCAAAACGCCCGTCTACTTCCGCCAGGAAGCGGTCGAGAGCTTAAGCCAATACATGCAGCTGCGCGACCTTGCGTATCATGCGCCTAAACGGGAAAAAGGACTGTTTCTTGCGATCGCGAATGGCAAGAAAGAAGGCTCGCGCATGACGAAGCGGGCGATTCAGGAAATGGTGATCAAATATGCCAAGCGGTTCGGAAAGCCTTACTTATCCGTTCATAAGCTCCGTCATTCGTTCGCAACGGACTACTATCTCCGCAACGATATTTACAAAACGCAAGAGCAGCTCGGCCATGCATCGCCCGAAACGACGCAAATTTATGCGCATCTGACGGACCGGACGATGGCAGAAGCCATTGACCATACGAATGATTAGCCTCATACGATTGAAGAATACGCGCAGCCGGCGAAAGCCGGCTTTTTTATATGGAATAACGTCGCTCCTGCCCGACTTTTGACCCGCCCGCTTTAATCTGTTACACTTACGGTAACAGTATAAAACCAACCATTTTATCGAGGTGAGTCCATACATGAAGCTTAGCATATTAGATCAGTCACAGATCGCAGAAGGACGGACAGCGAAGGACGCTTTAGCCGAAACGACGCGTTTGGCACAAGAGGCCGACCGCCTCGGCTACGACCGTTATTGGGTATCGGAGCATCATGCTTCCGGCGCGCTGGCACACTCCAGCCCAGAGATATTGATCGCGCATTTGGCCGCTCACACGAGCCGGATTCGGCTTGGCTCCGGCGGCGTTATGATGCCGCATTATAGCGCCTACAAGGTTGCAGAAAACTTCCGGCTGCTTGAAGCGCTTCATCCCGGACGAATTGACGTCGGCCTCGGCCGTGCGCCAGGCGGCATGCCGCTGTCGACACGCGCGCTGCAAGAAGGCAAGTATACGACTGTCGACCGCTATCCGCAGCAGGTTGCTGACCTGATCACGTACCTCTACGATCAGGCAGGCCCAACGCACACGTATCCCGGACTGTTCGCTTCCCCAGTTATCGACACTGCACCGGAGCTATGGTTGCTTGGTTCAAGCGGCGAAAGCGCTCGTTTGTCGGCACAGCTTGGTTTAACGTATGCCTATGCGCAGTTTTTCGGCGTACCTGGCGGAGAAGATGCCATTCGCAGCTACAAAGCTAACTTCCGCCCGTCTGCGCTAAACGAGAAGGCGCAAGCGATGGCGGCGGTCTATGTCGTTTGTGCAGATACGGAGGAAGAAGCCGAACGATTGGCATCCAGCACATCGCTGTTTTTCCTCATGCTTCACCGCGGCGGAAATTTGCGCTTCTTCCCTTCGATCGAAACGACGGAAGCCTATCCCTACGATGAAATCGATATTGAGCTGATTAATCAACGACGCGGCCAAATCATCGTCGGCACGCCGGACACGGTCAGAACAAAACTGCTTGCGCTCGCAGATCGGTATGCTGCGGACGAGCTGATGATTGTGACGAACACGCATAATTTTGAAGCGCGGCTTCATTCATACCGGCTTGTTGCAGAGGCATTTCAACTACAAGGCTAATCTAGCCTATCACTATCCGACTTAATAAAAACGGCTTGCGACAAATAGAGGCGATCATACGCTCTATCTCGCAAGCCGTATTATTTGTTATTGTAATTGCTGCGGCAGCTTCACGGCCTGCAGCAAGCCTTTATTTTGAATGATGATCATGTCCTTCGACTTCAACGTCGGCCCAAAATAACGCGAAGCGCTTCGGAACGAGAACAACGCCTTCGTCGTGTCGAAATTATAGGCATGCCATACGCCATCGGTTTGCCCAACGTATAAGCCGTTGCCATAAATATCGAGCTGTGCAGCCGGATTATCGGTTAACCAGCCGATTTGTTGACCGTTCGTTTCCTTGATCGCCACGATCGCGTTATTATGATAGTCATGCAATAAGATACGTCCGCGATGGATACGGTTCAGCCCAAGCAAAGTAGATTCGCCCGAACGCGGGATCGACCACGTGCGCAGCGGCTTGCCGCCACTAGGCACATAAGCGTTAAAATCGTATTTGGCCAGCTTATCCCCTTCATAGATGTACAAGTCGTTTCCAATCAGCATCGGATTTCCATATACGCCGCCGTTGGATGGGCTAGCTGTCTCCCATTTGTAGACGCGCGAGCCTTTGATTTCTCCCGTGCGGGCATTGATGACATCGAGATTGAACTGTCGCTGGCTCTCCTCGAAATCCCCCATTGGATTCATGCCGGGCTCCGAGTAAAGCAAGCCGCTTTTTGCTGCAATCGGTACATTTTGCCGGAATTTCGACCATAACAAAGCCCCGCTTTTCGCATCATAGGCGTTGATCTGGTTTGCTGAAAGCGCGCCCTGCACGAGATAACCGCGTATAATCACGCCATCCGCCAGCAGCAGCTCGTCGCTTCCCCAGAGATAAGAGGTATCCGTTTCTTCTACTTGCCAGCGCAGAGCGCCCGTACGCGCATCGAATGCATAAAACTGCAAATTATTCGTCACGTACACGGTATCGCCAACCGGTACGATCTTTAGCGCCCCGTCTGTTTTGGCTTTGGAAGTCCAATTGGGTTTCCCGTTCGCGCTGTTTAATGCGATTAATCGTCCATCACCAGTCACACTGTAAATGACGCCGGGCACGTAGGCAAGCTGATGCTTGAGCGATAAGCTTGTTTTCCAAACCTTCTTGCCCGTTGCAGCATCAACCGCTGTCAGCTGACCGCCGGACACAATCGCATAAACTCGGCCTTCCTCAGCCAGTACATCCGTGCGCCGAACGGCTTGATTTTGGGAATCCCAGTTGTCTACCGACAATGTCCAGCTTGACTTCACGAACGGCGCTGTCAGCTCGTAGGAGCCGCTGCCTACTGATACGACTGCGGTTTCCGCTTTGCTTATCTGCGGCGACCATGCAGCACCGCTGGATAACACTACTAGGAATGCCCCAACCCCTAGCGCTATTTTTTTACCGATAACGTGACGCTTCCTAAATGGTGTCAATACGGCAACCTCCATCAACTAGTGATTATGTAAGAATCGTATAATCCTTTCCACATACCACCAATTGGACGGGTTGAACCGTTCGAAAGTTGCAGCGTTCACAAAAATCAATGATTATTTGACCTTCACGCTGCGGTATTCGGGCTCAAACTCGAGTAAGCCAGCCCGCGCTAATTCATCTCGATGAATTTCCGATAGCTCCTCTAGCACGGCCGTTGCGGATTCGGTCAGCCCGATGAAGGTGCTTCGCTTGTCCTGCGGGTTAGGGAATCGGTATACAAGACCGAGCTCCTCGCACCGCTTGATCAGCTCTACACAGGCGTGCGGCGTTACCTGAAGGCGTTCCGCAAGCTCTTTGGGCGTTGCATAATCCCTGCCGGGAAATCCCATAATCGACAGCATGAGCTGATGGTACTGCGGCGTTAACCCCTTGCTCCTGGCCGCTTCCTCGCTAAACCGAATAAACTTCCGGATCTGATAGCGAAAATAGGCGAGCTGTTCATAGATTTGCTTTGGCAATCGCTCATCTGTCATATTCGTTCCTCCTCAACCTCCATGTGGTTACCTTTTCCCATATCCCTCTTCTATGATGTCATGTTTATTGACTTAAATCAAATCATTTTCGCAAATGAAGGCCTTGGAACAAAGGGTTTATGTCATATAAATTAACACACCCTGTAGATATTTTATCCAAACGCGATTGCAAGAATATTTATTAATAGGAAAACAGGCTGCCAAGTGACACTCGGCAGCCTGCGTTCGTCATTTGAGGTCGAAACCGCGGCTTATCAAATAAGGCTGCAAATGCTCGCGCAGCTTGCCGCCATTAAACCGGCGAATCAGCTCCTTAGACCACTGCGTATCCGCTTCTCCCCCTGCTCGCGTTGCATAATAGGTCCGGGTCGTTTCATCGTATGCCTTGATCCCATTAACAACTCCTTCCTGCTGATAGACTTCTTCGTGCAGAAACGCTTGCAGCGGCAGCCTCGGGCGCAGATCCGGCTCTTGGTCCGGCACGCCAATGACTAAACCGAACACGGGATAGACGAGCGGCGGCAGCTCAAGCAGCTCGGATACCGCTTGCGGATTGTTACGGATACCGCCGATGTAGACAGTGCCGTAACCGAGCGATTCGGCTGCAATCGTTGCGTTTTGCGCCGCCAGCGTTGCATCGATCGTCGCGAGCAGGAACAGCTCCGTATTTTGCTGAAGCTCGATATCCTCATGCAAGCGAATGGCCGTACGGACCTTGTTCAAGTCGGCTAACCAGACGAGGAACAGCGGACTTTGTTCGATATGGATTTGGTTGCCCGACAGCTCGGCAAGCGCCTTTTTGCGTTCGGGATTTCGGACGGCAACGACGCTATAAGCCTGAATATTCGATGAGGTCGAAGCCGCTTGCGCTGCAAGCGCGATTTCAGTCACATGCTCCTGAGGGATTGGAGTAGCTTTGTATTTTCGGATGGATCGATGGGCGCGCAGCAATTGAATCGTTTCAGACATTAGCAATTCTCCTCCAATGATCAGCTGAACGCAAAAAAACCGGAGACACGTGAAGCGAGTGTCCCCGGTTGTCCGGTAGCTGGCTGTTATTTTATAAGATCGATTAAAATAATAGCATGCCTTCTAGGGCTCGTCAATGCGAGAACGCACCGACTTTTATCGCTTATGGCTGGTGTAGGATCGCTTCTGCGCAGCCTGATCGAAGATTAACAAACCTTGCCGTAACGAACAGCAGATCGGATAGCCGATTCAAATACGCAAGCACGACCGGATTGGCTGTTTCCCGCTCCAGCAGCGCCACGACGATGCGCTCCGCACGTCGCACAATCGTCCGAGCCACGTGAAAGGCAGCGCCGGAGGGGTGTCCGCCTGGCAAAATAAATGTCGTTAATGGGGGCAGCTTGCTATCCAGATCATCGATGAATGCTTCCAAATACCGGACGTCCTCATCCGTTATTGGCCAAGCGACGTTTTTCCCGGAAGGCGTTGCAAGCTCAGCTCCCACATGGAATAGCTTCGTCTGGATAACATGAAAGGACTGCTTGATTTCCATCGATTCCTTGCCCTGCCCGAGGCTGGATAGCGCAAGACCGATCATGGAATTCGCCTCGTCGCATGTCCCATAGGCCTGGACGCGAAGATCATGTTTGGATACACGCTGCCCATAGACGAGGCTCGTTTGCCCTTTGTCGCCTGATTTCGTATAAATTTTCATCGTGCTCCCCCTCTCATAAGCGCTTACATGTTGCGGCGATATTGCCCACCTACTTCATATAAAGCACGCGTGATTTGCCCAAGCGACGCAACGCGCACCGTCTCCATTAATACTTCGAAAATGTTCCCCCCGCTTCGCGCAACCTGCTTTAATCGGCTGAGCGCTGGTGCACATTCAGCTTGATGCGCTAGATGAAAAGCTTGCAGCTGAGTAATTTGCGTTTGCTTTTCTTCCTCCGTCGAGCGGGCAAGCTCCATGTCAGCGCGTTCTGCTTCCGGATTCGGATGGATGAACGTATTCACGCCAATGAGAGGCAGCTCGCCGCTATGCTTTTTATGCTCGTAGTGAATCGATTCCTCTTGAATCTTGCTCCGTTGATAGCCGGTCTCCATTGCCCCGAGAACGCCGCCACGGTTGTTCAGTCGAAGCAGCTCATCAAGCACAGCCTCCTCGACGAGCTCCGTCAGCTCTTCGATGAGGAATGAGCCTTGAAGCGGGTTTTCGTTTTTGGCTAGGCCGAATTCCTTGTTAATAATCATCTGAATCGCCATTGCGCGTCGAACGGATTTTTCCGTAGGCGTTGTGACAGCTTCATCATATGCATTCGTATGCAGGGAATTGCAGTGATCATTCATGGCGATAAGCGCCTGCAGCGTCGTACGAATGTCGTTGAAGCTCATCTCCTGGGCATGCAAGGAGCGTCCTGACGTTTGAATATGATATTTGAGCTTCTGGCTGCGCGCGTTGCCGCCATAACGATTTTTAATGACGGTTGCCCAAATGCGTCTCGCGACGCGCCCCATTACACTATATTCAGGATCTAAGCCGTTGCTGAAGAAAAAGGATAGATTCGGCGCAAAATCGTCGATCGCCATGCCGCGGGACAAATAATATTCCACGTAAGTAAAACCATTGGCCAATGTGAATGCCAGCTGAGTAACGGGATTCGCGCCCGCTTCGGCAATGTGATAACCGCTAATGCTTACCGAATAATAGCTGCGAACTTGATGGGTTATAAAATATTGCTGGATGTCCCCCATCATCTTCAGCGCAAATTCCGTCGCGTAAATGCACGTATTTTGACCTTGATCCTCCTTCAAAATATCCGCTTGCACCGTGCCCCTGACGGTTCGAAGCGTGGCTGCTTTTATCGACTCAAGCTCTTCTGCATCCGGCGCTCTCCCCTGCTCGCTCATAAACCGTTCCGATTGCTGGTCGATCGCCGCATTCATATACATCGCAAGGATGATAGGCGCCGGGCCATTGATCGTCATCGACACGCTAACCGACGGGCTGCACAAATCAAAGCCTGCATAAAGCTTCTTCATGTCGTCCAGCGTGCAGACATTGACGCCGCTATTGCCTATTTTGCCATAAATGTCAGGCCGGATATCCGGATCTTGCCCATACAAGGTCACGCTATCGAAGGCGGTAGATAACCGCTTGGCTTCATCGTTCTGACTGAGAAAATGAAAGCGTCGATTCGTCCGCTCAGGCGTCCCTTCTCCTGCGAATTGCCGCCTTGGATCCTCATCGGTACGCTTGAGCGGGAAAACGCCAGCCGTATAAGGATAGTAGCCAGGCAAGTTTTCAAGAAGCAGCCAGCGCAGCAGATCGCCATCATCCGTCAGCCGAGGCAGGCTAATCCGGGGAATGCGTATTCCCGATAACGATTCGGTTGTGAGAGGCGTTTCGGTCCGATTGGCGCTAACTCGCGTTATGAGCTGTTCCTGCTTGTAGGCGTCCTGCACGGCTGGCCAGCTCGCCAATAGCTGCTGGCATTCGGGGTCGAATTGTTCTTCTTGCTGCTTCAACAGCGCCCCAAGCACATATACGATATGTTCCGCTTCTGCCGCCGCGAGACTGTCGTGCCCGGCTTGCATGAAAGCGATCGTTTCTCTTAAGTGTGCGATGCCGCGCGCAATGCCGGCTTGCTTCACAGCATGTGATTTCAATTGTCGTACGGTTCGGACAATGTCACCGAGGTAGCCGATGCGCTCAGGCGGGATCATTGGATTACGCTGCATAATGGGTTGCTCATCCAATGGGTTAGACGCATGCCAGCCGCCGCCCGTCTTGGAACCAATGAGCTGCATCAGGTTTATGAAAAGAGCCGTCGTGCCCGGATCGTTGAATTGACTGGCAATCGTCCCGAAGACCGGAAGCAGCTGATCGGGGACATCGAACTGCAGTCTGGCACGTTTGAATTGCTTACGAACATCTCGCAGCGCATCCTCCGAGCCGCGGCGTTCGAATTTATTGATAGCGATGATATCGGCCAAATCGATCATATCGATCTTTTCCAGCTGAGATGCCGCGCCGAATTCGCTTGTCATGACATACAACGCGATATCGCATCGATCCACGATCGCTGAATTGCCTTGGCCAATCCCGCTTGTCTCGACCAAAATAAGATCGAAGCCGGCTTGCTTAACGATCGCAATCGCATCCTTCAGAGCATCGCTTATTTCCGATTTCGAGCCTCTGGTCGCCATGCTGCGCATATACACGCGCGGATCATGAATCGCATTCATTCGAATGCGATCGCCAAGCAGCGCGCCTCCTGTTTTTAGCTTAGTCGGATCAATGGATAGAATGGCGATTGTGCGATTTGGGCAGAAGTCGAGAAACCTGCGCACCAGCTCGTCGGTCAGCGAGCTTTTGCCTGCACCGCCTGTGCCGGTAATGCCGACGACTGGCGTCGGGGGAGCATTCGTGTGGATTGGGTCGAGCAGCGCCGATTCAAGCTCATCTGGGAAGGCATTGGCTGCACGCTGTTCCGCAAGCGTGATCAGTCTTGCAATCGCGCCTGCGTTGCAGGTCTGTAGGGCTGCGATGTCCTGTTCAGGCTGCTTCGGCGTTGGCGCATCGCATTGCTGTATCATCATGTTGATCATGCCTTGCAAGCCCATCACTCGTCCGTCTTCTGGTGAAAAAACACGCGCGATGCCATATTGCTGCAGACGGTTGATCTCAGTCGGGATAATGACGCCTCCGCCGCCTGCGAATATCCGGATATGCCCGGAGCCTTGCTGGTGCAATAGATCGTACAGGTATGTCAAATATTCGAGATGCCCGCCCTGATACGAGCTGATCGCAATGCCCTGCACATCTTCTTGAATTGCTGCGCTGGCAACCTCATGCACGGAGCGGTTATGCCCGAGATGAATGACCTCTACCCCAGAAGCTTGTAGAATCCGTCGCATAATATTGATCGAAGCGTCATGCCCATCGAATAAAGCAGCTGCCGTCACAAAGCGAACCTGATGTTTTGGGCGATAAATCGGTATTTGCACGGTAGATCCCGCCCTTCCCTTGTGCGTCATCTCTTTATTACAATATTCGAGTTTCGGCAAGAGATACCGAAAGGAACAGGGATACGATCAATGCGATACGTCGGGAGAAAAAAAGACCCGCTCAAGGCGGATCTTCAATGACACAACTGGACTAGTAGCTAAGCTTCAACCGATGCGATGCTTCGTCCCATACGACAGTAATGCCGAGAAGGGCCAACGTCTCGTAAGGTACAGTGACCGTATCCGCCGAGCTGCCGAGCTCATTCGTTAACGCAACAGGCTGCCCGTTGAGCTCCGCATGCGAGACGAGACCCTCACGGGTAATCGTTAACGTTTTATCGCCTTTACTGAGCGTAAAAGTAGAAATATAGCTTAACCCGTTGATCGCGGTGAATTGAATCCCTAATCGCTGCGCGAGCTGCTTAATCGGAATCTGAACCGATGCGCCTGATGCGTAAGCTGGCACTGTTGTGTTCACCAGCTGTCCATTAATGAAGAGGTCGACGCCGCGCTGAAGCGCTACTGGCTTGTAGACCATGCCGTCGGCACTGGAAGCTTCGCTGCCGGTTTCATACCATTTATTCGCTCCCCAGCCCCATATTTGCCCTTGCTTATCCATTGCGAGCTGATGATAGCCGCTCGTGCTGATTGCTGTAATCGCGGGCAGTCCATTCACTTTGGCGAGCTTGCCATTATTCACGGCGTAGACGATACCGCTGTCCGTAAGCAGCAGATTGCCTGCTTGCTGCTTCACCTCTTTCAGTTTAAACGGCGAGGATACGCACGCTGGCTTCTCAACAACCTTTAAGCCAGGCGAAGAAGCTGCTGCATACGGATCTAGCTTCCAGCTGCAAGCTCTGCCGCTGCTGTCGATCGCTTGGCCCATTCCCCAGCTCACGCCTAATTGATTGATTTGCGCAAGTCCTTGCAGCTTATAAGGCCTACCCATGACTAACTTTTGATTGGCATCCACTTTGGATAGCCAAGCGTAAACGGAACCGTCTTTCGTTATCGCATAGCCATATCGGCCGTCATGCTTGATTGAGGCAACATTTTGCAAGCCCGACACCGGGAAAGCCTTTACTTGCGAGTCATCCTCGCTGCCTAGTCGCAACCATGTGACGACGGTTCCATCCTTGAGAAGCGCACTTGCAATATCGCCGCTGGACGTGATGGCAACCGCTCCAGTGATCCCTTTGACCTTGCGAGGCAAAATGGATGTCTGATAGACATGCAAATCTCTGCCCCATTCCCAGACGGTGCCATCCGATTGGACGCCGAGCTGATAGCCTGTGTCTCCATCAACTGAAATGCCTATAATCTTTGATAGATTAGGGAGACGCAGCGGTGTAGGAAAGCGAATGATGGATACCTTTTTCTCAATGCCTAACTCACCATACAAATTGCGTCCCCATGTCCATACAGAGCCGTCGCTTCGCAGGGCAACCGAGTAATACGTACCGGCTTCAACCTGCTTGAACGCTGGAGCGACTGCACTTGGGGCTGCGGCCGCAATAGGCCCGCTAACGCCAAGGAGCAGCAGGCATGACATGATTGCCATTACAGTATAACGATGCGATGATACTAACCAGTTTCTGTTTAACATATCCGTGATTGAACCCCTTTCGTCTAGTATTTGCTATAGCCTGTTACGGTGAACTGGCTCAGATCCGCATACCGGTAACCCCAAGAAGCATAGCTGCTTGGACCAGCCGACGGCTTCCGCCATTTGCGCTACAGCCCTGCTGCCGATTTAATTTGGGCGCGCTGCGCCATAATTAATGCCTTTAATTGTTCGGTGCCGTAAGCACCTAGCGTAAACGCGTTTGCATTCGGGTAAAACACCATTCGAATCGAGGTTTGGTCTTTCAAATGCACACGAAGAAAGATGCCTGTTTCGGGCTTCGCGTTTTTATAAATCTCTTGGTATTCGATATGGGCTAGCGGCAGGAGCTGGTCAATAAACGCTGTCGAAGCTTCCGGGCTGAAATCCCCGATATGCGATCCATCCAAGCCGCTATCAAGGCTTACTTTCACGACGCGGTCGCGAATATCGAGCAAATCCCCCATCGTTGCAGCTTTCGCGTTTTCATTAACCTCATAAACTTTATAGTTGGCGACGACCCGGAATTCGGGCTTGTATCCTTTCAGCGCGTATATTGGCGTACCAATCGGAAGAAATGCGGCATCTCCGTCCATTCTTGTGTAATTGGTACAAGCATGATTACTCACCAAAAACGACACTTCGCCGAGCTGCTCACCGAGCTGACTATCTTTCACCTCCTCGCTTCCGTCTTGATTATACAAATAGTTTATGCCATTAATAAAAAGGAAATCCATCCATTCAATCTCCGCCATACAGGTGTCGCTCTGGTCGCGCGACGATGCCGTTTCGACCTTGCCCGAATGATTCGCTGCGCTTCCCTTCTTGTGCTCTACAGCGCTGCACCCGTTCAAAGTTAACATAATGATTAATATGTTAACTATTATTATTTTCCATGACCTATGCATTCTCATTCACGCTCCCTCGCTTCCTAGACGCTGACGATTACCGGAATGTTTCAGTCCAACAAGAAAACCCGTCCATGGCAGGACGGGTTTTCGTTCATCAATATTCACTCCTATTCGGACAATAACGTTATCATATTCTCTTCCAATTCCATCACCTGCGCGATAGCGTTAATCGATAACCCTGCTGTTCGCGCATTTCGGATCATCCAAAGCTTAATCGAACCGTCTCTAATCGTCTCCTTACTCGTTCGGTCCAATTGTAGACGCTCGTCTTCCACCTCTCCATCAAGCGTAAATATCATGCGATATTCGCCGATTCGCTCCCCGATATATAAGATGAACAGATTACAATAAACAACATCATAGGAAAGCTCATAATGATGCGTAAGCTGAATCGATTTCATCTTGGTCGTACATAACTGAGTATCTAGCTCCCCCATGAACGTATCGATGTAATCTGCTCGGTTGGTTTTCTTCCATTCATGGAGATAACGGAGGAATCCGCTTTCCGTCCGTTCGACGATGCGGTGTTCAGCCGACCACTCGATCAATTGGGATGCGTCCATTCGTTTCTCCTTTGCTTAAGCGCTGATTTGAAAAAAGAAGGAGTTCCGAGGAACCCCTTCCCACTCCAAACCTAACGCAAGACTAGTTAATCGTCAGATTAAATCCTGGCTGAATGAAATTCAAGCCTGGATAAGCCACGTTGCTCGTCGTCAGGTTATTGAACGTTGCAGAGCCATTGCCTGTGTACGTGTAGATTGCAGCACCTTTATGCGGTCCAGCAAACCGTGAGGTTGTAACGCCGTCAAGCCCCGTACCGTTAATGTTAATGTTGTTAAATACGATGTTCTCGAATCCGCCGCCATAGCCGAATTGTACCGCATCGCGCTGGGTGTTGATGATGTCGATGTTCGTGAACGTAACGTTCTTGATTGCATCGTTCGATGCTTCGAGATCGATCGCACCGCGCTCGCCGTTGTACAAATCTTGGCTTGTGCCTGTGTTGATCAGCGTGTTGTCGGAGAACGTAATGCCCGTGTTGTTTTGGAAGTGGTAGCCTGGGAATACCGTGTTCATCCGGATGCCGGAGCCGCCAACCGTATCAACGATCAGGTTGTGGTCAGCCTTGTGGCCGCCGCCGCCGAAGAATGCGATACCGCCTGCACGCCAGTTATTCTCGATCGTGTTGTACGAGAACGTGTTGTTCACGCCTGCTGGCGCGCCATTGGTGTTACTCGTCCATACCGCCAAGCCGTCATCGCCGTTGTTGCGGATGCTGCTGTTGCGGACAATCGAGTTGCTCGTGCCTTGCGAGTAGTTGATGCCGTCTGCAAGGTTATTGCGAATCCGGCTGTTTTCAACGACGAGACCCGTCGCATAGATCGCTGGCGTATGCGCGTAGTCGCCTACCCACATGCCGCACTCGAAGTGCTCAACCCATACGTCATGAATTTTGGAGTTCGTGCCGAAGTTGTCCATGAAGCCTTTGTAAATCGCATTTTGACCATAACGCGAACGCAGATTGGAGTTCATGTAAACATTGCTGAAATCAAGCTGCCCGGAAATCCGGAGCGAAATGCCGCCGCCTGCTGCATTCGGATTCGTGAATTGAATGTTCGTATGCCAGTAGCCTGCGCCTGTAATCGTAATGTTGTTGATCATGTTGTTAGCCGATCCGATTTCCCACATGCTGCTCAGATTGAACGTGCCAGCAGGAATGTAAACGGATTTGCCAGCAGCAACTGCAGCGGTAACCGTTGCTTTGAATGCGGCAAGGTCGTCTTGGCCATCGTTTGCTACAGCGCCATACTCCGTAACGGAAAGAGAGTTGGCAGGTTTAGCGATTGTCGTTGGAACCGGCTCGATTTCGAGGAAGTCAACGCCGTATTCCAGGCTATCTCCGTTGCCTTTTTGAATTTTGATCGTGTCGCCTGGTTGAAGAGGCGTGTCAAGCTTCCAGTGTACTTCGTCAAAGCGGAACAACGGACGGCCAGCGGACGGTGCATCGCCAGGCATATCGCCGGAGAAGTACTGCCAGCTGTAGTAGGACGTGAGCGATACCGTTTTTACTTTAACGCCGTTGACATAAACGTCGAGTGAACCGTTCAAACCCATACCGTCAGTCGAATCCGGCATCGTGAAGCGCATCGTAACGCCAGCTCCGCCTTGTCCTTGACGGACAGTCCATTGTGCGGAGGAGCCGTTCGAAGGCAGTGCGATATAGCTTTGGCCGGATGCTTCCGAAGCGATTTGTGCTTGGTTGAAGGTTGGTGCGGTTTGCAGTGTTGCACCGCCGCCACGTGTAGCATCTTCCGTGTCATAACGGCTATAAGGCATGCTTGCGCCACGTTGTGCATAAACAACGAGGTTCGAAGTGCTTACATTGTTCCCTTGTTTGTTCGTCAGCTCGTTAGCATCGACAGCAACCGTTGTCGTTACCGTGTAGCTGCCATTTACAGCCGTCCACGTACCTGGCAGGGTTACGTTAACGGATGCGCCAGCTGCGATTGCTCCGCTATAGGTGCCGCTGAACGATTGGAGCGTAGTACCTGCGCCATTTTTCACAGCAATCGTAATGCCATGTGCGCCGCTAGCAGATGCAATCGTGCCTTGGTTTTTAAGATTTACCGTGAAGCCAATTGCATTGCCGGCAACCGGCGTGCTAGGCGTCCACGTCGTCGCGCCAACCAAGTCAGAGCTTGCGACAGGAGCGACGACGAGCGAGGATGCATTCGTATAGCTGTTGTTCGCATCATTTTGCTCGATAATCGAATTGCTCTCATCGACTTTCGCGCTAACTGCATAAGTTGCAGCCGTTTTCGTACCAACATTCAGCGAAACCGTCGAGGAAGCGCCTGCAGCAAGTGCGCCAACTGGCGAGGAGCCTACGAGCTCATTGTTCAGGTAGAAGTTTACCGTCGTTGCAGGAGCGTCTGCATTTCCGTTGTTTTTAACCGTTGCATTCAGCGTAACTGCATCCGTTTCAATTGGCGAAGCAGGCGTCCAGGACATGCCTGTGATCGTCAGATCTGGGTTTGGTGCCGGCGTTCCATACACTTGGAATTCCGCAATTTGCCCAGCGCCGGAGCCCGAGTTTGCCGTAATGCTCAGCTGCAAGCGCTTAACTGTTGCCGTAACCGGAATCGTCACGGAGTTGCCCGTTGCAGGGTTGAATGTATACGATTGCGAAGATACCAGATTGCTGAACGTCGTCGTGCTTTGGTTGTGGCCAAGCACTTGGATCGTTTGCGTACGCGTGCTCCATGCCGAAGAAGGGTTCAGCTTCAGCACGATCGAGGTTACATTTTGGTTCGCGCCAAGATCCAGCGTCAGCGTGCTCGATGCAGCTCCGCCTTCCCAGTACGTGTTCGTATCGTTATCGTTCGCGTTGGCAGCTACGAATGCTTGCGTATTCGAAGAAGCGCTGATCGCTTTGCCGATTGCGATGTTGCTGCCCGTTGGAGGCGTCACCGGAGGTTCTGGATCCACCGGGGTCGAAGTCGATGGCGCAACGGCAATGGAGTCGATATTCACGTTGCCCGAGTCGCTAGCCTCATACTTGTATGCAATCGTATTATTGCCGGCATTCAAGCTCAGCGTCTCAACCTTCGTGCCCCAAGTGTCCCAGTTTGCCAGGCTTGCCAGCGTCGTCTGGCGAATCTTCGTGCCGTTGACGTATACGCTCAACGTCTTGGCACCGCCGCTTGCGTTGGCATATTTCAATGTAACGTCATAGTTGCCAGCTGCGGACACGTTAGCCGTGAACGTCGTTGTCGCGCCTTGTGTCCAGTAGCCGTCAACAAAGCCCGTACCCGTGTAGCCGGCATGGTCCGTGTTCACTTTCGCACCGCCGGACAATGATGCGGATTCAGCTTCATATGTGCCTGCTGGCGTTGTTGGAGGCGTCGTCGTGCCGCCAGCGCCATAAATCTCGAATTCGGACAGCTGCGCTGCTGGCCAAGCCGTGTTCGCTGTTACGTTCAGACGAACATAACGCGTGCTTGCAGCAGAGAAGTTAATCGTAACGGCGTTATTGGCAACAGCAGGATTAAATACATAGCCTGCGGAGCCCACGATATTCGTGAACGAAGAACCGTCCGTGCTTCCTTGAACAGCTAACGTTTGCGTACGCGCGCCCCATCCAGCGGGCAGCTTCAGTACGATTTGGTCAATGCTCGTCGTTGCGCCTAAGTCTACTTGAATCCATTGCGGGAATGCATTGTTCGTGCTTTCCCAGTACGTCGATTGATTGCTGTCTTTTACATTGTTGGGACTATACGTTTGCGATTGGCCGCTTGCCGTTACGTTTTTGCCGAGCGCTAAATTCGTTCCGCCTGCTGCGTGAACGACCTTATTGGGACCTACTGCAAGGAAGAAGCTCGAAAATAGCATCGTCAGGGCGAGCGTCCATGTGACATACTTGTTGCGCATTATAAACCTCCTCAAAATGTGTGCTTGTGTGTGCGAATAGGAACGAGGTTACGAAAACTCTAGGATGTAGGAAGCAGCCACAAGCCGTTTTCAACTACCTTTAAAGCGCTTTCAGTAATAACTGTTCGATTTCACTTTGCTGCGTGTTCTGTGATGTCTGTCCTCCTCTCTTCATGGTACATCCATATTATAGAGATAGTTTGGTTGTTGCTATAGAAGCGATGTTACGGAAAATGTATGCGATTCTAAGATAGTAGAAATTACATTGCGTTCACAATTCCATGCATGTTAATTAATAATCCATTGGTATACTGACAGTAATTTCAGCTACCAAAGGAGCTTATGACATGCACGCCAGCCCGACGATCGTATATGCAAACCGGATCAGCGATAGCGAAACCATGGCCAACAAACTCATTTATCAGGTTCGCAGCAACCACCTCTCCAACACCGATCTCGACAACCTGCAAGCTCGCTGCAAGAGCGAATTGACGGAGCTTCGCCAAGAATTAGACGAGATTCTCAACGAGCTTCGCCAACTAGCAGCGAAGATGAACGCTTCCGAGGCGGATCCATTCCTCGATCACATGGTGCAGCGTAAAGCCGCGTAACTTCTCCGTCCATTCCCTCCTCCTATCCTACTTCCCGCAATCAAACAACCCGGCGCAACGACCTCCATTCCATGGCAGGCGAAACGCTGGGTTATTTGCAAAGCACCTATCAATCTTGTAACCTATGTATCATCCAGTTAGGCGAAGGAAGGAATCCGAATGAAGCGAATATTGATTTTGGGCGCGACCGGCCGAGTCGGCCAGCAATGGGTAGCGCAAGCGTTGGATGACGGCCATGAAGCGATCGTTCTCGTGCGCGATCCAAGAAAACTAACAATTGTGAGCGATCGGCTGACTGTTTTGCAAGGCGATGTCACGAACCCGCAAGATCTGATTCATGCAGCGAAACGAACGGATGCGATACTGAGCGCGTTAAGTACGGATGGCGGCACCGTTTTGAGCCAATGCGCTCCACTTCTAATCGAAGCTATGCGACAAAACCATATTCGTCGGCTAGTAACGGTTGGAACGGCAGGCATTCTCAATAGCCGAACCGAGCCGATGCTCCTTCGTTATCAATCCAATGAGTCACGTCGAACGCTGACACGCGCTGCAGAGGAGCATCACCAGTTTTATAAGCAAATAGCCCATTCCGGCTTAGACTGGACGATCGTCTGCCCGACTTATCTCCCCGATGGGGAGCATACCGGCATTTATCGTGTCCTGAGAGACTACCTCCCGGCAGATGGCTTACAAATTTCAGTGCAAGATACGGCAGCTTTTGCGTACAAGCAGTTATTCAGCGCTGAATACAACGGTTCCCGGGTTGGGATTGCATATTGAGCGAATGTGAAAAAAGGCGATACAGCTTATGGCTGTATCGCCTTTTCCTATTACTGCTTTACCTGTACGATCATATCGTCGACAAACTGCACCAGCAGAGACTGCTGACGATCAAGCAGCTGCCTGGTTTGGTTCAGCAGCGCAGGCCAGCCGCTTCGATTGCTGCGAAGCCCGAATTTATAGATGTTAAGCAAATGCTTTTTCCAATCCAGATGCTCCGCTTCAAACCGCTTCAGCCATGCATCTGGCCCAAGCCGGAAAGCATCTGGAAACTCCTGTACAAGCTCCATGAAATAAGACCACTGATGCATGACGCTGCCAATTCGCAAGCAATAATAGGCTTCTTTGCAAACGTTCGTGAACGAATCAGCATCGAGCTCAGCAGCTTTCTCCAGCCCTTCCACAAATCCGTAGTAGGCTTGAAGTCCATGGCGCGAACTCCCATCTGGACTGGATTGAGCAGTTAGGAATCGATTAATGCGCTCATGCAGCACACTCATAAAATCATGCTCTTCGCTAGAGAAGGATGATTTTAAGCCGGAAAGAAACCCTACGCCGTAAAGCCCTTTCATGACATCGCTTAATGAAGCGGATCCTTGATACGTGTGCGCTTCGCCGGAATATTCAAGCAAGAAAGAGTCGATAAGCTCGACCGTATCGTTCGCTTCATCGATTCCGTATAGCACCACGACATGCGGGCGGCTAGGGTTGTCGCGATAAATGGCGTGATAAGTAAGGAAGCCGCTGAGCGCAAACAAGATGACAGGTCTGCCTGCTGCCAATTCATCCTTTATATCCGCGATGAACTGTCCCTGATCTGACCACGCCCCGGCTTCAAAGCTGTATTGCATCCGCGCAGGCCCATCCCAATTCATGTGCCGAAGCATTTCGTCGCCTGAACGCCCGAGCCAGTACGGGTTTGTCGTTGGATGATATTCCACATTCATGCCATCACAGCGAAAATAAATTTCCGCTTCCGAGAGATTAACGTCATACCCGGCTGCCAGCATCGTACGTATGCTTGCGAATAAACAATGCGAACCTGGCTGCACCGTCATTTGTGGAATAACGATAGACATAAAGTCCCTCCCTAATCGGTCATATATTTGGAGATCAGCTGTCTGAGCTTATGAATTGTATTAACGTTTTCGATCATTAGATCGTCTTCAGGTACGATAATGTCGTAACGTTCCTCGACTGCGACAATTAGCTCCACCGCTGTGATCGAACTCAAATTATAGTTGCGCAGGTCAGTGTCCTCATGAAGCTCGTCAATTGGCATCTCTTCCGTTTTCAATACGCTGGTTACGATTTGGACCAAGTCCTCAAGTTCTACTCCCACTGCCATAACGTTCAGCCCCCGCTTACGATTAGATTGGTGTTGCCATTCGATCTGTCAATTGCTGAATCGATTGCTCCAGCTTCGTTGATAACTGTTCGACTTCGTCCCATTCATCCGCTGCAATGAGTGCAAATACCCGCCCCATGTAACGATTATCCTCGTTAATTGATACATTTGGCAGCGTGCCAGACGTATAGAGAATGACGCCTTTGCCTGTCTCCGGCTGGTAAAGCAATTGCTCGGTTTCCAGCTGCTTGCATAGATCTGCGTAAAACACAGGCTCGTTCGTTAACACGCGAAAATATCGAGTGAACATCTTTTTATCGCCTAGTACATAGGGGATGAACGATAAATAGGTCGACAACGTAAACCGTCCGTTAACCTCGATGATTGGGATGACAACACCGTCGTTGCTGATCATCGAATCGATTCCCGCTACGCCATGATAGCCGAGCTTGTGCAGGTAGCGGCCTATCGCTTTACCATAAGTATGGAAGCTCTCGGTCACGTCCGGTGCCAGGTCAGCCGGCATTTGCGAACCGATATATACGGTGCCATTGAGAATCTGGCGCTTAATCGAAAATACATCGACAGCCCCATCGGCATGAACGAAAAGCTGGACATTAATATCCGCTAGCTTTTCTACCCACTGCTCCAGCATCCACGGATGCTTGTGCGTTCGCCGCGATGCCAGACGCGTCAGTCGCGCGAATAATGCGCTGCACTGCTCGTCGGATTCAATGATGTAGAGTCCTTTGCCCGATGCGGCATACGGCTCTTTCAAAATCATTTTGCCGCTGGCGCCCTTAAGCTTCGGATATTGATCCTTCAATTCTTCCAAGGAATCGCTGATGATACCCGGACTAACCGGAAATTGCAGCTCTTCAGCCATCCGCCGGTTCAAAATCTTATCGTTTACGATGGCAGCGGTTTCAGACGACGGGCCAATTAAGGCCATTCCGCACCTCTGAGCAATCGCCTCTTCTAATTTCGTAACGGCATATGGCATGAAGTAAACCTGATCATGCTCCTGCGCATGCTCCCTAAGACGCTGCAGCAGCGATTCATCCTTCAATACGAGCTCAGAGATCGGCGTCTGGTAGTCGGGCTCTGATACCGTTACGATGGTCGGTGTATCGAAACCGATCCGCCGCAGCTCTGCCAAATAGGCAGGGTCCGGCTGCTCCCGAAGAATGAGCACGTCCTGCGGACGGCATAGCAACACATTCATTTCTTCGATCCGGTTAACGATTCGATCTTCTTCCCGATCCGGGATGCCCCGCGATTGCGGATGCCAATACTGCTCAGCTCCGATATTGCAAAGCCAAACGATTGACCCCTCGTGACGGTCTTGCGTAAGCAAACGAAGCAGGGAGAAAGCTGCCGTCATATGTTCACCTCTTCGGTTAATGGATGCTGGCCATGAAGACAATCGCTGAATTGACCTCTTTCTCGCAGAACCCAATAGCGGTCTTGATCGAAAAGCACCTCAGCTGGCATCGGATGGCTTAAGAACATCGTCGGACTATGCGTTAAACCATATGCGCCCGACTTCTCGACGACAACGAGGTCCCCTGGAGCTGCAATAGGCAGATTGACTTTATTCCCAATGACATCCGTCGAGGTGCAAAGCGGACCTGTTACTGTAACTTCGTGCTCGCCATCTCCTTCGCCAATGACACGCATTGGGAAGTTGCTGCGAATGTAGCGTCCGAGAAACGCTGAAGATGCATGCTGATGGGAGCCCCCATCGCCTATGACATAGCGGCTGCCTTTGCTTTCCTTTGTATACAGCACCTTGGAAACAAAAACGCCGGATTCCGCCATCAGAAACCGGCCGCTCTCGATCGCAAGACGCGTATTCGCCAGCCTGCTCTCCCATTCTTGCCAAACCTGCATGATGCCTTCTCGTAATGACGCCAGATCGAGCGCTGTCTCTTTGGGGAAATAAGGTACGCCGAAGCCGCCGCCGATATCGAGAAATTGCAATTCCAGCCCGAATCGGTCCGCCAAATCAACGGCTGTTCGAATCGATTGGTCGAAATGCCGGATGATCGCATCCGCTTGCAAAATTTGGGTTCCCAAATAGATATGGAAGCCGATCAACCGAACATTCGACATGCGTTGTGCGGTTTCAATTGCTTCCGGCAAGTAGGTCGGGTCCATCCCGAACTGGGAAGGAACACCAGACATCTTGATACTCGCTGCATGCTGTTGAGGCTCGTCTGGATTAATCCGGATAGCGATGTCGACCGTCAAGCCTTGCTCGGCAGCGATTTGATCGACTAAACCGATTTCCGCCATATTTTCGACGTTAATACAATAAATGCCCTTTCGAATCGCGAGCTGCAGCTCCTCCACCGTCTTGCCGGGACTTGTGAATACGATGTTGCGGGGATCGCACCCGGCGTGGAGCGCTGCGGTTAGCTCCCCTCCGGACGCGACCTCGACTCGGCAGCCTTGCCGAAGCAGCAGCTGAGCCATGCCAACGAGCGGATTGCATTTGAACGAATAGAACAACTCCGCCTGCTCGGGAAAACAGCTGCGCAGCTCATTGACCTTCTGCTCTACAACACTGGCGTCATAGAGATACAACGGGGTTCCGAACCGTTCTACGGCTTGTTGGATACCCTTATCGCTAAGCGCTGTTTGATTGCTATTCGTCACGTTTTCCCTCCTACGTCCTAACTGCTTGCACTCGTATAATTGCGAACCGCGAATTTCCAGATCAATCTCGTCACGCCCAAGAACACGAATGGAGCCAGCAGCCCCCAAACGAATTGCGTTGTGCTCGCCTGTTTAAGGACGATTAACGGCGATAGATTCGTAATCAAGAAAATCGGGATAACGAACATGCCGGCGCGTTGGATGTATTTGTTATAGATCGCCATTGGCATCTGGTTAAAATCAAACATCGCATTCGATAGCTCATTCACGCCGCCGGTCTTCACCGTCCAGAAGGAAATCAGCTGTGGAATGAGGAATATCGCGTACGTTAAAATAACGCCCAGCAGAATAAAGCCAATGAAGGCCACCATTGTCCAAGCCGTTACCGGAATATTCGATCTCTGCCAGCCGTAGATGATCATCAGGATGCCGCCGACCACGTTCGGAATTGAGTAAGCCACATCGATCGTACGCATCGTCGACATGAATTGGAGCGAAATCGGCCTTGTCATCATCACGTCAAGCGTACCGGTACGGACATGCTCGGGCAAATGAATGAAATTGGTATAGAAGAACGTCGAGTACAAGCCTGCCATGATCGTGTACACACCGGTAAACAGCATGATCTGATCAGGCGAAACGCCATTAATGTCAACGCCGATGCGATAGATCACATAGACATAAGACAGCTTGATGCATAAAAAGCCTAATTCGACCAAAATGCCAAACATAAAGTTGGCGCGATATTCGAGCATGGTCATCACGCTGTTCTTGATGAACAGCCAATAAATCAATCCGTATCGACGGCATTCCTTCATTACTGTCTGCACGCTGCTAGCCCCCCACCGATTCATACTTTTTCATGCCTTTCGTCCACAGCAATGAGGATACGCCCGTTAAGACGACGATCCAGACCACTTGGATGAGGAGGCCGAATAGCATCTCGCTAGAAGAGAGCTTACCGAGCAGCACGCTGACAGGAAAGAACACGATGTATTTGAACGGCAGCACATTTAGAATAGCTTGCGCCGTCTCTCCAAACATATCAAGCGGGAAAATGCCTCCGCTCGCAATGTTAGCAACGAGGCCGAACGTCAAGAAAACGCCCCAAACCTCTAGCATCCAGAAAGAGATCATGCTTAAGTTATAGGAAATCAAAAAATTGACAGCGACCGCGAGCAGCAGCGAAAGCACACACACGAGAATGCGAGAGATATCCCATGGAATAGCGTTTCGGACAAAAACAGCTGCAATCGCCGTTATGATTGCAACAATTGACATATGCAAGCTTTTTTCTCCGAGGAAGCTGCACAGCCGGAATACGAAATAACGAATCGGTTGAACGACGAACTTGCTCAACTGACCGTTCTTCACATCATTCGCGATATCGTATTCGAATCCCGTAGATACCAGCTTTGCGAATAACGGGGCCAATACGGCGTACGCAATGACCTGCGCTTCTGAATAACCGAATACGCTCGAATCTTCTTGGCTGTGGAAAATGGCTTTCCACAGGAAGATTTGAATGAGAATCGGGAAGACAGCGCTAAGCAAGCCCAGCAGAAAATTCGTGCGATACTCCAGGGCGTTCTGCAGCCCCATCGTGAAGGTTTTAGAGTACTTTTTCCAGCTCATGGACACGATTCTCCTTCTGATAGAGCAAAGCGATGCCTTCCTCGATTGAGATGTCTTCAATGGTGAGATCGAGCACAGGAAGCTGCTGCAGCACGGCTTGCGCGCAGTCTTTCAGGTTCGCCTTCTCAACCTCCAGCACGGCTTCCAGCCCATTGTTCTCGCGAACGAAGCCGAACCGATTCAATTGCAAATCCGAAACAGGCTGCTCCAGCTTCAGCTTAATGAGCTTCTTCTGGCCGAGGACGTTGTTGACCTGTGCAAGATCGCCATCGTAGGCGACTTTGCCGCCATTGATAATAATGCTGCGTTTGCATAGATCCTCAATATCGTTCATGTAATGGCTCGTGAGCATAATCGTCGTTTTGCTTTGCTGGTTGTAATATTTAAGAAACTCCCGAATTTTACGTTGCGAGAGTATGTCCAGCCCGATCGTCGGTTCATCGAGGAACATCACTTCTGGCTTGTGCAGCAGCGCGGCGATCAGCTCCAACTTCATGCGTTCGCCGAGTGAAAGGCGTCGAACCTGCACGTTCAGCAGCTCCTTGACGTCAAGCAGCTCGGTAAGCTCATCGACCGTATTGCGGAACGTCGTCTCTTCAACCTCATAAATGAATTTGTTCAGATGAAGCGATTCGCTTGCTGGAAGATCCCACCACAGCTGGCTTTTCTGGCCCATCACGATGGCAAATTTCTTCTTGAACTCCTTCTTTCGTTCCCATGGCACAAAACCGTGTACGGTGACTTGACCTTCGGTTGGGAACAGGATGCCTGTGAGCATCTTCAGCGTCGTCGTCTTCCCCGCGCCATTCGGTCCCAAGAAGCCTACCATCTCCCCTTTCTCAATCTCAAAGGAAACATCGGACACCGCATTTTTATGCAGTGTCTCCCGATGGAAAAGGTTACGAAGGGAACTCTTGAGGCCGACCTCTTTTTTGTAATATTCAAATGTTTTGGATAAATTACGAACGACAATAGACAACGCCCCGTCATCCTTTCCTAATTCGAGTGCCTTACACCAGTTGTTTGGCCGATTGATAAATCGACTCCTGCAATACAATGCGATCAATCGTAGCATCTAGCGAAACATTAGGCTTGATGCCATCAATGACATCGCTGAAGAAGTGCAATTGATTCACGTAATAGCTCTGCGCATCGAACGAGACCTTGCTCGTTTCATTCGTACGAAGATCTGTTACTTTGAACGAAACCTTCAAGCTTCCCAAATTCGCTCTGAAAAAATCATCCATCTGAACGATCGCATGTTCAAAATGCAGCGTATGCGCAGCCTTGTAGGCTAACTCGAACGAAGTCGTCAAGCTTGCCTGGACACCGCCAGCCAGCTTAATTTCTGCTTCGAACGTCCAATCAGCGCCGTTAGGCCCATCGAATGCGGAATGGCCTTCGTACGACTCGTGATCGAGCCCCACGACGGCTTGCAGAAACTGCATCCAGTAGCAGCCCAAATCATAGAAGGAGCCGCCACCTCGTTCGGGGAAGCTGCGATAATTCGTTTGGAACGACTCTTTCGGAATAAAGCTGATGACCGACGAAATGGACTGCAAGCTGCCATATTGCCGGGAATCGATTAATTCCTTAACCGCCTGCTGCCAAGGGTGATGCTGCACCATGAGCCCTTCCAGTACGTGAACTTGGCCCTGTGCGCGTTCGTAAGCGGCTTTAATTCGAACTGCCTCCTTGCCATTAAGGCAAAGAGGCTTCTCGACTAGTACATGCTTGCCAGCTTCGATCGAGCGGATAATCCACTCCGCGTGCAAATCGTTGCACAGCAATATATAAATGAAATCGATATCAGGACTTGCTATCAACGCATCATAAGAATCATAGACGACCGGTATTCCGTACTGCTCCGCATAGCTTTCCGCTTTGCTCTTTGTACGGCTGGAGATACCGTGAATTCGCAAATGCTCAATGCTTTTGAGCGGCTCAATCAGTACGCGCGGCAAAATTGCCGCGCATCCGATGACGCCGATGTTCTTGACTGTACGCTCTTGCTTCATGCGCTAAATACCGTGCAGGTACAGCACGCTGCACTTCGAGCAAGCAGGCGTTAAGCCTTCAACGTTAATAATTTCGCGGACGCGTTCATAAGATTCCGAATCCCAAATTTCCTGCAGCCCCTGCTCCTTCAGGTTGCCGACAGTAAATTCCGAGAAGAACTTACAAGCGGTTACGTCTCCTGTCGGCATGATGTCTGTACGAGTCGATAAAGCCATGCATGTCGTTGCACAACGGCTCGTCATCGATCCACCGCGGACGAATTGCTCGATTTCGTCATAATCCAGACCCGGTTGATAACGAATCCGAATGTTCCACGTACGTTCATTGATCTTTTCCAACGATTCAACAAGCGCATCGACATGCTCGGCTTCCATCCGGTATTTGAATGCGTGCCACGAGTTAACTTGATTCTCATGCAGCTTTTTCAGCCAGCTGAACTTCTCCATGAAGTAGCCGTCCATCTCCTTGGACGTTTCGGAAGAGATGTACCATGGGAAGCACATGATCACAAGATCCAGCTTCAGCGATTCGAAGTATTCAAGCAGCTCGTAGAGCTTAGGAATCATCGCTTCATTGATAACGGAGTGAACGGAAATGCGGCCTTTGTAGATGCCTTGGTCCCGCAACTGAACCAAACGCTCAATTTGGCGCATCGTTTTGGCGAATGTGCCTTTGCCGCGAATGAAGTCATGCTCGGATTCAAGCCCTTCTACTGCGATCAATAGCTCAAGACCTGGGGAAATCTCGATAATGCCGTCGATATATTTATCGAGGAGCAAGCCGTTACTGCAAATCGTCAATTCCCGCGGGTCATCCGCAAGCATTTTGAGGATTTGGTCAAACTGCTTATGGAACATCGGCTCGCCGCCCCACAGGTACAGTCGCGACTTGACTTCCGACGTCTCCTCCATGATTTTACGGAATACATCCAGATCGATATCTTTGTTTTGCTCTTCCTTATCCATCGCATGGTGGTAGCCGTCTTCATTCCATTGGAAGCAATGGATGCAGCGAAGATTGCATCGGTTCGTCAGCTTGATGCCGACCGATTCAGGCACCGGCGTACGGTATTTCGGGTTTTTTACCCGCTCGCGATAAGGGACTGCCATGTTTCTCATCGTACGCTTCATGACCTGAAACGCTTTTTCATCAATAACTACACTGCTTTTCGGCTGCATATCGGTTCACCTCGTTATTTTATGGTATCGAACAATGCATCTACATAATTGGGAAAAGCAGTACGCTGCGCAGCTAACGCTTCATGGAGCGGCTGCAGCAATTCAAGCGAAAAATCAGCTTGCTTCCAAGTTTCATAAGAAATGCCGAAGCCCAGCTTGATCCATAGGTCAGCATTTTTCTGCTCATGGGGGCCAAAAGCATCGAGGAAAATGATCGGCGTAGCCGAAGCTAACGAATCGATTAACGTCGAACCGCCCGGCTTGCTAATGATTCCTTTTGCTTGCTTCATGTTGTCGAACAGATGATGATGGGTTGCATGAATGTCATTAACGAATGCAGGCGGCTCCCCCGCTCGTACTTCGCCGAATCTTGGGAACGTATGCCTGCCGGTAGACGGGTCTTTCTGCCAAGCCTCCCATGTCGGATCGACCATCCAATAACGGTGATTCGTGTTGGACAAATCGAAATCTGACTCGTGATAGATCGACAGGTCCAGCGCATATTCGCGCTCTAGCTCCTCTACCTTGGCCAAATAAGTACCCATTCCCCAGCCTCCGCCATGCACCGTAAATCGGTACGGTCGGCTTTCGTAAGGTACAATTGGCTCATCCGTGACATCCAACCGGAAACAAACTCGTTCATTCGCAGCATCGAACAAATACTGCTCGCGATAGCGGGTGCTGTAATCCGGCACGTATTTCTTAACGCCTTTCCAAGAAGGAGACAATTCCGAGTCCACGTATAGCAAAGTCACATCCAATGCATCGATGCCGACACGCTCGCTATACATGTCGAGAATATAGATCCAATGGCCAGACAAGGCGATAAACTCGCGGCGCTTTTCCTGTTCCCATGTTTGCAGCAGCTCTTCCACCGCATCAAAATCGATGCTGTCTCGAATGTCGATCGGCATCTTTTGCGCGATTCGGGCAAGAGCGAAGTTTTTATGGTAGTCAAAGCGGCTCTCCGCGATTTTCCCTTTCTTGTCGCCCACGATAAAATTCTCGAATACAACCACTTCAACCGGCTGCTGGCGCGCAATCAGCTGCTGCTCCAGCAACAGCGCCGGAATATAGAACCCAAGGCCGAAGCCGGAGCTTAAAATCGTTTTCTTCTCCATCACTGTTCACCCCGATTACGCTGCGTTCGATTAATTCATGACTTGAAGCGAGAACGAAGATAACAAACCGCTAAGCTTCTGATGCAGCTCTTGTCGAACTTGCCCGTGGCGGCCAGCCATTGAAACGTACAGACGGCCTTTATACGGTTTGTCAGCTTTACGGTTGATCGTGAGCGTATTCGCCGTCAGCGGAATGATACCGGCATCCTTGCCCGGCCGATACAGCAGATCCGAATCTTCCATAGCGGCCAAAAGATCCTCGAATTGCAGCTCCGCGTTCGTCGTCGTCACCGAGTAGTAACGCAGATTGCCCTGCAGATCCTGTGGCGTCAAGAAGCGGTCAACCTGATTTTTGATCAGGCTCATCGATTTCCTCGCATTGATCTCAATTAGCGGTATGAGGTCGCCATTGCGCAGCTGCATGGAATCAACGCAAACATGGCCATAGTAACCATCGCTATACAGCCCTTTGGCAATGCGCTCCATCAGGTCGAAGTAGCCTTTGCCCTCCAGCATTTGCAAGAACTCCGGCTCCGGCGTATACGATTCCTGATACGCGAATTCGTCGTTTGCGAGCCGTTGGACTGAAATCAATTGATAAGCGCCGTCTTCAGCGATCATGAATTGGCAAGAGAAGTCACAATCCTTGTCGAGATAAGGCTCTACGACAAATTGCGATTGCTTCCCTTTGTTTTCCTGCATCGCCGTATAAGATACGACACGCTCCAAGATCGAAATCGATTCCACAAGCAGATTGCCTTGACCTGATACGCCATAATTGTCCTTGATCAAAAACGGTCCTCTGCGAAGCAGCGACTCGCCCAGCAATTGCAGCTCGCTCGAATGATTGACGATGAAGCTATCATTCGCCAAGTCAAGACGCTCCTTCATTTCGGTCGAGTACGTTTTCGTATTCACGCGGCGAATAATGTCCATATCAGGCATCCGGCAGTCAAAGCCATGACGCTCACTGGCCTCTCTCGTAAACGGAATTGCGGCAAAAGGTTCAAGCTCAGGCTTCCCGCCAGAAATAGCAGTGAATGCTGAATGATCTGCTTCAGTCAATAGCTGCAGCATGCTTTTGCCTGTTTCTTTGCCTTCCCCGTCGAGATCGAACTCATTGTTGTAAAACCGGAACCCGATATCGCCCAAATACTGCTTGTGCGCCGGATTCATCGCTTTACGCGTAATGAGCGCCTCGTTTGGATTGCAAAACGCAAACAGAAGCTCATCCATCATCGATACAATACGCAAATTTTCTTTATCAACGAGTCCTGGCAATTTTGCAAGCTCAGATCCCCGCCAGTATTGCTCGGCATCAAAGGTGCCGCAATGAATTCTAGTGATTTGGCCAGCCACGCTCATCGTTGTGCTTGGTTGCTCAGCTCAGGGTTCAGTTGGCGAATATATTCGCAGAACGTATCGATCGTGCCGAGATTGTCCATGTCGAATTCATCGAAATTGATCTCGCAATCGAACGCATCCTCCACTTGCAATATGAAATGCACGATTTGCAGCGACTCCATGCCCGAATCATGCAAAATACTGGAGCTGCCGGTCAGCGTGTCTAAAAGGGCCGGTTCGTTCTTAATCTCGCTAATCATCTGAATCATTTTCTCTTTCATCATGATCACTCCCCAAATTTTGGTTTCCAGTTCCCTATCTTGTTGTTATGAACTGGTCTAAGTTCGTCGCTTGCAGCCTGCCGTTAAACTGGATCACCTCCTTATTAAGATGTGGGTGAATGCCGCTGGCGTAACTCGGAATCGTAAGCTTGCGGGTATACATATGCTTGTTAAAGTTCTCGTAGTTGCAGGAAGCCATTATGAGCAGTTTCTTCTGAGGATTCATGGGGTTAGGTTGAATATATTGCACACAACTATCTGCTTGTTTGGTAAGGTCGATGGATAGTTGTGAGTGAAGCATAGACAAGTAGCCGTGGTTGTCCATCTTCCCGGCAATGATGATTAAGTTACATTGCATAATGTCTGCTGCCGTGAGCTCGCTAGCAGCAATAATCGGGTAATGAACGTAAATATTCGGATCCCAGCTATTGTTTTTAGGGCGTGCGTAGAGGTTCGCCACTCGCTGAATAATCGATTCCTCTTGCAGCGAATCGTATCGGTCAGGCAGTACGACCTTGATTCGGTCCATATAAATATCCAATACGCCAAAACCAATGCTGGCATAGGCCAGCGGCCCTTTTGACGATATAAGCGCTTCTTGCTGCCAGCAAGATCCTTCGTCACCTGATTTCTGGAACCGTATCTGAGACGATGTATTAGGCTGAAGCTTTATGGATTGTCCATCAATGATGATGGTTAGCCGCTCAGCCATTGCTTCCCGCGGAAGCGTCACTTCGAACGAATCAATGTGCAGCGTATCGATCTGGATCAGTGAATCGGTCTTCAGCTCTGCATTTAGTTGTCCAAACGGATGCTCCTGCGCGAATGTGATATGATCGATCCAATAGCACTTTCGATGTCTAGCATTGTCAGTCCGATAGTGAAGCCGCTGCGGATGCTCCGGTCGGCGCTGCTGTAACAACCAGCGAATGCCGTACATCAGGTGATGATAATAGCAGGTATCCCAGTGGGTCGCTTGCGGGTCGATAATGCCTTGATAGCGATAACCGCCAAGTGCAGCAGCCGGCTTCTTGTATGAAGCTTCGATTGCGTAATCGAATTCGCCGCATACGTTCAAGACAGCAACATTTGAGAGATTCAGCAGTTTATCCGCGCTTGCTGAGCCCGCATATGCGGCAATTCCTGCGAATCGATCCGGGTAAGCCTGTGCGATAGCCCATGCGGCGAATGCGCCATTGGAATAACCAGAAAGGTAAATGCGATCCTCATCGATGGAATATCGCTGCTGGATTACATCCAAGCCTTCTAGAAACGATGCTTCTCCTACATAGCTTCCCATTGTGACGCCGCGACAGGTAAAGGTAACGAGAATTGCATCTTCATCCATTCGGTCTTGAAAGAAGGCGCGAACGTCAGGAAGATCAAGCTCATAACGGCATACGGGTAGTAAAATAACAAGCGGGTATTGCTTATCTGATGAGTAGCCATCCGGGAGCACAATCGAGTATCGTTCTAGACTGTCATCTAATCGAGATTGATAGTAGCCATCCCCGATTCGACGTTCTATCAACGTATCCTCGAAACGATGCCCCTCTTCGATTAAGCGGCATGCATGCACAAACTCTTGCCAGTGCTCCTTTACGAGACGAAGCTGCTTGACTAATACCTTCGCAGGCTCAAGTGCAGCCACGGCCCGAATGCGGTTTAATAGACCTAAAAGCTGAATGTTATCGATTTCATTTCTAAATCCATTCAAGACCAGCTGTTCATATTGCCGATCCAGATTCGATAAAACGTTTTCTATCGGATGAACGAGAGCTAGATGATCGGTGACACGACTTTCCCCATAAGCATCTGCGTACATTAGATGAAAACGAAGCATACAATAGGTTTCATGGCTTATGGCTCTGACATCATATTCTACTCTCATGCCAGTACAAGCCGTAAACTGGTCGACCGTTCGTCCCTCGTCATTGGCGACGATTACCGATACCGGCGTACCATTCGGCACATTCAGTCGATCGGCTCCAAAAATATAAAAAGCGTGTAAATCGGAGTTGACTGCATAAGCACTCTCGCTTACAACTTGCACACGTTGATCGAGCCAATAGGACAAGTAATCTTCCGTCAATTCGGTTGCATTCGACAGCTCAAAGGCCATGTCGCTAATACGAATGGAATAATTAACGCGAAGCTCAAAATACTCGATCACTAGCAAATGTTCGCCGGGCTCTAATCGGAAACGAAAAGGGCCAGATTTGTTAAATAACAGCTCGCCGTTCACCCAGATCTTGCCGATGATATCAAATGTACGGACACATACGTCTTTCGCTTCGGTCGTCTTCAGCGTCGTAACTAGAAATAACCGTTCATTCTCGCACAACGTATAATCGTTTAAATCCAATTCTTTCGTTTCATTATTGACGCTGTCAATGAATCGACATTCGGCAATCTGGCCATCTGCAAGCGCAATCGAAGACCGATCTTCCAAGCAAATCCGATCTTGATTAAAAATGCGGCTCAGGTCATCGTTTAATCGGTCATTACCGAACGGATTGCGTACCGGGCCTATTGCATATGCGGCTTGAATACGGACAGTTTCCTGTTCCAATGACACAGCCGATTTTTCCGATAAAACAAAAATACAATTTCCCTCCTCTGCGCTCGTGGTGTTCAGTCAAACTTCAATCTGCTGTTCTAGTTGTTATATGTGACAGGCGACTGCCTGGAACGTCCAATCCCTCCCTGTGAATCTAAGCTGTATCATGTTGCGTCTCTAATTACCAACTGATTAATAAAATACCAATTAAAGTAGCAGTCCACAATTGCTCAAATCAACGATTTGTGTAAGAAATCAACGATTTACAATTCCGTTAATTGAATCGATTTTCATTTCGACAAAACCTGCTATTGTTCGCCAAGCCCTACATTCGTAAGTATCTATGAAAAAGATGGACAGCTATTGGCTCAATAAATAAACGCCAACGGCAGGAAATGATTTGTAAAGTATGAGATAATGGAACGGATCGCCTAAAATACTTCTATTGTTGCAGGAGGGTATGCTTGTGTCAATTGAAACATTGTTCGTAGTCATCATCATTGTAGTCCTTCTGCTGCCGCCCATCGCCTTCTTCGGCTATATGTTCGTATTATCCAAGCAGCCGAAGCATTCGATCATTCGTTCGCACCCTTTCCTTGGCTGGCTGCGCTATCTGCTTGAGAAGCTTGGCCCTGAATTCCGACAATATTGGTTTGATAATGATACCGAAGGCCGACCATTCTCCCGAAACGATTTTGTCGGTCTCGTCTATGCAGCCAAATATCGGACGGACCTCATCTCCTTCGGAGGCAAACGCGATTATGAAAAACCGGGCTATTACATATCCAATGCGATGTTTCCGAAGCTCACGGGCGAGCTTCGTGTAGATAACGCCGAGCTTGTCCCTGGCAAAAAGTATGTAATTACGAGCGAAGGGCTCATTACCCGCAAAGAAAAAATGATTGACGAAAACATCAAAAAGTGGCTCCTGCACGATGACGATACGATTATCGTTGGCGAGAACCGTAAGCATCCATGGCGACTAAAGGGCATGTTCGGCGCGTCAGCCACCTCATACGGCGCTGTCGGCGAGCATTACATCCAATCGACGGGCAGCGGAGCCTTCATGGCTGGCGGCTCATGGATTAACACTGGCGAAGGCGGCGTTGCGGACGTACATCTTGCTTCAGGCGCCGATATCGTTTCACAAATCGGACCTGGCATGTATGGCTTTCGTGATAGCGAAGGCCGGTTTTCGATTGAAGAATTCAAGCTCAAAGCTGCAATCGACAACATTAAAGCATTCGAATTAAAGTTCCATCAAGGCGCCAAAATCCGTGGAGGACATCTGGAAGGCTCCAAGGTTAATGAGAAGATCGCTGCAGCGCGCAAAGTGCCCGTAGGCAAATCTGTAAATTCGCCTAACCGATTCGAAGCATTATCGACGCCCGAAGAAGCGCTTGCCTTCATTCAAACCTTGCAAGAGGCAGGCGGCAAGCCTGTAGGGATCAAAATCGTTGTCGGTGACCCGAAACGACTGGAGCCTCTATTCGAAGCGATGATTCGATTGAACATTTATCCCGATTTCATAACGGTTGACGGCTCAGAAGGCGGTTCCGGCGCAACGTATAAGGCAATGGCCGACAGCATGGGCTTGCCGCTTTATGCCGCATTGCTCATTCTTGACGATACGGCAAGAAAATTCGGCATTCGCAGCCGTTTCCGCATTTTTGCCTCAGGCAAGCTGATTACGCCGGATAAGGTTGCGATCGCGCTTGCGCTCGGCGCGGATTGCGTGAATTCGGCCCGCGGCTTCATGATGGCTAACGGCTGTATTATGGCGCTTCAATGCCATACCGGCAAATGCCCAACTGGAATAGCGACGACCGATTCCAAATACCAGGAGGCGCTGGCACCTGAAGAGAAACAATGGCGCGTCATGAACTATATTTTGCAGCTTCGCGAAGGACTGTTCTCCCTCTCGGCAGCTTGCGGACTTGAAAGCCCGCGAGATCTGACCAGAGAGCATGTCGTGCTTGCCAATGAAAGCGGTCAGACGTTCCGGATCATCGATCTTTTCCCTTATCCGGACACATCGCAACGCCCATAAAAAATGTTTGTAAGGTGTAACGCGATCAAGCTGTAAGCGATATGTTGTATAGTCAGTTGACTATATGACTCGTGGAGGTAATGTAATGGATCGTGGTTTCTTCCCTGGCGCTGGTGGTTTTGGCGGAGGTTTCGGAGGAGGTTTCGGTAGACCGTTCTTTCGTCCGTTTGCTCATCCCTTCTTCCCTGGCCGCTTTTTGTTTCCATTCTTTGCATTCTCGCCTTTCTTCTTTCCTTTCTTTAGAGACGGCGAGTCCGATGACATGGTTTACGCAAAGCATCAAGTAAAAGCCGGCGAAACGTTGGCTTCTATCGGTCATCAATACAACATGCCGCATCCGATTTTAGAAGAAGCCAACATGCATCTCTCGAATCCGAATCAGCTGCGTGCTGGCGAGACGGTTTACGTGCCGCGCATTTCCAATATGCTGTGCCATAAGACTTACTCTGAGGCCACCAATCCTCCGACTCAACCTAAATAACAAAAAGGCGCTAGTCCGGGTTTTCCGGTTAGCGCCTTTTTGTTTATAGGGTTAAACATCCTTAACGATTACGTTATCGCCTAACTGAATGGTTCCCGTCTTGACGACTGAAGCGTAAACGCCAAAATGCAAATTGTATTCTTCGTTTACGAGCTTCAACAACGAAGGATCTTTTTCCCTTGTGTCGGGGTCCATCGTAATAACTACGCATCGTTCGCAATACTTATCGACTTGCAATTGCACGTCGCCAATGATCAGCTGTTTGCCGATCCAGTCCCCTTCGTGGACAGCCTCGTCATCCACCGATACGATAAAGTTGCCCCGGAAGCGGCGCTGATCCAGCTCCTTGCCCCACTTTTCTTGCAGCTTGCGCATGCTGGAATCCGTGATGAGCAAAATGCTTGCCCCTTCGACCGACAAGAGATGCGGGTGCTCCGGATGCGGATCTTTCACGTTAGACATCGTAATCGCCGTCTTCGTATAGCTTTGAATTTCATCCAACAGCTCTTCATTCCAGCCGAAGACGCGCCCATCTGATGCTGTTACGCGAATGGCACCATCCACATACTGCGCTTGATACGTAAACAATTCCGGGATATTCCGAACGGTAATATACTTCCACCAATCCTTCTTCGTCTCATCATAGAAGGTAGCGAATCGATCGCCAACCATCCCGTATGGTTCGATTGTGCATGATTCCAGGCTCTCGCCAGCAAATGATTTAATCGGGTAGCGGTTAATTTCTGTTATTTTTCCTACATTATGCTGCACCACAAAACCCTCCGTTAAATGTTATGTAATTGCACTATTCAGTTGGCTGCTCTGCCAATGCGATATTGATGCCGGACGGCGTTTGAATGATCGCATAATAGCCTGTCCCTTCTATATACGTTTTAGGCATCAAAATCTTGCCTCCATTGTCCGTTGTTTGGACCAGCATCGCGTCAAAACGTTCAGCATCGACCGAAAAATTAGGAACGACGGATGCCTTGTATCCTGCTTGCGCGGCTTCCTCCAGCTCGCTTGTGTTCATAAAACCGATTGACAGCCCAGTATCATCAATCATCGAGCTGTATACATCGCTTTCAAATAACACATTAAACTGCAATACTTGCTGAATGAATCGAAAATCCTTCATTCGTGTTTCATCATCCTTAAAGGAAAAATCGAGAATCGACAAATGTGACATGTGATTTCCTCCATCTATTTTATTATGCTAATACTTAATGTTCTAAAATGATTAATCGCTCCTAGTCCAGAATAATCCGTATTGCGCCGATAATCAAATCTATTCCATGCAAAAAGGGAAAGCGCCTGATACGCTTCCCCTTTTCTTCTAAACAATGGTAGTTCAGGATGTTAAGCGGAAGTCTGCTGCGGAAACGGGTCCAGCAATGACTGCCAATCCATCTCCAGCTCAGACGAGGTTATCAAACACTGGTCGAGCTCCGCTTCGATCTGCTTCCGATCCATGTGAATGCCTATAAACACAACCTTCGTCGATCGATCTCCGAATCGTGGGTGCCAGCTTGCGGCTATCTCATGATCTTGTTGGAAAATGATCTGCTGCTCTGCTTTTGGTAGTGAAGCGACCCAATTGCCAGCGGCCCCAAACTGAACCGACGGTCCAGCTTGGCTAAAGCTTTGGGCCATTTCATTGCGCGAGGCAAGCCAAACGATGCCTTTAGAACGTACAATTTCCGACGGCCAATCGCTCATCCACGCCATAAGCCGCTCGGGATGGAACGGAAGCTGCCTCTCATAAACGAAAGACGATATGCCGTATTCCTCGGTTTCGGGGGTATGTATGCCGTGCGTTAATTCCTTCAACCAACCAGGCGATTCGCTTGCTTCCTCAAAATCAAACAGTCGCGTATTTAACAGCTGCTGCGGCGACACTTCTCCATGAATAGCGCGAATAAACCGTGCACGCGGCTGCAATTTACGAAGAATGGACTCCAATTGGTCCAGCTCCTCGTCCGCTACCCTATCGCATTTGTTCAAGATTAGCACATCGCAGAATTCGATCTGCGAGATGAGCAAATCCACAACATCCCGATTGTCCAGCTCATCGCTTGCCTGCTGGCGATCCAATAACGTTTCTCCTGAAGCAAAATCAGACCAAAAACGGTAAGCATCCACGACGGTTACCATACAATCCAGCCGACAGAGCTCAGATAACCGAATGCCTGCTTCCTCATCCTCATACATAAACGTCTGCGCTACCGGAATGGGTTCGCCGATTCCAGTCGATTCGATCAAGATATAATCAAAACGCCCTTCCTTCGCCAGCTTCTCTACCTCGCGCAGCAGATCTTCTCGCAGCGTGCAGCAAATACAGCCATTAGACATTTCTACCAGCTTCTCGTCTGTTCGGCTCAATCCCCCGCCATCTCGAACGAGTGCAGCATCGATATTGACTTCGCTCAAATCATTTACAATAACCGCTACTCGCAAGCCGGCCCGATTGTTTAGAACATAATTCAGCAGCGTCGTCTTGCCTGATCCCAAATAACCGCTTAACACCGTGACTGGGACTCGTGTATCCATTGGTCGTTCATTCATTTCCTTACGCTCCTTTACATGTTTGCATCTTATATCGTAATTATTACGATAAATAAAAATAATAAGCTCTGTATGGAAAGAAGTCAATACAAGCATCCACTCTCTTTTTTTCATGTCATATAACTTTACATATATGCATTGACTTCCATCGTTTCTCGATATATATTTAGGCATATCTAGTTATAACTAGTATGGTTTTATATGAAAGACTCGTTCTAATATCACACCTATTGGAGGAGATTGATTTTGAAAAAGCTGTTATCCTTACTTAGTCTTGTACTCACTGTCGCCTTGCTCGCTGTCCCCGTTCAACCGGCTATCGCGGCGAAAGCTCCTACTGAGCTTCTCATTTCCGCTGCTATCAGCTTGAAGGATAGCTTGGATGAAATCGAAAAAACCTATGAAAAAGAACATCCCGACATCAATCTTACATTCAACTATGGCTCCTCAGGCGCGCTCCAAAAGCAGATCGAGCAAGGCGCTCCCGCCGACCTGTTCTTCTCAGCAGGGAAAAAACAAATGGACGCGCTCGTAAGAGCAGGCTTGATTGGCAGCAACAAAACCATACTCACCAATGAACTTGTTCTCGTCATCCCGTCTGATTCCAATAAGACCTTCACAACGGTCAAACAACTTACGGACAAAGCGGTTAAGAAAGTTGCAGTCGGCCAGCCAGAAACAGTGCCAGCCGGCCAATATGCGAAAGAAACTTTAACCGCCCGCAAGGTTTGGGACACCTTGCAAGACAAGCTCGTTTATGCCAAAGATGTTCGCCAAGTGCTCACCTATGTGGAGACGGGCAATGTGGATGCAGGATTCGTCTATAAAACCGATGCGCTCACGTCCAAAAAAGTAAAAATTGCACTGAATATCTTATCGAGCGTTCACTCGCCTATCGTCTATCCTGCAGGCGTCATCAAGGAATCGAAGCATGCAGAAGAAGCATCTGCATTTTATACGTACTTACAATCCAAGGATGCAGGCACTGTGTTCAAAAAGTACGGATTTAAGCTGAACTAGTGTAATCGTTCAAAAGCATACAAAAAACACGAAAAACACGCCGAAACCGTTCGTTTTGGCGTGTTTTTTCTGTCAATAATTAACCTTCGATTCATACATTCGTCTCAATTACGCCCAGCGGGTGCAGCCATGCACGCTCATTACGGCGCTCCACTTCAAGCGGAGCATCGAAAAACCGGGACATCAGCTCCGTATTCAGCATGTCCTGCGTAGGTCCTGCATCGAAGATTTCCCCCTGCTTGACGAGCAGTGTTTTCGTGAAAACGGGCATGATTTCTTCAATATGATGAGTAACAAAAAGGAGTGTCGGCGCATTTGGCTGCTGTGCGATCCGCTCAACCATGCGGAGCAGCAATTCCCTCGCGAAAACATCGAGCCCTGTACAAGGCTCATCCAAAATGAGCAGCTTCGGCGCCGCCATTAAAGCTCGAGCGATCAGCACCCGCTGTCGCTCCCCTTGCGAGAACGTGTTATACGTTCGATTCGTCAGTTTTTCACACCCGAGCAGGCGCAGCAGGTCATTGGCTTGCTCCAAATCAGCTGCATCAGGCTTGTCATAAAGCCCAATTGTCGCATATTTTCCGCTAAGCACCGTATTTAACGCGGTCTCTCCCCCGTATAATCGTTGCTGCAGCGACGAGCTTACCCAGCCGATCGACTTACGCAGCTCGCGCAAGTCATATTCGCCGAATTTGTGACCGAGTACCGATACGCTGCCTTTCGTTGGCCATATATATCCGTTAATCATATTAAGCAGCGTCGTTTTTCCTGATCCATTAAGTCCGACGATGCACCAATGCTCGCCAGGCTCTACTTTCCAGCTGACATCTTGCAATATGGTGGAGCCGTCGCGTACCCAGCTCACCTGATCGATATGGATAACCATGATTACACTCTACTCCTTTCGTCTTGCTGCGCTTCGGTCTCATTAGGTATGGATAATTGTACCATCTACTATATTAATATGATTCTTCTGAACATTCAAATTGTTTCACAGTCTATAAGTTACATAATATATATTATGTTAACCTATTTCGCGGCAACTTTGAATCATATTAGGTCAGGTGCGTCCGATCTAGCTGATTCCCGCTTCATTTTCCCTTCTCTTTAAGCAACCATAGACAACGGTACCTATCTTGCTCTGTTAGAGACAAGTCTTGCGGATGAACTATTCCAGTCAATCGCAACCAATCGAGAAAGCTTGCGCCAATGGCTTGCCTTCCCCGATGTACCGCATAAAGTGAAAGTATCCAGACCGTTCGTTAAGCGTTTGCTGAGGCGATTTTCCGATAATAAGGGTTATTGAGGTGGCATTTGGCTTCAAGGAATGAATTGTTGCAGAAAGATTGGCAGAAATTCTAGCGAAATGAACTGCGTGAAATACACATTTCATGCAGTTCGCTATCAAATGCGATATAATAGAAGGAGTTTGGTCGTATTCCACGCCGATTGGCCGGATTTTAACCCATTTTGTTACATTGAGGAGCCCAACATGACGCAGGATGCTTATGAAGAAGATTTACATATGTTCAAAATCTGGATGAAAGACCGCGGCTATTCCAAAGATACGCAGCAAGGCTATTTGAATGATATCCAGCTGCTCTGCCGTTCTCTGCGAGGCAAGCCCCTTCCCTCCATTCGTAAGATCGATGTGATGTCGCATCTGACGGATGCGCGCGAACGCGGCGCCGGCGATGGCGCACGCAACCGTGCCCTATCGGCGATTCGGTTATTTTTCAAAGTGATGATCGAGTTTGAACGGATGGAGCATAATCCGGCAGCGGATGTGTCGAAATCGAAGGTTGAGAAAAACCGGCTTCCTCTTTATTTGGAGGAAAGCTACTTAGGTGATCTGCTCCGTTCAGTCGAAGGCAACTTTCGCGTTCGAGATATCGCAATGCTCGCATTGATGTCTTATTGCGGATTGCGGGTAAGCGAGGTGTCGCAGCTGAATCTGCAAGATTTTGATCCCGAGGCCGGCCAGCTCAGCATTTTGGGCAAAGGCCGCAAGTGGCGGTATATTCCGCTGCAGCCCTCTATCATAACGCTGTTAAAGCAATGCTTGCAGGAACGTATCCCGCCCAAGCGCAAAAATGAACACCCTTTCTTCGTCTCTCGGCTCGGCCGCCGGATTTCCCGGCGCACCGTGCAGTTTATCGTTGAGCGAACGTTCGAGCAATTTAAACAGCAGCACGAGCATATGGCCGAACGCAAATTTTCCGCTCATAAGCTTCGCCATTCGTTTGCAACGAACTTGTTATCGACCGATAAGGTCGATCTTCGGACGCTGCAAGAGCTGCTCGGCCATGCGGATATTTCGACAACGCAAATTTATACCCACATTACCGATAAGAAGAAAAAACAAGCAATGGCTGCAGTGCAGCCGAATTTACCAGTGTTTGCTGAATTGTTTTAAAGTCCAAACAAAAACGGTCACCCGCGGGTGACCGTTTCTCACGTGCAATCTATTCCAATTCAACGTTATGATACACTTGCTGAACATCTTCGAGATCTTCCAACGCATCGATCAGCTTCTCGAACGAAGCGATAGCATCTTCAGGAAGCGTTACGAAGTTTTGTGCAAGCATGGTAATTTCGGCGATAATAAATTCCGATACGCCTGCGTTTTTGAATGCTTCTTGTACGGCATTGAATTGATCTGGCGCTGCATAGACCATAACCGCTTCATCTTCTTCGAGAATATCGCGTACGTCTACGTCCGCTTCCAGCATGATCTCCATGACTTCATCCAGCGACTTGCCTTCAACGCCGATAACAGCTGTCGCATCGAACATATACGAAACAGATCCGCTTACGCCCATGTTGCCGCCGCTTTTGTTGAACGCGGAACGAACGACTGGCGCTGTACGGTTAACGTTGTTAGTCAGTGCATCTACGATAATCATAGAGCCGCTCGGGCCGAAGCCTTCGTAACGAAGCTCCTCGTAATGCTCGTCCGAGCTGCCTTTCGCTTTCTCAATCGCGCGATCGATGATCGCTTTCGGTACGTTGTACGTTTTGGCACGCTCCAGAACGAATTTCAGCGCAGCATTGGATTCAGGGTTTGGTTCGCCTTTCTTCGCTGCTACATAAATCTCGAGGCCGAATTTCGCATAAATACGGCTTGTGTTCGCATCTTTCGATGCTTTCTTCTCTTTAATGTTATTCCACTTACGACCCATGCTGCTCCCACTTTCTACTTTAATCTATTTCATTATTATAACCGATTTTAGGCTGGCGTGGACAGTCGTTCCTCTACTCTTCCAACGGAAAATGTCGAGTTAGCCGCCTATTCGCTTTCCCCCGCGAGCCACTCAGCAAGATCAACTGCAATCTGTTCGCCATTAGCTACGCAGTCTGGAATGCCGACCCCATAATAGGAGCAGCCTGCCAAGCGGATTCGGGGAAACTGCTCTGCCATTTTTGTTTCCAAGGCTCGGACAATGGCGTGATGGCGAATGTGGTAATTTGGCATCGTATCATCCCATTTGGTGACGACATAGTGCAATGGCTCAGCCACAATGCCCATCGCCGCTTTTACGTCCGACAGCGCAGTCTTCAGCAGCTCTTGCTCGGAGCCATTCCGCAATTTCTCGAAGGCAGGCTTCGTGCTTTTATAAAATAATCGTACAAGCAGCTGGCTTGTTTTCGACGTATGCGTCCACTTCCGGCTTGTCCATGTACATGCATTGCATATGAGCGAGCTGTTTTCCGCAGCAATAAACCCTGTTCCATCCAGAGGAAGCTCGTCATCGGCAATGTCAAAAGCAATGTATACGCTCGTTAGCGAGCTGTTGCGCATCTGATCAAACTCCTCATCGAGCATTGGCGATTGCAGCAGCGATTGAGCGACGGGATGCAGCGTACCTAATACAATGCTGTCTGCCTGAATCGTTTCGCCATTCATGAGCCGAATCGAATAGGAGCTACCTTCCGCTTTTTCAATTCGCTCCGCCTTCGTCCCTTTGCGTATATCGACAGATGGGATTCGCTCCTCCATTCGATCGATGAGCGCAGATAGACCATTCGCGAACGAATAAAACTTCTTGTCTCCCTTGCCTTTGAACTTCGCACGATTCGCAGCCAGTCCTTGAATGATGCTGCCATGCTCATTTTTATAGTCCAGCAAATAAGGTAGCGTCGATGCTAATGTCAGCTCATGCAGTTCGCCAGAATACACGCCGGACAACACCGGTGAAATCTGCTTCTCCACGAGCTCCTTCCCTAAGAAAAACGAAAGGAAGTCCCCAATGGAATCGTCCTTCGTGAACGTCGTGTTCGGCGTATAAAAATCACGCAACGCATCGACTTTTCCTTCAGCAGATAGCAAAGTACTGCCAGCAAGCGACTCCAGACTAAGCGGTATGCCGAAAACCGCTTCCTCCGGGATGAGCTTCAGCTCGCCATCTACATGAATATAGGAACGGCCTGTTGCATTATACACAATCTCATCCTGCAGCCCAAGCTCGTCCAGCAATGGCGTCATGTTCGATTTACGGGCAACAATGGAATCGGCACCCGTCTCCATCATGAAGGGTCCTGCCGGAAGTGTAGCAATCTTGCCGCCGAGCTGTTCACTCGCTTCAATCAACACGATTGTTGCGTCCAGCTTTCGTTCATTAATCTGCTTCTGTAAATAGTAAGCGGTTGATAGCCCTGTGATGCCGCCGCCGATAATCGCAATGGTCTTCATCCGTAAACACCTCACTCTATGTAAGCTGGTCGTCTTATCCTTATGCCATAATGATACCAGCAATCATGGAGCCGAACAAAGAAGGGAATGTGTCTATTCTCCGAAACGTTGCAAATTGCGTTGTCGCGCTTTCTCGGCTTCAACCTCGCGATTGCGCGGCTCTGCGTTCGTAACTAGCGAATCCAACAGCTTGCGCGCCACTGCCGACACCTCTTCTATCGCTTGATGAAATACTTGCTCATTCGCTTTGGACGGCGATTGAAAACCCGACAGCTTACGTACAAATTGGAGCGCTGCTGCGTGAACCTCATCATCCGTTGCCGGCGGACTGAAATTGTATAACGTTTTAATATTTCTGCACATGTGCGTCTCTCCTTTTCTTCTGCTTCATCGAATATGGATTTGTCTTCATCATAGTAGGATTGAAGTTGAATCTCAAGCGCGAACAACATAAAAAAGCCGCGAAATCGCGGCTTTTCCCTAATTACCCCTCTCTTTTGATTCCCCAGGAATCAATAAAAATGAGGTCATCCAAGCTCCTGCGCTTTTCCCAATTGCTGGATTCAAGAATTGGTTTATCCGGATAATGATCCGTATAACCGATAGATAACAAGGCCACCGGGTCTATATGAGGAGGGATTTCCAATATATCCCTGACATCGTTTTTCTTATAAAAACTTACCCATCCCATTGCCACTCCCTCGACACATGCGGCCAGCCAAATATTTTGAATGGCACAAGCTACCGAAAGTACATCGGTTTCAGGGATTGAGTTTCTGCCTAATACGTGTGAACCCCCGCGAGTTGGATCGGAAGTGATACAAATCGTGATTGGAGCCTGTCTGATCCCTTCAACTTTGAGCTGAAGGAACTGCTCCTGCCGCCCCTCCTCATAATGGATAGCCAGTGCTCTTCTTTCCTTATCAGCTGCCCAAGCAAGCCGTTCCTTAATGGTCTGGGAACTGACCAGTATAAAATTCCAAGGCTGCATGAACCCGACAGACGGCGCGTGATGCGCAGCATTCAAAAGATTGCTGAGCGTTTCTTCTGGAATAGGGTCAGGTAAAAAAGAGCGGATATCCCTTCGTCTATAAATTGCCTTATACAAACCCTGCCTTTCTTCTTCTGTAAACATCCAAAACACACCTTTCCTGCATCTTACTCTAGTTGAAAAAGAGTACTTATCTCGTATTATACTCATAATGGATAACACGAGTAACCGGTCTACCCCTATTTTGCTTATTACGATCAGGAAGAGGATGCCATTGAGATGGGTCTAAACCCATATTTAGCGCCAATGCTTCAAGAACTTTTAATTTCATTTCATGTGGACGATGCATATCCGCCCCGATATTTGTTAATTCAGCGATTAATTTCTTTCGATATTGGGTCGTTAATTTACACTTTTTAATTGACAAACTCATCCCACTACCTTCCAATGCTCAAACTCCGATAACGCATTTATGATGTTACGTATGATAGTCATACCTGTACCATTTCCTAAAGACAGAATGGACTCCGGATGAAACTGAACTGCAAAAATCGGCAATTCCTTATGTTCAATCGCCATAACAATCCGATCATCTACTGTTTCAGCGATAACCTGCAGGCAGTCAGGAATACGGGATGCATAGAGAGAATGATATCGGCCAACCACAAAACGATCGGGCATGTCCTTAAACATTGCGCTCTTGGAAGTTATTTTCACTTCAGATGACTTCCCATGCTGTGGATATGACAACAAAGACAGCTGCCCCCCGAAATACTCCACGATTCCTTGAAGTCCTAAACAGACTCCAAGTATAGGAATATTCCGTCGCATACATAATTCGATCGTTTCGGACAAATGGAATTGGTCCGGACGCCCTGGACCAGGTGAAAGGACGACGAGATCAATTGGTGCTTCTGAAGAAATGATTTGTCGAGCTGCTTCAGAACGTAAGGTTTGCACAATTGAATTGCATTGTCGCAAGTAATTCGCTAATGTATGGACGAATGAATCCTCATGGTCTACTAATAGAACCCGCTTTGTTCTGCCGAGCTGTTTGGCTGTCGTGTTAAGTGAATCACAAGATGCAGCTTCATTCGCTCGAATCACACTCAACATGGCAGCAGCCTTGACCAAGGTCTCCTGTTCCTCATCTTTCGGCACAGAATCGTACAGTAAAGTGGCGCCTACTCTAATCTCAGCTAAACGATCTTTAATTCTCACGGTACGCAGCGTTAATCCCGTATTCAAATCACCTTGGAACGTATAATACCCGACAGCTCCTCCGTACCAGTTACGGGGCGTGTCTTCATTCCTTTCAATCCAACTGACAGCCGAACGCTTTGGAGCACCGGTGACGGTAACGGCCCACATATGTGTCATAAATGCATCCAATGAATCAAATTGCGGCTCCAATCGCCCTTCCACATGATCAACTGTATGAATGAGATGCGAATACATTTCCAATTGGCGTCTCCCAATCACTTCAACAGTACCGGGAACGCAAATTCGCGACTTATCATTTCGATCAACATCTGTACACATCGTAAGCTCTGTCTCATCTTTTATGGAGTTTAGCAGCATTCTGATTTGCTCGGAGTCTTCAATTGCAGTAGCACCGCGCCTTATCGTTCCAGAAATCGGACAAGTTTCTACACGCTCACCTTCTACCCTTACGTACATTTCCGGAGAAGCTCCCACTAAATATTCATTGCCAAGATTGATGATAAAGCAATATGGACTAGGGTTAATTTGTGTCAATTGCGTAAAGACTGTCGAAGCCGGCACAGTGCACTCTTCAGACAAGGTGTGTGATGGAACAACCTCAAATAGATCACCGGTTTTAAACTTTTCTAATGCTGTATGTACTAATTTCTCATAACTTCCTTGTTTAAAAACAGGTAGATCTAGTGTTTCCTCTAGTCTCCGCTCTGTTTTCATTCCAGTACGAGGTATACCCGCCGTTGTTTGCCCTTCCCGTTCAAACTCATAAGAAACTTTATGAGAGCGATTCGCCTGATGGTCTACAATTACAAGTTCATCCGGTAAATAAAGAACCAGATCAGGCTGATTTTCATCACGGACATGGTTAAGTTCCATCGGTTCGAATTGAAAAATCAAATCATATGCGAATGCACCATATAATCCAAGGAAATTATCATCCGGACAATGGAATATTCCTCTTAACGCTCGCATTACAGTGAATATAGAAGGCTGACGGGTTCTTTCCTCTTCATAGAGAACGCCTTCCTCCGCAATGATGATTCCGTTCAGGCAATCTATGCTTTCACTAATCTGGAACTCTTCAAATGCAGATAAGTATCTTCCGATATATGGAAGAATGATTTTGCCGCGATCGTTAAGAGCCGTCAACGTGAACCGCTTTCCAAATGAACGAATCTCAATCGGCGGATTAACAAACCCGATATCCCATCGGGTATAGCGTCCTGGGTATTCGTATCGACTTGTAAACAATGCTCCTTTATAGGAATCCAACGCTCCCAGTATGGGTAAAATCGCTTGATCTGCTTTGAGCAATTCAATTGTCCTCTTAATTGTCAGATCCTTCGACGGTGAATATGTATACACTTCAGGGTATGCAGTGAGGTGGAAGAATTGATTCACTCACATTCCTCCTTATCAGTCCAGATTATTAGTTCTTCACCTTTGCAAATAAAAAAGCGGGCATTATTGCAGAAAGACAAGCGATCTTGTAGGATGACCTGTTTTTCAGAATTGATGCCCGCATAATAGCTTATCGATCTTCAGTATTCTTGTCCGATCAATAAATCAACGAATCGTCAAAATCAAATTCCATTGCAAATTCTGTAAGATGATGCAAATCGATCTCTGGTATATCATGACTATTAATCCGCTTGTTCAGTTCATTCGTATCGTATTCAATCGTGCAATTATTAAGATATGGACTGTATACTTTATCGATTAACCGATAATACAGCCGTTCACCCTTGTTTAGATGATCAGGTAGCACATCTACAAAGCTATAATTGCTAAACCCAATCGATTGCAACATTTGACCGTATAAACCTCGATTACTCAGTGATTTAGGATAAGTAAGATTAACATAAGGGATGTTTTGGCTGAATAATCGAACGATCGATTTTGCCACAAAATCGACTGGCACAACATTAAGAACGGTATGCTCTGCCATATGAATTCGAATATGGTCACTAGCTTCTTGTTTCTTCATGTTCCAGAAAAACTTGGTCCATCCATACATGACGTCTATCTTCGATGTATAATACAGCGGTGGATCAATCATTCTGCCACAAACGGCGCTAGGTCTTAAGATTTGATATTCTCTTTCTTTTTTCAAGCATTCTTGTTCAACCATGCGCTCAATTGCTAGTTTGGATTGTTCGTAAGGATTTCGGAACGTATTCTTATTGAATTGTGAATAATCGTTCCCTATTGTCCCGTTAACAATCCCGCAAGAAAATGCAGTGCTTATGAAGATAAATTTCGAATTAAAGTCCAAAGCGGCATGCAGCAGGTTTTGTGTCCCCATTACATTATTATGCTGAACCTCTTTCTCCGCTTGTTCCGTGTTGAGAAGGTTAACAGATCCTGCACAATGAATCACGTATACTTTTTCGTTAAACGGAATAACGCTCTTCATTTTGCCGATTAAGTCTTTATCTTCTATGCTGCCTTCAATGATTTTGATTTTTTGTCTTACCCTGTCATACGGATATACTTTAAAATAGTTTGGCGCGAACTCATGTCTTAAAATGTGCTCCAGCCGTTCACTAGCAGATGCTGACTTCTTACTCCGCATAAGCACATAAAGGTTGCCTTGCCACTGGTGTTGTAGGAAATAATGGATATACTCATATAGCAAATGCCTGCCAATTAAGCCAGTGACGCCTGTGATCAATATATTCCCGTAAAAAGGAGAAGCCATGTCCGACATCATTCATACACCACTATCGTAATTTTATTTAATCAGAATTTCGTCAAGCACTTTGATATACGCCGATTTGTCTTCAGTTAAAAAATCATGACCTTTTCCAGGTAAGATCTGGACCTGTAATTGTTCGATTTCGGATTTGAGCTTCTGAGTGAAAATATTGCCATTAAAGATATCTTCCTCGCCTTGAATATAATGTACCTCGATGCCATCCATCACCGTTTTTAGTTTCGATAAATTCATTTCGTTTGCATCCCAAGCTCTCATGTAAGGCTCCAGAAGGCTTTTATCTATTTTCGATTCAAACTGTTGGACGATCGCATCAAAAAAGTCTTTGCACTGATCAATAAACGCGTTGCTGTACATGAGCGGGAATGACAATGTAACGATGTCTCTAACATCTCCCATCTCAAACATCTTAAGAGAAGCTTTTGAGAGAAGTTGACCTTTAAAGTTACCATACGGATTAATTACCGGGGCCACTAAAATCAAACGACTCACTTTGCCATAATTCATTAACATGTAGTCGATTGCCATCGCAGAAGAGCTGGAATACGTAATGAATGTAATGTTGGAAAGATCTAAATGTTCGATTAGCAAACTAATATCATCGATAAAATCATAATAATCGAATGCCTCCCTTAATTGGGTGGATTCACCTTGATTACGCATATCGAAAGTTAAAATGTTGAAAGGTTGTTTTTCAAGAAGCGCTTTCCCCACATCTTCCCAATCGTTCATCGTATTGAATGTACCATTAAGAAATACTAGTGTTTCCTTACTTCCTTCGTTCTTCTCATATTTGTAGCTAATCTCAATATCATTCGGAAATTTCACAATTGGCATAATGTACCCTCCCTGAATTTAGCAATAATGATAACCAAACTTCACCAGCAGCTGTTCTACTGTTGTTCGTTTCCTATCTTCACCTTTTAAGTCAAGTACCAGATTGCCGGAAGAAAGCATTAAAGTGCGTGTGCCATATTCCAAAGCATCCTTAATATTGTGCGTGATCATAATTGTGCTAATTTGATCTCTGTTTACAATGCTTGCTGTAAGCTTCATAACTTTGCTTGCTGTGGAGGGGTCGAGCGCTGCTGTGTGTTCGTCAAGAAGCAGCAGCTCAGGCTTTACGATCGTTGCCATTAATAAAGTTATCGCTTGCCTTTGTCCTCCGGACAATAAGCGCATTTTAACTTTTAGTCGATTTTCCAAATCCAGATCTAATAATGACAGGCGTTCGCGAAACATAGTAATGTCACGTTTTCGAATGCCCTGCCCTAGCCCTCTTATCTGTCCCCTAGCAAGTGCTAAAGACAAATTCTCTTCAACTGTCATATTGAAGGCAGTACCTCTAAGGGGGTCTTGAAACACCCTTCCGATATACTTAGCCCGCTTATGTTCGGCAAGTTTAGTTATATCTGCGGTACCCAAAACAATCTGGCCTTCGTCAGGCTGTTCGACACCCGTTATACAATTAAACAGTGTCGACTTGCCCGACCCGTTGCTGCCAATGACAGTTACAAATTCACCTTTACGAACTTGAAGATTAATATTATCGAGTGCAATTTTTTCATCTACGCTTTTTTTAGAATAAACTTTTCTTAATGACCTGATGTCAAGCATCCATCCTCCCACCTAAGCTTCTCTTGTTCCATTCACTTTTAAGCTTGAACCAGTTACTATTCATAATCTTAATCGATAAGACAAGCACGACGATCGTGCTTGAAACTAGCTTCAAATCCGTTGGCGGCATGCCCATTTGAAGAGCTATCGCGATCACGAATCGATACACAATGGAACCCAACACAACTGCAACCAAACTTTTCAACATCGAACTGTTTGTGAAGATCACTTCCCCAATAATGACAGAAGCTAAGCCGATTACGATGACCCCCTGCCCCATCCCAATATCCGTAAACGATTGGAACTGAGCCAATACTGCACCTGATAAAGCGACTAATCCGTTAGATAAGGCAAGTCCCGTCCATTTTGTAATGTCGGTATTTACACCAACTGACCTTGCCATATGCTCGTTGTTGCCTGTCGCTCTTAATGCAAGCCCGAATCGTGTCGTTAAAAATACATTTAGCAGAATGACATGGACAATGATAATTGCTGCTAAGATCATAATGCTGACACGATCATCGACTAGTCCGTCCGTAAAACAATTAAATATAGTCCTCACATTCAGTAATGATATATTGGGGCTTCCCGACATGATTCTTATATTTATCGAATACAGGGCAGACATGACTAAGATGCCTGCTAGGAGTAGATGAATCTTTAATTTCACATGAAGAAAAGTCGTTATACTCCCAGCAATACAACCGGCCATAAAAGCCAGCAGCAGCGACAGAAACGGATGTCCGTTGAACGTTAAAATGGCTGAAACAGCTGATCCTGTTACAAAGCTGCCGTCAACGGTAAGATCCGGTACATCGAGTATTCGAAAAGAAATAAACATGCCCAATGCGAGCAGTGTGTAGATTAAACTTAACTCCAATGTGCCATAAGCAATCGTTGCCATGCTATTTTCCGAAGTTTTCTTTTGCTTTGTTCAGCACATCATCTGGCAAGGAAACTCCAATTGCCTTCGCTGTGTCCGTATTGACATAAATGTTTAATTCCGTCATGACCTTCACTGGAATATCGCCCGGTTTCTTGCCATTCAAAACTTCAGTTGCCATGTCCGCGGTTTTCTGGCCCAATATGTCATAATCAATACCGTAACCAGCGAGAGCGCCATCTTTAACCATCGAGTCAGCTCCAACATAAAGTGGTTTCTTAGCATCTCTTGCCACTTTAGATACAACAGGCATGGATGAAGCAATCGTATTGTCAGGCGGCGCGAAAATCGCGTCCACTTTACCGGCCAGCGACTGCATGACCTGCTGTACATCACCCGTACTGCTGGCGGTCATTTCAACCAGCTCAATTTTCTCGTTGCTAGATTTCAAATATTGTCTCAGTTCGTTCATAACCATTACAGCAGCTGTGTCGCCGGGATTGTAGATGGCACCCAATTTATGTATATCGGGTGTGATCTGCATAGCAAGTTTTATATTTTGTTCTGCAGAAGTTACATCCGATGTTCCTGTGATATTACCGCCGGGCTTCTGTAGATCTTGTACAAGCCCTGCCGACACTGGATCTGTTACCGCTGCAAAAACAATTGGAATATCCTTTGTTTCACCTGCAATTGCTTGCGCTGATGGAGTTGCAATAGCGACGATAAGATCGTATTTTGCGTTCTTAAATTTTTGCGCGATCAACTTCAAATTATTAGGGTCACCTTGCGCATTTTGATAATCGACCGTTAGGTTGCTTCCTTCCTTAAACCCGTTTGCGGCCAATTGTTTGATGAAGGATTCTCTGATCGAATTTAGGGATGGATGCTCAACAATCTGTATAATCCCAATTTTTTTCGTGATTTGACCATTCGTCTCTTTTGAATCCCCACAGCCAGTAATACTAATCATTGCGAGTAAAACAATTAGTAAAACAGAATAGAACGAATTATGCCTTGCCACAAATAACACTCCCTGCATTCATTTTTTCAACTGCTGAAGAGGATCCCGCAGGACCCTCTTTAATAAGATAATCCTGCAGAGTGAAGTATTTTTTTCATTCGCAGTTCTGCCTGCTCCTCTGCCTTAATCAATCCATCCGCCAAAATTTGATCGAGGTACTCTGGTTGCTTCATGTAATCATTAAATCTGTTCCGTATTGGCTCTAGTTGCATATTTAGAGCATCAAACAAAGCTGATTTCATTTCAGATAGAGCGATGTTCTTCGTCTGAATGCGCGCTTTGATCTCTTCAAGCTGCTCTACAGAAACGGAATATGACAGTAATTCGAGGATTGTTTCGTAACTCGCTTCGTCATCCCCGCTGTTCAAACGCATAATCTTTTCATTGAGCACGTCTGGAGAATCTAATATTGAGATTGTATTATCAAATGATTTGGACATTTTGCGTCCGTCTAATCCCTGAACCATATTCGTCAAATTTGGGAAAATAGGCTCTGGAGCAACAAGAATATCTCCATAACAAGCATTGAATTTTTTGGCTAAGTTCCGAACAAACTCCAAACCATGCGTGTGATCTCTTCCTGCAAAAACGAGATCTGCTCCGAGCATTAATGTGTCAGAAGCCATCAAAACAGGATAAACGCAGCTCACCATGTCTAACGTTGGATTTTGAGATAGAGCCATTAGTTCCTCTAATTCTCCTGAAGTCACTAATGACATCAGTACCAATGAAACCCAAGCCATTTCTTTTATTTGCGACTGTCTCCATAACACGGACTGGTTTACATCGAATCCACAGGCAAGATAACAAGCTGTAATAATCCGAATATTATTTTGCATAACAGCATGATCTCTCACATGCGGTATCGCATGAAGATCAGCAATCAGTTGAAATACCCGATATTCTTCCTGCAAGTCAATGAGCGGCTTAATAGCGCCGTAATAATTGCCGATATGCGGTATACCAGTTGCTCTTATTCCAGTTAATATGATTTTTTTCATAGTTTTAGCGTTGCCACCCCGTTATAGTTTCCATCCTTATAAGCCCAATCTGAATTCGGGAAAGGAGTTTGCCAATTGTACGTATTCTGAATGCTGTTGAGTTCTTTCGTTCTCAGCGCAAATAATTCTTCGATTAAACGTGGATCCGGTAGGTTTTTCGTTTTATGATGTGTCGGGAATAAAGAAAATCCGGCAATATCATTTTTGTTAATAATGTTATGACCGTTTTCCTCATACCATTTCGTACCTGGCAGCATCGTAGCGGACAAAGTCAAGGCTGTATCCAAAAAACCTTCGAGTATCATTTGCTTATGGCTCTCAATATCTTCCAGTATGGTTTCCCATGTTTGATTCGGCTCGCCGACAATCTCGCTCGTAAAGATGTAAACGCCGCCTTCTTCACGCAATCGTTTCAAGTTATTAAAATGTCTTGTGTAACGGTTGATCATCGTATCCGTAGCGCTTTTCCCTTTATTCCATAGTCTCGGATTGAATGGGATATACATGCCTGTCAGCCTTCCAGGACCCGATTTGTTGTATTCAATGAACAGATCGGTAATGTCATCCGTCAACAGCTCAAAATCAATGCCGCCGCTATTCTGCCAATAGAAACCGTATTTTTTCATAAGCGCCAGCTTACGAGCCATAACATTCTTGCCGCCAAATATAAAAGCATCGTCTTGGATAATGAGCTCCTCGATGCCGCACTGTTTAAATAGGCTCAGTTGTTCATCGATAAGATCCCAATTCAGAAACACGACCCTATTGTCTTCCTGACCGCCTGCTACGCAAAATTCGCATTTGCGGAAACAGCCTTTTGAAAACATGAAGTCAGTCGATTTACGACCAAAAGAAGGATAGGAATACTGCTGGTCAATCGGATAGCTTATCGCCTCAATAATATCCATGTCTAGCAACGGGAACCGCTCCATAGGCTTGAATCCTTGATAAAGAATCTTATCTTTAACCTTGCCCTCAACGATGTCCTCAACGATATCAATTCCATCTCCGATAACAACGTAATCCACCCAAGGGTTTTCTTTCAGAAACTGCTCAGGCAAGGCAGAAACATGGTGACCGCCATAAATAATCTTCGTATTAGGAAATTGATCTTTAATGGCTTTTCCTGTTTTGACTGCTGCTCGAACATTCGAAGTTGAAATTAAAGCGATCCCTACAAAATCTGGTTGTATAATGCCGAGTTCCTCTAGTGTCTCCTCTGTTGTACATCCCGTTTTTGCAATCGTCCTAATAATCTTTTCGTCCTGAAAAGCACTGTACTTATCAACAAAATCTTTGGATGAAAGCGACTGGAACAAATCACGCTTTTCTCTTCTGTATTCTTGTATAGACATATCCAAAGGAGTCTCCGTATACGAGTCCCCCTCTAATTCCGTCCTATACAGTCTCGTCTTGTTAATCCCGTTGTTTCGAATGACTTCATCCAAGTACCAAACCGAGTGCCCTTTGCTTTTTAATTTAGAAGCCATATACCACAATCCCAAGTATCTGCTCGTTCGGATCATTTCCCAAGACGCATCTGTTTCCAAGTAAGGTTTTAAAAATACTACTTTAGCCAAAGCAATCACTCACTCTCACTAAAAATTTTTTCCGAATAACAACTTACGACTACTCGCGTTCTAGGACAACAATTCGACGAATATCAAACCAAGGTCTTTTCCAGCAATGGTTATTCAACTCATCCCAATCCTTATGCTAATTCCCCCCTGTTAATCACAAAAGCGGGCTGTGATAAGCAAACGCTCGTCACAAATCGCATCATAACACACCATTCCTCTTTTAGAGGAAATTGGTTGCGAAATGCAAAATATGGGTTGCGAACGGGGTTATTCCGAAGACGTCTATAGCGGGAATGTAAGTTTAAGAAGAAGATCTATGAATACTCATAGTTGTAAAGATTAGTATCCTATGGTATTTTGGAGGTGGTCTTTCCGTGGGTTGAATCGGTAGATTTAGAATAAAGAGGGGTCTTTGTGATGTTCAACATAGCCGTATGCGATAATGATGCTTATATTCATAAGCAATTGGAGAGCTCATTTTTAATGTTCGCGGATAAAACTCACTTGTCTTTCGATATTCGATATTTCTCCTCTGGGGAAGAGTTGCTCCAATTTTACAAGGGACATAAACATCCCTTTCACATTATTATTCTAGATATTGAAATGGAAGGGAAGAACGGCATCGACACTGCCAAAGAAATTCGAGCTCTCCCCGACCGGGATGTCCTTATCATTTTCCTCACTCATTACCCAGAGTACATGATGCAAAGCTTTGATGTGCAAGGATTCCAGTATCTAATCAAACCGATATCGAATCAGTTATTTGAGAAGAAGATTAGTTTCATTTGTAATTACCTACTCTCTTCCATAAATCGTTATGTAATCGTAAAAACAGACCAAATGCAAATGATGATTAGAAGCTGCGACGTCGTTGCCATTACGAAAATAAAACATTGCATCGCTAAAAACCGACTTGAAGTGATTACTACAGAAAAACGACTCATGAGTACCGGGACGTTATCTGAATATACGACCACGCTTAAGTTCCCTTTCATGGCCGTCCATCGTTCAATCTTCGTCAATATCGAGCATATCGTGAGATTCACATCCACTAAGGTTATTATGTCCACTAATGATGAATTTCCGATTGGCAGATCCTATATAAAACAAGTCAAAGATACGTTTGCAAGATTAATGATTACTCGGTTTATGGAAAGAGGTTTTTAAACTTGATTAATCGCGCCCTGTACCACGTTGTCCCTCAAGTCACATGTCTAGCATCGATTGGATGTGTCTGGTTTACATACCTATACTTTAGGACTCGTCTTAATCGGCCGATTCGAGATGCCATTCAAGAGTTTAATAAAAGCATACATGCAGTCCTTTTATTTTCGGTTGTAGTCATTTGTAACGTGATAACGAGTACAGTCTGGTTTAGTTTAGCGGATAGTTCCTTGAATGTTCTATTGGTTACGACTGTTATCGTAGAGAATTGCCTGATCATCTATGTATTCGAGACCTTGCTTAAGAAATATATGTTAGTAATAGAGAACGCCCACTTAAAAGAACTGTTAACCTATCAAGAACATAATTATATGAAATCCACGCGTGCTTTTAATGCCATAAAAAAATCCATTCATGACACAAACAAACATTTGCTTTATATAGAAAAATGCATTGAGGAAAACTGTCCACAAACCGCAGTGGAACATATCAAAAAAACACGCAACCAAATTAACCATTGTTCGAATGTGACCCGCACAGGAAACCTGGCTATTGATACATTTGTTAGCAATGCACTGAGTCTCGCACAAGAAAACCAAATACATATGGACTATTCCATTAACATCAGTTCTACAACCTTAAAGATTGACAACTATGATTTATGTATTTTGCTTGGCAATATTCTTGATAATGCCATTGAAGCTGCTAGATCAGTCCAAGAAATTGACAACAAGCAAATTCAACTGCGAATATTCTCGAGCAACTACGCATTATTTATTCATGTAATAAATACGCGTACCGAAGATATAGAACACACGAAAAAAACAACGAATGAACACTCTGAATTTCATGGAATCGGATTAAAAATCATTCAAGAAATAGCCAAAAAGTATGGCGGCCATCTAAAAATGAACGTAAGCGACAACCAGTTTGAAACCTTAGTCGTACTGCCCTTTTCGATCATCAATGAGGAAGAGTTCCCCGCTTAATCTCACCGCTCTTGCCATATGGCACTAAACCCAAACCAACGTTACAGAATCGGCAAGAGCGGATCCACTGCTGAATGACTTCTCCGTTTAAACCCGACTTACGAATGTCGACTATCTTAAATAACCTACGACATCGTTTAATTTCTCTACATCTTGGGGATTTATTTTCAACGTCGTCTGGGGCACGCCTGTTCCACCATAAATATACGGAAACCGTAACAGCCCTCTATCCATTATTGTTGGGATATCAGGATTTACTAACGATACATCGCCAATCTTACATCCTGTTACTTGCTCTACTTCTTGTGGCTTTGCCAACTTGACCTCTTCAAATTCCAACAGTCCCTTTAATGCCTCAAAATCAACTCGTCCATAATCACCTGATAGAATAAGTGAATAATAACCTCTATCTGTCTTCAGAATTAAGGTCGGAGCCGTTTGGCCAAGCTCGATGCCAAAATAGTCAGCCCCTTCCTGTGCGCTATGAATTTTCTCGCTATGCTTGAGGATTTCGTGCTCAATTTTCTGATTGTTTAGAATTGACAGTAACTGCTCCATCGTCTTTCCCTCTTTCACTCTCAATTTGAATAACCTATACATCCAATTCGACAAGTAGTAGCTTTTCCCTTTTTATGATAATCCACACAGTACGACCAATTTTGATGATATCGTAATCATCCCTCATTAAAAAAACGATGCAAGGGAATCCATCCCTGCATCGTTTTTTTACAGTACTCCTATTCATTCATCCATTCGCTTGCGCTGCTATCAAACTACGAAGTTGTCGTACCGGCAAAAGCCGTACCATTAAAAACAACAGGTCCGGATAACGCAATGTTACCTTCGGTTATGGTAGCGGAAACAAATAACGTATAGCGAATTTCGCCGGCAAGAACATCGGCTGCAGGAGGGAAATCGCCTGCCGAAATGCTGACTGGACCAATTGTGTTCACGCCTCCTGTATTGAATGCTTCCGTTAGAATTAGCACCCCTGATCCAGGCGCGCTTGTGCCATTGCGTTCAATTGTGAACGTCAATTCTGCAACGACTCCATCAACGACGATGCCTACAGTACCTGTTAGGGCAACGCGCACATCCCCTTCATTGCCCAAGAGCGCAGCTGCGCCGGTCTGCAGTCCGATATCGCCAATTAGGAGAGGCGTATCCGTGATGCCATCCGTTCCGCTGCTGTCATTGCGGTTGACAGACAATCGGCCGTCCAAAAACTGAATCGTCAATTCATCACCTTCTTCGTTTTCTACTAGTATATGAAGCTAGCATGAAAAGGTTATCCATTTCGATAGAAAAGCTGCCTCAGTCACCCGCTCCAGCGGATTTTAGAGACAGCTTTATTGGCATTATCCTTTAACTGAACCAGCCGTAATTCCTTCAACAATCCGATTGCTCAAGACGAAGAAAGCGATTAGAATGGGCAAAATGCTGATCATCAGCGTTGCGCCGATTGCGCCCCAGTCCGTCGTATATTGGCCGATGAAGTTCTGGATGCCGACCGTTAACGTTTTCAGATGATCGGAGCTAATAAACGTATTAATAAACACGAACTCGTTCCAGTTATAAATCATATTAATAATGACTGTCGTCGCTACAACGGAGGAAGTCATCGGCAATACGATTTGCGCGAAAATCCGATTAACCGAGCAGCCGTCCATGACAGCAGCCTCCTCTACCTCTCGCGGCAGCGACTGGTAGAAGCCTAGCAAGATCATAATCGTAAGCGGAAGGTTAAACGCCGTGTACGTTAAGATGATCGACAATGGGTGATCCGTCAGGTTTATTTTCATAAACATTTGGAATAACGGAATAAGCGTCGAATGCACCGGAATCATGAGCCCGACCATAAACAGGCCAAGAACCGGTCCCTTCAGCTTCCAATTCATTCTCGTCAGCGCGAAGGTGACGAGGCTTGCGAGCAAAACGGTCAACAGCACCGACGCAGCCGTATACCACACACTGTTTAGGAAATATCGGCTGATGTTGCCTTCAGTCCAAACCTTCGTATAATTTTCCCATTTGGGATGCGTTGGAAGCGCAAATGGCGATAGATTAAAAACCTCTTGATTATCCTTAAGCGAGAAAAACAGCAGCCAGATCAACGGAAACACTTGAATAATCGCGATAATGGCAAGGATGGCATACAACGTAGTCACCCCTGCTCCGCGCCACAACGGATGAGTAGCAAGACGTGCGAATTTGCGTGGAGCTAGAATGGTCGGTTCCATCAACGGCTCCCCCCTTCTTCCGAATTTACGGAGAATTCAACGTTATGAATACTGAATGTCGTCGCCCGAGGCGGTCAATTTACGGATCAACCATGTAATTACAAGGCAAATCAGTAATAAGAAAAAGCCGATTGCGCTGCCATAACCAAAGTCAAAGCTGCGAAAAGCTTGATGATACATATAGGAAGCCATCACTTCGCTTGCGCCGTTCGGGCCACCGTCCGTCATGACATAGATCAAGTCGAAGTACTTGAGCGACCCGACAATTGCGAGCACAACCGTCACTTTGGCAACGTTTGCGATGAGCGGTATCTTCACGCGGAATGCGATTTGCCAAGGGTTTGCCCCATCGATCCGCGCCGCTTCGATTAGCGAGGACGGGATGTTTTTGAGCGCTGCATAATAAATCAGAATGTAGAAGCCTGCATACTGCCAAATAATCGGAATAAAAATCGCAAGCAGGACGATTTTCGTATTCGATAGCCATTCGACCGAGCCGCTGCCGCCAATCGACGTTAAGAAGCTATTCAGAACGCCGCTAGTCGGATGATAGATTTTCAGCCATAACTGCGCAATCGCAACCGAGGACAGCAGCATCGGCACTAAATATATTTTGCGAAGCAGATTCGCGCCTTTCACATCTCCTGACAATACTAGCGCGATAGCGAGATATCCAATCAGGCTGGCTGCCGAGAACAAAGCCAGAAGGAAGGAATGATAAGCGCTCTGCCAGAAATCAGCGTCCTGCACGAGTCTACTATAGTTGTCCAATCCGATAAACGCCATCGCGCCGATGCCATCCCACCTCATGAGCCCGTAATAGCCGGTCAGCACGATCGGGATATAAATAAGCGCTAGAATGAGCATGAATGCAGGCAGTACATATAATGCAATCATTTTCTTGTTCGACATGACACGATCCATCGTTCAATCACACTCCTTGGGAACGCACTCGGGTATAAGAAAAGAGCATATCGCAGCATGAAGCGGATATGCCCTTCTCCCTGTTTCAATCCTTCTCTTCTATTTGCCAGCCTGTTCTGCCAGCGCCTTCTCATGGTTCTTGGCAAAATCAGCAGGCGAAACCTCATTGCCGAACAACGCTTGAATCATGTTCAAGTGGACTTGCGCAACGCTTGGGCTCATCTGAACATCTGCGAACAATGTAATATTGCTTGCTTTGCCGAGTTCGTTGAGGATGTCGATATACATCTGCGGAAGGTTCACTTTCGACGTATCCACCTTCGTTGCAGGGATGACGCCAGCCTTCGTTACCGATTGCTCGCCCCATTTTTGCACAAAGAACTTCACAAACTTCTTCGCTTCGTCTTTTACTTTCGAATTTTCGGCAACGAACAGTCCGACGCCTGGACCGCCTACCCAGCTATCGATATTGCCTTTGCCGCCGTCAATCGTCGGGAATTTGAAAAATCCAACATTGTCGCGGAACGCCTGCGGAACCGTTTCATTCGTCGTGAAATTCGGAAGCTCCCACGTGCCCATCATGTACATCGCTGCTTTGCCGTTCATGAACTCGGATTTGCCTTCATCATTGGATAAGCCGTTGAATCCTTTGTTGAATGCATTGGCTTTGACAAGATCCTGTACCTCTTGCGCGGCTTGCACCAGGCTAGCGTCTTCGAAGGACCCTGTACGCGCGACTGCATTGCGCAATGTGTCTTGGCCGCCAAGCCGGTCAGCCAAATACATATACCAGAGCGAACCCGTCCAACGATCCTTATTGCCCAGAGCGATCGGCGCAACACCGTTGCTCTCGAGTGTGCTCACTACCTGCTTGAATTGCTCGTAGGTTTGCGGCACCTCTAGGTTGTATTTGCTGAAAATGGCTTTGTTATAGTAAATTGGCGTAATATTCAGTTCCAACGGAAGCGCGTAGGTTTTGCCGTCGATGGCATACGCGTCGGTTGTGCCCGATACGAAGGAGTCTTTCAATCCGTCATTCAGCGTATCGTCCAGCGGCGCGAATAGCTGCCCTTTCACATACGGCTCAAGGAAGCCTGCTGCCCACGTCATGCCGACATCCGGCAGATCGTTCGATGCGGAGAGCACCTTAAGCTTGTTTTTGTACTGCTCGTTTTCCAAAATCTCTTGCTTGATCGTCACGTTCGGATTCGCGGTTTGATATTCATTAATGATGTCGTTCACAATCATATTTTGCTGCTTCGAGCTTCCCGAAGGCCATAGATGCATCATCTTGATTGTCACTTTCTCGCTCGAACTGGATGAAGCGCTTCCATCTTTCGTGCCGGTATCCGACTTGCTGCCGCTTTCGCTGCCGCAGCCTGCTAGCGTCAATGCTGAAGCCATTGCGACCGTCATCACGATTGATAGCGATTTTTTAACCATGTTCCATCCCCCTATTGTTCGTTGCTTTCTCGTTCACATATCCAATGTTAACGCTTTCTTGGTTTCTGCATAAGGTAACAGCGTTTAGGGAAAGGTTCGCTATATTTAGGAGCTTTCCTTATACGATATCGCCTTTCGGCACATCCTTGCGGTATTGGCTGGGCGTCATGCCCTCATATTCTTTGAATAACGTCATAAAATATTTCGTCGATTGGTAGCCCACTTCCTCGGCAATCGCCGTAATGGGCAGCGATGTCGATAGAAGCAGCTTTTTGGCCGCTTGTATTTTGCTTCGCGTCAGAAATTCGCTGAAATTCATGCCCATTTTCTCCTTGAACAACGAGCTGAAATAGCTGGCATTCAAGTGAACATGATCAGCTACCTCGCGGAGGCTGACTGGCAACTGCACATGCGCTTCGACATATTGAATGGCCGCTTGAATCGGCTGCGGCATGCGTACATCGTGCTGCTTCGCCTCCATGAGCTGATGATCGACGATCTTCTCGATCGTGCCAGCGCGCTCGCGGCTATCGCATACAAGCAGCGCCTGCTCAACCGCTTCGATCAGCTTGGCTTTCGTAATTGGCTTAAGCAAGTAATTGACGACGCCGAGCTTAATGCCCTCCTGCGCATATTCAAACTCCGAATAACCCGACAATAAAATGACGACAGGGTTACGCCCCTGCTCCTTTATCGCGTGAATGAGGCTTAATCCGTTCATCTCGGGCATGCGAATATCCGTCAGCATGAGATGCACGGGGCGCTCTGCGATAAAAGCTAGAGCGTCGTCGCCATTTTCCGCCGTTACGATCTCATAGCTGCTCCCTGCCCACGTTTCCAACGTCTTCTTTAATCCTTCGCGTGTTCTCGGTTCGTCATCCACAATGAGTATCGTTTTACTGTATTTCATGCCATCCCTCATCTCCCGGAATTAGAAAGGAAACCTGCGTTCCTTCGCCCAATGCGCTCCTTATCGAAAGGCCATGCAACGACGAGTCCTTATAATAAAGGTGAAGCCGCTTGTTCACGTTGTCGATCGCCATACCATTGCCTTTGGTATTCGTAATGCCGGCCGATTCGCGCTCATTCATAAGCGAATGGACCGTTTGCTCGTCCATGCCTGGCCCATCATCCGTCACTTGAACGAGCCAGCCTGACGTTTCATGGTCCGCCTGAATCGTTAGCGATACGCAGCCCGGTCCTTTCTTGTTGCCTATGCCGTGCAAAATGGCATTCTCGACGATCGGTTGAATAATCAGCTTTGGAATTCGAATGTTCAGGCATTCCGGAGCCACTTCAATGTTCCACGATAATCGATCCCCCATGCGAAGCTGCATGAGCTGCATATATCGCTCGATATGCTCCAGCTCTGCGCTGAAGGTTACCCATTCGCTCATCCCGTCGCTGCCAATCGTATAGCGGAATAGCTCCGACATTGCCACAACGAGCTCCGCAAGCTCCTCCTCTTCCTTCTCCTGCAAGGACCAGAACAGCGCCTCAAGCGTGTTATATAGAAAATGGGGATTAATCTGCGCCTGAAGCGCCTTGAGCTCCGATCGGCTGCGTACTAACTCCTTCTCATAGATCACTTGAATGAGCTCGTTCATATGCTCAACCATCTGGTTATACGTCTTCGTCAACTCATTAATTTCAACGGTGGACTGCACCTCGGGGCTTGGTCGCATTTCGCCCAAGCGCGAGCCGCGCATCGTCTTGATCAATCGCAAAATCGGGCGCGTTATCATCGAGGAGAGGAAGAAGGAGCACAACAAGCATATTAAAAATCCGACGCAGCCAGATACGATAATCGCTGTTCGGAGCACCGTAATCCCCTCAAGCACCGTGCTGACCGGGGTCAGGATCACAAGCTTCCAGCCGGTGAGCTCCGATTTTTGGTCGACTTGGATATATTCCTTGCCGCGTATCGTGACCGTCTGTCCGTTCGAGTGAACAACTGCCTTACTATTCCCTGCAAAATTGGATGTAATGAGTAATTGATTGCGGTCCAGCAGCAGCATGAGTTCGTCTCGCTGCTGATCGCCTTGCACCCCGAGATCAAAATAGCTGCGATTCACGCGAATGAGCAAATAGCCGCCGCTTGCAAACCAGTGGTCGATCAGCCTCACTTGCCTAACCGCCAAAAAGTAATTGGGGTCCTTTGGATCCTGGCCAATCCAGACAAGCTTGCCTCTGGCCAAATCGATCTGTTGAATCCAAGCGGAGCCGATTCGCCCGTTCAATGTCGTGTCATCTAGCGGGAACATGCTGCTGTAATTATTGGCGTACAAGTCAAAGGCTTGAATGCCGTCCGAATATACTTGGAAGGTGCTAACGCTCTGCATCAGCGATTGTCGCTGCTGCAAGCTGGCTCTCTGCCCATACGTATGCTGCAGCAGCAGCTGTTGCACTTCCGTAGTGGTCATGACTTGGCTTGACAGCATATCAAGCTGTCGATAAAGCGTTTCCAACCTGCCGGTCGCTTCATTCGCGGTCTGCTTCAGCTGCCGTTCCGCATTGTTTTTAATCAACGCGGATACGCGCGTATAGGTGGTCAGCCCAACGAAGCATAACACGATCGCCATGACGAGAAGAAACATCGCAAGAATTTGATTACGCAGCGTATTCATATTTTGAAGTCTATGCCGCATCGATGTTCCACCTCCTCCGATAATAAAATAAAAGCCGCGATTGTCGCGACTTCATGCTTCACCGTTCTTCGCATGTAATTGTATATCGATCAGGCTATGCCATGTCAAGCAGAACGCAATAAGGCTGACATCCATATAGGATTGTCAGCCTATCGCGGGATCCATTCCCATCCTTATACCTTTGCCCGTTGCAGCCTCAGCGCATTCAAGACGACCGATACGGAGCTTAATGCCATTGCTGCACCAGCTACCCATGGCGCCAACAGGCCCATTGCGGCGATTGGGATGCCCAGCGTATTGTATCCGAGCGCCCAGACCAGATTTTGCTTGATGTTCGCCATCGTTTGGCGGCTCATCACAATGGCCTCGGTGATGCTGGTCAGTTCGCCGCGCATCAGCGTGACATCAGCAGCCTCCATCGCGATATCGGCTCCCGTTCCGATTGCAATGCCGACATCAGCCGTTGCGATAGCAGGCGCATCGTTGATGCCATCGCCAACCATGGCTACGCGTTTCCCTTCGGCTTGCAGCTTCTTAATCTCAGCGGCTTTGCCATCCGGAAGAACCTCTGCAATAACGCGCGTGATCCCTGCTTGACGGGCAATTGCTTGCGCCGTGCGCGCATTATCGCCAGTGAGCATGATCACTTCAATTTCGGCTTCAAGCAGGCTAGCGACCGCTTGCCTCGATGATTCTTTTATCGTATCGGCGACAGCAACCAGCCCCGTATACTGCGCATCGACAACGACGAGCATCGCAGTCTTCCCTTCGTTTTCCAGCTTCTCCATTGCCTGCGTTACATGCTCGCTAACAGCAACTCCTTCCCGCTGCAGCAGCTTGCGCGTGCCAACCCAAATTTCGCTGCCATCCACCTGCGCATGGATACCGTAGCCGGGTATCGCCTCGAAGTGATCAACCCCAAGCAGCGATATGCCCTTAGCCAAAATCCCCGTAACGATGGCCCCAGCAAGCGGATGCTCCGAATGATTTTCTGCCGAAGCAATCAGCTGAAGGACACGCGCTTCTTGAATGCCACGCACCTCAAGATCCTCGGCAAACAAAATATCAGTCAGCTCCGGTTTTCCTTTCGTCACCGTGCCTGTTTTATCAAGGACGACCGTGTTTACTTTATGCAGCGTTTCAAGCTGCTCGCCGCCCTTGAATAGGATGCCAAGCTCAGCGGCGCGTCCCGAACCGGCCATAATCGAGGTTGGCGTAGCTAATCCGAGCGCGCACGGGCATGCAATGACCAACACCGCAATCGCTTTTTCGAGCGCATGCGCGAATTCGCCAGGCGATACCCAGAAGAACCATACGATAAACGTAAGCAACGCTATGCCGACTACGATCGGAACAAAAATACCCGAGATGACGTCTGCAATTCGTTGAATCGGCGCTTTGGAGCCTTGCGCATCTTCGACAACTTTAATAATTTGAGCCAATGCTGTTTCCGCTCCGACTTTCGTCGCTTCTACAGTCAAGCTCCCGTTGCGGTTGATCGTTCCGCCAATCACCTGATCCCCAGCCTGTTTGTCGACTGGAATGCTTTCGCCTGTCAGCATGGATTCGTCAATACTCGAATACCCCTCGATGACCATGCCGTCTACGGGGATCTTCTCGCCCGGCTTTACGATCACATGGTCGCCTGCGATTACCGCTTCGATCGGCAGCGTCAGCAATTCGCCATTGCGAATGACGTTTGCCGTCTTCGCTTGCAGCCCGAGCAGCTTCTTGATCGCTTCAGAAGAACGGCCTTTGGCAAGCACTTCAAACCATTTGCCTAACAAAATGAGCGTAATCAGAATCGCACTTGTTTCGTAATACAAATCTGGCGCATGCTGCGCGTGGCCATGAATCTGGGCTGCTGTTGCCCAATCGATCGTTTTGTACAAGCTATATAGATAAGCGGCTGATGTGCCGAGCACGACTAGCACATCCATGTTCGCGCTTCGATTTCTAAGTGCTTTGTAAGCTCCGATATAGAACGAGCTCCCAATTACGAATTGCACGGGCGTTGCCAACGCTAGCTGCACCCATGGATTCATCATAAACGCCGGAATATATATCCATGAGGTAAAAGTAAAATGGCTGACCATTGACCATAGCAGCGGCAAAGAAAGAAGAGCGGATACCAGCAGCTGCAGCTTTTTCTGCTTGCGCTCGCGTTGTTTGTCATGCGCTGCTGTTTCATCTGAACTTTTCTCGCTCGCATGATACCCCAGATTTTCAACCTTCTGCGTCAAATCAGTGATGGACACTTGTGCGCTGTCAAAATCGACCAAAGCCGTTTCCATTGCGAAGTTGACAGTTGCTTGATTAACGCCGGGAAGCCGAGAAAGCCCCTTCTCAATTCTGGCGGCGCAAGCCGCGCAAGTCATGCCGGTAATTTGAAGTGTCGTTTGTTCGATTTCCGTTTGATTATTCATAGCAACTATCTCCTTCGAATTATACGAATCATACCCCTATAGGGTATATATTTCTTTAAAAAAATAAGCATTGCGAGGGTGCCGCCGAAGAGGCGGCAACGCATTATGCGACATCGTACCCCTGCTCTTCAATCGCTGCTTTGATCGCTTGAAGCGTTACTTTCGACTCGTCGAACGCAACCGTTACTTCGCCTGCGCTCAGGTTCACTTTGCCTTCCGCGCCGACTTCCCGTACGGCGCCCTCTACCGAATTGACGCAATGGCCGCAAGACATTCCTTCTACTTTCAATGTGACGGTTTGCATATTCACACGCTCCTCGTTAACGAATTAGTTTGTTCATCGTAATCATTAGCTCAGCAATCACTTGCTCATCGCCTGCTTGAAGCCTTTCGGTCACGCAGCTTTTCAAATGGTGCTCGAGCAGCAGCTTGCCAACGCTATTCAATGCCGACTGGGCTGCGGAGATCTGATTCAATACATCGTCGCAGTACGTGTCCTTCTCGATCAAACCTTTTATCCCACGGATCTGGCCTTCCACTCGATTCAATCGTGCGATCAGGTTTGCTTTTGTTTTGTCCGAATGGTGGCTCTTGCGTTCTCCGCCTTGCGATGCGCATTCATCATGGCAAGTCATATGCTCTAGCTGCGTATGATCCGTTTGTTGGGACTCCTTCACGAGCATCCCTCCTCTTAGTAGTAGCATAACATACCCCTAAGGGGTATATCAAGTAGTTGATTGCACATATTTATACAAAATCCCGTACACCCTATTAGCAGCAAATGCCACACCCTTGGAGGGACATCGAATGCTTGAGCAACTCCCATTCAAACGAAATTATGTGCTGCATCTTTGGATTGGAATCTATATCGTTGACTGGATCATCATGGCGATCACACCTACAAATCGCTTGCAGTGGCTCGCAGAAAATGTCCTTATCGTCATTACAATCGCCTTTCTTGCGTTCACTTATCGATCTGCTCGCCTATCGAGCCTTTCCTATCTGCTCATTCTCATTTTTATGTGCTTACATACCTATGCTGCCCATTTCACTTATGAGGGTACGCCTTTCGATCATTGGTTAAAATCCCATTACCATACCCGAAGAAGCTATTATGACCGCCTTGTCCATTTGGCATTCGGCTTATGCTGGTCGCTGCCTTTCCGCGAATGGCTCATGAGCAAGGTGCATATTCGAGGCGTCTGGACCTATTTGATGCCGGTTGTTGTCGTACTCAGCTTTAGCGGATTGTTCGAAATCTTGGAAATGCTGGCGGCGCTCGCTGGCGGAAAAGGCGGAGAGGCTCGATTTATCGGCTTGCAGGGCGATGTGCTCGATACGCAAAAGGATATGAGCATAGGCCTGATTGGTTCAATTCTGGCGATGGGTATCTTAGCTTATATACGAAAGCGTAAAGCGAGCTGATTCGCTTATCGTGATTGTCAGCTCTCCGCTTGGCAGGTTAATATGAAGCTTGGAACATTGATTACCTAGATCAACGCCATCGGACACAATTTTATTTGTGGGGGAATCACTTTGACTTCGATGTCTCGCTACGAGAAACGCAAACAAGAAACGAAGCAAAAAATCGCCGATGCCGCTCTTACCCTTTTCACTGCTCACGGGTTCGACCAGACAACGATGGATCAAATTGCCGAAAAAGCAAATGTCGCCAAAGGCACGCTATTCAATCATTTTGCAAGCAAAAATGCACTCCTGACCCATTTCGGTGAAATTCGTGTACAGCTAATCAAATCGGCAATTGAGCATAGCGTACAAAACGTTGACGGCGTCGTGAACAAACTCTTTGCCATCTTCGATGCGCTTGCCAAGGTGAACGAGGAGGATAAGCCCTATGGCCAACTGGTCATTCAGGATTTTATGCAGCGGTATACAAGCGGAGATCGCCGTAATTATAATGAGGCCTCGGCGGTAATACGTGTCATTATCGAGCAAGGGATTGATTCAGGAGAATTGCGAAACGATTTGGATGCGCAGCAGACAGCTGCATTGCTGGGTGGCGTTTTCTTCCACACAACGATTGATTGGATTCGGGGGAATTTCAGCCAACCACTACGGGATTCGTTCCGCAGACAACTGGATATCGTGTTAAAGGGGATTCAAGCAGTCGTCTGTTAACTGCACGAAATTTTAATGTCATATATGTTTAATGCAATTAATTGATCGATTAAACAAATGGTCGAATTTCGTCACGATCACACAAATTTAGGCGTACGCATACTCCGCGGCAGCGTAAGATATATCACGCACTTTCCGAGCAAGGAGGTGTTTGCCCATGCACCCACACTGGAGAGCTTACCCGGCTAACCCCTATTCGAACGAGTATGCACATCCCATTGCACACGACCACCGTTCCCCCGCTTCCACGCCGGATATGCAGCCAATGATGCAATTGTTCGCCAACCTGGAGCATCGATTGGATCATATCATCCGGTTGATGGAAGAGAACAATCACCTGCTCCGCTCGATCGAACAGCAGCAAAACCGCGTTGTGACAGCAGGAGGCGGTTCTGTTATTGTACGGATGTAATGCAGGAACCAAAAACAAGCGAACGAAGATCTCCGCTTCGCTCGCTTGTATGATACTTACCATTTTTTACAGCCGATAATACCGATTTCCGTTCGCAGCGGTTGCCGCTTGGCTATCCTCCTGCATGCCTTCGCCCTGCTTATGGATGGCAGCATCGAGAAGCCACTGCGTGAAGCCAGCGACTGGCATATGCGCCAACTCATCCAATGCAAAAAATCCTGCGGCATCCACCTCTACGCCATCTGGCGTCGGTTCTCCCCCCACATATTCCATCTCGAATGCAATATAGACATTGTGAATGCTGCGCGGCTGATCGCGAAGCGCGATAATGCTCTTCACTTTGGCTTCTACTCCCGTTTCCTCCATTACCTCTCGCGCCACAGTCGTTCCGATGTCCTCATGCTGCTCGATGTAACCGCCCGGATTCGTCCAATTGCCTTTGCCCGGCTCCTGCGCCCGACGAACGAGCAAGATCTTTCCGTCCCGAAAGACAAGCGCGCCTACGCCAATGCTATAATTGCCCCAGTGTACCGCACCGCATGATTCCGAGGCGCATACCCGCCGTTCTAAGCCATCCAACACTCGCGTCTCCATTGGGCTTCCGCATGTCACACAGTAATTAATCGTCATCTGTCGTTCCCCTCCGTCGGCATTCTCTCTATGTCCGCGATCTATTCAATGAAATCTATCATGGCATAAAAAAAAGAGCCTCGCAAGGCTCAGCACACCATTATTTACCCGCCTTCAAGCAATGCAGGGGTTACCACTTACCGCATTCAAACTCATGGCATTCCATTTCTTTTACAAAAACCGATATCCATAATACCGCCTTCGTATCTGGGTCCACTTCGATGTAGATCCCTTTACTGCTGCAATAGATTTCTTCAAACTCATCATATTCAAAGCTAGGCTCAATCGCGAGCACTTCGCTAATCGGCATCCCGATTTGAATCGTATCAAACAACTTTCCCGAGTAGTTTCGCAGCGCTGTGATTTTAACAAGTTTTCCGTTGATGATATTAAACCACAGATCGACGAAATCTTTCATTTCATAACGAATTAAAAACTTATCAAGCAGCTTCGCCTTCACCTCATGCTTACACAGGTAAGGATAAAACCCGCTGATATGGCTATACAATCGAAGATTGCCAAGCCCGATGCCCGGCAGTATCGGAGCGTTCCAATTAATCACACTATCACCTCTAAGCAAAAATAATCACGGTGACCTTTCATTTCAGATCTTTATGATGTAACAAACATGTTACAGGACATAACGATCGAAAAATATATAAGCTATTAACGATTATTGAATATATATAACGAACTTTTACACACAAAAAAATAAGAGTGCTCATTTGCACTCTATGCATGCCTATGCTGGCTTTATTTCTGCGGGCTAGACCACAAAAAGCTCCATAAATTGCGGCACCGGCATCCGCTCCAACGCCGCTTGATCACTGCATAGCTCCAAGATTGCTCTCGCCTGCTTATCGGCAAACCGCGTTCGCACGTTCGCCTCGAACTTTTGCTCCAGCAGCGGGATGCCTTCTGCCCTGCGCCTCCGGTGGCCGATCGGGTACTCGATTTCAATTCGCTCGGTGGCCGTCCCGTCCTTGAACAAAATTTGGATGGCATTCGCGATCGAACGCTTTTGGCTATCTAGGTAATCTCGCGAATAGCGGCTTTCTTCGATCGTAACCATTTTGCTCCGCAGCTCATCGATTCGCGGATCCGCTGCGGCGGAGTCCTCGTAATGATCAGCCTCCAGCGTCCCATGCAGCAGTCCGATCGCCACCATATATTGCAAACAGTGATCCCGATCCGCGGGATTATGAAGCGGTCCTGTCTTATCAATGATACGAAGCGCTGACTCATGCGTCGTCAGCTCGATCCGATCGATCTCATCCAGCCTTCCAATCGCCTCTTTATGCAGGCGGACGGCGCATTCGACGGCCGTTTGGCCGTGAAATTCAGCTGGATACGAGATTTTGAACAACACATTCTCCATCACATAGCTCGCGAGAGGCTGATTCATCACAAGCGGCTTCCCTTTCATGAGCACATCCTGCAGCCCCCATGTCGGAGCCGTCAATACAGACGGATACCCCATTTCTCCCTTGAGCACCATTAGCGCCAGCCTCACCGCCCGGCTCGTCGCATCGCCAGCTGCCCATGATTTGCGCGTGCCCGTATTCGGCGAATGCCGATACGTCCGCAGCGGATGACCGTCGACCCACGCATGGGAGATCGCTTGCGTAATCTCGTCCTTCGTGCCGCCCAGCAACCGCGTGCCGACAGCAGCCGAAGCGACTTTGACAAGGATGACATGATCCAGACCCACTCGATTGAAGCTGTTCGCAAGCGCAAGAACGCCTTGGATTTCATGCGCTTGAATCATGGCAGTAAGGACATCCCTCATGATGAGCGGCTGACCGCCGCGAGCGACGTTTTGCCTGCTCTGATAATCAGCTGCAGCTAGTATCCCACCCAAGTTATCGGACGGATGCCCCCATTCCGCCGCTAACCATGTGTCGTTGTAGTCGAGCCAACGGATCATGCAGCCGATGTTAAAAGCAGCGGTTACAGGATCCAGCTCATACGAGGTGCCTGGAATCCTGACGCCGTTAGGCACAATGGTGCCAGGAACGGTTGGGCCTAACAGCTTCGTACAAGCCGGGTAACGCAATGCCAGCAATCCGCACCCCAGCGTATCCATTAGACAATATCGCGCGGTAACATACGCTTCATCGCTTTCGATGGCAGCTTCCGCTGCATAACTAGCAATATCTGTTAATAGCTGATCCGGATCGGGCCGATTGTTCGGGATCGAGCTTGACATCAGGCACGTCCTTCGATTGAAATCCATGGCTGCTGCTCGGGTCCCGTATATTCGGCGATTGGACGAATGATCCGATTGTTATCGCGCTGCTCGATAATATGCGCGATCCAGCCGCTCATGCGGGCAATGACAAAGATCGGCGTGAACAACGAAGTGGGAATACCCATTAGCCGGTACGCAGACGCGCTGTAGAAATCAAGATTTGGGAACAGCTTCTTTTTGCGCTGCATCACTTGCTCGATTCGCTCGGAAATGTGATAGAGTTGCCAGTCATTGGCTTGCAAGGACAATGATTGCGATATTCGTTTCATAATATCCGAACGAGGGTCGGATACCGTATACACCCGATGGCCAAAGCCCATAATAAGCCGCTTCTGCACGAGCATCTGCTGTACGCCCATCTCCGCCTCGTCCGGTGTGGCGAATGCATCGATTAGCTCCATTGCAGCTTCATTAGCTCCGCCATGCAGCGATCCGCGCAGTGTTCCGATACCTGTCGTCACCGCCGAATAAATATCCGACATCGTCGACGCTGTCACCCTCGCTGCGAATGTCGACGCGTTAAATTCATGCTCCGCATACAGCGTAAGCGAGATATCAAGCGCTTCTTCATGCAGATCATCCGGCTTCCTCCCATGCAGCAGCTGCAAAAAATGGCCGGCGATGCTCTCGTTTTCCGTCTCTGTGTCGATTCGAATACCATCCAGATGAAAGTGGCGCCAATACAGCAAAATGGAAGCGGCGCTTGCAATTAAACGGTCTGCGACCTCCCGCACTTCCTGACGGTCTCTCTCTGGTTCGAAGGCGCCAAGCGCCGAAACGCCTGTACGTATCACATCCATCGGATGCGTATGAGCAGGAAGCTGCTCGAGGATGACGCGCAGCCCTGCTGGCAGGCCGCGCAGCTTCGCCATTTTGCTCTTATAGGCTTCAAATTCCACCTCATTGGGCAGCTTGCCATACAGCAGCAAATAAGCCGTTTCCTCGAAGGAAGCCGATTGCGCCAAATCCTCAATCGCATACCCGCGATAGGTTAATCCTCTGCCCTTTTTGCCAACCGTCGCGATCTCGGTCTTCCCCGCTACTACATCTGACAATCCTCCGGCTTTTTTAATGACCATCTAATCCACTCCCTTCTCTATGCCGAACAATCGATCAAGCCGCTGTTCATAATCGAGATAATGAAGGAATGCGTACAATTCGGAGCGCGTCTGCATCCGGTCGATAACGGACTGCTGCGTCCCTTCTTCGCGAATTGCTTTGTACACGAGAAGGGCTGCGGCCGACATCGCGCGAAAGGCGGATAACGGGTAAAGCGCTAATCCAACGCCTGCGGAAGCGAGCTGCTCGGTCGTAAACAGCGGCGTTAATCCAAACTCCGTAATATTCGCAAGCACCGGCACTTGAACGGCTTCCGCGAACGCCTTGTAATCTTCCAGTCGCGTAACCGCCTCTGGAAAAATCATATCGGCTCCTGCCTCGACGCATGCGCGCGCCCGTTCAATCGCGCGATCGATGCCTTCGACTGCCAGCGCGTCCGTCCGTGCCATAATGACAAACTGGCTGTCCGCTCGCGCATCTGCCGCTGCTCGAATACGATCCGTCATCTCCGCTTGGCTGACGATTGCTTTATTCGGGCGATGGCCGCATCGTTTGGCTGCGACCTGGTCTTCGATGTGAATGCCTGCCGCGCCTGCGCGCTCCATCTGCTGAACCGTTCGCGCAATTTGAAAGGCGCTGCCGAAGCCGGTATCCGCATCGACCAGAATGGGCAGCTCCGTCACGCTGCTCAGCCTCCGAACGTCCTCGACACAATCGTTCAAGCTCGTAATGCCAAGATCCGGCAAGCCGAAAGAAGCATTCGCTACGCCAGCCCCTGAAACGTATAACGCTCGAAATCCGACCTGCTCCGCCATCATGGCCGCATAGGCGTTAATTGCTCCTGCGACCTGCAAGGGGCGCTCCGCTTCAACCGCGCTGCGCAGGCGTTGACCGGCACTTTGACGCATCGTTTCACCTCCGCCAAGCTATCTGAGCAGCTGATTGCCGATTACAATGCGATGAATTTCGTTGGTTCCCTCATAGATTTGCGTTACCTTCGCATCGCGAAACAGGCGTTCAGCAGGAGACGCCTTCGTATAGCCTTTCATTCCGAGCAAACGAACGGCCGCGCCTGCCACTTCGACCGCAGTATCGGATGCGAACAGCTTTGCTGTCGACGACTCCTTCGTACACGGCAACCCTTCTTGGCGCAGGAAGGCTGCCCGATAGACGAGTAGCCGTGCGGCTTCGACCTGTGCCGTTAATTCTGCAAGCTCCGCCATTTCAGCGCTAATGCTCTTATGTCTGTGATGCACGCTGCGAATCAGTGGCGTTGACCGGGCCCGATTCGGCAGCGTAGGGCAGATCGCTGACTGAATCAGCTGCAAGGCAGCCTCTGCGATGCCAAGCGACTGCGCGGCGATGCCGATCCTTCCGCCGTCAAGCGAGCCTTTGGCAATGGCGAACCCCTGCCCTTCCTCGCCAAGCCGCTGCGATGCCGGAATTCGCACATCCTCAAACCTCAATTCGCAGGTGTTGGAGCCGTGAAGGCCCATTTTTTTCTCCTTTTTGCCGACGATGAAGCCTTGAACGCCCCGTTCGAGCAAAAATGCGGTAATGCCGCCTGGACCGCGGCTCGGATCTGTAACGGCGAACGTAATGTACAGATCGGCTGCGCCTGCGTTTGTAATAAACATTTTGGTCCCGTTCAGCAGATACTCATCGCCATCCTTCACGGCCCGCGTCCGGATGGAAGCTGCATCAGAGCCCGCATGCGGCTCCGTTAACGCAAATGCGCCAAGCCACTGCCCGGCAGCAAGTTTTCGAGCCTGCTCGTTGCGCTGCTCCTCAGTGCCGTAGTACACAATCGGAAGCGTGCCAACTGAGGTATGCACCGACAAAATAACGCCGACAGCTGCGCTCACCTTCGCAATCTCATGGATCGCCGCAATGTAGGCAATAAAATCTGCGCCTGCGCCGCCCCACTTCCGAGGCACCGGAATGCCCATTAGCTCCAATGCCGCCATACGTTTAACCAGATCCGCCGGGAATGAGAAATCGCTGTCCTCCTCCATCCGCGCAATGTTTGGCGTTATCTCGTCTCTTGCAAACAGCCGCGCCTTCTGTCGAATCCTCTCCTGCTCTTCCGTAAATCGGAGCTCCATTGCCGCACCCCTTTTCCTATGAGCGGCTTACCTCCGTTCTTCGTATTGAAAAAAGCCTTTGCCGCTCTTGCGTCCGAGCCAGCCTGCCTGCACATATTGGCGAAGCAGCGGGCAGGGCCGGTATTTGCTATCGCCGAAGCCTTCGTGGAGCGTCTCCATGATGGCAAGACAGGTATCGAGCCCGATCAAATCAGCAAGCGCCAACGGCCCCATCGGATGATTCATTCCCAGCTTCATCACTTGATCGATCGCCTCTGGCTCGGCTACGCCCTCGTACACCGCATAAATCGCTTCATTAATCATGGGCATTAAGAGCCGATTCGAGACAAAACCGGGATAATCGCGCACCTCGACTGGCGCTTTACCCAGCTGGACCGCTAAGTCGGCAACCTTGGCAAACGTATCGTCAGACGTGCGTAAGCCGCGTATCACTTCCACCAATGGCATCACCGGCACCGGATTCATAAAATGCATGCCAATGACCCGATCGGCTCGGTCAGTGACTGCCGCAATGGCTGTAATCGAAATCGAAGAGGTATTGGAGGCAAGGATCGTTTGCGACGGGCAAATCCGATCCAGCGCTTGAAACAACGCAAGCTTCGTTTCAAGCTGCTCTGGCGCAGCTTCGATTACAATTTCGCTATCCTCGGCAGCTGTCAGCTCCGTCGTTGCCGCCAATCGCGCCAGCCACTCTTCCTTTTGCTCCTCAGCAATCCGACCCTTGCCGACCTGACGCCGGAATGCCTCTGCAATCGTTGCGACACCTCGCGCAACTGCGGCTTCATGAATATCGTACAGCGTCACTGCAAATCCGTACTGCAGCAGCGTCTGGGCGATTCCGCGACCCATCTGCCCCGCACCAATAACCGTTACGGCTCGAACCGTCATGGTTTCACCTTCTTCATCGCGATCATCCGTCTACGCGAATCATTATCGCATCGCCCTGGCCGCCGCCGCTGCAAATCGCTGCGATGCCCAGTCCTCCGCCTCGTCGCCTCAGCTCATGGGCAAGCGTTAACACGATGCGGGCGCCGCTCGCGCCGATCGGATGCCCAAGCGCGATTGCGCCGCCGTTGACATTCACCCGTTCCGCATCCCATTGCAGCATGCGCCCGCAGGTCAAAGCTACTGCCGCGAATGCCTCGTTCACCTCGATCAAGTCGATATCGGGCAAAGTAACGCCTGTCTGCTGCAGCAGTTTTCGAATGGCTAGTGCCGGAGCCTCCGCTAGCTGGTGCGGCTCCGCGCCAATTGACGTATGCCCGATAATGACAGCCAACGGTTTAATGCCTTCCTGCTGGGCAACTTCCGCTGACATGACGACAACTGCTGCTGCGCCGTCATTAACGCCTGGCGCGTTGCCTGCCGTAATGGTCCCCGTTCCACTTCGATCAAGAATCGGAACAAGCTTGGCAAGCTTCTGCATGCTCGTGCTTGGTCGCGGGCATTCATCCGCGTCGATCCGACTTCCAGATGAATCGAAAGGTACGATCTCCTCTGCGAATTTACCCTGCCAGCCTGCCGCAACAGCTAATGCATGGCTTCGCAGCGCCCATTCATCCTGCTCTTCACGGCTTATGCCGTGCCGCACGGCAGCCGCATTGCCGTGAGCAGCCATGGGAACATTGTCGAATGCGCACAACAAGCCGTCATACAGCATCAGATCGGTAAGTGCGGCATGGCCCATCCGCACGCCCCATCGTGCGGATGGCACGGCGAAAGGGGCGCTGCTCATGCTTTCCATTCCCCCGGCGACCAGCACTTGCGCCGCACCGCTTCGCACGATTTGATCAGCTATCGTGATCGCCCGCATACCGGAGGCGCACACTTTATTCACTGTTTCGGACGGTACCTCCCAAGCCAGTCCGGCAAGCCGCGCTGCCTGCCGCGATGGAATTTGTCCGGCTCCGCCCTGCAGCACCATTCCCATGACGGCATGGTCGATTCGAGAAGCTTCAATTCCGCTAGTCGCCAACGCTCCCCTTATCGCAGCGGCACCTAGCTCTGCTGCAGATACATGCTGAAACACGCCCCCCAGCTTCCCGAATGCCGTCCGTGCACCGTTTACGATGACCGTTCCCCGCATGGTGCCGCCCCCTAAACTATTGCAAAATTCGTAGCTCCTCCTCGACAATCATGCCGCCCAGCATAAAATCAGAATCGATCCCTTTCGCATCCCGCATATAGCGCTCCACTCGATATTCGCGCATATAACCGTACCCGCCGAACACCTGAACCGCCTCCGTCGCTACGGCTACGGCTGTCCTTGCGGCATAACGCCGCGCAATTGCGCATGCGCGCGAGCTATCAAGACCGGCATCGAGCTGCCAAGCAGCCTGATAGATAAGCAGCCGTGACGCCTCCGTTCGAACGGACATGTCGGCCAGCTTAAATAAAATGCCTTGCTGGCGGCCGATCGCCACGCCGAATTGCTTTCGTGTTTTCGCATATGCAGTTGCCTCGTCGAGCGCGCCTTGCGCAATGCCGACTGCGATTGCAGCTGCACTCAGCTGTCCTAACTGCAGCATCGTCGAAACAGCCTTAGCTCCGCTCCCAAACCTGCCAATGCGCTGCTCGCGCGGTATGGTGCAATTTTGAAATAACGCCTCTGCAACTGGCACTGCATGCAAGCCTAGCTTTTGTACAGTCGGCTTTAAAGTCAGGCCCGCTTCCTGATCATTGATTAGTAACATGTTCCATTGCCGATTCCGTGCCATTGGAGCGCAGATCACGTACGTATCCGCATAACCGGCATGCAGCATAACCGGATGCGAACCATTCAGCCGAATCCAATCGCCAGCTTCATCTGCAGTAACCGAGGCTCCGTTGGTCCCATGCTCTGACTGCCGCGTGACGCCAGCTAAACATGCTCCGCCTAAGGCGGTTCCCTGCACCAACGGTATGAGCACCCGCTCACGAATGGGTTCAGCACCAAAGTGATAGATCGGCCACGCGCAATAAACGGTATGCATCGCCAAGCTTGTTGCTGACGAAGCGCAACCCTTCGCGATTTCCTCCAGCGCAACAGCATAAGTGAGCTTATCGCCGCCTACGCCGCCATAACGCTCCGGGAACAAAATGCCAGTCAAGCCGAGCTGGCCCATTTGCTTGAATAGAGCCCGATCGAATAGATGAGCCTCATCACGGGCAACAGCAGCTGGCGCAACCTGCTCCCTTACAAATTGCTGCAGAACAGTTCGCGTCATCTCTGCCTCTTCTGTTAGCTGAAACCGCAACCCCCTCCCCCCTTTGACCCTTCGTAATCATGCTGGCTGCTTCTTTGGGACAAGGTTCGACGATGTCTGCGCTTACCCTATCTATATGAATGCAGAACATGTCTATATAACAGCTGCGAGCTTGCAGGAAATATTAATTTACATAAATAATATTATGTAAACTTATATCGTTTAACCCTGTATGAAAAAAAGCATGCATGAACCATCGGCCCATGCATGCCTTCCATCTATGCCATTCTTTAAGAAACGTAGAAGCCAACGCCTTCTTCTTTCTCGTTATACTGAAGCGATAAGCTCTTATTATCCAAATACCAAAGCTGATCCTCCAGCATATAAAATTCGATTCCTTCGCTGACGTGCTTCAGGCGCGGCGCCTGTGAAGGCTCCTTCGTAATGCCAAGCGACATGCCAGGCTGAACGCTCCCGCAGCCGCCCAGCCGGACGAATATATGCAGCTGGTCGCCTTGCTTCAGCCCCATTTCGTCAATATACCACTGAGCTACAGCGGGTTCCACATTAATTTTCATCGCGATTCTCCTCACCCTGTTCCTTGTCCCTCATCCTACAACAAGGACAACCGAAGCTGCAACTTTTATTTACCTTTCCGATGAACAGGGCATATGGTAGCTTATCACGATTGGAAAGGAACTTTACATCATGATTCATCCTCACGCGTATATTCAACCGCTTACGTTCGTCCTTGTGCATGGCGCATGGGCGGATGCGAGCTTTTGGGACGGCATAGCAGCGCAATTAAGGCATATGGGGCATAACGTCCATGCGCCGGAATACCCCGGTCATGGCAGCGACTTGAACAAAAACGTGACGCACGCCATGCAAAGTCAAGCGGTCGCCGACTATATCATCCAGCATCAATTGCAGGATATCGTCCTTGTCGGACACAGTTTTGGAGGCACGGTCGTGCAGAAAACGGCGGAGCTCGTGCCTGAACGGATCAAGCGGCTCGTGTTCTGGAACGCATTTGTTCTAAATAATGGCGAAAGCGCGAACGACGAGCTTCCTCCCGCTGCCCAGCAGGCATTCGATCAAGTACGCAAAGCGTCCGGCAACAATACGATCATGCTGCCCTTCCCGCTGTTCAGAGAAAACTTCGTAAATCTCGCAACATTAGAGCAAGCGAAGTATTTGTACGCTCGCATTTCCCCTGAGCCAGCTGGTCCTCTATATGAGAAGCTCGATCTGACAACGTTTTATAAACTAACGATACCGCGAAGCTATGTCGATTTGACCGAAGATGCAGTAATGCCGCAGCTTGGCGCTGCGTACAGCTGGCATCCCAAAATGTCCAGCCGATTAGGGCTATTCCGATTGATCAAAGGCCATGGCGATCATATGACGACAGCCAAGACTGAGCCCCACCATGTCGCGAAGCTGCTGTACATGGCGGGCCGCGACTGAATTGGCCAGCATTTGCTTGCTGCCCGCTTTCCAACCGGAGAGCGGGTGTTTCGCCATGCTTTGCGCATATCTAGGAAAAGGATGGGAATGTTAAGCTTAAATGGCTGGGAGGGTTGCCGCAATGTCACTTCTGGATGAATTCGAAGCAGCGATTAAACAGGGCCTAGCGACGCAACCCGATTATAAAACCCATCAGTTTCACGTTGATGCTGATCTGATGATCGTCTGCGCCTACTTGGACACGCTTGCTGACAAGGATCAAATTCAAACGTTCATGCTGCTGCCGCTCCTTGATCTTCACTTTAACGACGAGATGGCTGCCGAGCAAAAGCACGCACGCATTCGCGATCGGCTTTCAGGGGTCTCATTTACCGCCGAAGCTGCTATCGATAAGCTGATAGCCAGCCTGATGGAAGGACGAAGCGTCGTGCTCGTCTCATCCGATCCGCAAGCTTATATTTGTGATGTGGCGAAGTTTAAGCATCGGGCAATTGAAGAGCCCAAATCCGAGAAAACCGTCCGCGGCCCCGGAGAAGGCTTTAATGAAGACATCATGACGAATGTCTCCCTTATCCGCAATCGGATCAAATCTTCCGATCTCCAATTCGAGAGCTACGAGATTGGACAAGCGACCAGAACCAAAGTTTTGCTTGCCTATATGAAAGGAAAAGCGTCAGAGGCACGCATTCAGACGTATCGCGATCGGCTGAGCGCCATCTCAACCGAAGCGATCTTTGAGAGCGCGAATATCGAGGAGTGGATTGAGGATAAAGAGCTCACTCCTTTCCCGCGGCTATTGAACACGGAACGACCCGATGTCGTAAGCGCGCATTTAATCGAGGGCAAAATTGCCATATTAACCGACGGCACGCCAAGCTGCCTGATTGTGCCGGTCACTTTCTTTCAGTTCTTCGTCAGCGCCGAAGATTACTATCAACGATCGATGTACGCTACGCTCTTTCGGTGGCTTCGCATGCTCTCATTTCTCTTGTCCGTGTACACGCCTTGCCTCTACATCGCATTAACCAATTACAGACAGGAAATGATTCCTTCCTCGCTGTTAATCAACCTGTCGGCGCAGCGGGAAGGCGTTCCGTTTCCTTCATTAGTCGAGGCATTAATCATGCTCATCATGTTCGAGCTGCTGCGCGAGGCGGGCATTCGCATGCCAACCGTCATGGGACAAGCGATCTCGATAGTGGGAGCTGTCGTACTCGGCCAAGCAGCAGTCGAGGCGGGATTGGTTTCTGCTGCTATGGTCATTGTCGTCGGCATTACGGCTATTGCCAATTTCGTTTCCCCCTCGTTCAACTTTGGGATGGGCCAACGAATTATTCAATTCGTATATATGTTACTTGCAGTTTGCCTCGGTCTGTTTGGCGTATTCTGCGGTACGCTGCTGTTAGTCGTCCATCTCGTTTCGATCAAAACGACCGGAGAGCCCTACCTCTCCCCACTCGCACCTGTAGTTCCTAGCCGATTCAAGGACACCTTGCTGCGAGCGCCATGGGACAAAATGAAAAAACCGAAGAGGTAATGGTACATGAAGCGAATCGTTCGCAGCATTTCACTGATGACCCTGATCTTCCTCAGCTGCTTGATGCAAGGCTGCAAAGATTATAACGAGCTCAATGAGTTGGCGATTGTTGATATGGTTGGGGTCGATCTGAATGATGATGGATCCTATCAGGCTTATTATCAAATTGTTAATCCGAATGGCGTCGCCGGGTCGAAAAGCGGCAGCGCTCGCTCTCCGCTCTATACGTATGAGTTTAAAGGAAAATCATGGGCAGAATTCTCACGCTTAGCGACACAGACGTTATCTCGCAAGCTCTTTATCAGCCATTTTCAAGCCTACATCGTCTCGGAGCGATTAGCGAAGCATGGGATCGGCAATTTATTGAATTTTCTGGAGAGCGATTCCCGGCGACGCATGGCAACCACTATATTTGTCACGAAAAGTCCGTTGAAGGATGTGATGAACACTTACGTGCCGATCGAAATGAATCCAGGCAAAGAATTAAGAAGCATTGAAGAGCTGCAATATGAGGTAACAGGCGCGTCGGACAATAAGTCAACCGTGAAGACGCTGTTAGAGAACTTCGAGAATAACAGGCTAACTTACGTATCGATCATTCGTTTATCCGGCAACAAGCCCTACCCAACGACGAAACGGTTCCAGTCGATTGAAGGCAATCGAGGCAATTTCCAGTTCATTGGCGCATCCATTATGAAGCAGGGACATGCAATAGGCGAGCTGCACGCGAATCAGCTGGAGACGCTATTCTTTCTGCTTGGCGCCAACAAATCGTTTATTCAAGATATCAAATGGAACGAAGGCGACTCCGCGCAGCTGCAAATGAAAGGCAAACCGAGAGTCGCTTATCACCTAACCATTCATGATGGGCTGCCCAAACTGGATATCGTTGTCAAGCCGAAGCTTGAGCTGATCTCCATCGACCAGAAGGAACAGCTGAGCACAAAAACATTACACATGCTGGAAAAACAGTTCAATAAGGAAATGAAAAAAAGGGCACTTGCCTTAATCAAGCTGGCGAATAAGAACGAATGGGATTTGTTAAATATTCAGGAACGGCTTGCCAACCAAATATCCCCTAAATGGGCAGCTATTAAAGCTAATGCAAACGCATGGGTAGAAACGGAAATTTCGGTAACCGTTGATTCTTCCATCATTAAAACAGGCATCCTTTTATCGCCTTACCAAGGAGGGAGTTAACCGTGGAAACCGCAACGATATCGTATCGACAATTTCAATTGCTCGTCTTGTTCACCACCGTAAGCACCGCATATTTCCTGCTTCCTCCTGCCTTGATCGGCAATGCCAAGCAATACGGCTGGTTCATTCCGCTCTGGACAGGGGTTGTCGGTATCGGAAGCTCTTTGCTGTGGGTTTACCTTACAGTCAAATTTCCAAAGCAGAATCTCGTCCAAATCGCCCGAAGCATACTAGGACCTATCGCGGGAAGTATTGTGGGCATGCTGCTCATTTTTCAATCCGTGCTTATTTGCGCATGGGTTATTAATAACTTGGACGATTTCATGTCAATCACGCTCCTCACGAATACGAATGAATTAGTGTTCGGGTCATGCTTTCTAGTCATTACGGTGTACGCCACGATCAAGGGGATCGAATCGATCGCCCGCACAACCGAATTTTTCATGCCGCTGCTGCTCATTTCATTCATAATCTTCTTCATCTTATCCATTAAAACGTGGAGCTGGTCGCGGTTTGCTCCTGTTCTTCCAATCGACTGGCATGGGATGTTTTACAAATCCAGTCTTCTGATCGCATTCCCTTATATGGATGCATTTACCTTGTTTATGCTCTTCCCGTTCGTGGAACAGCGGCCTGTATCTGCCTATCTGAAGGGCTCCTTCGTTGCTGCGTTCATACTGGCATTTATTACGTTTATCGTAATCGGTGTCCTTGGCGTAACGCGCGCTTCCCATATTACATATCCACTGTTCAAAATGGCCCAAGAACTAGAAATCAGCCCATTCCTTGAACATTTGGAGGCTTTGATTTCAATCGGATGGCTCACATTCGTCTTTATTAAACTCGCATTAAATTTTTATTGCGCTGTTCTTGGCCTCTCCCATTTGTTTTCCATACAGGATCGCGGTAAAACAGCAATTCCGCTAGCTGTAATCGTCTCTGCGCTTTCGCTTCATATGCATGGGAACATCATTGAAAATCACGAATGGATCTCGCATTATACGCTATTTAACAACTCGATATATGGCGTATTGATCCCGCTGCTGCTCGTTGCTGCATACTTGCTCTTGCCAAGGAGTCGAGTCTAATGCTGGTTCTTAGTGCAGTCGTTATGCTGCTTGCCATTAGTTTTGCGTATTATGCCCGGCAATCGCCGCCCAAAAAAGAGCTATTCGTTTACCTCGCATTGTCTGTATTGGGTGTCACCCTGCATTTCCTGCACGCAATCGGTCATCCGTTTAGCGCCACTGCATTTCTAGAATCGTTCCTTCCCCGAATTTGAATGATCCCATAAAAAGAGGATGTTGCACTCGTCAACTGGTTGACGATAGCGCACATCCTCTTCGCTATTATTTAGTGAGATGATAAGGAACGGTCGTAATGACGACGTTCTTCTGGTTAATCAAGTAAGCGCGAAGCATGAGTCCCGATTGATTATGAAGAATATAATGCCACCAATGCTTCGTTATAAATTGCGGAATCAAAACGGTAATATGATCGGTCTCGGAAGCGCGCCATTCGACGGTTTCGATAAACCGAACGATCGGACGGATGATGCTTCTGTAGCTTGAACGAAGTACGATCAGCCGGACACCGGGATTCCACTCTTCCCATTTTTTCTCCATCCGCTCAATCTCTTCATCATCGAAGCCTACGTAAACAGCAACGACATTATCGGTGAGTGACTTGGCATAGCTAAGCGAGTTATTCACGACCCTCGTAATGCCAGCGACAGGAACAACGATCGTGCTTCCTTTGAGCACTGGGCGCTCTTCCAGCGGGTTAATGCGCAGCTGCTCCGCCGTATTCATATAGTGTCGATAGATGCTGTAGAACAGATACATGACGATTGGGAGGAAGATGAACACCATCCACACCTGACTGAATTTCGTGAAAATAAAAATAAGCGTAATGGCGAGCGTCGTCAGCATGCCAATGGTATTAATGATGAACTTGAACACCCAGCCGCTAGGCTTCAGCTTCACCCAACGTACCATCATCCCTAGCTGGGATAACGTAAACGGAATGAATACGCCAACCGCATAGAGCGGAATCAAGCTCTCCGTATCGCCGTGGAACACGATAACGAGGATTGCTGACAGCACGCCTAAGAAGATGATGCCGTTCGAGAAGCCTAGTCGGTCGCCGCGAACCTTGAACGCATGCGGCATGTATTTATCCTTCGCGAGCATGAACGCAAGCAGCGGGAATGCGGAATAAGCGGTGTTCGCTGCCAGGAATAAAATTAATGCGGTAATGCCTTGAATGACATAATACAAGATGCCGCGCCCGAATGTTGCATCCGCGATTTGGGAAACGACCGTTTCTTTCGGGTCCGGCTTAATGCCATACCAATAAGCGAGCAAGCTGATTCCGATGAACATTGCCCCAAGGATGCCGCCCATTAACATTAGGGTTGCCGCTGCATTGCGCTCCGCAGGCTTCTTGAAGTTCGGGATCGCATTCGATACGGCTTCGACGCCTGTTAAGGCCGAGCAGCCTGAGCTGAACGCTTTAAGCAGCAAGAACAAGCTAATATTTGATACGGTGGAGCCCATCTCCGGAACTGCGGCATGCGCGCCGCCTGTTGCATATTTGATTACACCCGAGATGATGAGGACGAAAATCGCCCCGACGAATACATACACCGGTATGGCTAACACAGAAGCCGACTCCGTTACGCCGCGCAAGTTCATGATGGTCAGGAACAAAATCATCGTGATCGCTATCAGCACGCGATGATCATGGAGCGAAGGAAACGCCGACGTGATCGCATCGGTTCCGGCTGATGAGCTTACGGCAACGGTCAAAATATAATCGACCAGCAGCGAGCCGCCTGCAAGCAATCCGGTGGATACGCCTAAATTATTTTTGGCTACGATATAAGCCCCGCCGCCTGACGGATAGGCGAATATCGTTTGCCGGTAAGACAAGATCAGTACAAGCAGCAAGCCTAATACTGCAATTGAAATCGGAATCGAATACCATAGCGCTGCGAAGCCGGCAGCCATTAACACGATTAGAATTTGCTCTGTCCCGTATGCAACCGATGACAAGGCATCCGACGACAGGACGGCTAGCGCCTTCAGCTTCCCAAGCTTTTCCCCTTCAATTTCTGAACTTTTCATCGGGCGACCGATGACGAGTCGTTTAAACCTGCTGTACATCGTTTCATCAAGACCTCTCCAGTAAAGTGAACACAACAAAGAAGCCGCAGGAAAGCAGAACTTTCCCACGGCTTCTCAAAAAAAACGAAAAGCAGCGTTAAGTTCCTCTTCAGTACGCTTACGAGGTTAGCTGTCGGATTCGGGCTTTGAAGTAGCCCTATGCTCCACTTGCGAGCAATTCACCCCTGAGACTGGATACGTTCTGGCTTAACAATAATGCCAGTCTCGATGGTTCCCCCGTTTCTGTTCTTGCAGAATTCAGCGATACAGGAATCTACGAATTGAATCATACTCCTGCTGAGAGACACTGTAAAGCGACGATTCGGTTTAAAATTCAGGGTTATGTCCAAGGAAAAGCATGAAAGAAACGCTTACATTGACTGTTCTCTCTTAGTATCTTCGATTTGCTCGATCACATTCGTGGATTTGACGTATTCATAAATTTCCACTTCAAAAAAATAAGGCCGCCCCCTCGCCTTAACGGCTTCGGGGCAACCTTATGTTCAAACAAAAGCAGGTTAGCTAAGCGAACCCAGCGCTTCTGGCGTAAATGGAATCAACTCGCTAATGCGGCCCGTACGGATTTTGTCCGCCCATGCGGGATCGACAAGCAGCGCTCGGCCGACGGCAACGAGATCAAATTCTTCGTTCTCCAGACGATTAAGCAACCCGTCCAGATTAGCATTCCCTGCCCCCTTGCCTTCCGTAAACAAGCTAGTAAAGTCGCCATCTAGGCCAACCGATCCAACCGTAATGACCGGCTTACCCGTAAGCTTCTTCGTCCATCCTGCAAAGTTCAGCACAGAGCCTTCGAATTCCGGCTCCCAGAATCGACGAGTCGAGCAGTGGAAAATATCTACGCCTGCTTGCACGAGCAGCGACAGGAGCTGATCCAGCTCTTCCGGCGTTTGCGCAAGCTTAGCCGTATACGAGGAAGATTTCCATTGCGAAAGTCGCAGCACGATCGGGAAATCCGGCCCTACGGCTTCGCGAACAGCGGCAACAACTTCGACCGCAAACCGAGCGCGCTTCACCAGGCTGCCGCCATATTCGTCTTCACGCTTGTTCGTTTGCTCCCAGAGGAACTGGTCAATCAGGTAGCCATGCGCGCCATGGATCTCGACGCCGTCAAAGCCTATTCGTTTCGCATCAGCTGCGGCTTGCGCGTAAGCGGCTACGAGCTGTGCAATTTCTTCCTTCGTCATTGGCTCCGTTACCTTATTGCCATGCAAATCAAGCCCAGATGGACCGACTGGAAGCGCCTCAGGATTGGGTTGGCTTCCAACCTTGCGCGTCATGCCGACATGCCAGATTTGCGGGATAATGCGACCGCCAGCCTCATGCACCTGCTTGACGACTTCTGCCCAGCCTTGCAATGCCGCTTCGCCATGGAAATTCGGCACATTCGGATCATCTGTCGCCGCCGGGTGCGCGATGAGCGTCCCTTCGGTAATAATCAAGCCGACTCCGTTCTCTGCACGGCGGCGGTAGTATGCTGCTACGTTAGCGCCTGGTACGCCATTGGGCGAGAAGGCACGGGTCATCGGCGCCATCACGATACGGTTGCGCAATTGCAGCTTTCCTAGCGAGAATGGCTTGAATAATGGTGCGGCTTGCGCAACAGTCACTTCATTGGCTTGTTGATTCGACATTGGAATTCCTCCACTCTTCTATTTATCTATATATACATAAAAATAGATGTAATACCGTAAAGAAAGGGAGCAAATGCTCCTGTTCGCCTTACCTTACATGATCTGAGATGTCGTGATTCACCCTTACAGCTCATCCTTGAAATGTTCGATGAACGACTGAATACCCGCTTCGTTGCGTCTGTAATAGGTCCATTGCCCGATGCGGCGGCATTCCAACAGTCCCGCCTGTTGAAGCTTAGCTAAATATCCAGACACTACGGATTGCGCCAAGCCAGCTTTCTCTGCAATAGCGCCTACGCATACGCCGCCTGCAAAATCGTCCTCGTCCTGCAGATGAATTTGCAGCGGAAAATGCTTCTCTGGTTGCTTCAGATACTGAAGGATGCTGTACCGGCTCTCGTTGGATAGCGCCTTTATGATCGATAAAATATCCATAACGTTATTATATCTATATTTATAGAAATGTAAATGGATAATTTCAGAAAACAAAAAAGAAGGCCGCCATTCCGCCGCCTTCATAAGAGCCATTAATTAAATTGACCAACGATTTTCAACACGGCAGCACGAGTCAGCTTATTGCCGCCTGCGGCGAGCAGCTTGGTCGTTGCATGCGCAAGCGCCAGCGGAATTTTGCAGAAGCTGGTCGCAGGACCGTCTTTCAGCTCCGCAATGTAATCATCCGCTACCTTCAGGTTGCGTTTCGTATATTGCAGCATGTCTTTAAAGCTCCAGCCTTCCGGGAAGAAATCGACGCCGCGCTTCAGATCCTCATCACGGTTGCGCATGATGTTCACCGCTTGCAGCCCTCTGCCGAAAGCGACGGCTTTCTTCATATCCGACTTCGTGCCGTCGAACCATTGCCACATCTCGGACAGCATCTCTCCCACCATGCCAGCTACGCTGTAGGTATACCGATCGAGATCCTCTTCCGTCTTGATGCTCCAGCCCGTATGCACCCACTCGGCCATCTGCTGCGACATCATCGCTGTGTAACGATACACAATCGGAGTAGCAGTTGGAGGGCAAAGCTTCAGCCAATCATTCAATTGCATCGTCACAGGTGGCAGTACATCCTTGTGCGGCGCCAGCAGCTTATCCGTCTGCTCAAGCGGATTATCCGATTCCAGCGCTTGCTGAATACCGCTGAGCAGCTCGCTCTTAAGCGCCTCATCCATCTCTTCATGATCTTCGATCTCATCGATGGCGCGCATACAGAGATAGCCCGATGTTACGGCCTCCTTCAGACCAGGCACCAGTCGGCTAATGGGAATATAAAAAGTGCGGCTTGTTTTCTCCAGCATAGCCATAGCATCATTCGACACGACGTTAGTAATGACAAACCCCTCCACAATTCTACTTCACGTTCACTTAACATTGAGCGTTTTCAATAATGATACCATATGGTTGTGTTGATAACCAAATAAAAGCCGCCCATGAGGTCCAAAAATGAACGCAGCATGAGCAGCTATTGGAAATATAAGCCTTATTCGCCAGACATCGTGCTATCTTTCAGCATTACGTCATGGGCTCCGCCTTCAACTAAGCTCGTCGCGGAGACAAGCGTAATGCGGGCTGTACGCTGCAGCTCTTCGATCGACAACGAGCCGCAGTTGCACATCGTAGATTTGATTTTGCTAATCGTTTTGTCCAGGTTTTCCTTCAATGTCCCCGCATAAGGCACATAGGAATCGACGCCTTCCTCGAATACGAGGCCGGACTTGCCGCCCGTGTCATACCGCTGCCAGTTGCGCGCACGGTTTGAGCCCTCGCCCCAGAACTCTTTCACAAAATTGTTGCCCACCTTAAGCTTCTTCGTCGGACTCTCGTCGAACCGAGCGAAGTAACGGCCCATCATCACAAAATCTGCGCCCATGGCGAGCGCAAGCGTGATGTGATAATCGTGTACGATACCGCCGTCGGAGCAGATTGGCACATAAATGCCTGTCTCTTCATAGTATTGCTGACGCGCTTCCGCAACCTCGATAATCGCGGATGCCTGGCCTCGGCCAATGCCTTTTTGCTCGCGCGTGATGCAGATCGAGCCGCCGCCAATGCCGACCTTGACGAAGTCTGCGCCCGATTCGACCAGATACAGGAAGCCTTCACGGTCAACGACATTGCCTGCTCCGATCTTCACGTCGAAGTTTTGCTTCACCCATTTGACCGTCTCATATTGCCATTCGCTATAGCCGTCGGACGAATCGATAACCAAGACGTCAACCCCAGCTGCAACCAGTGCTGGCACACGTTCCAGATAGTCCTTCGTGTTAATGCCTGCGCCAACGATGTAGCTTTTGTTCTCATCGAGCAATCCGAGCGGGTTTTCCTTATCGGAATCGTAATCCTTGCGGAATACAAGATGCTGTAAATATTGCTGCTCGTCTACGATTGGCAAACAGTTCAGCTTGTTGTCCCAAATCAGATCATTCGCCTCAGGCAGCGACATGCCCGCTTTGCCATAGATAAGCGAAGAGAATGGCGTCATGAACGAATGGATCGGCTTGTCCAGCGCATCTCGGCTAAGCCGATAATCGCGGCTCGTTACGATGCCGAGCAGCTTGCCCGTCGATGTGCCGTCCTCGGTAATCGCAACGGTCGAATGCCCGTTTTCTTCCTTAAGGTCGAGTACGTCCTGCAGCGTCTGCTCAGGCTTCAGGTTCGAACGGCTGACGACGAAGCCCGCCTTATATTCTTTTACTTTGCGCACCATCGCCGCTTGGTCTTCGATCGACTGGGAACCGAAAATAAAAGAAATACCGCCGCATCTAGCCAGTGCAGTCGCCATGTTATGGTCCGATACAGACTGCATGACCGCCGATGAGAACGGTATATTAAGGGAAATTGCCGGCTCTTCGCCTTTTTTAAACTTTGTGATCGGGGTTTTCAGCGATACGTTAGCAGGCGTGCTGCTCTTCAGCGTCAAGTTAGGAATAAGAAGGAATTCGCTAAATGTGCGGGATGGTTCCATATAATAATGTGCCAATTCTACCCTCTCCTCTTCGTTTTATAATTTCAAATAAGATAACAGATCGCCGACAGGCCTGTCAATTTGTTTTATTCGAGCAAATGTAGCGCAGTTGCACAAGTTTCCGCCCTCGTTCAATTATGCGGCTTGCGCCATCGGCATGAAACCCCATCCGCTCGTAAAATCGGCGCGCAGCCTCGTTTTCCTCCAGCACCCATAAGACATAAGCTGAGCAGCCTTGCTCTGCAAGCCGACCCATCCCCCAGCTTAACAGGAGCCTCCCATAACCCCGCCCCTTACTGTCTGGAAGCAAGTATAAGGCGTCAATTTCGCCGTAGCCATCTGCCAAGTCGGCATCCTTCGAGGAGCAGATGAGCAAGCAGCCAGCCGGTTCGCCGTTGATGGACAAGATCGCTGCTCGCGATGTCCCACCGTCCCCTGCTTCAACCAGCTTCGCATAATGGGTTTGCCGGTTTTCCGGTGTGTAGGCTGCCAAGTACTGCTCGTCCATAATGCCGCGATATGCCTCTCGATAGGCGGCCGCATGGACGTCGGCATACGTGCGCCAGTGCGTCGCCCATGCAATCTGAACCTCTTGAGCCTGCTCATTCATAGCGGTCGCGACTCTCCTCATCCGCAATGGTCTGGACATCCTCTGCCGTTATCGTAATAAACCGGTATCCATCATCCTCATGCCGTTTCCACGCGCGCTGCTTAATGAATTTAGGGCTGGCTTCACCCGCATCCTCGTCATAAAACAGCAGAATGCCGTCCGATTTGCGCAGCAGCAGGTCATCCCTTGCCGTCAGCTGCCATACGCCATCATAAGGCTTTTGGCTGACGATCCCATAATAATCGACTCCCCGCAATATATCCCGATAATAATTTTGTTTCTCTTCCTTCCATTTCTCCTCGGGATTGAGATAGGCTGCAAGAATCGACAGCTTAAGGTGCGGATACATTCGCTTTAGCGCAATGACAACCTCGCATGCCCATAAGTCTACGCCGTACTGGCCGGAGGTGATCACCCATTCCAAGCCATCCTCTATAAGCGGAATCAGCTTGGCCTCCAGCGCTTTTTTAATATATGGAATTCCCTTATGCTTCTGGTCATAAATGCTAAGCTCATGCGCACGGTACCCCGTAACAAGAAGACTCTTCATAATCGGCTCCCGTCCAATAGTTTCTAGTGTAGTGTAACGGACGATGCTGCCGTGTGCCAAGCATTCGGGTGTATTTGACAGATGACGACAGAGCAATTAAGATATACTATTAGGTTTGAAAATGATCAAATAGGCGGTAGAGACGCTTGTTGCCTCTCTGCCGTTTCCATTTATATAGAAAAAAGGAAGGAATGATACGCCATGTCAGACAAGTCTGTTTATCAAGTGCTGCTCTACTACCAATACGTAACCATTCCCGAGCCAGAGCTATTCGCTGCTGAACATCTTGCTTACTGCAAAGAGCTGGGACTGAAGGGCCGCATACTCATTGCATCGGAGGGAATTAATGGCACGGTTTCCGGTACGGTGGAACAGACCGAGCAATATATGAAGCACATGCATGCGAACCCGTTGTTCGCGTCGATGGTGTTCAAGATCGATGAAGTGGAAGGGCATGTATTCGGCAAAATGTTCGTTCGCTACAAAAAAGAACTCGTGACGCTCCGTTATGACAAAGAGCTTGATCCGAATACGTACACCGGCAAGCATCTCTCCCCTGTCGAGTTCCATGAATACCTGCAGCGCGACGATGTCATCGTGCTCGATGGACGCAACGATTATGAGTTCGATCTCGGCCACTTCCGCGGCGCGATCAAGCCGGAAGTCGAGACGTTCAAGGAGTTTCCGGAATGGATTCGCCAGAACATGAGCGAGTACAAGGACCGCCCAATTTTGACCTACTGCACCGGAGGCATTCGCTGCGAGAAGCTAACGGGCGTACTGATGGACGAAGGCTTCACTAATGTGTTTCAGCTGGACGGCGGTATCGTCACCTATGGCAAAGATCCAGAGGTGCAAGGCCGGCTGTTCGATGGCAAATGTTATGTATTCGATGAACGGATTTCGGTGCCGATCAACCGTACCGATGAGCAAGTCGTCGTGGGCCGCTGCCACCATTGCGACAGCCCGGCGGAGACATTCATTAATTGTGTAGACGACAGCTGCCACAAGCAGCATATCGTGTGCGACAGCTGCCTGGAGGAGCATCACGGCTTCTGCTCCAGCGAATGCGAGGAGCATGTCACGGCAGGTTAATGACTATAAAGAAGGACATTCCGGCGTCGTTGCGGGAATGTCCTTTTTGTGCGTTTGCTAACCGGTTGATGGGCTGTTCGGTACATGGCCTTTTTGGTTGCGGTTTTCTTCAGTCGATGCAGCGACATTATTCTCGGCTTCCCGATCATGCGCTCTCATCGCCTGCTGTTTGCCTTGAAACGATTTTTCTTTATTGCGCGCCATCTGACATCCCTCCTCTTGCCTTTAACTTGTCCATGTACCGAACATTCTATTTCATGAGATTCAAACATCCGTCATAAGGATAAGCTACTAGTATATTCCTGTACGCTAACTTTACTCGCTACGAAGGAGGACACTATGCTGCCTGCCCGTTCATGGTCCAACCGATTCCGCTTTCTCTTTTTGAACAATCGATTTGTACTCAGCTTGCTCGTTTTGCTGCTTATCGGGATCAATATTCTCGTCCTTAGCCGCATATCGTTCATATTCACGCCATTTATCGTTTTAGCCAAAACCGTGTTGCTTCCGCTGCTGCTAACCGGCGTCGTCTACTATTTGTTAAATCCGATTGTCGACGGGCTCGTAAGGCTTCGGCTGAAACGGGGCTATGCGATTCTGCTGCTGTATGTCATCATTATCGCGGTTATCGCGCTTGTCATTTTGGCCGTTATTCCGCTTATCCGCCAGCAAATTACGAGTCTAATAACGAATTTCCCGTCTTATAGCGATCAGATGGAAGTCCAATTTCGCGAGTGGATCGGCAGCGATTTCTTTAATCAGCTGGAGCAAGCTACAGGATTGAATCACATGGATCTTACGGATCAAGTGACAAGCCGAATTTCGTCCGTGCTCACGAACACATGGCATCATCTTGGGGGCTGGCTAGGAGCGGTTACCGAAATCGTGCTTGCCATCGTAACCGTACCCTTTGTCCTGTTTTATTTGCTTAAGGATGGACACAAGCTATCGGAAGTCATTCTGGGGTTTATTCCGACAGCTTTGCGTCCCGAAACGCGCCGCGTGCTCCATGAATCGAATCATCAGATCAGCTCCTACATCCGCGGGCAAATCATCATCAGCCTCTGTATCGGAGCGCTGCTCTATATCGGATACCTGATCATTGGCTTGGAATATTCACTCGTTCTCGCGATCGCCGCTGCTTGCACGAGTGTCGTCCCATATTTGGGTCCAGTAATCGCGATTACGCCCGCACTTATTGTTGCAACGGTAACCTCGCCAACGATGCTGCTCAAAATGATCGCCGTATGGACGATCGTTCAGCTAATTGAAGGAAAGTTTATTTCACCGCAAATCATGGGCAAAACGCTTCGCATCCATCCCGTGACGATCATTTTCGTCATCCTGACGGCAGGCAATCTCTTCGGCATTCTCGGCATTATATTAGCAGTACCGGGGTACGCTGTCCTGAAAGTCATAAGCACCCACGTATTCCGCTGGTTCATGGTGCGCTCCGGGTTATATGAGCCCGAGACGGAGCTGGATTCAATTAAGTAGCGGGCCATCCGCGTCCGGATCGATCCCTTTCGTCTCTTGGCCAAGCACGAGTACGGCAAATGCGCCAATCAGAATCGTTACGAAGAAGATGGTAAAAATGGCCCGAACGCTCGTATGCTGGTCGACTAAAAGACCAACGAGATAAGGCCCGATTACGCCCCCAATTCTTCCGAAGGATGCCGCTAGGCCGACGCCAGTCGATCGGATCGCTGTCGGGTACAGCTCAGGCGTATAAGCGTACATAGCACCCCATGCGCCGAGGTTAAAAAACGACAGTCCGATGCCCGCCGCCAGCAGCACAGCAGTCGACTCCGCTTGTCCGAACCAGATGGCGCAGCCTGCCGTGAGCAGCAAATAAGCGACAAGCACAAATTTGCGGCCGAATCGCTCGATCAGATACGCAGCTGTAAAATACCCGGGAAGCTGTGCCAGCGTCATGATCAGTACGTATTCGAAGCTTTTGACGAGGCTGAATCCTTTGAGAACCATTACGGTCGGCAGCCATAGAAACATGCCGTAATAAGACAGAACGACGGTGAACCAAAGAATCCATAACGTAGTGGTCGATCGGCGATGGCGAGCGGACCATAACGATGCGATGCGCTCGCGGTAAGGCAACGATCTTGCCTGGCTCGCGGTAAAGCGTGCGGGCTCGCGAATCGTCCTTCTTAGATATAACGCATACAGAACTGGCGCGCATCCGATAAGGAATCCAATCCGCCAACCATACGATGGCAAAATGAAGTACGCGATGACGGCCGCCAGTATCCACCCTCCCGCCCAGAAGCTTTCGAGCAGCACGACTGCTCGGCCTCGCCATTGCACGGGTACGGATTCCGAAACAAGCGTTGATGCAACAGGCAATTCGCCTCCAAGTCCGAAGCCTGTAATGAAACGTAAAATGAGTAAAATCGTGAAGCTGCCCGCTAAAGCGGATAGGCCGCTAGCCACTGAGAAAATGACGAGCGTCCACAGCAGTATCGCGCGGCGGCCATACCGGTCAGCAAGCGTACCGGCTATTGCAGCCCCAACCGCCATCCCAATGGAATTGGTCGCCGTAAGCAGCCCGATTTGCTGGGCGCCAAGCTGCCATTCTTCGCGTAGCGCAGCAACGATGAACGAGAGCATGCCGACATCCATGGCGTCGAACAGCCAGCTCAGCCCTGCGCTGAACAGCAGCCGGCGCTGCGCAGCATCCCGCCATAATGAAACCGAGGTTAAGTTTGTTGTATGTTCCATACGCGTACTATACCCTCGCCCGTACGAATCATTCGCACACAAAACAGCAGCCGGCAGGAAGGAAATCCTATTCTCTCCCTCTGCCGGCTGCTGTTTGTCATGTTGCATGAGTTTATTCGTATTAGTCGAACGGAACAGCGGGATAGCTTTTCGCTTGCTCAAGCTTGATTCCCCTGTCTGCATAACCCTCATGGATTAGCTCTAGCCGGCCTGTTGTAGGATCCATCACAAACCCGTGGACCGGAATATGCGAAGGGACGAGCGGATGGCGGCGGATCATGTCCACGCTATGCATAACCCCTTCCTCCGCTGTATCGAACCCTTTCAGAAACCGCTCCATCTTAATGCCCGAGTTTTCAAGCGTTACGAGCACTTCCTGCGAAATGCCGTTGCTGATGAATTTCTTGATCATCGCATCCGGATCGAGATTCGTCATGCCGCAGCCATGATGGCCGATCACGAGCACCTCCTGTACATCCATCTCATGGATGGCGATCAAGATGCTTCGCATCGCGCTGCCGAATGGCTGGGTCAGGACGGCTCCGGCGTTTTTAATAATTTTCGCATCGCCATTCCGAAGGTTCAGAGCTTTAGGCAGCAATTCGACGAGACGCGTATCCATGCATGTGAGAATCGCAACCTTCTTGTCCGGGTATTTGTCCGTCATGTACGATTGATACTTTTTGTCCTGTACGAACTGTTCATTAAATGCCAAAATTTCGGTCACCATACGTTTCACTCTCCCTTAGTAAATGGTTGCTTTCAGAGGCAGCTGTTTACGCGGAAGGGCCCGAAAAGAACACAAAAAGACCCTAACGAGTTAGGGTCTGAGCGTCATCGAATGTCGGTGCATAGACCCATCCACTGCTGACGAGGTTAGCTGACGGGCTCGGGTTAAGATGGTACCCTTCGCGGCAATGCCGCCGATTCGCCCCAATTGACTGGTTCCCCCGCTTATCGACATGGCGTCGATAATTAAGCGTAGCTTTATTGTACGATGTACAATTCAGAAAAGTCAAAATAAAGAGAGAATCTTAATATTCCTTCATATTTCGTCAAATTCCGCAACGCGCCAACGATGTGCAAATTTTTGCAAACGCGGGTGCAGCTGAGCGGCGGAAGGCTCTTCCGACAGAATAAGCCGCAGCTTCACGATCCATTCCTCGAACGTTGCGTAAGAGGCGAGCAGATTCGCCATTTCAGGCGTAACATACACGAAGTAGGGCGACGGATAGGTCTCGGTCAAATGCCGCATGGCGCTTTCGAACGGCGTATACTTTTTGCGCTTTCCTTCGAGCCCTTCCACGACGATTGTTGGGTCAGCTTGCTCCCTGCGCCATTCATGGAGTCGGTCCTCCCGCTTGTAATAAGGGGATATCGGCTGATCAAACATCCGCTTGCCGGTTGCCTCATGAAGCGGATATAGGACAAGCTTTCGGAAGCCCATTTGTTTCTTAAGTGCTGCGGCAGCTTCTAGGTCTTCTTCCGTCGTATCTTCGAAGGAGTCGTAATAAATAAGCGTCCCCTTGCTTGCTTCAGCCGGCGGCTCATAGCCGTATGGTACTTGAATGTTATCTCGCATCGGTTAGCCTCCTTTGCCCACCATGTACGTCGTGTACACGCCGTCTAACGGTTAAATCGTCTTCAGGAAACGTTCCATCCGGGTCAACGCCTCGTCGATCTGAGAAACGGAAGTTGCATACGCGCATCGGATAAATCCTTCCCCGCCCTTCCCGAATATCTGGCCGGGCACCGTTACGACTTTGCCTTCCAGCAGCAGCCGTTCGGCGAACTGCTCGGAGCTGAGTCCAGTATGCGCGATTGACGGAAAAGCATAAAACGAACCAAACGGTTCATGGCATGGAAGCCCGATCTGACGGAAGCCCTCGACGATGAGCTTTCTGCGCTGATCATAGCTCTCCACCATCCGATCCTTTTCTTCCATCCCAATCCGAAGCGACTCCAGCGCCGCAATCTGCCCAAGTATGGGCGCGCACATAACGGTGTACTGGTGGATTTTCAGCATTGCAGCAATTAATGGCTCTGGCCCGCATGCATAGCCAACCCGCCAGCCAGTCATCGCGAACGCCTTGGAAAATCCGCTGATGAGGAGCGTGCGCTCTTTCATGCCAGGCAACGACGCGAAGCTGGCATGCTTGCTGTCATACGTAAGCTCAGCATAAATTTCATCCGAAATGACGATTAAATTATGCTCCTGCACGATCTGGGCAATCGGCAGCCAATCCTCATACGTCATAATGCCGCCGGTCGGATTGTTCGGATACGATACGATCAGCACCTTCGACTTCGGCGTAATTGCACTGCGAAGCGCCTCCGGCGTCAGCTTGAATTGCTGCTCGGCGAACGTCTCGATTTGCACTGGCTTGCCGCAGCCAATTGCCGTAATCGGCGAATAGGAGATGTAACATGGAACTGGTATTAGAATTTCATCATCCGCTTCGATCAATGCACGCAGCGCCAGATCAATCGCTTCGCTGCTGCCGACCGTGACAAGCACCTCACTCGCCGGATCATAGCTCACCTTCCAGCTGGAGGCGATATATTCAGCTATCGCTTCCCGAAGCTCTGGCATCCCCGCGTTGGACGTATAGGACGTCTGTCCTTTTTCCAATGCGACGATACAAGCATCCCTGACGATTTTTGGCGTTGCGAAATCTGGTTCTCCAATGCCTAACGAGATCACGTCCTTCTGTCGGTTGGCAAGGTCAAAAAACTTGCGAATGCCCGAGGGCTTCATCTCCCTGACAAGCGCGGACAGGCGATCCTCCAGTTTTGGCGTTTGTTGAATAGGCTGCTGCGTAATTGATTGCATCATGATTCGGCTCCTCCCTTTTGTTGAAAACAAAAAAGACCCGTCCCTGTAAAGGGACGAGTCTCCACCCGTGTTACCACCCTAGTTCCGCTGCCATAGGCAACAGCACTTTGTTCACATATCCATCAATATGTGTTCCGGTTAACGCTGGAATAGCGGCAAAGCCTACTGTAATTCAGCCCGCTTCTCGGAGATGGCTTTCCGTTATCGCCTGAACGTTGGTTTTCAGCAATCCCAACTCTCTGTCGGATCAGTCGAACACGTACTCTTTCTCTTCATCGAATTTATCGTTCCGATATGAAATTACTCGTTATTATACACCCGTGGGCACAAATTGCAACTGCAATTTTCGAGAGGTTATCCTTCTGCTTCTACATGCTTGGTGTACGCTAGGCTTTCGTTTTGACCTCAACCGTCCGTGTGCTTGCGTTCCAAACGACCGATATGCCTAATAAATTCCCTATATCCTTGACCGGTACGTAGAGGCTCCCATTAATCGTAGCTGGGGCAGCCGACAGCGCCGTTTGCTCCCCTGCCACAAGGGCATAAGGCGCTCCATCAGCAATCGTAAATACGCGATCTCCGTACGTAACGGTTGCTTGCTTCGTCGCTTGATCATATGTCACCTTTGCTCCCACAGCTTCCGTTAGGAAACGGAATGGCACGAACATTCGGTTTGCAGCTGTCATCATGCTTGGCTGGAACGTTTTCTCGACACCGTCAATCGTCAGCTTTGCTTGCGCTTTGCTGTAATTGCTGTCCTGTGACGCCGCCTTCAGCGGTTTCGTCAATTCAGCTGGCAAGGCGAACGCATACAGCTTGTTTTCTGCTTGGACGAGCAGCGTATCACCGACGGTTTGGAATGTGCCGTAGGCCCTAGCTCCCGTTTGGTAGCGGAATAAAGCTTTGCCCGTCGTGACGTTAATCGCATAGACCGTTCCATCGGTCTGCCCGACATACATGCCGGAATCAATCAAATTAAGCTGACTGATCGGATTGTTCACGCCTTCAATTGTCACATAGGATTGATCCACGATCTTACGGACATGAAGGCTCATATTCCGCTCGTCAGTGAAAAACAGCTTGCCATGATAAGGACCTGCAATAAGCGTACCGTTATCTTGAATGAATGCAGGCTTCACAACTTTAGGGTCGGCATTCAGGTTGTAGCGATAAACGCCTTGTCTTTGAGAAATCAAATACAGGTCTTGGCCGTCTATGAGGACATTGCCAAAATATGATTGAACATAACTATTGGCCGGATAGCCCTCTTGTTCAACCGGCATGTAGGTTATTGTTTGCAGCTTTTCTCCCGTCGAAAGTGAGAATACATCAATGCGCGTCTGCGGATTGTCGATATCCGGCCACTGATCCGCGTAATAAAGCTTGTCGCCATCTGCTTTAAGCAATGCGGAATGGCTGCCAGGCAGCCGCCATTTGGTTTTTCCCGTTTTCGGGTCGATTGCATAAGCGGTGCCGACCGTAATGGCTCCGGATTCGTAAGTATCCATCAGCAGTGTGCCGTTAATCAGGTATGGCGCGTTCGGGATATAAAACGTTTCATTGCGCCAATTCTCCCTGCCGTTAGAGGTGCTTATCGAGACAATCCCGCTGGCATAGGACGCATACAGCGCCCCATTCGATAGGCTAATCCCTAGAATATCCTGCGGTACTTTCTTGCTTTTCGAATCAAGCAGTTGATATGAGCGGGTATTTCTCCCTGTGGCGCTGTCTACCCAATAGAGCATGCCTTTTTCCCCGTAAGCATAGATGACACGACCATCCGTTTGAAGTGCGCCTTGCTTCAGCTTGGTGCCGAATGTCCAAACCGTTTTGCCCGTTTTCACGTTTCTTGCCGTGAGCTTTCCGCCATTTACATAGATGACATTGCCGCTCACAATGATAGGAGCTATCAAATCGCGTGTACCATCGGCAGATGGCAAGCTAAGATCGGCGGACCATTTTGGCTTTGCTTGGGGCACCTTATTCTCGCTGCTAAACGTCGTGTAGCTGGTATAACTCGCATTAGAACCGCTTCCCGCCTGCTGTGCTTGCGCCTCTCCCAGCCCGCTTACGCTGAACACCAAAGCAGCGCTTATCGCAACTGCACACAAGGTCTTTTTAGCAAATGGTTTTCTCAAATGAATGATCCCTCCGATTCTATCGTTCGCTTCTTCGCTCTCGAACGTAATAGACTGGAGTCGATCGCAATATGTTGCATTACGATATAAAAAATTAAGCATCCTTCGCAGTCGCTTCTGAATCCGAACGAAACATCAGCTTGAGCAGCGGCGGCGTGACGAGCGTGGTGAGGATTACGACCAACACGATCGATGTAAAATATTGCTCCGGAAGCAGACTTGCTTCCAAGCCCGTCGTTGCTATAATAAGCGCCACTTCTCCCCGAGAAATCATGCCCGCGCCAATCGAAAGCGATGCGCGATTGCCGAATCCGGTCAGCCTAGCTCCCAGCCCGCCGCCGATCCATTTGCTAGCGATGGCCGTCAAAGTAATAAGTAAGAGGAAAAGAAGCTGGCTGCCTAATCCGGCAAAAGAGATATTCAGCCCGATGCTTACGAAAAATACAGGGACGAACAACGTATATGCGATAGGTTCTACCTTGTGTTCAACCTCATGCTTGAAGGACGTCTGCGAGATGCTTATGCCTGCCGCAAAGGCGCCAATAATAGCTGCCACGCCCATCCGCTCAGCAAAATAAGCAAATAAAAAGCAAAATACTAATGCAATACTCATGACAGCTTCTGTTACATGAATCGTTGACAAACGTTTCATCACATAAGGAATCGCAAACCAGCCCGCAAGCACAATAACGACAAAGAAGATCGCTTTTTTGAGAAATACCATCGATAATGAGACATCAGACTCCCCGCCCAGCAAGCTCATCATGACCGCGAGCAGCAGCACGACAATGACATCATCCACGACAGCAGCGCCGAGTATGGTAGTCCCTTCGCTCGAATGCAGCTGATTCATCTCCTTCAATGTCTGAACAGAGATGCTCACTGACGTTGCGCACAGCAGCAAACCGATGAATATCGATTGAGCGTTCGCCAATCCCATCGCTTGCGCGACCCCATATCCGCCGATAAAAGGCAGGACAATTCCGCCTATGGCCACAGCGAATGAGGCTTTCCAGTTCTTTCGTAATTGATCGAGATCCGTCTCAAGTCCTGCAATAAACATGAGTAAGACGACGCCAATCTCTGAGAAATCATGAATCAATGCACTCGGTTCAATCCAATTCAGCACGGCAGGTCCAAGCACAATGCCAGCCAACAGCTTGCCCAGCACCGAAGGCTGCCCGATCCGTACGGACAAATCGCCAGCCAGCTTAGTCGCTGCAATTACCATTACAAGGGTTAGAAAAATAGCCAATCTCATCACGCCTTTCTTATTATTCATTTTTCCCTAAAAACGCAAAAAAGGAGACTGTAAGATACAGTCTCCCCTCATTCAGGCAGAGGAATCCCGTAAATGACAGTCTCCTCCGCTTGTTGCTTATGCAATTGTAGCTTCATTATACCGAATACCCATGAAGCACGGCAACCCTTGGCGCGTCAATTCGCGGGATTAAGAAATCTCACCGGACTCCAGCTGCTCCCGGCAAAAGTCCGCCAGCACCGCGAGCTCCTCATCCTCGAGCTCGATTTCGAGATAACGGTCGGTCGCACGCTCACGCAGCTCATACCGTACAATACGGGAAGCCGCTTCCTCTACGCTGTAGATGACGCGCGCGTACACGCCCTGCTCCTCATAGAGCTCGTCGTCATCTGGAACGTCGAGGTCAAGAATAAATTCATACCGTTTGCCGGCTAGAATACCGAACGGGTCTTTCACAAATTCTACGCTATATTCTGTAATCGTTAACATGGGGACACCCTCTCTGCTCCTGGCGGCAGGAATTTCTCGACTTGCTCCCGTACATCCTCGCGATTCAGCTGCTCCCCATAAATCGTTACATCACCGCGATCGTCGCGGGTACGAATCAAACGGCCGACGCCTTGCTTCAAGCGAAGCAGCATATAAGGCATGTCGACCTCGTGGAACGGGTCCGAGGCATCCTTCCGTTTAGCAGCAAAGACTGGATCATTCGGCGGGAACGGCAACGCCCAAATGATGACATGCGCGAGCGACGGTCCCGGAATGTCTAGGCCTTCCCATAGCGTAACGGCACATAATACGCTTCGCTCATCATTTTGGAACATCGCGATCAAGTGGCTAATTTCCGCAGAGCTCTCGAATAGGAATCGGATATCGTTCGCTTCCGGGTATTGCGCCAAATCGTGACGGAATCGTTCCAGCTCTTCGAAGGATGGGAATAAAATCAGGCTGCCGCCCTCCGACCTCCGCAAGCCTTCAAGGACTGATTTCATCTTGGCAGCGGAATGGCTGTCCGTCTCGGCGTGGAGAGCTGTTCGCATCTGCTTTCCGTAGTCATAAGGCGATGCGACCGTAAAGGACAGATAGTCCTTTATCCCTAAGCTCTGCGCAATATAATTAAACGAGCCGTCTACTGAAAGCGTCGCAGATGAGAAGACGACTGGCATTTTTCTAGCAAATACGCGCTCTTGCAAAATCTCTTTGACCTTGCGCGGCATAATCACTAACGTGATCCCATCCTGGTCCTCCATGACCCAAGAGATCAGCATCTCAGGCTGTTTGAACAAGGAGAGCGCGAGCTGAATCATTTCGAGATGCTCTTCGACGATTTTGAGCTGATAATCATCGATTGTATATAAGCCGCTCTCGAACACGAGCTCTTCTTCAATGACGGCAAGCTGATGGCTAAATCGATTAATTTCACGAATCAAAGAATCGCTGAGCAGCACCTCTTTCCGGTTGGACGCCGGAACGGCAACGCTTTGCTGGTCCAACAGCTTGAACATCGACTCGCTCGCATAGATCGCTTCTTCAATGGCTAGGGCAAGCGTCTCGCGCACCTCGCCTTCGAGCAATCGTGTCACAATACTCTCGAACAAGGAATGCTTCAGCTTGTACGTCAAAGCCTGCTGCGCCGCCGTTTCAAGCAGATGCCCTTCGTCAAAAACGACGGAGCTGTGCTCAGGCAGCAAAGGCAGCTGTCCTTCGCGTTTTCTCGCATCGTAGGTCCAAACATGCTCCATGTAGAAGTCATGCGAACAAATAATGAGGTCCGCCGATTTGCGATAATGCTCGCGGGAAAGCGTTTGGCCGCAGCGATGGCGCTGATGGCAGACCAAGCAATCCTGGAACACGTCCCAGCCGATATCGTTCCACTCCGCATCGGTCAGCTCAGGATAATCTTTACGGTTTCCATAAGGATGGAACGCTTGCATCGTGTCCGGTCGATGGACGAAGGTCGGCAGGGTGTCGTATATATCACGGAACAACACCGCTTCCTCCGCATTCACGCGCGCTTCATCCAGCTTGTTCAAGCAAATATATTGATCGGGCGACTTGCCCAGACGCGCATCGATCGTCAAGTTCAAATGCCGCGCCAGCTTCGCGATATCCCCTTCGGGCTTTACGAGCTGCTCGATCAATGACTCGTCCGCACATGCGATAATCGCCGGCTTCCGAGTATAGCGTGCATAAGTAATTGCATAAAGCAAATAAACGAGCGTCTTGCCCGTCCCCACACCGGCTTCAGCGAAAATCGTCGCTTTCTCGTTATAGGCGCGCTCCAGCTGAAAAGCCATGTAGATTTGCTCATCCCGTACCTCAAAGCCAGCTTCAGGAAGCAGTTCATAGAAAACGTCCGCAATCCAGTCGCTCGCTTGCTGCATGAATGGTGTTCCAGGATCAAATTCAAACGGATAAGTTGTCAATCGGGCTTAGCCTCCACATCGTTCGTAAACTGCATCACTCCATTATACCGTAAATAGATAAGGAATAAAATGAGGAATACCGCCATGAACCCAGCAGCGATTTGGTACATCATACCGTAAGAAGTTACGGAAGATACGACGCCAAGCAGCAACGCCCCGATCGCAACGCCAAAGTCTGTCGAATTATAAAACATGCTGTTCGCTTCGGCATGCTTCTCCTCTGGCATAACACGAATCATCCACGCCTGCAGCGTTGGCTGAATAGCTCCAAATCCAAGGCCGTACAATAACGCCGAGAGAATCAGCATCAGCATGGATGTCGTATGAGCAAGCACCGTCAGGCTTGCCATGACGCTGATTGCTGCAGGGATAAGCACGATGGCTGGGCCTCTGCTGTCGAACAATTTTCCGGAAATCGGCCTCACGATGAGTATCGTTACGACATTAAACAAGAAAAACAGCCCGACCTGCTCCAAATGAACCGATTGGCCGAACAGTGCAATAAAGCTCAACAAGCCGCTATAAGTGATCGACAGAAGCGCATTAAGCAGAGCAGGCATTAGTAGCTTTGTCGGAAATCGGCGCGTTGCTTGTTTACGATCGTTTATGGGCATTCTGCTCGTAGCCAAAAACTTAGGCTGCGGAGGAATTGCGCGTGTCATAAGCAGCAAAGGAACCATAAATAATAGCGTGGCCGTGCCTACCGCAACAAGCATCCCGAAGCCTGCGTGCTTCATCACGTTCATGCCAATCGCAGGCCCAATCGACATCGCAAGGCTGGATGATAAGCCAAAATAGCCGATACCCTCGCCGATTCTGTCCGCAGGGATAATCTGCGATACGAGCGTCGGAATGATCGTGCTGGCCATGCCAAAGCCAACCCCGTAGCCGATGCGCATGACGAGCAAAGAGCCAATCGAGTCAGCTGCTGCATATAATGCGGTCGTTAATGCAGCTAGTGCGATGCCAAGAAACAGAATGGTGGAACGGGGAAGCTTGCGCATGAGCGCAGCGGTTACGAATCGAGTGCCAATCGCAGAAGCTGCAAAAACGCTAGTGACAAGGCTAACGCCAAAGTCGCTAGCGCCGAACTCCGATTTGACGTAGGCGGGAAACGAAGAGAGCAGCATTTGCAAATTTAAAAACAATAAAAATGAGCTGAAAGTTAGTGCCAGGAACGATAACGTCCAAAGTCTAGTTGCAGATTCTTGGTGTGGCATCCTTATCTCTCCTAGTTGTCTTCAATCATGCTGTCAATTTGGGCGGAAATCTTGCTAATTAAACGGATAAGGGTATCATATTCTTCAGTCGTCATGCAGGACTTCACTTCCGCGATGACCTGCTTCTCGATCGGCAGCGTCTCTTGCATCATCTGCCGTCCTTTATCCGTAATATAGACGAGAAACGAACGACGATCCTTCGTGCCTGCTTTTTTATAGATCAAGCCTTTCTCCTCGAGCAGGTCCAATATTCTCGTTGTCGTCGGCTTGTCCTTCCCCGCTCGCTCCGCAATCTCCTTCTGAATCAAGCCGTCCGCCCGATCGATTTGATAAAGAATCGACCATTGCTCGGGCGTAATCTCGTAAGGCTTCAGACGGTTTTGCAGCAATGCCGAGAGCTTACGATAAGTCATACCCGTCATGAAGCCGACCGATCGCTCAAGTCCTTTGTGATCTACAGGCACTCCAACACATCCTTCTGCATATTAAAATAATTGTTATGACAACTATATATCAAGCAACTATATTTGTCAAACATGCGCTTAGGACGGAATGCTGTCAATCCAAACATGACATGCCAGGATGATTGAACCATTTGGGATTATACTACATTTTACAATACGGGAATATATAATCATGCAAAAAAGGCCGCAAATGCTCCAGCCTTGCATCGGTTTATTCAAACATACCCTATAGAAGCTTTTCAAATTTGCTGAAGCCCGTCGCTAACGCAGCGATATAAGATTCCCCAATATACGTGTAGCCCATACGCTGATAGAAGTTGTTTAGAAAAGGATTCGAACGAATGCAATCCAGCCGAATGCGGTCCTGTCCTGGAAAACGAATCCCCCGCTCTGCCCATTTCATCATGTGTTCGCCAAGCTGCAAACCGCTGAAGGCGCGCGATATCGCAAGCCGATGCAAATAAACCGCGCCGTCATGCCCCTCTTCTCCCCACAGCTCGCGGTCCCACGCGCTTGGCTGCGGCAGCAGCATGACCATCCCGGCAAGCGGGTCCGAATGTCTGCGGCTTCTAAAGCCATACACATGCCCGCGCACGATGGCGTCCTGCGTGTTATGCGAATCCTCGCCCTGCAGCAATCCGCTCCACTGCGTTGATCCATTGCGCTTAAACCATTCCGCAGTCTGAATCAGCAGCGACAAGACGTCTTCCGTGTCTGCTTCTCTTGCTTGAAAAGCAACGATATCGTCGGTTACATGCTCGTCTGTGATGAAGGATGGACTGAAATTGATCATGATAACCCTCCTGCTTTTCACTTGCTTGCTGGCTGCTGAATGGCATAGGTCCGATCCTCAGGTCCAACCGTTTCCGGTCGCACCCCGTCTAACGATTCAATATATGAGCATACGCTCAAATAAAGCCTCGGTTTGCCTGTTAGAAATCTAAGATCGCTACCGCCATGCTCGGAGATGAGCAGCTCGCAAATGATGCGGGCGCTCTTCATCCCGCCGCGCAAATAACGTTGGGTCGGCTCTTGCAGCGCATAAGGAAGCTCCCATAGCGGCGGCTCCTGTTGTTTCTGCTGTTTCTGTTGATTCTGATGCTCCTCTACTGCGTCTTGCCATGCAAACAGATCCATCGGCGCTTCGACTGCCTTCACTGGAGCAGCAATCGGCCGCGGCTCCACCTTCGGTGTGCTCCGAACGGATTGCGCGGCAGCGCGAATTTGGCGAAGCCGATTGATTTGGCGCTCTAAGAGCGGCAAGCCAAGTCTCAGATGATCCGCTACGTCATCAGGCAGCCGCTCCATCTGGAGCAGCTCAGGATCCTGCGTCCACCCGCTATTGCGCTTGATTAACAGCTCATCCAGCTCGTAATCGATCGCTTCGAAGCCTTTTTTAATGGCAGATACGACCGAACTGTCGATCGCCAAATGCTCTTTGAGATGCTCGATGCCAAAATGCTTCACCTCGCCCGTTTCTTTATGCTCGACACGATGCTGATATCGAAGCGGCCTGCCGCACTCGCAGCGCAAATCAGGCGAAACCATCCCAGCATCCACATATCCTGTATAAATCCAATCGTTAAGCAGCAGCTCAATCTGAGCAGCATCCGTGTCTTCTGGAATGTGGAAGCCCTTTTGCTTAGCCATCTCGTTCGCGAAAACCGTTCGGCGTCCGCGGATTAACGATTCCGAGATATATTGCTGCTGCTGCTCGCTCAGCGTCTGGACAAGCCGATCACGATCCTCAACTGCTAAAATCAGTTTCCCCACCTGCTCCCTCTGTTAGTCTAATCACCCATGATTAGCTAAAGTATAGCATATTGACGGAAGCCGGTTTGCTGATGGAAGCAGAAATAACTTGTTTCCGAAAAAACCTCCATGCCGCTTCCGGCAATGGAGGTTTTGATCAAGGTCAATTCACTCTAGGCTGGCTCTTTCACTGGCTCTTCATGCGGCTTTACTTTGCGAATAAAGAAGGCGAGAATAAGCGCAACGACCGACATCCATGTTGCCACCACGAACGAATGGTTGATGCCATAAATCGTCGCTTCGTGCACAACGCCAGCCATTTTGGTTTTATCCGAAGGGTCGATGCCGTTCTGTGCTACCAAATGCTTCACTTGAGAAGCGGTTTTATTCGACATGATCGTAACTAGGAACGCCGTACCCAGCGCACCTGCAACGTTACGTAGCGTTTGCGACATCGCAGAGCCATGGGCGTTCAAGCGCTGCGGCAGCTGATTCATACCAGCCGTCTGGATCGGCATCATCAGCATGGACATACCGAACATCCGCAGCGAGTACATGAGAAGCATGTGCATGTACGTCGTGTCCGAAGTCAGGTGACTGAACTCGTAAGTCGTAAATACAGTAATGATCAATCCGACTACCGAAAGCCAACGTGCACCGACTTTATCGAAAATAATGCCGGTAATCGGCGACATGATACCCATCAGGATTGCACCTGGCAAGAGGAGCAAACCAGATTTCAGCGGCGAAAACCCTTGAATTTGCTGCAAATAAATCGGAAGCAGGATCATGCCGGAGAACATCGCCATCGTAATGATCACGTTAATAACGGTCGTCAGCGAGTACATGCTGTATTTGAATACGCGCATCTCGAGGATCGGCTTTGCGACCGTCATTTCCCGCCATACGAACAGGATCAAGGAAAGGCATCCCACGATCAAGCTTGCAATAACCGTTGCGCTGTCCCAGCCATCGCTGCCTGCATCGCTGAAGCCATAGAGCAAGCCGCCGAAGCCAAGCGTCGACAGCACAACGCCTAAATAATCGAGATTCGATTTTGCATTGCGCGTTACGTTTTTCATGGAAATTGCACCGAAGATCAAACCGAACAACGAAATCGGCAGTACGATGTAGAACAGGACACGCCACGAGTGATGCTCAACAACCCATCCAGACAACGTAGGTCCGACTGCCGGCGCGAAGATCATGGCTAGACCCATCATCCCCATTGCTTTCCCGCGCTGTTCGATTGGGAAAATCGTCAAGAACACAATCGACATCAGCGGCATCAGAATGCCTGCGCCTGCTGCTTGTACGATACGACCCGTAAGAAGAATCTCAAATGAGGTCGCTAATGCGCTTATTAACGTACCTGCGGTAAATAAACTAACTGCTGTAATAAACAGTTTGCGCGTCGTAAACCGCTCGATGAGATACGCGCTGATCGGAATCAATACGCCGTTGACGAGCATATAGCCGGTCGACAGCCACTGAGCTGTATTGGCTTCAACGTTCAAATCCTTCATAATGCTTGGCAGCGCTACGTTTAGCAGCGTTTGACTTAGAATGGCAACGAATGCCGCGATTAGTAATGAAGCTACGATTGGCCCTCTTCTGATAACTGCTCCTGCTGAATTACTCATGGTTCTGTCCCTCTTTTGCGTTATTTAGAATAGATACGATTTCTTTATGAATCCGCAATAGCGTCGCATGATCCTCGTCTGATGTCTGTCGTAAAGGAAGCAGCCGCTTTAACCGAGTCTCATACATTTTCTCCCAAAGCAATTTTCCTTCTTCCGTTAATTCCAGCTTCACCGATCTTCGGTCCGTTTCTGATCGTTCGCGAGAAACCCAGCCAGCCTTCACCATCCTGTCAATTACGCCGCTCGATGTGCTGTTCGTCGAGTAAATGAGCTCTGCCAGCTCAGACAAGCCGATGCCAGGACATTGATCCAATGTTTTCAGCACCAAATATTGAACGGGCGTCACGCCATATTGTTGAGCAGCGCTAGACAGCGTATGGTAAAAAGCTTTGTTTACCTCGCGGAATGATGCAAAAACATCATGCACACGCTGAAAATCGCCCATAACGGGACCTCCTCCCCTTATAGTTATTACACAAATAGTTCGTATGCGAATTATATTACTCCTAACGATTCGGTTCGTCAAATTATTTTGTTTCATTGCGCCAAGCTTCATGTGAGGAGGGTTCTGGAATTGACGGATATTGGCACGTCCATTACAATTAGACCATTTGATGCCATCGTGGTAATGTACATGAAGATAAGGGGAAAACCATGAGTCGTAGCGATAAGAAAATAAAGGTAGGATTGGCTTTGAAGTGGCTTATCCTATGTATGCTTATTGGAGCGATGGTCGGTACGGCGTCCTCCCTCTTCCTCTACGGATTGGAGCTCGTAACCGACGCGCGAGTCAGCCATTCGTGGCTGTTATGGCTGCTGCCGGTCGGCGGCGCCTTCATCAGCTGGCTCTATATGAGATACGGAGGCGCAGCAGCCAAAGGAAACAATCTGATCCTTGAGCAATCTTACGAGGCGCCAGAGGTGCGCGTCCCTTTACGGATGGGGCCACTCGTTCTATTAGGCACTTGGATGACTCATTTGCTTGGAGGGTCTGCCGGACGTGAAGGCACGGCTGTCCAGATTGGCGGAAGCTTGGCCGAGCAGGCAGGACGATGGTTTAAGCTGACGCCGCATGAGCGCCGTGTCGTGCTGCTATGCGGCATCAGCAGCGGATTCGGTTCCGTCTTCGGGACGCCGCTCGCAGGAGCCATATTCGGCGTGGAGCTGCTCGCCAAAGGCCGGCTCTGGCGATTTGCAGCATTGCTTCCTTGCCTTCTATCAAGTTTGGCTGCTGATCAGATCACGAAAGCTTGGGGAACGGAGCATTCGCATTATTGGATTGGCATTGTCCCTGCATTATCCTTAGCACTGCTGCTTAAAGTCATTGGCGCTTCCGTCTTATTTGGTCTTGCTGCCCTTATTTTTAGCCAATTGACCCATTTCTTAAAAGCGTGGTTTACGCGCTTGATTCCTTACGCACCAGCTAAGAGCTTTGTTGGCGGCGTGCTAGTTATTGCGCTGGTCTATGCAGCTGGCACCAGACAATATATTGGACTGGGCTTGCCGCTTATCGCCCAATCCTTCCATGAGGCTGCGTCTCCCCTTGCCTTTGCTTGGAAAACGCTGTTCACCTCGCTTACATTAGGCGCAGGCTACCAGGGCGGCGAGGTTACGCCTTTATTCGCGATCGGCGCTTTGCTGGGCAGTGCGTTGGCTGGGCTCTTGCATGTATCCATACCATTGTTAGCCGCCGTGGGATTGATAAGTGTGTTTAGCGGCGCCGCCAATACGCCATTCGCATGCTTCGTCATGGGGCTGGAGCTGTTCGGCGTTGACGGCGCGATCTATCTGTTCATCGGCTGCATCGTCGCATGGATTTGCTCGCTTCACACCGGTATTTACACATCGCAGCGAATCGGCGGAATCAAAGCCCGCCTAATGCGAATGCCTGAACAGCAGACCATCGGCGGAGCAAAGCTTCGACTTATACGCAATAAGCGCGTGTAACCGATCATACAAGAAAAGGACAGCTCCGTTGGTCATGATATGACCTCGGAGCTGTCCTTTTTTGTTTCTCTCGCCAACCCGTAACGCGATCCGTTAGCCTTCCAGCGGGATCCGATAGGAGGAACGATGCTCGACGATATGCTCGCCTTGGTTAAATACCCAGTTAAACTCAAACGTATGTCCCTCGTAGCCGGTCCGCTTGCGGATATCCGGCACGATCACGTCGCCCAGATTCGTCCGAATGGTCTGCTCAATTGTGTTTAAGCGCTCTTCGTTCGCGATCCGCTGTTGCTCGGCCTCTGCTTCATTAGCAGCCGTTTGCATGAAATACGCAAAAGCAATCTCATCCTCAGGCAGTGTCAGCACTTCCAGCATGCCTGAACCGCGGAACACTTCCTTGACTGTGTCCAGCCAATCCTTATACAAATTGATGGACACTTCATAGGCTTGCATTTCGCTGCTCATGACCCAATCTCTCCCTTACGTACAGTTCGTATTCACCAGCATAATACGAGAAGGGATCATAAGGCAACTGCTTTCGCGGTCAATTCTCGTCCTGCTCCACGAACCGCTTGAGGGCAAGCAGCTTGTTTTCCCAGAATCGCTCATAATAAGATAACCAGCGTTTCAATTCCAGCAGCGGTTCCGGCTCCAGCTTATAGCGGGTTTCGCGTCCGACCTTCCGTTCCTTTAACAGCCCCGCATCCGTCAAAATGCGAAGATGCTTCGATACGGCTGTCCTTGTCATAGGGAAGTAGCCCGAAATCGTTGTCACTGGCATCTCTTGATCGCCTAGAAGCTGGAGAAGCTGACGTCTCGTCGGATCCGCTATCGCGTGAAAAACATCCGGTTTCTCTGATGCTGAACCTTGGGCCATATTAGCCTTGCACGTAGCCGCTAAGCTTCTTAACCAATCCGACCCAACCGCCATTCATGCGATCGCGCACGATCGCATGCGGCTCGCCAAACTCCGTAACGCCTTCCGCGCTCCATCCGCTATGCGTTAGCGTAAACTCCGTCTGATCGCCTTGCGCGACGAGCTGGAAACGAAGCGTCCAATCTCTTCCCCACGTAAACGCCAATCCGTTAGGCGGATCGATCTCCGTCACTTTGCACGGGGAGTTGCCCCACTGTCCCGCGTTCAATTCAAATTCAAAGCCTACAATCGGCTGAAAATTGTTCGGCATAAACCATGCGCCTATTCCTTCCGCCGTTGCTACCGCGTTCCACACTTTGTCGATCGGTGCGTTCAATACGATGGTTTGTACGATATCAGGCAATTGGTTAACAGTCTGTTGATCCATGGATAAAGTCTCCTGTCACGATAAATTGTGAAACCATTTGGTTTCATATCGGAGTATATGACACCGTATGGTTTCGTGTCAATTCCTACTTTTATCCTGTCCACTTCCTTGTGAAGGAATGCAAAAAAACCCTTCCCTCACAAGGAGAAGAAGAGCTTGCCGTGCATTAGATTTATTTATGATGATCGATAATTACTCGATGTTATCCAAATTGCTAATAACGAAACCGAAAATAACGACAAATAAAATAATATATAGGCCAATGCCGATTGCCGCCAAAATGAGCGATGCTTTGGCATAATTGGCTTTATTCGGATTCGTGTTGCTGCCAAAGCCCCAGACGAATAGCATGATGATGTTCACGATCGGAATCATGAGAATGAAATTGGTTAACAGCCAGTTTTTGACCGTCATCACTTCAGCAACGTTCGGCTGGTTGCCATAATTGCCGTTATTGCCATTGTAATATGGCCCGTTATTATTACTGTTGTTGCTGCCATTTCCATAGAATTGCGGCTGTTGATTGTAGTTACCGTTCTCGTTCATTCGTAATGCCCCCTGTATGTAGTTGGATAATCGAATATCCCTTTATAGTATAAATATTATTTTCCAATAAATCCATAATAATATGTTCATAGCAACAAAAAACTTCCGCGCAAGCAACCACGGAAGCTCTTTGTCCTCGCCTTCAAGTGCACGCCTTATTTCCCAGCCAACTCCAATAACGTTCGAATCCCCTTCGCGATTTCTTTAGGAGAAGCGCCATCTGACGTGTCGCGATGAAGCTTGCTAATCACCTTGACTGCTTCGGATGATTCGACAGTCAGCACCTTTGTTTTCACGCCAAGAATCGTTTGGATGGCTGACGATGCTTGCGCCATATTGGTGGCGGATGCTTGCTGAAGGGACGATTCACCGACGGAATCGACTCGGCTATTGCGTTCGTTCCCCTGCCCTACGCCGCCGCTTAATACTTTCTGTTGGAGCGGATCGTAGCGGGAGGCCGAGGAAACCGATTTGTCCGAAGCTACGATGACAAGATCATCTACGACGAACACTTTGACACCCTGAATGCCTTCCCCGCTTAACCGCGATTCCAGATGAGATGAGAATCCGCCGCTGTGCAGCCCCGAGCTGCCAATTCTGCTGTACACATTCGTGCCTAACCCGTAGGTTGTATGCCCGATACTGTTCGTTGTCAGCTGCTTCTCTCGGTCAGCGCTTGGTATGAGATAAGAATCATGCTGCTGCATTTGGATCGGGTGCAAATGGTCGGGGCTCGTTGATTTCGTCGTTAATCGTGGAAGCTCCTCTTGCTTATAGTGCGCCCCGCAGCCTGTCAAAACGACTGCAGCCGTTAATCCCGCCAATGCTGCTTTGGCAGCGAATCTGAACCGATGTGTCACGCTCATTCCTCCGATCAATCATGTACAGAATGTAGGTCTTCCTCTAGGGTGGCACCGCATACCGGAATGTATAAATGAAACACCGTGGAAAATACTATCACGGAATACGAATTACTGGAGGTGGACTGTGATGCGAGACAATAATGGAAAGCGCCCACCAGCGGTTGTAAAAGAGCCCTCCCGGCGCCAATTCCTCGTTAATTCCGGGTTTGCGCTCGGTGGCGTCGTCGTCGGCGGCGCGATTGGCGCGCTCGTCGGGCGCAAGGACACGAATGAAACGGAGAAAACGCCCGTAACCGACAATACGGAGACGAAACCGGCCGCTCCAGCCAATTTTAACCGGGCACTTATGTTTTTCACACCAGAGCAATTCGCGATCGTGAATGCAGCAACGGAACGAATTTTCCCAGCCGATGAGAATGGCGCAGGAGCAAGCGCGCTAGGCGTTGCCTTCTTTATCGATCACCAGCTTGCTGGCGATTATGGCTTTAACTCCCGCGAATATATGTCCCCTCCTTTCTTCCAAGGGGAGAAAGTACAGGGTTACCAAGGCCGGTTAAAACGCCGCGAAATTTATGAAATCGGCATCCGGGAGCTGAACAATTACAGCCAGACGAAGCTGCAAAAGAAATTCGTTGAGCTAACGCCCGAAGAGCAGGACACGGTATTGAAAGCGTTCGAGGCCGATGAGCCGCAAATTACGACCATTTCGCCGAGCGGCTTCTTCCGCATGCTGCGTGCGAATACGCTGGAAGGCGCATATAGCGATCCGTTATATGGCGGCAATGCGAACATGGAAGGCTGGCGCATGCGCAACTATCCGGGCAATCAGATGAGCTATGCCGCGATCATCGAGAAACCGTTCGTCGCGATGGAGCCCGTGAGCTTGCAAGAGCATATGTCATCTCATTAATCGAAGGAGGCAGGCAGATTCGATGGCCAAAACATTGCCAAAAACAGATGTCGTTATCGTTGGCGTCGGCTGGGCGGGCGGCATCATTGCCGCAGAGTTGACCAAAGGCGGCTTGAACGTCGTCGGCCTTGAGAGAGGCCGCGAGCGAAAAACTGAAGATTACTATATGGTTCATGACGAGCTCCGCTACGGCTCTCGCTATGATTTAATGCAAGACTTGTCCAAAGAAACGATCACGTTTCGCAGTACCGAGAAGATCCGGGCGCTTCCGATGCGGCAATACGGCTCCTTCCTGCTTGGCGAGGGCCTCGGCGGCTCCGGCGTTCATTGGAATGGCCAGACGTTTCGGTTTCTCCCGTACGATTTTGAAATCCGCAGCAAAACGATTGAACGGTATGGCAAAAACAAAATACCGGCCGACATGTCCATTCAAGATTGGGGCATTACGTATGATCAGCTAGAACCGTACTACGATAAATTCGAGAAGACGGCCGGCATTTCAGGCGAGACGAATCCGCTGGGCGGCAAACGTTCGGCAGACTATCCAACGCCGCCAATGCTCAAGACGCCAGCGATTACCAAATTTATTGATGCTGCCAGCAAGCTTAACCTTCATCCGTATATGATGCCTTCAGCGAATCTATCGCAAACGTATACGAACCCCGATGGCGTCAGCCGCGCGGCTTGCCAATATTGCGGCTATTGCGAACGCTTCGGCTGCGAGTACGGCGCCAAAGCCGACCCGGTCGTGACGGTCATCCCTGTCGCCAATAAAACCGGCAAATTCGAAATCCGGACGCACTCGAATGTGCGGCGCATTTTACATAAGGGCGGCAAAGCAACAGGCGTTCTTTACACAGACGTCACGACTGGCGAAGAGATCGAACAGCCTGCCGACATCGTCGTCGTCACGAGCTACGTGTTCAACAATGTGCGGCTCCTTCTGCAATCGGGCATCGGCAAGCCGTATAACCCGGCTACAGGAACCGGCGTAATCGGCAAAAACTACGCGTACCAGGTTATTAAAGGGAATGCGGCAGGCTTCTTCGAGGAAGAGCAGTTCAACAACTTCGCGGGTGCGGGATCGCTCGGCGTTAATCTAGACGATTACAACGGCGACAATTTTGACCATTCCGATCTCAAATTTATTCATGGCGGCTCGATCTCGTTGTCCCAAACCGGCCAACGTCCGATCGCCAACAATCCCGTTCCGCCGGATTCGCCGTCGTGGGGCTCCGATTTCAAGAAAAACTCGCTAAAATATGCAAACCGCGTACTTGCTGTCGGCGGGCAAGGCTCGTCCATGTCGTTTAAGCATCATTTTCTCGATTTGGACCCGACGTTCAAGGATGCGTTCGGCGATCCGCTCATCCGGATCACCTTCGATTTTGAGGAGCAGGATCGTCAGCTCGCTGTATTTCTAGCGAATAAAAGCGCCGAAATCGTGAAACAAATGGGCGCGAAGACGATTAACCAGCTGAAGGAGCTCGGCCCGTACGAGATTACAACGTATCAGTCGACGCACAATACAGGCGGTGTTATCATTGGCGCCTCACCCGATACGTCCGCTGTTAACTCGTATTGCCAGATGTGGGACATGGATAATGTTTTCGTCGTTGGCGCAAGCGCATTCCCGCATAACTCCGGGTACAACCCGACCGGAACGGTCGGCGCGCTGGCTTATCGCACGGCGGAAGGCATTATGACCTACCGAAACAAAGGCGGATTGCTTGTGTAACGAAAAAGAGATTCCCCTCCCAACCGCGAGCAATCGGTTGAGCGGCGAATCTCTTTTTTTTGCGCGTAAGCGGCTAAGGCAGCAGCTTCGAATCTTCCTTCTTGACGTCAATCACGTCATCATCGGCAATTCCTTTAGTCGAATTGCGGAACTCACGCAGCGTATCGCCGAAGGCGCGGCCAAGCTGCGGAAGCTTCGCTGGCCCGAAGACGATTAAAGCGATGGCAAATATAATAATTAACCCGGATACGCCAATATTGTTGAACATGTGAGTTGTCCTTCCTTCCTGCGAAACGATTATTGTGGACTTGGCATGAGCGATTGTCTGCGTTTGCCGTAAGCGCGTGACGAGACGAATACGCCGGACTCATACAACAAAAGAAGCGGAATCGTCACCGACAAATGCGACACAAAATCAGGCGGCGAAATACAGGAGCCTACGACTGCTAATGCAACATAAGCGTATTTGCGAGACGTTCGAAGCTTCTCTGGCGTCAGCAGGCCGATTCGTGTCATAAACAAGATCACTAATGGCATCTCAAACGCAATGCCGAGCGGGAAAATCACATTAAACATAAACCCGAAATATTTGTCGATCCCGTACGTCTCCACCGCTCCAACGCTTACATTCATGCGCTGCATGAACCGCAGCATCATCGGAAATACGACGAAATAGCTAAACGAGATGCCGCCCACAAACAGCGCGAAGGACGCCGGGATGTACGAAAGCGTGCCTTTCGCTTCCGTTTCCGTCAGCCCGGGCCGCGCGAATGCCCAAGCTTGGTAAAGAACAAGCGGCAGCGTGAGAATGACAGCGAACAGGAATGCGCAGCGCAAGTACACGAACAATCCATCCGTGAACGAGAAGACGTTCCATTCCACGCCTCTTGCCGCTGGCTGGGCTTTCAAATACCGTAGAAGGCTTGGAGACAAATATAAGCCGACGCACAGCGTCACCACGAACACGCTAAAGGTGACAATTAATCTGCGCCTAAGTTCCGTCAAATGCTTGATTAAATCCTCTTGCCGGCGGTCGTGATCGGACATGTCCTCCCTCTCCTGCTCTTGCTGGAATACCGGCATATTGCCAGTTGAGTATAGGATATCCAGCAGTATCGCTGTTATGCGTGATCACATGGAATCGCCCGAATAAGGAATGTTTTTCAGGACAACCTACGGAAGAATGACATCCATTCAAGCCATTCCATGGGCTTACCTCTAGGAGGGTCGAATATGACGATGAAAAAGATGGCGATCGCCGCCCTCGTGCTGCTGATGATCGCCGTTGTTGCCGCATGCGGCAAAAGCGACAAGGATGAGACGCCCAGCACGCCGGATACGACGCAAACCGAGGGCGGCGAAACGACCGCAGCCGACGCCGAGAAGGTGTATCAAGCCAATTGCATCGGCTGCCATGCGACGGACCTAGCCGGCGGCGTAGGGCCCAACCTGCAGAAGGTTGGCGGCAAGCTGTCGCAGGATGAGATCAAAACGACGATCACGAACGGTCGCGGCGGCATGCCATCGTTTAAGGATAAGCTGTCCGATGCGGAGATTACGGCACTTAGCAGTTGGCTTGCTGGGCATAAGTAAATAGGCGATAAAAAAACGGCGATGCAGAAATAAAATTCTGCATCGCCGTTTTTAACCAATTACAGTGAGCGCCTTCGGGAATGTCGTCAGCGATTCCGGACCATTCGCCGTAACCAGAACATCATCCTCGATTCGCACCCCGCCTATGCCAGGCAAATAAATGCCCGGCTCCACGGTTACGACCATCCCCTCGCGCAGCAAATCCTCATTCGCGCCATGCAAAGATGGATACTCGTGAATATCCAAACCTATCCCATGCCCCAGCCGATGGGTGAAGAGCTCGCCATAGCCTTGGCCCTCAATATGCCGCCTTGCGGCTCGATCCGCGGAAGACATCGCTTTGCCCGGCAGCAGCGCTTCGATCCCGATCCGGTTCGCTTCGAGCACAGTATCATAAATTCGCTTGAGCTCTTCGGAAATATCGCCCACAGCGAACGTTCGCGTAATATCCGACACGTAACCTTCTGCATAAACACCCATATCAAACAGCAACAGCTCGCCTGCTTGAACTTGCCGAAGTCCCGGCGATCCATGCGGCAATGCCGACTTCTCGCCCGCTAATACGGTAGTGTCGAATGACGGGCCTTCCGCCCCCAGCTTTCTCATCCGGTAGTCGATATCCGCAGCAAGCTCCAGCTCCGTCACGCCGGGCTTCACAAGCGGCAGCGTATCGGCAAGCACCTGCTCAATCAGCTTGACCGCATGACGAATTCGGTCGATTTCGTCTTCACTTTTGACTGCGCGCATGGCCGTCAAGAACGCATCCATTCCGGTCAAATTCGCCGAAGGCAGCGCGGCGAGCAGCCGCTCATATCGCGTGACGGTCATGCTCTCCTTCTCAATCGCGACTAGCCCGCTCGCGTGCGCCCCAATCACAGAAGCCAATACCGCATACGCATCATCCGTATCGCGATGCGAATGAATCGCATCAACCGCTTGCGCGGCTTCCGCGCCCGCGCGATCAAGCTCTGGCACAAGCAGCGCTGTCCGCCCGCTGGAGGTTACGATCAACGCCAGCAGCCGTTCGTGCGGTTCGCAGCGGAAGCCGCTTAGATAATAGACATGCTTCGGATTCGTTACGAGCGCAGCCTGCCAGCCTTGCTTCTCCGCCTCTTCCATCAGCCGCTTCAAACGAGCGTTCATTCAATCACCTCCACAATATAAGCGAGCAGCAGCGCTGCCGTACTGACGATCGCATCGGCATGCGTCCGCTCCATGCCATGCGAGGCATGGACGCCCGGACCGACAAGAGCAGCTCGAATATTGCTGCCGCCACGCAGCGCTGCGGAGGCATCCGAGCCGTAGAAGGGATAGATGTCGACGGCGAAAGGGATCGATTCCCGCTTCGCCAAGTCGATCAGCTTCGTCGTCATCCCATAATCATAAGGGCCGGAGGAGTCTTTGGCGCAGATCGATACGTCATGCTCCGTCGTGGACAAATCATCGCCGATCGCACCCATGTCAACGGCGATCAGCTCCGTAATATCAGCCGGAACAAACGCGTTGCCATGACCGACCTCCTCATACGTTGAGATGATCATATGAACTGTTCGCTCTGGTGTACGCCGTTCTCGCTTCAGCCATTCGAGCATGCCGAACAACGCTGCCACGCTTGCTTTGTCGTCCAGATGCCGTGATTTGACCCAGCCATTCGGAAACATGCGGACGCGCGGATCCCACGAAATAAAATCGCCTGGAGCGATGCCCAGCTTCTCCGTATCCGCTTTGGATTCGACCATCTCATCGATCCGAATATGCATATTCGCTTCGTCCCGTTTCCACTCGCGAGCATCGGCATAAACATGAACGGAAGGTTTAGTCGACAAAACCGTTCCTTCATATTGACTGCCGTCTCTCGTATGGATTGTACAATACTCGCCTTCTACCGTTTGCATCGCATAACCGCCGATTGGAGAGAAACGAATCGAACCGTCTCCTTTAATCGAACGAACCATCGCGCCTAGCGTATCGACATGCGCCGTCAGCGCAATGGCCTCTCCGCTCTTTTTGCCAGGTATCGTGATGATGCCATTCCCTTTGGGCGTACGTTCGACGGGATAGCCCAGCCTTCCCGCCTCCCGTTCAATCAGCCCCATAATCGACATGCAAAATCCGCTTGGGCTTGGCGTCTCCAGCAGCTGCTTCAGCCAATCGAGCATATACATGCGGTCAAGCTTCGGCGAAAGCATGTTTCCCATCGTTCATTCCTCCTTTCTATTACAGTTAGTGTGGCTTTACATGGCTGGCCGTAATCACCTGACCATTCCGATCCGGCCGTTAGCCCTCTTGTCCTAGGAAGGTTAGATTCTCATCGAGCCAGTTGCCGGTAGGCCAAGCCAGGTTACGCTTCATGGTCACCTCGATGGCCGAGCCTGTTAATTTGATCGCTACATGGCGATTGAATGGCGTCTGCACTTCATATTGCAGCAAAGAAAGCACGCCCTCGCTCGTCCAGCCAGCTAATCCGGCCAAGCGATCCATGCCGGATCCTTCATGCGCCCATTCGCCAAATCCATACGTTTGCTGAATGGAATGTCCGTCTTGCTCAATCGTCACTACAAGCTTTCCTTGCTGCTCCTGCAACGAGATCGATGCCCAGCCTGCCGGATTAGCCGACAAATGGAATGTGCGGCCGTACCACAAACCGTCTGCTGGCGGCTTAATCGATAACAGCTGCGGCTCGCCGAGCTTCAGCGCCGAGACGCGGGCTTCCAACGCTTGCAGATCGCTTGTTTGCTGAACGATAGGCTGCCCGGAATCCGCTAGAGCCGGAAGGATATGGTTCCAAATCGCGTTCAGCACCTCCTGCTCCCGCCATTCGGCGCAATTCACTGCAACAAGCGTATTGTGCTGCGGGATGATGACGCATTTTTGCGTGAAGAGCCCTGCAAAACGGTAAGAGCCGAAGCGGCAGCGCCACAGCTGATAGCCATATCCTGTCGACCAATCTGAATCCTGCTCCGTACCGTTCGGCACCTGCAGCGCAGCCGACGCTTCGATCCAGCTTTCGTCCAACAGCCTGCGACCTTCCCACATTCCCTTCTGAAGATAGAGAAGCCCCAGCTTGGCTACGTCTTCCAGCCGCAAGCAAAGCCCCCAGCCTCCCGCAACGTTTCCTTCCGGAAGCGTCTTCCAGTAGTCGACTTGAATGCCCAGCGGTTCAAAAATACGCGGCGCCAAATACTGCTCCATCCGCTGGCCCGTTACCTTCTCGACGATAAGGCCCAGCATATGCGTCGCGCCGCTGCTGTATGTAAAATGCTCGCCTGGCGCGTAATCCAGCGGTTCATGCAGGAACGCTCGGATCCAGTCTCGCCCTTCTTGAATAGCGGCTTCCGTCGGATCGCCGCTGTGCCCGCTTGCCATTGCAAGCAAATCGCGCACACGCATGGCAAGCAGCCGCTCGGACGGCTGCTCAGGCAGCTCCCCCGGGAAATAGGCAGCGACCTTGTCCTCGACAGTCAATCGACCCTCTTGTACGGCGAGGCCGACAGCCGTCGACGTAAAGCTTTTTGTAATCGAAAAAATAAGATGAGGGATGTCTGCGCCGTACGGCTCCCACCAGCCCTCTGCCGCTACTTGACCGTCTCGTACGATCATAAAGCTATGAACTTCTAACGCTTGCTGCTCCAGCTCATCCAAAAACGCATGGATCGATTCACTAGGCAGGCCTACGCTCTCAGGTGTCGTGCGCGGAAGCGGTTTTAAAATTGGCATATGTATGTTCCTCCAATACCCATTAGTCAATCTCCTCTTCTATTTTAATAGCGTTTTCAACCGAATACTATCTTTATCCGCGACAGCGAGAGCCTCCTTTTCGCCGCAAAATGTCCGTATTTTACATATTGACAAATAATTATTTTTATGGTATAATAATATATTTTGAAATTGACCATTTCTGATGTTGGGAGTACGATAGGTACGCTTCATAAAACCAATGCGGCAATGGGAGGCTGAACGTTTTGCGAATTGCGGAGGGAATTTATCAATTAAGCGTAACAGCGATGGCTATGGGACAGCCGAGCACGGTGCATCCTGTGCTCATCTATGATGAAAAGGAAGCCGTGCTTGTCGATACGGGATATCCCGGACGACTGACTGATTTGATTGAGGGGATCGCTTCGGCCGGAAGCGACGCGCAGCAGCTGCGCGCCGTCATTATCACGCATCAGGACATTGATCACATCGGAGGCCTGCCTGATTTGCTCGCACATTTAGCTCGGCCTGTTGATGTGTTAGCACATGAATTAGAGAAGCCCTATATCGAGGGCGAGCGGCGACTCATCAAAATTACGGATGAAGTGTTAGCGAATGTAGATGCGATGATTCCGCCAGAAGTGCCTGAGCAATGGCGCAAAGCTTTCAAAGCGATGCTGGAGCACCCGCCCAGCGCGCCGGTTGACCGCTTAATCAAAGGCGGCGACCGCATTCCGCTTTGCGGAGGCATAATCGTCATCGACACGCCAGGGCATACGCCCGGCCATATTAGCCTCTACCACGAGGCAAGCCGTACGTTAATCGCTGGCGATGCGCTAGTTGTCGAAAATGGTGAGCTAAGCGCCTCGGACCCGCAGCTCGCGTCGGACTACGGACAAGCGATGCTTTCGCTCGAGCAATTGGCTGCATATCCGATTTCGCATGTGGTCTGCCACCATGGCGGCTACTACACGAGCGACGATGTTAATGGGCGAATCGCAGCGATCTGCGCTGCCTATCAAGCTGCACATGCGAAATCGTCTCAATAGGTGACGCTACAGCTCATGCAGCGTCACTTCGCTCCTAACGAGAAAACGCGCATTGGGACCGGCTTGGCCGATCCCTTTGGAAATATAATAAGCGCCTTGTTCTGATCGGTGAAGCCCCTTGTAGATTCCTGCTGCTGCAAGCCTTCCTTTGTTAACTAAACGAAACAGGAACGGCACGTGAAACTGCATTCCGTGAAAGTGGCCTGCAACCAAGTAATGATAAGCATACGGCAGCTCGAGCACCGCGTTCGGATCATGCGTCAAGACGACAACCGGCATGCCGGGCTCGACCTGCCGATAAGCGGCTTTAAATTTGCTTTTTTTGGAGCCATAATCGTCAATGCCGACAAACCGAAACTTGTTATCTACGAGTACGGATGCATTTTGCAGCACGCGGATACCGGAGTCGCCAAGCAGGGTCACCAGCCGTTGCAGATGATCGCGATCCAAACGATGATCATGATTGCCGAGCACCGCATAGGTTGGAATTCCTGCACCGCCTATGGCTTCTGCGTAGCGGCGCACCTTGGGCAGATGTTTTGCTTTTTGCGTAAAATCGCCAGTCACCACGATATAATCCGGCTTCAGCCGATCGATAACCCGCCGCAGCTTCGCAGGCGTTATGCGCGCTTTCTCGGCATGAATATCGCTGATCTGGAGCATGCGAATGCCGCCGAGCTTAGTAGAATGATGAACATATTCGATCTTCAGCCATTGTGTAGGCAAGATGAAAGCGATATAGAAGACGAAAAGCACAATGAGAAGAATTAGTGCGTAGAGCAAGCGTCATCCCCTCTTCCCGTAACGAATGATAGCGTTAGAGACTCCATCATAATAAATAAACGGGCATGTTACAAATCGAAGCGGCCTACTCTCGCATTTCCTCGCGCAGCGGTTTGATATGATTGGGGACGCCGTTCGGCTCTGTGCGCAGCATTGAGACTTCGAATGATCCCCGATAGTTGAAAATCGTCCCGATCACCGGGTTGCGAACCTCGACTGCGATTCGAAATTTTTGAAGCTCCTCATCGAACCATTCGTTTACGTTAGCCGTTGCCGTGAACAGCTTCGGAAATCGAAAGCCAAGCATGCCTTCATAAAATCGCTGCTCGCCGGACGTGAACTGAATGCCGCCATTCGACGCAGCGTGAACGCGAAGATCAACCGCCAGATGCTGTTTGTTTCCCAAATAATCAACGATGCCTCTGCGCTGCTCGCTATAGATCATCGTAGCATCAAAATGTCTCGTCAAAGGACCGAAGTCGAATCGCCTTATCCAGCTAACCGTCTCTCTTCCGAACTGATCGATGTACGCATAATTTTCGATCGTGAACGGAACATCAGAGCCGCCTTGCGGAAACATAATATGCCGGCTCGCGCCGACACAGAGCAGCGGCGTAACCCATCGGTTGTACCAAATCCATTCCATCGTACCTGTGCCGACCGAGGCAATATGATCAGCGCTAGCAAACCCGAACCGTTCTTGTATGCGAGGATGAAGTCGCTCAAAGTTCTTGCCTAATGCCTGCTCATAAATCGATACCATCCAATCCCCTCACCTTCTCTTCCCTTTCCCTCGCGTCTTGCGTTCGCGAATGCAATTCCGCGCCCGAGGCAGCCGATCAATCGTCAATCCGCAAGACAAGCATAAACCGATCATCGCCAACGTCAGTACGAGCGGATTAAAAGGCGCTTGCAGCAAGTCAGGCTTCGTCACGAGTGCCGCAGCAGCCAAGGACGAGAGCAAGCCTATCTGTATCCAGTAGCAGCTTGCGCGCCGATGGCCTGTCACAATCCAAATGCCGATGATCATCTCGCATAAGCCGATCATTCGAAGCATGAGAATCTCAGCGCCTTGGAACAGATTCGTTGCTTGTAACAAGGCCAGCTCTCCCCCTTCGGGGAATAGCCATTTTGGAACGAGTCCTTCATATAGCCACAGGACGACAAGCATGAGCAAAGATCCATAATGAATGGCTGCGCGTTGTAGGCTGTCGATTGGTTTAGATGAATGTTCTAGCCAGATTCGCAGTAGATCGAAGCTCCAAGCTGTTGCGTAACCGATCAATGGCCGGAATACGAGACGGTCAAACCATCGGCCCGCTGCCCCGAATCGGGTCTTATAATCGTATTGCGTAGCAAAAACGATGCCATTTTGCGTAAGCGTGTACTTCCAATACCCGCTTCCTTCCCGGATTAACGACAGGGGCTGTTCCGAGCCAAAACGAAGCGTTGACACCCGCTCGCCTGTGTGGTTATTCGTATGAGCAACGGTTTCGCCCGTCCCTTCGATCGCGAGCCCGAAGCCAAGCCGCGTACGATAATGAAACGATTGCGGAGAATCCGGGGCCTTCCGAGGCAAATACCGGATCTCGCTAAAACGCAAATCCCATTGCTCATGAAGCTCCGGCTGCTGCGTATGTTTCCACAGCTCGTCCATGTTCGTCTTTATGAACGTTTCGATATAAATGGGCTTGGCGCGTTTTGTCCGCATTGTAGCCGCCCCCTTGTCTTGGATTACGATTGAGGCTCAAGCTTATGCAGTGACTCGATATCGTCCACAAACCTGCTTTGACCAGCAATGCTTGGCAGCAGGCAAGCATCTGCGCGCCCGAACAGCCGATAACGCCATTTGGCGATGCGCCTGTACACAAAATCACGAATTGGCGCAGGAATGATGATCAAACCGAATAATAACGGCCACCCGCCATCTAATCCTCGCAAAACACGCAATGCCGCCGAGGAACGCAAGTACACGCGCCCCTGTTCAAGCAGCACCATCGAATCGAAAGCATGCGGATCAAGCCCTGCTCGTATTAGCAAATGCTGGCCCGCCTCTGATTGAAGCGAAGCAAACCGAAACTTGGCCTGCTTATCGCGTTGAACGGTAAATCGCGTCATCCCGTGGCACAGCGCACATTCGCCATCCACCAACAAGATGCTTAAATGGTCTGGTATTCGAGCATGAATGGCCATCTGGGGCTCGCCTCGCTTTCTCGATAATGAAAGTGTATCGCAAGCATGGATTCGCTTGCAGGTGGGACTTTTGTAGAACTACTCGGAAGAGGGGTACTACGTTTCGTAGAACTTATTCCACAACAAAAAGAGCCATCGGGCAAATGTTTCCCTACGACTCTATTCGTCGCAACATGATTGTCACGGCTTCCCAATCCCATTGCGGCGCACCTTCTCCACCGCTTCGCGTCCGCTTTTCACGCCGAGCTTTTTAAGGATTTTATTGATTTGGTTTTTGAGCGTGCTTTCTGCTTTGACCAGCTGCTTCTCCATCTCCGCATGCGTCTGGCCCTGCTCGATCCGCTCGAAAATTTCTCGCTCCGCCGGTGTCAGGCTGCTCAGCTGCTCTTCGCGCTTCAGCCGTTTGAGCTCCTTATGCAGCGCATCCATCGCTTCCGGATGATGATGGACGCTGCGGATCGTCTGCGCCAGCTCGCGAAATCTCGCCTTGTCCAAATATTCGTATGCCCCCGCTGTAAACGCATCCGTCATCCGTCGTTCATCCCGTTCAGAGGTTAGCATAATAAACCTCGCAGGCTTCAGCTCGTTAAGCTCGAGCGCCGTTTGTACTCCGTTAAGCCCTTCTTCGGACAAATGAAAATCGATCAGGGCAATGTCATAGGACAAGCTCGCCGCTAATCGAACGGCTTCTTCCCCGCTCAATGCAGCACCGACCACGAGCATATCCGGCTGCAAATGAAGAAACGTCGTGATCGAACGCACCCAGTCCGGGTCGTCCTCGACAATTAAGATTTTAATCGGATTCGTGGTTTCGACTACTCCCATCTTGTTGCTCCCCCATTCGATTCTATCTACACCTGCACAAGCGATGTGCGCGGAAATTGTAGCGTAATGATCGTTCCTTCACCAATACGGCTGTACAGCTCGACCGATCCGCCGCTTCGCTGCATGAACATATAGACGTAAGATAATCCAAGTCCGTAATTGCTAGTGCGTTTCTTGGTGCTGTAAAATGGCTCAAAAACATGCCGCTGCTCGTCCAGCGGAATGCCTTTGCCCGTATCGCGAACCGATAATCGCACATATCGGCGCTTCGCTTCGACCGTAATCGTCAATTGTCCGCCAGCAGGCATTGCTTCCATCGCATTTGCCAGTATATTGCTTATCGCTTCGCGCAGATGGACCGGGTCGCACACGACGACCGGGCGAGTCGCATACCGCACATGAAGCTGAATACCAAGCGCTTCGCACTGCATGCGATGTCCGGCAAGCAGTGCATCCAGCAGCGTGTCCCATCGGCACGGCTGCTGGACGAGCGTGATGACGCGCATACGCTCATGCAATCGTTCCGTCATCGCGATCATTTGCTCCGCTGCCCGCTCGATGATTGCCAATTGTTCCACGGCTTCCTTACTGTCTGCATCCATGAGCGACTTCAAATTTTCGGTGCCCATTGCGATTTTGCCGATTTCGTTCTTTACCGTATGCTGCAGCAGCGCAGCACCTGAGCCAACCGCCTGCATCGTCGATGCCATGGAATCCCGCTCAAAACGCAGCTTCACGCCTATTACCCCATAGAAAAACACCCCAGGGAGCGCAACGACGAGTGAATAAGCGAAAAATACGGCTACATATTGAAAGTAATCGAATTGCGGATATAACGCACGGCCCAGCACAATAAACAGCGTCACAGCAAGAACTGTAGGCACCATCACCAGTACGGTAATAAACATCGTTCGCCTGCGCGCCGGCTCTCGTTCTCGCCTATAGGCCAGGAGCAGCAGCCAGCATGCCCCCAAATAATAGGGCGAAGTCCAGGTCAGCATTACCCAGTAGTTAAGCCGAAGCTCCGGCGAAAACGGCGTAATGATGGCCATTACACCCACTGGCGCCAACAAAGCCAGCTGCGTGATTGCTTGGCGAAACGCACGCATCCGTTCAAGCTGTCCCGTAAATACAAGGCAAAACACGAGCAGCGCATACGGGGTTACCGTTTGGTTAAGAAAATCGGCCCAGTCGGCAAGCCTTCCGTTAACAGACTGCTCCAAGAGATCTGTACTGCCTCCAATCGCTGCGAAAAACAGAAAACAAGCTGCCCACCGATTCGATGCGCTTCGCCAGTCATGCAGCAGGGCAATCATAGATCCTGTCATTAGGGCAAACATATAATATAACATCGGGTTCCATCCTATTCTACGAGTCGTAGCAAATTAACCTTATGCGTCTAGCATATTTCGACCTGCATGCCTATGCAACTGATTTTTTGGACGAAACCATGCTGCCTATGCTATAATGACTCGCAATTCTAAAACCGATTGGCGGAGGATTATGGATGCTAACGTTCGAACAGAAGCTTGAGATTATACAATCGTTTCCCCAGCTAGAACGCAAGGACGTCTCACTCGGACGCATTAATTTTCAATATGAGGAAAGTGCCGTCGAACGCAAGAATGTCGTTTATCACCTGCATCCTAATGGCAATGGTTATGTCTACGCCGGTCTGCTTGCGGATGTAGCGAAGGATGCCAAGGGGCTCGTAAACATTCGAGACTTAGATGAGCAGACGCTGCGCAACCTGTTGGAGCGTTCAATTGAATCGATGACAGGCTCGGGCGAGCCCGCAGAGGAAGAATCCAACAATCAACCGGGACAATCTGCCCCCCAAGCAGAGGATCAGGTTTGGAAAGACAAGCAAGGCAATGTGCTGCTGCTCCGGTATGAGGATGACGCTGATCTTTGGTACATTTGGGCGCTCGATGCGCTGGATTGCGCATTCGAGACGTTGGAGGAATCGGTGGAATATTTGACCGAAGAAGGCTTCAAGCGCGCGAAGTAATTCCAGGCACGATGATAAAGAAGGGTTGAGCAGGCGCAGAAGCGCCGCTCAACCCCTTTTGTCGTTTATGCGTGGATTAGAATGCAACCGGTTGAACGAATACCGGCTTGGACACCGTTGCGCTGTTGCCCGTAAACGTGATGCGTCCGTTATCGCGGTTGATGCGGAAAATAACCAAATTGTTCGTGTCGCGATTCGCCGCGATAAGATGCGAGCCGTTCGGCGTCAAAGCGAAATGGCGCGGGTGGCCGCCTTCGACCGATACAATCTCAACAACGGATAATTTGCCTGTCGCTTCATCGACGGCATAAACCACCACGCTATCATGGCCGCGATTCGATCCATATACGAAACGTCCATCAGGAGAAACCGTAATTTCCGCTGTCGTATTCTCGCCGTCGAAGCCTTCTGGAGGCAGCGTCGAAATCGTCTGGATCGGCGTCAGGTCGCCGGATGCCTGCTCGTATGCAAGAACCGTTACTGTCGAATCCACCTCGTTGATAACGTACGCGCAAGGCGCCGTTGGATGGAAAGCCAAATGGCGCGGTCCAGCGCCTGGGTGCAACTGGATCTCGCTTTGCAGCGCCAATTGGTTAGCCGCACGGTCGATCGTATATTTCTTAATCCGGTCCAGACCCAAATCCTGTACGTACACGAAACGTCCGTCTGGGCTGAACATCGACGAATGCGGATGAGGACGGTCTTGGCGCTCAGGATGCTGACCGCGTCCCTCATGCTGCTGCGTATCCAGTTGGCTGCCGATTTGGCCATCCGATGTCAGCGCCGTCAGTCCGACCGTACCGCCATGATAACTCGTAACGATCAAGTAGTCGCTGCCCGGATCGCGTTGGATGTGGCAGGTAGGACCGTTAACGGTTAGACCACGATTCAGAAACTGAAGCGTGCCTTCTTCCGGATGAATGGAAAATGCTGCTGCCTCGCCTGTTTTGGCGCCTTCTGCCGACTTCCCTTCCGTTATCGCATAGAGCCGTTTGTTCGCTGCATCGATATTCAGGAATGTCGGATTTTGCAAACCGCCATATGCATTGATCAGCGTCAGCTGCTCCTGCTGCTCGTCGAATTGATACACATAGACGCCGCTTGCGGATGATTCGGCATAGGAGCCGGCGAATACGAGAAGCTTGCGATCATTGGATTGTGTCATGATTAGATAGATCCTCCTAAACGGTACTGGAATATAACAATGTCATTACTGATTATATAAGGTCTTTCCCTCCAAAAACAAACCTATAATTGAATTTAATCCGCAGAAACCTTCTCAGTTACAGAGCGCCGTGATATGATAATTGCCGACTAAACGCAATGAATCGCAGTTGGAGGCCTCGCATGACCGAAACGAATCATCCCAAGCCGCAGCTTATTCTTGATGTTGGCGGCGTATTATTATCAAACCTGACGCCAGGATTCTGGACGGAGCTAGCAGAGACCACTCTGGTCCCCTACGAAACGTTTCGGACAAGCTATAAGCAAGAAATCCGCGACGACCTATGGTCAGGCGCAGCTACTGAGACGCAATTTTGGCAGTGGGCAGCCCAGCATGCGCCAGCGTTAACAGCCGCTGATGGCCGTCAAATGCTGCTGAAGCATCTTGTGCCCTTGCCTGCGATTGAACAGCTGCAAGCATGGAGCCGCATTGCCGATATTCATATCCTCAGCAACCATCGCGAGGAATGGCTGGCTCCAAAGCTGGCCGAAGTCACGCAATGGCTCACAAGCTTAACCGTTTCCAGCGCTGCGGGCAGCTTTAAGCCGAATCTGCCGATCTATGAAATTGCCGCATCCCAAGCCGCCGCACGCGGCCCTATTCTGTTCGTAGACGACTCGCGGGCAAACCTTGCCCAAGCGGCGACGCTTGGATGGGATACGCTATGGGCAGATCCGGAAGGCGCTTGGATAAATGAGATCATCCCTCTCCTTACCGACATGCTTAGCTCCGAATAAGCGTGCACCATTCTCGATTGTGAAGGAAGTGATCTTACGATATGGATAAGCTGCCTATGACCAAATCAGCCAAATCGATCGTCCTCGCTGGCGCGATTTGCTGCTCCCTGCTCGCTGGCTGCAGCAGCGGCCCGCCTGCTGCCAAACAACCTGCGGCAGCCGAAGCTGCCCACGACCACCGCTCACACGCTGCTAACGGTGACTTGCAGGAGACAACCGCTTCCTTACAAGAGCTGCCTTCCTTCTTGACCGCCCAAGCGAACGAGATCTATCTCGCCTATAAAGCGGCATCTACGATAACTGATCTGCTTGGTTGGATTCCTTGCTACTGCGGCTGTGGCGAAAGCGCCGGGCATAAGAGCAACCTGAATTGCTTCATTTCCGAGATCAAAGCGGATGGCTCTGTCGTCTGGGACGACCACGGCACGCGCTGCGGCGTATGCATGGAAATCGCGCTCAAGGCTGCACTCATGAAGCAGGAAGGCAAAACCGTCAAAGAAATTCGCACAACGATTGACGCCGAATACAAAACCGGCTATGCGAAGCCAACGCCTACTCCGATGCCAAGCGTTTAATGCAATCCGATTATAGAAGCTAAAAAAACAAGAAACAGCGGTGTACCAGGACCTGCAATGGCGTCCTTGTCACCGCTGTTTTTTCTTTACATATTTATGAATTTCAAAGGTTAAAGTAAGGAAATCGGTCTAGCAGGAGGGGAAATGAATGAAGGCATGCCTATCTATTGAAGCGACAGAGCAGTATTTTAACGAGCTTTTTTCTGAACAGAGCGACTACATAGCCAAATCCCTTATGATCGGGGGCGCGGAGATTCGGCTGTTTTATTTCGATACGTTGATTGACTACTCCCTCGTGCAAGAATATATATTGCAGCCGCTGCTTCTCCGTCCGAACGACGCCATTCAGGATGTTGTTTCTATTCTGGACTATACCGAAACCGATCGATTAGAGGATGCAGGACAAGCAATCATGTTCGGCAAAGCTATCCTGCTGCGCAAAGGGGAAAACAAACTTTACTTGCTCGGGGTGGATTTAAAGAAAGAACGCTCGATTAATATCCCAACCAATGAGCGAGTGTTGCGAGGGCCGAACGAAGCTTTTATTGAAAATTTGGATACGAATCTTAACCTGATGCGCAAGCTGATCAGCTCCAAGGATTTTATCGTCAGAACGTATACCATCGGTCGGCTTTCCCAAACGAAGGTAGCTGTCATGTACATCAAGTCGATCGCGAATATGGCAATTATTGAAGAACTGCACAAGAGGCTCAGCAGCATTGACATTGATTATGTCGAAGCGCCTGGATTTATTGACGAGCTGATTCGGGAGAAAAAATATAGCTTGTTTCCTCAATTGCTCTTTACTGAACGACCCGATCGTGCCCGCTCCTATTTGATGGAGGGTAAAGCCGTCATCAGTACTGCTGGTTCACCGGATGCGATTATCCTGCCGGTAACGTTCTGGTCATTTTTTCAAAGCCCGGATGATTACCATTCAAGCTGGTTTTTAGGCACGGCATTTCGATTTTTACGTATTTGCTGCTTTTTTATTACGATTGGTCTGCCTGCTTTTTATGTATCGGTCAATGCGTTTAATCCGCAGCTGCTGCCAATTAATTTCGTCAATACCTTGCAAAGCTCGGTTACAAACGTCACGTTCCCTCCTGTCTTCGAGGCGCTTTCAATGATCCTCATGCTTGAGATTTTAAGGGAAGCGACGATCCGGCTGGCAAGCCCAATCGGCCAAACAATCGGCGTAGTCGGCGGCATTGTCATCGGAACGGTAGTAGTCCAGTCTAATTTGGTATCCAACACCATGGTAATCGTCGCGGCTCTAACGGGGCTGGCCTCCTTTATCATGCCATCGTACGAGATGAGCAGCGCTGTTCGCCTGCTTAGCTATCCGGCGCTTATCCTGTCTTCGTTGTTCGGCCTGCTGGGACTCGTCTTCTTCTTCATGGTGATTTGTATCCATTTGTGCCAAATGAACACGATGGGAATCCCTTACTATTCGCCGCCCTTCTCCTTGAATGATGCGAAGGATACGTTGTTTCGCGCACCGATCTGGAGCATGCGCAAGCGACCGGGAGAAACGGCGCCAAGCAACCATACTCGATTACGGAATCCAAGGAGCTGGAAACGTTGAGGAAGGAAGAAACCATCACCGGGAGACAGTTGATATCGCTCGTCATCATGACACAGCTGGGTACGGAGGTACTGTCGCTTCCGCATACGGAGGCGGAAATTGCTGGCCATGACACTTGGCTGGCTGTGTTGCTTAGCGGATTGGCTGCACAAGTAGGCATCTTGCTGATTTGGTGGCTCGGCAGCCGATATCCGCTTCGGAATATTTATGGCTATCTCCCGCTTATTGTTGGCAAGCCGATTGGCGCGGGCGTCATTTTGTTATATGGATGCTATTACGCCATTTCCGGTCTTGTGTTAATTTTGCTGTATACCGACATCTTGAAAAGATGGATATTTGTGCTTACGCCAACTTGGGTAATCATTCTTATGCTTCTGATCGTGTGCGGCTATGCTGCAACGTCAACGCTGAAGAGGCTTGCGTTTTTATCGCAATCGTTCATGTTCTTCGTTTACATCAGTTTTTTGCTGATCATTTTCAGCGGAATTTACGGACTGGACGCGAAAAATCTGCTGCCGATCTTGCCTAGCGGCTGGTCTCCGGTTATCAAAGGCATATATCCCGCTTTCAGCTCTTATGTTGGCTATGAACTGCTCCTATACGCCTACCCCTACGTTAAAACGAAGAGCAAAAAGAATCTATTGCTTGCGATGACGCTGGCGAATGGTTTCACGATCGTGTTCTATGTTGCCGTCTGTCTGATCTGCACGATGAAGTTTGGCTTGGGACAGCTCAACATGATTCCGGAGCCGATCGTATTTATATTAAAGAACTATAGGGTAGAAGTCTTGCAAAGCATCGACATCTTATTCCTCATCTACTATGCAAGCATTATTTCGACAACGATCTACGTCTATTACTTTCTTGCAGCCAATGCGTTCCTGCATCTGCGTAGTCAGGGCTTGGGCAAGCAGCATAGATGGGTGTGGACGATTGTAGGACTTGGTTTCATAGGGAGCTTCTTCGTCACGAAGCGTTCCGACATTTTACATTTTGCTTCGATTCAGGATCAAGCCTCCGTAATTATAGTGGTCGTTCTGCCTATCGTCCTGCTCATGATTTCCGGGATTCGCGGTTTGGCAAGGAGCGGGACATGAAGAGAATAATTGCCGCATTAATCATTTGTCTGCTGCTGACTGGGTGTTGGGATCAGCTTCAGCTGAAGAAGCTGCTTTTTGTTGATGTCGTCGGGATCGATTATGAAGGAGACAGCAATCAACTCGATGTCCATTACGTGGTTTCCTCGCTTCGGAATGCCCATCAGGGAGGAGGAGATCCATCCAACTTATATCTTCATTCGACTGGCTCAAACCTGTACGACTCCGTTGCTAAAATAAACAAGAAAATGCCTGGCGTTCTTTCCGTGCTGGAGACGAGGCTGTATCTCATCAGTGCGAAATTCGCCAAGGACCAACCATTAAACCACTTGAATGTCACCAGTCAATTTTTATCAAATCCCTTGTACGCTTATTTGGCGGTGTACGACGGCGATCTATCGGAACTGCTGGCCAGGAAGAAAATAAGAGAACAGACCATCTCCAATTATCTGGTCAGCTTGATCGATGATGAGAAGAAGCGTGGAAATATCCCATCCCAAAAAATGCTGCATTACCTGCTAGGGGGAACCGAGTTTATAAACGACTTTGCGCTCAACCGATTTGAGCCTCATGAAAACAGTGTGCGTCTTGCAGGCGCCGCCTTGTTTAGAGATGGAAAGTATACTGGCGTCAATCTCAATGACGATGAAACGCTGCTTGCCAATCTGATGGACGGGGCGCCGGGGAAAATGCAGCTGTTTATCGGAAAGGCCGCAGCGAATAACTATTCGATTCTCGTCCAGAAAGCTAGAAGGGATTACGATATTATCCATGATGCCAACGGGCTCCGCGAGATCGACATTACTTTAAAACTGGAAGTCAAATTCGTCGAAGAAGGATTGGAAATCCACAATCGCGCGAGCCAACTCGCAAAGCTGGAAGCGGAAATCGGTGCAGATATTACCGCAAAGGCATCCGGCGTCATCGCCACTTTGCAAAAGGTTAATTGTGATTACTTGCAGCTCGGGCATGAGGTAGCGGCTTTCCATCCAAAATTGTACCAACGAATAAGCTGGCGGGAGCAGTATCCCAAGCTCAAGATTAAGCCGGTAGTAAAAATTAAGATCCTCAACAGCGGGATATTAGAATAACGAAAAACAAGCCTTTGGCTCAGTGCCAACAGGCTTGTTTGTTGTCAATGCTAAGCGATCGAAGCTGCTCGAATCAGTCGATATCGAACATGTCCATATTAATGCCTCCACCGCATGCATTTTTTATGCTGACATTCGCTATTTGACCTTGTTATCCTGCACGTCATAAACGACATCAGGCCGTTTCATTGGCGTCGCGACCGGTACGCTCGCCATCATTTCATAATAAACCCCTTGCGCCGCCATGAGCTCATCGTGGCTTCCCCGTTCGACGATGTTTCCTTGGCCGATCACCATAATGGAATCCGCATCTCGAATCGTATTCAGCCGATGGGCGATTATAAAGCTGGTCCGGCCTTGCATCAGCTTCGCCAATGCTTCCTGTATATGCAGCTCTGTCCTTGTATCGATACTGCTGGTCGCCTCATCCAAAATAAGCATGCTCGGCTTCGCCAGCATTGCACGCGCAATCGCAAGCAGCTGACGCTGACCTTGGCTCAAGCTCCCGCCATTTTCCGTCAGTACGGTTTCGTATCGGTTCGGCAGCTTTTGGATGAACGTATCGGCATTCGCTAGCTTCGCTGCTTGTACAATTTCGTCATCCATCGCATCTGGCTTCCCGTACTTGAGATTGTCGCGGATCGTTCCCGAAAATAAGTACGTGTCCTGAAGAACAACGCCGAAGCTTCGGCGCAGGCTATCGCGCGTATAGGCTGTGAGCGGCTTGCCGTCTATCGTGATCATACCTTCGGTTGGCTCGTAGAACCTCGTCAGCAACTGAATAATCGTCGTCTTCCCCGCGCCCGTTGGGCCAATGATCGCCGTAGAGGTGCCTGCCTCGGAAACAAAGCTTAGCTGCTTCAAAATCAGCTCATCAGGCTTATACCCAAAACTAACGTTATGGAACTCAATTCTCCCCTGAGGGTCGATCATTGGAATAGCGGTAGCTGCATCCGGCGTCTCCTCCTCTTCATCGAGCGCTTCAAACACGCGTTCCGCGCCAGCAATGCCTGATTGCAGCGTATTGTACGTGGCTGCCAAGTCGTTCAAGGGCCGGACGAATTGGCGGGAATAGGTCAAGAAGCTTGCAATGACCCCGACGGATATGTGCCCTTTAACGCCCAAGATGCCACCAACGATCGCAACTGCTGCGAATCCGACATTATTAATGACGCTAAGTAACGGCATGAGCAAACCGGACCAAACCTGCGCATTTGTACTTATTTCACGAAGTTTATTATTTATGTCATTAAATTCTTGAATGGCCCGCTGCTCTTGATTAAACGCTTGAACGACCTGTACGCCTGTTATCGTTTCTTCAATATGGCCGTTCAATGCCCCCAGCTGAGCCTGCTGCGCCTTAAACAGCTCGCTCGTTCTTCTTGCAATCATACGTGTCAATCCATAAACGAGCGGAACCGTAATTAAGCTTGCCGCAGTAAGGATGGGGCTTAGCACAAGCATCATAGCTAACGCACCGATAATGCTCAATACGCCAGACATCAGCTGAACCGTGGATTGCGAAATCGTGTTGCTGACGTTGTCGATATCGTTCGAAAGCCTGCTCATCACATCGCCATGGCGACGGCTGTCGAAATAACGGAGAGGCAGCTTCTGCAGCTTTCGATACAATTCGCGCCGAAGGCGAAGAACGATTCGCTGAGCGATCCCCGCCATCCAGCGGCCTTGCATAAATCCGATTACTGCGTCTGCTAGGTAGGCCACAAGAAGGGACAGGAGCACGATACGAAGCAGCGAGAAGGAAACGTTATCCTTTCCGCCCTCCATCGCATCCACCGCTTGCCCGATCCAATAAGGCGCGACAAGCCCAATGCCCGCAGAGACGATGACTAGTCCAAAAATGACGTTGAGCCGCCGGCGTTCTGTCCCAATAAAGCCCCATAATCGCTTCACCGCGCCGAACAAATGCTTCGGCTTGGAGCCCGGTCCACGGTGGCGGCTCGCAAAACCGCCTCCTCCTGGCCTAGGCCCTACAGGCACTTGAATGTCCGGCCGCTTTGCCTTCACGTTAGCATTGTGCTGCTGCGGCATGCTGATCGTTCTCCTTCCCCCATTGCGAGCGGTAAATTTCTTGGTAAACCTTGCAATTGAGCAGCAGCTCCTCATGCTTGCCAATTCCCGCTATCCGCCCATCGTCCATGACGATGATACGGTCTGCGTCCATCACCGAGCTCATTCGCTGCGCGATCAGCAGGCAGGTCACCTTACCCGCGCCCTTTTTCAAAGCGGCTTTAATCTTCGCTTCGATTACGACATCGAGCGCGCTCGTGCAGTCGTCCAAAATCAATATATCCGGCTGGCGTACCAGCGCCCTCGCAATCGACAAACGCTGCTTCTGCCCGCCGGAGAAATTTACGCCGCCTTGACCAACGATCGTGTCGTATCCCAGAGGCGATGCCGCGATAAAATCATGCGCTGCTGCCACCGATGCCGCTTCTTCGATTTGTTCCGGCGTCGCCGCCTCGTTCCCCCAACGAATATTGTCCTTGATCGTGCCCGTAAACAAGACCGTTTGCTGCGGCACGATTGCCATTCGGCTGCGCAGCGAAGCCGGATCAACCTGCTTCGTATCGTTTCCATGCACGAACACCGAGCCATTCGTTGGATCATAGAAGCGCGGAATCAAGTGAACTAATGTGCTTTTGCCTGAGCCCGTCGAACCGATAATGCCGACAGTCTCACCGCGTTCGATGGTAAACGTTAAATCGTGAAGCACCGGTTCTCCCGCTGCACCCTCGTAGGAAAACGTCACATGATCGAATTGAATGCAAGGCTTGCCCGCCTGCGCTGAATGCTCGCCGCTAGCTGGTAGGATTGCTCCAGTTGGACGACTTGGTTTCGCCAACACTTCCGTTATTCGGCCTGCGGACGTTTTGGCCCGTACGAACGTATTGAATACCATTGAGATCGTCATTAAGGAGAATAAAATTTGCTGCATATAATTGATAAACGCTACAACTTGTCCCGCTTGCATGTGGCCGTGATCGATCCGCAAGCCGCCAACCCACAAAATCATCACAATCCCGATATTCACAGTCAATGCGATCAGCGGATTGAAAATCGCCATCCCGCGCAGCGCCTGTTCACTCGCCTGCCGATACGATTCGTTCGAATGCTCAAACTTTACAGCTTCATCCTCATATCGATTGAACGCTTTGACGACTCGGATGCCGGATAAAAAATCTCGCGTATAGCCGTTCATCCGATCTAAGGCTTCTTGTACCCGTGCAAAACGGGGGAAACCGATCCTCAGATTCATTGCGATAAGGAAAGCGACAATCGGTACGATAGCGATCAGGATGATGGACATTGGCGGGTTGAGGCGTACTGCCATAATGACGGCCCCTATTCCCAGTAAAGGCGCTTTCACGAATATTCGCATAAGCCCGTTGACGAAATTTTGAATTTGCGTAACATCATTCGTCAGCCTTGTAATGAGCGAAGCCCGATCTAATCGATCGAGCTCATCCGTCGGAAGCGTCTGCATCTTCTCATACAGGTCCGCACGCAGCTCCGCGCCGAAGCGCTGGGATACGCGGCTCGACAACAAATTGCGGATCAGCGCGCTCACCGCGCCCAATGCGGTAACAAGCAGCATCAAGCTTCCGCACCAATAGACAGTCCGCATATCGCCGGCTAATACGCCCTTATCAATAATAATGGCAAGAATAGCTGGCTGCAGCAGATCAGCAAGTGCCTCAAACATAAGAAAAACGACAGCAATCAAAAACGATCGGCCATATTGGCTACGATATTTTCGGAATAAAGACACGCTAATCCCCTCCCCAGCCCTTCGGCAATCGATCCGTATACAGTATAGTCCGAATGATTATAATGGAATCATTCGCCGATCTCAACTTGCCGAAAGCTATGCGAATGGAAGCATATCGCTCAAAAACGAACAAAACGGCCCGATTTAACGGCCGTTTTGTTCCTTATCCTCCAGTTTACGTAAGGTTAATATTCAATTCGTGAGCATGGATCGTAATCCGATCCCCCGCTCGCACACTCACTTGTACGATTGAGCCATCAGATGAAGGTGATACAACAGAATCATTGCAGCGAATCGACCAATTGGCGGCTGTACGAATACGGAATGCGCCGTCACGGGTTACCCGCAATTCCGCTGAAGATAGTTGCCCTTCTGACCAAGCGATATCCGTTTCAGCGCCGCCACGCACTCGCAAACCCGCTACGCGGCCATCAGGCCATGCCATTGGCAATGCCGGGAGCAGCTCGATAATCCCCGCGTGGGACTGCAGCAGCATTTCAGCCACAGCAGAGGTGCCGCCGAAATTCGCATCGATCTGGAATGGCGGATGGTCGCCGAATAAATTCGGATGGACCGATTTGTCCAACAGTCCCGCTAGATTAGCATATGCTTCTTCCCCGTCATGCAGACGTGCCCAGAAGTGAATGATCCAGGCCCGGCTCCATCCTGTGTGTCCGCCGCCGTGGGAAAGCCGCCGCTCCAGCGTCTTCCGAGCCGCTGCTGCTAAAGCAGGCGTTCCTTCTAGCGTAATCTGGTCTGCAGGGTGAAGCGCAAATAGATGCGAAATATGCCGATGCCCCGGCTCCGGCTCTTCATATTCGTCCGCCCACTCCATTAACGTTCCGTTCGACGCAATGCCTTGCTCCGGCATGCCGGCCAAGCGCTCGCGCAGCTCTGATGCAATCTCATCCGATTCCTCTAACAATTCCAATGCGGTTAGACAAGCCTCGAACAGCATTCGGATCATTTGCGTATCCATCGACGGACCTGCACATAACGCGCCTTCGTTGCCATTTGGCAGACGATAGCTGTTCTCTGGCGATACGGAAGGCGCGGTCACCCATCTGCCTTGCGGATCTTGGACCATGAAGTCCAGGAAGAACAACGCAGACTCTCGCATGGCCGGGTATGCGCGATCACGCAGAAACGCAATGTCGCCTCCGTACAAATAATGCTCCCACATATGGAGTGTCAGCCAAGCGCCGCCCATCGGCCAAAACATAGCTGGGAGCCAGCGCGACGTGATCGACGCATCCGCCCACAGGTTGCTCGTATGATGAACGCAAAAGCCTCGCGCGCCATACATCGCCTGCGCCGTTCGGCGCCCGTTCACTCTAAGCTGATCAATATAGTCAAATAGCGGCTCGTGGCACTCGGCAAGATTGGTCACCTCAGCCGGCCAATAATTCATTTGAATGTTAATATTCGTATGAAAGTCCGATTCCCACGGCGGTGTCATGGAATCGTTCCAAATCCCTTGCAGGTTGGCAGGCAGGCTTCCACGCCTTGAACTGGATAACAGCAAATAACGTCCAAAATGGAAAAACAGCTCGATCAAGCCCGACTCTCGATCGCCATTCCGGAAACGAGCCAGACGTTCGTCTGTGGGGAGCGATTCATGCTCCGCCGGGTGATCGCCTGCTTTGCGCAGCTCAAGCGCCACACGATCAAACAAACCGCGATGCTCCGCAATATGCGACCGGCGTACCTCCTCAAAGCCTTTGGCAATCGCCGCATTCAGCTTCTGCTCGGACACAGCTAGAAGATCAGCTTCGCGGAAAGTCGTCGCCGCCGCAATATAAATCGTCGCGGTATCCGCATCCGAAATCATAATCGTATTGCCTTCAGCCGAAAGCCGGCCCCCTTCGCAAACGATGCGAAGCACCGCTGCGTACTGAACGCCCTCTGGCCCGCATTGACCCTGCAGCACAAGCGTGTCCGAACCAAGCGGCGACACTGTTCCTTCCTCGCGACTTAACGTTGACGTGAAGAACAATCGGCGCTGCCGATCTGCAGACAACCGATAAACAATGACGCCATCCGGACCGCTAGCGAACGAATCCCGCCGGAACCGTACACCGCCTGCCTCGTAATGAACGGACACCACGCCTGTCGCAAGATCCAGCTCTCGCACATAATCGGATGGTTCGCCTTGATCCTCACGATCAAATTGTATCGCAAGCTCACCCAGCGTCTGATAGGGCCCAAGATCTTCTGGTGTCGAAATCATCGTCTGAAAAGCCAGCTTCTCTGCTTCATCGGGCTGACCAGCAAACAACAACCGGCGAATTTCCGGCAAATTCGGAAGCGCTTCTACATTGTCCCGCTGCAGCGGTCCGCCATGCCAAACCGATTCTTCGTTTAATTGGATACGCTCCTCGAATGGCCGGCCAAATACCATCGCGCCAAGCTTGCCATTCCCGATAGGAAACGCTTCCACCCACTCTTGCGCAGGCTTCTTATACCTTAAGGTCGTATTGTTCATCGCAGCATGATCCTCTCGAAGGTATTCGGTATGAAAGATAAAAGATTGCTTTCTATTAGAGTTATCGATAACTCTATTTCAAATTAACTATAGCATAGCCTATACGCAGAAGGAAGACATTCACGCAAGTTTGCAAAATAAGAGAAGCGACCCGATTCGGGTCGCTTCTTCCGCTCTGCTTATGCGTATGGATCCTTCTTTTTAGGCTGGCGTTTTACTTTGTTCTGCACCTTCGGCAAATGTCGCATGCTACGCATCATTGGCCCCTTGCACATCGGACAACTTTGTCCTTCACTACCGAACTCCTCACGAACCCATGCTTTGCATTCCGGATTTTTGCATTTGTAAATTTTAGTCGGAATAAGGTCGGGCTTTTCTTCTGGTTCTGTCATCTTTCATGCTCCCTCATGTGTTCGTTAACCCGACTATTATAACCCTCATCAGTCGAAAAATACAGTCACTTGACACATGCGAAGCCCGATTTTATTTGCCTACGCATTAAGGAACATACTGCTGAACAATCTTCACAACCTTGCCATTCTCAATTGTTAGATGATAAGGGAAATCCTTGATATGGATGCCATCTTCCTTCGTTGAGCCAATGAGCTCGCTATATTTCTCAATCGTAATCGGCTCATCAGGTACAACCGTTGCACCTTCATCGGCGTTCTCATGATCATATATTTGCATAAGCACGGCGACGTTATCCGCCAGCGTTATCGTTTGTTGGGTAAGATCATCATTCACAATATAATAACCATCCGGCGGTTCTGTGACTTCCGGATCGGGCTCGCGTTCGCGGAAAATCTTCGTTGCGGCGTCCCCTTCGTACCAGTCAATCGGATCAATCGTCATCTTCCATTGTCCATCCTGCTTGTCCATTCGTTCTACATAAGCCGTCTCCTGCTTCACGGCATCCACGGGATTCGTGACGGCAGGTTGAGCCTTTGCTTCATGGGAAGGGGCATGGGCGCTCGTGGTCAAATAGATGAGAGTCGCGATAAGCGCTACACTAACTGCGATTTTTCTCATAGGAATTAGCTCCTTCATCATATGCTAGCGTTGTTCTCGCTGTCTTATTCTTATTAACGATTAGAAGCTTTTAGTTGTTTCACTTTCTACAAAAAAAATTTTTTTGACAGCAAAAAATCCCGGCACTCCAAGATGGAGTGCCAGGATCTTTATCCAGTATCTCTATTCAAATAGCCACGAAATTATTTAAACACCTTAACGCGCTCTTCGATCGGTTGGAACTGCTTCTCGCCTGGCTCCGCCGTCGGTTTGCCGAATGGCATTTGGGCAACCAGCTTCCAGCTTTCAGGCACGTTCCATTCCTTCGCGACAGCCGCATCTACAATTGGATTGTAATGCTGCAGCGTAGCGCCGAGGCCTTCTTGCTCTAATGCCGTCCATACGACGAATTGCAGCATGCCAGAGGAATGGCCCGACCAGATCGGGAAATTGTCCGCATAGGACGGGAACTGCTTTTGCAAGCCTTCTACAACAGCAGAGTCCTCGAAGAACAGTACCGTGCCTGAGCCGCTGCGGAAGCTAGCCATCTTCTGAGCTGTTGCTTGGAATTTCTCGTCGTCGCCGACGATACCGCGAAGCGTCTCAGTCGTCAAATCCCAAAATTTATTGGATTGTTCATTAAACAACAGGACGACGCGTGCGCTCTGGGAATTGAAGGAGGATGGCGAATGCTTCACAGCTTCCTCTACAATCTCTTGAATTTGTTGCTCGGAAATGACTTGCTCGTTGCTGATGCCATAATACGAACGGCGATTTTTCACTGCAGAAAGGAAAGTGTTTGTCATATTAGTTAGCGCCTCCATTTCAATTAAGAAACTTACTTAATTAATGTAACATTACTTCGTGTAGAATGCAACCCTCCTGCGGGCAAAAAAACGCATACCTCCTCTATTATGCGCAAACCGCACGCTGCCATGCTTCTATACGGACAATGGACCTCCCGCTGGCGGAATAGGCGGTACCTGTACGCCTGCGGCTTTCGTCTCATTCAATAGTCGGATGTTCCCGGCCACATCCTTGCTTTCACGCAGCCGAATCAGCCAGAGCGCCGAACGGAGCAGCCAGCCCGGTGGCCTTAGCACCTCTCGCGCCAGCTCTGTAATGAATGCGTCCTTACTGCGAAGCAAAGCTTCACGCGCAGTTCCTTGTACATGGGATACCTCTGTGGCGAAAGTCCATGCATAGCTGCGCGCCTTATCCATGCTAAATCGAATGATAACATCCGTTGTTCGGCCGCCAAGCCGATCTAGCCAGCCAATCCAAGGGGATATCGTATCGATATCGCGCTTCACCTCATCGGTTAAAGACGCCAAAATGTCATTAATCGTATTAAAATCATGATGAAGATGCTCCAGCGGTTCCGCCGTACAGGTTTCCGCAGCTGCAATGCCAAGATCATAATTGATATGCGCATTCATGCCGACTAACAAATGCTGCATCACGATGGCGCCGCTTTGCTCGGCTGCTTCGAATGCGAAACGCCAGCAATCGCTGCACGGCTTCCCATTGCAATAATCGCTATACGCTTGCAAATAACGATTCGCGAATCGAACATCCAATTGCTCCATTCGTGGACCATTTTCGAATTGGCCATTCGCAATGCCTATTTTCACTTGTGCGGTCACCATCCGGTACAGCGCTGCGAAGTAGCCGATCTGCGACGCATTATCGATAGATTTCGCGATGATCTCATCCAGCTGTTCGAGCACTTCATCGATTGTTTGCGCATGCCCGTATTGTTTGTTTTCATTAAGGGTTGACATGAACCTGCTCTCCTTTATCCTCTAGCCGCTTATATAATTAATCTCATCAATCATTTCTTCATTATAGTAACAATTTCCAGCATGGTCGATGCTGATTTTCGCGATTCTCGTTAAAATCATCATGATTATTTCCATTATGGGCATGCTTGTAACTAAAAGGAGGCCTTCCTATGCAGCGCATGATTAAGGTCGACGAACGCCCTCCGCTATTGCAAAGCATCCCGCTCAGCCTTCAGCATCTGTTCGCTATGTTCGGCTCTACTGTTCTGGTTCCGGTGCTATTCGGTGTCGATCCATCCACCATTCTGCTTATGAACGGGGTTGGCACATTACTGTATCTGTTCATATGCCAAGGAAAAATCCCGGCCTATTTAGGCTCCAGCTTCGCTTTTATATCACCCGTCATGGTCGTCTTAAGCGGCGACCCCGGCTTAAACTATCCGAAAGCGCTTGGCGGCTTCATCGCAGTCGGCGTGCTGTTCACCCTATTCGCATTGCTCCTTCGCTGGACAGGGACAGGCTGGTTAGACATCGTATTTCCTCCCGCCGCGATGGGCGCGATCGTCTCGATCATCGGCTTGGAGCTCATTCCTGTCGCAGCCGGCATGGCCGGATGGATTTCAGACGGCAGCCCTGACTGGTCGCCTGATCCCAAAACGATTACGGTGTCCATCACGACGCTGCTCATCATTATGCTGGGCTCAGTCGTCTTCCGAGGGTTTATGAAAATCATTCCGATTCTGATCGGTTTTGTCGTTGGCTATTTGCTTGCCTGGGCGCTTGGTCTGCCTGATTTCACGAATGTAACGCAAGCCTCATTCATCGCTGCGCCTACCTTCACAGCACCAGAATGGAACGGTTCGGCAATCGTGACGCTGCTGCCTGCTGCATTCGTCGTCATCGCCGAGCATATTGGGCATCTGATCGTCACCGAGCAGATCGTAGAACGTGATCTTACCAAGGATCCCGGCTTGCATCGATCGCTGCTGGGCAATGGCATATCGACGATCATTTCCGGTTTTGTCGGTTCCACCCCCAACACGACCTACGGCGAAAATATCGGCGTCATGACCTTAACCCGCGTCTATTCGGTGTTCGTCATTGGCGGCGCTGCCGTACTTGCGATTCTGCTCGCCTTCTTAGGCAAGCTGTCTGCCCTCATTGGCGCCGTGCCGAATGCTGTGCTTGGCGGCGTATCGCTCATGCTGTTCGGCGTTATCGCTGCTGCCGGCATTCGCATGCTTGTCGATACGAAGGTCGATTACAGCAAGCCTCGCAATATCGCGCTCACGACGATCGTTCTCGTCTTAGGCATTAGCGGAACAACGCTGAAATTCGGCAGCTTCGAGCTCAAAGGAATGGTGCTTGCAACCGTCGCCGCGATTGCGCTCAGCCTTATTTTTCGGCTGTTGGAGCTGTTTCGCTTGGATAATGAAGCGGAGTAATAACGAACAAAAAGACCTTCATTTCCAATTCGGAAAATGAAGGTCTTCTTGTGCTCCACTCGTTCAGCTATTGCGCAGATTGTACAAACGCTGCAGGATAGCAGCCTCCGCCCAGAGCGGCAGCGGCTCATCGATTTTCTTTTTCCATGACACATCCGTCAGCAGTCCCTGTTCATACAGCCATTCCACTGCATCGATCTTCCACTGCGGCGTCCCTTGCGGATACTCAGCAGCAGCAGGCGGTGTTGTCGTTGGCGGCGTGACCGGTGGCTTAGGCGGGTCGACTACAGCAACGGATGTCAGGCTCATCGCTTGTCCGATACCCGTCGCGATCGCTGCTGCCAGCTTATCAATGACAGCTGCGTTATTCAATAATGTAGCGTCAGAGGCATTGTCGACAAACAAGTTTTCAATCAGGATGCTTGGCATCTTCGTTTCTCGAACAACCGCGAAGTTGGCTTCCTTCCTTCCGCGATCGTTTACGCCGACCGTGCTTAAATAGTCCATGATTGCAGCATGCAAAATATCCTGCTTTTTCCCCGATTCCCCTGTTCGCGTCCCTTTGTACACATAGCTTTCGAAGCCCTTGCCTCCTGCGGCATTATGATGCAAGGAAACGAAATAATCCGCTTTCCAATCGTTCGCCAGCGAGGCACGCTCCAGCAGCGGGATGAATACGTCCGTGTCCCGTGTCATATTTACGCGCACCTTGAAGCGCGCAAGCAGCTGATCGCGCACCTTCAATGCGATGCTGAGCGCTTTATTTTTCTCCACAATGCCGTAGCCCTGCGCCCCTGGGTCCGATCCGCCATGTCCGGCATCCAGCACGACGAGCGGCCCTAACGCCGTAACCATCTCGATTAAACCAAGAAACAGCTTAATGATTTTTTGGCCGTACGTGTCGCCAGCTTGCAATGCATCATCCAGCGAAGCGTATTTGCTTTTATCGTACCCCGGCACTGCCCATTTGCCAGCCAAGTCTTCCCAATTCAATGCCGAGCCTCGCTTTACAAGCGTGAACCGCGGATCTACGATCGTTTCGCCAGCCGGAAGCGCTGCCGTAGAGGCGTACGCGTACAAATGTTGGATTTGCGCCGTCACGCCTTCCTCAATTGTTTTGAACGTAAGTCCAGGAACTCCGCCTGTTGCGCCAAGCCCTGCGAAGTTGTTTTGCTCAGGCTTAACGTCTCCCCCGAATCGAAACCAGTTCGTCTCATGGATCGATTGGCAAAACGCGACATCGCCGCGCACGCCGTACCGAGCTCCTATCGTTACAAAAGCGCTCGCAATTGCCTCGTTAAACGAAGGATTTACTTTGCGCACATAGTGAACCAGCTCGTCCTTCGTGAAGCGAACGCCGCCCATAATCAGGTTTCTTGCAGCCGGATCAATGGTTACTGCCATTCTCATCACCTCTTACCCATTCTATGAGCGATATGCTCTCTAACAGAATATGTAAGCTGTAGCGTTCCGGAACGGCAAGTTGTCCATTTTCGATGCGCTTATGTCTTCGATGCTTCGAGTATGGGCACAATCCACTGGTGGAACAGCTCGCGCGAGCGAATCGCCTGATTTCTGCCTGTCGGCGCTTTTCGGATCACAACGACGGCATCGAGCGATGGCGCAACGATCAAATACTGCCCGCCGTAACCAAATGCAAAGTAAAACGAGCCGCTTTGCTCATCGCCGTCGGATACCCACCAATGGTCGCCATATTGCCCATAAATCGGCGGCTCATAGTGGACGAGCGCCTTATGGTGCGCTCGTGTCGAGGCTTGCACCCACTCAGCGGGCACAATCGTTTGGCTGCCCCATTTGCCGTCGCGCAAATAAAGAAGCCCAAGCTTGGCCATGTCGCGCGAGGACATATGCAAGCCGGTGCCTCCCTCATTGACGCTGCCTTGCGAGCTCCAAGCGGCGCGCTGTATGCCTAATGGCCCAAACAAATGCTCAGCAGCGTAGCTTAAGGCGCTTACTCCCGTCGCTTCGGTCAAAATAGCCGACAGCAGATGCGATCCGCCGCTATTGTAGCAAAACGCGCGTCCCGGCAACTGATGGATCGGGCGATGCGCCACGAACTGCACCCAATCCTCGCTTGCCCGCATCGCGCGATAAGGCTTATCAAAATCCGGCCAATCGATGCCGGAGGTCATCGTTAATAAATGGGAAAGCGTGATGTCCGCGAACCGCTCGTCCACTCCTGCACGGCGAAACGGTTCCAGCCAATCGGCAACCCTTTCGTCAGTTCCTTGGAGCAAACCCTGCCCCATGGCGATTCCGAGCAGCATGGACAGAACGCTCTTGGTGCAAGAATAGAGCGACAAAGGCCGGTCCTCTCCTTTATCATGCCATTCCCACACCATTGCGCCAGACTGTACGAGGACAACGCTTTTCATCCCCCATTCAGGCAATTTCGAAGCCATGCCGAGCAGCTTTTCTTCATCCAAGCCGGCTTCCTTTGCCGTTCTGCTTGGCATGTAGGGGTCATTAGCGGTTATCGGCTTACGTATGCGCATGATGGTGGACATCCGTTCAACTCCTACTTATTCTACGTTAGTCGAATACCTGCGATATAGGCACGAATCATAAAGGTAAAGCTGTCGTCTTGCGATATCGGCATCGCCAATCCGCCTTCATTCACTAATGAGGTGAAGCCGTGAAGCAAGCTGCGGAAGCCCCGAACCGCATGAATGATCGTGGCATGATCCGCCGTTGGCGGCAGCAGCTCTTTGATAACTGCATAGACAAGCTCAACTACCCGAGAGGCTGCTTGCTCGATCTCCTGCGTTTTAAACCGCTGCGGCTTTTGCGTTGCTTCATATAATCCTGGGTGAGCGAATGCGAATGCCGAATAGGCTTGAGCCAATGAAAACACGGCCTCTTCGCCTTTAAGTTCGGCCCCCGCCGCCTCCAGCTTCTGCCCTAATTGCTGCAAGCCTTGCAGCGTAAGCTGCTCGAGAACGCCCGGCAAACCCTCAACATGATTATAGAGCGATGGCGAGCGGACGTTTAACTTTTGTGCTAACGTTGCAAGCGAGACGGAAGCTAATCCCGCCTCATCTGCCAGTTCGGCAGCAGCTCGAATAATCGTCTGAAGATCAAGTCCAACTCGTGGTGACATCGACATACCCTCCTTTATTGTAACGCGCGTGCCGCTGCTTTAATCGCCTCGGCCAGCATTTGTGCCGGCTGCTGCACCATTTTACCATGGCCTACCGCTAGTAAAGTCGGGTTCGCATCCAATATGCGCTGAGCGCTCTCCACCGACTTCGGTTTGCTCCACGTCGCCATTGCCGGAAACGGGAACAACAGCTGGACTTTGCCCGATACAGCAAGACCTCCTCTTGTTTGCAAAGCATCGCCTGCGATAACGGCACGGCTGCGCGTATCGAGGAAAGCAATCGAGCCCGGCGTATGGCCCGGCGTCGCGATCACCTGCAGAGACCCGACAAAATCGCCATCCTGCAGCTCAACGTCAGGCTGCGTCTTGATCGCATTCGGCTTCGGCACGCCGCCGCGAATAGCTGACTGCGGCTCAGCTGCGTCAAGCGTCCGATCACCTCGAAGCAAGCGGGCATCGCGCGCCGAAATATAGACCTTAGCATTTGGCAGCTGCCGCTTTAATTCGTCCAGTGCGCCGATATGATCGCCGTGCGCATGGGTCAACGCGATGCGAGTGATCGGCTTACCAAGCCGAGCTGCTGCTTCTAATATGCCCTTGGCGCTGAATGGCATTGCCGCGTCAATTAACGTCAGTTCGTCCTCCTCCTCCACCAAGTAGCAGTTTACAGGGAACAATCGCGGCAGAAATGCCAATTGGATAAGCTGCCCTAAGCGTGTCATTTTCATGATAATTACCTCCCGTTTTCCGTTAACTAATTACATTAGTTTTAGTATAAACGAATGGCATTAGTTTTTGCAATAGGCATTCTGCAACAAAAAAAAGAACAGCCTGTCCTTCCATTGCGAAGGATGGAGCTGCTCCTTAGATGAATAATCGCCTACCGTGCTGCTGCCGGCTGCGCGCCTTGAAGAATCCACTGCGCCAACGATTCAATATCCGCGCATTCATGAGCCGGCTGATGCTCCGATTCCGGTCCTCTGCCGCGCGTATTTAGCCAAACGCATTGCCAGCCTGCATCCGACGCGCCTACGATATCGTTGCGCCAGTTGTCCCCGATATAGAGGCAGTTCTCGGGGAGTGTTCCCGTCATGCGATTGACCTCATGGAAAATACGCGGGTCCGGCTTGGCGATGCCGACCGCATCAGACACGAACAGCCAGCCGTCGTTCACATGCGGTTCAATGCCGAGCGCATTGATTTTGTTCGTTTGATGCTTGACCGGCCCATTCGTGATCACGCCGATATCGCAGCCTTTTTCACGGAGCGCTTGGAATAACGGCAAAATGCCCGAATAAGGCTTAATGGACCGCTGTTCCCGCTCATATGCGGCTTGCAGCACGTCTGCGTATGCATCGTCTATCGGCGTCTGCAGCTCTTCGAACGCCAGCTGAAGTCGCAGCCTGCGCGTCGCCTCCAGCGTTAGCTTCCCGGCGCAATAGTCGTCCCACAGCTCGTCGCTATGATAACGAACTCTTTTGTAAAGCGCCTCGAAGTCCGCCCGATCCTTATCCACCCATATGCCTTCGTTCACAAGCGAAAGCCGGAATGGCTCCAATTGATCGTAGATCGTATCGTCCATATCAAAAAAATAATGTTTGATTTCCGTCATTGTTGATTCATACCTTCCTTGCATCCAGTTTCTGCGATCGCTTATGGCTGCTGTGGCTGAAGCGCGTCGCGAGCGACGCCGATCAAACGGAAGTAGAGGTCGTCGTCTTCCTCCAGTTGTTCTTCCACCTGCTCGATTTGCTCCTCCGGACCTGAGCCGTCGAGGAACAGAAGGCTGTAGCCCCAGTCTTTGCCCTTCTTGCTTTGCAGCGCCATCTCATATTTACGAACATGGCCCTCGACTTCGAATCGTACGAATCCGACGTAGCCATCCTCTACGGAGTGGGTCATTCCCGCTTCTAATACGTTCACGTTCATCTGTCTCATATCCCCAATCATCTGAAAATCGACATTTTCTCCTATCCATCATACCATTGCGCCCTACCGGGTTTCCACCGCAATCAAAAAACCTTCAGCACCGCATCATCTGCGGCACTGAAGGTTTAATTGGAATGCTATAGAATAAGAAGGATTAGAATGCTGCAGCCGTGTCTGCCGCTTTCTTCAGACCTTCAGCAATGATGTCAGCCGCACGGTCGCGGAATTGGTTGTGGCCTTCGATGATGACTTCTTGCGTTTGAGCGCCGAACAGACCCAGCGCTGCTTTAACCGGACGAACTGCCGCTTCAAACTCAACCATCGGACCTTCCGAGTAGACGCCGCCGCGTGCGCTCAGCAGGACAACCGGTTTGTTATTGAGAAGCCCTACAGGACCTTCAGCAGTATATTTGAACGTCTTGCCAGCTTGGGCAATATATCCGATATAGTTGATAAGCGGCGCTGGAGCAGTGAAGTTCCAGAGCGGGAATGCGATTGCGACTTTGTCAGCAGCAATGAATTGATCCAGATATTTGTTAACCGTGTCAGCAGCGCGCTTCTCTTCTGCCGAAAGTTCGAAGCCCTGTGCCGATTTGAACATGGCTGTAATTGCCTCATTGCCGTAGAAAGGCAGGTTTTCTGCATACAGGTCGAGCTCGACTACCGTATCTGCTGGATGCGTTTCTTTATAGGATTGAACAAACGCATCATACAGTTGTACGCTGACTGCTTGCTCTGCGGGACGGTCATTTGCTTTAATCATAAGTACAGTTGCCATGTTAAAAACTCTCCTTTTCCATGAACCGATATATTTTTTAAACAAAAATGTTGCTTTAATAAGGTATAATAAAAAATAAAACGAAACAATCATCAATATCGTTAAAATGTTGCCTACGCAACATAAACGTAAAAGTGTTGTTCTTCTTAAGGAGCCACCCCCTATGCCAACGATACGAAATGAACTGGACCCGCGAGTCATTCGCACGCGCCAGCTGATTCAAGACGCATTCGAATCGCTAATCCGCGAACGAGATTTCGACAACATAACAGTACGTGACATCACCGAACGAGCCAAAGTGAACCGTGCCACGTTCTACGCGCACTTTACGGACAAGTACGACATTCTAGAGTCTACAATTACAGCGCATATTATGAACAACATTGCAAACAACCTAATTGAGCAAGCGGAGTTAAATGAAGAAACGATAACGAAGGTGTTTCTGGCGTTGTGTGAATACCATAGCGAGCTGAACATCTTTTGCCAACGCAGCTACAAATCATTAGGCCCTATTATCGAATCCCAAATCAAAATCAAGCTTCAGCAGCTCTTCTTTGACATTATGCAGGCAAAATACCCGCAATTAGAGGCGCATCAGGTCATGACCGCTTCAACAATGCTCAGCTGGGCGATCTATGGCGCTGCGTACAGCTGGAACAACAGCAGCTGCGTCATGACGGCCGAAGCCTACGTCGAGCAAGCGATTCCGCTTATTATCCATGGGGCGAACGGCATCATCCGCAAAGGTTGACATCAAAAAAGCTGGCGCCGCCACCGACAATCGGTAACAGCACCAGCTTTTTTGAACTTATTTGGCGAAAATATGACGGCCGATTTGGACGGTTTGCGGACGCGACCAAATCCATTTGGACGTTGCCGTAGCAGGATTAAAGTAATAAAGCGCATTGCCCGTCGGGTCCCAGCCTCGAACAGCATCTATCGCTGCTTGGTAAGCTTCGCTATCCGGACTCATATTGAACTGGCCATCGTCAACCGCGCTGAATGCGCCAGGCTGAAGAATAATACCTTTGATCGTATTCGGGAATGAAGACGACGCAAGCCGGTTCATGACGACGGCGCCTACAGCGACCTGTCCTTTATACGATTCCCCACGTGCTTCCGCATAAATGATGCGGGCGAGCAAATCGAGCTCCGTTTTATTGACCGATACGCGTTTCAGCAGCGACCACGTTTTTGAACCTGCGACTCCATCAGCCGGCAATCCATAATCCGACTGGAATCGCTCCACGGCATCTTGGGTCATCATACCGTAGTAAGTTGTAACTTGTGCTGGCTTGAAATAGCCAAGCACCTTCAAACGAAATTGCAAATCGGGTACATCGACACTTTGGTAACCATATCGAAGCGCGGCATGCGCCTTGTTAGCTGGCGTGACGATCGTAAATGCAAGTGTAAAACAAACGGCTATGAGCAGCCATTTCGAAAAAATACGGTTTCTCATGTTGTGAGCTCCCCCTCCTTGTGTTGCGTATCGGTGGTCGGCCCGCTGCTGGGTTTGATTGTAACACAGCTCATTTTCATTTTTGAACCGCTTTTGGACAATTGCATCTAATTGCCAGTAAATCACTCGGAGATATAAACGATCAAAATAAGCGCAAAAAAGCCGACAACGCTTGTTGTCGGCTTCGAATATTCAATCGATGTATTGCGGGTGTATAGGCAGCCATGGTAGAATGGAAAAACTGACTTTACATTTGAGGTCAATGAGTGTAAACAGAGTGATCTATACTATATTATAGATCAGAACCACAGTCTTGTCAATGGGGGTAACGAGATGTCGGAATGGACGAGTGAATGGAACAATGAGCAGGCGCGCGTCGCTCGCGTAACAGAAGCGCTGCACAAGCGCATCGCGGAGTATGAGCCTGCAGTTGGCGAAATTAAATCAGAGGTCGTCGATTTTCGCACCCACTTTTGGGACGATGTCACGGTCAACCTAAGCAATGATGACGATATTCTCGAAACGTTCATGAGCATGAAGCAGCAGGCTCAAGTATTATCCGAGCGTGAGCATAGCCATCGCCATATGCTGCATCAATTAAAACGAATGAAACGACTTCTCCCCTCTCCGTATTTCGGGCGAATCGACTTTCAAGAAACCGGCACGAATGCTGCGGAGAAACTATATATAGGCGTCGCCTCCTTCATCGCGGATGACGGCGAAACCTTCTTGGTCTACGATTGGCGGACACCGATTGCCAGCTTGTATTACGATTTCCCGCCTGGTCCAGCCTCCTTCCTTACGCCAGGCGGCGATATTACGGGACAGATCGATCTGAAACGGCAGTTCGTTATTCGTGACGCCGTCATTAAGACCATGTTCGATACCGGGATGACGATTGGCGACGATTTGCTTCAAGAGGTGCTTGGCAAAGGCGCAGGCTCTCAGATGCAGTCGATTGTTGCGACCATCCAGCAGGAGCAAAACCGTATCATTCGCAACGACAGCAGTCGCCTGCTCGTCGTGCAAGGCGCGGCTGGCAGCGGCAAAACCTCGGCAGCGCTGCAGCGTGCCGCTTATCTGCTCTATAAGCATCGCGAGCGGCTAACCGCTGAACAAATGGTCCTGTTCTCGCCGAATCCGATGTTCAATAGTTATGTCGCGACTGTACTCCCTGAGCTCGGAGAAGACAATATTCAGCAGACGACATTCCAGGAATATATTAATCGTCGGCTCGCTCAAACGTTCGAGGTAGAGGATCCATTCGATCAAATCGAATATATGCTGACCCAGCATGACGATCCGGAATACGATGCCCGCATGGCCGGCATTACGTTCAAAGCGTCTGCTCGATACCTGCATGTCATGCGCGGCTATCGCGATATGCTCCTGAAGGATCGCATGAAATTCCGCGGCATAAAATTCAGAGGGCGCACGCTGCTCTCACGCGAATCGATTCTGACCCAGTTCTATCACAGCCAATCCTCGGCCTCCCTCTCCTATCGCATCGACGAGCTGAAGGAATGGATTATTATCCAGCTCAGGCAGCTTGAACGGGCAGAACGCAAAGCGGAATGGGTGAAGGATGAACTCGACTATCTTGATCAAGAGCAATATCAGGATGCTTATACGCGATTACACAAACGTCAACAAGCGAAAAATCCGGCATTCGACGATGCCCAGCAGGAAGAGGATTTGCTCCGTCAGCAAATTGTTCGGGAAGCGTTTAGACCGATATACAAAAAAATTAAAGCGCTCCGTTTCGTCGACACGAAAGCCTTGTATCGCCAGCTGTTCGAGGATAACGCGATCTTGGCTGAGCTGCTAGGCGGCGAGCTGCCTGATTTTTGGTCGCAGGTGAGCGAACGGACGACTCGGCTCCTTGATGAAGGGCAATTAGCTTGCGAGGATGCGACGCCTTACTTGTATTTGAAGGAATTAATCGAAGGCTTCCAGATGAACGGCAACATTCGGTACGTTCTCATGGATGAAGCGCAGGATTATTCGGCTTTCCAATTCGAGTTCGTCAAACGACTGTTCCCGCGTGCCCGCATGACGGTGCTCGGCGACTTTAACCAAGCCGTGTTCGCGCAAGCAAGCGATCTCCATGAGCATAGCGGTTCGCCGTTAGAGGAGCTCTATGGCCCGGACGATACCGCATGGCTGCATCTATCCCGCAGCTATCGTTCAACGAAGGAAATTGTCGATTTCACGCGCGCCATGCTGGCCGACGGTGATCGCATTATCCCGTTCGAGCGCTCTGGCGGCAAACCGGTAGCAGTCCAATGCAATGATTCGAACCAACGGGACGAACAGCTTGTTAATGATATGAAGGCGCTGCTCGATGAAGGCTATACCTCAATCGCTGTGATCACCAAATCAGCAGCAGAGGCAGAGCTTGCGTATGAACGCCTTCAGCCATTAAAGAATGAGCTGGCTCCGCTTCGGCTGGTTACGAAACAAACGCCTGTTTTCGAGCATGGCTTGCTCGTTATTCCAGCGTATCTGGCCAAGGGCGTCGAATTCGATGCCGTGCTCATCTATGACGCTTCATCGGAATCGTATAGCCATGAATCCGAGCGCAAGCTATTCTACACGGCGTGCACGCGTCCGATGCATCGGCTTCGCCTTTACTCGCCTGGACAGAAATGGACGTCGTTCATGACGAAGCTTGATCCGCAGTTGTATGAAGCGGTTCGCATAAACTAAAATCAAAAAGGTGTCGCGAAAGCAGAACTGCTTTTGCGACACCTTTTATTTTGTAACGGACTCCACAGTCGCTATTGCGCTCTAAATGCACCCTTCGCCAACGTAACGGTCTCCATAGCCGTTATTTGGCCATTTTGGAGCCATGCGAGAAGTATATGGGTCAAATAGCGGCTGCTCAGTCCGTTAGGTTACAAATATGGTTAACTGTGAGCAAATAAGGTCCCCTCGGTCCGTTAAAGCACAGGCATCCATTTTATTTCAGCTGCCCCGATCTCTTTCTCAGCAAATACAGGCAATAGGTTTGCGTCGTCGCCTAGTTTTTCAAACTGCAATCGATAAGGCTTAAGCAGCTCTTCCCAATTGTTCGAAGATGACATGGAAGCAGCGTCATTGAGATAATCGATGATGAGCTGCTTTAATTGATCGCTGCTTATTTTATTCAAGTCATAATCAATGCCAACCTTAAACAATTTTTTATCAGGGTCGGCGGCAAACCCCGTTAGAAGTATGCCGGGTTGATTGTCAAATTGTTTCAAGCTCTTGGACAAACTTTGCCCGACTGTAGAGAAAGTATCTTGGCTGCTTTTTTCTTGGCATCCCATTAGCAAGGTCATGGACGTCATTATCATCACGAAAACAAATAGATTTATTGCACGCAGCAACAGTATCCTCTCCTTTATAAAAAACGGCTCATACTTCGTTTATTTCTTTTTCATGGGCATCATAGGCAACAACACAATCCTATAGTTAATCACCTACATATGTGTAGATACAGGGTGTTTGACTATGTAAAGGGGATGGATCAATTGTACCGACAATATCAAGATTTTACGTACGATACGTATGGCAACTATACACAATCAAGAAGCATTGCTTTGCTGGATCGGAAGCAAGGAGATGTGAATGGAGACGGAATCGTTGACACTGTTTATTTATATGGGAATACGACCGATGGAAACTTTGCTGATCAAATTACACTTCTTATACAAGATGGCCGTTCTCATAAAACCACCACAGTAAATCTTCCGAACAATGCAGGGTATAACGCACGGCTATTCCTTGGGGATTTCACTAAGGATCACGTTAACGACATTCTAGTTAGCATTGATTCCGGCGGCAGCGGCGGCTACGGTATCTTTTATATCTACTCCTTCAAAAACAACGTTCTTCATGAATTGTTCAATTTTGAAAAATATAATAATGCCCATAAATTCAAAGTTAATTATGAAAATGATTACAAAGTAAGCGTAAGCAGTCCGCAGCTTGATGTGCTATTTACAATCGATATAAGCAATAAAGGACATGATTATTTATCGCAATTTTACAATCCGAATGGAAAGCTTAAACAGCCCCTCCAAGGCGAGGTTCTCGCTTTAGGCGCCTTGTACCCCATCGTTACAAACACCAAAAGCACGAGTTATGATTTGCTTGCTTTCCAACGTATCATTGGAACTACTAACTCCGATACATTAGGCTATGTCGAAAATCAATTGGCCTGGAATGGCTCGCAGTTTAAGTCCGCAAGATTGTCAGTAGCCATACCAGGGACGAAGTTAATCAGTCACTTTTAAAATCAAACAATCGCGACGGGTTCTAAACAAGAATCCGTCGCGATTTGCAGTTCAATGTTAGACTCTTCGTCCATCTTCTACCTCTCCTCTTCTAAATCACGATTACTGCTAGGAGAGCACTACAATTAACAATCGACTCAACAAATCACATCATATTGACTAAGGTTAGTCATAAGCTCCTCTTCGATCGGGAGGTTTAGTTGCTTTAACGCAAGCAGCACTGCGCCAGCTACTGGTGGGAATGCGGGTTTAGTGAGCTTATACATCTTGTTCTTCCCTTCTGACAATTTGGAAGTGAGCTGCTGTTGGAAATAGTCACTGTTAAGAACGCTGCCTATCAACGAAACGTTGACCTCTGCTTTAGAGAAGTAAATTGCGAGCATTTCCACACCCATCATGATCTGGTGAATGGCGCGATCGCAAACCCGTTGAGCTAATATGAAGGTCGTAATTTCTAATCTGCTGACCTTCCTCCGTTACCGCAAAAATAATAGAGCCCGTACCTGAAATGACAATAATGCCTGGCTCCGTCAAAAGAGCGCCGCTGTGCGCTACGACTGCATCATTGACGTGCTGCTTCCGGCAATTTAATCCGTCGATAGTCGTTAATGCCTGCACCCATCCCAGATCATCCGCCTTGTCGAAACCAGCAATGCCTGCTGTCAACGCCTGCACGTCATTCATGGTTCTTCCCGCCTGATGGACTGCTTCTATAATGGCCTGCTGCACATTATCCTTTGCTTTCAAATCGCTATAGATGGAAGATGCTCCATTCTCGATGTATGACAAAACATTTCCGGCGAGGTCAACTGCCATTACTCGCGTATGTGTGCCGCCGCCGTCAATACCAATAACAATCTCTTTCGTATGCTGTATCATGACCGTTCTCCTCATATTATCTATTTCAAATTTTGGTAAATGATATAACCTATTGAAATTCGCTATACTTCCCTACTATCCTTCCTCTCAGCATACTAACCTTAGAAACGTTTCGAATTTGTATAGTCAAGGTGCGAACGCCCAGATTGAGCGCTGCATACGATACAGCACCGTAATGACACGGGAGGGTAAAGAGATGGTATTGGAGTTAAGTCCGCTGCACTGGGTTTATTTGGCATTCATCGTAGGTATTATCGGTTTTATGCTTATGCGTCGTGACACGACGCTCGTATGTATCGCTGGCGTATTCGTCATTGGTCTTCTTGCGACTGAAAGTTTAAGCGGTTCCATCAGCGGCATTTTCAACAGCTTCATCTATGCGATCAAAGAGCTGCTAGGGACGATCCTCATCATCTCCATTATCGTTGCGATGAGCCGCGTGCTCATTGTAACGGGCATTAACGAGCGAATGATCGCACCGTTCACTCGGTTTCTTCGTTCGCCGACGCTCGCCTATTGGGGCATTGGCCTCATTATGCTTGTCACTTCATGGTTTTTCTGGCCATCGCCAGCAGTTGCATTGATCGGTGCGGTGCTCTTGCCCGTTGCCGTTCGTGTAGGCCTGCCGGCATTAGGCGCGGCAATAGCGATGAACCTGTTCGGCCATGGCATCGCCTTATCGGGCGACTATATCATTCAAGGCGCCCCGAAGTTGACGGCCGATGCGGCAGGCATACCCGTATCCGATGTCATGGAAGCGAGCATCCCGCTCGTCATTGTAATGGGGGTTGTAACGACAATCGCTGCGTTCTGGTTCATGCGACGAGATATGCGCAACGGCACCTGGAGGGATGGCTTAGTTGCAACAGCATCCGGCAGCGGCACATCATCGCTCCAATCCGAGCCGTCTGACAACAGCAGCGAAACGGCTTCCATGTCTGCTCTCATGCAGCGCATCTTCGCTATCCTCATCCCGCTTCTGTTCGCGGCTGACGTCGTTGCCATGTTCATGCTCGATTTGCAAGGAGGCGACGCAACTGCACTTGTTGGCGGAACCGCGATTCTTATCCTCGTACTGGTCTCGCTGTTCGCCCATCGCAGTGCGGGGCTCGAGAAAACGACCAGCTATCTCATAGACGGCTTCGTATTCGGCTTCAAAGTGTTCGGACCGGTTATCCCGATCGCTGCCTTCTTCTATCTGGGCGACTCTGGCTTCACAGCCGTATTCGGAGACCTGCTGCCGCAAGGCTCACAAGGAATCGTGAACGATCTCGGCCTTGCGCTTGCTAATCAGGCGCCGATGAACGGCGCGGTTGCTTCCGCAACGCTTACCTCCGTTGGCGCGATTACAGGGCTCGACGGTTCAGGCTTCTCCGGTATCTCGCTTGCTGGCTCCATTGCTCACCTATTCGGTGCTGCGCTTGGTCATGGCATTGCAACGCTCACATCGCTCGGCCAAATCGCAGCGATTTGGGTCGGTGGCGGCACACTCGTGCCTTGGGCGCTAATTCCAGCCGCCGCAATATGCGGCGTCAGCCCCTTCGAGCTTGCAAGGCGCAACCTGAAGCCAGTCGGGATCGGCTTGGTCGTGACGACCATTGTTGCGATGTTTCTTGTATAGCGCATCGCAATGGATGGAAAGGAAGAGGGCATGTTAGCAGGAGCGAAGCTCCTCTAGCATGCCCTCTTTGCATCCTTAGTGCTACTCTCCGCGTCTGCGCCGATTACGCCATAGGATGAACGTGACAGCACCGACCGCGAGCACGATAACTGTCACCCATAATCCGCTTGGCTCAAAATAGCGCTGTGCGGGTTCACTCGTTTCTTTTTGAGGAGCTACTGAGTCCAACTTCAAATTCGTAGGCGATGCGATCGGCTTTTCAGGCTGTTTTAGCCCATTCAGTTCTTGTATATCGGTACCTGCGCTAGCCAAAGGTTTCGTCCCGCTGCACAGCCCTACCTGAAACTCCGTCCCTTCGCCAGACGCATAGACCAAGTAGGCTTGTGCTTCTTGGAAGGGATAGCCGCAGCTTGCGCCTTCTCGAACGGTCTTCACGACCGTTTGCTCTGCGACAGCATCCCCTTTCCATACCTGCTGCACTTGAAACGTCACCTCAACCGGATCCATGGAAGATTTCACTTCCGCGCTCTGATCATCAATCTTGATAGCCGTCACTTCGCCTGCGAATACAGCTGTCTGATTGGCGTATTCATCCGCAACGGATGGCGCGACCGCACAGGAGCAAGCATACGCATGGCTCGGCAGCAAAATGGGCGATAACAGCATGGTTACGCCCAATACGAGCAAAATCGCGATGCCATTCCATCGCAGCAATGATTTCGGCATAATGTACATTCCCTTCTATCCTTCATGTTTAACCTACTAACGCAGCTGTGCATGAAAAGGTTGCCTAGCATGTCGTCCCCGTGTCAAAGCAATAAAAAACAGCCCTTCGCGTAGTACGCGAAGGGTGCACTGGATAAACGAGTATTCACTTACAACAGAACGAAGAATACAACTGCTGCAAGCACGAAACGATAATAAGCAAACCACGTCAGGCTAATTCGCTTGAGCAGGTTCAAGAAAGTAACAATGGCAATCATTGCAACGACGAAGGATGCCAACAAGCCTGTTAGGAACAGTCCCGTGTCGCTCCACTCGAGGAATTCACGGCTTTTGATCAGATCGACGCCGCTAGCGCCAAGCATGATCGGAACGGACATCAGGAACGTAAACTCAGCAGCAGCTTCCTTCTTAACGCCGAAGAACATGCCGCCCGCCATCGTCGAGCCAGAACGAGAGAAGCCTGGCCATAACGAGAGAATCTGGAAGCAACCAATACCTAATGCTTGTCGATATGTGATATCGTCCAGCGTCTCGGCAGATGGCCTTCGCCGAATTTTCTCTGCTGCGATTAACAACAAACCGCCGACAATGAGACTGACAACGACTGTCTTAGGACCAAATAAGTAATCCTTGATGAAACCATGCAAGACAAGTCCGAGTACACTTGCTGGAAACATGCCGATAATAATATGTAATATATTAAGTCCCGGCTTCTTCAGGTTAAACGAGAGCAGATTCATAAATCGTTTCCAGTAAAGCATCAATACTGCTAATACCGCTCCCAATTGAACGACGACCTCAAACGTCTTAGCGCGATCACCCGTAAAATCAAGCAACTTTCCAGTCACGATCATATGACCCGTCGAGGAGATTGGCAAAAACTCAGTTAACCCTTCCACGATGCCCATTATGACCGCTTTTACTAAATCATCCATTCTACATCCCCCTGCCTGCTTCCGCCTTCAATAAAGCGGCAGCCAAATAATGTTTTCCATCCGAGCATCGATAACACTTCATCATTTTACACCGAAGTGGACAATTCTGTCTTGTAGAAGTCCCTTATTCCTAACGATTATCTCCATAAAAAAGCTCTGCGGCATGCAAAAAATTTTGCATGGCAGAGCTTCAGTCAGGCTCAAAGGCTGAATTAGCTTACAGGCTGCGGCGACTGGGGCGCCTCCTGCTTCACGATCTCGATTTTACGAATCCGGTTGTTCTCCTGCTCCAGCACCTTGAACGTATAGGCTTCGATCTCGATGCGGTCTCCAACGACGATTTCCGGATTGTTCGACCACATCCAGCCCCCGATCGTATCGACATCTTCGCTGGACAAGTCCGTCCCCAGCATTTTGTTAATCGTCCGAATGAGCACTTTGCCATCTACGACATACCGGTTGGAATGGACGGTCTGGATTTCCTTCTGCTCATCCTTATCGAACTCGTCACGGATTTCGCCAACGATCTCTTCAAGAATATCCTCGATCGTAATAATGCCTGACGTACCGCCGTACTCATCCAATAATGCCGCCAAATGAACGCCTTCCGTCTGCATCTTGCGGAGCAAAATTTTGATCGGCATCGCCTCGGGCACGGTCATGATCGGATGCAGCAGCTTTTTGAACTCATATTTCGGATTATCGGCATATGCGAGGAAAAACTGCTTCGTATTCATGAATCCGATCAGGTTGTCTTTGCTGCCGAGCGCAACCGGAAACCGCGTATACTGCTCGCGCTTGATAATCTCCAGATTTTCCTCGCGGGACCTGTCCGCATAGAGGCAAATCATATCGGTACGCGGCACCATAATTTCACGCGCAAGCAGGTCGTCAAAACGGAAAATCCGATTCACATAGCCATATTCGGTTTTGTTGATTTTGCCGCTTTCATAGCTCTCGGACAAAATATGCCGAATCTCTTCCTCCGAATGCGCCTCTTCATGCTCGGAAACATTTCGAAAGCCTAAGAGCTGAATCAACAGACGAGCAGAGCCGTTGAGCACCCAAATAAAAGGATACATGGCCTTGTGGAAGCCGATTAGCAAAGGCGATGTTAATTGGCTGATGCGCTCCGCCTGCTGAATGGCGATCGACTTCGGCGCCAGCTCGCCCAGCACGACATGCAAATACGTAACTGCGACGAATGCGATAATAAACGATAAGGTCGTGCTGACGCTATCCGAAACATGCAGCGCATGGAACAGCGGATGCAGCAGCTGCTCGACGGTCGGTTCGCCCAACCAGCCAAGCCCCAGTGCAGTAATCGTAATGCCGAGCTGGCAGGCCGATAAATAATCGTCGAGATGCGACGTAACCTTGCGAACCGCCAGCGCATTTTTGAAGCCCTCTGCTACCATTTGCTCCACTCGGCTGGAACGCAGCTTCACCAGCGCGAACTCAGCTGCAACGAAGAAGGCTGTAAGTACAATTAGCAACAAGACGATCGATAATTTTAAAACCATCTATCTCATTCTCTCCCTCATCCATATAACACCAGTATACCTTCTAATGGAATACCGATTCAAATGCAGCGTTTGAAGTTCACTTAATAGCCAACTTCAACGGCTGCATTTACGATATAAATCAGATCGTTCACATCCTGCTTGTCCGGCAAAACAACGCCGCTTGTCGTCAGCATGCCGCCTTCAATGACTTCAACGGTAACCTCGCCATAAGGCAAAACCGCCTTGACGCGTTCGATGTCCAGCTTATCGCGGTCGCACGGAACAGCGAGTCTCACATTCACCTTCATCTGGTCCAAGCTGCCGCCTGGCAGCACCGAACGAAGCCCTGGCATCGAATTATGATGAATCGCATTCTGCACGGCGCGAATCGAAGCTTTCGTTACATCCTGCCCATGCAGGTCGGCTCCCATGCCAATCTCGATGAAAAACAGCTTTTCCATAGTAAAACACTCCTCTTACTCTATGTAGGTTGACCACAGGATATCACGCTGCGCCTCCACATTAAAGCATCGATTGATAAGGCACTTCCTGATAGCCAAACGATGGACTGCGCTCTGTGCGATCGAAGCCGCGATGCCAGATCGCCGTTGTCGAAGGCGACATTGGCGGTATGAGCCACGACCAGCGTCCTGTTATCCCTCTTCCGGCTGCCTGCTCCTGCTTCTCGAACCGGCCAAATTGCTCCGCTGCCGTGTGATGATCGACGATGCTGACGCCAGCTTTCTTATATGAATGAAGAACGGCAGCGTTCAGCTCCACTAGCGCCCGATCCTTCCATAAAGACGTGTTCGTCGTCATATCGTAACCGAACAACTCAGCAACAGGCCGCAATTGATTATATCGGCTCGTATCCGCGAGATTGCGAGCCCCAATTTCGGTTCCCATATACCAGCCGTTGAATGGAGCAGCGGCATACCGAATGCCTCCGATCTCCATAACCATATCCGAGATAAAAGGTACGGCGTACCAACGAAGGCCAAGCTCCTCGAATCGGTTTTCCGTCGGATGGGACAAAGGGACTTCCAGCGCCAATTCGCTTGGAATCTCGTAGATCGTGGGCGTCCGGCCTACCGCTCCGATGACCAGCGGCAGCACGTCAAACGGCGTCCCCGCGCCGCGCCAGCCTAGCTGTTCGCAAATGCGCGTAAAGCTGGCCGAATGCGGATCGCCAGTGATCGAGCCATCCTCATGCTCATATCCAGCATACCGAATTAGCTGATGGTTCCAAATCCGCAGCGCATCCTCCGGCTTGTCCGCCTGGAGCTGCGGGAATACGGTAATCGCAGGACGAACCTTCCCATCATTCGTCGCATAACGGAGATGCTGCATGACGGCCTCGGCCATTCCGTCCGCTGTCGTCACTTGGCGTGCATCGAATACGGATAACGTATGCCAGAACAGGCGACCGATGCAGCGATTACTGTTGCGCCATGCCATCCGGGCGCCATGCGCCAGCTCGTCCGAAGTATGGGAGTAAGTCCCTGTAGCTTCTATTTCATCGTAGACTTGCTTGAGCCTAGATGCCAAACTTCCCTGATCTGCGCCCAGCTCTTCACTGCATTGGCGAATGAATGCTGCCGCTTGTTCCGCGAGCTGATTTTTCTGTGCGGTTGTCGGTAATGTTGTCATGCTCTGCCGCGCCTCCGGTTAATCTCATCATCACTCTTCTCTTACGATACATCATTCGAGCCGACTCTGCCACGTCTTGCATCATGCCCCGGTTCATGAACGCCCCGAACACCATCCCGGCGATCGGAATCATCTGGAACAGCTTCTTCCAGCCATAATTGTCGCGAAAAGCTGCCGTTACCTCTCGCCAGCCCTGCAGCTCGCTTGCAAGCTGCCGTTCGCTATCTGCGGATTGCCCGCCAGCCAATTGTTCGAGAATCGCTTGTTTGCCGATCATATCCGATGACGTAAATTGCAAAACCTTCACTGCAAATACGCGCTCCGCTTTGTCATTCGGATCAAAGCCGTAGCAAATGGCTATTTCCTGAATGATTTTGAGCGACAGTCCCAGCACCGCCGGAATGTCAATGGACAGGGTGATCCAACCGCCGATTCCCGTCGTCGCCCCTTGCCATGTCGCCATATTCGCACGGCTGCCGCTTAATGCGTCCGCTGTCCGGTCCATAACGACCAATGGCAGTGCTTGAACGTCTGCCATCGACTTTATTTCAACCGAAGCGGCGGCTGACGAACCGAGATCCAACTGGCCCTGCACTAGCGGCGATCGTGACAGTTCAACAGCATGCGCCCTGTTCGCATCGGTCAGCTTGTTCAGCACGGCAGCTTCTGAAATCAAATATTTGCCGCCCGTCTGAAAATAATTGCCCAGCTCATCCAGCGCTTGCCCGATCTTGCGCTGAATGATTTTGGGCGTAAACCGATCCAATAGCTTGAACGGGAGCCGTCCGATCTTGTCAAACCATGATAAATCCCGCTGCTCTTGTTCCCATTGCTCGATCTCTTGGCGTGCTGCTATCAGCTGCTCTCTTGTATCCGGATGGTTTCGATTCATTCGTCTGTTCACTCCTCAATGACATCCCTGCTGCAAATCAGCGTATTCGCATAGCTACCTATACGTATTGAAGATGCCCGACGCTTCAACAAAATAAGCGTGCAGGCCAGACATTAACGTCTGAGCCTGTACGCTCGTTTCACGATTTTATGGAAGTATAGGGGTTAAGCCTGATCACTGACAAGCGGCGTTAATGGCCCGCGATGAAGCAGCTGCAGCTTATGCAGCGCCCTTGTGCAGCCGACGTACAGCAGCTTGGCGTCGCCATCGCGATAGGCCTGCGCACTCGCATCGGCGATTAGCACGGCGTCGAACTCCAGGCCTTTGGACAGATACACCGGCACGACGGTCAAACCGCCTTTGTAGGCAGGCTGCTTGCTTTGGACGAGTGAGGCTTGCAAGCCTGCCGACTCCAGCAGCGAATGAATCGCTTCGCATTCAAGCGCAGTTCGCCCAACGACCGCAATCGTCTGATAAATGCCCTGCTGCAATAATGCGGAAACGGCTGCTACCAGCTCAGCTCCCCACTGGGTATCCTCGCAAGCAGTGACGGTAACCGGCTCGCCGCTCCGGAATACAGGCGTTGCCGGCTTCACGCCGCCCTCCATGCCAGCAAGCACGCGGTTGGCGAATTCTATAATTTCCATCGTTGACCGATAGCTCCGATCGAGCTCATAGTAGCCAACGCTCGAAGACTCGAACAGGTCCATTTGCTCGCTCCACCGACGAATGCCCGCATAGTCATGAATGCCCTGCTGCAAGTCGCCGAGAATCGTAAAGGACGGCACACGCTGGCATAACCGCAGCGCTTCCAGCTGCATCGGCGAATAATCCTGCGCTTCGTCGATGACGATGTGGTCAAACAAAGCCGTGTCGAGCCCATACATCCGAATATGCAAGTAAACGAGCGGCGCCAAATCTTCCGGGTCTACTACGCCAAGCTTTAACTGCTGCAGCGTTCGCTTGGCAATTGCTTTAGGGATGTCCGGGTGCGCTTGCTTCCCATCGAATAATGTACGATACAGCTTGGGCGCGGAATACGACGGCATTTTTTTAATATAAGCGTTGAGTTTTGCATTCGCTTTCGTTTTGGCTTGCTTATCCGTCAAACGCCGTTCTTTCCATTCCGATTCCAGCCAACGCTTGACGCGGCTTGCAAGCCGTTCTCTTCGTTTCATCAGCGGTTCATCGCCGCCATAATCCGTATCCAGCCATTCTTTCACTTTATCTGGTGAGAGCTTTAATCCGGGGTGCGGCTCAAATGGCGCTTCCGGAATGAGGCTGCGCTCGAGCTCTGCGAGCCTCTCATCCAGCAAGGCGCGAAAGGCCGCGCGGCCTTTCCATCGGCCCGGCGCCTCTTCTCGCTCGGCTGCAGAGCGCTCCTGCTCGAACCAATATTCGAGCGTATCCGCACTGCTCACCAGCGATACCTCGAATTGAAGGAGCGCAAGCGACCAGTCCGCGAACGTTGTTTGCGCAATGTCGCCTACGCCCAGCTCGGGCAGTACGCCGGATATGTAATCGAGGAACATCGTATTCGGCGCAAAAATGATCATTCGATTCGCAGCAATTCTGCCCGCGTACCGATAAAGCAGGTAAGCGAGCCGATGAAGCGCAACCGTCGTTTTCCCAGATCCCGCTACCCCTTGAATGAACAGCGCCCGGTTGCGATCGGCGCGAATGATGTTATCCTGCTCTTCCTGAATCGTCGATACGATGTCGCGGAGCTTATTATCTTTGGACTCGCCGAGGCGGTATAACAGAAACTCGTCATTAGCGCTCACTTGCTCAACGCCGCGCACGTAGCTGTCTACGACGCGAACGAGCTCTCGCTGGCGGACAAGCAGGTTGCGTTTCAAATGGATTTCGCCCGTCATTTCGCCATCGGGCGATTCGTAGGTGACGGGAGCTTCCCCGCCGCTGAACGAATAGAATAAGCTCGCGATAGGCGCCCGCCAATCGATCACAAGCGGGTCGCCGCTCTCATCGCCGCCTACGCCTGCTTTGCCAATGTAGAGCGGCTTGGACGCTGCTTCTGTATCCGCCTGATAGTCAATGCGGCCAAAATACGGCTCCTTCGCCGCGATTTCCAGTCTTTGCTGCCGCTCCTCTCGCTGCCGATCCAGCAGCTGCTCCGTGTAATCGTCACCAAAATAACGCGGTCCGATCCCGCGAAGCTGCCTGTCAATTTCCTCTAATGATCGGGCAAGCCGTTGTTCTTCTTCCTGTTGTGCGCTTTGAACGGTCATCTGTATACCTCCTCTAGGCCGAGTTTACTTCGAGTCTTGTCGCGTCTAGCTTCGATCTAAACAAAAAGGAATAATAGCATAGCTGAAATCCCCTGCGAAAGCAAGGGATTTCATGCGTAATGCCTCTATTGGGAGAGCGTCGTCCAAAACTCAGTTCCGTAGACGGAATAAAGGATCGCTATGTGCAGAATCGCCATGGCAGGAAGACCGACGCTGAAAGCAGGATGCTTCGTTTTGTGCCGGTATGCCCGCATGGCTGCCACGCCGCCGAATGCACCGCCGATTAGCCCATAAGTCAGCAAACGCCGTTCGGGAATGCGTCTTCCGCGGTGACGCGCCTGCTTTTTGTCATAACCCATCATGCCCCATAGGACAATATTCACCACGATATAATAAATCGCAATAATCATGAACATCTGACACCCCCCTCAAAATAACTCGAATAATTGAAAATCAATAAGCGCCTCTCTAGCAACTGAGGCGCTTAAGCGATGTGAATCGTGAAAGTCTTGGACGTCTAGCTAAAAGCTGCTAAGCGAAAGGTCGGCAGCAAGGTGAGCAAAGTAGTCTAGCGGGTGCAAATCGTCAGATCAACTGTTGCTAGGCAACGGATGTTGACGCGCTACGGCCTCGGCCGTACGCGGCTTGTCGGAACGGCGGCAAAAGGATCATCCGGCCAATAATGCTTCGGATATCGCACCTTAAGCTCCTTCTTCACCTCGAAATAAGCGCCTCGCCAGAAGCTTGCCAAATCCTGCGTCACCTGTACGGGACGCTGAGCGGGAGACAGCAAATGTAACGTAAGCGGTAAGCGCCCCTTCGCAATCTTCGGCGTTTCCTGCAAGCCGAACAGCTCCTGCAGCCGAACGGCTAGCACAGGCTGCTCCGGATTCGCATAATCGACCGGGATGCGCGAGCCGCTCGGGACGGTAATATGCGTCGGCATCAGCTCGTCAAGCCGCTGCTTGTCCTGCCAGGAGAGCATTGCCTCCAGCACATGCATCATCGAAAGCTTCTGCAAGCCGTCTCGGCTGCGGATGCCCGACACATGCGGGCCGAGCCAATGCTCTAGGGTTGCTACCAGCGTCTCCTCCGACAAATCCGGCAGCTCCGCATCAAATCGGCGCATGACGCGAATTCGGTCTCGCAATTGCGCCGCTTGGCGGCTCCAAGGCAGCATGTCCGTGCCTTCTTGGCGGATTCCGTCCAGCAGCGCTGCCATCACGCGGTCGGCGTCCGGCCGAGCGACCGTGTCCTCCTTAAGCAGCAACGCGCCGAACATCAGCTTCCGCCGCGCGCGAACGGCTTGCGCGGCGCGATCCCAGACGACGGAAACCTCGTCGGTGATCGCTTCGCCGTGATAAGCGATCAGCTCTTGCTCGTCGATGTCGGCGGCGAGGACGATTCGGCTCTCGCCGTCGGCATCCTCTACCTCGGCCGCCGCAATATACGGCGCGAGAGATAAGGGCTGCATCGACGGCAGCGATGCGCCCCTGCCGCTTGCGAGCAGGAAGCGGCCGTCGCCGCGCCCTTGGCCTACGCGATCGGGATACGCGTAGGCCAGCAGCGCCCCCGGCGAGGGCGCGCGCCCTGCCGCGCCAGCCTGCGCGGCGGGGCTGCCGGGGCCAGCGGCCCCGGCTTGCGCGAGCGCGCGCTG
>NZ_AEDD01000001.1 GCF_000179615.1 Paenibacillus curdlanolyticus YK9
GATAGTAGTAGGTTGACCGAGGCACCTGGCAGATCCGTAGCACCGTTCGAGCGGGATACCCTTTTCCAATCCAGTGAATCGCTACTTCAAGTCTTTCAGCGCGGCTGGGTTCGTTTTTTTTAAAAGGTCTTTCAGAATGTTGTTTTCCAGTTCTTTCTCACCCAGCAGCTTCAAAGCTTCCTTGTATTTATGCTCTAATTCATGGAAGTTTGCTGCATCTTGTTTCATCTGCTTCGCTTCATCCTGTTTGCGTACCACTATATCACCCACCTCATCCTGGTATTGACGAACCCACGTGCTTAGTGTACTCGGAGACATACCTTGCTGACGGGCAACTACCTCTACCCTGTACCCGGCTAGCACTTCGGCTACCAGCTCCTTCTTCACCATTACAGGGCATCGAAACCTTCTTTTCATGGACAATTCCTCCACTTCTTCTAAGTTTATATGAAGTGGTGAAAGTGTCCAAGTTGATTAGGGGGCTATAAAGCTCGGTCCGTTAGAGCGCCAAGTCCTCTCACTAACGCTAGATTACACACTAATCGTCCCTGCTCGGATGGAATAGATACCGCCCGAAGCGGGGAGAACCAGTCGTCGAATTCTAACGGACTCCAGAGCCGCTAACCCCCGCGAAACGCGCCGATTGCAACTGTAACGGACCTCACAGCCTTTATTTAGCACAATCTGGGCTGCGAAGGGGCAATTTTGGCCCAATAAGGTCTCCTGAGTCCGTTACAGCAAAAAAGTGCCCGATTTGGGCTGAATAAGGTCTCCTCGGTCCGTTAGAATCCCCGTCCATGCTCGGATTGATTGAATAGATACCGCCCGACAACTGGGGAAAGCCAGTAGTCGCATTTCTAACGGACCGCAGAGCTCTATTTCCCGCGAAACGCGCCGTTGCAGCTAATCCAGACGCAAACGGTAAAGGCGATACCTCGTTTTCCCGCTCGTCGCAATCAATACGCCCAGATGAACAAGTTTGTGCAGCAGCCTCCGTGCATGGCGGTCCGTAATACGCAAATGGCCTGCAAGCTCAGATGGGGCGAACGGACGAAGCAGGCGCCGAGCAAAGCGGACCGCTTCTGCCTCCAACCAGGACCATTCGGAAGGCAGTTCCTTCGAAATGAATTTGCCGATGAACGAGAGCACGAGCTGCTGACAGCGCTGGGGCTCATCTTTGATCGAGAGGTAGGCGATCGGCAAGAAAATCCAGTCATCCAGCGCTAATAAACAATGCCGCCAGCATAAGTCTTTGAATCGTTTGACATCCAAATCTCGGGCGTGAGGACCGTATCCTTGAATCTCGATGCCGCCTTTCATGCCTCCTGGCATATAAGCAAGATCCACATAACGGTAGCCATTATGAAAATCACGCACCTCCCACTCCGGATATAGATGGTCGAAGCTTCGGACGGCAGGAAACCACACCTCTCGCAAAAACTCCACGGTACCATGACCGAGTCCTTTTTCCAACAATTCACGCCGCCTAGGGTTCGTCTCCTGCACAATTTGCGTTTGTATCCATTCCTCGTACCTTTGCTCAAATCTGGACATGCGCGCTCTCTCCTTTCAATCACCACGGGATTTAAACAGAAAAAAGCCGCCCCGATACAAAAGTATCGAAGCGGCGTGTGCTTCACGACCGAATTGTTAATAGTTTACATCGAAAAAGGCTTGACGGCAATAACAGGTTGCATAAAGGATTTATTAGGTTTGATGCGAACAAACCCGTTTGGACATAAAGGAAATTGTGGTAAAGTAAGGGTGGACTGCTTAATTAGGAGGGGCTTCAGCATGTACGAATATACGTTTGTCGAGACATCTCTCGGCGGTTTTTTCAGCTCGGCTACGCATCGGGAAACAATCGAAGAGTATGCGAAGGAAGGGTGGCGACTCGTACAAGTGCTGCCTACGAATTATAACGGGCATGGCAAACCGGCGGCTTACGAGATTATTTTTGAGCGGCTCATCCAAGAAGGGTAGAAGATGATCAGACAATTGCTGCATACAGATGTTGAAGATTATTGGAAACTAAGGCTTGCCGCTCTCCAAGGGTTCCCTGAAGCTTTCGGTGCTTCTTATGAGGAGGTAAAGGACAATTCAATTGCTGCCGTGAGAGAACGAATTGGCATTACGGAAGAAAATTTCATTTTAGGCGCATTTCAAGAGGGGCAATTGATCGGTATGGTCGGGTTTAGAAGAGAGCATCAGGTGAAGGTGAAGCATAAAGGAATCCTATGGGGCATGTATGTGAAGCAAGATTTTCAAGGTAGAGGAATTGGAAAAGAGTTGGTGCAAGAATTGATCAGCAGGGCAAAGCAACTACAGGGGTTAGAGCAGATCAATCTAATGGTGGCTGATCACAATGATCGTGCAATTGCGTTGTACCACACAATTGGATTTACGAAATATGGTAAAGAAATGAATGCGATGAAGCTAGGAAACTCATACGTGCATGAAGATTTAATGGTTTATCGATTATAAGCGAAGGTGAGGTTTTTAATCATTTTCGAAGAACAGCTTAAAGACTATATCAACAATGAACCGTATTTAATAGAAGATTTGAAGCTAGTAAGCGAATTAAACCTGCCTGACTGTTACATCGCCGCGGGTTACATTCGGAGTATGGTGTGGGATCGGCTTCAGGGGCTGGAGTCTCGCGGCAAGCATAGCGATATTGACGTGGTGTTTTTCGACCCTACGAATCTATCGGAAGCTCGAGATCATGCCATTGAAGCTGAGCTGATCGCTCGAACTGGCAACGAAAAGTGGTCGGTTAAAAATCAAGCAAGGATGCATATTCAAAATGGCGACGCGCCATATCAGAATACGACGGACGCGATCTCGTATTGGCCGGAGACGGCAACTGCGATTGGAGTTAGGCTCGATCCTGACAATGAAATCGAGATCATTGCGCCGTATGGACTCGATGATTTATTTCAGATGGTCGTTCGAAGGGCTCCGTTATTTCTGGATAAGGCTTATTACATGCGAAGAGTAGCTGGTAAGAATTGGAAGAATCAGTGGAGCGGTATAAAGATAATTGAGGAGTAACGAACATGCGTAGCGTCATCCAAGGGATAAATCTTTTAAGAGAGGGGCTACACAACGAAGATGAATCAAGAATATGAGCAAGCGAGCTTAGATGTATACAAAAGCTTTATCGACGATCTGGTCGATATTCGTCCAGGCGTATTGACGTTGTGGGCGGAATCGAAAGGCTGGCCTAAAACCGAAGAAAATGCAAAATTCAATTCGTTTTTGAGCGAGCTAACGCAAGAGCAAAGAGCAATATTGGCCATGATGATCCAGCAGTCTAGAGACGGCGGGATTCATGATGTGTTGGCTTATTTGTCCGAGGAAACGAATTTGAACGGGCTGAAGATTATGAAAAATGACGTGGAAATGTCAGTAGAGCCTTTTGGCACCCAGCTTTATTTTGACTGGGTTTGCAGAAGAGAGGGAGACGATTGGCCGGATTCCCGCCACGACTAGGAGACGATGGAGTGAACCAGATCGATGAGCGGTTTAATAAAATATCGGAGGTTATAGGCCACACAGGGACTGGAATCAATATGTAATTTAATTCCATAAGGAGGTGAATTTACGAATGAGTGAATCGAGCTTAATTGCCATCTACCAAAATGGTCTGCACAAGTATTCGATGGAGCAACTCCGATCGATACCTGAACCGGGCGTATGGTCCCTTGGTCAAATGTATGACCATGTCATCCTCACTGCGCTTGATTACTTGGACCAAGTGGAAAATTGCTCATCTGCGAATGAAGAGCAATCGCTCGGGAAGACAGAGGCGGGCGAGCATATTCTCCGGCAAGGCGGCTTTCCGCCGATCAAAATCAAGCTGCCGAACGGTCCCGAAAACTCGCCCAGCAACACTGAAACGAAAGAGGAGCTGCTTCGAGGTTTTGATTTGATTATTCATCGCATGGAACAATGGGAAACGAAGCTTGATGCGATCAATCCGAACTATAAAATTCAGCATGGCGGCTTTGGTTGGCTGAACGCGCGCGAATGGTTTGGCCTGATCGATATGCATTTCCGTCATCATTTGCGGCAGAAGAACGAACTGGAACAACGATTATAATTAGGGGGGTAAACCTACAATGGCAATCTTACCAATTAATCCAGCGCCACTCATTAACTGTCGCATGCACTATGCGCTCATGCTTTCGATCATCACGAAAATGGACAATCATGAGCCGTGGCTTTATAGCAACTTTGCTAATTTACAATGCAATAAAGAGGGGTATCAAGGCAATCTCAATAATGATTTACGGTTTTGCAAAAGTGATAATCCGGCCTATTATACTTCGATCATTGATTTGGAAATCGTAAAAGCGCCGACTTTTCAAAAGCTGAATTGCTCGCTGCTCGATGTGCTTCGACAAGCGATTGCTGCTAACAAATACGTGTATATGTTTGCTAACAAATATTACATTCCTTCGACGCCATTTTATCAGGAATCATCAATGACGCAGGATTTATTGGTGTATGGCGTGGATGAAGATAACGAACTGTTCTACATTCTTTGTTATGATAAAAATAAACTGCTATCCTCCATTCCTGTCAGCTTTGAAAATATGGAATTGGCAATCCAGCATAGCCATTACGAATTTTGGAATGAAACGATGTCCTTCATTCAGTGTCCGGATGAATCGTTTGCTTTCCGGGCTCGCTCGAATGAGGTTGATATCCGGCAATTGCTGAATGATTTGGTCGATTATATGGAGTCAACCTGCCGATCTGAAGTTGTTCGTCAAACGATTAACGCTGAGCTTTATGATTTTGGCATATCGACGTACGATACTTTCAAACGATGGATTGCGGATGAATATGTGAGATACAAAGATTTTGATCCGTTGATTGGGCTTACGACGATTTGGGAGCATAAGAAGCTGATGCACGCTCGGGTTCGCTACTTGCATCACTTGCAGCTGATCGATATGCCTTCATCCCTGCTAGAGGAATTCGAACAATTGGAAATCAAAGCGTTAGGCTTGCGAAATCTAGCAATCAAAATGAAGTACCATAATCGATTAGACTTTGAACAATTTTATGCGAAGATGGATGAAGTGCGCGATGCGGAAGTCGCAATACTGCCGGAGCTGATTCATCGGTTGGAAATGAAGCTTGCTGGGCATATCGAACAGACGGTATAGGAGGATCACTTTTGAAATCAATCAATTTCACGCATGTCATTAGCTCAACGATCTTAGGCGTCGCACTTATCATAGGGTGCTTGATCTTCGCGGGGAACGATAAGAGCGCGTCAGGAAGCGGGCCACAAGAAATTGCGGCGGTCAGCCTAACCAAGCCGCTGTTGACCATTCCAGAAACGGCTGCTTACTTGCATATTCCTGAGTCGAAGGTTAGAACGATCATCCAGTGGGAAGTAACGATGTCGAATACGACCGGCACATCCGTAGGTATGGCGCTTCCGGTTATCGAAATAGATGGTGACATGTATGTCATTACCAAAGGCCTTGAGGAATGGTTACAGGATGCGGTGCACAACAGGAAAGAGTACTTTTAAGAAATTTTGATTTTGATGAGTATGCCGATGTCATCAAAAGCACCTATTTTTTATAGGTTCAGGCCCTATCTATAAGAGAGAAAAAAAGTCTTGACGTCCTTCTTTAATGACCATATTATGGTTACATACCGATGAGTACAGAAAGTTGGATGTAACAATGGTAAGACCGCGGGAGTTTGATGAACAACAAGCATTGTCGGCCGCAATGCAGGTGTTTTGGGAGAAGGGCTATGAGGCAACCTCGATCAGCGACCTTACGACGCGTATGGGCATTCAACGTCCAAGCCTGTATGCGGCATTCGGAGGAAAGAAGGAGCTGTTCGAAACGGTTCTTCACAAATACACGCAAATCAGTTTAACCTACATCGAGAACCTGCTTTCTCGAGCGCCTTCAGCAAGAGAGGCTGTGCGTATTTACTTGCAGGGGATTATCGAAGGAGGCGGCGGGAGACAAACGAACTTAGGCTGCTTATGCATAAACACGATGGTAGAGCTGGCGCCGCATGACCAGAGCTTTGCTCATCTCACCAAAGACTATCAGCTGCGAATTACCGAGCTGCTTCGGCAGACGATAGAGGATGGTATTCGTAAAGGCGAGCTTGCAAGCGGCTTGAACGCTGTCGCCATTGCACGGGCATTAACGGTTTCGGCCGTCGGGCTTGCCGTTACGATGAAGTCGGCTCCCGAGCACGCGTATGTTGAAAATGCTGTAACTGAACTGCTTACTTTGCTCGTATGAGCACTTTTTTTTTGCCAGTTATGTACTGAACGGTATTAAATGAAAACAGGAGGTTATGGACGTTGAACTCGAATACGACCATTGCATTGATAACAGGAGCGAATAAAGGGATTGGCTTGGAAATTGGAAGGCAGCTGGGACGGCAGGGGGCAATCGTGATTCTAGGAGCAAGAGCAATAGAGAAAGCTGAGCGCGCGGCTGCGCGGCTGCAAGAAGAGAATATTCAAGCTTTCCCGATTGAACTCGACGTGACCAGCAGCGAGCATATCCAAGCAGCTGCAGCGAAGATCGAGGCGGAATACGGCAAGCTGGACATTCTTGTGAACAATGCGGGCACTTTTTTGGATCATGAAGGCAATAACACAGATGTTATGCAGCGGTCACTTGAAGTGAACCTGTTAGGGCCGCATGCTTTGACAGAAGCGCTCCTCCCCCTCATCGAAGCAAGCCCGGCAGGACGAATCGTGAATCAATCGAGCATTCTTGGATCGGTTGGCACCATCTTATCCGACGAGTTTCTTGGAAGAGCGTCCGCTCCCGCTTATACGGTTTCGAAAGCTGCGTTGAACGCTTGGACTGCGCAGTTATCCATCAGGCTGGGCGGAACGAACGTGAAGGTAAACGCCTGCCACCCGGGTTGGGTGAAGACGGATATGGGCGGGCCGAATGCGGTCATGGAGATCGAGGAAGGAGCCGAAACGGCGGTATGGTTAGCTACGCTTCCGAGTGACGGACCGACCGGAGGCTTCTACCACAAACAAGAGAAATTGCCTTGGTAATGACGATAAGCAAGGGCTCCTGCTCGATGAGCAGAAGTCCTTTTTTCCATATTTAAGGAGGTGATTCCCTTTAAAGGTTCGAATATCTATATACGATGGTATTCTGAAGAACCAGCATTTGGGGGGCGGGAGGTTAGAGGATCACATGTTTCGATTAGCCAGCACGATTACAATTATTCGACGAGTACTTCTTGTCGTACTCATCCTGTTGCTATTGCCTCATTATATCGGGCGATGGAGCACAAACAAGGGATGGGGAATTAATGATCCGTTGCAGGCTCTGAAAGCGGATGGCGGTATTATGACGGAAATTCCGATCGGCCAGTCATTCAAGATTGATGACGATACGTTTACCGCCGAAACCGTCTACGTAACGTCTAAGCAGATATTGATGACATATACGTACCGCGTCAAGCAGACGCACAATGCGTGGTCATTTCCGGCGATGAGCCTGAAGCTCGTAACGCCTGACGGTCAGCAACTAGACAGCCGTGATGCAGGAAGTCATGGTACCTCAAGCGGATCACGAGGTTACATTGCTTACAGCTTACCGGACTTACCAGTCGATCATGCGACGATCGTCTACGATTGGTACGACCGGAAGGCTCAGCTTGATATTTCCCTCGTGAAAGCAGGTGAGGGAGAATGAACAAAAAAACGATCTTCTCGATCATCGAGTGGCTTATCGTTGTTCTCTTGCTTTGGCTATGTTTCGAAACGTACTACATTTCGATTGGCAGTTCTTCGCCTGAGCAGGCGCATCAGCTGTCAGAGCGCAGCTTCCACTATGGTCCTTCCAACGTTGTGCGTAAAGTAGAGGTTCCATTTGATCGCGATCAGGTGATTTTCCTGGGCAAGTACAAAGATTGGTTCTCTGCAGACACTGTACAGCGTAAAAGGGGCAGATGGGTCCCAGGCGGAAGCGTTGCGGGCGTCCCTATCGATCGCGATAAGGCGATTTCATACAGTTGGCAAGGCGATTCCCCTAAAGATTCACGGATGTCGTATAAATTTTACGGTTACGTATCCGATGAGCGTATCACTGCTGTCGAACTGCTCATGACAGATAAGAAATCTGGTAAGGCAGCGCCGCTGCGCGAAGAGATCAAGGAAGACCGCATGTTTCTATTCCTGTGGGAAGCAAAACAAGGTAGTCTTCAATGGCAAGCTATTCGCGGGCTTGATAAGGATGGGAAGGTCATCGATGAGCAGAAGCTAGGGTAAATGTTGAAAGCAGTCGGACGACGACTGCTTTTTTTGTCATCATTTACATTTGATAGCTAGTTTGCTATTATAAGAATGCCATTGATGCAAACGTTTGCGCAATTTGATTGAACTAAATTAACAGCGTTGTTATAACGGAGGTTTTAAGGACAAAGAACATGATAAATACTAAGGGGGATTATTAATGTCAAGAACAGTAGATCCGATCGACCATTTATACCAAATGGTGAAGGACGGTATTTCCTATGGGATCGTGCATCAGGTAGCAGAAGATGAGTACCATTCCGGTAGAACGATTCGGATTCATGACCAGCAATTAATTAATTTTGGGCTTTGCAGCTATTTGGGAATCGAAGCGGATGAGCGGTTGAAGCAAGGCGTAATCGATGCCGTGAATCAGTTCGGCGTCCAATACTCGGTTTCCCGTGCCTATGTTTCCAATCGCTTGTATACGGAGCTGGAAGATTTGCTGGGGCAAATGTTTGACGGCAAGCATGTTCTCGTTACGCAAAACACGACGTTAGGCCATCTTGCTGCACTGCCGGTCATTATTGAACCGAATGATGCAGTCCTTGTTGATTTTCAAGTGCATAACAGTGTTCAGACGACCTTAAGCCAATTGCGGACGAAGAAGGTTCACATCGAGTACATTCGCAATGATGACATGGCGCAGCTGGAGGAACGGATTGTTGCACTGCAGGAGCAGCACCGCAGAATCTGGTATCTGTGCGACGGCATCTACAGCATGTACGGTAATGCGGCTTCAATAACAACGTTGGAATCGCTGTTGAACCGGTATGAGCAATTCCATCTCTATATTGACGACGCTCACGGCATGAGCTGGAGCGGCAAGCATGGAAGAGGCTTCGTATTGAATCAAATCGAACAGCACGAGCGCATGATTGTCGTTGTTTCTTTGAGTAAGTCATTTTCGGCCGGAGGGGGCGCGATCGTTTTTCCTAACTTCGACCTCTATCACAAAGTAAAATCATGCGGCGGCCCGATGATTTTCTCAATTCCGATTAATCCGCCGACGCTGGGCGCAGCGGTTGCATCAGCGAAGCTGCATCTCTCGGACGAGCTTCCTGCCCTGCAAAATCAATTGATGGCGAACATCCGATACTTCAATCAGATGGCGGAAGCGTATCAGCTGCCGTTAGTGAACGCGACGGAAAATCCGATCCGATTCATCGGGGTAGGACTGCCCAAACTGGCATACGCGGTCGTTAGCCGTCTGCAAGAGCTGGGTTTCTATACGAATATTGCAGCGTATCCTGCAGTTCCGATGCGTCGTTCCGGTATTCGGATCACGGTGACCAATCATCACACCAAGGAAGATATTTTGGCGCTGATCCAAGCAATTGCACAGGTGCTTCCCGTCCTGCTGCGCGAAGGCGGCAGCTCGATGGACAAGCTGTACAAAACGTTCAAAATGTCGAATCCGGACAGCTTGACCATGCCTGCAAACGAAGAAGGCCGTTCAAGTTCGGCTGCATTAAAGCTTGAGCATCATACGAGCATTCAAGAAATACAATCAAAAGAATGGAATCAGCTGCTTGGAGGGCGCGGATTCGAATGGGATTTCCTTCACTGTCTGGAGCGGACATTCGAGAATCAGCCATTGCCGGAAAACAACTGGGCGTTCCATTACTATATCGTTCGGGATTCCAACGGTGTACCTGTACTGGCTACGTTTTGTACGAAGGTATTGTTGAAGGATGATATTTTGGAATCGGGTGAAGTATCGAAGGCAGTGGAGCAGCTTAGAGTCGATAATCCGTACTATTTAACCTCCAACTATCTGGTGATGGGCTCGCTTCTGACGGAGGGCGACCATCTCTATCTGGACCGCCAAGGAAATTGGCAGGAAGCGCTTTCTATGTTTATTGAGGAGCTTCAAGCAGAGCAAGCGAGATGCCACGCGAATACGATTATGCTTCGTGACTTCTCGATTCATGATGAAGAGCTGGCAGAGTGGATGAAACAGCACGGCTATCTTAGCAGAGCAATGCCGGAAAGCAATGTCTTGATTTTGCAATGCGAGGATGAACAAGATTATGTGAGCCAGCTATCGAGAAGCGCGCGCGCTTTGATTCGGAAGGAAGTGCTGGCGTTCGAGCATATGTTTGAGGTGGACATTGTTACATGCGACAGCCCGACGCCATCTGAGGCATTGATCGAAGATCTTCATAACTTGTACCTCAACGTACAGCGAAGAAAGCATGATATCAATTTGTTCGCGCTCCCGCAAAATCTGTGGTCCGAGATGCTGAAGCATCCCGGATGGGAATTGCTCGTATTCCGAATCGCTCCTGAGCATGGCGGAGATCCGGAGGGTCGGCCAGTCGGTTTCATGAGCTGCTATAAAGGGGAAAACCATTACGTTATGTCGATGGTGGGCATCAATTCGCAATATACGGAGAGCCATCATCTCTATCGTCAAACGTTCTATCAATCGATCAAGAGAGCGATTCAATTAAAGCTGCCGGTTGTCCATCTGGGCATTGATGCGAATAAAGAGAAGCAGCGTTTTGGGGCGGCAACGCATGCTACTAATGTCTATTATCAGACCTCGGATCATTACGCTTATCAGGTTCTGGACAATATTAAAGCGAACTTGGGCAGTGCGTTGGCAGTTACGAGATAACAACGTAATAAGAATGGGAACATCGCCTACGAGCAAAAGCCCAATGGAATTTATCGAAACAGCCGGTTGCGGCGACGATGTCATGGAAACTCGTACGCGTCGACTAAGCGCCAAGCAGACAGCCTTCTTTCGCCATTTCAATAGGCCGAATGAAGGCTGTTTTAAAATTTTAGACGAACGATGTTCTTTACGAACAGTGTTCGTTATGTTATAACTGAACTATCAACGAACGTAAACCGCTTTACTCTATGACGAATACTGTTCCTTACGAATATTGTTCGTCTGCATGATGAATAGCTGGATATTCACAAACTACCTTCGAGGAGCTGGTCTTATGGTAACAACAAAAAGCAACGTGCATGGTCAACAGCAACGGATTGCGATCATAGGCGGTGGACCCGGCGGTCTGACGCTCGCTCTTATTTTGCAGCGTAACGGCATGGAGGCAGTCGTCTATGAGCGTGCGGAATCAGATACGAGCAGCCAGCAAGGCGGGTCTTTGGACATCCATGAGGATTCTGGGCAATTCGCACTAAAAGAAGCGGGATTGCATGAGCAGTTTCAAGCTCTGGCGCGTTATGAGGGAGAAGATTTCCGTCTATTCGACAAAACGGGGAAGATCTATATGGACGAGGTTGCTGGCGTCGACGAGTCTGGCGACCGTCCGGAGATTGATCGGGGCACGCTGTGCGGGCTATTGCTCAGCGCTATTGCGCCGGGGACGATCCGATACGGCCACAAGCTGATCGAAGCGATTCCGCTTGGCAACGGGAAGCATGAGCTTCATTTTGACAATGGCTTCGTCGATACGGTCGATCTTGTCGTAGGCGCTGACGGCGCGTTTTCCCGCATTCGTCCGCTGCTCACCGATGCAGAAGCCGCTTATACCGGGCTAAGCATGATCGAGCTCAACGTACTGAATGCCGCGGTTGATCATCCTGAGGTGGCGGCGTTGAACGGGCGGGGCAAAATGTTCGCATTAGCCGATCATAAAGCGATTCTGGGACAGCTGAACGGCGATGGGCGAATTCGCGTCTATTTGAGCTTTGAGACGGAGCGCGAATGGCTCGATGCATGCGGCATTCCGTTCGATCAGCCCGAGGAAGCGAAGAAGCAGCTTCTGGATTATTTCAACGATTGGGACGAGTCGCTGAAACGGTACATTCATGCTGCTGATGGGGCGATCGTACCAAGACGTATTTACATGCTGCCTGTTGGGCTGCGGTGGGAGCGCAAGCCTGGCGTTACCCTTATCGGCGATGCGGCCCATCTGATGTCACCCTTTGCAGGCGAGGGCGTGAACTTGGCGATGCTGGATGCGGCGGAGCTTGCGAAGGCAATCGTCGCCAAATCCGATTTGAACGAAGCGATTGCCGCGTATGAGGAGAAGATGTACGCGTATTCGTCCCGCTCGGCGCAAATGTCGGATGACAATTTGAAGCTGACGTTCGGCGAGAATGCGGCTGCGAAGCTTCAGGCGCTGATGGCGTCGTTCCATGCGCAATAAGCGCAAAGCAAGCCATGTCCCTATGATTTACTAATGATTAGCCATATGTTATAAGGGAATTATGAAAAATACTACTCGAACCGTCATTAGCCGCCGGGCGCGGCCAGCTAAAGAGCCGCTAAGCAAAGCGCTCATCGTAAACACGGCATGGGAGCTATTGAGAAACGAAGGGTCGTCCGGCATGAGCATGCGCAAAATTGCTAAGGCGCTGGACACCGGACCTGCATCGCTCTATGTGTATGTGAAAAACTTGCAAGAGCTGAACGCTTACGTGCTGGATCATGGGCTGGATAAGGTTGTGCTGCCGGATCCGCAATCGGCGGATTGGCGAACGAATTTATTTGAGGCGCTGCACAACTACCAGCAGGTGCTGTTTGAAGCGCCGGGAGTCGCGGAGCTTGCGCTCACCACGATTCCGATCGGACCGCATTCTCTAGTCATAACGGAGTATATTCTTGCGAGGCTGCATGAGGGGGGAATGTCTGCGAGAACGGCTGCGTGGGGATTGGATATGCTATTGCTTTATGCGACTTCCGTCGCATTCGAGCAAGCCTCCCGCAATGAAAGAGGGAATGAGCTGGATGCGCTCTCGGCTTCCTATCTATCCTTGGATGCAGCGCAATATCCGATGCTTGCCGGCGCTAGAGAAGAAATGACCTCTGGCAGCATGACGCCGGAGGGACACGAGCGGTTCCGATGGGGGCTCGACGTCATATTGCAAGGCATGATGCAGAAGCAAGCCTAGCGCTCGCAAGCCTTACTAGGAAAGAGGAGCGGAACAAGCCAAGCTGACTTTCAGTTAGCTTGGCTTGTTCTGCTGTTGTCGAAACAAACAGATCTATAGCGATCAGCAGGAGCCCGCAAGGGCTCTTTTTTGCGTAATTCGAAAGTCCCACCAGTGGTTCTAGCAGTCGGGACTCGCTGTTTTTTTGCCCCTTCAAAGCGGAAAAGTACCCCTTCTCAATTCCCCGATTCAGCCTTCAAAATGAGAAATGTAACCAATTCGTAAATGTCATTTACGAAAATGAATGGAGGGTTGTCGCGAGTTTTGCCGATTTCTATCATCACATATACAAGACGAGAGGAGATTTTGGATGAAGACATTATTTGCTCATACGAAAAGGTCTGTATTGGTTATGTTAGCGGTATTGCTGGCGGCGACTTTAGGTACGATTGCGTCACCGGCGCAGCAATCAGAGGCAGCGGCTGCCAATTATAAAGTAGTCGGGTACTTCCCGGCTTGGGGGGCATACGGCCGCACGTATAATGTGTCGGATATCGACGGCTCCAAGCTGACGCATATCAATTATGCTTTTGCAGATATTTGCTGGAACGGCACGCACGGCAACCCGGACCCGACGGGACCGAATCCGGTCACGTGGTCTTGCCAGGACGAGGTGGGCAACATTAGCGTGCCTAACGGAACGATTGTGCTCGGCGATCCTTGGATTGATGCGCAGAAAGCGTATCCCGGCGATACGTGGGATCAGCCGCTTAAAGGCAATATCAATCAGCTGAATAAGCTGAAGCAGCAGTATACGCATTTGAAAACGATTATCTCCGTTGGCGGCTGGTCATGGTCGAACCGCTTCTCTGATGTAGCGGCAACGGCTGCGACGCGTTCTACCTTTGCGAAATCGGCGGTTGCGTTCATTCGTCATTATGGCTTCGACGGCGTCGATCTGGACTGGGAGTATCCAGTTGGCGGGGGATTGGCTGGCAATAGCGTTCGCCCTGACGACAAGCATAACTACACGCTTCTGCTGCAGGAGATCCGCAAGGAGCTTAATACAGCAGGCGCAGCGGACGGCAAATCATATTCGCTGACGATCGCATCCGGCGCGTCGCCGGCGTACGCGTCCAACACCGAGCTTGGCGAGATTGCGAAGTCGGTCGATTGGATCAACATTATGACCTACGATTTCAACGGCGCCTTTAATCCGAAGAGCGCGCATAACGCGCCGCTGTATGCCGACCCGGCTGCTGTTGCGGCGAACATTCCTGATGCGAGCACCTTTAATATTGCAAGTGCTGTACAAGGGCATTTGAATGCTGGCGTTCCGGCAAGCAAAGTCGTGCTTGGTCTGCCATTCTACGGCCGCGGCTGGAAAGGCTGCGCAGCAGGGCCGAATGGCGACGGGCAATATCAGACCTGCAATGGCGCGCCTGCCGGCACTTGGGAGGCGGGAAGCTTCGACTACGGCGATCTCGCAGCCAAGTATGTGAACAAGAACGGCTTCGTCCGCTATTGGAACGATGCGTCGAAGGTGCCTTATCTGTATCAGGCATCCACAGGGACGTATATCAGCTATGACGACGAGCAGTCGTTCGGCTACAAGATCAATTATATCAAGTCGCTGGGCTTGGGCGGCGGCATGTTCTGGGAGCTGTCGTCAGACTGTCGCGTCAGCCCGAACTACTCGTGCAGCGGCACGAAGCTGCTTGACGTTCTGGCTAACGGATTAAACGGCGGGGGCATTACGCCGCCGGCAGATCAAACGGCGCCAACTGCACCGGGCACGCCTTCTGCAACGAATGTAGGGTCGACGAGCGTAACGATTGCTTGGGGCGCTTCGACGGATAATGTCGGCGTAACCAGCTATGACGTTTATAGAGGCACTACATTGGCCACGACGGTTGGCGGAGCAAGCGCGACAATCAGCGGTTTGACGGCGGACACCACCTACACATTTACGGTAAAAGCTAAAGACGCCGCAGGCAATGTCTCCGCAGCAAGCGCTCCATTGACAGTTAAGACTGCGACTTCTGGCGGCGGAACGACGGGCTGCAGCGATCCGGCATGGTCAGCGACAACTGTCTATACAGTCGGCCAACGCGCCGTTTATAACGGCATCGTTTATGAAGCCAAATGGTGGACGCAAGGCGACCGCCCAGATCTGAGCGGCGCTAGCGGCGTATGGAAAACAATCGGTGCATGCGGTACGGGCGGCGGCGGGACGACCGATACGACGGCGCCAACGGCTCCATCCGGTCTAGCAGTAACGGCAGTAACGCAAACGAGCATTTCGCTTGCTTGGAACGCTTCCACAGATAACTCCGGCAGCGTGGCAGGCTATGATGTGTACAACGGAACCGCGTTAGTCGCTTCTGTAACCGGACTGAACGCAACGGTGTCGGGCTTGACGGCGGGCACGACGTACAGTTTTACCGTGAAAGCGAAGGATAGCGCAGGCAACGTCTCGGCTGCGAGCGCAGCGGTTTCCGGTAAAACATCCGATGCGGGCACGACGAATCCATCGAATGCGTGGGTAGCGAATCATGCTTACAAAGTGGGCGATATCGTCACTTATAACGGCAAGTCGTATCAATGCCTGCAAGCGCACACGTCGCTGGTAGGCTGGGAGCCGGCAACGACAGCGGCGCTGTGGAAGCTGCTCTAATCGCAGGGACAGATCAAACGTAACGTGTTCGATGGAGCAAAGCCAGACAGCCCTAGGCTGCCTGGCTTTTGTGCATCTTTCAGGATAAACGAACATACGTAAGGAAATCTTAACAATCAAACTGGAAAAAGGTTGGCGCCCGGATGAAAATATTTGCTGTGTTCGCATTGCTGCTTTTGCTAAGCCTGGCTCTTTCACTCGTCATGGACAATGTGATTCACATTGGGCTTCCTATGTCTATCCGAAACTCATTGAGTTTTTTATGGTTCATGCGAGCACCTGAAACCATTATTCTGGCAGGGTTCGGATCCATTCCGATGCTGCTTGCGCTTTTTCGTTACGTACAGCGCCGACGTTTGCAGTAACTGGACGAATGGATGGCTATTGCCGTTCTGTATTTTTCTTAGCAAATTGTTTGCGCACAACGACCACGAGCAATAGCAGCAGAGGAATGCCGGCCGTCACAAACACTTGAAAATGACCAATGGAAAGCTGCCCTTCCCACAAATGCTCGTTCATGCTGCTTGCGATAAACATGGACAATAGAAGGATCACGATTCCAACTGGAAAAACGAGCGTTTTATGCGTTTGAAAACGAAACAAATCTGTCGCTCCGAGAACGGCTCCATAATAGAGCAGGGATACTTTAAAGAAATCAACGATAATTAATGTGAACAGCGCGACCGGATCTAAACGCTGCAGAAATTCGGCTATTTCGACTTTGCTGATCATAGTCAACAAAGCAAAGACGGAGCGGCCCGCAATATCTGCTCCAAGCACAGCGATGTCAATTGCAATCGTGTAGCTGAGCAGCAGGCCGGCTAGAAGGATTGCGAACAAGCCGATCCGGGTTTGGTTTTTCGGCTGACGGAGATAAGGAAATACCATGCAGATGCAAATGAGCTCGCCGAATGGAAAGATGATCGTGTCTGGATAGGCCGTAGCGAAAACAGGCTTCCAGCCGTACTCAAGGACGGGCTGAAGCTGATTCAAATCGATGATTCCGGAGCAATAGACTAGGAGGTTGCCTATAATCCCTAGACTGAAAATAATAACGATGAAGATTTCCCCAATGCGCGCTAAAACTTCGATGCCAAGGTATAAGACATAGCCGGCAGTAGCCACCATTATGACATTGAGCACGAGGAGCGGCGTTTGGTGATAAAAGGAAATGTGCAAAAGCTCGCCAGCATCACGCACATCACGGGAAGCATCATAAATAAAATAAAGGACGAACAGAAGGCCGATTGGCCATCCCACTGCCTTGCCGACGATCAGTCGGGCATATCGGGTCAAGAGAATGCCTGGATATTGGCGAGACAAATAACTGAATATCGTAAATAACACGCAGCCATGGGCGGTGCCAAGCAGAATGGCCAGCCAAGCATCCTTTTTGGCACTCAGGCCATAATTGATGGCGATGGATGTCCCGAATACGAAAAGCACGATCAGGGAAAACAATTGTTTGCCTGTCAGCTTGGCGTTTTCCATCTTGATCTCCCTCCTTCCGCAGTGGAGCTATTGTTCTGAGAATGCTGGCTTAATTCTCATGCCGGAATGGCGTATGAACGAATTGACAGTTACCGTTACGTCACTTTCGGCAAATAAATTTCCCCAATCCTTTTGGATCTTTTTCCATTGCTTCGGATGCTGGCGATTAAACGTTTCGCCGAGCCCGAAAATGTCGCTTTGCTCTTTCTGGGCGACCTGCACAGATCCGATGACCTCTTTTTTTACCAGCTCGCTCCACTCTTTCTCCAGCTTCGCGATTTCCTCAGGTTTTTTTAGATTGATGCTGCATTTGACTTCGTTCAAGCTGCCCTCTTGTTTGACTGAGATTTGAAAATACGGTTTCCCATTTCGAAATGCCGTTTTCACTTCCGTTTTGGCACGGAGGAGCTCGATCGCAATCGCCTTCTTTTCTGCTTTGCAAGGGAGCACATCGACGCTGCTTTTCATTTTGTTCTGCAGCAGGACGACGCCGCGCGCATCCTTGCCATCTAGCCAACGTGTCAGCTTTCCGTTTTTGAACAGAGCAATCCCGCTAATTCGGGATCGTACGATCGGTACGGCTTGTTCCACATTTTTTTTCTTGCTTCCTAGCGCTGTATTCCCGAGCAAACGAATCCCGTTGATGATGGGCTCCGATGCCGTGCTGCTGAGCGCCCGAATCACGTCATCGATTTGAATCTCCATTTGCTCCGATGTCAGCTTGGATGTGAATTTCAGTTTGCCGTTTAGCGCATTTGACGGAATGCGTTCGATGGGCGTGAGTGTAGAGAGCACGGCCTCGGCGCTGCTGCCTCTTGCGATCAAGACCCTGGAGGTAAGGCGGGTTTCGCTGAATCGCTCGAACATATCGAAAATGTCTTCGATTCCTTCGCGGGCCAATTGCTCTCCGATGACGATAATGCGCGTGTGCGAAAAAAACAACTGGCGCGGCATTAGGCCAGACGATTCGCGTATGGCTTCGAAGAGCGTGTCGCCGCTCCCCGCGTATACGGTTATAGGCGTCGTTCTGCCCCCGCCTGACTCTGTAATGCCAGCGGATATTTCGGATGGATTAATGACCTGGAACGAAACCCGGTAATGATTGTCCGTGGGCGCTTTATCAATTCCCATGGCGGAGACGATCGCGAGCTGAGGCATTTCGCGCACATCCCAGCAGCCAGGCAGCAACCCGATGCCAACGAGGAGTAGAAGGAACCTGACTAGACGCACGAACATGCGTGTTTCTCCTTTACGCAAGATCAATTTGGTTTGACGGCCGATGCTTTCCTTCCCGAACGAGCCTTCTTAGGTGCGCCTGAGCGAAACGGTGTAAAGGAAGACAAATAAGGAACGCCTATGGACCGAAGGCTGCTTAAGTGCGCCAGCATCACGATAAGGGTGATCACTATGCCATAGAAGCCTAAGGTGGCTGCCATAATCATAAATAACAGGCGAATCAAGCGAACCGCAATTGCCAGATTGTAAGCGGGCGTGGCAAAGCTCGCGATCCCTGTAATCGATACGACAATCAACATGGCCGTCGAGACGATCCCTGCTTGTACGGCAGCTTGGCCAAGCACCAATGCACCGACAATCGAGATGGCGGGCCCAAGCGCCCGGGGCATTCGAACCCCCGCTTCGCGCAGCACCTCGAAGCTTAACTCCATTAAGCTCGCTTCAACAAACGCCGGGAAGGGAATGCCTTCCCTCGCAGCGGCAGTATGAATGAGAAAGGTAGTCGGGATCATGTCCTGATGGAAGGTAATCGCGGCAATATAAAGGGACGGCAGCAATAAAGAAATAAAAAAGGTTATGTATCTTAGCGATCGTAAAAAAACACGAATATCCACACGATCGTAATAGTCCTCAGGCGTATAGAAAAATTGAGAGAAAACAGTAGGGACGATCAACGCAAACGGGGTCCCGTCTACGAGAACGGCCACTTTTCCGCTCAACAGATACATAGAGACCGCATCCGGGCGCTCTGTATTGTAGATCGTGGGAAAAATCGTTGCGGTTTGATCCTCCAGCCACTTTTCTAGGAAGCCCGATTCAAGCACGACCTCCATGTCGGCATCGAGCAGCCTGGTTTTGACTTCCTGAACAATCGACGGATCAGCTTTTCCTTGCATGTGGAGAATGCTGATATTCGTTTGGGTTGTTTTGCCGAGTTTGAAGGTTTCGATGATTAAATCAGGGTTTTTGATTCTGCGCCGAACAAGCGCAATATTCGTGATTAATGATTCATTAAAGCCGTCCTTTGGGCCGCGAATAGCCACTTGCGTGGAGGGCTCCGCAACGTCGCGCATCGCCCCTCCGACGGTGCAGCAGCTAATTGCTTGGTCACATCCGTCAACGAGGATCGCTGTTTTTCCCGATAGAATAGACATGATCAGTGAAGGCCAGTCGGCGATAAAGGACGCTTCACCAATCTTGAGCAGATGTTCATAAAGGAAGGTGAGCGAATCGTCTTGGCTTGGTCGGTCGGCATGGTTGGTCAGCCATTCCGCTGATTCATTCATGACGGAAGTCATAATGATCTCGTTGACCGTTTGCCTGTCCGTTAGCGTGCCAAAATAGATAGCTGCCGCATTCGAAGGAAGAGGAGCAGGCAGCTTGAATTTTCGCACGATCAGATCGGAAGAGGACCCCAGCTTATCCTGGATTCTATTCAGCATTGCATCCAAGCTTGCATCCAGACAGCTGTCTTCAAGATCAGCTGGATCATTTGTATTTCGTTGATCGGGATTGTTAGGTTTGGTTGGTATCCATGATGGCATATTGGAGATCCCTTCTTTGGCGAATCAATACATCAAGTTATAAGCAAACCGATTGTCTTTTATACGTATTCGCAAGGAACAGAACAAGCCCCAGCATGTGCACGGAAGTGCGCTGGGGCTTGTTTCAGTATGCGTTTACAGTTTGCCTTTGAGCGAGGACAGGTACTTGAGCACAACGCCGAGTGCACCGACGTAATACAGGACGGACACCAGCCAACCCGTTGTATCGAGCAGCGAGATGTCGGCGAGCAGCAGCAGAGGCAGGACGTAATACAGCATGTCTTTCAAATAGCCGAGCACCAATTCCGGAGAGAAGTCGCTAGCGCGAAGCGAGCGATAGAGGCTGACCAGAAAGTCAAGAGCCATAAAACCAAGCACGATCCACAGTGCGTACAGCATCCAGCCAGAAAGCAGCAATGCCATTATGAATCACCTCCTCATCCCAACCGTCATTGGTTGTATACGATATCATATGGGGGAGGACAACCGATTGAACTGGATGAAAATCCACTGCCATGTGCCTGATTCACGTGGGGAGGGCGGCCACGAGCGGGAATAGGGCACAGAAAAGTGCGCTATCCGCTCGCGGGCTGCGCTAGAGTGAGGATAGGGAATAAAAATGTTCCCTATCCGTACGTGGGCTGCGCCAGAGTGAGGATAGGGAACAAAAATGTTCCCTGTTCGCTCGCGGGCTGCGCCAGAGCGAGAATAGGGAACAAAAATGTTCCCTGTTCTCTCGCGGGCATTGCTAGAGCGAGGATAGGGAACAAAAATGTTCCATATCCGTACGTGGGCTGCGCCAGAGTGAGGATAGGGAATAAAAATGTTCCCTACCCGTACGTGGGCTGCGCCAGAGTGAGAATAGGGAATAAAAATGTTCCCTATCCGTACGTGGGCAGTGCTAGAGTGATGAAAGGGAACAAAAAAGTGCGCTATCCGCTCGCGGGCGGTGCCAGAGTGAGGATAGGGAACAGGAATGTTCCCTATCCGCTCGCAAGCTGCGCCAGAGCGAGAATAGGGAACAGAAATGTGCCCTATTCCCATGGAAGCAGCAAAAAGAGGGGCATCGCCCCTCTTAAACGTGACCAACAACTATTCCATTTGGTAGCGTCAAGAAGTTTGTGTAAGCTCTAGGTTGGGGTGATTCGCGGCGTATCGTTCCAGATACATTTGTTCAAGCTTCGCCTTCGTATCAACGTCGACAAATCCCCGTATCGCTCTACCGCACCATTTTTCGTTGTAGTCGAGTGCTTGCAAATAAATAATCTTTTCAGCAGCTTCAATATTGGTCAAGCTATTCATTGGCTTAAGTCGTTTGCGAAGCTCTTTGTTCATCCGTTCGATCGGGTTAGAGGTGTAGATGGCCGGCCACGTGAGTACAGGAAACTTATAAAAAGCGAGTAAGGTGGGGAGCTGTGCTTCCCACGACTTTACTTCTTTCGGGTATTGTTTGCTCCACTTGGCCTTGAAACCATCAAATACAGCTAAAGCGACATCCCCATCCACCGCAGTATAAACGAGCTTTAGATCGTCGAGAAACGCGGTCTTGTCGGATACGCGGATTTTAGGAAACGTGCTACGGACTTTGTGGACGATGCAGTGTTGCACATCGGCCTTTGGATAGATTTCTCTAAAGGCTTCTTCTAGTCCTGGAAGGCCATCGAAGACGCCAAGCAACTCGTCTGTTGCTCCGCGATTTTTCAGGTCTTTGAGGACCTCTCTCCAGCCATTTGCGCTCTCATGCCCGCCTACGTAAAAGCCGAGGATTTGGCGGATGCCTTTTTCGTCAATCCCCATAGCCAAATAAACCGCCTCACTGCTGACCGTGTTACGCTTCAGCTTCACATACAAACCATCTAGGTAGATCACAGAGTAACGCTTCTCGAGCGGACGTTGTTGCCACTGTTCAATGTCTTCCATAACGGTTTGCGTAATGTTGCTGATCGTCGTTGGCGAGTACTGGGAACCAAACATACTCTCGATGAATTTTGCGACTTCTCGCGTGCTCTTGCCGCCTTTGTACATGTGGATGATGGCCTCTTCTAACCATCCCTCGCGGCGCTGATACGGCTGGAACAGACGGGTCTTGAAGTAACCTTTCCGATCTCTGGGCACTTGCAAGTCATTAATGGTTCCATAGCGTGTTTGGTAAGTGCGCGTGTAGTTCCCGTTAAGGCTGGTACGAGGGCCTTGATGCTCCGTGCTAATGTAATGTTTAATTTCTTCACGAAGCAGCAGCTCGAGCTTCCCCTGCACCAGCAGTTTAGTTACAGCATTTTCAAGTAGATTGTTGAAAGAATTTTCGGGTATATTAGTCATCGAGTAGGGCTCCTTCTTGGTGCGTGTGGTAACCCCGAGAATACCCTACTTTTTTGCTGCCTGTTAAGGCTCCAAATGTTGGTACACAAACAACTTTACATCATCTTCCATTTCGATAGAATAGCGAATTTCTTCGCTAACAACCGTTTACCCGACCTTCTCATAAAGTGATAGAGCGCTCTGGTTGGTTGTTGATTGGTTCAGGACCAATCCCTCTTCCAAAATAACGATTCAGCAGTTCCGCGTACTGCTCGCCTTCGATCTCCTCCTTGCTCATAACGCCATCCGTCCAGACCGTAAGCGAGGTGCTCGTTAAGGTTACGCTGCCAGCTGGCGTCAATCTTGTAATGAGGGGAGCCTTGTTGAAGCGGGAATCGGGATGCTCCACCACAATCCGCTGGATTTCGTTGCTGTCCACGAGGCCGGTGATGGCTCGCTCAGAATCAAAGGTATAGCCGGTCCGCCAGTCCTCGTCCTTGTGCTTCAGCTTTACCTCAAACACATAATCGCCAAGCGCGTGCTCCGCTCGCCGAATCCGAAACTCGCCGTTCGCCGAAACGACCGTTTCGCCCGTTAGAGGAACAGGTTGCAACGGCAGGTTGCCGCCAAATCCCGAATCGATCAGATACGTCTGGCCTTCGTGGCGAAGCAAAATGCTAATATGCGTCCGACCATGCGTGTTGTATGCATTTTTCTCCGCATCAAAAACAACGCCGCGCGTCATCACAACATCGAGCCCATTATCAAGCAGGAACAGGTAGAGCAGCGAATTGATTTCGTAGCATAAGCCGCCTTCCCGATTCAGGAGCACTTTGGTGACGAGATATTGCTCGGTTACAGCGGTTATGCTGCCATCCATGATGCATAGGTTCTCAAAGGGGATCGCCACCGCCATCAAGGCAAGCGCTTCAGGCAATCGCTCGAACGTTAGCGCGTTCTGATCCGCGTATCCGATTCTGTCGCGAAATAATTGATTTAGTTCACTCATCCAACATACCTCCATCTTCCATCGTTTCGTTAGCTCTATCGTAAATCGAAAGAAGAAACGCCACCATCCCCGATTCATGCAACTGTATCGATACAGTTCGACAGTTGGTTTATAATAGGGAAAGAAGAGGGGGAGCTACGATGAAAAAATATGCAGCCATCCTTACCGATATGGAGCAGAAGCTTAGCGAAGGGCATTATCGTCCTGGCGCGAAGCTGCCATCCGTTCGAAGCGCCGCGCAAGCCTATGGCTGCAGCACGAGCACGATTATTCGTGCATACGGCGAGCTGGAGAAGCGTCACGCGATCTATTCGATTGCGCAGAGCGGCTATTATGCGGTTGATCGCGCGGGAGCCGATTCGCAGCAGGGAGAGAGTGCCCAGATTGATTTGTCCTCGGCATCGCCGGATTTGAATGTTTTTCCGTATCTCGATTTTCAGCATTGCTTAAACAAAGCGATTGACACCTATAAATACCATTTGTTCACCTACGGCGATTCGCTTGGGCTAGACAGGCTGCGCCAGACGCTGGCCTCGCATCTGGCGGGGGATCAGGTTTTTGCGAATCCGGAGCGGATCGTGGTCACGTCCGGCGCGCAGCAGGCGCTTGAGATTTTGGCCAAAATGCCATTCCCGAACGGCAAGAAGACGGTTCTGGTGGAACAGCCGAGCTACAAAATTTATTTGCGGTACCTGGAGGCGGAGGGAATTCCGGTAAGAGGAATTGCGCGTGGGACGGAGGGCGTTGACCTTAGAGAGCTGGAGGAGCGGTTCGAGCATGGCGATATCAAATTTTTTTATACGATGTCGCGGTACCATAACCCGCTCGGCACAACAACAAGCGTCGAAGAGCGGAAGGCCATTGCTGCATTGGCAAGCAAATATAATGTTTACATCGTCGAGGATGACTACATGGCGGACTTGGGCGAGGAGCGTAGCTTCGAGCCGATCTATGCGTATAACCGAACTTCGCATGTCGTGTATATTAAGAGCTTCTCGAAAATCATATTTCCAGGCTTGAGGCTTGGAGCGGCTGTTCTGCCGGAGCCATTGATGGAGACCTTTGGTTCGTTCAAAAGGTATGCGGACACGTCACTATTGTCGCAAGCGGCGCTTGAAATTTATATTAAGAACGGGATGTATGAGCGTCATAAAAGCAAAATTTATAACCAATACGCAGCTCGAATGCGTGCTTTGCAGGAGGCGTTGAAGCGGCATAATGAAGCGGGGCTGATTACGATTGCTGGCACGAGCTCAGGCATCTATGTCCAGTTTAAACTGCCCCAAACCGTCAATCTGGACCGGCTGACGAAGCGGTTAGAGAAACGGAATATTATCGTTGTAACGAGCCAAGGCTGTTATCTGTCTGATTACAGGGAGCGGGAGAAGTTTTTGCGTATTAGCATTTCCCGGGTAATGCTGGAGCAGATCGAGGACGGGGTGAAAGCGATTATCGAGGAAGTGAAGCGCAGCTGAGTTGCTCGAACCATTCGCGTGCGATAGACTTATCCATGTAACTAGCCAGATCCAACTTAACCCAAAGGACGTGGATGATGATGGCAAAGCTGACCCCTTATTTTTATTCCGAGGATGCACGCGCGCAAGCGCAGTTTTATATCGATGCGTTGGGCGGCGAGATCGTCGACCTGATGACGTATGGGCAAGCGCCGGGCACGGATGAGGCGTTGAAGGACCGTATTATTCATATGGTGTTCCTGGCTGCTGGCGTGAAGTTTTACATCGCAGATTCACAGCATGAGCCGCCGGGCCGCAGCAGCGGTTTCGACATGAGCCTAGAATTCAAGACGGACGAGGAAGCGCAGCAAGCGTTCGCTAGCCTATCCGCAGGCGGGAATGTCATCATGCCGTTGGAGAAGCAATTTTGGGGAACCTTGTTCGGACGGCTGGAGGACAAGTTCGGCATCAAGTGGCAGGTAAGCACGGAAGCGCAGATGCCGCCGCAAAGTTAACGTATGAACGGTGCCGCTTAAGCGGCAAGCATAAAGAACCCGCGAATCGAATTCGCGGGTTTTTCTGTGTCATTTGAATGACGTGTTACGGTCTGCCTACCGCTGAACGCATTTTACGATAGTCGAGCGGCGTCATGTGGAAGGCGCGCTTGAACAAGTGATGAAAGTGGCTGAGATTGTTGAAGCCCGCCGTAAAGGCGATGTCCGTGATGCTGAGCGAAGACGTCACGAGCAGGTTTTTGGCGTAGCCGAGCTTCAGCTGATTAATATACGAGATAGGGGTCGTATGCAGCCATTCCTTGAACACGCGATTGATGTGTCCGGCGCTGCGTCCAGCTAATGCATAGAGACGAGGCAGCCCTGCGATAAAATGCTCCTCTCGCTGCATCTGGATGAGCAGCGTCTCCAGCCAGTCCGGCATCCGCTCCTCGTGCGCGATCGTTTGGCTGTAGAAATATCGAACGAGCAAGTCGGTGAGCAGTCCGCGCAGCTGCATCTCCTGCACTTTGCCGTCGAGCGACATGGCTCGAATCCGATCCAGCCGATGAATCAGCTCCTCCTTGTCCAATAAGGCAAGATGAGCCGTTGGAGGCGAGCCGGGCTGCAGCAGCCGACTGCTGTCGAAGGGTTCGCCAAGAAAGCCGAAAACGGCGTCCATGCCGCTCTGCGTATAACAGATGTTAATGAAAGCGCAGTCCGATTCGCCATCGTAATCATAGGCATGACGGTCATCTGGCCGGATGAAGACGAGCGTGCCTTCGGTTAATGGCTCGCGCTGGCCATTTACAAGATGAATGGCAGAGCCGGTTGTGATGAGGAACAGCTCGTAAAAGTCATGCGTATGGAGCGGCGAAGCGTAAGCCAGCGAGCTGACTGTGAAGAAATGAGACTCAACGCCGGGGCCAAGATGAGCTTCGGCTGTATATTTTATTAAACCCATGGACATGCACCTCTCGATAATTCAGCGATAATGTCAAAATACCACATAAATGATGTTTCGAAAATACAAGTATTGACGGGGGGATGTCGTTAAAATGAGGTTAATCAACACGTGAATTATACAATAATGAAGTGAGGGATATAAAGATGATGACGTTGGACTTATGCGGCCCTTGGCAGATGCGAAAGCTGGGGGAGCAGAAATGGATTCAAGCGACCGTGCCGGGCTCGGTTTATTTTGATTTGTTAAACGCAGGACGGATGGAGGACCCCTATTACCGTGCTAACGATCTTGAGGCAATCGAGCTGTCGGAATTTGATTATGAATATCGACGAACGTTCGAGCTGGGTGAGGCGATCGTTAGCCAAGACCGTGTTCTGTTGCGATTTGAAGGGTTGGATACGCTTACGGAAATCGAATTAAACGGCAAAGCGATCGCGCACACCGACAATATGCACCGGACTTACGAGTTTGATGTGAAAGGCTTGGTACAGTCTGGTGCAAACGAGCTGCGAGTCCTATTTCGCTCGCCATTGGCGTTCATCCGGGAGAAGCAGCAAGCCAATCCGATCTGGGGAGCGAATGGCGTAGAGGGCTTCCCTCATCTTCGCAAAGCCCACTATATGTTTGGCTGGGATTGGGGACCTGCGCTTCCGGATATGGGGATTTGGCGTGCGGTTTCCATTGTTGGCATGTCCGAGGCTCGCTTGGATGAGGTGTACGTGACCCAGCAGCATGAAGAGGATTTGGTTCAGCTCGATGTTCGGATCGGACTGGACAATTGGTCGGGCGACCTGCTGACCGTAGAGCTAGCGCTGCATGCGCCGAACGGGGACACGCTTGTGGAACGGACGATGATGGCAAGCGCAGTCGAGCATGTGCCGCTGACAGTCCACTATCCGGAGATTTGGTGGCCGAACGGCTTCGGCGAGCAGCCGCTGTATGCGTTTGAGGTCGTCGTAAAGGATGGAAGCGGGACGGAGCTCGATCGCAAGGACTTGCGGATTGGGCTTCGGACGATTACCGTTACGCAGCAGGCTGATCAGTGGGGGAGATCGTTCTCGTTCTGCGTGAATGGCTACGACATATTCGCGATGGGCGGCAACTACATTCCAGAGGACAATATGATTGCACGCGGAAGTCGGGAGCGGACCGAGCGGTTAATTCAGGATTGCGTCGCTGCAAATTTCAACTGCATCCGGGTATGGGGCGGCGGTTATTATGCCGATGATCATTTCTACGATTTGTGTGACGAATACGGACTGATCGTCTGGCAGGATCTGATGTATGCTTGCGCGGTATATGATTTCACCGATGAATTCCGAGCGAACATAACGGAGGAAACGATTCAAAATATGAAGCGGATTCGCCATCACGCCTCGCTTGGCATGTGGTGCGGGAACAACGAGATGGAATGGGCTTGGGTGGATTGGGATTTGAACCAGAGCTTGAAGCTCAAAGCCGATTACATTAAGCAGTTCGAGGTTGTGCTGCCGGAGATTGCGAAGCAAGTCGATCCGAATACGTTTTACTGGCTCGCTTCTCCGTCGTCGATGGGCAGTTTCGATCAGCCGAACAGTGAAAATTACGGCGATATGCATGATTGGAGCATTTGGCACGGGCGCAAGCCGTTCACCGATTTCCGCAATCGCTATCCGCGATTCATGTCCGAGTTCGGCCTGCAGTCCTTCCCGAGCATGAAGACGATCGACACGTTCGCGCTTCCGGAGGATCGCAACATTTTCTCCTATGTCATGGAGGATCATCAGAAGCACCCGGACGGCTTGGCGCCGATGGTGCATTATATCTCGCAGTATTTTAAGCTTCCGAGCGGCTTCGAGCAATTTCCTTACGTGTCGCAGTTGATTCAAGCGGAAGGCGTTCGCTACGGCGTCGAGCATTGGCGCCGCAATCGCGGACGCTGCATGGGGGCGACCTATTGGCAATTGAATGATTCTTGGCCGGTTGCGTCATGGGCGAGCATCGATTATTACGGCAGATGGAAAGCGCTCCACTATGCGGCTAAACGGTTTTTCGCGCCTGTTCTCGTCTCTGCGTTCGAAGAGGGCGCAGCCGCCGAGCTTCATGTGAGCAATGAACAGCTGGGCAGCGTGGACGGAACGCTGGCCTGGTCGCTTCGCGATCGCCAATCGGCCATTGTCGCAAGCGGAGAAGTGAAGGTGAATGCCAAGGCGCTGTCATCGGCATCCATCGTTTCGCTTGATTTGACGGCATATCTGGATACGCTGGAAAAGAAGCGCAGCCATTACTTGGCATACGCGCTCATTGCCGACGGGGAGACGGTCAGCTCGAATGCGACGATTTTCGTGCCGGCGAAGCATTTTGAGCTGCTTCCGGCAACGTTGACTAGCATAGTCGAGGACCGAGGGGAAACGTTCGAGATTCAACTGCGCGCAAGCGCGTTTGCTATGTTCGTTGAGCTGGAGCTGAGCGAGGCGGACGGGGTGTTCAGCGATAATTACTTCCATTTGTCCGCGGGAGAGGTCCGGCTTGTTACGCTCGCCAAATCCTCGCTGTCGCAACCGCTAACGAAGGAGCAGGTAGAGCAGCAGCTTCACATGAGGAGCTTGGTCGATAGTTATTGAGTAAGAATTAATTGATGGATGGAGACGACCGTCACTTTATCGTGATGGTCGTTTTATATGTGGAGCTCATAGTAAGATTCATCTCATATGAATTCTAAATATCTATGATTCCAAATGTTTTCATAAAAATTTATCGTTTCTTGCGCGGACATAAATGAATTGTTTAATGTGGAGGTTGCGTGTTTTACCATAAAGTTCTCGTAACCTAGTCCATGAGCGAATTTAATTGTCGCATCCATGCAGTATTCCGTTTGCGCACCGCAAAATTCTATACGTTGTACGTTTAGGTGATCTAATATTTCTTTTAAATTTGTTTTGTAAAAAGAGTTTGCATGTAATTTATTTACTAAAAAATCTTGGGCTTGAACATCAAGTTCAGCATGAATCGCCCAATCGCGTTCGCCAGGCACGAGATCCTCATCGCCGTGTTGAACAAAAATAATAGGTTTTTGCAGCTTTCTATACAAGGAGATTCTTTCATTTGCTTTCGCAAGCAATTGTTCTAATCCAAACAGATGCTCTTTGTTGTAACAAACCCCATTCTGTAGATCGATGACGATTAATACATCTGCACGTATTCCCATGATGTCCACCTCGAAGTATGGTTTAACTTTTAAATTGTTATTATATCATTCTTTACGGCGATCCTTACGTTAACAAAAATAGGAATAACGAAAGCTGGCGAGATTTTCCCGACAGCCGAAGCCGCTTCTCCTTTATTGACAGCGGTTTCAAATTCCTATACATTCGGAATAGCTTGCACAACGCTCAGAGGATGTAGATGAAATGACATTAAAATCCAGAATTTTTGTGATTTTTATATTAAGCTCCGTCGTCACGCTGTTAGGTATAAGCGTGATTTCTTATTATACGATTTATTCTATCCTGAACAACAAAATCCAGAAAGGGAATCAAAGCAATTTAAAGCAGGTGGAAGTGGCCTTAACGAATACGATCGATAATTTGAATCATATTTCGCAGCAGTTGGCTTACAGCGGTATCCTCGGAAAAGAATTGTTTGCTTCCCTACAGAAGCAGGAACCGTTTGAACGGCAGGAGATCGTTAATGGGCTAAAAAAAGAGCTGAACCTCATCTCGTTTTCCAACCCTGACATTGGATTGATTATGTATTATTTCGATAATGACGACACGTACCAATTCGAAAATTATCCCGTCAAAGATCACTTTAATCCTCATGCTTTGCCGCTGCTCGGACAATATTACGACATCAGCTACTTCGGCCCCCATATGAGCTATAACCGTTTATCTGACCAGCTTGCGCTGTCGGTTCTCCGTAAAGTTGACATGCCTATGCGGGATGATGTGTATATCTACATTGAATCCAATCTCGACCTCGCGTTATCGGGAGACGTGCTGAACAGCGAGAAAGCTGACCATTCCAATGCTCGCCTGATTCTGGACAACAACGGCAGAGTCGCTTACAGCGAGGCGCCGGATTTATTTGCTGTGGATTCGGATGCATCAGCGTTAATGTCGGAGAAGTCCTTCGGCAGCTATCGAGGCTACCACTGGTTCAAGCAGACGAGCGCCCAAGGCTGGAGCGTTGCCTCCGTTATTCCCGATCGGGAGTACAATCGCGAGAAGAACAGATGGCTGATTCAAGTGCTGCTCGTCTCGCTGCTGTTCTTAGGGCTAACGCTTCTCCTGGCATGGCTGCTGTGGAAAATGGTCTACCGGCCGCTGAATCGGTTTCATACGGAAATTAAGCATCTGTCTCAGAACGAAATCAAACCGCAGGAGCTCGAACCGATTCGAATACCTGAGTTTCAGGTTTTGTTGACGACCTTCCGGCAGATGAAGGAGCAGATATGGGAACTGTTCGAAGAGGTGGAGAAGAAGGAGAAGCTGCGCACCGATCTGGAGGTAGAGAAGCTGCTGCATCAGATCAATCCCCACTTCCTGATGAATACGCTGGACACGATCCATTGGCTGGCTGTGATGAACGATCAGGAGGAAATCGACAAGCTCGTCCTGTCTTTGAATAAATTGCTTTACTACAATTTGGGAAAACTAGGGGAAAACTCAACGATTTACGAGGAGATCGATGCGCTTAAGCAGTATCTTCAGCTGCAGCAGGTCCGTTATGATTTTCAGTTTGATGTCCGTCTCGATGTAGACGAAGCGGTTATGAACAGGAATGTGCCGAGATTCATCCTGCAGCCGATTGTCGAGAATGCGCTGTATCATGGGCTGAGAGACGACGGGCATATCGTGGTTGAAGTCAAAAACAAGCATGACAACACGATCGAAATTATGATTCATGATAATGGAGTAGGCATGTCGGAGGAAATGATACATCGGTTGCTTCACGGGCAGCCAAGCGAGCAGCAAAAGGTCGGGATGGGAATTGGCATGAATTACGTCAAGCGTTTAATTGAAGCGCGTTACGGCGATCGAGGCAAGCTGGATATTAAGAGCGAGATGGGACAAGGAACAAGCATCATGCTGACTTTGCCGGTGGAGAAGGGAGCGGCATTATGATCAAAGTGCTTATCGTCGATGATGATAAATTGGTGCGAAAAGGGTTAATTTCCGCGATGCCTTGGCAGGATTTCAACATGCAAGTAGTCGGTGAAGCAAGCAATGGAGAGAAGGCGCTTGCGTTTCTGGAAGACAATGAGGTCGATCTGCTCTTAACCGACATCGCAATGCCTGTTATGACGGGAATGGAGCTGATGAAAATTGTCCGCACGCGGTATCCGCTGATGCATGTGGTCGTTCTCACGTTTCATAAGGACTTCGAGCATATCCAGGAAGCGCTTCGATTGGGCGCGATCGATTACATTGCGAAGGTTCAGCTGGAGAAAGAGCAGTTCGAGGTCGTGCTCGGCAGAATCGCAAGCCGTATTCAGGAGCAGACGAGGGGCGTTGTTGCACCTCCGGCCTCCTTGCAGGAGCAATCGCCAATCGCGTGTACGGAAGGTTATTTGCTGTTGTCGTTAAACCGTACCGAAAAGCGCAATTGGGCGAATGCGCTGCCGTTTCCAGCGGTAGAGCAGATGAAGGAGCTGGACAGCAATTGTTGGCTTTGGCTTTCGCCTGCGTGCGGCGAAGAGCAGCTTGTTCAGCAGATGACGCAGCTATTGTCTGCCTTACCGGATAGCATGCTTGTCGTATTAACCGATATTAAGGGCATGACGGATAAGGAAATCCAGCGCTGGGTACGCGATTATGGGTTAGAAATGGTGTGTTTCTACGACTATCATCCTGACCGCCCAATCGTCACGGCATCTATTCGCCGTAACGATGCAACAACGTCCTCCGTGGATGCGGATGAGCGGCTTGAGAAGCTGAAAGAGGATTGGCTGTCGCCAAACTGGCTGTATCATGATTCGAATTTTCAACAAAGCCTGGAGTTGCTCAAGCAGCTGCGGTTGGCAAAGGCGAATTTGTTAGGGTTTCTGTTTGCGCTTGTCCATGAGTGGAACCGTTTGTTCTCGCCTAACGGACTGGAGAAATTGCAGCTGAGGCAGTCGTTTCATTCCTGGCTGCAGGTCGAGCAGTGGTTTCGTGAAGTGCGCAAGCAGATCGTGCAGTCTACGGTGAGATCGCATTTTTCACAAGAAATCGTAGATTGCATCATGCGGGGAACGCAAATCATGCAAGCGGATATGAAGCAGCAGCTCACTGCAGCTGAAGTTGCACAGCGGCTCAATATGAGCCGAAGCTATTTTAATCAATGCTTTAAAGAAATTATCGGTCATCCGTTCAACGAGTATTTGCGCAAACTCCGGATGGACAAGGCAAAGGAGCATCTCTTGTTCACGAATCGCACGATATTGTGGATTGCAGAAGAAACGGGCTACATGGATGAGAAGTATTTTAGCCGGATATTCCGAGATCAGGTTGGGATGCTGCCTAGCGAATTCCGGCAATATCATCGCCATCAACCGAAGGAAGGCAGATGAGCGCCTATGCTTAAACGATTCCAATATGTTCTGCTGCTATCCGTTATCGGGTATGTGTGCGCGGGCTGCTCGAGCGCCGAAGACACACCGCCTTCCAGCGAGCGATCGGATGCGTTCGAACCGTATCCAACGCCCGTTGCTCTGCGTGTCGGCATCGGCATCGATCCGAATTTTCGTTCCGATCAAGGAGAAACTCCGATCAACAATGTGTGGACGAGAGCACTGAAAGAGTCATTAAATATCGAAACACAAGCGGCCTGGCAGGTCGTAAATCCGAATTTGGATCAAAAGGTGAACCTGGCGATTGCCACGAATGAATTGCCGGACGCGCTCGTCGTGAATCGCGGCCAGTTTAACCAGATGATCGAGGCCGATGAAATTGCCGATTTGACGGATGCTTATCATAAATTCGCTTCGCCAGTTATGAAAAAAATTATCGACAGCACGAACGGATTGTCCGAAAACAATGTCATCATCGATGGCAAAATCATGGCTATCCCATCTATCGATGCGGAAGATATGAGCATGCTGTGGATTCGGAAAGATTGGCTGGATGAGCTGGGCTTAAAGCCGCCTCAGACGATGGAGGAGCTGGAGCGGGTAGCCGAGGCTTTCGTCACGAAGGATCCTGATCGCAATGGGGAAGCCGATACGATCGGCATCACAGCCGGGCAAACCATTTTTGATGATATTCGGGTCGGCCCTTCTGCTTTTACGTTTGATCCGATCTTCTCAGCCCATCATGCTTACCCCGGCTTCTGGCTGCAAGGCTCGGACGGGAAGCCGGTATATGGCTCGATATTGCCGGAAACCAAGGCGGCGTTATCCAAGCTGCGCGATTTGTACGCCAGAGGCTTGATCGACAAGGACATGGGGGCCTATGAGAGCGATGCAGAGCCGGTTATTCAAGGCAAAGCGGGCATTTTCTTCGCGCCCTTCTTTGTGGGCTACTGGCCGCTGCCGGATGCGCTAAGAAATAATCCGCGAGCCAACTGGCAAGCCTATGCGCTGCCGCTGGATGCAGGAGAGAAATTTAACGCGAAAGTGTTTCATTATTCCAAATCGTTTCTAGTCGTCCGTAAAGGCTACGAGCATCCGGAAGCTGCGATCAAAGTGCTAAGCCTCGCCTTACGAGACGAGAACAAGTACGGGATTGATTTTCAGCCGCTTAGGCAGGTGCTCGCTCCGCGCGACGAGATTTCCTATTCGGTGAAGGCGCTTCGAGAAGTGCTCGATGGGACGAAAACGCCAGAGGATTACGCGGACGGCATCGAATACAAGCTTTTGTATCATGATCTACAGGCGATTCGAACAACGAAGTTAGCGCCTTTCGCGAATACGGATATCCAGTATTGGAATACGCAAGATCCGAATTTCAGCCGCGCGTATGCTTTGCTTGTAGGAGGACGAAACCTCCTCGATCCGCATGTGCATCGCATGGCCAGCATGTCGAATGACATCTCGCCATCCATGGAAAATTTGTGGGTCAACTTATCGGAGATGGAGAGGTATGTGTTTAAAAAAATTATTATGGGAGCCGCGCCGCTGAGCGCCTTTGATGATTTCGTAAGCGATTGGAAAGCGCAGGGCGGAGATCTTCTCACAGCGGATAAGGCTAACCATAGTCGCCAATAATCGCAAGCAGGAGCTGTCCCATTTGGGACGGCTTTTTTTTGCTTTGAATATGGAGATGGTGTGCGCGTATCAGATCAGATCGCTACGCCCGTTGCAGTTTGTACAACAGGAACGGCAAGAATGGCCAGCCCGTGGATTCCCATTGCAGTTTATGCAACGAGTTACGCTCCAGAAGAACCATAATGTACCCAAAACCTAGCGCGGCTGGAGGTGCCATTGCACGATATGCAATGACACCTCTCCAATTCCGCATTCGCGTGGATTTCATTGTACGAACTGCAATGAGCATGCTGCTGCACGCGATAGCGCTAAGTTATGGCATGAAAAGTGTCGACTTTGTCGGCGCTTTTTTCGTTTGTGGACCTATGGGCAACGCCAATCCGGTAAATAGGTAGACAAATGAGCGCTCAGGTCGCGGCAGGCGCTAATCTGGCATCACTTATCGGCGGTAAATGGCGACATCTTTCTATCGTAGGCGTTCGGAATTTCGCCGTATACTGGGCAAGTATTGCGATTGGTCAAAACGAATCATAAGGAGGAAACAGGATGTTTTCGATTGACTTCATGAAAAGCAGGAAACGTTTGATTTCGTACATGGTTGTATTTGCGTTTTTGGCGGGGTTGGTTTTCCAACCGCTTGGGGCGACCAAAGCCAGTGCAGCCGACAATGGGACCATCATGCAATATTTTGAGTGGTATCTCCCCAATGATGGCGCGCACTGGAACCGTCTCAACAACGATGCGCAAAATTTAAAAAACGTTGGCATTACCGCAGTATGGATACCTCCGGCTTATAAGGGCGGAAGCAGCGCGGATGTCGGTTATGGCGTGTATGATACGTATGATTTGGGCGAGTTTAATCAAAAAGGGACTGTGCGTACGAAGTATGGGACAAAAAGCGAGCTGATTTCCGCCGTCAATAATTTGCATGCCAAAGGGATTGCCGTGTACGGCGATGTGGTGTTGAATCACCGCATGAATGCTGATGCGACGGAGCTGGTGGATGCCGTTGAGGTTGATCCGAACAATCGGAACGTGGAGACGACGAGCACTTATCAGATCCAGGCTTGGACCCAATATGATTTTCCCGGCCGGGGCAATACGTACTCCTCCTTCAAATGGCGCTGGTATCACTTCGATGGGGTAGATTGGGATCAGTCCCGCGGGTTAAACCGGATTTATAAATTGAGAGGAGACGGCAAGGATTGGGACTGGGAAGTCGATTCGGAATACGGCAATTACGATTATCTCATGGGAGCCGATCTGGACTTTAACCATCCCGATGTCGTGAATGAAACCAAAACATGGGGAAAATGGTTCGTAAACACGGTCAATCTGGACGGTGTACGGCTCGATGCCGTCAAACATATCAAATTCGATTTCATGCGGGACTGGGTCAACAACGTTCGTTCAACTACCGGCAAGAACCTATTTGCAGTAGGCGAATACTGGCATTACGATGTGAACAAGCTGAATAGCTACATCACGAAAACAAACGGAACGATGTCCTTGTTTGACGTGCCTTTGCATTTTCGATTCTATGATGCTTCCAATGGCGGCGGCGGCTACGATATGAGGAACTTATTAAATAATACGCTAATGAGCAGCAATCCTATGAAAGCGGTTACATTTGTGGAAAACCACGATACGCAGCCGACGCAGGCGCTGCAATCTACGGTTCAGAGCTGGTTCAAGCCGCTCGCCTACGCGACGATTCTAACGCGCGAGCAAGGTTATCCTTGCGTGTTTTACGGTGATTATTACGGAACCAGTGACGGCAAGATCAGCTCCTATAAGCCGATTATGGATAAACTGCTGAATGCGAGAAAAGTGTATGCGTACGGGACGCAGCGTGACTACTTTGACCATCCCGATATTGTCGGCTGGACCCGCGAGGGCGACGCTGCTCATGCGGGATCGGGTCTTGCGACCCTGATTACGGACGGACCTGGGGGTTCAAAATGGATGTACGTGGGCACGTCGAAGGCCGGTCAAGTATGGACGGACAAAACCGGCAATCGCAGCGGAACGGTTACGATCGATGCCAACGGCTGGGGGAACTTCTGGGTTAACGGCGGTTCCGTGTCTGTGTGGGCCAAGTAATTGATCGTATGCTGGAGCTGACAGGAACAAGCTTGCTTCGAATTAAGCGGAGCAGGCTTTTTTTACGGCAGTAAGATGAATGTACGTTAATGAGGTAGACAAATGATCAATCCATGACAATCTGGGATCATATGCCCGCCTGAACTCGCATCATATCTCTATCATGGATGGCGGGCAGCGTGTCTTATACTAATCGCAGAGAGAAAAAAAGAGTTTGGCATAGGAGTTCTATATGGAAGCGGTCTCATCAAAAATCGTAAGACGGAGGAAGGTCATGAATCAATCATCAGGTAGAAAGCGCAGAAGCTGGCTGGCAATCGTGGTAGCGTTCTCCATGCTTGTTCAGCTGGCGGTAGTCATGCAGCCGCGGACAGCCCTAGCTGCTAGCGGCGGCGCATCAGCAGGTGTCCCTTCATTAGCTGACATCGTTCAAGTCAAGTTGGACGGAGGGGCTGCACAGCTCATGAAGCTGTATGCCAATGGCATGTATGAAGCCGCTTTCACGAGTGTGGCAGCTGGCAATCATACGTATTCGGTCTATGTTAACGGCAATGCGGTTGAGGAGAATACAGCGATTGCTCTTCCATTAGCCCAAAATGTGTATGTACGGTACAGTCCAATTCAAAGCGATAAGGTAATAGATTCGGTTAACGAAAGCACGTCGTTTCAAGCTCCGGCAGCTTGGGTTGGCAATTTCTCCGCGGGGCTTGGCAGTTACTTGGCCGCTTCGATCAGCGATTGGGCGCCGGGCGATGCCAACGCCTTCCTAACCTATCAAGGCGGAGGAATTTATAGCCGGACATTCCCATTCAATCAACCACTGAGCACGGATGTGGCGCTCCAATATAAAGTTGCCTTTGGCGGCGATTGGAGCCATCCGAATATTGGGGATAACGGCGGCAATATTGCCGTGACGATCCCGGCAGGAACGCCAAGCTTGACGATTTGGGCTGACGCCGTAAATGGTGTTGCCTTTGACTCGGTCAGAGGAGCGCGTTTTAGCGCTAATCAAGGTGCAGGAAATCCGCGTTACGAGGCGGATGCAGGAACGGTTCAAGCAACGCTTGGTTTATCGGAGAATGGCGCGCCGTTCATCTACAACAATTTTACGCAGCTCAGCGAATCGCTTTACGCGTATACCGTTCTGTTGCCGGCGGGCAATTATACCTTCGACGCCGTTTTCGATGCGGTTCATTCTTATCAAAATGGAGCGACTCAGCCGATCAGCCTTGCTGCGGACACGACAGTTACGTTCTTGTACGATGCCTCGCAAGACAAGCTCATGGACAGCGTCCATGATGAAAGCGCCGTAGCGGAGAAGCTGAATTTCCCGCTGCCGCCTGCGCCGCCGCCTGTTTCTTCTGGCATTGCGATTGATTCGAATATTGCGGATCGCGTAGAAGCTAGCGTGGATGGCGGGAGCAAGCAGCTGCTCAAGCTGTACTATAACGGTGTATATGAGGTGACGCTGGGCCATCTGGCGAAGGGGAACCATACGTACACGGTCTATTATAACGATCAGGTGTTAGAGAACGGCACGATAAGCGTTCCGAATGCGCAGGACGTATTCCTGCAATTCAGGCCGTTTCTAAGCAATAATGTGATGGATTCGATTAATGATCGCGCTTCATTCCGTTCTCCTGCCGCATGGGTAGGCGATTTCTCATCCGGGCTGAACAACTACTTGCCGACGGCATTAAACGATTGGTCGCCGGGCGATGCTAATTCGTTCCTCACGTATCAAGGCGGGGGAATATACAGCAGAACCTTTACTTTCAATCAGCCATTGGCAGCGGATGTGGCGCTAAATTACAAAGTAGCCTTTGGCGGCGATTGGAGTCATGGCAATATCGGGAATAATGGCGCCAATATTACCGTTACGATTCCAGCAGGGACGCAAAGCATGACGGTCTGGGCGGATTCGGTCAATATGACGGCCTTTGATTCCATCAGCGGCACGCCTTTTCATTCCTATCAAGGAGCGGGAAATCCGCGTTACGAGAAGCCTGCTGGAACAGTGAATGCAGCACTTGCATTAGCGTTGAACGGGGGTCCTGCCACGTCGAGCAACCTTGCACAGGTAGGGCCATCGCTGTACGCCTATACAGCTTTGCTAGCGCCAGGCGTTTATTCGTATCAAGCCATTTTTGATTCCCTGCATCCTTATCAAAATGGCGGCACGCCGACGTTCACGCTTTCACAAGATACGGTCGTGACCTTCTTGTACGATGCTTCGAACGATCAATTGGTCGACAGCGTGAATTCGCCTGAGCTGGCGACGGCGATGATCGGACTGACAGCGCCGATTGATTTGAATGCGCTTGACCAACAAGCCTACAAGGGCAACGACTTAGGAGCAGTTTATACCCCGGATCATACGCAATTTAAAGTTTGGGCGCCTACGGCATCCAAGGTTCAATTGAAGCTTTACAGCACCGGCGATGCGAATGATAACAGCGTCCTATCGACGGAAAATATGCAGAAGCAAGACAATGGCATCTGGGTTTTGAACAAAGCAGGGAATTTGAAAGGCGCGTTCTACACCTATTTCGTTACAGTAGGGCTAAAAACGAATGAAACCGTAGATCTGTACGCCAAAGCAGTCGGCATCAACGGCAACAGGGCGATGGTTGTTGATCTTAACGACACGAACCCCGATGGCTGGAATAGCGATCAACACGTTGCGCAGAAGAAGATTACAGACGCCGTGATTTGGGAAACGCATGTCAGAGACTTTTCCAGTGATCGCAACTCTGGCATTAGCGACGCAAACCGGGGAAAATATCTTGCCTTCACCGAAACAGGAACGACGTTAAAAGGGGAAGGGAAGGTCGCCACAGGCGTAGACCACCTGAAACAGCTAGGCGTGAACTATATACAGCTGCTTCCTGTGTTCGATTATGATAATTTTAACGGTGGCGAAGCTTCGGATGTGTACAACTGGGGCTACAATCCGAAAAATTATAACGTGCCGGAAGGCTCTTATTCTTCGGACCCTGCTAATGGAATTACGCGAATCAAAGAGTTTAAGCAAATGGTGCAAGGGCTGCATAAGGCCGATATTGGCGTCATTATGGATGTCGTATATAACCATACGGGCCTCTCGAGCGGCTCGTGGTTCAACCTGACCGTACCGGATTACTACTATCGTCATAACGAGGATGGCAGCTTCTCCAACGGATCGGGTACGGATAACGAAACCGCAAGCGAGAGAGCGATGTTTCGAAAATTCATGGTCGAATCGGTTTTATATTGGGCGCAGCAGTATCATGTGGATGGCTTCCGCTTCGACTTGATGGCGCTGCATGATGTCGATACGATGAATGCGATTCGTAAGGCGCTGAATGAAGCGGGGCTATCGAATGTCCTCATGTACGGAGAGCCGTGGAAGGGCGGGCCGTCGGCAATGGCTGCAAACGTGCTGCCTGCGAATAAAGCGAATGCCAAACATTTGGATAACGGAATAGCCGTGTTTAATGATGATTTACGGGATGTCATCAAAGGGTATGTGTTCGACCCGGCAGGCAAAGGCTTTGCGCAAGGCGGCAATGTCAGCAGCCCAATAGGCACGGAGTTGGTATCGAGGGAGTATGCCGATTCGGATCTCATAGCGGGCATCCAGTCGAATTCGAATCCGGCGACCGCGAGCAATAGCTCATGGACGAAGGAAGCGTGGCTCCAAAATCCGTCGCAATCGATTAACTATATTTCGGTGCACGACGATCTCAGTCTATGGGATAAGCTCGTAGGCTCTGTAAACGGCATTCCGTCAGACCATCAGCAATATGCCGACCGAGACGATAACCTGGTAGCGATTAATAAAATCGCTGCAGCGGCGAATCTGACTTCTCAGGGCGTCGCGTTCTTCCAAGCGGGTGAAGAGTTTGCGCGCACGAAGCTGGGTGACCATAACAGCTATCAATCGCCGATCGCAATCAACCAGATTGATTGGTCCAGACTCGAGACGTTTGCTGATTTGAATCGCTACTATGAAGGTTTGATTCAGATCCGGAAGCAATATGACCTGTTCCGGGATGCAACGGGCGCTTCGGTGCAAAATATGGTGTTCTCGGAGGATGGCAAAGAAAACGTAGTCGCTTACACGGTACAAGATGCAACGAACACGATCGCAGTGCTCTTGAACGCCACAACCGAGGAGCAGACCGTCACCTTGAAGACAAAAAATGGCCGATTGCCAGCTGACTGGACAATCTTGGCCAATAAGGATAACGCAGGCCTTGCAAGCCTTGGGCTTGTATCCGGCGGAGACATTACGATTCCGGCTCAGAGTGCGATGGTGCTCGCTGGGAAGCAGCAAAGCGGCGGTGGCACGATAGAAGGAGGCTCGGCGGGCGGCGGTTTAATTAATCCGAATGCTTCCCAAGTCGCAAATGGCAAAATCATCGTTGCCTCCAAGCTCGACGGCCAGTCCAATCAAGCGACAGCAATCGTGAGCAGCGAGGATATCAAGCAAGCAGCAAGCGATGTGTCTTCCGGCGCATATGGCACCAAACGGATTCCGATTGAGGTGCTGAAGGCAGAGGGCGCAACGGCTTATGCGGTGGAGCTGCCCGTCTCGACCTTGACGGAAGCTTCGGCAGCAAGCGAGTACGCGATTGCGACTGCGCTCGGCACGGTCGTCGTACCTTCCAATCTGCTGATTTCCGCAAACCTTGCAAATGCCGATCATGTTTCGTTGTTCATTGGCATTGGCGATAAGAGCTCGAACAGCGACAAGCCTTCGATTGTTGTCGATGTGAAGGTAAATGGCGCAGCACGAGGTTGGAGCAATCCAGACGCTCGCGTGACCATTGCCATTCCTTATGAGCCGACTGATGAGGAGAAAGCAGATCCCGAGCATATCGTAATATGGCAGCTGGTTCGCACAGGCAAGGCGGTGCCTGTTCCTACCGGGAAATATGATGCTGCATCAGGTAAAGTCGTGTTCACAACGCCCCAGCCGGGCCAGTATGTCGTAGCCTATGTCCATAAAACATTTGAAGATATTGAGCAGTATGCTTGGGCCAAGCAGGCCATTGAAGTGATGGCTTCCAAAGGCGTGATTAACGGAACATCTGCGACGACGTTCAGTCCTTCTGCGGCTGTGAAGAGAGCCGACTTCATCCTTCTATTGGTGAAAGCATTGGGCCTTAGCGGCAAAGCAGAGGGCAACTTTGCCGATGTCGGCGATGAAGCTTACTATGCTGAAGCGGTTGCTGTCGCGAGAAAGCTAGGCATTGCAACTGGGATTGGCAATAACCAATTCGATCCTGACGGGGAAATTTCCAGGCAGGAAATGATGACGATGGTGACGCGGGCGATGCATGCGGCGAACAAGGAGCTAGCAACCGGCACGGATGCGGAGCTGACGCCATTTGCAGATAAGGATAGCATTGCGGCTTATGCGGTTCAAAGTGCTGCAACGCTTGTTAAGAACGGCATTGTCACAGGCGATGGCCTGAAAATTAATCCGCTTGGCCATACAACGAGAGCGGAAGCGGCCGTTTTAATTTATCGGATTTACAATTAAGCTGATTTCGCAGCCAATTTGGTATATTCTATGAAAGAGAATACCAATTGGAGAGGAAGCGTGATCCGATCATATGGAACGTAATGTGAACGAGACAGCAGCCCAAGTCGTTGGCCAGACGGCCTCCGCCGGCTTCCAGATTGGCGTACGCCGGACGCTGCCACTTACAGCGGAGGAAGCGTGGGCATACTTGACCTCTTCGGAGGGGCTGTCGTTATGGCTGGGCGACGCGCCTCCGCCTGCTTTTCAGCAAGGGGAGAGCTTTGGCTCTTCGGACGGGATTTCCGGACAGCTGCGCGTCGTGAAGGAAAACCAGCAGCTGCGTCTGAAATGGAAGCTGCCAAGGTGGGAGCGGGAGTCGACGCTTCAAATCCGGTTGATCCCGGCCAAGACGGGAACGACGATCAGCTTTCATCAGGAAAACCTGGACAATGCTCATACCCGCGAGGAAATGAAGCAGCATTGGGAGGACGTAATCAGCAAGATCGCGAAGCACGCCATTTGATGGCGTGCTTTTTTATTTTGACTAAGCAAAAAATAAACGTCGTATGGAATAGGCTGAGCCGCGAGTTGAGGCTATAATGATACATAGCAGTGTTCAAAGCATCGTAATGTTTATTAAGCTTCTGGAGAATGGAGTCCTAACATGATCTACCGCAATATGGAAGAATGCGTCAATGATTTGGAGAAACACGGACATCTCGTTCGGATTCATGAAGAGGTCGATCCCCATCTGGAGATGGCGGCGATTCACTTGAAGGTGTTCGAGGCAGGCGGTCCGGCTTTACTGTTCGAAAAGGTGAAAGGGTCGAAGTTCCGCGCGGTGTCCAACCTGTTCGGAACGGTGGAGCGCAGCAAGTTTATTTTCCGGCAGACGTGGGATTCGGTTCAGGACGTAATCGCGCTCCGCAACGACCCCGTCAAAGCGATGAAAAATCCGTTCAAGCATGTTCGTACAGGACTTGCAGCCAGACATGCGCTTCCTATGAAGCAGAGCGGCAAGCCTGCGGAGATGCAGGAAATCAACATTTCGGATCTGCCGCTCATCAAGCATTGGCAGGGGGACGGTGGCGCTTTCGTCACGCTTCCGCAGGTCTATTCCGAAGATCCGGACAAGCCGGGCATCATGAATTCCAACCTCGGGATGTACCGCGTCCAGCTCAGCGGCAACGACTATGAGATGGACAAGGAAGTCGGCATCCATTATCAGATCCATCGCGGCATTGGCATCCATCAGGATCGAGCGAACCGTCAGGGTATGCCGCTAAAAGTGAGCATTTTTGCAGGCGGGCCTCCGGCGCATACGTTATCGGCCGTGATGCCGCTGCCGGAAGGGATGAGCGAGCTGACGTTCGCGGGCTTGCTATCCGGGCGCCGGTTCCGTTACAGCTATGTCGACGGCTTCTGCATTAGCAACGATGCGGATTTCGTCATCACGGGCGAAATCCATCAGGGCGAGACGAAGCCGGAAGGGCCGTTCGGCGATCACTTGGGCTATTATAGTCTGACGCATCCGTTCCCGGTCATGCGCGTGCATAAGGTGTACGCGAGGCCGAACGCGATTTTCCCGTTCACCGTCGTCGGACGTCCGCCGCAGGAGGACACGGCATTCGGCGCGCTCATCCATGAGCTGACTGGGGATGCGATCAAGCAGGAAATTCCGGGCGTCAAAGAGGTGCATGCGGTCGACGCCGCAGGCGTTCATCCGCTATTGTTTGCCATTGGCAGCGAGCGTTATACCCCATACGAGCAAGTGAAGCAGCCGGCGGAAATTCTCACGATCGCCAACCGCATTCTCGGAACGGGCCAGCTCAGCTTGGCCAAGTACCTGTTTATGACGGCTGAGGAAAGTCAGCCATTGGATACGCATGACGTTGAAGGGTTCCTTGGCTATATTTTGGAACGGATCAATTTGAAGCGGGACATTCATTTTTACACGAATACGACCATCGACACGCTCGATTATTCCGGTACTGGCTTGAATACGGGCAGCAAGGTTATATTCGCAGCGGTTGGAGAGAAGAAGCGGGAGCTGTGCCGCGAGGTGCCCGCGCAGCTAACGGAATTGCCTGCGGGCTTCGGGCAAGCACGGCTTGTCATGCCGGGAATCGTTGCGATTCAAGGCTCAGCGTTCGCAAGTTACGAGGAAGCGCAGCAGGAGATCGACGGCTTGTGCAAGGCTATCGCAGCGAAGGGGCCGCTTGATTCGGCTCCGATGATGATCCTGTGCGATGACAGCGAATTTATGAGCGAGACGACGAACAATTTCCTGTGGGCCACCTTCACGCGCAGCAACCCATCGCATGATATTTATGGCGTGAACAGCGGTTATGCGTTCAAGCATTGGGCTTGCGATAATGTGATCATTGATGCGCGGGTTAAGCCGCATCAGGCGCCGCCGCTTATTCCTGACCCTGTAGTCGAGAAAAACATCGAGCGATTGTTTGCCGAAGGCGGAAGCTTGAGCGGGTTGGGGCTGTCGAAGTAATTCGCTGCAGCAGCGTGGGCGTCCCATTGGAAAAGAGAACCGTAACGAGACGGCTTGCTGCCTGATGTTACGGTTCTCTTTTTGGTTAGGGGATTATTCAAACCTTGCACGAAGGGCATCCGGTACAGCATGGCTTTTGCGCGTTTCGATATTCATGGTGACGCTCGTTACTAATGCATCCGCACAAAGCTCGCCATGCTCGTTCACGATCTCTTGCTTCAGCACATAGCTGCTTCGCCCGATCGATTGCGGCTCTGTCGTTACGATAAGCCGGTCGCCTTGTCTGCATTCCTTGCGATAGCTGATGTTGATGTTCACCGTAACCGTCTGGACGCCCAGCGTCTTGAATACGTCATAGTGCAGCGCATTCGCGTCGTACCATTCCTCGCGGCCCCATTCGAGGTATTCGAGATATTTGGCATTATTGACATGCCCGTTCACATCGATTTCTGTCGAACGGACAATGAGATCAAGACTTACTTTCATACGAGTTCACTCCTTCAATAAGGGCATTCGAGCACCGTCTTTACTGATTGTATCGAGCAAACGAACGAATTGTCAAAACTTTGGCAGTCGAGTTTTTGCTGTCGGACTAGACTGCGCAATCCGTCGAATGATATGATGGTCTAGGGTGAATTAGACGATGAACAACGAGACGATGAATGAACTAAATGGCATGAATGATGCCGAGGCCCAACAAAAATGGGATGAGCTTGTGAAGGGCGTCCTTCACAATGGCCAAGTTGCATTGCAATCAAACTTCGGCAAAGTCGAAGGTCAAGTACTCCACCACGATAACTACGGTCCGATCTTTATCTACCAAGTACAGGACAGCTCTGACAATGGATATGTATGCGGTTTCTTCCTTCGTGAGCTGCTTACACGCTTCCAGTCCAATGAGGACCCGTCCGATTGGATGGCATCGTTCTACTTCGAGCTGATGAAAACCGAAGGCGGCAGACCGCTTCCGGAACCGCCGTCGACGGAAGAAGAAGCGAAAGCGCTCATCGACAAGGCGCTTGTTCCGCATTGCATCTCTGTCGTTAAGGAAGAGTTTGCTCCTGAAGAAGTGCATGCCGGCCTGGCCATGAATGAAGAGTACGGCCCAGTCTTCGAAACGGGATTCCCATCGATCGTGGACGGCAACAACGTATGCGCGTTCCCGCTGCATCTGTTGTTCACGCAATTGCTGCTGAACCGCGACCCGGCTGACGTGCTGCTGCAAGGCTTGTACAAGATCCGGGAAGAGCATGGTCTGGAGTAAGCAGGAAATGGATTGTAATTCGTGATGACAAGGCTGCCCGAAGGGCGGCCTTGTTTTTTTTGTGTTTTCTTTGTAAGGTTAGCCGCTGGCATTTGGTAAGATAAGGGAGAGTTACATGGCGGACAATATTCGCTGCCTGAGAGCAGCAGGCAATTGAGTGCATTGGGAATCTGTTAAGGGGAGAGTTGGACGTGATGAGAAAGATATATCCGTTTGATTTCAAATCAGGTGACGTCATTCTAAACGATTTTGACTTCGATCCTTCCATTCCTTATACCGAACAAAAGTGGTCGTTCAAGGAGGATATATTTCAAGTACGTTACCACCAAGAGAAGTATATCATTGACCTGGGATGGTACCCTGAGTTCAATTTTGATGAAGGAAGATTTAAACTTATGGTTGTCGAGGTGCACGGTACTGAATGGCATCCTTTGAAAATAAGAGAAACAACCTCAATCGAAGAGATTATTGCGTATGTTAATGAAGCTATTGAATTTGTAGAATCGATAGTGAAATAGTGAAATGATCAATGAAAAAGCCACTCCAAGGAGCGGCTTAAATCTCTTCTTTTTCTTTTTCTCTATCATTTAATCCTTTGCCATCGAGAATCTGCTGCATACACTTCTCAACTCGCGACGCTCGCGTCTTGGATTGTTTCGGTTGAGAGAAATGAAGAAGGTATGCGCGTTGCCGTCCGGGCGTCAATGCTTCGAAAGCCGTTTTCAGATCGGGAACCTCATCGAACTTGTGCTGCAGCTCTTCAGGTGTGCTGTATTCGGAATGCGGTTTAAAACTCACTTCCAAGCCGGCAATCTCAACTTCAACGGCTTCATGGATATAGGCTTTCAGGATGGATTCCATCTCAACGATCTCCTGAACATTCGTGAACCGAATTTGGCGCGCCGCTTGAACGTTCTCCGTTTGTTGGATTAGGACGCCATGGGGGTCTTTTAATAAAGAGCCTTTGTGAAACAGAAGCGCGCAGTACTCCTTAAATCCATGGATCAGCACGATGTTCTTGTCCTGAAACGTGTAACAAGGATGCATCCACTTATATTCCTCGGTTAAATTGCAGTCAAGAACGATTGCTCTTAACTTCTCGTATTCGGCTTTCCACTTGGATGATTTACTGAAAAATTGATCGATCTTAGGATTCAGTTCGTTTGTTTTCAAGGTTCATCCTTCTTTTCTATAAGAATATTGTTTATATTGACGTTTTTATATTTGCTTCATTAGGTTCAATTGTACGGATTTTTTAGCGATTGTATACAGTTGGGCGTAGACTTTAGCGAGAATTTTAATAAAATGGCTCCTGTGAAATAAGATACATAAAAAATATATAAAAAATTAAATTCAACTCTTGCTGTAAAATAGAAAATGATGATACAGTAAATGGGAAATGAGTGTGTTCTTAGTTCTAATAAAGTAAAGAATATGCGAATTTGAATCAGAGAGGGGTTAAACAACACTAACAGAAAGGAGAGGTAGAATCATTTCGATGATGTGAAGTTGTAAGCGCTATTAAATAAACATAAGGGCGATGCATTTTGAAACCAAGCGGTTTACAAAACAACCCCGGTACTTTATTCCGTGAAATGTGACTAGCAATGAGTCATTTTCATAGAAAAAGGCCGGGGTTTTATTTATTTGAGAGGAGAATAGACGTGAAATTCAGGAAGCTTAGAGCACTATTAATCATCTTAGTTTCGATTGGCATGCTTTGGAACATGGACCATGTAGCAACTGCAAGTCAACAAACAGAGGTTGCTGCGACGAATAATCTGGAAGAGGAAGTCGTACCAGAGGCGCCAGGGGTTATTAATGAAAAGTCGGTCAATGCTTCGTTGGAGAAGAAAGGCAAGAAAGTGGTCAGAGAGCTCGGTGAGAAGCGAACACGAAACAGTAAACAGTTTTTGTTATCAGACGGAACGGTCGAATATATCAGTTCTCTAACAGATATTCACTATGAAGATAATCGTGGCGGACTGCGAAATATTAACACGGTGCTTCAGGACGGGGCGACTATTGATATCAATAAAGCGCCAATGTCAAAAGAAAATGCCAAACGAATGAAAGGCAATAAAAATAAAACAGGTGCAAAGCATGCAGAAAATGAATACTTCCGTGCACTGGAAGTTCCCTATGAAATTCAAGTGCCGAAGAAATTCAATACAGGATATCGGATTGGCTATGGGGATGACGAGCTAACCTTTATTCCAATAGGCGCACAAGCGAGTAAAGGGAAGCTGGACCCAGCAACGAAAGACACGGTTTTATATAAGGATGTTTGGAAAGAAACCGATGTGGAGTTGATCGCAACTAGCAACGGCATTAAGGAAAACATTTATTTGAACAGCGATGCAGCGCCTGATTCTTTCTCGTTCGAGGTTATAGGGAACCTTGCCAATAATATGACTGCTGGTGAACTCGTGTTAATGCCAGCGTGGCTGCAGGATAAGAGCGGAGCAAAGCGGGATGTCACATTGACCAAAAGAAAAAACGGGAATAAGACTTTTGTGGATGTGAAGTGGGACAATAAGGGGCTGGTTTATCCTATTGTTATTGATCCTACGACGACGATTAGTATGGAGAACTGCATGTATGTGGATAGTATGAATCCAAATAAATCCTTCCCGTACAATTCCCCTGTCAAAGTACAAGGGATGTATTTCTATAATAACTACTTCAGTAAAATCACCTTATTTAAATATAATTTATCGGCAATTCCTGCAGGAAGCCAGATTATTAGCAGTTCCCTGGATCTAGGTACAGTTCAAAAAGTCTATAATTTTTACCCGCAGACCTCAAACCCTGGATATATGGATGTAATCGCCCGAAGACTCACAGGTAGTTGGAATATACAGACAACATATAGCACGATGCCTGCTTACACGACTGATCAAGCAAGCCCTGTCGTTAGAGTGGCCAGTTGGGGGCAAAGACTTCTTTTTGATTTAAAAGATATGACGCAGTTCGCTGTGAATAACAGCAACGGCCAACTGAACTTTGGGGTTTATAGAGAAGCCGCTGATCAATTTGACGAAATTACATTTAATGGATTAGCTTCTACTATGACGATTACTTACGCAACTACAACCCCGTATGTGATCAATGGAACTATTAGTAATGATAAGAACGTCGTAAACCTTGCGTGGCAAGTTCAGTCAGTGTCTCCTCAGGTGAAATATCAAATTATTGGGACTAAAAATAATCTCTGGGAGGCTTATGATTCAGGAATCGTCAGCAATGCTTCTTCAACTCATACGGTTGCGCTTACTAATGGTACATGGAGCTTTGCAGTGAGGGTATTAAACAGTACGACATGGGGGCCATGGCACATCTTAAACAGTTCTATAACAATTAACAGTGGACCAGGGGTTACGTACAGCTACAGCAACAACCTGCTCACGCAAATATTTAACAATGATACCGGTGAAAAAATGAATCTGGAGTATGACCTGAACGGCAACCTAAAGAAAAAAGTGAAGGCGGGTATTTCACAAAAGAAGCTCATAATGGATGGAAATCCGGTCGAATGGACATCTAGAACGAGAAAAATAGAAGATGGATACGACGATTTTCTGGATACAACCATTAAACAACCGGAGAGGGATATTAGAAGCGTGTACACGGAGAGTGATGGAACATACTTCTATATCATGATCGAGCTAGGGAGATTGCAGAATTACGATATGCTGTTGCCGCATGGCTATAATGACGACAGTTATTTCGTTTATTTAGGAGCGCCCAATGGTACAGCTACGCTGACAAGATTCGGAACAAGTCTTGCATCAATGCATGCCTATTATGAGATTGGAAGTTGGGAACAAACTAACCATAATACAACCGTACATGAATATAGGAACGGAGCTTGGCAATTGACATGGTCGAGCTTGTATGTAAATAATGCCACAAGTTCGAGACGAATCATTATAGATACAGGTGCAGGGAAGGTTTTTGGAGTTAGTGCCATTCTGGAATTTAAAATTCCTCTTGACAAAATACCTAATGCTGATTTAAGTAAGGTATTTGTTGTGGCGGGAAGTGACACGAAAGATGTAGATATTGCTTCGAATTAAGTTTTTTAATACCTATCACTAAATAAAAGAGAGGTAATAGCATGAGGTTTCGAAACTGGAGCATGGTACTCCTAGCAGTCTTATTATTATGGACGGCAGTCGTGCCGCAAGTTCAAGCTGAGAATGAGCCAGCGCCTGTAGAGCGTCAACCATATGTCATTGGATTCATCGATAAAGAAATGGGCGTCGCTTCATTAGGGAGTAATGTCAAGAAATCATATCATCAGTTTCCTATTGTTCTTGCGGAACTAACGCTGGAGGAAGTTGTAAAATTGCAGGCAGATCCGAATCTGTCCTTTATTGAAGAAGATGGAGAAGTTACGAAATCTTCTATTGCAGCCTCGCAGAAAATAACGAAAAAACAAACGGAAAAAACTAGACTGGTCACAACTCCTCAAGTGACTGCTGCCACTTCCACAGCCACGGGCAAGGGAATTAAAGTTGCTGTATTGGACAGCGGTAGTTGGTCGGGGGATTCACTGACGATTAAAGGCGGTACTAATATCGTCAACGAAGGAGAAGGCTTTAGTGATGATAATGGCCACGGCACATATGTGGCTAGTTTGGTGAAGAAGCTGGCGCCGGACTCTGATGTTTATGCTGTGAAAGTATTGGATGATCAAGGCAAAGGTAAGCTGAGCCAAGTGTTGGGCGGGCTCGATTGGGCGATTGCAAACCAGATGCAAGTGGTTACGATGAGTTTTGGTACGAGAATATACTCTCAAGCATTAGCAGCAGCGACTAGTACGGCATCAGATAAAGGTCTGCTTATGTTAGCGGCGGCAGGCAATGCGAGCTTAGATAGTCTGGATTTCCCGGCACAGTATAACAGCGTAATGGCTGTTGGTGCAGTGGATGCTGATCAAAAGAGGTTACCAAGCTCGAACAAAGATTCTAAGCTTGAGCTATCGGCGGTGGCAACTGGGCTCGAAGGGCTTGACGCACAAGGGAAGCCTTTGACTCTTGAAGGGACATCAGCAGCGGTGCCACAGGCTGCAGCAGTTGCTGCGCTGTACTGGTCGACGTTCCCGACATTGAAAGCTAGTGAAATTAGAGAAATGATGAACGTCAATGCCGTGAATCTCGGCAGCATGGAAGAATACGGGCATGGCTTGGTTCAATATAAATTAAATGATGTTAACACTAATACAGATTTAAACCCGAATTCGACTGAAGATCAACCAGAACAAGAAGTAGAAAAGGCAGAGGAAGGGACAGAAGCGCCAAAGATTGTTCCAACTGAAAAGAGTGATCTTACAGGAGCTCAATCAGAAGACTTAACTGCTCTCGGCGATAGTCGTCTTGAGATCGAACGTCAGCGGATGGAATCCGCTCGTGAGTTACAGAAACAGAAGGATGATTACGCTGCTGCAGAAGGTCGTCTTACTGCTGGGGATCTAGTAAGTGAATTCGGAGTTACTCAGGAGTGGGTAGATAACAAACTATCTGAAGGTTCTACCCTTTCTGAATTGTTCACATCACTTTGGCAAGCAAATGGCGATGGATTCGGAAATAAAAGTAGTCAATCCGAAACTGAAAACATTGAAGTGATCTCGCCAGAAACCGTGAATAATTCTAACGATCAGCAAAGCACAGTGGACGCCAGTGGCGCTGAGGCTTTGAAGCCTGCGAGAGAAGCAACAGCAACAGATGCTGTATATGGGAACACGAGCAACATTCCTGCTCATTCAGTGAATAACAAACTTATGAATAAGTTTGCTATCAAGCCAACCCTATATAGTAAAGTTACAAATCAATTGAATGGTGCAGGGGCTACGAAAGCAACAGCATCGCTGATGAGCGATCCTAACACGCTGCCTACACCTGAGAAGATCGTGAAACCTTACGCTAAGACAAGCGAAGCGCCATATACGGTTGGCTTGCATCAAGAAAATGTATCCTTATTATCAGGGAGCCTTTCAATCTCGGAGAATGATCTAACATTGCCAGGCAGGAATGGACTTTCCTTCACTCTAGGGCGTACCTATAATAGCTCAAGCGCTCAATGGGACGAGATGGATGTTTCGTATTCCTATGATTATAACTATGTCTATGATTATAACGTAAGTACTAGATCCCGTAACCTAGTATATGACATAAGCGGGAGCTTCAGCGAAATGCTGGTCAAGTACCCGTGCTCAGGAACGAATAATACACCTACTGGATCATCGGTATATTCAGCAGGAACAGGATCTGTAACGCCAATTGATTCCCAAACTTTCGTGACTAAAAGCTCAGCGGATGCTTATAAAGCAACCATACCAACAAAACCTAGAGTGGTAGAACATCCGTGTGGGTATGAACCGAATCGCGTTTATTACAAAGAATATTCATTTAGCAGCTGGAGTACGTTGGAGCGTTATGGATCGTGGAGTAATGCCGTTCAAGCCCCAAACCCGTTTACTAGTCAACCATTCACCACTTCGGATCAAGCGAATGCGGATCGTGCAATTCTTAACGCTGGTGCATATAATGCGATCGTGAAAGGCGGCACATATGATGACGGCTATTATGATCAGGAATATACCTTTACTGTTAATGCGAATCAGATAGTATATGCGGTAATAGCTAACCAGAATGCGGTTAATACAACTACGAAGGATATGATGGAGTCCAAGTTTCCGATTGGAAAGGGCTGGTCATGGGATATCCCTTACCTGAAATTTGACAATGGCAGAACCTATGTCAGTCTCGGTGATGGCGGGACGTATGCAATTGAAGGCAACCAACTGAAAAATTACCCTTGGTCGGATCTAACATTTACATCAGATTCATCGGTAATATCGGGTGGGCGCACCTCCTCATATGCATTGAAGTCAGTATATGGCATTGATCAATATTTTGACATCAGAGGAAATATACTCCTGATTAGAGATAATCATAACAATACAATCTCGTTCCAATACAGCGCGGTAGCTCCATATGGTGATGTATTAACTGGTGTTACGGATGCAATTGGCAACACCATGAACATTGCTTACAGCAGTGCTAGCGTAGAGATTTCAATTGGCAGCCGTAAGGTTATTTACAGCAAGTCTGTTGTTAATGGCAAAGAAATGCTAAGCCAGGTTATAGATCCGCAAGGACGGCAAACAACGTATAGTTATGCGGTTAAACCTGCAAAGTTTAGCCTTGTCGGATCAACACCAACGTATGATAACGCATATGCTCTATTAACTGAGGTAGTACATCCTACCGGTGTGAAGACGAAATATGAGTATGAGATTAATCCCGTTACCCGCATGCTTGGCGACAATCAATCCGCACAGGCTTATCGTGTTGCAAATCGCCAAGATGTAGAAACGCTATCTGATGGATCAATCAGAACCTATAATTACTCCAGCATCGTCTATCAAGGAGATATGGGAAGCAATTATCGTGGCGACACAACTTTCTCTGCGACTTTATTCGATGGCTTGTTGGAGCACACGCACACTTATTTGAAACACTACAGTGGCGATGAAGTTGGGAATGATTATTATGAGACAGAGAGCAAGGTAAGTGACGGTACCATTGTTCGCAAGACGACGAATACTTATGATCAAGCTAAACGGCGTACTGTGCCGATTAGTGTAACAAACGTTACGCAAAATATCGTGACAGGAGCAACCTCAACACCGGTCACTTCGTCTCAAACATTTGATGATTACCAGAATACATTAACTTCAGTCAGTCCGTTAGGTGTAACAGCAACTAATGTATTTGATCCGAATACGCATTTGTTGAAAACCTCTATTGTGCCGGTTCAAGCGGGACAGAGCATTTATACCGAAATTACCTCGCGTAATGCACAGGGAGATATTCTGGAAGCAATAGTGAAGGATACAACTGCTTCAGGAGCTGTGCTGCAGCATTCTCAATTCCAGTATGATAGTTATGGCAATGTTACGCTTATTCGGAATAAGGAAGAGAATCGTGATTTAGACACTTTAATCACATACGACGAAAGCAAATATCAAGGGGCATACCCTACCAGTATCAATCAGCCTTACACAGATGCGGATGGAATCGCGCAAATTTTTACTAATAGTATGGAGTACGATAAAACTTCCGGATTGATCACCAGTTATCGAACAGGCAAAGGCGATACGACAAGCTACACCTATGATAAGCTAGGTCGCATTATCCAAGTATTACAGCCAGATCAGACTACAGTTAGCTACTCGATTGATGATGCCCATAACGAAATACGTGTTACGGATGAAGAAGGACGCATGCAGTACATGCAATGGAACGCCTTAGGCATGTCAACGGAGCAAGGGATTGTTTCTGGTGCAAGCAAGTTGAGAAAGGCAACTCAGCACTATGATAGCTATTCACGTCCTGATTGGACTGAAGATGCATTGGGGCGGAGAACGACAAGCGAATACGACAAATGGGGAAGGGCTATTGCAGTTACAGCGCCAGGTGCTGGCTTATCGACCGTACAATACGATGATATTGCAAGGTCGATAACATCTATGGATGCTGATGGTACACGCTCTCGCACATGGGGCGATATTCTTGGACGTGTGGTTAAGCAAGAAGTAGGACAAGGTAGCGGCTATCTTGTTGTTGGGACGCAGACCTATACGTATACCGGTGAAGTGTTAACAGCACAAGATGCGAAGAATGCGCTCACGCAATATAGTTATGATCCACTAGGCCGGGTCATTCAAGTGACGGGAGCAGATGGGAATATCTACAAATATAGCTATGATCGTGCTGGGAATATGACGAAGATAACCTATCCTGATCTCCAGGTCCTTACGCGCAGTTACGACCAGCTCGGAAGACTTATTTCCAGCACAGATGCTATCCAACAGCAAACGCGTCAGTATTATGATGCAAATGGTAATGTGAGTCGAACAGTCGATAAGAGCGGCAAGAGTTTTACGTTCACTTATAACAATCGTGACCAATTGCTTTCAAAGCAAGGGCCAACTGATACCATTAGTTACACGTATGATAAAACAGGCGCTCGCAAGTCGTTGACGGATAGTGGGAATTTGGTTACACAGTATAACTATGACCCGGTTACCAGCCTGTTGACTTCCGTAATCTATCCGGATGGCAAAACTATCGCTTATCAGTATAATACGGACGGCAGCAGGAGTGAAATGCATACGCCATTCAATGATACAGTAAACTATGGGTATAACAGCTTTGGCCAATTGGATCAGGTCAAGTGGAATGGTGCAATGCAGGGGCAGTATGCATACACGCCAGCGGGACGCGTCCAAAGCATTAGTAAAGCTAATAATATTGTTGAAAACCTCACGTTTACAGATGGCAGCCTTACTAGTCTGACGCATAAGACAGTTGGCAGTGCAAATCCCTTGCGAAGCTATCAATATGGTTACGATAATAACCGGAATATAACATCAATAAGTGAAAGTGCCGCGGGAATCCAGACGAAGAACAATCAGTTTGCGTATGATTCCATGAATCGGATTAGTACATCGACGTTGAACAATGAAAGCTATAGCTATGATTCTCGTGGTAATCGTAAGGCACTCAACTCAACATCATCCATTTATGAAACATCGGATGATGTGAACTATGAATATGATGAATGGGATCGGCTAAAGCGTGTAACGCGTAGCGGAGGAAACGTTGTTGAATACACATACAATGGAGATAATCTATTAGCGACACGTAAAGAGAATAATGTTACAACGCGCTACTATTACGATGGAGACCGAGTTATCGGTGAGGGAATCGTTCAGGCGGACGGTTCAGTTACAGAGAAGGCTAGCTATCTATACGGAGAAGGTCTAATTATGCGAGAGGATAGTACCAATGCCAGAGGCTATTACTTGCATAATGGACATGGGGATGTCGTTGAGATCCGTTCTGATGCCGGAAGTATTCTTAACAGTTACGACTACGATTTATGGGGAAATACAATTGCTAGTAATGAGACGGTAGACAACCTATTCCGCTATTCCGGCGAAATGTGGGATGAGGGTGCTAAGCTTCAGTATCTGAGGGCAAGATGGTATGACCCGTCCATGGGAAGGTTTATTAATAAGGATACGTATGAAGGGGATATTACGAATCCTCTGAGTTTGAATTTGTATACGTATGTTAACAACAATCCTTTAATTTATTTTGATCCGACAGGTCATTGGAATGAAAAATTAGGATTTAATTATGTTATTAATGAAATGAAGAACATGTGGGCGATAGCACCCACACAAGCTGAAAAAGATTATTGGGCTCAACAAGCTGAAAATGAAAGAAAAAAGGTTAGACAAACGAAATACTATAAAAACGGTTACTATTCTGAATCCGATATTATGCAGACATCTGACCCCATGATTCCAATGGATGAGATCATGAAACAAGCGCATGCAATGTATCCCACACTCAGTGCAATTCAAGGCTTTACTGAAGCGACTGCACAATATCTTGAAAATCATCCAGGGGAAGGTATAGCAATAGGTGCAGGAGGTTTATTCGTCAAGGGAAGTAGGATAGCAAAACTTGAAGAAGGGTTGAATTTTGCTGTAAAACCAGCTGAACATATGGCTAATAGCGCAAGATTTGTACCTGTACAAACCTTAATATCTGCGATAAAGTATGGCAAGGGTCTACCAGATCCAAGAGGGAGTTCAGCTACTATGTTTTATACTGTAATGTATAGAAATGGAGCAAAGTACAACCTTGAGGTTCTTTATGACGCTACTAATAACATGGTTCTTCACTTTGAGTATACTCGAAAAGCGATAGGTGATCTTCCGGCAATTAGCAAATAAGGTGGAGGTAATAAATGAAAGAGCGTACACCTAAAGAACGCCTATACTGGCTTCTAAAGTTATTTAAAAGTCGCCTTATAGATATGGATTATTTTTGTAATGAATTTCATATCACATTTGATCATGATACAGATTATGACGAATTAACAAGTAAAGAAAACTTATTATTCGAAGACCTTGCTAGAAGTGCCGCAAGATTCTCAGGAAGTCTTGAGGACCATTTAAATTATCCTAAGGTATACGCTACCCAAGATGAAATTAATAACAAGGTCACTGCTATACTAGAAGAGTTGAATATATAAAATTATACAACCACATGCGAGTGTAACAACTCCATGTGGTTTTTTCTTACAATCGACAGGTGCTAGAGAAGAAAGAAAATGAATTTTACGAAGTACTCATGATGGCCATATTTTAATGTCACATTAAATTCTACGACGAACTCATGAATATGAAAATTTAACATGAAGAATGCAAGGGCTATATCCTTAGGAAAGCGCATTGTAAGTAGGGATTTACGACGGACTTATGATGGTGAAATTTATATGTGAACAGTAAATTTTACGAATGACTCATGAATGTGAAAATTTAATGTGAATTTTGCAAGAAATCCAACCGAAGATACAGGTATCATCGAAGTGGGGAATCATGTATGCAAACGTTGACCAGACATATAAAATCGTGCGACTATGACGAGTTGATAGAACTAGCACTTGCGATAAAGGATAAGCATTGGTTTCTTGATCTTACTCAGAGGAAGAAGGAGCTTGAAGCGGCGGAGGGAGAATTTCGTCGGGACTTCGCGTATGTAGATTAGGTGTAGCCTTACGAGAAACCAGCGAGCCAACCTGTCAAGTCTAACGAGGCAAGAATATACCGACCAAGCGATTAGAGCGCCATAGATGCAAAGCTCGTTGGTACAACCGTTAGTTGAAGGTTGCCAATGGGAAAAGTTTCTGTCATAATAACTACTGCCAAGGACAAGGAGAGTATTGTCCGCAGAGCAACTTGAAAATAACTTCCAATCACTTAGAGCGCTTAGAAAATTCTACTACGTAGGATTCTTCGCGCTCTTTTTGCGTTCGGCGTTTCAAAAGGCGCGGTCGGTGGCGACCTCTATAATACTACGTATTAGTCACCTAAGTGTTAAATTTTGTTCGCTGCGCGAGAAGAATAGGAAGCTAAAGGAGACTGTTAGCACTGGAAGTTAACGTATCAACAGACAAATTGGTCGTTGAGTATAAGGATATACCGCAGTGGTATTTCCTACGCTGGTATATGGGATTAATGTATGGAGGTAAGTATCAAATAAAGGAGACCTACGGAAAACTGTACTGCTATCAGCTACATATCGAGCGAACCGACGGAGCCTACCTGCATCTTTTTTACCGCAATCCTAGTGAGAAGGGTAGTGGCTGGTATACGTTACGGCTTGAGACACGTCCCGAATATTATGAGCAATTTACCGATGAGCTTGAGGAGATACGCCGCCAAACAAGTGGAGTCTATTTTGTTAGCTGCGACATCGCCTACGATATTACCATTTCATTGGATAATGTATTTGTAGGAAGCAAGGATATGCGGCGAGAACTGAACCTATACAAAGGGACGCGGTACTTCGGCGAGGCTCATCAACGGAAGCAGGATGGTTATTGTCGAGTTTACGATAAGCAGCTTGAACTATGGGAGCGGCATCGTATTCAAACGGATGGTGAACTGACTCGCATTGAGATCGTATACAAGCCAGAGTCACGCATACCGCTAACGGACATCATCAATCATCCTCCGACTCAGAACCGCCAATATTTTGCTAGCATCATTGAGGACTGGACAGTGCTCCCTGCTAAACAAGTCGAACGAGTGCGGAACTGGCAGATAGGTGAGAACACGTATACACGTTACATCCGAGAGACAATCAAACAGTTACTTGCCGACAGGTCTATCGACTTCGATCAATTGGCAAGTGAACAATGGGAAGCTATGTTAGCAAAACCTTGTGCGGCGTTACTTGGAAAAGAAACCGTTCTGCGTGATTCAATAAGCATGAAGTAGGAAAGTTACCGAGAAGCAACTTGAACAGGCGCATAATCCAAGCGCGAATGCGAGAATGGGCAATAAATACAACCCAATGGAGGAATATACGATGATGAACGATACGACACACAACAAACAATCACGTAAAGGAAAAGAGGAACCCGTCAAGCGGCGATTCAGGCAGCTTGCATTGTTTCCAGAATTTCAGGAGTACGTTGATCAGATAAAGGTGTTCAAAAGCCGTAGTCGCAGACGCAGACGGTGGTAATAAATTGAAGTTTAAAAAAAGACTCTGCATACCGAAAGGCAACAGAGTCACTCTTCCCTATTAAGGGGAAGTTGATCAAATATCTCTAGCATAATGTTTTTGACCATGCGAATTTGTTTCACGTCACGCTTGGAGAGTAAGTAGATGATTTCGTCTAGTTCGCTGTCCACAGCGCTGGATTTGGGTTCTTCATAGTCGAAGAAAAGACTAAGTTTGACCTGTAACGCGTCAGCGATTTTCGCCAAGTTTTCAAGAGAGACGTTGCGTTCTCCTCGTTCTACTCCCCCTATGTACGAATAATGAAACTGGCTAATTTCGGCAAGCTGATCTTGCGTAAGCCCTTTAGATTTGCGAATTTCCCTGATTCGGGCTCCTACCAACTCTAGCACATTGGACATTCTGCTACACCTCTTATGAAAAGTGTAGTCAATGCTAGAAGTTACGGTAACAAGCACAAAAGTACTAAAAAATAATACTAAAAAGTACTGTTGTCATGTACAATATTCGGTATTACAACATTTACCGAATAAGGAGAGTTATCAACATGGCTAACGGAATAAGTTCAGCGGCAGCAAAGTCTACCAATGCGAAATCGGTAGGAAGTGGGAACGCAAAATCTAAGGGTAACAATGCCTTGTATGGCTGCATGGGATGTCTAGGCTTCTTAGTTTTCATCGGCATTGTAGTTATAGTCATCCTGAACGTTATGGATAGTGGCTCGGGGACAACTGCGCAAACAAGTACCGTTAACGAAACTATTGCAGAGCAATCGGGTACAGAAGCCAACGATCAAGTTGAAGCGGCTATTGTCAATGCCATTGGAGACCGTACCAATAATGACGAACCGCGCATTATTAACCTAGAAGTCAATGACCATATGGGGACAGACTATGAAGGGGATAAAATAGTAATCGCTACCCTCCATGCCGACGATAATCTAACTGCAGCCTATATGAACGGCGGCATACAGCTAGACTCGATTAAGCTTTTCCCTGAGCTTTTCGCAATGCCTGACATTGCAGAGGTTGCGCTACTGTGGCAATTTGAAACAACGGACGAGTATGGAAATTCGAGTCTTTCAACGCTGTTGAAAATAGACTTAACGAAGCAGACGGCCAATAAAATCAACTGGGACAAATTTGATCGTAATAATTTCAAAGCTGTCGCGGATAGCTATTGGGAGTCGCCAGCGTTACGTTAAGCTGTGAAATAGATACAAACCTCAAAGAGCGTTCTCCCTTCGAAGGTAGTGGTGAACGCTCTTTGTATTTGTGTTGGCTGCTTATGTTTCAAGAACAATAAGTTGATCTAGCGTAATATCTAGCGTCTGACATAGGTTCGCCAAAGTGCTGAGATAGACGCGCTGAACAGTTGGCTTGCATAGGTCGCTAATGGTAGATGGTCGCAGTCCAGTTAAAGCGGCTAGCTGCTGTTTGGTCATGCGGCGCTCTAGCAAAATTTCGTTTACTCGTATGCGGATGGCAGGTGTCATGAGGTGTTCCCCCCTTCAGATCGTTGTGAGTAGTTTACGATCTTCTGCGGCTCGAATACGAGCACAAAAATGTGGGTTGTGCAGAAATTGGAAGAGGTCGTATACTACGCATCAACGTTTAACCGTTAACGAAAGAAAGTTATCCGCAGAAAATCGGGGAAGCGTTACACGGACTACAATCACTGTAACGGGAGGGGCATTTCATCGTGACAAAAGTCGTCGGATACGTCCGCGTTTCAACTTATGGACAAGCAAAGGATGGCTATAGTTTATTCTACCAACTGGAAGAAATCGAAAGGTACTGTCAACAGAACGGCATGGAACTGCTTCGTGTATATGAGGACAAGGGCATAAGCGGTGCGGCAGTCGACGAAGAAGGGTTAACCGTCGAACGTGAAGGTTTGCAGGAGCTACTAGCCGATCTGCAAAGTCTTGAAGTGTCGGCAGTCATCGTCCTCAATACTTCTAGGCTATGGCGCTCGGATATGGCGAAAGTGCTTATCCAGCGTGAGCTAAAACGATACAAGGTAGATGTAACGGCGATTGAACAGCCGAGCTATAGTATCTACAATCACGACCCGAACGACTTTCTTGTGAACGGATTGCTGGAGTTGCTAGACCAGTACCAGCGGCTAGAAATTACATTGAAGTTAAGTCGTGGACGCAAGAAAAAAGCGCAACAGGGCGGCTATGCTGGCGGCGGTGTACCATATGGTTATCGAGTGGTCAAAGGCGAGAAGGTATTGCAAATTGACGATACTGGTGCAGTCGTCGTACATCGCCTGTTTGAACTGAAGGCGTTATTCTCGCACTGGTCACTTTCTCAGCTTGCAATGCAGCTCAACAATGACGGCTACCGAACAGCACAAGGTGCGGCTTTTACAAAGGTGCAGGTTAAGCGAATGTTAGATCGTGCTGAATTCTACAGCGGCATGTATAGCTACGGCGAAGTGACGGCTCCAGGTCATTATCACGCCATTATCTAAGAGAGAAACGGATGCTTAGATCGATGACATAAAACTATTTTTCGCATAGCACTTAAAAAATGACCTTATTTTGATTTATATTACCACAGGTGGCGCAAGGTAGGTTTTTGCTAACGTGTCATTGCGGCGTAGTTCGCTCGAACTGAGGATGCAAACCTTACTAGTAGTACCACCTGCATAAATAATTGAATGGTTACTCATGGGCTGAAGCTATGCTATGTGTCGTTGTGGCAACGTCCATTTGGGCTCGGGATGCAGTTCAGCCTAGCAGTCACCATTCAATCAGCACATAAGGAGTGAAACTAGCCATGAACTTGAAACCGGATCAACTGGTATATGTAGGCGTAGACCTGCACAAGCAACATCATACGGCTGTAATAATCGACTGCTGGAACAAGAAGCTAGGAGAGATCAAGTTTGACAACAAGCCGACCGTATTCCCACAGCTAGAAAAAGAGGTGAAGAAATACGTTAAGAAAGGTATGTCCGTCGTTTACGGCTTAGAGGACGTCGGCGGCTTCGGCAGGGCATTAGCCGTTTACTTGACAGAGAAAGGTTGTTGGGTAAAGGAAGTCAATGCAAAGCTTGCCAATGCTAGACGCAAGAGCCATGTCACGATACAGAAATCGGACAGTTGGGATGCAGAATGTGTAGCCAAAGTTTTACGCGATGAATTGCTGAATCTTCCCGATGCCAAACCGATTGACCTGTACTGGGCGATTAGCCAGCTAGTCACGCAACGAAAATGGCAAGCTAGAACGCTGACGGGTATGGTCAAACGGCTTCATCAGCAGTTAGGCTACCATTATCCAAGCTATAAGAAATTTTTCTCAGAGGTTGACGGTAAGACTGCTCTAGCATTCTGGCATAAATATCCTTCACCGTCCCGACTATCAGGTGTGGATGTGGATGAACTAGCGACGTATCTCCGAAAGCTAAGTAATTACGCCCTATCGACCAAGAAGGCGATGCAGATTCTAATGCTGATTGTCGATGATGGTGATACAACAAGAGACTTCCAAGACAAGCGTGATTTTATTGTCAGGGATCTTGTCCGTAATATCCGATTCTACGAGCATGGATTGACCCGAATTGAGAGAGAAATCGCAAGCCTAATGAATCAGCTAGGTTTTCAACTAGAAACCATGACAGGCATAGAATTGGTTACAGCGGCAGAGCTGGTAGCAGAGATAGGCGATATTCACCGTTTTGCATCGGCTGATAAACTGGCACGATTCGCAGGTGTTGCTCCCATTGCAGTTGGTTCAGGTGACAAGCATCGGAACTATAAGAGTAAGCAAGGCAACCGAGAGCTGCATGACATTATTAAAGCTCTTGCAATCCGTCAGATTGCCGTTACACGAACGAAAAAAGAGCCACGTAATCCCTATTTTTACGCTTACTATGAGCAAAAGATGGCGGCAGGTAAAACGAAGCAACAAGCCATTGTGTGCATCATGAGGAAGCTCGTCAACGTCATTCATTACTTGATGCGAACGAAAGCAGCATACGTCATTCCAGCAGTATCTAGCAATGAAGCGGCATGATAAAATCATAGTATCGGGCGGCGATTGTAGCGACAGTCTCCGTCCTTTTTATCAGAAATATGAGGGTTTATAAACTAGGATACGTTTGAAGGGGATATAAAGAATCCGTTAACATTGAATCTGTACACGTACGTGGAAAATAATCCTTTACGTTATTTTGATCCCACAGGTAATTGGGCTACAGAGGTAACTGCTAACTGGACACTTAATGAGATGAAATGGAAATGGCAAGATGCACGTGATAAAAATGACACTAAGGCCATGTATTATTGGGCTGGAGAAGCTAATAAGTTGCGTGCGGAAATGAGAAAGGCAGGACGTACGGAAGATCAAATCATGCAATCGGATGATGCGATGATATCTGAAGATATTGTAATGGACATTGCTTGGGCTAGTACATTTAGTTGGATTGAAAATGACCCCACAGGTTTTGGGTTCTTGACATGGTCAGCCGATAAGATGTTTTATATATCGGGAGGTGCAGGAGGAGCAGCACTCACCATTAAAGAAATAAGTGCGGGATTCATTAAGCATTCGATTTGGAATACTGCTTACAAAAAAATTGGTGAAAAAGGCATGTCGACATTCATCAAGGCATTAGGTAAAGGGTTTGTTCGAAGTGAGGGTGAAGCGGGCATTAAGAGACTGACAGGTCAAGGGGTAAAGATAGGAAAGCAATGGTATCAATATGAATTAAAAGATATTTCTAAAGAATTTGGAGATTATCGATTTTATGGGAATTGGGATGATGAATTAGGACAAGTTGTGTTTACTTACTTTGGCAAGCATGTCAAATGACGAGGTGGTTGTGTCTTGGATATATCAGTTCAAGAAATTAAGGATTTTGTGCTCGAATATAATCTTGAGGAAAGGACTATTTCAGGGTTTTGGAATTACTTTAATAATTACCAAACTGAATGTGAGGGTGAGTTCCTTTGTGATTTCCCTGACTATAGCAGTGATGAGGTTGAGCTATATATTGATAGCATTGCACTTAGGATAACCAATTGGCCTGACGATGGTTACAATCATGTAGTTGTTGCATTAAGAATGCATTACAAAGAACAATATGCTGGTATATATAAAATGACATACACATTGAACGGGGAGATAGAAGATGACCAACTATCTCTAATATAGTGATAAATAGGAGTATGCCACATGCGAGTGTTGAACTATAACCTCATTTATGGATAGTTTTGAAAAACGGTTGGCGTAGTCTTAAGCAGCTAGGAGATGACTTCTGAACTCATCAGGAGTCATCTCTTTTAATGTCATTAGTAGCGTTCGGAATCAAGTAGGCCATGTATTCATTGACTCTTAAGCGTAGCTCTTTTATAGATTTACAGCCCATAGATGCATTGTCCCAGCAATTTCCTTTACGAGATATTGACTATTTAAAGTCAGCTTCGGTGATAAGGAAACGGGTTTAGGGTGTGTATAGTGCATGCCCTGGTCGGAATGGAAGATAGCATCTGGATGAATATGACCATCCAATATCGACCCTAGCGGTCATTTATGTGTCTCAGAGACGGCAGAAATATTCATTCAGGGACATGTGCTCCCAACTCGAATGGGTATTTTATAAGCAATTACCAAGCTGATACAATGCCATATATTGTGAATGGTCAAATTAGAGGGAATTTTCAAAAAGGAATGGTCCTTATATTACGTCAAGAGAGATTGGCACTATCAAACGTTCTGGCGGAGGCATGCCCGCATTATATAATTCAACGTGGAATGAAAGCGGGTATGTTCCTAACATTAGTTATAAAGGTGGGGCGGCTGCAGGAAATCTGCATCAGGAAAATCAAGATGTAATTGTTTTACTGCTGGTACGAAAGTTCAGACAGACGAAGGAGAGAAAAATATCGAAGACATTCAAGTCGGAGATAAGGTTCTCTCGAAGGACGAGACAACGGGTGAAGAAGCCTACAAAGAGGTAACGGCAACGTTCAACCACGAGACGGATGAGATTTACAAGATTCATGTGAGCGGTCAGTCGATTGAATCGACCTTCAACCATCCGTTTTATGTGCAGGGCAAGGGGTGGACGTTCGTCAAAGACCTTAAAGTAGGTGACTTGCTAGTTCAGAGTGATGGGAATACACTCAAGATTGATAGCATCGAACTGTTGCACAAGCAGGTAACGGTTTACAACATGACGGTTGATGAGTTCCATACCTATTTTGTCAGCGAACTTGGGATTTGGGTGCATAATACTAATAGTGGTATAAACAATGTTCGTGTTATGCAAGACACAAAAATTAAGGGGTATACAGTAAGTATGGATGTCGAAAGAGGTGGATCTGGACTCGTAAATGTACATGTTAAAGTAAATAATACAAAATATTTTTACGATGCAGAGACTAGTCAATTCCTAGATGGCACAGGTAACAGATTACCTAATTCACTAAGAGGAAACGAACAAATTAATAATGCATTGAAAAAGGCTCAGAAATATGTGAAAAGTTGGTGTTTTAATATTAATATGACAAAAGAAAAGAATAATAAAAAATCGAAATATCAAGAAATAAAATACATCAAATATAACCAAGATGATATTTTGGAAATATTGACTGAGGCTTTAGCTAAAGAAAATGGTTTCGGAACATTTTATTCTAAAGCGATGTTATTGGGTACTCTTGGGAAAGACTTAAGGCTGATTGCTGTAATTGGAGAACTTGAAGATGACGAAAAAATTGAGTTAATTAATTTAAATGAATTAGATGAAAATATGAATTATAACGGTACACATAAATAGGATTGGGCGGCTTACTCACATAAGAGTGAGCCGCCTCTTTTTCATGGCGCTAGCCAGTGCCGAATGAATCGAGCGGCTAAGATAAAAAGAATTTAACGCTCACTATCCCCGAATAAGATATTTTCACAACCCCTGTACGCACAATTCCGTTCAGTTAGCTTTACTTTTGTTGGAACGAGAAGCTAGAGGTCATTGAGTTTGAGAACAAGCCATCGGCTTTCCCTGCGGTGGTAAGCAAGTCAAGAAGCATTTGCAGGAAGGCATGACTGTTGTATTTGGGCTTGAGGATGTGGGCGGCTACGGAAGGTCATTAGCCGTTTATCTTGTAGAGAATCATTTCCAAGTAAAAGAGGTTAATGCTGCTTTATCCAACTGGAAGCGTAAAAGTTATGCTACGACGGAGAAGTATGACAGTTGGGATGCGGAGAACATCGCCAAGCTGTTACTGGATGAACTGGATAGATTACCAAATGCCCAACCACATGATGATTACCTGGATTCAGAAACAGCTTGTGATGCGGTGGTACAGCTTACGGGATACGCTTTTGGTATTTGGGTTCACAATACTGGTGCTTGTAACTGGAAATGTGTAAAGCAACTCGGACATACTTTTTCAACTCATGGTGAAGGTGCTCAAAATACAAAAAGCTTGACAGATAGGGCTAGAAGTACAGGGAGTAATAAAGGGCAATGGCTCGATAATCAGGAAGCGGCAGACTTCATTGAGGTCAATCAGAGAGTTCTGGTTGGCCTATTTTTATGTTTTCCGCGTCGGGATATCCACTGCCTCTAGTCCGCACCCCGCCTAGCCAACTCCTCCACCAACCTAACATTCCCCGGGTCCTCATAAAATCCAATCTTCGCCGTCAGCAGCTCCGCATTGGCCTTCAGAGCTTCAATCTGCCGCAGCACCTCCTTGCGATGCGAGGCGAGCAGCGCCTTGCGCTCCTCGATCGTCGAGCTGCCTTGCTTGCTCCAATCGCAATATTGCTTTATTTCCTTAATCGGCATACCGGTGTCTTTCAGGCAGCATATTAATTTGAGCCAGTTCATATCGTCGTCGGTGAAGACGCGGTTGCCGGATGCGTTGCGGGAGACGAAGGGCAGCAGCCCCTCTTTATCATAAAAGCGTAAGGTGTGAGCAGTCAGTCCGAATTGCTGGGCAGCTTCATTGATCGTATAGGTCATAAAAATATCTCCATTTCGCGCTTGACTTAGAGTGAACTCGAAGTGATAACCTCATATCAGCCACTAACGAACGAGCAAGTGACAGTGGTTAAACCATACAATAAAGGAGATCCTACCATGAATACAAGCACGAAAATCGCAGTAGTAACCGGAGGAAGTCGCGGGCTTGGCCGGAATACGGCGCTGGCTTTGTCGCGTAAGGGAATCGATGTGATCGTGACGTACCACAGCCAGAAGGAGCAAGCAGATGCGGTCGTTAGCGAAATTACGGCAATGGGCAATCGCGCCGCTGCTTTGCAGCTTGATGCGGGGCTGGTTTCCTCCTTCGAAGATTTTGCAGCGCGGCTTACGGATGTGCTGCAAACCCAATGGAATCGGACGAGCTTCGATTTTCTGATCAACAATGCAGGCTTCGGAATTAACGCGCCATTCGCCAGCACGACGGAGGAGCAGTTCGACAGCCTGATGAACGTGCATTTTAAGGGCGTTTATTTCTTAACGCAGAAGCTGCTTCCGCTGCTGGCGGATCAAGGCGGAATCGTGAACGTATCGACGGGACTCGCTCGATTCTCGCTCCCGGGCTATAGCGCGTATGCGGCGATGAAGGGCGCGATCGAGGTGCTGACGCGATACATGGCGAAGGAGCTCGGTCCTCGCGGCATTCGCGTGAACGCGATCGCGCCGGGCGCAATCGCGACCGATTTTGGCGGCGGCGGCCTGAAAGCAAGCCAAGAGATGCGCGAGTATATCGGCTCCGTCACGGCGCTGGGCAGAGCTGGCGAAGCAGACGATATCGGCGGCGTTGTAGCTTCCTTATGCTCGGATGAGATGGGCTGGGTGAACGCGCAGCGGATCGAAGCGTCCGGCGGCATGTTCCTGTAAATATCCATACCGCAAGCCGGCCCTTGCCCCAACAAGTGGCCGGCTTGCGGTATTTTCGTGCATTCACGTTGCGTTCTGGTGGATCATGCGGATTTTGGGACACAATACGACCATAAGTTCAAACCGGAACGGAAGGTGAACGCAACATGAAATATACGAAGAGGTATGCGGTGTTCGCGCTGCTCTTTGTTTGCAGCATCTCCTTAAATGTGATGATGGATATGATTCAGAAGCTGCCCCCTTACCGAATCAAACGCAATCTGGTATTCCCATTTCAAATGCTGGATCCCATTGAAGCGGTGGTTTTGGTTATCCTCATCATCATTTTGTTTCGGAAGCCGTTGTATGCATGCTTCGCTGCGATATTCAAACGCATGAAGGCTTCATCAGGTGGAAGCGGCGGAACGCCGTCCTCGCCGAATCAATCCGATCAACAACAGTAAGAGAGGAATGCCGAATTGCAGAGGCAAGTGAAGATAATAGGGCACAAGCTTCAGCCCTTCCTGCAGATGCTCGGTCAGGTTGCCGGCAATGGTCAGCGAAGTGAACAATACGATAAGGCAAATCGGCGTGATGAGCGTATTGTAGTTATCCATCCGAAACAAATCGCGGGCAGCTAATATGGCGGCGAAAATGAACGTGCCGATTTTGAAGAAGCTCGTGACGACTAGCAAGAAAAGAACGAGCGAGTCCATCCGTTGAACGAATTCGGCCAGTCTTAGTCGGCTTAGGGAAGTGAATAGCGGGAAGGTCGCCCGCGAAGCGATCTCGATGCCGAGCACGGATACGTTCACGAATATGGCAAAGCATAGCAGGATGGCGCTCAAGGCCATTCCGGCAATGGCGACGGGAACGGCAATATTGACTTTTTTGGTCAAATGGGGCAGGAACATCGTCATCACGACCATTTCTCCGAATGGAAACGTTAGGTTCGTCGGGAAGAGCGCCTTCCATATCGGCTTCCAGCCTTCTCCTAGTATTGGCATCATGCGATGGCGGTCCGACAGGTCTGAGACTGCGACCAATGCAACGATAAACAGAAACAATACGCAGCAGAGCAGAAAGAAGACGAATGCCGTTCGCCCGAACACCTCAATGCCCAAGTGGATCAGATAACCGACGACGATCAGGATGAAAGCCGCTAAGGCGAACATGGGAGTGGAGTCGTAAGCAGCGGCTGCCAGCAGATCGACAAAATCGCGGGTGTTGCGACCCGCAATGTACATGAAATAGAGGAGATAAGCAAAGCCGATCACCCACCCGGGCACTGGCCCGATAATTTGGCGGATATATGCGGTTAACGGAAGGTCGGGATACATGCGGTACAACGTCCCGTGTACGCAAGCGAAGAAGAGTAAACCGAGCATGCAACCGCATAGGATCACGATCCAGGCATCTTGCTTTGCTTCCATGCCGACGGGAATGACGACGGCCGAGCCTAGCTCAAACAAAGTAACCCATGCGAATAGATGCAATGGTCCGAAATACTCGACGCGGTTTTTCATGCCAACATGCCTCCCAACATTACGATTTTTCTTTCTCTAACAAGGATTTTCCTCTCATGCCGCCTCGTTGAATCTGTCCCTCGAAGGTGATATTGACTTCCGCCTCGGCGAACGTTTCGCCCCAGTTGTCTTTGACCTTCTTCCACTGCTTGGGATGGGAGCGCTGCAAAATGACGCCGAAGCCGAATACATCCGCTTGAAACGCTTGAGCCTGAGCGATTGCATCCCTCATGTTCGCCTTCGTCGCTTCGCCCCATTCTTGTTCCAGCTTCGTAAGCACGGACAGCTTTCCCAGCGCGATTCCGCATTTTACTTCCGCAACATTGCCTTCCGCCATGACAAGGATTTTGACTTTAGCCTGTCCGTTATTCATTGTGACTTCCGTTTTTGTTTTGCTTTTAATGACTTCAAGCGCCACGCCGTCCGCTTCCCCTTCGCAAGAGAGGTTCATCACCGTTCCCTTCGTTCGATTCGCGACGAGCATGTAACCTTGCGCCTTTTCATTTTCCAGCCACCCAACGAGCTTGCCCTCTCGAAACATGGCGACTCCGGATATTTCAAGATGGTAGGGAGGACGAGTCTGCTCCAGATTTTGTTTCTTGCCGATATGCGCATCGTCGCCGACAATTTTGACGCCGCTGATCGAGGGCTCCGCCCCCGGATTAATCAGTTTGCGGATGGCATCATCGATGCCGATGACGGGGGATTCGGACCAAACTTTCGACGACACTTCGCTTGCGCCCAGCAAGGCCTCTGCTTCTAGAGGCGAAAGCGGGACGATCGCGCTTATTAATTTTCCAGGCGTGTTGTTTTTGGCTACGAGAATCATCGAGGTTAGGCGCACCTCATGAGAGCGCTCGAAGAAGTCGAATATTTCCTTAATCCCGCTTTGGGCGATTCGCTCTCCGAGTATGACTACCTGCACGTGGGAGAAGAAGAGCTGCCTTGGCACTTGCTTGGACGCTTTGCGGATGCCTTCGAATAGCGTCTTGGATTTGACGCTGTAGATCGAGAAGGGGGCGTAGCCGTTGCCGGCTTTGCCGGAATTCGTTAGCTCGCCAGGCATGACGACCTGAAACGATAACTCGTAATCGTCGGAGTTCGCCGCTTTGTCGATGGCCATTGCGGTTACGACGGCGAGCGAATTCAGTTCCCTGCTGTTCCAGCACCCCGTCATGATGAAGGCGGATGCGAGTGCAGCTGCTGCTAGAAGTAGCTTTGCTAACCGCTTAACCGACTTCATGCGGTAACCGCCTCCTCGTCTGATCATTTGTTTTATTGTTGCGGCTGTTACCCAGGCTGCTGCCCCGGCGGCATCCGAACGGTATCCTCGGCTGTATCGTCCGGACGCTCTCGAATGCTCCAGTGCGGGAGCCGCAAGAAAATATCTTTCATTTGCTTGTACTTAAGCGGAACTAGCGGAGACAGGAACGAGACGCCGATGGAGCGCAGCGCATTCATATGCCCGATCATCATGATCATGCCCAGCACGATGCCATAGAAGCCTAGAAAACCGGCTGCGAGCATGAACAGAAAACGAAGCAGCCTCGCCGTGATCGCCATGTTGTATGCCGGAATCGAGAAGTTCGCGATGGCCGTAATGGCGACGACGATGACCATGATCGGAGAGACGATGCCAGCTTGGACCGCTGCCTCGCCCAGCACTAATGCGCCGACGATAGATACCGTCTGTCCGACCGCACGAGGCATGCGTACGCCTGCTTCCCGTAAAATCTCGAAGCTGATTTCCATCGAGAACGCCTCGATGATGGCAGGAAAGGGGACGCCTTCTCTTGATCCAGACAAGTTGATAAGGAGCGATGTCGGCAGCATCTCCTGATGAAATGTGGTCAGTGCAATATAGAAAGCTGGACCGAATAAGGAGATGACGAATGCCATGTAACGCAGCAGCCGGATGAAAGTCCCGATGTCGTACCGTTGATAATAATCCTCTGCTGAAGCGAAAAATTGCGCAAAAACGGTAGGCACTACCAAAGCGAACGGCGTGCCGTCGACCAATATCGCGACCCTGCCTTCAAGCAGGTTCGCCGCAATGACGTCAGGCCTTTCCGTGTTGAATACGGTAGGGAAAGGAGAGTTCCAGTTGTCCTCGATAAATTCCTCGATGTAACCCGATTCCAGGATGGCATCGGTGTTGATTTTGCCAAGGCGTGTTCGGACCTCTTGCACAATCTCGGGTTTCGCGATGCCTTCAATGTAAAGCATGGCGATGCTCGTCTGCGTGACGGCTCCGATCTTGAGCACTTCGAAACCAAAATGAGGGCTCCGAATCCGACGGCGCACGAGCGAGATATTCGTCGCAATCGCCTCGGAGAAGCTGTCCTTCGGACCGCGAATCACGACTTGCGTGCTGGCTTCGGATACTGCACGCGTTTCTCCGCCAATCGTGTTGCCGCAGATACACTCGCTCCAGCCGTTGACGAGCAGTATCGTTTTGCCTGTCAACAGCTCCAGCAGCATGTTCGTCCAATTGTCGATCACTTCAATTTGGCCAACCGCCAAAGCATTGCTGCAAATATATTGGAAAGCGTCCTCCGGCGATTGTGCGCCTTCCGGTACTTCTGGTAAAAACGGCGACATTAACGATTTCATGACGAACTCGTTGACGGATTCTTTGTTCGTTAGCGTATCCATATAAATGGCTGCAACCTGGAGCTGTTGGCCGACTCGCAGCGTAAGTTTGCGCACGATCAAGTCGGGACTTGTTGCCAGATCAGAGCGAATTCGATTGATATTCGCGTCTAAATCCGTTTCCAGCTGGCCGGATGCGACGGGACGACCTGCTGCTCCAAGATGGCCGCTGGTGTTGCTTTTGTTGCTATTGCTGCTATGACTGGTCGCTCCGCCGCTGCTGGCGCCGCCATTGCTGAATAATAGCCTTCGTACCTTTCTCACGTTCGCACCTCCACTGGCTGCATGTCATGAAGCATGTCGTGTATGGTTAGTATGTGTTACTTGTCCTTTTTTTACCTATGAAGATTGTATGATTCTAAAAAAATGTAATGTACAGCATTACAAATGCAGGGGGTTCATCATAAAAATGCCGCGTTCTGGCGGGTTCGGTTTCTTTTTGCCGGTTCCTCGTCGTTTAGTGGTATACTGAGTAATACGGAATAAATGAGATAGGGAGTTGTCACGATGGCGAAAGCAGAAGAAGTGATTTTGACGCAAGAGGGCTACGACAAGTTAATGGCCGAGCTTGAGGAGCTTAAGACGACAACGCGCAAGGAGCTTGCGGAGCGATTGAAGGTCGCAATCAGCTACGGCGATTTGAAGGAAAATAGCGAATACCATTCTGCCAAGAATGACCAGTCGTTCGTGGAGACGAGAATCAAGACGCTGGAGAATATGTTCAAACATGCCCGGATCGTGCAAGCCGAGAAGCTGGATACGGCAGTCGTACAAGTTGGATTTACGGTGAAGCTGCATGATGTCGAATTCGATGAGGACGTAACGTATACGATCGTCGGTCCAGCCGAAGCGGACATTATGAATAATAAGCTGTCTTACGAAAGTCCGTTGGGCAAAGAGCTGATCGGCAAATCTGTAGGCAACGCGATTACGGTTACGGCGCCATCGGGGCTAATTAGCTATAAAATACTTGAGATTACGATCTAACGCGCGAGGGTGGGGAGTGCAGGAGTTGATCCTGTGCTCTTTTTTATTTTCAGGACAGGATAGGACAGGTCATTGTAAATTGTACAATGAGAGAGAGTCTGCCCCTCGATAGGGACGAAGGTCATTGCAGTACGTGCAATAACAAATGAACAAAATGGCTTCTACCCGCCCTATTGATCACATAGCATCCGCGCACGCTGCACAGAATGCAATGAGATCATCTTATTCCGGTGACTTATGATGATACCGTTGTAAGGAATGCAATGGCGAGGAGCATCTGCGATAAGGTGAGCGATCTCTCATTGGACAATGTGATGCTGCAGATCGATTACGAGGAAGGGCATGGCCATCTTCATTTGGGATATCGCATTCACGAGGTGCGCGTGCCGGATGTGCCTGCTGACTGCGGGGACGCGTTCGTTCTCGCCGATTGGCGCAAATTTATGTCCAACGGAATCCGTTTCCATGGAGGCAACAAGCGCATGAGCAAGGATCGCAAAAACCCGTCGGATGAAATCTGGCGGGTTTTTCGATTTTTCAGTTGTCACAATATCCAGACCTCCCTCGTTCTATATGCAAATGCGCAAAGAGGGAGTGGTTTCGGATGAAAGAACGGACCTGTGTCGTATGGGGCGGAGGCTATGCGGGAATACACGCGATCAAAGCGATTGCGCAGTGGTGCCATAATGCGGAGGGCAACGAGCGATGGCGGCTTGTTCTTATCGATAAGTCGCCGCATCATGTTCGGAAGGTGCTGCTGTTCCGTCCAGCTGTAGAGACGGAAAATATTGCGGTCCCATGGCAGCAGATTTTACCGGAACATGTTCAATACGTGCAAGGCAGCGTAAGGAATGTTGACGACGCGCACAAATGCTTGGTTTATCAGGATGCCGAAGGCAATGATCAGCAGCTCCCTTATGAGGTGCTAGTGATTGCAGCTGGCAGCAGTATCCGATTGCCGCAGCAGGAGCAGGGCGGATTTACATTGGCCGATGCAGCGTCGGCGGCGCGCATTCGAACGCAATGGCTGGCCAATCTGAAGCAAGCGGCCGTCGAAACGCATGCATCCAAACGGCAGCAGCTCATGTCGGCGGCAGTTGTCGGCGGAGGGATTACAGGCATCGAAACGGCGGCGGAGCTGGCCTACGCGATGAAGGCGGAAGCGGCGAGATTAGGGCTGGATGCTGGTCATGTCCGCGTTCATCTGTTGAATAAGCAGCAGCGGCTGTTTGTGGAAGGGCCGACTAAGGCGAGCCGCAAATTGGATCGTGAATTGGCAGCGTGCGGCGTGACGATTCATCATGCATGCGAAGCGGTCCGAGAGGCAGGCGGACAGCTCCTCTTGGCAGGAGGAGATCAACTGCCTGTGGGGTTAACGATATGGGCGCTCGGCCTTGTCCCGAATCCCGTGCTTCGCAGCATGGCATTGCCGCTCACGAACGATGGACAGATTCAAGTCGATGAATGCTATCGCGTCCATGGATTGTCGAATGTGTACAGCATCGGCGACTGCGCGCATATCGTAGATCCTGCAAGCGGGAAAGCGGATCGGATGACCTGCAAGGAGGCGGTGCCTCAAGCGCAGCGTCTAGGCAAAATCATTCGGGCAGACCAAGCGGGACACCCGGCTCCGCCGCATAAGCCGGTCATGGATACGTTCGTTATCGGGCTCGGGCCCGGTCGAGGCTTGCTGTGGACGCATAAGTGGGGACTTGATATGATCATTACAGGCAAGCTGGCGTATAAGATCAAAAGCTACGTGTGGGATTATGCGAGTCTGCTTAAGGGCTAAATCGGAAGTGGATTTGGCGGCAACGATGATGGAAGCTGGTGATCTAGATGGTGGAATTATATGAACGGTATCATAGGCTTTTATTCCAATTAGCTTATCAATTAATCGGCTCGGTGTCAGATGCCGAGGATGCAGTGCAGGACGTATTCGAGAAGCTGCAGCGCGTACAGAGCGACCAGTTGGCGGAGCCGAAGGCTTATCTATGCAAAATGGTCACGAACCGATGTCTCGATCACCTCCGATCGGCGAGGGTAAGGCGTGAGCAGTATGTCGGTCCTTGGCTGCCTGAGCCGATTGCTGTGGAAGCCTCGGACGATGCGTTCGAAACGGTCGTCCGCAATGATTTGCTATCCTATGCGCTGCTCGCATTGATGGAGCGATTGACGCCCGCCGAGCGTGCCGTCTTTGTCCTGCGGGAGGCGCTGGGCTTCGATTATCCTGCCATTGCGGAGCTTATCGATAAGAGCGAGGCCAATTGCCGCAAGCTGATGAGCCGGGCGCGAGGGAAGATGGGGGTGTCCGAGGAGGAATTGTCGGAGACTGGATCAGTGGGAGATGAATGGATACATCAATTTCTTGCCGCGCTCTCGCAGGGAAAGGTGGATACTGTGCTATCGCTGCTTGCCGAGGATGCGGTTTGCGTGTCCGATGGCGGAGGCAAAGTGCTCGCTGCGATTCAGCCGATCGTGTCCAGAGAGCGCGTTGCGCGATTCTTGCTTGGCATTATTCGCAAGGAGCAGCAGGAAGCAACGAGCGATGTAACGGTAGAGCTGATGCCAATGAATGGACAAACGGGCATTGTGCTGCGGGAAGGCGGCAGCGTGACGAGCGTCATTTTATTGCAAGTCAAAAATGGATTGTTGCACGATATGTACATCGTTCGCAATCCGGATAAGCTGGCGCATCTCCAGTAGTGGCACCGCGCGCGCACAAGCAGCCCCGCATCAGCTGATGCGGGGCTATTCGTGATCTCTCATGCAAAATGCGTTTCATAGATTCGGGCTTGGATGATGAATGAGTTATGGGGCTGGTTTGATCTGCAAGGCGATTAATATATTATTGAAATCTGATAAGTAACGCGAAGGCGAATATTGTATGCGAATGTGCTCCTCGCCTTGTTTAATGATGTTCGCGCGCAGCGTCTTGTTTTCCATTAATTCGATCGCATGGCAGACGGCATCATGCACGGCGCCGGAGAAAAATTTGCCGGTTACGTTATGAATGACGGAGCTGCGAATGCCGTCGGAGTCAGTGGTTAGTACCGGACAGCGGCAACTGATCGCTTCGGAAACCGCATAGCCGAAGCTTTCGTTGACGGAAGTAGAGACGAGCATGCCGCCAGAGCTTCCAACGGTTGAGAGATAGAATGGCATCGAGCTGTGCGGAATGTTGGGATGAAAGAGGATGCGGTCGCCAAGCTTGAGCTTATGGACCGTTTGCTCAAACCGAATGAGCTCTTCCGGCTCAAAGATGGTAACGTCGCCGAACATCCATAAGCGTAGTTTCGGATAAAATCTCGAAAGCTCGGAACCGATTTGCAGGAACAGCTTCCAATTCTTATTGCGTTCAATTCGGCCAACCCAAGCGAGGATTGGATCTCCAGTCGGGTTCAAGCCGGGAATTGGCTGATAGCGAAAGAGATTCGTGTCGACGATATTTTGAATATAGAAGCGTGGAAAGTCATGCAGGTGGGCGTTGAATAGCTCCATCAGGTGGCTTGTTTGGGTCGTAATGGCTCCGTTTGCATACAGCCGGATAAAGTAGGCGGCATTAGAGAGCGTCGAGAAAGCTTGCTCCTTGGTGCCAAAACCTTGCGCTTCATAGATGATTGAACCGGTATATCCAAGTCCTCTTAGTTTCTGCAGTATGAGATGATCGCAAGTCGAGATAATGGCAGCATATTGATGCGTACGAAGCAGGTTGGACAGATCTTCGTCACGGTTCGTAATGTATAGAGGGATGTCGGTAATGTTTTGCCGGCCGGCGCCATCCTGCAAGTAGAGCAAATGCCCTTCAATTCCGATCTGTCGTAGTGCCTGGCAGCGTAATCGGTTCATTGTCTCGACACCGCCGCTAGGGACGGAAAAGATAAATAGCATTTTCATCCGTTCAGCACGCCCTTGGAAGTAGTAGTTGAACTCTCCCACTATCTTATGCAGGCTAGTCATGCCCGATTGGATGCGCGCTCTTTTATTCACGCATCTATTACGCGTCGACCCTCATATATATCGGTATGGAGGGGGGATTGGACGATGTGGATCGTTGTGCTTGGCTTTATGATCGTCGGATGCGTATCCGGCTTTATTTTGTTTAGGAAGAACACGTTGCCCGTCTGCCCGAATTCGGCATGCATGTCGCTATCAGGTCCAGCTTCACGGAAGATATCGGTCATTATCCCGGCCCGCAACGAGGAGCGGAACCTGCCGTTCCTGCTCGAATCGCTTCTAACGCAGCGTGTTCCCCCTTATGAAATTATTGTAGTGGATGATGGCTCTGAGGATCAGACGAGAGCGATCGCACAGCGATATGGCGTTAAGGCAGTCGAAAACAGTGCGCTTCCCGAAGGCTGGACGGGGAAGAGCTGGGCGGTGTGGAACGGCTATTTGCAGGCGAGCGGCGATGTGCTCGTCTTTTTGGATGCGGATATTCGCTTGCAGCCTCAGGCTATGGCATCGCTGCTGCATGCAAGGGAGCGCTCCAAGGGCGTGATCTCCGTCGTGCCGTTTCATCATACGGAGCGGGTCTATGAACGGTTGGCTTTGATTATGAACATGCTTGGCATATTCGCTTTCACATCGGTGTTCGAGCGGCATAATCCGAGCAAGGGGCTGTACGGCTCCTGCATTGTTGCGCTAAGAGAAGATTACGAGCGGATCAACGGGCATGCGAGCGTCAAGTCGGAGGTGTTGGATGATCTGTTGATTGGGTCAAAATTTATGGCGGCTGGCATTCCCGTCACGAATTTTATCGGTCATGGCGTCGTCTCGTTCCGGATGTATCCGGGCGGGATTCGCAGCCAGATCGAAGGCTTTAGCAAAGGGGCCGTACTGAGCACAGCAACGCTGAAGCCATGGACAATTGTGCCGATCGCGATCTGGGTGGTGGGACTGCTAGCTTCGTATGCCGTATTTTTTGTCGCAAACACGTCTTGGGCAGTGCCTATGCTGACTGGCTATGTTCTGTACACGGCACAGCTGTTCTATTTCATGCGTTATGTCGGTCGGTTCGGATTCGTTATTCCGGTGTTGCATGTGATTTCATCGCTGTTCTTCATCGGTGTCATGCTGTATTCGCTCTACCAGGTCGTGGTGGTCGGACATGTTCGGTGGAAAGGCAGGCTCGTCCGGGTGGGGGGCAAAAGGGAATGAGTTTATTCGGGTGGACGGTCATTCTATTTCTTATCGGTTCGCTGATGTTTTCTTACTGGCTGGGGCTCGCGAGTCGTAATAATTTGAAGGCGGTAGGCGACGGCAATCCGGGCGCATTGAACTTGTGGAAAGCAGCAGGTTATAAGCTTGGCATAGCGGGGGTGCTGCTCGACTTTGCCAAAGGATATGTGCCGCTCCTATTCGTTCTCGGACTGGGATACAGCGATGGCTATGCACGAGTTCCGTTCGCAATCGCGCCGATTGCGGGCCATGCGTTCTCCCCGTTCCTGCGGGGAAAGGGCGGCAAAGCGATTGCGGTCACCTTCGGCGTGTGGAGCGCGTTAACCGCGTTTGAGGTAGCGCTCGTTTACGCCGTGCTGCTGGCGCTGCTATCGGCTGCGAACCGCTGGATTGCTGCAGGAAGAGATAAATCGCCGAGAGCAGATGCGCTTCAGGTCGTCTGCGGCATGCTGCTGCTTGGCGTTTATTTGGGCGCGCGGTCGTTCGATATGGCCATCTGGTTTGTATGGATCGGAAATTTATCGATTCTGATCGTGACCCATCGCGTGGAGTTGTTGGGCTGGCTGTGCTACCGAAGGATGAATTGAATAGGCATAAAAAGACAAGCCAATGGCATGCCATTGGCTTGTCTTTCTTTTATTCCGCCTCAATGCCAATATGCGAATTGACTGCGAAATCGAATAGCCCCTTATCCGTCAGCTTAAGCTGCGGAATGACCGGCAGCGCGAGGAACGATAACGTCAGGAACGGATTAAAATGCTCCGGAGCCTCGATGGCGCGAAGCGCGCGGTTAAGCTCCTTCATTTGGCTATAGACATGCTGATAGCTGCTGCTGGACATCAAGCCGCCGACAGGCAGCGACAAGGAAGCGAGCACTTCGCCGTCAGCGACAACCGCCAAGCCGCCGTTCGTAGCCGTCACATGCGCAATCGCGGCTACCATATCCGCATCGGAGACGCCAGCGCAAATGATATTGTGCGAGTCGTGCGCAACGGTGGAGACGATCGCGCCTTTGGCGAAGCCGAATCCTTGCACAATGCCAAGCCCGATGTTGCCCGTGCCGTGATGCCGCTCGATGACAGCAAGCTTCATCAGATCCTCTGCAGCTGAAGCGATGAAGCAGCCTGCTTCATCAAGCTGCACAGGCGCCTTGATATGGCTGGTGACGAGCGAGTTCGGAATGATTCCGATGATATTGCACGTGCTTGACGCTGGCGCAAGCCGAAGATCTGCTGCCGTAATCGACTTCAGGCGATCGCGGATTTGCACCGGCGCGACAGCGTGCGTATCGCTGGCTTCTACCGCTGGAAGCGCTAGCTCCTGCAATTCGCCATCGGCGTAGACGCAGCGCCCGCGTTTGTACACTTGGCGGATGGACAGCGACTTCAGATCATCTACGATGATGAAATCGGCAATATAGCCCGGTGCAACCGCGCCTCGGTCGCGCAGGCCGAAGCATTCCGCCGCATTAATCGTCGCCATCTGGATGGCGGTAATCGGATCAAGCCCGAATCGGATGGCGAGCCGAACGCAATGGTCGACGCTGCCTTCCTCGATAAGATCATCAATCAGCTTATCGTCGGTGACGAACAGGCATCGACGCGAGTTGCGGGGCGTGACGGCGGGCAGGAGCGCTTGTAGGTCTTTAGCCGCAGTTCCTTCGCGAATCATGACATACATGCCCAGATCAAGGCGATGCCGCGCTTCCTCGGCGTTGACGCTCTCATGGTCGGTACGGATGCCGGCAGCCATGTAGAGGTTCAGCTGCTCCCGATTAATGCCTGCCGCATGCCCATCGATATGCGCATCCAGCTCTATGGCGTCTGCAAGCTTCTGAAGCAGCCCGGAGTCGGCAGAGGCCAGCGCAGGAAAGTCCATGACCTCGGCCAGACCGAGCACTTTATCGTTAAAATAGAACGGACGCAGCTCGTCTGCTTCCAATCGTGCGCCGCTCGTCTCGAACGGGGTGCACGGCACGCAGGAGGGGAGATTGGCATAGATGTCAACAGGCTGGTTGCGAGACTGGTCCAGCATGTACTGAATGCCCTCGGCCCCCATGACGTTGCCGATTTCATGCGGATCGGTAATGACGCTTGTTACGCCATGCTGCACAACGACGCGGGCGAATTGCGGCGGAGTCAGCATCGAGCTTTCGATATGGACATGCCCGTCGATCAGGCCGGGAACGATCCACTGCCCGCTCGCATCAATGATTTGCTTGCCTTCCCTATAAGAGCCGACGCCGGCGATGATGCCGTCGACGACTGCAATATCCCCTTTCATGAATTCTCCTGTAAATACATTTACGATCGTTCCATTCTGAATGACAAGATCGGCGGGGACCTTCTTGCCAGCGACTTGAATCCGTTTCGTTAGCAGCTCTATTGTATGCATGCTCCAATTCTTCCCTTTCTATAGGCAAAATAAAAAATCCCGATTACCGCCATGCGCAATAAGCATGCAGTAATCGGGATTTTACGGTTCCCGGTAGAGACCCAAGGCCCATATTGCCAAGGTTATACGTCAATAAAATAATTGTAATCGAATCCATTTTTGTTCGCAAGCATGACGGAGTATATGATAACGTTTGATAAATGACAAATCATGTCATGTTTCTAGATTTTTATAAAATGAACTTTATATGAATTTTCATTGCGATTGTGGGAATCTAGTAAAACTTTAAGAAATCTTTATTGTTATTAATTAGCAGATTAATGTATCCTGTTACAAGTGTGAGTACGAGCGTTTACCCCATCATATTGAACACCTTCGAATCTCGTAGTTCCTCAGTATACCAAGCAATCCGTCAAGACTCAACCACATGTTAGCCCACCTTAACTTTATCGATCAAGGAGAATGGAATGAATGAGGAAGCCGTTTGGAACGCTGCAAGAGGTGCTTTGCAGTTTGCAGAATCAGGGAAGTGAAGGCATCTATTTTATTAACGGAGATGAGCAAGAGTCTTTTTTATCGTATCGCGAGCTTTATAGGCGAGCCTTGGACATTCTCGGCAATCTTCAGGGGAAGGGGGTGCGGGCGAAGGATGAGCTTATCTTGCAGGTCGAGGATAATCAGACATTCCTGCTTCATTTTTGGGCTTGTATTCTTGGAGGGATCATTCCAGTCCCTGTATCTGTAGGCAATAACGACGAGCATAAGCGCAAGTTATTTCACATATACAGCATTTTGCGCAATCCCTATATCGTCATGGAACGCAAAGTGTTAGATGGCCTTGAATCTTTCGCGAACAAAAATACGAATCAGGCTTCATCGATGCGGCCAATGGCTGCTCGAACGTTTATTGCGGAGGAGATGCTGGTTGCAAGTGTCGCTGGGCAGATCGGTCAGCCCGAGCCGCATGATCTTGCCTTTATCCAATTCTCGTCGGGTTCGACTGGCGATCCGAAAGGGGTTATGCTGACGCATGACAATTTGCTGACCAACATTGCCCAGATGATAAGCGCCGCCCAAGTAACGGCTGCCGATGTGTACTTGAGCTGGATGCCGCTTACCCATGATATGGGCTTAATCGGCCAGCATCTGTCGCCTTGCGTATCGGGGGCCAATCAATACCTGATGCCGACGTCGCTGTTTATCAGGCGGCCGACGCTGTGGATGAAGAAGGCGAGCGAACATCGGGTAACGATCACCTCTTCGCCTAACTTCGGGTACAAATACTTTTTGACCTACTTTAAGCCAGAGCAGGCTGCTTCGTGGGACTTGTCGTCTATCCGGATGATCTTTAATGGAGCGGAGCCGATCGCACCGGAATTATGCGAGCTGTTTCTTGAAGAGCTTGCGTATCTTGGCCTGCGCAGGAACGCCATGTTCCCGGTTTACGGGATGGCGGAAGCGTCTTTGGGGGTCACCTTCCCTCCGCTTGAACAAGCGTTTAAAACCTATTGGCTGAAGCGGGATTCGCTTACGACCGGCCACAAAGTGGCGCTGTCTGAGGAGAAGCAGCCGGATTCGACTGCGTTCGTAGCGGTTGGCCAGCCGCTTGAAGGCATGTCCTTGCGCATTTGCGACGACTATCATCGGCCTGTTGAGGATCAGATCGTCGGGCAAATTCAGATCAAGGGAGACAATGTGACCCGGGGCTATTATGGCAATGAAGAAGCGACGCGTCGGCTGATTTCGGAGGGATGGCTGAATACCGGCGATTTAGGCTTTATGCATGACGGTCAGCTCGTGGTTACCGGCCGAGTGAAAGATATCATTTTCTCCAATGGACAAAACTACTACCCGCATGATATCGAACGGATTGCGGAAGAGCTGGATGAGATCGAGCTTGGTTATATTGCGGCATGCGGCGTGCGCGGCGAGCATGCGAGCAGCGATGAAGTGCTGTTGTTTGTCCTGTACAAGAAAGAGTTGTCCGGCTTCGTTCCGATTGTTCAAAAGCTCAAAACCTACATTTATCAGCAGCTAGGCCTCCCCGTACTGCACGTTATACCCGTACGTAAAATTCCGAAGACGACAAGCGGCAAATTCCAACGCTATCAGCTCGGCGCGAAGTATACGGCGGGTGAATTCAACGCTGCGATTATCGAGCTGAGCAGACTGATCCATGAGCAGTCGGGGGATGACGAAGAGGAGCTGGCAGCCGGTGAGGCAACGGGAGCGATTGCGGCCGAGCTGGCGGAAATCGTGATGAAGGTGCTGGAGATCGACGATGTCAATGTGAACAGCAACTTCTTCGATTTAGGGGGCAACTCCTTGCTGGTCGTCAAGATGCAGGAGGAGATTGAGCGGCGTTATCCAGGGAAAGTGACGGTCAATGACCTATTCACTTATCCGACCATCCGTAAGCTTGCCGCTTATTTAGAGGGCGGTTCAGCAGCGATATCGAGGCAGCCGGTTCGTCTGCAGATGACGGAGCTGCCTGCGGACTTTTTCCATGCAGGAAGCTCATTTGACAAGGATGACAGCTTCACGTTTGCATTCCCGGCTGTCATCTCGCAGGCGTTATCGGGAATCTCGCGTCAATTGGAAACCGATGTAAGAACGGTTTTGGTTGCAATTTACTATGTTCTGCTTGCGAAACGGTCCGAAGGCTCTGCGATTGCGATCCATCAGCTAGGCGAGCGGAAGGGCGAAGCCTTCTCGCTATCGATTGATATGAAGGCGCAAGGCGACTTTGCGGCGCTGGTCCGCCATATGCAAGACAGCCTAGCGAATCGGACGGAGCAGCGAGGTGGCGTGTATGACATCCAAGCCGCAATGGAAGGCAGAGCCGCGCTTTCGAAGCATGCTGTCCTCCCTCTGTTTTGTGACGGCAGCAGGCTCGGCTCGGATGAGCTGGCGAGCAAGGCTTATGATTTTATTCTCGTGCATGAGGAACGCGGCGGCGGAGAACAACTGCAGCTCAAGTTCCATTTTCAAGGCAAACGGATGAGGAAAGAGGCAATGAAGCTGCTCTTGCAAAGCTATATCAAGCTGACCGAGATGATTGTGCAAAGTTATATGAAGACTGCGACTGAGGTGACGAAATGAAAGAGATGAACCGCATTGCGCTGTTATTCCCAGGTCAAGGCTCGCAATACGTCGGGATGGGAAAACGGCTTTATGACGAATACGAGGTAGCGCGCGAAACCTTTGAGGAAGCGAACGATGTGCTTGGCTTTGATTTGAAGGGACTGTGCTTCCATGGCGATTTGAGCGAGCTGTCGCAGACGGAAAACACGCAGCCAGCGTTGCTTACGGCGAGCGTGGCCGCTTATCGGGTGTATATGGAGCAGATCGGGATTCAGCCCCTGTTGGCGGCAGGGCATAGTCTAGGCGAATATTCGGCGCTTGTTTGCAGCGGCGCCTTGACGTTTGCTGAAGCGTTAAAAATTGTTCGACTGCGGGGCCAGTATATGCAGCAGGCTTCTTTGGCTGGCATCGGCAAGATGGCGTCGATTAGTCAGTACCCCCTTGATGAAATCGAGCAGCTGTGCCATTTTGCATCGACATCGGAACAACAAGTGAGGATTGCTTGCTACAATTCGCCGTCGCAGTCGGTCATCTCCGGCCATGCATCCGCTGTTCAGCAAGTGGCAGCCGAAGCGGCTAAAGCCGGCGCGAAAGTAATCGAGCTTAACGTAAGCGCGGCGTTTCATAGTTCGCTGATGGAAGAGGCAGAGGCGAAGCTGAAGGCAGAGCTGCAAAAGTATACGTTCAACAAGCCGAACTGGCCGATCATTTCGAATGTGACGGGCTTGCCATACATGGAGTCTGCCGATGTTGCAGAGCTATTGACGCGGCAAATGGTTTACCCTGTGCTGTGGAACCAGTCGATGGATTATTTGCAGAAGCAGGCGATTGCCGTAACCATTGAACTTGGTCCAAAGAAAGTGTTGACGAATCTGCTGAAGGCGAGTTTGCACAACGGATCGTCTTTACAAGCTATGGCACTGGAAAGCAAGGAAGAGGTCGAGATGATTAAGCAGGCGCTTCACAAGTCCGGAGCATCCAAGCCAGCAGGGGAGAAGGAGATCCCTGGCTTAGCCGTCATCGCATCCTGCATCGCCGCTGCCGTGTCGACGAAAAATCGCAACTGGGATAGCCAAGCTTATCAGACTGGGGTTGCACAGCCGTACCGAGAGGTAAAGCGGATGTATGAATTGTTGGAATCGAATAAGCAAGAGCCTTCGGCAGAGCAAATTCAGCTGGCGATTCGCATGCTTCAGACGGTGCTGGAAACGAAGAAGGCGCCAGTCGAACAGCAGCAAGCAATGATGGCGAAGATCAAGGAGCGTGCAGCGCTGTTTGGCGCTCGAGAAGTTAAGGAGGCTGTAGGGGTATGTTAAAGTTGGACGACCTGCAATTGGATGATATGTTCTTAAGTGAAACGCCCGATATAAAAGAAATTTCCGGTAACGAGATTGCGATTATTGGGATGTCCGCCCGACTGCCGCAGGCTGAGGGACTTGACGACTTCTGGTCTAATTTGAAAGAATCGTTGGATTGCGTAGGGGAGTTCCCTGCTGCTCGTCGGAAGGATGCAGGCTCGCTGCTTCGCGGGATCGGCATCGATGATCAGTCGATTGCTTTCGGCGATGGCGCTTATCTGTCTGATGTTGATAAATTTGATTATCGGTTTTTCCAGCTCTCGCCGATGGAAGCGAGCTTGATGAACCCGGCCCAGCGGCTCTTTCTAGAAACCGTATGGAAAACGATTGAAGATGCGGGCTATGGCGGCAAGAAGCTAAAAGGATCAAAGACAGGCGTTTTCCTCGGACATACCTCGATTCCTTTCGCTCACTCCTATTATGATTATTCCCGATTCATCGCCGAGAAGGACATGTCGCTCGTTCCGATGGCAATTCCGGGCAACTTGAATGCGATGATTGCCAGCCGAATTTCGTACCTGCTGGATTTGAAAGGCCCAAGCCTTGTCATCGATACGGCTTGCTCCTCATCATTGGTTGCTGTTCATATGGCATGCCAAAGCATTCGCAATGGGGAATGCGAGACGGCAATCGCCGGAGGCGTGAAAATTAATCTGTTCCCGATCGACAGCGAGCATAAGCTCGGAATCGAATCAAGCAGCGACCGCGCGAGAACGTTCGATGATCATGCGGACGGCACAGGGCGCGGCGAAGGCGTGGCGGCTGTTTTGTTAAAACCGCTCAGCCATGCGCTCAAGGACGGAGATCAGATCTACGCTGTCATTAAAGGGAGCTCGATTAATCAAGACGGCAGCTCGATCGGCATTACGGCGCCTAATGCGCTGACGCAAGAGGAAGTCATCGACGAAGCGTGGCACAATGCAGGCATCGACCCTACGACCATTGCCTATATTGAAGCTCATGGCACAGGCACGAAGCTGGGAGATCCAATCGAGATCACGGGCATTAATCGGGCGTTCAGCAGACATACGGATCGGAAGCAATTCTGTGCGATCGGCTCGGTGAAGAGCAGCATCGGTCATCTCGATGATGCAGCAGGCATCGTCGGAATGATTAAAGCGGTGCTTGCGCTCAAAAACAAAGCGATACCGCCAACGCTCCATTTTACATATCCGAATCGGAATATCGAATTTGAGCAATCGGCTGTTTATGTAAGCAATTCATTGTCAGACTGGGAATACGAAGGCTTCCCAAGACGCAGCGGCGTCAGTGCGTTCGGCTTGAGCGGCACGAACTGCCATGTCGTATTAGAAGAGGCGCCGGAGCGGGAAGCCGTTGGCGCGGAATCGGGCAAGCCGTACCTGTTGACGCTGTCAGCCAAAAGCCGCTCGTCGATTGAGCAATTGGTCGCCAGCTATGATGACTATGTGCAGAGCGAAGCTTTTTCTGAGGTCAGCCTGGCGGACATGAGCAGCACGATGAACACAGGCCGCGGCCATTACAATTACCGCATTGCGATTGTTGCATCGAATCGGGAGGAAGTGCGCGCAAGCTTCCGAGCACTTGTGCAAGGCGGGCTTCAAAGCTACCCTGAGCTGCATGTTCGATTCAATGAAACGATGGCATCGAACGAAGCGATCCATTCGCTTAGCCGTAAAGCGGCTGATATGGTTCGCTCGGCTCTTGATGTAAACCAACTGGACGGTAAGCTGTTGGATACGTTAAGCGAGCTTTATACGGATGGGGCAGACATCGATTTCGAGTCGTTGTACTTCGGTGACGCGATCAGAAAGCTGTCGCTGCCCGTTTATCCGTTCGAGCGAAGCCGCTGCTGGATCGAATTGAACCCGAGGCATGTGTCGGCTGAGCAGCTCGATTCCCAAACGCAGCAGCAGGTTGCCTTAAGCGGTCGCGTGAACGGCGAGTATACGCAGACGGAATCGGCTGTTGCCCAAATTTGGGGACAGACGCTCGGGTTTAACGATATTCAAGTGGACGCCAATTATTACGAGCTTGGCGGGGATTCCGTTATTGCCTCACGTATCGTGAACGCATTGAATCAGCAATTTGGGCTGCAGGTGGATGTGACGGGGCTGCTGCGCAATCCGACCGTCGAGCAATTGGCGAGCCATTTGGACGCAATGGCGTCAGCGGAGGGACAAGGCCTATCCGACGAGCTTCGCATAGTTCCGGTGGAGAAGCGCGACTATTACGATGCCTCGCTCATCCAGAAGCAATGCTACGCACAAGAGCAGTTCAGCAATATCGGCACGGCACTGAACATGCCGCTGGTGATGGAATTCCAATCGGCTGCGGATGCCGGGCGCATTCAGCGTACGCTGCAAGCGCTCTTGGATCGACATGAATCGCTTCGCACGAGCTTCGCTTTTGCTGAGGGGGATTTGGTGCAGTTCGTCCATGACAATCCCGCGTTAACATGGGCAGAGCGGAACGTGACGCAAGCTGAGGTGGACGAAGCGATTCATGCGTTCATCCAGCCGTTCGATCTTGGAGCCGGTCCTTTGTTCCGATCGATGCTGCTGCATGTGGATGGCCAGCGTGATGTGTTGATCGTCGATATGCACCATATCGTATCCGACGGTACGTCATACCAAATTTTTGTCCAGGAATTCATCACGCTGTACGAAGGCGGAACGCTTCCTCCGCTCGAGGTGCAGAACAAAGATTACTGCACGTGGCAGAAACAATTCATGCAGACGGAGCGCTACGAGAAGCAGCAGGCGTACTGGAAACATATTTTGTTTGAAAATGTCCCGACCCTCCAGCTTCCGCAAGACTTCAAGCGCGGAGACGGCCGCGGGTTTGAAGGGAATACGCTGAAATTCGAATTGTCCGACGAGACGGTTCATCGCTTGACCCGCGCAGCCCAAGAGGCCAACGTCACGCTGAATACGTTATTGTTCGCTGCGTATACGCTCTTGCTTCAACAGTTCAGCGGGCAGCAAGAAATTATCGTCGGCACCGTAGTGTCCGGTCGGAACCATAAGCAAATCGAAGGCATTATTGGCGCCTTCCTAAGCTTGCTTCCGATCAAACAAACGATTATCGCAGAAGAGACGATCCGCCAGTTCCTGTCATCCTGCAACGAGGCAATGCTGGGCGCCTTCGAGAACCAGGATTATCATTATACGAGCATGATCGAGCTGTGCAATATTAAGCTGGATCGTTCGAGGAACCCGTTATTCGATACGGCGCTGATTTTCCACAATGAGTATGACGGGAAAGTGTCGCTTGAAGCGGGCGGAATTCCGTTCACTGTCCGTTCGATCTCTCATAATCGCTCGCAGCTTGATCTTAAACTCGATATTTATACTAGCCAATCGGATGCGCTCATGTGCCATCTCGAATATAAGACGGACTTGTTCAAGCAGGAGACGGTAGAGGACTTCATTGCCAAGTTCCACTCGCTTCTGAGTGAGTTTAGCAGCCATGCAGACAAGCGAATCGATGAGCTGCAGCTTCTATCCGAAGAAGAGAAGCTGCAGGTGCAGCAGCGATTGGAGCAAAATGTGCGCGGCATTGGCCAAAGCATCGAACTCGCGATCAGCGCATCCTTCACGGCTGAGCCAATCGATCGTCATGTGGCATGGTGGGCAAGCGAGTTTTCGCTTCCGCTTGACCTGAAATTCGCTGCGTACAATCAGGTATTCATGGAGCTGCTTGAGCCTTCCAGCTTGCTCTCGACGAATAAAGGGGCTAACGTGCTGCTCGTTCGGTTCGAGGACTGGATTCGCTACAACCCTTCGAATCAGGACGCTGTCCTGTGCGAGGAGCTGGAGCGCAGCTATCGGGAATTCACCTCGATCTTGGTGGACAAGCAGAAGTCGGTTCCCTACTTCGTCGGCGTCTTCCCGATCGCAACGCATCTGGGGTTGAGCGAGGCTGTTGCGGCTTGTCTGGAGCGGTTAAGTAAGCAGTGGCAGCAGCTGATCGAGGAGCTCGATCACGTGTATCCGCTTGATTTTACAAGCATTGCTGACTTGTATCAGGTTCATGCGATCTTTGATCCGGTCAAAGACGCCGAAGGCCACATTCCGTTCACCGACGAGTTTATGGCGGCGATGGGCGCGACCATCGTACGCGCGATTCACAGTTGGAAAAGCCCGTCGTTTAAAGTCATTGTGCTCGATTGCGACAACACGCTATGGTCCGGCGTATGCGGGGAAGACGGGCCAATGGGCGTACAGGTAACGGATTCGTTTGCTGCGCTGCAGCGCTTCATGCTGCAGAAGCGGGAAAAAGGCATGCTGCTGGCATTAAGCAGCAAAAACAATGAAGCGGACGTGTGGGAAGTATTCGAGCACAACCCGAATATGCTGCTCAAGAAGGAGCACTTTATCGGCTGGAAAATTAACTGGGAAGCGAAGTCGGCTAATCTGAGGGAGCTAGCGGTCGACTTGAACCTCGGCTTGGACAGCTTCATTTTCCTTGATGATAACGTGATGGAATGCTCGGAAATGATGATGAATTGCCCGGAAGTATTGACGTTGAATCTGCCGCGGGAGGAGCGTGAAATCTCTTCGTACCTGCGTCATGTTTGGGCGTTCGACCAGCTGATTGTAACTGACGAGGATCTCAAGCGCTCCGAAAGATACATTCAGGAGAAGCAGCGTCAGGAGGTTCAGCAGGAAGCGCATTCGCCATTGGATTACTTGCGTGGCCTTGAATTGAAGATGAGCATGCGAGCGGTGGAGCCATCGCAGATTGCTAGGGTATCCCAGCTGACCAAACGCACCAACCAATTTAATCTGAGCACGATTCGCCGTTCAGAGGATGAGATTAAGCAGTTGATGGACACATCTGAGACGGCTTGCTGGTCGATCGAGGTTGCGGACCGGTTCGGCGATTATGGGCTAGTAGGCGTGGTCATTGCAATCAGACAGGAGCAAAGCTTGTTCATCGATACGTTCCTGCTTAGCTGCCGCGTGCTTGGAAGAACTGTCGAGGATGCGGTCATGACCGGCCTTGCGCAATATTGTGCTGCGAATGGGCTGACGACGCTAGAGGCTAAGTTCTATCCAACGAACAAAAATGAACCGTTCCTTGCCTTTATCGAGCGAGCAGGCTGGGAGAAGTCAGAGGAAACGGCGGACTATGCCGCATATAGACTGCCTGTCGACGCGATTCAAGCGGATGCCCAGATTATCGATTGCTACTATAATGCCGCCTATCCTGTACAAGACGCTGCAAGCTCAGTCAAGCAGGAAATGCTGCAAGCGGTTAGCCAAATCGCTGCCGCATCGGCCGTTGCAGAGCCAGATGGATCCGCCGAGTGGACGGTGCCGACTTGGGACGTGCATCAGATTAACGATGAAGCGCTGCTTCATGCCAAGCATCTTACGCCAATTCGTTATCACAGCGCTTATTTGATCATGGATAAGCAGCGGGAAGAGCAGCTGACGAGCAGCGCTGCAACGGATGAGTATTACGAGGCGCCGCGAACAGAGGCTGAGAAAAGAATCGCTGAGGTTTGGCAGAATACGCTGGGCATCGACCGCATTAGCGTGTACAGCAAGTTCTTTGATATCGGCGGAACGTCGTTGTCTGGCATTCAGATCGTTTCGACGCTGTCGATGGAATTCGAGCTTTCGCTTAATGATTTCTTCGAATACGATACGATTGCAAGCTTAGCTAAGAACGTGCCGTTCAAGCCGAACTACTTGCTGGAGCTCTTGAAGGAGAAAGAGGAGCTAGCGAAAATCGAGCTTAAGGCCAATATCGAAGAGGACCCTGCTATCAAAGCACAGCTGGATCAGTACGAGGAAGAGCTGTCCGCCTGCCGCGAGATGGACTTGACGGATGTCGTGGTGTACAAAGACATTCTGTTAACAGGGGCAACAGGCTATCTCGGCATACACTTGCTGCATGATTTGTTGACCACGACGACAAGCAACGTTCATATGATTGTCCGCGGTGCCGATGCAGCAGAAGCTGAGGCGAGACTTCAAGCGAAGCTGGCGTTCTACTTCTCCGAGGATTTGGCTAGTCGCTACGCAGATCGGATATTTGTTTATAACGGCGACGTGGCGGAAGAGCGGCTCGGACTGTCGGAAGAGCAATATGCCATGCTGGCAGACGTAATTGATTGCATCATTAACTCGGCAGCGAATGTCACGCATTATGGCCGCTATCAAGATTCGCATCGCGTGAACGTGCTCGGTACGGAGCGGCTCGTCGATCTTGCGTTTGCCGGTCAGCGCAAGGTGCTTCATCATATTTCGACTCCGCTGGTTGCATTCGGGAAAATCGACGGCGTCGATGATGTGCTGTACACCGAGAACGAGCATGATCTGGGGCAGGATGATGACAATATTTACTTCCTGACGAAGCTGGAATCGGAGAGGGTTATCGTGGCCGCACGGGAGAGAGGGCTTGCGTGCAGCATATTCCGCGTGGGCAACTTGAACTACAATACCGAGACGATGAAGTTCCAGGAGAATATCGAAGGCAGTGCGTTGTACAGCATGATCAAATCATTTATTAACATTAAGATGGTGCCTTCCTTAAGCGGAAGAGGGCTGGACTTCTCGTTCGTTAACCATGTGACGCAGGCGATCCTGCTCCTGTTCAATAAGAAGCAGCTTCAGAACAAGACCCATCATCTCTATAATTCCAACCGCATTAACGGTTTGCAGCTTGGCGAGTACATTCAACAATCCGGATACACCGACGTCGAGCTGCGAACCGTAGGAGAAATATTCGGAAGCTATCATATCAAAGAGCTCCAAGAGGATATTATGAATATCGTTATTCACGGCGGTCTCATGGGCAATCTTCGAGACACGAACTTCCATATGCGCGCGGATCGGACTAATTTATTGCTGGAGCGGCTCGGCTTTACATGGAAGCCAGTCGATCAGACGAACGTGCAGAGCATGCTGAGATACGCCGAGCAAGTAGGATTTCTTTAATGGGGGCTAACGGATGAAGATTTTATTTTTTGGCGCTGGCGTGATCAGCGCGATTTATGGGAGCGCGTTGAAGCAGCAAGGACACGATGTCGTCCACTACGTGCGTCCTTCCCGGCTTGATAAGCTGAAGCAAGGGATCGAGCTGCATCTCATGGATGGACGGAACAAAAACAAGGTGACGAGCAGCCGGTATCCGATCAGCTGTGTGGGCGAGCTTCCGAATATGGATGACTTCGATTTGATTGTTGTCAGCGTACGGCACTATCAGCTGGAGAATGTGCTTGCAGAGCTTGCAGGCAAAACGGGAAATGCGACGCTATTATTTTTCAATCATATCTGGTCGGATTTCTCGTTGGTTACGTCCTATATTCCTGCCGATAAGTTTCTATGGGGGTTCCCTTCCGGTGGCGGGGGGTTCCGGGATGCAGACGGCACGGAATTGGACGGCGTACTGATGAATCGCGTTCATATCGCGGAAATTAACGGCGAGGCAACGCCTCGCCTCCAGAAGGTTGCGGAGCTGTTCCATGGCATTGGGCTCCGAACGATCCATCCGCCTAATGTGCTGCATTGGCAATGGAAGCATTTTTCCCTTAATGCGGGCATTAGCAACGGGATTCTGAAGGCTGGAGGCGACGAGAAATTTCTATCCAGCGTTCCTCGGATTCGCCAAGGCATCCTCTTTATTCGGGAAGCGCTTGAGGTTACGCGGTCAAGAGGCGTAGATATCAAGCAATTTGCGGATGCGAAAGTGTTCTTTATGCCTTCATGGGTTGCGGCATGCGCATTCTGGATGGCGATGCGAATCAACAAGGCGCAGGCGACGATTTTTAAGCTGCATAAGGGCGCGGAGGAAAATAAAATCATTTATCGCGATTTGATGGAAGTCGCCAAACGCAACGGCGTTGAAACGCCGGGATTAAACGCAATGAAGAGCATGCATGGCTAATCGTGCCGTGGATGATTCCAATAAAGAGAACAAAGAGGCGAGTGCAATGAGCGAAGTTCAAATTCCCGATCAATTCCCTACAGCGGGGCAGGATTGGGCCAATTACGTGGCAGGCTACGATACGATTGATACGCCGTTGAAAGCGGTGCTTACCTTCGATGGTCATTTGGACGCGGAGCTGATAAGTCGCGCAGTCCGGTTGTCTATCGATGCGGAGCCGGTTCTCGGCTGCCGATTCGTCGAGCATCCGAAGCAGCCCTCTTGGGAGCGATTCGAATCTATCGATGATCGAACATGGTGCCGCATCGAGGTAACCGATGATCATCAGGCGGCGCTGCAGCAGTTTATGCAGGGCAATCCGGAGCCGAAAGAGCAGCTTGTGCATGTGCTCGTCATTCGGACGGAGCAGCACGATACGTTATGCGTCGTGCTCGACCATGCTTATTGTGACGCGTCGGGCGTCAAGGAGTATTTGCAGCTGGTATCCCGCATTTATGGCGAGTTATGCAAGGATTCGGGATATGTTCCGGAAGTAAACGCCAGCGGCACGCGCGATGCAAGCGATGTGTTTCGCGCACTAGGTTATCCGAACGCTGCTTCCGCCGTTCGCGGCCAAGCGCCTGCTTCGAAGCCGACATGGGCGTTTCCATATGTTCGGGAAAGCGCGAATGAGCAGCTTCGAGTGGGCATGCGTCGACTATCGCAGGCCGAATTCAAGCAGCTAAGGAGCTATGGCAAGGAGCACCGGGCGACGGTCAATGATCTGCTGCTTGCGGTCTTTTACCGGGCAATGTTCGCGTTCGTCGCACCTAAAGCTTATGAGCCGATGGAAGTGACGACAGCCGTTAACCTTCGGCGTTATTTGCCTAATGAGCAAGCGGCATCGATTTGCAATTTGTCGGGGATCGAAACGGTTAAGCTCGCGCGCATGGCCGGAGAGCCATTCGTCGCTACGCTTCGCCGCGCTGTCCAAGGGATGAATCAAATCAAACAAGGCACGCCGGGAATCCAGAACGCAGCTGCAATGGAAATGCTCCGGAATATGGATTATAAGGATGTCAACATGTTCTTGCGCGGCGCGCGCCAAAGGCTTGTTGCCGGGGGCATGGCGACTCCGTTATTTTCTAACTTCGGACTCGTAGCGGATCATCCGTTTACGTTCGGCGATCGGGCTGTAGCGGATGCCTACTTTATCTCTTCGGCTGCGTATCCGCCCGGATTGATATTCGGCTTCAGCAGCTACAACCAAGTGCTCACGTTAACGATTAGCTTCTATGAGCCTGCGATTCGCAAGGAGGATGTGGAAGCGTTCCTGGATCTATGCATGCAGGAGCTTGCGTTTTGTACGAAAGAGAACGTTCATTCATAGATTCCGACCTTCATTACAGCAAGGGGGGAGACTCCGCGGCATGCGGTTTCGCCCTCCTTTTTGGCTTGTAATCCCGCTGATTATGTTGTTGATGTTGGCGGCGCAGCAACGCTGAGGCGGTTATTAGCCTCGAACAAATGCGTAATAAATCTCTCAATAAACCGTAGAACGCCTAATTGTGCTTCAGCTCTTGCAGGAATACGATTAATATGAAATCTCATCCATTTAATCGTGTTCATCCATTCCCCCAGGAGGTTATTCCATTGAAACATCGGTATTTTTATATCCTACTCGTGCTCATAGCCGGGTTAGGCGCCGGGTTGTTCTGGTCTTGGCCGAAGAGCGAAGAGGAGAGTCAGCCAACTGCTGCTGGCGCTCAGATTGCGGTGACGCATGCGAGCGACGCTGCGCATGCCATTCGTTATTTATCCCCGCAATATGAAGTGAAGGTTCATCGAGATATTGAATACGCCATGAAGGCGAATGAGACAGCTGCGTTAGAATCATTGAAGCTGGACGTGTACGAGCCGGCCAATGATGAGTCGAAGGAACGGTCGGTGTTTCTATTCATCCATGGCGGCGGTTATCGCGAAGGGACGAAAGCGGATGCTGCCGAGTTTTCTACCGCTCTGGCGAAGCGAGGATACGTCGTACTGTCGATGGATTATCGGCTGAAGAAAGAACCTGAGGCCAATATGGCGCTCACGCTGCAGCATGATTACGAAGATATTGCGGATGTGGTGCAGTGGGTCGCCGACAATGCGGCTGGCTATGGCATGGACCCGTCGAAAATTGCCATTGGCGGCGATTCAGCGGGAGGGCATCTTGCGCTGAATTATGTGAATGCGTATTTGACGCTCGATCCGGCGCATGCGTCATCAATTTATGCGATTGTCGATATCTATGGGGGAGAGCTGGATAAAAGCGTGGCTGCGAAGCTTCCGCCTGTATTGATCGTCCACGGCACGATCGATCAATTGATTCCTTATCAATTAAGCGTGAATTTAAAGGAGCAGCTGCAGCAATCTGGCATCTATCAGGATTTGTTTACGATGGAAGGCGTAGGACACGATTATAAGAATGCCAAGTACCTGGATGAAATCGTAGAGACAACGGCACATTTCCTCTGGAACGTAAGTCGACACCCGGACCCGAAGCGGCTGCCTGAAAAATCGGGAATCGAAGCGATTTCGGGTGACGCATTTGCGCTAAAGCTGCCCAAGGCTTATGAGCAGGGGGCTGCTGACGGAAAGCTCAAAGCCGTTCTGCCGCAAGGGTGGTCGGTGGAGCCTGTCAGCGGGAACCCGTCATTGGTAAATGTACAGCTGCCAGCTGGCTTGGACCGCGGGAACCATACGATATCGTTCTCGCTAGAGCAAGGAGAAGGCGATACGACGAGCTTCGCGATGAATGTGAAGGTCGGCGATCCGATTTTGCCAAGCTTCCAAAGCTACTATGACTCGAACGATCAAAAGCTAAAGACGCGATTGCTCGTTACGAACCGTTCGATCAAACCGATCAGCGGCGAATTGCAGGTCGATTATGTAAAAGCGAATCATTCGGCAGGCACGTTCAAAGCGGCGATTGAGCCGATCGAGCCCGGGAAGGACGCGACAGTGCTTATTCCGGATGTAACGAACGACAAACGAACGGTTCAGATTCGCAATGCGGCAGGCGAGCTGATTCAGCAAACCGAAGAGGTGTTCCATACCGTCTTGATGCGCAAGCCTAAGCAGCCGATCCAAGTGGATGGTCATCTAACGGAATGGACAGAAGGGGCAACGGAAGCGGATCAAGGCCGGTTTGACATCGCTGATGTGAAGCTGCCGGACTGGAAGGGCGAGACGGACTTAAGCGCCGTTGGATATTCGTCATGGGATCAGGATAATTTGTACCTTGCGGTCCAAGTAACCGATGATCGCCATTCCCAGACGGAAGCAGGCTTTGGTATTTGGAGCGGGGACAGCGTTCAGTTGGCAATCGGCATTGCTGATGCTGACGGCGGCGCGCCCGATGCCTATCATGAATTCGGCGTTGCGATGAACGATCAGGGGCAAGCCTCCAAGTGGCGGTGGCTGGCGCCGAACGGCTTTAATGGCGAAGATCGGATGGAGCTGAACGAAGCGATAAGCCGAGAGGGGCAGTCGACTGTCTATGAGCTGGCGATTCCATGGAAGGAGCTGTTAACCGATACGTCGCTAGTGAAGCCAGGTATGAAGCTGAAGCTTTCCATGCTGGTTAATGACAATGATGGCACCGGACGGCGGGGCTGGCTCGAGTACAATAGCGGAATCGGCACAGCCAAGGACATTAATGCTTTCGGCGACGCCTTTTTGCAATAGTAGAGCAAAAACCACCGCTTACTTCGCATAAGCCGACCCGTGCGAGTCAACTAAGGGTGTCCGAATGCAATGAGAGCCAGTGTTTGCTGGATTGGGAGAAAGCTAACGGACCGTAGAGCCGCTATTTCGCATCTTTTTGCGGATTTTGGAATCTAACGGACTCCAGAGGCGTTATTACGGCGGATTGCGCTCTAGTCGGCATCTAATTGACCCAATAGCGGCTGTCAGGTCCGTTACAGTTTCAAAAGGGTCCCAATATGCTTCTAAGCGTCAGCACGGTCCGTTAGGGGGAGATTAGGCAATGGCATCAGGCCATGAGCTAATCTCCCTTCTGCTTCTGTTATCGCTTCTGCTCAATGACGCTGCGCGTGGTTCGCGTGACCCAGCTGCGGGGAAGGAAGCGCGGCGCCTGCGTGAGCAGCCAGTTTTGCAGGCCGGGCACCACGAAAATTTTACGTTTATTCAAAGCCTTCACGCCGATCTCAGCTACCCTGCGAGGGTCCATAAGCGCTTTGGCATCTGCGACCTTTTGATTATCCATTTTGGCGCTGCTGAAAAAGGCCGTCCCTGTGCCTCCCGGGCAGAGCGCGGTTACGGTGACGCCCGTGCCGCGCAGCTCATTGGCAGCCGCTTCGGTTAAGTAAAGGACGAATGCCTTGGAGGCGGAATAGTTGGCGCTTAACGGGCAGGGATAGAAGGAGGTAGTCGAGCCGATGTTCAAAATTTGTCCGCTCCTCCGATTTACCATTTCAGGCAGGAATAGCATCATGAGATGCGCCAACGAGTGGACATTAAGCTGCAGCATGGCGAGCTCATCTGAAATTTGCTGCTCATGCAGGAAGCCATAAGAGCCGACGCCAGCGTTGTTGATCAGCACATCGACCATCAACCTCTGGTTGTGTACCTCATCGAATAATCGTTGCGGTCCGCTCGCCTGCGCGAGATCGACGGGAATGACGATAACCTCCGCGGAGTACCGCGAACGAAGCTGCGTTGCAAGCGCCTCAAGCTTTTCCTCGTTTCGCGATGCAAGCACGACCGTAGCCTGCTGACCTGCATAAATGTCGGCGAATGCTTTCCCAATTCCGCTAGAAGCACCGGTAATCAATACTGTTTTGCCCATAAATGCGCAACCTCCTAAAGAATGTTTTATTAAACCAAATAACTATACAACCAAGTATTTAGTTATATAGTTATTTAAAGTAATAAAAGAAGGCTTTTCAGCCTATGGGGTTTTGAGCGTTAAGATTTGCTCCGTCGTCGCAAGGAACGCTTGCAGCTGAGCAACGGAATCCTCGATATCTAATTCATAATAGATTTCCGTGCCGATTTTGTTCGAGGTAATCAGCCCCGCCTGACGCAAAATTTTGAGATGATGCGAGATTGCGGAGCGCGACATTGGCGAACGTTCGGTAATCTGGGCCACATTCAATGTCTCATGCTTGGTCAGCATCATAATAATATCTTGGCGGATCGGATCGGCTAGCGCAAGAAAGATCGGGCTGCAGCCCCTCAGTTGTTCTCTGACGATGAGCTCAAGCTGTGCAGTGTTTGAAGTTTCCATGGACGTGTAACAGCTCCTTTCATCATCATACAACTAAATGTTTAGTTATATGATTGGATGATATCTGGAAGCGGACAAAAAGTCAAGGGACGACATGCTTCCGTCTATCAGTCCAGTTAATAGATAAAAATTGACACATCTATTACGAGTGCCGTTCTTGCCGACAGTTGGCTATATGCTAACTGCGGCTGCGCTCCTGCTTCTGTCGACACGCAAGTATTCGAAGAAAAGAATGACCAAGTAACCTCTATCTGGCTGAGCGGGAATGTCTCCTGCTCAGCCCGTTTTTTTGCAGCGATCGTTGGGCTCATGGCTTTTTAGGTGGCGGAGTTGTTCGTTCCCAGGAGCTCATCCTTAATCAGGCCCATCATCAGTTTGCTGGCGGACGAAGCATACGTGTGGTTCCGCAATACCAGCAAACCAACCGCAATGGCGGAGTCGTCCAACGTGACCTTTAGTCGCTTCACGCCCGGCGGTACCGGCGTTGATTCCAGCACAGCGCCTACCGCTCCAGACAGCTGCATGACGAATGAGGGGATGGCGGAAATTTGGCTGATGTTGTAGAGCAGCGGCGATTGGGCGTAATAGGAAAAATGCTTCGCTAACCGTATCGCATATAGGCAGGTGCTGCCGCCTGCAATAATGGGAGCGCGCAGCAGCTCTTCGAAAACAATCGATTCTCGCTCGGAGAGCGGATGGTCCGCGGCAGCGATGAATGCGATGCGCTCCTCGTACAGCGGCTCGAATAATAGCGCAGCAGGCTCAGCGGGCTCCCCGCAGATTGCAAAATCAAGCTGCTGCTGCAGCACCATGCGAGTAAGGGTTTCGGTGTTGCCGATGTGCAGCTGGCAAGCGACGAGCGGCTTTCGCTCAGCGAAACGGCCGATTGCGCGGGGCAGCACATGCTCGGCGAGCATTTCGAGGCCGCCGAAGCTTAGGCTGCCGATCTCTTCGCGCTGGAGCGCTTTGGCCTGCTCGGCAACATAGTTCCAGTGCTGCATCAGGCTGTCGACTTCCTCGGCGAATATTCGCCCGGATGCGGTTAGCTCGGCATCCCAGCCGCGCTTGAACAGCTGAATGCCGAGCTCCTTCTCTAGCCGTTGAATCTGATTCGTTATGGTCGATTGCGCATAATTTAGCTTCGCTGCCGCTCTTGAGAAGTTGCCTTCCTGTAGAATGGCCTGGAAGGTATGCAGTTCTTTTAGGTCCATCGCGTTGATTTCATCTCCATCGGTAATATTGAATAAGATGTTCATTATATTCAATTATACAAATGAACAAGAGAGGAATACAATAAGGCTATCTCTTGTAAGGAGTGAAGCCATATGCCGTTTATCAGAGTAAGTTATCTCGAACAGAGGTATTCGGAGCAGCAGCTTAAGGCCATTAGCGAAGGTATTATGCATGCGCTAATCGAGCATTTTAACGTCCCGGAGGAAGATTGTTTTCAAGTGTTTCATGCGCATCGCGCGAGCGAGTTTTTTTATAGCCGACATTATTTGAATATCGAGCGGACCGATGGGCTGCTTTATATTCAGATTACGCTGAAATCAGGGAGAACGACCGAACAGAAGACAAGCTTTTATCGCAAATTGGCAACCGATCTCTCAGCAGCTGTGCCGATTCGGCCGGAGGACGTGTTCGTCGTGCTGGTAGATAACGAGTTTGAGGATTGGACCTTCGGCAGCGGCATCGCGCAGATGCTCAGCCGACCTGCCACTCAAGCGGAGGTATCGGGATGAAGCATCGGTTGATCCAATCGCGTGCGCGTGACACGTTCGGACAGATCGCGCCAGCATTCGTTCAGTATTCGGAAGAGGTGCTGTTCGGCGACGTATGGAGGCGCGGCGAGCTGCCGCTGCGGGATCGGAGTCTGATTACGATAGCGGCGTTAGTGTCTGGAGGGTGTGCAGACCAGCTCCCGTATCATCTCCGGCTTGCCCAGGAGAACGGCCTGACGAAGAGTGAATTAACGGAGGCGCTCACGCATCTGGCGTTTTATGCGGGCTGGCCTCGAGCAGCGACCGCTATGCAAGCGGCGAAGGAGGTATGGTCGGCTGAGGAAGGTTTATCGTGAGCAAGAAGCAAGAATATTGATTCGTCGAGATTATATCATGTAAGATAAGAGCGTCAATTATATATAGTCATCGGGAGCTCAAAATAGAAGGAGAGGTGTGGTACTTCGTGCCTGCGGAACGAAAGCATGAGCCGTTTGCTTTATCGCTTGGGAATGATTTATGGCTGCGCGGCGACGTCCGCGTAATGCAGGATGGGAGGGTTAAACCGGTAGTCATCATAAGCCACGGCTTCAAAGGCTTCAAGGACTGGGGATGGTTTCCCTATGTAGCGGAATCGCTGGCTGACCGCGGCTTCGGCGTAATTTCGTTTAATTATTCCCGCAATGGCGTGAAAGAGTCGGATTTTGACGAGCTGGACAAATTCGCCCGCAATACGTTTTCGCAGGATCAGGAGGATCTGTCTGCGCTCTGCGCCGCACTTTCGAACGGCGAGCTGCCGCTGGCATCAAACCTTGATTTGCAGCAGGTGTATTTGGTTGGGCATAGCCGGGGAGGAGGAGCAAGCATCGTCTACGCCGCTGAGCATCCGACGGCAATCGGTGCGGTTGCGGCTTGGAATTCGATTGCGAAACCGAATTTGTTTGACGCGGCATTCCGCGATAAGGTACGCCTCAATGGCGTAGCTTACATGCCGAATGCAAGAACGAAACAGCTGATGCCGATTCATGCCGATTTCTTTGATGACCTGGAGCAGAACGAAGAACGCTTCAACATCGCAGAACACGCAGGAAAGCTGGCTATGCCGCTGCTCGTTATTCAAGGGGACCGAGATTCGGAGCGGATTTTGACCGACAATCGCTTATTGCGGCAATCGGCGCAGCAGGCGCTGCATATAACGATTGCAGGTGCCGATCATACGTTCAACAGCGGTCATCCATTCGTAGGAACTTCGGATGCACTCGAGCATGCGATCGCAAGAACGGCCCAATTTTTCCATGAAATCGGAAGATCGTAACATTGGGAAAGCAATGCCCCCTTAGATTGATGTACAAGGGTGTAGATACATTAATAAAGAGGTTGCACTTCATCAAAATATCTTGTATTTTTGTTTAGGGGGGCTAAATGAATTGTCTCATCCATTCGAACAATTCATCGGATATGGCATTAAGCAGTTTTTTCGGGCATTTAATGATTTGTATGATCAAAAATTAGCTGATTACGGCCTTACGGCGGCCCAAGTCAACGTGCTGGAGCAGCTTTGGACGGCAGGAGATGGCCAGACGCAGAAGCAACTGCATGAACGGCTCCGCATTCGTCCGGCGTCTCTAACGAACTTGTTGGATACGCTAGTGGAAGGCGGTTGGGTGGAGCGTAAGCTGGATGTGGATGACGCGCGTGTAAAACGTATCGTTCTAACGGAGCGAGGAGTGGCACAGCGGGACATTTGCATGGGGATGATCGTAGAGCTCGAGCAGCTTGTCCGTCAAGGCATGATCCCGGAGGAAGTGTCGTTAATGTTAATTTGGTTGAATAAAATGCGGCTGAACTTGCCTGACCAGTAAGTATAAGAGAGAAAGCTCGGTATATTTTTTTGGATTAATATTTAGTCAGGCTAAACAATTGCGAAGGGAGTTAATAGGTTATGAAACTGCGTCAAGTTGCGTCCAATTTGTACGCGCTGCCACTTGGCAATGTGAATGCTTTCGTGCTTGTAACCGATCGAGATGGGCTTGTATTAATTGATACGGGTGCACCGGGCAAAGCCGAAGTGATTCTAGAGTCCATCCAGAGCCTAGGATATAGCTCGACTGACCTGAAATCGGTTATTCTCACGCACTGTCATCCGGATCATGTAGGAAGCGCGGGCGCGCTGAAGCGGCTCGTTCCTCATGCTTGCTTCTATATGAGTGAAATCGAAGCACCAATCGTAGAGGAAGGACGAAAGCCGCGTCCATTGGCAGCTTCACCTGGCTTGATGAATAAGCTTTTATTTGCTGCATTGGTAAGAGATACCCCAGTTGAACCGGTAACGATCGATCGAAAATTGAAGGATGGCGAGACGTTAGATTTTGCAGGAGGAATAAAGACAATCCTGATACCAGGTCACAGCGAAGGGCAACTCGCATTGCTGCTGCCGCAGCATGGAGGGGTGTTATTTGCTGCTGATGCTGCCGCGAATGTGATGGGATTGAACTGGAGCATTGGCTATGAGAATCTGCAGCTTGGTATTCGTAGCCTGCAGGAGCTCGGGAAGCTGGAGTTCGAGATTGCGTGCTTCGGGCATGGCAAAGAAATAAAGAATGCGGCAGCGAGCAAGTTCCGCAGCAAATGGCCCTCCTAATCACCGATTTCATTGCATAAAGGCTGCCCACGATTACTCATGGGCAGCCTTTGCGATGCCGATGCCTTGCATCAGTAACTGGCACGCTTCCCCCAGCCAGTCGCCGGAAGCGACGGTGTCTGGCTTGAATAATAAGCAATAGAGATAAGCCCCTCCGATCAAATCAACCAGAAGATCCACATGAACATCGCTGCGAATCTCTCCGCGATCAATGCCACGCTTAATAATTTCTGCATAGGCAAGCCGCCTGGGCGCAATAAACTGCTTCTTATACTGTGCAATCAGCTGTTCGGAATCGATTATGCCGGCGATAAATCGACGAATGGAGTGCGGCTGCGTTCCGAAGTTTTGATGAATGCCATCCAGCATTCCCGTAAGCAGCAAGCGCAAATCTTCCAAAGCATGCCCCGAATCGGGAATGGTCATCTGAGTGGAAACGTGGCCGAAAAGATCGGTGAGCAGCTGCTCTTTGGTTGGCCACCGTCGATAGATCGTGGGCTTACTCACGCCGGAGCGCAAGGCCAGCGCGTCCATACTGAAGCTTTGAACGCCATTTTCCAGCATAAGCTCGCGAGCGGCCTGCAGAATGTTCTGATCGGTTTGCTCTTTGCGCGGTCGCCCCGGTTTTCGGTTGCGTGATGTGTCCATAGGGCGTCACCTCGTACGATTGGGGTATCCGCTCGACATCTACTTTACGTGATACGTTTCCTTCGACGTCAAGACGGCAAGTTTTACTTCCTTCTCCGCAGCCGCCGCCTGCAATCGCTCCATCAAATTCGGCGTCTCCGCGTAGAGCGGAGGACGATGAACCGCTTTGTAATGAATCGGGATGAGTGCTTCTGCTTCAAATATAACTGTAGCCGCTACAGCCTGTTCAGGCAAGAGGGTAATCGGCTGGCCGCTTGGCGTCATACCGGGAAATTGGACAACGGCTGCGTTGACAGGCAAGCAGGCGACGTCGATTGGACCGTAAGCTTTTTGAATTTTCCACCAGTAGCCATGCCACAGCGTATCCCCCGAATGAATCAGCTTCTTTTTCCCGTCATCGATAATCCAAGCAACCTGCGGGTCGCCCACGCCATCGACTGCATAGGTGGCTGTCGCTGTAATGCCGCCAATCGTAACAGACTCATGGAGGGCTACGCCTTGAAGGCGTGTCAGTCCGCTCTTGCTGGCGAATGGCAGCGATTCGGTGTACATGAATACCGGAATATCATCGCCATAAAATTGAATGATTGCTGCAGGATCAAAATGATCGCCATGATGGTGCGTGACGAACACCGCGTCAACAGGCCCAAACTCGTTCAGCGCGATCATTGGCTCATGCGATTCGCCGAATTTCTCGGGAAAATGGTAAAGCGGATCGATCACGACGTTCGTTTCTTTGGACTGGACGCGAATGCCTGCCCAAGGGAGCTTTTGAATAATCATGTCTCAATCATCCTCTCGGTCTAATTAAATTACTATACGGTAACGTAATTATAATATTCGCAGAATTGAAATGTGTCAATAAGTGGTAATGTGAATCTTCGGTAAGCGGATGCGACGCACTGAAATTGTTCTACCGATCCGCCACCAAGTTTCGTATAATAGCCCTAACGCTTCCAAGAGGGGTAGCTGAAGAAGGAGGAGTAATCATATGGCGCCGTTCATTGCACTTATCGTGTCGTTCGGCATTTTTCGCGTGGCTGGGTGGTTTGGCTGGTCCTATGTTGACGACTGGCAGCATTCGCTTCAAGCGGCTGTAGCAGTTATGTTCCTGCTAACGGCATCGGCCCATTGGGGCAAACGGCGAGCCGACCTGATTCGCATGGTGCCGCCAATCCTCCCGAGACCGGGTTTGATCGTTACCGCAACGGGTTGGCTTGAAATCGCAGGCGCAATCGGCATTCTTGTCCCAGCCGTTTCGTCGGCCGCCGCCGTAGGGCTGACGCTCATGCTTCTGGCGATGTTCCCGGCGAATGTGCGGGCAGCGAAGGAGAAGCTGACGATTGACGGTCAGCCAGTACCGAAGCTTGCCGTTCGAACGCTGCTGCAGATTGTTTTTATTGCGGCTGTGTTGGCGGCGTCTCCGCTCTTCGTATCGTAGGCGGCATAAGCAGTTCACACTTGATTGTTATGAGGCTATGCAGCAGCTGGTTCGCCAGCCTGTATAGCCTTTTTTGTAGTGCTTTCAGACTAACCGGGAGGAGAGGCATGCGTAGAATTAGCCAACATTTATGTATGCGCTGCCAAATTGGTCCCACATTCGAAAGTTTCTAGTACTCTATCATAAAAATCATGCATGTTTTAACCAAATTCATAGTGCTATAGTTTGGGAAACCACACTGTTTAATCATCTATATGTTTCATCACTGGAGGTAGGAGACGCGAATGAAAAAACTAAAGAAGATGATTTCGACTTTGTCCGTTGCATCTGTCGTAGCCAGCAGCTTATGCCTGGTCGCTCCGGCAGCAGCAAGCGCAGCTACAGGGGCCAACAATTCGATTTTTGGGCCGAACGTGTACGTGTTTGACCCATCGATGTCTATGAGCGATATTGAAAGCGATGCCAATGCTGTCTTCGATATTCAGGAGGACAATCAATTCGGCAATGATCGATATGCTTTATTGTTCAAGCCGGGCACCTATGATGTGGATGTGAAGGCGGGCTTTTATACGCAGATTTCAGGCTTAGGGCAAAATCCCGATGACGTAACGATCACCGGAAGCGCGGGCGTCGATGCGAAGTGGTGGGGCGGCAATGCAACGCTGAACTTCTGGCGGTCCTTCGAAAACTTTGCCATAGACCCTTCGGCGAGCAACGATACCAAATACGCGGTTGCACAGGCAGCGCCGATGCGCCGCATGCATATTAAGAGCAACATGCTGCTGTTCGACTTCGATCCTTGGTGGAATGCAGGCTGGGGAAGCGGTGGTTTTTTGGCGGATTCCATTGTCGATGATCAAATCATCCCTGCTTCACAGCAGCAATGGTTCTCCCGCAACAATCAATACGGCAGCTGGTCTAATGGCGTATGGAACATGGTGTTTGTTGGCGATTCGACTCCGCCAGCAGGAACATTCCCGCAAGAACCTTATACGGTTGTTGACGAATCGCCGGTCATCCGCGAGAAGCCGTATTTGTACATCGATTCCAACGGCGAATATCAGGTGTTTGTCCCTGACAAGCAAACGAATGCCAAAGGCGTAAGCTGGGCGAACGGCTCGACGCCAGGACATTCGGTTTCGATCAATGATTTCTACATCGCACAGCCGGGCACTTCCGATGCAGCGAGCATTAATGCGGCGCTGAGCAGCGGCAAAAATGTTATTTTCACACCGGGCATCTTCCATACCAATGATACGATTCGCATTACGAACCCGGACACGATCGTGCTTGGGCTCGGTATGGCTACGATTATCCCGGATAACGGGCAAGTCGGCATGACGATTGCGGACGTGGATGGCGTTAAAGTAGCTGGTCTCTTGTTTGATGCGGGACCGCAAAACTCGCCATCGCTGCTGGAAGTCGGACCGGCGGGCAGCTCGCTGGACCATGCGGCGAACCCAACCTCGCTGCATGATTTGTTCTTCCGCGTTGGCGGCGACATTCTCGGCTTGGCGGACAACGTAATGACGATTAACAGCGATGACGTAATCGGCGATCACTTCTGGATTTGGCGTGCGGACCATGGTGCTTCCGTTACGTGGGGAACATCCTCCAAAACCGGATTGATCGTCAACGGGGACGACATCACCTTGTACGGCTTGTTTAATGAGCATCACAGCGAATATCAAACGTTATGGAACGGCGAACGCGGCCGGACTTATTTCTATCAATCCGAAATTCCTTATGATCCACCAGCGCAAGCGGATTGGATGAGCCATAACGGAACGGTGAATGGCTACGCTTCCTATAAGGTAGCAGACGGGGTAACGACGCATGAAGCATGGGGATTAGGCATTTATTCGTACTTCAGGGATGCAGCGGTTAAGCTGAATAGCGCGATTGAAGTGCCGAATGTGCCTGGAATTAAAATCCATCATGCCACGACGATCTTCTTAAGCGGCATGGCTGGCAGCGAAATTACGCATATCGTCAACAATAACGGCGGGCGGGTTTATGCGAATAGCCCGGAATCTGCGATGCGGCAGACGCTTACCGAATTCATTGGCGCCGATGCTATTGCACCGACCGTGCCAACGAATTTGTCAGCAGTGGAGCTATCCAACAGCAAGATTCAACTGAATTGGACGGCATCGACGGATAACATCGGGGTAGAAGGCTACGACATCTACCGGAACGGCATTCTGGTTGGCTTTAGCGGAACGAACAGCTATCAAGACACCGGATTAAGCTCGTCCACCGCATACACGTACACGGTTCGAGCAAAGGACGCAAACAGCAATGTGTCGGCTGATTCCAACACAGCGACGGCAACGACGCAGTCCAATGGCGGGAAGCTGGATCGGATCGGCTGGACGGCTACAACGACTACGCCGAGCAATGACCCTTACGCGAATTTGTTCGATGATAATATGAACTCGCGTTGGAGCTCGGGCACGACGATGGTTCCGGGTCAAAGCATCACGATCGATATGCAAGGAGCCAAGGACATTACGAAGGTTGTAATGGACTCCTCCAACAGCGCCAATGACTACGCTCGCGGATATGAAATCTATGCGTCGGCAGATGGAACGAACTGGGGCAGCGCCATAGCGAGCGGTACAGGCACGGGAGCGGTCATTTCCGCTGATGCCGTTGCGCAAAATGTTCGTTATATCAAAATCGTCCAAACGGGCACTTCAGGCAGCTGGTGGTCCATCAATGAGATTTATGTGTATGGGACGCCTGCGGTCGTAACGCCACCGCAAGATACGACGGCGCCAGAGACGACGATCGATTCAGGCCCAGCAGTTGTATCCAGCAGCACAACGGCAACATTCACGTTTAGCAGCAATGAGAACGGCACGTTCGAAGCGAGCTTGGACGGCGCAGCATTCGCAGCAAGCACAAGCCCGCTGACGCTGACTGGCTTGGCCGACGGCAGCCACACGCTGCAAGTGCGTGCGATTGACGCCGCAGGCAACGTGGATGCAACGCCCGCAAGCTACACGTGGACAGTAGACACGGCTGTAACGCCGCCGCAAGATACGACGGCACCAGAGACAACAATTGATTCTGGTCCAGCGGCTGCATCGAACAGCGCAACGGCAACATTCACGTTCAGCAGCAATGAGAACGGCACGTTCGAAGCGAGCTTGGACGGCGCAGCATTCGCAGCAAGCACAAGCCCGCTGACGCTGACAGGCTTGGCCGACGGCAGCCACACGCTGCAAGTGCGTGCGATTGACGCCGCAGGCAACGTGGATGCAACACCAGCAAGCTACACGTGGACAGTGAACACAGCACCTCCGGTATCCAGCGGCGGTGGCGGCGTCTTCTTGTCCAACAACGCGGATCTTCAAGCATTGGATCTTGGAGCTGACGGCAAGGGCCTGGCGCTGACGCCGACATTCCAAGCAAATGTGACGTCCTACTCGGCTGCAACGGAAGCAGCTCAAGTACAAGTAACGGTCAAAACTTCGCATGCAGGGGCCAAAGCGACACTGGCCTTGAATGGTCAGGCGTTGAGCGATGGCAAAGCAGAGCTGAAGGAAGGCGACAACAGCCTAGTCGTTACCGTAAAAGCGGAAAATGGCGCAACCAAATCGTATACGGTTTCGATTCATCGCGCTACGGCAACAACGACGCCGATCGCATTCTCTGATCTGGTCGGACACTGGGCAGAGGAGCAAATCCTGTTAGCAGCAGAGAAAAAGCTCATTAACGGCTACCCAGATGGCACGTTCCAGCCTGACCGCACGATTACGCGCGCCGAGTTTGTCGTCATGCTCATGCATGCCCTGCAACCCGACGCGAAGGGCGCTGAGCTAACATTTGCAGACAGCAACGAAATCGGCCAATGGGCGCAAGAAGCCATTGCTGCAGCTGTGAAAGCCGGCATCGTCCAAGGCTATTCGGACGGCAGCTTCCAGCCTAATGCTACGATTACGCGCGCTGAAGTGGCAGTTATGGTGAAGCGTGCGCTCGGCACTGCATCTGCTGCATCGGCAGCTGGCTTCTCTGACCAAGCGGATATTCCGCAATGGGCGCAAGACGCAGTTGACCTTCTTCAAGCGGAAGGCTTCATCCAAGGCCGCAGCGGCAATCGCTACGAGCCGAATGCACAAACAACGCGCGCAGAAGCAGCCGTACTGCTGCTGCGGATTTTGCAGAAGTAATTTGGTAGGACGCCATCATTTAGTAAGATGATCGAGCAACGTCTTTGGCAAGTACCCCTCCCTTAAAAATAATTAATGGCTATACAGGACTCGTAACGAGTCTGTATAGCCATCTTTTTTTCTTACTGGCCGTATGGCGGCTCATACTGATCATATGTCCAGCCGTTGCCAATGCTCTGCTGCGGATAATACGCATCGGCTTCGCGATGGTTGATGCCAGGGTAATAATGTTGGTGATGATGATGTTGATGATGATGCGGTTTGCCCGCATGGACAGGAGCTGTTTGCGTGACTCCTTGCACTTGCGGCGTAGGCATCGGCTTTTGGCAGTTGGCAGGCGGGCCAATGACGACCGTATCCGTGATCGGCGCGAAGGTTTGTTTGACCAATGCTTCATTGAGGCAGTACGTATGCGCGAATACGCTTGCCGGCGTCAAGCGCAGCATGTCAGAGGCCGGAATAAATTCAGGGATCGGCGCATCGAAGATCGCAATCAGATGCGTATTGTCGACCGTTGCAACCTCGTAATGCCACCAGCCCTGCGGGACGTTAGCGACTTGACCCGGTTGAATCGGGAAGTTCAGCAGCTTTTTGGTAAAAGGGTTGATCAGGGAGACGACGGCTGCGCCTGTGACGCAATAGACCAACTCGGATGCGTTCTGGTGGATATGCGGTTCAACCACATTGCCTGTGCTGAGATAAATATCAAGCATGGATACGTTGCCTAGCGTATTCAATTGTTTGATGGAGAGGGCGTTAATGTAGTTTTGGCTATCCTTCCGGAAGAAGGGATTGTTGCGCAGATCATAAGTAAATTGAACATTGGGCGACGTATAGTCCATGTAAGAAACCGACACGAAGCTTCCTGCCTTTCTTGTCGCGGCGTGGGCGACTGGTCATTTGCCCTATCCTATGTAAGGGCTGGACCGAGTGTGCCAATTTGATCCGCTGCTAGACAGGCCAAGTCTAACCACTGCTGAAGACTTTATAGGAAAACAGTCCTGATGCTAAACGATTATTTCCGGGGAAATGACCGTACAGCTCTAACAAAAGCCGTTTAAGACAGCAAACATTATAATGTTTGTTGACCTGGATGGCTTTTCGATGTATCTTAACATTATAACGTTATAAATGGTTGAGTTGTCACATCAAAGCGAATGCTAACGAGAATGATTCCGAAGACAGGTGATGGAATGAGACAACATAGACAGCAACGCATCGTATGGCGGAATGCTGGCATCGCAGGCGTACACGAACGGCAAGATATCGTCATCGACAATAGGCAGATTGCGGCTCTTTTGGCAGCAGGCGAAGGTTCCGGAGATGAAGTGAGGGACTGTTCCGACTATTATGTTTCGAGCGGTTGGATTGACCTGCATGTCCATGCGTTTCCTGAGCTTGACCCTTACGGGGACGAGATAGATGAAATCGGCGTGAAGCAGGGCGTAACGACGATTGTTGACGCGGGCAGCTGCGGTGCCGATCAGATTGACGAGCTGGCAGCCAGCCGTTCGAAGGCGAAGACGAATTTGCTCGCGTTACTGAACGTTTCGAGGATCGGGCTGAAGCGCGTGGACGAGCTTTCGAATATGGCGTGGATCGACCGCGAGCAGGCTGTACATGCGCTCCGACGGCATCCGGACTTTATCGTCGGGCTGAAAGCGAGAATGAGCGGCAGCGTCATAGGCGAGAACGGCTTGAAGCCGTTAAAGGCAGCGCGAGAGCTGTCTTTGGAAACCGAGCTGCCGTTGATGGTGCACATCGGCTCCAAGCCGCCGGGCATTGAAGAGATTGTGCCGCTGCTGGCGGAGCGCGACGTGATTACGCATTATTTGAATGGTAAAAAAAATCGGCTGTTCGACGACAATGGCAAACCGCTTCCCGTACTCGTAGATGCGCTGGAACGCGGCGTTCAGCTTGATGTCGGCCACGGCACTGCAAGCTTTTCCTTTGAGGTGGCGGAAGCGGCGAAGGCAAGCGGCGTTCCGCTGCACACAATCAGCACCGATATTTATCGCGGGAATCGGCTGAACGGTCCCGTCTATAATCTATCGCTCGTCTTAACGAAGTTTCTTCATCTGGGGTATGCCTTGGAGGAGGTCATTGCAGCGGTCACGTCACATGCCGCAGCATGGCTGCGCAGACCGGAGCTGGGACGCATCCAAGTTGGCGATCCTGCGAATCTGACGCTCTATGCTGTGGCTGAAGAGAAGGTCGAGCTCGTCGATTCCGAAGGGCAGCGCCGAATAGCCGCACAACGAATTCAAGCCAAAGGAGCTTATATACATGGTCAATTCTTTGAATGCTAAATACGGATTAAAGCGCGTTATTAACGCCAGCGGGCGAATGAGCATACTCGGCGTATCCGCGCCGTCCGATACCGTGATGGAAGCGATGAAGCAAGGCGGCCAGCGTTACGTGGAGATCGCCGATCTTGTCGACAAAGCGGGCGATTATGCAGCCGGGCTAATCGGCTCCGAGGCAGCTGTCGTTGTAAACTCCGCATCAAGCGGCATTGCGCTTGCCGTTGCGGGCATCGTGACGAAAGGCAATCGCCGCCTGAGCGTTCGGCTTCATCAAGAGCCTATCGCGGTGAACGAGATCATTATTCTTAAAGGGCATAACGTGCAGTACGGCGCGCCAATCGAAACGATGGTTTATCTGGGCGGCGGGAAGCTGATCGAGGTCGGCTATGCGAACGAAGGAAAAGCCGAGCATATCGAGGACGCGATCGGCGAGCGAACTGCCGCTATTTTGTACGTAAAATCGCATCATGCCGTCCAGAAAAATATGATTTCCGTCGAAGAAGCATGGGAAGTTGCACAGCGCAACGACATTCCGCTTATCGTGGACGCAGCGGCGGAAGAGGATTTGCGCAAATACGTGAAGGTATCCGATCTTGCGATCTATAGCGGCTCCAAGGCGATTGAAGGCCCGACCTCGGGCATCGTCGCGGGCAAACGCAGCTACATCGAATGGGTCAAAGTGCAGCTGCATGGGATCGGCCGCAGCATGAAGGTAGGCAAAGAAACGACGTTCGGATTCCTTCAGGCGCTCGATGAGTATCAGGTCAAGGTTGACCGCAGCGAGCAGGAGCGCGCTTCACTCAACACGCTTATGCCGCTTAATGAGCTGGCAGGCGTTAAGGTGACGGTCGTACAGGATGAAGCGGGACGGGCGATCTATCGCGCCCGTATCCAGATTGATCCGGCAGCATCGGGCACGACGGCGAAGGCTGTCGTTCAAGGGCTGATGGACGGCGACATTGCGGTTTATACGCGTGACTATGGCGTTAAGCAGGGCTATTTTGACATCGACCCTCGTCCGCTTCAAGGCGATGACATGGACGTTATCGCAGATCAGGTTCGTAAACTAGCGCAAGCAGGAGGCCACTAACGATGACGATTCCTACAACGATGGTGAAAAGGCTTTATAAAGGGCGCGCGGCTTTGAACGTGCTGGCTGGCGGCGTAGACAACGCTCGGGAAGTATTCGAAGCAGCAGAAGGGTATGTGTTGGTCGGTGTTTTGTCCAAGGACTATCCGACGGTAGAGGCAGCGGTAGCGGCGATGAAGGTTTATGGCGAAGCGATTGAGGACGCGGTCTCCATCGGCCTTGGCGCGGGCGATAATCGGCAAGCTGCAGTCGTTGCGGAGATTGTGAAATCGTACCCGGGCACGCATATTAATCAGGTATTTCCCGCAGTAGGCGCTACCCGCGCGAATCTCGGTGCGCAAGACAGCTGGATCAACAGCCTTGTTTCGCCTACAGGCAAAGTCGGTTACGTAAACCTGTCGACGGGTCCTGCTAGCGCGGCGCAAAGCGAGCATGCGATTGTTCCGGTCCGAGCGGCGATTGCGCTTGTGCGCGACATGGGCGGCAATGCGCTCAAATATTTCCCGATGAACGGGCTAAGCTGCGAGGATGAGCTGCGCGAGGTTGCCAAGGCGTGCGCGGAAGAAGGCTTCGCGCTGGAGCCGACAGGCGGTATCGATAAGGTCAACTTCGAGCCGATTGTGCGCATCGCGCTTGAGGCTGGCGTGCCGCAAGTCATTCCGCATGTTTATTCCTCGATTATCGACAAGGCGACGGGACGGACGATTCCAAGCGACGTCAGCGAGCTGCTGGCGACGATGAAGAAGCTGGTCGATCAATATGGCGGCTAAACGTAAACGGGTTGCAGCCTTCGGCGAAGTGATGATGCGCCTGCAGGCGCCGGGCTATGAATTGCTGACGCAAGCGAATACGCTGCACTATTCCTTCTCGGGCACAGGCGTGAACGTCGCTTCGGCGCTTTCACGCTTCGGGCACGAGGCCTATCTCGTGACGCGGCTGCCTGACAATCCGCTCGGCGATGCGGCGGAGGCATTCCTGCGGAAGCTGGGCATCCTCACGTCCTGCATCGAGCGCGGCGGCGCGTACCTTGGCATGTATTTTCTCGAAAATGGCTTCGGTGCGCGCCCTAGCCGCGTCACGTATTCCAATCGCCAAGCAAGCAGCTTCAACACAGCGCCGGACGGCACGTACGAGGTGGATCAGATCGCGGAGCAAATCGACCTGATCCACTTCTGCGGCATTTCGCTGGCGATGAACGATGGCGTGCGCGCGCAAATGAAGGCGCTGGCCAGAGCCGTGAAGGCGAAGGGCGGCACCGTCGTCTTCGATTGCAACTATCGCCCTGCCCATTGGGGAGAGGGCGGTTATGCTTTGGCGAAGCCGCATTATGAAGAGATGCTGGAGCTGGCGGATATCGCCATGATGAACGAACGGGATGCGATGCTCATTCTGGGTATGCCGACGGCGCATGAAGGACGCGAGGAGCAACTGGCGGACTTGCTTCCGCAGGTTGCCAGGCAATACGGGATCAACGTGCTTGCCGGCACGCATCGTACGGTGAACGGCGACAATACGCATACGCTGCGCGGATTTCATTACAAGCATGAAGCCTTCGTTTTCTCGGAGCCGCGAACGTTTTCCGTGTACGACCGAATTGGTGCAGGCGACGCATACGCCAGCGGCATTGTGCATGGCGAGTTAGCGGGCTTCTCGCCGGAGCAGACCGTCAGCTTTGCCGTAGCATCTGCCGTGCTGGCGCATACGATTTCAGGCGATACGCCGATGTCCTCGGAGCGGGATGTTCTCCGCGCGATGACGGAAGCGGCCGGCGATGTGGAAAGGTAGGGGATAAGCCGATGAAGTTAACCCGCAGCGGGAAGCCGCTTTATTTGCAGGTTATGAGCATCATCAAGGATCGAATCTTGCACGGCATCTATCCTGTCGATTCGACGATTCCATCGGAGCCGCAGTTGGAGCAGGAATTCGAGGTCAGCAAAATAACGGTTCGGAACGCAATCAAAGCCCTCGTCCAAGACGGCTATCTGGAGACGAGCAGCGGCAGAGGAACGAGGGTTGTTCGCAATACCTCCTCCTCCAAGCTTTCGAAGCTGAAGCGCTTTACGGAGGTGCTGGTGGAGGAGGGGTTCCAAATCCGCAAGCAGCTGCTGCGCGCAGAGCTCGCGGCCAATGAGCCGGATAGCGAGCCATTCCGTTTGCTTGGCCCCCAGTGCTTGCGAATCGAGCGGTTGTATCATTTGAATGAAACGCCGTACATTCATTTTACGCATTACGTATCGGCCGAGCTGATCGGCCTATCGGGTGCTGATCTGAGCGCGCAATCGTTGTACGAGTTGCTTGAGGAGCAGGGCGTTACGTTGGACAAGCATCGGGATGAGTTCGCGGTTTCTACCGTCCCGCCTGACGTACAGGAGGCATTGGGCCTGCAAGAGCAGGCTGCGGCGTGCCTCAAGCGTTCGCGCTTTTCGTATGGCGAGAGCGGGGAGCTCATTGAATACAGCGTCGGCTACTACAACACGAACCTGCATCCTTATGTCGTCAACTATGATGGATAACGCAATCCGGACTCCCGTGCGCTTGAGAGGAAAGGGCCAGCCCTGTCTTCTTTTGGCGGCAGCGGGAGTTTCTTGTATTGGGCGGGCGCATGCGGATCACAATAGCAGTAGCTTATTCATGGAAATGGCATGTCGACGGGGAGGAGGAGGCGCATGACACAATGGTTCCGAAGATCGTTGAAACGCAAAATAACGATTTTGCTGCTCGTATCCATTCTGGTGCCGCTCGTATCGCTAGGGCTGTTCGCTTACTGGATCGCTTCGGATCTGACGGAGGAGAAGACCAAGCAGTCCGGTATGAGCATTCTCGAACAGATGGAAACGAACCTTGAATTTATTATGGAAGACATGGAGCACATGTCGATTTTCCTCATCGGCAATAAAGATGTACAGAAGTATTTGAGCAGCTCGGGGGACGAAGCGATTAAGCAGCAGACGCGCATGATCGAGTTTTTGACCAACCTCGTGTACTCCAAGCCCTACATATCCGATATTACGATTTATCCCAACAATGACGTTAGTCCGGTATCGAACGTGACGATTTTCCAATCCGAATTGACTGATCTGTCGGGCGGGCGGCTGGATGCCTCCAGCAAATCGACGACCGCTTGGTGGTCGCCGCTGTATAACATCCGGACGGCGGGAGGAGATAAACGCGTCGTCTCGTTCGTGCGCCCTGTGCGCAGCTTGAGCGGATACCGCCCGATCGGCCAGCTTGTCGTTAGCCTTGACGAGTCGGTCGTAGCCAGCATGCTGCACAGCTCCGGTTTGCCGGTTGACGGCTATGTGCTGCTGCTTGACAACGACAATAGCGTATTGTCGGGCTCGATTGACCCGCTTCCGCGCACGCTAAGCGAAGCACTGCCTACACTTGCCCAGATGACAGGTAAGTCAGGCTCGCTGCAAGGGAGTAACGGCAAGGATCAGATGTCCGTCTTATACTTAACGATGCCGAAGGTTGGGTGGAAGCTGCTCGAAGCGATTCCGTCCGTCACCTACAAAGCCCAGAATCGATACGTGCTGGCATTGACGGGGATTGCGGTTGGCGTCGCGCTGCTGCTCATCGTTGCGCTTGTTATTTTCTTTGTCCAACGATTAACGCGGCCGCTGCGCATGCTGACCGATTTCTTGAAAACCTCGGACCCGGAGCAGCCGATGAAAACCTATCCGGTGGAATCCATGGATGAGGTCGGCCAGCTTGTTCGCAGCTATAACCGGTTAGGCGGCCGCATTGAGCGGCTCACCGAGCAGGTGAAGCATGCGGAAGCAGAACGGACGCACACCGATATGATTGCGCTGCAGGCGCAAATTAATCCTCATTTTCTGTATAACACGCTGTCGTCCGTCCACTGGATGGCGCTGATGAATCAAGACCATAACACGGCCGAGATGGTTGGAAGCTTGACGGAGTTTCTTCGTTTCAGCTTGAACAAGGGGGCGCAGTATTGCACGGTGGAACAGGAGTTTGCGCATGCGCGGCATTATGCGAACATTCAGGCGATCCGATACCCGGACCAGTTCGAGATGATGTTTATGATGGACCCCGAGCTGCGCGGCACGATGATGGTCAAGCTGCTGCTTCAGCCTCTAATCGAGAATGCGCTGATCCATGGGATACAGAAGAAGAGCGGCAAAGGCGTGATTAGCGTGCTGGCAAGCCAGCAGGGAGCCGAGATGACGTTCGCTATCGAGGATTCAGGCATCGGGATTGAGCCGGAGCGGCTGGCTCGACTCGTGTCGCTGCTCAATGCGCCTGACGAGCCTCATCGCGATCGTTCTCCCGAAGAAAGCTACGGCCTTCGCAATGTGCATCGGCGGCTGCTGCTGCATTATGGCGCAGATGCGGGATTGAAAATCGAAAGTACGCCAGGCGTTGGTACGCGTATCAGCTTTACCTTGCCAATGACGGAGGAATGATAAGCATGAGGCTGTTAATTGTAGATGACGAGGTCATTATCCGGAACGGGCTGAGCACGGTTATTAACTGGAAAGAGCTTGGGTTCGAGCTGCTGTCTCCGGCCGCTTCTCGTTCTGGAAGCGCTGTCCCGCTTCCAGAACGAGAAGCCGCATATCGTGCTGACGGACATCCATATGACCGGCATGGACGGCATATCGCTGGCATCGGAGCTGAAGAAGCTGAAGCCCGATACGGAAGTCATTATTTTGACGGGGTATGACACGTTTACCTATGCCCAGCAAGCGATTCGCGAAGGGGTAAGCGACTATTTGCTGAAAATGAGCCGGCCGGAGGAAATCATTATGGCCGCGATGAAGGCGAAGCAGCGGATCGTCGATAAGCAGCAATCCAAGAAGCAGGACATTCGCTCGCGCATCGCGCTGCGCGATCAGCTGCTGGAGCGTTTGCTGACAGAAGGCGACGGGAACGGGCAGTATGAGGATGCCATTAGCGAGCTGCTGCCGCTGCTGTCGGAAGCCGACCAATCGTATCAGGTTCTTCTCTTGTCAGCCTCGGGGTGGGGAGACGACGCTTACCATGAGTCACTGGCGCAATTCGCCGTTTCGAATATGGTGCAGGAGCTGATCGAAAGCGAGACGCTGCTGCGCAAGGATCATCTCGTGCTGGTCATCCGGCAGGAGGCTTCGCGGACATTGCGCCTTGAGCTGGAACGCATTAGCCGCAAGCTCAAGTGTAAGATTTATTCGGCCGCTGGCACTGTCGGGGCCGGTCGGCAGCATTTGAAGCAATCCTATTCGGAGGCTGCATATGCGTTCACCTTTCAGTGGATTGCCGGCGATGAAGCGCAGCTTGCCTATGAGGACGTCCGCGCCCGCAAAGGCGGCAGAACGATGTGCTCGCAGGACGAGGAGGCGCTGCTTGTCGCTGCGCTCAAAAGCGTCAGCGCGATCGAGCTGCGGCGCTGGGTCGACGCGACGGTTGCCGAGCAGCTTGCCGATGACCAGCTGACGCCGGATTCGCTGCACGCTTATCTTCACTCTATCGTCATCTCCGGTCATCGCTGGCTGGAGCGAGCGCTGCAGGCAGTGGGGGAGAATGCCCCGCCAAGCGAGACGCGCGGGCAGCAAGAGCTTGCGGCTCGCTCGAAGCCGCCGCAGGAGGCGCTGTTTAATCAGCTTGCTGCTGTGATGGACATCTATAGAGAAAGCGTTTCGGGCGAACGCGTGCCGTATGTGAAGCGCGCCGTTGCTTTTATAGCCGACAATCTGGATAAAAACCTGACGCTGCAGCAGGTTGCCAAGCATGTCCATTTGAACCCGAATCACTTCAGTGAAGTGTTCAAGCGCGAGACGGGCTTGACGTATATTGAATTCGTCACGAAGGAGCGCATGCGGCGCGCCATGGAGCTGCTCACGCAATCGCCTGCCAAGATAAGCGAGATTGCGGGTAGGGTCGGCTACGAGGACGTCAAGTATTTTAGCCAATTGTTTAAGAAAACGACGGGGAAAACGCCTTCGGAATATCGCCTCAACACCTGATGGATGTCTACCCTCATGCTGAAGACTGTCCCCTGCCCATGGTCCTTGATCCCCTCTATACTGAGATTATTCCCACCGAGCACAAGCAGCGAAGACGAAGCAACAAGCAGCTCGGTAGGATGGAATAACTCAACTACAAGCATGAAATGGGAGGGTTTTACTTTGATGAACAAAAAGACAACCGTAATCCTGTCCGTCGTACTCGCAGCCTCGTTGGCGCTTACCGCATGCGGAAGCTCCGATGACAAATCCGATAAAACAACAACTGAGGGCGGTAAAGAGAAAGTAAAGCTGACCCTCTGGCATAACTACTCCGGTGACGATCAACGCGCGAAGACGATGCGTTCGCTCATCGAGCAATTCGAGAAGGATCATCCTGACATTACGCTCGACGTGCAGGCGATTCCGCCAGACGGCTATCGTACACGCCTGAAGACGGTAGCGGCAGCCAATGAGATGCCTGATCTGTTCGTCATGTGGCCGGGCGTTATGACCAAGGAGTTCCAAGCGGGCAATCTGATTCAACCGATCAACGGCTTGCTGGACAGCAAGAAGGAATGGAAGGACGGCTTCCTGCCGGGCTCCTTCGACGGTTTCACGATTGGCACGGACATCTACAGCGCGCCGATTGCTTTGTCGCCAACTTCGATTTTGTTCTATAACAAATCGCTGTTCGAGCAAAACAATCTGGAAGTGCCTAAAACATGGGACGACATGATGCATGCAGTCGAAGTGTTCAAAAGCAAAAAAATTACGCCGATTTCGCTCGGCAACAAAGCGGCTTGGCCGGCACAATCGAGCATCTTGAGCTCGCTTGCTGACCGCGTGACAGGTACGGAATGGTTCTTGAACGCTGCCACGCAGGGCGGTGCGAAATTCACAGATCCAGCGTTCATCCAATCGCTGCAATATTTGAAGGACCTCGGTGACGCTGGGGCGTTCCAATCCGGCTTCAACTCGCTGGACAACACGCAGGCAGAGCAATACTTTGCCCAAGGCAAAGCGGCGATGATGATTGACGGCGGCTGGGCGCTGACGAACATTGCGTCGACGGCTTCGACGGAAGCGATGGCTCAAATGGGCGCAACGGTGCTTCCATCCACGCCAGGCGGCAAAGGCGATCCGAACACGCTTGCCGGCGTAGTCGGCACTGGCCTTGGCATGAGCGCGAAAGTAACGGGCGCGAAGAAAGATGCAGCCTATGAAGTCATGTACGCACTGGCAGGACCAGACGCGCAGAAGCGAGTTCTGGAAAGCAATCAGCTCGTAAGCTACAAGGTCGACCTGGATAAATCCAAAGTAACGCCAATCTTCGCTGAAGTGTATGAGCTTGTGAACAACGTGAAGCGCACGCCTGTATACGATGGCGTATTGTCCTCCGCAGCAGCTGATGAAGTGAACAACGGCCTGCAGGAGCTGTTGATGGGCGGTAGCCCGGAGTCGATCGCGAAGAAAATCCAAAGCGCAGTGGAAAAGAAGTAACTATAAGGCATAAGACGCAACGACACAACTAGATTATGCGGCTTCGGTTCTCCTGGGGAAGGAGAGCCGGGCCGTTACTACCAACACGATTTGAAATAGAAAGGGAGGGGACATTATGACATCTGCCAGCCGCACGAAAGCGTTTATAGCGGTCGGGCTTCTCCCCGCGCTGCTCTTATTTGTACTCTTCGTTATTCTTCCGATTATCTGGTCCGCCTATTACGGCTTCTTCGATTGGAAAGGCATTGGAGCTGCCACGTTCATCGGATTCGACAACTATACGGAGGTCGTGAAGGATCCCATCTTCTGGACTTCGTTAAAAAATAATATGCTCATCGTCATCGCATCCGTCTTCGGACAAGTGCCAATCGCGTTAGTGCTTGCCTTGCTGCTCGTCAAAAATTCGCGCCTGCATACGTTTATCCGCAGCGCCGTGTTTATGCCGATGGTTCTCTCATCCGTCGTTGTCGGCATCATTTGGGGCTACATCTATCATCCTGAGATCGGTATCTTGAACTTCTTGCTCGATGGGATCGGCCTTGGCTCGTGGAAGAAGGAATGGCTGTCCGATCCGGATGTGTCCATGTATTCGCTAATGGTGCCGATCATCTGGAACTATATCGGCCCTTATCTGATCATGTTCATCGCGGCGCTCAACAACATTCCGAGCGAGATGGACGATGCCGCGAAGATCGATGGCGCCGAAGGCTCCCGCAAGCTGTTCTCGGTTACGCTTCCGCTCGTATGGGATACGATCAAGGTAGCCGTCGTGCTCTGCATTTCCGGCAGTTTGAAAGCATTCGACCTGATTTACGTCATGACAGGCGGCGGCCCGGCGCACTCGACGGAGCTGCTCGCATCCTACATGTACAACAATACATTCTCGATTTACAGATATGGTTACGGCAGCGCGGTATCGACGGTCATCATTATCATTAGCTTACTTCTTGTCGCTGGCAGCCAATATTTGATGAAACGGGGGGATCGTCTATGATGCAGCTTATTCAGCGCAAATGGAAGAGCGGCTTGGTTAAAACGCTCATGGTCCTCTATGCACTCATTACGCTTTATCCGCTGATCTGGCTATTCATGAGCTCGGTGAAATCGAACGAAGAATTTTACTCGCGGCCGTTTCTGCTGCCGACGAAGTGGCATTGGGATAGCTTCTCCCGCGCCTGGAACGTCTCGGATATGGGGACGGGGATGATCAATTCCATCATCGTAACGGGCATCTCGCTCGTGCTGACGCTGGTCATTGCCGCATTGGCCGCATACGTGCTGTCGCGGTTCCAATTCCGCTTCAAGCTGCTCGTGATGGGATTGTTCCTGCTCGGCATGCTCATTCCGATTCACAGCACGCTGGTGCCATTGTTTATTATGATGAACCAGACGCATCTGCTTAACACGTACGGCGCGCTCATTTTCCCGTATGTGGCATTCGAATTGCCGATTGCGATCTTCATTCTGCAAGCTTATATGAATACGTTCCCTCGCGAGATTGAGGAAGCTGCGTTCCTCGATGGCATGGGCTACTGGGGCATTTTCCGTAAAATGATGCTGCCGCTCTCGGCGCCTGCTTTATCGACCGTCGCCATTCTGGCGGTGCTTCGCTACTGGAACGACTTCTCGTTCGCGCTCGTCTTCATCAGCAAGCCGGCACTCAAAACGCTGCCGCTCAGCTTGTCGATGTTCGCAACTGGCTATATGACGGACTACCAGCTGACGATGGCGGCGCTAGCTATGGCTGTTATCCCGACGATCATTGTCTATCTCGTGTTCCAACGCTCGATTATGCAAGGGATGGTTGCAGGAGCGGTCAAAGGCTAAGAGGTTACGCGATTTCATTAGGTTAGACAAAGGTACAGCATGGCTCGCGGCGACAACATGGACCCGTGGGCCTTCCTGCTTTTATAAATCGATCACACTGGAGGGCTCTTACGATGAATATTCGATTTAACGGCGAACTGGAAACGCTGCTGCCAGGCATCGAGCGGTTGGCGCCTGCGCTTGGCTTGACGTTATCGGAGAGAGAGGATGCGATCGAGGTACAGGTTTCGCGATCGGCACGGGGCTTGAGCGCAAGCTGGGATGGCGCGGCGGGACGGATCGGCTATGCGGAGAAGCATCAGTTTTTCCGGTCGCTGAGCTTATTCGTGCAGCACTACAAGCAGGGCGAGCCGTTCCATGTGGAAGAAGAGCAGCATTTTCGCCAAGTCGGCCCGATGTTCGACCTGTCCCGCAACGCGGTGCTGACGATCGATAGCTTCAAGCAAATGCTCGATATGCTCGCTTTGATGGGCATGAATACGGTCATGCTGTATATGGAGGATACGTATACGATCGATGGCGAGCCATATTTCGGCTATATGAGAGGCCGGTATACCTTCTATGAGCTGAAGGAAATCGACGATTATGCCGATCAGTACGGCATCGAGGCGTTCCCGAGCATTCAGACGCTGGCGCATATGGAGGAGTTTCTGAAGTGGGAGCCGGTGTCTCATTACAAGGATACCAAAGGCGCGCTGCTCGTCGGCGACGAGCGGACGAATCAGCTGGTGGAGCGGATGATCAAGGCGGTCAGCGCGCCGTTCCGCAGCAAGAAAATTCATATCGGGATGGATGAAGCGGAAGAGCTCGGACGCGGTCGGTATCTCGATCGCAACGGCTTCGCGGAACGGTTCGACATCATGACCGCGCATCTGGACCGCGTGCTGGCTGTCGTGCGCAGCCAAGGCTTGAAGCCGATGATGTGGAGCGATATGTTCTTGAAGATCGCATCGGGAGCTGAAAGCCGGGATTACGATACGGAGACGACGATTCCGGAGGAAATGGCGAGCCGGATTCCAAGCGATGTGGACATGGTGTATTGGGACTATGTGCATACGGAGCGGGAGGATTACGAGAAGCTGATCGCGGCTCATCGCCCGATCGGCAGCCGACTTATTTTCGCAGGCGCCGTCTGGATTTTCAACACGTTCGGCGTCAATTACGGCTTGTCGCTGCATGCGTCGGATACAGCATTGCAGGTGTGCAAGGAGCAGGGGATCGACGAGGTGTACGCGACGATGTGGGGCGATGACGGCAATGAGGGCAACCCGTTCGCTGCGCTGCTAGGCCTGCAGCTGTATGCGGAGCATGCTTATACGGCGGGGCAGCCGACAGCTGCGCAGATTGCGGAGCGGGTGAGGCTGTGCACGGGCATGGACGCAGAGTCTTTCCTTCAGCTGAAGGATTTGGACGAGACGCCGGGTGCGGAGCCGAATAACAGCAAGCAGAGCAATCCGTCGAAGTTTTTGCTGTATCAGGACGTGCTGCTTGGCTTGTTCGATCATCAAATCGCAGGCTTGGAGCTGAACAGCCATTATGCGCAGCTGGAAGCGCGTATTCGGAGCAAGCGCACGCAAGGGAACAAGCTGGACCATGTACTGGATGTGCCGGAGAAGCTATGTGCAGTATTGAAGCTGAAGAGCGAACAAGGCATTGCGTTGAAAGCGGCCTATGATGCGGGCGACCATGAGGCGCTTCGCCATGCGGCTATGGTTGAGCTGCCTGCGATTGCCGAGGCGGTTCGCGCGCTTCGGATTGCGCATCGCACCGTATGGCTGCGCACCTTCAAGCCGTTCGGCTGGGAAGTGATCGATATTCGTTATGGCGGCGTGCTGAGCCGGTTGGATACGGCGATGTATCGTTTGCTGGAGTATGTCCACGGCAGAATAGAGCGGATCGAGGAGCTGGAGCAGGATCGGCTGGTTTACAGCACGGCTAACCGGTTCAACAACCGCGGCTTGGGCTGGTGCAGCTACTATTACCGGATGGCTTCCCCGAATGTGTTCTATCACGTAGTGAACCCGTTCTAATACCCTCCCGCTGGCCGCTGGCCGTGGAGGGCGCTTCTGCGAAGGGGAGCAAGCGAATTGTGGGGTGTCCAAACAGCCGTAACGGCTGGGGGCGCCCCTTTTTTTTGTGATGCAGCGGCTGGGGTATTGATTGAGATTGGATTGCGGCGCACGCCCCGAGTGAAGGTAGCATTGGTGCGTGCAGCAGTTGGCTCATTGCAGTTTGTACAATGGAATGAGCTTGAATGCGAATGTGAGGAGGCGCCATTGCAAATGATGCAAGGGGAAAGTCGGCTTGTATGTTCTGGGCACATTGTGGCGCTTCTCGACCGCATCTCATTGCATGAACTGCAATGGGAACCTTCGGGGTGGACTATTTCCTGCCTTTATCGTTGCACAAAATGCAATGGCAACGGCATAACAATCAGCCTAAAGGAAGCAGCTGAACCCACCGTGGACCGCATCATGCAGTGCATTTACATAGATTGAAACACCCCCGTCGCTTTCAGCCGCAATTTAAAGCTGTCCTAAAAGCCTGCTAGCAATGGCTTTTAGGGCAGCTTTTGTTGTTATTGGCGGGAAGCTTCGAAGCCGTCAAGCAGCACGCCGAGGCCAAAGGCGAATTCAGCATCCAAATCGGGAGCTGTCGTGATGGACGCCAGACGGATGACATGCGGATATTGGTCCTGCGGGAGGGATTGAAACCGATCGGCATAGTCTTCGCTCATCTCCTCCATCGTTTCGCCATTGTCAGAAGCGCGATCGAGCAGCCTGCGCTCCTCATCGGCAAACCCCATAATAAAGTTTTTCACCATAGCAGCCAGCCAGGGGATTCGGGCGTCCGGAAAATCGGCTTCGAATAAGACGCGGTACAGATATTCAATATGCGCGAGACGAGTCGGGCTTCCTGCAATCGTGGCGCCCATGATCGTAACGGCGTCCCGATATTGATTCAGCGTATGGCGGAAGCTGCTCGCCCACAGCGCTAATTGATCCCGCCACGCTAAGCTCGCATCGGGAAACGGAATTTGCTTGCTGATTTGTTCCGCTAATCCGTGGAGAAGCTGATCCTTGTCTTTGACATGATAATAGAGGGCGGCGGCTTTCACGCCGAGAGCATCGGCGATTCGCCGCATGCTGATGTTCGCCAGCTCCTCCGTACGAAGCAGTTCTAATGCCGTGTTAATAATCCGTTCACGATCAAGCGGCGTGTGCAGCGGCTCTTGTTGTTCGATGAGCGGTGTCGATGCAGGAGAGGGATAGATGCGTCGTCTGGCCATGCGCCAACCTCCGTTGATTTTGGTATTGACAATTATAGCATAAGGAATTAATCTAACGGTATTAAATTATAATTTACTATTGTTAAATTAAATGTATATTGGAGGCATTCAGATGCACGATGATGGAAACCCGAAGGTGATGAAGGCGATTGTTCGAGCCGCCCAGCAGGCGCTGTCGACCGCATGGAGAGAGGTCTACGAGGAGCAACGGGCGGAATGGGAGGAGATGTTCAAGCAATGGGGGGACCGCGCTTACGGCGTATGGATTCAGCGCTTTATGCCGCCGATCGTCGAGCAGCTGGCATTGCAAGGCTGGATGATCAAAGGCGGGTTTAACCGGCGCGATTCGATCGAGAACTGGGGTCCGCCCGAGGAACGGGAACGGTGCGCCTGGTACGTGATAGCTTCGGAGGAGGGAGAGCCGCTAGGAACGTTGATCTTGCAAATCTACCATTCCCATCGTTCGTTCAGGCTCCCGCGCGCGCCTCGTTTTCTCGCTCTGGACGTAACCGAGCGGGAGGAGATTATAGCAGCTTTGGCTAACGCCGCAACGCGCGAGCGTTGGGATATGCCGGAGGAGCGGTTGTCGGAAACGGAGCTCGCCGGACAGGGGAAGGATGTCCCTCGCTGGGAGTATGCGACTGATGTAGCGATTAGCGATTGCTTGCAGCTAGGAGACGATGGGCAAGTATCCAGCTGGACGCTTGATGCGGCGCTTGCCCACTGGGGGCGATACGGCTGGGAGCTTGTATCCGTCTTGCCTTCGGGTACGCGGACCGTTGCTTTTTTCAAGCGGCCGGCCCCGGCGTAGGAAGCAATAAGAGAGGAAGCAGCGTATTTTCGATGGTAGCGCTATCTTAATTATGATATATTGCTAAATTTATCCTAATGCGATAAACTCACATCGATGGTGAGAAAGAATGAGACCCGAACATGCGGGATCGCAGAAGGAGGCAGTATGGCAGCACAAGCTTCAGAGCAATCATTCGTCTTGTCAACGCGTCAATTAATTGGGCCGTTGATCGCAATTATCGTTGGAATGTTCATGGTTATCTTGGATACGACTGCCGTGAATGTCGCGCTTCCAGTCTTTGTGGACGATTTTCATCGTTCATTAACGGTTGTACAGTGGACCATTACGGGCTACGCGCTCGCGCAGGCAGCCGTTATTCCGCTCGCGGGCTGGATGTCCGATCAATTCGGAGCGAAGCGAATTTTTGTTATTTCGTTAGTGTTATTTACGCTCGGTTCGGTCTTGTGCGCAGTGGCGACAACAGCCGAGCAGCTCATTTTGTTCCGCGTGCTGCAAGGTTTAGGCGGCGGAATGGTTATGCCGATTGCTTTTGCGATGACGTTCCGCATGAGCCCGCCGGAGAAAGCCGGCAGCATCATGGGGATGATGGGCATTCCGATTTTGCTCGCGCCTGCGCTTGGACCGATGCTTGCAGGCTATCTGGTCGATTACGTGAGCTGGCATTGGATCTTCTATATTAACGTGCCAGTGGGCATTATCGGGCTTGTGCTTTGCGTATGGCAGCTGCCAAATCTGCCGAAGAACGCTTCAAGCGGGCTGGACAAATGGGGCATCGTGCTAGGGCCGCTCGCCTTTGCCGGTTTATCTTATGGCATTAGCGAGGGCGGAGCTGGCTGGACATCGGACAAAACGATCATCGGCCTTGCGATCGGCGCTGTTGCGCTGGGCGCCTTCATCGCAGTCGAGCTGACGCGCAAAGGCCAGCCGCTGCTGGAGCTGCGCGTTTTCCGATCGATGCTGTTTACGCGCGGCATTATCATTCAATGGGTATTGCAGTTTGCCATGTTCGGCGTGATCTTCCTAATCCCTTATTTCATGCAGCGAATTATGGGCATGAGCGCGTTTCATTCGGGCATGTGGTCATTGCCGCAGGCGCTTGCCGCTGCCTTATTCATGCCTTTCGGCGGACGCTTGTATGACCGGATCGGCGCACGACCGCTCGTCATTGTGGGGATGATTCTCGTAGCGACCGGCGCTTATTTGGTTTCGCGCATTACCCCGGATCAGAGCGCATGGGCGTTCTTCCTGCCGCGCGCGCTGCTCGGGATGGGCATGGGGCTGTCGTTCTTGCCGCTGAATACGTTTCTTATCCAATCGGCGCCAGCTAATCTGGTCAGCCGCGTCACTTCACTGACAAGTGCAACCCAGCAGGTTGTCACCTCCTTTGCCGTCGCCGGATTAACGACGATCATCGTCAGCCGGACAAATCATCATGTTGCGGAAGGGCTCAAGCCGATGCCGGATGCAATCGCGAAAGCCTTTCACGATACGTACCTTATGCTGGCGGGACTCGCAGTCGTTGGACTTTTGTTAGGTCTGACGATACGAAAGCCGAAGACGAGCACGAGTACGACCGAGCAAGAATTTGCAGCCAAAGAGTCGATGATGGGCTAAGCCCCATTGCAGCAAGAAGCTGTCTTTCCGATCGCAATCCGGTCGGGGAGACAGCTTTTCTCATTCAAAACGTTATGCAAATTTTCCCGAAATACGAGCCGGTAGCCAGGTGCCGAAGAGCCTCCACTGCTTGCGAGAAAGGGAAGACGCGGTCAACGACAGGATGCAAGCGGTGGTGCTGGAGTGCAACGTTCATATGTTCAAACATTGCGCGGCTTCCGACATTAATCCCTTGCAGCCGTGCCTTGCGAATGATGGCAGCGATGAGATCCAATCCTTCGACGCTGGAGCCCGATAGCAAGCCTACGATACTGATTTGCCCGCCAACCTTTAATGCCGATAGCGAGCGGTTTAAGGTCTCGCTCCCCCCGAGATCGACGATGTGATCAGCGCCGATACCATCGGTATAGGCCAGAACAGCTTCGTCCCACTGTGTATTTTTCTTGTAATTGATTCCAAAGTCTGCACCCAGCGCCTTGGCGCGCTCGAGCTTCTCATCGCTGCTGGAAGTGACGATGACCTTGGCCCCTTGAAGCTTGGCGAATTGCAGGGCAAACAAGGAAACGCCGCCCGTGCCTTGAACGACTACGGTATTGCCTGCTTTAATACTGCCTGCCTCGACAATTGCATGCCATGCCGTTACGCCCGCGCAGGGGAGGGTTGCTGCTTCGGCATCGGTCAGGTAGTCAGGAACGCGAACGAGTCCTTCCTCAGGCAGTACAGCATATTCCGCAAGCATGCCGTCGAGCGGACTTCCCAACGTAGAGCCCCAGTTCTCTTGCGTCGCTTCGCCCATTTTCCAGCTTTGCGTAAAGATCCCGCTCACGCGTTCCCCCAGCTGAAATTTCGTTGCGTCCTCGCCTAGCGCAACAACTTCACCAACCCCGTCGGATACGGGAATAAGCGGCGTGTTCAGATGGGGGTTGTAAAACCCCTCGATCACTCCAATATCCCGCGAATTAAGCGAAACGGCCTTCAATCGGATGAGCACTTCGCCGCGCTTTGGGCTTGGGATTTCTCGATTCACTTCGACGACGTGTTCAAGGCCGAAGCCCCCTTGAATGACATAGGCTTTCATTGTACATCTCTCCTTAACGATGGAATAGACTTATCATATGGCTTGATCTACAATCAGGTAAGACGGCACTTTTAGGTCGGTAACGAACAAAAAGGTGCGCAAGGAGGGGACGGGAATATGAGGGAACCGGATATTTCCTTGACGGTTTGCAGCTACTCCCATGTTCTTGAAATCATTTCGAACAAATGGACGGCGCTGGTTATTTATGCCCTTGAGGATGGCACGATTCGATACGGAGAGATCAAGAGGCGGATAGCGGGCATCTCGCAGAAAATGCTGACCCAGACCTTAAAGCAACTCGAACGGGACGGTTTAATCAGCCGAAAAGTGACGCCCTCGGTTCCGCCCGTTGTCGAATACAAGCTGACGCTGCTTGGGGAATCGTTGATTCCGTACATGAGGCAGTTAACAGAATGGGCTAACGTTCATTTCGCCGAGGTTCAGCACGCCAGGGAAGCGTACGACTCGGAGGCATTGGTTTAGCGGGCTTGATGGAGAGGAATAGAAGACACAAAAGGGCCGATGCATGCGCATCGGCCCTTTTGTCATGGAAGTGAAGCTATCGCGGCGTAAAGAGGCGTTACTCGCAAGCAACGCCATCGCCGTCTCGATCGAGCTTGCGGCTATAGCCGGGATCGCCCTCGTATAGCGGAGCTGCGCCCGCTGCGCGGACTGCCGTGCAGTTGCGGTAGCTGACTGACGGTTGCTCGCTAACCGCTGGCTTCGCAGGCTGCTGCTCAACGGAAGGCTTGGTGGCGAGGGGCTTGCTTTGCGTCTCCGTTTGCGGCTTGCTGGCCGATTTATCCGTTGCCTGCGCATTGGTGCTTCCAGCAGGCTGCGTGGTGGCAGGCTTGTCCGCGGGATCATGCTTGGCGGTGCCAGTATCCTGCGATGGAGCCGTCGTTGTTGCGGACTTCCCTTTGTCCACCAAGCTGGCTTGCGCAGGCTCGTTTACGCCTACTTTGCCGGCATCTTTCTTGACGGTCAGGCTATCGTTCACCGTTGAATGGATGTCCTTGCCTTTGCCGCCCTCCAACACGATGAGGACCCGCGTTCCGTCAGCGAGCTCGTCGAGCTGGTTGCCGATCCAAGAGCCTGCGCCGCGATTGTCGCTTGGCGTGACGTAGCGTATGTCGGCACCTGCGCCGCCTTCCGCGCACATCGCCATCGGCCATTCGTCGCGATCGTATCCTTTTTTGGTCGGAATGCCTGCCAGCGAAGCTTCTCGATGCGATTTTGCCTCATCTCGATCAATCGTACAGATGGCTGACTCGCCATTGGCGATCGCATCGTGGATGTGATCGGCTGTCTCGGGATAACGGTCAGCGGGAAATGCGAGCTTTACGTCATATTTCCCATCAAGGGCCGCGTTAGGCGCGGGCTGATCAGGATTCGCTAGCGAGCCAATGACAATGAGCAGCGCAATAATCGCCCACACGGTCCCGGCTACGCGCGCAAGCTTGTTCAGTCGCCGCCATCGAAGGATTAGCATGATGTACGGGAAGAAGAGCCAGCCAAGAATCGATAACATGAATGAAGTCAACCCCTTGTCCTAGCATGATGAGACCTCTATTTTACTACAGGGGAGACCGGTTGCCGAGTCATATATTGGGAGAAAATTGGCTGGCTAACGCGATTCAAACAAGTTCACGCGCTCGCGCTTTTCGTTCTTCTTGTACTGCGTCGGCGGTTCCCTCATCGTTTTGGTGAAGTGGATCGTAAAATAGTTCGCATTCTCGTAGCCCAGCAGCCGGGCGATCCCGCCGACCTTGAGATTCGTGTTGACGAGCAGCCGCTTCGCCTCGCCCATTCGTCGTTGAAGCATGTAGTTAATGGAGAGTCGTTATACTTGTCCTTGAAAACGTGAGAGAGATAATAGGCGTTCATGTGGAACGCTTGGGCGATATCTTTTAATTGCAGATGCTTCAAGAAGCTCCGGTCCAAAAAATCCTTGATCTGGACAGCCAGCGTATCGCGATCGCTTGCGTCAGTTACGTCAATCTGGACAATGCGCTGAATAATGGTGATAAGCGCGGTCAGTAGATGCTCGCAAATGATCTCATGCCCTTCGCGCTGGGCGGTCGACTCCTCATGCATCATCGAGAAGAGGGCGTCGATTTTGCTGGCGTATGCCTTCGTTCGGATAGGGGGCGTCGCGTCGGCGGGGATGATAGGATGCTCAGCCAATCCTTCGATCGAAACATGGGAGACACCGCAATAATAGGTGCGCAGCGGACAGAGCGGCGAGGAGCATTCCTCGCATTGAAGATGAGCAGCAGGCAGGCTTCCGCAAAGAGTTCGCGGTCGTTTTGCAGGTGTCGTTGCAAGTGGTGCAATGACAAATCGCCTTTTTGTGCAAACAGCGTGGAATCAGCGCTCTAACAGCATTTCTCGTTGCACAAAATGCAACGATAGCCCCTTCGCTGCATGGGACAAGCGGCTGCCGTTGCATCAGTGCAATGAGGCGCACGCTGCTCTATCCCCACTAACTCATATCCCTCAGCGAACGCCGACGCATCGCGCTCCCATTGCAGTTTGTGCAACGAAACAGCGAATGGGCGGCGCTGCTCCTAGGTGTCGTTGCAAGTGGTGCAATGACAAATCGCCTTTTTGTGCAAACAGCGTGGAATCAGCGCTCTAACAGCATTTCTCGTTGCACAAAATGCAACGATAGCCCCTTCGCTGCACGGGACAAGCGGCTGCCGTTGCATCAGATGCAATGAGGCGCACGCTGCTCTATCCCCACTAACTCATAGCCCCTAGCGAACGCCGACGCATCGCGCTCCCGTTGCAGTTTGTGCAACGAAACGGCGAATGGGCGGCGCTGCTCATGGGTGTCGTTGCAAGTGCTGCAATGACAAATCGCCTTTTTGTGCAAACAGCGCGTAATCAGCGCTTCACCCACATTTCTCGCTGCACAAAATGCAACGATAGCCCCTTCGCTGCACGGGACAAGCGGCTGCCGTTGCATCAGATGCAATGAGGCGCACGCTGCGCCACACCCGCCAGTCTTCCAACTATTTTCATGCTTGGCAATATCGCGGGAAAGCATTAAGATGATGTCAATTGGTTGGATTTACCTAACGACTGGGGGAATGACAGGCATGCGCCAATTGGCGATTGCTGCGCTATCGATTGGCTTCTTAATCTTGTTTTATTTTACGCTGCATGCGGCTTACAAGCTGTTTGCCTCCGACTTGCCCGTGCCGGGGCAGGAGCTGGCGGCAGAGGCCGACTCTCGCGCCTATCGGCTTGTCGTCATTACGCAGGAGCTCGACACGCCTTTCTGGCTGCAGGTGAAGAAGGGTGCCTTATCCGCCGCTGCCCAGCGGGGCGCAAGCCTCGAGATGTGGGGAACGTACAGCTCGGACCGGAAGGAGTTTCTGAAGCAGATTGAAATCGCGATCGCATCCAAGGTAGACGGCATTATCGTACAGGGCCTTAACACGCCGGAATTTACATATTTGACCAAAATCAAAGCAGCCGGCAGCGGCATTCCGATTTTGACCGTGGCTAATGATGTGCCGATGAACGACAGCCTGCGCCGCACCTATGTAGGCTCGGACCATCTGGCAGCCGGGCGAATGATCGCGCGCCAGCTGATCGAGGATATGGGCTCCTCCGGCAAAGTCGTGCTCATGGTGTCCGATCGTCAGGAGGATTACCAGCGCTCGCGCTTGAAAGGCATATTGGAAGTATTGAAAGCGTATCCGCAGGTGAAGACGGAGATCGTCGCTTCCGGTGATGAGAAGGATGCGGTCGTATCCGCAACGGACGATCTGTTGAACACGCAGCCCGACGCCAAGGCGTTCATCGCGGTTGCCGCCAATCACGCCAGCATCATCATTCAAGAAATCGAGAAGCGCTCGCGGGTCGAGCCCTATTATATTTACGCCTTCGATGATAGCCCCGAGACGATGACGCTGCTCAAGCAGAGCAAGATCGATGCTTTAGTCGCGCAATCGCCCGAGCTGATGGGCGAGCTAAGCGTGAAGCTGATGACCGAATGGCTGGACGGCAAGGTCGTACCGCTGAATCCGGACGGCTATTTTACGCAAGTTCGCGTACTGCGGGCGGGGGAGGCGGAATGAACAGCATCCAGCGCAAAATTATGTCGCTCTCCGTCATCGTTCTTTTTATTATGGCCATCATATGGGTCGTCCTGACCTACTATAATCAGAAGACGCAGGAGCAGTACAATGAAGTGCTGCAGCGTTACCTGCGCATGAATGAAATGACCAACCTCAGCCAGCAGACGATCGCCAGCCTGAATGTTTATCTGCTGCAGCCCACTGCCAATACCCTCGATGCGTTCCACGTCACCACAGAGCGAATTTTGCAAGCAAACAACGAAATTGCCAAGCTTCGCACAGCCGACAACGGCTTCACCCTCACGAATTACATGCACATGATCGAAAGTCTGGTCGAGGCGGAGAACCGATCCGTCATGTTCCATGACCAGAAAAACAATGAGTTCTCAGCTGCGCGATTCGAGGAAGCGACCCGCATTCACAACTATATTGTGGAGACGACGCTGTCGCTGATCGATAAGGATCTCAAAACCTATGACCATTTCTACCGCAGCATCATGGCGCAGAGTACGGAGCTCAAGCGGCTTGGCGTCTGGCTGCTCACCTTCATCACTGTTACGCTGCTTCTATTCGCCTACTGGTTCTCGCGCAGCATAACGATGCCGATCCACAAGCTGACCGTTGCGGCAAGAGAGCTGGCTCGCGGCAAGTTCGAGCAGCGCATCGAGGTGCATTCCAATGATGAAATCTCGTTCCTCGCCCGTACGTTCGACCGAATGCGAATCAATATTAATGATCTTATTTCGGAAATCCACCGTACCGCGCAGCTGGAGCTGGAGCTGAAGGAAAGCAAGCTGCTGCTGAAGGAAAGCCAGCTGCGGAGTCTGCAGAGCCAGATAAACCCGCATTTTTTATTCAATACGCTCGACACGCTCTCAAAGAAAGCTTATTTGGAGGGCTCGCTGGAGACGAGCGATTTGATTGCGAACGTTGCGGGACTTCTCCGGTATAACTTGCGGCGTCTAGACCGATCCGTCACGCTGCGAGAGGAGGTGAATGTTGTTTTAAAATATATCGAAATCCAGCAGGCGCGCTTCGCGGATCGTCTGCGGTTCGTTCAGCAGGTCGATGAGCGCTGGCTCCATGTTCACCTGCCTTGCTTAACGCTTCAGCCGATCATCGAGAATGCCGTCATCCATGCGGTTGAACCGCTTGAGGAAGGGGGGACCATCGTATTCCGCATTTTATCCGAGGACGGTGAACGGGTGCGAATTGAAATTGAGGATAGCGGCGCAGGCATGGCGCCGGAGCAAGTACAGCGGATGCTGGAGGAGCAGCCGCAGGAGCGGGGAAACGCGCAGGGACATTCGACGGGCATCGGCTTCAGCAATGTCGTCAAGCGCCTGCGGCTGTTTACCGGCGTGGAGGATGTGCTCGAGATCGATAGCGGATTGCAGCAAGGAACGAAGGTGACGTTGAAAATTCCAGTCGCTTAGGAGGGTTGCTGAGATGCTGAAGTTGTTAATCGTTGATGACGAGCCGTTGGAGCGCGAAGGGCTGCGGGCGGTTTTGCGCCATGGCATACCGGAGTCGCAGATCGAGCTTGCGCGTAACGGGGCGATTGCGGTCGAGCTCGCACAGTCATTCAGACCTGACATTATTCTTATGGATATTAAGATGCCGGGCATGAGCGGGCTGGAAGCCGTAGCGCTTATTAAGGAAGCCCAGCCAACGATGAAGTTCATCATGGTGACGGCCTATGAGGCGTTCGATTATGCGCGGCAAGCGATCAAGCTTGGCGTGAGCGATTATTTGCTTAAGCCGAGCAAGGCAAGCGAGATTGTAGCGGTCGTTCGCAAAGCGATCGATTCGCTGCTGCAGGAGCGGGCGCTTGATGACCAGATCAAGCAGGATCGGCAGACGCTGCACCGCGTCATGCCTTTGATCGAGTGTGACGTTGTAACGGGCTTGCTCTACGATCATGTGCAGGAGGTTCATATCGAGGAAATGCTGGCGATGCTCGGCAGCGATATGACCAAGGAAGCATTCGTTCTGCTGGTCGTGCTCGGAAATTGTTCGGCAGAGACAGCATACAGCGCGATCAAATGGAAGCTGCGCGAGCTCGGCTGCGGCTGGGTCGGTGCGATGACGGGGCGGCAGGTGCCGATCATTATTTTTCGCCAATGGGGCACGTCGTTTCGGGCGCAGGCTGCCTCGCTTGTGCAGCAGCTGCTTACGCTGCAGCAGCGAACGATTGGCGACGATGGCTTCATCGGCATCGGCAATCCATACGACTCGCTGAATGACATTCGCCACTCGTTCCGCGAAGCGCTGCTGGCGACGGCGGATGCATCGCTGCTCGCTCGCCATCGCTTCTACGAGGATATGGATTTGCGACAGCCGGCGAGCAGCATCGGGAGTCTTGATCGCATGCGCATGGATCGGGAGACGGTCGAACAGATTCGGCTCGGGCAGTGGGACGACATTCGCCACTCGATTCATCGCTTGGTCGACGGCTTCGAGCATAGCTGCGCGAGCTTGGTCGCTTGCGGGCAGGCGGTGCTGGAGCAGCTGTGGATCGTCTATCGCACGGCGATGGAGCTTGGCGTGGAGGCGGAACGGCCGTTGTTCTCGTTTCAGGCAAGGCAATATTATCAAATGCTCGCTGAGGCGCAGAGCGTGCTCGATCAGCTTATTCAATCGTTCACCCGGCATCGCAGCAAGCTGGAGCCGGATATCGTTGGGGAAATCAAGCAATACATTGCAGAGCATTCCCAGGAGGAAATTTCGCTGGAAACGATTGCAAAGCGGGTACAGCTTAGCCCGCACTATATTAGCAAAATGTTCAAAGAGCAGCTCGGCGTCAACTACATCGACTTCCTCACGGAATGCCGCATCGATAAGGCGAAGGCGCTCATGCTGAACCCCCAGCTCAGCATGAAGGAAATTACGTTCGAGGTGGGTTACAACGATCCGAATTATTTCAGCAAGGTGTTCAAAAAAATATGCGGGGCATCGCCAAGCGAATATCGCAAAATGGTGCTTCACTCGTAACGGCGGATTCCTTCTCCAAAAAGTGCAGATGATCATAAAAGATTGCAGATTGTTATCACGATCAGCTTCTCTCGAAGATGGTAAGATTTCAAATGTAAGCAGTTACATTTAGAGGAAGAAGGAGAGAAGAAAATGAAAACCAAATGGATGAAAAGCGGGGTAATGGCACTTGCGCTGACGATGATGTTTACGTTATCGGCATGCGGCAGCGACGACAAAAAAGAAAGCTCGGATGAGCCAGCTAAGACGACGACCGCAACGGAGGACAAGGGGGAAGTTAAAGGAGATAAGAAAATCGTAATCGGGCTGTCGCTCGATACGCTGCAAGAAGAGCGCTGGCAGAAGGACCGCGACTTCTTCAAGGCAGAGGTGGAGCGGCTTGGCGGCGAAGTAGAGGTTCAAGCGGCTAACGGCGATGATGCCAAACAAATCGCACAAGCCGAAAACCTGATCAGCCAAGGCGTTGACTTGCTCGTCGTCGTTCCGCATAACGCGGAAGCAACGGCTGCAATCGTCGAGAAGGCGCATGCTGCCGGCATTAAAGTGCTCGCATATGACCGCTTGATCAAAAACTCCGATGTTGACCTGTACGTTTCGTTCGACAACGAGAAGGTCGGCGAACTGCAAGCGCAGGCGATCCTGAAGCTGGCGCCAAAAGGCAAATTCGTTTACATCGGCGGCTCGGAAACGGACAACAACGCGCATCTGTTCAAGCAAGGCGCATTCAACGTGCTGCAGCCATTGATCGACAGCGGCGACATCCAAGTCGTATTCGACCAATGGACGAAGGAATGGAACCCGGCTAATGCATTGGCGAACATGGAAAATGCGCTGACTGCGAACAACAATGGCATCGACGCTGTCATTGCAGCGAATGACGGCACGGCGGGCGGCGTTATCCAAGCGCTGACGGCACAAGGCCTAGCAGGCAAAATTCCGGTATCCGGCCAAGACGCGGAGCTGGCTGCTGCGCAGCGTATCGTAGAGGGCACGCAGGCGATGACGGTTTACAAGCCGATCAAGAAGCAAGCGGAGATCGCTGCCCAGATGGCGGTCAAGATGGCGAAAGGCGAAGACCCAGGCGCAGACAAGAAGCTGAACAATGGCAAAATCGATGTGCCTTCCGTCCTGCTCGATCCAATTGCTGTCGATAAGAGCAACATCGACGCGACGATTATCGCAGACGGCTTCCACTCCAAGGAAGATGTATACAAAAACGTAAAATAAGCAAGAAGAACGAGCAAGAGGGGGAAGAAGCGGCTAATGAATTCCCGCATGCTTCCCCCTCTTCTTATAGATGAGGTGGCGAATCCGATGACAGCCGCATTAGAGATGCGTAATATTACGAAGCGATTTCCAGGCGTCACAGCGCTCGACAACGTCACGTTCACGGTTAAGAAGGGCGAGGTGCATGCGCTCTGCGGGGAGAACGGAGCGGGCAAGTCGACGCTGATGAAGGTGCTCAGCGGGCTGTACCCGCATGGCAGCTACGAGGGACAGATCGTCATCGATGGCGAAGAAAAGAAGTTTCATCAGATCAAGGATGCCGAGCAGGCAGGCGTCGCGATTATTTATCAAGAGCTTGCGCTGGCCAAGGATCTATCCGTTGGCGAGAACCTGTTTCTTGGCAAGGTGCCGGCGAAGTGGGGCATCATCAATTGGGAGCAGGTTTTCCACGAGAGCGGGCATTGGCTGCGGGAGGTCGGGCTGGTAGACGTTAATCCGGAGCAAGAAACCGGAACGCTCGGGATTGGCAAGCAGCAGCAGATCGAGATCGCCAAGGCTCTGTCCAAAAATGCAAATTTGCTCATTCTCGACGAACCGACTGCGGCATTGACGGAGCAGGAAGTTGAGATTTTGCTGAACATATTGCAGGACTTCAAAAAGCGCGGCGTGACGTGCATTTATATCTCGCACAAGCTGAATGAGGTGTTCGCAATCGCAGACACCGTCACGGTGCTGCGTGATGGACAGACGATCGGTACGTATCCGATCGGCGAGCTGACCGAGGATAAGGTCATTTCGCTGATGGTTGGACGCGAGCTGAAGGAGCGTTTTCCGCGTATGCCATCCAATCCGGGCGAGGTTGTCTTGCGCGTATCGGATTATTCCGTTATCAACCCGAACCAGCCGAGTAAGAAAGTGATCGACAGCTTCTCATTCGACGTTCGTCGAGGCGAGATTCTCGGCATCGCGGGGTTGATGGGCGCAGGGCGAACGGAGCTGGTGATGAGCTTGTTTGGCGCCTATGCGGGCAAGTCGCAAGGGAAGGTCGAGATCGACGGCAAGCCGGTCAAGCTGAGCGATACGCGGGCGGCGATACGCGAAGGGCTGGCGCTCGTTTCGGAGGATCGCAAGAAATACGGGCTCGTGCTCGGCATGGATATCAAGAGCAATGTGAGTATGGCGAGCCTCTCCAGCATTGCGCCAGGCGGCGTAATTAACCACTACAAGGAAGCCGTCAGCGGCAATCATTACCTCAGCTCGCTGCGGATTAAAGCCAACTCGGTCGAGACGGTAGTCGGAACGCTCAGCGGGGGGAATCAGCAGAAGGTCGTTTTGGGCAAATGGCTTATGACGAATCCGAAAGTGTTAATTCTCGACGAGCCGACGCGCGGGATAGACGTTGGAGCGAAATTCGAAATTTATAACATTATGAATGAGTTGGTCAGCCAAGGCGTCGCGATCATTATGATCTCGTCGGAGCTGCCGGAGCTGCTGGGCATGAGCCATCGCATTATGGTCATTGCCGAAGGCAAGCAGACAGGCATGTTCCAAGCGGAAGAGGCTACGCAAGAGCTGATAATGGCGGCCGCCACTGGAGGTAATCGGATATGAGCGTTAATCAAGAAACGGTATTAGAGCATGCCCGGCTGAAGCAGCGGCCGAATTGGTTCAAATTCGATATGCGCGCGTATACGATGATCGGCGCGTTAATGTCAATCTGGATTTTGTTCTCGCTGCTGCATGACCGGTTTCTATCGCCAACGAACTTATCGAATTTGTTCCTGCAAATGTCCGTCACCTCGATTCTCGCGATCGGGATGGTGCTCGTCATCGTCGCTGGCCAGATCGACCTGTCGATCGGCTCGATTGTCGGCTTTACGGGCGGCATCACCGCTATGCTGAACGTCTGGTATGAATGGAGCACCGTTCCCGTCATACTGGCTACGCTTGGCGCCGGAGCTGCAATCGGCTTTGTGCAGGGCTGGATTATCGCTTATCGGGCTGTACCCGCCTTTATCGTGACGCTGGGCGGCATGCTCATTTTCCGCGGAGCATTGTTCGGAACGACAGGAAGCGTGACGATTGCGCCGCTGACGCCATCATTGAAATCGATTGGGCAATCGTACATCGGCGATGTGATCGGCTGGGTTTTCGGCATCATCGGCTTGATCGTTGCGGGGCTTCTTATTATTCGCAAGCGGAGAGCTCGCGCCAAATTCGGCTTTGAGGTTGAGCCGTTTGCGGTCAGCATGCTGCGCCTCGGCGTGATTGGCGCGCTCATTATCGGCTTTGTTTATTTGATGAATAGTTACAAAGGCATTCCGGTTCCGTTCGTTATGGTTATCGTTCTGGCGCTGGTGTTTACCTTCATCTCGCGCAACACGACGTTCGGCCGGCATATTTATGCGATCGGCGGCAACCCTGAGGCGGCGCGGCTGTCGGGCATTAACATTAAACGCCGCATTTTGCTCGTCTTCGTCCTGTGCAACACGCTGGCGGCTGTCGCGGCGCTGGTGCTGACGGCTCGCCTGAACGCGGCTACGATGAGCGCGGGGCAAAACTATGAGCTGGACGCCATCGCGGCATGCGTCATCGGCGGCACGAGCTTGATGGGCGGCACCGGCACGATTGCGGGCGCGATCATCGGCTCGCTCGTTATGGCAAGCCTGGACAACGGCATGAGCCTGATGAACCTGGAGTCGTTCTGGCAGTATATCGTCAAGGGCGGCATTCTCGTGCTCGCGGTGTATTTGGATATTTATAGCCGGCAGAAGAAGAAGGCTTAGGGGTCGTCGTTCATTTGGCAAGATAGAAGCAAAAGCACTCGAAGCACCTGTTTCGTCAGGGGTTCGAGTGCTTCCTGTTGTTTCTGTCTAGTTTCAGCTCCAGTTTTAGTTCTAGACATGCTAACCGGGGATAGAATTAATCTGGGTTTTGAAGGAAAGTAGTGTTATAATAGAATTTAATTCCATATATTGAGGGGGGTATTTTGTTGGCTATTAATAGTACTTTTAGAAAAGATTTATTGGAAAGTATGAATGGGGATTTTCTATCAAGTGATGACTTTACTCTAAATGCATTTTTTACGGAAAGCGGTAAAAGACCTAAAATTGAGATTGTCTATAGTCACGACGATACAAAGTTTCTAACTGCAGAAGTGTACTCGAATTATGTAACAGTTGAAATGTCTCCCGGCAGAATGCTAGAGATAGAGAATGATAGACTCGGTAAAGCAGATGAGCTTTTTGATCATATACTTACTTGGGTAGAATACATTGAAGCTGAGTTAAAAGCATTACCTATTGTGAGAGCTTTCAATGAGCATAGAGATTACATAGATACGCAAATAGACGTAATTAATGAGCTAGTTAAAGGCTTCAGCAACGAAAAGTTTTCTGTCGATGAAGCAGCAGAACTTGAAGGTCGAATTTCGGCGTTAGAAGCTCGGTTTGCGAAGAAACTAAGCGAGGATATAGCTGATAAAGAGAAATTGGAAGATGAAATTAAGAAGCTTAATAAGGATATAAAATTCTTAAAGGTGCAAATAAATAACTTAACTAAAGGAGGCTGGTTCAAAAGTTTTACTGTACGAACAATTGGCTGGATGGCAAGAAATCCGAAGACAATGAAGGCATTAGGTGGGACTATTTTAGATGTATTACCAGGTGAAATGAAAAATTCGTTGCCATTTGAATTAATTGCTTCAGCAGATGAAGATCAATCAACTGAGCAATAATTTTCTTATTTAGGAGCCACGTGCTCCTCGAGTTGTAGAGAAACCTCTTGTTTTTTATGAAGGTCTAAACGTCCCGAAATTTCTCACCAATATGTTGATTTCAGATCGCGTTTCAATCGGTTTCTCTTCAACAAGACAAGAATCACCATATAAAATAAAAAAGTGCCGAAAAGTCCGTAGGACTTTCTCGACACTCTGGGCACCCTATCGGGTGCTGTGGCTCAGCATGTATTACTGGGAATAATAAGCTTCCTGAACGAAAGTATAGAGAGCGATTCCCAGAAGATCTGCATAAGTACACAGGATCAACTTCAGACCTGCCGGCGAAAATAGATATTACCTCATTTCCAGTGACCTTGGACTATACTTTGAATGAAACCACTGAATCGATAAAACAATTCAGTGGTTTTCTGTTAATGAGGTGGGTGAGGCTGAATTTCTGGCAGCTGTTGACCTAATAGACCGAATCGGACTCAATTGTGAAAAAATATCCCCTTGAGAGAAGAAGGAGGTAATTTGACTACCGAACTCCTTGACTGAACACGAATGGGATGAAGATATACGTCCCACGAGTCGCTATGCAGCTAAGATCGTGACAAGGCGCGGCCATGCTGCCGCATGGAAGGGCTCGTTCGCTTGAATCCGGCATTTCAACGACCTCAAGCGAGTCTTCGAGCTGATCGCATATTCGACTGGTTTGAGAAGTGATGTCAGAACGTTCGTGCCTGAACCCTCGGGCGGAGCGCTTTTTTGCAGTTGCTCGAACTAGATCCAACTACTATTACCGCTCGGGCTCCAAGCCTCAAGCCTCGATCCAGTTCATGCTAGCTGCGCTTCGTTATTTCATCCTTCAGCAGGGCCGCAAGCGCCGGTACAGCAAGCGGTCCCAGCTCCTCGCCGCTTCGTTTGCGGACCGAGACGCTGCCGCTGCCCCGTTCATTTTCGCCAAGGATGAGCATATACGGCGTTTTCTCAAGCTGCGCCTCGCGGATTTTGTAGCCTAGCTTTTCGTTGCGATCATCGACCTCGGCACGAATGCCAGCTTCCTCAAGCTGCTTCTTGACGGCGTAGGCATCGTCCAGATACTGATCGGATACGGGCAGCAGCTTTGCCTGAACGGGCGCGAGCCAGAGGGGGAAGGCGCCGGCATAATGCTCCGTCAGGATGCCGATGAACCGGTCGATGGAGCCGTATACGGCGCGATGGATGACGACCGGGCGATGCTTCAGGTTGTCTTCGCCGATGTAAGTGAGGTCGAATTTCTCCGGCATTTGAAAATCGAGCTGGATCGTTCCGCACTGCCAGCTTCGCTGCAGCGCATCGAGGATATGGAAGTCGATTTTCGGCCCATAGAAAGCGCCGTCGCCCTCGTTAATCGTATACGCGATGCCGCGAGCGTCGAGCACGCTTTGGAGCGACTGCTCCGCTTGGTCCCAGAGCGCTTCCGCTCCCATATAGTCGTCTGGACGCGTAGATAGCTCGATTTTGTATGCAAAGCCGAATACGTCATAGATATGCCCGATTAGCTCGATGACGAGGCCGATTTCTTCTTCAATCTGGCTGGGCAGCACGAACAGATGCGCATCGTCTTGGCAAAATGTGCGAACGCGCATCATGCCGCTTAGCGCACCGGAAAACTCATGGCGGTGCACTTGGCCGAATTCGGATAGCCGGATCGGGAGCTCGCGATAGGAATGCCGGCTGTTTTTGTAGATGAGCATATGCCCCGGACAATTCATTGGCTTGAGCGCAAATTTCGTCTCATCGACCTGCGTAAAGTACATGTTGTCCTTATAATGGTCCCAGTGCCCCGATTGCTCCCATATCCGATTGTTCATCATGAGCGGCGTGCGCACCTCCGCGTATGCCCGGAGCCGTTGAATCTCGCGGGCAAAGCTCTCGAGCTCGTTGCGAATGGCCATGCCCTTCGGCAGATAGAACGGCATGCCCGGCGCTTCCTCGGAGAACATGAACAGGCCGAGCTCCTTGCCGAGCTTGCGGTGATCGCGCTTCTTCGCTTCCTCGATCCGGTGCAAATGCTCATCCAGCTGCGCTTTCTTCGGGAAAGCCGTCCCGTAAATGCGCTGCAGCACCTTGTTATTGGAATCGCCCCGCCAGTAAGCGCCTGCCACATGAAGCAGCTTGAACGCTTTAATCCGCCCTGTGGAGGGAAGGTGGGGACCCCTGCATAGGTCGGAAAATTCGCCTTGCTCATAAATCGTGATGACCGCGTCGGCTGGCAAATCGCGAATGAGCTCCAACTTCAGCGGCTCCTCGCATTCCTCGAATGTTTGTACGGCTTCCTCGCGGCTAACGGCGCGGCGGACGATCGGAAGATTTTCTCCGATAATGTGATTCATCTCATATTCGATAGCAACAAGATCCTCGCTGGAAAGCGGCTTCGCGATATCGATATCATAATAAAAGCCGTCCTCGATAACAGGTCCGATGCCTAGCTTCACGCTCTGGTTGGGGAATAATCGCTTGATTGCCTGCGCCATAACATGCGCCGTGCTGTGCCGATGAATATCGCGTCCCAGTTGGCTGTCTAACGTCACGAGCTCAACGGCACTGTCTTGCTCGATGGGGCGATTCAGATCGACCAGCTCGTTGTCGAGCTTGCCGGCGACCGCATTTTTGTATAAGTTGGCATGCAGCGACAAAGCGACTTCTCCCACGGTTGTTCCTTGCGTATACCTCCTGATTGCGCCATCTGGCAACGTTACGTTGATCTCCATGCGTTTTCCTCCATTCTGAGCATTTTGTTTAGTGGGCTGAGCGGAACATTTTTGAACGCAAAAAAACGCATCTCGCCCGGAAAGGGACGAGTGCGTTCAGCTCGTGGTTCCACCCTAATTCGTCCTCTAGCGATATGCTTTCGGGCGAGAAACGCCGCGAATGCTGCTGCAAGGACCTTATTGGCATCCGCTAACGGGGATTAGCCGGTGCCGCTTACTGCCGCGATTTCACAATCGACGGGTTCAACGCCACAGCTGCAAAGGGGTAACGCCACAACCGGTTGCTGGAGAAGCTTTCAGCCGAGGCTTCTCTCTCTGGGCAGCGCGTATAGGGCATCCTGTCTTTGGTCATCGCTTGATTTGTTCATCATCTTACAGAAATCCCCTTCCCGATGTCAAGGGGCATTTTACCCAATGGGCTGAAAAGCGTATCGCACTGCGCTTCGTCACGTCGCGTCGCGTCGGCACGTCGGACTGCGACGTAACTATGATCAAGCCGCGCTACGCTACACCGAACTACGTCACACCACACCGTACACTACACCCTCATTGTATCATTGCATTCCATGCAGGCCTGTTGATTAACCTGAAAATGGTAAAAGGACCGCACTCTCGGGTAATGGGTAGTACCACCCACTCCACCCCCAAGAGGCGATCTTATGAATAAGTCTACTACGTTCAGCCAGCTAGTTCAAACTGCACTACCGAAAGAAATTGTGGATTCTTTTTCAAATTCGGTTGGTTATCGAGAAGTAGGGCGTAAATTCACTGTTTATGACTTATTTTTGTTTTTTGCTCAAGCGGCATCGGACCAGTGGAAAAGCTATCGCGAAGGGGCTTTGCGAGCCCCTGCCTGTCACTTGGTGAAAACCTGTTACTCTACCGTGTCCAAAAAAGCTGGAGATGTCCCCTTCGGGATTTTCAAGCAATTACTGCACTACTTGCTTGGTCATTGCAATCGGCAAGCTAAGCGCAAGTTATCTTTGCCAAAGGAACTATTGATCTTGGATTCAACTAAAATTACAGTGGGAGCCGGCCGCCTGCCCTGGGCACCGCTGAAAGGCGAACGTGCGGGGGTCAAGTTGCATGTTGCGTACAAACCAACACAAGGGCAACCTCACCGCATCGAAGAAACCACAGGCAATCGGCCGGATTTGCTTAGTAGCGATGCCTTGCGGGATACGGATTACATCATCGTTGCGGATCGTGCTTATGCCAAATTCATTCGATTTGATACCTATGTCCAGGAGCGGCAATCGTTTGTTATTCGCATTAGAGACAACGCTACATTCCATCAGCCTCGCCCCCGTAAGGGGAAGAAACCCGTGGGTTCTCCCATTTTGGAAGATTTCACATGCCAAATTGGAAGGGATGCGAAACGTTCGAAGCAGCGCCACCGAATTATCAAATTGCAGGATCCGAAAGGAAACCCTGTTATTTTGGCAACCAATTTAACACGTTCGGCCGAACAAATCGCCGAGCTCTACCGCGCTCGTTGGCAAATTGAGACTTTCTTTCGATGGGTGAAGCAGCATGTCAATGTACCCGTCCTTTTTGGCACGAGCTCTAATGCAGTCTACAGCCAGTTATATATTGCCATGACCGTTTATGTTTTGCTTAAAATGCTCTTTGATCATGTCGTTCCCCATGTACACGTATCTGCCTCATTATCCTTAACCCTATTCGTTCGTGCACTTCGACATCATCATTTGGCTCCCGAATGGAGAGTGGCACTCACTACTTTTCCATTCACTTTCCCATTCCCAGTTTCTTGATAATCAACAGGCCTGCATTCCATGCAATGGCGCCTGCCAATTAAGCGTCTAAACCTAGCTCTCGTTGCAGTTCATGCAACCGAAAACGATGAAAATAGATGGAATCTAGCACTTATTGATGCTTACGAGAGCATTCGTTGCACGGTTTGCAACGGCACGTCTCTATGAGACGTTCGGGGGTGTTTGTCATTGCACGAACTGCAATGACAAGGTGGGGCGGGCGAACGAGGCGAGGACGAGCAGGGGATGAGGGGGAGTGCGCATTGTGTTCATGTAAATAAAATGTCCTATGAATTCAGCTCTATTTTACGGATAACAGGGTTGCAAGAACTAGAATATTATGCTAGTTTCTCAGTTGATAGGTGCGAGAGGATGAGTATCTACAGTTCTAAAGAACTGGACGCGAAAAAAGCTGCAACGATTGCTCGTCGCAGCTTTCTCGTACATATTACTTAAATTTGCCTAGCGCAAATTCGGAATGTCCACGTCTGCGTTCGCTTCCGCTTCGTAGTTGATGCCGTCGGTTTCGAAGCCGAACAGCTGGAAAAACTCGCGGCGATAGCCTTCGAGATCGGACAGCTCGTACACGTTCTCGGTCGTCAGGTCCGCCCACAGTTGGGACACTTCCGCTTGAACGTCGTCGCGCATCTCCCAATCGTCGATACGGATGCGGCGGCGGTCGTCGACAGCGGTATGAGCGGAGCCGTACAGACGTTCGTTGAACAAGCGGTACATTTGCTCGATGCAGCCCTCATGCAGGCCTTTTTCCTTCATGACCTTGTACAACGCGGAGATGTACAGCGGCACGACTGGGATAGCGGAGCTGGATTGCGTAACAAGCGCTTTGTTGACGGAGATAAAGGAGCGCCCGCCCGTAGCGCTGAGCTTTTCGTTGATGCGCTGCGAGGTTGCTTCGAGATCATCCTTCGCGCGGCCGATCGTGCCTTCCTTGTAGACGGCATGCGTAATTTCAGGCCCGATGTACGAGTAGGCGACAGTCGTAGCGCCATCAGCCAACACGCCAGCCTGTTGCAGCTCGTCAATCCACATCGCCCAGTCTTCGCCGCCCATAACGCCGATCGTCTGGCGCAGCTCGTCTTCTGTAGCAGGCTCAATTGTAGCTGTCGTGACTTCTCCGCTATGGAAGTTAACCGTTTTGTTCGAATACGTTTCGCCAAGCGGTTTGATGACCGATGCGAACGTTTCGCCGGTTTTCGGGTGCGTGCGGCGCGGGGAAGCGACGCTGTATACAACCAGATCGATGCTGCCGATCTCTGTGCGAATCAGGTCGATCGTCTTTGCTTTGATTTCGTCGGAGAACGCGTCGCCAACGATGCTGTACGATTTGCGTCCAGCGGCTTGCGCGGCTTGCTCGAATGCGGCGGAGTTATACCAGCCAGCCGATGCGGTGCGAGCGCCTTCCGCAGCTTTGTCGAAGTATACGCCAACCGTGTTTGCGCCGGAAGCGAACGACGCAACGATGCGCGATGCCAGACCGTATCCCGTCGACGCGCCGATTACGAGCACGTTGCGAGGGCCATGGATAGCAGGTTGAGCTTGTACATATTCAATTTGACGCTGGACTTGACGGGCGCAGCCATCCGGATGCGCAGTCGTGCAAATGAAGCCTCTTGTTTTAGGTTGAATAATCATAAGTACGTCCTTTCTTTATCCAGCTTGTAGGTTGGATCACAATGCGTGTAGTTCTGCCTGTATGGATGGATCCAAGCGGCAGAACGAAAGTGCCGCTTTGTACAGATTAGCATGACTGGGAAATTTACGCTAGTTCGGGTCGTCCCTGCTAGATTGGCAGGTATGAAGCGCGTTAACCGCGCATAGGATGGGGCAGTTAGCTGCCGGAAATCAGGAGGCGAGGGGATCGAATGCAGAATAGAAGCGCAGGCAATGCCCAAGGGATCGATGTTTCGCATTATCAGGGGACGGTCAATTGGAACCGGGTTAAAAATGACGGAATCGCGTTTGCTTTCTTAAAGGCAAGCCAAGGGACCAGCTCGCGAGATTCGACGTTTATCACCAATGCGAAGGGAGCTCGAACGGCCGGCGTTCTTATTGGCGCCTACCACTTCGTCAATGCCAAGACGACAGATGCAGCAGTCAAGGAAGCGGCCAATTTCGCTGATGCGATCGCTTCGGCAGGAGGGGCGGCGGCGTTCCAGCTTCCTCCCGCTATGGATTATGAGCAAGCGGACTCGAGCATGAGCAAGGCCGACATCAATGCGGTGGCGCAAGCTTTTCTGACGGAGACGCAAAGGCTGACCGGCGTGAAGCCGATTATTTATTCCGGCAGCAGCTTCGCGAACAATTTCGACGCCTCGTTGGGCGTTTATGAGCTGTGGGCGGCGCGTTATAGCAGCTCGCCGCCTGCCGATACGACGGCATGGAGCCACTGGACGTTCTGGCAATATAGCGACGGATCCGCGGGCGGCGTTCGTCCGAATGGCGCGCGAGCGGTTGCAGGCATTGCCGGCCCAGTCGATTTGAACGAATATGCGGGAACGGAAGATGAGCTGCGCAAAGCCTACGCCCAAGATGGCGACAATGGGGAGGACGAAACGATGACGGACGCGGAAAAACAACAAATGCAGGATTTGGCAGATCGTGTGGCGGCGCTGGAGGAGCGGGTGAATATGTCCAACAACCAGACGCCTCCTGCTTGGGCCAATGATGCGATCATCGCTGCCAAAGGCGCCGGTCTTATTACGACCTCCAATGACAAGGGACATGCGGAGCTGGTCATGATTCAAATGCTGTATAATGCCGGCTTATGCAACGCGGAGCTGGTCGCGTTCTTCCGCGAATTCAGCGCCGAAACCAAGGCTGCGATCGACGCACTCGTTAAAGGCTAGCCTTGCTGACAGTATCGACAGCGCTTACCGGGCCGTTCGCGGCACAATGGTGAGCGCTGTTGATGCAATAGCGCCATAAAATTCAAGATTTCGATCTAAAAATATTCCGATAAGTATGCTATTATTATGGACGAGCCTATTTCTCCCTTATTGGATGAGGAATGCCAGAATCGAATATCGAAACATGAAGGAGCGAAAGTGAATCATGACTAAAGTTCTTGTTTTCGGACATAAAAATCCGGACACGGATACGATTTGCTCGGCTATCGCTTATGCCGAATTGAAAAAAGAAATTGGCGTTGACGCTGAAGCCATTCGCCTTGGCGAAGTAAACGGCGAGACGCAATACGCGCTCGACCAATTCGGCATCCAAGCGCCGCGCCTTGTAGAAGCGGTTGCTGCTGAAGCCAAAGAAGTTATTCTCGTCGACCACAACGAGCGCCAGCAAAGCGCGAACGATATCGCAGACGTACGCGTTATCGAGGTTATCGACCACCACCGGATCGCTAACTTCGAAACGAGCGACCCGCTGTACTACCGCGCTGAGCCAGTAGGCTGCACGGCGACGATTCTCAATAAAATCTACAAAGAAAAAGGCGTAGCGATCCGCAAGGAAATCGCAGGCCTGATGCTGTCGGCAATCATCTCCGACTCCCTGCTGTTCAAATCGCCTACGTGCACGCAAGAAGACGTAGACGCAGCGAAAGAGCTGGCTGCTATTGCTGGCGTTGACGCTGACAGCTATGGTCTAGCCATGCTCAAAGCTGGCGCTGACCTGAGCGACAAATCGATCGCGCAGCTGATCTCCCTCGACGCGAAAGAGTTCTCGATGGGCGGCGCTAAAGTTGAAATCGCACAAGTTAACGCGGTTGACACGAACGATGTGCTTTCCCGTCAAGGCGAGCTCGAAGCTGCGCTGAACACGATCATCGAAGAAAAAGGCCTCGACCTGTTCCTGTTCGTCGTAACGGACATCTTGACGAACGATTCGATCGGCCTTGCACTCGGCCGTTCCGCGAGCGTAGTCGAGCAAGCGTACAACGTGTCGCTGTCGAACAACACGGCAGTGCTCAAAGGCGTGGTTTCCCGTAAAAAACAAATCGTACCGGTGCTGACTGATACGTTCAACAAGCTGCAAGCGTAGGCTTGCATGCATTCGGCTTAGCTGTTCTCAAGGGCTGCCTGCACGTCATGGATCATGACGTCGGGCGGCCCTTGTTTATGATGAATGGTTATGACATACCCGTCCAAATCCTTGACCGAAAAGTCCTTCCACACGCCCCAATCATGCTCCGTCAGTTGCGGCTCTGAAACGATGAGTGCCCCATTCGCTTTGAACTCGTCATACAGCGCATCCAGCTCGTTATGGGTTTGCACCTATGTTCGGTTGTAAAGCTGTGATTGAAAAGAAATTCGCTGCATGCCGCAAAGCGTTGTTATTTGCTATCGTTTGGCTTCGAATTTCGTTATAATATGATTCATAACGATAGAAATCAGGAGGAGTTCATCATGTTCGCCCCTCATCGCCGAGAGCAGATCGTACAGCTGCTGCAGCAGCATAAGCAAGTGATCGTTAAGGACCTGGCACGTCAGCTGAATGTTTCGGAAGGCACGCTTCGCGCGGATTTGCGCCAAATGGAGGAGGAGGGGCTGCTGGAGCGAACGCATGGCGGAGCTGTCCCGGTTCGCGCGAAGAAGCCGTCATTCCAAGATTTGCGCATGACGTCGCGGAGCGAGCTGAACGCTGAGCTGAAGCAGGTGATCGGGAAGAAAGCAGCGGAGCTGGTGCATCAGGGCCAGTGCATATTATTGGATGCGAGCTCGACGGTGCTGGAGCTTGCGAAGGCGCTTGTCGACTGCGATTATTTGACCGTAGTAACGAACGGGGTGGAAGCTGCGCTCACGCTCAATCGCAATCCGCGCATTAATGTTATTCTTGTCGGCGGCGTGCTGCGTCCGGGCTCCGGCTCGGTTGAAGGCGTGCTCGGCCGGACGATATTGGAAGAAATTCATGCGGACCTTTTCTTCACCTCTTCGCTTGGGTTCACCGTGGAGGAAGGGATGACGGACTTCAGCTTATACGAGGCGGAGCTTAAGAAGCTAATGGCAGCAAACGCAAGCAAAATCGTCGCTCTTCTGGACCATACGAAGCTTGGGCGGCGGTCGATTGCGACAAGCGTGCAGACGCGCGCGGTCCATACGATCATTACGGATGAAGGCGCCGACCCCGCTTTCCTGCGTCGGATTACGGGGATTGAGCTGCTCGTTGCAGAGTCTGCCGAATAGCGGCGTTTAATAGGGTTAAGTGAAAACATTCAACGATATTCGTTGAATGTTTTTATTTTTTACGACAGTATCCGTTGATCCGATTGATAATGAATGAGAATGATAACAAAAATAAACAATCATTGACTTTCACGCCGCCGGAGACGGAAAATAAGAAAGGAAAGTAAGGATCGCCGCACGAATGCGCACGGCAAATGGTTCGCGAGAGGCAGGGCATCCGCGATGAAAGCAATGGATCTGGACGGGTTCGTTATTGATTTGGACGGTACGGTGTTTAGGGGAGAGCAGGTCGTAGAGGGCGCCCAGCAAGCGATCGCATCGCTCCGGGCTGCTGGCAAGCGGCTTGTCTTCCTTAGCAACCGAGGCAATATATCAAGAGAGATGTGTCTGGCAAAGCTTCGCAGGCTAGGCGTGGAAGCGTCATTGGACGAGATTATTTTGTCGTCCACCGTGACTGCCCGCTACTTACGGGAGCATCATCCCGGCTGCGAAGCATGGACGCTTGGGGATTGGGGCCTGCAAGACGAGCTCGCTGCCGGCGGCATCACACTGGCGGTTCGGCCAGAGCTGGCGGATTGGCTCGTTATTACGCTGCATGAGACGCTCACGTATCACGAGCTGAATGAAGCGTTTCGGGCCGTTCGGCATGGCGCGCGCATCATTGCAACGAATGAGGACCGGTCATTCCCCGGCGAGTTCGGTGACCATATCGACGTCGCTGGCATGATCGGCGCTATTGCCGCTTCAACAGGCGCGCAAGTGGAGCTCGTGGTCGGCAAGCCATCCTTGCTTATGGCGGAGGCGGCGCTAGCAGCACTGCAATTGCCGGCTGAACGTTGCTTGATGATCGGCGACAGCTTGGCGTCTGATATTGGCTTGGGCAAGCGGTCGGGCATGAAAACCGCGCTTGTATTGACGGGCTCGACCACGACAGAGGCAGCGGGCCTTTGGCCGGCACGGCCGGACTGGATTTGGTCTTCTATTGGGGAACTAACAACTAAAGCAGCTGTAAAAGGAGAGGGAATGACATGAATCAGGTGTTGGATAATCTTAAGGAGGCAGCGCCGTGGCTTGATGAAGAGGCGTTACAGGCGATTACGGTCAATCCGATCATCATCGAAGCCGGTGCGCTTCGGCATGTTGCTCCTTATCTTCAGGATCGGGGCTTTAAACGCGTGTTGATCGCTGCGGATGCGAATACGCACGCCGCAGCGGGGATGGCGTTATGGCCGCGCATTGCGGATGCAGGCATTTCGGTCCAGACAACCCTGATAAAACCGGACGCGCAGGGCGATGTCATCGCCGATGAAGCATCGCTGGTGCAGTTACTGACGGATATTCGCCAGACGGGCGCAGAACTCGTCATTGCGGTCGGCTCCGGGACGATTCATGATATCGTCAGGTATTCGGCTTGCTTGGCAGGCATTTCGTTCGTTTCCGTGCCGACGGCGCCTTCCGTTGACGGCTTCAACTCCAAAGGCGCGCCGCTCATCATCAGGGGCGAGAAGAAAACATTCGCGGCTATTGCGCCGGATGCGATTTTCGCCGATCTGGATGTATTGTGCGCTGCGCCTTCGGCTATGGCGGCAGCCGGCTTTGGCGATATGCTGGGCAAATACACGTCGCTGTTCGACTGGGTCTATGGCGCAGCCGCTGGCGACGAGCCCTATGACCGGACCGCCGCGGCGATTACCGCGTACGCGCTCGACAAATGCGTCAAGCACGCCGAATCGATCGGAAGCCGGGACCAAGACGGCATTCGCGTGCTGACGGAGGCGCTGATCGAGTCGGGCCTAGCGATGCTGCTGTTCGGGCAATCGCATCCTGCAGCAGGGGCCGAGCATCACTTGTCCCACTATTGGGAGATGGAGTACCTGCGCCTTGGCCGCCGCTCGCTGCTGCATGGGGCGAAGGTAGGCGTTGCAAGCGCGGCGATCGCCGGCGTCTATCGCCGAATTGCGGAGGAGCAGGGCGAAGCGCTATTCGCTGCTGATCGCGAGCGGCTAGAGCAGGCGCTTGCTGCGGTGCCATCCACGGCAGAACTGCAGCGGCTGCTTCGCGTCGTTGGCGGGCCAGCAACAGCTTCAGAGCTTGGCATCGATGATGAACTTCTCACACGAAGCTTGCGCGAGGCACATCGCGTTCGCGTCAACCGCCAAACGCTTTTGAAGGCGTACAACGAACTGCCTGCTGCAGTTGTCTAATTATATATTCGTTAAGCGGGTATTCGCTGTCATCTGGCAAGCTCAGACGGCAGGAGTACCCGCTTTTTAATTTCTTGTTTCACGCTAATAAAGCTGGTCTTGAAAAAATTGATTATGGTAAACATACCGGCTGGATGGGTAGCGGAAGCCGAGCGTAATGCCAGACTGCGCGATACCGATCGACTTCAGCCTGCGAGTAGGAATGAGGCTGCGCACGAGACGTTTCACGAGCGCTTGATTGTTGGCGTTGATGGCCTGAACCAGATAGTTTCGGAACGGTTTATTGGCAGTGATCTCGGCGTAAAGCGGGATAATGGCAATTGCAATTTGGCGATGAATGGCTGCGCTGAATGTGAACTGGGTTTGACCCGGACGGATTGAGGTAGCGTTCGTATAGGGAGGCTTCTTGCCGGCAACGGGAAAATCGACGAAGTAGCCAATGCCATTCGTTGCAAGGCTATCGATGGCTGAGAGAGGGACATAAGGCTGCAGCATCGCGATCATCGTATCCAAATTGCCTTGCCGAACCGCTTTGGCCCATCGCACCGAGTAGGGGCGGCTGGCGGCGACGCGGCGGTAGAAGGGCAGCATGGCTTTGGCTGTTTTGCCCAGTGTGTAAGGGGAAAGCTTTGTCTTCGCAATGCTTGCGTTTGGAATCTTGCGTTTGCTCATGGGGACCTCCTCCTTCATGAGTCAGCTATACGATACACTATTGCAACGGCTTGCGGTCGGTGAGGGCGGATGCCGGGATTGCGGATTAACAAAAGAGCGGCTTCAAGCCGCATGCAGCGCATGCCGGGCTTGAAGCCGCTTCTTCGTTTTATAGCAGTCGCTCAGAAGCTATTTCTTCAGCATGTGGAACACCTGCTCGACGTCTTTATCGCCACGCCCGGACAGATTGACGATCAGCAGCTTGTCGCGGCTGAGCGTTGGCGCCAGCTTCTTCGCATAGGCAACGGCATGCGCGCTTTCAAGCGCTGGAATGATGCCCTCGGCGCGAGACAGCTCTTGGAAGGCAGCGAGCACTTCCTCGTTCGTTACCGTCACGTACTGCGCGCGTCCGCTCTCCTGCAGATAGCTGTGCTCCGGCCCGATGCCCGGATAGTCGAGCCCTGCCGCAATCGAGTAGGTCGGCTTCGGGTTCCCCTGCTCGTCCAGAAGAACAAGGCATTTGAACCCATGAATGACGCCCGGAACGCCTTGTGTCATCGTCGGAGCCTGATCCGGCTCTACGCCGATGAGCTGCACCGATGGCTCATTCATATAATGGGCGAACGAGCCGATCGCGTTGCTGCCGCCGCCTGCGCATGCGATGACCGCATCGGGGAGCCTGCCTTCCTTCTCAAGGATTTGGCGTTTGGATTCCTCGCTAATAATCGATTGAAAATGTTTGACCATCGTTGGGTACGGATGCGGACCAACCGCGGACCCGAGCAGATAGAAGGTCGTTTTGTAGTTGGCGACAAGATCGTTTAACGCTTCATCGACCGCATCCTTCAAGCGGCCCTGACCTTTGTCTACCGCTACGACCTTGGCTCCGAGCAGCTCCATGCGGAACACGTTCAGCGCCTGACGACGCGTATCCTCGGCGCCCATGTAGATGATGCATTCCATATTGAACATCGCGCATGCTGTTGCAGTTGCGACGCCGTGCTGCCCGGCGCCAGTCTCGGCGATGACGCGCTTGGCGCCCATTCGTTTGGCCAGCAGGATTTGCCCGACAACATTGTTGATTTTATGAGAGCCGGTATGGTTAAGGTCCTCGCGCTTCAAATAAATTTTGGCGCCGCCCCATTGCTCGGTGAGCTGCTGCGCGTAGGTTAGCGGATTCTCGCGGCCGACGTATTCGCGAAGGTAGTAGCGAAGTTCCTCGTTGAATGCGGGATCGTCCTTGAATGTATGGAATTGCTCTGCCAGGTAATCGAGCACTTCTTGCAGCTCAGGGGGAACGAAGCTCCCGCCGAATTGTCCGAAGTATCCTTCAGCCGCTTGTTGTTCCGTTGCCAATGTAATCGCCTCCAATTTAGATCGTTAACATGCATCATTATCCGGTTTTGCTTATAAGCAAGCAATGCGTTCTTCCTTAATTATCCTACCACAAAGCGCAAGGAAGCGTGAGTGTAGCAATTGGTAGATTTCCTCATAAAATGGGCATCCGCATCGGACAACCTGTTCGGGCTTGCATATAGTAACTATATATTCCCACTGCTGCGGGCTTCTCGTCATAGCTGACGAGGAAAACGCAGGCAGAATTAAGGAGGGGAGGGGATATGCCACTAGCGTGGGTTTGCTCGATTGCAGGCATGTTTGGTTATTGGGCCGCTATTGCATTTGGCGTTTGGCCGCAATCGCTAACGGTACTGTTAGTCGCAATGGGCATTGATTATCTGACAGGGATTGCGGCATCGTTGAAGGAGAAGAAGGGCTTAAACAGCAATGTTGGCGCCTGGGGGCTGACTCGGAAGGGGCTGACGCTGCTCATTATCTTGCTCGCTCATCAGATCGACCAACTGCTTCAAACGAATGATACGACAATGGCAGCTGCAATTTATTTTTACTTGGCGAATGAATTGATTTCGATTACAGAGAACTATGGCCGCCTCGGCCTGCCGCTGCCCGACAAGGTGAGGCGTATTATCGAGGTGTTGAAAGATAAAGACAACACGAAAGGAAAGTAAAGCAGAACGATCATACGCGGCACAAAATGGCTGATGGCCCGCTTGCATAAGCGGGCCTATTGTCGTTATAATAAGAACAAATGTTCTTATTGGAGGGATCGCCGATGGCGGTTACGAACGATAAAGTGATGGCCTTGGTTCGTGAGGCATCCCATCCGCCGACGCAGAGCGGGGCGGAGCAGGAGCTGGTGAAGCGGTATGTGCTGCTCGGGATTGTCATGCGCATACTTGATCATGATATTCGCGTTGTCGGTAAAGCCGGGATGAAGCTGCCCCGGCTTTACGAGTCGATGCTGCGCGCGGTTCAGGACCGCGTGCTGTTGGATCTGGCGGCGCTGCGGCGCCAGTTTCGCGCTGCTGGCATCAAGATTTATGAGGAGAGCCAGCAGAAGGAAGCCATGCACGCGAAGTATGTGTGCCGAGGCTATCACCATCAGTTTTCAATGGTATGGGGGTTCGTGAAAGCGGAATCCGAACGATTGCTGAAGACCTATATGCATGAATAAATCGTTCAAACATTTGTCACATTCTGTACAAAAATTTTTCATCTCCTTCATTTTAAAGGTTGAGAACAATGGACGAAGTTGGGTATTATAAGGAGTAGACAAAAGCCTGCAAGGGGGAGCACAGATTATGCACAAATGGATCATGTTCGTCGTATTTACGGCGGCAACCTTACTGAGCGTATACTTGCTGACGTTCGGACTTCCAGACAAGCCGAAGGACGAGACAGCGGGATTGCCAGAAGGAATGCAGCTGTTGAAAGTGCAAGCATCGAATGATTACGTATTCAACGAGAAAGAATATCACGTGAAAGCGGGCACGAAAGTGCGTCTGCTTCTGCAAAACAAAAGCGGTGTCCACGGTCTGGCAATCAAAGATCTGAACATCGACCTGCAAGGCGACAAAACGCAGCAAGACATTACGCTCGACAAGCCGGGCACGTACGAGATGCATTGCTCCGTCATGTGCGGTTCTGGCCATGCGACGATGAAATCCGTACTAATCGTGGAATAAGACAAAAAGGAGCCCGATGGCTCCTTTTCCTTACTTTCAGGCCTATTATTAGTCCGTAGCATGACGGCGGGTGCGCTGGCGATGAATGATCAAGTCAGCAATGAAACCGAGCGCGGCCCAGGTCAGGACGGTCCACACATAGATGCTCATGACGCCAACGTTATGGATGTCGAACGCCAGATCGGCAATCCATGCTGGAATGCTTAACATGAAGAACACGAAGTTGTGCGGGTCATAACCCGTCGCATTGTACAAGCAGAGGGCTAACCCGATGAGGGTGGCCACAATTGTAACCGGATAGCGCATAGCGTTTGCCGATCCCCTTTGTTGGTCAATTTGGCTGATTCGGTACCGATATTATGCGACACCCGCGGTTATCTCATGCGAGTCGTACCTATAGAAGAATGGAGTGGATACTATGATTACCCATATCGTTATGTTCAAGTTGAAGGATCGCAGCCCAGAGGCGATTGAACGGACTGCGCAAGTGCTCCGTGACATGGAGGGCAAAATCGAGCAATTGAAGTTTCTCGAGGTAGGGCTGGACGTTCTGCATTCGGAACGTTCTTATGATATCGCGCTCGTAACCAAGTTCGAGTCGATGGAAGATTTGGAAGCGTATCAGGTCCATCCTGTTCATAAAAAAGTAATCGAGCATATGACGCAGGTGCGCGAAGCGTCCGCAAGCGTCGACTACGTAAGCTAAGGAGTCAAGAAGCGGATGGATAACGGCAATGAAGATTTATACCAATTGCTGACGTACCTTATCGTGGTTATCGTCAGCAGTATCATTATGGTCGCATGGCTCAAACGAAAAGGGCGTCGATCAGCCTCCAAGCGAGATGCGGAATAACGCATAACGCTGGTGGCGAAGAAAGGAGCTGCAACCAGCTATGTACTATGTGAACGTCGAACAGATTCGTCAACGGCTGGAGGCAATTCCGGAAATCGCAGACACGCTCACTTTGCTGGCAGAAGGCTGGAGCGGGTCCCTGCTTGAAGGAATGGCGCAGGAGCGGGCGCTGCATCTGGCGATTGAGACGGTTACGGATATCGGAAGCTTTCTCATCGATGGATTTATTATGCGCGATGCAAGCAGCTACGAGGATCTTGTAGATATTATTGCGGAAGAGCATGTATTCGCGAAGGAGCTTCACGAGCCGCTTATGGCGCTGGTGAAGCTGCGCAAGCCGCTCGTGCAATATTATTATGAATGGCCGCGCACCGAATGGCATGAGCTATCGTCGGTGCTTCCGGAGCTGCTTCAGCGTTTTAAAACAGCCGTGGAGCAATATTTGGAGCGTGAGCTGCCAGCATAGCCTGTGCACGTACGCATAGGAAGAGCCTGTTATCAGCAAGCTGATGGCAGGCTCTTTTTGGGATGTAAATTTACGAACGGTACAAAATCGGTTACAATGTCGTAAAAGCAGGCGAAAGGCGGTGTGAGGATGAAACGAAGCGATAGACAGAGTGGAGCAGACCATCCTCCACAGCGGGACGAACGATCAACGCGGCAGACAGTCGTCGGATTGCTGAAGACGAAGGGGACCCAGAGTGCGGGTGAACTAGCGAGCCAGCTCGGGTTAACGGAAATGGCGATACGCAGGCATCTGTATGCCCTTGAGAGCGACGGGTTTATTCAGCAAACCTCCGTGAAGCGAGGAGCGGGCAGGCCCAAGCATATGTACACGCTGACAGCGGAATCTGAGGAGCTTTTTCCTAAAAATTATCATGGCTTGACGCTCGATATTCTCGATGACTTGGCGAAGGAAGAGGCAACGGCGCCGATGGTCGACCATTTGTTCCAGAGTCGTAAGCGGAAGCTGCTGGAGCGCTATGCGCCTCGAATGGCAGGCAAAACGCTGCATGGCAGGGTCGAGGAGCTGGCCGCTATCCAGAATGCAGGCGGTTATATGGTGGAAATCGAGCAGTCGGAGGCAGGCGATTACCAGCTGCACGAATTTAACTGCCCGATCGCACAGGTAGCGAAGCCGTATCAGCAAGCCTGCACATGCGAGCTGCAATTGTTCGAAGAGCTGCTGCAGACGCAGGTGGAGCGAACGGAATGTCTCGCTAAGGGCGGCGCCAAATGCACCTATGTCATTACGAATCCGCCAGAGGCGCCGGATGCCGTCAAATAAGCGCATATCAAGCAAGCGAAGCATCGTGCTGTACCCATAGGTACAGGCGATGCTTTTTTTGTATGGCGCGTTGTGTCAATCCAAGCCTATGCTGCTTATACTGTCATTACAAATTAGGCATTCGTCTACTTCCACCAAGAGGCGAGCGGGAAAGGAGCGCGATGTCATGATGACGGCGGCATGGTGTGCGGTAGCAGCAACGATCGTATTCATCGTTTTGACGATAGGCTTGCTTATGAGCTTGCGGGCTGCGGTGTACCGGCTGACGCTGATGCAGCAATCTACGGAAAAGCTGGAGCGGGATATGCGAACGTTAATGCTTAAACTGCAAGGAACGACGGATCGTATGGATGATACGCTTGGGCTTGTGAGTACCCAACTGCGTGCGATGAGCGGATTATTCCAAGCGGCCTCCCTGATGGGCGAATCGGTCGAGAATGCTTCAGCAGCGATGAATGCAATGACTGCAGCTTTATCCAATAAAGCTAGACAGCAAGCGGAACGGATCGAGAACAAGCGGCTGAAGGGACTCGATGAGGCGCTTGATTGGGCCGAGGTCGGAATGACGGCATGGCAGCTGTGGCAATCGGTACGTGACAAAGTTGCGAATAAGCCCGCATGCTCTGGGGAGGACGATGGGCACGATAAAGATGGAGGGAGCGATTAATAATGGCAAAATCTACAGGTAGCAAAGGTTTTCTGTTCGGCGCATTGGCGGGGGTAGTCGTTGGCTCGGTTACTGCGCTGCTGTTCGCGCCAAAAGCGGGCAAAGAGCTTCGCCATGACATTGCGGAAGGCGCTCAAAAGGTAGGCGACACGACGGCAAGAATCGCATCGCAGGTCGGTCAAACGACGGGACGCATCGCGAAACAAGTCGGCAGCAGCGCGTCTGAGGTGGCCGACCGTGCGAAGTCCGCAGCGGCGGGCGTCGTCACGAGTGTCAGATCGTGGCGTGGAGGCGAAGAGCGAGTGGAGGCGGAGCTGGAGAAAGCGATTATTAGCTCGCTGACAGCAGGCATTGCTTCGTCGGAGAACGAACTGGTTTCGGATGCACTGGAAGCGCTGGAGCCGGAAACCGAGCAAGTGGAATCGATCGACAAAACGCTTCAAACGATTGGATAACTCGTTCGCATCGGTTGGTCGCCTGGATGACCGACATCAAAAGGCGGCAGTCCTTATAAGGGCAGCCGCCTTTTGGCGTCCATCGGGTTGTATTGGGCCGGGATGCTGATAGCGACAGGTATGGCCATACATAGCGGATGCTGCAGCCATCTTCTTTTCATACGACAGGGCTAACAAATAGGTACATTTCCATGATGGCATTCATATGCTATTGAAATCTGTCAAACTGTTGAAAAGAAAGCGGTGTGGATGTGCAGCAGCCGATTGCGATATTAGACTCTGGAGTTGGCGGATTAACGGTTGCCAAAGAAGTGATGCGACAGCTCCCGCGCGAGAAAATTGTCTATTTTGGCGATACCGCTCGCACGCCGTATGGTCCGCGTCCGGCAGGTGAAGTTGTTCGTTTTACGAAAGAGATTGTCGATTATTTGATTCAATACAACCCCAAAATGATTGTTGTTGCATGCAATACGGCGACTGCATTTGCCCTCGATGATTTGAAAGAAATGGTATCTGTCCCAGTCGTCGGCGTAATTGATCCAGGGGCCAGAGCGGCGCTCAGCCGGACGAATACGGGCGTAATCGGGGTGATCGGCACCGAGGGGACCGTTCGAAGCGGCGCATATGAGCATGCGCTGAAGCAGCTTTCACCGCACATTCATGTAATCAGCCAAGCGTGCCCAGCATTCGTGCCGTTAGTGGAGCAGGGCAATTTTCGATCGACAGAGACGTTTCATACCGTTCAACAGGCGCTTGGTTATTTACGGGAGTACCCGCTTGACTGCATGATTCTTGGATGCACCCATTATCCGTTTTTGTCGGAAAGCATAAGTGAAGTGATGGGTCCTGAGGTTGCATTGATTAGCTCGGCCGAGGAAACCGTGCGAGAAATTCGAGCGATTCTAGAAGGGCAAGGCAAGCTTGTAAGTATCGAAGCAGAGCCCATGCATCGTTTTTTTTGCAGTGGGGAGCAGCAGATGTTTAAGCAGATTGCGACACAATGGCTGGGCAAACAGATCGAACTGACGCCAGTCGTGTGGCAAGTTTCCCATACCTGGTAGTGATAGTTGAAAGGCGAATGAAACAGGACAGACATCGGGGGTTCCGGATATGGACCCGTGATGCGCTGTCCTTTTTGGCATTCGGGGAATGAGCGTTCCTGTAAGCGAATACGATGTAGGGATAAGCATCTTTCACCTCTCACGAATAATCGAAAGTTCCGGAGAAAAGGAGGAGGTCCATTGCTCTCCTATACCGTTCGTCCCGGTGACACGCTGCTGCGTATCGCACGGGATTTTGGCATATCAGCCGCTTCGCTGCTTGCCTGCAACCCTAGATTAACGGAAGGGGAACCGATCCCAACGGGTATTGTTTTGCAAGTTCCGCCGGCATCCGATGTATGGTACACCGTCCAAGAAGGCGACACGCTTCATCGGCTCTCCGAGCTGTTTGGGGTTGAAGCATCAGCAGTGGAGGCAGCTAATCGCAGCTGTCCGCCTGCGCTGTGGGCGCCGGGCACGCTGCTGCGCATTCCTGTTGGTCCGCCTAACCGCATTGTAGACGCGCGGGCGGAATATGGCCCCGGAGAGCTTAGCCGAGATTGCGCGCGACTGGCAGAGCGCTACAGGACGGCGGTTGAGGTGCGAAGCATCGGCGAGAGCGTGATGGGCAAGCCCATAATCGCGATCAGGTTGGGCAGCGGACCTCGCGTTATGCATGCGAACGGCGCCGTTCATGCGAATGAGTGGATTACTAGCATGCTGCTTATGACTTTTGCAGAGGATGTCGTGCGAGCGTCGGAGCTGAACATTCAATTGCGAGGCGTAGACATCCATTCCTTGCTGTCGAAGGTTACGTTATGGATCGTGCCGATGGTTAATCCTGACGGCGTGCAGCTTGTGCAGGAAGGGCTGCATAAGGATCATCCGCATTACGCTAAGCTGCTTGAGATGAACCGGGGCTCGGGGCGTTTTAGCCGCTGGAAGGCCAATGTCCGGGGGGTTGATCTGAACGATCAGTTTCCTGCGCATTGGGAAGAGGAATGCAGCCGGCGAGGGACGTCTGGACCGGGACCTCGCGATTACCCGGGCGCTAAGCCGCTCAGCGAGCCGGAAGCGGCTGCCCTGGCGGCATTTACGGAGGATCAGCAATTCGAGCTGGTATTGGCGCTGCATACGCAAGGGCAGGAAATCTATTGGAACTATCGCGGGTTTGAGCCGCCTGAATCCGAGCGAATCGCTTTTCGATTGGGGCAAGCCAGCGGGTACCGCCCTGTCCATCTGACAGGCAGCGATGCCGGCTACAAGGATTGGTTCATCCAGACCTATCGAAAGCCGGGGTTTACGATTGAGGCGGGGATCGGGGTAAACCCGCTGCCGCTGGAGCAATTCGACGATATGTACGACGATGTAGTCAAGCTGCTGCTGGAGGCTATGCTTTCGTGATGGTAGAGGCGACTATCGCCGGTTGGAGCAACGGGGCCGCTAAACGCAATGGTTTAGCGGCCTCGTGCTGCGTGGTATACTTGTACCAAAGGCAGAGACCGTGCGAAGCATGTGTAGCTTATACCTGCCGACGAGGAGGGATAAGGATGAACAAGCTGCTTTCGCTTCGACGCTGGAAGCATTTGTTGATGCGTGTTTATAAGCTGCTCTTGATGCCGCAGGTGAAGCTTGGAGACAAGCTGCTGTTTATCGTGCCGGTTGTCATATACTGGATTTTGCCCGATGTGCTCGTACCGATCCCGTTTATGCCGCTGGACGATATTGCGATAACGCTGCTCATTGCAGGATGGTTTGCAGGCCGGACGGAGCGCAAATACGGCATTACAAGCCGATGAAACTAGGAGTTGCGGGTTGAACTTCTGCGAGGCATTCTATACAATAACTAAGATAAGCCTAGGTATAGGATATGAATGATAGAGTAAAAGGAGCGATTAACCGATGAAGTGCAAAATATCGAAAAACGCAGCGAAGGTTCTCCGCGTTGAGCTGGACAAGCCAGAAAATGAAGGGAAGCTGCTGCGCATTTATGTGACGCACGCGCATGGCGATCACGCGCATTACGGCATGGGAATCGATACGCCGACAGAGAAAGACGAAGTCGTTAAGACGGATAAGGATATTGACGTTATTCTTGAGAAAGGCGTCGATTTCCTCGATGGCGTTCGCGTTGACTATTTCTACGTGCCGGAAGAAGGCTTTGCCGTTACGAATCCGTCCCGAGGCAATCACGGCGATCATTAATCGCAGAAGCAATTCATCATGCCTAACGACATACGCATTTGCGACAAATGCAAATATATTCGCGTCAAAACGATGCTTCCCAAGCTGGCGAAGCTGGTACCGGAATCGGAAATAAAAATAGGCTGCAAGTCATACTGCGGTCCCTGCGCCAAGTACCCGTTCATTTTTGTAAACGGACGATACTTGAAAGGGAAATCGGAAGATGACGTGATCGAAGCAGCGAAGAAGTATTTGAAATAAAGAGGATGCGCATGGGCAGAAGCCGCGGGGAACCGCGGTTTTTTTGTTGTTTCCTGGGGATTTTCCGCCGCTCATCGCAGACATCCGGCCCGCTAACGGACTCCACAGCCGTTATATCGCGCAAAAGTCCCTCGATTTGCATGTAACGGACCTCAAATGACGCTATTTCGCGTATTTGGCCTCAAATTAGCTGTTAAACTGCGAAATAACGGCTGGCTGGGTCCGTTACAATATCAAAATGCCACAGAAGCGGCAAATAGCGTCACCATGGTCCGCTAGAATGGTGCCTGCGCTGCGCGAATTGCTCCAAAGCGAGCAGAAAAAAGCCATTGCAGTATGATCTGCAATGGCTTTAAGCGCATAAAGTATATTGATATCGTCAAGGCGGCTGCGGTATCAGTAACAATGCCAGCGACTGGGCACGCTGCGCTGCGATTAGCCTGCAGTGCAGCTCCTCTTGCGGAGGCTCGCTATTTCCCCGCTGAAGCGCCCGCCGCTTCAGCCTGACGCTTGTTCAGTATGCCGATGATGTTATACTGGACGGTTTCGTCGGAGACGCGCAGCTCATCGCGTGCAGCTTGCGCGCCTGCGGTGCAGCCAGCTTTGTCTGTCGTTTCGCCCGTGTTGGCGTCGTAGCAAACGCCATTGGCGACGATGCCATCGGAGGATGGCATGTAGAACACATTGCCGTCCGTGAAGGCGCCGCTGCGGAAGACGACCTTCTTGCCCTCAAGCGGCTTGTCCAAAATAAGCGGCGTACCGACCTTGCGCTCGCCAGCTGTCGAAATGCCCAGCAGATGCAGGATCGTTGGCGATACATCGAGCTGACCGCCTACGTTATGGTAGGTGCCTGCATGCTTGCCGTCAGGCAAGTGGACGATGAACGGCACTTGACGCAAAATTTGCTGCCGCTGAATCTCGTTGAGCGGCTTGCCCAGCAGCTGTTCGAAAGGCGCCCAGTCCCGGATCGAATTGTCGTGGTCGCCGTAGAACAGGAAGATCGACCGGTCCCAAAGTCCTTCTTGCTTCAGCTTCGCAACGAAGTTGCCAAGCGATTCGTCGACATAATGCACGGCCTGCAAGTAGTCGCCGAACATCGTGCCTTTGAACGAGCCGACATCAAGCTTCTGATAGCTGGCCGGCAAGGCGTACGGATGATGGCTCGACAGCGTGATGAGGAACGAATAGAAGGGCTGCTTTTGCTCGCTCATGACGTCTGCCGATTGACGGAAGAACGAATTGTCGCCGATCGACCAGCCAAGCGGCTCCTCGGTCGTGAAATGCGTCCGGCTGTAGAACGTATCGTATTTCATCCGCGAATACATCGTATTCCGGTTCCAGAAGCCGCCGTCGTAGGCGTGGAACACGGATGTGGAATAATTGTTCGCTTTCAACGTAGCGGGCAGGCAGTCAAAATCATTTTGCGCATATTGAATAAAGACCGAGCCGCTAGGCTGAGGCTGCACGGAACATTGAACGGCGAAGTCGGCGTCCGATGTCCGACCTTGTGACGTCTGATGGTAGAAGCGGTCGAAATAGGCGCTTTCCTTGATCAGAGCGTTCAAATTCGGCGTAATTTCTTGCCCGCCGATCGATTGGCCAATCACATAGTTCATATAGGCTTCCGCCTGAACCATAATGACATTGCTGCCCTTATACTCGCCGAAGGTCGAATCGGATTCCAGCGTACGGCGAACGTCGCCGCGCTCCTTGAACCATTGCTCGGCCTCATTGACCTGATCATCCGTTGCGACAGCTTTATGAATCCAATGCTGGTTCGCGTAACGGTAAACGTCGTAGCCGTGGAAGCCAAGCACGCCTGTTACGTTATAGATCGACAGATTCCACCAGTTGCCTACGAATAGGCCCTGTGCCCATGTTTTCTTCGCAATGTTCACCGGTACGAAGACGAGCGTCAAGCCCGTTGCGAACACGATGAGCGCGAAGGAGATGCGAAACAGCACGCGGCGAAGCCTGGGCGAGCGGCGGAAGCTAAGTCCGCTATGCTGGACAGGCTTGCGGCGAAGGCCGAGAATCGACAAAATAATGACGAATGGCCAATCGACGAACAGCCATAGGTCTTTCCAGCTCAGAAGCGAATCGATGCTGTCACCGAGTGACTCGACTTGTCCGGCTTGCGTTAATACCGGGACGGAAATTAAATCTTGGAAGTAACGGAAGTAGATTAAGTCTGCGAATACAACAAAGGTCAGGATCAAGTTAAGAACAACAAGCGCAATTGTCCGTCCGCGCTTCGGCAGCAGAATCGTCCAGAAGGAGGCGAGTGCCAGCGAGCCGATCGCAACGAAGACGTCGTCGACGCTCATCGCCATATTCGGCACATGAATGTAACGATCGAATAAGACGAGCTTGAACATCATAAGCAGGAAAAAGCACAACAGATCTGCGGCAAGGATGCGTACGACAAACTGCAAGGAACCTTGAAGCCCGCGCCGCGCCGTACTTTGCAACGGTCTATCCATAGTGAAAAGTAGCCTTCTTTCTTTACCGATAGTTAATAAGCCATATTCCATTATAGTCTAGTAGAAATGTAATGCAAGGTTATGGGAAACGTTGGCTTATAGTGAACCCTTTGCTGCTTTACAAATGCGCGTCTATCTGCTCAAGAGCTGCCGCGAGGTGACGTTAAGCGCTTCGGCGAGCAGAAGAAGCTGCGAATGGCTGAAGCGGTCTAATTCGCCTCGCTCCAGTCGTGATATCGGGGAGGCGCTTTTATAGCCGATTTTTTCAGCCAACTGCTTTTGGGTCATGCCGATGCTGCGCCGCACGCGTTCCACGTTATGCCCGATTTGAAAAGTTTCATAAAGGTCGTAAAGATCTTTGGGCAAAATGGCTTGCGCGTCAGCTGCTACCTCTGGAAGCGTCTGCTCAACCTCTAAGCCAAAATTTAGGCATAACGCTCGCAGTCCGCCAAAAAATCCGCTCCCAATCGGATTAAACTTCCACTCTCCTTTATAAACATAAAGCTCGCCAATGACGATGGCTGTTTCCTCGGTCAAGTCCTCCCCAAAGCGGAAGGTTGCAAGCTCCTTGCCTGTTCGATGGTTCAATAAACGGATGCGGATCTCGGCGACTTGACTGAAGGAGTGAGATTGCTCTTCGCCTTCGTAAATCGTGAGGGAAACGGCTATTTTTTGCACTTGCAAGGCTAATCGATCGAACGCGACAATGAACTGTGCTTTGTTCGAATGGACTTTTTGGTAAGCGACAGAGCCATTGCGATGATCAGGGTTTCCATAAAAAATGCAATCCTCATCTTTCTCGCATACGCCATGTGCGTTTAGTAAAAAGGCAGATGCATCCAGGTCAATATCCGGATTAAGAAGATCCCACTCCACCTCGAACAACAGCTTGTCCATGCTTTCATTTTTAGTAATATCGATTTTTTGTCCTCGAAAACAAGCCCGACGGAGCAGGCGCTTGAACGATTTGAATTGGCAGTCTCGAAATCTATTGCGACAAAATCCACGATACGTACCCCCGAAAAAATGAAATGTCAAGGCTTACACATTCTAGCATTTACCGTATGTTCATAATCAATATAGCATTACATTTAATAGATTCCAAACATTCCCTGCTCGAGTGAAGCGCAAACATGAAAAGGGCGCCCTCGTTGGAGGACGCCTCAAGCTACAGCTTTATTGGTTGTTGCGCGGTGGAAGCGGACCTAAGTACTGGTACAACTGACATTCGATTCGTCCGTTGAACAGCTTGCGTTTCTTATCGGCATTCCGTGTAAAATGATGCTCGAACTGCTTTTCCGGGCTGATCGCGAACAGCGACCAGTTCTGCAGCATCAGGTAGGAGAAGCCGAGCTGGCGAATCAGCTTTTCCGCCTCCTTCTGATCGGCTAACCGTTCGCCGTACGGCGGATTCGTCACGATGACGCCATAGGAGCCTTGCGGCTGCGCTTTGGCAACGGACAGATTACGCAGCTTGATCTCTTTGGCGAAGCCGGCTTTTTTCACCGCGGCCTCGGCAACCTCGATCGCATTCGGATCGATGTCGGAGCCTGCGATGTCGAGCGGCACATCATCGCGAACGGCGTCGAACGCTTCTTCGCGCGCACGCGACCACATCTCCTCTGTCACGAGCGGCCAATGCTCGCTGTTGAACGAGCGGCGAAGCCCAGGCGCAATGTTCCAGCCGATCATCGCGGCTTCGACGAGGAACGTGCCCGAGCCGCAGAATGGATCATACAGCGGGCGGTGCGGCGCCCAGCGGCTGAGCTGGAGGATGGCTGCTGCCATCGTTTCCTTCAGCGGCGCTTCGGTGACGAGGCGGCGGTAGCCCCGCTTGTGCAGGCCCGGCCCTGTCGTGTCCAGCGTCAGCAGCGCGCGGTCATTGAGCATGATCACTTCGATAACGAAGCGTGCGCCGTCCTCCGGGAACCATTCGGTGCCGTAGCGCTCCTTCATTTTTTCGACGACCGCTTTCTTCACGATCTTCTGGCAAGCCGGCACGCTCGACAGCTGCGACTTGTGGGAGCGTCCTTCAACTGGGAACTCGCCGTTGTTCGGAATCCAGTCCGGCCAATCGAGCGCCTTCGTGCCTTCGAACAGCTCGTCGAAGGTGGTGGCCTCGAATTCGCCCATTTTGATCAGTACGCGGTCGGAGGTGCGCAGCCAAAGGTTGGTGCGGCAAATATCCTCAGGCCCGCCCGTGAACGTTACTCGACCGTTTTCCACGGTCATATCGGTGTAGCCAAGCTCCTTGAGCTCGCGCGCGACGATCGCCTCGAGCCCCATTGGAGCGGTAGCGATTAATTGCAATTTGCGCTCTGTCATAGTCATCCCCGTTTCGTATCATGGCGGCGGCTGCAATCGTATAGTTGTGCGCCACCGGTCAAAATCATACAATCAAGTATAGGATAAAAGAGCAAACTTGTACAAACATGAGTTGGAGGAATTGCAGATGAATGAAAACAAGGATGAGGAAAAGGACGGTATCCAGAGCGCGGAACGTTATGTGGACGGCTTATTCGAAGAGGATGAGCAGTGGGCGAAGGTAAGGGAGCAGCTGGCTGCCAATGACATGCCGGACATCTCGGTGGAGCCCGGCTACGGCCGATTGCTGACGCTGCTGGTACGCGCATCGGGCGTGCAGGATGCGCTTGAAATCGGGGCGCTCGGCGGCTACAGCGGCATTTGCCTGGCACGCGGCATTCGCGATGGCGGCTCGCTCGTATCGCTGGAGCTCAAGCCGGAATTCGCAGCAGTCGCGAAGAGCAATATGGAGGCGGCGGGATTCGGTGATGTCGTCGAATACCGCATCGGGGATGCGATGAAGTCGCTGGAGCAGCTTGCAGAAGAAGGCAGGAAATTCGATTTCTTCTTCATCGACGCGGATAAAGGCGGATACCCTGCCTATCTCGAATGGGCGATCAAGCTCGCAAGACCGGGAGCGGTCATTGCTGCGGATAATACGCTGCTTCGGGGCAAAACGGTCGATATGACGCGTACGGGCCCATCGGTGCTTGCGATTCGAGCGTTTAACGAAGCGATTGCGCGCGATGAGCGGCTGTTAGGCGCGATGCTGCCGTCGTATGACGGCTTGGCGTTAGCGGTCGTCAAATAAATGTTAAACCGCAGTTAAACAACGAGCATGCAAGCTAAAAAGGACACGCAGCGCTGAATCAGCGTTTGCATGTCCTTTTTTTACGTTCCTAAGCAGCAGCCCGCGGCTCTTTCCGACGCAGCAGCGTTCGGTATACCCAGAACGCATTCGCGAACATGAACACGGAGGAAATAAGGAACAGCCCCTCGATGCCTGTCCAGCCAGACAGAACGCCGCCGGTAATCGGTCCGACCATATTCCCGAGGCCAAGCGTGCTGCTGTTGAAGCTGAAGGCGCGCGTGGCCATGCCTTCCGGCGCGTATTTGCGAAGCAGCGCGTTGACGGAAGGGACGAGGCCGCCTAGAAAAATGCCGAGCGCGAAGCGGGATAACAGCAGCTGCCACACGGAATGCACGAAAGCTTGGGGAATGAACATGAGGGCGGCGCCGATGAGTGCAAAGCCGAGTATTTTCTCGCCGCCGACCCGATCGCTCAACCTGCCCAGCAAGGGAGACGAGATCATGTTGGACAAGCCGGTTACCGACCCGACGAAGCCGGCGTAGAAGGCTAAGTTTTCGGTTGTGCCGTGCAGCTTCTGCACATAAAGCGGAATGAGCGTCATCGGGCTCATCATCGCGAATTGAATGAGAAACGTCACGGCGTATAGCGCCGGAATTTGAGGGACGCGGCTTAGCCGGCGCAGCCCTTCGGTAACGGACATTTGCTCCTTGGCTGCCGCCGCCTCTCGGTTGAAGTTCTCTTTGACAACGAACATGGACAGCAGCGAAGCGAGAAACAGCAGGGAACCCGTAATATAAAAGATCGGGCGGAAGCCGACGACATCGGCGAGCAGTCCGCCTATGAAAGGTCCGAGAATCGTCCCGGCAATGGCGCCGGATTGGAGCGTGCCCATCGCGAAGCCAATCCGGTTCTTTGGCGTCGTCGTGGACACTAGCGAGACGGACGCGGGATTAAATCCGGAGATCGTGCCGTTCACCATTCGCAGCAGCAGCAGCTGCCACGGCCCTGTCGCGAACCCCATGAGCACCATAACGACGGCCATGCCGAAGCCGGAGCGGAGCAGCATTGGCTTGCGTCCAACCCGGTCGGAAAGCTTGCCCCAGAACGGTTGGAAGACGAACGACGTAATAAAGTTAGCAGCAAATATAACGCCGGACCACATCGCCACATTATGCTCGCCGTGCACGCCGAGGTCGCTCTGCAAGTAGAGGCTGAGGAAGGGGATAATCATCGTCATTCCCGCCATAACCATGAACTGGCCGATCCATAACACGGCCAGATTTTTTTTCCATTGCTCCATAGGATGCGCCTCCTGCCTCAAACACTGTTCGACTAGTATAGCATAACGTGGGAGGCAGCCGTTTATCCTTAATAGCCGAATATGAGCATCAGATGAGCATTTTGTCATACTATTGTCAACGATGAAGAGACGAGCAGGTTGTTAGCTTCTCTCGAAACGGGCATAATGGAAACGAAGGGAAATTTGCAGAAATGGGGAACGGGAATGAGCTACAACGACCGATTTATTCGGGCCATCCGGCAGGAGGCCGTCGATCAAGTGCCGGTATGGTACATGCGGCAGGCTGGACGTTACGACCCCGAATATCGGAAAATTAAAGAGAAATATTCGTTATTAGAAATATGCAGCCAGCCTGAGCTCGCAGCTGAGGTGACGATGATGCCAGTGCGCAAGCTGGGCGTGGATGCTGCTATTTTGTATTCTGATATTATGAATCCGGTTGCCTCTATCGGCATCGACTTTGATATTGTTGCGAACGTTGGACCTGTCATCGCGAACCCAATCCGTTCGGCAGCGGATGTCGACCGCCTTAAGCCGATTGATGTCGAAGGGGATTTGGGGCATGTCATCGAGACGATCCGCATTCTCGACCGGGAACTGGATGTTCCGCTGATCACGTTTGCAGGCGCGCCGTTTACGATCGCCAGCTACATCATCGAAGGTCGTCCTTCCAGAAACTATCTTCGCACCAAGGCGCTCATGTACAGCGAGCCTGACGTATGGCATCGATTGATGCATAAGCTCGGCGACATGGTAATCGCCTATTTGCGTGCGCATATGGCCGCAGGCGGCAAAGCGTTCCAGCTGTTCGACAGCTGGGTCGGAGCGCTTGCGCCGCATGATTTCCGCACGTTCGTGCTGCCGACGATTGAGCGGATTTTCTCCGAGCTTTCCGATCTGCCGCAGCCGAAAATCTATTTCCCAGGCGTTGCGTCTGGCGAGCTTCTGACGGAGCTGCATAGCCTCCAAGCTGATGCGATCGGATTGGATTGGCGCGTATCGATTCCGGAAGGGCGTCGCCGCTTGGGCGGCAAATTCGCCGTGCAAGGCAATCTGGATCCCGTCGTGCTGACGGCTCCGCAATCGGTTATCGAAGCGCATGCGAAGACGATTATTGATCAAGGCTTGGAGCAGCCTGGCTTTGTGTTCAATCTGGGACATGGCCTGTTCCCTGAAGCTTCGCTTGAAAAGCTGAAGGCGTTGACCGATTATGCTCACGATTACTCGTCGAAAGCAATCGCTGCGCGCACGCGGGAAGGAGAGAGCTCGCATGTCTAATTCGCGAATTGGCGTACTGGTTATGTCTTACGGCACGCCGCAAAGCATGGATGATGTGGAAGCGTACTACACGCATATTCGTCGCGGCCATCCGCCAACGGCGGAGCAGCTGGACGAGCTGCGCGGACGCTATGAGGCCATCGTAGGCGGCGTGTTCCCGCTGCGGGCCAATACGGACCAGCAGGTAGCTTCGCTGCAGGACAAGCTGGAGCAGGCAGCGCCGGGTCGATACGTTTGTTACCAAGGGCTCAAGCACGCAAAGCCCTATATTGAAGATGGGGTTGCCCAAATGGCAGCGGACGGCATCAAGCATGCGGTCGGCATCGTCTTGGCGCCGCATTATTCCATCATGAGCGTCGGCGGCTATAACAAGCGGGCGCAGGAGAAAGCCGCAGAGCTTGGGATTACGATGGTTTGCGTGGAATCGTATCACTTGCATCCGCAGCTGATCGCTGCGCTGACTGAGCGGGTGCAGGACGGTTTGAAGCGTTTGGCAGATACGGCTGCGCAGGAGCGAGGGGCATCGTTCAACAATCGGACCAAAGTGCTGTTCAGCGCGCACAGCTTGCCGGAGAAAATTCGCGAGATGAACGATCCTTATGAACGCCAGCTGCTGGAAACGTCTGCTGCCGTTGCCGAAGCGGCTGGCGTGACGGATTGGCAGTTTACTTGGCAGAGCGCAGGCCGAACGCGCGAGCCGTGGCTCGGGCCAGATGTCCTGGAGACGCTGAAAACGCTCCGTGAGGAAGGATATGAAGCGGCGCTCGTTGCGCCGATCGGTTTCGTGTCGGACCATCTTGAGGTGCTGTACGATCTGGATATCGAAGCGAAGGCGTTCACGCAAGAGCTCGAAATGTCGCTGGAGCGGATTGCGATGCTCAATAGCGATCCTCGTTACATGGAGACGCTTGCGGATGCAGTGGCGGAAGCTGCAGGCAAGCTTGCGCGATAAACGCTTTGCCTAATCGAATAGCCCGTCCGTAAACGCCAAAAGTGCGTGACATGGACGGTCGTAATGCTGGTATAATGGGTGAAGTCCCGTTATACCTTTTTTTTATAAATTTGTCCTAATAGCCCTTATCGGAGGTTGGTCATGTACGTATCGCGTTCGGATTCGCAGCAGCAGAACAAGAAACGGCGACGGAGGCGAGTGCGCCGGCTGGTCGTCATTAATTTCACTATGCTCGCCATCATACTGATACTGGTTGCCGTGTTCTGGTCAACGATTTTTTCCTCCAAGCAATCGGACGGCGGATTAACTAGCAAGGCGGAGCACGGGAATTCGGACACAAACAATGCCCCAAGCGAGCCTGAACAAGTAGATAAACCGAAGGCTGCGCCCGATATATCTGATAGCGGACAGCATTCTGCAAAGGATAATTCGGTAAAACCTCCGGATACAACAGATGACGCGAAACCCGGCGACACAGAGTCTCCTTCGACAGATTCATCTAAACCGGACGATGCAAGCAACCAGCCGCCTGCGGCGAATGAAGGCGAGCAGGGTGCGGCAACGGATGATTCGCAGCAGGCATCGTCATCGGTTAATCTGGCATTTGTCGGCGATATATTGTTAGGCTCCTCCGTCGAATCGACGATGCGAAGCCAAGGCTTCGACTATCCGTTCTCTGGCGCGTTGAATTTGTTAACGGGAGCGGACCTGACAGCCGGAAACTTGGAGGGCCCAATTACGACGCGCGGCGTCCCCGCACAAAATAAGCAGTACGTATTCAAAGGCGCGCCGGATTTATTGAAGTCGCTGACGGATTCCGGTTTTGATGTCGTATCGCTAGCGAATAATCATACATTAGATCAAGGCGCGCAAGGCTTGCTGGACACGATCAAGCATCTGGATAAGGCTGGATTGCCGCACATGGGCGGCGGGAACAACGATGCCGAAGCATTCGCGCCAACGATTCTGGAAGCGAGTGGCGTGAAGGTCGCCTACATCGGACTAAGCCGTGTAGTGCCCGAGACCAACTGGAAAGCGGATAAGGATCATCCGGGCGTGGCAGAGACGTACGATTCGACGCGTGCGGTTGCGGCAATCAAGAAGGCGAAGGAGCAGGCAGATCTCGTTGTCATTATGGTCCATTGGGGCGTAGAGCGCGCGGAGCAGCCGGTCGAACATCAGACAACGTTGGCGCGGCAATATATCGATGCAGGCGCGGACCTCGTCATCGGCAGCCATCCTCACGTGCTGCAAGGCTTCGAGCAGTACAAAGGCAAGTGGATTGCGTACAGTCTCGGCAATTTCGTTTTCAATGAAACGGCAACCCCGCGTACGAAGGATACTGGCGTACTGGAAGCGGCTTGTTCCAAATCGGGCGATTGCAAGCTGACGATTCACCCGATGGTGGCGAAGCAATCCCGGCCAGCGCCAGCTGATCCCGATAAGGCGAAGGAAATTATCAGCTACCTGACCCGAATCTCGTTAGGCGCGAAGGTCGATGCAGAAGGCCATATTATTTCAAAATAACGGTTGGGAGAGTGAAGCCGTGCGGAACCCTTGTGTAGCGCATCGTGGCTGGTCGGGCAAAGCGCCGGAAAATACGCTCGCTGCGATACGATTGGCGATGGCGGAGCACGATTTGTTTTGGATCGAAATCGATGTTCAGCTGTCCAAGGACGGCATTCCGGTCGTTATTCACGACTATACGCTCGGCCGAACGACGAACGGCTGGGGCGAGGTGCGGGCGCATACAGCCGCACAGCTGCAGCAGCTGGATGCAGGCAGCTGGTACGGCGAGGAGTTCCAAGGAGAGCCGGTGCCAACCTTGGAGCAGGTGCTCGCCATCACATGCGGACGCTGCCGGCTTAATGTCGAGCTGAAGACGGATGGACGATATGCAGGCTTGGCGGATAAGGTTCTCCAGCTGCTGTATAAATACAGCCTCCAGCATGATACCGTCCTGACCTCATTCCATATCCCTTCCTTGCGAGAGGTTCGCAAGCTGAACGATGAAGTTGTCACTGGCTTAATTATCGATGGATGGCGCGAAACGCTGATCGATGAGCTGCGGCAGATGAAAGCGAGCTTCCTCTCGCTTGGTTACCCGCATGCAACGCCTAAGCGCATTAAGGCGCTTAAGGCCGCCAAAATTCAGACGATGCTGTGGACGTTAAACGATGCGAAAACGATCAAAAAATATGCAGCGCTTGACCCCGATGTCATGATTTGCACGAATTACCCCGACAAGTGGCGGGAAGGCACGTCAGGAGAGCTATAATACAATGAACTTATTGGATTGGCAGAGTTGGGTACACGATACGAGCTGGATATGGGGAGGCCATGAGGGGTTAATCCCCCGGGCAGTCGTAGGTGTTGCCGGCGGGGCATACGTAGGGCGAATGGCAATTCGAAAGCGAGCCTTAACACGGTCAGGAGCTGCTGCGGCTGCTGTAATGGGGGCTTGTTACACAACGTTCGGAGGCGTACTTTGGTTCGCTACCTTGCTGATGTTCTTCGTGACGTCATCGATGCTATCCCGATGGAAGAAACATCATCGGAGCAAACAGGCAGCTGAGCAGAATTATGAGAAGAAGGGCGCGCGCGACGCAGGGCAGGTATGGGCAAACGGCGGCGTTGGCCTCCTGTTGTGCATCGTACATGCAGCGTGGCCGAGTCCCTATTGGCTGGCTGCTTTCGTCGGCGTCATGGCAGCTGTTAACGCCGATACCTGGGCGACGGAGGTCGGTGCATTAAGCCGCCAAAGGCCGCGCTCCATCTTGACGGGCAAGCGTGTCGCGACTGGAACGAGCGGAGGCGTCACGATGCTGGGGAGCGGTGCGGCTGCAGCCGGAGCGTTTGTCATCGGACTGACAGCGGCATGCTTGGCTGCCGTGCCGGGTTATCAGCAGGCTGGCGGCTATGCAGTTTCCTTCGGGCTGCTTGCTGGAATCGGCACGCTGGCGGGTGTTGCTGGAGCATTTATCGATTCTTACTTGGGCGCGACGATTCAAGCGATGTTTCGGTGCAGCGTGTGCGGCAGCGAGACGGAGCGGATGAGTCACTGCGGACAAGCTACAGCGCCAGTTCGCGGATGGGCGTGGATGAACAATGATCGAGTAAATATGCTGGCCTCTGTCGCAGCGGGTGCGGTAGCGTGGGGATTAAGTTTATTAATCCATATAAATTGATCTAAGAGGGGTGAGGGCAATGGCTTCCATTACGGACGTGGCTAAGCATGCAGGCGTCTCGGTCACAACGGTCTCCAAAGTAATAAATAATTACTCGGACGTCAGCGAGAAGACGCGGAAAAAAGTGAATGAATCGATTCAACTGCTTCGTTATGAACCGAACGTCGTAGCGCGCGGACTAGTCAAAAGACGTTCCTGGACGATCGGCATTTTGCTGCACAATATTATGACCAATCCGTTCGTTTCGGAATTAATGGCGGGGATGCAGCAATCGTTATCCAAGAGCGGCTATGATTTGCTTCATTTGACAGCGGACTTCAACGATCCCGAATATTCGGTTGTGCGCCATTGCTCTAGCCGCAACGTCGACGGAATGGTCGTATTCGGGGTAGGTCGAGACAATAAGATTCCGCTGGACCTCGTCAAAGCAGAATTGCCAACGATGTTTGTCGACACCGATTTGATCGGCAGGCGCGCAGGATATATAACGGCGGATAATCGAAACGGCATTTTAATGGTAGTGGAGCATCTGTATGAGCTTGGCCATCGAAAAATTGCATTCGTTTCAGGCTTCATGGGCTACGTTGCGGGTCGAACGCGGTTTGAGGGCTATCAGCAAGGCTTGAAGCAGTTCGATCTTCCCTACCATTCGAATTATGTGGAGGTTTGCAGCTTCGACAGCATGGGGGGCTACAATGCGATGCAAAATTTGCTTAAGCTGCCGGATCCGCCGACAGCGGTCGTATGTGCAGCCGATGCGATCGCGATTGGTGTTATGAATGCGATTTCAGACGCGGGGCTGCGTGTGCCAACTGACATTTCGGTTGTCGGTTTTGATAACACAGCGTTTGCCTCGATCGTAAAACCGGGGTTGTCTACGGTTAATCAGAACATTTTCTCAATCGGCGAGCGAGTCGTAAATCAATTAATCGAGATGGTGGAAAACCCGGACCATTCTCCGCCGATCGTCGTGGAGCCCGTCGAGCTAATCCTGCGGGAGTCCACCTGTGCTCCGCGCAGCACAACGCAGTAGGAAACATAAAAACGCCGCTATCATAAAAAAAGGCTCGCCAGCTTGTCGGTCGACAGGCAAGCGAGCCTATTTATTTGATCGGATCGGCAATTACTTCGTGAGCTGCTCCATTTGCTCGATGAGCTGCTCAAACACAGCCATCGCTTGCTCAATCGGCTCCGGCGAGGACATATCGACGCCCGCACGCTTGAGGATGTTAATCGAATAGTCGCTGCCGCCGCTCTTCAGGAAGCCAAGATAACGCTCGACTGCAGGCGCGCCTTCGTCAAGAATTTGCTTCGCGAAGCTGGTTGCAGCCGAGAAGCCCGTAGCGTATTTGTATACGTAGAAGCTCGTATAGAAGTGAGGAATGCGTGCCCATTCCACCTCAATGTCCTTATCCACGACCATGCCTTTGCCATAGTACAGCACATTCAGGTCATAGTAAATTTTGGACAGATCCTGCGGCGTCAGCGACTCTCCCGCTTCTGTACGCTCGTGTACGATTTTTTCGAATTCCGCGAACATCGTCTGGCGGAATACCGTCGTACGGAACTGATCGGCGTAATAGGTGAGCAGATACATTTTTTCTTTTGGATCGGTCGATTTGTTCAGCATGTGATCCATCAGCAGCGCTTCATTCAACGTAGAAGCGACTTCTGCGAGGAAGATCGTATATTGCGCATCACGATAGTTCTGCGAGCTGTCCGAGTAGTAGGAGTGCAGCGCATGGCCCATCTCGTGCGTCAACGTGAACATGCTGTTCAGGTTGTCTTTATGGTTCAGCAGCACGTAAGGATGCGTGCCGTAAGCGCCCCAGCTGTAAGCGCCGCTGCGCTTGCCTTCGTTCTCGTACACATCGATCCAACCCTGGTCAAACCCCTCTTGCAGAACGTTAAGATAAGCATCGCCGAGCGGCTTGAGGCTCTCTTTGACGGTCGTTTTTGCTTGGTCATAGGTAATATCCATCTTAAACTCATCAACGAGAGGAGCGAATAGGTCATACATATGCAGCTCGTCGACGCCAAGCAGCTTCTTGCGGAGCTCCATATAACGATACATGAGCGGAAGATGCTTATGTATCGTATCGATTAGATTCGTATACACTTCCTTCGGAATGTTATCGCCGAAGAGCGACATTTCGAGAGCAGAAGGGTATTTGCGAGCGCGGGAATAAAAGACGTTTTTCGTTACGTTAGCATTAAGCGTTGCAGCCATCGTGTTGCGAAGCTTGCCGTATGTATCGTACATCGCCTTGAAGGCATTGGCGCGAACATCGCGATTTTTGCTCTCCAGGAATTGAATGTATCGGCCTTGCGTCAGCTCGATTTCTTCGCCTTGCTCATTTTTTACTTTTGGGAATTTCAAGTCCGCATTGCTCAGCATGCTGTAGATCGTATTAGGAGCTTGCGTGACGCTGCCAACCTGAGCAAGCAGCGCTTCCTCGGCCTTCGACAGCACATGCGCTTTTTGGCGGCGCATTTCCTCCAGCGTCTTCTTGTAAAGCGCGAGATCGCTATTATTAATGAGTGCGTCAAGCTGCTCGTCAGAGAGGCTAAGCACCTCAGGCGTCACATACGATAGCGCTTCGCCCGTCTCAACGCTAAGCTTTTTGGTTTTATCGGAAAGCGCCTGGTAAGTGGGCTCGGCTGTATCCTCATGATGCCGCATGTTCGCATATACATAGAGGCGTTCGACATGCAGCGACAGCTCGTCCTCGAGCTCGAAGCAAGCTTTGAGCTGGGCAGGGTCAGCCAGTTTGCCCTCATAGGCTGCCGCTTGCTTGATTTGCTCTTTAGCAAGGGCATATTCACGGTCCCAGGAAGCTTGATCGCCGAACAGATCCTCCAACTTCCAGTGGTGTTCAGCAGCGGTTTCAGAACGTTTCGGTACGCTTGTCATCTTATTCCTCCTAGAATGAGAATTCGGTTGTATTTTTTCAGATCCGAGTTGCCTGACATAGGATAATGGTGCCTGAGCGTGGACATTAGGCGCGGAATCGCCAAGGAGAGCAGTCGGCAGCAGCAGGACAGGCAGTAGAGCGGAATACCATTTCATCGGCACACACCTCGCAGCACAATTTGCCACTAGTATGCCGGTATAGGCGGGGGCATATCCGTCTAAGACGGAATGCCCTGCCGGGTTAGCTGCCCATGGTTGTCAGGCTGTAGACGATGAGAAAAAAAGCAAACAAAATGAAGACGATAGCAGAAAGCGCAAGCGGGCGCCGCAGCGAAGCGGGCATGTTGTTCCGATTCATGAGAATAACGCCGCCTAACACGAATGCCGCAATGATGAAAATAAGCGTTGCCTTCGGATCCATGAACGATCTTATCCTCTCGTAGTGACTAGTATGCGGATGCTGTATTCGATATGTTCGCCATTCACATGGAATATCCTTCCGTATGGTTTTCGGCGAAAGGGGAGGAGGCTATACCTCTTTGAAAGCCGCCATAATCGTTGCCAGTTCTTCTTCGCGGCCAACGAAGTCGCTTGGGCGGAAGCGATTCTCTGCCCAATGCAGCATTTCGGGACGGCTGACGAAAGTGTGGCACTCTTCGCCCCATTGATCCGAAATTTCACGGACGATTAGCGTTTTGCCTTGCACCTCGACGGTGAGCATGTTGTATTTGTCGGTTTTGTAAATCTGATGTTTCTTGAACATGGGATATGCCCCTCTCAAAGGTTTGCATTCATCATAGCCAATGAATGGGGTGGAAATCAACCTTAGTTAGTGGTAGGATTAGGTATCCGGAATCCATGCGGCGGCTTGACCGACCGGTGCCGGACCAGTTGAGCATGAGAAGAAGAGAAGGAGACGAGTAGAGATGAGCGTAAACAAGAGGGACGTATATGAGCAGGTTGGCGTTGCAGCCACTTGCCGAGGGTTTGAAGAATACAAGCGCATGTTTGTGCTGCCGGACCAGCTTGAGCATTCACGCATTCTTGATATTGCGGGCGGCGCATCTTCTTTCACGGCGGATTGCCGATCGAGAGGCATTGACGCCATTGCGGTTGATCCTAGATATGCATTAGAGCCAGAGCTCATGCTTGCGGACGGGAAGCAAGAGATTGAGACTTCCACCGAGAAGCTGCGTGCGTTAGCCCATCGATTCGACTGGACTTTTTATGGCAATATTGATCTGCATCGGGAAGGACGATTGCGTTCCTTCGACAAGTTTGCTGCAGATTATGCGTCATCCACGGCCAAGGGCCATTATATAGCGGGATCGCTTCCGGAGCTTCCATTTGAAAGCGGGACCTTCGATCTTGTGTTGTGCAGTCATTTCTTATTTTTATATGCCGAGCAGTTTGATGCGAGCTTTCACGAGCGTGCCGTGCTCGAAATGATGAGATTATGCCGTCCTGGCAGCGGCCAAGTCCGCATTTATCCGCTTATGTCGCTGCGGTGGGAGCCGTATGCGCATATGGATAGATTGCTGGAGACTATCCGCCGAGCAGGAGGCAGGCCGCGTTTTGAGCGTTCCCAGCTGCCGTTTATGCCGGGATCAGAGGACCTGCTCGTCGTCGAAGTTTAATTGCAATTTTTATAGGGCGCGTGTATAATAAGTGTATTCGCCGTATACGGCGATAAGCTTAGGAGGTTGTTTACATGAAAGGCACAGTAAAATGGTTTAACGCAGAAAAAGGCTATGGCTTCATTCAAGTAGAGAACGGTGAAGACGTATTCGTACACTTCTCCGCGATCACAGGCGAAGGCTTCAAAACGCTTGAAGAAGGTCAAGCAGTAGAATTCGACATTACCGACGGTAACCGCGGTCCCCAAGCAGCTAACGTCATTAAATTATAAGATAAAAGCTTATAATAGATGCCCTAGCACGACGAAGAGGCTCTCTGCTCAAGCAGAGGGCCTTTTTCTTACCTCTACTCATCATGCACCTATTCCATGAAGCGAAGGAGCACTGCACATGAATGCCAATATCTATCTATGGCCGGAAGGCGCGCCGTATGCGGCTGGAGAGCAGGAGCAGGATCGTCCGCATTTGATTCCTTACCTGTTGCATTCGGAGAAATCGGTTAGCGCTGTCATTGTATGCCCAGGCGGCGGTTACGAGTTTCTTGCCGATCACGAGGGAGGGCCAATTGCACAGTGGCTGAACGAGAATGGGATCGCGGCATTCGTGCTGAAGTACCGGGTTGCTCCGTACAAGCATCCCGTGCCTCTGATGGATGTGCAGCGTGCAATCCGGCTCGTGCGGCTCAGGGCAGCAGAGTGGAACATTGATGCGAGCCATATCGGGATTCTCGGTTTTTCTGCTGGCGGGCATTTGGCATCGACGGCGGCGACCCATTTCGATGACGGGCAAGCTGAAGCGGCAGATCCGGCGGAACGGCTATCGTGCCGGCCCGATGTGGCGGTGGTTTGTTATCCGGTTATTTCGATGGGCGAGTTCCGGCATAATGGATCACGGGAGAATCTGCTAGGACACAACCCGACCGAGGCCGAAATAGCGCTGCTGTCCAATGAGCTGCAGGTAACGCCTTCAACGCCGCCGGCTTTCATCTGGCATACGATGGAGGATGATATCGTGCCTGTCGAAAATGCGCTATTGTTCGCAAGCGCGCTGCGCCGTAACGGCGTGCCATTCGAGCTTCATGTTTATGAGCGCGAAGGCCATGGGATGGGGCTAGCCGAATGGGAGCCATCTGCGCGGACATGGCCGAATTTATGTGCGGAGTGGCTAAGGAAGCAAGGGTTCTAGCGGAGAACAAAAAAGCCGTCTATCGATTGAACGATTGCAAGGCGTTCAATCGATAGACGGCTTTTTTGCATTCATGTGGCCTGACGCCGTTCAGAGAGATGCTTGCTCAGGAAGCCGACAGCGGCTATACATGCTAATCCGGCAGCAAGCAGATAAAAAGCTTCACGGCCCATGTGGCCGTAAACATATCCGCCGAAGAGTCCGCTAATCGCGCCGGAAATGCCGTTCCAGACGACAGCGAATACGGCTTGTCCAGACGACCGGAAGTCATCTGGTATCAGATGCGAGATATAGCGCAGCGAAGTCGTAAAGAAGATGCCGAACGTCACGCTATGCATCAGCTGCGTAACAACGACCATCCAAGGCTCAGTCATCTCAGCGACGAGCAGGAGCCGGATCGCATAGAGGGCGCTTGCGATAAACAAGAGCGGCAGCTCCTTGAATTTGTGGCCGTATTTGCCCAGTAAGAAGAAAATCGGAATCTCACTGCAAGCCGACAGCATCCAAGCTAGCCCGACTAACGAATCGCTGGCGCCCATATGCCGCAGCGTAACCGCGAGAAAGCCTTCGTACATTCGATGAGCGGTCGAAATGATAAGCAGGATGGCGAAGAAGGAGACGACCTCCGGCTTGCGAAGCAGATGGAAGAAGCCGGAGAAGTTCATTTTCTTCACGGCCCCTTGATAGTCGCGAAGCAAGAAGGTCAACGCTAACGTAATACCGATTGTACATAGAGCTAGCGGAATCGTATAGCCGGAACCGACTTGCTTGAGCAATAAGCCGAACGCATATGCAGACAATGCAAAGCCAAGCGATCCAAATACCCGAATGTGGGCGTAGGGCCTGCCTGTATAGCTGCTCGACAACAGAATTAAGCTGTCGCTGAGCGGATTAATGGGCGTCTGGAAAAAATAAAAGCCGACCATAACCAAGCAGGTAAGCACAAAGGTGTGGAAGGGAAACAACAGCGACACCATGACCAATTGGCCAAACAGCAGCACGTGGAGCAGCTTTTTGATCGTCCGGTATTTGTCGCTGGCTATCCCCATAATCAAGTTCGCTACGATAGAAATGAGCGGGCCTGTTGAATAGATGACGCCGATCTGCTGCTCGGAAAAGCCTTTGTCGAGAAAATATAAAGGAAAATAGGAAACGGTGAGCGCTTGTGTAGCATAGGCGCCAAAGCTAAATGCCCGCAAGGCGGTCGTTTCTTTAGCTGATGATCGCTTAGGGTGTGCGGCCGCATAAGATGTAGGTTCCATGATGTACTCACTCCTTGATGTAGAGGGCGAGCGGCGTCCCCCGCTCTGCGCATGTCCTTCACAGTATACCACGGTCATTCGGGTGGGAGGGGAGTATTTTCTGAACCGTGCAAGGCTGGATTTATAGACCGTAAAATGTTAAATTAGGAATGGAGGATTGCGAAGAATGACGAAATATCAGTTCGTTTGGAATGACCGTCTGGGCATCTCGCTGCCGACGCTTGAACTGCAATGGGACGACTACACGGATGCTGAGCGTCTGGCTATCGTCGAGCAGTGGGAGACGATCAGAGGGGCGATCCCGGATCGGATAATAGCCCTCGAGCAGCTCATCCGCGTACAGCAGGCACGGCTATACGATGAAGAGGATTTTGAGGCCAGCTGTTTGCTGAATTTTGATATTGCAGAGCTCGCAAGCCAGATTAACGATTTACATATTTGGTACCGCATCAATCAAGAGATTGAATCGCGGCGTCATTCCTGACGGATCGGACACAAAGGAGGCGCCAATCTCAAAATGGGTACAACGATGATGCCGACTGGAGCATTGCGAATGATGTATCGCGTATACAGATTCGTGCTGCCCGAGGTGCGCAAGGAGCTTGCCGTTTGGCGTCAGCATGCGGCGGGCATTCCGGATCCGGAGTTGCGCGCGCAGGCGCTTGCCAGCCTGGCAACCAAGCAGTTTCACTGCGAAGGGGGAGCGGTTTACGCCGCTGCGAATCCAGCCTATAGGCATGTCTTGATACCATTAATTGTAGCGCTTCAGACCATTAGCGATTACTTGGACAACCTATGCGATCGAAGCACATCGCTAGATCCGGACGATTTTCGGCTGCTGCATCAGTCGATGCTTGATGCGATTGATCCACGCGCAACTGCGCGCGATTATTATGAGCGCCGTGTCGAACGGGACGATGGAGGGTATCTGCAAAGGCTGGTGTTCACCTGTCAGCAAGCTGTGGAGCAGCTGCCATCCTTCGCATCCGTCCAGCCTTATGTTACGGAGCTTGTCCGTCTTTATTGCGATCTTCAAGTGTATAAGCATATTCGAATCGAGCAGCGAGGACCCGAACTCCTTGCATGGCGCGAACGCTACGGCGATCTGGCGCCTCACTTGCAATGGAACGAGTTTGCGGCTGCAACGGGATCAACGCTTGGCATGTTCATGCTGTTCGTAGCGGCAGCTGAGGACGGTTTGACTTCCGGCGAAGCGAAGCAGGTTCGGGATAGTTATTTCCCGCATGTATGCGGATTGCATATTATGCTTGATTATTTGATCGATCAAGAGGAAGATCTGGCAGGCGGAGACTTGAACTTCTGTAACTATTACGCTGATCAAGAAACGCTTACGAACCGAATTGGCCTCATGGCCGATCAGGCTCGCGAAGATGTGCGACGATTGCCGGACGCGAAGTTCCATCGTTTGGTCATTGAGGGGCTGTTGGCGTTGTATTTGTCCGATCCGAAGGTTAGAAGCCAGCGTGACGTCAGGCGAATAGCGCGGCGGCTCATGCGTCGCAGCCCGTTGTCACGATTGTTTTTTTATTGGAACAGCATCTGGATTAGAGCAAGGCAAGCATAAGACATCGATAGGGGGATACGAATATGTCAGCAGTGAAATCGATCGCCGTCCTAACAAGCGGAGGCGACTCGCAAGGAATGAATGCAGCGGTTCGTGCGGTTGTACGGAGCGCTATTTTCCATGGCATTGAAGTGTACGGGGTGCAGCGCGGATACCAAGGGTTGCTGAATAATGATTTGCGCCAAATGGATCTTCGCAGCGTAGGGGATATCATTCAGCGCGGAGGAACGATCTTGCAGACGGCACGCTGCAAGGAGTTTATGACGGCTGAAGGGCAAGAGCGCGGGGCGGAAATTCTTCGTGAACGCGGCATTGATGGACTGGTCGTTATCGGTGGCGACGGCTCCTATCAAGGCGCTAACAAGCTGAGCAAGCTCGGCATCAAAACGATGGGATTGCCAGGAACGATTGACAACGACATCCCATTCACTGATTTTACGATCGGATTCGATACGGCGGTCAGCATTGTCGTTGATGCGATCAACAAGCTGCGCGATACGATGACCTCCCACGAGCGCTCGTCTATCGTTGAAGTTATGGGCCGCCATTGCGGCGATATCGCTTTATATGCGGGTCTGGCAAGCGGAGCAGAGACGATTCTCGTCCCTGAAGTTCCATTCGACCTCAATGAAGTATCGAATCGGATGGCAGATAACTTCCGCCATGGCAAGCGCCACAGCATTATCGTCGTAGCCGAAGGAGCTGCGCGCGGCGAAGATATCGCAGCAGCGATCACCAAAAACAACGGCATCGAGCCGCGTGTTACCGTGCTCGGACATATCCAACGCGGCGGCGCGCCGACGCACAATGACCGTGTACTTGCAAGCCGATTGGGCGATTTTGCTGTGCGCAAGCTGATGGAAGGCGATTCCGGCAAATCCTGCGGCATCATCAAAGGCGAGCTGGTCGTGACCGATATCGATACGGTTGTGAACACGAAGAAGTCGTTTAATATGGATATGTACGATCTGGCGCTTCGTCTTTCACAATAACGCTTATTTCGAGAGACAAGCCAATATGGAAAGCCTTATGCTAGGCAGCGTTGCTAAGGGGAGATCCCTGAGCGGCTGACAAGCATAAGGCTTTATTTTGTGTTGCTGCCAATAAATTATGCGTGCGGCTGAAGGGCTTGCAGCGCCTCCAGTATTTCTTCAGTAGGACGGTTGCCTTTCTCGGCGAACACAATGCGCCCGTCTTGCCCGATAATGAACACGACGCGCTGCTGCGCGAATAAGCCCAATAATTTGCCTACGCCGAACGCTTTGCGGATCTCGCCGCCGGCATCGACGATGAGCGGGAAATCATAGCCCTGTCTTTCGGCAAATTGCTGATGATGCTCCAGAGTGGAGGGATTAACGCCCATGACAAGCGCGTTGTACCTTGCATATAGGGAACGTGAATCGCGAACGGCGCATAACTGCTTCGTGCAGCCTGGCGTTTCGTCCATCGGGTAAAAAATGAGTACAATAGGCTGCTTGCCTACGTAATCGCTAAGCTTGATGATGCCTTGCGTGCTATTGGCTTCGAATAGCGGAGCTGTCGATCCAATCGTCAACATGGTCCATGACCTCCACTGCATTTAGATTTTATACTATTATATTGTATACTATCGATAAAGGGAAGACAAATCATGTTTTTAGCAGCAATAAATAAAATAAGCCCTCTAGCGGGAAGCAGTCGATGAGACTGTCGCCGTTAGAGGGCTTGTTCGTATTTAGGAGTAAGGAATGATAGCAGCTTGGTTGCTATAGATCAGAGCTAGAAATTAGCATCTTCCGTATAGCTGTTGCCTGCGTTCCAAAGCAAATATTCTTCAATGTTCGTATCCTTCAACGCTTTAATCTGAGCTTCGACTTCAGCTTTGCCGTATTTCTTGTAATGGCCTTTGCCCAGCCAGCTTGCGGTGAAGTCTTGAATCCACGGGCGAATGACTGGCTTGTATACAGGGCCAAGCGGCCCAAGCTTCTTGTGCGTATCGACCATCGCGCCTTTGATTGTTGCGTATGGATCAAGATCAGGCTCCTTCACTTTGAACCAGCCTGTGCTGTAATGGCTTGGGTATACCATCGGGCTAATGACGTCGACTTGCTTGGAGATTTTCACGAAATCTTGTCCGATTCCTTCTGCTGCCGGTACGGAGGCTGCGTAGCCGAAAATATCGACCGAGACTCGGACGCCAAGCGGCTCTAACTGTTCACGAGCGTATTTGACGAAGTCTGCAATAACGTCAACGCGTTTCTCTGCCGTTTTGTCGAACGTAAGGGAAGCTTCTTTCTTCTCGAAGCCTTCAGGGAAGCGTACATAATCGAATTGAATTTCTTTAAATCCGAGCTTCGCAGCTTCTTTGGCGATTTTTACGTTGTAATCCCATACTTCTTTGCGATAGGGGTTGACGAAGCTGTCGCCTTTGCCATTTTTCCAGATCGATCCGTCCTTGTTGCGATACGACAGCTCAGGATGCTTGTGCGCCAATACCGTATCCTTAAACACGACGACGCGAGCGATCGGGTAAATCTTGTGGTCTTGCATTTGCTTCACGGTTGCATGAATGTCTTTGATGTACCGCTGAGGCGTGCCAAGCTTCTGCAGCTCTGCATTGTCTGTCTTGTACGTGATGTAGCCGTAATCATCTTTGATGTCGACAACCATGCTGTTCAGATCCGTACGATCGAGCAGATTAAGCAGCTTTGCCATTCGTTCTCCGCCTGCGCTGTGCGCAGTCACGTAAATCCCTTTAACCTTTGGCGCATCCTTCTGAGGGTCTTTCTTCACGAACACATTGGTTGGCTGTCCGTCCGTTGTCCCGCTGCTTGAAGATGATGTGGAGCCTGGCCCGGCATCTTGGTGCGCGATTGCCGTAAGCAGCTTATGGGCGGAGGTGCTGTCGTCTCCTGCTCCAGTTAGCAAATTGTAAAACAGTAATAATGTGGTCAGCAAGATGTCCATTGTGTTCTCTCCCCATCTGTAATCATTAATGATTATAAATCAGATTGAGAGAGAGCGACAGGCGTCTTTGGATCGATTTTTGTTGAAAATAGATGGAAAATGGGGAGAAGTTTGAAAGCGTATGCAAACATAATGAAACAGATAAGAAAAAAGCCTGCTTCCCTTGAGGGACGGCAGGCTGCTCATAAACACAAACTCGATAAAGCTATATGATTAACGATCGGTTAATGCAGGCTTGCTTCGCGTTGCTGCTCGCAAATACTAAGCTGAACGATTTCCATCGCGTCTTCCGGTTCAAGTACACCAAGTCCGTCCCGCAGCACGATGTTCAAGTGCCGTTCACGTTCCGTAAGAAAAGGTTCGAGTTCAGGCGCCAGTTTTTCCACAATCCTCGACAATTTGACTGTTTCCATATCCATCATGCATCACCCTCTCATTAGTCATGTTCAGGGCAAACCATCTGGCTAGAAACTAGGAACCACGGGATAGCTTTATTATAACAGGGGGCAATGAAAATGAATAGCGGCTTCCATGAAAATCCATTCCAGCCCGTATTACGGGAGCGGCTTATGGAATTCGCCAATTACGCCCACGGTTTCGACAATGTTGACGAATGCTTTGGGATCGATCGTTAGAACGGTTTTGCGAAGCTCAGCCAGCTCGTAGCGAGTCGTTACGGTCATTAGCATATCCTGCTCGTGGGAGGTGAAGGCGCCTCTCGTACGAATAACGGTAATGCCCCGTTTATTTTCCAGCAATTTGCGAAGCATTTTGTCCGTCTCTCTCGTCACAATAAAGGCGGTCACTTTTACATAACGGATATGCACCAAGTCGACCACTTTGCCAGCCGTAAAAATCGATAGGAGCGAGTAGAGCGCGATATCCGGATCTCGCGTGAATAAAACGAGCGCGCCGATGACAACGCCGTTCAGCAGAAAAATAAACATGCCGACCGGAACATCCCGCTTGCGCGAGATGATCGAGGCGATGATGTCAAAGCCGCCGGACGATCCGCCATGCCGCAGCGCCAGACCGCTGCCGAAACCGATCAACAACCCGCCGAACACGGACGCCAGCAGGATGTCATTAGCGATTTGTCGGACGGGAATGAACTGCAGGGCTAACGTTGTTACCACAACGGAAAAGACGCTAAGGATAACGAATCGCCTTCCAAGCGAGATCCATCCCCAGATCAACACCGGAATGTTAAGGGCCAGATATAGCCAGCTTATCGTTCCGCCTGTAATATAACCGATCATCATCGAAATGCCGGCAATGCCGCCGCTAAGCAATTGATGCGGGATCAGGAGCATATTGAATCCGATTGCAACCAGAATAGCCCCGGCTAGCGTGAACAAGATCGTATAGACTTGCCGTGCCGTCTTGCGTGCATAGAATGCCATCGAAAACCTGAGCCTCCGTTCGTCGAATGATCGTGTCAGGATTATGCAGAGAAACAGGATAATTAAGCATGTTTATCGAATAGTGTTCAAGGAAGAACATGGAGGAGGATTGACCAGATGCTGTTCAACTCGTACCCGTTCATCTTTGTGTATTTGCCCATCACGGTGATGGTCTACTTCGCCTTAACGCGGCAGCGGTGGCTGCTCGCCGCCAAATGCTGGCTGGCGTTTGCTTCGATTTTCTTTTACGGCTGGTGGGATTATCGCTATATACCGCTTATTGTCGCATCGATTGGGTTTAACTATTCAATTGGGCGAATTCTTGGAGCGCGTGCAGCAAGCAGCGAAGGGCCTCGAATTCAGGGGCGAAAACGGAAATGGGTGCTGATAGCGGGAATAAGCGCAAATTTGCTGCTGCTCGGCTACTATAAATACGCCAATTTTTTCTTGGAAAATGTATCGGCTGCAACAGGCAGGCCAATGCCGATGCTTCATCTCGTATTGCCGCTAGGCATAAGCTTTTTCACCTTCACGCAGATCGCTTATTTGGTCGATGTATATAAAGAGAAGGCGCGAGAAGCAAATGTTGTGCAGTATACGCTGTTTGTTACGTTTTTTCCTCATTTGATCGCAGGCCCCATTCTTCACCATAGCGAAATGATGCCTCAGTTCGATCGCTTGCGCAGCAAGCTGTGGGATTGGCGCAACGCAGCAGCAGGCTTGTACTTATTTACGTTAGGCTTAATCAAAAAAGTCGTAATCGCCGATACCCTGGCGCCATACGCGAATGACGGCTTTGCGCATGCTCGTCTGTTTCTTGAGAGCTGGGTGGCATCGTTGTCGTACACGCTCCAGCTTTATTTTGATTTTAGCGGATATACCGATATGGCCATCGGACTTGCGCTGCTGTTTAATATTCGGCTTCCTCAGAACTTCAACTCGCCCTATAAAGCGCGCAATATCCAAGATTTCTGGCGGCGCTGGCATATGACGCTTAGCCGGTTTTTGCGCGATTATATTTATATCCCGTTAGGTGGGAATCGCAAAGGCGAGTCGCGAATGCTCGTTAATCTTATGATTACCTTCCTGCTCGGCGGGTTATGGCATGGCGCTGGCTGGACGTTTTTGATGTGGGGATTCCTGCATGGCGCCGGACAAATCATCCATCGGCTGTGGTCGCGCTTCGGCGTCGTTATGCCTCGTTGGCTCGCTTGGCTGATTACTTTTCAATTTATTAATTTAACGTGGGTGTTCTTCCGAGCGGATTCGTGGAACGAAGCTTTTCGGATTATTAGAGGAATGACGGGAGTAGCAGGCCTGTCGATATCTGGTCTAGAAGCGATCGGGCCTGCTATGATCTGGATTGCGCTGCTGCTCCCAGTCGTTTTGTTCATGCGCAATACGAAAGAGCGTGAGCAGACGATGCAGCCCAATTGGCGTACAGCAGCAGCGATTGGGTGCTTATTCGTCTTTTCATTGATGTATTTCAACAAGATTTCGACATTCCTGTATTTCAATTTCTAGAAGATGATTGGTTATTAGGAGGTGCTTCGGTCTTGTCTACCCATATGCCTGCCTCACAGAAGACCCGCTCGACGGCGGGTTCTCAGCAAGCGCCGGCTCGCCTTCGTCGGCATGCCGCAAGGAAAACGGCCAAACGAATGGTTGCCGCTGCTGGCGCGTTCGCAGTAGTGTTCGGAGCACTCGCGGTACTCCTCTCATGGGCAATTGATCCGCTGCAGCTTTACCATAAATCATGGTATCCGCCTGTGTACTCCTCAGAGGAACGTTACCAGAACGCGGGGCTCGCTCGTCATTATGATTACGATACGATTATTCTGGGTACTTCGATGACTGAAAATTTTTTGCCATCCATCGTCGGCCAAGCTCTTGGCGGTAAGGCGATGAAACTGTCGATTCGCGGTTCTACGATTCCGGAACAATATGACACGGCGAATCTGGCATTAGCGACAGACCAAGTCAAAACGGTGCTGTGGGGCATCGATTATTTTGCTCTGCGGATAGGGCAAGACGAGGCGGAGGATCGTTTCCCATCGTATATGTACGACGACAGCTACTGGAACGATTATAAATATTGGTTTAGCATCACGCCGTATGAGCAGCTTGGACATGGCATTATGAAGCTAGTCGTGAAGGGAGAAGGAGGGGATCTGGAGCGATTGGACAACTGGAACCGCTGGGTGACTTTCGACCGTAAAGAGGTTCTGGCTGATTACCGTAAGGCGCGGCAGCAGGAAGCGTACTATGGCACGAATGAAGCTCCTCTCGCGGATGTGCAGCAGGCTTTCGTCAAATACGTGCTGTCCGTGGTCAAAGCTCATCCCGAAGTCCAGTTTCGCTTTTATTACCCTCCTTATTCGATATTGCGGCATGTCGTCTGGCAGGAAACAAATCCGGTCAGGTTTGAAAACCAAATCTACATGCGGAAGTGGATGTTCGAGCAGTTGAGTAAGCTGCCTAATGCTTGGGTCTACGATTTTCAAGGCGAGAGTCGATGGACGTTCGATTTGGATCAGTATAAGGATTTATCTCATCACCGGGAGGAGGTAAATTCAGCGATTGCTGAAGCGGTGGGACGGAATGATTCCGCTTATCGCATAACCGATCAGAATGTCGACTCGATGAATGAGCTGCTCGAAAGCCAGGTTCGAACCTACGTGATAATGGAAGACGGCAAAGTGCGAGCGGTTCCTGTTCAGGTGAATGGGAAGGACGTACTATTTTCGACGAGAATAGCTGCTGATGGGGACATATTCGTACCGGCTAAGGAAGCGAGCGTGGCATTGAAAGCTAATTTGGAATGGGATGTTCAAACAAAGACGTTAACTGTTTCGAAAGGCAGTAACGTGCTTAAGATGACGATGGGAAAATCGGATGCTGCGCGCGATGAGCGGAAAATGGAAGCGCAATCACCGATAAAGCTGATTAAGAATCGGCTTCAAATTCCGCTAATTTTTGTCTCCAAGCAGCTTGGATTTCAAGTCGAGCGACCCGCGTTAGAGCCCGCCATTACGCCAATCTTGATTCGTGACTAATCGAGCAGGGCAATATTTAAAAGGCTTTCGCTAATGCTTCTGCGCTTCGCTTGCTGGTATTCAACGTTCAAGATGTGTTATAATGAACTGGATATTTTTAAGTAGGCTGAAGATAGAAGGAGTATGAAGAAGTTTGAAAACATTTGCTGAATTCGGACTGGAGCCCAAAGTGCTTCAGGCCATTACGGAGCTTGGATTTGAGGAAGCAACCCCAATCCAGTCCAAATCGATTCCTATTGCGTTGACCGGCAGCGACCTTATCGGCCAAGCGCAAACAGGTACAGGTAAAACTGCTGCGTTTGGTATTCCACTTATTAACAAAATCCCGGTAACCGAAGATCGTATCGTCGCGCTCATTATGACGCCGACGCGTGAACTTGCGATTCAGGTAGCCGAAGAGATTGGGAAATTGACGCGTTACAAGGGTCTCCGTTCCTTGCCAATTTACGGAGGTCAAGAAATTGGCCGTCAGATTCGCGCATTGAAGAAACACCCACAGATCATTATCGGTACGCCTGGTCGTTTGCTCGACCATATCAACCGTAAAACGATCAAGCTTGCTGATGTTCAGACCGTAATCCTGGACGAAGCGGATGAAATGCTGGACATGGGCTTCATGGAAGATATTACTTCGATTCTTAGCATGGTGCCTGCTGAGCGCCAGACGATGCTGTTCTCGGCTACAATGCCTCCGAACATTCAACGTCTTGCTCAAACGTTCCTCAATAATCCGGAACATGTTTCGGTTATCCCTAAGCAAGTTAGCGCTCCGCTGATTGATCAAGCGTATATCGAAGTGCATGAGCGTCAGAAGTTCGAAGCGCTTAGCCGTTTGATCGACATGGAATCGCCAGAGCTCGCTATTATTTTCGGTCGTACGAAGCGCCGGGTTGACGAGCTGAGCGAAGCGCTCCAAAAACGCGGATACTCTGCAGACGGCCTGCATGGCGACCTGTCGCAGAACCAACGTGACAACGTGATGCGTAAATTCCGTGACGGCAGCATTGATGTTCTCGTTGCAACGGACGTAGCTGCACGCGGCTTGGACGTTTCCGGCGTAACGCACGTAATCAACTTTGACTTGCCGCAAGATCCAGAGAGCTACGTTCACCGTATCGGCCGTACGGGTCGTGCTGGTAAAGAAGGTACGGCTTGGTCGTTCGTAACGCCTCGCGAGACGGATCACCTGCACTTCATCGAAAAGGTTACCCGCCACAAAATTACGCGTAAACCGCTTCCTAGCATTGCAGAAGCAATCGAAGGAAAGCAACGCGTAACGGCAGAACGCCTGATCGATATTGTGCAAAACGAAGGCAACCAAGAATACAAAGGAATCGCGATCCACTTGCTGGAGCAATATGATTCCGTTAATCTCCTTGCAGCAGCAATCAAGCTTCTGACAGGCGAGAAGAAGGATGTCAACATTGAGCTGACTCCGGAAGATCCGATTCGTGCGAAGAAGCGTCGTCCTGACGTGCGTACGAGCGGTCGTCGTTATACGGGCTCCTCGTATGGTGGCGGACGTAGCGGTGGAAGCGGCGGCAATGGCGGCGGCGGCGGCGGATACCGCGGCGGCAGCAGCAACCGTAGCAGTGAAGGCAATCGCGGTGGATACGGCAGCGGACGCGGCGGTTATAACAATAATCGCGGCGAAGGCTACAAAGGCCGCAGCGACAGCCGTCCAAGCGAGAACCGTTCCAGCGAAGGTCGTTCGGATCGTGGCGGCGATTCCCGTCGCAAATATTCGTCGTCCGAGGACTTCGTAAACAAATAAGTGACTCTGACCGGGGGAACGAGCTGCGCCGCTGGCGTAGCCGGCCCCCGGTTTCTTATTATACCCATACATGATGCTCTATCAGGCTGTTGGTAAATGGCACCGCTTTCGCTATTGCTGGACAGGCTGATACAGCGATACTGGAGGAAATCACATGGAAATGAGAGGCATCATGGGGGGATTCTACAAAATCTCTGAGTGGATCATGCGTCTTTCGGTTACAAACGTGCTGTGGGCAATATGTTCGATACCGTTCTGGTTCTTCGTATTTTCGGCATTGTTTTTGCCAACGTCAGAGCAGGGCTCTACGATCGGCATGCTGTATGTAGCAATTGCGGTTTCGCCATTTACGCTCTTCCCGGCGACTGCTGCGATGTTCACGGTTGCTCGCAAGTGGGTGATGGGTGAGGTTGACGTCCCATTGTTTAAAACCTTCTTCCGCGGGTACAAGGAAAACTTCCTGCAAAGCATGCTGGGCGGACTTTTGTACGCAGTGCTCTTTGCGATAATGGTTGTTGACTTGACGGTATATCGTTCGGAGCCGAGCATGCAGCTCATTTCCTTCCTTTTCATCGGCTTTTTGTTTATTCTTATCGTTTCGTTGTTTAACTTCTTCTCGATGCTGGTCCATTATCATATGAAGACGTTCCAGCTCCTTAAAAATGCCGTGTTAATTACAATTGGTCGTCCATTCCGTTCCATTGGCACGCTTGCGATGGCGATTGTGGTGCTGATGGCCAGCTGGAAATTCACGTTCCTGTTCCCGTTCTTTACGGGCAGCGTAATCGCGTTTTTATCGTATTGGAACTTTAATCTGATTTATCAAAAGATGCAGGCGCAGGCCGAGAAGCTGGCAGCTGCCGAGGCTGAACAAGCATCGAATGACGAATCAGAAGACGAGACTTCGGATATCGTGACCGGTAAAAAATAACGTATGGCTGTACGTTTACTTTTGATGAAGAACGGTCTATAATAACGATACATCCTGCGATGTACGTAACGGCTCTTCGTTGTTTTGAACCAATGGCTGTTTCACGGGAGACCTATATCGGAATGCAGCTGACATGCCCTCATGTAGGGATCTCAAACCCATTCCTGCGGACCCCCACCTGCGAGAGCGGGTTCAGAAACATGTGAGTCGGACGGCATTCGCGGGTTTCTGCAATCAAACAATCCCGGTCCTACTTGGACCGGGATTTTTGCATAGGACGGGTTAAAATTGTCGGATGAGGTATAATCATGGTATGATAGTGATTAGTGTTTATAGAAGTCGGAGGGGGAGATCTAGTTGTTGAAGCGGACCTTGATCGGATTGCTGCGCAGTCATGAACAAACAGGGGACAAGGCAAAGGATCCGTTGTTGAAATCCCATTATTACAAGCTGTCTAAGGAAAAAGCTTGGGACGAGGTAATATCTACACTTAAGAAAATCCAAGGGTATAAGATCATTCATGAAGTGCCTTCTGTAGGGGAGATTGTCCTGGAGAAGCGTACGATGACAGGACGTACGATGGATATTACCGTATCCGTCATCGGGATTAACCCGCTTAATAGCGCGGTTGATATCTATTCTGCATCACGTGGTTCGCTTGGGGACCTAGGCTCTAACTACCGCGTAATAGTCGATTTATACCGGATTTTGGACAAGAAGCTGTCTTCCTACAAGACAACGAACAGCTAACAGCCATTTACGGTCATATCGATCCAAATAAAAAGCGAGGAAGGAAGCTCCTTCACTCGCTTTGTTTATGCGATAAGCTAATTATAGAAGCGCTTTAACCGCAGCAATCGCTTGCTCGTAGTTCGGGTGCTCCGTCATCTCGCTCAGGTACTCAACGTATTGCACTTTGTCGTTGCTGTCGAGGACGAAGATCGAACGCATATCCAAGCCGAACTCTTTGATGTATACGCCGTAAGCTTCGCCGAAGCTGTGCGCTTTGAAGTCGGACAGCAGGACGACACGATCGACGCCTGCAGCTCCGCACCAGCGTGCTTGAGCGAATGGCGTATCTACGCTAATGGTGAGGATAACAACATTCTCGCCCAAGCTGCTTGCTTCTTCATTGAAACGGCGAGTCTGCGCATCGCATACCCCAGTATCAATCGAAGGAACGACACTGATAAGCTTGATTTTGCCGGCATAGTCCTTAAGGGAAACTACTTCAAGCAGGTTTTTGTTCAGTTGGAAGTCTGGCGCTTGATCGCCAACTTGGAGAGCAGGACCAACGAGTGTGATTGGATTACCTTTAAATGCGGCAACGCCGTTGCGTTCTTGTGTCATATGAAAACGTCCTCCTTAGGGAAAATGGTGGATACCACCAATCATTATAATCCTTTTGATTCCGGCTTGTCCAATTCGCGCCAAAGGGGATATTGAATGATATTTTTACGTTATGAAACCTTCCGTGGTTATTTGCGTATGTATCCAGTCACAGCGCTCATTGTCGCTATTAATATTGTGATGTTTATCATTACGATGCTCAATGGCGGCTCTGAAGATGGATATACCTTGTATCGGTTCGGTGCGTTTCTTCAAACGGAGGATGATCCGTTCGGGCTTGATGAGCCTTGGCGCTATGTGACAGCTATTTTTTTGCATGCGGGGTTCATGCATCTGTTTTATAATTTGATCTCTTTGATCATATTTGCTCCGCCGCTGGAACGGTTGCTTGGACACGTGCGTTACGGCTTGTTTTTTATTGTAACGGGCGTCGTCGGGAATTTGTTTAGCGCGCTGTTTCATCACGGCGAGGTGCTGTCTGTCGGAGCGTCAGGAGCGATTTACGGCGTGTATGGCGCCTTCCTGTTCTTGAGTGTGTTCGGCAAGCATAGGCTCGATGAGGGCTCGCGCAAAACGGTTTACAGCATTCTGATCTTTGGTTTGATCTACTCGTTCTTGGTGCCTACAATCAATATTTGGGCGCATGTCGGGGGCGGAATTGCAGGTTTTGTCCTGTATGGATGGTTCGAACGGAAGCAGCTGCGTCGATAAGGCGCAAGCTTTGCGTGCAGAATAATGGAAGGAGAGAATTCACGACTAAACATGGAACTACGCCAGCTTCACTACTTCGTGAAAGTAGCTAAGAAAGAACACGTTACGCAAGCAGCGGAAGAGCTGCATGTCGCGCAGTCGGCCGTCAGCCGACAAATCCACCAATTGGAAGAGGAGCTTGGGGTAAAGCTGTTTTTGCAAAAGGGCCGAAATCTGCAGCTTACCCCTGCAGGGCAGCTCTTCTTGAAGCGCGCGGAGGTAATTCTCAGCGACCTGGAGAAAGCGGTAATTGAAATCCATGAGTTTATGGATCCAGAGCGTGGAGAGATTCGATTAGGTTTCCCGCATAGTCTGGGGATGTCGCTTGTGCCGCAGGTGGTTGCTGCTTTCCGCAAACAGCATCCAAAGGTGAAGTTTCGATTCAAGCAGGGCATGTTCCCGACGCTGCTGCGGGATATGGTGCAAGGGGACATTGATTTGGCGTTTATCTCTCCTTTCCCGGATGATCATCAGTCGGTATGCGGCGAGGTGCTGCTGACGGAGCATCTACTAGCAATTCTTCCGCCCAGCCACCCGCTTGCAGGCAAAGAGGAAATCGATCTTGCGGAGCTGAAGGACGAGACGTTCGTGATGTTCAGCGAAGGGTACTCCTTGCGTCCGATTGTATGGGAAGCATGCTTAGAGGCGGGATTTGTGCCTAAGGTAGGGTTTGAAGGGGAAGAGACAGATACGATTCGCGGCCTCGTTGCGGCGGGTATGGGTGTGAGTCTGCTTCCTGACATGGCATTGCGCCAAACAGGCCCTCTACAGCCAGCTAAAGTGAGGATACGAACGCCGAGTGTCACACGTACGATCGGATTGATTCGCCGAAGCAATGAGAAGCTGCCTTTGGTAGCTAAAGTGTTCCAAGCCTTCTTGATCGATTATTTCAATAACACGCTTCAAGACAATCATTAATGAAACAATAACCCTCCGGAAATCATTCCGGAGGGTTATTGTTGTTCTAGGATCAAGTAATCCATTAATCGTCGTTATTGGACGAGGTGTAGATCATAATATATTTAATGAGCTCCAATAACGAAATGAGCGCTGCTGCTACGTAAGTTAAGGCAGCGGCATTCAACACCTTGGCGACTCCTCGTTCCTCGTCATTGCGAATGAAGCCTTCCGAGACCATGAGATCCCGTGCTCTGTTGCTGGCATTAAACTCGACGGGTAGCGTAATAAGCTGGAAAGCTACCGCGACTGAGAAGAAGATAATGCCGACGCCGATCAATCCTGTCCAATGGAATAAGAAGCCTGCCAGCAGCAAGAACGGGGCGAAGCCGGATGCAAAGTTGACGACTGGGAAGATCCGGTGCCGAAGCTCGAGCATTGGGTAATGGTTCGCGTGCTGAATCGCATGGCCGACTTCATGGCATGCTACTGAGATGGCTGAAATCGAGCTTTCATAATAAACGGGCTCGGATAAGCGGACGACACGGTGAATAGGATCATAGTGGTCGGACAGCGAACCTTGTACCGGCTCGATCGGGATGTTGTGCAGTCCGTTAGCATCCAGCATGCGCCGGGCGGCGTCGTAGCCTGTCATCCCGCTGGCCGCATGGACTTGAGACCAACGGTTAAACGTGCCACGCACGCGAAATTGGGCCCAAACCGATATGCCGAATGCAATGAGAATCAAGAAATCCATAGGATGGAAAAATAGCATCATGGGTATCCCTCCGCATATATACGTGGTGTTACATCAGATTGCTTTTGTTCATTAGAAGCATGAGCGCTTCGACGCAGGCGGCGGTCTGTGGAATGATCCGCGTGTAGAGACGATTCGCTTGTCTAGGCTTCAATTGATTAAGAACAGGCTCTAGCTCCTTTACCTCTCGCTCCAGCTTGACGAGCTGATGCTGCAGTTCACTGAGCTTTTGCGATACCTCCTCTTCAGATGTTACCTTATTCCAATCTCGAAGCTCGCGCTTAATTTCATCCAGCGAATATTTCTCCGCCTTCATTTGTTCAATACGTTTCAGCCTTACTAATGTTTCGTCGCAATATAGGCGGTAATTTTTGTCGGAACGACGTTCAGGTTCAATTAGTCCCAAAGAAGTATAGTAGTCAATTGTTCTCGGGCTGACGTTAGCCTTCTTCGCTAGTTCACCTATACGGTATAACGATTTCTCAACCACGTTCGCACCTTCTTTCTCTCGCATTCGCACTCTTTATTTTATGATAACGGGTAAAGAACCATACAGTCAAACGTCATGCTTTTTGTTGCGGATATCGTTAAAAAGACGTAACAATCCTGCCACATGAACATCTTGCAGTTTACGAAAGTAAAGCCATACAGGCAGAGGGGTGGACAAAAGACTGGTTTTAAGAAGAGTTGGTGTCATTTGTACACCTTAGTTCCTTTGAATCTGTCACAAAACTTAACATTTGGCATGCGGAGGGTTACGAATGTTACGGGATGTAAGCAATTTTGAAAAAAACGTATTGTCAAATGTGAAGATCCTTACTATAATGACATTAAGTCTTTCGCGTAGTGTTAGGAAACATAACATTAAGGGAGTGGTCGTTGTGGTCAAGAAATTATTGCTTTCTGTAGGGGCATTGCTAATGCTGTTCCCGGCAATGGCATTTGCAGCGGATGAAGGACCATCCACCGCAATGCTTAATATGGGTCTGAACTCGGTATGGATCTTGGTGTCATTCATACTGGTACTTTTGATGCAAGGCGGATTCATTCTATTAGAAACAGGTTCAACTCGAATGAAAAATGCAGGCCACGTTGCCGGCAAAACGATATTTACAGTTGGTCTTTGTACATTAATTTATTGGGCGTTCGGTTACGGCATCTTCAACGGTAGCGATGAAATTAGCGCGGGATTGAAGAAATTCATTGGATGGGGCGACTTCTTCTTCGATCCAACGGTAGCAGGCGGCGAGGGCGACAGCTACCCGATCACGACGTTCTTCCTGTTCCAGCTCGCATTCGCAACAATCTCGTTGTCCATTGCTTGGGGCGGTTTCGCAGAACGTGCTAAGCTTTCCGTTTACCTCGTATTCACGGTATTGTTCTCCATCTTTGTGTACCCGGTCGTAGCGCACTGGATTTGGGGCGGCGGTTGGTTGGCGCAAGACGGCGCGCAAGACTATGCAGGCTCGACGGTTGTTCACTTGACGGGCGCTTTGGCTGCTATGGCAGCTACGATCCTGCTTAAGCCTCGTATCGGCAAATTCAATAAAGACGGCTCCTCCAATGAAATTCTCGGTCATAACCAAGTATTCAGCGCATTATCCGTGCTCTTGCTGTGGGTAGGCTGGTTCGGCTTCAATGCGGGCAGTGCATTGGGTGTAGGCGATGGCTTCTTCGGCTTCGTAGCATTCAATACAATGTTAGGTGCTGGCGCAGGTACGGTTGCAGCATTGCTCATCTCGTGGGCAATTACGGGTAAAGCAGACATTACGACGACGCTTAACGGCGCACTGGCGGGCTTGGTTGCAATCACGGCATCTTGTGCATTCGTAGATCCGTGGGCAGCAGTCGTCATCGGTTTGGTGGCTGGCGTGCTTGTATTCTTTAGCGCTAAATTGTTCGAAAAGCTTCGCATCGACGATCCAATCTTCGCGCTGTCGGTTCACGGTGCGGCAGGTGTATGGGGGACACTCGCTAACGGTATTTTCGCTACGAAGGATCTGGCGGAAAAAGTTGGCGTAGGCCAAGGCGGACTGATCGATACGGGCAGCTGGCATCAGCTGTGGGTTCAATTCGAATCCGTAGTCGTATCAGGTGCTTATGTTCTCGTCATTTCGTTCATTATCCTCGGTGTCATGAAACTTGTCATGGGTCTTCGCGTAACGGAAGAGCAAGAAATTATCGGTCTCGACTTGAGCGAGCACGGTACGTATGGTTACCCAGAGCAAATGAAAAAAGCAAACAATATTCAAGCTTAGCTGGATATTGCAGGCATATTGACCGAGGGGAGAGGACGGGGCATGAGCGATCCGGAAGCGGTGCAGCTCTTGAAGTCGATCGGATCTGCCGTCGACGAAAGCGCGCTGCGCAGCCTGCGGGATCATGTTAACGATCGTATGGAAGCGATACGGTCTGATCTACCGGTCGAACAGTTTTATAACGAGCTGAACGAGGCTTATGATGCAATCATTAAACGCGCAATAAGCCTCGCAGAAGCACATTTGGCACGGATGGGGATGGGTTCTCCTCCCGTGCCTTATGCATATTTGCTGTTCGGAAGCGGAGGAAGACAAGAGCAGACTCTATCAAGCGATCAAGATAGCGGCCTCGTGTATGCAGATATCGAATCGTTGGAGCAGGCGGAGGCTGGCAGGCGCTATTTTACCGAATTGTCGAAGCAGATTGTCATTCAATTGGAATTGCTAGGATTCCCTCGCTGCGAGGGGAACGTATTGAGCGATAACCCTTCCTGGGGGATGCCGCTAAGCCAATGGCGAGAACAGATCAATGGGTGGTTTGAGGAGCCGGCGTGGGAAGCGGTGCGCTATTTGCTCATCGTAGCAGACGGACGCTGCGTGTATGGGGAGTATGCGCTGTCCGAACAATTGAAGGATATATTTTTTAATGATGTGCGCAATCATCCGATTATCACGACCCGTATGCTAGAGAATACGATGCGCCATAAGGTGCTGCTCGGCGTGTTCGGCCAGCTGCTGAAAGAGCAGTATGGCGAAGATGCGGGCAGTTTGGACCTGAAATACGGTGCCTATATTCCGATGGTGAACGCTGTTCGGCTTATGGCTATTTTGCAAGGGGTCCGTGAAACGAAGACGATCGGTCGGATACAGGCGCTTCTTGCGGCAGGCGTGATCTCATCAGAGGAAGCGGAATCGATTACGAATGCGTTTCGATTATTTTTGCGGCTGCGTTTGATGACGACCGAGAAGCATGAAAATGGTTTGTACACCAACAATGGAATGTTGGCTGTCGGCAAGCTGTCCAAAGAATGGATCGAAGAACTGAAGAGCGGCCTCAAAGTCGGCAAAAAGCTGCAGCGGCGCGTTTTTAAGCATACCTCAGGCAAGTTCAGGTAATTCGGAGGGGAACAGGCGATGAAAGAACAGAAGGGCGCCGGGCGGATGTGGCATCTGTATAAAATGGGCGGGATCACTCCGGCAATCGCATCCATGCTCGGCTCTCAGAATGCTCAGCAGATGGCGTTCATTCGATCGATGGCAAAGGAGCAGCGTAAAAAATCTACATTAGATATTCCGCTGCGGGAGCTGGAAATCATCGTGTTCGATCTCGAAACGACAGGGTTTTATCCATACAATGGAGATGAAATCATTTCGTTTGGCGCTGTGCTCGTCAAGGGAGATGAAATATTCGAGGATGTTTCCTTCTATAGTCTAGTCAACCCAAAACGCCGAATTCCAATGCATATCACCCAGTTGACGGGCATTACGAATGAGATGGTGGAAGGTGCGCCTGATTTGATGCAGGTGCTGCATGATTTTATGGAGTTTGTCGGAAGGCGCATACTGCTTGCGCATGGCAGCGGACATGACAAACAGTTTTTGAATGCAGCGCTTTGGCGAACGTCCAAGGTTAATCTGACGCATCGATTGCTGGATACGATGATGGTGGCCAAATGGCTGGAGCCGAAGCGTCCGGACGGTTACGGTCTGGATGAACTGCTGGAGAGCGCCAATATCCCAATCGCTGACCGGCATCACGCGCTCAAGGATTCCATAATGACTGCTAAGCTATGGATGGCCTATTTGAAAAAAATTCAAGAGCGCAACATCGTAACCTTAGATGACTTGTATGCCTATTTAAGTAAATAACAACAGCCCGGGAGCATAGCTCTTGGGCTGTTTATTTAGGCTGCAAACTTGGCGGGACGAGCGCTAAGGCTAGGGACTCCCAAGTATGCGAGAAGGAGATGTGACGATATGCATTTAATTCCGCTGTTGCTGCAGCGAATGACACAATCAGCATGACGGGATCGCTGCCGATCGGCAGTCCGCTGGCATCTGCAGCTGAAGGAATGGCTGTCGTCGTCGGATGGCTGTGATAATATCCGACTAGCGTTTGCTTCGTTTGCATCAGGCGATATAAGGCGGCTGTCCAGGCTTGCGGTTCAAACGCGAAGGCATGTAGCGGATGAGGATGCGCATTGGGGATTGGCACGATCGTATCGACGATGAGTGCGTGCGTTGCCGTTGAATCGGGAGAGCTATCCAATCTAGGTTGTTGCGAATAGACAAGCAGTCCGCATGCCTCGTTCGGTAAGCAGGTCTGGCCGTGATCAAGCAAGCTGCTGTAAGCTTCGCGGGTAAGCATCAATACATCTGGTGAAGAGTTGCGCATCGTCTAGTCTCCTGACCACTCGTAATGAGTAACGAATTCCAGTATAACGCACTTTCCATACCGGATACACTAGAGGATAAGCGGAATGTGTCATATTGATGAAACTGCGGGGCGAAGGAGCAGGTTCGTTTGGCTGATCGCTTGAGCACTGTCGCGCCTGCGTGGTAACATGAAGGAAGCATTGTCAGGGAAGGAATGGACGGTAGAATGAATCGGAAAATGATATTCGTTGCGCTTGTTGTTGCGGCGCTTGTTGTCGTAATGGTTACGCAGTATACGCAAAATAAAGACGAATCGGCATCAACATCCGCCGAGATAAAGCCGAAGGCGGGATTCGATGCGCCAGTGGTGGAGCTGCCGGACTTGAAGGGCGTCAACGTTCAGGTGGGCGGTATCGGCCAGCAGCTGCGTTTCGTTAATTTTTGGGCAGCTTGGTGCGGTCCATGTGAGCTGGAGGCGCCGGAGCTGCAAGAGGCTTTTGAGAAATATGGTGACCAGATGTCGTTTCTAGGCATAAACTCGACGAAGAATGATCGCGAGCGGGACGCTAGAAATTTTGTAGTCGAGCAGAAGCTGACCTTTCCCATTGTCCTGGACCGTAAGGGGGATGCGACGAATCAATATAAGGTGAACGAATTTCCTACCTCTTTCGTGCTTGACCGCAACGGGAAAATACTAGAGCGAATTAACGGGGTTGTCACATTGGCTGATATTGAACGGATTGTAAAAACGTACGGCGGAGACCGGAATCACGGCTAATTGGGCTGACGGCCTTCTCATCATAAAAGGCTGCACCGTCTAGAAGACGCGTGCAGCCTTTTTTGATTCAAGCGATTAGTGATTCACAAGGCCGAGACGCTCATGCGATTCATAACCGACCGATTCGATCTTCGACATGCCAAGCAGTGCATAACGAATGCTGTCGACGAGCGCTTCCCAGCTTGCTTCGATGACGTTGCTGGAAACGCCGACGGTACTCCACGTGTTCTCGAAATTAGACGATTCAATAAGCACGCGCACTTTGGCAGCGGTAGCGTCTTTCTCGTCGATAACACGCACTTTGTAGTCGGATAAGTGGATATTGTTAATCTCTGGATAGAACTGAACGAGCGCTTTGCGAAGGGCGTTGTCCATCGCATTAACCGGTCCATTGCCTTCGGCAGCCGTGTATACGGTCTGATCGTCAACCGTGAGCTTGACAATGGCTTCGGACAGCATGTGGCCGTTCGATTTATCGACGAGCATCTTGAACGATTCGACTTTGAACAATTCGGTCGTCTGGCCATAAGCTTCGCGAAGCAGCAGCTCAAGCGATGCATCTGCGCCTTCGAATTGATAGCCTTGATGCTCGAGATCCTTGATCCGGTTCATTATGTCCTTCGTCTTCTCGGTGTTTGCATTGACGTCCAGTCCGAGCTCTTGCGCTTTGGAGATGATATTGCTTTGTCCTGCAAGCTCAGACACGAGAATGCGCTGCTTATTGCCGACAAGCTCAGGCACAATATGCTCGTATGTTTTGGAATCCTTCATAATAGCCGATACATGGATGCCGCCCTTATGCGCGAATGCTGCATTGCCCACATAAGGTTGTCCAACAGGCATGTGGACGTTTGCGATTTCGCTCACATAACGAGCAGTGCCCGTTAATGCTTGGAGCTGCTGCGTGCTCACGCAAGAATAGCCCATTTTTAGCTGCAGGTTTGGAATGATGGAGCACAGGTTCGCGTTGCCGCATCGTTCGCCATAGCCGTTAATCGTGCCCTGCACCTGTCGTGCGCCTGCCTGAATAGCTGCCAGAGCGTTCGCAACAGCCAACTCGCAATCATTATGAGTGTGAATGCCGATTGGCGTGCTTAATTCCGAACGGATTCTGGAAACGATCTCATGGATCTCGCCAGGCAAAGTGCCGCCGTTCGTATCACATAGGACGAGCCAATCCGCACCAGCCTCTTGGGCGCGTTTTAACACGGACAATGCGTATTCCGGATTGTTCTTGTAGCCGTCGAAGAAATGCTCGGCGTCGAACATCGCTTCGATTCCGTTATGCTTCAAGAAAGCGATGGAATCATAGATCATCGCGATATTCTCTTCCAGCGTTGTTTGCAGCGCGGTGTGAACGTGGAAATCCCACGATTTGCCGACGAGCGTCGCAGCAGGCACGCCAGATTCCACGATACGCACGAGGCTGGAGTCATGCTCTGCGATGCTGTTTTTGCGGCGAGTGCTGCCAAATGCGGTAAGCTTAGCATTCAATCCGATTGATTTGGCGCGTTGGAAAAATTCAATATCTTTGCCGTTGCTTCCGGGATTGCCGCCTTCAATATAATGAACGCCCAATGCGTCAAGTTTCAGAGCAATTTTAAGTTTGTCTTCCGCCGACAGGCTAATCCCTTCACCTTGTGTGCCGTCGCGCAGCGTAGTGTCAAAAATCGAGATGACATTCGTCATGGCCGGGACGTCCCTCCTTCAGTTTCCGTTCCGAAAAACGTTCTTTCTCAAGTCATAATTTCCTATTATAACACTTGTGCAACGGAAAGTAGAGAGGAAGCGCTATTTTTTTTAGGTTATGTTCCCGTTGACCCCCTGAAGATGAAGAGGGTATTCTGGAGAGGATAGGTAATGGACGGGAAATCAAGGTGTAATGCGCAAAAGAGGCGATAAATTGGAACAAAATGATCGGTATTATCCGGCAAAGGGCCGGGTCATCCTACACTTGGATATGAATGCTTTCTATTGCTCGGTGCATGAGGCAGAGGATCCGCATCAATATGCCGGTCAGCCGACGGCTGTGGCGGGCAGCGTCGAGCTGCGCAAAGGCATTATCGTTACTTGCTCCTATGCTGCCAGGCGTAAAGGGGTACGTACGGGCATGACGGTAAAGCAGGCGATGCGGCTTTGTCCGGAGTTGATGCTCATTCGCCCTGATTTTGAATTGTATCGGCAGTACTCGCGCGGTTTTATGGCGATTGCGAACCAATATACGCCACTCGTTGAAGCGACGTCGATAGACGAGTGTTATTTGGATATTACAGGGTCGAAACAATTCGGTTCTCCGCTCGATATCGCCCATGAGATTCAGCAACGCATCCGAACGGAATGGTCGCTCCCATGTTCAGTAGGCGTAGCGCCCAACAAACTGCTGGCGAAGATGGCATCCGACATGCAAAAGCCGAATGGGCTCACGGTGCTCCGAATCCGCGATGTGCCTGCCCTATTGTGGAATAAGCCGTGCGATACGTTGTTCGGCATCGGCCGGAAGACGGCGGACAAGCTTCGCAAGCTGAACATTATGACGATCGGCCAATTGGCTGCGACAGAGGAATCCTTGCTCGTTCGCCAATTCGGCGTTTATGGGCATTGGATGAAGGCGGCTGCGCACGGTCATGACGATTCTCCGGTGAAGGAGGGGCGGGAGCGGAATAAGTCGATCGGCCATACGACAACGCTGCCTGCCGACCTGACGAAGCGGGAGGATGCGCATCGCGTGCTGCTGAATCTGGCAGACCAGACAGGCCGGCGGCTTCGTCGGCAGCAAATGATGGCGAAGGTCGTCCAAGTTACGATCCGCAGGCCGGATATGACGACGATTCAACGTTCCTCGACCTTGGAGGTGCCGACCGAGACGGCGGATATCTTCTATAGAGAAGCATGCCGGCTATTCGATGCGAACTGGATTGAGCATGAGCCGGTACGGCTGCTAGGCGTTACGCTGCAGCAGCTGTCGCGGAAGGTGGACACAGCGGTGCAGCTGGATCTTTTCAATTATGAGGAGCAGCCGCGCAAGGAGGCGTTGACGCGCGCGATGGACGCGCTTCGCGACAGGTTTGGAGAGAGCGCCGTGCTGACAGCCGGGATGATTGGAGACGATCCATCTGCCTTAATTCGGAATAAACGAATTAGAGGGACATCCTTGCAAACTGACGAGCATATGATATATAGTGATGAGTAAAGAATTCTTTTGAATTCGCACATACATCATGCATTATCATATAATGCTAGTTTACTGCAATTTATATAGGAGGGTTTATCATGGGGAAATTTACTTGGGTAGATAAAGATACGTGCATCGCATGTGGCGCATGCGGAGCTACTGCTCCTGACATCTATGATTACGACGATGAAGGTCTCGCGGAGACGATTTATCAAGCAGACGGCAACACGGGTACCAAAGAAATTCCGGAAGACCTGTTCGACGACCTGCAAGATGCAGCTGACGGCTGCCCGACAGATTCCATCAAGATTGCTGATGAGCCGTTCAACGCTTAATTGCATACTGACACCTCAAGCCTTGTCCGTTACGCGGACAGGGCTTTTTTATATGTCCAGCTTGCCCGCAGGAATCATCGTTTGCCCATTACGATCCGATATAAAGGATAACGAACATGCGTGATGTGTTATGGAGGTGAGCCATGTATGGAGCCGATCCGGCATGCGGAGCATTTGAAGCAATATGTAAAGAAGCATCCCGATAATCAAATGGCATGGTATTTGCTTGGCAAGCAATACGAGGACCAAGGCAAAGCAGCAAAAGCGAATTACTGTTTTATGCAGGCTGGACATGTCTATGAGGCGTTCGAGCAGAGGCTGAACCCCGTAGATGAAGCGCAGGCTCAAATCCAAGCGCAGGCGGCACATGCGATAGCGTGGCTTCGCAAGGCTCGCATTCGTCGATTATGGTATCGCACCGCAACCGTTGCGGCGCTGTTGCTGTTTCTTGTCGTTGCGTGGCCGATAGGGAAATTCTCGGATGAGGACAGCCAAGAGCCGCATGCTCGCCCGATGGACGCAGCAGCAGTAGGCGTCGTATTCGTACAATCGAAGGAAGCGGGGGAGCTGGGCGAAGCTATGCATCAGCTATCGGTTGGCGAGCGGCGGGCAGCACTGGGCATAACTGCGCGGCTGCAGCCACTGGACGGCTGGCGTAACTGGAATGGAAATACCGCGCTATTATTTGCCGTGCAACGGCTGCCTGCCGGGGGCGTAGTCAAAATGAGCTGGTACGAGTCGCGCTTATGCGATTGCGAACCTGCGGATGCAACGAGCGCTTATGCGGCGTATGCCGAATGGAGCCAAGAGCAGGAGCAGCGCTGGACGCTTGGCAGCGGAATTCGGCACTATTTTGCGCGGTCGGGTCGTTGGCCTTCTTCGCTTGACGACCTCACGAAGCCTTACCCTAACAACATGATCTCAGGGGATACGCCGTTAATGAAAGCGATGTTTAACCAAGTGTTGGAGGATGCGAAGGACGAGCAGAAACAATCCGGCAGCGATGGGAAGCAAGGAGCTGGCGGAGGAACGGGAGCCTCGCAGGGCCAAGGGAACGGCTCGAAGAACGGGCAAGGAACGAGCAGCGGCGATCAGTCGAAGCTGTCTCTGTCGAATGAGCCGCTTCGCATTATCGTGGACAAAAGTGTGCATCGGCTTGCAGTTGTAAGCGGAGATGTGCTCGTAAGATCGTACAAGATTGGTCTCGGGGGCGGGAGAACGCCGGAGGGCGAATTCAACATTAGTGAAAAGGTTGAGAACCCGAACGGAAGGTCAGATGGGCCATTCGGCAGCCGGGGCATGACATTGTCGAATACGCGTTATGCGATTCACGGGACGGATGAGCCGCAGAGCTTGGGAGGCGACGAGTCGCTCGGATGCATACGGATGAGCCGGGAGGATGTCGAGGAGCTTTATGATCTAGTGCCGCTAGGCACGCGTGTGACAATACAAAAAGGAGGGCTGCCCGACGATGTTTCGGTACCTGACAGCCGATTCCGGCTGGATCCGAAGCAGGACGAGACGAACCCCCGCGGTGTGTATGCATGGTTGGATTAACGCATGATTATGTAAGAATTAGCAGAAGGGCCATGCCGACAATAATAATGCCTACAATAGAACCAATCCAAACTAGAGCCCGTTTGTTTACCGTCTCGACCTGCTTGGCTTTCATCGTAGGCGCTTTACGTTTCGGTGCGCTCATGGCGATCACCCTTTCTATGGGGAAGTAGGAAACTGCGAATATCTGTATTGTAACCGTTTACGTGAAACGCTGCAATAAGGACTATCTCGCTGGCAATCTCGATGATAAGCATAGATGAGCCGGTTCTGGAAGGGACGGCTCTTTTCTTTTCCTCTAGAAACGGCTACACTGAAGGGTAGAGAATTAACGTGTATGTACTATAGAGAACGGAGTGAACACCTTTGCTGTATACGAAAATGCTCAAACCGTTGATGTTCAAATTGGATGCGGAGCGAGCCCATCACCTCACAATCGGAGGGCTATCAGCCGCTGGGCGCATTCCAGGCGCAACTGCGATGCTTCGCTCGCTGTACGGTGTAGGCGCCGCTCCTGAGCTGGCGATCGATTTGCTGGGCATGTCATTCGCCCACCCGGTTGGACTGGCTGCGGGGCTCGATAAGAATGGAGCGGCAACGGACAGCTTCTCGAGCGTAGGCCTTGCTTTCATGGAGGTAGGGACCGTAACGCCGAAGGGACAAGCGGGCAACGACCTGCCGCGCCTGTTCAGGCTTCCGCCTGACGAAGCGCTCATTAATCGCATGGGCTTTAACAATGAAGGCGCGCAAGCGATGGCGGACAAGCTGAGCAAGCGCCGCAAGCGTACGGTGCCTTTGGCGGTCAACATTGGCAAGAACAAGACAACGCCGAATGAGCTGGCTCACGAAGATTACCGCAGCTGCATTCAAACCTTGTACGATCACGGCGATTTCTTCGTCGTTAATATCAGCTCACCGAACACGCCGGACCTGCGGGCGCTCCAGCATGGCGATGAGCTGCGTCTTCTGCTTGCGACGGTTACGGAGGAGATGGCTGCACAAGCTGCGAAGCGCGGACAGCAGGTGAAGCCTGCGCTGGTCAAAATTGCGCCGGATATGACCGATGAGCAGCTGGCATATACCGTGGATACGATCGCGTCCAGCGGCATTGCTGGCATCATTGCGACGAACACGACACTCTCGCGCGAAGGGCTGACCCACGCGAACGCCCGAGAGATGGGCGGCATGAGCGGCAAGCCGCTGCGTGACCGTTCGACGGAGGTAATCTCGGCTATTTATCGCCAAACGGGCGGGAAGCTGCCTATTATTGGCTCCGGAGGCATTTTTACAGCGGATGACGCATACGATAAAATTCGCGCAGGTGCGAGTTTAGTCGAAATCTACACTGCGCTTATTTATAAAGGACCCGAGGTGTTCCGTGAACTGACCGACGGATTGAAGGAACGGCTTAGACGGGACGGATATCGAAGCGTGAAGGAAGCGGTAGGCTCCAGCCATCACTAATCGGAACAGGAGGCGGCCGGATGGACGGAAGAGATTGGAATTTATTTTTGCAGCCCTATGAGCAAGCTGTTGAGGAATTAAAGGTCAAGCTGAAGACGATGCGGTCGGAACTCAAAATGCGTGAAGCGTATGCTCCGATTGAATTCGTCACCGGCCGTGTCAAAAAAATATCCAGCGTGATGGAGAAGGCCAAACGGCTTCAAGTGCCGCCGGATAAGCTAGAGTATGGGATTGAGGATATTGCGGGTATACGCATTATGTGCCAATTCGTCGATGATATTCATCGCGTAGCGGGACTTATTCGTTCTCGTCAGGACCTGACGCTCGTATACGAGAAGGATTATATTACAAACTTCAAGGACAGCGGCTACCGCAGCTATCATATGATTGTGGAGTATCCGGTTCAAACGGCGCTCGGGCTGAAGAAGGTGCTGGCCGAAATTCAAATTCGGACGCTGGCGATGAACTTCTGGGCGACGATCGAGCATTCCTTGAACTACAAATATAAAGAAAGCTTGCCAGAGGACGTGCGGCAGCGGTTGAAAAAAGCAGCGGAGGCTGCTTCGCTGCTCGATACGGAGATGTCGAGCATTCGAGCGGAAATATTGGATGCCCAGCGCGGTTTCGAAGAGAAGTCGAACGTCGTTTCCCGCGTGTTGACAGGCATTCAGCATCTATACTTTTACCACCGGTTCCGTGAAGCTGCACAGTTTCAGCTTAAGTTCAATGAGCTGTGGGAGCAGGAGGATGTGTTCGGGTTAAAGCAGCTGTCGGATGAGCTTGAGCAGTCGATTGTAAAAGCCAAACGAGGCGCGCAGCAATAGAGAGGAAGGCCGGGCGACCTAGCGGTCAGCCCGGTTTTTGTTCTGACTAGCAGGAGGACGGAAAGATGAAATACGACTTGCCGACGGTGTTCGTTGAGCAGATGAAGCGGCTGCTTGACGGGCAGTTTGACGAATTCATGTCATCATATGATGCGCCGAGGCTGTACGGGCTTCGTTCGAATAGCTTGAAGGTAGGCCAAGAGCAATGGGCCAAGCTGTCGCCTTGGCAGCTGCGGCCGATTCCTTGGTGCGGCACAGGCAGCTACTATGACGGTGAAGACCGTCCTGGCAAGCATCCCTATTACCATGCAGGGCTATATTATATTCAAGAGCCTAGCGCAATGGCGCCGGTTGAGCTGCTGGATGTCCAGCCAGGCCATCGCGTGCTTGACTTATGCGCTGCGCCTGGCGGCAAGTCGACGCAAATCGCGGCGAAACTGCAGGGAGCGGGAATGTTGGTTTCCAACGATAACGCAGCAGAGCGAACGAAGGCGCTGGCGAAAAATATCGAGCTGGCAGGCGTTCGCAATGCGGTCGTATTAAACGAAGAGCCAGCCTCGCTCGTGCCCGCCTTCACGGGATGGTTCGACCGCATTCTCGTTGATGCGCCATGCTCGGGCGAGGGCATGTTCAGGAAAGACGAGTCGATGATTGCCGCTTGGGAACGGCATTCCGTTGAGCGGTGCTCGTTGATGCAGCGAGATATTTTGCGCGATGCAGCAGCGATGCTGGCGCCTGGCGGCGTACTTGTTTATTCCACATGCACATTCTCCCCTGTAGAAAATGAAGCGCAGATCGCCGCCATTCTGGCTGCCGACGACGAGCTGGAAGCTGTGCCTGTTCGGTTGGCGACAGGGTTCGTGTCAGGGCGGCCAGAATGGGGACAGGCTGCCGTTGACCGTGAAGACGGCGCACAGCAGGGCGAACAGCAGCTGCATGCTGCAGCGGCAACCAAAGAGGATGAGGCGGATGGCTGGGCAGCTTGCGGCATGGTGCGGCTGTGGCCGCATCTGCTGGATGGCGAGGGGCATTTTGCTGCCGTTATACGACGTCGCCCAGCGGAGATTGTCGACGGTGCAACGAAAGCTGTCCAGAAGGCAGATGCTGCCGCGGCAATGGCGAGCAGAGACGATACAGCAGGTCGTAATGGAAGCGGCGCCATTCTCGCTGCTTCCGAAGCGCCGCAGCACCGTGAAAGCGGAGGCAAGCGGGGCGGTCGCAATGGCCGAGAGGCGGATACGAGATTGCAGGCAAGCCGCGGTGGGAAGACGAGCGGCAGCAATGGCGCAAGAGCAGCTGGCGGAGCCTCAGGCAAGCGGGGCGAGGCGTCAGCTTCGCGAACAGGTGCAGGTAAGGGCAGGCGAGGCGGCTCGCCAGCAGCTGCTCCCGTTGATCCGGCTGCGTCCTGGCGCGGATTCGCGGACGAGCATTTGATTGGGGCGGACAATTGGCCTGGCACGATCGTTGCATTCGGCGCGCGCGTCTATTTGCAGCCTAGCGGGCTTCCGTCGTTAGACGGCTTGCGCGTGGTGCGCGCCGGCTGGTATTTGGGCGATGCGGGGACGCATCGATTCGAGCCGTCTCAAGCGTTAGCGATGGGCTTGCAGGCGAGCGAGATGAATCGCGTTTGGCAGGCATCAGCGAATGATCCGTCGATTTTGCGATATTTGAAAGGCGAAACGCTGCATTTGGAACCCGAACAATTGACCTTAGTTGATTCGGATACGCCTGCTAAAGGCTACACGCTCGTCTGTGTGGATGGATATCCGCTCGGCTGGGGCAAATATGCAACCGGCATGTTGAAAAACGAGCTGCCGGCTGGATGGAGATGGGTATAGATGGGAAGAGCGAGCAAGGAACAGACGGCTACCGATAAACGGATGCGATTGGACAAGCTGTTAGCCAACATGGGGTACGGGACGCGAAGCGAAATTAAAAAGGCCGTCAAACAAGGCAAGGTGACGGTGGATGGCCGTGTTGTGAAGGATAGCGGTTTGCAGATTAAGCCAAACGAGCAGCAGGTGGCATTCAGCGGCGAGCTTGTCGTTTATCGGGATGTCGTTTACCTCATGCTGCATAAGCCGCCGGGCGTTGTTTCCGCAACGGAGGACTCGCGCGATGAAACAGTGATCGATCTGCTCGACGCTGACGATCGCATCTTGCAGCCTTTCCCGGTTGGCCGGTTGGATAAAGATACCGAGGGGCTGCTGCTGCTGACCAACGACGGACAGCTGGCGCATGATTTGCTGTCTCCGCGCAAGCATGTGCCTAAGACCTACTTCGCACGCGTATTAGGCGAGGAACCGGTTGGCCAAGCGGATCGCGAGCGCTTCGCTGCTGGCGTTGAGCTGGATGATGGCTACGTGACGATGCCGGCTGAGCTGGAGGTGGAGCAAGCGGAGCAGTCGGATGACGGGTGGGTTTCCTTGATTCGGATAACGATTCAAGAAGGCAAATTCCATCAGATCAAACGGATGTTCCAAGCGGTTGGCAAACAAGTCATTTATTTAAAAAGGCTGTCTATGGGGCCGCTGCACTTGGATGAGACGCTGCCGATTGGCGCATATCGCGAGCTAACCGAGGACGAGATTGAGCTGCTGCGATCCCATCGCAACGGATAAGAGAGGGAGAGGATGACTGCAATGACGCATCAATTAGAACTGCCTTATGCGCTTATCGCGCTTGATGTAGACGGGACGCTGCTCACGGATGACCACGAGCTGACAGAAGGGACGCGCGAAGCGGTGCGCGCTGCCGGTTTGCATGGAGCGGAGCTCATGCTATGTACGGGACGCGGCCCTGCGGGCGCGCTGCTGATTATGGATCAGCTCGGGCTTGGCGGGACGATTATTACGCACAATGGGGCAGCGACGGTCGATGCGGAGGATCGAAGCATCGTCCATCAATTTGATTTTACGCAGGAGCAAGTTGAGCCTTTCGTGACCTATTGCCAAGAGCATAAGGTTCATTACGATCTAAATACGGCCTTCGATCTTTATGTGTTTCAGCAGTTGGAGCAGGAGGGGCTCGACATGTATGCCAAATATGGCGTCGTGCCGATTGTGCTCAAGCCCGGTGACCGTGTGCCTGGCGATCTTGTGAAGCTGACTGTATTCGCGGAACCGAAGACGCTTGATGCTTTGGAAGCGGAATGGCGAACGTGGCAAACGGATTTGCAGGTCATTCGAAGCGGTGAATATTTTGTCGATGTTCAGCATGCCTCGGCGAACAAGGGCAGCGCGCTTGAGCAGTTCGCGTTGAAGCGAGGCATTGATCAGCAGCGGATTATGGCGATCGGCAATTATTATAATGACATAGGCATGCTTCGTTACGCCGGGCTTGGCGTTGCGATGGCGAACTCGCCCGATGAAGTGAAGGCTGCAGCGAATGCCCAAACGCGATCCAATGCGGAGGACGGCGTAAAATTCGCGCTTGAGCGTTATGTACTAGGCGTCGAGCAACACAACCAATAAAACCGGAAAAGCGCCAGACAGCTTAGCTGCCTGGCGCTTTTCCTATGGTTTACGCATCGCTCAGGTGATTAGTACAAGATTCCGCGAGTAACAATTACCAGCAGAATGAACAGAACCAGGATGACACCTGCCGTCGTGAAACCTCCACCGCCGTATACACCGGACATGCGATATTCCTCCCTGAATCTTTATTTCCGGCCCTCGGGGCTTGCAGCCGCTTGTGGTTCGTTTGTTGTTGTCGTTTGTTTCGTCTGCCCCGTCGCTCGGTATACAGTATAGTATGAAAAACAGCCCGCAACGATTGGACATTTGCCCTGTATCACATACATTTGGGCATCTGCCCGCTTCGAGCATCCGAATGGATGGTACGCGGCATCCATGATAGTCAACAGGGAGGGATTGCTGAACGGGAGACAGCTGGCTGCAGGGCAAACGAAAGGCTGAGCGCTCGTCTCCAAAGACGGACGCTCAGCCTGTGCAAGCTGGCATTAGGATAAACGGCGCAGCCCTTTTGGCAAATGGTTTTTGAGCTGATTTTCGCTTGCCTTTGCCCATCCGACAGGGAGACCGTCGACGGCTATAAGCGTCCAGCCGTTGCTCGCGTCAGGCGCGTGCAGCGCCTCACCGCGAAGAAATGCAGCTAATTCTGGCGCATCAGGCGAATAGGATACAATGCGAGCAGCTGCACTGGCAGGCATTGCAACGGCAAGCGCATGCGCGGGCTCGATCCGTTTGGTTCGCATATCGCCGAGATGCAGGCCGGGCCGAACGACTTTCAACCCATGCAGAGCGGAAGAGCCAAACCGGCGTTCTGCATCGGATGGCAGCCAGTATAATGCGTCTCCGAAGCGCAAGGGCTCGCCAGCTCCGAGCTCCAAGCCAGGCAGCGCTTCCTGTGCGAAAGCATCGAACAGCGCCATCTCGGCAGATAAGCTGGTCTGGCCGCCGCTAGGCTTGCCGCCTGAGCGGCGATCGCCGCGCTTCGACTTCGATCGGGGCTGGGGGCTGGCAAGGGAGGAGTCCGCCGATGCATGTTCCTCCTCGGCTGTGGACTTCGTCAGTACAGCGACAAAATGCCCTTCGCCCTTGCATTGATGAGGCCACAGGCGCTCCGTATGTTCCAACCGAAATGTCGGGAAGGCTTCAAGGAATGCGGCGATGGCATCTTCATTCTCTGCGCGATTGAACGTGCAGGTCGAGTAAACGAGCCGACCGCCAGGCTTCAGCATACGCGCCGCATGGACAAGAATATCGGCCTGCCGAGCAGCGCAAAGCTCCACATGAGCAGGGGACCATTCTGCAATCGCATCCGCATCTTTTCGGAACATCCCTTCGCCCGAGCAAGGCGCGTCCAGCATAATGCGATCAAAGAAAACGGGAAACCGCTCCGAAAGCTGATCGGGTGTCGCGCAGGTGACGACCGTATTGCGGAAGCCGCAGCGCTCGACGTTTTCGCTTAATATTTTGGCGCGGGCGGGATGAATTTCATTCGCAATAAGCAAGCCTTGATTCTGCATTGCGCCCGCGATTTGCGTCGTCTTGCCGCCGGGCGCAGCAGCGAGGTCGAGTATCGTCTCGCCAGGCTGCGCTTCCAGCGCTTCGGCAGCGGACATTGCGGAAGGCTCCTGAATGTAATAAAGGCCTGCGGCATGATACGGGTGTTTGCCGGGGCGGACTTCTTCATTATAGTAGAAGCCTGTCTTGCACCAATCGATCGGCTCAAGCCCGAACATTTGGGTTAAAGCGTGAAAGCGCTGATCGCCATTCCATTGCTGGGGCGGCAGCTTTATTGGATTAAACCGCAAGCCGTAGGCCCGGGGCGCATCATAGCTGGCGAGAAACGCTGGCGTCTCGTCGCCCAGCAGCTGCCGAGCTTGCTGAATGAACGCCTCCGGGAGCAGACTGCGTACGTGGGTAAGGGACAATTTCAAGCACTCCTTCTAAATCGGAAAAAGTGACGGTTACCGTCCGCGGCGTCCGCCGCCGTTATTCGAGCGGTCGCCGCGCGAGCTGCCGCCTCGAGGAGCAGAGCCACTGCTGCCGCGCGAACCGCCGCGGGGCGCAGAGCCAGCGCTGCTGCGGGAGCCGCCGCGACCGCCGCCAGCAGGGGCGTCGCCCCAAGGGCTAGCGCTAGCGGAACCGCTGCCGCGCTTGCCTGCTGGCGCAGAGCCAGCGCTGCTGCGGGAGCCGCCGCGTGCATCGCCGCGACCGCCAGCCGCGCCGCGCGAGCCGCTGCGACCGCCGCCAGCCTTGGCGCCGCCGCGCGAACGGCTGTTGCGCTCCTGCTCTGCTTTTGCGCCTTGGCGGTCCGGCTTCACGCGAACCGGCACAGCGCCGCGCGCCACGTCGGAATCCTGACGCAGCTCGATTTTGACGCCAAGCGTCTTCTGAATATTGGCGACTGCGCCAATATCATGCGAGGATACAAGCGTGACAGCCATGCCCTCATTGCCCGCACGCCCTGTACGGCCGATCCGGTGGACGTACGTTTCGGGATCTTGCGGCACATCATAGTTAAACACGTGGGAAACGCCCTCTACGTCAAGCCCGCGTGCCGCCACGTCCGTAGCGATGAGCACCTGCAGACGCGCTTGGCGGAACCGTTTCATAACTTGCTCGCGCTTGGCCTGCGACAAATCGCCATGCAGCTCGTCGCTGGAAATGCCGCGCTCTTGCAGCGCTTCATTGAGCTTCTTCGCCCGAACCTTCGTCCGGCAGAAAACGACCGCCAGATAAGGCTGATATTTCCCGATGAGCTCGACCAACGTATCTTCCTTGCGGCGATCGGTTGTCTCAATCGCAACCTGACGAATTTTGTCAACCGTCACCTTTTCAGGCGTGATGTTTACATCCGTTGGCCCATTCATATACTCCGCGCCAAGTTTGCGAATCTGTGCAGGCATCGTCGCGGAGAACAACATCGTTTGACGATGCTGGCGCGGCATCGATGAGACGATGGTCTCGACATCCGGCAGGAAGCCCATATGCAGCATTTGATCCGCTTCATCTAATACGAGCATGCGGATTTTGCCCAGACGAATCGTTTCGCGGCGCAAATGATCAAGCAGGCGGCCAGGCGTAGCGATCACGATATGCGGCCAGCTGTTGCGCAGCTTGCGAATTTGCGATTCCACATCTTGTCCGCCGTATGCGGCAAGGATGTTGGCGCCGACCGTTTTGGCCAGCTTGTTCAGCTCCGTCGTAATTTGAATTGCGAGCTCGCGCGTTGGGGTCAAAATAAGCGCTTGCGTATGGTTTTTCGTCGTATCGATTCGCTCCAGAATCGGCAAAGCAAACGCAAGCGTTTTGCCCGTACCCGTCTGGGCCTGTACGATAACGTCCGCGCCATTAAGCACCAGCGGGATGGCTTTATGCTGTACGGGCGTAGGCTCCGTAATGCCGTATGAAGAAAGAACGCTTGTCAGCTCTTGCGATACGCCAAGCGTCGAAAATGTAGTTGCCATTTCAAAAACTCCTCTTTGTTGCGACCTGTTCCGGTCGAATAATCCCATTAAGTATACCAGTTGCGGCGAAATAGCGCATCTTTCTGCTTTATTCGCCTCTTTTTTCATGTTTAGCTGTTATGTTATACTACCTGAATCACATGGGATAAAGGAGATCGCAGCATGGCATTCGGCGTTAAGAGACACGAGCTCCAGGAATGGAAAAAGCGCGTCGAGCGCGGCGAAATCGCCCTGCTGACTCATTATTGGTACGAGGAGCGTTTTCCGGGCAATCGGACGATTACGAAGGTAGGCTGCAGTGATCTGGACCGCTTGGCGGCTTGGTGCGTACAGTACGGGCTTGATCCGCGGTACATTCATCACCGGGAGCATTTTCCGCATTTTGACCTGATTGGCCCGAAGCAGCGGTCTGTACTGGAGCAAATGGGACGGCATGATCTCATTGCGCGTTTTCGCCTATGAATAGCAAGAGATCTCCAATTGGGGGTCTCTTTTTTTGTATGGCTGGATTCTCTTAATCCTGGTGGAAAAGCACGGAAAATGTGGTAACTTAATAGATATAGTATACCCAGTGCCACATGGTTTATAGCGATGAGTAGGTGAAAATCTTAATCGGAAAAGGATGGTGGAGCGTATGATCGAGGATCGTTATTTAACGCCTTCGCAAGTGATGGCGCATCGTTATCAGAATCATCCGAGACCGAATTGGACGATTGCCATTTTATGCTTTCTTGTTAAGGAGCTTACGCATCTTGGGGTTGAAACGATCATCGGCTACGGCGCTGCGGGTTCGATTAATCGAACGATGAAGCAAGGCGCTCTTGCGCTTGGCGCGGAGTCGCTGAACAGCGATGGGACAAGCCGGACCTATTTGCCAGAGAGGCACAGGTTTTCTTGTGATCCGGCGCTGCTTGATATAGCAAGAGAAGTATCGGAACGTATGAAGCTAGAAGTGCATGAAGCTATAGCGGCGAACATCGATGGACTATTTCGCGAGACGAAGACGCTGGTGCGGGAGCTGCAAGCGGAAGGCGCCCAGATGGTTAATTTGGAAACGTCCGCGTTGTATGCCTCAGCAGAAATTTGCAAGGCAAGGAGCACTTGGCTCGGATTCATTAGCGACCGTCTCGTGCAGGAGGAATGGGAGAGCTGGGACATCGATTCGTCGGCTTTGTCGACTCAGGTTTCGCTCATTTGTTTGGGTATTGTGAAGCAATGGGTTTCAGCTGCTGCTTGCGAAGTCCCTTATCGGAACGGATCGGAGGAGACTGTCCATGAGTAAAGATGGTGTAATTGAGGAATTAGCAGAACGGTTGAAAGAGCCTTCTGCCTTCGTCGTGATGATGTGCGGCGTGGCCGGGTCTGGCAAAACGACATTCGCTCAGCAGCTGGAGCAAGCCGGTTATGTTCGTCTTTCAATTGATGAAGAGATATGGTCGACCAATGGGCGATATGGCATCGACTACTCCCCTGATGATTATGAGCAATTAAAGCGGGATGCGGAAGCGAAGCTTCGAAAAGAGCTCATCACGCATGTTCGCAATCAGCGCTGCGTCGTCGTCGATTTTAGCTTTTGGGCACGCAGCAGAAGGGATGAATACAAGCAAATTATTGAAGAGGCCGGCGGGCAATGGGCACTCGTTTATTTGAAGGTGGGACCGGAAGAATTGCGCAAGCGGCTTCGTATACGGAGCGAGCGCTTTGATGCGAATGCGGCTTTTCCGATTACGGAGGAAATTTTATCGTCGTATCTGAGCGGCTTCGAAATGCCTGTAGGAGAAGGAGAGATTGTCATTGACGAATGATGCCATTCGGTTCCCAATCGGTCCGTTTACGCCAGCGCTGGCTATTTCAAGAGAGGAAAGAGCGAAGCAAATCGGGCAATTAACCGAGGTGCATGAGACGCTTGCCAAGCTGACCTCCCATCTGAACGAGGACCAGCTGAACGTCCCCTATCGGTCAGGCGGGTGGACGATTAAGCAAATTATCCATCACATGGCGGACAATGATATGAATGCGTATCTTCGGTTCAAGCGAGGACTGACGGAGGATGCGCCGATGGGAAGCTCGTACGATCAGGACGGATTTGCCGGACTGAGCGATTATCGCGATGTTCCAATCGACAATTCGATTCAGCTATTGGCGATTCTTCATGCTCGATTGGCGACTCTGGTCCAGCGTCTTGATACAGATGCGTTTGCTCGGAAATTAAATACTGCAGCGCTCGGCGAAATTACGTTAGATATTGCGTTGCAGCGATTCGTGTGGCATAACCGGCATCATATCGGACAAATCGAGTCGCTTGTGAAGTCGCGGGGGTGGGGAGCTTGATTAATAAACGATCTAGAGCCATTGCTCGCCCTATCCATAAGGATGAGCTGCCACAGCTCCTTCAGCTTTATCAACATTTGCATGCGGATGACCCCGAACTGGTTATGAATGATGCGTTAGAAACGCTTTGGGATGAAATGCTTCACGACCCGAGCACGCGCATTCTCGTCATGGAGCATAATGGCGAGCTTGTCGCCTCCTGCGTCCTGAGCCTGTTGCGAAATTTAACCCGCGGCGCAAGGCCCTATGCGCTGATCGAAAATGTTGTCACCCATGCGAATTACAGGAGGCAAGGACTCGGCAAAGCCGTGCTGGAGCATGCGATCGCGATTTGCGAGGAGCATCATTGTTATAAAATCATGCTAATGACGGGGTCCAAACGTGAAGAGGTGCATCATTTTTACGAGAGCGTTGGATTCAAAAAGGGTTTGAAGACAGGGTACATCATCAAGTTGGGTGAATAGGAGGGAAACTTCAATGCAGGTTGCTTATTTAGACTATGTTATTACGGATAACAAAACAAAACTGGACATTGAAGTCGTATCGGATCTTTTGTCCAGAAGTTATTGGGCAAATGAACGGTCCCGGGAACGTATTGTAAAGTCAATTGAAGGATCGGTATGCTACAGCGTGCTGCATCACGACAAGCAGATCGGCTTTGCCAGAGTCGTGACGGATGGCGCGACCATGTACTATTTAGCTGATGTTTTCATCTCGGAGGACTACCGGGGAGAAGGAATCGGGAAGAAGCTGGTGGAGGTTATCGTGAACCAACAGGATTACGAAGGGTTGACTGGCATTCTCGGGACGTTGGACGCGCATTCTTTGTATGAGCAGTACGGTTTCGAGCGAGAGCCCGAACGGTTTATGCGCAGGGCAGCTCAGGAGCACAGCGAGCGTTGAAGCAAAAGTTGATTGCCAGGATCGAATCGATGCTCATGAAGCTGCTGTTCGAGCATCGCGTTGATCCGCCGTTTACCGAGGAGGAAACGGCTGAGTTTGAACGCCTGTATGCGGCTGCGCTACAGCATGGAGGAAATGTCGACTATCAATCGAAGTTTTCCAAATTTCGCTTCATCGATTACATCGTCCAGACCCGCAAATACGTCGTACACGGCTCCAATTATCGGACGATCAAGCAGTTTGAGATGAGGAAGCAAACCCTATTTGATGGTACTGTTGTCAATGCTGTCTTTGCTTCTACGGACGGCCTTTGGTCGATTTTTTATGCGGTGTTTGATCGCAGCAAGGTAACAACGAATTTCAGAAACGCATGCTTTAAATCAATGGACCGCAACCGCTATTATTTCTTTTCACTCACTAGGGACACGATGGATCGCGATCCATGGACGACGGGCATCGTTTATTTCATCCCGGGCGATAGATTCGAGCAGGTCCACAAGCGTCGCATCCACTTTGACGAATGGATATCTAATATGCCAGTGAGCCCGCAGCTCATGCTGGTAGTAGATCGGCGGGATTTTGAACCGATCAGAAGAATTTCCGTCCATAAACCCAAGGAGCCTATGATCAAGACCTGGCTCCTGTACAAATTTAGAACACGGAATGGAGCTTAACGCACAAGTGAACAAAGACTTGATGGAGGATTGGGGCAACGAGGAGCTATCAGTCCGCAGCGAAAAGAAAAGAAAAGAACGATCAAGCTGTTTGTGACAGGATGTTTGATCGTTCTTGTGATTATCGTTGTATTTATTGTTATGGAGTTTGATTTACTCCGTTCAAAGCTATTAAATATTTGTAATACGACGAGCTGTTGAATAGCATAGCCAGAGAGGAGCAAGACGTCATGATTCAAGTCAAGACAGAAATCGAAATTGATGCACCGATTGACGTCTGCTTTCGCTTGGCGCGAGACATCACTGTCCATACAGAGACCGTCTGGAAGCATACAAGAGAACGGGCAGTCGCAGGCGTAACGTCAGGCCCGATCGGCTTGGGCGAAACCGTAACGTTTGAGGCTACGCATTTTCTAGTCCGCCAGAAGCTGACCTCTCGCATTGTAGCCTACGAGGAACCGACGTTATTTATTGATGAAATGCAGCGGGGGGCGTTTAAGCAGCTGAAGCATATCCACGCGTTCAGGCAAGCGGGGCAAAAGACGATAATGACGGATATTTTACACTTCTCTGCTCCCCTCGGACCGCTCGGATGGATGGCAGAGCGACTCGTTTTGCAGCATTATATGAAACGATTTTTAATCGACCGCAACGAACGATTGAAGCAGATGGCCGAGCGAATGTGTGCCGAGCAGTTCAATAACAAGGTTTGAATGGCTTCGACAACGCCGATAATGGGGAACAATTACAGCCAATATTGAGACGGGATGTCGAGCTTAGCTATGTCCATTTTACTAAAAGGGATCATGATCGGACTGTCCATCGCGGCCCCCGTGGGACCGATTGGCATTCTCTGCATGAAACGAACCTTGAATCAGGGGAGAGCGTTCGGGATTGTATCGGGTTTTGGCGCGGCAACGGCAGATGCCGTGTACGGACTTATCGCAGCGGTTGGATTCACATTGATAACCGAGCAGCTGCTTGCATATCAAACATGGATTCGCCTTATTGGCGGTCTGTTCCTCTGCTACTTGGGCTTGCAAGCGATTGTTGCAAAACCGCAACTGCCGCATCAGGAGGATGCGGCATCCAGCCGTCATTTGCTTGCGGCTTATTTAACAACCTTCTTCTTAACGATAATGAATCCGATGACGATCCTATCCTTCCTTGGCGTGTTTGCTGGTGTGAATGCTGCCGGCGCTTCGCATGGACGAGCCGTGACCATGGTGGTTGGCATTTTTGTTGGCTCCATGCTGTGGTGGCTGCTGCTTGCGATAATGGTGGGGCTGATTCGGGATACATTGACGCGCGGAGCGATGGTTGCAATCAACCGTATATCAGGCTGTCTCCTTGTGGGGTTCGGTCTATATGCAATCGGTCGAATGCTGGTTTAACCGTGATGGTTCCTAAACTATGAAAGTGAAGAGGTGTTTGTTTCATGATCGTCATTAAGCTGCCTAAGGAAGAAAAGGCGGAAGTCATTAAGCAAGTTCAGGCATTTTTCGAAGAGGAGCGTTCAGAATCGATTGGCGAAATTGCAGCTGAGCTGCTCGTTGATCGCATGATTCAGGAGCTTGGGCCATATATTTATAATCGGGCCATTGCGGATACGAGGGCAATGGTTTCGGACAAGTTTAACCAAATCGATGACGAACTCTATGCGCTGGAGAAGCCAGCAAGCCGGCGATAGATGACGGGGGAGATCCATTTTGTTTAGACATCAATTGCCAGCTGACGCTGAAACTGCCGGTATGCGGTTGGGGGTTGCTCGGGATCGGTCGTAGGATTACGCACATTAATTTATCCGCAGATGATGTAGAATCGTTTCGGAGGGTGATCGCGCGTTGATTAATAGCTTAATGATCGTGTTTGTTCTCACGCTAGTCATTCACACGGCGGAAACCCTGTCCTATGCGGTACGCTTCGCTGGTGTGAAGCTGAATAAAATCGCAGTCGCCTTATCGTTGACTGGCATTATCGTGCTCGTGTCGCGAACGGCGAATTTGATCCAAGCGCCATTAACGGCGAAGTTTGTCGACTATGCGAGACATCATGCATCATTTCCGCTAATTGATTATATGCGTTTTATTCTGCTCGCTTCCTCGGTCGGTACGATCGTGGCCATTGCGTTGTTTCCGACGTTTGTCAGCTTGTTCAGTCGCGTGATCGCCAAGCTGGAGGTCGCAGGGTCGATCCCGAAGCTTATTACGAGTGTAACGATCGGACAATTGATCAACACGAAGCATTATTTGCGCAAACCAGCTTTCTCGTTCTATTATTTTCGTTATTTAGGCATTCCAAAACGGCTTATTTTTCTTAATGTTGTCGTAACAGCGTTCTATACGGTTGGTGTTATGGCATCGCTCTACGCCGCACATTTGCTGCCAGCGTTCAGTACGACAGCTTCACAAGCCTCTGGCATGATCAATGGGATCGCGACGATTCTGTTGACCATTTTCATCGATCCGCAGCTTGGTTTGATTACCGATAAGGCGCTGCACCATGAGGAATACCGCAATCAGCTTGGCAAAATTTACGTCGTTCTAATGACATCGCGTTGCTTAGGCACGCTGCTCGGCCAATTTATACTTATCCCGTCTGCCTATTTTATCGGGATGATTGTGAGGCTGATCTAGTGAGGCGATGGTCGTTCTTAAGATCAACATAACATAACCGATCCCTATCAAAACATGGTAGGATAGACAAGAGAAAAAGCGCATGCAATTAGAAAGGCAATAAGAAACAGCATGTAATTAACGGAGGATTCAAAAATGAAATTCAGACCTTGTATTGATATGCATGACGGCAAAGTGAAACAAATCGTAGGCGAAACGCTTGATGCGGATAAAACGGCAGTCGTCGAGAACTTCGTATCCAGCTACGACTCGATCCATTATGCGAAGATGTTCCAACAGGATGCGCTTACCGGCGGCCATGTCATTATGCTTGGCGGCGGCAATGAGGAAGAGGCTGTTCGCGCACTGAACGCTTATCCGGGCGGACTGCAGATCGGCGGCGGCATTAACGCAGGCAATGCGCGTTATTACCTTGAACAAGGCGCTTCGCATGTGATCGTTACCTCGTATATTTTCAGCAATGGTCAGCTTAACATGGATAATCTGCAAGCCATTATTGCAGAGGTTGGCGTAGACAATCTTGTTATCGATCTCAGCTGCAAGGAGCGGGACGGGCGCTGGTATGTGGTAACGAACCAGTGGCGGCAGTTCAGCGATTTTGAAGTGAACGAAGCCAACATTCGATTCCTAGAGCAGTATTGCGATGAGTTTCTCATTCACGCCGTCGACGTGGAAGGCAAGCAAAGCGGCATTCAACAAAGCCTCGTAAGCGCGCTGGCGCAGTGGGTAACCATCCCTTGCACCTATGCGGGCGGCGCACGTTCGATGGAGGATTTGGAATTGTTCCGACGCCTGACGGACGGCAAGCTTGATATTACAGTAGGCAGCGCACTAGACATCTATGGCGGCAAGCTGCCGTATGACCAGGTCGTCGCGTATTGCCAAGAATAGCAGCTTCCATTTCTCGGCATGAGCGCTTCGTAATTGGAATATAGATGAGGGAATGGCGTTTAGCACCGGATTCCTTCTCATTCCTTCAGCGAGGTGAGCTAAAATGATGCTTTGGGGAACGCTTCTGGCAATCGGGTTGACGGTTGTCTTATCCTTTTTGTTTGGGCCTTACGGCGGAATTATTGTACTGGCTGTGTTATTCGGTTTCGTGTTCAGCAATTATTATAGCAATAAACGAATTGAGCGCGATGTGCAGTTAATTAAACAGAAGCTCGGTGTTATAGAGGAATCAACGGAAGAGAAGCTGCCGGACCCGCAAACACCAGCTAACTGAACAAGAAAGCGGGTAGCTAATGCGTAATAAGATGGTTGGAATTGGATTATTCGCACTAGGTGTTCTTCTTGCATCATATGGAAGGTATGAAAAGATACATTATTATAACGAGATCAAAGAGCAATGGGGTTCCGACGCTGCTTTATATATTGGCTATTCGCCAACGTTCTTTTGGTGGACGAATTTCATTATTCTAGCAGGCATTATCGATGCAGCTGTTGGAGTCGTTCTGTTAGCAAGAGACCCTCTACAGCGGACATGGAACAAATGGGATCGTGCGTATGAAAGGTTTATTCAACAGAATAGGGCCCAACATACGCATCCGAATTAGGACAACTTCCGCGCTCGCCTCCCCTGCATACTATAGTTGCAGAAGTCCGCAGTATGCGGTGGAAGGAGAGCGGTATCATGAGCAGGCGTGCATTAATGATCTTATCGCTCGTGCTTTATGTGCTATTGGCCATTTTTCTCCTGATTGTATCGATATTTGATTAACGTACGCTGGAAAGCGCATCCGAACCAAAGAGCATTGCTTCGCTAAAATCCGCCCATGTGGCGGATTTTTTGTGTTGCCGCGGCTATCATGGCATGTAGCATAATGATGACGGCTTTTACAAATAATGAATTCGACTTTTGCACAAGGGAGATGACCACGTTGTCAACGAGTAGCGCGGGCGGACGCCCTTATAAGAAAATGAGCATGTCTCCTAAAGAGTATCAAGCATTCGCCAAGCAGCGCGAACCTTCACGATCGATTTTCAAAAATTGTATCAAAGCATTCGTTGTTGGCGGAGCGATCTGCGTTCTCGGCGAGTTCATTCAGCAGCTGTATATTCACCTTGCAGGCATGGACCCGAAGGCGGCGAGCAACCCGACCGTCGCGACGTTAATTTTCTTATCGGTTATACTGACGAGCTTGGGCGTCTATGACAAAATCGCGCAATGGGCAGGGGCAGGCACGGCAGTGCCCGTGACCGGATTCGCCAATTCGATGTGCTCGGCAGCGCTGGAGCATCGGGCGGAGGGGCTCGTTCTTGGCGTCGGCGCGAATATGTTCAAGCTTGCCGGCTCTGTTATCGTCTACGGTACGGTTGCAGCCTTCTTCGTGGGCATCGGGCATTTGATCTTCGGTACGGGAGGAGCACACTGAGATGCTGCGCGGCAAACAAACCTGGTGGTTCGACAGCAAGCCCGTTATTATTAGCTCTGCTACCGTCGTCGGGCCCGATGAAGGCGAGGGTCCGCTGGCAGCGGACTTCGATCTTGTTCATCCCGAGCTGGACATGCAGCAGAAAAGCTGGGAGAAGGCAGAGCGGCTGCTGCTGGAGCAGGCATCGGATTTTGCTGTGACGAAGGCAGGGTTGAAGAAAGACGACATTCAATTCTATATCGGCGGCGATCTGATGAACCAGATTATTAGCAATAGCTTCGCTGCTCGTTCCTTAGGAGCGCCCTATATCGGCATGTTCGGCGCTTGCTCGACTTCGATGGAGACGCTGGCGCTTGCCGCACAGCTGATTGACTCTGGCAATGCGCAGCATGCGATGGCCGGAACATGCAGCCATAACTGTACAGCAGAGAAACAATTTCGTTATCCGACGGAGTATGGTTCGCAGAAGCCGCCCACTGCGCAATATACCGTGACCGGTGCTGGAGCGGCAATTGTCGCTGCAAGCGGCGATGGGCCTGTCGTTGAGTGTGCGACGATCGGCAAAGTAATGGATTTGGGCATTACGGATCCATTCAACATGGGCGCTGCAATGGCGCCGGCTGCAGTCGATACCATTCAAGCCCATTTTAACGATACGGGAAGGAGCCCTGCGGATTACGATCTCATCGTCACAGGGGATCTTGCATCTGTCGGCCATCCCATCGCCAATGAGCTATTGCTGCGTAACGGAGTGCCGATGACCGATACCGTCTTTAATGATTGCGGGCTAATGATTTTTGATATTAATAAGCAGAAGGTACAGGCAGGAGGGAGCGGCTGCGGCTGCTCGGCGGTCGTAACGTATGGCCATTTGCTGAACAAGCTGAAGAAAGGCGAGCTAAAGCGCATTTTGGTGGCGGCTACTGGCGCGCTGCTCTCTCCGCTATCCTTTCAGCAGGGCGAATCGATTCCATGCATTGCGCATGCGGTGGCAATTGCCGCGAAAGGGGTGTAGGCGGGATGCAGTTTTTATGGGCATTCTTGGTGGGCGGCGCGATTTGCGTTATCGGTCAACTTATGTTTGACGTCATCAAACTAACGCCGGCGCATACGATGGCAACGTTAGTCGTGCTTGGCGCAGTATTTGACGGCATTGGGCTATATGACCCACTGGTCGACTTTGCTGGCGCCGGGGCGACCGTGCCGATTACAAGCTTCGGCAATGCGCTCGTGCATGGCGCATTAACCTCGCTTCATGAGGACGGATGGATAGGGGTTATTACGGGGATATTCAAGCTGACAAGCGCGGGCATCTCGGCCGCGATCATTTTCTCGTTTCTTGCTGCTGTTGCGATTCGCCCAAAAGGTTAACGTGAGAATTGGAGGGTTCCCTGTGGAATCCTCCAATTTTTTTTGGCACATCATCTTCTGTACGCTTCACCCTATATTTAGTAAAATAGAAGAAGATTACCGAAAATTCTACAAGATTCTCATCATACCGGGAGGGACTCATTCATGGAAACTCGTCAGGCAGACCTACAATTATGCACAGCAATTCGTACTAATTTAGAAAACTGTATCCTGGGCAAACAAGAGGAAATCGACCTGCTTTTAACGGCTGTGCTGGCCGGTGGACACGTGTTATTAGAAGATGTTCCGGGCACGGGCAAAACGCAACTTGTGAAAGCGCTTGCCCGTTCGATTGGCGGACAATTCCGTCGTATACAATGCAATCCGGATTTATTGCCGACCGATATTACAGGCGTTTCGATCTATCATCCAAAGCAGGAGGCGTTCTTGTTCCGAGCGGGACCCATTATGTGCCACCTGCTCCTTGCCGATGAGATCAACCGGGCTACGACGAAGACGCAATCCGCGCTGCTGGAGGCGATGGAAGAGGGCCATGTGACCGTTGACGGTGAGACGTATGAGCTGCCGCGCCCGTTTTTGCTGATTGCGACACAGAATCCGATCGAGTTCGAAGGGACCTATGTACTGCCTGAAGCGCAGTTAGACCGTTTCATGATGAAGCTGTCATTAGGCTATCCTGCCGAGGCGGATGAGCTTCGCATGATCGTCTCTCGCGATGGCGGCCATCCTTCTGATCGATTGGAGCAGGTTGCAAGCATTGAAGATCTGCTTCGGCTGCAGCAGCTTGTTACCGAAGTGCATGTCGATGATAGCGTAGCCGATTATGCCGTCAAAATCGTTCGTGCGACCCGTGAGCATCAAGCCTCGCTGCTAGGCGCAAGCCCTCGTGCAGCCGTTGCGCTTATGCGGGCTGCGAGAGCGTCTGCGCTGCTGCGAGAGCGTGCGTTTGTAACGCCGGATGATGTGAAGCGGCTGGCGCGCTCCGTGCTCCCACACCGGATTATCGTGCATGCGGAAGCTCGCATGAATGGGCTTCGAGCGGAGGATATCGTGGAAGCTGCCGTCCAGCAGACGAAGGTGCCGGTCCGGCTGGAGCGATAAGGATGCAGCGGGACAACCGTTCGTTCATCCGCTGGCGTTGGCATATCGTAGCATTGCTTTATTTCGCAAGCCTCTGTTATTTGTTGTTTCAAGGCGGCAGGACCGCGGTTATGCTGCTAGTCATTTTAACTGCACTTATTTCATATTTGGCGCTTGGCAAATGGTCCGGCATTCGCAATGTGCAAGGGGATCGCAGGATCTCGCATGCTGGCGGAGCAGATGGGCAAGCGGTCAGCGGGACGAGCACCGAAGTTTCGTTGACCGTTCATGTGCCAGGGTATTACCCCTTGCCTTATGTGCTGGTTCGCGACCGTTTGTTCCGACATGACGGGCAATCGATCCCGTTCGAAACCTCGTTCGTGCCCAACTGGAAACGGTCCGGCGAAGTCCGTTATACAACTCCGCCGCTGAGGCGGGGCGTCTACCGATTCGGACCGACCGAATGCTCGACGCGTGATGTATTCGGCTTGTTCGAGCATAGCGGCAGCTTTGAGGCAGGGATATCGTTTAGCGTTATCCCGCAGACGGTTCCGCTGCGCGGCTGGCAGCAGATCAGGCGCGGACTGCGCGGGCCGCATTCGCATGCTTCTGCGCCTCGGGCGGCTAAGGAGACGACGCAGATTAATGGCGTTCGCGAGTATTTGTACGGAGACAAGCTGTCGCGGGTACACTGGAATGCAACGGCAAAGACCGGCGAGTGGAAATCCAAAGCATTCGAGCGTGAATCGCTGCCCCGAACGATTGTTGTGCTCGATCGCAGCGCCGATGCGTACGGCATAAGACAAGAGCGCTTCGAATTAGCCGTGTCTGTGGCCGCTTCGCTCATTGAGCTGGGGATGCGCCGTGAAACGGCGATGGGGCTTGTGTCGGCAGGCGAGCACGCAACTGTTTTGCCGCCTCGTTCAGGCACGGAGCAGCGAACTGCGATGATGCGGCATTTGACTGTCGTCGAGCCGGATGCTGCCCAATCCTTGTATGCTTCGCTGCAGCGGCTGGAGTCCGTGTGGGAGCCGGGAACGCTTGTAGTCATCGTGTCTGGCGCTCATGGCGATTCGATAATGAAAGCGATGAGCTGGCTGTCGCGCAAAGGCGTGTCGTTATCCTATGTCGGCGTCGAGGAACTCGAGCTTAGGGGCGGCCGTCAAATCAAAACAGCGTGGCTGCAGGCGCTCAGGGCCAAAGGCTGGTCGGCCTATAGCGTGCGGCAGCTGCATGAGCTGCCTGCTGCGCTGGAAGGAGGCGCAGTTTGATGGCCGTGCAAACGTGGAGAAAAGCGGTAGCCGCAAGCCTGCAGGAGGGCTGGTACCGCCGAGTCGTATCGGTGCTTACTGCGCTGATGGCTTGGCAGCTTGCGCATATTTTTGAAGGCTACTGGTGGGAAGAGACGTTTCAATGCGTGAGCTGGGTGTTGTTTACATCGGTCGCTTTGGAGTGGGTTCTGCCTTGGAGACCGATTTATCGCGTTGTAACGCAAGGAGCTGTACTTGTCTTCATTTCGGCTAGAGTAGCGCAGTATACCTATATTAGCGGCAGTTTCAATTCGTTGGACGGCATCCAAGCGTGGATTTCTGATAATGCCTCGCAGCTGCATCCGATCGTAGGTTTGGCTGCCCTCGTATGGGGCGCAGCCGTTGCGCTTCAGTATTGCGCCATTACGCGCCGTCGGATTATGGCGGTATTGTCCATGACGCTGTTGACGCTTATGATTGCGGATTCGTTTACGCCGGTTTTCCTGTGGGATCAGACGGCATGGGCTGTATTCGCAGGCTTGGGATGGCTGATCGCTGAGCATTACAGCCGTTTTCAGCGTGAGCATCCGCGCAGCTGGTCGGAGCTGCTGGAATATCCAATCAGCTTTTTCTTGCCCATCGTTTCCATTCTTACGGCTATCATGCTGGTGGGCGTGCTCGCGCCTAACCTTGTGCCGAGCGTAGCGCCGATTTTGAAGGATCCTTATACGATTTGGGTTGAAGCCCACGGCGGCAAGGTGAGCGGCTCCTTTACCGAAACGCGAATGGATACGCCGGAAGGCAAGGAATCATCGGGAGACCACAGCTCTGGGTATAGCCGAAACGATTCGGAGCTGGGCGGCGGGTTTAAGTTTGACTATTCGCCTGTCATGTATGTGAGCACGACGCAACGAAGCTATTGGCGGGGAGAAACGCGCGCTTATTATACAGGTGCCGGTTGGATGGACGACGAGAATGACCCTTCAGCTGAAGTCACCCATATTCAAAGCGGGGAGCAGCTCCCCTTGGACCAGAATCGGGATCAAATAAAGACCGTTGAGGTCAAACAAGCGGTTACGATGATTCGAGAGGATCAATATCCGGTATTATTCGCGGCAGTGCCGGTCGAGTCTGTGCTGTGGATCAATGATGAGAACAGAAGCCAGGCGATCCCGTCGAGTTTACGGTGGGATCCGATGGACTGGGAGCTTCGCTGGGGGAGGCCTAACGCCGATCAAACGCCAGCATACCCGAGAACGTACGCCGTCGTTTCGGAGCTGCCGGTGCTCAATGAAACGTCGCTTCGCCAAGCCAAGGCCGGATGGTCCGGCGGAGAGTTTGCTCCTCAGCTCGAGCCATACGTTCAGCTTCCAGACACGACGCCGAAGCGCGTCAAACAGCTGGCGGAGGAAATTACGGCAGCCGCAGGCAATGACTATGACAAAGCGAAGCTTATCCAGACATTCCTGCAGGAAAATTACACGTATACGAACGAACCGAATATTTCGCTAAGGCAAAGTCAGGACTTTGTGGACTCCTTCTTGTTTGAAGTGAAGGAAGGATATTGCGACTATTTCTCGACGGCAATGGCTGTGCTCGGCCGCTCTGTGGGGCTGCCTGTCCGTTGGGTTAAAGGCTACGCGCCAGGCATCCTCCCGGTTGACCCAACCCTCTATATAAACCGCGGCGAGGGCTTTAATCCTGACGACATCAATCCAAACGGGGAAGGGACATACACCGTCCGCAACGCGGATGCCCATTCTTGGGTGGAAATTTATTTTGACGGGTATGGCTGGATTCCGTTCGAGCCAACGCCAGGATTCGATTTCCCGTATCCGATTGAGGAGCAGCAGGCGGTAGCGCTGCCGGACATCGATCTGACGGGTTCGGCTGGGACGAGTGCTGTCAGCAGTGGGGGCTGGGGCTTATCAGCTGGCACGATCGTTTGGTTAGCGGCAGCATTGGTTGCCATTGTCGCAGTTTATTTGATGACAATGCGCCGCCAACAGCTTGTGAAACTTTATCAGCAGCTGCGTTATCGGTCTGTCCTTCCTAATGACCGGATTGTCATCGAAGCGAACCGACTGCTTCGCCATGCCAGACGAAAAGGGTATGCTCGCGAGGAATGGGAGACGCTGCGCGAGTCGGCCGAACGATGGGGCGCCGAGCGGAATTATTTGCGAACGGACCTCAAGGAAGTGGCGAATCAATTCGAGCAGGTCAAGTATGGCGCAGCTGAATATGGTGCAGCAGATGCTGAACGATTTGCCAAGCTTGTCAAATCCATTCGAGATCGGATGTAATCGCGTGAAAAATTAGCCGTACGGCGCAAAATTGGCGCTGTACGGTATTTTTTTGCAACATTTTCGGCTATTATGGTATAGTTTCGTTGTAAAGCAGGTCACGTCAGGGGAGTCGAAATTATGTTTGAACGGCTATTGCCGAATTTGCGCCTTAATTCCGTATACGATCTCGATATCGAAGCGCTTGCTCGCCAGGGCATCAAGGGCATCATTACCGACCTGGATAACACATTGGTCGGCGCCAAGGAACCGCTGGCTACGCCAAGGCTGGTCGAGTGGCTGAACAAGCTGCGGGAACGCGGCTTTAAGGTCGTCATCGTTTCTAATAATAATGAGACGCGCGTGTCTCGGTTCGCTAATCCGCTTGGCATCCCGTATATCCATGCAGCGCGCAAGCCAGCCAATCGTGCGTTCCATCGTGCGTTCGAATTGCTGGCGCTCTCTCCTGAGCAAGTCGTCATTATGGGCGATCAAATGCTTACGGACGTACTGGGCGGCAATCGTTTGGGCGTATACACGATTCTTGTACCGCCGATTTCACCTCGCGATGAGGGGATCATGACGCGTGTCAATCGCTTCATTGAACGGATTGCGCTGACCCGCTTGCGCAAAAATGGTTTATGGCATGAGGAGGAAACGAAGTGACAGTAACAGAACAACCGGGCATCGACGCATCATGTGCGGGCTGCGGCGTGAAGCTGCAGACGACGGACAAGGAGCTTTCCGGCTACATTCCGGCGTCAGCGGCAGAGCGCGTGCCTGCGATTTGCCAACGCTGCTTCCGCATCAAAAATTATAACGACGCTTCCACAGTCACGATCGATCAGGACGACTTCCTGCGTTTGCTGGGCGGTATCGCTTCAACAGACAGCCTCGTCGTTCACATCGTCGATCTGTTTGATTTTGAGGGCAGCGTCATTTCGGGTTTGCAGCGATTTGTCGGCAGCAATCCCGTGCTGCTTGTCGTGAACAAAATCGATTTGCTGCCCAAAGCGGTCAATTACAACCGTATCCGCAACTGGGTGCAGCAGCAAGCGAAAGAGCAGGGGCTCAAAACCGTCGATGTCGTTCTTTGCAGCGCGAAGCGCAATATTGGCTTTGACCGGGTAGTCGAAGCGATCGAGCATTTCCGCGGACGTCGGGACGTCTATGTGGTCGGCGCAACGAATGTCGGCAAATCGACGCTCATTAATCGCATTATTCAAGATTACAGCGATTTGGATGCCGAGCTGACGACTTCGCGTTACCCGGGAACGACGCTCGATGCGGTTCATATCCCATTGGATGACGGCAAGTCGATCATTGATACGCCAGGCATTGTATACAGCCATCGGATGACGGAGCTCGTACCGCGCAGCGTGCTGCAGGCGATATTGCCGGACAAGCCGATTAAACCGCTCGTTTACCAGCTGAACGAAGGGCAAACGATGTTTGTTGGCGCCTTGGCTCGGTTTGATTTTGTATCAGGCGACCGCCAATCGTTCACCTTGTACATCTCCAATGGCCTTGAGGTGCATCGGACGAAGCTGGAACGTGCGGAAGAATTGTATGCCAACCATAAAGGCGTGCTGCTGTCGCCGCCATCCGTGGAGGAGCTGGATGAGCTGCCGGCATGGACGCGCCATTCGCTGCGTATTCCGCGTGGCGGAGACTACGATGTATTCGTCTCTGGCCTTGGCTGGATGCAGGTGAATGGAACGAGCGGAGCGCTTGTAGACGTTTATGTGCCCAAAGGGGTCAAGGTGCTCGTTCGCGACTCGTTAATGTAGCGCGAAGCGCGTCTGACGGACGCGAGCATGAAGGAGTGAATACAATGACATCTGCTGCAGACAGCAAGTCGGATACAAGCTATCGCATCGATAGCCATACGGTACTATTTGGTGTAATTGGCGATCCGATTCGGCATTCCAAATCGCCGGTTATGCTCAATCGGGCTTTCCGCGAAGCGGGCGTCAACGGCGTCTATACGGCATTTCATATTACGCCGGACAAGCTTGGCGATTTTATTGCCGGCGTTCGTGCTATGGGAATACGGGGCGTTAACGTCACGATTCCGCATAAGCTCGATGTGATGAAGCATCTGGACCGGATTGATGAATCGGCCTTGGCAATTGGCGCGGTCAACACGATTGTGAACGACAACGGCGTGCTTACAGGCTTTAATACGGATGGGATTGGCTATGTCCGATCACTGAAGGAAGAGGCGGAGCCGACGCTTGACGGCAAAAATATCGTCGTGCTCGGAGCTGGCGGCGCGGCAAGGGGAATTGTCTATGCCCTGACGAATGAGTCGCCTGCTGCCATCACGATTGTCAATCGTACGGAGCAGCGTGCGGTAGAGCTGGCAGCCTCCATGCGCGAGCGCGCGGATGTAAGAGGCGTGTCGACCGACAGCCTCCAGTCCGTCTGCGTCGATGCGGACATTATTATTAATACGACCTCGACGGGGATGTTCCCCCATGTGGAAGAATCGCCGGTCGAAGCTTCTTGGCTGCGCCCCGGCGCGGTCGCGAGCGATATTATTTATAACCCGATGAAAACGAAATTTCTCGCTGATGCAGAGCGGCAAGGCTGCCGAATTCATGGCGGACTAGGCATGTTCATTTATCAGGGCGCTTACGCGTTCGAATATTGGACGGGCCAGCCTGCGCCTGCAGCGGCGATGCGAGAAGCGGTACTGGACGCATTCCGGTAACTTAAGAAGCAGATAGCAGAAAGAAGGAACAGACACATGCTGACAGGCAAACAAAAGAGACACTTGCGCTCGCTGGCGCATCACTTGACCCCGATTTTTCAGGTTGGCAAGGGTGGCACGAACGAGCATATCATGAAGCATATTGAAGAGGCGATCGAGACGCGCGAGCTGATCAAGGTCTCGGTATTGAACAACTGCGGCGATGACCCGAAGGAAATCGGCCAGGAGCTGGCACAAGGCTCGGGCTGCGAACTCGTGCAAGTCATTGGCAAGACGATCGTTTTGTACAAAGAGTCGCGTGACCATAAAACGATCGAGCTGCCGAAGTCCAAATAATGCCTAGCGGATACAATCAAGCATCGCAAGGCGGCGGGCGCAAGCAGCAAATCGGGATAATGGGCGGAACGTTTGATCCGGTTCATGTCGGCCATTTGCTGGCAGCTGAGACAGCGCTGGACCAATGCGGGCTTGATCAGGTATGGTTCATTCCGACGAATGTGCCGCCTCTGAAGGCTGGCGATCAAGGCACGGATGCAGAAACGCGATTGCGCCTTGTTCGGCTTGCCATTAAGAGTCAGCCAAGGTTTCAAGCGCTGCCGATTGAGCTGGAGCGCGGTGGCGTCAGCTACTCCATCGATACGGTCGAAGCTTTGCATGCGGCATATCCTGAGCATGATTTTCATTACATCATTGGCTCTGATCGCATCCATGACCTGCCGCAATGGCATCGCATCGATGAATTGACCGCTTTGGTCCGGTTTATCGGCGTTGAACGGCCGAATGAACCCGTTGATTTGGCTGTGCTGCCGGAAGCGATTCGCACACGGGTCACGATGGCAGCGATGCCGCCGATGGGCATCTCGTCTACCGATATCAGGCAACGGCTATTGACGGGACAATCGGCCCGATATCTAGTACCCGATACGGTTTATCATGAGATTATAGTGGAGGGATTGTATGGATCGCGAAGCCATTATTGAATCGGTAAAAGCGCAGATGCCAGAACGGAGATGGCTGCATGTTCAGGGCGTTATGGCCACGTCGATCATTCTAGCCGAGCGGTTCGGCGCCGATCCGGTGCGGGCGGAGCTTGCTGCCATTTTGCATGATGTAGCCAAATATTGGCCGACGGAGCGAATGCAGCGTATTATCGTAGACGAGCAGCTTCCGCAAGAACTGCTGGCTTACGATAAGGAGTTGTGGCATGCACCGGTTGGCGCGTTCATAGCGGAGCGGGATTACGGCATTACCGATGCCGAAGTGCTGGAAGCAATTCGTTACCATACATCGGGCCGCGAGGAGATGTCGCTGCTTGAGAAAATCGTCTGCCTCGCCGATTATATGGAGCCGGGCCGAGACTTTCCGGGCGTGAATCGAATTCGCGAAGAAGCAGAGCATAGCGTAGAGAAGGCGCTTCTCGCGGGCTTTGATTCGACCATTTCCTTCTTGCTGGAAAAAGAAAAACGGATTTTCCCGCTGACAGTTGCAGCGCGAAATGCGATCATAAAACAATTACGGGAGGCTGAAGAATGACAGTTAATTCAGATCAATTGCTAGAAGCTACAGTAGCAGCCGCAGAGGAAAAGAAAGCGGGACGCATCGTTGCGCTTAACTTGAAAGAAATTTCATTAGTTGCCGACTATTTTGTTATCTGCCAAGGTAACTCGGATGTGCAAGTACAAGCGATCGCGACGGAAATCCGCAAGCAAGCGGAATTGATCGGCGTTCGCGTACGCGGCATCGAAGGCATGGACTCCGCGCGTTGGGTACTGATCGACCTCGGCGACATCGTCGTCCATGTATTCCATCGCGATGAGCGTGATTACTATAATCTTGAGCGGCTTTGGTCGGATGCGAAAGTCGTGGAGTTCGCATGAGCCATATCGCAGGCACGATTGTAAATCTAAGGGTGGCACGCGAAGTGTCGCCCTATGGTTTTTTTGTGACGGATGGCGAGCAAGACGTCCTTCTGCACTATAGCGAGATCATCGGGAAGAAGCCTAACCCGGGCGATGATGTAGAAGTATTCCTTTATTTCGATACGGATGACCGCTTGTCAGCGACGATGCGCAAGCCTCTTATTACATTGGGCCAAATGGCGCGCCTGCGCGTAGCGGATATCCACTCTAAGCTAGGCTGCTTCCTGGAAATCGGACTCGGCCGGCAGCTGCTGCTGCCATTGTCAGAGCTGCCGGAAAATCGCGATTTCCGCCCGCTCGTCGGCGACGAGGTGCATGTTGTGCTTCGGCATGATAAGCAGGGTCGCTTGATTGCCAAGCTGGCAGGCGAAGAGGACCTCATCGCGCAAGTGTTCCGCGCGCCAGACGACTGGCGCAACCGCTGGATCGAGGGCTGGGTAACAAAGACGCTGCAGATGGGCTCATTTGTCGTGCTTGACGGCGGGGTGCTTGGCTTCGGCGCGTTCGGCATGATTCCGGCTGCGGAGCGGATTCGTCCCCTGCGTCTTGGCGAGCGTGTTCGCGCGCGCGTAACGTTCGTCCGCGAGGATGGGCGCGTTAATTTGTCCCTCGTGGAGCGTAAAGAGGTGGGGCGCGTCGAGGATGCGGATCGTATTCTAGCGTTCCTGCGCGAGCGTCCAGGCGGCGCAATGCCTTATTCGGATGAAACGCCTGCAGAGCTGGTGAAGCAGAAGTTCGGCATTAGCAAATCCGCATTCAAGCGTGCGCTGGGCAAGCTGATGCGAGAAGGCATTGTGCTTCAAGAGGGCAACTGGACGAAGCTGAAGGAAGCCCAAAGCACATCGGAAGAGGGGAAATAAGAGCCTATGACCGCTTACCGGCAATTTGCGTCTGTCTATGATCGTCTCATGGAGCATATGCCCTATGCGGATTGGCTGCGCTTCGCGAGAACGATATGGGAGCAGCAGGATTTGATGCCACGTACCGTCGTTGATCTTGGTTGCGGCACAGGCAATCTGTCGATTCCGCTTGCAAAGTCTGGTTTTGACGTATTTGCGATTGACCTGTCGGCGGACATGCTCTCGATCGGCCGGGGCAAATGGGAGGAGTCGCCGCGCCGCGCTGCGCGTTCGGACGGCGGCTCGATTCGATGGCTTCAGCAGGATATGCGGGAATGGGAGCTGCCCGAGCCCGTTGATACGATCATTTCGTTCTGCGATTGCTTGAACTACTTGACGGAGCCCGCCGATGTGGAAGATGCGTTCCGTGCATCCTTCCAAGGGCTTCGCACGGGCGGGAAATTTTTATTTGACGTGCTTCCCGCTGCGCAGCTCCGCCGATATGCGGCGGCGCAGCCGTTTACGCTGGATGAGCGGGATGTTGCTTACATCTGGACGTGCGAATATGACGAAGCCATTCAAGAGATCGAGCATTCGCTCACGATTTTCGCGCGGGACGGAAGCGACAAGGCAGGCCGTTTTGTTCGCATCGAGGAAACGCATGTTGAACGTGCGTACGACGATCAGTGGCTTATACGCGCACTGGGTCGAGCTGGGTTCTCCAAGGTGGAGCGTTATGCGGATTTTGAAGCGCGGCCGTTGATTGGTGAAGCGCCGCAGACAGCAGAGCGACTGTTCTATGTTGCAACCAAGTGACCAAAGCGAGCATCCAGGTCTTATTCTCCTAGTCTAACGTAACGAAAAAAAGCCCAGACATCCGGTCGGCACGCCTTCTAACGAAGATTGCCGCCCGAATGCTTGGGCTTTTTTTGGTGCGCTTGCCGCTGCTTACAAAATTTGTTCCAGAAGTTCTGGATAATTGTCGATTTTCGATTTGAATTGCTCTTCGAGTCTCGGCAAATGACGTTTCATGCAGCTGCAATAATAATCTTTGCGACATACGGGGCACGGAATGTTCAGCAGGCGAGCAACATCGATCAGCTGCCATTCTGGGTCCTTCTTAAGGAAGAAGCGAGTAATCGATTTATCATCGAGCGTAACGATCAGCTGATAAATCTTCTCTTTTTTGTTGTAATCCCCGGAGTCCTTGATATCGACAATGACCGGATTAAATGACATTTCACATACCACCTGTCTATATTGTTGTACAAGGTCTACACGCTAGAATAGCTTGATATACGTACCTCTGTCAATGATTCAGGAGCAAATGAAGGATTTTTTTTCGTTTTCGTATTAGTTTGCCGCGAAATCCGCATCTTTATTCCTAGGGTCAGCAATAAGTTGCTGTAGGAGGTTCATTCTTGACATCTGAGGGGGCTTCTCCTATAATCGTTCTATAAAAGGCAAGGAAGAGGAGCAGTAATCACGAACGGACGCTTCAGAGAGCCGGCGGTAGGTGCAAGCCGGTGCGCACGCGTGACGAATCTCGCCTTGGAGCCGCATGATTATGCCGTTTCGCCCGCGTTAAGGGTACAGAGTGAGCGAGGACGAAGAACGTCCGCGCTAACTAGGGTGGTACCACGGGAATAACAACCTCTCGTCCCTAGCGATAATACGCTGGGGCGGGAGGTTTTTTGATTTTTTGCATGGACAGTTATGAGGGGAGCACGTGTACATGAGCCAAGATATTCAAACGAACAACCAACAAGGATATAACCCGCTCGTTATCGAGCCGAAGTGGCAGCGCTATTGGGATGCCAACAAAACGTTTGCTACGACGGAAGAGGCAGGGAAGCCAAAGTTTTATGCGCTGGATATGTTCCCTTATCCGTCTGGAGCGGGGCTGCATGTCGGCCATCCAGAAGGCTATACGGCTACAGATATCGTGTCCCGCTACAAGCGAATGCGCGGCTTTAACGTCCTCCACCCGATGGGCTGGGACGCATTCGGCCTTCCGGCTGAGCAGCATGCGCTCGACACTGGCGAGCATCCTCGCGAGATTACGGTGAAGAACATTAACAACTTCCGCCGTCAAATCAAATCGCTTGGCTTCTCCTATGACTGGGATCGCGAGTTCAGCACGACAGATCCGGATTACTACAAATGGACGCAGTGGATTTTCATCCAGCTGTATAATAAAGGGCTTGCTTATGTTGCAGAAGTGCCAGTTAACTGGTGCGAAGCGCTCGGCACGGTGCTTGCCAATGAAGAAGTGATCGACGGCAAGAGCGAGCGCGGCGGCCATCCGGTCGTTCGCAAGCCGATGCGTCAATGGGTATTGAAAATTACGGAATACGCGGAGCGTTTGCTCGAGGATTTGGAAGAGCTCGATTGGACGGAAAGCATTAAAGAAATGCAGCGCAACTGGATTGGCAAGTCCAAAGGAGCAGAGGTTACATTCGCGATTGATGGACACGAAGAGGAACTCGTCGTGTTCACGACGCGTCCTGACACGCTCTTCGGGGCAACGTACTGCGTGTTGGCGCCTGAGCATGAATTCGTAGCGCGCATTACGACAGCAGAGCAGCAAGACGCGGTCAAAGCTTATCAGGAAGCTGCGGGACGCAAGAGCGATCTGGAGCGTACGGATTTGGCCAAAGAAAAAACGGGCGTATTTACAGGCGCTTACGCAATCAATCCGGTAAGCGGCGCTAAAGTGCCGGTGTGGATCGCTGATTATGTATTGGCGGGTTACGGTACAGGCGCGATTATGGCCGTACCGGGCCATGACAGCCGTGACTGGGAGTTCGCAAAGCAGTTCGAGCTGCCTATCGTGGAAGTTATTACGGGCGGAGACGTGCAAGCGGAAGCTTATACGGGAGACGGCGTTCACGTGAATTCGAGCTTCCTCGATGGATTGACGAATGAGCCCGCTATCGCGGCAATGATTGAGCATTTGGAGTCGAAGGGCAAAGGGAAAGGTAAAACGACTTACCGCCTGCGCGATTGGCTGTTCAGCCGTCAACGTTATTGGGGCGAGCCGATTCCGATTCTTCATCTCGAAGATGGCACGATGAAGCCGGTACCGGAATCCGAGCTGCCGCTGCTGCTGCCTGATGTGGATGCCATTAAGCCATCCGGCACGGGCGAGTCGCCGCTAGCGAATGTTACGGAGTGGGTCAATACAATCGATCCGGAGACAGGCATGAAAGCGCGCCGTGAAACGAACACGATGCCGCAATGGGCAGGCAGCTGCTGGTATTACCTGCGGTTCATCGATCCGCACAACGACCAAGAAATCTGCTCCAAAGAAAAGCAGAAAGAATGGCTGCCGGTTGATCTGTACATCGGTGGTGCGGAGCATGCGGTGCTTCACTTGCTATACGCTCGCTTCTGGCATAAAGTGCTCTACGATATCGGCGTGGTCGATACGAAAGAGCCGTTCCACAAGCTCGTCAACCAAGGCATGATTCTTGGCACGAATAATGAGAAAATGTCCAAATCACGCGGCAATGTTATTAATCCGGACGAGATTGTGAACGAGTTTGGCGGAGACACGCTTCGGATGTACGAAATGTTCATGGGGCCGCTCGAGGCAACGAAGCCTTGGAACGCGAATGGCGTGGAAGGCACCTACCGGTTCTTGAGCCGTGTATGGCGCTTGTTCATCGGAGATGATGGCGCGCTTAATGCGAAGGTGACAGACGGGGATGGCAGCGAAGCATTCAAACGGACGTGGCACCGGACGATTAAGAAAGTAACCGACGATTTCGAAAATCTGCGGTTTAATACGGCAATCAGCCAACTGATGATTTTCGTTAATGACGCTTATAAGGCTGAAGAGCTTCCGCGCAAGGCGATGGAAAACTTCGTACAGATGCTGTCGCCGCTCGCGCCGCATATCGCGGAAGAGCTGTGGGAGAAGCTGGGGCATGACACTTCGGTCACGTACGTGCCATGGCCTGCATTCGACGAAGCGTGGACGGTCGATCAAGAGGTTGAGATCGTCGTACAGGTAAACGGCAAAATCGCGGATCGCGTATCCATTGCTGCTGATATGGAAGTGGCGGAGATGGAAGCACTCGCGAAAGGACTGGAGAAAGTGAAACAAGCGATCGAAGGAAAAACGGTTCGCAAAGTTATCGCTGTCAAAGGCAAACTCGTCAATATCGTTGCGAACTAATCCGACCGCCCGTCGGTTGATTGTTCCAATACCAGTAATAGAATAAGCCCAACTCAGAAGAGGTGAGCGGACAGTCGCGCTAAAGCATAGCGCGTTACTGACCGTTCACCTCTTCGCCGTAAAAAGAGGTTTGAACTTTATCGACATCTTCTCGATATTTCTCATGCGTCGTGCGAATTAAGCGATTGAACATGCCGTCGCAGTCAAGCTCAAGCAATTCGAGTGCACGGGCTGTAATGCCGCCTGGCACCGCTACGCGTGCTTGAATGTGCTCGGGGGTCATGCCGCCTTCTGTAAGCAGCTTGCCGGTGCCGAGGATCATGGCGCTGGCGATGGCAATCGCTTCTGCGCGATTAATGCCGGTTTCCTCGACTGCGGCATCGACGAAGCGTTGAACGAAGAATGCGAAGAAGGCCGGCCCGCAGCTGGAGAGATCAGATACAATGCGCGTATAACGCTCGTCGATCCGAATCGGCTCGCTAATGTGGCGGAGCAGATGCTCCAGCCGCTGGCGGTCAGCGGCAGTTGCGCGATCGCCGTACATGCATAACGCTGCTCCGCCGCCAACATGATTCGTGATGCTTGGAATGACCTTCGCGGCTTTGCAAGGCAGCCAATCTTCCAGCTGGCAGAGCATGACCGGGCTAGTAATCGACACCACAAGCTGTTCGGGACGCAGGCTGCCTCGAATGTCGTCGAGTACGGCGCGGAATTCATGAGGCTTAATGCATAGGAAGACGATGTCCTTCCCTTTGGCCGCATCGGCATTGTTCGTCTCGGCGCGCAGACCCGGGTGCTGTTCCGCCAGGCACTCGACTTTGGCGAAGGTGCGGTTGCTTGCGGCAATCTGAGATGGCTCTAGCGCGCCTGAAGCGATGAATGCGCCGATGAGCAGGCTGCCCATGCTGCCAGTACCGATAAACCCGACATTCATCGGAAACCCTCCCCAATGTAAGATGAGATATGAAGGTAAATCTGATTTGTAATAGCAAGCTATACTCGATCGCGGGAATGCTCTTACTACCGTATGCGTAGGAGCGCGGCCATCATGCACATTATTTTTCATAGGGGGAACGCGATGTTCACGCGAAGGCGAAAACTTCTTGTACTGTTTATTGCAAGCGCTGGTCTTGTGCTTGTCGGACTAGGGCTGTGGAAGATGGATGCCGGACAAGCCAATTCTTTGCTGCCTATTGATGAAGGCTTGTATGCAGCAATTCAAGATGCACAGGAAGGAAAGACAGTCGTGGGCGAACCAAGTTCTCGCCCTCCCTTGGCTGCTGATGCAAATGCAGATGCAAGAAGCCCGAGTGACGAACCGGCGCTAAGCAAAGTTGAAAAACCAATCAAGTCCGAAGTCCCGCCAGCGAACGACGGACGAATCGATATTAACCGAGCGAATGCCGAGGAGTTGGATGCCCTGCCGGGCATTGGGCCTGCCAAAGCGGCAGCTATCGTAGCTGATCGGGAACGCAATGGCGCATTCCGTTCGGTCGAGGAACTGGACCGCGTCAAAGGAATCGGGCTGAAGATGGTTGAGAAGCTGCGCGAGCATGTTGTCGTACTCCCTTAAATATGCGACAATATTCGGTAGTTACAGGGAAAGGGAGAATCGACGATGACGACCGAAACTAACGATGTTTCCCGCAAAGACTGGGACACTTATTTCATGGATATCGCCTATATGGTAGCAACGCGTTCGCGCTGTAATAGAAGACATGTTGGAGCGGTTCTTGTCCAAGGGAAAAAGTTGCTGGGCACAGCCTATAATGGCGCTCCAATGGGCGTAGAGGACTGCCTGGAGGCGGGTTGCATGATCGTAGAAGAATACGAGCTGTCCGCTGTAGAGGGGACGGAGCGGATGATCAAGAAGGAACGGTGCATTCGAACGATCCATGCCGAACAAAACCTGCTGCTGTTCACTGACCGCATTGATCGTGAAGGCTCCACCGTCTATGTGACCGATCAGCCTTGCTGGACATGCGCGAATATGCTCGCGAATAGCGGCGTGAGAGAGATCGTGTTTCATCGCCCGTATCCGAAGGATAGCGACAAGGTAGCTTTGCTCATGCAGCGCAAAGGCATTGTGTTCCGCCGGATCGATCCGTATGAAGCGCCGGCCCAAACGTCGCGCGCTGTCGTTTTGTAACCGAGTTCTTAAGAAATGAAAATGGATGAACGATGAGGAAGAACCTCTTATTCACACGTCAGAGCAGGCGTGTATAAGAGGTTCTTTTTTTGTATGCATAAAGGGGGCTGTATTGTTGCTGATGTTAACGAACAGGCCGATCATATGGATCGCGGTTTGCTGGATCGCAGGAATTGCATGTATCGGCCAGCCTGAAGGATATGCCGCCGTTGGCATTGGGCTAATGTTGCTGTTTGCTGCTGCGCGGTTATCCGAGCGAACGACAACGAAGCTCGTTCTCATCTGTCTTGCAGCTTATTTAATTGGCGGCGCTTGGACGTACGTTACGGAGAGGAGGCACGAGACAGAGCTTCTTGACCTTGCCGCAGCCGCAGATGGGACGTATCCTCCTGTTACATACGAAGTGTTGGCAAGAGGTGTAGTAGCATCACCAGTGGAAATCGATGGGGATAGCGTGCGTTTCCGACTGTTGGCAACCAGCATTGAAGTAACTGGCGAAGCAGCTTCGCGCGAAATCAAGGAGCAGCTGCTCGTTCAGCTGAAGCTTCTGGAGCCGTCGGAGCTTTCTCAGATACAACGATGGCGAAGGGGCGATGATGCTGAGGTGCAAGGTCAATTGGAGCTGCCTGCGGGACCAGCCAATGAAGGTGGTTTTGACTACCGGCGTTATTTGAACGGCATCCATCATATCTCTTGGATGTTACGGACCAAAGGAAGCGAACAAATCGCGGTTGAACCAAGCATGCGAGTGACCGTGCTCTCTCTTCTCGGAAGAATGGATGTGACGCGGGAGTGGTTAGGTGGCTTGATGGATGCGCTGTACGAGAACAAGCAATCGGGGTATATGAAAGGATTAGTGCTTGGCATTAACGATGATTTGGACCCGGACATGTTCAGGCAATACTCGGAGCTGGGCTTGACGCATGTGCTTGCGATTTCGGGTATGCATGTCGCGGTGTTTTTGGCGATCGTCCATGGTTTTTTGCGGTTGCTTCGGCTTACGCGCGAAAGGTCGCTGCTCATTCTAGCGTGGGTAACGCCAATGTACGTACTGCTATCCGGAGCATCGCCCTCGATTGTTCGCGCGGGCATTATGGCTATTATCGGACTTCTGGCTGCGCGAGCCAATCGCCTCAAGGATGGCCTGCACCTGCTGGCAGTCTCTGCGATTATTATGCTTGCTTGGAACCCCGCCTACATAAAGGATATCGGCTTCCAGTTGTCTTTTATTGTGACGGCTGGACTGATCGTCGGCGTTGCGCCAGTTCGAGCATTGATGCCTAAGTGGCGGCGGGGCAAAATGCTGCTAGATGCGATCGCCGTAACGATAGTCGCGCAAATCGTATCGTTTCCTGTGTCGATTTACTACTTTAATCAATGGAATCCGTTGTCGCTGCCTGCTAATTTTGTACTTGTGCCGTTTATCAGCTTCATTGTTATGCCGCTTGGCGCAGCTTCGCTAACAGCGCTATCCATTTGGCCCGTCGCTGGGCATTGGCTAGCGAATGTTGCTGAGGCGTTGAACGCATTGACCTTTTCATTAGTGGAATATACTGCAGCGCAGCGCGAATGGCAGACGATATGGGCGAAGCCGCCGATCTGGTGGGTCGCGTTATGGTACGCAATGTTTGCTATTGGTATAGCAGCGGCGAGAAGCCTATCGATTAGCCGATGGAGAACCGAACCCGAGGAAGCTGGTGATGCATTCGGCGTTGCCTATCAAGCAACTGTACCACTTGCTGCTGGGCTAGATTCCGCAGTGCGAGCGCTGCGAAGGCGGTATAGGCTATTGATTTTGAGCGCATTGATTGGGACCGTGCTGCTGCTATCGTTCGCATGGCTGCCCGATCGGTTTCAACGTATGGCTTCTATAAGCGTGTTGGACGTAGGACAGGGTGACGCAATTCTGATCCGAACGGGCGAAGGGAAGCATATTCTTATCGATGGAGGCGGCACAGTTGATCTGCGCAAACCGGAAGAGCAATGGCGAGCGCGCAATGATCCGTTCGAGGTTGGTCGCAAAATACTTGTGCCGCTGCTTAAGCAGCGCGGCATCGATTCGCTGGATGTGGTCATTATGACGCATTTGGATAAAGATCATATCGGAGGGCTTCAAGCGGTTTTTGATTCGATACCGGTGAAGGCTATCATTTGGAACGGGACATCTAACGCAACGCCGGATGCGAAAAAGCTGCTGCAGACCGCACTAGCGTTGCATATTCCGATGTATCCGGCTAATGCGAACATGAGTTGGAGAATGGAAGAGGGAGCTCGTCTTGACGTATTATGGCCAGAGCCGCCTCTGGTCCTATCCGATGTTGGGAACGCAGCCGCAAAGAGCCTGCAGGCGATGCCCAATCGAATGGTTCCAGTTGAAACGCTAGCCGAGCTCCCGAATGTCGAGGATCAGAATGAACGCAGCGTAACGCTGCTGCTGACCTTATACGGCAGGACGTTTCTATTGCCGGGTGATGCAGGGAGGACATCCGAACTCGCCATGCTGGAGCATCTGCGTACATCCTGCGAATCCATTATTCCTGGTGGTAGTGAGCGTGTATATCCGCCCACAAGTACGACTACGGGCGATGATAGCTTTAACCACTGCATAGATGTATTAAAGGTAGGCCATCATGGGAGCAAGAACTCTTCCGCTTCTGAATGGCTCGCGTATTGGCGTCCGGCGTTCGCTGTTGTATCGGCTGGCAAGGATAATCTGTATGGCCATCCGCATTCGGACACGCTTGCGCGTCTAGCCGTTGCGTCCACGGGCGTGTGGCGAACCGATCGCGATGGCGAGCTTCGATTTGCTGTAACCCCACAAGGAGAGATGTTCGTAAGCTGGAGCCGCAAGAAGTGGAAGAAATACTTGTAAGATGCTGTAAGGGCGCCTATGTACGGCGTCTTTTTTTTCTGCTATCCTATAGGTTGGGTTAGTAGAAGAAGTATGTTTGTTTCGTTCATGCAATAGTTATTAATCGAATGAGAATCGTTGGTATACATTACCGTAAAATAAATCAGAACATCTGCAACCTTTGTACTGGCAAATCCGTCAGAGAGGTTGCATGAGAGGGGGAAACTCCATTGGTGGAGCCTAGTCTCATACGAGCGGCTCAATCGGGCGATCGCGAAGCGCTGATCACGCTGCTGCGCGAGATTGAAACTCATGTGTACCGGACAGCCTATTATATATTGAATAATGAGCAGGATGCGATGGATGCTGCCCAGGAAGCACTCATTCGCATTTATACCAAAATTCAATCCTATGAAGAGAAAGCGCAATTCAAAACGTGGATTCAGCGCATAGTGACCAACATTTGTATAGATAAGTTTCGTCGCAATAAGCCGACGGTTTCCATCGAGGAGCATGATCTCGTGTTCCGAGAGAAGGGCAGCGTAGAGGACGATGTATTGTCCACCTACGTGGCGCAGGATATTCGAGAAGCGATCGAGAAGCTTCCCGAGCATCATCGGGCCGTCGTCGTACTGCGCTACTTGCAAGATTTTTCGTATAACGAAATTGCAGACTCGCTCGATTTGCCGTTGAATACGGTCAAATCTTATCTTTTCCGGGCAAGGCAGCAGCTTCAAACGCTACTTCATGATTATCAGAAAGGAGGTGTCCGAGGATGACTTGTCAAGAGGTGATGGATTTCATGCAGCGGCAGCTAGATGGTGACCTGAATGAAAATGAAGCGGAAATACTCACTGCCCACACACGGCATTGCTCGGATTGCGCCGACATGTTCGATCGTTTGAAGCGGCTGTCTACCGAGCTGGAAAGCTTGCCGAAGGTAGTGCCTGCTTTTAGTATCGTCGATTCGATTATGCCGCAGCTTGATCAGATCGAGATTGCGTCAGCTGAACCTAAGCAGCCAGAAGCAGAAGGCGACACGGAGGTTTCTCAGCCTGCATCCCGAAGAGCGCCTCGCCGTCGCGAGGGCGGCTGGTTTAAACGCGTTTCGTGGCCTGCGGTTAGCGGAGTTGTTGCCGCTGGTATCGTAGCTGGCTTATTCCTTGTTATGTATAATCCGATTCAGCCGAATATGGAGTCGAAGAGCGATACGGCTAGTACGGAATCGACTGCTGCGTCGGATGTAGCCCCTAAGACGGCAGTGGATGAAACCTTGACGATTTCACAAGATGATGTGCAGAAAACAACAAATGATACGGAAGTTCGAACGGAATCTCCAAGCAGCTTCGGAGGCAGCGGCGATGCTACTGGAGATCGTCCTCTCGTCGGAGCGCCTAAAGTTTCCGAATCCGAGCAACGGATAGGAACTGCTGGCACCAGCGGGCAGAACAAGATCGAGAAAGTAACGCCGTATGCGGATGATCCCGCTGATCAGGATGAATATACGCCAAGCTACAAAGAGATTGCACCGCTTGCACCGGCCGATGAAAGCACGAGCGACTCGAAGAGCGTTTCTGCCATTGTCAAAAACCAATACGGTCAGGCGATGAGCATTATGAGCGACGGCGCTGCTTCGACATCAGCTGTGTCCAACGTAACGAATTCGCCAGATGGCTTGTATTCCGCTGCAATTATGGAGGGCGCGATATACATTTATACCATCCAAGAGGGTACGGTCATGTATGAAGGCGTCAAGCACGCAGGTGAAACGAGCAACGTTTCATGGTCCGATGACAGCAAGGTTCTCTTCTTCGAAGTTAAGGATGCAGATGGCCAAACGACGCACTATAAAGTGGATACGGCGACATGGTCGGCATCAAAAGTCTAAACAATCGGCACACATGCTGATGGTCTTGCGTATAGTATATGGAAGGCGTCAGCGACGAGACCTTGACGTCGTATGACCATCTCCGCGGCGGGTACCATGGACCCGCACGGAGGATGTTTATATAGATGTTCAGGGACAGAGGGATGGAGACTCGTACTCCATCCCTTTGTTGATGAACGAATGCAGGGGGAAGCGGCAGATGGAAGCGAAGGAAGCGATTAAGCAAATAAATAGCGGCAGCGTGCGTCCGGTCTACGTTGCTTACGGCAGCGACCGTTATCGAATTGAGCAATTCGCGAATTTGATGGCGGACAAGCTGTTCAAGCCAGATGAGCGAGAGCTGGGAATTGTGAAGTTCGACACGTCGGAAACCGCAATCGAGGAAGCGGCGGCTGAAGCCGAAACGATGCCGTTCTTCGTTGAACGCAAGCTCATCATGATTCGGGATGCTTCGGTGTTGGCGGCAGCAGGGGCGAATGCGAAGGAAGGCAAGATCGAGCATCGCGTCGAACGGATGCTGGAGTATATCGACAGTCCGTCTGATACGACGGTCATCTTGTTTCTTGTGTATGCCGAGAAGCTTGATGAGCGACGGAAGCTGGTGAAGAAGCTCAAGGACCAGAATGCATTGATTGCGTTTAATGAGCTGGATGGGCCCGAACTGCGGCGATGGGTCGTTCGAAGGGCATCGGAGCAGAACCGTGTCATGACGGAGGATGCAGCCGATTTATTAATTGCTCGCACGGGCAATCGCCTGCAACAGCTATCCCAGGAGACGGACAAGCTATGCTTGCATGCAGGGGTGGACGGCACGATTGATACGCAGAGCGTAGAGCTGCTGACCGCCTCGACGGTTGAAGAGGACGTGTTTGCGCTCATCGATGCAATCGCCAGCGTGCAGACGAGCAAGGCGCTCAAGCTGTATCGCGACCTGCTTCAACGCCGGGAGGAGCCGATTAAGATTGCTGCGCTTTTAGCGGTTCAACTAAGGCTTATGCTGCAGGTGAAGGAGTTGTCAGGCCAGCAGTATTCCCCGCAACAGATGGCCTCTCAGCTAGGCGTGCATCCTTTTCGGGTGAAGCTGGCTTCGGAGAAGGCCTCCAAGTTTTCGATCGCGGGGCTGAGCAAGCAGCTAGGAGAGTTGGCAGAGCTGGATTATCGGATGAAGACGGGTCAAATTGATAAAACGCTCGGGGTAGAGCTTTTCTTACTTTCGTTCGGCAACGTTCAGCAGCTGCAGCAGCCCAGCCGATAAGGGTTAAACTCTCCTATTCGTACAACGTACAAAAGCCATCGATTTATGCCCTTGTAAGAAGGTGTAATCGATGGCTTTTTTAGATTGCGCCATGAAAAAACGGCTCCCTGTTCCGAAGAACAGTGAGCCGTCATTCATTAAGCTTGTGCCGAAAGGGCATTCAGCTTTTTAGCGAGACGGGATTTTTTGCGGGCAGCCGCATTTTTATGGATCAGGCCTTTCGTAGCCGCTTTGTCAAGCTTCTTCGAAGCAGCGACGAGAGCTACTTTAGCAACTTCTACGTCCGTGCCGGCGATCGCTTGATCTGCGGATTTAACGGCCGTGCGAAGAGCGGATTTTTGCGAAGCGTTTAAAGCGCGACGTTTCTCGCTTGTTTTCACGCGTTTAATAGCAGATTTAATGTTTGGCATCACATTCACCTCCTGTAAAAAGGGAAAAAACCCAATACTGCAACACAACTTAAAATATCTTACCACGGGCAGGTCCAAAAAGCAATAGTTCAAGGATCTGTTATCCTGATAACATCTAATGAATTGTATCACAAGTCGTAACTGTAATCGAGTGAAATTAGTAATTTCGCATAGAAAACACCTGCACTTCGCACACTATAGTCAAATAAGGAAGGGGCAGGTACGACATATGGATCATCTCGATTTGCGGCAATATGCCGTTCACACCGATCTGGCGTTGGAGGCAAAGGAGCTTGCCGAGACTGCGAATGGCGGGCCGATACCCGGCGTATTGTCTGAGTTGTTGGATGAGGATGGCATTAAGGTGTCTCGTGTTCATGTCCAGACGGAACAAGGCTCGCGAGCGATTGGCAAAATGCCAGGGCGGTACGTGACGCTTGAGATACCCGGTCTTCGCAATCAAGATACGGGACTGCAGGATAAGGTGGCAACGCGGTTTGCGCAGGAATTTGAGTCGTTCCTGGAACGCGCGGGTGTCGGCAAATCGGCTCGCATCTTGATCGCAGGATTGGGCAACTGGAACGTAACGCCCGATGCGCTTGGCCCGCTAGTCGTTGAGAACGTGATGGTTACCCGCCACTTTTTTGAGCTGATGCCTGATCAAGTGGCGCCCGGCTATCGCGCAGTCAGCGCAGTAGCGCCCGGCGTGCTGGGCATTACGGGTATCGAATCGAGTGAAATTATACAGGGCATTGTAGAGAAAACGCGTCCGGATGCAGTCATCGCGATTGATGCATTGGCCTCGAAAGCGCTGGAGCGGGTCAATACGACGATCCAGATCGCGGACACCGGCATTCATCCGGGTTCAGGCATTGGGAATAAGCGCAAGGGGCTGACCAAAGAGATTCTAGGCGTTCCCGTTATCGCAATCGGCGTACCGACGGTCGTGTTTGCTTCTAATATCGTGAATGATTGTATGCGATTGCTAGAGGATCATCTCGCTGCTCACGCGGCGAACAGCGGAACGCAGATTATGGGCCTGATGCATAAAATGGATGAGAACGAGCGTCTCCAGCTGGTTCGCGAGGTGCTGCAGCCGCTTGGCCACGATCTCATCGTGACGCCGAAGGAGATCGATCAGTTTATTGAAGACATCGCAAACATCATTGCCAGCGGGCTGAATGCTTCGCTGCATGATGCGGTGGATACGTCGAACGTAGCGGCGTATACGCACTAAAGTTGATAAATTTGTACGAATGAATTCGTTGTGAAGAAGAGGCGCGACTCGGTCGCGTCTCTTCAGGCTGTCGAGAAAGTCTCGGCAGCCTTTCTTATGTGCATGTAATTTAACACGACACCGCGTTAATATAGTATAATAGTGGTAATAACTATGAACGGATGGTGTCGCATGCTGCGTTCTAATCGAGATAAACAACAAAACTATGAGTTAGTCTCCATTGAAGATTTAGTTCCCGCTGATCATATGCTCCGCAAGATCGATAAGTATATCGACTTTTCTTTCATCGATGAGAAAGTACGCCACCTTTACTGCCAAGATAACGGGCGTCCAGCCATCGACCCCCTCGTGCTGTTCAAGATGATTTTTCTGGGTTACTTCTATGGCATTCGTTCGGAACGTCAATTGGAACGCGAAGTTCAAACCAACCTCGCCTACCGTTGGTTTCTTGGGCTTGGACTAACTGATCGAGTCCCTGATCACACGACGATTAGCTGGAACCGGCGAACCCGGTTCAAAGATACGTCTGTGTTCCAAGATATTTTTGATGAGATTGTACTTCAGGCTGTGTCACATCGAATGATTGGCGGACGTGTCCTGATCTCCGATTCAACTCATGTAAAGGCTAATGCGAATAAACATAAATACACGAAAGAGCAAGTGCAACAGAACACGCGGGATTACGTGGATGAACTGAATGCGGCGGTAGAAGCAGACCGTAAATCGCAAGGAAAAAAGCACTAAAACCACGGGAGGAGGTGACGGAAGACAAGGAAGTGAAGGTTAGCACGACTGATCCGGACAGCGGATATATGTACCGAGAAGGTAAGCCGGAAGGCTTCTTCTACTTGGATCATCGCACAGTTGATGTGAAGTACAACCTAGTTACCGATGTTTTCGTCACCGCCGGCAATGTCCATGATTCCGTACCGTATCTTTCTCGTTTAGACCGTCAACGTCAGCGTTTTGGGTTTACAGTAGAGGCAGTTGCATTGGATTCCGGCTATTTGACGACTCCGATTTGCAAAGGATTAGAGAAACGTAAAATCTTTGGTGTCATTGCACATCGACGATTCCATCCCACACAAGGCTTACATCCAAAATGGAAGTTTATCTATGATGCAGAACGTAATTTGTATGTTTGTCCGCAGCAGCAAGAACTGTCATACCGAACAACCGATCGACATGGCTACCGGCATTATGCGTCGGATCCAAAACAATGTGAAACATGTCCGATGCTGGAGCAGTGTACACGTTCCGCTACCAAACGCAAAGTGATCACCAGACATATTTGGGAAGACAGTAAAGAACAAGTGCGATTAAACCGCCTCAGTAAGTCGGGCAAAAGGCTCTACAAAAAGAGAAAAGAAACGATTGAGCGAAGCTTCGCGGATGCTAAACAGCTCCACGGGTTTCGCTATTGCCGTTTGCGGGGGTTAAAAAACGTGATGGAACAAGCGTTGATGACCGCTGCGGTGCAGAACATGAAAAAGATTGCCCTCCACCTCGAAAGGAGGGCGTAAGGCGTTAAACCACCCTTTTTGCCTTTAAATACAGCCTCGATAAAACAAAGAGAAACCCAGCGTTTTGAAAAAACGTGGGTTTCTCTACAATCTGAAGAGGCGCGACTCGGTCGCGTCTCTTCTTTTTGCTTACTCCTAGTTCTAGCATGTCTCTTATTCTCATAAGTTAGTAACAGACTAAGAGCGGTTGATAGGGAGGATGGGCAACGATGAAACGAATGATCGTAACGTTCAATTGGAGTAGGGGAAGCCGGAAATGGAGGCAACTGCTCGTGACGGGCCGCACATTCGCGCTGCTGTCGATCAGTTCAATGGCGTTTTTTTTGGCTATCGGGATTGGCGACATGCTGCATCAACGGACGGCTGCGTCGCCTGTGTCGACGATGAAAGGGTTCGCTGCGAATGTTTCCGGAACGTTTTTCTCGGACATGCTAGAGATGGAAGTGCCTGCTTACTCGTCGGATCGCCAAGGAGATCGGGCATTGTCAGGAAAGCAGGTTAGCGCGTTTTTGATGAGACTGGTAACGGACGTCAATCCGAATGATCCGAAAAGCTTGCTGGCTCGCGAATTTCCGGGCATGGCGACGGACGAGCCTTATTTGATACGAGGGTCGGGCGATGCCGCGGCCGTTCAGCCTGATGATCAGGCTCCGATTGTTGGCGACCCTGATGCGAATGCTTCGCAGGGCAGCGGACATGCTGGTGAAGGGGATAACGTCAATGGCGGCTCTGGTGTTGGCAGCGGAGAGCTGGGGACGCCGCCAGAACATGGTTCTGGAGCGGGAGCTGGCGCTGGCGGAGATACGGGAACAGGCAATGGAGGAACGAAGGAAGAGCCAGCGAAACCAACGGCAACAGGTGATCCGCTTGTGTTCATTTATCATTCACATAGCCGGGAGTCATGGTTCCCAGTCGTAGGCGGCGGAGGCAATGATCCGACCTCAACGAAGCAGAATGTTTCTTTGCTGGGCAAGCGATTAGCGGAGAAGCTGGAGGGGCTCGGCATTGGCGCGGAAACCTCGAAGGTCGATTACCCGACAGCCATCAAAAATTATAAATGGGTGCTCTCCTACAAATATTCGCGTAAAACGGTGCAGGATGCGCTGGCATCCAATGACCATTTGAAATTTATATTCGATATTCATCGCGACTCGCAAAAACGGAAGTATACGACGACTACGATAAACGGAAAAGACTACGCTCAAGTGTTCTTCATCATTGGTCAGGAAAATCCAAATTGGCGCAAAAATGAAAAGCTGGCATCTGAAATCCATGAAGCGCTGGATGCGCAATATCCGGGCATTTCGCGTGGCGTGTGGGGCAAGACGTCCAAGGATGGCAACGGGGAATACAATCAATCGTTATCGCCGGGCAGCGTGCTGATTGAAATTGGCGGCGTTGACAACACGCTGGAGGAGTCATACCGAACGGCGGATGCGCTGGCCAAGGTAATTGCGCAAATCTATTGGGGCGATGCGAAGAAAGCGAGCGCGCCTAAGGAAAGCTAATTTAAAAGCGAATGAGGCGCGTCGCCGCTCACAGGAAGAGCGCGGCAGCGGCGGCGGATACGATAGAGAGGCAGGGAACGAGCATGAAACGGGATGGCTGGAAATGGGCGTTGGTAGGCGGAGCAATCGCATTGTTAATCGTGTATGGGCTCGATTCGGCGGACCGCGGCATCACTAACGTTTACGGACCGGTGGGCGATAAGGCGGAGCCGCCTGCCGTGAACGGAACGACGCAGTCGTTTTCACCGGTGAACACTAGCGAGAGCAACACGTCCACTAACGTCGTTGAGGCCAATCCGAATCATCAGCTCGATGGCGGACAGCGTCAACCGGATCAGCAGCAGCAACAGCAAGCTGGTACTGGACGAAATGACGCGGTTGATCGGCAATCCGGCTCATCAGAGCGCCTGCCGGGCGTGACCTACGATTCAGATGAACCGGCCGTAAACAAGCTGGCTGACGGGGCAGCGGGCGTGCTGCAGTCGGTTTCAAGCGGCGGGATACGGTTGTTCGTCTCGGTTTTCGACGGCATTATTGATTAGAAGAAAATAGGAGAAGCGGATTGATGAAGCGGCTGCGGAGCACATCCGTTGCCGCTTCGTCCCATTACTGCTATAATTGAAAGGATAGTTAGCACTTAGACAGTGTGGGGGTTACGCATGGCGGACGTTCGCGAAAGACAGAAGAAAATTAGGAATTTTTCCATTATCGCACATATCGACCACGGGAAATCGACGTTGGCGGACCGTATATTGGAATTTACGGGAGCGCTCTCCTCGCGTGAAATGCAGGAGCAGGTGCTCGACCAGATGGATTTGGAAAGAGAGCGCGGCATTACAATAAAGCTGCAGGCTGTTCGTTTGGGCTACAAGGCCGATGATGGCGAAGAGTACATTTTGAACCTGATCGATACGCCAGGGCATGTCGACTTCACGTATGAGGTATCGCGAAGCATGGCAGCCTGCGAGGGCGCGCTGCTTGTCGTCGATGCCGCACAGGGCATTGAAGCGCAGACGCTTGCCAACGTTTATTTGGCGCTTGACAGCAATTTGGAAATATTGCCGGTCATCAATAAGATCGACTTGCCGAGCGCGGAGCCTGAGCGGGTGAAGCAAGAAATCGAGGATGTTATCGGCCTCGACGCCAGCGATGCGGTTTTGGCTTCAGCCAAGGCGGGCATCGGCATCAAGGAGATTTTGGAGCAAGTGGTGCAGAAGGTGCCGGCGCCTACTGGCAATCCAGATGATCCGCTGAAGGCGCTGATCTTCGATTCCCATTATGACCCATACAAGGGCGTAATCGTTTACGTTCGCGTCATTGACGGCAGCATCAAGGCGGGCAAGAAAATTCGCTTCATGGCGACCGGTGCCGAATTCGAAGTTATCGAGGTTGGCGCGTTCAAGCCGCGCATGTCCATCGTGGACGAGCTGGCTGTTGGAGACGTAGGCTTCGTCGTAGCGGGCATCAAGAACGTGAAGGATACGCGTGTCGGCGATACAGTCACGGAAGCGAAGCGTCCAGCACCAGAGGCGTTGCCGGGTTACCGGAAGATTAACCCGATGGTATTCTGCGGCTTGTATCCGATCGAGACGCAGGATTACAACGATCTGCGCGAAGCGCTAGAGAAGCTGGAGCTTAACGATGCTTCCTTGCGTTACGAGCCAGAGACATCAACAGCGCTTGGCTTTGGCTTCCGCTGCGGCTTCCTCGGACTGCTGCATATGGAGATCATTCAAGAACGCATTGAGCGCGAATTCAATATTCCGCTCATTACGACAGCGCCAAGCGTAGTTTATCATGTCACGCAAACGAACGGAGAAGTGCTCCAAATCGACAACCCATCGAACTACCCGGAAGTCGGGAAGATCGATTTTGTTGAGGAGCCGTATGTAAAGGCATCCGTCATCGTGCCTAACGATTATGTTGGCGCTATTATGGAGCTTTGCCAGGGCAAGCGCGGCGAGTATGTGAACATGGAATACTTGGACACGAACCGCGTAACGCTGACGTACGAAATTCCGCTTTCAGAGATTGTCTACGACTTCTTTGACCAGTTGAAATCGCGTACGAAAGGCTACGCTTCGTTCGATTACGAGCTGGCAGGCTATCGCCAGTCAAACCTCGTGAAGATGGATATTATGCTGAACAACGAGCAAGTTGACGCATTGTCCATCATCGTTCACCGCGATCGTGCTTACCACCGCGGCCGGGCGATTTGCGAGAAGATGAAAGAGCTGATCCCTCGCCAAATGTTCGAGGTACCGATCCAGGCGTCGATCGGAACGAAGGTCATTGCACGTGAAACGGTAAAAGCGATGCGCAAGAACGTATTGGCAAAATGCTACGGCGGCGACATCAGCCGGAAACGGAAGCTGCTGGAGAAGCAAAAAGAAGGCAAAAAGCGGATGAAGCAGGTCGGCAGCGTCGAGGTGCCGCAGGAAGCATTCATGGCGGTCCTGAAAATCGACGAGGGTTGATCCGCCGTCATTCGAGCTGACAGGGAGAGCGTAGCTCTTCCTGTTTTTCATATCTTATCGACTGAATCGGCTGCGCGCAGTCGGTGCAGTCAAGCAAGGAGGGCGTACTGCCCATGCTTACACACGCGCCAAGAGCGCTTTACATTCATATCCCGTTTTGTACAAATAAGTGCCACTACTGCGACTTCAATTCCTTCGTCCTCAAAGGGCAGCCGGTAGACGCTTATCTAGACGCGCTTGAGCATGAAATGCGTCTAACGGTAGAGGCGATGCCTCCTGTAGTGATTGACACCGTATTCGTCGGCGGCGGTACGCCGACCGTGCTGACGCCTCCTCAGATGGAGCGGTTTCTTGCGTCGGTTCGCCGCCATTTTCCGCTTGCTGCTGATGTGGAATTTACGATGGAAGCCAATCCTGGCACGACGGATTCGGACAAGCTTGCTGCGATGTACGCTGGCGGCGTTAACCGCATCAGCTTTGGCGTGCAATCGTTCAATAACGATTTGCTGGCCGGCATCGGCCGCATTCATAATATCGACGACGTCTATCGGAGCATCGATAATGCGAAGAAGGCTGGATTCACGAACCTGTCGATCGACCTCATGTTCGGATTGCCGAAGCAGACGGTTGAGCTGCTGACAGATAGCGTGGACAAGGCATTGCAGCTGGGCTTGACCCACTACTCGCTCTATAGCTTGAAGGTAGAAGAGAATACGCTGTTCCATAAGCTGTATGAGCGAAACGAGCTGCCGCTTCCAACCGAGGAAGAGGAACTCGCAATGTTCATGGTCGTCATGAATAAGCTGAAGGAAGCGGGCTACCGGCACTACGAGATCAGCAATTTTGCGATTCCAGGCCTGGAGAGCCGCCACAACTCGACGTATTGGCGCAATGAGCCTTACTACGGTTTAGGCGCAGGTGCGCATGGCTATGCGCGAGGCGAGCGGCATCTGAACATAAAAGGCGTTCAGCCTTTCATTGATGCAGCGCTTGCTCGATTGCCGCGTCTGGAGACGACTCCGATCTCTGAAGCGGAAGCGATGGAAGACTTCATGATGGTTGGCTTGCGTCTGCTTGAAGGCGTACGCGGAGCAGCGTTCGAAGCCCAATTCCCTTCGCATACGATGGAAGGCGTGTTCGGCGGCATTCTTGAGCGGCTTGTTCGGGAAGGCTTGCTGGAAACGACGCCGGAACGAGGGTATCGTCTGACCGAGCGAGGCATTCCGCTTGGCAACGAGGTGTTCGGCGCGTTCGTTGGCGTACTTCCGGCGACTGCGGAATAGCGATTTATGATCTTGAAAACACCCGTTTCGCATATTGCGACGCGGGTGTTTTGCTTATTGAATTGTTCGATTGGCGTATATAAAATTGGCTATTGAGCAATCATTCGTTTTGATGTATATTTATACATATTCTTTTAAAATCGGCGTTTTGCTTAAGGACGGCAGCCTTGGCGACGAGTGGAGGGGACGAGCGTAATGATGCAAGCAATATGTACCTGCAGACCAGCAACGGAAGACGATGTCGAGGTTTTGTTTCATTTAATAAGCGGTTACGCAGAGAAAGGAATTATGCTCCCTCGAAGCAGAGAAGCGCTCAAGCGGCTGATCGGAACTTTCGTTGTAGCAGAGGTGGAAGGCGTCATTGTTGGCTGCGGCTCTTTGTGCCAGTTAGGCAAGGATCTCGTTGAAATTCGTTCCTTGGGCATCACGGATGGCTACAAGGGATTCGGTATAGGAAGCAAGCTTGTAGATAAGCTGATCGAGCAAGCGCGGGAGCAGAACCTGACGAAGGTCATGGCGCTAACCTACGAGGATCGTTTTTTTGTGAAGAACGGATTTAATGTGGTCGACAAAGAGATTTTCCCGGAAAAAGTATGGACCGACTGCGTAAATTGCCCGAAGCAAAAAAATTGCGATGAAATAGCTGTGCTTAAAGTACTGAACTGACTTGACAATCGTCAAGTTGGTTTGGTATTTTTGTATTGACGATTAGCACTCAACGACAATGAGTGCTAACGGTCGAAGGGACAGCCGATATGCAGCATGAGCAGGAGATCAAGAGGAGGGGTTCGGATGTTAACGGATCGACAACGTATGATATTAAACGCCATTGTAGACGATTATATTCGTTCGGCCGAGCCCGTCGGTTCTCGCAGCATTTCGAAGCGGGGAGACGTCGGCTTCAGCCCGGCAACGATTCGTAATGAGATGTCTGACCTTGAGGAACTTGGTTTTCTAGAGCAGCCGCACACGTCGGCGGGGCGTATCCCTTCGATCAAAGGGTACAGATATTATGTGGATCACCTCGTTAGGCTAGGCGAGTCGAACGTGAAGGAAATTACGAATTTCCGTTCGTTTTTCGCTGAGCGCATGACGGAGATAGAGCAGGTCACGCAGCAAGCGGCGAACATTCTTGCGAATATGACGAATTACACGTCGATCGCGCTTGGGCCTGAGTCCCTTAATCATTCATTAAAGCATTTTCAACTCGTTCCACTGAACGCCGATACAGCCGTCGCGATTGTCGTGACGAATACGGGCCATGTAGAGAACAAGATGGTATCTCTGCCGGAAGGCATCAGCATGTCGGATCTCGAGAAGACGGTCCATATCTTGAACGCGAAGCTGGCAGGCGTGCCAATGGTGCGACTGACCTCCAAGCTGTATACCGAGGTAGGGCAAGAGCTGAGCCGTTACGTTGACCATTACGAGAGCGTGCTGAATATGCTGGAGCGGGCGTTGCCTGCTGGCGAAGAAGCAGAACAGCGCGTGTATTTGGGCGGAACGACGAATATGCTGACACAGCCGGAATTCAAGGACGTCGATAAAGTAAAGACGCTGCTTGACCTGCTGGATGAGACGCCGACGCTGTCGCGCATGCTGTCCTCCGCGCCTTCAGGCATACAAGTGCGGATTGGTACGGAGAACGAGCACGAGGCGATTAACGATTGCAGCGTTATAACGGCAACCTATGCGATTGACGGACAATCGCTTGGCACGATTGGCATTCTTGGTCCAACAAGGATGGATTATGCCAAAGTGATCGGTCTGCTCGATATTGTTTCCAAAGACATGGCGATGCTGCTGTCTCGTTGGTACCGTTGACGAAACAGCTCCCGAGCGCGCCGTGATCGTGCATATCGCCTTGCTTTTAGCGGGCACGTTAAGGAGGTGAGCAAAGATGAGTGCGAAAGATCATATAACGGAGGATCAACCAACCGTGACGAATGTAGAAGAACAAGAGCAGCAAGCACATAACGAAGAGCAGAATGCTGCGGATCAGCCGCAAGAGGAAACGACGCCGCAATCCGCAAGCGAAGCGCGCATCGCCGAGCTCGAGCAGCAGATTGAGGAACAACAACAGCGATACTTACGTGCACAGGCGGATTTCGACAACTTCCGCCGCCGTACTATAAAGGAAAGAGAAGAGCTCGCACAATATGCGACGTCGAAGCTGCTGACGGAACTGCTTCCGGTCGTAGACAATTTTGACCGAGCTATTAACGCCGCGAAGCAAAACAACGATTTTGATGCGTTGTCCAAAGGCGTTGATATGATTTCCAGACAGTTCAATCAGGTGCTTGAACAGGAAGGGTTGCAGCCGATGAACGTCATTGGCGAGCCATTCAATCCGGAGTTCCACCAGGCTGTTATGCAAGAATCTTCGGCCGAGCATGAGGAAGGCACGATTTTGGAAGAACTGCAAAAAGGCTACATGCTGAAAGAAAAAGTGCTGCGTCCAGCAATGGTGAAAGTAAGCAGCTAATTCGTCAAGCTTATACAGAATGACCAAATAAATTAGTTTGTATCTATAGAGGAGGCTATTACGATGAGTAAAGTAATCGGTATTGACCTTGGAACAACAAACTCTTGCGTAGCAGTAATGGAGGGTGGCGAAGCTGTCGTTATCCCTAACCCGGAAGGCAACCGCACAACCCCTTCGGTTGTAGGCTTCAAGAAAGACGGCGAGCGTATCGTCGGCGAAACGGCTAAACGCCAAGCGATCACGAACCCTGATCGTACGATCATGTCGATCAAACGCCACATGGGCACAAACCACAAAGAAGTAATCGAAGGCAAAGAATATACGGCACAAGAAATTTCGGCGATCATCCTGCAGAAGCTGAAATCCGATGCGGAAGCATACCTGGGCCAATCCGTTACACAAGCGGTCATTACGGTTCCAGCTTACTTCAATGACAGCCAGCGTCAAGCAACGAAGGATGCGGGCAAAATCGCAGGTCTCGAAGTACTGCGTATCGTCAACGAACCAACGGCTGCAGCGCTTGCTTACGGTTTGGAGAAGAAAGAAGATCAAACAATCCTCGTCTATGACCTTGGCGGCGGTACGTTCGACGTATCGATCCTTGAGCTCGGCGACGGCTTCTTCGAAGTAAAAGCAACGAGCGGCGACAACCGTCTCGGCGGCGATGACTTCGACCAAGTGATTATCGATTACCTCGTGAGCGAGTTCCGCAAAGAACACGGCACGGATCTGTCGAAAGACAAAGCAGCTATCCAACGTCTGAAAGATGCTGCTGAAAAAGCGAAAAAAGAGCTGTCGGGCGTTCTGACGTCCACGATTTCCCTGCCGTTCATCACGATGGTAGACGGCGTTCCTCAGCACTTGGAGCTCAGCCTGACGCGCGCGAAGTTCGAAGAACTCGCTGCACAGCTGGTTGAGCGTACGTTGGCTCCTACGCGCCAAGCGCTTAGCGATTCCGGTCTGTCCGCTTCGGATATCGATAAAGTTGTACTCGTGGGCGGTTCCACGCGTATTCCAGCTGTACAAGAAGCGGTTAAGAAGCTGATCGGCAAAGAGCCTCACAAAGGCGTTAACCCGGATGAGGTTGTTGCACTTGGTGCAGCGGTTCAAGCGGGCGTCTTGACGGGCGATGTAACAGACGTTGTCCTGCTCGACGTAACGCCATTGTCGCTCGGTATCGAGACAGCAGGCGGCGTATTCACGAAAATGATCGATCGCAATACGACGATTCCTACGAGCAAATCGCAAGTATACTCGACATATGCAGACAATCAGCCTAGCGTTGAGATTCACGTACTGCAAGGTGAGCGTCAAATGGCTGCTGGCAACAAAACGCTCGGCCGCTTCAACCTGAACGATATCCCGCTTGCGCCGCGCGGCGTGCCGCAAATCGAAGTTACGTTCGACATCGATGCCAACGGTATCGTAAACGTGTCGGCTCTGGATAAAGGTACAGGCAAAAGCCAAAAAATTACGATCACTTCGTCGAGCGGTTTGAGCGATGAAGAAGTTGAACGCATGATGAAAGATGCTGAGCTTCATGCGGAGGAAGACCAAAAACGCCGCGATCTCGTCGAAGCGAAAAACAACGCTGACCAGCTCGTGTACCAAGTTGACAAGACGCTGAAAGAGCTTGGCGACAAAGTCGACGCTGGCGAAATCGCAAAAGCGGAAGAAGCAAAAGAAAAAGTGAAAGCAGCGCTTGAAGGCGAAAACCTCGAAGAAATTACGGCTGCTACAGAAGCGTTGACGGAAATCGTTCAACAGCTGTCGGTTAAGCTGTATGAGCAAGCTGCACAAGAAGGCCAAGGCGGCGCGCCGCAGGAAGAGGCGGGCGACGCAGGCTCGGCTAGAAAAGATAACGTCGTTGATGCGGACTATGAAGTCGTAGACGACAAAAAATAAGCTTCGACCAGCGATACCGGTGATAGGTCAAAGTCAGGCATGACCTGGCTTTGGCCTATCCTTATGTTCATGCGCGCATGACGCGTGCGGGGCACAACATGGGGGTGAGAGAAATTGGCTGAAAAACGCGATTATTATGAGGTGCTGGGCGTAGACAAAGGCGCCTCCGGCGAAGATATTAAGAAGGCGTACCGCAAGATGGCTCGCCAATACCATCCGGACGTCAATAAGGCGGCTGATGCCGAAACGAAGTTTAAAGAAGTAAAAGAAGCGTATGACGTTCTCAGCGATGACGGCAAACGTGATACGTACGACCGTCACGGACACGTTGACCCGAACCAGTTTGGCGGTATGGGCGGCGGTGATTTCGGCGGCGGCTTCGGCGATATTTTCGACATGTTCTTCGGCGGTGGCGGCGGCAGACGCGATCCGAACGCTCCGCAGCGCGGGAACGATTTGCAATATTCGATGACCATCGAGTTCAAGGAAGCGGTATTCGGCAAAGAAACCGAAATTACGATTCCTCGCACGGAATCTTGCGATACATGCCATGGTTCGGGAGCCAAAGCCGGCACGAAGCCGGAAAGCTGTTCCGTATGCCGCGGCACCGGTCAACAAGAGGTTGTGCAGAACACGCCGTTTGGTCGTATGGTCAATCGCCGTGCGTGCTCCAACTGCAGCGGCTCGGGCAAAGTGATCAAAGAAAAATGCACCACCTGCCATGGCGCAGGAAAAGTGAAAAAACAGCGTCGGATCAACGTTCGCATTCCAGCTGGCGTAGACGACGGCGCTCAAATCAGGCTGACGGGCGAAGGCGAAGGCGGATTGCGCGGCGGCCCATCGGGCGATCTATACATTGTCATTCGCGTGAAGCGCCATGAGTTCTTCGATCGTGAGAACGATGATATTTATTGCGAGGTGCCGTTGTCGTTCGCGCAAGCAGCGCTTGGCGACGAGATCGAAGTGCCGACCTTGTCGGAGAAGGTGAAGCTTAAAATTCCGGCAGGCACGCAGACAGGCACATATTTCCGATTGAAGGGCAAAGGGGTGCCTAAGCTTCGCGGACACGGCACAGGCGACCAGCATGTTAAGGTGACGGTTGTTACACCGACCAAGCTTAGCGACGAGCAGAAGGAATTGCTGCGTCAGTTGGGCGGCTTGGCTGGCGGCGCTGCTGTGCAAGAGCAGGAGCATCACGAGTCGATTTTTGAGCGGATGAAAAAGGCGTTCCGAGGCGAGTAGCCTCAGCTTTGCTTATAAAGACGCTTCACAGGCTAATTAGCTTGCTGAAGCGTCTTTTTTGTTGCACATCATGTAGAAGATTGTCAATGGTTGGTTATTAACCTGTGTATAGTTCATATGCTGGTAGCTTATCCTATTAGCGTTCGCAACGAACCGAACCAACCAATAGGAGGCAATAACAATGGCTAACACGAACAAGAATCAGCAGCTGAACGAACAAAACGAGTTTGAAAAAGTAAACTTCGGCAACCTGCCGATCGCAGAGAATGAAGATGTCGAGTTTTCCGAGGAATTCGCCGACGAGGCCGATCATGTTGCACAGCAGCGTGCAGCAGCGGCGGACAAGAGAGCCAAACAGCAGTGATCAAGGAACCATGCGGTGACGCAGCAGGCGTTCGCATTCGCGCTGCATACGCGAAGGAAGCGGGCGCAAGGGAAGCAGCGATGAAGCTGCACTTATTGCGCGCACAGGAAATTAGCGAGGATCACAACGGCAGGCTGTCAGCTACGGTCAACGCCGATGTTGTGGAGCGTGCGTTCTATCTCATCCAGCAGACAGGCGGCGTACTGGAGCCTGACACGGTGTAGTAGTTCTCGCCTAACGTTTAGGCCTGAATGTGCCATCAGTCAAATAGCTTTGCATCCAAAGGCGGTACCCATTCGAGTGGGGCCGTCTTTTTTCGTCTTGTCGGGTTGATTGCATCGGGTATAATAAGAACCACATATTTGAGTAGGCTAATCTGACGAATGGGGAAATCGGAAATGAACAACAATAGGCTTTGCAAAATCATTATCGTGGATGATGAAATTTTAATAAGGCAAGGGATCAAGCATTATTTGAACTGGGAGCAGGAAGGGTTTCAAATCGTCGGCGAAGCCTCCAACGGCAAAGAGGCGCTTGAGCTGATCGAACAGCAGCAGCCCCATATCGTCATGACGGACATCGTAATGCCGGTTATGGACGGCGAAGCGCTAACGCGGACAATCAAACAAAAATACCCTGAAATCGAAGTCATCGTCTTGAGCAGCTTCGGCGAATTTCATTATGTGCGATCGACCTTTCAGAGCGGAGTAGCGGATTACATTCTAAAGCCGAAGCTCAATGCGCAGGAGCTGCTGCAGGTTTTGAAGCATACCGCCGCCAAAATCACATCGCTGCAGCTAAAGCCGCCAGCCGAGCCCGTCGAGCTTTCTATCGAGCTCCTGATGGAACGGTTAATCGCGGGCTATGACATCGACATGGATGCAACGCTAATGGATAATGTGTTCCCTCATTCGCAATTTGTACTGCTTGGGACGGATCTCAAGCACCGGCAGAATGAAGCTGACGAGCTTAAGGGAACGCAGTTGGCTAATGCCGTTGATAGCTGGTGGCGCTCTGCCCCAATACATAGCCCATTCCGCAGGGTCGTTACGAATCAGCAGCAGCTCGTTTATTTGCTGAACGGGGAGCCGGATGTTCTACAGCAGGCGAAGCTGCTCGCAGCATCGATGGCCGAGGAGACAGCCGCGTCCTTGTCTATTCCGGGATGGGTATGGAGCGACCCGTTCCATTCGTTTGCCGAATTGGGCCAGACGTATCGCGAGAGCTTTATGAAGCTGCTAAGCTATCGTTTTTATTTTCCGAATCATCGATTGCTCACGCTTGATAAGCTGCCGGAGCCGACAACCGAGGGCAACAAATTTTATTTGAACCAATTTACGGAGCAGCTGAAACGCAAGCAATTTGATCTCGCTTTTCAATACCTGGAGGAGCATGTCCACAGCATGACGCTCGATTATACGACGGACGTATTCGAGTTTAAGTCGTTCCTCAGCAACATTATTTTTAACGTAACGGTGCTGCTCGGCAATATGGGGTATGAGGTGAAGGAGCTGGAGGAGCGCAAGTATGCGTACTTTAAGTCGATCGACGACGCGCGTCAGGCGGACCATGCGGCGAATCAGCTATATGCGTTTATGACGGAGGCGGATCAGTGCATCGCGGCGCGCCAGCAGCCGAGCAATGTCAATATGGGGCTCATTTTGGCTTATATCGATGAGCATTATGCTGACCCGATTACGTTGACGGAGGTCGCGAAGCATTTTCATTTTAACCCCTCTTATCTGTCCAGCTACTTTGCATCCCATAATGCGCATGGCTTCAGCGAATATTTAAACAAGGTGCGCGTCGACAAAGCGGCAGAGCTGTTAAACGACGACGTCGCATCGATATCTGAAATAAGCGGAATGGTGGGCTACTCCGACCATAGCTATTTCACTAAAGTGTTTAAAAAGTGGACAGGCTTATCGCCGAGTCAATATCGAAGGCAGCAGCCGAACCAGAAGAGGGATTAAGCGATGAGACGAGTATGGGACCGCATGCAGTATAATGGGTTGTTTGTCAAAATGTTTGTCGTCATGGTTGTCAGCTTGATTACGGTAACGCTTCTCACGTCTTGGATTACGATTCGCATGTCCGAGCGGCTGTTTATGAACACGTTCAGCATTACGAATTCGAAGATCATCAATCAGATCAAAACCAACTTCGAGTCGTTTAACTACGGCATTATTACAGTGTCCAACAATGTTCTGCAGAGCGGCTCGGTCAGAGGGTTTCTAACGAAAGAAGATAAAGACACGATCACGACGACGAGAACCTATTACAGCGCAACGCAAAAAATGAAGCAGATTTCGTCCAATCTCGATCCGTACGAGGTGGGCATAACGATTCTGGGCGTCAACGGCAATATGTATACGACCGATAGCACCAAATGGCCGATGAGCGTGAAGCAGCTTCGCGCACATCCGATTACGATTCAAATGAATGCGGATCCTAAGCGGCTCATCTACCAGTTTAGCAGCGGGACGACAAGTGCCCATCAGCCTGTCATCGTAGCGACCAAAGCGCTGTATGACCGCGTCAACAGCACGCTGTACGGTAATTTGTATATTGCGATTCGGGAGAGCGCGTTTAAGCAGTTTTATACGAACTTCACGAGCGAAGGCAATGATGTGGTCATTATGAACAAGTCCGGCGTTATCGTATCAAGCAATCTGGAAAGGCTAATTGGCAATCACAATTCGGACATGCTTGCGGATGCGTCAGAGATCGTCAAGCAGGGGTTGTCGTACAAGGATACGAGAGTGATGGGGAAGGATTATATTATCCTGTCTGAATATTTGCCGACTTATGACTTTTACGTCATCAATTTGATCGACAAAAAAACGGCATTGAACCATCTCGTAAACACGCGAGCGATCACTTTGATCTGTGCGGGAATCGTACTGGTTGCGCTGCTGATCATTTTTATTATTACACGGCGCATCACACGATCATTGTCGCTCCTCGTTCGGCAGATGTCCAAAGTCACGAAAAAAAACTTCCACAATTACATTACGGTCAACGGCAGCTATGAAGTGAGGGAGCTCGGGCAAGCCTATAACTATATGCTCGATGAGCTGAACGATTACGTGAAGCAGCTGATCGAAACGCAGAAGGAGCAGCATAATGCAGAGCTGGCTGCGCTGCAAATGCAGATTAACCCGCATTTTCTATATAACACGCTGGCATCCATCAAAATGCTCGTCCAGCAGGGCGATAAGGAAAAGGTGTCGGATACGATAAATGCGCTTATTTCGCTGCTGCAAAATACGCTAGGCAATGTCAGCGAGACGATTACGGTCGGGCAAGAGCTCGATAATTTGCGCAATTACGTGCTGATCAACCATATGCGGTATGGGGAAGGCGTGAAGGTCAATTATTTTATTGCGCCTGATTGCATGCAATATCGCATTCCGAAGCTGATCATCCAGCCGTTTATCGAAAATGCTTTTTTCCACGCCTTCAACGAGCGGAATGAAGGTTATATTTACGTGCTCATTTCTGTTGATTCTGGGGTATTAATCTGCGAGGTCGTTGATAATGGCGCGGGAATTAGCGGGCTGACCGGCACGGGCATGCTGCCGAATCCAACAAAAACGAGACAGCTGTTCTCGGGCATAGGGGTGCGCAATGTGCATGACCGAATCGTGCTCCTATACGGTGAGCCGTATGGCGTATCGATAACAAGCCAGCCTGGCCAAGGCACTCGCGTGAGAATCAAGCTGCCTGTTTTGAACAGCTGATTAGAGGCGACAGCCATAAAAAATACTATTTTCTAAAGCGTTTACAATTCGACTGGCCTATCCAACTTAAGGGACAATAATAAGACCAATCGTCGCAAATATATTCCTAACGAACGGATTTCGAGCAGTGCTATGATTGATTTTGTTAGCCGGCAAACGCTTACATCAAGAAGCACCGCAATCGTACACAAGTATCGGAATAAGAAAAGGGGTTGGACGCGAATGAAAAAAGTACTGGCTATTTTGTTGGCAAGCTCTCTCGTGTTGGCAGCATGCTCCAGCAAATCGGACAACGGTACAGAAGGCAGCAACGGCAACGACACAGCATCCAAAGAGACCAAAGAAGTAACGGTATGGGCGTGGGATCCAAACTTCAACATTGCAGCACTTAATCTGGCGAAGGAAGCATACGCAGCCAAAAACCCGGACGTCAAAATTAACATCGAAGAAAATGCGCAAGCCGATATCGTGCAGAAGCTGAATACAGGACTTAACTCCGGAACGACAAAAGGGCTGCCGAACATCGTACTGATCGAGGATTATCGCGCACAAAGCTTCTTGCAAGCGTATCCAGACGCATTCTATGACCTGTCGAGCATCATCAAAGCATCGGATTTCGCCGATTACAAAATCGGGCCAACGAGCTTCGATGGCAAACAATACGGCGTGCCATTCGACTCCGGCGTAACGGGCTTGTATGTGCGTACGGATTACTTGGAGCAAGCGGGCTATAAGGCAGCTGATCTGCAAAATATCGATTGGAACAAGCTGATCGACATCGGCAAAGCGATCAAAGAAAAAACTGGCAAGGACCTGTTGACGCAAGATCCTAACGACTTGGGCCTCATCCGCATGATGATTCAATCGGCGGGCTCGTGGTACACGAAGGAAGACGGCACGACGCCAAATCTTGCGAACAATGCAGAGCTGAAAGCAGCGGCTGAGACGTACAAAACGCTGATGGAAGCCAATATCGTAAAAGTAACGTCCGACTGGAGCCAATTCGTTGGCGCCTTCAACAGCGGCGATGTAGCGGCGGTTCCGACGGGCAACTGGATCACAGCTTCCGTTAAAGCAGAGGCTACGCAATCGGGCAAATGGGCAATCGTACCGTTCCCATCGCTTCCGGGCGCAGCCAAAGCAACGCATGCATCGAACCTTGGCGGCAGCTCGTGGTACGTATTGAATACGGACGGCAAAGAAGCCGCAGCTGATTTCCTGAAGCAAACCTTTGCTTCCGACGTTGATCTGTACCAGAAGCTGAACAAGCAAATCGGCGCAATCGGCACGTTGAAAGCAGCAGCGACAGGCGATGCTTATCAAGCGGCGGATGACTACTTCAACGGCCAAAAAATTGCGACGGACTTTGCAGCTTGGACCGAGCAAATTCCTCGCGTTAACTACGGCATGCATACCTATGCAATTGAAGATCTGCTCGCTGTAGAGATGCAAAATTACCTGGGCGGCAAAGCGCTGGATAAAGCATTGGCTGACGCTGAATCGCAGGCAGAAACGCAAATCAAGTAACAGAGGGAACAGCATCATACGAAACCGGAACAATGATAAAACCTTGGCCGTTCGGGTAGGATGACCAAGGTTTTATTTTCTCCGCAGAGAAAGGGGTTTGGCTGACGTGAAAGTGGCGAAGCCTGGCATAAGCATTCCGCACAGAGGCTCTAGAACAAAGCTGACCGGCTGGTGGTTCGTAATCATCGCCGTGGTCATGATTGCGGCCTTTTACTTTTATCCGATGATTCAAGCGCTGCTGCTGTCGTTCAAAACAGGGAAGGGCGCGAATTTGCACTATACGGGACTCGATAATTATAAGCGCCTGTTCAGCGACAAAACGTTTTTGACCGCAGTGAAGAATACATTCATTTATTTGATTATCCAAGTGCCGATTATGATCATTCTGGGCATGTTCATATCCGTTCTGCTTAATGACCGTAACTTGAAGTTCAAAGGATTTTTCCGTACAGCCATTTTCCTTCCATGCGTCACTTCGCTCGTTGCGTACTCGATTATTTTCAAATACTTGTTCGGCACGGATGGCCTCGTCAATCTCGGATTAACGAAGCTGCATATCATTGCTGAACCGATCAACTGGATCACCGACCCGTTCTGGGCGAAGGTAACGATCATTATCGCAATTACGTGGCGTTGGACGGGTTACAACATGATTTTCTATCTGTCCTCCCTTCAAAATATCGATAATTCGATTTACGAGGCAGCACGTATCGACGGCGCATCCGCCTTTCGGCAATTTTTCACCATTACGATTCCATTGCTGAAGCCAATCATTCTGTTCACGTCGATCACCTCGACGATCGGTACGCTCCAGCTATTCGATGAGATCGTAAATATTACGAAGGGTGGGCCGGGCCAATCGACGATGTCCATCTCGCAATATATCTATAACCTGTCCTTCAAATATTCACCGGACTTCGGCTATGCGGCGACGGTATCGTATTCCATCGTCATCATGATCATCATCCTGTCGTTCGTCCAGTTCAAAGTAGCAGGTGATAAATAATGGCTAAACTCAAACGCACGTTCACCTATGGATTTCTTAGTGTCGTATCGCTCGCATCGATCTTCCCGTTTCTATGGATGATTGTAAGCGCAACGAACAAATCGGTCGATGTAACGAAAGGCAAGCTGCTGCCAGGCGGTTATCTGGTTGAAAACTTCCGGAAACTCGTGGACAGCATCGATTTATGGCATGCCATGTGGAATTCGGCCAAAATCTCGATCATCACGACCGTGCTTGCTCTGCTGGTAGGCTCGCTTGCTGGCTACGGCTTTGAAATATACCGCACGAAAGCGAAGGATGCCGTCTTTACGATCCTGCTCATGTCGATGATGATCCCGTTTGCCGCTTTGATGGTTCCGTTGTATCAAATGTTCGCCACTATTTCGCGCAATTTCTCGGTCATTGGCGTTAACACGCTGCCAGCTGTAATTTTGCCAACGTTTACGACTGCGTTCCTCATCTTCTTCTTCCGGCAGAGCGCGAAGATGTTTCCGAAGGACCTGCTTGAAGCAGGCCGAATCGATGGCTTGAGCGAAATTGGCTTGTTTTTCCGGGTCTTCATGCCGACGATGAAAACGACGTACTCGGCTGCCGGCATCATCACGTTCATGTCGAGCTGGAACAGCTATTTATGGCCGCTCATCGTATTGCAGTCGCCTGAGAAGAAGACGATCCCGCTGCTCATCTCTAACTTAGGCTCGAGCTACTCGCCGGATTACGGCATTATCATGCTGGCCGTCGTCATTTCCACGATTCCTACGGCGCTTGTGTTCTTCTTCATGCAAAAGCATTTCGTTGCCGGAATGACAGGCTCGGTCAAATAAATCTATTTCGCAGGAGCGTATCGATATGAAAACACATGAACCAAGCTTGAGCTGGCTTGCTGATCCAAGCGTGTTTGCCGTGAATCGGCTGCCCGCACACTCCGATCATCGTTATTATGCTACGATGCAGGAGGCCGAGGCGTTCGCGCCAATGGCGATGCGGCATTCGTTGAACGGCAGCTGGAAATTCAGCTATGCCGCTCATCCTGCCGGCAGGGCAGAGTCGTTTTATCGATTGGATTATAAATGTGCAGGCTGGAGCACGATCGAAGTGCCCGGCCACATCCAATTGCAGGGTTACGGGAAGCCGCAATACGTGAATACGATGTATCCTTGGGATGGCCATCATGATATTCGACCGCCTGCCATTCCGGAAGACGACAATCCAGTAGGCAGCTATGTCAAACACTTTACAGTGCCGGAAGCAATGAAGGGCAAGCCCGTTTATATCTCGTTCCAGGGCGTAGAGTCGGCATTCTATGTATGGCTTAACGGCAAATTCGTCGGCTATAGCGAGGATAGCTTTACGCCTTCGGAGTTCGACCTTAGCCCATACATTGTTGAAGGCGATAATAAGCTTGCGGTCGAGGTTTACCAACGCAGCACGGGCGCATGGCTGGAGGATCAGGATTTTTGGCGGTTTTCGGGCATTTTCCGCGATGTGTATTTGTATACGGCGCCGCAGACGCATGTTCGCGATTTATTTGTGCATGCCGAGCTGGACGATTCGTTCAAGCAGGGCACGATTCGCGCGGAGATCAAGCTGGAAGGGCAGGCTGCAGGGCGAGTAGCATTCGAGCTGCGAGATGCGGCGGGCTTGACGGTGGCTAGAGCGGAAGCGCAGGCGAATGGCACAAATGTGGAATTGAAGGCAGCAGCTGGAGAAGTGTCGCTTTGGAGCGCGGAGGCGCCATATCTCTATACGCTTTTCGTTCAGGTATATAATGAAGCGGGGCAATTGGTGACGGCTGTTCCGCAGAAGGTCGGCTTCCGCCGGTTCGAGCTGGTGAACAATATCATGTGCTTGAACGGGCAGCGAATCGTCTTCAAAGGCGTGAATCGGCATGAATTCAATAGCCGCAGAGGGCGAGCGATTACACGAGAGGACATGCTTTGGGATATCCGAACGATTAAACAGAACAATATGAACGCCGTGCGGACCTCGCATTACCCGAACCAAACGCTTTGGTACGAGCTGTGTGACGAATACGGCATTTATGTGATCGATGAAATGAATCTAGAAACGCACGGCTCCTGGATGAAAATGGGGGTTGTCGAGCCTTCGTGGAGCATCCCAAGCAACAAGCCGGAATGGCAGGATATCGTGATGGATCGCGCGATCTCGATGGTTGAACGCGACAAAAACCATCCTTCGATTCTGATTTGGTCATGCGGTAATGAATCCTACGCAGGCGAAGTCATTCTGAACGTGTCGAATTATTTCCGCGAAGCCGATCCAAGTCGCCTTGTTCATTATGAGGGCGTGTTCCATAACCGCGAGTATGATGCCACCAGCGACATGGAAAGCCGGATGTATGCGAAGCCAGCAGACATTATTGCTTATTTGGAGCAAAATCCGCAGAAGCCATACATTAGCTGCGAATATATGCACGCGATGGGCAACTCGGTCGGCGGCATGCATAAATATACCGATTTGGAGCGCCAATATCCGATGTACCAAGGCGGGTTTATTTGGGATTATATCGACCAAGTTATCGCCAAGAAAAATCGCTATGGCGTCGAGTTCCTCGCCTATGGCGGAGATTTTGATGATCGTCCGACGGACTACAATTTCTGCACGGATGGCATCGTGTACGCGGACCGCCGCGTCTCGCCGAAAATGCAGGAGGTCAAATATTTGTATCAGAACGTGAAGCTTGCGCCGGATGCGCACGGCGTCACGATAACGAACGAAAACTTGTTCATCGGAACGGATGGCTATGCGCTTGTTTATACGCTGCATCGGGAAGGCGAGATCGTATCTCGCGGAACGATGAAAGTCAATGTTGCCGCCGGGAGCGAGGCGTACGTGCCGCTCGAGCTGCCTGATGTGTCGCAAGCAGCAGGGGAATATGCTTTGCATGTGTCACTCGTGCTGGATCATGAGGAGCAATGGGCAGCGAAGGGGTACGAGATTGCTTTCGGGCAGTACGTCTATCAGGTGGAAACGAAGGAGGAGCCAGCTTTACCGGCCGGGTCGCTGCGTGTCGTGCATGGCGACGTGAATGTCGGCGTGCATGGGCCAGACTTCAGCATGATGTTCTCGAAGCAAGCGGGTACGCTCGTTTCGATTCGTTACGCGGAGCGTGAAATGATTGCATTTCCGCCAGCGCCGCTTTTCTGGCGGGCAACGACGGACAACGATAAGGGCTTTTCGCTTGGCTTCGATTCGGCCGCGTGGTTCGCTGCCAGCTTGACGCGCAAGTGCATCGGCATGGACGTATCCGAGCAGTCTGGCCAAGTGACGATCGCCTATCGTTATGCGCTAACGATCAGCAAGGACGTGGCGGTTACGATCCGTTACACCGTATTTGCCGATGGCAGTCTGAAGGTTAATGCGCAGTATGTTGGCGCGGAAGGACTGCCGGATTTGCCGACCTTCGCGGTTTCGTTCAAAGTGCCAGCCGATTATCATCATCTGGAATGGTATGCGATGGGGCCGGAAGAAAACTACGCAGACCGCGTGCATGGCGCTCGCTTGGGCGTTTTCCGCAATGCAGCGGCTGATAATGTTGCAGGTTATGTTGTCCCGCAGGAATCGGGCAACCGTACCGGCGTACGGCGCGTGAATCTGACAGATGATGATGCTCGAGGCATTCAAATTACAGCGCCGGCTGCGCAGCCGGTGGAATGCAATATTTCGCCGTATACGGCGTTCGAGCTGGAGAGCGCATACCATCATTATGAGCTGCCGAACGTACATTACACCGTCGTAACGGTCGCAGGCCGCCAGATGGGCATCGGCGGCGATGACAGCTGGGGCGCTCCCGTTCATGAGGAATATCGGATCAAGGCGAATCAATCGCTGTCGTTTGAATTTACGATTCGTCGTTTGTAAGTACTGTTGGATAATTGGGAGAGCCGTCATCCAGCCATTGTGGCTGTTGAGCGGCTCTTTTCGTTGCACGAACCATCGATTCGAAGGCGAGATGCTGCATGGCTGTTGTTGGTTAGCGCCTCTGGCGGGTGCTAAGCAGCCTTGCTGAAGCAAGGTGCAAGCAATTGCGCGTGCAGCACTTTTAATTATTGGCGCTTTATTCCAACTGTATCGTTCGCGGGTGTGGCTTCCAGCGGCTGATTGGAGCTGAATCATTGCAGTTAGTGCAATGAAATGAAAAGATAACTCGCAGCTTCTGATTGTCGCTGCAATCTCTGCAATGACAAACCGGCTACACTTGCACCCGTAACTTCATCACGCACCATATCCGCACCTCGCACCTGCATCAACTCTGCTCTATTCAACAGTGGTTTCCAGATCTCAACAACAAAACAGGGCCGTCCCTTAAGCCTTGGTGGCTTGAGGACAACCCCATCAATTGATCACTTTACTTGTGTAAAAAAACCTCATCCCGCATTGTAACGTGATTGCCGGATTGATTACCCTACGCCGTCGCCCGGCGAATAAACCAATAAGCTAATCCGCCGAGCAGTACCGTAATCGGCAGCGTGTACAGAGCCAGCTCCGCCATCGTCTGGTCTCCGAACCAGTCGAATAGATTCGCCCAGTATCCATTGGTGACGAGAAGGAAGGATGCGAGCGTGCCGAGTACGATAAACGCTATGGCAATGACAAGCATGCCAATTTTACCGAAGCGCCGATAGAAGCCGCCAATAGCGAATCCGAGAACAAATTGATTCAGCAGCAAAAGCAACGGAATCCAGAATCGGTTGATGCTGCTGCCGTCGCTCCAATAGGGCAGCTCGAAGAAATGCAGGTTCACGCCCCAATAATTCGTCCATTCGCTCTCAGCGATCGAGAATAGGAACAATAGCAGCGCAGTAATGGCGAATGCGCCGACAGCAGACGCGATCGTCCCCCAATAATAGTCCTTGCGCCGGACGCTCAAGCCAAGCGCGAAGGGGAAGGTTTGAACGAATGAAAGAATGCCGATGACGAACGTATAGATAAAAATGGAAACGAGTCCGCCGGTATAGGTTCCTTCACCCGCAGGATTAATCGCGCCAATAATCAGGTTGACAACGAAGCTAGACATGAGAATGATCCACGGAACGTAAAACCACTGCTGTTTATTGCGGCTGTGCATGCGGATAATCGCTTGCGTTCGATTCATTAGCGATTCGCCTCCTTCTTGTTGCTCGCTTGCTGGCGAGTGCAATATACGATCAACTGCTGGAGCGAAACTGGCGTAACGGCTAGCCCAAGCGATTCCGCTTCGTCCTGTCCGGTATGCCCATAGCGCGCATCATCCAGAATCGATAGCTGCACCAAACCGCCTAGCGCCTGCCGATCGATGACCGTGCGTCCGGATGCGAACACTTCAACGGCAGCAGAGGGACCGGAGACGCTGTAGGCGCGGCCGCGAAGCGATTCGGCATCCTCATCAAGCAGCAGCATGCCGCGGTCGATCAGCAGGACATGCTCCAGCAGCATGCTGACCTCGTCGATCAAGTGCGTCGAGAGTATGATTGTGCGCGGATGCTCTGCGTAGTCTGCAAGCAGCTGATCATAGAACAATTGGCGCGCCACGGCATCAAGTCCGAGATACGGCTCATCGAATATGGTAAGCGGGGCGCGGCTGGCTAGCCCAATAATAATGCCGACAGCGGACAGCATGCCGCGCGATAGCTTCTTCATATTCCGTTTGTAGGGCAGGCCGAATGCTTCGACGAGCGATGCCGCGAACGCTTCATCCCAGTTGGGATAGAGAGAGGCCGCCGTTCGCAGCACATCTCGTACGCTGAAGAAATCAGGATATTTCTGGCTTTCTTTAATGAAGCAAACGCGGCTTAGCACATTGTCGTTTTCGAACGGATGCTCGCCGAACAAGCGAAGCTCTCCTTCTGTTGCGAACTGTTGGGCAGTGAGAATGTGCATAATGGTCGTCTTGCCTGCGCCGTTGCGTCCCAGCAAGCCGTATATTTTATTCTCCTCCATGTCGAAGCTAACGTTATCAATCGCGTTTACCTCGCCGTAGCTTTTACGCAATCCCTTCACATGAACAACGGTATTCATCGATTGTCCGCTCCCTTCCGAATCAGCTCTTCCAGCTGCGCTGACGTGATGCCAAGCCGCTGCGCTTCCCGCAGCATCGTGACCACATATTGTTCATAAAACTGCGTTTTACGTTTATTGACTGCGATGTCTCTGGCACCCGTTGCGACGAACATGCCGATTCCCCTTTTCTTATACAAAATGCCTTCATCGACGAGCAAATTAACGCCTTTGGCCGCAGTGGCGGGATTAATGCGGTAAAACGCTGCGATCTGTGTCGTAGAAGGGGCCTGCGATTCTTCTAAAATTGTGCCTTCGATAATGTCGTCCTCTATCCGTTCAGCGATCTGCATGAAAATTGGACGGCTGTCGTCCATGCTTGTTGGACCCATTGACATGTGCTCACCACCGTGTTGGTTAATTACTCATGTAACTAACTATATAGCTAACCAACTTACTCGTCAATAGGCGCATGCTGAAAACGATCATAACGTTCGAAGCGCTACGCTCCTCGCGGCAGGAAGATTTTATGCCTCCGATTGTGCTACAATAAACGTTATGAGCTTGGTTAAAGGCAACGAGGGGGATATAACAATGAAATATCATGAACTTACGATCGCAACGCGCGAAGAGGTCGTCGAGGCGATATCGGATTTTTTGCATGAGGCAGGAGCAGGCGGAGTAGCGATCGAGGAATCAGGCTCTCTGAATCGGAAGCGGGACACCTCGTTCGGGCAATGGTACGAGCACGCGCTGAATGATATCGCAGAAGGCGACTGCATCATTCAAGGCTATTTTGCAGAAGAGACGGACATGGAGCCGCTGGTGGAAGCGATTAAGCCGTTTATCGAGCAGCTGCGCGAGTATGATTTGGATCCCGGCGACTTCACCGTATCCCATCAGCTTGTGGATGAAGATTCCTGGGCAGAGGCGTGGAAGCAATACTTCAAGCCGATCCGCGTTTCCGAGCGTCTGACGATTAAGCCGACTTGGGAAGACTATGAAGCAAGCGAAGGCGAGAACATCATTGAGCTGGACCCAGGCATGGCGTTCGGCACGGGCACGCACCCAACGACGGCGCTTTGCTTGCGCACGCTAGAATCGGTTATTCATGGCGGCGAAGAAGTAATCGATGTCGGAACAGGCTCTGGCATTTTGGCCATCGGCGCAATTAAGCTTGGCGCACGCGCCGTGCTTGCGGTAGATTTGGATCCCGTTGCGGTGTCGAGCGCGAAGGAGAACGCCCATCTGAACGGATTGTCTGAACAGATCGACGTTCGCTTGAGCGACCTGCTCGGCGTATTGAAGGGCGAGACGAAGGATGAAAGCGGCGCAGAAGCAGGCCCGCTGAACGTCACAGTCCCGGTTGATGTCGTCGTAGCGAACATTCTCGCCGAGATCATACTCATGTTCTTGGATGATGTGTACGCAGCGCTGAAGCCAGGCGGCTATTATATTGCTTCGGGGATTTGGAAAAACAAAGAAGAGGTTGTAGAGCAAGGCTTGCTGCAAGCAGGCTTCGAAATCGTCGATCGCCGGCGCGAGGAAGATTGGATTGCCTTTGTCGCAGCTAACCCGAAAGCGGGTGAATAGGCATTCATGCAAAATTTCGTGTGGTTTCCGCTTGAGGATTTTCCGTTTATCATCCTGACGCTTGTCATTGCATTTACGGTACACGAATTCGCACATGCCTACACGGCTTATAAATTCGGGGATATGACTGCCTATAACGAAGGACGCGTAACGCTTAACCCGCGCGTCCATCTTGATTTTCTTGGCACGCTGCTGATCATTATCGCCGGCTTTGGCTGGGCCAAGCCGGTGCCGGTCAATCCGAATCGGTTCAAGCATCCGAAAGTGATGAGCATTATCGTGACTGCTGCCGGGCCGATTAGCAATTTATTGATCGCCGCTATTGGCGTTATTCTCGTCTATGGATTGAATGAAACGGGATTATTGCATGCAGGCTCCGAGGGCGTATATTCGGCACTTGTCCATTTCTTCTTTTATTTAATTACGATGAACATCCTGTTGTTTATTTTTAATTTGATCCCTCTGCCTCCATTGGATGGCTATCGCATCATTACGAACCTAGTGCCTTATCAGCTGCGTTATAAAATGGAGCAAAACGTGCAATGGGGAATGTTCGTTTTTCTGCTGCTGGTATTTATTCCACCGTTGCGTGCTGTAACGCTCGATCCGGTGTTAGGTTTCCAATGGGATATTTTTAGTTTTATTATTTCAATGTGCGATCGTGTGTTCTCAAAGGAATTGGACTGGAACCAGATCGTCATAGATTTTTTAAGATAAATCATGATAAGATGATGGTTGGAATTTTCGTAAAGAAGTAGGTATGAGCGATGCAGAGATATTTTGTGCCGACTAGCCAATTCGATGAGACGACCGTTACGCTGCTGGGCGACGATGCCCATCATGCGTCACGTGTCATGCGAATGCGCAGCGGCGATTCATTCATAGTAAGCGATGGCGCCGGACGCGAGGCAATTGCAAAGGCGACATCCATTGCTGCCGATCGTATTGAAGCGGACATTGTTGAGAAGCTGGCAGGAGATCGAGAGCCTGCTTGGCAGATTACAATTGCGCAAAGCTTGCCCAAAGGCGACAAGATGGAACTGATTATTCAAAAAGGGACGGAAATCGGCGCATATGCGTTCGTGCCGTTCGAGTCCGAGCGAATGATCGTCCAGTATGACGCGAAGAAGGAAGCCAAGCGATTGGAGCGGTGGGAAAAAATTGCTAAGGAAGCGGCAGAACAAGCGCATCGCAGTCGAATCCCTGCTATTGCGAAGCCGGCCAGCTGGAAGCAGCTTGTCGGCAGCATCGGCGAGTACGACTTGGTGCTCTTTTGCTATGAGGAAGAAGGACGCTCGGGTTCGGGCTCTGGCTTGCGAGATGCGGTGCGTCCTATAGCCGACCGGTCCAACGCCCGAGTGCTTGTCGTAGTAGGGCCGGAGGGCGGCTTCACGGAGAGTGAAGCGGCAGATGCAAGCGGGGCTGGCGCTGTTGTTGTCGGTTTGGGCAAGCGCATACTGCGCACGGAGACAGCCGGCTTGGTCGCGTTGACTGCGCTGCTGTACGAATCCGGAGAAATGGGAGGAAAATAAACGATGCCATCAGTCGCATTTTACACCTTGGGCTGCAAAGTTAACTTTTACGATACGGAAGCGATGTGGCAGCTGTTCAAGAACGACGGTTATGAACAAGTCGATTTTGAAGAACGGACGGCTGACGTATATGTCATAAACACATGCACGGTTACGAATACAGGCGATAAGAAGAGCCGCCAAATTATTCGCCGTGCGATTCGCCGCAATCCGGATGCTGTAATCGCGGTGACGGGCTGCTACGCGCAGACCTCGCCTGCGGAGATTATGGAGATACCGGGCGTCGATCTGGTTATCGGCACGCAGGATCGCGACAAGCTGCTTGGCTATGTCGGCCAGATCCAGCAAGACCGCCAGCCAGTCAATGCGGTGCGCAATATTATGAAAACACGCGAGTTCGAAGAGCTGGATGTCCCTGATTTTGCTGAGCGCACGCGTGCGTTTCTCAAAATTCAGGAAGGCTGCAACAACTTCTGCACCTTCTGCATTATTCCTTGGTCGCGCGGGCTGTCGCGCAGCCGCGATCCGAAGAGCGTAATCGCGCAAGCGGAGCAGCTCGTTGAAGCTGGCTACAAAGAAATCGTCCTGACGGGTATTCATACTGGCGGATATGGCGATGATTTGGAAAACTACCGCTTATCCGACCTGCTGTGGGATTTGGATAAGGTTGAAGGCTTGGAGCGCATTCGGATCAGTTCCATCGAAGCGAGCCAAATCGATGATAAAATGATTGACGTCCTTAACCGCTCCTCCAAAATGTGCCGTCATCTTCACATTCCGCTGCAAGCGGGCGAAGATGCTGTATTGAAACGGATGCGCCGCAAGTATACGACGGCAGAGTTTGCCGAGAAGGTGAAAATGCTGCACCGTGCAATGCCTGGCGTAGCCATTACGACGGACGTTATCGTCGGATTCCCTGGCGAAACGGATGAGATGTTCGAGGAAGGGTATCGGTTCATGCAGGAAATCGGCTTCTCCGAGATGCATGTATTCCCTTACTCCAAGCGGACAGGCACGCCTGCTGCGCGGATGGAGGATCAGGTGGACGAGGAAGTGAAAAACGATCGCGTGCATAAGCTGATCGACCTTTCCGAAAAGATGCAGCTTGACTACGCGAAGCAATGGGTTGGCGAAGTGGTTGACGTCATCCCGGAGCGCGACTACAAAGGGGCGCCAGGCACAGGGCTCGTCATGGGCTATTCCGGCAACTATTTGCAGGTCGTATTCGAAGGCTCGGAAGCGCTCATCGGTCAGCTTTGCCGAGTCAAAATTACGGAAGCCGGCGTGAACGAATGCCGTGGACAGCTAGTCCGCGTGCTGGAGTCGGACACGGCTGAAGCGCGTCATGGCGCTGCTTCGAACGCTTTGCAAGCCGATGCTGTAGCGAAGGCACAATAACGCGATTGCATGCAGCCCATCGGGCTCTGCGACATGAATACTACTCGATAAACCTGAGAGGAGTGCCGAGCATGAAAGAAATATCGGCCGGAGGCGTCGTCTATCGCCGCACCGAGGAAAATGTGCTTCAAATTCAACTTATTCAGGATCGCTATGGCAAAGTGTCGCTGCCAAAAGGGAAGATGGAGTCAGGCGAAACCGTGGAGCAAACTGCATTGAGAGAAATTGTCGAGGAGACAGGAATGATCGGCACGATCATCTCTCCGATTGATCAGATTAAATATCAGTATCGCCATGAAGCCAAAGGCGTGGTGGACAAGGAAGTTCACTATTATTTGGTTGAAGCGGTCGGCGGATCATTGCAGCCTCAGGTAGAAGAAATTCGAGGCGTCGATTGGTTTTCACCGGAGGAAGCTTGGCGCAAGCAGCGCACTTCCGGCTACGATAACAACGATCGGATTGTCGCGGGGGCATTGAAGCTGTTAGGCATTGAGGTTGAAGGGCATGCCTGAGCTATGGACGCCGGATAAGAGCATTGCCCAGTTTATTGACCATACGCTGCTTAAACCTGGCGCGGTTAGCGCCGACATTGCGAAGCTCTGTCAGGAAGCTGTGCAGCATCAGTTTTACAGCGTATGCGTGAATGGATCATGGGTGTCCTATTGCAAGGAACAGCTGGCTGGCTCTAATGTGGCTGTCAGTGCTGTTGTCGGCTTCCCGCTCGGCGCAATGTCGACGAAGATAAAAGCGGCAGAAGCAGACGCTGCAGTCGAGGATGGCGCCGCCGAAATCGATATGGTGCTGCCGATCGGAGCGCTGCTGGAAGGCCGTTACGGCGTAGTGGCTTACGATATTGGAGCTGTCGTCCGTGCTGTAGAAGGGCATGCGATTGTCAAAGTCATTATGGAGACAGGCATGTTGAGCGATGAACAGAAATCCGAAGCCTGCCGCGTAGCGGAGGCAGCAGGCGCCCATTACGTGAAGACGTCAACCGGCTTCGGAATTGGCGGAGCGACGGAAGCGGATATCAAGCTGATGCGCGCTTCCGTCACGCCTGGCATCGGTGTCAAGGCATCCGGCGGCATCCGCGATCGGGACACGGCTATTATTATGCTGAATGCTGGAGCTAACCGGCTTGGCACAAGTGCAGGCATTGCGATCGTTACAGCTGCTCCAGCGTCGGTCTTCGGGCAATCGGGAGATAACACAGGGGCAGGGCCAGCAGCGAGCACGCTATATTAAAGATCGTCTGGGCATGCGCAATTTGAGCCGATGGCTCGGAGGTCATGCTGGACGTTATGGTGGCGAGCAGCGGAATAAGGGGCAAAAACAACAGCGCCCCTGCAACGTTTAAGACGATGTGTGAGAGCGCGACATATCGTCCCGCCTGCGTGGCGCTGATTGCGGCGAGAATGGCGGTGAAGCAAGTGCCGACATTTGCGCCGAGTATGATAGCTATACTTATCTCGATCGGCATGGCGCCGATGGAAGCGAGTCCCATGACGATGCCAATGACGGCGGCGCTGCTATGTATAGCAGCCGTCAGCAGCGTCCCTGCAACGATGCCCCAAAGCATGCTGGTGCGAGCACGATCGAGGAACCATTCGAACATGCCGCTTGCTTGCAAGGACGGGCCGATCGATTGCATCGTCGTTATGCCGATCAGAATAAGCGCGAAGCCGATGGCGACGACAGACAGCAGCCGAAGAGGCAGCAGCAGCGGCTCAGCCCTTCGCCAGGCGAGGATGCGCATCTCGCCAAGCAGCGCTGTCAACAGCCATGCTGCAGATGCGCCGAGCAGCAGCGGCATGCCCATTCTGCCGAGCTGCAAGCCGATGAGCTCGGTTGTCAGGCAAGTGCCGATGTTCGTGCCAAGCACGATGCCAAGGGTACGAGGGAACGTAAGCAGGCCGGCATTTACGAGGCCGATGGATAGAACGGTAACGGCGGTGCTGCTCTGCAGCACCGCCGTTGTTGCGGTACCTGTAAGCAGCCCATGCAGCGGCGTGGCCGTAAAGCGGCGGAGAATGGCGGCAAGATAAGGCCCGGCCCAGCGGCTTAACGCCAGCTCCATCAGCTTCATGCCCGCCATGAAGATGGCAAACCCGTAAATGACGGGTCCGATTATGGAATGGAACATAAGACGGCTCCTTTCGATTCGATCACCCTCACCCGGAGCGCCGCAAACGAAGCCGGATTGCACCGGTGCATTTTGGCTCTAACGGACCGAGGGGACGTTATTTTGGTTAAAACAACCCATACGGGAATGTAACGGACCCAGGGGCTGTTATTTGGTCTAAACCGGCCACAAATCTGCTGTTTTTCGGGGAATAGCGGCGCACAGGTCCGTTAGAATTGCGTAAGGCCGCGAATTCCCCATTTAGCGGCTTTACGGTCCGTTAGCAGGGGGTTCATGCGCATGCGCTACTTGGCCGTACGCGCTGCATGTGTCGTGCGCGCTGCATGCGTCGCATGAGCCACATGTTCGTACGCACTGCATGTGTCGTACGCGCAGCGCACAACCCACATGCACACCACATGCGCGCCGCATATGCTCTGCACGCAGCATGCGCATGCAGAACCGTGTAGCGGCGGCTTACGATTCGGATGATCGCATCCGAACGCATCTATCCGGCATCTTCATCCATATGCGGGTGAGCGGACAAGAATGACGGGCTCATGATGGCCCCTAGTGAAACAATCTCGAGTAATCAAGCTGAATTGAAAGTGGAAAGGGACGAATGAAAATGAAGCGCGCAACGGTTATTTTGCAGCGGAATCGAAAGAAACGACTGGAGGACGGGCATCCGTGGGTGTATGCAAGCGAGATTGATCGGCTCGATGGCGAGGCTCAGCCTGGCGATATGGTGGACGTGGCGAATCATCAAGGCAAATATTTAGCGAGCGGATTCTGGAATCCGGCATCGCAAATTACAGTTCGTATCGTTGGCTATGAGCCAAACGTTACGATGGACGAGGCGTTCTTCATCGAACGGTTCCGCCGCTGCGAAGCGCATCGCAGCCGATTTGTTGACGACCGTGACTGCAGGCTGGTATATGGGGAAGCAGACTTCCTTTCCGGGCTAGTCGTCGACCGATTCGGGGGCGTTCTGGTGATCCAGATTTTGTCGCTCGGGATGGACGTTAGGCGTGACCTTATCGTCCGCGCGCTTGCAGAGGTGTTTCAGCCGATCGGCATTTACGAGCGCAGCGATGTCGGCGTTCGCTCGCTTGAAGGACTTGAACAGCGGACTGGCGTCTTATACGGCGATTGCCCGCGCATCGTGGAAATTAGCGAAAATGGCTTGAAGATGGAAGTCGATATCGTGGAAGGCCAGAAGACGGGTTATTTCTTTGATCAACGGGAAAACCGGGCATCCATCGAACCGCTGATGAAGGGCTGGGGAGGTCGAAGCGGCATCCGTCTGGAGGAGCGTCCGGCAGAGGACACTGAAATTATGCAGCTCGTTCCCGTTAACGCGAATGGCAAGGAAGTGACTTTCCCTTATTGGGATGGCGCAACGGTGCTGGAATGCTTCGCGCACACGGGCAGCTTCACGCTGCATGCCTGCAAATACGGCGCAAAAAAAGTGACATGCCTCGATATTTCGGAGCATGCGATCGATACGGCGCGCCGGAACGTCGCACGCAATGGCTTCGATGACCGGGTAGAGTTCGTTGTGGCTGATGCCTTCGATTATTTGCGCCATCAAGCCAAAGGCGTCGATGACCGTCTTGCCCGCGCAGCGGTTAATCAGGAGGAAGGCCGCAAGGTCGATACGTCCAAGAAGCTGCAAGCAGGAGGCGGTCGGACTTGGGATGTCGTCGTGCTTGATCCGCCGGCGTTTACCAAAACGCGCGGTGCGGTGAGCGGTGCGGTACGCGGCTATAAAGACATTAACCTGCACGGCATGAAGCTGGTAAATGACGGCGGATATCTGGTGACGGCCAGCTGCTCATACCATATGAAACCGGAGCTGTTCTTGGAGACGATCCAAGAGGCAGCGCGGGATGCAGGCAAGCTGCTGCGTCTCGTGGAATGGCGTGCGGCTGGCAAGGACCATCCGCAGCTGCTCGGCGTCAGCGAAGGCCATTATTTGAAATTTGCTATCTTCGAAGTGCAAAGTCGGCGGTAAGCTGAAACAGCCTTCAAGCCGACGTCCGAGACGAAGGCTTGGAGGCTGTTTTTGTAGATTTGTGCTAGAATGGAGTCACTTATGCAATGATCGACATGCAAGGAAAAGGTGGTGCAAACGATGGCTCTTCGATTTGTTCTTGGCCGCTCCGGGGCGGGGAAAACCCGGCATAGCCTGGATGAAATCCGTGCCAAGCTGCTGACGAATCCCGATGGACCGCCGCTCATTATGCTCGTGCCTGAGCAAGCGACGTTCCAAACGGAGTATGAGCTGCTTCGGGAAGCGGGAAGCCGCCGAGGCACTGTGCGCGCACAGGCGCTCAGCTTTCGGAGGCTGGCGTTTCGCGTCATGCAGGAAACGGGCGGAACGGCGTTGGTGCCTATCGATGAGAATGGCAAGAACATGCTGCTGTACAAGCTCATGCATCGGCTGGAGCCCGAGCTTCGGCTATTCCAAGGCGCCGGAGGCCAGCCGGGATTTATAGAACGGTTAGGCGAGCTGCTGACCGAGTGGAAACGCTATGGCGTCGACAACGGTCGGTTAGCCGATCTGGTCGGGACCGCCAGCGCTTCTGAAGGCGGGGCGGCATCGCCGCTTCTCGTGCGCAAGCTTCATGACCTTAGGCTGATCTATGAGGCGATGGAGCTTGAGACGGCGCATCTCTACGCAGACGCAGAAGATTATTTGACTTATTTGGCTCGCGGCTATGCATTAAGCCCGTCCTTGCACGGCGCTGAAATATGGATCGACGGCTTTCACGGCTTTACGCCCAAGGAATACGAAGCGCTGGCTGCGATTATCGGTTCGGCCGCGAATGTTACCGTAAACTTGACGCTGGATCGGCCTTACGATGGCGGAGATCGCCCTCATGAGCTTGAGCTGTTCCATCCATCGGCACAAACCTATATCCAGTTAAGGGAGCTTGCTGAGGCAGGCGGCGTAGACATTGCTTCGGTCACATCGCTGGACGAAGCTCTGCCTCGCCTGCCGAGATTTGCCCATAGCCCGGTGCTGGCCCATGTCGAGCGGCACTATGCCACTCGTCGCCCGATGGCTGATACGAAGGCCTCGATGTTTGATCCGCAGCGACCAGAGGGCCAAATTTCGCTGCATGCAGCGCCGAATCGGCGGGCAGAAGCGGAAGCGGCTGTGCGCGACATGGTGCGGCGAGCGCGTGAAGAGGGCTACCGCTGGCGCGACATGGCCATAATGGTGCGGAATGCGACGGATTATACCGATTATTTGACTGAACTTATGCAGGATTATCAAATTCCTTATTTTTTGGATCAAAAACGTACCGCATCCCATCATCCGCTCGTTGAGTTTATCCGTTCTTCCCTTGAAACGGTGCTGCATGGCTGGAAGTACGATGCAGTGTTCCGGTGCATGAAGACGGAGCTGCTGTTCCCCGGCGAGAATGAGGCTTCGAGGCTGACGCGGGAGTCGTTCGATCTGCTCGAAAATTACGCGTTAGCCGCAGGCATTGACGGCTGGCGTTGGCTGGAGATCAAAAGCTGGAGGCCGCTCGTACGCGAGTCCCTTGAGCAAGCGGAGGCAGCGGAAGCGACCCGTACGGAGCTCGAACGGTTCCAAGTTGTGCTGGAAGCAAGGGAAGCGATCGTCGCGCCGCTGCGCCAGCTAAGCGATGCTTTGCAAGGAGCGCGAAATGTCCGAACGATGTGCGAGGCGCTATACGTGCTGCTGGACCAAGCTGGCGCGGCAGACCGGCTTGAGCGGTGGAGCCGTGCAGATGCGGAAGCGGGCCGCGTGCGACAGGCAAGGTCGCATCGTCAGCTATGGGATAGCGTGATGGCGCTGCTCGATCAATTGGTGGAGATGACCGGAGACGAGCCGCTTAGCCCGGAGCTTTTTGCAGGAATGATTACGACGGGGTTAGACAGCCTGAAATTAGCTTCGGTTCCGCCTTCCCTGGATCAAGTGCTGATCGGGAGCGTTGACCGAACGCGTTCCGGCGAAGTGAAGGTTTGTTATGTGCTGGGCGCCAATGACGGCGTTCTGCCGATGCGCATGCAAGAGGACGGCGTGCTGACCGAGCAGGAAAGAGATATGCTAGCGGATGCCGGCATGCAGCTTGCTCCAAGCGTGCGGCGCCGATTGTTGGACGAGCGGTTCATGATCTATAACGCCTTGTCGGCCCCGAGCCGCCATTTATGGGTCAGCTACGCGATGGCGGATGAGGAAGGGAAAAGCTTGCATCCCTCGGAGCTGATCCGCCACTTGCGGGCAATGTTTCCATCGCTTGCCGAGCGGGGGATTTACAGCGACCCTCTCGCAGCGATGTCGACAGAGGAGCAGCTTTCGTTCGCGACGCGTCCGCATGCGGCACTGCCGCATTTGATCGCCAAGCTGAGAGAATGGCGTCAAGGAGCCGCCATTCAGCCGCTTTGGTGGGATGTGTTCAGCTGGTATGCCATCCGGCCGGAGTGGCAGGAGGCGCTGCGCCGCCGAACGGCTTCGCTTGATTATCGCAACGAAGAGCCGCCATTGCCGCCAGAGACAGCCACTATGCTGTATGGCGAACGGCTCCGCGCCAGCGTTTCGCGCATGGAACGATTCGTATCGTGTCCGTTTCAGCATTTTGCGTCCTACGGGCTAAGGCTTCAAGAGCGTGCGGTCTATCGGATCGAAGCGCCGGATATCGGCCAGCTGTTCCACGCGGCCCTTAGCCGCGTTGCGGACAAGTTCGGCCGCCGCTGGGGCGCCGTTACGGATGAGCAGGCGGCAGCCGCCGCCTCTGAGGTTGTAGACGAGCTAGCGCCTCGGCTGCAGTCGGAAATTTTGCTCAGCAGCGGTCGCCATCGGTTTATGCTCGGACGGCTGAAAGCGATCATCTCGCAGGCCGCAATCATGCTGGGCGATCACGCAAGGCGGGCATCTTTCCACCCTGTTGGGCTGGAAATCGATTTTGGCCCGGAAGGCACGCTGCCTTCGCTCGTTGTTCCGCTGCCTGATGGCGGCGAAGTGGAGCTGGTGGGCCGGATTGACCGAGTGGATGCCGCAGAGACCGAGGATGGCCTGCTTCTGCGCGTGCTTGATTACAAATCGAGCGCTACGAGCTTGCGATTGGAGGAGGTTGCCTTCGGGCTGTCGCTCCAAATGCTCGCGTACTTGGATGTCATTCTGACGCATGGTTCGAATTGGCTAGGCAAAGAAGTGAAGCCCGCAGGCGTGCTTTATTTCCATGTGCACAATCCGCTGCTTCAAGCTTCGAGCGGCATCCAAGCAGCTGAAGCGCGCAAGCTTCGGCTTAAGAAATTCAAGACGAAGGGATTGCTTATCGCTGATGAACAGGTCGTTCGCTTAATGGATGGCGAGCTGGAATCCGGGCATTCGGAGGTGCTGCCGCTGGCGCTCAAAAAAGACGGCTCCTTCTACAGCAGCTCGTCGGTTGTGCCCGAGGAGGGCTGGGATACGCTTCGCCGAACGGTTCGCCGGACGATCGGGCAAATCGGCGGCGCGATCGGCTGCGGCACGGTGGCGATTTCACCGTATCGACTCGGGGGCAAATCGCCGTGCACGTTTTGCTCGTTCAAGCCGGTGTGTCAATTCGATCCGCTGTTTGATGGGAATGACTATGTAAAGCTGCCCAAGCCGGCGAAGGATGACATTTGGCGCATGCTCGATGCCGATGAATCCGGTGAAGATCGGATGGGCAGGGCAATGGCGGATACAGCAGAAGCATTCATGACGAGGAGGGACGCACATGACAGGCGTAACGTTTAGCCCCAAGCCGGCAGGCGCGTCCTGGACGGATGACCAATGGCGCGCGGTTTCGGCGGAGGGCGGCAACGTTTTGGTTGCTGCTGCTGCCGGCTCTGGCAAGACGGCCGTGCTGGTTGAGCGCATCATTCGCAAAATATCGGCGGATACCGATGTAGATCGGCTGCTCGTCGCAACGTTTACGAAGGCGGCGGCGTCCGAAATGAAGGAGCGGGTAAGGATCGCGCTGGAAGGCGCGCTTGCCCGCGACCCGGAATCGGAGCATTTGCGCAGGCAGCTGGCGTTGATTAACCGTTCCTCGATAACGACGCTTCACTCGTTCTGCCTTGAGGTGATTCGAAGCTATTATCCGTTAATCGGATTGGACCCCGGCTTTCGAATGGCGGGCGAGACGGAGAGCGAGCTGCTTCGCATGGAAGCGCTGGATGAGCTGTTTGAGCGCAAATATGCCGGTGAAGATGAAGACAGCGGCCAGTTTTTGAACCTCGCGGAGCGATATGGCGGAGAACGCGGAGATGAGCCGCTGTATCGGCTCGTCCAGAAGCTATATGATTTCTCGAGAAGCAATCCATGGCCGGAGCATTGGCTTCGCGCGACAGCGGTCAAATTCCGCCTTCCCTCCGATATGCCGCTCAGCGCAACGGATTGGGTGGAAGCAGCCCGGGCGGATGTTCATCTGGCGCTGCAGGGAGCGGCAGGGCTATTCGAGCAAGCGCTGGCGCTTACTCGGCTGCCTGCGGGGCCTGCGCCTTATGGTGATACGCTGGATGAAGACCGGAAGGTCGTTGCGCAATTGGCGAATGCCGTTGCGTCGGAGCCTTGGGAAGCTTGGCCGGAAGCGTTCGCTTCTGCTTCATTTGGCCGATTGAAGGCGATGCGGGGCGATGAATTCGACAAGCAGCTGCAGGAACGGGCGAAGGAGCTGCGGGACAAAGCCAAAACGCTCATCGCGGGACTGACGGACAAATGGTTCCGCCGCACGCCAGAGCAGCTGCGCGAAGATTTGGAAGAGCTTGCACCGCTCATGGAGGCGCTGTCTGAGCTCGTGATTGCATTCGGCCATCGTTATGACGAGCTGAAGCGGGAGAAGGGGCTGCTTGACTTCAGCGACCTTGAGCACAGCTGCCTGCGCATCCTTCGGGCTGCTGAATCTTCGCCTGAGCAAGAGTTGCCTTCCGCTGCGGCGCTGGAATACCAGCAGCGCTTTGTTGAAATTTTGCTGGACGAGTATCAGGATACGAACACGGTGCAGGAAGCGATCGTTTCGCTCATTGCGAAGCCTGGCAACCGGTTTATGGTTGGCGACGTAAAGCAGAGCATTTATCGTTTCCGACTAGCTGAGCCGAACCTGTTCCTCACCAAATATAAAACCTATGTGCCAGCCGATCAGATCGGGGAGACTGCAGATAGTCCATCTATTTCTACCGCTTCGCAATCAGGCGTCCGCATCGATCTGGCCCGCAATTTCCGCAGCCGAGCGGAAGTCGTCGATGGCGTGAATGGCATTTTTCGTGCGGTTATGCGGGAGACGGTCGGAGAGCTGGAGTATGATGAGCGAGCGGAGCTCGTATGCGGCGCAGCCTATCCTTCGCCTGACAGGGCGGATCGTTTTGCTGCAGAGCTTGTGCTGGTCGACCGCAAAGGCACAAGCGACGTCTCAGGCATGGATGCTGGCGAATCGCTGGCGGATGAGGATTCCAGCGGTGACGCAGATGGGGAGGGCTTAACGCCAGCGATGGAAGCGGCAGAGCTGCAGACGGCGCAGCTGGAGGCGCGGGTCATTGCAAGGCGGATACGCGAGCTGATGGACGAGGGATATCCCGTATGGGACGGCAGGCGCAAGGAAACGAGGCCGCTCCAGTTCCGCGATATCGTCATTTTGCTGCGCGCTACGCAGCAATGGGCGCCGATCATGATCGAGGAGCTGCAAACGTTCGATATTCCGGCTTACGCCGAGCTAGGCACCGGCTATTTTGATGCGACCGAGGTTGAGGTGATGATGTCGCTGCTGCGCATCATCGATAATCCGTATCAGGATATCCCCCTTGCAGGCGCATTGCGGTCGCCGATCTTCGGGCTTACGGCTGAAGAGCTGGCGAAGGTGCGCATTGCGCTGCGAAGCGGCAGCTTCTACGAGGCGATTCGTTATTCGGCTTCAGCTGAAGCGCTGCCAAGCGGCGTTCAGGCCAAGCTGGAGCAGTTTCTGAGCCAGTTGGACAGGTGGCGGGAGCTTGCCCGTAGAGGCTCGCTCGTTGAGCTGCTGGCGCTGCTGTATCGCGAAACTGGCTATTATGACTTCGTCGGCGGGCTGCCAGGTGGCGCACAGCGGCAGGCGAATCTGCGTGCGCTGATGGACCGTGCGCGGCAGTATGAAGCGACCTCGTTCCGGGGGCTGTTCCGATTTTTGCGCTTTATCGAGCGAATGCGCGATACCGGCGGCGATTTAGGCTCTGCCAGAGCGTTGGGCGAGCAGGAGGACGTCGTCCGGATCATGTCGATCCACAAGAGCAAAGGGCTGGAGTTTCCGGTCGTGTTCGTAGCGGGGCTTGGCAAAATGTTCAATATGCAGGATTTGAATGCGCCCTTCCTTCTCCATAAGGAACTGGGCTACGGGCCGAAATTCATCGATGCCCAGCTGCGCGTCAGCTACCCGACGTTGCCTTACTTGGCAATCGGACGACGCATGCGGATGGAACTGCTAGCGGAAGAGATGCGAGTGCTGTACGTAGCGGTGACGAGGCCGAAGGAGAAAATGATCCTGATCGGCTCCGTATCGGATGCGGAAGCCAAGCTGGCGAGCTGGAGCGGAGCCGCTGATTTGGAAGGGCGGCTGTCGGATGACCGGCTTGCTGCCGCGCGCGCCTATTTGGATTGGGTCGGTCCGCTTGCAGTCGGCAGCGGCATGCTGACGACGATAAGCGCAGAAGGCGTCACGGCGCTGAACGAGGTGGAGCAGATCGTGTCAGACGATCGTGCGGGCGCTGACGGGGCGAGACACGTCCCGACATTAGATGCGGTTAGGCCGCCGGCGTCAGAGCAATCGGCTGCCGCAGCCGTCATTCCGCTGCAAGGCTGGCGATTTGGCGTATTGCCTGCCTCCTTGTTCGTTGATGAAGCCGCTGTAAGCGCGGAGGAGGCTGTAAGCGAGCAAGAGCATGAACTAAAGGACAAGCTGGCTGCTATCGCAGAGCTTGCCGTTATGGAGCCGTCTGATGCGTCTGACGAGGTAAACCGTCTGTTGTCTTGGACATATGGGCACACCGCATCGACAATCGTCCCGGCCAAAACCTCGGTAACCGAAATGAAACGGCTCCACGCGGAGCGCGAAGCGCTCATTTATCCGGATGCGGAGAACCCCGCAATTGCGCCAATGCTTGGCGATAACCGATTCAATGGCGCGCCAGCGTCAGCCGTTTCATCAGCCGAGGATTATACGTTCAGGCTTCGCCGCCCTCGGTTTATGGAGGAGCGCGCGCTGACGGCTGCGGAACGAGGGACGGTCAGTCACTTGTTCATGCAGCATATTCCATTAAACGGCCCAATCGATGCTGCTCTGTTGCAGCAGACGCTTGATGGATTGATTGCAAGGCATATCATGACCGCCAAGCAAGCGTCGGTCATTGACCTGCCTGCTATAAGCAGCTTCTTCGAAAGCGCCATCGGACGCCGCCTGCTGTCAGCCAGATGGATGAAGCGCGAGCTGCCGTTCAGCTGCGCGCTGCCTGCGTCCCGCATTTATGAGCAGCAGGCGGATCTGACCGACGACGAGCCGATCCTTATTCAAGGGGTTGTAGACTGCCTCTTTGAGGACGAGGAAGGCATCGTGCTGCTTGACTACAAGACAGACCAAGTTTACGGCGGCCAATGGGAAGAAGCGGCGGAGCGCCATCGATTCCAGCTTGACGTATACGCAGAGGCGTTGGAGCTGTCGATTGGCAGGCCTATCGAGGAATGCCATGTCCATTTTCTAAGCGGAGGAACGACCGTTCGGCTGCGATAAACAACCATGGTGAGCAAGTCATGATCGGAGGACATTGAACGTGAACAAAGAAACGACGAAGAAAAGATCTTATACGGTACCTGTTTTGCTGGTGCTCCTTACCTTTTGCCTGATTGGCAACGTGCTTCTGTACTCGCTGAAGCTTCAGAACGGACAGGACGACAAGCGGGCTGAAGGCGAAGCCATTATCGCCGCAGGCATGGAAGCCAAGCAGCATGTCCAGTTGGTCGCGGCATCACTGGGGCAGCTGGCTGCATCGACGGATGCAGCGGACCGTACAGCGACGATGTACGCACTAGGACAAGCGTTCCAGCACGCACCGAAGCTTTCGGTGTTTATTGAAGCGGCGCAAGCGCGTACGCTGCCCCCGCATAAGCCGGCGGTGCAAACGGCTGAGGCGTTTGTCGCTGACGCGGAACAGTCGCTTTCGAAGCTGGGAACGCATGCGGGCGCTTTAACGGAGCAAGAGAAGCGGTACGTAGCTTCGTTAGCGGATGCTTATAAGCAGCTTGGCGCAATATTGGAGTCGTTCGACCTGAATCCAACGGATAAAATGGTGGCGATGTCCACGCAAAGCGGCGGAAGCTGGGTGGAGATTGGCCAGAAGCTGCAGCAAATTATTGATCAATCGAACCCGAAGCTGTAAGGTTCTTTACACCGCGGCAATGTTTCGGATAAACGCCTAGTCCAGTTGTAGCCGAACGCCTATTTCTGCATACAGTGTAGGAAATAGGAGGGTGATTCTGTATGGAGCTAGGAAAAACAATTCAGAAACTATCGCCGCTCAAAACGGATGCGTCAGCGAAGCCAGGCGCATCGGTGAAGCCAGCTGCAACTGGGAAGCAAGGCACGCACGTCAAAACGCCGACGAATGTTATGCCGATGCCTTTGCCAGCGCCTGTGAAGCCGGAGGTTACGGCGCCGGCAGCACCGAACAAAATGGAAATGAAGCACTGGTGCAATCAGCATATGCATCGTTATGTATTGGCACGGACGTATAATGGCTGGTGCACGGACGGCATTGTCGAGCATATCGATGATGAATTTGTTTGCTTGGCGGTGCCATGCGGAGTCATGATGGTTGATTCGCGCGGCTTTGGCCCTTTCAGCCCGTTTGGCGGACCGTTCGGCGGACCGTTCGGCGCACCATTTTACCCGTATCCGTACTACCCAAGACGCCGCTTCATTCGTCAGACGCTGCCGCTGGCTGCGCTTGTCGGCTTGTCGCTGCTTCCGTTTTATTGAGCTTGATAGCTTGATGCACAGCCCTTAAGTAGCGCCTAGTGCCTTCCGTGCGTGCAGTACGGCAGTGTGCTTGGCGCTTTTTGGTTGCTTAGGATTGGACGAGCGTTCCATATTTGAATTATGATAGAGATAACCATAATTGCCGCACAGGCAAAGGAAGGGAGTTTCGATCATGTGTATTTTTTGTAAAATTGTCCAAGGTGAAGTGCCGTCCCGTAAAGTGTATGAAAGCGAACAGGTTGTTGCCTTCCACGACATCACGCCGCAAGCGCCAGTACATATCATCATTATTCCGAAAAAGCATATTGTTACGATGAACGAAGTGGAGACAGGCACGGATGATGCGGTCATCGCCGAGCTGTTCGCTGCGGCCCGCAAAATCGCGCAAGAGCTTGGCATTGCTGAGTCTGGCTACCGTCTCGTGAACAACTGCAATGAGGATAGCGGCATGGAGGTTAGCCATCTGCACTTCCACTTGCTGGGCGGCAGAAAATTGGGATCGATTGTTTCGAATACTGTAAGTTGACACTGCCTTTCCTTTTCATCTATAATGAAATTTGATTACGGTCAAATTCTCTGGACGGTCTGTTTCGGAGGGAGGGAAAACTGGTGTCTGAAACGAAAGTTCGCAAAAATGAGACAATCGATGCTGCACTCCGCCGCTTCAAGCGCTCCATCGCGAAGGACGGCGTTCTTGCTGAGGTTAAGAAACGCAAGCATTACGAGAAGCCTAGCGTGAAACGCAAGAAGAAGTCCGAGGCTGCGCGTAAAAGAAAGTTTTAGGAGGATCATTCCACAATGAACCTTAGCGATCGATTGAACGACGATATGAAGCAAGCGATGAAGAATCAGGACAAGTTCAAGCTTACAACGATTCGCATGATTCGTGCTTCCGTCAAGAACGCAGAGATTGATTTGAAGCGTCCCTTGGAGGATAGCGAAGTGCTTGATATACTGAGTCGGGAGATCAAACAACGTAAAGATTCCCTCCAAGAATTTGAAAAAGCGGGCCGCGACGATCTTGCAACAACTGTTGCCGCAGAAATCGATATTATTGGTGTATACCTTCCCGAGCAGCTGACAGAAGTAGAAATCAAGTCAATTGTACTGCAGGCCATCCAGGAAACCGGTGCTTCTTCAAAAGCCGAGATGGGAAAAGTCATGAGCGCTCTCATGCCAAAGGTAAAAGGGCGAGCGGACGGTAAACTAGTAAACACGATTGTGCAACAATCATTGCAATAGCATTCGTACGGACAAGTAACACTCCCTATCTTAGGGAGTGTTTTTTCTATGCGCTCATGTATATCGAGCAGAAAACGCAACGTAATGGTAAAATATGCGTATGGATGGTTACGATGACGAGGCTATGCCATGAAGGGGGAATACAGGTTTGTTCCAACCAGGCAATAGGTTACAAGCGCTGCAGCTCGCCAAGGTCTGGGCAGTAGGGCTGCTGGCTATGCTGCTGCTGCCGTGGCTGTTTCAATCGGTTGCGCTTGCCGAGATGAAGCCTGCGCCTGCCGCAGGAGGCGCCGTGTATGTGATTCATGCCAAGCAAACGGTGCAGGCGGGGCTCCAATCTTTCTTGGAGCGCGCATACAAGGAGGCAGAGGAGGCGCGGGCTGAGCGAATCGTCCTCGTCTTGAACACGTATGGCGGACGCTTGGACAGCGCTGAGGAGATCGGCGGCTTAATAAAAGCAAGCAAGGTGCCGACTACGGTGTTCGTTGAAGGGAAAGCGGTATCGGCGGGGACGTATATCGCGCTGAACGCCGAGCAGATCGTTATGCAGCCAGGCAGCACGATCGGAGCGGCAGCCGTTGTAGATGGGTCAGGCGAGCTGGTCGACAATCCGAAGACGGTATCGTTCTGGACCAGCGAGATGATGGAGGCGGCTCGTCTTCATGGCCGTGATCCAAATTATGCAGCGGCGATGACGGATGTGAATGCTGAAATTAAGTTAACGGCAATCGGGCGGACGAAGGAAAGGGGAGATATCCTTACCCTTACCGCATCGGAAGCGTTAAAAGCAGGCTATGCCGAGCATCTCGCTGCGAATGTAGATGAAACGCTGAAGTGGCTGGGGTTGAATGAGCGCTCCTTAATTGATGTTTCGCCTTCAGCGGCGGAACGAATCGCGGGCTGGTTGACCTCGCCGCTAATGATCACCGTCCTGCTAGTACTGGGCATTGCGGGGATTGCGCTGGAAATGATTCTTCCAGGCTTCGGCATTCCGGGAATTATCGGCATCCTATCGTTCGTGCTGTTCTTTACGGGGCATTATATCGCAGGCTTCGCCGGCCGAGAGTCGGTGCTGCTCTTTATACTAGGCATCGTCCTGCTTGTGCTGGAGCTGTTTATTCCAAGCTTTGGCATACTAGGTATACTCGGGGCTATTGCTCTGGTCGCAGGCGTAGTCACCGCAGCCCAAAGCGCCCTCGTAGCGTTGTATGCGCTCATGATCGCTATGGCGGTAGCTGCTGCCATCGTGTACATCATTGCGAAGAAATACAGCCATCGCGGAATCTGGAACAAATTTATTCTTCGCGATAAGCTTTCGACCGAGGAAGGGTATGTATCCAGCCCTTCGCGCGTAACGTTAATCGGACAGCAGGGTCTGACCATAACGCCGCTGCGTCCGGCAGGCGCGATCGAGCTCAATGGCGAGCGCGTTGACGTTGTAACGGATGGGCAGTTCGTCCCTGCGGGCACGCCGGTCGAAGTTGTGCTGGCAGAAGGAACTCGAATCGTCGTCAAACCAACGTCCCACACATCTAATCCAAATGGAGGGGTTTAATTTCATGGAGCCGCAAGTGGTAACTTTTTTGGTCATAGCTGTAGTCGCTGTCATTTTGCTATCCATCTTTCTTAGTTTTTTCCCCATTATGCTATGGGTTTCGGCACTCGCATCGGGGGTTCGTATAAGCATCATTACGCTGGTTGCCATGCGCCTACGCCGCGTCGTGCCTAGCCGTATTGTGAATCCGCTCATTAAAGCGACCAAAGCAGGCTTGGGATTAACGATCAATCAGCTGGAAAGCCACTTCCTTGCAGGCGGTAACGTGGATCGCGTCGTCAACGCACTTATTGCTGCGCAGCGCGCGAACATTCCGCTCGTATTCGAGCGGGCAGCGGCGATCGACCTTGCAGGCCGTGATGTGCTGCAGGCTGTACAAATGAGCGTAAATCCGCGCGTCATCGAGACGCCGATTGTCGCGGCTGTCGCTAAGGATGGCATTGAGGTAAAGGTTAAAGCTCGGGTAACGGTTCGCGCGAACATCGAGCGGCTCGTCGGCGGCGCTGGCGAAGAGACGATTATCGCGCGCGTAGGCGAAGGGATCGTCACGACGGTAGGCTCCTCCAATTCGCATAAGGATGTATTGGAAAATCCGGATCTGATCTCCCGCACCGTTCTTGGCAAAGGCTTGGATGCAGGTACGGCATTCGAAATTTTGTCGATCGACATCGCGGATGTGGACGTAGGCAAAAACATTGGCGCACATTTGCAAACAGAGCAAGCGGAGGCAGACAAGCGGATTGCGCAGGCAAAAGCGGAGGAGCGCCGCGCAATGGCTGTCGCGCAAGAGCAAGAGATGAAAGCCAAGGTCGTAGAGATGCGCGCACGCGTGGTGGAATCGGAGTCTCAGGTTCCGCTGGCAATGGCTGATGCGCTGAAGAGCGGCAAGCTAGGCGTAATGGACTATATGAACATGAAAAACATTGAAGCCGATACCCATATGCGCAGCTCCATCGGCAAACCAGATTCGCAGCCTGACGATAAGGCGTAATGAGCGCGATGGAAGATTTAATTTCGTTCCTGCTTCATAACATTTACATCGTCGTGGTTGTCGTTGGCTTCTTATTCTCGATGTTGAACAAGAGCAATAAAAGCAAGGGAAGAAACAGAAGAATGCCGGATTTCGGCAATGGCGGGGACCAGCCTTCCGGTCAACCGGCTCGCACGGGGCGCGTGCAGCGGTCAGACGAGAGCGATCCGCGTCCAACGATGGCGCAGCCGCTCGCCGAGCCTAGACCCCAGCAGCGCCAGCCAGCGCCAGCAGAAGCGTATGAAGCGCCTGCGGCGGTTTCTGCTGGCGTAAGGGCGGCTGAACCCGTGCAGCGCGTTGGCGCACGGTCAGAGCGCCCGTCCCGCCTATCGACCGCAGCGGATTCCTCTCAGCCTCCCCTTGCTTCAAGGGAGCGGCAGAACGAGCTGAAGCCGACAGCGGAGACGCTCAGGCAAGCTGTTCTCTGGTCCGAGATATTAGGACCGCCGAGGGCGAAGCGTCCGTTTCGCCGATAATTCGTTTCACGATAGTCCGTGTTGATGCTGGATCTTGCGATCCTCTTCAGCACGGGCTTTTTTATTTGGCTTCATAATCCGAAGGGGTGCCGCATAGTTTGGTAAAGTACGGGAAGGGGGAACGGGAATCGGATGCGCCGCATGAACCGTAAGTTACAGAAGTTAACAGCCGATCTGTTAGAGCTGCCGCAGGATGTCGTTTACGACCTTCCCCGTCTGACGATGATCGGTGACCGGCAGCTCTATATCGAGAACCATCGCGGGGTGCTTCATTTCTCAAGCGACCGGTTGCGATTGGCGCTTAGCAAGGGCGAGCTGGAAGTGACGGGAGCGAATCTGATTATCCGGACAATCTGGACGGAGGAAGTATTCGTGGAAGGCGTCATTAAACATATCGAAGTGCACGGCATGTAAGGCGATCTGAACCGGCGAGCCTGCCGGTTCGCTATCGGGGGACAAGAGAGGAGAGGGCGGCGTGAAAGGGACTTGGATGCAATGGGTAAAAGGGATCGTGACGGTGCAGGTTCGCGGCGACGAGCCTGAGTCGTTCGTTAACCGAGCGCTCGCCGGCGGGCTGGAGCTGTGGTCGATTCGCCGGACAAGCGGGGGCGAACTGGAGTTCGAGACGACGGTAGGCCATTTTTTCCGTATGCGGCCTTATTTGAAGCGGACGAGCTGTCGTGTCCATGTCGCGGGGCGCGAAGGCATGCCCTTCTGGGTCGTTAAGCTTCGCCGCCGCGTATTTTTTGCGATGGGGCTGCTTATTTTCCTCATTGGCATGTATGTGCTCTCCTCTCTAGTCTGGAGCGTTCAGGTGAAAGGGAATATCCATATCTCGGATGATCAAATCTTGCAAGCGGCTGAAGCGGAAGGCATCCATCAGCTGCAATGGTCGTTCAAGCTCGAGGAGCCTGCTTTGCTCGCCAAGCGATTGGCAGCCCGGCTGCCTGATGCCGCGTGGGTTGGCGTACAGAAGAAGGGAACCTCGATCGTCATCAGCGTCGTCGAGTCGACCAAGCCGGAAGCGGGCCCTTTGCTTAACCCTCGACATCTTATCGCGTCGGCCAATGCGGTCATTACTGAAATTCAAGCGGATGCTGGAAGGCCTGTCGTCAAACGAAACATGCGCGTCCAGAAAGGGGATATTCTGATCTCCGGGACGATTGGCGGCGAAACGGACACGCAAACCGTCGTTGCGAAGGGCAAGGTCCGCGGGCTGGTTTGGCATGAATATACGATCGTTTCTCCTTTAACAGAAAAGGTTAAAGTATATACAGGGGAATCCAAAATCAAATGGCATCTCGTTCTTGGCGACCGCGCGCTGCAGGTCAGCGGGTTCGGAGACAGCCCCTTTGCAACATTCGAGACCGTGCAATTGGAAGAGAAGGCTTCATGGCGCGGGCTCCATCTGCCCGTAGGACGCTTGAAAGAAACGGTGCTGGAGGTGCGTCTGGATGAGCGCGTATTGTCCAAAGAGGAAGCGATATCCAAAGGGATCCAGCAGGCAAAAGCCGATTTGATGACCAAAGCGGGGTCGGATGCCGTCGTTCTAGCCGAAAAACTTTTGCATGAAAAGACGGAGAATGGTAAAGTTTATTTGAAAGTGCTTCTGGAAGTCGAACAATCAATTGTTGCAGAAATGCCACTAGTACCCATGCAAGGAGAATGAGTCTATTTGCACAATGAGACGAAGATCGTAAAATTGACGCTGCGCAACGCAGCGGAGGGACTTGCCGTATTCGGCCCCCAAGATCGGTACTTGCGGCTGATAGAAGGCCAAATGAACGCATCAATCCAGTCGAGAGATGCTGAGATCGTCATTACGGGCGAACCCGCGGAGGTTGAATCGCTGGAGCAATTGTTCAGCGTGTTGCTTCAGCTTATCCGCGGCGGCTTCACGCCAACAGAGCGGGACGTAACGTATGCGCTCGAGCTGGCTCGCCAGCTGCAGGCAGATCAGCTGCTAGACCTGCTGACCTATACGATTACGACAACTTACAAAGGAAAGCCGATTCGGGTTAAGACGATTGGCCAACGGCATTATATTCATACGATCAAAAAGAAAGATATCGTCTTTGGGATAGGGCCTGCGGGAACGGGCAAGACGTATCTGGCGGTAGTTTTGGCTGTCGCCTCGCTCAAGGAAGGCGCTGTTAAGAAAATCATGCTGACGCGCCCTGCCGTAGAGGCTGGCGAGAACCTAGGCTTCCTCCCTGGCGATCTGCAGGAGAAGGTAGACCCTTACTTGCGCCCGTTATATGATGCGCTGCATGATGTGCTCGGGCTGGAGCAGACGACGAAGCTGTTCGAGCGCGGCATGATTGAGGTAGCTCCACTGGCTTATATGCGCGGGCGTACGCTGGACGACTCTTTTATCATTTTGGACGAGGCGCAGAACACGACGCCCGAACAAATGAAAATGTTTTTAACACGCCTGGGCTTCGGCTCACGGATGGTAATCACAGGCGACGTAACGCAGATCGACTTGCCTCGGGGCAAGAAATCGGGCCTGATTGAAGCGTCGCGCATTTTGCAGGGCATTGACGAAATCGGATTCATTACCTTCTCGGAGCAGGATGTCGTACGCCACACCTTGGTGCAGAAAATTATAACGGCTTACAACCATGACGCGGAAAACCAAGCATAGAGAGGATTGTACGCTGCATGAACCGGAATAAGGACAACCGACCAGGATATTCTTCAAGGACGACAGGATGGAAGCAAAGCGCGGGCGTACGCTACGCGCTGCTTTTTCTGTTCATGCTGCTGTTTTATTTTAACTTGTCTCCTTATCTCGTGCCTCAGACGTACGATGTGAAGAAGGGGGCCGTAAGCGAAAAAACAATTGAGGCGCCTAAGCCGATTTTTGACGAGAAAGCGACGCTTCAAGCGCAGGAGAAAGCGGCCGAAGCGGTCGAGCCGATATACACATACGTCGCGCTTCGCGGCGATCAGCTGGTGGATCAAATATTCGCGCGCATGGATCAGTTGAATCTGGATGATGGCGTAAGCACTGCTGACAAGATCGAAATTTACCGCAATGAGATTCCCGGCAAATATGACGAGTACCTTGATCGGTTCGCAAAATCGAATAATGGTCTGGGCGCTTATAATGAATCGCTGCTGGAAGAAATGCTTCGCGCAGCGAAGGAGCAGCGGTATACGGTCCCGGAAGAGACCTATTATAAGCTGCCGAAGCTGTCGCAAGACCAGCTTGCCGATATGCGCGGCATCGCGATGGAAGTCGTCCGCAAGCTGATGTCGGATCAGCTTCGGGATGCAGAGACCGCTCGTACGCGAGTTGCGGAGCTGATCAATGCCAGCTCTCTCTCGAATCGTTCGGCACGGGAAATTGTGCAGGAGCTTGCTCGTTATGCGATCATGCCGAACAAGTTTTATGACAAGGAAGCGACCAACAACGCGAGAGCAGCGGCGCGCGAGCAGACGCAGCGGGTCGAGATCGCCGAAGGCGACGTGATCGTAGCCAAAGGCGAGTTAATAACGGCTGAGAAATATGAGCTGCTGGAAAATGCGGGGCTGCTTCAGGACAAACGTTCCTATTGGCCGCAGCTAGGCGCATTTCTGCTGGCGCTGTTATTCGTCGTCGTCCTGTTCAGCTACATGGCGCAATCCGGCGGAATAAGCGGTTCCAAACCTAAATTCGGCAATCCGCAGCTGCTGATGCTGCTGCTTATCTTTTTTATTAATTTGACGATTATGCAGATCGTCAGCCTGGCTCAGACATCTTCGACCTCGTTCGTGGGCTATCTTGCCCCGGTTGCAACGGGTACGATGCTCATCGCGCTGCTGCTCGATATGAACGTTGCAATTGTAAGCTCGTTTCTGTTTGCAATCGCTGGCAGCATCATTTTCAATGTAAGCCGGGAGCGCTTGTTTGATTTCAATTACGGGTTCGTGATTGCCGTGGTATCGTTTTCTGCTATTTTTGCGGTGCATCGCGCCAGTCAGCGCTCGACGATTTTGAAAGCGGGCATCATGGCGAGCTTATTCGGCGCAGTATCCGTGCTGGCTATTCAACTGCTAGGGGAAAAGATCGATCAAACGGAGCTCATATATGCGACGGGCTTCGCTTTCGCCAGCGGATTGATAACGGCCGTATTGGTGATTGGAATTGTGCCGTTCTTCGAGGTGACGTTTGGCATCTTGTCGGCGCTCAAGCTCATTGAGCTGTCGAGTCCGAATCATCCATTGCTGCGGAAGCTGCTGACCGAGACGCCGGGCACTTATCATCATAGCGTAATGGTCGGCAACCTGTCCGAAGCGGCAGCCGAGTCGATTGGAGCAGATGGGCTCCTATGCCGGGTCGGCTCCTTCTACCACGACATCGGCAAGACGAAACGGCCGAACTATTTTATCGAAAACCAGACCAATATCGAGAACCCGCATGATTCCATCGAGCCGAAGCTGAGCAAGTCGATCATTGTCGCGCATGCGCGCGATGGCGTGGACATGCTCAGAGGCTACAACATCCCGAAACCGATCCGGGACATTGCGGAGCAGCATCATGGCACGACTTTTTTGAAATACTTTTACCACAAAGCGTTGAAGCAAGCGGAGGAGCAAGGCGTAGAGGCGGATTTCACGGCTGACGATTTCCGTTATCCAGGACCGAAAGCGCAATCGAAGGAAGCGGCGATCGTCGGCATCGCGGATTGCGTGGAGGCAGCCGTTCGAAGCTTGCGCAAGCCTACGATGGAACAGATCGAAACGATGATCCACAAAATTATTAAGGACCGTTTGGATGACCATCAATTTAACGAATGCGACTTGACGATGAAAGAGCTCGATAAAATCGCGCAGACGCTGAAAGAAGCGGTAATCGGCATTTTCCATTCGCGGATTGAATACCCAGACGATGTCAAACCGAAGGAGCGGCTAGCATGAGCTTGCAATTGGATTGGAGCAACGAGCAGGACAAGATTGAAATTCCCGAGGCGTGGATTACTCGACTGGAGCAGCTTCTGCAGATCGCCGGCGAGCAGGAGGGACTGACCGAGGGCGATGTTTCGCTTACGTTTGTGGATGACGAGGAAATCCACCGGTTGAACCGCGATTTCCGACATATCGATCGGCCAACGGACGTGTTGTCGTTCGCGATGCAAGAGGATGGCGAGGATGAGCCGGAGATCGTATTCGAAGTGGAGTCGGAGGATGAACCGGACCCGTTCTCGGGCATGCTCGGCGATATTATCATTTCGACAGAGCGCGCGCTTGCGCAAAGCGAAGAGTACGGCCACTCGTTGGAGCGCGAAATCGGCTTTTTGTTCGTGCACGGTTTTTTGCATTTGATCGGTTATGACCACGAGGATGCAGAGGGTGAAGCGGAGATGACGGCGAAGCAGGAAGCGGTGCTCCAGAAGGCCGGCTTGCCGCGATAATGCGGACGTTTATGCGCAGCGTGCATTATGCGGTTGAAGGAATTGCATATGCCGTGCGTACACAGCGGCATATTCGAGTTCATCTTACAACAACCGTCATTGTCTGTATTGCAGCAGCGTGGGCGCGCCTATCGCCTCTGGAATGGACGGCGCTGCTCATCATGTGCGCTGTCGTTATCTCGCTTGAAATGCTGAATACGGCTATTGAGCTGACGGTTGATCGAATGGGATTGGAGCGACATCCGCTAGCTAAAGCCGCTAAGGATGTCGCAGCTGGCGCTGTGCTGTTAGCCGTTGTTTTTGCAATCGTAGTCGGCATCCTGCTGCTCGGTCCGCCAATTTGGCAGCGCGTATTCGGAGCCTGATCGGTTCGGCCAGAGACGGCGATGTGCGGAAGAAGAGGGGGAGCGGGCATGAGTGGAACGGAGGAACAGCTGATTAAGCCGGAATGGCGGCAGCTTATGAATGCGGCACGGGAGGCTCGCGAGCGGGCGTACGTGCCGTATTCCCATTTTCAAGTTGGGGCAGCTTTGCTGGATGCGAATGGCCACATCCACTATGGCTGCAATGTGGAAAACGCTGCGTACGGCCCGACGAATTGCGCGGAGAGAACGGCTTTGTTTCGGGCGATTGCAGATGGATGCGGGCCGCAATCGTTTCGCGCGATTGCAGTGATTGGCGATACGGCTGCGCCGATCACGCCATGCGGCGTTTGCCGACAGGTGCTTATTGAGCTTGGCGGGCCGGCACTGCCTGTTATTATGGGCAATTTGAACGGCGATATTGTCGTCAAAACCGTGGGCGAGCTGCTGCCTGGCGCTTTCACCTCTTCAGATTTGAATGAAAATACGAACTAATCGAGATACGACAGGAAGGAATTAACGAATTAATGAAACAGGACAATCAGAACGGGAAAAAGAAGTTTCACTCCGGCTTTGTAGCGATCGTAGGCCGCCCGAATGTAGGCAAATCGACGCTTATGAATCATATTATCGGTCAAAAGATCGCGATTATGTCGGACAAGCCACAGACAACTCGGAACAAAATCCATGGCGTGTACACGAAGGATGACAAGCAAATCGTATTTCTCGATACGCCAGGCATTCATAAGCCGCAATCCAAGCTAGGCAACTTCATGGTCAAGTCGGCCGTGAACGCCCTTGATGAGGTAGAAGCGGCGCTGTTCCTGATCGACGTGTCTGAAGGCATTGGCGGCGGCGACCGCTTTATTATTGAACAGTTGAAAAATGTGAAAAACACGCCGGTATTCCTCGTCATGAACAAAATCGACAAGGTAAAGCCGGAAGAGCTGCTCAAAATCATTACGCAGTATAAGGATTTGTATGATTTTGCCGAGATCATTCCGATCAGCGCGCTTCAAGGCAACAATGTCGAGACGCTGCTGGAGCAGCTTGGCCGTTACTTGCCGGAAGGGCCGCAGTATTATCCGGCTGACCAAATTACGGACCATCCGGAGCAATTCGTATGCGCGGAGCTCATTCGCGAGAAAATTTTGCACCAGACGCGGGAAGAAATCCCGCATTCCATTGCGGTTACGATTGAGGATATGCGCGTACAGGAGAATGGCGTCGTTTACATCGGCGCAGTCATCTTCGTGGAGCGTGATTCGCAGAAGGGGATTATTATCGGCAAGCAAGGCGCATTGCTGAAGGAAGTAGGCAAGCAAGCTCGCCGCGATATCGAAACGCTGCTGGGCTCGCGTACATTCCTTGAGCTATGGGTTAAGGTGAAGAAGGACTGGCGCAACTCGGAACGAACGCTGAAGGATCTCGGGTTCCGCCACGATTAGGCTGCCATCGCTCGATTAACGAATTTTGTCACGGATACCGTTTCACCCTTTATCGCATCCTACGAAGGTCAGGGCAATGTGTTTGCGATTTCTGACAGGGCGGAAAGGGTGAATACGGAATGCGAGATTTTTCGTGGAAGTATTTTGCGTTAACCGGCAATGTTGACGCGTTTTTGCTCTACAAGGAAATGCACCAATTCAGTCAAGATGAGCTAGCTAGTGACGGTATTCCAGACGAGTTGCAGGAACAGGGCGAGGAAGGAGCGCCGTCACTGGTGTAGTGACGTGCGGCAACGGGCATCCGCTGCTTGCGGCTGGAGAGGCGATAGCAGCGATTGCCTGCGATGGGGGAAATGGGGATGCTTTACCGGACCAACGCCATAATTATTCGAAGCATGGATTATGGGGAAGGCAACAAAATCGTGACCCTGCTGACAGAGGGCGGGAGCAAGGCCGGCGTCATTATTCGAGGCGCTAAGAAAGCTCGAAGCCGGCATGGCTCGCTCGCTCAGCCGTTTACATACGGTGAATTCGTTTTTTTTCGCGGCGGCGGAGGCGGGCTAGGCACGTTGAATCATGGGGAAATTATGGAGTCGAATCATTTGCTCCGAGAGCGGCTTGAATTAGCTGCTTACGCATCCTATGCGGCGGAGCTTGCGGATCGAACGCTGCAGGATGACGAGGCGGACCCGTTCCTATATGCGCAGCTCAAAGCGTGCTTTGAAGCGATGCAGCAGGATAAGGATCCGCAGATCGTCAGCCATCTTTTCGAGATGAAGGTGCTGCAGCGCGCAGGCTACGATCCACAGCTGAATGCATGTATTTCCTGCGAATCGGAGGAAGGGCCGTTTGCGGTAAGCGCAGGTGGCGGGGGCGTTTTATGCAGACGCTGTATGCATCGGGACCCTTACGCGATACGGCTATCCGAAGGCGCGATGAAGGTGCTCCGGCTGTTTCGTTCGCTTGATTTGCGTCGTCTAGGCAATGTGACGTTAAAGCAAGAAACGAAAACAGAAGTAAAGAAAGCGATGCGGCGACTGTTGGATACGCATATTGGGCTGCAGCTCAAATCGCGGAGCTTTTTGGATCAAATGGACAAATACGAGCTCTAAACAGAATAATAGGCTAAATGGAAGAGATGCCCGCATAATGCGGGTGTCTCTTTGTTTATTTCAGCGTTTTCCGTCTTATAAAGCGGAATTTGCTCGGATATGCGGTTTGACCAACGTTGGTTATGCGCTTACAATGGTTCGGAGACAGGGGGGCATTGACAGCATGGTTAATAAAAAGCAGTCGTCCGCCACGCTTCCATCTATATCCATATGGGCATTAACTTGGCCGATTATGATCGAGATGATGCTGCAATTTATGCTGGGAACAGCGGATACCGTTATGGTTAGCCGGATCTCAGATGATGCAGTTGCCGTGGTAGGGATATCGAATCAATTTTTTAATGCCGTCATTATGATGTTCTCGCTCGTATGCAGCGGAGCAGGCATTTTGATCGCTCAGAAGCTTGGTGCAAACAAACGCTATGAGGCGCGTCAAATTGGCATTATGTCCGTTTCCATAACAGCTATGTTAGGCGTCGTCATATCGCTTATTTTAATTTTTGCAACGAATCCGATTATCGCCATGCTCCAAGTGCCTGAAGCTATTCGGCCGCTGGCGCATACCTACATGTCGATCGTCGGCGGCGGCATGATCGTTACGGCGCTTAACCTGTCCTTCAGCACGGCGGTGCGCAATACGGGCGACACGCGCTCGCCTATGCTCATTGCAGTCGGCATGAATGTGCTGCATATTGCACTGAACTACGCGTTTATTTTTGGGGCGTTCGGGTTTCCGAAGTGGGGGCTGTTCGGCGTTGCCATCTCGATGATTATTGCACGGAGTACAGCCATGCTGTTTCAGTTCCGACTATTCCGTCATGCGTTCGGGGAACGGATACGGTTTGGCGAGTTTACTCGCTTCAACGGCAAGCTGTTGAAAGAAGTGCTGAAGCTGGGATGGCCGCTTAGCATGAACGGCGGCTCTTGGACGCTTTCGCAGCTGGTCATCTATTCGATTATTGCGTCGATGGGCGCGGAAGAGCTTGCCACACGTACGTATATGAATACGATTGAATCGTTTGCTTTTTTGTTCGGCTGGTCGCTTGCGATGGGCGTACAAATTCGAATCAGCCACCTGTTTGGCGCCGGTCGCTATCGCGAAGTTTATTATGATGCGTTCAAGGTACTCGGCTGGGGCGTTGTGATCGTGCTTGCGAACACGGTGCTTATGCTCTTATTCCGGCGACAGCTGTTAGGGCTGTTTACGGAGGATCAATGGATCATCGACACGGCGATGACGCTGCTCTGGCTTAATCTGGTGCTGCAGCCGGGGAAAATGCTGAATATGGCGCTGGGGCAATCGTTAAGCGCAATCGGCGATAGCCGAGTGATCATGCTCTACTCGCTGCCGATCATGTGGGCGCTGTCGGTCGGCTTATCCTATATGCTTGCTGTTCCTGTCGGGTTCGGCTTGCTTGGCATCTATGCGGGCATGATTGCGGACGAATATGTCCGGGGCATTTCAAGCCTATTCCGTTGGCGGCATCATCGTAAAAAAGCGTTTGCGAGCGAATTTCCCGAGCTGCAAAATGTGAAAGCTGCCAATACGGCATCGATTTGACATTGTGAACAAAAACGAATACTATATTTCAAGGCAATACGAAATAAGGACGTTTTATATGCGCGTTGAAGGAGAAAGTAATCGATCGTGATCGACAGCCAAGCGATTCGGGGACAGTGCGAGCCCGAGCGGATCAATCGATGAAAGGCGCTCTGGAGTGCACACGATTCAGCAAAAGAGGGCGTGAACGCACGGCAGCCGACGAGCTGGCGGTGGCGAACGGCCAAGTAGGGTGGAACCGCGGGAGCATGCTCTCGTCCCTACGTCTGATTTATCAGGCGTGGGGGCGGGAGCTTTTTGTGATCTTTACATACCGGCACCTCTTGCTTGCAATTACGGAAGAAGGAGAGAATTTCATGAAAATGAACTTTCAAAACATGATCTTGACGCTGCAGCAATTTTGGGCAGAGCAAAACTGCATTCTCGTACAGCCTTACGATGTTGAAAAAGGCGCGGGGACGCTGAATCCAATGACATTCCTTCGCGTTATCGGTCCAGAGCCGTGGAATGTAGCTTATGTAGAGCCTTCCCGCCGTCCGGCGGATGGCCGTTATGGCGAGAATCCGAACCGACTGTATCAGCATCACCAGTTCCAAGTTATTATGAAGCCTTCGCCAGACAATATCCAGGAGCTATATTTGGAAAGCTTGAAGCGTCTGGGCATCGATCCTGCGCATCATGATATCCGTTTCGTCGAAGACAACTGGGAGCATCCAGGCCTTGGCGCATGGGGCCTTGGCTGGGAAGTATGGCTGGACGGCATGGAGGTCACGCAGTTTACTTACTTCCAACAAGTTGGCGGCATCGATATGAATCCGGTCGCGGTCGAAATTACGTACGGCATGGAGCGCCTTGCTTCATATATTCAAGATAAAGAAAATGTATTCGACCTGGAGTGGGTTGGCGACGTGAAATACGGCGACGTATTCCTGCAGCCGGAGTTTGAGCATTCCAAATATACGTTCGAAACGTCAGACAGCGCGATGCTGTTCAAGCTGTTCGGCATGTACGAGGAAGAGTCGAAGCGCGCACTGGAGGGCAACCTCGTGTTCCCAGCGTATGATTATGCGCTCAAATGCTCGCACGCCTTTAACCTTCTGGATGCACGCGGGGCAATCAGCGTAACGGAACGAACGGGATACATTATCCGTGTCCGGAACCTTGCCCGCGCTTGTGCGGCGACGTACTTGGAAGAACGCGAACGGCTTGGATTCCCGCTGTTGAAGAAAGGGGATGAGCGCTAATGGCTAAGGATCTATTGTTCGAGATTGGCCTTGAAGAGGTGCCGGCGCGGTTTGTGCGCGCTGCCGTTAATCAATTGCGTGACAAGCTGGCCAAATGGCTGGATGAATCCCGTATTTCGCATGGCGAAGTTGAAGCGTACGCTACGCCTCGCCGATTGGCTGTCCTCGTGCGCGAGGTTGCCGAGAAGCAGTCCGATGTAAACGAGGAAGTAAAAGGCCCTTCGCGCAAAATCGCGCAGGATGCCGAAGGACAATGGAGCAAAGCTGCATTGGGCTTCGCCAAGAGCCAAGGCGTTGAGCCGGAGCAGCTCTTCTTTAAAGAGCTTGCTGGCGTTGAATATGTATATGGCAACAAAAGCAGCGTAGGCGTTGAGACCGCATCCGTGCTGACTGAAGGGCTGACGGCTATCGTAACGTCGATGACCTTCCCGAAAAGCATGCGTTGGGGCAGCTATGACTTGAAGTTCGTTCGTCCGATCAAATGGCTCGTTGCGATGTTCGGATCCCAGATTGTACCGCTAGAGCTTGCAGGCGTACAAAGCGGCAATGTGACGCGCGGACATCGCTTCCTAGGCGCCGAGACAACGATTGAAACGCCAAGCAGCTATGTAGAAGCGCTTCGTGCACAGCATGTTATTGCTGATATTGCAGAGCGCGAAGCAGAGATCGTTCGCCAGATCGAAGCACTGGCCCAAGAACAAGGCTGGGAGATCGCTGTTAAGGAAGATCTGCTCGAAGAGGTATTGTTCCTCGTAGAGACGCCTAGCGTTTTGTTCGGCACATTCGATCCTTCGTTCCTTCAAATTCCGCAGGAAGTGCTCATTACGTCGATGCGCGAGCATCAGCGGTACTTCCCGGTGCTGGATAAAGCAGGCAAACTGCTTCCATTCTTCGTAACGGTGCGCAACGGCGACCGTACTTCGCTGGATGTTGTAGCAAAAGGCAATGAGAAGGTGCTTCGCGCCCGTCTATCCGACGCTAAGTTCTTCTACGCTGAAGACCAGAAGCTCGCGATCTCTGATGCATTGCAGAAGCTGGAAACGATCGTGTACCACGAGGAACTCGGAACAGTGGCGGATAAGGTCCGCCGTATTCGCGCTATCGCTGACCAGATGGCTGCGCATGTGCAGGCAGACGCGTCGGCCGTAGCTGATATCAGCCGCGCTGCTGACATTAGCAAGTTCGATTTGGTAACCCAAATGGTCTATGAATTCCCTGAGCTTCAAGGCATTATGGGGGAAGATTATGCGAGAAAAGCTGGGGAACGCGAAGCGGTAGCCGTTGCGATCAACGAGCATTACCAGCCGAGGTTTGCCGGAGATCGCGCTCCTGCTTCACTGGCTGGCGCTGTGATCAGCCTTTCGGACAAAATCGATACGATTGTCGGCTGCTTCTCGATCGGCATTATCCCTACCGGCTCGCAGGATCCATACGCGCTTCGTCGTCAGGCGGCAGGCATCGTTCAAACGATTCTTGCGCAAGGGCTTCCGCTCGCGCTTGGTGATTTGTTCGATATCGCGCTCGCTGTGCACGAACAGCGCGGCTTGAAACGTCCGGCAGCGGAAGTGCGTAAGGAGCTGTATGAGTTCTTCGGTCTCCGCGTTAAAAACGTATTAACGGAGCAAGGGGTTCGTTATGATGTCGTTGACGCGGTCATGGCGGCAGGCTTTGATGATCTGAAGCTGACGGTCGAGCGGGCATCAGTATTGATCGGACGCGCTGCAGGCGAAGAGAAGAATGAGTTTAAGACGGTTGTTGAGGCCTTTAACCGCGTCAACAATCTTGCTGCTAAAGCCGAATCGGAGGTTGTGGATCCGGCGTTGTTCGCAGAACCGGCGGAGCAAGCTTTGTACGAAGCATGGAAAACGGCTCATCCCGCGTATGCGGAGCGTTTCCGGAACGGAGACATTGCAGGGGCGCTCGAACTGCTGGCCGCATTGAAGGAGCCGATCACGGCTTATTTCGATTCCGTCATGGTCATGGCTCAGCAAGAAGATGTGCGCCGCAATCGATTGGCGACCCTTGCAGGGCTTTCCAGCGATATCGTGAAGCTTGCGGATTTTGCTAAGCTGGTCTGGTAGTCTAGCGTTGCTTTAAACAGAGTGCAGGAGGGATGGAACATGGCAAGTGACGAACGCAGCTTAGTCGTATACGTCGTGTCTGATTCGGCAGGTGAAACAGGTGAATTCGTCGTTCGTGCGGCAGCCGCTCAGTTCCATCCGATCCATGCCGACATTAGGAGAGCGCCATTCATACAGGATGTTTCCGCTTTGGAACGGGTGGTGCTCCGCGCCAAGCAGACGGGCGGCATCATTTTATTTACTTTGGTTATTCCAGCGCTGCGAGATGAGCTGAAGAAGCTTAGTCAAACCTATGAAGTGGAGTGTATCGATCTGCTCGGATCGCTAGTGTCCAGCTTCGAGCGTCAGACGGGCCAATCCTCTCGTCAGGAGCCTGGACTTAATCACGTGCTGGATGCGGATTATTTTCGTAAAGTTGATGCGGTGGAGTTTGCCGTTAAGTACGACGATGCCCGCGATACGACAGGCGTTCTCAAAGCGGACATTGTGCTTGTCGGCGTTTCCCGAACATCGAAGACGCCATTATCCATGTACCTTGCGCATAAGAAATATAAAGTAGCCAATGTGCCATTGGTCCCCGAAATCAAGCCGCCTTCCGAGCTGTTCCATGTTAGGAAAGAAAAAATAGTCGGTCTGACCATCGGCGTGCCCTACTTGAATATCATTCGGAAGGAAAGGCTAAAGGCACTGGGCTTGCCGGACAGTGCAGCCTACGCATCGACAATGCGCATCGAACAAGAGCTGGCTTATGCAGAGCAAATTATGAAGCAGCTTGGGTGTGCGGTTATTGATGTTTCGTTCCGAGCAGTCGAGGAGACAGCAAGCCTCATCATGGAGCAAATTCGTCTGCAATCGTAACGAAGGCAGGAATTTGCATTTGCTTGCCGTATATACTTATCGAATATCATTTTCTGGAAAAAGGGAAATGGTGATGGTAGCGATGGGGGCACGATTTTGAATATGCCGGTAACAGGATTTACAATTTTGGTTGATGGCGATGCATGTCCTGTGAAACGAGAAATTACGACAACCGCAGCACAGTTCCATGTGCCTGTGTTAATGGTATCCTCTTATGACCATCGACTTGAGGCGGCTGAAGGGGTGCAAGTGCTGCAAGTGGATCGGGGCGCCGATTCGGTGGACCTGCATATCGTTAACCGAACCAAATCCGGTGATATTGTTGTGACACAGGATTTGGGCCTTGGGTCGCTTGCGTTGGCCAAAGGCGCAATCGTACTTTCCCCGCGAGGCGAGCAGATCGTCGAGGACGAGATTGGCCATTTGTTGGAGCGGCGCCATGAATCGGCCAGAAGGCGCAGAGCAGGCGGGAAAACGAAGGGGCCGAGAGCGCTTACGGAAGACGATCGTCGTCGATTTCAGCAAAAACTGACAAAACTTTTAATGGAACGGCAGGAGTTTAGTCAATTTTAGCGAATAGTTATTAGGTGTATTAAGATAAGGGTGAGTAATGTGGCATACGGAAGAATTCCGGACTCCGCCATCGATGCGGTACGCAATGCGCATGACATCGTGGAAACGGTAGGTAAATACGTTCATCTCACCAAAAACGGCAAATATATGAAAGGGCTTTGCCCGTTTCATTCTGAACGAACGCCGTCTTTTACCGTAACGCCTGAGCTGCAAATTTTTCATTGTTATGGCTGCGGCAAAAGCGGCAATGTCATCCGGTTTATCGCAGAAATCGAAGGGTATTCCTTCCCCGAAGCGGTACGCCTACTGGCAGAAGAAGCTGGTATTCCAGTCACTTGGTCAGATCCTGCCGATGCAGGTCCGCCAGCAGATCCGAATCGCGACAAGCAGATTGAGGCCCATGAGCTCGCGGCCAAGCTGTATCATTATTTGCTAATGAATACGGAGCAAGGCCGGTCAGCTTTAAGCTATTTGCGTGATCGCGGCATGTCGGATCGACTGATCGACCAGTTTTCGATTGGATATGCGCCAGAATCCTGGGATACATTAGCCCGTTTTCTCGAATCCAGGCAATTTGCTTTGCCGTTGATGGAGAAGGGCGGGTTGCTGTCTGCCAAGCAGGACGGAAGCGGATATGTCGACAGGTTTAGAGGGAGAGTCATGTTTCCGATTTGGAATCGTGACGGCAAAGTTATTGCGTTTGCTGGACGTGCTTTAGGCGATGGACAGCCTAAATATTTGAATTCGCCTGAATCACCGCTGTTTACGAAGAGCCGAACGTTGTACAACTTCAATAATGCGCGACCGGATATACGAAAGCGGCGCAAGGTTGTGTTGTTCGAAGGTTATATGGATGTCATTAAGTCATGGAGTGCAGGTGTCCATAACGGCATCGCTACGATGGGGACGGCGTTAACGGATGAGCATGCGGTCATCCTTAGTCGATCGGCTGAGGAGGTCATTATCTGTTACGACGGAGACAACGCTGGCCGAGCAGCTGCGATGAAAGCTATTCCAATGTTTGAGAAAGCGGGCATGACGGTAAGCGTAGCAATGCTTCCAGGCGGGATGGATCCGGATGAGACGATCGACGCATACGGTCCTGATGCCTTTTTGCGCGATGTCATGGATCACCCTGTGTCCGCCGTGAAATTTAAGCTTATATATTCGCGAAAAAACCATATGCTAGAAGAAGATGAGGGTTTGCGCAAATATTTGCTGGAAGCGGCGCGAATCATAGCGGAAGTGCCTTCTGCCATGGAGCGTGAAGTGTACATGAAAGAGCTTCATCGCGAATTCGAGGTTTCGCTCGATTCGTTGAAGCAAGATGTGCATGCTGTACGCGAAACGATGCAAAATTTGCAAGCCCCAAGGGATAATAACGGGTTTTCGTGGAATAATGGTAGGAATGAAAAGCGTTCCTCGTCCTCTGGGCCTCCTACGCTGCTTCCTGCATATCAGCAGGCAGAGCGGAAGTTGCTGTCCGTCATGATGCGGGATGTGGAAACAGCCCGAGTTGTACATGATCGATTGGGTGATGCTTTTAATGTGGAGGATCACGCAGCGCTTGCTGCTTATTTATATGCATTTTATGCGCAGGGTCATGATCCTGATGTCCAACGGTTCATCTCCACGCTCCAAGACGATCGGTTGGAAAGTACAGCCGCTTCGATTCTGTTAATGGACGGCGATTTCCCATTTAATGAGCAATTGCTGGATGATTTTATTCGGGAAATACGGAAGCTGCCGCGCATGCGCGAGCTTGAACAGAAGAAGGAGCAGTTGGTGCGAGCGGAGCGATCCGGAGACATTGCGCAAGCTGTGCAAATTGCAAGTGAGATTATAGCCCTAGAGAGACAGCTGAAAGGACGGCAGGACGATCGTTTCTAGGGAGGAGGGAGTCGGAATATGGCGAATGATCAACATACTGAACTAGATACGGAGCAAAAGCTGGAGCTCATAAAAGATCAACTGATCGAACATGGCAAGAAAAGATCCTCCTTAACCTACAAAGAAATTATGGAGAAACTGGCTCCATTCGATCAAGATCCGGAACAGATTGATGAATTTTTCGAACAGCTCGATGATCTTGGAATTGAAGTGGTCAACGAGAATGACGAGTCACCAATAAGCCGTGATGATCATGATCGAGATCGGGACCAGGAGAACGACGAGTTTAACTTCGATGACGACTTGGCATTGCCGCCGGGCATTAAAATTAATGATCCCGTTCGCATGTACTTGAAAGAAATCGGACGGGTACCCCTGTTGTCGGCTGATGATGAGGTGGAGCTTGCGAAGCGGATCGAGAAGGGTGACGAGGAAGCGAAGCGCCGTCTTGCTGAAGCGAACTTGCGTCTCGTCGTTAGTATTGCGAAGCGTTATGTCGGACGTGGCATGCTGTTCTTGGATCTAATCCAGGAAGGCAACATGGGTCTGATCAAAGCGGTTGAAAAGTTCGACCATACGAAAGGTTACAAATTCAGTACGTATGCAACGTGGTGGATTCGTCAGGCGATTACGCGGGCGATTGCAGACCAAGCACGTACGATTCGGATTCCGGTTCATATGGTGGAAACGATTAACAAGCTGATACGCGTTTCTCGTCAGCTGTTGCAGGAGCTTGGGCGTGAACCAGCGCCAGAGGAAATTGCGGCAGAGATGGAGCTTAGCACCGATAAAGTCCGTGAAATTATGAAAATCGCTCAAGAGCCTGTTTCCCTTGAAACACCAATTGGTGAAGAGGATGATTCGCATTTGGGGGATTTCATCGAGGACCAAGAGGCGCTTGCGCCTGCGGATGCGGCTGCTTACGAGTTATTGAAGGAACAGCTTGAGGATGTGCTGGACACGCTCACGGAACGGGAAGAAAACGTGCTTCGTCTCCGGTTCGGCCTTGACGATGGACGGACTCGCACGCTTGAGGAAGTCGGCAAAGTGTTCGGCGTTACGCGCGAACGGATTCGCCAAATCGAGGCTAAGGCGTTGCGCAAGCTGAGACATCCAAGCCGCAGCAAGCGTTTAAAAGATTTCTTAGAATAGATATAAGGGACCTTCTGCTTGTAGCAGCAAGGTCTTTTTTTCCAAATCTGAAGGGGAGCGGATTATGGACCAGCAACGAAGAAAAATCATCGTACATGAAATTGAGCATTGGCAGAAGAGTAAACTTCTTCCGGACCGTTATTGCGATTTTCTGCTGAATTTATATTTAGAAGAGCCTGAGCAGAAGCAGCCAGATCGATTATCCGGTCGTGCAGCGACTGCTGCGATGCGAGCTTCTGGCAAGAAATGGCTCCTTGCAATTGTCATTTTTTCCTTGATTTGCTTCGTTGTACTTCATTTTAACGCTTTTCATCCGCTATTGCAAATAGGCATAAGCGTCGTTTCATTCGCATTATTACTCGTTTACGGGCAGCGAATTCGCAAGCGAAATGAAGCCGCAGGGCTCGCATTTATCGGGTTTGATATGCTTGCTTTGTTAGGTGTTGGCACCTATATACTGAGGCTGAATGAATGGGACAACTGGGGAGCTAAAGCAGGATTGCTGGTTGGCTTTGCGGTTCTATGGATCGTTTACGGCATTTGGTCGCGCATATCGCTGCTTCATCTTGCAGGCTGGGCGGCTATCGTTTTGCTGTATGCGTGGGCGCTTTCACGTCGGGACATGGAGCCGTCTTGGTATGAAGTCCAATTGTACTGGGTGCCGATGACATTCGTGTTTGCTTGGCTGAGTTGGTTTGTCCAGCGGTGGTCGAAGCAGGTTGCGATGGTGCTGTTTGTAATCGGCGGCTTGATTTGGTTTATGCCGGAATTGTATGGGACTTTGTTTGTAGATATAGATGTGTCATGGTCACAGCTGCTTCTGTTCGCAAAAATCGCGATCGGAGGGAGCCTGCTGTTTGCTTTAAGAAAACAATGGATTGCGTGGGTAGCCTGATGAGTGTGAATGTTAAATTATCAGAGCGTCTTGAGATGATCGCTTCGCTCGTGACGACTGGAGCGCGAGTGGCAGATATTGGATCAGATCATGCGCTGCTTCCTGTTTTTTTGGTGTTATCGGAGAAATGCCCTTCTGCTATTGCAGGCGAATTGAATCTGGGACCGTTCGAGGCTGCCTCTAAACAGGTGAAGGAAGCTCAATTATCGGATCGTATCGACGTACGAAGAGGGAACGGCATGGCCGTGCTGTCTCCCGGAGATGCGGACACCGTAACGATAGCGGGAATGGGCGGCCAGCTGATTGCCACCATTTTGGAGGAAGGACGCGCACAAGGGAAGCTGGAAGGTGTTAAGGAGCTTGTGCTTCAGCCCAATGTCGGCGAAGATACGGTGCGTTATTGGCTTTCGGACAATCATTGGCTGTTGGTTGAAGAGCGTATATTGGAGGAAGACGGGAAAATATACGAGGTGCTTCGTGCTGTGCGAGCAGAAGCGGGACGAGCTGAGGAGCAAATCGCTGCGATCTATGACCCGGCTTTGCTGCCAATAGAGGTTGAGGCGGATGTAGCAGTAGGCCTGCTATACCGATTCGGGCCATGGCTGATTCAACAGCCTTCTGAGGTGCTCGTTCGGAAATGGGAGAGTGAATGGCGGAAGCTTGATCGGATCTGTGCTCAAATGGAACAATCCGACAATTCGGATGCAAGGATCAAAGCAATGGAATTCCGCAAGGATATGAAACGGATGGAGGAGGTGCTCGCGTGTTTGCGAACGGACAAACGATAGCTCAGCTTATGGAACAGCTTGCTCCTAAGCATTATGCGGTTGAAGGGGACCGGATCGGGCTGCAGCTCGGGACGCTGAATAAGCCGATCCCTAAAGTGCTGGTTGCGCTGGATGTAACGGATGAAGTTGTAGAGGAAGCAATCCGGGAAGGCGCTAACTTGATCGTTGCCCATCACGCGATTATTTTCCGGCCGCTTGCTAAGATCGATACTTCCACGCCAGCTGGCAAGCTGTATGAGAAGCTGATCAAGCATGACATTGCTGTGTACATTGCGCATACGAATCTCGACGTTACCGATGGCGGCATTAACGATTGGATGGCGGATCTGCTAGGCATTGCACAAGAAGGACGCGCAAGCCTCGAGGATGTCCATATGGACAAGCTGTTCAAGCTCGTTGTGTTCGTGCCGGAATCGCATAGCGAGAAGGTCCAGCAAGCGCTATGGAACGCTGGCGCAGGCACGATTGGCCATTACGATCATTGCAGCTTCGTTATTGAAGGAACAGGCACGTTCCGACCGGGTGAAGGTACGAATCCATTCATCGGCGAGCAGGGCAAGCTGGAGCGTGTAAAGGAAGTAAGAATTGAGATGATCGTTCCGCATAGCATTCATCGCGGTGCTATTCAAGCAATGCTTAAGGCGCATCCTTATGAAGAGGTTGCCTATGATTTATATCCAATCGACCTTAAAGGCCGTTCTGTTGGGCTGGGCCGTGTAGGCAAGCTAGAGCAGCCGGTTACGTTAGGCGAGTTAGCTGAGCGTGTCAAGGCTGCATTCGAGGTGCCGTTCGTTCGGGTAGTAGGCGAGCTGAAGGCTCCGGTACGTAAGCTCGCTGTACTGGGCGGCTCGGGTGCAAAATATGTCCGGCATTCGTCCTTTGCTGGCGCAGACGTGCTGGTAACAGGCGATATTGATTATCATACCGCCCATGATGCGCTTGCAGCGGGCATGATGATTATCGACCCTGGGCATAACGTCGAGAAAATCATGAAGACGCGCGTGGCGGAGTGGCTGACAGCAAAGCTGGCAGAACGCAAATCGACGACGGCGGTCGTGTATTCGGTGTTGTCGACGGAGCCTTTCCAATTGATCTGATGTAAATTAGTGGAAAAGTATGCGGATGTTGAAACGAATGCCATTACATAAGTGGTTGAGCTTTCGCACAAATCCGAGTATACTTACTAAGCACCGGAAAGTTTGACAGACAATCGCTGGCGGCTATGCCGCGAGAGGAAAGTCCGGGCTCCGCAAGGCAGGATGCTGGATAACGTCCAGTCAGCGCGAGCTGAAGGATAGTGCCACAGAAATGGACCGCCGATGGCCGGCTTTCGAGCCGGATCAGGTAAGGGTGGAACCGTGGTGTAAGAGACCACGAGGAACATGGGTGACTATGTTCCTGGTAAACCCCATCTGGAGCAAGACCGAGAGAATGCAGCGCCTTGCGCGCAGCCCTTGCCTGGGGCGCATTCGGGTTGGTTGCTTGAGCCGTACAGCAATGGACGGCCTAGATAGATGATTGTCGCTTTGTAGGTGGGAGGGTCGTTCCCGTTCGCACCACCGACAGCACAGAACCCGGCTTATGGCAAACTTTCCGCACGATCTTATGAACAAACAATAAGAGCTGGTCTACCGTCAGTTACGCTGACGGCATGACCAGCTCTTTTTTGTTGCGGAACCTTCTTATCGAACGCTAGTGGAGCTTTGCTAACCGCCGAGCTACGTTTTGCGGATAACGCTGCAGCGATACCGACGACTGCTTGGCTGCGTCAAGCGCTTTAACGATATCGATCTGCCCATAGCCAAAATATTTGTCTTTCCCTTTGGCTCCGAGATCCTTTGCGGTTTGACGCATAATATCCATCACTTCTTTATTTTTCAGCTCCGGATTAACGGAACGAATGAGCGCTGCAAGCGCCGCGACATGCGGGCTAGCCATCGAGGTGCCGGACAATGCTGCATACTGGTTGCCTGGATAGGTGCTGGCAATGCCATCGCCCGGCGCCGCAACATCGATATAGTCGCCGTAGTTGGAGAACGAGGCGCGTTTGCCGTGCTGATCCGTTGCGCCTACAGCAAGCACTTCCGGATAAGCAGCCGGATAGCCTGGACGCTCCGAATTGTCATTCCCGCTCGCGGCAACGATGACGACATCGTGATCGAAGGCGTATTTTACCGCATCGTGCAGGAAGTCAGCTTGGGCATAGTTGCCTAGGCTCATATTAATGACTTTAGCGCCATGATCAGTCGCCCAGATGACACCCTGAGCTACCGAATAGGTCGAGCCTGCGCCGCTGCTGTCGAGTACCTTAACCGGCATTATTTTGTTATACCATGTAAGGCCAGCTACGCCTTCTCCATTGTTAACCGAAGCTGCTATGATGCCGGAGACGTGCGTGCCATGACCAACGTCGTCGTCCGGTATGCTGCCATCATTCACGATGTTGATTCCCTTGATTAAACGACCTTGCAAATCCGGATGGTTTGCCTGCACGCCCGTGTCCAGCACGGCTACGACGACTGCATTGCTTCCTTTGCCAACGCTCCAGCCCTGTTCTGCATCGATTGAAGGCAAATTCCACTGATACTCTTCATATAATGCATCGTTCGGAATGACGGCATGATGCCCATCAGACTTCGCGGAAGGCTGCCCCGCCGCGGAATGGTTGTGCGAAGGCGAGACGCTATCCTTCTTAGTATTGGTCATATACAAATAGTGGGGCTCCACATACACGGGGTTCCAACGTTCCCGGAAATAAGCCATCATCGTTTTTGCTTCCATTTTGCTCGAACGGAATACATAGGTGTAGCCCAGCTTCTGAATCGTGTCCGCTTGAATGTCGCGCCGGATCGACGCTAATTGATGCGGGGTTGGATCTTGCCGGAATCGGACGACGACATCATTCACATGATAGTGGCTCGCGCCGCCGTTATCCTCGCCTGTACGTACCGTTGTTTCTTTAGTTGAATTTGCTTTGACCGATTCAATTTTGTAATGGCCCTCAGCAGGGTAGGGAACCAGCCGCAGGTTGCGCCGCTGATGGCGCTCGACTTGACCGACGACATCCTGCTTAACAAGGCCGATTACGCCGCTATTCGCATGGCGAGGCTCGGGAACCCCAAGGATGAAATAGCGATGTCCGCCATATAGAAAGGGTTTGGATATAAAGCGCTCGCCTTTGCCAGCCGCCTCTTTGGCTTGCTTAAGCAGCTTGTCCGCCTTTTCATGCAGGTCCGGGGGGACGCTGCCTCGTGCGACCGAGCGTTTGGCATTAAACCAACTGACATAGAGCATATGGGGATGCATGCCCATCATATGGCTGATTTTCTCGTTTTTTGTAGCCCCTTCGGACTGGCCCGAAGCAAGCTTGGTGAAATCTTTCGTGCATTCCGTCGTACACAGCATGGAGGTAGCATCCATGTCGCGCTGGAGCGTATGGAGCTTAAGCGTCTGTTCGGTTTTTACAGCTGCTGCCCGTTGCTTGGACGGGGTTTCGGTATGCCCGGATTTGTCCGGTGCGAACCAGGGCGTAAACGGAATAACCAGTATTGCGGCAACGGCAATTGCCAGCCATCCGATCCATTGTTTTCCTCGCATTCAAAGTCCTCCATCCCTCTTGGGCGGTACACGCCCTCATACGGTTAGATTAAGGCACAGAGCCATAAATTATACGAGATGAAATGAAGTCGGAGCAGTACCACTACAGGTTTGTTTATGGTACGATAAGAAAGATTAAGATTTTTTTGTTTTGTATCAAGAAAGGGGATCAACTTACTATGCCATCAACTAACATTAAATCGTTAAGCGAATCCACCCACTCTAAACTTAAAGAAGCAATCGTTCAATTGGAATCGTTTTTGAATGAACATGCAGTGCCGCAATTGCTTAACGGCGAACAGAACGAAGAAGCGGCGCTCTTCTATAGAGGCCTGCTTGCAGACCTTCGCCATTTGCTCGTATTCTCGGAGACGGTATACGAGAAAATCGGCATCGTGCTTCGCCGTCCGAATTTCGATACGGAAGCAGCGGAGCGCAGCCTGTATGACGCTTACCATCAAGCAGTGGCAGCATTCTTCTATCCGAAGAATGAGTGCTATTCGGAAGATGGTCGTTATGCATACACAGGCCAAGACGCGATCCGTTTCCGCTTCAAGCCGATTCGCCCAGCGCGCGAAATCGTATTGGCTGTTTCCAAGGTTTACGAGGAATTGCGTGATGACCTTTCTTACTATGAGAATGACTACATGACCCAGCGCCGGATGCAAGGGCAAAAATAACCTCGAATGTACTCACCTCCGTCATGGACAACCTAATGGCGGAGGTGATTGTTTATGCCGAATGGCGTAAAATGCAGCGTTGCTAACTGTGCCTTCTGGGCGAAGGGCAACAATTGTAATGCGGAAAGTATCTCGATCGATCTGGACAAGCATGCCTCATCCTTTTATGCCGAATTTGCTGACGAATCATTCCATGACCATCAAGACGAAGCGAGCAAATCGTCCGTCACCTGCTGCCAGACATTTCGTAAGGGGTGATCGGATATGGGGAACGATTGGGAAAACTGGTCGTCTCAACCTGATGAATCGTCACACGATCATGAGCAGCACCGTGTAACGCCGTTACCAAGACGAACGGCATGGCGTCGCAAACGTCGCGACGACGCGGAGATGTCCGCGGAAGCTGGTACGCTGCCAACAACCTCGGGTTATGTACCGAGCATGAAGCGGCATGAGTCGTATCATTATCGGGATTCCGAGAACAGCTCGCTGTCCTTCTCGTCGACGGTAGGCTGGATTGGCCTCGTATTCGCCATTGCTTCATGGTTTCTGTGGCCGGTCTTTCTGGGGCCGACTGCAGCGGCGCTCGGGGTATATGCCTATTACACCGGCAGCCGTGCGCTCGGCGTTTGGGCTATGACGTTAGGCTTAATTGCAGCCGCCGCCTATTTGGTGCTTATCCCGTTGTATTACGCTGCCATTCGATGAATACAAACAAACCAAAACCGCCGGTCCGCTTATGGGCACGGCGGTTTTGGTTTGTTTCGAACACGTTTGGGGCTGGCGAATTAGGCGTAAACCATGTAAAATAATATCGAATCCTGTATTATATAAAGCGCATTGCATGCCGTTATACATAGTAGTTATCGTTATTAAACCGATCTTCGGGAGTGTGAATATGAGCATAGATCCTCGCTTACTCAAAACCATGCTGCAATTGCAATGGATGAATAGCTTAGACAATAACGCTTCCACCTCGCCGCTCAGTTCAACTGACTCGACTGGCAGCCCATCTTTGTTTGATTCGATCTTAGCGCAATTCATGTCGACAGGCGGCCAAGCGACTGATATTAGCAGCTTGAGCGATTCGTTAAACGGATTACCGTCAATCGGTGATGCGATTGCCCCTCCATTAAGCGGAATTGGTTATGATGCTGCCAGCACACCATACAGCAATACCGCGCCAGCTGAATTAAACAGTATCATTCAAGCGGCAGCTACCAAGTACGGGGTAGACCCTAATCTGGTTCGAGCGGTCATTAACACGGAATCATCGTTCCGTACGGATGCGGTATCCTCTGTCGGAGCGAAGGGGCTTATGCAGCTGATGGACAGCACGGCGAAGAGCATGGGCGTAACGAATCCGTTCGATCCGATTCAAAATGTCGACGGCGGTACGCGTTACCTGTCTTATCTCATCAACAAATATAATGGCAATGAACAAGTTGCGTTGGCTGCATACAACGCTGGCCCTGGACGCATCGATCGTCTAGGAATCTCGACAGACGCTGAGCTGATAGCGAATTTGTCGAAGTTGCCTGTCGAGACGCAGCGATATGTTTCAAAAGTGCTTGCGGCACGTTAGCAAAGCAAGTAAACCAAACATGGCACGCATCGTGACATGTTCCATTCGTTGTCGAGAAGGCTCCGTAAGGAGCTTTTCTTGTTTGTAACGGTAAAATTGGTATACGCTATAGATAAGAAGGGGGCGCAGCTGGATGCGTTATTTTGATCATTGTGCCTCGACTCCTCCTCATGAAGATGTTATTGTTACGCTCGCAGAAGTGATGAGAATTCATTATGCGAACCCGTCATCCATTCATCAAGCGGGGGCGGATGCGGGGCAGCTTATCGAACGTGCACGCGCATTGATTGCCAAGCAGTTCGGCACGAAACCGGAGGAGTGGCTATTCACGTCCGGTGGGACGGAAAGCAACAATCTGGCGATTAAAGGGGCAGCTCGAAAATACGCCAACCGCGGCAAGCATCTGATTACGAGCGCTGTTGAGCATGCGTCGGTCTATGAGACGTTTCAGCAGCTGGAGAAGGAAGGCTTCCGCGTTACTTATTTGCCAGTGGATGCGCAAGGCGTCGTTTCTATAGAGGCCGTTGCAGCAGCTTTAACGGATGAGACGACTCTCGTCAGCATTATGCATGTGAATAACGAAGTGGGAGCGATCCAACCGATAGCTGCGATCGGCGAGCTGCTGGCCAGCCGTCCGAAGACGCTGTTTCACGTTGATGCTGTCCAGAGCATCGGCAAGCTGCCAATCGCGATTAAGGGCTGGGGCATTGACCTTCTTACGGGATCCGCCCATAAGGTGCGCGGTCCCAAAGGCGTCGGCGTTCTATATGTACGTGCAGGTGTCAGTCTTGAGCCGTTACTGACGGGTGGAGAACAGGAGCATGGTTGGCGGGCAGGCACGTCTAATACGCCTTCGATCATTGCTTCCGCAAAGGCGTTTCGTATGGCGATGGAGGAAACCGAAGCCGTATACGGGCAGCATATCGTCTTGCGTGAACGATTAACGCATCGTATCGCGCAAATGCCGGAATTAGTGCTGAATAGCTCTTCAGAGCGCTCGCAGGGCGCGCCGCACATCGTCCACTTCAGCTATCCTGGCATGAAGCCGGAAGTGATTGTGCACGCGTTGGAGAAGGAAGGCTTTATCGTCTCAACGAAGTCGGCATGCTCCTCGAAGGATGACAAGCCGAGCCGCGTGCTGATGGCGATGTCGAACGATCGAAGCCGAGCAACGAGCGGCATCCGAGTGAGCTTTGGCCATGAGCATACCATCGAAGATATAGACGCGTTGGCTGATGCCATTCGCAAGACCGTAAGCGGACTTAAGCTGCTGGAGAGGAGAATATAAGTGTCGAATATGATTTATGATATGGTGCTGCTGCGGCTTGGCGGCGAGATTACGGTAAAAGGGAAAAATCGGGCGAGATTCGAGAAGGTGCTCGCCGATCACGTGCGCAAAGCGCTCCGCGCTTTTGACAAAATCGTAGTGAATCAAACCTACGGACGCTTATATGTGGAGCTGAATGCTCATCCCTATGAAGAGGTTGCGAAGGCGCTGCGTGACGTATTCGGTCTCGTATCATTCAGCCCTGTTAAAAGGGCAGATGCCAATTTAGAAGCGATTCAAGCGACAGCGCTGGACGTATTCCGTGCGCATGGCAAACAGCCTGATACGTTCAAGGTTACGGTGAAACGGGGATGGAAGCAATTCCCTCACGATTCCATGGAAATGAATCATTTGGTGGCGTCGCATGTGCTGCGCGAGACGCCGGAGCTGAAGGTGAACATTCGGAATCCTGAAGTGGAGCTGCGCGTGGATATTCAGAAGGATGCCGCCTATGTGTACTGCGATACAGAAGCGGGAGCAGGCGGGTTTCCTTATGGGGCGAATGGCAAAGGCTTGCTCTTGCTCTCAGGCGGCATTGACAGCCCTGTAGCGGGATGGCTCGGCATGCGCAAGGGACTCGAGCTGGAGGCGGTCCATTTTTACTCCTACCCGTTTACAAGCGAACAGGCAAAGGAAAAGGTTGTGACGCTTGCGAAACGGCTGCTGCATTTCACAGGGGGGAAGTTCAAGCTTCACCTTGTGCCTTTTACTGAAATCCAGACACGCTTCGCTCAATCGAACCAAGAGCGGCTCATTATTACGTTAATGCGCAGGGCGATGCTGCGGATTACGGAAATTATCGCGGCACGCGAAAGCGCGCATGCGATTGTTACCGGAGACAGCCTGGGACAAGTAGCAAGCCAGACGTTAGGCAGCATGAATGTGATCGGACGGGCAACCGAGCTGCCGATTTTAAGGCCGCTAGTCATGATGGACAAAATCGAGATCATTCGCATTGCCGAACGGATCGGCACGTATGAAACGAGTATTTTGCCATTCGAGGATTGCTGCACGCTGTTCGTACCGAAGTCGCCAAGCACGAATCCAAATCTCTCGATCGTCGAGAGCGTTGAAGCAGGTATTGAGGACCTCGATGCGATGATTCAACAGGCGGTGAAGGACACGGTCACTGTGGTGATGAAGCAAGAAACAACGAAGGCGTTGCCAGACGGCAGAGGAATCGAGCAAAAAGAAGCGGGCTCCCAAACGGACGAGGACCGCTGGTTCTAAATAAATGACTACAAAGCAGGGACTCCTAAGCGGAGTCCCTGCTGCTGATTGCAGCTTGTTTATTGCGCTTGAGCAGGTTTGTCAGCAGCCCGGCCAGCACAACCACGACGATCATCACGGCGATGAATGACAGCGAGAAGAAGGTGCTGCGCTCGAAATATGGTTTGATTTCGGGCTCGTGCGTAATCATTTTGGCAGCGGTATAAGCAAGAACGCCTGAACCGATATAAACGATCCATGGAAACTTGTTAATGAGTTTGATGAAGAGCGTGCTGCCCCATACGACAATCGGTATGCTGATGAGCAGACCGAGGATAACAAGCAGGTCATTGCCATGGGCCGCGCCAGCTACGGCAATAACATTATCCAGCCCCATTGCCGCATCTGCGATGACGATGGTGCGAATCGCCTGCCACAAGGTGCCGCCGGGCTTAATGCTATCGTGGCCATCCTCCTGCACGAGCAGCTTATATGCGATGAACAGCAGCAGGAAACCTCCGACTAAGAGCAGCCACGGAATTTCAAGCAAATGAACGACGAGCAGCGTGGCCACTGCCCGAATGACGACCGCTCCGACAGTTCCCCATAAGACGGCTTGCCTTTGCTGCGATTTGGGCAGGTTGCGCGCCGACATGCCGATGACGATGGCGTTGTCCCCCGCGAGAACAAGGTCGATAAAGACAATCTGCATGAGTGCGACGGCGAAAGCCCAAGACAAGAACTCCAACTCCATGTTACGTTCCTCCTAATTGTCAGGCAGAATATGTTCTCCTTTACGAGCCTGTCGAGCAAGCGTTCCAAAATATATTCCTCTCATATTGGCGGCAATTTGGACATACAGCTTTTGAAGAGGGGAGCGTGTACAAGTTGGATAGCTTAATCGTGTTTATGCAAATCGTGTTGATCAATATGCTGCTAAGCGGAGATAATGCCGTCGTCATCGGAATGGCGAGCAATCAACTCCCTCCGGCACAGCGCAAACGAGCGGTCTGGTGGGGAAGCGCGGCGGCTGTGCTGCTGCGCTGCGTACTGACGATAGCGGCGGTTACGCTGCTGCAAATTCCGTATTTGCAGGCAGCAGGAGCAGTGCTGCTTGGCATCATTGCAGTCAAGCTGTTTAAGGATGCCTTTAACGGTACGGAGGACGAAGGCCACTCGTTGGGAAGCCGGAAGACGACATTGTTCGCTGCCATCCGGACGATCATTGCGGCAGATTTTGTGATGAGCTTGGATAATGTTCTCGCTATTGCTGCAGTGGCTGACGGCGAGCCTGTACTTATTATATTAGGCATTATTGTGAGCATTCCGATCATTATTTGGGGCAGCCATTTCATAGGAGCGCTGCTGCGTAAATATCCTCCGCTCGTCTATTTAGGAGCTGCATTGCTTGGCTATGCGGCGGGCGAGATGCTAGTCAACGACCCTGGGCTTGACCGTTTGCTGTTCCATGGGTCACAGGCGGTGCACGATGCAATTCCATTGTTTTGCGTGCCGTTTGTCGTCATTATTGGCCTTCTAATCCGTCCCAAAATGGCGCTGCGGTAATGAATCTGCCGAGCGAACGTCGTTCAATCCGCGAACAGCGGACAGGATGGCGTTCTTCTTTTTGTATTAAGACATTGTTTACACTGGTTTTTTATGCTCAGTTCCATTACACTAGAGGTTGCGAGAAGTTACGGGATCGTGTCGTCTTCCGTCGAATGGGGAAGGCATCGACGATACCGATTGTAACCGGAACGATCGGGGGGAGGCTTTTTGTCTAGACAACATTATGCGGGAATTGCTCTGCTCGGAGCAGGGCTTGTTATTCTGCTTGGCAAAATGGGCTTTTTCAGCTTTATTGGCAGCGTGTTATGGCCAGTCGCGCTGCTCGTTGGCGGCATATTGCTACATGTGCTGTACTTCGGAAGGCTTTTGCCTACGGCAACTTTAGTGCCAGCGGGCATACTTTCTGTATACGGGTTGCTCTTTTTGTTCTGCACGCTGTTCGGATGGTCGTTTATTCATCAGCTATGGCCGTTACTGGTGTTCGGTCCTGCAGCCGGGCTGTATGAATACTATGCGTTTGATCCGTTCAAGCCTCGTATGGCGCTTCAGTTGGCGATAGGCTTAGGCGTTGTGACAGCCGTGTCATTCGGATTTATTTTGATCACGAGCTGGAGCATCTACCTGATCGCGTTATTGCTGATCGGCGCTGGCGCTTGGCTAACGTTTGGGCGCGGGCGCAGATCGCAGTGGTAATTGCGCGCCCATCGATTGTTTACCGGTATATCCTATAGAAGAGAAATTGGAGTGGATGATGACAATGAAGGAAAGACAAAGTATTCGCAATATCGCAATTATCGCGCACGTTGACCACGGCAAAACGACGCTGGTTGACAAACTGCTGCAGCAATCCGGCACGTTCCGCGAGCATGAAGCCGTTCAAGAACGCGCAATGGACTCGAACGATATCGAGCGCGAACGCGGCATTACGATTTTGGCGAAAAACACGGCCATTAACTACAAAGACTACCTCATTAACATTGTGGACACGCCTGGACATGCTGACTTCGGCGGCGAGGTAGAACGGATTATGAAAATGGTTGACGGCGTATTGCTCGTCGTTGACGCATTCGAAGGCTGTATGCCGCAAACGAAATTCGTATTGCGCAAAGCGCTGGAGTCGAATTTGACGCCAATCGTCGTCGTGAACAAAATCGACCGTCCGAACGCTCGTCCGACGGAAGTTATCGACGAAGTGCTTGACCTGTTTATCGAGCTTGGCGCGAACGACGAGCAGCTCGAATTCCCAGTCGTTTACGCATCCGCGCTCATGGGCACTTCGAGCCTTGACCCGGACAAGCAAGACGAAAATATGCAAGCTCTGTATGACACGGTTGTTGAGCATATCCCTGCGCCAACGGAGAGCGTAGAGGAACCGCTGCAATTCCTCGTAACCCTGCTCGATTTCAATGAGTACTTGGGCCGTATCGCAATCGGCCGCGTTAACCGCGGTATCGTAAAACAAGGTCAAGCGATCGCGGTCATGACGCGTGAGGGCGCTGTGAAACAAGCGCGTATCGAGAAGCTGTTCGGCTTCCAAGGCCTCAAGCGCGTTGAGGTTGAAGAAGCGGGCGCAGGCGACATCGTTGCAATTGCCGGCATCAAAGACATCAACATCGGCGAAACGCTTGCTGATCCAGCAAATCCGGAAGCATTGCCAGTCCTCACAATCGACGAGCCTACGCTCCAAATGACGTTCCTCGTTAACAACAGTCCTTTCGCAGGCCGTGAAGGCAAATGGGTAACATCCCGCAAGCTTCGCGACCGCCTGTTCAAAGAACTGGAGACGGACGTGGCGCTTCGCGTAGAAGAAACGGATAGCCCGGATGCTTTCATCGTTTCGGGACGCGGCGAGCTTCACTTGGGCATTCTTATCGAGAACATGCGTCGTGAAGGCTACGAGCTGCAAGTATCGAAGCCTGAAGTTATCATCAAAGACATCGACGGCGTAAGATCCGAGCCATACGAGCGCCTGATCATCGACGTGCCAGAAGAGCATATGGGCGCTGTAATGGAAAGCCTCGGCTCGCGTAAGGCTGACATGGTGAACATGGTCAACAATGGTACGGGACAAGTGCGCTTGGAATTCATCATTCCAGCACGCGGCTTGATTGGCTACCGTACGAACTTCCTGACGCTTACGCGCGGCTATGGCATCATGAACCATGCGTTCGACAGCTATGGTCCAGTGGCAGGCGCGCAGGTTGGCGGACGTCACCAAGGCGTGCTCGTATCGAGCGAAAACGGCACGTCGACGTTCTACGGCATGATGGGTGTTGAGGATCGCGGTATCCTGTTCATGGAACCGGGCATGGAAGTATACGAGGGCATGATCGTCGGCGAGCATAACCGCGACAATGATATCATCGTCAACATTTGCAAAGAAAAAGCGTTGACTAACGTACGTTCGGCTGGCAAAGATGATACGGTTAAGCTCAAAACACCGATCCTGTTCTCGCTAGAGGCAGCGCTCGAGTACCTGAATGACGACGAGTATTGCGAAATTACGCCGAAGACGATTCGCCTTCGGAAAAAAATATTGAACAAGAGCGAGCGCGAGCGTGCGGAGAAACAACGCAAAACGGCGCAAGCCGGCGTTTAAGACGCTCGGGCTGAGGGAGGTCTTGCGCGATGCAGGATTGGTTCGGCAACCATCCGGTCATTACGTACGTCTTAATATTGGCGTGTATTCTTTACATCTTTAATGCGGTGTTCCGCGTGCAGCGGCTGCCGATTTTGAAGGAAGTTCTCGTGCACATCATTATGATGATCGGCGCGTTCGTGCTGTTTATTCTGCAAGTCGATAAGCTGCCGATCATCCAATGTATGTCCGTCGCTATTATCATGATGCTGATGCTTCGTGGGCGGCAATTGTACGATAAGCTGCGCAGCAAGAACGGCAAGACGGAGACCAATACGGAAACCGGACAGTCCTAAGGGCGTAGCGTTCGGGACAAGGAGCGGATCAGATGAAGCTCGAGGATGCTCTCTTCAACTGGTTACAGATTGATCGTGTAGCAGAGGCGCGCCCGGACGACCGGGCTGCCCTCGATACGCGGGACTTTTTCCTGCAAGTGCTGCAAGAGGATCACGGTGTCGTCCGCGTCAGCGTCTCAGCAGAGGATGCGACAATGATACATGTTCGAGTCGAGAAGGAGAGCGGAATGAAGCTCTTCTTTTTCGATAGGGAAGCAGCTGAAGGGCTGCTGCATGACATTGTCGCCAACCCTCGATATCAAGGTTGAACGACATGGATTGAAGGTGACAGACAATGGATTCGAATACTCCGCTGCCGCCTCGGTCATCCAGCAAGCGTGGAGCCGGGAGCGTACAGCAGAACAAACCGGTTAAACCGGGCAAGCCCGTGAAGAAACGGCGGCGTGTCCGATGGGGAAGAATCATTCTTCTTCTAGTTGTAGCCGTCGTATTATTTGTGGGCTGGTTCGTCGTTGATTTGTACTTCAAGGCAGATAAGGCGATTGGCGAGATTGCTCTTCCCGGCCAGGAAGTGACGGTTCCGCCAGACCAATCCGTAAAAGTGAAGCCAACGGCTGTCCTGCTTCTTGGACTTGATTCGCGGGAAGCGACAGGTACGATGAATACCGATGTTATCATGATTGCGGCGATGAATCCGCATACGAAGAAATCATCGATCGTCACCGTGCCTCGCGACACCAAAATTGAGCTCAACGGATATTCAGCCCATAAAGCGAACAGCTATTATGCTGCTTTCTATCGGCAAGCGTTGAAGGAAACGAAGGATAAGGACAAGGCTAGGCTTGATGCGCTTGATGAGATGAAGACGATGTTCGGCAGATATTTTGGAATTGAAATCAGTTATGCCGGCATCATAAACTTCCAAGGGTTCTCTGATGTGGTCGACGCGCTGGGCGGCGTTGAGGTTGACGTCGATATGGATATGCATTATGTCGATAATGCGGACGGTACGAATATCAATCTAACCAAAGGCCGTCATACGCTGGATGGGGACGATGCTCTCGATTTTGTACGTTATCGCAAATCGAACGACGGCAAAAACATGTCGAGCGATTTTGACCGCAATAAGCGACAGGGTGAAGTCATCGGGGAGATCGTCGATCGGCTGAAATCGCTCGGAGGAGCGACGAAGATCGGGTCGGTGATCGAAGCGGTAAGCGGCAATATGAGGACGGATATTCCGGAATCGGAACTGCGGCAATTTATGTTTACCTACTTCGGCATGGGCCGCGGCGATGTTGCCTTCAAGCCGCTTGAAGGTAAATGGGTTAGCCCTTATGTTCGGGTCAACGAACAAAGCTTGGCAGACACGCGTCAGGCGCTTCGTACACAATTGTCCGATTAGCTGTAGTAGGAACGAAGTGGACTATGGTATACTGGACATACGCACAGGTCGTAACAGAAGATAAGGAGGTCATGCGGATGACCGAACCGATCGCGGTAATGTCCGAGTCGTTGTTCGCGCACATGCAGCAAGAGGCTTTCATTTTCCTTCATACGATTGATGATGCGGTGTCTGCCGAAGCGATGGCGACAGCCGTGTATGGCAATGCTGTGCTTGAAAGCAATCTGATCGAACATAAATCTGCGGCAGATAACGGAGATGGACGAGTTTCTGCTGCAATGAAAAAAGCCTAGCGGTGATCGCTAGGCTTTTTGTGTACTTTTCATGAATGTAAGACCCCTGCTTCTACAGATGCTTTTTCATTTTGGGGCCTTGATCCTTGCCAGGCTCGGGCTCGCGAGGGATCGTATCACGTGGCATCTGAGGCACGATGCGACCAATGATATCGGACATTTCTTCAGCGAAGCCAGCGAACGGACGACCGCGTCGGATGTCTGCGCCAATCTCTCGCAGGCGTTGAGACAAATCCATGTCAGCTGTTACAACTGCATCGATGCCATACGGGTCCTTGCGGAAAGCCTCTGCGACCGAATACTTGATCGTGCCAATCCGGGCGCGATCAAGCGTACTATCCACGTCTATGCCGACGACGGCGAGGTTGCCGGCAATGACGCAGTGAGCATTTTTAACGCCGTGAATGCCCTTTGCTAGCTCTTCGAGATGCACCTGTACTTGCTTGGGATCGCTGATTTGCTTGGCTCTAGGCTCTGTCTGCTGAGCTTTAACGCGATTATTATTCTGAGGAGAGGGTGATGTTTCGTTGCGTGCAACGGTACCGCATCCTGCCACCAGCAGGCAGATGACTGTCGCCGACGCAAGGCAACTGAGGAACGAGCGCATATCGCCACCAGACCTTTCACTAGTCACTTTTTGTCGTCGCTGCATAGTTTGCCCGAAGTTGAATATGGTTATGTATGCCTCTCGTTACCAGTTCTATTTCCGGCGCCAGGAGGGTCCGCGATGAAAAAAATTTTCGTGCTCGATACGAACGTGCTGCTGCATGATCCGCAAGCGATCTTCGCCTTCGACGACAATGAGGTCATAATACCGGCGGTGGTACTCGAGGAGATCGACTCTAAGAAGCGGCTCGCCGATGAGCTTGGCCGTAATGCGCGCTCCGTCTCTCGTCTGCTTGACGGGATGCGTGAGGAAGGTCATCTGCATGAAGGAATCGTATTGAAGAACGGTGGTCTGCTTAAGGTGGAGTTAAACCATCGCAGCTTCGTCCGCGTCCAAGAGATGTTCGGTGAAATGTCCAACGATAACCGGATACTCGCGGTCGCGTTGAATTACCATTTGGAGGAGCTAGAGAAGGGCACGAACGCCCACACCGTACTGGTCAGCAAAGACGTGTTGGTTCGCATTAAAGCGGATGTGCTCGGTTTGGAGGCCCAAGATTATTTGTCAGACCGGACAGTTTCCGCTACCGATCTGTATGCAGGGTATTCGACACTGCATGTTCATCCGTCTGTCATTGATGAATTTTATACGTACCGGTTTTTATCCGTTAAAAGCTTGCAGCTCTCGTCCCGATTGTACCCTAACGAGTTTATCATCCTCCGTGACGAGATGGGAACCTCGAAGTCGGCGCTGCTGAAGGTTAGCCAAGACGGCGTTCGGCTCGAGCCTTTATACCTCAGCAACGATGCGATATGGGGCATTACGGCGCGCAATGCACAGCAGCGCATGGCCCTTGAGCTGCTTCTAAATGACGATGTGCCGCTCGTTACCCTCACGGGTAAGGCAGGGACGGGCAAGACGCTCCTCGCGCTTGCTGCGGGGCTGCTGAAGGTCGAGGATGATCATAAATACAAGAAGCTGCTTATCGCTCGCCCAGTCGTGCCGATGGGCAAGGATATCGGCTATCTGCCGGGGGAGAAAGAGGAGAAGCTGCGGCCTTGGATGCAACCGATCTACGATAATCTGGAATATTTATTCGATACGAAGAAGAGCGGCGATATCGATAAAATTTTGATGGGATTGGGCAGCATTCAGGTCGAAGCGCTCACCTACATTCGCGGGCGTTCGATTCCTGGGCAGTTCATCATCATTGACGAGGCGCAAAATCTGACCAAGCATGAGGTGAAAACCATCGTGTCTCGGGTTGGGGAAGGAAGTAAAATCGTGCTGATGGGCGATCCGGAGCAGATTGACCACCCTTATCTGGATTCCATCAGCAACGGGTTGACGCATATCGTGGAACGCTTCAAGGCTGAGGGGATTAGCGGCCATATGACGCTGGAGAAGGGCGAGCGCTCCAAGCTGGCGCAGCTGGCAGCGGACTTGTTATAGGAAGGAACGGGGAAGGCGGACGCAGGCGATGCGTTCGTCTTCTTTTTGTTAGAGACAACGAACGCTGCCGTTTGCTATGATGGGTAGAGCAGGATTACAAATATACGACAAATTAGGAAAGGAAGGTAGCCGTGTATCGCAAATCTTCGATGCTGCTGCTGATTGTGTCGGTAGTGGCTGTCATCATCGTGCTGCTATCGCTACTAAGGCTTCCGGTTGGGCCGACCCCCGATTCGAAGGCTGGAGGCAAGCAGGCCGTGCTGCCCCCTTCGGGCGAGAAAGCAAGCGAGCCTCAAACGATTACCGTAAGCGTTTCCTTGCCAAAGGATCAATTTCAGGACTTGGAAAAGTCAGCAGAGCGATTCATGGAGCAGAATCCATCGATCACCGTCGAGCTGTCGAATATAGAACAAAACGATGCCTATGACCAGTGGAAGAAGGATGGCCAGCTAGGGAACGGCCCCGATGCAGCGCTCATGGATAATGCATGGGTGAGGGAGTTTGCCGTGCTGGGCTATTTGAAGCCGTTGGATGCCATGATGTCGAGCATGACGGATGCGTGGCTGGACGGGCTGGCTGATGCCGTGAACTGGAACGGTTATTGGTGGGGAATCCCGAAGGACGCCGATCCGCTCGTATCGGTATGGAGCTTGCCGCTGCTTGATACGTTAACCAGTAAGGGGGTTCCGGGCAACTGGGGCTCATTCGTTCAATTAGCGGTCTCGGCAGGGACGTCTGCGCCGAAGGTGCCGATCGTTCATTGGGAGGACGATCAGAGCGAGCAAATGCTCGTATGGCTCGATTCCTTCGCGACGGACGGGCAGAAGGCGGAGCAGCTTAAGCCATTTGATGAGGGAATGCTGAAACGATTGGATTTTCTCGCAAAAGGGGATGGGACAGCGTTCACGATCAGTCGTTCGCATGATTCAAAACTAGCGGACAAGCTGGCTGACGGCAAACTATTGTCGGCCGTTATGCGTTGGTCGGACTACGAGCACTTGTCGCCAGAGCTTCAATCGTTAATCGGAGTAGGCTACCCGCATGGGTGGTATGGCGGCCGCAGCTTTGTTGTTTTCGCGCATAGCGAAGGCAAGGAAGAGGCGTTAAAGCGCTGGATGCATCATATGGCGAGCGAGCCGGAACAGCAGGCCACATTCGATCAGTACGGGCTTCTGCCGGTGATCAAGCCGATCTATACGCAGTTCCAAGGTCAGCAGCAAGATTTAGAAGGCAGCAGAAGGGGAAGCAAGTTGTGGCTGGATGATTTGAGCCTGAAGCCTTCCCAAACGCCTGACCCAGCTTGGCCGAGGCGTCTTGAGCGCTGGCAGGAGCTGTGGGAGGGCAGCGATGGCGCGGGAGACTGGCTGGAACGGTTAGTTCAGCAGTGGCGCGTGCTTGAGCCAGAAGGTAATCTGAGCGATGGAGAGCAGGCTAACCGGAACCATACAGAAAACTCCAGCGCGATCTCGTCCTAATCGACGAGAATGGGCTGGAGCTTCCGGCAGCCGAGCTATAGTTTTACTTTTAGGATGAGGATCAGTTCGCCGTTCTCGATGCTGACGCTTTTGGCGGTCAGGAAGGAAACGATTTTTTGTGGATAGAAATTCAGGTCAAACTGCTTCTCCAGGTCTTGACGGGTCGTGTCAGGGAGCGCAAGGTCGTTGAATGTTAACGATTGGACGTGGAATTGGATGCTGCTCGGCTCCGTCTCGATCGTATAGCTGCCAGCAACCTCAACGGAGATGCCGTCTCTTTCGCCGCTTGCGATAACCTGACCGTCCTTGAATTGGAAGGCGAACTTGTTGAATAGCTCATTCTGTTCGCGCAAGAAATCATTGAGCGCTTGCTCGGGTATGCGAAGCGTGTATTCGAAGCCGTCGATTTCTAGCATCTCTTTATGATCCTGCACCCAGTCAGGCAGATGCTGCATCGCATCCGATAACGCTTTGAAGTAGGTCCGAACTTCGGAAAGCCCGACATTATTCCAATACTGGTTCATCTCTTCCATCATAAGCCGCAGCTTATCCGCATCCGAACGTCCTTCAAGTGTAATGTCCATTTCCTGCTGCAATTTCTCCACGCGTTCCCGCTGCTTGCGAAGAACGGCCTCTGTCTCGGCCAGCTTGTCCTTTTCTTCGGCTTGTCGGTCATATTGTTTGCGCAGCGCCAACGTCTGCTCGGCATACCGTTCAAGCACTTCGCGATCTCGGGATAAAATGAGATCCATATAGTCCAGCAGCATAAACCATTGCTGCAGCGAGTGAAATGAAAATAATGCGGCCAGCAGCCAATCGCGCTCGCCCATGTAATAAGAGCGAAGCACTTTGCCAGCTTGCTCACGCTGCTTGGCAGCGGACTGTTCTTGTTGGCTTATTCGTGCAGAGGTATCCGATAAGGATGCCTCAAGCTGGGTTTGCTTTGTTTGCACGCGAGCGATCTCTTTGTCAATTTCTACCACGGACAGGCTCTTTTCGAGCAATTCCTTGATGGCTTGTTCAGCGGGCGTTAGTGCAGCGGCTGCTCCGACCGTTTGGCCAAAAAATACAATAATGGCTAGAGCGAGCACGGCGGCACGACGCAGTAAAGCAGGCATGTCAGAACCCCCTTATTGCAGACATCATTGCACACATGAACGAGACGAGCTTCAGTTCAATGTATGCTTCCAGTTCTCCTATTATATCTCATAAGGCCCAAGGGGGAAGTGCAAATATGAGCGATAGATTGGAGCCGCCAACGGCGATCGCGGCCAAAATAGCAGAAGTCATTCAGAGGGAAGGCGCAGCAGCTGCGCCGAGCAAGGCGATTTCCTTTCAACGGTATATGGAGATTTGCTTATATGACGAGCAATGGGGGTATTATCGCAGCGGCGAGATTCGTACAGGCGTTGACGGTGATTTCTATACAAGCGCTGCGATCGGCGGCCTTATGGGGGAGCTGTGGGCGAGAGGCTTACGCGATCAGGCCATCGGCCAGCAGCGTGAAGCGGCCAGTCTTCATATTGGCGAGTGGGGAGCGGGTGCGGGCGCGATGGCAGCGCGTATGCTGCAATGCTGGGCGAGCGAATCGCCCGAATGGCTTTCGAAGCTTCATTTTCTGACTGTCGACGACCATCCCAAGCACGTTGCGGCTACGCGTTCGCGAATCGTGCAAGCGGTGACGGACACCGGCCATGCGCCTTTATCGATGTTTCATTTTAGTTCAACCGAAGCGTTTGATTATTTGAAAAATGTTGCGAACGATGCATCCGTAATGATCGTTGCGAATGAGCTGCTCGATGCGATGCCCGTTCATCGGGTCGTCAGGCATGAGGGAGCCCTTATGGAGCTGGGCGTATGCGTACAGGAGAATGAGCCGGGGATAGGATTTGGCTATGCCTATATGCCGCTGAGCACGCCGGCGCTTGCGGCGTCGCTTGAAGCGGACGGCATACCGCTCGCGGAAGGGCAGGAAACGGAAATCAATTTGGCCGCTGAAGCATGGCTTGCCCAGATGGGTCGAGTGATTCAGAGCGGCATGCTGCTCATTATGGATTACGGGCATGAAGCGGATGAATATCGAGCCGAGCATCGGATGCAGGGGACGCTGCTTTGTTATAAGAACCATGTAGCGCATAATAATCCTTTTCTCGCGCCAAGCGAGCAGGATTTGACGGCACATGTGAATTTCACTGCGATGCAGCGCGCCGCGCGTCGCGCAGGGTGGGAGGTTGCTTATATGGAGACGCAGAAGCAGTTTCTCATTGATCACGGCATATTGGAACTTTTGGCGGAGGATGCGGGCCGAGATCCGTTCAGCGCGACAGCCAAGCGGAACCGGGCAATTCGACAGCTGCTTCTATCGGATAATATGAGCGAGGCTTTCAAGGTGATGATTGTAACGAAGGGTTCGTTTCGATGGAAGGCGATTGACCTTCAAGACTAGCGTATAGCAAAAAACAGCCGGAATCTGAAGATTCCGGCTGTTTTTCTATGGTGTCACTCGTCTGAAGTTGTATTAGAACGGGAGTCCCATTTTGAATACGGTCCAGTAACTGAAGCCTACAAACGAAACGACCATGTATCCCCAGAACATCAATATGTATGTACGTTCCGAGAAGTTCAGATAGCCGAGCAAGATGAACGCGGCGGCTTGCATGAAGAACAAGAGCGACATTTCGGTCATGTCTCCTGCAAACGACATTAGCGCAATAACTAACGTCCAAAAGCCGAGAACTCGAAACATGCGTGCCATTCCCCATCCCCCTCTCTTTCATTCGACCTTTTTTTTCTATTGCCAATTATAACGTCACGTACAAGCAGTGTAAACAGTATCCACGACAATCCGCAAACTTTTTTGTGGATGAGCGTTAGGCGTGTTTGCTTTAAGTTTGTGCAATAACCGCAACAATCATGTATGAGCACAGAAAAAAATGGATATAAGAAATAGTATCCGATAGATTCTATGAATTCTACCAAGGGCATAGAGATAACTAAGCGCCTTTAACGTTAGGAGGTTTGGGTAGCATGACAGCAGTCAGACAAGATGCGTGGAGTGCGGATGATGACATCATCCTTGCTGAGGTAACGCTGCGGCATATTCGTGAAGGGGGCACACAATTAGGTGCCTTCGAGGAGGTCGGAGAGCGGATCGGAAGAACCTCGGCTGCTTGCGGGTTCCGTTGGAATAGCTGTGTACGCAAGCGTTACGAAGATGCGATCCAGATTGCGAAGCAGCAGCGGCAGAAACGCAATTATTTAAAGAAGCAATCGCTTGTAGCGTCACCGCATGTCTCGTCTCTATCGATTGTAGACGAGGATTCGAAAGCGATAAAGCATCACGAGACGCTTTCCGAAGAGAGTATAACGATAGAGGGCATTATTCGGTTTTTGCGGCAATGGCGCGGAGCCTATCAAGAGCTGCAACGCCAAGTGAAGCTATTGGAGAAAGATTTGCTTGACCGAGAGGAAGAGCTTGCTGATCTTCGCGATGAGAATCAACGGCTTTCAAGCGAAGTCTCGAATGTACAGACGGACTATCGGACCGTTAACGATGATTACAAGACCCTTATTCAAATTATGGACCGCGCGCGTCGGTTAACCGTACTGAGTGAGGAAGAGGAACAGAAGCAGCGGTTCAAAATGGATGCGAACGGGAATTTGGAACGCATTGAATAATGGATTGGCTTTGCATAGGAAGCGCCCCTCGCATGAGTAGATGCGGAGGGCGCTTTTGCGTTAGGATAGAAGGAGTTGGAGGGGCTGAAAGGGGGCATTAGCCATGCATGTATCGATCGTAGGCGGCGGAGCGATTGGGCTCTTATATGGCGCTAGACTAGCGATGGCGGCGTACGATGTCGCGATATGGACAAGAACGGGCAGGCAAGCAGAATTGCTGAATGAAGAGGGGATCGAATTCGTTGCACGAGATCGTTTGGCAGTCGTTCCGGTCGCGGCTTATGCGGTAGCCGATGGGGCTCAGCAAGACAATTATGCGTTATCGCATGACCGCAGCGTTGTATTCGTAACGGTAAAACAGCCGCAGCTTACAGATGCTTTGGTCGATCATGTTGCTTCCATAACTCGCAGCGGTGATTTCGTCATTGGCATGCAAAATGGTATTGGGCATATGGACCGTTTGATGCGAGCGTTGCCCGGACGGGTGGTGCTGGCAGGCGTTACGACGGAGGGAGCCCTTCGCCATCATCCTCGGACCGTCGAATTTACGGGGGAAGGACAGCTTCATGTTGGAAGCATAGCGCCTAGCCATCCTTCGATTCGCGACGAATCGACGCAAGAAGTGGAGAAGGTACGGGAATCAGGGCAAAAAATGTTGATGGACATGCTGGCGAAGGCAGGAATTACAGCCATTCTGTCGAATGACATGAGTAATCGGATTTACCAAAAATTGCTCATCAATGCAGTGATCAATCCGTTAACGGCTATTTTTGATCTATCGAATGGCATGCTTCCTGCACACGCTGCGCGGCGGGCGCTCATGCGTGCGCTCCACGAGGAGACCTTCACGGCGTTAAATGCTGCTGGCTATCAAGAAGAGGGAAGCGAAGAGAGCTGGGAACGGCTGCTTCAGGTTTGCGAGCGGACAGCGAGCAACATTTCTTCTATGCTGGCGGATGTGAGGCGCGGCTCGATGACAGAAGTGGATTGGATCAATGGCGGCGTATGCGAAGTGGCAGCCCGCTATGGACAAGCTGCTCCATTGAATGCGGCGGCTGTGTCGTTGGTGAAAGCATTAATGAAGTAAGAGGAGGGGGCGGCAGGCATGTGGTTATGGGAGAGCGTTAGGCACATTTATGCGTTCCTTGCGGTCATACCGGTCGTTCCGTTTGCAATTATTTATTGGGCGTACGGCGCGTACAGCAACAACCGCAAAAAAGCGTTCGGATTGGCGATGGACGTTACGACTGCATTGTTGATCGGTTGCGTTGCTGTGCTATTCGACCGTATTTTTAACATCCAATTCGGCATATATTTAATTTTGTTAGTGATGCTGCTGCTTGGCGGGTTTATCGGCAATATGCAGTTCAGGAAACGCGGCGTTGTCGATACGAAAAAGGTCGTTCGGGCGGTCTGGCGAATCGGATTTTTGTTTATGAGCGTGCTTTATGTGCTGTTTATGTTTATTGGGATCGGCAAGGTGCTGCTCACGCCGATGTAATCGAAATTGCAGCATAGCGGTTAGCCGTATCGACCGCTCATGAGCGAGCCTTCCTGCGGGAAGGCTTTTTAATTGGGCATCGGGATGGGCAATCGCTTTGACGCTTCGCCGCTCGATTGTGTACAATGAGATTTATGGTGCGCCAATTGCAGGGAAATAAACGCGAATGCGTACTGTGTGGATGACCACCCATTCTGACGCGGATCGAGGGCTGATTAGAGATGACATCTACGGTTTATTATGAGCTTCCTTCATCACAGCCGCTGAGCGAAGCTTATGGGAAGCGTACGGACAGCCGGTTGGAGTCGTTGCTGCACAGCGGCCACCCGTCTGACGAGCAAGCGTGGTTCGCGCGAGCGGAGAAGCTGGACCACATGTTAGGAATGCGCGCTCCAGCAGCAAGGATTGCAGAGGCGCTTCGGAGCTATAATGCTCGAATTGGCATGTCTCCCGAAACAGAATCTCAACTAGATGCAATCGAACAAGGTGCGTATGTCGTCGTAGGCGGCCAACAGGCCGGCTTATGGACAGGACCTCTACTAGTTATACATAAGGCCGTTACGATCATAAGTGCGGCTAAGCATGCGTCGGCCATACTCGGGAAGACTGTCGTCCCTGTATTTTGGATCGCGGGCGAGGATCATGACTGGGATGAAGCCAATCATATTAACGTGTCATCTGAGCAAGGTGTCCGGAAGCTCGCGATCGCTAGGCCGGAAGGGGCTAGAACGTCGGTGAGCCGCACGGCGCTGGATCTAGAAGCTTGGGAAAAGGCGCTAGCTGACCTTGAAGCCCAACTTACAGGCACGGAATTCAAAGAACCGTTGCTGGAGAAGCTTCGCGCATGGATCGGCGATGGCGTTTCGCTAAGCGACGTCTTCGCGCGAATGATCGCATGGCTATTCGGCCAAGAGGGCCTTGTCCTGCTGGACGCCGACGATGCGGCGCTTCGCCGGGTAGAGGCGCCGATGTTCCGCCGGATGTTAGGCGACAACGATGCGCTCGAAGCGGCTTATGCGGAAGCGGGCGCTCAAGTGCAAGCGCTAGGCTACGCTACGCAAGCGGCTGCGACTTCAGGGTGCGCGAATTTGTTCCTGTTCCGGCCAGAGGATCAAGCGTTTGGCAAAGCGGGCGACCGCGTGCTGCTCTACAAACGGGACGGCGGTTACACGGATAAGAAGGGAGATGCCTTCTGGAGCTCCGATGAGCTGCTGGCTTGGACGGACACGCATCCTGAGCGATTCAGCAACAATGTGCTGACGAGGCCGATTATGCAGGATTACGTGCTGCCTGTCTTAGGTGCTGTGCTCGGTCCCGGCGAAATTGCCTATTGGGCGCAGACAGGCGAAGCGTTCCGCCGATGCGGGATGGAAATGCCGATTCTTGTGCCTCGCATGTCATTTACGCTGGTCGAAGGCACGGCAGCCAAGCACATGGACAAATACGGGCTCACATTCGAAGACATCGCTGTTCGATTCGAAGAACGCAAGCAGGCGTGGCTGGCGGAGCAGGATCGGTTCGATATCGCGAATCGGTTTGCTGAGGTGAAGCGGGAATTTACGGCGTTGTATGAGCCTGTCGTTGAGCTCGCAGCAGAGGTTCAAGCAGGACTTAAAGCGCTTGGCACGACGAATATGAACAAAATCCTTGAACAAATCGCGTTCTTGGAGGCGCGAACGTCGGACGCGTTCCGTAAGAGCAATGAAGCGTCCCTGCGCCACTGGGATCGTATGGAGGCTGCATTGTGGCCAGCCGGGAAGCCGCAGGAGCGCATATTGAACATGACGGCTTATTGGAACCGACACGGCTCCAGTTGGCTGGAGAAGCTGTTGGAGCTGCCGTACGACCCGAATGGCGGTCATCGCATCGTGTATTTATAACGTTATCGTTATTTCTTTAATCCTATAAAAGATGAAGGGCAGTGGAATCATTGAGTATTGATGCTAAACAAACGAGTATTGTAGCAGACATGGCGCTTGCGCCAGAGGGACATTTGAAAATCGACTGGGTTAGCGCCCATATGCCGGTATTGAACCGGATCCGCGAGCAGTTCGAGAAAGACCAGCCGTTCAAAGGCTTGAAAGTAACGATTGCGCTCCACCTGGAGGCAAAAACAGCTTATCTGGCGAAGGTTGTCAAAGCCGGCGGCGCAGATGTGACCATCACGGGCAGCAACCCTTTGTCCACACAGGATGATGTGTGTGCAGCGTTGGTGGAAGACGGCGTAACCGTATTCGCGAAGTACAACCCAGAGCCTGCCGAGTACAAGGCGCTTATGCTCAAAGCACTCGATACGAAGCCGGATCTGATCATCGATGACGGCGGCGATCTCGTCACGATTCTCCACTCCGAGCGCCAAGATCTGATCCCGAACATCCGAGGCGGTGCGGAAGAGACGACGACGGGCATTATTCGTTTGAAAGCGCTGGAGAAAGAAGGCGCGCTGCAATTCCCGATGGTTGCCGTAAACGATGCGTTCTGTAAGCATCTGTTTGATAACCGTTACGGCACAGGCCAATCGGTATTTGATGGCATTAATCGCACAACGAATCTGGTCGTATCGGGTAAAACCGTTGTTGTCGTCGGCTATGGCTGGTGCGGCAAAGGCGTTGCGATGCGTGCCAAAGGGCTCGGCGCTAACGTTGTTGTAACCGAAATCGATGCAATCAAAGCGGTTGAAGCTTACATGGATGGTTTTGCGGTAATGCCGATGATTGATGCAGCTAAGGTTGGCGATATCTTCGTTACCGTAACAGGCAACCGTGACGTGATCCGTGGTGAGCATTATGAAGTGATGAAAAATGGCGCGATATTGTCCAACGCAGGCCACTTCGACGTGGAAGTCAACAAGCCGGAGCTTGAAGCGCTCTCCACGAATGTTCGTACGGTGCGTAAAAACATCGAGGAATACAAGCTGAAGGACGGCCGCAGCATTTATTTGTTGGCAGAGGGACGTTTGGTTAACCTGGCGGCTGGCGACGGCCATCCGGCTGAAATTATGGATATGACGTTCGCGCTGCAAGCGTTGGCGCTTCGTTTCGTGAACGAGCAATATGAGTCGCTGGGCGGCAAGGTAGCGAACGTGCCTTACCATCTGGATGAGCAAGTCGCTCGCTTGAAGCTGGAATCGTTGGGCATTGGCATCGATGCGTTGACGGCTGAGCAGCAATCTTATTTGGACAGCTGGAACGCGCACGAGTAAATTCAAGACCATAGAAGCAGGACTTAAGTCGGATCGTCAATAGACGATCCGATTTTTTGTTGTGACTATCTACGTAATTAATGTTTCATCCCATAAAATTTATAACTTATTCCGTGTTAGCGAGAAGGAATTTTATTTCAGGTGGCGAATAAGTGTGACTTAGTGGTGAAAAGTGGGGCGATGTGGAGGACTTAGGGGAAGAGGTGGAGCGGTCGTGTTCATGGGCGAGCATCAGCACAGCATTGACGACAAAGGCCGTCTCATTATTCCATCGAAGTTCCGTGAATCGCTTGGCGACACTTTCATCGTTACGCGTGGGCTTGATAATTGTTTATTCGTTTATCCTAGAAACGAGTGGAGTGTGCTTGAGCAGAAGCTTAAAGCGCTGCCGCTTATGAAATCGGATGCTCGTGCGATTACTCGGTTTTTCTTCTCAGGAGCTACCGAATGCGAGCTGGATAAACAGGGAAGGGTAAATTTGCCGAAGCATCTTTGCGAGTACGCGAAGCTGGACAAGGAATGTGTCGTGCTAGGCGTTTCGAGCCGCGTTGAAATTTGGAGCAAGGAAACGTGGGCTGGCTACTACGAGCAGTCAGAGGAAGCATTTAACGAAATCGCCGAGAAGCTCGTCGATTTTGATATCAATTTTTAGATGAGCAGCTAGATTTAGCAGCAGGAATGGGAGGTCTACCGCGTGTTTCAACATGTAACAGTGCTCATGGAAGAGGCGATCGACGGCTTAGCCGTTAAGCCGGATGGAATATACGTCGATTGCACGCTTGGCGGTGCAGGCCACAGCTCAGGGATCGTATCCCGACTAGGTGGCGGCGGTCGGTTGATCGCATTTGACCAGGATGATTGGGCGCACGACAATGCGCGTATCAGACTCGCATCCAGCATGGACAAAGTCACCTTGATCAAAAGCAATTTCCGCTATCTGGAGCAGCGTCTGCTCGAATGCGAGGGCGTCCCGCAGAAGGACGGCATTCCACAGGTCGATGGCATATTGTTCGATCTGGGCGTATCCAGTCCGCAGCTGGACGAAGCGGAGCGCGGATTTAGTTATAATCACGATGCCCCGCTCGACATGCGCATGGACAGGGACATTGCGCTCACAGCTGGCGATATCGTCAATACTTGGGACGAGCGCGACATCGCGCGCATCCTGATGGAGTACGGCGAAGAGAAGTTTGCACGGAAAATTGCACGGGAAATAGGTGCGGCAAGAGCGAATGCGCCGATTGAAACGACAGGCGAGCTCGTGGAGTTGATCAAAGCAGGCATTCCTGCCGCTGCGCGCCGAACGGGCGGGCATCCGGCCAAGCGTACGTTCCAGGCGTTACGAATTGCCGTGAATGATGAGCTGGATGCGGAAGAGGATGCGCTGGAGCAAGCGATTCGCTGCCTGAAGCCTGGCGGACGGGCTTCCGTCATTACGTTCCACTCGCTAGAGGATCGCATTTGCAAGCAAACGTTTGCCAAGTATTTGGAGAAGTGCAGCTGTCCGCCCGATTTTCCGTTATGCGTATGCGGGGGGCAAGGCGCGTTGAAGCTTGTAAACCGGAAGCCAATCGTTCCAAGCGAAGAAGAGCTTGAGGCGAATCCTCGCGCGCGATCAGCGAAGCTGCGTGTAGCGGAGAAGCTGTAATTGAACTTTGGACACAATGTTATAAACATATAGAGCAAGTCGTCGATCCAGTTGAACGGGATTTTAAAGGGGGGATCATCATGCCTTACACGAATGGGAATCTGGCTTTGCAGCCCAAACGTAAGCATGAACAACAGAAGCAGGTCGTCCGGGAAACGACACGTACGGTTGTCACGAAACGTACACTGCCAATGGGGGAAAAATTGCGGTATTTGTTAACGATTATCGGTGTTGTCTTCGTCTTGTTTTTCATCGTCTCGCGTTATGCTGATGTGTACAAAATCAAATACGAGACGAAAAAGATGACGGACGCGCAAATGAAGCTGACGACGGACATTCAAGAGCTGCAGCAGCAGGTAGAAACGTTGAAAAGTCCGGATTACTTGGCAAAGCAAGCTGCGAAGAATGGCTATTCTTTTCCGGTAGATGATGCGGGGAAAGAAATAACTGTTCGCAAGAAAAACGCGGAGTCATCGCCGGACGCGAGAAACTAGGTGATACCATGAGAAAAAGAATACAATTGCGCGTGATCTTCATGATCGGAGGGTTTGTTACCCTCCTTTTTGTTATCCTGATCGGGCGGCTCTACTGGGTGCAGGTGGTTAAGGCGGACTTCTGGCTGGGCAATGCTGAGGCTTATTGGTCGGCTTCCGAGAAAATGGTCGCGAAGCGAGGCGAGCTGCTGGATCGTAACGGCAACGTGCTGGCGATGGACGGGAAAGCGTATACGGTGGCAGTTAGCCCGAAGCAGCTAGACAAGCTAGGCATTACAGACAAGGTATCTTCGAAGCTAGCGCAGCTGCTCGGCATGACAGAATCGGATATGAAGAAGATAGCGACGGCCAAAAATGATAAAAACGAGCTATACCCACAGCGCGAGGTTCGTTCGAAAGGCTGGAAGATAGACAAAACGTTGGGCGATAAAATCGAAGCCTACAAGGAAGAGCTGAAAAAAGCGACGAAAAGCGTTGACGTGGGCATTTATTTGCTTGATGAGACGAAACGTTATTATCCAAAAAATATGATGGCCGCGCAGCTTATCGGTTACGTCGATAAAGAAGGCAATGCGAAATATGGGATGGAGTCCTTCCTGGACAAAACGTTGAGAGGCGAGGATGGATATCGAAAGTATCAGAAGGATGGAAACCGCATCCAGATCGATAGCGGAAAGCTTGATTTCAAGCCTTCTCGCGACGGCAAGAACATTACGCTCACGATAGATTCCGAGATTCAGAATTATGTAGAGCAAGCGATCAAGAAAGCGGCTGCGCTCTATCAACCGAAAAGCATCACAGCGATTGCTGTCGATCCAAATACGATGGAGATTTTGGGTTTGGGGAATTTGCCGACGGCGAACCCGAACGTATACTGGACGCAGGATCCAAGCGGGTTCTTTAACCATGCGGCCCGTTCGTTATATGAGCCAGGGTCGACATTCAAAATCGTTACATTGGCTGGCGCAGTGCAGGAAGGGATATTCAACCCGAATGCTACCTACATGTCCGGTCATATCGACATTGGACGCGGCGGCGGTGTTGTTTACGACATCAAACGCGGCGGTTGGGGCCCCATTACGTATTTGGAAGGGCTGAAACGCTCCAGTAACGTTGCTTTCGTTCATCTTGGCTATGAGGGGCTAGGCGAAGAGAAGCTTCGCAGCTATATTACGAACTTCGGATTTGGCGCGAAGACAGGCGTGGATCTGCCCGGGGAGCTCGTTGGATCGATCCGATTCCAATATCCGCGGGAAATCGCAAACGCCACCTTCGGACAGGGAGTTTCCGTAACGCCGATCCAGCAGGTTGCAGCGGTTGCGGCGGTTGCTAATGGCGGCAAGCTGTTAAAGCCTCAAATCATTAAGCAGATTGAAGATCCGGTAACGGGAGCGGTCGAGGTGCGTAAGCCTGAAGTCGTTCGCCAAGTGATTTCGCCGGAAACTTCGCGCAAGGTTGGCGAGTATCTGGAGCAGGTCGTTTCCGACCAAGATATCGGTACTGGTAAAAACGCTTATATCGATGGATATCGGGTCGCAGGCAAGACGGGTACCGCGCAAAAATGGGATAATACGTTAAAAGGCGGCAAAGGGGGCTATTCCAGCGAGAAGTATGTCATGTCTTTCATCGGCTACGCGCCAGTGGAGGATCCGAAAATTCTCGTCTATGTCGTCATCGATGAACCGAATGATAAGAACGCAGGCGGCGGTAAGGCGGCAGCGCCGGTATTCAAAGATATCGTGCAGCAAAGCCTGCGCTACATGGGCGTGAAGCCGCAGTTTCCTGACGGCGTTTCGCAAGAAGCGGTCGAGGCTGGCAAGTCGCCTACGATGTCTATGCCGGATTACAGCGGGATGAATCTTGCCAATGCGAAGTCCAAATTGGACAAAAGCGGACTGCAATACGAGGTTGCTGGCAAAGGAGCGACCGTCCTCCAGCAAATCCCGAGTCCAGGCACCGTCATTTCGTTGTCCCAGCGCGTTTATCTGATTACGGAGAAGCGTGAGCAGCTGACAGTGCCGAACTTGGTCGGCTCATCGCTGCGAGACGCGATGGAAGTCAGCACGCTGCTAGACATTCGTACCGTCACGGAAGGCCAAGGCTACGTCGTTTCGCAGACAATAACGAAGCAGAATGGCGAGCGTGTACTGAAGCTTGTGCTGTCACCGGATGTGAAGGATATTCCAACCAATGGCTCGAATGATGATGGCCAGACGTCTACAGCTGAAGACGATAAATCCAGCAAGCCCGGCAGTCCTTAATCGGACGCGGGCTTGTTCTATTGCTCCCTTGTCCCGAATACGATTTTCGTAAGCGGCGGGAGGAGGGGAACGATAGTGAAAGTATCGAATGTAACGGTGCGTCGGCGCATGTTCATCGCATTGCTATGCGGGATTATCGCATTCGGCGGCTTGATTGGCCGACTAGCCTACGTGCAGCTCGTGAAGGGCGAGGATCTATCGGCAAAAGCGGAAAACTCATGGCGTCGGGAAGTGCCGTTTACGCCCAAGCGGGGCGAGATTTTGGATCGTAACGGGACACGACTTGCTTATAATATAAGCTCGCCGACCATCTGGGCGATTCCTGTGCAAATTAAGGACAAGGAAGGTACAGCCAAAGCGCTTGCCCCTCTGCTCGGCATGACGCCGGAGAGGCTGCTGCCGATGCTCAAGAAGAAAGAAACAAACGTTAAGCTGCAACCTGGTGGACGTAAAGTAACGTTGGATAAAGCGCAGCAAATTCGTGCGTTGGCTTTGCCCGGCATCGTCATTGGCGAAGACAATAAGCGGTATTATCCGTATGGCAGTCTCGCCGCTCACGTTCTGGGGTTCACGGGCATTGACAATCAGGGGCTAACGGGAATTGAAGCGAGATACGATGAGAACCTGAAGGGGATTCCCGGCAACATTGCTTACCTATCGGATGCTGCAGGAAACCTGATGCCAGGCTCAGGCGATACGTATCAAGCGCCTAAGGACGGGTTAAGCCTTCAATTGACCATTGATAAGCAAATTCAGACGATCATGGAGCGGGAATTGGATCAAGCGATGGCGAAGCTGCATCCGGATCATATTATCGCGATTGCGATGAACCCGAAGAATGGGGAAGTGCTCGGCATGTCCAGCCGGCCTACCTACCAGCCGGACCAGTACCGCAACGTGCCTACCGAGGTATACAATCGCAATCTGCCGGTATGGATGACCTACGAGCCAGGCTCTACTTTCAAAATCATCACGCTTGCAGCGGCGATCGAAGAGAAGAAGGTTGATCTTAAAAACGAGCGGTTCTTCGATCCCGGTGCAGTAGAGGTAGGCGGCGCTCGGCTGCGCTGCTGGAAGAAGGGCGGGCATGGCAGTCAGTCGTTTTTGGAGGTCGTGCAAAATTCATGCAACCCGGGCTTCGTCGCGCTCGGCCAACGTTTAGGGAAAGAATCGCTCTTTGATTATATTCGCAACTTCGGCTTCGGCAAAAAAACAGGGATCGATATAAGCGGGGAAGAGAACGGCATCCTGTTTAAGCTGAGCCGCGTGGGTCCGGTCGAGCTGGCAACGACAGCATTCGGCCAAGGCGTATCGGTTACCCCGATTCAGCAGATTACAGCTGTTGCGGCTGCGATTAATGGGGGAACGTTATACAAGCCTCACATCGCCAAAGGCTGGATTAATCCCGATACGGGCGAGACAGTCGAATCGATCGAACCGGAAGCCGTTCGCACCGTTATTAGCGAATCGACATCAAAACAGGTTCGTGAGGCGCTGGAGAGCGTTGTGGCGCAAGGGACAGGCGGGAATGCTTTCATTGACGGGTATCGGGTAGGCGGCAAGACAGGTACAGCGCAAAAGGTTATTAACGGTCGTTATTCGGCGAATGAGCATATCGTCTCGTTCGTAGGCTTCGCTCCTGCAGATGATCCGCAGATCGTCGTCTATCTTGCAGTTGACAATCCGCAGGGCATCCAGTTCGGCGGTGTTGTAGCGGCGCCGATCGTTCGCAATATCCTTGAAGATTCGCTTCATTATCTCGGCGTACCTCCGCGCGCGCAGCAAATCGATAAGGAATATAAGCTTGGCGAGAATAAGATCGTGACGGTGCCGAATTTAATCGGCAAGACGGTTTCGGACCTTTATGAAGATATGAATATGAACTTCAACTTGAGCACGGCAGGCACAGGCACGACGATCATTCGTCAGGCGCCTGCAGCTGGCGCTCGCGTGGAGAAAGGATCGACGATTCGAATCTACCTCGGCAGCGAAGCGAATTTGAGCGAGAGCGGGCAGAAGGAGCAGACGCATCAGCACGAGGACGGACAATAGATTTGAATTTCGGTTCGAATCGCGCATAATAGTGTAATAACGAGACGGAGGGATGCTCATCATGACATTAAATGAAATCGCAAATTGGATTCTTGCCGCGAAGCTTGAGGGCGACGGCAATGTACAAATAACCGGACTAAACAACGATTCTCGCTCCGTTCAGCCCGGTACATTATTTTTCTGTTTGCCTGGCTATAAGGTGGATGGGCATGATTTTGCAGCTGCAGCGGCCTCTAATGGCGCTGCAGCGCTTGTTGTGGAACGCAAGCTGGATGTTGCGATTCCACAATTGATTGTGAAGGATTCGCGCTTGGCGATGGCGATCATATCGGATCGTTATTACGATCATCCGAGCCAAAAGCTTCGTCTCATCGGCGTTACGGGGACGAACGGCAAGACGACAACGACGTATTTGATCGAACGGATTTTATCGGATGCGGGGCAATCTGCTGGCGTAATCGGCACGATCGAAACTCGTTATGCGGGCAATACGCTTCCGATGTCGGGCACAACGCCGGGTGCATTGGAGCTCCAGCAGTATCTAGCGGCTATGGCGGAAGCCGGCGTAGATAGCTGTGCGATGGAAGTGTCTTCCCATGCGCTTGATCAAGGTAGAACGTGGGGCTGCCGGTTCCGCATTGGCGTGTTTACAAATCTGACGCAGGATCATCTCGATTACCACGGGACGATGGAGAAATATGCGGCTGCCAAATCGCTGCTGTTCTCGCGGCTTGGCAACACGTACAGCGAAGCGGAAGCGGAACGCAGCTATGCGGTGCTGAACGCAGACGATTCTGCTTCAGATTTGTTCGCGAATGCAGCGGCAGTGGAGATTCTTACATATGGTATAGATCGTGAAGCGGATGTTCGCGCGAGCGATATTCGGATTACGTCGAGGGGCACGACCTTCCGCTTGGAGACGTTCCGCGGCGGCGCTGACATTTCGATCCGAATGGTAGGCAAGTTCAATGTGTATAATGCCCTCGCTGCCACGTCGGTTGCCTTGCTTGAAGGCATTAGTATCGAAGCAATCAAACAAAGCCTTGAAGCGCTGCCGGGCGTACCGGGCCGCGTGGAATCGGTAGATGCTGGCCAGCCTTACGCTGTCATCGTCGACTATGCGCATACGCCGGACGGGCTGGAGAACGTGCTACGCACCGTTAAGGAATTCGTAGAAGGTCGCATTATTTGCGTCTTCGGCTGCGGCGGCGATCGCGATCGAACGAAACGTCCGATAATGGGGCGCATTGCAGCGAAGTACGCGGATATTTGTGTCATCACGAGCGATAACCCTCGGTCGGAAAATCCGCACGCGATCTTGTTAGATGTAGAAGAAGGGCTGAAGGCGGACGGCATTCCATCCAATCGTTATTTGTTGATTGAAGATAGAAGGCATGCGATTGAAAAAGCGGTTGAAATGGCAAGCCCGGGCGATGTAGTATTGATTGCGGGGAAAGGCCACGAAACGTATCAAATCATTGGACCGAAAACATTCGACTTCGATGATCGGCTCGTGGCGGAAGAAGCGATAAGGGGAACGAAATCGTGATAAGACGAAATTTAGAGCAAATCGCTCGAATGTGCGGCGGAACGCTGGCAAATGAGCAACGAGACTCACAGATTGCAATTAGTGGCATTACGAAGGATTCCCGGGCCGTGGAGCCTGGTCAGTTATATGTGCCGCTCATCGGAGAAAATTTCGACGGGCATGAATTTGCTGCGCAATCCTTAGCGGCAGGCGCAGCCGGATCGCTGTGGGAAGAGGGCTGTCCTGTTCCAGACGAACTGGCCGAAGCGCCGCTAGTGCTTGTGCCGGACACGCTATCAGCGCTGCAGCGGCTCGCATCTGCCTACCGCGAAGAATTAAATGTTCGTATTGTCGGGATTACGGGCAGTAATGGCAAAACGACAACCAAGGATCTGACAGCCGCTGTGCTTGGAACGATTTATCGCGTCCACAAAACAGCTGGTAATTTGAACAATCATATCGGCGTGCCGCTGACGATTCTTCAACTGGACGAAACGATTGAAACCGCAGTGCTTGAGATGGGCATGAGCGACTTTGGCGAGATTGAGCTGCTGTCGACGATTGCTTCGCCAGATGCTGCGATCATTACAAATGTAGGCGACGCCCATATGCTGCAGTTGGGCTCGCGTGCGGGTATCGCGGAAGCGAAGTTGGAGATTGTAGCGGGTTTGCTCCCAGGAGGCGCGTTAGTGTTCAATGGCGACGAGCCGCTCCTGCGGGAACGGCTGGCGCAGATCGAGCTGCCGGAAGGAACGGAGCTCGTGCCATTCGGCGCTGCAGCGGACTGTCAATGGTCAGCTTCCAATGTTCAGATTGGCTCGGACGCCTCTGCGTTTGATGTCGTGTCGCCGTTGTTGAGCGCAGAAGAGGCAGAGCAGCTTCGCGGCATAACGCTGCCGGTTCCGGGCGCCCATAATGTGATGAATGCTTTAGCTGCGATAGCTGTAGCCTATCGCTTTGGCGTGCCAGCCGCTCAAATTCGCGATGGCTTGGCAACCGTCACAATGACGGGCATGCGTATACAACCGGTTGACGCGTTTAACGGCGCGAAGATCCTGAATGACGCATACAATGCGAATCCGACTGCCGTACGAGCAGCAGTCGATCTGGTGGCAGAGCTGACAGGCTACAGGCGGAAGTGGGTCGTTTTGGCGGATATGCTTGAGCTGGGACCGGAGGAGGCAGATCTGCATCGCGGCATCGGGGCATATGTAACGCCGGAAAAGGCGGATGCCGTCCTCACATGGGGACCGCTTGCGCAATATATTGCAGATGGAGCGGCGGTGGCATTCGAAGCTGCTGGCCGTGCGGACGATGTGCGTCATTTTGAGGATAAAGAACAATTAACAGCATGGCTGCGCGAACAGCTGCATGCCGACGATCTCGTGCTTGTGAAAGGCTCGCGCGGCATGCGTATGGAGCAGGTCGTCCAAGCTTTAGAGAATTGACGAGGGGGTGAGAATATGGACATTAAGGTCATTTTGCTGACAATCGGAGCATCGTTTCTACTAGCGGTACTGTTCGGACCTTTGTTCATTCCGCTCCTGCGTCGCCTGAAATTCGGGCAGCAGATTCGGACGGACGGCCCGCAGAGCCATTTGAAGAAGCAAGGAACGCCTACGATGGGCGGCATTATTATCATGCTGGCGCTCCTGCTTGCTTTCTTGAAGTTTGCAGACAAGACAGCCGATTTTTGGGTTTTGCTGGTGGCATCGCTTGGATTTGGACTAGTAGGCTTCTTAGATGATTATATTAAAATTGTGTTCAAACGCTCGCTCGGCTTAACCGCCAAGCAGAAGCTTGCAGGACAGCTGTTGTTTAGCATCATTGTCTGCATTCTGTTTAACCGGATGGGCCATAGTACGGAGATCGGCGTTCCTGGTACGGACTATGCCTTCGATCTCGGCTGGTTCTACTATGTGTTCGTCGTCATCATTATGTTTGCAACGAGCAACTCGGTGAACTTTACAGATGGCCTTGACGGGCTTCTGGCTGGAACAAGCGCTATCGCCTTCGGGGCATTCACGATTCTGGCGCTGAGCGTTAACGAATACGAGTCCGCTGTGTTCTCGGCTGCGATGATCGGCGCTGTGCTCGGATTCCTCGTGTTTAACGTTCATCCGGCCAAGGTATTCATGGGAGATGCGGGCTCGTTAGGCATTGGCGGCGGCTTGGCCGCGGTAGCGATGCTAACGAAGATGGAGCTGATCCTGATTATCGTCGGGGGCGTCTTCGTCCTCGAGATGCTGTCAGTCATTATTCAAGTCGGGTCGTTTAAGCTCAGAGGGAAGCGGGTATTCAAAATGAGCCCGATACACCATCACTTTGAGCTGTCCGGCTGGTCCGAATGGCGGGTCGTTACGACCTTCTGGATCGTCGGATTCCTGCTTGCTGCCGTAGGACTTGTTCTAGGCAACGTGTTCTAACGGTTTGGAATCAGCGATTACGAATGGATATCAAATAACGGCGCCGTCCTTTCGCTTGCCGAGAGGACGGCGAAGCCGTTTTCAGATGATTCTAGAGTTAGCAGAGAGAGAGGTCTTCAGCTATGGAGCATCCGGCATCATACCGGAACCGGCGCGTAGTCGTGCTCGGACTTGCAAGAAGCGGCGTCAGCGTAGCGAAAGTATTTCATGCGCTTGGCGCGAATGTGATTGTGAATGATAGAAAGGAACGGGAGCAAAGCCCGGAAGCGGGCGAGCTTGAAGCATTAGGCGTAACCGTCATTTGCGGCTATCATCCCGAGGATCTTGTTACTGCCGATACGGCCCTGCTGGTCAAAAACCCAGGCATCCCTTATACGGCAAGTCCGGTAAAACAAGCGGAAGCGCACGGGGTTGAGGTTGTTACCGAAGTGGAAGTTGCATATTTGCTTTCGCCAGCTCCGATCATTGGGATTACAGGGTCAAACGGCAAAACGACGACGACGACTTGGATCGGAGAGCTGCTGCAGGCAGCCGGATTGAGGCCGATCGTAGCAGGGAATATAGGGACCCCGCTATGTGAAGCGGCGCAAGAGGCGGATGCCAGTCATACGCTCGTAGCAGAGCTCAGCAGCTTTCAGCTAAAAGGGACGACGTCCTTCCGGCCGCATGTTGCGCTGCTTCTGAATGTCGTCGAGACGCATCTTGATTATCATGGCGGCATGGAAGATTATGTAGCCTCCAAAGCAAAGCTGTTCGCCAATCAGACTGCGGATGATATCGCGGTGCTTAACTGGGACGATGCCATCTGCCGTACGATTGCCGAGCAATTAGAAAGCCAGCTGCTGCCGTTCTCGTTAACCCAGCGTCTGGATAAAGGGCTTTACATTGAACCCCCTTATGAGGTTGAACCTGATCAGCCTGAGCATTCGGCGGCAGGCGCATCAGCAGGTGACGGAGCGTTGGCTGCGCCAATGCGCAATGTCGTATACCGGGATGCGCAGGGAGCCGAGACGGTTGTCATTCCGGTCGATGAGCTGGGCATTCCCGGCAAGCATAATGCGGCGAATGCGATGGCTGCTATTGCAGCTGCCATCGCTTCCGGCGCTTCAATCGAAAGCCTGCAAGCGCCGCTTCGCGAGTTCCGCGGCGTTGAGCATCGGCTCGAATATGTTTGCGAGCGCAACGGCGTCACGTATTACAACAATTCCAAGGCAACGAACCCTGCCGCTACAATCGTTGGGTTGAAGTCGTTCCCGCTGGATCGGATCGTCTTGATCGCCGGCGGCCTAGACCGCGGGTCGGATTATATGGAGCTTTTGCCGTGGTTTGAGCAGCTTAAAGCGGTTGTTTCGCTTGGCGAGACGCGCGGCAAGCTTGCGCATGTCGCGAAGCTGGCAGGTTTAACCGCTGTCGAAACGGTCGAACCTGAAGGTGACGCCGAAGCGACGCTGCAGGAGGCGGTACGGCGCGCATCCGCGCTGGCCGAATCAGGCGACGTCGTATTATTATCGCCTGCATGCGCGAGCTGGGATATGTTTAAATCCTATGAGCAGCGCGGGCGCATTTTTAAGCAATCGGCGCATACCTTGTAATAGGGGGCATGTCCCTACTATTTACGGTTTAGAGGTGTCAGGCGATGGCTAAAGCTCGGTCCGCCCCGGACGTATGGATGATTGGCTCGATTGTTTTGATTTTGACGATCGGAATTATTATGGTGTATAGCGCAAGTGCTGTACTCGCCTTTCATGACTTCGGAGATAAGTTCTATTACGTGAAGCGTCAGCTGCTGTTTGCTGCACTTGGCATCGGCGCGATGATTTTTACGATGAATTTGGACTATACCATATGGAAACGATGGGCGGGCATCGGCTTGCTCATCTGCTTCGGTTTGCTTGCCATCGTGCTTATCCCTGGCATCGGCGTCGTACGCGGCGGCGCCCGCAGCTGGCTGGGCATCAGCTCATTCGGCATCCAGCCCTCCGAGTTTATGAAGCTCGCGATGGTGATGTTTCTCGCCCGCTGGCTGTCGGATAATCATCAGCAAATTACGCAGTTCAAGAGCGGCTTGCTGCCGCCACTCGCCTTTATGGGAACGGCTTTCGGCCTTATTATGCTTCAGCCGGATTTGGGCACTGGGGCCGTTATGGTCGGCGCGTCCTTGTTAATCATCTATACGGCAGGCGCCAGGCTGACCCATCTCGGTTCGCTTGCGCTAGTTGGCGTTGCCGGGCTGGTCGGGCTGATCGCGGTTGCGCCTTATCGGCTGCAGCGCATCACCGCGTTTCTGGATCCTTGGCAGGACCCGCTAGGCGCTGGCTATCAGTCGATTCAATCGCTCTATGCGATCGGCCCAGGCGGCCTTATTGGATTGGGGCTGGGCATGAGTCGCCAAAAATATAATTATTTGCCCGAGCCGCAGACGGACTTTATTTTTTCCATTCTCGCGGAGGAGCTCGGCTTCATCGGCGGATCGCTTCTTATCGGATTGTTTCTTATCCTTGTATGGCGAGGCATTCGGACGGCTATCGCGGCGCCGGATACTTTTGGCAGCCTGCTGGCAGCAGGGATTATTGGCATCGTTGGCGTACAGGTATTAATTAATATCGGTGTCGTCATCGGCATGATGCCGGTTACGGGCATTACATTGCCGCTAGTGAGCTATGGCGGCTCATCGCTAACGCTGCTTCTGACAGCGCTTGGCATTTTATTGAATATATCCCGTTATTCGAGGTGACTCATACATGCGTATCGTTTTGACCGGAGGAGGGACGGGCGGACATATCTACCCGGCCGTCGCCATCGGACGGCAAGCCCAAGAGCAAGCGCCTGGAACGGAGCTGCTCTACATCGGCACGACGCGGGGGCTGGAGAACCGCATTGTGCCTAAGCTTGGCATTCGGTTCGAAGCGGTGGAAATTACAGGATTCAGACGGAAGCTGTCGCTGGAAAATGTAAAAACCGTCGTCCGCTTTCTGAAAGGCGTAAAACGCGCCAAGCGGCTATTGCGAGAGTTTAAGCCGGATGTAGTTGTAGGGACGGGCGGATATGTATGCGGACCTGTCGTATATGCGGCAGCGAAGCTAGGCATTCCAACGCTCATTCATGAACAAAATGTTATTCCTGGCTTAACGAATCAATTTCTAGCGCGGTATACGGATTCCGTTGCGGTAAGCTTCCCGGATTCGGAGCGCCATTTTGCAAAAGCAAAACGGACCTTCTACGCTGGCAATCCTTGCGCGACGAATGTCATGCGGGCGCAATCGGACAAAGGCAGCGCATCGCTTGGCTTGCAAGCTGGAAGCCGCATCGTGCTTGTGTTTGGCGGAAGCCGAGGCGCGAAGGCGATTAATGAAGCAATGCTTGATATGGCGCCGCAGCTCCATAAGCTGGCGGGCGTTCATTTTGTATTTGTGCCCGGCGAGGTTTATTACGAGGACGTGAAACGGCGTGCAGAGCAGCTTCCCGCCTATAAGTCGGGGCAGCTGCAGGTAGTTGCCTATTTGCACAATATGCCGGATGTGCTGGCAGCGTCGCAGTTGGTCGTCAGCCGATCTGGGGCGTCAACGATTGCGGAGATGACGGCGCTCGGCGTGCCTTCTATTCTCATTCCTTCGCCGAATGTAACGAACAACCATCAGGAAGCGAACGCCAGAAGCCTCGTAGAGGCGGGCGCAGCTACGATGGTGCTGGAGCGGGAACTGAGCGGCGATCGATTGTTCGAGGCCGTCTCATCGATGCTGAATGATGAGAAGAAGCTTGCGCAGACGGGGAAAGCGGCTTTAACGCTCGGCATGCCGGACTCCGCCGTCACGATTGTTGATGAACTGAAGCGAATAAGCAAGAAGAAATAACGAACGACAAATTGAACCGCGACAGGTCGTTTAGGCATCTGTCACACTCCATACGCCGGGGGCATAGGATACGTTATAAATCGCGACCGTCACCCATCGGGACGATTTTACGATATCCGAAGCGTCCGGCGGCGCTGTGTCTACGCTCTGGCGTAGGATGCGGTTCAACTGACAGAAGGGGAGGTACGACTTGATGGAAGCCATATTGGCGGAAATACAACGGAACGATTGGGGTCAGGTTCTGTTGCAGGAGCCGCTTGCAAAGCATACAACTTGGAAGATCGGCGGACCAGCCGATTGTCTCATTATCCCACGCGGCAAAGATCAGCTAGTATCGACCATCCTGCTGCTGAAGGAACATGGCATCCCATGGACCAGTCTGGGACGCGGCTCGAATATGCTTGTATCTGACAAGGGCATTCGAGGCGTTGTGATCAAAACTGGAGCAGGGCTGGACTACGCGCGGTTCGAAGGCGCTACAGTCGTTGCAGGGGCCGGATATTCGTTTATCAAGCTGGCAGTCATGGCCGGCAAGGAAGGACTGACCGGATTGGAATTCGCGGGGGGAATTCCAGGAACGGTTGGCGGTGCCGTCTATATGAACGCTGGCGCGCATGGGTCGGATGTGTCGCGCATTTTCAAATCGGCTGTCATTGTTCGGGAGACAGGAGAATTGGTAACCTACGGTCCGGAGGACATGGCGTTCACGTACCGACATTCTGTCCTGCATGAAGAGCGGGGCATCGTCGTCGAAGCGACGTTCGAGCTGGCAGAGGGAAACCGTTCGGAGATCGAATCGGTTATGGCTGCTTACAAAGAACGCAGGTTGAATACGCAGCCTTTGCAGCTTGCATGTGCGGGCAGCGTGTTCCGTAATCCGGCTGGCGATTTTGCCGCACGACTCATCCAGGAAGCGGGATTGAAGGGACTTCGCGTTGGTGCCGCCGAAGTATCGCAGCAGCATGCCAATTTTATAGTCAATACTGGGCAAGCGAAAGCTGAAGACGTCCTCACCTTAATGGCGCAAATCAAGCGCACCGTCAATGAACGCTACGGCATCGAGCTGGTGCCGGAAGTATTGGTGGTGGGTGAGCGGTAATTCGGAGGTGATACATTGGACAAATTGGTGATTGAAGGCGGGAAACCTCTCTCAGGAACCATTGCGATCCAAGGAGCGAAAAACGCCGCTTTGCCTATACTGGCTGCAAGCATGCTAGTTTGCGGTACCGTTACGATTGATTCCGTGCCGAAGCTGCTCGATATCGAAGTGATGCTCAACATCCTTCGCGAACTCGGGTGCAAGGCCGATCATATCGGAGATACGGTCGTTCTCGACACGACGCTGGCGCATTCGCCGCACGTGCCTGAGACGCTCATGCGCCAAATGCGTTCTTCGATTTTCCTAATGGGACCGCTGCTCGCACGTTTCGGCGAAGTTCATGTCTATCAGCCTGGCGGCTGCGCAATCGGCGAACGCAAGATTGATTTGCATTTAACCGGTCTGCAGGCGCTCGGCGCAACGATTACGGAATCGGGCAACCGGATTATTTGCAAAGCCGATAAGCTCATTGGAGCCGATGTGAATCTAAGCTTCCCTAGTGTGGGAGCGACGGAAAATATCATGATGGCTGCTGTGTTAGCGGAAGGCCGGACAACGATCAGCAACGCAGCGAGAGAACCAGAAATTCAGGATTTGCAAAATTACTTGAATGCAATGGGCGCACGAATCATCGGTGCTGGTACGGATACGATCACAATCGAAGGCGTCGAGTCTCTCTCGTCTTGCCGATATAAGGTGATTCCGGACCGCATCGTTACGGGTACATTAATGGTAGCGGCTGCGGCTACTCGCGGGCATGTCGTTCTCCAGAACACGAATCCCGCTCATGTCTCGTCCCTCATTCATGTATTGCGTCGTGCCGGTGTTCAGATTACAGCTGACGGTGATATAATCAAAGTCAACAGCGTTGCACGGCCTAAAGCGATCGAACGAATCGTAACCTCGCCATACCCGGCGTTCCCGACCGATCTGCAATCATTGGTTATGGTACTCCTGACGTTAGCGGATGGCGTAAGTATTATGAAAGAAACGATCTTTGAAGGTCGCTTCAAGCATGTCGGCGAACTGTCTCGCATGGGAGCGGATATTCGAGTCGACATGAATGCTGCGTTTATCCGCGGCGTGCCTAGATTGTACGGAGCAACAGTGGAGGCGACGGACTTGCGGGCGGGTGCTGCGCTTGTTGTCGCAGGCTTGGCTGCGCAAGGAAGAACCATCGTGGAGCAGGTGCATCATATCGATCGCGGTTATGACCAGATCGAGCAAATGCTCAGCCGACTCGGTGCTCGAATTAGCCGCTATACGCCGGTTCCAGACGATCGTGCCGTACCGAATGGTTAATGCTGTAAGACGCCGGCGCTCGCATCATCTATGCGGGGGCCGGATGCTTTTGACGAAAGTAGGGACAAGCATGAAGCAAACGATGCCCGTGCTGCGGGAACCGCAACGCAAGCTTCGCAGCAGCCGCAAGCTGAAAATCGTTCTATTGCTCTTATTTATCGTAGTATTATCGGTTTTGTTTTTTAATTCATCAATTAGTGAAGTATCAACGGTGACCATTGACGGCGAACGTTTTGTAACGGCGGATATGATTCGCAAGACAGCAGGCGTATCGGCTGGCGACGCCTACTTCGGCTTTACGGAGCGTTCGATTGAGCGTAAGCTGCTCGCCAATCCAGCGATCGAGCAGGCGGAGGTGACCAAGCGTTTTCCAGGCGAAATCCATATTCATATTCAGGAGTTTCCAACCGTAGGCTATGAACTTTCTCCTCAGGGGCAAATGACGGCAATCCTTTCGAACGGTTTGGGTATTCAAACGACAAAAGGCGACTTTGTTGTCGATAAGCCGCTGCTCTCGGGCTGGAAATCCAATGATCCGGTCAAAGCAGAGCTCTCCAAAGCGCTTGCAGCGATTCCTGCGCAGCAGCTGTCTGACATCTCGGAAATTCGCCCGGACCCGTCCAAGGCGTATCCGGATCGCATTCGGTTGTATACACGGACGCGATTCGAGGTCATTACAGCCGTTTCGGTGTTTGCGGATAAACTGGAAACGCTCAACGCTGTGACGGAAACGCAGCGGCCAGGTAAAGTGACCATGCTGTTGACCGATACGTATGAGCCTTACGAGCCAGATTCAACAGAAAACTTGGAAACTACTGAAAAAGAGTCTACTCAATAGCAACAAACGATGGTAGAATTTTAGTTATGGATTCGTGAACTAGGGTAGTTTGTTGATCGTCGTATGATGCGATGATTGACTGTTCTTTTGCTGGAAATTGGAAACCGGTATACGGTCGAAAATTTTGTAGAAAAAAGAGGAAAGCAGTCAATTATGTTGAATATGTAGTTTGTTAAGGACTGAAATTCATACTTTTAGTTGGGAATGGAGGTGCCGCACGATGAGCAACAGCGATATCATCGTTAGTTTGGACATCGGTACATCCAAAGTTCGTGCTATTATTGGTGAAGTGACGAATGGAGCCATTAATATTATTGGAGTTGGATCTGCCGACTCGGAAGGAATCCGGAAGGGTGCTATCGTCGACATCGATCAGACGGTACGATCGATCCGCAGTGCGATCGATCATGCTGAACGGATGGTCGGCATTCAAATAAGCGAAGTATTTGTTGGCATCCAGGGCAGTCACATTGCACTGCAAACGAACCATGGTGTAGTCGCCGTATCGAACGAGGATCGCGAGATTGGCGAGGAAGATATCGAACGTGTCATGCAGGCAGCGCAGGTCGTTGCACTACCGCCGGAGCGTGAAATTATCGATGTTGTACCTAGACAATTTTTGGTTGACGGTCTGGAGGGAATTTCTGACCCGCGCGGAATGATTGGCGTTCGGCTTGAGGTGGAGGCTACGATTGTAACGGGGACCAAAACTTCCTTACATAACTTAGCGCGTTGCGTTGAGAAAGCAGAACTGCATACTTCCGGCCGAATTTTAATGTCTCTTGCTTCAGGCTCGATGTCGCTTACGAAGGACGAGAAAGTAATGGGTACAGCACTGGTCGAGATTGGTGCAGGCTCCACGACGATCGCAATATTCGAAGGCGGCGGACTCGTTGCAACGTCTACGCTTCCAGTAGGCGGCGAGCATGTGACGAATGATATTTCGTACGGTTTGCGGACGCACACGGAGCAAGCGGAGAAAATCAAGCTTAAATTCGGATGTGCGCTCGTCTCAGACGCAGCGGAGGACCAGAAGTTCAAAGTGATGCGTATGGGCAGTAATGTCGAAAAAGAATTTTCTCAAGTGGATTTAGCTAATATTATTGAGCCTCGCATGCAAGAAATTTTCCATTTGGTTAGGCAAGAAGTCAGACGCCTTGGTTTTGGCGAGAAGGTAAACGGTTATGTGTTAACAGGCGGTGCGGTATCCTTGCCGGGCACGCTCAGCTTAGCGCAACATGAACTGGAATCTTCGGTACGCATCGCCGTACCTGACTTTATCGGCGTTCGTGACCCTGCTTTCAACAGCGGAGTCGGAATGCTGCAATATGTGCTGAAAAATACACGCAGGGGAAGCACGACGCCTGTTGTGAAGAAAACGGCAAGTCGCAAAGCAAAAACGCCTGCCGCAGCATCGCCGAAACCCGGAATGTTCGAGCGACTCAAAAATTATTTCAGCGAATTCATTTGATCGGGGGAAACGGAGATGTTGGAGTTCGATATGGATATGGAACAACTAGCACAAATTAAAGTCATCGGCGTGGGCGGCGGCGGAAGCAACGCAGTAAACCGAATGATTGAGAACGGTGTGAAGGGTGTAGAGTTTATTACGGTGAACACCGATGCGCAAGCTCTGCATCTGGCACACTCGGAACATAAGCTTCAAATTGGGGACAAGCTGACCCGTGGCCTAGGCGCAGGTGCAAACCCTGACGTAGGTAAGAAGGCGGCGGAAGAATCCCGTGAACTGATCAGCAATACGCTTAAAGGCGCTGACATGGTATTCGTAACGGCAGGCATGGGGGGCGGCACCGGGACAGGAGCTGCGCCAGTCATTGCCGAGATCGCTCGCGAGTGCGGCGCGTTGACTGTTGGCGTCGTGACGCGTCCGTTCACGTTCGAAGGCCGCAAGCGTTCGGGACAAGCCGAGCACGGCATCGAGGCGTTGAAAGAAAAGGTAGACACGTTAATTGTCATTCCAAACGATCGTTTGCTTGAGATTGTTGACAAGAAAACGCCAATGCTCGAAGCTTTCCGCGTAGCTGATACCGTATTGCTTCAAGCTGTTCAAGGCATTTCCGATCTGATTGCTGTTCCGGGTCTCATCAACCTCGACTTCGCAGATGTTAAGACAATTATGACGGAGCGCGGTTCCGCGCTGATGGGCATCGGCACGGCAACCGGAGAAAATCGCGCAGCGGAAGCTGCTCGTAAAGCGATTATGAGCCCGCTGCTTGAGACGTCGATTGATGGCGCACGAGGCGTTATTATGAACATCACAGGCGGAGCGAATCTGTCACTCTACGAAGTGAACGAAGCGGCAGAGATCGTCATCGCAGCTTGCGATCCAGAAGTAAACATGATCTTCGGCGCAATTATTGACGAAGACCTGAAAGAAGAAATTAAAGTGACGGTTATTGCGACTGGATTCGAGCATAAAGGCGCGCCTGAGCCAGTTCGTCGTCCGAGTCAACCGACAGCAGAATCGACGGAATCGCGCAGTACGACTTCTACTGCAGCGTCCAATCTGAAGTCGTTTGGCTCCACGACTTCTAGCGATCAGCTTGATATTCCTGCATTTTTGCGCAATCGTCCGCGCGGCGACCGCTAGGCTGATCCTAACATCGGCTTTTTGAACCGCCCACCATTATTGGTGGGCGGTTCTTTTGCGTGCTAGAAAAGACTGCATTGCTCGACAAAAAAAGATCGTCTCGGGCGTCATGAATAGACAGACATCGAAATACGATTATCCTATACTAGTCTCAATCGTTCCTACCGGATACGGACGTACGGCCGTACAGCAGGAACCGGCGGGCAGGTGAACGTCCTGGCGATCTATGTTGACGTCTTATTCATGAAAGAGTTGTTGATTGACGGAGCACTGCTGCTCGTCACGGCTTGGGTCAGGGGCATTCGCGCTGTCTGGTATCGAATACTAGGAGCGGGCGCTATCGGCGCCCTATATGTCGCTCTGTTGTTTGTTCCGCCGTTGTCGTTTCTGTATACGTTCGTGTTTAAATTTGGTATTTCGTTAATGATGTTGTTCGTTGCATTTGGATTTGGCGGATTACGCGCTTACGGTCGCAATTTAGCTGCATTTTATGCAATTAATTTCATTGCGGCAGGGGCAGTGCTCGGTTTTTATTACCTGATTATGCAGCAGGGCTCACTGGCATTATGGCATGGATTGCAGTTTATTGAAGGCGGCGTACGTACCGAATTCAAGACAGGATTTATTTTCGTAGGGTCAACTGCTTGTATCGGGCTGTACATTGCCCGTTCAGTCGTCGTACAGCGTCGTGAGAAAGCGCTTATTCGAGCGCATGTCGCTCAGATCAAGGTTACGATTGAAGATCGCGAATATGAATGTGAAGGTCTCATTGATACGGGCAACCAGCTGTATGATCCGCTGACGCGGACGCCGGTGACGATCATCGAGGCGTCGCTGCTGGAAGCGGATTTGCCGTCTACATGGCTCAAGCGCATTCGGGAGTCAGAGGTTGATAAGTTGATCGTCGGTGATTCAGAAGAAACATTCGTCTGGCAGGACCGGCTTCGGCTGGTGCCTTACCGGGGCGTGAACCGCGGAACGCAGTTCATGCTCGCATTGAAGCCAGATGCCGTTACGGTTCAGTTTAATGGGGATACCATCGTCACCCGTAAAGCGCTGGTCGGGCTGGATGGCGGACAGCTGTCATCGGACCGCGCATATCGGGCAGTAATCCATCCGTCCATGGCGGAGAGGAGCGGCGGCGCGTAACGGCGTATTTCATCTTAACGGGGAGGCATGAGGCCATGCTCGGTAAATGGAGACTTATACTTCAGTTATATTATTATCGTGTTCTGTTTTTATTCGGGATGAAGAGCGAAGAAATTTATTATATCGGTGGAAGCGAGGCGCTGCCGCCGCCGCTTACGCGAGAAGAAGAAGAATATTTGCTGGAGAAGCTGCCTTCGGGCGATACGGCGATACGCGCCATGCTTATTGAACGGAATCTTCGGCTTGTTGTTTATATCGCTCGTAAATTCGAGAATACAGGCATCCATATCGAGGACCTAGTGTCCATCGGCGCGATCGGCTTGATTAAGGCAGTTAACACCTTCGATCCGGAGAAAAAGATTAAGCTGGCTACCTATGCATCCCGTTGTATTGAAAATGAGATCCTGATGTATCTTCGCCGCAATAGCAAGACGCGGACGGAGGTTTCATTCGATGAGCCGCTGAATATCGATTGGGACGGCAATGAGCTGCTGCTGTCGGATGTGCTCGGAACAGAGAATGATACGATCTATCGCAATATTGAAGAGCAGGTCGATCGCAAGCTGCTGCATAAGGCGCTCGATAAGCTGACGGAACGCGAACGCATTATTATGGAGCTGCGGTTTGGCCTGGCTGATGGCGAAGAGAAGACACAGAAGGATGTTGCAGATCTGCTAGGCATCTCGCAATCGTATATTTCGCGGCTGGAGAAGCGGATTATTAAGCGGCTGCGCAAAGAGTTTAACAAGATGGTATAACGAACGGTTCATAAATATCTCATTCATGTAAAAAGGCTGACTCTTGTCGGGATCGACAAGAGTCAGCCTTTTTTATTGCGTTAACCACTCGTCAGCTTTTTCCAATTAAGGGTTGACGTTGAAGCGTATTAAGGGCATAATACACCTATAGTGTATGAACCACTTAGTACATACAATAAATATTGGAAAATGTTAAAACGAAATAGTCAGGAAAGGGAGGTGCGGATGACGTTGATCTTTAACAATCGAGATCCAGTCTACCTGCAGGTCGTGCGTCATTTCAAGGAACGAATCGCAACAGGGAAGTTAAATGCTGGAGAAACGATTCCATCAAGGCGTGAACTCGCTAGCCAATTGAATATTAACCCGAATACCGCGCAGAAGGCGTATAAGGAAATGGAGGAGCAGGGCTTGATTGTAACAGAAGGAAATTCACCGAGCCGGATTACAGGGGATAACGTTATTTTGGGCCGTATTCGCGAGGAGCTATTGACGGAGGCTGTAGACTCCTTCCTTGCTTCTGTAAGCAACATTGAAGTGCCGATCGAGCAGTTGCTCACGATTATTCGAATTCGTCATGAGAAAGCGGAATCAGCAGGGACAGAAACGGAGGGAGGCATCTCGTGATCGTATTAGACAATGTCACCAAAAGATTCGGCCTTCGCAAAGTGCTGAGCGGTGTCAGCTTCCATGCCCCTCGTGGAGCGATTACCTGCTTAACAGGGATGAACGGAGTTGGCAAGACGACGATCTTGAAGGCGATCATGGGCTTGACGCCAATTCAAGGCGGGAGCATTACGATTGATGGCCGAACGCCGCATCCTGCAATGTATGAAAGGGTCGTTTTTGTTCCGGATCACTTGCCGATGCCAGGCAGCATGAAGGTAGCGGAATGCTTATCCTTTATGAACGATTTCTATCGGAATTGGAATCCGGAGCGTGCCCAATCGCTTATGAAGATGTTTAAGCTGAATCCGAAGGATCGCGTACGCGCGTTGTCCAAGGGAACGGCGGCCAAGCTTAATCTCGTGCTCGGACTGGCGATGGATGCGGAATATATGCTGATGGACGAGCCGTTCTCAGGCATTGATATGTTTAGCCGAGAGCAGATTGCTTCGGTGTTTTCCAGCGAGCTTATTGAAGGACGCAGTGTCATTCTCACCACGCACGAGGTGCGCGAAGTCGAGCATTTGCTGGACCATGTCGTCATGCTTGATAACGGGAAAGTGACGCGGACGTTCGATTGCGAAGAGGTTCGGATTAGAGAAGGAAAGTCGGTCGTTGACGTGATGAGGGAGGTGTATACGACACCATGAGATTAGCACAACTCATTCAGTTTGAACTGAAAAGACTGATGATTCCGTTCGTTGTTATGCTGGCGGTAACGGCAGCGCTTCAGCTCATTGGCGTGTATATAGAGGCCAAAGACTATGTCAGTGGCGTTAAGCAAATAATGGAGTCGCAGCATATTACGAGCTTCGAGCAGTTTACTCAGCTTATTGGAGAAAACACGTATTCGAATGTGATGGGACAGTCCATGTGGATGATCGCTCCGATGCTGTTATGCGCTGCCTTCATGATCCTCTATTTGTTTTTTAGCTGGTATCGGGAATGGCTGGGCCGTAGGCCCTTCATCATTCGGCTTCTATCGTTGCCGGCCTCGAGGATGAATATCTATTTTGCCAAGCTAATCTCATTCCTCATGGTCCTATTCGGCCTTGTGGCGGCACAGCTGCTGCTGCTCGAGCTTGAGCAGGCGTGGTTCTACCAGCTTGTACCGGATGTGTTAATGAGAAAGGTGCCGCTCGATATTGCAATTTCCAGCAATATGCTGCTAAACATGCTCGTACCGCCTGCATTTGTCGATTTTGTATTGTTCTACGGCGTCGGCATTGCGGCAGTTATTGTGCTGACGACGATTATTCTGCTTGAACGCAGTTATCGTATTGTTGGCATTGTTGTTGGCTTTGTGTATGGGGCGGGTATTGTTGTCCTATTTTCGATCCCATTTGTTATGTTAATCGACCGCACAAGCCGTTTCTATCCGAAAGAGCTGTTGGCAATGGGGATCGGAATTGTATTACTCGTAACAGCTTTGTCGATCTGGTGGAGTTCCTACTTGCTTCGCAAAAAAATAACCGTATGATCAGGAGGGCAAGCATTCATGGCGATCGTTAAAAAGTATGGGCTATCACTCCTGCTCGCCGGCATGATCATAGCCTGCATTGGCACATATTATGGCGTTGGTTGGGATAATAGCAAGCGCCCCTCGTTTAAGCTGGTTAATATAGAGGGGGATGCAGGTGCCGTTTCGGAGCTGTCGGTGGTATCCAACTATAATTATTTAGATGAAGGGACCGCGGAACAATCCGAGCAAACCGGTGTGTCATATAGCTACAACAGGTATGTGCGTGATCAAGTCACCATTACGCCAAATGGCAGTACATATGGGATCAAGCAGCCGTACATTACGCGACGCTTGCTTGTCTCGCCGTACGAAGGCGAGGAATGGAAGTTGTTTAAGGCGAAGTATGCTGCGTTCGCACGTGGGAAGTTGAATGCTGGCAATTTTTATGCCGATGAGCACTCCGTTGCTTATGTTGCATTAAGAGTGCCAATGCTTCACGGAGCATGGAAGTTGGATGTATTCACCGGCCAGCCTGATACAAACCACACGGATACGTTCACAGTCGAACTTCCGACAAGTCCAGATACGACAGGCTGGGATGTTTCGGATGTGCAGCGTACTTCGAACGGGCAAATTGCCGTTATGTTGGGAAGGACAAAGAAAACTGCGCAAACCGAGTACACCCGCGAATTTGTAACACTGCGAATCGATGCCAGTAAGCGGTCGATCGTCAGCGAACAGACTATTACAGCCGAATGGGCTGGGAATATGACTTCTAATATTCAGCTTATAAATCGACTAGTTAATTCGCCGCGAAAACAACCGTATTACCTTTTTGTATACAACGAAAACGTGATGAAAGAAACGTCAGCTGATAATCAGTCGCCAAAGCATGTCATCCAGCATTATTACGTGTATGAGGTGGAGAGCGGGCATCTAGAGCCGTTCCCTTTTACGAATGAGACATGTTCCTTCGCAAACACCGTCGGCAGCCACATGAGCTGCGTGAAGGCAAGCAACAGTGTGCTGACGTACCAGTCGTTTGATCTTGCCAATGGCATGAAGCTCGATCGCTCGCTCAAAATCGATGGCTCAGAATGGGGGGCCGTAGTCGTTTATCTTTCAGACGAGAATGAAAAGCTCTTGAGCGTTGTGTATCGCACTGGTCAATCAGGCAGTCAAGCGGTCAAAAACGGCGTTGCTCTGATCGATCGCGCGACAGGTAAAGTCGTCTATCGTGGAGAAGTTGAAGCATCCGGGAATGCTGCGAAGCAGCAGGAGGCTTTACAGAAGCTACAGATCCACCAAGGCATTAACCTCGCATCATAAACATGGCTGTTGCAAGAATCAGAAGATAGCAAGCATCCTGTCATTCAGGGGCTTGCTACTTTTTTTTTGCCGATTAAAAACGTTGCCATTCCTTTCCTGGCCTACGATTAACCGCTTTCACATAATATGTCGAACAATGTCGCGGGGAGGAATATTTCGGGGGGGCGGGGAGATAATGAACATTAATGTTTCTCCTTGGGAGGTAATCACGTTGACCCGAAACAAAGTCGAGATCTGTGGTGTGGATACGTCGAAACTGCCCGTCCTTACGAATGCGGAAATGCGCGAGCTATTCACGGCGCTGCAAACGCGTAATGAGCGGGCAGCAAGAGAGAAATTGGTGAACGGCAATCTGAGGCTCGTGCTCAGCGTGATCCAGCGGTTCAACAACCGCGGCGAATATGTAGATGACCTGTTCCAGGTCGGCTGCATCGGCCTTATGAAGGCGATAGATAATTTCGACCTTAGCCAAAATGTAAAGTTCAGCACCTATGCCGTTCCGATGATTATCGGAGAAATCCGCCGTTACCTGAGGGATAACAATCCGATTCGTGTATCTCGCAGCTTGCGGGATATCGCTTATAAGGCGCTCCAGGTTCGTGACAGCCTGACGAATGCAAACTCACGGGAACCGACGATTTTTGAGATTTCCGAAGCGCTAGGCGTGCCCAAAGAGGATGTTGTATTCGCGCTGGATGCCATTCAGGATCCGGTATCGCTCTTCGAGCCGATCTACCATGATGGCGGAGACCCGATCTATGTGATGGATCAGATCAGCGACGACAAAAACAAGGATATTTCCTGGATCGAGGAAATTGCGCTTCGTGAAGCGATGCATAAGCTCAATGATCGGGAAAAAATGATTTTGTCGATGCGCTTCTTCGAAGGGAAAACCCAAATGGAGGTCGCCGACGAGATTGGCATCTCGCAGGCGCAGGTGTCGCGCTTGGAGAAATCGGCGATCCAGCAGATGCAGAAGCATGTGAAAACATGAATGCACGACTTGCGTCGCCGAGCAGACGGCATGCCGAACATCGCGCAACACCATAGAGAGAAGAAACGGCGCACCGCGCCGTTTTTTTGCGTAAGCAGGACATTTTGCCAAGGCTGGTCATATAGTAATAACAGAAGCCTATAGGCACCTGTCTTCCATCCGGTGTAGAAAGCGGTGAAGCAGCTTGAAAATATCTGACTTTCAGACGAAAGATGTAATCAACATCGTGGACGGGAAGAAGCTCGGCCAAGTTAGCGATCTGGAGCTGGACCTGCGGGCAGGCCGAATTGATTCCATCGTCGTGCCGACGTTTACGCGATTTTTCGGGATGTTCGGAGGCGGCACGGATGTCGTTATCCCTTGGCGGAATATCGTCAAAATCGGCGCGGATGTCGTGCTCGTTCGGCTAGATGAAGCGAAGACGGCGGCATATCGTACGGAAAATGCGGAAGAAGAAGAGCTTCAGGCACGCAACTAACAGCCCCGGCCGCCCTGCGCGTGCCGAGGCCTTTTTTTAATCGGGCGTGGCAGTACCTTATGAGATCGGTTGGATTGCAGGATATCCTTGGATGTTCATCCTTCACCCCCTATGGTAAACTTACGAGAACAGATTAAAGAGGTGAATGGGTATGGAACCGTTTGTATGGGATCAAGCTGCTGGGAGCGGCGTGTCGGCATTCGCGCTATCAAGTTGGACAGCAAGGGACAGCGGGCTGACTGCCGGCTTTACGACCCGTCTTGGCGGCGTAAGCCAAGCGCCCTGGGCTTCCTTAAATATGGGGTTGCATGTCAGTGATCGTGATGAGGATGTCGTCGCGAATCGGCAGCGGCTCGCGGAATCGCTGGGCTGGCCGTTCGAAGCCTTTACCTGTGCAGAGCAGGTGCATGGTGATCATGTCCATGTCGTCACTGCCGCTGATGCTGGACGGGGGCGCGATTCGCGTGCTTCGGCGCTTCAAGATACCGATGCGTTGATTACGAATGAACGCGGCGTTCTGCTGGCATCTTTTTATGCCGATTGCGTGCCCCTGTATTTCTGGGATCCCGTCCATGGCGCTATCGGGCTTGCGCATGCGGGGTGGAAAGGAACGGCCGCCGAAATAGCAGCACGAACAGTGGAAGCAATGCATGCCGAGTTCGACTCGGAGCCTGCTCAGATCAGGTGCGCGATTGGCCCGTCGATCGGCAGCTGCTGTTATGAGGTGGACGGGGTTGTCATCGAACGGATGGAGCAGTTATGCAGCAGCTTCGCAAGCTTGAGCGACACGGACGGAGCACAGCTTGCAGCGGCTGATCTCGTTCGGAAGAAGGATAATGGCAAAGCGATGCTTGACTTGAAAGAAATCAACCGACACATTATGATAAAAGCAGGAATTTTGCCGATCCATATCGAATTATCCAAATGGTGTAGCAGCTGTCGCACCGATTTGCTTTTCTCCCATCGCGCGGAGAACGGATCGACAGGACGGATGGCGAGCTGGATAGGCATGGAGAAGAGGTGAACCTCTTGTCGACGTTAGCAGAACGGATACAAGAAGTAGATAAACGAATTACAGCAGCGTGCGAACGAAGCGGGCGCGATCGGCGCGACGTTAACGTCGTAGCCGTAACGAAGTATGTGTCACTGGAGACGGTACGGGATGTCGTAGCGCATGATGTTCTGCATTTGGGGGAAAACCGGTGGCAGAACGCGAAGCCCAAGTGGGAAGCGTTCAATGAACAGCCGGCAAATGAACAGCCAGTGTGGCATTACATCGGGTCGCTGCAGTCGAAAAAAGCAAAAGACGTCATCGGGAAATTTACATACATTCATTCCCTAGATCGGATTTCCCTTGTAGAGGCTATCGCGGATCGTGCGGATAAGCTTGGACTGGTCGTTCCTTGCTTTATTCAGGTGAACGTGTCTGGCGAAGCCAGCAAGCAAGGCTTGGAGCCGGAGGAGCTGGAGTCGTTTATTCGAACGCTGAAGCAGTTCCCTTCCATTAAGCCAATCGGCTTGATGACGATGGCGCCTTTCGAAGCTGAGCCGGAGGAAACGCGGCCAGTGTTCCGGGAGCTTCGGTTGTTAAGGGACAAGCTGAACGCGCAAGGCATTTTGGACGAGCCTTTGACGGAGCTGTCGATGGGAATGTCCAACGATTTTGAAGTCGCAATCGAGGAAGGCGCGACTTGGGTAAGATTGGGCACAATATTAGTAGGAAAAGAGGAGGCATGAGGCATGAGCGTGATGAATCGCTTTATGAACTTTTTTGGTCTTCAGGAAGAAGAAGAGGTTATCGAGCATGAGAAGGTGACTCACACCCAGCAGACTGCAGACGAGCCGGAGCAAGAATTTGAAACTTCGCCATTCGAAGCGCGTAAACAAGCCAAAGGATCCAATATTGTGAGCATCCATTCGCAGAAGAACATGCGAGTCGTCTTGAATGAGCCGCGCTCGTTCGAGGAAGCGCAAGAAATCGCCGATCATTTGCGCGCGCGCCGCGGTGTCGTCGTCAACCTGCAGCGGGTACCGAACGATGTTGCCAAACGGATTTTTGATTTCCTGCTAGGTACGTTGTATGCGGTGAGCGGAACGATGAATCGGATCGGCCCCGGCATTTTCTTCTGCGCGCCCGAGAATGTGGAAATTCAAGGCACCATTTCTGAGATGCTAGTGGACGAACAGGATTACAAAAGAATGAGGTGACCTCGCGTTGTTAACGACGATTAGTTCTTATGTTTATAATTTGGAACAAATTTACTCTTACATGGTAATCGGGTATGTCCTGTTGTCATGGATGCCGAACGCACGAGACAGCTTTATCGGACAATGGCTTGGTAAGCTTGTGGACCCATACCTTTCGATATTTCGGCGATTTATCCCGCCGATTGGCGGGATGCTCGATATTTCGCCGATCATTGCTTTGTTTGCGCTGAACTTCATCGCGCGCGGCATCGTGTTTGTATTTGACCTATTCATTTAACATGAAGGATTGACGGCATGACCCAGAAGAAAAATATCTATGATCATTTTCATCCGGATGAACGTTCGTTTGTCGTCAAGGTGGAGGAGTGGATCGAACGCTGCTCCGAGCGCCATGAGTGGAAAAGAACCGATTATTTGGATCCGCGCCAAGCGGAAATCGTTCGCGCACTTGCTTCTCGGAACGGGGAGGTGGCGATACGGTTCGATGGCGGATATGAGGAAGCGGAGCGCCAACGCGCTGTAATCGCACCTGATTATGCCGTTCTGGATGATGAGCCGATGGGCGTCCAAGCGATTGCAGTAACGGCGGATTCGCAAGGCCATTTGGATCTCGATCATGGCGATTACCTGGGCGCGCTGCTCGGGCTAGGAGTCAAACGGGAATTGATTGGCGACATTCATGTTCATGAGGATGGCTGCCATTGCATGGTAACCGAAGAAATTGCGGATTATGTCAACATTCATCTGAGGCAAGTTCATCGCGTCCACGTGCTGACGGAGCTCATCCCCTTGTCAGCGCTGCGCGTAGTAAAGTCGAAGCTGGAGGAAATGAGCCTCTCAGTAGCTTCTTTACGGCTCGATGGCGTTGCAAGCGATGTGTATCGATTGAGCCGAGCGAAGATTGTAGATCCGATTCGAGCCGGACGCTGCCGCGTTAATTGGAAAGCGGAGGAAAACCCATCCGCTTTGCTGAAAGCCGGGGACGTCGTTTCGATGAAGGGGCTAGGCCGGTTCAAGGTGCTTGAGGTGGAAGGCGTGACGAAAAAAGGCAGATTCCGCGTCTCAATCGGTAAATATATTTGATGTGATGCAGGATTTTGGACGGTTCTGTCGAAACATTCCAATACTATCAACAAAGAACCGTATCCATAGGAGGTGCGCCAATGCCGCTTACGCCATTGGACATACATAACAAGGAGTTCGGAAGAAGACTTCGCGGTTACGATGAGGATGAGGTCAACGAATTTCTGGATCAAGTCATTAAAGATTACGAGACACTGATTCGCGAAAATAAAGAAATGCAAAATCAGTTGTTAAGCCTGCAAGAGAAATTGAACCATTTCTCGAACATTGAGGAAACGCTTAGCAAAACGATTATCGTTGCGCAAGAAGCGGCGGATGAAGTGAAGCACAACGCGAAGAAAGAAGCGCAATTGATCGTGAAGGAAGCGGAGAAGAACGCTGACCGCATCATTAACGAATCGTTGTCGAAGTCGCGCAGAGTGGCGCTGGAAGTCGAAGAGCTTAAGAAACAAGCTTCGATCTACCGCGCACGCTTCCGCACGCTCGTTGAGGCTCAACTGGAACTGCTCAGCCAGGATGGCTGGGAGGCGCTGGATTCGAGCGCAGCAGCAGCAACTGAAACACTTCAAAAGAGCAGCTTCGAATAGGCGTTTGCTCATTTGACAATTGTGGCAGGTTCGGCTATAACTAGTTATAATAACTTCGTTGACGAGAACAAGTACATCGCGATATCGTTCCTCAGAGAGCTGGCATTTGCTGAAAGCCAGCGTCCGATTCGTTTTGGAATATCCTCTCCGAGAAGCAGCGCAGAACACGCACAGGCGACCAGCCTTATGCCAGTAAGCGTTGACGGACGTCCCCCGTTACCGGGAACGCGATTAGACTCTCTATTACGGAGTTGATCGTGATGAAGGTGCTATTGGTACACCATGGCGATTGCCGATGAGTCGACCGTATGGTTGAAGGTGTGCGGATAGAACAAGGGTGGTAACGCGAGCACGACTCGTCCCTTATGGGGCGAGTCTTTTTTGTGTTTATTTGAACAATAGCAACGTACTGGATATTTGGAAGGGGTAATGATATGCAACGCGTAGATGTCAAGGAGAAGGCGCGGAGCCGCGAGCTTCGCATCCTCGAGCAATGGAAGAAAGACGATACGTTCAAGAAATCGATCGACAATCGGGAAGGCAAACCGAATTTCGTATTTTATGAAGGACCGCCGACAGCGAATGGCGCGCCGCATATCGGGCACGTGCTTGGCCGTGTCATTAAAGATTTTATTTGCCGCTATAAGACGATGTCGGGCTACCGCGTCGTGCGCAAAGCAGGCTGGGATACACATGGATTGCCAGTCGAGCTCGGCGTTGAGAAGCAGCTCGGAATTTCGGGCAAGCAAGAGATCGAGAAATACGGCATCGAAGCTTTCGTGAAGAAATGCAAAGACAGCGTATTTGAATATGAGAAGCAATGGCGTGAACTGACGGAAGGCATCGCTTATTGGACCGACATGGATAACCCATACATCACGCTGCAGAATGAATATATCGAGAGCGTGTGGCATATTTTGTCCACGATCCATAGCAAAGGCCTGCTGTACCGTGGCCACCGCGTCAGCCCTTATTGCCCTTGCTGCCAGACGACGCTTAGCTCGCATGAAGTGGCGCAAGGCTATGAGGACGTGAAGGATCTTAGCGCGACAGTGAAATTCAAGCTCGCAGCATCGAACGAGTATGTGCTCGCTTGGACGACGACGCCTTGGACACTGCCAGCGAACGTTGCGCTTGCAGTTAACCCGACGCTGACGTATGCCAAAGTGAAGCGGGACGAGGAGACGTACATCGTTGCGAAAAACCTGGTGGAATCCGTGTTCAAGGACAGCGCTTATGAGATTGTAGCGGAAGTGCAAGGCGCTGAGCTGGTCGGCTTAAGCTACGAGCCTCCATTCCGTTATGTACCGGTGGAGAAAGGCCATGTTGTCATTGGCGCCGAATTCGTAAGCGATACGAGCGGTACCGGTATCGTTCATATCGCGCCTGCTCATGGCGACGATGACTACAAAGCTGCACGCGCTAACGACATCAGCATGCTGAGCGTTGTGAACGGCGCAGGGCGCTACATCGATGAAGTGACCGATCTGGCAGGGCGTTTCGTCAAGGATTGCGACATCGATATCGTCAAAATGCTGAGCGAGCGCGGACTGCTGTTCAGCAAAGAAAAATACGAGCATAGCTATCCGTTCTGCTGGCGCTGCAAATCGCCGCTGCTCTATTACGCAACGGAGAGCTGGTTCATCGAAACGACGAAAATCAAGGATCAGCTGATCGCCAACAACAACGGCGTAGAATGGTATCCGGGCCATATTCGGGAAGGCCGCTTCGGCAAGTTCCTGGAAGATCTCGTCGATTGGAACATTAGCCGCAATCGTTACTGGGGTACGCCGCTTAACGTTTGGATTTGCGAAGCGACAGGCAAGCAATACGCGCCGAGCAGCATTGCGGATCTCCGCGCACGCGCGGTAGATTTTGTGCCGGAAGATATTGAGCTGCATAAGCCTTACGTTGACGAAATCAAGCTGAAATCGCCGTTCGCTGAAGGCGCCGTGATGACGCGCACATCGGAAGTCATCGACGTTTGGTTCGACAGCGGTTCGATGCCGTTCGCACAGCAGCATTATCCGTTCGGCGACCAAGAGAAATTCGCCGATCAATATCCAGCGGATATTATTTGCGAAGGCATTGACCAGACGCGCGGCTGGTTCTTCAGCCTGCTGGCCGTATCGACGCTGTTTAACGGCAAGGCGCCGTACAAAGCGGTTATTTCGACGGGACATATTCTCGATGAGAATGGCCAGAAGATGTCGAAGTCCAAGGGCAACGTTATCGACCCGTGGGAAATCATCAACGAGTTCGGCACTGACGCATTCCGTTGGGCTTTGCTTGCGGACAGCGCGCCGTGGAACAGCAAACGATTCTCGCGCGGCATCGTAGGGGAAGCGAAGTCGAAGGTCATCGATACGATCGTCAACACGCATGCATTCTTCGCGTTGTATGCTTCGATTGATGGCTACAAGCCAAGCGAGCATACGTATCAGCCTTCGGAAGCGAAGCTGGACCGTTGGATCGTATCCCGCTTGAACAGCTTGATTGCGCAAGTGTCCAAAGGGCTTGAGGTCAACGACTTCCTGAATCCGGCTAAATTGATCGAGACATTCGTCGATGAGCTTAGCAACTGGTACATTCGCCGTTCGCGCGATCGGTTCTGGGGCAGCGGACTGACAGCGGATAAGCTGGCCGCTTACGGTACGTTGCAGCACGTGCTGCTGACGCTCTCGCGCTTAATCGCGCCTTATGCGCCGCTCGTGGCCGAGGATGTGTATGGCAACCTTGGCGGCGAGGGCAGCGTGCATCTGGCGGATTATCCGACAGTGAACGAAGCGCATATTGACGAGCAGCTGGAGCGCGATATGGAGACGGCTCGCCAAATCGTTGAGCTGGCGCGCAACGTGCGCAACGAAACGGGCATCAAGACGCGCCAGCCTTTGTCGGACTTGATCGTATCGTTGGATCGTGACTTTGATGTTGCGGCGTACGAGGATATCATCAAAGAAGAGATTAACGTGAAAGCCATCGTGATTGAAAATAGCGACAGCGGCTTCGTGGATTTCACCTTCAAGCTCAACCTGAAGGTAGCAGGCAAGAAGTTCGGCAAAAACGTCGGACCAATCCAAGGCTATCTCAAAAGCCTGACTGCGGATCAAACGCGTGCCGCGGTTCAAAGCGGGGAATTGACCTTTACGACGCCAGAAGGCGAGGCGATCGTAATTACGATCGATGAGCTGCTCGTGGAGAAGCAAGCGAAAGAGGGCTTCGCTTCAGCGTCGGGCTACTCGCTCACGATTGCGCTCAATACGGACATTACGCCGGAGCTTGAGCAAGAAGGCTGGGTGCGCGAAGTGATTCGTGCCGTGCAGGATACGCGCAAAAAGCTTGATTTGCCGATCGAGAAACGGATCGATCTTGTGTTGGATGTGGATGCGAAACTCCAAGCAGCGCTGCAGTCGTTCGACAACGTGCTGCGTGACAACGTGCTGCTGAGCACGGTTTCGTTCGAAGCTGCAGAGGGCATGGAACGCGTTGAGCTTGGCGGCAAGACGATCGGAATTCAAATTCGCGATTAAGGACAATCTAATACAAACGAAATGAAAAAACGAGCGTAATTTCGATGTGCTTGCCGCATCGAAGCTCGTTTTTTTGTTGATAATCGGATGTAGAAGGGTGTGCCTCTAATATGGATGAGCGAGGAATAAAGGAGTATGGCGCAGCGTCGGAGCCTGAGGAGTCCCAAGAGAATATGACAGCGCTGCGGTATTCCTTGAATGCGGTCGATAAACAGCTTCAGAAGGTTGCAGCGGATATGGAGCGGACGCAAATGGCGGAGTACGTGGCGCTGCTTAATCGACCGCTCAAGCTCATTTGGCGCAATTTCGTCTCCGGGACGGCGCGCGGCGTCGGCATCGCTTTGGGCTTTACCGTTTTCGCCGCGACCATCCTGTATGTGCTGCGATTGCTCGGCGCTCTGAATTTGCCCATTATTGGCGATTACGTCGCTGACCTCGTCCGAGTGGTACAAGCGCAGCTGGAGGGCAAAGCTTATTAGAACAAAGACTGTGAATTCCCATCATCATCATCAAGGGCGGACTGCGTTTCCAGCTCATGATCGCCCTCGCCATGCGATAAATATTCGTGGTATTGGCGATTGCGGACGACGGATACGACGCGTCCTGTAATATCTGTTGCAAGGAAGCTTTCGAGCGGCTCGACGAAACCGTCATTTTCATCCGCTTCGGAGAACATTTCATTGTAGGAGTCAACGTCTCGATTGTCAGACATCGCGGGGGAATTGGAATTGCCCCAATGCTCAACAATCTGCCAAGCGTCTTCGCCATCGAAGCCGTTATACCCTTCATCGTCGTCGCGGTTGCTGCGGCCAAATGCAGGCTTCAGGAAGTCCTCCTCTACAGGCCGTTGGTTGGTCAAATGCTGCCTTGGCGCGTGATCAATGCAATAGGTGGATTCAGGCAGGGCATCAAGCCGGTCCGTCGGGATCGGTTGGCCGCAAGCTTGACATACGCCGTATTTGCCCTCGTCGATCGCTTTGAGCGCCGTATCGATCCGTTCGAGATGCAAATCTTGCTGCTCATGCAGCGCCATGTCCTTGCTTCGCTCGAACATTTCAGTTCCCATGTCACCGGGGTGATTGTCGATAGGAGAAAGCTCGCCGGTTTCATCTTTTAGAGAGAAAGCAAGCCCGTTATGCTCGTTTTCTTGCTGCGCTTGCTCGATTCCCTGCTTCATATCGATCAGCGTCTTGCGGTAATGGCTTACCTGCTGCGGTGTTAGCGGCGTCAAGTTCAGCACCATCCTTTTATCTGCAATACCTATAGGTTGAACCGAGGACGGTTGTTTTAACAGCTGCAAGCACGGAGGATTTCCTCCTGTTTTGGGGGAACTTGTCACGCCACAATGGCACGCAGGTCGGTCTGTGGTCGCTTATTCAACGTTTGTGATACAATAAGCTAGACTGTCAATAAGGGGGAATCAGGGAATCCATGAGATCGATGCGATTATGGTTTTATTTTGTACTTAGTGCGGTAGTGTTTTTTGCGGATATGGCAACCAAAAGAATCATTGTCAAAGAGCTGAACATGAATGAACAAATAAGCGTAATAGGCGATTTTTTCTTGATTACGTCTTATCGGAATACAGGCGCGGCCTTCAGCTTGCTTGAGGATCAACGGGTCTTTTTCCTAATCGTTACAGTCATCGTTACGACAGGTCTCATATGGTATATGGCCAAAATGAGAAAATCGGGCAGGGCGATTTTGTTAACCGGACTCGGAATGGTGCTTGGCGGGGCGTTAGGCAACTTCAGCGATCGTGCTCGCACGGGCGAGGTTGTCGATTTTTTGCAATTTAATTTTGGAAGCTATACGTTCCCAATATTTAACGTTGCAGACATGGGGATTTGCATTGGCGTCGGTTTAATTTTACTTGATGCATTTATTGGTGCACGTGAAGAGAAAGCAGCACAGCTATCGAGCAGCCTCGCGGCTGGTCCAGATTCAGATCGGAAGGAAAGAATAGAATAATGACGGATTTGAACGAATCAACAGAAGTTGAGTACATCATGGAAAATGAAGAGGACAACGCCTCGCTGGAATGGGTAGTCGAGGTAGATGAAGCTGGCGAGCGTCTTGATAAATACGTCACGGAATCGTTCGCTGATTCCGCCGTTTCGCGCACCCAAATTCAAGAGTGGATTAAATCCGGAGCGGTGCTTGTGAATGGAACAGAGGCAAAGGCGAAGCATCGGCTTGAAGCGGGGGACGTCATCACCGTTGAAGTGCCGGAGCCGGAGCCGGCAGAAATTATTGCAGAGCCAATCCCGCTTAACATTGTGTACGAGGATGAAGATGTCATCGTCATCAACAAACAGCGAGGGCTTGTTGTTCACCCTGCGCCGGGACATCACTCAGGCACTGTCGTAAATGCGCTTATGTATCATTGCCAGGATCTGTCCGGCATCAATGGCTCGATTCGTCCAGGCATCGTCCATCGAATCGATAAGGACACGTCGGGGCTGTTAATGGCCGCTAAGAATGACGCTGCGCATGCCTCCTTATCCGCACAGCTGAAGGAGCATACGGTAACGCGCAAATATATCGCATTGGTCCATGGCAACTTGCCGCATGACCGCGGAACGGTTGACGCGCCAATTGGCCGCGATTCTCGTGATCGAAAAATGTTTGCCGTCACCGATAAAAACAGCAAGCATGCGGTTACGCATTTTTCTGTAATCGAGCGGTTGGATGACTATACGGTACTGGAATTGCAGCTTGAAACAGGAAGAACGCATCAAATTCGCGTACACATGAAGTATATTGGTCATCCGTTAGCGGGTGATCCGATGTATGGCAGAAGCAAAACAGTTGCATTGAACGGACAAGCGCTGCATGCCGCTATTCTCGGGTTTAACCACCCGCGAACGAATGAATATTTGGAATTCGAAGCGCCAATTCCGGAAGATATGGAAAACGTTCTGCACAGCCTCCGTCAACGATAGTAACGTAAAAGTACAAATTTTTTGCGTATTCGTATATTTATGTGTTGGTACGCCATACGATATGCTGAATACATTACTATCAATAGGCTGGTGGAGCTTGCTCCAGTAGCTTTCACGGAAAGGTGATTATCGTAATGACGCAAATGAATCCATACTACTCGGAGCTTCAAGGCAGCTATTTGTTCTCCGAAATTGCTAAACGCCGTACCAAATTTGTGCAAGAGAATCCTAACGCTGAAATTATTAGCCTAGGAATCGGCGACGTAACGCGCGGCCTTCCAGAAGCGATCGTTAAAGCGATGCATGCTGCAGTGGACGAGCTTGCTCAACCGGAGACGTTCCGCGGTTACGGCCCGGAGCAAGGCTATGACTTCCTGATTCAAGCCATTATCGAGAATGATTACAAAGCGCGCGGCATTGACATCCAATCGAACGAGGTATTCCTCAGCGACGGATCCAAATGCGACGTAGGCAACATTCAAGAGATTTTCAGCCAAGATAGCATTGTAGCTGTACAAGACCCGGTATATCCGGTTTATGTCGATACGAATGTCATGGCTGGCCGCTCCGGTAAGTTCAACAGCGAGACGAACCGTTATGAGAACATCGAGTACCTCGACTGCACAGCCGAGAACAACTTCAAACCGAGCTTGCCAAAGCGTAAGGTTGATATTATCTACCTGTGCTACCCGAACAATCCGACGGGCATGACGCTTTCGAAAGCAGAGCTTAAAAAATGGGTAGACTACGCGAAAGAAAACAATTGCATTATTTTGTATGACTCGGCTTATGAGGCGTTCATCACAGAATCGGACGTTCCACGCAGCATCTATGAGATCGAAGGGGCGAAGGAAGTCGCTATCGAGTTCCGCAGCTTCTCCAAAACAGCTGGCTTCACAGGCGTTCGCTGTGCTTATACAGTTGTGCCTCGCGAGCTCAAAGGCTTCGATAAAGACGGCAAAGAGCTGCTCGTTAACGATTTGTGGAATCGTCGCCACACGACGAAATTCAACGGCGTATCGTATGTAACGCAACGCGGCGCTGCGGCAGTTTACTCGCCAGAAGGCAAAGAGCAAATCAAAGCGCTTGTTGATTTCTACATGACGAATGCTCGTATCATTCGCGACGGTTTGGCTTCGATCGGCATTGAAGTATTCGGCGGCGTTAACGCGCCTTACATCTGGCTGAAAACGCCAAACGGCATGGATTCATGGGCATTCTTCGATAAATTGCTTTCCGAAGCAAACATTGTCGGCACGCCTGGCGTAGGATTTGGCCAAAGCGGCCAAGGCTACTTCCGCCTGACGGCATTCGGCACGCGCGAAAACACGGAAAAGGCAGTCGAGCGTATTCGCAACATGTCTTTGTAATAGATCTCCGATGTATGTTAAACCGCTCTCCATTACGGAGGGCGGTTTTTTCGTCGATTTCATGTGGGAAAATGCGTATTGGCAGCGCCATATTGGCTAATTCCATTCCGGTTAAAAACATGCCGAATCATCAATAGTAACGATATAGAAAAAGCGGGCGATTCGCGTGGCGGAAGGGGCTGCAGGTATTGACATCTCGTGTCGAACATGGGATAATTCCTTTGATACAGCAGTACCTTTAAATCAGCCCTGTGAGGCTGGCAAGGTAGCGTGATAACATGAAGTCTCAGTCGGCCCGCAGCCGGCAAGACAGGGTGTCTGCATATGCCAATTCCTTAGTACGGAGTTTGGGTTGCGGATGGCTTGTCTTCGCTGACGGAGCCACTGGGTTATCAGCTAACTCCTTGCCCAACAGGCAAGGAGCTTTTTTATGCGCTCACCTGTAAAAACATACGATAAAGACGAACGATGTCGTCTGATGCGGTATGAGAGGGGGAAACGGTTTCCATGATGGCCGAACAGCGGATTTTGATGGATGAAACAGCGATACGGCGCGCATTAACGCGAATCGCCCATGAGATTGTCGAGAAGAACAAAGGGATCGACAATTGCATGCTGGTCGGGATTCGGACGAGAGGCATTTACTTGGCTGAACGTCTTGCGGCTTTGATCGAAGAGATTGAGGGAAAGCCGGTGGAAGTAACGGATCTGGACATTACCGCTTATCGGGATGACCGCAGATCGAACGCTTCAAGCCAGGCACGCAACGAAACGGCAGCTGCCAAGCAGGAATGCAATCACCTCAACGTCGAAGGGCGCCGAATTATTTTGTTCGATGACGTCTTGTACACGGGCAGAACCATTCGAGCAGCAATGGACGCTGTCATGGACCGTGGGAGACCGGAAATCATTCAACTTGCCGTACTCGTCGATCGCGGGCATCGCGAACTGCCGATTCGACCGGATTATGTCGGGAAGAATGTGCCAACCTCTAAGCAGGAGCAAATTGATGTTTCGCTGTCCGAAGTGGATGGCGACGATAAAGTGACGATCATCCATTAATTACGGCAGCAGCCTAAGCGACTTGTAAACATGCAATAATAAGGGGGCAAGCCGGATGATGACAACGGCATTGAAGCAACGCAGCTTACTCGGATTGAAAGATCTCGACGCGGCGGAAATCGAATCGATTCTCGATCGAGCGGCTTATTGGGAAGGACAAGCGGAGAAGCTTACGCCAGTCCTGCAAGGAAAGTTTGTTGCGAACATGTTTTTCGAGAACAGCACGCGTACGCGCTTCTCGTTCGAAATGGCGGAGAAGCGGCTTGGCGCGGAAGTGATGAACTTTGCAGCGGCAGCCTCCAGCGTAGAGAAAGGCGAATCCATCTACGACACGGTACGGACGCTCGAGTCGATGGGCATCGATGCAGGCGTCATCCGATTGAAGCCGATCGGCATGCTGGCAGAGATTGCTTCGAAGGTGAAGGTGCCGCTCATTAATGCAGGGGACGGAAACAATGAGCACCCAACGCAAGCGCTTCTGGACTTGTTCACGATGCGCAAGCATTTTGGCCACCTGAAAGGTTTGTCGGTTTCGATCATTGGCGACATTCTGCACAGCCGTGTAGCACGTTCCAACCTGTGGGCGCTTCGCAAGCTTGGCGCAGACGTGAAATTCTGTGCGCCAGCCGAGATGCAAGCACCTGAACTGGACGCGCCTTACATCTCCATGGACGAGGCAGTGAAGGCAGATGTTGTCATGATGCTTCGCGTACAGCTGGAGCGGCATGCTACAGGAATGATGAAATCGGCAGCGCTCTACCGCGAAAGCTACGGACTGACGGTTGAACGTGCAGAACGCATGCAGTCGAACGCGATCATTATGCACCCGGCTCCCGTTAATCGGGATGTTGAGATCGACAGCGACCTCGTGGAGCATGAGAAGTCCCGCATCTTCCCGCAGATGGCGAACGGCGTACCGATTCGAATGGCGGTTATGGAACGAGCAATGAGCTAACGGACAAACGACATAATCAAGATCAGCAAGAACATTCGGCAACGACGAAGGGAGATTCGCAACAATGTCAGTATGGATTCTGAATGGCCTCGTTTGGAACGAAGAAGCGGGCACGCTGGTAAAGCAGCATGTGCGCACGGAAGGCGGCAACATCGCAGAAATCGTGGACGGCTCCCAGCAGCCGGATACAGCAGGCAGCGAAGTCATTGATGCAGCAGGCAAGCTTGTGAGCGCGGGCTTCATCGATATGCACGTCCATCTTCGCGATCCAGGCTTTGAATATAAAGAAGACATTGCAACAGGTACTCGCTCGGCAGCAGCAGGCGGTTTTACGACAATCGCATGCATGCCGAACACGCGTCCGGTTACGGACACAGCCGAGACAGTAAAGTACATTCTCGACAAAGCAGCTAATGAAGGCATCGTACGCGTACTGCCGTATGCGGCGATTACGAAAAACGAGCTCGGCCGCGAGTTGACTGACTTTGCAGCATTGAAAGAAGCGGGCGCGATCGGGTTCACCGATGACGGCGTCGGCGTTCAGAACGCGCAAATGATGAAAAACGCAATGGCGCTGGCTAAATCGCTCGATATGCCGGTTATCGCGCACTGCGAGGACGATTCGCTGGTTGAAGGCGCTTGGGCTTCGGAAGGCAACTTCGCGAAGAAGCATGGGCTCAAAGGCATTCCGAACGAGTCGGAAGCCATCCATGTAGGCCGCGATGCGCTGCTTGCAGAAGCAACGGGCGTTCATTATCACGTATGCCATGTCAGCACAGAGCAATCGGTTCGCCTGATTCGCTTGGCTAAGTCGATCGGGGTCAGCATTACTGCCGAGGTTTGCCCGCATCACTTAGTGCTGTCGGACGAAGATATTCCGGGCCTCGATGACGCGAACTGGAAAATGAACCCGCCGCTGCGTACGCCGCGCGACGTTCAAGCGGTTATCGAAGGTCTCGAGGACGGAACGATCGACATCGTCGTAACCGACCATGCGCCGCACAGTGCAGAAGAGAAAGCACGCGGGCCGCAGCTCGCGCCATTCGGTATCGTAGGTTTCGAAACAGCGTTCCCGCTGCTGTATACGAAGTTTGTTCGCACAGGCCAGTGGACGCTTGGCTTCCTTCTGAAGCGTATGACGTCTGATCCAGCTCGGGTGTTCAACCTGCCGACCGGCCGCTTGGAAGTTGGCGCGCCAGCAGACTTGACGATTGTCGATCTGGAGAATGAACGCGAAGTTCGTCCGGAGACATTCGCTTCGAAGAGCAACAATACGCCATTCGGAGGTTGGAAGCTGTACGGCTGGCCAACGGCAACGGTCGTTAACGGCAAGCTCGTGTGGACAAAAGCGTAAGCGAAGCAGCTCCCGAACGAACGTTTAACCCGAATCAAAGCATGACCATTATAAGCAATCGCAGTTATTTCATTAAGATTCAGAACTTCTGAGGAGTGATACGGATGCAAGCGAGATTGTTGTTGGAAGACGGAACGCTATTTACAGGACTCGCCTTCGGCGCTGAGGGCCAATCGACTGGCGAAGTCGTATTTAATACAGGGATTACAGGTTATCAAGAGGTACTCTCCGACCCATCCTACTGCGGTCAAATCGTAACGATGACCTACCCGCTCATCGGCAACTACGGCATCACGCGCGATGACTTTGAAGCAGTTCGTCCTTACATTCACGGCTTCGTCGTACGCCGTCATGAGCCGGTGCCAAGCAACTGGCGCGGCGAGTATTCGCTGGACCGTCTGTTGAAGGAATACGGCATTACAGGCATCAGCGACATCGATACGCGTATGCTGACTCGTAAGCTTCGCAACTTCGGTACGATGAAAGGCCTTCTGACGACTGGCAGCGAACGCATCGAGGAGCTGCAAGAGCGCCTTGGCGTGGCACAATTGCTGCATGATCAAGTGGCGCGCACATCGACGAAGAACATTTTCTCGGCTCCAGGCAACAAAGAGCGCGTCGTGCTGATCGACTTCGGCGCGAAAAGCGGTATCGTAAAAGAGCTGTCGAAGCGCGGCTGCGACGTCATCGTCGTTCCGCATGACACGACTGCTGACCAAATCCGTCGCCTGAACCCGGACGGCATTCAGTTGTCCAACGGCCCTGGGGATCCGAAGGATGTTCCATATGCAGTTGAGACGGTTAAACAGCTGATTGGCGAATTCCCGATTTTCGGCATCTGCCTTGGTCATCAATTGTTTGCTCTGGCAAGCGGCGCTGACACGACTCGCCTGAAATTCGGACATCGCGGCGGCAACCACCCGGTGAAGGAGCTGGCAACAAACCGCTGCTACATTACATCCCAGAACCATGGCTACACGGTACTGGAAGATTCGATCGCTGGCACGGACCTTGAAGTGACGCACATCAACAACAATGATGGCTCGATCGAAGGTCTTAAACATAAGAAACACCCAGTATTCACTGTACAATATCATCCAGAAGCTGCGCCGGGTCCTCACGATTCGAGCTACCTGTTCGACCAATTCCTGGACATGATTCGCGACCACAAGAAGAACAACCCATTGAAGCCGCTTCAAACACGGCTGCAGGAGACGTTGAAGGGAGAGCTGCAGTATGCCCAAAAATAATGAACTCAAAAAAATTCTCGTGATCGGCTCCGGTCCGATCGTTATCGGACAAGCAGCTGAATTCGACTACGCTGGCACGCAGGCTTGCCAAGCACTGATGGAAGAGGGCTTTGAAGTCGTCCTCATCAACAGCAACCCAGCAACGATCATGACGGATACGAACATGGCGCACAAAGTATACATCGAGCCAATCACGCTTGAATTCGTATCGCAAATCATTCGTCAAGAGAAGCCGGACGGCTTGCTCCCGACGCTTGGCGGCCAAACTGGCCTCAACATGGCGGTTGAGCTTGCACGCGCAGGCGTTCTCGAGCGCGAGAACGTGAAGCTGCTCGGTACGCAGCTTGATGCGATCGAGCGCGCGGAGGACCGCGACCTGTTCCGTGAGCTGATGCGCGAGCTGGAACAGCCGGTTCCAGAATCCGTAATCGTCACGACGGTTGAAGAAGCGGTTGACTTCGCCAATGAGATTGGCTATCCAATCATCGTTCGCCCAGCTTATACGCTCGGCGGCACGGGCGGCGGCATTTGCGCCAATGAAGAAGAGCTTCTGGAGACGGTTGCTTCGGGTATTCGTTACAGCCCAATCAACCAATGCTTGATCGAGAAATCGATCGCTGGCATGAAGGAAGTTGAATATGAGGTTATGCGTGATGCGAACGATAACTGTATCGTTGTCTGCAACATGGAAAACTTCGACCCGGTAGGCGTGCACACAGGCGATTCGATCGTCGTAGCGCCAAGCCAAACGCTGTCGGACCGCGAGTACCAAATGCTCCGTTCGGCATCGCTCAAAATCATTCGTGCGCTGAGCATCGAAGGCGGCTGTAACGTACAGTTCGCGCTTGATCCTCACAGCTATCAATACTACGTAATCGAAGTTAACCCGCGCGTAAGCCGCTCGTCGGCACTGGCTTCCAAAGCAACGGGCTACCCGATTGCGAAGATGGCAGCGAAAATCGCAGCAGGCTACACGCTGGACGAAATCGTAAACCCGGTTACGGGCCAAACATACGCTTGCTTCGAGCCTACGCTCGACTACATCGTATCGAAAATCCCGCGTTGGCCGTTCGATAAATTCACGTCGGCTAACCGTAAGCTCGGAACGCAAATGAAAGCGACTGGCGAAGTCATGGCGATCGGCCGTACTTTCGAAGAGTCGATTCATAAAGCGGTTCGCTCGCTTGAAATCGGCGTACACCGCCTGCACCTGAAGGAAGCTTCGTCGCTTGACGACGAGACGCTGACGGCTCGCCTGGTTAAACCGGACGACGAGCGCATGTTCTTGATCGCAGAAGCGTTCCGCCGCGGCTGGAAGCTGCTCGACATTCAAGATCTGACTAAAGTCGACTGGTGGTTCCTTGACAAAATCGAAAGCCTGATCGCATTCGAAGACCGCATTCGCAAGGAAGCGACACTGTCCCGCGAAACGCTGTACGAAGCAAAACGCAAAGGCTTCTCCGACCGTTCGATCGCAGAACTGCGTCGCGAAGGCGCTGCAAAATCGCATACGCATGAAGATGAAATTCGTGCGCTGCGCGTAGAGCAAGGCCTGAAGCCAGTATATAAAATGGTTGATACGTGTGCGGCTGAGTTCGAAGCAACGACGCCATACTACTACTCGACTTATGAAACGGAAAACGAAGTTATCGAAACGAGCAAACAAAAAGTGCTCGTGCTTGGCTCGGGCCCAATCCGGATCGGCCAAGGCATTGAGTTCGACTACTCGACCGTACACGCTGTCTGGGCAATCCAGAAAGCAGGTTATGAAGCGGTTATTATCAACAACAACCCAGAGACGGTCTCGACAGACTTCTCGACTTCTGACCGCCTGTACTTCGAACCGCTCTTCTTCGAGGATGTTATGAACGTTATCGAGCAAGAGCAGCCAATCGGCGTAATCGTGCAGTTCGGCGGCCAAACGGCAATTAACCTTGCAGCTCCACTGGCTAAAGCAGGCGTGCGCATTCTCGGCTCGAGCCTTGAGAGCATCGATGCAGCGGAAGACCGCAAGAAATTCGAAGCGATGCTTCGCAAGCTGAACATTGCACAACCGGAAGGCAGCACGGTAACGAATGTAGACGAGGCTGTAGCGGTTGCTCAAGGCCTTGGCTATCCGGTGCTGGTTCGCCCTTCGTACGTACTCGGCGGACGCGCGATGGAAATCGTATACTCTGACACGGAATTGCTTCTCTATATGAAGGAAGCAGTCAAAATCAACCCTGAGCATCCGGTTCTTATCGACCGCTACATGCTGGGCAAAGAAGCGGAAGTTGACGCGATCTGCGACGGCGAGACGGTTCTGATCCCAGGTATCATGGAGCATGTCGAGCGCGCTGGCGTTCACTCCGGCGACTCGATCGCGGTGTATCCGCCACAATCGCTGTCCGATGATATCAAGCAACAAATCATCGACATTACGATCAAGATTGCGAAGGAACTGCAAGTTATCGGTCTCGTAAACATCCAGTTCGTCATCCATGAAGAAAAAGTTTACGTCATCGAAGTTAACCCGCGCTCCTCGCGTACGGTTCCGTTCTTGAGCAAAGTAACGAACCTGCCAATGGCGAACCTGGCGACGAAAGCCATTCTCGGCACGAAGCTTGCTGAGCTGGGCTACACAGACGGCCTGTGGCCAGAAGACGAATTCGTCTCGGTCAAAGTGCCAGTGTTCTCCTTCGCGAAGCTCCGCCGCGTTGACCCTACGCTGACGCCAGAGATGAAATCGACGGGTGAAGTTATGGGCCGCGACGTGCAATACGAGAAAGCATTGTACAAAGGTCTGATCGGCGCTGGCATGAAAATCCCGACAACTGGTGCAATCGTGGTTACAGTTGCGGACAAAGATAAAGAAGATGCAGTTGATCTGATGAAAGGCTTTGCAGCGCTCGGCTACAAGCTGATTGCTACGGGCGGCACGGCAACTGCGCTTGAAGATGCTGGCTTGCGCGTCACTCGCGTGAACAAGCTGAGCGAAGGCGCGCCGAACATCCTCGATCTGATCCGTACGGGTCAAGCGAACTTCGTAGTGAACACGCTGACGAAGGGCAAAACGCCTGAGCGTGACGGATTCCGTATCCGTCGTGAAGCAGTTGAGAATGGCGCAGTCTGCTTGACTTCGCTGGATACGGTTCGCGCATTGCTCCGCATGCTCGAGACGCTCAACTTCTCCTCGCGTTCGATGCCAGTGTTCAAATAATAGCTAATAGAAGCGGCCAACGGCCGTACAGCCTTGCTTCCAGACGGAGCAGGAATGTACGGCGCGTGGCCGCCTTCCATGTCCGGGTATGGCCAGGATTAGCGAAGCAACGGAGAGGGGAATGAACGATGGGCTTAACGATGGAGCAAGCAGCAGGGCGCGTCATGGTCGCTCTTGATTATCCAAACGCCGAAGCAGCAGAGCGTTTGCTGCAGGAGCTGAACGGAATCCCTTGTTATATGAAAGTGGGGATGCAGCTGTACTTTGCAGCTGGACCAGCTTTTGTCCAAGGGCTGAAGGAACGGGGCTATCATGTGTTCCTCGATCTGAAGATGCATGACATTCCGAATACGGTCAAAGGCGGCGCCAACAGCATTACGAAGCTTGGTGTCGACATGTTCAACGTACATGCCGCTGGCGGTAAAGCGATGATGGAAGCAGCAATGGAAGGCGTAGAAGCTGCGCTTGCAGGTGCTGCCGGCGCTAAACGTCCAACCGTTATCGCCGTAACGCAGCTTACTAGCACAAGCCAGGCGGTGCTGAACGAAGAGATTGGCATCGCTGGGCCGATTGATCAGGCTGTTCTTCGTTATGCAAGACTTGCGCGCGAAGCAGGCCTTCAAGGCGTGGTGGCATCGCCACAAGAGGTGCAAGCGATCAAAGAAGCATGCGGACAATCGTTCCAAACGGTCACGCCAGGCATTCGGCCAGCAGGAGCAGATATCGGCGATCAATCTCGTATCATGACGCCTTCGCAGGCGATTCAGGCAGGAACGGATTTTATGGTAATTGGCCGGCCGATTACTGCAGCGCCAAGCCCGCGTGCCGCGCTCGAAACGATTATTGAGGAGATGATGAGTGTATGACAACGGTATCCGTCGAACAATTGCCGCGTGAAATTGCCAAAAGCTTATTAGAAATTGAAGCGGTTGCGCTTCGCCCCAACGAGCCATTCACTTGGACTTCGGGCTTGAAATCGCCGATCTATTGCGATAATCGCCTGACGATGACTTATCCTGCGATTCGCGATCTGATTGCAGAAGGCTTTGCTGCCGTGATCCGCGAGCGTTACCCGAATGCTGAGGTAATCGCGGGAACAGCGACTGCAGGCATTCCACATGCGGCTTGGGTCGCACAGAAGCTTGGGCTGCCAATGGCATACATTCGCGACAAAGCGAAAGGCCACGGCAAGCAGAATCAAATCGAAGGCCGCATTCAAGCGGGTCAAAATGTTGTCGTCATCGAGGACTTGATCTCGACGGGCGGCAGCTCGCTTAAAGCCGCTATCGCCGTTCAGGAAGCCGGAGCGACTGTGAATGCCGTGCTGGCGATTTTCTCGTACCAGTTCGCGCAAGCGACGGAAGCATTCGCGCAAGCAGGCGTGCCGCTTGAAACGTTATCCAACTATACGGCGCTCATTGACGTTGCAGCCGAGATCGGCAAAGTACAGTCCGATGACATCGCAGCATTGAAAGCATGGCGTGAAAATCCGCAAGCGTTCGGTCAATAATCAGCATTCGTACGGAAAGCCAGACTCGCGTGACGAGTCTGGCTTTTTTGTATGTATCTATATTTACATATCCGAAATCGGTTTCGGGAAGAACTTTGCAAAATTCGACACTTTTTCTTTTGTTTTTCGCTATTTTTTCTTCTTTTCTGACATATGTCCGCCGATGAACTAAGTAATCGTATCATGAAGAAAGAGGAGTTGTTGTTGTATGGCAAGAGCGTCAAGCGCAATATTTCGGATGGACTTGAAAAAGAAAATCATTGGCCTGATCGGAATTCCGCTAGCCCTCTATTTAATCACGGCATTTTATTATCCAGAGGATTTCAAGAAAGATGTTAAGCAAATAACGTCCGACATCTATGATTTAGCCTATATGACAAACAACGATGTAATGAATGCGGATCGAGATCTCTATCAGTCGCGGATGTTTTATGAGCAGCTTCAGGGGGACCGATTGAAGGGAAAAGCGCGCGAGGATGCTGTGAAAGCATTCGAGGAGAACCTGAACCAAGCGACAGAGCGCGTTCAAGCAGCGAAGCAGCTCGTTACGGCGGCTGGCCTTATCAATGTGCAAGCGACGGAAGGCGTTGTGGTCAGCGACCTGTTCAAGGCGTATGAGGGCTTAATCCCACAGTGGGCCGATCAAGCTCGCCAAGTCATTAAGGCCAAAGGCTATGGCACGGCTGCAATGGACAAAATGTTTGATCAAGGACGTGAAGGGCTTAACGCATTTAGCGACCTGGTCGATGCGTACACTAAGCAATCCATTGACGATGTGCGTGCTGAAAATGAAAAAATGACAAAAGTGAACTATAGCGTAACGGTTGTTTTGGTCGTTCTGCTCTTTATTTTGATTTTTGTATCGATCCGACAAATTAATCGAAACGTGACAATTGCAGCGAGCAAGATGTCGAGCGTCATGAACGGCGATTTGACGCCGCCATCGGAAAGCAAGTATGGGAAAGATGAGCTTGGCCATATTCTGAAGGACGCGGATGTGATGATCGAGCGATTGAAAAGCATCGTAGGCATCATTCTCGTAAATACAAAAAAGGTTGCTGCTTCCTCCGAAGAGCTCTATACGGCTTCCAAGGAAACCTCAGACTCGGCCAAGCATGTGGCGGAGCATATCCAGGACGTAACGTACGGCACGGAAGTGCAGGCGAAGAGCGCAGAAGAAACCTCGCGCGCCATTGAAGAAATGACGGCTGGCATCATGCGAATCGCCGATAACACGACCTCGATGGCGGATCATTCGGCAGAAACGACGGATATCGCGGCAGAAGGAAGGCAAGCGTTGGATCTGCTCGGCGATCAAATGCGTGAAGTGGTTAACATCATTACCGAGCTTTCGCATACGATTGAGACGTTGTCCCACCGCTCCGGCCAAATTAACCAGATTGCGGATCAAATTACGGCGTTTTCGTCGCAGACGAACATTTTGTCGCTGAACGCGTCCATTGAGGCAGCGCGAGCGGGCGAGCATGGCAAAGGCTTTGCCGTCGTTGCAGACGAGATTCGGAAGCTGGCGGCACAATCGATCGAATCGGCGGATACCATTCGCGAACTGGTTGATCAGACGCGCAATGATATTACAGGCGCTTCGCATTACATGGGCCAGACGATGCGCGAAGTGGAACGCAGCAGCGAAAGAATGGTTTCGCTTGATGAGAAGTTCAGCGGCATCGCGGGTTCGGTACGTGTTGTAGCGGAGCAGCTTCAAGAGAACGCGGCGATTGCGGAGCAGATGTCTGCTAGCGCACAGCAGGTCAGCGCATCGATGGAGCATTCCTCGGCCGCCGCTGCCGATAACCTTGGCAAAGTGCAATCCGTTGCAGCAGCAACGGAGGAGCAGATGGCGCTGATGGGCAACATGGCCGAGTCAGCGGGGCAGCTGCGCATTATCGTACAAGATTTGAATAACGTCGTTTCCAAATTTAAAGTGGAATAGCACACAAGATAACTTCCCCCTAACGGTTTCGAATGATTGGTTCGATAGCGTTGGGGGGATTTTTTGCTCATTTATAGAATCTTTAACAAAAATGCTGTCGAGAAGCGTAACTTTTCTCCACCATCAGCCGTCTATAGGTTAAATGAGAAAAATGAACGTACATAGGGGGGAGGTGTCCACACACCGATGGGGATGTGGACTGCATTCAAGCGTAAATCCAAAACGTCGGAAGAGGAAATTGCCGCAAGCAATGAGCCGACATTAGAAATTGCTCATCGATCCATTACCCCCCAATCAAGCGAGCCGCTATTAACGGTTAAGGGCGTTGAACGAACGTTTCAAGTTGGGGGGCAGCCGTTGCATGTGCTGAAAGGCATCAACATGGAGCTGCTGCCGAATCAGCTTGTAATGCTGCGGGGACGATCCGGTTCGGGCAAGACGACGTTGCTGAACATGCTGGGCGGGTTGGATCAGCCGAGCAAAGGCGAAATCTGGTTTCATAGCCTCCCGTTTCATGATCTGGGCGATAACGACCGAACGCTGACGAGGCGGAAGGAAATGGGCTTTATTTTCCAAGCGTTTGCCCTTATGCCGCTGCTCTCGGCTTGGGAGAACGTGGAGCTGTCGCTCCGAATGGCTGGCGTGCCGAAGGGGGAATGGAAGCAGCGCGTCGCGCATTGCTTACGATTAGTTGGGCTGGAGAAGCGGATGCATCATCGTCCGTTCGAGCTGTCCGGCGGCGAACAGCAGCGCGTTGCGATAGCGAAGGCGATTGCCCATAGGCCCCGATTGTTATTGGCAGACGAACCGACGGCAGAGCTGGATTCCCAGATGTCGGCGCAAATCATGGCGGTATTTCAAAATATTATCGCAACAGAACAAGTGACAATATGCATGACTACACACGATCCTACGATTTTGGAGGTTGCCGACCATGTTTACGAGATGGTGGACGGGAAATTTGTTTAAGCGATCCGCGGCTGTAGTGCTAAGCGTATCGTTATTAACAGCAGGAGGATGCGGCCTGCTGCCGAAGGAGGCGGAAGAAGAGAAGCTGCCTTCGATTACGCCGCCTACGATATCGAAGAAACCGGAATATGAAGTTACGACGACAACGCTGGAGACGAAAGTTTCGGCGATTGGCAAAATGCTTTCGCTTCAAGAAGAAACGATGTATTTTACGCTCGACGGCAAACGGTTGAAGGAGCTTTATGTGAAACCGGATGGCAAAGTAAAAGCCGGCGATGTCATCGCTGAGCTTGACGTAGATGATCTGCGAAAGGATTTGCGCAACAAGCAGCTTGATTTGCGTAAGCAAGAAGTCGCTATGAAGGAAACGCTTCGTAAGAAGGACGAGATGACGCCGGTCGAATTTGAAGCAGCCGTCATCGTATTCGAGGAATTCAAGCAAGGATTGGCTGACATTCAGACGGAGATCGATAAAGCGACACTGGTTGCGCCATTCTCGGGCAGCATCGTAGGCTTGAACGTGCAGAAGGGCGATCTGATCAAAGCATACGACCCGATCTGCATCGTGGCTGATAATGGCAAACTGACTGCGGCGGCGAAATTGGATAAGGATGAGCTTGCGCAAGTGACGGTCGGCATGCCGGTTATTGCAGATGTGAACGGCGCTGGTCAAGTGAAGGGCGTCGTGAAGCAGCTGCCTTCGCCAAGCGAAGAGAATGGCAACGGCAATGGCAACGGCGGCAATCCCGGCCAGAACGGCGAACGTCCGGAGCGTCCAGAGGATTTCTTGACCGTGCAGCTCGAGAAAATGCCGAAAGGCGCCGTCCGGGGCACGCTGCTGTCGATGGATATTATTATTAAGCGCAAGGAGAACGCCATCGTCATTCCGTTGTCTGCGCTTCGCAGCATTGGCTCTCGCAATTACGTGCAGGTCATCGAAGCCGATGGCACGAAACGGGAGGTTGATATCGAGCTCGGTCAACAGACGGCGACGGAAGCGGAGATCCTGAAAGGGTTGACCCCCGGGCAGAAAGTCGTAGGGCGATAAGCTATGGGGATCCCGTTGTTTCGATTTATTTTTCGCAAAATGTGGAATACGCGCTGGCTGACGATCAGCACGTTCGCCGGTCTAGTACTTGCCGTTGCTTTTGCGACTAGCATTCCGATGTATGCGGATGGCGCGCTGAAGCGCGTTGTCGCTCAATCGCTGCAAGAGAAGAGCGATGGCCTGCCGGCTGGCTCCCTCTTGATTCGCAATCAAGCTGCCGCTGGCGGCAAGACGGATCTGAAGGCGCTGGGCACTGTCGACGAATTCATTGACAAGGATGTGCCTAGACATATCGGATTCCCAGCGAATACGAAGGTGAAGACCTATTCGATCCGCAGCACCGAGATCGTGCCTGTCGACAGCTCTAAGGTCGATGCGAGCCGCGTACGCCAGATGTCGTTAATGACGATGGCGGGCTTGAAGGATAAGGTGGAGCTCACGCAGGGCCGATGGTTTGTGGATTCATCTACGAGCAGCGATGGCGTCATCGAGGCTGTCATGCTGGAAGAAGCGATGTACCGCAACGATATTCATATCGATGATGTATTCGAATATCCGGTTTATGGCGGTTTGGACTTGACGCTTAATGTCAAAATCGTAGGCGCCTATAAGCCGTTATCCGACACCGATCCGTATTGGTACCAAGGCATCGAAAGCTTGATGAGCGGCCTCCAAATTGGCGGCGAGACGTTCACGAAGCAGCTGATGGAGCAGCAAAGCATCCCGCTGCATACGGCAAGCTGGTACTACGCATTCGATCTGAAAGAGATCAAAACGAGCCAGCTGACGCCGCTTGGCCATACGCTTGAACGGTTGAATATTGATTTGAATCAGAAAATGAAGAACACGAAGATTGAAATCTCGTTCGCATCGACGTTAACGGAATTCCGCAAGCAGAGCTTGCAGCTGCAGACGCTGCTCTTTACGCTGGCAGCGCCGATGATCGCGATGGTCTTCTATTTCATTGCAATGAATGCGCGCCAATCGCTCGACAAGCAGCGCTCTGACATTGCTGTGCTCCGCAGTAGGGGGGCCAAGACACGTCAAATTGTATGGATTTACTTGCTTGAAGGGTTAATGCTCGGTGTAGCGGCATTGATTGCGGGGCCGCTGCTGGGCTGGTTCATGGCCAAGAGCATCGGCTCAGCGAATGGCTTCTTGGCGTTCGTGGAACGCAAGTCGATCCCGATCGGCTTCTCGACAGATGCGATGATTGCTGGCGGCGCGGCGGTTTTGTTGGCCATTTTGGCGACAGTCATTCCTGCCGTCATCTACGCACGGTCGTCCATCGTCGGCTATAAGCAGCAGCTGGCGCGATCGGATCGCCGTCCAGGCTGGCAGCGGTGGTTTTTGGATGTATTGCTGCTCGGGGTTGCTGGATATGGCTGGTATCTGTTTAATGAGCGCCAAATGATTACGTTCCAAACCGGCATGACAACCGATCAGCTGAACGTTCAGCCATTCTTGTTCTTCGTGCCAGCTATTGCGATATTTGCGCTTGGGCTGTTCTTCCTGCGCATATTCCCATGGCTGCTCAAGCTGTTTAATTGGCTGGGACGCAAGCTGCTGCCGGTACCTTTATATTTGACGCTTACGCAATTATCTCGCTCTTCCAAGGGCTACTATCCGTTAATGATTTTGCTCATTCTGACGCTCGGCCTTGGTGTTTATAATGCATCTGCCGCGCGGACGATCGACCTGAACTCCACCGAGCGGATTCTCTACAAATACGGGACGGATGTCAAAATCCAAACCGTCTGGGAGGGACGCGCCGAGCTCGTTGACAACGGCCAAGGCGGCAACGGCGGGAACGGCAACGGCGGAGGCAATCAAGGCGGCGGGAATGGAGGAGGAAACGGAGGAAATGGGGGCAACGGCGGAAACGGCGGAAACGGCGGTGGCAACCCGAATGGCGGAGGAAACAAGACGCCAACCCGTATCAACTACTCGGAGCCTCCATTCGAGGTATTTAAGGAATTAGAGGGTGTAGAAGCTGCGGCTCGCGTGCTTCAGACGAAAGGCAATGTAGTCGTTGCGACCCGGTCGATTGGCCAAGGTACGCTGATGGGCATTGATAATGTTGATTTTTCGAAGGTGGCCTGGTTTGGCGAAGGGTTATATCCCGTTCATCCTTACTACTATCTGAACAATCTCGGCTTGTTCGAGCAAGCGGCGTTAATTCCATCCTCTGTGGCGAAAAAATATCAGCTCAAGCTCGGAGACACGATTGAAGTAGGGCTGCAGGACGGCATGATTGAATTCGCTGTCGCGGGCATTTTGCCATACTGGCCAAGTCAGTATCCTGACAAATCGCCGTTCATTATCGCGAATTTGGATTATATCTATGATCAAATGCCGGTCGTTCCTTACGAGGTATGGCTCAAGATGAAGCCGGGAGCGAAGGTGGCGCCAATTATGACGGCTTTGCAGCAAAAAGGGATCGAGCTCGCATCCGTCGAAGACTCGCGCGCGGAGCTGCTCACCCAGTCGAAGCTGCCTACGCGCGGCGGCGTATTCGGTATTTTGAGCCTCGGCTTCCTCGTATCCGTCGTTGTATCTTTAACGGGCTATATTTTGTATTGGTTCTTCAATCTGTCAGGGCGGGTCGTGCAATTCGGCGTCCTGCGGGCGATGGGACTGTCGAGGCGCCAATTGACGGGCATGCTGCTGCTGGAGCAGCTGTTCACAGCGGGCCTATCGATTGGGCTTGGCATTGTAATTGGCAAGATCGCAAGCTTGCTGTTCCTGCCGTTCCTCCAGACGACAGACAATGTTGCGGGCTCTGTGCCGCCGTTCCGGGTCGTCTTCGACTCCAAGGATACGACGCAGCTGTACATTGTCGTGTCGGTGATGATGCTGATTGGCGCCTTGCTGCTGCTTACGCATATTCGCAGGCTGCGCGTCCATCAAGCGGTCAAAATGGGAGAGGAGCGGTAAGCGATGATAGAGTGCGAAGGCTTGGTCAAAATTTACAAAACCGACGATTTGGAAGTCGTCGCGCTGCAAGGCTTGAACCTGCGCGTCGAAGACGGCGAGATGATGGCGATCATCGGCAACAGCGGCAGCGGCAAGTCGACCCTCTTGAACATATTGGGGGGACTTGACCGCCCGTCAGCCGGCTCGGTATCCGTCGGGCCATGGGATTTGCTGAAAATTACGGAAGACCAGCTCGTGGAATACAAACGGGATACCGTCGGCTTCATCTGGCAGAACAATGCGCGCAACCTGCTGCCTTACTTATCGGCGCTCGAGAATGTGGAGATGCCGATGATGCTGGCGGGCAAGGCAGATCGCAACTATGCGAAGCAGCTGCTGGAGTGGGTCGGCCTGAAGGACCGAATGTACAACAAGCTGCATCAGCTCTCGGGCGGCGAACAGCAGCGCGTCGCGATTGCGATCTCGCTGTCCAATCGGCCGAAGATGCTGCTGGCGGACGAACCGACCGGCTCTGTCGATACGCGAACGGCAGACCTTATCATGGATATTTTCCGCCGGATGAATCGCGAGCTTGGCGTAACGATCGTCATCGTCACGCATGACCTTACGCTGGCAGGCAAGGTTGACCGGGTGGTCGCCATTCGAGATGGTTTAACGAGCACCGAGTTTATCAAACGCAATCCGAATCTGGATGATGGCGTAGTAGTTGGCTTGAGTGGGCTGCAAGAGGTTCATGAAGCTTATGTCGTCGTGGATCGCGTTGGGAGGCTGCAGGTGCCCAAAGAATATTTGTCGGCGCTCAACATTACAGATAAAGCTACGATTGAGTTTGATGGCGAACGCATCGTAATCATGCCGCCGAAATCATTGGAGGGGTAAATACAAAATGACAAAAAGAACATGGTTTACACGCGTTGCATCCGTATCCGTCGCATTGACACTGATTGTGCCGATGCTCGCAGCTTGCAGCGGGGGAGACAAGGATACGTCGGCGGAACGCCGCGTACTCCGAATTGGTACGCTGTATGGCGGCAAGGACAATGAGCCTTGGTTCCGCCAGCAATATACCGACACGTTCGAGTTCACGCATTCGAATATCGACCTGGAGATCGTAGGCGCGATCAACTCGGATAGCCAGCGCTACGAGCAGTATGATCCGAAGAAGAAGCAGCCAGACGTATACGAAGAGCTTAAGAAGATGCTGACGGGCCAAAATCCCGTTGACGTCGTCGTAATCGACTATACGCAGCTGAAACGTCTGATCCAAGACAACCTGCTTCAGCAGCTTGATCCGCTTATCACTAAAGATAAAATCGATTTGACGGACTATGTTCCAACCGTAATTGACGGCATCAAACAGATTGGCGACAACAACATTTATGCCCTGACGCCAACCTTCAGCAGCTCGGCCTTATTCTATAATAAGAAACTGTTCAAAGATGCTGGCGTGCCTGTCCCGACGGACAATATGCTCTGGCCTGACATTCTCGACCTTGCGCGTCGCGTATCCAAAGGCGAAGGAAAAGACCGCAAATACGGCTTTACGTTCAATCGCTGGCCGGGAAGCAACGGCATCTGGGACGTTCAAAACTATGCAAGCGCACTTCAGTTGAAAATGTGGGATGACAAGGGCGAGAAAATGCTCGTCAACAAGCCAGGCTGGGAGAAAGCTTGGACGACGGTTGCCGGCTTGTACAAGGACGACATCATTCCGGATCAAGACGATGTGAACAAGGTCAATGAGAGCAAGAAGCCAGCGGCTTCGGATTCGTACAATCCGATGGATGGCGACTGGTTCATGAATGGCAAAGTGGCAATGACGATTTCCGATTTCAGCTTTGTTAACGAGCTGAACGGCGCCAAAGAAAATGCTTCGAAAATTAAAGGCTTCACGCCAGTCGACTGGGACGTAGTAACAGTGCCGCAGCATCAAGAGCAAATGGGCGTTGGCGGCAATATCGGGCTTAACCAACTGATGGGCATTAACGCAAATGCACAAAATGCGGACGATGCATGGGAGTTTATTAAATTCTCGAACAGCCGCGAATGGGCGAAGCTCAAGTCGCGCAGCCAGTACGAGCTGACTTCGCGCAAAGAGTTCCTCAAGGTACCGGACGGCTCCACGCCATTCAACATCAGCGCGTTCTACACGCTGAAGCCTGTGCCTCCGACTTCGACTGACATGGATTCGCTCTATCGCGATAAGCCAGGCATCTGGGAAGCGCAAAACCCTGGCAACGACCTGTTTAATGAAGTGGTCAAGGGCACGAAGACAACGAAAGAGGCGCTCGCCGAGTGGGAAACCAAAGGCAACGCGGTTCTGGAGAAGCTCAAGACGAACCCGACCGGCCAAGCCGAAGGCGGCAGCACGGTTGAAGTGAAGCCAATGGTGAAAGAAGCAGCAAAGGGTTAACTTCTAGTTGCAGCAAATCAAAGCCTCTTGCAATGCACCGTTATCGCGGTGCATTGCAGGAGGCTTTTTTCAATGGTGGAGATACTTAATCATCCTCGTTCGTAGCTGCAGGCTGCCCGCCGAGAAGGGGGAAGGATTCATATAACGTCCAGATTCCGTGATCGGTGCGCTGCAGGAGATGAATTGCCCTGATTTCCATAGGAAAATCAAGGGTGTGCATGCGTAATCCGCCATAGGCGTCGTGAAGCTCGTCAGGCGTCATATTTTGCCCAAGCGTAATGTGCGGGGTAAACGTGTAAGGCGTTGGGCTTGGCAGCGCTAGAGGCCCTGTACAGACGGCGTGACGTAACGCGATCACCGGCTCTGGCTTTTCGAGTGCAAGATAGATGACATTGGACGCCGGGAAAAACGTCGACACCCGATTGATGCGTACCGTTACAGGCGCAAGCTGAGACGTACATTGGCCGAGATGGGCGCGTACAGCCGTCAGCTGCTCGGTGTTCCAGCTCTCGCTTTCGCGAATCGTCATATGCGGCGAGATGTGCTCGTATTTCGGATCCAGCCTTTTACGCCAGCTGTTCGCAAACTGCTGGATAACCTTCGAAGGAAAGAGCGCAAGTCCGTATTCCATCGTAACACCTCCACCTTACAAATTACTCCTTATCTTATTGTATGCGCACTGCTTGTTTTCGCTGATTATGGGTACATTAAAAACAATCTCACATGAGATCAAACATTCGGAGGGATTGCAATGAAATGGATTTATTGGGGGCGGCTTTACGAATCGAAGTTTCAAGCAGGCTGCTTGGTGCGACGCATGGAGAACGATTGGTGGATCTATGGTTATGAGAGCCCGACAGAGGTTGAAGTGTTCCGTTCGCGCAAAGGAAGATACGGCGTCCGCTATTTGCCATAACCGGAAAAAACAAATTCTAAAAAAATGATTGACTTACAAATATAAAATATAGTATATTATTATTTGTCTCGGTCGAGCAATTGCGGAAACGCGATGTGAGAGGGGCCCTTAGCTCAGTTGGTTAGAGCGGTCGGCTCATAACCGATTGGTCGGGGGTTCGAGTCCCTCAGGGCCCACCAGATTTTCTTTTGTTAAACGTGCCGGGGTGGCGGAATTGGCAGACGCACAGGACTTAAAATCCTGCGATGGGTGACCATCGTACGGGTTCGACCCCCGTCCTCGGCACCACTTTTTTTTTATTGAGTATATAAGCAATCGGAAAATAGATTTGATTGTATGGGCGACTTCCTAAACTGGAGGTCGTCTTTTTCGTTGTTCCCGCCCTCTGAACGAAGCTGAGAGATACGACATACAGAATACGAACTTGTGTAGGAGTGGGGTTAACAAGGATAATGGTTTATTGATATAGTAGCTTGAAGCGATTGCGTCTCGTGCTTATATAATGAAAGGAGAGGGTTAGGTTATGGCTTTGTATCATATAAAGAAATTAAATCTCGAAGAATATTATAAATGCAATAACATATGGGATATGGGCAAGCAACCGAAAATGGTGAAGATGTTTTATGATGAATTAGTAACCGGGAATAGAATTACCTTTATTTGTTTAGGAGATAATGAAGAGTTTATTGGTGAAGGTTCATTGGTTTTTAGAAACGATGATCCCGATTATACGATTCCAGATAAGCGAATTTATCTATCTCGTATGATTGTAAAAGAAGAATATCGCAATCGTGGAATAGGTAGCAGTATTCTTGATTTTTTGATTGACTATGCTGAACAACTTGGATATGAGGAAATAGCGCTTGGTGTAGATACAGGTAATTTAAATGCAAGGTATCTCTATGAAAAGAAGGGATTTACAACTGTATTGTTTATCGGAGAAGATGAATATGGTGAATATACAAAACTCCTAAAAAAATTAAGATAGTGTGGGGGATATTGTTGTGGAATCGCTTAGTACGGTATTTGGAATTCTGTATTTAATTTTGTTCATCGCATTTATTATTGGGCTATTTCGCCCTTCGCTCGTTATTCGGTGGGGAAAGCCTGAAACCAGAACTCGTAAAGGGCGGCTTTATATTACTTCCCAACGTTTATCTTGTTCTTTATTCTCTGTGGTGTAGCAAATCCCGGACCAACTCCTGAAGAGAAAGCAGCAATTGCCCAAAAAGCGGCAGCTAAAGCCGAGGCCAAGGCCGAATCAGAGGAAGCTAAACTCGCTAAGAATAAGGCGGAGGAGGCTGCTGATCAGGAAGCAGAGCGTAAGAAGCAAGAGCGGGAGCAGATAGCTGTGAAAGAAGCGGCAGCCAGGGAACAGAAAGATGAGCAGAATGCGGAGGGGCAGCAGAAAGCACAAACACCAGAACAATGGACGGTAGATAACGTAGTTGAGCATTTGAACAAGCTGGATGCATTAAATGGAAAAGGGAAGTTTACGGACCAATACGATTTCCCTTCACAAATTGTTAAGCATGACAAAAGTGCTCATGGAAAGACAAATCTAAGAGACGCCTATGTGGTGCAGCTCTCTATCGTTGATTCTAGTGATGGTTCAATCACTAACGACGAGACGATTAAGGACATGGCTTTTCATATTGTGCAAGAACTACATAACCATCAAAAGAATATAGCTTTCAATATAAGCTTAGTTGAGCTTCATTTTCCGAACACAGACAATGAATATGGTGCTGGAGGAGTCAATTTTATTGTCGGCATGAATGTGGTGCAAGAGTATTTTAAGAAACCACGAACGAGTATGGTAAGTGTAGATAAAGCTACGGGTGAAACGGTAGAGCTTCAGTTTGATGCAGCAAGTTTTTATGAATGGATCGAGGTTCACTTCACAATGCCGGAGGATGAGCGTGTGCTAGCTGAGGATACGGCATGGACGCTAATAAGTGATAAGGCCAAGCCTTAATCGCATTGCTCTAGAGCGAATATGCTTTCGTATCGTGTGTTTATATATTATAATTACCTCAGAGTTATACATAAATTAAGTAAATTATTTTTTTATAGTGTGAGGAGATGTTTAAATGAGTGAGTTTGTATCGATTGTTAAGGATAGAAGATCGGCTAACCGTTTTGTTGAAGGGGTGAAAATACCTCGGGATCAACTGGACGAAATATTGAATTTAACGAAGTATGCGCCATCCGCTTATAACTTGCAGCATACGCATTATTATGTCGTGACGGATCGTGAGCTGATTGAGAAGATTTACGAAGCAGCCTATAAGCAATATAAAGTGAAAACCGCTTCAGCTGTTATTTTCGTTTTTGGCGATACGAAGGCACATTTACAAGCGGCAAGTCTCAATGAAGGTATGAAAACATTAGGCATTATAAGTGAAGAAGAGTACGATCGGACAGTGAATAATACGATTCAATTTTATGAAAGCCGCGGAGAAGCTTTCCAACGCGAAGATGCATTACGAAATGCAGGTCTATCGGCTATGCAGTTTATGTTGATCGCAAAGGAAAAGGGTTGGGATACTTGTCCAATGCATAGTATCGATGAGAGCATACTAAGGGGTTTATTGGATGTGCCTGAACAGTTCGTTCCCGTCATGATGATTACGATTGGCAAATCGGCAACCGAAAGCTTCCGCCCTCGGGGTTATCGTAAGCCTGTTAATGAATTTGTACGGTATTTTGGAGAATAATCGTACGGTTTACAGGGGTTGAATTTCAAAAAGCGTAAATAAACTCCTTTTCATCACTTGCCACAACGAAGTGATTAAAAGGAGTTTTTTTGCATACCCAGGTGATGTGGCCTTCGGACAAGAAAAATGACACTCAAACTCGTTCCGTTTGAGCGCCATATTTTGTCGACCCTATAATGTGTTTCCGTTACACCGAAACTTTACTTCTCATTCAACTTATTCTCACCCATCAAGCTGAGCAGCGCTGAGGGGATCGAAAACTGCTGATTACTGATCATCAGCTTCAGCTGCTCTTCTTCCTCGGCCGCGTTCGCTTCCTTGATCTCGGAGATTTCGCGGTGGAGGCGTTCCATCTGTTGGTCCAGTGCGGTAGCGGAGTTGGCAGCGGCTTTGAGCTCCTGAAGAAGATGAAGCGGGACGGCTTCGTTATATTTGTAGAAAATTTTGTGCTCGAGGCTTGCCCAGAAGTCCATGGCGATCGTACGAATTTGCACCTCTACACACACATGCTCAAGTCCGTCGGACATGTAGATCGGTACTTCAATCAATAAGTGCAGGCTTTGGTAGCCGTTAGGCTTAGGGTTCTTTATGTAATCTTTTACCTCAAGAATTTTGAGATCGTGCTGGTGATGCAGCATGTCGTTGATGCGATAAATATCGGAGATAAACGAGCAGGTAATGCGCAGGCCGGCGATGTCCTTAATGTTATTCCGAATGTTTTCGAGCGACAGGTCGCAGCCTTTGCGGATTAGCTTGTTCATCATGCTTTCAGGCGATTTCAAGCGGGATTTCGTATGCTCGATCGGGTTGTATTCGTGAAGCAGATGAAATTCTTCTTTCAGAATTTCAATCTTCGTTTCCATCTCGTCGAGCGCAAATTTGTACACCATTAAGAAGCGAGTAATTTTATTTTTAAACGTTTTAAAATGATCCATCGGATATTGCGCGTTCATCTCTCTATCTCCCTCCGTCTCCCGTGATGCGCAGCGATAAGCGGCATCACTTCATGAGCATATTACAAGTGATGGTCGTAAAGCAAATCTGCTGCCTCTCGTTGTCACCTTAGAACGTGTCCGGTATACTGAACGGTAATAGAAGATGAGGTGAGAGGATGAGCAAGTTACAGCAGCAAGATTGGTTGGAGAAGCTTGGAGATGAGCTGCTGCAGCCCTACTATGAGCAGCTTCAGCAACGATTAGATGAGCAGTACATGACGGAGACGGTATTCCCGCCGCGCGAGCATGTGTTTAATGCGCTGGAGTATACCTCTTACGCGCAGACTCGCGTTGTCATTCTCGGACAGGACCCTTACCATGGCGAGGGGCAGGCGAACGGCCTGAGCTTCTCCGTGCGCCCTGACGTGAGGATCCCGCCGTCACTGCGAAATATTTATAAAGAGCTGCACGAGGATATCGGCTGTCCGATTCCGGATCATGGATCGCTGGAGTCGTGGGCGAGACAGGGCGTCCTTCTGCTCAATAGTGTATTAACCGTCCGAGAGGGGCAGCCAAACGCGCATAAGGGTCTCGGATGGGAGAGATTTACGGATCGCGTCATTGCAGCGTTGAACGAACGGGAGACGCCGGTTGTTTTCGTGTTGTGGGGCGCACACGCGCAGGAGAAAGCGAAGTCGATTCAAGTGGAAAAGCACGGCATCATCGCTTCTGTGCATCCGAGCCCGCTTGCTGCGCGCAAAGGCTTTTTCGGCAGTCGGCCGTTCAGCCGAGCGAATGAGCTGCTGGAGAGCTGGGGGCTAGCGCCTATCGATTGGCGAATACCGATGAAAGCGGATTTGTCGGAAAATGAGCGAGCCTAAACGTCCGAGCGTGCGTTGGCTAAACCCGGCATCGGGTTTTCTGAATGGCTACAGCCACACGGTGAACCCGTATGTCGGCTGCACCTTCGGCTGCTCGTACTGTTACGTACGGCGAATGCCGATCGGGCTGTTTCATTCTGAGCCATGGGGCGAATGGGTAAAGGCGAAGCCGCTCGATGAGGACAAATTCAGGCGAGAGTGGCGGCGTGAAGCGAGCAAAGGGCCGCTGCGCTTGTTTATGGCTTCAGTGACGGATCCGTATCAGCCGATGGAGCATGAACAGCGGCTCACTCGCCGGCTGCTTGAGCTAATGGCGGAGCAGCCGCCGCACTATTTGCTTCTGCAAACGCGAAGTCCGCTTGTGATGCGAGACATTGACATTCTGCGCGAGTTAGGGAGTGCAGTTCGTGTGAGTATGACGGTGGAGACGGATTTGGAGCCTGTACGGAAGCTGTTCGCACCGCATTCCCCGCCGCTTGCAGCCCGCATGCGAGCGCTTCGCGAGCTGACAGCTGCGGGAGTTGCTGTGCAAGCAGCGGTGTCGCCGCTTTTGCCGGCTTCGCCGGATTTTGCAGAGAAGCTGGGCGAGCTAGCGCCCCGTATCGTCGTTGACGATTTTTTTCGAGGGGACGGGAGCGGGGGCAAGCGAACTTCGCAGCTCAAAATCCGCCAGCTCTATGAGCAAGCGGGATTACAGGAGCGTTATACGGCTGAATATGCCGACCAGTTTGTGCTGGCCTTGCAAGAGAAGCTGCCCAGGCACGAGATCCGGTTTAGCCAGGAAGGGTTTGGGCCGGATTGATGAATGCGAGGCAACGGCCCAGAAACAAGGGAGAAGGAGCATGCCAACAAGGCGTGCTTTTTTTTATGACAGGTTGTTATTTAGGGAGAAAGACATTCAATTGTTCAATAGGTTCTGTGCAATATATAAGGCAGAGCCCCACAGCAAGAAGGCAGATCCTTTATTGGCATATCGCGCCCAGCGCGCAGTCCCTCCGAGTCTAGCGAGCATGCGGCCGATAAATAGCAGCCCTATAAACCAGCTCCAGGATACAGCAATACATGCGATAAGGAACATCCATTTTGCCCCGCCCTCGTAATGCAGTGACGCGGTGCCGATTACCAGCAAAGTATCCATGATGGCGTGGGGATTGAGCAACGAGATGGAGATTGTAAAACCAATTTGCTTTTTGACGCTGAAGTCGCTTGTTGAGCTTGCACTCGCGGTCGATGACTGACGCCATGTCTTGATGCCCATGTAACCCAAGAAAACAATCCCGATGATGCTCATAATCGTTTTCAGTTGAGGGATGGCATTGAAGGTAGCGTTTACGCCCGCCACGGAAAGAAGAATGAGGAAGGTGTCGCATAGCGAAGCGGTGATTGCGGTGGGCAAGCCCTTGGAAACCGAGGGCTGCAGCATGCCGTTGCTCAATACGTACAAATTTTGAACGCCAAGCGGAAGGATGAGACCGAGCGCTAGGGTGAATCCGGCTAGCAAAGCAAGTGTCATGATGGCCCCCTTTAGTTTTTATAGAAAGTTGAAAAAGATATATTACGCTCCAGTATAATCGTCGCTAAGCAGGCACTCAATGAAAGATTGAAACAAAATCAAATTCCGGAACAAAAAAAAGAGAAGGAGCCGTAACGGCGATCCTTCTCTTTTTGCACTAGCTGGCCTTACCTGCAGCGGAGCCTGAATTGCCATCCGAGCTTACCGCGTTATCGCCATCATCCTGTACCTGAAGCTTGGGCTTATAGTCTGAGGATACATATGTTTTGATCGAAACGGTCGTAATGACCTGCGCATAGACGCGATCAGGGTCCGGCGGGATCGCTGCAATCGAAATGATGGCTTGATCGCCCTCGAACGTAATCGATTGAACGCGAATGCCATAGCCGGGATTGGGCACGTCGGCTGTGATCGTTACTTCGTTAACGGCTTTCGTAACCGGCGTTACGGTTAGCTTGGCATCATAGATGGAAGCAGGCCCGTTGTCCACTCCACCTGTCGTTGGCTGCGAATGCTCTTTGACGAATGCGATGCCATCATGCAGCCAAGCTGCGGCTTCGCCGCGTTTGATCTGCTTGGTCGGATAAAATTTTTGGTTGTTATCTAATGCGACAATATGCGTATTCAGCAGCTTTTGAATGCTGTCCATGTAAGCAGGAGTGACGTCCTTCTCGTCCTTGATCATCGTATAGATATCGGTAAATGCGAAATCATGGCCATGCGTGATCGCTTTAAACAAAGGATGAGCGAATTGCTCTCTCGTCATGGCGGCGTTCGGATCGACATCCTGCGGAATATCAAGCCCTGTGTACTCAGCAATGATGAAAGCGGAGGAATACCATTGGTCGTCCTTCACGTTAGGGAAGTGATCGCTGGCTTTAGGCGCTTTGATAAAGCGGATGTTGTCGATGTTCAGCCCGAAGCCTTTGACGAGCAGGGAGACGCCTTCTGCATAGGTCAGATTGCCGTTTGGACGGTACTTGCCGCTGTGCCCGGAGAGTATGCCTTGCTCCTCTAGGGAATTGATTTTCGCCTCGTTCGGATCGCCCTTGGTATCGGAGAAGGCGTACACGGATTGCCCGATCAACAGCAAGCCAGCCAACAGCACCAAGGTAAGGAGGGACATTTTTCTGTTCATTAGTTCATCATCCTTTCTGGAATAGGTATGTACTGTCCTAGACGGCGTAATTGCGATAATGTTGCAGCTAGAGTGTATAAAAAGTTGATTAACCTAGCAGTTCGTGAAGAGCGTTCGTGATAATATGCCATGCAAAATAGAGCAGCAATACCGCAGCGCCTCCCGAAATGATGCGAACGAAGGTTTGTCCGAACGCGGCGCCAGACCACGCGCTTAACGCTGCGATCGTTGCCGACCAGGCTAGTCCCGCACAGAAAAATCCGGCTATGAACCATTCCAGTCCATAACCGAATGTGTATTTCATTCCTCCGGCAATCGGTCCGGCGATGAGCGCGAACCACATGATGGAGGTGGGGGAGGAGAGGGCGAGCAGAAGGCCCGTCAGCCAGTGCTGTTTCAGGCTTTTAGCTGCTGTGCGGGATTGAGCTTGCTGTCCAGTCGACGAGGTCGGCTTTGGCCGAAAGGCGTCCCGTGCCATTTGAATAGCTAACCATATTAAATAGATTGTGCCCACGGTCCAAAGCGGCCATCGGATGAATGGATACTCGAATAAGAAGCCGATGCCGAGCAGCGCTAACGTCAGATAAAGCAAGTCGCCGAAGCAGGAGCCGAATCCGACCATGAACGACCTGCGGAAGCCTTGCTCGACACCAACCTTAATGATCGCGACATTCACGATGCCAAGGTCAAAGCATAAGGATAACGAGAACAAAAATCCTTGTCCGAAAGGGATGAAGCTAGCCATGTCAATTGCTCCTTAGATGATGAATGCAGCGATGTAAGCTGTTGGAAATGAATGGATGAGCTGCGGTTAGTTGCGAATCGTGACCCGCGTTCCGACCGGAACGAGCGCGGAAAGTGCCAGTACGTCATTATTATACATACGGATGCAGCCATGGGATACCACCTTGCCGATAGAGGCAGGCTCGTTGGTGCCATGAATGCCATAATGAGGCTTGGAAAGTCCCATCCATAACACGCCGAACGGTCCGCCGGGATTCTCTTGTTTGTTAATGATGCGAAATTCGCCAGTCGGCGTGCGAGTCAGCATCTTGCCAATCCCGACCGGGTAAGCATTCACCACGATATCGCCATCAAGCAGGTAAAGCTGTCTATCGGATAAGTCGACGATAATTCGGTAATTGGGCATGAGGATCCCTCCGAGTTTATCGTATGCGGTGGTGAGTTGGTTTGACTGGGAGGAGGGGAGAGAGGATAGGATGCCTATGTAATCAGAAAAAACGCGCCAGATGCAACGTTTCCGTTGATCTGACGCGTTTTTTAATGTAATGATCTGTAGTGGGCTCGAACCACTGACCCCTACCCTGTCAAGATAGTGCTCTCCCAGCTGAGCTAACAGATCAAATCGAAGGTACTTGCTATGTCATGCGAAACAAGATAAGAGTGCCTAACTACTATAACATCCTGTAAGGTCCTTTGTCACGTATTTATTGAGATTTTTTATTTTTTCACGTTATACTCTTCTCTATTCTTCTGGTATTTATGATTGTGCTATGCGGATGAACGCAGGTTGAATACGGAAGGACACGATGAGCAATTCGAAAAAAAGGTTGACCCCATGTGAGTCAACCTTAAGTACAAATTATCGAATGTTTCCTATGGAATTTTTAGCGGTATCGTGTCTAGTCTTCAAAACATTAGATTCTGCGAATGCTGATCCAGCGAAAACGGCAATTGATAGTGTTAAAACAAAGACAGTACAAGCAATCTTCTTCAAACTACTCACCCCCCTTAAGGGATATTATACCATGGGCTGCTCAGTTTTTTACTAATACAACTGAATACGGAAGAACCTGAGGAGGCTTTGGCATGTGGGTAGTTTGGGAAAGCGATGAAGTGCGATATGTATTGTCGATGATCAGAAACAGGCATTTTTTAAAGAGTATGAGGATCAAGTTGTGAGAGTAAGGATAATGTTCAAGGCGAGGGTGAGATGCTGCTACAGTGTGGGAGAACAACAAACGGATTGCCGAGCGTATGGGCTGGTCTAGTTTTTCTGCACCAAATCCGCACCAACAGCTAAAATTAATAGAGCTACACATCTGTTCGGAAGACAAATAAAAACCGCAAGCCCCGTAGTATCAAGGCATTGCGGTGTATTGTTTAGGAATGATCTGTAGTGGGCTCGAACCACTGACCCCCACCCTGTCAAGATGGTGCTCTCCCAGCTGAGCTAACAGATCACAATTGAAGCGACGTTTATTAATATAGCATGATGGGGGTGAGATGTCTACTCTTTTTAACGAAATGATTCAATTTAATTTATTCGCCGGTTTTCATTTGATGCGATTAATGGATTAGGGAGTTAATGGTTAAGGGGAAAAATGGTCTAGTTCCAGCTGTCCCTGCATACCGTAGTACAAAGCTAAGAGGAGGCGGATGCTTGGATGGCGGCGGAATACGCCAATTTGGTCGTCTGGTTAATCGGCTTGTTCGGTATTGTCGGGATCGTACTAGTGAACGTCGCACGGTTCGTAAACAAAGATTCTTTGGCTTATGATGAGGCGTTTGTATGGAGACGAAGGCTTCCCAAGGAGGCGCGACCCAAGCGGAACGGTTAGCAGGACTGAATCTCGCCATAAGTGGTTACACTATACAGGAAAGCGTAATGTTGTCACTTAATGGAGGAGTCAAGTTGAAGTTCTCATGGTCGGCATGGGCCGGCGCAGCTGCAGGAGCTCTGGCTGCGCTGCTTCTATGCGTATTGGCATTTGGTGCGGCGCATGAGCAGAGCTGGTTCGGGCAATCCAAATCGGCGCGTGCCGTGCTGTCGGATGTGTACTCGAACAATGTGACGGACAGGGTCTACGGAGAGCCCTCCAGTGAGCAAGGGAACGGGCCTCAATCACCTTCTAATCGGGTGGACGAGCTCTATTCCCCGACGGTTACGGATGAGCAATCCGAGGATTCTACCGACTAACTACGAATGATAAGGGGTAATCATCATGGTACAAGACAACCGGGAAACCTTCGTTGCAGTTCAAAAAAATGGCGATGGCGATTTAACTGGCTTCAAAACCTCAGCGGGACGTGAGCTGGCTTACGCCGAGGCGCTGGAGCTCGTGCAAGCTGGGCAAATTGCAGGCGTCAACGCGTTCAAGGGACGCGACGGTGAAACGTATATTCGCGGAGACGCCGACGGCGATCCAACGAACAATTTGGATCAGCTTCCGCTGTTCTAAATGGCATAAACAATCAAAAGCGGCAGCTGGGCTGCGTGCAATGGACAGGCATTTGACCTAATCCAACACGCGCCCAGGCTGCCGCTTTTTTATGTTTTCAACCGTTTTAGGTAACTTCGTAGGTCTTTCCTTGCTCAATGAACGACATGCTTCCCGTGCGGCCAATGAAATCAGGCATCGTATCACCGTAATGCATAAGCTTCGTAATCGCCTGAATATGCTCCGGAAGCGTCAGCAGCTCGTCGATGCACGCGTGAACAACGCCGGGGGCGATGAGCTGGCAATCGTGGAAAATAAGCTGGACGCCGCGTTCGTCGACAAGCTGCTGCAGCAGCTCTGGATTGAATTTCATATCAGCGCTGTAGAAGAATGTGCCGTTGATAAGGAAGGAATAGCTGAGCCGTCCCTCGATATGCTCCGTCTGAATCGGCTCTACGACGAGGCCGGGCGCGATGGTCGTCGGCTCGCCGACCGGCATTTCACGGACGTCGAAGAAATCATCCAGCGATTGCAGCGGTCCCTGTGTCAAGCCGCCCTTAAGCGTGTGCTCCCACAAGGGCTCCCGCAGCGGCTGCGGGAGGTAGAGCACAGGCTTGCGCTGATGGACGAACATCATTTGGAACGCGAGCTCCTCTAAGCCGCCCACATGGTCGCCGTGGGTGTGGCTGACGAGCACGGCGTCTAAATCGCCAAAACGGATGCCGAGCTGGTGCAGCGCAGCGGGTCCCGTTATGCCGCAATCAAGCAATAGTCGAAAGCTATCGGCGTCGATAATGGCATTGTTATTGTAATAGCGTTTGGCGAATGCGCTCCCTGTGCCGATCATCGTAATGGAAGTGGTCATCGGTCAAGCTCCTTTCAGTCTCGTTTGCAAATCTTGTATATGGTTCACATTAGCATGGACAATATTGCACGCGCAATGTGGCAAGCTTCTTAAAATTAGAGTCTCCTTGTGGCGCTTCAGTGGGTACGCGTCCGCACTTTCATTCATATCATGGGAGAAAAGCTTCATGATACTGCGAATAAAGGTGTGGACCTCCATGAGCAAGGGGAAATCGAAAGCGTCGAAGAAGAAGAAAAAATCAGCATCCGATCGGCGCCAAATGTTTATGAAGCTAGTATTGTCAGACACCTGTGCCGTATGTAAAACGCCATGCGCGCGCGGCATGCAATATTGGGAGCATATGAAAGAGCCGGGATCGATCGGCAAGGGCATTCCTTGTCCCCTGACGAAGACGTACCGCTAGTTCAGCGTTAAGCTTCAGGAAATGAATTGGGCAATTTCCCGGGGAAGCGCACAGTTCTACATGAAATGACAGCGCATGTTTAATGTTGCGTAAAACATTTCATGCATTGGCGCAACTTTGGTTCGTAAGGGGAGTATAACCTTTCATCAGAACTGCGATGGAGGGTTGGCGACCATGAAGTTTAGTAAACTAATCATTGCGACACTGCTGCTGTCCGTATGGGGCGGAAGCATGATTTTTGCTGATAGCGTTGCCCAGAAGGTACGTGTAGTAGTGAATGGCAGCGAGCTCGATGACGCGGGCTTGCTGCAGGACGGCAAAACCTATTTGCCGCTTCGCCAAATTGCGGGAACGCTGCAAGCGCTCGTTTCATGGGATGAGAATTCGAAAAAAGTTACGGTGTATAAGCCAAACGTTCATATGTTCTTATTCCAGGACAATGTCATCTTTGGCAATGTAAATAAAAATAATCGTTACACGTTTAAAGTTTTTGCGCAGATTGACAATTTGCTCACCGATGTTGCGGCCGTGAAGGTATCGATCTCTGACCCGTATGGCTCCGAGAAAGTAATCCAGCAGCAAACCGTTAACGTCACGAAAGACAATTTCTGGTTCCGTACGGAAGATATCAAATACAACTTCGATGCAGCAGGCAAATATTCGGTTCGTTTCTATATGAAAGCGGGCGATTCGGATGAATGGCGTCAAGTATCGGAAAAGCTGATTACCGCACAATAGCGTACAAATGGAGAGCTCTGTCAGCCTTGCAACTGATAGAGCTTTTGGTTTGACCGGATTCCATGAACATGATACGATACGATGGTGTATGTGTATAACAGCGCATTAATGAACGAAATGGGGTAACGTAAATGAGCGAGCATGAGCATCAGCATGGCGATGATTGCGGTTGCGGCCATGATCACGATCATGAAGAGCATGTATTTGTACTGACGGACGAGGAAGGCCAAGAGCGTGAGATGGTAATGGTTTACACGTTCGAGTCCGAAGAGAAAGTATATGCGGTACTGATCGACCGCAACGATCCAGAAGCTGACGGTATCATCTTCCGTATCGAAGAAGAGAACGAGGAAGCATTCCTCGTTGGTATCGAAGACGACGCTGAGTGGGATCGCGTAACGAAAATCTACGAAGAAATCGCAGCTCAAGGCAACGAGGGCTAATTGTGATTTCGTAAAGCCAATAAGACCGCCGCGGAATGCTCCGCAGGCGGTCTTATTTTTTTTATCTTATTTGCGAGGGTTATAGTACATAATGCGGCCATTGAAAAGCTGCAATTCAGCTTTCAGCCGTTCTGCAATGAAACGGCAAAGCTCATTAGCCTTGGCGTGATCGGCATGCGTCGATCCGTCCGGCAGGACAACTTGAATGTAAGGCGTGCTGTTAACCGTTTCGAGGGAAGGGCTGGTATCGGCCGTGCCCACGCCGATGGCAATGTGTCGATATCGCGAAGCTTTGCCGCGCAAGTACAGCCACTGCGGTATTGATTCGTTCGGTGGAGTGACAGGTTCGATCGAATAAGGGAAGGCTGCTTCTTCGTAGTTCCAGTCGAGCTGAAAGCCAGTACGACGTACTGCATCCTGATAAGCGTGCAGCGACAGCTGCAAGTCATCCAGCGTCAATCCATCGGGTGCGGTGGAGCCTTGCACCAAGCGAATGTAAGCGGTCTTGCTCATTCGGACACACCTCCGCCCTCATCATAGCATGGGTGGTAACCCTTTACAATTGGCGCGGTATTGGCACATAGAAAAAAACGACGGCTGTTCGCAGCGCTCACCGCGTGCGAATCAAACCGTCGTCCTTTTAAAAGATAGCTTCTTCCTCAACGATAACTTTAACGAATTGGATGCTGCGATCCTCAGGGCCTTTGACTGGCAGACCAACTTCGACATGATCAACGATATAGTCGATGTTCTGCTGCGAGATCACTTCGCCTGGCAGCAAAATCGGAATGCCCGGCGGGTAGACGTAAATGAACTCGGCGATGATGCGGCCAGCAGATTCTTTGAATGGTACGAGCTCAGTTTCTGCATAGAACGCATCCCGTGGGGTAAGCGAAAGCTGCGGAATCTCGGGAATTTTGACCACGAGCTCTTTTACTTCGCCTTTCTGATGGAACTCATCGGACATGGTCCGAAGCGCTTCAAGCAGCTTGTCCACCGTCTCGCGTGTATCGCCAGTCGTAATCAGGCAAAGAATGTTATACATATCGCTCATCTCGACCTCGAGATTGAAGCGGTCGCGCAGCCAGTTCTCAGCTTCATATCCGGTAATGCCCATATGGCGAACGTGAATCGTTACTTTGGTCGGGTCGTAGTCGTACGTAGCTTCGTCGCCCAAAATCTCCTCGCCGAAACAATATAAATCTTTAATACGGTTAATCTCAACGCGTGCATATTGCGCAAGTTCGATCGCGCGCTCTGCGAGCTGATGGCCGTTTATCGCCAGATGTCTGCGCGAAGTATCGAGCGATGCGAGCAAGATGTAGGAGGTTGACGTCGTCGTCAGCATGCTGAGAATGGTTTGCAGTCGAGTCGGATTCACTCGGCCAGCGCGAACATTCAGAATCGAGCTTTGCGTCATCGATCCGCCTAGCTTATGTACGCTCGTTGCAGCCATATCTGCGCCTGCCTGCATAGCGGACATCGGCAGTTTCTCGTGGAAATGAATAAGAACGCCATGCGCTTCATCCACAAGAACAGGCACATCATAGCTATGCGCAAGGTCGACGATTTCCTTCAAATTGGCGCAGATGCCGTAATACGTCGGGTTAATGACAAGCACGGCTTTCGCATCAGGATGCTTCTCAAGCGCCCGTCGAACGGAGCGGGTCGTAATGCCGTGGTCGATACCTAGGTTGCTGTCGCGTGCCGGCGAGATGAATACGGGCCGTGCGCCGGAGAAAATAATCGCCGCCATAACCGACTTATGGACGTTGCGGGGGACAATTATTTTTTCGCCAGGGCCGCAGACGGCCATGATCATCGTTATGATTGCACTGCTTGTGCCTTGGACGGAAAAAAAGGTATAATCGGCTCCGAAGGCATCCGCTGCCAATTTTTGCGATTGTTCGATAACGCCAGTCGGTTGATGCAAATCATCGAGCGGCGCGATATTAATCAAATCGATTGATAGGGCGTTTTCGCCGATAAATTCCCGGAATTCAGGGTCTGTGCCCATCCCTTTTTTATGTCCAGGAATGTGGAATTGCAAAGGATTGTGCTCCGCATGGCGGCGAAGCGCGCTGAAGAGCGGAGTATTGTGATGATCCATCGCTTCATCCCAGCCTTTCGTGTAGCTTCTAATTAACAAACAAGGTTGAGTATAGCAAAAACAGGGGGGAATGCAAGCGTGTTTTTGGCCTGACAGCAGGTCGCTTCCGGCATTGCATCTCGAACAGCGCTTTCGAAAGGAGCAACACATGTCTATTGGGACCGTAGTAGCGGGGAGAAGAAAGGTGCTTACGTCTCCGTTCGTCATTCAATTGCTTATCATTATGTTTTTCGTGGAGTTCGTCAAAGGGGCGTTGATCGTCTCGATCCTGCCCGTCTATATGGGCACGGTGCTCGGTTTATCCGCTTATGCGATTGGCTGGGCGCTCGCGCTTCAATATATTGGTGACAACGCCTTCCGAAGTCCGCTCGGCTGGATTATCGATCGCGTCGGCTATCGCACGGTTATGCTGTTTGGCGTCCTGCTGACCTTCGCCTCTGTCATTATCGTGACCGTGACGGACGATCTGCCTTGGATTATTTGTGCTTGCGTGCTAATTGGCATGGGGACGTCGCCGCTCTGGCCCTGCGTTATAACGGGGGCGACTGCTGTTGCAGGCAACGAAGCCGGAGGCACGATCATGGGCGTCGTGTATATGGCTTGGCTGACAGGCGTTGGTGCTGGCCCGATCGTCATTAACTTTTTCATCGCCAAATCGAATGAATCATCATCCTCGTACGATACGGCGTTCAAGCTGCTCATTGCGTTAATGGTGATCGTCCTGTTCGTTGCGCTGTTCCTTCCCGGACGAACGAAGTCTCGCGAGCTGGAAGGCAAGGAAGAGCAGGCAAATCCGGAGGAGCACGAGCATCTTCCGCTTGGCGAACGAATCCGAGCTTATCTGGCTAAAGTAAGCAGCTCGATGCATGCGAGCAAAGTGCTGTATCCGGCTATGTTTTTGCAAAATTTTGCGCTTGGGCTTCTTGTCCCGATCCTGACGCTGTATGCGCGCACGGTGCTCCATTTGACCCCGCAGCAGTATAGCTATTATTTGCTTGCAGGCGGAGCTTTCACGGTGCTGGGGCTTATTCCGATCGGAAAAGCGGTCGATAAGTACGGCACGAGCCGGTTTTTACATATCGGATTCCCTGCTGCTGCCATCTCATTGCCGCTGCTCGGCTATACGCGCGATCTCGTTCTCGTGCTGCCGATTGTCGCGTTGGTTGGACTCAGCTACGCTTTCATTATCCCTGCGTGGAATGCGCTCATCGCAGAAGCGATTCCGAAGGAGGAACGCGGCGCGGTGTGGGGCTTCTTCCTCACGATTGAAGGGCTCGGCATGGTGCTCGGATCGATTATGTCGGGCAAAATGTGGGACAGCTTCGGGCCGCATTCGCCATTCCTGGTAAGCGGCGTCGTATTGATTACGCTGTTTGTTCTCCATTTGTTCATCACAAGAAAGCCGAAAGTTATGGTACGATAGGCAAATGGAGGGATTGTCGTTATGAAAGACAAACGTTTGCTAATCGTTATGGCGACGCTGATGATTACGTTCGTCGGCTTCGGCATTATAATTCCGGTTATGCCGGAGCTCATTTTGAAGGTGAGCGCTGGAGATGCGGAGACGCATACCGGATGGATGCTCGCGCTTTACTCAGCGGTATCGTTCCTATTATCCCCGTTATGGGGCGGCTTGTCTGACCGGATCGGTCGGCGGCCCGTTATTCTGATCGGCGTGCTTGGCTTCGCCGTCAGCTTCCTGTTGTTCGGCTTGGCATCGGACAGCCTGCCGCTCATGTACGCTTCTCGCATTTTGGGCGGGTTGTTCTCAGGCGCAGTCACGTCGGTAATCGTCGCTTATGTGGCAGATATTACGCCGCCTGAACAACGGACCAAAGGGATGGGGCTTGTCGGCATGTCCATCGGCCTTGGCTTTACGATCGGCCCTGGCTTCGGCGGATTGCTTAGCCAAATCTCGCTCGCAACGCCATTCTATGTAGCAGCGGCGTTGTCGGGCGTAACCTTTATTCTCGCATTTACGAAATTAACGGAGTCGCTGCCGCCAGAACGCCGTCGTTCGTCGGCAGAGAAGCGGCCTTCGCGCTGGAGCGCCTTTACGGGACCGCTCAAATATTTGTATGTGCTCGCGTTCTTCGTTTCCTTCTCGCTGGCCGGCATGGAGGCGACGCTGCAGTTTTTTGGCATCAAACGATTTGACGTAACGCCAGGGCAAGTCGGCTTCATGTTCTTCGTCTGTGGCCTCGTCGGCGCGCTGATCCAAGGCGGCGTCGTTCGCAGGCGAATCAAGAAAGGACAAGAGCCGGTGTACATTATGCTCGGCCTTACGATTTCGGCGGTCGGATTTTTCCTGCTGCTATACGCGCATTCGCTCGCATGGGCGACGATGGCGCTCGCTGTATTCGGTATTGGCAATGCGCTGATCCGGCCATGCGTCACTTCGCTTATTACGCAGAAGACGCAAGTGGGACAAGGCGTCGCATCGGGCTTGAGCTCGTCGATGGACAGCCTCGGCCGAATTCTCGGACCGCTGCTCGGTGCGTATTTGTTCACGGTCGATATGCAGCTGCCTTACGTGGCAGGCTGTGTCATCTCGCTTGCGGCATTGCTGCTGTTAGCGCAGTTCCGCCGCTTGGATCGGCATTCCGCCGTTAGCAATGAATCGAAGTCGGTTTAACAAGTGAAAAAATGCCTCAGCCCCGTCCTTACGATGGGCTGAGGCACTTTTTAGTTTGATCCTCCGCTTGCTCGATGGCTTACATTCGGCGATGCTTGCGCAGCGCCAGCACATTGAGGATGGCGAATAGGGCAGAAAAACCTAGCAGCACATAAGCATCGGCTTGAATATCCGTCCAGCCTTCGCCCCGAATCATAATGCCTCTCATCGCGTCAGCGCCGTAATACAGCGGCATGATATTGCTTAACTTTTGCAGCCATGGGTTCATCGCATCGAGACTAAACAGACCAGAGAAAAACGCCTGCGGCACGATCACGATTGGAATGAATTGAATGATCTGAAATTCCGTGCTGGCGAACGAAGATAGCAGCGTGCCTAGCGTTAGAGCCGTCAGGGAGAGCAGCAGGTTGATCAGCAGCATGTAGCCGATCGAGCCCGTCATATAAAGTCCGAGCACCTCGACGGAATACCACGCAATCAAGGTTGCTTGCAATAAAGCGAAAATGCCGAAGCCTGCCAAATAACCGGCAACGACCTCATGCCGCCTGATCGGCGAAGCTAGCAGCCGTTCGAGCGTGCCGCTCGTTCGCTCCCGCAAGAAGGAAACTCCCGCTAGGAGGAATACAAAGAAGAAGGAGAAGAAGCCGATCAGCACGGGACCAAAGGAGTCGAACGGCGCCATGTCGGCGCTTCCATGCAGGTAATGGACGGCCGGTACGGCGGCAGGCTGAGCAGACTGGCTTTGCAGCGTATCTTGAAGCAGCAGTAGGACAGCTCGACTAGTGGAAGGGTCGCTTCCTTCTAAGGTGATGCTAGGCTGCGATCCGCTGCCGCCAATCGCGATTACCGCGTCCAAGCTGCCGTTTTGTAGCGCATCCAAGGCGTTCCCCTCATTTGAAAATGAAATAACTTCAGCACCCACATGCTCAATCTGTGCTTGAAGGCCCGAAGGCAATCCAACAACACCAATGGCTGGGGATGTCGATTGGCCATCGAACACTAGCTTCATTAATGTCAATACAAGCAGCGGCGCGAGCAGCAGCAGCGCCAACGTTCGGCGGTCTCGTGCAAATTGTTGGATAATTCGTAAGGCTAACGCACCGATTCTCATGCCCGAGCACCGCCTTCCGTACGTTGGCTGAGCGTGATGAACGCTTCCTCAATGCTGGCAGCCCCTGTATGCTGCAAAATGCCTGCCGGCGTATCGGTCGCGATAAAGCGCCCTTCGCGAATTAAACCCAAGCGGTCGCATTGCTCCGCTTCATCCATCACATGCGTCGTCACGATGATCGTCGTTCCATTGCGGCTAAGCACATGCAGCTCTTGCCAGATCGATTGGCGCAGCACAGGGTCGATGCCGACGGTGGGCTCATCAAGCACGAGAATTTCCGGTTCATGCAGCAAGGCGATGGCAAGCGACAGCCTGCGTTTCATTCCGCCCGAATAGGCGGCGACCGGGTTGCCAAGATGCTCAGCGAGGTCGACGAGGGCTGCGGTTTCCTCGATCCGACGGTTAAGAGCGGAGCGCCGAAGGCCGTAAAGCTTGCCGAAGAAAGCCATGTTCTGCCGTCCAGTCAGCTCCATATAGAGCGCGTCTGATTGCGCCATATATCCGAAGCGGTGAAGCATTTCGAGCTTCGGCATAGGGACGCCCAGCATATGCACCTCGCCGGCATCGGCACGATCAATGCCAGCCATAATTTTGATCAGCGTTGTTTTTCCAGAACCGGATGGCCCTAGCAGGCCGAACAGCTCGCCTCGATGAATCGTTAGCGAAGCACGGTCAAGCACGGTTCGGTGCCCGAATGCCCGTGTCACATTCTTGAGCGCTACAGCGGTGGAATGCTGCGAAACGATGGTCATTACGGTCACTCCTTTATTATAAGAATGTAGACTCACAAGAATTATAAGATGGAAGCGATTACTTGAGAAGGGCATGGATTCGCCTTTGATCGAACTAGACTTTAGTCTAGGTATTTGTCCTTCTATAGACTGAGAGAAACTTCCATCTGAAGGCGAGTTTTAAATACCGACCTTGGACGTTTTCGTCCGTATGCTCCGGCAGGTATGATTACGAAGGGTAGTTGAGAGACGGAAATAAAAGGAGACGGATGGAGAATGAGTAGATTGACGGAGTGGGCATTTCGCAATCGAGCGGCTGTCATACTGTTAATTATTATGGCGCTCGGAATGGGTGCAATGAGTTATGCAAGATTGCCAATGGAATTCCTTCCTAAGATGGATCAGCCGCAGGTTCAAGTGACGGTTATCGCGCCTGGATACGATGCGAAGTCGGTGGAGAAGCTGGTTACTGGCCCGCTAGAGAACGCGGTTCAGTATGCAAAAGGGAAAAGCGATATGTTCTCGACGACCGGCAACGGTTACGCGAGCGTTCAGATCGCATTTGATTCCAAAACAAACATGAAGGACGCGAAGGCTGAGGTAGAAAAAAGCGTTGCCGCTGTACAGCTTCCTGAGCGGGTAATGAAGCCGTTCGTCGTCCAGTTCGATACGTCGATGATCCCGATTTCGTGGGTTGCAATAACGTTCGATGCCGGCATGAGCGATGCGGCTAAAGAACAGCGTGTCAAAGAAATCGAGGCAGAGATCAAGAAAGCGGAAGGCGCGGGCCAAGTATCGGTTAGCGGCCGTTCGGCGCCTGAAGTGAGCATTACGCCAAACGCGAGCAAGCTTGCCGAGAAGCATGTGACGACGCAAGCGATTATGGGCCTGCTGCAGAGCAGAGGCGTTGCCGCTTCGATCGGCGAGCAAAACATCGCAGGCGCAGCGAGCAACGTGAATGTCGATGCAACGATCGGCGACTTGGATACGCTTCGCAAGCTGCCTGTTGCACCGGGTGTAGCGCTTAGCGATGTCGCAACGGTTGAGCTGTCCAAGAAGCAAGAGAGCATTGGACGCGTGAACGGCAAGGATACGATTATGATTACCGTATCGAAAACGGCGAACGCGAATGCCGTTACGGTCGGCAAGAATGTCCAAAAAATTGTCGATGACATTAACAAGGAAGGCAAAGGCGTCGAAGCTTCCGTTATGATCAGCACATCGGATCAGGTCGTCAAATCCGTTAACAGCATGCTGCAAGAGGTGCTGATGGGCGCATTGTTCGCAACGGTTGTTATCCTGCTGTTCATGCGCAATATCAAAGCGACGTTGATTACGATCATCTCGATCCCGTTGTCGCTAGGCATTACGTTGTATTTGCTCCAAATTTCGGGCGTATCGCTTAACATCATTACGCTCGGCGGCGTTGCGGTAGCTGTCGGCCGTTTGGTCGACGATAGCATCGTCGTTATCGAAAATATTTATCGCAGGCTGCAAAAAGAATCGTTCTCGATGAAACTGATCGTAGATGCGACGAAAGAAGTATCGACGGCAATCACATCGTCCACATTGGTTACAGTTGCCGTATTCCTGCCAATGGCGCTGCTTCGCGGCTCCCTGCAGGCGCTGCTGCTGCCATTTGCACTGACGGTCGGCTACTCGCTGCTCGCATCGCTTATCGTCGCATTGACGGTAGTGCCAGTTCTTAGCGCAGTACTTCTGCGCGGTACGAAAATGAAAGAGCATGAAGGCTCCAAACGCTTCGCAGCGTTCCTTGCTTGGAATTTGAAGCACAAATGGGTAACAATTCTCGTAGCAATCGTATTGCTCGTCGGTTCCGTAAGTGCTTATTTCGGAATGCCGAAGGGCGCTTTGGATGCTTCCAACGCAGAAATGCTTAATGTCACGCTGGAATATCCGAGCGATACGACGACGGATAAAGTTCTCGCAAACGGTACGAAGCTGGAGCAATACCTTTCGAAGCATGAAGCGGTTAACTGGGTGTTCATGCAGTACGGCAACAGCGCAGACGGCGCGCAATACGGCAATGTATCCTCGCCGACTGTTGTAACGTACATGATTGACGTGAAGGACGGGGCAGATGCTGAGAAGCTGATGTCGGATACGAAGGCACAGAAAGCAAGCCTGGAGGGCGGCGAAGTTGAAGCGAATGCGACGAGCCTCATGTCCGACGGCGGCGGTTCCTCGGTATTCGTCGACATTACGGGCGACGACGTTGCTCAGCTCGAAAAAACAGCAGGCACGTTGATGGCATCGATCAAAGATGTCGATGGCATCCTCAAAGTATCCAGCAACCAAGAACAGAAGAAGCCTGTTTACACGTTCCAAGTTGATCCGCTGAAAGCGCGCGGTCAAGACGTTGCAATGCAGCTGCAAGGCATGCTGAACCCGATTCCGGTCGGCAGCATTAGCTTGGAAGGCCGTGACTCATCGGTTGTGATGCAGCCAATGATCAAGACAGATTCCGAGCAAAGCTTGAACGGCTTGACGGTCATGACGGACGCTGGCCCTACGCCAATCACGCAAATCGCGAAGCTCGTTAAGAGCGAAGAGCCTAGCTTGTACTACCATAAAGACGGCAAGACCTATGTTCGTGTAACCGCACAAGTGGATTCCGATAAGCTGTCTGTTGTCGGCAAAGACATTCAGACGAAGGTTGATGGCTTGAAGGTTCCTGAAGGCGTGAAAGTTATTGTCGGCGGCGCATCTGTTGATCAATCCGGCGACATGGCAGATCTGGGAATGACGGCGTTGATCTCGATCTTGATCGTTTACTTGATCATGGTTGTGACATTCAAGACGCTCCGCGCTCCGCTCGCTATTCTGGTATCTCTGCCGCTTGCGGCAATTGGCGCGGTCATTGGTTTGATCGTATCCAATGTTACGCCTGATTTTACGGCCATGTTCGGTGCGCTCATGCTCATCGGTATCGTTGTGACGAACGCGATCGTATTGATCGACCGTGTGAAACAAAACGAAAAGACGATGTCGATTCGCGATTCGTTGATCGAAGCAGCGACCACTCGTATGCGTCCAATCGTAATGACGGCTATCGCAACGGTATCGGCGATGCTGCCTCTTGTATTCGGCTCGCACGAAGGCGGAAGCATCGTGTCCCAAAGCTTGGCAATCGTCGTTATCGGCGGCTTGACAGCGGCAACGCTGCTCACATTGGTAGTCGTGCCTTGCGTTTACGAGCTGTTCTTCTTCCGCAAATCGCGGAAGCAGCGTCGCGACGCTTCCACGAACGTGGTGACCGATACGCGCAGCAAGCCAGTAACGCAATAAAATAATGGGAGGCAGATGCGGCGCTAGTCGCCGCATCTGCCCCGAAACTAAAAAAGACCGTCTTAGCGTAACTGCTAAGACGGTCTTTTTGCTCTTAATAAAGGCGATCTATTATTGCTGTACAGCAAGGCGATACAGCGGCATCAACGCCTCATACGTTTTGAGAGCTTCTTCGAAAAGCGACTCGCCATCTTGCAATAACGCTTCTTCGAGCGGGAAGTGGCGACCGATGAGGAGCTCGGCGGACTTTACGTCGCGGAAGCGCACGAGTGCAGCCTGCCAATCCTGCTCGGACATTGTTTTTACAGGCGCAGCCTCTTTTTTCATATGATCCATCGAGATGACATAGTCGGAAGGGACGGTGCTTCGTACCGTATCCAAATGATTCAGCAGCGTTGTCGCCACTTGCGGCTTGGACGGGAGCTCGTAAATAAACGCCAGCCACATAAAGAGATGATCATCGAACAAGCCAAGCTGGAAGTGAGGATGCGCTTTATAGCCGCGCTTGTTTTCGCAGAGCGACATCCAGGTGTCCTTCGGCGGATTTACGGTGCGGCGGGCATGCTTGGCGATATGCAAGAACAGCTCGCCGCCTGCGGCTGGCGCCAATTCAGCGGTGAGCTTTTCGCCAAGCGCGCGGAATTTGGGTTGGATCCGGGATTGAATGGCAGCCATTCGTTCGTCGAGACCGTTCAAATGAAAAACGTTAAAGTCATCGCGAACAAAGCCGGCCTCCTTGATTGGCAGGGTAGGGAGTATCGTTGTATTCGTCATTAGCAGTCGCTCCTTAAGGAAGTTTCAAGTAGAAGATAGCAATTTGCGTTCGGTCGCGCAGCTCAAGCTTATTCAAAATGTCGGAAATATAGTTTTTGACGGTACCTTCGCTTAAGAATAAGGAGGCGGCGATTTCTTTATTGGACAATCCGTCCGCAATATGGCGGACGATCGATTGCTCGGCGGCGGTTAGGCCAAAGGGGGCGAGCTCTCGCTTCGGTTCGACGGCTTGCGCCTCAGGCGCCGGCCTGCTTGCTCCATTGCCGATCATGCCGGCAAGCTTGCGAGCGACGTCGGGGTGGATGAGCAGCGTTCCTTCATGTATCGTTTTGATCCCGCTGACGATTCGGCTCGGCGACACATTTTTAAGCATATAACCGTTAGCGCCGTTCCGGATCGCGGCGGCGATATATTCATCATCGTCGAACGTCGTGAGTACGAGCACCGCGGGCGGCCGTTCCATCAACTTGAGCAGCCTAGTGCCCTCCACGCCGTCACAGCCAGGCATGCGCATATCCATCACAACGACGTCGATTTCGTTCTGTAATGCCATCTCATAGGCAGCACGCCCATCCGCGCAAGTGCCGACCACCTCTAGCTCGGGGTCGAGCCCGAGTATGACTTGCATGCTTTCTCTTATAAAAGGATCGTCATCGACAAGCAGCAGTCGAATCATGAGTTCGTTCTCCTTTCCGCTTCCTCCGATACGTGCAGGGCGCGCTGGAGGGCTGGCAGCCTTGTCATGACGGCAAACTGCTCGTCAGCATGCCAAGTGACGGTTCCGCCGACAAGCGCTGCACGCTCGGACATGCCTCGCAGGCCTAAACCTGATTTGATCGCGCCGCCCGGGATGGCGCCATTATTGGAAACCGTCAGCTGAATGCCCTCGTCCCCGCAAAAACGCAGCAGCACCTCGACGAAGGTGGCGCCGCCATGCCGGACGGCATTCGTGATCGCTTCTTGTGCGTTGCGATACAAAATATACTCCATGCTAGGATATAGCGGTGCCGGATTTCCGTGCAGTGTGAAGCTGACGTCAATGCCGAGCAGATCGCAGGACTCCTGTACGAGTCGATCGATCGCATAGATGCGGCTGTCCTCTTCGGGAGCAGCCAGCTTTCTAACGGTTTTGCGCATCCGTTCCATGCTCTCCTGCAGCTGATCGCGTATTTGCTCTACCGTATGACGTGCCCGCTGCGTATCGATGTCGAACAGGTGCAAGGTAGCTTCCGACATCATTTTGACGCGAATTAAGCGATGGCCCAGATCGTCATGAATATCTCTTGCGATCCGATTGCGCTCCTCGGTCTGAGCATATTGCTCAATTTGTGCCGCATAATCCAGCAAGCGGCGGCGTGCGCCCTCCAGCTCTTCATGCTGGCTAGCCAAGCGCTCATAGAGCAGCTCCGCCCGTTGATGCTTCTCGTTATTCTGTCTTGCAGCGATGAGAATCGCAGCTAGCATAAGCCATAGCAGCGAAGCCGCGGCTATCAATTCCGCTGGTCTCTCGCTTAAGGAAGCGAGCTGAACCGCCAAGCCGCCCATTGTCCATAAGGCAAGGACGGCAGGACGGGCGCTCCTGGAATAGATCGCAATCAAGGTCGAATAGGGGAGCAGGAATAAATAACCTTCCCATCGCTCGGATATGGCGCCAAAGCCGATAAGCTCAACGACAAGCAGCGGCACCGTTAATTTAGGGATGAGCTCGCTTAGCTTCACGGCCAGCAGGCCGAGCAGGATGGAGCTGATGAGTCCGTCGGCAGCGAAGCCAAGCGGCTGCGCGACAAGGGTAAGAATAGCTGGAATCACGATAAACAAATGGCGGAGCCATTTCATTAGGCTGCTCATGCTATGGCGTCTCCTAAGCAACAGTTTGTTTCATTATAGCATAGGAATTCAGCTCGGGCGGCGAATGAAAATGACTTTTGTCACCTCATTCCAATGACTTGAGAGACCTGTTATTCCCTAATGATTCCCTTACAATGAGTACAGGAAGCAAGTTCAGAAGGGATGGATGAGAGATGAAGCTGGTGGAGCTGCGTGAGGTTGTCAAAAAATATGAAGAAGCCGTGACGGTGAATCACCTGTCGCTTGATATTGAGGAAGGCGAGATTTTCGGGCTGTTGGGGCCTAACGGAGCAGGCAAAAGCACGACGATCGGAATGCTGTCTGGCTTGATCAGCGTAACGAGCGGAGACATTCAAGTTGGCGGGCATTCGATCAAGCGCCGTCCGCTTGACGTGAAACGGCAAATCGGGCTGGTGCCGCAGGATCTTGCGATATACGAGTATTTATCCGCTCGCGAGAATGTAACGTTCTTCGGAAAGCTGTACGGCCTTCGGGGCAAAATGCTCCGGGATCGCGTAGATGAGGCGCTCGCATTCGTCGGCTTGCTGGACCGCGCCAAGGATAAGCCGTCTACCTTCTCAGGGGGAATGAAACGTAGGCTGAACATCGCTTGCGCAATCGTTCATCGGCCGAAGCTCATTATGATGGATGAGCCGACGGTTGGCATCGACCCGCAATCCCGCAATCATATTCTGGAGTCTGTCCGCGAGCTCAATCGCCTAGGCTCGACCGTCATCTATACGAGCCACTACATGGAAGAGGTTGAAGCGATTTGCTCGCGAGTCGGCGTAATGGATCATGGCAAGCTGATTGCCTGCGGCACGAAGGAGCAGCTGCTCAGGCAGGCTGGGCAGGAGGAGAAGCTGCTGCTTGAGCTGGATCAGGAGTCGACTGGCGCGATGGACGAAATTCGCAATCATCCGCGCGTAAAACGCGTGACAACAACAGGCGAGCGGCTGCTTGAAGTGTTCGTGAAGGAGTCGACTACCGTCCTGCAGGATTTGTTGTTCATTCTGAACAAGCATGGCATTGCGCTTCGAACGCTGACGCGAGTCGAGCCGGATTTGGAGTCGTTATTTTTGCATCTGACGGGCCGCACGCTGCGCGACAGCTAATTCAAGCGAGAGGGGAGAAGTTCGTAATGGGCGTATGGTGGACGTTGGCTCGATATGAGCTGTTGAAATATAGCCGGATGCGCAGCGTGTTAGCCATTCTGTTTGGCTTGCCGCTCCTGATCATTCTATTGCTGGGCAATGCATTCGGAGGCGAGATGAAATCGGCGAAGGTAGCGCTGGCGATTCAGGATCAGGGTGAGCTCCGCGAGCAGGTCCAAACCTATTGGCACTCGGATGCACTCGGCAAATTCGTGGAAATTGAGGATGCGGCGTCGGAGGAAGAGGTCAAGTCGCTGGTCGAATCGGGCGGAGCCGATTATGGCGTCGTCGTACCAGCAGCTTTCTCCAAAAATGTGATGGCAGCACAGCCAGCGCATTGGGAGCTGCTCCCAGGCAGCAAGGTAGAGAAAAATATAGCGGTTGAGGCGGTCGTCGAGCGTTTCTTGGCCGAGGCGGAATTACGCCAATCAGCAGCGATAGCAGGCTATCCATTGCCCCAGCAGGGAGGGGCAGCTGAGGCGGAAGAAACCCCGAGTGACGAGTCGCTTGTTACGATAGGGACGCTTGGCGCAGGTAGCGATGAAGCGTTCGGCTCCGTCTCGCCCATCCAGTATTATGCGGGCGCTTATCTGATCATGTTCCTTCTCTACGCAGGCATGTCCGGCACAACGGCGCTCATGACCGAACGAGAGCGGGGAACGCTTCAACGGATTTTCTCGCAGCCGGTATCCGGCATTAGCGTGCTGTGCGGCAAATTAGGCGGTGCTTTCTTGTTGGGCATTTTGCAAGCTGTTGTTATTGTAGGCTTTACAGCTAACGTATATGGCGTACACTGGGGCGCTCACATGGAGCTGCTTGCAATCGTCTGCATTCTGACCATCGTGGCAGGCATCGGGCTGGCACTGATCATCGCATCGATTGTACGAACGGTGAAAGCGATGCAGTCCGTGTTCTCCATTTTCTCCTTCGTTGCGGCGTTCGTAAGCGGGAGCATGGTTGCAAACATTGGCGGCATCATCGATAAGATCGGCCGCTTTACGATTAATTTTTGGGCAATGAAAGGATTGAGGGGGATTATGATGGGGACCGGCGGTGCGGAAGTATGGGGACAAATCGGCGTATTGGCTGCGATTGCTGCCGTTCTAATCTCGGTAGGAGCATTACGATTGTCCAAGGTGGTGAACCAGCATGTCTAGTCTCGTTATTGCAGGTCAACTGGTTCGCCGGATGCTGGGCACCCGCAAAGATATATTTTTTTCGCTGCTCCTGCCCGCTATCGTGCTAGCTGTCATCATCGGCTTTGTCGCATCCCAGCAAGATCGCGCTGCTGTGATCGAGGTGACGAATAAGGATCAAGGGTCGTTCGGCAAGGCGGTCGTCGAGCGGCTTCAGCAGGAGAAGAAGTTTACGATCAAATGGCTGAATGACGAAACGGAAGAGCAGCGCAAGGAAAGCGTAATGGACGAGAAAGCAGACGCCGCCATCTTCATACCGGCTAATTATTCCAGCCAACTGCTTAGCGGCAAGCAGCCGAAACTAGCGATGTACCGCATGAATGAGCAATTATGGAATGCGTCGCTTGCCTTGTCGCTTCAAGCCGAGACGGCTCGGCAGCACCATGCTGCGCTGCTGCTGCAGTCCTCCCATGCGCTGAACGAGCATCATTTGACGGCATTGCTGGATAAAAGGGAGCAGCTCATTCGAGCGGACCAAACGCCGACAGCGCTAGGCATTGCCAAAGAACAGCCGATTACAGTCGGCATCATGCTGCTGTTTGTTTTGATCCTTGCTACGCGCTCCATTAGCCTCGTCATGGAGGATCGCGAGAAACGGACGATGGCGCGCATGTTCGCTGCTCCTGTCCGAGCAGTTGACATCGCAGTCGGCAACTTCTTGGGCAGCGTAGCTACTGGAACGATGCAGCTGTTGATCATGGTCGGCTTGTCGTGCTACGCATTCGGCTACGATCCCGGATTTTCGCCAGCGATGCTGTTCCTTGTGCTGGAATGCTTCTTGTTCGCAGCGGTTGGACTGTGCTCCGCGATAGCTGGTTTAGTGCGCAACGGCATTCAGCTTGGCCAGATCAGCAATTTGATCATTACTCCGACTTGCATGATCAGCGGATGCTTCTGGCCGGTTTCGTTTATGCCGGACTATATGCAGAAGCTTGCTAATGCAACGCCGCAGCTGTGGGCGATCGAAGCGATCAATCGCCTGTCGATGGGCCATGGACTTCATAACGCGGTGATGCCGATCCTCATTTTGGTGCTGTTTGCCGCTGTGCTGCTTGCGTTCGGCGCTGTCGTCCTTCGGCCGAGCCGGGGAGCAATTGGAAGCTGATGGCTGCGTCCTCCAGCAGAAGATATGCATTGTAATTTATGGCGAGATGTAATACACTGATCGCAATTGCATATCTCGGGAGCTTGTGGAAGCAGGCTGAGAGTACGGCTAATCCGTCGTAGACCGTTGAACCTGTTGGATAATGCCATCGTAGGGACGCGTATCACGCTAAAGTGATGATTAATAGCGCTTTGCTTGCACCTGCAGGCAAAGCGTTTTTTTGTATTTATATACATAGGGAGAGTTAAAAGAGATGGATATACAGCATGCAGCGGAGCTGCTAGGGAAGGTCAGAGCGCTAAACCCGCTTGTAACGAGCATGACCAACGTCGTCGTGACGAATTTTACAGCGAATGGCTTGCTTGCGTTGGGAGCGTCGCCGATCATGGCCTATGCGAAGGAAGAAGTAGCCGATATCGCACGCATATCGAGCGCACTCGTTCTCAACATTGGCACGTTGAATGAAACGGATGTTGCAGCTATGAAAATCGCAGGCGCTTCGGCGAATGCGCATGGTGTTCCAGTTATTTTTGACCCGGTAGGCGCAGGAGCAACGGCATATCGGACACGCGTATCGCAAGCGATCATGAGCGAGCTGAACGTTGCCGTCATTCGGGGCAACGCGGCGGAGATCGCGAACGTGATCGGCCGCGAATGGCAAATTAAAGGGGTAGACGCAGGGACCGGCGAGGGCAATGCGGCAGAACTGGCGCAGGCAGCGGCACGCCAGCTGAACACAGTGGCGGTTATTACCGGCAAAGACGATGTTGTTTCCGACGGGACGCGGACGATCACCGTCCATAATGGCGATGCGATTTTGACGCGCGTTACAGGAACAGGCTGCTTGCTCACCTCTGTCATTGGCGCGTTCACGGCCGTGGAGCAGGATCGCGTGCAGGCTTCAGCTGCTGCATTGATCGTTTATGGCGTTGCAGCGGAGATTGCGGCTAGCAAGACCAAGGAGCAAGGGCCGGGCAGCTTCCAGATCGCGTTTTTGAACCAATTGTCGCTAGTATCGCCGGAAGATGTGCTGCGGCTTGGCAAGCTGACGAGCCAGCACGAATAGGGCATTGATTTTGCATAGAGTAGGAGAATGGGCATGGCAGCAATTGCAAGAGCATTAACGATAGCGGGCTCTGATAGCGGCGGGGGAGCGGGCATTCAAGCCGATTTAAAAACCTTTCAGGAGCTAGGCGTTTACGGAATGACGGCTTTAACCGCCGTGACGGCGCAGAACACGCTGGGCGTTCAAGGGATCTATCCGATGTCGGTGGAAGCGGTGCAGCAACAAATGGATGCGATCGGCGAAGATATCGGCACGGATGCAGTGAAGACGGGCATGCTGTTCAACAGCGACATCATTCGCGGCGTTAGCGAGAAGCTCGTGCAATATCGTTGGGACAAGGTCGTTGTAGATCCCGTTATGATTGCAAAAGGCGGCTCCGTGCTGCTGTTGGAGGAGGCCGTTCGCGCGCTGCGCGACATCCTTCTGCCGCTGTCGCTAGTCGTGACGCCTAACGTGCCAGAAGCTGAATTGATTGCGGGCATTTCGATTCAAGGGCTCGACGGGCGAAAAGAAGCAGCGCGCATCATAGCTGATCTTGGCGCGAGGCATGTCGTGATGAAGGGCGGCCACGATGAGTCGAATCCGGATGAAGTGATCGACTTGTTGTTCGACGGACGGGACTTTTACGAATTCTGCGGGCCGCGGTTCGTCACTCGCCATACCCATGGCACAGGCTGTACGTTCGCAGCAGCCGTTACGGCGGAGCTGGCCAAAGGGCGCACGGTCGTGCAAGCCGTCGAATTGGCAAAGGCGTTCATTCAGGCCGCCATCGCAGAGCCGCTGCGATTAGGACAAGGCCATGGCCCGACGAATCATTGGGCCTATCGGAAGCAGCACGGATTCGCGCATCCCACTCATGAAAGCGGTGCGGGCGAATGAGTGCTTCGCAATGGCAGCAGGAGGAGCAGCTTCGCCGGCTCCTTTCGGTCTATTTGATCATGGGCAGCAACAACTGCCTGAAGGATCCGATGGTGGTGTTGGAGGAAGCGATACAGGGCGGCATCACGATGTTCCAGTATCGCGAGAAGGGGAGCGGCGCGCTGGCAGGCGACGAGCGTTTTTCCCTTGCAAGCAGGCTGCGCGGCAAATGCCGGGAGCATCATATTCCGTTCATCGTGAACGATGACGTTGATCTTGCGTTGGCGCTTGATGCAGATGGCGTGCATGTTGGGCAAGAGGATGAGAATGCCTCAGCGGTTAGGCGGCGGATCGGCGCCGATCGGATATTGGGCGTGTCTGCTTATGACTTGCCAGAAGCGGAAGCTGCGATTCGGATGGGTGCCGACTATTTGGGCGTGGGACCGCTGTATCGCACGCAAACGAAGGAGGATGCCAAGGCGGCATCCGGCCTTGACGTTATTGCGTCGATGCGAATGCAGCATATACGCATTCCAATCGTAGGCATTGGCGGCATTAGGCCAGACAATGCGGAGCAAGTCATTGGGGCGGGAGCGGATGGCGTTTCCGTCATTACGGCAATCACGCATGCCGGGGACGAACGGTCAGCGACGAAGGCGCTGAGCGATGCCGTTGAGCGAGGCCTTCACAATCGCGCGAAAGGAGGGTATTTCTTATGAACGAGCCAACTTCTACAGCTTCTAATACAGAGGAGCCTGAGCGAAAGCTGGAAGTGGAGCAGCGCATTGGCGGTACGCAGAGCTTCCTTCTAGGTCTGCAGCATGTGTTCGTCTCGAACGTCTGGCTGGACCCGCTCTTCATTGCCGTTATGATCGGCATGACGCCTTTTATGACATCTGGGCTCATTAATGCGGTATTCGTAGTGGCGGGGTTAGTTACGCTGACCCAAGCGACAAGGCTGGCCAAGCTGCCGATCGTGCAGGGGCCGTCCGCTTCCTTCGACGCGCTAATGATCTCAACTGGCAAAACATCAGGGCTGGCAGCCGCTTCTGGCGGCATGCTCGTGAGCGCCATCGTCGTATTCATCCTGTCAATTACAGGCTGGATCAGCAAGCTTCGAAGCTGGTTTACGCCAGCCGTGGCCGGCACGGTCATATGCGTAGTCGGTATCGCCTTATCGCAATTTACGATGTATGAATTTCTTGGCGGAGCACCGGGGGAACCGGGTTTCTTGGCATCGCCTGTCCTCATTTTATCGATTACAACCGCAGCCATCGTCGTTATCCTTGCGAATTTCGGCCGAGGCTGGCTTCAGCGTTATGCGTTTCTTATCGCGCTGCTTGTTGGAGACGTTGTCGCATGCTGCATGGGCAAAATTGATTTTAGCACGGTGGGCGCGCAGGACTGGTTTGCTTTGCCTAAGCTGCTGCCTTACGGTGCCATCAAGTGGGATATGAGCATCATCGTTTCGTTTTTGATCGCTTATTTGGCTGCTATTATGGAAGCGATGGGCGTCTATCAAGCCGCTTCGGAGGTCACGGACGTCAAGCTGGATGATCGCCGCATCCGCCGAGGGTTTGTTGGCGAATCCTCAGGCTCGATCTTATCCTCATTTTTGGGCGGCTTGCCTACAACGGCTTATGCGCAAAATGTGAGCCTGCTTCGACTGACCCGCACAGGCTCCCGATACCCGATTATATGGGCTGGCGCGATTTTTCTAGTGCTGGGCTTCGTTCCCAAAGCAGGAGCGGTGCTTGCGCTAACGCCATCACCGGTAGTGGGCGGCTTATTCCTGCCGGCAGCGGCAGGGCTTATTATGTCGGGCGTATCGCTATTGACGAAAATGGAAAAAACCGAAGCGAACTTTACGATTGTCGGCCTCGCGATTGTGCTGGCGATTGCATTGCCGGGCAACATGTCCGGCGTTTCGGGATTCTGGGGAACGGTACTGACGAACCAAGTGCTCGTCGGCGCGCTAAGCGTACTGCTGCTTCAGCTTCTGCTCGTTTCCATTCCCAAGCGAATTCGCAAATTGAATAAGTAAGTTGATTTCAAGCTGTGCAGCGCCTGCTGCATGGCTTTTTTTGATGCTGGATGCCGCGGCGGACGCGCAGAGCAAGAACTTTTTTGCAGATGATGGATATTGGCATGGGGGGCGTGAATAGGATGACAATACCCCTCTACTTCAGCACGAAGCTATCGCAGCTGGCGCAGGGCGGCCGATCCGTCTACGGCCGAGACAAATCGGGCGCGCTCGCGTTCAAAAATAGTCAATAATCCAAGTTGCCAGAACATAAGATGAAGTATAAACTAGATACAAGAACTAATTGTCAGAACATTTCGTCATTTCGTAAAAAGGATCGCTATTATCGCTGCAAGGGAGGGATTGCCGTGAACAAGAGCCACGAGGTAGAGTATTGTAATTTGGAGCTGCGATTCGACCGCCGGCAAATCCAGAATCTCATTCGGGACCTTATCCAAGAAGGCTACTCTTTGTATTGGAGCGAAACGGAATATCAATTCCTGATCTCGATCCGCACTGGGCGGAAGCTTGTTAAGCTACGCTTCCAACGAATCAAGCAGCGTTACAAAATCGTAGGCGATTATTTGATTAAAGACGAGAAGCTGTCTGAACTGATTGAAAAGCTGATTAATGACACACGGGGCCACGCAGTTGTTAAGCGGATAAAAGACCGTCAAATTGTCATCGAGAACATTATGTTCGGTGAAATTATACGTTTAGTGGAGGTGTCCGGCATGGAACATCGGATTATTTATCAAAAAAAACCTTTTGTAACGATCGAGGAAATGATTCAGGCGTTCCAATCGAAGAGGGCGGAGGAACGGGCTGCGGTGCTGCGTTACGAGCTTGATTACGAGCTGTCGGTGCTTTACGAGGCGTTAACGAACAATGACGAGGAGACGATCGCAGGCTCCAAGGAAAAGCTGATCGGGCTTCGTTCCGAAATGCTGCAGCTTGAGCTTTAAGGGCACTCTCGACATCACCATAATACTGCCGAATAATCGGCTAACAGGAGCGGGATTCGTCGCCAATAAGGGATGAGTCCCGTTCTTTTGGCTGCTATTATAAAAAACCTTTACGGGTATGATTAGAAATTGTGATGAAAGTGTGGCGGTTTTTTCCTTGTCGACAGTTTTCTTCCGTTGCCAAAAAGAGTACAATAATAATTATTACGAACAAACTACCAGAGAAAAGGGATGGAAGAAACGAATGTCTAAACAACAAATCGGCGTAATCGGCCTTGCTGTAATGGGTAAAAACTTGGCCCTCAACATTGAAAGCAGAGGCTTCACAGTATCGGTCTTCAACCGTTCACGCGAGAAAACGGATGATCTCATCCAAGAAGCAGCAGGCAAAAACCTCGTTCCTACGTACACGATTGAAGAATTCGTCGCTTCCCTCGAAGTGCCGCGCAAAATTTTGATCATGGTACAAGCTGGTGCAGGCACTGACGCAACAATCGACTCGCTCGTTCCGCATTTGTCGGAAGGCGATATTATTATCGACGGCGGCAACGCATACTTCCCTGACACAGTTCGTCGCAGCAAAGCGCTTGAGGCGCAAGGCTTCCGCTTCATCGGCACGGGCGTTTCCGGCGGTGAAGAGGGCGCACTGAAGGGCCCTTCCATCATGCCAGGCGGCCAAGAGTCCGCATACAAGCTGGTTGAGCCAATTCTGACGGCAATCTCGGCTAAAGTAAACGGCGATGCATGCTGCACGTACATCGGACCGGACGGCGCTGGCCACTATGTCAAAATGGTGCACAACGGCATCGAGTACGGCGACATGCAGCTGATCTGCGAAGCCTACAACCTGCTCCAATCCGTTCTTGGCCTGGACGCTAAAGAACTGCATGAAATTTTCACAGAATGGAATAAAGGCGAACTCGACAGCTACCTGATCGAGATCACGGCTGATATTTTCTCCAAATACGATCCAGAAACGGGCAAACCGATGGTTGACGTTATCCTGGACTCGGCTGGACAAAAAGGCACAGGCAAATGGACGAGCCAAAGCTCGCTCGACCTGGGCGTTCCACTGTCGATCATCACGGAATCCGTATTCGCTCGCTTCCTGTCGGCAATGAAAGAAGAGCGCGTAGCAGCTAGCAAGCTGCTCAAAGGACCGAAGCCTGCTCCATTCCAAGGCGACAAAGCAGCATTCATCGAAGCGGTTCGCAAAGCACTGTTCGCGAGCAAAATTTGCTCGTACGCACAAGGCTTCGCACAAATGCGCGCAGCATCCGACGAGTATAGCTGGAACCTGCGTTATGGCGACATCGCTATGATCTTCCGCGGCGGCTGCATCATCCGTGCGCGCTTCCTGCAAAACATCAAGGACGCTTACGATCGCGATCCGAACCTGAGCAACCTGCTGCTTGACCCTTACTTCCAAGAAATCGTCGAGTCGTACCAAGGCGCTTGGCGTGAAGTGGTTGGCACGGCTGTTGCACAAGGCATTCCAGTGCCATCGTTCGCAAGCGCAATCGCATACTTCGACAGCTACCGTACAGAGCGCCTGCCAGCAAACCTGCTGCAAGCGCAACGTGACTACTTCGGCGCTCACACGTTCAAACGTCTGGACAAAGAAGGCTCGTTCCACCACAACTGGATGGGTAACTAATACGCTTAACATGAAGAAGGGTTGTCCTCTAGCGAAAGCTAGGAGGACAACCCTTCTACTGCGTCTGTCAGCCATCGGCGCAGGCGGTCGACCTCATGGTCGCCGTTTTTGCGTTGGATCAGGCTCATGGATGCTTCAGCGAAAGAATGGAATGCTTTAATAAGATTCGGCTGCGAGCTATCCATCAATGTAGGATCGATGTCAGCCACTTTCTTTTTGATATATTCAAGCACCCAGATGACATCTTCCCGGCAAAGCGGATAAGAGGGGTCAAGCAGCCGGTTTAATCGTTTGGAGGCAGGGCTGTCCAGTGGCAGCGGACGAGTTGGTTCATACATAGGCCAGTTCTCCTTCATGTTTTTCTCTACTCTCATCCTTACGGCAAAATGAAGATTTTTATACCAGTTTGTCCGGAAAAAATGGTATGATAAGGCGGTATGTAAAGAGGAGGGTTTCATGATGAGCGAATCAAACCATCCTCATTCGGGCGCTTCGAATACGGGAATCACCGATAAAATTGTTCTAGTCGGATTTATGGGAACGGGCAAATCGACAGTTTCCCGGCTGTTAGCCGAGCAATTGGGCTGGCGTCGAATCGATTCGGATGAAGAAATCGTTCGAGTTACGGGCAAAGCGATTAAGGACTTGTTCGCAGAAGGCGGCGAAGCCCATTTTCGCAGCATTGAGACGGATACGCTGAGGAACATTCTGCAGTCGGATGCGCCGGCAGTTGTTGCGACAGGGGGAGGCGCAGTTCTTCGCGAGGAGAATCGCAGCGCGATGCTTGCACATGCGCTAGTCGTTGCGCTTAAAGCGGACGAAGCCCATATTGTAGAGCGGGTTTCTAGCGATTCATCGCGGCCTTTATTGCAAGGGGATACGGCGGCTAACGTGCGCCGATTGCTGGAGGAGCGGCGGACCGCTTATGATTTTGCACCGCTAATTATCGATACGACAGGGCTAACCCCTGAAGCGGTATGTAAAATAATTGTGGAACAGCGATATCAACTACATAAATAATATAAAAGGGGACTCAACAAACATGGACGTTATCGTAACGCCTACACCGAGATTGCAAGGCGACATTCAGGCGCTTTCTTCCAAAAACTACACAACTCGCTACCTGCTCGTAGCTGCACTGGCTGAAGGTACGAGTACGATTTATTATCCTGCACACAGCGAAGATAGCGATGCTATGCGCCGTTGCATTCGCGATTTGGGCGCGGTTGTCGAAGAGGATGAAGAGAAAATTACGATCACAGGCTTCGGCAGCCGTCCAAGCGACGTGAAAGAGCTGAATGTAGGCAATGCTGGCGCAGTTCTTCGCTTCTTGATGGCGATCGCTTCCCTGAGCCCGGAGGTTACATTCGTTAACACGTATCCGGATTCGCTCGGCAAACGCCCGCATGATGATTTGATCGTATCGCTCGAGCAACTGGGCGCATCGATTGAGCATAATGAAGGCAAGCTGCCGATCACGATTCGCGGGGGTCAACTAAAGGGCGGCAAAATTACGGTGTCCGGCAATATCAGCTCGCAGTTCCTTAGTGCGCTGCTCTTCCTGACGCCAATGCTTGAAGAGGATAGCGAGATTGAAGTGCTTCATGATCTCAAATCCAAAATCGTCATTGGCCAGACGCTGGAAGTTATCGAGCAAGCAGGCATTGTGATCCACGCGAGCGAGGATCTGATGCACTACCGCATTCCAGGCCGCCAGAAGTACGAGGCGAAAACATACCGTGTGCAAGGCGACTATCCGGGTTCGGCAGCCGTTCTTGCGGCAGCAGCCGTAACGGAGTCCGATGTGACGCTGCGCGGGCTGGAAGAGAAGAGCAAACAAGGCGAGCGCGCGATTGTAGATGTGCTCCGCATGATGAATGTGCCATTGACGCACGATAATGCTGTTGTGCGCGTACAGGGCAACGGCAAGCTTAAGGCGCTGGAGTTCGACGGCGACGTGGCGACAGATGCTGTGCTTGCAATGGTAGCTGCCGCTGTATTCGCCGAAGGCACTTCCCGTTTCTACAATGTTGAGAATCTCCGTTATAAAGAGTGCGATCGCATTACCGATTACTTGAACGAGCTGCGTAAAGCAGGCGCTAACGTGGAAGAGCGTCAAAGCGAAATCATCGTCCATGGCCGTCCAGAAGGCGTTGAGGGCGGCGTCGAGATCGATGCGCATTACGATCATCGCGTGATTATGGCGCTAACTGTTGTAGGCCTGCGTTCGAAGCAGCCGATCCGGATTCGCGACGCGCATCATGTAGCAAAATCGTATCCGATCTACTTCGATCATCTGAAGGCGCTCGGCGCGCAAGTCGAGTGGGTTGAATAACACTGTGCCGCCCTATTCAGGGCGGCCAGTCTATTTTAGACTACAGGGAGGTTACATTGATGGCATATACGCATCCATCACGCGACGAAATCCGCACCATCTTGGAGCAGTCGAACACGATTGCGGTTGTCGGGCTGTCAGATAAGCCGGACCGGACATCCTACATGGTTTCCGAGGCGATGCAGGCGAAGGGCTACCGGATTATTCCGGTGAATCCGAATGCGCAAACGATTCTGGGCGAGAAATGTTATCCTTCATTGGCCGATATCCCTGAACCTGTTGATATTGTCAATGTGTTTCGCCGCAGCGAGCACACGCCTCCTGTAGCTGAAGAAGCGGTTGCCATCGGAGCGAAAGTATTGTGGCTTCAGCTTGGCATTGCCAATGAAGAGGCGGCAGCGATTGCTACCGCTGGCGGCGTAACCATCATTATGGATCGCTGCATCAAGGTGGAAGATTCCATTTTGCTGCCGGGCGGCAAATCCAAATAGTGTCAGGATAAAATGCGGTGTCGTTTCCTACAATAAGTGAGGTTTCCGATCGTCATCATAGGCAATTGCTTAGGTAACGATCCGGAGCCGAACTACGTAAGCATCCAAGGAGGACGACATCGCATGTATCAAGGGAACCAGCAAGGAACGACGTTTTCGCAGAACGCACAACAGCCATATCATGCAGGCGGCTATGTGCAGTCGCATTATCAAGGCCAACTTAGCCAACCAAGCTTTGGGCAGCCAGGCGTTCTTCCGGGGAGTTACCAAGCCTCCAGTCATCAGTCCTATGCTGCTCCTCAGGCATATAGCAGCACCCAGAACTTCACGCCAGCATCGCAATCGCTTGGTCCTGTGATTTCTCGCGTAGGCTGGCAAGCAGGCCCTGACTTGCACCAGCAGCCAATGCAGCATAGTTTCACACCTAATCAAACATTCAACCAACAGGCGTCGTCCCATTCGTATACTGCAGGTCCTGTCATTTCCCGATACGGTTATCAAGCTGGCCCTGATTCGTTCGGTCCTGTGAACCAATCGTTCCAGCAACAACAGCATGCGTATCAACCGTCCATTCAACAGGCGCATCAGCCAGTATTCTATGGGGCGACTGCAACATCTGCAACGCATCAGCATCCCGTGTATCAAGCGACGAATGCATATGCCGAAGCGGGTCCTGTCATTCAACATTTTGGCGGATGGGAATCCAATCAACGCTAAACGTGTTTTATTGTAAGAAGCAGGGCTGTTTCCGGTCGAATGACCAGAGGCAGCCCTCCTATTGCGTACACGTTATTTTTTGACAAAATACATAATAGCGCTTACGATCGTACTAGATATCGAGGGGAGGACACAGCAATTGAACGTGCTCGGTAGGATGCAACAGCTAGGTAGATCGGTTATGCTGCCCATGATCGCATTGCCTGCAGCATCAATATTTCTTAGCTTGAGCACTCTGCCATGGGAAAGCGTCGGTTTAGGCAATATGGCTCATTATTTAGCTTTGGCGGGCCATGCGATTTTTGCCTTTCTGCCCTATGTATTTGCGCTTGGCGTAGCTGTCGGCATGTCTGGTAATGCTGGATCGGCCGGAATGGCTGCTCTAGCAGGGATGTTTATCTATGTAGGCATAACGCAGACCAGCAATCCCGATATTCAGCCTACCGTATTTATTGGTGCCATCATGGGGCTTGTGTCAGGTTTAAGCTATGAGCGATTCAAAAATATTAAATTGCCGGAGTATATCCAATTTTTCGGCGGACCTCGTTTTGTTCCGTTATTTGTCAGTGTATTCGCCGTTATCTTCTCCGCTATGATGGTAGGAGCAGCGCCGCATATCCAAGATGGATTGTTTCGCCTTGGAGAAATCGTTAGCTCGGCTGGCGGGTTTGGCGTGTTTTTATATGGGTTTATTCATCGAATACTGGTTGTGTTCGGTTTGCATCATTTATTGAATCATGTTTTCTGGTTTCAAGTGGGCGGGTACACAGAGCCTGATGGGACTGTCGCTTATGGCGATCTTCCGCGTTTTTTTGCTGGAGATCCGACGGCGGGCGCTTATATGGCGGGGCTCTATCCGACGATGATGTTTGCGCTTCCTGCAATTGCGTTTGCTATTATTCAAGAAGCGCGCGAGGATTTGAAGCCCAAAATTCGCAAAACCTTTTTGTCCGCTGCGCTTGCGTCATTCCTTACAGGCGTAACGGAGCCGGTAGAGTTTGCGTTCCTATTCGTCGCGCCTTATTTGTTCGTCATTCACGCTTTATTGTCAGGCGTTATGATGTGGGTTACATACGAGCTAGGCATTCGGCACGGCTTTTCGTTCTCGGCCGGTGCGATCGATTATATTTTGAACGAGCATCTTGCCACGCGAGGACTGCTTATTATCCCGATTGGCCTCGTATTCGGAATTATTTATTACGTACTATTCCGATGGGCCATTCGAAGGTTCCGCATTCCGACGCCGGGACGCGAAGAGGGCTCTCAGCTCGATGAGTGGGCAGGCGATATTCCATATCGCGCGCCATTGATTCTGGAAGCGATCGGCGGCAAAGAAAACATCGTACAGATGGAGGCATGCATTACGCGCCTTCGCTTGAAGGTTGCCAACGAGAAGCTGCTTGACATCAATTCGCTCCGAAATCTCGGTGCTGCCGGGGTAATCCGGCTTGGCGGCGGTCATGTACAGGTCGTATTCGGCACCTTCTCTGAACTCATACGCGAAGAGATGAACAAAGTCATTCGCAATGACCAGACACAGCTGCTGTTCTGTTCGCCAGTCCAAGGCCGGATGATGCCGCTGGAGGAAGTGCCTGACCCGATTTTTGCAGGCAAGCTCGTCGGTCAAGGCGTTGCGTTCATGCCGGATAAAGGCGAACTGGTTTCTCCGGTTAAGGGGACCGTTATTCTCATTTATCCGACGATGCATGCTATCGGCATTCGAACCGAGGAAGGAATCGATGTTCTGCTGCATATCGGCATCGATACGTCGAAGCTTACGGATCATGGCTATTTTCAATCGGTTGTCAGCGAAGGGGAGACGGTTTTGCCAGGTCAGTTGCTTATTCGGTTTGATTTGAATCGGATCCGCAAGGCGAGCAAATCGTTAGCGACACCGATGATCATAACGAACTCCGAACTGGTCAAAACCTGGCGCTTCGCTCCGTTCAAAGCGGTGAAGAAAGGCCAGGCATCGGTCATGTCGGTCGTACTACTAGAGAGAGACGCTGGGGGGGAGAAGCGATGATAAACGGGATCGGCGCATCACCGGGAATTGCAATCGGCAAATCATTTGTTCTACCCAATTGGGAATGGGAGCTAACGGATCAAAAAATCGACGTCGCAGATCTCGCGCGCGAGTTCGAACGTTTATATGAGGGCATTCGCACCTCTAAGGTTGAGATCGAGCAGATGAAGGATGAGCTGCGGGAGGTCGTGGGCACGGAGGAAAGCACAATATTCGATGCTCATCTCGCAATCCTTGATGATCCTGCCTTCATGAATGAAATTCAAGGGATGATTCAACGCCAGTATAAAGCGGCTGAAGTTGCCGTGAAGGAAGCGATCGACCATTTTGTGACGATGTTCGATCTGTTGGATGACGAGTACATGAAGGAACGGGCACTGGATATTAAGGATGTCGGCAATCGCTTGCTTAAACATCTGCTGGGCGCCCCAGAGATCACGTTGCCTTCTGATACGCAGCCCTTTATTCTCGTGGCCAAAGAGCTGTCTCCATCGCAGCTGGCGCATTTGAACCCGCAGCATGTACTGGGCATCGTTACGTTGTCGGGCAGCACGACCTCGCATTCCGCCATTATGGCGCGCGCTCTGGGCATCCCTCTCGTCGTTAGTCTGGTCGTTGAAGAGGCGCCGGAAGATCCGATTCAAACGGGCGAAATGCTCGTTATTGACGGCAATGAAGGCATCGTGCTGATCGAGCCGACCATCGAGGAGATCAAGCAATATGCAGAGCTGCAGCGTGTGCAGCGGGAAGCGCGCCAACGGCTTCGCGGCTTTGCCGATGTATTGCCGGTTACGCCGGATGGCAAGGAATTAGGGCTGGGGGCGAACATCAGCTCGCTGAAGGAGCTCGAAGTCGCATTAAGCAGCGGCGCTTATGGCGTCGGGCTGTTCCGAACCGAATTTTTGTACATGGATCGGCAGCGGTTTCCGCGCGAAGACGAACAGTTTGATGTCTATCGAAGTGTGGCTGATCGCCTTGGCGGCAAGCCGCTTATTATTAGAACGTTGGATATTGGCGGCGACAAACAGTTGGACTATTTCGAATTGCCGGAGGAAGATAATCCGTTTCTCGGGTATCGGGCGATTCGCATTAGCTTGGATCGCACAGACTTGTTCAAGACGCAGCTTCGGGCTATTTTGCGCGCAAGCCATTATGGCCAGGTCAAAATCATGTATCCGCTTATTAGCTCTGTCGAAGAAGTGCAGGGGGCGAATCGCCTCCTTGAGGAAGCGAAGCAAGAGCTGTTATTGGAAGGGATTCCATTCGATTCGCAGCTGGAAACCGGCATCATGATTGAACTGCCAGCGGCGGTTCAAATCGCTGAGCTGCTCGCGGAGGAAGTTGATTTCTTCAGCATCGGAACGAATGATCTTGTCCAATTTACGTTGGCAGTCGATCGGATGAATGAACAAATTTCGTATTTGTATGAGCCGTTCCATCCAGCCATTCTGCGAATGCTGAAGATGACGGTAGAAGCCGCGAAGAAAAACGGCATTAAAGTCAGCGTTTGCGGCGAAATGGCAAGCGATCTCGATGCGCTGCCGATATGGCTTGCGCTGGATGTCGATGAGCTTAGCATGTCGGGGCATTCCATTTTGGAAGTCAAAGAGCGGCTGCTTCGCACGAATCAGTCAGAAAGCCGTGAATTGTTCGCTGAATTGCTGCGCTGCAGAACGAGTGCCGACATTCACGACAAGCTCAAGTCGTTCGTCAAAGCGGTTCATTAAAAAACCGGCTGCCCGTTTAACGGACAGCCGGCTATCTTTTATTACGGTACAGAAGGCTAAGCTCTCGCGCGCAACGCTTCTACGAATGCTTGTCCGTATTCGGGCAAGTCGGGCGGTCTGCGAGCGGAAATCAAGTTTCCATCCACAACGACAGCCTCGTCAAACCACTCGGCACCTGCATTTTCCATGTCATCCCGAATGCCTGGCGTAGAGGTTACTTTACGGCCGTTCAAAATCTTAGCAGATACGAGCACCCAGCCCGCATGGCAGATTTGGCCGATCGGCTTATTCTGGTCGTTCATCTCGCGAACGATATCCAATACTTTCGGATAGCGGCGAATTTTGTCGGGCGCCCAGCCGCCTGGCACGAGAAGGCCATCGATTTTTGCACTGTCCAGCTCGTCATAAGACAAGTCAGCTACAGCGGGAACGCCGTATTTGCCGATATGCTTCTTGCCTTTCTCAGGTCCTGCATAAAGAACAGTCGCGCCTTCCTCGCGAACGCGATAAACCGGGTACCAAAGCTCCAAGTCTTCGAATTCGTCATCAAGCAAGCAAATAATCGTTTGGTTATTCAGACTCATAAGTGCTCCTTTCCAATGCGAAAAATCAGTTTTTCTTACCTTATTGTATCGAAGGTGACGTAATGAAGCAAACCGTATATAAAGCCGATCCTCGCGCAAACCAATGGAGAAGCAGCCGATGGATTCGCGTCTTGCCCGCTATTACATGCATGATCGTTATCTTCATTCTGTCGGCACAGCCGGGAAGTGAGCTGGACACTGTATTTTTACCTTGGTTTCAACAGCTGTTTCCTGCGATGGAAGGCTTTGATTGGGGACATTATATTGCTTATTTTGGTTTAGGCGTCACGTTTGATTGGATGTTCGGGTCTAAATACTCGCGATTGGCTGCATGCTGCTTGATCGTTCTGGCATGCACGTTATATGGGCTTACAGACGAGGTTCATCAGCTGTTTGTGAAAGGCAGAACCTTTGATTTGCATGATTTGCTTCATGATGCGGTCGGCGCTGCGGCAGCAGCTTTATTGTTAAGCATTCCAGCGATTCGAAGCGTGTGGAACAGCCTGCTGCGATAGCAAAAATTACAAAGCGATTTGAGAAGGAATTCAGGCGAACGAAGTCGAAACAGTATCCGATAAACCGCCGTTTAGACGGCTTAACGGACTGCCCTTCAGGCGAAGGAGTGACTTTAGTGTGCAAAAGCTGTGTATGTGCGGAGAAATGATGAAAATGAAACTGCGCACAGTCATTTATTCTGGTAAAGTAGAGATTGATAATGTACCTGTCTATTCATGCAAAGTGTGCAGCCGCAGCGAAGTGTTTCCTGTCGTAAAGCCGGATTTGACCGGCCTGATCGGCAAACTTGGCGCGCATCCGGATAAACAAATATTCCGGTTTAACGAATGGAATGAGTGGGCAAATTTATTAGTGGAGGCATGCAACGGGAAACGAAAAGAACCGGATACCTCGGCCGTCGACAAGCTTGTCGCAGAGCGCATCGATATGCTGCTCGATTTGTACTCGCTTGCCGAGAAGCTTGGGGATGCCGACTGGAAGGAAGATCTCGCTAAGCGATTGGCTCAAATTAGCCATTCTGCCTCCTTACATAGACGTGTGCCCACGTTATAACATTCGTTTGATGAATGACTAATTAGAATGGGGAGGAAACGATAATGACTTTGTACGAAACGTTAACTACAGTTGAGCAATGGGAGGGTGCGGAAGCATCTTCCGCTGAGAAGCCGTTATTCGTTTTCAAGCACAGCACGCGCTGCTCGGTAAGCGCAGAAGCAATTGAAGCATGGACCAAATGGCTGGAAGAAAACCAAGATGCAGGCATTCGCCAAACGCTTGTGAACGTCGTTGAGGATCGGCCAGTGTCCAATGCAATCGCAGAAAAAACAGGCGTGACTCATGCATCCCCTCAAGCGCTTCTCATCGTGAATGGTGAAGTCGTGTGGAATACTTCTCACTGGCATATTACATATGCTTCGCTGGAGGAACATCTTCGCGAACATTGCGGAAAGTAAATTTTTGTCGTATCATTACGTTAACATGAAGCGGTGCGATAAAAATTCGGAGCAATGGAGAGAAGGAACGTGACGGTAACCATTTATGATGTAGCAAGGGAAGCAGGCGTGTCCATGGCAACGGTATCTCGGGTTGTCAACAACAACCCGAACGTTAAGCCTCAGACACGCAAGAAGGTATACGAAGCGATTGAACGCCTCGGCTATCGTCCGAACGCGGTTGCACGCGGATTGGCCAGTAAAAAAACGACGACGGTTGGCGTCGTAATTCCTGATATTTCAAACGCTATTTTTGCTGAAGTTGCGCGCGGAATTGAAGATATTGCCAATATGTATCATTATAATATTATTTTGTGTAACGCAGATAAACGGAAAGAAAAGGAAATCCGTGTCATTAACACGCTACTCGAGAAGCAGGTTGATGGCTTGCTCTTCATGGGCGGCGCTGTTACCGAGGAGCATTTGCAAGCGTTCAAAACGGCTAACGTGCCTGTTGTGCTTTGCGCAACCTCCGATGAGAATGGCCAGATCCCAGCGGTAGATATTAATCATGAGGAAGCTGCCTTTGATGCGGTGAAGACGCTTATCGCCAATGGACATCGCAAAATTGCGATGATCAGCGGCACGCTGCAGGATCCATCGAATGGCTATGCCCGTTTCCATGGGTACAAGCGTGCGCTTGAAGCGGAAGGCATCGCGTATGACGAAGATCTTGTCCGCATTGGTAACTATCGTTATGAATCCGGCGTTGAAGCGGCTAAATATTTCTTAGAGCTCTCTGAGCGGCCTACTGCGATCTTCGCAGCCACGGATGAAATGGCGATCGGCGCGATTCACAGCATTCAGGATGCAGGCCTAAAGGTACCGGATCACGTATCTGTCATCAGTGTCGATAACAGCCGGATGGCATCGATGGTCCGTCCTCAGCTGACGACCGTCGCGCAGCCGATGTATGATATCGGTGCGGTATCCATGCGTTTGCTGACGAAGCTGATGAAGAAGGAAGCGGTTGACCAAGCAAAAGTTATTCTGCCGCATGAAGTCATTACTCGTAATTCGGTAGGAGGACTTGCTTAATGGCTTTTGAACGAATCGGTATTATCGGGGCAATGGTGGAAGAGATTGAGCTCTTGCACCGCCATGTTGAAGTGAAGTCTGAGCAGGTACGAGCAGGCATCACTTATTACGAAGGTACGCTCCATGGAAAAACGGTTATCTACTGCAAATCGGGCGTTGGCAAAGTAAATGCGGCGGTATGCACGCAATTGCTCATCGACCAGAAGGTAGATTCCATTCTGTTTACTGGCGTGGCAGGCGCTGTTGATCCGGCACTGAATATCGGTGATATCGTCGTGTCGACAACATGCCTCCAGCATGATATGGATTGCACGCCGCTTGGATTCGCTCGGGGCCAAATCCCGTTCCAAGAGGTATGGGAATTCCACGCTGACGAGCGCCTCGTAGGCTTGGCGTCCTCCGCTGCTGAGAAGCTGTTCTCCGGCCATCACCGGACAGGCAAGGTGTTATCGGGCGATCAGTTCATTGCGAGCCGTGAGGCTGTTCAAGAGCTGTTTGAGAAGCTGGCTGGAACGTGTACGGAGATGGAAGGCGCAGCAGTTGCACAGGTTTGTGCGATGAATGAAACGCCATTTGTTGTTATTCGTTCGATGTCAGACAAGGCGGACGGTTCAGCTCATGTTAATTTTGCAGAGTTTACGATCGTTGCTGCCAACAACTCTTTCGGAATCATCAATGAAATGATTAGCCAAATGTAGCTTAAATAGCAGAAGGACAGATGCGATGCGAATCGCCATCTGTCCTTCTTTGTCGTACCGCCGCATCATGTATTTCTAGCGTCTAAATACGCTGCAAAACACGAGCCTGCGTCAGCCGATTGGATTCCTCGATCTGGCTGCGGCGAGGCATAGGCTCCCACTTGACCATATCGTCGTGCCAATGAGCAGGCAACTGATCGATCCCGCCGGCGCGTTCTGCCCAAGCTTCCTTCCAATCTTCTGCAATAGGGGATGATGGGCCTGATTCATGATGCGTCAACGGGTGACCAATCATCGTCATCCAAACCAGCGACCAAGCGCGAGGGACAACTTTCCAAATGTCATAGCCGCCTCCGCCTAGCGCGACCCATTTGCCGCCGGTGTAGCGGTCCGCGAGACTTTTAATGATGGCAGGCATTTCATGATAAATGCGCATGCTGCAATGCATGTGAGACAACGGGTCGTATGCATGCGCGTCGCAGCCATGCTGGCTGACGATTAGATCCGGCTGGAACATCCGAGCAGCTTCCTCTACGGTCGCCTGGAAGCACTCTAGCCACGATTCATCCTCGGTGTAAGGCTCAAGCGGAACATTCATACAAGCGCCTATACCTGCGTCAACTCCGCGTTCATGCACGAAGCCTGTTCCAGGGAACAGAAATTTGCCGGTCTCGTGAATGGAATAAGTAAATACATGCTCATTGCTGTAGAAGGTCCATTGGACCCCGTCGCCATGATGGACATCGGTATCGATATATAGGATGCGCGAGCCGTATTTGCTGCGTATATGCTCGATTGCGATTGCGGCATCATTATAAATGCAGAAGCCAGTTCCGCGGTCGGGAAAAGCATGATGAAGCCCGCCTGCCATGTGAAAGGCTCTTGTCGCGAGGCCGCTCATAACGGTTTCAGCTGCATGGACGGAGCCGCCTACGATGGCAGCAGAAGCCTGATGCATGCCTTCAAAATAAGGCGTATCATCCGTTGTAAATCCATATTTAGCTGCTGCAGCAACTGACGCTTCGCTAGGTGTTGCTTCGCTTAATTCCTTAACGGCTTGCACATAGTCTGGACGATGAATGGATAAGATCAGCTCATCATCCGCTGGTGTCGGGACGATGATGTCAGTGCCTTGTAGAGCATCGCTTCGGATCAGCAGGTCTGTGGTTGTTATTAAGCGTGTAGGATCAAAGGGATGATGCTCATTAAACCGATAGCGCTCTGAATCGGGATGATGGATAAATACGGCGTTAGCCGTTGGCATATAGACAAACACCCTTCCTAAAATACGGCGGTTACGATGTGAGATGTGGTGATGCCGCCGATTGCTTAATACATGAATCGTTGCCTGAATCGAACCCGATCAAACTGCTCAACTGAAGCGAGCGGAACGTCTGGCCCTACGCGAACCATTAAGCAATTCGCTGGATGCGAACAGATTTCGGGATCATCCGTTGCGAACCAGATCATGCCAATCGACTGCATGACCCGTTCCATCATTCCGCGATATTCCCACACGCTCAGCTTCATTCCTTCTAAGTCCCAATGCCAGTAATATTCCGTCGTATAAACGATCATTCGGTCGAGCTGACCGTCTGCAAACGCCGTTTGAATCATCCGTTTGCCGATGCCGCCCGATCGATATTCGGCTGCGACCTCGACAGCTCCTAGCTCGATGAGATCGACCATGCCAGCATCCGACCAGCGCTCGAGCTCGTCGGGATAATGGAAGGTGACATAGCCAATAATGGTTTCGCCATCTCGGCAGACGATAATTCGGCCTTCCGGGAGCGCCGCGATTTCGATTAGCGCGGCTAATTGATCGGCAGGGCGGCGGAAAGCGTGGAGTCCTGCATGCATGTGGTATGCTTGCAAGCGTTCGGGAGGTACAGGGCCTTCAATGACGAGTTCGCGGTTGCCTTGGGTTACGGAGATGCGTTGATATCGCTTTATATGCTCCAATGCCAGAATTCCCCCTTTTTCCGTCAACAAATGCGGCAATGGCCTAATTACACTTATAGCAAATCGAAAGTCATTTGAAAAGGATAGTGTCGTTTGTAGGCTCTATGGTATAATATCATAGGTAGAAATGAAAACGCATACTTGCTTGCGCCTTCCAATAGATGAAGGTCGCGATTCGACGGGAGGATGATAAGCATGATCAACTTACATCAAGAACGTATACCGGCAACAGCAGAGCGCACGAACCTTGGAGATTATGATACCGCCCGTGCGCAGTTTGATTGGGAGCAAGTAGAAAGTCACTTCACATGGCATAAGACCGGCAAGGTCAATATGGCGCATGAAGCAATCGATCGACATGTATTGGAAGGCAAAGGCGATAAAGTTGCGCTCCATTATAGCGATGCTGCTCGCGATGAGAGCTGGACATATGGTCAGCTGAGCAAACAATCGAATCGGTTCGCCAATGTTCTGCGCCAGCATGGCGTTGCCAAAGGCGATCGCGTGTTTATTTTTATGCCCCGCACGCCAGAGCTTTATGTCAGCCTACTTGGAGCGCTGAAAGTAGGCGCTGTCGTTGGTCCGCTGTTCGAAGCATTTATGGAAACGGCAGTGAAGGACCGGTTGCTCGATAGCGGCGCTTGTGCGATTGTAACGACGCCGGCATTGGTGCAGCGCATAAAGCGGGACGAATTGCCTAATCTGAAACATATTATTCTCGTTGGCGGTACGGACCCTTCACAGGAAGGTGCGCTGAACTACGAGCAAGAGATGGCAGGCGCTTCAGAAGAGGCAGAGGTAGAGTGGCTTGACCGCGAGGACGGGCTGATTTTACATTATACATCGGGATCGACAGGAAAGCCGAAAGGCGTATTCCATGCCCAAAATGCGATGATTCAGCATTATTATACCGGCCGCGTTGTTCTCGATCTGCGTGAGGATGACGTGTACTGGTGCACAGCTGATCCGGGCTGGGTGACTGGGACGTCCTACGGCATTTTCGCGCCATGGCTTAATGGTGCAACCAATGTGGTGCGCGGCGGCCGCTTCAGCCCGCAGGATTGGTACAGCACGCTTCAGCGTTATGGCGTTACCGTGTGGTACAGCGCTCCAACGGCATTCCGAATGCTGATGGGAGCTGGGGAGGATGTCGTATCAAACTTTGACCTTTCCAGCTTGCGTCATGTGCTAAGCGTAGGTGAGCCGCTTAACCCTGAGGTTGTGCGGTGGGGACTTAAAGTATACAACCAACGCATCCATGACACATGGTGGATGACGGAGACGGGCGGGCAGTTAATCTGCAACTACCCATCCATGGATATCAAGCCAGGTTCCATGGGCAAGCCGCTGCCGGGCGTACGCGCTGCGATCATTGATGATCAAGGCAATGAGCTTCCGCCTTATCGGATGGGTAACTTGGCTGTAGCTGCTCCTTGGCCGTCGATGATGCGCCGCATTTGGAATAATGATGCGAAGTATGAGGAGTATTTCCGAATTCCGGGCTGGTACATTTCCGGAGACTCCGCTTATATGGATGAGGATGGATACTTCTGGTTCCAAGGCCGTATCGACGATGTTATTAATACGTCGGGCGAGCGTGTTGGTCCATTTGAGGTTGAGAGCAAACTGGTTGAGCATCCCGCCGTTGCAGAAGCAGGCGTTATTGGTAAGCCTGATCCAGTGCGTGGCGAAATCATTAAAGCATTCATTGCACTTCGTGAAGGCTTCACGGCTTCAGACGAGCTGAAGGAAGACATCGCGAAGTTTGTCAAAATCGGATTGTCTGCGCATGCATCTCCGCGTGAGATTGAATTCCGAGACAAGCTTCCAAAAACGCGAAGCGGTAAAATTATGCGTCGCGTATTGAAAGCATGGGAGCTCAATTTGCCAACAGGCGATTTGTCGACCATAGAAGATTAAACGAATCGAGCTGCGTTTGGGAGTCAGGGGACCTCCAAACGCAGCTTTTTTCATTTTATTGAAAAAAAGAAGGGCTATTCCGGCGGTCATCTTGACCTTACCGGAATAGCCCTTCACGCGTTTATGCTCTTATTGGCTAACCGCCATATATGAGCGAAGCGGAACTCGATGATTCCCCGCGATCATTAATAGCTGTAACCTGGTAAGCGCCCCCAGTCATCACTGAGACATATTCGAATCGTGTCTCGCTCGTTGAACCGAGTCTTACATACTTGCCATCGTTATTGGCGCTATAATATACATTGTATTTCGTTACTTGATCAGAAACCGCATTCGAGCTCCATGTAATCCGGACGCCCATATCAGTCGCTTCTACAGCTAATCCTGTTGGCGCGGAAGGTAATGGGATGGAGCCTTCCGGCGTTTCCGGTTCAGTTGGTGTACCGCCAGAGTTGGAATTTCCGGTGGACGTGCCGCCGGATGTTCCTCCTGTATTGTCTGTCGAACCGCCTGGCTTCGTGCCCGGCGTTGGGACGCCTGATCCTAAGTCTGGCGTTGTCGGCGGCGTTACAGGATCACTAGGCCCGCTAGAACCGCCTACAGAACGGCTAGGTGCTGATTCATGACCGACAACGTCTACTGCTGTTACGTAATAAGTGAAGGCAGCGCCAGCTGGCGTTGCCGTCGAGAAGACGGTTTTTTCGCCGACTAAGATTGAATCGCCAATTTTTTTGAATGGCGCCCCCGGCCGATCAGAGCGATATAGGCGATAGCCAACAACGTCTGCTTCTGGGCTCGGATTGAATGTCACATTCGATGCAGAAGCACTTACTGATGCCAGCCTAACATTAGCAGGTGCGCTAGGCGCGCTGCCGTCGTCTTGTCTTGGATCCGTTTTGGATGGTGCATTGTTCTCCGCATCCTCTGGCAAGAAGAATGACATTGGCCGGCGTTTGCTGGAAGGCAATGCCGATTGTGCATGTTGAATTTCTTCCATCAACACATCGAGCGGATTTTTCCGTTTGACGACGATCTGCTCGCGAACCATATCGGACGGCGTAGCAATATTCGGGACGTAATTCACACCGTTATAAGGGATGAATGCCATCTTAACGAGTGCGTCATCAGATGTTCTCGGCAAATACTTTTTGTTAAACCAGTCCGTTACCAGAAGTCCGGCTTGTCTGGTCAGATCTGTCGGAAGCTTCCCGCTGACGCTGGACACGGTAGCTCGAACGATTCCGTCAGGCTTGGACCATGACTTGGTCGGGAACAATTCGGGCTCGGCAGCAGTCACTTCGTTCATGATGAGCGTCCAGATCGAGCGAGCGCGCGAGCGTCCGTCTTTAGACAAGGTGTGAATGGATTTCTCGTAGCCAGCCCATACGCCAAGTGTAATGTCAGGTGTGAATCCCATAAACCAGACATCGCCATAATCCTGTGTAGAACCGGTCTTGCCGGCAACTGGAATTTTGCCATATTGCTTAAATTTAGATTTTACAGAGTGAGCGGTACCATTCGCATCGGAGATAACAGTGCTGAGCATGTCTGTCATCAAGAATGCGGTTTGCTCGGAATAAACCCGTTTTGGCTGAGCCTTATGCTCGTAGACGACTTTGCCTGTAGAATCTGTAATCTTGGAAATCATGTATGCGTCATTGAAAACGCCTTTGTTCGGAACCGTGCCGTAAGCATTGGTCAGCTCTTCAACCGTTACGCCTTTGCTTAGGCCGCCGATAACGCCAGTTTGGGCATGATCATCCTCAGGCTGCAAGGTTGTGATGCCTAATGAACGAGCGAATTTCCATGCGTTATCGATTTTGACGTCGTCAAGGAAAAGCTTAAGCGCTGGCAAATTGAGCGAGCGGTTCAATGCTTCTCGCGCCGTAACGAGGCCGAGATAACGATTGTTCGAGTTTTTAGGAATATGATAGCCCTTCTGTCCGTCTTTCAGAACGATAGGGGCATCGTCCAATACGCCAGCTGGCTGGATATAACCGTTCTCTAATGCTGGCAAGTAAGCGGCGATCGTCTTCATCGTCGAACCAGGCTGACGCGTCATTTGAGTCGCGAAGTTCATTTGCTCTTCGTAGAAATCGCGGCCCTCTAGCATGCCAAGAATGGCGCCTGTCCGATGATCAATCATAATGCCGGCGATTTGCTCGATTCCTTTTTCCTTGCTGTCTGGCGCAAAGTTTTCTGGATTCTCGCCAATCTTATGCATGAGGTTGTAGATTTTCTTATCAATCGTCGTATACACGCGATATCCGCCGCGCTGAAGCTGCTCGCGTGCTTCCTCAAGCAGGCTTGGATTTTCTGCGATTTTCTCTTTCGTCAAATCAGGATCCTGCTGCAAAAGCAAAATCTCGGCTGCTTCGCGCTCAGATTCCAGCATGAGATAAGGGAAGGTCGCGTACGCTTTCTTCGTTGGCTTCGCCATTGAAGAGCGAATGTCGAATTGCAATGCTTCATCGTATTGCTGCTTCGTAATCCGGCCTTTGTTCAGCATGTAATTAAGCACGTTATGCTGGCGTTCAATCGCGTATTTGAGCCCTTTCTCGTTCCATTCGCCCTTGCCATTATAGGCGGTATAGGCGGATGGACGCTGCGGCAAACCGGCAAGATAGGCCGACTGCGCAATGTTCAGCTGATTTAAGTCGGAAATATTAAAAATGCCTTTGGCTGCTGCTTTAATGCCATATAAATTGTAGCCGCTTGAGCCATTGCCGAAAGGCACCTTGTTCAGGTAAGCCGTTAGGATCTCATCCTTGGTGATGAAACGCTCCATGCGAATGGATAGGAAGATTTCCTTTACCTTACGGCTGTCTGACTTGTCTAGACTGAGGAACATGCGTCTGGCGATCTGCTGCGTCAGCGTACTGCCGCCAGTCTGCGTTTCTTTGTTCATTACCTTCTGTAAAACTGCCCTCGCGGTACCCTTCAAGTCTATGCCAAAGTGCTCATAGAAGTTATTATCCTCCGTGGCAAGCACTGCATCTATGACTTGCTTCGGAACATCCTTGAGCTCGACTACGCGTCGATCCTCTTCCGTTCGCAATTGCCCGATCGGCGTAACGTTATCGTTAAAATAAACGAAGCCGGTTTCTGAATTGTCAACGAGCTTCTCTTCAATGAGCGCTCGAGGACGAACAGGCTCGTCCTTTACGAATGATGCGACATAGCCAGTTGCAATGCCTCCTGCGAATAAGCCGATCATAAGTCCGAAAATGAACATCCATTTAAAGGTGATCCAAACGACGAGACCGAACGTTCGCCATTTGCTATGTACCGCGGGTGATGATGACTTCGGTTCTTCTGCCATACAAGCCAATTCCTCCTCCGATTAACAGACCTATTATAGCATAATTCGAGCCCGATCGGCACCCTTTGATTGGGGGGGATTCCCAGTGTCTCCACTGCGAGCCAGCGCATCGTTCATAAAAAAACAAGCATTCCAATTAGCGTGGAATGCTTGCTGATAGGCTGGATCAACCAATTGTGATGCGGCCCTCCGGCCGCCTGAATTTGTCCTTCTCTGGCTTGCGGGCCAACGCGAACGCTAGTGTGACAGGGCCCAGACGACCAACGAACATCAGCACGATGAGAAAGGCTTTGCCAAAAGAGCTAAACTGATCCGTAATGCCCGTCGACATGCCAGTCGTCGCGAATGCGGAAGTTACCTCGAACAAGAGGGGGAGGAACGGGGCTGACTCCGTCGTTGTTAGCACCATCGTCGCGATGACGATAAGGAAGAACGAGAGGAGCGTGAACGTAATCGCCTTATGAATGCGCTCCTGATCGAGACGTCTCCGGAACAGCACGACGTCTTCGCGTCCTCTGAGCATGGCGATCACAGCAAAGATAAGCACGACTAACGTCGTCACTTTGATGCCTCCTCCAGTGGAGCCAGGCGCGGCGCCTACGAACATTAACAGCAGAATGGCGAATTGGGATGCCTGACGCAATTCGCCTATATCGACTGTGCTTAAGCCAGCGGAACGGGAGCTGACCGATTGCAGCATCGCATTAAGCAGCTTATGGCCGAAGGATAATGGCTGCAGCGTGTTTGGGTTGGTATATTCGAAAATAAAAATGATGATCGTGCCGAACACAATAAGCGCAACGGAGGCTGATAATACGACCTTGGAGTGAAGCGTCAGCCGCTTATTTTGGCGATAGGTAATAAGGTCGGACAGCACGATGAAGCCGAGCCCGCCAAGAATAATGAGAATGATCGAGACGATCATAACGAACGGATCCTCGACGTATTCAATCAAGCTGGCGGAACGATCGGGATACATCCCGAATAAATCGAACCCTGCATTATTAAAAATGGAGATGCTGTGAAACACCCCGAAGTAAATAGCTCGTCCGACTGGCATCTCCGTCATGAATCGCGCAGCTAGCAGGACCGCGCCAACGGCTTCGATCACAAGCGAGTAGATCATTACTTTTTTGATTAAAGGGATAATGCCTTCGAGCGTCGTTTGGTTCATGGCTTCCTGCAGAATAAGCCGCTCCCGGAAGGAAATGCGTCGTCTAAGTACAATCGCAATAAGTGTAGCCATAGTCGTAAAGCCAAGCCCGCCTACCTGAATCAATACCATGAGCGACACTTGCCCGAGCGTAGTGAAATCCATGCCCACATTAATGACGGACAAGCCGGTCACACACGCGGCTGAGGCGGCGATAAACATGGCGTCTAGAAAAGGGAGGGCTTCCCCGCTTGTGTTGGCGCTTGGCGTGGCCAAGATGACGGAACCTATCAAAATAATAACGATAAAGCCAATGGCGAGCGTTTGAGGGGGCGTTAAGCGAAATGCCCTCTTTTTATTCGAGTAATTCAGCATGTATTCATCTCCGAACAGGTGTAAGTATGTATAAAGATGAAATTAGCATACCCTGTATAGTTGGATGGATCAATATTGGTATCCAAAATTAAATTATGCTACGATAAGCACACGTTTACTAGGCAGGATAGGAGAAGGAATAGAGATGAATGAATCAGGTAATGTAAGAAGCAATATTCGAATCGGATCGACGGTAGATATCGTATTGAAAAAGGACCAACGGACCGGCGCGTTAACGCAGGGGGTTGTTCAACAAATATTGACCAATTCGCCTAACCATCCGCATGGCATCAAGGTTCGGCTGCAGGACGGCCAGGTGGGGCGCGTGAAACAGATCCACTCTAACGGGAGTTAGCAAGCATTGTCTGTTTGCTAAAGCTTGCAACTGCCAGTCGGGAAGGACTACACTAGTATAATCAGCTGTGAACGATGAAGGGAGGTGAACCTGTTGTTTGAATTAAACGATCTTATTCCGTATTTGTTCTCAATTAGCGTGTTGTGTTCGTTCGCTTATGTTTACTTCTCTTGGACGGCTAATTCGCCGATGCATTATTATGAGAGCGAGCCGTCGCTGTGGCTTGTAGAAGCCCCGTTGGTGGGTACTGTTCGTGAATGGGCGGATATCAGGCATGGGCTTGTCAGGAAAGTGAAGCGGAAGGAAGCGCCTGATGAAGATGCTTCAGATTGTAACTCCTCGGTAGCGGGACCATGTTCTACTAGACGAGGAGGGTTCAAATGGGAAATACGAAATCGGTCAGCAGCAGGTTCACGGCTTTACGCATCTATGGGTTTTTATTACTGATTGTCGCGTTAATGCTAGTAAGCGGTTGTAGTGCCAAAGGCACGATAGACAGCAGCACGCCTGGCACATTTAATCATTATATTGTCTATCCGTTCTCAGCGGTCATCCAGCATGTGGCTACATGGTTTGACGGCAGCTATGGGTTATCGATTATTGTAATCACACTGCTCGTTAGGCTTATCCTTATGCCATTGATGATCCGGCAGCAAACCGGTCAGCTGGCTATGAGAGCCAAGATGAAGACATTGACGCCAGAATTGAATGCGGTCAAAGAAAAGTACAAGTCGAAGAAAGATGCGGAATCTCAACGGAAGCTGCAGCAAGAGACGATGCAGCTTTACCAGCAGCACGGCGTTAATCCTCTCGCAATTGGATGTCTGCCTTTGCTTATTCAGCTGCCGATTCTGACGGGGTTGTATTACGCGATTCGCATGACTCCTGAGCTGAAAACCCATGCTTTCCTATGGTTTAAGCTAGGCTCTGCGGATCCGATCATGCCGTTTATTGCAGCGGGCGTGTACTTGATTCAATCGTTCGTTTCGCAACGATTATCGGGTTCGGATGCCAGCCAACAGAAGCAGATGGCCATGCTGATGTACTTATCGCCGATTATGATGGGGCTCTTTTCATTCACGGCGCCAGCAGCGCTGCCGTTGTATTGGGCGGTCGGAGGCGTGTTCATGATTGGACAATCGTGGCTGGCCTATAGGCTGTACCATAGACGCACGGGAAAGCTGACGGAACAGTCGGCTGCAAGTCCAATTAGCGCTGAATAAAAGGGAAGGGCGGATCGAGAGGTTCCGCCCTTTTCGCATCAGCAACGCAATAAATAAAGAAAGCCATTGAGTGAATGCACTCAATGGCTCTCTTAGTGATGCTATTAACGGCTGTAGAACTCGACGATTTGTTTTTCGTCGATGTCTTGGGACAGCTCAGCGCGCTCTGGCAGACGAAGGAATTTACCTTCGAGTGCAGCTTCGTTCAGGTCCAAGTAGTTTGGAACATGGCTGCGGCTTTCGCGAGCTTCTTTGATCGATTTCATGCTGCGGCTGCGCTCGCGCAGGCCGATAACGTCGCCAAGTGCAACCGTGTAGGAAGCGATGTCGACTTTTTTGCCGTTAACCGTTACGTGGCCATGGGATACGAGCTGACGTGCGCCTGCACGGGAGTTCGCGAAGCCAAGACGGTAAACGAGGTTGTCCAAACGGCTCTCAAGCAAGAACATGAAGTTTTCGCCGGAGATACCTTTTTGTTTCGATGCGCGATCGAACAGGTTGCGGAATTGCTTCTCGTTCAAGCCGTACATGTGGCGAAGCTTTTGTTTTTCTTGCAATTGAACGCCATAACCGCTAATTTTCTTGCGAAGGTTAGCGCCGTGTTGGCCTGGTGGGAATGGGCGTTTTGCAAGTTCTTTACCCGTACCGCTCAGGGAAATACCGAGACGACGGCTAAGTTTAAATTTAGGGCCTGTATAACGTGACATATGTGTGTAACTCCTTCTTCAAATGTAATTTTGAAAATGGGGTCGCTGTTTCGCCGGAAAATATCTGCTTATCCCAAAGCGCGATAAGTCCTGACAGACTAGTTCAGCCGCTGGCCTGTCAGCGATAAATTCCTAAGGGTGACACAAAAAGCCCCGCCCAACAATCATTAATAAATTTTATAGGAAAACGAACTGCATTGTCAAGTGGAAAGCCATATGGAGCACGGGGAACAACCTTAACAAAACATTTGATTCAAAAGTCCTATGCAACTAGTGCATAATTCATGAGAATACAGTATTATAGTATTACCTACTTTATATTATATTTATTGGTAGACTGCATGAAGGAAGACAGATGAATTCATTCATTTTCTGTTTTGACGGAAGGGCGGTGAGCTACCTGTGCGCCAACATATATTGAACGATGCTGAGACTTCTGCCGGCAGATCTGAACAAGCGTCGGATCTGTGGTATGAGAGTGAAGACATCAACGCCAATGACGTCCCTTATTTGATGTCGTTACTGAGAGAAAGCTTCAGCCAATGGCTTGCAGAGTCGAATGGCTTGCCTTTGATGAATAGCGTAGCGCTGAGCTTGTTCACGCCTGAGCTTGCAGTAGCGGATACTGCGGGAGCACTTGCACGCAACGTTCCTATGGACGAGGTTGCGTTGCAAGCCGCACAAGAGGCATTTGCTGCACAAGCGGCTTCGATTGTACACGGCTCGGGATGCGAGGCGGTTGCAATCCCGCTTATGCGCAGGAAAGATGAGCAGCAGCCGTTCGCGGTGCTTACAGCTGTTGCGCCGGAAGCGGATGACGTTCTAATCGCCCAATTACAAGCGGCGACGTATCATTTGCGAGGCTGTTTCTACAGGCGGTTCGAGCGCATGTTTATTGCAGACATCATCCAGCATCAAAGGATATCCGAACGAGATGCCCAGCATCGCGCTTCTTTGTTTGCTGCCGCAAAGCGGCTGTATGACGGTATCGATGTTGGATCAGTGCTGTCAGAAATGATGCAGAGCCTGGTCGCGCTATATCCTGATTCGCGCATTCGTCTTTATTTGTCTCAGGATCATATGAAAGGGGATGCAAGGGTGAAGCCCTTGCACTTTAATCATCCATCCGGCGATTTTGTAGCGAAGTCGTTTCTTGAGGCGAAGCCTTTCGTGCGCGGCAGAGAAGGCGGGTTAGTCGATTTGGCAGTGCCCATGTCGGGCAAACAAGCGGTTTATGGCGTGCTTCGATTGTTAATTAACGAGGACCTATGGGATGCGGCGGACTTGCCGGCGCTCGTTCTTCTGGCGGATACCGCCGGAAGTGCTTTCGAGAATGCGAAGCTCTATGAGCAATCTAATGTTCTTATCGGCGAGCTGCGGCTTATTAATGAGCTCACGAAGCTATTAAGCCAATCGCTCAAGCTCAAGGATATCTTCAACTATACGACAAGCGAATTGCTTCGGATTTATCAGGCGGATTGCTGCTGCTTGTTAAGCTATGATAAAACGTTAAACAAGTTTGTTGTGATGTCGAGCAACCTCCCATCCTTTGAGAATGAGCAGTTTTCCATCGAGTATGGATTTACGGGCGTGGTGTATCGCTCGCAGGAGCCCGTAATCATATCAGATTACTGGCAGTCTAATAACGTGTCCTCTCGGTGGATGGATGACTCAGGCTCTCGATCGCTGATTGCTGCGCCGATTTTGTCAGGCTCCGAGGTTGTTGGCGTCATTTTGGTCGGTCACCGCAGCCCAAACTACTTCTCTTATGAGAATTACAAGCTGCTGCAGGTGCTGTCGAGTCATATTGGGCTTGCGATGTCGAACGCTTCGCTGCATGCTGAAGTGCGGCGAATGGTCATTACTGACCATTTGACTGGCCTGAGCGCGCGCCATTACTTGAACGACCGGATTCAGCGCAAGCAACGGAAGGATCGCTGCGGCTCGCTCATTGTCGTGGATATCGATAAGTTCAAGAGCATCAACGATACGTATGGGCATCAAGTGGGCGACCAAATTTTGATGCAGGTATCCGAGACGATCAAAGCCTCGATCCGCGAGACGGACATCGCAGCGCGATGGGGCGGCGAAGAATTGGCCATTTATTTGCCAGAAATTCGCAGGGAGCAGGCGTATCGGATCGCGGAACGGATCCGGAAGAAAGTTGAGTTGGAAACGCATCCGTCTGTGACGGTATCCTGCGGGTTGTCAGAGTGGACATTTGAAGATGAGAAAGTAAGCGTTGAATCGCTCTTTTACCGTGCTGACATGGCGCTGTATCAAGCGAAAAACAGCGGGCGTAACCGCATATATATCGGATAGCTGCAAGGAAGGGACACTCGAGTAACACTCGCATAGTGTCCTTTTTTTGTGGTTACATTACCCTTGATAACAGCCATCTCGTACAGGGTGGAGGAGCAAGGATGACCAAAGGTCGATGGTGTAAGAGCTGGTTCATATCTTTTGTATGGTGCGCGGCGATTGGCGGGCTGACCGGCTGCGGCGATGTTTCAGGGACGATGGAACCGGAGAAGTTTTTTTCGCTTTCCGTTTCAGGTCTGGCAGGGAAAGATCAATATACATTCCAAGGCCAAAGCGGCGTGGTATTGCCCGCCGGCGTCCGCGTACATGCCTTACAGTACCGAGGGGAGATTTCGGCGCATTCGCGTATGAAGGTCCAATTGAGCGGCGATGGAGACGGGGCTGGAGGAAGCAAGGGAATCGGGCTGCTGTCCACGACGGACGAATGGCGGGCAATACCTCGGAAGGGTGCTGACCAATGGACGCAAGTACCCGACATGAAGGGATTGGGCGCTAAATCGATGACGGGCGCGCAGACAAGCGGAAAGCTTCATTCCTGGAGCGAGGAAAGCTGGGCAGGCATTAACCCTGTTGAACGGCTGGAGCGCATTAGAGATGCTGCTAAACGCGTTATGTACGATGAGTCGGATAACGATAGCGGATATCGCGTGGTACGCATCGTTCTCGACGGGGCAGCGGCGAAGAAGGACTGGAGCGATCGCATACAAGCGGAGTGGAGCAAGGTGAAGGGCGAGCAGCCCCTACTGGCGGCATCAAGCCACATGAAGAGCAGTACATGGCAAGCGGCGTATGCTGAGGCGGATAAACAACTGCAAGCGATGCTGCGATCGCTGACGGCAGAGACAACCATTATTTTAAAGGCTGATCGTCGTTCCATGCTGCCGCTTCACATTACAGAGCAATCCAAGCTACAGTTTATGTCGGAAGGACAGGCAAGAGAAGAATTTTATACGAATGAAGTCAACTTCGGTGATTACTGATTCATTGACTGTTCTATGTGCAACTGATGAGGTAACCATGCTACGATACACGAGAGCAATAAAGATGGTGAGCAAGGGGGCTCGAACGATGTACGATAGCAGGTTAAAGCAATTAGCGGAAAATTTGGTCCAATACTCGGTTGATGTGCAGCCTGGCGAAAATATTCTGATTGACTATACGGGCAGTGAGCGCGAGCTGGTGAAGCAGCTGGTTGAAGAAGTGGCCAAACGTGGAGGCCGCCCATTCGTAGAAACAAGTGATCGGGGCGTGCTGCGCGCCTTGCTTCGCAATGCATCCAAGGAGCAGCTGGAAATATGGGCGGAGCTTGATCTGGCGCGCATGAAACGCATGCAGGGCTATATTGCCGTCCGGTCCGGCGATAATGTGAATGAGCTGTCTGACGTGCCAAGCGATCACATGAAGTTGTACGAGTCGATCTATCGTCACCCGGTTCACTCCGAGCAGCGAGTCAAGAAGACTAGGTGGGTCGTGCTGCGATACCCGAATGCATCTATGGCTCAATTAGCCAATATGAGCAATGAAGCATTCGAGAATTTTTATTTCGATGTGTGCAATCTCGACTACAGCAAGATGGAGAAGGCGATGGAGCCCCTGCGCCAGTTGATGCTGAAGACGGATCGTGTTCGAATTGTAGCGCCTGGAACGGAGTTGACTTTCTCGATTAAAGGCATTGGGGCTGTTAATTGTTCGGGTCACCGCAACATTCCTGATGGGGAGGTGTACTCGGCGCCGGTCCGCGATTCGGTACAAGGAACGATTACCTACAATACGCCTTCGATCTATTCAGGCGTTACGTTCGAGCAAGTTTCATTTACTTTCGAAAATGGAAAAATCGTGCATGCGACAGCCAATGACACGAAGCGGCTGAACGAAATTTTGGATTCAGACGAGGGTGCCCGTTACATCGGGGAATTCAGCCTAGGGTTTAATCCCTATATTTTGCATCCGATGAAAGATATTTTGTTTGATGAGAAAATTGCAGGCAGCCTGCATTTCACTCCGGGTCAAGCTTATGAGCAGGCCGATAACGGCAATCGTTCTGCGGTCCATTGGGATCTTGTGCTGATTCAGCGACCTGACTATGGAGGCGGAGAAGTTTACTTCGACGATGTGTTGATTCGTAAAGATGGAATGTTCGTAATTGATGCGCTTACAGGATTAAATCCAGAAAATTTGAGATAACGGGATAGATTACATTTTTTCTCTTGAATGACGCTTCTTTTCACGGTATGATGAAGACGTTATTAAGGAAATGGTTACTATCTAGGGTGGAGGGATCTTCATGTCCAACAATGCAGCAATCGTAGAAATTTCCCAAACAGCTAGCCAATTTCGGTCCTCGATCGTTCTTCAAGCGGAAAACAAATATATTGACGTGAAAAGCATTCTTGGTTTGTTTACGACGTTGCTCGGCGGTCAATCGTATGAGTTGCACGTTCACGGTCCGGATGCTGAAGAGGCGAAAAAGGCAATGGCGAATGTATTTGCTAAACATAACTTGAACATTACGGTGATTAGCGAATAATGTTGTGGAAGAGAAAGCGCCCTTAATGGGCGCTTTGTTCTGTTTGCTCCTTGTACTTATTTGCATTTTCGTCTAATATAAAGAATATAGAAGACGGCGAAGAATGCGCACAGGGGGGAAAACGATGTCTTCACCGGATGTTATGGAGCATTTGCATCAGAAAGCATTCAATCTTCTCGAGGAAGATGCCAATAAAATCGAAAAGCTGATCGAAGTTCAGATGGAAAACTTGACGACGCGTCAATGCCCTCTTTATGAGGAAGTATTGGATACGCAGATGTATGGCTTCTCCCGTGAAGTTGATTTTGCGGTGAGAGCAGGACTGGTTGAAGAATCAGTTGGTCGGGACATCGTGAGCAAGCTGGAACGGAACTTAGCTAAGTTGTATGAAGCATTGAATAACAAGGAGTAGTCTCGCATGCGAGGCTGCTTTTTTTTATGCGATGCTGATCAGGAAGGATCATTCAATTAAAAAACAAGGCCAGGGAGTTTTCCTAGGCCTTGTTTTAATCTGTTCAAACGTTTGTACAAAAGAGAAATTAGGACCATTGCCCATGTTCTTCGAGCATAGTTACCGCTAATACAAACATCGCGTGCGACCAAGTCAGAGGCACAACCCATGCGGTTTCGCCAGTGTGCTGGTCAACCTGTTCAGGCAGGAGGCCTGTTTCCGTTTGATGGTCGATTGCCCATTGCAGAAGCTTTTTGGCCTCCTCATAACGACCGGTTTGAATCCGATAGTGCGCAAGCCATAGCGTTGTCAAGATCCAAGGGTTGCCGCCGATGTAATTGTCATCCTCATACCGCTTGATGCCGCCAACGTTAGGGCTGGTCAGGAGCTGCTCAATCGTGTCAGCTGTTCGCTGCATATAAGGATGATCAGCAGGCACTGCCGCGAATGGTACGGAGATGCCGAGCAAGCTAATGTCCACGATTGGATCATGCTCCACAACATGGCGAGTATACTGCTTGAGCCCGGCAGTCGTGTAAGCGCCTTTGCCGCTAGCGATAGCTTCCTCGTACTCCGATTGTGAAACGGTCAGCTTCAGGCCGCGATAGAAGCTGCCTTTGTCCTCGTTCCAGCATAGGTTCTCGATAGATGCCGCGATGCGGTCAGCCGCAGTTTGCCATGCATCTCGATTCGATTGCTCGCCAAGCAGTTCTGCAAAGGATGCCGCAGCTCTGAAAGCGCCGAACACGGCAGCAGCAGAATATGTATGCTCAGCCTCGCGTTCTTCCCACAGATCGTTGCTTGGCAGCGGGAGGCCTGTCTCTTCGTCCAAATACGAAAGCAAGAAGTCTGTGCCTTTCGATACAGCCGGCCATACGCGCTTCGCGAATGCCAGGTCCTGTTTCGTCTGATAATGCTGCCACATGCCCCAAATAATCGAAGCGCCTTCATCAATCTGCAATCCCCAGGATGGCGCAAGCGAGCCGTCGTGATAGTGGCGCTGCTGCCACGAGCCGTCAGGGTCTTGTGCGGTTAATGCCCAGTCGTAGAATCGATCGGATAGTCCATGCAAGCCTGCTTGGTCTAGCGCAGTCGTGATGAAGGCAGCGTCACGTCCCCAACAATAAGCATAGCCGCCGCAGCGGGAGAAGGTCTCGTCGAATTCAGGAGCAGCTACGATGCTTCCCGTCTGCTCGTCTGACATCAGCTTGAACATGAGGAGCGAACGCTCGTACAATTGCTTGACGCTTGGCAGATCGGTCGGGCAAGGCGCCGCCTCTGCAAGATATTGATGCCAATATTCCGTCGTCAGCTGAACCCATGCATCAGAAGGCTGCGATTTGGCTTCTTGCAGCGTTTTCCAAACAGCCGGACGATCACTGCCAACTGCAATGTATACCGGGATCGTAATCGATTGTCCAGGCTGAACGGCTTGGAAGCTCCACGCTAAAGCGCCATCTGGCTGCATGTCGATGACGTTGCCGTTTAGCTCACCTGTTTCAGCAGCTGACCATGCATGACCCGCCTGAAACTTTGTGCATACGTTTGCGCTAGAAAGCGCAAAAAAAGTGCCGCTGCGATAATGCAACAAAGCATCCTCGGCAGGCTCGAATAACGTCGTGTTATAAAGCTGGCTTTCCCGAATATGGAACGAAGAGTAAAGAAGCCATTCGAAGTCAACTGGCGCGTTTCCATTGTTCGTGAGAGTATGCTCCATGACGAGGAGGTCACGATTCGGTACGGCGAAATAACGGCTCGAAACGCGAACTGGAGTTTGCGTGCTCTGGGACTTGATTTGCAAAATATTCGTGCGTGCAACATAGTCAGCTTCGCTGGACCAGTCGTTATTCGCATCGTCCATCCACTCGGTGCGATCGTTGAAACGGATTCCAAAACGGACAGCATCAGCATGCTGAGGGAAATCGATATGCGGCCACCAAAGCCGATACAGCGTGCCCGACCGCCCAAAGGCGGCGAGCATGGATCCATTACCAACAATTGCGTCGATGAGATAAGGTTTATTAGCGTTCATTTTGTAATAGTCAGCCTCTCTTATTCGTAGTCATTAAAGAAGATTCGCGGATCATGAGACGGTGCGGAATAATGATTTGCTTCTGGTGAGCGGGTTCATCATTAACGGCGCGGACGAGTGTTTGCGCTGCAATATAACCGAGCTGATAAGTGCCGATATCGATGGAACTGATCGGAGGCGTGGCTAACTCTGACAGTGCGATGTTATTAAAGCTTACGAGGCTAATATCATCAGGAACCGAGTAGCCTAGCTCGTTTAATCCGCGTAAAACGCCAAATGCAACAACATCGTCGATGACAACAAGCGCAGTAGGGCGCTCGGGCAAGCTCATAATAAGAGACATTGCGCGATAGCCGCTTTCTTGCAAAAATTCGCCTTCTACGATCCAATCGGGACGGACAGGCAGACCTGCGGCCTCCAATGCGCTGCTGTAGCCGCTAAGACGATCGCCAGAGACAGTTAAGTTAATTGGACCGCTTACAAAACCAATCCGCTCATGACCTTGGCTAATTAAATGCTGCGTTGCATCAAATGCGGCTTGTTTATTGTCGTTATCGACGGATAAAGCATCTGGATAAGAATCGCTGCGTCCAATAAGCACAAAAGGAAACGCTTGCTGAACTAGAAAAGCAACAATTGGGTCATTTATGCGGGAGCTAATCAAGATGACACCGTCCACACGCCGTCCGCGCACAAGTCTCGATACCGTTTCGATTTCATCGTGTTCGCTCGTAGCAGTCGTCATGAGCATGTCATAGCCCGCTCGATTCGCCTGCGTCAAAATGCCGCGAAGCAGCTCTCCGAAGAAAAAGTTCTGGAATAGCTCTTCTGCCGGTCTTGGAAGCAGGATTGCGAGCGTGTTCGTCGTTTTGGAAACGAGGCTCTTCGCCATGACATTCGGATGATACCCAAGCTCATCCATTATTTTTTTTACTTTGCGTGAAGTATCCAAACTGATGCGCGGGTGGTTGGATACAACCCTCGACACGGTGGAAGGGGAAACGCCTGCAATTCTTGCAATATCTTTGATTGTGACCATAACGACAACAGCCTCTCTGTGCAATCGTTTGAAATGTTACTGCCCCTATGTTATAGCAAGTAGCGATTATTGTAAATAGACAGGCTATTTCTGTCCATTTTCCTAGAAAAAAATACAAAAAAAGTGCTGAAGTAGGAAGCGGAATCCTACATCAACACTTTTTGATGGTACAAAGGCGGAGGGAACTGCGTCTATCGTTGTGCCAGCACCGCAAACCCGAATGGCTCGAGCGAGATGCTGCAAGCATTTGTTCCTGCACCGGACATCGTCATGCCGCTGGATAATTGATCCGACCAGTGGAGTTGGCTGATGGAGGCGGGAGGCGCATAAGTTAAAGCTTGGTCTGATGCGTTAATAACGATCAGCAGCCGGTCATTGTCGTCAAAACGCTCATAGGCGAGTAAGTGGCTGCCATGCTGAGCGTTTACGAACTGCAAGCCAACTCCCCGAAGTGCTGCGTAGCGCGAGCGTAAGGACAGGGCGTTTTTGTAAAAGCTTAGCAGCGACTGGTTTTGCTTATAGGGGTCCCAAACCATGCATTGCCGGCATCCCGGATCGCCTTCGCCGTTCATGCCTACTTCATCTCCGTAATAAATGCAAGGCGTGCCAGGGTACGTAAGCTGGAACAACGCTGCCAATCGCATCCGCCGTTCCTCGTCGCCGCAAAGCGTCAGAAGGCGAGGCGTATCGTGGCTATCCAGCAGGTTGAAGGCTACCTCGGTAACCTGCTGCGGGTACTCCGCTAGCTGGCGTCCGATGGCATCGGCGAATTGCTTCGCATCCTTTTTGCCATAAGCGAAAAAGTCGAGCACGGCATTGGTGAAAGGATAGTTCATAACAGCATCGAACTGATCGCCCTGCAGCCACATGAGAGAATCATGCCAGATTTCGCCTAAAATATAAGCGTCAGGATTCGCACGTTTCACCGTTTGCCGGAACTCGCGCCAGAACGCATGATCGACCTCGTTGGCAACGTCGAGGCGCCAGCCATCAATGCCAATTTCCTCAATCCAATATTTGGCTACATCGAGCAAATATTGCTTCACTTCAGCATTCTCCGTGTTCAGCTTCGGCATCGTCGGAGCAAAGCTGAAGGTTTCATACGTTGGAATGCCGTCCTGTACGCCGATGGGCCATTCCCGAACATGGAACCAATCTGCATAACGAGAGCTTGCTCCATTGGCTAGCACGTCAACGAACGGTGGGAATGTGCGTCCGGCATGGTTAAATACCGCATCGAGCAGGACGCGAACGCCGCGAGCATGGCAATCGTCTACAAGCTGCTTGAGCAGCTCGTTCGTTCCGAAAGCAGGGTCGACCTGCATATAGTCAGTGGTATCATATTTGTGATTCGTGGGCGCAAGGAATACCGGCGTAAAGTAGATGGCATTGATGCCCAGGTCAGTGAGATGGTCCAAATGATCAATGACGCCTTGCAGGTCGCCGCCGAAGAAATTGGTAGGCGTAGGCTCTCCGCCCCATGCCTCGGTGCCTTCAGGGTTTAGAGAAGGGTCGCCATTGGCGAAGCGTTCCGGAAAAATTTGATAGAACACCGCGTCCTTTACCCAAGCAGGCGGCTGGAATAGGTCGATAGGGTTTAAATAGGGATAATCGAAGAAGGCCATCGGGTCTGCAGGCGCTTCGGTTTCGAAGGCATGCTCGGTCAAGTAAATGATCTCGCCGTCTGCTCCAGTAAGCTTGAAGGCATAGCGAAGACGTCGGAAAGGAGGCTTGACCGCTGCTTCCCAATAGTCGAAGAGGGCGTCGGAAGAGAGGATATGCATCGCTGCGGTTGCAGCCGTCTTGTCCCAATCATATTTATCGCCGTGGATCGCTTCCACAGACTGTACATCATCTCGTTTGGTGCGAATGCGGAGAAACACTGTATCTTGGTTGTATGCGAACGCCCAGTTTTGCTTAGGGCGGTGATAGATCGCTTCTTTTAGCATCGTGATTGTCTCCTCTACATGATGAAGGTGATGAGGCATATAAATATGTTTCCATGCCGGATAAAAATAAAAAAGGCACAACCTTGGAGTTCGCCATCTTGACGTCCGAGGTTGTACCTTCGTGATTTGCACAGGTAGCATTGCCTTTAAATTGTGTAGGTTAGGTGCTGGGCAACCGGTTTCTTAACTCATTATAGCGGATTGCGGCTAATCGCGCTAGCCTTTACACCAAATAGAACGCAAATCCGAGAATGACATAGAGCATAAGCAGCAGGACACCCTCATACCAGTTGGTAGCTCCGTCTTTGGAAATCGACTTGGCGATAAACACCGATACCCCGATCGCTGTCAATTCGATTGGCGAGAATACGATGTCCATCCAAGAGCCTTTATTAAACAGCGTACTAACCAAAATAAGCACAGGCGCGACGAATAATGCAATTTGCAAGCTGCTTCCGATCGCAATTTCGACGGCTGCGCCGATTTTATTTTTCATCGCCAGCATAATCGCAGCGCTATGCTCTGCCGCGTTACCGACGATCGCAATGACGAATGCCCCTACGAAGAGCTCAGACAGCCCAAATTTGTGCGTAAACGAGTCCAGCGTATGAACGAGCCATTCGCTCACGAAAGCGACCATAACGGTGGCTACAACGAGCATAAGCACGGAGACGCCTTTGGACCAAGCAGGCTCTTCGCCATGATCCGCTGACATTTCTTCATCCGCCAGCATATCCTTGTGCGTGATCATGGAGAAGACGAGCCAGAGCAGGTAACATACGATGAGAATGCATGCAACCGCGATGCTTAGCAATTTGTCCTGATCTAGCGAGAAATGTTCGATCTTCACGAACACAGCAGGCACAAACAGCGCGACAATCGCAAGCGTCATCAGCGTGCCATTATGGTCTGCTAACCTTGCATTAAAGCGCTGCTCCTTGTACTTCAATCCGCCAAGCAGGACGCTTAGGCCGAGCACGAGCAGCAGGTTGCCGATGATGGAGCCGGTAATGCTCGCCTTCACCATATCGAACAGCCCTTCTTTGACTAAGAAAATAGCAATGATTAACTCCGCGGCATTACCGAATGTCGCATTTAGAAATCCGCCGAGACGTTGGCCAGCATAGTGGGCGACGCTTTCGGTCGCTTTTCCAAGAAAGCCAGCGACGAACACGATGGCGATTGCTGAGATAACGAATTGCAGGGTCATATCCCAATGGCCAAAATGGCCGATCGCGCTCAGCGCAAACATAACAATCAAGCCTAGAAAAAACAGTTTCTGTCTCACAATTGGACACCTCGTTTTACAACATTGTGCGTTAGCTGATCAATACTATACTAAAAATTAGTTTTCATGTAAACTTTCCCATATTCGACGGCATTCGCGGCTTGCTTCACGGCGGTCGTTCTATTACAATAATAGCAAATGGTAAATGATGAGGAGTGAGCGACATGACTGAACAACTTCAAACCGGCCTTATTCGAATATCCGACGACGTCGTCGCTACGATCGCTGGATTGGCTGCGTTAGAGACGCCAGGAATTGCTGCAATGTCAGGCGGAATTTCTGAAGGGCTCGCAAAGCGTCTGAGCGGTAAAAACGTTCAAAAAGGCGTGTCGGTGGAGGTCGGCCAACTCGAGGCAGCTATAGATTTGCGCGTCATTGTCAAGTATGGCATTCCGATTCATGAGGTCAGCCGCCAACTGCAATTAAACGTACGCGAATCGGTCGAGAACATGACAGGCCTGCACGTCGTTGAAGTGAATATTAAGGTTGAAGGCGTGGCTTTCAAGGAAGAAGAAGTAGCAGACGTGGATTCCACCCGCGTGAAATAATTTCGATTCATGTTAAACGCCCCTCAACGGCCGTAAGGCTCGTTGAGGGGCGTTTATTTATCTCGCAGCAGGCTTAACAGCTCGATCACTGCGATAATACTCCCGAGATATGCTTAGCAGGACGCCCATACATAGCAGGACGACGATAATGGAGGACCCGCCATAGCTGATGAAAGGAAGCGTCACGCCCGTAATCGGGATGGCGCCTGTAACGCCGCCAATGTTAATGAATGCTTGGAAGCCGATAAGTCCGACGATTCCCGTACCTACGACCGTACCATACGTATCGGGGCAGCGGAGGGCGACGATCAGTCCGCGCCATAGGAAGAGCAGGAAGATGAGCAAGAATGCGACGCTTCCGATGAACCCAAACTCTTCGGCGATGATAGAAAAGATAAAGTCATTGTACGGAAACGGCAAGTAGTCCAGCTTCTGTACGCTTTGTCCGAAGCCCGCGCCTGTAAGTCCGCCGTGGCCGAGCGCGCCTAATGAGCGAACGAGATGAAAGCCGCTATCCTGCGCAGTGTCGAGCGGATGAAGGTAGGAAGTAAACCGGTTAATGCGATACAACGATTTGCTCGGATTAATAAGCGCCGAGAAGGACAGATATAGAACGAATCCGATAATCGCAACAAGTCCCGCCGAAGCGAGCTGCTTTAAATTCGCTCCCCCGCCAACCATCATGAACGCAGCGGTTGTTGCGATGATCACGCAGCCGCCGAGATCGGGCTGATTCATGATTAGGCCGCAAAACAATCCCAGGATAATAAAAACGGGCAGCAGCCCTCTTTTGAAATCGCGGAACGTTTCGCCCTTCTTGGCGATCAGTCGGCCCAAATACAATATAATGGCAAGCTTGGCGAACTCCGTCGGTTGAATGCCGAAGCTGCCGATATAGAGCCAGCTTCGAGCGCCATGCACTTCTGTTGCGATGTAGGGCACGATAGCTAACAATCCGAGCGACCCTACGATATACAGCATGCCGATCCCTTTCTGAAACGACAGATAGGGCATGTTCATACAGGCGAACATGCCAATCAAGCCGATTGAAGCAAACATGATCTGACGTTTCAAAAAGAATAAGGAATCGTAATGGTAGCGCGAGTCTGCTACCGCAATGCTGGAGCTGGAGCTGAAAACCATAACGAGACCGAAGCCGACGAGCAGAATAATGAGCACGAGCAGCAAAAAATCAGGTCGACCTTTCGATGTGGTTCCCGTTTTTGTCTTCATATCCTGATTCCTGCTAAGCGAGCAGTTTGCGCAATTGTTCGAGCCGTTGAGTAGCAATGCTCAAAATTTGTTGCGGCACTTGCGATTCATAATCGAGACCATGCGGGAATGTGCCGCGGCCGAGGTATACGGATTCGATGGACAGGATCGCGCTGGACGATTCCAGCTTGCCTTCGATCGCGCGTGTGTTAAACCGGACGAAGTATACTTCGTTATTTGATTTATCTTCCAGTTTAAGATCGTATGTAGCGCGGGTGTATTCCCACTGCCATCTAACGAATCCGAGCTTGTCCGCCGATTCGTCTAAGTGGCCCAAATCGCTCGTCATGCCGTTTAATCCCGTATTTTCGATAATCATTTGTTGTTGACCTCCTAATGTTCAAAAGAGAAATTGTTACTGTCACCCGTCAATTGGCGGATGATGGGGATTGTATTCTTTACCCATGATAGTATGTTTCCCCTTTGCGCGCAAGCCTTGCACGAAGTGGTCGGAAATCGTGGCTGGACTACCCTTGCATGGTCGTATTCTGGTACAATTGATTTCATATGTAAGTTTGAAGCGATAGGGAGGGGACACGGTATGTCGACACGATGGGATCCGTCAGAACAACTACAAACTGCATATGCGGATATGGTCGAGTGGCGCCGCTATTTGCACCGTCATCCCGAGCTTTCGTTCCGGGAGAAACAAACGTCGTCGTGGATTGGAGAGAAGCTGCGCTCGTTCGGATGCGACGTGCGAGAAGGCGTTGGCGGTTATGGCGTTGTCGCGGAATTGTCCGGCGAACAGGCTGGCCCATGCGTAGCACTGCGTGCCGATATCGACGCGCTTCCTATCCAGGATGCCAAATCATGCGATTATGCATCAACCGTACCAGGGGTCATGCATGCATGCGGCCATGATGCCCATACCGCCACAATGCTTGGGATCGTGCGTAGCTATGCGGTTAATCGCTCGCAATGGAAGGGCACTCGCCGATTCCTGTTTCAGCCGGCTGAAGAGCTTTGTCCAGGTGGCGCGCTGCCGATGATCAAGGACGGCGTATTAGATGGCGTAGACGCGATCTATGGCGTTCATTTGTGGACGCCGCTACCCTATGGGAAGGTAGCTTCCAGAGGCGGCCCTTTCATGGCGGCGCCGGATGAGTTTACGATTGAAGTGACAGGAAAAGGCGGGCACGGCGGACTGCCTCACCAGACGATAGATGCTGTAGTGGTAGGCGCGTCGCTCGTACAGGCTTTGCAAACGATCGTTAGCCGCAATGTGGATCCGACCGATCCGGCAGTGGTAACGGTGGGGGCATTTCAAGCGGGCTCTACAGGCAACGTCATTGCAGAACGTGCCGTTCTTCATGGCACCGTCCGAACGTTCCGGCACGAGGTGAGGGCTGGCATACGAACTCGTATGGAAACAATCGTTCAGCATATTGCAGCGATGTTCGGTGCCCAGATCTCGCTGGACTATCGTGAGGGCTATCCGGCAGTGGTGAACGATGCTGGAGAGGCGGAGCGATTCGACTCGGTTGCCAAGCATTTGTTTGGCGATGAAGCGGTGCAGCATTCCGGTTTGATTATGGCAGGCGAAGATTTCTCTTATTATTTGCAGCGGGTTCCGGGCTGTTTCATGTTCGTAGGAGCTGGCAACGAGGCATGCGGCGCTGTTTATCCGCATCATCACCCCCGCTTTGACATTGACGAACGCGCGATGTTACATGCCGCAAGGCTGTTGATTGGAGTAGCGGAGCATCGGGCTTCAGGAGCGATGCCATCGGATGAGTAATCGATTAGAGCGTCTTTTGTTCCGAATATTCGGGACGAAAGGCGCTTTTCTTTTTATCTAATGACGGATAATAATTCCACCTTTTTTTCAAACTAATAAAGTTAAAGTTCGAACAGATGCGGAGTGATGGAATTGCATACAGCTTCAGTAAATGCCTCTACGCCAAAGCCGCTCATCGTGCTTGCCGACTTGACTGTCCTGCTCGATGAGCGGATGCAGGAAAGCCAGGCAGCCAGAGAAGCGCTTAGCCGGTTTGCGGATCTTGAGAAAAGTCCGAGCTTTATTCATACCTATCGGATTTCGCCGTTATCGTTATGGAATGCAGCATCCTCTGGCATAGCCGCCAATGTTGTGCTGGACACGCTGGCTCGCTTTAACCGATACCATGTGCCAAAGGGAGTAGAGGATCGGATTCGGGAGTTAATGGAGCGGTTTGGACGTTTAAGGCTAGACCGTTGCGCGAACGACAAGCTTAGGCTGACCGGGGATGAAGCGCTGCTGGCGGCGATCCGACTAGAGCCCTCCATTCAGGCTTGTCTCGAATCTAATGGCAATCAATCGGGGCTAAGCGTTCGGGGTGATCGAAGAGGGGCAATCAAGCGAGAACTGACCCGTTTAGGCTATCCAGTCATCGATTGTGCCGGTTACCGCATGGGGGAATTGCTCGCTGTGACGCTTCGTTCAAAGACGAAAAATGGTTCGCCATTCGTTTTGCGGGACTATCAGCATGAAGCAGTTGAACGGTTTCATGAGGAGGGCACAGTGGCGGGCGGAAGCGGGGTCATGGTGCTGCCTTGCGGTGCCGGCAAGACGATCATTGGGATCGGTGCAGTTGCCCGCTTGCAGTGTGCCACGCTCATTGTGACATCAAGCTTAACCTCCGTTCAGCAGTGGAAGTCGGAATTGTTGGACAAGACGACGTTAGAGGAGGAGGCGATTGGCGAATATTCGTCTCAGTCCAAGCAAGTCCGCCCGATAACCATTGCTACGTATAACATGTTGGCAACTGGCGGCGGGGCAGAGGGGGAGTATCGTCATATGGCGTTATTTAACGAACGGGACTGGGGCTTGATTATTTATGATGAGGTTCATATGCTGCCTGCCCCTGTGTTCCGATTGACAGCGGAGCTTCAGGCGACACGCAGGCTAGGTCTGACTGCCACGCTAATTCGCGAGGATGGTCGAGAGACCGATGTGTTCTCCTTAATTGGCCCTAAGCGTTATGAGCTTCCTTGGAAAGAGCTTGAACGGCAAGGGCAGATCGCTGAGCTTCGCTGTGAAGAGGTTCGCGTGCCATTGCCAGACGGAGTAGCACATAGCTACTGGACAAGCGATGCGCGAACGAGGACTCGAATGGCGGCAGAAAATCCGAATAAAACAGCCGTTGTACGCCAGCTATTGGAGCGCCATAGAGACAAGCCTGCACTAGTCATTGGCGCTTATCTTAGCCAATTGAAACAAATTGCGGCATCGCTAGACGCGCCTTTGCTTACAGGCGAAATGGCGCATAACGAGCGGACGCATATTTATGAATCGTTCCGGAGAGGGGAGCATCCTGTGCTCGTCGTATCCAAGATTGCGAATTTCGCCGTTGATTTGCCGGATGCGGCAATTGCCGTACAAGTGTCTGGCACGTTCGGTTCTCGCCAAGAGGAAGCGCAGCGCATCGGCAGGCTGCTGCGTCCGAAGAAGGAGCACAACGAAGCCGTCTTCTATACGCTTGTTTCCGAAGGAACCAAAGAGGTTGACTACGCCATGAAGAGGCAGCAATTTATGACAGAGCAAGGCTATCGATACGGGATGAGTGCAGTTCAAATCGGCGAGGAGGGAAGAACATGATGCTTGCCTATTGGACAAGCCGCATGTCGATGGATGCTGTTGCACGTGTACAAACTGCATCTATATGGTCCAATGCTAAGTCAATCGAATGGCCAAGATCGGCGCTTGAGCCTGAAATTCTGAAAGAAGTTAAGCGGCGGCTGTCGGTTAACGCAAGTCGATTGCTGGGTTATTGGATTCGCGAGGCTGGTCCGCTGCCCATGCCTGAGGAGCGGATTTTGAATACGGGGGTTCGTGGAATCGGATTGGCAGGCGCTGAAGTGCGAGCCGCTCTTCATGAGCTGTGCGAATACGGCATTTTATTTGCTGTTCGCAAATCGTGGGGGGAACGGCTATTCTTCCTGCCGCGCGACAGCTACATGGCCTGGAGAAGAGCGCAAGGCTATGACGAGTCGTATTGGAAGGAAGCGCCATCGGCAGGCGGCAGCTTCGATGGGGCCGGGCGCCGGGTTTCTGAGCAGCTGCCGTTAGGCAGACGGCTGGTGCGGGCCTATGCTGCGCTCAAACGGACGGAATTGAAGCTGACAGCCAAAGGCTTATTTCCAAAGAAGACAATTGCTGATTCGCTGTCGGCACTTGGATGGGAACAGGCTGACGCTGCGGCGCTGTTCGATTTTGTAAAGCCCGTTCACCTTGAGCATTATCCCGCTCCATTCGCTGTTGTGCTGGACGTTGCGGCTAAGCTGGGATTGCTGAGACGGGCTCAAGCTACCGTCGGCTTTGCGTGGGACAACGTTCGGCTTGAGCAATGGCTCATGGGCAGTCCGTTGCTGCGCGAAGCGGAGCTGCTGCGGCTCATCACGATGCATTACAGCTGGGAAGGCGCAGAGATGATATCGTTTACGTCGGAGCTTCTGCTGTTAAAGCCAAGAGTCGAATATAGCGTCAATCAGCCTCTGACCAGCTGCCAGAACAGCTGGATGCAAGTGATGAGCAGATTCGGATGGGCAAATGCAGCTGCCCGTGAGGATGGATCTATGAGCTACTGCTGGCTGATTGATCCTTGGGAGCCTGAGAAAACGACGGATGAGGAAGCATATTCGTTGACGGAAGATATTCCCTTAATCGTGCTGCCGGATGGAGAGCTTATCGTTTCCCCGAGTGCAAGCTATGACTTAACCTGGACATTGGAGCAGGCAGCGCAATGGGTTCGTGACGATGCAGTTTCGATTTATCGGCTTACGAGCCAATCGGTAGCAGCGGCTGTGGAAGGCGGCATGGATCAGGAGAAGCTGCTGAACGCGCTGCGAGAGGCTTCCGGCGGCTTGCCCATTCCGGAGGAGTTGGAGCGTGCAGTCGGTCACTGGGCAGCGCAGGCCAATCGCACGATGCTTGAAGAGGTGCTGCTGCTCCGCTGCGATTCAGTCGAAATCGCCAATGCTGCATACGCTCATCCAGCAATTAAAGGCTTGCTTGCGGAAAGGATCGGAGAACGCAGCTTTATTGTCCGTCCTGCAGACGTACCGTCGCTTCGGCAGCAATTAGAGCGTGCTGGATGGCCGCTAGCGAAGAACAAACCGTCTGCAATTCCGGCATTGGAGCAGTCATCCAATGAAGGGCAGCTGGTCGAAGCAGGACCGTTCATCGTAGATGGGCATGCTCTTCAAATTTATGAACTCGAATCGCCAGAGCGCATTGTTGCAGATGCTGGCAACAGCAAAGACAATCAGGCCTATGCGCCAGCGCAATGGCCGGCTTCATGGACGGGGCAGCTGCGTGCGTATCATCATTCGACCAGGCGGCAAATCGTTGAGAGCGCTTTGGCGTGGGGAGCGCCAATCGAGATCAAGTCCGAGGGACGTCTTGTTGAACTGGTGCCGGAGCGATTAAGCGGTTTTGCAGATCGATGGGTGGTATCGGGTTTCTTGCGCGGCCAAACCGATGAAGTTGTAACGCCTGTAGACTTATCTCCCCATATGTGGGAAGAAATGAGGATTATTATCCCGTCTCCCTTCGTAGATAATAAGCGGGAATAACCACGCTCTATCGTTCCGTCCTCTGAAATGGTATAGTAAAGAAGAGCCAAATTAGATGAATTCCGAAGGAAGGTGTATGGATGCCAACGGTAGAACATCAGTCCGAGATTGAAATTAGCGCGTTTACGGATAGCGGCTATTTGGAATCAATCGATATGACTGCATTGTTGATGGAAGCTTATGATTTAGGAGATAGTATTAACCATTCGGCGGAAGTCGCCGATTATTTATATTGGAAAGCCGTAGTCGATCAAGATGCGGATGTGCAGGCTGTCGTAAAGCAATTCGCGAAGGCGAGAGAGCAATTCGCCGATTGTGAACGATTCGGAAGGTTTCATCCGGATTTTCATGCGGCTAAGGATCGGGTTGCAGCCGTGCAGGCACAGCTAGAATCGTTCGATTGTGTCCGTAAATTTAAAGCAGCGGAGCATGAGGTGGATACGATGCTTTATGAAGTGTCGCGCATCATCGCTGATGCTGTTTCAGAGTCCGTAAAGGTGCCGAGCAATGATCCTAACCCGAAAGGAAGTGGCTGTGGAAGCGGCGGCTCCTGCGGCTGCGGAAGCGGAGGCTGCGGATAGCGAACGGAAGAAAGCGGATTCGCCGCTGGAAACGAGGGGAGGGACGTTATGATTGCAGATCGTACGGGATATATCATTTGGGTATCCGATTTGAAAGCAGCAAGATCTCTGGACAAATATGGAACCGTTCACTACATGTCTAGAAAGATGCACTATGTCGTATTCTATGTGGATACGGACCGTGCGGAGGATACGGCTCGCAATGTGGCTCGATTGCCGTTTGTTAAGAAAATTGAGCGTTCCTACCGAAACGAGCTAAAAACGGAATATACGAAGAATGTACCGGATAAGTCGCGATTTTACAGTCTATAATGACTATGATAGGCATAAACCCGGATAGGATTAATCGTATATTTACGCGGCGTATTGTCCTGCCTATTCTTGTTGGTGTATAGAAAATTTTTTTGAATAAGGCTGGACAAGCGGTATGAGGCTCGTTATATTTCATATATTGGTAATACAATTTATAACAATATTGGCGACCGCTTAATTTACTGTTGAAATATCAGGCTGGAATGGTAGAATGGAAGCGTGCATAAAAATAGTAACAAAGGCCTGCTTCCCGGGGAGGGGTGAGTCGGGATGAGAGACAAAACGACCGAGAGATGGAGTACTTACGAACCGTTTCATGTAGAACTGGCGGATAAGAAGGTGGCGGATGTTGTCATCACGAATCATGCCAAAAGTCGGTGGGCGGATCGCGTAGAAAGCGAAAAGACCGGGTTTGCTGATATTGCCGAGTTTATGTGGCAGTGTTTGAAGCAAGGGCGTATCGCTTCGTACTATCGCAACGAACAGGATGTTTATTTAATCGATGACGATCTCGTTTTCGTTGCTGAGTTCGCCGAGCTTGAGAAGGAAAGGGATCTGATTGGGAATCCGCTTCACAAGATGATTGTGGTCACCTTCTTAGGTCGAATGTCAGAGACGATTGAGCTTCGCGACTTGAAGTCGTATTATTCATGGTTGCGTCATTCAAGGAGAATGACATTGATTAAGAACAGCAGAAAGCGTAAATAGCATACGATCGAATGGAGGGGCGCCGATAAGGCGCTTCTTTTTTGTAGCAAAATAACGGTATAATGGATGGCAGAGGCACATAACCGGAAGGCAGGAACAAACCATGGCGCTTAACTTTCATCAGCTTCATATTTTTTATTCCGTCGCAGAAAGAGGAAGCTTCTCAGCTGCCGCACAGGCCTTGCATATGACGCAGCCTGCGGTGACGATGCAGGTGCAGTCGCTGGAGGATTATTTCGGCACGAAGCTGCTGCAGCGCTCCACCAAGAAGATTGAGCTGACGGAAGCAGGGAGGGCACTGTTGCCCTATGCGCAGCGCAGTATGGAATTGATCCGAGAAACCGACGCAGCAATGGCTGCATTTACGAGCAAATTAAAAGGCCGGCTGCAGCTAGGCGCTAGTTTGACGATCGGCGAATATATTTTACCACGGCTGTTAGGCCCGTTCGGCAAGGAATACCCGCAAGTGTCAATCAGCATGAAGGTCATGAACACGGCTCAAATTATCGATGACATTACAAGCCATCAGCTTAATTTTGGATTGATCGAAGCGCCAGTCAACCATCCTGAAATGCTGATGGAGAAAGTGCTAAGCGATGAGCTGGTGCTGATTACGGCCAAAGATCATCCGCTCTCGAAGATGGATCATGTCACAATTTCGGATGCTGTGCAGTACCCATTCGTCCTCCGGGAGCAGGGCTCCGGGACTAGGCTTGTGATGGAAGAGCAGCTGAAAGCTAAGGAGATTGATCCTAACGCATTAGAAATTGTGATGGAGCTGGGCAGCACCGGGGCGATCAAATCCGCGGTGGAAGCAGGCGTTGGCATATCCATCGTCTCTGCGTCTTCTGTGAAGCATGAGGTGGCATTGGGGCTAATTCGTGTCATTCCGTTGTCGGATGTCCAATTCAAGCGGCATTTTTATGCGATTCAACTTAAGTCTGCCTTGCTTCCGATATCAGCTGTAACATTTTTGACTTTTTTAAGAGAGAGGGATCTTCAGCAATGGCTATAATGGGGAATGCGGATATGCATACGCATACGCTGGCTTCGGACGGGACGAACGCGCCCGCGGTCGTCGTTCGGTTGGCGAAGGAAGCAGGTCTAGCCGCAGTCGCGATAACGGATCATGATACGATAAGCGGCTGGGCAGAAGCAATGGCTGAGGGCGAGCGGATCGGGATTGAGGTCATTCCTGGGGTTGAGTTGAGCACAGTGATGAATGGCAGAGACATTCATATTCTAGGCTATTGGTGCAATTCAGATGACGAACAGTGGCAGGAGAGATTGCGATCTCAGCAAGGCTTTCGAGGCAAGCGCAATCTCATGATGATCGAAAGGCTTCAAGCGCTTGGCATTGATGTAACCATAGATGAAATTATTGCATTGGCGAGAAAGCATGGAAAGCAAGTGGAAGGCGCTGAGCAAATCGGACGCCCCCATTTGGCGGAAGTGCTTATCGCACGCGGCGTCGTCACTGATATCCGCGAAGCGTTCGATCGCTATTTGGGAGAGAGCGGGCTCGCCTATTGCAATCCGCCAAGGCTGCAACCTTTTGAAGCGATCGATTGGATCCGAGAAGCGGGCGGCGTCAGTGTCATTGCGCATCCGGGCTTATACGGCGATGATGAGCTGGTGGAGGCAATCGTTCGACACGGCGCACAAGGGATCGAAGCGTATCATTCCGATCATGATGCCGATCAGGAGCTGCGATATGAGGCGATGGCGCAACGGTACGGCTTACTCGTTACTGGCGGCTCCGATTTTCATGGCGAGAAGCAAGGCGTTGTTTTTCATGGGCCGATTGGACATCGTTCTGTCGGTATGCAGGTTGTAGATCGGCTGAAACAGTTAATAAGACGCGATAAATAACGGCATTTCCCTAGTAGTATAATGACAAGCTGTCGGCCCTTGGGGCGGGCAGCTTTTTTTTGTTATATGAACTTTTTTCGGATGCAATAGAAAATCATAGTTGACTTATAGGATTAATGTATAGATAATATGGAATGTCATTATCTAATAAATTCCTATTGGTTTACAAGGAATTAAAGTGTCGATACTCTTCCAAGAGCTTGACAGGCTGAGCATTTGATCGCTTGGAATATGAATTTTGAATATTAAAGGGGATTTGTCCAAAATGAGAAACCATTCGAAATTAATTCGCAGTTTAGTATCGATCTCGCTCATTGCGCTGTTCGTACTCCTGTCTGCTTGCAGCTCCAACAGCTCTAATGAAACTTCGACTACTAACCAACCAACTGACTCGACTCAAAAGAGCGGCGGCGGCAAAGAAATTCATATCGGTTATCAAAAATACGGTACGGTTAACATTCTTAAAGCAAAAGGCACGCTGGAAAAACGATTGGAATCCGATGGGTACAAGGTAACCTGGACCGAATTTCCGGGAGGGCCGCAGCTGCTGGAAGCGCTGAATGTCGGGAGCATTGATATTGGCCATACTGGCGAAGCGCCTCCGATTTTTGCGCAGGCAGCGGGCGCGCCTCTCGTTTATTTGGCCCATGAGCCAGTCAGTCCGGCAAGCGAGGGAATTATCGTTCCGAAGGATTCCCCTATTACTTCTATTGCAGATTTGAAAGGTAAAAAGATCGCGCTGAATAAAGGGTCCAACGTTCATTATTTGCTCGTTAAAGCGTTGGAAAAAGCGGGCGTCGACTATAAGGACATTACGACGGTCTTCTTGCCGCCAGGCGACGCGCGGGTTGCTTTCGAGAACGGCAACGTAGATGCTTGGGTCATTTGGGATCCGTTCCTCGCAGCCGCACAGACCGCAACGGGCGCTAAGCTGCTTACGGATGGGAAGGATTTGGTTTCCAATATCGAGTTTTATCTCGCTTCACGCAAGTTTGCTGAAGCCAATCAACCGATAATCGATATCTTTACCGAAGAGCTGAATAAAATCGACGAATGGTCGAAAGCGAATCAGAAGGAAGTGGCAGCGCTGCTGTCGCCGCAGCTTGGGATTGATATTTCTTCGCTCGAGCTGGCATCAGGGCGTCGAGATTATGGCTTGTCGCCGATTGACGATTCGATTATCGAGGCTCAGCAGCGAATCGCTGACACGTTCTATGAGCTGAAGCTCATTCCGAATGAAATTAGAGTGAAGGAAGCAACGCTGCAAAAATAATCGAACGAGAAGGAGAAGATTGCGATATGGAAGTCTTCTGGTTTATTCCAACACACGGCGATGGACGCTATTTGGGCTCTGCAGAAGGAGCGCGCGCCGTCGATGCTAAATATATGCAGCAGGTCGCGCAAGCGGCTGATCGGCTTGGCTACGAGGGCGTGCTGATCCCGACAGGCAGCTCGTGCGAGGATGCATGGGTGGTTGCGTCTTCCCTTATCCCGGTAACCGAACGGTTAAAATTTCTTGTCGCGATTCGTCCGGGCTTAATGTCGCCTACCTTATCCGCAAGAATGGCGGCAACATTCGATCGGGTGTCGAGTGGACGGCTTCTCGTCAATGTGGTAACGGGTGGAGATCCCGTTGAACTGGCGGGCGACGGCGTGTTCTTGAGTCATGATGAGCGCTATGATCTGACGTCTGAGTTTTTGGATATTTGGCGTCGAGAATTAGCGGGCGAGACGGTCGATTTCGAGGGCGCGCATTTGAAGGTTGAGGGAGGAAAGGTGCTCTATCCGCCGACGCAGCGTCCTTATCCTCCACTTTATTTCGGTGGTTCGTCGACTGCAGCGATTCAAGTGGCAGCGGATCATATCGATGTGTATCTGACATGGGGCGAGCCGCCGCATGAGGTAGCCAAGAAAATTGAGCAGGTTCGACATAAAGCCGCAGAACAGGGCAAAACAGTCCGCTTCGGCATTCGGTTGCATGCCATCGTAAGAGAAACGTCGGAGGAAGCTTGGCGCGAAGCCGATCGGCTCATCAGTAAGGTAGACGATGCGGCGATTGAGGCGGCGAGTAAGGTGTTCAGCCGTTACGATTCAGAAGGGCAGAAGCGGATGTCCCGCCTTCATGGCGGCGACCGCGGGCAGCTGGAAATCTACCCGAATCTGTGGGCTGGCGTCGGGCTTGTTCGCGGCGGTGCGGGTACGGCACTGGTAGGCAGTCCCGAACAGGTAGCGGCGCTCATGCAGCAATATGCGGATTTAGGCATCGATACGTTCATTTTATCGGGTTATCCTCATCTGGAAGAAGCGTACCGTTTCGCCGAATTGGTATTCCCACTGCTGCCTTTAAACCATATTCCGCAGGCGGAAGGCCCAACTTCGACAAGTCCGTTCGGCGAGTTAATTGCGAATTCGATCAAGCCGTCCGAGCGGGCGCCGGTCAGCTAAGGAGGGGATGAATGTGAAGAGTCCAGCAGCGATAAATAAGCGTAAAGCGTATCAAAATATAGGACTCGAGTGGCTCATTCCGGCCGTGGTCGTCGTGTTGTGGCAATGGTTCGTCAGTGCGGGCTTGATCTCACAGCGAATTTTGCCGACTCCGGTAGCTGTTGTCGAAGCGGGGATTAAGCTTGTGCGAAACGGCGATCTGTTCGTATACATTGGAGACAGCTCCCGGCGGGCGCTGCTCGGCTTCGTGATTGGCGGGGGCATCGGGTTCGCCTTGGCGATTATCAATGGCTTGCTGCCGCTTTTCGAGAAGCTTACCGATTCCAGTATCCAAATGATTCGGACGATCCCGCACTTATCCCTTATTCCGCTAATTATTGCGTGGTTCGGCATTGGCGAGCAGGGTAAAATTTTTCTCGTCGCGCTCGGCGTTGCTTTTCCGATCTACTTAAACACACTGCACGGCATACGTGCTGTCGACCCCGGTTTAATCGAGATGGGTCGCACCTATGGCTTGCGTGGATTTTCGCTGTTTCGCACGATTATTTTTCCCGGCGCGCTGCCGTCGATATTGGTAGGCTTGAGGTTTGCGCTTGGCATTATGTGGATTACGTTAATTGTCTCCGAAACGATCTCAGCTAATAGCGGAATCGGATATATGGCCATGAATGCGAGAGAATTTTTCCAAATGGATATCGTTGTCCTCAGCATCGTGATTTATGCCTTGCTCGGCAAGCTGTCGGATTGGATTGCTAAGGTGATGGAGAGGAGTTGGCTGCAATGGCACCCGCATTATCGCAAGGGAAAATAGGCGTACAGCTGGAGCTTCCCGCTAAGCTGCCTCAACGGAACGCTGCCACTGGAGGCATTCATATCGACATTCAGGAAGCGCAGGTCCAATTCGGCGAGCTTGAGGTGCTGCGGAATTTGAACCTATCGATTCCGGCTGGCCAATTCCTTGGCGTTGTGGGAAGAAGCGGCTGCGGCAAAAGCACGCTGCTTCGACTAATCGCAGGACTTGAAACAGCGGCTAAAGGAACGGTACGTTTCGATGGCGCTGCCACATCGGGCTTAAGGCCGGATGTACGGGTCATGTTCCAGGATGCAAGGCTGCTGCCGTGGAAAACGGTGCTCGACAACGTTCGGATTGGCGTGCCGGATGGCGATCGCGATAAAGCGAGGGAGGCGCTCGCGCTTGTCGGTCTCGCGGATCGCGAGAAGGAGTGGCCGAGCGTGCTGTCCGGCGGGCAGAAGCAGCGCGTTTCGCTCGCTCGCGCGCTAGCTGGTGACCCAAGCCTGCTGCTTTTTGACGAGCCGCTGGGCGCTTTGGACGCGCTAACCCGGATTGAAATGCAGCAGCTTATCGAGCGGCTGTGGCAGGAAAGGAAATTTACCGCCATTCTCGTGACGCATGATGTCGGCGAGGCGGTTGCGCTGACGGATCGCGTCGTGTTGGTGGAGAGCGGTACAATATCCCATGATCAATCGATTACATTGGCGCGGCCCCGGGAGAAGGACAGCAGCTTTGCCCATTACGAGAGCCTGATCTTGAATCGTGTGCTGGAAAGACGTCCGCCAGCGAACGAACGCGATGGTTTTTCGATTTGATTGCTGCATTAAAATGGCGGTACAAGGCTCGATTGTGAGCCCTGTACCGCCATTTGTTTGGTTTCATTTTCACAATTCAATGGAGCCGCCGCTTCGCTTGCAGCTATTTCACTACATGCGGGAGGCTGCGAATCCGCTGCTCATCCGGGGTGATGAAGATCGTCTTCTGCTTATCGTAAATAACGAATCCCGGTTTAGCGCCATTGGGTTTCCGGACATAACGGATGAGCGTCGTATCGACAGGCACCTGACTTGACTCACGCGCTTGGCTGTAATAAGCGGCAAGCATAGCGGCTTCCTGCAGCGTGGCTTCGCCGAAGCTTTCGCTTCGAATGACGACGTGCGAGCCGGGAATGTCTTTCGTATGCAGCCATGTATCCGAAGCAGCCGCCAGCTTGTTCGTTAAGTACTCGTTTTGCGTATTATTTTTGCCAACGTAGATCGGGAACCCTTCAGACGACGTATAGCACAGAAGCGAAGGCTTTAACGTTTTTTTCTTTTTTGTCCCCTTTTTGCTGCGATCGCGCAAATATTGCTGCTCCACAAGTTCGTCGCGAATTTCCTGCAAATCCTGCAGCGCTGCCGTATGGAGCTGCTGCAGCACCTGTTCGAGATAGGCGTTTTCATTCTCGGTCAACTTAATCTGTTCTTCGACGGTCTGCAGGCTGTTTTTCTGCTTATTATATTTGCGGAAATAACGCTGGGCGTTCTCTGAAGGCGTAAGCAGCGGATCTAGCTCGATTCTGATCGTTGGCTGCGTCTCCTCGTAGTAGTTGATGACCTCGATCGAACGATCGCCTTTGCCCGCCGCATGCATGTAGGTCGTAAGAAGCTCGCCAAGCACGCGATACTGATCTGCGCCTTTAGCATCCTCGACCGTCTCATGGAGCTTATCCAGCTTGGTTTTGTTTTTCGCGATTTCGTTTTGAACGAATTTCAGCAGGTCTGCAGCACGCTGTTTCACGGCGTCGCGTCCGGCTTTTTCTCCGTAGTAAGCTTCTAGGCATCGGCTGATCGAGTCAAACGATTGGCGCTCCCCATCGAAACGAGTTAGCGGCACGACGGAGAAATAGGATTTGCCCTGCTCGGTCGTTACGATTTCAGACGTATAGCCATGCGTACGAAGCGGCGCCATCATGCCGTCAAAGGCGCGCCATAGCGCATCGACCGTCGCTTCGCTATCGTCTGCATCGACCACGTTCAGGCCAGCACGGTGTACGATTTCGCCTGCGAGGAGCGGGCTCAGGCCGCTAAACGCTTGAACGAGTCGTTTGTCAGGCGAACTGGCGGACTCCGCTGCAAGATAAGCGGACGTGAACGCATCCTTGCTGTGCACCTCGATCGGATCTGCTTTGTGCTGCTCGGGCGGCGGCGTGTAAGGCGCGCCAGGCATGACGATGCGATAGCTGCTTAGCGCTGGCGTGACATGATGAATGCCGTCATGGATCGTCCCTGTCGCAGGGTCCTGCAAAATAATGTTGCTGTGGCGTCCCATCAGCTCCACGATAATGCGCTTATACGACAGGTCGCCAAGCTCATCGCGCTGGCGGACATCGATATGCAGGACGCGTTCGCGCCCGGGCTGACTTATGGCCTCGATGACGGCCCCTTCGCAATATTTGCGCATTAGCATGCAGAACATCGGCGCTTCCAACGGATTGACATATGTACCTTCTGTCCAATGCGCGCGAGGATAGGTCGGGTTAGCCGAGAGAAGGAGCTTGCCCGGGTTCGCGCCCCCGCGAATTTGCAGAACGAGATCATGAGGGTTTGGTTGATGAATTTTATGAATGCGGCCGCCTACACAAGACTGGAGCTCGTGCACGACGGCACGTATAACGATGCCATCCAATGCCATGGGATAAATCTCCTTTAGGTATGTCTTTAGAATCATGCTTCTCTATCATGCCATAGTCGAACGAAAAACTTAAGTCCGCAACTGGGATAATTTGCGGTTTGTCCGAATAGATTGGAGGCAGGAAGGCTGTCCGTCTGCGGCAAGACCCAGTCGGCGATCGGCTAAGTGGGAGGGAGAAAATTAGCATGGAGCAGAACAAATGGCATCAATTGAAGATGGAGTCGCTCACCCAGTCGCTAGGCTGCGATGTTGACCATGGACTGACCGAGTCAACCGCTGCGGAGCGTCTGCAGCAGTACGGGCTTAATGAGTTGTCGGAAGGAGCCCGCGTATCGCCACTACTGCTGTTTTTGAATCAATTCAAAGATTTTATGGTGCTGATTCTTATGGGGGCAACGCTCATATCCGGACTTCTGGGCGAATATTTGGATGCAGTTACGATCGTGGCGATTATCGTGCTAAACGCCGTGCTTGGTTTTGTTCAAGAATTTCGTGCGGAACGATCGCTTCGCGCGCTCAAGGCATTGTCCGCGCCTACTGCCAAAACGATTCGCGGCGGTCAATCCGTTACGGTTCCAGCTAATACGCTTGTGCCCGGCGATTTGATCCTGCTGGAAAGCGGAGACCGCGTGCCGGCAGATATTCGTTTCGTACAAGCGAACAGCTGCTATGCAGAGGAATCCGCGCTGACGGGAGAATCCGTCCCTGTCGGGAAACACGCTGATGTAATAGCTGAGGAGGATTTGCCGCTAGGCGACCAGCGCAATATCGGTTTTATGGGTACGATGCTGACGGGCGGAACGGGACGAGGCGTTGTCATTCGAACCGGAATGGAAACTGAAATGGGGCGGATCGCCAACCTCATTCAAAATACCGAGGAGATGGAAACCCCGCTTCAGCGGCGGTTGGAGCAGTTGGGCAAAATCCTGATAATCGTTGCGGTCGCTTTAACGGTGCTTGTCGTCGTAGCAGGCATCATGCACGGACAGCCGGCTTACGGCATGTTCCTTGCGGGCGTAAGCTTGGCCGTGGCGGCTATACCGGAAGGGCTCCCGGCTATCGTTACGATTGCGCTTGCGCTCGGCGTTCAGCGGATGATCAAACGGAAGGCGATCGTCCGAAAGCTCCCATCCGTCGAGACGCTAGGCTGCGCTTCGGTCATTTGCTCGGATAAGACAGGTACGTTGACGCAAAACAAAATGACGGTAAAACAAGTATGGTTCGGCGGACGTTCCATCGATATTACAGGCGAGGGCTATGAGCCGTCAGGCGAAGCGCTGGAGCAGGGCAAGCCCGTCGATCCGAAGCATGACCAGTCGCTTCGCCGGCTGCTGCAAATTGCTGCGCTTTGCAATAACGCGGAAATCGTACGCGCTGTCGATACGGAGGAAGGCAAACGGAAAAAAGGAACCGAGATGAAAGAGGAATGGGAGCTTAAAGGAGACCCGACGGAGGGCGCGCTTACGGTATTGGCGACCAAGCTTGGCTTGGCAGCTAAAACGCTTGAGCCTCTGTATAAACGGGTGGCAGAGTTCCCGTTCGATTCGGATCGGAAACGGATGTCGGTCGTCGTTGCCCATCAAGGCGGCAAGCTGTTATGCGCCAAAGGGGCGCCCGATGTGCTGCTCGAGCAGTGCGCTTATGTGCTTTGGGACGACAAGGTCGTGCCCTTCACGTCTACGCTCAAGCGCAAGGTGTCGGAGGCGGCAGAATCGATGGCATCCTCTGCGCTGCGCGTCCTCGGCTTTGCTTACCGGGATCTCCGGCCGCATGATCGCTGCACAACGTCAGCGGAGGCGGAGTCACAGCTGGTGTTCGCAGGCTTGTCGGGGATGATCGATCCGCCGCGCAAGGAGGCGAGAGATGCGATTGCAACCTGCCGCCGCGCTGGCATCAAGACCGTTATGATTACAGGCGATCATCAGCTTACGGCAGAAGCGATTGCGCATCAGCTCGGCATTATGCCGCGCGGCGGCATAGCGGTGAGCGGGCGCGAGCTCTCGAATATGGATGACGATCAGCTCGACCGGCTGTCGGACAACATCTATGTTTACGCACGCGTATCGCCAGAGCACAAGCTTCGGATCGTCAAGTCGCTGCAGCGCCAGGGGCATGTCGTTGCCATGACAGGCGACGGCGTGAACGACGCTCCTGCCATTAAGGCGGCAGATATCGGAATTGCGATGGGCATATCGGGTACGGATGTCTCGAAGGAAGCGTCCTCGCTTATTTTAAGTGACGACAACTTCTCGACGATTGTAGCGGCGATTGAAGAAGGCCGGAACATTTACGAAAACATCCGAAAATTCATCCGCTATCTGCTCGCATCGAATGTCGGCGAGATCCTGACGATGTTCCTCGCCATGATGGCGGGGCTGCCGCTGCCGCTCATCCCAATCCAGATTCTATGGGTCAATCTGGTGACCGATGGCTTGCCAGCGATGGCGCTTGGCGTCGATCAGGCGGAGAAGGATTTGATGAAGCAGAAGCCTCGTTCATCGACCGAAAGCATTTTTGCAAGGCGGCTGGGCTGGAAAATCATTAGCCGCGGCATCTTGATCGGCGTTTGTACGCTGGGCGCGTTCTGGCTGACGCTCGCCAAGGCGCCGAACGACCCGCAGCAGCTTGTGCTTGCACAGACCGTCGCATTCGCAACACTCGTGCTTGCGCAATTAATTCATGTGTTCGACTGCCGGAGCTCGCGCTCCATCTTCCATCGCAATATTTTGCAAAACAAATATTTGGTGCTGGCGGTTCTCTCGTCGCTTATCCTCATGCTGGGCGTGCTTTATCTGAAGCCGCTCCAGCCGGTGTTCAAGACGGTTCCGCTTGACCTGCGCGAATGGTGCCTGGTTTTCGTCGCAGCCGGCATTCCGACGTTCGTGATGGGGATCGGCAGCGTATTAAGCTCGAACCGCAAAAAAACGAATTCCAAATGGACGCCAACCAGCACTCGCCAAACCGCAAGATAAAGGGAAAGAAGCCTCCGGCCAGTATGCTAGCCATGCTGCTGGAGGCTTGCTTTTTGCTGATTTTATAAGCGATTAGTGCAAATGATCGTCCAATTAAGCAATGTTTTTTCGTTTCCTTATACGATATGCTATAGAACAATATAGCCATCTATTCGTTAAAGGAGAGTATTTGAAATGGAATTCACAAAAATGCATGGATTAGGAAATGATTTTATCGTGTTTGCCGGTCACCAACAGCTGCCGGAGAACGTATCGCAACTTGCGATTGATTTGTGTAACCGATTTTTCGGCATTGGCGCCGACGGTCTTGTATATATTCTTCCAAGCGAGAATGCTGATTTCAAAATGCGCATTATTAACTCCGACGGCTCGGAAGCAGAGCAATGCGGCAATGCCATTCGTTGCGTAGCTAAATATGTGTATGACAACGGCTTGACGACTAATACTGACATTACGATTGAGACGATTGGCGCAGGCGTGCAGCAAGTGCAGCTGAACGTGAAGGATGGCAAGGTTGCGACTGTGCGCGTCGATATGGGCGAGCCGATTTTGGAAGGTCTTAAAGTGCCGACAACGGTTGATGCTGACCGCGTGATTGCACATGCTATCGAAGTTGACGGGCGCGAGTTCTCGTTCACGGCTGTGTCGATGGGAAATCCGCATTGCGTTATTTATGTTGACGATGCTGCGAATTTTGATTTGTTGACTTGGGGACCTAAGCTGGAGACGCATCCGATGTTCCCTCGCAAAATCAATGTCGAGTTCGTTACCGTTAACTCGCGTTCGCACACGGATATGCGCGTATGGGAGCGCGGCGCAGGCCCAACGCTCGCTTGCGGCACAGGCGCATGCGCAACGGTCGTTTCCTCGGTGTTGAATGGCTTTACCGATCGGACAGCCACGGTATCGCTTAAAGGCGGCGATTTGCAGATTGAATGGAGCGAAGCGGACAACCACGTCTACATGACCGGTCCGGCTGCTGAAGCATTCCGCGGCACGTTCTAATCGGAATAACGGCTTAGGTGGGATGAAGAATGAAACAGGATTTGCGTGAAGCGCTCCAGCATCGGATTTTGACCGGAGACGGTGCAATGGGCACGTACCTGTATCAGATGGGATTCCCGGTTGGGGTTTCCTACGAGGAATTCAATGTGCTTCGTCCCGAGGTCATTGGCGGTGTGCACAGACGGTATTATGAAGCTGGCGCTAGGCTGATTGAAACCAATACCTTCTCTGCGAATGTCGAGAAGCTCTCCAAGTATGGGCTCGAGTCCGATGTCGAGCTCATTAACCGCGCTGGCGTACGCCTGGCTCGCGCATCCGTCGGCCATGATGCTTATGTTGTTGGGGCTGTTGGACCGATCCGGGCAGCCAGACGCAAGGGCGTGCGGACAGCTACGGTTCGAACGGCGTTGTCCCAGCAAATCGGTTTTCTGCTGGATGAAGGCGTCGACGGCATATTGCTGGAAACCTTTTTGGATATGGAAGAAATGCTGCTGGCGCTTCGTGCCGTTCGCCAATCCAGCAATGTTCCGGTCATCTGCCAGTTTGCCGTAGAAGACGGCGGCAGCACGCAGGACGGAGTCAGGCTCTTCGAGGCGTTCAGCCGTCTTCAGGGCGAAGGGGCCGATGTTGTCGGCTTTAATTGCCGAACGGGCCCGAACGGCATTATGCGTTCCATCGATGCGCTCGATGGCGCTAGCCAGCTTCCGTTCTCTGTGTTCCCGAATGCAGGCATTCCTGACTATGTGGACGGCCAGTACACCTATTCGGCCACGCCAGCATATTTCGCAGCGACTGCGCGTCGGTTCGCTGATCATGGAGCCCGAGTTATCGGAGGCTGCTGCGGCACGACGCCGGAGCATATCGCTGCCATCGCTGCTGCGCTGGACGGTTATGTCCCCGCTTTACAAGGCGCGACAGTCCTTGATAAACCGGCAGCTCCGCATGACAGCGGCCCGTCGGTATCGGTGAGTTCGGCGCCTGTGCCGCCAGCAGCTCCGCCGGAGGCAGAGGAGCCGTCCATCGTTGCGCTCGTTCGACAACGGCACACGGTTATCGTTGAGCTGGATCCGCCGCGCGATCTGGACATTACGAAATTTATGGAAGGCGCTGCCGCGCTTAAGGATGCTAAGGCAGATGCCCTGACGATGGCGGATAACTCCTTGGCTGTTACGCGCATGAGCAATATTGCGCTCGCTTCCCTTGTGAAGGAACGAGCGGGCATCCGTCCGCTTATTCACGTCGCTTGCCGTGACCGCAACTTGATCGGCACGCAATCGCATATGATGGGACTAGATGCGCTTGGCATCGATCACGTGCTCGCTGTGACGGGTGACCCGGCGCGTTTCGGCGATTTGCCCGGCTCCAGCTCGGTTTACGACTTGACCTCCTTCGAGATGATCAAGATGATTCGGCAATTGAACGAAGGCATGGCTTTCTCCGGAAAGCCGCTTAAGCAAAAAGCGAAATTCGTCATTGGCGCTGCGTTTAATCCTAACATAAAGCATCTGGACAAAGCGGTGCAGCGGCTCGAACGGAAAATTGCATCTGGCGCTGACTACATTATGACGCAGCCCGTGTACGATCCAGCGCTTATTGAACGGATCGCGGAAGCGACCGGGCATATCCAAGTGCCGATTTTCATCGGTGTCATGCCGCTGGCAAGCGGTCGCAATGCGGAATATTTGCACAATGAGGTGCCGGGTATTCAGCTGTCGGACGAGGTTCGGCAGCGAATGGCGGGGCTTGAAGGCGAAGCGGGTCGCGCGGAAGGCGTGCAAATCGCCACCGAGCTGATCGATGCGATCATGCCGCATTTTAACGGCATCTACTTGATGACGCCGTTCATGTTTTATGAGATGACCGTTCAGTTGACGGAGCATATTTGGCTGAAGTCGGGACGGTTCACGAATGAAAAAAGAGAATGATTTTGTACTTTAATGCGGCTGGTATCGGCGAAATTCGGCGATATCAGCCGAATTTGTGAAAAATCACTTGTTAGTCGCATGAAAATCCTTTAAAATGGATTAACAATGCATATGCCATGCTCTCTCGTCGGTTTTGAAGCGAAACAATGGTTGCCATCTGTTCGCGCTCAAGAGCTGCGAGCATTGGATGGAACGTTGCGCGGACGTATGAGTCCGGTTATTTTCGTTCATAATAGTGCGGGGGTTCTGCCATTCATTTCCGGCAGCTGGAGCTTATTTTGTTTCGAATTTATTGCAAGCCAATTATTATTCGCCAGTTGCATGTGGAGGACCGGAGGGGAGACCAGAGATGGCTATCAAACTTATTAATATCGGATTCGGCAACATCGTTTCCGCTAATCGAATCATCTCGATCGTCAGTCCGGAATCGGCACCGATCAAGAGAATTATTCAAGAAGCAAGAGACCGGCATATGCTGATCGACGCGACGTATGGCCGTCGGACGCGCGCCGTCATTATTACCGATAGTGACCATGTGATCTTGTCGGCGGTGCAGCCTGAGACGGTAGCGCATCGGTTATCCGCCAAAGATGACGATCATGACGAATAGTACGGGGAGCATTATGAGCAGAGGATTACTTATTGTATTGTCCGGCCCTTCTGGCGTAGGCAAAGGCACAGTTTGCGCAAACCTGCGGCATCGGATGCCGGAATTGATTTATTCGGTATCGGCTACGACTCGCCATCCGCGCCAAGGCGAGATTAACGGCATCAACTATTTCTTTAAATCGCGGGAACAGTTTCAAGATATGATCGCGAATGACGCGCTGTTGGAATGGGCCGAATATGTAGGCAACTATTACGGCACGCCGCGTGATTTTGTCGATCGAACTCTTGCTTCAGGCAAAGACATTATTCTCGAGATCGAGGTGCAGGGCGCACTGAAGGTGAAACAGAAGTTTCCCGAAGGCGTATTTATTTTCCTGATGCCGCCATCGCTTGAGGAACTGAGGCAGCGGATTACAGGTCGCGGAACTGAAAATGCAGATGTGATTGATCATCGGATGTCGGTTGCAGTCGAAGAAATGAACCTGCTTCGCCATTACGATTACGCCGTCGTTAACGACGAGATCGATGCTGCTTGCCACCGAATTCAAAGTATTATCACTGCTGAGCATTGCCAAGCAAAGCGAATCCTTGCTGACATGCCGCAATTGCCTGCAGCTTCAGAGAAAGCATAGACGGGGTGAATCGAATGTTGTATCCATCGATTGATGAAATGATTGAGAAAGTGGACAGCAAATATAAGCTCGTCGTGGCGGCTTCCCGCCGCGCGCGCATGCTTCGCGAAGGCTCTAAGCCTGAAATTCGCAATGCACGTTCGCACAAACAAGTCGGCGTTGCGCTTGAAGAGATTTACCATGACATGCTCATTGTTGAATCGGTAGAAGTGCCGCCATCCAGCAAAGGGAATCGATAATACGAGCCGGGAGTAGCGTGTCCGGCTGTCGGTACTGAAGCTCGCGACATTCGCTATATATCGGCCGCACAGAACGGCAAAAAGTGACAACCGGATTGCGGTTGTTATTTTTTTGTTTTCCGAAAGGGAGCGATGACCGAATGAAGGGGAAGACGATCATACTCGGTATTACCGGCGGAATTGCAGCCTATAAAGGAGCTGCCTTGTGCAGCAAGCTCGTACAAGCCGGATTTGATGTGCATGTCATCATGACCGAAGGCGCTTGTCAGTTTATAACGCCGCTTACGCTGCAGACGCTCTCGCGCAATCCTGTATATACAGATACGTTCGACGAGCGGGATCCGTCTGTCGTGTCCCATATTGACCTTGCTGATCGCGCGGATCTTGTGCTCGTAGCGCCAGCGACTGCGAATACGATTGCGAAGATGGCCAATGGCTTGGCAGATGATATGCTGAGTACCACGCTGCTGGCAGCGACCTGTCCGATTATCGTTGCGCCAGCTATGAACGTACATATGTATGACCATCCTGCTGTAATTCGCAACATTCAGCTGTTGGCTGAGCGGAGCGTTCGATTTATCGAGCCGGAGACGGGGCAATTAGCTTGCGGCTATGTTGCCAAAGGGCGATTAGCAGAGCCTGAGTCTATCGTTGCTTTCGTTAGCGATATGATGCGCGAAGGCGCCCATAAGCCATTGGCAGGCAAGAAGGTGCTCATTACGGCAGGCGGAACGATAGAACGACTAGATCCCGTCCGTTATTTGACGAATGATTCCTCAGGGAAAATGGGCTTCGCTCTGGCTGCGTCAGCCAGAGATTCAGGTGCAGAGGTTACGCTCGTAATGGGCAGGACGTCCGAGCTGCCGCCAGACGGCGTCGCTCTTGTCCGCGTGGAGTCCGCGCAAGAGATGCTTGAGGCTGTGTTGGAACGGTATGCACAAACGGATTTGGTCATTAAATCGGCTGCAGTTGCCGACTATCGCCCTGTTTTTCGTGCAGATAAGAAGATCAAGAAGTCTGGGGAACGGCTCGTGCTTGAATTGGAGAAGACAACGGACATCCTGCAGACGCTTGGCGAGCTTAAAACGAAGCAGTATTTGATCGGGTTCGCTGCGGAGACGGGCGATCTGGACCGCTATGCGATGGACAAGCTTCAGCGCAAGCATTGCGATCTTATCGTCGGCAATGATGTGAGCCAAGCGGGCGCGGGCTTTAACTCCGATACGAACATTATCCGCATTTATGATAAAGCTGGAATCGTGGAATCCTTGCCGCTCATGTCCAAGCTCGAAACGGCACGCCGAATTTTAGCTGTAGCAGCTGAGCGAATGGCCCATTTAGAGTCAGGGAAGGAAGTCCGATGATCGCTCGCGTCATCGTTGATGTGCCGAGTCGGCAAACCGACCGGCCGTTTGATTACGAGGTGCCGTTGGCGCTTGAAGGCTGGGTCGAGGCTGGCAGCCGAGTGGGGGTTCCCTTCGGCGGGCGCGTGCTTCAAGGGTTTGTTGTGGGCGTCATCCCATCGGAAGCATCGGAAGTTGACATGTCGAAGATCAAGCCGATCGCTGAATTGCTGGACCCGCTTCCTCCGCTGAGGCCTGATCTGATTGAGCTCGCAAGCTGGCTTAGCGTCAAATATTGCTGCACGATGATTGCAGCGCTGCAGGCGATGCTTCCGGCTGCGCTTAAGGGGAAGGCGGAGAGAACAGTCCGGTTAAGCGAGTCGTTCGAGGAGCAGGAGCCCGAAGCAGCTGCAGCGGTGCTGCTGCCAGATGGCCTGCGAGAGTGGCTGAGACGAAGCGGTCCCGTCAAGCTGGATACGCTTCGTGAACGATTCCCAGATGCAGGCGCTTATGTCAAGGCAGCGATTCGAATAGGATTGTTAGAGGAACAGGTAGCCATCCGGGATAAGGTGAGCATTCGCAAGGTGCAGACCGTCATTCCTCCCGTGGATCGGGAAGGAGCGGCGGAGGCGCTTGCGGCCTGGCCTGCGCGGGCGGGCAAGCAGCGAGATGTTCTCGCGTTTATGCTGGATGCGGAAGGCCCGGTTCCGCTGCAGAAGCTGCTTGCTGACACTGGCACGACAGGATCTACAGTGAAAGCGCTCGTGGACAAAGGCTGGCTAACGATGCGAGAGGTAGAAGCCTCGCGCGACCCTTACGCTGGGCGTACGTTTCAGCGAACCGAGCCGCTGCCGCTAACAGAGGGACAGCAGGAAGTGCTGAAGTGGATCGTTGCTTCCATCGATGCCCGTGAACCGAAGCCATATTTGCTGCACGGCGTAACGGGAAGCGGAAAAACAGAAGTCTATTTGCAGGCGATCCAGCGCTGCTTGGATCAAGGGCTGCAAGCCATCGTGCTTGTCCCGGAAATTTCGCTAACGCCGCAGATGGTGGAGCGATTCAAAGGTCGCTTCGGAGATGCTGTCGCTGTGCTGCACAGCCGTCTTTCGACGGGCGAACGTTATGATGAGTGGCGTAAAATTCGTGAGCGCCGCGCACAGGTCGCTGTCGGCGCTCGCTCCGCGATCTTTGCCCCGTTTGAATCCATCGGGCTGATGATTATCGATGAAGAGCACGAGTCCAGCTACAAGCAAGAGGAAAGCCCGAAATATCATGCCCGGGACGTGGCCATCATGCGGGCAAAGCAGCATGGGGCTACCGTCGTATTGGGCTCTGCTACGCCATCGCTGGAATCATTTGCTGCGGCTACAGCCGTACGCCCTTCAGGCAATAACGGAGCCGGGGGCGGCGCTCCGCTTCTGCTCGCTATGCCCGACCGTGTCGCAGGACGCCCTATGCCGCCGGTCACCGTCGTCGATATGCGCGAGGAGCTGCAAGGGGGCAATCGCTCCATGTTCAGTCGAACGTTATATGCAGGCCTTGCTGACCGACTTGAGCGCGGCGAGCAATCGGTGCTTTTGTTGAATCGCCGAGGGTATTCGACGTTTGTGATGTGCCGCTCCTGCGGCTACACAGCGGCGTGTCCGCATTGCGATATTTCGTTAACCTATCATCAAAAAACACGGGTGCTGCGCTGTCATTATTGCGGCCATTCCGAGAATGCCCCGTCCGCGTGTCCATCCTGCGAGAGCGAGCATATCCGTTTTTTTGGAACCGGAACGCAGAAGGTGGAGGAAGAACTGGCGAAGCTGTTCCCTGGTATACGCGTTATTCGAATGGATGTCGACACGACGACCGAGAAAGGCTCGCACGAAAAGCTGCTGAAGCAGTTCGGAGAACGAAAAGCCGATGTGCTGCTCGGAACGCAAATGGTCGCGAAAGGGCTTGATTTTCCTTATGTAACGCTTGTCGGCGTTGTTGCTGCCGATACTTCGCTGCATCTGCCGGATTTTCGATCGGCAGAGCGTACGTTCCAATTGCTTACGCAAGTGGCGGGGCGCGCGGGAAGGCATGAGCTTCCAGGCGAGGTTGTCGTCCAGTCGTATGCCCCGGAACATTACGCGATCCAAACGGCGCAGCATCATGATTATGATGCTTTCGTGCGGGAAGAGCTGGCGCATCGCCGGGCAATGGGGTATCCGCCCTATTGCCGGCTTATTCTGGTTACGATGTCCCATGAGCAGCTTCCATTGTTAACCGAGGTTGGCGACCGATTCGCCCAGCGACTGAGAGATGCGGCTTTGGCCGCTGGCGTATATGGACGCGTCGATGGCACAAGCGGGCCGAGGGCGCTAGATGTGCTTGGGCCGGTCGCATCGCCGATTGCTCGGATGAAAGATCGCTACCGTTTTCAATGTATGATAAAATATCGTGGAAACGTTGATGCTACAGCGTTGCTACGCGAAACGATCCGCCCGTTCATGGAAGGCTCGGAAGGCAGAGGCGTACAGTTCGGGATTGACGTTGACCCTCATATGATTTTATAAATCCATTGCTGAACACTGCCGCTTGATACGGCGAATTATCAATCATCCAAGAAAGAAGGAATCGAATATGTCCATTCGAATTATTGTGAAAGAGCCAGATCCCGTGCTTCGCGAAGTGGCGAAGGAAGTGACCAAGTTTACGCCTAATCTTCATAAGCTGCTGAATGACATGGCTGACACGATGTACGATGCGGAAGGCGTGGGCCTTGCTGCGCCGCAGATCGGCATTTCCAAACGTGTAATCGTCGTAGATATCGGGGAAGAAGAAAGCGGCCTGATCGAGGTTGTCAATCCCGTTATCGTGTTGAGCGAAGGCGAGCAGTTCGGCCCCGAAGGGTGCTTAAGCATTCCGAATTTGAACGGTGACGTTAGCCGTGCGGACCGCGTGAAGGTGGCTGGCCAGGATCGCAACGGCAATCCGATCGAGGTAGATGCATCGGGATTCCTCGCACGCGCGTTCCAGCATGAGATCGACCATTTGAACGGAATTCTTTTCACGGATTTGGCGGAAAATGTATATGACATTACGCAGCAGCAGTCTCGCCGTCGGAAGAGCGGGGAGTGAGCTAGGCATGAAAATCGTATTTATGGGGACCCCATCGTTTGCGGTCCCTTCCTTAGAACGCGTATTGGCCAGCGGCCATGAAGTCGTCGCTGTTATTACGCAGCCTGACCGGCCGAAGGGTCGGAAGCGCGAGCTGGCGCCGCCCCCTGTGAAAGAGGCAGCGCTGGCGCACGGAATTCCGGTCTACCAGCCGGAGAGGATGCGAAGCGAGGAAGCGATCGCGCTGGTCGCTTCGCTAGCGCCGGAACTCATTATAACGGCCGCTTATGGCCAAATTTTGCCGAAGGCGGTACTTGATGTACCGCCGCTCGGCTGTATTAACGTCCATGGCTCGCTCCTGCCGAAATATCGAGGCGGAGCGCCTATTCAGCGATCCATCATTAATGGGGAGTCCGTCACGGGCGTAACCATTATGTACATGGCCGAAGGGCTGGATACGGGAGACATGATCAGCCGCATAGAAGTGCCGATCGATGAGGCGGATACATCGGGCACGCTGTTCGAAAAGCTAAGCGCAGCGGGTGCTGACCTGCTCATGCAGACGCTTCCTTCCATCGAGGCGGGCACCGTGCAAGCCGTTCCGCAGCAGCATGAGGATGCGTCCTACGCCCCGAATCTGACGCGGGATGACGAACGTATAGATTGGACGCGTTCAGCGCGTCAGCTGTATGACCAAGTGCGCGGGCTGTCGCCTATGGCAGGAGCGTTCACGCAATGGAATGGCGAGCCGTTCAAAATTTGGCGATGCCAGCCCGTCGCAGCGAAGGGAAGCGGGGCGCCAGCTGCCGCGACTCCGGGGACGGTGCTGTCGGCGTCAGCCGAAGGAATTACGGTACAGACAGGAGAAGGCGCACTTCTTCTACTGGACATTCAGCCTTCGGGCAAACGGGCTATGCCTGCTTCGGACTGGTTGAAGGGCGCTAGGCTTGAGCCCGGAGCGCAATTCGGCGGAGGTTTGCAATGAGCGGGCCGACGGAGGGCAACAACGGGAGCGCGCTTCGCAATAAGGCGAAGCGGCAGGGTGAGCAGCCGCGGCAGCAGAACGCTAGCCCGGCTGGGACGAAGAAGCGAGCGGGGCATACGGCGCAATCGGCTGGCGCGAAAAAAGCCGGAGGCGCACAGTCTGCTGCCGCGCCTCGTGTTCAACGACCGGCTACCGCGCGCGAGGTTGCATTAGAGGCGCTTGTTAAGATCGAACGGGAGGAAGCGTTTAGCAACCTTGTCCTGAACAGTGCCTTGCAGCATGCGGAATTGTCCCGTGCCGACGCCGGGTTGGCTACGGAACTGGTGTATGGAACGCTCCAGCGCCGTCTATCGCTGGACCATGCGCTGTCGGCGCTTGCTGCCAAAGGGCTCGGAAAGCTTGAGCCTTGGGTGCTGCAGCTGCTGCGGTTAAGCGCGTATCAGCTCTTATTCCTGGATCGCATTCCCGCGCATGCGGCAGTAAACGAGGCGGTTGCGATCGCCAAGCGACGCGGCCATTCCGGCATCTCCGGCATGGTCAACGGCATGCTCCGCAATCTGCTGCGCCGCCGTGACGAGCTCGCGCCCGAGGCCGCAGCCGAATCGGCTGCGCGTCCGGCGCTTCGCATCGCGCTTCGCCACTCGTATCCCGAGTGGCTCGTCGCGCGGTGGATCGCCGCCTATGGCGAAGCGGCGGCGGAACAAATCTGTGCGGCGGGCAATGCGCCGCCGCATGCCAGCATTCGCGTCAATCGCTTGCGCGCGACGCGAGAGGAAGCGATCGCGATACTCGCCGAATCCGGCATCGAGGCAGCGAAGTCTGCCGTATCGCCTGCTGGCGTCGTCGCGCAGCGCGGCGGCAGCCTTGCCGATACGATTGGGTTTCGCGACGGCCGCTGGACGATCCAAGACGAGAGCTCAATGCTTGTTGCGCAAGCCGCAAGGCCTGCTGCCGGCATGACCGTACTGGATTGCTGCGCGGCGCCTGGCGGCAAGACGACCCATCTTGCAGAGCTGATGGGCAATGAGGGACGTGTCATCGCCAACGACGTGCACCCGCATAAGCAGGCGCTCATCGAGCAGCAAGCGGAGCGGCTTGGCCTTACGTGCGTGGAGGCGGTAACTGGCGATGCAGCGGAGCTCGGCGAGCGGTATTCCTCGGAGTCGTTCGACCTCGTGCTGCTCGATGCCCCGTGCTCGGGCTTAGGCGTTATTGCGCGCAAGCCGGAGATCAAGTGGACGAAGTCAGAAGGCGATATCCGAGAGATCGCTGCGATTCAGAAGAAGCTGATCAACGGCGTTGCGGGGCTTGTTAAGCCAGATGGAAGGCTTGTGTACAGTACCTGTACGATTGATCGCGACGAGAACGATCGTCAAATCAGCCAGTTCCTCAAGGACCACCCGGAATATACGCTCGATGCTGAATGGCCAGCCGAGCTGCTGGAATCTCTGCGGTCGGCTGGCGCGGTGCAAGGCGAGTTTACCGGGGCGCTGCAGCTGCTTCCGAACCATTTTGGCAGCGACGGCTTCTATATTGCTACGCTCCGCAAACGCACGGTATAGGCCGCTTGTAGTCTGGCATGGGCGTTTGTGGTAAAATAAGCGACAACGGATACGATGACTCGTGTCCGTATTATTTTAAGGTTTAGGTGTGATAAACAGATGGGCGAACAGATACAAGAACAGACGAAACCTTTCATTTATGACTATACGCTGGAAGAGCTTCAGGCATGGGTCAAAGACAACGGCGAACCGGCGTTTCGCGCTGGCCAATTGTTTGATTGGCTTTATGTGAAGCGGGTGCGCAGCTTTGACGAGATGTCGAACCTTCCGAAGGCTTTCCGGCAAAAGCTGGATGACCAATTCGCGTTCGTGACGCTTTCCGAAATTACGAAATTCGAATCGAAGGACGGCACGGTCAAGTTTTTATTCGGGCTGCATGACAACCATGCGATTGAAACGGTCGTTATGCGCCACAACTACGGCAACAGCATATGCGTAACGACGCAGGTCGGCTGTCGGGTTGGCTGTACGTTTTGCGCATCGACCCTTGGCGGGCTGAAACGCAATCTGACGGCTGGCGAGATCGTCGCGCAAGTCGTTTGGGCGCAGCAGCTGCTGGATGCGACGAATGAGCGCGTCTCAAGCATCGTGATTATGGGAACGGGTGAGCCTTTCGAAAATTATGAGCCGACGATGAATTTCCTTCGGATCATGATTCACGAAAAAGGGCTCAATATTGGCCAACGGCACATTACGGTGTCAACAAGCGGCATCGTGCCGAATATTTATAAATTTGCGGATGAGAATACGCAAATTAACTTGGCGATTTCGATTCACGCGCCGAACGATGCGCTGCGTTCGAAGCTGATGCCGGTTAACCGTCGATTCCCGTTCAATGACGTGATGGAGTCGCTTCGTTACTACATCGCGAAGACGGGACGCCGCATTACGTTCGAATATGCGCTGATCGGCGGCGTCAATGACCGTCCCGAGCATGCGGAGGAGCTCGCGCAGGTGCTGCAAGGCATGCTTTGCCACGTCAATCTCATTCCGGTTAACCACGTGCCGGAGCGGAATTACGTGCGTACGCCGCGCGACGACATTTTTGAATTCCAGCGTATTTTGGAGAAGCACAAAATCAATGCAACGATCCGCAGGGAGCAAGGCCATGATATAGCCGCAGCATGCGGTCAGCTGCGTGCGAAGCATATGGAATCCACGGCGAGGTGATCCGGATTTGAATACGGCTAACCGGACGGATATCGGACGCGTCCGACAGGAGAATGAGGACAGTCACTGGGTTGGGGAGCTGCAGGGAGGAATCGTTGCTGCAGTAGTTGCTGACGGCATGGGCGGACATCTCGCAGGCGAGGTGGCAAGCAAGCTGACCGTCGATGCGCTTAGCGCGTCGCTCGGCGCGGTTGCGCCCGGCATGTCTAACGAGGATTGTGAAGCGCTGCTGCGTTCGGCGATCAAGTCAGCCAACGAGATCGTATTTGATACAGCCTCGGGCAATGAACGCTACAGCAATATGGGAACAACGGTCGTCGTCGCAGTAATCGAGGGCGAACGGGCTGTTATTGGCCATGTCGGCGACAGTCGGATTTATCGATTGGATGCGGACGGACTCATTCAGCTTACAGACGATCATACGCTTGTGAACGAACTTCTGAAGTCAGGCCAGATTACGGCTGAAGAAGCAGCGCATCACCCCCGACGCAACGTAATCATGCGGGCTGTGGGCACCGATCCCGAGGTTGAGGCGGACGTTTCCATTACCAGCTTGTCGTCGTCAGATCTGTTAATGCTTTGCAGCGACGGGCTTACGGATATGGTTAGTCACGAGCAGATGCTCGCAACGCTGCAATCGGAGACGCTCGATCTTGATGGCAAGGCGGATCGTCTCATTCAACTGGCACTGCAAGCAGGCGGCGATGATAATATTACCGTCATTTTGCTGCAAGGAGCTGCCAGTAAGAATCGAGAGGGGTGACGAATTTGATCGGACATGAACTTGGAGGACGCTACGAAATTATTACCCGGATCGGCGGCGGCGGCATGGCGCTTGTTTATAAAGCGCATGACCTGCTGCTGAACCGGAAGGTTGCGGTCAAGGTGCTGCGCCAGCAATTCGTTCACGATGAGGAGTTTATTCGACGGTTCCGCCGGGAGGCGCAATCGGCGGCTTCTCTCTCTCATCCGAACGTAGTCAGCATTTACGATGTAGGCCAAGAGGATGAAGTGCACTACATCGTCATGGAATACGTCGAAGGCAGCAACTTGAACGAAATTATTCAAGAGCGCGCGCCGCTTCAGCCGGACGAAGCTATACATATCGCTGCACAGATTTGCGATGCGTTAGTGAATGCTCATCAGAACCAAATTATTCATCGCGATATTAAGCCGCATAATATTCTTATTGGCAACAACGGCAGGGTGAAAGTGACCGATTTCGGCATTGCGCGCGCTGTCACAGCTTCAACCATTACGCAAACCGGCTCCGTGGTAGGGTCTGTGCACTATTTCTCGCCGGAGCATGCCAAAGGGACAAGCACGGGCGAGAAGTCGGACCTGTATTCGCTCGGCATCGTGATGTATCAAATGTTAACGGGCAAGCTTCCTTTTCAGGGCGAAAGCCCGATCAGCGTAGCTTTAAAGCATTTGCAGGAATCGTTCGTCGAGCCTCGCGCGATTAACCCGCTTATTCCGCAGAGCGTTGAAAACGTCATTTTGCGGGCAATGCGCAAAAACCCGAACGAGCGTTATGCCTCAGCAAGCGCGATGCTGAAGGATTTGGAGACATCCCTTCAAGCGCAGCGGCTGCATGAGCCGAAGGCGACGTTCTTCAGCGAGTCGGATGACTTGGACGAGACGCGTGTCATGCCGGCTATACGGCCAGCAGCGGCGCCGGAGGCTCGCACGGCTGCCGAGGAGCGCCCTGCTTCTCGCGAGCGTGCGTCAGCTCAGCAGGCAGCTTCAAACACGCAGACGATTGAGTGGGAGGACGAGAAGCCTAAGCGCCCTAAGCCGTGGTGGAAACGCCCGATGCCGATGATCATTGTGACGCTGGTCGTCATAGCAGGCCTCTATTTCGCGGTCAAAGCCGTTTCGAACAGCTTGGACGTTCCGGAAGTCTCCGTTCCTTATGTGGTGAATATGGAGGAAGCAGAGGCAGTTCGCACGATTGAGGAAGCGGGCCTGCTGATCGAGCAGCCGATCGTTCGCGAATTCAGCGATAAGGTTGAGAATGGATTCGTCTATGAGCAATCGAAGGCCAATATGAAGGTGAAGAAGGGCGCTTCTATCCGGATATACGTGAGCAAGGGCGCAGAATTAGCGGGTATGGAGGATTACACAGGCAGGCAGCTAACGGCAGCTATGGAGGAGCTTGAGGCGCTGGGCGTAGCCAAGGCGCGCATAAGCAACGAACCGCAGTTTAGCGATGAGGATCCGGGCACGATTTTGTCGCAGACGCCTGCTTCTGGCGAGTCCTTTGATCCCAAAACCGTTACCATCCGATTCACGGTAAGCAAGGGGAAAGAGACGGTAGAGATGCCGGATCTGATCGGCAAGAAGGAAGCGGAAGCGAAAGTGCTGCTAAGCCAGCAAGGGCTGAAGCTGTCGGAGGATAATATCGTCCGTGAGCCAAGCTACGAGCCGGAAGGTACGGTGCTGGGGCAGTTTCCTTACGAGAAAGGCGAGCAAGTGGGCAAGGGCGCTGAGGTGTCGATCACGGTCAGCTCCGGCTTGCCGTCGGATGCGGTACAGCGGAAGCAGCCTATCGTCATATCGCCTGCTCAGGCGGGCCATTCGAGCGAAATCCGGATTGTCTATTCCGACGCGACCGGGGAAAACATCGAGTGGGGCAAACGGAAAATTAAAGATACGCAACGATTCTCGATCAATGTCATCGTAGCTCCGAATAAGGATGCAACGATCATGGTGTTCCGTGACGGACAGCTGGTTGATTCGTTCCCGGTAACGTATGATTCGGGTAACGAGCCATCGGAGCAAACGGTGCCTGGCAAGGAAGAGCCGCCGCCGGTCGTTGACCAGCCTACACAAGGCGAGGTTCAACCGACAGATCCGAAAACCACTGGAACTGATCCTAACACGAATACTGCTCCAGATACCGGAAGTGAGGACAATCAGCCAGATGCCCAACAATAATGAATTAAACGGTACGATCGTCAAAGCGCTGGCTGGTTTTTACTACGTTCAACCGGAAATCAGGCAAGAGCAACCGATTCAGTGCCGCGCACGTGGGATATTCAAGAAACGGGGCGAATCGCCGCTCGTCGGCGATCGCGTCGTCTACTCCCTTACGGATAATGGCGAAGGAACGGTTGAACAAATATTGCCTCGCTCGTCGGAGTTGATTCGCCCGCCAGTTGCTAACATTGAGCTCGCGGTGCTCGTCTTCTCGGTAACGGAGCCGGAGTTGAATTTCCAGTTGTTGGACAAGTTCCTCGTCCATATTGAGCATGCAGGATTGGACACGGTCATTTGCTTGAGCAAAAGCGATCTGGCATCTGCCGAAGGCAAGGAAGGCGAAAGCGCCCGCGAAGCGCTGCGCCGCGTTCGAGCGGTATATGAGCCGCTCGGTTACGAAGTCTTCGAGACAAGCTCTCGCCTGTCGGAAGGCTGTGATCCGCTTCAGCAGCGGCTGAATCATCGGCTGTCTGTCTTCGCGGGGCAATCAGGCGTCGGCAAATCGTCACTTCTCAATGCGCTCGTTCCGGGTCTTACGTTAGAAACCAATGCCATTAGCAATCGCCTCGGGCGCGGGAAGCATACGACGCGGCATGTTGAGCTAATTGAGACAGGGATTGGCGGCTTCGTTGCGGACACGCCTGGATTTAGCCAGCTGGACTTCGAGGAGCTTGGCATCGAAGATTTGAGCTACTGTTTCCGCGAAATGCGGGAGCTGTCTCCATCCTGCAAATTCCGCGGCTGCACGCATGATCATGAGCCTGGCTGCGCGGTGCTTGATGCGTTGGAGGCAGGAGAGGTTGACGCGGGACGCCACGCTCATTACTTGGCGTTCATGGAAGAAATGAAAGAGAAAAAACGGAGGTACTAACGCATGACCATTATTGCACCGTCGATTTTATCGGCTAATTTCTCGAAGCTAGGGGAGGATGTCCAATCGGCTGAGAAGGCCGGCGGAGATTGGATTCACATCGATGTCATGGACGGCCATTTCGTGCCAAACCTGACGTTCGGTCCGATCGTGGTAGAGTCGGTTCGCCCTTATACCAAGCTGCCCTTTGACGTTCATCTGATGATTGAGAAGCCGGAGCTGTACATCCCGGCCTTCGTCAAAGCGGGAGCAGATCGCATTACGGTGCACGCGGAGGCGTGCGTTCATTTGCATCGTGTCGTTCATCTGATCAAAGAGCATGGCTTGCCTGCAGGCGTGGCCATCAATCCAGGCACGCCGCTGTCGGCGGTTGAACCTGTGCTGGATGATCTTGATCTGGTTCTCATTATGACCGTTAATCCGGGCTTCGGGGGGCAGTCGTTTATTCCGCAGTCGGTCGGCAGAATTCGTCAGCTGCGCACGATGCTGCAGGAACGCGGCCTGGAGCACATGAACGTACAGGTAGACGGCGGCATGAATGCCGAGACGGCAAAGCTTGTGCGCGACGCTGGAGCGAATGTGCTTGTCGCTGGCAGCTATGTATATGGAGCGGCGGATCGTGCAGCTGCTGTAGCTTCGCTTCGTTAGATCGAATTTCATCCTTTAATCGTGAGCCGGCCTTATGGCTGGCTTTTCGTTTGAAGACAGGAGGCGCTTCGTGGAGAAGTTTGAAGATCTGGATCGCAAGCCGCGTACAGGGTTATTCGTTGCTTTCTTTAGTTGGCTTTGCGGTATTTGCTTAATGTTGTTCGCGACGGTGAATGGGCCGATTCGTTTCGTGTTTTCTTTGCTGGCGCTCGTTATCGTGATCCGCTCGTTCGGCAAGATCGACAAGGTGGCTCCGCGGGTGTGGTTTATTGTGCTCGCTATCGTCTGGTATTTGCTGCTCACGATCATTGTGACGATTGCGACCTACGATCCTCCCCCCGCAGCGAGTTAGGCTGGGCGCGCTGGAATAGGACGACTTGATTACGCATAGGATGGTTACATGAACGATGGTTCCGCGAAGATCCGAGGTTCTTGTAACCATTTGTGCGTTATGAAGGCGACGATCATCCGATGAGCGCGTTTGAGGAGGGATGGGGCATGAAATTTTACACGATCAAGCTGCCTAAATTTCTAGGCGGTTTCGTCAAGGCCATCTTGAATACGTTCCAAAAAAGCTGATGCGGCCGAGCTGACGATAGTTCGATCGTGGAAGCAAGCCTATACCGACTGTATTTTGCATATGCAGAGTACAGTCGTTTTATATGTATAGGCGAGCCATACAAAAAAGACCGTGTCATAAGACACGGTCTTCTGCTGGCTGCGACCGTAGGGTCGGGCCTATTATACGCGGGTTACTTTGCCGGATTTCAGCGCGCGGGCGCTAACCCATACGCGTTTCGGTTTGCCGTCGACGAGGATACGCACTTTTTGAACGTTAACGCCCCAAGAACGACGGTTCTTGTTGTTCGCGTGAGATACGTGGTTGCCTGTACCAGGCGCTTTGCCCGTAATTGCACATTTGCGAGACATGGATACACCTCCTTAATCGATGCGGAGCATCTGGCTTCGCAAGCATCCGCTCATTAGGCGGAGCGTAACAGCATGGAAAGCTTCCGCTGAAGTAGCTAGTCATACGTCTTCATGGTAACTCGGCTTCTCGTCACAAGAAGCGCATATAAACATACTTGAGTATCGTATCACAACTGCCTTTTCTTTGTCTAGTCCCAGCTCATTTTGAAAAGGGAGCTGGGAAGAAGAGATCGCAAATAGCTCCGTTTCAGCTTGTTTTGGGAAGAAAATCACTAGTAGGATGCAATTTGCGTCCACTATCTTCGTAATGCTATAGATAATTGTCGAAAAACATTGTAAAATGGCGATAATGTTACTCGAATCCACGGTATTCGGCTGACAGGAACGTCTGGGAGATGGCGCTCAAAGCATTGCCGCATAATCCCGTCACTTATGGATGCGTTTTCATAGTGACCTCACGAGGGCTAGCCCTGTTTGGCGCGCTTCTATAACGTCAAGGATTATAGTACAATGTTGAAAAGTCCACAATAGAGATACATACGGAAAAGGAGCGGATCTCCATGCCACTGCAGCTCAGCACCGAGCTCGGAAAAGTACTCATTACAGACGAATGCATAGCCGTCATCGCAGGCTCTGCGGCATTGGAATGCTACGGATTGGTCGGTATGGCGTCCCGCAAGCAGCTGAAGGATGGCATTGCAGAGCTGCTAGGCCGAGACAATCTGTCTCGCGGCGTGGAAGTGCGCCGAGACAACGATAGCCTCCACATAGACCTTCATATTATCGTAAGCTATGGAACCAAAATATCCGAAGTCGCGCATAACATTCAAACGAAAGTCCAATATGTGCTTAACGATGTAATTGGATTAGAGGTGGACCTCGTTAATATCTACGTCCAAGGCGTGCGGGTACTCAAGTAGTTAGGAAGGGGAATCTTTTTTGAGCAAACGCATGATTAACGGAACTGATTTTTCCCGCATGGCTGCTGCCGGTGCGGAGAGCCTACAGCGCAATGCGGAGTACGTAAACGCGTTGAATGTTTTCCCGGTGCCAGACGGCGATACGGGGACGAACATGAACCTGACGATGACGTCAGGCATGAAAGAGCTTCAGAGCAAGCCTTCGCCAAGCCTTGGCAAAGCAGCCGAGGCGCTCTCCAAAGGGCTGCTTATGGGCGCTCGGGGCAACTCTGGCGTTATTTTGTCGCAGCTGTTCCGCGGGTTTTCTAAATCGTTGGCAGCGTTGGACGAGGCAGGTCCGGTTCAATTGGCTGCAGCACTCCAAAATGGCGTCGATATGGCTTACAAGGCCGTCGTTAAGCCAGTGGAGGGAACGATTCTGACGGTTGCGCGCGAAGCGGCTAAGCATGCCGTCCAGATCGCTCGCCGGACCGCTACAGCGGACGAGCTTATGCGCGAAGTGCATGACAAGGCAAATGAGGCGCTTCAGCGTACGCCAGACCAGCTTCCTGTGTTGAAGCAGGTTGGCGTCGTTGACTCAGGCGGCCAAGGTCTCGTCTTTATATACGAAGGCTTCGCCAAAGTATTGTCGTCGGAAGCGCCAGCGGATGAGCCGATCATCACTGAAGCAGCATGGCCGGAGGATGTCGGCATGAGCGCCCAGCCAGCCGTTTTGGCAGCGCGTCCAGCTCCAACCTCAGCCCAGTCCAAGCTGGCAACCGGCGATATTGAATTCCTGTACGACATGGAATTTTTCATCGACCGCAAGCTGGCGGGCCGTACGGTGCCTGCGTTCGACGAGCGCCGATTCAAGGAAGCGCTCGCGAAGGACGGAGATTCGATTCTCGTTATCGAAAGCGATGATGTGATTAAGGTCCATGTCCACTCGCGCAAGCCTGGAGACGTGCTTAATCTTGCTCTCCCTTACGGAGAACTGATTGATATTCATATTCTGAATATGCGGGAGCAGCATCGCGACTTGCTTGAGGGCGAAGAGCATTCTGCCTCGCAAGCCCATCAGGCGGCAGAAGCAATGGCAGCTGCTGAGGTGCTGACAGGCGGCGTTGCGCCCCAGTCGGTTCCGCCCGATCACGTGCATGAGCTTGCGCCGTATGGCATCATCGCCGTAGCGATGGGCGAAGGCATCGCCGATATTTTGCTGGACAACAATGTCGATATTGTACTGTCGGGCGGACAAACGATGAACCCTAGCACCGAGGACTTCCTGAAAGCGATTGAAGTGCTGCCGGCTGAGCATATCTATTTGTTGCCGAACAACGGCAATATTATTTTGGCTGCGGAGCAAGCTGCCGAGCTCTCGGGTCGCAGCGTCAAAGTGATCCCGACCCGTACGGTGCCGCAAGGCCTTGCTGCTGCGCTGGCGTTTAAAGAAGAGGAATCGGTAGAGCGGAACGCCGATTGGATGAAGCGCGCTGCGGATTCTGTTCGCACCGGGCAAGTGACGCAAGCGGTTCGCGACACGAACATCGACGATGTGAGCATCCGCGAGGGCGATTATATCGGCATTCGCGAGAAAGCGATCGTTGTATCTACCGCTGACTTGCTGGAAACGTGCCGCACGCTGCTGGATCGTATGCTGGAAGACGGCGGCGATCTAATTACGGTGCTCACGGGCGAAGATGCGGACGAGAATGTAACGCAGGAGCTCGTTGCGTGGGCGACGGCTGCGCATGCCGATGTCGAGGTTGAAGTGCTTGCTGGCGGACAGCCGTTGTATCCGTATTTGTTTGCTATTGAATAACCGTGTAGGAAGGGGGAGGAGCGTATGCCTATGATTCGAATTGTCACAGACAGTACGGCCGATCTTCCGGCCGAAATAAGAGAGCAGCTGGGGATTGAGATGGTGCCGTTAGAGGTGCTCTTCGGCGAGGAGTCCTACTTGGATTCGGTGACGATTACGCCGGACGATTTTTATCAGAAGCTGGAGGCTTCGAGCAAGCCGCCGACCACATCGCAGCCAGCCTCTGTTACGTTCGCATCGACATATGAGCGTATTTTGGCCGAACAGCCTGACACTCAGATTTTGTCCATTCATTTGGCGGCTGCATTAAGCGGTACGTATCAATCGGCTGTGATCGGCTCTTCGATGGTAGAGGGAGAAGGGGCAGCCAACATTACCGTATTTGATTCCAAATCCGCGTCCAGCGGCTGCGGCATACTTGTGCTGAAAGCGGCGGAGATGGCACGAATCGGCTGTACGATGGACGAGATCGTGGAAGAGATTACGCGTATGCGCAAGGCGACGCACCTGTATTTCCTTGTCGATACGCTTGAATATTTGCAAAAGGGCGGCAGAATCGGGAAAGCATCGGCACTGATCGGATCCATCCTGAACATCAAGCCGATCCTGACGCTGGATGAAGACGGCGTCGTTACTTCGGTTGATAAAGTCCGCGGGCAGAAGAAAGCGATGAATCGGATCGTTGAGCTGTTTGGCAATGATTTCGGCACGCAGGAGCCTGTCGCCGTAACGGTTGCTTATGCGCAGCATACTGGCGTTGCGGATGAGCTATGCGCGCTGCTGAAGGCGACTTTTAACGTCGATCATATTACGTACTACGAGTTAGGGCCGGTCATCGGTACGCATGCCGGTCCAGGCACTGTAGGCCTTTTTATGCATAGGGTGTGAGTGACAATGAAGCTGGATCAAATACCGGTCCGGCAAGTGAAGGGCGTGAGCGCGCAGAAGGAAGGCGAGCTTCACGCCTTTGGCGTCCATACGGTTGCTGACTTGCTGGACTATTTTCCGTTTCGTTATGAGGATTATCGACTGCGGGATTTGACGGAAGTGAAGGACGGGGAGAAGGTGACCGTTCAGGGCCATATTCGGAGCTTGCCTGCGGTAGCGCGTTTTGGCCGGGGGAAAGCGCGGATGTCCTGCAAGGTGGAAATCGATCATTTCCTTGTAACGGCTGTTTGGTTTAATCGCGCGTTTCTGCAGGATCAGCTTGTGCTGGGCCGGGAAATAACGCTGACGGGCAAATGGGATGCTAATCGGCATCAGCTGACAGTATCGGAGTCAGAGTTTCCGGATCGAGGGAAGTCCCGCTCGGGCTCGCTCCAGCCTGTTTATTCGGTAGGCGGCAGCCTGACGCAGCCGTTTATGCGCAAGGCGATTGGTCAGGCGCTAATTCAATTCGGCGACCTCATCGAAGACAGCTTGCCGCCTCAGTTGATTAGTAAGCATCGGCTAATTCCCCGGCAAGAAGCGGTTATGCGGATCCATCATCCGGAAGGGGCGGCAGAGGGGCAGGGTGCGCGGCGAAGGCTCGTCTATGAGGAGCTGTTCTGGTTCCAGCTTAAGCTGCAAGCCTATCGCTCATTATTACGGACGCGTTCGGACGGGATGGCGTTTCCGATCGATAGCGCCGTTATTCGCGATTTTGCGGCTCGGCTGCCATTCGAGCTGACGGATTCCCAAAAAAAGGTCGTAAATGAAATTACGCAGGATATGCGCCAGAAGCATGGGATGAACCGGCTGCTGCAGGGGGATGTCGGCTCGGGCAAAACGGTCGTTGCCGCGATTGCGCTGTATGCCGCAGCGAAAGCGGGCCATCAAGGCGCATTGATGGTGCCGACGGAGATATTGGCCGAGCAGCATCTTCGGTCGCTTCAGCGATTGTTTGACGGCACCGGGGTCGAGGTCGGCCTGCTGACGGGCAGCGTCACGGCTCGCAAAAGGCGCGATATTCTTGCTGGCCTCCAGATGGGGATGATCGACATTGCAATCGGTACGCATGCCTTAATTCAGGACGATGTGATCTTCCGCTCGCTTGGTCTGGTGGTCACGGATGAGCAGCATCGCTTCGGGGTCAATCAGCGGAGCGTGCTGCGCCGGAAGGGGCTTAGCCCGGATGTGCTGACGATGACGGCAACGCCGATTCCGCGTACGCTTGCCATTACGGCATTTGGGGATATGGACGTATCGACGCTGCGCGAGCGGCCGAAGGGCCGCAAGCCAATCAAGACGCACTGGACGAAGCCTTCGGCGATGGATCGGGTGTTCGAGTTTATTCAACGCGAAGCCGATCAAGGCCGTCAGGCGTATGTGATCTGTCCGCTCATTGAGGAATCCGAAAAGCTGGATGTGCAGAATGCGATCGATATGCACGCCACGATCGCGATGTCGCTTCCAAAGCTGAAGGTCGGCTTGCTGCACGGCCGCATGACAACAGCGGAGAAGGATGAGGCGATGCGGGCGTTCGGGGCGAACGAGACGCAGGTGCTCGTCGCGACGACCGTCGTTGAAGTCGGCGTTGACGTGCCCAATGCGACGCTTATCGTCATCATTGACGCGGAACGGTTCGGTTTGTCGCAACTGCATCAGCTTCGCGGCAGGGTCGGGCGCGGCGAGCATCAGTCCCACTGCATACTCGTTGCTGATCCGAAGTCGGAGACCGGAAGAGAGCGAATGAAGGTCATGACCGAGACGGATGACGGCTTCGAGGTGGCGCGCAAGGATCTGGAGCTGCGGGGACCGGGCGACTTCTTCGGTACGAAGCAGAGCGGGGTGCCGGAATTTAAGCTTGCGGACATGGTTGCGGATTTCGAGACGCTGGAGGAAGCTAGAGAGGATGCGGCGGAGCTGACGAGCGAGCCTGATTTTTGGACCGCCTCCGCCTATGCCGATCTCCGCCAGCGGCTGCTCAAGGATCCGTTATTCCAAGGGGAGCAGATTGATTAAAAGAAGGTAACTTTCATGGGCACTCGGCATATGTATAAGCGATTGCCAGTCTCGGCGGGCGGACGCAGCACTGCCAGATGGAGGTGCCTTCGATGAGCTATCAAAAATACGGAATCCGGCCAGATCTTGTGGAGCGGGTAAAGTACAAAATGAAAAATCCGGTCGTCAAGGACCGGATGAAGCAGATGTTAAGCACGGTAACGAAGTATGATTTGCAGGATCGCATGAAAGTGCGCAAGCTGGTAAAGTCTGCAGCGGCAGCTTTATCAGAGAAGCTGACAGAGACGCAAGAGGAACAGATTATTGCATTCATCATCGGTCAAAAAATTGATCCAAACAATACGTTTCACTTGTTGAAGCTGTGGGCGACATTCCGGTAGTTGGCGGATTGGCCGAAGCAGCGGCTGCAAGCGACAAAGAAAGGCGGTCCCGCTGAAGGGGCTGCCTTTCTTTGTTGAAAAATTTAAGCTGGAAGCTCGATGGGGAACCAGATTTCAAATATCGATTTCTCGTCTGCACGATCCGTGTACCGCTCATCATACAGCTCGAACTCCGGACGGCTGCACGCGTAACGGTAGTTCGATGAAGGCAGCCAGGTGCCATGGAAATAGTCAAAAATCGAGTGGATCCCATCGATTGGGCCTTGATAGGTGACAACGGCATATTGTCCGCCAGGCATAGGCCTCGTTTCCAGATCTTCAGGCAGCTGGGCAAGAGCGGTTGAATTAACGGCAGCCATATAATCGAATGGGTCGCCTGGGCGAGCGTCGGGGGAGCTGAAGCAAATGCCATAACGGGCGATAGGCTTGTCCGACGGGCGAAGCAGCTCGGTTAGTCGAGGGGCGAAATCATCCCAAAGCTTGGCGATCGGGTTGATGGAAGCTTGCTCGTCGTTTCTAGGGGAAAACAAAATGATTCGGCCTGCTGCTACGAATGGGAACTGCGAGGAAATATGAGTGCTGACAATCATCGTGAAATTCACGCATCCTTTCGAAATGGGCAATGTAGAAAATTGCTGTTCTCGCTGACGACAGGATCATATGTTCGCAATTTGTATATCAAGGTAATTCGTTCCATATGGTGGAATTCCTGCTCTGCTGGCGAAAAATAATTTGGATTTAAGCAGAGCGCTAGAGGAATGGTGGGAGAGCGGCGAAGGCGGCTAACGCGCCGCCTCCAGCGGTTCGATCAGAGCAGGCGAGTCGTTGCGGACGCTGCCCACCGCCGGCGATACCGGATAGGCATCCATCAGCGAAGCGTCGAATGGCGCGAATAGCGGCTGGAGCCGCTGCGGATCGCGGATCGAACGATCGAGCCAAAGCTGCTCGTCCCTCGGATGAAGCAGCACGGGCATCCGATTATGAATCGGCGCCATCAGCTCGTTCGGGGAAGTCGTCAGTACGGTGCAGGTGCTGAGCTTGGAGCCGTCCGGCGAGATCCAGGTCTCATACAAGCCAGCCATTGCAAAAGGCTCGCCGTTTCGCAAGCGGATGCGCATGGGCTGCTTGGTGCCATCAGGCCGCACCTGCCATTCATAGAAGCTGTCAGCTGGAATGAGGCAGCGCTTGCGGCGGATCGCTTCACGGAACGCGGGCTTGTCAGGCGCGGTTTCGGCGCGGGCATTCAGCATTTTGGAGCCGATCTTCGGATCGTCGGCCCATGGCGGAACAAGTCCCCATTTGAGCTCGCCTAAACGGTTGGAAGTGCCGTCGTTCACGACAGCCATGACGAGCTGCGTCGGCGCAATATTATACCGCGGCTGGTGGTAAGGCACGGAGGTTTGCTCGATCATGAATCGGAGCATCATCTCCTCAAGCGAGATGGTAAGCGTGTAGCGACCGCACATCGGGCAGCCTCCTTCCTCTTTCGCATGCATTGTTTTTATGATTGTTTTTTATTATACATGCCGGAGGCTTGCTTCGCACGGTTTAGCGCGCGCGTCTGATGCGGATAATGAATAGCATATAAAGGATTGTGTGGGCGGAAGATTACGTCCAAGGAAAGGAGATGACTCGAATGCTGAATCGGCTGAGCCCAGCTGCGGCTGCTGCTTGGCGAGCGTGCGCCGCCGCAGGGGCCGGCGCGCTGCGCCTGCTGCGGCTCCCCGCTGAGGCCACCGCGTATGCGGCAGCTTACGCGGTGGGCAAATGGCACGCCATCGCGGCTTCGCATGCGATGGCTGCTGCCGCTTCGCCGCCGGTGCTTGACCCGGCGGCGACAGCGGCGCTGGCTGCGGCGTGGCGCAAGCTGGAGCGCACGCCGCCGCAGCAGCCTGGCCCGACCGGGAGCGCGGCGAATCAGCCGCTCCCGGCGGGCGCGTGGGACACCGAAGCGGCTGCATCGCCGCTCGGTGCCCCGCAGGCTGCCAAGCCCGGGGGAGAGGCACTCCCCGGGCTCGGCAGCGACAGCGCCGGCGTGGCCGGCGGGTGCTGGAGCGCCGCGGAGCAGGCGCTCATCGGGCGCATCCGCGAGGAGACCGCGTGGATGAATCGCAACAACGTGACGCGGACGGCCGCTTATTATGCCGTCTATGTGCGCCGGCCCGAGCTGCACTGGGCGCTGCTCGCGCATCTCGTGTCGCGCAACGGCGGATGGAACATGACGGATTTGCAAGCCGAATGGGTTCCGCGGCTGCTTGGAACGTCGAAGCGCGAGGATGTATTTGCGTTTCTTGAGCGGGCGAATTCGCTTATTTTTGGCGATGCGTATCCGCAGCTGCTGCTCTACGAGCACAGCATGAAGCACGGCCGTCCGTTGTTTCATTTGCTGCCGGCATTTGGCGTATCCCGCTTCATGGCGCCTGCATGGGAGCGGTTCTGGGCAAGCCGGGAAAGCGCGCTGCTGACGGTTGCGCTTATCGTGAACGAGCAGCACTTTATCGAGGACCGCGTCGTGCGCCATCCTCATTACCGCAAGCGAGTCATCGATACGCTGTTTTTCGGCATGCAGTCGTTCCTGCAGCTTAATGCCGTCGTCATCCCTTATAGCATTAGCAATGGTGATGGCGATAGCGGAGAAACGCCAAGCGACATGCGGCTCGCGGGGCTCATCATTGAGCGGTTCGCGAGCATACGCGAACGCATTGAGTTCGGCAAGCGGCTGTACGCTATCTTGTTTGGCGTACCGACGGTTCATGAGGGCGTACGGGCATTCGTGCGGGAGGTGCGGCATACCGGCTCGCGCGCGGATTTCGCGCCCCAGCTGTTCAGCCGAATCCGGCATGGGCTTCCGGAGCGGCCTTATAATGCCCGACTGCAAGGCGGCAAGCTGAAACCCGGAGCGGAGCGCCCCTATAGCCCGACGCTTGCGGCGGCGTGGCCGGAGCGGCCTGTTGCTCCGCCAGAGCCGGGGGATTGGTTCGTGCGAGCGGCGGATGTCTTGCTTTATTTTGAGCGGCTGCCGCTGCCGGGAACGTTCGAGCTGACGAATGAATACGGCTTTCTGCTCGACAAGCTGGAGCTTGCTGCGGAAGCCTCCCATCGCGTGGATGGGCCGGAAGGGTTGGACGCTGTATCCGCTATGCCCACATCAACGGCGGATTGACACCTCGCTGCAACAATGTTATAAAAGTATTTATACACAAGAAGCAACGAAGGGAATCAGTAGGATCTGTCACTTGGTGTTTCAGAGAGTCGGCGGTTGGTGCAAGCCGGTACACATGCAGATGCGAATTACGTCCTGGAGCGTTTTCGCCCGAACCCGCGCATTGGCGGAAGGGGAAGACGGCTGTCGACCGTTATCCGACATGAAGTGGAATATGCGAATGCGGCATGTTCAATTAGGGTGGTACCGCGATGACTCGTCCCTGTCTAATCGACAGAGGCGGGTCTTTTTTGATTTTATGCCCTTCCGCATTGCGTTTCGTATCCATTGCTTGCAACTTACCTACAAGGAGAGATGTTTTTATGACGCAGCCTACTGCTACGAACCAAACCTTCGACCTGTTGGAGGATCTGGAATACCGCGGCTTGGTTCACCAAGTGACGCATCGCGAAGGGCTTCATGAGAAGCTGCAAAAGGAGCCGATCACGTTGTACTGCGGCTTCGACCCGACGGCGGACAGCCTGCATATCGGCAGCCTGCTCCCGATTTTATGCTTGATGCGTTTCCAAAAAGCCGGCCATAATCCGATCGCTCTCGTTGGCGGCGGCACGGGCTTGATCGGCGATCCGAGCGGACGTACGTCGGAGCGCTCGCTTAACACGGACGAAACCGTTGCGAGCTGGACGGCGAGCCTGCAGCGCCAGCTGTCGCGCTTCCTCGATTTCGATACGCAGGCTAACCCGGCGAAGCTCGTCAGCAACTACGACTGGCTGGCATCGATGAACATTATTTCGTTCCTGCGCGATGTGGGCAAGTACTTCACTGTCAACTACATGCTGGCCAAAGATTCCGTAGACTCGCGCTTGGCGAACGGGATTTCGTTTACGGAGTTCAGCTACATGATCATGCAAGCTTACGATTTCAGCGTGCTGCGCGAGCAGCATGACTGTGCGCTGCAAATCGGCGGCAGCGACCAATGGGGCAACATCACGGCGGGTCTTGACCTGATCGGCAAATTGGGCGGCGGCGAATCGTTCGGCCTGACCATGCCGCTCGTGACCAAGAGCGACGGCAAGAAATTCGGCAAATCCGAATCTGGCGCGATTTGGCTGGACTCCAGCAAAACATCGGTGTACACGTTCTACCAGTTCTGGATCAACACCGACGATAGCGATGTAATCAAGTTCCTGAAATACTTCACGTTCTTAAGCCGCGAGCGCATCGCGGAGCTGGAAGCCGAGCTTCAAGCGCATCCAGAGAAGCGTGCGGCACAGCGTGAGCTGGCGCGCGAAGTAACGCGGCTCGTGCATGGCGCGGACGCGCTGGCTAGCGCAGAGAAAATTACGGAGGCGCTCTTCTCCGGCGACGTGACGCAATTGAATGAGGCGGAGCTCGTCGAAGCGCTGGAAGGCATGCCGACCGTTGTACTGGCTGACGAAGAGATCGCGCTGATGGATCTGCTGATTGCAGCGAAAGCAGCGCCGTCCAAGCGTCAAGCGCGCCAAGACATCGAGAGCGGCGCGGTATACATCAATGGCGAGCGGAACACAGCCGTCGATGCCGTTCTGACGAAGGAGCAGCGCCTGCACAATCAATACCTCGTGCTGCGCCGCGGCAAAAAGAACTACTACCTCGTGCGCTTTGAATAAAACTGCATAACGAGACAGGACAATGGAGCGGTTGCTCACGTTGAACCTAATGGAAGGCTGCGCAGGCATTTCGAACTGCGTAGCCTTTTCTGCGTTTCCGATAGCTGTAAAGAGCGGCATCAGCATTCGCAGTTCTGATGTATTTCACCTTGCTCCGCAGCGCACACGCAATCGCTTGACACACGTAACTTTTCAGCGCGCGTCCTACCTCTCCTCCAGGCTTCATTGCACCTTATACAACGAGAATGGTCCATAGCATCTCATTGAGTGTTTGTCATTGCATTTTGCGCAATGAGGTAGGGCCGAGAAGTATGTTATTAGCCTGGGGCAACGACAAGGCGGCTTTCTCGTTGCAGAGAATGCAATGGGAGCTGCCAAGCCGTCTGCGTGAGCTCGTGTCGTTGTACAAAATACAATGGGGTGGCTGCCTGCTCAAGCCGGATTTACGCGACATACACGACATATGCAACACGCTGCATACTCAATCCATTGAATGGAATGATAGAATAATAGCGTCGCTGTCTAGATTCCCTACACTCTTTTATGTGGCGCGAATTCCAGTATCCGTACGGTCAATGCGTGTTGGGAAGGCATCATTGCATTTCGAACAATTCAAACAATTGTAGTAAACCCTGAACTTCAAAGAGGCATGATTTATTATCGTCAGGTCTCCAAAAAAGAGACGGAATATTATTATGAACCACAACCAGTTACCCTTCCCGTAACGAAGCCAAAGGATCAAGAAGTAGCCCAAAAAGCATCAGCTCCTGATTTTAAGGGCTCCATTAAACTAGGAGTAATCATTGTGGGTGCAGGAATTATTATATATGAAGGTTTTAAATGGTCGGCAGCGGTAATATTGGCACCGGAAACTGGTGGTGCATCGTTGCTGGGTGCTGCCTCAAGCATCAATTTAAATATTGAACTTGAGGCAGTATCCTATTTCATTTTCTAAAGGTGGTATGCAGTGATGAGAAAACTTATTTACGATAAGGCCATGCATTTCAGTGTACTGACTTATGAGAAATTGGCGGGTAAAGGGGAACTCCTAATTTCAATCATCAATGAGCTGTTAGACACCTTCGTTAAACCGCATAATATTGAATTAAAGATCGATATTCAGAAATATGACTTGCGATATACGAAAATGAAGTTGAATGACAAGAACCTGAAAAAGGTGTATTCCTTATTGGAAAAAGGAGAAGTTTTATCGTTAATCATGAATGATAACCCTAACGGTTCAATGCCGTTTTATCCCGAGGATGATGACGATGATAGGGCCTTCGAAGTTATTCCACGTATCGTTCTAGGGGTTAATTGTTATGATGCTGAGCCTGTTCCTGTAGGAAAGTATAATGAAATAACATTGTCATTAAGTGAAAAATTGTTTGAAGGAACGATTCCGATAGAGATCCAAGAGCAAATGATTGCTGCATTTAAAAGCATTATTAAAAAGACTAATGGCGTTACAGGTTCAATTTCATATGATACAAGAGTAGCTGCCCCGAAAGGTGCTACATACTTTGAAGGGTTTCATAATATCCTTCCGTTCCAAAATCCCAGCTTCAATGACCATATTCGTGGATATTTCTGGGCCAATTGGCTGTCTGCTTCACATATTGAACGATTAGGCGGGATTGAGGGCGTGTCTAGCCATTCGCCATGTTATAAGATTGAGATCATGGAGGTTAATGGACAGCAAGGAGCATATCTCCAGCTTACTCCTGACATTAATGCATATGACGATGAGAAGCTATCCGCCCTTCGCACTTATCTACTTCCACTGCTCTTCTTTGGCGATCCGCAGTCACCGAAGAACAATACTTACAAGCCTGGAGAAGTTCATCGGTTAGTGGAGCGATAGCAGTATATGGTTCCGAGTCCGACAGCAGCGGTGGGAACGGGAGAATAAAGTTATGAGTTGGAGCTGCTATCTAATTAGAGAGTAAATAAAAATGAACTGTAACCCGTAAGATGGACACTTTTAAAAAAGTGACCTCTTACGGGTTTTTGTGTGGGATTTAGGATCGAATTACTTGGTCAGAGCACACCTAAAGAATGCCTCTATCGCTGGAGGGAGACTTAGCAGAAGAGAAACTGAAACAAGCGGAAGCTCGAATTAAGCTCCTCGAAGCGGAGAATGGAGCTGCGTCTACGTCAATAAGTACATAACCCATTACAATTCTGAACGTTACCAATGGACATTAAGAAAGATGACTCCTGATGAATTCAGAAGCCATCTCCTAGCTGCTTAAGACTAATCGTTTTTCAAAACTGTCCATAAATGAGGTTACAGTTCGCACTGTGCCGCCATTTTTTATTTCATCAGAATGAAGTTAAACTGGAATGAACCCTGCCAAGCCCCAACCCATATACTGCATCAGTAACATTAGTGCGTATGCAAGTACTGCGCATACTGCAGGGGCCGTTCATAAACGGCTATTTGGTTGCGAATGCCATCATACAAATCTTTTTGCGGCTTGCCGTTCAGTTCAATGATCCACAGATGATCTTCGTTATCCAAAGCGAGATCAACGCTAAATTCGCCTAGATGGTAGGCTTTGTTCTCATCCATGATTTCTGCGGACCTGAGACTAATGTTATAGACGGATTGCATGACAGCATGAACCCGATCGGGCGGATACAGTTGATGGAGTACTTCCTCTGTCAAACAAACGTTTTCGCAGATGCTGGTATTATAGCTCCCTTTGTGCGCTACCCGGCTAATGACATTCGTTACGGACCATAGCCCTTTATCGTTTTTTTGCACAAGCGCTCTGATATCGAAAATGTTATTTTTTACTTGTCGGATAGGGACCCCTCTCTGAATGATATAGGGCGTGGAGCCGACTAGTTCTTGCATGCGCTCCTCGAGCTGTTTGGTGTCTCTTACAATGATTGTAGGTGCGAAATAGTGGAGGCTAATTTGGATTTCTTCAGCGCTCTTCTTCTCCACACGATAGACGCCCTGCCCTTTGTTTCCGCAGGAAGGCTTTAAGTACAGGACTTCATGCGTTTCTAGCAAATGGACGGCAGTCTCGGTGCTAAAGGGAACCGTGTCCGGTAAATATTCAGCGAGCCATCTGCTTAAATTCGTATAAATCTCGTGCTTATCGAATTGATTAATATGATTAAAGCATTTATCCTTACCGATTACTGCACCCAGCCGGCCGATTAACTCTTGATTGGTTTCGTAACAACGGTTGTAAACCACTTTGGGGAACGGAAACTTGCTTAGGACCCATTTTCCGTGTGAACGATGAAGTCCGATGATGCTTTTGTTTTTCCACATGATGGAGCTAGGCGTGAAGCAGAACAATTTTAAGTTGGTCTTGTTAAATCGTAGATATTGCTTGAGTACATTCTTTCTTTGGATACGGTTCGAAACTAGAATGCCGACAAAACCGTGATCTTTGTTCATTGCTTGCCTCCATTTATCTTATAAAGAGAGTCATAGTAGTAGGGTATGTCACTGGAAATAGAAATGCATGGTCAACCATACAAGCATTAGGAATTTATTTTTTACATAGTTACTGCACAAGATGCAGAACGGCGGAATAAGATTAGGCGGGGATGAATATTACTCTGGCACAGGGTAACTTACCCAATGGCGATCATGAAGCTCTTAACTTTATAAAGAGGAGTGTCACAACTCAATGGGTAGAATACCAGGTCCTCCGGGACCTCCGGGACCGCAAGGTCCACAAGGCCCACAAGGCCCCCAAGGTCCACAAGGGTTGCAAGGTCTGCAAGGTCCACAAGGACCGCAAGGCCCACAGGGTCCACAAGGCCCACAAGGACCGCAAGGGCCTGCTGGCGGCATCTCCAGCTTTGCATTTCTTTGCAGCACAGAAGAACAGAACGTAGCTCAAGCTCCCGTCCCAGGCGGGCTTGGGGAAGCTGTAACCTTTAACGATTCCCTCATCAATGGAACTGCAATTACGTTTGCTCCGCCGTCGACTATTTTGATCAATGAGACCGGCATATACAACATCAGCTGGGAAGTGTTCCCTACTCCCGGGAATAGCGCGTTCGGATTGTTTTTCGACCCGGCTGGAGTAACTTCAGCTTCATTAGTTCCTTGCAGCAACTACGGCTCAAGCGCAGGAAATAATCCTTACCAAGGGCAAGTCGTGACGCAATTAACGGCAGGCGGCATTTTGACCTTGCACCGTATCGATAACATGGGCAATTTAGTATTGCAGAACGCTATCGGCGGAGGAACTCCTACGGTTAGCGCATCTATTGTTATCGAAAAATTAGCTTGATCATAGAGAAGCTGATCTAACGGAAAACTGAATCCGCTAAGAAAAAGGCCCATTCCATGGGTCTTTTTCCTGTTATTAAGGGTAGTGCGCGACTTACCCAGGCTCATCCCAGTAATTGGCGTGGAATAAGAACGCGTGTTCTGTATATAATAAGAACATATGTTTGTGTAGGAGGCTGTTAGTGATGGCAATGAGAAGAAGGCCGCATCCGAAACGCACAGCTGGCATCACTAGCAAAGATTCGGTCAAGGGGACGCGTCGTCCGGTGAGTGCGATTGCCGGCTGCTAAACCGAAACGGACCGTTATGCTCGCCGATTGCCAGTCGTTCTATGCGAGCGTAGAGAAGGCGCAGAATCCGGAGTATACCGGGAAGCCGGTCGTAGTAGCGGGCGATCCCGAGCGGCGATCCGGCATCGTGCTGGCGGCTTGTCCGCTGGCCAAAGCCAAGGGGGTGACGACAGCCCAGCGGCTCGGCGAGGCGATTGCCCAATGTCCCGACGTGGTGATCGTGCGTCCGCGAATGGCGGAGTATATTCGAGTTTCGCTGCAAATTTCGGACATTTATCGCTCGTATACCGATCTGGTGGAGCCGTACAGCATCGACGAGCAGTTTCTGGACGTGACAGGCACGCTGCATTTGCACGGCGGCAGCCCGGAGGAGATGGCGCAGAGCATGCAGCGGCAGGTGCTGGCGGAGACGGGCATCTACTGCCGAATCGGTATTGCAGAGAATAAGATTTTGGCGAAAACAGCCTGTGACAACTATGCCAAAAAAAATGAATCAGGCCTATATGTGCTGCACAAAAATGGCTTGGAGAACACGTTGTGGACGCTGCCGATCCATAAGCTGTTCATGTCCGGCAACCGGATGACACATCATTTTCAGTCGATGGGAATCGAGACGATCGGCCAGCTCGCTAAGACGCCGCTGGATCGGCTGAAGGGAATGATGCGCCGGAAATTCGGCAAAAACTCGGATATTAACGCGGAATTATATTGGCGCATTGCGAACGGGGAGGATGACAGCCCGGTCACGCCCCAGACGCATGAAGCGCCGCCGCAGTCAATCGGCCATCAGATGACGCTGCCTCGGGATTACGGCAGCCTGGAGGAAATCAAGGTGGTGCTGCTGGAGCTGACGGAGCTGGTCTGCCAGCGCTGCCGCGGCAAAGGGTTTATGGGCCAGGTCGTTGCGGTGGGCTGCCAAGGCGCGGATTTTGACCGTCCTACCGGATTTTTCCGCCAGCAGAAGATGATGGATCCTACGAATGTGACGAATCAGGTATACCGGGCGGCCGTCCAACTGCTTGAACGGCATTGGGACGGCCAGCCCGTTCGCAAGGTAGGCGTTACGCTGGCGCAATTCCAGGATAGCGGGCAGTATCAGCTCGCCATGTTTGACGACCGCGAGCGTGCGATGGCGCTGGAACGGGCGACGGATGCGTTAAAGGAGAAATACGGAGATTCGATCATTATGCGCGCGGTTTCGGTAACCGCTGCAGGCCAAGCGCGGGATCGCTCCGGCAAAATCGGAGGTCACTACAAATGAGCAAAAAACTTCAAGGAAACGGCCTATGGGAATCGAGCCGGATGATGCTGCCCGAGCATAAGCTCGAACTGATTAATAGCGCAAAAACCGCGGGGGTCAGGCTGCCGATCGAGCTTGACGAGCACGAATGGGAACGGATTGCGCGCGCGATGTCGGAGTCGCTCCAGCTGCGCAAGCCTATCGCGCTAAGGATGTATCATGCCTACGAGGAGTCCAAGGTCATTGGCATGATCGACCGGATTGACAGCTTCCGCGGACGCTTTATGGTGGATGGGGAGTGGTTTGATATTCGGCAAATTGAAGGCGTCGAGCGAGATGGAGAGGATTGGGAATAGGTGCTTTGATGAAACAGAGCCCTGTATGTATCATACAGGGCTCTGCGCTTATTTTATTGCATCGATCTGAAGCCCGAGTTAAAGCCGTTATTGATGCCGGCGTTCGCATTATAATCGTTAAAGTGCTGTGGAGTGAAGCCCGTATGCAGCGGGGCGTTTTGATAATTTTGCGGAATGGATGCGTTGAATTGACCTTGCGCCAATTGTTCGACCTGTCTGCATAGATTGGCTGCTTGCTGCAATTGCTGAATTGCGGTTTGATGGCCCTGAAGAGCCGTTTGGATGATTTGCGAAGCTTGCTGCTCCCGCTGAGCCAATTCCTGAAGTCGTTGAACATTTTGCTGCTCTTGCTGGAGCAGCCTTTGATAGTTTTGGCTTGCTTGCTGCGTTTGATTCACCAGCTGCTGAATGATCTGTTCGCATTGCTGCAGCGATTGGCTGAGTTGATTGTTGGTTTGCATGTTAAATTCCTCCTTTTTTAAGTACCGGGTTATGATTGCAATCGCTCAGCTTTTTTATGCATGCCAGCAAAACATTTGGCTGCCAGAATAATTTTATTGGCGTAAGCCCACCTTAATGTGCGGACCAAGTCGAATGTGAACTCAGGAGGCTTACAGCGCTAATGGAGAATAAGAAGAAACGGGACTTGGCGGCTATCGCTTCCATTCCATTAATGATGACGCTGGCAAACTCCATGCTCATACCGGTACTTCCAGCGATACAGAAAGTGCTTGGGATCAATTCGTTCAAAACAAGCCTTATCATTACTTCATATGCTGTAATCGCCATTTTTTTTATTCCAGTAGCGGGCTACTTATCGGACTTATGGGGAAGAAAAAAAGTCATCCTTCCCGGCTTAATCATCGTCGCTGCAGCAGGCGCACTGTCCGGCTGGGCGTCGATTGCGATGGAAAAACCGTATACGATGATTATGATCGGCCGATTATTTCAGGGACTAGGCGCCTCGGCTTGCTTTCCGGTGGTCTTGCCGCTTGTGGGTGACTTGTTCAAGAGCGAGGATGACGTAAGCACGGGGCTTGGCATCGTGGAAACGGCCAATACGTTCGGCAAGGTGCTCAGTCCGATTCTTGGATCGGCTCTGGCGATGTGGGCGTGGTATATTCCATTTTGGTCGATTCCCGTCTTCAGCTTGATATCGATCATTCTGATTTCGATTTGGGTAAAGGTCCCTCCGGATAAAAACCAGAAGCCGATATCATTCGGCGAATTTATGCGGTCAATTAAAGATTTATTTCGTATGCAAGGAAAGTGGCTATGGGGCGTGTTTTCTTCTGGAGGATTGAATATGTTTGTGATGTTCGCCTCTTTATTTTACCTGTCAGAAATGCTGGAGGACCGCCATATTGACGGAATTGCCAAAGGCGGGCTCGTAGCCATTCCGTTGGCCGCTTTATGTGCGACATCATTTGGCATAGGGAAGTGGATCGGACAGAATCGTGCGCTAATGAAATGGATTAGCGTGATCGGCTTCTTGATCGCGACGGCATGCATGGCATACCTCGCTTTAACGGGGAAGAAGTCAACGGCTTCGCTCCTCGTCTTCTTATTCATAGGGTTCGCAGGCTTAGGGGCAGTTCTTCCCAGTCTGGATGCGCTCATTACGGAAGGAATAAAAAAGGAACAAAGAGGGACCGTAACGTCCTTCTATAGCAGCATTCGCTTTATCGGCGTAGCGATGGGTCCTCCGCTGGCTGCGTTAATAAACAAATTTTCCGCATTGTTTTGGCTGTTGTCGATATCGTGCTTAGCCGCATCGCTTGTCGTCCTCTGGTCAATTAAGCCGAAGCGGGCGGCATAGCGACGTATAAACCGCTTAGACCCTGCATACTTTCCGAAGAGAAGCATTCATCTCAAGGAGGGACCGCAGTGGCTCAATCCGCGCTTTATGAGCATCGCTTTTGGCTGCAGATACTAGGGGATCACGCTCGATTTATTTTTAATACGCTCTCGCCGATCGAAACAAAGGATGTCCAGCTTGCCGGGGCTTTTATGCAAGCATTTGACCGTCTGCTTGAGCAAGCTCGCCAAGCGAAGTCAGAAGCGGATTCCGGTCCGCTCAGCAAACAGGCGTATGATCAAACAATTGCCTTCCGGTCGTTTAAGCTCGATTTGCTTCGAAGAGCTGTGCTTGGAAAAGTCGTCATAGGCTTAACGCCTACCTTTCTCAATCATATGGTGAATGAGCTAGAAGAATATTTGCGTATTTTGACCGATTTAATCGCAGGAAAACCCGTACCGACATTTGATGCTCTGCACCATGATTTTCTATGGCTGCCCGATGCGGCAGGCCACGCGGCAGCGATAGCGAGTGATCTGGATAGTGTCGAGAAGCGTTTGATTGAGACAAGCGAGCGGTTCGAGAAGCATTTTGAACACCTCTATCTGAAGGCCATTGAAATGGCTGGTTATATGCGAACCAATCTCAAGGATTTTCCTGCATTTCGAAGGCTGCATAAGGAAGTTGACATGGAGATGAAGCTATTCGTCGGGTTGTTGCACGAGCTGGAGGAAATGGAGTTAACTGCGGAAGTGTTGGATAGAATTCATCCCCTCATGCCGGATCATATGATGCGGGAGGAGTGTTATTATTTGACAAAGCTAGCCCAACTCGGTTTGGTTTCGAATCCGAACTGCCAAGCGGATAAACCGAGAATCCAATCCTAAAGCTAGCAGGCTGACGTTTGATAGCCTAACCTATCGGCCAATGAAAATCGGTTCTCCGCATCTGGAGAAGCGGTTTTTTTGTTTTTTGGCGAGTACACGAACAAAAGACGGCCACTTGCGCTGGCCGCCTTTTCACCATTTACGTGTATGTTTTTAACGGCTTCTTGGCAGGCCCTTCCATAACTTCGCCGGTGTAAGAGAAGCGTGAGCCATGACAAGGACAATCCCATGTCCGATCGCCGTTATTCCATTCAACCTCGCAGCCCATATGGGTGCAAGTCGTGTCTACAAGATGAAGGGTGCCGTCTGGCTCCCGGTACGCGCCTGCCCGTTTACCGTCGACCTGCACGACGGATCCTTCGCCGCATTCGACTTCATCGGGATGGCGGCGTACCCATTCCAGCTTGCCTTCTAATAGATGCAAGGCGACGTTGGCATTTTGCGTAATGAAGGTTTTGACCGAAGGATCTGCGTAAAATCGAGATGGCGTAAAGAGCTCTTCGTAGCGATTTTCGTTGCCCATGATCAGATCCTTTAATAGCAACGCAGCAGCCGTGCCGGTTGTCATTCCCCATTTGCGATAGCCGGTAGCGACGAATGCATGGGGCTCATCCTTGGAAGCGCGTCCGATGTATGGGATTTTATCAAGTGTCGTAAGGTCTTGAGCCGACCAGCGGTAGGCAATCTCACAATCCCGGCCGAACGTTTCGCGAGCGAATTGCTCCAGCGCCTCATAATGCTTAATGGTACATATGCCTTGTCCGGTCTTATGCCGTTCTCCCCCGACCACGAGGATGGATTCCCCGTTGTAGGTGACGTTTCGAATCGAGCGAGGAGGATCATCTGCGCTTAGATACATGCCGCCGGGATATTCGTTTTTCAGGCGCAAGCCCAGTGCGTAGGAACGTTCGGCATACATGCGCGCAAAATAAAAGCCGCGAACGCCATAGAAGGGAAAATGCGTGCAGGATACGACATCGTCGCAAGCAATCGTATAGCCAGTGCTTGTATTCACGATGGACAGCGGGGAGCCGTGCTCCACGCTCAACGCGGTTGTTTGTTCATAGACAAGCCCGCCTTTATCGATGAATCTTTGAAGCAGGTGCTTTAAATACGCAACGGGATGGAATCTTGCCTGATTCGTCATGACGACGGCGGCCCTGCTATTGATTCGGAATGGAAGGCGATCCTCGCGACGGCCAGGTATGCCGAGGCGTTCGTACGCGGCCCACTCCTTGTCAATCTTGGCTGCATTCGCGTCTGAGGTTGTATACACATAAGCATCCTCTTCTGCGAAATCGCATGGGATGCGATGCTCCGCCACCTGGTTTCGGATAAAAGCGAGCGCCTCTGCATTGGCATCAAAATAAAGCTTAGCCATCTCATCGCCGGCATGATGGCATAGCTCATCATAAATCAGATCATGCTGGGCCGTTATTTTGGCTGTGGTATGGCCAGTCGTGCCCTTCAATAGCCGATCGGCTTCTACGAGCGCGACCTTCTTTCCTTCTTCCACCAAAAGCAGGGCAAGCGTGATTCCCGTAATGCCCCCGCCTACGACGGCGACGTCTACGGTGGTATCTTCGGCAATGGAAGAGAATGCCGTTTGTTCAGTCGATGCAAGCCAATAAGACTGAGGGGTTTCGGGAAGCTGGGAATGCTGGGTTGAATCCATTAGGCATCATACTCCTTCTGTCGGTGACTATTTACGTTATTGTGCCAACCTTCCCATTTATTTATAACGTACATAATTACCGCCCCTTTCACCCAAAATAAGAATTAGCTGGAAATCCATCCGGTGAGGAGGGAAGCGCATGTTTGGAAAACGGAGTAAGGATGACGGGAACACACCATTAAAGAGCAGAAAGCAGATTCATTCCAAGACGCCGCTCGCCGCGAATATGGCGGCTAACCTCCAGACGCTTAGCGAGAAGCTTGGCGGCAGCAGCGATTTCGTTATTCGGCAGCTCCGCTGCGACGCGATGCCAGGCGTAGAGATGGCGGTTGCCTATATCAAAGGAATTGTGGAAGAAGAAACGATTCACGACAACGTCGTGAATCCGGTCATGAGCTGGTCGGCTCCGCTCGGGAAGGGCAGCTGGACGGAGACGCTGCGCCAGCGGATCGTGACGACAGGATATACGAAGCCGGTAAGTTTGGTGGAGGATGCGCTAAATAAGCTGTTGGACGGCGAATGCCTGATTTTCACCAACGGGCTGCGCGAGGCGGTAGCTGCCGATACGAGCGGCGGGGAACAGCGGTCGGTGGCCGAGCCGAATACGCAAACGGTCATTCGCGGACCGCAATACAGCTTTACGGAGAATATATCGACGAATGTCGGACTATTGCGGCGCATCATTCGCTCGCCTGATTTTCGGATCCGCACCTATACGGTCGGTCGGAAGACGAGGACGCGAGTTGAGCTGTTATATGTGCACAATATCGCCAATCCCAAAGTCGTAGAGGAAATCGACAAGCGAATTCGGGATATCGATATTGATGGCATACTGGAAAGCAATTATATCGAGGAGTTTATTTCGGACCAGACGTTCACGCCGTTTCCTACGATGATGAACACGGAAAGGCCGGATACGGCAGCAGCAGCGATGCTAGACGGGCAGCTTATCATCTTGGTAGACGGCACGCCGTTTGTGCTGGTCGGCCCGGCCACTTTTTTTCATTTTTTTCGCTCGGCGGAGGACAATTACCAGCGATTCGATATTTCAACGTTTCTGCGGCTGCTTCGGTATTGCGCGTTTCTTGTGTCCGTTATTCTGCCGTCGCTCTTTATTGCCATTACGACCTTCCATCAGGAAATGCTGCCGACGACGCTGCTCATTAGCTTGGCCGCTCAGCGAGAGGGCATTCCGTTTCCAGCGCTTGTGGAAGCTTTGCTGATGGAGCTGACGTTCGAGACGCTGCGGGAAGCGGGCGTTCGCATGCCGCGGGCGATCGGCCCAGCGATTTCGATCGTTGGAGCGCTCGTCCTCGGCCAATCGGCGGTGCAGGCGGGGGTGGTGTCGCCAGCAATGGTCATTGTCGTGTCGTTTACGGCCATCTCGAATTTCGTGACGCCCCAGATCAGCATGGCTACCGCCTCGCGGCTTATCCGGTTCACTCTCATGCTGCTTGCAGGCTTTCTAGGTATTTTCGGGATTATGGCCGGCCTTCTGTTTCTTGTCATCCATATGACGGGGCTGCGTTCATTCGGCGTGCCTTATATGTCGCCATACGCGCCAGTAACGAAGGAAACGTGGCTGGACATGATCGTGCGGATGCCTTGGTGGGCGAGGGTTTACCGTCTCGTCGCAATCAGTTCCGTGAATCCGCATCGGCAGAGAGGCGGCAGGCCGCGCCATCAAAAATAACGCCAGCACGAGAGGAAGGAGAGACCGCGATGCGTTGGGAATGGAGCCGTAGAGCCGGCGTGCTGCTGCTCGCTATGCTGTGCTTCGCTGCAGCCGGCTGCGGCAATCGAACCGAGCTGAACGATATTAGTATCGTCTCGGCATCTGGCGTTGACTGGAAGGATGGCAAATGGGTCGTTTCGTACCAGCTTGTGCTTCCGCAAGCGATCGCAAGCCATGGTTCAGGGGCGACGACGGGCTCATCGCCGGTCAACGTGTTTTCAACGTCAGGCGATAGCATACGCGGCGCGGTGAGCAAATCGAGCTTCGAGATGTCGCGGCGGCTTTATTTTTCGCAAAATCAAATCGTTGTCATTAGCGAGCAGGCGGCGAAGCATGGCTTAACCAGCTTATTCGACGTTTATTTGCGCAATCTCGATTCTCGGGAAACGGTCAGCGTCTTTCTGACGAAGCGGAGCGCTCGCGAGGTGCTGGAGCATCTCATCCCGTTGGAGGAAATTCCGGGAGCAGCGATTGAACGCATGATCAACAATGAAGAAAAGAATGGATCGACGCTGCCGCATATGTCTGTTTATAATGTGCTGCTTGAGCTGCTCGGACCGACGAAAGTGGCAGGCATTCCAAGCTTGCAAATCGCCGGAGAAGATCCGTTGGATTCGCTTGACAAGACAAAAAAAACGTATTCAAGCTCCAAAATTAAATTGGCGCAGCTTGGCGTATTGCATGAAGACAAGCTGGTCGGCTGGTTAAATCATGAGCAAAGCTACGGCGCCATGTGGATACGAGATCAGATTCGCAAAAGCACCGTCTGGTTTCCTTGCGATAAGGAAAAGCCGAATGAAATTGCTGTGCTTGGCATCAATATGACGAACACAAAAATAAAGGCACAGAAGGACGGGGACAGCTGGAAGCTGAAGGTGCACGTCAAAGCGAGAGGTACGCTGATGGAATACCCATGCCAGGCGGACTTAAGCAAGCCGGAGAGTATTTCGGCATTGGAAAAGCAGGCGGAACAAAAAATCGCGATGATTGTGAAGGACGGCTTTACGGCTACGCAGGGCATGAAGGCGGATATGCTGGGGTTCGGCAATGCCGTTCGGCTGAAGTACCCGAAGCAGTGGGCTAAAATAGCAAAAGACTGGAACGAAGATGTTTTCCCCAATACAACCGTGGAACCGAATGTCGATGTCGTGATCGAACGGACGGGCATGAGCACGGATTCATTCAGTAAGCTGCAGCATAAAAGCTAGCACGTAAAAGGAAGAGAGGGGGCTGCAAATGTCGAAAATCGGGACGTACTCGTTGTTCGTCATGATTATGATGTTCCATATCGGCAGTACCCCCCTGTTCCTGCTGGGGAGTAAAGCGAAGCAGGACTCCTGGCTTGCGGTATTATTGGGAGCGCTCATTGGCTTGGTGATGATGGCGGCCTTGCTCATGCTGCATCGGAAGCAGCCGGATGCCGGGCTGGTCGGACTGCTGCGGCTGACGGTAGGATCGTGGGGAACGGGGCTGATCGGGATGCTGTACGTCATTTATTTTGCTTATCAATCGATGCGGAACGTGCGCGACTTTGGCGAGCTTACATCGTTATCGCTGCTGCAGAACCGACCGCAATGGTTGATCATGGGCATAATCGTCGTGATTGCCTGGTACACGGTGCTGCAAGGGAATGAATCGTTTTTTCGGACGAGCCAGCTGCTGTTTATCGCCACGATGTCCAGCTATTTGCTGTTAGCGGCGCTAATCGTCATGAAGGGGATGCCGAAATTGCAGCACGTAAGGCCGATCATGGAGATGGGATTCAAGCCGATTTTTCATGCGGCTGTTCCTGACATCGTGTCGTTTCCGTTTACGCAGGGCGTCCTGCTTCTCGTTTTCTGGAAAGAAGCGGCGGACCGCAGCGCAGTAAGCCGAGCGACGTATGGCGGTTACATCGCAGGCGCTTTGTTTATCGTTCTGATGAATTTCCTGGTTGTGTCCGTTCTTGGGCCGCTTGCCCCAATCCCGTCGCTGCCGTTTCTGGAGATGGTTCAGCTGGTCCAAATCGCCAACTTCCTGGAGCGCCTTGATATAATCGTTACGCTATTATTGTTTATAGGCTTGTATATCAAGCTGACGGCGTTCTATCTGGGAGCGACGCTAGTGCTTCGAGAGCTTGTGAACGTCCGCTATTGGCGGCTATCGGCGCTCGTTGGCGCAGCAATCTATGCTGCTGCGTTTTTGGAGCGAAACAATACGACGCATCTATGGATCGGGCTTGGCATCAGCCTGAAAGTGAGCCTGATCATGCAGGTAGGCATCCCGCTGCTGCTTTTGCTGCTGGCGCTCATTCGATTGGGCGGCGCCAAACATCAACCTGCCACAGCCGTGGCTTCCGAAGAGCAGGGGGGCTAGGATGGAGCGAATCGGATCAAATCAGCTGTTTGTAGGCGTTATTATGTTCATCCTTGGAAGCGCTCCGTTGTTCGAGCTTGGGATCAAGGCAGAGCAGAATGCATGGATCGCTATGTTTGTAGGGGCAATGGCCGGGCTTGCGCTGGCGGGTATGTATTTGTTTTTGCATCAACGTGCGCCGGATGCGGGGTTTACAGAGCTGTATCGCCTGCATTTTGGCCTGTGGCTGGGCAGCGGCATTGCGTTTATTCATGGCCTGGAGCAAGCCTATGAAGCGATGCGGCTCGTACGCGACTATGGCGAATTGACGGCTTTGACGCTTCTGGAGAACACGCCGATATGGCTGACTAATTTGATTGTCTGTTTGCTGGCGGGATATACAGTGGCCAAAGGCGTCGAGGTGCTGTTTCGCGTAATCGAGCTCCTGTTTCCAATCGCATTCGTCAGCTACTGCGCGCTCGCGGTCATGCTGTACATCAACAAGCTGCCTGACTGGCATCGGTTGTTCCCGCTTGTGAACTTCTCGACGATTGTGAAGGCGGCTATTCCGGACATTATGGTGTTCCCGTACGGGCAGATCATCTCGTTTCTTGCCATTTGGCATTGTGTCAAAGAAAAACATAAAGTGACCAAAACCTCGATTTTGGCCTATTTGTCGGTGACGCTTATGCTGGTATATGGCAACCTGATGATTATGGAGGTGCTCGGTCCCCGGCTGTCCGCAGCCTCGGCTATCCCCTTGCTGGAAGTCGTGCAGCTCATTCGGATGGGGGGCTTTCTCGAGCGGCTGGATATCGTGGCGACGCTGCTATTGTTCTTGGGACTCTATGTCAAGCTATCGATTCTATTCCTGGCAGCCGTGCTGCTGCTTCAGCCGATATTGCACTGCAATCGCGCTGTGTGCGCAATTATCGTAGGCACTCTTATGTTTGTTGCATCGTTCTGGGAGCGAAATCAGACGGTGCATACGGCGATCGGGCTTCATTTTACGCTGCGAATGGTGTTGATCTTCCAGTTGGTGATTCCGATCATCATGCTCGTCATCGGGGTGCGCCGCAAGGCCAAACAAAAGCTGGCAAAGAAGCAGAAGCCCAGCAGCGAACCAATCTATTAATAAAATAAGCAAATCTACCATGTAAGTTGTCCAATCGGACCAGCTGCGGTCGCCATATTCTATTGTATCTTGAATCACAGGAGGTGAATCGCAATGGGTACTTTCTTGGATATGAGAAGTTCCATGAACGCGAATGCATCTGGCTCGATCGGCGTCAGCTTGACGACAACTCCACAATTGTTTGGCATCATTGGCTTGCAAACGAGAAACGTCGCTAATCCGATTGTTACGCTGGCTGGTACGATCGGTATCAGCGGCGGCGCACTTGGCAACACATTCACGGTTGAAATCGTTCGTGGAGTAACAGGCGGCGCAACGATTTACACGGCAGAAATGGCTATCGCTTTGAACGTATTGAACGGCAACGCGCTCTACAGCTTCAACGCACAAGACCTCAACGCTCCAGCAGCAGAAGAAACAGTTTACACGGCATTTATTTCCGGCGGCCCGCTCGCTGTCCTCACAGGCGCGCGCAACGGTCCTGAAACGTTCTACGGCACAGCTTCCTCCACAGTTTAATCATTCGCAGCACACAAAACATGTGCCCCGCAAGGGGCGCATGTTTTTTTTTGTTGGATTGTTACCTAAGTGTCCAAACCGAACAGGGGCCGCGCGCATACGATAGACACAACCTATGTCGCGTAAGGAGGGCTCCTGTGATTACGATTAGCCTATGCATGATTGTCAAGAACGAGGAAGAGGTGCTGGCGAGGTGCCTTGACTCGGTGGCAGATCTTGTAGATGAAATCAATATCATCGATACGGGCTCGACGGACGGAACGAAAGAGATTGCGGCGCGATACACCGACCGTATCTTTGACTTTGAATGGATCGACGACTTTGCGGCAGCGCGCAACTATTCATTCGCCCAAGCGACGTGCTCGCACATTATGTGGCTGGATGCAGATGACATTGTGTTCGAGAAGGATCGCGAACTGCTCAAAGCGCTCAAGGAGGAGATGCCCGCAGATATCGATTCCATCATCATGTCGTACCATCTGGCCTTCGATCAGGAGGGCAATGCGGCGGCAGGCGCAAGGCGGAATCGGATCGTCAGGCGGGAGAAGGGCTATCGCTGGCATAACCCGATTCATGAATATCTGGAGGTGCTGGAAGGCCAGATCTACGTATCGGAAGCGGCGATTTCCCACAAGCGAATGGGTGATCATTCGGCAAGGAACATGGCGATCTTTGAAAAAAAGCTGCTGAATAACGCGGAAAGGCTGGAAGGGCGGAACCTGTTCTATTATGCCAATGAGCTTGTCGATCAAGGCATGCATGCGGAAGCAGCCGACCATTATGAGCGGTTCGTACGGCAGCCGGGCGATGCGCAGGCTGACCTGATGCTTGCGTATAGCAAGCTGGCGGAAAGCTATCATCATTTGGGACGAATGGATGAGAAGCTGCGATCGCTGCTGCTCGGGCTGCAGTTTGACAAGCCGCGCGCGGATTTCTGCTGCTCGATTGGCTACTGTTTCGAGGAGAGGCAGCAGTATGAAGCGGCGATCTATTGGTATGAGACGGCGCTTACGCTGCCCAAGCCGGCTTTTCATATGGGATTGTTGAATCTCGTTTGCTGGACGTGGATGCCGCATGTGCAGCTATGCATTTGCTATGCCAAATTGGGCGGGCTGGAGAAGGCATATGAGCACAATGAGAAGGCGCTGGCTTATTTGCCTAACGACACCAACTTATTGGATAACAAGCGCAAGCTGGAGCAAGCGCTCGGGTTGGACGCTGTGCCGGAGGTTGTCCAGCAACCCGCCGACAAGGAAGATCCGATATGCTGACGAGCATCATTCTGGTTACGTATAACAAGCTGGATTACACGAAGCAGTGCATCGACAGCATCCGCCAACGGACCGATGAGGGTCGATACGAGCTGATCGTCGTCGATAACGGCTCAATGGACGGCACGCAGGAATGGCTCGCTGCACAGCCGGATATTCGATTAATCGCCAATTCGGACAATGCGGGATTCCCCCGCGCGTGCAATCAAGGGTTGGCCGCTGCCGCTGGCGATCTGCTTATGCTGCTTAACAACGACACGGTCGTAACCCCTTCGTGGCTGGAAGGGCTGACAACCGCGCTATTAAGCGCGACGGATATCGGCGCGGTCGGCCCGGTTACGAACGCGGCTTCGTATTTAACGAGCATTCCGGTGCCTTATGCGACGATGGATGAGATGGAGGCGTTCGCCGAGGCGCATAATCGCCCGGATCCTGCGAAGTGGGAAGAGCGGGTGAAGCTGATCGGCTATTGCCTCCTAATGAAACGGGAAGCGTACGAGCAAGTGGGTGAGCTTGATGAGCAGTTCGGCATCGGCAATTTCGAGGATGACGATTTCTGCCTGCGGATGCGACTGGCGGGCTATAAGCTGCTGCTGTGCCGGGATACGTTTATTCATCATTACGGCAGCGTCTCCTTCAGCGCGGATCGGACGCTGTTCCAGCAGGTGCTGTCGGAGAACACCGAGTTGTTTAAGCGCAAATGGGGATTTGATCCAGCAATCGCGACGACGATTCGGGTTGACCTGCTGGACGTCGTGAAGGATCAGACGGCGGACGGCGAGCGACTGCGCGTTCTGGAGGTTGGCTGCGGCTGCGGCGGGACTTTGCTGGCGCTGAAATACCGTTGCCCAAGCGCAGTGTTATTCGGCGCCGAGCGAAACGAGCAGGCTAGAGGCATTGCGGAAGCGGTCGGCGTTACGATGTTCAGCTCCGGCCGCCCGGATGACTGGCAGCTAATAGAGGACGGGACGCTGGACGTCATTCTCATAGGAGAAGCCCATGCGTATACGGCGGTGCCGACACAGCTTACGCGCATGATTCGCAAGCTGCGGCCGGGCGGCTGGCTCGTGGCTGGATTTATGAACGCGAAGTTTTATCGGTATGCGAATCGGCTTGCGGACGGGGAGACGCTGGACGATAAACCGTGGCTCACGAGCGAGAAAGCGGGAGCGATGCTTGCAGCGGCAGGCGTATCCGAGCTTCGGATTACGCATGCCGTGGAGCCGGAGCACGATCGGGACGATGCGGGGCTGGAGCGAGCGGTAGAGCGCGCTGGCGCGGGAGCTGACCAGCTTGTGCTGAAAGCGGCCTATTTCCTTCTTCACGGGCACCGTATGGCGGCCCCTGCGCTAACTGCTAAGCCAAGCGTTGGCAGAGGAGGCAGCGGAAGCAGGAGCAGAGGAGACCGAGTCGCTAGCAATCGGCAGCCGGAGCAGAAGCAGGAGCAGGAGCCGGAGGTGCGGGAGCAATTGCCAGCGGCATTGGCGGGTGAAGCAGCGGATGACCGGGCGCAGCCTGCGGTATTGAAGGAACAGAACGACGTCGCTTTCACCGGCGAGCGGCTTGTTGTGAATTCGGATGTCAAATCGCAGTTCCGCGATGTGTACGATGAGCATATGGTGCGGTATGAGGCTGCTGCGGAATATGTGCATGGACTGCATGTGCTTGATGCGGCATGCGGAGCGGGATACGGCACCCGAATGCTGCATGATGCGGGAGCGGCTTCGGTCACCGGCGTCGATATCGACCCGGAGTCGGTCGAGCTTGCGCAGCGTGACTATGGGCATCCGGGCATGCTGTTCATGCAAGGGGATGTGCTGTGCCTGCCGTTCGCGAGCGAAACGTTTGATGCGGTCGTTTCCTTCGAGACGATCGAGCATGTCGCGTCAGGAGCGGCTTGGATTCGCGAAGCGGCCCGCGTGCTGAAGCCGGGAGGGCTGTTTATCGTTTCGACGCCCAACCGCGCGGTGACGAATGCCTCGAACTATTTTGAAGAGCAGCCGTTTAATCCGCATCATCGGTTCGAGTACCGAACGAGCGAATTGATCGGAGATTTGCTGCCTATGTTCACGTTGGAGGAGCTGTACGGCCAGAACTGGATTGACGATTCGCAATTCGCCGCTATGCGCTGGCTGCGGCAAACGAACGGCATGGCGCTGGAGCGGGAAGAGCGGCTGCGAATTGAGCAGACGGGCAGCGAGCTGCTGCCATTCCATGCGTTTCGGAGCGGTGAACCGATGTATGTCGTCGCGGTATGCAGGAAACGGATCGGAGGCGTTGACGGATGAAGGTCGTTATTTTGGCCGGAGGGTTAGGTACACGCATAAGCGAGGAATCGCATCTGAGGCCAAAGCCGATGATCGAGATCGGCGGACGCCCGATCCTGTGGCATATTATGAAAATTTATGCGCATCACGGCTTTAATGACTTCATCGTCTGCCTCGGGTACAAAGGGTACGTGGTCAAAGAGTATTTTGACCATTATCTGCTGCATGAATCCGATGTCACCTATGATTTTCGCAACAGCGAGCGTTCGGTGAAAAAAATTCACCGCCATCAAGCGGAGCCGTGGCGCGTCACGTTGGTGGATACGGGCATGGATACGATGACCGGCGGGCGGCTGAAGCGCATTGCGCCTTATTTGGAAGACGAGACCTTCATGCTGACCTATGGCGATGGGTTGACGGATCTCAATTTGCAGCAATTGCTCCATTACCACCGCGCGCATGGAAAGCTGGCGACGGTCACTGCGGTCCAGCCAGTCGGACGGTTCGGAACGCTCATTATGAATGAGGACCAGTCAGTCGCGACGTTCGCGGAGAAGCCGCGCGGGGATGGGCACTGGGTAAGCGGCGGATTTTTCGTGCTGGAGCCCGACATGCTCGCGCATATTGACGGCGACGACACGATGCTGGAGCGAGAACCGCTGGAGCGGTTGGCGGACGCAGGCGAGCTGAAAGCTTATCGGCATACGGGCTTCTGGCAATCGATGGATACGATGCGGGATAAAGCGCTTCTGGAGGAGCGTTGGCGAACGGGCGGAGCGCCTTGGAAAATCTGGAACCGGGACTCGATCTGACGGTGGCGGGCAGCTGATTGCATGGGGAAGCGGGATACAGGATGATGCAGGATACGATGGATGAGCAGGGAGGACGGCAGGGTGAGCGGCGGTCATCGGTTTTGGCAAGGAAAACGCGTGTTGATTACAGGGCATTCTGGCTTCAAGGGGACATGGTTGGTGTTGTGGCTGCGCAGGCTCGGAGCTGAGGTGATCGGATACAGCAATGATTTGCCGTCTGCGCCGTCGATGTATCGACTGTGCGGCTTGGAGCATGACACGGCTTGGGTGCGCGGCGACATCAGGGACGAAGGAAAACTGCTGCAAACGGTATTGGCAGCTAAGCCGGAGATCGTCTTTCATCTGGCTGCGCAGCCGCTTGTCAGACGTTCGTATGCGGAGCCGATCGAGACGATTGCCGTCAATGTCGTAGGCACTGCGAACGTGCTAAATGCGATACGTTCCGCGCCCTCCGTACGCTCGGTCATTATTGCGACCTCAGACAAATGTTATGCCAATACGAAGCAGGAGCAAGCGCACGGCCATGTGCTGAAGGAAACCGACCGATTAGGCGGCCGGGACCCCTATTCGGCGAGCAAAGCAAGCGCGGAGCTCATCGTTGACGCGTATCGTCATTCCTATTTTCAAGCTAGGCAAGCAGGAAGCGGGCAAAGGGCGCTAGCGGTTGCGACAGTCCGCGCCGGCAATGTCATTGGCGGAGGGGACTTCGCGATCGATCGCATCGTTCCCGATTGCGTTCGCGCTGCACAGCATGGCTGGGCTCCCCTGCTCCGCAATCCCGATGCGGTCCGCCCGTGGCAGCATGTGCTTGAGCCGCTTTCGGGCTATATGATGCTGGCGGAGAGGCTGTTTGATGCAGCAGGAGCAGGGGACGATACGCTGGCGGAAGCCTGGAATTTCGGCCCTGAGGCAGGGCAAGAGATGACGGTAGGCGAGCTTGCGCATCGGATAAGCGGCTGGGTGGGAGCGTCCGGGCCTATCGTTTCGAGCGATTCGGAAGGTCCGTATGAGGCAGCGATGCTGCGCATCGATAGCAGCAAAGCGCATTCGCGGCTAGGCTGGCAGCCGGTGTGGAGCACGCAGGAGGCGGTTGAGAAAACCGGGGAATGGTATCAGCAGTGGCGGAAGGGCGCTTCCATGCGAGCGGTGACGGATCGCCAAATTCAAGCGTATGAGCAGGCCCTGGCAGCCCGGCAGCCGGTTCAGGAGGTGGATGCAACGGATGAGCAAGGAGCGTGAGGCTGGAGACGGGCCGCATCGTGACGCTAAGCGGGATGAAATGCAGCAAGGGGGAGCGGCGCGATGCCGCGTTTGCGGCGGCGGGCCGCTTCACCGATGGGTTCATCTGCCTGACATGCCGCTGACAGAGGAGCTGCATCCGCCCGCGCATGCCGGAAAGCCATTTCTCGCCGATATTGACGTGTACGTTTGCGAGGCATGCGGCGTATCGCAAACGGTCGGCATGCGGGACTTGTCTCCCTATTACATCGACTACGGGTATACCGTTGGCCAATCGGCGTTCGCATCGCTGTTTATGGAGCGGCTGGCGGTGGCGGTGCGTGACCGTTATGGCTTGAAGCCCGGGTTTTCCGTCGTTGAGATCGGGTCGGGCGACGGCGTCCAGCTCAAAAGCTTTGAACGGGCCGGGGCTCGCGTGTACGGGGTGGAGCCGTCGGCGTCGCTATGCCAAGCAAGCAGGGCGCGAGGCATTCCGGTGATGGAGGCGTTGTTCGAGCCGGCAACGGCAGCGCTCTTGCCTGAGGCTTTCCGCAGTGCGGATGTGCTGCTTCTGACCTACACGTTCGATCATTTGCCCGATCCGTCGGGCATGCTTGAGGCGGCGCGCCAGACGCTGCATCCCGGCCGAGGCTTGCTCGTGCTGGAGGTGCATGATCTGGATCAAATCGTGGAGCGCCGCGAATATTGCTTGTTTGAGCACGAGCATTACACCTATTGGACGAAGGAAACGCTCAAGGGCGCTTTGGGGCGATGCGGATTTCGCATGCTGACCTCAGAGCTGCTGCCTGCGTCGCAGCGTCGCGGAAATTCGCTGCTCATCGTCGCTGCGCCAATGGACGCTGCCCATGTTCCGGATGGGAGAGCGGAGGCGGATCGAATCGGGACAACGATCGATTATAGCGGCTTTCAGACGGAGCTCGACAGCGGAATTGCGGCGCTGGATGCATTCGTTGCTGCGGAATCCGCTGCTGGGCGCAAGGTAGCGGGCTATGGAGGAGGAGGTCGCGGCGTTATGACGCTGGCTGCTATGTCGACCGCCGGGCAGATCGCATATGTATGCGACGCCAATAAAGCGCTGCACGGAAGACTAGCGCCCAAATCGCAGGTCCCCGTCGTCGACATTGCGCGACTAGCCGAACAGCCGGTCGACACGTTGATCGTTTTCAGCTACGGCTACATGGCGGAAATTCAAGAGGCTGTGAGGAAGCAGCCGAATGCGCCGCAGCGGATCGTCTCGATGCTTGAGCTATTGAAATGAGGAGACGCGCCATGGAAGAGGAACAGATGCATAACGCAAGCGCGTCGCCTGCCGCAGTCGTGACCGGCGCTGCTGGATTCATCGGCGCGGCGGTATGCCGCCAGCTCCTCGAGAGAGGCTGGCATGTTTATGCCGTCATTCGCCCCGGCTCAGCTGCAAGCCGATTGCCGCAGCATGAACGGCTGCGCCTGGTGGAAGGCGATTTGATGGAGGTTTCGGAATGGGCGTGCCGGCTGGAAGAGGCGGCTGCGGAAGGGGCGGCGTTTGCGGCATGGCTGCATTTGGGGTGGGCTGGTGTCGCGGGCGAGGCCCGCAATGATGCGGCGCAGCATCATAATGTCGCGGCGGCGGTTGAAACGGTGCGGCTAGCCGGCAAGCTTGGCTGCGCGAATTGGATCGGGGCGGGGTCGCAAGCCGAGTATGGGCGGCTTGCGGGGCGAGCCGACGAGACGGCAGACGAAGCGCCGACGACGGCTTATGGGCGAGCAAAGCTTGCCGCAGGCAGGCAAGCTTTGGCGGAAGCGTCCAGCTTAGGCATGAGCGGAAGCTGGGTTCGCGTCTTTAGCGTTTACGGGCCGGAGGATGGCGTCGGATGGCTCATTCCCGGCCTTGTCCGGCAGTTGATGGCAGGCGCGAGTCCGGCGCTAACGGCAGGCGAACAGCGGTGGGATTATTTGTACGTAGAGGATGCGGCTGCGGCGTTCGTTGCGCTGGCGGAACGCGGCGTATCGGAGGGGGCGGCAGCATCAGCACTAGCGGAAATGCCGGAAATTCAGCGATGGCAGGCATCCGGCAGCGATAGCGGCAACGGCATGGTTGCTGGCGTTGGCGGAGTCTACAATTTGGGCTCTGGCGCGAGCCGCCCGATCCGCGACATTGCAGCGCTCGTGCGGCAGGCGGTGGCATGCCGATTGCCGCGCGCAATTGCAGGCGGGAGGCTGGAGCCGCCGCCGCTGCGGCTCGGCGCTGTACCCTACCGCGAAGACCAAGTGATGCTGCTGGAAGCGGACATTGGGAAGCTGACCGGCGCGACGGGCTGGAAGCCGGCTGTAACGCTAGAGGACGGGATCGAGCGGACGGTTGCGGCATATGTAGCGCGAATCGAGCAAGAACGCAGACTAACGGTGAAACGAACGATTGTGACGATGGCTTATCGCTCCCAATCGTCGCATGTTGGCGCGGCCTTGTCGGTGGCGGATATCCTGCTTGCGCTTTATTTTCACGTGCTTCGCGTTGACGCTGCCCGGCCGGATGATCCGCGTCGCGATAAGCTGGTTTTCTCCAAAGCGCATGCCTCGACTGCTCTATACGCCGCATTAGCTGAACGCGGGTTTTTCTCGCGCCAAGTGTTGGAAGGATACGCGATAGACGGCGGGCGGTTGCCTGGCCATCTCGATCGCAAGTCAGTGCCGGGCATTGATGCTTCGGCTGGCTCGCTCGGACACGGCTTATCGATAGGAGCAGGCTTTGCATTGGCGGATCGCTTGGCGGGCCGCGACAGCCGGACGTTCGTCGTGCTTGGAGATGGCGAGTGCAACGAAGGGGCGATCTGGGAAGCGGCGCTTGTCGCCTCCTCGCAGCAGCTGCGCGGATTGCGCGTTATTGTCGATTGCAACGGCTGGCAGGGTTTCGGCCGCACGGATGAGCTGTCGCCGCTTGCTGCGCTGAGCGACAAGTGGCGCGCGTTCGGCTGGGAGGTCGTCGAGACGGATGGCCATGACCTAACAAAGCTGACAGCGGCGCTTGATGCACCAAGCTTAAGCGGCAAGCCCGCGGCAGTGCTGGCGCGGACGGTCAAAGGCTTCGGCGTCGATTTTATGGCGGATACGCTGGAGTGGCATTACAAGTCGCCAAGCAAGGCGCAATGGGAAGCGGCGCTGCTGCAGCTGGGCGGCAAGGGGGAAGCCGAATGAGAAACGCATTCGTTCGTGAGCTGCTGCAGCGGGCGGAGACGGACCCGCGCATCGTCGTGATTACGCCGGATCTCGGCTTTTCCGTATGGGAGCCGTTCCGTGACCGTTTCCCAGATCGGCTGCTTAATGCGGGCATTGCGGAGCAAAACGCCGTCGGCATGGCGGCGGGATTGGCGTTATCCGGTCATGTTGCATACGTATACAGCATCATACCATTCGTAACGATGCGAGCCTACGAGCAAGTTCGCATCGATGCGGCTTATATGAATGCGCCTGTGCGCTTGATCGGAGTCGGCGCAGGCTTCGCCTACGGCGGCCAAGGGCCGACGCATCATGGGCTGGAGGATGTCTCGCTTATGCGCTCGCTGCCCAACATGACGGTATGCTGTCCTGGCGATGATATCGAGGCGCGGGAGCTGACGCAAGCGAGCTTCGAGCATCCGGGTCCTATGTATATTCGACTTGGCAAATCAGGCGAGCCGCGCGTGCACGACGCTGCAACGCGGCTTGCGCTAGGCGAGGCGATTGAGCTCATTTCCGGCGCCCAAGCGGTTGTGTTCGCATCGGGCACGGCGCTCGCCCGTGCGAAGGATTGGGTGCTCCGCCTGCGTGAGGAAGCGAGGCCGATCGAGGCGGCGCTGGTCAGCGTCCCGACGGTGAAGCCGTTTCCTGAGGATGTGGTGCTGCGCTATGCGAAGCGAGGGATGCCAATCATCACCGTTGAGGAGCACAGCGTGATCGGCGGCTTAGGGAGCGCAGCGGCGGAGGTGCTGGCCGAAAGCGGCGCTGCCGCCGTGTTGAGGCGGTTCGGCCTGCCGGACGCTTTTTGCCGGGAAGTCGGCAGCCATTCGTATTTGCTCGAGCGATCGGGCTTTCATTATGATCGGTTTCACCAAATGATGAGGGGAGTGTGCGACGGGCTATGACGGATTCTTATAAACCGATGGGGATGATCAGCAAGCATCATCGGCCCTCGGACTTTGAAGCATATCGGCTGACGGAGGAGACGTTCGAGCAATCGCAGCTGTCGGTGTTCAACAAGCTGGAGGCATTTCCGCGTTTCGCAACGAAACGGAGTTTGGCAAAATTTTTGTGCCGCTACGAAATATTCAAGCATGTGCTGAACACGACCGGCAACATCGTTGAATGCGGCGTATTTAACGGCGGCGGCTTGTTCACATGGGCGCAGCTGTCGAACATTTATGAGCCTTCCAACCATACGCGCAAGATCATCGGTTTCGATACCTTTGCGGGCTTTCCCTCTGTGGCTGAGGAGGATCGAGAGCCCGACGACGAGTTTAAAGCAGGCGATCTGAAGGGCGAGACGCTGGAGCAATTGGAGCTGTCGGTTGAGAAATATAACGCGGAGCGCTATTTGTCGCATATCCCGAATGTAGAGCTTGTACAGGGCGATTTTATGGCAACGAGCGAAGCTTATATGGAACGGAACAAGCATATGCTGATTGCGCTGCTGTACTTGGACTTCGACCTGTATGAGCCGACGAAGAAGGCGCTGGAAGTGTTCCTTCCCCGCATGGGCAAAGGCTCCATCATTTGCTTCGACGAGCTGAACTGCGCTTCTTTCCCTGGCGAGACTTCGGCGCTGCTCGAAATGCTGCCGATCCGCGACACGGCGATTCGGCGATTCCCGACGGATCCGTGGGTATCCTATGTCATTTTGTAACAAAGCGGGGCATGTGTGATGAGCGGCTCCCATGATGCTGGGCATAGTTCGCAGAATGAGCAGCTTAGTGAGGGAACTGACAAATCTGTTGAAATAGACGCAGGAGTGGAGCCGGAAGCAAGTGCGTCTACTGATGTTGCCGCACATGTAGTTGAGACAGCGGAAACAGTAGAGGCAGCCGACACGGCTGACACCACCGACGCTGCAACTGATTCACATGGCTTCTACCATCTGGGGCAAAACACGGTCATTGAAGCGGGCTCCCAAATGCACGGGATGCCGGAAATGTCGATCGGCAGCGGCGTGTTCATGCGTACGGGCGCGTGGTTCAACATTTGTACCGAGGTGACGGGTGAGCGCCCGAAAATTATCGTGGGAGACGGCTGCCAATTTAACGTTGGCGTCTCGGTATCCGCGGCAAATCGGATCGTGCTCGAACGTTTTTCGATCTATGGCCATCATTCGTATATAACCGATACGCAGCATGAATACCGCCAAATTGGCATTCCGATCATTATGCAAGGCATTACGCGCGTGGACGATGAGACGATCATCGGCGAAGGAACCTGGGTAGGCGCTAACTGCATTATAGGAGGCGGCATCCGAATTGGCAGAGGGTCCGTCATCGGTGCGAACAGCGTCGTAACTCGCAGCCTGCCGGATTATTGCGTAGCCGTCGGCTCGCCGGCGCGAATCGTCAAGATGTTCGATACGGAAGCTGCCGATTGGATTTCGGCACGCACGCCCGAAGAGATCGAGGCGGTCATGCGGCGGAGGCGCGAGCGACCGGTATTGTCGATCTGTATTCCGACCTACAATCGGGCGTCGGATTTGCTGCGCTGCCTGCACTCGATCGTCATGCAAACAGGCGACTGCACGCTCATTGAAATCGTCGTGTCTGACAACGCTTCGCCGGATGGCACGCAGCAGGTGCTCGAGACGTTCGCTGCCCAGCACTCAAACTGCAATCTGCGTTACTGGCGCAATGAAGAGAACATCGGCGCGGAGCGCAACATCGTGAAGCTGCTGGACGAGGCGCGAGGCGACTACATGCTGCTGCATGGCGACGACGATTTTTTCCACGATATGACGATCATGCCGCTCCTTCATTTGATTAACACGAATCGGAGCAGCTCGGTCATATTCATTGACGTGCTGAACGATAACGCTCAGGTAGAAAGCGGCGAAGGCTTGGATGCGTTCATTGCGAGAGCTTCGATCAACTCGGGCTTCCTGTCCTCCGTTATCCTTGAGCGTGCCATTTATGAGCAAATGGAGGATAAGTCAGCGTTCATCGGGACGGGATTCAATCATATTTATTTGCAGCTGGAGGCGATTCGGCGCAAACCGGGCTTTACGGCGATTAATAAATCGATGTTCGCCTATGCGGGCAACGACCCGGCGGGCTATAATTTCGGCGAGTACTTTATAGCGGGTTATTTGCGCATTCTTCGCCATTTTGAGCAGCGCGGATTATCTGCTGAAGCGTTGAAGCATGAGAAGGGCAACATGCTGGCGTCCACCATACTGCCATGGTACAAACGGATCGTGGAGCAGGGATTGGGGACGGACCTTACGGGATTTGAGGACATTTATACGGCGCATTATAAGGATGAACCGTATTACGAGGCGGTATTGGCGTGGATTCGTGACGTCAAACGACCGGAGCAGGCAGAATAAATCGGATAAGTGCTTAAAAAACGAACGTTACAACAAATTTCGACAAAAATCGTATAGTTTTTCTAGCTCTCCTTTGTTATAATGAAGGGCAGCGAACAATCGAATAGGCCTGGGGAGCTGGACATTTGGCCGGCTGAGAGGAGACGCCTCACGTCTCGACCCAATAACCTGATCTGGATAATGCCAGCGTAGGAATCGGCAATGGAGCGATGATGGAAGCTGTCCGCGAGGGCCGGCGGAAACTTGTCGCGACACGAAATCTGCATGACGACGGCGTCTTCCTCACAGGAAGGCGTCTTTTTTGATGCCGTGGGGACGGAAGCTTACCAGAGTAGGTTATGGCATTCGCAATACGAGAGATAAGAGGAGTGGCGCAAGGATGAGTATGGTGAACAGCAAGCGGAGAAGAACATGGGGACTGGCAATGATCGCACTGCTAATTGTGCTCGCGGCATGCGGCAAAGCGGATAAAACGGAGCCGTCGACGGAGCCGGCTGCGGCGGACAAGCCATTGACGAAAGTAAAGGTTGTGCTTGACTGGACGCCAAACACGAACCATACAGGACTGTATGTCGCGCGTGACCAAGGCTTTTTCAAGGCGCAAGGGCTGGACGTGACGATCGTGCAGCCGGGCGAAGCGGGCGCAGATGCGATGGTCGCTTCGGGTGAAGCGGAATTCGGCGTCAGCTACCAAGAAGGGGTCACGCTGGCTCGCACGCAAGGCGTGCCGCTCGTATCGATTGCTGCGGTCATTCAGCATAATACGTCCGGCTTTGCATCGCCGGTGGCGAAGAACATTAAGACGCCGAAAGATTTTGAAGGAAAAACCTATGGCGGCTGGGGCTCTCCTGTGGAGGAGGAAGTGATCGGGTCGCTTATGCAGGAAGACAAGGCGGATGTGTCCAAGGTGAAAATCGTTAGCACGGGCGATGTTGACTTCTTCACGTCAGTGAAACGCGACATCGACTTTGCATGGATCTACTATGCTTGGACAGGCGTTGAAGCCGAGCTGCGAGGCGAGAAGCTGAACATGATGTATTTGACCGATTATTCGGACAAGCTGGACTACTATACGCCGGTGCTCGCAACGAGCGAGAAAATGATTGCGGACAAGCCGGATATCGTCAAGGCGTTCGTAGCTGGCGCGGCAGCAGGCTATCAATTTGCAATCGATAAGCCGGAAGCGGCTGCGGACATTCTCATTAAGGCGGAGCCGGATTTGAATGCGGAGCTGGTGAAAGCGAGCCAGAAGTGGCTGAGCCCGAAATATACGGATGATGCGCCGCGTTGGGGCGAGCAGAAACAAGCCGTTTGGGAAAACTATGCGAACTGGATGTATGACCACAAGCTGATGGAGAAGAAGCTGGAAGCAGATAAGGCATTCACGAACGATTTCCTGCCGCTGCCTTAAATTATAGCAAACGAAGGAGAGAGACAGATGGCTAACGCACTTGTAAGCATTCAAATTTTACCGACAACGCCAGGCGGGGAGAGCGTTATTCCTTACGTCGACCGCGCGATTGACATTATCAAAGCAGCAGGCGTGCCGTATCGGGTTGCGCCGCTGGAGACGACGATGGAAGGCGATCTCGCCCAGCTGTTAGCGGTCGTGCAGCAAATGAGCGAAGAGATGGCGGAGCTGGGCTGCCCTTCGGTCATCTCGCAGGTGAAAATTTATTATAATCCGGGCAGCGGCGCTTCGATGGGCCGGCTATTGGAGAAGTATCCAGATGGCCAGTAATTGGCGCAAAATCGTTCCGCCCGCAATTGTATTGGCGCTTATCGTTATCGTATGGCAGCTCGTTGTGGATGGAGGGGCAGTCGAGCGTTGGGAGCTGCCGTCCCCGACGGACATCGTGCATGAGGCGGCAAGCATCGCGCCTCGGCTGCTTGACCATACGAGCGCGACGCTGCAGCTGGCGCTAATCGGATTTATGATAGGAGCAGCGGCTGGCATTGTGCTGGCCGCTTTCCTGCATTTAATCCCGGGCGCGCGAGAAGCGATATCGCCGCTGCTCATTTTATCCCAGAATATCCCGATAATCGTGCTCGCGCCGCTGCTTGTGCTCTGGTTTGGCTTCGGGCTGACGCCCAAAATTGTGCTCGTTACGCTCGTGTGCTTTTTCCCCGTTGCGGTAAGCATGCTGACCGGACTGCGGGAGAGAGATGCGAGGCTCGCGGAATATCTTCGTATGCTGGGAGCAGGAAGGTGGAGACTGTTCGCATCGCTAGAGCTGCCGTATTCGATTCCTTATGTGTTCAGCGGGCTGAAGATCGCTGCAACCTACAGCATGACCTCGGCGGTCGTAGCCGAATGGGTCGGGGCGGATCGCGGCCTGGGTTATTTCATGCAGCTGTCGCGCAAAGGCTTCATGGCGCCGCGCGTGTTCGCGGCGGTCATTATTATTGTGGCGATTAGCCTGGCGCTGTATAGCGTTATCGTGCTAATTGAACGGCTGATGATCCGTTGGCGGCCGAAGAAGGAGGAACGCGCATGAGTCCGAAGGAAACGGGAACGCTTGACCGAATTGCAATAAATCCGGCTCCTGATCAATCGGCGTCTTCGGCTAGCGGCCAATCGTCAACGGTCCTTCGTCTGGCGCATGTGCAGAAGATATACGGGAGCCGCAATCGAGCCAAAACGGTCATCGGCGACGTCTCGTTGACCGTTCGAGAAGGCGAGTTTGTCTCAGTCATCGGACCTTCAGGGAGCGGAAAATCGACGTTGTTCAGGCTCATCGGCGGGCTGGAGAAGCCAACGTCGGGAACGATTGAGCTGGAAGGACAAGAGGCAGGAGACGGGAAACGCGGGCGTATTGCGTATATGCCGCAGCAGGCGTCATTGCTGCCATGGAAAACCGTTGAAGCGAACATCGAGCTGGCGCTGACGATTGCGGGCGTTGACCGAAACGAGGCGCGGTCGCTCGTGCAGCAGTGGCTGCCACGCGTAGGCTTGGCCGACTATGCCAAAGCATATCCCCATGTGCTGTCGGGCGGCATGCAGCAGCGTGTCTCGTTCCTCCGCGCATTGTTGTCGCCGCAGCGGCTGATGTGCCTGGACGAGCCGTTCGGCTCGCTGGATGCGCTGACACGGATTCAAATGCAGCAATGGCTGTTATCGTTATGGGAAGCCTCTCGCCGCTCCGTCTTGTTTGTCACGCATAGCATTGAGGAGGCCGTCTTCCTGTCGGATCGCATCATTGTACTGTCAGTATCGCCTTCTGTCGTGCTTCGGGAGTTTGAAGTGCCATTCCCGCGCCCGCGTGAGGCGTCGCTTCGCAATACCGCGGCATTCAATGAGCTGGAGAGCGAGATTTACGCTTTGCTGGACAATGGCATGAGCTGAACAGCCGCTAGGGAGGCGCAAGGTATGAAGATGAATCAACAGGCAAAACCGAACTGGAGCTGGATGGATGCCCATATTCATTGGGACCGTTATGAGGACGAGCAGCGCGAGCGGATGGCAGCTGAAGCTCGGGAAGCGGGCTGCGAAGGGCTGGTAGCCGTATCCATGCATTTGGCATCCAGCCAAGCGAATCATGCGTTTGCGCTCCGTGCTCCCGAGTTTGTTATTCCTGCGTATGGGTTCCATCCGGAGCAGCCAGCGCCGAGCGACGACGAGCTTATGCAGCTGATCGCTTGGATTCGGGAACGGCACCAAGCGGGAGAACGATTTGCAATTGGGGAGGTCGGTCTTCCGTATTATACGCGAACCGAGCGCGAGGCGGCCGGACATGCATTCGATGAAACGCCTTATCTGCAAATGCTGGAGCAGTTCGCTGCACTAGCGGCAGAGCTTGACCGTACCCTCGTGCTGCATGCCGTTTATGAGGACGCGGCCAAAGCCTGTGAGCTTCTAGACAAGCATCAGGTGCGCCGCGCTCATTTTCATTGGTTCAAAGGAGACGCGGAGACGATCGATCGGATGATCCGGACGGGGCGCTATATTTCGATTACGCCCGATGTGCTTTATGAAGAGGAGATCCGCGAGCTTGTTCGCGTTTATCCGCTTGAGCTGATGATGGCGGAGACGGATGGCCCATGGCCGTTCGAAGGGCCGTTTCAAGGGATGGCGACGGCGCCAGTGATGGTAGCGGATGTCGTGCGGGAGATCGCTTTGCTCAAGGGAGTGCCAGTGGCAGAGGCTGCGTCGGTATTGCTTCGTAATACAAGAGAGCTATATACACGGCGTTAAATGGATAACGAGTTATGCCACAGAAGCTGATGGTCATGCGAATTCGCACTGGCATCGGCTTTTTTGTTTTTGGGTTGAGGGAAATCGTGTCATTTATTGCAAGGTTATGGATTGAAGTGGCAATAATAAACGAAACAGAGGAGGGGGAAATGGCATGCAGGCAAAACCGCATGTTCGCATCCGAGAAAAATGGCTGCCATTTGGCATTGCCTTGCTCTTCTTAATCGGATTCGGCGGCATCGCGAGCAAAGTTCGAGAAGAAGGGGCATGGATTCAATCCTTCGATGAGCGGGTGATGACGTTTGCGCGAAAGCTGGAAACCCCGCTGCTGTCAACGATCATGAAAGGGATCACGCATCTGGGCGACAGCTGGCCTGTCGTCGGCATTGGGATCGTTGCGTTAATTGTGTTGGCATTGCTGCGGTACCGGATCGAGCTGCTGTTTTTTATCGTCGTCAACGGCGGGTCCGCGTGGTTGAATACCATCCTCAAGCAGCTATTCCAACGGACGAGGCCAATGGCGGGGAGGCTAGTCGAAGCTGTCGGGTACAGCTTTCCTAGCGGGCACTCGATGGCCGCATTTACGCTGTATGGCGTGTTGGCCTATTTGTTATGGAAGCATATGACGCTCAGAGGCTCACGTGCGATATTGGCGGGAGCAGGAACCTTGCTCGTGCTGCTGATCGGGTTCAGCCGTATTTATGTAGGCGTCCATTACCCGAGCGACGTGGCTGGAGCGTATATGGCAAGCGGCGCATGGCTATGTGTCGCAATCGGGTTGTTCCGACTGCGACAAGCACGAGTAGGACGCTGAAGCTAAGCTGCGGCGCTAAGTAAACTAGTAGACGAATTTGCGCTGCGCCCAGTAGCTTAGAACGAACAGCACGCCCTCTGTTAGCAGCTTGGCTGGCAGCAAAGCAATCGATAATCGGTCGTGAAGCGTATACAGCAGACCATAATTAAGCGCTAGAATGAGAAGCACCAGCGAAAAATAGCGGGGCAGCGAGCGCTGCACCTTCGATTCGGAACCTGAAGCGAACACGAATTTGCGATTCATCGAATAATTGATAATCGAGCTGCTTACCCGGGCCGCGACGACTGACAGCAGCAGGCTCGAAGTGAGCACATGCACGAGAAATAAAAGCAGGTAATCCACTAACGCAGCGAACAGCGATGAGCAGCTGAATTTCACGATCGGCATATAGACGCTCATTGAATCGGCAATCGGCCGAAAATGAGACGATTTGTTATCGTCGAGATAAACCGTGTCAATCGGCACTTCGAGCAAATGGTACCCTTCGGATTGCGCGTCCAGCAGCATGTTCATCTCGTACTCGAATCGATCGCCAGGCACGCGGCATAGCCACTCCAGCATTTCAGGCGAATAGCCGCGCAATCCCGTCTGCGTGTCATGCAGCGATGTGCCAGTTGTGAAGCCATATACCATGCGCGTAGCGGTATTGCCGAATCGGCTGCGCAGCGGCACTTTGCCGGTGAAGCGTCTGCTGCCTAATACGATCTGGCAAGGATGCGCCTCGACGGCTTTTGCGATCCGCATAATATCGTCGGGGAGATGCTGGCCATCGCTGTCCGCACAGATGATCGAGTCGTGCTGGCCGTGCTCCAGCATGTATTGAAAACCGGTTTTCAGCGCGCGGCCTTTCCCGAGATTGATGGCGTGGGTCAACACTTTGCAGCCGTATCGGGCCGTTTGTTCAAAAATGTCGTGATACCGCTCCCCGCTGCCGTCATCCACGACGATGATATCGTGGTTGCCTGTCGCCTTTAGCTGAAGGATCAGCTCCAGCAGCCGGTTATCAGGCTCATAGGATGGAATAAGTACAGTCATCGTTGGTCGCCTCCTGACGGGTTAAGCCCCCACATAAATAATGTCGCTCACGCCTCGTTCATTGCCTCTGCCTTGGGGGTTGTTCACAACCTTTCCCATAAAGTACATCGTGGAAGAGCCGCCGCCGTCCAAGTTGTACGCATCCGTACAGCCAAGCTCCTTGAACAGTTGTGCAAACTCGGACAACGTCATGCCCCGGCTCTCCGAGCTGCGGCCATCGACGACGACGAGCACATAATGGTTAGGGCTAATCATGCCAATGCCCGTTCGCGGGTTCGCCCCCTGGATGGAGTGGTTGCCGAAGTTCGTATCGATCTCGACATGGCTAAAATCGCTCGGCACGGCGCCGTCCTTCAATAGAATCGGGCCGAAGGAAAACGTATTCGTTACGTCCTTCGCAACCAGCTCTGAGGAAGAGAGCTGCGTTTCGTCATAGGAAAGCATCGTGCCGTCCTTGAATAGAGCTAGCCCATCCCGAGCAGGCTCGTCCCGAAATACCGTGCCGTTGCGAATAACGACGCCGTCGCTGCGGAAGCCGTAATAGTCGCCATTAATGGCGAGTACGGCATTGTTGTTGCTTGCGATCGTCGATGTATTTTCGGTAATGTTGCGGCCGAACGCATTTTTGGCTAATGCAGATTGCAAGGTTGCGCCGTTGCGCAGCGTCACGTCAGCCACGTAATAGGTGATTTGATCCTCGCCCGAGCCCTTAACGACTTGATCAACATGGATCGAAGCATTGTCGCTCTCGTAATTCGAATCGTCGTATTTCGCATTGACGGCGGTTGCCGTTGTCCCCTGTGAAGCGGAGGTAGGCGCGCTCAATCGCACCTCCACATGCTCAATAAGATAGCGGTCGGCGAGCTTATACAGCACAGAGCCAATGATGAGGACGGCTGTCAGCGTGACGCCCAGCCAAATTTTCTTTTTACGGGTAAGCTTCTTCAATCTCATGACCTCGCTTCAACGTTCGTTGTGATGAAGCTATTGTGGCATCAGTGTCTGAATTGGGCTTGAAGCTGGGCTGAACGCGGGCTGAAAGATTTGGGGAGGGGAGTTGGCGTGCTGGGAAGGACAGGGCAGAGCAGAGGAAACTAAATGGATTTGTGACTCGTTGAGGGAAGAAAGCTGGAAAGGGGGGTTGAGATGAGGAAAGCAATATATTTTTTAGTTACTCTAATTGTGGTGTCTATTATTGCTTTGGTTCTGATAGTAGGTGGTGAAGAGGAAGGCATTGGCATCACGATCCATAATCATCTTGATCATAGCTTAACGAACCTGAAGGTTGAATATCCGCAGGGTTCAATCACTGCTGAAGTAGCTGGAGGCGCGAAAGTGAAGCTGCAAGTATATCCCAAATATTTCGGGGAGGGCGCTGTTACTCTTCAATATGATGCACAAGGCGTGAAGCAACAGGAAACCATATTTGGGTATATGGAGGACGGATTCAGTGGGGAAGCAGAGATTACGATTAAATCGGTCAAACCAAATGGACAATTAGAGATGCTCGTGCAAGCTGACTAGCCTAACGGACCGTGGAGCCGCTATTGGGCGGCAAAACAGAAGTTTGTTGCTGATATTGCATAGGAAAGGGGCAGAATGCGGGGAATAGAATCACTGGAGTCCGTTTGCATTTCAGTCTTTAACGGCGAGCCCATCGACGAGCCTGTTTATCAGCACGGATGGAGTCATATTTTATTAATTTGTCCATATACATGTTATTGTAAGACATCACACAAATGGAAGGAATGAAATTATTTGTCAAGTAAAATCCTTATTTCTAGCGTTACTTCTTCACCAACCCCCCAAGCGGGTCAGTCAAGCCGTTCCAGCGGGAACTTCTCAACGGATACGCTTCCGCCCAACACAATCAATTTTCAGTGGGAAATATCGTCTTTTGGAAGTGATGACCCGAATACGATTAGTTTCACTGTAGCGCAAGATGTAAGCGGCGGCAGCGATCCAACTATTTTTACTAACGTAGTAAACGGTAAGTATACAGATGTTTACGCAAACAGATCTCTTTACATTGCAAAGCCAAATGGCGCAACAGCGAACTTTGTAGTAAGCGTGTACGCGATCACAAGGTAAGAGTACGTAATAAAGCAGCACATAAACAACAACGATCCCCGCTTAGCCACAATGGCCAGGCGGGGATCGTTGTTGTATTAAGAAAACCCCTGTTCAATTGGGGGAAGAGTGATTCCTTATACTCTGAGGCTCGTGGCTACGGCTGTTTCATTCTAGCTTTTCTCTTCAGTTTTGATGTCGAACCACAGCGGATCGTCGCAATCTTCTTCGCCGTTGTAGTTAATCAAAATCTCGTCGCCAGCTTTGATATCGGTGTACGCATAAAAATCTACGGTGAGGTTCTCGAAATTTAACTGGTAAGTAGCGTTCGGCGTGTACGAATGGTTGAGCAGGCTGCCATAGCCGAGCAGAATGGCCGTATGATTAGCGCCATACTGGAACACATAGTCAGCTAATATGGTTTTCTCTACATGCTCATGTTCTTCATTCTCATAAGGAATGACTGGCGCTACATGAAATAATGTATCTTTGGCAATATCGCAGGTTGCAAAAACGCCGCGGTTCAATTCTTCTCCATCGTTCAATTTCGATGTCTTTACTTCAATCATGGTCGTCTCCTATGCCTTGTGGCTTCTATAGAATATCTCCATGTATTATCTATGAATGATGAGCGGTTTGTCAAAAAAACTAGTCATCCCGCTGTCCGCGAAGCGGGCTTGTTTGATCGACATGGCAAAGTGGTGCAGCCATAACTTGCATCGTTCGTTCACAAAAGCCCCGCTAGTGGTTGCTGGCGCGGCTTCTCTTGTTATTTAATCTGTTCCAGTGCTTTATTCATTTGTTGTTCATTTGATTTCACGGAATCGCTATTTACCGCATCTTCACCGCGATAAGTGTATTTGGTGTTCTGGTAGAAATCTAATGCAAATTTATCAATGGGCAACTGTTCAGAATCTTCGTAATGCTTTTCAATGACTACGGACTTGAATATATTGGTGAGCATGTACTGGTCATTTTTAATATCTTTGAGATATCTTTTATTTTTATGTTCACTCAGTACATAAGTCTCGAATTCTTGTAATTCAGTCTCGGAAACAGTCTTCGCATATTTCCTGGCCACACCTTCAATCCTGTCTGCCTTTTCAGTTTCAGTTAGATCTGTTGAACCGCTGACTTCATTGATTTGTGCAGCCCAATCCACTTTGCTTTCAGAGGCAGTGGTGTTCGATTCGGCAGATTGTTTATTCGTTTCTTTCAAAGTAGCAGTGGAAGGATTCGACTCAACGGTACATCCTGTAAGGATAGTACCTAACATTAGATAGATGAGTAATGCTTTTTTCATATTAATTCCTCTTTCTCCTTATAGTAGCATCCGACTCTATTTTGCATTGTATAATGGAAAAGATAAAAGTGGAATCAGAAAATGCGAAAAACCCGTCAGCTCGTGGAGTAACGGGTTCCGTTTTCGGGTGCAAAGGTCTGTGGGATGGTAAAAGTTATCTCTATGCGAATTTTAATGCGAGATACGCTCAAATACACCTTGACCATTCGAAGGGCATTCTATAACTTTTGTTTAGCTATATCGTAATAGGGGGAAAGAACGGCCTACTCTTGCACAGCGATTGGGAATCGCAGATAAACAATTTTGAATTAAAGATATTCTATAATACTATGTAACGAAACAAAAAGAGAGCATCACATACTGTTGGACTCTCTTGGTTGTGTTCTCTCTGTGCCGTTTTGAAGTTGATGTAAAAAATAAATGGGGTGGGCAAAATGAATAATGATAGAAACTGGACAGTTTTATTTATTGGTGGAGCATCGGGAATAGGTAAATCAAGCATTGCTTATGAGATTGCTCGATTTTATGGGGTGAATGTCTTGGAAGTAGATGATGTTCACCTATCCGTAAAAACAGTTACAACAAAGGAGCAATTCCCTGCAATTCATTATTGGGATTCTGATATAGATGGGAAATACGTTGGGGTTGACGGCACGTTAAACTGGCTAATTGATGTCAGCAAAGAAATGATTCCAGTATTAAAAGAGCTTGTAAACAGGCATATTGAAGATAAATTGCCTATCATTATTGAAGGCGATTTTATCTACCCCGAATTTACATTATCTTTCGATAACCCGCAGGTGAAATCAATATTTGTACATGAAGCAGATAAAAATCAAATCGTGCAGAATTATTTAGCAAGAGAAGGTGGCGAATTACAACATGGTAGGGCTGAAGTAAGTATTGCGTATGGAAATTGGATAGCAGACACCTGTAAGAGGAATGGAATGGAATTGATTGAAGCAAGACCTTGGAATGCTGCTTTAAGCAGAGTCATAAAGTGCTTGTTGTGATACGGACAAAAGGATAAACTGATTAACAATGAACATTAAAACCCATTGTCATTAAAACCTTTTGCACCTCAAAAAGGAACCCGTTACCGTGGAGGTGACGGGGCTTTTTCAGTTGCTTAATTTAAATACAAGATACTGATTCAGAGAGACACCTTCTAAATCAGCTTTTACTGCGAGCTGTTGGTGAAGCGATTTGGGCAATGGAAGTAGGATTTTCCCATTGTACCCTTCATTCGGTTCAGGAATCGGATTAGCGTGATCTAGCTTTACTGCAATCCATCCCGCAAGCGCTTCTTTTAACCCATCTAAATAATGCCTGGATTGTGTCGCCGGTTGATTGACATCCATCTAATTCAGCATATGTTCCATAATAATAGTGCCCGCTTTCATCCGATATTTCTTTGATAACAAGGTTATAGGGTAATTCAAAATCGACTGGACCTTTTTCCTTCTTGTGAAATCAACACGCTAATCATTAAAATGTTAATAACTGAATAGAAAAAAATCGAGCGCCCCTTTCGGGACGCTCTTTCATGGGAGAGGAGAAACCGGACGAAGAGCTTATGGGGAAACGTAAGTCTTCTCCGCGGTTGTCTACGGCATCTCTCGACGCCGATAATATTATGATTGCCAACATTGGCTTGGATATACACGCTTTACCAAAAATAATTTCTTAACATGTTCGCAGAATGAGGTGCCGCTAATGCGAGGATTAATTCTTTTACTGGTGTTTAACGGAGTAGGGTTGCTGCTTCACGAGGGGGCAGGTGTGCCGCTCCCTTCCAACGTGCTCGGGATGCTGCTTCTGCTGGCAGCCCTGCTCACGAAACTTGTCAAGCTGGAGTGGGTGGAAGAAACGGCATCGTTTTTCACGAAACATATGATGCTGTTTTTTGCGCCGCTGATCGCGGGGGTGACGGTGTTCGCTCATCAGCTGCAGGAGGCGTGGCTATCGGTTGCGCTCAGTGTCGTGCTAGGCACGATGGCTACAATGCTGGTTACAGCCGTTGTCGTTCGATTGCTTTCGCCGCAGGCCGGGGCGGTTGAGCACGATAAGTCGGCACGCTCCGCGCGAGGAAAGGAGGTGCGCGATGAACACGGACTTTCTCAATAATCCCGTATTTGGCGTGTCGTTAACGATAGGGCTCTATGGCTGTGCGATCTGGCTCAAAGGAAAAAGAAGCTGGGCGCACCCGCTGCTCGTTACTTCAATCGCTCTGATCGGCATCCTGCTGCTGTTCCGGATTCCGTATGACAGCTATAACCAAGGCGGAACGGTCATTACCTTTTTCCTCGGACCTGCGACCGTTGCGCTAGCCGTGCCTTTATACAAACAGATGCTTCGGTTCCGCAAGCAGCTGATTCCTGTTGCGATCGGGACGCTCGTTGGCAGCGTAGGTGGACTAATTCTTAACGGATTGATCTTCATGTGGACGGGGGCCTCGCATACGTTGCTGCTGACGGCGCTGCCCAAATCGGCCACCTCACCGGTTGCCATCGAGGTTGCGCGCATGATCGGAGGAAAGCCGGAGCTTGCCGCTGTGCTGACGGTTTTGACCGGATTGTTTGGCAGCGTAGCAGGCCCGTGGGTGCTGCGCGTGTGCGGCTTCCGGCAGGATGCCGCGATCGGGGCAGGGGTTGGCACCGCATCGCATGGGATCGGCACGGCGCGCTTGCTGGCCGATTCGGAGCAGCAGGGCGGCATAAGCGGCTTCGCGATGGCGCTGACGGCAATTGTGACGGCAATGCTTGCGCTTCCGCTGTCGTGGCTGTTTTGAGTCCAATCCGGTCCTAATCGGTTTACAAAATGCGCTCCCCAAACAGCGAGGCGATCAGCTCGACAGCGAGTCTGGCGGTTCGATAGCCGTTGTCCAGCAGCGGATTCACCTCGACGATATCGGCAGACGTAATGATCGAGGCCTCGGCGAGCATCTCCATGGCGAGATGAACCTCGCGATATTGGAAACCGCCTCGTACTCTCGTTCCGGTGCCGGGGGCTTCGCCGGGATCTACGGAGTCGATATCGAAGCTAAGGTGGACGCCGTCCGTGCCATCGGATACGATACGGATCGCCTTTTCCATCACGTTCGCCATCCCGTATCGATCAATATCGTGCATGGTGAAGCAAGTGATGCCAAGCGCGCGGATCAGTTCCCGTTCACCGGGATCAAGCTGGCGAGCGCCGACGAGCACGACCCGGTCTGGCTCGACTTTAGGCTGCTGGCCGCTGACGGCAACGAATCGGCTGTCCCCGTGCCCGAGGCAGCAGGCGAGCGACATGCCGTGAATGTTGCCTGATGGCGTCGTATCGGGCGTATTCAAATCGCCATGCGCATCGATCCACAGGACGCCAAGCCGTTGACGCCCTTGAGCAGCCCCTGCAATCGACCCGATGGCAATGCTGTGGTCGCCGCCGAGCACAAGCGGGAACTGACCGGCAGCGACGGCTTGCGCTGTCTTATGGGCGAGCGCTTCAACGGTCGATAACGTTTTTCCCCAGTGGCGCATATTGGATGAACTGCGAATGTCGGCGAGCACATCCGGCAAGTAGCGGGAGGATTCGATTGTGCAGGAAAAGCCCAGCTGTTGGAGCTTGCGTTCGAGTCCGGATAAAATGATGGCTTGCGGGCCTTCAGCGGCGCCGCGGCGGCTAGCGCCCCAATCAAAGGGCACCGGGATAACGGTAATGGGCCGCTTGGGCTGAGCGGTGCGGTTCAACGACACGGCGAGCACCTCCGGTCAGTAGATAGTCGCATTCATTATGCCAATGCACGAGCCAGCTTTAGTTGCGTTTAAGCAGACTGCGAACGATGAAGCCGACATTCGCCGGACGCTCGGCTAACCGCCTGACAAAATAGGGGTACCACATCGTGCCGTAAGGCACATAGCTTCTGACGGTGTAGCCTTGCTCCGCAAGCGATAGCTGAAGCGGCGTTCGGATGCCATAAAGCATCTGGAACTCGAATGCCGATCGCGGAATGCCGCGCCGCCGCACATACGTTTTGACCCAGTCGATAATCGTCTCGTCATGCGTAGCAATTGCTGTATAGACCCCGCTGTCCAGCCTAGCGCGAATAAGCCTTTTCAAATTAGCGTCTACATCGCTCCGCTCTGGAAAAGCGATCCGGGCAGGCTCCTTGTAGGCCCCCTTCACGAGCCGAACATTAATGCGAGCAGATGACAAGGCGCGAAGATCATGCTCGCTGCGGCGCAAGTAGGCTTGAATGACCGGTCCGACATTGGTCAGCCCTTCGGCATGCAGCCTTTTAACCATGGCAAGCGTTCGATCGGTATAAGGGCTGTCTTCCATATCGAGACGGACGAACATGCTGCAGCCTGCTGCTGCATCGACAATTGAACGAATGCGAAGGTATGCCCGTTCGCCGTTCAAGGCCAAGCCCATCTGGGTTGGCTTAAGCGAGACATTCCCCTTAACGCCGCGCTCTTTTATGTCATGAATGAGGGCAAGATACTCCGTCTGATACCCATCCGCCTCCGCTTCCGTGCGAACCCCTTCTCCTAGATGGTCCATCGTAACGCAGAGCTTTTGTTCGTTTAATTCAATCGCCCTCGTTAACGCTTCCTCCCGCGTCTGTCCAGCAACGAATCGCGAAGCGCCGAGCTTCATGCCGTATTTGCGTGATAAGGCAGCCGCTGCGCGGTTGCCAGCCAGTCCGAGGATGATGGAACGGAACACTCGAATGCCGATTTCCACTCCCGCACGCTCCTCTCTTCCTGCCTGTTCGCTGCTTTACTGGAATTGTAAGCAAGCTGTCATGTTTTAAATGCCGTTTGCTTATATATAGACAGGAACAAGTGCCGTCATACCAAGGGGACGGGCGGCAACTCGCGAATAGGGGGCGGCATTCGATGATGGGGCCATTTAGCAACGAGCCGATGACGGATTTTAGCGCTGCGGACAACCGTCGTGCGCTGGAAGAAGCGCTAGCGAATATTAAACGGCAATATGGGAATGCTTACCCGCTGTTGATCGGAGGGCGCGCGATAGCGTCGGAGTCGATGAAGCCGTCCGTGAATCCCGCTCAGCACGGCGAAACGGTTGGACTCGTCGCGCAAGCGGATCGAAAGCGCGCCGTTGAAGCGATTGATACGGCTGCGGCAGCATTCGAGCGATGGAAGCGCGTCTTGCCTTCTGCGCGCGCTCGAACGTTATATAAGGCAGCAGCGCTGCTGCGGCAGCGCAAACATGAATTTTCCGCATGGCTTGTTGCAGAAGCCGGGAAAACATGGGCGGAGGCGGACGCGGACACGGCGGAAGCGATCGATTTTCTTGATTATTACGGGCGGGAGGCTGAACGTCTCTGCGTGCCGCAGCCGCTTGTCCGAATCGCAGGCGAAGATAATGAATGGACCTACGTGCCGCTCGGCGTTGGCGTCATTATTCCGCCGTGGAATTTTCCGCTAGCCATTATGGCTGGCATGACAGCTGCGGCTGTCGTTGCTGGCAACACGGCCGTGCTCAAGCCAGCTTCCGCGACACCGGTCGTAGCGGCCCAGTTTGTTCGACTGCTGCATGATGCCGGCCTGCCGGAGGATGTCGTGCAATTCGTGCCGGGATCGGGTGGAGAAATCGGCGATACGCTCATCGATCATCCGCTTACGCGGTTTGTCAGCTTCACAGGGTCGATGGAGGTCGGACTGCGGATCGTCGAGCGTGCAGCGCGGTTGCAGCCGGGGCAGCGCTGGATCAAACGGGTTATTGCCGAGCTTGGCGGCAAAGATGCAATCGTCGTCGATCGCGATGCGGATCTGGTTGCTGCATCGCAAGGGATCGTGCAGTCGGCGTTCGGCTATGCCGGGCAAAAATGCTCAGCCTGCTCGCGAGCGATCATTCATGCTGACGTGTACGAGGAAGTGACGGAGCGGGTAGCTGCGCTCACTCGCCGGCTCATGATCGGCAATCCTGCGCAATATGGGACTGACGTCGGCCCAGTCATCGACAGGGCTGCTTACAATAAGATCAGGCAGTATATTGCGGCAGGAAAACGAGAGGGAAGACTGCTCGTCGGAGGCGGAATGGACGACAGCGCAGGGTATTTCGTAGAACCGACCATCATTGCAGACGTCGAAAGCCATGCATCAGTGGCGCAGGACGAAATATTCGGGCCGGTGCTCGCGTGTATCCAGGCAGACGACTTCGGCCATGCGTTAACGATTGCTAACGACACGCCTTATGGCTTGACTGGCGCGGTATATTCCAACAGGCGCGAACGGCTGGAGCTTGCGCGCGATATGTTTCATGTCGGCAATTTATATTTCAACCGGAAGTGCACGGGGGCGCTTGTAGGCGTTCATCCGTTCGGCGGCTTCAATTTGTCGGGCACGGACTCCAAGGCAGGCGGGCCGGATTATTTGCTCCAGTTTATGCAGGGGAAGGTTGTCTCGGAAAAAATGTAGCAATTCCACAACGCCAATCGCCGATCAGCAGCTATGCGGATCGGCTTTTTGACATAGGGACTGATGCTTTATAAGTAACGGAAAAGTGTGGTACGATACGGAAAGCGGCAAGCATTGCCATCGCGTTACAAACGCCGTGCATGCATGCCAATCTTAGCTAAGCCTTAAGGAGGCAACGTAAAGTGAGAGTCATTGCCGGATCGGCCAAAGGGCGACCGCTCAAAGCGGTGCCCGGCATGAACACGCGGCCGACGACCGACAAGGTGAAGGAAGCGATTTTCAGCATGATCGGACCTTATTTTGATGGAGGTCTAGCGCTCGATTTATTCGCGGGAACTGGCGGGCTCGGAATTGAGGCGTTGAGCCGCGGTATCGATAAGGCGATCTTCGTGGACCGGGAGAAGATTAGCGTAGACATCGTTCGTCAGAACGTTGGAGCGGCAGGCGTTGCGAGCCAAGCGGAGATTTATCGCAACGATGCGGAGCGTGCGGTGAAAGCGCTGGCGAAGCGCTCGCAGCCGTTTCGGCTCGTGTTTTTGGATCCGCCATATCGCATGACGAACATGGATGAACTGCTGAGCGAGATGGCTGGCCATGGTTTGCTGGAGGCGGGGGCGATGGTCGTCGTCGAGCATGATGCATCGCATCGTTACCCCGAGCGATTCGGCGGGTTTGAGCAGAGGAAATATGCCAAATATGGCGAAACGGCTGTAACCATCTATGATTACGAGCCGGAAGAGAGAATTAACGACAGCGAAGGTGGAGGAACACAAGATGGTCAATCATGAAGGCGTTAATAATCGAATCGCGGTATATCCCGGCAGCTTTGATCCTGTGACGCTCGGGCACCTTGACATCATTCAGCGGGCAGCTAAGCAGTATGACACGCTTATCGTAGCCGTCTTGAACAATACGAGCAAAAACCCGATGTTCACGATAGAAGAGCGGAAGAAGCTGCTGGAAGAAGTGACGCGCGATATACCGAATGTCAAAATCGACAGCTTCCGCGACTTGCTCGTCCGCTTTATGAAGTCGCGCCAAGCAGGAACGATTGTACGCGGTATTCGCTCGGTATCCGATTTTGAGTATGAGCTGCAAATGGCTTCTACCAATCACTTGCTGGATGACGAGATTGAGACGATCTTCATGATGACCAATCCGAAGTTTTCCTATTTGAGCTCTAGCATCGTCAAGGAAATTGCGCGGTTCAATGGAGATGTCTCCGAGCTTGTTCCGCCAGTCGTGCGCGACCGTTTGGCAGCAAAGGGCAATGCATAATCGAGTTGCATTGCCATCCGTGTTAGCCTATCGCCGAATGAGCGAATAACGGCGCATCGTTAGCGAAAGCAGGGCGCCGAAGGCTAGCAAGAGCAAGAATCCTGCCAAGGATAGCGGTACATAATGCCAGAGTGACGGGAGGTCAGCTAGTCGGACCGCCCCGTTTGTTGTCGTTCCAGCCATAGTAGGGATGGCGCCGTAATCGGTTGCTGTCGCCAGCATCGACTGAACGGGGCGCTGAAGAAGCAGCCCAAAAACGCCGGCACAGCATGCATGAAGCAGCCGGGCGCCGATGAATGGCCACAATTTGAGGTCCGTTCCAGCGATAGCTGCTCCGACTTGGATGATTGACCCGAGGCCGCTCCATGCTAATGCGGCTGCGACGGCTGCGACAGTCCATGCCGCATTGGCATCAGGAGCTGGCCATATTGCGGCAGCATAAGCGCCGATATGGCTCTCCATAAAGGCTGGCAGCAGCCAGTCGGGGAACGGGAGATGGGCGGTGACCAACTGCCACAGCGGCGTAAGGAGCCGCACGAGAACAGCGCTAAGGATGACGATCCCGCCTATGGCCATGAGCTTGTTTACTGCGGATAGAGTCGCATCTCCTAACGCTTTGCCGAAGGAGCGTCCGTCTAAAGCGCGTGCTTCGCGCATGGCAGCTGCTGCATGAGCAAGCCATCCAGCGCGGCTTTGCTGCGGCTTCGAATTTGATTCGAAATTGTTATTCGCATATTGGCTAGAGCAATCATCATCATCAGAGGAAGAGCGCAATGCGGACAAAATCGCACCGGCGACGGACAGAAAAGGCAGGCTTGCCCATACAGCAATTGCTACGGCAATGCCGAGCGCAGGCTGCTTCAGAAATCCGGCCCCGACGACGATTAGCATCAATAAGGGATTAGGCATATGGGCCACGGCAAGCAGCCACTGGCCTTCTTGCTTGGTCACGATGCCTTTGCGCCTCAGCGCAGCTGCAGCATCTGAACCAGCGGCGTAGCCGCCGGACCAGCCTGCTGCGATGGCAATAGCCGCCGAGCCTGGGAGACGGAACAACAGCCGCATAAGCGGCTCCAATAAGCTGCCAAGCAAGGCTGTAACGCCGAAAATAGCCATCATTTCAGCAAGTACGAGAAACGGCATGATGCCGGGGAAGATGATCGTCCACCATAACGTTAGCCCTTGCAGCGAGGCTTGGAACGTCGCGTCCGGCTGACGAACGACAGCAACGACAAGCAGCAGAGAGACGATGGCGAGAAGGATTGTACGCGTCATTGACGAAGCCCCTTTCTAACGAATCGCCCGCAGGGACGGGCAGTCGTTACATTGTACGCTTGGGGCAATAGCGATAGACCTTGAACTGTTCTGCTTGCTTTATAGCATAGCAAAAAGCCTCGACCCGCTTCGGCTAACGCGGTCAAGGCTTGGAATGGTTCGAGCCGGTCTAGAATCCGACGCGGAGCGGCGTCTCATAATAATCGCGAAGCAGGTCGCGAGGCGCGGCTTGCGGATTGCGGCCAAGCGCGTATACGGACGTTGCGCGAATGTCGAGCGCAAGGAATGATGCGGCCTTCGGCGCACGCGCAGCGCTGTTAATAACGGGCCACTGGGCAGCATGGCGCATTCGCTTCAGCAGCGTTTGCCCTGTCGGAGTAAAGCCTAGCACACGGATATAGCCGGGTCCCTTAGCGAGGCTTGCTGGCGATAATTCAGCTTTCGAATGGCCGAGCAATAAGGCCAGCATCGCGCGCTGGAGCTTCGTTCGCGTATACCGCTTAGTCTTTAAAGCTGCTAGCAGCGATTCAAAGCACAAATCAGGCAGCTGAGGCAGCAGGTTGAGCAGCCGATGCTCCAAGCCTTCCGTCATTTCATGCATGCAGCCAAGCTCGTCCGCCGATTTTGTAACGATCGCGTGCAGCAGCGTCGTTTCAAAATCTCGCCAGTCTACAGCTTTTCGTCCGTGCTCTCGTTCTCTCTTCATCAGGCGAAGCGTGGAAGAAGGCATGTACGGCTTGGCTGCATCGAGATTGTCGGATTCGAGCAGCATTTTGCGAATGGCAGTCGCGCTTGCTATGGCTTCATCCGATGGGGTCTGATCATTGTAGCCGGATTTTTCTCTTGTAATCGTGTAGGGCTCTATTGCGCTGTTTAATCGCTCAAGCGCAAGCGAATAATGAAGCCCAAGCGCATTGTTAGGCTGTGCAATCGCTAAGGAAGCTTCGCCCAGTTCCGCGAGATAAGCGCTTAAAGCATGCTCATAAGCAGCGGGGTAAGGCAGTCCTTCCGCTAAGTGTGCACTCAAATTATCGCGAAACGCTTGCGGCTCCTCCCGCAGCGCGCGCGCTGCGGCGCGGAACGGCGCGATGTCGCCCGATTCGCTGCCAAAGCATAGCGCGTCGACGACGCTTGTCGCATCAAGCGTTGCCACTGCGCCTCGCGCGAACCATTCTGCCGATTGGGTTGAATAGGCGACGGGCAGCTCGAGCACGAGGTCGCAGCCGCCGTGGAGCGCCATCTCGGCGCGTGTCCATTTATCCAGCAAAGCGGGCTCTCCCCGCTGGAGAAAATGACCGCTCATGACGGCGACGACAGCGTCGGCGCCCGTTATTTTGCGCGATTGCTGCACATGATATAGATGTCCATTATGAAAAGGATTGTATTCCACGACGATTCCGACCGTGCGCATGGCGATCCTCCAATACTCGCAATCTCATTTCAACCATCATATCATGTGCTGAAAAAGTTGACAAAACCATCATGCGGTCGATATAATAATCTTTGTTTGTTTGGGGTGATCTCATGCAGTTTCGTATTCAAGAAGCATTGACCAAAGGAACGCTCGCTCCGATCCGCGAAACGTTGGATCTCAGCAACCTGCTGAAAGGCCGTAAAGACGTGCTGTCAGCAGAGCCTGTACAAGTGGAGCTGAACGTATCCGCTGAGGAAGGCATTATCCATGTCGACGGTCGTTTAGAATCTGGACTTGAGATGGCTTGCTCCCGTTGTTTGAACGCGGCTGCGGTTAAGGTGGACGTGCCATTTCATGAACAATTCAAGCAAGTTACAGTCTTATCGCCAGATGATGAAGAATCTGATGAGGATATCATCGAAGTCGTTGGCGACACGATAGACTTGAAGCCGTACGTCGAAGATTTGTGGCTTCTCGAGCTGCCATTTGTGCCGATGTGTACAAGTGACTGCAAGGGACTTTGTTCCGAATGCGGACAAAACTTGAATGAACGAGAATGCGGCTGCAGCCGGGGGAAGGTTGATCCTCGTCTAGCTGCACTTAAAGATTTGTTCATTGACGACAACAAGTAACGTGCCACATTAGATGGCCGGTAATTCTGTGAAGGAGGTGGGAAACATGGCAGTACCACAACGTAGAACTTCCAAAACGCGCCGCGACAAACGTCGTACGCATTTCAAACTGGCGGTGCCAGGTATGGTTAAATGCGAGCAATGCGGAGAGTTGAAACTTGCTCACCACGTATGCAAAGTGTGCGGATACTACAAAACGAAAGAGATTATCTCGCAATAAGGCCGGTTTCCCGCTCATAGTACTTCATCTCGCGATGAAGTGCTATTTTTTTCAGTGGAACCTGCGCGTTGCACCTCGCTGCAGCGATCGAAATGACGGCGCGTGCGAAGGCCGACGGTCATGTTATGACCGAGTCGGCGTTGCTTCGCGGCGTCATTTTTTATATACTAGTTTAGTACCAGGTTATAATAGCAGCTCATACAATTGATATAGAAATTATAAAGTAAAGGTGGTGCCGGCCATCGAACGATTGCCGAAACGTCAGCGGCACCAGCAATTGTCGAAGCTCATCGAAGAAAATCCGTTTATGACGGACAGAGAGCTGACTCGGCTGTTGAAGGTTAGCATCCAGACTATCCGGCTCGATCGGCTGGAGCTTGGAATCCCGGAGCTCCGGGAGAGGCTGAAGCTTATGGCTGAACGGTCTTACGATTCGGTTCGGTCACTGCCGCTGCATGAAGTCATTGGTGATATCGTCGATCTGCAGCTCGATAAGAGCGGCATTTCAATGTTTGAAATTGCACATGAGCATGTTTTTTCTAGAACGGGTATCGCCAGGGGACATCATGTTTTCGCGCAAGCGAATTCATTGGCTGTGGCAGTTATCGATGATGAAATCGCGCTGACCGCGACTGCGGACATTCGATTTATCCGATCCGTGAAGCTTGGAGAGAAGTGTATCGCCAAGGCATATGTTCGTTCGATTTCGGGCGAGAAGAGCAAGGCGAAGGTAGAAGTGTTCACTTACGTAGGGGAAGAGATGGTGTTCCAAGGCAATTTCGTCATCTATCGATCTGCGGGGGATTACGTCAGCGAGGGAGGAATTGAACGTGCGGATCGCTATTGACGCAATGGGCGGCGACCATGCTCCGAATCTTATCGTAAAAGGTGCATTAGATGCAGCAGCGCAGTGGCCTGATATTCAGCTGATCCTTGTTGGGGACTCGGCTGCCATTGAACCGCTGATTCAAGGGAATTTGCCTTCAAACGTGAAGATCGAGCATGCGGAGGAAATTATCGGCCCGGATGAAGAACCGGTGAAGGCTGTGCGGCGCAAAAAGCGCTCTTCCATGGTCGTTGCTGGTCAGCTTGTTAGAGAAGGCCAAGCGGATGCGATGATCTCTGCGGGCAATACCGGCGCGCTTATGACGACGGGCTTGCTCGTTGTGGGACGAATGGAAGGGATCGAGAGGCCGGCGCTTGCGCAGTTGATTCCAACGAAAAACGGCGTTAATGTGATGGCGCTTGATCTTGGCGCGAATATGGATGCGAAGCCTGAGCAGCTGGTTCAATATGCGCAGCTGGGAAGTATCTACAGGAGCAAGGTGGACGGCTTAAGCAATCCTCGTGTCGGACTGCTTAATGTAGGTACGGAGGAACGCAAGGGCAATGAACTGACGAAAGCGGCTTATGATCTGCTTGAAGCTTCGTCGTTGAATTTTATAGGCAACGTGGAATCGCGCGATGTACTGGATCATAATTGCGACGTGCTGGTTTGCGACGGATTTGCGGGCAATATTATGCTTAAAGCGATTGAAGGCACAGCGAGCTCCATTATGAAGACGCTCAAAGAAGCGTTTAATCGTTCCTTGTTAACGAAATTGGCAGGAGCGATTATGATTTCGGGCCTGCGAAGCTTTAGAAAAACGATGGATTACAAGGAGCACGGCGGAGCATTGCTTCTGGGCGTAAACGGGGTGGTCGTGAAGGGCCATGGCTCCTCCGATGCAGTAGCGATCAGAAATGCGATTCGCCAGACGCGGAATGCATTAATAAGCAATGTCACGACAAGCATGGCGAACGAAATTAGCAGGAAGTGAGTGAAGCTTTAGTGGTAACGCAATCGGTCGGTATTATTGGTACAGGCAAATATGTGCCGGAGCGCGTGTTGACGAACGCTGAGCTGGAGCAGATGGTAGAAACGAATGACGAGTGGATCGTAACGCGTACGGGCATTCGAGAACGCCGGATGGCAGCACCGGAACAGGCAACATCTGATCTTGCGCTTCTCGCTTCGCAAGAGGCGATTCGTGCGGCAGGGCTTACAGCGGAAGATATCGATCTTATCGTTGTGGCTACGATTACGCCGGACATGTTTTTCCCTTCCACTGCATGCTTGCTGCAGGACAAGCTGGGCGCATCGAAGGCAGCGGCTTTTGATTTGTCGGCAGCGTGCTCCGGATTTATTTATGGGCTTGCAACAGCTTCCAGCATGATCGCAACCGGCATGTATAAGCATGCGCTTGTCGTCGGTGCAGAATGCTTGTCGCGCATTACGGATTATACGGATCGCAATACGTGCATCCTGTTCGGCGATGGCGCAGGCGCAGTTGTGCTCGGGCAAGTGGCTGAGGGCCGCGGCTTTAAGTCGTTTGAGCTTGGCGCAGACGGCAGCGGTGGCGAGTTGCTTAAAGTTTGCGGAGGCGGTTCCCGCATGCCATCGTCGTCCGAAACGATAGAAGGCAAGCATCATTATATCCAGATGGCAGGCAACGATGTATTCAAGTTTGCTGTTCGCATCATGGGTGGAGCCGCTGAGGACGCGCTGCGCAAAGCGGGAATGGAAAAGAGTGACATCGATCTGCTCATCCCTCATCAGGCGAATATCCGCATCATTAATTCTGCGATGAACAGGCTGGAAATGCCGGAAGATAAGTGTATGATTAATCTTGATAAATATGGTAACATGTCCGCGGCGTCCATCCCGGTTGCGTTGGCGGAAGCGGCCGAACAAGGGCGCATGGCTGAAGGCGATACGATTGTGCTCGTCGGCTTTGGCGGCGGTTTGACATGGGGCGCAACCGTATTGAATTGGTAAAAAGGTCCCGCAGGGACTAGTTGCTTCAATAACGAAACCATTGAAGCAGCGAAAACAAGGAGGCCGAAGTCAATGACGAAAACAGCATTTGTATTCCCAGGCCAAGGCGCGCAAGCGGTCGGCATGGGGCACGATGCTTTTCAAACGTTTGAGGAATCGCGCAAAATCTTCGAACAAGCGGACGAGGCGCTCGGCTTTTCGCTGAGCGACATTATTTTTAACGGCCCGGACGATTCCCTTAAGCAAACCGCCAATACGCAGCCTGCGCTTCTCACTGTAAGCGTGGCGTTGCTTGAGGCGCTTAAGGATCGTGGGCTAACGCCGGATTACGTAGCAGGGCATAGCCTCGGCGAGTATAGCGCGCTCGTTGCGTCGGGCGTACTGTCATTTGCAGATGCTGTGCGTACGGTACGTTCGCGAGGCGAGTTTATGGAGCAAGCTGTACCTAGCGGCAATGGCGCGATGGCTGCTGTTCTTGGCGCAGAGCGCGAAGCGTTGGCACAGCTGTGTAAAGCCGTTACCGCTGAGGTTGGCGCTGTCGAATTAGCGAATGTCAATTGCCCGGGCCAAATTGTCGTTTCAGGCACAGCTGCAGGCGTACAAGGCGTTGTCGAGCGCGGGAAGGAAGCAGGCGCTAAGCGGGTAATCCCTCTTGAGGTTAGCGGACCGTTCCACTCCTCGCTCATGAAACCGGCTGCTGAGCGGTTGGCTGGCGTTTTGGAGGGCGTATCGTTCCATGATGCGGCAATCCCTGTCATTGCTAACGTGACGGCAGAGCCTGTATCGGCGGCTAGTTCGATTCGAGAGCTGCTGGTCGAGCAAGTTTATTCGCCGGTTTTATGGGAAGATACGATTCGGAAGCTGATCGACCTGGGAGTCACGACCTTCGTTGAAATCGGATCCGGGAACGTGTTGGCAGGGTTGATTAAGAAGGTTGACCGCAGCGTTACCATTATCCCTGTAAACAGCGTCGAAACGCTTCAGGCCGTTGTTACGCCTGCTGGCTAACGATTTGTTTAAACTAGTCACATAACGACGTAAGATAGGGGGCATACGATGTACGCAAGTTTGGAAGGACAAACCGCACTCGTTACAGGCGCATCGCGCGGCCTGGGTCGCGCAATTGCAATCGCGCTGGCTGAAGCAGGCGCAGATGTGGCTGTTAACTATGCGGGCAGCGAGGCTGCTGCGCAAGAGACGGCTGATGCTATTAAGGCACTTGGCCGACAAGCAATCCTTGTGCAAGGCAATGTAGGGAAGTTTGATGAGTTCGACGGCATCGTTAAGAGCACGATTGAACAATTCGGCAAGCTTGATATTTTGGTGAATAACGCTGGCATTACTAGAGATAATTTAATCATGCGCATGAAAGAAGAGGAGTTCGATCAAGTGATCGAAACGAATCTGAAAGGCGTGTTCAACGGCATTAAAGCTGTGACTCGCCAAATGATGAAGCAGCGCGCTGGCCGCATTATTAATATTTCTTCGGTTGTCGGCTCTCTTGGCAACCCTGGGCAAGCGAACTACGTTGCGGCGAAGGCAGGCGTTATGGGCTTGACGAAGTCAGCAGCTCGCGAGCTTGCGTCACGCGGTATTACGGTTAACTGCATCGCGCCAGGGTTTATTGAGACCGATATGACGGACAAGCTGTCGGATGAGGCGAAGGCGCATCATGTCGGCCAAATTCCGCTAGCGCGCCTCGGGCAACCGAACGATATTGCGAATGCTGTGCGCTTCCTTGCATCTGACGCTGCATCGTACATGACGGGACAGACGATTCATATCGACGGCGGCATGTACATGTAAGGTGCTATACTAGGGTGGTTCCGTGCAAAATGAAACGGTTACTCTGGTATTTTGTCTGCAATTCTCGTATAATACCATGGAGGAGGTGAACCGGATGTCCGAAGTATTGGATCGTGTCAAACGCATCGTCGTTGACCGCCTCGGCGCAGAAGAAGCTGAAGTTACGCTTGAAGCGAACTTCAAGGATGACCTCGGCGCTGACTCTCTCGACGTAGTCGAGTTGGTCATGGAGCTTGAAGACGAGTTTGACTTGGAAATCTCTGATGAAGATGCAGAGAAAATCACCACTGTGGGAGAAGTAGTAAACTACATACAATCTCATACGTAAGGAACGTAAGTCCCGTTATTGCAACGGGACTTCTCTCCATCATTAACGGTTTTCTGATTGTAATGTGCGGCGAATCGTGCAATGTTACAGCCGTAGATTAGGCAAGGAAAACGAAGGCTGATGCCTTCGTTACATATAAAGCTTTTGATGGTAGCGCATACCATTCATATTGCTGTCCGTAGAGGTGAACTGAATGAAACAGAGAGTTGTTGTCACAGGCATGGGGGTCATGACCTCGCTCGGCTCCGATCTGGATCAGTTTTGGGGTAATTTGATGGAAGGCAAATCCGGTGTTTCGGTGATCGAAGCGTTTGACGTATCCGAGTATCCGACACGTATCGCTGCCGAGATCAAAGGGTTCAACCCGGAATTGTTTGCAGATCGCAAAGAAGCTCGCAAGATGGATCGTTTCGTCCAACTTGCCGTAGCGGCTACGAAGAAAGCGGTTGAGGATGCAAAGCTTGAGATTGGTACGAATGCAGATCCAGAGCGCGTTGGCGTTATGATTGGATCAGGCATTGGCGGTTTGGGCACATGGGAAGATCAACATAATATTTTGCTGGAGAAAGGGCCGAAGCGGGTTAGCCCATTCTTCATTCCGATGATGATCGCGAATATGGCGTCCGGCCAAGTGTCGATGGCAACAGGTGCAAAAGGTCCGAACAGCACAGCTGTAACGGCATGTGCAACAGGCACCCATTCCATTGGCGACTCGTACAAAATGATTCAACGCGGAGATGCCGATGTGATGTTATGCGGTGGTGCCGAAGCGACGATCAGACCGACGGGGATGGCAGGATTTTGCGCCATGCGCGCGATGAGCGTGCGGAACGACGAGCCAGAGAAAGCTAGCCGTCCGTTTGACGTAGACCGTGACGGTTTCGTTATGGGCGAAGGCTCAGGCGTATTGGTGCTTGAGTCGCTAGAGCACGCGCTGAAGCGCGGTGCGCACATTTATGCAGAAGTTATTGGCTATGGCATGAGCGGCGACGCTCACCATATGACTGAGCCTGATCCAGACGGTGCAGCGCGTTGTATGACGCGTGCATTGAAGGATGCTGGCATTGCGCCTGAAGAGATCGATTATATTAATGCACATGGTACATCGACGCCAGTGGGCGACCGTTCCGAAACATTAGCTGTGAAAAAAGCTATGGGCGATCATGCTTACAAGGTTGCTATTAGCTCAACGAAGTCGATGACAGGCCATCTGCTCGGCGCAGCAGGCGGCGTTGAAGCTGTTATCCTCGGATTGACGATCCAAAATGGCATCATCGCACCGACGATCAACCTCGATAATCAGGATCCGGAGTGCGATCTCGATTACGTGCCGAACAAACCGCGTAAAGCGTCGGTTCGTACAGCTCTTTCCAACTCGTTTGGATTCGGCGGTCACAATGCGACGATCGTGATGAGAGCGTATGAGGCATGATGCGCTTGACCAGTTACAGCAGCGGCTGCTGATTCGTTTTCGGCAACCGCGGCTGCTGAGGCAGGCCTTTACGCACACGTCATATGTGAATGAACATAGAGGCAAGCCGATCGAGGATAATGAACGTTTAGAATTTCTTGGCGATGCTGTACTTCAGTTACTGGTTTCCGAGCATCTATTCCTAACCTATCCGAATCGTCCTGAGGGCGAGCTTACTCGCATGCGCGCGTCGATTGTTTGCGAGCCATCGCTTGCGCGCTTTGCCGATCTGCTCGGGCTCGGGGCGTGCGTGCTTCTAGGGCGGGGCGAGGAACAGCTGGGAGGACGGCATCGTCCGGCATTGCTAGCCGATTTGTTCGAAGCTTTCGTAGGCGCTGTATATTTGGATCAAGGCCTGGACCGTGTGCGACTCTTTTTGACCGAGCGTATTTTTCCTCAGATCGAGGAGAATGGTTCCTTGCTAGTGAAAGACTTCAAGTCGAAGCTGCAAGAAAAAGCGCAGCACGGTACGCTTGGTACCGTGGAATATCGGATCGCAGAGGAGCGCGGGCCTGCGCATGATCGTGAATTTGTCGTTGAAGTCCGGATTGGCGACCAGCCATATGGTATCGGAGTCGGTCGGACGAAGAAGGAAGCGGAACAGCGTTCTGCTGAAGCAGCTTGCTTGAAGCTTGAACAGGACAACTAGAGCGATGATGGAGGCGCCGCGGCAGCATAACCTATGCTGCCGCGGCGCTTCGCGTATGGGTACCTTTCCTCTTGTAAAGCGGCTATGCGACCAACTGCGGAACACCGCTCCCTAGTCCATGTGGATATAGAGGAGCGGTTTTTTGATGGACGGTTATGCGGATGTATAGTCCTGACCTTTCTTCTGCAATATGGTACAATAGTCGGTGAGGTGAACGGGAGAACATGTTCCTGAAACGGATTGAATTAGCTGGGTTTAAGTCGTTTGCCGACAAGACAGAAATGGAGTTCGTACGCGGCATAACAGCCGTCGTAGGGCCCAACGGCAGCGGAAAGAGCAACATATCGGACAGCATCCGGTGGGTGCTGGGCGAACAAAGCGCGAAGAGCTTGCGCGGCGGTAAAATGGAAGATATCATATTCGCCGGTAGTGACGCGCGTAAAGCTGTGAATTTCGGAGAAGTTTCGTTAACGCTGGATAACGGCGATAACGCGCTCCCTCTTGAGTACGATGAGGTTACGGTGACAAGGCGTGTTCATCGCAGCGGCGATAGCGAATATATGATTAATAAACAGCCATGCCGGCTTAAGGACATTACCGAGCTGTTCATGGACACCGGGATCGGGAAAGAAGCGTATTCGATTATCGGGCAGGGCCGGATCGAAGAAATATTAAGTACGCGTTCCGAAGACCGCCGAGGCATTTTTGAAGAGGCATCCGGTATCGTGAAATTCAAGTCGCGTAAACGCGAGGCGCAGCGCAAGCTGGACGAGACGGAGCAAAACCTGCTGCGTATTCATGACTTGGTTTCTGAGCTCGAAGATCAGGTTGAGCCTTTGCGCGCACAATCCGAGAAAGCGATTCGTTACAAATCGTTGCGCGAACAGTTGCAAACGCAAGAGATTTCCATGTATGTGCATCAAATTGAGACCGTACATACGTCGTGGAACGAAGCGACGGCCAAGCTGGGTGACCTGGAGAAGGTGCGGCTGACGCATGCATCCGTTGTAAGCAAACATGATGCTTTGCTAGAGAAGGATCGCCAGCGGCTGCGGGAAATTGAGACAGAGCTCGATCAGTTGCATGAATCGATGCTTCAGCTAAGCGAGGATTATGAGAAATGCGAGGGTTTCGGTGAAGTTCTGAAGGAACGGAAGCGAAACCTTGAGCAAAATAAACGTCAGTTGGAAGAGTCGGTCACTTCTTTGGATGAGCGTATCGTTTCGCTAATGAAAGAAGAAGCCGATTATCGTGCGAAAGTGGCAGTCTTGGAAGAGCAAACAGCTCGCCTTCGAGAACAGCTTGTCCAAGAGGAAGAGCAGCTCATTGGCGCTGTAGGCGCCTCCGGCCAAGAGGCAGAAGAGACGCTGAAGACGGAACTGCTTGAAGTTTTGAGCGCAATGTCCCAAGCACGCAATGAAATTCGTTACTGCGAGCAGCAGCAGGAAGCTGTGAAGCGGAAGATGGATCGGCTAGGCGATGAAGAGACGAAGTGGTCGCAGCAGCAAGAGGAGCTAAGCGCTAGACGGGTAGAGCTATCCGAGCGTTTGGAATCGACGCTTGAATCGCTTAACAAAGCCAAGACTCGCTATATGGAAGAGAATCAACGGTCACAATCCTCGAGCAAGCTCCTTGAGGAGACGCAGCAGACGGTGCGTAAATGGGAGCAGCGGCTGGATGCGCTCGTAGCTCGTCGAGATACGATGAAGGAAATGCAGGATGCGCTCGATGGCTTTATGCACGGGGTACGAGAGGTGCTTAAAGCAGCGCGGAAGCCCCAAGGCGGCTTAAGCGGCGTGCATGGCGCGGTAGCGGAGCTCATGCGTGTTCCTGAACGGATTGAGATGGCAGTTGAGACCGCGTTAAGCGGGGCCCTTCAGCACGTTGTCATGGAGAATGAGGCGTCCGCTCGTACGGCGATTGCTTTCCTGAAGCAGCGTCAGCTTGGCAGAGCCACGTTCTTGCCGCTTGACGTTATTCGTGGACGGAATGTGCCCGAGGCTGACCGCCGGCATGCCTCTTCTGTAGAAGGGTTCGTAGGCGTAGCAGCAGACCTCGTATCCTGCGAGCGCAAATACGAATCGATTGTTGCCAATTTGCTAGGCAATGTGCTTATAGCAGAGACGCTGGAGCAAGCGAATCGAATCGCTTCCAAATGCCAATATCGCTACCGGGTCGTTACGCTTGAAGGCGATATTGTGAACGCAGGCGGCTCCATGACGGGCGGCAGCTTGCAGAAGAAAGGCGCTAGCTTGCTTGGTCGCCAACGGCAAATCGAGCAGATGGACGAGGAAATTAAACAATCGGAGCAGCAAGTAGAGAAGCTGCGATTGCAGCTGTCCGACCTGCGCAAGGAGCAATCAATACGCGGCCAAGATATCGAAGAGCTGCGCGCGCAGGGCGAGCGCTATCGGATTGAGGAGCAGCATCTGAAATCGGAACTGCAGCAGATCGACAAACAGCTGGCGCAGCTTCAAGAGCAACTGGAGCTTCATCATGCGGATCGCACGGGACAATTGACCGAGCAGGGGGATTTGGCAGCGGCATCAGAAGCTGCGCGTGCGAGATTAGTTGAACTGACAGCTCGCGAAGCGCAGCTGCAGCAGCTTATTCAAGAGGCTGAGGTACGGCGTAAAGCGTCCGAATCCGCACGTGAAGAGCTGCAAGGGCAGCTGACGGATTTGAAGATATTAGCGGCGAAGACCGAGCAGGAGAAGTTCTCGTTAGAGGATCAAGCTGCAAGGATTCGGGTCGATATCAATCGCGCGAAGCAAGAGTTGTCGGCGATGCGGGGCATCCAAGCCCAACTGAAGGAAGACGAGGATCGTCACGCAGAGGAATCGATCGGACAAATCGAGCAGTTGAATGATCTGAGGCTCAAGAAGGATGGCTGTGCGGAACGGACCGACTTCATGCGTGCCGAGCGGGCCCAAATGGTCAGAGGCCTCGAGGATGGCGAAAGCGAGACGAAAGAGCAGCGGAACATGCTCCGAGAGACCGAGGATAAAATGCGCCAAACCGAAATCGCGGTGAATCGCTTGGATGTCGAATTGGACAATCTTCTTCGTAAGCTTAGTGAAGAGTACGAGCTCAGCTATGAGCTTGCCAAAGAACGATATCCAGTGCCTGAGGACGTTCCGGCTGCACAGCAAGCGGTTCGCGACTTGAAGCGCCAAATTGCATCATTAGGCGATGTCAATCTCGGGGCGATCGAGGAATACCAGCGCGTGAAGGAACGGTATGAGTTTTTGGATACGCAGCGCAACGACCTCATTGATGCGAAGACGACGCTCTATCAAGTCATACGTGAGATGGACGATGAGATGTCGAAACGTTTCCGCGTGACGTTCGAGGCGATTCGTACCCATTTTGTTGTCGTTTTTGCGAAGCTGTTCGGCGGAGGCCGAGCGGATTTGATTTTGGCAGAGCCAGATCGTATTCTGGATACGGGCATCGATATCGTAGCTCAGCCACCTGGTAAGAAGCTTCAAAACTTGCAGCTGCTGTCGGGCGGCGAGCGCGCGCTTACCGCGATTGCGTTATTGTTTGCCATTTTGCAGGTCAAGCCTGTGCCATTCTGCGTGCTTGACGAGGTTGAAGCCGCATTGGATGAAGCAAACGTCGCTCGTTTTGCACAATATTTGCGCGAGTTCTCGCACTTGACGCAGTTTATCGTCGTTACTCACCGGAAGGGCACGATGGAAGAAGCAGATGTGCTGTATGGCGTAACGATGGAGGAAGGCGGCGTTTCCAAGCTTGTATCCGTTCGTTTGGAAGACGAGGATTTCGCTGATGAGGAAGTCGCTTCGGCTTAGCGCATAGACATAGAATAGACTCGGATGTGGAAAGGGACGGCATGATATGAGCTTTTTTAAACGATTGAAAGAAACGATCGCTTCCAAAACGGAAGCAGTTACGAATATATTCAAGGATGGTCTTGCGAAAACCCGCACTGCGATCGTCGAGAAGGTTGAAGAGCTGATCACGCGGCGCAAAAAGATCGATGAGGCATTCTTCGAGGAACTGGAAGAGATTTTGATCGGTGCAGACGTAGGCGTAAACACGGTCATGCAGTTGATTGACGATTTGCGCGCGGAAGTAAAAGCGAGGAAAATCGAGGACGCATCCGATCTCCAGCCTGTGCTTTCGGAGAAGCTGGTCGAGATTTTGAAGGGCGTTGACGATCCTGAGCTGCATATGGCAGAGAGCGGAATGACGGTTATTTTGTTCGTTGGCGTCAACGGTGTCGGCAAAACGACAACGATTGGCAAGCTGGCGCACAAGTTTAAGTCAGAGGGCAAAAGCGTGCTGCTTGCGGCAGGCGATACGTTCCGTGCCGGCGCGATCGAGCAGCTCGAGGTTTGGGGACAACGCGTCGGCGTAGACGTCATTAAGCAAAGCGCAGGCGCAGATCCAGCAGCGGTTATGTATGATGCGGTACAGGCGGCAAAACAACGCAGCGTTGATGTGCTGCTCTGCGATACGGCGGGACGTCTGCAAAACAAAACGAACTTGATGGATGAGCTGAATAAAATTTTCCGCGTCATCCAGCGTGAGGTTCCGACGGCGCCGCATGAGGTTCTGCTCGTGTTGGACGCAACGACGGGGCAAAATGCGCTTAGCCAAGCGAAGCTGTTCGGTGAGAAGAGCGGCGTAACCGGTCTCGTGCTCACGAAGCTTGACGGTACGGCTAAAGGCGGCATTATCATTGCCATCCGCAATGAATTGAATCTGCCGGTTAAACTCGTCGGACTGGGCGAAAAAATGGACGATCTTCAGCAATTTGATTCCGATCAATTCGTTCATGCGCTATTCGCGGGGCTCATTCAGAAAAAGGATGAGGAAGAGCAAGCATAGCATCTATTGATGGAGAATGAGTTATTTTTGCCCTGACAAGGACAAAAGCTTGACACCAGCTATCGTATCCTGTACCATAAGGAAAGTTGATACAGTGTCAAGGTGTTTGACTTGACGGAAGGAGACGTGCCCGTGACCAGCGGTGGACCGGATGCGCTCGATAAGACGAATCGCATCAACCTGCTGTTTGACTTTTACGAGCCGTTACTGACGGATAAGCAACGGACGTTTCTCATGCATTACTTTATCGAAGATTTCTCGCTTGGCGAGATTGCGGCTGACTTCGGCATTAGCCGCCAAGCGGTCTATGAACATATTAAACGTGCACAGACGGTGCTCGAGAGCTATGAAGCCAAGCTGGGCCTCTTAACTCGACACGAGTCATTGCGTCGTGCGATGGATGGGCTAGAGGCGTGCGTCGAAGCGTTGCCAGATGATAGCCAATATAAATCGGAGCTGCTTGGCATAGCGGAATTGCTTCGCGAAGCGGAACAAACAAGGATTAAATAGTGAAAGCGGGTGATTCATCATGGCGTTTGAAGGTTTGACGAGCAGGCTGCAGAATGTGTTCGGCAAATTGCGGGGCAAAGGAAAGCTGTCGGAGGACGATGTTAACGAAGCGATGCGTGAAGTCCGGCTAGCCCTGCTGGAAGCGGACGTAAACTTCAAGGTCGTCAAAGATTTTGTCGCCAAGGTGAAAGAGCAGGCCGTTGGCATTGAGGTTCAGAAGAGCTTCACGCCAGGCATGGTCGTCGTTGACATCGTGCACAAAGAGCTCATTGAGCTCATGGGCGGTTCAGCGACGCAGATTGCCAAGGCAAGCAAGCCGCCAACCGTCATTTTGATGGCTGGTCTCCAAGGTGCAGGTAAGACGACGACGACTGCAAAGCTTGCTAAAATGCTCATGAAGAACAATCATAAGCCATTGCTTATTGCAGGCGATATTTATCGTCCTGCAGCAATCAAGCAGCTGCAAGTGCTCGGCGAACAGATTGGCGCGCAAGTGTTTACGCTCGGAAACGACGTATCGCCAGTCGAGATCGCTCGCCAAGGCTTACAGCATGCCAAAGCGAACAGCTTTGATTATGTAATCGTCGATACGGCAGGGCGCCTGCAAATCGATGAAGCGCTTATGGATGAGATCAAACAAATTCATGCGGTAGTCGAGCCAGACGAGGTCTTGCTCGTTGTCGATGCGATGACAGGTCAAGAAGCGGTCAACGTCGCACAGAGCTTCCATGAGCAGCTGGAGCTAACGGGCGTTGTGCTGACGAAGCTGGACGGCGATACGCGTGGCGGTGCAGCGTTGTCCGTCAAAGCAGTCACCGGATGCCCGATTAAATTCGTTGCAACTGGCGAGAAAATCGAGCCATTGGAGGCTTTCCATCCTGAGCGGATGGCTTCTCGGATACTCGGAATGGGCGACATGCTTTCCCTTATTGAGAAAGCACAGTCCAATATCGATGCTGATAAAGCGGCTGAGATGGAACGGAAAATGCGCAATGCAGAATTCACGTTCGAAGATTTCCTCGATCAGATGGAGCAGGTTCGTAAGCTAGGTCCATTGGACCAACTGCTCGACATGCTCCCAGGCATGAACAAAGTCAAGGGCTTGAAGGATATGAAGGTTGACGACAAGCAGATCGGCCGCGTCGAAGCGATTGTACGCTCGATGACGACGGACGAGAAACGCAATCCTGATCTTCTCAACTATAGCCGCCGCAGACGGATAGCAGCAGGCAGCGGTACGCAGATCGCTGACGTTAACCGTCTCATCAAGCAGTTCGATGAGATGCGCAAAATGATGAAGCAGTTCTCAGGCATGATGGGGCCGAAAGGTCCTAAAGGCGGCCTGAAAGGCTTGAAGGGTCTTATGGGTAAAGGAAAAGGCATGAAATTCCCGCCATTCGGCTAAGCAACCCTGAATTGCTATGCAATACAACGAAGTTGATTCTTGTAAGGAGGTGAATGAATAATGGCAGTTCGTATTCGTCTGAAACGTATGGGTGCTCACAAAGCTCCTTTCTATCGCGTAGTCGTATCCGATTCCCGTTCCCCGCGTGACGGCCGCTTCATCGAAGAAATCGGCACGTACAATCCGGTTGCTCAACCGGCGCAAGTGAACATCGATGAAGAGAAAGCGCTGAAATGGCTGCAAACCGGTGCACAAGCTTCTGATACGGTTCGCAACCTGCTTTCCAAAGCAGGCGTCCTCAAGAAGTTCCATGAGCTTAAGCAACAGAAATAACTGTTGATAGCGGAGGGCCTTTAGATGAAAGATTTAGTTCTTGTCATAGCAAAGGCTTTAGTGGATCATCCGAATGACGTTCGCGTCAGTGAGAAGGAAGACGGACGAGGGAATCTTGCATTCAGCTTGTCTGTTCATCCTTCCGATGTCGGTAAAGTCATCGGCAAGCAAGGCCGCATAGCGAAGGCGCTGCGAACTGTCGTATCGTCTGCTGCGGTTAAGACCGGTCGAAGAGTGACCATTGACATCGATTCTTGAATAGCGTACGACACCGAGGGTTAGGATGAATGTCCTAGCCCTTTTTCGATACATAATAATAAGGACCATTGAACGGATTGAACGATCGCAAGTTGTTAGGATTGCGGGAAAGGCGGAATAGAGATGGCAGAAAAATGGTTTACTGTTGGCAAGCTTGTGAATACGCATGGCATTCGCGGGGAAGTTAAAATTTGGCCGCAGACGGATTTTCCAGATGTTCGCTTTGCTCCGGGCAGCAAGCTGACCTTGTTCGAGGAAGGTAAAAACGGGCGTCTGGACGTAGAAGTGGTGAGTTCGCGTTCGCAAAAAAATGTGTATGTTTTGAAATTAAAGGGCTATGACAATATAAACGACGTCGAGAAATATAAAGGGTGGATTCTTAAGGTCTCAGAGCAAGACCTGATCGATCTGGATGAGGATGAATATTATTACCATGAAATTATCGGCTGCGTTGTCATCACCGATGCGGGCGAAGAGCTGGGTACAGTAACGGAGATATTGTCGCCTGGAGCGAATGACGTGTGGGTTGTCAAAGGCAAGGGCGCCAATGGCAGACCGAAAGAAATCTTAATTCCAGTCATCGACGATGTGCTTGTAGACGTTGATGTCGACAGCAAAAAAATTACGGTTCATCTGATCGAAGGATTGATCTAACCACTATGCAAATTGATGTGCTAACGCTTTTCCCTGAAATGTTCGACGGCGTGTTTGGCGCCAGCATTCTGGGGAAAGCACGGGATAAAGGGATTGTATCGCTTAAGGCGACGAACTTCAGGCAGTTTTCGACCAATAAGCATAGTACGGTTGATGACTATCCTTATGGCGGCGGCGGCGGGATGGTGCTTAAGCCTGAGCCAATGTTCGCAGCGGTTGAACATTTGGTGCCGCATGAGGGACCTCGGCCTCGCATCATTTTACTATGTCCGCAAGGCGAGACGTTTACGCAGCGCAAAGCAGAGGAGCTGTCGCAGGAGAAGCACTTGATCTTCGTGTGCGGCCATTATGAAGGCTATGATGAGCGGATTCGCGAGCATTTGGTCACAGATGAGCTGTCAATCGGGGATTACGTGCTAACAGGCGGGGAGCTGCCTGCGATGGTTGCTATTGATAGCATCGTTCGTCTGCTGCCAGGCGTGCTAGGCAATGAGACGTCTGCGGTAACCGATTCGTTCAGCACGGGACTGCTTGAATACCCGCATTATACGAGACCCGCTGTTTTTCGCGATTGGGAAGTGCCTGAAGTACTGATTTCGGGCAATCATGCGCGAATTGATGCATGGAGACGCGAGCAGTCGTTGCTTCGAACATTGCGGAGAAGGCCTGAGTTGCTGGATCGTGTTGCGTTGACGCCCAAAGAAAAGGCCTGGCTTCAAGCTATAGCAGAGCAGGAGTCGAATACGGCAGGATCTTCCGATTCTGAGTAAGAAAAATGCTCGCATAGCATTGTGTTTTGGCCTATCGTATGATAAAATTGACGATGTTGTGTGAAAGTCGGACGGTCCGCTATTAGCCATGACCTGGTCGATCGATTGATCAGCGAGCTCATAAGAACGTCTGTTGGGGAAGGAGTGATTACAAGATGAATATTGTACAAGCGATTACGCAAGAACAACTGCGCAAAGACATTCCTAGCTTCCGTCCAGGCGACACGCTGAAGGTGTACGTAAAAGTCATCGAGGGCTCGCGCGAGCGGATTCAGCTCTTCGAAGGCGTTGTCATCAAGCGTCGCGGTGGCGGCATTAGCGAAACGTTCACGGTTCGTAAAATTTCTTACGGCGTTGGCGTGGAAAGAACGTTCCCGGTTAACTCGCCTAAGATTGATAAAATCGACGTGGCTCGCCGTGGTAAAGTTCGTCGTGCGAAGCTCTACTACTTGCGCGAACTGCGCGGTAAAGCAGCAAGAATTAAAGAAATCCGTTAATCGGATGGTTGAGAGGGGCTTGCCACAGACAAGCCCCTTTTCGCATTCCAATAACGATCGTTCGTCCAAGCACAAGTCCCCCCTGTCAGGGCAAAGACAGTATGATGAGAAGCGGGTGATAATATGGAGCATAATCGTACGAACGACCAGGAAAATATGAATCATGCTACAGATTCCGATGTGGACAAGCAGCCGGTGAGCAATTCGCCTGCAGACCACAAGCCGGCAAAGCGCAGCGGTGCAACGAAAGAAATTACGGAGTGGGTAAAAGCAATCGGGATCGCCGTTATCCTCGTTTTGATCATTCGCTGGCTGTTATTTATGCCATTTATCGTGGACGGGCCTTCGATGCAGCCTAACTTCGAAACAGGCGAGCGCGTTATCGTTAATAAAGTGCTTTATAAATTCCGTGAGCCAAAGCATGGTGAAGTTGTTGTATTCTTTGTTCCTGAAGAGAATCGTAATTTTATTAAGCGCGTTATCGGCGTGCCAGGCGATAAAATTCGATACGAGGGCGACGACTTGTATGTGAATGATCAGAAGGTTGACGAAACGTACTTGAAGGAGCCGATCGCTCAGGCGCATGCCAAAGGCGAGCTTTATAACAACAGCGCGATGACTCCGAACTATCCGAATGAACGGTTTACAGAGTCTGTCGTACCGGAAGGCCATATTTTCGTTCTTGGCGATAATCGCCCGAACAGCAAGGACAGCCGGATGATCGGCTTTGTTGACATGGACAACGTGATTGGACGCAGTGATGTCATATTCTGGCCGCTGAACAAGGTTAGAGTAATCGGACATAAATAAGCAACGACATGCCTCGTGAATGTCTGCTCCGGTAGACGTTGACGAGGCATGTTAGCAATGAGGTGATGGAATGACGATTCAGTGGTTCCCCGGACATATGACAAGAGCCCGGAGACAGATTCAAGATAAATTGAAGCTGATTGATATTGCGGTCGAGCTTCTCGACGCACGGATACCGCTTTCGAGCCGCAATCCGATGGTTGATGAGATTTTGCTTAACAAGCCGCGGATGATTGTGTTAGGGAAAAGCGATCTTGCTGATCCAAGAGAAACCGAAGCGTGGATCGAGCGGTTCAAATATGAAGGACATGAATGTATTGCGGTTGATGCATCGACGGGTACTCGGGTAGGAGAGATTCCCGGCCTGGCAAAAAAGCTGCTGCATGAAAAAATTGCGAAGCAATTGTCCAAAGGCATTAATCCGCGCGCGGTTCGTGCACTCATTGTCGGTATCCCGAATGTGGGCAAATCGACGCTGATTAATCGCCTTGCTGGCCGTAATATTGCGATAACGGGCGATCGTCCAGGCGTTACCAAAGGCCAACAGTGGATTAAGGTAGGCACGGAAATGGAGCTCCTGGATACTCCGGGTATTTTGTGGCCCAAATTCGAGGACCCCATCGTAGGCTATCGCTTGGCGATGACAGGCGCGATTCGCGAGCAGATTCTTAATATCGAGGATATTGCGTTCTTCGCAACTCGTGAACTGATTAGCCGTTATTGGGACACGCTGGTGGACCGATTCGGTATTGATGTAGAGCGCCCTACTGATCTGGAGGATTCCAGCGAAGTTGTTCGCATCATGGAAGCGATCGGGCGTAAGCGCGGTTGTCTCATTAGCGGCGGCAACGTTGATTTGGAGAAGTCTTCGGGCATTATTTTGCGCGAGATGCGTGCAGGAAAGCTCGGGCGGCTAACATTGGAATCCGCTTCGACTTATTAAGCCTCACAAACTAAAGGCAACGCATGGGAGAATGGGGAATGCTGGAATACGAAAAGCTGCTTTGGGAGCAGGGCTGCAGCAACATCGCGGGTATCGACGAGGTAGGGCGAGGCTGCTTGTTCGGTGATGTCGTAGCCGCTGCCGTCATTTTGCCGCCCGGGCTCGTGCTGGATGGCGTCAACGACTCCAAGAAGCTGTCCGAGAAAAAGCGAAATGAGCTGTATGATATCATCATCGAGCACGCGCTCTATTGGTCAATTGCACGAATTGATTCCGACGAAATCGATCGAATCAATATTAAGCAGGCTTCACGTTTAGCGATGAAGCAAGCCGTGCAGACGCTCGGCGTTGATCCTGATCATTTATTAGTCGATGCCGAGAAGATTGATCTTGACCTTCCGCAGCAGGCGATTATAAAAGGAGATGCGACTAGCCAATCGATTGCAGCCGCATCGATCCTTGCGAAGGTAACCCGCGATCGATTATGTACGACAGAGTGGGAGAGCCTGTATCCAGGCTATGGAATCGCCATACATAAAGGATATGCGACGAAGCTGCATCGAGAGAAGCTGCTCGAGCTCGGACCGACACCGCTGCATCGGAAATCGTTTCTGGGAAACATCATGGCGCAAATGGAGCAGCAGCAAATGTTGTTCTAGCCGTTCGTTAAATATGGATATGAAGAATTCGTAAACCGTTCATTTGAGCAGCTGCGCATGCGGTGCAGCCACATGAACGGTTTTTTACTTTTCGCATAATGTAATAGATTTTCAGCAAGAATGGTTTAGCTTCGCCCGTTTTGTGCCGATATAAACGATATACGGAGTGATCGATCGACAAAAGGGGAATTTACTTTGAATATAAGCCAGATGATGAGAAGCCTGCTCGGTGACGTGCAGAATGGCGAGAGCCGTAAGCTTGAGTTAAAAGCAGGTCAAGTGGTGCGCGGTGTCGTGCTGCAAACACAGGGAGAGCAAGAGGCTCTGGTGCAAATAAACGGAGTACAAGTCCGTGCTAAGCTGGAAACGCCGCTATCTCCCGGACAAACAGCGACCTTAAAGGTTCAGCCTGAATCGAATTCCGGGATGATCGTACTGAAGCCAATCGATTCGGCTGAGCAGCAAGCATCGGACGATACGGTGCGGCAATTGGTAAAAGCAGCAGGGCTGCCGGATTCGAAATGGGCGATGGAAATCGTCCGAGATATGAAGCGTGATGGGATTCCGATGACGCGTGAAGTTGCGCAAGCGTTAAAGCAGGTATTTAGCGCGATTCCAAAAGGGGTCGATCCAGCAGAGTGGATGCAGGCTGCGGCTGCGGCGCTCAAACGAGGGTTGCCAATGACGGAGCAAACGGTGGCGGCTATGCGGCAGGTGATGTTTGGGAAGCCGATGCATGTTTTGCTGGATACGATCAGCCATCAGTTAACCCAAGTGGCTGGCACAGAGGCTGATGGAAGGGCGGCTGAACCAGAGGCGGCGGAAGGGGCGGCAAATAAGCCGATACTGCCGGATGGCACGGTGAAAAATGGAGCGGCGGGAGGTCCATCCGCAACGTCAGCAACAGCTCTAGCAGCGCGTGTGAAGGAACTGCTTGCACAAGCAGCAGCGCTGCAGCAGCAGGCTGTGGAAGGCAGCGGAGGAGACGGGCTATCACAAGAAGCGGCGGACTCGCAGACACACGCAGCTGCCAATGCTAAAACGTCTCCAGCACAGGCTGAAGGGCCACTGGGTAGACAACCGAACACGGTGCCTACCGACAGCAAAACAGCCCCTTCATCTATGGCGACAGGCGGCCATGCAGAAGTTACGTCGAATGCGACAAGCGGCCAAGGAAATAACGGACGCTTTACTGAACCAGCCGTGACCGGCCGTCCCGCCTCGACAGATTCGGGAGGCTGGCTGGGCAAGATGCTGCAGGTGCTCGGCGTAAACCATGAGCATGAGCTGCTTCAAGAGACAACGCGTATGCGGGCAATCGAAACAACGAATGCGTCGCAAAATAGCAATAAGCCTGCTGCTACGGGCTTGAGCACTAATGTTAACAACCAGGCTGAAACACGAAGCAATGTTGATGCACAAGGCGAACCGATACCGTTGCCCCGCAATGGAGGTAATGGGACAGCGCCTAATATGGTTGGAGCCGACATGAGGAAGCCTAGTGGAACCCCGTCATCTGGGGCTGCTTCAACGGAAGTTGAAAAAGCGGCGAGTGATATGCAAGCGGAAGGTGAAGCAAACGCGGCAGGGCGTTTGACGGGTGGACAAAATGGTCTCATGCGTCAAGCGATTGGCGCTGAGGGGCTGCGTGCCGCACCTTCGATTCCACTGCAGAACCATGCTCACGCGGCAGAGGGGATAACATCGGAATCGCTGAAAAGCGCGTTAATGTCCCTCGCATCAATGGATGATGCCCCTGCTCAGCTCAAAGAGACGGCTCAGCAGCTCGTTCAGCAAATTACCGGCCAGCAGTTGCTCTTGTCGCCCGAACGCAACGGGTCAATGCTAACGCATCTTACGTTATTCATTCCGCTGCTTAACCAAGAAGGCAGCCAGACTGCATCCGTTCATGTCCAAACGAAGCGGGGACCGAAGAATGAACTCGACGCATCCAATTGCCGACTGCTGTTTGATTTGAATTTAAAATCAATCGGCAATACGATCGTGGATGTGCATGTCGTCGATAAAATCGTAAACTTAAACGTGTGGAACGATCATCCGCTCATGCAGACGATTGCGTTGGGGGAACGAAATGCGGTTGCTGCCGCGCTTCAGCAGGCGGGTTATCAGCTGCTGACGTTCAAAGTCACCGCCATGCCAGACGAGTCAATCAAAGCCAATGGGAGCAGCGCTGAGGGCGCGTCAGGGGGCGAAGCGGCATTTCCACCGACAGTACCCTCCTATGGGGCGAAGCCGTACAAAGGAGTCGATTTCCGGATATGAGCCCACTACATGAATCTGCCAAGGACGGGGAGCCAACGAATCAAGCCCGTAAGGCAGTAGCCTTAAAGTATGAGCCTGGAGAACGTTCGGCGCCTGTCGTAATTGCGAAAGGAAAAGGCCACTTAGCGGAAGCGATCGTCGCGAAGGCAGCGGAAAATGGCGTTCCGATTCAAGAGGATTCCTCGTTGGTGGAGGTGCTCTCGAAGCTCGATATCGATCAAGAAATTCCGCAAGAGCTATACGCGCTTGTCGCCGAGATATTAAGTTTTGTCTATCGTTCGGACAAACGAGCAGGAGCGTGGGATGATTAAAAGTAACCGAATCGAAACGGGAAAAATCGGGGAAGCGGCTGCGGAGCGGCATTTGGTTGAAGCGGGCTACTTGATACGGGAACGAAACTGGCGATGCCGCGCCGGTGAGGTCGATATTATTGCAGAGCAGGACGGAACGATGGTTGTCATTGAAGTGCGTACGAGGCGCTCGAGCTCTTCGGCTGCGTTCGGGTTAGCGGCGGAATCCGTCGATTTTCGAAAATGCCAGAAGGTGCGCATGGTTACGGAAATTTATTTGCAAACACGCAAGCTGAGCGGTCGAACCGTTCGGTTCGATGTCATTACGGTAATGCTGGGCGCAGATAATACCCTGATCAATTTGACTCATATTCAAAATGCTTTCTAAAGAAAAAGCAGAAGGAACCGCAGGATGGCTTCGTCCATCTCGATTCTTTCTGCTTTTATTATTGAAGGACTTCTAGGGGCTATTCGCTTATGACTTCCCCGGATCGCCGATATTGAATGGCTTCCGACATATGCTCTTCATCGACTGCGGAGCTATTAGAAACATCAGCAATGGTTCGGGCAAGCCGCAGGATGCGGTCATGGGCACGGAAGCTGATTCCAAGCTTATCAAATGCATGCCGAAGCAACTTAGCGGAGCTTGCGGATAATTGCACGGCGCGATGAAGGGTAGCACCCGATAATTCGGCATTCCAATGGACACCAGTTGTTCTCGACCGGTGGTGCTGTCGTTCAGCAGCAGACATAACAAGAGCGTGCATATCGGAGCTTGTCATGCCAGGGCGTGCAGATTGAAATGTTTTTGGGCGGGGCACTTCGAGCAGCAGGTCAATTCGATCCAGGAGAGGCCCAGATATTTTGCTTCGATAACGAGCGACTGCTGCATCTGTACAAGTGCAATGCCGATCGTTGGCGTCATTGCCTAAGTAACCGCATGGACATGGATTCATGGAAGCAGCGAGCATGAAACGGGCAGGGAATCGGAATACTGCTTTTGTGCGAGCAATCGTTACAGCACGATCCTCCAGCGGTTGGCGTAGAACCTCGAGTGCGGGTCGTGTGAACTCGGGAAGCTCGTCGAGAAAAAGCACGCCGCGATGCGCGAGCGTGACTTCGCCAGGGCGGGGTATAGAGCCTCCACCGATTAACCCGCCAGCGGATATCGTATGATGAGGGGAACGAAACGGTCGAGTACGGATGAGTGAAGTGGGGCTTGCGCCTAGCTTGCCTGCAACGCTATATATTTTGGTCACCTCAAGCGCTTCTTCATCCGTTAGTGGCGGGAGAATAGTAGGAAGACGGCGAGCGAGCATCGTCTTACCTGTACCAGGAGGGCCGCATAACAGCACATTATGACTTCCGGCGGCAGCGATGAGCAGGGCGCGCTTGGCGCCGTGCAGCCCGAGCACGTCGCCATAGTCGAGCGAGCCTTCGCTAGCGGATGTCCCATCTACGATGTTGCGAGCCGGTTGAAGCTGATGCAACTCTGGCTTATAGCGAAAAGCTTGCCAGCGATCACCTTCGTTCCAAGCTGCAAGCTCGTTGAGATGAGAGATGGCGTAAACGTCTATTTTGTTCAACAGGGCAGCCTCAGCGGCGTTGCCGATCGGAAGAATAACGCGTGTAGCCTCGTTCCTGATCGCCTGCTCGACCATCGGCAGGACGCCAGGCACCGCGCGAACATCGCCATTGAGCGAAAGCTCGCCAATTAGGAGCGTACGTTGGAATGGGGCGGCTGGCAGCTGCTCACTGGCAACGAGTATAGCTGCGGCAATCGTAAGATCGAATGCGGAGCCTTCCTTGCGAAGATCGGCAGGAGCGAGGTTAATCGTAATGCGGCTCATTGGAAATTGAAAGCCGCAATTTCGAATCGCTGCCCGAACACGCTCGGAAGACTCGCGAATCGCGCTGTCTGGCAAACCGACCAGATTGACCTGGGGCAGCCCGCTTGCAATATCGGCTTCAACTGCGATGGAAATTCCATCTATGCCGGAAACGCTTGAACCCAGTAGGCTGGCATACATAACAAAATACACCTCCGTCATTATCGGTCGAAGGTGCTTCCTTACGGTTCCGTATCAGTCATTCATCTCTTGGCTCTATCATATCGATGGAAAAAGCTGCTGTCAACGAGGAGGCCGAATTGATGCGAAAGGAGTGGATAAATTGGCGTTCTAGCCTATTTTTTGAAATGTGAGAAATGCGAAAACCAATGTGATTCGATCTCATATCATCTCAAAACTAGATGAATTTCATATCAAAAGAGCAGTTTATTAATTTTGCAAAAGTGAGGTAAGGTTGTACATTTAGTGATACAATAAGCTTGTTTGTTTACATTCCATTGCTTGATACAGTTTGCGGATTGGAGGATTTCGTTAATGAATATCCATGAGTACCAAGGCAAAGAAGTCCTGAAGCAATACGGAGTTCTCGTGCCTGAAGGCAAAGTCGCTTTCACAGTTGACGAGGCTGTCGAAGCTGCAAAAGAGCTTGGCACTTCTGTTGTCGTTGTAAAAGCACAAATCCACGCAGGTGGCCGCGGTAAAGCGGGCGGCGTTAAAGTCGCGAAAAATCTGGATGAAGTGAAAGCTTACGCGAGTGAAATTCTCGGTAAAACGCTGATCACGCATCAAACAGGTCCAGAAGGCAAAGAAGTGAAGCGCCTGCTTATCGAGCAAGGCTGCGACATTAAGAAGGAATATTATGTTGGCGTTGTCGTCGACCGTGGCACTGGCCGCGTCGTTCTGATGGCATCCGAAGAGGGCGGCACGGAGATCGAAGAAGTAGCTGCGCACTCGCCAGAGAAAATTTTCAAAGAAATCGTTGACCCGGCAATCGGGCTGCAGGCTTTCCAAGCGAAACGTCTTGCATTCAACATCAACATTCCAAAAGAGCTCGTGAACAAAGCGGCCGGCTTTATGATCGCGTTGTACACGGCATTCGTTGACAAAGATTGCTCCATCGCGGAGATCAATCCACTCGTCGTTACGGGTGACGGCAACGTAATGGCTCTTGACGCGAAGTTGAACTTCGATTCCAATGCGCTGTATCGCCATGCTGATATTTTGGCGCTTCGCGACTTGGATGAAGAAGATGAGAAAGAAATCCAAGCGTCCAAATTCGACCTTAGCTACATCGCGCTCGATGGCAACATCGGCTGCATGGTTAACGGCGCAGGCCTTGCTATGGCGACGATGGACATTATCAAATATTATGGCGGCGACCCTGCCAACTTCCTCGACGTAGGTGGCGGTGCTACCAAGGAGAAAGTTACGGAAGCATTCAAGATCATCCTGTCCGACGAGAAAGTAAAAGGCATTTTCGTAAACATTTTCGGCGGCATCATGCGTTGCGACGTTATCGCTGAAGGCGTAATTGCTGCTGCAAAAGAGCTCGGACTCGACCGTCCGCTCGTTGTACGCCTGGAAGGCACGAACGTAGAGCTCGGCAAAAAAATGTTGAACGAATCCGGCCTGAACATCGTTGCGGCTGACTCCATGGCCGACGGCGCGCAAAAAATCGTTGCGCTCGTGAAATAGGACAAGCAACCGGCTAAATCCGAATTTTTTCTCAGGGGATGTGAAATTTCGATGAGCATTTTGATCAATAAAGATACGAAAGTCATCACGCAGGGGATTACGGGCAAAACAGCTCTGTTCCACGCGAAGGGCGCGCTCGATTACGGTACGCAAATGGTTGGCGGCACGTCGCCGGGCAAAGGCGGTACAACGGTTGAGATTGCACTCGAGAACGGCAGCACGGCTTCGCTTCCAGTGTTTAACACGGTAACAGAAGCAGTAGCGGCAACGGGCGCAACAGCATCCGTTATCTACGTACCGCCAGCGTTCGCAGCTGACGCAATCCTTGAAGCAGTTGACGCTGAATTGGAAATCGTTATCTGCATCACGGAAGGCATTCCAGTGCTTGACATGGTGAAGGTTCAACGTTACTTGGAAGGCAAAAAAACACGTTTGATCGGTCCTAACTGTCCGGGTCTCATTACGCCTGACGAGTGCAAAATCGGTATCATGCCTGGCTACATCCATACGAAAGGCCATGTAGGCGTCGTTTCCCGCAGCGGAACGCTTACTTACGAGGCTGTACACCAATTGACGACGCGCGGCATCGGCCAATCGTCGGCAGTCGGTATCGGCGGCGACCCGGTTAAAGGTACGGAGTTCATCGACGTACTGAACATGTTTAATGAAGATCCAGACACGTACGCTGTCATCATGATCGGTGAAATCGGCGGCACGGCTGAGGAAGAAGCGGCTGAATGGATCAAAGCAAACATGAAAAAACCAGTGGTTGGCTTTATCGGCGGCGCAACAGCTCCGGAAGGCAAACGCATGGGCCATGCTGGCGCTATTATTTCGGGCGGTAAAGGTACTGCTGCAGAGAAAATCGCAACGCTCGAAGCTTGTGGCGTAAAAGTATCCCCAACACCTTCGGAAATGGGCTCGACGCTCGTATCCGTGCTCGAAGAGCAAGGCTTGTTGGAAAAATGCATTACGCGCAAATAAATATAACTTTTGTTGGACTCATCGCATGCTTAGGCGGGTGGGTCCAAGAGGAGAGGCAAGCAGCCTTTCGTCCCTATACAGGGTACGATTGGCTGCTTTTTTGCATTTAAATCGGGCGGTCGGCTTGCAATCTCGTTCTGGCTAGAGCAAAATAGGAAAAGGATGCAAGCCTCCGTACAGGAGGAAGGTAAAATGTCTCATTTTAATAAAAGTAAAATGCTCGTCATGCTCCATGACATTCCAGGCATCGGATGGAAGACGATCAAAAGAGCGGTTGACGCACGACTGTGGCAGCGAGCGTCACTCGATTCGATTGAGCCGTGGTTATCGGCTGGATTTCGACCGGAGCAAGCGAATCAAGCAGCAAAACGTTTCTCAGAGTGCCAAAACGGGTATGATTTTATCATAAAGAAATATTTGCAGCGGAGCGCGAGCGTGATAACCGTGGATTCCGCGGAGTATCCGGACGGGCTTCGGAATATTCATGAGCCGCCATGGGTGTTATACGCAATAGGAAGATTGGAGCTTCTGAACCGGCCTGCCGTATCTATTGTAGGCACGCGAACGCCGACAGCCTACGGCAGACATATGACGGAGCAGCTGGCGTCGGGATTTGCAGAACGAGGGCTAACCGTTGTTAGCGGCCTTGCCAAAGGGATCGATGGCATCGCGCACGAAGCTTCTGTTGAACGTTCTGGAAGCACCATTGCTGTACTCGGAACGCCAATTGAGCGCATCTATCCGCCTCAGCATGCATCGCTGTTTCGCCGAATAGCGAAACAGGGCCTTCTTTTGACAGAAGCGCCCATAGGCACTGCATTCCACCCTGGATTATTTCCGTTACGCAACCGAATTATCGCAGGACTGTCTGCAGGGACGGTTGTCATCGAGGCGGCAGATCGAAGCGGTTCGCTGATCACCGCAGAGCAGGCGTTTTCATTCGATAGGGAGCTGTTCGCGCTGCCTGGTCCGGTCACCTCGCCGAAAAGCAACGGAACGAACCAACTGCTGGCATATGGAAAGGCTCGCGTTATCCGTTCCACCGAAGATTGGTTCAAGCATTTACCTTATATGGACATGGAATCCATTACGCAGAACGGCAGTTTATTAGCGACTAATGGCCTAGAGTCATTAAGCGAAGATGAACGAAGCGTGTACGAAATATTGCTCGATCAACCGTGCTCAGCCGATGAACTTCATGAGCTTACGGGAATGTCTCTTGGACATTTGCACGCTGTTCTGATAAATTTATGTATAAATCGTAAGGTTCAACAACAGCACGGAGCTACATATACCGTTATCTAAGGGAGAGGAGGACGCTTAATGGCGGATTCGCTCGTTATTGTCGAGTCGCCTGCCAAGGCGAAAACGATCGGCAAATATTTGGGCAGTAAATATATCGTAAAAGCGTCCATGGGTCACATTCGCGATTTGCCCAAAAGTCAAATCGGCGTTGAAGTTGAAAATGACTTTAATCCGAAGTACATAACGATCCGAGGAAAAGGCAGCATTCTGAAGGAACTGAAGGATGCGAGCAAAAAAGTGAAAAACGTCTATCTCGCGGCTGACCCCGATCGCGAGGGTGAAGCTATCGCATGGCATCTTGCCCACTATCTGGAGCTGGATGAGGCGAATAGCTGCCGAGTGGTATTCAATGAGATTACGAAGCAGGCCGTTAAGGATGCTTTCAAGACGCCAAGACCGATTAATATGGATCTGGTCAATGCCCAGCAAGCGCGTCGTATTCTTGACCGGCTTGTAGGCTACAAGATCAGTCCTTTGCTATGGAAGAAAGTCAAGAAAGGCCTCTCTGCCGGCCGTGTGCAGTCCGTTACAGTGAAGCTGATTATCGACCGCGAGAATGAAATTGATGCATTCGTGCCAGAGGAATATTGGACGATTACAGCACGTCTTATGAAGGGCGATGCTGCTTTCGATGCGAAATTTCATTCGATCTCCGGCGAGAAACGGGAACTTAACAGCGAAGCAGACGTACAAGCAATATTAGCAGAAATGAATGGCGCGCCGTTTACGGTGAGCGAGGTGCGGGAGAAGGAACGTTTGCGCAACCCGGCACCGCCATTCATCACGAGCTCCTTGCAGCAAGAGGCGGCACGCAAGCTTGGATTCCGCGCTTCGAAGACGATGTCTGTCGCGCAGCAGCTTTACGAGGGCGTTGACCTTGGCAAAGAAGGCACGGTCGGTCTGATCACGTATATGCGTACGGATTCGACTCGTATTTCGCCTGTCGCACAGGAAGAGGCGAAAGAATTCATAACGAATAAATACGGGGCGTCGTATTTCCCCGAAGAGCCGCGTATTTATGTGAGGAAAAACAGCAATGCGCAAGATGCGCATGAGGCCATTCGTCCAACTTCCGTCATGCGCGAGCCGGATCAAATGAAAGAGTTTTTGAGCCGTGATCAGCTTAGACTTTATAAACTGGTCTGGGAGCGGTTCGTGGCAAGCCAAATGTCTTCGGCAATCCTCGATACGATGACCGTCGACCTGAAGGCAAATGAAACCGGATTCCGAGCTGTCGGCTCGAAAGTAAAGTTCTCCGGCTTCATGAAGGTTTACGTCGAAGGCAACGATGACGGAACGCCGAATGATGATGATAAATTTCTTCCAGCGCTTGCGATAGGCGATACGATCGTAACGGAGGCCATCGATCCGAAGCAGCACTTTACGCAACCGCCGCCTCGCTATACAGAAGCAAGGCTGGTCAAGACGCTCGAGGAGCTCGGCATAGGGCGACCAAGTACGTATGCGCCTACGCTGGAAACCGTTCAAAAGCGCGGGTATGTGGCGATTGAAGAGAAAAAGTTCATTCCGACGGAGCTTGGCGATCTCGTCAGCCAGCTGATGGAAGAGTTTTTCCCGGAAATTCTTGACGCGGAGTTCACCGCCCAAATGGAGGATGAGCTTGACCACGTCGAGGATGGCAAAGAGAACTGGGTGAAAGTGCTCGCTGATTTCTATGAGTCATTCGAGAAGAGACTTGAAGTCGCTGAAGAAGAGATGAAAGAGATCGAGCTTCAAGATGAAGTGTCGGATGAAATCTGCGAGAAATGCGGACGCCATCTTGTATACAAAATGGGGCGGTTCGGCAAGTTTCTGGCATGCTCCGGCTTCCCGGAATGCCGAAACACGAAGCCGATCGTCAAAGATATCGGCGTAACATGTCCGAAGTGTGCGAAGGGCAGCATCATTGAACGCCGCAGCAAGAAAGGCCGGGTGTTCTACGGCTGCAACTTGTACCCGGAATGCGATTTTGTTTCATGGGATAAGCCAGCAAGCAAGCCGTGCCCATCCTGCGGGGGGTTGCTAGTGGAGAAACGCAGCAAGGCGGGCGTTAAGCTGCAATGCACGCAATGCGACCATAGCGAGCAAGTGGCTGATGATAACGATATGGATCATGAACAAGAGCAAGCGTAGCGTTCTGCTCGCTTGCCGGATTAACGACGCGCTGTCCGTCCATCTCAGGGCGGCAGCCGTTTTCATTCAGAAAGGTAGGTACTTCATTTGTCTTCAACTACAAGAGTAACGGTCGTTGGTGCTGGTTTAGCCGGCAGCGAGGCCGCATGGCAGATCGCATCACAAGGCGTTCCAGTAACCTTATATGAAATGCGTCCGGTTACCCGTACGCCAGCCCATCATACCGATAAATTTGCGGAGCTCGTGTGCAGCAACAGCTTGCGCGCCAATGGTTTAGCAAATGCAGTAGGCGTACTGAAAGAAGAAATGCGCGCGCTAGACTCTCTGATTCTAGGCTCTGCAGATCGCAATGCCGTACCGGCAGGAGGCGCGCTTGCGGTTGACCGCGATGGCTTCTCAGGCGAGGTAACGCGATTGCTGCGCGAGCATCCATTGATCGAGGTACGCAATGAAGAGCTGACAGCCATTCCAGAGGATGGCATCGTCGTTATCGCGACGGGACCATTGACGGCCCCTTCGTTGTCGCAAGGCATTCAAGCGCTTCTAGGCGAAGAATATTTTTACTTCTATGACGCTGCAGCACCGATTATCGAGAAAGATTCGATCGATATGTCGAAGGTGTATCTCGCATCACGTTACGACAAGGGCGAGGCGGCTTATTTGAACTGTCCAATGACAGAAGAGGAATTCAACATTTTCCACGAGGCGCTGACGACTGCAGAAAAGGCAGAATTGAAAGACTTCGAGAAGGAAGTTTATTTTGAGGGCTGCATGCCAATCGAGATTATGGCGAGTCGCGGCAAGCAAACGGTTCTATTTGGACCAATGAAGCCCGTAGGCTTAATTAACCCGCATACTGGCAAGCTGCCTCATGCGGTCATCCAGCTTCGCCAAGATAACGCTGCTGGCACTCTGTATAATATGGTTGGCTTCCAAACGCATCTGAAATGGGGAGAGCAAAAACGGGTATTCTCGCTCATTCCTGGCTTGGAGAATGCAGAGTTTGTCCGCTTTGGCGTCATGCACAGAAATACATTCATTAACTCGCCGCGGCTGCTCCGGTCGACTTATCAATTTAAAGCGCGTGAGACGCTCTTCTTTGCCGGCCAAATGACTGGGGTAGAGGGTTATGTAGAGTCAGCTGCCTCTGGGCTTATAGCGGGCTTAAACGCGGGCAGGCTCGCACGCGGGCTGGAGCCGGTTGAGCTCCCTGCCGATACAACGCTGGGCAGTATGGCGCAGTACATAACAACAGCGGATTTCAAGCATTTTCAACCGATGAATGCGAACTTTGGCTTGTTCCCGCCGCTTGAAAAACGAATGAAAAGCAAGAAAGAGAAAAATGAAGCGATTGCCAATCGTGCTTTAGCTTCACTTGAACAGTTCAAAAACGAGTTCTTAAGCTAACGCTCCAAGCGAAACGCGGAAAAACTACAGGAGGTGTCCATCATGGAGATGCAGTTTCACGCAACGACGATTTGTGCGGTTCGTCATAATGGCCAAGGCGCGATTGCAGGCGACGGTCAAGTTACCTTCGGCAACAGCATGGTCATGAAGGGGACCGCGAAAAAAGTACGCCGCTTGTATCGCGGACAAGTGGTTGCCGGCTTTGCCGGATCTGTCGCTGATGCGATTACATTGTTTGAGAAGTTTGAAGGCAAGCTGGAGGAGCATCACGGCAACCTGCAGCGCTCTGCTGTCGAGCTTGCCAAAGAATGGCGATCCGACCGCGTGCTTCGCAAGCTCGAAGCGATGCTGCTCGTTATGGATGCGCAAGGGCTTTTATTGATTTCGGGAAATGGCGAAATTATCGAACCGGATGATGATGTGCTTGCGATCGGTTCCGGAGGAAGCTTTGCATTGTCTGCGGCACGAGCGCTTAAACAGCATGCAACGCATATGGAAGCAAAAGATATGGCCAAGGCTGCCCTTGAGATTGCAGCCGACATCTGTGTGTTTACGAATCGCAATATTATAGTGGAAGAAGTGTAGTAGTTGTACCTTGCAATAGGTAGGAAGAAGGATATTAACAGAAGTGGACTAGGGACAATACACTAACCGGCGGAGGGATGTACAATGGGGAATGAGTCGATGACACCGCGACAAATTGTCGCAGAGTTAGATAAATATATTATCGGTCAAAAACAAGCGAAGCGCTCCGTTGCCATCGCATTGCGCAATCGGTACAGAAGAAGCAGGCTGTCTGAAGAATTGCGGGACGAGATCGTTCCTAAAAATATACTGATGATCGGTCCTACAGGCGTAGGCAAAACGGAAATTGCTCGACGTCTGGCGAAGCTCGTGCAGGCTCCTTTCGTTAAAGTCGAGGCAACCAAGTTCACCGAGGTCGGGTATGTTGGCCGAGATGTAGAGTCCATGGTGCGTGATCTGGTTGAAACGGCCATTCGCATTGTCAAAGCAGAGCGTACGGAACGCGTCAAGGATCGTGCAGAGGTGCTTGCGAATGAACGGATCGTAGCACTGCTTGTTCCTTCTGCCACTAAGTCCAAAACGCAAAAAAATCCGTTTGAAATGTTATTCGGTGGACAACAGGGCAAGGAGTCTGAGCCTGAACCGGAATACGACTCTTCTGTATCGGAGCAGCGCAAGGCTGCGAAGGAAAAGCTGGCAGCCGGGCTGTTGGAAAATGAAATGATTGAGATCGAAGTCGAAGACAACACGCCGAATATGATGGATATGCTTTCTGGCCAGCCAGGCGAGGGCATGGGAGCGAACATGCAGGACTTGCTCGGCCAATTCATGCCAAAGCGGACGAAGAAGCGCAAGCTCAAAATAAAGGAAGCGCGTAAAGCGCTTATCCAAGAAGAAGCGACAAAGCTGATCGACATGGATGATGTGATTACCGAGTCGGTATTGCGTGCCGAGCAGTCCGGTATCATTTTCATCGATGAGATCGATAAAATCGCCAGCCCGTCGAGAGGCTCCGGTCCGGATGTGTCGCGAGAAGGCGTACAGCGCGATATTTTGCCGATCGTTGAGGGCTCTACGGTTATGACCAAATATGGTCCTGTCAAAACGGATTATGTGTTATTCGTTGCAGCGGGGGCTTTCCATGTCGCGAAGCCATCGGATCTTATCCCGGAACTTCAAGGACGCTTCCCGATTCGGGTAGAGCTGACGAGCTTAAGCCTAGAAGATTTTGTGAAAATCTTGCAAGAGCCTAAAAATGCTTTAACCAAGCAATATTCAGCTTTGCTGGAAACGGAAGGCATCGCAATCGATTTCTCCGATGAAGCGATTCGGGAGCTCGCATCCATAGCTGCTGATGTAAACAAAAATACCGAAAATATCGGCGCACGCCGGCTTCATACGATACTGGAAAAGCTGCTCGAGGATTTATCTTTCGAGGCGCCTGACTTGAATTTGGAGCGTATTACGATTACGCCTGAATATGTGAAGGAGAAGCTGAGCAGCATCGCGCAAAACCGCGATCTTAGCCAGTATATTTTGTAGTAGGGGTCGTTTTGGGAGGACAGGTAACATGACTTTACTAGCTAAGACTAGGACATTAAACCGGCTGCTGCAGCGGGCTGCCGGCAAAGCGCTTAACTTTCGAGAGATGGCGGAAGTCCTGAGCTCCACCATGCAAGGCAACGTATTCGTCGTGAGCAGAAAAGGCAAGATTCTCGGATGCGCCGCAATGGGCGCTTATGAGCATGATCACCTGCGGGCAATGTCCAGCGGCGAGATTCGCTTAACGTCGGAAAGCAATGACCGTTTCCTGCTTCTGCAGGAAACGGTTACGAATGTTGAGGCGGATCCTGGTGTAACCGAGGCGTTCCCGCTATTATCCGGACATCGTACGATGACGGTAGTGCCAATTATTGGCGGTGGAGATCGGCTTGGAACGCTTGTATTAACGCGTGATGCAGAGACATTCGTCGATGAGGATCTTATTCTTGCAGAATATGGTTCTACGATTGTCGGAATGGAAATATTGCGGGAGCGTGCAGAAGAAGTTGAACTGGAAGCGCGCAGCCGCGCTGTCGTCGCAGTCGCAGTCGGGTCGTTATCGTTCAGCGAGATGGAAGCCGTGGAACATATTTTCGAGGAACTTGATGGAAAAGAAGGCTTGTTAGTTGCTTCCAAAATTGCGGATCGCGTTGGCATTACCCGTTCAGTAATTGTAAATGCTTTGAGAAAACTGGAAAGTGCTGGCGTGATTGAGACGCGATCACTCGGTATGAAAGGCACTTACATTAAAATTCTGAATCCGCAGCTATTAGTGGAACTAGAGAAGATAAAAGCATAGTTTAGTCCGTTCGGACGAGGAAAGCCCTGTCTTTAATTTAAAAGATAGGGCTTTTTTCTTATTGTATATATTTTGGAAATTGATGAATATATTCATGTCGGCAAAACTCGACATCCCTTTCTCATTTTTTTAACAAAATGATGTCGAAACAAGAAGGAATAGCGAAGTCCGAGTGGAATACGTAAAGAGATCACGAATCAGAAAGTGGGGAACAATCGGTGAAATTGTTGAATGGCATCGAATTTCGACGATTGGAGACGGCGATACAATCGGCTGAGACTAGGCAGAAGGTAATTTCCGACAACATCGCAAATGTCGATACGCCGAATTTTAAGCGATCTGAAGTACTATTCGAAGATCTGCTTGCGGATGCAATGGGGACAAACGAGAAAAAGATTGCGGGCATTCGGACGAATGCAAGGCATATCCCAATTGGACAATCCTCTTCCATTCCGACTCCTGAGGTAGTGTTGGACGAGAACAATTCGATAAACAATAATGGCAACAACGTTGATATCGATCGTGAGATGACGCTTCTCGCAAAAAACCAGCTCGCTTACAACTTCTACATTCAGCAAGTGAATCATGACGCAAAGATGATGACAACCGCCATTGAAGGGAGAGCGTAACAGATGAGGCTTAGTAATGGTTTTGATGCAAATGCATCGGCGTTAACCGCCCAACGGCTTCGGATGGACGTCATTTCTTCTAACATCGCCAACGCGGAAACAACTCGTGCAGGCTATGTGAATGGCAAATTCGTTCCTTACACACGCAAGATGGTCGTAATGGAGCCTGCAAACAAAAGCTTCTCAGACGTACTCTCCGGCCAAATGAATGGTACGGCAGCTAACCCTGGTGTTAAAGTAACCAAAATCGTCGAGGATAAAACACCTCCAAAGCTGGTATACAATCCAAGTCATCCTGATGCAGACGAATTCGGATACGTAAGCATGCCAAACGTTGATATCGCGAAGGAAATGATTGATATGATCTCAGCCTCACGTTCTTACGAAGCGAATATTACAGCGCTTAACGCTACGAAAGGCATGTTCGCCAAGGCGCTCGAAATCGGCAGATAAAGGAATGGAGGGATGACGCTTGATTCAGGCAGTCACCGCGATACCGGTACAACCGGTTCAAGTAAATAACAACATTACGGCAGTAGGACAATCAACGCCGGCCGAAGTTACACAATCATTTGGCAACTTTTTAGAGCAAGCTTTGAATAGCGTGAGTGCACAAGAGCAAAACGCGCAAGTGCAAGCAACACAGTTTATGGCAGGCAAGGTAGATGTATCGCAAGTCATGATCGCCTCAGAGCAGGCGCAACTCAGTCTTCAGCTCACCACACAGATTCGTAATCGCGTAGTTGAAGCATACCAAGACATAATGCGAATGCAGCTGTAGAACTTGAATTGACGAACTGGCAAAGCAATGGGTGAGGTGACACTGTGAATGAGACAATCGCCCGGTATCGTGACCGACTCTCGCAATGGTGGAGTCAGACGGGCAAGAAGCAGAAGATTTGGCTAGGCGGTACGTTAGGATTTTTGATTCTGGCAATCATTCTTTTAACTTACATATTCTCAAGAACGGATTACGAGATTGCGTTTCAGAATCTCGATACAACAGACTCAGCTGCTGTGATGACATACTTGGATAGCAGCGGCATCAAGTATCAGCTGTCCTCGGACGGAAAGAGCATTTTGGTTCCAAGTGCGGTTGCATCGCGAGTCAAAATCGACGTTGGTTCGCAAGGCTTAGTTCGTAACGGTTCCATCGGATTTGATTCCTTTAATCAGAATTCATCCCAATGGGGTACGACGGATAATGAATTCAACGTCAAATATCGCAACGCGCTCAATGGTGAAGTTCAGCAGTTGTTGAACAACATGCAGGGTGTAGAGTCTTCCAAAGTCCTTGTGACGCTTCCGCAAGAAAGCGTATTCGCGGATAGAGAGGAAGAACATGCCATTGCATCGATCACGCTGAAGTTCACAAACGGCTACCGTCCAAGTCAAAAAGAGGTAGATGGGTACTTCAAGCTCGTGAAAACGGCTGTTCCTAATCTCGCAATTGATGATATTACAATTGCAAGCACGGAAGGCGAACTGGTCTCTTCGGAGGCAGGCGGCAGCCCTGCTAATGGCGGTACGGAAGTAGCGGATCAACTGTTCCAAATTCAGCGCAAATACGAAACCGAGTTGAAAAAGAACATTCAACAGTACTTAAGCACAATGATCGGCGAAGGTAATGTTGCCGTATATATTGCGAGCAGCTTGAACTTCGACCAGAAGACATCAGAGCAAAACCTCGTGGAGCCAATTGCGAACAATAACAACAAGGGCGTTGTGTTGAGCGAGCAGGAAACGAGCAAAACGTCGACGAACACGGATTCAGCTGTGGGCGGCGTGCCAGGCTCAGGCGAAACGGATGTGCCGGGTTATACGGCTGCAAACGGTGCGGGCAACTCTTCCAACGAAGAAACGTCGAGCATTCGCAATTATGAAATTAACCGAATCAAAAACATCGTGGAATCAAGCCCGTTCATGATTAAGGATTTGAATATCAGCATCGGCGTCAACCGTGCATCGCTGCAAGGCGAGGCGCAAACGCAGATTACGAATTATGTAAAACAAATTTTGCGCACGCAGCTTGCACAATCCGGACTTGATGTGACGAGTGATTCAGTCGTAAGCCAGCGTGTAACGGTTATGGCGCAAGACTTCGCAGCAGGCGGGGCTGGATCGGAATCCTCCAAACTCAGCACAGCTTGGATGGCGGGAATCGGTATTGCAGCATTGGCGCTTATTGCCGGCTTTGCAATCGGCATGATGCGCAAGCGCAAACGGAATGCAGAGATCGCAGCAGCTGAAGCGGCGGCGGCAGCAGATCCGGTGCGCGTTGAATTCCCTACGCTTGATCTGGATAGCGGCGCAAACGACCATCAGGTACGTAAAAATCTTGAAACACTTGCCAAACGCAAGCCAGAAGAATTCGTTAATCTTCTCCGGACTTGGCTTGTGGACGAATAGAGGTGGCTGGCATGGCGAAAACATTCGGAGGGTTATCCGGCAGGCAAAAAGCCGCCATCCTGTTAATTACATTAGGTCCAGAAGTTTCGGCAGAAATTTTCAAGCAATTGCGTGAAGACGAGATTGAGCAATTGACGCTTGAGATTGCGAATGTCCGTAAGGTGGACAGCACGGAACGTGAACAAATCCTATCTGAGTTCCATCAGATCTGTCTGGCGCAAGAGTACATTCAACAGGGCGGTATCGCGTACGCCAAAGATATTTTGGAAAAAGCGCTCGGCGAGCAAAAAGCAGTTGAAGTTATTAATCGCCTGACGGCGACGCTTCAAGTAAGACCATTTGACTTTGCCCGCAAAGCAGAGCCGACACAAATTCTAAACTTTATCCAAAATGAGAACCCTCAAACGATTGCATTGGTTCTCTCTTATTTACAGGCTGACCAATCCTCGCATATCTTGTCTTCACTTCCACAAGAGAAGCAGGCAGAGGTTGCACGCCGAATTGCATTGATGGACAGCACCTCGCCGGAAGTCATTAATCAAGTCGAACGCGTGCTGGAACAAAAGCTATCGGCAACGGTAACGCAAGATTACTCGACGGCTGGCGGCATCGAATCGATCGTTATGATTTTGAATGGTGTTGACCGCGGTACTGAACGAACGATTCTCGATGCGCTCGAGATTCAAGATCCCGAGCTGGCAGAAGAAATCAAAAAACGGATGTTCGTGTTCGAGGATATTGTCAATATCGACAATCGTTCCATTCAACGGATCATTCGCGATCTCGAAAATTCGGACCTTCAGCTCGCGCTCAAAGTTGCAAGCGAAGAGGTGCGCGAAGCGATCTTCCGCAATATGTCGAAGCGTATGGCCGAGACATTCAAGGAAGAAATGGAATATATGGGCCCAGTGCGGCTGCGTGACGTTGAAGAGGCGCAAACGCGCATCGTAGCAACGATTCGCCGACTGGAAGAAGCAAGTGAAATCATCATCGCCCGTGGTGGAGGAGATGATATCATTGTCTAATTTGATAAAGTCTTCACATGTCGTGTCGGTCGAAGACTTGCGCAAATTGGAATGGTTCAACCGTTATGTACCGCCAGTGCCTGAAGAGGAATGGGTTGTTGACGAGACGCCCAAACCTGATGCAGAAACCATCTCGTTGCGAGACGAAATTATCGCGGACGCGCAGCAGTTCGCTGAAGAGCATGTACGTGATGCAGTCGAGCACAGCAATACGCTTCTAGCCAACGCCGAGTCGCAAATTAACGAGTGGTGGCAAGAACGCCGTATCGAAGATGAAGCGATCGTGACGCAAGCTAGAGAAGAAGGCTTTCAGTCCGGGTATGATGACGGTCGGTCTCAAGCGTTGCATGAGCTTCATCAAGAATGGCAGCAGCGGATTGAAGAAGCAAGCAGTCTACTTACCGCAGCTTATCGCATGCGTGAGCAAATCATTCAGGAATCCGAGCCTTTTCTCGTTGATCTGAGCTGTGCAATCGCCGAGAAGCTAATCGGTCGCCAACTGAGCGTTTCGCCTGAGATCGCAATTGAAATGATTCGTAAGTCTCTTGCTAGAAGACGTGAACAAGGTGTAATCACCTTATGTGTTGCGCCTCAGCATCTTGCTTTCATGCAAGCGGCAAGGGAAGAGCTGACATTATCGATCGATTCACAGGCTGAGTTGCATATTTTGCCGGATCCGACGGTTCGCGATCATGGATGTGTGATCCGCTCCAGTTTCGGCAGCATCGATGCGCGTATTGACACACAGCTTACGGAGATTAAGCGAGAGCTCGTGCAATTGGCGTTAGACAGCGACGAGTGGAGGAACGCAGATGAGCATTCCGAAGCTTAATGCTGCTAAATATGTAGAGCACATGGGGCCGTTGGATCCAGTGCGTGTAAATGGCAAAGTAACGCAAGTTATCGGATTGACAGTTGAATCTGAAGGCCCGGATGCCAGTATCGGCGAGGTGTGCTACATCTATCCGACTAAAGGCGCAAAGCCGCTTAAAGCGGAGGTTGTTGGCTTCAAAGACAACAAAGTCATTCTTATGCCGCTCGGTGAGCTCGAATCGATTGGACCCGGCTGTGACGTAGTCGGTACAGGCAAGCCGCTAACCGTGCAAGTAGGTTCGGAATTGCTTGGCAAAGTACTCGATGGGTTAGGGCAGCCGCTGGATGGCTCATTCATTCCAAGCCGGATGCCGCACAGCTCAACGAATAACGTACCTAACAATCCGCTCATGCGGCCGCGGGTCAAACAACCGCTAGGTATCGGCGTAAGAGCGATCGATGGATTGCTTACGGTTGGCCAAGGCCAGCGCGTTGGTATTTTTGCCGGATCAGGTGTTGGTAAAAGTACATTGCTCGGCATGATTGCTCGCAACACTTCTGCAGACGTCAATGTTATTGCCTTAATCGGCGAACGCGGGCGCGAGGTGTTAGAGTTTATCGAAAAGGATCTTGGTCCGGAAGGACTAGCGCGATCCGTCGTCATTGTCGCAACATCAGACCAGCCGGCACTTATCCGGATGAAAGGCGCGCTTATCGCAACGACGATTGCCGAATATTTTCGAGATCGCGGACTCAATGTCATGCTGATGATGGATTCGGTCACGAGGTACGCGATGGCACTTCGGGAAGTTGGTCTTGCGATTGGCGAACCGCCAGCAACTCGGGGATATACGCCATCTGTCTTCGCTGCATTGCCCAAATTGCTTGAGCGGGCAGGAACAGGACCAACCGGATCGATTACCGCCTTTTATACCGTGCTCGTAGACGGCGATGATATGAACGAGCCAATCGCAGATGCTGTACGCGGTATCTTGGACGGCCATATCGTACTAAGTCGCGATTTAGCGCATCAAGGTCATTTTCCAGCAATTGATGTTCTCGCATCGATCAGCCGGGTTATGAAAGAAATCGTAACGGACGAGCAGCAGGATGCAGCAAACTCGCTCAAGGGATTGCTCGCTACTTATAAGAGTTCGGAAGACTTGATCAATATTGGGGCGTATCAGTACGGTTCTAATGCAAAAATCGATCAAGCGATTGAAGCGATTGACGAAATTAGGGCCTACACCAGGCAGAAAACGAACGAGAAGGTCATTTTGGAAGACGCGCAACAGCAGCTCATTCAACATTTTCTCGGGAGATGACATGTAATTGGCGAAATTCCGGTATGCCTATGAGAAGATCGTCGGCCTGAAAGCAAGTGAGAAGAGACAAGCGGAATGGATGCTATCCGATGCAATCGGTAAGCTACAGACGGAGCAAATGTCTTTGGATCAATTGCGATCGGAACGCAAACAGTGGGAGGAACGGCTGCTGGAGCTTTCAACATCGGCTGTTTCCCTGAGCGAGTTAACGACGATTCAGCATTATTTGGACCATTTGGACAGTTGTATAATGAACAAAATCGCGGAGGTCCATCAAGCGAAGGGTGTTGTTGAACAGAGTCGAAGCCACCTTGGCATGAAGATGAAGGATGAAAAGGTCTGGCTTCAGGCGAAGGAACGGGAGTTGTTCCGGTTCCAGCAAGCGACTCTGCTGCAAGAGCAAAATGAGCTTGATGAGATGGCAACCGTCCGTTTCATGATCGCAGCCCCTTAACCGATATAGGAGCCTTCGTGAACCGGGACCGCGGGAGGGATGAAGTTGGCGAATATGGATTTGGACAACGAACGCTATAACGGATTTGAACGATTCATGTTCTTTTTGACTCCGATTCTATTCACTATCATTTTGCTGGGCGTTTTATTGATGCTATTCAACAATGACATGCGTAACAAAATGCTTGACGTAGGAAACAAGGTGCCTTATCTTGCCGATGTTCTACCCGATCCGCAAACAGCGGATGGTGAAGAGAATGTACAGATGACTGCTCAAAAATCGATGGTTAAAATCGATGAGCTTCGGAAGCAATTGAACGAGAAGGACGCAACGATCGCGGCAGACAAGGATAAGTCGGCGCAAGCTGATGAGCTGATCAAATCGCTGCAAGGCGAGATTGAGCAGCTGAAGCAGTCCAATGCAGACGAAGCGTTAAATGATGAGCAGTATCAAGGGAAAATAAATGAACTCGCTGCCATGTACGCGCAGATGACGCCAAGCAAAGCAGCGCCGATTTTACAGAGCATGTCGACGGATGAAGCAGTTCTTGTCATCGCCGCTATGTCTTCAGAGAACCGCTCCAAGGTGCTGGAGAAAATGACGCCGCAAAAAGCAGCGGACATTTCGATGAAGCTTAAAGACGTCGTTCCTGCAAAGGATCGTCAAATTGCTGCGCTTCAAGCACAAGTGAATCGTCAATCGAGCACAACGACGGCTGCGACCCAATCCCAGACGCTCTTGGATACGGCGCAATTGAAACAAACCTTCTCTGGCATGGATCCAAAAAGCGCGGCTGAGCTTCTTCTGAAAATGTCAGACGTGAGCCCGAGCAAGGTGCTTCGCATACTCAATGCTGTAGATGATAGTGCGCGTTCAAGCATTCTTGCAGAAATGTCTTCTGTTAATAAAGGCGTTACCGCGCAGCTCGTTACGAAGCTGATGTCTGGTAAATAAGCCATTCGATTGATAGGTATTCCCTCTTTAATGTGTAGAAAGGAGGTGAAAACAAAATGGAGATGGCAATAACGCCAGCAGTGTCGGCAGCGCCGAAGGGCAATACGTCGAACGCGTCCGTGGATGCAACGAACGCTTCTCAATCTGGCAACAGCCAGTTTAAGCAAACGTTATCAGCAAGCATGAACGGTCAATCGCAAACGTCGGGAACGACTTCAACGGATAGTACGACTGCTACCGCTACAGCGCAAACTGCGAGCACTGAAATGACTGGTCAAACGCCGTTGACGGCGGACCAACTGCTTGCTGCGATCGGCGAGTTGATCGCTTCGTTGCAATCGGAAGATTTGGCCAACGCACCCGAGCTGCCTGTTGTCAAGGATCAATTGCAGGATATGATGGACCAGTTGAACGCGATGCTTTCATTGTTAGGCGTACAATCCGTTCCGGCAATGCCGATTTATGCGGACAACGTGACGGATGCTTTGAAGGCTGACGTTCAACAAGCGCTTGTCCAGTTGCAGGATGTTATCAACAAGGGACAACTTGGCACGGCTCAATTAGGCAATGCTTTGCAATGGATTGGCGAGCAAGTCAAGGGGCTGCAGCAAGCGGTTCAGCAATTGAAAGTGAATGTAAAAACTAGCGCTACAGATGCGGCTGGAGCACAGCAGCAGGATGATTTTGTCGTGGAGGATCAGCCTCAAGCGGCTAAATCGCAACCAGTTGTTCAAGCTCAAGCGCCTGTAGCAACGTCGAACAAGGCAGTCACGTTCTTGGAGCAGCTGAACCGACAATCGGTTAATCCGCATGTTCTACAAGCGCTGGCTTCACAGCAAACGGAGCAAGAGACGGTTGATCAACAGCCAGCAACAGAACAAGCAGCGAACACTGTATTCCCAAACATCCAAACAACTGAAAGCGCTCGTGCGGCTGTTGCAATCAGACAGGTTACTGGTTTAGCTCATGTGCCTGCTCAGCAGTTCGCTGAAACGATGGCGAATTTGATGGTTGATAAGTTTGAGGTGAAAACGGTTGGCGGCATTTCTGAGGCAAAGCTTACGCTCACGCCAGAGCATCTTGGGCAGGTTGATGTGCGTATTTCGGTACAAAACGGTCAACTGACAGCTTTGTTCGTAACAGATTCCAGCGCCTCCAAAGAACTGTTGGATAATCAACTCGCTCAATTGCGCGCTAACTTGCAATCGCAAGGTTTGAACGTAGAGAAGCTTGAGGTTTCCCAGCAGTCGGTGAACACGCAGATGTCCCAACAGCAGCATGGCAACGGCAATGGACAACAGCAATCGAATGGCAACGGCCCTTCGGGAGATGGCGATTCAGAAGAAGCAGCTTTCGAATCCGAGCTTGCACAGCAAACGGTCATTCGCGGACTAGGATATGGACGAGCGATTAACGTGAAGGCATAGCATAGCGTGAATGATGAGCAGGTAGGAACGGAGGTGACAGGAATGGCGGAAGTGATTAATCCGAATGCGGCAGTCTGGCCGAACTATAGTACGTCTAACGTACAGAAGGCGGCTGCAACTAAGAAGGATACGACGTTAGGTAAGGATGACTTCCTGAAGATCTTAGTGACGCAATTGCGCAATCAGGACCCAAGCCAACCGCTTCAAGACCGGGACTTTATTGCACAGATGGCACAATTCTCCTCGGTTGAGCAGTTGATGAATATGTCGGAGGAGATGACGAAGCTTCGTCAAAATCTCGGTTCTGCATCTAGCATGATCGGCATGACAGTCGAGTGGAATGGGATGTCGGATACGGGTATCGGCACGACTTATTCGGGTCTTGTAGAAGCGATATCGATCAAGGATGGCGTACAATATGCCAAAGTTGGCGATAAGACAGTTAAGGTTGATGATCTGACTTCGATCACGTACGTGCCGCAAACGGGCCAAACGACTCCACCTAAAGAGGAAGCGGGCGGTTCGAATGGCTAATGGGATGAAGATCGGAACACTGTATCCAATACCTAATCGACCTGGGAGCATTACACCTAATGCTGCGGCACGCAACAGGGTTTCATCGCAAGACAAGCCGTTTGATCAAATTCTTCAGCAGCAGCAATCGGCTATCAAATTCAGCCAACATGCTGAACAGCGCATTCGTCAACGGGGGATTCAGCTTCAACCGGAAGCGATACGTAAGATTGAGAGTGCAGTAGATCAAGCAGCCTCCAAAGGGGCGGTTGATTCGCTTATTGTCATGCGAGATGTTGCGCTTATCGTCAATGTTCCTAATCGCACGGTAGTAACGGCATTGGATCATTCGCAAATGGCTGGAAATGTTTTCACTCAGATTGATAGTGCAGTCGTATTAACTTAATAAACGGGGCCGGACCTCTATGAGGGAGCCTTAATGCCGTGGAACGACAGAAGCGGCATCACTTTCAAACCTAAAGTTAACAGGAGGCTGATTGTCAAGATGCTTAGATCGATGTACTCCGGTGTATCCGGCATGCGTGGCTTTCAAACGAAGCTTGACGTTATTGGTAACAATATCGCGAACGTGAACACAGTCGGCTTTAAAGCGGGTCGCGTCATGTTCAAAGACATTTTGAGCCAAAACGTCGCCGGCGTAACAGCACCGGAAGAAGGCGCTAAAGGCGGGGTAAACGCTAAGCAAGTCGGTCTTGGCGTAGCTATCGCTGCGATTGACACGCTCCATACAGCAGGCAGCGCAATGACGACGAACGTTCCTACAGATGTTCGTATTGATGGAGACGGCTTCTTTGCTGTCAAAACTAGCCCAGAGCAAGAGGTTCCTTACCTGACACGCGCAGGTAACTTCTATCTGGATGCTAGTCGACAGCTGGTAACGGCTGACGGCGCGTTCGTTCTTGCTGAAGGCGGAGAGCCGATCGTACTGGACGAGGGCGTAACTTCCTTCTCCATCGCGCAAGACGGGTCGATTATCTCGATCAACGCTGACGGGACTGCCGAACCGACTGACTTCAAGATTGGCGTAGTAAAAGTGGTAAACCCTAGCGGATTGGAAAAAGTGGGAAGCAACATGTACCGTGTAACGCCGAATGCAAACCTGGAAGACATCGAGGTTGGATCGGCTAACAATGCAGAGACTGGCACTGGCGCAATCATCGCTGGCCAGCTCGAGATGTCGAACGTCGATTTGACGAGCGAGTTTACGGAAATGATCATTGCACAACGCGGTTTCCAAGCAAACTCCCGAATCATTACGACTTCAGATGAAGTGCTGCAAGAAGTCGTTAACCTGAAACGATAAGGTGCATCCGTCGGTAAGCCTTAACGGCTTGCCGACGGTATAAGCTCATCCTTAGGAAGCAGCAAATGCTGCAGGCGTCATTTTAGATGAACGCTGCGCAGCATATCTATAGGAGGAAGCGTAATGGTAGCTTTAACCCGATTGAATGGTACGACCATAATTATTAACGCTTTGTTGATAGAGACGATTGAAGAGACGCCTGATACCTTAATTACCCTAACGACAGGCAAGAAATTACTTGTACTCGAAAAATCTTCGGAAGTGATTTCGCTCATTCAGCGCTACCTTCAGACAATCGGCGTCATTGCGGCGACCTACAGAAGCGAGCAAACGGAGGGACCCTCGACATGAAAAAGATGTTACCATGGTTAGTTTCGATTCTATTAGCGATTACGCTAATTGCGATCGTAGCCATCATACTGTTGAACTCTCTGTTCGACGACTCCGGTAAGAAAGAAACTACGGAGCCGGTTAAGGTGGAAACGTTATCCGCCGATGAGCGCGTAGAAGTGACTTCTGAATTGAAAGATATTAAACGCAATCTGTTGGACAACGACTATATTCTCATTGCGAGTTTTGCTTTCCAGCTGGACAGCAAGAAGTCGAAGGAAGAGTTCGAGAAGATTAAGGATATTCTAATCCGTCCGATCATTAACAGTGTTATCGCTGATACGACAGTGGAGCAGCTGAATGGCTCGAAAGGACAAGATATGCTGGCTTCGAAAATTCTGAACCTCATTAACCAAAAGCTGCCTGAGAAACAGAAGCTAATCAAGGTAGAAATTACGAACTTTATGATGAGCCCTATCTAATTCATTGACCGGCATACCTGTAAGGGGGTGAGAAATGTGGTTGATGTGTTATCGCAGAACGAGATTGACGCGCTGCTAGCTGCCTTGTCCTCAGGTGAAATGGACGCCGAGGATCTTAAAAAGGAAGATACGCAGAAAAAAGTTCGTGCATACGACTTCAAACGCGCCGTTCGTTTCTCTAAAGATCACATCCGAAGCTTGACGCGCATACACGAGAACTTCGCGCGATATTTGACAACCTATTTCTCCGCACAGCTGCGCACATTCGTTCAAATTAGTGTCGTGGATGTGGAGCAGTTGCCATATGACGAGTTCATTCGCTCGATTCCGAAAATGACGATCCTGAATATTTTCGAAGCGGAGCCGCTTGAAGGTCGTATGGTAATGGAGGTGCATCCGAACGTCGCTTATGCGATGCTGGATCGCTTGCTTGGAGGCCAGGGAACGGCACCGTCGAAGATGAATGCCCTCACTGAGATTGAGATGACTGTACTGGAACGCATCTTTAGCAGAGCGTTTGAGAGCCTGCAGGAAGCTTGGAAAACAGTTATAGACATATCGCCAAAACTTGAAGCTTTGGAAACAAACCCGCAGTTTATGCAGATTGTTTCGCCCAATGAGACGATCGCATTAATCTCGCTTAGCACGAAGATTGGCGATACGACGGGGATGATTAACCTATGTATTCCTCACGTCGTCATAGAGCCAATTATGCCGAAGCTTTCTGTGCACCATTGGTTCGTATCGCAGAAGAAATCTCGTTCTCCGGAAGAAGTCGAAGTTCTGGAGCAGCGTGTGAATCGAGCACAGCTGCCGATCGCTGTCGAGCTAGGCGAGTCTGTAATTAACGTCCATGAATTCCTTAACTTGATGCAAGGCGACGTAATTACGCTCAATAAACCTGTCGGCGAAGGCTTAAACATTAAAGTCGGCAACAAAATCAAGTTTATCGGCAGTCCAGGATCGATTAAAGACCGGGTAGCCGTGCAGGTTGACGAAATTGTCAGCGAAGGGGTAGAGGAAGAACATGACGAGTAAAGATTACTTGAGCCAAGAAGAAATTGATGCGCTGCTCCGTCAATCGTCTGATGATGATACAGATTCGGTTGCACCATCGGCTGAGACTGCTGTAATTGCTGATTTCTTGAACAATATTGAACAAGATGCACTTGGCGAAATCGGCAACATTACGTTCGGAAGCGCAGCGACAGCACTATCTACTTTGTTGGGTAAAAAAGTCGACATTACGACGCCACAAGTTACGTTAGTGAAACGTTCGGAGCTCAAGGATGTATTCCCTAAGCCGCATGTGGCCGTTTCGGTTCAATACGTAGATGGATTCCAAGGGATTAATTCTCTAGTCATTAAGACGCACGATGCTCAAGTTATCGCTGATTTGATGCTCGGCGGCGAAGGAGAAGTAATGCCAGCGGAGCTGAATGAGATTCATATCAGCGCCGTGCAAGAGGCAATGAATCAAATGATGGGCTCGTCTGCAACTTCGATGTCTACGATCTTTAACCGTTTCGTAAACATCTCGCCGCCAGGCATCAACATTCTTGATGTTGAAAACGGTGACGGAGTAAACACGCTGCCAGATGAAGATGTTTTCATCAATGTTTCGTTCCGTTTGATGATTGGGGATCTGATTGACTCCACGATCATGCAGCTATTGCCAGTCTCTTTCGCGAAGCAAATGGTTGCTACGCTGATGGGCGGAATGGATGAGCCAGCTGCGCCAGCGCCAGTAGCTGCAGCTGTCGAGACAGCAGCGCCAGCGGCGCCTGCACAAGTATCTGCACCGCCTGCTGCCGCTTACACACCGCCGCCAATGCAAGAAGCACCGCCAATGTATGCGCAGCAGCCAATGTACGCGCAACAACCGATGTATGCACAACCGCCGCAAGGACCGAATACATATGGGCAAGTGCCAGGACGCAACGTAAACGTTCAACCTGTGCAATTCGCCAACTTCCAAGGTGCACCATATGTGCAAGCTGATGATACAAACTTAAATTTGCTTCTCGACATACCGCTTAAAGTAACGGTAGAATTGGGTAGGACCCAAAAGCAGATCAAAGATATTCTTGAGCTGTCGCAAGGCTCGATTATCGAGTTGGACAAGCTGGCAGGCGAACCTGTTGACATCTTGGTCAACAACAAGCTGATTGCCAAGGGTGAAGTTGTCGTTATTGACGAAAACTTCGGTGTCCGTGTAACGGATATCGTGAGTCAATGGGACCGCATGCAAAAAATTCAATAACATCCTAGGGGGAAATGAAAACGATGGCTAACCGTATTTTGATCGTGGACGACGCTGCATTTATGCGAATGATGATTCGTGACATTTTGACGAAAAACGGCTACGAGGTTGTCGGGGAAGCGCCGGACGGTTCGGTTGCTGTTGAGAAGTTCAAAGAGCTGAAGCCGGATCTGACTACGATGGACATTACGATGCCAGAGATGGACGGCATTGCAGCGCTGAAAGAAATCAAGAAGCTTGATCCGAATGCAAAAGTCATCATGTGCTCGGCAATGGGCCAACAAGCGATGGTTATTGACGCGATTCAAGCCGGCGCAAAAGACTTTATTGTAAAGCCATTCCAAGCGGATCGCGTAATCGAAGCTATCAAGAAAACGCTGGGTTAGGCCGCTCACAACATGAAGAACATCCAGATTCGTATCGCGGCGCTCGCGACAGCTATTTTGCCTTTCACGGCATTACATGCTGCCGCGGCGTCCGAAGGACTGGAGACGACCGACACCGCTCCGACATTTGACGGGAGCATGACGGGCAGTCTCGTGTCCGTACTGATAGCATTAGCCGTAATTATCGGACTCATTGTCCTTGTCATCAAGCTGCTTTCCCGGCGCAATCGTGGCTGGGGGACGAACCGCGCGCTCCGCACGCTCGGCGGAGTCGCGCTCGGGCAGCATAAATCGCTTCAAGTCGTAGAATTGACCGGCAAAGTTTATATTGTCGGGATTGGCGAAGATGTTCGGCTGCTGGATAAGATCGATGATCCTGAAGAAGCTGCTAGGATTATTGCCGTTATGGAGCAGCAGAACAACATCACTTGGAACGCGGCGACCATCACGGACTTTATGAACAAGTTTCGTAAGCGGGATGGCAGTCAGGCTGTACAAGATCCAACGCGAGCAAATGAAGGGCCTGATTTTGAGCGCTTGCTTCGGAAAAAGCTGGACGAGCAGTCTCAACGCAAGCAGCAGGTAGAAACGCTCCTTCGCTCACCAAATCAAAGCGATCGGTTGATGGACGATGAATAAAAAATGGATTTATGCAGTCGTCATAGCGCAATTGCTCTTGCTTGGGTTGTTCCATTCTCATGCTTACGCAGAGCCATTGCCTAACGTCAGCATACAAATAGGGGATGGCACTGGTACTGGCACGGAAACGCCAGGAACGAGCGCCGTTTCGATTTTACTGCTTTTGACTGTATTAAGTGTCGCTCCTGCCATACTGGTACTGATGACGAGCTTTACGAGAATTGTCATTGTACTGGGGTTCGTAAGAACGTCACTCGGAACGCAACAGATGCCGCCGAATCAGGTGTTAATCGGACTTGCGATGTTTTTAACCTTTTTCGTCATGGCGCCTACGCTATCGCAAGTGAATCAGGTAGCGCTTCAACCTTATCTCAAGGGTGAGATTACCCAGATGCAAGCTTTTGATAAGGCCGCGGTTCCAATGAAGAAGTTTATGTTCTCGCAAACCCGTGAGAAGGATCTGCTGCTTTTCATGAAGTATACCAAAACGGAAAAGCCGAAAAGCTACGAGGATATCCCGATTACGGTGCTTGTCCCTGCTTACGCAATAAGTGAGCTGAAAACGGCATTCCAGATGGGCTTCATGATTTTTATACCGTTCTTAATAATCGACATGGTCGTGTCCAGTACACTAATGGCAATGGGGATGATGATGCTACCTCCGGTCATGATCTCGCTTCCGTTCAAGATTCTGCTGTTCGTCCTGGTCGACGGGTGGTACTTGATCGTCAAGTCACTGCTCATCAGCTTTAACATGACATAAGCAGAAAGGAACGAGCTTGCGATGAGTGCTGAGTTTATTATCGGATTGGCCGGGCAAGCCATTTACACCATTTTGAAAGCTAGCGCACCGATGCTCATTATCGGTCTTGTCGTCGGACTAATCGTCAGTATCTTCCAAGCTACGACGCAAATCCAGGAACAAACGCTAGCCTTTGTTCCCAAAATTGTGGCTGTGTTCGTGTCCATGATCATATTCGGGCCATGGATTCTTAATACGCTGGTTGACTTTACTTTCAATCTGCTCAACAACTTGTACAAATATATCGGATAGGCTGGTTGAAGATGGAGCTGATCGCACAGGGGTTCCCTATTTTTTTGCTAATCTTTTGTCGAATGACAGCGTTTTTCGTCGTAGCACCATTGTTTTCGATGCGCGGCGTGCCGACAACGTTCAAAATCGGTCTCGGCTTTTTCCTTACTCTGATCGTCTTCTTAACTTATGGGGTGAAGGAAAGCATCGTGCCGGATGCCACCTATATTTTGTTCGTCATTCGAGAAGTATTAGTCGGTCTGCTTCTCGGCTTTGTTGTCTATCTATTCTTTACCGTCGTGCAAACGGCTGGCGCCTTGATGGATATCTCGATGGGCTTTGCGATGTCTAATGTCGTAGATCCGATGACTGGCGCCTCATCGCCGATGCTCGGTAATCTGAAGTATATGATTCTTGTGCTCGTCTTTCTGTCCATGAACGGCCATCATTACATGCTGACAGCATTAATGGACAGCTACAAATGGATGCCGTTGGACAACGACCTGTTTGCAAGAATCTACAGCGGCAAGGTTTCTGAATTCATTGTTCTGGCATTTTCAGAAACGTTCATGCTCGCTTTTCAAATTGCGTCTCCGATCATTGTTGCGATGTTTTTAACGGATGTCGGATTGGGCTTCCTTGCCAAAACAGCGCCTCAATATAACGTTTTTGTAATCGGGATGCCTTTGAAAATTTTGATCGGCGTGTTCATGCTGACCCTTATTTTACCTTCAATGTCGGGCGTGTTTGAGCATTTGTTCTCAACCATGTTTGAACATCTTCAACAACTGTTGACGATGCTGCAACGAAAAGAAGCAAGCTGAGCAATCGCTTCCGAAGGCTCTAGCATTCCTTAAGGAGGTGACCTTGTGACGGCCCGCTTAACCCCGTACCGGTTTTCGCTGGATTTGCAACTGTTCAGCCAAGAGAAAACAGAATCAGCAACGCCGAAGAAACGGCAAGAGGCTCGTGAAAAAGGTCAGGTCGCCAAATCTCAGGAGCTGCCAGGGGCTTTCATTCTTCTATTCGTATTTATGAGCTTCTATATGATTGGTCCTTATTACAAGTCACGTATTCTCGCGATGTTCGGCGATTTGTTCGAGGACTGGTTGACGCTCGATCTCACGATGGGCAATGTCATGTCGCTTTTCACGCAACTGATGTATGAAATGTTGATGATGCTCGCACCGATTTTCGCAATTGCTTTGTTAGTCGCTTTACTTGGCAATTATGTGCAGGTCGGTATCCTGTTTACAGGCGATCCGCTCAAGATGAAGTTCAGCAAGCTGAGTCCTATTCAAGGGTTCAAGAACATCTTTGCGATGCGAACCGTCGTGGAATTTATCAAAAACATATTAAAGCTGGTCGTCATTGGACTTGTCGTTTTTATGACGCTGAAGAGCCAATGGGGCCGAATTATCCAATTGGATACCTTGCCTGTCGAATATGTTCTCGGGTTTACAGGCGGAATTGCACTTAAGTTAGGTATCGAGATAGGGGTAATACTCGTTGTACTGGCTTTAGGCGATTATTTCTATAAGAAATATGAATACGAAAAAGGTTTACGGATGTCAAAGCAAGACATTAAAGACGAGTTCAAGAAAACAGAAGGTAACCCGTTGATTAAAGGCCGCATCCGGGAGCGCCAACGCAAAATGGCGCTGCAGCGCATGATGCAGGATGTGCCTAAAGCGGACGTTATCATCACCAACCCTACTCACTTCGCCGTAGCGCTAAAGTATGATGCTTCCAAGATGGAGGCGCCAGTCGTACTCGCCAAAGGGATGGATCATGTGGCATTGCGTATACGGGAAACAGCCAAGGAACACGGCGTCATTACGATGGAAAACAAGCCGCTCGCCAGAGCGTTGTACGATCGGTCGGAAATCGGCGACTCGATTCCCTCGGATCTGTTTCAAGCGGTGGCGGAAGTACTGGCATATGTATATAAGCTAAAAGGCCGAGTTAAATCTTCGTGAATCGGGGGAACGCGTCATGAAACCTAGGGATCTGGTCATATTGATCGGCATCATCGGCATCGTGCTCATGATGGTCATTCCTGTCCCAACTGTCCTTATGGACGTGCTTCTCATAATTAACATTTCAGCAGCCTTAATGATCCTTCTGATTTCAATGAATACGAAGGATGCGCTGCAATTTTCGATCTTCCCATCCGTTTTGCTTATCACGACGCTGTTCCGGCTCGCGTTGAACGTTTCGACGACAAGAAATATTTTAAGTAAGCATGAGGCGGGTTCTGTCGTTGAAACATTCGGTAACTGGGTTGCAGGCGGAGAAATTGCAATCGGCTTTATCGTCTTTCTTATCCTCGTCGTCGTTCAGTTTATCGTCATTACGAAAGGCTCCGAACGGGTAGCTGAAGTAGCTGCACGCTTCACGCTCGACGCGATGCCAGGTAAACAGATGAGTATCGACGCGGATTTGAACGCCGGATTGATTAATGAGCAGCAGGCCAAAGAGCGCCGTTCCAAAATCGAGCGGGAAGCCGACTTCTACGGTGCGATGGACGGTGCAAGTAAATTCGTCAAAGGCGACGCGATTGCAGCCATCGTTATATTGTTCATTAACCTGATTGGCGGTTTTATAGTCGGCATGGCCATTCATGGCATGCCATTCAGTGAATCTCTACATACGTATTCTATCTTGACGATTGGTGACGGTCTCGTGAGCCAGATCCCGGCGCTTTTGATCTCGACTGCTGCCGGCATGATCGTGACACGCGCATCCTCGGAAGGAAATTTGGCCGAAGATTTGACCTCCCAAATGCTGAAGTATCCGAAACTGCTTTACATCGTTGCGGGCACGGTTGCTTTGCTCGGCATCTTCACGCCGATTGGACCGCTATCCACCATTCCGATTGCTGGGATTCTCGTGTACGGGGGGTGGAAGCTCCAGTCGAACATGGACAAGAAGCAAGAGGAAGAGGATATGCTCGTTGAGGAACAGCAGATCGAAGAGGTACGCAGTCCAGAGAGCGTAATCGGCCTTCTGAATGTGGACCCAATCGAGTTCGAATTCGGTTATGGATTAATTCCGTTGGCGGATGCGCAGCAAGGCGGCGACTTGCTCGATCGGATCATAATGATTCGTCGTCAATGCGCGTTAGAGCTTGGCTTAGTCGTACCGGTCATTCGGATACGCGATAACATCCAGCTGAAGCCGAACGAATATGTGATCAAAATTAAAGGAAACACGGTGGCCCGCGGAGACTTGCTGCTGAATCACTACTTAGCAATGAGTCCTGGTTTCGAGGATGATTCCATTATCGGGATCGAAACGACAGAGCCAGCCTTCGGTCTTCCTGCGCTTTGGATTGATGAAGCGATGAAGGAACGCGCGGAGATGTCTGGTTATACGGTCGTAGATCCGCCGTCTGTCGTGGCTACTCATTTGACGGAGATTGTGAAGCGACATGCTCACGAACTGATTGGCCGCCAAGAGACGAAAGCGCTCGTAGAGAATGTGAAAGAAAATTATCCAGCATTGGTCGACGAGCTGATCCCGAACGTTCTTGCCATCGGGGATGTGCAGAAAGTGCTCGCCAAGCTGCTGCGTGAGAAAATCTCGATCCGCGATTTGGTGACGATTTTTGAGACGCTTGCCGATCAAGGCCAATACACCAAAGATACGGACGTTCTAACGGAGTATGTGCGCCAAGGGCTCTCTAGGCAAATCACACAGCAATTCTCGCCAAGCGGGGATATGCTTCGCGTTATTACCGTGGGACCAGGCTTGGAAAAGAAGATTGCGGAATCGGTGCAGCAGTCCGATCAAGGCAGCTATTTATCCATTGACCCTGTGTCCACGCAGCAAATTTACCAGAAGTTAACGGAACAAGTCACGAAACAGATTCAATCCGGCCATCAGCCCGTCGTTCTTGCTTCACCAACGATTCGCATGTACTTGCGCAAGCTAGTGGAACGAACGATGCAGGATGTCCCTGTATTGTCCTACAGTGAGCTTGAGCCTAATATCGAAGTACAAAGCGTTGGGGTGGTGAACCTGTGAGAGTGAAACGTTACCTCGTAAATGAAGTGTCGGAGGCGCTGCCGATGATCCGAACCGATCTGGGCAGCGATGCAGTCATTCTCAGCACCAAGGAGATTAAGGTCGGCGGGTTCATGGGGATGTTTAGAAAACGCAAGACTGAGGTCGTTGCAGCAATTGAATCGGATGCTCCACAACCAGCAAAGGGCCGCAAGGCCCCTTCTGCGCAATCAGTGAAGCAAGCGCCTACACGATCGGCTGCATCAGCAGCTGCAGCGTACGGCGGAAGCAATCCGATGGCCTCGCCTGCAAATGCTGGATCAAGCGAATCGCGAGCTGCAGCTACTGCCGTTTTAGAGCAAGAAGAGGCGGCAATCGCAGCAGAAAGAGCTGCAGCTGTGATACAAGCGATGAGCTCGCAACCATCACAAGCGACCCGACAGTCGAATGCAGCGGCAGTCACAGCCGAGCCACGTACGGAACGAGTTGTTCCTGATCCTGCAAGGCAAGAGCGAGGCGAAGGTTCAACGAGACAGATAGCCGAGGAAGCGCTAATTAGTGAAATTCGCGACATGAAGGAATGGATACTCAAGCTTTCCCGCCAACAAGCGGCGGAGTCGCAGCCTGCTGCGATTCGTGCTTTACGCGAGCGGTTGGATGAGCAAGAGGTTTCGACTGAGTGGATTGACAAGCTTATCGATGAGCTTGAGCAATTGCCAGAGGCAGGAGATGGCTGGAAGGATGCTGCGATCGTTTGGAAGTTGGCAGCGCAGCAATTAACTGCCTGGTTAAAGCCATCTGAGCATGCGGGCATTGCGAGCGGTGGGCGCGTCATTTATTTTGTCGGTCCAACAGGCGTAGGCAAAACAACGACAATCGCTAAGCTGGCAGCGGAACAGACGATCAAGTATGGACGGAAAGTAGGCTTTATTACTTCCGATACGTACCGGATTGCTGCCGTTGACCAGCTTCGCACCTACGCTAACATTTTGAATGTGCCGATGGAAGTTGTGTTTTCCCCTAATGAGGTGCCGCGCGCATTCGAGCAACTGCAAGAACAAGAAATGATTCTAATGGACACAGCGGGGCGGAATTATCGGAGCGAGCTGCATGTATCCGAGGTTAATAGTTTGATGTATCACAAACAAGCAGAAGGCTCCGCTTATCTGGTACTAAGCATGACAGGCCGAACGAAGGATATGGCGGTCGTGGCCGAACGGTTTTTGCCGTATGGCATCCGAAATGCGGTTTTCACCAAACTGGATGAGACGAACGTGTATGGCATGCTCATGAACCTCACTTTGGAATTTGGCTTAATGCCTGCCTATGTGACAAGCGGACAGACCGTGCCAGACGATATCGCGCCATTCAACGCCGAGACTTATGTCGCACTGCTTCTAGGGGAACCTGTCCATGCATGACCAAGCAGAGGCGCTTCGTAACCTGATACGCAACAACGAGAAGCTAGCGGCGGGTAAAAAAACACGTATCATCACGGTAACGAGCGGGAAGGGGGGCGTGGGCAAATCAAACTTTAGTTTGAATTTTGCGCTCGCTCTTGAGCGGCTGGGCAAAAGCGTCTTAGTATTTGATGCTGACATCGGCATGGCCAATCTCGATGTTCTGATGGGGCATTCGTCCACGTATTCGATCTATCATTTGCTCAAGCAGGACAAGACGATTTGGGATATTATCCAGCTTGGCCCGCAAAGGCTGCATTTTGTTGCTGGCGGTTCCGGAATGAACGAACTGCTTGAATTAAGCGAAGCACAGCTGGCGAAATTCATCGATCAGCTTGATAAGCTGCAAGGGCGTTACGATTATTTATTGTTCGACACAGGTGCAGGTCTATCGAAGGAGGCTGCCAGCTTTATAGCTGCTGCTCATGAAACGATCGTGGTAACGACACCTGAACCGACAGCGATAACGGATGCTTATGCTTTAATGAAAATGGTCAGGTCTCTAGGACATGAGCCGTCTTTCCGGCTTGTTGTCAATCGCGCGATGGATCGCCGCGAAGGGCAACAGACCGCGGACAAAATGGCAATGGCAGCGCATAAATTTATGGGCATTGAAGTACCTTTGCTCGGTGTCATAGCTGATGACCCAAATGTAAGCCGTGCAGTCAAGCAACAAACACCGTTCTCTATTGCGTTTCCGAATACGGATGCAACAAGAGATATCCAAGCGATCGCGCGGGCTTACCTTGATATGCCCGCACAGCGTGAAGCAGTGAGCGGTGGCGTCAAAGGATTTCTAACCAAGATGATCAAACTTATGAAATAATCCTTTGGAATCGGGAGGGCATTATGGCGCCTTATCGTGTGCTTGTAGTGGACGACTCCGCTTTTATGCGGACCATCATCTCCGACCTTGTGTCCCACGATAAACAGTTCGAAATTGTCGCAACTGCATCTAACGGACTCGAGGCGATTGATGCAATTGGTCATTTTAAACCAGATGCTGTCACGATGGACTTGGAAATGCCTGTAATGAATGGCTTGGAAGCATTGAAACGCATTATGAAAGACTGTCCTCTGCCTGTTATTATGCTTTCGGGCATTAGTGAAGAGAATACGCGAGACACAATCAAAGCCTTACATACTGGTGCGTTTGATTTTATTCGAAAGCCTGCAATTGACGGATCAGTTGATATTGAACAAGTTGGCGAGCAGTTGCGGGATAAGCTCCGTATCGCTGTATTAATTGGCCGGATTCGCTATCGCACGGAAACGAAAGAGAGCTTGTCGGGCATCGGTTCACAGGCCGAACGGAAGAGACCGGGAGGCAGCCAAGGACAAGCTGTTGATCGAAACGCCCCGATAAGCAGTGCTTCTATTCCGAATACGAAGCGGAGCAGCAAAGGATCGCAGTCGATACTCGGTCTTGAAAAAAGCAAGGAAAAGGATGATCAGCAAGCAGCGACTGATCGGCAGCCTGAAAGTAAGTTGACTGCGAAAAGCAGCAAGGCCGTTTCTAATTTGAAAAAGAGGCCAGATACGGAGCCTGTTCATCTCGTGTCTCATGAGGATGAGGACGTTCCGCGTAGCCAGTCCAAGCCGAAGGGGTCAACAACGTTTGATAACCTCGTTGTTGTGGGGACGTCGACAGGCGGGCCACGCGCGTTGCACGAAGTGATCTGCTCGCTGCCGGATCAGTTCGAGGCGCCGGTGCTGGTTGTTCAGCATATGCCGGCCAAATTCACCAAATCGCTCGCGCAACGTCTTGATGCTTATAGCGCTGTTCGAGTTACTGAAGCGGTACAAGGCGAGCGAATTGAGACGGGTACGGTTTATATCGCACCTGGCGGCTACCATCTCGAGATTGCGAGGGATCGTGCTGGGTACTATGTCAATCTGACAGAAGCCGAGCCGCGCAACGGCCATCGGCCTTCGGTTGATGTGTTGTTCGAATCTGCAGCGCAGCGCTCAGAACTGCGCAAGCATGCCGTAATTATGACCGGGATGGGCAGTGACGGAGCCAAGGGCATGAAGCTTTTAAGGGAACAAGGCGCAGCCACTACGATTGCAGAAGCAGAAGAGACCTGTGTCGTATATGGCATGCCGCGTACTGCAGTGGAGATTGGGGCTGCGATGGATGTGCTGCCACTGCCCCGCATTTCGGGTCGGATCGTTGAAGCAGTAGCTAAGCGCCGCTAATCTATAACAATCTATAACAATCGATAGTGTCGGCGAAGTAATCTCTGGAGGTGCTCGAGTATGGACATGAACGCATATTTGTCAATGTTTATCGACGAATCGAATGATCACCTGCAAGCGCTCAATGAAAATTTGCTGAAGCTGGAAAATGACCCTCAAGATCTGAGCATTGTTCAAGTCATCTTCCGGTCTGCCCATACACTGAAGGGCATGTCTGCAACGATGGGGTTCGAGGATCTCGCATCATTGACGCATGAGATGGAGAACGTGCTTGACCTCGTCCGCAACAGCAAGCTTTCAATGGACAGCTTTATCTTTGATACGTTATTCAAAGGTCTGGACGCATTAGAAGCAATGGTGCAGGACGTCGTAGAAGGCGGTACGGGTAAAGCGGATGTTTCCGCATTGATCGTTTCCTTGCAATCCATCGTAAAAGGTGATTATAAAACAAACGCTTCGGCTGCTCCATCTGCGGCAGCGAACGCAGCGGAAGGCAATTTGTCCTCCGGGAATGAATTGCTCGATATTTTCCAGCTTTCTGTATTAAAGCAGTCGATCGAGGCGGGAAGCAAAGCTTATTACATTAAAGTAACCTTGCGCGAAGACTGTGTGCTTAAGGCTGTACGTGCTTACATGGTATTCGATGTGCTTGAGCGCAATGGCGAGGTGATCAAGTCAGATCCATCCGTTCAGGATATCGAGCAGGATAAGTTTGATCGTTCGTTTATCGTGTTCCTCATCTCCTCCTCGGATCAACAAGCATTGAAGGATGGTATCGAATCGGTATCCGAGGTAGAGCTGGCAGAGGTCGTGCTGTTGGATGCAGAGTCGATTCAGCTGTATGGCCCGCAAAACGAGCAATCGCCCGCGCCCAAAGCAGCAGCGCCAAGCGCAGTCCCTCAACCGCAACAGGAAGCGAAGCAGCAAGTAGCGGCGGCTAAAGCGCAAACGGCTGCAGCAGCTACAGCTCCAGTGAACCGGACAATTCGCGTAGATATCGATCGATTGGATTCGCTTATGAATCTATTCAGCGAACTGCTCATTGACCGCGTTCGTTTGGAGCAGCTATCTAGTGAAATCAAGCGCGGGGACCTGAGCGAGACGGTCGAGCACATGGCTCGAGTCAGCACTGATTTGCAGGACATCGTTTTGAAGCTCCGGATGGTTCCGGTCGAATCAGTCTTCAACCGGTTCCCGCGGATGGTAAGGGATATCGCCAAAAATCTAGATAAAAAAATCGATCTGGTCATTACCGGCGCAGAAACCGAATTGGATCGCACGGTAATCGATGAGATTGGTGACCCGCTCGTCCACTTGCTTCGCAACTCGCTCGACCATGGCGTAGAGATGCCTGCAGACCGTATTGCAGCGGGCAAATCTGATACGGGCACAGTTCATCTAAGAGCGTTCCATAGCGGAAATCATGTGTTTATCGAGGTTGAGGATGACGGCAATGGCATCGATGCGGCAAAAGTGTCGCGCATCGCGATCAAGAACGGTGTTTTAACGGAGGAAGAGGCGAAGAAGCTGTCCGAAGAGCAGCTCCAGATGCTTATCTTTGCCCCAGGGTTCAGTACAGCGGATAAAATTTCTGACCTTTCCGGGCGCGGCGTAGGACTTGACGTCGTTAAATCCAAAATCACCTCATTAGGCGGACATGTAAGCATTCGCTCCAAGCTGGGCCAAGGGACCATTTTCTCAATACAGCTGCCGCTTACGCTATCTATCATCGCAGCGATGCTGATTAAGATGGGTGATGAGAAATACGCGATCCCGCTTTCGTCGATCGTTGAGACAGGCATCATTCAGCGGGACAAAATCGCAACCGTGCACGGCAATCAGATGATCGAGTTCCGCGGCAGCGTCATTCCAGTTGTTTCGCTTAGCCGGGTGCTGGACGTTGAATCCTTCAATGAGGATGATGAGCAAGAAACGGAAATTGTCGTGATTCGCAAGGGCGACAAGCTAGCTGCGCTCATGATCGATTCCTTCATCGGACAAAGTGAAATCGTCCTGAAATCATTAGGCAAGTATTTGCCAGCGGTTAAAGCAATCTCGGGAGCAACCATTCTTGGCGATGGCCAAGTCGCACTTATTATCGATCCGAACGCGTTTATTAAATAAAGGAGGGATAAGCAATGGGAGAAGAATTGAAAGTCATTGTCTTCGCGCTAGGTCAGGAAGAGTATGGGATTGAAGTAGACAAAGTACGCACCATTGAACGAATGCAGCCGATTACGAGAGTACCAAAGACGCCAACATTCATCAAAGGGGTCATCAATCTTCGCGGCATAGTTATTCCAGTGCTTGACCTTCGCGGACGTTTTGGACTGAATGAAACGGAGCCTACGGAAAACTCGCGTATCATTATCGTCGCAGCGAATGAGATGGAAGTCGGATTTATCGTAGATTCAGCGAATGACGTTATTGACATCGATTCTGATACGATCGATTCGCCGCCAGAGGTTGTAGGAGGCATTCAAGCAAAGTATTTGCAAGGGATTGCTAAGATCGGCGACAAGCGACTGCTCGTCATGCTCAATCTATCGGAAGTATTGAACAAGAATGAAATCATGCAGCTTGAACAGCTAGAGGTATAAGCAGTGAAAGATTTTAGCGGATTGGAAGCATTCAAACTGGATGTCTTGAAGGAAGTTGGTAACATCGGAGCGGGCAACGCAGCAACAGCGTTGTCCCGCCTGTTGGATAAGCCCGTTGACATGGCCGTTCCGCAGGTCAGCCTCTTGCCTTTTGAACAGATTTCAGAAATTGTCGGCGGATCAGAGCAGACGGTAATTGCCGTATTTTTGCGGGTAGATGGCGATGCGCCAGGTAATATGTTCTTCATCATTGAGGAACCATCGGCTAAACGGATGCTCCAGCGGTTGCTTGGCATGAACATTCAAATGGATGAAGCCTATTCGGAGCTTGAGCTTTCTGCGCTTTGTGAGATCGGCAATATTTTGGCGGGCTCCTATCTTTCATCGCTTGCTGACTTTACTGGCCTTGCAATGATGCCTACTGTGCCATCGGTCGCACTTGATATGGCGGGAGCGATTTTATCCTATGGATTGCTGCAATTCGGCGAGATGGGAGACTCCGCGCTGTTGATCGAAACTGCATTTCTCGAAGATCGGGATTTACTAGAAGGGCATTTCTTCCTAATACCGGATCCCGACTCGTTTGATAAAATATTCCGTGCGCTAGGGGTTACGTCAGAATGATGCAGCAAGTGACAGTAAAAGTCGGGATGGCCGACTTGAACATCGCGACAGATGGCGCTTTGCTTCGCACGACAGGCCTAGGCTCTTGCGTAGGGTTAACCTTGTATGATGCGAGTGCTGGCGTTGCCGGCATGGCCCACGTCATGCTGCCTTCCTCAGAAATCGCCAGAGAAACTTCGTTTAATGTGGCGAAATATGCAGACACTGCTATTCCCGTATTAATTGAGCGGATGGTAGCTTTAGGAGCATCTAGCAAACGAATGGTCGCAAAAATGGCGGGAGGGGCGCAAATGTTCGCATTTGCGTCGCAAAGCGATTCGATGCGTATCGGCCCACGCAATGTTGAATCCTGCAAGCTTGCAATTGCTCAGCTGCGAATTCCGCTGCATGCAGAAGATACGGGAGCCAATTATGGCCGCACGATTGAATTAGATAGCGGGACGGGAATTTTGACGATTCGAAGTGTTCAGTTTGGAATAAAGGAGATTTGACATGGTAGGAACATGGCGCTGGAATGTCGGATTCGGAGTGGCCGGAGGATTACTGACGCTGCTGTTTTCTATGAACAGCAACACGTTTGGTGTCAGTGTGATCAGAAGCGGATATGCATTGGCCGCATTCTTCGTACTGGCCTATCTATTCCGAGCGGTGCTGTCGTTCGCGCTTGCACCGACTCCGGGCCCTCTCGGAGCAGATGACCGTTCTGAGGAACAGACGGCGGGCAGCCGATTCGAAGCGGTTACGCCGGATGAAACCGATGAACTGCATGATATGCTCAAAACAACAGGTACGAACAACATGAACAATGAACAGAATGTCGCGTCGTCGTCAGGATCAGGCTTTCAGCCTTTAAAGCCGCCTAAGTTAGTCTCAACACAGAATAAAGAGCCCGAAGAACTAGCCAAAGCAATACGTCACCTGACAGGAGGGTGAAACGATGACTGAGCCGAAAACGCCTCATTTGTCTAACATCGAGAAATGGCGCAAATGGAAGACAGAGAAGGACATCGAAGCGAAGAAGCAACTCATTGAGCAGTATTTGCCTTTGGTAGATTATGTTACAAGCCGGATGGCGATCGGTCTGCCAAAAACGGTATCCAAGGATGACCTATACAGCAATGGCGTAATGGGTCTCATCGATGCGATCGAAAAATTCGATTATGAGCGGGGCTTACAGTTCGAGACGTATGCCTCGTGGCGAATTCGCGGCGGTATCATCGACGGGCTTCGCCAAGGGGACTGGGTACCGCGTTCCGTTCGCGACAAGGCCAAACGGATCGAGGAAGCCTACCAGCTTCTGGAGCAAAAATATTTGCGCTCCGTTACGGATGCGGAAATTAGCGATTATTTAAACGTATCTGAGAAAGAATTCACGGGGATTTTGCAAGAAATCGCAGTGACTACGATTTGTTCGTTAGAAGATCCGATTCGAGAAGAAGAATCCGAGACGCGGTTGTCTTTGTTAGTAGATGAGAAAGCCAAAAATCCGGATTACAAAGTACATGAGTTTTATTTGAAAGAATCGCTTGTGAAAGGCATCGAGCGTTTAACAGAAAAGGAACGTACAGTCGTTTCCTTATTTTATTACGAAGAATTGTCGCTCAGCGAAATCGCAGAGGTTATGTCGCTGTCTCCTTCACGAATTTCTCAGCTGCATTCGAAGGCGATATTGCGGCTTCGCGGAGCTTTAGCTAAAAATAAAGATCAATTGCTCCAAAACACATAACGTTAAGGAGGAGCTTCTGTGAGCGAAGCTGAACACCTAGAAACGCTTATCCAGATTCAGATAGCAGCGGATAAGCTTTCAGCATTTTTGCAGTTCAATCGTGCTGACGAAACGTTCTCATGTACGCCTGAGGCATTGGAAAACTTCGTTAAAAGCAATGCGTCATCTACGGGCTGCAGTATGACATAATCCACAAGGTTGCGAAAGATCCGAAAGCGTACTTTTACGCCCAGACTCAAATTGCAATTGGGGACGAGCCTAAACAAGGCGAGGACGGTTACATACGCCTCGCCTATCAGCTTGATGATGAGGATCACCAGCGTCCCGTTGAAACAGCTGATGGCAAAGTGGACCTGAAGGAAGTAAACCGGCTGAATAACGTGAAGCGTGGTCAGCTTATTGCCGAGAAAATTCCAGCAACCGATGGCGTTGAAGGCAAGAGCGTTACAGGTGAGGTTCTTCCGGGCAGGAATGGCAAGGAAGGCCGATTCCGCATTGGCAAAAATGTCGTAGTCAATGCTGAGCAGACAGCAATGTATGCTGCGATCGACGGTCTCATAACGAAGACCGAAAAAGAAAAAATTAATGTTTTTCCGGTCTATGAAGTGAATGGAGATGTCGATTATAGTACGGGGAACATCGATTTTGTCGGCACCGTCGTTATTCGCGGCAACGTCTTGACAGGGTTTCGTGTAAAGGCATCCGGCGATATCCGCGTCATTGGGGGAGTAGAGGGAGCAGAGCTTGAGAGCGAAGCTTCTATTGAAATAACCGGTGGCGTCATGGCGGGTGACAAAGGACATCTGAAAGCCGGCAAGAACATCAAGCTGACCTTCGTGCAAGATGGCAGGCTAACGGCAGGGCAAGATATCATTGTCAGCCAAAGCATCATGCATTCGCAAATTAAGGCTGGAAAGTCTGTTATATGCGCGGGACCAAAAGGTCTTGTCGTTGGCGGATCGATATTAGCTGGCGAACGTGTGGCGGCACGTACGATTGGCAATACGATGTCGACTGCGACGACCATTGAGGTAGGCGTTCGACCGGAGCTTCGCACAGATTTGCAGGAGCTGCGCGCAAGCCTTCGCCAGCTTGCAGACGGACTGGACAAGACGGAGAAAGCGCTTGGTCTTTTGGATCATTTGGCCTCAACCGGACAGCTTTCGGACGATAAGCTTGCACTGCGGATCAAGCTTACTGCTACCAAGCGCCAAGCGGTTGAACAGATCGAGTCGAAGCGCGAGCGTATTTTTGATATCGAGAAAGCGCTCGAAGATACCGATCTAGCTCGAGTTGACGTGTTAAACACTTGCTACGGCGGTACCAAGATTGTGATTGGCCGGTATACGCGATTTATAAAAGATACTACACCACGGATGTCGTTCCGGCTGCAAGAGGGCGAAGTCATGATGGTGCCTTATTAAGACGAAGGTGCATTAGCCGGAAACCGTTTATGGAAAGGAGATGTTGAAGATGTCGTATCGTTCGATTGACTTGCAGCTTTCCGTTTCTAGAATGCCTGACCATGGCGTTGCTCATAGCCAAGCTTTACAAAAGCCAGTTATGGATCAAACGCATTTGGAGGGCGCTGCTATGAAGCAAGCTGATTTGGCACGGACACGCAATGAGGGCGTCGAAGAGCCTTCCAAGTCCTCAATACGCGATGGCGGCGGAAACAACAGCTCAAACCAGCAGGGACGGAAGAAACGGGAAACGCAAGGAGAGCATGAGGATGATCGTTCCCGAAGCGACAATCATCCCTATAAAGGGAAGCACATCGATTTTTCTCTTTAATGCGAACTAGCATCAAATAAGAAGGCAACATGTTGGAGGGCAGCCTCTCAACAACGAAGCAGGTGAAAGAATATGCAATTGGCACCGTGGGGCTATATCGTCTTGCTTGGCGCGTTTGTGCTAGTGATAGCATTGGCGTTGCCGCGTAAAAAGCCGGTACCCGAGAAGACGAACCAAACGCAAAACATGGAAATTGCGCTTGAGCAATTTATGGAAAATATGGAGTCCGATAACCGCGAGCTGGTTGAGCTGGTAAAACAAAACCGGATCGAAAACACGGCGCAGCTGCAGCAGCGAGAGCAGCGCATCAATGATCTGGAGCAGCGCTGCGCGGATTTGGAGACGAAGCTTGAACAAGCAGCCCAATTTATGGTCCAGCAAGCAGCGTCTCCCGTTCACCCTGCGCAGCCAAGTCCAGGCGCTGCGCATGATGAAAGCGCAATTGCAGCATTAGACGAAGAGCCGCCGGCCGCTCCGCCTCGTCCATCGATTCGCAGCCGCTATGCTGAATTATTCGAGATGTACGATCAAGGCAAATCGGTTGAATCGGTCGCTCGAAAGCTGGGGATGAATAAAGGCGAGGTACAATTGATTCTTCAGCTTGCCAAACAGGAGGAGGGTGCGCGTGTTTAAAGATAAGCGCTTCCTTGCTGGTTTGGGCGTAGGGATTATTGCAGGCGGCCTGCTCCTTCAAGTTATGATTGTGGGTGAAGGCGGTACTGATAATAAGAGCGATGAACGATTGTATACCGAGCAAGAAGTTCAGCAGTTGGTGGAGAAGGCAAAATTGGACAAAGAAGCAGCAGAGGCTAGCGGTGAACAGGCGAAAGTAGACAACACCACCAATGCAGGTGATAGCGGGAAGAAGCCATCTGAGCCTGCAGAGGTCACGCCAACGAAAAAACCGACGGACCCTTCCGTTGACGCGCCTGTTGATTCTAAAGCGCCTGCAGCTCCTGAGCAGCCCAAACAAGGGGCAACCGATCCCGTTACGAAGCCGACAGTACAAGAAACGGCGAAACCGGTTATTATTCGGATAAAGCCGGGCTCGAATTTAACGCAAACAGCGAAGATTTTGGCGGATAATGGCATTATTGATAGCCAGAGCAAATTTATCGCGAAGATGCGCAACGATAAAAAACTGGTGCGAGCTGGTTATTTTTCATTTACAGGAAAGCCGACTTTACAAGAAACAGTGGATATTCTAACGAGTAAACCGCTCTCGCAACAAGAGGCTGATCGAAAACAGTCGAAATAATTGATTAAAAGCGCTATGCTTGCTTGCATAGCGCTTTTATTTATGATATAGTAATTCACGGTGTTAAAACACACGCCCTGTTAATTTCGTCAACGGTGCTTGCCGGGACGGTAAGTTTTGACGAAAGATGCGACGGGCGGAGGAACATTCCAAAACCAATTATAGGAGGTGTAGTGATATGGCGGTAATTTCCATGAAACAGCTTCTCGAAGCTGGTGTACACTTCGGTCACCAAACACGTCGTTGGAACCCGAAAATGGATCGTTATATCTTCACTGAAAGAAACGGTATTTACATCATCGACCTTCAAAAGACGGTCAAAAAAGTTGACGAAGCATACAACTTCGTTAAATCGGTTGCTGCAGAAGGCGGCACGGTACTTTTCGTTGGTACGAAAAAACAAGCTCAAGACTCCGTTAAAGAAGAAGCGGCTCGTTGCGGCAACTTCTACATCAATCAACGTTGGCTGGGTGGTACGCTTACGAACTTCCAAACGATTCAAAAGCGTATCGATCGCCTGAAGCAACTTGAGAAATGGGAAGAAGACGGCACGTTCAACGTGTTGCCTAAGAAAGAAGTTATCATTCTTCGCAAAGAAAAAGATCGCCTCGAGAAATTCCTCGGCGGCATCAAAGGCATGAAAGGTTTGCCGAGCGCGCTGTTCATCATCGACCCGCGCAAAGAGCGTATCGCAGTAGCGGAAGCTCGTAAACTTGGTATCCCAATCGTCGGCATCGTCGACACAAACTGCGATCCGGACGAAATCGACTATGTCATTCCTGGTAATGACGACGCGATTCGCGCGGTTAAGCTGCTTACTTCGAAAATGGCTGACGCTATCGTTGAAGCTAACCAAGGCGAACAAACGACTGCGTAATCAATATTCGACAGCAACAAGAAAGGGTGGTCAGAAGGTGTTATACCTCCTCACCGCCCTTTCTTTCTAAACATGGAATACGAACATTTATTCAGGAGGTTATACACATGGCAGTAAGTGCGAGTGCAGTAAAAGAATTGCGTGAAAAAACGGGCGCAGGTATGCTCGATTGCAAAAAAGCATTGGATGAAGCAAACGGCGATATCCAAAAAGCTTCCGAGATTCTTCGTGAGAAGGGCCTTTCCGCTGCAGCTAACAAAGCAGGTCGTGCAGCAACTGAAGGTACTGTTGAATCCTACATCCATGCAGGCGGCCGTATCGGCGTGCTCGTAGAAATCAACTGTGAAACGGACTTCGTTGGTAAAACGGATCAATTCCGCGAATTCGCACGCGACATCGCAATGCAAATCGCAGCAGCGAGCCCTAAATATGTTCGTCGTGAAGAAGTTCCGCAATCCGATATCGATAAAGAGCGCGAAATTCTGACGAACCAAGCGCTTAACGAAGGCAAACCAGCTAACATCGTTGAGAAAATGGTTGATGGCCGCATCAGCAAATTCTTCGAAGAATATTGCTTGATGGATCAATCGTTCATCAAAGACCCAGACAAAAAAGTATCGCAATTGCTGAACGAAAAAATCAGCACGATCGGCGAAAACATTTCGATCCGTCGCTTTGTTCGTTATGAACTGGGCGAAGGCCTTGAGAAAAAAGTTGATAACTTCGTAGAAGAAGTTATGGCTCAAGCAAAACTGTAATTGACTTACAGCAGGCGGGGCGGGGTGTCTGCCCCGCCCTCTTGTATGCCCGGCGATATATGCAGAAACGATCTCGGCAATTGTCGAGGTGCAAGATGGAGGTAATGATAAATGGAACGTCCAGTTTTTAAACGCGTAGTACTCAAAGTGAGCGGTGAAGCACTCGCCGGTCAAGGCGGTTATGGCATTGAAGCAAGCGTAATCGCATCTATCGCCGAACAAGTGAAAGAAGTTATTGAACTGAATGTAGAGGTTGCAATCGTCGTAGGCGGCGGCAACATTTGGCGTGGCATCGCAGGAACTGCAAAAGGCATCGACCGCGCTACTGCTGACTACATGGGCATGCTGGCAACGGTTATGAACTCGCTGGCCCTGCAAGACGCTTTGGAGCAAATTGGCGTGCCAACCCGTGTTCAAACGTCAATTGCGATGCAGCAGATCGCTGAACCGTATATTCGTCGTCGTGCTATTCGACATCTTGAAAAGGGTCGCGTCGTTATTTTCGCAGCGGGTACGGGCAATCCATTCTTCTCCACAGATACGACAGCCGCTCTGCGTGCTGCTGAGATTGAAGCTGAAGTCATTCTTATGGCTAAAAATAAAGTTAATGGCGTATACTCCGCAGATCCGTTCAAGGATCCAACTGCAGAGAAATACGACCAGCTTACTTACATGGAAGTGCTGAACAAAAACCTCGGCGTTATGGACGCTACGGCATCCTCGCTCTGCATGGATAACAATATTCCGCTGATCGTATTCTCAATTACGGAATCTGGTAATATTAAACGTGTTATTCTAGGTGAACGAATTGGTACGATCGTGAAAGGGAGTGTCAACTAGTGCCTCAAGCGATTAAGAAAGATGCAGAGGAACGGATGGAGAAAGCAATCGGAGCGCTGAAACGTGATTTGGCAACGCTCCGCGCAGGACGTGCGACGCCAGCGTTGCTCGATCGCATTCAAGTTGAGTATTACGGCGCAATGACGCCAGTGAATCAATTGGCGAACATCAATACGCCTGATTCGCGCACGCTTCTTTTGCAGCCATGGGACAAATCTTCATTAGCTGCAATCGAAAAAGCGATCATGAAATCCGATTTGGGATTGACGCCTTCTAATGACGGCAGCACAATCCGTTTGTCGATTCCAGCACTGACTGAAGAGCGCCGCTCTGAGCTTGTGAAGCTGACGAAGAAGTTCGGTGAGGAAGCGAAGATTGCCGTTCGCAACATTCGTCGTGATGCGAATGATGATATCAAGAAGCTTGAGAAGGATGCGATCTCTGAGGACGAATCGCGTCGCCATCAAGATGATATCCAGAAGACGACGGACCGCTTTGTCGGCGAAGTAGACAAAGTGCTTGCTGCTAAAGAAAAAGAAATTATGGAAGTTTAAATAGACGATGCTGCCCCTCCGATAGGTGGGGTTTGTTGTATCATAGGAGGGGTCCCGGATGATCGATCGTTTTTGGGCCAAGTTCGGTAAACCGTCATCCGACAGCGTACATACCTTAACCAAGGATAACATGCCTAAGCATGTTGCCATCATTATGGACGGCAATGGACGTTGGGCAAAAAGTCGCGGATTGCCTCGCATTGCCGGACATCATACCGGTATGAAGGTAGTTAAGCAGATTACGATGGCAGCAGATCGGTTGGGCATTCAATATTTGACGTTGTACGCCTTTTCGACGGAAAATTGGAAACGCCCTAAAGCGGAAGTTGATTTTTTAATGCGGCTTCCACAGGAGTTCTTGTCCATTGAGCTGGAGGAATTAATTGCGAACAACGTACAGGTCAGAATGATGGGCTATCGTGATGCGTTGCCAAGCCATACGATTCGCGCGTTGGAGGAAGCCATTGCAAGAACGGCTGATAACACGGGTTTGATTCTCAACTTCGCGCTTAACTACGGCAGCCGGACGGAAATGACAGATGCCGTAAAGCGAATAGCGGAAGCCGTGCGTGATGGCGAGTTAAAGCCGGAAGACATCGAGGAATCGACGATCGCAGAACGGCTCTTTACGAACGGGCTGCCGGATCCCGACCTGCTCATTCGAACAAGCGGAGAACTCCGCCTTAGCAACTTTATGCTCTGGCAATTAGCATACAGCGAAATGTGGTTTACAGACGTCTACTGGCCTGAATTTTCGGAGAGCCATTTTCACGAGGCGATCGCGGAATATCAACGCCGTGCGCGCCGGTATGGCGGCTTGTAACGAAATAATGGAGTGAACAAGTTGAAGCAACGAATTGTTACCGGAATATTGGCAGGCATCGTATTTGCTGGCGCGATTGTTGCTGGCAGCTGGCTATATGCTGGATTAATCGTACTGTTAGCCCTTATCGGTTTCCATGAATATGTGAAAATGAATGGTTTCGGCTTGCTTCATCCGTCCTCCCTCGTCGGGTTTCTTGGCGTATTGCTGCTGGTGCTCCCGTGGGACCTGTTCGGCGTCGACCAGCCATCGGTAACCTCCGTATTATGGTTGCTCATGCTCTTGCAATTGACGATCACAGTTGTAACCAAAAATAAGGTGACGATTGATGGTGCTTCACTATTGGTGCTTGGCTCGCTTTATGTCGGATATGGCTTCGACGCGATGCTCACAGTCCGTTCGATCGACCCGCACGGACTGTATTTGTCGTTTCTAGCGTTTGGCTGCATTTGGGCATCTGATATTGGTGCATATTTTGTTGGCAAAGCGATTGGCCGCAACAAGCTGTGGCCATCCATCAGCCCGAATAAAACGATCGAAGGTTCACTTGGAGGCATTCTTCTCTCAATCGGTGTCGGCGCGATATTTGCTTGGTGCGCACCCGATTGGATTCATTTTGGAACAGCAATCGCTATTGCGGCGGTAAGCGCTTTTGCAGGACAGATGGGCGATTTGATTCAGTCCGCGTACAAACGGGTACGTGGGATCAAGGATTCTGGCGCGCTTTTGCCTGGTCATGGCGGCGTGCTGGACCGTTGTGACAGCTGGATTATCGTGTTCCCGCTACTGGTTATTACTGGACTTCTGCCTGTATAACATCGAAGTGCTATGATCTCATTGTCTGGGGGAGGAGGGAAAGCAATGGCTAAAAAAGTGACAATATTAGGATCAACGGGTTCTATTGGTACACAAACCTTGGACGTCATTGCCAACGACCGCGAGCTTTACGAGGTTGAAGGGCTTTCAGCTGGCAGCAATATCGCTTTGTTGCTGGAGCAAGTGGATCAGTTTAAACCAAAGCGCGTATGTGTAGCATCTGCTGCTGATGCTGCAGAAGTGAAACTGCATGTGCCCGCTGGAACGGAAGTCGTACACGGCGAGCAAGGTTTAATTGATTTGGCTGCAGGCGGACAGTCTGATGTTGTCGTAACGGCTATCGTTGGCAGCAGAGGGTTAGGCGCAACTTTAGCAGCGATCGAAGCGGGTAAATCGGTTGGGTTGGCTAATAAAGAAACGTTAGTAACCGCTGGTCATCTCGTGATGTCTCTTGCGAAGCAGCGTTCCGTATCCATTATGCCGATCGATAGCGAGCACTCGGCTATTTTTCAATGCCTGAATGGCGAGAACCCTCGTTCAATTAAGCGTATAACGCTAACGGCCTCCGGAGGCTCGTTCCGCGATAGAAGCAGAGATGAGCTCGCTGGCGTTACAGTGGAACAAGCGCTTAAGCACCCGAACTGGTCTATGGGCGCCAAGATAACGATTGACTCGGCTACAATGGCGAACAAGGGACTCGAAGTCATTGAAGCCCGATGGCTTTATGATATCGGTTATGACGATATCGACGTCGTGATTCACCCAGAGAGCATCATTCACTCTTATGTCGAATTCGAAGATCACAGCGTCATGGCTCAACTCGGGTTGCCTGATATGCGGGTACCGATTCAATATGCTCTTACCTATCCTGAACGGCGTCCGACTCCGACAGGCCGTCTCGACCTGGTCAAGCAAGGCGCGCTTCATTTCCGTGAAATGGATGAGCAGAGATACCCGATGATGCGGTTGGCGTATGCTGCAGGACGTGCGGGCGGTACCGCAACTACCGCATTCAATGCTGCGAATGAAGTCGCCGTTGCACGATTCTTGCAGGGCGAAATCGGTTTTCTGGATATTGATCGTATCGTAGAGACAGTCCTTGAGAAACACGCTCCAATTGCTAATCCTGATCAGGCGACCATTGCTGATGCAGATGCTTGGGCAAGGATGACGTCTTCTTCAGCTTAGATCCTAATGGACGGGTTCTCTTGTATCGGGTAGCAGAATAATGATAAATTAGTAACAAGCTTTAACACCGATACATATTGGATCAGGAACAGGAGGCTGCCAAGCCATGCCTATGATACAAGTCATCTTTTTGACTGTGCTCGTATTTTTCGTCATCGTAACGATTCACGAGTGGGGCCATTACTATTTTGCGAAACGGGCAGGGATTCTCGTTCGCGAATTTGCGATCGGCTTCGGGCCTAAGCTGCTGTCGATTAAGCGGGGCGAAACGCGATATACGCTGCGGCTAATTCCAGCGGGCGGATTTGTTCGGATGGCGGGTGAAGATCCGGAAATCGTGGAAGTTGCCGAGGGCCAGACAATCGCTGTCAGAATTGCGAATGACCAAGTCACGCGGCTGTATTTGGATCGACTGGATGAACGGAGCCAAGTCATTCGCGGTGAAGTCATTGCTATTGATCTGGAGCGGAATCTATCGGTGACGCTTGACGTGGATGGCGTTTCGGAAACCTACCGCATACACCCGCAAGCGCTGATGATTACCAAGGGCAAAGAAACGCAAATTGCGCCGATTGACCGGCAGTTTGGAAGCAAGACGGTTGGGCAACGCGCATTGGCTATCTTTGCCGGACCATTCATGAACTTTGTACTCGCGTTCGTACTAGTTGGCATTTACGTTCAACTGTCAGGAGTCCCTGTTGACCATCCGGATAAGCTTCTCGTTGGCGAGATCGTGAGCGGCAAGCCAGCGGAGAAGGCTGATTTGAAGGTCGGCGACGAGATTCGGACGATTAACGGCGTGACAATCGGCGTTGATTCCGAGAAAATGATCAAAATGATTGGCGATTCACCAGGCAAGCCGACCACTTGGGAAATTGTTCGCGATGGCGAGCTGCGCAAGCTTACCGTGACACCCATCCTCGATAAGGAATCAGGGGTAGGGAAGGTCGGGATCGCGTTTGCATATCCGACGAGAGCTGCTTCCTTTGGTGAAACCATCTCATTGTCGGGCCAATATATGAAAAACATGACGGTCGCGATATTTGATGGCTTTAAGAAGCTAGTCCTGGGACAGTTCAAGCTGGATGATCTTGGCGGTCCCGTGCGTACAGCTGAAGTAACGGGACAGATTGCAGCGCAGGGAATTACGAAGCTGACAAGCTGGGCGGCATTGTTAAGCTTATACCTCGGTATATTCAACCTGTTGCCAATTCCTGCGCTTGACGGCAGCCGGCTTATTTTCTTGGGCGTCGAGGCTGTTCGTGGGAAGCCGCTGGATCCGAATCGAGAGAGTCTGGTTCATTTCATCGGATTCGCGATGATTATGCTATTAATGGTCGTTGTTACCTACAACGATATATTGCGATTGTTTAGAGGGGAGCATTAAGGCGTCTATGGCGAAGGAGAAAGGTTTTGTAACAGAAATTACGCCGCAAAGTGAAGATTTCTCGCGTTGGTATATTGATGTAATTAAGAAGGCGGAACTTATGGATTACTCCCCGGTGCGGGGTTGTATCGTATTCCGTCCTGAAGGTTATGAATTATGGGAAAATATTCAACGCGATCTCGACCGCCGTTTCAAGGAAACGGGCCATCGTAATGCTTACTTCCCGCTGTTTATTCCAGAGAGCTTTTTCCAGAAAGAGAAAGAGCACGTGGAAGGCTTTAACCCAGAGCTTCCGTGGGTAACGGAAGCAGCAGGCGAGAAGCTGGAGGAGCGCCTAGCCGTTCGTCCAACCTCTGAGACAATGTTCGGGCATATGTATGCCAAATGGATTCAATCGTACCGCGACCTGCCGGTTCTTATTAACCAATGGGCGAACGTTGTTCGGTGGGAGAAGCGCACGCTTCCTTTCCTGCGTACAAGTGAATTCCTCTGGCAGGAGGGCCATACCGCGCACGAAACCGAGACGGAAGCGCGCGAAGAAACGATGCGGATGCTGCACGTATACCGCGATTTTGTCCAAGACTTCTTGGCAATTCCGGTTGTAGTGGGCCAAAAGACGCCTTCGGAGAAATTCGCCGGCGCAGTCGATACGTATTCCATTGAAGCGATGATGAAGGACGGCCGTGCTGTCCAAGCGGGTACGTCCCACTACTTGGGAACGAATTTCGCCGTTGCATTTGATATCAAATTCCTTGACCGGGAAAATCAACTGCAATTTACGCATACGACCTCATGGGGCGTAAGCACACGTTTGATCGGCGCATTGATCATGGTGCACGGCGACGACCGCGGTTTGGCTCTGCCACCGAAGGTTGCGCCTACGCAAGCGATCATGATTCCAATTGGACCGCCGAAGACGAGAGACGTCGTTATGCCTCGCGTAGATGAGCTGTTCGCTCAGCTGAAAGCTGCAGGCGTGCGTACTCGGGTAGACGATCGTTCAGACGTAAGCCCAGGCTGGAAATTCAATGAATACGAGATGCGAGGCGTTCCGCTTCGCATTGAGATCGGCCCTCGCGATTGCGAGAACGGACAAGCAGTGCTCGTATCCCGAGTATCGGGCGAGAAGCGTGTTGTGCAACAAGCGAATTTGGTGGAGGAAGTCGAGCGTATGCTCGAAGAAATCCACCACGACATGTTCGAGCGCGCGAAGCAATTCCGTGAAGATAACTTCAAGTCGCTTGAAACGCTGGATGAGATGAAGGCGTTCCTCGAAGACAAGCGCGGATTTGTTGAGGCTGGCTGGTGCGGTTCCGCAGCTTGCGAGAAAACTGTCAAAGAAGAGACTGGCGCTACGAGCCGAAACATTCCGTTCGAGCCAACCTCGCATAAATCGACTTGCCTCGTTTGCGGAGAGAAATCCGAGCATACGGTCGTCTTTGCAAGAGCGTACTAATTGCTCGTTCGTGCATGATTGAACAACGGCTCCCCTATTGCAACAGAGGGGGGCCGTTTTCGTTTCGGCGTCAACTGGAACAATTCCTGCATGCCATTACCGATCAGAATCAAGTATAATGAGATTCGATGAACACAAGATTCGACAGGGCTAGACAATGTCGATGAGTACGGGTCCAAGGCCGATGGAAGGGGCAAGAGGTACATGACGAATCATAAGCGTCAACGTTTTGAGCTGCTTATGAACCAAGCACAAATTCCTGAAGATTTAGTACGCTCTCACTTTCAAGATGGACAGATTGAGCGGGTCGTCGTAAGCGAGAGCAATCGTGAATGGACGATTCATCTTCATAAAACGGCGATTGTGCCGTGGGCTTCATTTTCGTTATTTTGCAGAGCGATAGCTGAACGACTTTCCCATATTGCTGCAATCTCAGTGGTTATGCATTATGATCAATCAATCGAAACATCAGCCATTACACAAGAATATTGGCCATTGTTTGTCGAATGGGCGCAGCGGGAGATGGCTTCCGTTAATGGATGGCTGGCACGCGCTGGCACTGAATCGGATGGCGACCAATTCAGCTTGAGCATGATGGACGCGACAGGCTTAGAATTAGCGAAGAAAAAAGGAATTGACGAGGCGATCGCTAGCTTTTATATGGACCGGTTCGATCGAACGGTACACGTAAAGTTGAAAGCAGGCGCTCAGAGCAATCAGGGACGCCAGGAAGCTTACGAGGAATTCCAGCGTAAAGTGGAGCAAGAAGAGCGCGAAGCGATCCAGCAGATTATGGAAAGCTCGCAACCGGAATCGTTTGACGACGCCGCCGATGAAGGGGATCTGCCCTTGGCTGTCGGATATGATATTCGCGAAGAAGCTGTGCCGATTATGAACATCCGCGAAGAAGAGAAGAAGATCGCGGTCCAAGGTACCGTGTTCGGCTTAGAATCGAAGGAGCTGCGAAACGGCAGCACGTTGTTCACCTTTAACGTAACCGACTTCTCGGATTCGATTGCGATGAAGATGTTTGCGAAGACGAAGGAAGACGTTAAGATTCTTAGCCAGCTCTCGAATGGCAAATGGATTAAAGCAAGAGGACGCGTTGAATACGATCGTTTCATGATGGAGCCCGAGCTCGTAATGATGCCAAACGATTTGCATGAAGTCAAAGCGCCTGCTGACCGTAAGGACGAAGCGGCTGAGAAGCGCGTCGAGTTTCATCTGCACTCCACGATGAGCACGATGGATGCCGTTGCGTCGATAAGCGATTATGTGAAGACCGCTGCGAAGTGGGGGCATAAGGCCATTGCGGTTACGGACCACAGCAACGTGCACTGTTATCCAGAGGCGGCGAAAGCGGCCAAAAAGCATGGCATTAACGTATTGTTTGGTTTGGAAGCGAACGTCATCAACGATGCAGTGCCGATGGTCATCCATCCGAGAGAAGAGACGCTAGCGGATGCAGAGTATGTCGTATTCGATATCGAGACGACGGGTTTGTCCATCATTAACTGCAAGATTATCGAGTTAGCTGGCGTTAAGATGCGGGGCGGACAAGAAATTGACCGATTCTCCACATTCATTAATCCACATGAGAAAATACCGTACCATATCCAGCAACTGACGAATATCACAGACGAAATGGTGGTTGATGCGCCAGAGCTGGAGCCGAAGCTGCGGGAGTTTGTCGAATTTATCGGCGATGCTGTTCTTGTTGCGCACAATGCACGGTTCGATATTGGGTTTATCCAAGCGAATTGCAAAGCGATCGGTCTGCCAGAGGTGATGAATCCGGTGCTTGATACGCTGGAGCTCGCGCGATTTCTTCATCCATCGATGAAAAACCATCGGCTGAACACGCTGTCAGCACGGTATAAAATTAATCTTGAAAATCATCACCGCGCTATAGACGATTCCATCGCATTAGGCGGCGTTTTATTCGGCTTGATTAAAGACTGTAACGAACGTAACGTAACGGGCCTTCATCAATTAAACGATTATGTCGGATTAGATTTGTCGAATAGCCGTCCTTTCCATTGCGGGATCTATGCATTAAACGCAGTAGGGAAGAAGAACTTGTTTAAGCTGATTTCGCTTTCGCATACGGAGCACTTCAAACGGGTGGCATGCATCCCTAAGAGCAAGCTGACGGAGCTGCGCGAAGGTTTGCTTATCATATCTGGCTGCGAGAAGGGCGAGTTTTTCGAGAGCGTGCTGAATAAGACCGAGGAGGAAGCCGAGGATGTTGCGCAGTACTATGATGTCCTCGAAATTCAGCCGGTTGATTTTTATATGCATCTTGTTGAAAAAGGCCTTGTCGGCAGCCGTGCCGAAATTGAAGAAGCGCTGCGTCGGGTTGTTCGAATTGGCAAGAAACTGGACAAAATGGTCATCGCAACGGGGAACGTGCATTATTTGAACCCGCGTGACAAAGTGTTTCGGGATATTACGATTCAAGGCATCACCGGCTTCAGCCCGCTCAAAGGGATGCGAAAGCCGGATGCGCATTTCCGGACGACGGACGAGATGCTTCGGGAATTTGCTTTTCTAGGCGAGGAGAAGGCGTTCGAGGTTGTCGTGCGCAACACGAATGAGCTGGCAGACCGCTTCGAGAAGTTTGATATGTTCCCTTCCAAGCTGTTCACGCCAATCATCGAAGGAGCAGAGGAAGAAATTCGCGCGACCTGCTATGATACAGCCAAGCGCTTGTACGGCGATGAAGTGCCGGATGTTATCGTACAGCGTCTGGAGAAAGAACTCGTTCCGATTATCGGCTACGGCTTCTCCGCCAACTATTTGATTTCCGAGCGATTGGTTAAGAAATCGAATCAAGACGGTTACTTGGTCGGTTCGCGGGGTTCCGTAGGCTCGTCTGTCGTTGCTACGTTCCTTGGCATTTCGGAGGTAAATCCGCTTCCCCCGCATTATCTGTGCCCGAATACAGCATGCAAGCATAGCGAGTGGTTCCTCGACGGCAGCATTCGCAGCGGCTTCGACTTGCCGAACAAGGCGTGTCCGAACTGCGGGACGAACATGAAGGGCGAGGGCCAGGACATTCCGTTCGAAACGTTCCTTGGATTTAAAGGGGATAAGGTACCGGATATCGACTTGAACTTCTCAGGCGAATATCAACCTATTGCCCATAACTATACGAAAATCATGTTTGGCGATAAAAACGTGTTTCGTGCCGGTACCATTGGTACGGTTGCGGAGAAAACGGCGTACGGCTTTGCCAAAAAATATGAGGAAGAGCAAGGGAAAAAGTGGCGCGGCGCAGAGCTAAGTCGTCTTGCATCGGGCTGTACAGGCGTGAAGCGGAGCTCGGGACAGCATCCCGGCGGTATCGTCGTCGTGCCTGATTATATTGAAGTCGAGGACGTTACGCCGGTTCAATATCCAGCGGATGATGTGAACGCAGAGTGGAAAACGACACATTTTGACTACCATGCCTTCGAAGAAAACTTGCTCAAGCTTGATATTCTCGGACACGACGACCCGACGATGATGCGGATGCTGCAGGACTTAACCGGCGTCGACCCGACGACCATTCCGATGAACGATCCGAAGGTTATGAGCATGTTTAACTCGACGGATGCGCTCGGCGTGCTGCCGCAGCAGATTCGTTCGGCTGTAGCGACCTACGGCGTGCCAGAGATGGGCACAAAGTTCGTACGGCAAATGCTTGAAGAGACGAAGCCGTCAACCTTTGCGGATTTGCTGCAAATATCAGGGCTGTCGCACGGTACGGGAGTTTGGCTGGGCAACGCCCAGGAATTAATCAAAAACAATACGTGTACGATCAAAACCGTAATCGGTTGCCGGGATGAGATCATGCTCTTCCTTATTTACAAGGCTGGCATGGATGCTGCGCTAGCTTTCAAAATTACCGAGAGCGTGCGGAAGGGCAGAGGCCTTACGCCGGAATGGATCGAAGAGATGAAACGATGCAAGGTGCCGCAATGGTACATTGATTCTTGCCTCAAAATCGAGTACATGTTCCCGAAGGCCCATGCTGCTGCTTACGTTATTTCAGCCGTTCGTACGGCGTTCTTCAAGCTGTATCATCCGATCGAATATTATGCGACGTATTTCACCGTTCGTGCGGAGGATTTTGATCTGGATTTGTTATGTCAAGGCTATGACGCAATCATGCGCAAATTAGTAGAGATAGAGGAGAAGGGCTTCAACGCTACGCCGAAGGAGAAGAACAGTGTCTCCCTGTTGGAAATGGCGCTTGAAATGACGGCACGCGGCTTCTCGTTCAAGCCGATCGACTTGTATCGCTCCGATGCGACGAAGTTTATCGTGGATGGACAATCGCTCATTCCGCCATTCGCAGCGATTGCGGGCATTGGCGACAACGCGGCACGAAACATTGCGGCGTCACGTGATGACGGCGAGTATTTATCGATTGAGGACTTCCAGATGAAATCCAAAGCGACCAAAACAATTATCGAGGTGCTCGGATCGATGGGCTGCTTCCGCGGCTTGCCGGAATCGAATCAGCTCTCGCTCTTCTAACTGTTGCAATCAGTTGCAACGCTGGCGGCACCTGTGCTTTTCGAATAGGCGGTTGTCACCTGTGATATGGTTATGTTATAATTTTTCTGGTAAAGATGTGGATAGGCTGGCTAACGAAGAGTGGGGAAACCCACTCTTTACGTTTTGTCTCGCCATTTTTCCATTGTCACATTCGGGAGGTCCGTAACATTTGAGTATTTCGATAATCAAAAGCACCGTTGAAGAAATGGTTAAACCTTTCATTGACGAGAATGGGTTCGAGCTTGTAGACGTGGAATATGTGAAGGAAGGCAGCAACTGGTTTCTTCGCATTTTCGTTGATAAGGAAGGCGGCATCGACATCGATGAATGCGGTCGTGTCAGCGAATATTTGAGCGAGCAGCTCGATCAGAAGGATCCGATTACGGATGCTTATTTTCTTGAGGTTTCATCACCTGGTGCGGAACGCCCGCTTAAGAAGCCGGAAGACGTGCATAAAGCCGTCGGGAAGCATGTCTATATGACTACTTATGAACCTGTGCATGGCCAAAAGGAATTCGAAGGTCTGCTGCAGTCGTTTAATGGGGAAGTCGTTTCGATACGCGAGGGTCAGCGGAATTTTGAGATCCCGTATGCAAAGATTGCTTCTGCACGATTGGCTATCGTATTCTAGCACGTTTGTGATTGAATGAAAGGGGGAGCTCATTCTAATGAGCATGGAGTTTATTGAAGCTTTGCAGGAAATTGAGCGAGAGAAAGGGATCAGTAAGGACATCCTTATTGATGCGATCGAAGCAGCGCTCATCTCCAGCTATAAGCGCAATTTTAACACTGCGCAGAACGTGCGCGTCGACGTGAACCGTTTTACGGGCGTAATCAAAGTGTATGCGCGTAAAACGGTTGTCGACGAGGTGCTCGACTCGCGCATGGAAATAACCGTTGAAGCGGCGAGGGAGATTAACCCTCATTACCAGCTCGACGACATCGCTGATATCGAGGTAACGCCGCGTGATTTTGGCCGCATTGCAGCCCAAACCGCGAAGCAAGTCGTGACGCAGCGTATTCGCGAAGCAGAACGGGGACTTATCTATAACGCGTTTATTGATAAAGAAGAAGATATCGTCAATGGTATCGTTCAGCGTCAAGATACGCGCAACCTCTTCGTCGATTTAGGGAAGGTCGAAGCGGTGCTTCCGTTGACGGAACTGATGCCGACCGACAAGTTCAAGCATGGCGATCGCGTCAAATCGTTTATCACGAAAGTTGAAAACACGACTAAAGGGCCGCAAATCATCATGTCCCGGACGCATCCAGGACTGTTGAAGCGGTTGTTCGAGCTTGAGGTGCCAGAAATCTATGACGGCGTCGTCGAGATTCGTTCCGTCGCTCGCGAAGCGGGCTTCCGTTCGAAGATTGCAGTCCATTCGCGCAATGTTGAGGTTGATCCTGTCGGATCATGCGTAGGCCCTAAAGGCATGCGCGTGCAAACAATCGTCAACGAGTTGAAAGGCGAGAAAATCGATATCGTCCGCTGGTCGGAAAATATTGATGAATATGTCGCAAACGCGCTCAGTCCTTCGAAGGTGCTTGAGGTTATTGTCTTTGAGCAAGAGAAGATGGCCCGCGTAATTGTGCCTGACTATCAACTGTCCCTTGCGATTGGTATCAAAGGCCAGAACGCTCGCCTTGCGGCAAAGCTGACGGGCTGGAAGATCGATATCAAGAGCGAGACGCAAGCGGAGCAAGAGTTCGGGCGTCCTAGGTCGGACGAGTCGGATACGATGCATCAAGATTCCGTATCTATCGACTAATAACGCTCTAACGAGAAAAGCTTGCTTCGGAAAGGGGGGATGCACGGTGAGACCGAGAAAGGTGCCATTGCGCAAATGTGTAGCATGTCAAGAAATGAAGGCAAAGAAAGAGCTCATTCGCGTCGTCAGGACGCCGGATGGGGATGTGCTTATTGACTTGACAGGGAAGAAAGCAGGCAGAGGCGCATACCTGTGCGGACAAGTCAGCTGCTTCCGGCTGGCCAAGAAGAGCAGGTCATTCGATCGGGCGTTGAAAGCGCAGGTGGAGCCGGCTATCTACGACCAACTGGAGCAGGATTTTATCGCTGTCGAGGATGAATTCGTTGCTGGCAAGGAGAGTGCAGAAGACGATGAGTAAAGCATTTTCGCATCTTGGCATGGCAATGAGAGCTGGTAAACTCGTTACAGGTGACGACACGGTATTAAAGTCTATACGTCAAGGCAAAGCACATCTAGTCATCGTTGCGGGGGACGCTTCAGACAACACGAAAAAAAAATTTCGTGATAAATGCGGGTTTTACAACGTGAAAATGGCTGAAGCGTTCGATCGAGTGGAACTGGGCAAGGCAATTGGCAAGGAAGCGCGGGTGCTTATTGCAGTAACCGATGCTGGCTTTGCTCGTATGATTGCCACTCAGTTGACCTCATATTCGGAGGTGGACCATATTGACAAAACAACCGGACAGCAAAGATAACAATAAAGATAAGCTTCGCGTATACGAATATGCCAAATCGCTCAACATGAGCAGTAAAGAAATCATTACGATTTTGAAACGGCTGGATTTGCCAGTCAACAATCATATGAGTGTCATGGAGAACCAAATGGTCTCCAAGGTTGAAGGTTTTTTTCGTGATATTAAGCAGAGTGCCGCAGTGAAGCGAGCATCAGAAAGCGCGACGGTTTCGTCTGCAGCAACGCAGCGTCAACCGGAGCATCGCAAGCCAAGCGCGGCTTCTGAACAGGCAGCGGTTCAGCCTTCATCAGAACCGAAAAATCTTATACAGGATAGACAGGGGACTATGAATTCTATTAAAACGACTACGAATACATCCAACCAACAAGGCGATCAACAAGAGCCGCGCGAAGAACAGCGCAATTCGGCGCAACAGCCGACACAGCAAGCTCCACGTCAGCAACAATCAGGTCAAGGCGGCGGTGGATACCGCGGCGGTCAAGGCGGACAGGGCGGAAGCCGAGGTCCAGGTCAAGGCGGTCAAGGCGGCGGCGGATACCGCGGCCAAGGCGGGCAGGGCGGAAGCCGTCCTCCAGGCCAAGGCGGTCAAGGCGGCGGCGGATACCGCGGTCAAGGCGGTCAAGGCGGAAGCCGACCTCCAGGTCAAGGCGGTCAAGGCGGCGGCGGATACCGTGGCGGCCAAGGCGGCGGACAGGGCGGAAGCCGACCTCCAGGTCAAGGCGGACAGGGTGGCGGCGGTGGATACCGCGGTCCAAGCGGCCAAGGCGGAAGTCGTCCTCCAGGCCAAGGCGGTCAAGGCGGCGGCGGATACCGTGGCGGTCAAGGAGGCCAAGGCGGAAGCCGTCCTCCAGGTCAAGGCGGCGGACGTCCAGGCGGATTTGGCGGTGGCGGTTCCCAAGGTTCTGCTCCTCGCACTGGAGCGCCTAGCGGTACGAGCAGAGCGACGGACTCACGTTCCGGCCAAGGCGCACGCCCGTCGGATAACAGCGGCAACAACTGGGCATCGAGAAAGACGAAGCCAGGCGGCAATAACAACAATGGCAGCAGACGTTTTGACGATGGCAAAGGCGGCAACTTCCGCGGCGGCAACGCGCGCGGTGGCAAAGGCGGCAGAAACGGCCGTGGCAGCGTGCCGCAAGTTCATCGTGAGAAAATTGACAACACGCCGAAGAAAATTATCGTTCGCGGTACTATGACGGTTGGCGAACTTGCGAAGCTTCTTCATAAGGATGCTTCGGAAGTTATCAAGAAGCTGATCTTCATGGGCGTTATGGCAACGATCAACCAAGAGGTTGATTTGGATACGATTCAATTGATCGCTACGGAGCTGGGTGTTGAAGAAGTAGAGATCAAGATCCGCGTCGAAGAGGATCAATTCGAGACGGTGGAAGAGAACGACGATGAGTCTGAACTGGAAGCACGTCCAGCTGTCGTAACGATCATGGGTCACGTTGACCATGGTAAAACGACGTTGCTTGATGCGATTCGTCAATCGAACGTAACAGGCGGCGAAGCTGGCGGCATCACGCAGCATATCGGCGCTTACCAAGTCGAAGTTAACCATAAGAAAATTACGTTCCTTGATACCCCAGGCCACGAAGCGTTTACGCTCATGCGTGCCCGTGGTGCTCAAGTAACGGACATTACCATTATCGTAGTTGCTGCTGACGACGGCGTTATGCCACAAACAGTAGAAGCGGTTAACCATGCGAAAGCCGCTGGCGTACCGATCATCGTTGCAGTCAACAAAATCGATAAAGAAGGCGCGAATCCAGATAAAATCAAGCAAGAGTTGACCGAATACGGCCTCGTACCGGAAGAGTGGGGCGGAGATACGATCTTCGTTAACCTGTCGGCGAAGCAGCGCATTAACCTGGAAGGTTTGCTTGAAATGATCTTGCTCGTTGCGGAAGTGAACGACTACAAAGCGAACCCGAACAAACGCGCTCGCGGTACGGTTCTCGAAGCCGAGCTCGACAAAGGTAAAGGTCCAGTTGCACGGGTTCTCGTACAGCATGGTACACTGAAAGTCGGCGATGCTTTCATAGCAGGCAACAGCTTTGGCCGCGTTCGCGCAATGGTCAACGATAAAGGCCGCCGTCTGAAAGAAGCGGGTCCATCGACTCCTGTCGAAATTACGGGCTTGACGGAAGTTCCGCTTGCAGGCGATCCATTCCTGGCATTTGAAGACGAGCGCAAAGCACGTCAAATTGCCGAAACGCGTGCAACGAAAGCGCGTCAATCCGAGCTTACGACGACTAGCCGCGTCACGCTGGACGATCTTTACAAGCATATCAAAGAGGGCGAGATCAAGGATCTGAATGTCATCATCAAAGGTGACGTACAAGGTTCGGTTGAAGCACTCAAAGGCGCACTTGCAAAAATTGACATCGAAGGCGTTCGCGTTCGCGTCATCCATAGCGGTGCTGGCGCTGTAACGGAGTCCGACGTTAACTTGGCATCGGCATCCAATGCAATCGTAATCGGCTTTAACGTTCGCCCAGAGCCGCAAGCTAGTGCAGCTGCGGAGCAGGAGAAGGTTGATGTTCGTCTCCATAACATTATTTACAACGTCATTGATGAGATTGAACACGCGATGAAGGGCATGCTAGATCCGGTGTTCAAGGAAGTTGTTATTGGTCATGCAGAAGTTCGCAACCTGTTCAAAGTAACCAAGGTCGGCACGATCGCTGGTTGTATGGTAACGGACGGCAAAATCACGCGTTCGGCAGAAGCGCGCCTTATTCGCGGCGGCATCGTCTTGTTCACGGGCAAAATCGACTCGCTGAAACGCTACAAGGATGATGCTAAAGATGTGGCACAAGGCTATGAGTGCGGCATTACGCTTGACAAGTTTAATGACATCCAAGAAGGGGACATCGTCGAAGCCTTCGTCATGGAAAAGGTAGAGAGGTGATCGCGTAATGGCAAAAGTCCGAGTGGGACGGGTCGGCGAGCAAATTAAGAAAGAGCTGAGCCAAATTATCCAGACGGAATTAAAAGATCCGCGCATCGGGTTTATTACCGTTACCGGCGTTGATGTAACGAACGATTTGTCACAAGCGAAAGTGTACCTAAGCGTGCTAGGCAGCGATGAGCAGAAGGAAGAAACGCTCAAAGCGATCGCAAGGGGAACAGGCTTTATCCGCTCTGAACTGGGCAAGCGAATGCGTCTTCGCCATACGCCAGTGCTCTTGTTTAAATTCGATGCGAGCATTGCATATGGCAGCAGAATTGAAGCATTGCTGGAACAAATTAATAGCGGAGAGAGTTCGCTATGACCGGCCATACGGTTTACGTGCCGATCGCTCACCAGCTTGAACAAGCGTTGGCATTTATACGTGAAGGAGACGACTTCTTAGTCGTCTCCCACGTACAGCCGGATGGCGATGCCATTAGTTCAACTGTCGTCATTGGATGGCTGTTGGATAAGCTTGGCAAACGTTACACTTTAATAAATGAAGGAGCACCTCCTTCGCGGCTTCATTTTCTCCATCTTTCGAATTCGATTATTAATTATAGCCTCAACAAACCAGAACGTACCTATCAACGAATCATTGCCGTGGACTGTGCTGATTTCAGACGTATTGGCGATGTTGCGAACTGTTTTGCAGAGGGCTACGAGCTGCTGAATATCGACCACCATCCGACCAATGATTTATTTGGCTCCGTTAACCTCGTTTTGCCTTTCGCTGCAGCAACTGTTGAAATCTTGTATGAAATGCTCGAGCAAGCGGCAATCCAATTGGATGAACCGGTTGCTACTGCTGTTTATACGGGTTTATTGACGGATACGGGCGGCTTCCGCTATTCGAACACGACACCACGCGTAATGGAAATTGCATCTCAACTTCTACAACTGGGCGTCTCTGGCCATTGGATTGCTGATTATTTGCTCGAGCGAATGACGATGCCGCAGCTTAAGCTGCTTCAGCTTGCGTTGAACCGGCTTTCGTTCTCCAATGACGCAAAGATTGGCTGGTTATACATAGAGGCGAACGACTTGGCGGCTACCGGTGCAGCGCCAGAGGATCTGGAAGGTCTTGTGAATTACGCGCGCAATGTTGACGGGGTAGAGGTTGGCATTTTGTTTAAAGAAATGCTGAACGGCTCTGTTAAAGTGAGTTTGCGTTCCGCCGGGCGAGCAGATGTGGCAGCGATCGCGCAATCCTTTGGTGGCGGCGGACATGTGCGAGCAGCAGGTTGCCGTCTTGACGGTCCACTCCAGGACTCGGTTGAATTCGTTGTTGAGGCCGTTAGAAAGGCGTTGAGCAGTTAATGGATGGCATCTTGGCAGTATGGAAGCCAGCAGGTTGGACGAGTCATGACGTGGTGGCCAAAGTACGTGGAATAACGCGCGTTAAGCGTATCGGACATGCAGGCACGCTCGATCCGCAAGTGACGGGCGTTCTTCCGCTCTGTATCGGACGCGCAACGCGAGTCGTCGAATATTTGCAAGAACGGCCGAAAGCTTATGAAGCCGTGCTTCAGCTAGGCATTGCGACAGACACGGAAGATATGACGGGCACGACGGTTGAGGAAGTGGACTCGGTATCTGTCACGCGCGAGGAAGTAGCAGCTGCGCTTGCTGCTTTTATCGGCGAGATCGACCAAGTGCCCCCCATGTATTCCGCGTTGAAGGTAGACGGCAAACGTTTGTATGAGCTGGCACGCGAAGGCGTAACCGTTGAACGGAAATCGCGCAAGGTGCAAATTTATCAAATTCGTCTGCTGGAATTCGTTCAGGACGAGCGCCGGCCACGTATCCGTTTTGATGTCGAATGCTCCAAGGGTACCTATATTCGAACGCTTTGCGTGGACATTGGTAAACGGCTTAACGTACCCGCAACAATGGCGGAATTAACGCGTACAATGTCTGGCGGTTTGACGCGAGAGCATTGCTTCACGATTGAACAAATAGCTGCTCTGCAGCAAGAAGGCCAGCTGCAGGCGCAATTGCTTCCTTCAGATGCTGCGCTCACGCATATGACCAAGCTTGTTACGGATCGTCAATCCGCTGTCGTTGCATTGCAGGGGCGCAAGCTTCCCGCTCATCGGGTAACCGGCTTGACCGAAGCGCTGCCTGACGAACCCGTCCGGTTATACGATGAGGATGGGCGTTTTCTAGGCGTATTCGAGTGGGATCGAGCGTTGAACCTGCTTAAGCCGATCAAAGTATTCAATTAAATTAGTTTTGGAAAATGAGTGGAATGCGGGTGTTAGGTCTATGAAATTGATTCCCATTGGATATCCGTTGAACATGACCACTGTCACGGACGCGGGTGAGGAGCTTTCGATTGCGATCGGACATTTTGACGGCGTGCACAAAGGACATCAGGATGTGATTCGACGTGCAGTTGAAGCAGCTGGAAATCAGCAGCGGAAGTCAGCCGTCTTGACATTTCATCCTCATCCCAAAGATGTGCTATCGCACGGCGACCAATATGTCAGCTGCTTGACACCGCTCGATGCAAAGCTGGAGCGATTCGCTGAGCTCGGCGTCGATTACACGTTTGTTATGAAATTCGATCAGGATTTCGCGAATGTTTCGCCTGAGCGGTTTGTATCGGACGTACTCGTCCCTCTTGGTGTTCGACATGCCGTAATTGGCTTCGACTTTCATTTCGGGCATCGTGGTGCAGGAGATGCTGGCATGCTGACATCGCTCGGCAGCGAGCTGAACATAACGACGGAGGTTGTTGAACCTCTACTGTTGAATGGTAAGAAGGTGAGCAGCACCTATGTGAGAGAAGCACTGGGCGAGGGTGATGCGGAGCTTGCGAAGTATTTGCTTGGCCGACCGTATGAAGTAAATGGAACGGTCGTGCACGGACATGCTCGTGGGCGCACGATCGGCTTCCCGACAGCGAACATCGGCTTGACTGCGCCTTATGTAACGCCGCGACTCGGCGTATATGCCGTATTTGCTGAGGTAGGTGGCGTAACCTATCCTGCGGTAATGAATCATGGAATGAAGCCAACCTTCAAGGATGGCGAGACAGCGCCTGTCATGGAGGTCCATTTGTTCGATTTTTCTGGCGACCTATATGACCAAACCATGACTGTTCGATTCCATACATTTCTACGGGCAGAACGCAAGTTCGATTCCATCGACGAGCTCATTGCCCAGATTGGCCGTGATCGCGATGAAGCCAGAGACCGACTCATACAAGCCGATGAAGCGGCGCTTTCTTCGACCAAACGGCCAGTCTAGCATTGGTCTTCATAAGTAGAAGGTGTTCAGTTTACATAGGACTAGCACTTGTGCTATACTGAATGACGTTGTTAGTTATGGCGTTTGTCCATGACAGCAGCAATTGAACCTCAGCTTGGTTGCTCGCTCTCACCGGCGGCTACGAGGCTGATGGCGATTATTAGATTAGGAGGTGAACATCGGATGGCAATCACACAAGAGCGTAAACATGAAATCATCGACACGCACAAGAAACACGCGAGCGATACTGGGTCACCTGAAGTTCAAGTCGCTATCCTTACGGAGAACATCGTGAACTTGACGAACCACTTGCGGACGCACAAGAAAGACCACCACTCGCGCCGCGGTTTGCTCAAAATGGTTGGTCAGCGTCGTAAACTGCTGGCATACCTGAAAAACAACGACGTTAAACGTTACAGCGCATTGATCGAAAAACTCGGCCTTCGCCGATAAGCATGGGGAAAAGCAACCTGGTCCACTATCGGCCCGTCACACGGGCGGACAGCGACGGGTTGCTTTTTGTAATGATACAGAATTCAGCATGATTTTCCATGAAAGCTACAATAATGAAGTTTGACAGGAGGGATACGATGTTGCAAAAAGTGGAATTGACACTAGGCGGTCGTCCGCTCGTGCTCGAAACAGGACGTTTGGCGAAGCAAGCGAACGCAGCTGTAACTGTACGATATGGCGAGACGGTCGTTCTCTGTACGGTAACGGCTTCTTCGGAGCCGAAAGATCTGGATTTCTTCCCGTTGACTGTGAACTATGAAGAAAAGCTGTATGCAGTCGGTAAAATTCCAGGCGGGTTTATTAAACGCGAAGGTCGCCCAAGCGAAAAAGCAATTTTGTCGAGCCGTCTTACGGACCGTCCGATTCGCCCTTTATTCCCGGATGGCTTCCGCAACGATGTTCAAATCGTGAACCTCGTCATGAGCGTGGACCAAGACTGCTCGCCTGAAATCGCGGCAATGATTGGTACTTCCGCTGCGTTGTCCATCTCGGATGTTCCATTCAATGGCCCGATTGGCGGCGTTGTTGTAGGACGTATTGACGGCCAATTCGTAATCAACCCAACCGTTGAGCAAGAAGCCCAGAGCGACATCTTCGTTGTCGTTGCAGGTACGAAAGACGCGATTATGATGGTTGAGGCTGAAGCGGATGAAGTTCCTGAGAGCGTGATGCTCGAAGCGATTATGTTCGGACATGACGAAATCAAGAACATTGTGAAGTCAATCGAAGAATTCCAATCGATCGCGGGCAAGACGAAGATGGAAGTGAAGCTGCATGCCGTTGACGAGCAAGTAAACGCTGACGTTCGCGCTTATGCATCGGAACGCTTGACGCAAGCGATTCGCATTGCAGAGAAGCATGCACGCCAAGATGCGATTGACGCGATCAACGTGGAGACGGTTGCTCATTTCAATGAAATTTATGCAGAGACGCCTGAACTGATGGATGACGTCAAAGAGGTATTGTACGACATCGTCAAAGAAGAAGTACGTCGTCTCATTACGCATGACAAGGTTCGTCCAGACGGTCGCGGATTGAATGAGATTCGTCCGATTGATTGCGACGTTGCACTGCTTCCGCGTACGCATGGTTCCGGCTTGTTCACACGTGGGCAAACGCAAGCACTTAGCATTTGTACGCTTGGCGCGCTCGGCGATGTGCAAATCTTGGATGGCATTTCGCCTGAAGAGTCCAAACGTTTCATGCATCACTACAACTTCCCGCCGTTCTCGGTAGGCGAAGCGCGTCCGCTGCGCCCTCCAGGCCGCCGTGAAATCGGACATGGTGCGCTCGGCGAGCGTGCATTGTCTAAAGTGATTCCGCCTGAATCGGAGTTCCCATATACCATTCGTCTTGTGTCCGAGTGCCTGGAGTCCAACGGTTCGACTTCACAAGCAAGCATTTGCGCGAGCACGCTCGCAATGATGGATGCAGGCGTTCCGATCAAAGCGCCAGTAGCGGGTATTGCAATGGGTCTCATTAAAGACGGTGAGCATTTCTCCATTTTGTCCGATATCCAAGGCATGGAAGACCACCTCGGCGATATGGACTTTAAAGTTGCCGGTACCGCTGAAGGCGTGACTGCCATTCAAATGGATATCAAAATCGAAGGCATCGACCGTGCGATTTTGACACAAGCTTTGGAGCAGGCAAAAGAAGGTCGTATGCACATCCTCGGCAAAATGCTTGAAGTCATGGGCGAGCCGCGCAAAAACCTTTCGAAATATGCACCTAAAATTATGACGCTTCGCATCAATCCGGATAAAATCCGTGATGTTATCGGTGCAGGCGGCAAAATTATTAACAAAATCATCGAAGAAACAGGCGTCAAAATCGACATCGAGCAGGATGGTATGGTATACATCGCTTCATCCAATGAAGAGATGAACCAAAAGGCCCGTGCGATTATCGAAGGCATCGTGAAAGAAGTTGTCGTTGGCGAGATTTATCTGGGAACGGTAAAACGGATCGAGAAATTCGGCGCATTCGTTGAAATTTTGCCAAATAAAGACGGCTTGGTTCACATTTCCCAAGTATCGACGGAACGCATCGCCAAGATCGAAGATGTTCTCAAAATCGGGGATCAAATTACGGTGAAAGTAACGGAGATTGATCAACAGGGACGTATTAATCTTTCGCGCAAAGCGGTACTGACGCCGGAATCGGAAGTGCCGGCACAATAATGGAACTGCGTGCGGTTAACGGCTATGCCGAATGACACACGCAGCACCATTTTTATACGTATGAGCCTGAAGAGTCAGATCTGATCTGTCTCTTTTTTACTTTGTCCGGACAACCGCATAATCTCGTCCTTCTTTTCATAAAATTGAAAGCATAGGAAGGTGGGAGCGGGGATGAAGTATGGTAAAACGATTGCAATGGCGGGTTGTATGCTCGCTGTATTGATGCTGGCGAATGCAAACGGCGCAATGAACCATTACATAACTACGATCAAATCAAGCAGTGCTACTGCTGAAGCTGCTTATGGCACCAGCGAGAATGATCGATTATTGGCATCCATACGTGAGGAGGCGGCAAAGCGTCGAATTGCTCCTATTGATGCTGTCGTAGATCGGGTATGGAAAGCAATACCGGGCTATAATGGGCTTGAGGTTGATATAAGTCGGACCTATCAGGCTAATATGGGCAATGCGGAGGGCGCTCCCTTACAGCTTATTTATAAACAGGTGAAGCCGGCGGTGGGGCTCGAGGATCTTGGCGTTGAACCCACTTATCGTGGAAATCCGAATAAGAAAATGGTCTCCTTTATGATTAATGTCGCTTGGGGGAATGAGTATATCGGCTCAATCCTTAAGACGCTTGACGAATATAAAGTGAAAGCTACTTTCTTTCTTGATGGAAGCTGGCTGAAGCGGAACCCAGAGCTAGCGAAGGAAATTCAATCGCATGGGCATGAAATGTCTAATCACGCATATAGTCATCCGATGATGAGTCATTTGAGCCGAGATGCACAGTATCAGCAGATCACGAAAACGGAAGCGCTGCTGAAATCGACGCTAGGCGTTAAGAACCGCTGGTTCGCGCCGCCTTCGGGCGATTTTAACGCAGGTACGGTCAAAGTCGCCTACAGCCAAGGTTTAAGGACGGTTTTGTGGACGATCGATACGATCGATTGGCGCAAACCGGCGCCTTCGACGATTGTCGCCCGGATTCGCTCGAAGCTGGAGCCGGGCGCTTTAATTCTGATGCATCCAACGGCGTCATCGCGTGATGCTTTAGCGGATATGATTAAGTTGGTTCAAGCAAAAGGGTACCAGATCGGAACGGTGAGCCAGACATTGTCCTCCGATCGGATCGATGCGAACGGTTGAGCGCCCTCACTTATTTTGTTATAGTGGTACTATTCAACAAACGGCCAGACTGCTGCTCCTCGTGTGTACAACGTCTAGTTCCGTCAAAACGAAGGAGGACTCCGAGTGAAAAAATATACGTTGAGCAACGGCTTGCGCGTCGTCGTAGAGCCGATTCCGACATGCAGATCGGTATCATTCGGCATTTGGGTCAAAACCGGATCTCGCCATGAGAATGAGCAGGATAACGGGGTGTCCCATTTCATCGAGCATATGCTCTTTAAAGGAACAGAGCGCCATACGGCTAAAGATATTGCGGATCTGTTCGACGGTATCGGCGGCAATGTGAATGCTTTTACGTCCAAAGAGTACACGTGCTACTTTGCCAAGGTGCTCGATCAGCATCTACCGATCGCTGTAGATGCATTAGCCGACATGTTTTTCGAATCGAAATTCGATGCGGATGAGCTCGCTAAAGAAAAGAACGTTATTTTAGAAGAAATCGCCATGTATGAGGATACGCCTGACGATAAGGTCCATGACGAAGCGTCCCGTGCCGCATACGGTGATCATCCGCTTGCTTATTCCATTCTAGGTCTTGAGGACCGCTTGACAGCGATGACCGGGGATGATCTGCGTACTTATATGCGCAATCAGTATCGCATTGACAATGTTGTCATCAGCGTGGCTGGCAACATCGAAGAGCAGAGTCTGCTCGTTTTGCTTGAGCAGCACTTTGGGGCGTTTGCCAATCATGGAACGGAACCGGTTCTCAGCACGCCAACGTTCAGAGGCGATTATGTGTTCCATCAAAAGCAAACGGAGCAAAATCATATTTGCCTGTCGTTCCCAGGCTGCTCGATTGCAGACCCGAATTTGTATGCGATGGTTCTGCTCAATAACGCGCTCGGCGGCGGAATGAGCTCAAGACTGTTCCAGGAAATTCGGGAAAAACGCGGATTAGCTTATTCCGTATATTCCTACCATACCTCGTTTGCAGACAGCGGTTTATTTACGATCTATGCGGGCACCGCGCCGAAACAAACGACAGAGGTGCTTGATATAACGATGGAGCTGTTAGGCGAGCTTGCCGCCAACGGCTTGACGGATGCGGAGCTGCATCGAGGCAAAGAGCAGCTCAAGGGCAGCTTGATTTTAAGCCTGGAGAGCACGAGCAGTCGAATGAACCGCAATGGCAAGAACGAGCTTATGCTGGGCAGACATTATACGTTGGATGAAATGCTTGATCGCATCGATGAGGTTTCGATGAATGATATCGTCAATATGACGAAACGAATGCTGAATGTTCCGTTCTCTGTGGCCGTCGTCGGCACGAACGATAAAGCGGCAGCCAAACTCAGGAGGGATCAGTTTGTACCAGGTACTATTTAAGCGGCTGGCTGGCAATGAAGATGTGAATCTTCCTCAAAAAATGTCTGAGCTGGCAGCCGGATTTGATCTGCATGCAGCAGTGCAAGAGCCAGTCATTCTCGCCCCAGGCGAACGTAAATTAATTCCCGCAGGCTTTGCGATGGCAATGCCAGGCGAGCTGGAAGCGCAAATCCGCCCAAGAAGCGGCCTTGCCTATAAGCATGGCATTACATGCTTGAATTCGCCGGGAACGATTGATGCCGATTATCGGGGAGAAGTAAAGGTGCTTCTCGTTAATTTGGGCCAAGAGCCGTTTGCCATTACGCGCGGGGAACGCATCGCCCAAATGGTATTTCAAGTTGTGCCGGCTGTTTCCATCGCTGAATGCGATGAACTGCCAGATACCGTACGAGGCGAAGGCGGATTCGGACATACGGGCGTTTAATTCTGAACTTTTTATGATATTCGTACAAGTACGAGCAGAGACCGGATAAAACCGGTCTCTCAGATTGTAGAGAAACCCACGTTTTTTCAAAACGCTGGGTTTCTCTTTGTTTTATCGAGGCTGTATTTAAAGGCAAAAAGGGTGGTTTAACGCCTTACGCCCTCCTTTCGAGGTGGAGGGCAATCTTTTTCATGTTCTGCACCGCAGCGGTCATCAACGCTTGTTCCATCACGTTTTTTAACCCCCGCAAACGGCAATAGCGAAACCCGTGGAGCTGTTTAGCATCCGCGAAGCTTCGCTCAATCGTTTCTTTTCTCTTTTTGTAGAGCCTTTTGCCCGACTTACTGAGGCGGTTTAATCGCACTTGTTCTTTACTGTCTTCCCAAATATGTCTGGTGATCACTTTGCGTTTGGTAGCGGAACGTGTACACTGCTCCAGCATCGGACATGTTTCACATTGTTTTGGATCCGACGCATAATGCCGGTAGCCATGTCGATCGGTTGTTCGGTATGACAGTTCTTGCTGCTGCGGACAAACATACAAATTACGTTCTGCATCATAGATAAACTTCCATTTTGGATGTAAGCCTTGTGTGGGATGGAATCGTCGATGTGCAATGACACCAAAGATTTTACGTTTCTCTAATCCTTTGCAAATCGGAGTCGTCAAATAGCCGGAATCCAATGCAACTGCCTCTACTGTAAACCCAAAACGCTGACGTTGACGGTCTAAACGAGAAAGATACGGTACGGAATCATGGACATTGCCGGCGGTGACGAAAACATCGGTAACTAGGTTGTACTTCACATCAACTGTGCGATGATCCAAGTAGAAGAAGCCTTCCGGCTTACCTTCTCGGTACATATATCCGCTGTCCGGATCAGTCGTGCTAACCTTCACTTCCTTGTCTTCCGTCACCTCCTCCCGTGGTTTTAGTGCTTTTTTCCTTGCGATTTACGGTCTGCTTCTACCGCCGCATTCAGTTCATCCACGTAATCCCGCGTGTTCTGTTGCACTTGCTCTTTCGTGTATTTATGTTTATTCGCATTAGCCTTTACATGAGTTGAATCGGAGATCAGGACACGTCCGCCAATCATTCGATGTGACACAGCCTGAAGTACAATCTCATCAAAAATATCTTGGAACACAGACGTATCTTTGAACCGGGTTCGCCGGTTCCAGCTAATCGTCGTGTGATCAGGGACTCGATCAGTTAGTCCAAGCCCAAGAAACCAACGGTAGGCGAGGTTGGTTTGAACTTCGCGTTCCAATTGACGTTCCGAACGAATGCCATAGAAGTAACCCAGAAAAATCATCTTGAACAGCACGAGGGGGTCGATGGCTGGACGCCCGTTATCTTGGCAGTAAAGGTGGCGTACTTTCTCATCGATGAAAGAAAAGTCGATATACTTATCGATCTTGCGGAGCATATGATCAGCGGGAACTAAATCTTCAATGGAGACTAACTCATAGTTTTGTTGTTTATCTCGATTAGAACGCAGCATGCGACACCATCCGTTCATAGTTATTACCACTATTATACTATATTAACGCGGTGTCGTGTTAAATTACATGCACATAAGAAAGGCTGCCGAGACTTTCTCGACAGCCTGAGAGACCGGATAAAACCGGTCTCTTTTTTTATATCTATAACAGCAGCTTCCTCACGCACCCCCACATAGGCGGACGCATACGATGATTTATATCTTACGAGCGCAGAAAGGAGTGAAGCCTTCATGCTCACCGGCGTTCAGGTGCTGCTGATCGGCGGCGACGCCCGGCAATTAGAAGTGATTCGGAAGCTGACGGAACTTGACGCTTCGGTCACAGTCGTCGGCTTCGAAGGTTTGCATACGCCTCTGGATGGGGCGATCCATGCAGAGCTGCGCGATGAGTTGTTCGATTCAGCCGATGCTTTGCTGCTGCCAGCTGTTGGGACTGATGACAATGGTCTCATTACCGCTGTATTCAGTGATCGTGAATTGAGATTGACGGAAGCGCAAATTGCAAGGCTGCCAAAGCATGCCACGGTATATGCAGGGATGGCGAAGTCCTATTTGGTCCAATTATGTGCGAAGCATGGTATCGGGCTGATGGAGCTATTCGAGCGCGACGATGTCGCGATTTACAATTCCATTCCGACTGCTGAAGGCGCCATTATGATGGCGATCCAGAACACGGATATAACGATCCACGGGTCTACTTGCATGGTTCTTGGCATCGGCAGAACAGGGCTTACTTTAGCGCGTACGTTGCAAGGATTGGGTGCAAAAGTAAAGGTTGGCGTTCGCCGGCAGGAGCACTTTGCAAGGGCGTGGGAGATGGGCGTAACGCCTTTTTACATCGACCGTTTGCTGCATGAGGTTGGCAACATTGACTTGCTTTTTAATACAATTCCGACTATGATAGTCACAGCGCAAATTATCGCGAATTTGCCCTCTAGGGCGGTCATTATCGACCTTGCCTCGAAGCCTGGCGGCACCGATTTTAGGTTCGCTGAGAAACGAGGTATGAAGGCGATGCTGGCTCCTGGTCTCCCAGGTATTGTCGCGCCGAAGACGGCTGGACGAATCATAGCGGATTGCTTATGTCAGCTTATTATGGACAATGCGAAGCTATGGGGGGAGAGGCCATGAATTGGTCGGGGAAAACGGTCGGATATGCTTTAACGGGGTCGCATTGCACCTTTGCTGAGGTTATGCCTCATGTTCAACGGTTTGTTGATCTTGGAGCTAATGTTGTACCGATTGCATCACATACGCTGATGACGACGGATACCCGTTTTGGCACATCGGAACATTGGCAATCGGAACTGAAACGGATTACGGGCAACGACATCATTTCGACGATCGTTCAGGCAGAACCGCTAGGACCGTCGAAGCTGAATGATGTTTTGCTGATTGCGCCTTGTACCGGCAATACGACAAGCCGATTGGCGAATGCGTTGACGGATAGCGCTGTACTTATGGCAGCCAAAGCACAGATGCGCAACGGCAGGCCTTTGGTTTTAGCCATTTCAACGAATGATGGACTTGGCCTGAATGCTGCCAACATTGCAAAGCTGCTCGTAGCGAAGAACATCTATTTCGTTCCTTTTGGTCAAGATAATCCAGAGCAGAAGCCGAATTCGCTCGTTGCTCGCATGGACCTTGTAGTCGAGGCTTGTGATGCAGCGCTTCGAGGGCAGCAGCTCCAGCCGATGCTCATAGAGCGTTACCAATATAATTAATGGATTAATTACCTCGTTTCTGATAACTAGCTGAGGGGCGCTGCAAGAACGCCGTTCAAATTGCTGAATACATCGCTGATCAGAACGACTAATAGATGAATGAACGGCGGCTCCCGGCGTCCTGTTGTCTTTATAACATAACGGAGGATTGACAACATGCGAATACTCGTTCAGAAGTTCGGGGGCACCTCGCTTGCTACAGCGCAGGCGAGGGAATTCGTCGTTCGTCATATTGCAAGGGAGCGCGAACTTGGATATGCAACCGTCGTTGTGGTCTCGGCAATGGGAAGGAGCGGGGATCCGTATGCTACGGACACGCTGCTTCGTTTGATTACCGAGAATGGTGACATGTTGCCTGCCAAGGAGAAGGATATGCTGCTCGGCTGCGGAGAGATTATTTCGGCAGCTGTCTTGTGCAGCCGCTTACGCTCTGAGGGAATTCCAGCTGTAGCATTAACTGGCGGCGCTGCTGGCATTGTTACGGATTCATCCTTTGGCCAAGCGCGCATTGTCGATATTCAGAACGAGCCGATGTTAAATCGACTAAGGCAAGGCGAAGTCGTTATCGTTGCCGGGTTTCAGGGACGTACTGACCAAGGCGAAATGACTACGCTTGGAAGAGGCGGCAGCGATACTTCCGCAACAGCGATTGGCGCTGCTTTGCGTGCAGAGCGCGTTGACATTTACACTGATGTAAATGGCATTTTGACTGCGGATCCGCGATTCGTTTCTGAAGCCAAGCCGATCGCGACTGTTGGCTATGCTGAAATTTGCAATATGGCGCGGCAAGGCGCGAAAGTGATTCATCCTCGTGCGGTTGAGATTGCTCAGCAAGCGCGCATTCCTTTGCGGGTGCGCTCGACGTTTTCGGATGATGAAGGAACACTAGTGACAGATGACCGAACAGTACCGATTCCAACCGTTCGTGATAAGCATGTCACGGGTATTGCGCATGTCGCTGGGGTTACCCAAATTTCAGTATTTTCAAAAGACGGACAGAACGATGTCCAGCTTCAAGTCTTTCAGTCGATGGCTCGAAACGGCATTAGCGTCGATTTTATTAATGTTACGCCTGGCGGTGCAGTTTATACGGTTTTTGATCACGATGCTGCGAAGGCTGTGGAAGTCCTTGAGAAGCTTGGTTATGTTCCTAACATGATTAATGGCTGCGCCAAGGTCTCGGTTATTGGCGGAGGCATGAACGGCGTTCCAGGCATAATGGCGCGGATTGTTGAGGCGTTAAGCGAGTCCGGCGTGACGATTCTACAATCGGCGGATTCCAATACGACGATCTGGGTTCTAGTGCAGCAAGAAGATATGGTCGCAGCGCTCCGGGCTTTGCATGCGAAGTTCGAGCTGCATTTGTAAAGAAAATAACGAGATGAACTCTTGTTAAATAGATGAATAAGTACAACAACAGTAGAAATAGAAGCAGATTCAATTAAGCAGGAGGGGTCGTAATGGATTTCGGAAGACTGATAACAGCAATGGCGACGCCATTCGATGCGGATGGCGCTATTGATTGGGAAGCGACAGGCAGACTAATCGACCATTTGATTGAAGTGCAGCAGAATGACAGCATTGTGATCTCGGGTACGACAGGTGAATCCCCGACGTTAACCGAACAAGAGAAAGAAAGCTTATTCCGTTTTGCCGTCGAGCGAGCAGGCGGCCGCGCCAAAATCATTGCAGGCACAGGAAGCAATGACACCGCTCATACCATCCATTTGACACAAGTTGCTGAAAATTGCGGCGTCGATGGTATTTTGCTTGTTACTCCATATTATAATAAGCCCAATCAAGAAGGCTTGTTCCAGCATTACAAAGCGGTTGCGCAATCGACTAGTCTTCCAATCATGCTTTATAACGTGCCATCGCGTACGGGAATCACCATGACGGCGGCGACAACGCTTCGTCTGGCTGAAATTCCGAATATCGTGGCGACGAAAGACTGTGCGCCACTCGATCAGCTTACTGAAATTGCATGTCAAGCGCCTGAGCATTTCCGCGTTTATAGCGGCGACGATAGTGCAGCATTGCCAGCAATTGCAGTGGGTGCATATGGCATTGTAAGCGTTGCAAGCCACATCGTTGGAAGCAAAATGAAAAAAATGATTAATGCTTATTTGAACGGAGAAGTAAGCACGGCTGCACAATTGCATGCGGAGTGTTTGCCAATCTTTAAAGGGCTGTTTGACTATCCGAGTCCGGCTCCAGTCAAATATGCATTAGCGTTGAATGGCCTTCCGGTAGGGGGCGTACGCTTGCCGCTCGTTGCACTTACGGACGAAGAAGGCGAATACTTGCGCCAGCTTGTTTAATCGGTCTACGAGTTACAAGGGGATCGATCTGAAGCGGGATTAAAACCGGTGCAACGGTCGCGAGCGCAGCTTGCGGCCAAGCATCGGTTTTTATTTTACGGGGTAGTATAGCAATAGATGCGATAACATGCTCACTTGTATTCCATCTTTTGTATCATGTATAATGGGGTACAAGTGACTCGGTGCGGCAAGTATTGGGATTTAATAACCGAATAACGTTAGAGCGGCGATCCATTTCATATAAAATAACAACGCTTACGGAGGCTGGTTACGCTTACGCAGAGCTTGTAGGAGGTATAGATTCATTTGTCAAAGAAAAATGTTCAAGATAAATTGCTCATCTTTGCACTTGGTGGCGTAGGTGAGATTGGTAAAAATATGTACGTTGTGCAATACGGCAACGACATCGTAATTGTCGATGCAGGACTTAAGTTCCCTGAAGAAGATATGTTGGGAATCGACATTGTCATCCCTGATATCTCGTATTTGACTGAAAATCGCGACAAAGTTCGCGGCATTCTCGTTACACATGGTCACGAGGACCACATCGGCGGACTGCCATTCGTTCTTAAGAACCTGAATGTGCCAGTATTCGGAACGAAGCTGACGCTAGGACTTATCGAAGGCAAGCTGAAGGAAGCTGGCCTGCTTGGCGAGACTAAACGGATTCTCATTAATGCAGATTCCGAAGTGCAGCTAGGCTCGATCGTGGCAACGTTCTTCAAGACGAATCACAGTATTCCTGACTCGCTCGGCGTTTGTTTGGATACGCCAGAAGGCCGCGTTGTACATACAGGCGACTTTAAATTCGATCACACTCCTGTTAATAACGAGTTTGCTGATCTTCAACGTATTGCAGAGATCGGACGCGAAGGTGTTCTAGCGCTGCTGTCGGATAGTACGAATGCAGAACGCCCAGGCTTCACGCCTTCTGAGAGCGTTGTCGGAACGAATCTGGAAGAAATTTTCCGTAAAGCGACACAACGCGTCGTTGTTGCAACGTTTGCATCGAACGTTCACCGAATTCAACAAGTCGTTAACGCTGCAGCAGCGACCCGCCGCAAAATTGCGGTTGTAGGCCGTTCGATGGTTAACGTTGTATCCATTGCTGGCGATCTTGGTTACTTGAATATTCCAGAAGGCATGATTATCGAGCCTGAAGAAGTAAATAAAATGGCAGCAGACCGTGTCGTTATTTTGTGCACAGGCAGCCAAGGCGAGCCAATGTCGGCGCTTACACGCATGGCCCGCTCAACGCACCGCAAAATCGATATTTTGCCAGGAGATACCGTTATCATTGCGGCCACACCAATTCCAGGCAATGAGCGGCATGTAGGCCGTACGGTGGACGAGTTGTTCCGTCTTGGCGCCAATGTCATCTACGGACCAGGCTCGGTATCGGGCGTTCACGTATCAGGCCATGGCAGCCAAGAAGAACTAAAGCTGATGCTCAACCTGATCCGTCCGAAGTTCTTTATTCCTATCCACGGCGAGTACCGTATGCTTCGCCACCACGCGCAGCTCGGCGAGTCGGTTGGAATCGAGCGAGAGAATATTTTCATCATCGATAATGGCGATACGGTGGAGTTCCAAGGCGGCAACGCGCGTAAAGGCTCCAAAGTTCAAGCAGGCAACGTCCTGATTGACGGTCTGGGCGTAGGCGACGTAGGCAATATCGTGCTTCGCGACCGCAAATTGCTGTCCCAAGATGGTATTCTTGTTGTTGTTGTTACCCTTAGCAAACAAGATGGAACGATTCTGTCCGGTCCGGACATTATCTCCAGAGGCTTCGTCTATGTTCGTGAATCCGAAGGCTTGTTGGATGAAGCGAATCGAATCGTGACATCTACGCTGAACAAGCTGATGAATGATAACGTAAATGAGTGGGCTTCGCTCAAAACGAATGTGAAGGACGCGCTCGGTCGGTTCTTGTACGAACAAACCCGTCGTCGTCCAATGATCTTGCCGATCATTATGGAAGTGTAATAACCGATCAAGGATCTGCTGTCGTAAGCTGCTTGCAGCTGCGAAGGCGGATCCTTTTTTTGCGTATAGGGGAATAATCGATGGGTTCGATACCATACTATGACGAGCCACACTTTCGTACACGTACGAAACAAAGGAGCCTATACGATGAACGAAGAGTTCGCTTACATGAAATCCGAGCAGCCTGATCCCGCAGCAGACGACAAGAAAAAGGGCGCTTCCGTCGTCGAGACGATTACGCAATTCGGACAAACCTCGACACCTGCGCCAGCAGATTCCAATATTTATTGCATGACGATCATTGGTCAGGTGGAAGGGCATCTCGTGCTGCCGCCGCAAAATAAGACGACAAAGTATGAGCATCTCATCCCGCAGCTGGTTGCAGCAGAGCAGAATCCAAAAATTGAAGGCATCCTCATCGTTCTAAATACGGTTGGGGGAGATGTAGAGGCTGGCCTAGCGATTGCTGAAATGATTTCATCGCTGACGAAACCGACTGTCACGCTCGTTCTAGGTGGAGGTCACTCGATAGGCGTTCCAATTGCAGTATCGGCGAATCGCTCATTTATTGCTGAATCAGCCACGATGACCATACACCCAATACGGTTAAATGGCCTAGTGATCGGTGTCCCGCAAACCTTCGAGTATTTGGACAAAATGCAGGAGCGCGTCGTACGGTTCGTCACCTCACATTCGAACATTTCGGAGCAGCTGTTTAAAGAACTTATGTTCAAGACCGGCGAGCTAACGCGAGATATTGGAACGACAGTCATTGGCGCCGATGCAGTCAAGCATGGACTAATCGATGCGGTGGGCGGGATTGGAGATGCGCTAATCGCGTTAAATGCAATGATAGATCAGCGCAAAAGCATGCCAAGCGGAGTGCTGCCATCATGACGATTTATACAAGCATGCCACTAGAGCTCGTATTAGCGGGAATGACGGATGACCGCGATCCGTTGGTGGAGCTGGAGCTTGACGGAGCGCTGCTGCAAATCGAGCCAGTTGCGCCTGGCATTGGCAAAGTAGTTCGGTTGATTCATGCGCCACTTCAGCAGTACTTGAATCCAAAGTACTACCCTGGTTCTCTAATCGCATATCCTGCTAGCCCGTCGTAATGGACGGGCTTTTTGCTGTCTGTTCGATAGGAACAATTGTCCACCTATGGTATAATGATATATTAGAGGTGAGCATAATGGCGAAGCGAAAACGGAAGAAACGTAAATCCATTGGCGAAAGCTTAAAGTACGAAATATATGGCATTTTGCTCATCACAATTTCGGTAATTGCCCTTTCCGGAGAGGCTGCGGTCGGCCGCTCCTTGTCCAAGCTTTTCGGACTGTTATTAGGCAAGTTTTTCTTTGCGATCGCATTAGTTGGCATTTATGTTGGGCTAGCCGTTATGATCAAGCGCGCTTGGCCCAAGGGATGGTCAAATCGCAAAACGGGCTTGCTCGTGCTTGTACTAGCTTTAACCTTATCAAGCTCCATTGCCGAAATCGGCCGGAAGTTTGGCCCTGTATCGTCTTCGGTTGAGGTAACGTCAAGCGATATTTTGCATCAATTAGGCAGTGATTTGCAAGGAGAGCTGCTAGCGCCGGATTCTCCGAGTACCCCGGTCATGTCGCGCGATATTGCGGGGGGCTATGTGGGGGCCGTGCAATATACGATCCTTTATGCGTTATTCGGCAAGTACGGCTCTAAGTTTCTGATGATTGTCATGTATGCGATTGCGATCATGCTCATTACAGGTAGGTCTTATGTTGATATTGCAGACGGGGTCAGAACGAGGCTTGGCCGGCTAATTACGCTGCTCAGAGCAAAGTATGCAGGGAGAAGGCCTAGAACAGTAGCTGTAGCAGCACGTGCGAATGCCGCAAACACTGGTCAGTCTCCAAGCTTGAGTCGTCGAACCATCGATGATTTTGATGATGATGCAGAGGATGAGGATGACGACGCGCAAGACTTCGCAGATGCGAATAAACGGAAGTCGATGTTTTTCTCTTGGATGAGGGATCAGCAGCATGATTCGAATGAGCATGCAAGCGAATCTCGCGAATGGACGATGGACCATGATGACGACGAAGAGCAGCAGCGAAAAACGCCTCTCGTTCGTATTCGTTCGAATCGAACTGCCGACCAGCCGGAAGCGCGTAAGCCTGAAGGGGATACGTTGTTAAGCCGAATGCTGCGTAGAGCGGGCAAACCTTCCGCTGACGAACGCGAGACAGACTCGGATAATGAAGCGAGGGCTCCGTTCGCGAGTTTGAATGATGAAGGGGTTGGCCGGACGGATCGACCAACATGGCCGAATCACCCGAGTGAGTTTAATGAAGATGCAGCGTTCGAGCCAGGCGCTACTGCTGGCGATGATTGGGATAATAAATATCCGGAGCAGCAAGCTGCGGCGCCAAGCGCCCGCGTATCGCCTTCTTCGCTCTCGCCAGCATTTGAGGACGGCGAAATCGATGGCGGCTCAACAGGGTTTGATGAATATGATGCTTCGGCGGACGAGCGATACCCAGAGGGGAATGCCGAATATGATGCGGATGAACCTCTAGAAGGGGGAGCACTCGTTGAAACATCGCCGAATGAGCATCCTGCGGATGCCGTTATGGCCGCTGCACCCAAGCCTAGAATATACCGTCTGCCGTCGCTTAACTTACTACTAAAACCGACTGGCGGCGTTAAAGGTTCCGATGGCGTCGATAAGCTGGACTCGCAGCGGACGCTCGAGGCAACCTTGGAAAGCTTCGGTGTGCGAGCGAAGGTGCTGGACGTTGTACAAGGACCTGCCGTAACGCGCTACGAAGTGCAGCCTGCTACTGGCGTGAAGGTTAGCCGTATTGTCGGCTTGCAGGACGATATTGCACTAGCGCTGGCAGCCAAGGACATTCGGATGGAAGCGCCGATTCCGGGCAAGTCTGCTATCGGGATCGAAGTGCCGAATTCAGAGGTTTCCGTGGTGACGATGCGTGAAGTAATGGAGTCATCTGCATTCCAGAACTCAAACTCGAAGCTGTCCATTGCTTTCGGGCGTGACATATCTGGACAATCAATTGTTGGCAATCTGGCGAAAATGCCTCACTTGCTCGTCGCGGGCGCTACGGGCTCGGGTAAGTCGGTTTGTATCAACGGCATTATTACGAGCATTTTGTATAAGGCAAAGCCAGATGAAGTTAAATTTATGATGATTGACCCTAAAATGGTCGAGCTCAACATGTATAATGGAATTCCGCATTTGCTTGCTCCAGTCGTAACCGATCCACGCCGCGCTTCACTTGCGCTCAAGAAGATCGTTGTCGAGATGGAAAAACGGTACGAGTTATTTTCCAAATCAGGAACGCGGAATATCGAAGGATACAATACATTGATGGAGTCGAATCCTGCTGCGGTACTTCCATATATCGTCGTAATCGTCGATGAGCTTGCCGATTTGATGATGGTCGCAGCCAATGATGTAGAGGATGCAATTACGCGTCTTGCCCAGATGGCGCGCGCCGCGGGCATCCATTTGATCATTGCGACGCAGCGACCGTCCGTTGACGTTATTACTGGCGTTATTAAGGCGAATATCCCGTCTCGTATCGCCTTTGGCGTTTCATCGCAAGTGGATTCCCGTACCATTCTGGATATGGCGGGCGCAGAGAAGCTGCTGGGCCGCGGGGATATGTTATTTTTGCCAGTCGGAATGTCCAAGCCAATCCGGGTTCAAGGCGCATTCCTATCCGATCCTGAGGTCGAGGCGGTTGTCGCGCATGCGAGATCGCAGGGCGAGGCTGAATATAAGCCGGAGTTAGTTCCGGAAATTGATGAGTCGAGCAACGACCCAGATGAAATTGTGGACGAGTTGTTTGATCAAGCAGTCCAAATTGTAGTCGAGGCAAAACAAGCCTCGGTTTCCTTACTGCAACGACGAATGCGTGTCGGCTATACGCGTGCTGCGCGTTTGATCGACCAGATGGAAGCCCGAGGCGTTGTAGGCCCTTACGAGGGCAGCAAACCGCGGGAAGTGCTTATATCAGCCGACTATCCTGGAGGTCGAGTTGGCGGCCAGTAGTGCCTAGAATACGATATTCTGAGAGATCCGAAGCCTGCTTCGGATCTTTTTTTCCGTGAATAGAATATCCTTCCGTTTCTCATACTAGCCACAGAGTCGCTTCCAACGAAAGCGCACCAACCTGCATGAGAAAGGCAGATCTGACACTATGAGAAATCGCCTGATTATGATGACCATTGTCATCGTGCTGCTGCTGTTTGGCGCATATTCGCTGCGTTACTCAGATCCAGGCAAATCTGCAGAAACGTTCAGCAGCGCGACGATCAAAATGGGCTCTTCCGGCAAGGATGTTTATGAACTGCAAGGAAGGCTCAAGTTTCTTGGTTTTTACAGCGGCAAGGTAGACGGAAACTTCGGTACGACAACATTGAATGCAGTCAAGTGGTTTCAATGGAAATTTGGGATGACGGCAGATGGCGTAGTCGGCGCAAAATCCAAGCTTAAGCTGTGGGAAGCTTCGAAAAATTGGAAACCGACTGCAGCAGATTTGCCGGCTCAGAACAATTCATCAGGAAGCGGCGAAAAAGCGACATCGACCGGCAACGCTCAGACGATTAGCAAATCTAATCGATTAGGCTTGTCCGCTAATGATTTGAAAATTATGGCTAACGCTGTATACGGCGAATCTCGCGGCGAGCCCTATAACGGACAGGTAGCGGTTGCAGCGGTTATTCTAAACCGATTGAAATCGCCTAGCTTCCCTAATTCGATATCAGGCGTTATCTTCCAGCCTGGGGCATTTACAGCGGTAGCGGATGGCCAGATCTATTTAACACCAAATGAAAATGCCAAACGCGCGGTTCAGGATGCAGTAAACGGATGGGATCCGAGCGGCGGATGCATCTATTATTTTAACCCGGCTACTGCTACCTCCAAGTGGATCTGGAGTCGTCCGCAAGTGAAGACAATCGGCAAACATATTTTCTGCATGTAAGCTCAATAACGAAATTTGTGAACAAGAAGCAGCCCGCCGTTTCGTGCAGGTTGCTTCTGCCATTTCCAATCCGGTAGAATGGTATTGAACATCATGGCTTGGAATACATTGACTATAGTATGTAAGTGATTATGTTGGGATATGGAAGGAGCTGGCTACGTGAGTTCTAGCACTTTTGAGCGGGGGCAAGTTAACCGCATTCGATTGCATGTAATGCCAACGAAACGTTTTAAGACATTTGCCATTACGTTGTACGCAGGCATTCCGCTAGAGGAGAAGCAAGTCACATCGACGGCATTGCTGCCCTTCATCCTCCGTCGCGGTACGAGCCGGACGCCTGAAACGATTGCATTGCGGGAGCGCCTGGACGATTTGTACGGGGCCGGATTTGGTTTTGACGTATTCAAGCGCGGAGACAGCCAGTTTATCCAGTTTCGGATGGATGTTATTCACGATCAATTCGTACAAACGAATGAATCGCTGCTGGCAGCCTCGCTCCGTTATATGGGAGAAGTGGTAACCGAACCAGCGCTTGAGAATGGCCATTTTGTAACCAAATACGTAGATGCGGAAAAGGAAACGCTGCGCAAACGGTTGGAATCCATTATTAACGACAAGATTCGCTATGCGGCGGAACGCTGTGTTGAGGTCATGTGCGAGGATGATCCTTATCGACTTCATGCGCTTGGCAATCGAGCGGATCTTACCAGCCTCACGGCAGACGTGCTATATGAACGTTATCATCAATGGTTGAATGAGGCGGTGTTTGACCTGTATGTTGCAGGCGATACGACGCTGGAAGAAGTGAAAACGATCGTTGAGCAATCGTTTAAGCTGCCTACCGGGGAATGCGGCGATTATGGGCTGGCACCGTTGATTTCTAACTCAAGACAACTTAAGACGGTTGTAGAGAAGATGGATGTCAAGCAAGGCAAGCTGAATCTCGGCCTTCGCACGGGCATTTCTTATGCGGATGATGATTATGCAGCATTGCTTGTGTATAACGGCGTGCTCGGCGCTTATCCGCACTCCAAGCTGTTCTTGAATGTACGGGAAAAAGCTAGTCTTGCTTATTATGCGTCATCTCGATTGGATGGGCATAAAGGCATGATGACGATTCAATCCGGCATCGAAATTGACAAATACGAGAAAGCGGTTGCGATCATCCGCGAGCAGCTGGCTGATATTGAAGCGGGCAAAATATCAGAGCTTGAAATCACCCAGACGAAAGCGATGCTGATCAATCACGTGCGCGAGATGCAGGATTCGGCATATGAGATGATTGGCTATGATTTCAATGCTGTGTTTTCCAGCAGCAAACGCACAGGCGAACAATTGATTGCGCAAGTAAACAGCGTTACGGCAGATGACATTGTGCGCGTCGCTAAGCAGATCGAACTGGATACGATTTACTTTTTGCGTGACGGGAAGGAGGCATAAATCGGATGGAAACTTTAGCATACCCTGGCGTACAGGAGACGTTATATCGCGAAGTTATGCCCAACGGGCTTGAGGTGTTCGTGCTTCCGAAGGAAGGCTTCCAAAAAACCTATGCAACGTTTTCGACCAAATATGGGTCGGTTGATAACCGGTTTGCTGTCGAAGGAAAGCCGCTGGAGCGGGTACCGGACGGGATTGCCCACTTCCTAGAGCACAAAATGTTCGAAGAGCCTACGGGCGATATTTTCGCTACGTTTTCCAATCAAGGCGCTTCAGCCAATGCGTATACAAGCTTTGACCGCACGGTCTATCTATTCTCGGCGACCGAGCAGATCTCGGCTAATCTGGAGACGCTGATCAACTTCGTACAGCATCCTTATTTTACAGATGAGAATGTAAATAAGGAGAAGGGGATCATTGAGCAAGAAATTCAGATGTATCAGGATAATCCGGATTGGCGCGTATACTTCGGTTTATTTGACGCGATGTACCATGCGCATCCGATCCACATTGACATCGCTGGAACCGTAGAATCGATTTATCAGATAAGCAAGGAAACGCTGTACAGCTGCTACGAAACGTTCTATCATCCGACCAATATGATCCTGTTTGTGGTTGGCGGCGTCAATGCGCAAGAGGTATTTGATCTTGTCCGCCGTAATCAAGCAAGCAAGTCATTCCCTTCGCAAGGTCGCATTATTCGTGATTTTGATGCGGAACCAACAGGCGTAAAAGATAAGAAGCGCGTGCTGCATTTGCCCGTATCGCTTCCTAAATGCATGTTTGGCTTGAAGGAGACCAAGGTCGGGTTTACAGGAGAAGCTTTGCAGAAGCGAGAAGCGGTTACACGCGTCATGCTTGATACCGTGTTTGGTGCCAGCTCTCCGCTCTACCAGTCCTTGTACGATGAAGGTCTCATTTCAGACTCTTTCTCGCATGAGTATAACTCTGCGCCGGAGTATGCCTTCTCTGTTATTGGAGGCGAGACCAAAGATCCGGATGCTCTGCTGAGCCGAGTGAAGGACGCTGTCAACAAGCTGCTGGAAACAGGCATCTCGAACGAAACATTCGAGCGATCCCGTCGCAAAAAAATTGGCGGATATCTTCGCATGCTTAACTCCCCTGAAGCAATTGCAGGCGAATTTACGCGATACCGCTTCCGTGGCGGCGATCTATTTGCTCTGTTGTCGCAATATGAGCAAGTTACGCTGCAGGAGCTTAACGAGCGATTGCGCGAGCATTTTGATTGGAATCAGCTTGCGGTTTCGATCGTCGCTTCGAAGGAGCAGATCGGTTGAGCAAGCCGCTTCATGAAATGACGGTTCTCATTACGGGGGGAAGCCGTGGCATAGGCGCTGCTATCGCGCAGCGCTTTGCCGCGGAACGGATGAACATCGTTATTCACTATTTGCAATCCCATGAGGCGGCCAATGAGACCGCCCGCCGCTGTATGCGTTTAGGCGCAAACGTGTCGACGATATCCGCAGATTTGCGTTCGAAGGACCAGCTTGTTCGCATGCGGGAAAAGCTGCAGGACAGAGGCATGGTACCTGATATTTTGGTAAACAACGCAGGTATCGCCCATTATGGGATGCTCGCAGACGTTTCGGAGAACGATTGGGAGGACGTCATGTCCGTCAATCTCAAAGGCATGTTCTTGACTACGCAATTGTTTATGGAATCGATGGTACGTCAACGATTCGGGCGAATTATTAACGTATCTTCGGTCTGGGGCATGTCAGGCGCGTCCTGCGAGGTGCTTTATTCTACAACAAAAGGCGGCATGAATGCTTTTACCAAAGCGCTTGCCAAAGAATTGGCTCCTTCAGGCGTTACGGTTAACGCGGTTGCGCCCGGCGCTGTGGACACCGTTATGCTGGATAAGCTTGATGATGGCGAAAAGCAAGCGTTGGAGCAAGAGATTCCATTGGGACGGTTTGCGCAGCCCGATGAGATCGCTTCGCTTGTCTATTTTTTGTCCTTGCCGGAATCAGCATACATAACAGGCCAGATCATTAGCCCCAACGGCGGTTGGGTCACTTAACGGTATTGCTTGCCCGGGAATGAAACTTTTGTTAAACGCTATTCGTCGTATAAGTGGACGGATGAAGGCACACACTACAAGTGTTGTTCTTTATGACGCTGAGTCAACATTTGAAGGAGGCGAACAGCCGTGTCAACCGTCCTTACTAACTTCGATTCGTGGAAACAATTTTTGGCTGAACGAATGGAGCAAGGCAAGAAAATGGGCTTATCCGAGGATACGATTGCGAATCTCGCATACGAGATCGGTTCATTCCTGGACGAACGCGTCGATCCGAAAAATGACGAGCAGCGCATTTTGAAAGAAATTTGGGATGCTGGCGATGAAGAGGAACGCAAGACGCTTGCGCGCATGATGTGTAAGCTTGTGAGTCCGTAACGGAATTTTCAGCAGAGAGGCTCCCTTCAAGGGGGCTTTTCTGCGAATTCGAATGTGATTCCGCTTACTTTGCACAGAAAACATTTGAAATATGAAGCGCAGCACTTGCAGGAAAGTGGCGAAAATTGTAGAATTATTTTTTGTAGTACGAACGGCTCATGGGGGACGGTGGAATAGTGGAAACTAGACAATGGTATATGGAATATAAGATACATAAGAATCGTCCCGGGCTTCTTGGCAACATCGCATCACTGCTCGGTATGATGAGTGTAAACATCTTAACCATTAACGGGGTTGAGGATCGCACGCGAGGCATGCTGCTGGAAACGGACGATGACGAGAAAATCGATTTGCTTAGCAAGATGCTAACGAAAATGGATTACATTACGGTCAATAAGCTTCGCCCTCCAACTTTGCTAGATATTCTCGCTGTTCGGCATGGCCGATATATCGAGCGGGATTCAGATGATAAAAAGACATTCCGTTTTACGCGCGATGAACTAGGTTTACTTGTCGACTTTTTGGGTGAAATATTCAAAAGGGATGGCAATCAGGTCATCGGACTTCGCGGCATGCCGCGTGTCGGAAAGACGGAATCGATTATTGCAGGCAGCGTATGCTCGAATAAGCGCTGGACATTCGTGTCCTCCACGCTGCTGCGCCAGACGGTCAGAAGTCAGCTGTCAGAGGAAGAGATGAATCCGAACAGCATCTTTATTATTGATGGAATCGTGAGCACGATGCGCTCCAATGAGAAGCATTATGCGCTAATTCAAGAGCTGATGGCGATGCCTTCTACGAAGATTATTGAGCATCCTGATATTTTCGTGAAAGAGTCTCACTTTGATTACAGCACTTTTGATACGATCATTGAGCTTCGCAATACGCCGGATGAAGAAATTTCATACGAAAAAATTACGAACGGATTCCATGATTTTTAAATGACGTCATGACGTCTGGAAGCGTTGCCCGACGCTAGCTTATGCTGGTCGGTTACTACAAACATCAGGAGGTGCAGGCATGTCGGATTTGGGCGACTTGCTGAAGAAGGCAAGGGAACAGCGCGAACTGTCGCTCGATGATATTCAAGAAGCGACCAAGATCAGAAAACGATACTTGGAGGCGATTGAATCAGGCGATTACAAGGTGCTCCCAGGCAGCTTCTATGTCCGCGCGTTTGTGAAAACATACGCTGAGGCAGTAGGATTAGATGCAGATGACGTTTTGCGGCTATATAAGCATGAAATGCCGGAGCCTGCGCCTGAGCCCGTAACAGAATCAGTCGTAAAACAACCGCGGAGATCATCGCAAACCTCTTCGGATCGGTGGAGCAAATTCGGATTTACCGGTATAATGCTGTCCTTCGTTGTCGTGATAGCCGTTATTATATGGGTCTATGCAATAAACACGAACGATAACACGGACGATACGCCTAAAGCAGATGATCAAACGAAAATTACGGATTCGACGGATCTGCCGAAAGAACCAGTTAAAAATGCAGATTCCAATGGCACAGGGCAGGCAGGCACGAGCAACGGCAATTCCAATGGCACAGGCGGCAATGCCGTAACGCCAGAAACGCCTACAACACCGGAAACGCCGTCCAATACGACGGTTACTTTTGCAAGCAAATCAGGACGAACGGATCATTATGATGTAGGTCCTGCCGGTTCGCATACGGTGCAAATTACGATCAAAGGCGGCAAGAACTGGCTTGAAGTCCGCGAGGGCAGCTCCAAAGGCAAAAAGCTGGTTTATGAGAATGCAGCAGACGGAACGGTACAATCGTTCCCGCTTAACACATCGCTTTATATTAACGTAGGCCGTGCAGATCTGGTTGAAATTGCGGTGGATGGCGTTGCAGTCGAGGACGGGGATCGCGCAAGCTCCAAGCGCGTGCAATTCGACCCAGTCAAATCGGATAACCCAGCGTCCAACAATCAAGCGGGTACAACAGATACAGGCGCTACAGATGCAGGTACAGGTAACAACGCTGCTCAGTAAAAGCATGTTCAAGGGCATTCGCTTGTTGTCGAGAGCGGATGCCTTTTCTTTGTTCATTGAATCAGTTATAATACGGCACAAGAAAACGTTCGTTTTCATGCTGACAATTCAAGAAGGGGTTGTAATGATATGAGTAGCGAAAATGCGTTTGATATCGTATCCAAGGTAGATATGCAGGAGCTGACGAATGCCATTCAGCAAGCTGAACGCGAGATTGATACGCGATTTGATTTCAAAGGCAGCAAGAGCAGCATCGCAATTGATAAAGAGGATCTAATCGTCGCATCTGACGATGATTATAAGCTCCAAGCGGTGCTGGACATTTTGTTATCCAAAATGATCAAGCGAGGCGTCCCAATCAAAAACCTCGATTACGGCAAAATTGAAGCTGCTTCGGGATCTACTGTGCGCCAACGGATTAAGCTCCGTACCGGTATTGATCAGGATGCTGCCAAAAAGATAAACATCCTAATTCGTGACTCCAAGCTTAAAGTGAAGAGCCAGATTCAAGGCGATCAAATTCGGGTAACGGGGAAGAGCAAGGATGACCTCCAGTCGGTCATGGCGCTTCTTCGCGGTGCTGACCTGCCTGTAGAGCTTCAATTTACGAACTTCCGATAGCATATAAGTGAGCCCATCGCACCGTTAGGCTGAAGCCTGCCGTGTTTTTGACACGCAAAAGTGCTTGTATTATACTTTGTTAAGATAGCTTTACGGATTCAGATCTGGGGGATAGCAACGTTATGACGGGACGAGAGAAGTTAGTGGATCAACAAGGAAGCATGAACGATGCGATTCATCAGGGCCTAACTAGGGAGGGAATCGCATGAATTTAGCGAATCGAATTACGCTCGCCCGTATTTTTTTAGTCCCAATCATTATGATCTTCTTGCTCGTAAAGATGGACTTGGAGCCGATCAAATTCGCCGACTTTTCCATTACATACAATCAAATTGTTGCTGCACTTATCTTTATTATTGCGGCTAGCACCGATGGGCTCGACGGATATATCGCCCGCAAGAATAAGATCGTAACAAACCTAGGCAAGCTGTTGGACCCTCTTGCAGATAAGGTGCTTGTAGCGGCCGTCCTGATCTCGCTCGTGGAGATGGACAAGCTGGATGCATGGATTGCAGTCGTCATTATTTGCCGTGAATTCGCGGTGACAGGTCTGCGTCAGATCGCCTTGCTCGAGAACAAAGTCATCGCGGCGAGCAAGTGGGGCAAATGGAAAACGGCAGTCCAAATTACGATGATTATTGCTTTGATGCTTAACAATTTCCCGTTTACGTTTATCGATTTCCGATTCGATCTCATCGCAAGCTGGATCGCGGCGGTCATTACGGTTTACTCAGGCATTGACTACTTTGTCAAAAACAAAAATTTAATACCTATTGCTTAACTCGTCGGACATCTTCCTTGCGGAAGGTGTCCTTCCTTCCTTTATAAACCAATCTGATGCTTCGGCGTGGAGGTCATGGAATGAAAGCTGAAATTATTGCGGTAGGCACGGAGCTGCTTCTTGGTCAAATTGTGAATACGAACGCGCAATATTTGTCCCGTCGATTAGCCGAGCTGGGGATTGATGTTTATTACCAGACGGTCGTAGGCGATAACCCGTCGCGCATTCGGCTGGCAATTGAGACGGCTCGCGAGAGAGCGGATCTGCTTGTATTTACTGGGGGCTTGGGACCTACGCAGGATGATTTGACAAAGGACGTATTGGCGGACTACTTGGGCCGGGCGCTTGAATACGATGAGCCGTCGATGCGTAAAATCGTTGATTTTTTCCAATCACGCGGCGCACATATGGTGGAGAGCAACAAACGGCAAGCGACGTCTATCGCTGGAGCAGCGACATTGTTTAATGAAGCGGGACTGGCTGTAGGCAATGCGCTGGAATCGGAGGGCATTCGCTACATGCTGCTGCCAGGGCCTCCTCGCGAAATGAAGCCGATGTTTGACGGTGCTGGCGCGACGTGGCTGCGGTCTGAACTGGGCGAAATGCTTCCGCTGTATTCAAGAATTCTAAAGTTTGCCGGCATCGGCGAGTCCAAGCTGGAGGACGCCTTGATTGATTTGATCGAGAGCCAGACCGATCCGACGATTGCGCCTTATGCCAAGGAAGGCGAGGTAGCGATTCGGGTATCAACAAAGGCTGCTTCCGCAAATGAAGCAAATCAGAAAATAGACGCTACAGTCGATCAAATTCGCCAACGCGCAGGGCAGTTTTTGTTCGCTGAAGAAGATATCCCCTTGGAGGAAGCGATTGTTCGCCTGCTTCGCGCATCTAAGCGGACTTTGGCTTCTGCCGAAAGCTGCACGGGCGGCATGTTTGCTGAGCTTGTCACGAATATTCCTGGCAGCAGCGGCGAATTTGCCGGAGGGGTTGTCACGTATACGAATGTAATGAAGCATCAGCTGCTAGGCATTCCAATGGCTCAGTTAGAAGGCGAAGGCGCTCCAGGCGCGATCAGCGAGTCGACGGCAGCTATGATGGCTGAGCGTGTTCGCGAACGGGCTGCAGCTGATTTTGGCATCTCGATTACTGGCGTAGCCGGTCCAGCGGAATCGGAAGGCAAACCGGTTGGACTCGTCTATTATGCAATCGCACAGCAAGGTAAGCCAACAGACGTGCATACGATGCATTTAAGCGGCTCGCGGGACATCATTAGGGTAAGAGCCGTCAAGGCAGTGCTGTATCGCCTGTGGCTGGCGCTGAATGGTTTTGAGGGCAAGCTATAAGGTATACTGCCGACGCTCATCATTTTCCGGTTGCTGAACGGCGGTGTTCATGCTATATTATCAGTAGTTGACGGAGGAACCGCGGCGAATGTTTCATTTGCTGCGGTTCTTTTTCTGTTCTCAGATGACTGTTCGTTAGGCATGGGCAAAAAAAGCGAATGTATGTTCGAAAAAATGCTTGGCAACCGATACGAAATAGGCTATTATAATTACTATATTGAATGAAGGATGTGAGTTGGTTGTCAGATCGTCGCGCAGCGTTAGAAATGGCACTCCGTCAGATTGAAAAGCAGTTCGGTAAGGGCTCCATCATGAAGTTAGGCGAATCGACGCATATGCAAGTGGAAACCGTATCGAGCGGGGCGCTTGCTTTAGATATTGCCCTCGGCATTGGAGGGTTTCCGCGTGGTCGTGTTATCGAGGTCTATGGCCCGGAGTCATCCGGTAAAACGACAGTTGCGCTTCATGCAATTGCAGAAGTACAGAAAATGGGCGGACAAGCTGCATTTATCGATGCGGAGCATGCACTTGATCCGTTATATGCAAGCAAGCTTGGCGTAAATATTGACGAATTGCTTCTTTCACAACCCGATACGGGCGAGCAAGCGCTTGAAATCGCTGAGGCGCTCGTACGCAGCGGTGCTGTTGATATTATCGTTGTCGACTCGGTTGCAGCGCTCGTTCCGAAGGCTGAAATCGAAGGCGATATGGGCGATTCTCACGTGGGTCTTCAAGCACGACTCATGTCACAAGCGCTTCGCAAGCTGTCTGGTGCGATCAGCAAGTCGAAGACGATTGCTATTTTCATCAACCAGCTTCGCGAGAAGGTTGGCGTCATGTTCGGTAACCCTGAGACAACGCCAGGCGGCCGCGCTCTGAAATTCTACTCCAGCGTTCGTCTAGATGTTCGCCGGATTGAATCCATCAAACAAGGCAATGACGTGGTAGGTAACCGTACGCGTATTAAAGTCGTGAAGAATAAGGTAGCTCCTCCTTTCAAGCAAGCAGAGGTTGACATCATGTATGGTGAAGGCATCTCGAGAGAAGGCAGTATTATCGATATCGGCACAGAGCATGAAATCGTTCAGAAGAGCGGTGCATGGTTCTCCTATAATGGCGACCGACTTGGCCAAGGGCGCGAGAATGCGAAGCAGTTCTTGAAGGATCATAAGGATGTTGCTGCAACGATCGAGCAGCAAATTCGTCAGGCGACTCAGCTTTCTGAGTCGGCTATTCAAGCAGCGACACTTGCTGGCGAGAAGGAAGATGAAGAAGAACCAAACTTCGACGATCTGCTGTAAAGGATATTGTTGATGAATCGATCAATAGAGATTGGCACCTTTCACAGGGTGCCTTTTCTTGTTAAATGGAGGCATCTGCATTGAGCTACACCATTCGTTCAGTCGAACAAGACCGAAAACAACGACGGCGTTATCTTATCTATGTGGAACAAGTGGAACAATCGTTGTTTTCGGTGCATGAGGACCTGCTCATTCGCCATAGGCTGTTTAAAGGCTTGGCGCTTACAGAGGAAACGGTCTCGGCTATCGTGGCTGAGGATAACCGCTATCGCGCGTATGCGTTAGCGATTTATTATCTTGGGGCTCGACCGAGAACGGCCAAGGAAATCGAACGGTATTTGCTTCGAAAAGAGCTGGAGGAGGAGCCGATTGCCTATGCAATCGAGAGGCTGCAGCAAGAACGCTTAATCGATGATGCGGATTACGCACAGCGATTCGCCGAGAGCAGGTTGCGATCTAGCGGTAAAGGAAGGCTTTACATCCAACAGGAGCTGAGAATGCGCGGCGTGGATAAGCATACTGCCGATCAAGCGGCCTCTGCATTAAGCCGCGATATGGAACAAGCCGCTGCAGATCAGGCAGCAGTAAAGCGATGGCGTTCTTTGACGGGCGAGACCTATGAAAAACGTCGTAAATTGGCGCAATTTCTACTTCGCAGAGGGTACCCGATGGAGGTGTCAATGACTGCGGTTAAGCGCGCAATAGCGCAATCAGGAGACGAAGATGACGACGAAGACGTGGTTTGGCTTGACAACTGATTTTGTCAAAAGATAAAATGAGTTTGTATTCCTTCTTTTTGAATCGATTTTCCTTCCAAAAATTGATTCGAAACAGATTATTTTCACCTGAGTTTAGTCGATTATTCGGTAATGGAACCGGCTAAGAAAACAAAATATCATCCCAAGCGTTGACCTTGGTGTATGCAACGGGGAGGTGAACAAGATGCACACGGCTGTATGGATCTTGATCGTTCTCGTTGTTGGTGCGATTTTCTTTGGGATAGGTTATTTCATTCGCAAGTCGATCGCCGAAGCCAAAATTCAAAGTGCTGAGCAAGCTGCAACTGTCATTGTAGAAAATGCAAAGAAAGAAGCAGAAGCACTGAAGAAAGAAACTGTGCTTGAAGCGAAAGATGAAGTCCACAAACTCCGTTCGGAAGCTGAGAAGGACATTCGTGAGCGGCGTAATGAAACGTCGCGCTTGGAACGACGTCTTCAGCAGAAGGAAGAGTCACTGGATAAAAAATTAGAAGCGCTTGAGCGCAAAGAAGAGCAGGTAGCCAACAAGGAGAAACGAATCGAGGAAACGCAAGAGCAGATCGATGTTCTCTACAAACAGCAAGTGACGGAGCTGGAACGGATTTCGAACCTTTCGATGGAGGATGCGCGTAGTATCATCTTGTCCAACGTCGAGCAGGAAGTGCGCCATGAAACTGCGCAGATGATCAAGGAAATTGAACTGCAGGCAAAAGAAGAAGCGGATAAAAAAGCGCGTGATATTATCTCGCTGGCAATTCAACGCTGTGCGGCAGATCATGTAGCCGAAACGACAGTTTCGGTTGTTACACTGCCGAACGAAGAGATGAAAGGCCGCATTATCGGACGCGAAGGCCGCAATATTCGTGCTCTGGAAACATTGACCGGTATCGATCTCATTATCGACGATACACCGGAAGCGGTCATTTTGTCGGGCTTCGACCCGATCCGCCGGGAGATCGCCCGGACGTCCTTAGAGAAGCTTGTAGCAGATGGTCGGATACATCCGGCACGTATCGAAGAGATGGTCGAGAAGTCCCGCAAAGAAGTGGACGAGCGTATCCGCGAATACGGAGAGCAGGCTACATTCGAGGTTGGCGTGCATGGGTTGCATCCGGATCTGATCAAAATTTTAGGGCGTTTGAAATATCGTACAAGCTACGGTCAAAACGTACTCAAGCATTCGATGGAGGTAGCTTATCTGACTGGCCTGATGGCAGCCGAGCTGGGCGAAGATGTTACACTCGCCAAGCGTGCTGGTTTGCTGCATGACATCGGTAAAGCACTTGACCATGAAGTCGAAGGCTCACATGTTGAGATCGGCGTAGAGCTTGCTAAGAAGTACAAAGAGCATCCAGTCGTTATTAACAGTATCGCATCCCATCATGGCGATTGCGAAGCCACTTCGGTCATTGCAATGCTCGTAGGCGCTGCTGACGCCTTGTCAGCTGCACGTCCTGGCGCTCGTCGCGAGACGCTGGAAACGTACATTAAGCGTCTGGAGAAGCTGGAGGATATTTCGGAGTCGTTCGAAGGTGTCGAGAAATCGTATGCCATTCAAGCTGGACGCGAGGTTCGCGTTATGGTTCAGCCTGAGAAGATCGATGATACGGAAGCTTTCCGCTTAGCGCGTGATATTACGAAGAAGATCGAGAGCGAACTCGACTATCCGGGACATATTAAAGTTACGGTCATTCGAGAAACGCGCGCGGTCGAATACGCCAAATAACAGAATCGGAACAAGCGAAAGTGGCTGCGTGTCAGCCACTTTCGTCGTTTGTATAGAGCTGTACTCGTACATACTAATGGATCAATGGAGCGACTTCGACAAGGCTCAGGGGGAAACCCTTGAGTTCTTCTTATGAAGGAAGGAACTAGCGGATAGAGGCTCGAGGAGGAAGAAGCAAATGAAAGTATTGTTCATTGGAGACATTGTGGGAAGCGTAGGCCGTGGAGCGGTCAAAAAGGTGCTTCCTGCGCTAAAATCAAAATATAACCCGCACATCATCATCGCGAACGGGGAAAATGCAGCTGCTGGCAGGGGCATTACAGCAGCAATCGCGAAGGAGTTGTTCGATGCCGGCGTGCATGGCATTACGATGGGTAACCATACATGGGATAATCGAGATTTATTCGAATGGATCGATGATGAGCCGCGAATTGTACGACCAGCAAACTTCCCGCCAGGCGCGCCGGGCAGCGGAGCGGCAGTGATCAAGGCGAATGGAAAGAAGCTTGGCATCATCAATCTCCAAGGCCGGACGTTTTTGCCACCGATTGATTGCCCGTTTCGCGCCGCAGACGAGCTCATCGATGAAATGCGAAACGAGACGAATCAAATTCTCGTCGATTTTCATGCAGAAGCGACCTCGGAGAAAATCGCGATGGGCTGGTATTTGGATGGGCGAGCATCGCTCGTCGTCGGCACGCATACGCATGTTCAGACGAATGACGATCGGATTTTGCCTGAAGGCACCGCTTATTTGACCGATGTGGGCATGGTGGGACCGCGTGACGGCGTATTGGGAATGGAGCGTACAGCAGTTCTTCGACGGTTTTTGACACAGCTGCCTACGCGGTTTGTAGTGGATGAAGGAGACTGGCATTTTCATGCGCTGCTGCTCGAAACAGATGAATCAACGGGGAAAGCGGTATCGATCCAGAAAATTCGATTGACCGAAGAAGAGCTAATGTTCTTTTAAGCAAATTGCCTAAAGTGTCAAATAATTCGGAATACTTCGTAAAGTACAGGCAATAAAAGAAGGAATCTTTCTGCCTCCCTCGAATAGTTATAACTAGTGGAATCCATCCATCATTCCCGAGGAGGTACTTTTTCATGGATGTATTAAAAGTTTCAGCAAAGTCCAATCCAAATTCTGTTGCTGGCGCGCTTGCGGGCGTGTTGCGGGAACGTGGCGGCGCCGAACTTCAGGCAATCGGGGCTGGTGCACTGAATCAAGCGATCAAGGCGGTGGCGATTGCCAGAGGCTTCGTTGCGCCGAGCGGGGTAGATCTCATCTGTATCCCCGCTTTTACAGACATTGTCATCGATGGAGAAGACCGAACGGCGATTAAATTGATCGTTGAACCGAGATAATCAACGACAACAATTGCGTATTTGGATGATTGGACCGGATGGATAAACCTGTTTACGTTTGCTGTAAACAGGTTTTTTGCATGTCAGTAGCCATATAGGACAGGAGGGTAGCAGATGGGAGGAAAGTCGACCGAAGGATTAGGAATTGTAGACTTTCATTGTGATGCCTTGTGGAAGCTTCTTGAGCACGAGAGCTTATCTTTCGGTTCCGGACATGCGGAAGGATTAGATGTGAACGCTGCACGTCTAGAAGCCGCTGACAGTCTGCTGCAAACCTTCGCCATCTACGTGCCGGATAAGCTGCAAGGACCGAAGGCAATCTGGCGAAGCGTTGATCTATTTTATCAGCAAGTATTGTCGTGCCCGAAGATGCAGCTTATTCGAAATGCGAATGATCTGCAAACTGCGCATGCGAATGGACATACAGGCGCGCTCCTTTCTTTGGAAGGGGTGGACGGGCTGGAGGGCGACTTGGTCATGCTTCGTTTGCTGTACCAGCTTGGGCTGCGTGCGGTAGGGCTGACATGGAATTATGCGAACTGGGCAGCAGACGGTGTGCTGGAGCCGCGTCAAGGCGGATTGACAGCGAAAGGGCGAGCGTTCGTAGAAGAATGCGAAAAGCTCGGCATCATTCTCGACGTTTCCCATCTGACTGAACGAGGCTTTTGGGAGCTTGCCGATCTGGTGAACCGCCCATTCATCGCTTCGCATTCCAACGCAAAGGCTATTTGTAACCACCCGCGAAACTTGACGGATGACCAAATCAAGGCAATTCTCGCAATGGACGGGCGGATCGGAATTACGTACGTCCCGTATTTTGTGAAAGCAGGCGGCGGAGCGAACGTAGCGGATGTCGTGCGTCATATCGATCATATCGTCTCACTAGGTGGAGAGGATCATATTATGATGGGGTCCGATTTTGACGGCATTTCAGAATATGTCGAGGGGTTGACTAACCCTGCTGACGTCATCAATCTAATCAACGAGCTGAGACGGACGTATTCGGAGCAGCAGGTCCAAAAATTCATGTCAGGCAATGCGCTGGCGTTTTTAAAGCAGCAGCTTCCGAAATGATGGAAAAGGCCTAAGCTTCAAATGCTGCTTCGTGATCGGTACCATCGAAAAGACACATAAATTAAATCCGGCTTCCTTCTTGCATTTTCATCTCGCAACTCATAAAATTTATATGATTATTCCTATTTAATCGGAACCATACCAATGAACCTATCGAATGCAACAGCGTTCTATAAAAAGAGGAGATGGACGTTTTGATCAGTCAATTGTCTTGGAAGATTGGGGGACAACAAGGGGAAGGCGTTGAAAGTACAGATAGGATCTTCTCAACGGCGCTTAACCGGCTGGGCTACTATTTATACGGTTACCGACATTTCTCTTCGCGTATTAAAGGCGGACATACCAATAATAAAATTCGGATCAGCACGCATCCTATTCGTGCGATATCGGATGATCTTGATATTCTTGTTGCGTTTGACCAAGAAAGCATCGACCTTAACGCGCATGAGCTTCGTGCCGGCGGCGTAATCGTTGCGGATGCCAAATTCAGCCCGGTCGTGCCAGAAGGCGTAGACGCGCGGCTGTTCGCAGTGCCGATCACGGCAATTGCAGAAGAGCTGGGTACTTCCCTCATGAAAAACATGGTCGCTTCCGGCGCTTCTTGGGCTTTGCTCGGATTGCCTATGGAAGTGTTTAATAAAGCGGTTGAAGAAGAGTTCGGCCGTAAAGGTCAAGCTGTTGTCGATAAAAATATTGAGGCGGTTAAACGTGGCGCCGAGTTTGTGCTTGAGCAAGCGGGCGGTCCGCTTGATGAATTCAAGCTCGATGATGCGGACGGTAAGCAGAAGCTGTTCATTATCGGCAACGAGGCAATCGGCCTCGGTACGATTGCTGCTGGCTGCCGTCTTATGTCGGCTTATCCGATTACGCCAGCATCCGAAATCATGGAGTATTTGATCAAGAAGCTGCCGAAATTCGGCGGTACCGTTGTGCAAACTGAAGACGAAATCGCAGCCGTCACAATGGCGATTGGCGCTAACTATGCAGGTGTTCGGACGATGACGGCATCTGCGGGCCCTGGTTTGTCTCTCATGATGGAAGCGATCGGCCTTGCAGGCATGACCGAAACGCCGCTCGTCATCGTTGATACGCAGCGTGGCGGCCCATCGACGGGGCTTCCGACGAAGCAAGAGCAATCCGATCTTAATGCAATGGTCTATGGTACGCATGGCGAGATTCCGAAGGTAGTCGTTGCGCCGGCATCGATCGAGGATTGCTTCTACGATATGATCGAGGCGTTTAACGTTTCCGAGCAATACCAAGTGCCCGTAATCGTCATGACGGACTTGCAGCTGTCGCTGGGTAAACAATCGTGTGAAGTGCTCGACTTCGACTCCATTCAAATCAAACGAGGCAAGCTCGTATCGGATCTGCCTGCAACGGAAAACAATGAATTGTTCAAACGTTATGAACTAACGGAAGACGGCGTGTCTCCGCGTGTCATTCCGGGCGAAAAAGGCGGTATCCACCACGTAACAGGCGTTGAGCATGATGAAGTCGGCCGTCCTTCGGAGAGCGCGATTAATCGGAAGAAGATGATGGACAAACGACTGAACAAGCTGAACTCGCTGCAATTCCGGGATGCGATTCGTGTAGACGCTCCATTTGAAGAGCCGGATCTGCTTATTATCGGCATGGGCTCGACAGGCGGCACAATCGATGAAGCGCGTACGCGCCTCTCGACAGACGGCTTGACGACGAACCATGTGACGGTTCGTTTAATCGCGCCGTTCCCGACCGAGCAATTGACGCCTTACCTGAGCAGCGCCAAACGCGTAGTCGTGTTGGAAAACAATGCAACGGGACAGCTTGCATCGCAAATTAAAATGCATGCCGGTTTCGCAGACAAAATCCATAGCCTATTGAAATATGACGGTAATCCGTTCCTGCCGTCCGAAGTGCACAAAGCATGCAAGGAGTTGAACTAGGATGGCAACATTTAAAGAATTTCGCAATAACGTGAAGCCGAACTGGTGCCCGGGCTGCGGAGACTTCTCCATTCAGGCGGCCATACAGCGCGCAGCTGCTAACGTTGGCCTCGAGCCTGAAGAGCTTGCTGTCATTTCGGGCATCGGCTGTTCAGGACGGATTTCCGGTTATATTAACGCTTATGGTCTCCACGGCATCCATGGCCGCGCGCTGCCAATCGCACAAGGCGTCAAGTTAGCTAACCGCGAGTTGACCGTTATCGCTTCTGGCGGCGACGGCGACGGCTTCGCTATCGGCATGGGCCACACGGTGCACGCGATTCGCCGTAATCTGGATGTTACGTATATCGTAATGGATAACCAAATTTATGGCCTCACCAAAGGCCAAACCTCGCCGCGCAGCGCGGAGGGCTTCAAAACCAAATCTACGCCAGAAGGCTCGATCGAGACGACACTGTCGCCGCTTGAAATCGCGCTTTCCGCTGGCGCGACGTTCGTGGCGCAATCGTTTTCCAGCGATCTGAAGCAGCTGACATCGTTGATCGAGCAAGGCATTCAACACAAGGGCTTCTCGCTCATTAACGTATTCAGCCCTTGCGTAACGTTCAACAAAGTAAATACGTATGAGTGGTTCAAAGAGAACATCGTGAACTTGAATGAGTTCCCTGATTATGATCCTAGCAACCGCATCGCAGCGATGACGAAGATCATGGAAACGGGCGGCATGCTGACGGGTTTGATCTATCAGAACAAGGAACGCAAGTCGTATGAGGATCTCATCGTTGGCTTCAAAGAAGAAGCGCTTGCGCATCAGTCGCTTGACATCACGCGAGAACAATTCGACAAGCTGGTTGCCGAGTTCAAATAGGAAAAGGTATAATGGAGCATACGGCCTTCGGAGGTCGTATGCTTCTTGCATGTACAACTATAAATAGATGGAGCGATCGCGATGTCAAAAATAGTTCCTGTCGGCGTATCCGCTAGACATATACATCTGTCGCCCGAGCATATTGAAGTGTTGTTCGGAAGCGGCTATCAATTGACGGAAATGAAACCATTGTCCCAGCCAGGTCAGTATGCAGCACAGGAGACGGTGGCGGTTATTGGCCCAAAAGGCACGTTTCCGAAAGTACGGATTCTTGGACCGGCGCGCAAAGCGACGCAGCTGGAAGTGTCTCGTACCGATGCCTTCTCGATTGGCGTTAAGCCGCCAGTACGCGAATCGGGCGATATTCAAGGCTCTGCGGGCATTACCATTCAAGGGCCTGCCGGCGAAGTGACGATAGAGGAAGGCGTGATCGTTGCAGCTCGGCATATTCACTTCCACACGGAGGATGCGCAGCGTTGGGGGATTGCGGACAAGCAGCAGCTGCGTGTACGCGTAGGCGGCGAGCGTGGCGTCGTATTCGAGCATGTCATCGCGCGCGTATCTCCTGAATATGCATTAGACATGCATATTGATACCGATGAGGCTAATGCTGCAGGCGTGGAGAACGGCCAGACTGCAGAAATTATTGACTAACGCCATATCCCCTCATCGCTGCTTGTGTATTTTATCAGGGAAGCGAAGTGATTGGAGATGACGAAGGACAAGCATCGCTCGAACAAGGCTGATGGACAGGCCGCAGACCATTATGCGCAATATTTTGATTTTTCGAATGTGAAGGTCTCGGTCGATGCGGACGGCACGAAGCGGATGCGAGTGAACGGCCGCAACATTACGATACTGGCAGAGCCGGACCAGAAGGAAGAGAAGCGCCGGGGCAAGGAACAGGTTCAGGTCCATTATGAGGAAGCCATTCCGGATGCCCTTCGGACGCTTGGCGCTGGGAAGCATTATATGGTCTATACGTTCGGATGCCAGATGAACGAGCATGACAGCGAAGTGATGAAGGGCCTGCTGGAGCAAATGGGTTATACGCCGACCGAGGATCGCAAGCTTGCGGATGTCATTTTGCTGAATACCTGTGCGATTCGAGAGAATGCCGAGGATAAAGTGTTCGGGGAGCTCGGCCACTTAAAGGGGCTAAAGCGCGAGCGTCCTAACCTGCTGCTAGGCGTATGCGGCTGCATGTCGCAGGAGGAATCCGTCGTTGGACGAATTTTAGCGACACATCCGTTCGTCGATCTTGTATTCGGCACGCATAACATTCATCGATTGCCTTATTTGCTGCAAAGCGCCTATTTCAACCAAGAGATGGTCGTCGAGGTTTGGTCCAAGGAAGGCGATATTATCGAAAATTTGCCCAAGAAGCGCGAAGGCATGCGGGCTTGGGTCAATATTATGTACGGCTGCGACAAGTTTTGTACGTATTGCATCGTCCCTTATACCCGAGGCAAAGAGCGCAGCAGGCTGCCAGCGGATATTATCGCTGAGGTGCGCGAATTAGCGCGGCAAGGCTATAAGGAAGTGACGCTGCTTGGGCAGAACGTTAATGCGTACGGCAAAGATTTTACGGACGACAACTATCGGTTCGCCGATCTTATGGCCGATATTTCGCAGATCGCGATTCCGAGAATACGCTTCATGACGAGCCATCCAAGAGACTTTGATGATCATTTGATCGAGGTGCTGGCGCAAGGGGGCAATCTGGTCGAGCATATTCACCTGCCCGTGCAGTCCGGCAGCTCAGCTATTTTGAAGCGGATGAGCCGCAAGTATTCGCGAGAGCAGTTCTTATCGCTGGCTAATCGGATCAAGCAGGCTATTCCGAACGTGGTGCTGACGACTGATATTATCGTAGGCTTCCCCGGAGAGTCGGAAGAGCAGTTCGAAGAAACGTTAACGTTAGTGCGGGAGGTAGGTTTCGATCTCGCCTATACGTTTATCTATTCGCCTCGCGAAGGAACGCCGGCAGCGGATATGGAAGATGACGTGCCGATGGAGACAAAGAAAAAACGTTTGTCCCGTTTGAACGAGCTAATGGCCGAGCAAGGGCGCATCGGACATGAGAAGCTGGTTGGCCAAGTCGTCGAGGTGCTCGTCGAAGGCGAAAGCAAAAATAATGCGAACGTGCTGGCCGGCCGTACGCGGACGAATAAGCTCGTTCATTTTGAAGGACCGAAGGAATGGATTGGACAACTCATCCAAGTGCGGGTGACGGAAGCGCAAACGTGGTATATTAAAGCAGAAGCTATATCCTGTAACGAAGAGGCAGTATCTTAACTAGATGGAATAGGGGCGAGTATAGATGGCAGAGCAGCAGGCGAAACAATGCGGAACAGACGGACATGATCATGAGCATGGCGGATGCGGAGTACCTAGCTTCCATACGCGTGATTTGATTGTACGAGCGGATATTTTGGCAAAAGCGAAGGAGCTCGCCAACTTAATTACGACTTCGGATGAGGTTGGGCAATATCGCCGTGCAGAGGAGCTCATTCAAGGGCATGAGCGCGTACAGTCGATCATGAGCCTGCTCAAGAAGAAGCAAAAGGAAGTCGTTGCTTTCGAAAAGACGTTCAAAAACGAGGCAATGGCAAAAAAAATCGAGCAAGAGATGGAAGAGCTGCAGGATGAGCTTGACGGTATTCCGATCGTAGCCCAGTTCCAGCAAAGCCAATCTGACATCAACTATCTGCTTCAGCTTGTAATCGGCGTCGTGCGCGATACGGTAGCGGAGAAGCTAGAAGTTGAAGACGCTACGCCAGCAGAAGAGCCGGCTGAGTGCAGCAATTAATAAACGGCAATTGCCGTTAACATAATGGATAGTAAAGGAAAAGTCGCCTCGTCATGTGCGGCTTTTTTTTTGTGAGGAAATACAAAGTGACTGCTACGTTGTCCTTGTTTTGGTTTTTAGAACCGTTCGTATTATAATGGAACAATGGCTCGAGCCAACGGATATCGATCAGCTGTACATTTGGAGAGGAGAGCTTATTTCATATGAAACCGTTTGTATATCATAATCCGACTCGATTGTATTTTGGAGAAGGATCGCTTCAGCATCTCGGTAGAGAAGCTGCGAAATATGGCAAGAGCGTGCTGCTCGTATACGGTGGGGGAAGCATTAAGCGGAACGGCTTGTATGACGAAGTGCTGCGCTTGCTGGAGAAAACGGGTACGAAGGTAATCGAGCTTGCTGGCGTTGAGCCAAACCCTCGTCTATCCACCGTCCATCGCGGAGCAGATTTGATTCGTGAGAACGGAATCGATTGGGTGCTCGCAGTGGGCGGCGGCAGTACGCTGGATTGCGCGAAAGCAATCGTAGCGGCTGCCAAGTATGAGGGTAGCTTCTGGGATATCGTCACGAGAAAGGCTGCAGTGGAGTCGGCGTTGCCGCTAGGCACCATTCTAACGCTTGCTGCTACGGGCTCCGAGATGAACGCTAACTCGGTTATTACGAACGAGGAAACGCTGGAGAAGCATGGCTGGGCAAGTCCACATGTTTATCCGGCATTCTCAATTCTGGAGCCGCTGTACACAGCATCTGCACCGAAAGACCACACGGTCTATGGCATGGTCGATATGATGGCGCATGTATTCGAGCAGTATTTCCATCATGATAACCGAACGCCGGTACAGGACGGCTTCAGCGAATCGATTCTGCGTGCCGTTGTAGAGGCTGCACCGAAGCTTGTTAACGACCTCACGAATGTTGAGCTTCGTGAAACGATTCTCTACAGCGGAACGATGGCGCTAAACGGCACCTTGTCAATGGGCATCGTCGGCGACTGGGCTAATCATGACATGGAGCATGCGATCTCGGCTGTGTATGATATTCCTCATGGCGGCGGGCTCGCGATTTTATTCCCGAACTGGATGACCTACGTGCTAGACGACAACGTCGCACGATTCCGCCAATTTGCTGTGAATGTGTTCGGCATTCAAGCGGATGGCCGCTCGGACCGAGAGATTGCGGAGGCGGGCATTCAAGCGTTGCGCGATTTCTGGAACAGCATCGGGGCGCCGTCGCGACTGGCGGATTACGATATCGACGACAGCCGGTTGGAGGAAATGGCGGAGAAAGCAGTGGGAGATGGCACGCGGGGCAACTTCCGCAAGCTGACGAAGCAAGACGTGGTTAACATTTATCGCCTGTCGCTGTAAGCAGTAGAATAGGGAAACAAAAAACAGGGGGAGCCGATCAACGGCTCGTCCCTGTTTGTTTTTAAAGCGATTGTTGGCGCGAGGCTTGCGGTCTGCTGATCGATAGGAACGGCATAAGCGACATCGTAATCGCGGTTGCTACGACGGCCTTCACCGCATCCAACGGCAGGAATGGATAACATCCAACGGACATTGCTTTGGCAAATGTGAAATCAAGCTTGTGCATCATCCAAGGCACGCCAAGCACATAGCTTGCTAGCGATCCGAACACTTCGAATACGAGGAAAAGAAGGATGATCGTTGCAATGCGGTTAGAAGTGATTCGGCTGTTGATGATTTTGCCAACGAGGTAGCCAATTGCTAACGCTTCTAACGGGAATGCAAGCAAGAATCCGCCTGTCGTACCGGTCATATAGGCAAGGCCGCCTTGTCCATGGAGCAGCGGCAGTCCAGTTGCAGCTAATAGCAGGATGATTGTTATGCTGGCAAACCCGAGTCGTGCGCCGAGAAATGCACCGGCTAGCATGACGGCTAGATTTTGCAGCGTGATGGGAACGGAACTAAAGCTTAAAGGAATTTTGACAGCGCTGAGCGCTACGAAGAGTGCAGCGAACAATGCAGTAAAGACGAGATTTCGGATGGATCGTGATGAATTCATGAGCGGGACACCTTCCTATGAATAATGATATATGTTAACCTATGTATAGTTAACTTGGTTAACAAAAAGAATCATAGCACACGAATGGCGATTTAGGAAGAGGCTGGGTGGTTTTTTTGTATACATATCGTTGGCTGCTGCAAAGCGTAGACGTCATTGGCGCCATGCCTGCTGTTGTGGCTACTGTGGGGGCTCCAGCAGCACAAGAAGCAGCATTGCATAAAGATCGTGTTGTGGATGGAATTTCGCATCCTGGGGAGCGACACTTGTTGCACAATATCAATCTCGCAATTAAACCGGGAGATTGGGTTAATCTTATTGGTTCCAATGGCAGCGGCAAAAGCACGTTGGCGAAAGTCATTGCAGGCTTCGGCCAGCATAAGGTGACAGGCATGTTCGAGTCGTATGTCGGTTCAAACGTAGTTAGCGGATTAAGTGGATTTGCGCCCCTTGTCTCCCAAAATCCAGAGCTTGCGATTGTGGGCATGACGGCTGAGGAAGATGCGATCCTGCTGTTGGAGCAGCTCGGAATACCGGAAGGCGAAATTCCTTCGCGTGTGGCGGATGCGCTGCAGCGGACAGGTCTCGTTTCAATTGCTGACAAACCGATTGGGCAATTGTCCGGCGGGCAAAAGCAGCTGGCTGCCATCGCGGGCTGTATCGCCTCCGGCGCAGACGCTCTCATTCTCGATGAGCCGACCTCGATGCTTGATCCGGACGCCTCCGCGGCTGTTCTCCGAACGGTAAGGGAGCTGAATCGAAGCGGGACGACGGTCATTTGGGTGACGCAGCAGCTTGACGAACTGATCGAAGGCGATCGTGTCGTAGCTTTGATGGATGGACATATCGCTTTTGATGGCGAATCGTCACGGTTTTTTAGCCGTTCCAACGGTGAAGCGGAAAGTGCTTGTGAGCAGGCTGGACTCATCGCGCCTTATCTCGTCCAGACAATCTGGGCCTTGCAGAAGGAAGGGATCGAGCTGGTCCCGTCGATGCCGATTTCGATGCAAGCGTTTGTGAAGGCGGTGGCTGGCTATGGCGAATGAATGGCATATTGAAGGGCTTCATGTCTTTGTAAACGGACTGCATGTCCTCAGAGGAGCTAACGCATCTTTTGCGCCCGGAACAATTACGCTGATGATCGGCCGCAATGGTGCGGGCAAGTCCACCTTGCTTGAGTCAATGGCGGGGCTACGAAGGTCAAGCCAAGGGACGATTGTTTTAGGTGCTGAACCGCTCTGGAACGGGAAAAAGCCCAATCGAGCAGTGCTGCTGCAAACCGGCATTGCGGTTCAACAATCTGCTTCACAATGGTTTTTGCCTACGGTTGAGGCGGAATTTCGGTATACGCTTAAGCCATATCGGCACCTACATGATGCAGGCGCTATTGAGCAAGCAATAGCGTCGGCGTTGCGATCCGTCGGCCTGCCTGCGGATCTTCTGTCGCGAGATCCGAGAATCTTGAGCGGCGGTCAACAAAAAAGGCTTGCAATCGCAATGCTGATCGTAAGCAAGCCGTCATGGCTGCTGTTGGACGAGCCGACAGCAGGCTTGGATAAAGAGGGAACGCTTCAACTATGCGAAGCTCTACAAGCGCATCGTGCAGCGGGCGGCGGAGCTGTCATCGTGACGCATGATCTTGAAGCGCTTCTGCCGCTCGCTGATGCTGTCATCGCCATCGAAGACGGCATCGCCACCGAAGCGATGGCGCCTGAGGCATGGGCGGAGGCGCAGCTGATTCGCGCTGGCATTGAAGCGGCAGGGGGCGAGCAAGCGCGATGGGCGGCTGGCGCAGCTGTGCAGGGAAGCGAACGCAATGGAGCGGGAGCTGGTGAAGCTGCGCGGGAAAGCGAGCGCGAGGAGGCGAGAGCTGGCGCAGCCGCGCGGGAAAGCGAGCGCGATGGAGCGGGAGCTGGCGCAGCCGCGCGGGAAAGCGAGCGCGATGGAGCGGGAGCTGGCGCAGCCGCGCAGGGAGGAGCGAGCGCGCATATTAGCGCGAGCGATGCCGCGCGCAGCGGCACTGGCGCAGCGGCACGGCCGCGCGTGCTGCCGCTGCCGCTGCAAGCCGCCGCGCAGCTGCGCGCGGCCGGCTTCGCCGTGCCGGCGGGCGCCCCATGGGCGCTGCCGCAGGCGCTCGCCGAGGCGCTCGCGCCCGCGCTGACGGCACGCCGCATAGCGGCGGCTGTTGCTGCCGGCGAATCCGCGCCGGCAGCGGGGCGGCATGCCGCCAAGGCGGCTCCTCAGCCGGAGCCGCCGCACTGCGCGCCAGCCCGGCGGCATCCTGCCGGGCCGCGCCATCGATCCGCGCGATTGGACCCGCGCGCGATCATACTGGCGTACATGGTCTTTGCTTCAGCAGTGCTGCTTCAGCAGACCTGGCCAGGGCTGCTCGCGGCAACAGCCCTCGCAAGCCTGTTCGTTTGGCTCCCGCTGCGTGCTGCGATCGCGCCATGGCGCAGAGCAATTGTACTGTATGCGCAAATGGTTGCTATTCTCGTCATCATTGGAGGCGTAAGCTTCGCGCCATTCGGCTTTCACCTCACAGCTGCGCTTAACACTGGATTTAACCTAAGCCAATTGCTCGTTGTGATGGTGCTCGGTTTGCCGATGAGCGCCCTCATGACGCCGCTCCGCTTGCAGCGGGCATTAGAGCAAACCTTCGGCTGGCTTGAGCATCTTCGCATCCCGATTGCCAAACTGGCATTGACCGTTGCCCTTATTTTCCGGTTTATTCCGATGCTTAGCAGCGAATGGGAGCGATTCGCGCGAATTGCGCAAGCCCGCGGCAAGCTGGCTGCACAGCCTGGTAAAGTACCGATGCGGATGATGGTCGCGGTGCTCGCCCCGTTTTTACTCGCAATGCTGCGAGATGCGGAGCAGATGACTGAAGCGCTTGAAGCACGCGGATATGGCCGAATCGATCGGAAGCCGACGAGAGGCCTCGTCGTACGATGGTCGCGCAGCGATACGTACATTTTGCTCATAAGCATAGCTGTATTTTTATGCCTATATGTCATCAACAGGCTGTTTGTCTAACAGCATTCGATGTTGGAGGAAACACATGGAATTTATTAATCTTCATATAGACCAGAGTTATTTGGAGAAAGCAGCATCTTTATTGGGCTTAACGAACTTTCCTTCAACTAACGTCCAGAGCAAGCTAATCGATGCAATAGGCGGAAGTGTTGAGCATTCACAAAAGATGCAGTCCATGATCGATTGGATTGATCTTATTGAAAAGAAATATCGTGAGACAATAACAAGTGTTGTCTATGGGATGGCGCACTTTATCAAACAACAAGAAGAAGGTTTTATTTCCCCGAGTCAGCCGTTTTATGTTCCATCGACTTCGTACTTTACCGAGAATGCTGTAACCAGATCTTTCTCCTTAGCTGAGAAGCTTGCGCAATTAATAAATGTATTCGAGGAGATAGGGGACATGGAGAGCGGCCACAAGAAGTCGGTTTCCTTCAGCAAAATTCGGGAAAAAACAGAGATGGATTTATCTGATTTGCATACTAGTCTGAGCTCTCTAACTACTGAGCGTCATGCTCATACCCATGGCATGACTCCAGAAATAACGAGACATAAAATATCTGATGTGCAAACAGGAAGTATAAATGGAGGGCCGCCAGTCGCATTTATATTTCGCGGTATAGATGAAACTAAATTACCGGTAACGCCCTACCAGCAATTAATACGCTGTAAAGAAGTGATGGATAAGTTCGCGGCAACAATCTCAAAGATCCTTGATGAAATAGAGCAGGATCTTAAGATCTAGACGGGCCAAGACGCTTGCCACGAACCGTGGGGGCTACCAGCACTTCAATAACTACCCGCATCACATGCAAAAAGGCGCCAAGCAGCAAATGCTTGACGCCTTTTTCTATATTCCATTAAGCACAGTCAAGACGGCTCAATCGCGCGATGCTGTTTGCCGCTGCTCCAATAATAGGTTAAGCCAGCAGCTACGATCCCGACTGCGCCCCCTAACCAGAACCCGGAATTAATGCCCCACTGGTCATTCATCCAACCTGCCACGAATGGTCCTGCGAACATCCCCATGGCATATACGGCTTGATAGAAGCCCATCGCGGTAGCGCGCTCGGAGACCGGAGCCTCTCGAATCGCCAAGCTAAGCAGAAGCGGGAACAGCAGTCCCTGCATAAAGCCATTGATCGCTTGCGTAGCAGCCAGCCAACTCAGATTAGGGCTAAAGGCGACGAGCGCTGTCGTGACTGCCCCGAAGCCGAATCCCGCGCGCAGCAGCCGCCATTCGCCGAACTTGTTAAATAAAACGCCTCCCGCGAGCAGGGAAGCAAGGGCATGCGGAATCATAAACGAAAACACAATGCCGGTAAGCAGCCATCCGTTGGCGCCAAGTTCTTTGGCTTTGAGCGGCGTAAAGCCGAACATGGAGATGAACAGCATGGCGTGCGCCATGACCGAGAGCACGGAAGCTCTAACGAGCGTGCGCTGGCGGATGACGCCTTGAAACATCGAGAAGGACAGCTTCGGCATCCGCTTGGAAGCCGCAGGCTTTTCGGGAATCGTCAACGCGATGGGTATGCCGATCACCGCAGCAGCTACGCCTGCCAGGAAGGCTGTGTTCCAGCCGAAGCCGTCTGCGAGCGGAGCGCTGAATGCCATGCCAGTCAATTGGCCAGCAACGGTCATGGCGCTGATTTGTCCCATCGCTTTGGAGGTCTCGCCTTGCGGGAACATGCTGGCGTACATAACGGTGAATGCGGACCATGAAGATGCGCACAGCCCCGCCGTAATTCGTCCTGCGAGCGGCCAACCGGCCCACCCTGGGATCATAAACAAAATGCAGCTTGCTGCTCCGGCAACGAGGCCGAGCACAATGAAGGGTCTGCGCCGTCCTTTTGCATCCGACCAAAGCCCGATAGGGAAGCGGATGAGGAGCTGAACGAAGCCGTAGCTGCCAAGCACGATGCCGATAAACGCTAACGAATACCCAAGCGATGATAAATACGGAGAAAGAATCGGGACGTACATATACATCGACGTCCAGTAGAGCACGGTCATGATGCCGAATCGCACGCGATGCGCGCGTCCATACGAGCTGCTGTTATCTGCTGCCATATTGGTAAGAAACCTCCTTGCTCTTATGCATTTCAATGCTGCTACGTTCACTTTACCGCTTTGGCGGCAGGACTGTCATCCGTTTTGAAAATCTTTTTGCGATTTTCATTCGTTGAGGAATATAATGGGTTTTGGTGAAAAGGAGGGCCTGGTATGCCGTTTACAATGTCTCATCCCGCATTTGCGGTGCCTTTGCGTCGTTTGATGCCGAACTTAAGCGTTGCTGGACTCGTTTTGGGCAGCATGTCGCCTGATCTCGAGTATTTCGTTAATATGGAAGCCCGCGGCACAATTGGCCATCAATTTATCGGATTTATGCTCATTGGGTTGCCTTTATGCATCGCGTTATTTTTCAGCTATGAACGGGTCGTGCGGCCTATGCTGTCCGCATTCGTGCCGCGCTTATTCCATATCAAGCAGTTTGTGCGGGAATGTTATGGGCAGGGGTATCCGTTGTCGCTAGGAGGCTGGCTCCATTTTACGGCAGCTGCGTTTATCGGGTATTTGACTCATATGTTTATGGATGCTTGGACGCATGGCAGCGGGGTGTTTGTTGAGCACTTGCCTGGCTTGACAGCGTCTACGCTTGGCATGCCGTTATTTCAGCTGCTGCAGTTTGCATTCTCCGCCCTCGGGGCATTTTGCATCGCATGGTGGGCGTTATTCGGTTGGATGAATTGGATGGCAAAACACTCATCACAAAAGCGATCTAATAAGCCGACGTTCGCCGGAAATAAGCGTGAACCGTGGGTTTGGCCATGGGCAATACTGATCGGCTTTATTACGATGATCATCAAGCTGCTCTTTTCCGTTGATCCAGGCGATCTAACGCTTTGGTTCGCCGCGCCTTTCTCGGCAGCGGCTCTTGGCATATTCGGTGCCTGCTTGCTTGGCGGCGCCCAGCAGAACGGACAGTTTGGTGCAGGACTCCGATTGGCGGGCCTGTGGCTGGCGCTCCTAGGAGCTCTGAAGTTTGAATTGCACATTTATGTTCTGCATCAGATTGGGATATCGACAACGAGATTGGCGGACTGGATTTTGACGATTTGGGGCTTCGTTGCCGTTATGATAGGGGTATCATTGCGAATGAATCGCATCGTTAATAAATTTGTAAGAATTGGTTTGAAAACCGTTAATAATCGAACGTTATCCTAGTAGAAGATAATACTTAATAACCGTAAGGCGTGATGCTGTGTCAATTCGCGGTAAGCTGCAGGTTGCATTATGGGCCATGGTCATCGTGCCGAACGTGATCATGATCAGTCTAATCGTTCTCTTGTTATATTTTTTGAGCGATCAGACGCTGCATGAATTAATGAACAACGAGAAGAACATGCAATACCGTCAAGCGACGGCGCTTGGCGAGCTATCGTACGTGCTTCGCAATGAGCCGGTCCGAATAGATGCACAATACGTTGAGCAAATGAGGCTGAGACTGGAGCCGCTTTCCGCCGGATTTGTCGTCGAGCAAGAAGGGAAGCCGCCGATCGTGGTTGCCCCTATGCTTAAGAACGGGGCAGAGTCGGACGAATGGAGGAAGCTGTTCACCGAGAACGACAACACGAATATCGGCGGCTACCGCTACCAGATCCATCATTTGAGCATGATTTATCCAGACGGATCGCACGGTTCTGCGGTGTTGTTCAGGCAAGAAGAGACGCTGCCGATCTATTGGAAAGTTCTTGTCCCGCTTATCGTCCTGTTAGCCTTGGTAGCGACGAGTATTTTCTTAACTTATTTGGTGTCGCGAAGCATTATTCGGCCGTTATATTCGCTGAAGCAAGCCGCCGAGCAAATTAGTGAAGGGCGCTTGGACGGCGAAGTCAGGTCTACGACGAAGGATGAGATTGGCGAGCTTGCTGAAGCATTCGACACGATGCGTATTCGGTTGAAAGCATCCATCGAAGAGCGGCTGCAGGATGAGGACAATCGCAAGATGCTGCTGTCGCATATTTCCCATGATTTGAAAACGCCGATCACGGCGATTAAGGGTTATGTGGAAGGCATTCTTGACGGCGTTGCGAATACGGAGGAGAAGCAGGAGAAATATTTGCGGACCGTATACCGGAAGGCGACGGATATGGATCGGCTTATAGATGAGCTGTTCCTGTTCTCAAGGCTCGACATGCATCATGTCGCGTACGATTTTAAACCGATTGATTTGCGGCGGTATCTTGCCCATTACACGGAAGAGCTGCAATTCGAGCTGGAGAAGGAATCGATTTCGCTTGAAACATCGGGCATTGAAGGTCCTCCCCTGATCATCGCTGCCGATCCGGAGAAGCTGGGACGCGTATTCCATAACATTGTAGGCAACAGCATCAAGTATATGGATCGGGATGAGCAGGATGCAGCTTCCCGGCGACTCGTCGCCATCCATGTTTCAGAGAATGAGGCGGAAGCGACCGTCGAAATTCGCGATAATGGCCCTGGCGTACCGCCGGAATCGCTGCCGCTGTTGTTCGATCATTTTTATCGCACCGAGCAATCGAGAAATGTAGAGACAGGCGGAAGCGGGTTAGGGCTTGCGATCGTGAAGCAAATCATGGAAGGGCATGGCGGTGAAGTGCGAGCGAAGCTCCCGGCGGAGGGGGGATTGGTTATCATCGTAACGCTCCGGCGGTGGTCAGAGCTCGACAAGCATGAGACAGCAGGCGGTGATAAGAGCAATGAAGACCATTTTGATTATTGAGGATGAACGTACGATCGCCGAGCTTCAGCGGGATTATCTGGAGAGCCATGGCTATAAGGCAGATATCGAAGGCAGAGGCGATACCGGCTTGCGCAGAGCGCTCGACGGGCAATATGATCTGATTATTTTGGATCTCATGCTGCCGAATACGGATGGGTTCGAGATTTGCCGGCGCATCCGGCAAGAAGCGGATATACCGATTATTATGATTTCAGCCAAAAAGGAAGAGATCGATAAAATTCGCGGCCTTGGGCTCGGAGCTGATGATTATATGACGAAGCCGTTCAGCCCGAGCGAGCTGGTCGCCCGCGTCAAAGCCCATTTGGCCCGATATGATCGTCTCACCGGCGACAGTCGGGAAGCTCGCGAATCGCTGACGATTCGCGGATTGACGATTAACAAGCTGACCAGGCAAGTGAACATTCGCGATCAGGATATGCTGCTAACGAGCAAGGAATTCGATTTGCTGCTGCTGCTTGCTACCCATCCGAATCGCGTATTTACGAAGGAAGAGCTGTTCGAGCGCGTTTGGGGGCTGGAATCCGTTGGCGAGAGCTCGACGGTTACGGTCCACATTCGCAGGCTCCGCGAGAAGATTGAACTGGACCCGTCCAATCCCCAATACATCGATACGGTGTGGGGCGTAGGATACCGGCTCAAGGTGTAGCAATGAAACGCATATAGATTATTTAGAAGGAGTGGACATGCTTTGCGAAGTCTAATAAAGTTCTCATTGAATAACAAGTTTGCCCTGTGGATCATGACGATTATTGTCCTGTTAGCAGGCATTTTCTCCGGCACGCAGATGAAAATGGAGACGCTGCCTGACATCACGATCCCGATTGTGAGTGTCAATACGGTGTATCCAGGCGCTGCGCCCGAAGAGGTAATGGAGAATGTTACCAAGCAGATCGAGCAGCATACGCGCAATCTCGAAGGCGTGAAGATGGTAACGTCGACCTCGATGGAGAATGTTTCGTCTGTCGTGATCGAATACGATTTTAGCATGGATATGGAGAAGGCAAAGGCATCGGTTAGCGAAGCGCTCAGCGGGTTGAAATTCCCGGATGGCGTAGAGCAGCCGGATATCACGCGCATTAGCTTAAACGCATTCCCTGTTTTGTCTCTTAGCGCGGCGAACAAAGATTTGTCGCTGGAGCAGCTGACGAAGCTCGTTGAGTCTGAAGTCGTGCCTTCGATTGAAGGCGTGGAAGGCGTTTCATCCGTACAAATTACAGGCCAGCATGTCAAATCGGCCGAATTAACCTTTAAGCAAGACAAGCTGCAGCAATACGGCTTAACGGAAGATCTTGTGAAAGGCATTATTCAAGGTTCTGCTGTATCCGCGCCGCTTGGGCTGTTCACCTTCGGCAACGAGGAGAACACAATCGTCGTAGACGGCAACGTTTGGACGGAAGAGGATCTCAAAAATATTCAAATCCCAGTCGTCCCAGCCGGTGCTGGCGCAGGCGCAGCAGCAGGCGGCAATGCAGCACCTGGCCAGTCCACCAATGTCGCTCCTGCGACGAATGCGGCAACCAAAATCGAACTGCCGACGGTGAAGCTGTCTGAGATTGCTGATCTTAACGTAGTAGGCAAGGCCTCGTCGATCTCCCGTACGAACGGCGAAGACGCAATCGGCATCTCGGTCGTAAAAGCGGCAGATGCGAATACGGTTGATGTCGTCAACAACGTAAAGGATCAAATCAAGAAGCTGATGGACGATAACAAAGGCCTGTCGATCGTAACGGCGCTAGACCAAGGCAAGCCGATCGAACAGTCCGTGAACACGATGCTGAGCAAAGCGTTCGTCGGTGCTGCATTTGCAATCGTGATTATTTTGATCTTCCTGCGCGATATTCGTTCGACAGTAATCGCTGTCGTATCGATTCCGCTTTCCATCTTCATCGCATTGCTGATTTTGAATCAAATGGACGTCACGCTTAATATTATGACGCTAGGCGCGATGACCGTCGCGATCGGCCGGGTCATTGACGACTCGATTGTCGTGATCGAGAACGTGTATCGCCGGATGTCGCTCTCCTCGGAGAAGCTGACGGGCAAGCAGCTTATTCTGGAATCGACGCGTGAAATGTTCGTGCCTATTCTGGCCTCGACCATCGTAACGATCGCCGTATTCCTGCCAATGGGCTTCGTGTCAGGCGCAATCGGTCAGATCTTCATGCCATTTGCGTTGACGATCGTATTCTCCTTATTGGCTTCCTTATTGGTCGCAATCACGGTTGTGCCGATGCTGGCGCATATGATGTTCCGCAAAGGGCTCAAAAATGCGAAGCATCATGAAGATAAGCCAGGCCGTCTGGCTGGCCAATACCGTCGTTTGCTGCGCTGGACGCTTGACCATAAGCTGATTACGTCGCTGCTCGCGATCGTGCTCCTCGTAGGCAGCTGCATGCTCACGCCATTGATCGGCTTCAGCTTCCTTCCTTCCGAAGGCGAGAAGACGATGATGATTACGTACAACCCTGCACCGGGCGAAACGCTGGAGCAGGTGAAAGACATGGCGACCAAAGCCGAGAAGGAACTCGTAGGCCGTAAAGACGTTGAGCTGATGCAATATACGGTTGGCGGAAGCGGCAATCCGTTCAGCCCGGGCGCATCGAAGCAAGGCCTTGTGTATCTGACGTATGACGAGAAGACGAAAAACTTCGAAGACGAAAAAACAGCTGTTGTCGATTTGTTGAAAGGTCTAGGCGGCCAAGGCGAATGGAAGCAGCAGGACTTCTCCGGCGGCGGCATCGGCGGAAGCGGTTTATCGCTGATCGTATATGGCCCGGATATGGAGACGCTGCAGACGGTTGTGAAGGACATTGCCGACAAATGGCGCACGAACAAAGACTTAACGAATGTGGATACAAGCTTGAGCGAGACGTACAAACAGTACCGCCTCGTAGCCGATCAGGCCAAATTGAGCCAATACGGCCTAACGGCTGGACAAGTGGCAATGGCTCTGGCGCCAGTTCGCCAGCAGCCGCAGCTGACCACAATCGAGAAGGACAGCGAGAAGCTGAGCGTCTACGTTCATGTGGATGAGAAGACGTACAGCAGCATCTCGGATCTCGAAAATGAAAAGCTCATGTCGCCTGCCGGCTTCCCAGTCACGTTGAAAGACGTCGTGAAAGTCGAAGAGGGCACGTCTCCGAATACCATCACGCGCCGCGATGACAAGGTTTATGCGGAGGTAACGGCCGATGCGAAGGCGGCGGACCTGTCTAAGGTATCCACTAATATTCAAAAAGAGCTGGATACGATGAAGCTGCCAGCTGGCGTAACGACCGAGATGGGCGGAGCGACGCAGGACATGAACGAAGCGTTCTCGCAGCTGATTCTTGCGATGCTTGCCGCTGTCGCAATCGTATACTTGGTGCTCGTCATTACATTCGGCGGCGCGCTTACGCCGTTCACCATTTTATTCTCACTGCCATTTACGGTAATCGGCGCGTTCGTCGGCTTGTATATTGCTGGCGAAACAATCAGCGTCACGGCGTTGATCGGCATGCTCATGCTGATCGGCATCGTCGTAACGAATGCCATCGTATTGATCGACCGCGTTATTCAGAAGCAGCGTGAAGGCCTCGCAGTTCGTGACGCTTTGCTCGAAGCAGCAGGCACGCGCCTGCGTCCGATTCTGATGACAGCGATCGCCACGATTGGCGCATTGCTCCCGCTGGCGCTCGGCTTCGAATCCGGCGGCTTGATTTCCAAAGGATTGGGCATTACCGTCATCGGCGGCCTAACAAGCTCGACGCTGCTCACGTTGATTTTCGTGCCGATGGTTTATGAGCTCATTAATCGCAAACGCAAATTCAAGGACGCTACTGCCGAATAGGTTGTCGTTTGGCGGTTTGGCGATCCGACTGTAATAAAGGTGTCTCTCCGTCATGCTCCATGATGGAAGAGGCACCTTTTTTTGCGAACGGAGGAATCGGGAATAAAGCGAGGCTTCCAGTCGAAACCTAAGCAGGGAGAGGCAAGGAGGGAAAAATATGCGCACCGTTCACTTGCTCGTTTCTTTAGCAATAGGCAGCTTGCTCATGTTCGTACTGCCACCAAGCACGCTTAATGAGTCGTTAGCCGCAGCTTCTGCACAGAACCAGCCCGAGTACGCCAAGTTCGGTCGGATCGCCGTCCAGACAGCTATTCAACAGCAGCAGGCAGAAGTGATTGATTATTTATATCAAGGAAAATTTCCGGCAAGCGCGACCGTAACCGAATATCGGTTCCGATTATGGATGCGTAAGGATGGTCGAGAATATGGACTTATTGCACACGTATTCGTTAACAATTCGACGGGGCAGCAGCAGCGGATCGAGCTGGAAGTTTTGCGTTGATATGACGCTGCTCTGCTGGACATGGACCGCAGCCACCATGTACAATTTGGTAGAGAAATTTTGAAATGGCTGGAGGAGATTATAGATGTACGCAGAGATTGGAACCGATGAGCTGTTGCAAAAGCTAGAGGCGGGCGAGAAGCTTCACCTCGTCGATGTCCGCGAAGCGGATGAATGGCAGGATGGCCATATTGAGCAGGCGATTAGCTTGCCGCTTTCCACATTGCCTGCTCGACTAGGCGAGCTGACGGAAGGCGAAGAGCCGTTTTACCTCATTTGCCGCAGCGGCAACCGCAGCGGAAGAGCCTGCGAATATTTGGCGACGCAAGGATACCAAGTCATTAATGTGGCGGGCGGCATGCTGAATTGGCAGGGGAAAGTCGCTGTAGGCGAATAACCGAATAGCATACACCGAAATCCCTCGCAGCTGTTGGCGTAAACGCCAGTTGATGCGAGGGATTTTTGGCATGCAGACAAGATAGACATGCTCGCGTACTCGTCCACATACAATGGAGGTGGAAGCTATGAGCATCTGAAGGAGGGAAGTCCTCCGTGCGTATACGAGGAGATTTGGTATCGGTCGATTTGAGAATCGGAGGCATGCATTGCTCGGCGTGTGCAGCTCGGATTGAGAAGTCAGTAGGACGGATGCCGGGCGTTCGACAGGCTGCTGTCAGCTATGCTTCGCGTTCGGCATGGGTCGTGTATGAGCCGGAGCAGCAATCGACGGAATCGATTCAGACGGTGATCAGCAAAATCGGCTTCCAATCGGCGACTGCCGGGAAGGCGAGCTTTGATCATCAGGAGCGACGCGCGTTGTTGCTTCGACTTGTGCTGTCAGCGCTGCTGACCTTGCCTTTGATCTGGACGATGGGGCATCATGTTGCGTGGCTGTCCTTTTTGCCGGTTCCCGACATTCTTATGAATAAGTGGCTGCAGCTTGGTCTGGCAACGCTGATTCAGCTCGTTCCAGCGGCTCCTTTTTATTACGGGGCTTATTATGCGCTTCGACAGCGATCAGCAAACATGGACGTACTCGTAGCAATTGGCACGACAGCCGCTTACTTGTACAGCCATTACATGGTTTTTCGTGGCGGTGGGAACGATGGGACAGCACCGTTATATTTTGAAACCTCTGCGGTCGTCATTACGGCGGTGCTGCTTGGCAAATGGATCGAAGCAAGCGCTGCAAGGCGGACGGCGGCGGAGCTGGATGGTTATGGTGCGCTGCAGCCCACTCAGGCAACGGTTATGGTCGGTAGCGAGTCCGTTGATAGGCTAACGACAGAACTTCGTGCAGGCGACCAGATCCGTGTCGAAGCGGGTGAACGGTTTCCGGCAGACGGCTTGTTAGTCAGTGAATCCGCAGAGGCGGATGAATCGCTCTTAACCGGAGAAAGCAGGTCGGTAGCGAAGCGCAGGGGGGAGCGCATCTATGCAGGAACGCTGAATTTGCGCGAGGCAGCCGTTTTGACAGTCCAATCGGCTGGTGACATGACTGCGCTCCATCGCTTATCTGCGATGATGCGCGAGGCGCTGGCTTCCAAAACGTCGGTTCAACGTAAAGCAGACCGGTTGGCCGGCATTTTCGTTCCGATCATGCTGCTGCTTGCTGCGGTGACGTTTTTCATCTCCTATGGATGGCTTACTGCGGGAAATGCAGAGGCTGCGTTTATACGCTCGCTTGCCGTGCTGCTTGCCGCATGCCCATGTGCGCTAGGCTTGGCGACGCCGCTTTCTTTGGCAGCAGCAGCCGCTTTTCTGTCCAAGAGAGGGATCGTATTCAAGCAGGCGGATGCGCTCGAGTCGCTCGCTAAAGTGAGGGCCGTTGTCTTCGACAAAACCGGAACGCTTACGGAAGGCAGAGCAAGCATTGCAGCCATTTGCTCGCCCTCCCTGCATCCAGCCGCGCTTCTGCGTATGGCAGCAGCCGCTGAAGCGCATGCGACCCATCCCTATGCTGCGGCGATTAGAGAAGCTGCCATGAAGCAGCATGGCATGCTGCAGCCTCATGAGCAGCCGGCAGCTTCGCAGGAGGAATCGACGGGCGGCGTATCAATCAGCTTGAGCGGGTCTACAGTCGCTGTGGGAGGTAAGCAGTTTGCGATGGAGAAAGGCTGGACGATTGGTGCAGCGATCACGATGTTTGCAGAGGAGCGGGAGAAGCGGGGAGAAACGGTCTGGTATGTTGCACGCGAAGGGCATTGCGAAGGCGCGTTGGCATTGGCTGACCGGATTCGACCCGATGCAGCAGCTGTGGCAGCGAAGCTCCATTCAGCGGGCATTCATGTGGCGCTAGCAACAGGGGATCGGCAAGCCGCTGCCAAGGCAGTCGGCGGATTAACGCGAATAGCCGATGTGAGGTCAGCGCTTCGGTCGGAGCAGAAGGTCGAGCTCATACGATCGCTTCAACGCAAGCATAAAGCCGTTGCGATGATAGGGGATGGCTGGAACGATGCGCCTGCGATTGCAGCGGCTGATGTGGGCTTCGCAATCGGCGGCGGTGCGGAGGCAGCGATGGGTGCCGGACAGATTGCGTTAGTGCATGGCCGTCTATCCGGCGTAACGGATGCGATGACAGCAAGCCGATTGACGATGAACAATGTTCGGCAAAATATTACGCTGGCATTTCTCTATAATGCGGCAGTCATCCCAAGTGCTGCGCTTGGCAAGCTGGAGCCCTGGATGGCTGGTACTGCAATGGCGCTTAGCTCCTTATCGGTCGTCGGCAATTCGATTCGGCTGCGCTTGCAGCTGCGGAAGTCTTGTGAATGATAGACAAATGATAGCGACGATGATATAGTAACAACAGAAAAATTGGAATATGAAATGCGAGAAGGTGCTTTTTGCTTCGTTCCTATCGAATGAAGGGAAGGCTTAATAGGGAAGTCCGGTGAAAATCCGGCACGGACCCGCCACTGTAAAGAAGCGTTCGCCGACAAGGCGGACAACCGCATCGGCAATCGTCACTGGGCATTCCCGGGAAGGCGCCGAATCAGCGGACTTCAAGTCAGGAGACCTGCCTGCTCGGTAACGCTACGCCCTACGTGGAGTTAGGGAAGGTGTTGGATTAGCGCTCGCGCGCCTTGTAAGGCCGCCTCTGAATGAGGCAAGCTTTGCGGGACGCCATTGTTCTCTGGAACAGAAGCATTTCCGACCCTTGAGTCGGAAATGCTTTTTTATTTATTTAAAGGAACTAGGGGGATTTGACATGATTCGCGATTCAAAATGGTTGGCAGGGATGAAGCGTTTGTCCTTGCTTGCAGCAGTGCTCATGTTGGCGCTGCTTGCCGCTTGCGGCAGCAACACCAAGTCGGAGGCAGAAAAGGCGCCGGCCACGCAAGAAACGGCATCGACGGATGCGGGAAGCAAAGAACCAGCACAGGATGAGCAAACACCAGCAACGACGGTATATCCGTTAACGGTGAAGGATGACTCCGGTACGGAGCTGACGTTTAACGAAGCGCCTAAACGCATCGTGTCGCTGCTGCCGAGCGAAACGGAAACGGTGTTCGCGATCGGGGCGGGCGACCGTGTCGTTGGGGTAGATGAGAACAGCAACTATCCAGAGGAAGCGACGAAGCTGGAGAAGGTTGGCGATATGACGTCCAACATCGAGAAAATCGTTGCACTTAAGCCCGATCTCGTTCTGGCATCGGTTTCGATGAACGCGCAGGCGATTGAGCAACTCCGCGGGCTGAAGCTGAATGTGTACGCAACGGAGCCCAAAACGTATGAGGCCGTTGTAGCGAAAATCCGCAATATTGGCAAAGTGCTCGATTTGCAAAAAAGCGCGGCAGATACGGCATCTCACATGGAGCAGGTAAAGGCTGAAGTGATCGACAAAGTGAAATCAGCCAAGAAGCCTAAAGTACTTCTTGAATTCTCGCCAGGCTACACGGTTGGCAAAGGCGAGTTTTTGGACGAGCTAGTTACGCTTGCGGGCGGAGAAAACATTGCGACTGGCAATGGCTGGTATCAGTTTGATGCCGAGCAGATCGTGAAGAGCAACCCGGATGTGATCGTTTATTCCTCGTGGTTCGAGTCGCCGAATGCGATTCTTGAAGGCATTAATGCCCGTCCGGCTTGGAAAGCAATCGATGCAGTCAAAAACAACCGTCTCGTTGAAGTGCCAGCAGATCCGCTGTCCCGAGTAGGCCCGCGCTTGGCAGATGGCCTGCAATCGTTGGCTAAAGCCATTCATCCGGAATTGTTCCAATAACATGAGACTTCGATACGTCCTATATGGAGGAGCTGCGATGCTCCTCCTTGTTGGTTCTATCGGGGTTTGCTTGTCGATCGGATCTGCTGGCTTATCGGTGTTTGACGTATGGGGAATTATGCTCCATTGGACGACGGGCATCCAATTAGGCAGGACGGAATGGCCAGAGTCCGATGTTGCCATTGTCACCCAGCTTCGTTTATCCCGCGTGCTGCTGGCTATCCTCGTCGGGGCATGTCTCGCGACTGCGGGCACAGGCTTCCAAGGCGTTCTGCGCAATCCATTGGCGGACCCTTACACGCTCGGCGTCGCATCTGGTTCATCTGTTGGGGCGGCTTTTCTGATTTTGTTCGGATTCCAATCGTTCATCGGCATGTGGTCGATTCCAATCGTTTCTTTCGTTACAGGGGTTGTGACTCTATTAGGTGTGCTGGCGCTTGCCCGTTCGCGCGGGACGATGAATATTGAGACGCTTGTGCTGGCAGGCGTCATCGTACAGTCTTTCCTCGGGGCATTCGTATCGTTTATGGTATCCATGTCTCAAGGTGTCGTAAACCAGATCTTATTCTGGCTGATGGGAAGCTTAGCGCTTCGCAGCTGGGAGCATGTCTATATGGTGCTGCCGTTTCTATGCATTGGGCTTCCGCTTATTTTGATGAATGCGCAGCGGCTCAATTTATTCGCATATGGAGAGCGGCATGCCGCGCATCTCGGCGTCCATGTCGAGCGCACGAAGCTGATTGTGCTCATTGCTTCGACGTTGCTGACAGCCGCTGCCGTATCGGTTTCAGGCGTAATCGGCTTTGTTGGCCTCGTCGTACCGCATTTGCTGCGTCTGCTTACAGGTCCGGACTATCGGCTGCTCGTCCCATTGTCCGCTATCTGCGGAGGTATCTTCGTCCTTTGGGCCGATACGGTCGCTCGAATGGCGCTTAGTCCGCGGGAGATTCAGCTTGGAATCGTGACGGCAATCGTAGGCGCGCCATTCTTCGCTCTGCTGCTCTATAGAAGGAAGCTTGGCCGAGGAGGGCTGGGTTCATGATTGAAGCGATTAAACTGGGTCGTACGGTGGATGGCATCTCATTGTTAAGTGAGATATCTTTCTCATATGCTGCACCGGGAATATATGGTATTATCGGACCTAATGGTGCTGGAAAAACCTCGCTGCTGCGGCTATTATCCGGCGTTGACCGGCCTACCTCAGGGGAAATTCTGCTCGACGGTAAGCCGATTGCCGATTATCCGCGCAAAGCGTTGGCGAGAAAGATGGCAGTTCTTCAGCAAGGCGGACTTCCGCCGGTTGGATATTCCGTGGAAGAAACGGTGGCATTAGGCCGATATCCCTATCAGGGCTGGTTCGGAGACGAGCAGGAGGATGCGAAGCCGATCATCGAGGATGCATTGACTAGGATGGGGCTGTCCCATCTGCGGAACCGTTCCGTGGATCAACTGAGCGGGGGGGAACGTCAGCGCGCAGCATTGGCGCAGGTTATGGTTCAGAAGCCGCAAATATTGCTGCTGGACGAGCCAACCACTTATCTCGATATCGGCTACCAGCTGCAGCTGCTCGATACCGTTGCACAATGGCAGCAGGAGCAGTCTTTAACGGTAATCGCGGTGCTGCATGATTTGAACCTGGCGGCCCTTTATTGCGACCACTTGCTCGTGATTAAAGATGGCAGCCTATATGGTGCGGGTACGCCTAAGCAAATCGTAACGCGCGAGCTTGTTCGCGACGTGTATGGCGCTGAGGCGGATATCATCCCGCATCCTGATGGCGGTGCTCCGCAAATTATGCTTCGGCCGAAGCTCATCGCTTCGCGGAATCGGATTTTAATAAACGTATAGTGCTGCAGATCCTGCTTATGGGATTGATTCGGGAACGACGAATGAGATTCGTCGTTCTTCTATTGTTCAACTGAAGAGAGGGGTAAGGAAAGAATGGTACAAAGCAATCTATGCACGCAGTTCGCGCATGAAATCGGACGAATTCGACCGCTTGACGATGAGGCGATGCGCATGACGGATGTTCGCCTAGGAAACTTGACGAAACCGCCTGGCAGCTTGGGCAAACTGGAGGACATTGCTCGTCAGCTTGCGGGCATCACTGGAGAAGTAGATCCTGACCTGTCGCGTAAAGCGATTATCGTCATGGCAGCGGATCACGGCGTATGTGCGGAAGGCATTAGCGCGTTTCCTGCTGATGTAACCCCGCAAATGGTAATGAACTTCTTGTCTGGCGGAGCAGCAGTAAATGTGCTGGCTAAACAGGCTGGGGCTGACGTTGTTTGCGTCGACATTGGCGTGAATGCGGAATTGGAGCATCCGGACTTGTACGCGCGCAAGCTGATGCATGGCACGAACAACATGGCGCAAGGACGTGCCATGGAGCATGATACGGCTGTACAAGCCCTTCTGACTGGCATCGAACTCGTAGAAACGCTGTGGAACAAAGGCTATCGCCTGTTTGCGACAGGCGAGATGGGCATCGGCAATACGACGGCAAGCGCTGCTGTAATGTCCGTATTGACGGGCTGCTCGCCAGAGGAAGCAGCTGGACGCGGAACTGGCATAGATGACGCAAGGCTTGCGCATAAGATCGAAGTTATTCGCCGTTCCATTGCCATTAATGAACCGAATGTTGAAGATCCGTTTGATGTGCTGGGCAAAATCGGGGGACTGGAGATCGCAGGATTGGCAGGCGTTATTCTTGGCGCGGCAGCTCGCCGCTGTCCCGTTGTCATCGATGGCTTTATCTCCTCGGCAGCAGCGCTTATCGCTGCCAGAATGGCGCCAGATGCTGTGCAGTATATGATCGGATCGCATTTGTCGAATGAACAGGCGCATAAGAAGCTGCTAGATGCGATCGGCCTTGCGCCTGTCATTCATCTGGATATGCGCTTAGGCGAAGGGACTGGCGCGGCACTCTGCTTCCATCTGATTGAAGCGGCCCAGCGGCTGCTGAGAGAGATGGCTACATTCGACAGCGCGGGCGTTTCCCGAGGCTAATAGGAGGGAGCACGTTGGCTTATCTAATTACTGGCGGCGCACGCAGCGGAAAAAGCTTGTTCGCAGAGCAGTATGCGTCCCGGCTTGCATCACGAGGCATATATATCGCCACATCACGCGTGTCCGATGACGAAGAAATGCGGCATCGGGTGACGCTTCATCAGCAGCAGCGCGAGCAAGCAGCCTTTCGCTGGGAGACACTGGAAGAGCCGGATCAGCTTGCGCTTAAGCTCGATGAAATTGGCAGTATGGCGGATCAACGTCAGCGCGAGGGGGAGAGCCCGCCTGTCGTGTTGGTCGACTGCCTCACCCTATGGCTGACGAACCGGCTGTTGATCCATGAAGCATCTCCACCGGAGATGCTGGAGGCGGAGGTGAGCCGGCTTGTCGAGTCGATCGCTGCTTACCGTCATCCGCTGCTGCTTGTCACGAATGAGGTCGGAAGCGGGATCGTGCCTGCATATCCGCTCGGTAGGACATTCCGAGATGCAGCTGGTCGAATGAACCGAATGCTGGCTGAGCGGTGCGAGCGTGTTTTTCTCGTCGTAAGCGGCATCCCCGTCGACCTTAAGCGGATTGCATTCACGTGGGACGAGCTATGATTGGACTCGGTTATACGTGGTCGGAGCTGCTGGCTATGTCCGCGGCGGCGATCGTCGTGGATCTGTTGATTGGCGATCCCAAGTGGCCGACGCATCCTGTCATCCGAATTGGGCAATGGATCAGCTGGATGGAAGGGCGGCTGAGGCGCAACGAATCTCAGTGGGCGACCCCTTCCCGTATTCGGGCAAGGGGTATCGTGCTGACCTTAACGACGGTAACGCTTGCATTTGCAGTTATGATGGCAGTGATAGCAATTGCCAATTGGATTCATCCTTGGGCAGGGTATGCGGTAAGCATTTGGTTTATCTCCACTACGATTGCTGTCAAAGGGCTAAAGGATGCGGCAATGCTCGTATTTCGGCCGCTTGCCCGGGGCGACTTGGCTGAAGCGAGAAAGTATGTGGGCTATATTGTAAGCAGAGATACGCAGCAGCTTAGCGAGCAGCAAGCCGTACGAGCGGCAGTCGAGACGGTGGCTGAGAATACGGTGGATGCGTTCCTTTCGCCGCTTATTTTTGCATTGCTGGGCGGTGCGCCGCTTGCAATGGCTTATCGAGCGGCGAACACCTTGGATTCGATGGTTGGCTATCGCAACGAGCGGCATTTGCATTTTGGATGGAGCTCCGCGCGGCTTGACGATGTGCTGAACTATGTTCCGGCACGCCTTAGCGCGATTATTATGCCGATAGCGGCAATGCTCCTTCCTAGGATGTCGGCAACTCGTGCATGGAAGGCGATAGCGGAATTTGCGAAGAAGCATCCCAGCCCGAACAGCGGCATACCGGAATCAGCTGCTGCTGGCGCGCTCGGCATCGAGCTGGGCGGGATCAATCACTATTTTGGCCATAGCAGTGAACGGGCTAGAATGGGCTGGCCGCTGCGACCGCTGGAAGCAAGCGATATTCCGCAGACAGTAAAGCTGCTCTATATGAGCTGCGGGCTAATGATGATAGGAGTGTTGGGCCTATGGTGGGCCGTTCATTAAAACAGAGCGTGCAAGGATTGATCGCCGCGATTCAATTTCTGACGCGCATTCCGATTCCGGTGCAAGTGCCGTTTGATCCGCCTACGCTGGCGCGCAGCTTGATCGCTTTTCCTTTTGCAGGGCTGCTCATCGGATTGTTAACTGGCGGCGGCGCAGCGCTGCTGCAGCTGCTTCATACACCGATGATTAGCGCGGCGCTTCTGCTGGCTTGGTGGATTGTATTAACCGGCGGGCTTCATCTTGACGGCTGGATGGATACGGCAGACGGCCTGCTTAGCGGACGCTCGCGCGAGCGGATGCTGGATATTATGAAAGACAGCCGAGTTGGCGCTATGGGCGTCATTGCCGGGTTTGTGCTCATGCTTGTGAAGTTCGCGGCATTATTCACCCTCTTCGAACGAACGGCTGTTGACCAGCTATATCCATTTGCGCTGTTGTCGCTGGCTCCTGTGTGGAGCCGCTGGTGGATGACGGTTGCCATAACGCGATGGCCGTTTGCCCGCGAGGGAGGGCTTGCTGCGCTGTTCCAGCAAGCAGGCAAGAAGCATATAGCTGGCGCAGCCATTATTGCACTCGGCAGCACAACGCTGATGCTTGAGCTCGCGATTAAGTTTGGCATGGATCGATCTTGCGCTTGGCTGTATGCAGCGATTCTAGTAGCGGCCACACTTGTCTTTGGCGGAATGATGGCAAGATGGATGAGCAGCAAGCTTGGCGGCTTAACCGGCGATACGTACGGGGCAATGAATGAGGGGCTGGAAGCGCTATGGATTGTGGTCGTAAGCTGGTTGTTTTTAGCGTGAGCTGATAAACAAGAAGGAGGACGAACGATGCTTGAACGGTATGGACACGGGGGAGATTTGGTAACTGCAGCCGAAATGTACGGCATTCCCGCTTCGGATTTTATCGACTTCAGCTCTAATATGAATCCATTCGGACCGCCTGATGCGGTGCAGCGCGTGATGGAGCAGCGATGGCGGGACCTTGACCAGTATCCGGATCCAGCTGTTCGTGGACTGCGCAGCAAGCTTGCAGCGCGTCACGGGATATCAATGAATAATGTGCTTTGCGGCAATGGCGCGGCCGAGATTATCGACCTTGTCATTCGTGCGATGCGCCCTGGCGCTTCCGTTGCGTTAGCCGTACCGGGCTTTGGCGAGTATGCGGATGCAGCCCGCAAATATGGCGGCAAGCTGTTCACGGTGCCATTGCTGGAGGATGATCGGTTCCGATTGTCTGAGGCTAGCGTGTTTGAAACAGTCGAACGGGACAAGCCCGGGCTTTGGATGCTGGGCTCGCCGAATAATCCGACTGGACAAACGGTTAGCCGCGATCTGGTGCTGAAATTGATTGATACTGGAGCGTTTGTCGTTATCGACGAAGCGTTTATCGATTTTATCGCGGATGAAGATCGTTTGACGCTCGTGCGAGAGGCCGCAGCAAGACCGAATTTGCTGGTGATCCGTTCGATGACGAAGTTTTACGCTGTGCCGGGCATTCGGCTAGGTTATGCGGTGGGTTCGCCGGAGGTTATAGCAGCGATGCGCCGTTTGCAGACGCCGTGGAGCGTTAATTCGCTGGCGCAGTGGATGGGAGAGGCTGTACTTGGGGACGAGGCCTACGAGCAGCGCACATTGGCATGGCTCGCGGAAGCGCGCCCGCACCTTGCAGCGTCCTTGCAGGCTTTGGGGTTCACCGTGTTCGAGAGTGCAGTCAATTATCTCCTGCTTAAGCTGCCGGATCGATGCGTATTAGATGCATCTGAGCTGCAAAGACGAATGGGGCAGCGCGGCGTGCTCGTGCGGGATGCTTCTCATTTTGAAGGACTGAATGGACGGTTTATCCGCGTGGCAGTGAAATTGAACGAACAAAATGAAAAGCTCGTGCAAACGTTGAAAGCCGTTCTGCTTGAATCCGGAACGCATGCAGAAATGGAACGAGGGTAGCTTATGCAGCCATTTCGATCGGAAGCGCGATTCGAATCCCGCATCTGGGACGGCGTAGTTGCGGAGCTGATCGATGACCGGATCGTCATTCATTCCGCGGAGCCTTTAAGGACGTTAAGCAACTCGGTATACCGAGGAGGTGAGGCGACGGCTCGCCAGTTCGTCAATTGGCGCGTACCGCTCACCTATAATTCGGATCATCCGACCCGCGATATCGAGCAGCAGCTCGCCGAATGGCAATGTGAAGCTTCGCAAGCTGTCGTTCTCATGACAGCTGCGAAGCTAACGCATGCCTCGATCATGGAAACGGAAAATGATCGATTTCGGATGTTCTGCCTGACGACGGCAGGGACGAGCAATGCGGCGCGGGCAGGCTCGCAGCGCAAAGTATACGACGCATGGCGGCCAGGGACGATCAACACGTTCCTGCTTTTCGATGGACAGCTTGGGGAATCAGCTATGGTAAACGCGTTAATGACTGCCGTGGAAGCGAAGGCTGCAGCGATACAGGACATCGGATTGCGCGATTCCGATAATGGTCTCACCGCAACGGGAACGACAACGGATGCCATTGTCATCGGCGTAAGCGGCAGCCGAACATTCGGCGCGATCCATGATTACGCCGGCACGGCGACAACGGTTGGAGCCGCTGTCGGCCGACTCGTTTATGAAACGGTATATGAATCCGTCCAAACACAGCATCAACCCTAATTTTGCAACAAAATGATCGACAATGACGTCAGTCCCATTGGATAACGTGCAGGAAGATTTGATGAAGGAGCATGGATGGGGGAGGCGTCTAGGTTGTTCGAATGGATCATTTTGCTGCTTGGCTGCGGCGCTGCATTCGCAATTCCTTTTGTTATGCGCCAAATCATGGTTTCCGTCCAAATGGGCGGTGGCATTTTGTTCATCATCTTATATGTTGGCGGTTATTTGAGCATGGTAGCGCCTTTCATGGCTTTATGGATTTTCGGTTCCTTATGCGGGCTGGCTATGCGAGTAGACGAATCGGCGCGCGAGGCGAAGGAAGCGCATGAACGGGAATTTCATCATCGGAATTTATGAATAACTACGCATCAAAAAAACGCGTTCGTGCCGAGGCCGATCGCGTTTTTTGATGGATGTATACAATTAACGCATGTCGAGCCACTCCAGCGTCTGCGAATCTACAATTACAGGCTCGCGAGGAATCTGCGCCAAAGTAAAGCCGCCAACAAGCTCGCCAGCTGCGATTGGCGCAGGACGATCGATCAAGCCGCTCATCGCGGCTAACAATCCAAGCACGCGCTCAGGCTGCACGCCGCGTTCCCGAATGGCAGCGAGCGAGATCGAGCCATGGCGTTTGGCTAATCGTTTGCCATCCTCGCCTAGCAGCAGAGGCACGTGGGCGAATCGCGGAGGCGTTGCGCCAAGCGCCTCGTACAGCATGAGCTGTCTTGGCGTGGAGTCAAGCAAGTCGTAGCCGCGCAGCACGTCGGTGATGCCCATCGCAATATCATCGACGACAACAGCTAGCTGATAGCTGAACAGCTCGTCGGCACGCTTTACGACAAAGTCTCCGCCAGCCCCTGGAGGGAAAGCTTGAAGGCCAGCAATCCCATCTTCAAAAACGATGTCTCGCTCCTCCATCGTAAAGCGAATGGAAGGGTGCTTATGCAAGCAGCGCTCGGCGCGTTCCGACGCGGTAAGGTTTCGGCATGTGCCCCCATAAGCGGGGCCTTCTGCCGACAAACCGTGCGGCGCGCTTGCAACCGCCAGCAGCTCGGCCCGGCTGCAGAAGCAGGGATAGAGCCGTCCGCGCTGTTCGAGCTGTCCAAGCGCGTCCTCGTATAGCTGCTCGCGTAGGCTTTGCTGATAAGGCGCATACGGACCGCCTACATCAGGGCCTTCATCCCAGTCCAAGCCGAGCCAACGCAAGTCTTCCAGCGCTTGACTAGCGAATTGCGCCTTGGAGCGCGGCTTGTCGATATCCTCCATCCGCAGCACGAATTGTCCGCCTGCTTGCCGAATTTGCAGCCAGGCCAGCAGCGCCGTCCGCGCATTGCCAATATGCATGAGCCCCGAAGGCGTCGGGGCGAATCTACCGCGCAGCATTGATATACACCTCTCGTTTGAATGGGAACAAGAAAGCAGCAGCGTTGCATCTGCCCATTATGGTTAAAGAGATTCGTAAACGTTTGTATGTGAATCCGGTTATATTCCAAATATTCTAGCATGGCGCTTTCACAAGAAGCAATCGGCTGAACAGGAAGGAATGTCAAGATTGCACTGAGTCATGGTACAATAGTTGCATTTCATAGCAATGGCTAATGGTTGAAGTACCGGAGGTTGAACGAATGCTTTCGATAATGGCTGTAACGAAACAGCATGAACGAGTTGAGGGATTAACGTTAGAAGATATCCGGCTGCGCTACGAGGATTATGAATGGTTTTGGATCGATTTTGACCAGCCGTCGGAGGAAGAAATCGGGCTGCTCGAAACGATGTTTCATTTTCACCCTCTTGCGATCGAGGATTGTTTGCATCGGCTGCAGCGTCCGAAGCTGGATCATTATGGCGACACGCATTTTTTTGTGCTGCACTCGCTTCAAGCAGAGACGCTGTTCGTACATGAGGTCAATCTATTCGTGCATGAACGTTTTATCGTAACGTTCCATATGCAGCCTTCGCCAGAGCTGGGAGCGGCCATGGCGAAAATGATGGCAACGACCAAGGAGCTTCACGGCTGCACGCTGCATGCCGCCTACATGGTGATGGATGAGCTGGTCGACCGCTATTTTCCGGCGATGTATGCGCTGGACGATCAATTGGCGGAAAAGGAGATTGACGATACGAGCCGTTCAGGCACCGCTTTGCTGGACGAGATTTTCGCCATCCGTGCGAAGCTGCTCCACCTGCGGAAGACATTTATGCCGATGCGCGACCTGCTCTATCGGCTGCTCAGTTCCGACCGTATAGCCGGGCTGCAGGAGCAGCGCGCTTTTTTCGCTGACGTGCATGACCATCTGCTGAAGCTGTCGGAGATGCTGGATGCAAGCCGAGAAATGACGGCCGATTTGCGCGATAGCTACATATCCTACAGCTCCAATCGAATGAACGGCATTATGAAGACGCTGACCGTCATTACGACGATTTTCATGCCGCTGACGTTTATTGCCGGACTTTACGGGATGAATTTTGACCGGATGCCTGAGCTGCATTTGCGCTGGGGCTACTTCGGCGTATTGACCGTCATGGGGCTATTGGGCGGAGTCATGTTCCTATGGTTTAAGCGTAAAGGCTGGTTCGATTAGCGATGATACGATAGCTGTTTGCAAGAGAAGAGGAGGAACTGTCGATTGAAAAAAGTGCGTATGGCGACAAAAGCGATCATCCGCAAAGATGATCAGCTGCTCTTAATCAAATTCGAAGATGAGCGCGGCGTCCAGTACGGGTTTCCGGGCGGCGGACAGGAGCATGGCGAAACGCTGCATCAGGCGATCGTCCGGGAGTGTCTCGAAGAGATCGGCCAGGATGTGGAGCCGTTAGCGCTTCTTTATGTACGGGAATATATCGGCGCGAACCATGGATTGTCAGACCGTGAAAGCGCCTTTCATCAGGTCGAATGTTATTTTGAATGCAAGCTTCTGTCCGATCGGCCGTTTGACTCGGCCTCGGTTCCCGATACGAATCAGATCGGTGTAGAGTGGGTTCCGCTTGAGCAATTGGACGACATCATGCTTGTTCCACAATCGTTAGGCAGAATCATCCGATCGGGCGAAGCAAGTCCGGTATACGTAGGTGACATCAATTAATGGAGCCAACGGAAGGTAAAAGAGCTACGTCAGAGGAGAATCAGCTAGGAGAACGTTCCTCCCGAACGGCAGGCATCATCGCTATCGTATTTATTGCAATCGCCGTTTCGCTTGCCGCAAGCGGGATTGCAGTGTGGATTACCGTGGGGTCGCAGCTGGGGAAGGAAAAAGGGAAGCCGGCTTATGAAGGGTATGCGTATCGGATGAAGGCGTCTGACGGCGTAAAGCTGCATATGCTGGTGACCGAGCCGGATAAAGTGACGTTGGATGCCGTGCGCGGGAATGTTAGCGCTTCGCCTTTTTATGGGATCAACGGCGGATTTTTTTATAATGGTCGGCTGTTAAGCATGGCGCTTGTGAATGACCAGCCTGTCGGCGGAAGTGCTGGCGCTTACGGTTCAGGATCAGAAAATGTGCGCGTCCCGCGCGGTACGCTAGTCTGGGATGGCGCGGAGGATCGGCTGTCTGTACAGGTGCTGTCGAATCCGAAGGAGCTGCAAGTCAGCGACCGCGACCATTATTGGGCGCAGGGCGGCATCAGCATGAAGCCCAAAGAAGAAGCGGGTTGGCGCAAACAAATCGAGGATGAATTAGCGCCGTTCCCCGATGACGCCCGGCTGCGGACGGCTGCCGTGTATGATACGGAAGGTCGGTTGTACCTCGTTGTCACCGATACTAAGACGACGCTCGCGCAGTTTAGAACGGCTATCATCCATTCGATACCTATGATTGAGGACGGCATTTTTCTGGACGGAGACGGCTCGTCTCAGCTGCGCTCGTTCGAAGCGTCGCTGTCTGGCGATGGGCGTCGCGTGGAGCAGATGATTCGGCTGGTCAGGCCAAACGAAAAGCCGTAGCAAGCAAACGGCTCAGCAAGAAGAGAAAGGAACGAAGCGGGTTGAAACCATTACCGATAGATGAAGTCATTCCCGATATAAAACGATTGCTCGCTGCGCGGCCTAATGCCGTGCTAGTAGCGCCTCCAGGCGCAGGCAAGACGACGCGAGTTCCGCTTGCGCTGCTCGGCGAAGAGTGGCTTGGCGATCGAAAAATCGTGATGTTGGAGCCACGCAGATTGGCTGCGCGGTCTGCTGCGGCGCATATGGCGTCGTTGCTAGGCGAGAAAGCAGGCGAGACGGTCGGATACCGCGTTCGCCTTGACACGAAGGTAGGTCCGTCGACGCGAATCGAGGTCGTGACGGAAGGCATTTTGACACGCATGCTGCAATCGGATCCTGCACTGGAGGATATCGGGGCGATTCTGTTCGACGAGTTCCATGAACGGCATTTGCAGGGCGATTTGGGCTTGGCGCTCAGCTTGCAGTCGCAGTCGCTCCTGCGGGACGATTTGCGCATTGTTGTGATGTCGGCAACGCTGGAAGCAGCGCCCGTCGCGCGATTGCTCGGCGATGCGCCCGTTATTGAAAGTCAAGGTCGCGCATTTCCGGTTGAGACGTTTTATGCAGACAACAGTCTTGGCTTAACGAGCACAGGCACTTGGCTCGGCATTGGCGCTGTCAGTGGAAGGCCGGTTAGCGGCACTTGGGGCCATACGAATCGCGAGGATACGCTGGAATCTCGCGTTGCGTCTACGGCAGCCGCTGCACTAGGTAGGCATGATGGCGATCTTCTTGTCTTTTTGCCCGGCATGCGCGAGCTGCGCCGCGTACAGACGCTGCTGCTTGAGCGGGGCATCGGGCAACGCGACGGCGTTGAGCTTGTTTTGCTGCATGGCAGCATGCCGTTGGAAGAGCAAGGGAGAGCGATTGCGCCTTGCAAGGCTGGCGAGCGCAAGATCGTGCTTGCTACGTCTATCGCAGAATCATCATTGACGGTTGAAGGCGTTCGTGTCGTCATCGATAGCGGGCTGATGCGCGTGCCTCGCTTTTCCCCGCGAACGGGCATGTCGCGGTTAGATACCGTTCCGGTATCTGCGCCCTCAGCGGATCAGCGGCGCGGCCGCGCAGGCCGCGTGGCGCCCGGCGTATGCTACCGGCTGTGGACGGAGCAGGAGCAGCAGCTGCTCGCGCCGCGCAGCACGCCGGAGCTGCTCGAGGCGGATCTCGCGCCGCTCGCGCTTGAACTGGCGGCTTGGGGCGTGCAATCGCCCAGCGAGCTGAGCTGGCTGGACGAGCCGCCAGCCGGCGCTTACGCGAGCGCACGCGCGCTG